>NZ_CP192749.1:2135000-6935000 GCF_050749075.1 Kitasatospora dryopteridis | reverse complement strand
ATGGCCGGCATGGCCTCGGGAATGACGACCGCCGGGTTCTGCATCCGTGCCTGCTGCATCGCTGTGCTCCTTCTCGCCGGCCCGAGCCACTGCTTCCGCCGGCCTCCGTGTCTGCTTCGGTACTCCTCTGACGTGGGCGGGGCGGCGGATGTGACGGGGTGCGCGGACGGATTTCGCCGGCCCATTCCGCGGGTCCCGGCCGCGTCTTTTGCGGCCCCGGCCACGGCGGGGGCAGGCTGGAGGGCGGGAGCCGAGAAGGCGAGGAGAGCCATGAGCACCCTTGAGGAGCAGATCGAGATCGGTGCCCCGGCCGATGCGACCTGGGAGCAGCTGCACCGGATCGCCGACTACCCCCGCTTCGTCGAGGGCGTGCTGCACGCCTCCGCCCGTGGCAGCCACCGTGCGCATCTGGACGTGGCGGTGGACGGGGGGCACCGGGAGTTCGACGCGTTCTTCACCGACCGCGGCCACAACCGGGTGATGACCTGGCAGACCGTGGACGCCCCGCATCTGCGCGGCACGTTCGCGCTGCGGCCGTTGGGCGGGGACAGGACGCAGGTGCAGGTGCGGATCGAGTACGAGCCGGCTGCCGTGGAGGAGCTGTTCGGCGGGCCGCCGCACGGCTTCGCGCAGGCGTCGGCGATCGAGCGGACGGTCCGGACGGACCTGGAGCAGCTCCGCGACCTGGTGGAGCAGCGCACGCACTGACGCCGGTCGCCGGTGCCGGGCCCACTGACTCGGATGCGGGTCAGGGCAGTACCTGCTCGGCCCAGATGACCTTGCCGGAGTCGGTGTAGCGGGTGCCCCAGCGCTCGGCGAACTGGGCGACGAGGAAGAGGCCGCGGCCGCCCTCGTCGGTGCTGGCGGCGTACTTGAGATGCGGTGAGGTGCTGCTGGAGTCGGAGACCTCGCAGATCAGTGTCCGGTCGCGGAGCAGTCGGACGCGGATCGGGCCGCCGCCGTAGCGGATGGCGTTGGTGACGAGTTCGCTGAGGATGAGTTCGGTGGTGAAGGCGAGGTCCTCCAGGCCCCAGTCGTCGAGGCGCCGGCTGACCTTGCCGCGGACGGCGGAGACGGCGCTGGGGTCGGCGGGGACGTCCCAGGCGTCGACGTTCTCGGCGGGGAGGGCGCGGGTGCGGGCGACGAGCAGGGCGATGTCGTCGGTGGGGCTGGCGGGGAGCATGGCGTCGAGCACGGTGTCGCAGGTCTTCTCCGGCGTGCTGCCGGGGTGTGCGGCGAGGGTGGTGCGCAACTCTTCGAGGCCTTCGTCGATGTCTGGCTGCCCTCGGGGAGGTCGATCTCGACGGCCTCGAAGGGGAGCCCGACGAGGCCGAGGGGCGGTCCTGCGGGGAGTTCGGGGAATTCGACGCTGCCGTCGGGGTGGACGACGGCGGACGGGTCGGGCCGGCGCGGGCCATGGTGCAGCGCAGGGAGACCGGGTCGTAGATGGCGTAGAGGCAGGTGGCGCCGGTGATGGGGGCGTCGCCGTCGAGGGAGGCGTCCTGGTCGATGCGGTTGACGAGGTCGTCGAGGTGGCCGAGGAGTTCGTCCGGCGGCATGTCGAGGGCGGAGAAGGTGTGCACGGCGGTGCGCAGCCGGCCCATGGTGGCGGCGGCGTGCAGGCCGTGGCCGACGACGTCGCCGACGACGAGGGCGACGCGGGCGCCGGGCAGCGGGATGACGATTGAACCTGGAATGGAATGGAATGGAATGGAATGGAATGGAATGGAATGGAATGGAATGGAATGGAATGGAATGGAATGGAATGGAATGGAATGGAATGGAATGGAATGGAATGGAATGGAATGGAATGGAATGGAATGGAATGGAATGGAATGGAATGGAATGGAATGGAATGGAATGGAATGGAATGGAATGGAATGGAATGGAATGGAATGGAATGGAATGGAATGGAATGGAATGGAATGGAATGGAATGGAATGGAATGGAATGGAATGGAATGGAATGGAATGGAATGGAATGGAATGGAATGGAATGGAATGGAATGGAATCGCGGTGGCGGTCCTCGACGAGGCCGTCGGTGTAGAGGACCATCTGGCTGCCCTCGGGGAGGTCGATCTCGACGGCCTCGAAGGGGAGCCCGACGAGGCCGAGGGGCGGTCCTGCGGGGAGTTCGGGGAATTCGACGCTGCCGTCGGGGTGGACGACGGCGGGCAGCAGGTGGCCGGCGCGGGCCATGGTGCAGCGCAGGGAGACCGGGTCGTAGATGGCGTAGAGGCAGGTGGCGCCGGTGATGGGGGCGTCGCCGTCGAGGGAGGCGTCCTGGTCGATGCGGTTGACGAGGTCGTCGAGGTGGCCGAGGAGTTCGTCCGGCGGCATGTCGAGGGCGGAGAAGGTGTGCACGGCGGTGCGCAGCCGGCCCATGGTGGCGGCGGCGTGCAGGCCGTGGCCGACGACGTCGCCGACGACGAGGGCGACGCGGGCGCCGGGCAGCGGGATGACGTCGAACCAGTCGCCGCCGACGCCGGCCTGGGCGGGCAGGTAGCGGTAGGCGAGGTCGAGGGCGCTCTGTTCGGGGAGGCCGCCGGGCAGCAGGCTGTGCTGCAGGGTGACGGCCATGGCGTGCTCGCGGGTGTAGCGGCGGGCGTTGTCGATGCACAGGGCTGCCCGGACGACGAGTTCCTCGGCGACGGAGCGGTCGTCGTCGTCGAAGGGTTCGGGGCGGTCGGAGCGCCAGAAGCTGGCCATGCCGAGGACCATGCCGCGGGCCTGGAGCGGCAGGGTGAGCAGGGAGTGGACGCCGTAGCGCTGGACGCCGGCGGCGCGTTCGGGGTGGTAGGGCTTCCAGGCCTCGAAGGCGGCGGTGAGGTCGGGTTCGAGGACGGGCCGGCCGGAGGCCATGGAGCGGGCGCGGGGGGTGTCGGGGACGAGCGGGACGCTCTCGCCGACGGGGATGAACGGGGAGTCGGGGCGGACGCCGCTGTGGCCGGTGCGGCGCATCACGGTGGGCAGGCCGGTGGGTTCCTCGCCGCGGAGCACGGGTTCGGCGAGGTCGACGGTGACGAAGTCGGCGAAGACGGGGACGGCGGCGTCGGCGAGTTCCTGGGCGGTGCGGGTGACGTCGAGGGTGGTGCCGATGTGGCCGGTGGCGTCGTACAGCAGTTGGAGGCGGCGGCCGGCGAGTTCGGCGCGGCCGGAGAGGGCCTGGAGCTCGGTGGAGTCTCGGAGGGTGACGACGCGGCCGGGCGGGCCGCCGTTGGTGTCGGTGGAGCGGATGTTGACGGCGAGCAGCCGTTCGCCGGCGCTGACGACCTGGTCGGTGGCGGTGTTGCCGGAGGCGAGCAGGTCGGTGAGGCGGTGGTCGAGGCCGAGGTCGGCGACGTCCCGGCCCTCGGCGTCGGTGGGGAGCGGGAGCAGGCGGCGGGCCTCGTCGTTGGCGAGCAGGAGGCGTCCGGTGCCGTCGAGGATGAGGACGCCCTCGCGGACGGCGTGCAGGACCGCGTCGTGGTGCTCGTACATGCGGGTCATCTCGGCGGGGCCGAGGCCGTGGGTCTGGCGGCGCAGGCGGCGGCCGACGAGGGCGGTGCCTGCGGTGGCGAGGGCGAGCGCTCCTGCGGCGGTGGCGAGGAGCAGGGGGAGCTGGCGGTCGGCGGTGTCGGCGATCTTGGCTTTGCGGACGCCGGCGGAGACGATGCCGACGACGGTGCCGTCGGCTTCCTTGACGGGGACGGTGGCCTGGACGAGGGGGCCGATGGTGCCGTCGACGTTCTCGATGACGGTCTTGCCGGCGAGGGCGGGGGCGATGGTGCCGACGAACTTCTTGCCGATCCGGTCGGGCATCGGGTGGGTGTAGCGGATGCCGGCGGTGTTCATCACGACGATGAAGTCCACGCCGGAGGTGACGCGGGCGGCCTCGGCGCGGGGCTGGAGGACGACGGTCGGGTTCGGGGTGCTGAGCGCCTCGATGATGCCGGGCGCGTTGGCGAAGGTCTGGGCGACGGCGAGGGAGCGGTTGGCGGCCTCGCGGGTGATGTCCTTGCGGGACTGCAGCACGAGTTCGACGCCTGCTGCGACGACCAGGAGCAGGACGATGACCACCTGAAGGACGAACACCTGGCCTGCGACGCTGCGCATTCTCAACGCCGACCACGGACGTCGACCGGTGGAGTCGGGGACCGACGGGGCCCGGGATCGGCCCCTAAACCGGACCATATGCCTATGTGTACCCCGCGGGCCCCCACCCGGCCAAGAGATGAGCCCGATCACATCGCTGGACGGACCGCCCGGTCACGGAGGGTGCGGGCCGGGCGACACCCCACCGGCGCACCCCGGGTCGCCTCTCCCGTGGTGCGTCGGCGGGCGCTGCCAACAGATGCGGGTGTTGTCAGTAGATGAGGTAGGAGGGCCGGTGGCCCTCGTCGGCGATCTCGCCGTCCGCGACGGACCTCAGTTTGCGGGAGAGTTCGTCGAGTGCGCGGGAGGCGGCCATCTCCTCGCCGATCCTGGCCAGCGGGCGGTCGTCGCGGCTCTTCACCGCTTCGCCGTGGCCGCTGAGGCCGGGTGCGTGCGAGCCGCTCAGCCGGGCATCGCAGGCGGTGTTGACGCCGTCCTCTTCGAAGACCAGCTCTACGTCCCACTGGTTGTGCATCCTGCACCTCCTCGTGGCGTTCCCGGGTTCCAGCGTGCGCCCGCGGGCCGTGGGCGGGCAACCAGGGGCGGGAATGCCGCCATGTCGGTGAACGTTCAACAGATCGCTCCGGGTGCGGGACCGGACGGAGCGACGGACGGACGAGAGGAGTCCCACGGTGTTCCAGCAGTACCTCACGGGCGACACCGCCGAGCAGTGGCGCTGGGCAGGGCTGTACTTCGACGCCAAGGAGTACGCCGAGGCGGCGCGGCTGCTCGCGCCGGTGGTCGAGCAGCACCCGGAGCAGGTCGGGCCGCGGCTGCTGCTGGCCCGCGCCTACTACCACTCCGCGCAGCTGCGGCGCGCCGAGGAGCAGTTGCGGGAGGTCGTGGCCCGCGACCCGGTCGAGCAGTACGCGCACCTGATGCTGGGGCGCACCCTGGAGCGCCAGGGCCGCCCCGCCGAGGCGGCCCGCTGGCTGCGGCTGGCGGAGGCCCTGGAGGGCTGACCGCCGACCACTCGGGGGCG
This sequence comes from Kitasatospora dryopteridis, assembly GCF_050749075.1. Lineage (NCBI taxonomy): Bacteria > Bacillati > Actinomycetota > Actinomycetes > Kitasatosporales > Streptomycetaceae > Kitasatospora > Kitasatospora dryopteridis. The sequence continues at coordinate 6,929,884 of NZ_CP192749.1, read as the reverse complement.
CGGGGAAACTGCGGGCGGTTCCCCGCGCCCCTTCTGCGTTGCCTCCGGGTGGCCGAAGGTGTCCTTGCATGAACACTTCATAAAGGTGAGACTGAGGCGCGCCTGACGGAGGGTCGACCCGATCTACCGTCAATCGTCCGCACCCCGACCGCACTGGAGGACCCCTGTGCGCACGAGGATGATCGTCTCCCTGGCGGCCGCCGCCGCCCTCTTACTGGCCGACCCGGCCTCGGCCGCCGCGGCCACCGCCGGCTCCCCCGGCATCGGCGACGCCTACTACCCCACCTACGGCAACGGCGGGTACGACGTCTCGCACTACGACATCAGGCTGAAGTACCAGCCGGCCACCGACCGGCTGGAGGGCACCACCACCATCCTGGCCACCGCCACCCAGAACCTCTCCCGGTTCGACCTGGACTTCGCACTGGACGTCAGCGAGGTGCTGGTGGACGGCCGTCCGGCGAAGTTCGCCGCCACCGGCGAGCAGGAACTGGAGGTCACCCCGGCCGCGCCGCTGGCCAAGGGACAGCGCACCACGGTGGTGGTCCGCTACGCGGGCACGCCGTCCGCGGTCTCCCGCTACGGCTTCACCGCGTGGCTGCGCACCCCCGACGGCGGGGTGGCGGCGGGCGAGCCGGAGGCGGCCTGGTGGTGGTTCCCGAGCAACGACCACCCGTCCGACAAGGCCACCTTCGACGTGTCGGTGCTCGTCCCGGACGGCACCCAGGTCATCAGCAACGGCGACCTGGTCTCGCAGAGCTCGCGGATCGGCTGGACCCGGTACAACTGGCGGCAGAACAAGCCGCAGGCCACCTACCTGGCGACGCTCGCGGTCGGACGCTTCGACATCACCCGCTCCACCAGCCCGGGCGGCATCCCGGTGCTGAACGCCTACAGCCGCGACCTCGGCGACAACGACGGCGCCGCCCGCGCCAGCGTGGAGCGCACCGGCGAACTCGCCGACTGGCTGTCCGGCTACCTGGGCCCGTACGCCTTCGGCTCGGTCGGCGGCTACGTGCCCAACGTGAAGACCGGCTACGCCCTGGAGAACCAGACCCGGGTGTTCTACAGCCCGCGGCAGTTCTCCCGCGGCTCCAACACCTCGGTGGTGGTGCACGAGCTGGCCCACCAGTGGTTCGGCGACACGGTCTCCGTCCGGCGGTGGAGCGAGATCTGGCTGAACGAGGGCTTCGCCACGTACGCGCAGTGGCTGTGGTCGGAGCACGAGAACGAGGGCACCGCGCAGGAGCTCGCGGACTGGGTGTACTCCTCGCACCCGGCGGACGACCCGTTCTGGACGGTGAAGCCCGGCGACCCCGGCGCGGACCACCAGTTCGACGGCGCGGTGTACGACCGCGGGGCGCTGGCCCTGCAGGCGCTGCGCAACGAGGTCGGCGACGAGGCGTTCTTCCGCATCCTGAAGGGCTGGCCGGCCGAGCACCGGTACGGCGACGCGACGATCGCGGAGTTCCGGCAGTACGCCGAGCGGATCTCCGGCAAGCCGCTGGGCGAGCTGCTGCAGACCTGGCTGTACACGGCGTCCAAGCCGGCCAGCGGCGCCGTCCCGCCGGGCGCGCAGGCGGCCCGGCCGTCGGCCGCCCCGCAGCAGCCGCGCTCCTGGACGAAGATCCGCACCGCCCAGGAGCACTGACCCGGAAGCACTGACCGGAAATCACTGGCCCGTGGGCATCGCCCGGGAGCACTGCCACGGGCCGCGCCCGCCCCTCCGTCCACGAGAGGGGCGGGCGCGGCGGTATCAGGCGGTGCAGATGCCCCGCTGGTGGTCGACCGTCGCGGTGGCCTGCGAGTACTGCCACTGCGGCGCGAGCACCTCGGCGTCGAGCCGTCCGGCGGCGGCGCGGTCCTCGACGATGTAGCCGAAGTCCTGCAGCCAGGCCGGGTAGAGGTTCTTCGAGCCGGTGTAGAAGGCCTGGCCGTCCACCGACACCACCTTGTGGTGCAGCGCGTACGGGTGACCGTCGGCCCAGGTGGCGGTGGGTGCGGCGCGGAAGGAGGCGAGCTGCAGGTTGCCGCAGAGCGCGGCCCGGCCCTCGGCCTGGTCGCCGGTCAGCTTCACCAGACGGTCCTTCAGCACGTCGCTGATCTCGGCGAGCGACTTGATCTGCGAGTAGCCGCCGCTGCCGACCGCGCCGCGGTTGGCCGGGTCGCTGACCACGATCCGCACCTTGACGCCCGCGGCCAGCTTGGCGGCCAGCACGTCGTACAGCCGCTGGTCGTAGCGGGGCAGCGGCGGGCAGGTGGCGTTGAGGTCCTGCTGGGAGATCTCGATGTGCTCGGTGGCGCTCGCGACGAGGGCGCGCAGCGCGTTCTCCTCGGGGTTGACCGTCTCGTAGTCGCGGTCGTTGTTGGTGCGGTCGGCCACGCCGATGCCGCAGCGGGTGGCGGCGGCCCCGGGCAGTTGCGGACGGTAGCCGGAGGCGGGGTCGGCGGTGCGGATGCCGATGCCGAGGCCGCCGACGGCGATCACCGGGACGCCGCCGGCCGCGGGGGCCGCCGGGGTGTCGAGGGTGCGCAGGCAGCCGGCGCCGGCAGAGGCGGCGAACCAGACGTTCTGGCTGAAGGTGCCGGTGTTGTCGCAGGTCCAGGACCACAGGGTGTCGAGGTAGCGGGCGGCGGAGCCGGCCGCGGGGCCGGTGATCTCGACGTCGGCGTCGGTGACCGGGTGGGCGGTGTCGAGGTAGTCGTCCTTCCACCCGTTGATGCCGCCGACGATCGCGGTGGCGCCGTCCACGACCAGGATCTTGGAGTGGTTCCAGGACAGGCCGGTGCGGGAGGTGGTGGCGGAGGCGACGGTGAGGGTGACGTTCGCGGCGGCCGGGCCGAGGCGGGAGAGCAGCTCGTCGCGGTAGGCGGCGGGCTTCACGTTGAGGTGGTAGACGGGCGCGGCACCGACCAGGATGCGCACGGTGATGCGGTTGCCACCGGCGGTGGCCTGCTTGAGGCCGGCGACCAGGGCGTCCTCGAAGCCGCCGTTGGGGAAGGGCGCCAGCGAGGAGACGTCGACGGTGCGGGTGGCGGCGGCGACGGCGGCGGTGGTGCGGGCGAGCAGTTCGTCGCTGCCGGTGCGGGTGCGGCAGGCCGGGTCGCCCCAGCAGCCGGGCGTCTGCAGGACGCCGTCGAAGCGGTTGCCGTCGGTGCGCTGCCAGACCGGGCCCTCCAGGCCCGGCGACACCTCCCGCAGGGTGCGCTCCACGGCGTCGAGGTGCGGGGTGGCGGGCTGCGCGGCGTAGGCCGGTGCGGCGGCGGGGAGCACGCCGAGTACGGCGGCGAGGACGAGCAGGGGGCGGGTGACGCGGCCGGTGCGGCGCGGTCGACGGTCGAGCACGGAGAGGGTCCTTTGGCAGATCACCAACAATCTACCTGATGGTAACTTGACGGCCCGCCAGATGATCAAATCGGAGGGCGGGCCTCCGGTGCCCGCACCCCGGCGGCACCCGGAGGCCCGCCCCGGCCGTCCCGGGCCCACCCCCGACCGTCTCGGCCCGCCCGGCGTGCAACGCCTCAGGCGCGCCCGATGTTCAGCCCGGCCGGGCGGGCGTCCTCCTGCACCAGGCTGCCCGCCTGGTCCGAGGTCAGCGGCCGGGCGAACAGGTAGCCCTGTCCGAGCGGGCAGCCCATCGCGGCCAGGAGCTCCCGCTGCACCGTGTTCTCGATGCCCTCGGCGATGACCTGCACGCCCAGCGTGTCGGCGATCCGCGCGATGCCCTCGACCAGCGCGTACTGCTGCTGGGAGTGGCCGAGCCCGTCGATGAACGACTTGTCGATCTTCAGGATGGAGATCGGGAACTCGCGCAGGTAGCTCAGCGAGGAGTAGCCGGTGCCGAAGTCGTCGATGGCGATCTGCACACCGAGGTCGCCGAGCATCTGCATGTCGGTGCGCACCCGCTCGTCGCGGCGCATCAGCACCGTCTCGGTGAGCTCCAGCACCAGCGTGGACGGGTCGATGCCGCTCTGGTCGAGGGCCCGGCGCACGGTGTCGACGAAGCCCGCGTCGCGGAACTGCCGGCCCGAGACGTTGACGCTCACCCGCAGCGGGCCGCGCCCGTCGGCCGCCCGCTCGGCCCGGGTCAGCCGCTGCCAGCGGGCCGCCTCGGCGACCGCCCGCTCCAGGACCCAGGCGCCCAGCGGCACGATCTGGCCGCTCTCCTCGGCGAGCGAGATGAACTCCTCCGGCAGCACCATGCCGCGCCGCGCGTGCGGCCAGCGCACCAGGGCCTCGAAGCCGACCAGGCTCCCGTCACCGAGGTCGACGATCGGCTGGTAGTACAGCGCGAAGGCGGACTCGGCGATCGCCTCGTCCAGGCTCTCGTTGAGCTCGTGCCGCTCGACCAGACCGGCCTGCAGCGCGGGCCTGTAGTGGCACCACTGCCGCTTTCCGGCCGCCTTCGCCGAGTACAGCGCCAGGTCGGCGTGGGTGAGCAGCTCGGCGCCGTCCTCGCTGTCCTCGGTGGTGGCGACGCCGACGCTGGCGGCGACCCGGACGGCGCCGGAGCTGAGCCTGAACGGCTCCTCGAAGACGGCGAGCACCGCGGCGGCGGTGGCGCCGACGTCTGCGGGCGACATGGCGTCCTCGACCAGCACGGCGAACTCGTCGCCGCCGAGGCGGGCCGCGGTGTCGGAGGTGCGCAGCGCGGTGGAGATCCGCAGCGAGACGGCGACCAGGAGTTCGTCGCCGACGGCGTGGCCCTGGGTGTCGTTGACGACCTTGAAGTCGTCGAGGTCGATGAAGAGCACGCCGGTGACGGTGCCGCGGCGGCCGCTGCGGGAGAGGGCGTGGCCGACCCGGTCCTGGAAGAGGACGCGGTTGGCCAGGCCGGTGAGCGAGTCGTGGAAGGCGCGGTGGGTGAGTTCGCGTTCCATCTGCCGCTGGTCGGTGACGTCACGCAGGGTGAGCACCAGGCCTCCGACGGTGGGGTCGTCGCGCAGGTCGTTCCAGCGGACCTCGGCCTCGATGACGCTGCGGTCGTTGCGCAGCAGCCGCCAGTGTTCGCGCTGCTCGGACTGTTCGCGGGTGCGCATGCGCAGCAGGGCCTGGTTGACGGCGCGGCTGTCCTCCGGCGGCACGAGGTCGGTGAGGGCCTGGCCGTCGAGCGAGGGGTGGCCGAGGACGCGGTCCGCCGAGGAGCTGGCGTACCGGATGGTGTCGTCGGCGCGCAGGATGAGGATCACGTCGGAGGCGCTCTGCACCAGCGTGCGGAAGTAGAGCTCGCTGTTGCGGCGGTTGATCTCCTCGTTGAGCATGACCCGTTCGATCGCGAGTGCGGCCTGCGCGGCGAGGATGTCGAGGGTGCCCCATAAAGCCGTGAGCCGGTGTTCGGTGCCGCCGACGACGAGGGCGCCGATCAGCGGGTCGCCCGAGGGGCGCCTCTCCAGGACGAGGGGGCAGATGAGGGCGCTGGGGGCTCCTTCGAGGCGGGCGGCGAGGGCGTGGTCGAGGGTGCCGACGGGGACGAGGCGGCTGTGCCGGGCGGGTCCTGCCCCGGGCGGGCCGTCGCCGCCGGTCTGCAGGGCGTCCTCCTCGCCGACGGAGAGCAGCGCGACGTGGGCGGGCTCGGTGGGGACGAGGGAGGAGGCGGCGGTGCGGACGGCATCGGCGACCTGCTCGACGGTGACGGCGCCGGCGAGGGAGGCGCCGGCCATCCGAAGGACGCGCTCGCGTTCGACGGCGTGCCGGTGGGCGAGGACGACGCCGGCGAGCCGGGAGAGGACGAGCAGGAAGAGGACGGCGGAGAAGCCGCCGATGACGGCGGCGTTGCCGGGGTTGCCCTGGGTGACCTCCAGGACGAGCATGGTGGGCGCGATCAGCGAGGCGACGGTCAGCAGGGCGATCCGGCCGCGGCTGATGTCCGGGGGCTGGGTGGGGATGGGCCGGGTCAGTTCGACCATGGAGGGGTGCAGTGCGGCCACGCCCCACGCGGTGTAGAGGAGCGCCCAGCCGAGGTCGACCGGGGTGCCGATGCGCCACACGCCGTGGAGCTGGATGAGGCCGTAGAGGACGTCGGAGACGAGCAGGCCGACGGTACCGAGGGTGAGCAGGACGACGGCGGGGCTCTTGCCGCCGCGCGGCACCAGCAGCCGCATCAGCATGGCGAGCACGAGGATGTCGCCGAGCGGGTAGGCGATGGAGATGACCTTCTGGAACCCGGTGAGTTGGGGGTTCTGGGCGTACGGGACGATCAGGTACATCCAGCTGAGCAGCGCGAGGCCGACGGTGAGGGTCAGCGCGTCGATGAGGCTGCCGCGGTCCTGGTGGGCCGTGCGCCAGCGGATGAATCCCCAGACGCCGGCCGCGTAGAGCACGAACTCGGCGAGGTAGAAGGCGTCCGCGAGCGAGGGGAAGGTCAGCTGGTGCAGGTACTCGGTCTGGATGACCTGGACGACCTCGCCCGCGGTGAAGCTCAGGTTGGCGACTGCGAGCAGGTACCAGGAACCGGCGTGGGCAGGCCTGTTGAGACGGACACCGATGACAATCGCAGCGAAGCTGCTGAGCCCGATGCCCGTCCACCAGATGATGCGGTCGGTGGGGAAACGGTAGTAGATCACCGTCAGCAGGACCGTCAGGCCGATATAACAGACCGTCAGCCGCTGTCGTCGACGTGTCAACCCAGCTACCTCCCTCGGAGGTGGTGAGCTGATCCGCTCAGGAATTGGGGCGCTCCCAATCATACATAGCGCGCCCGGGGTGCCTATAGTCGAGATTATCGGGGGCGGTCCGTGGCGGGCGGCGGAGGCCGCGGCCGTGCTGGGCCGGTGTCCACGCACTCCCCGATATTTCCCGGTAATCCATCCGCCGTCTGTCGAGGTCGTTGCCGGTGGATCAGTCGAATCACGTCCAACCCCCCCAATTCGGGCCACATCTCGTTCTGTCGAACGAAGATGGACAGTATGCGATTTGGACGAACGAACTCCCGGTGCCCGGGGGATGGCGGAGCGTATTCGGACCGGCCGGCCGCGAGGAATGCCGACGCGAGGTGGAAAGCCGCTGGCGCGATCTGAGACCCACCGGCTCGGGCGCCCCGGGCCGTACGGTGCACGGGCTGTTCCGCGAGCAGGCCGCGACCCGCCCCGGGGCGCTCGCCGTGCTGTGCGACGACGGCCCGCTGACCTACGGCGAGCTGGACGGGCGCAGCGACCGGCTGGCCGAGGAGTTGCGGGCGCTGGGCGTGGGGCCGGACGTGGTGGTGCCGGTGTGCCTGGAGCGCAGCGGCGACATGGTGGTGGCGATGCTGGCCGCGCTGAAGGCGGGCGGTGCGTTCCTGCCGCTGGATCCGGCGCATCCGGACCTGCGGCTGGCGAAGCTGGCCGCGGACTCCGGCGGCGGGCCGGTGGTGACGTCGCGTGACCATGCCGGGCTGTTCCCGGCCGCGGTACTGGTGGAGGCGTACCGGACGGCGGGGCCCGCGCCGGTGGTGCCGCCGACGGACCTGTCGGACCCGGACGACCTGGCGTACCTGATCTACACCTCGGGCACGACGGGTGAGCCGAAGGGTGTGCCGGTGAGTCACCGGACGATGGTGTTCACGCTGTCGCGGGTGGCGGAGGCGTACGGGCTGTCACCGGCGGACCGGGTGCTGCAGCTGGGTGCGCTGGGTTTCGACACCTCGCTGGAGCAGATATTCACGCCGCTGCTGAACGGGGCGGCGCTGGTGCTGGGCGGCCGGCATCCGTGGGCGCCGATCGAGTTGGCCCACCGGCTGCCCGAACTTGGCATCACGGTGGCGGATCTGACACCGACGTACTGGCACCGGCTGCTGGCGGTGCTGCCGGCGCAGGGGCCGGCGGCGGCCTCGCTGCGGCTGCTGGTGGTGGGCGGTGACACGGTACCGGCGGAGGACTGCCGGGAGACGCTGCGGCGGCTGCCGGGCACGCGGCTGCTGAATGCGTACGGGCTGACGGAGACCGGGATCACCTCGACGCTGTGCGAGATAGGCCCGGAGCTGCTGGCGCAGCCGGCGCACGCGCCGGTGCCGGTGGGGCGGCCGCTGCTGGGCACGTTCGTGCACGTGCTGGACGCGGATCTGCGGCCGGTGCCGCCGGGTGAGAAGGGCGAGGTGTACATCGGCGGCCCGGGGCTGGCCCGCGGCTACTGGAAGCGCCCGGATCTGACGGCGGAAAGGTTTCTGCCCGAGCCGTACGCGGGCACGCCGGGCGGGCGGATGTACCGCACCGGCGACACCGGCCGGTGGCGGCCGGACGGCAACCTGGAGCTGATCGGCCGGGCCGACGACCAGGTGAAGATCCGCGGCTACCGGGTCGACCCCGGCGAGGTGGAGGCCGTCCTCGGCGAGCACCCGTCGGTGGGCGAGGTCCGGGTGGTGGCGGGCGAGGCCGCCGGCGGGCGGGCGCTCACCGCCTACTACACGGCCCGCGGCGGGCGGCCGGAGGACCTGCGGCAGTACATGGCCGCGCGGCTGCCCGACCACCTGGTGCCCAGTGCCTTCGTGCCGGTGGAGCACATGCCGGTCACCCCGAGCGGGAAGATCGACCGGGTCGGGCTGGCCCGCGGTACCCGGGACCCGGGGCACGCCGTCGTCGGCGGGCCCGGCGCCGGCGTGCAGGCGGGCCTGGCCTACCTGTGGGCGCAGATCCTGGGCGTGGAGCACGTCGGCACCGACGACGACTTCTTCGAGCTCGGCGGCAACTCTCTGCTGGCGATGGAGATGCTGGCCCGTGCCCGGATCATGTTCGGGATCGGCGTGGACCGCATCCGCACGCTGACCCGGGCGCTGCTGAAGAACCCCACCCTCGGCGCGTTCACCACCGTCACCCGGGACGCCCGCGGGGTGCTGCCCGCCGAGCACGGCCAGCGGATCGACTTCACCGCCGAGGCCGAGCTGGGCGTGCCGGTGCACCGCGACCCGGACCGCACCGCGCCGCGCTGGCACCAGCCGTCCGACATCCTGCTGACCGGCGCCACCGGCTTCTGCGGCACCCACCTGCTGCGCGCCCTGCTGGAGACCACCGACGCCCGGGTGCACTGCCTGGTCCGGGCGCCCGACCCGGACCACGGCCTGGAGCGGCTGCGCGCCGCCCACCAGCGGTACCTGCTGCGCGACCTGCACTCGGACCGGGTGGTGCCGGTGGTCGGCGACCTGTCCGAACCGCTGCTCGGCCTCGGCCGGCGCCGCTTCGAGGAGCTGGCCGGCACCGTCGACCTGATCCACCACCTCGGCGGACAGGTCAACTTCCTCTACCCGTACCACCAGCTGCGGGCGGCGAACGTGGCCGGCACCCGCGAGGTGATCCGGCTGGCGGGCCACTCGCGGGCGATCCCGGTGCACTACCTGTCGAGCATGGCCGTGCTCGCCGGGTACGGCCCGGCGGGCGTCCGGCAGATCACCGAGGAGAGCCCGCTCGCGCACGCCGACCGGCTCTCGGTCGGCTACGTGGAGAGCAAGTGGGTCGCCGAGGCGCTGCTGCACCACGCGGCCGGCGCCGGGCTGCCGGTCACCGTGCACCGGGTCAACGACGTCACCGGCGACCTGCGGCACGGGGTGATCAACCCCGGCACCGAGCTGTCCGCGATCATCCGCTACCTGTGGGACAGCGGCACCAGCCCGGACGTCGACCTGCCGCTGGACTTCGTGCCCGCCGACGTCTTCACCCGCGCGCTCGCCCTCATCTCCACCACGGAGCCCGCCGAGGGCCGGGTGCTGCACCTGACCAACCCCGCCCCGGCCGCCCTCGGCGATCTCACCGAGCGCATCCGAGCCCGCGGCCGCCCGGTCGAGCACCTGCCGTACCGCGAGTGGGTGCACCGGCTGATCGCCTTCGCCACCGCGAACCCGGCGCACCCGATCACCCCGTTCGTGCCGCTGTTCGTGGACCGCGCCGAGGGAAGCGAGCTGACCATCAGCGAGATGTACTTCCGGCCGACGTTCCCGGAGTTCACCCGGGCCGGCGCCGACCGGGCGCTGGAGCGGGCCGGCGTCGAACTGCCGGCCGTCGACGCCGAACTGCTCGACTTCTACCTCGACCGGCTCGAGGCCAGCGGCCAGTTGGAGCACGTCGGGTGAGCGGTACCGCACAGTGGTGGGCCGCGGTCGTCCTCGACCACGCCCCCTCCGACGCACCCGCCGCGTTCTGCGCCGACCTCGGCCCGGACGGGCTGCTCGCCGGCTACCGGGCCGGCGCCTTCCCGATGCCCGCCCCGGACGAGTACGCGCTGTGGATGAACGAGGCCCGCTACGAGGAGCAGGTCGACGAGGGCACCATCGCCACACCCCCCGGGGCCGGCGAGGACGCCTTCGGCGTCGCCTGGTGGTGCCCCGACCCGCGGCCGGTCATCCCCCTCACCGGCGCCCGGCTCGGCAGCCGGCTGGCCCGCCGGCTGCGCAACGGCGACCTGTGGACGACCACCGCGGACAAGGCGTTCGGCGAGGTCGTCGAGCGCTGCGCCGCCGGCCGCACCCCGGCCTGGCTGACGGCCGACCTGCGGGCCGCACTCGAGGCCCTGCACGCCAGGGGGCGGGCGCACAGCATCGAGGTGTGGGAGGAGGGCGAGCTGGTCGGCGGCGCGTTCGGGGTCCGGGTCGGGCCGGTGATCAGCCTGGACTCCATGTTCGGCATGCGGCCGGACGCCGCCAGGGTCGCCGTGGTCGACCTCGCCCAGCGCTTATCCGAGGCCGGCGGGCTGCTGCTGGACGTCCAGTGGGACAGCCCGCACGTGCGGAGCCTGGGTGCGGTACCCAGGCCGCGCACCGAGTACCTGGCCCTGCTCCGCGGCGGCCCGTCCGCCGGCCCCCCGCCGGGCGAGGAACGGCCGGCGTCCCGGTTGGGCTGACGTTGTCCTCGAAGGCCACCCGGGCGGTCGATCCAGGGAGGTGTGGGGGCACCTCCCGGGTCGGCGAGGACGGCGTTGTCCTCGAAGGCCACCCGGGCAGTCGATTCGGGGGCGCGGGGAACTGCGCAACCCGGATGCGGGTACCACGACGGTACGGGCCGAGCCGTGATCTGCACGGTGGCCCGTACCTGGACTGCGCAGTTCTCCCTCAGCCTTCGGCCGGGAGGTGCGCCCCCGTAGGTACAGGCCCGGCCGGGGCGTCCTCGGCCGCAGTGCCGTCTACGGCCGGGGCCGGTCCGGTGGGGACGACGACGGCCGCCACCAGCGGGAAGGCGGCGGCCAGGGCGAAGGCGGGGACGAAGCCGCGGGCGGCGATCAGGGCACCGGTCAGCGGCGGCACCAGGACGATCGCACTGTGCTGGGCCAGGCCGTGGACGCCCAGCGCCCGGCCCGCCCAGGCCGGCCCGGCGTGCTCGGCGACGGCGGTGTTGTGCAGCCCGTTGGTGGAGACGGTCAGGCCGGTGGCCAGCAGCAGCGCCGCCGTACCCAGCGGGGAGTCCACCGCGGCCCCGACGGCGAGCAGCAGCACGTCCGCGGCGGTGGCCAGCGCGAGCAGCCGCATCGGCCGGACGCGGCTGCCCACCCGGTCCGACCACCAGCCGGCCGCCAGGCGGACGCCCGCACCCGCCAGGTTGGCGGCCGCGAGCACCGTGCCGGCCGTGGCGGCCGGCCAGCCGCGGGCAACGGTGAGGAAGACCAGGGCGAAGCCCGCCACCACGAACTGCGGGACGCACAGCAGCGCCGCCGCACCGTGCAGCCGCCACAGCCGGGCACCGCGGTACGGGCCCGGCCAGCGGGCCGGTCCGGCGGACGGCGGGCGCGGCGGGTCGGCGGCCAGCAGCAGGACGGCGGCACCCGCCACCGCGCACATGACCGCGCAGCAGCCGAGCGCGGCGGGCAGACCGGCGTGCTCGGCGAGCGGCGGGAGGACGGCGGCGGCCAGGCCCACGCCCAGCGGCTGCGAGGCCTGCCGGACGCCCATCGCCACGCCCCGCCGCCGCGGCGGGAACCAGCCGATCACCAGGCGGCCGGAGGCCGCGTTCACCGAGGCCCCGAACGCCCCGGCCAGCACCAGCAGCACGGCCAGCGCGGGCACCCCGGGGACGGCGGCCGCGACCGCGAGCACGGCCGCCGCCGGGAGCAGGCCGGCCGCCAGGGCGAACCGCTCGCCGCGGCGGTCCGCGACCGCTCCCCAGCCGACCATGGTCAGGAGGATGCCGGCGATCGGACCGGAGACCAGGGCGCCCGCCCCGGCGAGCGACAGCCCGAACTCCCGCTGGAAGGCGGGCACCAGCGACGGCATGCCGTAGAGCACCGTGGTCATGGCGGTCTGGCCGCCCGTCCCGATCGCGAGCATCAACCAACGGCGGCGCGCGGGGTTCCCGGTCATGCCGGGAACCCTACTGACCGGTCACCAGGTGGGACGGAACATTTCGCCAGGCGGGACAGCCGTGGGACGACCGCGGGCCTGCCCGTCTCAGGCCTGCCGGGAGGCCAGGGTGACGATCGTGATGTCGGAGGGGGCGCCCACCCGCACCGGCGGGCCCCAGGCGCCCGCGCCGCGGGTGACGTAGAGCTGGGTGTCGCCGTACCGCTCCAGCCCGGCGACCGTCGGGTTGGCCAGCTCCGCCAGGTAGTTGCCCGGCCACAGCTGCCCGCCGTGGGTGTGGCCGGACAGCTGGAGGTCGACGCCGCGGCGGACGGCCTCGTGCACGGCCACCGGCTGGTGGGCCATCAGGACGGCGGCGCGGCGGGTGTCCCGGTCACCCAGGGCCCGCTCGTAGTCGGGCCCCTGGCCCTCCGCGGTGCCGGCGATGTCGTTGACGCCCGCGAGGTCGAAGTGGCCGAGCTCGGTGCGGGCGTTCTCCAGCGGGTGCACCCCGAGCTCCCGCACGAAGTCCACCCAGGGCGCGGCACCCGAGAAGTACTCGTGGTTGCCGGTGACGAAGAAGGCGCCGTCGCGGGCCCGCAGCTGCGCCAGCGGCTCGGCGGCGGGGCCGAGCTCCGGCACGCTGCCGTCGACCAGGTCGCCCACGATGGTGATGAGGTCGGGCTGCGCGCGGTTGATGGTGTCGACGATCCGCTGGGTGTGCGCGCGGCCGAGGATCGGGCCGAGGTGGATGTCGCTGACCACGGCGATCCGGTAGCCGTGCGCCTGCCGCGGCAGCTTCGCCAGCGGGACGGTGACCTGCTTGAGGTGCGGCCCGCGCAGCACCCCGTATGCGCCGTTGCCGACCACCGCGGCGGCCGTGGCGCCGGCGGCGACCGCCACTCCGCGGGCCACCAGCAGCCGCCGGGACGGGTCGGCCGGGCCGCCCTGCCCCTTCCGGCCGGCCTGCTCGGCGGGCTCGGCCTGCTCGGCGGGAGCCGGGGCACCGCCCGCGGCCACCGGCACGGCCTGCGGCTGCACGGCGGCACGGCGCCGCCCGACGCGGAGCAGCAGCGGCCGGACGGCCTCGCCGACCAGCAGCGCCAGCACCAGGTAGAGCAGCACCGCCAGCCACAGGTAGCCGGGCCAGGCCAGCCACCGTTCGACGGCGAGCGGCAGGGCCCGGCCGCCGATCAGCGCGCCCAGCGAGAGCAGCGGCAGCAGCACCGCCAGCCCCGTCCCGACCCGGCGCCAGACACTGCCGGGGGCCGACACGTCGCGCACCGTCCGCCGCCAGACGTACCAGTGCACGAGAGCGAGCAGGGTGAGGGCCACCACCAGGACGAGCGCGATCATCATGCCGCCAGTATCCGCACCCGGGCGGCGGCGCTGTCACGCACCCCCGGGGCGAGTGCCGCCCGGGCGGGCCACCGCGGGCGTCCGGGCGGCAGGAGGATGCGGAGACCCTCCCAGGCGTTCATGTACGTGATCAGATGACTCAAGGGGTGAACAAATCTTGCGCATGGGCGTTGACTCACCCGAGAGGCCATCCCTAGGGTCCATCCACGGACACGACCATCGTTCACAACAATGAACTTCTCGGAGGACCGTCCATGCGCCTTCCCCGCCACCTCCGCACCACCGTCCCGGCGCTCTGCTCGCTCGCGCTCGCCGCCGCGCTCGCCGCACCGGCCCAGGCCGCCGGGCGGCCTGGGCCCGACCGCCACTGGCAGGGCATCGGCCGTGCGGTGCTGCCTGCCGGCGACGGCTGGGGTTCGGCGACGACCGGCACGACCGGCGGCGCGGCCGCGGACGCCGCGCACGTCTTCGTCGTCCGCAACCGGGCCGAGCTGGTCGCCGCGCTCGGCGGCGACAACGCCGCCAACGGCGCGAACGCCACCCCGAAGATCGTGTACGTGGCGGGGACGGTCGACCTCAACGCGGACGACTCCGGCCAGCGGCTGACCTGCGAGGACTACGCCGCGGGCACCGGCTGGACGCTGGCGGGCTACCTCGCCGCGTACGACCCGGCGGTGTGGGGCAGGACGGCCGAGCCGACCGGACCGATGGAGACGGCCCGGGTGGCCGCGCAGAAGGCGCAGGCCCGGCAGATCCAGATCAACGTGGGCTCCAACACCACCCTGGTCGGCCTCGGCCGCAGCGCCAAGCTGGTCGGCGGCAACCTGGTGGTGAAGAAGGCGGACAACGTGATCGTCCGCAACCTCGCCTTCGAGGACTCCGCCGACTGCTTCCCGCAGTGGGACCCGACCGACACCGCGGTCGGCAACTGGAACTCCGAGTACGACAGCGTCACGCTCTACGGCGCCACCCACGTCTGGGTGGACCACGCCACCTTCACCGACGGCGCGAACCCCGACTCCGGCCAGCCGCTGCTCTTCGGCCGCCCGTACCAGGTGCACGACGGCCAGCTCGACATCACCAACGGCTCGGACTACGTCACCGCGTCCTGGAACGTCTTCGAGGACCACGACAAGACCAACCTGGTCGGCAGCAGCAACAGCTCCACCAGCGACCCCGGCCACCTGCGGGTCACCTTCCACCACAACATGTGGGCGAACACCGTCCAGCGGGCGCCGCGGGTCCGCTTCGGCCAGGTCGACGTGTACGACAACTACTACGCGGTCGGCGCGGAGGAGTACGAGTACAGCATCGGCGTCGGCGTGGGCTCGCAGATCGTGGCGGAGCACAACTACGTCAGGCTGCCGGAGGGCGTGTCCGCCGACCGGTTCCTCCACCACTGGGGCGGTACCGCGCTCACCGCGCGGAACAACCTGGTGAACGGACGCCCGGCCGACCTGATCGCCGCCTTCAACGCCGCGAACCCCGCCACGCCGCTGGGCACCGACGCGGGCTGGACGCCGGTGCTGCGCCGCGAGGTCACCCCGGCCGCGGCGGTGCCGGGCGTGGTCGGCCACCGGGCGGGTGCCGGCCGGCTGTGACCTGCGCCGCAGGCCGTCCGGGCACCGGTGGGTGACCGTGCGGTGACGGGCCGTCGACCGCGGCGGCCGGCGCCTGTGAAGCCCGGCACACGGCCCCGGGCGACTACGGCCCCCGATAGTCGTCGCACCGGCCGGCGCCGCGCCCCCGGCCGGGCGCCGGGCGGGGAGCGGGCCGGGGCCTGGGCGGGGCGCCGGGGAAAGCTGCTGGTCAGCGCGGTGGCCATGGCCGGCCGCGCCGAAACGAGGTCTCGGGTAAGGGCCGTTTAAGCGCTGCCGGAGCGCCCGGAGGAGGGCCGGGCGCTCCGCTCCGCCTACGATCGCGCATAGTTTCCGGGCTCGTTGCCCCCGCCGGGCGGGTCTGCCAAGAATGTCCCGGTCGCAAGGCAGCGCGGCCCTCGCCGCCGCGCATCCCGTCCGCTCCGGTCCACCGGCCGGAGCGCCCCGGCCGTCGTCCACGGCCCGCGGGCCTGTTCACCCCGAACACGCTTCGCGGTACCCGTGTGCCCGAACCGGCCCCCGATGGAAGAGGTCGTCCCCCTCCATGCAGCTCCCGCTTCCCAAGAACCTGTCGCTGACCCACCGCCCGCACGCCTTCTTCGCAGGCGTCGGAACGCTGGCCGTGACCGGCACGGCGATCCTGGCGCTGGCACTGCCCCAGGAGACGGCCACCGCCGTTGCCGCCACCCCGGCCGCCGCCACCGCCGTCGCCGACCAGGCGGCCGCGGACCAGGTGAAGGCCCAGGCCGACGCCCAGGCCAAGGCCGACGCGGACGCCAAGGCCGACGCGGACGCCAAGGCCGCCGCCGACGCCAAGGCCGCCGCCGATGCGAAGGCCGCCGCGGACGCCAAGGCCGCCGCCGATGCGAAGGCCGCTGCCGACGCCAAGGCGAAGGCGGACGCCAAGGCCAAGGCCGCTTCCCGCTCCCAGCAGCGCAGCGCCCTCAAGGCCGCCGCGCCCACCGGCAGCCCGCGGCAGATCGCCGCGCAGATCGTTCCGGCGAACCAGCTGCAGTGCTTCAGCAACATCGTGTCCCACGAGAGCAGCTGGAACATCCACGCGGTCAACAAGTCCTCCGGTGCGTACGGCCTGGTGCAGGCCCTGCCGGCCTCGAAGATGGCCTCGGCCGGCGCCGACTGGCGGGACAACGCCGCCACCCAGATCAAGTGGGGCCTGAACTACATGAACAGCCGCTACGGCAGCCCCTGCGGCGCCTGGGCGTTCTGGCAGGCGCACCACTGGTACTGACCGGGCCCGTACCGGCCGGTACGCAGCAGCCGATCCGCCGCGGGCGGGCCGCCCTTCCGGGGGCGGTCCGCCCCACGGCGTTTCCGGCCGCCGCCGGCGGCACCGCGGTCACCGGACGCGGCACTCCGCACGACCGCGGGTGACGACATGTCGACATGCCATGAAGCAGATGTGAATATCTCGCGCACGATCAATCGGGTCTGGCCATATTTGGACGCATTGGTTCCGCTTTCGGGCATTGCGGGAGCGTGTGCGCCTCCTTAGCCTCCCCGCCATGGCTCCCCTCATCTCCGTCGTGCTCCCCGCCCACGATCGGAACGGCCAGCTGAAGGAGTGCCTCGACGCACTGCTCGCCCAGTCGTTCCGCGACTTCGAGGTCGTCCTCGTCGTCGACACGTCGCCGGACTGCCCCGAGCGCACCGCCGACGCGTACGGGATGCGCGACCCGCGGGTCGCCGTACTGCGGCTCAACGCCGCGGTCGGCATCGGCCGGGCCCGCAACGCCGGCGCGGACCGCGCACGCGGCGACTACCTGCTCTTCCTCGACAGCGACCACCTGCTGGACCCCGAGGCCCTCGCCGCCCTCGCGGAACGGCTGGAGGAGACCGGCGAGGTCGACGTGCTGCTCTTCGGGCACAACCGGCTCAACCGCGGAAAGCTCTGGCCCGGCGGCGCCGAGCAGGAGCTGGCCGCCGCCGGACCGGAGGTCACCGCCGCCGCCGACCGGCCCGAGCTGCTCGGCACCCCGCCGCTGATCTGGGACCGCCTGCTGCGCCGCGGCACCGTACCGCCCTTCCCGGACGGCCACTACGACGAGATCCCGGTGGTGCACGCCACCCTGCTGGCCGCCCGGCGGGTCGCCGTGCTCCCCCGCGAGTGCGTGACCATCCGCCGCCGCCACACCCTGCACCCGGTCGGCTCCCCGGGCGCCAGCCACTTCGACCTGTTCGACCAGTACGCCCGCAGCTTCGAACTGCTCGCGGGCTCGTCGGCCGCCGAGGCGCTGCATGCGCAGCTGTTCACCCGGATGGTCCGGCACTACCTGTTCGTCTTCGACCTGGCGGGCTGCGTGGACCGCGCGGAGCGCCCGCAGTTCTTCCAGCGGGCGTCCGAGCACTACCGCGGCCTCCTCCCGGACGGCTACCGGAAGCCGGACGGCCGCGAGGGCGTGAAGTTCTCGCTGCTGTCGAGCGGCGCCTACGCGGCCTTCGAGGTCGCGAAGCTCTCCCACATCGCCCGCGGCGCAGTGACCGGCCGCCGGTAGCCGCTGCCGGCGCACAGGCCGGGCAGGTGGTGCCGGCCGAGGGGCGCGCCCGGGCGACGTGTCAGACGTGCGCGGTGCCGCCGTCGGCCGCCATCGCCTCGGCGATCCGCCGGCTGCTCTGCTGCCACTCGTCGGCGGGCACCTTCGGGAGCACGTCGTCCCACATCGGCATGCAGCTGCCGCGCAGCTGCATCATCCCGGCGGGCCGGCCGAGCAGCCAGAAGTGCAGGTGGGCGGCGCCGTCGCCCCACTTGTTGTGGTGCACCCGGGCGATCCCGCCGAGCGACATCACGGCACGCTCGACGCGCTGCAGCATCGGGCCGAGCTCGGCGGCCCGCTCCGGCGGCAGGTCGCCGAGGTCGTGGTGCTCGCGCGGCTGGAGCAGCACCACGGCCGGGACGGCCGCCGGCTCGTCCGGCGCGGAGAGCCGCCAGTGCTCGTCCGTCCACAGGAAGTCGTCGTCCGGGCGGGCGCACTGGCTGCAGTCGTCCGGGCCGCCGTCGCCGTCGCGGGGCGGCTCGGGCAGCTCGGGGGCCTTCAGTGCCTTGACCTGGATGTCGCCCTCGAACGGGAAGATGTCCCAGCCAGGCATGCCCTCGGTGGGGAAGGGGACGGCCTCGCCGATCGGCAGGCGGGCCAGGTACGGGGTCATGTGATCATCGGTCATGGGCGTGAGCCTGCCAGATGACGTCCCGTCACCAGCATCCGGGCCCGGGCCTGCTGCCGAGTCGGGGAGCCCGCCGTTTGCGATGATCGGCACATGGCCACCGGACTGGAACGCGCCCTGACCGCCGCCCTGCGCGGCGAGGTGCGCTTCGACACCGCCGAACGGGCCGTCTACGGCCACGACGCCTCCAACTACCGGCACGTGCCGGTGGGGGTGGTGAAGCCGGCCGACCGGGACGACGTCCGGGCCGCGGTGGCACTGTGCCGGGAGTTCGGGGCGCCGGTGGTGCCGCGCGGCGCGGGCACCAGCATCGGCGGGCAGGCGATCGGGCCGGGCGCCGTCGTGCTCGACTTCCGCCGCCACCTCGGCCGGGTGCTCTCGGTGGACCCGGACACCCGCACCGCCAGGGTCGAGCCCGGCACCGTCCTCGACGACCTGCAGCGGGCCGCCCGCCCGTACGGGCTGCGCTTCGGGCCCGACCCGTCCACGCACAGCCGGTGCACCATCGGCGGCATGATCGGCAACAACGCCTGCGGCTCGCACTCGGTGGCCTGGGGCCGCACCTCCGACCACCTGCACGCCCTGGACGTGCTGCTCGCCGACGGCACCGAGCTCAGCGTGGGCGGCAGGACGGACGCCGCCGGACGCGCCCGGCTGCGGGCTCTCCCCGGCCGGGCCGGAGAGCTGCACGGCGCCCTGCAGGACCTGGCCGCCGACCACCTGGCCGTGCTGCGCCGCGCCATGCCGGAGCTGCCCCGCCGCGGCTCCGGCTACGCCCTGGACGCCCTGCTGCCCGAGCACGGCCACGACCTGGCCCGGGCCCTGGCCGGCAGCGAGGGCAGCTGCGCCGTGCTGCTCGGCGCCACCGTCGGGCTGGTGGCCGACCCGCCGGCCCGCGCCCTGGTGGTGGCCGGCTACCCGGACGAGACCGCCGCCGCGGACGCCGTCCCCGCCCTGCTGCCGCTGCGGCCGCTGACCGCGGAGGGCATGGCCGCCGACCTGATCGCCGCACTGCTGGCGGCCGGCCCCGCCCGCCGGCGCTCGACCGGCTCCCCGACGGCGCCTGCTGGCTCTTCCTGGAGACCGGCGGCGACACCCCCGCCGCCGCACTCGACGCCGCCCGCGAACTCGCCGCCGCCGTCCGCAGGGAGCCCCGCGCCACCACCGCCGTGATCACCGACCCGGCCGAACAGCGGCAGCTGTGGGCCGTCCGCGAGGCCGGCGCCGGCATCGTCACCCGGCTCCCCCGCGCCGGGGCCGACGGAAGCGACGAGGCCTGGCCCGGCTGGGAGGACTCCGCCGTCCCCGTGGAGCGGCTCGGCGACTACCTCCGCGACCTGCGCGCCCTGCTCGCCCTGCACGGGCTGCGCGGCGTCCCGTACGGGCACTTCGGCGAGGGCTGCGTCCACCTGCGGCTGGACTTCCCGCTCACCGAACCGGCGCGCCTGCCCGAGTTCCGGGCGTTCATGACGGAGGCCGCCGAGCTGTGCGCCGCCCACGGAGGCTCGCTCTCCGGCGAGCACGGCGACGGGCAGGCCCGGGCCGAGCTGCTGCCCCGGATGTACCCGCCCGAGATCATCGCCCTGTTCCGCCGGTTCAAGCAGATCTGGGACCCGGACGGCCTGCTCAACCCCGGCGTCCTGGTCGACCCGCGCCCGCTCGACGCCGACCTGCGCTTCCCCGGCCGCGACCTGCCGCTCGCCCTCCCGTACGAACAGGACGGCGGCAGCCTCCTCAAGGCCGTGCACCGCTGCGTCGGCGTCGCCAAGTGCGTGGACACCGCCACCGGCGTGATGTGCCCCAGCTACATGGCCACCGGCGAGGAACGGCACTCCACCCGCGGCCGGGCCCGGCTGCTCGCCGAGATGCTCCGCGGCGAGCTGGTCACCGACGGCTGGCGCTCCGAGGAGGTCCGCGAGGCGCTCGACCTGTGCCTCGGCTGCAAGGGCTGCGCCAGCGACTGCCCGGTCCATGTCGACATGGCGACCTACAAGGCCGAATTCCTGCACCAGCACTACCGGCGGCGGCTGCGCCCGGCCTCCCACCTGGCCCTCGGCTGGCTGCCGCTCTGGCTGCGCGGCGCGGCCCTCGCCCCGCGGCTCGCCAACCGTCTGCTGCAGACCGGGCCGAGCGCCGCCCTGCTCAAGCGGGTCGGCGGCATCGACCCGCGCCGCGAGCTGCCCGAACTGCCCGCGGAGACCTTCTCCGCCTGGTTCCGCCGGTGGCGCACCGAGCATCCGGTGCCCGCGGGCGCCGAACCGCTGCTGCTGTGGCCCGACAGCATGGCCGAACTGCTCGACCCGGAGCCCGCCCGCGCCGCCGTCGAGGTACTGGAACACCTCGGCTTCGAAGTACGGCTGCCCACCGGGCCGGTCTGCTGCGGCCTCACCCTGGTCTCCACCGGCCAGCTCGGGCTCGCCCGGCGGGTGATGCGGCGCAGCCTGCGGGCCGTCCCGGACGGGCTGCCGGTGGTGGGCCTGGAGCCGAGCTGCACCGCGGCGCTGCGCGAGGAGATGCCCCGGCTGCTCGGCGCGGAGGCGGGCGGACTGCCGGGCCGGGTGCGGACGTTCGCGGAGTTCCTGGACGAGAGCGGAGTGGCGCTGCCACAGCTGGAGACGGCGGCGGTGACCCAGGTGCACTGCCACCAGCACGCGGTGCTCGGCACGGCGGCCGACCGGCGGGTGGAGCAGCGGATGGGTGTGCGCAACGAGGTGCTGGACTCGGGCTGTTGCGGCCTGGCGGGCAACTTCGGGATGGAGCGCGGGCACTGGGAGGTGTCGGTGGCGGCGGCGGAGCGGGTGCTGCTGCCGGCGGTGCGTGCGGCGGCGCCGGGGACGACGGTGCTGGCGGACGGGCTGAGCTGCCGTACCCAGATCGCCCAACTCTCCGGCGGGCGGCGGGCGGTGCACCTGGCGGAGCTGGTGCGGCGGGCGATCCGCGAGGAGGGGTGACGGCGGACGCGCCGGGCGGGCTGCCGGTGCACGGTGATGGCGCGGGCGGTGGGCCGCCGCCACAATGGCGGCTGTGACGATCTCCACCGCCGATGCGGACACCATCCTCGCCGACAACTTCGCGCCCTGGGTGCAGGCGCTCAAGCTCTCCGTCACCGAGACCGGTGACCGGCATGCCGTGCTGCGGCTGCCGTGGTCCGACGAACTGGCGCGCGAGGGCGGCGGCTTGAGCGGGCAGGCGCTGATGGCCGCGGCGGACACGGCGACCGTGGTGGCCGTGTCGGCGGCGCGCGGCGGGTTCGGGCCGATGACGACGATCCAGCAGTCGACGACCTTCCAGCGGGCGGTGGTCGGTGCGGACGTACTGGTCACGGCGCGGGTCACCAAGCTGGGGCGCCGGCTGGCGTTCGTCGACGTCACGATGGCCGCGGAGGGCGAGGAGGAGCCGGCGGCGCACGCCACCACCGTGTACGCGTTCCCGGGCTGATCCCGTCCGACCCCTACTCACCGGGCCTACCGCGCAGTAGCCTCACCGGGCCGCACCCCACATGCGGCCCCCACCACCCTGGAGGCCCGATGCGCACACCCCTGCCCAAAGGCGTCCGACTCGCCGTCGCCGCAGTCCTGTTCACCGCCTCGGCACTCGGTCTGACGGCTGCTCCGGCGGCCGCCGCCCAGTCCGGCTCCCGCCCCGTCCCGGCCGATGTGCCGCGCTGGTACCTGGCGCTCGGCGACTCGCTCGCCGCGGGCTACCAGTCCACCCCGGACGGCGGCCACGTGGTCGGCCGCGGCTACGCGCAGGACATCGCCCGTACCCTCGGCGAGCGGGCCGCGGCCCGCGGGAAGGCCTTCGGCTTCACCGACCTCGGCTGCCCCGGCGAGACCACCGGCACCATGGCGAACGGCGGCTGCCGGTACCCGCACCCCTACGCCGACTCCCAACTCGCCGCCGCCGTACGGTTCCTGCGCGAGCACCGGAACGACCGGGTGCTGGTGACGCTGGACATCGGCGCCAACGACGTCAACCGCTGCGCGGCGGGCGGCACGATCGACGTACCGTGCGCGCTGTCCGGCATCGCCACGGCGGGCCGCGGCCTGTCGGACATCCTGTCCCAACTGCGGGCGGCGGCAGGACCGCGCACCCGGATCATCGGCATGAACCTCTACGACCCGTTCCTCGCCGCCTGGTTGACGGGCGAGCAGGGCAGGGCGACGGCCGCGGCCTCGCTGCCGCTCTCGCACGCGCTGAACGCCGTCATCGGCATCGCCGACGCCGCGCACGGCGTGCCGACCGCCGATGTGGCCCGGGCCTTCGACACGGACTCGCTCCGCATGGTGCCGTTCGGCGGCGGCCGGGTGCCGCTGAACGTGGCCCGGATCATGCAGTGGACGAACATGGCGCGCGGCGACATCCACGCCAACGACGCCGGCTACCAGGTGATCGCGGACACCTTCCTCGCACGCCTCTGAGGCAGCCCGCCGGGGGCGCGGGGAACTGCACAGTTCCCCGCGCCCCCGAAACGACCGCGGTGCGCCGCCCTACTCGGCGCAGATCGTGGTGACGAACTCGGCGACCCGCTCCTGCGGCATGTGGCGGGCGATGTCCGCCTCGCTGATCATCCCGACCAGTTTGTGGTCCGGGTGGTTGATCACCGGCAGGCGGCGGACGAGGTGCTGTTCCATGACCCGCAGGACCTGCTCGGCGTCCTCGTCCTCCTCGATCACCATCGGCCGCCCGACCGCCAGGTCGACGGCCTTGACCTGGGTCGGGTCGAGGCCCTCGGCGACGCACTTGAGCACGATGTCCCGGTCGGTG
Source organism: Kitasatospora dryopteridis (assembly GCF_050749075.1). Classification (NCBI taxonomy): domain Bacteria; kingdom Bacillati; phylum Actinomycetota; class Actinomycetes; order Kitasatosporales; family Streptomycetaceae; genus Kitasatospora; species Kitasatospora dryopteridis. The sequence continues at coordinate 6,906,747 of NZ_CP192749.1, read as the reverse complement.
AGGATGCCCAGCAGCTTCTGGTTCTCCCCGCAGATGGGCAGCGCGCCCACTCCCCGGTCCTTCATGATCCTCGCCGCGTCGGCCAGGGTCTCGAACTCGCCGACACACTCGGCGCCCGGGTGCATGATCTCTCTCGCTGTGGTCATGGTCAGGCCTCCCGCCGTGCCTCAGACCCCCGCTCCTCCATCCTGGTCCCCGCCCCTCGGGGACGCCACCTCTGGCCGGGAGCCGTTCGGCGCGTCGGCCGGCGGTTCCAGCGGGTCGCGGGCCAACACCTCGTCCAGTGCCGGGAGATCGGGCAGTTCGAGCTGCTGCGGGCCGGCCGCCTCGGGTGCGGCGGCGGCCGGCTTCTCGGTGACGCTGTCCAGGAAGCGCAGCAGCTCCACCGGGAAGGGCAGCACGAGCGTGGAGTTCTTCTCCGCCGCCACCTCCACCACCGTCTGCAGCAGCCGCAGTTGGAGGGCGGCCGGGGTGGTGCTCATGATCGCGGCGGCCTCGGAGAGCCGGGCGGAGGCCTGGAACTCGCCGTCCGCGGTGATGATCCGCGCCCGGCGTTCCCGTTCGGCCTCGGCCTGCCGCGACATCGACCGCTTCATCGACTCCGGCAGGGCCACGTCCTTGATCTCCACCCGGTCGATCTCGATGCCCCAGCCGAGCGCCGGGCTGTCCAGCATCAGCTCCAGGCCCTGGTTCAGCGGTTCGCGGTTGGCGAGCAGGTCGTCGAGCTCGCTCTTGCCGATGATCGAGCGCAGCGAGGTCTGCGCGACCTGCGAGATCGCGAAGTTGTAGTCCTGCACGTTGACGGTCGCCTTCACCGGGTCGACGACCCGGTAGTAGACCACCGCGTCGACCCGCACGGTGACGTTGTCGCGGGTGATGCCCTCCTGCGCGGGGATGGGCATCGTGACGATCTGCACGTTCACCCGCTTCAGCCGGTCCGCGATCGGGCGGATCACGGCGAGCCCGGGCAGCTTGACGTCCTCCACGACCCGTCCGAAGCGGAACACCACACCGCGCTGGTACTGCTGCACCACGCGGATGCTGAGCCCGGCCCACACGGCCAGGACGACCAGCGCCCCCAGAATCGCATCGAGAATGATCATGTCGTCACCTCGGGCCCACGCAGCGAAGACCCCGCTCTCCACGCTACTCCGCCCCTACGATCGACAGCATGGAGCCGATCGGCGGCACGGAGCCGCCCCAGCCCACCGACCCCGGCCACCCGGCCGCCGCCGCGGCCGCCACCCGCAGCCTCGGCGAGCTGGACGCGCTGGTGACCCACTGCCGGGCCTGCCCGCGGCTGGTCGCCTGGCGCGAGGAGGCGGCCCGCACCAAGCGGCGCGCCTACCTGCAGGACGAGTACTGGGCCCGCCCGATCCCCGGGTTCGGCCCGGCCGACGCGGCGATGGTGATCGTCGGGCTCGCCCCGGCCGCGCACGGCGCCAACCGCACCGGCCGGATCTTCACCGGCGACCCGTCCGGCGACCTGCTGTACGCGGCGCTGCACGGGCTGGGACTGGCCTCGCAGCCGCACGCGACCTGGCGCGACGACGGGATGGAGCTGTACGGGGTGCGGATCACCGACCCGGTGCGGTGCTGCCCGCCGGAGAACCGGCCCACCCGGGAGGAGCGGGACACCTGCCGGCCGTGGATCGCCCGCGAATTCGAGTACCTGCGGCCGACCGTCCGCTCGGTGGTGGCGCTCGGCGGCTTCGCCTGGGAGGCCGTCCTCCCGGCGCTGGCCGCCTCCGGGCGGCTGGTCCCCCGGCCCCGGCCCGCCTTCGGCCACGGCGCCCGGGCCACCCTGCCCGCCGCGGACGGCGGCGCCCCGCTGGACCTCTTCGGCTGCTACCACGTGAGCCCCCGCAACACCTACACCGGCCGCCTCACCCCGGGCATGCTCAGCGACCTGCTCGCCACCGCCGCCGGGAGTGCGGGCCTGCTCTGATCTGCGTGCGCGGCGGGCGACCGGGCGCGGGGCGGGCACGCGCCCGTCAGAACACCGGGGGCTCGGCGGCCTTGCGCCAGACCTTGGGCAGGCGGCGGCGGTCGCGGGCGGCGGCGGCCAGCTGGCGGTCGTAGAGGACCCCGTAGCCGAAGGCGTGACGGGGGTCGCCGTCGGCGAGGACGTGCAGGGTGCGGGCGGCGAGCACGGCGTCCTGGTGGGTGCCGAGGAGGTCCTGGAGGGCCTTCATCCGGCCGGTGAAGCGGGCCGCTGCGGGCCCGGCGGGCTCCCCGGCGTAGCGGGCGCGTTTGGCGGCCTTGCGGGCCTCGTGCAGTGCGGTCTCGGTGGGCTCGCCCGGCGGGGCGCTGCGGGCCTCCCGGATGCGGCGGGCGGTGCGGCGCTGCTGGCGGCGGGCCGTCCGGGCGAGTTCGCGGCGGGCCGGGCGGTCGGCGCGGGCGGTGAAGCGGGGTTCGGCGACGAGTCCGCGCAGGGCGGCGAGCAGGGCCGGGAAGGCGGGGTCGTCGAGGGCCGCGAGTGCCTGCGGTCTGGCCTCGGCGGTGTTCTCGTCGGCCCAGGCGGTGAGGGCGGCGGCGACCTCGTCGGGCCGGCAGTCGGGCGGCAGCCCGCGGGCGTCGGCGGTGAGGCGCTCGGCGAGGACCTCGGTGTCGCGGGCCGCGCCGAGTGCGGAGGCGAGGTCCTTGAGGGCGGTGACGAGGGCGGTGGTGTCGGTGCCGATCAGCGGGCGGTAGGCCTGGAGGGTGCTGCGCAGGCGGCGGCAGGTGACCCGCATCCGGTGGACGGCGTCGGGCTCGTCGGCGCGGACGGCGGCCTCCAGTCCGGCCAGCGTCTCGGTCTGCTCCGCGATCCAGGCCCCGAGGACCGCGCCCGCGGTCGGCCCGGCTCCGTGCGGCACCCTGATCACCCTCTTCCCGGGGTTCCCAGCGTATGCCTGCGGGCGGCCCGAGCGGGCGGTTGCTGACGCCGTGTCATGGCCGGGCCGGCTCCTTACGCGGCCTTGATCGGCTGCGTGGCATACTCGCTGACCATGACCGGGAGCCGGGTGTCGAGGGTTCTGCGGGCCGCGGTGTTCACCGCGCTCGCGGTGCCGCTCGCTGCCCTGGGCCAGGTCGTGCTGACGGGGCGGCCGCTGCCGTTGACGCTGGTGCTGGCCTGCACCGCCGCGGTCTTCCTGCTGGCCTTCGTACTCGAGGGCGCCCGGCACAGCCTGTGGCGGCTGGCCGCCGTGATGGTGCCGGTCGAGCTGCTGCTGAACACCGCGTTCAACCTGGGGCAGGACGGCTGCGCGACGGTCGCCGCCCGCTCGCACGGGGTGGACCTGCTGGTCTGCGGCGGGGGTTCGGTGGACGGCAGTCCGCTGCTGTCCGGTCTGGCCGGGCAGTCCGCCGGGTCGCTGCGGCTGCTGGTGCTGCTCGCCCATCTGGGGCTGGCGCTGGTGGCGGCGGTGTGGCTGCGGCTGGGTGAGGCCGCGCTGGGCGGCGCCGGGCAGGTACTGCGGGTGCTGGGCTCGACGGCCCGGGCGGTAGCCCGGCGGCTGATGGCAGTGGCGGCTCCGCTGCCGGCCTGCCCCGGGGTGCTGGCGCCGTCGCCGGGTGCGCGGGAGGTCCTTCCCCGCCCGGAGTCCGTGATTCCCTCCCCGGCCCCGCGCCGCGGTCCGCCGGTGGTCGCGCTCGCCTGCTGACGGCTCCGCCGTCGGCCCGGGCGGGCTCCTCTGCGCCACTCCCCTGTCTTTCGGTGTGCCACCGCGCGGCCGCGCGGCCCGGTGGCGTGCCCGTACGCGAGGATTCGACGGATCGTCATGACCGACCAGCCCAAGAAGACCCAGAAGACCCAGAAGTCGCAGCAGTCCGGGAAGCCGGAGCAGTCCCGGACGTCCGCCCGTGAGCGGATGCAGGAGGCGCACCGGCGGGAGAAGAAGGCGGCCGCCGTGCGGCGGCGTGCCGTGATCGCGGTGAGCGTCGTGGCGGCGCTCGCCGTGGTGGGCGGCACGGTGGCGGCGATCGCCACCGCCTCCGACTCCGACCCGGCAGCCTCGGCGCCGCTGAAGGTGCCGGCCAACACCTCGGGCAAGGACGGCACCGTGGTGGTGTACGGGAAGGCCGATGCGCCGCACACGGTGCAGGTGTACGAGGACTTCCGCTGCCCGGTGTGCAAGGAGTTCGAGGCGTCCGCGGGCCAGGCGGTGCAGCAGCTCGCGGACAGCGGCCAGTACAAGATCGAGTACCACCTGGCGGCGTTCCTGGACCAGAACCTCGGCGGCAAGGGCTCACGGACGGCACTGGCCGCCGCGGGCGCCGCGCTGGACCAGGGCGTGGACCAGTTCAAGAAGTTCCACGACGTGCTGTACGCCAACCAGCCGGACGAGCGCGAGGACGGCTTCGGCGACGTCAACCGCATCCTCGAACTGGCCGACAAGGTGCCGGGGCTGAAGACCGAGGCGTTCACCAAGGCGGTCACCGAGGGCACCTACCGGCCGTGGGCGGCCAAGGTCGACAAGGCGTTCTCCGCGAGCGGCGCCCAGGGCACCCCGACGGTGGTGCTGGACGGCAAGGTGCTGAACGTCTTCGGCAAGGACGGCAAGCCGGTGTCCGGCGAACAGTGGACCGCGCTGGTCCGCCAGGCGACCGGGGCCTGACATGGCCGACGGAGCGACGATCGGGGCGGGGCGCGGCCTGGCCCGGCTGCTGCTGGTCGGCGGCCTGCTCGGGCTGGCCGCCTCGGCGGTGCTGACCTTCGACAAGCTGCGGATGCTGGAGAACCCGGGCTACCGGCCGAGCTGCAGCATCAACCCGGTGATCAGCTGCGGTTCGGTGATGCGCACCGGCCAGGCCGCGGTCTTCGGCTTCCCGAACCCGCTGCTCGGCCTGGCCGCGTTCGCGGTGCTGATCGCCGCCGGGGCGGGCCTGCTGGCGGGCGCCCGGTACCGGCGCTGGTACTGGCTGGGGTTGCAGGCCGGTGCGCTGGCCGGCCTGGGCTTCACGGTCTGGCTGATCACCCAGGCGCTGTACGAGATCGGGGCGCTCTGCCCGTACTGCATGGTGGTGTGGGCGGTGGTGGGGCCGCTGGCCTGGTACCTCACACTCCACAACATGCGGACGGGCGTACTGCCGGCCCCGCGCTGGTGGCCGTCGGTCGCCCGGTACCACTGGGTGGTCCCGGCGCTCTGGTACCTGGGGATCGCCCTGCTGATCCTCAACCGCTTCTGGTACTACTGGCGGACGCTGATCTGATGACACACCGTCGACGGCTCCCACGTGCGGTTTTCCGGGTGGGAGCCGTCGGCATGTCCCCTCCGGGCCGTCTACGGGCCGTCCGGGCGATCGGCGGGGCCCTTGTAGAGGGCGTCGACGGCCCGGCGGGGAACCGGGATCACGCCGCCGGCCGCCGGTGAGGGTTTCCACGGCGACTCGTTGAACGCCGACCGGCGAAAGGTGCCCCCGGCGGCACCGGTGAAGAGCGGGAGCTCGGTGACTTTCGGGCCGTCCCCTGTTCGCCGTGGGAGCGTCACGGCGACCGGAGGGAACGCAGCGATGTGGTCCCTGGGAACGGCCGAGACCGCCGTCGGCAGCGTGATGCCGGGACGGGCCCCGGGGTGTTTCAACTGACCGGGCGCCTACGGCGAAGGACGGACCGGGGGTCGGACCCGTCCTTCGCCGTTCGGGCCGGGCTCAGGACTTCGGCAGGGTGTCCACGAAGTCGGTGCCGGCGCTGTAGAAGCCGTCCACCGTCTTCTGGACGTCCGCGTAGGAGACGGCCGCGGCGTCCTTGTAGTAGAACCAGTTGATCTTCAGGTTCCAGGTGCGCTGTCCGCCGAGGGACGGCAGCAGGTCGATGAACCAGTTGCTGAAGTGGATGTCCATCTTCTCGCGCGGGACGTACTTGCCGGTGCTGGTGAACAGCTCCTTGCCGTCCATGGAGTAGGTGGCCTTCCCGTCCACGGCGGTGACCATCATGATGTGCCAGCCCTCGAAGCGCTTCTTGTGCGGCTTGGTGACCCGGTCCGGCGGATCGGCCTTGACCCAGCTGGTGGTGTCGAGCTGCGGACCCGGCGTGCCCCAACCGCCGTTCGGCATGTACTCGTAGTCGAGCTCGCTGTAGTTCGCCGAGTCGTCCGAGGGGGAGATCGGGAAGTAGGACTGGACGACGTGGTCGCCGTTCTTGCCGCCGGCCGGCTTGTCGCTGAGGTAGACCCGGGCGGCGAAGGTGCCGTTGAAGAGCTTGGTGCCGGTGCTCTGGATCTCGACCTGCTTGGTGCCCTTCTGGGTGCCGTCGGTGGACGCCTGCAGCTGCAGGGTCCGACCGCCCTGGGCGGTGGTGTCGGCGGGGAAGCTCGCGCCGGCGTCGGACCACGTGTCCTTGATCCCGGGGCCGCCCTCGCCGGTGCGGATCTCCCAGCCGTGGGCGGTGAGCGCGGGGTCGGTGGGACCGGTGTAGTGGAAGCTGTCGAACAGGGTTCCCGGCGGGCCGGTCGGGGTCGGCGAGGCGCTGGTCGCGGACCCGCCCTTCGCCGTCGCAGCGGCGCCGTCGCCGCCACCGGACGCCGGACCGCTCGAACAGGCGGTGAGCACGCACAGCAGGGTCGGGAGGGTGAGCACGCTCCACGCGCGGTGACGAGGGATGCGGCGGGGCTGACTCACGCGGGCTCCTTGGGGCGTACCGATCACACGTGCGCACTGATCAGATGAGGGGGTCATCCTAACGGGACGCCCAGGCCCCTCCGGCGCGCGCCCGTCCGGATCCGGAGGGACGGAGTCCGACGTGAACGGTGCGTGCACGCCTACGTTCCGGTACGCACCGACCGGCATTTCGATCCGATTACAACCCCTCGCCAGATCGGGCCAAATCCACTCATCGAACCCAATTCGATTCAGGTTGGTGCACTAGCGTTCGCTCTACGCTTCCGCGGTCCACGCACTGAAAGGCGTCGCAAGGTGCGCCCAGTCATCACCTCCATCGAGCGCGGATCGGCGCACCCGGTCTCGGTGGTCGGCGCGGCCCTGGCGGCCGCCACGGCCGGCAGCCCGATCGTCGTGCAGGCGGCCGCCCGGCGATGGGGATACCCGCGCAGCCGCCCACACCCGTGACGTCGCCGTCACCCACCCCGTCGCACTCGCCGTCGACGTCGTCGCCCGGGACGCCCTCGCGCTCCGCGACCCCCTCGACGAAGACCACGTCGAAGCCAACGATCACCACACCGCGTGGCGCGACGCCCTCGGGCCAGTCGACCAAGCACCCCTGAACCGCCGCACCACCCATCTCCAGGAGCGCCAATGTCCCGCCACCAGCGCCGCCGGCAGTCCCTGCGGAGGCCGCGCCGACTGGCCGCGCCGCCGTTGCGCTTCTTCATGCCCCTGTCCCTGCTGGCGTGCCTGCTCTTGCTCATCGTCCTGCGCGGCCTGGCCACCAACGAGGTGTTCCACGACGCCCGGATCGCCGACTCGGTCGACAAGACGACCGTGCCGGCGGATCTGCTCAAGGGCGGCCCGATCATCGACGCGCGCGGCAGCAGGAACGACCACCCGGTGAGCTACAGCATCCCGGACCGCACCGTGGTCCTGAGCTTCGACGACGGCCCCTCGGAGGAGTGGACCCCGAAGATCCTGGAGATCCTCGCGGCCCGCAACGTCCGCGCGGACTTCTTCGTGACCGGCGCCATGACCGCCCGCAACCCGGACCTGATCCGGAAGATCGTGGCGGACGGCCACGAGATCGGCCTGCACAGCTTCACCCACCCCGACCTGGCGGTCCAGTCGCACGCCCGGATCAACTGGGAGCTGGCCCAGACCCAGCTGGCGCTGGCCGGCGTCGCAGGGGTGCACAGCGCGCTGTTCCGCCCGCCGTACTCGTCCAACTCGGCCGCGCTGGACGACTGGAGTTACCCGGTGGTCAAGTACCTGGGTGCCCGCGGCTACGTCACCGCCTTCATCGACCACGACACCGACGACTGGAAGCGTCCGGGTGTGGACGCGATCGTCAAGGAGGCATTGCCGGCCAAGCCCGGCGCGGGCGAGCTGATCCTGCTGCACGACGCCGGTGGCGACCGTTCCCAGACCGTCGAGGCGCTCGGCATGCTCATCGACAAGCTGCAGGCCGACGGCTACCGCTTCGCCACCATCTCCGAGGCACTCGGCGCCTCCAGCGCCACCACGCCGGTGCACGGCTTCCAGCTGTGGGCGGGCAAGGGCTACATCTGGGCCACCCAGCTGGGCCTGCACACCCTGCCGGTGCTGATCGCGCTGCTGGCCGTGGTCGGCTTCCTGAACTTCGGCCGGTTCGCGCTGATGCTGGTCCTCGCTCCGATCCACGCCCGCCGCGCCAAGCGGCAGGACGCCTGGGGCGAGCCCGTCACCGAGCCGGTCACCGTGCTCGTCCCGGCCTACAACGAGCTCGAGTGCATCGCCAACACCCTCAACTCGCTGGCCGCCAGTGACTACCCGATCGAGGTCATCGTCATCGACGACGGCTCCTCGGACGGCACCGCGGACATCGTCGAGGAGATGAACCTGCCGTTCGTCCGGCTGATCCGCAAGGTCAACGGCGGCAAGTCCAGTGCGCTCAACGTCGGCATCGCGGCCGCCTCGCACGACATCGTCGTGATGATGGACGGCGACACCGTCTTCGAGCCGTCCACCGTGCGCGAGCTGGTCCAGCCCTTCGGCGACCCGGGGATCGGCGCGGTCTCGGGCAACGCCAAGGTCGGCAACCGCGACACCCTGATCGGCGCCTGGCAGCACATCGAGTACGTCCTCGGCCACAACCTGGACCGCCGGATGTACGACATGCTCGGCATCATCCCGACCATCCCCGGCGCGGTCGGCGCCTTCCGCAAGGAGGCCCTGCAGGCGGTCGGGGGGATGAGCGACGACACCCTCGCCGAGGACACCGACGTCACCATGGCGGTGCTCTGCGAAGGCTGGCGGATCGTCTACGCCGAGCGCGCCCGCGCCTGGACCGAGGCCCCCGCCAGCCTCCAGCAGCTCTGGTCCCAGCGGTACCGCTGGAGCTACGGCTCGATGCAGGCGATGTGGAAGCACCGCCGCGCCGTCACCGCCGGCGGGCTGGCCGGGCGCTTCGGCCGCCTAGGGCTGCCGCTCGTCGTGATGTTCGGCGTGGTCGCCCCGCTGCTGGCGCCGCTGGTCGACATCTTCCTGCTGTACGGCGTGCTGTTCGCGGACGCCGGGCTGACCCTCGTCAGCTTCGGCGGCTTCCTGCTGATCCAGGCCGTGCTGTCCTTGTACGCCTTCCGGCTCGACCGCGAGAAGCCCTGGCACCTGATCAGCCTGCCGAGCCAGCAGCTGGTCTACCGACAGCTGATGTACATCGTCCTGTTGCAGTCCGCGATCACCGCGATGACCGGTGGCCGACTGCGCTGGCAGAAGCTCCGGCGCACCGGCGAGGTCGCCGCACCGGTGGAGGCGTGACCGAGAGTACTTCCTTCGGGTGGTTCGGCGGCACCAGGACACCGTCCAGCTGCGGGTCCCCGCCCCCGTCGTCTTCCTGTCGATAGGTGGGGATGTTCGCGCTGGCCGGCTCGCTGATGTCGCGCTCGCTCAAGCGTCCCGCCTTCGGCGTGTCCGGAAGCCCCCTACCCGAGGACGGCCGGAGCACCCGCACCGCCCGCCAGCCCCGCCTGGTCGGCCCGCCTCGCCGAACACCGCCTGACCGTCACCCGGCCGGGCGGGCGGGCGAAGGTGTGCTCGACGCGGGCGCGGACACAGCGGTGTTCGGCGTTGTCCTCTTCCTGGATGCGGAGGAGTGGCCGGCCGGCGCGATTGCGGGGGGACGACCAGACCGGTGTTCAGGTAGGCGCCGTCAGCCAGGGTTGCTGGTCACATCGGAGATGGGTCACTTCTGGTACTACTGGCGCATGCTGCTCCGAGCCGCTCCCGCCGGCGGGGTCAGCGGGCGGGCGCCCGGGCCGGGGCGGTGGCGGCGCAGGGCGACGCCGAGGATGCGGTGGGCGGGGACGGGGCCTAGGGTCCGGGAGTCGATGCTGGCGGAGCGGTTGTCGCCGAGCACCACGACGGTGGCCGGCGGGACGACCGGGGTGGCGGCGAAGTCGGTCAGGGCGGCGGGCATCGGGTCGCCGGGCAGGGCCGCGACCCGCTTCACCATCCAGCGGCGCGGCCGGCCGGTGCCGGGTGGGGGCCAGTGTCCGGACGGGTCGGGGCGTTCCAGGATCACCAGTCCGCCCACCTGCAGCGCCCGGAGCCCGGCCCGTCGGCCGATCAGCACGTCGCCGGCGCGCAGGGTGGGCTGCATGCTCACCCCCTCGACGGTGATCACCAGACGGCGCCGTACGGCCGCCAGGCAGCCGGCGGCGAGGAGCAGCAGTGCCGCGAGGGCGAGGAGGGCGGCGGTCATCGTGCGTTCCCTGCGGGGGCGGGGTCGGGTGCGGTGGCCTCGCTGTCGGTGTATCCCTCGGCCTGCTGGCGGAAGAGCCTGGCGTACCTGCCGTCGGCGGCGATCAGTTCGGCGTGGGTGCCGTGTTCGGCGACGGTGCCGTTGCGCAGGACGGCGATCAGGTCGGCCTCGCGGGCGGTGCCGAGGCGGTGCGAGATCAGCAGGCCGGTCCGGCCGTGCCGGTGGCGGCGCAGCAGTTGCTGGACCTCGTGTTCGGCTGCGGGGTCGAGGCCGGCGGTGGGCTCGTCGAGGATCAGCAGGTCGGGCTGCCGGCGCATCATGGCGCGGGCGAGGGCGACCCGCTGCCACTGTCCGCCGGACAGTTCGACGCCTTCCTCGGGGTTGTCCGGGTCCTGGAGGAAGGAGCGGCTGAGCATGGTGTCGTAGCCGTGCGGGAGGGCCTGCAGGAGGCGGTCGGCGCCGGCCTCGGCGGCCGCCTGCCGGACGGGGCCGGGGTCGGTGGCGCGGATGTCGCCGAGGGCGATGTTCTCGGCGGCGGTGAGGTCGTAGCGCATGAAGTCCTGGAACACGGCGCTGATCCGGGCGCGCAGTTCGTCCGGGTCGAAGTGGCGGATGTCGGTGCCGTCCCAGAGCACGGTGCCGCGGGTGGGGTCGTAGAACCGCAGGAGGAGTTTGACCAGGGTGCTCTTGCCGGCGCCGTTGTCACCGACGAGGGCGAGCGAGCGGCCGGCCGGGAGGGTCAGGTCGACCCCGCGCAGCACCCAGTCGTGCTGGTCGGAGTAGCGGAACCAGACGTCGCGCAGTTCGATGCCGTGCTGCAGCGGCGGGGCCTGGCGGGCGGGTTCGAGGGTGGGCAGGTCGACGGGGTCGGCGAGGACGTCCAAGTACTGTCCGAAGAGCGCGAGTTTCTGCTGGGCGAGGGCGGCCAGGGCGGCGGCGGTGCCGATGCCGCCCTGGACGGCGGCGACCGCCGCGACGAACACCGAGACGTCGCCGACGGAGAGTTCGCCGCGGGCAGCGGCGCGGACGGCCCAGACCAGTCCGGCGGCGGCCACCGCGGCGGACACCAGTGCGGGCGCGCCCTGCAGCAGGGCGGCGCGCCGTTCCATCCGGCGGTTGGCTGCGTCGACCACGGCGCGGTCGGCGCGCATCCTGGTGCGGAAGTGGGTGCCGAGGCCGAACAGCCGCAGTTCCTTGGCGGCCTGCACGTCGCCGAGCAGCTGCCCGTAGAACATCTCCCGCCGCTCGTACGGGGTGATGCGCAGGGCGGTGCCGACCCAGGCGCGGGAGAGCCGGAACTCGGTGGCGAGCGCGGGTGCGGAGGCGAGCAGGACGAGCAGGGCGAGCGCCGGGGAGATCGCGGCGAGGGAGGCGATGAACCCGGCGGTGGTGAGGGCCGTCCGGAGCACGCCGACCGCGCCCATCACGATCTGCGGCGGCGCCTCCTGGCCGCACTGCTGGGCGAGGCGGAGCCGGTCGAGCAGGGCCGGGTCCTCGAAACGGCCGAGCCCCACCGAGGAGTTGACGGCCGCGTAGAGGCGGTCCTGGGCCTCGACGGCGATCCGCCGGGACAGTTCGCCGCGCATCAGCTGTTCGACGTGCGGCAGGACGGCTGCGGCGGTGCCGGCGGCGGCGAGGCCGGCGACCGGCAGCAGGAGGCCGGTGCCCGGCGAGGTCGCGGCCGGGGCGGTGAGGCCGTCCAGCACGGTCTTCATCAGCCAGGCGACCGCGACCGGCAGGGCGGCGACGGCCGCGGCGGCCAGCAGGCAGCCGAGCAGCGCGGCGGGTGCGGTCCGTACGGCGAGGCGGAGGACGGCGCCGAGTGCGGCGAGGTGCCGCCTCACGCCGGCACCGGCCGGGCCATCTCCCGCAGGTCGCGGTGGAGCACGTGGAGCGTCCCGTCGGTGTCGAGCCGGGCGACGACCGGGAATCCGCTGACGCCGAGGGCGGCCACCACCTGCTGGGCGTGGTCGCCGGTGACGACGGTGGCGACCCCGGCGAGGGCGTCGATGTACTCCTGCTGGCCGGCGCCGGGGGTGACCACGGCCAGCACGTCGCCGGCCGGCGGCCGGCCTCGGCGAGCCGGCCGGTGAACTCGGGCAGCAGCTCGGCGCAGGGCGGGCAGCCGGGCGCGAAGAAGCCGACCAGGGCGGGCGTGGCGAGGGTGTCCCGGGAGACGGTGGAGCCGTCGACGGCGGTGACCGAGAAGGGGCCGGCGACCGCGCCGATGCTGGCCGCGTCCGAGAGCCCGTCGTGGGCGGGCGGCTGCGGTGCGCCCTGGGCGTTGAGCCGCCGGACGATCCCGAAGGAGAGCACGAGGTTGAACAGGCCGAGTGCGCCCAGCAGGACGACGGCCGAGATCAGCACGGGCATGGCGGAGCTCCTAGCGGGAGGGGGCGAAGAGGGCGGCGAGGTCGTCGAGCGTGGCGGCCGCGGTGGCGGCCAGGGCGCCGGCGCCGACCGCGAGGAGCAGGGCCGCGGCCTGCGCGCCGCCGTCCGGGGGCGGCCGGTGGACGGCGGCCAGGGCGGTCAGCGCGGCGGCCGCCAGCAGGGTGTTGCGCACCAGGTGGCGGACGCCGAGCGGTGCGGCGGCGGCTCCGAAGCAGGGGCAGGGGACGACGGCGCCCCGGCGCAGGGTGACCGCGATCGACGCGGTGAAGCCGGCGAGCAGCGCGGCGGCCAGCAGCAGTCCGGCCGTCACGGTCGCGGGCACGGCCAGCAGCACGGGCAGCGCGGCCTCCGCCGCGACGACGAGCCGGGCGGTGCGGCGGACGTGTCCGGACGGCACCAGCCGCATGGCGCGCAGCGCGGCCTCGAACGCGGAGAAGGCGCTGCGGCTGCGCGCCTTGGAGACGGCGGAGGCCGCGAACACCAGGGCGAGCAGGACGCGGCAGGCGACCGCTGCGTAGTACATCGGAAGTCCTCTCCACGGGCGGCGAAGTCGCAGCGTAGGAAAGGGAGATACACGGCGCGTACTGTGCGGGCGAGAGGTGTGCTGTATGCGGGGCGGTTAGCGTCCACGGCTGTCCGGCCGCACTCGGCGGTCGGTGGGAGTGAGGAGTACGTGATGAGCAAGCTCCAGCAGTTCGCGGATGCCGTGGCCGCCCGTTTCGCGCCGAAGATCACGGCGGACGCCACCTGGTGGTACCAGACCCGCTGCGTCAGCTCGTCCGGCTGCGGTGTCCGCAACCTGCGCCTCCAGCAGAACAAGTGCTGGGACAGCAGCTTCTGCACCGGCTGGGAAAACACCGGCAGCTGCTGCTGAGTCGCGCGGCGCCCGGGTGCGCGGACGGTGGCGGCCTGCGGGCCGCCGCCGTCCGCGCGGGCGCTTCGCCGGCAGGTCGTTTTTCAGGTTGGCATCGGCAGGCGCAGTGGCGCGAGGAGGACGTCCGTGCAGGACCGATCGGGGCTGCGGGCCCACCGTGCGGTGGCCCGCGGGATCGGCCACCATGCGCTGCCGCTGGTCTCGGCGGCGCTCGCGGTGCTGGTGGCCGCGGCGGCGGTGACGGTACTGGCCGCGCTGTCCGGCCGTGCCGTGACCGACGGTGTGCGGCGGCAGTTGGCGGGCGACCGGCGGCTGTCGGTGGCCGTGCAGACGGAGCTGGGCGCGACCGGCGCGCAGGCGGCGGCCGACCGCTCGGTGCGTGCGGCGTTCCGGCGGGTGCTGGCGGGTGTCCCGTACCGGGTGGAGACCGCCGCGCGGACGGGCGCGCCGCTGACCACGGCCCGGCCGGCCGGGCAGCCGGCCCTGCCCTCCGGGTCGGTGCTGCTGCCGGTGGGTGTCGCGGACCCCGGCCGCCATGCGCAGCTGACCGCGGGCGACTGGCCGGCCGGCGGGATCGGCGGGGAGGTGGCGGCGGCGCTGCCGGACGAGCTGGCGCAGCGGTTGGGCGTACGTCCGGGCGATGCGCTGGTGCTGACCAGCTCCCGGAACCACACCGTGACGCTGCGGATCACCGGCCGGTACCGGGTGCTGCCGCAGGGCGGCGCGTTCTGGCAGGGCCTGGCCGAGCCGGGCCGGGACGTGGCGCAGGTCGCCGCCCTGGTCTCCCCGGCGGCGTTCGGCTCGGAGCCGGCGCTGGCGGACAGTGCTCTCGCCGAGTGGGTGGCGGTGCCCGACGCCTCCGGGCTGCGGGTGGCCGGGCTGGCGGGGCTGCGGGCCCGGTCGGCCGCTTTCGGCACGGGCGACCCGGTGCGGTCCGTGTACCGGGACGCCCCGCCGCCCGTCGGCGGGACGACTGTCCGCACGGCGCTGCCGGAGTTGCTGGCGGACACTGCGCTGCCGATGCTCGCAGCCCGTTCCTCGCTGTACGTTCCGGTCACCCTGCTGACCGTGCTCGCGGCCCTGACCCTCGCGCTGACGGCTCGTCAGTTGAGTGACGGCAGGGCGTCAGAGACGGTGCTCCGGCTGGCCCGGGGTGCGGGCGGCGGGCAGCTGCTGCTCACGGCGGCGGCCGAGTGGTCGGCGGTCGCGTTGCCGGCCGCGTTCGCCGGGGCCGTGCTGGTGGCGCCGCTGGTGATGGCCGGCGCGGGCGTCTCCGCCGGTTCGGTGGCCGCGGTCGGCGTGATGCTGCTGGTGCACGGCGCCGCCGTGCTGCTGCCGGTGGCCCGGCTCGCCCTGTCCGGTGCGCGGGACGGTGCGGTGCGTCGCCGTTCGGCCCGTCGGACGGCCGCCCAGCAGGCCGGGGTGGACCTGGCGCTGTTGCTGGCGGCCGTGCTCGGTTACCTCCAACTGCGGCACTACGGCGGTCCGGTGGCCGATCCGGGCCGGGTCGGGTTCGGCACCTGGGCCGACCCGGTGCTGGTCCTCACCCCGGCCGCCGTGCTCGCCGCCGGCGCCCTGCTGCTGCTCCGGCTGCTGCCGCCGCTGATGCGGCTGGCCGAGCGGCTGGCGGCCCGCAGCACCGGTCTGGTGCTGCCGCTCGGCAGCTGGCGGATCAGCCGCCGGCCGGGCGGCCCGGCGGCCTCGATGCTGCTCTCGGTGCTGGCGTTGGCCGTCTGTTCGTTCTCCGCCACGGCCCTCGCCTCGCTGGGGCCGAGCTACCGCGACCGGGCGGCCGTGGCCGTCGGCGCTGACCTCGCCGTCGGCGGCGGGGACCTCCCGTCGGACCGGCGCTTCACTGCCCTGGCGGCGCTGCCCGGTGTCCGTGCCGTGACGCCGGTGGTCGAGGCCCGCGCCGACATCGGCAACCTGCCGGTGCAGACGGTGGCGGTCAACACCCGCACCGCGCAGCAGACCCTCTCGCCAGCGGGCACGGTACTGCCCGCGCTGCGGGCGGACCTCGCCGACCGGCCGCTCGCCGCACTGCTGCCGCTGCTGCGGGGCGGCACGCCCGAGTACGGTCTGCCCGTTCCCGAGGGGACGACCGGGCTGGAGCTGTCGGTGAGCCTGTCCGCGGACGGTCCGCTGCCCGCCGACGCGGTGCGGCTCGCCCTGCTGATCGAGGACGCGGACGGGCTCGCCCGCACGCTCACCGCCCCGCTGCCCGCCGACGGCACCGCACGGACCCTTCGGCTCGATCTCTCCGCCGCGGTCACCGCCGACCGGCCGGTGCGGGTCGCCCGCATCGCCGTGCAGCCCGCGGCGGAGCTGCCAGGGCGGCGCAGCCTCACGCTGGACGTGGAACGGCTCACCGCCGTCGGTGCGGCCGCCCGGCACGACCTCGCGGTGCCCGCCGGCAGCGGGTGGACGGCCACCGCTCCCGGCGCGGGCCGCCCGGAGAACATCGGCTGCCCCGGACACCCCGCGAGCAACACCGCGGCCCGCATCCCCGACACCAGTGACGACCTGGCCGGCCCGTGCACCGTCGCGGAGCGGCCCGGCACGCTGCTGCGGGCCGTGCTGCGCACCCAGCAGCCGAACGGGATGAGCGACGGCCGTGCCCCCGAGGTGGCGTACACGGTCACCGCCGACCCCGACGCGCCGCCGCTGCCGGTGCTGGCGAACGACGCGCTGCTCGCCACCGGGCTGCGGGTGGGCTCCGCGCTGCTGCTCGCCTCCGGCACCGACCCGGTGGTGCGTGCCGTGGTCGTCGGGCGGATCGCGGCCGTCCCGGGCCTGCCGCGGGAGCGGCCGGCGGTGCTGGCCGACTCCCGGGCGTTCGCCGCCCAGCGGATGCTCGGCGGGGCGCAGCCCGCGCCGGAGGCCCGCTGGTGGCTCGCGGCCGGGCCGGACGGCGGGCACGCCGCGCAGGCGGCGCTGCGCGGACGGCCGGACCTGGGCGCCGTCCGGAGCCTGCGGGACGAGGCCGGGGCGCTGGCCGCCGGTCCCTACCAGGCCGGGCTGCGCCGTGCGCTGTGGCTGTGCCTGCTGCTGGCGCCGGTGTTCGCGCTCGCCGGTGCGACCGTGCAGGGGGCGGCCGAAGCCCGGTCGCGCAGCCGGGAGTTCGCGGTGCTGCGGGCGATCGGTGTCGCGCCGGGCCGGCTGGCCGCGGTGCTGCGCCTGGAGACGCTCGCCCTGACCGGTCTGTCGGTGCTGCTCGGCTCGGTGCTGGGCGTGGCGGCGGCGGCCGTGCTGCTGCCGCTGGTCGTGGTGGACGGCGGCGCCGGGGCGGTGTTCCCGGCGCTGCGGACGAGCCCGGGGTGGGCGGCGACCGCGGCCGCCGCACTGGCCACGGGCGCACTGGTGGGTGCCGGCTCGTCGGTGCTGGCACGGCGGTTCGCCCGCGTCGACCTGGCGCGGGCGCTGAGGGCAGGGGAGGACGGATGATCGCCGGCCGGTGGCCGCGGGCCGTATCGCGCCGACTGCCGCTGTACACACTGCAGTTCGTCCTGGTGGCGGTGCTGGCGGCGTTCGCGGCGGCCTGGGAGCCGTCGTACGACCGCCTGGCGACGCGGGCGCTCGCCCAGGAGGTGGAGCAGGCCGGCTCGGACGGGCCGCTGGTCGCGGTCAGGTCCGGGCTGCGGCCGCCGGCGGCCGACGACGGGTCGTCGGTGGCGCCGAAGTTCGGCAGCCTGGAGCAGGACCTCGGCCGGCTCGCCGAGGGGATGGCGCGCGGGGCGGGCCCGCGGCTCGCGGCAGCGCTCGGCGCGCCGGCCGCGCGGATCGAGACCGGGCCCGTCCCCGTCGGCGGCCCCGCCGTCCGGCAGCCGTCCGGCACCGTGCCGACCGGCCAGCTCGTCTACGCGCAGGACGCCGGCCGGGAGGTGCGCTGGACGGCCGGGCGGGCACCGGGCACCCCGGCGGGCGATCCGGCGCTGAGCCCCGTCGAGGTCGCCCTGTCCGGGCCCAACGCGGACGCCCTCGGGCTGGCCCCCGGCCGGCGCGTCACGCTCCGCGGGCCCGGGCTGGACACCGAGGCGGTGGTCGTGGGCGTCTTCGAGCCGGTCGCGGAGACCGCCGACCTGTGGCAGCAGTTCCCCTCGCTGGCCAGGCCGTTGGTGAGCGACACCACCCGGGGGCGGCGCACCGCCGTCGAGTTCCTGGTCGGCGCGGCCGGCATCGAGGCGATCGAGGCTCGCGGCACGGCCGGCCCGTCGGGGCTGGCCCTGACCCTCGGCTACCGCGTCCGGGTGGACGGCGGCGGTGATGCGGGAGCGGCCGGGCGGCCGGGCGAACTCGGGCGCGAGGCGACCGCGTTCGTCCAGGGTGCGGCCGTCGGCGTGTGCGGCGACCGGACGCTGGCCACCCTGCCGTGCAAGCTCGACCTGCGCCGGGTGTCGCCGCCGCAGGTGACCGAGCGGCTGTCCGCCGTGGTGTCGGCCTTCGAACGGCGCAGCGCGCGGACGCAGGCCCTGCGTTCGTTCGCCCTGGCGGGGCTGATGACCGTCGCGGTGATCGGCGCCCTCGCGGGCGCCCGGCTCGCCGTGCGCCGCGAGGCGGGCGAGCTCGAACTGCGCCGCGCCCGCGGGGCGGGCCTGGCCGGGCTGGCCGGCCTGCGGCTGCTGGCCTGCGCCCCGGCGGTGCTCGCCGGGGCCGTCGCCGGCTGGTGCACGGCTGCCGCGACGGTCGGCGGGGCCGGCCCGACCGGGGCGCCGGGCCGGGCCGTTCTGGCGGCGGCCGGGGCGGCGGTGCTGCTGGTGTGGTGTGCGCCGCCGGGCACGGTCTGGGCCCGGTACCGCGAGCCGAGGCGGGGTGCGGCCGGCCGCGGGCCGCGCACGCCGCTGGCGCGGCGCCTGGTCCGGGACGCGACGGTCCTGCTGGTGGCCGCGGCCGGGGTGCTGTCGCTGCGGCTGCGCGGGAACTCCGTCGACGCCTCCGACCCCCAACTGTTCCTGCTCCCGGGCATGCTGGGGGCGGCCGCGGTGACGGTGCTGCTGTGGGTGTACCCGGTGCCGGTGCGACTGCTCGGCCGGTGGGCGCGGCGGCGAACCGGGGCGGTACCGCTGGTGGCGTTCGCCCGGGCCGGGCGGGAGGCGCCCGCGGCCGGGGCGGCGGTGCTGGTCCTGGTGCTGGCGCTGTCCGGGGCCGTGCTGGGCGGGCTGGTCTCCGACTCGGTACAGAGCGGCCGGGAGCGGGCCGCGGCCTGGCACACCGGCGCGGACGCGGTGGTGCTCGGGCCCGCCGGCCTGGACTCCGCGGCGAAGGACCTGGCGCAGCTGCCGGGGGTCGCGGGCACGGTCGCGGTGACCGGGGCGGCCCGGGACCTGCTGGCCTCCGACGGCGAACTGCTGCACTCCGCGGCGGTCGTCCGGGTCGACCCGGCCGGGCTGCTCGCCGCCGTGCCGGGTTCGCGGCTCGGCCGGGCGATGCGGTCGGCGGGGCTCAGGTCCTCCGGGAACGCGGATGACGTGCCGACCGTCGAGGTGCTGGCGGACCGCGAAGTCCCGGACGGCGAACTGGAGGTCGTCGAGGCGGGCCGCACCGTGCTCCGGCTGCGGATCGCGGGCATCCTGCCGGCCGCCGCCCGGCAGGACCCGGTGCTCGGGCCGGTGCTGGGCGAACTCCCCTCCGGCGGGCCGCTGCTGGTGGCCGCCGCAGGCCCGCGGCCGGACGGCCCCACCGTGCGCACCGCGGTCCTGCTCCGCACCGGCCCGGCCGCGGCGCTGCCGGACGCCGAACGGCTCCGCCGGATCTCGGGCGACGCGTACCGGGCCTCGGCGGCCGCGGGTGCGCCCGGCGAGGTGCTGCGCCTGCAGGTCCGCAGCCGGGCGGCGGAGTCGGTGCGGCTGGGCGGCGACGGCCTGGTGCGCGCCCTGGACGGCGCCTCGCTGGTCTGCGGCGTCGCCGCCCTGCTCGTCGCGCTGCTGGTGGTGGCCGTGGACCTGCTGATGAGCGCGCGGGAACGGGCCCGGACGGTGGCCTGCCTGCGTACCCTCGGCATGGGCAGCCGGGCCGCGGCCGGGCTCCAACTGCTGGAGCTGCTGCCGCTGGTGGTCGCGGCCGGCGTCGGCGGGACGGCGCTCGGGCTGCTGCTTCCGGCGGCGCTGGGCCCCGCCCTGGACCTGGCGGACCTGACCGGCGCGCCCGGCGGGTCCGGGCCGTCCGTCGACTGGGCGCTCACCGCCGCGCTCGGATCGGGGCTCGTTGTGATGGTGCTGGCGGTCGCGGTGCTGGAGACCGTGGTCGGCCGGCGGCGCCGGCCGGCGGCCGTGTTGAGACTGGGGGAGGCCCGGTGAGTGCGATGTCGGA
This sequence comes from Kitasatospora dryopteridis, assembly GCF_050749075.1. Lineage (NCBI taxonomy): Bacteria > Bacillati > Actinomycetota > Actinomycetes > Kitasatosporales > Streptomycetaceae > Kitasatospora > Kitasatospora dryopteridis. The sequence goes on along the minus strand of NZ_CP192749.1, from coordinate 6,886,849 downwards.
GGCACCTTCGCTGGAGCGGCTGCATGCGGCGGCCGCCCGGCGCCCCGAACGGGAGGAGGGGATGGTGGTGTGCGAGAACCTGGTGCGGATCTTCCGCAGCGAGGGCGTCGAGGTGCAGGCGCTCCAGGGCCTCGATCTCACCGTGGCGGACGGCGAGTTGCTGGCGCTGGTCGGCGCGTCCGGCTCCGGCAAGTCGACGCTGCTGTCCATCCTCGCGGGGCTGGACGTGCCGACCGCGGGCAGCGCCTCCGTGGCGGGCCGGGACCTGCTGTCGATGCGGCGGCGCGAACGCCTCGAGTACCGGCGGCGCACCGTCGGCTTCGTCTGGCAGCAGACCGCGCGTAACCTCCTGCCCTATCTGACGGCGGTCGAGAACGTCGTGCTGCCGATGCGCTACGCGGGCCTGCCGCGTGCGCAACGGCAGTCCCGTGCCGAGGAGTTGCTCGGCCTGCTGGGGCTCGGCGGCAAGCTCGGCCGGCGCCCCGGGGAGCTCTCCGGCGGCGAGCAGCAGCGGGTGGCGATCGCGGTCGCCAACGCCAATGCGCCGGCGCTGCTGCTGGCGGACGAGCCGACCGGCGAGCTGGACAGCGCCACCGGTGAGGAGGTGTTCGCCGCCCTGCGGTCCGCCAACGAGGAGTTGGGGGTCACCGTGGTGATCGTCACCCACGACGCGATGGTGGCGGAGCAGGTGTCCCGTACGGTGCGCATCCGCAACGGCCGCACCTCCACCGAGGTGCTGCGCCGGCAGGAGGGCCGCCCGGGTGTGGAGTACGCCGTGCTCGACCGGGCCGGGCGGCTCCAGCTGCCCGCGGAGTTCACCCGGGCGCTGCGGCTCTCCCGCCGGGTGCGCCTGGAGTTGGAGAAGGACCACATCGGTGTCTGGCCGGTGGCGGACGGACCGGAGGAGGAGCCGCGGTGACGGATGTGATGGTCTCGGCCGAGGACGTCCGGCGGAGCTTCGGCAGCGGCCCGCAGGCCGTGCACGCCCTGCGCGGGGTCTCCTTCGAGGTCCGCCGCGGCGAACTCACGGCACTCAAGGGCAGATCCGGGTCGGGCAAGACCACCCTGCTGAACCTGCTCGGCGGGCTGGACGCGCCCACCGCCGGCCGGATCACCCTGGACGGCACCGACCTGGCCGGGCTGGACGAGGAGGGCCGGCTGGCGTTGCGCCGCGACCGGATCGGGTTCGTCTTCCAGTCCTTCGGCCTGATCCCGGTGCTGACCGCGGCCGAGAACGTCGGTGTGCCGATGCGGTTGCGCCGGATGCCGGCGAAGGAGCGGGACGAGCGGGTCCGCCTGCTGCTGGCGCTGGTCGGGCTGGCGGAACACGCGGACCAGCGGCCGGCCGAACTCTCCGGCGGACAGCAGCAACGCGTCGCGATCGCACGGGCGTTGGCGAACGAGCCGGCCCTGGTGATCGCGGACGAGCCGACCGGCCGGCTGGACTCGGAAACCGGCCGCTCCATCATGGAACTGCTGCGCGCGGTGGTCCGCAGCGAGGGCGTCACCGTCCTGGTCGCCACCCACGACCCGGCACTGATGGAACTCGCCGACCGGGTGGTGGAACTCGCCGACGGCCGCGTGGTGGAGCACTGCCTTTGAAGGTCAGGGCAACCACTCGGGGGCGCGCCGTCCGAGTGCCCCGCCACAGGGCGTGCGGTCAGCCCACCGGGACGGGAACGTCGGTGACCAGCCGGCGGTAGAGCGCGTCGAGCCGTACGCCGGGGCCGGTGCCCAGCTCGCGGCGGTGGGCGGCCTCGGCGGCCCGGTACGCCGCGGTGAGGCCGTCGAACTCGCCGAGCCTGTGGTGGGCCCGCATCCGCAGCTCCCATGCCCGGCTGCGCAGCGGGGCGGCGGCGAGCAGGCCGGCGAGGTCGCGGAGCGCGGAGCGCGGTTCCGCGAGCTGCAGTTGGGCGTCGGCGAAGTCCTCGACGGCGCGCATCCGCTCCTCGTCGAGGTGGCCGAGCCAGGCTTCGAGGGGCCCGTTGCGCGGGACGCCGACGGCGGCCTCGTCGCCCTGCCACAGGGCGAGTGCGCCGGCGAGGCAGGCGGCGGCGCGGTCCGGGTCCCCGGCTTCCAGGGCGGCCCGCCCGGCGCCGGCCCGGTCGAGGAAGCGCAGGTGGTCGCACCGGTCGGCGTCCGCGTGGAGCTCGTACCCGCCCTCGGTGCCGAGCAGCGGGGTCTGCGGGTCGAGCGACTGTCTCAGCCGGCTGGCATGGGTGCGGATGTTGGCGACGGCGGAGCGGGGCGGTTCCTGGTCCCAGAGGGCCTCGGCCAGCCGGTCGAGGGTGACGGTGGTGCCGGCCCGCAGCAGCAGGGTCACCAGCAGGGCGCGTGCCTTGGCCCCCTTGACGTCGAGGGGCGCGCCCGGCCCGTGGTCGGGCTGCAGGCGGACTCTGCCGAGAATCTGGAACGTCGTCACCGGCTCGTCGTGCTCACTTCCTGGCGTGGGTCCGCCCCCCGCTGGCCGGCCCCGGCGGGGTAGAGCCTGCCTGCGAACGGATTCCATTTCAAGGGTGTTGCAGCAAGTTTCGGCAAGATGTTGCATTGTGGACGCACTCATGGGGCATACACCCCCATAGCCACTCCGGTCGGAACATCGGAAAATCCGTCCGCCGCGGGGGCGGTTCGGCGTAGCTTTCCGGCCGTGACACTCTCCTTCGGCGGCCGAAGACTGCTGCCCGCAGCCGGCCTCCTCGCCCTCGCCCTGTTCAGCGCCGCATGCGACCCGGCGGCCACCGCCGCTCCCCCGCCGGCCCGGGTGGCCTCCACCGCGGCCGCCACCTCCCCGACGCCCACGGCCACCGTCTCCACGGAGCCGGCACCCACGCCGTCGGCCGTGCAGAGCAGCGCCGAGGCCCCCTCCCCCGCGGCCGCACCCACCACCGCACCCGCCCGGACGACGGCCCCCGCGCCGGCCCTCCCGCCAGGACCACGAGCCGGCCCGCGGCCGCACCCACCGCCGCGGCCGGCCGGTGCGCCCACCACACGACCGGGGCCTGCGGCTGGGACGCCGGACTGAGGCCGGTCTCCTCCTCGCAGATGGCCGAGTGCAAGGACGGCACGCCCTCCTACTCGGCGAACTTCTCCGGGACCTGCTCGGGCCACGGCGGCGTCCGCTACTGGTTCAAGTAGTCGGCGTCCGCGCGGCCGGGAGTCAGCCGGTCCCGAGCGCTTCGCCGGTCAGCTCCGCCGCCCGGGCCAGGGCGGCCCGGGCGTCCGTACGGAACAGGCCGTGGGCCCGTTCGGCGAAGCGCTCGGGCGCCCCGGGCAGCCGCCCGGCCGCGTCGACCGCGCCCTTCTCGTTGATCAGCCAGCGCCCGGCCCGGCCGTGCAGCGCCTGGGCGAGCAGCCCGACCACCCGGAACAGGCAGCCGTGCACATAGGCGGTGTCGTGCGGGGCCTTCGCCGCATTGGCGAGGGTGAACGGCGCCTCCCAGCGGGCGGCCGCCACCAGGGCCTCGCCGAGCGCCGGCGGGTAGGCGGCGGTCTCGGCCCGGAGCCGGGACAGTTCGCCGGTGGGGTCGGCCAGCACCCGGCCGAGCGCCAGCTCACCGGGGTAGGCGTGGGAGGCGAAGCCCAGCGGGTGCCCCGCCTGGATGCCGGTCTCGTACCGCCCGGCCCGCGCCTCGTCCCAGCAACGGCGCACCCGGTCGACGTCCCGGTAGATCCAGTCGACCCGGGCGCCGCCGATGGTCAGCCAGGCCCCGCCGTCCACCCACGGCCCCCAGCCGCCGGGCTCGGTGACCTCCACCGGCCGGCCGGCCGCTTCGGCCGCCAGGGTGCGCAGTGCACCGGTGTCCAGCGGGCCGCGGTAGTAGAGGCCCAGGTCGTGGTCGGAGTCCGGCCGGTGGGTGCCGCGGGCGCGGCTGCCACCGAGGCAGACGCCCACGACACCGTCCACGGCGGCGAGTTCGGCAGCCAGGCCGGTGACGGCCGAGGTCGACAAATCGGCGATCTGGTCCATCCACCGATGATCCGACAGCGCCGGGTCAGCCGTCGAGCGGCTTTCCCATGCAGACGCTCTGCTCGGAGTCCTTGTAGTAGCCGAACTTGGTGATCGGCAGGTAGCCCTCCGAGCGGTAGAGGGCGATCGCCTCGGGCTGCTCGGTGCCGGTCTCCAGGACGAACCGGGTGCGGCCCGCCTCCCGGGCCGTGCCCTCCAGGTGGCGCAGCAGGACGCGGGCGAGGCCGCGCCCGCGGGCCCGCTCGACGACGTACATCCGCTTGAGTTCGGCGTCGCCGTCGAGCAGCCCGTCGCCGTTGCCCTCCTTGACGCGCCAGCCGCCGCAGGCGACCGGATCGCCGTCCAGGTAGCCGACGACGAAGAGGCCGTACGGCGGGTCGAAGTGGTCCTCGTGCATGGACGTCTGGTCGATGTCCCCGTAGCGGCGGACGTACTCCTGCTGGACCTCGGCGGCGAGCTTGGCGGCGTCCGGGTGGCCGTAGCCGGTGGTGCGGATCTCCAGGGCCGAGGCGGCCGGGGCGTTCGACGTGTTCGACATGGGCACCAAGCCTAGGGCTTGCGATCAGCGGCCCTCGAACCGGGCGACCAGTGCGTCCTTGCCGAACATGCGGGCGGTGTCGAGGGCGGAGGGGGTGCCGGCGGCCGGGTCGGCGCCGCCGTCGAGGAGGGCGGCGACCACCTCGTCGTAGCCCTTGAAGACGGCGCCGGCGAGCGGCGTCTGGCCGCGGTCGTTGGCGCGGTCGGCCTCGGCGCCGTGCTGCAGCAGGGTCTGCACGGCGGCGGTGTGGCCGTGGTAGGCGGCGAGCATCAGCAGGCTGTCGCCGCGCTCGTTGGAGAGGTCGGCGGGGGCTCCGGCGTCGAGGTAGGCGGCGAGCATGGCGGCGTCGCCCGCGCGGGCGGCGTCGAAGAGCCGGCCGGCGAGCTCGACGACCTCGGCGTCGGGGGTCTGCGGGGTGTCGTCGGTCATGAGCGGCCCTTTCCGATGTCGCTTCCGGGCGCACCTCGGGTGCGCGGATTCCGGTACGCACCGTAGCGGACGACGACGGCGCCCAAAGGTCACGCATCCGTTCGGGCGAATTTCCCGATTCCGCCGAGGGCGATCACGCCGCGGGGGGACGCCTTGGAGCGCACGGCCGGGGCTCGGTGCGCATACCTCCGAACGCTCCGGACACGAGCAGGTCCACCCGTTCGCACGCTCCATCAGCTATTACCTTTTGTCACGATTAAGACACTTTCGGTAACACTGTCCCCGCCCCCTCACGAGGAGCTGACCACGTGATCCTCTCCATTTCCGGCATCGTCCTCTTCGGCACCATCGCCTTCCTCTTCTTCCGCCGGGACGGACTCAAGGTCTCGCACGCCCTGGTCTGCGCACTGTTCGGGTTCTACGTCGCGGGCTCCTCCATCGCCCCCAGCATCACGGCGGGCGGGGCGACACTCGCCAGCCTCATCGGCGGCATCAAGTTCTGATCCCACGGCACGACTGCGGCCCGGGAGCGGACCCCACCGCCCCGGGCCTTCCTCCTTCCGCCCCTGTCCCACCGCTCGGGGAGCCCGCCATGTCCCTCACCCGCCATCTCAACCGCGGCCGCGACCTCGCCCGCACCGCAGGCGACCACGCCGCCGACATGTTCGCGCCGCTCACGCTCATCGGCCGCGGGCTGCGCCACCACCTCGGGTGGACCAAGAGCCGCTGGGCGGCCACCCCGAAGGAGCGGCGCGGTCCCACGCTGTTCCTGACGGCGGCCCTGGCGCTGGGCGTCTTCCTGCTGCCGCACGGCCTGCTGTTCACGCTGGCCGCACTGATGGCGAGCGCCGCCTGGGCCGGCCGCCGCCCCAAGGCCGCCGCCGCCCCCGAGCCCGACGCCGGCGACCTCAAGCTCGCCGCCCTGTACACCGCCCTCACCCCGTACCTCGCCGGGCCGGACGACATGAGCCCGCTCTACAGCCTCGACGGGCACTACAAGAACGCCTTCGGCGGCTGGGAGTTCGACGGCGACGGCCGGCTCGCCGCCCTCGAGATCGCCTATCCGGCGTACTTCACCGACACCGAGCCCGCGGCCCGCGCCCGGATCGAGCAGGTCGTCCAGGGCAAGGCGGGCCGGGCCCGCGAGTACCGCTTCGACTGGGACGAGGAGTCCAACCGGCTGCGGGTGACCGCGCTCGCCCCACTGGCCACCGACATCACCGCGCAGCGCTTCGTCACCGCCCCCGGCGAGATCGTGCTCGGCTTCACCGACACCGCCGGCAGCAGCCGCACCATCCCGGTCACCCAGGGCGGCACCGTCACCCAGCAGCCGCCGGTGGTCTGGCGGGTCGGCCCGCGCAGCGCCGAGCCGCACCTGCTGGCGCTCGGCTCCACCGGCTCCGGCACCTCCACCCTGTTGCGCTCGGTCGCCCTGCAGGCCCTGCCGCACGGCGACCTGGTGGTGATCGACGGCGCCGGCACCGGCGAGCACGCCTGCCTGGTCAACCGGCCCGGGGTGCACACGGTGGAGACCAGCCTGCACGGCGCGGTGGCCGCACTGGAGTGGGCCGCCAAGGAGACCGAGCGGCGGCTCGGCCTGCTGAACGCCGCCCGGCACAGCGGCATCGCCGCACCCGAGGACGCCACCCGGCCGCTGTGGCTGCTGCTCGACCACCCCACCGAGCTCAGCGAGCTGGCCCAGGCCGAGGAGCGTCCCGACCCGCAGGACCTGCTGGAGATCCCGCTGCGGCACGGCCGCGCCGCCCGGGTCACCGTGGTGATCGCCGAGGACGTCGAGGCCTACAACCGGCTGCGCCCGACCGTACGGGCCGCAACCCGCACCAAGGTGGTGCTCGGCCCGGTCACCCCCGACCTCGGCCGGGCCGCGCTCGGCGCCGCGCTCGACATCACCCCCGCCGCGCACACCCCGGCCGGCCGCGGCTACGCCCGGGTCGGCACCGCCGCTCCCGTCCGGCTGCAGGTGCCCGCCACCGTCGACCCGCTCGACGAGGACGCCCCGGCGCAGCTGCGGGACGCGGTGATCGCGCTGCTGCCGCACCGCGACACCCGGACGGAGGCGCCGGCACCGTCCGCGGTCACCGACCGGGCCGAGAAGCTGGTCGCGGAGCTCGGCGCCGACCTCGGCGTGGAACTCGGTGCGGAACTCGGTGTCGAACTCGGGAAGGACACCGGGACGGTCCGGCCGCGTCCGGTCTGGTGAACCGGCCGGGGCTTCACGGTGTCGGCCGTTCGTGGAGCCCGAGTGGGTCGTCCGGGTGATCGCTGTGCGCACCAGGAGTGGTACGCAGGGTGACATCCCCGATCAGATGTGACAAATCGGGCGCCGATGGGTACAAACGTGGGCGGCACGACAGGCGACGCATGTCCCCGGACGGGAATCTTCGTCGACGGCCGAGCGTTGACCGAACGACGAAGACAGCGACCACTAGTCCTGTGGGCCATAAGCCCGGGAGGCACGATTCATGAGCGAGCGAGCTCTCCGCGGCACGCGACTCGGGGCCACTAGCTACGAGACCGACCGTGGTATCGATCTGGCTCCCCGCCAGACCGTCGAGTACGCATGTCAGAACGGACACCGCTTCGAGGTCCCGTTCTCCGTTGAGGCGGAGATCCCCTCGGTGTGGGAGTGCCGTTTCTGCGGCCAGGAGGCCGTACTTCTCGACGGCGAGGAGCCGGAAGAGAAGAAGACCAAGCCGACGCGCACCCATTGGGACATGCTGATGGAGCGTCGGACACGCGAGGAACTGGAGGAGGTGCTGGCCGAGCGGCTGGCCGTGCTCCGCTCCGGTGGCATGAACCTCGCGGTACACCCGCGCGACAGCCGCAAGAGCGCGTGACGCCGTCCCCGGCCCAGCCGGGGGTGGCACCGAGAAGGGCCCGGGCAATGTCGCCCGGGCCCTTCGGCGCTCCCAGCAGCCGTCGGCGTTCCCCGGCCCTTCGGCAACCGGGAAAGCCCTTCGGCAACCGGAAACGGCCGGGGCCTCCCGCACGCAGCGGGAGGCCCCGGCCGTTGTGCCCGCAGGCTCAGCCGGTGATCGGCGGACGGTACTCGGTGTCCGGGCGCGGGCCCGCGCCCGGCTCGACGACCTCGCCCTGGATGACCGTGCTGCCCGGGCGGTGGATGCGCAGCTGCTCCTGCAGCCGCATCGCATCGGCGAAGCGGTCGTCACCGACCGGGGCGGTGGAGCGCAGCGCGCCCTCCGCCGCACGGCGGGCGCCGGCCCGCCACAGCGCCCTGGTGGGCGGGAAGAGCAGGGTCAGCGCCAGCGCGTCCGACAGGAAGCCGGGCAGGATCAGCAGCACGCCCGCGAGCACCGTCATGGTGGTCGGCGTCTGCGCCTGCCTGGGCTTGGGGTCGCGGCTCTGCTCGACGGCCGCGCTGAAGGCGCGCATCCCGGCGCGCTTGATCAGCCAGCCGCCGAGGAACACGCCGCCGAGCAGCAGCAACAGCACGGTGAACCAGCCGGCAGCCGATGCGACGACCGTCAGCAGCCAGATCTCCAGGACCAGCCAGGCGGCGATCAGCAGGGGCAGCACCCGGCGCAGGGTGCTGCGCCGGGCGGGGCGGGCCGGGGTGGCTTGCTGGGTCACGGTAGGAATCCACTCCATCGGGGTGCTCTCCCACCGGCCGGCTGCTCCGGCCGCGACTACGGCACCACCCGGTTCAACGGTTCCGCGTCCTCGGGTGTTCCGCCCGAGCGGCGCCGGCGGACGGCGCCCGCCGCGACGGCGCCGCAGGCCAGCAGCCCGGCGACGGCCAGCGCCCACTCCGGCGCGGCGCCGACCCGGTCCGCCACCGTGCGGGAGTCGCGCAGCGGCACGGTCGCGTTCAGGACGGCCGGGGTGAGCTCCTGGGTGCGGGAGACCACCGAGCCGTCCGGGGCGATCACGGCGCTGATGCCGCTGGTGGCGGCGATCAGGACGGCGCGGCCGTGCTCGACGGCGCGCAGCCGGCTCATCGCGAGCTGCTGCTCGGTCTGGCCCTTGCGGTTGTAGGTGGCGTTGTTGGTCTGGACGACGATCACGCGACCGCCGTCGTTGACGGTGTCGCGGACGATCTCGTCGTAGGCGATCTCGAAGCAGATCACGTCGCCGATGCGGGCCGGGCCGAGCTGCATGACGCCGTTGTGGTCGCCGGGGTAGAAGTCGCGGGCGACCCGCTGGAGGCGCTCGATCACCTTGGAGAGCTCGGCGCGGAACGGCACGTACTCGCCGAACGGCACCGGGTGCTGCTTGGTGTAGGAGGCGCCGGGGCCGGTGGCGGGGCTCCAGACGATGCCCTCGTTCTGGACGTGCTGCGCGTCCGGGCCGTCGACCAGGGCGCCGACCAGGGTCGGCACGCCGATCGCCCGGACGGCCTGGTCGATCCGCTGGTAGGCGGCGGGCTCGGAGAACGGGTCCAGGTCGGAGGCGTTCTCCGGCCAGATGACGACGTCCGGCTTGGGGGCGCGGCCGGCCGCGACGTCCGCGGCGAGCTTCTCGGTCTCGGTCGCGTGGTTGTCGAGGACCTGCATCGGACGGCCGAGGAAGTCCATGCCGGGGCGCGGCACGTTGCCCTGGACCAGGGCCACCTTCACCGTGTCGTCGCCCTTGGTCGGGACGGGGACGACCAACCCGGCCAGCAGGGCTGCGACGGCGCCCAGCCCGGCGAGGGCCGCGGCCTTCGGCGAGCGGCGCGGGCCGCGGCGCAGCCGCAGCACCGCCCAGGCGAGCAGGGTGCCGCAGAGCGCCACCGCGAAGGTCACCAGCGGGGCGCCGCCGAGGGCCGCGAGCGGGGTGAAGGGGCTGGCGGTGTTGGCGAAGGCGAGCCGGCCCCACGGGAAGCCGCCGAGCGGCAGCCGGTCGCGGGCCCACTCCTGGGTCACCCACAGGCAGGCCCCCCACAGCGGCCAGGCGCGCAGCCGGGAGGTGGCGGCGAGGCCCGCGCCGAGCGCGGCGAGGAACAGCGCCTCGATCACCGACAGGCCGACGGTGGCGTCCCAGCCGACCACGCGCAGCCAGGCGAGCAGCCCGAGGAAGAACGGCAGGCCGAAGGCGAAGCCCGTCCAGGCGCCCTGACGGAGCGTGCGGCCGCGGGTCAGCAGCGACAGCGCCGCGACACCGGCGATCGACAGCGGCCAGAGGTCGTACGGCGGGAAGGCTGCGACGAGGAGCAGCCCTGCGAGGACCGCCAGCGCCGTCCTGGGCAGGCTCGCGCGGATGCGGGCGAGCCGGCCGGGCCGCTGGGCCTCCTCGGGCCGCGGCGGCCGCGCGGCGGTGTCCGCCTCGTTCGCCACCGTGCGCTCCTGTTCCACCGGCACTGCCACCTGCGCACCGTCTCTCTGGCTGTACCGCCTGGATCGTCGGTCCGCCCCCGGTGGCGTCCCGTCCGAAGACGGTACCCCGGATCAGTGTGCATCCGGAGGACGGGGGTGCGGCCGGGGAGCGGTCCGGTCGGGGCCCCGGCCGCGGCAGGGCGACGGCGGGGTCAGGCCGCGGCGGGTCAGGTCGCGGCGGGAGCGGCTTCCGCGGGCGCGGGGCGGCGGCGCTGGCCGGGCAGGCGCAGCGGCGGCAGCGGCGGTGCGGCCGTCGGCGGGCGGAGCAGCAGCAGGGCGGCGCCGGTCAGTGCGGCGGCCACGATGCCGTCCAGCCAGTAGTGGTTGGCGGTGCCGACGACGACCAGGAGCGTGACGGCCGGGTGCAGCAGCCACAGCAGGCGCCAGCGGGAGCGGGTGGCGGCGATCAGGCCGACGGCCACCGTGAGGGCCCAGCCGACGTGCAGCGAGGGCATCGCGGCGAACTGGTTGGAGAGGCTGTCGGTCGCCGGGTCGCCGTAGACCGCCGGGCCGTAGACGCGGGCGGTGTCCACCAGGCCGGTGGCCTCCAGCATCCGCGGCGGGGCGAGCGGCACCAGCAGGTGCAGGGCCAGGCCTGCGCCGGTGAGGACGGTCAGGACGCGGCGTATCCACACGTAGTGGCCGGGGCGGCGCCAGTACGTCCAGAGCAGGAAGAGCACGGTCGCCGGGAAGTGCACGGTGGCGTAGAAGGCGTTGGCGGCGTGCACCAGCAGGTCGCTGTGGAGCAGGACCCGCTGGATGTCGCCCTCGCCGGGCAGGTGCAGGGTGCGCTCCAGACTCCAGACGTCGGCGGCATTGCCGAACGCCCGGGGGACGTGGCCCTCCGCGGCGATCCGGCCGAGCCGGTAGACGGTGTAGAGCGCGGCTATGAGGAGGAGTTCGCGCAGCGGGTGGGGGCGGAGCCGGCGCCCGGCGGGCGGCACCGGCTCGGTCGAGGTGTTGGGTGGCATGTCCGTCCTGTGGGAGGTGCGGTCCGGGAGGCGGGGTCAGAGGCCGAGGGCGGGCAGGACCACGGCGTCGACGTAGTGGGCGAGGTACTCCGGGTCGGCCTCGACGCCCTCCAGCAGGGGGCGGGCGGAGAGTGCGCCGAGCACCATGTGCGGGACGAAGGGCGCGGCCGGGCAGTCCGGGGCGAGTTCGCCGCGGCGGACACCGCGGTCGAGCATGGCGCCGAGGGCGGCGGTCTCGGGCTCGACCACGAGGCTGCGGAAGGCGCGGAGCAGTTCCGGGTCCTTGTGCATCGCCTGGCCCAGGGCGCGCATCAGGGCGGCGTCGCGGAGCGAGGTCGCGCAGCGCAGGCGGAGGAGTTCGCGGAGGTCACCGCGGAGGGTGCCGGTGTCGATGTCGGCGGCGGTGATGGGGCGGCCGCTGCGGAGGGCTGCCGCGACCAGCTCGGGCTTGCCGTTCCACTGGCGGTAGAGGGTGGCTTTGCTGGCGCGGGTGCGGGCGGCGATGGCGTCCATGGTCAGCGCGTCGTACCCGACCTCGCGGAGCATCTCGATCACGGCCTCGTACAGCTCGTGCTCGCGCTCCTCGGTGAGGCGGCTGCGGCGCGCTCGCGGCTCGGCGTCCGATGTCACGGCGGCCTCCCGGCGAACGAGAGGGAACGAAACGGTTTCGTACCCGTTCACACCCTACGCCTGCGAACAGGCCCGGTCCCGCCGGGGCCACCCCCGCGCGCCCGTTGGGGGTGGCCCCGTGTGTGGGGTGCGCCTGTCAGGCCCGGTGGACGGTGCGGCCGCGGACGACGGTGCGGAGGCAGGTGGGGAGGGGGTGGCCGGGGGTGAGGTCGGGGAGGCCGGGGGTGCCGGAGCGGGGGTCGGTGGACCAGCCGGCGACGCGGGAGTCGGGGGCCTGGACGACCAGTTCGTCGGTGTCCCAGACGGCGTAGCTGGCGACGGCGCCGGGCACCAGGACGCCGTCCGCGTCGCGGCCGAGGGCCCGCCAGCCGCCCCGGGTGTGGGCGGTGAAGGCGGCGCGGACGGAGATCCGGTGCTCCGGGGTGCGGTGGAAGGCGGCGGCGCGGACGGTGCCCCACGGGTCGAGCGGGGTGACGGGGGCGTCGGAGCCGAAGGCCAGCGGGACGCCGGCGCGGAGCATCGCCGCGAAGGGGTTGAGTGCGGCGGCCCGCTCCGCGCCGAGCCGCTGGACGTACATGCCGTCCGGTCCGCCCCAGGCGGCGTCGAAGGCGGGCTGGACGGAGGCGGTGAGGCCGAGTTCGGCGAAGGCGGCGATGGACTTGTCGTCCAGGTGCTCGGCGTGTTCGACCCGGTGCCGCAGGGCCCGGACCCGGTCGATGCCGACCCGGTCGGCGGCCGCGCGGACGCCCGCCACGACGGCGTCGACCGCGGCGTCGCCGATGGCGTGGAAGCCGGCCTGCAGGCCGGCCTCGGTGCAGGCGGCGACGTGGTCGGCGATCTGGTCGGCCGTCAGGTAGGCGGTGCCGTGGACGGGGGCCTCGGCGGTGCCGGCGTCCCGGTAGGGGGCGTGCAGGCAGGCGGTGCGGGAGCCGAGCGCGCCGTCGACGAACAGGTCGCCGCCGGCGCCGACCGCGCCGAGGCGGCGGGCGGTGTCGACGGCTCCGAGCTCGCCCCAGTAGCCGAAGACCTCGGGGCCGTTGCCCTCGGCGGCGAGGGCGAGGAGTTCGGCGAGGTCGTCCTCGGAGGAGATGTCGGGGCCGGCGCACTCGTGCAGCGCGCCGATGCCGAGGGCGGCGGCGCGGGCGAGGGCGGCCTGCTGGGCGGCGCGGCGCTGAGCGGCGGTCAGGTGGGCGAGGGCGGTGCGGCGGACGGCGTGGTGGGCGTCGCGGCTGAGCGGGCCGTCGGCGTCGAAGCCGGGGAGGTCGGCGAGTCCGGCGGCGAGGGCGCGCAGGGCGGTGGAGGCGAGCGCCGAGTGCACGTCGGTGCGGGAGAGGTAGGCGGGGGTGCCGGCGGTGGCGGCGTCGAGTTCGGCGAGCGTCGGCGGGCGGCCCTCGGGCCAGCCGCTCTCGTCCCAGCCGTGGCCGATGAGGACGCCGTCGGTGGCGCGGGCGGCCTCGGCGACGCGTTCCAGGGCCTCGGCGAGGGTGGGGCAGCCGGTGAGGTCGAGGCCGGTCAGCGCGAGGCCGGTGGAGGTGGCGTGCACGTGGGCGTCGACGAAGGCGGGGGTGACCAGGGCACCGTCGAGCTCGACCACCTCGTCGGCGGTGTCGGCGTACGCCTCGGCGGCTCCGTCGCTGCCGACCCAGGCGATGTGTTCGCCCTCGACCAGCATGGCGGTCGCGAAGGGGTCGGCGGGGCTGTAGACGTTGCCGCCGCGCAGCAGGACGGTCCGGAGGGTGCGTTCGGTCATGGGGTCAGTCTGCACCCCGGGGGCGCCCGGTCAGAGCTTCGGGGGTCGCGCCTCGTACGGGGTGGACAGGACGACGGTGGTGCGGGTGGAGACGCCGGCGGCGGAGCGGATGCGGGCGAGGAGGTCCTCGAGGTCGCCGGGGGCGCCGACGCGGACCTTGAGGATGTAGTTCTCGTCGCCGGCGACGCTGTGGCAGGCCTCGATCTCGGGGAGGCCGACGAGGCGCTCGGGGGTGTCGTCGGGGGCGCTGGGGTCGAAGGGCTTGACCGAGATGAAGGCGGTGAGCGCCAGGTCGACGGCCTCCGGGTTGATGATCGCGGTGTAGCCGCGGATCACCCCGCGCTGCTCGAGGCGGCGCACCCGCTGGTGCACCGCCGAGGTGGACAGGCCGGTGGCCTTGCCCAGGTCGGTGTAGCTCATCCGGCCGTCCTGGAGCAGCAGCTGGACGATGCGCTGGTCGAGATCCTCCACAACGCGCAAACCTACTCGATGGTGCGAGTGCGCGTCGCCACCGCATCGGGGGCGCTTCCGGGCGCGGGTGCGCCCGGGACGTGCGGCGGGCGGGTCAAGGGCGCACGGAGGCGGCTTGGCGGGCACATGCCACCGGAATGTGGCGAAGGCCACAGGCCGTGCATCACCGTGCGCCGCTCTGCAGGGTTATGACCCCCTGTCGGCGGGAAGTGCTGCTGGTGGCCGGGTCCGACGTAGGCCCGGTCCGATCCGAGGGGGATCACATGTCTGTTACTGACCACCGTCCGCGCAGCGAGGACGAGGAACGCACCGAGTTCGAGTACACCCTGGGCGCGGACCCGGGCGAGGCCGACACCTGGGAGATCGTCCGGGTGCACTGCCCGTCCTGCGACCGCCCGATCGCCCTGATCGGCGACGAGGAGCGGCTGCCGCAGCACGCCGTGCTGCCGACCGCCTGGCACCCCTTCTCCGCGGCGCTCTGCCCGGGCAGCGGCGTGCCGACCGACGAGCTCGCCGAGTGCGACGAGCCGGCCGACGACGCCGACGCCGGCCTCGCCGCCCTGCTCACCCTGCCCGCCGAACTCGACTGGCGCACCCAGCCGTTCTCGCACGCCGGGGCTCCCGGCGACGGCCCCGCGCGGATTCCCGCGCAGCGCTCGCGTTCCCACCGGCGCTGACCGCCCGGCGAACGCTTCCCCGGCGCCGGGCTCCACGCCCGGCGCGCATCTTCCCTCGCCCCCGGTGGTGCACCTGCCGCTCGACCGCAGCTGCACGCGCGGGTGATCCGCTCCCCGGGCCGGTTGACGCCTCAGGCAGGCCCGCAGGTCGGGCGGGTCGCCGACCACGGCCCGGGCGGCAGTGCGGGTGCCCGGCCGAGGTGTTCCGTCGCGGGTGGTGCGCCGCCGTACGCTGGCGGCATGACGGAACTCGGTGATCTCGCGACCCGGCTGGCGGCACTGCCGCCGTCCCTGGGGCCGGTCCGGCTGGTCGCGGTGGACGGGCACGCGGGCTCGGGCAAGACCACCTTCGCCGATCGGCTGGCGGCCGAACTCGGCGACGCGCCGGTGGTGCACCTGGACGACCTGGCCACCCACGAGGAGCCCTTCGGCTGGGCCGGCCGGCTGCACGACCAGGTGCTCGCCCCGCTCGCGCGGGGCGAGGACGGCGCGTACGAGGTGTACGACTGGACGCTGCGCCGCTTCGGCGAGGTGCGCGCGGTGCCGGCCGCGCCGGTGGTGCTGGTGGAGGGGGTGGGCGCGGGGCGGCGCGCGGTGCGCCCGGTCCTCGCCCAGCTGCTGTGGATGGACCTTGACGCGGCATCGGCCAACGCCCGCGGGCTGCTGCGGGACGGACCGGAGCTGGCCGCGTTCTGGCAGGGCTGGATCAGGGCGGAGCGGGCGCATTTCGCGGCCGATCCGAGTCGGCCGCACGCCGATCTGGCGGTCGACGGGATCACCGGGAGGATCGTCCGTTGCACCCACGGTGAGCATCCATCCCCCTCTTGACCTGGGGTGTTGCCAGGTCTTAAGTTCAAGGCGTCGCGAGATTAGTTGATCTCGCAACCTTCAGACACGGCATCTCCGGCTTGTTCCCCCGTGAGCCGGAGATGCCGTTCTGCGTTCGCGGCGGTGCCGCCCTCCCCCAACGCCCGCGCTGCCACGGATATTTGACCCGGCGCGGCACCCTTCCGGATCAGCCCCGCCCCGGTACGATTCCAGGCAGGCGCGCATGCGCCCCGGGGGCTGCGCGAACTGACGGAAGGTCCGTCCGGCGATCCGTCGGCCGACCGGGCCTCGATGCACACTGCGGGGGGCGTGGGGTGACGGTGGACAGCGGCAACGGTTCCGGCGGCACAGGACCGCACAGGCAGGCCGACCGCGCATGGCTGCGCGCGATGGACGCCTACGCGGCGGGCTCCTACGCCCGCGCCGAGGAGGAGTTCCGTACGGCGGTCCGGCTGGACCCGGGCATGGCCGACGCCTGGCTCGGCCTGCACGCCCTGCGCTGCGACACCTCCGGCGCCCTGCTGGCCATGCACCGCCACCGCGACCGGTTCGGCGAGCAGCGGCTGCGCCACCGGCGTCCGCTCAGCTCCTGGTACTGGCTGGGCTGGTGGGTGCAGCCCGTACTGGAGGACGCCCGCGACCTGGCCCTCGCCCACGCCTCGCACTGGCTGGACGGCCGCCACCTCGCCGAGCTCGACCGGGCGCTCGCCGACTGCCCGCCCGCCGACCAGGACCCGTCGGTGCGCTTCCTGCACGCCTGCCGCTCCTACCTGGTCAAGGACTGGGAGCAGCTGATCCGGGACACCGACCGGCTGCTGGACGACCCGCTGCTGGGCATCGAGGCCGGGCTGTTCGGCGGCATGGCCAGAGTCAGGCTCGACATGTGCGCGCAGGCCCAGACGCCGCTGGCCGCCTCGCTGGCCCGCTGCCGCTCCGAGCAGCCGCAGCGCAAGGAGCTGCGCTACTGGCTGGCGCGCGCCTACGAGGGCGCCGGGCGCAGCGCCGCCGCGCTCCCCCTGTACCGGGCGGTGCACCGGGCGGACCCGGCGTTCATGGACACCGCGGCCCGGCTCGCCGCGATCACCGCCGAGGACGGGGTGCTGGACGGCCTGCTGGACGGGGTGGAGCCGGTGGACGGCCCCGACGCCCTGGACCCGCTGGACGTGCTGGAGACCGCCCCGGAGATGCTGCCGCCGGCCCTGCCGTCCGGTTTCGGGGAGCTGTCCGACGGCCCCGACCTGCCCGGTTTCGTGGACCTGGGTGATCTGTCGGACCTCGCCGAGCCTGCGGGCCGGCCGGCGCCGGCCGGGCTGTCCGGGGCGTCCGCTCCGCCGGCCGAGCCGGTGGCGGAGCGCTCGGGCGGCGGTGAGGGCCTGTCCGCCGCTCCCCCGCGCACGCCCGGCGAGGCCGAGGCCGCCGCCGGGCAGGCGCCGGCCGTCTCCGCGGCCGGGCTGAGCCTGCAGCAGGAGCTGGACGCGGCGCTGTCCGAGCTGGAGCGGATGGTCGGCCTGGAGCCGGTGAAGCGGCAGGTGCGGGCGCTGTCGGCGCAGCTGCGGATGTCCCGGCTGCGGGCGGAGCGGGGGCTGCCGGTGCAGCCGCCGAAACGGCACTTCGTGTTCTCGGGGCCGTCCGGCACCGGCAAGACGACCGTCGCCCGGATTCTCGGCCAGGTCTTCCACGCGCTGGGCCTGCTCTCCGGCGACCACCTGGTCGAGGCCCAGCGGGCGGACCTGGTCGGCGAGTTCCTCGGCCAGACGGCGGTGAAGGCGAACGAGCTGATCGACTCGGCGCTGGACGGGGTGCTGTTCATCGACGAGGCGTACAGCCTGTCCAACTCCGGGTACAGCAAGGGCGACGCGTACGGCGACGAGGCGCTGCAGGTGCTGCTGAAGCGGGCAGAGGACAACCGGGACCGGCTGGTGGTGATCCTGGCCGGTTACCCGGAGGGCATGAACCGGCTGCTGGCGGCCAACCCCGGGCTCAACTCCCGCTTCACCACCCGGGTGGACTTCCCCAGCTACCGTCCGGTCGAGCTCACCGAGATCGGCCGCACCCTGGCGCTGGCGGGCGGCGACGGCTGGGACGAGGACGCCGCCGAGGAGCTCGCCTCGATCTGCGGGCACGTGGTCACCGAGGGCTGGATAGACGAGCTCGGCAACGGCCGGTTCATCCGCACCCTGTACGAGAAGTCCTGCGCGTACCGCGATCTGCGGCTCAGCGCCCACCGCGACCTCCCCAGCCGGGAGGACCTGGCGACGCTCCGCCTGCCGGACCTGCTGCAGGCGTACGGCGAGCTCATCGACGGCCGCACCGGCTGAGCCCCTCCCCCCGCGGCGCCGGCTGAGCCGTTCCGGTGAGCCGCCCCGAGCGGGCGGCCCGTCGCCGGTGTTGCGCGCGGCCCGCCTGGTACCAACAAGGGTGCTCGCGACGACCCGGCGCCCCGCCCCGCAGACCGTGGCGCTGCTGCTGCTGACCGCGGTCACCGGCATGGTCGAGGCCGCGAGCTTCCTGGGCCTCGGGCACGTGTACACCGCGGTGATGACCGGCAACATCCTCTTCCTGGGCTTCGGGCTGGGCGGTGCTCACGTGTCGGTGGCCGGCGCGGGGTTGGGCCTGGCCGCGTTCTCCCTGGGTGCACTGCTCGGACACCTGATCAACGACGGGCTGGTGCGGCAGCGCGGCAAGCTGTGGACACCGGTCGCGGTGGCCGGGGTCGGGATGCTGCTGGCGGTCGGTGCGGTGGCCGCCATCGGTGTGGAGAAGCAGCAGGATCTGCCCTCGGGCCGGGCGCTGGCGGTGCTGGGCGTGCTGGCCCTGGCGATGGGCTGGCGGAACGCCATCGCGCTGCGGATCGCCGCCCCGGACCTGCCGACCACCGTGCTCACCCGCGGGCTGACCGGCCTGCTGCGGGTGCACGCCGAGATGGACTCGCGCGAGCGGGAGGCCGCCGCGGTGGTCGTGATGTGCGGCGGGGCGGCGCTCGGCGCCCTGCTGCTGCGGGCCGGTCCGGCGGTGCCGCTGGCGGCCGCCGCGGCCGTGGAGCTCGCCTCCGCCGCCGTGTTCGCCGTGTTCGGCAGCCGGAAGACCGCAGGCCCCGCGCGGTGAGCGCGGGGCCTGCGGACCGGAGTGCGGCCGCTACAGTGCGGCGCTGCGGTGGTCCGGGTCGTGGACCTCGCCGACGAGCTCCTCGAGGACGTCCTCCAGGGCGACCAGGCCGAGCTGGCGCCCGTCGGCGTCGACCACGGCGGCCAGGTGGGCGGCGGCCCGGCGCATCGCGCCGAGGGCGTCGTCCAGCGGCAGCCCGGCCCGCACGACGGTGATCGGGCGGCGCAGCCGCTCGGGCATCGGCGCGTCCGGGTCGTCCGCGTCGAGCACGTCCTTGACGTGCAGGTAGCCGAGGACGGTGCCGCCGGCGTCGACCACCGGGAAGCGCGAGAAGCCGGTGCGGACGGCGAGCCGCTCGATCTCGCGCGGGGTGACGCCGAGCGGCACGGTGACCAGCTGGTCGGGCTGCAGCAGGACCTCGGTGACCGGCCGCTCGCCGAGCTCCAGGGCGTCCTCCAGGCGCTCCTGGCGGCGCTCGTCGAGGAGGCCGGCGTCGGCCGAGTCGGCGAGCAGGTGCAGCAGTTGCTCACTGTTGAAGACGGACTCGACCTCGTCCTTGGCGTCGACCTTGAACAGCCGCAGGACGCCGTTGGCGAAGGAGTTCAGGAAGGCGATGAAGGGGCGCAGGATCCGGGCCAGGCGGTCGAGCGGCGGGCCGAGCCAGAGCGCGGCCTTCTCCGGGCCGGCGAGGGCGATGTTCTTGGGCACCATCTCGCCGACCACCATGTGCAGGAAGACCACGACGGCGAGCGAGACGGCGTAGCTGAGCGGGTGCATCAGCGACTCGGGCACGCCGACCGCGTGGAAGGGGTCGTGCAGCAGGTGGGCGATGGTCGGCTCGGCGAGGGCACCGAGGCCCAGCGAGCAGACGGTGATGCCGAGCTGGGCTGCGGCGAGCATCGCGGAGACGTTGGACAGCGCGTGCATCACGGTGCGGGCGCGCCGGTTGCCGGCGTCGGCGAGCGGTTCGATCTGGCTGCGGCGCACCGAGATGACGGCGAACTCGGCGCCGACGAAGAAGGCGTTGCCGAGCAGCAGGAGGACGGCTGCGGCCAGTTGGAGCGCGGTCATCGGCCCTTCCTCCCGTCCGTGTCGGTGTCGTCGCCCGCGAGGTCGCGGTCGATCCGCTGGATGCGGACCCGGCCGGTGCGGTGGCGGTCGACGGCGAGGACGGTGAAGCGCCAGCCGGGCAGGTCGGCGGTGTCGCCGACGGCGGGCAGCTTGCCGAGCAGGTCGGCGAGCAGGCCGCCGAGGGTCTCGTAGGGGCCTTCGGGGGCCTGCAGGCCGATGGCCTCGAGCTGCCCGGTCCGGGTGAGGCCGTCGGCCTCCCAGACGGGCAGGCCGTACTCGGGCGGCATGGGCCGCAGGTCGGGCAGGTCGGCGGGGTCGTGCTCGTCCTGCACCTCGCCGACGATCTCCTCGACGATGTCCTCGACGGTGACCACGCCGGCGGTGCCGCCGTACTCGTCGACGACGATGGCCATCGGCTGCTGGCGGCGGAGGCGCTCGAGGAGCTGTTCGGCGGGCAGGGTCTCGGGGACGAGCAGCGGAGCGGAGGCGAGGTGCGCGACGCGGGTGTGCGCGCGGCGGTCCTCGGGCACGCCGAGCGCGTCCTTGAGGGTGACGGTGCCGGTGACCTCGTCCAGGCTGTGCACGTACACCGGGAAGCGGGAAAGGCCGGTGGCGCGGACGAGGTTGACGACGTCGGCGGCGGTGGCGTCGTGCTGCAGGGCGACGACGTCGACGCGCGGCGTCATGACGCTCTCCGCGGTGAGCCGGCCGAGGCCGAAGGTGCGGACGAACAGTGTCGCGGACTGCTGGTCTATGGCGCCCTCGCGGGCGGAGTGCCGGGCCAGGGCGACGAGTTCGGCCGGGGTGCGGGCGTGGCCGAGCTCCTCCTGCGGCTCGATGCCGAGGGCGCGGACCATCCGGTCGGCGGAGCCGTTCAGGAAGCTGATCAGCGGGCGGCAGGCGGCGGAGAAGGTGCGCTGCGGGCCGACGACGGCGTACGCGACCTGGAGCGGCCGGGAGATCGCCCAGTTCTTGGGGACGAGCTCGCCGATGACCATCTGCAGCACGGTGGCGCCGATCATGCCGATCACCACGGCGGCGCCGCGGGCGGCCGCGTCGGACAGGCCGACGGCGGTGAACACCGGGGAGAGGATCACGGAGAGCGCCGGCTCGGCGAGCATACCGACCACCAGCGAGGTGATGGTGATGCCGAGCTGGGCTCCGGAGAGCTGGAACGAGAGGTGCCGCAGGGCCTTGGAGAGGTTCTGTGCGCGGCGGTCGCCGGCCTTGGCGGCGCGTTCGACGCTGCCGCGCTCGACGGTCACGAAGGCGAACTCGGCGGCCACGAAGAGGCCGTTCGCGAGGATGAGCAGGAAGGCCGCGAACAGCAGCAGCCAAGCGGTGATCATCGGGCCGTCTGCTTTCCGGAGGTCGGATACCAGGCGGCGCAGGTACTACCGGACGGATCGTCCATGGACGGGGAGTGTCACTCCTCAGGTCGTTCGGGGGGCGGCGGGCACTTTTGCCCCGGCTTTACCAGCCGTCACCAGCCTAGACGATACCGAACGAGCGTAGGGATCTTACCCCGGCGGGCCTCAGCGACGCGCCGTTCCGCGTGCGTCGACGAGGTCGCGCAGGGTCCGGGCGGCGGTGATCGCCTGCTCGCGGCCGCCGGCGGGCTGGATGCCGACCGCGGCGAGCGAGGTGCCGTCGGCGAGGTCGAGGACGACCCAGGGGTCGCCGGCCCGCAGGTTGACCCGGACGATCTCGGCCCAGGCGAGGCGGCGGCTGCGGACGAAGTTGACCACCGTGACGCCGTTCTCGTCCGCGCTGACCCGGGGCCGGGCGAGCATCAGGCCGACCGCGGCGAAGAGCAGCCCGCTGACCACCATCATGGCGCGGTCGTTGGCGTGCCAGTTCGCCGGGAGGATGAAGGCGAGGACGGTGAAGACGATCACCAGCACGGCGCAGAGCGGCAGCAGCACGAGGCGGGTGCGGCGTGGCGCCCAGGTCACCGGCAGGGCGGCGGCGGGGGTGGACAACGGGTGACTCCAGTGCGCGGGGCGGGGGCCGGCCGGCCCCCGCCCTGGGGTGGTTCGGTCAGAGGCGGCAGGCGTGGATGTTGGTGACCAGGATGGCGCGGGCGCCGATCCCCCAGAGGTCGTCCATGATCCGCTGGGCCTCCTTGCGGAGGACCATGGCGCGGACGGCGACCCAGCCCTCGGTGTGCAGCGGGGAGACGGTCGGCGACTCCAGGCCGGGGGTGAGGGCGACGGCGTCGCCGACCCGCTCGGCGCGGATGTCGTAGTCCATCAGCACGTACCGGCGGGCCACCAGGACGCCCTGGAGGCGGCGCAGGAACTGCTCGACGGCCGGGTCCTCGCCGGAGCCCTTGGGGCGGATCACCACCGAGTCGGACACCAGGATCGGGTCGCCGAAGACCTCCAGGCCGGCGTTGCGCAGGCTGGTGCCGGTCTCGACGACGTCCGCGATGACGTCGGCCACACCGAGCTGGACGGCCGTCTCGACCGCGCCGTCCAGCTTGGTGACCGTCGCCTTGACGCCGCGCTCGGCCAGGTGCTGCTCGACCAGGCCGGTGTAGGAGGTGGCGATCCGCATGCCCTCCAGGCCCTGCACGTCCTCGACCTCGACGCCGAGCGGGCGGGCGAAGCGGAAGGTGGAGCCGCCGAAGCCGAGGGCGAGCACCTCCTCGGCGTCCGCGCCGGAGTCGAGCAGCAGGTCGCGGCCGGTGATGCCGACGTCGAGCCGGCCGGAGCCGACGTAGACGGCGATGTCCCGCGGCCGCAGGAAGAAGAACTCGACCTGGTTCTCCGGGTCGACCAGCACGAGTTCCTTCGGGTCCTTGCGCTGGCGGTAGCCGGCCTCATGCAGCATCTCCGCCGCGGGACCCGAGAGAGAACCCTTGTTGGGAACGGCGATGCGGAGCATGGGGAATGAGTCCTTCGCTGTGGGAGGGGTGGCTGACACGGTGCGGTCAGAGGTGGGCGTACACGTCGTCGAGCGTCAGCCCGCGGGCGATCATCATCACCTGAAGGTGGTAGAGGAGCTGGGAGATCTCCTCGGCCGTCTGCTCGTCCGACTGGAACTCGGCGGCCATCCACACCTCGGCGGCCTCCTCGACGACCTTCTTGCCGATCGCATGGACGCCCTGCTGGACGAGCTGCGCGGTGCGGGAGGACGAGGGGTCGCCGTCGGCGGCCTTCTGCTGGAGCTCGGCGAAGAGCTCCTCGAATGTCTTCGAAGCCATGATGAGCTCACCATACGGGGTGCGGGCTGACCGACGGTAAACAGTTCCGGACCGTGGACAGTCCGGTGGGACAATCCCCCGCCTACCGCCGGGGCTCGCCGGCGCCGCGCAGCGCCACCGCGGTGGCGACGGCGGCGGTGACCGCCTCGTGGCCCTTGTCCTCGGCCGAGTCCGGCAGGCCGGCGCGGTCCAGCGCCTGCTGCTCGTTGTCGCAGGTCAGCACGCCGAAGCCGACCGGGACGCCGGTGTCCACGGCGACCTGGGTCAGGCCCAGGGTGGCGGCCTGGCAGACGTAGTCGAAGTGCGGGGTGCCGCCGCGGATGACCACGCCGAGGGCGACGACGGCGTCGTAGCCGCGGCCGGCGAGCTGCTTGGCGGCGACCGGCAGCTCGAAGGTGCCGGGCACCCGCAGCACGGTCGGCTCCTCGATGCCGAGCTCCTTGAGGGCGCGGTGGGCACCGTCCAGCAGGCCGTTCATCACCTGGTCGTGCCACTGCGCGGCGATCACCGCGACCCGCAGGTCGGCGCAGTTCTTGATGGTCAGCTCGGGGGCTCCGTGGCCGCTCACGTCGTACTTCCTCTGTCTCGAAGGCTGTGCTGGTGTGCGAAGGCTGTGCTGGTGGTGGTGCGGGTGGGTCAGGAGTCGGCGTCGAGCCACGGCAGGTCGTGGCCCATCCGGTCCCGCTTGGTGCGCAGGTAGCGCTCGTTGTGCTCGCCGACCCGGACCTCGACGGGTAGCCGGCCCTTCACCTTGAGGCCGTGCTCGGTGAGCGCGTTCTGCTTGTGCGGGTTGTTGGTCAGCAGGGTGAGCGAGCGGACGCCGAGGTCGGCGAGCATCTGCGCGCCGATCGAGTAGTCGCGGGCGTCCGCCGGCAGGCCGAGGTCGAGGTTGGCGTCGACGGTGTCGCGGCCCTGCTCCTGCAGCTCGTAGGCGCGCAGCTTGTGGCTGAGGCCGATGCCGCGGCCCTCGTGCCCGCGCAGGTAGAGGACGACGCCGCGGCCGGCCTCGGCGACCTGGCGCAGCGAGGCCTGCAGCTGGGGGCCGCAGTCGCAGCGCAGCGAGCCGAGGACGTCGCCGGTGAGGCACTCGGAGTGCAGCCGGACGAGGACGTCCTCGCCCTCGGGGAGGCGGCCGTCGGCGTCGAGGCCGCCGGCGACCAGCGCGAGGTGCTCGACGCCGTCGATGGTGCCCTTGTAGCCGACGGCGGTGAAGTCGCCGTACTCGGTGGGCAGGGCGGTGACGGCGGCCCGGTCGACGTGCAGTTCGGTGCGGCGGCGGTAGGCGATCAGGTCCTCGATGGAGATGATCGCGAGGCCGTGCTCGCGGGCGAAGGCGACGAGTTCGGGCAGCCGGGCCATGGTGCCGTCGTCGTTGACGACCTCGGCGATGGCGCCGGCCGGGGTGAGGCCGGCGAGCCGGGCCAGGTCGACGGCGGCCTCGGTGTGGCCGGGCCGCACCAGCACGCCGCCGTCGACGGCGCGCAGCGGGAAGACGTGGCCGGGGCGGGTGAGGTCGGCGGCCTCGGTGCCGGTCGATGACAGCAGCCGGATGGTGCGGGCGCGGTCGGCGGCGGAGATGCCGGTGTCCACGCCGTCCCGGGCGTCGACGGAGATGCTGTAGGCGGTGCCCTTGCGGTCCTCGTTGACGGCGGTCATCGGGGGCAGCTTGAGCCGGTCGAGCTCCTCGCCGGTCATCGGGGCGCAGATGACGCCGGAGCTGTAGCGGATGGTGAAGGCGAGGAGTTCGGGGGTCGCGGCGGAGGCGGCGAAGACGATGTCGCCCTCGTTCTCGCGGTCCTCGTCGTCGACCACGATCACGGCGCGGCCGAGGGCGATGTCGGCGATGGCGCGCTCGACCGGGTCGAGGGCGAGCTCGTCGGGGTGCTGGATGGTCATGCCGTGACTCCCTGCGGGACGTTGGCGGTCGAGGGACGGGCCGTACGGGTGCTCAGCCACCAGGCGCGCAGGCCGAGCAGAACCAGCACGAAGTAGATGCTGTAGGTGAGGCCGGAGAAGGCGTAGCCGCTGTTGAAGGCGAGGGGGACGCCGACGATGTCGACGGCGATCCAGGCGAACCAGAACTCGATCCAGCCACGGGCCTGGGCGTACATCGCGGCGAGCGTGCCGACGAAGATGTAGGCGTCCGACCAGGGGCTCCAGGAGAGGTCGGGGTAGGCCCGGAAGAGCAGGGCGAGGCCGACGGTGCCGGCGGCGGTGGCGGCCGCAAGGGCGGCGCGCTCGGCCCAGGAGGCGAAGCGGACGGCGATCTCGCCGGTGTCGCGGCGGCCGCGCTGCCACTGGGTCCAGCCCCAGGCGGCGGCGACGATCACGATGAGCTGCTTGCCGATCAGACCGGGCACGTGGCCGCCGAGGTAGGCGGCGACGAGCACGGCGCCGGAGAGCAGCTGGACGGGCCAGCTGAGCACCGAGCGGCGCCAGCCGAGGGCGAGGGCGGTCAGGCCGAGCAGGTTGCCGATCATGTCGGCCCACTTCACCTGCTCGCCGAACGCGGTGAAGGCGACTGAGGTCAGCGCGGTCACGAGGCGTCCTTGGCGAGGTGTTCGGGCAGGGTGCGGGTGTCGAGCAGCCGCTCGACGTACTTGGCGAGGACGTCCACCTCGAGGTTGACCGGGTCGCCGACGGCCTTGGCGCCGAGGGTGGTCAGTTCGAGGGTGGCGGGGATCAGCGAGACGCTGAAGGAGTCGAGGGCGGCGTCGACGACGGTCAGGCTGACGCCGTCGACGGTGATCGAGCCCTTCTCGACCAGGTACCGGGTGATGGACTGCGGCAGCGAGAAGCGCAGCACCTCCCAGCGGGGGTTGCCGTCGGCGTCGAGGTCGCCGGGGGCGCGGGAGAGCAGCTCGCCGGTGGCGTCGACGTGGCCCTGGACGAGGTGTCCGCCGAGCCGGGCGCCGAGGGCCATGGCCCGCTCCAGGTTGACCCTCGAGCCGGGCTCCAGGGCGCCGAGGCTGGAGCGGTGCAGCGTCTCGGCCATCACGTCGGCGCTGAACTCGCCGGTTTCGGCGGCCAGTTCCTCGGGGCTGTCGACCACGGTCAGGCAGACGCCGTTCACCGCGATGGAGTCGCCGTGCTTCGCACCGGAACAGACCACCGGGCCGCGCAGGCGGATACGCGAGGAGTCGCCGATCTCCTCGATGGAGACGACCTCGCCGAGCTCTTCGATGATGCCGGTGAACACCCGGGTTCTCCTCGCGCTTAGGGGCGCGGACTCCGGGGCGGCATGGGAGATGACGCGGACAGCACGGCGAGGAGGGAACCCGCCTCCGGCGCCGTCGCCGAAGAGAGCTCTCCTGCACACTCACCACGACCCGTCGCCGGGACGTGGAACTGCTCGTCCGCCGCGCACGCCTCCCATCCGGACTTTAACCGTCGGTCCAGGAATTTCACCTGGTCAACCGGCCGCTGGCTGCGGACGGGTCGCGGACTGTAACCGCCGGTTCGGATTTTCACCGACCCCGGAGTGCGCTGAACGTCACTACTTCTGCCGTCATTCTGCCATGATCGGCCGCGTCGCAGCAGGGGGTGGGACTGTGGTCTGTTTCACTCGGCGACCACCCGGTCACGGGAATAGACCGCCCGGCCGGCCGGGCCCGCTCCCCGCGCGGCTGTCGGACCGTCAGGAGGCCCCGGCCGCCGGGGCGGCGGAGGGAATGCGGCCGGCACGGCCCGCAGCCGCAAGGTTTGCGGCCGGGTGCCGGAAAGTCCGGACGTTCTCGCCTCTGGTCATCGGTGCGACCGTACGGAATGATCCCGCCACAACCCTCACCCCGTTCTGGAGGAACCGTGCCCCGTTCCGCCCGCACACCCCGACTCGCGGTGGCCACCGCCGCCGCGATCGCCACCGCCGCCGGCCTCGGCGCCGTACCCGCGGCCGCGAAGACCGCTCCGGCCGCCTCTGCCGGCCCGGTGGGCCAGGTCTTCATGGTCAACCCGGTGCAGTCCACCGGCGACGAGAGCCTGACCGACGGCAAGGACGCCGCCACGGCCGTCCCGGCCTCGGCCTACGCCACGGTGGCACTGCGGAACCTGGACGGCAGCGGCCGTCTGTCCGGCCGCTGGGCGGTCGTCCGCTCGGAGACCGGCACGCCCGCCTCCTCCGCCTCGGGCGACTTCCGCTACACCCGGGACGCCGACCAGTTCGAGCAGGTGATGGCGTACTTCTGGGTCAACGAGGCGCAGGAGTACCTGCAGAGCCTGGGCTTCGGCAGCGAACTGCCCGGCGCCAACGACCGGGCGCAGCCGGTGCGGATAAACCAGTGGGGCTCGGACAACTCCTTCTTCACCGACAAGAAGGACGAGATCCGCTTCGGCAAGGGCGGCGTGGACGACGCCGAGGACGCCGAGGTGATCGTCCACGAGTACGGGCACGCCGTGCACGAGGCCCAGGTGCCCGGCTTCGGCACCTCCCCGGAGGCGGGGGCCATCGGCGAGGCGTTCGGCGACTACCTGGCGGTGGCGGTGGGAGCCGCGGCCGACGCCAAGTACGGCTGGGTCTCGCTCGCCCCGGAGGCGTGCGTGGCGGACTGGGACTCCACCGGTTACACCGCCGGCCCGGTGCACTGCCTGCGGCGCCTGGACACCGGCAAGGTGTACGGCGACAAGGTCGGCGAGGTGCACGCCGACGGCGAGATCTGGTCGCAGGCGCTGTACGACATCCGCAAGGCGCTCGGCGCCCGCACCGCGGACCGGATCATCGTGAACGCCCAGTTCTCCTTCGCCCCCGACACCTCCTTCTCCGCGGCCGCCCTGGCGACCGTGGACACCGCCCGCCGGATGTACGGCGCGGGGGCTGCGGACACGGTGCGGCAGGCCTTCGCGGCCCGGCAGATCCCCGGCCTCTGACCGGTAGGGCCCTCGGGTGTTCCGGACGGGGCCCTCGGGCGTTCCCGACGGGGCGCCCGAGGGCCCTAGGCTCGTCAATATGACGAGCGGTGACGTCCTGGTGGTGACGACGACCCATGATGCCGAGGAGAAGGCCCGGGAGCTGGCCGGGCTGGTGGTGCGGGAGCGGTTGGCCGCCTGCGCGCAGGTGTACCCGGTGGCTTCGGTGTACTGGTGGGACGGCGAGGTGCAGTCGGGGCCCGAGTGGCGGATCGACTTCAAGACCCGGGCGGAGCTCGCCGACCGGCTGACGGCCTTCGTCCGCGAGCACCACGGCTACGAGACGCCCGAGGTGGTCGCCGTACCCGTGGTGGCCGGCTCGGACGCGTACCTGGCCTGGGTGGCCGCGGAGACCGCCCGCTGAGGCCGGCCGTCCGCGCCCTGACACGCCGTCGGCTCCTTCGGCCGGGGCCGGCCGGTGCTGTGCCAGCATGGGGGCGACGGACGTCCGGAGCCGGGAGTGCACCATGCGGAAGATCGTCCTGATGATGTCGGTGTCCCTCGACGGGTACATCGAGGGGCCCGGCCGGCGGATCGACTGGCACCGGGTCGACGACGAACTCCACCAGCACATGAACGACGTGCTCGGGGAGATGGGCGGTTTCCTCCACGGCCGGGTCGTGTACGAGCTGATGGCCGACTTCTGGCCCACCGCGGACGCCGACCCCGACAATGCCGGCCCGGTGGCCGAGTTCGCGGGCATCTGGCGGGACAAGCCGAAGATCGTCTACTCGCGGACCCTCAAGGCGGCCGACTGGAACACCACGATCGTGCGGAACGTCGTACCTGCGGAGGTCGAGGCGCTCAAGGCCGCACCGGGCGGGGACCTCGCGCTCGGCGGCGCGGACCTCGCCGCATCCTTCCTGAAGCACGACCTGGTCGACGAGTACCGGGTCTACGTCCACCCCGTCCTGATCGGCGAGGGCAAGGCGCTCTTCCCGCCCGCCGCGGCGGACCGCCCGCTGCACCTCATCGGAACCCACACCTTCGGCAACGGCGTCGTCCTGCTGCACTACGGGCGCCCCGAGGCCTCCTGAGCCCGGCCGGAAGGTCGGCCGACGGCCCCCAGGACGGCCCGCAGGTCGGCCGGGGTGCGGTAGTGCAGGCCGGTCATGCCGAGGGCGGTCGCGGCATCGACGTTCGCCGCGCTGTCGTCGACGAAGAGGCAGCGCCCGGGCGGGACTCCGGCCCGGGCGGCGGCGGCCTCGTAGATCCGGCGGTCCGGCTTGGCGGCACCGACCTCGGAGCTGTTCACCACGGCGTCGGCGAGGCCGGTGAGGCCCTGCCGGGCGAGGTCCTCGTCCAGCCAGACGGTGGCATTGGTGACGATCAGAACCGGGCCGCTGCTGCGCGCGGCACGGAGCAGGCCGACGACCTCGGCGTCCACCGAGACCGGTGAGTCGGAGAACGCTGCGGCCAGGGCGCGGGCCTCCTCCGGCAGGACACGGTCGGCGAGTCCGGCGGCGATGGCGTCCCGCCACTGCGGGCGGGTGAGCCGGCCGAGGACGAGGGGCGTGAGAACGCCGGGGGCGAAGGCGGTACCGGCGGTACTGCCCTCGGAAAGTCCGGCGGCGCGTTCCAGGCGGGCGACCTCGGCGTGGTCGAAGAAGCGGACCACCCCGTCCAGGTCGCACAGGACGGCGTCGAAGGACGTCACTCGAAGTCGCCCGATCTGACCCCGTCGAGGAACGCCCGCCAGGCCTCGGCGCTGAACACCAGCGCAGGCCCGGACGGGTCCTTGCTGTCCCGGACGGGGACGACGCCGCCGAGACCGCCGGCGACCTCGACGCAGTCGCCGCCCGTACCGCCGCTGAAGCTCGACTTCCGCCAGATCGCGGCCGACAGATCGGGTGTGTTGCTCACGCCTCGTACCCCTTCTCGACCGCCGCTTCGATCACGGCCAGTGACGCGCTCGGCGGCAGGGCGTCGGCCTGGAGGTGATCGTACGCCAAGACACAGAGCGCCAGATCGCTCGAATTCTCGATGACCTGGCCGAAGTTCGGACCTTCGACATAGGCGACGTCGGGCCCCTCGGCGAACGACAGCAGGGTCAGCGGGCCCTCCACCGAAGTGTGCTCCCCGCTCGCGAAGGGCAGCACCTGGACGACCACCCGCGGGTGCTGCGCGCACTCCAGCAACCGGACCATCTGCTGCCTCATCACCTCCGGCCCGCCCACCGGGCGGCGCAGGACCGCCTCGTCCAGGACCACCCACAGGTACGGGCGGTCCGGGCCGTCGAGGATGGCCTGCCGCCCGAGCCGCGCGGCCACCCCCTCCTCGACCCGCTCCTCGCTCTCGCCGACCAGCCCCTTGCGCAGCAGCGCCCGCGCGTAGTCCTCGGTCTGCAGCAGGCCGGGCACGGTCTGGGCCTGGTACTTGCGGATGGAGGTGGCCGTCGCCTCCAGCTCGACGAACCCGCGGAACCACGGCGGGAACACGGCACGGTTCAGCAGCGGCCAGATCCGCGCCAGGGCGCCGTCCGTACCCAGTGCCGCGTCGCAGCGCTCGGTGAACTCGAGGGACGGCTTGCGCCTGGCCGTCTCGATCAGGCCCACCAGGGAGCCCGTGTAGTTGATGACCTCGCCGAGCCGTTCCTGCGTCAGCCCGGAGGCCTCGCGCAAGCGGCGGAGCTCCGACCCGAAGAAGCCGAGCACGGACGACGAGGGGTCCAGGTCACGTGTCGAAGCCAACTGCGTCTCCCCCGGCCTACAGCGCCCACTGTTGAGCGCCGAGCACTACCGAGCGTATCCCCGGCCGTTGATTCTTGTGACGGACTGCGCAGATCGCGCCGGTCCGTGACCTGATGGAGCTCTTGCATGCACGACGTCCCGGCCCGTCCGCCGGCCGACCGGCCGCCGCCGGCCACCGGCAGTACGCCCGACGCCCGCTGCGCGGACGGCCCGGACGGCCCGGACGACCCTGATGGTTGGGACGGCCCGGACGGCCCTGATGGTTGGGACAGCTTCGGCGGGCGGTACGACTTCTGGATTCCCGCGCAGCGGGCGTCGGTCCGCGAGGCGCGGAGGCGGCTGCGCGACCTGATGACGGTCTGGGAGCCCTGGGACGCGGACACCGCCGCGCACTTCACCGACAGCGGCTGCCTGGTGCTGTCCGAACTCGCCACCAACGCCGTCGTGCACGCCCACGGCCGCGCCGGCGGACGGGTGCACATCCGCGTCCGGTACGGGCCGCCGGGGCTGCAGGTGGAGGTCTCCGACCCGGGCGGCGGGGCCGTACCGGGCGGCTGGCACGGGCAGGACGGCTGGCGCGGGAGGGATGGCGGGCGCGGGCCGGGCGGTGAGCACGGGCAGGACGGCTGGCGCGGGCCGGGCGGTGCGTCCCGGATCTCCGAGGAGTTCCCGGAGGGCGGGCGGGGCCTGGAGATCGTCAACGCCCTTGCCGTGTCCTGGGGATGGCGCCCCCGGGTGGGCCGGCCGGGCAGAACCGTGTGGGCGCTGGTCGCCCCGCTCGGCATCGCCGGCTGACCGTCCGGCCTGCGGGCTGGGCCCGGCCCCTCTCGCCCGTGCGGCGGCGGGCGTGGGCGGAAATTGTCGTTCCCCGGCGGCCGGTGCTCGGCTAGATTTCCACCATGTGATCACACAACCCGCGGCGTCCGGCCGCATCTTCGACGCCCTGCAGTCCGCCGCCCTCCGGGAGGTGTCCGAGCTGCGCGAGGTGTACGAGCAGCCCGGCGACCACGCCCGCCGCAAGCAGGTGGACCGGATTCACGACGTGGCACGGCAGTTGATCGGCTGCTCGTCGCTGGTGATGGTGGCGAGCACGGGCACCGACGGCCGGTGCGACGTGTCGCCGCGCGGCGGCCCGGCCGGGTTCGTGGCAGTGCTGGACGAGCGGACGCTCGCCGTCCCGGACGCCACCGGCAACAAGCGCCTGGACAGCTTGCAGAACATCATCGAGACCGGGCGGGTCGGCCTGCTGTTCGTGGTGCCCGGCCGGGACACCACCCTGCGGGTCAACGGCCGCGCCTGCATCTCCACCGACCAGCGGCTGCTCGCGCAGCTGACGGCGGTGGGCAAGCCGCCGCGGAGCGCGATCGTGGTCGAGGTGGAGGAGGTGTACGGGCACTGCCCCAAGGCCTTCCTGCGCGGCTTCGCCTGGAAGCCGGAACAGTGGCTCGCCAAGGACGCCCAGCCGACCTCCGCCCAGGTCACCCTCTCCCACCTGCAGGACCCGGAGCTGACGATCGAGCAGATCGAGCAGGCGGAGCGGGAGGCACTGCTCTACCGCTACGAGTGAGCCCGCCGGCCCCCGGCGGCGGTGTGCTGCCGGGGGCTCGCACGGTGGCGTGCGGCGGGGCCCACTGTGGTGTGCCGCCGGGTGCGGCGGTGCGGTCACATAGGCAGTTCGGCCCCGGCCCGGTAGGAGCGCACCTCGGCGCCGCCGTCCGCGGCCGGGCGGACTACGTGGACTCGGCCGGCGCCGCGCACCTGTGCCGTCGTGCCGTCCACGGCGATGGCGGTGTTCTCGTCGATCGCCAGGCCGTACGGCACCGAGCCGCGGGCGACCGCCTCGACCAGTCGGCCGAGGGTGCCCCACTGGGCGGCGTGGACGTCGACCGCCGGCACCAGCAGCCCGATCCCGTCGCGGACCTCGATCTCCTCCAGGTCCTCCGCGGTCTCCTCCGGGCAGACCGGCACCCCGTCGGACAGCCAGCCGCCGACCACTGCACGCTGCGACGCGATCGCGGCACCGGCCGAGAAGCCCGCATAGGGCAGCGGCTGTTCGGCGAGCCGGCGGCCGAGCGGTCCGGCCAGGGCAGCCGCGTACTCGGGCGTGAGCCCGCCACCGACGAACACGGCGTCCGCGCCGTCCAGCGCGGCAGGGTCGAAAACAGCGCCGGGCAGCACGGGCACGGCGCGCGGCCGGCAGGGCGCGGCCGCACCGAGCGCGGCCGACCAGCGCTCGAACTGCTCCGGCACGTCCCCCTCGTCGAACAGCAGGCAGGCCACCTCCGGGTTCGGCCCGGCCTCGGCCAGGAACGGCCCGTACAGCTCGGCGTACCACTTCTCGTCCCGGCCGCCGCCGACCAGATGGATCGTCATCGCTCCCCCTCTTCGTTGTGCATCCGGGGCACGCTAGAGCGCCCGGTGCCCCGGCAGCCAGCGGTTTTCCGTGCCGGGCGGTGCGGCGCGGCGCGGTGCTGGGTGGTGGGGCGCGGTGCTGGGTGGTGGGGCGCGGTGCTGGGTGGTGGGGTGCGGTGCTGGGTGGTGGGGCGCGGTGCTGGGTGGTGGGGTGCTGGTGGGGTGCCCGACGGGACCGGGCGGTGGGGTGCGGTGCGGTGCGGTGCAACGGTCAGTTGACGTCGACGTCGTCGAAGAGTTCGAGCATCCGGGCGAGCACCTTGACGCAGGTCGCCACGTCCGCGTCGGTGAGGTCGCCGCCGATCTGGCGCAGCAGGGCGTGCTCGCGGTCGGTGACCGCGGTGATGGCGGCGTTGCCCTCGTCGGTCAGCCGGATCAGCGAGGAACGCTGGTGCGCCGGGTTGGGGATGGTCTCGACGAGCTGCCGGGCTGCGGCGTCGTTGACCATGCGCTGGACGAACTGGCGGCTGAGCGCCTGGGCGCGGCCCATCTGCGGGACGGTCATCGGGCCGTGCTCACGGAGCAGCTCGAGGACGGCGCGCACGCCGACGGAGAGTCCCTGGAGCGGCGCGTCCTGTTCGACCTTGCGCTGCACCCGCCGGTAGAGCGGGCCCACCAGGGCGAAGACCTCCATGAGTCGGGGGCCGAGGTCGTCGGGCGGCAGCGGGGCTTCGGTTTCGGTCACGCGGCCATGATGACACCTCGGGTGCCATCTCACAGCGGAAGATGACAACTCAGTTGTCACATCTCGAAGAATATGGCACCTTAGTTGTCATGAATGACGCCTCGGGTATCACCACCTTTGCTTCTGCCGACGGTCTCCTCGCCTACCGCGAGACCGGCACCGGCCGACCGGTCGTCCTGCTGCACGCCGGCTTGACCGACCGCACGATGTTCGACGAGCTGGTGCCCGCCCTCGCCCGCCACCACCGCGTGATCACGCCGGACGCCCGCGGCCACGGCTGGTCCGCCAATGCGAGCAAGCCCTTCCGGCAGACCGACGACCTCGCCGACCTGCTCCGCCACCTCGGCACCGGACCGGCCGTCCTGGTCGGCGTGTCGATGGGGGCGAACATCGCGGTCGACACCGCCCTGGAGCACCCCGACCTGGTGAGCGCCGTGGTGGTCAGCGGCGGCGGCACCGGACTGCCCGAGTTCCACGACCCCTGGCTGCTGGAGCTGGAGGCGGCCAAGGCCGCGTCGATGGCTGCCGGCGACATCCCCGGCTGGGTGGACGGCTTCGCGCTCATCGCGGCCGGACCGCACCGCGCCATCGAGGACGTCGCCCCGGACGTCGTACGCCGGGTGAAGGCGATGGCCTGGCGCACCCTCTCCAAGCACACCGCGGACGAGCAGGACCACACTGTGGCCGTGCCCGACACGGCGGCGCGGGCCAAGGAGATCACCGTCCCGGTGCTGGCCCTGAACGGCGCCCTGGATTCGCCCGATCTCATCGCCGTCGCGGAGAACCTGGCCCGCGCCGTCCCCGACGGCCGGGTCACGACCCTCGAGAACGCCGCCCACTTCCCCAACATGGATCAGCCGGGGGCATTCCTCCGGGCCGTCGAGGAGTTCCTGCAGGAGCTCGGGACCGACGAGCAGTAACCGGGCGGGCCGGGGACCGGCCTGGCCGGGTGTGCGCTCGATCAAGGGTCCGCGGGCGCAGGTCGGGTGCCGCCCTGTTCGCGCAGGTCGGCTGCCCTATTCGCGCAGGTCGGCACCGCAGCGCGGGCACTGCTCAGGTCGCCGGGCCTCCAGCACCGCATCGCAGGACGGGCAGAGCATCGCCAGCAGGCAGGCCGGCTCCCCGCCCTGCTCATCCGCGGCGCGGCCGGCCTCGGCAGGGCGGTTGCCCTCCGCGACGCGGCCGGCCTCCGCGGGGTTGCCCCGGCCCATCGGCTCCTCGTCCATGCCCACAGGCTAGCCGCTGCCCGTTCGCCGGTGACAGGGCGTGACCGATCGGCGGTGACAGGGCGTGGCGGCGTGCGCAATCCCTGAGGTGGTGGTGTCCTGGAAGGGACGGGAAGGGCCCCAGGAAGACGCGGGGTAGCGGCCAAAACCGTGCACCGCGCAATCAGGATCCGCGAGAAGCGGGTAGCCCCTTCCCGTCGCCGCATGTCGGCACGCCGCACGGCAGGGCCAGGCGCCGGGCCGCCCGCCGAAGTTCCTGCTCGGGGCACCCCTGGAGGAGCCATGACGTCACCCGTCGGAAGCCGCCCGATCGTGGTCGGCGTCGACGCGGACGACCCCGCCTCACCGGCGCTCGCCTGGGCCGCCGACGAGGCCGTCCGCCGGGGCCTGCCGCTGCGGTTGGTGCACGCGGTCCCGCCGACCGGTCGGGACGTGCGCGGCTTCGACGAGGGCCAGTACCGGGTGGCCCTCCACGAGGCCGGCGAGGCTGCACTCGGCGAGGCCCGACTGGCGATCGAGGAGCGGTACTCGGGGCTCGACGTCAGCGTCGTCCTCGCCGACGGCCAGCCCGGACAGGTGCTGTGCCGCCGTGCCGCCAACGCCGAGATGATCGTGCTGGGCTCGCGCGGGCTCTCCCGGATCGAGGAGATTCTGAGCACCTACTCGGTCACCGTGCCGGTCACCGCCCAGGCCACCTGTCCGGTCGTGGTCATCCGCGAAACGGAGCACACCACCCAGGACCCGCCTTTCCTGGTGGTCGGCGTCGACGGCAGCGGCGGCTCCGCGGCCGCCATCGACCATGCCTTCGACTCCGCCGAGCGGCGCGGCGCCGAACTGCATGCCGTCTGGGTGTGGCACGCGCCCACCATCCTGCCGATCGACAAGGAGACCGCCCTGCAGGAGATCCGGCGGCAGCTCCACGCGGCCACTGCCGGGCGCACCGCCCTCCACCCGGACGTCCGGGTCACCCACCACGTGGTCACCGGGCACCCCGTGGAGGAGCTCGCCAAGGCCTCCGAGCACGCGCTGGCACTGATCGTCGGCCGGCGCGGCCACGGCGGCTTCACCGGGCTGCGGCTCGGCTCCGTACCGCACGGGCTGCTGCGCCGCGCCATCTGCCCACTCGTCACGGTGCCTGCCGAATCCGAGTGAACCGGATCAAGCGACTGCAGGACCGCTTCGCCCTCCCCCAGCTCATCGAGACCCACGACCCCAGCCTCGTCAAAGCCTGCTACTCGGCGGTCAACTCCTTCCTGTCCGTCGCCGTCATGGCCCTGGTCGCCCACTTCACCCACGAGCCCTTCCTGTTCCCCTCCCTCGGGCCGATCGCGTTCCTGCTCTTCTACACACCCACTCGCGCCGACCGCCTCGCCGCGCAACACGGTGTACGGGCACCTCATAGGCGCCCTGTCCGGCTTCGTGGCGCTCGCCGCCACCGGGCTGCTGGACGTGCCGCCGGACCTCACCGACATCACCTGGGCACGACTGGCCGCCGCCGCGATCACCCCTGGGCCTGACCTGCGGACTGATGCCGCTGCTCGGCACCGCCCACCCGCCGACCGCAGCCACCACCCTCATCGTCGCCATGGGCCTGCTGCGCACCCCCGCCCAACTGGCGGTGGTGATGCTCGCCGTGGTGCTCCTCGTCCTCCAGGGCCTGGCGGTCAACCGCCTCGCCGGCCTCCCGTACCCGTTGTGGCGGGCCAGGAGCTGACGCACGCAGGGGCGGGATGCTTCGGCCCTGGGGCTCGGCGCCGGGAGGCGGAACGCGGCGGCGCCGGGAGGAAGGTCACGGCCGTGGTGCGGCAGGGCAGTGCCTCAGCGGGGGCAGCAGCTCAGTAAAAGCAATAACTCAGCAGTCGTGCATCACCTCGCCTCCGGTCAGTGCTTCGGCCTGCTTCAGAGTCCGTGCCGCTGCGTCGGTGTCGCCCGCACGCCGCTGGTGGGCCGCCAGATCGGTCAGTGCGGCAGCCCGTTGCCCGGGATCGTCCTGGAGCGAGGCGAAGAGCCACCGCGCTCGGGCGGCCTGCGGATGGTCGCCGAGTGCCGCGAACTCGACCGCGAGTCCGTCCAGCAGCGATGCGTCGCGCGGACCTGCATCGTCGAGCAGGCGGATCAGCGCGGCACGGGCAAGCTCGGTGCGGCCCTGACGTCGGGCCAGTGCGGCCCAGGTCAACGGAGGCTCGGCGAACGGCTCCCGGCCGTCCTGGGCCGCCCCGTACTCGGGCTCGTACCCGGGCTCGGGCCGGGTGCTCTCCCCCAGCAGTGCGCGCAGCATCGACGTGTCGTCCGGGTTCCGGTCGTACCGGGCGGCCCACAGGACGCCTTCCCGCCTTGCGGGATCAGCGGCAACCGTGGCAACCGGTGTCCGATCGGCGCGCAGTGCCGCGAGGTCGGCCTGGCCCGGGGCGAGGACGGTCTGCCACAGGGGCAGCCGCGGCAGGCCGTCCAGCAGCCCGTGGGCCAGGCCTTCCTGCGAGTTCAGCAGCAGGAAGTCGGGCTCGGTGCGCAGTAGGGCGCGGTGCAGGCGGCGGACAAGGACGGGCGCCGGCAGCTCGCGCAGACCGAGGGCGGCGAGGAGGCGGCTGCGGTCCGCATCGAGTTCGGGGCCGTAGAACTCGGAGAGCTCCTCCTCGGTGACGGCTGCGGTGAGCGTGTCGTCGTCGGCGTCCGGCGGGATGTGGTGCAGCAGGTCGTGCCAGCAGGGCAGGCCGATCAGCGTTTCGAGCGCCTCGTCGATGCTGTCGCCGATCAGCCCTGCCGAGCCGTCGGAGGAGGCGTAGAGCACCTGTCCGCCTTCGCAGTGGAAGTACGTACCGCCGGTGTCGTCGCCGGCCCACGCCTCGATCGGGACGCCGGAGGCCAGGTGGACGGCCTCCAGGTGGTCGGCCCGGTCGAGGTCGACGTTGAAGGGGTACGCGGCGAGTTCGGCCAGGTCGGGGCTGGTGCGGAGGGCCTCGAGGGCGTGGCTGTTCATGTCCGGGGCTCGCAATCTGCTCGATCCGGTGGCGGTCGAGCGACACCGTAGTGGCCCGGTACGACCACGACGGCTGCCTGTGGATAACTCCGGAGGGACGCGAGGTTTTCCACAGGCCGGCGCCGGGTTGCGCCCGGCACCCGGGTGCGGGTCTACCGTCCGCAGGGAGGTCGCCGATGCCCACCTGGGCCGTGACGACGAACACCGGATGGCGACCGTGAGGAGGTCGGGCCGATGCCCCGGGTGCTGGAGAAATGCACGCTGCCGTCGGGGCTGTACCGAAGGCCGGCGCTGCCCGGGGCTGTTCACCGAGAAGCGTCCGCGTCACCGGGCCAGCAGCAGGTTGACGTCGCCGAACTCGTGCCACAGGTAGCGGTGCTCGAGGGCTTCGGCGTAGCACCGGGCCAGCAGGGGGCGGCCTGCGACGGCTTCCAGCATGAGCAGGTGGGACGCGAGGGGTTCGTGCAGGCCGGTGAGCAGGCCGTCGACGGTGCGGACGCCGCGCTCCGGGGTGATGACCAGGTCGGTCCAGCCTTCGGCCGCACGGACGCGCCCGTCCGGGCCGGTGGCGGATTCGAGTGCGCGGACGGCCGTGGTACCGACGGCGATCACCCGGCCCCCGTCCGCGCGGACGTGCTCGACCAGGCGGGCGGTGGCTTCCGGGATGCTGAACCGCTCGGCGTACGGGGCCTCGTGCGCCTCCGGGGAGGCGACCCCGGTGTGCAGGGTGATCGGGGCGATCAGGATGCCGCGGGAGACCAGGCGGGCCACCGTGTCGGTGGTGAACGGGCGCGCCGCGCTGGGCATTTCGCTGCTGCCGGGCACCGCGGCAAAGACCGTCTGGTAGGCCTCGATCGGCCAGTCCCGGTCGACGTAGCTGTACCGGATGGCGCGCCCGTAACGGGCGAGGTAGCCGGTGAGTTCGCCGGGCAGGGTGAGTTCGGCGTGCCAGAGGCGCGGGGTGAAGGGCTCGGTGAGTTCGGCAATTGCGCCGCCGGGGAGAGCGATCCGCAGTCCGGGGCCGGCGGGCGAGGTGCCGGGCGCCCAAGGGGCGGTGGCGCCCTCGGTGGGCCGACGCAGTTCGACGAGGTGGTGGCCTCGCGGGTCGGGCTGTGCGGAGGACAGGTGCAGGACGACGGACGTGCCGTCGCGGAGGGTGCCGTTGAGTGCAGCGGGCAGGGTGGCGGAGTTGTTGACGACCAGCAGGTCGCCGGGGTTCAGGAGGTCGGGCAGGTCGGTGAAGCGGTGGTGGGAGGCGGTGGTGCCCTGCCGTCGGCCGGCCAGGAGGCGGACGCCGTCGCGGCCCAGTCCGCGCGCCTCGGCGGGGGCACGGGCGGAGAGTTCGGGCGGGACGGTGAAGTCGTAGCCGGTGTCCACGGCGGTCGTCATCTCACTCACCGGCCGGGTTCGGGGCGGCGTCGGCCGAAACTGTGGTGGCGTCTGCGGGCGCCTCCGCCTGGTCGCCGGGCGCGGCGGCGGACGGCTCTGCCGGCAGGTCTGCGGCCCGGTAGCGGCCACCGGCCGGCCTGTCGCGGAGCAGGCCGAGCAGTGCCGGGACGACGGTGGCGGGCAGCGGCCGGTCGGAGATGTCCTCGCCGGGGAAAGCCTCCTGATGCATCCGGGTGCGCATGTCGCCGGGGTCGACGGCCCAGACGGCGATGTCGGGTTCCTCCGCCCCGAGCACTGCCGAGGCGTGGTCCAGGGCGGCCTTGGACGCGCCGTATCCGCCCCAGCCGGCGTAGGCCTCGACAGCGGCGTCGGAGCTGATGTTGAGCACGGCGCCGTGGTGGGCACGCAGCTGCGGCAGGAGCAGTTGCGTGAGCGCGATCGGGCCGAGGACGTTGACCTCGAAGGTCTCCAGCAGCCCGGGGAGCGGGAAGTCCGCGAGGGCCGGCAGCGGGGCTCCCGCCAGGTCGTAACCGGTGAGAGTGGAGGCGTTGTTGACCAGGAGCGAGGCGCCGCCGAGCGCGGCCGCAGCCTCGGCGAGGAGCTCGCGGTGGTCGTCGTCCACGACGGAGCCGGCCGGGGCGGCGACCTTGGTGACGGCGGCGAGTTCGGCCTCGGCGGCGGCGAGTTCGGCGGCGTTGCGAGCGGTGATCACCAGCTGCCAACCGTCCCGGGCGAGCGCACGGGCGAGTTCCAGCCCGAGGCCACGAGAGGCTCCGGTGACGACGGCGACGGGCTGGGCGGGCTGGGTCTGCGGGGTGCCGGTGGTGGCTGTCGGCGCAGCGGCGGTGTCCATGGCTTCACTCTCGCCCCGCACCAGGCCCGGCCGGATCGGCCGCCGGCCCGGGTACCCCGGGGTCCTTGGGCCTACGGCCGCGGTCGTAGGGCGGTGAATGTTGGGCGGTGAATGTTGGACGGTGGAGCTTGGACGGTGGAGCTTGGGCATTGGGCATTGGGCACGCGGCGGTGGGCGTTCGGTATCGGGGCTCCGGAACGTTCGGCCGCCGGGGCCTGTCCTAGGGTGCTCATCCGAGCGTGGGCTCCGGGCGAGGGCTCCGCGCACTCCGGGCCGGACACCGACGCTGCGTGCCTGCGGCAGGTACGCGAGCAGCAGCGATACGCAGCGGCAAGGCTGCCGACGCGGAGGCCCGAGAAGATGCTCCGCCTGGCGCCCGGTCTGGCCGCTGCGCCGAGCCTGGACCTCAGCCCGGTCCGTCAGGAGACACCCGGCAGGCGCAGCGGTGTGCTTCGCCCTCGCCGAGTACGGCCGTCGCCTCGGCGCACCGCTGGCGGCCCTGCGGCTGTGAGGGTCGGGCGGCATCGCCGGTCCCCGGCGCCTGCCCCGGCCTCGCCGTCCTCGGCATGCCCGCACCCCGGGCCTCGCCATCCTCGGCATGCCCGCGCCCCGGGCCTGGCGCGTGATCCGGAGAACCGGCGCGCAGGACGCGCCGAGCGCGGCTTCTGGGCATACGTCGCACACTGACCTAACATCAGACGATCCGCCCAGATGATCCTCCCGGTCCGATGCGGAAGGCTGCGCACACACCATGACGATCAGCGAGGCCCTGACGGTCGACCAGGTGATCGACCGGATGGAGCGGTTGCAGGCGACGCTCCCCGACGGGGACGGCGTCGAGGTCTTCAACAGCATGTATCTGCGGGTGACCCGGCTGGTCGCCGAGCGACTCGCCGACACCTACTTCGCCGATCCGGCGGGGATGGCCGAACTGGATGCGGTGTTCGCCGCCCGCTACCTGGAGGCGGTGGAGGCAGCCGCGAGCGGTCGGCGACCGCCGCACTGCTGGCGGCCGCTGTTCGAACTGCGCGGCCGGACGGGCATCCACCCGCTCCAGTTCGCGCTGGCGGGGATGAACGCCCACATCGAGCACGACCTGCCGTTGTCGGTGCTGGACACGTGCCTGCTGCTCGGCCACGAGCCGGAGGACGTCCGCGCCGACTACCACCGGATCAACGACGTGCTGGCACAGGTGGAGGCCGAGGTACGGGAGGAACTGCTGCCATGCCCCGACGCGGTGCACGCCGCCGACCGGCTGCTGCACGTGGTCGGCGTGTGGAGCATCGACCGGGCCCGGGACGCGGCCTGGGCCAGCGTGCTCGCGCTGTGGGAGCTGCGGCACGCACCGGTGGTGGAGGACGCGGTCGCCTGCACCCTCTCCCGTTCGGTCGGGATGGTCAGCCGGGCCCTGCTCACCCCGGTGGACTGACCGGTGGCCGCACCCTGACACACCTGGGCACCCATGGGCACCCAGCCGCACGCGACTCCTGAAACGCCGCGTCCGGCCGCACCCTCGGTGCGGCCGGACGCAGGATCGTTACGCCCGGCTACCGCCAGCCGAGCCTGTCACGCCCGGCTTGCCGTAACCACGGCTGCCGTTACCAGCTGGAGTGCAGCGGCTTGCCCTCGGCGTAGCCGGCCGCGCTCTGGACGCCGATGATCGCCTTCTCGTGGAACTCCTCCAGTGTGGAGGCGCCGGCGTAGGTGCAGGAACTGCGGACGCCCGCCACGATCGAGTCGATGAGGTC
This sequence comes from Kitasatospora dryopteridis, assembly GCF_050749075.1. Classification (NCBI taxonomy): domain Bacteria; kingdom Bacillati; phylum Actinomycetota; class Actinomycetes; order Kitasatosporales; family Streptomycetaceae; genus Kitasatospora; species Kitasatospora dryopteridis. The sequence continues at coordinate 6,844,986 of NZ_CP192749.1, read as the reverse complement.
CTCGACTCCAGGGCGGGCCGGGTCGAGGAACATCCGCGAGGTGGAGATGCCCTCCTCGAACAGGGCCTTGCGGGCGCGGTCGTAGGCGGACTCGTCGGCCGTCCGGTTGCGGACGGCGCGCGCCGAGGCCATGCCGAAGCTCTCCTTGTACTGGCGGCCGTCGGCGGTGGTCTGGAGGTCCCCGGGCGACTCGTAGGTACCGGCGAACCACGAGCCGATCATCACGTTGGAGGCACCGGCGGCGAGCGCCATGGCGACGTCGCGCGGGTGCCGGACACCGCCGTCCGCCCAGACGTGCTTGCCGAGGCGGCGCGCCTCCTCGGCGCACTCGAGGACGGCCGAGAACTGCGGGCGACCCACACCGGTCATCATGCGGGTGGTGCACATCGCGCCGGGGCCGACACCGACCTTGAGGATGTCCGCACCGGCCTCGACCAGGTCGCGCACGCCGGCCGCGGAGACCACGTTGCCCGCCACGATCGGCACCTGCGGGTCCAGGCCGCGGACGGCCTGCAGCGCGCTGATCATCGACTCCTGGTGGCCGTGCGCGGTGTCGACGACGAGCACGTCGGCGCCGGCCTCCAGCAGGGCCTTGGCACGGCCGGCCACGTCGCCGTTGATGCCGACGGTGGCGGCGATCCGCAGCTTGCCGTTCGCGTCGACGGCCGGGGTGTAGAGGGTGGCGCGCAGCGCGTTGCGGCGGGTGAGGATGCCGACCAGGGTGCCGTCGGCGGCGACCACGGGGGCGAGCTTGCGGTGCCCCTCGTTGAGCTTCTCGAAGGCGGCGCGCGGGTCGATGCCCTCGTCGAGCAGCAGCAGTTCGCGGGACATCACGTCGGCGAGGCTGGTGAAGCGGTCGACACCGTGGCAGTCGCCCTCGGTGACGACGCCGACCGGGCGGCCGTCCTCGACCACGACGAGGGCGCCGTGCGCGCGCTTGGGCAGCAGCGACAGCGCGTCGGCGACGGTGTCGCCGGGGCTGAGGGTGAGGGCGGTGTCGTGCACCAGGTGGCGGCGCTTGACCCAGCCGATCACCTCGGAGACGACCTCGATCGGGATGTCCTGCGGGATGGCGACGAGGCCGCCGCGGCGGGCCACGGTCTCGGCCATCCGGCGTCCGGCGATGGCGGTCATGTTGGCGACGACCAGCGGGATGGTGGTGCCGGTGCCGTCGTGGGAGGAGAGGTCGACACCCTGCCGGGAGCCCACCGCGGAGCGGCTGGGGACCATGAAGACATCGTCGTACGTGAGGTCGTACGCGGGCTTGAGGTCATTCAGGAAACGCATGGAAGGGCTCTCTGGCTGGGCGGAAGGTACACCTCGGGCGCGGTTGCGGCTCGGCCGCGGGGCGCTCTCGGGCGCCCCGCACCCAACCGTCAATGTTCATCGATACCCCGGGTGCAAAGCCAGCTCACCCGGAAACCTTGAAGATCCACACAAGCCACCGCGACCTGCCGACGACCACGCTTGGAGGAACCTCCAGACGGTCGGCCGGACCAGGCCCCGCAGTCGCAGTTGAACGCGTTCAAATTCTCCGCCATGATGCTGCCACAAGGTCCGGGAGCATCCGGGGCCGGGCGCCGCCGTGCTCCTGCACGCCCGGCGCCGGACGAGAGGGGGGCACGTGTCCGACACGTGGAGCAGGCGTCTCGCGGCCGCCGCGGTCGCGCTGATGTGGTGGTACGAGGGCTTCTGGTGCAAGGTCTTCCCGGGCCGGGCGGACCAGCGCGCCATCGTCGAGGGCGTTCCGCTGCTGCCCGCCGGCGCGGTCACCCCGCTGCTGGTCGCCATCGGCCTCGCCGAGGTCGCGCTCGGCGTCTGGGTGCTCACCCGGCGCCGCCCGTACGCCGCCGCCGCGGTGCAGACCGCCCTGGTCGCGGGCTTCAACACGGGCGGGCTGCTGTTCGGCGCCGAGCACATCCCCGAGCCCGGGCGGCTGGTCGTGCAGGACGTCGCCTTCCTCGCCCTGATCTGGCTGGTCGCCGGCCGGAGCGCCGGAGCACGCCCTGCGCCGACCGCTGCACGGGAGGCGGTGGCGACCGCATGAGGCTCCTGCACGCAGTCGACACGCGCGCCACCGACCCGAGGGACGCCGCCCGCCGCACCACAACCCCCCGCACCGGCACCCCCTGGAGCGCAGGCCGCCTGCTCGCCGGGCCGGCCGGGCAGCCCCGCATCCTGTTCGGGCGGATGTACGAGGACCCGGCCGTGGAACTCGCCGCCTTCCCGCCCGGAGCCCGGGTGCTGTGCATCGCCTCCGCCGGCGACACCGCCGCCGCCCTCGCCGCGGCCGGCCACGAGGTCACCGCACTCGACCTCAACCCCGTCCAGCTCGCCTACGCCCGTGCCCGGTTGGAGGGCGGCGCACCCGCCCTGACCGGAACGGCCGAGCGCCTCACGGCCGTCGGCCGCCGCACCGCGAGCACCCTGCTCCCCGCCTGGCGGCCGGACGCCCTGGAACGCTTCCTGCGCCTCGACGACCCCGCCGAGCAGCGCCGCCACTGGGACTCCGTGCTCGCCGGCCCCGGCCTGCGCCTGCTCGCCGGCGCCGGGCTGCGCCCCGCCGGGGCCCTCGCCACCGCGCTGCGCCCGGGTTTCCGCTGCGCCGTCCCGCGCAGCTTCGACACCGTGCTGCTGCACCGGATCGCGGGGACGGTGTCCCGCCACCCGAACGCCGCGAACGACTGGGCCTGGCGGCTGCTGCTCGGCCGCGAACGCCCCGGCTCCGCAGCGGTGTTGGACACCGGCGGCAACACCGTCCGGCTGGTGCTCGGCGAGGTCGTGGAGCACCTGGAGCGCTCCGCGACGGGCTCGTACGACGCGGTGACGCTCTCCAACGTCCTGGACGGGCCCGGGCCGGCCTTCGCCCGCCGGCTGCGTGCCGCGGTGGAGCACGCCGTGCGGCCCGGCGGCATCGCGGTGCTGCGCAGCCTCCGCGAGCCGGGCCCGGCCGGCCCGGGGCAGGCCGCCGAGGACCGCTCGATGATCTGGGGCACCGTGCGGGTGGTCCGCATCGGGACGGCCGACGGGAGCACCCGATGAGGCATCTGCTGCAGCGCCACCCCTTCCCCATGCGGACCCGCTTCGCCCACTCGCTGGTGCTGACGTACGCGCTGCCGCCGGACCTGCTCCGGCCGCTGCTGCCGCCGGGGCTGGCCCTCGACACGTACACCGACCCGGCGGGCGCCGAGCACGCCTTCGTGGCGGCCGCCCTGGTCGACACCCGTGACCTGCGGCCCGCCCTGCTGCCGGCCGGGCTCGGCATCGACCGCATGCTCACCGGGTACCGGATCTTCACCCGCTTCCCCACCCCGGGCGGGCGGACCATGCGCGGGCTGAAGATCCTGCGCAGCGACACCGACAGCCGGGTGATGGCCCTCGGCGGCAATGTGTTCTCCCGCTACCACTACCGGCTCGCCCGGATCGGCAGCCGGGTGGTCGGCGACACCCTCGAGTTCAAGGTCGTCAGCCGGGACGGCCGTGCCGACCTGCACGTCCGCGCCGACCTGTCCGGGGCGCCGGCCGCCCTCCCCGCGGGCAGCCCGTTCGCCACGGCACGGGACGCCCGGAGATTCGCCGGCCCGCTGCCCTACACCTTCGAGTACGAGCCGCAGACCCGGTCGATGATCGTCGTCAAGGCCGTCCGGACCCGGTGGGAGCCCACCCCCGTCGCGGTGGAGCCGGTGCAGCGGCCGACCTTCTTCCAGCACGGCCCGTTCGCCGGCACCGAGCCCGTGCTCGCCAACGCCTTCCACGTCGCCGGCCTCGAGTACGGCTGGGAGGCCGGGCAGCGGCGCGGCGAGAACGGGGCGCAGCTGTGAGGCGGGCCGGGACGCCGACCACGGCGCAGCGCCCGCCGCGACCCTCCGGTGTGCGGGACGTTTTCCGCTACAACTGGCCGATGTACGCGGTGGGTTGCCTGGCCGCCGGGGCGGGTTGGGTGCTCGCCCGGCGCCTTCCGGGCCCGGCCGCGGTCGCGGCGCGGGCGGGCGCTTCGGCCGCAGCGGCACTGCTCGTGAGCAGCACCGCCGCGAGCTGGTGGGTCTACGACCGCTCCGACCTGCACTCCTTCGACTGGCTGGACGACCTGCTGCCCGACGGCCCCGGCGACCATGTCGTGGTCTCCGCCGGGCTGGACGAGGCCAGCCGTCCGCTGGCGGCCCGCCGGCCGGACGCGGCCCGGCGCGTGGTGGACCTGTACGACCCGGTGCTGATGACGGAGGGGTCGATCCGGCGGGCGCGGCGGCGGGTGCCGCCGGTCGCGGGCACCGTGGCGGGGCGGCCGGACCGGCTGCCTGCGGCGTCCGGGTCCGCGGACACGGTCTTCGTGGTGTTCGCCGCGCACGAGCTGCGGCGGGCCGCCGACCGGGAGGCGCTCTTCGCGGAGTGCGTCCGGGTGCTGCGGCCGGGCGGCCGGCTGGTCCTGGTGGAGCACCTGCGGGACGCGGCCAACACGGCGGTGTACGGCCCCGGTGCCTGGCACTTCCTCCCGCGGCGGGAGTGGCTGCGGCTGGCGGCCGGGGCCGGTCTGCGGAGTGCCGGCGAGCGGCGGATCGGCGGTCTGGTGACGGCGTTCTCCCTCGCCCGCCCGGAGGTGGCGGACGGTGGGTGAACTTCTCGGCATGGAAGGCCAGTTGCGACTGGTGGGTCTCGCCCTGGTCGCCATGGGTGCGGTGCACCTGGTGCTGCCGCGGCTGATCGGCTGGCCGACGGACCTGGCCGGCACCAGCCTGCTGACCCGCCAGGTCGCCGGTGCGCACCTGTTCTTCGTCGGGCTGACCTGTGTGCTGCTCGGCCTGTTGCCGATGTTCCTGGCGCCCGAGCTGCTGGCCGGCGGGCGGCTCGGCACGGCGCTGCTCGCCGGGCAGACGCTGTTCTGGGGCATCCGGTGGGTGTTCGAGTTCGCGGTGTTCTCGCCGAAGCTGTGGCGGGGCGACCGGCTGCGCACCACCGCGCACGTCGGGCTGTCGGTGCTGTGGACGTGGGTCACGGTGGTGTTCGCGACGGCGTTGGCGTCGGTGCTCGCCGGGTGACTCCCGGCCACGGAATCGGGTGGCACCGGGCAGTGCGCAGGTCGGTTCAGGACGCGGGTCGGTTCAGGACGCGGGTACGGCGGCCTCCGTGCGGTCGGTCACCGACACCACGCCGTCGACCGAGCGGCAGAGCCGCACCACCAGCGGCGCCAGCAGGGGCGGTTCGATGACACCGCTGAGGACGACCCGTCCCTGCACGACCTCCACGCCCACCCGGGCCGGGCTCACCCCGTCGACCCGGCCGAGCACCTCCTCGACGATCTCCCGGTGGATCAGCCGGTCCTCGCGCAGGAACACCCGCAGCAGGTCGCCGCGGCTGACCATGCCCACCAGGCGGCCGTCCTCGTCCACCACCGGCAGCCGCTTCACCCGGTGCCTGGTCATCAGCCGGGCCGCCGCCACCACGCTCGCCCCCGGGGTGGTGCACACCACCGGCCCGGACATCAGCTCCCCGGCGGTGACCGCGGCACCGTCCGCCCCGGCGGGGCCATCGGCGGGCCAGGTCTCCGCCGGGCCGGACACGGGCGGGTCGTCGTCGTCCTGGGCGGCCAGGGTGCGCAGCAGGTCCGCCTCGGACACGATGCCCACCGGCCGGTCGGCGGAGTCCACCACCGGCACGGCCGTGATGTCGAACTCGGCCAGCACCGCCACGATCTCCCGGAACCCGGTCTCCGGCGCGACCCGTACGACATGCCGCGTCATCACCGACTCCACCGCACGGTGTCCCATGACCGCCTCCCTGCTGTCCGTACCCCGATCCTTGCCCGACCCCGCCCCCGCGCGGTAGGGGCCAAGGACCTGTTTGGATGCGGACGATTCTGTTCCGGCAGCGGACGGGGCGGGTTCCGCGGGCGTCAGTCGGGCAGCAGGACGGCGACGCCCGTGATGCGGTCGGCGGCCAGGTCGGCGAGGGCCTCGGGGGCGCGGCTCATCGGGTAGCGGCGCACGTGCACGGTGGGCGGGTGTGCGGCGGTCTCGGTGAGGTAGGCGCGGCCGTCGGCGCGGGTGTTGGCGGTGACGCTGCGCAGCGTGCGCTCCTGGAAGAGGTACTGGCGGTAGTCGAGGCGGGGGATGTCGGTGAGGTGGATGCCCGCGATCGCCAGGGTGCCGCCGCGGTCGAGGGCGGCGAGGGCGACCGGGACGAGGTCGCCGACCGGGGCGAACAGGATGGCGGAGTCGAGCGGCTCGGGCGGGCTGTCGTACGCGCCGCGGGCGGAGGCGGCGCCGAGGTCCTGGGCGAGCCGGCGGGCCTCGTCGGAGCGGGTCAGGACGTGGACGCGGGCGCCGCGGGCCAGGGCGAGCTGGGCGGTCAGGTGCGCGGACGCCCCGAAGCCGTACAGGCCGAGGCGACCGCCGGGCGGGAGTTCGGCCCGCTCCAGTGCGCGGTACCCGATGATGCCCGCGCACAGCAGCGGGGCGAGTTCCTCGTCGGGCGGGCCCTCGGGGAGGCGGTAGGCGTAGTCGGCGTCGACGACGGCGTGGCCGGCGTAACCGCCGGGGACGTCCCAGCCGGTGTAGCGGGAGTCCGGGCAGAGGTTCTCGCGGCCGGCCAGGCAGTACCGGCAGACCCCGCAGGTGCCGGCCAGCCAGGCGGCGCCGACCCGGTCACCCTCGGTGAACCCGGCGGCCTGCGGGCCGGCGCGCAGCACCCGTCCGACGATCTCGTGGCCGGGCGGGCAGCCGGGCAGGCGCGGCGGGAGGTCGCCCTCGGCGAGGTGCAGGTCGGTGCGGCAGACGCCGCAGGCCCTGACCTCGAGCAGCAGGCCGCGCGGGCCGAGCGGTTCCAGCGGCCGTTCCACCCGGCGCAGCGGGCGTTCGGCGGCCGGGGCGGGGTGGTCGACGACCCAGGCGGTGGTGGTCCCGGTGGTCGTCCCTGGTGCGGCAGCCATCGGCTGTGGCCTCCCGTCGGCACGGCCTCCCGGCGGATCGGCCGGGCGGCGGACACGGTGCGGCTTCCGTCTCCAGCATGCACCGCGGCCGGTCCGGGCAGGTACCGCAGCCACCGTGCCGAAACGGGTCCGGGACGGGTCCGAGACGGGCCGGGTGCGCCGTCCGGGGCGGCGAGGGCGGCCACCGAGCGTGGCGGGGTGCCGGTGGGGCCGGTTGGAGAGACGCTTGAGTCCGAAGCCGGCGGCAGGAGGAGGCGTACCATGCGCACCCACTTCCCCGGCCGCCGCGGGCATTCCCGGTGGCGGCGACTGGTGGTGCATCTGCGGCTTGCGGTCGGCGCGGACGCCGGACCGCTGTGGCGGCCGGTGGACCGGTCCCGGAGCCGGGCCCTGCTGGCGGCATGGCTCGCCATGGTCATGGCGGCGGTCGGCGCGGGCGCGGCGGCACTGTTGCTGTACTGGTCGGCGCAGGGTGACGCGGCCCGGGCGGCCGCCAAGCTGCACCGGGTACCGGCGGTGGTGCGGACCGAGCCGCAGCAGGCGGACCTGACCGCCTCGGGCGCCCCGGCGGGCGGGTACCGGGCGCAGGCGACCTGGACGTACCCGGCCGGACACACGGTGACCGACGAGACGGCGGTGCCGAGTACCGCCTCGCCGGGATCGAAGGTGCTGGTGTGGGTGGACGATGCCGGCCGGGCAGCGACCGGGCCGCGGTCCACCTCGGACATCGTGGCGACCACCGGGTTCATCGTGCTGGGCGGCTGGGCGGGTGTGGCGCTGGCCTGCTCGGTGGCGTACAGCGTGCGGCGCAGCCGGCTCCAGCGGCGGGCCGAGGAGGAGTGGCAGACCGACTGGGCGGTGGTCGAGCCGACCTGGACGGGCCGCGCGGGCGGCCGCAACGGCTCTGCGGACTGAAATGCGGGGGTCATCGGTCAGGAGCTGACCTGGACCTGATCGGGCCCCCTTGCACAGTTCCCCGCGTCCCTGAGGGGCCGATCCGCGCCCCTGACGGGCTGACCCGTCTCTGATCGGTCGGTGTCAGAGGCGGCGGAGGACGGCGACGACGCGGCCGAGGATGGTGGCGTTCCCGGCGGGGATGGGGTCGTAGGCGGGGTGGTGGGCGATCAGCCAGGTGCGGAGGCCGTCGGACTTGAGGCGTTTGACGGTGGCCTCGCCGTCGATCATGGCGGCGACGATGTCGCCGTTCTCGGCGACGGGCTGGCGGCGGACCGCGACCAGGTCGCCGTCGCGGATGGCTGCGCCGGTCATCGAGTCGCCCCGGACGGTGAGGGCGAACACCTCGCCGTCGCCGACGAGTTGCCGGGGCATCGGCAGCACGTCCTCGATGTCCTGGTCGGCGGGGATGGGTTCGCCGGCGGCGATCCGGCCGACGAGCGGGACGTCGACGGTGCCGGTCGGCCGGGTCCGGGGTTCGGCCGCGCTGTCCTGGCGGACGCGGTAGGCGCGGGGGCGCCGCGGGTCCTGGTAGAGGACTCCCTTGGCCTCGAGTCGGCGGATCTGGTGCGCGACCGAGGAGGTGCTGCTCAGTCCGACGGCCTCGCCGAGTTCCCGCATCGACGGCGGGTAGCCGCGGCGGGCCACGGTGTCCCGGATCGCCGCGACGACTGCGCGCTGCCGGTCGGTCAGTCCGTCGCCGCCGGGGCGGCCGCCCGGTGGCCGGCCCGGGTGTCCTTCCTTCGGTGCCGGCATGCTGACCCCCTGATCGTCCCGGTCGCGGCAAGGCGGCGGCGCGCTTGCGCCGTACGACGATTCGATCACCTTTTCTCCGCAAACGGAATTCCTGATGGCGGATCGGCTGCCGGCCGGAGCGCCCGGCGACCCCGGGCGGGTGGCCGCGGGGTCGCCGTTCCGCCCGGGGGCGGGGTCAGTTGATGTGCACGGGCGGGTTGCCCGTCCGGCTGGTGTCAGTGACGGGTCCGTAGGCGGCGGAGAAGTAGCCGTCGGCGGGACACAGGCTCGAACCGCTGCTCTTGGCGAAGTGTTCGTTGCGGAAGGAGAGGCTGTGGGCGGTGTTGTCGGCGCTTCCGGTGAAGTCGCCGCTGAGCCGGTAGGTGCAGGTCAGGGTGCCGAACCAGGTACTCAGTACGGCGGTGGCCTCGATCGGCCCGGTCGGACCGGCGGTGAGGGCGACGGGGAGTCCGGCGGAGTCGGCGACCGAGACGGTGTAGGGGAGGTTGCCGACGGTGAGGCTCTTCACTGCGGTGACGCCGGTGACGTTGCTGGTACAGGAGCTGAAGGCCATTCCGGTCAGGGACTCGGTGGCGGTGCCGGGTGCGTCGGGATTGGTGAGCACGGTGGCGGTGAACTGCGAGGCTCCGCAGGTGACTCCGGTGGTGCTGGTCGCGGTCGAGTAGAAGGTGGCGCGGGTGCCCGTGGTGAGCGGTGCGGCGAGCACGTCGCCCGCGGCGACCGCGGCGCCGTCGGGTCCGCCGGCGGTCAGGACGGGCACGGCGGCGGGCGCGGCCGGCGGGCCGGGCACGGCGGGTGCGGCGGAGGCGGGGAGGGCGCCGACGGCGACGGCGGCAGCGGCGGTGATCAGGGCCAGGCAGCTGGACGGACGCATGGGAGGGCCTCTTCCTCGGTGAGGGGGTTCGAGAAGACGCACGTTCACTGCTCCGGACCGGTCGGGGGCACCGGGAGGGGAGCTCCCTTCGTTGTAGATCCATGGCTGTACACCGTCAAGGCTGCTCGCACGACGTGTTGACGATTCGTCAGCAAGAGCCCGGCGCTGCGGGCGCGGAGTACCGGCGGAAATGCCGCTGAGCAGCGGCAGGCGCTCTGGTAGCGTCGTCCGGCCGGCCGCGGGACTCCGGTGCGACTTCCGGAAGGCGCCTCTACAGCGATGATTCGCAGTTCGTGCCCCCATTCCCCGGCCGGCATCCACACCGATGGGGGGCGAGCCATGGAGACCCTGGGCGATCTGGTCGCCGCCGAGGACGTGCTGCTGTTCGTGAACGCGGCCGTGACGGCGACCGGCCAGCGCGAGTTCCACGCGGACGCGGCCGAGCAGCGCCTCTCGCTGGACTTCCTGCACGCGTACATGCTGGGCAACTACCGCGAGCTGTACGCCGCGGTGCTGGCCCTGGACATCAACGACCACAATGCCGCGCTGATCGTGCGCCGGCTGCTGGAGAGCTCGCGGGAGGCCACCGGGGAGCAGCGCCGCACCGAGGGCCGGCTGATCGCGCGGCGGCTGGCGCTGCTGCCGCCGCAGCGGGTGTACCGGCTGTTCGGCGAGCTGCGGCGGGCGAGGGTGAACAACCGGCGGACGCGGGCGCTGATCCGCGACTGGGTGGCGGCGCGGCCCGATCCGGTGCTGGACGCGGTGAAGTACCGGGGCGGTTTCCGTACCGCGCTGCGCCACGCGCACCTGGTGCCGGCCGTGCCGGAGCTGGGTGACTTCGCGTTCGGCGGCGGCGGGCACCGCGGGCGCTCGTTCGAGGAGCCGCTGCTGGACACCTGGCGGCGGGCCCACTACGAGAAGTCGGCGGTGTACGAGCTGCCGTACACGGTCGCCGAGGGTTTTGCGGCGAAGCACGGCATTCCGCGGGCGGCCTTCCTGGAGCGGATCGCGCCGCGGATGACCCGGCTGGAGCTGCTGCGGCTGCAGGAGTCCGCGCGGGAGGCGGGGGCGTCGGCCGTGCGGGCCGACCTGGGCCGGATGCCGCTGACCAGGCTGGCCTCCTACGTGCTGGGGCTGCCGCTCGCCGAGCGGGCCGAGCGGCGCATTGAGCTGACGGCGGCCCTGGAGGCGGCTGCCCGGCGCACCGCCGGTGCGGAGCGGGGCACCTGGGGCCGGGTCGCGGCGGTGCTCGACGACAGCTTCTCCTCGTACGGCTCCGGGCAGAAGCGGCGCCGTCCGCTGGCGGTGGCGCTGGCCTGCCACCACCTGCTGGGCGCACTGGCCGGCGAGTACACGGCGCTGTGGACGTCGGGCCGCCGGGATGCGCTGCTGGTCAGGCCGTCCGGGCCGACGCCGCTGGGGCGGCGGATCGTGGACGCGCTGGAGACCGCGCCGGAGCGGCTGGTGATCGTGTCGGACGGCTGGGACAACGCGCCGCCCGGCCTGGCCGCCGAGGTGCTGCGGGTGTGGCGCACCCGGCTGGACCCGGCGGGCGCGACCCGGATCGTGCACCTCAACCCGGTGTACGACGCGGACGGCTTCGACGTGCGCCGGCTCGCGCCGGGTGTCCCGACCGCGGGCATCCGGGACGCCGAGGACCTGGCGCCGCTGGTCGGGATCGCCCGCTTCGCCGAAGGCCGGACGGGCCTGGCCGAGCTGACCGCGCACCTGGCCGCCCGGACGGAGGCGTTCCTGGCCGGCGGTGGCCGGAGCACGGGCGGCGGCCGGAGCACGGGCGGCGACCGGGCCGCGTACGGCACGCCGCCGCGACAGGAAGGGGAGCTGCGATGACCGCGTCGGACCTGACCGTGCTGGACCCGGCCGGCCTGGCCACCCGGCCGGCCCAGGTGTGGGGCGGCGTGCGGCTGGTGCCGCTGGTGCGGGAGGAGCCGATCGCCGATCTGCGGCTGCACCGCCGGCTGTACGGCGACACGCACGCCTCGGTGAACCTGGGGCAGGGCGAGCGGTACACGGCGTACGTGCCGCACGGCTTCGTCGCGGACTGGACGTCCGACGGTTCGGCGGCCGCGTACGGCACCTCGCTGGGCGAGCAGGTGCCGCCGAGGGTGCCGGTGCGGTCGCACAGCCGGCTGGCCCTGAAGGAGTCCTCGACCCGGCTGCGGTTCCTGCCTCTGCACCTGGCGCTGGAGGGCTATCTGGCGCTGCACTTCGGCGGGCCGACGGTGGTGTGGGAGGAGTGGTCGCAGCGGGCGGTGCGGGCCGGGCTGTCGCCGCGGGCGGAGGAGGCGTACCGGGGTGCGCACGTCCGCGGGCTGGCGGAGGCGCTGCGGGTGTTCGAGATCCACCCGGGCCAGTGCGGGGTGGTGCTGTACGTGGCGGACGCGCTCGCCGCGGCGTTCGCGGTGCCGCACCCGGAGGACTACCGGGCGCTGCATCCGACGCTGGTGCTCGACCTGTTCGGCGAGCTGATCCACCACTACGCCCTGCTGTCCGCGCCGGTGCCGGACTTCCGGGCGGAGATCCCGGGCCCGGGCATCCGTTCGCTGGCCGACCTGCGGGCGGCGGCCCGGGAGCAGGAGCGGGCGTGGGCGGAGTTCCACGACTCGACGATGGCCGGGTCCGTGTTCGGTGCCGAGGTGCGGATGCGGAAGGTGCACCGGATGGGCCGGTTCACGCTGGGCCGGTTCCTGCCGGAGTTCCGTCCGGGCCGGGAGAACCACATCGGCGAGACGATCACCGACGAGTCCGGCCGGATCGCCTATCTGAAGACCTTCCGGCTCTCGGAGGCGCAGGTCCGCCGCGGGTACCTGCTGGACACGCTGGCCGCGCACGACTGGCACCTGGCCTCGGCGGCGGCTGCGCTGGGCATCACCGAGGCGCAGCTGGGGCTGCGGCTGGAGGCGGCCGGGTTCGGGGCGCTGCTGCGGCAGGACGTGCTGGACCGCTACCGCCGGCAGGTCCGGACGGGTCAGGCGGCGGCGAGCCGGCGGCCTTCCTCGAGGTAGCGGGTGAGGGCGTCGGCGCCGCCGAGTTCGCGGACGGTGCGGGCGGCTCCGAACGGGGCGTTCCAGAACGGGCCGCTGCGCGGGGTGTGCGGGCCGACGTAGGCGTAGGGCTCGGGCTGGTAGCCGTCGCCGGCGGAGACGCCGTAGTTGACCTCGTCCAGGGTGATGCCGATGTCGAAGTGCTCGGGCCAGAGCACCGGCTCCGCGTCGGGGGCGAGGCGGCGCAGGGCGGTGTCGCCGGCGCCCAGGCAGTGGGCGATCCACTGGGCGGCCTGCGGGTCGGCGTCGACGGGGTCGTCGGGGTCGGCGCCGGAGCCGTCGTGGTAGAGGCCCTCGGGCGGTCCCGGCTCGACGCCGACGGCGGCCGCGAGGGCGGCGCAGGTGGTGCGCTGCAGGGCGAGCCGGTGTCCGGGTGCCATCAGTTCGCCGCCGATGACCTGGAGGAACGGCTCGGCACTGGTGGCGAAGCCGCCTGGGTAGGCCCGCAGCCTGATGGTGCCGCTGGCCCGGTACTGCGGCCCGGCGAGCACCGTCTCGGCGACGGCGTGCAGGGCACGTCGGGTGCGGACGACCGTGTCGATGTCCATGCCTTCATGGTGGCCTGCGGTGGCCGGGGCGGCACAACCCGTCGTCCGTGGCCAGGTGTCGACAGGTCGATGAGGCGACATGTCGCCGGGACGCCGTGTGCAACGGCGTCCCGGCGGCGGTTCAGCGTGCCGCGCGGCGGCGGCGCAGCAGCAGGATCGCGGCGGCCGCGGCCGCTGCGACGACGGCTGCCGCGGCGGCGAGCACACCCGTCCAGGCGCTGTCGGTGCCGGCGGCAGCGACCTCGACCGTCGCGGTGGCCTGCTTGCCGGAGGCGGCGGGTGCGGGCGTGCCGGTGGCGGTGGAGGACGGGACGGGTGCGACCGGTCCGCTGCTGGGGGCGGTGCCGGGGACGGCGGTGACGTCGAGCTGGGCCTCGCCGCGGCCGAGCGCGGGGAAGCCGGATTCGACGGTCACCTTCCAGTGTCCGGGCGGAAGTTGGAGGGCGGTGGTGTAGGTGCCGGTCTTGCCGGCGACGGCGACGAGCGGCCAGGGGCCGACGGCGCGGCCGTCGGCGGCGACGGCGTTGAGCGTGCCGGCGATCTTCTCGTCGACCGGGTCGTGGTCGTTCTCCCAGGTGGCGACGGCGGTGATGTGGCCGTCGACCAGGCCGGAGACGGCGAAGGCGATGGTGTCGCCGTGCGCGCCGGCGGGCTGGGCCGTGCCGAGCACGGTCAGGCCGGTGAGGGCGGTGGCGGCGGCGAGGGTGCGCAGGCGCATGGCGGTGGCTCCTGGTCGGGCCGGCGGGGCGGGAGGGTCGGTTCCCGCCCCGCCGGGTCCTGGGGCGCCTCGTCAGGAGGCGGGCTGGATGGTCCAGTTCTGGTAGGACTGGCCGTTGGGCTGCTGCAGTTCCAGCAGCCAGCCGCCGTAGTACCAGCGCTTGCTCGTGCCGAGGACCAGCGAGGAGCCCTTGGCGGTGAGCGCGTAGCCGCTGCCGGCGGAGTCGACCTTCCACTTCTGGCTGTCGACGGAGGAGCAGGGCTGCTGCATCACGTACTGGCCGGCGACGGCCTGGCCGCCGATCTGCAGGCACTTGTCGGAGCGGGCGGAGCGGATCTGCAGGTAGCCGTCACCGGCGTCCTCGAACAGCCACTGCTGGTTGGAGTAGCCGTGGCGCTGGTAGCCGATGAGCACGGCGCCGTCGCGGGTGGAGCCGCCCCACATGTCGGCGGCCTGGCCGGTGAGGCTGTTGAGCATCAGGTACCGGGTGCCGGGCTTGGTGGGGCCGGGGCCGGCCGCCTTGGCGGTGCGGAAGGCGGTGGTGCGGCCCGGCTTGGCGGTCTTGCCGGACGCGTCCTTGACCGCGACGGCGACCTTGTACTCGGTGTCGGGCTTCAGGTTGACCAGGCGGACGACGGTGGAGGTGACGGTCGCGATGGTGCGGCCGTTCAGCTGCAGCTCGTAGCCGGCGGCGCCGGTGGCGGCGGCCCAGCTGAGCACCGCCGAGTTCGGGGTGATCTGGCCGACGGTCACCTTGGGGCCGGTGGTCGTGGTCGACGTCGGGCTGGGGCTGGGCGTCGGGTTCGAGCCGGTCGGGCTGGGGCTCGGGCTGGGCGACTTGGTCGGGTTCGGCGTCGTCGGGCTCGGGCTGGGCGACTTGGTCGGGTCGGGGTTGGGGTTGGTGCCGCCGTTCGCGAACAGGAACTGGTTGTTGGCGATGTTCCAGTGCGTGGTCAGGTAGCTGCCCGGCTGCGGGTTGGTGTTGAAGTAGTCGTCGTGGTTGCAGTCGAGCCGCTCGTCCTCGGCGCGGTTCGGGCAGAGGGTCTGCATCTTGGGGTAGTACGGCGAGTCGGAGTAGCACATGATGTCCCACTCGTCGACGCAGTGCGCGCCCTTGCTGGTGTGCGGGGCGCTGTTGTTGACGGCGCCGAGGTTGTGGCCGAGCTCGTGGGCCGCGGTGGAGCCGCCCCAGCAGCCGTTGTCGGTGCGGCCGTACGAGGGGCCGAAGTTGGACAGGTTGTCCTGGCCGGGGCGCTCGTCGCCGTTGAAG
Organism: Kitasatospora dryopteridis; assembly: GCF_050749075.1. Lineage (NCBI taxonomy): Bacteria > Bacillati > Actinomycetota > Actinomycetes > Kitasatosporales > Streptomycetaceae > Kitasatospora > Kitasatospora dryopteridis. The sequence goes on along the minus strand of NZ_CP192749.1, from coordinate 6,829,879 downwards.
GTGCCGATGCCGCAGTAGACCTTCGCGTCGGCGAAGATCATGTACTTGCGGTCCTTGCGGTTGAAGCCCTGTGCGGCGAGCGCCTTGTTGCTGGCGCCGAACTCCTGGAGGGAGGAGGCGGACAGCTCGACGTTCAGCACGGACGCGGTGCAGTCGGACTCGGTGACGAAGCGGATGTGCCGGACGCCGCCGGTCTCCTGGGCGCTCGCGTTGTAGATGGTGTCGGTGTCCGCGGCCCACTTCTTGAAGGAGGCGAGGTACTCGGCGAACCGGTCGTTGCCCGGGGCGTGGACGTACAGCACCTGGACGCGGTTGCCGGTCGAGCCGTCGCCCTCGCAGACCACCTTGGAGCCTTCGGCCGCGGCCCCCGCTCCGGCCGAGGGGGTGCCGGCGGCGGGCGTGGCGGAGCCGCCGAGGGACTTGCCGGTCTGCACGTCCAGGACCGGCGGCGCGTCGCTCAGCAGGTCGGCGGAGGACGGCGGCGCGGCGGCCGCGGTCGGCGCCAGGTCGGCGGGCTTGGCGGTGGTCGCAACCGCGGGCGCGGTGTCCTTGTGGACGTCGATGCCCTTCGGCGGAGCGTCCGGGCCGTGGCTGCACAGGCCTTCGTCGTTGACCTTGTAGCTACCGACGCAGCGCTCACCGCTGGCCGCGGGCACGAGGCCGCCGTAGACGAGACCGCGGGCCGGGTCGTCCTTGGGTATGGAGGTGACCGGGGTCGGCTCGTCCTGGTAGAGCGGGGCGGCGGCGGGCGAGGGCTCCAGCTCCTGGGCGATCGCCGCGTCCGCGGAGGTGCGGAGCGGCTTGTTGCCCTCCATCACGGAGCCGATGGTGAAGGCTCCCGCGATCAGTCCCGCGGTGACGGCGGTTGCGGTGAACATCAGTCCACGGCGATTGCGGCGACGGTGCGACGCTTTCCTGTGTGACATGTGTCTCTCCTCGTCGGCCGGTGGGGTGTGGTGCTTGCCGACACATGGGAGATCCGTGGGGCGCCAGGGGATAACAGGAATCTCAAACGTTTTTTCGGAGTTTTCTTTCGACGGACCGTCAGGAGTGCGACGATCGGCCTCGTTGACGGACCGTCCGAGTACGGAGGAAGAGGAGATCCGAGTGGACGAGCGACAGGTGGCGGCGTACCTGGACCGGATCGGCGCGCGACGCCCCGAGCGGGCGGACGCTGCGGCGCTGCGCGAGCTGCAGCGGGCGCACCTGGCCGCGGTGCCGTTCGAGAACCTGAGCGTGGTGCTGGGCGAGCCGATCGTCCTGGAGCCGGACGCGCTGTGGGCGAAGATCGTGGAGCGGCGGCGCGGCGGCTTCTGCTACGAGCTCAACGGCGCCTTCGCCGCGCTGCTGGAGGCGCTCGGCTTCCGGGTGGAGCTGCTGTCGGCCCGGGTGTTCGGGAAGGAGGGCCGGGTCGGGCCGCCCTTCGACCACATGGCGCTGCGGGTCGAGCTGGACGGGCCGTGGCTGGCGGACGTGGGCTTCGGGCGGTTCAGCCACAATCCGCTGCGGCTCGACCGCACCGGCCCGCAGGCCGACCCGGCCGGGGAGTTCACCCTGGCCGGGCACGGCGACGGCGGGCTGGACGTCGTGATGGACGGCGATCCGCAGTACCGGCTGGACCTGCGCCCGTACGCGCTGGCGGACTTCTCCCCCACCTGCTGGTGGCAGGCCACCTCGCCGGACTCGCACTTCACCCGGTCGACGACCTGCTCGCGGCTGGCGCCCGAGGGGCGGATCACGCTCGCCGGCACGCGGCTGATCCGCACCGGTCCGGACGGCTCCCGCCGCGAGGAGCAGCTGTCCGAGGCGCAGGCGCTCGCCGCGTACCGCGAGCACTTCGGGATCGCGCTGGAGGAGCTGCCGGTGGTCAGCGCACTGCCGCGACCAGTGCGTCGCTGACCGACCGCCAGGCGGGGCCGGCCTCCCGGAAGCCGGCCTCGACCAGGCGGGCGGCGTGCCACTCGGCGGGGTGGCTGTCGCCGTCGGCGTGGCTGCCGTGGATCGCGAACCGGGCCGCCACGGCGTCGGCCAGGGCCGGGTCGTCGGCCGCGGCCTTCCACCAGCCCTCCCAGTCCAGGACGCCTTCGGCGCGCTCCCGCTCCTGCCGGGTGCGCTCGAAGGCGGCGTGGGCGGCGTTGAGCAGCGGGGTGCCGGTCTGCGGCATGTGGTCGGCGTTGAGGAAGAGGCCGCCGGGGCGGATCAGCGGCACCAGGTCGCGGTAGAGGCGCAGCAGCCGGTCGGTGGACAGCCAGTGCAGTGCGGTGGCGGTGAGCACCGCGTCGTAGGGGCCGCCGCCACCGGGCAGCCGCTGCGCCCAGTCGGGGTCGTTGAGGTCGGCGGTGACCAGGGTGAGGCGCGGCTCGTCGGCGAAGTGGCCGCGGGCGATGGCGAGCAGTGCCGGGTCGACGTCGACTCCGGTGGAGACGGCCGCGGGGAAGCGGGCGAGCAGCCGTTCGCTGATCGAGCCGGTGCCGCAGGCCAGGTCGAGGAGACGGGGTGCGGGGCCGGCGGTGGCCTCCACGAGGTCGAGCATCACCCGGAACCGCTCCTCGCGGTCGGGCAGGTACCACTCCTGCTGGCGGTCCCAGCTGCGCTGCCAGTCGTCCCAGGTCTGCACGGTCCACCTCTGCCTGTAATTGGCCGATTTCCCTAGCGGTTATTACGCTAGCCCCGGTCCAGTAACCATCACAAGGCAGGTGCAGGTATTACTTTTCGCCCCGCGTCCGGCCGCTCCCGTAGCATTCGCCGGTACAAGCGGCGCAACGAGGGAAGCAGCAGCAGTCATGACGGCGGGCCCGGACACCCAGACCCAGATCAGGACCGAGCAGGATCAGGCGGCCGAGGAGGACATCGACCACGGCCCGGGCATCGACCCGGAGCGGCTGGCCCTGTGCCTGGACGTGCTCGCCGAGCTCGACGACCTGCACGTGGACCACCCGGACGCGATCACCGTCCGCAAGGCGGTCGGCGGCATCTTCCGCACGCTCAAGCAGCGCCGCCGCCAGGAGACCCGCGCCCGCAAGACCGCCAACGACCGGCTGGTCACCTCGCGCACCGCGACCGGCGCACCCGGCCGGATCGACGACGAGACGGCCGGCGCCTTCGGCCTGATCACCGAGACCACCACCGAAATCGCCGGGATACTCGAGCGCCCCCGCTCCTGCTACACCTGCAAGCAGCGCTACGTCGAGGTCGACGCCTTCTACCACCAGCTGTGCCGCAGCTGCGCCGCGCTCAACCACGCCCGCCGCGCCGCGCGGGCGGACCTGACCGGACGGCGCGCCCTGCTCACCGGCGGCCGTGCCAAGATCGGCATGTACATCGCGCTCTGCCTGCTGCGGGACGGCGCGCACACCACCATCACCACGCGCTTCCCCAACGACGCCATCCGCCGCTTCAAGGCGATGCCGGACAGCGACAAGTGGATCCACCGCCTGAAGATCATCGGCATCGACCTGCGCGACCCGGCCCAGGTCATGGCGCTGGCCGACGAGGTCGCCGCGGACGGCCCGCTGGACATCCTGATCAACAACGCGGCGCAGACCGTCCGCCGGCCCCCCGAGTCCTACCGGGAACTCGTCGCCGCGGAGTCGGCCCCGCTGCCCGCGGGCGAACTGCCCTCCTCCACCGTCATCGGCCGCTTCGGCAGCGGCAGCGTCGACGTCCCGGCGCTGCCCGGCCAGGCCACCGGCAACAGCGACCGGATCAGCGCCGAGGACGTCACCTCCCTCGCCCTGGTCACCGGCTCCGCCTCGCCCGCCCGGATCGAGGCCGGCACCGCCATCGACGCCGGCGGGCTCGTCCCCGACCTCTCCCCCACCAACAGCTGGGTGCAGACCGTCGAGGAGGTCGGCCCGATGGAGCTGCTGGAGGTGCAGCTCTGCAACTCCACGGCGCCGTTCATCCTGATCAGCCGGCTGCGGTCGGCGATGGCCGCCTCCGCCGCCCGGCGCAAGTACATCGTCAACGTCTCCGCCATGGAGGGCGTCTTCAGCCGCGGCTACAAGGGCGCGGGCCACCCGCACACCAACATGGCCAAGGCCGCGCTGAACATGCTCACCCGCACCAGCGCCGAGGAGATGTACCGGACCGACGGCATCCTGATGACCGCCGTCGACACCGGCTGGATCACCGACGAGCGGCCGCACCCCGACAAGATGCGCCTGCACGACGAGGGCTTCCACGCCCCGCTCGACCTCGTCGACGGCGCCGCCCGGGTCTACGACCCGATCGTCCGCGGCGAGCTCGGCGAGGACCTGTACGGCTGCTTCCTCAAGGACTACTCCAAGGCGGCCTGGTGACCGCAGGCCCGGGCGCCGGAGGCCCGATCATCGGTGCGGGGGTGATCGTGCCCACCACCGACGGCCGGGTCCTGATCGGCCGCCGCACCACCGCCGGGGAGCCGCCCACCTGGAGCCTCCCCGGCGGCAAGGTCGACGGCACCGGCGAGTCCTTCGAGGAGGCCGCCGCCCGCGAACTCGCCGAGGAGACCGGCATCGTGCTCCCCGCCGACGCGATGCGGGTGCTCGCCGTCCTGCTCGACCACGAGCTCGGCCGGCCCCGGCTGACCGCCGCCGTACTGGCCCCGCCCAGCGACGCCCCGGCGTACGTCACCGAGCCGCACAGCTGCGCCGGGTGGGAGCGGTTCGCCGTGGACGAGCTGCCCGAGCCGATGTTCCACCCCTCGGGGCTGGTGCTCGCCCGCTGGCTGCCCGACTACCCGGGGCCGGCCGGCGCACACGCCTACCCGCTGGCCGCGCGCTGAACTCCCGCCCCGCTCAGGGCCGCTGCCGACGGACCAGCAGCACGAAGGTCCGGGCGTAGGCGGTACCCGCCTCCGGCCGCGGCCAGTCCAGGGCCAGCAGCGCCTTGGACGCCTGCTCGTGCAGTTCGCCGTCGACCCGGACCTCGGCGGTCTCCTCGCCGGCCCCGCCGCCGAACAGCAGCGAGACACCGACCAGTCGGTCCCGGGCGAAGCCGTCCGCGAAGGCCCCGGCGAGCCGCGGCAGGACGGGGCGGTTCAGCATCCAGTCCTGGACGGCGTTGTGGCGCTCGCCCGAGCCCCAGGCCACGATACCGCCGTGCACGGCGTGCCAGCCGGGCAGCCCGTCCGCGTCGTCCGGGTGCAGGTGGCCGGCGAACCGGCCGTTGTGGGCGAGGAGTTCGAGGACGGTGACACCCGCGGTCGCGGCCCACACCTCGACCGCGCGGCGCGCCGCGGGCTCCGAGGACGCCCCGAACCCGGCGACGCAGTCGGTCACCGCGCCGGCCTCCGGGCGGGACGCGTCCAGGAGGACGGTGAGGTCGAGGTGGGCAGGGCCGTCGCCGTGCAGTGCGGCGGGCACCACGGCGATCGTGCCGGGCCCGGTGGCCGCACCCGGCCCGGCCGTCCAGCGGTCGCCGCTGATCTCCGTCAACTGCTCGGCCACCAGGGCGAGTACCGCCTCCTCGGTGGGCGGAGCAGTGTCGCTGTGCCGATTGCGGGAGGCTGCGGAGGAGCCGCGCCACCAAGATCCCAACCCCATGGCGCCCACCGTAGCGGCGCCGCCGCCCCGCCCGCCACAGGAACGGCGATCACGGTTCCGGCGGCGGTGCGGGACACGTCGCCACAGGCAACGGGGCACCCGAGGGGCACTGCCGGGCGGGTGGGGCCGCCCGGCAGCAGGGGGTGGTGGAGCGGACGGGCGGGTCAGGGCTTGTAGGTCACATCGGCCGCGGTGTAGAGGCAGTTGGTGCCGTCCGGTCCGCTGCCGGCCTCCTTGGGCTCGCCCGAGGTGACGCCCGTGAAGCGCTGGCAGACCGTGATCTTCCTGCTGCTGTCGCCGACGACGGTCAGGCGGGTGATCCTCGCGGTGTCGCCCAGGTTGGAGTTGATGCCGACGATCTTCTTGCCGGGGGTGGTGGCGATCACGTTGTCGATGACGACGTGCCGCGGGTACTGCGTCTTGCAGTTGCCGCAGGAGCGGTAGAGCTTGCCGAAGTCCTCGACCCGGAAGTTCTTGATGACGAAGGTGCCGGGGCCGTTGTGCTGGAAGACCTTGTCCGCCGCGCCGCGCGCACCGCCGCCGTCGACCGTCATCACCTGGGCGGCCGAGGTGCCCTTGAAGGTGGCGGCGTCCTCGCCGACGTTCTCCCACCACACGTTCCGCAGGGTGCAACTGCCCTTGCAGTGCACGCCGTCGGCGGCCGGGTCGCCGAGGATCACGTTCTGGAGCACGGCGCCGTCGGCGAGTTCGAACATCGCGGGCTGGCTCTCCGACTGACCGCCGGTGCCCAGGGCGCCCTTGCCGACGAAGCGCTTGCCGCCGCCGTCGAAGAGCTTGGCGACCTGCTGGGTCGAAGTCAGCGGCACGTCGGCGCCCTGCGGGGTCGGCCAGGCCGGCACGGCACCGGTCCCGGTCCCACCGGTGGCGGTGGCCGTGGCGGTCGGCTTGCCGGTGGCCGTCGCCGTGGGCTTCGCCGTCGCGCTCGCGCCGGGCTTGGCGATGGCGCTCGCCGTGGGGGTCGGCGCGGTGCCGGCCGTCTTGAACGCCCAGCGCTTGGCCGCCGCCGAGTCGCAGGAGTTCTGCTGCACCGGGGCACCGGCGGCGGTGGAACCGTCCTTGACCGCAAGGCACTTGCCGCTGCCGGCGTTCACCACGCGGAAGCCGCCCTCGACGGCCGTCACCGTCCAGCGCTGCGAGGCGGCCGCATCGTCGCACGCCTCCTGCTGCACGGCCGCACCCGCACCGGTCTTCGCGTCACGGACGCCCGCGCAGGCACCGCCGTGCGCGGCCACCAGCCGGAAGCCGCCGCCGGAGGCGGTCAGCGTCCAGGTCTGCGCCTGGCCGCCACAGCCCGCCTGGGTCAGCTGCACACCGTCCGCGCCGGCGGTCGGCGGCGCCTGCAGGCACAGCCCGCTCGCGGCGTTCACCAGGGTGTAGGCGGTGCCGGGGGTCGGCGCCGGTGCGGCCGCGTCCGCGCCGGCCCACAGGCCGCCCGCGATGCCGGCGGTCATCAGGGCGGCCACGCCGCCCAGGGCCGCGATCCTGCCGCGCTTGGGGCGTATCGCTCGCTTGCTCACGTCTCACGAATCCTTGGCAACTGTCGGTACAGGGAAGGCGCGTACCCCGGGAACTCCGGAGCCGCTCGACACCGGAACGCCGCGCCCGACGGCCCGACGGCCCGGTGTCTGCCCCCTGGTTGCCGCCCGCCGGCGGAAGGTTGCCGAAAGAAGGAAGGTTTTTGACGAGCCGTCCGGAGACCGGTCGGCCGGGGCCGTACGGCTCAGCCGGTACGGGCGAAGTCGCCCCAGACCGCGGCGGGGCCGCCGGGGGCGGTGGCGTCGGCGCGGTAGGCGTCGTCCTTGGCGTCGCGGCCGCCGTCGGCGTGGTTGAACTGGCCGGCGAAGACGTGCTCTCCGGCGGGCAGGCTCCGGCCCGGCCCGAGGGTCCACCGGTAGACCAGGAAGCCGGACTCCTCGCGCACGGTGACGGTGAAGTCGTCGGCGGGGCGGGTCTGCCAGTGGCCGGTGTCCTTGACACCGGCGGTCAGGGCGATGCGCAGCTCCACGGTGAGGGCGGTGAGCGGCTGCCGGGTCTTGAGGGTGACGTTGCTCTGCGTCCAGGAGGGGAGGCTGTGCGGGTCGACGGAGCCGTCGGCCCAGAGCGGTCCGTCCTCGGTGCGGCTGCCGGCCGCGGGGGGTGCCGGGGAGCGGTCGGGGGTGGCGGAGGCTCCGGCGGAGCGGGTCGGGGTGCTGCTGGGCCCCGGCGCGGTCGGTGAGTTGTGGGAGGGCCCGGCGGACGGGGTGGGGTCGGCGGGGGCCGCGCTGCCGGTCGCCCCTCCGGTGGCCGAAGCCGTCGGGGCGGCGGCCGCGGTGGGCGGTGGCTGGGGGGCCGGGGGCTGCACGATCGCGGCGACGGCGAGTCCGCCGGCCGCCATCACACCGGCCGTGGCGAGGGAGGCGAGCAGCACCTTGGGCCAGGAGAGGGCGGTGCTGCGGCGGCGGGTGCCGCCCCGCGCGGGGCCGGCCGCGGCGCGTTCGATCCTGGCCAGCATCCGGGCCCGGTCGGGGCGGTGGGCCTCGGCGGCCTCCCGCAGCAGGCCGCGCAGTTCGTCGTTGATCGGTCCGTCCGTCATCGGTTCCTCCTCCCCAGCAGTCCGTCGGCGGCCCGGGTCCCGAGCTGCCGTTGCAGTTCCGCCGCACCCTTCGCGGTGCGGCGCTCCACCGTACCGACCGCCGTGCCCAGGACCTGCGCGGCCTCCACCGCCGGGAGGTCGAAGGCGTACCGGAGCACCACGCAGACGCGCCGGCGGAAGGGCAGTCGTTGCAGTGCGGCCAGGACGTCCCCGCCGCCCGCCGCCGGTGCGGTGCGCCGCCGCCTCGGGGCTGCGGCGCGGTCGCCGGCCCGGGCCAGGCGGACGACCTCGCCACGGGCCCGGGCGAGCGGGGAGCCGGTGCGCAGCACCTGCTCCCAGTGGCGCCCGAGCCCGGCCAGGGCGTCGGCGGCGAGGTCGTCGGCGGCCTCCGTCCCGCCCGTCAGCAGGTGGGCCAGGCGGGCGAGTTCGGCGTGGTGGCGGTCGAAGAAGGCGTGGAGGTCCGCGGTCGCCTCGTCGGGGATCATGCCTGTGGTGCGCCCTCTCGATGGGCTGTGAGCGTTCCCGGGAAGGGAGGAGGCGGCAGCGTAACAGCCCGACAGCACACCCTTTCGACAGGTCCAGACCCCTGCTACCGACGAGTAGAAGGCGGGGCGGAGCGGGTCAGCCGACCGGGTTCCAGCCGTCGGTGCCGGCCAGGTAGGCGCGGGCGGTGTACGCGGCGGCCTGGACCGCGGTGAGCTGCGGCCGGGAGGCGTTGACGGCCGCGCCGGGGCCGGTGTTGGCGTACTCGGCGAAGCGCGCGGACTTCCAGGAGAAGCCGCCCATGTCCGTCCACGGGGCGGCGGTCTTCACCGCGGCGGGCAGCACGGTGTTGCGGATCACGAGCTGCCCCACGGCGGTCGGGCCGGTCCGCCAGGGGCGGCCCAGGTGGAAGGTGTTCGCCTTGGCGCTGCTGCTGATCGTGCTGTCGGTGACGAGGATGCCGTACTTCTTGGCCGCGTCGGTGCTGGGCGCGGCGAGGTAGCCGTTGTTGCCGCCGGCGGCGGCGCCGCGGTCGCGCAGGGTGATGTTGACCCGGTCGTAGACGGCGGTGGCGTTGCCGAAGACGAAGTCGACGTCGCCCGCGACGAAGGAGTTGCGGAAGTACTGGCGGTACTGGCCGGTGGCGCTGGGCGCCCAGTTCAGCACGGTGTCCTGGTGGCCGATGAAGCGGGAGTTGAGGTACTGCTGCCGGTCGCCGCGGGCGGCGAGGGCGACCGCCTGGGTCGCGGTGATCTCCGGGTGGGCGGAGCGCTCGAAGGTGTTCTGCACGGTGAGGCCGGTGACGGTGGTGTCGTTCGCCGACACGGTGAGGGTGGCACTGCCCTCGGTGCCGTAGGTGCCGCCGCCGGGCCGTGCCGTGCCGGCCGCGTTGTCGTGGCTGAGGACCACGTCCTCGGCGTTGCCGGTGGCGCCCCTGAGGGTCAGGCCCTTCTTGGCGGCCGGGACGTTGACCGTCCCGCGGTAGGTGCCGCGCGCGATCAGCACGGTGTCGCCCGCGGCGGCGGCGTCCACGGCGGCCTGCACGGTGCGGTACGCGGCGGAGCCGTCGGCGGCGACGGCCAGGGTCCGGCCGGTCGTCGCCGGGGCGGTGGCCGTGCCGCCGCTCTCGGTGAGCACGCCGGCGCCGGCCTTCTTCGGCAGTTCGGCGGGCAGCGCGGCGGCGGGCTCGAGGCCGGCGGCGAGGGTGGGCCGCCAGTCGGCGGTCGCCTTGATCTTCTTGGAGTTGGCGGCGTTGTACGCGGCGACCAGGTCCACCGTGCTGCCGTTGACGAGGTTGCCGCTGCCGGCGAACGCGCCGGTGCCGTCGCCGCTGAGCAGTTGGGCGGCCTTCCGGTCCGACGACAGCCGCCAGTGGTTGTTCTGCGCCACGATCTGGGCGCCGGCCCGGGAGTTGACGCTGTAGCCGTGCGCGTAGCCGTTGAGCTTGGTGGTGTCGTAGTAGTTGTCGTACAGGTGGATCTGCCCGACGCGGGCGAGCGGGGCGCGCTGGACGATGCCCTCGAAGACGTTGTGGTGCAGGGTGACTCGCAGCTTGGTGTCCTTGTCGCTGCTGCCGATCAGCATCGTCTTGTCGTGGTTGCTGAACCGATTGTACGAGGCGGTGACCAGGTCGGAGGCGTTGGTGATGTCCAGCGCGCCGTCGTGGACCTGGTACTCGCGGCCGAAGCGGGTCGGGTTGGCCGCGTCGAAGTGCGGGGCGTCGGAGAAGGTGTTGTGGTCGACCCAGACGTGGGTGGCGCCGCGCAGCGAGACGGCGTCGTAGGCGGAGTTCCAGTTGCCGGTGGAGCCGTCGGTCGGGTCCCACTGCGGGAAGCAGTCGCGGACGTCGGTGAGGGCGAGATTGCGGACGATCACGTCGTCGGCGTCCTTGACCACGAGGCTGCCGCCGGTGATGCCCGCGCCGGTGCCAGGCACGCCGACGATGGTGGTGTGCGAGGGCACGGTGATCACGACGCGGGCCGCCTGCCTGGCCTGGGCCGCGCGGCGGGCGTCCTCCTGCCCGCCGGAGGGCAGCTTCGTCCGGCCCCACACCGCGGGGTCGTAGGCCTTGAGGTAGGCCGCGAGCGAATACCCGGTGCCGGCGGCGTAGTTGTCGCAGCCGAGCGGCTTGCCTGCGTCGTCCGTGTTGGCGTCGACGGTGCCCTTGACCCGGATGATCCGGGGCGCCCCGGACGGGCCGGCGGCCAGCGCCTTCACCAGTTCGGCGCGGGTGGAGACGGTGAAGGTGTGCGCGGCGTCCGCGGCCCGGCCGCCGGTGGTGCCGGAGCCCTCCGCCGCCCAGCCGTCCTTGACGGGCAGCACCGCCCGGCCGAGATCGCCGACCGTGGCGGCAGCAGCGCCGGGGGCGGGGGCCGCGGTACCGGTGGCGGCGCCGGCGTGCAGGGCCAGCGGGACGGCGCCCAGGCCGAGCGCGGCCACGGCGCCTCCGGCGGCCAGGGCGAGCCGGCGGCGGCCGGGCGGACGGCGGTGCGGGGAAGCGGACATGCAGGTGCCTCCGGGAGTGAGGGGATGCGTCTGCCCCTCAGTTGCCGCCGCGCCCTGAGGGGTTGCCGCCGATCGGCGCCGGATTCCGCCGGGGCCGCGCGGCAACCTCCCGGCCCGCGGCGGCAACCGACAGGCGACACCACCGGCCGCCGGAGCCCTCACGTCGACCGAAGGCCCTCAGCCATGGCCACCGGACGCCACCGCCACTCCCGCACCCGCACCCGCCTCGGCGCAGCCGCCGTCGCGCTGGCCACCCTCGCCGCGGCCGGCACCTAGGGCTTCGCCGGCAGCGGCTGGAGCTGCACCTGGGACACCCACCGCTCCGGCGACACCGTCGGCTGGGGCACCGCCTGGGCGTGGAGCGGCGGGCCCACCGAGGTCAAGTCGTACGCGAGCACCGTGCTGGGCTGACACTGGGGCTGGCAGAGCAAGCCCGAGCACGAGGTCATGGTCTGGCTGAAGCGCGGCGGCGGCGGCGCAGGGCCGCTGGGCACCAAGCGGCAGACCGTCAGCCTGGAGGGCACCACCTGGGGACCTGTACGTCGGCAACATCGGCTGGAACGTCTACTCCTTCGTCCGCACCTCCGGCACCTCCGGCGCCGACCTCGACCTCAACGCCTTCCTCCAAGCGCTCGTCCGCCGCGGCCTGATGCAGCGCACCGACTGGCTCAGCAGCGTCGAGGCCGGCACCGAGGCCTTCACCGGCCGCGCCCAGCTCGGCACCGAGTCCTACTCCACCACCGTCGGCTGACCGGCAGGAACCGGAGGAGGGACCAATGGACCGGCGACCACGGCCCTGTGGTCCTGGGACGGGGGCGCGCGGCGCAGCAGAGTGGAGGGGTCAGCGTTCGTGCCGGCCGACCGGCCGCAGCGACTTGGAAGGCAGCGCCATGACCCGACCCGTCATCGCCGGTATCGACACCTCGCCGGGCAGCCTGACCGCAGCACACTGGGCGGCCGAGGAGGCGGCCGGACGCGGCACCGAGCTCCTCCTCGTGCACGCCGGTCCGCCGACCGGCCGCGGCAGCCGCGGGGAGCCGGCCGATCTGCAGGCGGCGGCCCGGCAGTTGCTGCGGGACGCCGAGGCGGCGATCGCCGCCGCCCACCCCGATCTGCCGATCCGCGGCGAACTCCTCGACGGCCGGCCCGCCGAGGCGCTGCTCGACGCGGCCGGCGACGCGGAGCTCCTGGTGCTCGGCACCCGCGGACTCGGCGGGTTCCGCGGCCTGCTCGTCGGCTCGGTGAGCCTCGCGGTCGCCGGCCGGACGGACTCCCCGGTCGTCCTCGTCCCGCAGGGCGCGGGACGGCCGGGCGGCGAGCGGCGCGAGGGCGGCGAGGGCGCGGAGGCGGCGGAGATCGTCGTCGGTCTCGACCCGCAGACACCCGCCGACGCGGTGCTCGCCTTCGCCTTCCGGGAGGCCGGCCTGCACGGCGCAAGGCTCCGCGTGGTGCACGGCTGGGACCTGCCGCCGACCTACGGCTACGCGGGCTGGGTGCCGCCCGAGAGCGAACTGCGCGAACTCGGCACCCTGGAGACGGCGCTCGTCCGGGAGGCCGTGCTGCCCTGGCGGGAGAAGCACCCGGAGGTCGAGGTCGCGGAGACCGTCAGGCCCGGCGGCCCGGCCGGCGTGCTGGTCGAGGCCTCGGCGGGCGCGGCCCTGGTCGTCGTCGGACGGCGTACCCGCGCGCACGGCCTGGGTGCACGCCTGGGATCGGTGGCGCACGCCGTCCTTCACCACGCCTCGGCACCGGTCGCGGTGGTACCGCACGCCTGAGCCCACGGCGACCGCGGGAGGGACGGGCACTAGGGACCTTCGGCCCTCCCCCAACGCCTTTCGATCTGATGGGGTGTCACCCGCTCCGTCACCGGCCGGGTTTGCGAGGAACCCGGCCGGTGGCGGACACCCACCCGAGCACCACCGCACAGGAGCCTTCCTTGCCCCTCCCCGTACCGCACGCCGAGGCCGGAATCGCCTCGGTCACCCGCCGACCCGCCGACCGCCGCACCGTGGTCGCCCTGCACGGCGAACTGGACCTCCACACCGTCACCCGCCTGGAGCCCCGGCTGCTGCCCCTGCTGGAGAACAGCAGCGGCGGGCTGGTGCTCGACCTCGCGGCGGTTACCTTCTGCGACAGCGCGGGGGCCGACCTCTTCCGCCGGCTCAACGAACACTGCGCCGCGGACGCGGCGGTCGTGCTGCAGGGGATTCCCCGCCAGCCGTCCCGGGTGATCCGCCTGATGGGCCTCGACCGCTCGCTCCGCTGCGAGTTCGGCCGGACGCCGCCCTCGGCCGCACACCAGAACTGACCGCCCGGGCGGATCACCCACAGGGGCGCGGGGAACTGCGCAATTCGGGAGTGTCACACCGTACGAACCAAGGCCGACCGCTGGTTCGCACGGCGGCCCTCATCCCGATTGCGCAGTTCCCCGCGCCCCCGGTGGTTGCTCCTCAGGCCGGGTCGAGGGGGGCGGACCAGGTCAGGCGGGTGCCGCCGTCCCGGGGGGCGGTGAGGGCGAAGCGGCCGCCCACGCCTGCCGCCCGTTCCTCGAGGTTCCGCAGACCGCTGCGCCGCCCCTGCTCCGGGATGCCCACGCCGTCGTCCTCCACGGTGAGGACGACCTGCCGGCCGGTCGCCTGCAGCACCACCTCGACGCGCCGCGCCTTGGCGTGCCGTGCGGCGTTGCTGAGCGCCTCGCCGAGCACGGCCACCACCTCGTCGGCGAGCCGTATCGGCACGTCCGTGTCCAGCAGGCCCTCCATGCTGAGCCTGGACGCGAAGCCGAGGGCGGGCTGGGCCTCCCCCACCACGGCGACGACGCGCGAGCGCAGGCCCTGCCGGCCCTCCTCCTCGCGGGCCCGCAGGCCGAAGATGGTGGACCGGATGATCTTGATGGTCTCGTCGAGGTCAGCCACGGCGCGCAGCACCCGGTCGGAGGCGCCGGAGTGCTCGATGAAGCGGGCCGCGCTCTGCAGGGTCATCCCGGTGGCGAACAGCCGCTGGATGGCCAGGTCGTGCAGGTCGCGGGCGATCCGGTCGCGGTCCTCGAGCATGGCCAGCTGTTCGGCGTCGCGCCGCCGTTCGGCGAGTTCGAGGGCGAGTGCGGCCTGGTCGGCGAAGCCGGAGAGCGGGCCGATCTCGCGGTCGGTGAAGGCCGGCTCGCCGAAGCTCCGGGCGAGCAGCAGGACGCCCTGGATCTCGCCCGCGTGCCGGCCGAGCGGGACGGCGACGGCCGGGCCGAGGCCGTGGCGGGGGTCCGTGCCGCCGCCCGGCAGGGCGTCCCCGAGGTGGCCGGTGGTGACCGGGGCGCCGTCGGTGTAGGCCCGGCCGGGGAGGGAGCCTTCCAGCGGGAGCAGCTGTCCGAGCCGGTCGGCGGTGTCGCCGCCGAGGGCGAGCTCGAGGCACAGTGCGCTGCCGTCGGCGGTGGGTACGGCCATGTCGGCGGTCCGGGCGCCGGTGATGGCGAGGGCACGCTGGGCGATCAGTTCGACGACGCTGGTGCGGGAGGTGCCGGAGAGCAGGCTGCGGGTGATCTCGGCGCTGACGCTCAGCCAGCGCTGCTGGCGCTGGGCCTCCTCGTAGAGGCGGGCGTTGTCGATGGCGACGCCCGCGGCGACGGCGAGGGTGGAGATGACGGACTCGTCGTCGGCGTCGAAGCCCTCGCCGTTGCGCTTGTCGGTGAGGTAGAGGTTGCCGAAGACCTCGTCGCGGACCCGGACGGGCACGCCGAGGAAGGTCCGCATCACGGGGTGGTGGGCCGGGCAGCCGTGCGAGGCGGGGTGCGCGGCCAGGTCCTCCAGGCGGAGCGCCTCGGGGCGGCGGATGAGTTCGCCGAGGATGCCCTTGCCGGTGGGGTACGGGCCGATCTCGGCGATCTCCTCGTCGGAGAGGCCGACGGTGAGGAACTGGGACAGGGTCTCCCCGTCGGGGCCGATGACGCCAAGCGCGGCGTACTTGGCGTCGACGAGGACGGCGGCGGCCTCGACGATCCGCCGCAGGACATGGGTGAGGTCGAGTTCGCGGCCGACCGAGAGGACGGCCTCCAGGAGGCTGTGCACGCGGTCCCGGGTGCCGCGCGCGGCATCGATGCGGGCCTGCAGCTCCTCCAGCAGCTCGTCGAGCCTCAGCTGCGGAATCCGCGGCCTCATCTCGTCCTCGCTCACCTGGGTCTCCTCACGTCTGCCCGCCGGACGGTCGATTCTCGCAGACCCGGGCGGCCGAGGAGGGCGGTGGGCCGGAGTCGGCGGCGCGGGTTCGGTGTGCCCCGCCGGCGCGGCCCGCCGGCGGTGCCGGGGGGCGGCCCGAGCGGGCGGTGCTCGGTGCAGTCGTCGACCGGCTCGCGGCGAAGCGTTCGCGCGTACCGGCCTTGACGCCGCCGTCACGGGACGGCCTTCGGCCGACGCAGTCGAAGGGTGCGGTCAGCCGACGTGGACGTGCGGGCGGCGCGATCGGTCGGATTCGGCCTCGCGCAGGACCTCGCGGGTGACCGGGGCGACCTCGCCCTGGCCGAACAGGAAGAACCGCAGGAACTGCGCGAAGGGGTTGCCCTCGGTCCACTCGAAGTAGATGTGCGGCAGCTGGCCGGTGGTGTCCCGGACGTGCAGCAGCAGGGCCGCCAGGGCGTTGGGGACGCTGGAGTGCTCCAGGGTGAGCACCCGGTACCGGTCGTGGACCACCTCGCCGTGCACCAGCAGTTCGGCCTCGAAGTCGGACGGGTCGCGGACGGTGACCTCGACGAAGACCAGGTCGTCCTCGGCGGGGAGGGCGTTGTCGGCACGGATCTGGTGGAGCTTGTCGCGGTACTCGGCGAGGTCGCGGGCCTCGGGCTCGTTGGCGATCAGCCGGATCGAGCGGTGGGCGCTGTCCCGTACGAAGCGCTCGGCGAGGGTGTCGAGCACGACGTCGGTGACCCGCAGCTCGAAGGCGCGGGCGAGGCGGGAGGTCAAGGAGATCAGCATGATGGCGGCGATGAAGCAGGCGCCGATCTTCACGCCGTCCGGGCGTTCGGCGATGTTCGCGGCCGTGGTGTAGATGAACACCGCGGCGATCACGGCGAAGCCGATCGTCCAGCCGTGCTGGCGGGCCCGCCGGGCGGCGATGGTCACCGCGACCGCCGCCGAGGTGATGAGCACCAGTACGCCGGTCGCGTAGGCGCCGCCCTGCTTGTCGACGCTCGCGTCGAAGATCCAGGTGACCAGGAACGCCACCGCGGTGAGCACCAGGACGGTCGGGCGGACCGCCCGGGCCCAGTGCGGTGCCATGCCGTAGCGCGGCAGGTAGCGGGGCATCAGGTTGAGCAGGCCCGCCATCGCCGAGGCGCCGGCGAACCACAGGATGGCGATGGTGGAGATGTCGTACACGGTGCCGAAGGCATTGCCCAGGTACTCGTGGGCGAGGTACGCCAGGGCGCGGCCGTTGGCCTGTCCGCCGGGCTCGAAGGCGGGCGCGGGGATCAGCAGGGTGGTGATGAAGCTACTGGTGATCAGGAAGACGCTCATGATCAGGGCGGCGGTGGTCAGCAGCTTCCGGGCGCCGCGGATGCGCCCGGTCGGCTTCTCCTCGGTGTCCTCCGGGTCGCCCTTGATGTGCGGCATGACGGCGACACCGGTCTCGAAGCCGGACAGGCCGAGCGCGAGCTTGGGGAAGGTGATCAGCGACACCCCGATCATCGCGATGACGCTGCCGTGCTCCGCCGTCAGCGCATGCCGCCAGTCGGTGATCAGCTCCGGCGCGGTGAGGACGTGCCACAGTCCGGTGCCGACGACGACCACGTTCAGCCCCAGGTAGACGGCGACCAGCACCACCGCAACGCCGATCGCCTCGCTGAAGCCCTTCAGGAAGACCGCGCCGAGCAGCGCGATCAGCAGCAGCGTGATGACCACCTGGTTGCCGCGCAGCGACTCCGCCAGGTGCGGGTTCTCCACCAGGTGGGCGGTGGCGTCGGCCGCCGACAGCGTGATGGTGATCAGGAAGTCCGTCGCCGCGAAGCCCAGCAGGACGAGGACGAAGAGCTTGCCCTGCCAGAAGCTCAGCAGCCGCTCCAGCATGGCGATCGAGCCCTCGCCGTGCGGGGACTCCTTGGCCACCCTGCGGTAGACCGGGAGCGCCCCGAAGAGGGTGACGGCCACCAGGACGACGGTCGCCACCGGCGACAGCAGGCCGGCCGCCAGGGCGGCGATGCCCGGCTGGTAGCCGAGGGTCGAGAAGTAGTCCAGGCCGGTCAGGCACATCACCCGCCACCAGCGCTGCCCGTGCTCCTTCTTGACCTCCGCGTGCGGGCCGGGGTGCTGCTTGGCGGTCTCGGCCAGGCCCTCGAGCAGCCACGCCCGGAAGCGCTGCCGTCGCGACGGCGCCGCACCCTGACCTGCAGGAGCCGAGGAGACCACCGTTGCACTCCCGTCAGCACGTGGCAGCCGGGCCGGACCGGCGGCGGACCTCGCCAGCGTAGGCGACCCGCGCCCGCACCCCCGGTAGGCCGAGCCGCACACTCACCCGGCCGCCGTCCCGTCACCTGCCCCGGCCGTGACACGCCACAAGTGCCACGAGCGGCGCGACGCCAGCGCCGCCAGAGCGGCACCGGCCGCGTTGAGCAGCACGTCGTCCACCGAGGACACCCGGTCCAGCCACAGGACGTACTGTGCGGTCTCGACCAGGACCGAGCAGCCCGCGGCGAGCGCCAGGACCCGTGGCACCGACGCCAGCGCCGCGAACCGCAGTGGAGCCAGGTACCCCAGTGCCGCGAACACCAGCAGGTTGCCGACGATCTGGACGGTTGCCGTCGCCGGGCTGCCTGCGAGGATCGTGAGCAGGTCCCGCAGTGGCACCGGGCTCACCCGCCTGGGGGCGGTGCCGGCCCCGCCGCCCGGCAACATGATCATCCATATCCACGGCACCGTCCCGTACACGATGCCGACCTCGGCCAGCGACTTGCGCCACGCCCACGCCGGCGCGGCGCCGGTCGCTCTCCGACGGTGCGCCAGCATCCACACCGTCAGCGCGGCCACCGGCAGTGCCGCCACCGTGAGGAGAACCACGCCGCTGATCGTGCCGACCCACTCGTGCCACCCCCCGCCGTGGTGGCGCAGCGGCCGCTGCAGGACGAAGGCGGCGGCCGCTGCGCCCGGGATCGCCAGACCGGCGAGCACGATCCTGCGTGCGCGACGGGCCGGTGCTGACAGTGCTGCGGTGCGGCTCATGGCTCCACTGAAGGCTGAAGAGTGCTGTGACGACTACCCACCGGACGCCGCAACAGGGACACCGGTTCCCGGTGTGGTTCGGGGGGCGGCGGGAGTGTGCCGTACAGGGCCGTACGGCCCTCTTTGCTTCGTCCGAACAGTCCATGATTTCAAGGGAGTTGGCGTTGGTTAGGCTTCACGCATGGAGATCACGAGCCGCACTGAGTACGACAGCTTGCTGGCCCGGCACGACGCGATGCGCCTTCGGCGGCAGATCCTCGCACCGGCCGTGCCGACCCCGGCCCTGCCGCCGGCGGAACGGGCCGGGTACGGCCACGACGCCCGCGCGGACCAGGAGCTGATCCTGCGCCATCTCGACGCGGTCACTCCGTTCGACCTTCTCATCGAGCACCTCTACGACTTCATGTTCCTGCGCAGGCCGTACCTTCGGCGCCTGTTCCCCGAGTCCATGGAGTTCCAGCGCGAGCACCTCGGCCGGATGTTCCGGTACCTGATCGACAACCTGCACCGTCCGGACCACATGTCCGCGGTGCTGCAGCAGTTGGGCAGGGACCACCGGAAGCTCGGTGTCTGGCCGGCGCACTACGACGCGTTCGAGGAGGCCCTGTGCAGCGCACTGCGGAGCCGGGCCGGGCGAGCGTGGAGCGCCGACGCCGAGGGCGCGTGGCTGCGGATGCTGCGGTTCGCGGTCGGTGAGATGGTCGCTGCCGCAGAGTCGGCACTCACCGAACCCCCGTACTGGCTCGGCGTGGTGACCGCCCACCGGCCGTACGGGACCGATGCCGCGATCCTGCAGGTGCGGACGGGTGAGCCCTACCCGTACCGGGCCGGGCAGTACGCCACGGTGGAGTCCGCCCTGCTGCCGCACACCTGGCGGCCGTACTCGATCGCCTGCGCCCCCCGCACGGACAACGTCCTGGAGTTCCACGTACGGCGTTCGGGGGCGGGCGGGGTGAGCGCCGCGCTGGTGGACGGCACCGCGGTCGGTGACACGCTGCGGCTCGGGCCGCCGCGGGGAGCGATGACGGTGGACGTGGACGGTGATCCCCGCGATCTGCTGCTGGTCGCCCACGGCACCGGGCTGGCCCCGATGAAGGCGCTGGTCGAGGACCTGTCGGAGCGGCGGGTGCGGGGACAGCGGGTGCACCTGCTGGTCGGGGCCCGCGACCGCGCCGATCTCTACGGCTGGGACGCCCTGGCGGATCTGGGTGTGCGCCGCCCGTGGCTGGAGCTGGTCCCGGTCCTCGGGCACGAGGCACGGCCCGGCGGTGCCCTGTGTGCGGCTCTGGCGGGCTCCGACTGGTCCGGGCACCTCGCCTTCGTCGGCGGCCCGCCTGCCGTGGTCGAGACGGTGCAGGGTCACCTGCTCGCAGCCGGCGTGCCGGGGGACCGGATCCGCCACGACCCGCTGCCGGCCGCCGGTCGCGGCTGACAGCGGCCCGCCCGGCGGCCGGGGGTGTCAGCTTCGGGCCGTGCCCCGGCGGGCGAGGATCGCGGCCTGCCGCTCGTCGAACCGGGCCGCCTGGGCGGTCAGGCCGTCGAGGTACTCGCCCAGGTGCTGCTGGGCCTCGAGCCCGTCCGGGCCGAGCCCGCCGAGCTCCGTGATCCCCAGGTGGCGCAGCACCGGCTGGAGGACGTCGTCGTGGTGGACGCGCAGGTTGTAGACGCCGCCGAGCGCGATCCGGACGGCGGCGCGTTCGAAGCCGGGCATGCCGTGTCCGGGCATCCGGAAGTTCGTCACGACCTCGTCGACGGCCTGCATCGCCTGGTCCGGGGCGAGTTCGAACGCCGCCTTGAGCAGGTTGCGGTAGAAGATCATGTGCAGGTTCTCGTCGTTGGCGACCTGTGCCAGCATCCGGTCGCACACCGGGTCGCCGGAGCTGCGGCCGGTGTTGCGGTGCGAGATGCGGGTGGCGAGCTCCTGGAAGGCGACGTAGGCGACCGTGTGCAGCGGGGAGTGCCGGTTGTCGGAGACGAAGCCGTTGCCCATGTGCGACATCCGGGCGCGTTCCAGCTCGACCGGGTCGACCGCGCGGGATGCGAGGAGGTAGTCGCGCAGCACGATGGAGTGGCGTGCCTCCTCGGCGGTCCACTGGTGCACCCAGGTGCCCCATGCGCCGTCGCGGCCGAAGAGGGTGGCGATCTCGTGGTGGTAGCTGGGCAGGTTGTCCTCGGTGAGCAGGTTGACCACGAGCGAGACCCGGGCGACCTCGGTGAGCGGCGACTGCCCGACCGACCAGGGCTCCCCGCCGAGCGGTCCGTCGAAGTCCCGGCCCCGGCTCCAGGGCACGTACTCGTGGGGCATCCATTCCTTGAACACGCGCAGATGGCGGTTCAGTTCGCGCTCGACGACCTCCTCCAGGTCGTGCAGCAGGCGGGTGTCGGTCAGCCGGGGACGGGCGGGGGTGATGCTCACGTGTGCCAACTTCCTGGACGTACCAAAGAACCTACGGTTGCGTAGGTAGCGCCACCGTAGGTTTGCCGGACGGCCGCTGTCTGGGGTCGTTCGGCCCTGCCGTCGGCCCCTGGGCCGGCCCCGAGGGGAGGCCGGCCCACCGGGGTTGCGCCCTGTGCCGGTCAGCCGGCCGGGACGGTGAGTGCGGCCAGGATCTCCTCGGCGGCGCGCTGCGCGCCGGCGATGCAGGAGGGAATGCCGATGCCGTCGTAGACGGCACCGCAGACCGCGATTCCGGGCAGGTCGGCGATCGAGCGGCGGATGCGTTCGATCCGGGCCGGGTGGCCGACGGTGTACTGCGGCAGTCCGTCGGTCCACCGGGTGACCTCCCCGGCGACGGGCTTCGCGGTGAGGCCGGTTGCGTCCGACAGGTCGCGGAGCGAGGCCGTGACGAGGTCGGCGTCGTCGCGGTGGAGCTGCCCGTCGCCGATCGAGGTCCGCAGGACGAAGAGGTCGGGGGCCGCGTCCGAGATCCAGCGCCACTTGTTGCCGGAGAAGGTGGCGGTCGTGATGGTGCGCCCGTCCACGGGCGGTACGAGGAAGCCGGAACCCGCCGGCAGTGCCGTGAGGTCGGCGCGGCTGAACGCCGTGGTCACCAGGGCGATCGAGGCGTACTCGACCTGGGACAGTTCGGCCGCCGCACCCGGCGCGTGCGGTGCGAGCAGGGTGGCCGCCGCGCGGGCCGGCGTGGCGAGCACCACGGCGTCGGCTGCCAGCACCCGGTCGTCGGTGCGGACCTCCCACCCGGCAGCGCTGCGGGCGAGGCCGCGTGCGGGCCGGTTGACGAGGAAGCTGCCACCGGCGGCGCGGACCTTGCAGGCGACCGCGTCGGCGAGCAGCCCGACGCCGCCGTCGACACCCATGAAGAGCGGCCCCGCGGACCGGCTCGTCCGGGCGGCGGCCGCGCGCCGGAGCTCCCCGACCGCCTCCAGCAGGGAGGCGTGCTTCCTGGCCGCTTCGAGGAGCTGCGGCAGGACGGCACCCGTCGAGACGCGGTCGGCCCCACCGGCGTACAGGCCGAGCAGGGGTTCGACCAGCCGGTCGACCACCTCACGGCCGAAGCGCTGCGCCACGTAGCTGCCGATCGCGATGTCGTCGCCGACCGCGGTGGGTGGCAGGACCAGGTCCTCGGCGGTCCGGGCGAGGCCTGCGGCGGAGAGCACGCCGGAGGCGGCCAGTGCTTCGAGGTCGCCCGGCACGCCCATCAGGTGGCCGGCGGGCATCTGCCGCAGCTCCCCGCGGCTCCACAGTGATGTGGCCGTGGTGGCGGCGGGCTGCAGCCGGTCGGCGAGGCCGACCGCCCGGGCCAGTTGGACCGCTTCCGGCTGCCGTGCGAACAGCGCCTCCGCGCCCAGGTCGGTCGGCGCTCCCGCGATCTCGCCCGCCCGGAGCTTGCCGCCGACCCGGCCGTCCGCCTCCAGTACCGTCACCCGCAGGCCCGCGCCGGTCAACCGGAGGGCGGCGGTGAGTCCGGCGATTCCGCCACCGATGACGACGACATGGCCCGAACGGCGTGTGCTCGTTGTGTTCATGGCCGCCACCCTCCGCGGGCCGCCCGCACCCCGGCCAGGGCCGATCGGCCCTGAGCGGCCGGATGGGGGCCGGAGGGCCCTACTGGCCACCGCGCGCAATGGGCAGACTGCCGGGCGAACGCCGTTTCCGCAGCTCATCGCTCCGGAGCCTGCAGGTCGCCTGCGGCGGGCTCCGCCCGTCCGCTCGCGCCGTCGGCGCGCCGTGCCGGAGCCGACACGTCGACGACCGGCACCGGGTGCTGACCGCGTGACGGCGGGAGCAGGTATGCAGGAGGTATGGCATCTCGGTGGCGATTGGATCTGCGGTGGCCGCGACAACAGGGCCGCATGCTGATCATCATCCCCTTGGTGATGATCGTGGTCATTTCCGCCGTGGACATGCTGGCGCCGTCGGAGGTGCACCTCGGGCCGCTGCTGGTCGCAGCCCCGGCGATCACCGCCTCCTTCGCCGGCCCCTGGACGACCGTCGCCGTCGGTGCGGCGGCCGTCCTGGCCCAGGGAATCGTCGCGGTGGTGCGGACCACGTTGGTCGACCTCAACCACTCCGTCCAGATCGTCGCCCTGGCGTTGATCTCCCTGCTCGTCGCCCTCTTCGCCCATCTGCGCGAGCAGCACGAGAAGGAGATGACACAGCTGCGTTCGGTGGCCGAGGCCGCGCAGGCCGTGCTCCAGCGACCCATCCCGGCCCGGATGGGCCCGCTGCGCATTGCATCGGTGTACCTCGCGGCGGAGGCCGAGGCCCAGATCGGCGGCGACCTGTACGCGGCCGTGCGCACCCGGTGGGGCAGTCGGTTCCTGATCGGCGACGTGCGGGGCAAGGGCCTCGAGGCGATCGGGGAGGCGTCCTTGGTGCTGGGTGCC
This sequence comes from Kitasatospora dryopteridis, assembly GCF_050749075.1. Taxonomy (NCBI): domain Bacteria; kingdom Bacillati; phylum Actinomycetota; class Actinomycetes; order Kitasatosporales; family Streptomycetaceae; genus Kitasatospora; species Kitasatospora dryopteridis. Next base: position 6,806,729 of record NZ_CP192749.1, on the reverse strand, counting down.
TTCCGGACCGCGGCCTACCGGCAGGTCGACCTGCCCCTGCTGGTCACCCATCTGGAGAAAGCGGTCTTCGGAGACACGGACAATCCCGGCGACCCGGCAGACGAGACCACGGACGCCGACGGCAACGAGTCGTTCATCACCGCAGTCGTTCTCGACATTCCCGACACCGAACCGGTCATCCGCCTCGCGGACTGCGGGCACCCGCCCCCGCTGCTGCTTCGCGCCGGCGAAGTGACGCCGCTCGACGTCAGCCTGCCCGCCCCGCCGCTGGGCCTCACCGAGCTGGCCGCCGGCTCCGGTGTCCAGGTCGAGAGCTTCGCCTTCGAGGAGGGTGACATCGTGCTGCTGTACACGGACGGTGTCATCGAGGCGCGTGACGAGTCGGGCACCTTCTACCCGCTCACCGATCGCCTGGCCTCGTGGCCGCCCGGCGATCCCCACACACTCCTGCAGCGGCTCTGCCGGGACCTCCTCGCCCACGTGGGCGGGCGGCTGGGCGACGACGCGGCGATGGTCGCCATCAAGCGCGACACCAGGGCCACGGACTGCGGATTCCCGCAACCGATCTTCCCTCCCCCGTAGGGTCACCACGGGGTGCCGGAGGGGGACCACTGTGGATTCCCAACGGCGGGAGCAGCTCGGCGGACCGGCCGCTGCCCGACCGCGGGTCGAGGATCCCCGGCCCGGCCGCGGTCCCGGACCCTGGCCACGCTGTCACGGGTTCCGGCCGCAGCTGCCGAGTCGGCCGGGGCCCTGCACAAGCCGACCTCGGCCCACCACAGCAGCACCAGCGCGCTTCAGGCCAGTTATTGGCCCGACCTCGAAGCCCGGATACTGCCGCCAACCGAACCGAGTCGGCGTGGCCCCGCCGATCCCGTTGCCGTCAGGTCCGGGTGCCGCGGTGGCGGCACCCGGACCTCGCCGCTCAGCCGACCTTGAGGGTGACGGCGGCGGTGTGGAGCCGGCCGGCGGTCTGGAACTGGAGGAACAGGCGCCAGTTGCCGGGCTGGGGGAACTCGGCGTGGAAGGCGAGATCGGGGCCGCCCCGGCCGCCGTTCTTTGCCTCGCTCTCGGGGTGGAGGTGGGCGAAGGCCATGTCGCCCTCGTGGAAGGCGGTGAGGTGGGCGTAGGTGTCAAGGTAGGGCTGGAGGTCGGTGACCGGCTTGCCGTCCTTGGCGACGGTGACCGTCATGGGGTGGGCCATGTTGGCCATCGGGGTTCCCTGGAGGGTGACGGTGTAGCCGTCGACCTGGGCGGTGGTGGATGCGGGCGGCAGCGCTGCCGGCTCCGCCTTGCCGTCGACGTTCACGGTGCGCGAGAGGATCAGGGCGGTGCCCTTGCCGTCCCCGCTGTCGGGGGTGAAGGAGGCGTAGGTGCGCCAGGAGCCGGGGGTGAGCGCGGCGAGCCGGGCGGTCCAGGTGCCGTCGGCGGCCATGGCGGGGTGCAGGTGCTGGAAGCCGGTGAGGTCGGAGCGGATGGCGTAGAAGTGCATCTGCTTGGTCTGCTCGACGGCGAAGGCGGTGACCGGCTTGCCGTCGGGGCCGGTGATGCTGAAGCGGTAGTCGGCCGGCTGCCCGGCGGGCAGGGTGGCGTCGGCCGCGGTGAGGCGGTAGCCGGCGCGGTTGTCGGCCGGTGCGCCGGCGCCTTCGGCGCCGGGCATGCCGTGGTCCGTGCCGGGCATGGAGTGGCCGCCGGTGGCGGAGGGGCTCGCCGGGGCGGCGTTGCCGTGGTTCATGCCCGCCATGTCGTGGTCCGTGCCGGACGAGCTGCAGGCGGCCAGGGCGGTGGTGAGGAGTGCGGCGCCCGCGAGGGCGACGGCGCGGCGGGGCAGACGGGAAGTGCGCATCGGAAGTCTTTCGGAAGGGCGCGCCGAGGGCGCGGCTGTGAACGGGGCCTGCGGATCGATCCCTGCGTGCGGGATCGACCGGGCCCTGTCACGTCCGCGCGACACACACCTGGAGAAGAAGGGAACGGCCCCCGCCCGGAGGGCCGCGTCGGCGCAGCCCGGCGGCTCCCGCCGCGCACGCAAGAGCGCCCATGCCTGCGAGCGGCACCAGGGCCAGGACGGCCACCTGCGGCGGAGCTGCCGGAGTGACGCGGCCGTGGGCCGGTGTCGAGAGGCAGGCCGCACCGCTGTGCGTGGTGGCCGGGGTCGGTGCCGCGCTCGGCCCGCGGTCGATGGCGACGGCACCGGCGGCGTGTGCCCGGTGCGGGGAGGCCATGCCGGGGGCCGCGACGGCGTGAGTCATGTCGTTGTGGCAACCGCCGGCCGCCACGGGCGCGCCGTGCATGAGGAACAGTCCGAGCAGCAGGGTGCACACCGCGAGAAGCCTGGCCGTGGCCGGGCGCGGGGTGGTGTGCATCGGGTTCCTCTGGATTCCTGTCCGGGAAGGCGCGGGAGTCGTGGTCCGACGATACCCCTCCCCCGTACCGCTGTGGGTCCTCGGTACTGCGTCGGGGTGAGCGGGGCGGGCGGGCAACTCGGGCGCGGCCTGCACGATGCCGGTGACGAGGGCGGCGGTGGCAGGGGGTTAGGATCACGCCCATGCCCGCCGCCCTCCCCCGCCCGCGTCCCGTCGGCTCGCTGCCGACCGGTGCGGGTCGGTGCTGGAGCTGGGTGGCGACACTGCTGGCGGTCCTCGCGCTGATGCTCTCCCACGGGCTGGAGGGCGAATCGCCCACCGGGCACCTGTCCACCGGCGTCCACGCCGTGGCGGTCGCCGGCCATCACGAGGACGGCCACGACGAGCATGCGCACACGCAGACGTGCGATGCCCTGACATGGACACAAGCGGCGGCGCCGGTCCCGGTCGACGACGACCACCACAGCCATTCCGGGCACGTATGCCTGGCCGGTGGTCCCACTCAGGCTCCGTCGCTGCCCGGCCTGTGGCCCGCGCCGACCGTCGCGGCCGTGCTGCCCGCGCCCGCTGCACCGGCCGTCGAGTCCGCGCACCGCACCGCGGGCGGCGAACAGGACCGCCTGGCCGGCATCCAAGTCCTACGGGTCTAGAGGATCCCGCGCCCGAAGCACCCTGCCGGACGGCTGTCGCACCCGTGCAACACCCGTACACGAACGTGCCGTGCCGCCGTGCCCTGCTCCGAGCGCCCCGACGCCCGCCTGCCCACCCGGCACGCGGGCCGCCTCCCACCCGCGCTGACCAAGGGCTTCCCATGACCGTCGCCACCGCGTCCACCGACGACCGCTCCCACCGGCCGACTCCGCCCGGCGGAGGAAGGGCCGCCGCCCGCCGGGCCCGCCCCGAACCGTCCCTGATCGGCCGTTATCTCGGCTACATCGGCTACTTCGTCGGTACCGGCCTGCTCAGCGGGGCGATCGTGCACCACCCCCTCGACCCCGCCCGCTACACGCTGATCGGTGCGGCCGGCGCCGCCCTGTTCCTCACCGCCGCCATCGCCGCCGAGAAGCGGCAACCGGGCAGGCTCACCGCGCTGCGGATCGTCGCCGTCGTCGGCACCTCGTTCGGCCTGTCCTTCGGCATCGGCATGCTCAGCGGCGGCATGCAGCACTTCGAGGACTTCCCCGACCGTGCCGCCGTGCTCATCCCGGCCGGCCTCCTGCTGTCCTTCGTCGCGTTCACCCTCAAGGAGGCCCGCCGCCCGCTGCGCAGGATCTTCGGCCCCGTCGGTCTGGCGGTCCTCGTCGTCAGCGCGGGCGGGTACCTGGGCCTGCAGCAGGTCGCGGCCGCGATCCCTGCCGAGTCCGGCGGCCACCACCACGGCACACCCGCCGAAGGCGGCCACGAGGACGGCGCCGACGAGCACGACCACCAGCACGAGGAGGCCCCGGCGTCCCCGGCCGCCGATCCGAGTGCAGCACCGGCCGCCACGCCCGCGCCGTCGACCGGAACCTCCAAGCCGGCGGCACCCGCCGCGTCGCCGAGCGTCCCCCCGCACGGCAGTCCCGGCCACCACCACTGACCGTGCCGCGTTCGCGGTCAGCCTCCGTCTCCGCCTCCGCCCCGCACCGAGCCCTGCCCCGTGTACCGCCCGGGTTCGGCGTCGTACGCGGCGGCACAGCCGGAGGAGCAGAGGTACAGCCGGCCGCCGGGCCCCTCGCGGGTCTCGGCGGCATCGCCGGGGCTGATGGACATGCCGCACACGGGATCCGTGACCGTCGTGGGTCCCGCACCGGCCGGCGCCTGCTCGTCACGGCGGTCGTCGGGAACCTCCACCCGTGGTTCGACGGCCGCGGGCATCGCGGCGGGCAGGGGCTCGGGGTGCCAGCGGCGCAGCCGGTTGGAGTTGGTGACCACGGACAGCGAGGACAGGGCCATGGCGGCGGCCGCGATGATCGGGCTGAGGCGGATGCCCCAGATCGGGTAGAGGACGCCGGCGGCGACGGGGATGCCGACGGCGTTGTAGACGAGGGCGAAGAACAGGTTCTGGCGGATGTTGCGCATGGTGGCGCGCGACAGCCGGACGGCGGTGGCCACGCCAGCCAGGGAGCCGGAGATGAGGGTGACGTCGGCGGCCTCGATGGCGACATCGGTGCCGGTGCCGATCGCGAGGCCCACGTCGGCGGCGGCGAGGGCGGGAGCGTCGTTGATGCCGTCGCCGACCATGCCGACCGTACGGCCCTCGGCCTGGAGCCGGCGGACCTCGTCGGCCTTGTGCTCGGGCAGGACCTCTGCCAGCACCCGCGTGATCCCGACCTCCCGGGCGATGGCGGCGGCGGTGCGCCGGTTGTCGCCGGTCAGCATCACCGTGTCGGCTCCCAGGCCGTGCAGCGCCGCGACCGCCTGGGCGGAGTCCGGTTTGACGGGGTCGGCGACCGCGAGGACGCCGGCCGCCCGCCCGTCGACCGCGGCCAGGACGGGGCTCCTGCCGCGGGCCGACAGCTCGGCAGCATCCTCCTGCAGTGCCGCCGTGTCGATGCCGACGTCGGCGAGCAGGCGCCTGCTGCCGACCAGGACCGCTCGGCCGTCGACGGTCGCCTGCACGCCCTTGCCGGTGACCGAGTCGAAGGCGACGGCCTGCGGGAGGTCCAAGCCCCGCTCGCGGGCGCCGGCCACGATCGCCGCGGCCAGCGGGTGCTCGCTGGGTGCCTCCGCGGCAGCGACCAGCCGCAGCAGCTCCGCCTCGTCCGGCCGGCCGGACGGGCGGACGTCGGTGAGCACGGGTGCTCCGGCGGTGACGGTACCGGTCTTGTCGAGGACGACCGTGTCGATCTCGTGTGCGCTCTCCAACGCCTCGGCGGAGCGGATCAGGATGCCCGCCTGCGCGCCCTTGCCGGTGGCCACCATGATGGACAGCGGGGTCGCCAGGCCCAGCGCGCACGGGCAGGCGATGATCAGCACCGCCACCGCCGCCACCAGCGCCGGCGTGAACGCCGGGGACGGGCCGACGGTGAACCAAACGGCGAACGTGCCGATCGCGACAGCGATCACGGCGGGCACGAAGTAGGCGGAGACCGCGTCCGCGAGCCGCTGGATCGGCGCCTTGGACGCCTGGGCCTTCCGGACCAGGCGGATGATCTGCGCGAGCATCGTGTCCGCTCCGACCTTGCTCGCCCGTACCCGCAGCGCCCCCGTCCCGTTGACCGTGGCGCCGATCACGGTGTCGCCCGCGCCCTTCGTGACCGGCATCGGCTCGCCGGTGACCATCGACTCGTCCACCGCGGACGATCCGGAGATCACCTCGGCGTCCACCGGCACCTTCTCGCCGGGCCGGACGAGCACCACGTCCCCGACCAGAACCTCCTCGATCGGCACCTCCGTCTCCGTGCCGTCTCGGACCACCCGGGCGGTGCGTGCCTGCAGGCCGAGGAGTTCCCGGATCGCCTCACCCGTACCGGCCTTCGCCCGCGCCTCCAGGAGCCGGCCGAGGACGATGAGGGTGAGGATCACGCCGACCGCCTCGAAGTACACCTCCCGCACGTCCTCCGGCAGCAGGCCGGGCGCGAGGGTGACCAGCAGGCTGTAGCCGTAGGCGGCACTGGTGCCGAGCGTGATCAGGGAATTCATGTCCGCGCCGCGGTGGGCGAGGCTCAGCCAGCCGATCCGGTGGATCGGCCGGCCGGTGTAGAACATCACCGGGGTGATCAGGGCCAGCTGCAGCCAGTGGTTCAGCATCCAGGCGGGCACCCAGTCGGCGCCGAACACCTCGTGCGCCATCACCACGAACAGCACCGGCGCGGTCAGCACCGTACCGACCGCCACGCGCCGGGTCAGGTCCGTGATCTCGGCCTGCCGCTCCGCCGCCTCCGCGTCCTCTCCGGCCACCGAGTCGGACGGGCCCGGGGCCTCGGCAGGTGGAACGGCCCCGGGCTCCCCACCGCCCGTCGTCACCTCGACCGCCGTGCCGGTGCCGCTGCCGCCGTCGGGCACCTCGCCGTCCGGTTCGACCAGCAGAGTGCCGTGGATCATGTTCATCCCGCAGGCGAAGCCGAACGAGCCCGTCTCGGCCGGGACGAGGGAGACGGTGGTGCGCCGGTGGGCGGGCAGCGCGGCGCTGACCCGCAGGTCCGGGAACACGACGCGGGAGGTGCACTCGCCGCTCTCCTGCCGGTCGAAGACCAGCTCCGCGGGCACGCCCTGGCGCAGGCGGATCACGTCCGGTTTGTAGCCGCCGCGCACGGTGACGTCCACCCGCTGCACCCGGCCCTCCAGGCGGGCGTTCTGGGCGCGGCGCGGGCCGAAGAAGTACCAGCCCAGGCCGGCGATCAGAAGGGCGGCTGCCACGACGACGACCACGTCGGCGACACCCATGACGGCACTCACCTCCACGCTTCGTCCGGTCCTTCCACTGTCCCTCCCCCACACCCCCGGGGGGCAGGGGTCCAGTGGACGGCGAGCAGGGACCGATAGGCCCATACCCCCCGTGGCGCGGCGCAGCAGCATGGAGGTGAGGGAGAAGGCTGGAGGCGATCTCGATGATGTACTGGCACAACGGCGGCATGAGCAGCTGGGGCTGGTTCGGGATGAGCATCGGCATGCTGGTGTTCACCGCCCTGATCGTCTTCGGCGGCGTCCTGCTCTTCAGAGCCCTGGACCGCTCCACCAGCCACCCCGCCCCACCGGCCCCACCGACCGCCGCCGGCCGTCCATCGGCCGAGCAACTGCTCGCCGACCGGTTCGCCCGCGGCGAGATCGACGACCAGGAGTACCGCAAGCGGCTCACCGCCCTGCGCGACACCGCCCACCCATGAGCCGTCGCACCGGCACCGGCGCGAAGACTCCCCGGCCCCGGGTGCGCCATGAGGAACAACCGCGCTCACCACCGTCATCGTGGTCCTCTCGGCAGTGGTCTACGACGCGGCGCGGCTCATCGGCCCCGACGAGCCGCGCCGCCCGCCACCGGCCGGGCTGCGCGGACGCCGTACCGCCCTTGAGGCCGCCGAAGGCCGGTGCGCGGGACTCCTGCTGAACGGCCGCATCGACCGGGCCGCCTACCAGCGGCGCGCTGCCGACCGCGCCCGGCGCGGCCCGCACCCCGAGTAGCCGAGGACGCCGCCGTGTTCCCCGTCTGGACCCTGACCGCTCTCCAGGCCGCGACACTGCTCGTGGCGGCCGTTCGCCTCACCCGGCGCCACCGGGAGGACTTCGACCGCTTCCCGCAGACCCTTCGCCGGACCTGGCCGCCGCTGCTCGCCACCGGCCTTCTCCCGCTCGCGGCCCTGCTTCCCGCCCGAGCGCCGACCGGAGTCTGGGGAGTGTGGGGCGCACTCACCGTCGCCTCCGCCCTCGCGTACGCGCTGGCCGACGCCTACCGCGACATACCCCCGGCGCCCGCACGGGCGGGCGGGGCGGCAGGTCCTGGGCGGTCACCGTGAACCGGACGCGGGCACTGTCCCAGTCTCCGGCGGACCGCCCCGAGCGATGACCGCGCCTCGCCTGCCGCAGCCCCGGCCGCAGAGTCGGGCCGGGGGCTGCCGTTGTGGTGCGGTTGCTCAGAGGGCCTTGCCGTTGACGAACAGCTTGGCCGGGCCGCTGGGTTCCTTGCGCCGGCCTCGGCGGCGCCGTACGTGATCGCGCCCTCGGTGACCGCGCCGCCGGCGATGCTGCCGGGCGTGATGGCGCCGTCGACGACGGCGCCGTCCGTGACGGGGCCGTCGGTGATCGCGGCGGGCGTGATGACGTTGCTGAGGGCCGTGATCTTGTCGGCGTTGGAGCTGCGGCGGCAGTCGTCCGGGTTCTCGCCGGGAGCCGCGTCCCACGCGCCCCAGTCCACACCGGCCACGGGTTCGAACGTGTAGTCGCCGAACTCGTAGTCACCGAACGCGTAGTCGCCGAACGACCAGCCACCGAACGACCAGTCACCGAAGGACCAGTCACCGAACGTGGGGGCGTTCCAGTCGGCGTTTCCGGCCTCGTACGACGGCTCTCCCTTCCAGCCCTTGAGGCCGGTGTACTGGTTGGCCTTGCGGGCATCGACGTCGATGTCGTAGCCGAGGCTGCCGGAACGATTGCCGGTCCGGGTGCCCTCGCGGGAGGCGTCCCGGCTGCCCTCGCGGCTGCCGGCGCGCGAGCCGGTCCGGGTGCCGGTGCGCTCGCCGTCGCGCACTCCGTCGCGGTGGAACGTCTTGGTGCCGTTGCCGTTGGTGAACGTGCAGGTCAGGTCCTGCGAGACGACCTGGGTGGCCGCCTGGGTGCCGGCCTGCGCCGCGGACTGGGCGCCGTCGCGCTCACCGGCGCCCTGGTGCTGGGCGTCGGGCCGGCCTTCGCGGCCAGCCTGCACTTCATCTCCGCCTCGGCCTCCTTCGCGTCCGCGTCGAGTCCCAACCTCAACGTGAACTTCAAGGAAGCCAGCCTCGGCGACACGGTCACGATCAACTACACGGCCAGTGCCGACGCCACGGCCACCTACGCCTGCATCAACGGCGGCAACAACCACCCGCAGGCCGCGAACAAGGCGACGGTGAACGGGCCGGTCAGCTCCTCCGGCGCCTTCAGCTCCGGCAAGAACGGGTCGATCACGGCGAGCCTGACCCTGACCCCGCCCAGCGCGGGTTCCTTCAGCTGCCCGAACGGGCAGCGGCTGGTGCTGGCGGACGTGAGCTACACCAACGTGGCGATCACGGACACCACCAACAACGTGTCGAGGAGCATCGCCGGTACGTTCTCCAAGACCCTCTTCAACTTCTGGACCGGGAGAACCGTCCCGGAGCGTCCTCGGTCCGCCGCGGCCGCCGCGCTGCCGTCAGTGCAGCGGCAGGGGCGGCCCACCACGGGCGGTGCGCGCGCAGTTGCGGGCCGCACGGAAGGCCGCCTTGCGCCGGAGGGTCCGGGCAGTGCTTGAACGCGGCCGGCCGAAGGTGGGGCGCAGCTCATGGCGTTCTTCGAACAAGGGAGGGTCTACCGGCATTTCGAGAACGGGAGGCCGTCCGAACTCGGTGTGTTCGTGGTCGTGTGGGTGGGCCGTGCCCCGGCGGGCTTCGAGGTGCCGGAGCATACGTGCGGCGTGGCGTTCGGCTGGCGACGGACCGTCACGGCGCCCACCGCCGACACATCGGAGGGAGAACCTGCGGGCGCCTACATGACCTGTGACCCCACCGGTTGGTACGAAGTGACGAACGGTGAGCTCGCCGCCCTGCTGCCCAGTCCCATTCCCGAAGCGGCATGGCACCCCCACCCTCGCGGACAGGCGGCATCCTGACCACCTGGCCGGCGAGCGCACCGGCGCCGGGCCGGTGCCCCGCTCGAGCCCGCCCGCCGGCCACGGAGCGTCGGCGGCGGCCGCGGCCGGTCCGTGACCTCCGGCCATCCGCGGGTACCGTTTGCCGACAATCCGCCAGGTGCGGGTTGACTTGACCGCATCACGGTGGAAGCGTCAGAAGTCGGACCGGCGCCGCACCTGGCGCGGCACCGGTCGGTCAGGGATTGCGCCCGGTGCAGGAGCAGCGCGGGCCGCAACAGCCTCCTCCTGCATCGGCTGTGTCCCGGAGGGCAGGTGTGAAGTGAGTACGCATGTGATGAGGCGTGTCGCCACCGGAGTGGCGGCCGCTGCAGCGGCTGTCGCCCTCGGTGTGGGGACGGCTGCCACCGCCGAGGCGAAGATCCAGCAGGTGGACGTGTCCTGCACCAACAACGGCGGCCAGCAACCGGGCGGTCAGCAACCCAGCTGCACCGGGGGCGGGTTGACGCAGGACAGCGAGAACCAGAACCCCGCGAACCACGCGCCGCCCGGACAGAACAGGTGACGTCCTGACACGGATTCACGCAGCGCAGCAGCAGCCGCCCCGAACGCTTCGCCCCGGGGCGGCTGCCCCTGTACGGTGCCCACCCGCCCCGGCGCTCGGGCAGCGGGTCGAACAGAGACTTCCGCAAAGCCGACCACGATGAGTCGTCACGTGGCGAACTGCCCGGGCCACCCCGAACGGGACGCACCACGGGACGCCTGCCCGCCCGTGGGACCCTGCCGGCCCGGGGAAGGTCAGCATCCACCCGGGCCGTATCCGAAAGGGCCCGGGTCGGACCGAGGGCGAGGGGTGACGTGGCAAGGATTCTCCGTCGACAGATCGCTGGACGGCCCACGAAGCCCACTCGTGCGGGCGAGAGGCCGTGTCACAGGCCCCCTATACGGCTGCTGCCGAACCACACCGGGCAAGGCGGATCACGATGATGATCGCGAGGAACACGCTCACGCTGACCGAGTGCTCTATATCCTCACCCCTGGTACGCAGTTGACGTGACGTCGAGAGAGTCCGATGAGGGCCGGCCCGCACTTTCGGTGGGTATGCCAGAGCGCTGCGCCACGGAAGAACGCTTGGTCACGTCCGCCGGAGTGGTGTATCGACGGCCACTCGGTGATCCGGTTTCAGGCTAGGCGGTAAGGGCTGTCGTGATGGTCTCGTCGGGGGTTTCTCCCTCGATCGGGTGGAGGCGGCAGCGGCCGAGGATCTCGGATCCGATGTAGCGGCGCTGTTCGGCCCATTCGTCGCTCTGCTCGGCCAGGACCGCGCCGATCAGGCGGACGATGGCGGCGCGGTCGGGGAAGATCCCGACGACGTCGGTGCGGCGCCGGATCTCCTTGTTCAGGCGCTCCTGCGGGTTGTTCGACCAGATCGACTTCCAGACCGTTCGGGGGAAGGCGGCGAAGGCGAGCAGGTCCTCGCGGGCGCTCTCCAAGTGCTCTGCGGCTTTGGGGAATCGCTCGTCGAGGGCTGCGATGACGGTGGCCATCTGCTGGCGCACGGCCTTCGCGTCGGGCTGTTCGAAGACGGTCCGCAGCAGGGTGGCGACCCAGGGCTGGGCGGACTTCGGAACCTGCGAGAGCAGGCTCCTGGCGTAATGCGTTCGACAGCGCTGCCAGGACGCGCCGGGCAGGGTGGCGCCGATCGCGTTGACGAGACCGGCGTGGGCGTCGGAGACCACCAGCTTGACCCCGCTCAGGCCGCGGGCGACCAGGGATCGGAGGAAGGCGAGCCAGCCGGCGCCGTCCTCGCTGGAGGCGACGTCCAGGCCCAGCACCTCGCGCTGGCCCTCGTTGTTGACGCCGACCGCGACCAGGCAGTGGACGTTGACGACCCTCCCGCCCTCGCGGACCTTCTGGGTCAGGGCGTCGACCCAGACGAACGTGTAGGGGCCCTGGTCGAGCGGGCGGCCTCGGAACTCGGCCACCCGCTCGTCCAAATGCTTTGCCATGTCGCTCACTTGTGACTTCGACAGCTGGGTGACGCCCATGGTCTCGGCGAGCTTCTCCACCCGCCGCGTCGAGACGCCGAGCAGGTAGCAGGTCGCGACCACGCTGATCAGCGCCTGCTCGGCCCGGCGCCGGCGCTCCAGCAGCCAGCTGGGGAAGTACGAGCCCGAGCGGACACGCGGGATCGCCAGATCGATGGTGCCGACTCGGGTGTCCCAGTCCCGATGCCGGTAGCCGTTGCGGGAGTTGACGCGCTCCTCGCTCGGCCGTCCGTACTCGCCGCCGCAGGCGCGGTCGACGTCGGCGGACATCATCGCCTCGGCGAACGTCTTCACCATCGCCCGCAACAGATCGGGACTCGCCGAGGCGAGGTTCTCCTCCAGCAGGGCGGCGAAGGGCACACTGTCAGGTGCGGTCATCGTGCTGTTCTCCTTCAAGAGCTTGGTCGTTCTCGAAGGATCAGCCGGTGGCCGTCTTACGTTCTCAGGCGACACCCGCTACCGGGACGAAACCCCCGGAACGGGTGGAACCCGTACACCACTTCCCTGGACGCAACCACGGCCGCGTCTCGCAGGCCACCGTACTGCGGCTGCTGCGCGACGAGGGCCCGCGGCTGGAGGCGAACCGCCGGCGCGAACGACGCCGGCTCGCCGCACGCCGCAAAGCCGCTTTCGCGAACGAGCCGACCAGCCCGAACCAGGTCCGGCAGCTGGACTTCTCCGAGTCCGAGACCACCGGCTGCGGAGCCTGGCGCCTGGCCGGCTGCCGCGACTACTGGTCGAATACTTCGGCGTGGACGCCGCGACCCTCGGCTTCTCCACCCAGGACCTGCTGCTGCGCAGTTCGCCCGCGCTGTACCCGCCTGCCGGCGTGCTGCTGCGTGTCGGCCTGCTGGCCGCCGTCGGCTACCACCTGGTGACCCGGACGATGCGCAGCGGCGCGGGCGGCCGCCGGATCGTGCGTCGGACCTGCCGGGTGGTGGTGGTCGTGCCACTGTTGGTGCTGGGCTTCCTCGCCGGGTTCGAGGTGATCGACGCCGGCCCAATGGGCACCCCGCTGTTGATCGACGGAGCGCTGCTGGTGCTGCTGGCCCGGCTGCTGGCCGTCCGAGCGGGCGGTGCGCCGTACCCGCTGGCCGGGGAGCGGGCGGCGCTGGGCATCAGTGTGGCGCTGATGGTGCTCTGTTCGTCCTGGGCCGCAGGCGGCTTCGCCCACCAGACCGGCGCGACATCCTCCAGGCGGTCGCACGAACGTCACCGGACTCCTGGCCGACCTCCGGGCCCGGCAGGACGAGGCCACGCCCGCGCCGACGAACTGCGCGGCCGGATCGAGCACCTCACCGCCGCCCTCACCGAGACCGAAGCACACCTCGCGGAGCTGGCCACCACCCGGAAGGTCGTCGCCGGGCTCGTGCCGACCGGGAGCGCACCGGATCCGCCCGAGTCGACCGCCGCCCACCAGGCCATCGTGAACGCCTTCAACCAGCACCCCGACCAGGTGTTCCGAGTCCGCGACCTGCACGAACTCCTCGGCATGCCCACCGACGACCCGGCCCTGAACGTCACCCGCAGCCACCTGGGACGCCTCACCCGCCAAGGTTTCCTCGCCCAGCCCGGCCGAGGCCGCTACCGGAAACGGACTTACCGGCCTCTCGTCGGCACCCGGCAGCCCCCGAGGACGCCGGACCGCGACCCGCCCGGCACCTGGCCGTCGGCCCCTGCGAGCGACCGACCCACCGCCGCCCGCACCCACGGCCACCTCGCCCGGTTCCTCGCCCGGTGCAGCAGCCGACGTCCGCCGGTCGGGATGTCCCGACCGGTCGGCGCGCCCAGTGGATGTGAAGCCCAGGCCTGTGGCAGATGGTGAGGGGTCCGGCCGACCGCCCGAGGAGCCTCGATGCGACCACCCGTTCCCCATGACCTGCCCCGGCGCCGGCCGTGGCAGGCGCTGCTGTGGATGCTCGCGCCGGTGGCCGTCACGCTCGGCCTCTACTGGTACGGCCGCACCCACACGCCCGACTACGCCAGCCGCCTCTTCGGTCGGCAGGGCAATGACGCCACCGAGCTGAAAGCCCAACTGGGCAGCGTGCTGTTCGGCCTGGCGCTCGTCCAGCTCCTGCTCGCGCTGTGGATGTACGGACGGCTGCCGGGCGCGCCCCGCCCGGCACCAGGACCCGTCCCGACCGTCCACCGGCTGGGTGGACTGATCGTCTTCCTCCTCTCGCTGCCGATCGCCCAGCACTGTCTGGTCACCTACGGCGTGCAGCTGAGCAGCCCCCGGGTGGCACTGCACTCGGTCACCGGATGCGTGCTGTACGGCGCGTTCGTGGCCAAGGTGATCGTGGTGCGACACCGCCGACTGCCCGGCTGGATGCTGCCGCTCGTCGGCGGCGCGCTGGTCTGCGCGATCGGAGTGCTGTGGTACACGGGCGCGCTCTGGTTCCTGAACGGGTACCAGGCCCCCGGCCTGTGATCACCGGCGGACCGACACGGAGCCCAGCCGTGCGCGGGTGAACGCCTGCACCCTCCTCCACGTACTGGAGGGTATGCGGCTCGCCGGCCGCCGCACCGGGGCCGGCGGTCCGCCGAAAGGAGAGACGACCATGCGACGTCTCATCTGGGCGGCCGCGATGCTGCCCGCCCTCGCTCTGGGAGCAGCGGCCTGCGGCAGCGGCGGCTCGAACTCCGGTCCGGCACCGGCCACCGCCTCCCCGCCGGCTGCCTCCGCCCCGGCTCCCGGATCCCAAGCCCCCAGCCAGCCCAGCGCCACCGGCACCCTGGTCGTGGTGCACGACTCGAAACTCGGCAGGATTCTCACCGACAGCCAGGGACGCACGCTGTACCTCTTCGAGAAGGACAGCCCGACGATGTCCGCCTGCGACGGTGCCTGCGCCGTCGCCTGGCCCCCGCTGACCACCACCGGCACCCCGCAGCCGGGCCCCGGGGTCAGCGCCGCCGACCTCGGCACCATCACCCGGGCCGACCACCGCACCGAGGTCACCTACCACGGCCACCCGCTCTACTACTACGTCGGCGACCACAATCCCGGCGACACGAACGGCGAGGGCTCCACCGCCTTCGGCGCCGGCTGGTACGTCCTCGACCCCAGCGGCAACAAGATCGACAACGACTGAACGCCCAAGGGCCGGTGCCGGACCCGCCAAGTCACCAATTCACACGCCAGTCAGCCGTCTTGGCCCTCCTGCTCCGGCCTCCGCACACGCCAGAACGGCCTACGTCGTCAGTGCGGCCTCGACGGCCGCGGTCGGCCCGAGTCGCCGCAGCAACCGTAACCAGTGCTTGTTACGGTCGTAACATGACATCGAACGGGACGTTGCCGGGCGAGGACCGGTTCCTGCTGGTCAGCGTGAGCACCGCCGGCGCGTCCGCCTCCACCCGGGTGCGGGTGTGGCGCAAGCTGCGCTCGCTCGGTGCGCTGTACGTGCAGCAGTCCGTGTGCCTGCTGCCCGACCGGGACGCCACCCGCAAGCAGGTGCGGCGCCTGCTGGCCTCGGTGCGCGAGGACGGCGGCACGACCCGCTGCCTGACCATCACCGTCCCGGACGGCGGCGAGCGTGCGGACCTGGTCGCCGAGTTCAACGCCGAACGCGACACCGAGTACGCCGAGGTCGTCGCGCGCGCCCCCGCCCTGCTCGCCGAACTGGAGGCGGAGACCGCCCGCGGCCGCGTCACCTACGCGGAGGTCGAGGAGTCCGAGGCCGACCTGGAACGCTTCGACCGCTGGATGGCGAAGATCACCGACCGGGACTACTTCGGCGCCCCCGGCCGCAAGGCCGCAGCCGACGCGGTCGAGGCCTGCCGCAGCGCGCTGGAGGCCTTCGAGGCCGCGGCCATGGCCGCCGACACCACCGACCGCTCCGCGGTCGGCCCGACCGACGGACGGGCCCGCACACTCCGGATCGTCGGCGAGGAAGGCTGAGCGTGATGTGGCTCGACCTCCTGATCGGTGTCGGCAGCGCCGTCCTGCTGACCTGGCTGCTGCTGATCGCCGCCCTGCTGCCGGCCCGGCCCGACAAGCAGACCGTCACCCAGGCCGCCCGGCTGCTGCCCGACGTGGTGCGCCTGGCCGCGCGGCTCGCCCGCGACCGAACCCTGCCGCGCAGCGTTCGGATCGCGCCGTGGCTGCTGCTCGGCTACCTCGCCTCGCCGATCGACCTGGTCCCGGACTTCATCCCCGTCCTCGGCTACGCGGACGACGCCGTCGTGACCGTGCTCGCCCTGCGCTGGACCGCATGCCGCGCAGGAACCGAGGCGCTCGCCCGCAACTGGCCGGGCACACCCGACGGCTACGCCGCGCTGGCCGAACTGGCCGGCCTGCCCACCCCGGTACCGCCCCACGACAGCAACCGGCCCTGACGTTCCGCCTGGTACGAGACCCCGTCGGCCGACGACAGCAGCCCCGGCCCATGCCTGCAGGAGTCGGTGGCGCAGAGGTCGAGGATGTCGGACGTCTCGGCCGAGCCCGGGCCGCCCGCCTCGACCCGGGCGGTGATGTCGCCTGCGGCGTTGACGCCCTTTCACCGACGTGGAGGGCCGCGCCCGGTGCAGCAGCCGTACCGCGTGTTCTCCACCGGGCGATCGTCGATCCGGGCCACCGCCCGGCCGCCCACCACCCGTAGTGCTCCTGCGCCAGGCCGACGGGGCACCGAGTGCCGGCAACACGTCGGCGGAGGTCAAGTGGCCGTTTCTTGAGGGGTGCCGGACGGGGCCGGACGGAAAGCCCACCATCGTCGGCACGCCACTCGACTTCGACGCCCACGTCGCCGGCACCTGCAAGGCCCGTACCACTGTGGGGCAACGTGATCCTCACCCCCGGCGACATCAGTGACGGGGCCACCAGCACCACAACCACACGCCACCCATCACTGTGACGCCATGTGGCCAGGCGGGACGAATTTCCCGGTTCCCGTAGAGGAAAGCTACTTCTCGGGAAACCCTTGCGCTTTGTCAGGGGCGCGCCTAGCGTTTGTGGCAGCGAGTGCGTATAACGCACCAAGCCCCCTGATACAAAACGGCGTTGGATCGTTGACGAGTCACCAACGCGAACCCTCGGAGAGTGACCCGTCTGCGGCTGTAGCCGCAGACGGTAATTCTTGTTTGCCCTCCGAACGCGAACACCCTGTGTTCGAGGAACATCACACCTCGGAGTCCGGCCTGTTGAGAGGTCTACAAGGCAGGGCTCCGCCAGGGAGAAATCATGGTCCGCATTCCACTGCGACTCATTCTTCTCGCCGCAGGCCTCCTCGGTCTCATGCTGAGCGTGGCCACACCCGCGCTCGCCTCCGGCCTGCACTTCTTCCAGAACAAGACACCGACCATCACGGTGAACGGAAACACCGTACGAGCGACCGGACAGGTCGCCGGGGCGGGGACCTTCATCGTCGCCGGCCTGACGGTCAACTTCACCTTCCCGGTCAGTTGCTTCAACCCGGGCAATGACGCCGGGCCGGTGCCCGGCCATTCGGGGAGCGGGTCCCTGACCACGCCTCCGCAGACCATCCAGGCGGTTCACGGCAACGCGAGCTTCGACCTGACCGCCACCGTCAACCCGACCGCCCCCTCCAACTCCTGCCCGAACAGCAAGTGGACTGCCGTGGCCGGACCGGCCACGATCACCAGCGCCACCGTCAACATCAGCAGCAGCAACGGGGGAACCCTGGTCTTCACCAAGAACTTCTGATCGGCCACGTGGCTCTCGGATCGACCGAACCGGCGAAACCGCGACCTTAGGCCACAGGCGAACCGCACAGCGGCTGCCGGCCGCTCCGCGCAGGGACGATTCCGTCCCTGCGCGCGCTTGTGCAACACAGGGGCGCAACCAGGTCGAAGCCGGTCGGTTCGCCTCCGAGGAAGCCCTCGAAGCCCTCGACGCGACCCTCGCCTCCGTCCTCCGGCCCCCGACTCCCTGAAGGCGGCCCGGCCACAGCGCCCGAGCCCGACAGCCGACCGGACGATTCCCTTGCGGTCGGCACCCGAGGAACGGCCGCGGTGACATCCACGTACCGGTTCCTCAGGTCATCGCTCACGCCCCCGCGGTTTCAGCGGAAGCGGGGGCAACTCCGGGGCCTGCAGGCGGTCACCGGCGTAGCCGTGCACCTCGCCGAAGCGGGTGCCGGCCTGCCAGGCCTCGCGGGCCTCGGCGATCTCCTCACCGGATCGGCCGACGAAGTTCCACCACATGACGAGCCGTTCCTCGAAGGGCTCGCCGCCGAGCAGCAGCACGGAGGCGTCGGTGCGGGCGAGCAGCGGCAGTTCGCGGCGCCCGCAGCCGAGGTAGAGGATCGAGCCGGGCTCCACCCGGACGCCGTCCACGTCCACGCCGCCGGTCATCGACAGCACCGCGTACTCGAAGCCGGGGTCGAGCGGCAGTCGGTGCTCGGTGCCCTCGTGGAGGGTGAGGTCGGCGCCGACGATCGGGGTGTGGGTGGTGCCGGGGGAGGTCGCGCCGTCGAGCTCGCCGAGGATGACGGTGGCGTGCAGGCCGGCGGCGGTGATCTCGGGCAGGTGGGGGTGGTGTTCGAAGGCGGGGTCGGTGTGGCGGTGGGTGTCGGGGAGGGCGACCCAGAGCTGGGCGCCGTGCAGGAGGCGGGCGTGTTCGCGGGGTGATTCCTCGGAGTGGGCGATGGCGCGGCCGGAGGTCATCAGGCCGAGTTCGCGGGGGCGGACGGTCTGCAGGCTGCCGAGGCTGTCGCGGTGCAGGACCTCGCCCTGGTGGAGCCAGCTGACGGTCTGCAGTCCCATGTGCGGGTGCGGGGGCACCTGCATGCCGGGTTCGTCGGCGATGTCGTCCGGGCCGTAGTGGTCGACGAAGCACCAGGCACCGACCATCCGCCGCCCGAGTGTGGGCAGCAGTCGGCGTACGACGGTGGATTCGCCGAGCGGCACCAGGCGGCCGGTCAGCAGCTGCTTGACCGGCCCCTCGGAAGCCTCGCCGCCGCAGCGGGCGGCCGTCGGGCGGAGGTCGAGGTTGCTCATGCCGCGAGTATCCCCCGCACGTGCGCCGTCGGCCGTGAGCCGCGGCCGCCCGGCGGCTGGCCGTTCGGGCTCCTTCCGGACCGGGTCCGGCTGCCGGGCGAGGGGCCGCTCAGGACTGCCGGGCGAGGGCCTGCCCGAGGAAGGCGGTGGCGTCCGGCAGCACCCGCCGCCAGAAGCCGTCGGTGTGGGCGCCGCGCGGGAAGTGCGTCTCCGCGGCCCGGTCGGCGAGCGTCCGGGCGGCCGGGCAGAACGGGTCCTCGGTGCCGCACCAGACGGCGAGCCGCCGGGTCAGCGGGCGGTCCAGGTGGCGCAGCGGCTCGTGTTCCAGCCAGTCGGCCTCGTCCTGGAACGCGTCGAGCGGGCGGGCCGCACCCCAGGAGGTGAACAGGGCCGGGCTGAGCAGGGCCGCGGCGGCGAGGCCACCGTTGCGGGCACGGGCGTACTGCAGGGCGCCGGAGCCGCCCATGGAGATGCCGAGGACACCGGTGGGCGCGGCGAGGCCGCGGGCGGCGAGCCAGCCCGGGACCTCGTCTAGCAGCATCGCCATCGGGTCGTCGGTGCCACGGCGGCGGTGCCAGTAGCTGGCGTCGCCGCCGTCCACGGCGACCAGGTGGAAGGGCGGCACACCCTTGCCGGTGGCGGCGGCCAGGAACTGCGGCAGCCCGAGCTCGAGCAGGCCGGCCGCCGAACCGCCGCGGCCGTGCAGTGCCAGGCAGACCGGCAGCTTGCCGGGGTCGGCGGTGCCGGGCGGGGTGAGGATGCTCAGCTGGACGCGGGTGCCGCGGGCCGCCGAGGCGAGGTGCTCGGTGCGGACGGGCCCGGGGGTGGCGGCCGGCACGGTGCCGTCCGGGCCGGTCATGCCGGCGGCACGGCGCAGCCGGGGCCCGCCCGGCAGGACGTCCTCGATCATGGCGCCGCCGACGGCTGCGGTGCCGACGCCGGCCACCAGCAGCGCACGCAGGAACCTGCGGCGGCCGGTGCCGGTCCCGGCAGGGCCGGAGTCCGGCGTGTCCGTGTCGGACGGCTCGGACGGCTCGGCCTGCACCGTCCGGCGGGCCCTGCGGGACTGCGGCGGCACCGTCCCGGTCGGCGCCGGCGCCTCGGCCGTCCGCTCGTCCCCGCTCTCCCCCAAGGCCCCTCCCCCGATCGATCTTGGGCCCCTACTCTACGGGGCGTCAGATCCGCCCAGGGCCACGGGCGGTCGTGCAACCACAGGGGCGCCGAGGTGCCCCCCAGCGCCCCTACGGGTTGCCTGACGCGGCGCTAGTGGCGGCAGGCCCATGGGGCGGTGGCGGTGGCTGCCTCGGCCTGGGCGCGGAGGGCGCGGACGGCCTCCGCCGGGTCGTCCGCGTTGTAGACGGCGGAGCCGGCCACGAAGACGTCGGCACCGGCCTCGGCGCAGCGCTCGATGGTGGACGCGGCGACGCCGCCGTCGACCTGCAGCCACAGGTCGAGGCCGTGCTTGGAGATCAGCTCCCGGGTGCGGCGGATCTTGGGCAGCATGATGTCCAGGAAGGCCTGGCCTCCGAAGCCGGGCTCCACGGTCATGATGAGGACCATGTCGAGCTCGGGCAGCAGGTCCTCGTAGGGCTCGATCGGGGTCGCGGGGCGCAGCGCCATGGCGGCGCGGGCGCCCTTGGCGCGGATCTCGCGGGCCAGCCGGACGGGTGCGGTGGCGGCCTCCACGTGGAAGGTGACGGAGCCGGCGCCGGCCTCGACGTACTGCGGGGCCCAGCGGTCGGGCTGCTCGATCATCAGGTGGCAGTCGAGCGGGGTGTCGGTGGCCCTGGCGAGGGACTCGACGATCGGCACGCCCAGCGTGAGGTTGGGGACGAAGTGGTTGTCCATCACGTCCACGTGGAGCCAGTCCGCGCCGCGGACGGCCTCGGCCTCGTCCGCCAGGCGGGCGAAGTCGGCGGAGAGGATGCTGGGGTTGATCTGCGCCATATCCGGGTACCTTCACAGCTCGGTGCGGGCGGTCGTCTGCGGCCACCTCCTCCCATCATCCCGTGAAGCGGCGGCCGGAGGGGAACGCCAGGGTGTCGGGTGACCCGCATCACAGCAGGACCGGCTCGATGCAGGACTCGCAAGGGGGCGCGGCAGCAGTGTGCGCCTCGGCACGCACCGGGAGCCCGCCGGCTCCAGAGAGGCTGTCCGTCAGTGGCTGAACACGTCCATCCCGCCCGTGCCCTGTGGTGGCTCTTCGAGCCCGTGCACGCACTCACCTACTTCTCGCCCGAGGGCCGGGCCGCCTACGAGGCGGTCGGCCTGCGCGGCTACTGGCGCGGGTACTTCGGCGGCCGTTCGGCGCCGCTCGGCCCGGTGGACCCGGCCCCGGTGGTCGCGGCGTTCTTCAACTTCGCCCCGGCGATGGTCGAGCGCGCGCTGCCGGACATCTGGCACCGCGCCTCCCCGGACGCCGCCCTGGAGGCCCGTCTCGCGGGTGCGACCGCCGCGCTGGAGCGCGTCCTGGAGGCGGTGAAGCCCGATCTGGTCGACCGCTCGGTGGAGCTGCTGGAGCGCGCCGTCGACGGCCTGGACTGTTCCGGCCGCGTGCTGGCCGCCGCCAATGCGGTGCTGCCCCGCCCGGAGGGCGGGTACGGCCGGCTCTGGCAGGCGACGACGGTGCTGCGCGAGCACCGCGGGGACGGCCATGTCGCCGCCCTGGTCTCCGAGGGCCTGGACGGCTGCGAGGCGCTCGTCCTGCGCTGTGCCCTGGACACCCGCCGCGAGGTGCTGCAGCCGCACCGCGGCTGGACGGACGAGCAGTGGCAGGCCGCCACGGACCGCCTGGTCGAGCGCGGCTGGCTGCAGTACGGCGGTGCGATCACCGCCGAGGGCCGCTCGCGGCACCGGGCGCTGGAGGCGGTGACCGACCTGGCCGCCGCCCGGGTGTGGGACGGCTTCCACCGCACCGAACTCGACGAACTGGCGACCGCGTTGCGTCCGGTCTCCACCGCCTGCCGGGCCGAGCTGCCGCAGTTCAACCCGATCGGCCTGCCCACGGCGAGCTGAGCGCGGTTCAGAGGGCGGCGGGTGCGGTCCGGGCTGCACGGGCCGTCCACCGGCCGTCGTGGCGGGCAATGCTGATGGGGTGTCCGAAGCAGGCGCTGATCAGTTCGGTGGTGATGACCTCGTCGACCGGGCCGGCCGCCACGCAGGCGCCCTCGCGGAGCAGCAGGGCGTGGGTGGTGGTCTCCGGCAGCTCCTCCAGGTGATGGGTGACCAGCACGGTGGCGAGCTGCGGGTGGCGGCGGCGCAGCAGGTCGAGGCTGCCGAGCAGGAGTTCGCGGGCGGTGAGGTCGAGGCCGGTGGCGGGCTCGTCGAGCAGCAGCAGGCGGGGCTGCGGCATGAGTGCCCGGGCGATGAGGACTCGGCCGCGCTCGCCCTGGGAGAGGGTGGTCCACGGGTCGTCGGCGCGTTCGGCCATGCCCATGGTGTCCAGCAGGTGGTCGGCGTGTGCGACCTGGTCCGCGGTGGGGTGCCGGCGGGGTTCGGGTTCGATGCTGTTGGTGAGGCCGGTCAGCACCACGGTGCGGACGGGGAGCGGTGAGCGCAGCGGGTGGCGGGGGTTGACGTGCCCGAGGTGGGTGCGCAGGGCGCGGATGTCGACCCGGCCGAGCCTTCGGCCGAGGACGTGGACCTCGCCGTGGGTGGGGTGGGAGACCGCGCCGAGCAGGGCGAGCAGGGTGGACTTCCCGGCGCCGTTGGCGCCGAGCAGTGCCCAGTGCTGGCCGGCCTCGACGGTGAGGGAGACGTCCCGGAGCAGGTGGCGCCCGTCGCGCACCACGTCCACGGACCGGGTGCGCAGCAGGGGTGCGTCGGTCAGTGGTTCGGCACTGGTCACGGCAGTCTCCCGGGTGTTCGCGGCGCGGGCGCCGGCCGTCCCGCGGCGCGGCCACGCTAGCAGTGCGCCGGCCGCGGCGGCCGGGATGCTCACGGTACGGACGACCCGCGCCGGTGTGCGGTACGGCTACTCGGTGCGGCGCGGGGTGGGCGGGCCGAGCAGGATGCCGCGGCCGGCGTAGAAGCGTTCGAGGTCGCCCCACGGCACCCGGGCGTGCTGCTGCGACTCGCCGGGGAAGCCGGAGGGGTTGTGGATGAACAGGGCCTCGTCGTCGGCGCCGACGGCGAGCACCAGGTGCCCGCCGGTGCGGGGCGGCGCGGGTTCGAGGGTGCGGATCGAGGGGTGGACGGAGATCACCGGGAGCCGTCCGCCGGCGAGGTGGCTGCGCAGCTCCTCGGCGGGGAGCGGTGCCCGGGCGTCCGCGTACAGGCCCCAGCGCTCGCGGACGTAGGTGGCGAAGGGGCCGTGGATGAGCCCGTCGAGCCGCCCGTCGGGGTGCCGGACGTACGCGCCGGCCTCCCGGCTCTCCTCGGCGAGCCGGACGATCGGCGGGGCCACGCCCCACCAGTGGTCGAGGGCCATCCGCAGGCAGGCCATGCCGCAGGCGCGCCAGGACCAGTAGGCGTACTCGGCCGGGTCGGGCGCGCCGGACTCCTCCCAGCGCGGGTCGTCCTCCGCGAGGAGGGTGCCGTCGAGGATGTCCGGGACGAGCTCGGGGGATTCCCACTGCGCGTAGTAGGGAACCGGGTGGCTGATCGGCTGCACAATGATCATTCTGGCGCACCCGGGCAGCGGCCGCCTCGGGTGCGGGCCCGGACGCGCATGCGCGCAGGCAGACCCCCATGGTGCGCCTGCGGCCTTCCGCGCTCCGGCGCACCCTGCCCCGGCCGGCTCGTTTCCCGGGTCGCGCTCCACGGTGACGGAGCCGTCCGCAGGCGGCCCGTGTCGCACGCGGAGTTGCGGACCCCCGGCCCCTCAGACGATGCCCGCGCCGCGCAGCAGCCAGCGGTTGGTGCGGCCGACCAGGCCGGCGCGGTCGAGGACGCCGACCACCTTGGCGGCCATCTCGGTCTTGGCGGCCCGCCAGTGCGGGTTGCGGCGGGCCGCCCGGCGGCCCTCCTTGGGGTCGATGCCGACGGCCGCGTACACCCGCGGGTTGATGAGGTGGGTGGTGGCGACGTGGATGACGATGCCCATCAGCAGCTGCTCCACCCTGCGGCGGACCGGCCCGAGGTCCTGGCGCACCAACTCCTCGCGCGCATAGGTGATGTGGCGGGACTCCTCGATGACGTGGATGCGGGCGACCTGGCGGGACAGCGGCTGGAGCGACTCGTCGGCCATCATCTCGCGCTGGAAGGCGTCCAGGATCTCCTCGACGTACATGGTGCCGCCGAAGGTCTGGCTGTGCGTGGAGATCGCCTTGAAGACCCGGCCGAGCTCGTGGGCGAGGCGGCCGGGGCCGTACGCGGGCGCACCCATCCACGCGATCATGCGGGCGAACATCACGGAGTGCCGGCACTCGTCGGCGATCTCGGTGAGGGCGTACTGGACGTGCGCGGTGGTCGGGTCCCGGTCGAAGGCGTGCCGGAGCAGCATCTGCATGAGGATCTCCTCGAACCAGATGCCGACGCTGGCGACGCAGGCCACCTCGTGCTTGCTGAGCTCGATCCGCTGCTCCTCGCTGAGGCGCTCCCAGAGCTCGGTGCCGTAGAGGGAGATCCGGTGCGGGGTGATGTAGTAGGCGCCGGGGACGGGCTCGCTCGCCCAGTCGACGTCCTTGAGCGGGTCGAAGGAGAGCTTGGCGGAGGAGGCGAGGAGGCGCTCCGCGGTGCGCCGGCGCTGCCGGTCGCGCTCCTCCAGGACGGTGGTGGTGTCCTTGCGCGCGGTGGTGGCCATGGGGGTCGGCTCCTCGGTCGCTCGGGTGGGGTCTGCCGAGACCGTAGACCGTATTAGATTGACCGTCAATAACTCGCACGGCGAAAGGGGTCGCCCCACACGCCCCCGAATTGATCGCCCGTGCGTCCTAGAGGTCGATGCCGAGGACGTAGACGGTGTCGGACGCCCGGTCGAGCAGGAAGGACGCCTGGGCCGGTGCGGGCGTGGACAGTTCGCTGTCGAGGGACGGGCAGCCGACCCAGGATGCGCCCTCGGGTGCGGCGTCGGCCAGGCCCTGCAACCAGTCGCTGTCCAGGTCCGGGGCCCCCACCGGCGTGCACTCCCGGCCTGCCGTCAGTTCGGCGACCCGGCCCGGCTGCAGCCGGAAGAAGCCGGCCAGCCCCGGGTCCGGCGAGGGCAGCAGGTCGCGCGGGCCGTCGGTGGACCGCCATGTGCCGGAGACCGCCGGGGCGAGCCGCGGGAAGCTCCGGTCGAACCAGTCGGTCGAGGTGTAGCGCTCCTCGGCGCGCGCCTCGTCCCGCTCGACGACCAGTGTGCAGCCGCCGACGACCACCGCCCAGAACGCGGCGAACACGCCGACCGGCACCCACAACGACCTCGGCACCACGCTCTTCTGCTCCTGCATGCCGCCCCCTCCCCGAGTACCCGCCCGGGCGCGGGTTGCGCCCGGGCAGGTCACCTGTTCTACCAGGCGTAGTCCTCGGGGGCGGTGCGGTGGCCCGGGAAGATCTCGTCCAGGCGCTCCAGCGTCTTCTGGTCCAGCGTCAGCTCCAGCGCGCGACCGGCCGCGTGCAGCTGGTCCAGGGTGCGCGGGCCGACGATCGGGGCGGTGACGCCCTCGCGGGAGAGCAGCCAGGCCAGGGCGATGTCGCCGGGCTCGTGGCCGAGTTCGGCGGCGAGGTCCTCGTACGCCTGGATCTGCTCGCGGTGCTTCTCCAGGGTCTCGGCGGCCCGGCCGGAGGCACGCCGCACGCCCTCGCGCTCCTTGCGCAGGACGCCGCCGAGCAGGCCGCCGTGCAGCGGCGACCAGGGGATGAGGCCGAGACCGTAGTGCCGGGCGGCGGGCAGCACCTCGAGCTCGACGCTGCGCTCCAGCAGGTTGTAGAGCGACTGCTCGCTGGTCAGGCCGAGGAAGTTGCGCGCCCTGGCGGCCTCCTGGGCCTGCGCGATGTGCCAGCCGGCGAAGTTGCTCGACCCCACGTAGACGATCTTGCCCTGGGCGGTCAGCACCTCCATCGCCTGCCAGATCTCCTCCCAGGGAGTCGCCCGGTCGATGTGGTGCATCTGGTAGAGGTCGATGTGGTCGGTCTGCAGGCGCCTGAGGCTGGCGTCGACCGCGCGGCGGATGTGCAGTGCGGAGAGCCTTCCCTCGTTGGGCCACTCCCCCATGTCGCCGTACAGCTTGGTGGCGATGACGGTCTTCTCGCGGCGGCCGCCGCCCAGGGCGAACCAGTTGCCGATGATCTCCTCGGTGCGGCCCTTGTTCTCGCCCCAGCCGTAGACGTTGGCGGTGTCGAAGAAGTTGATGCCCAGCTCGTGGGCGGTGTCCATGATCCGGTGGGCGTCGGCCTCCTCGGTGTGCGGACCGAAGTTCATGGTGCCGAGGCAGAGCCGGGAGACGGTGAGGCCGGTGCGGCCGAGGTGGGTGAACTCCATGGGTCCCACCCTCTGCCACCCGGCCTCCGCTGTCCAGGATTTCGTTCGCGCCGTGGATCAATCCCGCCGGCGGCGCCGCACCCGGCCCGACTGGCCGTCAGCGGGGCGGCGCCGCCGGGGGCGCGGGCGTCAGGCCGTCCGGCGCAGCAGTGCGAGGTACATCGCGTCGGTGCCGTGCAGGTGGGGCCAGAGCTGGACGTCCGGGCCGTCGCCGAGGGCGGGGACACCGGGCAGCAGCGGGCGGGCGTCGATCCACTCCAGGCCGCTCTCGCCGCGCAGCACGTCGTCGACGACCGCGCGGGTCTCGGCCAGGTGCGGCGAGCAGGTGGCGTAGCCGACCACGCCGCCGATGCGAGTGGCGCGGATCGCCCCGCGCAGCAGGTCGCGCTGGAGCGGGCCGAAGCCGGCGATGTCGTCGGGGCGGCGGCGCCAGCGGGCCTCCGGGCGGCGGCGCAGTGCGCCGAGGCCGGAGCAGGGCACGTCGACCAGGACGCGGTCGAAGGTGCCGGGCGCCCAGGCGGGCCGGGTGCCGTCGGCGGCGATCACGGTGTACGGACCGGGGTTGCCGGCGAGGGCGCGGGCGACCAGGCGGGCGCGGTGCGGCTGCTTCTCGGAGGCGACCAGGGCGGCGCCGCGCTCGGCGGCGAGTGCGCCGAGCAGGGCGGCCTTGCCGCCGGGGCCGGCGCAGCCGTCCAGCCAGAGGCGGTCCGGGCCGTCCAGCGGGGCGGCGGCTAGGGCGAGGGCGACGAGCTGGCTGCCCTCGTCCTGGACGCCGGCCCGGTTCTCGCGGACGGCGGCCAGCCCGGCGGGGTCGCCGCCCTCGGCGAGCCGCAGCGCGTACGGGGACCAGCGGCCGTCCCCGGCCTCGGGGAGGGCCTCGCGGAGTTCGGCGACGGTGACGCGGCCGGGCCGGGCGACGAGGGTGACCTCGGGGCGGTCGTTGTCGGCGCGCAGGAGTTCCTCGATGGCGGTGCGGCCGGAGGCGCCGGGCTGCCAGCGGCCGAGGGCGTCCCAGAGCGAGGAGACCACCCAGCGGGGGTGGGAGTGGACGACGGCGAGGTGGTCCTCGGCGTCCTCGTCGTACGGGGGCGCGACCTGCTCGATCCAGGCGTCGAGGTCCTGGGCGCTGATCCGGCGGAGCACCGCGTTGACGAACTTGGCCCGCCCGTCGCCGAGCACCGCGCGGGCGAGTTCGACGGTGGCGGAGACCGCGGCGTGGGTCGGGATGCGGGTGGCGAGCAGCTGGTGGGCGCCGAGCGAGAGCACGTCCAGGACGGGCGGGTCGACCTCGCGCAGCGGGCGGTCGATGCAGGCGGCGATGATCGCGTCGTAGGTGCCCTGGAGGCGCAGCGTGCCGTAGACGAGTTCGGTGGCGAGGGCCGCGTCGCGGCGGTCCATGCCCTTCTGCTCGGCCTCGCGGAGCAGCGAGGGCAGGACGAGGTTGGCGTAGGCGTCGCGCTCGTCGACGGCGCGCAGGGCGCGGAAGGCGACGATCCGGGCCGGGTCCTTCTTGGGGCGGCGGTGCGGGCGGGGTGCGCGCTTGGCGCTGGGCGTGGTCACAGGTGCCTCGAATGTGCTGCGGAGGAAGGGTGGTTCGGGTTGTTGCCGCAGGGGCGGCGGGTTTGCGGCGGGGTCAGGCGCCGAGCCGCTCGCCGGACTCGATCCGGACCCCTCGGGCCCAGTCTGCCGCCCGCATCTGCTTCTTGCCCTGCGGCTGGACGTCGCCGAGTTCGATCTCGTGGCTGCCGGTGCCGACGCGGACGCTGTGCTTGGTCACGGCGAGCTCGCCGGGGGCCAGCTCGGAGGAGCCGGTGACCAGGGTGACCGGGCCGGCGAGCTTGAGCCGCTCGCCGCGGAAGACCGTCCAGGCACCGGGGGCGGGGGCGCAGCCGCGGACGAGGCGGTCGACCCGCAGAGCCGGGTGGTGCCAGTCGATCAGGGCGTCCTCGACGTTGATCTTGGGAGCGACGGTGACGCCGTCGGCGGGCTGCGGGACGGCGTGCAGGTTGCCGTCCTCGATGCCGTCCATGGTGGCGGCGAGCAGGCGGGCGCCGGAGTGCGAGAGGCGGGTCAGCAGGTCGCCGCTGGTGTCGGCGGGGCGGATCTCCTCGGTGACGACGCCGTACACCGGGCCGGAGTCCAGGCCCTCCTCGATGAGGAAGGTGGAGGCGCCGGTGACCTCGTCGCCGGCCATCACCGCGTGCTGCACCGGGGCGGCGCCGCGCCAGGCGGGCAGCAGCGAGAAGTGCAGGTTGACCCAGCCGTGCCGGGGGATCTCCAGGGCTGCGGGGCGCAGCAGGGCGCCGTAGGCGACCACCGGGCAGCAGTCGGGGGCGAGTTCGGCGAGGCGGGCGAGGAAGTCCGGGTCGCTCGGCTTCGCGGGCTTGAGCACCTCGATGCCGGCCTCCTCGGCGCGCTGGGCGACCGGGCTGGCGACCGTGCGGCGGCCGCGGCCGGAGACCGCGTCGGGGCGGGTCACCACGGCGACCACCTCGTGCCGGTCGGAGGCCAGCAGGGCGTCCAGGGCGGGGACGGCGACCTCGGGGGTGCCGGCGAAGACGAGGCGCATGGGTGCCTTTCTCGGAGCGGTTCCTCGGGCCCGGCGGGGGCGGCGGAGGAGGGTCAGCGGGCGGAGCCGAAGGTGGAGTGCGGGGACAGCCGGACGGTCGGGGCCGGCCCCTCGCCCCAGTCGGCCTCGCGGATGGCCTTGAGCGCGGCCTTGCGCGCCTCGCGGTCGAGGCGGTCGACGAAGATGATGCCGTCGAGGTGGTCGGTCTCGTGCTGGATGCAGCGGGCGAGCAGCTCGGTGCCCTCGATCGTCACCGGGTCGCCGTGCATGTTGAAGCCCCTGGCGACGACGCCGTAGGCCCGCTTGGTGTCGAAGCGCAGGCCCGGCAGCGAGAGGCAGCCCTCGGGGCCGTCCTGCTCCTCCTCGGTGAGCGACAGGTCGGGGTTGATCAGGTGGCCGACGACGCCGTCCACGTTGTAGGTGAACACCCGCAGCGATATGCCGAGTTGGGGTGCGGCGAGGCCGGCGCCGGGGGCGTCGAGCATGGTGTCGGTGAGGTCCTTGACCAGGCGCCGCAGCTCCTTGTCGAAGGTGGTCACCGGCTTGGCCGTGGCGCGGAGCACCGGGTCGCCGAAGATCCTGATCGGCTGGATCGCCATGGCTGCGGGGGCTCCTCGGGGCGTCGGCGGCGGAGAACGTACCCGGAGAGTCTATGCAATGGGCGCGGCCCGCCGGGGCCGGGTTCGGCGAGGTCGGGGCCGGTGGGCGGTGGTCGCGGAATTCCCACCGACCTTCTCGGACGGGCGCGTTACCCGGGCCAGGGGTCGGGCGTTGGTCAAGTGGAATTGACCGGGACGCAGCGGCGTCACGGTCCCAGCCGACGGTACGGAGAGGTGGCGCCGAGGCCATGGCCGAGCAGATCAACCACGATGCAAGGGCGCGGGCGAGCCTGCACCTGCTGGTGCGGGACATCGAGCGGGTCCGGCGCCAGGTGGACGCCCTGCGCACCCTGACCGCCCAGCTGGGGAACGTCTACCGGCCGCGCCGGCCCAGCACCTCGGCGGGTTTCGTCGTGTACGGGCGGGCTCCCGCGCCGACCGTCCGGCTGGCGCAGGAGCTGCGGGAGAGCGTGGAGACGCTGGTGGCGGCGGCGGTCGAGTTCGACCGGGCGCTCGGCTTCTCCTGGGACTCGGTGGGCTCCGCGCTCGGGGTGACCAAGCAGGCGGTGCACCGCCGGTACGGGATGCGCCGGCCCGCCAACGAGCTGCTGGCGGCGGTCTCGGTGCCGGCGGTCTCGGTGCCGCGCGAGGAGCGGTCCGCCGAGCCGGTCCACGAGCGGGCCGAGGCCCCGGCGGCCGGCGACCTCTCCGGGGCGGTGCCGCAGGCCCGGCAGGGCGGGCTGGGCGTCCCGCACGGCGCCCGCATCGCCCGCTGACCCGGCGGCCGCGGTCTGCCGTCCCGCCCGTGGGCGCATGCAGACCGCGGGCGCGGGGCGGGTGTCAGCGCCCTGCCTCCTCGTAGGCCGCGACCTTCTCCGAGACGCCCTTGAGCAGCGGCTCGAGCCGGTCGACCAGCTTCTGGTACTCGGCGACCCGGCCGTCGGACCACTGTCCGAGCCCGACGACCATCGCCCGTCCCTGTCCGGTGAACGACTGCACCATGCCGCTGTCCGGGGGCAGGGTGGGCAGGCCGGAGCCGGGCGGCGGCGCCTGCGCGCCGACCTGGTAGGAGTCGAAGGCCATCGTCAGCCTGGTGACCAGCTTCACGGTGTCGGCCGGGTCCTTCATGGTGAAGACCGCCAGGTTGAACTGGTTGTTCTGCGCGTCCTTGTAGAGCGCGACCTGCTCACCGACGCAGCCCCTGCTCTCCTCGATCATGGTCGCCAGCAGCGGGCCGACCGAGTCCGGCTCGGTGCAGCTCTTCAGCACGACGGCGCCCACCTTGGTGAACACCGCGCCGCCCGCTCCCTTCACCTGGGCGGGGAAGGCCTCGGTCAGCGGCACCATCGGGCGGTCGGAGAGCGGCGCGGCCGAGCCGCCGGTGCTCGGCGAGCCGGAAACGGTCGGCGACGCGGGGGCCGTCGGCGACGCGGAAGCGGTCGGCGGGGCCGCCGGGGTGTCCTCGTCGGCCGGCTGCCCGAGGAACGTGAACGCCGCGAACGTGAACGCCGCGGCCGCCGCGGCGAAGGCGACGTTGCGCGGCCACGCCCGCTTGGGCCGGTCCGGCACCGGAGGGCCCGGCACCGGGCCCTCCTTGACGGTCGCGGCCCGGACGAAGTCCTCGTCGAGCACCACGTCGAACGGGTCGTCGGACGGCCGCTCCGGGCCCTGATCACTGTTTCTTCTCGACACGGAGCAACCCTAGTGATCAGCGGGTTTGTGCCGACAACCCGCCGGTCACGGCTTGATCACCGTTTTGGATCAACCGATGTCGGGCGGGTCGACGCGAATCCGCACCGGATCGGCGCCGCGCAGTGCCAGCCGGGCGATCTGCGCCGCTTTCAGGGCCGAGGCCAGCGCAGCGCCCTGCCCCGGCGCGACCCGCAGCAGCACCCGCTCGACCTCCTCCGCCCTGCCCCCCGGCACCGGCACCGGGCCCAGGACGTCGGCGCCCTCGGGCAGCCTGAGCAGGCCGAGCAGGTCCGCCACCGCCCGGGGCGACCCGGTGACCGAGGCCATCCGGGAGACCGGCGGGAAGTGCAGCAGCTCCCGTTCCTCCAGCTCGGTGGCGGCATGGCCGGCCGGGTCCCAGCGGACCAGGGCCTGCACCGGGCGGGCGGCCGGCTCGGCGACCACCACGACCGTGCCGCCCTCGGCGGCGGGCCGCACCAGGGCGGCGGCGGTCAGCCAGCGGCGCAGCGCCTCCTCGCCGGCCCGCAGGTCGGGGCGGGTGAGCAGCGCCCAGCCGTCCAGCAGCAGGGCGGCCGCGTACCCGCCCTCGGCGACCGGTTCGGCCCCCGGGGTGGAGATCACCAGTGCGGGTGCGCCCGGGACGGCGGCCAGCACCGACTCCCGCCCGGAGGTCCGTACTGGCACCCGGGGGAAGGCCTTGCCGAGTTCCTCGGCCGTCCGCCGGGCGCCGACCACCTGGGCGCGCAGCCGGAACGAGCCGCACTCGGCGCAGTGCCAGTCCGGCTCGGCCGTGCCGCACCAGACGCAGGTGAGCGGCGCCTCGGCCCCGGCCGACTGCAGCGGGCCGCCGCAGGGCCGGCAGCGGGCCGGTGTCCGGCAGCGTCCGCAGGCCAGGCTCGGTACGTATCCGCGCCGCGGCACCTGGATCAGCACCGGGCCGCGGGCCAGCGCCTCGCGTGCCACCTCCCAGGCCACCGTGGGCAGCCGGGCGGCCTGCGCCGCGGCGTCCCTGGCCTGGTCCTGGTCGGTCACCGTGCGCACCCGCGGGGCCAGTGCGCGGACGGTCTCGCGTTCGGCGGCCAGTGGCCGCGCCCAGCCGGTCTGCAGCAGCCGGGCCGCCTCGACCGTCGTGGAGAGCCCGCCGAGCAGCACGCCGGTGCCCTCCTCCGCGGCCCGCAGCAGCGCCACCTCCCGGACGTGCAGGTACGGGGCGTTCGGGTCGCTGTGGCTGCTGTCGCCGTCGGACCAGACGGCGATCAGCCCGAGGTCGCGCACCGGTGCGAACACGGCCGCCCGGGTGCCGACCACGGCGCGCACGGAGCCGCGGCTCACCGCGAGCCAGCTCCGGTACCGCTCCTGCGGGCCGGCCTCCGCGGCCAGCACCGTGTGCCGGCCCGTGCCGAGCAGGTCGGTCAGTGCCTCGTCGACCCGGGCGACGGCCCGGCCGTCCGGCAGGACGACCAGTGCACCGCGGCCGGAGGCCAGGGCGGCGGCCACGGCCCGGGCGATCTCGGCGGGCCAGCCGGGGCCGGGCAGTGCCGTCCACACGGCGCGCGGGGCGTGGCCGGCGGCCAGTGAGTCGAGGAAGGACGGGCCCTGCGGGTAGTGGGTCCAGCTGCCCGGCTCCGGTGCGGCGGGCGGCGGCAGCGGGCGCGGGGAGGGCTCGGCCTCGGCACCGGCGTGCCGCGGCGGCACGGCGAGTTGGAGGACGTCGGCGAGGCTGCCGGCGTAGCGGTCGGCGACGGCGCGGCACAGCCGCAGCAGGGCCGGGGTGAGCACCTGCTCCGGGGAGAGCACCCTGGCCAGCGGCGCCAGCGGGCCGGCGTAGTCGGAGGTGGCGCGGCGTTCCACGACGAAGCCGTCGTGCAGGGCGCCGCCCTCGCGGCGGCCGGAGGCGGCGACCCGGCCGCCGAACCGCACGCGGACCCGCACCCCGGGCCGGGCGTCCTCGGCCATCGCTGCGGGCACCGCGTAGTCGAAGTACTGGTCGAGGCTGAGCACGCCCTTGTCCACCAGCACCCGCGCCACCGGGAGCTCGGCGGCGAGCTCGACGCCCCGGGCGGCCCGCGGCCTGGCCTTGCGCACCGTCTCCCGGATGAACGCCAGCTGCTCGCCGGCGCCGTCTTGGCCGCTCATCCACCCTCCGCACTACCCGTCCGCCGCCAACATAGCCGACCGCGCCGACAGGTCCGCCCGCCGCGCGGACCGGCCGCGGAGGCCGCCGTCCGGCCGGGTGCGGAAAGCCGGGTGCGGGAACGCCGGAGGCGGCAGCCCCCGAGTGGGTGGCTGCCGCCTCCGGCGACGGCTGGGTCAGGCGCTGACGGCCTTCTTCAGCTGCTCGACGCGGTCGGTGCGCTCCCAGGTGAAGTCCGGCAGCTCACGGCCGAAGTGGCCGTACGCGGCGGTCTGGGCGTAGATCGGCCGGAGCAGGTCCAGGTCGCGGATGATCGCGGCCGGGCGGAGGTCGAACACGTCGGTGACGGCCTTCTGGATGTCCAGGACCGGAACGGTCTCGGTGCCGAAGGTCTCGACGAACAGGCCGACCGGCTCGGCCTTGCCGATCGCGTACGCGACCTGCACCTCGGCGCGGCGGGCGAGGCCCGCGGCGACGATGTTCTTCGCCACCCAGCGCATCGCGTACGCGGCGGAGCGGTCGACCTTGGACGGGTCCTTGCCGGAGAAGGCGCCGCCGCCGTGGCGGGCGTAGCCGCCGTAGGTGTCGATGATGATCTTGCGGCCGGTGAGGCCGGCGTCGCCCATCGGGCCGCCGATCTCGAAGCGGCCGGTCGGGTTGACCAGCAGGCGGTAGCCCTCGGTGACCAGCTTGATGCCCTCGTCGGCGAGCGCCTTCAGCTCCGGCTCCACGACGAACTCGCGGATGTCCGGGGTGAGCAGCGACTCCAGGTCGATGTCGCTCGCGTGCTGCGAGGAGACGACGACGGTGTCGAGGCGGACGGCCTTGTCGCCGTCGTACTCGATGGTGACCTGGGTCTTGCCGTCGGGGCGCAGGTACGGGATGGTCCCGTTCTTGCGGACCTCGGACAGGCGGCGCGAGAGGCGGTGCGCGAGGGTGATCGGCAGCGGCATCAGCTCCGGCGTGTCGTCGCACGCGTAGCCGAACATCAGGCCCTGGTCGCCGGCGCCCTGCTTGTCGAGCTCGTCGTCCTCGCCCTCGACCCGGTGCTCGTGCGCGGTGTCGACACCCTGGGCGATGTCCGGGGACTGCGACCCGATGGAGACCGACACGCCGCAGGAGGCGCCGTCGAAGCCCTTCTTCGAGCTGTCGTAGCCGATCTCGAGGATCTTGTCCCGGACGAGCTGCGCGATCGGCACGTAGGCCTTGGTGGTGACCTCACCGGCGATGTGCACCAGGCCGGTGGTGATCAGGGTCTCCACGGCGACGCGCGAGGAGGGGTCCTCCTTGAGGAGGGCGTCCAGGATGGTGTCGCTGATCTGGTCAGCGATCTTGTCGGGGTGTCCCTCGGTGACGGATTCCGAGGTGAACAGGCGGCGAGACACAGCGCTCCCTGGGGTTGCAGCGGCTGCTGACTGAATGCCCCGGTCCTCGGGGCATCCGGAAAGACTTGATTCCTGGAGTGTAACGGGGGACCACCGACATCGGGCACTCCCCCACTGTGGCAGTCGTGTGACCGTCACCCGGGCTGGTCAGCCGAGACGGGCGGCCACGGCGTCCCAGACGGCGTCGGCGAGGGCCTCCTTGGGGCCGTGCGGCACCGGGGTCTCGCCGCCGTCGGCGGCCAGGATGGTGGCGGCGTTGGTGTCCTGGCCGAACGCCTTGCCGTCGCCGACCTCGTTCACCACCAACAGGTCGCAGCCCTTGCGGGCGAGCTTGGCGCGGCCGTTGGCGAGCACGTCGTCGGTCTCGGCGGCGAAGCCGACCACCAGCTGGTCGGGGCGGGCCCGCTCGGCGGACAGCTCGGCGAGGATGTCGGGGTTGCGCACCAGGACGACCGGGGCGGGGTCGACCCCGTCCACCTTCTTGATCTTCCCGGCGGCGTACTCGGCGGGCCGGAAGTCGGCGACCGCGGCGGCCATCACCACCGCGTCCGCGTCCGGCACGGCCTTGTGCGCGGCCTCCCGCAGCTGCAGCGCGGTGGAGACCCGCACCACGTCCACGCCCGCGGGGTCGGGGAGCTCGACGTTGGCGGAGAGCAGGGTGACCCGGGCGCCGCGGGCGGCGGCGGTCGCGGCCAGCGCGTAGCCCTGCTTGCCGGAGGAGCGGTTGCCGAGGAAGCGCACCGGGTCGAGCGGCTCGCGGGTGCCGCCCGCGGAGACCACCACGTGCCGGCCGGCCAGGTCCTGCTCGGCGGCACCGCGGGAGAGCACCCGGCGGCAGGCCTCGAAGATCTCGGCCGGGTCGGGCAGCCGGCCCTTGCCGGTGTCCTTGCCGGTGAGGCGGCCGACCGCGGGCTCCAGCACCACGGTGCCGCGGCGGCGCAGGGTGGCGACGTTCTCCTGGGTGGCCGGGTGCTCCCACATCTCGGTGTGCATCGCGGGCGCGAGCACCACCGGACAGCGGGCGGTGAGCAGGGTGTTGGTGAGGAGGTCGTCGGCCAGGCCGTGGGCGGCCTTGGCGAGCAGGTCGGCGGTGGCCGGGGCGACGACGACCAGGTCGGCGTTCTGGCCGATCCGCACGTGCGGCACCTCGTGGACGCTCTCCCAGGTCTCGGTGGCGGCCGGGCGGCCGGAGAGCGCTGCCCAGGTCGCCTCGCCGACGAAGTGCAGGGCGGCCTCGGTCGGCACCACGGTGACCTGGTGGCCGGACTCGGTGAACCGTCGCAGCAGCTCGCAGGCCTTGTACGCGGCGATGCCGCCGCTGACGCCGAGGACGACGCGCGGTGCGTTCATGGTGGCTGTGTCTCCTTCGGGGGCCGCCCGGGTGGGCTCGACCTCACCCTACGGCGCATCAGACGGCGCGTGCAGCATGACCCCGGGCACAGCGAAGGGCCCGCCGGAACACGTCCGGCGGGCCCTTGTGCAAGGGGAGGCTCAGGCAGCCTCGACCGCCTCGGCGGTGAGCATGCCGGCGTTGATCTCGCGCAGCGCGATCGACAGCGGCTTCTCGTGCACGTGGGTGTCGACCAGCGGGCCGACGTACTCGAGCAGGCCCTCGCCCAGCTGCGAGTAGTACGCGTTGATCTGGCGGGCACGCTTGGCCGCGTAGATCACGAGGCTGTACTTGGAGTCGGTCGCCTCGAGCAGCTCGTCGATCGGCGGGTTGATGATGCCCTCGGGCGCGGTCATCGAAGAGGACACGCGAAAACCTTCCGAAAGTGGATTGGTTGATCACACACTGCCTGACGACCGACTCGACGAGCCGATCCGGTCAGGCTACACCGAGCAAGGCTAGCAGTTCGGCCGCTACCTGCTCGACGGAGGTGTTGACAAGGGTCGTGTCGAACTCCGACTCCGCGGCCAGCTCGACCCTGGCGGCGTCCAGCCGCTGGTCGATCACGTGCTGCGGCTCGGTGCCCCGCCCGGTCAGCCGGCGGACCAGCTCCTCCCAGCTCGGCGGCGCCAGGAAGACCAGCTGGGCCTCGGGCATCGACTCGCGGACCTGGCGGGCCCCCTGCAGGTCGATCTCCAGCAGGACGGGCTCGCCACGGTCGAGCCGGTCCTGGACCGCCTGCCGGGGGGTGCCGTAGCGGTTGCCGGCGAAGACGGCCCACTCCAGCAGCTCGCCGTTGGCGATCAGCTTCTCGAACTGGTCGTTGTCGACGAAGTGGTACTGGACCCCGTCCCGCTCGCCCGGCCTCGGGTGGCGGGTCGTCGCCGACACCGAGAGCCAGACCTCGGGGTGCATCTTCCTCATATGAGCGACGACCGTGCTCTTGCCGACCCCGGAGGGGCCGGAGAGCACGGTCAGCCGCGGACGCTCACTCATGCACCGATTATCCCGGATCGCGGACCGTCCGGGGACCAGGGGGCCGGAGTCAGGAGGCCGCGCCGCCGAACTCCCGCTCCAGGGAGGCGATCTGGTTGGTACCGAGACCACGCACGCGGCGGCTCTCGGAGATGCCGAGGCGCTCCATGATCTGCTTGGCGCGCACCTTGCCGACGCCCGGGAGGCTCTCCAGCAGGGCGGAGACCTTCATCTTGCCGATGACCTCGTCATCGGCCTTGCCGGCCTTGATCACGTCGTGCAGCGACGCACCGGAGTGCTTGAGCTTGTTCTTCACGTCGGCGCGCTTCCGCCGAGCTTCGGCGGCCTTGGCGAGCGCAGCGGCGCGCTGTTCGGGGGTAAGGGGCGGAAGAGCCACGCCGTTCACCTCAGGTGTGAATGGAAGGGATGAGCTATGACTGGTGGTGCCCGGCCTCCGGAGAGCAGGCTCTGACCTGCGCAGCGTCGGAAATCCGCCGCCTTCCGGTGACCTACCGCCGGACACTACCCAACTTAGGCCGCCACGTCAGGAAAAGAACACGAAAAGTCCTGGTCAGCCGGGGCAGACACAGGACTTTTCGGGTCAAATCCACCCCCCTCCGGGGAGGTTTCTCAGCCGTTTGTGACGCCGCTCACATCCTTGACGAATCGTTCCGCCGCCTCGCGCAGACCGTCGACCGACGGTCCGTGCTTCAGGATGTCGCGGCTGACGCTGGGCAGGACGTTCTTCACCGAGGCCCCGAAGACCCTCGGCAGGTCGGCCGCGGTGGCACCCTGCGCACCCACGCCGGGGGCCAGCAGCGGGCCGTTGATCGCGAGGTCCACGCCCGCCTCGGCGAGGGTCGCGCCGACCACCGCGCCGAAGGACCCGAGCGGCTCGGCGCCGGCGTTCTCCGCCGCGAGCCGGCGCAGGATGCCCTGGGCCACGCTCTCGCCGTCCGCGGCGACGGCCCGCTGCACCTCGGCCCCCTCCGGGTTCGAGGTGAGCGCGAGCGCGAACAGGCCGCAGCCGTTCGCCCGGGCCAGGTCCACGGCGGGCTGCAGCGAACCGAAGCCGAGGTACGGGCTGACGGTCAGCGCGTCGGAGAACAGCGGGCTGCCCGGGGAGAGGAAGGTCTCCGCGTACGCGGCCATGGTCGAGCCGATGTCGCCGCGCTTGGCGTCCATCACGACCAGCGCACCGGCCGCGCGGGCGTCGGCGACGCAGCGCTCCAGCACCGCGATGCCCTTGGAGCCGAAGCGCTCGAAGAAGGCGGCCTGCGGCTTGAGCACGGCGACCCGGTCGGCCAGCGCCTCCACCACGGTGCGCGAGAAGGACTCCAGGCCGGCGATGTCGTCGCCGAGACCCCAGGCGGAGAGCAGGGAGGCGTGCGGGTCGATGCCGACGCACAGCTGCCCCCGGGTGTCGAGGGCCTGGCGCAGGCGGGCGCCGAACGGGGCGAGGGTGGTCATGGGTGTCCTCCGGTCGTCGGGGCGGGCAGAGCAGAGCTGTGGTCGTACGGGGGCGGCGGGTCAGTCCCGGCGGTGGGCCAGGCCGACGGCGTCGGTGAACGCGGCCAGGCCGCGGGCGGCGAGCGCGCTGCGCAGCTCGTCCAGGATGCGCAGCGGTGCGGTGGGGTCGTGCAGGAGCGCGGAGCCGATCGCGACGGCGCTCGCACCGGCCGCCGCGAAGGCCAGCGCGTCCAGGCCGCCGGTGATGCCGCCCATGCCGAGGATCGGCACGGTGGGCAGCCGGCCGGCGAGCATCGCCGAGTGGACCAGGTGCACGCAGCGCAGCGCCACCGGCCGGACGGCGGGCCCGGAGAGCCCGCCCGGGCCCGCGGCGAGCGCCGGGCGCAGGGTGTCCGGGTCGATCTCCAGCCCCGGCACCGTGTTGATCATCGAGAGGCCGTCCGCGCCGGCCCGGACGCAGGCGGCGGCGATGTCGGTGATCGACAGCACGTCCGGGGCGAGCTTGGCGTAGACCGGCAGTTCGGCGGGGGCCGCCCGGCGCACCGCGCGGACCAGGTCGTAGGAGATCGCCGGGTTGGCGGCGAAGACCAGGCCGAGGTCGGCGTGGCTGGGGCCGCCGATGTTCAGTTCCAGGCCGACCACGCCGGGCAGGCCGCCGAGCCGGCCGGCGAGGGCCGCGAACTCCTCGATCCGCTCCCCCGCGATCGACACCACCACCCGGGCGCCGCGCTCGGCGAGCCAGGGCAGCTCCCGCTCGACGAAGGCGTCGATCCCCGGGCCCGGCAGGCCGAGGGCGGTGAGCAGGCCGGCGGGCGTGGCGGCGGCCCGCGGCGTCGGGTGGCCGGCCCTGGGCCGCGGCATGACCGTGCGGGTGGTCACGGCGCCCAGCGCGTCCAGCGGGACGAACTTGGCGAGCTCGCGCCCCGCGCAGCCCGCCGCCGTCAGCAGCGGGTTGGGCAGGGCCAGCGGGCCGAAAGGCGCGCGGAGGTCGACGTCCTGCGGCTCCATCACGCCCCCTCCAGGTCGGCCGGCACCGTGCCGATGTCCGCCCAGCGGACCCGGGTGCCGTCGAAGACCGGGCCCTCGGTGCAGGC
Source organism: Kitasatospora dryopteridis (assembly GCF_050749075.1). Classification (NCBI taxonomy): domain Bacteria; kingdom Bacillati; phylum Actinomycetota; class Actinomycetes; order Kitasatosporales; family Streptomycetaceae; genus Kitasatospora; species Kitasatospora dryopteridis. The sequence continues at coordinate 6,767,423 of NZ_CP192749.1, read as the reverse complement.
CCGGGCGAAGCGGCTGACCCCGTCCGCGCCGATCACCGGGACGACGCAGGCGGCACAGAGGCCGGTGCCGCAGGGCAGGTCGGTGGCGAGCAGCGCCCAGCACCGGATTCCCAGGTCGGCCGCGACCGTGGCGGTCGGCGCCAGCACGTCGGGCGGGCCCGCGGCGAAGACCACCGAGGCGTCGATGGCCCGGGCGGCCTGCGCCAGCGGTTCGAAGACCAGGCCGGTGAGGCCGGCCGAGCCGTCCTCGGTGACCACCAGGACGTCCTGGGTCAGCGCCCCGGCCTGCTCCACGCCGTGCAGCGCGGCGGCGGTCGGGGCGCCCAGCAGGAAGCCGAGCTGGCCGCCGCGGGCCTTCAGCTGCTCGCCGAGGGCGGGGAGCGGGGCGCCGTGGCCGCCGTGGCCGACCAGCAGCGCCCGTACCGGCTCGTCGGTGAGCGGGAAGGGCGTGCCCAGCGGGGCGATCAGGTCGACGGTGCCGGTGCGGGGGCCGTCGGCGACCACCAGTTCCAGGGTGCCGGTCGCGGCGTCGGCCCGGGCGATCGGGACGGCGTCCCGGACCACCGGGTGCTCGCCCGCCAGTGAGGCGAAATGGCCCGGCCGCACCCGGGACGCGGCCTCGGGCGCCCGCAGCACCAGACGCTGGTACGCGCCCTCGGCGGCACACCCGACCACCTCCGCCCGGCACCGCACCGGATGGGCCATCGCTGCTACCTCTCGATCGAACGATTGCGGTCGACCTGCGTCCACACGTGCAACGGGCCGGTATGCCCGCAGGTCACGGCACGATCCTCCCGCCTCGCGCGGGTCTACGCCTTGGCGGTGCCGACCGCGTCGGCGATCGTCCGGTGGCCGCTGGCGCGCAGGCGGGCGGAGAGGCCCTTGTGGACGCGCCGCATCCAGAAGGGGCCCTCGTAGATGAAGGCGCTGTAACCCTGCACCAGGTCGGCGCCGTGGAGGATCCGCTGCCAGGCGTCCTCGGCGGTCTCGATGCCGCCGACCGAGACGATCGCCAGCCGGCCCTCGGTGCGGGCGCGGAGCCGCTGCAGCACCTCCAGCGAGCGGGCCTTGAGCGGGGCGCCGGAGAGGCCGCCCATGCCGATCTCCTCGATGCGGGAGGCGTCGGTGGCCAGGCCCCCGCGGCCGATGGTGGTGTTGGTGGCGATGATGCCGTCCAGGCCGAGGGTGAGCGCCATGTCGGCGATCTCGTCGATGTCCTCGTCGGCGAGGTCGGGGGCGATCTTCACCAGCAGCGGGACGTGGTGGGTGGTGACCTCGTCGGCCGCCTTGCGGACGTCCCACAGCAGCGGGCCGAGGATCTGCACGGCCTGCAGGTTCCGCAGGCCCGGGGTGTTCGGCGAGGAGACGTTGACGACCAGGTAGTCGGCGTGTGGGGCGAGGCGCCGGGTGGACTTCAGGTAGTCCTCGGTGGCGTCGGCCTCCTCGACGACCTTGGTCTTGCCGATGTTGACGCCGACGACCGGCGTGTAGCTGGTGCGGACGCGGCCGGCCAGGCGGGCGGCGACCCGGGCCGAGCCCTGGTTGTTGAAGCCCATCCGGTTGATCAGGGCACGGTCCTCGATCAGCCGGAAGAGCCGCGGGGCGGGGTTGCCGGGCTGCGGCTCGCCGGTGACGGTGCCGATCTCGACGAAGTCGAAGCCGAGCATGGACAGGCCGTCGATGCCGATGCCGTCCTTGTCGAAGCCGGCGCCGAGGCCGAACGGGCCGGGCAGGTCCAGGCCGAGCGCGGTGGTCCGCAGTGCGCGGTCGCGCGGGGCGAGCACCAGCCTGACGAGCTGCCGCAGGCCGGGGACGGAGGCGGCCAGCCGGATCCAGAAGAAGGCGAGGTGGTGGGCCTTCTCCGGGTCCATCTTCTTGAAGACCAGGTCGAACAGGAGCTTGTACACAGCGCCCTTCCTGAGCGTGAGCAGGGCTGTGGGGGGCACCAAGGTCTCCGGTGCCCCCCACGGTGGTCGGACTACTTGCGGCCGGCGTTGATCAGGGCCGCGTGCTCCTGGAGCGACATCACGCCGACGTCGCCGCGCAGCAGGGCGTCGATGCCCTGCACGGCCGCGCCCATCGCCTGGACGGTGGTCAGGCAGGGCACGCCGCGGGAGACGGCGGCGGTGCGGATCTCGTAGCCGTCGAGGCGGCCGCCGGTGCCGTACGGGGTGTTGATGATCAGGTCGACCGCGCCCTCGTGGATCAGCTGGACGATGGTCTTCTCGCCGCCCGGGCCCTCGCCCTCGCTGTGCTTGCGCACCACGGTGGCGGGGATGCCGCCGCGCTGCAGCACCTCGGCGGTGCCGGTGGTGGCGAGCAGTTCGAAGCCGAGCTCGGCGAGCGCGCGGGCCGGGAAGACCAGGTTGCGCTTGTCCCGGTTGGCGACCGAGACGAAAACCTTGCCCTTGGTGGGCAGGGCGCCGTAGGCGCCGGCCTGGGACTTGGCGTAGGCGGTGCCGAAGACCCGGTCGATGCCCATGACCTCGCCGGTGGAGCGCATCTCCGGGCCGAGCACGGTGTCGACGCCGCGGCCGGCCACGTCACGGAAGCGCGACCAGGGCAGCACGGCCTCCTTGACGGAGATCGGGCAGTCGGCGGGCAGGGTGCCGCCGTCGCCCTCGGCCGGGAGCAGGCCCTCCTGGCGGAGTTCGGCGATGGTGGCGCCGAGCGAGATCCGGGCGGCGGCCTTGGCCAGCGGGACGGCCGTCGCCTTGGAGGTGAACGGCACGGTGCGGGAGGCGCGCGGGTTGGCCTCCAGCACGTAGAGGATGTCGCCGGCCAGCGCGAACTGGATGTTGATCAGGCCGCGGACGCCGACGCCGCGGGCGATCGCCTCGGTGGAGGTGCGCAGCCGCTTGATGTCGTAGCCGCCGAGGGTGATCGGGGGCAGCGCGCAGGCGGAGTCGCCGGAGTGGATGCCGGCCTCCTCGATGTGCTCCATGACGCCGCCGAGGTAGAGCTCGGTGCCGTCGTAGAGGGCGTCGACGTCGATCTCCACCGCGTCGTCGAGGAAGCGGTCGATGAGCACCGGGTGCTCGGAGATCAGGCCGGCGTGGCGCTCCAGGTAGGAGGCGAGCGAGGCCTCGTCGTAGACGATCTCCATGCCGCGGCCGCCGAGCACGTAGCTCGGGCGGGCCAGCACGGGGTAGCCGATCTCGTCGGCGATGGCCTTGGCCTCGTCGAAGGAGAAGGCGGTGCCGTGCTTGGGGGCGGGCAGGCCGGCGTCGCGCAGGACGCGGCCGAAGGCGCCGCGCTCCTCGGCGAGGTCGATCGCCTCGGGCTGGGTGCCGACGATCGGCACGCCGTTGTCCTTGAGCGCCTGGGCGAGGCCGAGCGGGGTCTGGCCGCCGAGCTGGACGATGACGCCGGCGAGCGGGCCGGCCTGCTGCTCGGCGTGGACGATCTCCAGGACGTCCTCCAGGGTGAGCGGCTCGAAGTAGAGCCGGTCGGAGGTGTCGTAGTCGGTGGAGACGGTCTCCGGGTTGCAGTTGACCATCACGGTCTCGTACCCGGCCTCGGCGAGCGCGAAGGAGGCGTGCACGCAGGAGTAGTCGAACTCGATGCCCTGGCCGATGCGGTTGGGGCCGGAGCCGAGGATGATCACCGCGGGCTTGGTGCGCGGGGCGACCTCGGTCTCCTCGTCGTAGGACGAGTAGAAGTACGGGGTCCTGGCGGCGAACTCGGCGGCGCAGGTGTCGACGGTCTTGAAGACCGGACGGATGCCGAGGGCGTGCCGGACCTCGCGGACGACGTCCGGGCGCAGGCCGCGGATCTCGCCGATCTGCTGGTCGGAGAAGCCGTGGCGCTTGGCGTGGCGGAGCAGCTCGGGGGTGAGCTTCTCGGCCTCGGCGAGCTCGCCGGCGATCTCGTCGAGCAGGAAGAGCTGGTCGACGAACCACGGGTCGATCTTGGTGGCCTCGAACACCTCCTCGGGGGTGGCGCCGGCCCGGATCGCCTCCATGACGGTGTTGATCCGGCCGTCGGTCGGGACGACCGCCTTGGCGAGCAGCTCCGCCTTGTCGCCGACGGGGCCCGTCCAGGAGAACTGGCTGCCCTTCTTCTCCAGCGAGCGGAGCGCCTTGTTGAGCGCCTCGGGGAAGTTGCGGCCCATGGCCATGGCCTCGCCGACCGACTTCATGGTGGTGGTGAGGGTGGCGTCCGCGGAGGGGAACTTCTCGAAGGCGAAGCGCGGGACCTTGACGACGACGTAGTCGAGGGTCGGCTCGAAGGAGGCCGGGGTCTGCTCGGTGATGTCGTTGGGGATCTCGTCCAGGGTGTAGCCGACGGCCAGCTTGGCGGCGATCTTGGCGATCGGGAAGCCGGTGGCCTTGGAGGCGAGCGCCGAGGAGCGGGAGACGCGCGGGTTCATCTCGATGACGATGACCCGGCCGTCCTCGGGGTTGACGGCGAACTGGATGTTGCAGCCGCCGGTGTCGACGCCGACCTCGCGGATGACGGCGATGCCGATGTCGCGGAGGATCTGGTACTCGCGGTCGGTGAGGGTCATCGCCGGGGCGACGGTGATGGAGTCGCCGGTGTGGACGCCCATGGGGTCGAAGTTCTCGATGGAGCAGACGACCACGACGTTGTCGTGCTTGTCGCGCATCAGCTCCAGCTCGTACTCCTTCCAGCCGAGGATGGACTCCTCCAGGAGCACCTCGGTGGTCGGCGAGAGGGCCAGGCCCTGGCCGGCGATGCGGCGCAGGTCCTCCTCGTCGTGGGCGAAACCGGAGCCGGCGCCGCCCATGGTGAAGGAGGGGCGGACGACGACGGGGTAGCCGCCGAGGGTCTCGACGCCGCGGAGGACGTCGTCCATCGAGTGGCAGATCACCGAGCGGGCGGACTCGCCGTGGCCGATCTTGGCGTTGACGGCCTCGACGACGCCCTTGAAGAGGTCGCGGTCCTCGCCCTTGTTGATCGCCTCGACGTCGGCGCCGATCAGCTCGACGCCGTACTTCTCGAGGGTGCCGGCCTTGTGCAGGGAGATCGCGGTGTTGAGCGCGGTCTGGCCGCCCAGGGTCGGCAGCAGCGCGTCGGGGCGCTCCTTGGCGATGATCTTCTCGACGAACTCGGGGGTGATCGGCTCGACGTAGGTGGCGTCGGCGATCTCCGGGTCGGTCATGATCGTGGCCGGGTTGGAGTTGACCAGCACGACGCGCAGGCCCTCGGACTTGAGGACGCGGCAGGCCTGGGTGCCGGAGTAGTCGAACTCCGCCGCCTGGCCGATGACGATCGGGCCGGAGCCGATCACCAGGACGGACTTGATGTCGGTGCGCTTCGGCACGGGTCAGCTCCCTGCGGTGGTACGGGCCGGGGCGCCGGCCATCAGGTCAACGAAGCGGTCGAAGAGGTACGCGGCGTCGTGCGGGCCGGCCGCCGCCTCCGGGTGGTACTGCACCGAGAAGGCGGGCGTGTCCAGGCACTGCAGGCCCTCGACCACGTCGTCGTTGAGGCAGACGTGGGAGACCTCGACGCGGCCGAACGGGGTCTCGCTGACCTTGTCCAGCGGCGCGTTCACGGCGAAGCCGTGGTTGTGCGCGGTGACCTCGACCTTGCCGGTGGTGCGGTCCTGCACCGGCTGGTTGATGCCGCGGTGGCCGTACTTGAGCTTGTAGGTGCCGAAGCCCAGGGCGCGGCCGAGGATCTGGTTGCCGAAGCAGATGCCGAAGAACGGGGTCTTCCGCTCGAGCACGCCGCGGGCCACGGCGACCTGGTGGTCGGCGGTGGCCGGGTCGCCCGGGCCGTTGGAGAAGAAGACGCCGTCGGGGTCGACCGCGTAGACGTCCTCGAGGGTGGCGCCCGCGGGCAGCACGTGCACCTCGATGCCGCGCTCGGCCATCCGCTGCGGGGTCATCGCCTTGATGCCGAGGTCGAGGGCGGCGACGGTGAACTTCTTCTCGCCGATCGCCGGGACGACGTAGGGCTCGGTGGTGGCGACCTCGGCGCACAGGTCGGCGCCCTTCATCTCGGGCGCCTCCAGCACGCGGGCGAGCAGGGCCTGCTCGTCGGCGAGGGCCGGGCCGGAGAAGATGCCGACGCGCATCGCGCCGCGCTCGCGCAGGTGGCGGGTGAGTGCGCGGGTGTCGATGCCGCTGATGCCGACGACGCCCTGGTCGGCGAGCTCCTCGTCCAGCGAGCGGCGGGAGCGCCAGTTGGAGGCGACCCGGGCGGGGTCGCGGACGACGTACCCGGCGACCCAGATCTGCTTGGACTCGTCGTCCTCGTCGTTCCAGCCGGTGTTGCCGATCTGCGGGGCGGTCATCACGACCACCTGGCGGTGGTACGACGGGTCGGTCAGGGTCTCCTGGTAGCCGGACATGCCGGTGTTGAAGACCGCTTCGCCGAAGGTCTCGCCGACGGCGCCGTACGCCTGGCCGCGGAACGTCCGGCCGTCCTCCAGGATGAGCACGGCGGGCACTCGCTCCCGCCTGGTGCGAGGCGTGGTGGGGGCAGGTGCGGTCATGGGGCGGCCTCTTCCGTCTTCTTCGTCTTCGTTCGTTCGATCAGAGCCTCGACCGCCTCGACCCAGGCGGGGTGCTCGTCGGGGTGGTCGGCGCGGAACCCGGAGTCCAGGGCGGTGCCCCGGTGGTCCCAGGTGACGACCAGCAGCCCGGAGGGGACGACCTTGCCGGCGATCCCCGAGTCGCGCCGGGCGCCGGTGAGCGCCTCGGCGGGGATCCACAGGTCGGCGTCGCCGGGGCGGCGGACCAGCAGGCCCTGCCCGGTGAGGGTCAGCTCGGCCAGGCTGCGGTTGCCCAGGCCGTGCGCGACGACCCGGTCCAGCCAGTTACCCGCGGTGGTGGTCCCGTGGTAGCGCCCGGCCGCCTCCAGCAGCGGCGCCCCGGGGTCGTCGGGGGGCGCGGGCAGCGGGGGCAGGTCGGACTGCAGCGTGCGCCGCCAGTTCCAGCCCTGCCGCATCAGCCAGTAGACGAGCGCGATCAGGATCAGCAGACCGACCGTCCAGCCGATGTAGCCCGGCCAGTTGGTGACCCTGGCCTGCTCGGTGGCGAAGGCGGTCACGCCAGCCCGTCCCGGTCCGCCAGATCGCCGGCGAGCACGGTCGCCCTGCCGCGCAGGAAGGTGGCGTGCACGCGTCCGGGCAGGTCGAGGCCGCGGTACGGGGTGTTTCGGCTGCGGGTGGCGAAGCTCTCGGGATCCACGGCACCACGGTACGCGGGATCGAAGAGCACCAGGTTCGCCGGCTCACCCACCGAGATCGGGCGGCCCTGGCCGGTGAGACGGCCGATCCGCGCCGGGCGGTACGACATCCGGTCGGCGACGGCCTCCCAGTTCAGCAGGCCGGTGTCGACCATGGTCTGCTGGACGACCGACAGCGCCGTCTCCAGGCCGACCATGCCCATCGCGGCGACCGCCCACTCGCAGTCCTTGTCCTCCGCGGGGTGCGGGGCGTGGTCGGTGGCGACCGCGTCGATGGTGCCGTCGGCGAGCGCGGCGCGCAACGCCTCCACGTCGGCGGCGGTGCGCAGCGGCGGGTTGACCTTGTAGACCGGGTCGTAGGTGCGCACCAGCTCGTCGGTGAGGAGCAGGTGGTGCGGGGTGACCTCGGCGGTGACGTTCCAGCCCTTGGACTTGGCCCAGCGGACGATCTCGACCGAGCCGGCCGTGGAGACGTGGCAGACGTGCAGGCGGGAGCCGACGTGCGCGGCGAGCAGCACGTCGCGGGCGATGATCGACTCCTCGGCGACGGCCGGCCAGCCGCCGAGCCCGAGCTCGCCGGAGACCTGGCCCTCGTTCATCTGGGCACCCTCGGTGAGGCGGGGCTCCTGGGCGTGCTGGGCGACGACGCCGTCGAAGGCCTTCACGTACTCCAGGGCGCGGCGCATGATGACCGCGTCGTCGACGCACTTGCCGTCGTCGGAGAAGACCCGGACGCCGGCCGCGGAGTCGTGCATCGCGCCGAGCTCGGCGAGCTTCTTGCCCTCCAGACCGACGGTGACGGCGCCGACCGGCTGCACGTCGCAGTAGCCGGACTCCTGGCCGAGCCGCCAGACCTGCTCGACGACGCCGGCGGTGTCGGCGACCGGGAAGGTGTTGGCCATCGCGTGGACGGCGGTGTAGCCGCCCTTGGCGGCGGCCTGGGTGCCGGTGAGGACGGTCTCGGCGTCCTCGCGGCCGGGCTCGCGCAGGTGGGTGTGCAGGTCGACCAGGCCGGGCAGGGCGATCAGGCCGTGGGCGTCGATGTCGACGTCCGCCTCGACGGTCAGGCCCTCGCCGATCGCCGCGACGACGCCGTCGGCGATGTGGATGTCCTTGGGGGCGCCGCCGAGGATCTGGGCGTTGCGGATCAGGTAGCTGGTCACTGGGCGGTCTCCGAGGAGTCGGTGCGGGGGCTGTCGGCGAGGGTCGCGCCGCCGAGCAGCAGGTAGAGGACGGCCATCCGGATGGAGACGCCGTTGGCGACCTGCTCGACCACGGTGCAGCGCGGCGAGTCGGCGACCTCGGCGGTGATCTCCATGCCGCGGACCATCGGGCCGGGGTGCATCACGATGGCGTGCTCGGGCAGCTGCGCCATCCGGATGCCGTCCATGCCGTAGCGGCGGGAGTACTCGCGCTCGGTGGGGAAGAAGGCGGCGTTCATCCGCTCGCGCTGCACGCGCAGCATCATCAGCGCGTCGGTCTTCGGCAGCACCGCGTCGAGGTCGTAGCTGACCTGGCAGGGCCAGTTCTCGATGCCGATCGGCACCAGGGTGGGCGGGGCGACGAAGGTGACCTCGGCGCCGAGCGTGGTGAGCAGGTGCACGTTGGAGCGGGCGACCCGGCTGTGCAGGACGTCGCCGACGATGGTGACCCGGCGCCCGGCGAGGTCCCGGCCGAGGCCCGGGTTGAGGTGGCGGCGCATGGTGAAGGCGTCGAGCAGGGCCTGGGTGGGGTGCTCGTGGGTGCCGTCGCCGGCGTTGATGACGCTGCCGTGCAGCCACTCGGACTGGGCGAGCCGGGCGGGCGCGCCGGAGGCGTGGTGCCGGATGACGACGGCGTCGGCGCCCATGGCCTGCAGGGTGAGCGCGGTGTCCTTGAGGCTCTCGCCCTTGGAGACCGAGGAGCCCTTGGCGGAGAAGTTGATGACGTCCGCGGAGAGCCGCTTCTCGGCGACCTCGAAGGAGGTCTTGGTGCGGGTGGAGTCCTCGAAGAAGAGGTTGACGACGGTGCGGCCGCGCAGGGTGGGCAGCTTCTTGACGGCCCGCCCGGAGAGCTGCGCGAGCTCCTCCGCGGTGTCCAGGATCAGCAGGGCGTCGTCGCGGGCGAGGTCGGCGGTGGAGACGAGGTGGCGCTTCACGCGGGTCACTCCGGGAGGTGCGTTTCGGCGGCGAGCGCCTGGGTGGACCGGGCCGAGAAGTCGCGGTCGCCGACCAGGACGGCGTCCCGGCCGTCGGCGTCGGCGAGCTGGACCTGGACGGCCTCGCGCAGCGAGGTGGGCAGGTTCTTGCCCACGTAGTCGGCGCGGATGGGCAGCTCGCGGTGGCCGCGGTCGACCAGGACGGCGAGCTGGACGGCGCGCGGGCGGCCGATGTCGCTGAGGGCGTCGAGCGCGGCGCGGATGGTGCGGCCGGAGAAGAGCACGTCGTCGACGAGGATGACCAGCTTGCCGTCGATGCCGTCGGCCGGGATCTCGGTGTGCTCCAGGGCGCGGGCGGGCTTCAGCCGCAGGTCGTCCCGGTACATCGTGATGTCCAGGGTGCCGAGCGGGATGTCGCGGCCGGTGATCTGGGTGAGCCGGGCGTGCAGCCGGCGGGCCAGGTGGACGCCGCGGGTGTGGATGCCGAGCAGCACGACGTCGTCGGCGCCCTTGGCGCGCTCCACGATCTCGTGGGCGATCCGGGTGACGACCCGGGCGACGTCGCTCGCGTCCAGCACCTGGTGCGGCGGACGCGGAGCAGCGGGATTGTCTGTGGTCATGCCGAAGCGGACCTCCTTCCCCGCCTCACGGGACGGGTCTTAAAGGATGTCTGGGATTGGCGTCCGGCGCACCGGAGCCGCGCCCATGCTATCAGTGCGGTTCGCACGCCCCGGGAAGGTGCTGTTCCGGTTGGCGTCACCGCAGGTCAACCGGGCCACCGGGGCCCGGTTCACGGGCCGGTCGCGCGCTATTCGCACGACTGCCCCATTCGGCTTGACGCGACTACCTCACTCTACGTAACCTCACAGTGAGTTACGGGACCGGCGCCGTACCCACCGGTTCGGAGGACGGTCCGCGGTCACCACCCGCGCTCTCGTGGCTCGTCACTGCACGCGAAGCAATATTGTCCGGGGAGATCAATGTCCAGCGACTACGCGAAGCAGCTCGGGGCGAAGCTCCGGGCCATCCGCACTCAGCAGGGTCTCTCCCTGCACGGCGTCGAGGAGAAGTCCCAGGGTCGCTGGAAGGCCGTCGTCGTCGGTTCGTACGAGCGCGGCGACCGCGCCGTGACCGTACAGCGCCTCGCCGAGCTGGCCGAGTTCTACGGCGTCCCGGTCCAGGAGCTGCTGCCCGGCGGCACCCCGGGCGGTGCGGCCGAGCCGCCGCCGCGCCTGGTCCTCGACCTGGAGAGACTGACCCAGGTCCCGTCCGAGAAGGCCGGCCCGCTGCAGCGCTACGCGGCCACCATCCAGAGCCAGCGCGGCGACTACAACGGCAAGGTGCTGTCGATCCGCCAGGACGACCTGCGCACCCTGGCCGTCATCTACGACCAGTCGCCCTCCATCCTCACCGAGCAGCTGATCAGCTGGGGCGTGCTGAACCCCGACGCCCGCCGCGCCGTCCGCGAGGAAGACGCCGGCTGATCCCCTCCTCCTCTGCAGAAACGTCACGGCGGGGCGTGCGGCACCGGCTGCACGCTCCGCCGCGGCGTGTCCGGCGCCCCTGCGCCTCCCCCGCGGCACCGCGGTCAGCACACCGTCCCCAGACTGAAGCCCGGCCGGGCCGCCACCTCGTCCAGCTCGACCGCCGCCGGCACGTAGCCGTGCCCCTCGCTCTGCCAGGCCCACGCCACCTGCCGGTACTCGCCGCAGGCGCCCGCCGCCCCCTGCGAACCGTGCAGCAGCGCAGCCCCCGGCAGTTCGCGGTACAGCCCGGCACAGAGCACGGCGCAGACCAGGTCCAGGTCCTCGTCGTTGATCCGCACCACACCGTCCTCCCAGTGCAGGATGCGGGCCTCCGCCTCCAGCCTCCCGCCAGGGGCCTCCACCGCGCACAGGAACCGGTACGCGCCGAACCCGGCCCCCACCAGCATCCGCCGGAACAGCTCCGACGCCTGCTGGTGCGACTGCCGCACCCGCTGGCCCGTCTCTGGCCCGCCGTCGCCGTCGCCCAGCAGCAGCTCGATGTGGCGCAGCGTCAGCCCGCTCTCCCGGGCCCGGACCAGCCGCGGCACGAAGTCGCCGACCAGCTCCTCGCCCTGGTAGGGCAGCAGTTGCGTCTGCAGCGGCGGATTGACGAGGTACCTGTCCCGCGAGGCCGGCTCCGCCGGGTCCAGGCGGTGCAGCAGGCAGAAATCGGCGAAGTCGTCGGGGTGGAACATCCGGGCCTGCACGGTGCCGTAGGTGCGGCGCGCCTCCGCGAGGAGCACGGCGGTGTCCAGCAGGTAGCTGTCGAAGTCCGCGGCGTCGGTGAGGTGCCAGGCGCGGGCCCGCTCGAAGTCCTCCCGGCAGGTCAGGATGCCCGTGACGAAGGCCTCGTCGCCGTGCGGCCGGCCCGCGGGGGCGTGGGCGCAGCGGGAGGGCCGGGGAGTGCGGGGGTTGCGGGGCATCGTGGCTCCTGCGGGGTGGGGCGTGTCGGTCGTCGACGGCTGTCCGTCGCAGCTCTTCCTCCCCACCCCCGCGGATCGCACACACACCGGGTGTCACAGCCCTGTAACTGAAAGCAACGAACGCGAGTGCGGGCCGACCGCCCGGGGCATTGGGGCAACCCCGGGTGCCCCCACGCGCCCCTGATGGGTTTTCCCCGAGGGTCGGCTCCTGCCGGATTGCGCAGGCGAGCGGGGCGGCAGTAGGTTCGCCCACCGATCTTGCCTCTTCGCCGACTGGAGCCGTTCGCCGTGCCGCTGCTGGAGATATCCGACCTGGTGGTGGCCCGCGACCCGGTGACGGCCGAGCGGCTGCCCGTCCGCAGGGACGAGGTCGTGGCCGAGCTGCTGGCCGCCGGCGACCGCCGCGGTGCCCGGATCGCCGCGGCGATGCCTGCGGTCGACGGCGTGCTCGACCCGCTGGCGGTGGACCGCCGACTGGTCGCCGTGCACACCGAACTGCAGCGCCTCAGCGAGGAGTTGCGGATCGGCGATCGCCTCGCCGACCTCCTCGTGCCGCTGCTGGCCGCCGTCCGGGCCGAGCGGGCGGATGCCGCCCCGCTGCAGGTCGTCGACATCGGCTGCGGGCTGGGTTACCTGGTCCGTCGGCTGGCGGCCGACGGCAGGCTCGGTGCGGACGTCGAACTGGTCGGCGTCGATCTCAACGCCGCGCTGGTCGCCGAGGCCGAACGGCTGGCCCGGGACGAGGAGTTGCCCTGCCGCTTTGTGCACGGCGACGCCTTCCGGCTGCCCGAGCCGGCCACCGTGTACGTCTCGACCGGCCTGCTCCACCACATCCGGGGCGCCGCGCTGGAGGCGTTCTTCGCCGCACAGGCGGGGCCGGGGACGGCGGCCTTCTGCCACTTCGACATTGCCGCCAACTCGCTTGCCCCGATCGGTGCCTGGGTCTTCCACCGGGCCCGGATGCGGGACCCGCTGGGACGGCACGACGGCGTGGTCTCGGCGCGGCGGGCGCACGGCGACGCCGAGTTGCTGCAGGCCGCGGCCCACGCCGGGCCGCTGGTACCGCTGTTGTACGAGCCGCGGGGGCGGGGCAATCCGTTCTGCACGACACTGCGGCCCGTGCTCGGCATACGGCCGGGGCTGGAGGCGCCGTTCCGTGCGGCGCTGGGGCCGCGGGGTTCGGCCCGGCTGGTGGGTGCGGCATGAGTGCGGTGCTGCTGGTGCTGTTGGCCGTACTGGACGCGGCATTCGCCGGATTCCGGGCCTCGGCCGGGCGCGACGCGCGCATCCGCAAGCGGCGGGCGAACCTCCGGGCGGCCCGGCGCGGGCTGCTGGTGGGGGTCCCGCTGCTGCCGGCGGCGGCGCTGGTCGCCGGTGCGGTGCTGGTCGCGGCCGACGACCGCACCGCCCGGTTCCGCGAACTGGTCGCGGCGGGCGACCGGGCGGCGCTCGTCGTGGTGCCGTACGCGCTGGTGGTGTTCGCCGGGCTGGGGTGCTACCTGCTGGGGCCGTTCCGGGTCGGCACCCTGGCGATGGTGATCGGGCTGGGGCCGTTGACCATGCTGCGGCCGCTGGTGGTGGTCGGAGCGGTTGCCGCTGCCGGCTGGCACTCCCCCGCAGGCGCAGCCGTCACGGCCACCACCGGCCTCGGCCTCCTCCTGGTCGAACCCCTGGTCCACCGCCGCTGGTACCCCGCCCCCACCTGACCCGGACGGGGGCGCCGGGACGGCGACCGACCACTCAGGGACGCAGGGAACTGCGCAACCCAAGAGGCAGAGCCAACCACCCAGGGGCGCGGGGAACTGCGCCATCAGGGAGCGGTCCACCTGACAGCACAGGCCCGCCACAAGTGTCCCGCACCTGATCGGCCGGCCGCTCCCACATTGCGCAGCTCTCCACGCCCCCTGGGGCTCAACGTCGCGGGGCGCGGGCGAGTTGGCGGGACTGGGCCACCAGGCGGCCGGCTTCGTCCCAGATCTCGCAGTCCTCCTCGAAGTAGCCGCCGGCGAGGTTGCGGGTGGCGTGCGAGACGCGGAGCCAGCCGGGGGCGGGCTTGGCGCGGAGGTGGACGGTGAGTTCGATGGTGGGGGCCCAGCCGGGGAGGCCCAGGTCGAAGGTGACCGGGGGCAGGGCGTCGGCGACGAGGAGGAGCAGCAGCGGGTCGGGGCGGCGACCGTCGGCGAGGCGGAACCAGCCCTGGATGCGGCCGTTGCAGGAGGGCTGTCCGAGGGCCCAGCCGACGGTGGCCGGGTCGAGCCGAAGGTCGAACCGCTGGAGCAGGGCGGCCTGTTCGATGAACTGCGGCGGGGCGTGCTCGGCGCCGATGCACTCGTCGGGCAACGGCATGACCGGCGGCTTGGCGCTGGTGGCGACGTCGCCGTCGAGGGCACCGAGGTCGCCGTAGGTGGCGAGGACGCGCAGCCGCTCCTCGCCGTCCTGTTCGAGGACGGCGGTGCCGGTGGTGAGCGTGCGGCCGCGGCGGACGGTCTCGGTGCGGACGGTGGCCGGGCCGGGGCGGGAGGCGGAGAGGTAGTGCCCGGTGATGGAGAGCGGGTCGGGGTGCCCGCCGTGGGAGAGGGAGAGGGCGTGACCTGCGACGGCGAGCAGCAGGCCGCCGTTGACGCCGCCGCCGATCTGCCAGCCTTCGCCGAGCTCGGCCCCGTACGTGCCGGGTTCCGTGGCGTGCGGGGTCAGCGCGATGCCCTGGTCGAACTCGCTGCGGGTCGCCGTGGTCATGGGTGGTACGCCCTTCGCCTAAGACATTACTGATGAGTAGCCTACGCCCCCGTCGGTAACGTGCGAAGGCCGCCGGACCCATCGGTACGGCGGCCTCTCGCGGCGTCGGTGCGGTGTCGCTCAGTCGCGGCGGATCTGCGGCTTGAGATCCATGAACCGGGCGAGCAGGCCGTTGACGAACGCCGGGGACTCGTCGGTCGAGTACTCCTTGGCGATCTCCACGGCCTCGTCCAGGACGACCGCGTCGGGGACGCCGTCCTCCCAGATCAGCTCGTAGGCGCCGATCCGCAGCACGTTGCGGTCCGCGATCGGCATCCGGTCCAGCGTCCAGCCCACGGAGTAGGTGGCGATCAGCTCGTCGATCCGGCGGGCGTGCTCCGAGTACCCCTCGATCAGCTGCATGGTGTACTCGCCGATCTGCGGGGTGGTCTCACCCGGCTTGGCCTCCCGCGCCCGGCCCACCCACTCGGCGAGCACGCGCTCGGGCGCGACCCCCCGGTGGTCGGCCTCGAAGAGGATCTGGAAGGCCCGGGTGCGGGCCTTGGTGCGCGCGTTGGACACGATTACTTGACCCGGCCGAGGTAGCTGCCGTCGCGGGTGTCGACCTTGACCTTCTCACCGGTGGTGACGAAGAGCGGGACCTGGATCTCGGCGCCGGTCTCCAGGGTGGCCGGCTTGGTGCCGCCGGTGGAGCGGTCGCCCTGGACGCCCGGCTCGGTCTCGGCGATGGTGAGCTCGACGGCGGCCGGGAGCTCGACGTACAGCGGGACGCCCTCGTTCTGGGCGACCAGGGCCTCGAAGCCCTCGAGCAGGTACTTGGCGGCGTCACCGACGGTGGCGGAGTCGACCGGGACCTGGTCGTAGGTGTCCATGTCCATGAAGACGAACGCGTCGCCGTCGCGGTACGAGTACTGCATGGTGCGCTTGTCGACGTTGGCGGTCTCGACCTTGATGCCGGCGTTGAAGGTCTTCTCGACGACCTTGCCGGTGAGGACCTCCTTCAGCTTGGTGCGCACGAAGGCCGGGCCCTTGCCGGGCTTGACGTGCTGGAACTCGACGACGGACCAGAGCTTGCCGCCGTCCAGCTTGAGGACCATGCCGTTCTTGAGATCGTTCGTGGAAGCCACGGGCGCACTTACTCCTGATATAGCTGTCAAGGAACCAAGGGTGCGCGGCCGTGCCGCCGGGGCGGCTACAGCGCGAGGAGCTCCTTGGTGGTGATGGTGAGCAGCTCGGGCCCGCCCTCCTCGAGGGGGCGCACGACGAGCGTGTCCTCGATCCGGACTCCGCCCCGCCCCGGGAGGTGAACCCCCGGGCCGACGGTGACCGGCACGCGGTTGTCCAGTTTACCCATGTCGGCGGGTCCCAGGCGCGGCGCCTCCCGGATCTCCAGGCCGATGCCGTGTCCGAGCGGGTGCGCCGGGTTCTCGGTGTGGCCCGCGGCCTGCAGCACCTCACGGGCGGCCAGGTCGGGTACGGACTCCGAGACTCCGGGGCCGAGGGCCTCGCGGCCGGCGCGCTGGGCGCGGAAGACCAGGCGGTGCAGCTCGACCTGCCAGGGCGCGGGGGCCGCGCCGATGACGAAGGTGCGGGCGGTGGAGACGCCGTAGCCGCGGTAGCAGGCGCCGAGCACCACGGTGAGGAAGTCGCCCTCCTCGACCCGGCGGTCGGTCGGCTGGTGGGACTCCAGGCCGGAGTGGCTGCCGGTGCCGACGGACACCGGGAAGGCGGCCCGGTCGGCACCGTGGTCGATCATGCGGCGCTCCAGCTCCATCGCCAGGTGGCGCTCGGTGCGGCCGACCAGGATGGACTCGAGCAGTTCGCTGAGCGCCTGGTCGGCGATCTCGGCGGCGATCCGCAGGTCGGCGATCTCGTGCTCGTCCTTGACCACGCGCATCCGCTCGACCGCGGTGCCGAGGTCGGCGAGCCGGACGCCCTCGGCGATGCCGGCCACCGCGCGGTGGCGTTTGACGGTGAGGTCGTGCTCCTCTACGGCCAGGTCGGCGACACGGAGCCGGCCGGCGGCCTCGGCGGCGGCCAGTGCGGTGTCGGTGTCGGCGGGCACCAGCAGCTGGGCGACGTCGGGGCCGAGCAGGTGCTCGCCGCTCTCGTCGGGCGGCAGGTCGTCGGGCAGGGCGAGCAGGGAGCGCTCGCGGGTGATCAGCAGGCTGGCACCGCAGGGTGGGCAGCCGGTGAGGTAGCGGACGTTGGCGGCGCGGGTGATCAGGGCCGCGTCCACTCCCGAGGCACTGCAGTACTCCCGCAGGTGCTCCCGCCGGGCCTCGTACGCATCGGACATGCCACGAGCGTACGAACTGCGGACGTCGCGCGCCCGTCGAGCAGGGCAGGCGGCCCGCCGCTGCGCGAAAAGGGCCGGAAGAGTGCCCGGGGAGGGCGCGCGGAAGCTCCGGGCGCGGGTCGGGGCCCTGTCCTGCCCCGGGTCGGCTCCGGCGGGAATGGACGGGCGCCGGGCTGCGTTGGAGCCGTATGAAAACGACTTCCGTTCCCAGAAGAAGCTCCGGAGGGGGCCCGGAGCGGAGGTCCGAGCCCGCGAGGAGGACAGATGGCCCGCAGCGAACTCCGCCCGGTCGTCCGGCTGAGGTCGACCGCCGGCACCGGCTTCACCTACGTGACGCGCAAGAGCCGCCGCAACGACCCCGACCGGCTGGTGCTGCGCAAGTACGACCCGGTCGTGGGGCGGCACGTCGCGTTCCGCGAGGAGCGCTGACCGCCCGCATCGACCGCACGCCCGCCCGACATCCCGTCCGACCCTCCGAAGGAGCAGCCGCATGAAGCACGGCATCCACCCCGCCTACCGTCCGGTCGTCTTCCGCGACAAGGCCGCCGGCACGTCCTTCCTCACCCGCTCCACGCTCGGCTCCGCGTCGACCGTCGAGTGGGAGGACGGCACCGTGTACCCGGTGTTCGACGTCGAGACCTCCTCGGCGAGCCACCCCGTCTGGACCGGGCGGGCCCGCGTGCTCGACCAGGCAGGCCGCGTCGAGCTGTACCGCCGCCGGTACGGCCGCGGCTGACCGCACGGAAACGGCGCCCCCTCCCGGCCGGGAGGGGGCGCCGCCGCATGCGGGCGGGCCGGTCAGCGCGGGGGCGGCGGCACCGACACCACGAGGGTGAGCCGCACGGGCACCTCGCCGTCGTTGCGGTAGCCGTGCGCGGTGGCGGCCTCGTAGGAAGCGGTCGAGCCGGCCGGGACGCGGTGCTCGCGGCCGTCCAGGGTGAGGGTGAGCTCGCCCTCGTCGACCCGGGCGATCTCCACGGTGCCGGCCGGGTGCGGGTCGGAGCCGTGTCCCTCCCCCGGCAGGATCAGCCACTCCCAGAGCTCCAGCGGGCCGGGCGCCTCGATGCCGTTGAGCAGCACGCCGCTGCCGCCGTTGGCACCGGCCCACAGCTGGACGGCCTCGGAGTCGGGCACGATCCGGACGGTGGAGGTCTCGTCGTAGTCGAGCAGCCGGGCGATCGAGACGCCGAGGGCGTCGGCGAGCCTGACGACCGTGCCGACGCTGGGGTTGGTCCGCCCCTGCTCGATCTGCACGATCATGCCGCGACTCACCCCGGAGCGGGCGGCGAGGGCGTCGAGGGTGTGACCGCGGTCGGAGCGCAGCCGCTTCAGGTTGCGGGCCAGGGCCTGGGTGATGACATCGGGGTCGGGCATACCAGTCCAATATATTGATTCGTCTGGATCACTTTGCTGATCTACTCTTCCGGGACACGACGAGTCCAATTGACCGTACTCCGGAGTCCACTGTGCTGTCCCAGCTCCTCGCTCTCTCCGCCAGCCTGCTGTGGGGCGTGGCCGACTACGGCGGCGGCGCGCTGACCCGGCGGATGCCGGCGCTGACCGTGGTGCTCGCCTCGCAGGTCACCGCGGCGGCGCTGCTCGTGGCGGCCGTCCTGGCGACCGGCGGCCCCGGCCCGTTCACGGCCGGCCTGTGGTCCGCCGTCGCCGCCGGCGCGATCGGGCCGTTCGCCATGCTCGCCTTCTACCGGGCGCTCGCCCTCGGGCCCATGGGCGTCGTCTCGCCGCTGGCCACGGTGGGCGTCGCGGTGCCGGTCGGCGTCGGCCTGGCGCTCGGCGAACGGCCGGGCCCCGCCCAGGCCGCCGGGATCGCCGTCGCCGTCCTCGGGGTGGCCCTGGCCGGCGGCCCGCAGCGCGGCGGCGGCGCGGTCGGCGCCAGGGTGCTGGTGCTGACGCTCGGCGCGGCCTTCGGCTTCGGCGCGGTGATGGCGCTGATCGCCCACGCCTCGGCCGGCGGCGGCCTGCTGCTCGCCCTGTGCGTGCAGCGGCTGTGCAACATCGCGGTGGGCGGCGCCCTGCTGCTGGCCCGGGGCCGCGGGCGCTGGCCGGCCGGGCCCGGGGCCGTCCTGCGGCACCTGCCCGTACTGACCGCCGTGGGCGTGGCCGACGTGGCCGCCAATGCGACCTTCGCCGTCGCCTCCAACAGCGGGCCCGTGGCGGTGGCCGCCGTGCTGGCCTCGCTCTACCCGGTGGTCACGGCGCTGATGGCCCGCGGGCTGCTCAAGGAGCGGCTGCAGCGGGTGCAGGTGGTCGGCGCCGGCCTCGCGGTGGCCGGCACGCTGCTGCTGGCGGCGGGCTGACGCACCGTCCGCCCGCGCACCGGGCCGGCGGCCCGCGCCGCTCAGGCCTGCCGCTCCGGCGCCCACCGCTTCTCCACCCCGGCGATCCGCCAGTAGCCGATCGCCACCGCCCAGACCACCACGAACAGGCCGACGATGACGAAGCCCACGTTGTCCAGGCTCAGCCCGGCGACCCACCCCGTCACCGGGTCGGCCAGGCCGAGCTTGTCGTGCAGTACCGCCACCAGCTCGATCGTGCCGATGACGAACGCCACCGCGATCGACAGCCCGGTGATGGCCAGGTTGTAGAAGACCTTCCGCACCGGGTTGGAGAACGCCCACTGGTAGGCGAAGTTCATGAACGTGCCGTCCAGCGTGTCGAACAGGCTCATGCCCGCGGCGAACAGCAGCGGCAGGCAGACGATCGCGTACCAGGGCAGGCCCGCCGCAGCACCCGAGCCCGCCATCACCATCAGGGTCACCTCGGTGGCGGTGTCGAAGCCGAGGCCCAGCACCATGCCGACCGGGAACATCTGGCCGGGCCGGGAGATCGAGCGGGTGGCCCGGCCGAGGATGCGGTTCATCAGGCCGCGGGAGTCCAGCTGCCGCTCCAGCTCCGCCTCGTCGTACGAGCCGGCGCGCATCGCCCGGAACACCCGGAGGATGCCGAGCAGCGCGACCAGGTTCAGCGCGGCGATCAGATAGAGGAAGGCGCCGGAGGCGGTGGTGCCGATCGTGCCGAGCACCTGGTGCGTCGCCGACCCGTCGTCCATCAGCACCCCGGCCAGCTGCGCGCCGCCCGCCACCAGGGCGGCCATCAGCACCACCATCGAGGAGTGCCCGAGGGCGAACCAGAAGCCCACCGAGACCGGGCGCCGGCCGTCGGCCATCAGCTTGCGGGTGGTGTTGTCGATCACCGCGATGTGGTCGGCGTCGAAGGCGTGCCGCATGCCGAGGGTGTAGGCGGTGATGCCGAGGCCCGCGCCGAAGACCTGGGTGCCCACCTCGTACTTCTCCGGCACGACCAGCAGGAAGAGCGTGCCGAAGGCCGCGACGTGCATCGCGAGGATGACCGCCATCAGGCCGGCGGTGCGCAGGGTGTCCTCCCGCCGCCAGCGGAAGGCCGGCGGTCCGGGGGCGGTCGGCGGCGCGGCCGTACCGGTTGCGGGCAGGGTCATCTGCGGATCACGCTCCAGCACCTCGTGGAATGACGTCGTGAGATGCCGTGGCCGGTCTCCTGGCTCACGGGGAGGTTCCGACGGTGCCCGTACCCGGCCTTCCCAGGCGCGCTGCTGCGCCCAGTGACCCGCAAAGGGGTACGGATTGACTCCCCGTTCACAGTGGCGAGGGCCGCTCCGGACTCGGACCCGCGAGGGTCCTCCACCGGTCTTCCCGAACACCACGGCTGCTCCACCGTAGGGGTGACGGACCGACAGCTGCAAGCCTGCAGACCTGCGCAGGTGTCTGAGATCACGGTCGGACGGCCTGCAAGAATGCCGCCATGCACCTCGTCCCCGCCGACCGCACCGACCACCGCACCATCGACGGGCACCGGGTCTGCGAGGCCATCGCGGCGATCGGCGACACCGCCCGTGTCCGTACCTGGGCCGACCGCTTCGCCCTGCTCGCCGACCCCGGACGGCTGTCGCTGCTGCTCGCCCTGCACACCACGGGGCCGCTCGCCGTGACCGACCTCGCCGTCGCGGCCGGCATGCGCGACCCGGCGGTCTCCCAGGCGCTGCGGCTGCTGCGCGCCGCGGGCGTGGTCGCGGGCGAGCGGGACGGCCGCGTGGTGCGGTACCGGCTCACCGACCCGGCGGTCGCGGAGGTGCTGGAGCACGGCGTGCTCGGCCGTCCGGAGTGAGGGCCGCCCGGGTCGGAGCCGCCCGGCCGGGGGCCGTCCGGAGTGAGATCGGCTGCGCCGCACGCAGTATGACGGGGGATCGGCTTCGGCCAAGTTTTCTTGTCATGTCACCTTGAAGCAGCTCCGGTGGCCCATGCTTCCGGAGGCGGCCCGTCCGGGCCGCCGTTCCCAGGCTCCTGACGAGGAGACACCGTGAAGCTTCGCCGTACGTTCGCCGTGGGACTGCTGGCCGCAGCCGCCGCCCTGATCCCCGCGCACCAGTCCGGCGCCGCCGCCGGCGGCGGCCTGCCCTTCGGCTCGGCCACCACCGTCGGCCTCCACAACACCTACGACCCGGCCGCGTTCCCGTTCCTCGCGCAGAGCCTGGACACCGGCACCGGAATGATCGAGCTGGACGTCTGGACGGACACCGTCACCAAGGAGTGGAAGGTCAGCCACTCCAACCCGCTCGGCAACGCCAACAACTGCACCGCCGCGAGCAACCCCGCCCAGCTCTACAGCGGCGGCACCAACAAGAACCTCGAGCACTGCCTCGACGACATCCGGGTCTGGCTCGGCGCCCACCCCGGCAGCGGCCCGCTGGTGGTCAAGCTCGAACTCAAGGGCGGCTTCGCCGCCAACCGCGGCATGGGCCCGGTGCAGCTCGACAGCCTGATAGCCGCCCACCTGGGCAGCACCGCCTTCCGCCCCGCCGACCTGCTCGCCAGGCCCGGCGGCGGCTCGTACGCCACCCTCGACGAGGCCGCCCGGGCCGGCAACTGGCCGACCCGCGCCGCACTGGCCGGCCGGGTGCTGGTGGACGTCATCCCCGGCACCTTCGAGGAGGGCAACCCCTTCGACACCCTGCACACCGACGTCGAGTACGCCCGCCACCTGCGCGACCTGGCCGCGGCCGGGAAGATCGGCCAGGCCCAGGTCTTCCCGGTGGTGCACGGCGCCGCCTCGGGCGACCCGCGCGGCAAGTACGGCGAGACGAACATCCGGCCCTGGTTCGTGGTGTTCGACGGCGACGCCTCGGCGTACGTCGGCGGCATCGACACCGCCTGGTACGACAGCCGCCACTACCTGCTGGTGATGACCGACGCCCACAACGTCGCCCCCGCCATCAGCGGCACCGACCCGACCGCCGACCAGGCCCGGGCCCGGGTCTCCCAGCTCGCCGCCGCCCACGCCAGCATCGTCTCCAGCGACTGGCGGAAGCTGCCCGAGGTGCAGTCCACCGTGCTGCCGCGCGGCTGACGGCCCGTCGCGCCCTGCCCTGCCGCTACGGCAGGGCAGGGCGCGGGTGCCCGCCCGTCAGCGCTGCTGGCAGCCGGGGCACCAGAAGAGGTTGCGGGACACCAGGGACTCGGTGCGCACCGGCGTCTCGCAGACCAGGCAGGGCATGCCGGTGCGGCGGTAGACGTACACCTCGCCGCCGTGGTCGTCCACCCGCGGCGGGCGGCCCATGGCCTCCGGGGTGTGCTCGGGCCGCACGGTGTCGATCCGCCCTGCGCCGACGCCCTCGTGCATCAGGGCGACCAGGTCCGCCCAGATCGCGTCCCACTCGGCACGGGTGACGTCCTTGCCGGCCCGGTGCGGGCTGATGCCCAGCCGGAACAGCACCTCGGCGCGGTAGACGTTGCCGACCCCGGCCAGCACCTTCTGGTCCATCAGCAGGGCGGCGACCGTCGTCGAACTGCGGGCCATCCGGCGCCAGGCGGCCTCCGGGTCCGCATCGGGGCGCAGCGGGTCGGGGCCGAGCCGGTTGTGGACGGCCTTCTTCTCGCCGGGGCCCAGGAGTTCGCAGGTGTTGGGGCCGCGGAGGTCGGCCCATCCCTCGTCGTTCGCCATCCGCAGCCGGACCTCGCCGACCGGCGCGGGCACCTCGCCGGTGCCGAAGGCGAAGTTGCCGTAGAGGCCCAGGTGGATGTGCAGCCAGTCGTCCCCGAAGCCGAGGAACAGGTGCTTGCCGTGGGCCTCGGTCTCGTCCAGGGTGCGGCCGTCGAGCAGGGCGGCGCCCTCGGCGAAGCGCCCCTGCGGGCTGCTCACGCGTACGGGCCGGTCGGCAAAGGCTCGGTGGTTCTCTCGGGCTAGGCGGTGGATGATGTGGCCCTCGGGCACGGGCGTCAGCTCCTCGTCTGGTCCGTTGCGGCCCCTCCATCATCCCAGCCCCCTGTGACACCCCGACCGCCCGCCCGGGCGGTCGATCCAGGGGCGCGGGGAGGCACCTCCCGGCCGGAGGCCGGGGGAGAACTGCACAATCCGGACGCGGGCCACCGTACGGATCACGGCCTGGCCCACGCCGTCGTGATCACCACATCCGTATTGCGCAGTTCCCCGCGGCCCTACACGTCTGGTCGGAGGCGGGATCACACCACGCCGTCGGTGTCGGGCGGGGCGGTCACGGGCGGCCGGCCAGGCGGGACATGATGGCGCGGTCGAGGGCGGCGGCGGTGGCGGCGACGTCCAGCTGGGAGTTGTCGATGATGGGCAGGCCCGAGGTGCGCCAGCCGGCCATCCGGCCGTGGATGCGGGCGACCTCCTCGTCGCTCAGCCGGCGGTTGCCGCTGCGGCGGGCGTTGCGGGCGAGCACCGAGTCGAGGCCGGGGAGCAGGACGACCGGGATCATGCCGGGGCCGATGTGGCGCTTCCAGCCGCCGAGGCCGATGGCCGGCCGGTCGGGGAAGACGGCGTCGTCGATGATGCAGGAGATGCCGTTGGCGAGGTAGTTGCGGCAGGCGAAGCCGCAGGTCCGCCGGGCGAGGCGGTACTGGGCCTCGGAGGCGTTGTTCCAGCCGGACTGCGGGTTGGCGAAGCCGGACTGCACCCACTCGCGGACGTCGTCCAGGCTGATGTGGGCGGTGGGCATCGGCTGCCGCTCGGCCCAGTGCCGGGCGACGGTGGTCTTGCCGGCACCGGCCGGGCCGATCAGCAGCACGGCTATCGGGCCGGTCGGCAGCTGGTGCTGCGGCGGGTGCGCGGGGAGCTGGACGGGTGCGCCGGCCGGGAGGACGAAGTGTCCGGTGGCGCCGGGCGGCACGCTCATCGCGGGCGCCGCGGGTGCGGGCGCCGCGGGCATCGGGGCCGGGGGCGGCGCGGCGGGCTGCGGCTGCCGGGCGGGCGGCTGCGGGTACGGCGGCTGCGTGCCGGGCCTGGCCGGATACGGTGGCTGCGCCCCTCCTGGCCTGGCCGGGTACGGCGGCGCGACGGGTCGCGGAGGCATCGGTCCTCCCCCTGCGTACTGCGACATCGTCACCTCCCGAGCGGGACACTACACGTCGGCCCGGTGGCGGGCACAGTCCGCCACCGGGCCGAATGATCACGTGTCAGCGGGAGGTGAGCTGCTCCGCGAGGGCGCGAAGTGCCAGCTCGTACGAGCCGAGGCCGAAGCCGGCGATGGTGCCGGAGGCGATCGCGGCGATCACCGAGTTGTGCCGGAAGGTCTCCCGGGCGTAGGGGTTGGAGATGTGCACCTCGATGAGCGGCGCGGTGCGCTGGGCGGCGGCGTCGCGCATGGCGTACGAGTAGTGCGTGAAGGCACCGGGGTTGATGACGACCGGGGTCTTCGCGTCGGCGGCCTGGTGCAGCCACTCGACCATCTGCAACTCGGAGTTGGTCTCGCGGACCTCCACGTCCAGGCCGAGTTCGGCGCCGAGCGCGGTGCAGCGCTCGACCAGCCCGGCGTACGAGGTGGCGCCGTACACGTCGGGTTCGCGGCTGCCGAGCCGGCCGAGGTTGGGCCCGTTGAGGACGAGCACCCGTGTGGTCATCCGGACACCTCCGCGTAGGCGGCGACCAGCAGGGACGGGTCGGGCCCCTCCAGGACGGAGGTCTTCGCGAGGCCGTCCAGGACGATGAAGCGCAGCAGGTCGCCGCGGGACTTCTTGTCGATCTTCATGGCGTCGAGCAGCCGGGGCCAGGCGTCCGCGCGGTACGTCAGCGGCAGCCCGACCGAGCCGAGCACCCGCCGGTGCCGGTCGGCGGTCTCGTCGTCCAGCCTACCCGCGAGGCGTCCGAGCTCCGCGGCGAAGACCATGCCGATGGAGATCGCCGCGCCGTGCCGCCACTTGTAGCGCTCGTTGCGCTCGATGGCGTGGCCGAGGGTGTGGCCGTAGTTGAGGATCTCGCGGCGGCCGGCCTCCTTGAGGTCGCCGGAGACGACGTCGGCCTTGACCTGGATGGCCCGGCGGATCAGCTCCAGGGTGTGCGGGCCCGCCGGGGTGGTGGCGGCCTCCGGGTCGGCCTCGACCAGGTCGAGGATGACCGGGTCGGCGATGAAGCCGGCCTTGATCACCTCGGCGAGGCCGGAGACGTAGTCGTGCTTGGAGAGCGTCTCCAGGGTCGCCAGGTCGGCGAGCACGCCGGCCGGCGGGTGGAAGGCGCCGACCATGTTCTTGCCCTCGGCGATGTTGATGCCGGTCTTGCCGCCGACGGCCGCGTCCACCATGCCGAGCAGGGTGGTCGGCATGGAGATCCAGCGCACGCCGCGCAGCCAGGTCGCGGCGACGAAGCCGGCGAGGTCGGTGGTGGCGCCGCCACCGAGGCCGACGATCACGTCGCTGCGGGTGAAGCCGGTCTGGCCGAGCACGGACCAGCAGTAGGCGGCGACCTCGGCGCTCTTGGCCTCCTCGGCGTTGGGCACCTGGAGGGCGATCGCCTCGTAGCCCTCGGCGGCGAGGTCCTCGCGGATCGCCTCGCCGGTGGCGGCCAGCGCCTCCGGGTGGATGACCGCGACCCGCTTGGCCTTGCCGCCGATCAGCGGGGCGAGTTCGCCGAGCAGCTGGTGTCCGACCAGCACGTCGTACGGGTCGTGTCCGGCGCTGCCGCCGACGTGGATGGTGACGGTGTCGGTCATGCCTGCTTCAGCTCCAGTGCTTCCATTACGGCGTCCGCGACCTGCTCGGGGGTGAGCCCCTGGGTGTCGACGACGGCCTTGGCCACCTCCAGGTAGAGGGGGCGGCGGGCCTCCATCAGCTCGCGCCAGCGGGCCCGCGGGTTGACGGCGAGCAGCGGGCGCGGCGCGTCCAGGCCGACCCGCTTGACGGCGTCGCCGAGGGCGACCTCCAGGTAGACCACCGGGAGGCCGGCCAGCAGGGCGCGGGTGGCGTCGGCCATCACCGCGCCGCCGCCGAGCGCGAGCACGCCGGGGTGGGCCTCGGCGGCCGTGCGGACGGCCCGCACCTCCAGTTCGCGGAAGTGCGGCTCGCCCTCGTCGATGAAGATCTCCGGGATCGGCTTGCCCGCCTGCTCCTCGATGTCGGCGTCGGTGTCCCGGAAGCCGACCCCGAGGCGCTCGGCGAGCAGCCGGCCGACCGTGGACTTGCCGGCCCCGGGCGGGCCGACCAGCACGACGACCGGCGCGCTCATCGGACGATCAGGTGGTCGAGGTAGGACTGCACGTTGCGGCGGGTCTCGGAGACGTTGTCGCCCCCGAACTTCTCCGCCACGGCGTCCGCGAGCACCAGCGCGACCATCGCCTCGGCGACGATGCCGGCAGCCGGCACGGCGCAGACGTCGGAGCGCTGGTGGTGGGCCTTGGCCGGCTCGCCGGTGCGCACGTCCAGGGTCTGCAGGGCGCGCGGCACGGTCGCGATGGGCTTCATCGCGGCGCGCACCCGCAGCAGCTCGCCGGTGGACAGGCCGCCCTCGGTGCCGCCGGAGCGGCCGGAGGAGCGCCTGACGCCCTCGGGGGTGGGGACGATCTCGTCGTGGGCCTGGGAGCCGGGCACCCGGGCCAGCTCGAAGCCGTCGCCGACCTCGACGCCCTTGATCGCCTGAATGCCCATCAGGGCGGCGGCCAGGCGGGCGTCCAGGCGGCGGTCCCAGTGCACGTGCGAGCCGAGGCCGACCGGCACGCCGTACGCCAGCACCTCGACGACGCCGCCGAGGGTGTCGCCGTCCTTGTGGGCCTGGTCGATCTCGGCGACCATCCGCTCGGAGGCGTCGCCGTCCAGGCAGCGCACCGGGTCCTCGTCGAGGCGGGCCTCGTCGGCGGGCAGCGGGTAGACGCCGAGCGGGGCCTTGGCCGCGCCGAGCTCGATCACGTGCGAGACCAGCTCGATGCCGCAGGTCTCCTTGAGGTACGAGCGGGCGACGGTGCCGATCGCGACGCGGGCCGCGGTCTCGCGGGCGGAGGCGCGCTCCAGGATCGGACGGGCCTCGTCGATCGAGTACTTCTGCATGCCGGCGAGGTCGGCGTGGCCGGGGCGCGGGCGGGTCAGCGGCTCGTTGCGGGCGAGGCCGGCCAGGATCTCCGGGTCGACCGGGTCGGCCGACATGACCTGCTCCCACTTGGGCCACTCGGTGTTGCCCACCATGATCGCGACCGGGCTGCCCATGGTCAGGCCGTGCCGGACACCGCCGAGGAAGGTCACCTCGTCCTGCTCGAACTTCATCCGCGCCCCGCGGCCGTAGCCGAGCCGGCGGCGGGCCAGCGCGTCGGCCACCATCGCGGTGGTGACCGGCACACCGGCCGGCAGGCCCTCCAGCGTCGCGACCAGTGCGGGGCCGTGCGACTCCCCCGCCGTCAGCCAGCGCAACCTACCCAACGGAGCTCCTTCGTCAGCGGCCCGGCCCGCGCAACGCGGGCCGACCGGGGCTTTCGTCCGGCGGGCCCGCCCTCGGGCAGGAGGCGACGGGGCCCGCGCTCTGCCCCGATCCTTTCATGCCGCGGGACGGGACCGGCGCGTGGTCCGCGTGGCGGACACCTGTATGGACACTCACAGGTTTACCGCGCCGGGCCCGGGGTAGCCTGCTCAGCCCTCCGCGAGCGCCGCCTCCCCGGCCGCGCGCATCGCCGCCAGCGGGCCCGGCACGCCGGTGAACGCCTCGAACTGCAGCACCGCCTGGTGCACCAGCAGGTCGAGGCCGCCGAGCACCGTCCCGCCGCGCTCGGCGCAGGCGGCCGCCAGCCGGGTCGGCCACGGGTGGTACAGCACGTCGAACAGCACCCCGGGCCCGCTCGGCAGCACGTCGGCGAAGCCGTCGGTGGCACCGACCGGGGTGGTGGAGATCGTCAGCGGGGACTCCAGCGCCCGGGCGCCGTCCTCCCAGGCGACGGTGCGAATCCGCAGGCCGAGGCGCTCGCCGAGGGCGAGCATCTCGGCGGCCCGCTGCTCGCTGCGGACGTGGACGGTCACCTCGCCGGTGCACACCTCGGCCAGCGCGGCCAGCGCCGAGGAGGCGGTCGCCCCGGCGCCCAGCACCGAGGCCGCCTCCACCTTCTCCACGCCCCGCTCGCGCAGCGCATTGACCAGGCCGGGCACGTCGGTGTTGTCCCCGCTGCGCCGCCCGTCCGGACCGAAGACCACGGTGTTGACGGCGTCCACCGCCAGTGCCGTCCGACCGACCTCGTCGAGCAGCGGGATGATCGCCCGCTTGAGCGGCATGGTGAGCGACAGGCCGGCCCACTCGGCGGGTTCGATCCTTTCGATGAATTCCGGCAGCCCCGCCTCGTCCACCTCGAACCGGTCGTACCGCCGCTCCGCCATGCCCAGCGCCGCGTAGCCGGCGCGGTGCAGCACCGGCGACAGCGAGTGCGCGATCGGAGAGCCGAGCACGGCGGCCCGCAGTTGTGTCGTCACGTCAGTCCCATCGTGGGCGTTGGATCAGGACAGGATCACGGCGGATTCGGCCACGTCCGGCAGGAGCAGTGGCCGAGCGGCGGATCGTGGGCACACCATTCGACTGCACACCCGTTCGATTAACCGCATCGGAGACCGGATGTCCCGCATCGTACGCATCGCCGCCGCCGGCGTGCTGACCCTGTCCGGCCTGTGGCTGGGAACCGCCCCGGCAGGCGCCGCCTCACTGCCCACCTGCACCGCCCGGCTGAGCCTGACGACCATGCCCACGACCGCTTCCGGGTCCGTGGACTGCCGCCTCGCCTACGGTCACACGGGCGACGGGGTCAAGGCCCTCCAGGAGAGCCTCTACTTCTGCAACGGCGAGAACATCGCACGCGACGGGATCTTCGGCAACGCCACCAAGGCGGCCGTCCTGCGGGTCCAGCAGCGCGGCGGCATCAGCCAGGACGGCGTGTACGGGCCGCAGACCCGCGACCACATGAGCTTCATGACCTACGGCAGCTCGACCCCGCGCTGCACCGCCTGACGCAGCGGCTCCCGGCCGGCCGGGGCGGCCGGCCGGGAGGTGCGGCAGGCCGGGAGGTGCGGCTACTTGCAGACGCCGAGCTGCTTGTCGAACGCCTGCCCGTGGGCGGCACAGTTCTCGGCGACGTTCTTCAGGTGGTCCTCGTACGTGACGGCGAAGCGGGTCTCCTCCTCCGACATGGAGTACCAGTAGATCCAGTCGCCCGGCGTCGGGTTGAGCACCGCATTGATCGCCAACGTGCCGGGGTTGCCGATCGGGGTCGGCGGCAGGCCCTTGACCACGTACGTGTTGTACGGGCTCTTGTTGGTCTGGAGTTCGGCGTTGGTGAAGTGGACGCGGCCCAACTGGTACTGCAGCGTGGTGTCGAGCTGCAGCTTCCCCTGGGTGGCGTTGCTGTTCAGGCGGTTGTACAGGGCCCGGGCCATCTTGCCGAAGTCCTTGTCGTACTTGCCCTCCGCCTGGAGGATGCTCGCCTCGACGAGCACCTCGTAGCCGCTCTTGAGGCCGACCTTCTGCGCGCCCTGGTCGAGGTTCAGGTCCTGGTAGTGCTTCACCGCATTGGCGATCATCTGCTTGAGCAGGTCCTCGGGCTTCATGCCCTGGGCGACCGAGTACTTGTCGGGGAACAGGAAGCCCTCGATGTTCCCCTTCGCGTAGTCGGGCAGGCCGAGGTTGTTCAGCTGTTCCTTCGCCACGTTGGCGGTGGTGCCCTTGGGCACGTTCAGCTTGCCGTCGATGCGCTGGTAGATGTCGACGGCCTTCAGGCCCTCCGGGAGGATCAGCGCGTTGCCGCCGGCCGAGTCGACCAGCAGCTTGACGGCCGCCGCACCGGACATCTCGCGGGCCATCGTGTAGAAGCCGGGCTGGATGCTGCCGGACTTCGGGTCCTTGTTGAAGGCCGACACGAAGGCGTCGACGCTCTTCACCACGCCGGACTTGAAGAGCAGCGAGCCGATGGCCGTGCCGCTGGAGCCGGCCGCGATCTCGATGTGCACCGAGCCCGTGCCGGAACCCGCGTAGTCCGGCGGCGGGCCGAAGTGGTTCTGGTAGAAGCCGTAGCCCCACCAGCCGGCGCCGCCCATGCCGCCGAGCAGGACCAGGGCGACCACCAGGCAGGCGCCGCGGTTGCGGCGACCGGCCTTCTTGCCCTTCTCCTTGCGCTTGCGCTCGGCCTCGCGGGAGCCGTCCTCCTCGCCGTCGAAGAAGGAGCTGCCCTCGGTGGGGTCGTCGTCCTCGGCGTACTCGTCGAAGTCGTCCTCCCACTCCTCGACCTCCGCCTCGGCGGGGTCGTCGAGGGCGGCGGCCTCGGCCTCCCAGTCGATGCCGTCCGGGCCGGGGCCCGAGGGGCGCGGCTGGGCGCGGCGCGGCGGCGGCACCGGGGCACCGGGCTGCGGCGGACGTCCCGGCTGCTGGCCCGGCTGCTGCGGAAAGCCCTGCTGCACGCCCTGGCCGGCTGCCATGCCCTGGCCCGCCCGCGTGCCCGGGCCGGCCTGCATCTGCCCCTGCTGGGGCGGCATCGGCCCGCGGCCGTAGCCCTGCTGCTGTATGCCCTGGGACTGCATGCCCTGCTGCTGCATCCCCTGCTGCCGGAGATCCTGCGGGATCTGCCAGCCGCCGGAGTTCTGCTGCTGGAACTGCTGCTGCTGGTACTGCTGCTGGCCGTACCCCTGCTGCTGGTAGCCCTGCTGCTGCGGCATCTGGGGCTGCTGCTGCATCTGCTGCTGCGGGTAGCCGTGCTGGCCGTACGAGGGCTGCTGCTGCCAGCCCTGCTGCTGGGGGTAACCCTGCTGGCCGTACTGCTGCTGGCCGTACGCGTCGGGTTGCACCTGCCACGAGCCGGTCTGGTCGACGGGCTGCGGCTGCTGCGGGATGCCGTACCCGGGATCGCCCGGGTGCCACGGCTGGTCTCCCTGGGGGCGGTAGCCCCCGCCCTGGTCAGTCATCGAACCCCTTATGCGTACCGCCAAGTCGAACCGGCGTGCTACGGCATCATCCGGAGGGAGACGTTACCGTACCGCAGCATTCGCGATTCGCCGCATGCGCACCCTCAGTGACCGCCCTCCGCGGGCGGGGAACTCTGTTGCTCCTGATAGGCGTTGAACTCTGCGACATTCTTCTGCTGCTGTTCGAAGCTGTCGGTGAACCTGGTGTCGCCGGGACGCACGGTGACGAAGTAGAGCCAGTCGCCCTCGGCCGGGTCGGCGGCCGCGCGCAGGGCCTCCCGGCCCGGATTGGAGATGGGGGTCGGCGGCAGGCCGGTGTGCAGGTAGGTGTTGAACGGCGAATCCAGCTGGGTGTCCGTGGTCGTGGTGGTCAGCGTGGAGCGGCCGAGCGCGTAGTTGATCGACGAGTCCAGTTGCAGCGGCATGTTCTTGGCCAGTCGGTTGTAGATCACCCTCGCGACCTTGGCCATGTCCTCGGCGTTGTCGGCCTCGCCCTGCACGAGGCTGGCCACGGTGAGGACTCCGTAGGGGCTCTGTGCGAATGCGGTGGCCGCCGCGTCGACCCCGCCGGATTCCAGAGCCTTGCCACTCTCCGTGACCATCTGCTGGAGCAGGCCGAGCGGCGTGGTCTCGCCGGTCACCGGGTAGGTCGACGGGAAGAGGTACCCCTCCGGGTTGCCCTGGGCGGACTCCGGCAGGCCCAGGTCGCCACCGTGCTCCTTGGCGACGCCCTTGGTGGTGCCGGGCGCCAGGTGCAGCCGCTCGTCGATCGCGGTGTACACCTGCTCGGCGCGGCGCCCCTCGGGGATGGTCAGCGCATTGGCGTTGGCCGGGTCGAGCAGCACGCCGAGCGCGGAGGCCACCGACATCTTCAGCTTCAGCGTGTAGGTGCCCGGCTGGATGCGGTTGCCGGCCGGGTGCTGGGCCGCAGCGTCGGTGAACGCCCTGGTGCTGGCCACCACCCCGTTCTTGACCAGCGCCTTGCCGATCGCGGTCAGCGTCGCGCCCTGCGGCACCGACACCTCGACCGTCCCGTTGCCGCCGCCCGCGTAGTCGGGCGCCTCCGGCTCGGGCTCGGGCCACACCAGGTAGACCGCCAGCGCCAGCACACAGGCCACCCCGAACAGCGCCAGCACGCTCAGGCAGCAGGCCACCCCGGTCCGGACCTTCTCCGGGTCCGGCGGCTCCACCGCGTACGGCTGCCCGGGCGGCCGGCCCTCGGGCTCCTCCGCGGGGGCGCCGAGGTGGCCGGGGGTGACGCCGGGGCCCATGCCGGGTGCGGTGTACGGGTCGGTCACGAACGGCCCCTCCGTCGGCAGCCGGCAGTGCCGGCCTGCTCCAACAACGGCGACAACGGCGAAGGGGTCCGTGCGGACACCTCCGCACGGACCCCTTGTGGGACGTTAGTACGAACTGCTCAGACGGCCGGCTCGACACTCTCGCCGGGCGCCCGGCCGCTCACCCGTTCGGCTTCGAGCGCCGCCTGCAGGATCACCACGGCCGCCGCCTGGTCGATCACCGACCGGCCCTTCTTCGAGGACCGGCCCGAGGCCCGCAGGCCCTGGGCCGCGGTGACGGTGGTCATCCGCTCGTCCACCAGCCGGACGCCGACCGGCGCCAGCAGCGCCGCCAGCCGCCCGGCGTACGCCCGGACCTTGGCCGCGGCCGGCCCCTCCTTGCCGCTCAGCGAGCGGGGCAGGCCGACCACGACCTCGATCGCGTCGTACTCCTCGACGATCTCCTTGAGGCGCGCCTGGGAACGGCCCCCGGCGGGCACGGTCTCCACCGGCGTGGCGATCAGCCCGTCGGGGTCGCAGGACGCGACCCCGATCCGGGCGTCGCCGACGTCGACGGCGATCCGCCGGCCCCGCCGGAAGACCTTCTCGGGCAGCTGCTCGGTCATCAGGAGGCGCGCTCCGCGACCAGGGCGCGGACGGCGGCGATCGCCTCGTCCACCGCGGCCGGGTTGGAGCCGCCGCCCTGGGCGACGTCGTCCTTGCCGCCACCGCCGCCGCCGAGCGTCTTCGCCGCGGTGCGGACCAGCTCGCCGGCCTTCACGCCGCGGGCGCGGGCGTCCTCGTTGGTGGCGATCACGGTCAGCGGGCGGTCGTTCGCCACGGTGAAGGCCGCGACCACGGCCGGGCGGGAGCCCAGGCGGCCGCGGATGTCCAGCACCAGCTTGCGCAGCTCGTCCGCGCCGGTGCCGTCGGCGACCCGGGCCGCGACCAGGGCCACGCCCCGGACGTCCTCGGCCGCGTCGGCCAGACCGGCCGCCGCCGCGAGGACCTTCTCGGCGCGGAAGCGCTCGATCTCCTTCTCGGCGTCCTTGAGCTTGGTGAGCATGCCGGCGATCTTCTCCGGCAGCTCCTCCGGGCGGCCCTTGACCAGCTCGGTGAGCTGGGAGACCACGGTGTGCTCGCGCGCCAGGAACTTGTACGCGTCGACGCCGACCAGCGCCTCCACGCGGCGCACGCCGGAGCCGATCGAGGACTCGCCGAGCAGCTTCACCAGGCCCAGCTGGGCGGTGTTGCCGACGTGGGTGCCACCGCACAGCTCCTTGGAGAAGTCGCCGATGGTCACCACCCGCACCGAGTCGCCGTACTTCTCGCCGAACATCGCGATGGCGCCGGCCTTGCGGGCCTCGTCCATCGTCATGACCTCGGCGGTGACGTCGAGTTCGCGGACCAGCACCTCGTTGATCTTCTGCTCGACGTCGGTCAGCACCGAGCCGGGGACGGCGGCCGGCGAGCCGAAGTCGAAGCGGAAGCGGCCCGGCGCGTTCTCCGAACCGGCCTGGGCGGCCGTCGGGCCGAGCGCGTCGCGCAGCGCCTGGTGGGTGAGGTGGGTGGCCGAGTGGGCGCGCGAGACCGCGCGGCGGCGGTCCACGTCGATGGTGGCGTACGCGGAGGCACCGAGCACGACCTCGCCGAAGAGCACACCGCCGGAGTGCACGGTCACGCCGGGCACCGGCTGCTGCACGTCGCGGATCTCGACGACAGCGCCGGAGTCCAGGCGGATCCGGCCGTGGTCGGCGAGCTGGCCGCCGCCCTCGGCGTAGAACGGGGTGCGGTCGAGGACGATCTCGACCTCGTCGCCCTCGGTCGCGGCCGGCGCCGGGGTGCCGTTCACCAGCAGGCCGACCACGGTGGCCTCGCCCTCGGTGGCGGTGTAGCCGGTGAAGACGCTCGCGCCGGACTTGTCCGCCACCTCGCGGTAGGCGGCCACGTCGGCGTGGCCCATCTTCTTCGCCTTGGCGTCGGCCTTGGCGCGGTCCCGCTGCTCCTGCATCAGGCGGCGGAAGCCGGACTCGTCCACCTGGAGGCCCTGCTCCTCGGCCATCTCCAGGGTGAGGTCGATCGGGAAGCCGTAGGTGTCGTGCAGCTTGAACGCCTGGTCGCCGGAGAGCACCGCGCCGCCCGACTGCTTGGTCTCGGTGACCGCGGCGTCCAGCAGGTTGGTACCGGCCTTCAGGGTCTGCAGGAAGGCCGTCTCCTCGGCGGTGACGACCGTCTCGATGCGCTTGCGGTCGGCCTCCAGCACCGGGTACTGCGGGGCCATCGCCTTGACGGTGATGTCGGTGAGCTCCTTGGCCACCGGCTCGGTGGCGCCCAGCAGGCGCATGTTGCGGATGGCGCGGCGCAGGATGCGGCGCAGCACGTAGCCGCGGCCCTCGTTGCCGGGGGTGACGCCGTCGCCGATCAGCATGATGGCGGTACGGAAGTGGTCGGTGACCACGCGCAGCGAGACGTCCGACTTGTGGTCGGCGCCGTAGCTGTGGCCGGTGAGCTCGGCGGCGCGGTCGAGGATCATCCGGCTGGTGTCGATCTCGAAGAGGTTGTCGACGCCCTGCAGGATGGCGGCGAGGCGCTCGAGGCCGAGGCCGGTGTCGATGTTCTTGCTCGGCAGGTCGCCGAGGATCTCGAAGCCGTCCTTGCCGTCGCCGTGGCCGCGCTCGTACTGCATGAAGACCAGGTTCCAGATCTCCAGGTAGCGCTCGCCGTTGACGGCCGGGCCGCCCTCCTCGCCGTACGCGGGGCCGCGGTCGTAGTTGATCTCCGAGCACGGGCCGCACGGGCCGGGGACGCCCATCGACCAGAAGTTGTCCTTCATGCCGAGGCGCTGGATGCGCTCGGACGGGACGCCGATGACGTCGCGCCAGATCTGCTCGGCCTCGTCGTCGTCCTTGTAGACGGTGATCCAGAGCTTCTCCTTCTCCAGGCCGTAGCCGCCGTCCGCGACGGGAGTGGTGAGCAGCTCCCACGCGAACTTGATGGCCCCTTCCTTGAAGTAGTCGCCGAAGGAGAAGTTGCCGCACATCTGGAAGAACGAGCCGTGCCGGGTGGTCTTGCCGACCTCCTCGATGTCCAGTGTGCGGACGCACTTCTGGACGGAGGTGGCGCGGGAGTACTGCGGCTTGACCTCGCCGAGGAAGTACGGCTTGAACGGCACCATGCCGGCGTTGACCAGCAGCAGGGTGGGGTCGTCGGCGACGAGCGACGCCGACGGTACGACGGTGTGGCCGCGCTCCTCGAAGAAGCGCAGCCAGCGGCGGCGGATCTCAGCCGACTCCATCAGTGGTCCTTCCGGTTGGGTTGCTGCCCGGCAGCGCCCGGCGCTGGCGGGGCTCGGCAATGCTCTTGGTGGTGGTGCTGCGCTTCGGGGGCAGGGCGGCGGCCGGGGAGCCCGGGGCCGCCGAGATAGCTCGGTGGCCGGGCTCGGGGCGCAGCGCGCGGCGGCGGCGCGGCGGCTCGACCACAGCGGTGCCGTCGAGGCCGAGGTCGGCGCGGAGCTCCTGCTCGCGCTCGGCCATGCCGGCCTGGACGTCCTGGGCGAAGCGCTTGGCGGCGTCGCCGAGCCGGAGGGCGCCGCGGGCGGCGGTGCCGGAGATGCTGTCGGGGGTGAGCCGGTGCACGGCCTCGTTGGCCTTGCCCATGGCCCAGACGGCGGCGCCGGCGCCGACCGCCATCCAGAAGATGCGTCGAACCACCGTGGTCAGCCCCTCACCGCTCGGCGGACGCGGGCGAGCAGCCCGCCGCTGCGCGGCGCGGTCGCCGCGCGGACCTCGGCCCGGATCAGCCGGGCGAGCGCGTCGCGGTCGGCGGCCTGCTCGGGGAGGGCGGCCGTGCCCTGCTGGCGGGCGACGGCCTTGCGGACGCCGTAGCTGAACGCGGCGACCTTGACCAGCGGGCCGCCGATGGTGGCGGCGACGGTGGAGGAGAGGGCGTTGGCGTTGGCGGCGGCGTCCTGCACGTTGGCGGTGATCTCGTCGACCCGCTCCAGCTGCTCGTTGGCGCTGCGGACGGCCGCGCCGGCGTCGACCAGCAGCGGCACGGCCTGCTCGGTGACGGCGGAGACCAGGACGGTGGCCTCCTTCAGCACCTTGGAGAGCCGGACGAGCACCACGGCGAGCAGCGTGACCAGGACCGCCCAGAACACGGCCACCAACAGGCCGGCCAGTTCTCCCACGGACACCTTGTGCGCTCCCTCGCCTTGCAGCTTCCTCCGAAGGGAACCCTATCGTGACCACGGGCGGTTTCCCGACCGGATAAGCGCCGCCCCGCCGCCCCGCCCGGGCGCGGGGCGGGGCGTGACCCGTCGGCAGGTCACCTCGTTGATCGGAACGGGCCGGCCCGCTGGCCGGCCCGCACACCATCCCACCGACGACATGGGGGCCCGGTTGTCCAGCGAACCCGCGGCGGACGGGCAGCGGCGGACGGCCCGCGGACGGCTGCCCGCCGATCTCACCAGCTTCGTCGGGCGCCGCACCGAACTCGCCGCGCTGACGCGGCTGCTCGGCACCTCGCGGCTGGTCACGGTGACCGGCCCGGGCGGTGTCGGCAAGACCCGGCTGGCCCTGCGGGCGGCCACGGCGGCGGCCGGCCGGTCCTTCCCGGACGGCGTCCGGCTCGCCGAGATCGGCCCGGTGCAGGACGGGCTGCTGCTCGGCCACGCGGTGCTGGAGGCGCTGGAGCTCACCGACTCCACCGCACGCCCGCCGCTCGACGTGCTGGTCGAGCAGCTGTCGGACCGGCGGATGCTGCTGGTGCTGGACGGCTGCGAGCACCTGGTGGACGCCTGCGCCGAGCTGGTCGACGTACTGCTGCGCGGCGCGCCGGGCCTGCGGGTGCTGGCCACCAGCCGGCAGTCGCTGCGGGTGGACGGCGAGCACCTGCTGCCGCTGGCGCCGCTGCCGGTGGACTGCCCGGACGGGCGGCGTCCGGACGCGGTGCGGCTGTTCGCCGACCGGGCGTCCGCGGTGGTGCCCGGCTTCGAGCTGACCGCGGAGAACCGGGAGGACGTCGCCGTGCTGTGCCGTCGGCTGGACGGCATCCCGCTGGCGGTGGAGCTGGCTGCCGGCCGCCTGCGGGCGCTGTCGGTGGAGCAGATCGCGATCCGGCTGGACGACCGGTTCCGGCTGCTGACCGGCGGGGCCCGGACGGCTCCGCCGCGGCACCAGACGCTGCGCACCACGATCGGGTGGAGCCACGAACTCTGCTCTCCGCAGGAACGTTTGCTCTGGGCACGGCTGTCGGTGTTCTCCGGCGGCTTCGACCTGGAGGCCGCCGAGTACGTCTGCGCCGGCGAGGGGCTGGACCCTGAATCGATGACGGACCTGCTCGCCGACCTGGTGGACAAGTCCGTACTGCTGCGGCTGGACGCGGGCGACACCGTGCGCTTCCGGATGCTCGACACCCTGCGCGAGTACGGCGCGCACTGGCTGGCCTCCGCGGGCGAGGAGCAGCGGCTGCTGCGCCGCCACCGCGACTGGTACCTGGGGGTGGCGACCTGGGGCGAGGTGGAGTGGTTCGGGCCGCGGCAGGCGGAGACCGCCGAGCGGACGCGGCTGGCGCACTCCAATCTGCGGGCGGCGCTGGAGTTCTGCCTGGCGGAGCCGGGCGAGGAGCAGCAGGCGCTGGTGCTGGCCGGCACGCTGTGGTTCTACTGGGTGGGCTCCGGGCACCTCGGCGAGGGCCGGCACTGGCTGGACCGGGCACTGGCGCTGGCGCCGGAGCCGACCGCGGCGCGGGCGAAGGCGCTCTGGGTGACCGGATACATGGCCACCCTGCAGGGCGATCTGGCCGGTGCCGCGCCTGCGCTGGAGGAGTGCCGCCGGCAGGCGCTGGAGACCGGGGACGACCGGGCGCTGGCCTACGCGGTGCACCGGCAGGGCTGTGCGGCGCTGATCGCGGACGACCCGGTGCGGGCGGCCGAGCTGTTCGAGGAGGCGCTGTGGCACTACAACGCGCTCGGCGAGCTGAACAGCAACGTCCTGATGGCGATGTTCGAGCTGGGTCTGGCGCACCTGTTCCAGGGCGACGCGGAGACCGGCGCGGCGTGGATCGAGCGGGTGCGGGAGATCTGCGAGGAGCACGGCGAGCAGTGGGCGTACGCGTACGGGCTGTACGCCTACGCGCACGCCCGCTGGACGACGGGCGAGCTGCGGCAGGCCCGGGCGTACGCGCGCGAGTGCGTGCGGCTCAACCACCGGTTCCGCGACCTGCTGGGGATCGTGCTGGGCATGGAGCTGCTGGCGGTGCTGGAGACGGAGGGGCCGGAGGCGGACCTGGTGGAGGCGCGGGTGCTGCAGGGGGCGGCGCACCGGATCTGGCAGGGCGTGGGCACGCCGTTCTTCGGTTCGCGCAGTTTCAACGGTCCGCACCGGGAGGGTGCGGAGCGGGCCAGGTCGGGGCTGACCGAGGACGAGTTCGAGGAGGCGTTCGCGCGCGGTGCGGCGCTGGACCTGGACTCGGCGGTGCGGCGGGCACTGAGCGGCGGCGAGTTCCCGCCGGGCCTGCCCTTCGGCACGGACGGTCGCCCGCCGGACCCGTGCCCGGTCGAGCCGTCGCCGGTGCCGGCCCACTGAGGGGGCGCCTGCGCGGAAAAGGGGTGAGCCCCCGCAGCCGGTGGGGCTGCGGGGGCTCGGTGCTGCAGTGGTACCGCTCGCGGGTCAGCGCGAGTAGTACTCGACGACCAGCTGCTCGTCGCAGACGACCGGGACCTCGCGGCGCTGCGGCGCGCGGTCCAGGCGGAAGGCCAGGGCCTTCAGGTTGACCTCGAGGTACTTCGGGGTCTGGCCCTCGCCGGCGTTGCCGCCCTCGCGAGCCACCTGGAAGGGGACCTTCTCCTTCGACTTCTCCTTGACCGTGACGACGTAGCCCGGCTTCATCTGGAACGACGGCTTGTTGACCTTGCTGCCGTTGACCTCGATGTGGCCGTGCACGACCATCTGGCGGGCCTGGTAGATGGTGCGGGCGATGCCCGAACGCATGACCAGGGCGTCGAGACGGACCTCCAGCAGGGCGACGAGCGCCTCACCGGTCTTGCCCTCGACCTTCTTGGCCGACTCGAAGGCGCGGGCCATCTGCTTCTCGCTCAGGTCGTACTGCGCGCGCAGACGCTGCTTCTCGGTCAGACGGACCTTGTAGTCAGAGTTCTGCTTGCGGCCGCGGCCGTGCTGGCCGGGCGGGTAGGGGCGGGCCTCGAAGTACTTGACGGACTTCGGGGTCAGCGGGACGCCCAGGGCACGAGCGATCTTGACCTTGGGGCGCTTCTGGTTCGCCATGGAACCAATACCTCTTTCGGTGTGCGAATACGGCTTCACCAGGTGTTGACGGAGGCCGCTTCTCGCGACCCGGAGAAAAACCACCGGGGTGGTCAGCCGCTCTCCGAGCCGGGCACGTGCGTGCTTGCACACGAGTGGCCCACCGACCGCGGGGGTGGTGGGCTGCCCGCGACACCGGAACCGGTGCGCGACGCTCCTGGAGGCACTCCCGGAGGAGGGACCTCATGGCCGGTGCCCCGCTGGTGCGGACGGTCGGCCGGTTCTCACCCGCCGCCGTGCCCGGGACATGGCACTCCGGTCGAGTATACCGCCGGCCCGCCGGTCCGGATCACCGCCCCGAAGTCGCCGTGCCCGGGCCGCGCCGGGGCTCACTCCCCCTTGAGCCGGGCCCTGGTCCACTCGACGGTGTCGGCGTAGCGCGCCTCGCCGCCGCGCCGGGTGGGGTGGTAGTACGCCTTGCCGTGGACCGCGTCCGGCGCGTACTGCTGGGCGGCGATGCCCTCGGGGAGGTCGTGCGGGTACTGGTAGCCCTTGCCGTGGCCGAGTTTGCCGGCGCCGCCGTAGTGGGCGTCGCGCAGGTGCGGCGGGACGGCGCCCGCCGTCCCCTGCCGGACGTCGGCGAGGGCCGCGTCGATGGCCAGGTAGGCGGCGTTGGACTTGGGCGCGAGCGCGAGCGCGATGGCGGCCTGGGCGAGGATGATCCGGGCCTCCGGGAAGCCGATCATGGCGACCGCCTGGGCGGCCGCGACGGCGGTGGAGAGCGCGGTGGGGTCGGCCAGGCCGACGTCCTCGCTGGCGGAGATCATCAGGCGGCGGGCGATGAACCGCGGGTCCTCCCCCGCCTCGATCATCCGGGCCAGGTAGTGCAGGGTGGCGTCCACGTCGCTGCCGCGGATCGACTTGATCAGGGCGCTGGCCACGTCGTAGTGCTGGTCGCCGTCCTTGTCGTAGCGGACGGCGGCCTGGTCGACGGCGGTCTCGGTGGCCGCCAGGGTGATCTCCGCCGCGCCCTGCTCCAGCGCGGCGCCGGCCGCCGCCTCCAGGGTGGTCAGCGCCCGGCGGGCGTCGCCGCCGGCGAGGCGGACGAGGTGGTCCTCCGCCTCCGCGGTGAGCTCGACGGCACCCGCCAGCCCGCGCTCGTCCGCCACGGCGCGGCGCAGCAGCAGGCGGACGTCCTCGTCGGTGAGGGACTCCAGGGTGAGCAGCAGCGAGCGGGAGAGCAGCGGGGAGATCACCGAGAAGTAGGGGTTCTCGGTGGTGGCGGCGATCAGGGTGACCCAGCGGTTCTCCACGGCGGGCAGCAGGGAGTCCTGCTGGGCCTTGGAGAAGCGGTGGATCTCGTCGAGGAAGAGGACGGTCTCGCGGCCGGTCATGCCGACGGCGCGGCGGGCGCCGTCGATGACCGCCCGGACCTCCTTGACGCCCGCGGTGATGGCGGAGAGTTCGACGAAGCGGCCCTCGACGGCCTGGCTGATGACGTGGGCGAGGGTGGTCTTGCCGGTGCCGGGCGGGCCCCAGAGGATCACCGAGCTGGTGGCGGCCGGGCCCTTGGCGCCGGCGACGAGGCGGCGCAGCGGGGAGCCGTCGCGCAGCAGGCGGCGCTGGCCGGCGACCTCGTCCAGGGTGCGTGGGCGCATCCGTACGGCGAGCGGGGCGCGGCCGGGTTCCTTGGCCTGGCGTTCCTCGGCGGCGGCGGTGAAGAGGTCCGGTTCGTCCACGGGCGCAAGGGTATGCGAGGGCGCCGACGGCCAGGGCGGGTAGTTCGAATTTGAACCTGACCGCGTAGGCTGGGTGGCCTCCCCCGCTGTCGAAGGAGTGCCTGCCATGTCCGTCCGCCGTCTGAACCACGCCGTGCTGTGGATACGCGACGTCGACCGATCGGTCGCGTTCTACACCGACGTCTTCGGTTTCCGGGTCGACCACCTGATCGCGGGCCGGGCGGCGTTCCTGTCGGCGCCCGGCACGCTCAACGACCACGACCTGGGCCTCTTCGCGATCGGCGCGGACGCGCCCGGCCCGGAGCAGGGCCGGGTGGGCCTCTACCACCTGGCGTGGGAGGTCGGCACGCTGGGCGAGCTGGCCTCGCTGGGTGCCCGGCTGGCGGAGCTGGACGCGCTGGTCGGCTCCACCGACCACCTGGTGTCCAAGTCCTTCTACGCCAAGGACCCGGACGGCAACGAGTTCGAGGTGATGTGGCGGGTGCCGCGCGAGGACTGGCCGGCGGCGGACTCGGGCGCCCGCCCGGGCCCGCTCGACCTGGCGGCCGCCCTGGACCGCTGGGGCCCGGACCTGGCCACCGGCGCCGCGGCCGGCTCGGCGACCTGAGCGGTCAGCCCCGGAGCGTCGAGGCGTGGTCCGGGACGTACGTCTGGAGGTCCCGGGGCGGGCGGCGGTAGCCGGTCGGCCCGGGGCGGGGCGGCAGGCTGACCGCGGGCGGCTCGATCGCCTTGTAGGGCACGGTGGAGAGCAGGTGGGCGATCATGTTGATCCGGGACCGCCGCTTGTCGTCGCTCTCCACCACGTACCAGGGCGACTCGGGGATGTCGGTGTGGGCGAACATCTCGTCCTTGGCCCGGGAGTACTCCTCCCAGCGGGTGATCGACTCGACGTCCATCGGGGAGAGCTTCCAGCGCCGCATCGGGTCCTCCAGGCGGCCCCGGAAGCGCTTCTCCTGCTCCTTGTCGCTCACCGAGAACCAGTACTTGCGCACCAGGATGCCCGCCTCGATGAGCATCTGCTCGAAGATCGGCGCCTGGTGCAGGAACAGCCGGTACTCCTCCTCGGTGCAGAAGCCCATCACGTGCTCCACACCGGCGCGGTTGTACCAGCTGCGGTCGAACAGGACGATCTCGCCGGCGGCCGGCAGCTGCTCGACGTAGCGCTGGAAGTACCACTGGCCGCGCTGGCGCTCGGTCGGGGCGGGCAGTGCGGCGATCCGGGCGAGGCGCGGATTGAGGTACTCGGTGACCCGTTTGATCGCGCCGCCCTTGCCGGCGGCGTCCCGGCCCTCGAAGACCACGACCAGCCGCACCCCTTCGGAGCGGACCCACTCCTGGAGGCGGACGAGCTCGTACTGGAGCCGCAGCAGCTCCTGCTCGTACGGTTTCTTCGCGAGCCTCTTCGCCACGGGTGCCCTCCGTTCGCCGGTGGGCACTCACGCTACGGCCGATCCGGCCCCCTCGCAGGGATTCCGGCCGCCGACCGCACGGTGGAGGGCACCGGCAGCCCCCTGCACCGCCGGTACCGCTCCCCCCGTGAAGCGCAGACTCTTCCGCAGCCCGGCCGCGCGGTCCAATTCCGTGATCCATACCCTGTGGGCATGGACATCGACACCCGGCTGCTGCGGTCGTTCGCAGCGGTGTTCGAGGAGGGGCAGCTGACCGCCGCGGCGGCCCGGCTGGCCGTGTCGCAGCCGACGCTGACCAAGCAGATCCGGCTGCTGGAGAAGCAGCTGGAGGTGCGGCTGTTCGAACGGTCGCGGGCCGGGATGGCGCCCACCCCGGCCGCGCACGAGCTGGCCGCCCGGGTGCCGGCACTGCTCGCCGGCTGGGCGGAGGCGCTGCGGGCGACACGTGGCGCGGCCGGGCACTCCGGCACGCTGCGGGTGGCCTTCGAGGGGGCGACGATCAACCTGGTGGGCCGGGCCACCGTGGAGGCCTTCGGCCGCCGGATGCCCGGCTGGCAGGTCAGGCTGCGGCAGTTCAACGTCTTCGACTCCGCCGCCGCACTGGACTCCGGCGAGGTCGACCTGGCGCTCTGGCACGCCCCGCCGGAGGACGGCGACGACACGGCGGACGGCCGGTACGGCTGCGCCCCGCTCGGCCTGGACGAACGGTGGGCGGTGCTCCCCGCGGACCACCCGCTGGCAGGGCGGGCGGAACTGGAGATGGCGGAGCTGCTGGACGAGGCGGTGGTGGCGGTGCCGGCCGCGGCCGGCTTCTGGCGCGACCACTGGCTGGGGGCGGACGCCCGCGGCGGGCGCCCGGTACGGGTGGGTACGGTGGCGCACAGCCCGGACGAGTGGCTGACGGCGGTGGCCTGCGGCCAGGGCATCGGCTTCGCGCCGGCCTCGATCAGGGCACTGGTGGGGCGTCCGGACGTGGTGTTCAGGCCGGTGCGCGGTCTCGGGCCGAGCCGGGCCGGCCTCTACTGGCGGGCGGACCGGCCGGTGGGGCCGGCCATCGAGGCCTTCGTGCGCAGTTGCCGGGAGACGGTGGCGGTGGGCGGCCGGGTGCGGCCGCCCGTGGGCCCGGGTGCGGATCAGACGCCGTCGAAGGGGGCCGGGTAGCGGCAGAAGCCGCGCGGCGTGCCGTCGTAGCCGGCCAGCGGCAGGGCGAGGAAGCAGTCGTCCTGCACCTCGTAGGGGCCGGTGATCTCGTGGCGGGAGGCCGGGATGAACCCGAAGCGGGAGTAGTAGCCCGGGTCGCCGAGGACGACGACCATGCGCTCGCCGGCCTCCTCGGCGGCGGTCAGGGCGGCGCGCACCACCAGGGCGCCGATGCCCTTGCGCTGCCACTCCGGCGCGACGGCGACCGGGGCGAGCGCCAGCGCCCAGCCGTCGCCGACCTGAAGGCGGGTCAGCAGGGCGTGAGCCAGGACGAGTTCGTCCTCCACCGCGACAACGGAGAGGTCCGGCATCCACGCGGGGTCGCGGCGCAGCGCGTCGACGAGGTCGGCCTCGTCGGGGCCGGGGAACGCCGCCATGTGCACCCGCCGGGTGGCGGGAGCATCCGACGGGAGCTCGACTCTGGTACGGACGGCCATGTGGTGCACTCCTCTGTCGTCGCACGCCGTTGTGGACCGGCCCCGGTCGGTGCGGTGCACCGACCGGGGCCGTGACAGGGTAGCCGACCTGGGTCAGGCCTTGGGCTCGGTCTCCGACTTGGGCTTGGCGTCGACACCGGCCTCGCGGCGCTGCGCGGGGGTGATCGGGGTCGGCGCACCGGTCAGCGGGTCGCCGCCGGTGGACGTCTTCGGGAAGGCGATGACGTCCCGGATGGTGTCGTACCCGCCGAGGAGGGTGACGATGCGGTCCAGGCCGAAGGCGACACCGCCGTGCGGCGGCGGGCCGTAGTTGAAGGCGTCCAGCAGGAAGCCGAACTGCGAGGACGCCTCCTCCTCGGAGAGGCCGATCGCGTCGAAGGCGCGCTTCTGGACGTCCCGCTGGTGGATACGGATCGAACCGCCGCCCAGCTCGGAGCCGTTGAGCACCAGGTCGTAGGCGTTGGAGAGGGCGCTGCCCGGGTCGG
Source organism: Kitasatospora dryopteridis (assembly GCF_050749075.1). NCBI lineage: Bacteria > Bacillati > Actinomycetota > Actinomycetes > Kitasatosporales > Streptomycetaceae > Kitasatospora > Kitasatospora dryopteridis. The sequence goes on along the minus strand of NZ_CP192749.1, from coordinate 6,722,631 downwards.
TGTCGAAGCTCGCCAGCGACTCGGCGGTGGGCGCGGTGAAGGGGTGGTGCACCGCGTGCCAGCCCTGGAAGTTGCCCTTGTCGTCCTCGATGGGCTCGAACATCGGGAAGTCGACGACCCAGAGGAAGGCCCACTGCGACTCGTCGATCAGGTTGCAGCGGCGGCCGATCTCCAGGCGGGCGGCGCCGAGCAGCTCCTGCGAGGGGGCCTTCTTGCCGGCCGCGAAGAACACCGCGTCGCCGGGCTTGGCGCCGGCGGCGGCGGCCAGGCCGGCCAGGTGCTCCTCGGAGAGGTTCTTGGCGACCGGGCCGCGGAGCTCGCCGGTCTCGGCGTCGACGAGGACGTAGGCGAGGCCGCGGGCGCCGCGGGCCTTGGCCCAGTCCTGCCAGGCGTCGAGCTGCTTGCGGGGCTGCGAGGCGCCGCCGGGCATGACGACCGCGCCGACGTACGGGGCCTGGAACACGCGGAACTCGGTGCCGGCGAAGTACTCGGTGAGGTCGGTCAGCTCCTGGCCGAAGCGGACGTCCGGCTTGTCGGAGCCGTAGCGGGCCATCGCGTCCGCGTAGGTCATCCGCGGCAGCGGGTTGGGCACCTCGTAGCCGTGCACCTCGCGCCAGATCGCGCCGATGACCTTCTCGCCGAGGGCCAGGACGTCCTCCTGGTCGACGAAGGAGGCCTCGATGTCGAGCTGGGTGAACTCCGGCTGGCGGTCGGCGCGGAAGTCCTCGTCGCGGAAGCAGCGGGCGATCTGGTAGTAGCGCTCCATGCCGGCCACCATCAGCAGCTGCTTGAACAGCTGGGGCGACTGCGGCAGGGCGTACCAGTGGCCGGGCTGCAGGCGGACGGGGACGAGGAAGTCGCGGGCGCCCTCGGGGGTGGAGCGGGTGAGGTACGGCGTCTCGATGTCGAGGTAGTCGTTCTCCTCCATCACCCGGCGGATGATGTTGTTGACCTTGGAGCGCAGGCGCAGGGCGCGGGCCGGGCCCTCGCGGCGGAGGTCCAGGTAGCGGTAGCGCAGGCGGACCTCCTCGTTGACCGTGCCGGGCTCGTACTCGGCGACCGGGAACGGGACGGGGGCGGCCTCGGAGAGCACCTCGATCGCGCTGACGACGACCTCGACGGCGCCGGTGGCGATGTCGGGGTTCTCGTTGCCCTCGGGGCGCACGCGGACCTCGCCGACGACCTTGACGCAGTACTCGGCGCGCAGGCCGTGCACCGAGTCCAGGTCGCGGACGACGATCTGCACGGTGCCGGAGGCGTCGCGCAGGTCGATGAACGCCACACCGCCGTGGTCGCGGCGGCGGGCGACCCAGCCGGCCAGGGTGACGGTCGTTCCGGCGTGCTCCGCGCGGAGCGTGCCCGCGTCGTGCGTGCGGATCACAGCTGCTTCTCCTTCAGGGTGGATACGAGTGCTTCGAGTTCGACGGGGACCTGTTCGCCGGTGGCCATGTCCTTGAGCTGGACGACACCGGCGGCGAGATCTCGGTCCCCGGCGACCAGCGCGAAGCGGGCGCCGGAGCGGTCGGCGGACTTCATGGCGTTCTTGATGCTCTTGACGCCGAAGGCGAGGTCGGTGGCCACCCCGGCGCGGCGCAGCTCGACCACCTTCGCGAAGAGCACGTTCTTGGCCTCCTCGCCGAGCGCGACGGCGTAGACGGCGGTGGGCGCGGGCAGGTCGAGGACGACGCCCTCGGCCTCCATCGCCAGATAGGTGCGGTCCACCCCGAGGGCCCAGCCGACGGACGGCAGCGCGGGGCCGCCGATCATCTCGGACAGCCCGTCGTAGCGGCCGCCGCCGCCGATCGCGGACTGTGCACCGAGACCGTTGTGCACGAACTCGAAGGTGGTGCGGGTGTAGTAGTCCAGGCCGCGGACGAGCTTGGGGTCGTCGGTGAACGCCACGCCGTTGGCGGTGAGCAGTTCGCGGACCTTCTCGTCGTAGGCCTTGCACTCCTCGCAGAGGTAGTCGCGCAGCATCGGCGCGCCGCCGAGCTGGGCCTGCACCGACTCGCGCTTGTCGTCGAGGACCCGCAGCGGGTTGATCCCGGCGCGGCGGCGGGTGTCCTCGTCGAGCTCGAGGCCGGTCAGGAACTCGACCAGGGCGGCACGGTAGACCGGGCGGCACTGCTTGTCGCCGAGGCTGTTGAGCAGCAGCGTGTAGTCGCTCAGGCCGAGCGAGCGGAAGGCGTCGTCGGCGAGGACGATCAGCTCGGCGTCGAGCGCCGGGTCCTCCGCGCCGATCGCCTCGGCACCGATCTGGGCGAACTGGCGGTAGCGGCCCTTCTGGGCGCGCTCGTAGCGGTAGTACGAGCCCGAGTACCAGAGCTTGACCGGCAGGTTGCCCTGCTTGTGCAGGTTGGCCTGGAGGGCGGCGCGCAGCACGGAGGCGGTGCCCTCGGGGCGCAGCGCGAGCTCGTCGCCGCCCTTGGTGGTGAGGTTGTACATCTCCTTGGTGACGATGTCCGTGGACTCGCCGACACCGCGGGAGAAGAGCTTCACGTCCTCGAAGACCGGGGTCTCGATGTAGCCGTACCCGGCCAGGCGGGCGGGCGCGGAGAGGCGCTCGCGGATCGCCAGGAAGGTCGCGGAGCTCGGGGGCAGCAGGTCGTAGGTGCCCTTGGGGGCGGAGAAGGTGCTCAACGTCTCTTCCGTCACATTCCTCGTCGCGGGTGGGCCGGAGCATCCAGCGCACCGGCCGCCTGCAGGAGGTACGGGTTGGTGGCGCGCTCACGGCCGATGGTGGTCTGGGAGCCGTGGCCGGAGAGGACCACGGTCTCGTCGTCGAGGGGCAGGCACACCCGGGCCAGCGATTCCATGATCGCCTTGCTGTCCCCGCCCGGGAGGTCCGTACGCCCGATGGAGCCGGCGAACAGCAGGTCGCCCGAGAACAGGACCGGCGGGATCTGGTCCGACGAGGGCGTCCGGAAGGTCACCGACCCCCTGGTATGGCCCGGCGCGTGGTCCACGGTGAGCTCCAGGCCGGCCAGTTCCAGCACGCTGCCGTCGGTGAGCTCGCGGACGTCGTCCGGCTCGCCGACGGTGATCGACCCCATGATCTGCTGCCCGAGGGAGCGGCCCAGGCCGCGGCCCGGGTCCTTCATCATGTAGCGGTCCTCGGGGTGGATCCAGGCCGGGACGCCGCGGGCGCCGCAGACCGGCACCACGGAGGCGATGTGGTCGATGTGGCCGTGGGTGAGGAGCACGGCGACCGGCTTCAGCCGGTGCTCGCGGATGAGCTCCTCGACGCCCTGCGCGGCCTCGTGGCCCGGATCGACGATCACGCACTCCTCGCCGGCGGCCGGCGCGACCAGGTAGCAGTTGGTGCCCCAGGCTCCGGCGGGAAATCCGGCGACGAACACGCGAGTCCTTCTGTCGGGAGGGAGGCGGGCCCGTGATGTCACCGCCCGGTCACACCGCAGCCTACCGGCGGCACGGCACCGGGAGCGAACCAGATAGGCCCCGTCCTGCCCAACCTCGGCGGCGTTTGATCTCGTACTTACGCTCGGGGTCCTTACACTTGGCCGCCTGCGGATGCGATGATCCGCACCGGAACCCCCCAACCCCCGCATCAGCACTCAGGAGACACGGCCGGTGGTCAGCAGCGAACAGCGGCGGCGGCAGCTCGCCCGCGAGAAGTACGAGCGCCAGATGGAGCGGCGTGCCGAGGCCCAGCGGCAGGCGCGCAAGCGCAACCTGCTGGTCGGCGCCGCCGTGGCCGTCCTGGTGGTCGGCGTCGCCGGTGCGACCTGGGCGCTGAGCGGCTCGGAGGAGAAGAAGGACCCGGCCGCGGCCCCGACGCCGACCGCGGCGGCCACCCCGGTCAAGGGCTGCACCACCCCGGCACCCGGCTCGCCGAACGGCAAGCAGTTCAAGGCCGAGCCGGCCATGACGGTGGACACCAAGGCCAACTACACGATGTCGCTGGACACCAGCTGCGGCAAGATCACCATCGCGCTGGACGCCGCCAAGGCCCCGCACACGGTGAACTCCTTCGCGTTCCTGTCCAACGAGAAGTACTTCGACCACACCAAGTGCCACCGCCTCACCACCGAGGGCATCTACGTGCTGCAGTGCGGCGACCCGACCGGCACCGGTTCGGGCGGCCCGGGCTACCAGTTCGCGGACGAGAACCTGACCGGCGCGACCTACCCGGCGGGCACGGTGGCCATGGCCAACGCCGGCCCGGGCACCAACGGCAGCCAGTTCTTCCTGGTCTACAAGGACACCCAGCTCCCGCCGAACTACACCCCGTTCGGCAAGGTGACGGGCGGCCTCGACGTCGTGCAGAACATCGCCGCGGGCGGTGTCCAGGGCGGCGGCGGCGACGGCGCGCCGGTGGCCGACATGGTGCTCAACTCGGTGACCACCGCGAAGGGTTGATCCGCGCGGGCGTGCGCCCCGGCCGGCCTGCGGCCGCCGGGGCGCACGCTTCCCGGGAAATCACCCGGCCCGGATGCGGACAGCACCGACGCTGGTCGCCTATGTTGCTGTTGTATAGGGTGCCCTGACCGTCGGCCGTCACCCTCGGCAGCACTCGGCGGCAGGACGGCGGACTCCATCGGTCCGCCGCACATTCAACTGTGGACGACGTCCCCCGCCGCCGCGGCGGGCGGGCGTCATTGGAGGAGGCGCTGTGAGCAGCGACCCGTGGGGCCGTGTCGACGAGCAGGGGACCGTGTACGTCAGGACCGCCGAGGGCGAACGCGTCGTCGGTTCCTGGCAGGCGGGCTCCCCGGAGGAGGCCCTCGCGTACTTCGAGCGCAAGTACCAGGGGCTGGAGGCCGAGATCGGCCTGCTGGAGCACCGCGTCCGCAAGACCGACCTGGCCGCCAAGGAGGCACAGGTCGCCCTCGACCACCTCAAGGCCCAGGTGGCCGAGGCGCACGCGGTCGGCGACCTGGACGCGCTGGCGAAGCGCCTCGACACGCTGAGCGGCGAGATCGAGACCCGGCAGAGCGAGCGGCGCGCCGCCCGCGCCAAGGCCCAGGAGGAGGCGCGGTCCTCCAAGGAGGCGCTGGTCGCCGAGGCCGAGCAGCTGGCCGAGTCCACCCAGTGGCGGGAGGCCGGCGACCGGCTGCGCGCCCTGGTGGAGACCTGGAAGGGCCTGCCCCGGCTGGACCGCAAGAGCGACGACGAGCTGTGGCACCGCTTCTCGCACGCCCGCTCGGTGTTCTCCAAGCACCGCAAGGCGCACTTCGCGGCGCTCGACAGCGAGCGCGAGCACGCCCGGGTGGCGAAGGAGAAGCTGGTCGCCGAGGCCGAGGCGCTGTCCGACTCGACCGAGTGGGGCGAGACCGCGGCCCGCTACCGCGACCTGATGGCGCAGTGGAAGGCCGCCGGGCGCGCGCAGCGGGATGCCGAGGAGGAGCTGTGGGCGCGGTTCCGCGGCGCCCAGGACGTGTTCTTCCAGGCCCGGTCCTCCGCGTTCAGCGAGCGGGACGCCGAGCAGGGCGAGAACCAGAAGCTCAAGGAGGCGCTGCTGCTGGAGGCCGAGGCGATCCTGCCGATCACCGACCTCAAGGCGGCCAAGGCGGCGCTGCGCGACGTCAACGAGCGGTGGGAGGCGATCGGCCACGTACCGCGTGCCGCCCGCGGCCAGCTGGACGGCCGGCTGAACGCGGTGGAGCGGGCGATCCGCGAAGCCGAGGACGCCGAGTGGAAGCGCACCAACCCGGAGGCGAAGGCCCGTGCGGCCGGCATGACCGGGCTGCTGCAGCAGGCCGTGGACAAGCTGCAGGCCGACCTGGACAAGGCGCGTGCGGCCGGCAATGCGAGCCGGGTCGCCAAGCTGGAGTCCGAGCTGGCCGGCCGTCAGGCCCTGCTGGAGCAGGCGCAGAAGAGCCTGGAGGAGTTCGGCGGCTGACGCCCCGCTCCCCCGCGCACGACCGGAGGGCCCCTGCCGCGGCGGGGGCCCTCCGCATGTCCGTCGGCGGGCGGCGGGTCACCGCCGCGGCGGGTCACAGCGGCCAGGTGCGGGCGTGCGCCCAGTCGGCGAAGCCCTGCCAGCCGACGTCGGGGTGGTCGCGGCGCAGCGCGGCGGTGTCGATGTCCAGGCCGGTCTCGGTGAAGTAGCGGAACATCGCGGCGAGGTCGGCGGAGTAGGCCTCGATCTCGGCGAGCGGGAGGCGGCGGAAGCCGATCGGCCTGCCGGTGGCGGAGCCGAGCACCTCGGCGATCTCGGGGCAGGTGAGGGCGTCGGAGGCGATGTCGATCCGCCGGCCGGCGAACTCGACGGGGCGGGTGATCGCAAGGGCAGCGAAGGCACCGATGTCGCGGGCGGGGACGAGTGCGAGCGGGCGCTCGGGCGGCATGGGGAGCACGAAGCTGCCCTCGCGCAACCCCTGCAGGGTCCACTCCCCCGCGTAGTTCTCCATGAAGGCGGCCGGGCCGAGGACGGTCCAGGGCACGCCGAGTCCGGCGAGGCGTCGCTCGATCCGGTACTTGCTGTCGAAGTGCGGGATGCCGGTGTCGCGGTCGGCGTGCGCGGCCGAGGTGAAGACGATGTGACCGACCCGGGCGTCGGCGGCGGACTCGACCAGGGCGGTGCCCTGGCGGACCTCGGTGGCGAGGTCGGTGCCGAAGGGCGTCGACATGGCGAAGAGGGCGCCGGCGCCGGCGAGGGCGGCGTCCAGGGACTCCCGGTCGTCGAAGTCGGCGGCCACGACCTGGGCTCCGGCGGCCCGGAGGGCGCGGGCGGCGGCCGAGTCGGGGGTGCGGGTGAGGGCGCGGACGGACAGGCCGTGCGCGAGGAGGGCGTCGACGACGGCGGCGCCCTGGGTGCCGGTGGCTCCGGCCACCGCAACATATGATGTCTGCGTCATGCAGACACTGTAGGACAAGTTATCTGCGTCGCGCAGATATTTATTCGGGAGGATGCCCATGCCGCCGCACGACCTCGAGGCCGACTCCCGCCGCTACCTCGCCTCGTACGCACTGTTCAACCAGGCGGTGGCGGACCGGCTCGGGCTGCACCCCACCGATGTGCAGTGCCTCAACCTGCTCGGCCTGGAGGAGGGCCCGCTCACCACCGGCCGGATCGCCGAACTGACCGGTCTCACCAGCGGCTCGGCCACCCGCCTGGTGGACCGGCTGGAACGGGCCGGCTACGTCACCCGGCGGCGCGACGAGGAGGACCGCCGCCGGGTGCTGGTCGAACCGGTACCCGCGGCGGCGGCCCGCCTCGGCGAACTCTGGGGCGAACTCGGCGAGGGCTGGGCGGCCATGCTGGCCGAGTACAGCGAGGAGGAACTCGCCTTCCTCGCCCGCCACATGCGCCGCACCACCGAACTCGCCGAACGCCAGATCCAGCGCCTGCGCGAGGGCGGGTGAACGGCAGGGGCGCGGGGACTGATCCCCGCGCCCCTGACTGCTGCCTTGTCGGCCCCGCCTACTTCTTCGCCGAGGTCACCCGGTAGACGTCGTACACGCCCTCGACGCCGCGGACGGCCTTCAGGACGTGGCCGAGGTGCTTCGGGTCGCCCATCTCGAAGGTGAAGCGGCTCATCGCCACCCGGTCGCGGGAGGTCTGCACCGCCGCCGACAGGATGTTGACGTGCTGGTCGGAGAGCACCCGGGTGACGTCCGACAGCAGGCGGGAGCGGTCCAGCGCCTCGACCTGGATGGCCACCAGGAAGACCGAGGACTGGGTGGCCGCCCACTCGACCTCGATCATCCGCTCCGGCTGCTGGGACAGCGCCTCGACGTTGACGCAGTCCGAGCGGTGGATGGAGACGCCGTTGCCGCGGGTCACGAAGCCCACGATCGGGTCGCCCGGCACCGGCGTGCAGCAGCGCGCCAGCTTCACCCAGAGGTCGTCGACGCCCTTGACGATCACACCCGGGTCGCCCTTGGCGCGGCGGCGCAGCGTGCGGCTCTGGTGGGTCGGGGTGGCCGTCTCGGCGAGGTCCTCGGTCGCACCCTCCTCGCCGCCGAGCGCCTGCACCAGCTTCTGCACGATGGACTGCGCGGCGACGTGGCCCTCGCCGATCGCGGCGTAGAGCGAGGAGATGTCGGGGTAGCGCATCTCGTGCGCGAGTGTGACCAGGGAGTCGCCGGTGAGGATGCGCTGGATCGGCAGGCCCTGCTTGCGCATCGCCCGGGCGATGGCCTCCTTGCCGTGCTCGATGGCCTCCTCGCGGCGCTCCTTGGAGAACCAGGCGCGGATCTTGTTGCGGGCACGCGGCGACTTGACGAAGGTGAGCCAGTCCCGGGAGGGGCCGGCGTTCTCCGCCTTGGAGGTGAAGACCTCGACGGTGTCGCCGTTCTCGAGCTCGGACTCCAGCGGCACCAGGCGGCCGTTGACCCGGGCGCCGATGCAGCGGTAGCCGACCTCGGTGTGCACCGCGAAGGCGAAGTCCACCGGGGTGGCCTTCGCGGGCAGCGCTATCACGTCGCCCTTGGGGGTGAAGACGAAGACCTCGTTGCTGGAGAGGTCGAAGCGCAGCGACTCGAGGAACTCGCTCGGGTCCTCGGTCTCCTTCTGCCAGTCCAGCAGCTGCCGCAGCCAGGCCATCTCGTTGACGGCGTCGGCCTTGTCGTGCTTGCGGGCGTGCACCGGGGTGTCGGTGCGGACCTTGGAGGCGCCGGCCACCGCGCGCTGCTTGTACTTCCAGTGCGCGGCGATGCCGTACTCGGCGCGGCGGTGCATGTCGAAGGTGCGGATCTGCAGCTCGACCGGCTTGCCGCCGGGCCCGATGACCGTCGTGTGCAGCGACTGGTACATGTTGAACTTGGGCATCGCGATGTAGTCCTTGAACCGCCCCGGCACCGGGTTCCACCGCGCGTGGATGGTGCCCAGCGCCGCGTAGCAGTCGCGGACGGTGTCGACCAGGACCCGGATACCCACCAGGTCGTAGATCTCGGCGAAGTCGCGGCCCCGCACGATCATCTTCTGGTAGACCGAGTAGTAGTGCTTCGGCCGGCCGGTGACCTGCGCCTGGATGCGGGCGCCGCGCAGGTCGCCCTGCACCTGGTCGATGACGGTGGCCAGGTACTCGTCGCGCTTGGGGGCGCGCTCGGCGACCAGGCGGACGATCTCGTCGTACATCTTGGGGTAGAGGATCGCGAAGCTCCCACTTGATGGTGTTCATGCCCAGCCGGTGCGCCAGCGGGGCGTAGATCTCCAGCGTCTCGCGGGCCTTCTTCTCCTGCTTCTCCCGCTTGAGGTAGCGCATGGTGCGCATGTTGTGCAGGCGGTCGGCGAGCTTGATCACCAGGACGCGCGGGTCCTTGGCCATCGCCACGACCATCTTGCGCACCATGCGCTACCTCAAGCGGAGAAGCAGGAGAAGAAGGCCCGCGAGACGCTGGAGATCTACGCCCCGCGACGGCTGGGCATGAACACCATCAAGTGGAGGACCTCGCCTTCGCGATCCTCTACCCCAAGATGTACGACGAGATTGTCCACCTGGTCGATGACGGTGGCCAGGTACTCGTCGCGCTTGGGGGCGCGCTCGGCGACCAGGCGGACGATCTCGTCGTACATCTTGGGGTAGAGGATCGCGAAGGCGAGGTCCTCCAGCTCCCACTTGATGGTGTTCATGCCCAGCCGGTGCGCCAGCGGGGCGTAGATCTCCAGCGTCTCGCGGGCCTTCTTCTCCTGCTTCTCCGCTTGAGGTAGCGCATGGTGCGCAAGATGGTCGTGGCGATGGCCAAGGACCCGCGCGTCCTGGTGATCAAGCTCGCCGACCGCCTGCACAACATGCGCACCATGCGCTACCTCAAGCGGGAGAAGCAGGAGAAGAAGGCCCGCGAGACGCTGGAGATCTACGCCCCGCTGGCGCACCGGCTGGGCATGAACACCATCAAGTGGGAGCTGGAGGACCTCGCCTTCGCGATCCTCTACCCCAAGATGTACGACGAGATCGTCCGCCTGGTCGCCGAGCGCGCCCCCAAGCGCGACGAGTACCTGGCCACCGTCATCGACCAGGTGCAGGGCGACCTGCGCGGCGACCAGGCGGACGATCTCGTCGTACATCTTGGGGTAGAGGATCGCGAAGGCGAGGTCCTCCAGCTCCCACTTGATGGTGTTCATGCCCAGCCGGTGCGCCAGCGGGGCGTAGGCGAGGTCCTCCAGCTCCCACTTGATGGTGTTCATGCCCAGCCGGTGCGCCAGCGGGGCGTAGATCTCCAGCGTCTCGCGGGCCTTCTTCTCCTGCTTCTCCCGCTTGAGGTAGCGCATGGTGCGCATGTTGTGCAGGCGGTCGGCGAGCTTGATCACCAGGACGCGCGGGTCCTTGGCCATCGCCACGACCATCTTGCGGACGGTCTCGGCCTGCGCGGCCTCGCCGAACTTGACCCGGTCCAGCTTGGTCACGCCGTCGACCAGCAGGGCCACCGAGTCGCCGAAGTCGCGGCGCAGCGTCTCCAGGCCGTAGTCGGTGTCCTCGACGGTGTCGTGCAGCAGACCCGCCATCAGGGTGGGGGCGTCCATGCCGAGCTCGGCGAGGATGGTCGCCACCGCCAGCGGGTGGGTGATGTACGGGTCGCCGCTCTTGCGCTTCTGCCCGCGGTGCCACTTCTCGGCGACCGCGTACGCCTTCTCGATCTCCTTGAGCAGGACCGGATCGGCCTTCGGGTCGTTGGCCCGGATGGTGCGGAACAGCGGCTCCAGGACGGGGTTGACCGCAGTACTGCGCTGGCCGCCGAGGCGGGCGAGACGGGCCCGCATCCCGCCGGGGGACGGCCGGTGGGCGGCGGGCGGCGGCGTGGGGCGCGCCGGGCCGGCCCCGGAGGGCGTCGGACGGCTCTCGGGGGCAGCGGCCTCCGCGGTGGGCACAACCTCGTCGGGCAAGGACACTCCTCGGGGGCGCACGGCCTCCCCCTCGTTCGGGCGGTCGCGCCATCGGTCGCACCCGTCGGTCGTACAACCGGGAGGGGATGAATCTTCATGGTACCGAGAGTGCGGCCCGGCCGGTCGGCCGCCCGGCGCGGAAGGGCCGTGGGCAGACCGCCGGGGGCGCACAGGGCACCCCCGGGCGAGTTGGCGAAAGTCCAGTCAGACGGTGACCAGCGCCTCGAGCGGTGCCCCGGCGAGGTGGGGGGCGAGACGTGCGCGGCCGTCCAGGAAGCCGAGCTCCATCAGCACGACCACGCCGGCGAGCTGCGCGCCGGCCTCGCGGACGAGGTCCAGCGAGGCGCCGAGGGTGCCGCCGGTGGCCAGCACGTCGTCGACCACCAGGACCCGCTCGCCGGCGGCGAAGGCGTCGCACTGGACCTCGAGCGTGGCGGAGCCGTACTCGAGGTCGTAGGAGCGGGCGAAGACGTCGCCGGGCAGCTTGCCCTTCTTGCGGATCGGCACGAAGCCGAGGCCGGCGGCGACGGCCGCCGGGGCCGCCAGGACGAAGCCCCGGGCCTCCAGGCCGACCACCTTGGTCGCCCCGAGCTCGGCCGCGCGGGCGGCGAGCGCCCCGGTCAGCGCGCCGAACGCCTCGGCGTCGGCGAGCAGCGGCGCGATGTCCTTGAACAGCACGCCGGGCTTCGGGTAGTCCGGGACGTCCCTGATCCGGCTGGTGAGCAGCTCGGCGAGGGCGGGGTCGGGGGAGGTCACGTGGGTTCCTTCGGGTCTGCGGGCCGTGCCGGCCGGCGGTTGGCGCTTCGACCCTACCCTCCGCGACGGGTGGTGAACGGACGAGGTCCGGCCGGCCCGAGGAGACTCGGGCCGGCCGGACCTCGCGGGGTCGCGTCCGGTCAGCGCTTGCCGGACGGACGGCCCTTGGAGCGCGAGCGGCCGACCGGCTGGTTGCGCTGGCCGACCATGCCGGCCGGGACCTCGTCGCCGTCCTCGGCGCCCTGCGGCGCGTCGGCGGACTCCGCGGCCTTGGCGTCGGCGGCGCGGCGCTGGGCGACGCGCTTGGCGAGCGCCCGCATCTCCGGGGTCTGCTCCTTGAGCTGCGCGAGCAGCGGGGTGGCGACGCAGATCGACGAGTAAGCGCCGGCCGCCAGACCGATGAACAGCGCGAGCGAGATGTCGTTCAGCGTGCCGGCGCCGAGCATGCCGCCGCCGATGAACAGCAGGGCGGCGACCGGGAGCAGGGCGACCACGGTGGTGTTGATCGAACGCACCAGGGTCTGGTTGAGGCCGTGGTTGGCGGCCTCGCTGTAGGTGCGCTTGTTCTGCTTGGTGATACCCCGGGTGTTCTCCTTCACGGTGTCGAAGACGACGACCGTGTCGTAGAGCGAGTAGCCGAGGATCGTCAGGAAGCCGATCACCGTACCGGGGGTGACCTCGAAGCCCACCAGGGCGTACACGCCGATGGTGATCAGGAGGTCGTGGATCAGCGCGACCAGGGCGGCCAGCGCCATCCGCCACTCGAAGGCGATCGCGAGGTACACGGTGACCAGCACCATGAACACGATCAGGCCGAGCAGCGCCTTCTGGGAGATCTGCTGGCCCCAGGAGGGACCGATCACCTGGGCGTCGATGTCCTTGGTGGGGACGCCGATCTCCTTGGAGAGCTCCTGGGAGAACGCCGGGCCGCTGATCTTCTCCTCGGAGCTGACCTGGATGCGGATCTTGCCGTCGCCGGTCTTCTGGACCTGCGGGGTGGTGTCACCGGCGATCTTGTTGGCGGCGTCCTGCGCCTGGGAGACCGACAGGCCGGCCTTCTCGACGGTGTAGACCGAGCCGCCCTTGAACTCGATGCCCAGGTGCAGGCCCATCGCCAGGCCGATCGCCGCGACGAGGACGATGACGCCCGAGATGGAGTACCAGATCTTGCGCTTGCCGACGAAGTCGAAGCTGACCTCGCCCTGGTAGAGCCGGTGGCCGATGTTCCGAAGGGACATGGCGTCAGGCCTCCTTGGGGGCGTTGGCGGAGGAACGGCGACGGCTGCCGCGGATCGGCGGGCGGGCGCCGAGCCGCTTGGGGTCGAGACCGGACCAGGGGTGGCCGTTCGCGAAGAACTTCCGCCGGGCCAGCAGGGTGATCAGCGGCTTGGTGAACAGGAAGATCACCACGATGTCGAGCAGCGTGGTCAGGCCGAGCGTGAACGCGAAGCCCTGGACCTTGCCGACCGAGACGATGTACAGCACCGCGGCACACAGGAACGACACGAAGTCGGAGACCAGGATGGTGCGGCGGGCGCGCGGCCAGGCGCGCTGGACCGCCGGGCGCAGCGGGGCGCCGTCGCGGACCTCGTCGCGGATGCGCTCGAAGTAGACGATGAAGGAGTCCGCGGTGATGCCGATGGCGACGATGGCGCCGCAGACGGCCGGCAGGTTCAGCGCGAAGCCGATGCTGCTGCCGAGCAGGCACATGATCGCGTAGGTGAGGATCGCCGAGACGACCAGACCGCCGATGGAGACCAGGCCGAGGCCGCGGTAGTAGACCAGCGAGTAGACGACCACCAGGACGAGGCCGATCGCACCGGCGATCAGGCCGGCCTGCAGCTGGTCGCCGCCGAGCTGCGGGGAGACGGTGGTGACGTCGCTCATGTCGAAGGTCAGCGGCAGCGCGCCGTAGCTCAGCACGTTGGCGAGGCCCTTGGCGTCGTCCTGGGTGAAGCTGCCGGAGATGGTGGCCGAGCCGCCGGTGATCGACTGGCTGACGTACGGGTGGGAGACCACCTTGCCGTCCAGGACGATGGCGAACTGGTTGGCCGGGGAGGCCTGGGTGGCGAGGGTGCCGGTGGTGCTCGCGAAGGCCTTGGAGCCGGTGTCGTTGAACGACAGGTCGACCTGCCAGCCGCCGGCGCGCTGGGTGTCGTAGAGGGCCTGCGCCTTGGAGACGTCGGAGCCGTTCACGGCGACCGGGCCGAGCGCGAACTTGTACCAGACGCCCTGCTCCTTGTCGTAGGAGCAGCCGACCGCGTTCTTCTTGGGGTCGGTCTGGTAGTCCTTGCGCTGCTCCGGCTTGGAGCAGTCCAGCGCGGCGAACTGCTGCTGGACGTCGGCGGGGACGGTGCCCTGGGTGAGCGCGGCGGTCAGCTGCTCGGGGCTCAGGCTGGTCGGCGCGGACGGGGTCGCGCTGCCGCTCGGGGCGGCGGCGGCCGAGCCGGAGGCGGTGGCGGACGGCGAGGCCGAGGCGGTCGGGTCGGCCTTCAGCGCGTCGCTGACGGCGCGGCCGGCCTTGCTGGCGCTGGCGCTCGCGGACGGCTTGGCGGACGGGCTGGCCGAGGTGCCGGCCGCGGCCGCCGAGGAGCCGGCGGACGGGCTCGCGGAGCCGGACGGCGAGGGCGAGCCGGTGTTCAGCGCCGAGGGGTCGACGCCGGTGGGCGCGAGCGCGACCACGGGACGGAAGTAGAGCTTGGCAGTCGTGCCGATCTGCTCGATCGCCGCCTGCTTGTCACCGCCATTGGGGATGTTGACGATGATGTTGCTGTCGCCCTGGGTCTGGACCTCCGCCTCGGAGACGCCCATACCGTTGACGCGCTTCTGGATGATGCCGGTCGCGATGTCCATGTTGGACTTGTTGATCGCGGCCTTGTCATCCGACTTCGCGGTCAGGGTGACACTGGTGCCACCGGCGAGGTCGATTCCGAGACGGGGCGTCTTGTCGCCCGTCCAGAACATGAGGGCGACCAGGCCGACGGCGACCACCAGGATCAGGGCCAGCGCCCGCCCCGGGTAGCCGTCGCGCTGGCGCGACTTGGGTGTTGCCACCTTGCTCGTTTCTCCCTGTCCATGCCGCCGCGGGCCGCGCCCCGGTCCGGCGCGTGGCGGGACGGAGGACGGCGGCGCAGGGCGGCCCTGAGGTCATGTGGGCCGGCGGCCGGGTGCCGCACGGCCTGAGTGAGCCCGACCGTACTACTTGGTCTCGGGGGTCTCGCCGTCGGCGGGGGCGCCGTCCGAGTCCTTGGCGAGGCTGAGGGGCTTGTCGGCGTCCTCGGCCTCGATCGGCTCCTCGTCGGCGGGGCGGCCGTTGATGATCGCGTCGTACTCGAGCGGCTCGAGGACGGCGGCGATGGCGCCCTTGGTGTAGTAGGTCACCACGCCCGGGGCGATCTCGAGCTCGACGGTCTCGTCGTTCACCGCCTTGACCTGGGCGTACATACCGCCGATCGTCCGCACGCCGGCGCCCGGCTGGAGGGTCGCCTGCATCGACGCCTGCTGCTGCTGCCGCTTCTTCTGCGAGCGGAACATCAGGAAGATCGCGACGATCGGGAGGATGAGGATGATGAGATTAGCCACAGCCAGGGTCCTTTGCGGGCCGCCTCGCCCGGCGGCCTGGTATACGTCGGCCCGTCGGTCGAGAGGGGCGGTCCGGCGGAGTCTAGGCGACCCGCACTGTACGGACAACGCCAAGCATGCCAGTGTGCCGCCGAAAGTGGCGACCCTTGGCATGCCCCCGTTTTTCGGCTGTCGGTTACAGGCCGTCCGGGAACAAAACCGCCTGGTCCGTCGTCTTCACGCCGCCGGCCTGCGCGGGAGGCGCCATCCCGAGGTGCCGCCAGGCGGCGGCGGTGGCGATCCGGCCGCGCGGGGTGCGGGCGAGCAGGCCCTCCCGGACGAGGAACGGCTCGGCGACCTCCTCGACCGTCTCGGCCTCCTCCCCCACCGCGACGGCCAGGGTGGACAGGCCGACCGGGCCGCCGCCGAACAGCCGCAGCAGCGCGTCCAGCACCGCGCGGTCCAGCCTGTCCAGGCCGCGGGCGTCGACCTCGTACACGGCCAGGGCCTGCGCGGCGATCTCCCTGCTGACCCGGCCGTCGTGCCTGACCTGCGCGTAGTCGCGGACGCGGCGCAGCAGGCGGTTGGCGATGCGCGGGGTGCCGCGGGAGCGGCCGGCGATCTCGGCGGCGCCGTGCGGGTCGATGTCGACGTCGAGCAGGGTGGCTGAGCGGTGGACGACGCGCTGCAGCTCGGCCGGGGCGTAGAACTCCATGTGGCCGGTGAAGCCGAAGCGGTCGCGCAGCGGCGGGGGCAGCAGGCCGGCCCGGGTGGTGGCGCCGACCAGGGTGAACGGGGGCAGCTCCAGCGGGATGGCGGTGGCGCCGGGGCCCTTGCCGACGATGACGTCGACCCGGAAGTCCTCCATCGCCATGTAGAGCATCTCCTCGGCGGGCCGGGACATCCGGTGGATCTCGTCGAGGAACAGCACCTCGCCCTCGCTCAGCGAGGAGAGGATGGCGGCGAGGTCGCCGGCGTGCTGGATGGCGGGGCCGGAGGTGATCCGGATCGGGGCGCCGAGCTCGGCGGCGATGATCATCGACAGGGTGGTCTTGCCGAGCCCGGGCGGGCCGCTGAGCAGCACGTGGTCGGGGGCGGTGCCGCGCTGGCGGGCGGCCTGCAGCACCAGGGAGAGCTGTTCGCGGACGCGCTCCTGGCCGATGAACTCCTCGAGCAGCTTGGGGCGCAGTGCCGCCTCGACCGCCTGGTCCTCGCCGTCGGCGGCCGCGCCGACCAGCCGGTCGGCGCCCGGGCGGTCGGCGGGGTCGGTGTCGTACGGGCTCATCGGGACTGGCTCCAATGTCGACATGACGACTGGTCGTCAGATGGTCAAAGCGTCGGCGGTCGGGATGCGGCTGCCCCGGTCAGCGGGCCCGGTTCAGGCCGCGCAGGGCGGCCCGGAGCAGGGCGCCGATGTCCGGGACGGCCTGGGCCTCGGCCTCGGGGGCGACCGCGGCCACGGCCTCGTCGGCCTCGCGGGGAGCGTAGCCCAGGCCGACCAGCGCGGCGTGCAGCTGCTCGTGCCACGGGGCCGGGCCGGCCGCGGCGGGCTTCTGCGCGGGAACCGTGCCGAGCGGGGCGCCCAGCTTGTCCTTGTACTCCAGCAGCAGTTTGGCCGCCTTGGCCTTGCCGATGCCGGGGACGGCGATCAGGGCCTTCTCGTCGCCGCCGGCGACCGCGGCGCGCAGTGCGTCCGGGCTGTGCACGGCGAGCATCGCCTGGGCGAGCCGTGGGCCGACCCCGGGCGCGGCCTGCAGGATCTCGAACAGGCCCCGCTCGTCGTCGTCGGCGAAACCGTACAGGGTCAGCGAGTCCTCCCGGACGACCAGCGAGGTGGCGAGCCGGGCGCTCTCGCCGAGCCGCAGCCCGGCCAGGGTGTTGGGGGTGCACTGAACCGCCATGCCGACCCCGCCGACCTCGACGACGGCCGTGCCGGCCGCGATGTGGGCCACCGGGCCCTGGACGAAGGCGATCATCGGCGGTACTCCTGACGTGCGGCGGGACGGCGGGCCGGGGGCGCGGCGGGCGCGGGTGCGGCCTTGGCGAGTGCGGCGGCGATCCGGCCCTGGGCACCGCCGCGCCAGATGTGGCAGATAGCGAGGGCCAGGGCGTCCGCCGCGTCCGCCGGCTTGGGCGGGGCGTCCAGCCGGAGCAGGCGCTGCACCATGGCGGTGACCTGCGCCTTGTCGGCGCGGCCCGAGCCGGTGACGGCCGCCTTGACCTCGCTCGGGGTGTGCAGGGTGACGGGGATGCCGCGGCGGGTGGCACAGAGCATGGCGACCGCGCTGGCCTGGGCGGTGCCCATCACGGTGCGGACGTTGTGCTGGGCGAAGACCCGCTCGACGGCGACCAGGTCGGGCGTGTGCTCGTCCAGCCACTGCTCCAGGCCCTGCTCTATCTGCAGCAGCCGCACGCCGATCTCCGCGTCGGCGGGGGTGCGCACCACGCCGACGCCGACCATCCGCAGCGGCCGGCCGGGGGCACCCTCGACCACGCCGACGCCGCACCTGGTCAGCCCCGGGTCCACGCCCAGTACCCGCACTCCGCACCCCGTCTTCGTCTCGTCACCCGTGATCCCCCGCAGGGTACCGGGCGGCACCGACAACGCCCGCGCCACCGCACCCGAACACGCCGCCGCCCGGCAGTCGCGGGACTGCCGGGCGGCGGAGGAGCGGCGGGATCAGGCGTCGAGCTCGGCCATGATCTCGTCGGAGACGTCGAAGTTGGCGAAGACGTTCTGCACGTCGTCACTGTCCTCGAGGGCGTCGATCAGCTTGAAGATCTTGCGGGCGCCGTCGGCGTCCAGCTCGACCTGCACGCTGGGCACGAAGTTGGCCTCGGCCGAGTCGTAGTCGATGCCGGCGTCGACCAGCGAGGTGCGGACGGCGACCAGGTCGGTGGCCTCGGAGATGATCTCGTAGGACTCGCCGAGGTCGTTGACCTCCTCGGCGCCGTGGTCGAGGACGACCTCGAACAGCTTGTCCTCGTCCACGCCGTGCGTGGACCCGGTGATCGCCGGTGAGTTCGGGGTGGAACGAGGTCGCGAGCAGGTTGCCGTGGCGCACGGCGATGATCGTTCCGTCGCCGAGCTGTGAGAGGACCTCGACATTGGTGCCGACCGATTCCACCCATGGTGCGCGGATGAAGACGCCCTCCACCGGGCCGCCGGCGACGCCGGCGAAGTCGACGGCCGCCTCGAAGGACTCGTTCTGCCGGCCGAAGGCGTTGCGGCGCACGGTCATGTCGATGCCGCCGACGGTCTCCTGGTCGTCCCGCCCGTCGAGGATCTTGTCGGCCAGCATGATCATGCCGGCGCAGGTGCCGTAGACCGGCATGCCGTCGGCCACCCGGCCCGCAGCGGGTCCATGACGCCGAAGAGCAGTGCCAGCTTGGACATGGTGGTGGATTCGCCGCCGGGGATGATCAGGCCGTCGATCTCGGTCAGCTCCTCGGCCCGGCGCACCGGGCGGGCGACCGCGTCGGCGGCGGCCAGCGCGATCAGAGCGCGGACGAGGTGTTCGCGGACGTCGCCCTGCAGGGCGAGCACGCCGATGATCGGGGGTGCGCTCACGGTGGCGTCACCAGCCGCGGTTGGCGTAGCGCTCGGCGTCGGGCAGGGTGTCGCAGTTGATGCCGACCATGGCCTCGCCGAGGTTGCGGGAGGCGTCGGCGATGATCTTCGGGTCGTCGAAGAAGGTGGTGGCCTTGACGATCGCGGCGGCGCGCTTGGCCGGGTCGCCGGACTTGAAGATGCCGGAGCCGACGAAGACGCCCTCGGCGCCGAGCTGGCGCATCAGCGCGGCGTCGGCCGGGGTGGCGACACCGCCGGCGGAGAACAGCACGACGGGCAGCTTGCCGAGCTCGGCGACCTCCTTGACCAGCTCGTACGGGGCGCGGAGCTCCTTGGCGGCGGCGTACAGCTCGTTGTTGTCGAAGCCGCGCAGCTTGGCGATCTCGTTCTTGATCTGGCGCAGGTGGCGGACGGCCTCGACGACGTTGCCGGTGCCGGCCTCGCCCTTGGAGCGGATCATGGCCGCGCCCTCGGCGATGCGGCGCAGGGCCTCGCCGAGGTTGGTGGCGCCGCAGACGAAGGGGGTGGTGAAGGCCCACTTGTCGGAGTGGTTGACCTCGTCGGCCGGGGTGAGGACCTCGGACTCGTCGATGTAGTCGACACCGAGCGACTGGAGGACCTGGGCCTCGACGAAGTGGCCGATGCGGGACTTGGCCATGACCGGGATGGAGACCGCGGAGATGATCTCCTCGATCATGTTCGGGTCGGACATCCGGGCCACGCCGCCGTCCTTGCGGATGTCGGCGGGCACGCGCTCCAGGGCCATGACCGCGACGGCACCGGCGTCCTCGGCGATCTTCGCCTGCTCGGCGTTGACCACGTCCATGATCACACCGCCCTTGAGCTGCTCGGCCATGCCGCGCTTGACCCGGGCGGTGCCGATCTGCGGCTGGTCTGCGGTGACGGGGGTGGTGGCGCACCGCGTCGTTGTGGAAGCGCCGCGCCATCGGCACCCGGCGCACCGCGGCCGTGAGATCCGTCACGGCCTCCTTGCCGCCCGGCGCCTCCAGCAGCACCGCGACCTGCTCCGGCTCGGCGAACACCGCGCGCAGCGCCAGGCTCAGCTCGCTCTCCGCCACCTCGCGGTGCTCGTCCTCGGCCTGCCGCGCGGCGTGCGAGGCCTCGTACAGCAGCAGCGAGGCGGCCGGGTCGAGCAGCGAGGAGGTGGCCAGCTCCTGCGCCACCGAGGCCCGGCGCACCAGCTGGGCGTCGAGCGAGGCCCGAGCCGCGTCGATCCGCGCGTGCAGGCGGTCCAGCCGCCCCGCCGTCCAGCTCAGATACATCGCGAACAGCACGACGGCCAGGGCGGCCCAGATCCAGGTAGTCACGGCCGGTCAGGCTACAGGGCGGCCGCGCGGTAGACGGCGCCGTCCAGCTCCACGACGTTGACGGCCAGGTGCACCGGCCCGGCGTCGACGTGCCGCTTCAGCAGGTCGAGCACCGCCTCGCTGAGCTCCGTCCGGGTCTCCGGGCTGCGCCCGGCGAGGATCTTCAGCTCCAGGTACACCGTGGCGCGCCCCGGGTCGCCGTCGCCGACGAAGGTCTCCTCCGCCGGGCGGAACCGGGTCTTGCACGCCTCCACCGTGGTGCCGATCAGGGCGGCCACCAGCGGGTGCAGCTCCGCTGCGAAGGCCCGCCGGTCGAAGCCGAGGCTCGGGGAGTGGTCGACGGAGATCTGCGGCACGAGGGCCCCTCTTTCCTGGTCCGTGGTCAGTCCCGGGCGGCGAGGCCGAAGCGCTCCCGCCAGCCCACCCGTTCGTCCTCGGCCACCGGCGGCATGCCGTCGGTGACCGTCTCGTACACCGACAGGATGTCCGCGCCGACCGTCTCCCAGTCGAATCGGCGGACGTGCCGGGAGGCGGCCTCGCGCAGCTCCAGCAGCCGCGCCGGGTCGCCGAGCAGCTTCACCGCGGCGGCGGCCAGTCCGTCGGCGTCCTCCACCGGGAACAGCTCGCCCGCCCGGCCGCCGTCCAGCACCTGCCGGAACGCGTCCAGGTCGCTCGCCAGCACCGGGGCGCCGGCCGACATCGCCTCGACCAGGATGATGCCGAAGCTCTCGCCGCCGGTGTTGGGCGCCACGTACAGGTCGACGCTGCGCAGCAGCCTGGCCTTCTCCTCGTCGCTGACCATGCCGAGGAACTCGACCTGCGCCCGCACCTCGGGGGCCAGACCCTCCACGGCCTCCTCGCGGTCGCCCTTGCCGGCCACCAGCAGCCGGGTGCCCGGCCGCTCCTCGAGGATCCGCGGCAGCGCCGCGAGCAGCGTCGGCAGGCCCTTGCGCGGCTCGTTGATCCGGCCGATGAAGCCGATCGTCGCCGCCGAGTCGGTGCCGGCGGTGTTGTCGCTCCGCGCCTCCGGGATGATGCCAGCGCGGGTCGGGCTCGGCGTCGGCGAAGAAGCGCACGTCCACGCCGTTGGGGATGACCACCGCGTCGCCGCCGAGGTGTTCCACCAGGGTGCGCCGGGCGTACTCGCTGACCGCGATCCGGGCGGACATCTTCTCCAGGCCCGGCTGCAGGATCGGCGAGGCCGCGATCATCGCCCGCGAGCGCGGGTTGGAGGTGTGGAAGGTGCCGACCATCGGCCCGGACGCCGACCAGGCGGCCAGCATCGACAGGCTCGGCGAGGACGGCTCGTGCACGTGCAGGATGTCGAAGCGCCCGTCGTGCAGCCAGCGCCGCACCCGGGCCGCCGACAGGATGCCGAAGCTGAGCCGCGCCACCGAGCCGTTGTAGGGCACGGCGACCGCGCGGCCCGCCGAGACGACGTACGGCGGCAGCGCCGACTCGTCCTCGGCCGGCGCCAGCACCGACACCTCGTGGCCCCGCGCGATCAGGTGCTCCGCGAGGTCGCGGATGTGGAACTGCACGCCGCCGGGAACGTCCCAGTCGTACGGACAGACGATGCCGATCCTCAACTCCGTGCCCCCTCGCCCGCCTGTGCCGCCCGATCGGTGCCGAGGTCGGCCAGCCACAGCTTCTGCAGCATGTGCCAGTCCTCCGCGTGCTCCCGGATGCCCTGCGCCCACACGTCGGCCAGCGCCTGCACCATCACCGCGGTGCGCTCGCGCTGCTCGCCCTCGGCGGGCGGGACGATCTCCGGGTGGATCTCGGCCCGCATCACCGGGCCGTCGTACCAGAGCGTCACCGGGAAGAGCGCGGCGCCGGTGCGCAGCGCCAGCGCGGCCGGGCCGGCCGGCATCCGGGTCGGCTCGCCGAAGAAGTCGACCTGCTGGCCGGCCGCGGACAGGTCGCGGTCGCCGAGCAGGCAGACCAGCTTGCCCTGGCGCAGCCGCCGGGCGAGGGTGCCGATCACCGACACGTCGGAGCCGGTCAGCGCCAGCACCTCCATGCCCAGGCCCTCGCGGTAGGCCACGAACCGGTCGAACAGCGACTCCGGCTTCAGCCGCTCGGCGACCGTGGTGAAGGGGTGGCCGCCGGCCGAGGCGATCCAGGCGCCGGCCAGGTCCCAGTTGCCCATGTGCGGCAGCGCGAGGACCGCCCCGCGGCCGGCCGACATCGCCTCGTCGAGCTGCTCCAGGCCCTTGACCGACATCGCGTCGGCGATCCGCTGCAGGCTCCAGGTGGGCAGCCGGAACGACTCCATCCAGTACCGCATGTACGAGCGCATGCCGGCCCGGGACAGCTCGCGCAGCCGTGCCTCGTCCGCCTCGGGGTGCACCCGCCGCAGGTTGGCCTCCAGCTGCAGCACCCCCTTGCCGCGCCCGCGCCAGACCTTGTCCGCGATCCGCATGAACAGGGCGCGCGCCGCCCGCTCGGGCAGGTGCTTCACCACCGCCCAGCCGAGCGCGTACAGCCAGTCGACCAACCGGTCCTTCACGCCGCCCCCTCGACTCCCGCCGTCTCCCGGTCGGCCTCCTGGGCCTCCCGCCGCACCGTCAGGATGCGCTGCATCACCGTCACCAGGCTGCCCGCCGCGACCACCCACAGGGCGAACGGCAGCAGCCACTCCACGTACGGCAGGCCGAACGCGTGGAGCCCCGCCAGACCGGCCGCGACCAGGCTGATCACCAGCCGCTCGGCCCGCTCGACCAGCCCTGAGACGTTCACCGGGAAGCCCAGGCTCTCACCACGGGCCTTGGTGTACGACACCACCTGGCCGCTTGCCAGGCAGAACACCGCAACGGCGCAGAGCAGGTCGTTGTTCCCGGTGCCCGCGTACCACATCGCCAGACCGCCGAAGATCGCCGCGTCGGCGACCCGGTCCAGCGTGGAGTCCAGGAACGCTCCCCACTTCGAGGAGCGCCCGGCCTGGCGGGCCATGTTGCCGTCGACCAGGTCGGAGAAGATGAAGAGGGTGATGATGATCGTGCCCCAGAAGAACTCCCCGCGGGGGAAGAACACCAGGGCGCCCGCCACCGAGCCGGCCGTGCCGATCAGCGTCACCGCGTCGGGGCTGACGCCCCAGCGCAGCAGCATCGCGGCGAACGGCGTCAGAACACGTGTGAAGAAGGCACGCGCGTATTTGTTGAGCATGGCCTTCCCGACCGCTCCGATCCCACCGGTCTCCGCCCGCGGCCCCTGTGCCGCCGGGCGGCCGAGCGGATCGGCCCGCCCGGCCGGACAATGGTATCCACGCTGATCGCGGGGCTCCGCCGCCCCACGCCCCCGAGCAGCCCGCCGGCCCGACCGGCCCACCACGCACGGCCCCGCGGCACCGCCGCCGGGCCCGTGAGCACCGCTTGTGACCCGCGCGAGCGCGCCGCAGCCACCCGCGAACAGCAGGAGAGCAGCCATGGCGGACCGAGCAGCCACCCACACCGCGGCCCCCACCGTCGAACGACCCGACCGGCTCCGCAACGTCGTCCTCCTCGGCGGCACCGGAGCCGGCAAGACCACCCTCACCGAGTCCCTTGCGCTGACCGCAGGCGCCGTCACCCGGGCCGGCAGCGTCCCGGACGGCACCACGGTCGCCGACCACGAGGAGATCGAGCACCAGCAGCAGCGCTCCGTGCAGCTCGCCCTGGTCCCGCTCGCCTGGCAGGACTGCAAGATCAACCTGCTGGACGCCCCCGGCTACGCCGACTTCGCCGGCGAGATGCAGGCCGCGCTGCGCGCCGCCGAGGCCGCCCTGCTGGTGGTGTCCGCCACCGACCCGGTCTCCGCGCCCACCCTGGCGCTGTGGCGCGAGGTCCGGCTCCGCAACCTGCCGACCGCGATCGTGCTGACCCACCTCAACGCCGTCCGCGTCCACCTCGACGAGGTGCTCGCCACCCTGCAGGATGCCCTCGGCGAGGGCCACCCCGACACCGTGCTGCAACTCCACGACAGCGCCCTGCGGGACGGCCGGCTGCTCGGCTCGGTCGAACTGCTCACCGGCCGCACCTACGGCGAGCCCGGCGACATCCCCGGCATCGAGGAGGACCGCAGCCACCTGGTGGAGGCCATCGCCGGCGAGGACGACGCCCTGCTGGAGCGGTACGTCGCCGGCGAGGAGCTGGACGCCGCCTCGCTGGGCGACGCGCTGCGCCGCGAGTTCCTGGCCGGCGCCGTCCACCCGGTGCTCGCCACCGCTCCCCCGGCCGACCCCACCGGCACCGCCCCCGGCGCCGCCGAACTCCTCGACCTGATCGCCGCGGTCTTCCCCTCCCCGCTCGACCGCGCCGACGACATGCCCCCCTGCGACCCGGACGCCCCGCTGACCGCCCAGGTCGTGCACACCGGCGAGGACCCGTACGTGGGCCGGCTCAGCCTCGCCCGGGTGTTCTCCGGCACCCTGCGGCCGGACACCACCCTGCACGTGCCCGGCGGTGCGGACGAGAAGGTCTCCGGCCTGAGCTGTCCGTTCGGCAAGCAGCAGCGGCCCGTCCCGCACGCCCTGCCCGGCGACCTGGTCTGCCTGGCCAAACTGACCGGCGCCCGCACCGGCGACACCCTCACCGAGGGCACCGAGGCCCTCGAACCATGGCCGCAGCCCGAGGCCCTGCTGCCCGCCGCCGTCGAGGCCCACAGCAAGGCCGACGAGGACAAGCTCGCCCAGACCCTCGGCCGCCTCACCGCCCAGGACCCGGCCCTGCGCGTCGAACAGAACCCGGACACCCACCAGTTGGTCCTCTGGTGCACCGGCGAGGCGCACCAGGCCGTCGTCCTCGACCGGCTGCGCAGCCGCTACGGCGTGCACGTCGACACGGTGGACTACCGGGTCGCCCTCCGCGAGACCTTCGCCGCCAGCGCCACCGGCCATGGCCGGCACGTCAAGCAGTCCGGCGGGCACGGCCAGTACGCGATCTGCGACCTGACCGTCGAACCGCTGCCGGGCGGCGGCTTCGAGTTCGTCGACAAGGTGGTCGGCGGCGCGGTGCCGCGCAACTTCATCCCCTCGGTGGAGAAGGGCGTACGTGCCCAGCTCGCCCACGGCGTGCTCGCCGGCTACCCGATGGTCGACGTGCGGGTCACCCTCACCGACGGCAAGGCGCACTCGGTGGACTCCTCCGACGCGGCCTTCCAGACCGCGGGCGCACTGGCGCTGCGCGAGGCCGCCGCCAACGGCCGCATCCAACTCCTGGAGCCGGTCGACGAGGTCCAGGTGCTGCTGCCCGACGAGTACCAGGGCGCCGTGCTCAGCGACCTCTCCGCACGGCGCGGCCACGTGCTCGGCACCGAACCCGGCGGGCCCGGCCTCAGCCTGGTCCGCGCCGAGGTGCCCGAACTCGAACTGGTCCGCTACCCCGTCGAGTTGCGCTCCCTCTCGCACGGCACCGGCCAGTTCTCCCGCAGCTACCTGCGGCACGCCCCGATGCCCCCCAACCTCGCCGCCCGCTACGAACACGCCTCGTAGAAGGACAAGCCGGGGGCGCGTGGGGCACCTGTGGCTACCGTCGCCCCCGGGCTACCGCGTCCTGGCTCTGCCGCCGCCGCGGCATCGCGCAGGCGGGTGTCCCGCCCGGCAGGGCGCGCCGGTTGCGGGCGACCCAGCGGTAGGCGGCTTCGGCGAGCGGCCTGACCGGGGGCAGCGCGAGCACTGCGCCCGCGTACGCCCAGGCGCCGCCGGAGCGCATCAGCAGCCGTGCGACCGCCTGTGCCCCTCCGTACACCCGGCCGCCGGGGGTGACCCACAGCACCTCCCGGCCGGCCCGCTCCTCGGTGACCAGACCCCGCCCGCCGACCCGGGCGTCCAGCGCCGCGAGGTCCGCGAACTGGTACGGCACGGCCTCCCAGCCGGCCGAGGACAGGCTCGCCCGCGGGTAGCGTTCGGCCCAGGTCACACAGCTGGTGCAGAAGGCGCAGTCCCCGTCGTAGACCAGCACCGGGTCGCGCGCGATGAACTCGGACATGCCCCGATCCTCCCGCACCCGCGGCCCACCCCGGCGCGCCCGACACCCCGGAGGATCGAACCGGCCGCGAAGTGGGCATGATCCCGGCACGGTAAACGGCGTCAACCTGCTGACGCCGGTTCAGACGATCATGCCCACGGGCGGCCGACGGCGCGATAACCTGCGGCTGACAAGGGGAGATCCAGGGGAGGAGGGGCAGCCGCCGTGACCCAGCTCGACATGACCCCGGGTGCGCAGATACCCCGCACGGACGTCGGCCCGCAGACCGCCGTCACCTCGGCGCTCTCCTCCGCCGCCTACCGCGACGGCAGTTTCCGCGAGCTCGGGGAGAAGCTCGGCGCCAAGCTCAAGGACGGCCGCTTCGAGCTGTTCCGGCCGAGCGTCGGCGAGGCGTTCAGCCGGGCCGTGATCGACCGCACGCTGCCCGCCAAGCGGAATCCGCTGGTGCCGTCGCACGGCACGGACGTCCGCATGGTGGTCGAGCACTGCCTGGCCGCGAACGAGCTCCGCAACGCCCGGGACCGCCAGCTCGCCCTGGTCACCGTCGTCTGCGGGCTGCTCTTCCTGCCCGGTGCGCTGATCTGGCTGGCCGCCTTCCAGGTGCGGGCGCAGCTGAAGAAGACCCACCCCGCCAGGGAGGGCTTCTACGGCACGCTGGCGCTGCTGGCGGCCTGCGGGCTCGCCCTGCTGTTCGCGATCCGTCCGCCGGTCGGCGGCCCCTGGTCGCTGTACTTCCGGCTGATGATGCTCGCGCCGGTGGTCGGCTGGTTCGTCGCCAAGCGGATCTGCCTGCGCAGCACGATCGACCTGCGGGCGCGCTGGCAGGCGCTGCTGGACGGCGGCGCGGTGGCGGCGACGGTGCCGCAGGCCGTCCCGCGGGACGACCTCGACCGCAAGGCCACCGACCTGCGGGCCAGCCTGGAGCGGCTGACGGCCGAGCAGGAGACCAACATCCACCACTACGCGGGCCGCAAGGGTGTGCTCGGTGCGGGTGCCCGGTGGATCGCGGTGGAGATGAACGAGGACCTGCGGCCGGCCGAGGGCCATGCGGACTTCCGGACCTTCCACCGCTGGGACCTCGCCCGCAAGATCGCCGAGCGGCTCGGTTCGGTGGCGGCGAGCGAGGTGCCGGGCGGCACCATGCCGCACGTCGCCGTGCACCACTGGGTGGTGCAGGACATCCCGGAGGGTGCGGACGAGATCGCCCGCCCGTCCACCCCAGAGATGGACGGCTACCGGATGCGGGACTTCGGCATCCAGCAGATCGCCAACCGGCAGACCATCGGCACGGACACCGACAGCAGCGTGGTCGCGCAGCTGGTGATGCACAACGGCCAGGTGGTCGCGACCGTCATGGTCAAGATCACCGTGCTGGGCCGCAACCTCCGGGTCTCGGTCTACGGGCACGCCCTCGGGCCGCTCAACGGGCTGTTCACCACCAAGCCCAAGCCCAAGGAGCAGAACGTCCCGAAGACCGGCAAGTTCTGGGAGGAGAAGACGATCATCCTGCCGCTGGTGGACGACGACGAGGTGGTCCGGCAGGCGGTCCGGGCGCCGTTCCACCGCATCCCCGGTCTGCTGAACTGGCTCGGCGGCTCGCTCACCCTGCCGGAGCCGTTCTGCCTGCGCCAGGCCTGGGCGGACCCGACCTGGGCGAGCCGCGCCAAGAGCGACGCGGTGCTGTACAGCGCCCAGCCGATCTTCAACGCGGTGCAGGCCACCACGATCGAGTTCCTCGCCGACCACGACGTGGACGTGGAGCGCTTCACCAACCGCTCCAACATCAGCCGCTCGGAGAACCAGGCCGTCCGCCCGTTCAAGGCGGACGCCTACGACGCCGGCTGACACCGGTGGCCGTCGGGCAGTGCAGAAGGGGCGCGGAGATCCGCGCCCCTTCTGCACTGCCCGACGGGTTCTAGCCCTGCGGCCAGGCGTCGGCGAGCATCTTGCGGGTGTCGGCGAGCAGTTGCGGCAGCACCTTGGTGTGGCCGACCACCGGCATGAAGTTGGTGTCGCCGCCCCAGCGCGGCACCACGTGCTGGTGCAGGTGGGCGGCGATGCCGGCGCCGGCTGCGGCGCCCTGGTTCATGCCGATGTTGAAGCCGTGCGCACCGGAGGCGGCCCGCAGGGCCGTCATCGCGTGCTTGGTGAAGACGGCCAGCTCCGCCGTCTCGGCCTCGTCGAGGTCGGTGTAGTCGGCGACGTGCCGGTACGGGACCACCATCAGGTGGCCGCCGTTGTACGGGTAGAGGTTGAGCACCGCGAAGACGGCGGTGCCGCGGGCGATGACCAGGCCCTCCTCGTCGGTGAGCTTCGGGATGCTGCAGAACGGGCAGCCGTCGTCCGGGGACGGGCCGGTGGGCTTGTTCTCACCCTGGATGTAGGCCATCCGATGGGGGGTCCACAGGCGGCGGAAGCCGTCCGGCTCCCCCACGCCCCGCTGCAGTTCGGGCTCACTCGTCATGCCGATCAGCATATGCGTCCCGACAGGGGAGACGAACAGGCCGGGGCAGGTCCGTGCGGACCGCCCCGGCCCGTTGCGTCCGAGGTCAGACCTGGATGCGGCGCTGGACCGCGTCCACGATCTCGGCGACCGCGTCGGCGACCGGCACGCCGTTCTTCTGCTCGCCGTCGCGGTAGCGGAAGGACACCGCGCCCGCCTCGACGTCGTCGTTGCCCGCGATCAGCATGAAGGGGACCTTCTGCTTCTGCGCGTTGCGGATCTTCTTCTGCATGCGGTCGTCGGAGGTGTCCACCTCGACCCGGATGCCGTGCTTCTTCAGCTCGGCCGCGACGTCCAGCAGGTACGGCACGTGCTCGTCGGTGATCGGGATGCCGGTCACGGTGACCGGGGCCAGCCACGGCGGCATGGCACCGGCGTAGTGCTCCAGCAGCACCGCGAAGAAGCGCTCGATCGAGCCGAACAGGGCGCGGTGGATCATCACCGGGCGCTGGCGCGAGCCGTCCGCCGCGGTGTACTCGAGGTCGAACCGCTCCGGCAGGTTGAAGTCGAGCTGGATGGTCGACATCTGCCAGGTGCGGCCGATGGCGTCCTTGGCCTGGACGGAGATCTTGGGGCCGTAGAAGGCCGCGCCGCCCGGGTCCGGGACGAGCGGCAGGCCCTGCTTCTCGGCCACGCTCGCGAGGACGGCGGTGGCCTCCTCCCAGGTCTCGTCCGCGCCGACGTACTTCTCCGGGTCCTTGGTGGACAGCTCCAGGTAGAAGTCGGTCAGGCCGTAGTCGCGCAGCAGGTTGAGCACGAAGGTGAGGGTCGAGTCGAGCTCGTCCGCCATCTGCTCGCGGGTGCAGTAGATGTGCGCGTCGTCCTGGGTGAAGCCGCGGGCGCGGGTCAGGCCGTGCACCACGCCGGACTTCTCGTACCGGTACACCGTGCCGAACTCGAACAGGCGCAGCGGCAGTTCGCGGTAGGACCGGCCGCGCGCGTCGAAGATCAGGTTGTGCATCGGGCAGTTCATGGGCTTGAGGTAGTAGTCCACGCCCTCGTCGAGCTGCATGGGGGGGTACATGCCGTCGGCGTACCAGTCCAGGTGGCCGCTGGTCTCGAACAGCTTCCCCTTGGTGGCGTGCGGGGTGTAGACGAACTCGTAGCCCTCCTCCTCGTGCCGGCGGCGCGAGTAGTCCTCCATGGCCCGGCGGATGATGCCGCCCTTGGGGTGGAAGACGGCGAGGCCGGAGCCGATCTGCTCCGGGATGGAGAACAGGTCGAGCTCGTTGCCGAGCTTGCGGTGGTCGCGCTTCTCGGCCTCCACCAGGAAGTCGAGGTGCGCCTTCAGTTCGTCCTTGCTCGGCCAGGCGGTGCCGTAGATGCGCTGCAGCATCGGGTTCTTCTCGCTGCCGCGCCAGTAGGCGGCCGCGTTGCGCATCAGCTTGAAGGCCGGGATGTACCGGGTGCTCGGCAGGTGCGGGCCGCGGCAGAGGTCGCCCCAGCACTGCTCGCCGGACTTGGCGTCCAGGTTGTCGTAGATGGTCAGCTCGCCGGCGCCGACCTCGACGTCGGCGCCCTCGCCTGCGGTGGCGGCGGAGCCCTTGAGGCCGATCAGCTCCAGCTTGTACGGCTCGGCGGCCAGCTCCTCGCGGGCGGCGTCGTCGGAGACCACGCGGCGGGAGAACTTCTGCCCGCGCTTGATGATCTCCTGCATCTTCTTCTCGATGGCCTTGAGGTCATCGGGGTGGAAGGGCTTCTCGACGTCGAAGTCGTAGTAGAAGCCGTCCTTGACCGGCGGGCCGATGCCGAGCTTGGCCTCCGGGAAGAGCTGCTGCACGGCCTGCGCCATCACGTGCGCGGTGGAGTGCCGCAGGATGTCGAGGCCGTCCTTGCTGGAGATCTCGACCGGCTCGACCTCGTCGCCGTCCTGCACGGCGTACGCGAGGTCCTTCAGCTGGCCGCCGACGCGGGCGGCGATGACCGTGCGGTCGTCGGAGAACAGGTCGGCGGCCGTGGTGCCCGTGGTCACCACGCGCTCTTCCCGATCGGGTTCGCGGTTGATGATGATCCGGACGTCGGTCACCGGTCTCTCCTGACATCTGTGGTCCGCAGCACTCTGCTGCGTCCCTCGATGGTACCGAGACCTTCAGGTACGGTGCGCACCGCTCTCTCCCCCGTGCCGCGGCCGCCCCACCGGCCCGTCCGGCCCCGGGCGGACCCTTCTGCCGCAGTTCTGCCGACCCTGTGCCGCCCCGGCTGCCGCGGGAGTGCCCCGGCCTGCGGTTGAGCGGCCGTCAAGTGCGGTATCACCAGGGCAGAGCCCGGCGCGCCCCCGGTCCTCGGCGGCGCGCCGGGCAACACCCCGGCGGCACTTGAGGGGCAGTCATGCAGCACTTCCGACCCTGGTACGAGGGCCCGATCGCATCGTTCGACACCGAGACCACCGGCGTTGACGTGGAGCACGACCGGATCGTGTCCGCCGCGCTGGTCCTGCAGTCCGCCGCCGGCACGGCTCCGGCCACCACAACCTGGCTGGCCGACCCCGGAGTTCCGATCCCCGACGGCGCCCGTGCGGTGCACGGCATCAGCGACGAGCAGGTCCGGCTGCACGGCCGCCCGGCCCGCACGGTGGTCGCCGAAATAGCCCGGGCACTGGCCGAGCAGGCCCTGGCCGGCGTCCCGCTGGTGGTGATGAACGCTCCGTACGACCTGACCCTGCTCGACCGCGAGCTGCGCCGGCACCACGGCAGTTCGCTGGTTGCCGGCCTGGCCGGCACCGAACTCCTTGTGCTGGACCCGCGGGTGCTCGACAAGCACGTGGACCGCTACCGCAAGGGGCGCCGCACCCTCACCGACCTGTGCGCACACTACGGGGTCCGGCTCACCGGTGCGCACGAGGCGGCAGCGGACGCGACGGCCGCCCTCGACCTGGTCCGCGCGCTCGGCGCCCGGTACCCGGAGCGGCTCGGCGCGATGAGCACCGGCGAGCTCCACCTGCGCCAGGCGGTCTGGCACGCCGCGCAGGCCCGCGGACTGCAGAACTGGTTCGACCGGGAGGGCGCCACCGAGCAGGTCGACACCTCGTGGCCGCTGCGCCCGGCCCGCTGCGGCTGCGGCCGCCGGCTCTCCGCGGAGCACAGCTGCGAGGCCGCGGCCTGAGCCGAGGCCCGCCCGACGCCCCGACAACGACAGAGGCCCCGGCCGCACTTGGCGGCCGGGGCCTGCTGCTCGGTGGGCGATACTGGGATCGAACCAGTGACCCCTTCGGTGTGAACGAAGTGCTCTCCCGCTGAGCTAATCGCCCGGGCAACGAGAAGAACAGTACCACCCCTGCGGCCGGGCTCCCTAATCGGTTCCCGGCCGGGCCCGCCCGACGCTCCCCCAGATCGCCTCCACCGCAGCTTCGGTGATTAACCGTCAGACAGTCGGAACTGTTCGGAAATCATCGGAAAACAACATAAGGCCCGGACCGGAAATGGTCTGGGCCTTACGTCGTGCAATGCATTCCGGTGGGCGATACTGGGATCGAACCAGTGACCCCTTCGGTGTGAACGAAGTGCTCTCCCGCTGAGCTAATCGCCCGGGTGCAGGGAAAACATTACCCCATCCGCGGGGGTGCTCCGAACACCCTCCCGGTCAGTGCAGCTTCCACGGCAGCACCAGCCCGTACTGCCACAGGTACCAGCCCAGCAGCGCGCCGATCACCACCAGGCCGATCACGGTCAGCGTGATGTTGCGGCGGCGCACCTTCGGGTCCAGCGCCCGCTCGGCGGCCTCGGTCACCTTGCGCCGCGTCCAGCGCAGCACCAGCTGGGCCCAGACGAACTCGGTCGCCCAGATGCCCATGCCCAGGAAGATGACCACCCAGCCCGGCCCGGGGAGCGGCAGCATCACCACGCCGAGCCCGACCACGGCCAGGCCGATGAGGAAGATCACCACCTGCCAGCTGAGGTGCAGCGCCCGGTACCGCTTGATGAACTCCGGCGCCCGCGAGCCGAGCGGCCGGCCCCCGTCCTGCCGGTCACCGTCCCCGCCCTCGCCGCCGTCCGACGCCATGGGTGCCCCGTCCTCGACCCGGTCAGGATTGTCGTTTCGTACAGCCATGCGGGAAAAGTACCCGAGATACCCACCGGTACGGGGCCCGACGCCCCGCCTCCGGCGATTCCGCAATGCGCCGGAAGGGGTACGACTCGGCGTTGAATCGGGACAGACGGGTTTACACCGGGCTTTCGGGTGGGATGGTCCGTTCGCCGACGTGCGATTCCCCGAGCGCACACTGAGCGAAAGGCCCTGGCGCTTATGAACACCACGGTCAGCTGCGAGCTGCACCTGCGCCTCATCGTGTCCAGCGAGTCCTCCCTGCCCGTCCCCGCGGGCCTGCGCTACGACACCTCGGACCCCTATGCCGTGCACGCCACCTTCCACACCGGTGCCGACGAGACCGTCGAGTGGGTGTTCGCCCGTGATCTCCTCGCGGAGGGGCTGCACCGACCGACCGGAACCGGCGACGTGCGGGTGTGGCCCTCGCGCAGCCACGGTCAGGGGGTCGTCTGCATCGCCCTGAGCTCTCCGGAAGGAGAAGCCCTGCTGGAAGCCCCGGCGCGGGCGCTCGAGTCGTTCCTCAAGCGCACCGACGCCGCCGTGCCGCCCGGCACCGAACACCGTCACTTCGACCTCGATCGGGAGCTGTCCCACATCCTCGCCGAAAGCTGACCGCGCCGAGGCGGGTCCGCCTCGGCGAGGCACGCCCACTGCGTCCGTCCTACTCGGGGGCACGGTCGCACACGCCGCCACGCACACCAGGCGGCCTCGGGGTCACCGCCGGTCCGTTCCGGACCCGGCGGTGGTGGCGCCCGGCAGTACGGCCGGCCATCCCTCACCGGGTGGCCGGCCGTACTGCCGGGCGCTTTCCTTCGCTCGGGCGCCGCAGCCCGGTAGAGTCGCGGGTGACGACCGACGAGGGGCCGGTGCGCCCCCGCCGCGCGAGGAGCCCCACGTGCTGATCACCCATGACACCGAGTGCGCGCTGAGCATTCTGGTCGAGCTGCTCAACACCGCCCCCGAGGCGTGCGGCTCGGAGCAGCTGCCGGACACGGCCGCCCTCGACGCCTTCGTGGTGAAGCAGGAGATCAGCGAGGTCGACTCGCTGACCGGCGCCGACCTCGCCGCCGTCCAGGCGCTGCGCGGCCGACTGCGCGAGGTGTTCTCGGCCCGCTCCACCGAGGAGGCCGCCGAGCTGGTGAACGCCGTGGTCGCAGCGGCCGGCACGACGCCGCGGCTGACCAACCACGACCACCACGACTGGCACATCCACTACTTCGCCCCGCACGCGGCGATCGGCGACCACCTCGCGGCCGAGCTCGGCATGGCGCTGGCCTTCATCGTGATGGCCGGCGAGCGGGAGCGGCTGCGCCGCTGCGAGGCGCCGGACTGCGAGCGCGTCTTCGTCGACCTCTCCCGCAACCGCTCGCGCCGCTACTGCGACAGCCGTACCTGCGGCAACCGGCTGCACGTCGCCGCGTACCGGGCCCGGCAGCGCTCGGCGGAGGCCGTCACGACGGGCTGACCGGCCACCGGACGGAACACCGGCCGTCCGCCGGATGGAACACTGGGGGCATGACCGACGCCTCCCTCCCCCGCCTCGAGTTCTGGTGCGACCTCCAGTGCCCCGACTGCCGCACCGCCCTGGACGACGTCCGGGCCCTGCGTGCCGGCTACGGCGACGAGCTCCGCATCGAGCTCCGGCACTTCCCGCTGGAGAAGAACAAGCACGCGTACGCGGCCGCGCAGGCCGCCGAGGAGGCGTTCGCGCAGGGCAGCGGCTGGCCCTACGTCGAGGCGCTGCTGGAGCGTACGGAGGAGCTCGCCAGGGACGGCGAGAAGGTGCTGCTGGCGGTCGCCGGCGAGCTCGGCCTGGACGCCGACGAGATCGACACCGCGCTCGTCGACGGGCGGCACACCCTGCTGGTCGACGCCGACCAGGCCGAGGGCAAGGCCATCGGCGTCAGCGGCACGCCGACCTATGTGATCGCCGGGCAGCGCCTGGACGGCGGCAAGAGCCAGGCCGGGCTGCGCGCGCGGATCGTCGAACTGATCGAGAAGAACCGGGGCTGAGCCCCTCCCGTCCGGCGGCCCTCACAGCAGCTGTTTGCCGAGGGTCCGCCGGGTGACCCGGTAGCCGAGCGAGTCGTACAGGGCCGTCGCCACCGTGTTCCGGCTGAACACGTTGAGGCCCAGGTCGTGCACGCCGTGGGCCAGGCACTCCCGCTCGGCGGCCAGCATCAGGGTGCGGCCGTGGCCCCTGCCCCGGTGGGCCTCGGCGACCTCCACCACCATCACCCAGGCGAGCGGGCTGCCGTCCGGCAGGAGGTCCTGGCGCAGGTGCAGCCAGAGGCTGCCGAGATCGCCGCCGCCCGCGTCGGTGAGCCGGCGCAGCGCGGCGCCCGGGGTGTCCGGGCCCTGCGGGAGGACCTGGCGGTGGTCGGCGTCCGCCTTGGCGGCGGCCTGGCGCTCGGTGAGCCCGGAGCCCAGCAGGTCGTGCAGGTACCCGGATCTGGCGCCGGCCAGCCACTCGGGGAACTCGGCCCGGCCGATCGGGCGCAGCGTCAGCCCGCCGGGCAGCTCCGGCGGCCGGTCCAGGTGCTTGGCCAGGTTCCGCATCCGCTCGGTGTAGCCGAGGATGCCGGCCAGGGCGAGGGCCTCCCGGGCCTCCGCCGGGACGGTGACGTCGATCCGGCTGCAGCCCCAGCCGCGCAGCACCTCTTCCGCGGCCAGCGCGCCGACCGTGCCGCGGCCCCTGCGGCGTCCCTCGGCGACCTCCAGTTCGGAGATCTCGCCCCACCACTCGTCGCCGCGCGGCAGCGCCGTGGTGCGCAGCCCGCCGACCGGCCGTCCGTTGACGCAGATCTGCCAGCGGCGGGTGCGGCCGCCGCCGGCCAGGGGCTCCTCGGCGCCCCCGGGGCGCAGCGTGGTCGTCATACCGGCTCCCCTGCCCAGGCGGTGGCGGCGCTACGCCTGCGGGGCGGACCCGCAGGCGTCGGCGCCGATGCCGGCTCGGGAGCCGTGGCCGGCTCAGGGGTCGAGGTCGTCCCCGCTGCGCTCGGCGAACTGGGCCATCGCCTTCAGGGTGACCGGGCCGGGGGCGGGCAGCTCGCGGTCGTCGACCCGGTGCACGCCCTGGACGTCGCGGAGGGTGGAGGTCAGGAAGACCTCCTCGGCGTCGAGGAGCGCCTCGAACGGGAGGTCGGCCTCCTCCGCTCCGCTCCACTCGACGACGAGCTGCCTGGTGATGCCGGCCAGGCAACCCGAGTCCAGGCGCGGGGTGAGCAGCCGGCCGCCGAGGACGACGAACACGTTGGAGCCGGTGCCCTCGCAGAGCCGGCCGGCGGTGTTGGCGAACAGCGCCTCGGAGGCGCCGGCCCGGTGGGCGGCGGCCAGGGCGACGACGTTCTCGGCGTACGAGGTGGTCTTGAGGCCGGCGACGGCGCTGTGCTCGTTGCGGCGCCACGGGACGGTGAGGACGGCGGTGGTGTCGGGGCGCGGCTTGGCCGAACCGAGGGCGACCACCAGGGTGGGGGTGTCCTCGCCGCGCTCGGAGCCGAGCGGGGAGGTGCCGCCGGTGTAGGTGATGCGCATCCGTCCGAGCGGCATCGGGTTGGCCCCGAGGACCGCGGCGCAGGCCTCCCGGACGGTGTCGTGGTCCGGGTCGGCGAGGCCGAGGCCGCGGGCGGAGCGGGTGAGCCGGTCGAGGTGGCGGGTGAGTGCGAACGCCCGGCCGTCGACGGCCTTGACCGTCTCGAAGACTCCGTCGCCGACCGTGAGGCCGTGGTCGAGGACGGAGACGGCGGCGGCGCCGTCGTCCACGAGGTTTCCGTTGACCCAGATCATCGAGGGCTGCTCCTGGGGTTTCAGTGGGTGCTGGTGCCCGACGCTATCGCGACCAGGCGGGCGGCCTTGAGCTCGGTCTCGTCCCACTCGCGGTCCGGGTCGGAGCCCCAGGTGATGCCGGCGCCGGTGCCGAACCGCAGGACGGGCGCGCCGGTCGTCCGGTCGATCCAGAAGGTCCGGATGCCGACGGCGAGTTCGGCCTCGCCGCGGTCGGCGTCCACCCAGCCGACGGCGCCGCAGTAGGGGCCGCGCGGGGCGGTCTCCAGGGCCTCGATGATC
This sequence comes from Kitasatospora dryopteridis, assembly GCF_050749075.1. Lineage (NCBI taxonomy): Bacteria > Bacillati > Actinomycetota > Actinomycetes > Kitasatosporales > Streptomycetaceae > Kitasatospora > Kitasatospora dryopteridis. The sequence goes on along the minus strand of NZ_CP192749.1, from coordinate 6,686,045 downwards.
CGCAGTGCGCTGGACTTGGGCGCGCCGGTGACGGACCCGGGCGGGAAGGTGGCGGCCAGCACCTCCGGCCAGCCGGCGCCCGCCCGCAGCCGTCCCTCGACGGTGGAGACGAGGTGGACCAGGCCGGGGTGCTTCTCCACCGCGCACAGGTCGGGCACGGTGACGCTGCCGGTCTCGCAGACCCGGCCGAGGTCGTTGCGGACCAGGTCGACGATCATCACGTTCTCGGCGTGGTCCTTCTCCAGCAGGTCGGCCTCGGTGCGGCCGGTGCCCTTGATCGGGCCGGAGGAGACGGTGCGGCCGGTGCGGCGCAGGTAGAGCTCGGGCGAGGCGGTGGCGATCTCCACACCGTGCTCGGGCAGCCGGATCGTTCCTGCGTACGGGGCGGGGTTGCCGCGGGCGAGCAGGCCGGTCAGCGCGTCGATGTCGCAGCGCGCCGGGTCGGGCAGCGGTGCGGAGAGCACCCGGCAGAGGTTCGCCTGGTAGACCTCGCCGGCCGCGATGTGCTCACGGATGCGCCGGACGCCGGCGGTGTACGCCCCGCGGTCGAGAGAGCTGTGCCAGTCCGCGGGTGCCGGGCCGAGCCACCGGTCGGTGGCCGGGGGCACCGGGTCGGGGCGCACCTCGTCGAACCGGGCGCAGGTGAGGAGCCCCTCGAAGTCGTACGCGACCGCCCAGAAGCCGCCGCGCTCGAGGGCCGCCGGGTCCGAGGCGACCTCGCGCAGCCCGGTGGCGAGGCGGCCGCCGAAGCGGGCGATCGGCTGGTCGGGGCTGAAGGGTGCGGTGCGGCCGGACACGGTTCTCCTGCGCGGGCTCGGTGCTGCTCCGCGCGGGTGTCGCGCGGGTGTGGGGGTGGGGGTATCGGTCCCAGAAGTGTAGGTCGGGCGCCCGTGCGGACCGCCGCGGGCGGGCCCCCGGAGCTGCGCCCCGGCCCCGCCCGGCGGGCGCTCGCAGACCCCCCGCGAGCCGCCCGGACGGCTGACGGAGCACCATCTTCCGGCCACCCCCGCGCCACGCTGCGGGAACGGATTTTTAGCTGGCCCGGGAATCCGCTAGAGTTCAACACGTCGCCGGGACGCGGAACCGAAGAAAAGCGGGGAAGCAACCGGGAGACAGGCGGACGTGGCTCAGTTGGTAGAGCATCACCTTGCCAAGGTGAGGGTCGCGAGTTCGAATCTCGTCGTCCGCTCGATGGAGAACAGGGTAAGATCGTTCTCTGAAGTTGCCTGGTGGAGTGGCCGAGAGGCGAGGCAACGGCCTGCAAAGCCGTGTACACGGGTTCAAATCCCGTCTCCACCTCCAAGAGGTGCCCCCGGTTCGCCGGGAGCCCTCCCCGCGCGATTAGCTCAGCGGGAGAGCACTACCTTGACACGGTAGGGGTCACTGGTTCAATCCCAGTATCGCGCACTCGAACCCTTCGGGGATCGGCATCCCAGCGCGATTAGCTCAGCGGGAGAGCACCACCTTGACACGGTGGGGGTCACTGGTTCAATCCCAGTATCGCGCACTCGGGTCCTTCGGGGCTTGACAACCCTGCGCGATTAGCTCAGCGGGAGAGCACTACCTTGACACGGTAGGGGTCACTGGTTCAATCCCAGTATCGCGCACCGAAGATCGAAGGCCGCGGTCCACCAGGACCGCGGCCTTCGTCGTGTGTTGCCTGCACGGAAAAGCAGGTGCCGGGTACGCACGCCCTCACCGGCGTCGCGCACCCGGCCCCTCCTCCTGCCGGGGTTGCACCGCATGTCCCGTCCACGTGTCCTGCGGTGCCGTGCCCGGCCGGCGCGGACCCCTCCCCTGGGGTCAGCGCCCGATCAGATCGGCGACGGCCTTGGCCTGTGTCGCCAGTTGTTCCCATCCGCCGAAGAGCGCCAGCAGCAGCACCGCGCACGGCACGGCGATGGCCAGCGCCACCGCGGGGTGCCTGTCGCCGGTGGGCGACTGGCCGCCGAACGGCCGGCGGCGGCGCCCGGTGCCGGTGATCTGCGTGGCCATGGTCGTCTGCTCCTGCTCGTCGCCCGGAGCGGCCGCGGGGCCGTGCGCAGGGCGGGTGGGTGGTCGGAACGGCGGGCCGGGACCTCGGGGGACGAGTAGCGGCCCGCCGTTGAGATCAACGTTAGGCGGCGCCGCGTTCCGGGGCGTCATGCCCGCGCACGGTTCTCCGGGCCTCCCGGAGGAGGAGGCCGCGCCGCGCCGCCTACTACTGGAGGGGGAGACCAAACCGATCACATCCCCGAGGCAACCCTGAGACCCACCCGGAGGGGGCTCTCGGCAGCGGGCGGGAGCCGCTCCCGGAAGGCCTGCGCAGGCGGGGCCGGCCCGGCCGTTCGCGTGCGTCGGGAACGCCCGCGGAACGGATCGTCCGGGTACCCCGCCGGGGCCGTCCGGCGGAGATCGGACAATCCGACCGCCCCTCGGGGTGTTGCGTGTCAGCGCAGCACTGCGGCCAGTCCGTAAGCTGTCCCGGACAGGATCTGACGACGGCCCATTCGACGGGCCCTCACTCCACGGGCTGACGGGGACGAGTATGGCGATGATGCGGCTGAGGCGTGAGGACCCCCGCATCGTCGGACCGTTCCGACTGCACCGGCGGCTGGGCGCCGGCGGCATGGGCGTGGTCTACCTGGGCTCCGACCGGAAGGGCCAGAAGGTCGCCCTCAAGCTGATCCGCACCGAGCTGGCCGGGGACGCCGAGTTCCGCACCCGGTTCGCCCGCGAGGTGGCCGCCGCCTCCCGCATCCGCGGCGGCTGCACCGCCCGCGTGGTCGGCTCCGACCTGGAGGCCGACCGGCCGTGGCTCGCCACCGCGTACGTCCCCGGGCCCTCGCTGTACAAGCGGGTCACCGACGAGGGCGCGCTGCCCTGGCCGGAGGCCGCCCGGATCGGCGCCGCGCTCGCCGACGGGCTGGTCAAGGTGCACGAGGCCGGGGTCGTCCACCGCGACCTCAAGCCCTCCAACATCCTGCTGTCGCCGCGCGGTCCGCGGATCATCGACTTCGGCATCGCCTGGTCCCGCGGCGCCTCCACGCTCACCCACGTCGGCACCGCGGTCGGATCGCCCGGCTTCCTCGCGCCCGAGCAGGTGCGCGGGGCGGCGGTGACCCCGGCCACCGACGTCTTCGCCTTCGGCGCGACCCTGGCGTTCGCACTGACCGGGGAGTCGCCGTTCGGCTCCGGCGCCTCCTCCGAGGTGATGCTCTACCGCGTGGTGCACGAGGAGCCGGACCTGTCCGCCGTGCCGCCGGTGCTCGCGCCGCTGGTCCGCGCCTGCCTGGCCAAGGAGTCGGCGGAGCGGCCCGCGGCGGCCGCCCTGCACGAGCGGCTGACCGAACTGGCCGCGCGGGGCACCCTGCTCGGCGGCGGGCGCTCGCGCGGGCCGGTGCCGCAGGGCACCACCGGGCAGGGGCCTGCATCGGGACAGACGCCTGCCGCTGCGCAGGGGCATCCGTCGGGGCACGGACATGCTTCCGGCCAGGGGCAGCGCCCCGGGCCCGGACCGGGTTCGGCGCACCCCGGGCGAGGTGGCGGGCCCGGCCACGGGCATGCCTCCGGTGCCGGACGGCGGCCGGGCCCCGGCGGGCGGCCGGTGCCGAACGGCAGGCCCGGACGCACCCCCGGGCAGCCGTCGACGGCCGCCATGCCGCAGCCGGACACCCACGACACCCTGCGGGAACGGCACCGCACCCCGGCTCCCGGCCGCCCGCGGGACCGCCAGCACACGCCCGTGCCCGGCCGCACCTCGGCGGACTCCCGGCGCCGGCTGCTGCGCCAGCGCCTGGTCGTCTTCGTCACCGTCACCCTCGGCGTGGCCCTCGCCATCGCGACCGCCCAGGGCTGCGAGAACCGCAGCAGCCAGGGACGCGGCCCGGCCGCCCCGCCCTCCCCCGCCGCGGCATCCTCCGCCCCGGCGCTCTCGCTGGACGGCGCCACCCCGGCCGCGCAGAGCGGTGGAACGGCCACCGGTTTCGGCCCGGCCGCCGGGAAGCTGCCGGTCGTCGACTGGGCCAACCGCGGCTACGCCGACCCCGCCGGCGGGCCCGAGATCCAGCTGCGCGACGGGCGGGCCGGCGGCGACGGCGCGCAGATCGCGCTCAGCACCGTCCTGCCCACCCGCTACCGGGACGCGCCCGCAGCCCTCGTGGTGCTGCGGCGGACCGAGGGCTCCGTCCCGGTCGACCTGGTCGAGCTGTTCGGGTTCACCGCCGACGTGCCCGTCCTGGTCTCCTCCCGTGCCTCCGCAGCGGATCCGCTGGCCGCAGCCGCCTGGCGCCTCGAGAACGGGGCCCTCGTCCGCGAGGAGAAGGTCTCGCTGACCGGCGCCGTCTCCTCCACCCGGTACACCGCGCGGGCGGACGGCGGGCTGGAGGAGTCCTGGCCGGGGGCCGGGGTGTCCGGCGGCAGCCGCTGACCCCCGGACCCGGGGTGTTTCAGAGGTTCCTCGGGCGGGTCGCGTAGAAGGCCACGGCCGAGGCGGCCGCCACGTTGAGGGAGTCGACGCCGGCGTCCATGGGGATGCGGACGTGGTCGTCGGCCGCGGCGAGCGTCCTGGGGGCGATCCCGTCGCCCTCGGTGCCGAAGACCAGGGCCAGCTTCTCGTCGTTGCGCGCGGCCAGCTCGTCCAGGGAGATCGCCTTGTCGCTGAGGCACAGGGCGGCGACGGCGAAGCCCGCCGAGCGGAGCGTCCCGATGTCCACCGGCCAGGACTCCAGGCGCGTCCACGGCACCTGGAAGACCGCCCCCATCGAGACCTTCACCGACCGCCGGTAGAACGGGTCGGCGCAGCGCGGGGTGAGCAGGACGGCGTCGACGCCGAGGGCGGCCGCATTGCGGAACGCCGCACCGATGTTGGCGTGGTCGACGATGTCCTCGAAGACCGCGACCCGGCGGGCGCCGGGGAGGAGGTCGGCGGCCGGGGGCAGCGGGCGGCGCTCCATCGAGGCGAGGGCGCCGCGGTGCACGTGGTAGCCGGTCACCTGCTCGGCGAGGGCGGGCTCCACCACGTGGACGGGGGCGTCGGTGGCGGCGATGACGTCGCCCATGACGTCCAGCCACTTGGGGGTGAGGAGCATCGACCGCATCCGGAACCCCGCGTCGACGGCCCGGCGGATGACCTTCTCGCCCTCGGCGATGAAGAGGCCCTCGGCGGGTTCGCGGCGGCGGCGGAGTTCGACGTCGGTGAGGTCGGTGTAGTCGCCGAGGCAGGGGTCGGCGGGGTCGGTGACGGTGCGGGGTTCGGACACGGGAACGATCCTGCCGGGTGGGGCGGGGCGGGGCCAAACCGGCGGGGCAGGGGGCGGGGAACCGGGCGGCCGCCAGGAGGGGCGGGCCGGTCCCGGGTGCCCCGCGCCCCGGGTGTGCCTACTGCGGCGCGAGGACGTTGACGACGTCGCCGATGACGATGACGGCGGGGGGCTTGATGCCTTCGGCGGCGACGGTGGCGCCCACGGTCGCGAGGGTGGCGTCGACGCGGCGCTGGCCCGCGGTGGTGCCCTCCTGGACGACGGCGACGGGGGTGTCGGCCGGGCGGCCGCACTCGACGAGCTTGGCGGCGATCGCGCCGATCTTGTCGACCGCCATCAGCAGCACCAGGGTGCCGGTCATCCGGGCGACGGCGTCCCAGTTGGTGAGGGAGCGCTCGTCCGGGCCGACGTGGCCGGAGATCACGGTGAACTCGTGGGTCATTCCGCGGTGGGTGACCGGGATGCCGGCGGCCGCCGGGACGCTGATCGAGCTGGAGATGCCGGGGACGACGGTGACCGGCAGCCCGGCCTCGGCGCAGGCGAGCAGCTCCTCGCCGCCGCGGCCGAAGACGTACGGGTCGCCGCCCTTGAGGCGGACCACGAACTTGCCGGCCTTGGCGTGGTCGATGAGGGTCTGGTTGATCGCCTCCTGGGCCATGTAGCGGCCGTACGGGATCTTGGAGGCGTCGATCACCTCGACGTGCGGCGGGAGCTCGGCGAGCAGCTCGCGCGGGGCGAGGCGGTCGGCGACCACCACGTCGGCGTCGGCGAGCAGGCGGCGGCCGCGGACGGTGATCAGGTCCGGGTCGCCGGGGCCGCCGCCGACCAGGGCGACGCCGGGGGTGCGCTCGCGGTACTGGCGGGCGGCGAGGGAGCCGTCCCGGAGGCCGTCCACGATGGCGTTGCGCAGGGCCGCGGAGTGCCGCGGGTCGCCGGTGAGGACGGCGACGGTGGCACCGCCGTCGCGGCCGCTGGCCGGGGTCCAGGCGGTGGCGGCCGAGGCGTCGTCGCTGCGGGCGCAGAACACCCGCTGCCGCTCGGCCTCGGCGGAGACGGCGGTGTTGACCTCGGGGTCGTCGGTGGCGACGAGCGCGTACCAGGTGTCGGCGAGGTCGCCCTCGGTGTAGCGGCGCTCGTGCCAGGTGATCTCGCCCGCGTCGGCCATGGCGTGCACGGCCGGCGTGGTGGACGGCGATATCAGGTGGATGTCGGCGCCGGAGGCGATGAGGGCGGGCAGCCGGCGCTGGGCGACCTGGCCGCCGCCGACGACGACCACGCGGCGGCCGGCGAGCAGCAGGCCGACCGGGTACGGGGTCAGGCCCTCGGTGCTGGGGTGGGGTGCGGGCGCGTTCATGGGCAGGGCTCCTGGGTGGGGGGCGTGACGGGTGCGGCGAACCCCTCCCGCACCGGCGCGCCCTCGGGCCGGTGCGGGAGGAGCCGGACGGCTCAGGCCTTCTCGGTGACCCCGGCGGAGTCGAAGGTGGCTACATCGTGCATCGCGCGGGCGGCGCTCTGCACCAGCGGGAGCGCGAGCAGCGCCCCGGTGCCCTCGCCGAGGCGCAGGTCCAGGTCGATCAGCGGGCGCAGGCCGAGCTTGGCGAGCGCGGCCTGGTGGCCGGGCTCGGCGGAGCGGTGGCCGGCGATGCAGGCGGCGAGCGCCTCCGGGGCGATGGCCTTGGCGACCAGCGCGGCGGAGCCGGCGATGACGCCGTCCAGGATGACCGGGGTGCGCAGCGACGCGGCGCCGAGCAGGAAGCCGGCGATCGCTGCGTGCTCCAGGCCGCCGACGGCGGCGAGGACGCCGATCGGGTCGGCCGGGTCCGGCTGGTGCAGGGCGAGGGCGGCACGGACGACCTCGACCTTGCGGGCGTGGGTGGCGTCGTCGATGCCGGTGCCGCGGCCGGTGACCTCGGCCGGGTCGGTGCCGGTGAAGACGGAGATCAGGGCGGCGGAGGCGGTGGTGTTGGCGATGCCCATGTCGCCGGTGATCAGCACCTTGTTGCCGGCCGCGACCAGGTCGCGGGCGGTCTCGATGCCGACCTCGATCGCCTGGACGGCCTCCTCCCGGCTCATCGCCGGACCCTGGGTCATGTCGTCGGTGCCGGGCTTGACCTTGCGCGGCAGCAGGCCGGTGGTGCGGCCCTGCTGGATGGCGTCCGGCAGGTCGGCCTTGACGCCGACGTCGACCACGCAGACCTCGGCGCCGACCTGGGCGGCGAAGGCGTTGACCACCGCTCCCCCGGCGAGGAAGTTGGCGACCATCTGGCCGGTGACCTCCTGCGGCCAGGGGGTGACGCCCTGGGCGTGCACACCGTGGTCTCCGGCGAAGATCGCCACGCAGCCCGGCTCCGGGATCGGCGGCGGGCACTTGCGGGCGAGGCCGCTCAGCTGGGCCGCGATGATCTCCAGCACGCCGAGCGAGCCGGCCGGCTTGGTCATCCGCTTCTGGCGGTCCCAGGCGTCGCCGAGCGACTTGGCGTCCAGCGGGCGGATGCCTCGCAGGGTGTCGGCGAGCAGGCTGTGCGGCTCCTCGCCGGGCAGCGCGCGGTTGCCGTACTGCTCCTCGTGGACGACCCAGGACAGCGGGCGCTTCTTGGCCCAGCCCTGCTGCTGCAGCTCGGGCTCGTCCGGGAAGGCGTCGACGTAGCCGACGCACAGGTAGGCGACGACCTCCAGGTGCTCGGGCAGGCCGAGCTCGCGGACCATCTCGTCCTCGTCGAAGAAGCTCACCCAGCCGACGCCGAGGCCCTCGGCGCGGGCGGCCAGCCAGAGGTTCTCGACGGCCAGGGCGGCCGAGTACGGGGCCATCTGCGGCTGGGTGTGCCGGCCCAGGGTGTGGCGGCCGCCGCGGGTGCGGTCGGCGGTGACCACGATGTTCACCGGGGTGTCGAGGATGGCCTCGATCTTGATTTCCTTGAACTGCTTCGCCCGGCCCTTGGGCAGCGAGTCGGCGTAGGCGTCGCGCTGGCGCTGGGCGAGCTCGTGCATCTTCCGGCGGGTCTTGCGGGACCGGATGACGACGAAGTCCCAGGGCTGCGAGTAGCCGACGCTGGGCGCGGTGTGGGCCGCCTCCAGGACGCGGAGCAGCACCTCGTGCGGGATCGGGTCCGGCCGGAAGCCGTTGCGGATGTCCCGGCGCTCCCGGATGACCTGGTGGACGGCCTCGCGGGCGGCGTCGTCCAGACCTGAGGCGGCCGGCGGGCGCTCGGTGTCGGCGGCGGGCGCCTCCGGCTCGGCGTCGCCCTGCTCGGGGGCCACGGTCGGCTCGGCGGCGGCCGCCTCGGGGCCGACCCCGGTCTCGGGCTGCGGCTCGGCGGCGGGCTGCTCGGGGGTGAGGGCCTCGGCGGCAGGGGCCTCGGCTGCGGCCGCGACCGGCTGCTCCTCGGGGGACGGGACCTCGGGCGCCTCGGATGCTTCCGCCGGCTCGGCGGCGGGCTGCTCGGCATCGGCGGCGGGGGCGGCCTCTGCCGCGGGCGCCGGCTGCGGCTCCTCGGCGGCGACGGGCCGCTCCTGCACGGCCTGGGCCTCGGCGGCCGGGGCGGGCTGCTCGGCCTCGGCGGGCTGCTCGGGTGCCGTGGCTGCGGGGGTCTCGACGGCAGGAGTCTCGACGGCGGGCGCCTCGGGGGCCTGGGCCTCGACCGGGGCGGCCTCGGCAGGCTGGGCGTCGGCGGCCGGCTCCTCGACCGGCGCGGGCTGCTCCTGCACCGGCTGCCCCTGGACGGCCTGCTGCTCGACGGCCTCCGGCGCGGCGGGCACGGGAGCCGCGGCGGGCACGGGCTCGGGGAGACCGTGCTGCGGAGCCGGGTCGGCCAGGAAGGCGGCGATCCGGCGCGGGGCACCGCCGGACTGGGCCGGAATAGCGGCCGGGGCACCCTCGGCGGGCTGCGCGGCCTGGACCGGCTCCATCGCGATGGCGACGGGCGCGGGCTGCGCGGCGGCCTGCTCCGCGGCGACCGGTTCCACCGCGATCGGCGCGACGGCGACCTGCTCCACGACGACCGGCGCCGCGGGGGCGGCTTCGGCGACAGGGGCCTCGGCGACGGTGGCTTCGGCGACAACGGCCTCGGCGGCCGGGGCCTGCTCCGCGACGGGCTGGGCCACGGCGGCCTGCTCCGCCACTACCGCCTGTTCCACGACGACGGGCTGCTCGACGACAGGCTGCTCGACGACCACGGCCTCCGCCGGCCGGTCGGCGGGCAACTGCTGGACGACGGCCTCGGCGGTCGGGGCCGGTACGGGGGCGGGCGCCACCACGATCGGCACGCCGTGGGCGGGGGTGCCGCCGGGGACGGGTGCGGCGGACGGGCCGCGGTCGGCCAGCGAGCGCACCGGCACCTGGCCGGTCATCACGGACGGGTCCGGGATCGGCGGGCCGGCGTGCAGCGGACGGCGGACGGGCTGAGGCTGCGTCAGCTGCTCGGCCTGGGCCGGAACGGCGATCGGCTGGGCCGCCGACTCCTGGGCGGGCGGCATCTCCTGGACGGCCCGCTCGGGCGCTCCGAGCCCGGGCGGCGCCAGCGGCGGCCAGGACGGCTCGACCGGCACGCCCGGGGGCTGCTCGGCGACGGCCTCCACGGGCGCGGCACCGGCGGAGGCGGGGGCGAGGTCGGCGGGAACGGCGCTCTCCTCGACGGTGCGCAGGGCCATGGTGTCCACCACGGGCAGGTCCGCGGCGGGCTGGGCGACCGGCTGCTCGACGGCGGGCCGGGCGGCCGGTGCGACGGTCGGCTCGAGGGCCGCCGGGTCCACGATCACCGTCTCGACGGCGCCGTGCACCGACTCGCCCCAGGCGGTCTGCGGGCCGGGCATCAGCAGCTCGTCCTCGTCCTCGTCCAGTTGGTCGGGCTGGTCGAGGAAGGTGAAGGCCGGGCGGTGGCCGCCCTGCCAGGCGTCGGTGCCGAGGGGTGCGGCGCCGGTCGCGGCCAGGCCGGGCGCGACGGCCTCGATCGGCGCGGTCAGCGGGTCCGCGCCGGCCAGGTGGTTCGGTGCACCCGTGCTGTGGCCGCCCGGAGGTACGAGAGAGCCATCGCTCGGGAGGTGGCCGCCATCGGTCATGTCCAAAGCTCCTTCCAGGCCGCTTTCGCGCCCTCGGCGACGCGATCGCCGACCGCTGCCACCCTGCCCGCCACCCGTCCCGGGTGGCGCGCCATCAGAAATAACGACTAGCCGGGGCATCCGGCACGTCCGCATCGGCCCCAGCGCATTCTCTCGGCCCGGCGGGTGCCGCGTCGAATGCCCGCGAACTTCACCCCTGGCGGTTGCGGCGCGTCGACGGGCACCGTCCGTACCGGATGGGCACGGTGCACCGACGGCCGTGCGCAACCAGGACGCCACCCTATCGGTCGGTGCCGACGGGCTCTCGAATCGGTGTCCGGATGCGACGGGGATCACCCGTGGTTGTCCGGGATACGGACCGTCAGGGGGCGAGGCCGCCCCAGAGCACGATCGTCTGCGCGCCCGGTCCCAGGGCGAGTCCGGCCGGTCCGCCGGCGCGCGTGCCGAGCGGTGTGGACTGCAGCAGTGCACCGTCCACGCGGTATCCGGCGGCGGTGGCCGCCTCCCGGATCTCCTCCGCCTCGGTGAGGGTGTGCGCGACGGCGACGAGGCGCTCGGGGCGCCGCGCGAGCACCGCGCGCACCACCTGTGCGCCCCCGTGCTCCACTACGACCGCGTCGGGCTCCGGCAGGCCCCCCAGCACGTCCGTGCCCGCCCCCTGCACCACGTCGACCTCGACGCCGAAGCGACGGGCGTTGACGCCGATCCGGGCGCAGGCGGCGCGGTCCTCCTCGACGGCGACCACGGCGGCGCCGAAGCGGGCGGTCTCGACGGCGAGGGCGCCGCTGCCGGCGCCGACCGTCCAGACCAGGTCGCCGGGGACGGGCCCGAGCCGGGCGAGGGCGAGGGCGCGGACGTGCGGGGGCAGCGCGCGCCCGCCGCCCACGGGCCGGCCCTCCGCGTCGGTTCCGGTGTACGCCTCCTCGGGCAGCGCCCAGCGGCGCTCGCCGCCGGGGAAGCCGACCGGGCGGCCGGCGAGCCAGCCCGCCGGCTCGTCGCTGCTCTGCGGGGAGCCGCCGATCACCAGGACCACGCTGGGGTCCCGCCAGTCGTGGTCGGGCACCCGGTCGGAGGTGAGGACGGTGACGTCCTCCTCGGGGGTGCCGAGCGCCTCGCACACCACGAAGGTGCGGTGGACGCCGCGGAGCATCAGGGCGAGCTCGCTGGGCCCGGCGTCGGCGGTGGTGAGGACGGCGACCTTGGGGTGGGCGCGGCAGACGTTGGCCGCGCGGCGCAGCCGTCCGCCGTGCGCGGAGACGACCTGGGCGTCCTCCCAGGGCATGCCGGCACGGGCGAAGGCCGCGGCGACCGAGGAGACGGCCGGCAGGACTTCGAGTTCGAGCCCGTACTCGGGCCGGCGGAGGGTGCGGACGACGCCGAAGAAACCCGGGTCGCCCTCGGCGACCACGACGGCGGTGCCGCGGTGTTCGGCGATCCGCCGGGCGGCGGACTGGACGCTGCCGAGTGCGATGCGTTCGGCGCCGGCCGGGACCGGCAGTGCGGCCAGTTGGTACGGCGCCCCCGCGACCAGGGTCGCCCCGGCCAGTGCGCCGGCCGCCGCCTCCGTGAGCGGTGTGCCGTCCCACCCGATGACCGTGATCCGGTCAGCCATCTGCGGCTGTTCTCCCTCGCCCGAAAATCCACCCCTGTGCGAACGGCGCGCCTGCGCGTCCACGTGCAGAGGCTACCGGGTGGGGCCTGCCGGACGGGCATCGCCGCCCCGCGGGGCGGGTGGCCGGTGGCGGTCAGTCGTGCAGGACGTACCGCTGCTCGGACCGGCTGTCGGTCTGCGGGGTGTCGAGGTCCTCGGGGAGGAGGCTCCACAGGATGAGGTCGGTGCGCGCGTCGGGGGCGCCGCGGTGGTCGGGCTCCTCGCCGCGGACTATGCCGGCGCTGCGCAGTACGCCCTCGCTGATCGCGCCGATCTTCTGGGCGACCTGCTGGGCGGCGATGTTGCCGGCGGCGGTGCGCATCTCCAGGCGGAGGAAGCCGCGGTCCTCGAAGAGCCACTGGGCGACGCCGAGGACGGCCTCTGGGGCGTAGCCCTCGCCGCGGGCCCAGGCGGCGGTGATGAAGCCGATCTCGGTGGAGCGCAGCCGCCAGTCGGTGGAGCGCAGGTCGACCAGGCCGACCAGGCGCTGGGTGAGGTGTTCGGCGACGGCGAAGACGATGCCGCCGCCCTCGGCGCGGCGGCCGGGGGCGATGACGCGGATCAGGTGCCGGGCGTGGGCGTCGGTGAACGGCGAGGGGAGGGCCGTCCAGGTGTGCACCTGCTCGTCGGAGGCGAGGGCGGTGAGGCCCGCGGTGTCGCCGTCGTCGAGCGGGCGCAGCAACAGCCGTTCGGTGCTGATGGCTGTTTCGGGGAAGCTCGCTGCCATGCCGTCTCTCCTCGCCGGGTCGTGGACACACCGTACGCCCCGCCTCTCTTCGGGCGTGTCAGGGTACCGGCATTCCGGCGACGGGCCGTCAGATCGGCTGCCGACACGGCCGTGGTGGGCGCATACTGCGCGACCGGGCCCCGGCCGCGGGTGCGGCGGGGCCCGGTCGGGCGAGAGCCGTCGGCACGTGACGCCGCGGGCCCCGTCGCCGGTCGGTCCAGGGCCGTCAGGCTCAGAAGGCGGGGATCACCGAGCCGTTGAAGGTCTCGTCGATGTACTTCTTGACCTCGGCGGAGTGCAGCAGCTCGGCGAGCTTCTGGACGCGCGGGTCGGCCTCGTTGCCCTTCTTGACGGCGAGGATGTTGGCGTAGGGGTTGCCCTCGGCCTTCTCGAGGACGATGGCGTCGGTGGCGGGCTTGAGGCCGGAGTCGAGGGCGTAGTTGCCGTTGATGACGGCGGCGTCGAGGTCGCCGAGGGAGCGCGGCAGCTGGGCGGCCTCCAGCTCCTTGAACTTGAGGTTCTTGGGGTTGGTGGCGATGTCCTGGACGGTGGCGGTGGCGCCGGCGCCGGACTTGAGGGTGATGACGTTGTTGTCGGCGAGCAGCTTGAGCGCGCGGCCCTCGTTGGTGGCGTCGTTGGGGACGCCGACCTCGGCGCCGTCCTTGAGCTCGGCGACCGACTTGACCTTCTTGGAGTAGAGGCCGAGGGGCTCCAGGTGGACGGTCCCGGCGGAGACGATGTCGGTGCCGTTCTTCTTGTTGAAGTCCTCGAGGTACGGAACGTGCTGGAAGTAGTTGGCGTCGGCCGAGCCGTCCTGCACCGCGGTGTTGGGGGTCACGTAGTCGGTGACCACCTTGACGTCGAGCTTGAGCCCGGCCTTGTCGGCGAGGTTCTTCTTGACGTAGTCGAGGATCTGGGCGTGCGGGGTGGGGCTGGCGATGACGGTCAGCGTCTTGTTCGGGTCGGCGCTCGCCCCGGCGGGGGCGGAGCTGTCGCTGCCGCAGGCGGCGAGGGTGAGGGCGACGCCGGCGGTGGCGAGGACGCTGGTGAACTTCAGGACGTTACGCACGAAAAGTGCCTTTCTCCGGTGGTGCGGTGGTCGGCGGGAGCCGGGGCTGCCGCCTGGTGCGGGCCGGGGTGTCCGGCCGCGGTCTGGGTCAGCGGGTGGAGGCGGGTTCCGCCTGCTCCTCGCCGGGGAGGTCGACGGCCTCGGGGCGGAAGCGCCGGGGCACGGCGCCGCGGTGGCTCAGCCGACGGACGAAGGAGTCGCCGATCAGCTGGATGGCGGTGACGATGACGACGAGTTCGGCGATGATCACCCACATGAAGCCGGTCTCGAAGCGCAGGTAGCCGTAGCGGACGGCGAGGTCGCCGAGGCCGCCGCCGCCGACCACGCCGGCCATCGCGGAGTAGCCGATGAGGGCGATGACCGTGGTGGTGGCGGAGGCCACCAGTGCGGGCAGCGACTCGGGCAGCAGGGTCTTGCGGACGATGGTGCCGGTGGAGCCGCCCATGGACTGGACGGCCTCGACCAGGCCGCCGTCCACTTCGCGGACGGCCGTCTCGACGAGCCGGGCGAAGAACGGGATGGCGCCGATGGTGAGCGGCACGGTGGCGGCCTGCCAGCCGATGGTGGTGCCGGCGATCGCCTTGGTGAAGCCCTGCAGCGCCACCATGAGGATGATGAAGGGCAGCGAGCGGCCGATGTTGACGATCGCTCCGAGCACCCGGTTGAAGGGGACGTGCTGGAGCAGCCCGCCCTTGTCGGTGAGCACCAGCAGGACGCCGAGCGGCAGACCGAGCAGCACGGTGGCGACCGAGGAGACGCCGACCATCTGGAGCGTCTCCCAGGTGGCGGGCCACAGGAGTTCCTGCATCTGGTCCCAGGTCATGCCGCCACCCCCTCGGTGCTGACGAGGTCGACCTGCAGGCCCTGCTCGCGCAGGAAGCCGATCGGGACGACGTTGTCCTGGTGGCCGCCGGGCAGTTCGACGCGCATCCGGCCGACCATCCGGCCGGCGATGGTCTCCACCGCGGCGCCGAGGATGTTGATGTCGATCTGGTAGGTGCGGGCGAGCTGGGAGACGAACGGCTGGGCCGGGGTGTCGCCCTGGAAGGTGATCTCGACGACGGTGTGGCCGCTGTGGCCGGAGGCGAACTCGCCGAGCGGGAAGAGGTCGCGGGCGATCCGGGAGTTGCCGTCGGCGAGCAGGTCGGTGAGTGCACCGGACTCGACGATCCGTCCGCCGCGCATCAGTGCCGCGGAGTCGCAGACGGACTTGATGACGTCCATCTCGTGCGTGATGAGCAGGACGGTCAGGCCGAGCTGCTTGTTGAGGTCGCGCAGCAGGGCGAGGATCGAACGGGTGGTCTCCGGGTCGAGGGCGCTGGTGGCCTCGTCGGAGAGCAGCACCTTGGGGTCGCCGGCCAGGGCGCGGGCGATGCCGACGCGCTGCTTCTGGCCGCCGGAGAGCTGCGCGGGGTAGTTGCGGGCCTTGTCGGCGAGGCCGACCAGGTCGAGCAGCTCGGCGGCCTTGCGGCGGCGTGCGGTGCGGTCGAGGCCGATGATCTCCAGCGGCAGTTCGACGTTCTGCTGGACGGTCCGCGAGGAGAGCAGGTTGAAGTGCTGGAAGACCATGCCGATGCGGCGGCGGGCCTCGCGCAGCTCCCGGCCGGCGCGGTTGTCGCCGCCGGGCAGGGCGGTCAGGTCGACGCCGTCCACCGTGACGGTGCCGGCGGTGGGCCGCTCCAGCATGTTCACGCAGCGGATGAGGGTGGACTTGCCGGCACCGCTGGTGCCGACGACTCCGTAGACCTCTCCCGGGCGGACGTGCAGGTCGACGCCGTCGAGGGCGGTGACCTCTTTGCCGCGTGAGCGGTAGACCTTGGTGAGGCCCTGGGTGGTGATCACGGCTGCTTTCCGTTGGTCGGGGGCGGCGGCCTCGTGGGCCGGGCGCACCGGTGCGGTCGGCGGCGTACGGGGGCACGCCTGACGAGGGGGTGTCGTGGGTGCCGCACGTCGCTCGTGGCCGCCGGGCGGGATGGACGCCTGCGGGCGTGGGCCCGACGGGTCATCGGCGACGCTGTGGCAGTGGGGGCGCCGGGACGCCGGCGCGGGTGCTCGCTTCGGGGCGCGAGGAGGGGGACGAGGGCCCTCAGCAGTGACACATGCGACAGCACATGCGGCGCTCGCCGCCCGGCACGGTGCCGGTGGGGGTGCATGTCGTGGTCGCAGTCATGGAAGACAGTTAATCAGACCTTCGGGCACGATCCCAATAAACAGGAGAGCGAGTCCGGAATACGGACACGACCCTTGTGCCACAAGGCCGACGGCGCCCGTCCCCTCAGCGGGGCGGGCGCCGTCGGCGGAGCGGGGTGGGTCAGGCGGAGGCCGCCAGCGGGGCCGGGACGGGCTTGCCGAGCGTCACCACGGACAGTCGGCCGGAGACCTCCTTGACGGAGGTCTGCACATAGCCGTGCCGGGCGTACAGCCGCAGGTTGCCGAGACTGCGGTGGCCGGTGAACAGTTCGAAGCCGTAGACCTCGTGCGCGGCCTGCAGGCGCTGCTCCACGGCGTCCAGGAGGCGGCCGCCGAGCCCGTGGCGCTGCATCCGCGGGTGGACGACCAGCCGGCCGATCCGCGCGATGCGGTCGGCGTCCACCCGGCCGCGGACGGTGCCGACCACCTCGTCGCCGAGCCTGGCGACCAGGAACTCCTGCTCGCCGAGCTCGGCCCGCAGGCTGTCCAGGGTCTGGGTGAGGGGTTCGAGGGACCAGTCCCCGTAGAGCTCCGCCTCGTCCTGGTAGCCGAGGTACTGCAGCTTGAGGATCTGTTCCGCGTCGTGCTGCGTCGCCGGCGAGATGATCACACTCATGCCCATGTGCGGGGTCTCCCCATCGTTAGTGCCCGGTGCGCGGTCGAGGGTGAGCACCGGTGCCCGGCCTGAGGTCCCGGACGGGGATCGGCCCGGCCGGGAAGAGGGTCGAACGGCTCCCTCGGACGGCGGTGCCGCAACGCTGCGGCCGGACCGGCACACGGGGGCGCGCCGGCGCACGGCGCCGGGAGAGACGTTCGCCACCGCTCTACCCCGGTGTCGCCGGATCTCAACCTTCCGGACGCCGGACGTGGCGAGCGTCACGTTCTCGACCGTACGCGGTCACTCACCGTGCAGTCACTCCGCCGTCCGGCTGCTCTCCGGCGCCGTCACTCCCCCGTCCAGTCCTTGCGGCGGGCCGCCAGCAGCGACCGCAGGCAGGCCAGGCAGCGCGACCTGGTCGGGCCGATGCTGCCGCGGGGCACGCCGGTGCGGGCGGCCAGCTCGGTGTAGGTGAGCTCCGGCGACTCGGCCAGCGACAGCAGCAGCTCCGGGCAACGGCCCGGCAGCTCGGCCAGCGCCCGCCGGACGGCCCGGCCGAGCTCGGCGGCCAGCAGCTCCTCGTGCGGCTCTCGGCGGGCCCTGGCGGGGCGCGGCACCGGCGTCTCCCTGGCGGCGGCCGTCCGGGCGGCCAGGGCGGCCCGGACGGCCCTGGCCCGCAGCCAGCCGCGCGGGTCGCGGGGCAGGCCGGGGCCGGCCGCCCGCTCGGCGGCGTGCAGCCAGACGGTCTGTTCCAGGTCCGCGCCGTCCGGCCGGCCGCCGGGCAGTGCGGCCCGGGCGAGGACGGCGACGAAGGGGGCGAGGTCGCGGCGCAGCTCCGCGACGGGGAGGTCCTGGCCGGGACGGGCTTCGCTCACACCTGCCGCAACGAGCAGGGGCGCGCCGGGTCACCCGGAGCGCCCCTCACGGCTCGAAGGGCCGTCAGCCCTGCAGCCACTCCTGCTGGACGGCGAGGTCGGCCTTCACCTCGGCGAGCTGGGCGGCGACGGCGCTCGGCGCCGTACCGCCGCGGCCGCTGCGGGAGGCGATGGCGCCGTGCACGCTGAGCACCGAGCGGACCTCGGGCGTCAGGTGGCCGGAGATCTCCGCGAACTGCTCGTCCGTCAGGTCCCACAGCTCGATGCCCTGCTGCTCGCAGGTCTTGACGCAGGCGCCGGCGACCTCGTGCGCGACGCGGAACGGCACGCCCTGCTTGACCAGCCACTCGGCGATGTCGGTGGCGAGCGAGAAGCCGGCCGGGGCCAGCTCCTCCAGGCGCTCGCGGTGCACGGTCAGGGTGGCCATCATGCCGGTGAAGGCCGGCAGCAGGACCTCGAGGGTGTCGCAGGAGTCGAAGACCGGCTCCTTGTCCTCCTGGAGGTCCCGGTTGTAGGCCAGCGGGAGCGCCTTGAGGGTGGCGAGCAGGCCGGTGAGGTTGCCGATGAGGCGGCCGGACTTGCCGCGGGCGAGCTCGGCGATGTCCGGGTTCTTCTTCTGCGGCATGATTGAGGAGCCCGTGGAGAAGGCGTCGTGCAGCGTGATGAAGCCGAACTCCTTGGTGTTCCAGATGATCACCTCCTCGGCGATGCGCGAGAGGTTGATCCCGATCATGGCCGTGACGAAGGCGAACTCGGCGACGAAGTCGCGCGAGGCGGTGCCGTCGATGGAGTTGCCGACCGAGCCGCGCTCGAAGCCGAGGTCGGCGGCGACCGCCTGCGGGTCGAGGCCGAGCGAGGAGCCCGCCAGCGCGCCGGAGCCGTACGGGGAGACGGCGGTGCGGGTGTCCCACTGGCGCAGCCGCTCGGCGTCCCGGCCGAGGGCCTGCACGTGCGCGAGGACGTGGTGCGCGAAGAGCACCGGCTGGGCGTGCTGCAGGTGGGTGCGGCCCGGCATGGCGGTGTCCGGGTGGGCCTCGGCGAGGCCGACCAGCGCGTGCTGGAGGTCGAGCACCAGGCCACCGATGATCTTCGCGTGGTCGCGGAGGTACATCCGGAAGAGCGTGGCGATCTGGTCGTTGCGGGACCGGCCGGCCCGCAGCTTGCCGCCGAGGTCGGGGCCGAGGCGCTCCAGCAGGCCGCGCTCGAGGGCGGTGTGCACGTCCTCGTCGGCGATGGTGCCGGTGAAGGCGCCGGACTCGACGTCGGCGAGCAGGCCGTCCAGGCCCGCCAGCATGGCGGCGAGCTCGTCGCTGCTCAGCAGGCCGGCCTTGTGCAGCACGCGGGCGTGCGCCTTGGAGCCGGCGATGTCGTACGGGGCGAGGCGCCAGTCGAAGTGCACCGAGGCGGAGAGCCTGGCCAGCGCCTCGGAGGGGCCGTCGGCGAAGCGCGCGCCCCAGAGGCGCAGCTCAGGATTGCCGCTGGCGGCGTTCTGGTCGGCGGTCATCGCGTGGGCTCCTTACGGGTGATGGGGGTGAGCCCCGGCCGTGGGGAGGCGGCCGGGGCTCGGAGGGATGCTGCGGCTCAGGCGAGGTCGCGGCGGGCGGCGATCTTCGAGGACATGCCGAAGATCTCGATGAAGCCCTTGGACATCGACTGGTCGAAGGTGTCGCCGGTGTCGTAGGTCGCGAGGTTGAAGTCGTACAGCGACTGGTCCGACTTGCGGCCGTTGACCACCGCGCGGCCGCCGTGCAGCACCATCCGGATGTCGCCGGAGACGCTCTGGTTGGCCTCGTTGACGAAGCCGTCCAGGGCACGCTTGAGCGGGGAGAACCACAGGCCGTCGTAGACCAGCTCGGCCCAGCGCTGCTCGACCTGCCGCTTGTAGCGGGCCAGCTCGCGCTCGACGGTGACGTTCTCCAGGGCCTGGTGGGCGGTGATCAGGGCGATCGCGCCGGGGGCCTCGTAGATCTCGCGGGACTTGATGCCGACCAGGCGGTCCTCGACCATGTCGAGGCGGCCGATGCCCTGGGCGCCGGCCCGCTTGTTCAGCTCCTCGATGGCCTGCAGGACGGTGACCTTGCGGCCGTCGATCGCGACCGGCACGCCGGCCTCGAAGGTGATGACGACCTCGTCGGCCTCGCGCGGGTCGGCCGGGTTCTGGGTGTACTCGTAGACGTCCTCGATCGGGGCGTTCCAGATGTCCTCGAGGAAGCCCGTCTCGACGGCGCGGCCGAAGACGTTCTGGTCGATCGAGTACGGCGACTTCTTGGTGGTCGCGATCGGCAGGCCCTTGGACTCGGCGAAGGCGATCGCCTTGTCGCGGGTCATCGCGTAGTCGCGGACCGGGGCGATGCACTTGAGGTTCGGCGCCAGCGAGTTGATGCCGACCTCGAAGCGGACCTGGTCGTTGCCCTTGCCGGTGCAGCCGTGGGCGACGGTGGTGGCGCCGTGCTTCTGCGCGGCGGCGACCAGGTGCTTGACGATCACCGGGCGGGACAGCGCGGAGACCAGCGGGTACTGGCCCTGGTAGAGGGCGTTGGCCTTGAGGGCCGGCAGGCAGTACTCGTCGGCGAACTCGGTGCGGGCGTCCGCGACCTCGGCCTCCACGGCGCCGCAGTCCAGCGCGCGCTGGCGGATGACGTCCAGGTCCTCGCCGCCCTGGCCGACGTCGACGGCGACGGCGATGACCTCGGCGCCGGTCTCCTCGGCGATCCAGCCGATGCAGACGGACGTGTCCAGACCGCCCGAGTAGGCGAGTACGACGCGCTCGGTCACGGCTTTCTCCTTCACAAACGGTGCGAACAGGGCGGAGCTCACAGCGGGGCGAGTCCCATACAGCGTTAGGCATAAGTATGCACTACCGCGTATGGATTTCAAAACGCGGGCCGGCCCGGGCCGGGCTCGCGGCCAAGGTAGGCCCGGCCCCGGGCCGGGTCAACGACCGTCCCGGCGCCGCGTCGGCCACGAATCACTCCGAAATGCACACCGCCCCGGCGACCTCGCGGGTCACCGGGGCGGTGGGGGCGGCGGAGCGCTACTGCGCCTTGGCCTGCGCCAGCTGCATCAGGTGGTCGGCCAGCGCCTGGCCGCCGGCCGGGTCGCGGCTGATCAGCAATACGGTGTCGTCGCCGGCGATGGTGCCGATGATCTCGTACGTCTCGGCGGCGTCGATCGCCGAGGCGAGGAACTGCGCGGCGCCCGGCGGGGTGCGCAGCACCACCAGGTTGCCGGAGGCCGTCGCGGAGACCATCAGCTCGCCCGCCAGCCGGGCCATCCTGGCCTCGCTGGCGGACTCCCCCATCGGCGCGCGCGGCGTGCGGTCGCCGCCCTCGGCGGGCACGGCGTAGATCAGCGCGCCGTCCCGGTTGCGGATCTTCACCGCGCCCAGCTCGTCCAGGTCCCGCGAGAGCGTGGCCTGGGTGACCACCAGTCCGTCGTCGGCGAGCAGCTTCGCCAGCTGGCTCTGCGAACGGACGGGCTGACGGGTCAACAGGTCCACGATCCGCCGGTGGCGTGCGGTCCGGGTCTGCGGGACCTGCGGCGTCGCCCCGGGGGCGGGCTGGTCGGACTGGGGTGCGGTCATGTGATGATTCTCCCGGACTCCGCTCAGCTGTTCGCGTCGGGGGTTTCGTCGCGGACGGACCGGATGATCTCCGGCAGCGCCGCGAGGAAGGAGTCCGCCTCCTGCTCGGTCAGCACCAGCGGCGGCACCAGCCGGACGGCGTCCGGCACGGCCGCGTTCACCAGGAACCCGGCCCGCTGCGCCGCGGCCTGCACCTTCGCGGAGACCGGCTCGGTCAGCACGATGCCGAGCAGCAGCCCGGCACCCCTGACGTGGCTCACCAGCGGGTCGCCGATCGCCTCGATGCCGTGCCGCAGCTTGTCGCCGATCTTGCGGACGTGCTCCAGCAGCCCCTCGGACGCGATGGTCTCCAGGACGGCCAGGCCCGCCGCGGCGACCACCGGGTTGCCACCGAAGGTGGTGCCGTGGTGGCCGGGGTGCAGCAGGTCGGCGGCCGGGCCGAAGGCGACCGTCGCACCGATCGGCAGGCCGCCGCCGAGGCCCTTGGCGAGCGTCACGACGTCCGGCTCGACGCCCTCGTACGCCTGGTGGGCGAACCAGTGGCCGGTGCGGCCGATGCCGGTCTGGATCTCGTCGAGGACGAGCAGGGTGCCGGTGGCGCGGGTGATCTCCCGGGCGGCCCGCAGGTAGCCGTCGGGCAGCGGGATCGCGCCGTTCTCGCCCTGGATCGGCTCCAGGAAGACGGCGGCGGTCTCGGTGGTGACGGCGGCCCGCAGCGCCTCGATGTCGCCGAACGGCACGTGGGTGACGTCGCCGGGCAGCGGCCGGAACGGGTCCTGCTTGGCGGGCTGGGCGGTGAGCGCGAGGGCGCCCATCGTCCGGCCGTGGAAGCCGCCCTGCAGCGAGACCAGGTGGGTGCGGCCGGTCAGCCGGCTGATCTTGAAGGCGGCCTCGTTGGCCTCGGCACCGGAGTTGCAGAAGAAGACCCGGCCCGGGCGGCCGAAGAGCTCCAGCAGCTTCTCGGCGAGCTGCACGGGCGGCTCGGCGATGAAGAGGTTGGAGACGTGGCCGAGGGTGGTGATCTGCCGGGTGACCGCCTCGACCACGGCCGGGTGGGCGGTGCCGAGCGCGTTGACGGCGATGCCGCCGACCAGGTCGAGGTACGCGTTGCCGTCGGCGTCCCACACCTTGGCGCCCTCGCCGCGGACCAGCGGGATGCGCGGGGTGCCGTAGTTGTCCATCAGCGCGTGCTGCCACCGCTGGGTGAGTTCGCTGTTGCTCATGCCAGGCCCCCGAGTACGGTCGTTTCGTCGTCGGGCACGACCATGGTGCCGATGCCCTCGTCGGTGAAGATCTCCAGCAGCAGGCTGTGCTGCACCCGCCCGTCCAGCACGCGGGCGGTGCCCACGCCGGAGCGGACGGCCCGCAGACAGCCCTCCATCTTGGGGAGCATGCCGGTCGCCAGGGTGGGCAGCATCTCCTCCAGCTCGGAGGCGGTCAGCTGGCTGATCACGTCGTCCGAGTTCGGCCAGTCCTTGTACAGGCCCTCGACGTCGGTCAGCACGACCAGCATCTCCGCGCCGAGCGCGACCGCGAGGGCGGCCGCGGCGGTGTCCGCGTTGATGTTGTAGACGTGGCCGTCGGCACCTCGGGCGATCGAGGAGATCACCGGGATGCGGCCGTCGCCGATCAGCGCCTTCACGGCGCCGGCCTCGATGTTGACGATGTCGCCGACCAGGCCGATGTCGACCTGCTCGCCGTCCACCACGGCGTACCGCTTGACGGCCGTCATGGTGTGGGCGTCCTCGCCGGTCATGCCGACCGCGAACGGGCCGTGCCCGTTGAGCAGGCCGACCAGCTCGCGCTGGACCTGCCCGGCGAGCACCATCCGGACGACGTCCATGGTCTCCGGGGTGGTGACCCGCAGGCCCGCGGTGAACGAGGACTCCAGGCCCAGCTTGTCGAGCTGGGCGCTGATCTGCGGGCCGCCGCCGTGCACGACGACGGGGTTCAGGCCGGCGTAGCGCAGGAAGACCACGTCCTGGGCGAAGGCGGCCTTGAGGTCCTCGTCCACCATGGCGTTGCCGCCGAACTTGATCACGACGGTCTTGCCGTGGAAGCGCTCCAGCCACGGGAGCGCCTCGATGAGGGTGCGGGCCTTGGGCAGCGCGGCGTTGCTGCGGGCCTGTTCGCCCTTGGGTGCGATCTTCACGGTCTGTTGTCCCCCGGGATCAGGTCGAGTAGGCGCTGTTCTCGTGCACGTAGTCGGCGGTGAGGTCGTTGGTCCACACGGTGGCGGCGGCCGTGCCGGCGTTGAGGTTCACGGTGATGACGACCTCGCGGCCGGCCATGTCGACCAGGTCGCGGTCCTCGCCGACGCTGCCGCCGCGGCAGACCCACACCCCGTTGATGGCGACGTCGAGCGCGTCCGGCTCGAAGGCGGCGGAGGTGGTGCCGATCGCGGCCAGCACCCGGCCCCAGTTCGGGTCCTCGCCGTGGATGGCGCACTTCAGCAGGTTGTTGCGGGCGACGGTGCGGGCCACCTCGACGGCCTCGTCCTCGGTGGCGGCGCCGGTGACGTCGATCCGGATGTCCTTGGAGGCGCCCTCGGCGTCGCCGATCAGCTGCCGGGCGAGGTCGGCGCAGACGGTGCGGACGGCCTCGGCGAACTCGGCCGCGTCCGGGGAGACGCCGGAGGCGCCGGAGGCGAGCAGCAGCACGGTGTCGTTGGTGGACATGCAGCCGTCGGAGTCGACCCGGTCGAAGGTGGTGCGGGTGGCGCCGCGCAGCGCGGCGTCCAGCTCGGCGCTCTCCACGGCGGCGTCGGTGGTGACGACGACCAGCATGGTGGCCAGGCCCGGGGCGAGCATGCCCGCACCCTTGGCCATGCCGCCGACCGTCCAGCCGGCCGGGCTGGTGGCCTGCGCGGTCTTGTGCACGGTGTCGGTGGTCTTGATGGCGATCGCGGCGGCCTCCCCGCCGTCCCCGCTGAGAGCCTTGACGGCCTGCTCGACGCCGGGCAGCAGGATGTCCATCGGCAGCCGGACGCCGATCAGGCCGGTGGAGCAGACGGCGACCTCGATCGCGCCCACGTTCAGCTCGGCGGCGACCTTCTCGGCGGTGGCGTGGGTGTCCTGGAAGCCCTCCGGGCCGGTGCAGGCGTTGGCGCCGCCGGAGTTGAGGACGACCGCGGCCAGCGAGCCGGTCTTCAGCACCTGCTCGGACCAGAGCACGGGGGCGGCCTTGACCCGGTTGGAGGTGAAGACGCCGGCCGCGGCGAACTGCGGGCCGTCGTTGACCACGAGGGCGAGGTCGGGGGTGCCGGAGGCCTTGATGCCGGCCGTGACGCCGGCCGCGCGGAAGCCCTTCGCCGCCGTCACGCCGATGTTCTGCTGGTCCGTCACGGGCTGGCTCACGGTGCGACTCCGTTCAGCGGGAGGCCGAGCTCCTCGGGCAGGCCGAGGGCGATGTTCATGGACTGCACCGCGCCGCCCGCGGTGCCCTTCACCAGGTTGTCGATCGCGCTGATGGCGATCACCCGCCCGGCGTGCTCGTCCAGTGCGACCTGGACGAGGGCGGCGTTCGAGCCGTACACCGAGCTGGTCTGCGGCCACTGGCCCTCGGGCAGCAGGCGGACGAAGGTCTCGCCGGCGAACGCCTCCTTGTAGGCGGCGCGCAGCGACTCGGCGGTGGTGCCGGGCTTCGCCTTGGCGCTGCAGGTGGCGAGGATGCCGCGGGGCATCGGGGCCAGGGTCGGCGTGAAGGAGACGGTGACGTCCTCGCCGGCCACCGGGCCGAGGTTCTGCGCCATCTCCGGGGTGTGGCGGTGCACGCCGCCGACGCCGTACGGGCTCATCGAGCCCATCACCTCGCTGCCGAGCAGGTGCGGCTTGACCGCCTTGCCGGCGCCCGAGGTGCCGGACGCGGCGACGACCACGGCCTCCGGCTCGACGAGCTTCGCCGCGTAGGCGGGGAACAGCGCGAGGGAGACGGCCGTCGGGTAGCAGCCCGGGACGGCGATCCGCTTGGTGCCCTTGAGCGCGGCGCGGTGGCCGGGCAGCTCGGGCAGGCCGTAGGGCCAGGTGCCGGCGTGCGGGGAGCCGTAGAACTTCTCCCAGGTCGCGGCATCCTTGAGCCGGAAGTCGGCGCCGCAGTCGACGACCAGCACGTCCTCGCCGAGCGCCTCGGCGACGGCCGCGGACTGGCCGTGCGGCAGCCCGAGGAAGACCACGTCGTGCCCGGCCAGCACCTCCGGGGTGGTGGGCTCGAGCACGCGGTCGGCCAGCGGCAGCAGGTGCGGCTGCAGGGTGCCGAAGACCGCCCCCGCGTTGGAGCCGCCCGTCAGCGCCCCGATCTCGATCTCCGGGTGCCCGAGCAGCAGGCGCAGCACCTCACCGCCCGCATACCCGCTCGCTCCGGCGACGGCGACTCGCAATGCCATGGCGTCCTCCTTCGTTAAGCATGAATATACGCACCTTGGAAATTTCATGCAAGGAGCTTCGGGCACCCCCGACCAGCCTGCCCGATCCCCGCCCCCTGACGTCGCCAACCATCCGAACCCTCCAAAGTTCAGCAGCCGGACTCGGTGCCGACCAATGCCCGAAACGTCATCAGTTCCTTGGCAGAGTGACAATCGGGCCCGACCGGCGGCACCTCCGCGGCGGGCACGGTGTTGTGTCCCTTTCACAAAGGAGTTCACCAGTGAGTGCACAGACCGACGTGGTGGTCACCGGGCTGGGAGCC
The DNA here is from genome assembly GCF_050749075.1 of Kitasatospora dryopteridis. NCBI lineage: Bacteria > Bacillati > Actinomycetota > Actinomycetes > Kitasatosporales > Streptomycetaceae > Kitasatospora > Kitasatospora dryopteridis. The sequence goes on along the minus strand of NZ_CP192749.1, from coordinate 6,660,374 downwards.
ACCACTCCGCTCGGCGGGGACACCGCCTCGACCTGGGCGGCGATGCTGGCGGGACGGTCCGGGATCACCGCGATCGAGGAGGAGTGGGCGGCCGGACTGCCGGTGCGGATCGCAGGACGGCTCGCCGTCGAGCCCACCGAACTCCTCGACCGGGTGCAGGCCCGCCGGCTGGACCGCTGCGAACAGGTCGCCCTGGTCGCCGCCCGGGAGGCCTGGGCCGACGCGGGCCGCCCGGCCGTCGAACCCGAGCGGCTCGCCGTGGTGATCGGCACCGGCACCGGCGGCGCACTCACCATGCTCGGCCAGGACGACGTGCTGGAGGCCGCCGGTGTCCGCCGGGTCTCCCCGCACACCGTGCCGATGCTGATGGCGAACGGCCCCGCCGCCTGGGTCAGCATCGAACTCGGCGCACGCGGCGGCGCCCACACCCCGGTCAGCGCCTGCGCCTCCGGCGCCGAGGCGATCGCCCTCGGCCTGGACCTCATCCGGCTCGGCCGCGCCGACGTCGTGGTGGCGGGCGGCGCCGAGGCCTGCATCTGCCCGCTCACCCTGGCCGGCTTCGCCCAGGCCAAGGCGCACTCCACCCGCAACGACGCACCTCGGCAGGCCTCCCGCCCGTTCGACGCCGACCGGGACGGCTTCGTGATCGGCGAGGGCGCCGCAGTCGTCGTCCTGGAACGGGCCTCCTTCGCCGCCGCCCGCGGCGGCCGCCCGTACGCGGCACTCGCCGGGGCCGCCGTCACCTCCGACGCCCACCACATCACCGCCGCCCACCCGGAGGGCCAGGTCAGGGCGATGCGGCAGGCCCTCGCCGCCGCCGACCTCTCCCCGCTCGCGGTCGACCTCGTGCACGCCCACGCGACCTCCACGCCGCTCGGCGACCTCGCCGAGGCGCAGTCCGTCACCGAGGCGGTGGGCACCCACCCCGCCGTCACCGCGACCAAGTCCATGACCGGGCACCTCTTCGGCGCGGCCGGAGCGGTCGGCGCCATGGTGGCCGTCCTCGCCGTGCGGGACGGCATCGTCCCGGCGACGCAGAACCTCGACACCCCCGACCCGGCGGTCAAGCTGGACGTGGTCACCGGCGGCCCGCGGACGGGTGCCGTCGGCGCAGCGATCACCAACGCCTTCGGCTTCGGCGGCCACAACGCCACGCTGGTGTTCACGCCCGCGTAGGTGGCTGGTCCAAAGGGGCGTGTGGGGGCACCTACGGGCTTGCCCTACGGGTGAACGCTAGTTCTTGACGCTGCGGAGGAGGACGAACTTCGGGTCGCCGGCGACGGTGCGGCAGTTGCCGAACAGGCGGCGGAGTTTGACGTGGTAGCCGAGGTGGCGGTTGCCGACGACCCAGAGTTCGCCGCCGGGGCGCAGAGCACGGCGGGCGCCGGTGAACATCCGCCAGGCCGTGGCGTCGGTGAGCGCCTGGTGGCTGTGGAACGGCGGGTTGTTGAGGACCAGGTCGACACTGCCGGGGGCCACCCCGGCCATGCCGTCGCCCGCCTCGAAGCGGGCCGGTGCGTCCGGGCCGAGGTTGGCCCGGAAGGTCGCTTCGGCGGAGGCGACGGCCTGGTACGACTCGTCGAGGAAGACCACTTCGGCGGCCGGGTTGGCGAGGGCGGCGGCGGTGCCGACGACCCCGTTGCCGCAACCGAGGTCGACCACGGTCTCCGGGCCGTGCCGTTCGGGGAGGTGGCCGAGCAGGAAGCGGGTGCCGATGTCGAGGCGGTCGGCACAGAAGATGCCGGCGTGGTTGTGGACGCGGTGCCCGGAGGCGGCACCGATGCCGTCGGGCAGCAGGTAGCTCTGCGGCCACGGGCTGCCGGTGCGGGCGATCGCCGGGTCCGGGGTGCAGAAGATCAGCCGGGCCTTGCGGACGGCCAGCGAGGTGCGGGTCGCGCCGAGGACCGACTCGAACAGCTTGAGCGTGGAGGTGTGGATCTCGGTGACCATGCCGGTGCCGACCACCACCGTGCCCTCGTGGACCGCCGGGGCGAGCCGGTGCAGCTGGTCCTCCAGCAGGGCCAGGCTCTTGGGCACCCGGACGAGCAGCACGTCGATGCGGTCCGGCGAGGTGTCGCGGGTGGACAGCAGCCGGACGGCGTCCGCGTCCGCGGGGTGGTTGCGGGCCAGGTTGGCCTCGGTGGCACGGCGGCCGAGGTAGGAGTCGCCGATCTGCACGGGGTGGTGCGGGGCCAGGGCGGTGGCCAGGGCCCCCCAGCGGTCGCCGACCACGACCACATTGCCGGACAGGTCGGTGCCGCTCTCCGCCAGGTGCCGCAGCAGGTAGTCGTCGGCGGCGTCCCAGGCGCGCAGCCGGTCGCGGGGGTCCTCGGGGAAGCGGGTGAGGTCGATCTCGCCCCACGGCGTGCTCAAGCGGTTCATCGCGCCCAGGCTAGCCGACCCGGGGCACCGCCCCGGACCGGCTCAGCCGCCGAGCAGGCCCCCGGTGTACGGGTCCTCGGCGAGCTGCCGCCAGGAGTGGTCGGCGGTGGCGAACGACTCCGGGTCGACCGCCTCGACCACGGCGTCGACCACGGCGTGCAGCACCGCCCTCGGGTCGAACGCCTGCCACGGGTGGCCGTCCTCCTCCGCCCGGTACCAGGCGGCGCGCAGCCGCTCGTACGTCCAGCAGGCGTACAGCAGTGCGGACAGGTCGCGGTGGAGGTAGCGGGCGGGGCCGCCCTCCTCGTACCAGGCGGGGAGCTCCAGGCGGCCGGTGGCGCCGTCGAGGGCGACCGGCAGGTCGTGCGGCCACCAGCCGATCGCGAGGAAGCCGGCCTGGTCGGAGCGGTCGTGCGGGACGGCGAAGCCCTCGGGGTGGGACTCGGCCATGGTCCGCAGCGGCCCGTCGCCCGCGACGCCGAACATCTCGTACTGCAGCGGCAGGCCGTGCTCGGTGAGCAGCCTGCGGGTCGGCGCGTGGGTGATCGCCGCGGGCACCTCCTCCGGGCGGAGGCGTCGGACGGAGCCGCCCTCCCCGTAGGCGGCGAGGTCGGCCAGGTCGTCGACCAGGCCGGGCTCGAACTCGTACGCGGGGCCGTCCGGGCCGCCGGGGCGGGCGCCCCAGGCGAGGCTGCGGAGGAGCAGTTCGGTCTCCCAGTGGGCGGGGCGGCCGCCGTCGGCGAACAGCCGCGGGTCGATGGCGCGCAGTCGGGCCGTCGCCGCGGTGACCACGGCGTCGGCCACGGACGGGCCGCGCCGGCCGCCGTACGCCGCCGGGTCGGGGCGGGTCCCGCTCTCGACCGCGTCGACCAGGGCGGTCAGCGCGGCGAGGTCGGAGGCGAGCGGGTCGCTCGACAGGCCTTGCCCTAGGCGGTCGGCGAGGCGGATCTCGCCGGTGGCCCCGACGATGACGACCTCCCCGCAGGTGCTGCCGGACCCGAGCCGGTGGACGCCCTCGGCGACGGCGGGCAGCGGGCCGTCCGCGGTGGGCGTGAAGTCCAGGCCCGCGCCGGAGGCGGGCAGCCCGTGGCGGAGCAGGTGGCGGCGGCTCGGGCCGTGGGTCAGCCCGGCGGGAAGCTCGGCCTCGGTGAGCGGCCGACGGCCTGTCGGTTCGGTCTGCACTGCCATTCCGCTCCCCCGTTGACGGTGCCTCGGATTCCCGGCGAGCGTATCGGTGGGCGCCGACAGCGGGCCTGTCGGGCGGTGTTAGCCTGCGGCGGAGCGGCGCCGGGGGGCGCCCGCCCGGGGTACGGGGGACGTGGTGGCGGGGGACGCGGTGGCGGGGGACGGCAGGGGAGCCGGGCGCGGGTGGCGGCCGGCGGGGGCTGCGGCAGGAGCGTCGGTGCTGCTGGTCGCGGCGTACGCGGCGGGTTCGTGGTCGGCCCGGTCGGGCGGTCGGGTCCGGGTGGCGGAACTGCTGGACCGTCCGGTGCTGCTGCTCGGCGGGGCCGTGCTGCTGCTGGTGGCGGCGCTGCTGCTGGCGCCGAAGCGGCCGGGCCGCGGGCTGTTCACGGCGCCGGGGGTGCTGGTGGCCGGGGTGCTGGTCCTGCGGGTGCTGATCGGGGTACTGGACGTGGTGGGGCCGCCGCGGCAGCACACGGTGCTCAGCACGGTGGCGCCCGACCGGGCCGACCGCATCCTGCTGGTGGTGCGGCACGCCGTCGGCCCCTGCTGGTCCGTGGAGGTGGAGACCGGCGGCGGCTGGTCGGCCCGCCGCTGGCTGCTCGGCGTCTTCGACCACGGCCCGGCGGGCGGCGGCCCGGTGGACAGCCACTGGGCGGGCCCCGACCGGGTCGTCGTCCGGGCCGCCGACGGCGACCACGTCTTCGACCTCCCGGCCGACCCGGACTCCGCACCTCGGCGGCGCTGACCTTCTGCGTTCGGACAGCATGCAGCCGGGGCCGGGATCTTTCCGGCGCGGGTTCGTCAGGGGCGGCCGTGGTGGTCGGCCCATTCGGGGGCCAGGACGGACATGACGGTGGCGTCGACCCAGGTGTCGCCGTCGCGGAGGGCCTGGCGCAGGACGCCCTCCGCCACGAAGCCGGCCTTCTCGTAGACGCGGCGGGCGCGCGGGTTGAAGGCGTACACCTCCAACGAGACGCGGTGCAGGCCGAGGTGGTCGAAGGCGTGGCCGAGAACGAGCCGGAGTGCTTCGGTACCGAGACCGCGGTTCCGGCCGGCGGGGCCGATCAGGGTGCGGAAGTTGCAGCTGCGGTTGGCCTCGTCCCACTCGTTGAGCACGACCTCGCCGACGCAGCGGCCGGTCGCCGGGTCGGTCACGGCGAGGTCGAGCCGGTCCGGCTGCTCGTTGCGGGAGTTGTACCAGCGGGCCAGTGCGTCGGGGTCGAACGCGGGGTGCCCCTCGCTGCCGGTGAGCCGCCGCACTTCGGGGTCGTCGAGGGCGGCGGCGATGTCGGGCAGGTCCTCGGGCCGGAAGGGGCGCAGCTGCACGAGGTCGCCGGTGAGTACGGGCTTGTGGCTGAAGTCGGCGGTCATCCGGGGATTCTCGGTGGCGGCGGCGGGCCGGGCAACGTGATTTCGGGGCGGCTCAGCCCCACAGCTCGGCGTCGAGCCAGCGGTTGCCCTCGATGCGGCTGTAGCGCAGGTACTTGGTGCCGCCCTGGGCGATCCGGAAGGGCCTGCCCTGGTCGTCGATGGTGAGGGTGCGGGTCTTTCCCTGGTCGACGTAGCTGAGTTCGGCCGTCCAGGTGCAGTCGCACTTCTTGCTGAGGGCGGTGATCTCGAAGGTGACGGACTGGTTGGGGTCGACGGAGAGCTTCAGGGAGTTGAGGTTCACCGGGGTGTCGTCGGCGCGCTTGCCCTTGACGACGGGTGGGTCCTGGTCGAAGTCGACGGTGACGTAGACGATTTCGCGCGGGCCGCCGCCGCACTGCGGGTCGATCAGCACGCTGACCATGGTGCCGGTGACGGCGGTCTTGCGGCTGACCGCGTTGATGGCGAAGCGGCGCAGGTCGATCTGGCGGTCGGCGGTGCTCTGGACCACCGCCTCGGTGGTCGACTGCCCGGCGATGGCGCCCTGGTGGCCGAGCGCCCAGCTGTCGGCCGGGTTGCCGGGGGCGTCCAGGCGGCGCACTTCGGCCGGGGCGAGCGGCAGCCGCCACATGCTGTTGCCGTCGCAACTCGGCTTGATCACTTCGGTGTTGGCGAGCAGCGGGCCGTCCGGGGGTGCCGCGGCGGCCCCGCCGGCGGCCGCGGCCGAGGCAGAGGTGGAGGTGGATGGGAGGGCGCCGGGGCTGCTCGCCGCCGGGGCCGGCCTGCCGCCGGCGGCGGTCTTCGAGGCGGGCCACAGCGAGGGGGCGGTGATCCAGGTGAGGGCGAAGGCCGCGGCGGCGCTGCCGGCGCCGACCGCGATCAGTCGGCGGCGGGCGGCGGCGGTCATGGACGAGCTGCCGGGGCGGGGTGCGAGAAGTGTCATCAACCGATCCTGAATCCGCCGCAGACGCTGGAGACGAGCGAGCCGTCGGGCCGGATCTTGTAGTAGACCACCGTCCAGTCGCCCTTCTGGTCGAGCGCTGCCGCGCCGGGGAAGTCCGACGGGTAGTCGACGTAGCTCTCCGGCGGCTGGCCGCCGACCGGGCTGCCGACCAGGAGCACCTTGCTGATCTGGACCGCCGGGTGCTCGTGGGCGGCCGACTGCGCCGGGGGCCGGATCTCGACGACGGTGTACTCGGGCTTGCCGTCCTCGCTCTTGCGGCTGGAGCCGAACAGCCGCTTGCCGTCCTGGTCCGGCCCCAGCGGGATCGACCAGTCTCCGGTGTAGGGGCCGTCGATCGGCGTGCCGTCCCAGGTGGCGCGGTGGTTGCAGGCGTTGTTCGCGAAGCCCCACACAAGGTCGCGGTCGACGGCGGGGATGCGCTCGGGGCGGACCGGACCGGGTTTTCCGTCGGCGCCGATCAGCGGCTCGGCGGAGGCAGAGGACTTGGCCGCGGAGCCGGAGGGCTTGGGCGCGGTGGTGGCCGTCGTGGTGGCGCCGGCGGAGGCTGCGGCCGCGTCGGCGTCGGCGGGCGGCAGCCGTCCGGCGGCCAGGGAGAGGACGAGGGCGAGGGCCGCACCGGCGATCGCGGAGGAGGCGCCGACGGTGGCGGTCAGCCGCCCGGGCGGGCGGACGCGGACGGTGCGGGGGATGCCCGGCTGCAGGGTGTCCGGCTCCGGGCCGGGTGCGGCGCCGATGAGTTCGCGGTAGACCGGGTCGTCGACCAGGGAGACGGTGGTGTCGAGTTCGCGGACGACGGCGGCGGCGGTGGGCCGTGCGGCCGGTTCGCGGGCGGCGCAGCGGCGCAGCAGGTCGGCGAGGCCCGGTTCGACGCCGTCGAGGTCGAGTTCGCCGGTGAGGGCCTGGACGAGCAGGGCGGCCTGGCCGCTCCCGGTGAACGGGGGCCGGCGGGTCGCGGCGAAGGCGGCGGTTCCGGCGAGGGCGAAGACGTCGGCCGGTTCGGCGCCGCGTTCCTGGCCGGAGAGGACTTCGGGGGCCAGGTAGCCGAGGGTTCCGGCGATCGCCTGGAGGTCGCCGGTGCGGGTGTGGGCGGGGCTGCGGGCGATGCCGAAGTCGATCAGGCGGGGGCCGTCGGCGGCGAGGATGACGTTGGAGGGCTTCAGGTCGCGGTGGAGCACGCCCTGGCGGTGCGCGTCGGCGAGCGCCTCGGCGAGTGCGGCGAGCAGTCGGCGGCAGGTGCCGGCGGGCAGCGGCCGTCCGTAGGCGGTGACGGCCGCGTGGAGCGTCGGGCCCGGCAGGTACTCGGTGGCGAGCCAGTACGGGGCGCGCTCGGTCTCGGCGTCGACGAGGGCGGCGGAGAAGGCGCTCCGCATGGTGCGGACGACGGCGACTTCGCGGCGGAACCGGGGCAGTGCCTCCGGGTCGTCCTGCAGGTCGGGGTGGACGATCTTGAGGGCGACCTGGCGGCCTCCGGGTGACCTGGCGAGGTAGACCTCGCCCATGCCTCCGGCACCGAGTCTGCGGAGCACCTCGTAGTGGCCGATCCGGCGGGGTTCTCCCCCGGGGAAGTGCTGCATGAGCCGGCGGCCCCCCGCTGTCGTGCCTGTCCTGCCGTGGTCGGCCGCATGTGGGGCCGGGCGACAGTATGCCGGTGCGGGGGCCTGCGCGGTGGCCGGTCCGGCCAAGTCGCGGCGGATCTCTTGACGGGACGTCACCAGGGCCGCGGGCGGGTAGCGTGCCTGCATGCAGACCAGGCCGACCCTGCCCGGCGCCGCCGTCCTCCTGCGGCCGGCGACGCCCGCCGACGTGCCCGCGCTGGCGGAGATCCGTGCCACGCCGGAGGTGCGGGCCCGCTGGCGGGGCGGGCCCGACATGGTCGCGGAGGTGCGCTCGGACCTCGCGGACGAGCGGACGCCTACCCTGGCCGTGGAGTACCGGGGGCAGGTGGTCGGGGCGATCCAGTGGCACGAGGAGGACGAGCCGGACTACCGGCACGCGGGCATCGACGTGTACCTCGACCCGTCGGTGCACGGCCGCGGCCTCGGCACCGACGCCGTCCGCACCCTCGCCCGCTACCTGACGGCCGAACTCGGCCACCACCGGCTGGTCATCGACCCGGCGGCGGACAACGCGCCCGCCATCGCCTGCTACCGCAAGGTCGGCTTCCGGCCGGTGGGTGTGATGCGGCAGTACGAGCGCGGGCCGGACGGCACCTGGCACGACGGGCTGCTGATGGACCTGCTGGCGGACGAGCTGGCGGACGAGCCCCCCGCTGCCGGTCGGCGGCGCCGGGCCGCCCGGGCGCTGCGGCGCCGGATCAGGATCCTGCGCCGGCCGCGGCCCTGACGCTCCGGCGGCTCTCCGGGGTGTGCCCGCGGCCGGTTCAGGGGTGCTGCCGGGACTCCGCCACGGCCTCGGCCAGCAGGGCGGCGGCACGGGCGAGGGCACGTTCGGGCAGGCCGGCGTAGCCGAGCACGAGGGCGGGCGGCCCGGGGACGGCCAGCCGGGTCGGGGCGACCGGTTCGACCCGCAGGCCGCGGGCGGCGGCGGCCGCCACCACGGCCTCCTCGGAGCACCCGGCGGGCAGGTCGAGGTACAGGTGCAGGCCGGCCGCCACGCCGCGTACGGCGGCGCCCGGCAGGTGCTCGGCGAGGGCGGCGGCCAGGGCGTCGCGGCGGGAGCGGTACCGGGCCCGGACGGCGCGCAGGTGCCGGTCGTGGCCGCCGTCGGCGAGCAGCCTGGCGAAGGCGAGTTGGTCGAGGGCGGAGCAGCCGAGGTCGGCGTACTGCTTGTCGGTGCGGAACTCCCCGACCATCGGTTCCGGCAGGACGGCCCAGCCCAGCCGCAGCCCGGGCGCGAGCGACTTGCTGAGCGAGCCGAGGTGGACGACGAGGTCGGGGGCGAGCCCTTGCAGGCAGCCGACGGGCTCCCGGTCGTAGCGGAACTCGGCGTCGTAGTCGTCCTCGATCACCACCGCGCCGGTGCGGCGGGCCCAGGCGACCAGCGCTGCGCGGCGTTCGGGGGCGAGCACCACGCCGGTCGGGTACTGGTGGGCCGGCGTGACGAGGACGGCGCGGGCGCCGGTGGCGGCCAGTGCGCCGACGTCCAGGCCGTACGCGTCGACCGGGACGCCGACCGGTTCGATGCCGTGGGAGCGCAGCAGGCCGAAGGTGCCGGGCGAGCCCGGGTCCTCGACCGCGATGGTGCGGTGGCCGTGCCGGACGAGCCGGCGGACCGCCAGCGCGAGCCCCTGGGCGACACCGCCGACCACCACCACCTGCCCGGGGGCGGCCGCGGCGGCGCGGACCCGGCCCAGGTAGGCGGCGAGTTCGGCCCGCAGCCCGGGGTGCCCGGCCGGGTCGCCGTAGCCGAGGGCGGTGTGCTCGGCGGCGGCGAGGGCGCGGCGCAGGGCGGCCTGCCAGGCGGCCCGCGGGAAGGCGGAGAGGTCCGGGGTGCCGGGCTTCAGGTCGTAGCAGACGGCGGGGGTGTCCGCGGCCGGTGCGGCGGCGGGCGGGCGAGGCGCGATGCCGTCGGCGACCCGGGTGCCGGCCCCTCGGGCGCTCACCAGGTAGCCCTCGGCGACGAGTTGGGCGTACGCCTCGACGACCGTGCCGCGGGAGACGCCGAGGTCGCGGGCGAGAGCGCGGGTGGACGGCAGCCGGCCGCCCGCCGGTGGGCGGCCCTGTCGGACGGCCTCGCGCAGGGCCCGGGTGAGTGCGGCGGTGAGGCCGCCGCCGTCCGCGGAGGGGTCGAGGACGATCAGGAGTTCGGCCATGCCGGGAGGGTATCCGGGACGCTGCCGAAAGTGGTCCACTCCTTGGGCATGGAAGTGGACCTGGCAGGTGGACCATTCGTTACCTAGCGTGGCGGGCATGCCCCTCTCCCCCACCGCCTCCGGCGGTCTGCGCGGCGCGGCCGCGATGAGCCTGCTCGGCTGTTCCACCGGTGTGAGCGCCGCGTTCTCGGCCTACCCGCTGCTCGGCGGGCAGGCGCTGCGGTATCTGCTGGCGTCCGTGCTGCTGGTGCCGATCGCCCTCCGGAGTTCCGGGCCCTCGGGCGGTGACCCGGGCGCCCGGCTGCCGACGGGGCGGGAGTTCGGGCGGTTGGTGGCGCTGGCGGGTACGGGGCTGGTCGGGTTCAACGTGCTGCTGGTGCAGGCGCTGCGGCATTCGGGGCCGGCTGCGGTGGGCAGTGTGGTGGGTGCGGCGCCGCTGGTGATGGCCGTCCTCGGGCCGCTGCTGGCCGGCCGACGGCCCGGGGCGGCGGCGGTGACCGCGGCGGCGGTGGTCGCCGCCGGGGCGGCTGCCGCGCAGGGGTTCGGCACGGGGGACGCCGCCGGTACCGCCTTCGCCCTGGGGACGCTCGGCTGCGAGGCGGCGTTCTCACTGCTCGCGGTGCCGCTGCTGCCGCGGCTGGGGCCGGTCGGGGTGTCGGCCTGGGCGACGGTGCTGGCGGTGCCGATGTTCTCCGTGGCGGCCGTACTGGCCGACGGGCGGGCGGCGCTGCGGCGGCCGGACGGCAGTGAACTCGCCGCGCTGCTCTACCTGGCGGTGCTGATGACCTGTGTGGCGTTCCTGCTCTGGTACCGGGCGCTGGAGCGGCTGGGTCCTGAGCGGGCGGGCCTGTTCGCGGGGCTGGTGCCGATCACCGCGGCGCTGTCGGGCGCCGTCCTCGGCGAGGGGGTGCCGGGTGCGGGAGAGGTCTTCGGTGCGGTGCTGGTCGGCTGCGGGGTCTGTCTGGGCCTGCGCAGCCCCCGCCGGGCACCCGTCGGCCCGTCGGGGCTCGGAACACCGGAATCAGGGGTGCGAGCGGGCCGACGGTCCGTCACAATGCGTTGATGCTGACCGACCACTGGCCGCTGCTGGGGCTGCGGCTCGTCACCGAACGGCTCGAACTGCGGCTGCCCTCCGAGGAGGAGCTGGCCCGGCTGGCGGACGTCGCCGCGGAGGGCGTCCACGAGCCCGACCGCATGCCCTTCATCAGCGCGTGGACGGACGTTCCGCCCGCGCAGCGCGCCCGGTCCGTGGTGCAGCAGCACTGGAAGTGCCGCGGCGCCTGGTCGCCGGAGAACTGGGTGCTCACCCTGGTGGTGTTCGCCGACGGACAGCCGGTCGGTGTGCAGGCCGTCAGCGGCAGGGACTTCGCCGTCGTCCGCGAGGTGCGCACCGGTTCCTGGCTGGGCATGGCGCACCAGGGCCGCGGGATCGGCCGGGAGATGCGCTCGGCGGTGCTGCACCTGGCGTTCGCCGGGCTGGGTGCGGAGGAGGCGGCCTCCGCCGCGTTCACCGACAACGCCGCCTCGCTCGGCGTCTCCACCCGCCTGGGCTACCGGCCGGACGGCGTCCAGCGGGACAACGTCCGCGGCCGGGCGGCCGTCTCGCAGCGGTTCCGGCTGACCCGCGCCGACTGGGAGCGGACGGACCGCCCGCCGGTCGGGATCACCGGCCTCGGGCCGTGCCTCCCCGACTTCGGCCTGCCCGCCGCCGACTGAGAGCGGGTTGCCCCCGCGCCGCCGCTCAGCCGGCCAGGAGCGGGAAGGACGCCTGGTGGGCGAGCCGGGCGTCCGCGTCCTGCGCCAGCGCGGCCAGCAGGTCGTCGAGTTCGAGGAACGCCTCCCATCGCGGCACGCCGCGCGCCGCGGCCAACCGCTCCGTGACGAGGTCCTCCAGGTCGGCCTGCCGGCGGCCCTTCCAGATCTTGTCGGCGAGGCTCACCAGGAGCTCCCCGGTGCTGATGCCCGGAAGCGTCCAGGAGGCGTGGGTGCCGGCGAAGCGGGCCCGCCCGGGCGGCACGCCGCGGGCGAGCAGCAGGGCCCGGCCGGCCTCCTCGTGCAGCGCGCCGGGGGCGGACAGCTCCTCGGGGTGCAGCACCTTGCCGATGTCGTGGGTGGCCGCGCCGTACCGGACCTCCTCGGCATCGACCCCGAGTACCTCGCCCCACTCCGCCAGCAGCCGCAGGGCGACGTCGTGGACGAGGCTCAGGTGGGCCACCAGCCGGGGCGGAGCGGCGAGTTCCTCGAGCAGTGCGGCGGCGTCCGGGGGCAGCGGGGCCGGTACGAACTGACGATCGATCATGCCGCTAGTGTGCCTCCCATGCTGAGCCATGACCTCGTCGGGCGGTACCTGCACCGCCTCGGCCTGCCGCGTCCTTCCGCTCCGACCGCCGCCGCGCTGGCGGTCCTGCACCGCGCCCACGTGGAGCGGGTGCCGTACGAGGACCTGGAGATCCAGCTGGGGCGGCCGACGACGGTCGACCCGGTGGAGTCCGCGGAACGGATCGTGCGCGGCCGCGGCGGCTACTGCTTCCACCTCAACGGCGCGTTCTCGGCGCTGCTGGCGGCCCTGGGCTTCGACGTGACCCGGCACCTGGCCGGTGTGCAGCGGCAGGTGGACCTGGAGCCGGTCGGCGCCGCCGGCAACCACATGGCGCTCACCGTCCGCACGGCCGAGGGCCCCTGGCTGGTGGACGTCGGTCTCGGCGACGGCCTGTACGAGCCGCTGCCGCTCCGGGCGGGCAGCCACCGGCAGGGATCCCTCCGCTTCGGGCTGACGCCGTCCGCGGTGGTGCCGGGCGGCTGGCGGCTGGAACACGACCCGGCGGGCTCGTTCCGGGGCATGGAGTTCTCGCCGGAGCCCGCCGACCCGGCCGACTTCGCCGCCGAGCACACCCGGCTCTCGACCTCGCCGGAGTCCGCCTTCGTGCAGTTCTACTGCACCTTCCTGCGGAACGCCGACGGCTTCGAGGCGCTGCGCGGCTGCGTGCTGCTGCAGGCCGGGACGGCGGGCCGGGAGGCCCGCGAGGTCACCGACGAGCAGGAGTGGTTCGCGCTGCTCACCGACCGCTTCGGGCTGGACCTCTCCGACGTGGGCCCCGAGGGCCGCGCCGCACTCTGGCAGAAGGTCCACGGCGCCCACATGGCCTGGAAGGCCACCCAGCCGGCCCCGGCCTGAAGCCTGCCGCACTCGGACACCCATGAGGTGCCCCCGCGCCCCTGAATTGACCACCCGAGTGCCTTCGACGACAACTCCTGGCGTCGGCGGCAGCGGCCGTGCCAAGGTCGGGGGCATGCGATACATCATCATCGGCGCCGGCGCGGTCGGCGGGACGATCGGCGGCAGGCTCCACGAGAGCGGGCGCGAGGTGGTGCTGGTCGCCCGCGGTGCGCACCTGGAGGCGCTGCGCAAGGACGGCCTGCGGCTGGCCACCCCGGAGGGCACGCGGACGCTGTCCGTCCCGGCCGTCGGCGGTCCCGAGGAGGTCGACCTGCGCGACGGGGACGTGCTGGTGCTCGCGGTGAAGACGCAGCACTCCGTGCCGCTGCTCGACGCCTGGGCCGCCCGGCCGGTGGCGGGCGGCGGCACGGCCGGCGAGGTGCTGCCGCTGCTCTGCGCACAGAACGGCGTCGAGAACGAGCGGCTCGCGCTGCGCCGCTTCCGCCACGTGTACGGGGTGTGCGTGTGGCTGCCGTCCACCCACCTGGAGCCGGGGAAGGTCTCGGCGGCGGGCAGCCCGCTGACCGGCATCCTGCACATCGGCCGCTGCACCGGCGGCAGCGACGCCACCGCCGAGCAGGTCGCCGCCGACCTGGCGGCCGCGCACTTCGGCGCCCCGGTCAGCGAGGACGTGATGCGCTGGAAGTACGCCAAGCTGCTCGGCAATCTGAACAATGCGCTGGAGGCCGTCGGCGGGCCGATCGACGGCGGCCTGCGGCTGGCCCTGGCCGAGCGGACGTCCGCCGAGGGCCGGGCCGTGCTGGAGGCCGCCGGAATCGGCCACGCCGGCGCGGAGGAGCAGCGGGCGGCCGGCCGCGACCGGGTCGTCCTGCTGCCGATCGACGGGGAGGAGCGGGGCGGCGGCTCGTCCTGGCAGAGCCTGGCGCGGGGCTCCGGCGACATCGAGGCGGACTACCTGAACGGGGAGATCGTGCTGCTGGGCCGGCAGCACGGCGTGCCGACCCCGCTGAACGCGGCCCTGCAGCGGCTCGCCAACGCCTTCGCCCGCGAGGGCCTGGCCCCGGGCACCCTGCCGGAACCTGAGCTCGCGGCACTGCTGGAATCGTGACCCGCCGGGCGGGCGGCCGGAAGCCGATCACCGGCTGACCCCACCCGCCCCGAGCCGAAGGGCCCGCCGGTGCCGAAAGGGAGGAGCGCGGGAGCGCAGCGACGGAGCGACGAGTGTCGGCGCCGGGTCAGGAGGGCCCGGAGGCGAGCGGGCGACAGAACAGCGCCCGGAGGCGAGCGGGCGACAGAACAGCGGCGAGCGGGCGACAGAACAGCCTCAGGCCACCGGGTCGTCCGGCCCGTACGGGCGCAGCCGGAGGGTGCGGGCGTCGGCCTCGCGGATGTCCCCGGCGCGGGCGCACAGGGTCTCCAGGTCGTCCCGCCCGGCGTGGACGAACCGGCCGTGCAGGGCGTCGAAGCGGCCCCGGGCGGCGTCCACGACGACGGCCACCATGTACGGGATGGAGCCCCAGTCCTTCTTGTCGGCGAACATCGGCATGGCGGCGGTCATGTCCGTCCTGACCGCGCCGGGGCTGATGTCGAGGACGACGACGTGGTGTTCGGCGAGCGAGTCGGCGATGTTGTCGGAGAGCTTGAGCAGGGCGCCCTTGGAGGTGGCGTAGGCGGTGTAGCGGCCGTCGGGGCGCAGGGCGAAGCCGGAGTTCAGGTTGACCACCCGGCCGCCGCCGCGCTCGACCATGCCGGGGAGCACGCTGCGCAGCATGTTGAAGGGGCCGCGCAGGTTGGTCTCCACGACGTGCCACCACTGGTTGGGGTCGGCCTCCCAGAGCGGCACCTCGACGTGGTCGATCTCGCCGGCGTTGTTGACCAGCAGGTCGATCGGGCCGAGGTCGCGCTGGACGGTGCGGACGGCCTCCCGGACGTTGCCGGGGCGGGTGACGTCGGCACTGACCGCGACGCCGCGGGCGCCGTGCTTGACGCACTCGCGCAGGGTCTCGGTGAGCGTGGCGTGCGTACGGCCGACCAGGCCGAGCATCATCCCCTCGGCGGCCAGTCCGATGGCGATCTCCCGGCCGATGCCGCGGCCGGCCCCGGTGACCAGGCCGACCTGCCCCGCCAGTGATCCCGTCCCCATCGCGTGCTCCCTCCTCGGCTGCCCTGCATTCTGGTCCGGCGGCGGCGCGGGGCCGGGCAGCCCAGCCGAACGGCGGCCCGGGGTCATCCGAACGGCCCAGCGCGTCCGCACGGTGCCCGGGAGTAGTACGGTCGACCAGGACACGCGTGTGGGGCCCACCGAGCCCCGGCGCCGGCCCGCTGAACAGCACCTCGCCGGGCAACCCCCGGCACCACCGTGAAGGGCAACTGAGTGAGTGACATCGCGCGCGTCGGAGTGATCGGCTGCGGCCTCATGGGGTCGGGCATCGCCGAGGTCTTCGCCCGCTCCGGTCTGGACGTCCTGGTTGCCGAGGCGACCGGCGAGGCCCTGGAGCTCGGCCGCACCCGGCTGACCAACTCGCTGGAGACCGCGGTCAGGCGCGGCAAGCTTTCCGAGGAGCAGCGGGACGCGGCGCTGGCCCGGCTCTCGTTCACCGTCGACCTCGCCGACTTCGCCGACCGCGACCTGGTGGTCGAGGCGGTCGCCGAGCGCGAGGACATCAAGGTGCAGATCTTCGAGACGCTGGACCGCGTGGTCGAGCGCCGCGACGCGATCCTGGCCTCCAACACCTCGTCCATCCCGATCGTGAAGCTGGCGGCCGCCACCTCCCGCCCGGAGCAGGTCATCGGCCTGCACTTCTTCAACCCGGCCCCGGTGCAGAAGCTGGTCGAGGTCATCCCGACGCTGACCACCTCCGCCGAGACCACGGCGCGGGTGGAGGAGTTCACGGTGCAGGCGCTCGGCAAGGAGCCGATCCGCGCCCGCGACCGGGCCGGCTTCGTGGTGAACGCGCTGCTGGTGCCGTACCTGCTGTCCGCGGTGCGCATGTTCGAGTCCGGGGTGGCGACCGCGGCCGACATCGACAAGGGCATGGAGGCGGGCTGCGCCCACCCGATGGGCCCGCTGCGGCTGTGCGACCTGATCGGCCTGGACACCATCGTGTCGATCGCCGACTCGATGTACGACGAGTACAAGGAGCCGCTGTACGCGGCGCCGCCGCTGCTGTCCCGGATGGTCGGCGCCGGTCTGCTCGGCCGCAAGTCGGGCCGCGGCTTCTACGACTACTCCGCCTCGGCCTGACCGCCGGGCCGCTCGCGCGGCGCCCGCCCGGGACGGCCGTCCCGGGCGGGCGCCGCGGCCCCACCACCTCCCAGCACCCGAAGCAGCACACCACAGGGGTAGCCCAGTTGAACGGGATCAGCGTCGCGCGCGGGGTCCTCGTCACCGCCCGCCGCCAGCGCCTGCTGGCCGCCATCCGGCAGGAGGGCGGCCGCTGGGACTGGCGGCGCGCCGAGGCGAAGTACGACACCTCGCCGGAGCCGCACATCATCCGCCGCGACCTGATGGAGCTGTGCCGGGCCGGCGACCTCGTCCGGGTGGGCATGGGCGAGTACGAGGCGCCCCCGTCGAGTGCCCCTCTCGGGTGACCCCCTCGGATGACCCCCGCCGGCCGGCGGGGATGCGCCACCTCCGTGGCACAGCGCCGTCACAGCATGGTCACAGCCCTCGGCATCCGGTGGTAGCTCTGACACGGTGATGACATGCGAACTCGAATGATCGTCACCACCCTCACCGCTGCTGCCGCCCTGTCCCTCACCGCGTGCAGCAGCGACGGCGGCGGCACCGCCGAGCCGGCGAAGTCCTCCGCCACCGTGGCGGCGCCGGCCTCCGGCACCCCCGCGCCCGCGGGCAGCTCCGCCCCGGCGGGCACCTCGGCGCCGTCCACCGCGCCGACCAAGGCCGCCGGCACCCCGAACACCGAGCAGCTGGCCAAGGAGCTGGCGATGGTGGCCGGCCTGAAGCAGATCGACCCCAAGCTGGCGCAGGACAACCAGAAGACCGTCGCCGCCGCGCAGCAGACCTGTGCGGACATCAAGGCCGGCAAGGACGACGCCACCGTGGCGAAGAACACCGTGGGGTACTTCGGTGCCGCCGGGGCGAGCCTGAACGAGCAGCAGGGCCAGATGGTCGCGGTGATCGTCAAGGCGGCGCTCTGCCCGTGACGCCGTAGGCGCGCGACAGCGGACGTGACGGGGCCCGGGAGCGGTATCCATCTCCCGGGCCCCTGCGGTGCCACCCAATTGCGCGCGCCGGCACGTTTAAGGGCTGCGGATCATTCTCAGAGCCTCGTGTTCTGCCTTTGAACTACCGTGCCACGGGGAGAGGCACAGGCGGGACTTGAACCCGCATCCGAGGCTTTCCGTCCGCACCCGTTCGATCCGGCGCTCGGCGGCGAATGCTGAGACTTGAGCGAGAATCTGAGTTTCAGGGGGCTGCCTCTGCCGTTGGGCCACCCCGGCGCGGTGGTGCCGGGGGGAGGAGTCGAACCTCCACTGTCACCCCTGTGTCAGCTTCACTTTCAGTGTCAGCTTCTGCGCTGATTCGCGCACCCCTCCGCTCAAGGAGGGGGATCGTGGGTCCGGCCTGCTACTGGCCGAACAGGTAGCCGAAGACGGCGTCGCCGGTCTTCCGGTCGACGACCTCGGTGGCGTTGGCCTCCTCGCGGGCGAACTGCACGGCCTGCTGCAGCTTCTCGACCCGCTGGACGAGCTCGTTGACCCGCCGGGCCGGCAGCGCACCGGAGAACTTGACGGTCGTCCAGTACCCGACCGCGATGTCCTCGTAGTACACCTCGACCTGGGCCGGGTGCTTCTCGGTGGCCTCCGCCTTCACGTGGTTGCGCGGCACCTTCTTCGTCCGGATGGTGCGGACGGGCTCGGTCTTCCACGCGTCGGTGGAGGCGTCCGGCGCCCAGGACTCGGAGGCGTCCAGCACGGGCAGCTTGCGGACGAAGGTGTAGAGGTCGGTGAGCTGCTTCTCGAGGAAGAGCAGGTAGGTGACCGGCACGTCGGTGAGCAGCGGCCGGCCGTCGACCACGACGTCCGCACGGGCGGTGCAGTTGGCGTGGTCCTTGGTGGCGGTCACGTCGAACAGCCGGGTGAGCGAGGCGGCGGTGTCGCGCAGGATGTCCTCGGCGCGCACCTGCACCCGGGTGGACTCCGGCGGCAGTTGCTCGCCCTCCTCGTCCTTGGGCTGGTAGGTGCGGGAGATCCCGGCGAGCAGGGCGGGCTTCTGCAGGCCGTGGTGGGCCGCCGTCAGCTCCTGGAAGGACTTGGACTTGACGCCCTTTTCGACCGCGATGATCTGGTTGAGTTTCGCCACGGTCGGGAGGCTAACAGCGGCCGGTCCGGACTGTCGTGCGATTTACCGGCCGGCGTGCCGCGGCCCGGGGGCGGGGGTCGGGGGACCGTCCCCGGGCCCGGCGCGGCGTCAGCTGTTGATCTGGTAGCTGTCGCCGTAGACCTTCCACTTCAGCGGGGTGTTGAGGTCGAAGTTGCGGTCCTTGACCCACACCCGCTGGGCGGTGTCGACCCGGCTGGTGTCGGAGTGCGCCTCCTCCTTCTTCATGACGACCTTGCGGGCGTCCAGGAAGGCGTTCAGGTAGGCGGCCTCGTCGCCGCCCTGGGCGGGTGTCTTGGCCTTCTTCATGGCCGCCTTGCGGATGCCGCCGAAGCTGTCGGAGCTGCTGCCGGGGCCGTGCATCACGATGGCGTCGTAGTAGACGAACTGGCCGAGCGCCCGCAGGCCGTCGGCCTTGGCCTGCTGGACGGCGGGGTTGAAGTAGACGCGGTCCCGCTCGTCGTTCTGGGCCTTCTGGAAGACGCCGTCCTTGGCGGCGGTCGCCCAGTCCCTGGTGAAGGCGTTGCCGAGGCCGGTGTGCGAGTCGGTGCCGTTGACCTTGCGCAGGGCCGGCAGGTACTTGGCGAGGACGTTGCCGGGCTTGAGGTCGGTGTAGTGCTCGACCAGGTCCAGCATGTCGCCGGTGCCGGAGCAGAAGCCGATGATGCCGGCGGTGTAGCCGCGGCCGTCGCCGATGTCCTCGATGTACTTGTACTGGGACTTCCAGTCCAGCGAGGAGTTCTCCGCGCTGGAGACGATCTGCATGGCGATGTCCTTCTTGTGCGCGTCGTCCAGGCCGACGCCGGCGGCGCGGACGACGGACGCGTCGGCGCCGGCGGCGCTGACGGCCACGCTGGCGACGGTCAGCGGGACGGCGGCGAGCAGGACCGCAAGGGCGGTCCTGCCGGTGCGGCGGCCGGCCCGGTGGGTGCGGAGGTTGGTGCGGGCGGTGCGGGGCTGTGCAGGCATGTGACGCTCCGTCAGCTCGACTCGCGCGCAGGCATGGGAATGCCCGGGGCGCTCCGGTTAGGAAACTTTCCTAACAAGGATTGAAGCGGCCATGGCATTGAACCCGCAAGAGGGTCCGACCAACCTGCACGCCGCCTTAAGGCCCACCTAACGTTCGCCAACTCGCGCTGTCTGCAAGGCATCTGGCGATCATGGGAAGAAACGCCGACGGCCCCGCCCCGGACGCGCGGTCCGGAACGGGGCCCGTCGGGCCGATGCGCATCACGCGCCGCGCAGCACCGCCCCGGTGCGCGCGGCCGCCGCCGCCACCGCCGACTCGCGGGCGGCCGAGGCCTCGTCCGCGGTCAGCGTGCGGTCCGCGGCACGGAAGCGCAGGCTGTACGCCAGCGACTTCTTGCCCTCGCCCGCCTGCTCACCGGTGAAGACGTCGAACAGCCGGACGGACTCCAGCAGCTCGCCCGCGCCCTCGCGCAGCGCGGCCTCCACCTCGGCGGCCGGCACCCCGGTGCCGACGATCAGCGCCACGTCCTGGGTCGCCACCGGGTAGGCGGAGACGGCCGGACCGCTCACCTTCCGCACGCCGTCGGCGAGCAGTTCGTCCAGGTCGAGTTCCATCGCGCAGGTGCGCTCCGGCAGGTGCAGCGCCTTGACCACCCGCGGGTGCAGCTCGCCGGCGTGGCCGACCACCCGGCCGTCCACCAGCAGCTCGGCGCAGCGGCCGGGGTGCCACGGCGCGCGCTGCGCCTGGCGGACGGTCAGCTCCAGGTTGGCCGCGCGGGCGATCGTGCGGGCCGCCTCGACGGCGTCCGCCCAGCCGGCCGGCACGCCCTTGCCCCACCAGCCGGAGGGCTTCCGCTCGCCCGCGAGGGCGACCGCGACCCGGCGCGGCTGGTCCGGCAGGGCCGCGTTCAGCTCGGCGAGCTCCTCCTCGGTCGGCCGGCGCTCCACCGACAGCCGCGGCGCGACCTTGAGCTCGTCCTTCGGCAGGAAGACCGTGCCGGTCTCGAACAGCGCCAGGTCGGTGTTGCCGCGGCCGACGTTGCGGCGCAGCGCGCCCAGCAGGCCCGGCAGCAGCGTGGTGCGCAGCGCCGGCTCCTCGTCGTTGAGCGGGTTGACCAGCTTGACGGTGCGGCGGCGCCGGTCGTCCTTCTCCAGGCCGAGCGCGTCGAACGCGGCCTCGCCGATGAACGGGTAGGCGTTGATCTCGACGTAGCCGGCGCCGGCCAGGGCGGTGCCCATCCGGCGGTGGAAGCGCTGCGCCTCGGTCAGGCCGCGGCCCGGCGGGACGTTGGGCATCCGGGCGGGCACGTTGTCGTAGCCCTCGAGCCGGATGACCTCCTCCGCGAGGTCGTACGGGTCGGTGAGGTCGGGCCGCCAGGACGGCGGGGTGACCTCGAGGACGTCGGCGCCGGCGACGGCGCAGCCGATCTCCTGCAGGCGGCGGGTGACGGTCTCGCGGCCGTACTCGGTGCCGGCGACGCGGTCGGGCAGGTCCGCCCCGATCGCGATGGTGCGCACCGGGTGCGGCGCGGCGATGTCGGTGACACCGGCCTCGGCGGTGCCGCCGGCGATCAGCACCAGCAGGTCGACGGCGCGCTGCGCGGCGGCGCGGGCGGCCTCCGGGTCGACGCCGCGCTCGAAGCGCTTGGACGCCTCGGAGGGAAGCTTGTGGCGCTTCGCGGTGCGGGCGACGCTGATCGGGTCGAAGTGCGCGGCCTCGATGACGACCTCGGTGGAGCCGGTGACCTCGCCGGTCTCCGGGTCGAGCACCGGGTCGATGATCTCGGTGGTGGCACCGCCCATGACGCCGGCCAGGCCGATCGGGCCGGAGTCGTCGCAGATCAGCAGGTCCTCGGCGGAGAGCTTGCGCTTCACGCCGTCCAGCGTGGTGAGGGTCTCGCCCTCCTCCGCGCGGCGGACGAGGATCGTGCCCCGGACGCGGTTCCGGTCGTAGGCGTGCAGCGGCTGGCCGACCTCGAGCATCACGTAGTTGGTGATGTCGACGGTCAGCGAGACCGGGCGGATGCCGGCCTTCTGCAGGCGGCGCTCCAGCCAGATCGGGGACTTCGCGGCCGGGTCAACGCCGGTGACGGTGCGGGCGACGAAGCGGTCGCAGCCGGCCGGGTCGGCGACCTTGACCGGGTAGCCGAAGGCGTTGGCCGGGGGCACGTCGAGCAGCGCCGGGTCGGCCAGCGGCAGCCCGTACGCGGCGGCGGCCTCGCGGGCCACGCCGCGCAGCGACAGGCAGTAGCCGCGGTCCGGGGTGACGGCGATGTCCAGCACCTCGTCGACGAGCTGGAGCAGCTCGATCGCGTCGGTGCCGGGCTCCAGGTGCGACTCCAGCACCAGGATGCCGTTGTGGTCGTCGCCCATGCCGAGCTCGCGGGCGGAGCAGATCATGCCGGCCGAGGTGTGGCCGTAGGTCTGCCGCGCGGCGATCGGGAACGGGCCGGGCAGCACGGCGCCCGGCAGCACGACGACGACCTTGTCGCCGACGTTGAAGTTGGTGGCGCCGCAGACGATCTCCTGCGGCTCGCCGGTGCCGTTGGCGTCGCCGACGTTCACGAAGCAGTGCCGGATCGGCTTCTTGAAGCCGGGCAGCTCCTCGATGGAGAGCACCTCGCCGACCACCAGCGGGCCCTTGAGGTCGGCGCCGAGCTGCTCGACGGTCTCGACCTCCAGGCCGGCGCGGACGAGCCGGGCCGCCACGTCACGGCCGGTCTCGCCGGCCGGAAGGTCGACGTACTCGCGCAGCCAGGAAAGCGGGACGCGCATCAGATCTCCATCCCGAACGGGAGGGTGAAGCGGACGTCACCCTCGACCATGTCGCGCATGTCGGCGACGTTGTGGCGGTTCATCAGGATTCGCTCCAGGCCCAGGCCGAAGGCGAACCCGCTGTAGCGGTTGGGGTCGACGCCGGCGGCGACCAGCACCCGCGGGTTGACGACGCCGCAGCCGCCGAGCTCGATCCAGCCCTCGGAGGAGCAGGTGCGGCAGGGGCGGTCGGGGTTGCCGACGCTCTCACCGCGGCACACGAAGCACTGCAGGTCCACCTCGGCGCTCGGCTCGGTGAACGGGAAGTACGAGGGGCGCCAGCGCAGTTCGAGGTGGCCGCCGATCAGCTTCTCGACCAGCACCTCGATGGTGCCCTTGAGGTCGGCGAAGGTGATGCCCTCGTCCACCGCGAGGCCCTCGACCTGGCGGAAGACCGGGGTGTGCGTGGCGTCCAGCTCGTCGGTGCGGTACACCCGGCCGGGGCTCACCGCGTACAGCGGCGGCTGCCGGTCCAGCATGGTGCGGATCTGCACCGGGGAGGTCTGGGTGCGCAGCACGACGCCGGAGTCGGCGGAGCCGTCCGGGGCCTGCACGAAGAAGGTGTCCTGCATGGAGCGGGCCGGGTGGTCCGGGTGCAGGTTGAGGGCGTCGAAGTTGAGCCACTCCGCCTCGACCTCGGGGCCGGAGGCGACCTCGTAGCCCATGGCCACGAAGGTGTCCTCGATGCGCTCGGCCATGGTGGTCAGCGGGTGCCGGGCGCCGCGCGGTGCGCGGTCGTACGGCAGGGTGACGTCCACCGCCTCCTCGACCAGCACGCGCGCGTCGCGCTCCGCCTCGAGCTCCGCCTGGCGGCGGGCCAGCGCCTGGTTGACCGCGCCGCGGGCCTGACCGATCAGCTTGCCCGCCGAGGCCTTGGCGTGCGGCGGCAGGGCGCCGATCTCCCGGTTGGCGAGGGCGAGCGGCGAACGGTCGCCGGTGTGGGCGACCTTGGCCTGCTTCAGCGCGTCGAGGTCGGCGGCGGCGGCGAACGCGGCGATCGCCTCGTCCCGGGCCTGCTCCACCACCTCGGGCTTGAGGGCCTCGACCTCGACCGGGTCGTACGACTTGTTGGGTGCCGACATCTCTATCTTTCCCGTGCTCCTGCTCGTGAAGTGGATGGCTCGCCCTTGCGCTACGCCCGGCGTGGCCGGAACACGGGCAGCCCCTGGCCCGGTACCGGGAGGGGTGTCCGCGGCACGGCCGCGCAGGGCGTCCCACAACGCCAAAGGTCGAGTGTAGTCGCAGCACGCCGACGGCCGTTTCGCCGTCCGTGGTCGTGCGCGCGGGGAGCCCGCCGGCCCGGTCCTACAACATGAAGTCCGGAACGCCCGCGGGCAGGATAAATCGGAAGCGCGCGCCGCCCGAGGGGGCGCGGCTGATCCGGATGACGCCGCCGTGGGCCTCCACGATGCCCTTGACGATGTAGAGGCCGAGACCGGTGCCGCCGCGCTTGGAGCCGCGCCAGAAGCGGGTGAAGACGCGCGGCATGGACTCCTCGGGGATGCCGCTGCCTTCGTCGCTCACGGTGACCGCTGTCCCTTCCAGCATCCTCGGCGGGGTGCCCGGACGCTCCCAGCCGGCCGCCTCGACGATCTCCACGGCGGGGGCCACCTCGATGGTGACAGTCCCCTCCCCGTGCCGCACCGCATTTTCCAACAGGTTGCCCAGCACCTGGTCGATCTTGTCCGGGTCGCCCCACTGCTGGCGGAGCCCGTCCGCGATCCGGATGTCGAAACGCTCGGCCGGGATGCCGGAGGCCACCTTGCCGTCCACGTGCCGGCGGACGGCCGCCGCCAGGTCGACGACCTGCTTGCGGACCTCCAGCCGGCCGGCGTCGATCCGGGAGATGTCCAGCAGTTCGGCGATCAGGCGGGTGACCCGGTCCGCGTCGGCGTCGACGGTCTCCAGCATCACCCGCTTCTGCCCGTCGTTGAACCGCTCCCACTTCGCCAGCAGGGTCGCCGTGAAGCCCTTGACGCTGGTCAGCGGGGAGCGCAGCTCGTGCGCCACGGTGGCGATCAGCTCGGCGTGGCTGCGCTCGGTGCGGCGCCTCGCCTCGGTGCCGCGCAGCGCCACCACCACCCGCTGCACCGGGCCGCCGGGCCGCTCCCGGACGTACCGGGCGGAGACCAGCACCTCGCAGCCGCCGGGCAGCAGCAGGTTGCGCTCTGGCTGCCCGCTGCGGATCGCCAGCCCGCCGTACGGGTCGGTCAGCTTCCACCAGCGGCGGCCGTCCAGGTCCTCCAGCGGCAGGGCGTCCTCGAGGGCGGTGCCGAGCACCGCCGCCGGGCGCCGCCCGGTGAGCCGGGCCGCGGCCCGGTTGAAGCAGACCACGCGGCCGCCGGCGTCCGCGACGACCAGGCCGTCGGGCAGCTCGTCGGGGTTCAGCTCCGTTCCGCTGCCGACCATGGGCGTCCTCCCCTGACCCACCACCGTGCTCCCCGCCGAGGCCGACCCTAGCGCCCCTGCGGCTGTGTGCGACACCCTCCGGGCGAGCGCTGGGCCCGGGCGGAGGCATAGAGGCAGACGGCGGCGGCCGTGGCCAGATTGAGGCTCTCGGCGTGGCCGTGGATCGGCACGCGCACCACCTCGTCCGCCAGTGCGCGGGTCTCCTCCGGCAGACCCCAGGCCTCGTTGCCGAAGACCCATGCGCCGGGCGCGCCGAGGGTGCCCTCGTCGAGCTCCTGGTCGAGGTCGCGCTCGCCGGCGCCGTCCGCGGCCAGCACCCGCACGCCGGCCTCGCGCAGCCGGGCGACCGCCTCGGCGACCGGCACACCGGTGGCGAACGGCAGGTGGAAGAGGCTGCCCACGGAGGCCCGGACGGCCTTCGGGTTGTAGAGGTCCACCGAGGCGTCGGTGAGGACGACCGCGTCGGCGCCGGCCGCGTCGGCGGTGCGCAGCACGGTGCCGGCGTTGCCGGGGTCGCGGACGTGGGCGAGCACCGCGACCAGCCGGGGGCGGGCCTTGAGCACCTCTTCGAAGGGGGTGTCGATGAACCGGCACAGCGCCACGATGCCCTGCGGGGTGACGGTGTCGCAGATCTCCGCGATCACCTCTTCGGTGGCGGTGAGCAGCGGCAGCCCGGCCGCGCGGGCGGCGTCCGCGATGTCGGCGTGCCGCTCCAGCGCCTGCGGGGTGAGGTAGACCTCCACCACCGCGTGCTCGGACGACCCCGGCAGCCGCCCGTACGCCACGGCCTCCCGGACGGCCTGCGGGCCCTCGGCGAGGAAGCGGCGCTCCTTGCTGCGCTGGTTCCGCTTGGCCAGCCGGCGGGCGGCGACGACGCGCGGCGAGCGCAGGGAGGTGAGCAGGGGGGTGTCGGTGCTCTGCATGCTCTGTCTTCTGTCGAGGAGGCGGGGCCTCCGGGAGGCGTACCCTGCGGCCCGGCGGGGGCGGCCGCGGCCTGGAATGCGCATCGGGCCCGCAGGCGGTGTGTACCTGCGGGCCCGAAGAGCTCAACTACTGAGGCTTCGCCTGGATCAGGCGGCCTTGGGGGCGTTGACGTCCTCCGGCAGCGCCTTCTTGGCGACCTCGACGAGCGCGGCGAACGCGGCGGCGTCGTTGACGGCCAGGTCGGCGAGCATCTTGCGGTCGATCTCGACGCCCGCGGCCTTCAGACCCTGCACGAAGCGGTTGTAGGTGATGCCGTTGGCACGGGCCGCAGCGTTGATGCGCTGGATCCACAGCTGACGGAAGTCGCCCTTGCGCTTCTTGCGGTCGTTGAAGTTGTAGACGAGCGAGTGGGTGACCTGCTCCTTGGCCTTGCGGTACAGGCGGGAGCGCTGGCCGCGGTAACCGCTGGCCCGCTCGAGGATGACCCGGCGCTTCTTGTGGGCGTTGACTGCCCGCTTGACGCGTGCCACTTGATTACTCCTTGGGTTGGACCGCGGATGGCTCCGGGCGGTCCGTCAATCGATTGGGTCGGGAAGGATCAGCTCGTCCCGCGGCCGGGGCCGCGGGTGGGCGATCACTTGCCGAGAAGCTTCTTGATCTTCTTGGCGTCGGCGGGGGCCATCTCGGCGTTGCCGGCCAGCTTGCGGGTCAGCGTCGAGGGCTTGTGCTCCAACAGGTGGCGACGGCCGGCACGCTCGCGCAGCACCTTCCCGGAGCCAGTGATCTTGAAGCGCTTGCTGGCGCCGCTGTGCGTCTTCTGCTTCGGCATGTCGCCGTATCTCCTCGTCGGTCCGCCCCGGCCCGCACATTGCTGTGCGGGCCGGGAGTGGATTCATCTCCTGGCCGGGGCGGGAGCCCCGGCCGTTGTGGCCGTCCGAAACGGGGGCCGGGCCTTTCGGCTCAGCTCTCCTGCTCGGTGTCGACCGGCTGCTCGACCTCGGCGGCGGGCGCGGCCTCGACGGCCTCGACGGCCTCGACGGCCTCGGCCGTCTCCTCCGCCTGGGCGTCCGGGGCGGCACCGGGGGTGCGGCCCTGACGCTCGGCCTTGCGGGCGTCCGCGAGGGCACGCGCCTCGGCCATCGCCTCGGTCTTCTTCTTGTGCGGGCCGAGAACCATGATCATGTTACGGCCGTCCTGCTTGGCCGAGGACTCCACGAAGCCCAGGTCCTGGACGTCCTCCGCGAGGCGCTGCAGCAGTCGGAAGCCCAGCTCGGGGCGGGACTGCTCGCGACCGCGGAACATGATCGTGATCTTGACCTTGTCGCCCTGCTTGAGGAACCGGACGACGTGACCCTTCTTGGTGTCATAGTCGTGCGGGTCGATCTTCGGCCGGAGCTTCATCTCCTTGATGACCGTGTGCGCCTGGTTCTTGCGCGCCTCACGGGCCTTCATTGCCGACTCGTACTTGAACTTGCCGTAGTCCATGAGCTTGCAGACCGGCGGCCGTGCGGTCGCCGCGACCTCGACCAGGTCGAGGTCGTACTCCTGGGCAAGCTCCAGCGCCTTGGCAAGCGGGACAATGCCGACCTGCTCGCCGCTGGGACCGACGAGTCGCACCTCGGGGACGCGGATCCGGTCGTTGATGCGGGGCTCGGTGCTGATGGGGCCTCCTCGGTTGCACCTTCTTCAGTGCGGCCGTCGGGCGGCGGTCGCACGTCGTGGTTTCGACCACTGGGCGGGGCTTCATTCATGCTCCGCTGCCCGAAGGGGCACCGAACGCACGAAAAAAGCCCCGCACGGTACAGGCGGGGCTCCACACAACCGGGGCGCCCTCGGCGGGACGCCACTGGCGATCGCGCACCTCGCGGTGCCCGTCGCGGACCGGACCCGTCGACCCGTGGGCCGATCGGGTGGGAGACTGTCGCGGTTGCCCTCTCGGGCCTCCTGGGTGGAGCCTCCACTTGCTGGCCGGGCGTCCATACGGACTCCTGGCCGGTCAGTCTCGAAGCATAGCAGCGTTTCCGCAGCCACCGGTATTCCGGCCCCGCCGACCCGGCCTTGTACGCTCCCTGGTGTAAGAGCGACCGGCCAGACGGAGTGAGTCACCTTGACCAGCCAGCCCCACGAGCACGACGACCCGACGGTCGGCTTCGACGACCTGACCCGCGACATCGCCGAGGTCCCGGCCGTCGAGGTGATCACCACCGTCGCCGTCCACCTCATGAGCGCGGCGGCCGTCAAGTGCGGGCTCGCCGAGGGCGGCGAGGCCGACAAGGACCTGGACGAGGCCCGCAAGCTCATCACCGCCCTGGCCGGTCTGGTGACCGCCGGCGCACCGGAGATCTCCAACTTCCACGCGGCGCCCCTCCGGGACGGCCTGCGCTCGCTCCAGCTCGCCTTCCGCGAGGCCTCCGTCGTCCCGGACGCCCCCGGCGCCGGCCCCGGCGAGAAGTTCACCGGCCCCGTCTACTCCTGACGGGCAGCCCCTCGGGGGCACCATCGAGGGGCGCGGGGAACTGCGCGGTGCGGAAGGTCCGGGCACGGTCCTTCCGCACCGCGCAGTTCCCCGCGCCCCTTGTGGTCGGCCCTGCTCCCCTTGTGGTCGGCCCCACCTACTCGCCCGCGGTGTAGAACGGCTCTTCCGGGAGGCCGGTGCGGAGCAGGGCGAGCTGGAGGCCGCGGTCGAGGCGGACGCGGAGGGTGGCGTCGTCGGCGAGCCCCGCGACCAGCCGGTCGACGGCACTGCGCAGCTCCTCCTCACCTGCACCGTCCGCAGGCACCAGCGCGAGCACCGCGTCGGCCTCGCTGTCCGGCCGGAGGTAGCCGCGGGCCACCACGGGTTCGGCTGCGAGCAGCCCCCGCAGGGCGGCGTGGACGTCCGGGTCGGCGACCGGCCGGACGTAGCGGCGGTTCTCGGCGACGGCCCGCAGCCGGGCGCCGGTGAGCTGGTAGGTGACGGGCCCGGCCGGGTCCACGAGCAGGGTGTCGGCCCGTTCCGAGTAGGCGACCATGGCGGCCTGCGGTGCGGCGACGGGTGCCGGCCGGGCGTCGGCCCGCCAGCGGGCCATGGTCTCCAGCGAGGTGAAGGCGGGAAGCGCGCGCCGCCCGTCCGCGGCCTCGATCACCGGGACGGCCATGTCGCTGGTCTTCTCGTGCTTCAGCCCGTTGGCATCGATCTCGACCTCGCCGAGGACGGCGACGATCGGGACCATCAGCCGGCTCGGGGTGAGGGCCTCCAGCAGTTCGGGCTCCCGTGCGCCGTCCCCGGCCCAGGCGTCCAGGGCGCGGGTGAGGCGGGGGTCGGCGGTGCCGTCGTCGTCGGCGAATCCGGGGTTCGGAATGTTCTTGCGCTCCACCCGTCGAGAGTATGCCTTCCATATGTCCGGCTTCTCAGAAGGTGCTCACCCCGGACTCACCTGAGCCCCATGCACCGGCCGCAGGATCGCCGGCATGACCTCAGCCCGACGGGCCCGCAGGGCCGCCCGCAGGCGCCGGCGCCGGATCCGGCGTGCTGCCGTGGTGCTCGTGCTCGCCCTGACCGCGGCCGGCGCCTGGCTGCACCACACCCGGTCGGCGGGCAGCCGCACGCTGCCGGTGGCGGCGGCCTCCCCCGCGGCCTCCGCGATCGACCTCGACGCCGTGCTCGCCGGGGCGGTGCAGGACGCCGGCGGGCACCTGGCGGTGGCCGTGCTGGACACCGCGTCGGGGGCGGGCGCCGCGTACGGGACCGACCGGTTCGTCACCGCCAGCATCGTCAAGGTGGACATCCTCGCCGCGCTGCTGTGGCAGACCGGCGGCGAGCTGACGGAGCAGCAGCGCAGTGCCGCCGCGCTGATGATCGAGAACAGCGACAACGACGCGACCACCGAGCTGTTCGGCGAGATCGGCGAGGAGGAGGGCCTGGACGCCGCCAACGCCGCCTTCGGCCTCACGGCGACGACGGCGGGCACCGACGGCTACTGGGGTCTGACGACGACCACGGCCGAGGACCAACTGCGGCTGCTGCAGCTGGTGTTCGCGGAGGGCGGGGGCAGTGTGCTGAACGACGCCTCCCGCGCCTACCTGCGGAAGCTGATGGGGCTGATCGCGGCGGACCAGCGCTGGGGCGTGTCGGCGGCGGACGACGACCACGCGGTGGCGCTGAAGAACGGCTGGCTGCCGCGGACGGCGGAGGGGGCCTGGGTGGTGAACAGCATCGGCCGGGTCGTCCACGACGGGCGGGAGCTGCTGGTGGCGGTGCTCACCGACGGCTCGGACACCAAGGAGGAGGGGATCGCCCTGGTGGAGTCGGTCGCGGCCGGCGCTGCCGACAGCCTCACCTCGGCGTCCCCGGAAGCCTCCCCCGCGGCCTCGTCCGCAGCCCCCGCCACGGCCGCTGCGGCGCCGGGCGCACCCGCCTCTACCCAGCGGTAGCCGCCGTGTGGGACGCTGCCGCCATGGCCACCGACCTCGCCCCCGCCGCGCCCGGCACGGTCTCCGACCGCGCCCGTTACGACCGGGCCACCGCGCACCTCGACGCCCCGCTGGCGATCGTCGACCTGGAGGCCTTCGACGCCAATGCGGCGGACCTGGTGCGCCGGGCGGCCGGCAAGCCGATCCGGGTGGCCAGCAAGTCGGTGCGCTGCCGGGCCCTGCTGGAGCGGGTGCTGGCGACCGACGGCTTCTCCGGGATCATGAGCTTCACCCTGGCCGAGTCGGTCTGGCTGGCCCGGCAGGGCTTCACCGACATCGTGCTCGCCTACCCGTCCGCGGACCGCGCCGCGTTCGGCGAGCTGACCGACGACCCGAAGCTCGCCGAGGCGATCACCGTGCTGCTGGACGACCCGGCACAGCTCGACCTGATCGACATCGCCCGCGAGGGGCCGGAGACGGTGCGGGTCTGCCTGGAGCTGGACACCTCGCTGGAGCTGCTCGGCGGGCGGGTCCGGTTCGGCGCCCGGCGCTCGCCGCTGCGCACCCCGGAGGCCCTGGCGGCCTTCGGCGAGCTGGTGCAGAACCGGCCGGGCTTCAAGGTGGTCGGGCTGATGGCGTACGAGGGCCACATCGCGGGCGTGGGCGACCGGGTGGCGGGGCGGCCGGTGCGTTCGCAGCTGGTGCGGCTGATGCAGGCGAAGGCGCGGGCGGAGCTGGCGGAGCGGCGGGCCGCGGTGGTGCGGCGGCTGCGGCAGGTGGCGGACCTGGAGTTCGTCAACGGCGGCGGCACCGGCAGCGTCGAGTCGACGGTCGCCGAGGACGCGGTCACCGAGGTGGCGGCCGGTTCCGGGCTGTACCAGCCGCGGCTGTTCGACAACTACTCGTCGTTCCGGGGGAAGCCGGCGGCGCTGTTCGCGCAGCCGGTGGTGCGGCGCCCGGGCGTGGGCGTGGTGACGGTGCTGGGCGGCGGCTATCCGGCCTCCGGCCCGGCCGGGGCGGACCGCTCCCCCGTGCCGCACCTGCCGGCCGGCCTGCGCTACGACCCGCAGGAGGGCGCCGGCGAGGTGCAGACGCCGCTGCTCGGCGCCGCCGCGGACGACCTGCTGATCGGCGACCGGGTGTGGTTCCGGCACGCCAAGGCCGGCGAGCTGTGCGAGCGCTTCGCGGAGCTGCACCTGGTCGAGGGCGACCGGGTGGTGGAGACGGTGCCGACGTACCGCGGAGAGGGGCGCACCTTCCTCTGATCGGTGCGCCCCTCTCCGGCCCGGCCGTCGGTCAGCTGCCGCCGCCGGGGCCGCGGCCCTGGAAGGCCTTGATGCCCTTGACGATGGTGTCCATCTGGGCGAGGTCGGGGGCCTTGTCGGCGATGTCGAAGCCGAGGTGGACGGCGGCCAGCGTGCCCTGCTTCGCGCCGGGGAAGACCACCGTCTGCACGTAGCCGTCGTTGCCCTCCGGGGCGTCGACCTTCCAGCGCACCAGCCAGCCGCTGCGGCCGGCGACGGTGACCGCCTCCGACTTCAGCTCCTCGTGGGACTTCACGTCGCCGTAGGCCTCCTTGGCGGCCGCCGCGATGTCCTCGAGGGCGGCCTTCTTGGCGTCCGTACCCTCGATGCTGCCGGTGACGACACCGCCGAGCGAGCAGCCGTCCTTGCCGTTGGGGCAGGTGTACGAGCCGATGGTGAGCATGGCGTGGCCGTCACCGGTCATGCTGCCCTCCCACCCGGACGGGACCGGCAGGCGGATGCCGTTGAGCAGGTCGATCGGAGGGGTGCCGTTCTGGCCCCCGCGGCCCTGGCCGCCGCCGTTGCCCTGGCCGTTGCCCTGGCCCTCGCCCGGGAGCGGGAGGCCGTCGCCGGAGCCGCCGAAGGCGTCACTGCCCGGGCCGCCGAGGCGGTAGCGCCCGTCGAACGGGCGGGCGGAGGCTCGGTCTCCGCGGTCGTCCATCGCGAGGTAGGTGATCCCGGAGCCGACCGCGAGGCCGGCCAGGGCCGCCACGGTGGCGGCGACCACGACGGGGCGCGAGGGCCGGCGGCGGGTCTTCGCCGGGGTGGCGTCGGTGACCGGCGGCAGTTCGGGGTAGCGGACGGTCGGGCCGTCCTCCAGGACGCGGCCCTCGATCACGGTCGGCTCGCCGGGCTCACCGGGCTCACCGGGCTCACCGGGCTCACCGGGCTCACCGGGCTCACCGGCGGGGGTCGTGGACCCGGCGACGTCCGCCGGGGTCTCGGCGCCGGGCGCCGGGCGGGTGGTGGCCGTCCAACCCTTGCCGTCCCAGTAGCGCTCGGGGCGGGGGTCGCTGGTGGTGTCCTTCGGGTCCGGGTACCACCCGGCGGGAATCTGCTCGCTCACGCCATCGAATCTAAGGGCGGGCGGATAAGCGCCATATCAGCAGGAGGGCCGAAACGTCCGATTTCCGATGAGATTACGGTGAGAATCGGATCAGACTGCCGTTCACCCCCGCCGCGTCGTCGCTCGCCAGCCAGGCGGTGGTGGCGGCTAGGCGTTCCGCGTCGGCGCCGCCCAAGGCGTTGAACCGGATGCCCTCGGGCCCGAACCGCTCGGCGAGCTCCCGGGTGAGGGCGGCGACCCCGGCGGCCGCCACGGTCGCGGCGATGCCGCCCTCCACGGCCGGGCCGGCCAGGTTCACCACCGAGCCGTGGCCGTGCCGCCGCAGGTACGGCAGGGCGGCGCGGCACCCGAGGAAGACCGCGGTGAGCCGGGTGTCCTGGACGGCCCGCCAGGCGTCCGGCGGGGTCTCCAGCACCGGGCCGTCGGCGGGCGGCGCGCCGGACGGGCCGTTGAACACCGCGTCCACGCCGCCCAGCGTCTCGTACGCCTCGTCGAACAGCGCCTCCACCATGTACTCGTCCAGCGGGTCGGTGTGCACGAACAGGCCGCCCACCGAACGGGCGACGGCCTGGCCCGCCCGTTCGTCCGCGTCCGCGCAGACCACCCGGGCGCCCTCGGCGGCCAGCCGCCGGGCGACCGCCGCCCCCGGCTCACCGGCGAAGCCGCTGACGCCCGACACCACCGCCACCCGCCCGGCCAGCCGCCGCGGCACCGCCCCCGGTTCCGTCCCCGCCATCCGCCACCTCCGACGCCCGCCGTGCACGCTCCGAACCAACACGGTTACCGTACGTCGTAGCGGCCGCGGCGGCGGTGTGGCGCGTGCCGCACCCCCCGATCGCCCCATCACGGCAGTTGAGGAGGCAGAATGCCCGCCATGACTCCTCGGCCTGTCATCGGCATCAGCACCTCTGTCCTGGACGCGGCCTGGGGCCGCTGGGACAGCATCCGCACGGTCCTGCTGGCCGAGCGCTACCCCTCCGTCGTCCAGGCCGCCGGCGGGCTTGCCGTCCTGCTGCCCCCTGACGCGGCGGAGCACGCCGCCGACGCGGTCGCCCGGATCGACGCCCTGGTGATCGCCGGCGGCGCCGACATCGACCCGGCCCGCTACGGCGCACCGCGGCACCCGATGACCGACGGCGGCGAGCCGGAGCGCGACGTCTGGGAGTCCGCCCTGCTGCGGGCCGCCCTCGCCGCCGAGCTGCCGGTGCTCGGCATCTGCCGCGGCATGCAGTTGCTCAACGTGGTCTGCGGCGGCACCCTGCTGCAGCACCTGCCGGACGTGGTCGGCCACCACGGCCACGTGGGCGCGCCCGGCACCTACGGGCGCCACCCGGTGCAGCCGGTGCCGGGCACCCTGCTCGGCGAGCTGCTGCCGGACGCGTCGGTGGACGTGCCGACCTACCACCACCAGGCCGTGGACCGGCTCGGCGAGGGCCTGTCGGTCTCCGCCTGGGCCGAGGACGGCACGGTCGAGGCGATCGAGGGCGCCGGGTTCACCCTCGGCGTCCAGTGGCACCCGGAGCAGGGCGACGACCTGCGGCTGATGACCGCGCTGGTGCGGACGGCCGCCGCGGTCCGGGCGCAGGCCGCGATCACTGCCTGAACGTTCCGCCCGCCTCCCGGTCGGTCCGCCGGCGGGCACGCCGGTCCGGCCCCGCTCGCGGGCGATCGTGCCCGGCCCCGCCCTGCCGTCCTGCTGCTGTCCTGCCCCAGCCCTCCCGGCCGTCCGCCGCGCACCGGCGCACGGACCTTGCCCCGTCCGGGGGAACGGGCGGGGAACGGGCGGTGGGCGGCAACGACAACGGTCACCAGTGCAGCCTTTGGATCTTCGTCGGATCTGGGGTTCACTTCGGATGCGGGCGGCCCTCGTCCGTACGGGCAAGGCGTGCACGAGAGGACTCCGATGGCCGGGCACCACCACGAGCACGACCGCCACGACCACGACCACGGCCCGCAGAAGGGCGGCCACGGCCACGGGCACAGCCACGGGGTGGCCGCCGACGCCGACCGGCGCTGGCTGGTCTCCGCGCTGGTACTGATCACCGTCTTCATGGCGGGCGAGGTCGTGGTCGGCCTGGCGGCGAGTTCGCTGGCCCTGATCTCGGACGCGGCGCACATGCTGACCGACGCGGCGTCGATCGCCCTCGCGCTGGTCGCCATGCGGCTGGCGGCCCGCCCGGCCCGCGGCGGCTACACCTACGGGCTGAAGCGGGCCGAGATCCTCTCCGCGCAGGCCAACGGCGTCACCCTGCTGGTGCTCTCCGCCTGGCTCGCGTACGAGGCGGTGACCCGGCTGATCGACCCGCCCGAGGTGGACGGTTCGCTGGTGCTGGTCACCGCGCTGGTCGGCATCGTCGTCAACCTGGCCGCCACCTGGTGCATGTCCCGGGCCAACCGCAGCTCACTGAACGTCGAGGGCGCCTTCCAGCACGTGGTGACCGACCTGTACGCCTTCATCGCGACCGCGATCGCGGGCGCGGTGGTGATGCTCACCGGCTTCGTCCAGGCGGACGCGATCGCCTCGCTGGTGGTGGTGGCGCTGATGCTGAGGGCCGGCGCCGGGCTCGTCCGGGACTCCGCGCGGATCTTCCTGGAGGCCGCCCCGGCCGGCATCGACCCGGACACCGTCGCCGACCGGCTGGTCACCGTGCCGCTCGTCGAGGAGATCCACGACCTGCACATCTGGGAGATCACCTCCGGCGAGCCGGCACTCTCCGCGCACATCCTGGTCGCCCCCGGCGGCGACTGCCACGCCGTCCGCCGCGAACTCCAGCGCCAGGTCCGCGAGGAGTACGGCATCACGCACGCCACCCTCCAGGTCGACCACCTCGGCGAGGAGGGGCCGCAGGAGCTGCTGCAGATCACCCGCGCGTCGGCCGCGGCCGCCGGCGACGAGCACTGCGCGGACGCCCACGGCCCGGTGCACCGCAGCGGCCCGCACCCGCACTGACGCCCCGACAGGGGTCCACCGGCGACGGCGGACCGACACCGACACACCGGTACGGCATGATGCGAGGGGTGACCGCACCGCGCCTGATGCTGCTCGACACGGCGAGCCTCTACTTCCGTGCCTACTTCGGCGTGCCGGAGTCCCTGAAGTCCCCCGCCGGCGAACCGGTGAACGCCGTCCGCGGGCTGCTCGACTTCATCGCCCGGCTCGTCCAGGACCACCGCCCCGACCAGCTGGTCGCCTGCATGGACGCCGACTGGCGGCCGCAGTGGCGGGTCGACCTGATCCCCACCTACAAGACCCACCGGCTCGCCGCCGAGCCGGCCGTCGAGGGCGAGGAGGAGATCCCCGACACGCTCTCCCCGCAGGTGCCGGTGATCGAGCAGGTCCTCGACGCCCTGGGCATCGCCCGGGTCGGCGTCCCCGGCTACGAGGCCGACGACGTCATCGGCACCCTCACCACCCGCGCCGCAGGGCCGGTCGAGATCGTCACCGGCGACCGCGACCTCTTCCAGCTCGTCGACGACGCCCGCGGCATCACCGTGCTCTACCCGGTCAAGGGCGTCGGCTCGGCCGAACGCATCGACAACGCCCACCTGCTGGAGAAGTACGGCGTCGGCGGGGCCTCGTACGCGGACATGGCCGCCCTGCGCGGCGACACCAGCGACGGGCTGCCCGGGGTCAAGGGGATCGGCGAGAAGACCGCCGCCCAGCTGATCCAGACCTACGGCGACCTCGCCGGGGTGCGCGCCGCGGCCGCCGACCCGTCCTCCAAGCTCACCCCCGCCCGCCGGAAGAACCTCCTGGAGGGCGCCGCCTACCTGGACGTCGCCCCCACCGTCGTCCGGGTCGCCACCGACATCCCGCTGCCCGCCTTCGACCCCGCCCTGCCCGCCGAACCCCTGGACCCGATGGCCCTGGAATCCCTCGCCGACCGCTGGGGCCTCGGCAGCTCCCTCGACCGCGTCCTCACCGCCCTCGCCGGCAGGTGAGCCCGCCGGGCTGCCGGGGTGCGCACCCGGCAGCCCCGTGACGAGGGGCCGATCAGTTCGTCCAGGCCCGCACCGTGTTCGGCGCGATCCCGGTCAGGTTCGTGAGGGGCCGCGTTCCGGGCACTCCGCAGACCCTCGCGCGGACGCACGATTCAGCCCGTGACGACGGTCTGGATCTCCTTCACCGCGACGTCCTGCGGGGTGCTGGTGCTGGTGCCGTCCGGCAGTGCCCCGGTCGGGGCGGCATAGGGGTTGGCGCTCGCCGTCCACGTCACCTTCCAGGTGATCCGGCCGGTGAGCGGGTACCGCTTGCCGTTGGTGGCGCGCTGGTAGGTGATGTTGCAGCCGCTCCCCTCCGAGTTGACCTGGTACGACCCCCCGGCCTTGGCCATGGGGTAGGTGCAGCGGCTCGGGGCTGCCTCGTCGGTGCCGGCGTCGACCTGGAGCGAGACTGGGACGGCGAGCGTGCTGGCCGCGATGCGCACCCCCAGCACGTCGAGCTGGGCAGTCACGGACACCGGGGCAAGTGGCTGGTCGAGCTTCACGTAGGTGGGCAGGTTCACGACCTGGCTGTCGGCGGCGGGCGACAGCGCCACCTGCACGCTGGGGAGCTTGGTCGCGGCGTACGCGATCCGGGAAAGGAGCTGCGGGGTCACGGCTGGCACGCCTGCCGGCGGCCCGGCCGGGGTCACCCACGTCTCCCCGGCCTTCTGGAAGCACTGCTCGTAGCTGGGCAGGTCCCACGCCCGATTGGCGAAGGTCAGCCCCCACCACAGGCCGTCCTTGCCCTTGTTGAAGTCGATCGCCTTCAGGGCCTCGTACTGCGGATAGACGTACTGCTTGAACGATCCGGCGGCCGGAAGGATCTCGTTCTCCCAGTACGCCTGGTACTGCTCGGCAGTGAAACGGGGCTCGAACCAGCACGGCGGCGGGGTCCACGACGTGTCATCCGCGGTGAGGTGCTGCACGCCCTGCCCGCCACCGCTGTTCACGGTGAGCCGCACCTGTGAGGTGATCGACGTGCCGGTTGATGTACCGGTGCCGCCGCCGCCGTGGTCGTACGCGGCGGCGGGCACGGCAAGAGCGGCGACCAGGGCGGCGGCGACCGGTCCGGCGGCCAGTCGGCGGGCCCCGGTCACTGCTGGCACTCCTTCGCACCCTGCACCCACGTCGCGGTGTCGATCTGCCAGTCACCGGACGGAAGCTTCTTCGCCGAGACGTGCCACGCGTAGTAGTCCTTCGGGCTCGGCGCGGTGGTCGCCACCGCCCCGGTCGTCGTGTTCTTGGCGTAGGCGTGCGACGAGTCCTCGCAGTAGTTGACCACTGCGGTCTGCTGCCCGGTGACCTGCGCGGTGGCCTTGGTGTAGACGACCGTGCCGGTCGGGCGGACGCCGCTCTTGGCCGCGTCCGCGATGTTCTTCGCAACTGCGACCGCGG
Organism: Kitasatospora dryopteridis; assembly: GCF_050749075.1. Taxonomy (NCBI): domain Bacteria; kingdom Bacillati; phylum Actinomycetota; class Actinomycetes; order Kitasatosporales; family Streptomycetaceae; genus Kitasatospora; species Kitasatospora dryopteridis. The sequence continues at coordinate 6,622,924 of NZ_CP192749.1, read as the reverse complement.
CGGCCCCGGTCAGGTAGCGGTCCGCAACGGGACCGCCACTCTTCCCGGTGGCCAACCCCTGGTAGTACGCGGTCATCGCGTACCCGACGTCACGCAGCAATGCGCGCTGGGCGTCGTCGGCGGCCTCGAACTCGATCTTCACCACCATGTCCGCGGGGAGCTGGAACGTGGGCGCTCCGGGGGCGGCGCTGCTGGCTGGTGCGGCGCTGGTGCCGACCGCACTGCTGGCCGCCCCCTGGATCTGGTCCCCCGGCGTGGCCGTGCTCCCGCTGCTGCCGCACCCGGCGAGCACAACGGCCGCTGCCACCGCTGCCGCCGTACGGGCTGCCTGACCCCGTGTCATCACTCGTGTCCCCCTTTGATCTCAGGTCGCTCCGGACACGATAGAGCCGAACATCCGTGCGGCGCCGGAGAAATCCGGCCCGCCCGACCCGATGTCACACGTGTCGGACGCGCATCACACCAGGTCCCCGCAGGCCCGGCCGGTGCGCTCGACGTCGACTTCGCAATCTCCTGCACGGTCCAGGTGACGGCGGCGCGGACGGCTTGAGGCGACGGCGCCGGACCGGGCCCTGACCGAACGTCACCGGCCCTCGCCGCCAGGCTCTCTGGACTCGGGCTCCGGCGCTCGCCGCGGAAGGAGCAGCCGCCATCCTCCTACAACGCCCGCCCGCCGGACCACCGGTGGTCCCTGGCCGGATGGGCGTTCCCCGGGGACGCGCCCGGCCCGACGGCCCGAAGGGCGCGGGGAACCGCGCGGGGGCAGGGGGCTGCGGTTCGCAGCCCTCCGTCCCACGCGGTCCCTTCGCGCCCGACGGTGGCCTGCGACTACCCCACCGAGGAGTAGGCGATGATGCCGCGGCGGAGGGCGTCGACGGCCTTGCGGGCGGTGGCGCGGAGGTCGGTGTCCTCGCCGGCTGCGTCCTGGATCTGGCCGAGGACGTCGATCAGCTGCTTCGTCCAGCGGACGAAGTCGCCGGCCGGGAGTTCGGCGTCGCGGAGGACGGCGTCCAGGTTGTGCCCGAGGGCCCAGCGCCAGGCGACCCAGGCGAAGCCGAGGTCGGGTTCGCGCTGGCCGACGCCCTCCGCGGTGGAGATCCTGTGCTGCTCCTCCAGTGCGTCGAGGTGGCCCCAGATGCGGACCATCTTGCCGAGCGCCTCCTTGGCCGCACCCTCCGGCACCCGCGGTGCGACGGCGTCGTCGGACTGCCGGGCCTCATAGACGAGGGCCGAGGCGCAGGCGGCGAGCTCGGCCGCGGAGAGGCCCTTCCAGACGCCTTCGCGGATGCACTCCGAGGCGAGCAGGTCGAGCTCCCCGTAGAGCCGGCCGAGCCGCTTGCCGTCGTCGGTGACGGTGTCGCCCTGCAGGTAGCCGAGGTCGGAGAGCAGGCCGCAGACCCGGTCGAAGGTGCGGGCGATGGTGTGGGTGCGGGAGCGCATCCGGCGTTCGAGCAGTTCGGTGTCGCGGTGCAGCCGGTGGAAGCGCTCGGCCCAGCGGGCGTGGTCCTCGCGCTCGTTGCAGCCGTGGCAGGGGTGCCGACGGAGTTCGGCCCGCAGCCGGGTGATCTCCGGGTCGTCGGCGGCGGCCGCGCGCCCGCGGCGGAACCGCTCGGGTTCGAGGTGGCCGGCCTTGGTGCGCAGGGCGGAGGCGAGGTCGCGGCGGGACTGCGGGCTGCGCGGGTTGAAGGACTTCGGGATCCGCATCCGTTCGATGGCGGCGACCGGGTGCGGGAAGTCGATCATGGCGAGCCGCTTGACCTGGCGTTCGGCGGTGAGCACCACCGGGCGCGGGCCGTCCTGGTAGTCGGGGTGCCGGGGGCCGCCGCGGTTGCCGCGGCCGACCGGCGGCAGGCCGGGGTCGAGGACGAGCGCGAGGCCGGCGAACTTGCCGGTGGGCACGTGGATGACGTCGCCGGGCTTGAGCTGCTCGATGGACTCGACGGCGGCGGCGCGGCGCTGGCTGGTGCCCTCGCGGGCGAGCTCGTTCTCACGGTCCTTCAGCTGCCGCCGCAGGGCCATGTACTCGTCGAAGTCACCGAGGTGACAGGTCATCGACTCGCGGTAGCCCTCCAGGCCCTCCTCGTTGCGCTGGACCTGGCGCGCGATGCCGACCACCGAGCGGTCGGCCTGGAACTGGGCGAAGGAGGTCTCCAGCAGCTCGCGGGAGCGGTGGCGGCCGAACTGGCCGACCAGGTTGACCGCCATGTTGTACGAGGGCCGGAAGGAGGACTTCAGCGGGTAGGTGCGGGTGCCGGCGAGGCCGGCGAGCGCCTCCGGGTCGAGGCCGCGCTGCCAGAGCACGACCGCGTGGCCCTCGACGTCGATGCCGCGGCGCCCTGCGCGGCCGGTGAGCTGGGTGTACTCGCCGGGGGTGATGTCGGCGTGGGTCTCGCCGTTCCACTTGACGAGCTTCTCCATGACCACCGAGCGGGCGGGCATGTTGATGCCCAGGGCGAGGGTCTCGGTCGCGAAGACGGCCTTGACCAGGCCCTTCACGAAGAGCTCCTCGACGACCTCCTTGAAGCGGGGCAGCATGCCGGCGTGGTGGGCGGCGATGCCGCGCTCGAGCCCGTCCAGCCACTCGAAATAGCCGAGGACGTGGAGGTCCTCGTCGGGGATGTCGTAGCAGCGCTGCTCGACGATCTCGCGGACCTGGCGGCGTTCGCTGTCGCGGTTGAGCCGCAGGCCGGAGGCCAGGCACTGCTGGACGGCGGCCTCGCAGCCGGCCCGGCTGAAGATGAAGGTGATCGCGGGCAGCAGGCCCTCGGCGTCGAGGCGCTCGATGACGTCGAGCCGGCCGGGCGTCCAGACCCGGCCGGGGCGGCCGGCGGGCATGGAGCGGCCGCGGCCCTTGGCGAAGCGGTCGCGCCCGCCGCGGTCCATCTCGGAGCGGGCCAGCCGGACGAGCTCGGGGTTGACGGCCTTGGCCGGGTTGCGCGGGGCGTCCTTGGGCCGGCCGTCTCTGTCCGGGTTGGCGAACAGGTCGTACATCCGGTTGCCGGCCATGACGTGCTGCCACAGCGGGACGGGCCGGTGCTCGGAGACGATCACCCTGGTGCCGCCGCGGACGGTGTCCAGCCAGTCGCCGAACTCCTCGGCGTTGGAGACGGTGGCGGAGAGCGAGGCCAGCACCACGGACTCCGGGAGGTGGATGATGACCTCCTCCCAGACGGCACCGCGGAAGCGGTCGGCCAGGTAGTGCACCTCGTCCATCACCACGTAGCCGAGGCCTTCGAGGGCGCTGGAGCCCGCGTAGAGCATGTTGCGCAGCACCTCGGTGGTCATGACCACCACGGGTGCGTCGCCGTTGACGCTGTTGTCGCCGGTGAGCAGGCCGACCTTGGCGGCGCCGTAGCGCTTCACGAGGTCGCCGAACTTCTGGTTGGACAGCGCCTTGATCGGCGTGGTGTAGAAGCACTTGCGGCCGCTCGCGAGGGCCAGGTGCACGGCGAACTCGCCGACGATGGTCTTGCCGGAGCCGGTGGGCGCTGCGACCAGCACGCCCTCGCCCGCCTCCAGGGCCCGGCAGGCCTCGATCTGGAAGGGGTCGAGCGGGAAGTCGTAGAGCTGCTGGAAGCCGTGGAGGGCGGTGGCCTGCTCGGCGGCCCGGCGGCGGGAGGCCGCGTACGCCTCGGCCGGGCTGAGCTGCTCCTCCTCGGGCAGGGGGGAGTTCATCGGCGTCACCTTCTCTTCCCGTGGGTGTACTGCCCGTGCGGGCGGGACGGGTGCGCAGACGGCGACGCCTGCGGCCGCGGAGCCGGTCCGACCTGGGGTCCGACCGGGGCGCAGCGGGTGTGGTGGGTGTGGTGATCGAGCATCTCGCCCAGAGGTTACCCGGCGTGGCCGACATCGATAGCACCCTTTTCCGGGTCCTGCGGGGAGTGCCCGCGGGTGCTTCGCCGGCGGCTGTCACGGGGTGCGGTCGGGCCGCTGCGATGGGTCGCAGGCGTGTTCGGCGCGGGCCCCGTGAATGGCCGTCGCTGGCCCTGTGAATGGCCGTTCAATCACATCCTTAGTTGCAAATGTCTTCAAGTTGCCGTCGAACCGACGTCAAAAGTCATGCACTCACTCATCCATGATCTATTTCGATCATCCAGCGAAGATTTCGCGACCGTCTCCCTACAGTCGTTGCCGAACCCGCCCCGAACGGCGCGGGCACCGCGACAGCAGGAGGAAGACGATGGCGAACCCGGAGACCGCGCTCAAGGAGGCCATGACGATCGAGGGCGCGATCGGCGTCGCCCTGGTCGACTACGGCAGCGGTATGGCCCTCGGGACGCTCGGCGACTCCGCCGAGCTCGACCTCAACGTGGCAGCCGCCGGCAACACCGACCTCGTCCGGGCCAAGATGCGGACGATGGAGATGCTCAACCTGCAGGACAACGGGATCGAGGACATCCTGATCACCCTCAGCAGCCAGTACCACCTGATCAGGCCGCTCACCACCTCCAGCGGCCGCGGCCTCTTCCTCTACCTGGCGCTCGCCCGCAGCCGCTCCAACCTCGCCATGGCCCGTCACCAGCTGAAGCGGATCGAGGCCGGACTTGAGGTCTGACCCGGCCCGCGGCCGCACTGACCCGGAGCCGGAGAGGGGGCCGAGTGCCCGTACCGCTGTACCAGGCCAAGGCCGAGTTCTTCCGGATGCTCGGCCATCCCGTCCGCATCCGGGTGCTGGAACTGCTGCAGGCAGGCCCCACCCCCGTCCGTGATCTGCTCGCGGACATCGAGATCGAGCCGTCCAGCCTCTCCCAGCAGCTCGCCCAGCTGCGCCGGGCCGGCCTGGTGACGGCGACCCGGGACGGCTCCACCGTCGTCTACGCACTGGCCGGCGCCGATGTCGCCGACCTGCTCCGTGCGGCGCGCCGCATCCTGACGGAGCTCATCCAGGACCAGGGCGTCCTGCTGGCGGAGCTCAGGGCCTCCGACTGACCGGCCCGCGCGGCCTTCGCCCGACACCACCCCGAGGACCACCGCCTGCCGGGCGGGGGATCGATGACGCACGTTCACACGTCTTCCATGTGACCGATGACATGTGAAATATTACCCGCGCTCATCCGACCACCCCCGCCCGGAAAGGACCGGTCCGTTGAAGCGCACACCCTCCACAGCCCTCGCGGCTGCGCTCGCCTTCAGCATCACGGCCGTCGGCATACCCGCCGCCTCGGCCGCAGCGGCGCCCTTACCCGCACCCCGGCTCGCCGCCGAACCCCCGCAGGGCGCCGAGGGACCCCAGCCCGAACCCGCCCCCCAGGAGCGCAAACGGCAGGCCCTGCGTGCCGAGGCGCTGGAACAGCTCAACCGCGGCAGCGTCGCCCGCACCCCCGACCACCGCGCCCCCTCCCGGGTCCGGATCGGCGACGACTACGTCCAGCTCGGCCTGGAGCGCCGCGACAAGGTCTTCGTCATCCTCGCCCAGTTCGGCGACCAGGTGGACGACACCACCCTCCACAACGGGCAGGTCCGCTACGGCGGCACCCCCGGCCCCCGGCACAACGCCATACCGAAGCCGGACGCGAGCGACACCCACACCTACTGGAAGTCCGACTTCGACCGGGACTACTACCGGCGGATGTTCTTCGACGCCACCCCGGGCGCCAACTCGGTGCGCAACTACTACCGCACCCAGTCCTCCGGCCGGTACGACATCGAGGGCACCGTCAGCGACTGGGTGACCGTCCCCTGGAACGAGGCCCGGTACGGCTCCAACAAGGGCCCGCAGGGCAGCGGCGCCTGGACCCAGGCGCACGAGTTCGTCCGGGACGCGGTCAAGGCCTGGTACGACGGCGAGATCGCCAAGGGCCGCACGCCCGCCGCGGTGAAGGCCGAACTCGCCCAGTACGACGTCCACGACCGCTACGACCACGACAGGGACGGGAACTTCGACCGGCCGGACGGCTACCTCGACAACGTGATCGTGGTGCACGCCGGCGTCGACGAGACCTGGGGCGGCGGCGCCCAGGGCACCGACGCCCTGTGGGCGCACCGCAGTTGGGCCTTCCCCGACCCGAGCGGACGCACCGGCCCGGAGGGCGACCGGATCGGCGGCGTGCCGGTCGGCGACAGCGGCCTCTACGTCTACGACTACCTGCAGGCCGGCGAGAACAGCGGCGTGGGCCTCTTCTCCCACGAGTACGGCCACAACCTCGGCCTGCCCGACCTCTACCCGCTGACCGGCGGCGACAACTCCGTCAACTTCTGGTCGCTGATGTCCTCCGGGTCCTACCTGGGCACCGGCCGCAGGAACACCACCGGCGAGTACCCGGGCGACCTGGACGCCTGGAGCCGGCTGCAGCTCGGCTGGCTCAACTACGACGAGGCCCAGGCCGCCACCCGATCCAGCCACGCCCTCGGGGTGAGCGGCTACAACACCGACCAGGCCCAGGCCGTCCTCGTCCACCTGCCCCCGGGCCGCACCACCACCGACCTCGCCGACCCGTACGAGGGCGGCGCCCAGTGGTGGAGCGACACCGGCGACAACCTGGACAGCTCGCTGGCCCGCACGGTGGACCTGACCGGGCGCAGCGGCCCCGCCGCACTGGACGCCGCCGCCTGGTACGACCTGGAACAGGACTACGACTTCCTCACCGTGGAGGCCTCCACCGACGACGGCAGGACCTGGCGCCCGCTGCCCGGCACCGCCGACGGCGCACCGATCCCCGCCACACCCGCCGGCACACCCGGCCTCAGCGGCACCTCCGGCGGCTGGAAGCAGCTGCACATCCCGCTGGACGGCCTCACCGGCGGCACCGTGAAGCTGCGCTTCCACACCACCTCCGACTCCAACACCCACGGCAAGGGGGCGCTGGTCGACGGCGTGCGGGTCACCGCCGGGGGCAGCGAACTCTTCGCGGACGGCGCCGAGCACGGCGGCGACCCGGCCTGGACGGCCACCGGCTACTCCGTGGTGCAGGGCCGCGCGGCGGTGCGCGAGCACCCGCGGGCCTACCTGGTGGAGAACCGGCGGTACGCGGGCTACGGCGCCTACCTGCGGACGGGCCCCTACAACTTCGGGTACACCGGCGTGGCCGGCAAGCAGGGGGTGATCGACACCTACCCGTACCAGGAGGGCGTGCTGGTCTGGCTGTGGGACACCGCGTACTCCGACAACAACACCAAGGACCACCCGGGCAGCGGCCTGATCCTGCCGGTGGACGCGCACCCTGGGGCGATCCGCTTCAAGGACGGCACCCCGGTGAACGGGCGGGCGCAGTCCTTCGACGCGGTGTTCTCCCTCAAGCCCACCACCGCCTTCACCCTGCACAAGGCGGGCGAGGCGGTGCGGATCGGCGCCGAGCCCGCGGTGCCGGCCTTCGACGACCGCCGCGGCACCTACACCGACCCGGCACTGCCGCAGCTCGGCGTGGCCGTGCCGGACACCAACACCAGGATCGAGGTCGTCCGGGAGGGCCAGGGCGGACGGATCACCACCGTCCGCGTCGGCCCGGCCTCCTGACCCGCCGGCGCCCGTAGGGGCGCCGGGGCACCTCCCGGCCGAAGGCCGGGGCGAAACCGCCCCTGAGCGGCCGCCCCGGCCTTCGGAGGCGCCTTCAGTACCCGTACCCGGCGGCGCCGGTCCTCAGCAGGGCGAAGGCGGTGGCGGTGTCCTCGACGGCCTGCCGGTGGGCATCCTCCTCCGGCAGGCCGTCGGACAGCCGTTGCCAGTTGGTACGGGTGAGGTCCTGCCGGACCGAGACGAACTGGGTGGCCAGCAGCCGGGCGGTCAGCTCGCCGGGGCCGCCGAGGGCTTCGGCGAGCAGCTCGGTGTCGCGGGCGATCCAGTCGAACAGGTGCGAGGAGAGGCTGGGCGTCCCGTAGACCAGCCGGTGGAAGGCGAGCACCTGCGGCTCCGCGCAGAGCCCGGTGGCCGGGTCGCGGGCGGCGAGCCGGTCGAGCAGGTGGTGCTCCAGGGCGTCCAGCGGGGTCTGCCCGGAGCCGCGGGCGGCGACCACGCGGCCGGACTCGCCGAGGTGGTCGGCGATCCGGTGCAGGACCAGCTCCTCCTTGCTCGGGAAGTAGCGGAACAGGGTGGGCTTGGAGACCTCGGCGGCGGCGGCGATCTCGAGCACCGAGACCCCGTCGAAGCCGTGCGCGAGGAACAGGCCGATCGCCGTGTCGGCGATGGCCTGCCGGGTGCGCTCCTTCTTGATGGTCCGCAGACCGGGCGGCTCGTTCATGGTGCCGATTCTAACCCGGGCTCTTTTGTTACCGGGTTGCATTTCTTACCGGGTTGCTGTTCCATGGCGTTGTCCGGGCCTTCCACAGCTGCGCCCGGCCCTCGGGGAGGAGCTCCGCCATGACCGCACCCAGCACGACGCCCGTCCTGATCTCCGGCGCCGGGCCGACCGGCCTGACGCTCGCCTGCCTGCTCGCCCGCCAGGGCGTGGCCGTCCGGGTGGTCGAGCGGGCGCCCGGCCCGCACACGGGTTCGCGCGGCAAGACCCTCAACGCGCGCAGCCTGGAGGTGCTCGCCGACCTCGGCCTCGCCGATGCCCTGCTGGCCTCCGGCCGCAGCCGGCTGTCCTTCCACCGCTACTTCGAGGGCGCGTTCGTCGCCGAGTCCGACCCGGCGGCCGACACCGCACCCACCCCCGGCGCCCCGTACCCGGGCTCGCTCTTCCTGCCGCAGGACCGGGTCGAGGAGTTGCTGCGGGCCCGGCTGGCCGAGCTGGGCGCGGCGGTCGAGTTCGACACCGAGCTCACCGGCTTCGAGCAGGGCGGCGGGCAGGTGAGGGCGCACTTCGCGGACGGGCGGACGGCCACCGCGCAGTACCTGGTCGGCTGCGACGGCGGGCGGAGCACCGTCCGCAAGCGGCTGGGCGTGGCGTTCACGGGCACCGGCGAGCCGGAGCCTGCCATGGTGGTGGGCGATCTGGAGCTGAGCGGCCTGGAGCCGGACGCCTGGCACCAGTGGTTCGGCCCGCAGGGCGCACTGCTGCTCTGCCCGTTCGGCGACGGCGACCGGCGCTGGCAGGTGCAGGCCACGCCGGAAACCGGCCCCGACGGCACGGCGCTCGCCCCCTCACTGGAGGGCTTCCGGCGGATCGTCGCCCGGCACACCGGGCGCGAGGACATCCGGGTGCACCGGGCCGGCTGGCTCTCCAGCTGGCGGGTCAACGTGCGGATGGCAGAGCGGTACCGGGTGGGCCGGGTGCTGCTGGCGGGCGATGCCGCGCACGTCCACCCGACCGCGGGCGGGCTCGGCATGAACACCGGCATCCAGGACGCATGGAACCTCGGCTGGAAGCTCGGGGCGGTGCTGGCAGGCCGGGCCCGGCCCGCGCTGCTCGACAGCTATCAGGAGGAGCGCCTACCGATCGCCGCCTGGACGCTGCAGACCTCCGCCGCCGGGATGGAGGCCGTCATCCGGGGCGCAAGGACACCAGGGGTCGGCGTGGAGGCCACCCGGATCGCCGACCTCACCGGCCTCTCGCTCGGCTACCGCTGGAGCAGTCTCGCCGAGGACGGGCTCGGCGGTCTGCTGCAGGCCGGAGACCGGGCACCGGACGCCCCCTGCGCCGACGCCGAGGGGCGGCCGATACGGTTCCTCGAGGCGTTCGCAGGCGATCGGTTCACCCTGCTCGCCTTCGGCCACCGACCGGCCACCGGCCTGCCCGGACACCTCCGCACGATAACCGTGGACACGGACGACCCGGCGGGGCTGCGGGACACCGGCGGGCATGCGCACCGGGCGTACGGCGTCGAGGGTCGGGCCCTGGTGCTCGTCCGGCCGGACAACCATGTGGCGCTGACCGCCCGGAAGGGTGAGGAGAAGGGCGTCCTCGACTATCTCGCCCGCTTGTAAAGACTTCTTTCTAAAGATATCTTTACATGCATGACCGAGGACCGTCCGGAACCGCCGCCACCCGACACCGTGCACCTCAGCGACCCGCGGGCGCTGCGGGCGTACGCGCACCCCACCCGGATGGCCCTGGTCGGGCTGCTCCGCCGGGAGGGCCCGCTCACCGCCACCCGGGCCGCCGAGCTGATCGGCGAATCGGTGGCCAGCTGCTCCTTCCACCTCCGCCAGCTCGCCAAGTACGGGCTGGTGGAGGAGGCCGGTGGCGGCCGCGGGCGTGAGAAGCCCTGGCGGGCCACCGCCCTGTTCACCAGCTGGGACACCGCCGCGGCGGACCCGGCGGCCGCCGAGGCGGCCGGCGCCCTCCAGCGCACCGTCGTCGACCGGTACGCCGCCCTGGCCGCCCGCTGGCTGGACGGCCAGGGCGAGGAGTCGCCCGCCTGGCGTCGCGCCGCCGGCCTCGACGACACCCTGCTGCACCTCACCGCGGAGGAGCTCGCCGACCTCACAGCGCGGATGGACGAGCTGACCCGCCCGTACCTGGGCCGGCTCGGCGCCGGGGCCGAGCGCCCGGCCGGCAGCCGCCCGGTCCTGCTCGTCCGAATGGCCCTGCCCACCGATCCGCCGCACGCCACCGATCCGCCGCACGCCACCGATCCACCGCACGCCACCGATCCACCGCACGACGGCCCCGCCGCCGGCCCGACCGAGGAGTCCGCACGGTGACCGCGCCGACGACCGCCCACGCCGACCAGCCCGACCACGGGCCCGAGGCCCCCGAGGCTTCCGAGGCTTCCGAGGCTTCCGCCGGCGTCGATGCCCTCGAGTCCCTCGAGTCCTCCGGCACCCCGGCTGCGCCGGACGGTCCGCTCCCTCCGGAGCGCCCCGGCCGGCGGCTGATACCCGCACTGCTGCGGGTCACCGAGTTCCGCCGCTACTGGACGGGCCAGACCGTCTCGGCCGTCGGCGACCAGATCACCCTGATCGTGCTGCCGCTGGTCGCCGTCACCACCCTGCACGCCGACGCCGGCCGGATGGGCCTGCTCACCGCGGCCGGCTGGCTGCCCAGCCTGCTCTTCGCGCTGCACGCCGGCACCTGGGCGGACAGCCGCTCCGACCGCCGCCGGATCATGATCGCCGCCGACATCGGGCGGGCCGTCCTGCTGCTCACCGTGCCGATCGCCTACCTGCTGGGCGCGCTGACGCTCACCCAGCTGTTCGTGGTGGCCTTCGCCATGGGCACCCTGTCGGTGCTGTTCGACGTGTGCAACCCGCCGCTGTTCGTCTCCGTCGTCCCCGCAGACCGCTACGTGGAGGGCAACTCGCTGGTCAATGGCAGCCGGGCGATGTCCGCGGCGGCCGGCCCGGGCCTCGGCGGCGGGCTCGTCCAACTGCTGGCCGCCCCGCTGGCGCTGGTCGCCGACGCGCTCTCCTTCCTCGCCTCGGCTCTCGCCCTGGGCAGCATCCGGCCCACCGAGCCCCCGGCCGAGCCGCGCTCCCGCGGCCGGATCTCCGCCGGGCTCAAGTTCATCGCCACCACACCCGTGATGCGGGCGGCCCTGCTCGGCACGGCCACGGTGAACCTCTTCACCTTCATGATCGCGGCGCTGTTCGTGCTGTACGCCACCACCGAGCTCGGCCTGTCCGCCGGGCTGCTCGGCGCGGTGCTGAGCGCCGGAGCGGTCGGCGGACTGCTCGGCGCGGCCGTCACCGGGCGGATCAGTCGCCGGATCGGCATCGGCCGGGCCGCGGTGCTCGGCCTGATCGCCTACCCGGCGCCGCTGCTGCTCATCCCCGCGGCACGCGGAGGCACCTGGACGGTGGTCGGCCTGCTGCTGGCCGCGGTGTTCGGCTCGGGCATCGGCGTGATGATCCTCGATATCACAGTCGGCTCGCTCTTCGCGGCAGTAATCCCGGATCGGCTCCGATCCCGGGTCTCCGGCGCCTATCAGGCGGTGAACTACGGCATCCGTCCGCTAGGTTCGCTTCTGGGAGGGGTGCTTGGAAGCACGCTCGGCCTGCGGCCGGCGCTCTGGGTTGCCGCCGTCGGCGCACTCACCTCGTTCCTGTGGCTGCTGCCCTCGCCGATTCCCGGCCTCCGGACCCTGCCCGACTCGCAGGAGGAGAAGGGGAGCTGACCGCACGTCAGCACTTTGCAAAGCTTCGGGCATATGCCCGAGGAATGTGCCGGAACCCTCCCCCGTGCCACCACCGGCGCGGTAGCGTTACGCCCCGATGGGGCTACAGCCAGTAAGGACGTGGCCACGGACGCGTCTCGGGGGCGCTTAGGAGGGGTGCGAACCATTGCCGGGGATCGACGACTGCCTGCTCGAAGCGATGACCATCACCGGGGCTCTCGGCGCCAGCCTGGTCGACTGGACCAGCGGCCTCGCCCTCGGTGCGGCCGGCGCCGGCCCGGGCGGTGACCACGACGCGGGGGCGGCCGACGCCACCGAGGTCGCCCGCGCCATCACCCAGACCTCGTCCTTCGCCGACCCCGCCGCCAGAACCGCCCCGGCCGAGGACGTCATCGTCACCTCGGCCGGCACCTACCACCTGATCCGCTTCGTGGAGACGGCCTTCGACAGCAGCGTCTTCCTCTACCTGCGGCTGGATCGGGCCACCGCCAACCTCGCCATGGCCAGGATGCGATTGGCCGGCATTGCGGACGGGCTGGTGCTCGCCTGATGCAGCCGACCCTGCAACCCGCCCCGCACCCGGTCCCCGCGCCGGTCCTGCAACCCGCCCCGCAGCCGCTCCCCGCGCCGGTCCTCCAACCCGCCCGTCCCGCGTTCAGGCTGCCGCGCCGGCACCGCTCGGGCTTCGCCCCGGCCACCGTCTTCGAGGCCGCACTGGCCGACCTCGCCTCCGACCGGGCCACCGGGGCGCTGCACGGCTCCGCGGGCACCGTCCACCTGGTCGACGGCGAGGTGGTGCACGCCGAGAGCCCGGCCACCCCGGACGTCGGCACGCTGCTCACCTCGGCCGGCCGGCTCTCCGCCCGCACCTGGGCCGACGCCATGGCCGCCGCCCGTGGCCGCCCCGCCGCCGAGCACCTCGTCAGCACCGGCTGCATCGGCCGCGGCGAACTGGAGCTCTGCCAGGTCACCGCGGTGCTCGACGCCGCCTTCTTCGCGCTGCCGCAGAACGACGGCCCGATCGGCTTCCTGCCGGGCGTCCGCCCGGCGCTGACCCTCGCCCGTCCGCTGGCCGCCGGGGCCGTGCGGATCGCCGTCGCCCGGCGGCGCGCCCTGCTGGACCGCACCTTCGCGGCCGCCGGGCTGGACGAGGCCCCGGTCCGCGCCCGCTCCGAACCCGCCGGACCGGAGCGGCGGACCGCCGCCTTCGGCGCCAGGGCACGGGCCGTCCTCGCCGCGGCGGACGGCTACCGCACCCCCGCCCAGATCGCCCGCCTGCTCGGCCGGTCCGCCTACACCACCCTGCTCGACATCCGGCACCTCGCGGCCGCCGGGCTCATCGAGATCCCGGCGCCCAGGGACGGGCCCGCGCCGACCGTCGCAGCCGCACCCCCGGTGGCCGCGCCCGCCCCGCCGTCCGCCCCGGCGCGGACGGACGGAGTGCCGCCGCAGGCCGGGCCGCCCCCGGCCCACCCGGAGGTGCTGCTGCCGTCGCCGGCCCTGCACGACTTCCCGCCAGATCCGGAGATCGCCCTGCTGCTCCGGATCCGAGCCGCCCTGGAGGCCCGACTGTGAGCGTCCCACCCGCCCGTACGCCGTTCCGGGCCGCGTCATGAAGCGCGCCCTGCGCCAGTTCACGGCGAAGCGGTCACCCGCCCTGCCCGAGCCCGAGGTGCTCAACGAGCTGCGCGGGCTGCGCGCCACCGTGCCGCACCTGACCGGCGGACTGGTCGCCACCACCGACGGGCTGGTGGTCGCCCACGACACCAACGGCCTGGAGCCGGAGGGCCTGGCGGCGCTCACCGCGGCCGCCCTCGGCGTCGGTTCCAGGCTGATCGAGGCCAGCGGCCAGGGCGGCTTCCGCGAACTGCTCACCCGCGGCGAGAACGGCTACACCGCGACCTACGCGGCCGGCGGCTACGTCGTCCTGACCCTGTTCGCCGGGCCGGACGCCAACGTGGGCCGGCTGCACTTCGAGGCCCGCCGGGCCGGCGGCCGGATCGCCGCGATAGCCGACGCCGCCCTGGAGCGCCAGGACCGTCCCTGAATCCGAACCACCGACACCCCGTCAACACACCCTTTTCGGAAGGAACCACCATGGCCAGCACGGAGCACTCCCTCAAGGACGCGATGAGCTCGATCGAGGGCGCCATCGGCGTTGCCCTCGTCGACTACAACAGTGGCATGGCGCTCGGCACCATCGGCGGCGGCCCGGAGCTCGACCTGAACGTCGCCGCAGCGGGCAACACGGACGTGGTCAGGGCGAAGGTCCGCGCGATCGAGATGCTGAATCTCAAGGAAGCCATCGAAGACATCCTGATCTCACTGTCCAGCCAGTACCACCTGATCCGGCCGCTCACCAGCCGCTCCGGGAAGGGCCTGTTCCTCTACCTCGCCCTGGACAAGCAGCGCGCCAACCTGGCGATGGCCCGTCACCAGCTGAAGCGCATCGAGGCGGACCTGGAGGTCTGACAGCAGCACCACGGGCAGCGGGCCGGGCGGACCATCGGGTCCACCCGGCCCGCCGGTGCGTGCACACCGGTCCGGCTCCCGGCGTGCACGGGTCTGGTTCCCGGGCAGGGGCATCAGTACCATGGCAATGTGACATTTCACTGATGTCCGGTCGACACCCCCGCCCCGACCGGCCGGCCGAAGGAGAGCCCACCAGCCGTGACCACCGACCCTGCGACCACCAGCCCCGCGACCACCGACTCCGCACCCCTGCCGCCCAACACCGGGAGCCACGACCTCCCGGTCTCCCCCGCGCTCGACGCCTTCATGGGCACCGCCTGGGCACCCACCCCGCTGCCCGCCGGCGATCGGGTCCCCGGCCACCACGCGATGCCGGCCCGGCGGGCCGCCCTGGCGGCGGCCTTCCCCGGCGAACGCCTGGTCGTCCCGGCCGGGCAGCTGAAGGTCCGCAGCAACGACTGCGACTACCGCTTCCGCCCGCACAGCGCGTACGCGTGGCTCACCGGGCTGACCGGCGAGGAGCAGGTCGGGCACGTCCTGGTGATCGAGCCGGACGGCGAGGCCGTGCTGCACGTCCGCCCCCGCTCGCCGCGCGGCGCGGGCAGCTCCGAGTTCTACCGGGACCGCCGCTACGGCGAGTTCTGGGTCGGGCGGCGCCCCGACCTCGCCGAGGCGGAGCAGCTCACCGGCATCCGCACCGTGCACCTGGACGAGCTCGCCAAGACCGTGGGCCCCTCCGCCCGGGTGCTGTCCGGGGTCGACCCCGCGGTGGACGCGCTCACCGGCCTGCCGCCGCGGACCGCGCCGAGGGCGACGCCCGGCTGGCCGCGGTGCTCTCCGAGCTCCGGCTGGTCAAGGACGCCTGGGAGGTCGGCCAGTTGCAGCTCGCCGTCGACCACACCACCGCCGGTTTCGAGGACGTCGTCCGCGCACTGCCGGCCGCACTGCGCCACCGCCGCGGCGAGCGCTGGCTGGAGGGCACCTTCGAGCGGCGCGCCCGGCTGGAGGGCAACGGCCCCGGCTACGAGACGATCGTCGCCTCCGGCGCGCACGCCTGCGTGCTGCACTGGATCCGCAACGACGGGCCTCTCGACCCGGACCGGCTCCTGCTGCTGGACGCCGGCGTGGAGACGGACACCCTCTACACCGCCGACATCACCCGCACCCTGCCGCTGAGCGGCACCTTCACCAGCGCGCAGCGGGACGTCTACGAGCTCGTGCTGGCCGCGCAGGAGGCGGGCATCGCGGCGGTGCGGCCCGGCGCGAGCTTCCGCGACTTCCACCGGGAGGCGATGCGGGTGATCGCCGAGGGGCTGGCCGAGTGGGGCGTGCTGAAGGTCCCGGCGGAGGAGGCGCTGCGCCCGGAGAGCGGGCTGTACCGCCGGTACACGCTGTGCAGCAGCGGCCACATGCTCGGGCTGGACGTCCACGACTGCGCCAGGGCGCGGACGGAGACCTATCTGGACGGGCGCCTGGAGGAGGGCCATGTGCTCACCGTGGAGCCCGGGCTGTACCTCCAGCCGGACGACGAGACGCTGCCGCCGGAGCTGCGCGGCATCGGCGTGCGGATCGAGGACGACCTGGTGGTCACCGCGGACGGCGCCCGGCTGATGTCCGGTGCACTGCCGCGCACGGTCGCGGGCATCGAGGAGTGGATGGGCACCCTGCTGGGCTGACCCGCCGGACGGCATAGGGCAGGGAGGGCGGGGCACCGGCCGTCGGCGCCCCGCCCTCCCTTCGGCGAAATAGTAGCCATGTACTTAATAGCCATGTACTGTATTTCCCATGAGCAAGGAACCCCACGGCCCGACACCCGGCTTCCTGGTCTGGCGGCTGGCCATGAAGTGGCGGGTGGCCGTCGACCGGGCGCTCGCCCCGCTCGGCCTCACCCACGCCCAGTACGCCCTGCTGGCCTCGCTGTACGGCGTCCAGCGCTCCGGCCTGCAGCCCAGCCAGCGCGAACTCGCCGACCGCACCGGCCTGGAGGCGCTCTACGTCTCCAAGCTGGCCCGCACCCTGGAGGCCGACGGCCTGCTGGCGCGGGAGAAGGACCCGGCCGACAGCCGCGCCGTCCGGCTGTCGCTCACCACGACCGGCCGGGAGACCACCCGCCGCGCCATCGCCCTCGTGCAGCAACTCCTGGAGCAGCTGCTGGCCCCGCTCGGCGGCCTCGACGGCGCGCGCACCGACGCCCTGGTCCGCGAACTGACGACCCTGCTGGACACCCCGCTCGACGTCCCGTCCGACCCACCGGAGGAGTAACAGCCATGCCCGAGACCGTCGTTCTCGACTCGACGATGCACCACGAGGAAGCCGGCAGCGGCACGCCGCTGGTCTTCCTGCACGGCAATCCCACCTCGTCCCACCTGTGGCGGAACGTCCTGCCCGCGGTCGGCGGCCCGTTCCGGCGGCTCGCCCCCGACCTGATCGGCATGGGCCGCTCCGGCAAGCCCGACATCCCGTACCGCTTCGACGACCACGCCCGTTACCTGGACGCCTGGTTCGACGCGCTCGGGCTGGACGGGGCGGTGCTGGTCGGCATCGACTGGGGCGGCGCACTCGCCTTCGACCGGGCCGCCCGGCTGCCCGAGCGGGTCCGCGGGGTCGCCTTCATGGAGACCATCGTCCGGCCGATGACCTGGGAGGAGTACCCGGCGGCCGCCCGAGCCCGGTTCGAGGCCTTCCGCACCCCGGGCGTCGGCGAGGAGCTGGTGCTCGACCGGAACGTCTTCATCGAGGGCTCCTTCGGCCAGACCGTGCTCACCGGCCTCGCCGAGGAGGACCTGGACGTCTACCGCAGCCCCTACCCCACCCGGGAGAGCCGCCGTCCGCTGCTGGAGTGGCCGCGGGCGATGCCGCTGGACGACGAGCCGGCCGACGTGGTCGCCCGGGTCAAGGCGTACGGGGACTGGCTCGCCGCCACCCCCGAGGTGCCGAAGCTGCTGCTGACCTTCGACTCCTCGCCGACCCTGATGATCGACCCGGCGATGGCCGCCTGGTGCACCGCGAACATCGCCGGCCTGGAGACCGTGCCCTGCGGCCCGGCCGGCCACCAGGCCCCCGAGGACCGGCCCGCCGAGATCGCGGCGGCAATCACCGCATGGGCGGGCCGCCACTTCGGCTGACCCCCAGGGGCGCTCGGGCACCTGAATCGACCACCCGAGTGCCCTTCGAGGCCGGCTCCCGGCTCGCCGGACGATCGGTGAGCACACGGCAACCTGGCGGCAACAGCCGGGCAACGCACGGGAATCCGGCCGGGCCTAATTTCTGTCACCCGACAGAAACCGCCCGCGGAAAGCCGGTGCCCGATGACCACCAGCACTTCCCTCGCCCCTGCCGAGACCCCCGGGCCGCCGTCCGCCGGCGAGCTCCCCTACCCCCAGCAACTCCACCGCACGATGGGCCGGTTCGCCTCCTTCGCGGCCGGGTTCTCGTTCATCTCCGTCCTGACGACGGTCTTCCAGCTGTTCGCCTTCGGCTACGGCGCGGCCGGCCCGGCCTTCGTCTGGACCTGGCCCGCGGTGCTCGCCGGGCAGCTGGCGGTGGCCGCCTGCTTCGCCGAACTCGCCGCCCGCTACCCGATCTCGGGCGCCATCTACCAGTGGGCGACCCGGCTGGCGAACCCGGTCTACGGCTGGTTCACCGGCTGGCTGATGGTGCTCGGCCAGGTCGTCGTGGTGGCCGCCGCGGCGCTCGCCCTGCAGGTGGTGCTGCCCGCGCTGTGGTCCGGCTTCCAGCTGGTCGGCGGCGACCCCTCGCCGACCACCGCGAGCGGCGCGGCCAACGCTGTGCTGCTGGGCACCGCGCTGATCGCGCTCACCACACTGGTCAACGCGGTCGACAACCGGGTGCTGTCGCTGGTGAACGGCGTAGGCGTGACGGCCGAGCTGGCCGGCATCGTCCTCATCGTGGTGCTGCTGTTCACCCACACCGAGCAGCCGGCCGGTGCGGTGCTGCACACCGGCCACCCCGGCGGCGGGTTCTGGGCGCTGCTGGTCGGCTCGTTCACCGCCGCGTACGTGATGATCGGCTTCGACAGCGCCGGGGAGCTGTCCGAGGAGACGGTCGCACCGCGCCGCACCGCGCCGCGGACCATCCTCACCGCGCTCGCCGCGGCCGGGGTCAGCGGCGGGCTGCTGCTGCTCGGCGGGGTGCTGGCAGCGCCCAGCCTGACCGACGGACGGCTCGCCGCCGAGGGCCTGTCCTACGTGCTGACCAGCAGCCTCGGCGACGGGCTGGGCCGGGTACTGCTGGCCGACGTGGCGGTCGCGGTCTGCGTGGGCACCCTGGCGATGCACACCGCCGGCACCCGGATGGTGTTCTCGATGGCCCGGGACGGTGCACTGCCCGGCGCCGGACGGCTGGCGCGGGTCTCCCCCGGCAGCGGCATGCCCCGCTGGGCGGCGCTCGCGGTGGGCGCACCCGCGGTCGGCTTCCTGCTGCTCAACCTGGTCTCCCCGGCGGCCTTCCTGGCGCTCTCCGCCACCTGTGTCGCCCTGGTGTACGCCGCGTACGCGCTGGTGGTGGGCGCCATGCTGGCCCGCCGGCTGCGCGGGCTGCCGCTCGGGGCCGGCGGGGCGGGCGGCGCGGGGCTGGACGAGGCCGGCCTGCCGCTGTTCTCGCTGGGCCGCTGGGGGCTGCCGGTGAACGCCCTGGCGCTGCTCTACGGGGTGGCGATGACGATCAACCTGGCCTGGCCGCGCGCCTCGGTGTACGACCCGGAGGGCGGGCACTGGTACCTGCAGTGGTTCGCGGTGCTCGTCCTGGCGGGGGCGGTGGCGGTGGGCGCGGCCTACCGGTTGCGCCGCCGCTGAGGCCCTTCGCCCGGAGGGCCGCCCTCACAGCAGCCGCTCGCCCTCCCGGCGGGCGGCTTCGAGGCGTTCGGGCCCGCAGCCGCCCAGGCGCAGCACGGCGTCGGCGACCGCACGGGCCACCTGGGCGGCCGAGCGGCCGCCGTGCTCGCGGGCGACCGCCACCCCGCCCTCGACCAGGCCGAACAGCAGGTCGGTGCGCAGCGCCGCGTCCGTGCCCGGGTCGACCAGGGCGAGCAGGCGCCCGTACGCGGCCTTCAGGGCCTCGCGGGCGCCGCGGAAGTCCGCGAAGCGCTCGCCGCGGACCTCGGGCAGCTGGTAGAGCGCGCCGAGGTTGTAGAGGCCGCCGAAGAGGAGTTCGGCGTCCCGGGCGGCGAGGGCCCAGAGCCGCGGGGCCGGGTCGGCGTCGGCGTCGGCGAGCAGGCCGGTGGCGAAGGCGAGCGAGGGCTCGACGGTGCCCTCGAGCAGGGTGGCGAGGATGTCCTCCTTGCCCGCGAAGTAGTGGTACATCGAGGCCTGGCGCATCCCGGCGCGTTCGGCGACGGCACGGGTGGTGGTGGCGGCGTAGCCGTTCCGGGTGAAGAGTTCGGCGGCCGCGGCGAGGACCTGGTCGCGCGGGGCGAGGCCGCTGTCCGAGGGGCCCTGGGCGCGCGGGCGGCCGACGCGGCCCGTGCCGTGGGTGGTGGCGGTACGGGGGGTGCGGGCCGTTCGGGCGGTCGGGCGGCTGGTGGCGGACACCCCGCGATCCTCGCACATCACCGCCGGCGGCGATCGCCGTGAGGGGACGGTAACTCCGGTGTTACGCACGGGCAATGGCGGCGAAGCCGGGCCTCCCTAATTTCTGTCGCATGACAGAAATCCACGACGCCGAGGCCGGCACCGCCACCACCACGGCCGCCCGCGCCCACGCCAGGTCCCAGGCGGGCACGGTCGTCGACTGCATGCCGCAGCTGCCGCCGCCCCCGGGCACCCTGTGGTCCGAGACCGTCGCCGGCGGCGGCTACACCCACCTCGTCCTCCCGGCCGGCACCCTGGTCACCCTCACCGACCGGGACGGCGACGCCTGCGCCCACCTGCTGCTGTACGTCACCGGGCGGCCGTGGGAGCGGCTGAACGCGGCCGACACCGTCAAGGTGCAGTGGAACGCCTACCTCACCGGGGGCAGCCAGCTGCTCTCCGGCGAGGGCCGGGTGCTCGCCACCCTGGTCGAGGACACCTCCGGCCGGCACGACGCACTGGCCGGCGCCTCCACCGCCGCCCGCAACACCGCCCGCTACGGCGACGGTTCCGCACACGGCCCCTCCCCCGCCGGCCGCGAACTGCTCACCCTGGCCGCCGCCAAACACGGCCTGACCCGGCGCGACCTGCCCGCCCCGGTCTCCTTCTTCCAGGGCGTCACCGTCGAGGCGGACGGCACCCTGCGCCACACCGGCCCGGCCGGCCCCGGCGCCCGGGTCGTCCTCCGGCTGGAGCAGCACAGCACCCTGCTGCTCGCCAACACCGCCCACCCGCTGGACCCGCGCCCGGCCTGGCACTGCTCCCCGCTGCAGGTCACCGCCGCGCCCGGCGAGGTGACCGGCCCCGGCGACCCGCACTGGGACGCCACGCCCGAACGCCACCGCGCCCACCTCAACACCGCCGCCCTGGGGGCCCGATGACCGTCCTGCCCGATGCCGAGGTGCCCGCCCGCGGTGCCTGGTCCGCCGTCGTCCGCCGCGGTCAGCGGCTCACGATCACCGACCTCGGCGGCAACCAGGCCGTCGACTGCCTGCTCTACGACGCGCACGACACCACCGTCCGCTACAGCGCCGCCGACACCCTGCAGGCGCAGGGCTCGGTCTTTCTCGGCAAGGGCAGCGTGCTGCTGTCCACCGAGCACACGCCGCTGATGACCGTGGTCGAGGACGACTGCGGCCGGCACGACACCATCGCCGGCGCCTGCTCCAAGGAGTCCAACACCCTGCGCTACGGCCACCACACCTGGTCGCAGCACGCCTGTGTGGAGAACTTCCTCGCCGAGGGCGCCCGGCACGGCCTCGGCAAGCGCGATCTGGTCTCCAACATCAACTGGTACATGAACGTACCGGTCGAGGCGGACGGCACGCTCGGCATCGTCGACGGCATCTCCGCCCCCGGCCTGCGGGTCGTGCTGCAGGCCGAGACGGACGTGCTGGTGCTGGTCTCCAACTGCCCTCAGATCAACAACCCGTGCAACGGCTTCGACCCCACGCCCGTCCGCATGACGATCACCGAGGACTGAGCGGCGACCATGGCCTACGACACCCTGCTGATCGCCAACCGCGGCGAGATCGCCGCCCGGATCGTCCGCACCGCGCGCCGGATCGGCATCGCCACCGTCGCCGTGTACTCCGACCCGGACCGCTCCGCGCCGCACGTCCGGCTCGCCGACCATGCGGTGCGGCTCGGCCCGGCCGCCGCCAAGGACAGCTACCTGCGCACCGACCTGGTGCTGCAGGCCGCCCACGACAGCGGCGCCGGCGCGATCCACCCCGGCTACGGCTTCCTCTCCGAGGACGCCGCCTTCGCCCGGCAGGTGGAGGCCGCCGGGCTCGCCTTCGTCGGCCCCACCCCCGGCCAGCTGGAGGTCTTCGGCGCCAAGCACACCGCGCGGGCCGCCGCCGAGGCCGCCGGCGTGCCGCTGCTGCCCGGCACCGGCCTGCTGCCCGATCTGCCGGCCGCCCTCGCCGCCGCCGAGACCGTCGGCTACCCGGTGATGCTCAAGGCCACCGGCGGAGGCGGCGGCATCGGCATGCAGGCCTGCCGCAACGCCGACCAGCTCGCCGACGCCTGGGAGCGGGTGCAGCGGGTCGCCGCCGCCAGCTTCGCCACCGCCGGCGTCTTCCTGGAGCGGCTGGTCGAGCACGCCCGCCATGTCGAGGTGCAGGTCTTCGGCGACGGCACCGGCCGGGTGGTCACCCTCGGCGACCGGGACTGCTCGCTGCAGCGCCGCAACCAGAAGGTCCTGGAGGAGGCCCCCGCACCCGGTCTGCCCGACCGCGTCCGCCGGCAACTCGCCGACTCCGCAAGGGAGCTGTGCGCCTCCGTCGGCTACCGCTCGGCCGGCACCGTCGAGTACGTCTACGACGCCGCCCGCGAGGAGGCCTACTTCCTGGAGGTCAACACCCGCCTCCAGGTGGAACACCCGGTCACCGAGGCGGTGTACGGGGTCGACCTGGTCGAGTGGATGCTCCGGCTCGCCCAGGGCGACCGCTCGGTGGTCCGGGAGGTCGGCGCACCCGACGGCCATGCCGTGGAGGCCCGCGTGTACGCGGAGGACCCGAGCCGCGACCACCGGCCCAGCGCCGGCCTGCTCACCGAGGTCGTCTTCCCGCCCGGCGTCCGCGTCGACACCTGGGTGGAGACCGGCACCGAGGTCACCACCGCCTACGACCCGATGCTCGCCAAAGTGATCGTGCACGGCGCCGACCGGGCCGACGCCCTCGCCCGGCTCACCGGCGCCCTGGACGGCACCCGCATCCACGGCATCGAGACCAACCTCGGCCTGCTGCGCGCCGTCCCCGCCGTCCCTGCGATCGCCGTGGCCGAGCACCACACCGGCACCCTGGCGCACGTCGCCGACCCCACCCCGCGGATCGAGGTCGTCCGGGCCGGCACCCAGACCACCGTCCAGGACTGGCCCGGCCGCACCGGCTACTGGCACGTCGGCGTACCGCCCTGCGGCCCGATGGACGACCTCTCCTTCCGGCTCGGCAACCAGGCCCTCGGCAACCCCGAGGGCGCCGCCGGCCTGGAGTGCACCCTGCTCGGGCCCGCGCTGCGCTTCACCGCACCGACCTGGGTCTGCGTCACCGGCGCCCCGACCGCCGTCACCGTGGACGGCACCCCCGTACCCCAGTGGGAGCCGGTGCTCGTCCCGGCCGGCGGCCTGCTCGACATCCCGGCCCCGCCGGGCCCCGGCCTGCGCAGCTACCTCCTGGTCGCCGGCGGCATCGAGGCACCGGACTTCCTCGGCAGCGCCGCCACCTTCACCCTCGGCGGCTTCGGCGGCCACGGCGGACGGGCGCTGCGCACCGGCGACGTCCTGCACGGCGGCACCGGCACCCTCGGCGAGGGCGCCGGCCCGGTCGCCGACCGGCCCGAGTTCACCTCCACGTGGCAGCTGCCCGCCGTCGAAGGGCCGCACGCCGCACCGGAGTTCTTCACCGAGCAGGACATCGCCGACTTCTACGCCGCCGACTGGTCGGTGCACTTCAACAGCGCCCGCACCGGCGTCCGCCTGGTCGGCCCCAAACCCGCCTGGGCCCGCCCGGACGGCGGCGAGGCCGGCCTGCACCCCTCCAACATCCACGACACCCCGTACGCGGTCGGCGCCGTCGACTACACCGGCGACATGCCCGTCCTGCTCGGCCCGGACGGCCCGTCCCTCGGCGGTTTCGTCTGCCCCGCCACCGTCGTCTCCGGGCAGCGCTGGAAGCTCGGCCAGCTCCGCCCCGGCGACAGGGTCCGGTTCGTGCCCGTCACCGCCGAGGACGCCGGCGTGCTGCGCCGCACCCCGGCCGCCGCACCGCACGCCTCCCGCCCGGCGATCGTGGACGGCGGCATCCTGCACCGCACCCCCGCCGGCCGGGACCGGCCGAGCGTCACCTACCGGCGCAGCGGCGACGACAACCTGCTGGTCGAGTACGGGCCCATGCAGCTCGACCTGGCCCTGCGGATGCGCGTCCACGCGCTGGCCGAGCAGCTCGCTGCACGGCGGCCGGAGGGCGTCGTCGACCTGACCCCGGGCATCCGCTCGCTGCAGGTGCACGTCGACCCGGACGTCCTGCCGCTGCCCGAACTGCTGGCGCTGGTGCGGGAGATCGAGCGGGCACTGCCCGCCACCGACCGGCTGGTGGTGCCCAGCCGCACCGTCCACCTGCCGCTGTCCTGGGACGACCCGGCGACCCGGGAGGCGATCGAGCGGTACATGGCGGGCGTCCGGGACGACGCGCCGTGGTGCCCGTGGAACATCGAGTTCATCCGGCGGATCAACGGCCTGGCATCGGTGGACGAGGTGTACCGCACGGTCTTCGACGCCGAGTACCTGGTGCTGGGCCTCGGCGACGTCTACCTGGGCGCGCCGGTCGCCACCCCGCTCGACCCGCGGCACCGGCTGGTCACCACCAAGTACAACCCGGCCCGCACCTGGACGGCGGAGAACTCGGTCGGCATCGGCGGCGCCTACCTCTGCGTGTACGGCATGGAGGGACCCGGCGGCTACCAGTTCGTCGGGCGGACGGTGCAGATGTGGTCGGGCTGGCAGCAGCGCGGCCCGTTCGAGCCGGGTGCGCCCTGGCTGCTGCGGTTCTTCGACCGCATCCGCTGGTACCCGGTCTCCGCGGAGGAACTGCTGGAGATGCGGGCCGACATGGCCGCCGGACGGTTCGCACCGAAGATCGAGGAGGGCGAGTTCGCGCTCGCCGACCACCTGCGCTTCCTCGAGGAGAACGCCGGGCCGATCGCCGGGTTCCGGGCCGTCCAGGCGGCGGCCTTCGCCGCGGAGCGGCAGGCTTGGGAGGAGGCGGGCGAGTTCGACCGGGCCGAACGGGCGGCCGGCGCCGCACCGGTGGCACCGCGGACCGTCACCGCGCCGCCGGGGGGCAGCGTGGTGGAGGCCGAATTCACCGCCTGCGTCTGGAAGGTCGACGTGGCACCGGGCGAACGGGTGCGCAAGGGGCAGCAGTTGATGGCACTGGAGGCGATGAAGATGGAATCGGCGGTCACCGCGGACCGGGACGGCGTGGTCGCGGAGCTGCTGGTCGGCTCCGGCGACCAGGTCGAGGCCGGCAGCCCGCTCGTGGTGCTGGGGGCGGTCGCATGAGCACCGCCCCCGCCGGCGCCGTGGAGCGGGTCCGCCGGGCGTACGAGCGGATCGCCGCCGTCGACCGGCCCGAGGTGTGGATCGACCTGCGCCCGCAGGCGGAGGCCGAGGCGGAGGCCGCCCGGATCGACGACCGGGCGGCGGCCGGCGAGCACCTGCCGCTGGCCGGCACGGTCTGCGCGGTCAAGGGCAACATCGACGTCGCCGGGCTGCCCACCACGGCCGGCTGCCCCGACTACGCCTACCTGCCCGAGCGGGACGCCCCGGCGGTCGCCCGGCTGCGGGCGGCCGGCACGGTCGTCCTGGGCACCACCAACCTCGACCAGTTCGCCACCGGCCTGGTCGGCACCCGCAGCCCGTACGGCGCCGTCCGCAACGCCTTCGACCCGGAGCGGATCTCCGGCGGGTCCAGCTCCGGTTCGGCGGTCGCGGTCGCCCTCGGCCTCGTCGACCTGGCGCTCGGTACCGACACCGCCGGCTCCGGCCGGGTGCCCGCCGCGTTCAACGGCATCGTCGGCCTCAAGGCCGCACCCGGCCGGGTGCCCACCGAGGGCGTCGTCCCGGCCTGCGCGAGCCTGGACTGCGTGTCGGTGTTCGCCCGGACGGTCGGCGAGGCGGAGGCCGCCCTGCGGCTGGTCGCCGACCCGGCGCCGGTGCCGCCGCCCGCGCGGCACCCCGGCCCCTGGCGGATCGCCGCCCCGGACGCCGCCCGTCTTGGCACCCTCGCCGACGGGTGGGCCGAGGCGTACACGGCCGCCGCCGACCGGCTCGCCGCAGCCGGCGCCGAACTGCGCGACCTCGACCTGGCACCCTTCGACACCGTCGCCGCCATGCTCTACCAGGGCGCCTTCGTCGCCGAACGGTACGCCGCGGTCGGCGAGTTCGTCGACGCCCTCACCGAGAAGGACGGCGCAGGGCTGGACCCGGTGGTGGCCGGGATCATCCGCGCCGCCCGCGACATCCCCGCCCACCGGCTGTACGGCGACCTCGCCGAACTGGCCCGCCTGCGGGACCTCGCCCTGGCCGAACTCGGCGACGCGGACGCCCTGCTGCTGCCCACCACCACCTGGCACCCGACCTTCGCCGAAGTCGCCGCCGACCCGGTCGGCAGCAACGCCCGCCTCGGCCGGTTCACCAACTCGGCGAACCTGCTCGGCCTCTGTGCGATCGCCGTCCCCGCGGGCACCGTCGACGGCCTCCCCTTCGGCGTGATGCTGGTCGGCCCGGCCGGCACCGAGGAACGGCTGGGCGCCCTCGCCCGTCTCCTGACCGAACCGCCGGTCCGCCTCGCCGTCTTCGGCGCCCACCTCACCGGCCAGCCACTCAACGGCCAACTCACCGCTCTGGGCGGCCGCTTCTGCACCGCCGTGCGGACGGGGCCGGTCTACCGCCTGTACGCCCTGGACACCGTCCCGCCCAAGCCAGGAATCGTCCGGGTCGACGAGGGCGGCACAGCCGTCGCCGGCGAACTCTGGGAACTCCCCGCCGCCGGCCTCGGCACCCTCCTGGCCGCCCTCCCCCACCCCATGGCCCTCGGCCCCGTCCAGCTCGCCGACGGCACCCGCACCCCCGGCTTCCTCTGCGAACCCGCAGCCCTCCCCGGAGCCGAGGACATCACCGCCTCGGGCGACTGGCGGACTCATCTGTCGAACCCGTAGGGGCGCGGGTAACTGCGCAATCCGGATGCGGCTCACCCGGACAGTGCGGCCAGCGCCCCTGGTGGCCGGCCCTTCAGCGCGCGCGGAGCCGTACCGGCTCCTCCTCCGGGGCCTCCAGACCCGCCGCCCAGAGGGAGCGGACGTGCCCCAGGTGGCGCGACATGCACTCCTCCGCGGCCTCGGCGTCCCCGGCCAGCATCAGGTCGAGCAGTTCCAGGTGCTCCTCCGCCGAGGAGACCAGTTCGCCGCGCTGGTCCAGCCGGGTGAGGCCGTACAGCCGGGACCGCTTCCGCAGGTCGCCGACGGTCTCCACGAGCCGGGCGTTGCCGGCGAGGCCGAGCAGGCCGAGGTGGAAGCGGCGGTCGGCCTCCAGGTAGGCGATGAGGTCGTGCTCGCGGGCGGCGGCGACGATGGCCTCGGCCTCGGGGCGGAGGGCCTCCAGCTGCTCGCGGGTGGCGGTGCGGGCGACCCGGCCGACGGTCGGGACCTCGATGAGGGCGCGGATCTCGGTGAACTCGTCGAGGTCGCGTTCGCTGAGCTCGGTGACCCGGAAGCCCTTGTTGCGGACGGCCTCGACGAGGCCCTCGCGGGCGAGGTCGAGCATGGCCTCGCGCACGGGGGTGGCGGAGACGCCGAAGTCCGCGGCGAGGGCGGGTGCCGAGTAGACGACGCCGGGGCGCAGCTCGCCGGAGATCAGTGCCGCGCGCAGGGCGTGGGCGACCTGGTCGCGCAGTCTCTCCTGGACGGAGATGAGGGCGCGGGGCTTGAGGTCCGCCATGGTGTGCCTCCGGAGGTGTACTGGACCCCATCGTACAATGTCACGTTGCGCCGGGCCTGGTGGCGTTCTCGTACTGGGCGGCGGCGACTGCGAGATCCTCCCAGGCCATGCCGACGCTCTTGAACAACCGGGGCCGATCATGGGGGACAACTTCCCCGCCCGCCACCAGTTCTGAAAGATTAGCAAGCGGTGCGGGACCGTCCTCGGCGAAGGCCACCAGCAGGTCCCCCGCCTCGCGCAGGGCGGCCGCCCGCGCCTCGACGTACAGCGCCGACCTGCGGACGAGCGTGCTGTCGACCTCCCGGGCGCCTGGTTCGTGCGAGCCGACCGCGGCGACGGCGGCGCGGTCGGGGACGAGCCGCCCGTCGAAGAGCGGGGTGCGGGCGGTGGTGCAGCAGACCACCAGGTCGGCCCCGGCGACGGCCTCCGGCCCGCCGACGGCCGCCGTGGGGCCCAGGGTGCGGGCGTGCGCGGCCAGTTCCTCGGCAAACCCGCGGCGACGGCCGACCACCGTGACCCGGTCGACCGGCCGGACCGCGAGGAGCGCGGCCAGGTGCCCGTACGCCTGCGGCCCGGTACCGAAGAGCACCAGGTGCCGGGCGTCGGGGGCGGCCAGCCGGTCGAGGGCGAGGGCGGTGACGGCGGGGGTGCGCAGGGCGGTGAGGTCGGCGCCGTCGAGCAGGGCGAGCGGTTGCAGGGTGGGGCCGTCGAGCAGCAGGTAGCTGCCGGTGATGCGGGGCAGGCCGCGGGCCGGGTTGCCGGGTGCCACGCCGGCGGTCTTCACCCCGGCGTAGCCGCCGGCCGCGGCGGGCATGAGGAGCAGTTCGCCCGCCGGGACAGGCACGGCGGCGCGGGGCGGCTGGGTCTCGGGGTCGAGGCCGGCGGCCAGGGCGTCGGCGAGGGCGCGGACGGCCCCCGCCGGGCCGAGGGTGAGCGGCAGGTGCGGGATCACAGCAGGAAACCCGTCCCCAGCCGGTCGTCGGGGTCGAGCAGGAAGCGGTGCTCGCCGGTGCGGTGGGCGGTGCCGGTGACCTCGGTGAGCAGGCCGCCGGACCGCTCCCCCAGCACCCGGCCGGTGAACTCGGTACCGACCAGCGACTGGTGGCGCAGCACCTGCCCGGGGGCGAGCCGGCCGTCGGCGGCGAGCAGGGCGAGCCGGGCGGAGGTCCCGGAGCCGCACGGCGAGCGGTCGATCTGGCCGTCGGCGAAGACGGTGACGTTGCGCTGGACGGGCCCGTCCGGGGAGTCGGGCAGGTCCTCGTACAGGACCACCCCGTAGACGCCGGAGAGCCGGGGGTCGGTGGGGTGCCGGGTCGCGGGGTGGCCGTCGAGGGCGGCGCGGACGGCCTGTCCGGCGGCGGTGAGGCCGGGCAGCCGGGCCGGGGTGACCGCCAGTCCGAGGTCGGCGGCGCGGACGGAGGCGTAGCAGGCGCCGGCGTGGGCGACGTCCACCGTGCAGGGCCCGTACCGGGTGCTGACGGCCAGGGCGCGGGCGGTGACGAAGGCGGGCACGTTGCGGAAGGCGATGCCGGTGGTGCGTCCGCCGTGGCGGTGCACGGTGGCGGCGACCCGTCCGGAGGGGACGTCGATCCGCACCTCGGCGGTGCCGTCGTCGGGGGCCGGGACGCGGCCGGTGTCGACGGCCCAGGCGGCGAGCGCGATGGTGCCGTGGCCGCAGGCGGTGGAGTAGCCGTCCTTGTGCCAGAACAGCACGCCGAGGTGGGCGCCGTCGTCGTCGGGCGGCACGACGAAGCCGCCGTACATCCCGGCGTGGCCGCGCGGTTCGCGGGTGAGCAGCCGCCGCAGGTCGTCGAGCGGTCCCGGTCTCGGTGCGGTGGCGGTGCCGCCGGCGCCGATGGCGACGGCGCGGCGTTCGGCAACGGTCTCGCCGGGGACGGGCGGCAGGCCGCCGGCGACGATCCGGAAGGGCTCGCCGGCGGTGTGGTAGTCGACGGCCTCGACCGCCGCGGGCGCGGGTGCGGGTGCGGGTGCGGGTGCGGTGCTCATGCGGACGGGAGCAGCGTGACGGTGCGGCTGGCGGTGTAGAACTCGAGGGCGGCGGCGCCCTGTTCGCGTTCGCCGTAGGCCGCGGAGCCGGTGCCGCCGAAGGGCAGGTGGAAGTCGACGCCGGTGGTGGGGGCGTTGATCCGGATCATGCCGGCGGCGAGGCGGTCGGCGGCGGCGAGTGCGGTGTCCAGGTCGCGGGTGTGCACGGAGGCGGCGAGGGTGTGCCGTCCGGCGTTGGCGAGGGCGATCGCCTCGTCGAGGTCGGCGGCGGGCAGCAGGACGGCGATCGGGCCGAAGAACTCCTCGGTGCGCAGCGGGTGTCCGGCGGGCACGTCGGCGAGCAGGGCGGGTGCGAAGCCCCAGCCCGGGCCGTCGGTGCGCCGGCCGCCGGCGAGGAGGGCGGCCCCGGCGGTGCGGGCGGAGTCGACGGCACCGGTCAGGCGGTCGAGGGCGGCCTCGCCGATGACGGGGCCGCACTCGGCGGCGGTCAGCCGCTTGGCGAGGGCCTCGCGGAGCGGCTCGTACGCGGCGCCGACGGCGATCACCTGGCCGGTGGCGGTGCACTTCTGCCCGGCGTAGCCGGCGACGGCGGCGGCGAGGTGGTCGGCGGCCTGCTCGATGTCGGCGTCGGGCAGCACGAGGGCGGAGTTGAGGCCGCCGAGTTCGGCCTGCACGGGGATGCCGCGGGCGGCGGTGGCGGCGATGACGGCCCGGCCGACGGCGGTGGAGCCGGTGAAGGAGACCACGTCGGCGGTGTCGACGAGTTCGGCGCCCTCGGTGGCGCCGCCGGGCACCACGGTGAGCACGCCCTCGGGCAGATCGAGGAGTTCGGCGAGGCGCAGGGCGCAGGCGGTGGCCTCGGGGGCGGGCTTGAGGACGGCGGTGTTGCCGACGGCGAGGGCCGGGGCGGCCTTCCAGACCGGGATCGCCAGCGGGAAGTTCCACGGCGTGACCAGCCCTGCGACGCCGTGCGGGCGGCGGCGGGTGAGCAGCAGTCCGGGCCCGGCGGCGGTCTCGTGGACGGCGCCGGACGGGGCGTAGGGCGCCTGCGCGTAGTAGCGCAGGATGGCGACGGCGCGGGCGGCCTCGGCACGGGCCTCGGCGAGCGGCTTGCCGACCTCGCGGACGGCGAGGGCGGCGAGCTCCTCCGCGGCGGCCTCGACGGCGTCGGCGGCCCGGCCGAGGGCGGCGGAGCGGGCGGCCGCCCCGGCGGCGTGCCAGCCGGGCTGGGCGGCGCGGGCCCGCTCCACGGCGGCCTGGGTGCCGAGGGCGCCGGCGGTGTCGGCGGCGATCACCAGGTCGGCCGGGTCGGCGGGGTTGTACGAGCTGACGGTCACGTCGGGGCCCTTCGGGTGGGTGCGCGGGACGGGCGGGGGCCGGCCGGTCTCAGAGCAGGAAGCCGGCCGGGAACGGGTCGTCGGGGTCGAGGAAGTACTGGGCAGTGCCGGTGAGCCAGGCGCGGCCGGTGACGGTGGGCACGATCGCGGGGCGGCCGGCGACGGTGGTCCGCTCGACGATCCGGCCGGTGAAGGTGGTGCCGATGAAGGACTCGTTGACGAAGTCCTGGCCGATCGGGAGTTCGCCGCGGGCGTTGAGCTGGGCCATCCGGGCGGAGGTGCCGGTGCCGCACGGCGAGCGGTCGAACCAGCCGGGGTGGATGGCCATCGCGTGCCGGGAGTGCCGGCCGGTGGAGCCGGGGGCGAGCAGCTGCACGTGGTGGCAGCCGTTGATGGACTCGTCCTCGGGGTGGACGGGCCGGTCGGTCTTGTTGATCGCGGCCATCACGGCGAGGCCGGCGTCGAGGATCTCCTGCTTGCGGGCCCGGTCGAAGGGCAGGCCGAGCCGCTCCAGCGGCAGGATCGCGTAGTAGTTGCCGCCGTAGGCGAGGTCGTAGGCGACGGTGCCGTACCCGGGGACCTCGACCTTGAGGTCGAGTCCGGCGGAGAAGGAGGGCACGTTGCGGATGGTGACGGCCTTGGCGGCGCCGTCCTCGACCCGCACCTCGGCGACCACCAGCCCGGCCGGGGTGTCCAGGCGGACGGTGGTCACCGGCTCCTGCACCTCGACCATGCCGGTCTCGACGAGCACGGTGGCCACCCCGATGGTGCCGTGGCCGCACATCGGCAGCAGGCCGGAGACCTCGATGTAGAGCACCCCGAAGTCGGCGTCCGGCCGGGTCGGCGGCTGCAGGATGGCGCCGCTCATCGCGGCGTGGCCGCGGGGCTCGTACATCAGCAGGGTGCGGAAGTGGTCGAGGTGCTGCTGGAAGTGCACCCGGCGCTCGGCCATGGTGGCGCCGGGCAGGGTGCCGAACCCGCCGGTGATCACTCGGGTGGGCATGCCCTCGGTGTGCGAGTCGACGGCGTGGAACACATGGCGGCTGCGCATGGCCGCTCCCCCTCGTGGTGAAAGGTGCTCGATCGGTGAAGTCGTCAGGGGCGCGGGGAACTGCGCGATTCGGATGCGGGCCGTCGCACGGATCACGGCTTGGCCCATGCTGCCGTGGTACCCGCCCACGGACTGCGCAGTTCCCCGCGCCCCTCATCGGATACCCGGCGCCCTAGGACAGGCCCTCGGCGAGGGCCTTCTCGGTGGCGGCGCGGACGGCGGCCGCGACCTCCGGGGCGAGCGGGCCGCGGGGCGGGCGGCAGGGCCCGCCGGGCATCCCGGCGATGTCCATGGACAGCTTGATGGCCTGCACGAACTCGGTCTTGG
Source organism: Kitasatospora dryopteridis (assembly GCF_050749075.1). Lineage (NCBI taxonomy): Bacteria > Bacillati > Actinomycetota > Actinomycetes > Kitasatosporales > Streptomycetaceae > Kitasatospora > Kitasatospora dryopteridis. The sequence goes on along the minus strand of NZ_CP192749.1, from coordinate 6,590,707 downwards.
AGTCCCAGCGGAGCAGCGGGTGCAGGGTGCGGTAGAGCGGCAGCGCGGTGGCGAGGTCGCCGGCGACGGCGGCCTCGTAGAGCGCGACGGAGGCCTCCGGCAGGGCGTTGGGGTACCCGGCGATCCAGCCGACGGCACCGCCGAGGGCGAGCTCCAGCAGGACGTCGTCGGCGCCGATCAGCAGGTCGAGGCCGGGCGCGAGTTCGGCGATCCGGTAGGCCCGGCGGACGTCGCCGCTGAACTCCTTGACCGCGACGATCGAGCCGTCGGCGTGCAGCCGGGCGAGCAGCTCGGGCACCAGGTCGACCTTGGTGTCGATCGGGTTGTTGTACGCGACGACCGGCAGCCCGGCCCTGGCGACCTCCGCGTAGTGGGCGCGGACGGCCGCCTCGTCGGCGCGGTAGGCGTTGGGCGGCAGCAGCAGTACCGAGCCGGCGCCGGCCTCGGCGGCCTGCTCGGCCCAGCGGCGGGACTCGGCGGAGCCGTACGCGGCGACGCCGGGCATCACCCGGGCGCCGTCGCCGGCGGCCTCGACGGCGGTGCGCACCACGCGGGCGCGCTCCTCGGGGGTGAGGGTCTGGTACTCGCCGAGCGAGCCGTTGGGGACGACGCCGTGGCAGCCGGCGTCGACGAGTCGGCGGACGTGCTCGCCGTAGGCGTCGTAATCGACCGACAGGTCCTCGCGCAGCGGCAGCGCTGTGGCGACCATGATGCCGCGCCAGGGCCGGGCGGGGTCGTACGGGACTCGGGTCATGGGGCTACGCTCCTGAGTAGTGATGTGTGACATTTTACAAGGGTTCGCGGGGCGCCACAAGGGCGCCCCGCCGGACGGGCCGGGCTCATGCCTCCCGGGCCGCACCGTCGGCCAGCTGCGCGAGCGGCACCGGGCAGGCCAGCGGACGGCTGTCGGGCCGCGGCTCGCCGCCCCCGGCCAGGCAGGCCACCGCGGGCCCGCACATCCGGCCCTGGCACCAGCCCATGCCGGCCCGGGTGAGCAGCTTGACCGTCCGGGCGTCGCCCGCGCCGAGCTCCTCGACGGCCTCGCGGATACGGGCGGCCGGCACCTCCTCGCAGCGGCAGACGTCGGTGTCCGGGGTGAGCCAGCCCGTCCAGCCGGGGCCTGGCCGGTGGGCGGCGGCCATCAGGTCGGCGAAGGCGCGCCGGCGGCGGCGCAGCGACCGCAGCGCGGCCGGCACCGGCCGGCGATCTCCCTGGCGGCGATCGCACCCTCGACCAGGGCGAGGTCGGCGCCGCCGACCCCGCAGGTCTCCCCCGCCGCCCAGAGGCCGGGCAGGCTGGTGCGCAGCCGCTCGTCGACGTCGAGGGCGACGGCGCCGTCCGGGCCGGTACGGGTGGCCGCGCCGAGTTCGGTGGCGAGTTCGATCTGCGGCAGCAGGCCGTGGCCGACGGCGAGCGCATCGCAGGTGACGTGCCGCTCGGTGCCGGGCACCGGCCGCCAGTCGGCGTCCAGCCGGGCGACGGTCACGCCGGTGACCCGCTCCTCGCCGTGCACGGCGACGACCGCGCTGCGCGGCCGCAGCCGTACCCGGTGGCGCAGCAGCAGGGCGGTGTGCCGGGCGCCCTCGGCGAGCTTGGCCGGGTTGGCGGCGAGGGCACCGGGTGCGCGGGCGTAGCCGAGGTATCCGGAGGCCTCCACGACCTCGGGCACCTGCGCGCCGGCCGCGGCGAGCGAGGCGGCGGCGGCGAGCAGCAGCGGGCCGCTGCCGGCCACCACGATCCTCCGACCGGGCAGCACCAGGCCGGACTTGAGCATGGCCTGGGCGCCACCCGCGGTGACCACACCGGGCAGGGTCCACCCAGGGAAGGGCAGCTGGCGTTCGTACGCGCCGGTGGCGAGCAGCACGGCGCGGGCCTCGACCACGGCCGCCCCCTCGCCGCCGGGGCCGCGGACGGCGTGCAGCCGCCAGGGCTCCCCGGGCTCGGCCGTCCAGACGTGGTGGCCGGCCAGGTGGTCGACCCGGCCGGCCCGGACGTGCCCGGCGAGGGCGCGGTCGAGGGCGGCGAAGGCGGGCCAGTGGTGGTGCAGCCGCTCGGGACGGGCGGCGCGGAGGCCGGGCGCGGGGTGCCGGTAGTACTGGCCGCCGGGCTGCTCGGCGGCGTCCAGCAGCACGCACCGCAGGCCGAGGCCCGCGGCGGTGGCGGCGGCGGCGAGCCCGGCCGGTCCGGCGCCGACGATCGCCAGGTCGTAGGGCCGGGCGGCGGCGTCAGACTTCGAGGTCGGCACGGCCGTGTCCCTCCTGGGTGGTGACGACGGTGCCGGGCTCGGCGGGCAGCAGGCAGGTGCGCCGGTTGGGCCGGCCGTCGACGGTGGCGAGGCAGTCGAAGCAGACGCCGATGCCGCAGAACGCGCCGCGCGGGCGGCCGCCGACCCGGGTGCGGCGCCAGGCCAGGATGCCGGCCGACCAGAGCGCGGCGGCGATGCTCTGCCCGGGCAGCGCCGGGACGGGCCGCCCGTCGAACTCGATGGTGTGCGCCGGGCCTGGCCGGGCCTCGACCAGGTCGGCGGGGGTGCGGTGCGCGGTCATGCCTCTCCTCGGGCGGCGGTTCGGTCGGCCGGGCCGTCGGCGGGCCGCCCGGCGAAGCGGTCGGCCCGGAACGGCGCCGGGTCGAGGGCGGTGGGGCCGCCGGTGAGCTGCTGGGCGATCAGCAGTCCGGTGGCGGGCGCGAGCCCGATGCCGGCGCCCTCGTGCCCGCAGGCGTGGTGCAGGCCGGGCACCCGCGGGTCGGCGCCGATCGCCGGCAGGTGGTCGGGCAGGTACGGGCGGAAGCCGCGGTAGGCGCGCTGCACGGCGACCTCGCGGAGCACCGGGAAGAGCGCGGCGGCCTGCGCGGCGAGCCGCTGCAGCACCTCCACCGAGAGGGTGCGGTCGAAGCCGACCCGCTCCCGGCTGGCACCGATCAGCACCGGCCCGGCGGGGGTGCCCTCGACGACGGCCGAGGTCTGCAGGGCGGCGGAGCCGCTGGCCACGTCGGCCACGTAGTCGGCGGCATAGACCTTGTGCCGGACGATCCGCGGCAGCGGCTCGGTGACCAGGACGAAGCCCCGGCGGGGCAGTACGGGCAGGTCGACGCCGGCCAGTGCGGCGACCTCGCCGCCCCAGGTGCCGGCGGCGTTGACCACGGCGGGGGCGGCGATCTCCCGGCGGTCGGTGACGACCCCGCGGACGGCGCCGTCGGGGCCGGTGCGCAGCGCCCGGACGGTCTCGCCGAGGAACCGGTCGGCGCCGGAGGCGCGCAGCAGGTGTGCGGCCGCAAGGGCCGGCTGCACCTGGGCGTCCTGCGGGTAGTGGACGCCGCCGGCCAGGCCGGGGGCGAGGTGCGGCTCCAGCTCGGGGAGCCGGTCGGCGGCGATCTCCTCGGCGGTGACGCCCGCGGCGCGCTGGCCGGCCGCGAAACGGCGCAGGGCGGCCAGGCCCTCCGGGTGGGCGGCGACGACCAGGCCGCCCTTGGGCTCGTACTCGACGGCGTCGCCGAGCTCCTCGGCGATCTCGCGCCAGAGGCGGGTGGAGAGCAGGGCGAGGTCGAGCTCGGGGCCGGGCTCCTTGTCGGAGACGAGCAGGTTGCCCTCGCCCGCGCCGGTGGTGCCGCCGGCCACCGGGCCGCGGTCGACCACGGCGACGCGCAGGCCGGCCTGCGCGGCGTAGTAGGCGCAGGCGGCGCCGACGACTCCGGCGCCGATCACCACGACGTCGTGGGAGGGTTGGATGAGCACAGCAGTAATATGTCACATGGTTTACGTCTGCGAAAGAGCCGCCCGGGGACTCGGCCCCGGGGACGGGCCCCCGGGTCCACGCCGCCCCGGATCGAGGCTTCCCACAGGTCCAGGTTGCCCCCGGGAACGCCGGAAGCCCCGGCTCGCCGAGTGGTCGGCGGGGCGGGGCTTCCGGAAGAGGGCGTGGATCAGGTGATGTCGTCCATCTGCTCGTGGCGGGCGGCCGGCACCGGGGCGGGCGCCTCGGGGGCGGCCGAGGCCTCGATGGCCTCCGGGCCGGAGACGCCCTCGACCGAGAGGTCCAGGTGCGAGGCCTCCTCGTCGCTCAGCCCGGCGTCCGGGTTGCGGCGGGCCCGGCGGCGGTCGTTGAGGATCGCGATGCCGGCGGCGAGGAAGTACAGCGCCCAGATCGGCGCGGCCAGCGCGATCATGCTGAGCGGGTCGGCGCTGGGGGTGGCGAAGGCCGCGAAGACCGTGATGCCCATGACCATGCCGCGCCACCAGCCGAGCAGCCGCTTGCCGCTCAGCACGCCGATGAGGTTGAGCATGACCAGCAGCAGCGGCAGCTCGAAGGCGCCGCCGAAGACCAGCACCATCCGGGTCACGACGTCGAGGTAGTCCTCGGCCGGCATGATCGGCACCGTCTCGGTCGGTGCGAAGGAGATCAGCATCTCCGCGGTGGCGGGGAGGATCAGGTAGGCGAGCACGGCGCCCCCGAGGAACAGCGGGATGCCCGCCGCCAGGAAGCTCATCGAGTACTTGCGCTCGTGCTTGTGCAGGCCGGGCGCCACGAACGCCCACAGCTGGTACAGCCAGACCGGGGTGGCCGCGACCACGCCGGCCGTGAGGCTGACCTTCAGCGCGAGGGTGAACGGCGTCAGCAGGCCGATGGTCGACACCACGCCGCACCGCTCGCCGTTGACCGTCAGACCCTTCTCGCCGCAGGCGGGGAGCGGCTCGAGCAGGAAGTTGGTGAGCTCCCGGTGGAAGAACGCCGCGACGATCGTGGTGATCACGATGGCGAGGACCGACTTGACCACCCGGTTGCGGAGCTCGCGCAGGTGGTCGGCGAGCGCCATCCGGCCCTCGGGGTCCTTCGGCGGCTTCGGCGCCTTGGAAGACTTGCTCAAGCCCGGTCCTCAACTCGTACGACGGAGCCCGCCGGACGGCGGACCCCCGATGGCCGTGGGTACCGGCTCAGCCCTGCGGGGCCGTGCCGTGGTCGGCGGCGACCGGACGGGCGGTGCCCGAACCGGGTGCCGGCTTGATCGTCATGGGCACGGGCTCCGCCTCGGGGCGCGCCTGCGGGGCCGCACCGGCGCCGTCCGTCCGCAGGGCCCTGGCCTCGCTGCGCAGGATGCGCAGTGACTTGCCCAGTGCCCGGGCGGCGTCCGGCAGCCGCTTCGCCCCGAAGAGCAGCACCGCCAGGACCGCGACCACCAGGATCGCCGTCGGCGAGATGCGCATCAGCCACCACCACTTCCCTCAGCGGGGCGTCCTCCCCGTTGCGGGCGATGGTAGTCGTTGCCGTCGACCGCCCGGCAACCGCCGTCCCACTGCGGCCCCGGCCGCACCGCGGGGCCTGCCACGAGGGTACCGGCCGGGTCAGCGGCCCGGGAGGTCCGCGGCGGCGGAGGCGAGTGCCCGGGAGGCCGCGTCGACCTCGCGGGCCAGCGAGCGGACGTCCGCCCAGAGCCGGACGGCGAGCACGCCCAGGACGAGCAGACCGGCGGTGGACAGCAGGACGACGGCGGTGAGGGTCCACGACATGGGACGACCCTACCGGCCGGTCAGCCGTCGACCGGGAGCAGCCGCATCGTGCTGACCCCGGCCGCCGTCATCGCCTGGACGATCTTCTCCCCGGCGGGCTTGCGCACCGACGCCCCGCACTCGGGGCAGACGAACCCGTAGAAGGTGCGCTCCGGCGTCGGGCCGAGCGCCAGCCGGAAGTCCTCCGCCGGGATCTCGACCTTCTCCCGGCACTGCGAGCAGTAGACCTGGAATCTGGTGCCGTGCGCCACCGATCAGGCCCGCCCCTCCGGGTAGCCGGCGAGCGCGGCCAGGGCTGCCTCGCGGGCCTGCTCGGCGAGCTCCGGCGGGGAGACGATCCGGCCGTCGCGGCCGAGCCGCAGCGCGAGCGGGCGCAGCCCGGACGGGTCGGCGCTGCGCAGGGTGATCCGCAGGCCGCCGTCGGGCAGTTCCTCGGCCTTGTCGTGGGTGTAGTACTCGGCGACCCAGCGGCCGCCGGGGCCGACCTCGACGATCACCTCGGGGTCGTCGGCGGCCGGGTTGACCAGGCCGGCGGAGAGGTCGCGGGGCTCCACCCGGGGCGGGTCCGCGGGCTCGTCCAGGATCCTGATCTCGGCGACCCGGTCCAGCCGGAAGATCCGGCGGTCCTCGGAGGTGCGGCACCAGCCCTCGAGGTAGGTGTGTCCCTCGGCGACCAGGCGGATCGGGTCGACCTCGCGCTCGGTCATGCCGCCGCGGCCGTGCGACCAGTAGCGCAGCCAGATCCGGCGGCCCTCGGTGAGGGCGCGGTCGATGTCGGCGAAGACCTGGCCCTCGGCCTCGAAGGTGACGCCGACCCGGGCACTGGACTCGGCGCTCTCGCCGGCCGCGTCCTCGATCTTGGTGACGGCGCGGGTGAGCGCCTCCCGGTCGCGGCGGCGCAGGCCGGGCAGGCCGGCCACCGCGCGGGCGGCGACCAGCAGGGCCGTCGCCTCGTCGGCGGCCAGGCGCAGCGGCTGGGCCACGTCGTCGACGTTGTGCCACCAGATCCGCTCGCCGTCGGTGTCGATGTCGAGCAGGTCGCCGCCGCGGAAGCTGGTGCCGCACATCGGCAGCACGTTGAGGTCGCCGATCAGCTCGCGCTCGGTGATGCCGAAGGCGCGGGCGACCTCGGCGACCTCGGCGCCGGGCCGCTCGCGCAGGTAGGTGACCAGCGAGAGCATCCGCCGGGTCTGGTCGATCGCATTGCTCATGGCTGTTACTCCCCCACTCCGGCGACGGCACGCAGCCGGTCGATGACGTCCGCCCGCAGGTCGTCCGGGCCGAGGACGAGGACGTCGGGCCCGAACTCGGCGAGGTCGGCGGCGAGGCCGTGGCCGTACGGGATCTCCAGCTCGTCCCAGTCGTCGTCGATGCGGGTGGTGCTGAGTGCCCGCCCGCGGAGCGGGAAGGCGGCGCCGCGGCGCAGCCGCAGGGTGGCGGTGGCGCCCTCGGTGACCGCTCCCTCGCCGGCGAACCGGGCGACGTAGGCGCGCACGTCGACGTGCTCGGGGACGTCCCCGGTGAAGCTGCCGGCCCGGGAGCGGACCTTTCCGGTGATCCGGCTGAGCCGGAAGACGCGGGCGCTCTGCCGGTCGCGGTCGAAGCCGGCCAGGTACCAGTGGCCGCGCCAGCACTCCAGGGCCCAGGGCTCCACCGAGCGCTGCTCGGCGGCGGCGGCGCCGGCCTTGCGGTAGTCGAAGGTGACCGGGCGCCGGTCGCGGGCGGCGACGAGCAGCGGCTCGAAGGCGGCCTCGCGGGCCGGGATGCGCGGCTGGAGGGCGGTGTGCTCGGTGTCCTCGGCGAAGGGCACGCCGGCCGCCCGGAGCTTCTGCAGGGCGCCGCTGGCGGCACCGGACATCTTGGCCTGCTGCCAGACCCGGGCGACCAGGGTGAGGGCGGCCGCCTCCTCGGCGTCGAGGGCGATCTCCGGCAGGCGGTTGCGGTCCCGGCGGGCGAGGTAGCCGATCTCGCCGTCGAGGGAGTTCTCGTCGACGTCGATGACCAGGCCGAGCTCGCGCAGGTCGTCCTTGTCGCGCTCGAACATCCGGTTGAAGGCGTCCTCGCTGCCCTGCTGCCAGGCCTCCCGGTAGGCCTCGACGGACTCCCGCAGCTCCTTCTTGGAGAGCGGCCGTCTGGTGTTCATCAGACAGAGGGCGAGGTTCATCAACCGCTCCGCCTTGGCGATCGCCATCGCTGACCTTCCTGTCCGTCCGGCCGGCACCCCTCGTGATCCGGCGGACCCGACCGTACCGGTCCGGGCACGCTGAGCAAAAGCCGAGCCCTGCCCCGGCCGCGAAGCGGCGGCAACCCATGTGCCCGCAACAACGACACCGGGCCGCTCCCCCGAAGGGATGCGGCCCGGTGCTCAGGGGTGTCTCAGACGCCGAGCAGGTCGACGACGAAGATCAGGGTGGAGTTCGGCGGGATCGCCGGGCTGGGCGACTGGGCGCCGTACGCCTTGCCCGGGGGGATGATCAGCTCGCGCCGGCCGCCGACCCGCATGCCCTGGACGCCCTCGTCCCAGCCCTTGATGACGCGGCCCGCGCCGAGCGGGAAGCGGAAGGTCTGGCCGCGGTTCCAGGAGGCGTCGAACTCCTCGCCGGTGGAGAAGGTGACACCGACGTAGTGCACCTCGACGACCGCGCCGGCCTTGGCCTCGGCGCCGTCGCCGACCACGATGTCGCGGATCTGCAGCTCCGCCGGGGGCTCGCCGCCCGGGAAGTCGATCTCCGGCTTGGTAAGGCTCACAACAGACTCATCTCGTTCGGTGATACAGACATGACGGGGCGGCAGGCACCGCTACGGTCCACCGTACGGCGCCCTGCCGCCCGTCCGGGCCATCCGGGGACGTGCGACGTGTCGCCGCCCCCGGGAGCCCTCGTGCGTCCGGTCCCGGACCGGTCAGTCCTGGGTCCCGACGCCGGCATCCAGGATGTCGATCACGAAGACCAGTGTCGAATTGGCGGGGATGTCGCCCTGCGCCTGGTCCTTGTAGGCGAGCGAGGCGGGGATCACCAGCTCGATCCGGCTGCCGACGGTCTGGCCGGTGACGCCCTTGTCCCAGCCCTCGATGACGCCGCCGCCACCGGTGACGAAGGTGAAGGCCTGGCCGCGCTTGAGCGAGGAGTCGAAGACCTTGCCGTCCTTGTAGAGCGCGCCGGTGTACTGGACGAGCACCTTCTCGCCGGCCTCGATCTTGCGGCCCTTGCCCTGGATCAGGACGTGCGACTTGAGGTCCTTGACCTCGGGGGTGCCGGGCACCGGGGTGATGTCGGCGGGCTTCTTGCCGTTGTCCTTGACCTTCGGCATGTCGGCCGGCGGGGCCGTCATGTCGCCGCTGAGCACCGTGTCCTGGGCGGTGGCGTTCTTGATGTCGATCACGAACACCAGGTTGTCCTTGGGGCCGACGCCCATGCCGCTGCTGCCCTGGGCGCCGAAGGCGGCGGCCGGCGGGGCGACGACGAGCAGCCGGCTGCCGGCCTTGTGCCCGGTGACGGCCTGGTCGAGGGCGGGGATCAGCTTGCCGCCGCCGGCCTGGAACAGCTGCGGCTTGCCGGTGGAGTACGAGCCCTCGATCTCCTTGCCGGTGCTCCAGTTCATGGCGGAGAAGTCGGCGGTGACCCAGGTGTTCTTCTCGACCTTGGCGCCGTCGCCGGACTTCAGCTCCTTGACCACGAAGGTGCCGTCGGCGGCCTCCTTGGGCAGGGCGATCGTCGCCTTGGTGCCGAACTCGCCGGTGACGGTCGGCAGCACCTTGGCGCTGTCCTTGATCGGCGGCACCGGGTCGGCGGACGGGGTCGGCGAGGCGGTGGGCGCCGCCGGGTCCGGGGAGGCCGAGGCGGACTTCCCGTCGTCCTTGTTCACCATGTAGAGCGTGATGCAGCTGCCGACCAGCAGGACGGCCAGCACGGTGCCGAGGATCGCGCCGAGGCGGCCCGCACCGGGCGGCTCCTCGTCGTAGCCGGCCTCCGAGATGTCCTGGCGGCGCACGGTCGACGCGAAGACCTGCGGCTCGTCGGACTTGGCTTCGCCGGCGGGGCGCGGCGGGGTCTGGCCCCAGCCGGCCTGCTGCTTCAGGATCGCGGGCGGGACGACGATCGACTCGCCGTCGCCGGGCAGCGGGCCGCCGGGCCGCGCCGCCGCCGGGTCGGCGGTGCCTGCCTCGCCAGGGCTCGACGCTTTCTCAGACATGACTCCCCATCCATCTCGCCGTGCCATGCCCTCGCGGGACCTGACGACGCTGCCACAGTGCGGAAAACGGCAGCAGTATGTCAGGTCTGCATGAGGACGGGCCCTCCCGGTGCAGGATCGGTGCACCGGTCCCCGGCCCCGGGCGTGTCGTACGGATCGTGTGGAACCGATCCGCACGACTCCCTCACACCGCCTCCAGGATGTCGATCACGAAGACCAGGGTGGAGTCGGCCGGCACCGGGCCGCTGGACTGGTTGCCGTACGCCAGGGAGGGCGGCACGACCAGCATCACCCGGCTGCCGACGGTCTGGCCGACCAGACCCTGGTCCCAGCCCTTGATCAGGCTGCCGGTGCCCACCTGGAGGGCCTGGGCGCCGCCGTGCGAGAACGAGGAGTCGAACTGCGAGCCGTCCGACCACAGCACGCCGGTGTACTGCACCAGCAGCTGCTGGCCGGCCTGCACGGGCTTGCCGTCGCCCTTGATCAGCACGTAGGTCTGCAGCTCGGTCGGCGGGCTCTGGCCGGCCGGGATGGTGATCGTCGGCGCTTGCTTGCCGTTGTCCTTGACCTGCGGCGCGGTGGCGGGCGCCTGGGTCATCTCGCCGGTGACGGTCGAGTCCGGCGGCACCACGTCCACGATGTCGAGGACGAAGACCACGGTGTCCTGGCCGCCGACGCCGGCCGCGGTGTTCCCCGTGGTGCCGAACCCGGCCGCGGGCGGGGCCACCACCAGCAGCCGGCTGCCGGCCTTCTTGCCGACCACGGCCTGGTCGAAGGCGGGCACCAGCTGGCCGCTGCCGGCCTGGTAGAGCTGCGGCTTGCCGCCGCTGTCGTAGGAGCTGGAGACGTCCTTGCCGGTCGTCCAGTCCTTGGCGGTGTAGTTCACCGTCACCCAGTCACCCTTGGCGACCGTGGCGCCGTCGCCCTCGTGCACGGTGCTGACCACGAACTGGCCGCTCGGCGGGGACTGCGGCAGGGTGATCTCGGCCTTGGAGCCGACCTCGCCGGAGACGGTCGGCATGGGATCGGCCGACTCCACCGGGCTGGGCACCGCCGTCGCCGAGGCCGAGGCGGCGGGCGAACCGCCGGACGAGCCCGAGGACCCGCTGGTGCAGGCGGCGAGCACGGCGACGAGCAGGGCGGCAAGGGGCACGGCCGGCAGTCCGGCGATTCGGCGCATGGTCGCCAGCGTATGGCCCGATCCCGCCGCCGCATCGGAGGCACAAGCACGCTGTCGCCTGCTCGCCTCCTGGCCCCCTGACCCGGCGCCGACGGTCTCCCCCGGCCCGGCGGCCGGGAGGTGCCCCCATGCTCCGTCGCCCCGCTCCCGCGCTCGCCCTCCTTGCCCGCCGACGGGCAGGAGGGGCCCACCCTCTCGGCACCGGCGGGCCCTTCGGCTCGCACGCACGAAGGGTGGCGCCCGGACGCACCCGCCCGGACGCCACCCCTGGTGGCCGCCGTCAAGCCCTGCGGGCGTCACATGCCCGCGATGAGCTTCTCCACCCGCTCGTCGACCGAACGGAACGGGTCCTTGCACAGCACGGTGCGCTGCGCCTGGTCGTTCAGCTTCAGGTGGACCCAGTCCACCGTGAAGTCGCGGCGCTGCTCCTGCGCCCGGCGGATGAAGTCGCCGCGCAGCCGGGCCCGGGTGGTCTGCGGGGGCACCGACTTCGCCTCGAAGGTCTTGAGGTCGGTGGTGACCCGAGCCGCCCTGCCCTTGTTCTGCAGCAGGTAGAACAGGCCGCGCCGGCGGTGGATGTCGTGGTACGCGAGGTCGATCTGGGCGACCCGCGGGTTGGACATCGTCATCTGGTGCTTCTCGCGGTACTGCTCGATCAACCGGTACTTCATGATCCAGTCGATCTCGGTGGAGACCCGGTCCAGGTCCTCGGTGCGGACGGCCTCCAGGGTGCGCCCCCAGAGGTCGAGGACCCGGGCCACGGTGCCGGTGTTCAGGCCCTTGCGGTCCGCGAACTCCAGCGCCTTGGTGAAGTACTCCTCCTGGATGTCCAGCGCGCTGGCCTCGCGGCCGTTGGCGAGCCGGACCTGGTGGGTGCCGGTCAGGTCGTGGCTGACCTCGCGGATCGCCCGGATCGGGTTCTCCAGGGTGAGGTCGCGCATCACCACGCCCGCCTCGATCAGGCGCAGCACCAGGTCGGTGGCCCCGACCTTGAGCAGGGTGGTGGTCTCCGACATGTTGGAGTCGCCGACGATGACGTGCAGCCGGCGGTAGCGCTCGGCGTCGGCGTGCGGCTCGTCACGGGTGTTGATGATGGGGCGGGATCGGGTGGTGGCCGAGCTGACGCCCTCCCAGATGTGCTCGGCGCGCTGGCTGACGCAGTAGACCGCGCCGCGCGGGGTCTGCAGCACCTTGCCGGCGCCGCAGATCAGCTGGCGGGTCACCAGGAACGGGATCAGGACGTCGGCCAGCCGGGAGAACTCGCCGTGCCGCGCCACGAGGTAGTTCTCGTGGCAGCCGTAGGAGTTGCCGGCCGAGTCGGTGTTGTTCTTGAACAGGTAGACGTCGCCGGCGATGCCCTCCTCGTGGAGCCGGCGCTCGGCGTCCACGAGCAGGCCCTCCAGGATGCGTTCGCCTGCCTTGTCGTGCGTCACCAGTTCGGTGACGTCGTCGCACTCGGGGGTTGCGTACTCGGGGTGCGAGCCCACGTCGAGGTAGAGCCGTGCACCGTTCCGCAGGAAGACATTGCTGCTGCGGCCCCAGGAAACTACGCGGCGGAAGAGGTACCTGGCCACCTCGTCCGGAGACAGACGCCGTTGTCCCCGGAACGTACACGTGACACCGTACTCGTTCTCCAGCCCGAAAATTCGGCGGTCCATGAGGCATCTTTTCTCTTCCGGGAGCATTTCGAAACCCCTGGGGCGGAGCCGAAAAGGTCACGGTGCCGCAGGGGCAATCCGACCACGCCGCGCCGTCAAATCCCGGAAGGCGCACGTGAATCCCGCACGGTGCCGGCGGCCTGCCGTACGGGATTCACGCGGTTGGGCTATTCGGCGGCCGGTGCCTCCTTGGCCGCCGGCGGCTCCTCGTCCTCGGCGGCGGAGGCGTCGCCGCCGAGCAGGCGGCCGAGCTGGCCGCCCAGGATGCGCTTGAACTTGCGCTGCTGGACGCGCTTGCGGTCCAGCACGGCGACCTCCAGCTGCTCGGGCGTGAGCGTGCGCGGGGTGCCGCCGTTGGCGTCGCGGGCGAGGGCGTCCACGGCCAGCCGGAGGGCGTCGGTGAGGGCCATGCCGGCCTGGTGCCGCTGGCCCAGGTAGTTGCCGATGGAGTCGGCGTTGCCGCCCACCACGACGTAGTTCTTCTCGTCGACGACCGAGCCGTCCGGGGTCAGCCGGTAGATCTGGTCGTCGCCGTCGCTGCGGCCGACCTCGGCGACGACCAGCTCGACCTCGTAGGGCTTGTCGCCGACCGAGGAGAAGATGGTGCCGAGGGTCTGGGCGTAGACGTTGGCGAGGCCGCGCGCGGTGACGTCGGCGCGGTCGTAGCTGTACCCGCGCAGGTCGGCGTAGCGGACGCCGCCGATGCGGAGGTTCTCGAACTCGTTGTAGCGGCCGACCGCCGCGAAGGCGATCTTGTCGTAGATCTCGGAGACCTTGTGCAGCGCCCGGGAGGTGTTCTCCGCGACGAAGACGATGCCGTCGGCGTAGGTGAGCACGACCACGCTTCGGCCGCGGGCGATGCCCTTGCGGGCGTACTCCGCGCGGTCCGCCATGGCCTGCTGAGGCGAGACGTAGAACGGTGTGGACACCGGCGGTCGTCCCCTTCTTCCTGGATGGGTGGCGGACTAGAGGAGCGGGGCCTGCGGCCCGTTGGGGTGCTCGCGGCGCCCGGCGGTGATGGAGACGGCGATCTCCGACACCTCGTCGTCCGAGAGCCGGCGGAAGCCGTCCTCGGTGATCAGCGAGACGATCGGGAAGATGCCGCGGGCCAGGTCGGGGCCGCCGGTGGCGGAGTCGTCGTCGGCGGCGTCGTAGAGCGCCTGGACGGCCAGCGTGGCAGCCTGCTCGCCGGAGAGGTCCTCGCGGTAGAGCTTCTTGAGCGAGCCGCGGGCGAAGACCGAGCCGGAGCCGGTGGCGGCGAACCCGCGCTCCTCGGAGCGGCCGCCGGTGACGTCGTAGGTGAAGATCCGGCCGCGCCCGAGGTCGAGGTCGTAGCCGGCGAAGATCGGCACCACGGCCAGGCCCTGCATGGCCATCGCCAGGTTGGACCGGATCATGGTGGTGAGCCGGTTGGCCTTGCCCTCCAGGGAGAGGACGGCACCCTCGATCTTCTCGTAGTGCTCCAGCTCCAGCTGGAACAGGCGGACCATCTCGACGGCGAGGCCGGCGGTGCCGGCGATGCCGACGGCGCTGTACTCGTCGGCGGGGAAGACCTTCTCGATGTCGCGCTGGGCGATGACGTTGCCCATCGTGGCGCGGCGGTCGCCGGCGATGACCACGCCGCCGCCGAAGACCGCGGAGACGATGGTGGTGCCGTGCGGCGCCTCGAGCACGCCCTCGGGGAGACGGCGGTTGCCGGGCAGCAGCTCCGGCGCCTGGCGGCCGAGGAAGTCCATGAACGACGAGGACCCGGGGGTCAGGAAGGCAGCCGGTAGACGCCCGGTGCCACCAGTGTTGGCTTCCACACGATTCCTTCCAGATTGACGGTCAAGCAGCTGATGCCCGGACCCTACCCGCGCCGGCGCCCCTTGATCCACACGATCGGAGGTACCGCTGCGGGCGGTGGGAGCAGAGCGCGCTGCAGGCATGCCTCGACACACCTGCAGCGCGGTCTCCGCAGCGCGGTTTCAGGAAGGGAATGCCCCCTCCTACTCGCCGCCCTTCTGCACGAATCCGCGGACGAAATCCTCCGCATTCGACTCGAGGACCTCGTCGATTTCGTCCAGAACGGCGTCGACGTCGTCGCTGAGCTTTTCCTGGCGCTCCTTCAGGTCGTCGGAGCCCTGCGCTTCCGCGGCCTGCTCCTCGACCTCCTCGGAGGAGCGGTTCGCCCGCTGCTGGCCGCCGCCGGTGTCCTTGCTAGCCATTTCCCTCACCCCGCTCGCTCTGTGTGGTCAGACCCTATCCGCCGGGTACGACATTCGCGCCCGGTTTAGCTTCAACGCCCGGCGCTCACCGGAATGATTCCCCTTCGGCCGGGATTTCACCCCAGGTGATCGAAGAGTTACCCTCCGGACAGTACACGAACCAGATCCTCCGCCGTCCGGCACCGGTCGAGGAGTTCCTTGACGTGGTTCCGGGTGCCGCGCAGCGGCTCCATGGTGGGGACGCGCTGCAGGGAGTCCCGTCCGGGCAGGTCGAAGATGACCGAGTCCCAGGAGGCCGCGGCGACGTGCTCGGCGTACTGCTCCAGGCAGCGCCCGCGGAAGTAGGCCCGGGTGTCCTCCGGGGGCTTGGAGACGGCGTGGACGACCTCGTCCTCGCCGAGCAGCCGCTCGAACCGGCCGCGGGCCACCAGGCGGTTGTAGAGGCCCTTGTCGGCCCGTACGTCGCTGTACTGCAGGTCGACCAGGTGGAGCCGGGGGTTGTCCCAGTCCAGCCCGTCGCGCTGGCGGTAGCCCTCCAGCAGCTCGCGCTTGGCGATCCAGTCGAGCTGCTTGGACAGGCTCATCGGGTCGCGCTCCAGGCGGCCCAGCACGTCCTCCCAGCGGGCGAGGACGTCCATGGTCTGGTCGTCGGCGTCCTGGCCCCAGCGGTCCTCGACGTACTTGCGGGCGAGCTCGCAGTACTCCATCTGCAGCTGGACGGCGGTGAGCTTGCGGCCGCTGCGCAGCGAGAGCAGGTGGGTGAGCCCGGGGTCGTGGGAGACCCGGTGCAGGGTGCGCACCGGCTGGTCGACGGCGAGGTCCACGGCGATGAAGCCGTCCTCGATCATCGCCAGGACCAGCGAGGTGGTGCCCAGCTTGAGGTAGGTGGAGATCTCCGAGAGGTTGGCGTCGCCGATGATCACGTGCAGCCGGCGGTACTTCTCGGCGTCGGCGTGCGGTTCGTCGCGGGTGTTGATGATCGGCCGCTTGAGGGTGGTCTCCAGGCCGACCTCGACCTCGAAGAAGTCGGCGCGCTGGCTGATCTGGAATCCGTGCGCGGAGCCCTCCTGGCCGAGGCCGACGCGGCCGGCGCCGGTGACCACCTGCCGGGAGACGAAGAAGGGGGTGAGGTGGCGGACGATGTCGGCGAACGGCGTCGCCCGCTTCATCAGGTAGTTCTCGTGGGTGCCGTAGGAGGCGCCCTTGTTGTCCGTGTTGTTCTTGTACAGGTGGATCTTCTGCCCGTTGGGCAGCTCCAGGGCGCGGGCGGCCGCCTCGGCCATGATCCGCTCGCCGGCCTTGTCCCAGAGCACCGCGTCGCGCGGGTTGGTGACCTCGGGCGAGCTGTACTCGGGGTGGGCGTGGTCCACGTAGAACCGGGCGCCGTTGGTGAGGATGACGTTGGCGAGGCCGATGTCCTCGTCGGTGAGCTGGCTGGCGTCCGCCACCTCGCGCGCGAGGTCGAAGCCGCGGGCGTCGCGCAGCGGGTTCTCCTCCTCGAAGTCCCAGCGGGCCCGCCGGGCCCGGTGCATCGCCGCGGCGTAGGCGTTGACGATCTGGGACGAGGTGAGCATGGCGTTGGCGTTCGGGTGGCCGGGCACGGAGATCCCGTACTCGGTCTCGATGCCCATCACGCGCCGTACGGTCATGCGGCCCTCCTTGCCCGTAGTGATCCTGTGCAGACGCGCCGTCCGGCTGCGGGGCGGGCGGGCACCGCAGCCGGACGGAGGGTTCGCGGTCCTTACAGGTACTGTCCCGTGTTGGCGACGGTGTCGATGGAGCGGCCGGACTCGGCGCCCTGCTTGCCGGTGACCAGGGTGCGGATGAAGACGATCCGCTCGCCCTTCTTGCCCGAGATCCGGGCCCAGTCGTCCGGGTTGGTGGTGTTGGGCAGGTCCTCGTTCTCCTTGAACTCGTCCACGCAGGCGGCGAGCAGGTGGGAGACGCGCAGGCCGCGCTGGCCGTGGTCGAGGAAGTCCTTGATGGCCATCTTCTTGGCGCGGTCCACGATGTTCTGGATCATGGCTCCGGAGTTGAAGTCCTTGAAGTACAGGACCTCCTTGTCACCGTTGGCGTAGGTGACCTCCAGGAAGCGGTTGTCCTCCGTCTCGGAGTACATCCGCTCGACCACGGACTGGATCATGGCGGCGACGGTGGCCGGCACCGAGCCGTCGTGCTCCTTGACGTCGTCCGGGTGGAAGGGCAGCGAGTCCTTGAGGTACTTGGAGAAGATGTCCTTCGCCGCCTCGGCGTCCGGCCGCTCGATCTTGATCTTGACGTCCAGGCGGCCGGGCCGCAGGATCGCCGGGTCGATCATGTCCTCGCGGTTGGAGGCGCCGATGACGATGACGTTCTCCAGGCCCTCCACGCCGTCGATCTCCGCCAGCAGCTGCGGGACGATGGTGTTCTCCACGTCCGAGCTGACGCCGGAGCCGCGGGTGCGGAACAGCGACTCCATCTCGTCGAAGAAGACGATGACGGGCGTGCCCTCGCTCGCCTTCTCCCGGGCCCGCTGGAAGACCAGGCGGATCTGCCGCTCGGTCTCGCCCACGTACTTGTTGAGCAGCTCGGGGCCCTTGATGTTGAGGAAGTAGCTCTTGCCCTGCGGCCGGCCGGTGACCTCGGCGACCTTCTTGGCCAGCGAGTTCGCGACCGCCTTGGCGATCAGCGTCTTGCCGCAGCCGGGCGGGCCGTAGAGCAGCACGCCCTTGGGCGGGCGCAGCTCGTACTCCTTGAAGAGGTCGGCGTGCAGGTAGGGCAGCTCGACCGCGTCGCGGATCTGCTCGATCTGGGTGCCCAGACCGCCGATCTGCCGGTAGTCGATGTCCGGGACCTCCTCGAGGACCAGCTCCTCGACCTCGGACTTCGGCACGATCTCGTAGACGTAGCCGGAACGGGGCTCCAGCAGCAGCGCGTCGCCGGGACGGAGGGTGAGCTCGCGCAGCGGCTCGGCCAACCGGACCACGCGCTCCTCGTCGGTGTGGCCGATCACCAGCGCCCGCTCGCCGTCCTCCAGGACCTCCTTGAGGGTGACGATGTCGCCGATGCTCTCGAAGGCCATCACGTCCACGACGTTCAGGGCCTCGTTGAGCATGACCTCCTGGCCGCGGCGCAGCTCCTCGGGCTCGATGCTCGGGCTGACGTTGACACGCAGCTTGCGGCCGCCCGTGAAGATGTCGACGGTGCCGTCCTCGTTGGCGCTGAGGAAGGTGCCGAAGCCGGCAGGGGGCTGGGCGAGGCGGTCGACCTCCTCCTTGAGGGCCACGATCTGGTCGCGGGCCTCACGGAGAGTGGCGGCGAGCCGCTCGTTCTGGGCGGTGACACCGGCCAGGTTGGTCTGGAGCTCGACGATGCGCTCCTCGAGGATTCTCGAGTTGCGCGGCGAGTCGGCGAGCTTGCGACGCAGGACGGCGATCTCCTGCTCGAGGTACGAGACCTGCGCGGCCTCGTCGGAACCACGAGCGGGCCGGCCGGCGCTGCGGTTGTAGTCGTCATCGTGGGCTGCCACGGTCCTCACCTCCTCCTGGGGGAGCTGGACGACCCAAACCTACCTGCAGCCAGGGGTCTGTAAACCCCTAGATCAGAAAGATGGATCGGGCGTGTCCGATCTTCGCCCTTGCGTTGCTTCCCCTCTGGTAGTGGATGTGCCCACCGCTCAACGGTTCAAAGCAGGGCGGGGGTAAGGTCGGCTCTGGAGTGAGAGGGGAAATGCCGCGCGAAGCGGGGCGTTCCAGGACAGAAACGGCAGGGGACATGTCGGCGACCGGCGAAGAGCTCGAAGTCTGGATCGACCAGGATCTGTGCACGGGCGACGGGATCTGCGCACAGTACGCGCCGGAGGTCTTCGAGCTGGACATCGACGGCCTCGCCTACGTCAAGGGCGACGACGACGAGCTGCGCCAGCAGCCCGGCGAGACGGTGCCGGTGCCGCTGACCCTGCTTCAGGACGTCGTCGACTCGGCCAAGGAGTGCCCCGGCGACTGCATCCACGTGCGCCGGGTGCGCGACCGCGTCGAGGTGTACGGCCCCGACGCCGAGTGAGCGGGGCCGGGCTGAGCCCGGCTCAGGCCGCACGGGGACGGGCCGTCAGACCTGGCCCGCCGGCGCGGCACTCTGTGCCCGCACCCAGCGGTCGCCGTGGCGCGTCCAGCTGAGTTCCACCAGGCGGTCGGGGCAGCAGCGCGGGACGTCGAGCGAGGAGTAGCCCTGCGCCCGGCCGCGGATCTCGCCGTCGCTGCGCACCGTGAGGGCGGTGACCGTCAGGCCGTCCTTCAGCGGGTCGAGCAGCGTCGCGGCGACCTCGGGGCGGCCGTCCGGGCCGTTGGTGAGCAGGAAGACGCCGTCCGGCGGGGTGCCGTTGTCGGCGGCGCAGTGCGCGGCCACCACGGTGGTCGGCACGCCGTCCACCTCGGCACTGGCCCGCAGTGCCACGGAGACGGTGAAGGGCCCGCAGTCAAGGGGAAGTTCGGCCTTCGCCGGGTCCGGCGCCGCGGCGCTCGGAGCGGGCTTGGCGGTGGGGCGGGTGGGGGTGGGGGTGCCCTGCGCCGGGTCCGCCGCCAGTGCGCCGGCGACCACCGCGCCGCAGCCGGCCGCCACCAGGGCCCAGTGCTTGAGCCCGCTGCGCGCGTGCCCCGGTCCCTTCGGTGCGCCGCTCGTGGTCATGCCGCTCGTGGTCATGATGTGCTCCGCCTCGGCCGCTGCTGCTGGTACGTGTCGGGGCTCCCCCGGGCCCGGGTGCCCGCGGCCCCGCGAGGGACCCCCCACCTCGCTGCGCCCGCCGGGCGGACCACTCCCCCGGAAGGCGCCCCGCAGGACGCGGAAGGGGGTGTCGTGAGCGAGCATCCTGCCACATGATCGGCGGCTGCGGGACCCCGGGCGGCGGCTCGTCACGGCCGGCCGCCCCTGCAGCGCCGCGAGGGGCGGTGCGCCGGGGGAAGTCCCCCGGTGCGCCGCCCCTCGCGGGTGCTGCGTCACGGTGTCAGGGCAGGTCGACGCCCTCGCCCGCGGCCGTTTCGCGGGCCGCGCGGCGGGCGGCCGCCCGCTCGGCCAGCGAGGGCTCCGGGGTGCCGTTGTCGTAGTCCTCGCCGTAGGCGCCCTTGGCCGGGCGGCGGCGGCGCAGCGGCGGCTCGACGCCGTCCGCGAGGCGGCGGGCGGTGAGCAGGAAGCCGGTGTGGCCGATCATGCGGTGGTCCGGGCGGACGGCCAGGCCCTCGAGGTGCCAGGTGCGGACCATGGTCTCCCAGGCCTGCGGCTCGGTGAAGGTACCGTGCTCGCGCAGCGCCTCGACGGTCTTCGACATCTGCGTGGTGGTGGCCACGTAGCAGCAGATGAGGCCGCCGGGGACGAGCGCCTTGGAGGCGACGTCCAGGCACTCCCAGGGGGCGAGCATGTCCAGGATGACGCGGTCGACGTCGGTCTCGACCAGGTTGTCCTGGAGGTCGCCGACGGTCAGCTTCCACGCCGGGTGCGGGCCGCCGAAGTAGCGCTCCACGTTGCCGCGGGCGATCTCGGCGAAGTCCTCGCGGCGCTCGTAGGAGGCCAGCATGCCGGTGTCGCCGACGGCGCGCAGCAGGTAGGTGGAGAGCGCGCCGGAGCCGACGCCGGCCTCGACCACGCGGGCACCCGCGAAGATGTCGGCCATCGCCAGGATCTGACCCGCGTCCTTGGGGTAGATCACCGCCGCGCCGCGGGGCATGGACAGGACGTAGTCGGGGAGCAGGGGGCGCAGCGCGAGGTACGGGACGTTGCCCGTCGTGCGTACGACCGTGCCCTCGGGGGCGCCGATCAGCTCGTCGTGCGGGAACGCACCCTTGTGGGTGTGGAACTGGTTCCCGGCCTGGAGCGTGAACGTGTAGTGGCGGCCCTTGGGGTCGGTCAGCTGGACCTGGTCCCCGACCTGGAAGGGCCCGCGTCGGCGGGTGGCACCGGTCGGTTCGGACATGCCGACAATCCTAAAGGAACGCCGGACCTCCCCCGACCAGCCCACCGGGGCCGGGACGGACGGGGTCACCACCGGGGGCGCGGGTTGCCCCCGTGGGTCACCGGCGGCCGCCGACCTCGCGGGCGAGTCTGCGTTCGAGGTCGGCGAGGGCCAGCACGCCGTACGGGGTGCCGTCGGGGCGGACGACCAGGTACTCGGTGGCGGGGGCGCCGCGCAGGGCGGTGAGCAGTTCCTCGCCGGTGAGGCCGACGTCCAGCCGCATGCCGGGCTCGATGTCGCGGGCGACGGCGCCGACGGCGATCCAGGGGCGGCGGTGCTCGGGCACCTTGGCGACGGCGGCCTCGGTGACCAGGGCGGTGGGCTCGCCGCGGCCGTCCACCACGACGATCGCCCCGGCCTGGGCCTCGCGGGCGCGGCGCAGCGCCTCGCCGAGCGGGGTGTCGGCGGTGACGTCGACGGACCGGCGGGCGAGGTCGCGCAGGGCGAGGCCGGGCAGGGCCTCCCGCAGCCGGGCGTTGCGGACGGCGCCGCTCGCCCCGTTCCAGATGATCACGGCGAGGACCGCGGCGAGGACGCCGTCGATCAGGCTGTCGGAGGTGGACTGCTGCGGGTCGCGGGAGGCGCTGAACAGCGGCAGGCCGAAGAGGACGAGCAGGGCGAGCCCGCGGCCGACCCAGGCGGCGGCGACGGTGCCGGCCATCGGGCGGCCGGTGATGCCCCAGACGACGGCGCGCAGCATCCGTCCGCCGTCCAGCGGGAGGCCGGGCAGCAGGTTGAAGGCGGCGACGACGAGGTTGCTGACCATGAGGCCGGCGAGCAGCACGCCGGGCACGGTGTCGGTGTCGACGCCGGTCAGGGCGAGGTAGAAGATGCCGCCGAGGACGAGCGAGAGCAGCGGGCCGACGAAGGCCAGCCAGAACTCGCGGACGGGGGTCTCGGCCTCCTTCTCGATCTCGGAGACGCCGCCGAAGAACTGGAGCTGGATACGCCGCACCGAGAGCTTGTAGCGGAGTGCGACGACGGTGTGCGCCAGTTCGTGCACCAGGACGGAGGCGTAGAAGGCGACGGCGAAGGAGAACGAGACCAGGTAGCGGGTGGCGCCGAGGTCGGGCAGCACCTCGGAGAGCCGTCCGCCGAAGATCCAGGTGATGAGGGCGGCGATGACGAACCACGAGGGCGTGACGTACACCGGTACGCCGAACGGGCGGCCCATGAGGATGCCGCCGCGCGGCTCCGGCCTCTCGGGCCGGCCCGCCGACGGCTGGTCGGAGGTCCGCTGCCCCCTGGTGTCGCTCACCGCGTCCCCTTCGCTCTCGTCGCTGTCGTCACCGTGGCCCCGGCCCGTCCCGTCGGCCGTGGCCCGCATCGTCGCGCCCACGCTACGTGATCTCCGTCCGGATGCCGCGCGCGCCCCTCGCGCCGCGCCCCGGGCCTCGTTTCCGGTGGTGCCCGTACGGGGGTGATACCCCGGATCGGGCCGGTGCAGCGGTGCCGCTGTCAGCGGGCTGGCAGCGGGATGTGAGCCGGGGGCAATAGGGTCGGGGCATGCACCAGAAGGACACCGCGCCGCCGCCCAGGCCGGCCGCCGCGCCGACGGGCCTGTCGCCCTCGCGTGCCGGCGACTTCATGACCTGCCCGCTGCTGTACCGGCTGCGGGTGATCGACCGGCTGCCGGAGCCGCCGAGCGCGGCGGCGACCCGCGGCACGGTGGTGCACGCGGTGCTGGAGCGGCTGTTCGACCACCCGCCGGCCGAGCGGACGGCGGAGCTGGCGCGGTCGCTGCTGCGCCCGCAGTGGGAGCGGCTGCTGGGCGAGCGGCCGGAGCTGGCCGAGCTGTTCCCGGACGATCCGGACGGCTCGGCGCTGGCCGGCTGGCTGGCCGACGCGGAGAAGCTGGTGGACCGCTGGTTCCGCCTGGAGGACCCGACCCGGCTGCACCCGGTGGAGCGCGAGCTGTACGTGGAGACGCCGCTGGATCCGGGGGTGCTGCTGCGCGGCTACATCGACCGGGTGGACGTCGCCCCGACCGGCGAGGTGCGGCTGGTCGACTACAAGACCGGCCGGGCGCCCTCGAGGGACTTCGAGGGCAAGGCGATGTTCCAGATGAAGTTCTACGCGCTGGTGGTGTGGCGCTGGAAGGGCGTCGTCCCGCGCCGGCTGCAGCTGGTGTACCTGGGCGGCGGCGGGGACGTCGTCACGTACGACCCGGACGAGGCGGACCTGCTGTCGGTGGAGCGCAAGCTGCGGGCGCTGTGGGAGGCGATCTCCCGGGCGGTGGAGACGGGCGAGTTCCCCGCGACCCGCAACCGGCTGTGCGACTGGTGCGACCACAAGAGCCGGTGCCCGGAGTTCGGGGGCACTCCCCCGCCGTACCCGCTGCCGCTGCCCGTGCCGGTGCAGAGAACGACCGACGACGATCCCACGGGGGATCTCATGGTGAGCAAGGAGTCGTAGGTGACGATCCGAGTGCTGCTGGTCGACGACCAGCCGCTGCTTCGCACCGGTTTCCGGATGATCCTGGAGGCCGAGTCCGACCTGGTGGTGGTCGGGGAGGCCGGGGACGGCCAGCAGGCGCTGGAGCAGGTCCGGGCGCTCCAGCCGGACGTGGTGCTGATGGACATCCGGATGCCGCGGATGGACGGGGTGGAGGCGACCCGCCGGATCGCCGGCCCCGGCCGGGACGGCCCGGCGAAGGTGCTGGTGCTGACCACCTTCGACCTGGACGAGTACGTGGTGGAGGCGCTGCGCGCCGGAGCCAGCGGCTTCCTGCTGAAGGACGTGCCGGCCGAGGAGCTGGTGCAGGCGATCCGGGTGGTGGCCGACGGCGCGGCGATGCTGGCGCCCTCGGTGACCCGGCGGCTGCTGGACATGTACGCCACCAAGCTGCCCTCCGGCGAGGAGGCGCCGCCGCAGGCGCTGGGCGCGCTGACCGAGCGCGAGGTGGAGGTGCTGCGGCTGGTCGCCCGCGGGCTGTCGAACGCGGAGATCGCCGCGGAGCTGTTCGTCAGCGAGACGACGGTGAAGACGCACGTCGGCCATGTGCTGACCAAGCTGCAGCTGCGCGACCGGGTGCAGGCCGCGGTGTACGCCTACGAGTCGGGCCTGGTGCGCCCCGGCTCGCTCTGAGCCCGGCGCGGCGCCCGGCTCCGGGCCCGGAACGGCGACGGCCCGCCCCCTCCGCTGCGGAGGGGGCGGGCCGTCGCCGTTCGGTCACTTCTGGGCGGCGGTGCGGCCGATCTCCCAGAACCGGAAGATGCCGGTGGTGTCGACGGTCGCGTCGACGCCGGTGATGTCGTTGCGCGAGGCGTAGAAGGACTTCGCCTGGAACAGCGGGATCACCGGGACGCCCTCGGCGACGATGTTCTGGATCTGGGCGTAGGCGCCGCCGGCGGTGCGGTCGGTCAGCTTGATGCTGGCGGGCACCAGCCTGCCGCTGATCCGCTCGTCGTCCCAGCCGTTGTGGAAGGCGCCGCCGTCGACCACGATCGGGCTGACGAAGTTGTCCGGGTCGGCGTAGTCCGGGGTCCAGCCGACGGTGTAGGCCTGGTAGCTGCCGGCCTTCCAGCCCTCCTGGTACTTCTTCCAGTCGGGCTCCTGCTTGACGTCCACCTGGAAGACGCCGCCGGCCTCCAGGTCCTTCTTCAGCTGCTCCATCTCGGCGGCGCCGGCGCGGGCGCGCGACCAGGTCAGGGTCATCTTGACCGGGGTGGAGACCTTCGCGGCGGAGAGGATCTTCTTCGCCTTCTCGACGCTCGGGTCGCCGTAGCGGTCGGCGAAGGAGGTGTTGTGGCCGGTGATGCCGGCCGGCACCAGGGAGTACAGCGGCTGGACGGTGCCGGCGTACACGGTGCGGGCGAGCGCCTTGCGGTCGACCATCTGGGCGATCGCCTGGCGGACGGCCGGGTTGCCGGTGACCGCGTCCTTGGTGTTGAGGACCAGGTAGCGGGTCTCGGCGCTCTCGCCCTGGGCCACCTTGAGGTCGCCCTTGCCGGCGATCTCGTCGTTCTTGATCTTGGCGCCGGCGGAGGGCTCCAGGCTGTTGTCGGCGAGGTCGACGTCGCCCTTCTCCAGGGCGGTCTTCAGCTCGTCCGGCGCGTTGAAGTAGCGGAGCGCGAACTTGCCGGTGGCGGGCTTGTTCTCGCCGCCGTACTCGCTGTTGGCGGAGAGGGTGATCTTGCCGGGGTTCTCGCCGCCGTCCATCGCGGCGATCGAGTCGATCTTGTACGGGCCGGAGCCGACCAGCTTGTCGTTGGCGAGCAGCGCGTCGGCCGGGAAGACCTGGTGGTCGACGATCGAGCCGGCCGCCGAGGCGAGCTTGGCCGGGAGCACCGCGTCGGGCGCGTTGAGGTGGAAGACCACCTTGTTCTCGCCCTTGGCCTCCACCGACTTGATGGTGGACAGCAGCGAGGCGGGGCCGCTCGGGTCGTTGATCTTCAGCATCCGCTGGACCGAGAAGACGACGTCCTCGGAGGTCATCGGGTGGCCGTTGGAGAACTTCAGCCCGGAGCGCAGGGTGCACTCGTAGGTCTTCGCGTCGCCGCCGGTGAAGCCGCAGGACTGCGCGGCGTCGGGCTGCGGCACGGTCGCGCCGGGCGGGAAGCTCAGCAGCGACTGGAAGGTGTTGTTCAGCACCAGCCAGGAACCGGCGTCGTAGGCGCCCGCCGGGTCGAGCACGCTGGTCACGTTGGTGGTGCCCATGGTGATCGTGGACGGCGAGTCCTTGCCGGTGACGGCCTTGGTCGCGGAGGCGCAGCCGGCGGCCGAGGAGACGACCATGGCGGCGCAGCCGAGCACGGCCAGGCGGTGGGCTGAAGACATGCGGGAGTGTTTCCTTCTCCGTGCGGCCGGGCTTGTGGGGAGGCGCCGGTAGGGGCCGCCACGAGCCGCGCCCGGGGTGGGGTGCGCGGTCGGTGACGGTCCGTTGTCCCCTTTTCGGGGAATGACCGGAAGTAGCGTGCCATATCGACCACGTACTGCCGTCGCACAGGTGCGCGGGGTACGGGGGCCGGCACCGACCGACGGGTCCCGCAACCCGACGATCTGTAGGCCAATGTCCGATTTGGCCGTCAGGCCCAGCACGGTCCGTTGCCACAGCGCCGCAGCCCGAGACGGGCGCTGCGCGGAAAAGAGATCGAACTCACACCCGGACGGCGGTGAGCGCGTGGAGCAGCTCCAGGTCGACCTGCTCCAGGGAGGCCAGCACGGTGCGCCCCGGGCCGGGTTCGATCGCGGTGACCGAGGGCACGGCGATCACCGGGCAGCCGGCCGCCTCGGCGGCCAGGACGCCGGTCGGCGCGTCCTCGATGACCACGCAGCGCGCGGGCTCGGCGCCGAGCCGGGCGGCGGCGAGCAGGTACGGGTCGGGGTGCGGCTTGGTGCGCGGCACCTCGTCGCCGGCGACGCTGAAGGCGAAGTGGTGGCTACCGAGGCTGCGCAGCACGATGTCGATGACGTGCCGGTGCGAGGCGGACACCAGGGCGGCCGGGACGCCGTGCGCGGCGAGCGTGTTGAGCAGCCGCTCGGCGCCGGGCATCAGCGGCACGCCGCCGGCGAGCAGGTCGACGAAGCGCTGGTTGATGAGGACGGTCAGCTCGGCCGGGGTGAGCGGCACGGAGGTCCGCTCGAGCAGGTAGTCGATCACCCGGGTCATCGGGCCGCCGACGACGTGGGCCCGGTCGGCCTCGTCGAGGGCGTGCCCGAACTCGGCGAAGAGCGACGCCTCGGCCTGCCACCAGAAGTCCTCGGTGTCGACGAGCGTGCCGTCCATGTCGAGCAGTACGGCCCGGAGGCCGCCGCCGGTGCCGCCGAGGCTTTCGGTGAGGGTCGAGATGGTCGTCATGGCAGGTCCCTTCGCCTGGGGTGGGGCGCGTCCGCGCCGGTCGCCGGACGGAGCCGGGGATGGCACAGGCCGGCCCGCTGGTGAGCGGACCGGCCCGTTCAGGATCATTCAGGATACGCCCGCCGACCGGAAATGTGCCGAACGGAACGCAGCGGACGGATTACCTGGCGTTGAAGTACTTCGCCTCGGGGTGGTGGATCACGATGGCGTCGGTGGACTGCTCGGGGTGCAACTGGAACTCCTCGGAGAGCACCACGCCGATCCGCTCCGGCTTCAGCAGCTCGGCGATCTTGGCGCGGTCCTCCAGCTCCGGGCAGGCGCCGTAGCCCAGCGAGAAGCGGGCGCCGCGGTACTTGAGGGCGAACATGTCGCGCACGTCCTGCGGGTCCTCGTCGCCGAAGCCGAGCTCGTAGCGGACCCGGGCGTGCCAGAACTCGGCGAGCGCCTCGGCCAGCTGCACGGACAGGCCGTGCAGCTCCAGGTAGTCGCGGTAGGCGTTGGCGGCGAACAGCTCGTTGGCGGCCTCGGAGACCCGGTTGCCCATGGTGACCACCTGCAGGGCGATCACGTCGCGCTCGCCGGAGTCCTCCGGGCGGAAGAAGTCGGCGAGGCAGAGCCGGCGGCCGCGGCGCTGGCGCGGGAAGGTGAAGCGGGTCCGCTCGGAGCCGTCCTCGTTGTAGACGATCAGGTCGTCGCCCTTGGAGTTGGCCGGGAAGTAGCCGTAGATGACGGCGGGCTCCAGCCAGCCCTCGGTCTGCAGGCGGTCCAGCCACATCCGCAGCCGCGGCCGGCCCTCGGTCTCCACCAGCTCCTCGTACGAGGGGCCGTCGCCGTTGCGCGAGGCCTTCAGGCCCCACTGGCCCTTGAACAGCGCGTCCTCGTCCAGCCAGGAGGCGTAGTCCGCGAACGGGATGCCCTTGACGATCCGGTCGCCCCAGAACGGCGGCGGCGGCACCCGGTTGTCCAGCGCCACGTCGGAGCGGATCTGGCCGAGGTTGACCTCCTCGACCTCCTCCACCTCCACCCGGGCGTGCCGGCGCTGCCGCAGCTCGGGCAGTGCGGCACCGGGCACCCCGCGCTTGACCGCGACCAGGGCGTCCATCAGCTTGAGGCCCTCGAAGGCGTCCCGGGCGTAGCGGACCTCGCCCTGGTAGACCTCGTGCAGGTCCTGCTCGACGTAGGCGCGGGTCAGCGCGGCGCCGCCGAGGATCACCGGGAAGTCGGCGGCCAGGCCGCGCTGGTTCAGTTCCTCCAGGTTCTCCTTCATGATCACCGTGGACTTGACCAGCAGGCCGGACATGCCGATGACGTCGGCGTTGTGCTCCTGCGCCGCCTCGAGGATCGCCGAGACCGGCTGCTTGATGCCCAGGTTGACCACGTTGTAGCCGTTGTTGGACAGGATGATGTCGACCAGGTTCTTGCCGATGTCGTGGACGTCGCCCTTGACGGTGGCGAGCACGATGGTGCCCTTGCCCTCCGTGTCGGACTTCTCCATGTGCGGCTCCAGGTGGGCCACCGCGGTCTTCATCACCTCGGCCGACTGCAGCACGAACGGCAGCTGCATCTGGCCGGAGCCGAACAGCTCGCCGACCACCTTCATGCCGGCCAGCAGCGTCTCGTTGATGATCTCCAGCGCCGGACGGGCCGTCAGGGCCTCGTCCAGGTCGGCCTCCAGGCCGTTGCGCTCGCCGTCGACGATCCGCCGCTGCAGGCGCTCATCCAGCGGCAGCGCCGCCAGCTCCTCCGCCTTGGAGGCCTTCACCGAGGCCGAGGAGACGCCCTCGAACAGCTCCAGCAGGCGCTGCAGCGGGTCGTAGCCGTCCCGGCGCCGGTCGTACACCAGGTCGAGCGCGACCTCGCGCTGCTCCTCGGGGATGCGCGCGATCGGCAGGATCTTGGAGGCGTGCACGATCGCCGAGTCCAGGCCGGCCTCCACGCACTCGTGCAGGAAGACCGAGTTCAGCACCACGCGGGCGGCCGGCGAGAGGCCGAAGGAGATGTTCGACAGGCCGAGGGTGGTCTGCACCTGCGGACGGCGGCGCTTCAGCTCGCGGATCGCCTCGACGGTCTCGATGCCGTCCCGGCGGGACTCCTCCTGACCGGTGCCCAGGGTGAAGGTCAGGCAGTCGACCAGGATCGACGACTCGTCGATGCCGTACTCGGCGGTCAGCTGGTCGATCAGCCGCTCGGCGATGGCGACCTTCTTGTCGGCGGTGCGGGCCTGGCCCTCCTCGTCGATGGTCAGCGCGATCAGGCCGGCGCCGTGCTCGCGGGCGAGCGAGGCGATCCGGCCGAAGCGGGTCTCCGGGCCGTCGCCGTCCTCGTAGTTGACCGAGTTGAGCACCGCGCGGCCGCCGAGCGCCTCCAGGCCGGCCCGCAGCACCTCCGGCTCGGTGGAGTCCAGCACCAGCGGCAGGGTGGAGGCGGTCGCCAGGCGGGTGGCGATCTCCTTCATGTCGGCGACGCCGTCCCGGCCGACGTAGTCGACGCACAGGTCGAGCAGGTGCGAGCCGTCCCGGATCTGGTCGCGGGCGATCTCGACGCAGGCCTGCCAGTCCTCGGCCAGCATCGCCTCACGGAACTTCTTGGAGCCGTTGGCGTTGGTCCGCTCGCCGATCGCCAGGTAGGAGAGGTCCTGGCGGAACGGCACCGACTGGTACAGCGAGGCGGCGGCCGCCTCGGGCCGCGGGTCGCGGGCCACCACCGGGCGGCCCTGGACGCGCTCGACCACGTGCCGCAGGTGCTCGGGGGTGGTGCCGCAGCAGCCGCCGACCAGCGACAGGCCGTACTCGCGGACGAAGGTCTCGTGGGCGTCCGCGAGCTCCTCGGGGCTCAGCGGGTAGTGCGCGCCGTCCTTGCCGAGGACGGGCAGGCCGGCGTTGGGCATGCAGGACAGGCCGACCTTGGCGTTCTTCGCCAGGTAGCGCAGGTGCTCGCTCATCTCGGCCGGGCCGGTGGCGCAGTTCATGCCGATGTAGTCGATGCCCAGCGGCTCCAGGGCGGTCAGCGCCGCGCCGATCTCGGAGCCGAGCAGCATGGTGCCGGTGGTCTCCACGGTCACCTGGGCGAGCACCGGCAGGTCCAGGCCCGCCTCGGCGAGCGCCTGCTTGACGCCCAGCACGGAGGCCTTGGTCTGCAGCAGGTCCTGGCTGGTCTCGATCAGCAGTGCGTCCGCGCCGCCGGCGATCAGGCCGGCCGCGTTCTGCCGGAAGCCCTCGCGGATCACCTCGAAGGTGGTGTGGCCCAGGGTCGGCAGCTTGGTGCCGGGGCCGATCGAGCCGAGCACCCAGCGGGTGCGGCCGTCCTGCGCGGTGAAGGCGTCCGCGGTCTCCCGGGCGAGCCTCGCACCCGCCTCGGACAGCTCCACGATGCGGTCGGCGATCTCGTACTCGCCGAGCGCCGCGTGGTTGGCGCCGAAGGTGTTGGTCTCCACGCAGTCCACGCCGACGGCGAAGTACGCCTCGTGCACCGAGCGCACGATGTCGGGGCGGGTCACGTTGAGGATCTCGTTGCAGCCCTCCAGCTGCTGGAAGTCCTCCAGGGTCGGGTCCTGCGCCTGCAGCATGGTGCCCATCGCGCCGTCGGCCACCACGACACGGGTGGCGAGGGCTTCGCGGAGGGCGTTCGCACGCTCCTGGTGGGCGGCTGCTGCGGCGGACGAGGGGACGGCGGTGGCCATGGGGCGACTCCCTGGGTGCGACGGCTGTCGGCTATGCGTCCCCTCCGTGAACGGGGATGCACGCCGTCAGGGTATCCGGACACCCGCACAGCCACGGAACCCATTCCGCATCCTGGGCGTCCTGTCCACCTGAACGGACGGAACGGGGGGTACGCAGTGCCATGCAGGACCACGGCAGCAGCAGGCCGGGCACGGGCCCGATGGCGCGGATGGACGCGGCGCCGCAGGTGTGCGGTCACCGCGCTGGCCGCCCTCGCCCTGCTGCTCCTTCCGGTGGGCGGCGCGGCCGCCGCGCTGCGCCTTCAGTACGCGGGCGAACCGTCCGCCGAGGCCAGGACCCGGGGCCGCGACGCCGTCTGGCTCGGCCACGCCTGGGTCGACGGCCGCCGCACCGACGCCGACCTCGCCGCGCTCGCCGCCCGCATCGCGGGCACCGGCATCCACGACCTCTACGTGCACACCGGCCCGCTGGAGCACGACGGCTCGCTGGACGCCGGGCGCTCCCCGCAGGCCCGCCGCTTCGTCGAGGACGTCCACCGGCAGCTGCCCGGACTGCGGGTGCAGGCCTGGCTCGGCGACGTCGTCGCCCCGGAGAAGGACGGCCTGCACCTGGACCGCCCCGAGGTCCGCGACCGGATCACCGCCGCCGCCCGGCAGACCCTCGCCCTCGGCTTCGACGGCATCCACTTCGACCTCGAGCCGGTGCGCTCCGACTCGGCCGGCTTCCTCGCCCTGCTGGACCAGGTGCGGCCCGTCACCGCCGCCGCCAAGGTTCCGCTCTCCGTCGCCGCCCCGCAGATCGACCCGCTGCCCGGGCTCCACAACGTCGGCCTCGCCGTCGCCGACCACGGCAAGTGGTGGTCGCAGGAGTACTTCGGCCGGGTCGCCCGGCGGGTCGACCAGATCGCGGTGATGTCCTACGACACCGCCATGCCGCTCGAGTCGCTCTACGGCGGCTACGTCGCCCAGCAGACCGAGCTGGCCCTGGAGGCCACCCCCGCCGGCGTCGACCTGCTGATGGGGCTGCCCGCCTACTGGGAGGACGACTTCGGCCACCGCGGCTCCGCCGAGACCGTCGAGGCCGCCGTCCGCGGCGCCCGGCTCGCCCTCGGCCGGGGCGGCCGGCAGGCCTTCGGCCTCGCCCTGTACGTCGACTTCACCGCCACCCCCGCCGACTGGGAGGCCTACCGGAGGGGCTGGTGCTTCTGACGGGACGTCAGGGCATGCCCTGGGGCGCGCCGGGCATGCCCTAGGCTGCGGCCATGACAGAACCCGTCCTGGGCGCCGAGGAACTGACGACCGATCACCTGGTGCTGCGGCGGCCGGTGCCCGGGGACGCGGAGACCATCCTGGCCGTCCACCGCGACCCGCTGTCCTGCCGGCACAACCCCTCGGACGCCCTGCGCACCCGCGCCGAGGCCGAGTGGCTGTTCCGCCGCTGGGACGAGAAGTGGCGCGCCAACGGGTACGGCTACTGGGTGGTCCGGGGGCGCACCGACGGGCAGCCGCTCGGGTTCTGCGGGGTGAAGCCGACCGCCCTGAGCGGAATGACCGCCCTCAACCTCTTCTACCGGCTGCACCCGGCGGCCTGGGGGCGCGGCGTCGCCACCGAGGCCGCCTCGGCCGTGGTCGCCTGGGCCGGCACCACCCTGCCCGGCCTCCCGCTGATCGCCCGGATACGGCCGGACAACCTGCCCTCCCAGCGGGTCGCCCTGAAGGCCGGCCTGGTCCGCGCGAGCCACCTCGACGAGATCGGCGAGGACGGCCTCGACTGGATCTACGCCCGCAACCTGCCGTAGGGGTGTCCCGCAGAAGTCGGGTGCCCCTGGACTTCCCCTATCCGTCCAGCGGAGCGCTGTGCAGGGCGATCAGCAGGCGCCAGACCCGGCCCGCGAAGACCGGCGGGTCGGCGGTGATCAGTCCGTGCAGCCAGTCGGCGAGCAGGCCGGTGAAGGCCGCGGCGACCGCGGAGGCCACCGTGTCGGCGTGCGGGACGCCGGCCCGCTCTCGTTCGGTGCGGCTGCGCTCCCGCAGCCGCTGGTGCATGAGGTCGCCGAGCGGGCCGCCGCCGCCCGGGTCGAGCAGGGCGCGGTAGAGCGCGGCGTGCCCGGCGGCGTCCGCGAGGAAGGCGGTGAGTGCGGCGGGCGGCGCGGCCGGGTCGACCGGCCCGCGCCAGTCGTGCAGGGCGTCGACGGCCGACTCGACCACCTCCCCGCAGGCGTCGACGGCGAGCGCACGGAGGTCCTCGTAATGGAGGTAGAAGGTGGCCCGGCCGAGGCCCGCGCGGCGGACCACGGCGGAGACGCTCACCTCCGAGAGAGGCCGCTCCCCGCACTCGGCGAGCAGCGCGGCCCGCAGGGCGGCCCGGGTGCGTTCGGCGCGGGGGTCGTTCATCCGGCGGCCAGTACGGCGCCGAGGGCGATCGCGCCGGGCAGTGCCTGGGCGACCAGGATGCGCCGGTTGGCGGTGGCGCCGCCGTACAGGCCCGCGACGACCACGCAGGACAGGAAGAAGACCTGGGCGTCGTGGCCGACCGGGTCGGCGGCGATCAGGCCCCAGACCAGGCCGGCCGCCAGGAAGCCGTTGTAGAGGCCCTGGTTGGCGGCGAGCGGCGCGGTGGCCTTGGCGAGTCCGGCGTCGAAGCCGGACAGGCTCCGGCCCGGGGAGCGCTCCCAGAGGAACATCTCCAGGACCAGGATGTACGCGTGCAGTGCGGCCACCAGGCCGACCAGGACGTTCGCCGCCGTGTGCATGGGTCACTCCGATTTCATGGACAACCGTCCAGCAATCATAGACGAGTGTCCAGGATCTCGAACCAGACGGCGGTGTCGGACGGCACCCCGTCCTCGGCGAGCGGGCCGCTGGAGAGCACCGGCTCGGCCCCTTCGGGCAGCGCGGCCGGGGCCTCCCCGAGGTTCACCAGGCAGCCGAAGCCGTCCGCCCGGGCGAAGGCGAGCACCTCGGGCGCGGAGGGCAGCCAGCCGAATCCGCCGGCGATCCGCTCGCGGCGCAGGTGCAGCGCCGCCCGGTAGAGCTCCAGCATCGAGTCCGGGTCGCCGGTCTGGGCGGCCACGGTGAGCGCAGCCCAGCCGGCCGGCTGCGGCAGCCAGGGCTCGGTGCCGTCCGCGGCGAAGCCGTACGGCGGAAGGGTGCCGGACCACGGGATCGGGACGCGGCAGCCGTCGCGGCCGGGGTCGGTGCCGCCGGAGCGGAAGTGCATCGGGTCCTGCAGGCTCGACAGCGGCAGGTCCTCGACCTCGGGCAGGCCGAGCTCCTCGCCCTGGTAGAGGTAGAGCGAGCCGGGCAGGGCCAGCGAGAGCAGGGCGGCGGCGCGGGCCCGGCGCAGGCCGAGCCCGAGGTCGGTCGGGGTGCCGAAGCGCTTGGTGGCGAACTGGAAGCGGGTGTCCTCGCGGCCGTACCGGGTGACCGTGCGGGTGACGTCGTGGTTGGCGAGCACCCAGGTGGCGGGGGCGCCGACCGGGGCGTGCGCGGCGAGCGTGCCGTCGATCGAGGCGCGCAGTTCGGCGGCCGACCACGGGCGGGCCAGGAAGTCGAAGTTGAAGGCGGTGTGCAGCTCGTCCGGGCGCAGGTAGCGGGCGAACCGCTCGGTGTCGGGCACCCAGATCTCGCCGATCAGGACACGCGGCTCCTCGTAGGAGTCCGCGATCGCCCGCCAGGAGCGGTAGATCCCGTGCAGGTCGTCGCGGTCGACGAACGGGTGGGTGTCGACGCCGGGTTCGAAGTCGGGCAGGCCCGGCTCCTTGGTCAGCAGGCCGGCCGAGTCGATCCGGACGCCGGCGGCGCCGCGGTCGAACCAGAAGCGGAGGATCTCCTCGTGCTCCTGGCGGACCAGCGGGTGCGCCCAGTTGAGGTCGGGCTGCTCGGTGGCGAACAGGTGGAGGTACCACTGCCCGTCCGCGATCCGCGTCCAGGGGCAGCCGCCGAACTCCGACTTCCAGTCGTTGGGCGGCAGTTCGCCTCTCTCGCCGCGGCCCTCGGCGAAGTGGAACAGCTCCCGTTCGGGGCTGCCGATGCCGGCCGCGAGCGCCGCCCGGAACCACGGATGCCGGTCGGACACGTGGTTGGGCACGATGTCGACGATGGTGCGGATGCCCAGGTCGCGGGCTTCCGCGATCAGCTTCTCGGCCTCCTGCAGGGTGCCGAACACCGGGTCGATGGCGCGGTAGTCGGCGACGTCGTAGCCGCCGTCCTTGAGCGGGGAGGGGTACCACGGGTTGAACCAGACGGCGTCGAAGCCGAGTTCGGCGAGGTACGGGAGCCGGGCGCGGATGCCCGCCAGGTCACCGGTGCCGTCGCCGTTGCCGTCGGCGAAGCTGCGCGGGTAGACCTGGTAGATCGCCGCGTCTCGCCACCAGTCCCGGCGGTCGGGCTGCTGTGCCACGGTGGGTAGTCCTTTCGAGAAATGACGGGCCGTCAGCCCTTGAGCCCGCCCGAGGTCAGGCCGGCCATGATGTTGCGCTGGAAGATCAGGAAGAACACGATCGTCGGCACCGAGGCGATGGCCAGGGCGGCGATCACGACGTTCTGCGGGACGCCGATGGACAGCGAGTTGATGCCGATGTTGAGCGGCTGGTTCTTCGGGTCCGGCTGCACCAGCAGCGGCCACAGGAAGTCCTTCCAGACGTTCACCACCGCGAAGATGGAGACCACGCCGAGGATCGGCCGGGACATCGGCAGCACGATCGACCACAGCGCCCGCAGCGGCGTCGCGCCGTCGATGGCGGCGGCGGCCAGCAGTTCCTCCGGCACGGAGTCGAAGAAGCGCTTCAGCAGGAAGATGTTGAAGGCGTTGGCCACGGTGGGCAGCCAGATCGCCCACGGCGTGTTGATCAGGTTGATGTGCAGCAGCGGCAGGTCCAGCACGGTGAGGTACTGCGGGACGATCAGCACCGTGGACGGGATCATCAGGGTCGCCAGCATCATCCCCAGGATCACGTTGCCGAGGATCGGCCGCAGCTTGGAGAGCGCGTAGGCCGCTGCCACGTCGAAGACCAGCTGGAAGGCGAGCGCGCCGAAGGCGTAGTACAGCGTGTTGAAGAGCAGCCGGCCCATGTTGAGCTTGGACCACGCCTCGGTGTAGGTCTCGGTGTGGATCTGCTCGGGGAAGAAGGTCGGCGGGTTCTGGATGACCTCCTGGGTGGACTTCAGGCCGCCGGTCACCAGCCAGTAGAGCGGGCCCAGGAAGACCAGGGTGAACGCGGTCACCACCAGGACGAGGACGGTCCGGTAGAGCGCCCTGCCGAGCGGGCGGTTCAGCTGCGTCTCGGAGATCAGGGTACGGGTCGAGGTGTCGGCCATGGCGGGGCTCCCGTCCTAGTCGTTGGTGCGGCTCAGGCGCACGTAGAGCGCGGAGAAGCCGGCGAGTACGAGCAGCATGACCAGGCCGAGCGCCGAGGCGCTGCCGTAGTTGTTGAAGCTGAAGGCGTACTGGTAGATGAGGTTGACGACGGTCAGC
This sequence comes from Kitasatospora dryopteridis, assembly GCF_050749075.1. NCBI lineage: Bacteria > Bacillati > Actinomycetota > Actinomycetes > Kitasatosporales > Streptomycetaceae > Kitasatospora > Kitasatospora dryopteridis. The sequence continues at coordinate 6,555,033 of NZ_CP192749.1, read as the reverse complement.
GTCGAGTTCTGCGGGCCGTTGCCGCCGGTCAGCAGGTAGGGCTCGACGAAGACCTGCATGGTGGCGACGACCTGCAGCAGCAGGAGCAGCGACAGGATCAGCCGGGTCTGCGGGATCGTGACGTGCCAGATCCGGCGCAGCAGGCCGGCGCCGTCGAGTTCGGCGGCCTCGTAGAGCTCGCCCGGGATGCCCTGGAGGGCGGCCAGGTAGATCAGGGTGGCGCCGCCCATGTTCATCCAGGTCGCCGCGATGACGACGGAGAGCATGGACGTGGTGGGCGAGTTGAGCCAGGCCGAGGTCGGCAGGTGGAGCGACTTGAGGATCGCGTTGAACAGGCCGTAGCCGGGGTCGTAGAAGTACTTGAAGAGCAGCACCGAGGCGACCGGCGGGAGCATCACCGGCAGGTAGACCAGGATGCGCAGGTACGCCTTGGCGTGGCGGAGCTCGTTGAGCAGGACGGCGACCACGAAGGGCACCGCGAAGCCGAGCACCAGGGCGAGCACGGTGAACAGCAGGGTGTTGCGCCAGGCGTGCCAGAAGTCCGGGTCCGCGAAGATGCGGTCCAGGTTCTCCGTGCCGACCCAGGTGGTCTTTCCGCGCTTGGTCTTCTGGAAGCTCATGATCACTTCGCGGACCATCGGGTACCACGAGAAGTAGGCGAAGCACAGCAGGGCGCCGAGCAGGAAGCCATGGCCGGTGAGGTGCCTGCGGAGGCGCTGACGGAGGGCGGCGCGGCCCTGCGAGGGGTTGGCCTGCGCCGGTGGCTCGGCCTTCCGGCGGGCGGAGACGCTGATCGCTGCCATGGGGGTCACTCCTGGTCGGTCGGGGGGTGTGGCTCGGGCGTGCGTGGGGGCCGGCCCGCCGGCCGGCCCCCACAGGCCGTCACTGGAGGTTCGCCAGCACCTGGTTGACCTGGCTCTCGGCGTCCGAGAGCAGCTTGTCGACGTTGGCGTTCTTGTCGGTCAGGACAGCGGAGACGGCGCCGTCGAGGACCTTGTAGATCTGCTGGGCGTTGGCCGGCTCGGTCTTGCCGGGCACCGCGGTGGCCAGGTACGGCGCGTAGTTCTGCACCGGGACGGTGGCGCTGGCGGCCTTGGCCTTGTTGTCGGCGTCCAGGGTGGCGCCGCCGAACAGGAAGGGCTGCGGCAGGCCGACCGGCAGGCCGTCGGCCTTGGTGCGGGCGTAGTCGAACTGGCCCTTGCCCATGGTCAGCCACTTGAAGTTGACCCAGGCGATGCCGGCCTTGATCTGGTCCGGGGTGGAGCCCTTCTTGAACATGTAGTCGGCGCCGCCGAGCAGGGCGCCCTTGCCGCCGGGCATCGGACCCATGCCGTAGTCCTCGTAGTTGCCCTTGAGGGTCTGCACCATGTAGGTGATGTCGTCCGGCGCACCGATGTACATGCCGAGCTTGTCGGTCGACATCTGGGTCATCAGGTCGGGCCACTTGAGGCTCTGGGTGGCACCCATGGTGTTGTCGGTCCAGCGCATGTCGTACAGGTTCTGCAGGACCTGCTTGCCCTCGGGCGTGTTGAAGGCGGCCTTCTTGCCGTCCTCGGTGGTCATCGAGCCGCCGAGGCCGTACAGCTCGGCGGTGAAGTGCCAGCCGCCCTGGTTGGTGGCGCTGTAGTCGCCGTAGCCGTTGACTCCGTTGCCGAGCGCCGCGATCTTCTTGGCGGCCTCGCGGACCTCCGCCCAGGTCGTCGGCGGCTTCTCGGGGTCGAGGCCGGCCTGCTTGAAGAGCTTGCGGTTGTACAGCAGGCCCATCTTGTAGTTGGTGGTGGGCAGGCCGTAGAGCTTGCCCTCCGAGGTCAGGGTCTTCATCACCGACGGGTCGATGTCCTTGAGAGCGGGCACCGTCTGCTCGTTGACGTAGCTCGAGATGTCCTCTGCCTGGTCGGCGTCGAGCACCTGGTCCAGGTCGGTGAAGTAGGTGTAGAAGACGTCGGGCTGGGTCTTGCCCTTGAGCTGCGCGGTGAAGGAGGCGGGCTCCTCGCAGGGGGAGGCGTCCTTCGAGTTGATCGTGACGTTCGGGTAGAGCTTGTTGAACGCCGCGACGTCCTCGGCCCACTGCTTGCGCTCGGCCGGCTTGGTGGTCGGCGGCTGGCAGTCGATGCCGATGGTGACCTTGGTGTTCGGGTCGAGGGTGGCACTGGCCGCGGGCTTGCCGGAGTCCCCGGAGTTGCCGGTGTCGGAGCCGGAGGAGCACGCGGCCGCGGTGAGGGCGAGGCCCGCGGCGGCGGCGAGGGCGACGGTTCTGCGGAGGAGCCGGTCTCTGGTCATGCGGATGGACCCTTTCAAGCACGTGCGGGCTGCGCCTGGGCGCGGGGGTGCCCGTGGATTTCCGGTGGGGGGCCGGCCCCGGAAGACGTCCGGGAGCCGGGGAAGCGTGCAAGGCCGAGGCTCGGTCGCTGCGTCTGGCAGCAGCGCCGGCTGGTGTCGACTACTTAACCAGCCTCGACAGATGTCCACAAGATGTCGACGAGATTTCGCAAAAACCTGACTACAAGCTTGCAGACCTGCGACCGTCCGCCGGCCGTCCGCATCCTGCCCCTGGCCTGCGCCTCACTCCGGCAAGGGCGCCGCGCGGCGCCCCGGAGGCCCTTCAGGGCCTAGTCGCGACCGGTCCCGCGGCAGGCCGCCCGGACGGCCTGCCGAGGTCTGCAAACGGCCTCAGGGAACGCCGAAGCAGGGCGGGCCGTGGGGCGCCCGCCCTGCTTCGTTTGCGCAATCGTTACGGGTTGACGGTGATCTTGAAGGTGGACGTGGTGTTCTGGATGTCCTTGAAGTTGCCGCTCATGGTGAGGTTGTTGAAGACCGCCTCGCCCACCGCCGGGCCCTGGCCCGCCTCGGGCATCTCGTTGGCCCAGATGCCGTAGCCGGACTTGGCGTCGAAGGCGTCACCGCTCTTCTTGGCGCCGGTGATCGAGATGTTGGTGAAGACGGTGTCCTTCACCGGGTACTCCGGCTGGCTGCCGGTGTACTTGGTCTGGAACATGATGCCGCTGTAGGTCGGGTCGACGATGTCGACGTCGCTCACGCGGATGCCCTGGAAGACCTTGGAGGCCGAGAAGACCCAGATCGCCGGGAAGACCTGCTGGCCCCAGAAGTGGCCGCCGGACCGGACGATCGTCATGTTCTGCAGGTTCGTCGTGGGCGAGGCGCCGAAGCCGTTCATCGGGTAGCCGAAGTCCAGCGACGAGATGGTGACGCCGGAGTAGCAGAGGGTGTCCGCGATGTAGATGTTGCGGAAGGTGTTGGCGTAGCCGCCGTACACCGCGATGCCCGCCGCGCGCCAGGTCAGGATGGTGGTGAGGTTCTCGAAGACGTTGTTCTTCTCGTCGGCGCCGCCGGCGTCGATCGCGGAGAACAGCGCGAAGGAGTCGTCACCGGTGGCCCGCGCCTCGTTGTTCGAGATGAGGTTGTCCGTGGAGCCGTTGGTCATGTTGATGCCGTCGGCGAAGGTGTTGCGGATCCGCGAGTTGGTGATCCGCATGTTGTCGGTGTTGGCACCCCAGTACATGCAGACCATGTGCTCGGTCCAGATGTTGTCGATCGTGATGTTCGCGACGTTGGAGAAGTCGAACACCTTGCCGGGGCCGTCGATCCGCGAGGTGTAGTTGCCGAAGTAGGCGAAGCCCGAGAAGGTCGAGCCGTTCGCGGTGGCCTCGGCGCGGAAGCCGACGTCGGTGTTGCTCTGGCTCGACGGCGCGTAGAACCGGGTGAACCAGGGGCCGGCGCCGACGACCTTGACCGCCTTGCCGTAGACCTGGAACTTGTTGGCGGTCTCGTAGTTGCCCGCGGGCAGGTAGACGCCGACGTAGCTGCCGGTGGTGTCCATCCGGACCTTGTCCAGGGCGTTCTGGACGTCCTGGTGGGTGAAGCCGGTCGGTACGACGTACTTCGCCGGGTCCGGGTTGGCGATCTGGGTGGCCTGCTCCAGACTCACGAAGTCGATCGCGTACTGGCTGGTGTTGGCCGAGTCCTTCTGCAGCTTGATCTTGTGGCCGGCCGGCACGGTGGTGCCGAGCAGCAGGTTGGCCTCGTCGTAGATGTGGCGCTGGCCGCCGGAGCCGGGCGAGTTGCCGGGCGCGGTCTCGCTGCCGTACAGCCAGGCGTACTTGGACGTCAGGTCGATGGCCTTGAGGAAGGCGCCGTCGACGTAGACGTTCAGCGTGGCGTTGGTGCCGTCGCCGCTCGCGCTGTCCGGGATGGAGAAGCGCGTGACCAGCGTGTTGGTGGCCGCCTTGGTGGTGAACTCCACCGAGGAGCCGGTCGAGTTGAGCGTCACGGCCTTGCGGCCGGAGGCCTCGCCGGCCGGGTCGCCGATGGTGCGGTTCGGGCCGACCACGGCCGCCCCGCCGCCCAGCACGCCGTCCTCGGCCTCGTAGGTGTCGAAGGGCATGTTGGCGCCGCGGCCGATGTACAGGCCCTGGCTGCCGGTGTTGTTGGCCTGCTTGACCGGCAGCTCGTTGCTGTCGGTGGCGATGACCGTCCGCACCGTGTACTTGCCGTTGACGGCCGTCCAACTTCCCAGCGAGACCGGGGAGGTGGTGGCGCCGGGGGCGATCGCGCCGCTGTAGGAGCCGGTCAGCGTCTTGACCGTGTTGCCCTGGGCGTCGAGGACGGTCAGGGTGACGCCGTGGGCTCCGGAGGCGGCGGCCGAGGTGCCCTGGTTCTTGATCGCCACCGAGAAGTTGACCGTGTTGCCGGCCGCCGGGTTGGACGGCGACCAGGAGACCGGGGAGGCGACCAGGTCGGAGCTCGCCACCTGGTCGACCACCAGGTTGTTCGCGGCCGTCCAGGTGTTGTTGGTCTCGTCCTGCTCGATGACGGCGTTGGCCTCGTCGACCTTGGCGGAGAGCTGGTAGCTGCCCGCGTTCTGCGCCGGGACGCTCACGTTGACGGTGCTGGAGGCACCGGCGGCGAGCGCGCCGACCTGGGCGGTGCCGACCTTGGTGGAGCCCAGGTACAGGTTGACGGAGGTGGCTGCGGAGGCCGCGCTGCCCTGGTTCTTCACCGTGGTGGCGAGGGTCAGGGCGTCGGTCTCCACCGGGTTGGCCGGGGAGACGGTGGTGCCGGTGACGGTCAGGTCCGGGTTGGGGGCCGGCACACCGACCACCTGGAACTCGGCGACCTGGCCGGCGCTGGACCCGGTGTTACTCGTGATCTTCAGCTGGACGTCGGCGACCCGGGCGGTGACCGGGATGGTCACCGTGTTGCCGGAGGCCGGGTCGAAGTTGTACGGCTTCGCGGCGACCAGGGTGGTGAAGGTCGAACTGCTCTGCTCGCGGCCCAGCACCTCGACGGTCTGGGTCCGGGCGCTCCAGGCGGAGGCCGGGTTGAGCTTGAGCACCACCTGCTGGGTGTCGGCGTTCGAACCCAGTGCCACGGTCAGGGTGTTGGGGTAGCTGCCGCCCGCGCCCTCCCAGTAGCTGGTCACGTCGTTGTCGTTGGCGTTGGCCGCCACGAAGGTGAAGACGGAGGAGTTGGCCGTGATCGGCTTGCCCGCCGCCAGATTGGTGCCGTTGCCGCCGGGCCGGCCGGTGCGGATCACGGTGTTGCTGGAGTCGGACTGGTTGCCCGCCGCGTCCTTCGCCTTCACGTGGTACGAGACGGTGGCGCTGTCGGGGCGGCTGTCGGTGTACGTCAGCACATTGCCGGCCACGCTGGTCAGCAACTCGCCGTTGGCGTAGACGTCGTAGCCGGTGACGCCGGTGTTGTCGGCGGCCGCGTTCCAGGTCAGCTTGATCTGGCCGGAACCGGGCTGGGTGTACGCCAGGCTGCCCGGGGCGGTGGGTGCCTGGGTGTCGCCGCTGCTCGGGCCGTACACCTCGAACTCGGAGAGCTGGGCGGCCGGCCAGGCGCTGTTGGCGGTGAACGACAGCCGCACGTACCGGGCGGTGGTCGTGCTCAGGTTGATCGTCGCGCTGTTCCCGGTGGCCGGGTTGAAGGTGTACGCGGCGGAGGCGACCAGGTCGGTGAAGTTGGTGCCGTCGGTGGAGCCCTGGACCTTCAGCGTCTCGCTGCGGGTCTCCCAGCCGGAGGGCAGGCGCAGCACCAGCTTGTTGACCGGCACGGCGGAGCCGAGGTCGGCCTGGTACCACTGCGGGAAGGCGTTGTTGGAGCTCTCCCAGTAGGTGCCGGTGTTGCCGTCGGCCGCGTTGTTCGCCGTGTAGGAGGCGTTGGCGCTGCTGGCGCTCACCGAACGGACCAGGTTGCCGGAGGCGCTGGTCGAGCCGTAGACCTCCAGCTCGGAGATCTGGGCGGCCGGCCAGCCGGTGTTGGCGGTCACGCTGACCCGGACGAAACGGGTCGTGGTGGAGGCGAAGTTGAGCCGCACGGTGTTGCCGGCGCCCGGGTCGAAGGACTGGGCGGCGGAGCCGACGATGGTGGAGAAGTTCGAGCCGTCGGTGGAGCCGAGCAGGGTCAGGGTCTCGTTGCGGGAGCCCCAGCCCGCGGGCAGCTTCAGTACGACCTGGTCGATGGCGGTGGGGCTGCCGAGGTCGACCTGGACCCACTGCGGCAGCGCGTTGTTGGCGGACTCCCAGTAGGTTTCCTGGCTGCCGTCGTTGACGTTGCCGACGACCTGCGCGCCGGTGGAGCTGCTGGCGGTCACGGTCTTGCCGGCCGCGAGGTTCGGACCGCCGGCGGCGTGGGCCGGTACGACCGGCCCGATCACCATCAGCAGCAGTCCGGTCGCGACCGTCGCGGCGCCGAGCCGCGGCAGTGTGCGCTTGGATCTCATTGCGTCCCTCTGTCTCGGGTGTCATTGCGGTGCGCGGCGTGGCGGCCCCCGGCTCCGCCGCGCGAGCACCCCTCGGGGTGCGCCGGGGCATGCCCCGGATCGGGCCGCCGGGTGTGCGGCGGCCCGAAGTCTGTGGTGGGTCCGTCCTCCCGCGCCGGTGCGCGGGGCCGGTGTTCCGGCAGGACGGGCGCTACTGGGCGAAGACCTGCAGCGCCGAGAGCTGCCCGGCCGGCCGGCCGGTGTTGCCGGTGAACTGCAGCCGGAGGTACCGGGTCTGCGCGGCGGCGGGCAGGGTGACCGCGGCGGTGTTGCCGCTGCCGTACACCTGGGTGTGGCTGCCCGCGGCGCGGGCCGCGGTGGGCAGCAGCCCGGCCGTGGAGGCGGCCGCAGCCGTCAGGAGGAGCGAGCGGCGCGAGATTCCCATGGGGTCCTGCCTTCGTGGGGGGAAGTTGCAGAAGGAATCACGAATATGACGTTGATCTGTTGAGCTTTTGCGTGATGGCAGCCAAGAGTTACAGAGGTGCTACAGGCATGTCAACGGATCGGACCGCGTGCGGGCACACGAAAAGGGCGGGCACCGAAGTGCCCGCCCTGGGTCTGTCAGTCCGTCAGGAGGTCCGGAGCAGCGGCGTTCAGCCCCGCTCGCGCGCCGGCGCGGTCGATCCGCGGACCACCAGCTCCGGTTCGAAGAGCAGCTCGTCGTGGGTCACCTTGACCCCGGCGATCTCCCCCACCAGCAGCTCCACCGCTGCCCGGCCCATCGCCTCGATGGGCTGGCGCACCGTGGTCAGCGGCGGGTCGGTGCACATCATGAACGAGGAGTCGTCGTACCCGATCACCGACACGTCGTCCGGCACCGAAAGGCCGGCCCGGCGCACCGCACGGACGGCCCCGAGCGCCAGCGGGTCGCTCGCGCAGACCACGCCGGTGACGCCCTGGCGCAGCAGCCGGGTGGTCGCCGCCTGCCCGCCCTCCAGGCTGAACAGGGCCCGCTCCACGTGCGCGTCCGGCAGCTCGACACCGGACTTGGCCAGCGCCGCACGGGCGGCCGCGAGCTTGCGCTGGGACGGCACGTGGTCGGCCGGGCCCAGCACCAGGCCGATCTTCCGGTGGCCCAACTGGTGCAGGTGGCCGACCGCCTGCTCCACGGCGACCGCGTCGTCGCAGGAGACCCGCGGGAAGTCCAGGTCCTCGATGGCGGCGTTGAGCAGCACCGTCGGCAGGCTGCGCTCGGCCAGCCGGTCGTAGTGCTCGTGCGGGGCGTCGCCCTGGGCGTACAGGCCGCCGAAGAAGACGATGCCGGAGACGTGCTGCTCCAGCAGCAGGTCCACGTAGTCCGCCTCGGAGACGCCGCCCGCGGTCTGGGTGCAGAGCACCGGGGTGAAGCCCTGGCCAGCCAGCGCACCGCTGACCACCTCGGCGAAGGCCGGGAAGATCGGGTTCTGCAGCTCGGGCAGCACGAGGCCGACCAGCCGGGCACGCTCGCCGCGCAGCTGGGTGGGCCGCTCGTACCCGAGCACGTCGAGCGCGGTCAGCACCGCCGCCCGCGTCGCCTCGGAGACGCCCGGCTTCTCGTTCAGCACCCGGCTGACGGTGGCCTCGCTCACCCCGACCTTCTTGGCCACTTCGGCAAGTCGTCGTGTCATGGCTGCGAGTGTACGGCAAAAAACGCAAACCGCTTGCGTGAATTTGCAGAGTTTGCCACTCTCGCCCGCCTCAGCGCGCCCAGTGACGCCCTGGACGGCCTGGACGGCCTGGACGACCTGATCAAGCATCAGTCCGCCGGGCAGGGCTTCCGCTTCGCCGACGTCCGGCCCGCCTTCGACGGCCACGGGGCGTGCCGGGCGGCGCCGGCGAGCGGGTCCACGCGATCACGCCGCCGCTCCGGGAGTCCTGCCACCCGAAGGCCGCCGGGCGGTCCTCCGGCCACCTGCCGAGCGTGTCGGCCGCCGCGCTCGGATAGGCTTCCCACTCGGGCCTGTACAGGCATCAAAGCCCGTAGGCTGGGCAGGTAGGGACCGTGGAGCGGGGCGTTCCACGCGACGTTCGACAGGCCGGCAGCCGGCCACCGGTCCACCGACCGGGAGGGGGGCGGCACCGGCCGACGGAGGGAGACGCTGGGTGATCGAGCTGGAAGACGTTCCCGAGTTGATCGACCCGGTGATGATCTGCGCCTTCGAGGGCTGGAACGACGCCGGCGACGCCGCCTCGGCCGCCGTCGGTCACCTGGACGAGACCTGGGGCGGCAAGGTGTTCGCCGCGCTCGACGCCGAGGACTACTACGACTTCCAGGTCAACCGCCCGACCATCTGGCTGGACGGCGGCGTACGGCGGATCACCTGGCCGACCACCCGCCTGTCGGTGGTCCGGGTCAACGAGCCCCGCACGCGCGACCTCGTGCTCGTCCGCGGCATCGAACCGAGCATGCGGTGGCGCTCCTACTGCAACGAGCTGCTCGGCTTCGCCCACGAGCTGGGCGTCGAACTCGTGGTCATCCTCGGCGCACTCCTCGGGGACACCCCGCACAGTCGCCCGGTGCCGGTCAGCGGCGTCACCTCGGACGCCGCACTGGCCCGCAGGCTCGACCTCGAGGAGAGCAAGTACGAGGGCCCGACCGGCATCGTCGGCGTCCTCCAGGAGGCCTGCGCGCACGCCGGGGTGCCGGCCGTCACGCTCTGGGCCGCCGTCCCGCACTACGTGGCGCAGCCACCGAACCCCAAGGCCACCCTGGCCCTGATCAACAGGCGGATTCAACTGATCGTCGCAACACCGGCGTGTACCGATCGTAGATGATCGTCGAGGGCTTCCGCGGGTGTCTTCCAGCCGAGGGTCTTACGGGGACGGGAGTTGAGGACCGCGGCGACGGCGGACAGCTCGTCGGCGCTCCATCGGGACAGGTCGGTGCCCTTGGGGAAGTACTGGCGCAGTAGCCCGTTGGTGTTCTCATTCGTGGCCCGCTGCCAGGGAGCGTGCGGGTCTGCGAAGTAGACCGGCAGTCCAGTCTCGACCGTGAGTTGGGCGTGAGCGGCCAGCTCCTTGCCGCGGTCCCAGGTCAGTGACCGGCGGAGCTGATCGGGCAGGATCGTCATCGTGGTGGCCAGGGCGTCCTTCATGGCCACAGCGCCGTAGCCGCCCAGCGCGGGCCCGTTCTTGGTCGGTGGGATGGTGCCGTAGCCTTCGGCTCGTGGCAGGTGAACGAGCATGGTGTAGCGGGTCGTTCGTTCCACGAGCGTGCCGATGGCCGACCGATTCAGCCCGATGATCAGGTCTCCTTCCCAGTGTCCCGGAACGGCGCGGTCGGCCGCTTCGGCGGGCCGCTGGCTGATCACCACGTCCTGCGTGACGTGGCCGCCTGGCTTGTTGCGGGACCTGGCCCGTGGGACGCGCAGGGCGCGGCCGGTGCGCAGGCAGGCCACGAGTTCGCGTTTGAGGCCACCGCGACTCTCGACGTAGAGGGACTGGTAGATCGCCTCGTGGCTGATGCGCATGGACTCGTCCTCAGGAAAGTCGATCTTAAGGCGGGCCGAGATCTGTTCCGGGCTCCAGGCGTTCGCCCACCGGCGGTCGTCGCGGTGCGGCTTGTTGCGGCCCTTCCATTCAGGAACCTGCGGCCCGGGAAGTACCGTGCCGTCCGGGGCTCGGATCACGCCCAGCAGGCGGTCCTGGACATACTCCCGCAACCGCTCGTTCCCGGCCAGCTTCGCCTCCTTGGGGCGCCGGGCCACAAGGTCGGCTTTCCACTGCGCGACCGAGGCCCGGTACTCGAGCTTGCCACCACGGGTGGCCGCGTTGCGCCGCAGTTCCCGGGAGATCGTCGAGGGTGCCCGGCCCAGCTGCTGGGCTATCTCACGCACTCCGGTGCCCTGCACACGCAAAAGGGCGATCTCCTCGCGTTCGGCGAACGAGAGGTACCGCCCCGAGACGGCAAGATCGATCTGCGGCATCCCGCCAGCATGCCGGAACCACCGGGTGCCCACCGCCGGCGCCGCCCCGACGGCGACGGCCGCGTCCTCACTGGTCAGTCCCTTGGCGATCTCTCGCCAGAACAGTCTCTCGACCTCCCGCCGAGTCGAGGGCCGTCCCGGTGACTTCATGGGCGACCGCCCTGTCAACTCCGTCATCCAACCCGCTGGTCGTCCCACAACACACCTCTCTGATCAGGGGTGTTGCAACGACTCGTTGAACCCAAGCAGCGCCGCCGGTCCGTCCGGCCGGGAGACGGCCGCGCGCCAGACGGCGAGCCGTTCCTCGGCCTGGGCGAGGTCGCGCTCCGTCCACTCCCAGTCGCTGCGGTAGTGGTGGGCGAGCAGGGCGAGCCGGATCGCGGCCGGGTCGACGCCCTCGCGGCGCAGTGCGGAGACGAACACCAGGTTGCCGCGGGACTTGGACATCTTGTGCCCGTCCAGCGCGACCATCCCGGCGTGCACGTACGCCTGGGCGTAGGGGTGCTCGCCGGTGACGACCTGGGCGTGGGCGGCGCCCATCTCGTGGTGCGGGAAGGAGAGGTCGCTGCCGCCGCCCTGGATGTCGAACGACATGCCGAGGAACTCGAGGGCGATGGCGACGCACTCGATGTGCCAGCCGGGCCGGCCGTGGCCGAGTTCGGTGTCCCAGGCGGGTTCGCCGGGGCGGGCGGAGAGCCAGAGCAGGGCGTCGAGCGGGTGCTTCTTGCCGGGGCGCTCGGGGTCGCCGCCGCGCTCGGCGAAGATCGCCAGCATGGCTTCGCGGTCCAGGCCGGAGACCTCGCCGAAGCGGGGGTCGGCGTCGACGGAGAAGTAGATGTCGCCGTCCAGCTCGTAGGCGGCGCCGGTGGCCAGCAGCTGCTTGACCAGCGGGACGATCCACGGGATGGATTCGACGGCGCCGATGTAGTGGGCCGGGGGGAGCATCCGCAGGGCGGTCATGTCCTCGCGGAAGAGGGCGGTCTCGCGGGCGGCGAGTTCCGTCCAGTCCTGTCCGGTGGCGACGGCGCGCTCCAGGAGCGGGTCGTCGACGTCGGTGACGTTCTGTACGTAGAGGACGTCGTGACCGGCGTCCTTCCAGACCCGTTGCACCAGGTCGAAGGTGTTGTAGGTGGCGGCGTGGCCCAGGTGGGTGGCGTCGTACGGGGTGATGCCGCAGACGTAGAGGCGGGCGGTCGGGCCCTGGGGCACGACCTCGCGGACACTGCTCGTGGCGGTGTCGAAGACACGAAGGGGGAGCCCCTGACCAGGCAGGGCGGGAACCTCGGAGGCGGGCCAGGCATGCATGGTTCCGACTCTAACCGGGCGATCATTTGAAAGGCTAACCAGTACTCGGGATCGGCCGGATTCCTTCCCTGGGCGGAACGAAACCCTCCGCACCTGCAGGCCCCGGCGCCCCGAAGCCCCGGGTCGGGTGTCAGACCGGCGGCCAGGGGATGGACGGCCAGTGCGGCGAGGGCAGCGGGTGGCGTCCGGTCTTCAGCAGGGCGTCGACCCGCCGGGCGGCGGCGTCCAGTTCGGCGGCGGTGAGGTGCGGCCGCAGCCGCTCCCCCAGCGCGCCGGTCAGGTCGGCGGCGAGCCGGCCGAGCACCTCCAGGGCCTCCGCGGTGAGCGGCTGTTCGGCCCAGCCCCAGAGCAGGGTGCGCAGCTTGTCCTGGACGTTGAAGGTCACCCCGTGGTCGATGCCGTAGATCCGGCCGTCGGCCGCGGGTATCCAGTGGCCGCCCTTGCGGTCGGCGTTGTTGAGCACGGCGTCGAGGACGGCGAGCCGGCGCAGCCGCTCGTCGTCGCGGTGGACGAGCAGGGCGGTGCGGCCGCCCTCGACCTCGGCGCGGACGATGGGCAGCCAGCCGTCCTCGGGGCGGTCCGGGTCCTGCAGGTCGAGGAGTTCGGGGGCCGCGGGGTCGGGTTCGACCCAGAGCTGGACCATGCCGGGCCCGGCCTGGCCGTCCCGCAGCACGGTGGGCGGGACGAGCGCCCAGCCGGTGGCGGCGGCGACCTCGTAGGCGGCGGTCTCCCGGCCGGCCAGGGTGCCGTCGGGGAAGTCCCAGAGCGGGCGTTCGCCGGCGACGGGCTTGTAGACGCAGGGGGCGGTGGTGCCGTCCAGCGTCACGGTGCAGTAGAGGACCGCGTTGGAGGCGTCGGTGAGCCGGCCGTGCACGGCGAGTTCGCCGTCGCGCAGCAGCGCGAGGGCGGTCGGGAGGTCTGCGGCGAGGGCGGCGCTGGTGGCCGGGTCGGTGCCCGGGAGCCCGTCCGCGCTCAGCGCCGGTAGCCGTTCGCGCGCGGGCACAGGTGGCCCTCCGGATCCAGCGGCAGGTTGCAGAAGGGGCAGGGCCGGCGGCCGGCGGCGACCAGTTCGAGGGCGCGCTTGGCGAAGACCCGGGCCATGGCACCGGTGAGCCGTACCCGCAGCATGTCGGGGCCGTTCTCGTCGTCCTCGTAGAGGTCGGTGTCGTCCTCCTCGGCGTCCTCTACCAGGGCCTGGGCCTCGACGACGAGGCGCTCGTCGACGCCGTCCCAGGCGAGCGCCATGGTGCCGACCCGGAACTCCTGGTCGAGCGGCAGGTCCAGCGGGGCGCTGTCGAGCAGTTCGGCGGGGGCGACGGCGGGGATCGATGCCGAGCCGCCGCTGCGCCGCAGCGCCTCGTCGAGGACTTCCTCGACGCGCTCGGCGAGCGCGGCCACCTGGGCCTTCTCGAGCAGCACGCTGGTGATCCGGCCCCGGGCGCTGGCCTGCAGGTAGAACGCCCGGGATCCGGGCTCGCCGACGGTGCCGGCCACGAACCGCTCTGGCTGGTCGTAGAAGAAGACCTGACGGGGCACTCTCTCGCTCCGGATCGGGATCGGACGGGGGCTCATCGGCCACCCTACGACGTGCGCCGCGGGGACGCGGCGACCGGTGTGTCAGCCGGTGCCGCCGACCACGGCGTCGCCGGCGGGCACCTCGGGACGCTCCGCCTTCGGGGCGAGCGCGGCGAGGCCGCCGGTGTCGCCGAGGCGCAGCAGGAAGGGGCGGTGGGCGGTGTAGCGGATCGCGGTGACCGAGCACGGCTCGACCGAGATCCGCTGGAAGTGGTCGAGGTGCAGGCCGAGGGCGTCGGCGACCACGGCCTTGATCACGTCGCCGTGGCTGCAGGCGATCCAGAGGGCGTCCTCGCCGTGCTCGGCGGCGACCTTCGCGTCCCATTCGCGGACGGCCTCGACGGTGCGGTGGCTGAGGTCGCGCAGCGACTCACCGCCGGGGAAGGCGGCGGCGGAGGGCTGGTTCTGGACGGTGCGCCAGAGCGGTTCCTCGGCGAGTTCGCGCAGCGGACGGCCGGTCCAGTCGCCGTACTTGCACTCGCCGAGCCGCTCGTCGACGGCCGGGTCGCCGAGTTCGGGGCGGGCGGCGAGCAGCGGGGCGAGGGTCTGCCGGCAGCGCTCCAGCGGGCTGCTGACGGCGTGTGCCAGCGGCAGCCCGGAGAGTCGGCCGACGAGGCCCGCGGCCTGCTCGCGGCCGGTGTCGTCGAGGTCCACGCCGGGCGTCCAGCCGGCCAGGACGCCGGCGGTGTTGGCGGTCGAACGGCCGTGGCGGACGAGCAGCAGCGTGGGCATGCGGCCTAGCGTACGGCCTGCGTGCCGGGTGGGGCACGGGTGCCCATCGGGTGTGCGTTCAAGGGATGTGATGACCGTTCGGGCACGGTCGCGGAACAATGGCGGCATGATCGTCGATTGCGCCACCTATCGGGACGGCCGCCGGGTGGAGGGGCCCGCGGACTTCTCGGACGCGCTGGACGCCGTGCGGGCCGCCGGGGACGGCTTCCTGTGGATCGGGCTGTACGAGCCGACTCCGGAGGAGCTGGACCTGGTCTCCTCGGAGTTCTCGCTGCACCCGCTCGCGGTGGAGGACGCCCTGACGGCCGCGCACCAGCGCCCCAAGATGGAGGTCTACCCGGACGCGCTGTTCACCGTCGTCAAGACGCTGGGCTACCGCGAGTCGGACCACTCGGTGGAGACCGGCGAGGTGCTGGTGTTCGTCGGCGACTGCTTCGCGATCACCGTGCGGCACGGGAAGGCGACCCCGCTGGGCGGCATGCGCAAGGAGTTGGAGGACCGGCCGGGCCTGCTGCGGCTGGGCCCGGCGGCGGTGCTGTACGCGGTCTGCGACCTGGTGGTGGACAGCTACCTGGACCTCTCCGCGATGCTGCTGTCCGACCTGGACGAGCTGGAGGCGGACGTGTTCGCCCCGGGGCGGACGCGCGGCGTCGCCGAGCGGATCTACGCCTTCAAGCGGCAGGTGGTCGCCTTCCGGCGGGCCAGCGCGCCGCTGCTGGAGCCGGCCGGCCGGCTGGTGCGCGGCGGCGTGCCGTTCGTCCCCGACGCCCTGCAGCCGTACCTGCGGGACGTGCTCGACCACCTGACCAAGGCGAACGAACAGGTCGAGGCGCTGGACCGGTTGCTGTCGGACATCCTGAACGCCAACCTGGCCCAGGTGAGCGTGCAGCAGAACAACGACATGCGGAAGATCTCGGCCTGGGCGGCGCTGGTGGCCGCGCCGACGATGATCGCGGGAATCTACGGGATGAACTTCGAGTACATGCCGGAGCTGCGCCAGCCCTGGGGCTACCCGGCGGCGCTGGGACTGATGGCGGTGGTCTGCCTGGTGCTGCACCGCCTGTTCAAACGGGCCGGCTGGCTCTGACGGGCCGGGCGGGGCGGGCGTTCGGCCCGCCCCGCCGCGGGGATCAGGCCAGGCCGGCGCGCTCCAGGGCCTCGATGCCCGTGCGCAGGGCGGTGATCCGCTCCTCCAGGGTGAAGCCGGCCGGGGCGAGGGTGAGGGTGGTGACGCCGGCGTCGGCGTAGGCCTGCATCCGGTCGGCGATCCGCTCGGTGGTGCCGAGCAGCGCGGTGGCGTCGATCAGGTCGTGCGGGACGGCGGCGGCCGCGCCGGCGTAGTCCTTGGCCAGGTACTTCTCCTGGATCTCGTCGGCGGCCTGCTCGTAGCCCATGCGGCGGGCGAGCTGGTTGTAGAAGTTCTTCTCCTTGCTGCCCATGCCGCCGATGTAGAGGGCGGCGTAGGAGCGCTGGCTGTCGGCGGCGGCCTTGACGTCCTCGCCGACCGAGATGGCGACGGTCGGGCAGAGGTCGAAGCCGTCCAGGGTCTGCCCGGTCTTGGCGCGGCCGGCCTTCAGCGGGTCGATGGAGAGCGCGGCGTGCTCGGGGGCGAAGAAGATGCCGAGCCAGCCGTCGGCGATCTCGCCGGTCTGCTCCAGGTTCTTCGGGCCGATCGCGGCGATGTACAGCGGGATGTGCTCGCGGACGGGGTGCACGGTCAGCTTGATCGGCTTGCCGGGGCCGCCGGGCAGCGGCAGCGTCCAGTTGGCTCCCTCGTGGACGACCCGCTCGCGGGCCATCGCCTTGCGGATGATCTCCACGTACTCGCGGGTGCGGGCCAGCGGCTTGTCGAACTTGACGCCGTACCAGCCCTCGGAGACCTGCGGGCCGGAGACCCCGAGGCCGAGCCGGAAGCGGCCGCCGGAGAGGGTGTCCAGGGTGGCGGCGGTCATCGCGGTCATGGTGGGGGTGCGGGCGGGGATCTGGAAGATCGCCGAGCCGACGTCGATCCGCTCGGTCCTCGCGGCGACGAAGCTGAGGACGGTCGCCGCGTCGGAGCCGTACGCCTCCGCCGCCCAGCAGACCGAGTAGCCGAGGCGGTCGGCCTCCTGGGCCACCGCGATGTTGTCGGCGTCCATGCCGAGTCCCCAGTAGCCGAGGTTGATGCCCAGTCGCATAGCCGGCCCACACCTTCCGTTCGATCGGTACGGCGAGCGTAGCCGCGCCGCCGACAGCCAGGCTACCGGCGGGTAGCTGTGGTCTGCGTCACCCTGCCGCGCGGGTCATCCATCACGCCGCGCGCCACGGCCGCTACGCTCTGCCCCCGTGGGGGCTCCGTCCCCACCTGCGGTTTCCAGCCACCACGGAGGGGCCTCCCGATGGAACAGCGCCACCTCGGCAGGACGGGCCTGAGAGTCGGCCGGCTCGGTCTCGGCACCATGACCTGGGGCCGCGACACCGACGAGCAGGAGGCCGCCGAGCAGCTCAAGGCCTTCGTCGACGCCGGCGGCACCCTCGTCGACACCTCCGACGAGTACGCCGACGGCGGCGCCGAGTACCTGCTCGCCCGGCTCACCGGCGGCCTCGTCCCCCGCTCCGAACTGGTCATCGCCACCAAGGCCGGCGCCCGCCCCGGCCCCGGCCGCCGCCGCGACGCCTCCCGCGGCCACCTGCTCGCCGCACTCGACGCCTCGCTGCACCGCCTCGGCACCGACCACGTCGACCTCTGGCAGGTCGACGGCCACGACCCGGCCACCCCGCTCGACGAGACCCTGCACGCCCTCGACATCGCCGTCGCCTCCGGCCGCGCCCGGTACACCGGCGTCTGCGACTTCAGCGGCTGGCAGCTCGCCAAGGCCGCCGCCTGGCAGCACGGCCACCCCGGCCGGGTGCCCCCCGCCGCCGCCCAGCTCGAGTACTCGCTGCTCCAGCGCGGCCTGGAACGCGAGGTGCTGCCCGCCGCCCAGGACGCCGGGGTGGGCCTGCTCGCCTCCTCCCCGCTCGGCCGCGGCGTGCTCACCGGCAAGTACCGGCACGGCGTCCCGCCGGAGTCCCGCGGCGCCTCCCCGTACCACGCCGCGATCGTCCAGCCCTACCTCGGCGAGCGGTCCCGGCGGATCGTGGACGCCCTCGCCACCGCCGCCGACGGGCTCGCCAGCAGCCCGCTCAAGGTCGCCCTCGCCTGGGTCCGCGACCGGCCCGGCGTGGCGGCCGCCCTGGTCGGCGCCCGCACCGCCGCCCAGCTGCAGGCGGCGCTGTCGGCGGAGGCCCTTACGCTTCCGAGTGAGATCCGCGGTGCGCTGGACGACGTCTCGGCGCCGGTGCACCGCTACCCGGACCAGGGCTGGACGGAGCTGTGAGACCGCCGGCCGTGAGGAGACATCGATGACGCAAGCGGAGCACCCCGCCCCGGACCGGCAGGCCGAGGCGGTCGCCGCGCTCGCCGAGGCGATCCGCGCGGCGGGGGCGTCGTCGGGGCCCGCCGCCGAGGCCGCCGCCCCGGCCGGGCCGCGCACGGACGAGCAGCACGCCGCCGCACTCGCGGCCGCCGCCGAGGTACTGACGGCCGGCGGCGCCCCCGCCGACCTCGCCGCACCCGCAGTGGCAGCACTCGGCGAGGGCGCGGCCGGGGAGCTGCGCCAGGACCCGTGGGCCGTCCTCGTCCTGCCCGGTGTCCGCCCCGAGCAGGCGGACGGCTTCGCCCGCGGGCTGCTGGGCGCCGAGGCCGGTCCTGGCGACCCGCGCCGGGCCGCCGCCCTGGTGCCCTGGCTGCTGGAGCAGGCCGCCCTGCGCGGGCACTCCGCCCAGGAGATCGGCGAGATCGTCACCGGCCTCGAGCGGCTCGGCCTGCCCGACCCGGCCGCCGCCCTGCAGGAGGTCGTGGTGGTCGGCCGGGTGATGGCCTTCCAGGAGGAGCTGCCCGGTCACCACGGCAGCAGCGAGGAGGAGCCGCCCACCCGCACCATGCTGGCCCTGGAGCGCCTGGCGCTGGCCGAGGAGAGCCTCGGCGAGGGCCTGGTCCGGCTGCAGTCCACCATCGTCCCCGGCACCGACGCCGAGGACACCGGCCCGGAGGCCGGGGCGGACGAAGACACCGAGACCGGAGCCGGACCCGGCGAGCACCGGCCGGCCCCCGGCCCCGCCGCCTGGGAGGCCGCCGCCGAGGCCGCACCCTCCTCCTCCGCCACCGCGCTGATCCGCGCCGCGGCCGACAACGCCCTGGTCGCGCACACCGGCGGCGAGGCCTCCCGCACCGAGCTCGCCGCCCTGCTGCGCGCCGCCGACGGCCTCGGCCTGCGGGCCTGGGCCGGCACCTGGACGGACCACGGCCGCGGCGTGCTCTCCGCCCTGCTCGCCGGCTCCCCCGCCGCCGACCGGGTCGCCACCCTGGCCGACCTGCTCGGCACGGCGGGCCCCGGCCGCACCGAGGACGGCACGCTCGCCCTCGACCTGCTGGTCGTCCCGGACGCCCAGCTGCTCGACGCCGAGTTCGCCGCCACCCTGCTGGAGGCGCTCGCCGACGGCACCCGCCTGGTGCTCAGCGGCGACCCGGCCCAGCTGTGGTCCGCCAGGCCCGGGCGGTTCCTCGCCGACCTGCTGGCCGCCAAGGCCTGCCCGGCGGTCGCCTCCCGCACCCCCGACCCGGGGCCGATCGGCGAGCTGGTCTCCGGCATCTCCGTCGGCGAGCTGCAGCCGGTCGACGCTCCGGAGAAGGAGGTGGTCGTGCTGGCCGTGCAGGACGCCGGCGAGGCCGTCCACCGGGCCGTCCAGCTGCTCGGCGACTCCATCCCGCGGGCGCTCGGCATCCCCGCCGAGCAGGTCGTGCTGCTCACCCCCGGCCACGGCGGCGGCGCCGGCACCCGGGCCCTGAACGCGGCGGCCAAGGCCCGGCTGAACCCGGGCCCCGGCGCCTTCGGCGGCTTCGACCCGGGCGACCGCGTCGCCTGGTCGCCCGCCCCGGGCACCACGCTGCCCGGCCGGGTGGTCGACGGCGACTCCGCCGGTCTGCACGTCGAGCTCTCGGACGGCACACGGCTCACCCTCTCCCCCGCACAGACCGCCCGGCTGCGGCACGGCTGGGCGCTGACCGCGCACCAGGCCGTCGGCCGGCGCTGGCCCGGCGTGGTCGCCGTGGTGCCCGGGGACGCCGTGGCGGGCCTCACCCGCCAGTGGGTGTACACCGCCTTCGGCCGGGCCGAGCAGCACCTGTCCGTGGTGCACGCGGCCGGCCCCGCGCTCGCCCAGGCGGTCGCCGAGCGGCCCGCCGCACCGCGCACCACCCGCCTGCGGGCCATCCTGGCGGAGCAGGCCAGCCAGGAGTACTGAGCGGCTTCCGCACACGCAGGAGGGGGGGGGCCGACGGCCCCGCCCCTCCTGTGCTCACGCTTCCGGGTCTGCGCTCACGCCTCCGGTTCGAAGGCGTCCGGGTCCTCGTCGTAGACCTCGCTGATGTCGAAGCGGCAGATCAGCATCTGCGGATCGGCAGCGTCGAACGGCTCCGGCAGCCACTCGCCGGGCTCGGACGGCTCGACGGCCGACACCCACACCGTGGAGTCGCCCTCCTCCAGCCCGAACTCCTCGCAGCGCGCCGCGATCTCGTCCGGCTCGTACTCGCCGAACAGCACACCGATCGCCGCATTCACGGCCCCGCCAGCCCCGCCGCCCGGGGTCAGCGAGGCGTCCACCCGCTCGGCCTGGACGCGCAGCCGCTTCGGGTCCGCGACCAGGTAGTCGCGGCGGATCAGCACGCTGATCGCCTCGGGCTGCTCGGGCCCCTGGTAGCCGCCCTCGCCGCCGTCCCCCGGCACCTCGAAGGGCGTGACCTCGTCGAAGACCTCGTAAAGCAGTTGGTCGTAGGTGATCGCCGCCGCCGCCAGGTCCTCGTACGCGGCGACCACGGCCGGATCGCCCTCCTCGGTGGTGCCGGCCACGGCCTCAAGGTGCCGGTCGATCGCGGCCTTGACCGCCTCGGCGGCGGCCCGTACCTCGTTGATGGTGAGCTGCGCGGCATCAGACATGGTGCAGACGCTATCCCGCCCCGGTGACCACATGCATCGGGGTTGTCACCTACGCCCGCGAATTCACGACAACTTCCCCCCTGATGTCCGATCCGTATGCATATGCCCCCTCCCGACGGCCCGCGGCGGCCGACGGGGAGGGCGCGTACGGGCGGCCGCGCCGGGCAGAACGGGCCACCCCGGCATCGACCGCCCGGCACGGGGGTATTCGTCCCGGACAGCGGAACTGATCGCGAGTCAGCCCGGCGGCGGCGCCGGACGCGGCCGCGGCGCGGCGGCCGCCCTGCAGGCCGGGGCTCGCCGTCGGCGCCAGGCCGTAGGCTTGCGTGCAGGCGTGTCGCACGGACGCAGGAGGAGAACTTGACCCCACCGAAGCTGGTCCGGCAGCCCGAGTACGAGTACCAGTCGCTGCGCCTCCCGCGCGGCACGAGCCGCAATGCGGCGCGGCAGCTGCTCACCGAGCACGCCGAGTACGGCCACTGGGAGCTGGACCGCCTGCGGCTGTTCCCGGACGGCAGCCGGACGGTCCGGCTCCGCCGCCGGATCATCCGCCAGGTGCGCAGCTGGTGAGCGGAGCGGCCCGGCGGGCCCGCGCATGAGAGCGCCTGCGGCCGCCCCGGAACGAACCGGGGCGGCCACAGGCGCAGCAGGGGCCGGCCGGGCCCGCCGCGGCCCGCGCGACGATCAGCGGGCGCCGGCGCGGGAGCGGCGGTAGAGCACGCCGCCGCCGAGCAGCAGCGCGAGGCCCGCGGGGGCCAGCAACTCCAGCCCGGAGGCGCCGGTGGAGGCCAGGTGGTCGGGCGTGGCCACCTGGGTGGTGACCGCGGGCGGCGTGCCCTCGCCGGAGCGGGGGGTGCCGTTGGACGGCGTCTCGGGGGTCTTGGGCGGGGTGGGCGGGGGCGTCTCGGTGCAGGCGCACTCCTCGTCCGGCCGGGTGGGCGGCGGCGGGGTCTCGTGGACGTGCGTGTTGCCGCAGGAGTTGCCGTACGCGGGGTTGCCGATGCCGACCACGTCGACGGTGTTGCCGCAGGCGTTGACCGGCGCGCTCACCGGGACGCTCACGGTGTTGCCGGAGGCGACGCCCGGCGAGTTGTGACTGCCGCCGCTCGCCGAGGAGCCGCCGGCGTGGCTGCCGCCGGTGCCGGAGCCGCCCGTGCCCGAGCCGCCCGTGCCCGAGCCGTTGGAGCCGGACCCGCCGTGGCCGGCGGAGACGTTGCCGCACTGGTTGCCGTAGGCGGGGTTGAGCAGCCCGATCACATTGACCGTGTTGCCGCAGGCGTTCACGGGGATGTCCACCGGGGCCTGCACGGTGTTCCCGGAGCCGACGCCGGGAGAGTTCGCCGCGACGCCCTGGGCCTCGCTTCCGGCGGCGTACGCATAGCCTGCGGTGGAGGCCAGAACACTGCCGGTGGCGACGGCGGTGAGGATGCCCCTCTTTGCGACCTGTCGCATTAACTCCCCTGATTCGTCTGATAGTCGGAATTCCTGACGAGGGCCTCGCCCGTACACCGCACAACGAGCCGAACGGCCAAAGGTTGAGCCGGACGCAGCGCCTTCATCCGATCGAGTGAGCGCCACGCGGGAGCCCCTTGCGGTCCGGACACGAACGTGCCCCCGGGCGGGAGTCCCGCCGCCCGGGGGCACGCGTCGGAAGACCGGGATCAGCGCCCGGGCCCGCTCAGAAGTTGGCGCAGCTGTTGCCGAACGCCGGGTTGAGCAGGCCGATCACGCTGATGGTGTTGCCGCAGACGTTGACCGGAACGTGCACCGGCACCTGGATCAGGTTGCCGGAGAGCACGCCCGGGGAGCCCGCCGCGACGCCCTGCGCACCGGCGCCGTGGGCCGACGCGGCACCGGCGCCGGCGAGCACCAGCCCACCCGTGGCGGCGGCGACGGCGGCGATCTTCTTGACCTTCATGGGTCCTCCTGGTCGATTCCGCAGCCCGTTCCCCCGGGCTGCACACAGGAGTGAACGAGACTGCTGCAAACGGGGTACGGAGGGAATTCCGCATTCACTCGCAACGGTGATGATCCGAACAGGCAATCGGTACCGGAAAAGCGAGAGGAATCGTTTCTTCAAGGCCTTCCGAGGGTGTCCCAAATCATTCCCTCGTACCATGCGGACGGCCCGCCCCGGAGCAGTTCCGGAACGGGCCGCCGGGGGCAGGCGCGAGCGCGTCAGCAGGCGTCGAGGAAGCGGTCCAGCACCCGCACGCCGAACTTCAGGCCGTCGACCGGCACCCGCTCGTCCACGCCGTGGAACATGCCGGCGAAGTCCAGGTCCGGCGGCAGCTGCAGCGGGGCGAAGCCGAAGCACCGGATGCCGAGGTCCTGGAAGGACTTCGCGTCGGTGCCGCCGGACAGGCAGTACGGCACCGCCCGGGCGATCGGGTCCTCGGCGCGCAGCGCCGACTGCATCGCCTCGACCAGGTCGCCGTCGAAGCCGGTCTCGATCGCCTTGTCCGAGTGCAGCGTCTCGCGCTTCACGCGCGGGCCGAGCACCGAGTCCAGCTCGGCCAGGAACTCCTCCTCGTAGCCGGGCAGGAAGCGCCCGTCCACGTGCGCGGTGGCCTGGCCGGGGATGACGTTGACCTTGTAGCCGGCACCGAGCATGGTCGGCTGCGCGGTGTTGCGCAGCGTGGTGCCGATCATCTTGGCGATGCCGCCGAGCACCCGCAGCGTCTCGTCCATGTTCTCCGGGTCGAGCTTCACGCCGAGGGCGTCGGAGAGCTCGTCCAGGAAGGCGCGGACGGTCTTGGTGATCCGCAGCGGGAAGGTGTGCCGGCCCAGGCGGGCGACCGCCTCGCAGAGCTCGGTGATGGCGTTGTCGTCGTTCTCCATCGAGCCGTGCCCGGCCCGGCCCTCGACGGTCAGGCGCATCCAGTGCATGCCCTTCTCCGCCGTCTCCACCAGGTAGAGGCGCACCTGGTCGTTGACGGTGAAGGAGAAGCCGCCGACCTCGCCGATGCCCTCGGTGACGCCCTCGAAGAGGTCGGGGTGCCTGTCGACCAGGTGGCGGGCACCGTAGGTGCCGCCGGCCTCCTCGTCGGCGACGAAGGCCAGCACCAGGTCGCGCGGGGGCTTGCGGCCGGTGCGCAGCCGGTCGCGGACGACGGCGAGCGTCATCGCGTCCATGTCCTTCATGTCGACCGCGCCGCGGCCCCAGACGCAGCCGTCCGCGATCTCCCCGGAGAACGGGTCGTACGTCCAGTCCGCCGCGTTGGCCGGCACCACGTCGAGGTGGCCGTGGATGAGCAGGCCGGGCCGCGAACGGTCCTCGCCCTCGATCCGGACGACGGTCGAGGCCCGCCCCTTGGCCGACTCGTAGATCTTCGGCTCGACGCCGAACTCGGCGAGCATCTCGGCGACGTACTCGGCCGCCTTCCGCTCGCCCGGCCCGGAGCCGTCCCCGTAGTTGCTGGTGTCGATCCGGATCAGGTCGCGGCAGATGTCGGCGACCTCCGACTCGGCCGTCACCTTCGCGGCTTCCGCCCGCTCCGCTCTCGCCTCACTCACGGCCACTCCTCGTCTCCGGCCCGCGCGACGCACCTGGCCGCCGCCCCGACCCCACGCCGGGGCACCGCGGGCACCGTCCCGCCATCCTCCCCCAGCATCCGCTGCGCCCCAAGGCCATCCGCCCACGGATCGAAGCCCGTCGGCACCCCGCGGGAGCGGTTTTGGGACCGGAAGCGGATCTTTGCTACAGTTGAGCACGTCAACGCGGCGCAGAGCCGCGGAGACGACACCCGGTCCGGGTGGCGGAATGGCAGACGCGCTAGCTTGAGGTGCTAGTGCCCTTTATCGGGCGTGGGGGTTCAAGTCCCCCCTCGGACACAGACGCAGAGATGCGGGTCGGATCATCCCGGCCCGCATCTCTGCTTTTCTGCATCCTCCGGTCCCGCCGTCAGACCCCGGCGGAGGCGGCGGAGGCCCCGTCGGTGCCGGCCACCAGCACCTGGGCCGCCTTGTCCGCGGCCGCCCGGTAGACGGCGGAGGCCAGCTCGGAGGAGATGTTGCCCGCCTGGAAGTACCAGAAGGTGAGGACGGCGGGGCCGATCCGTTCGACGGCGAGGTAGCCGTTGAGCAGGATGCCGTCGAGGGCGCCGTCCATCCGCACGGCCGTGGCGCCGATGCCGCCGAAGCGCACCGGCGTCAGGGTGAAGGTGACCGCGGTGGCGCCGCTCTCGAGGGTCAGCTCGTGGCAGTTCCGGAGCGCCTCGCTCACCCGGCCGTGGTCGTCCGCCAGGGCCTGCTGCTCCTCGGCGAGCAGGGACTCCCCGACGTACGGGCTGGACTCGAACGTGGTGAACTCGGCCTGCTCGTGGACGGCCCCTGGCCGGGGCGCGCCCTGCCCGTTGAGGATGGCGGTCACCAGCGGGCAGCCGCTCGTGGCCGAGTCCCCGGCCCCGCTCGCCGGGAGCGACTCGACGAACGCCGGGCCGAGGTCCTCGACGCTGAGCAGCGCGCTCCTCAGGTCCTCCGAACTCGGCACCGCCGAGGCGGAGGACGAGGGATCGCCGGGCGAGGGCGGGGAGGACACCGCGGCTCCCGGAGCCGGGGCGGGGCCGCCGCCGCCCGACCCGCCGCAGGCGGTGCCGCCCGCCACGACCAGGGCCAGCAGCGGGGCTGCCAACAGCCTCGCCCGCCCGGGCCTGGCCGGCCGTGAGGCCGTCCGCAGGGCATGCATCAGGGCCCCTTCCGAAGGTCGCACCCCTGCCCCGATGGTCGCACCGCCCGCACACGACTGCCCTCCGGCCGATCCGATCGTGGCCGGGGCAGGCCCTACGCCGGTCGGCGGTCCAGCCGCTGCGCCCGGCCTGCACTCGGCCGACGCTGGAGTGATCGACGCCGGTCAACGGCGCCCCACGGACGGAGGAGCCATGACCGAGCCCGCCACGCCGGCCGAACGCACGGAGCGCGGCAGGTCGGTGCGCAGTGTGGTGCCCCGTTCGTCCCACGGCCTGCTGCCCTTCTCCGAGGGCCGGCCGGACCCGGTGACGCTGCTCCGGCGGCAGGCGGTGACCCGGCTGCCCGAGCTCGTCCCGTTCCGGTACGGGCGGATGGCGGTGTCGCCGTTCGCCTTCCTGCGCGGCGCGGCGGTGGTGATGGCGGCCGATCTCGCGCTCCAGCCGCACACCGGGCTGACCGTGCAGCTCTGCGGCGACGCCCACCTGCTGAACTTCGGCGTGTTCGGCTCGCCGGAGCGGGCCCTGCTGTTCGACCTCAACGACTTCGACGAGACGCTGCCGGGCCCCTTCGAGTGGGACGTGAAGCGGCTGGCCGCCAGCCTGGCGGTGGCCGCCAAGTCGATCGGGGCCAAGCAGGGCCAGGCGCGCGAAGCGGCCCGGGAGGCCGCCCGGGCCTACCGCGAGTCGATGCGGCGGCTGGCCGGCCTGGGCGAGCTCACCGTCTGGTACGAGCGGATCGACACCGCCGAGATCCTGCCCCTGCTGCGCGGCGGGGAGCGCCGCCGGGCCGAGGGCAGGATCGCCGCGGCACGGCGCCGGGACAGTCTGCACGCCGTCGCCAAGCTGACCGAGGTCCGCGGCGGGCGCCGCCGGATCGTGGCCCGGCCGCCGCTGATCACCCGCATTCCGGCACCGGACGCCGAGACCGTGCACAGCATCCTGAACGGCTATCGGGAGAGCCTGCCGGAGGAGCGCCGCGGCCTGCTGGACCGCTTCCACTTCATCGACGCCGCCGCCAAGGTCGTCGGGGTCGGCAGTGTCGGCACCCGCTGCTTCGTGGTGCTGCTGGAGGGGCGGGACGAGGAGGACCTGCTGGTGCTCCAGCTGAAGGAGGCGGAGCGGTCCGTCCTGGAGGAGCACCTGCCGTCCGGTCCGCACGACCACCACGGGCACCGGGTGGTGGCCGGCCAGAAGCTGATGCAGGCGGCGAGCGACATCTTCCTCGGATGGACCAGCGGACCGGACGCCCGGGCACGGCACTTCTACTGGCGGCAGCTGCGCGACATGAAGGGCTCTGCGGAGATCGAGGCGATGTCGCCGGGCCTGCTCGCCCGGTACGGCGGCCTGTGCGGGACGGCCCTGGCCCGGGCGCACGCCCGTTCCGGCGACCGGGTGGCCATCGCCGGCTACCTCGGCAGCGGCGCGGTCTTCGAGGAGGCGATCGCCGACTTCGCGGTGCAGTACGCCGTCCGCAACGCCGCCGACCATGCGCGGCTGGTCGAGGCGATCGCCTCCGGCGCGGTCGAGGCCGCCTCCGAAACATGACGGTCCACCACATCCACCACTCCGTCAGCTGAGCGAACGTCACCGGTCGGACGGTCACGAGTGGCGGGCCACCTTGGGCGGACCTAGCTTCGGTGGGGCGGAGACTCCCTGCGTCACCGTGCCCCCGCACACCTCCCCACACCGTGCTGCCCCTACGCAGCGCGCACCCCACCGCACCCCCACGCGCCCGAGAACCCCCGCACTCCCGGCAACCCCCACGCACCCGTGGCCCCCGCGCGGCCGGGCTCGGAGAACGCCGGGCCCGGCCGTCCGCACCCCCACATCCGTGCCCCGATCCCGGGGCCCGCCCGACCCCCCGTACCCCGGAAAGCAGGCCACCGTTCCATGTCCAAGCGTCGGACCCACTACCTCGCGGGCGGCGTCGCCGCCCTCGTCGCGAGCCTGGGGGCGGTCCCGCCCGCCCATGCCGCGACCTCCCTGCACACCGTCTACCCCGGCCAGTCGATCCAGGCGGCGGTGGACGCGGCCGCCCCCGGCGACACCGTCCAGCTGATGGCCGGCACGTACCACGAGAGCGTCCTGATCAACCGCTCCGACCTCACCCTGCGCGGGGTCGGCGACTCGACCGTCCTCGTCCCGGACCCTGCCCAGACCGGGAACGCGTGCGCCACCGCCGGCCACGGCATCTGTGTGGCCGGCACGGACGAGCAGAAGGTGAACAACGTCCGGCTCAACTCGCTCACCGTCTCCGGCTTCCCGAAGAACGGCATCGACGCCTCCAACACCGACCACCTGCGGATCGTCAACGTCGGCGCCCACCACAACGGCAACCAGGGCATCAGCCAGGAGAAGTCGGTCCGCGCCACGCTGACCGGCAACGAGGCCACCGACAACGTCCAGGCCGGCATCTTCCTGGCCAACTCGGTCGCGCACGAGGGCGGCGCGATCGACACCCAGGGCACGCTGATCCGCGGCAACCGCCTGGAGGGCAACCGGATCGGCGTGGTCGTCCGCCGCGCCCGCGCGCTGACCGTGGACGCCAACGACATCAGCGGCAACTGCGGCGGCGTCTTCGTGGTCGGCGACGAGGGCGTGCCGAAGGCGGGCGCCCTCACCGTGCGCCGCAACTACATCCACGAGAACAACAAGTACTGCCCGCCGAACCCGCGGCTGGCGTTCATCCAGGGCACCGGCATCCTCTTCACCGGCGCCGAGGACTCCCTGGTGACGGAGAACCAGATCGAGGGCAACCACGGCGACTCGCCGATGTCCGGCGGCATCGTGCTGTTCGCCAGCGTGGTGGGCACCCCGAACAACCGGATCACCGTCACCCGCAACGTGCTGAGCGACAACGGCCCGGCCGACCTGGCCGACCGCGACACCGGCGCGGACAACACCTGGTCCCGCAACACCTGCAGGGTCTCCGAGCCCGCCGGCCACTGCTGACCGCCGCCGGCCGGCGGACCGTCGGACGACCGCACCGCAGACCACCACCTCCCCCGGGCACCCAGCCCCCGTACGAAAGGCGGTTCCATGTCCGCCAGCGCCCAGTCCCCCTCCCCGCCCGCGGCGATGCGTCTGCGCGAGCTCGTCTTCGGCGCCGCCTGCGCCGCGGCCGTCCGTGCCGCGGCCTCGCTCGGCGTCGCCGACGCCCTCGGCGAGGACCCGGCCCCCGTCCGCGACCTGGCCGCCGCACTGAAGGTCGAGCCCAAGCCGCTGCGCCGGCTGCTGCGCGCCCTCGCCAGCTACGGGATCTTCACCGAGACCGACAACGACCGCTTCGCGCACACCGACATGTCGCGAATGCTGCGCGAGGACGCCCCCAACAGCCTGAAGTACATCGCCCTGTGGTGCACCGAGCCGTGGACGTGGGAGGCCTGGCCCCGCCTGGACGAGGCCGTCCGCACCGGCCGCAACATCTTCCCCGAGATGTTCGGCAAGGAGTTCTTCCAGTACCTGCACGACGACGCCGGCGAGTCCGCCAGGGTCTTCGACAAGGCGATGAGCAGTTCCAGCCGGCAGTCCGCGGCCGACCTGGTGGCGTTCCTGGACGACCTGTCCGACGTCTCCAGCGTGGTCGACATCGGCGGCGGCCAGGGCCTCGCGCTGGCCGGTCTGCTGGAGAAGCACCCGCACCTGCACGGCACCCTGCTGGACCTGCCGCAGGTGGTCGCGGACGCCGATCCGCGGCTGCGGCCGGGCGGCTCGCTGGCCGACCGGGCCCGGCTGGTGCCGGGCGACTGCCGGGTGGACATCCCGGTGAAGGCCGACCTCTACCTGATCAAGAACATCCTGGAGTGGGACGACGAGTCCACCCGCCGCACCCTGGCGAACGTGGTGGGCGCGGCCCGCCCGGGCGCCCGGGTCGTCGTGGTCGAGAACCTCGTCGACGACAGCCCCTCGATGCGGTTCACCACCGCGATGGACCTCCTGCTGCTGCTCAACGTCGGCGGCGCCAAGCACACCCGGGAGAGCATGCTCGGGCTGATGTCCGAGGCCGGCCTGCGGGTCGACGAGGTCCGCCCGGTCAACCCGTACCTGCACGCCTTCGAGAGCGTCGTCGAGGGCTGATCCCCGCCCCGCCCCGAGGCCCGCCGGCAGAGCGCCGGCGGGCCTCCTCGTGCGCCCGACGCAAGCCGCCGCAAACCCCTGCCGACCCCGGAGCGGCCCGGCACAGCCACCCCGGCACGGCTGCCGGGCACGGCGCAGCGCCAGGGCGCCGGTCCGACGGGTGGTCGGCCGGCGCCCTGGCGCTCTTCGACGGGTCAGCCCGCGGGCCGCTCCCAGCGGTAGAACTCGCGTGCCATCGCGTCCTTCGGCTCCCGCCAGGTCGCGGGGTCGTACGCCTGGACGTGGGCGGTGAGCCGCTCGCTGACGAGGCGGAACTCCGGGTGCTTCACGTGCTGGGCGACGGACGGCCCGGGCGGCCGGTCCGCCTCGATGAGGTGCAGGTAGAGGTCCTCGAACTGGAACAGGCTGCGGCCGGTGACGCCGATCAGGTGCGGCAGTTCGCCGCGGTCGGAGTCGGCGAAGATGCCCGCGATGTCGTCGCCGGAGCCGGGCCGCATCCGGGCGACGATGAGCGAGCGGTACGTCCCGCTCACCGCACGCCCGCCCGCAGTTCGACCTTCTCCTTGATGAGTTCCATCTGGATCCGCGAGTTGCGGTTGATGTGGTTGGTCATGCCGTGGTCGTCGACCGGCGCGGTGGGCTTCATCGCGAAGTCCTGGACCCAGCGCATCAGCGTGCCGCCGGGCCGCTCGGAGTACTCCCACCGGATGTTCATGAACTCGAACGGGCCGGGCTCCACCCGGCGTGCCCTGACGGTCAGCCCCTGGCGGTCGGTCTCCCGCTCGGAGACCCAGCTCCAGACGGTGCCGTTCTCGTCGGGGTGCATGGTCAGCCGGAAGGTCGTCTTCGGGCCCTCGCGGTCGATCACCTCGACGGAGGCGTACTCGCTGAACAGCTGCGGCCAGCCCTCCAGGTCGTTGGTGACGTCCCAGACGAGGTCGATCGGGGCGTTGATGAGGATCTCGTTGTCCGTGTGGCCGGGCATGGTGTCAGGCTCCCGTCGTGGCAGAGGCGTTGACGGCGTCGAGGAAGTCCTGCGGGGTCTTGGACATCTCCGCGCCGGGGGTGATGGGCAGGGCGTACTTGTTCTCGAGCTCCCCGACGATGCCGAGCAGTGCGAGGGAGTCGACGCCGAACTCCTCGAAGGTGGCGCCGGGCCGCTCCAGGTCGACCGGGTCGACGCTGATGCCGGCCCGGCCCTTGATGAGCGCGGCCAGTTCGTCGTGGGTGAGGGCGTGGGTCATCGGGTTCTCCTGTGTTCGGGGAAGGGCCGGTCAGGACGGCCGGGCGGCGCCGGCGCGCAGCACCAGGGCCGCGTTGGAGCCCATCAGCCCGCGGCTGAGCACCAGGGCGGTGCGCAGCTCCGCGGTGCGTCCGCGGCCGCGGACCAGGTCGAGGTCGTACGCCACCTCGGTGACGTTGGGCGTGGGCGGGACGAAGCCCTGCTCCATGGCCAGGACTGCCGCGGCGGCGTCCAGCAGCGGGGCGCCGCAGTAGGCGCGGCCGGTGCCGGTCTTGGGCGCCGTGACGGGCACCCGTGCCGCGTGGCCGCCCAGGACGTCGGCGATGGCCCGGGCCTCGGCGAGGTCGGCCTCCGGAACGCCCAGTGCGTCGGCGAAGACCACGTCGACCTCGTCGGGGGCGCAGCGGGCCTGTTCGAGTGCGGCCCGGATGGCGTGGGCGAGGCCCTCCCGGGACTCGGCCCAGCGCGACGCCCCGGTGAAGGTGGCGGCGTGCCCGGCGAGTTCGGCCCGGATGCGGGCGCCGCGGCGGCGGGCGGCCCGTTCGTCCTCGAGGACGAACATGGCACCGCCCTCGGCGGGGACGAAGCCGCTCGCCCGCCCGGTGAACGGGAGGTAGGCGGTGGCGGGGTCGTCGTCGAGGCTGAGCTCGGGGTAGCCGAGCTGGCAGACCATCGAGTACGGCGCCAGTGGTGCCTCGGCGCCGCCGACGACGACCGCGTCGGCGCCCCTGGCTATGGTGCGCGCCGCGTGCGCCAGCGCGTCCAGGCCGCCGGCCTCGTCGCTGGCCACCACGGCGCAGGGCCCCTTGAAGCCGCCGCGGATGGAGATCTGGCCGGTGCTGGCGGCGTAGAACCAGGCGATCGACTGGTACGGGCCGACGAACCGGGGGCCGTCGCCCCACAGGTTCTGCAGCTCGCGCTGGCCGAACTCGCCGCCGCCGGAGCCGGCCGCGGTGACGACGCCGGTGGCGAACGGCGAGTTCTCGTCGGGCCGCAGCCGCGCGTCCTCGAGGGCGAGGTCGGCGGCGGCCATGGCGTAGTGGGTGAACCGGTCGGTCTGGACGAGGTAGCGGCCCTCGACGGCTGCCTCCGCGTCGAAGCCGCGGACCTCGCCGGCGACGCGCAGCGGCAGTTGCCCGCAGCCCTCGCGGGTGATCGGGCCGATGACACTGGCACCCTCGCGGGTGGCCTTCCAGAAGTCGTCGGCGCCGACACCGTTGGGCGCGACCACCCCGATGCCGGTCACCACCGTCCGCCGGTCGGGCGGGTCGGAGGTCATGTCCGTGCCCCCTCTCTGCTGAGGACGACCGCGGACTGGAAGCCTCCGAAGCCGCTGCCGACCGAGAGCACGTGCCGCAGCGGCAGCTCACGGGCGGTCTTCGGCACGTAGTCCAGGTCGCACTCCGGGTCCGGGGTCTCGTAGTTGGCGGTGGGCGGCACCACGCCGTGCTTCAGCGCCAGGGCGCAGGCGACCAGTTCGATGGCGCCGATGGCGCCGAGCGAGTGGCCGACCATCGACTTGATGGAGCTCATCGGCGTCCCGTACGCGTGGGCGCCGAGCGAGCGCTTGACGGCGGCCGTCTCGTGCCGGTCGTTCTGCTTGGTGCCGGAGCCGTGCGCGTTGACGTAGTCGACGTCGTCGGCGTTCACCCTGGCGTGGGCGAGCGCCTTGTCGATCGCCTCCGACATCTCCCGGCCTTCCTGGGTGAGGCCGGTCATGTGGTAGGCGTTGCCGAAGGTGGCGAAGCCGCCGATCTCGCAGATGATGCGGGCGCCGCGGCGCCGGGCGTGCTCGTACTCCTCCAGCAGGAGCACGGCGCCGCCCTCGCCGAGGACGAAGCCGTCCCTGGTGGCGTCGAACGGCCTAGAGGCGTGCTCCGGGTCGTCGTTGCGCGCCGAGGTCGCCTTGATCGCGTCGAAGCAGGCGACGGTGATCGGGGAGATCGGCGAGTCCGAGGCGCCGGCGATGCAGACGTCGACCCGCCCGTCCTCGACGGCCTGCAGGGCGTAGCCGACGGCGTCGAGCCCGGAGGTGCAGCCGGTGGAAACGGTCTGCACCGGGCCGTGGGCGCCGGCCTGTTCGGCGACGGCCGAGGCGAGCGTGGCGGGCGTGAAGGCCCGGTGCAGGTGCGGCTCGGCGCTGCGGTGGTCGACGTCCCAGCGGGCGCCCTTGGAGCTGACGCCCACGTAGTCGTGCTCCAGCCGGGTGGTGCCACCCACCGCGGTGCCGAGCGACACCCCGATCCGCCAGGGGTCCTCGGCGGCGAGGTCGAGCCCGGCGTCGCGGACGGCCTCCGCGGCGGCGGCCAGCGCGAACTGGATGTACCGGTCGCAGCGGGCCACCTCCTCGGCGCCCAGGCCCGCGGCGTACGGGTCGAAGTCGCACTCGCCGGCGATCCGGGAGCGGAATCCCGACGGGTCGAAGAAGGTGATGCCGCGGGTCGCGGTGCGTCCGGCGGTGAGGAGCTCCCAGAACGCGGGAACGCCCACCCCTCCGGGGGCGACGACGCCGAGCCCGGTGACCACCACCCGCCGGGTCATGAAACGGCCTCGGCCGGTTCCGGCGGCGCCGGGGCCTCCTCGGTGTCGACGTGGCCGAGCTCGGGCCGCGGTGCGAGCGGGCCGAGGTGGAAGACCAGGCGGGCCTCGGTGGAGCCGACGTTGCGGAACCGGTGCTTCATGTTCATCGGGATCAGCAGGCCGTGGTCGGGGCTGAGCCGGAAGGGTTCGCCGTCGAGGTCGACCTCCAGCTCGCCCTGGACGACGAGGACGAACCATTCCATTCCATTCCATTCCATTCCATTCCATTCCATTCCATTCCATTCCATTCCATTCCATTCCATTCCATTCCATTCCATTCCATTCCATTCCATTCCATTCCATTCCAGAGGAGAGGAGAGGAAGGAAGGAAGGAAGGAAGAAGAAAGAAAGAAAGAAGAAGAAGGAAGGAAGGAAGGAAGGAAGGAAGGAAGGAAGAAGAAGGAAGGAAGGAAGGAATCGATGCCGCGGGTCGCGGTGCGTCCGGCGGTGAGGAGCTCCCAGAACGCGGGAACGCCCACCCCTCCGGGGGCGACGACGCCGAGCCCGGTGACCACCACCCGCCGGGTCATGAAACGGCCTCGGCCGGTTCCGGCGGCGCCGGGGCCTCCTCGGTGTCGACGTGGCCGAGCTCGGGCCGCGGTGCGAGCGGGCCGAGGTGGAAGACCAGGCGGGCCTCGGTGGAGCCGACGTTGCGGAACCGGTGCTTCATGTTCATCGGGATCAGCAGGCCGTGGTCGGGGCTGAGCCGGAAGGGTTCGCCGTCGAGGTCGACCTCCAGCTCGCCCTGGACGACGAGGACGAACTCCTCGGAGTAGGGGTGGTAGTGCTCGGCGATCCGGTCGCCCGGCTGCACGATCGCCAGCCCCATGAAGCCGCTCGTGGCACCCACCGTCGTCGGTGTGAGCATGGCGCGCAGGTCGCCGCCGCGTCGGGTGTTCGGCGGCGCGTCGTCGACGTGCACGATGCGTGGGAACTTGGTGGTCATGGTTGCTGTCTCCAGAGGGCTTTGCAGGGATGGGAGTTGATGGGGCGTACGGCGCCGCTTCCGGCTCGCCGGCGCCGGTCAGGCGCTCTGGGAGGAGCGGTCGGTGACCGCCTGCATGGTGCAGTCGGCGAGCAGCCGGCCGATGCCCGCCGCGGACCGCAGGTCGTGCTGCTCCTCGAGCTCCAGCAGGCGGGCGAGCACCCCGGCGGCGCGCGGGCCCGCGATGCCGAGGGCGGCCGCGGGGTCGGCGTCGGCCGGGCCGGCGAAGTCGAGCACCCGGACGACCACGTCGTCGCGGTGGAAGATGGTGCTCGCCACGAGGCGCGAACCCTCGTCGACCGCCTGGCGGTCCTGACGGGCCAGCAGGCCGACCACCGAGGCGCCGCAGCCGGACTTCACCGGGTAGCGCAGCGCGTACCGCTGGACGGGGGCGGTCGGTGCGTCCGGGGAGGCGACGCGGTGCACGGCGGGCAGCGCGGCCCGCATGAAGAAGGCGCGGGCGGACTCGGGGTTGCCGAGGTCGCGGGCCTCCTCCAGGTACGGGTTGATGGCCTCCTCGACCGCGCGGACCTCGGGCTGCTGGGCGACGTGGCGCAGCGCGGCACCGAGGTCGCCGGCGACCTCGACGGCGCGGACGACCCGGTTGCCCTGCATGAAGAGCGAGGTGCGCAGCAGCCGCGTCCGCTCGTCGACCTGGGCCTTGGGCGAGGTGTAGCCGGAGAGGATCCCGGCGACCTTCTTCTCGGTGCCGGGCTTGACCGTGAAGGTGAGGGCGTGTCGGACGATGCCGTCGGAGACCGGTGCGGCGAAGTCGTAGGTGTGGTCGCCGGCGGTCTCCCGCATGATGCTGAAGCGCAGCGAGCGGGTGTCGCGGACGCAGCCGTGCAGCGGCTTCACCATCTCGCGGTGCGCCTCGCTGTCGACCCAGGAGAGGAAGGGCTGGGCGCTCTCCCACTCGCTGGTGATCAGCCACTGGGACGGGTCCTCGATGGACTGGCAGAGCTGGTCGCTGACGTGGCCGGGGACGGCGGCGACCTGGTGGCGGAGCTGCTCATAGGCCGTCAGGAAGCGCTCCTGGGCGCCGTCCATGACGTCGCACATGAGGACGACGCGCAGGCGCGGGACGGCGAGCGCGGCAGGGTGGGCGTCGGTCAGGGGTTCGGTGAGGGTCGTCATCATCACTCGTCTGCTCGAAGGAAGGGGTCGCTGCGCGGCCGCGGTGCAGCGGCGGCCGGCGGCGGGTGTGGGGGATCGGACGGCCGCCCCCATGGCGGGGCTCCGGCCGGTGCGGTCGCTCGCCCGGCCCGGTGTCGGGGACAGCGGGCCCGGACATGGTCCGGTCACGAGGACTGAGCTCGATCGTGGCGGTCCGTCACCGATCGTGCGAGGGCAGGAACCCATCCGAGCGAAAAGGCGCGGCCATGGGCGCAACCGGCCGCGCGGGCACGCACGGACGGCAGGGACATTGGAAGCCGGGCCCTTCGAACGACTGGAGTCACAGATGAACCCAACCGCCGACGGCCGGCTGCCCGTCCTGATCGTGGGCGGCTCCCTGGTGGGGCTGTCCACCTCGCTGTTCCTCGGAAGGCTGGGGGTGCGGCACCTGCTGGTGGAGAAGCACGCCGCCACCTCGCACCACCCTCGCGGACGCGGCAACAACGTGCGGACGATGGAGCTGTTCCGGGTGGCGGGCGTGGAGTCCGCCATCAAGGAGGCCGCCTCGGTGCTGGCGGAGAACCACGGCATCCTGCAGGCCGACACCCTCTCCGGCGACGACCAGGAATGGCTGTTCAAGGAGATCGACCCGGGCGGCGCGCTGAAGAAGTTCAGCCCCACCGGCTGGTGCCTGTGCAGCCAGAACGACCTGGAGCCGGTGCTGCTCCAGCACGCCCGCACGATGACCGGCGACATCCGCTTCGGCACCCAGATGGTCTCCTTCGAGCAGGACGCCGACGGGGTGACGGCGGTGCTCCGCAACCGGGAGACCGGCGAGGAGGAGACCGTCCGGGCGCAGTACCTGGTCGCGGCGGACGGGCCGCGCAGCCCGATCCGTGAGCAGCTGGGGATCGGGCAGACCGGCCCCGGCGACCTGTTCCACAACGTCAGCATCACCTTCCGGTCGAAGGGGATGGCCGACGTGGTGGGCGAACGGCGCTTCATCGCCTGCTATCTGACCGACCCTCGGGGCGCGGGCGCCCTGCTGCCGGTGGACAACCGGGAGCACTGGGTGTTCCACGCGCCGTGGCACCCGGAGAACGGCGAGGCGCTGGAGGAGTTCACCGACGCGCGGTGCACCGCGGCCATCCGGGCCGCCGCGGGTGTGCCGGACCTGGACGTGGAGGTCACCGGCCGGGCGCCGTGGCACGCGGCGCAGCGGGTCGCTGAGCGGTACTCGGTGGGCCGGGTGTTCCTGGCCGGCGACTCCGCCCACGAGATGTCGCCGACGGGCGCGTTCGGCTCCAACACCGGCATCCAGGACGCGCACAACCTGGCGTGGAAGCTGGCGGCGGTGCTCGGCGGCTGGGCCGGCCCGGGGCTGCTGGAGTCGTACGGACGGGAGCGCCGGCCGGTCGCGGAGGCGACCAGTGCCCGGGCCACGGCGCGTTCGGCGGAGCACAAGCACCCGGGGTACGACGTGACGCCGGGCAGCGGGCGGCAGAGCAACGTGCTGTCGGTGGTGCTGGGTTACCGCTACCCGCTGGGCGCGGCGGTCGGTGCCGACGCGGACGGCCCGGCGGTGCCGGAGCGGCTGGCGGCGGACGGCTCCCCGGGCAGCCGGGCGCCGCACGTGTGGCTGCGGCGGGACGGGGTGCGGATCTCCACCCTGGACCTGTTCGAGAAGGTGCCGGTGCTGCTGGCCGGGCCGGCCGCCGATGCCTGGCACGAGGCGGGCGAACTGGCCGCGAAGCGGCTGGGGGTTCCGCTGGCGGGCTACCGGGTCGGTGCGGAGCTGGAGTTGGAGCCCGAGGAGGGCGCCGACTGGGCCGGCACGTACGGCGTCGGTGCGGACGGCGCCGTGCTGGTCCGCCCGGACGGCTTCGTGGCCTGGCGCTCGACGGGCGCCACGGGCGACCCGGAGGCCGTCCTGACGGCAGCCCTCCGCGAGGTCCTCAGCCTGGCCTGACAGGCAAACCCTCAGGGGCGCGTGGGGCACCTCCCCCGCGCCCCTACGGGCTTGTCCTTCCCCGCGCCCCCACCGGCCTGTCGGCTGCGTCGGGGGCCGGTCTGCGGCTGAGGTGGCTGGGCCACCACATGTGGCGGCCGAGGTCCATGGTGAGGGCGGTGACGAGGACGGAGCGGACGACGAGGGTGTCCAGCAGGACGCCGAGGGCGACCGCGAAGCCGATTTCGGCGAAGCCCACGATCGGCAGGGTGCCGAGGACGCCGAAGGTGGCGGCGAGGATCAGGCCGGCCGAGGTGATCACGCCGCCGGTGGCGGCCAGGCCGACGACCGCGCCGGCTCTGGTGCCGCGGTGCAGCGACTCCTCCCGGACGCGGGTCATCAGGAAGATGTTGTAGTCGATGCCCAGGGCAACCAGGAAGACGAAGACGAACAGCGGGAAGGCGTTGTCCTCGCCCTCGAAGTGGAAGCCGTGGGTGAAAACGAAGGCGCTGATGCCGAGCGCGGCGGTGTACGAGAGCACCACGGTGGCGATCAGCACCAGCGGGGCGACGACGGCGCGCAGCAGTACCGCGAGGACGGCCAGCACGACGGCCAGCACGATCGGAATGATCATGCGGTTGTCGTCCCCGGCGGCGCGCCCGGCGTCGAGGACGACGGCGGTGTTGCCGCCGACCTGGGCGTCGGCCTGCGGCAGGGCGTGCACATTGGCCCGGACGCGGTCGACGGTGTCCTTGGCGGCCTGGCTGTCCGGCGGGTCGTCGAGGGTGGCCTGGAAGAGCGCCTGGTCGCCCTTGACCAGGTAGGGGGTGGCGCCGGCGACGCCCTCGGTGGCGGTGGTGACGGTTCTGACCTGTTGGGCGTCGGCAGCCTTGCTGATCACGGTGAGCGGGGCGCCGGTGCCGCCCGGGAAGTGCTCGGCGAGGACCTGCTGGCCGACCACCGAGTCAGGCTTGCCGGTGAAGGTACCGGCGGTGCTCAGGCCGGTGGCGTTCAGCGAGACCAGGCCGATGCTGCAGATGGCGAGGGCCACCGCGGTGCCGATCCACACCTGGCGGGGGCGGCGGTCGATCCAGGCGCCGATGTGCGCCCAGCGGCCGGTGCGGGTGGGTTCGGGGGTGCCGTACGCGGGGCGGACCGGCCAGAAGGCCCAGCGGCCGACGATCACCAGCGTGGCCGGCAGCAGGGTGAGCATGGCGGCCAGCGCCACCAGGACGCCGATCGCACAGACCGGGCCGAGGCCGCTGGTGGAGTTCATCTCGGCGACCATCAGGCACAGCATGGAGGCGACCACGGTCACCGAGCTGGCCAGGATCGCCGGACCGGCCCGGTGCAGGGCGAAGGCCATCGCCTCGTGCCGGTCCTCGTGTCTGCGCAGTTCCTCCCGGTAACGGGCGGTGAGCAGCAGGGCGTAGTCGGTGCCCGCGCCCAGGACGAGGACGATCAGGATGCCGGCGCTCTGCGCGTTGACGGTCAGGCCGGCGTGTGCGGCCAGCAGGTAGATGACGGCCTCGGCGACGAACAGGGCGGCCGCGGCCGACAGCAGCGGCAGCAGCCACAGCACCGGGCTGCGGTAGGTGAGCAGCAGCAGCACGATCACCACGGTCACGGTGGCGAACAGCAGGGTGCTGTCGATGCCCTCGAAGGCCTCGGACTGGTCGGCGCCGATGCCGGCCGGGCCGGTGACGTGGGTGGACATGCCGTTGCTGTTCTCGGCGGCGGTTTCGCGCAGGCTGTCGACCGCGGACGGCAGGTCGCGCCAGCCGCCGGTGCCGATGTCGACCGGCACCACGGTCTGCATGGCCTTCCCGTCGGCGGAGACCTGCGGGCCGATGACGGGCCCGCGCACGTGCGGGGCGCCGGCGAAGGCCGCGGCGTCCTCGGCCGCCTCGGCCCGGTCGGCCGGGGTGATGCCGCTGTCGCGCTGGTAGACGACCACGGCCTGGGCGATGTCGACGGGAAAGAAAACGCGCTGCTCGTTCAGCACCTGGGTGGACTCGGCGTTGCCGGGCAGCCAGCTGCTGGCCTCGTTGTCCTCCGCGTCGGTGAGCTTGCCTGCCAGCGGGAAGGCGACGACCAGCAGTACCAGCCAGAACGCCAGCACCACCCACTTGGCGCGCCTGCCGCACGGCAGTGCGGCAAGCCTTGCGGACGGGCTCATCGGGTACCCCCTTGCGGGCCCTCGGCTGCTCCCTCGGCCGCACCCGGTGCCCCGGCGTGCGGGGCGCACGGCCTCTCCCAGCATGCCACCGGCGCGCGGCCGGTGACGGATCGGGCGGCCGGCACCGGTACGCCCGCCGAGCGGCGGCGAGGTCTATCGTGTGGCTCATGAGCTCACACTTCGACGTCGTGGTCCTGGGTGCGGGCCCGGGCGGATACACCGCCGCGGTCCGGTCCGCGCAGCTCGGGCTTCGCACGGCGGTCATCGAGACCAAGTACTGGGGCGGCGTCTGCCTGAACGTCGGCTGCATCCCGTCCAAGGCCCTGCTGCGCAACGCCGAGCTGGCGCACATCTTCACCAAGGAGGCCAAGACCTTCGGCATCAAGGTCGAGGGCACGGTCAGCTTCGACTACCGCGAGGCGTTCCTGCGCAGCCGCAAGGTCGCGGAGGGCCGGGTGGCGGGCATCCACTACCTGACGAAGAAGAACGGCATCACCGAGTTCGACGGTTGGGGCACCTTCGTCGACGACCACACCCTGCAGGTCTCGCTGACCGCGGGCGGCGTCGAGACGGTGACCTTCGACCACTGCATCATCGCGGCGGGCGCCTCCACCCGGCTGCTGCCGGGCACCTCGCTGAGCGAGCGGGTCGTCACGTACGAGGAGCAGATCCTCAGCGACACCCTGCCGGAGAGCAT
Organism: Kitasatospora dryopteridis; assembly: GCF_050749075.1. Lineage (NCBI taxonomy): Bacteria > Bacillati > Actinomycetota > Actinomycetes > Kitasatosporales > Streptomycetaceae > Kitasatospora > Kitasatospora dryopteridis. The sequence goes on along the minus strand of NZ_CP192749.1, from coordinate 6,515,202 downwards.
CATCATCGCGGGCGCCGGCGCGATCGGCGTCGAGTTCGCGTACGTGCTGCACAACTACGGCGTGAAGGTGACGATCGTCGAGTTCCTCGACCGGGTGGTCCCGCTGGAGGACGCGGAGGTCTCGGCGGAGCTGGCGAAGCGGTACAAGCGGCTCGGCATCGAGGTGCTGACGTCGACCCGGGTGGACGCGATCGACGACTCCGACCCGAACGCCAAGGTGCGGGTGACCGTCACGCAGAACGGCGCGCAGAAGGTGCTGGAGGCCGACAAGGTGCTCCAGGCGATCGGCTTCGCGCCACGCACCCAGGGCTACGGCCTGGAGAGCACGGGTGTGAAGCTGACCGAGCGCGGTGCGATCGCCGTGGACGGCCGCAGCCGCACCAATGTGCCGCACATCTACGCGATCGGCGACGTCACGGCCAAGCTGATGCTGGCGCACGCGGCCGAGTCGATGGGCGTCATCGCGGCGGAGACCATCGCCGGCGCGGAGACCATGGAGCTCGACTTCGTGATGATCCCGCGGGCGACGTACTGCCAGCCGCAGATCGCCAGCTTCGGCTGGACGGAGGCGCAGGCCCGCGAGCAGGGCTACGACGTCAAGGTGGTGAAGTTCCCCTTCACCGCGAACGGCAAGGCGCACGGCCTCGGCGACGCGGCCGGCTTCGTCAAGCTGATCAGCGACCAGAAGCACGGCGAGCTGCTCGGCGCCCACCTGATCGGCCCCGAGGTCACCGAACTGCTGCCGGAGCTGACGCTGGCCCAGCAGTGGGACCTGACGGTGCACGAGGTGGCGCGCAACGTGCACGCCCACCCGACGCTCGGCGAGGCGGTCAAGGAGGCCGTGCACGGCCTGGCCGGACACATGATCAACTTCTGATCGACCGCCGCGGCACTCTCCGCGGCCGGCGGTGACGGTCCACCGGGCCGCCACCGCCGGCCGCCGGCGCAGCCCGTACCCTGGGCGCGGACGGGTGCCCGCCGCGCCCGCAGGACACGGGGGTGCGCGTGGGCGACGAACGGGGTCTGACCGCCGGCGAGCTGGTCGAGCTGCTGGCCGACCCGGGCAGTTTCCGCTGCTGGGACGAGCCGGTCGCCCACCCGGGCGCGGACGACGCGTACAAGGCGTCCCTGGCGAAGGCCGCGGGCCGCACCGGCCTGGACGAGGCGGTCACCACCGGCCGGGCGCTGCTGGACGGCGTGCCGGTGGCCCTGGTCGCCTCCGAGTTCGGCTTCCTCGGCGGCTCCATCGGGGTGGCCACCGCCGAACGGATCACCCGCGCGGTGGAACGGGCCACCGAGGAGCGCCTGCCCGTGCTCGCCCTCCCGGTCTCCGGCGGCACCCGGATGCAGGAGGGCTCCGCGGCCTTCCTGTGCATGGTCCGCGTCACCGCGGCCGTCCAGGCCCACCAGGCGGCGGGCCTGCCGTACCTCACCTACCTGCGCAACCCCACCATGGGCGGGGTGTTCGCCTCCTGGGGCACGCTCGGCCACGTCGTGCTCGCCGAGCCCGGCGCCCGGCTGGGCTTCCTCGGCCCGCGCGTCTACGAGGAGCTGCGCGGCGTCCAGCTGCCGCCCGGCGTCCAGCGCTCGGAGACCCTCGCCGCCCGCGGCCTGGTCGATGCCGTCCTGCCGCCCGAGGAGCTGCGCGAACGGGTGCTGCGCGTGCTGTCCGCGCTCGGCTCCCGGCCCGTCCGCCAGCCGCAGCCGGCCTCGGACCGCCCGGCGGGCACCACCGCCGACGCCTGGGACTCCGTGCGCCGCACCCGCCGCGCCGACCGGCCGGGGGCGCGCGAGCTGCTGGACGCCGCCACCGACGAGTACGTGCTGCTGGGCGCGCCCGGCGGCGAGAGCGGGGCACTCGTCCGGGCACTGGCCGTTTTCGGGCGCAGCCCGGCCGTGGTGGTCGGGCAGCAGCGCGGCGGGGACCGCCCGTTCACCGCGGCCGACCTGCGGGCCGTCCGGCGGACGGCGCGGACGGCCCAGCAGCTGGGCCTGCCCCTGGTGACCGTGGTGGACACGGCCGGCGCGGAGCTCTCCGTCCAGGCCGAACTCGACGGCATCGCCATCGAGATCGCGCACTGCCTCAGTACCCTGACCTCGCTGCGCACACCGGTGCTGGCGGTGCTGCTCGGCCAGGGCTCCGGCGGCGGGGCGCTGGCACTGCTGCCCGCGGACCGGGTGATCGCCGCCGAGCACTCCTGGCTGGCGCCGCTGCCGCCCGAGGGCGCCTCCGCGATCGTCCACCGGGACGGCGACCACGCCGCCGACCTGGCCCGCGCGCAGGGGATCGGTGCCTACGACCTGGCGGCGGTCGGCCTGGTCGACGAGGTCGTCCCCGAGCACCCCGACGCCGCCGACGAGCCCGCGCCCTTCGGTGCCCGCATCGGCCGGGCCGTCGCACTGGCGCTGGGTGCGCTGGCCGACGTCCCGGTCGAGCAGCGGCTCGCCGCGCGGGCGGCCAGGAACCGGCGGCTCGGCGACCGGCGGGCCGCGGAGGGCTGACGGGCGCCGGGGTGCACGTCAGGCGCGGGCAGCGGCCGCGGTCAGAGCAGTCCGCCGAGGGTGGCGACGGCCTTGGACGCGGAGGCCGCGCCCTCGAGCTCGCGGACCACCCCGTGCAGGTCCTTGATCCGCTTGGTGGCGTGCTCCTGGAAGGCGTCGGCGGCCGAGCCCGTCCAGTGGACGGAGTGCCGGGCGCGGTCCAGCTCCTCGGCGATCCGGCCGACCTCCGCGGCCAGCGCCTCCAGCTCCTCGCCCAGCTCGGCGAGCTCGGCATCGGCGAGCAGTCGGCCGATCCCGTCCAGGATTCCCATCGTCAACCCCCGTCGTCCGGAACGCTCCTGTTCAACGGTCAGCTTATCCGCCGATCGGACCGGACAGGAGTTCGCTCGGTTCGCCGCTGAACACCACCTGCCCGCGCCGCAGCACGTGCACCACCCCCGCACCGGCCAGCGTCCCCGGCAGGGACTGGGCCGCCAGCACCACCGCCAGTCCCCCGTCCGCCGCCTCCAGCAGCTGCCCGTGCAACCTGGCCGCCACCGACGGCGCCAGCCCGCGGTCCGGCTCGTCCAGCAACAGCAGCCGCGGCCCGGCCAGCAGCGCCCGGCCGAGCGCCACCATCTGCTGCTGGCCGCCCGAGAGCGTGCCCGCCCGGCGCGGCAGCAGCGGCACCAGCTCCGGGAAGTACGCCTCGACCGCGGCCGCCCGCGGGCCCAGGTTCTCCGCCACCGTGAGGCTCGCGAACACCGCCCGCTCCGCCGGCACCAGCGCCAGCCCCTGCCGCGCACGGCGGTACGCCGACAGCGCGGTCACGTCCCGGCCCGCCCACAGCACCCGCCCGGCCGCCGGCCGCACCACACCGGCCAGCGTGTGCAGCGCAGTCGTCCGGCCGGCGCCGTTGCGTCCCAGCAGAACCGTCACCCGGCCTGCCGGACACGCCAGGTCGACCCCGTGCAGTGCCTCCAGCAGCCCGTACCGCACCCGGACCGCACGCAACTGCACCTCGACGCTCATGCCTCGCCCCACGCACCGGCGACCCGCGGGTCGGCCAGCACCTCCGCCGTCGGACCGCTCGCCAGCACCCTGCCCTGAGCCATCACACAGACCGTGTCCGCGAGCCGCCCGACCAGCTGCACGTCGTGCTCCACCAGCAGCAGCGCCACGCCCTCCGCCGCGAGCGCCCGCAGCACCGAGCCCAGCCGGGCCGCCTGCGACAGGTCCAGGCCCGCGGCGGGCTCGTCCAGCAGCAGCACGCTCGGCGCGCCCGCCAGCGCCCGGGCCAGCTCCAGCAGCCTCAGCGCACCGGTCGGCAGCCGGTCCGCCGGCCAGTCCCGGACGGCATCCAGGCCGAACAGCCGCAGCGCCCGGTCGGTGGCCTCGCGGGCGGCCCCGCCGCCGCGGGCGGGCAGGCCGAGGAGGCCGCGGACGGTGCCGCCGGGGCCCTGCTCGGCGCCGAGGCGGGCGTTCTCGCCGACCGTCAGGCCGGGGAAGACGGCGATCTGCTGGAACGTCCGGGCCAGGCCGAGGCGGGCGCGGGCGTGGTCCGGCAGCCGGGTGACGTCGCGGCCTGCCAGGAGGACGCGGCCCGCATCGGGGCGGGCGGCCCCGGACAGGCAGTCGAAGAGGGTGCTCTTGCCGGCGCCGTTCGGGCCGACGAGGGCGGTGATACGGCCGGGAGGGACCTCCAGGTCGACTCCGTCGACGGCGGCGATGCCGCCGAAGCGGCGGACGAGGCCTTGGGCGGTGAGGCCGGTTGGGGAGGAGGACATGGGTGGGCCTTGGTTCGTACGGGTGACCGGACTGGGGTTGCGCGGTTCGCCCCCGGCCTTCGGCCGGGAGGTGCCCCCAGCGCCCCTGGCTGCGTCAGCCCTGCGCCGCCCCTGAGGAGGCCGGCGGTCATCGGGGGCGGTCCTCGAGGCGGTGGCGGAGGGATTCACCGAGGGGGCTGAGGCGGGGAGGGGCGGGGGCGGGGCGGGTGGCGAGGCGGCGGGCGAGGCCGGCCAGGCCGCCGGGCATGCGGCCGAGGGCGGTGGCGAGGCCGCCGACGACGACGGCGGAGATGCCGGGAATGGTGCCGGTGTCCAGGCCGACCAGCAGGGCTGCGGCGAAGACGGCGCCGACCGCGCTGTCGGCGCCGGCCACGACCACGGTGGCGAACCACAGCAGGCCCTGGATCGGGTCGAAGGCGGCGGCGGAGAAGGCCCGCCCGGCCAGGGTCAGCAGGCCGCCGCCGAGTGCGGCCAGCCCGGCGCCGGCCATGAAGACCAGCAGTTTCAGCCGGGGCACGTCCACCCCGGCGGCCGAGGCGCCGGCCTGGTGGTCGCGCATCGCGGTGAGCGCGCGGCCGAGCCGCCCCCGGTGCAGGTTGCGCACGAGCAGCAGGCCGAGGCCGAGCAGCACCAGTTCGGCGGTGTAGAAGGCGCCGTCCCCGGCGAGGAACTCCGGGCGCTCCACGACCAGGCCGGTGGTGGCGTACGGCTGGTTGAAGACCAGGCGGCTGAGCGCGGTGCCGACCGCGAAGGTGACCAGGGCCAGGGCGAGGCCGCGGCGGCGGATGGCGGGCCAGCCGGTGAGCACGCCGAGCGGGACGACGACGGCGACCGCCAGCAGCAGCGCCGGAACGGCGGGCAGCGGCGGCACGCCGGGGACCCGGCCCGACATCAGCAGGGCGGTGCCGAGCCCGCCGAGGCCCGCGTACCCGGCCTGGCCGAGCGAGACCTGCCCGCCGTAGCCGGTGACCACGACGATCGACAGCAGGACGAGGGCCAGGGCGGGCACCACCAGGGCGTGGCGCAGGTCCTCGCTGCGGAAGCCGAGCGGCAGCAGCAGGAGGACCGTGCAGACGGCCTTGACGGCGGCCGAGCCGCGTTCGATGCGCGGTGCGCCGGCCGGGGCGAGGCCGGTGTCGTCGACGGCTCCGCGCCAGGGCAGCAGGGCGGCGACCAGCAGGGCGACGGTGAACAGGTTCGCCTGAACGGCCTGGGCGAGCGGCAGCAGTTGCCCGGCGGGGCGCAGCCGGGTGAGTTCGCTCTGCGCGACGCCGAGCGCGAGTCCGGTGACCACGGCCACGGGGAGGCTGCGCAGCCGGGCGGCGACGGCGACGGCCATGGTCTCCATGACCAGCAGCGGCAGGCCGTACGGGTCGAGCAGCAGGGACGGTGCCAGCAGGATGCCGACGAGCCCGGCGGTGAACGAGCCGAAGGCCCAGCCGGCGGCGGAGATCCGGTCGGCGTCGATGCCGGCGAGTTCGGCGAGGCCGCGGTTGTCGACGACGGCACGCAGCCGGGTGCCGAAGGCGGTGTACCGGGTGACCAGGCCGACGCCGCCGGCGACCGCGAGCAGGGCGGCGAGCTGGACGGCGGTGTCCAGGCGGAGCACGTGCCCGCCCAGGTCGGCGAGGTGCCGGGGCTGGACGAGGGCGGGCGCGTCGGCGAGGGGGGCGGTGCCCCGCAGCAGGATGACGGTGCCGATGAGCAGGACGAAGACGCCGATGCCGGCGACCATCGTCTCGCCGGCCCCGGCGCCGCGCCGCTGGAGGGGGCGGAAGACGGCGGCGTCGAGCAGGACGCCGAAGGCGGGGGCGGCGATCAGGAGGCAGAAGGCGGCGGCGGGCAGCAGCGGCCAGCCGCGGACGACGACGAGTTCGCGCAGCAGGTAGGCGGTGGCGGCGGCCTGGGCGCCCTGGGCGAGGTTGAGCACCCCGGTGGCGCGGTGGGTGACGACCAGGCCGACGCCGCTCAGCGCGGCGGCGCTGCCGACCGAGAGGCCGGCGAGGGCGAGGTCGGCGGTGAGGCCGAGGCTGTCGCTCACCCGTCGGCCGTTCCGGGCCCGCCGGGCGGCTCGGGGCCGGGCTCGGCGGCCCCGGCGGGCGGTCCGGGGTCGCAGACCGGGCAGGGGGCGAGGCCGCGGTCGCGGACGGCCCGGGCGTCGACGGGTTCGGCGCCGGTCTTGCCCGACACCAGGGGGCAGTCCCGGCGGTGGTAGAGGGTGCCGTCGGGCAGGCCGACGGGCGGGCCGCCGCCGTCCTCCTCGGGTGCGGCGGACGGGGTCTCGGTCACCAGCAGGGCGTACAGCTGCTCCAGCCGCCGGTCGGTCTGGTCGCCGGGCCCGGCACCGGGGCGGCGGACGGCGATCAGGACGGCGCCGGCCACGATCAGGGCCGCGCCGGGGGCGGTCGCGGAGGCGATGTAGGGCAGCTGACGCGCCGCGAACTCCTCCCCGGAGACGCCGTACCACCCGAGGACGCACAGCACGGCGCCGGCCGCGAGCGTGAACCAGCCGGGCCACTCGCGCAGTGCCCGCAGCAGCCCGGCGGCGCTCGGCCGGGGAATCCGGTTCATCCAGATTTCTCCGTACTGTCCAGATTTATCGGTATTCTACTGTTCTGTCAGCTCCTCTTGCGGTTCGTCCGCCGATCGGCCTTCATAGTGTCACTTGCGGCATACGGCGCCGCAGCACGGACCACAGCTCCGACCCAGAGCAGCCACGACACGAGCGACCGGGGCCACCGGCGGGAGGGCGGCCCGCCGGTCGGGAAAAACGCGGTGAGCACCCATGCGTACCACCCCCAACGAGTCGATCCACCCGGCCGGGCCCGGCCCCGCCGACCACTCGGACGGCCGCACCCCCGCAGCCCGCCGAGCAGGCGCAGCCGGCCGGCTCGCCGCAGCCGTACTGGCCGTCCTGGCCCTGCTGTTCGCGGCCGCCTGCAGCAGCGACGGATCCTCCGGCTCCTCCTCCCCTTCACCCTCGGCGCCGGCCTCGGCCACGGTGTCGGAGTCGCCCGGCGGCTCGGCACCCGCCGACGCGGAAGCGGCCAAGACCGCGATCACGACCAACTGGGAGAAGTTCTTCGACCCGGCGACGCCGATCGCCGACAAGGCCGCCCTGCTGCAGAACGGCGAGGCGCTCCAGCCGGCCCTGCAGGGCTTCGCGAACGACCCCCGGGTCGGCCAGGTCAAGGCTGACGTGAGCGACGTGCAGTTCACCTCCGCCACGACCGCCACGGTGACCTACGCGCTGTCGCTGGCCGGCCAGGTCGTCGAACCGACCGCGACCGGGCAGGCCGTCCTGGACAACGGCACCTGGAAGGTGTCGACCAGCACCCTGTGCGGCCTGGTCGCGCAGGCCGGCGGCTCGACGATCCCGGGATGCAGCTGACACGGCCCCGGCGGGCGGCCCGGCACGCCGCGGCCGCCCGCACCGCCGTGCTGGCGGCCTCGGCCGCCCTGCTGCTGACCGTCGCCGGCTGCGGCAGCCGCCTGCCGGAGAGCGCCTTCGGCGCCCCTCCGGCGGGCAGCACCGGCCGCTCCACCGACACCGGGGCGAACGCCGACAGCGTGAAGATCGGCGTCATCACCTCGCTGACCAGCCCGGTCGGCTCGGAGACCTTCGCCGGACCGCGCTACGGCGCGCAGGCCTTCTTCCGGGCCCTCAACGCCGCCGGAGGGCTGAACGGGCGCACCGTCCAGGTCGTGACCTGCGACGACGGCGGCAGCGGCATCGGCAACCAGGACTGCGTCCACCGGCTGATCGACCGGGAGAAGGTCTTCGCCCTCGTCGCCGGCAGCGTCCTCGTCTACGCGGGCGCCCCCTACGTCAGCTCCAAGGGCGTGCCCGACGTCGGCGGGCAGCCCATCGGCACCGCCTACGAGCAGTGGCCGGACCTGTACGGCATCTACGGGAGCAGCGCCCCGCGCGACGGCCGGTCGGTCGGCTGGGACGGCACCCTCTACCAGAGCACCGAGGTCTACCGGTACTTCAAGGAGAAGCTCGGCGCGCGCAGCGCCGCCGTGGTCTCCTACGACCAGGCCGACTCCGCACGCTACGCCCGCCAGTTGGAGGAAGGGCTGCGGGCCGAGGGCTACCGGGTGCTCAACCAGACCGTCGACCTGGCGCTCCCCGGATTCCAGGCGGTCGCGGCCGCCATGAAGGCCGACGGCACCGAGCTCCTCTTCGACGCCATGGACACCCGCGGCAACGCCGCCCTCTGCCAGGCCCTCGACGCGGCCGGGGTGCGGCTGAAGGCCAAGGTGACCAATGTGCAGAACTGGACGGCCACCGCCGGCACGGACTACCGGGACTCCCCCGGCTGCCGGTCCGTCCTGTGGGCCACCTCCTCCAGCCTCAACTACGAGGACACCCGGTACCCGGAGGTGCAGGCCTTCCGCAGCGCCATGGCCGAGTACTTCCCCGAGCGCGAAGGACTGCTCTCCGCCTGGGAGTTGGAGGGCTGGGCGGCCGCCCGGTGGCTCACCGACGCGATGGACTCCTGCGGCGCCGACCTCACCCGGCACTGCGTGGAGGCCTTCATGAACAGCGGCACCCCGTACGACGCCAACGGGCTGCTGCTGCCCGCCTCGTTCAAACGCGCCCCGCGGCCGAGCGGGCCGCTGCGCGCCTGCCTCAACGCCGCCCGCTGGGAGGACTCCGCCGACTCCGGCCACGGCGGATGGGTCACCCAGGTGCCCGACATGACGACCACCTGCTACGACGTGCCGCAGCTGCCGTACAGGCCCTGACCGGCCGTGACCGGCCCGGCGGTGTGGCGAACGTCGCAGGTGATCGTGCCCGGATTGCCCCGCGGCCCGGCGACTCGGCGCGGAGCGGCCGGTAGGCTGCCGCTGCCCCGTCCGAGCTGCAAGGAGTCCCGTTGGCCGCCGCCGTGCCCGAGTCCGTGACCACCGTCGTCGGGGTCGGTGCGGACGGATGGGACGGACTTGCGCCCACCGCACGCGAGGCGCTGCTGGCCGCCGAGGTCGTGATCGGCGGGCCGCGCCAGCTCGACCTGCTGCCGGACACCGTCACCGCCGAACGGGTGGCCTGGCCCTCGCCGCTGCGCCCCGCCGTGCCGCGGCTGCTCGCCGAGCACGCCGGCCGGCGCCTGTGCGTCCTGGCCAGCGGCGACCCGATGTTCTTCGGCATCGGCCGGGCCCTCGCCGAGACCGCCGGCGCCGGACGGCTGCGCATCCTGCCGCACCCCTCCTCCGTGTCGTACGCCTGCGCCCGCCTCGGCTGGCCGCTGGAGGACACCGAGGTCGTCAGCCTGGTCGGCCGGCCCCTGGAGACCCTGAACGCGGCGCTGTCCGGCGGGCGCCGGCTGCTGGTGCTGAGCGCCGGCGCCGACACCCCGGCCGAGGTCGCCGCCCTGCTCACCGCCCGCGGCTACGGCGCCAGCCGGATGCACCTCCTGGAACAGCTCGGCGCCGAGCGGGAGCGCATCGCCGACGGCACCGCCGAGGCCTGGCCGCACCCTGCCGGCGACCCGCTGAACATCGTCGCCGTCGAGTGCGAGGGCCCCGGGGCGCAACTCGTCCCCGGCCTGCCGGACGACGCGTACGAGCACGACGGGCAGCTGACCAAGCGCCACATCCGGGCCGCCACCCTGGCCGCACTCGCGCCGTCCCCCGGCGAACTGCTGTGGGACATCGGCGGCGGCTCCGGCTCCATCGCGATCGAATGGCTGCGGGCGCACCACAGCTGCCGGGCCGTCAGCGTGGAGCGCGACACGGTGCGGGCCGACCGCATCCGCCGCAACGCCGGCGCACTGGGCGTGCCGCGGCTCCGGGTGGTGACCGGCCGGGCGCCGGACGCGCTGGCCGGGCTGCCCGTACCGGACGCCGTGTTCATCGGCGGCGGCCTGACCGCGCCCGGGCTGCTCCAGGCCTGCTGGGACGCACTCCCGGCCGGCGGACGGCTCGTCGCCAACACCGTGACCCTGGAGTCCGAGGCGCTGCTGACGCAGTGGTACCGCCGGCACGGCGGGGAGCTGGTGAAGCTGGCCGTGGCACACGCCGTACCCGTCGGCGGGTTCACCGGCTGGCGGCAGGCGATGCCGGTCACCCAGTGGTCCGCCGTCAAGGCAGTCGAGGAGGAACAGCAGTGACCGTCCACTTCATCGGGGCCGGCCCGGGCGCCGCCGATCTCATCACCGTCCGCGGCCAGCGCACGCTGGCGGCCTGCGGGGTGTGCCTGTACGCCGGCAGCCTGGTGCCGCGCGAACTGCTCGCCGAATGCCCGCCGGACGCCCGCCTGGTGGACACTGCCAACCTGGACCTGGACCGGATCGTCGCCGAGATCGTCCGCGCCCACGAGGAGGGGCACGACGTGGCACGCCTGCACTCCGGCGACCCGTCCGTGTTCAGCGCCGTCGCCGAGCAGATGCGGCGGCTCGACGCCCTGGGCATCCCCTACGAGGTCGTGCCCGGCGTGCCCGCCTTCGCCGCCGCCGCAGCGGCGCTCAAGCGGGAACTGACCGTGCCGACGGTCGGTCAGACCGTCATCCTCACCCGGGTCGCCCGGCAGGCCACCCCGATGCCCGAGGGCGAGGACCTCGCCACGCTGGGGCGCAGCGGCGCCCTGCTGGTGCTGCACCTGGCCGCCCGGTACGTCGACAGCGTGGTCGAGGAACTCCTTCCCCACTACGGCGCCGACTGCCCGGCCGCGGTGGTCGCCATGGCCAGCCGGCCCGACGAACTCGTCCTGCGGGGGACGCTCGGCGACATCGCCGAGCAGGTGAAGGCGGCCGGTGTCCTGCGCACGGCGGTCATCCTGGTCGGCCGGACGCTCGGCGCCGAGCAGTTCCGCGACAGCCACCTCTACTCCCCGGACCGCGACCGGCCCCACGAGCCCTGCGGGGCCTGAACGATCAGGCGGATCGATCGGGCAAGCCACCAGCGCCCCTTGGGGTTACCCCTGCTGGCCGGCCCAGGGCGGTGGTGAAGGTTCGGGCCCGGTGGGTGATGTCGGGCCAGGCGGCGGTGGTGACGGCGGCGGGCGGGACGACGTCGGTGCCGGCGCAGACGGCGAGGGCGCCGTGGGTGAGGAAGGCGGCTGCGTTGGCGGTGTTGACGCCGCCGGAGGCCACCAGGGGGACGTCCGGGTAGGGGCCGCGGAGGTCGGCGAAGTAGCCGGGGCCGAACGTGCGGGCGGGGAAGATCTTCACTGCGGCGGCGCCGAGGTCGACGGCCCGGGCGACCTCCGTCGGGGTCAGGGCGCCCAGGACGACCGGCACGCCGGCCCGGTCGGCCGCGGCGGCGACCTCGGGGCGGCAGCCCGGCGTGACCAGGAAGGCTGCGCCGGCGTCCACGGCCCGGTGGGCCTGTTCGGCGGTGAGCACGGTGCCGGCGCCGACCCGGTGGCCGGCGTCGGCCGCCCGCCGCAGATGGGTGGTCACCTCCGGGGTGGTGAAAGTGAGTTCCACCAGGCCGATGCCGCCGGCGGCGAGGGCCGCGCACAGGTCGGCGGCGTCCGGGATGCGGGGCGCGCGGACGACGGCGATGACCCGTTCGGCGGCGAGTTCGGCCCGCAGGGCGGTGGAGGCGGTGGCGGTGGCGGTCACAGGGCCCTCGTTCCTCGGTCGGTGCGGCGCAGGGCGCGGCCGGGGAGGGCGCCGGTGGGGCGGCCCTCGGCCAGGACGGCCGTGCCGTTGACGTAGACGTGCTCGATGCCGGCCGCGGGGCGGCGCGGGTGGTCGTAGTCGGCGGTGTCGCGGACGGTCAGCGGGTCCAGGAGGACCAGGTCGGCGTGGTGGCCGGGGCGGACCAGGCCGCGGCGGTCCAGGCGCAGGCGGCGGGCGGGGCGGCCGGTCATCCGGGCGATCGCGCCTTCCAGGGTGAGGACGCCCTCGTCGCGTGCGTAGTGGCCGAGATAGCGGGCGAAGGTGCCCCACGCGCGGGGGTGCGGGCGGTCGCCGACGAGCAGGCCGTCGCTGCCCGCGGTGTGTGCGGGGTGCTGCATGACGGTCCGGACGTTCTCCTCGTGGCCGACGTGCTGGAGGATCGTGGTGGCGAGCCGGTCGGCCTGCAGCAGGTCGAGGAAGACCGTGGTGCCGGTGGTGCCGCGTTCGGCGGCGACGTCGGCGACCGTCCGTCCGACCAGGCCGGCCAGGGCCGGGTCGCCGGTGCCGGAGATCTGGACGGTGGCCCAGTCGGCGACGACGCCGTGGCAGCCGTCGCTGCCCTTCTCCTCCATGTCGGTGCGGATGCGCTCGCGGGCGGCCGGGTCGGCGAGCCTGGCGAGGGCGGCCCCGGGGCCGCCTGCGGCGGCCCAGCCGGGCAGCAGGGCGGCGAGGGTGGTGGAGCCGGGGAGGTAGGGGTAGCTGTCGAGGGTGACGTCGACGCCCTCGGCGATCGCCCGGTCGACCAGGGCGAGGAGTTCGCCGGCCCGGCCCCGGTTGACGTCGAAGTTCATGGTGGCGTGGGTGAGGTGCAGCGGGCAGCCGGAGGCGCGGGCGATCGCGATCATCTCGGCGTAGCCCTCCAGTGCCCCGGCGCCGTAGGAGCGCTGGTGGGGGGCGTGGAAGCCACCCGCCGCCGCGACGACCTCGCACAGCGCGACGAGTTCGGCCGTCCCGGCGTACATGCCGGGCGGGTAGCTGAGCCCGCTGGAGAGGCCGACGGCGCCCTCGGCCAGGCCCCGGGCGGTGAGTTCGCGCATCCGGTCGAGCTCGGCCAGGGTCGGCGGGCGGTCGTCCCAGCCCATGGCGAGCATCCGGACGGAGCCGTGCGGCACCAGGTAGCAGGTGTTGACGGCCGCGCCGCCGTCGAGCCGGTCGAGGTAGCCGCCGACGGTGCGCCAGTTCCAGTCGAAGCCGTCCGGGTCGCCGTTCCAGCCGGCGAGCTGGCGGCGCAGCGCGGGGAGGGTGGTGTCGTCGACGGGGGCATAGGAGAGGCCGTCCTGGCCGAGGACCTCGCAGGTGACGCCCTGGGTGGTCCGGGAGGGGTGGCCGGGTTCGACGAGCAGCCGCAGGTCGGAGTGGGCGTGCATGTCGATGAAGCCGGGGGCGAGGACGAGTCCGTCCGCGTCGATCACCCGGCGGCCGGTCAGGCCATGGCCGATGCCGTCGATCAGGCCGCCGGTGACGGTGACGTCGGCCGTGCGGCGCGGGGCGCCGGTGCCGTCCACGACGGCGGCCCCACGGAACAGCAGATCCGCCACCGAACCACCCCTCATCTGCGAAGTTGCACTATTTGCAACCACCGTTGCGCATATCGCCACGACGGTTCTAACATTCACGCCGAACAGCGGTCAACGACACCGGGCCGACGCGACAGCCGGGCGGCAGCGAGGAGGCGGGGCGGATGGCGGAGCGGACGGCAGGCCCGTGGGCCGTGTGCCTCGGCGAGTCGATGGCGGTGCTGCTGCCGGACCGCACCGGACCGCTGGAAACGGTCGGCGGCTTCCGGCCCTCGGTGGGCGGCGCCGAGTCCAACACGGCGTGCGCGCTGGCGGCGCTCGGCGTGCCGAGCGCCTGGATCGGCCGGGTCGGCGACGACGGCTTCGGGCGGCTGCTGACCGCCGACCTCGCCGCCCGCGGCGTGGACGTCTCCGCCGTCGCCGTCGACCCGCACCGCCCGACCGGCCTGTACGTCAAGGAGACCGGCGGCTCCGGTCTGCCGCACGACCCGGGCGCCGGCCGCAGCCGGCTGCACTACTACCGGACGGGCTCCGCCGCCTCCGCCCTCTCCCCCGCCCTGCTCGCCGACCCGGCCGCCGCCCGGCTGCTCGGCGGTGCCCGGCTGCTGCACCTGACCGGCATCACGGCGGCGCTCTCCGACGGCTGCCTCGCCCTGGTCCGCGCGCTGCTCGAGCGGCCCCGGCCCGGGCAACTGGTCTCCTTCGACCTCAACTGGCGCCCCGGCCTGTGGCGCGGCCGGGACGCAGGCGTCCTGCCGGCCCTGCTGGACGCCGCCGACATCGTCCTGCTGGGCGCCGACGAGGCCGAGGCGGCCTTCGGCACCGGCGACCCGCATGCGCTGCGGGCCGCCCTCCCCTCGCCCGCCGTCCTGGTGGTCAAGGACGCCGAGCACCGGGCCACCGCCCTCGACCGGGCGGGCACGGCCGTCGGCGAACGGGCGCTGGCCGTCGACGTGCTGGAGCCCACCGGCGCCGGCGACGCCTTCGCCGCCGGCTACCTGGCCGGTGTGCTGCGCGGCCTGGACGGGCGCCGCCGGCTGCGCCTCGGGCACCTGGCCGCGGCCTGCGCGCTGACCTCCCCGGGCGACCGCGGCGGCGTGCCCGCACCGGAGGCCGTGGCGGCGCTGCTCGGCGCCTCCGCACGGGAGTGGGCGGCGACCCGGGTGGGCGCGGATGGCATCGTGTCCCCGGTACTGACCCGGCCGGCCGCGCGTATCGGAGCACCCACCCCATGAGCCAGACCGTCACCCGCGCCCTGCGCCTGCTCGCCGAACTCGGCGAGGGCGAACGCTCCCTCGACCAGCTGGCGGAGGCCCTCGGCGTGCACAAGACGACGGTGCTGCGGCTGCTGCAGAGCCTGGAGGAGGGGCGCTTCGTCCACCGCGACGCCAACTACCGCTACCACCTGGGGGCCGGGCTGTTCGCGCTGTCCAGCCTGGCGCTGGAGCAGCGCGGCATCCGCCGTACCGCCGCGCCGCACCTGGCGGAGCTGAACGCGGCGACCGGGCAGACCGTGCACCTGGCCGCGTACGAGGGCGGCGAGGTGGTCTACATCGACAAGTACGACTCCCGGCAGCCCGTCCGGATGTACTCCCGGATCGGGCTGCGGGCCTCGCTGCACTGCACCGCCGTGGCGAAGGTGCTGCTCGCCGACCTGCCGCCGGCCGGGCGGCGCAAGGTGGCGGCCGGGATCGAGTACACCCCGCACACCGCCAACACCATCACCGGGCCCAAGGAGCTGCTGGCCGAGCTGGAGCAGGTCGCCGCCCAGGGCTGGGCCCAGGACCACGCCGAGCACGAGTCGTTCATCAACTGCGTGGCCGCGCCCGTCCGGGACGCCTCCGGCCGGGTCGTCGCCGCGGTGTCGATCTCGGTGCCGGACGTGGTGCTGCCGTACGAGCAGGTGCTGGAGCTGCTGCCGCAGCTGCTGGCCACCGCCCGGGCGGTCTCCGCGGACGCCGGCGCCACCGCCCGACCCGCACCCGCACACCCCGAGAGGAAGCACCCCGCATGACCGAGAAGACCGAGATCCGCACGGACGGCGCGCCCGCCCCCGCCTGGATGTTCTCCCAGGGGGTGCGCAAGGGCCCGATCCTGCAGGTCTCCGGCCAGGGCCCGCAGGACCCGGCGACCGGCGCCTACCTGTACCCGGGCGACGTGCGGGCCCAGACCCGGCGGACGCTGGAGAACGTCAGGGCGATCGTCGAGGCCGGCGGCGGCACGGTCGAGGACGTGGTGATGTTCCGCGTCTACCTGACGAAGCGCGCCGACTTCGCCGCGATGAACGAGGCCTACGCCGCCTTCATCGCGGAGAACATCCCCGAGGGCGGGGTCAAGCCGTGCCGGACGACCGTCATGGTCGAGCTGCCGCAGGAACCGATGCTGGTGGAGATCGACGCCCAGGCCGTCATCGGCTGACCGGCGTTCGTCAGCGGCCGGACCGCGTACGTCAGCGGCCGGACCGTACCCGGGCCGGCGGCCCCAGCGGCTCGGCCCGGCCGACGATCGTGCCGGCCCGGTCGATGCAGATGACGTCCACCGCGACCGGCGCCGGGCTCAGCACGCCGAGCGCGGTGGCCCGGGCCGCCTCGGCCACCAGGTCGCCGAGCGGCACCCCGGCCGCCGAGCACAACTGCACCGCCTCCAGGCCGGTGTTGGCGGCGGCCACCGCCTCCGCGAGCTCCGGGGAGGCGCCGCCGCGGCGGGCCAGCTCCGCCAGGTAGCCCTTGTCGACCTGCGAGCGGGCCGAGTGCAGGTCGAGGTGGCCGGCCGCCAGCTTGGACAGCTTGGCGAAACCGCCGGCGACGGTCAGCCGCGGCACCGGGTGGCGCTTGAGGTACTTGAGCACCGCCCCCGCGAAGTCGCCCATGTCCAGCAGGGCGTCCTCCGGCAGGCCGTGCACCGCCACCGCGACCTTCTCCGAGGTCGAGCCGGTGCACCCGGCGACATGGGTGCGGCCGGCGGCACGGGCCACGTCCACACCGCGCCGGATCGAGTCGATCCAGGCCGAGCAGGAGTACGGCACCACGATGCCGGTGGTGCCGAGGATGGACAGGCCGCCCAGGATGCCGAGGCGCGGGTTCCAGGTGGAACGGGCGATCTCCTCGCCGTGGTCGACGGAGATCTCCACCACCACGTCCCCGCTGCCGCCGTGCCGCGCCGCGACCTCCGCCACGGTGTCCCGGATCATCTGCCGGGGCACCGGGTTGATCGCCGGCTCGCCGACCGGCAGCGGCAGCCCGGCCTTGGTGACCGTGCCGACGCCCGGGCCCGCCCGGAACACCACCCCCGTCCCCGGGTCGCCCGCGGTGACGGTGGCGCGGATCAGCGCGCCGTGGGTGACGTCCGGGTCGTCGCCGGCGTCCTTCACCACCCCGGCCATCGCCCGGCCGCCGCCCAGCTCCTCCACCGCCAGGGCGAACGAGGGCCGCTGCCCCTTCGGCAGGGTGATCTCCACCGGGTCGGGGAACTCGCCGGTGAGCAGCGCGGTGTACGCGGCGGTGGTGGCCGCCGTGGCGCACGCGCCCGTCGTCCAGCCGTGCCGCAGCCCGCTACTCTTCAGCTGCGCCGCCCGGCCGCCCGACTCAGCCACGTCCGCCTCCTGGAGTTCCGATGCACGTCCTGATCCTCGGCGGCACCACCGAGGGCCGCCGACTGGCCGCAGCGCTCGCCGACGACCCCGCGCTGCAGGTGACCAGCTCGCTGGCCGGCCGGGTCGCCGAGCCGCGGCTGCCCGCGGGCGAGGTGCGGATCGGCGGGTTCGGCGGCGCGTCCGGGCTGGCCGAGTGGCTGCGGGAGGAGCGCGCGGACGCGGTCATCGACGCCACCCACCCCTTCGCCGAACGGATCAGCCGGAACGCGGCCGCTGCGGCCGCCGAGGTCCATGTTCCCCTGCTCGCCCTGCGGCGTCCCAGCTGGGTGCCGGTCGACGGCGACCGCTGGCACCGGGTGGACTCCCTGGCCGAGGCCGCCGACGCACTGCCGGGCCTCGGCCGCCGGGTCTTCCTCACCACCGGCCGGCAGGGCCTGGCCGCCTTCGCGCACCTCAAGGACACCTTCTTCCTGGCCCGCTCCGTGGACGCACCCGAGCGTCCGCTGCCGCCGCGGCTGGAGGTGCTGCTCGACCGCGGGCCGTTCACCCCGGACGGCGAGCGCGCGGTCTTCCGCGAGCACCGGATCGACGTCCTGGTCACCAAGGACAGCGGCGGCGCCGCCACCGCCCCCAAGCTGGCCGTCGCCCGCGAACTAGGCCTGCCGGTCGTGATCGTCCGCCGCCCCGAGCCCCCCGCCGGCATCCCCGTCGCCGAAGACGTCCCGGCGGCCGTCGCCTGGCTGGGCGCTCTTTAAGGGCACCACCGAGGGGGCGCTGGGGGCACCTCCCGGCCGAAGGCTGGGGGCGGAACTGCGCAATCCGGGATCGGGCGTCACGCCAGCTCGGGCCGACCACGACTTGTCCAGTGGCCCGCATCCGGATTGCGCAGTTCCCCGCGCCCCTGGTTGTGCATCCCGCGCTTCTAGTAGGGCTTCCGCAGGAAGCGGCGGAGTTTCTGGAGCGGCCAGGTGTTGATCACCTCGTCGGGGGTGAGGCGGCCGCGTTGGGCGGTGGCGACGCCGAAGCGGAGGTTGTCCAGGTGCGGGGTGGCGTGGGCGTCGGTGTCGATCGCGAAGCGGACGCCGTGGCGGCGGGCGGCGAGGATCAGTTCGTCGCCGAGGTCGAGGCGTTCCGGTGAGGCGTTGACCTCCAGGGCGGTGCCGGTGCGGGCGCAGGCCGCGAAGACGGCGTCGAAGTCGGCGTCGATCGGTGCGCGGCGGCCGAGCAGCCGGGTGGTGGGGTGGCCGATGACGTGGACGTGCGGGTTCTCGCAGGCGCGGATCAGGCGGCGGGTCTGGGCGTCGCGGTCGAGCGTGAAGGCGGAGTGGATCGAGGCCACGCACAGGTCGAAGCCGGCCAGGAACTCGGGCGGCCAGTCGACGCCGCCGTCCGGGTCGATGTTGAGCTCGGTGCCGTGCAGGATGCGCATCCGGCCGTACGAGCCCTGCAGGGCCCGGACGCGTTCGCGCTGGGCGAGCATCTTCTCGTCGGTCATCCGCTGCATGGCGAGGTTCGGGGCGTGGTCGGTGACCGCGACGTAGGACCGGCGGCGGCGGTGGGCGGCGGTGAGCATCTCCTCCAGCGGGGCGAGTCCGTCGCTGAGGTCGGTGTGGGTGTGCAGGTCGCCGCGGACGTCCTGCTCGGTGACGGGGTCGGGGAGTTCCCCGTCCAGCGCGTCCTCGATCTCGCCGCGGTCCTCGCGCAGGGTGGGCGGGATCCACGGGAGGCCGAGGGCCTCGTAGACCTCCTCCTCGGTGCGGGAGACCGGTTTGCGGCCGCCGTCGGCCTCGAACAGGCCGTACTCGGAGAGCTTGAGGCCGGCCCGGACGGCCCGGGCGCGGAGCTTGATGTTGTGCGCCTTGGAGCCGGTGAAGTAGACGAGCGCGGCGCCCCAGGCCTCCGCGGGGACGACCCGCAGGTCGACCTGCATCCCCCGCTCGGTGCGGACCGAGGTCTTGGTGCTGCCGCTGCCCAGCACCTCGGCGGTGAGCGGGTGGGCGGTGAGGGCTGCCATCAGCGGGGCCGAGTCGGCTGCGGCGGCGAGCACGTCGACGTCGCCGACGGTCTCGCACATCCGGCGCAGCGACCCGGCGTACGTGCAGCGCTCGCAGCCGGGGGCGGCGCCCACCGCGGCGGTGATCTCCTCGGCGAGGGCGAGGGCGGTGGAGACCAGGACGCGGCCGCCGCCCTGCCGGAGCACCTCGATGCCGTGGACGATGTTCTCGGCGGTGCGGGCGCCGAGGCCGGGGAGGGTGTCGAGGCGTCCGGCGCGGGCGGCGTCGAGCAGTTCGTCGACGGTGGAGACGCCGAGTTCGCGGTGGACGAGGGCGGCCTTCTTGGGGCCGACGGTCGGGATCGCCATGATCTCGCGGACGCCGGGCGGCACCCGGGCGCGGAGCTCGTCGACGGCGGCGACCCGGCCGGTGGACAGGTACTCGGCGATCTTCTCGGCGGTGGATCTCCCGACGGCGGGGATGGCCTGCAGGCCCTTGGCGTCGAGCCGGGCGAGGTCCTCGGGGTGGCCGCCGACGGACCGGGCGGCCTTCTCGTAGGACCGTGCCCGGTAGGCGTCGCCGCCGGTGAGCAGGAGCAGGTCGGAGTACTCCTGCAGCAGCGCGCCGACCTCGTCGTTGAGCCGCGCCACAGCCTCAGTCTAGGTCGGCCTTGACAACCCCACCCCTGCGGAATGAATATTCATTCCGTGACCTCGCGCAAGCCCGACCTCGCCCGGCAGCTGATCGACGCCGCCATCGCCCTCTTCGCCGAACGGACCTACGAGGGCACCCAGATGCCCGCCGTCGCACAGCGGGCCGGGGTGGGTGTGGGCAGCATCTACCGGTACTTCCCGAGCAAGGAGGCGCTCGGCAACGCCGCCTTCCAGCACGCCAAGCAGGCCCTGCTCGACGAGCTCGCCGCGGCGATGGCCGAGGGCGGCCCGGCCTCCTCGATCCGCGAGGAGTTCGGCCGCTTCTGGCGCGGCTTCACCCGCTACGCCGCCGCCCGCCCGGACGCCTTCGTCTTCCTGGAGCACCAGCAGCACGACACCTTCCTCGCCCCGGAGAGCCTGGCGCTCGCCGCCGAGATCGACCGGATCGCCGCCGACTTCATCGAGCGCGGCCAGCAGGCCGGCGCGATCCGCGAGGGCGACGCCGCCCAGCTGGTCGCCCTGGCCGTCGGCGCCTTCACCGGGCTGGTCAAGCTGCACCGGCCCGAGGGCCTGGGCGCGCTGACCCCGGCCGAGCTGGACGCCGCCGAGGAGGCGGTCTGGGACCTGCTGCACCGCCCCGACGCCCGTACCTGACAGCCCTTCACGCCACCGAAAGGCAGGCCCCGATGTCCGCCCCGAAGACCGTCCTGATCACCGGCTGCTCCTCCGGCATGGGCCGGGAGGCCGCCCTCGCCCTGCACCGGCTCGGCCACCGTGTGGTCGCCACCGCGCGCCGCCCCGAGACCCTCGCCGACCTGGCCGCCCTCGGCATGGAGACGCTCGCCCTGGACGTCACCGACGAGCAGTCGATGACCGAGGCGGTGGCCCGCACCGAGGAGCTGCACGGCCACGTCGACATCCTGATCAACAACGCCGCCTACGGCCTGCACCAGCCGGTCGAGCTGGCCGCACCCGAGGACGTCCGCGCGCAGTTCGACACCAACGTCTTCGGCCTGGTGCGGATGGCGCAGCTGGTGCTGCCCGGAATGCGCCGGGCCGGCGGCGGACGGATCGTCAACATCTCCTCGATGGGCGGCCGCTTCTCCCCGCCCGGCGGCGCCTTCTACCACGCGACCAAGCACGCCGTGGAGGCGATCAGCGACTCGCTGCGGCTGGAGGTGGCGCCGTTCGGCGTCCAGGTCGTGGTCGTCCAGCCCGGCCCGACGATCACCGGGTTCGGCGGCACCGCGGTCGCCACCATGCCCGGCGACTCCGGCCCGTACGGTGCGTTCAGCGCCGCACTCGCCGACATGTACGCCAACAAGGCCTTCACCCGGCGCAGCGGCGCCGTGACGGCGGAGGCGGCGACCAGGGTGATCGTCCGGGCGGCGACCGTACGGCGGCCGCGGGCCCGCTACGCGATCGGCGCGATGGCCCGCGGCACGATGATCGCCAAGCGGCTGCTGCCGGACGCGGCCTTCGACGCGGTGATGCGGGCCTCCTTCCCGCTGCCGAAGGCCGCCTGACGGCACGGCTGCTGCGACGGCTGCGGGAAATCCGCTCGCGGTCGGACCGCCCGCCGCGCTAGCCTCGGCGGTATGAAGCACCAGCGCGCTGCCGCGACCACGACGCCGGAGAGAGTCCCGGCGCGCTGACACCTGCTGTCCGAAGCCCCGGGGCGAGTGCCCCGGGGCTTCGTGCTGTTCCCGGTCACCCGTCCCGGCACACCCGAGGGAGACCGACCATGAACGAGAGCACCGACGCGAAGGACCACCGCCGGCTCGGCCGCGAGCTGGACCTGTTCGACACCGACCGGCTGATCGGCGCCGGACTGCCGTACTGGCTGCCGGACGGCGCAGCGGTGCGGCACGCCCTGGAGGAGTACGTCCGCGTGATGGAGCGGCGGGCCGGCTACCGGCACGTCCACTCGCCGGTGCTCGGCAAACGCGAGCTGTACGAGATCTCCGGGCACTGGGCGCACTACAGCGAGGACATGTTCCCGCCGATGCGGCTCGGCGGCGAGGAGGTCGTCCTGCGGCCGAGCCTCTGTCCGCACCACGCGGTGATCTACCGTTCCCGGCCGCGCAGCCACCGCGACCTGCCGCTGCGGATGGCCGAACTCGGCGGGATGTTCCGCTCCGAACTCTCGGGCGTGCTCGGCGGCCTCACCCGGGTCCGGGCGATCCAGCTGAACGACGCCCACATCTTCTGCCGGCCCGACCAGGTCGCCGAGGAGGTCCGGTCGGCACTGGCACTGATCCACCGGGCATACCGGGCGCTCGGCATCGAACCGGCCCGGCACCGGCTCTCGCTGCCCGCCGGGGGCGGCAAGTACGTGGCCGACCCGGAGATGTGGCAGCGCGCCGGCCGCTGCTCGCCGAGGCGCTGGACGAGGCCGGCGTGCCGTACGAGGAGGAGGTGGGCGAAGCCGCGTTCTACGGGCCCAAGATCGACATCCAGGTGGTGGACCGGGCGGGGCGGGAGTCCACCCTGTCCACCGTGCAGGTCGACTTCCACCAGCCGGCCCGGTTCGACCTCGGCTACATCGGTCCGGACGGCGCCAGGCACCGGCCGGTGATGGTGCACCGTGCGGTGATCGGCAGTGTGGAACGCGCGGTGGCGCACCTGATCGAGGTGCACCAGGGGGCGTTCCCGGCATGGCTGGCACCCGTCCAACTGCTGGTGCAGCCGATCGCCGAGGAGCAGCGGGCGCAGGCGGAGGCGCTGGTCCGGGAGGCCGTGGAACAGGGGCTGCGGGCCGAACTCGCCGACCCGCAGTCCGGCACCCTCGGTGCGCGGGTCCGGGCCGGGCGGCTGGTGCCGTTCCAGGCGGTGATCGGCGCGGCGGAGGCCGTCGGCGGACTGGTGTCACTGCGGCTGCGGGACGGCCGACGGATGGGGCCGCTCCCCGTGGGGGAAGCCCTCCGGCTGATCGGGGACGACGCCCGGGTGGGCCACCATTAGTGCTGTGACCGCATAGGTTCGCCGGGTTCAGCCGAGCAAGCACCTGCGTACGCTGCGGCAGGTCAGGGGGTGCTGAAGTGATCGAGAGCGCCGAGGAGTTCGTCAGGCTCCGTGCCAGTGGCGAGGCCGCGGACTTCCAACGGATCAAGCAGGAGGAGGCCTCCCTGGAGGTCTGGCTCGCCATCGTGCGGGACCGCCCGGACATGCGGTTCTGGGTGGCCTTCAACCGGACGCTTCCGGTCGAGGTCCTCGAAGTCCTCGCCGGCGACGGTGATTGGCGGGTCAGGGACAAGGTGGCGAGCAAGCGGGACACTCCTGCCGGTGTTCTGGAGGTCCTCTCCGGTGACCAGCACGAGGCGGTGCTCTCCACGGTTGCCGGGAACCCGGGAACTCCGACACGGGCCTTGGAGGCGTTGTCGCGCCACTCCTGGGACCAGATCCGGGAGAAGGCCCTGAAGCAGTTGCGGGACCGTCGGGAAGCGTGAGACGGACAGGGCCTCGCCGGACAAACCTGGCGAGGCCCTGCGGCCGGGAGGTGCCCCCGGCGTCCCTGGGCGGCCCTGTGCGCCTCTTCGGTCAGTCCTCCGGGTAGCGGCGGGGGGTCCAGACGACTTCGGTGTCGTTGCCGCGGCGGACCAGGCGGGTCTGGGAGGAGCCGATGAGCAGCAGGGTGCGCATGTCGACCTGGGCGGGGTCGAGGTCGGCCAGGCGGACGGTGCGGACGCGTTCGGTGGGGCCGCCGACGTCGCGCGCCATCACCACCGGGGTATCGGCGGCGCGGTACTCCAGCATCAGGTCGCGGGCCCGGCCGACCTGGGTGGTGCGGGAGTTGGAGCCGGGGTTGTACAGCGCCAGGACCAGGTCGGCCTCGGCGGCGGCGCGCAGCCGGCGGGCGATGACCTCCCAGGGCTTGAGCCGGTCGGAGAGCGAGACCACGGCGTAGTCGTGGCCGAGCGGGGCGCCGGCCCGGGAGGCGGCAGCGTGCGCGGCGGTCATGCCGGGCAGCACCCGGACGGGCACCTCGCGGTACGGGTCCTCGCCGGCCGCCTCCAGGACGGCGGTGGCCATCGCGAAGACGCCCGGGTCGCCGGAGGAGACGACCGCGACCCGGCGGCCGCGGCGGGCCAGGTCGAGGGCGAACTCGGCGCGCACGGACTCGACCTTGTTGTCGGAGCCGTGCCGGACCTGGCCGGGGCGGACGGGCACCCGGTCCAGGTAGGTGGTGTAACCGACCAGGTCGGTGGCGGCGGCGAGGGCGCCGCGGGCCTCCGGGGTGAGCCAGAGCGGGCCGGCCGGGCCGGTGCCGACGACCACGACCTCGCCGGGCCCGGTCGGCTCGGGGAGCTCGAGCGGCGCGACCTTGCTGGGCAGCACGGCCACCGAGAAGTACGGGACGGTGTCGGCCTCGATCGCGGCGAGCGGCTCGGTGCGCTCGCCGTCCATGAAGGCGCGCTCGACGTACTGCGCGTCGTCGAGCCGGCCGGCCCGTTCCAGGGCGCGGCGGACGGCGGGGAAGGTCCGGCCGAGCTTCATGATCACGGCGGAGTCGGCGGCGGCGATCCTGGCGCTCAGCTCCTCCTCCGGCAGGGTGCCGGGGATGATCGTCAGGGTCTCCTCGGCCTCCACCAGGGCGGTGCCGAGCCGGGCCGCGGCGGCACTGACCGAGGTCACCCCGGGCACCACCTCGGTCGGGTAGCGGTGCGCGAGGCGCTTGTGCATGTGCTGGTACGAGCCGTAGAACAGCGGGTCGCCCTCGGCGAGCACGACGACGTTCCGGCCGGCGTCCAGGTGCGCGGCGAGCCGGGCGGACGCCTCCTCGTAGAAGTCGTCCAGGGCGCCGCGGTAGCCGCCCGGGTGGTCGGTGGTCTCCACGGTGATGGGGTAGACCAGCTTCTCCTCGATCTGGCCGCCGGTCAGGTACCGGTCGGCGATCGAGCGGGCGATGGAACGGCCGTGCCGGGCGCTGTGGTAGGCCACCACGTCGGCCTTGCCGATGAGTTCGGCGGCACGGACGGTGACCAGCGAGGGGTCGCCGGGGCCGAGGCCGACGCCGTACAGCCGGCCGGTCTGCTGCTCGGTCACTCTTCCTCACTCGCAATCGCGTTGATCGCGGCGGCGGCGATCGCGCTGCCGCCGCGCCGGCCGCGCACCACCAGGTGCTCCAGGCCGGACGGGTGCTCGGCCAGGGCCTGCTTGGACTCGGCGGCGCCGATGAAGCCGACCGGCACACCGATCACCGCGGCCGGACGGGGTGCGCCCGCCTCGATCATCTCCAGCAGCCGGAACAGCGAGGTCGGCGCATTGCCGACGGCCACCACGGCACCCTCGAGGCGGGGCAGCCACAGCTCCATGGCGGCGGCGCTGCGGGTGTTGCCCGTCTTCCTGGCGAGCTCCGGCACCGACGGGTCGGTGAGGGTGCAGATCACCTCGTTGTCGGCGGGCAGCCGCTTGCGGGTGACGCCGCTGGCCACCATGTTGACGTCGCAGAGGATCGGCGCACCGGCGTGCAGCGCCCTGCGGGCCGAGGCGACCACGCCGGGCGAGTACAGCAGGTCCTCGACCAGGTCGGTCATGCCGCAGGCGTGGATCATCCGCACCGCGACCTGGGAGACGTCGGCGGGCAGTGCGGCCAGGTCGGCCTCGGCCCGGATGGTGGCAAAGGACTGCCGGTAGATGGCCGCGCCGTCCTTCTCGTACTCGATCACGTGGTCCTCCGGGCCTCGGCCACTGCCTCGGCCATCTCTTCCGTCGTCACATCCACTGCCGTCACATCCGTGGGCGGGGCCGGTGTCCCGACCGGCGCCACCCGGTAGCCCTGCCCGGTGGCGAGCACGTCCACCCATCGGCCTGCAGGGTGGCCGCAGCGCCGTTCGCAGCCCGACCAGTGCACCCGCAGTCCCGCGGCGGGGGCGGCAGTCAGCGCCCGGGCCGCGTCGGCCCGGACGTCGGCCAGCGACTTGGCGCAGCCGGGCAGCCCGGTGCAGGCGCTCGCGCCGTCCCAGGCGGTGCCGGCGGCGGTCCGGAAGCCGGCGGCCTCCAGGTCGGGGAGCCGCGCGGCGGACGCACCGGGCAGCACGACCCCGCGCCACGGGGTGAGCCGCAGCTCTCCCTCGGCGGCGTCGGCCAGCACCCGCCACTGCGCGAGCGAAGCGCGGCCGAAGCGCAGGCCGACCGCCAGACCGCCGGGGAGCGGGCCGAGCTGCGGAGGCGCCGCGGCGAAGGCCGGCAGCTCCGCCGGGCCTGCCGGCAGCAGGTCGGGCACCTCCCGCAGGTGCCAGGCGCTGCGGCCGGCGGCGCGCAGCGCGTCCAGGAACTCGTGGGCGGCGGCCAGCGCCGCGGCCACGGCCCGGTCGGCCGGGACGGGCCGTGCGGTCGCCGCCCGGCCGAGGCGCAGCAGGGCGGTGCCGTCCGGCCCTGCGACCAATGTCACATCGGCGTCCAGTGCGGCCACGTCCCCGCGCCCGTCGTCCAGGGCGAAGAGGAACTTGCCGGAGAGGGCGGTCGCCCAGGGGCTTGCGCAGAGCGCGGCGTCCAGCTCGCGCGCCCAGGCCCGGACGTCGGCGTGACCGTCGGAGGGGCCGGGCGAGGCGACGATGTTGCGGACGCGTTCGTGGGTGTCGGAGGGCAGCAGCCCGACGGCCCGCAGCCGCTCGGCGAGCTCGGCGCCGCAGCCCGAAGCCAGGCCCCGCAGTTGGACGTTGCCGCGCGAGGTGATCTCCGGCTCGCCGTCGCCGAGCGCCGCCGCGGCCTCGGCCAGTGCGAGCGCCTGACGTTCCGTCAGCAGGCCGCCGGGGAGTCGGATGCGGGCGAGGCCGCCGTCGTCGGCGGTGTGCAGGCGAAGGGCCCCCGGACAGGCGTCCGACCGGCCCCGGTCGGGCACGGCGGAGCCCGCCCCGGTGGCGTCGGGTGTCGGTGGCATGGCGGCGAGCATACAGATTGTCCGACCGCCCGCCCCGTCGTCTGGATCACAGTCCGCATGCTGTCCCGCGGCCGCGCGCCACCCCGTACGATGCTGCCGGGCGGTCCGCGAGGCCCGCCCGACGCCAGCGACGGCAAGCGGAGGAAACCGGTGCAAATCCGGTGCGGTCCCGCCACTGTAACCACGGCTCAGCGCCGTGGAGCCAGGAACTCCCGCCGTCCTCCACCAGCCCGGGGCGCGGACCCCGAGGAAGGCCCGACCTGTGCGCTGCCGCATGCCCGGCTCCGCCGTCCCGACCGGACGCGCCGAGCCGCCGCCCGCCGTCCCGCCGACCCCGACGGCGGCCCGCCGCACCCCTCGCACCGCACCCCGCTCCGCCCCGCACACCGGGCTGCCGTCCACCGCCCCGGTGCACCGCAGCACGCCCCGGAACACCGACCAGGCCGGGAGGCCCTCCGCATGATCCTGCTGCTGTCGACCTCCGACACCGACCTGCTGAGCGCCCGCGCCTCGCAGGGCCCCGTCCGCTACCGGCTCGGCAACCCGGCCCGGCTCACCGCCGAGGACCTGCCCGCGCTCGTCGAGGGCACCGACCTGGTCGTCGTCCGCCTGCTCGGCGGCCGCCGCGCCTGGGAGGACGGCCTGGAGGCGCTGCTCGCCGGCCCCCGCCCGGTCGTCGTGCTGACGGGCGAGCAGGCGCCGGACGCCCAGCTGGTGGAGCTGTCCACCGTCCCGGCCGGCATCGCCGCCGAGGCCCACGCCTACCTCGCGCACGGCGGCCCGGCCAACCTCGCCGAACTCGGCGCCTTCCTCTCCGACACCGTGCTGCTCACCGGCCACGGCTTCGCCCCGCCCGCCTCGGCCCCGGCCTGGGGCCCGCTGGAGCGTCAGGCCCGCACCTCGGACGGCCCGCTGGTCGCCGTGCTCTACTACCGCGCCCACCACATGAGCGGGAACACCGCCTTCGTCGAGACGCTGTGCAGCGCGATCGAGGACGAGGGCGGCCGCGCGCTGCCGCTGTACTGCTCCTCGCTGCGCGGCGCCGAGCCCGAGCTGCTCGCCGAACTCGGCAGGGCCGACGCCATTGTCACCACCGTGCTCGCCGCGGGCGGCACCCGCCCGGCCGACGCCCAGGCCGGCGGTGACGAGGAGGCCTGGGACGCGGGCGCGCTCGCCGCCCTCGACCGGCCGATCCTGCAGGCGCTCTGCCTGACCTGGTCGCGCTCGCAGTGGGAGGCGAGCGACGACGGCCTCTCCCCGCTGGACACCGCCACCCAGGTCGCCGTCCCCGAGTTCGACGGCCGCCTGATCACCGTGCCGTTCTCCTTCAAGGAGCT
This sequence comes from Kitasatospora dryopteridis, assembly GCF_050749075.1. Taxonomy (NCBI): domain Bacteria; kingdom Bacillati; phylum Actinomycetota; class Actinomycetes; order Kitasatosporales; family Streptomycetaceae; genus Kitasatospora; species Kitasatospora dryopteridis. The sequence continues at coordinate 6,487,327 of NZ_CP192749.1, read as the reverse complement.
GGACGAGGACGGCCTCACCGTCTACCGCGCCGACGCCGAGCGCGCCGCCCGGGTCGCCGGCATCGCCGTCCGGCACGCCCGGCTGCGCCACACCCCGGCCGCCGAACGCCGCCTCGCCCTGGTGCTGTCCGCCTACCCGACCAAGCACGCCCGGGTCGGCAACGCGGTCGGCCTGGACACCCCGGCCAGCGCCGTGCGCCTGCTGCACCGCCTCCGTGAGGAGGGCATGGACCTGGGCACCGACCTGCCGGGCCTGGACACGGCCACGGCTTCCCACGAAGGCGATGAGCTCATCCATGCGCTGATCGCTGCCGGTGGCTACGACCAGGACTGGCTGACGGAGGACCAGCTCGCCCGCAATCCCGTCCGCATCCCGGCCGCCGACTACCGCCGCTGGTACGCGACGCTGCCGCAGGGCCTGCGCGATCAGGTCGAGGAGCACTGGGGCCCGGCCCCCGGCGAGCTGTACGTCGACCGTTCGCAGAACCCGGACGGCGACATCGTGCTCGCCGCGATCCGCTCCGGGAACCTCCTCGTCCTCATCCAGCCGCCGCGCGGCTTCGGCGAGAACCCGGTCGCGATCTACCACGACCCGGACCTGCCGCCCAGCCACCACTACCTGGCCGCGTACCGCTGGATCGCCGCCGCGCAGGAGGACGGCGGCTTCGGCGCCCACGCCGTGATCCACCTCGGCAAGCACGGCAACCTGGAGTGGCTGCCCGGCAAGACCGCCGCGCTCTCCGCCGAGTGCGGCCCGGACGCCGTCCTCGGCGACCTGCCGCTGATCTACCCCTTCCTGGTCAACGACCCGGGCGAGGGCACCCAGGCCAAGCGCCGCGCCCACGCCACCCTGGTCGACCACCTCGTCCCGCCGATGGCCCGCGCCGACTCGTACGGCGACATCGCGCGCCTGGAGCAGCTGCTCGACGAGTACTCCACCATCGCCGCGATGGACCCGGCGAAGCTGCCCGCGATCCGCGCCCAGATCTGGACGCTCATCCAGGCCGCCCGGCTCGACCACGACCTCGGCCTCGACGAGCGGCCCGAGGACGACGGCTTCGACGACTTCCTGCTGCACGTCGACGGCTGGCTCTGCGAGGTCAAGGACGCGCAGATCCGCGACGGCCTGCACGTCCTCGGCCAGGCGCCGGCCGGCACCGACCGGGTCAACATCGTGCTCGCCATCCTGCGCGCCCGGCAGATCTGGGGCGGCGTCAGCGCGCTGCCCGGCCTGCGCGAGGCGCTCGGCCTGGACGAGGCCGCACTCACCCTCGGCGCCACCGACGCCGCCGAGGCGCAGGCCCGCGCCCTGGTCGAGGCGATGGAGGCCGAGGACTGGGCGCCCGAGGCGGTCGAGAAGGTCGCCGCCGGGCACCCTGACGCCGTCCGCGAGGTGCTCGCCTTCGCCGCCACCCAGGTGGTGCCGCGGCTGACCGCGACCACCGACGAGCTGGACTCCGTGCTGCACGCGCTGAACGGCGGCTTCGTCCCCGCCGGGCCGTCCGGCTCGCCGCTGCGCGGCCTGGTCAACGTGCTGCCGACCGGCCGCAACTTCTACTCCGTCGACCCCAAGGCCATCCCCAGCCGGCTCGCCTGGGAGACCGGCCAGGCCCTCGCCGCCTCGCTGGTCGAGCGGTACCGGGCCGACAACGACGGCGCCTGCCCGCCCTCCGTCGGCCTCTCGCTGTGGGGCACCAGCGCGATGCGGACCGCCGGCGACGACATCGCCGAGGCCTTCGCCCTGCTCGGCATCCGCCCGGTCTGGGACGACGCCTCGCGCCGGGTCACCGGTCTGGAGGCGATCCCGCTGGAGGAGCTCGGCCGCCCCCGGATCGACGTCACGCTGCGGATCTCCGGCTTCTTCCGGGACGCCTTCCCGCACGTGGTCGCGCTGCTCGACGACGCGGTGCGGCTCGCCGCGCAGCAGGAGGAGGCGGACGCCGACAACTACGTCCGCGCCCACGTGCAGGCCGACCTCGCCGAGCACGGCGACGAGCGGCGGGCCACCGTCCGGGTCTTCGGCTCCCGCCCCGGCACCTACGGCGCCGGCCTGCTCCAGCTCATCGACAGCCGGGACTGGCGCACCGACGCCGACCTCGCCGAGGTCTACACGGTGTGGGGCGGCTACGCCTACGGCCGCGACCTCAACGGGCGCCCGGCCCGGGAGGAGATGGAGAGCGCCTACCGGCGGATCACCGTCGCCGCCAAGAACACCGACACCCGCGAGCACGACATCGCCGACTCGGACGACTACTTCCAGTACCACGGCGGCATGGTCGCCACCGTCCGCGCCCTCACCGGCAAGAACCCGGCCGCCTACATCGGCGACTCCACCCGGCCGGAGACCGTCCGCACCCGGACGCTGACCGAGGAGGCGGCCCGGGTCTTCCGCGCCCGGGTGGTCAACCCGCGGTGGATGGAGGCCATGCGGCGGCACGGCTACAAGGGCGCCTTCGAGATGGCCGCCACCGTCGACTACCTCTTCGGCTACGACGCCACCACCGGCGTGGTCGCCGACTGGATGTACGAGAAGCTCACCGAGGAGTACGTGCTCGACCCGGTCAACCGGGAGTTCCTCTCCGAGGCCAACCCGTGGGCGCTGCACGGCATCAGCGAGCGCCTGCTGGAGGCCGCCGACCGCGGCATGTGGGCGGAGCCCGACGAGCGCCTGCTCGACGAGCTCCGCGCCGCCTACCTCGAGACCGAGGGCGACCTCGAAGCCGAAAGCTGAGGCAGCCCCGCAGGGGCGACCGGACACGCAGGGCAGACCCCGGTGGTCGACCCTGCGCGTTCGGTCACCCCTGCGCGTTCGGGGTTTGGCGGGGCTGCTGGTGCATACGATCTCCGCATGACGTTGCGCTCGGCGTTGTCGCGGCCCGCCCGGTGGTACTCCCTTGCGGCCGGCGGGTTGCCGGTGCTGGCGTTCCCCGGGGCAGGTCAGGCGTGGCTGGCGTGGGTGGCGCTGGTGCCGGGGATGCTGCTGATGCAGCGCGCGCCGGGCGGCCGCGAGGCGGCGGTGCGGGGCTGGTGGTTCGGGGCCGGGTTCATCCTGGTCGGGATGTACTGGCTGGTGCCGTCGATCGGGCCTGCGCTGCTGCCGCTGGCGGTGGTGTTCGGCGTGCTGCAGGCGGCGTTCGGCTTCGCGGTGTGGCGGCTGCTGCACGGCAGGGTCGGCCCGGGCCGGGCACTGGCGGCGCTGGTGGTGGTGCCTGCGGTGTGGGTGTGCTGCGAGTTCGCCCGGTCGTGGCACGCGCTGGGCGGGCCGTGGGCGCTGCTGGGGGCGAGCCAGTGGGAGCATCCGGCGGTGCTGGCGCTGGCCTCGGTCGGCGGGGTGTGGCTGGTCAGCGCGGTGGTGGTGGCGTGCAACACGGCGGTGGTGCTGCTGTGCTCGGCGCGGTTGCGGGTGCTGCCGGTGGTTGCGGTGGCACTCTGTCTGGCGGTCGGCCCGGTGCTGTTCGGGCTGCTGCCGCCGCCCGCACCGGGCGGTACGGCGACGGTGGCGCTGGTGCAGCCGGGCCAGACGCCGGACGAGGTGTCGCGGCTGGCGGCGAGCCTGCGGATCACCCGTGGTCTGGCGGGGCAGCCGGTGGACCTGGTGGTGTGGGGCGAGAGCAGTACGACCGCCGACCTGGACCGGGACACGGCGGTGCTGGGCGAGCTGCGGGCACTGTCGGCGGGCACGGGTGCCGACCTGCTGGTGGGCGAGGATGCGCGCAAGGCCGACGGCCGGATCTCCAAGGACGCGGTGCTGGTCACCCCGGAGGGTGTCCAGGCCCGCTACCGGAAGATCCGGCTGGTGCCGTTCGGCGAGTACATCCCGTTCCGTTCGACGCTGGGCTGGATCGCCGGGGTGAGCAGGGCCGCGGGCGAGAACCGGGCGCCGGGCGCCGGGTTCCGGCTGCTGCCGGCGACCGACCGGGGCGGCGCCCCGCTGCCGGTCGGGGTGCTGATCTGCTTCGAGTCGGCGTTCCCGGACATGTCGCGGCAGGCCGCCCGGGACGGCGCACCGCTGATCGTGTACCAGTCGGCGACGTCGACGTTCCAGGACACCTGGGCGCCGGCGCAGCACGCCTCGCTGGGGGCGCTCCGGGCGGCGGAGACCGGCCGCCCGGTGGTGCAGGCGGCGCTGACGGGCGAGTCCGTGGCGTACGACCGGCAGGGCCGCCGGCTGGCCGGGACGGGCACGGACGGCACGGGGGCGCTGGTCGTCCGGCTGCCGCTGGCCGAGCCGTCGGCGCTGACCTGGTACGACCGGCTGGGTGACTGGGTGCCGCTGGGGTCGGTGGCGGTGGCCGTTGCGGCCGGGGCCGTGGCGGTGGCCCGGCGGGGCCGCGGCGGTGGTGCGGCCTCCGCCGACGGGCCGTCGGCGGAGGCTGGGGCAGGGGCGGAGGCGGAGCGCCCGACGGCGCGGGGCCGCGGCTGAGCTCGCTCAGGCGGTGGCGCCGCCGGCGACGTGGATGCCGAAGATCGCGCCCTGCGGGTCGTGCAGGACGGCGAGCCGGGGACCGTCCGGCACGTCGGTCGGCGGGAGGACGACGGTGGCGCCGAGGACGGAGGCCCGTTCGGTGGTGGTGTCGACGTCGGCGACCGCGAAGTAGGGCATCCAGTAGGGTCCGGCGTCGGCCGGGAACTGGTCGGCCATGTCGGCCATGCCGCCGAACTCCCGGCCTGGCAGGCCCCACTGGGTGTACATCTCGCCGACGGTGACGCTCCAGCCGAAGACCCGCGGGTAGAACTCCTTGGCGCCGTGGGTGTCCCGGGTGGCGAGTTCGACCCAGCCGAGCGAGCCGGGCTCGTCGATCAGGGTGGTGCCGGCGAAGGAGCGGGCCTGCCAGATGCCGAAGGCGGCGCCGGCCGGGTCGGCGGCGACCGCGAACCGGCCGAGGTCCAGGGCGTCGGAGGGCTCCGTCGTGATCCGCCCGCCGGCACGGCGGACGGCCGCTGCGGCGGCGTCGGCGTCGGCGACCGCGAAGGAGACCGTCCAGGTGGTGGGCTGTCCGGAACGCTGGACGGGGCTGAGCCCGGCGACCGGGTCGGTGCCCAGCATCATGAGGGTGTACCCGCCGGCCTCGGGCCGGGTGTCGACCTCACTGCGCCAGCCGAAGGCCTCGCGGTAGAAGGCCTTGGAGCCCTCCGGGTCGACGGTGGAGAGTTCCACCCAGCAGGGTGCACCGAACGCGGCCTTGTCGATCCTCATCACTCCACCACCAGGACGAGTTTGCCGCGGGCGTGACCGGACTCCACCTCGGCGAGCGCCTCGGCGGCGCGGTCGAGGGGGTAGGTCGCGGTGACCCGCGGGTCGAGGGCACCGGACTCGACCAGGGCGGCCAGTGCAGTGAGGACGTCGCCGACGGGGCTGCGCCGGACGGGGCTGCCGCCGAGGGCGGCCGCCGTGTCGGGGTCGGCGGTGGACACCAGCCTGCTGCGGTCGGCGAGGACGGCGGCAGCCTCCCGCAGGTCCTCCCCGCCGATCAGGTCGAGCAGGGCGTCGACGCCGTCGGGGACGGCGGTGCGGATGCGGTCGGCGACGCCCTCGCCGTACCGCACCTGGGTGGCGCCGAACGACTCGACCCAGTCGCGGTTGCGGTCGGAGGCGGTGCCGACCACCTTGACGCCGCGGGCCCGGGCGATCTGTGCGGCAGCGCTGCCGACGCCCCCCGCGATGCCGAGGACGAGCAGGGTGCGCCCGGGTTCCGGGGCGAGCTGGTCGACGGCGTCGTACGCGGTGGCGGCGGCCACCGGCAGGGCGGCCGCGTCCGCGAAGCCCACCCCGGGGGGCTTGCGGGCCGCGGCACCGGCGTCCAGCAGGGTGTGCTCGGCGTACCCGCCGGCCACCGCGATGCCGAACACCTCGTCGCCGGGGGCGAATCCCTCGACACCGGCGCCCGTCTCCAGGACGACGCCGGCCGCCTCGACGCCGAGCACGCGGGGCAGCGGCTGGTCGGTCCCGAACCAGCCGTTGCGGATCTTCCAGTCGGCCGGGTTGATGCCCGCGGCCCGTACGGCGATCAGTATCCGGCCCGGCCCGGCGACGGGCACGGGCCGCTCCAGGAACTCCTGGTTCTCCGGGCCTCCGTAGGCCCGGAATCCGAACGCCTTCGACATGGTGCTCCCTCGGCTCGGCGACATCCCTCCGCCCAGCTTGCTGGGCGGTCGGCCGGGACGGCCGGGAATGGTGGGCCGAACGGGCCGTGTTGTAGGGGAGGCGAACCTGGTTGTTCAAATTGGAACGACAAGGTACGGTCGGAGCCGACCACCCGGTTCGAATTTGAACCACTCACTGCCGGAGGCCGGCCATGCCGCAGACCGACACCGCCCGGACGCAGCTCCCCGGGCCCGCCACCGTCCGCTCCCGCGTCCGCATCCCGCTGGCGTTCCCGGACGGCTACCGGGTCGAGGCCGAGGTGTTCACCTTCCACGGCCTGGAGGACGGCGCCGAGCACCTCGCCCTCGCCCTCGGCGAGCCCGGCGGCACCCCGCTGGTGCGGCTGCACTCCGAGTGCCTGACCGGCGACGTCTTCGGCTCGGCCCGCTGCGACTGCGGCCCGCAGCTGCGCGAGTCGGTGGAGCGGATCGCCGAGGCCGGCGGCTACCTGCTCTACCTCCGCCAGGAGGGCCGCGGCATAGGCCTGTACAACAAGCTGGACGCCTACGCCCTGCAGGACTCCGGCCTCGACACCTACCAGGCCAACACCGCGCTGGGCCTGCCCGAGGACGGCCGGGACTACACCGCCGCCGCCCAGATGCTCGCCACCCTCGGTGCGACCGGCATCCGGCTGCTGAGCAACAACCCGGACAAGGCCGGCCAGCTCTCCCGGCTCGGCATCGAGGTGGCCGAGCGGGTGCCGACCGGCGTCCACCTCTCCGAGAGCAACGTCCGCTACCTGCGCACCAAGGCCGACGGCACCGACCGCACGCTCGGGCACGGCATCGAGTTCCTGTCGCTGGGCGCCTGACCGGATCACCCGATCGGCGCAGGGGGCGCGCGGCGGGCGGGGCGGCGTGGAAGCGTCGGGCGGTGGGCCGCGCCATCCGTCGCTGCACCCCCGCCGCGCGGCCCCGCCGGGTCCCTCACCCGGCGCGGACCGACTCGGGAGAGCGCCCGTGGACACCGACTCCCTCACCGCCGACACACTGCGCGACCTGCGCAGCGCCCGGCCGTACCCCGCCGTCTCGCTGACCATGCCGACGCATCGCCGCGAGCCGGACAACGCCCAGGACGCCGTGCGGCTGAGAAACCTCCTCGCCGAGGCCGAGCGGCGGATCGACGCCGACCCGGAGGCCTCCCGGCAGGACCGCATCGACCTGCACAAGCAGCTGGAGCGGGCGGTCGCCGAGGTCGACCTGCGGCACTCCCTGGACGGCCTGGTGGTGTACGCGACCACCGCCGAGCACCAGGTCTGGAACCTGCCCCGCGAGGTGCCCGAGCGGGTCGTGCTGAGCGACACGTTCCTGACCCGCAACCTGGTCGCCGCCAAGGCCCAGGAACGCCCCTACTGGGTGCTGGCGGTGGCCGCCGACCGGGCCACGCTGTGGAGCGGCGCCGGGCAGGTGCTGCACGAGCACGAGGCGGACGGCTTCCCGATGGAGCCGGAGGGCGTGGACTGGGACGTCCAGCGCGAGGAGCGGACCGGCGGCCAGCCCAGCACCTTCAGCGACGAGGAGACCCGGCGCTTCCTGCGCTCGGTGGACGCCGCGCTCGGCACCGTCGTCGGCGCCGACCGGCGGCCGCTCTTCCTGGTGGGCCTGGCGCAGGCCGTGTCGATGCTGCAGGAGGTCGGCACCGCGGCCGGCACCGCGGTCGCGACCGTCCTCAAGGGCGGCCTCACCGACGGCCCCGACCGCGTGCTGCTCCAGGAACTCGCCCCGGCCATGGCCCAGTTCGCCGCCCACGAGTCCGACCGGGTGGGCACCGCGCTGGACGCGGCGCGCAGCCGCAAGGCCTTCGCGGCCGGCCTGGACGAGGTCTGGGAGGCGGTCAGCGAGGGGCGGGTCGAGATGGTCGCGGTCGAGGAGCACTTCCAGCGGACGGTGAAGGTCACCGACGGCCACCTCTCCCCCGTGGAGGACGCATCGGCCGGCGGCTGGGAGGAGGGCGTCCGCGAGGACATCGTGGACGAGCTCGTGGAGGCCGCCCTGGACAAGGGCGCCGAGGTGGTGTTCCTGCCCGACGAGCAGCTCAGCGGGCACGACCGGATCGCCGCCGTGCTCCGCTACTGACGCTCCCGCGCCCCGTCCGGCCCCCGGTCCGCGCGAGCGGTGCCGGGGGCCGGACCACTCCCCGGCCGGAGCATTCCTGCGCGCGGCGCGCCCGGCGACACCGGAGGCTGGACGAGTTGTGACCCCCACGAGTTGTGACCCCTACGAGTTGTGACCCCCGGCAGAGCACCCCAGGAGCAGCCATGTCCCCGCACTCCCGTCTGCGCTCCCTCACCGGGCCGACCGCCAGGGCCGGCGCGATCCTCGCCGCGGCTGCCGTGCTGACCGCAACGGCCGCGGCCTGCAGCTCGGAGAAGACGAAGGGCGGGATCAGCCCGGCCGTGGTCTCGGCCGCCTCCGAGGCTTCCCGGCACGCCGCCTCCGCGGCCGCCGAGGCCTCCGAGCTGGCGGGCGAGGAGGCCTCCGTCGCCGCCTCGAACGCCGCCGCACTGATCTCGCAGGCCGCCTCGGCGCGGGCCGCCTCAGCCTCGGCCGCCGCGGCCTCGTTGGAGTCGCGGGCGGCGGCCTTCGAGTCCTCGGTGTCGGCGCAGATCTCGGCCGCCCGGCAGAGCGCGAGCGCCGCCCTGAGCGGTGTCCCGGGCACCGGCAACGCGATCGGCGACGTCACGCTGACCGGCATTCCGACCACGGCCACCGACGGCTACCCGGCCGCCACCGTGACCATCACCAACTCGACCTCGCAGAAGGCGAACTACGCCGTCCAGGTGGACTTCCTCGATTCCTCCGGCGCCACCGTGGAGACCGTCGTGGTCGGCACCACCGGGGTCGCCCCCGGCGAGCGGCGCACGGTGCTGGCGCACGGTGACCAGAAGGTCGACGCGGCCAACGCCAAGGTCGCCCGGGCGCAGCGGTTCTGAGCAGGCCGTCTCCGGGCCGGGGTGCCGGGCGGGCGGCCCCGCCGCATCCTGGGGTGGGGGGATCTTCCACGTCGGAGGTGGCCACTCATGCAGGAACGAGGCACTGGGGACCTGGAGGCCGTCGTCATCGGCGCCGGTCCGTACGGACTGGCGGCGGCGGCGCACCTGCGGGGCGCGGGCGTTCCCTTCCGGGTGTTCGGCGATCCCATGGCGGGCTGGCGCGACCGGATGCCCGCGGGGATGTTCCTCAAGTCGACACCGCGCGCCTCCTGCATCGCCGACCCCTCGGGCCGGTACGGGTTCAACGACTTCCGCACCCGCTCGGGCCGCGGCCCGGTCGGCGACACGTACCCGATCCCGCTGGACGAGTTCATCGAGTACGGCGAATGGTTCCAGCGGCAGCGGGTGCCCGAGCTGGAGCGCACACAGGTCACCGAAGTGGAGGGCGCGCCCGGCGGCTTCCGGGTGTCGCTCGAGGACGGCGAGACGGTGACGGCCCGCTCGGTGGTGGTGGCGGCCGGACTGCGGCCCTTTGCACACATCCCGCCCGAACTTTCCGCGGTGGTCGAGGCCGGCCTCTGCTCGCACACCAGCGAGCACGCCGACCTGGCGAAGTTCGCCGGACAGCGGGTGGCGGTGGTGGGGGCCGGCCAGTCGGGCCTGGAGAGCGCGGCCCTGCTGCACGAGGCCGGGGCCTTCCCCACCGTGGTGGTGCGCGGCCCCCGGCTGGTGTTCGGCGATCCGCCGGATGCCGACCTGCCGGCCACCCGCCCGCTCGCGGCCCGGGTGACCCGGCCCTCCAGCGGGCTGGGCCCGGGATGGGGGCTGCGCGCCTACTCCGACATCCCCTGGGCCTTCCGGTTCCTGCCGGACGAGGCGCGGGCCGTCCGGGTCCGCAAGGTGCTCGGCCCGGCCGGCGCATGGTGGCTGCAGGACCGGGTGGACGGGCGGTTCCCGGTGCTCACCGGGCACCCGCTGGCGGCGGCCGAGGCCCTCGACGGCACCGTCCGGCTGAGCCTCGAAGGCCCGACCGAACTGCTGGAGGCGGACCACGTCCTGGCCGCCACCGGCTACCGGGTGGACGTGGCGCGGCTCGAGTTCCTGAACGAGGGACTGCGCCGGGCCGTACGTCGGACGGCGGCCGGGGCGCCACGGCTGACTCCGGGCTTCGAATCTTCCGTCCCCGGCCTGTACTTCGCCGGGCTGGCGGCGGCGGACACCTTCGGGCCGGTGATGCGGTTCGTCTGCGGTACCCGCTTCGCGGCCCGTCGGATCGGCCACCACATCGCCGCCCGCAGCAGTACTGCGTAGAAGGCGGGTCGACCACCAGGGGCGAGTGGGCCCCTGGTGGTTCACCAGCGCCCCTTGTGGTCGCCCACCGCCTCCGAGGTGCTCGATCAGGAGTGGAGGGCGGTGCGCAGGAGGCGGTAGGGGGCGGTCACGCTGAAGCGCAGCATTGCCATGGCGGCGGGGGCCGGGTCGTCGGAGGCGAACCAGGCGTGTTCGGTGTTGGGCTCCGGCCACAGGCCCCAGGGGCGGCAGCCGTCCTGCCAGGCACCGGACAGCGCGGAGAGGGTGTCGAGCCGGCCCATCCGGAAGCGTCTCGGGCGCTGGGGTGCGGCCGGGACCCGGCGGCCGGTGAGCGACAGATGGAGGGCCCGGACGACGTCCACTCCGTCCACCGTCTCGAACAGGCGGAACTGGGCGCCGTTGCGCGGGTTGAAGTCCACCAGCTTGTAGCGGTCGTCGCGCCGGTCGTAGCGCCAGTCCAGGTCGGCGGTACCGCAGTAGCCGATGGCCTCGCAGAAGTCGGCGGTCAGTGCGGCGAGTCCGGGGTTGGACCGGGTGTGGCCCCGGGTGGTGACGCCGGTCTCCGGCGGCCACGAGCGGTCCTTGACGCCGGTGAAGACGACCAGCGGCTTGCCACCCGGGCCGCAGCACAGGTGGGCGATCCAGTCCTCGGCGCAGGACTGCGGGACGTACTCCTGGAGCAGCAGCGAGAGCGGGCCGTCGGACGGGCAGGCGGCCAGCAGTGCCGCTTCGTCGGGCACGATCGTGGTGTGGCTGACGGCCGGCCTGACCAGCCGGGTGAAGGGGGCGAGGTTCTTCAGGACCACCGGATAGCCCCATTCGCGTGCCGTCTCGAGGAGTTCGGCACGGTCGGCCGGGGTGCAGGCGCGGGGGGTGGCCACGCCGTGCGCCCGGCAGAGCTCGCGGAGCCCGCCCTTGTCCGCGAGCCGCCGGGGCAGTCCGGCCGGTACCGGCGGCAGCAGGAAGTACCGGGCGAGTTCCTCCTGGTGCTCGGCGAGCAGCACGGCCGCCTCGTCGTCGGTGGGCACCGCGACGCTGCGGCGGCCGATCGCCCGGCCGGCGGCGAGCAGTTGGGCGACCAGGACCTCGGCGGGCTCGCAGCCGGTGCCGGGCCGGACGAAGGCCCGGCGCACGTAGCGGGAGAGCGCGGTCGGGGTGAGCGGGTCCTCCACCATGGCGTACACCGGCACCCCGGCCCGGCCGAGCGAACGGGCGGCGCCGGTGGCGCCGTAGGCGTCCGGGTACCTGCCGACCTTGACCAGCAGCGCGGGTACCTCGCGGTCCAGTTCGGGCCTGTGGGCGTGCATCGGTGTCCACCTCCTCGGGTGGGTCAGCGCTGCCAGACGGCGACCCAGCCGACGTCCAGCCGGGCGGAGTCGACGCCGGGCGGCGGCGCGACCTGGAAGCCGACCGCCAGGTTGATCACCAGTTCCATGGCGACGTGCGGAATCGCGGACGGCTCGGTGACCCGGAAGCGCTGGACGCCGTCGACGTACCAGGTGACGGAGTCGGGTTGCCAGTCGACGGCGTACACGTGGTAGCCGTCGGCGAAGTCGCGGGGACCGTAGCCGTTGCCGATGTGGGTGTCGCTGCCGTCGGGGGCGCGCCAGTGCAGATTGGCGGAGACGTGGGTCGCCGTGTTGATGAACTCCGCGATGTCGATCTCGGGCGGGGTGCCGCGGGTCTCGGCGGGGATCAGCCAGAAGGCGGGGAACATGCCCTCGGCCTCGGCGGGCACCCGGATGGCGGCGGCGTAGTAGCCGTAGGTGAAGGTGTGCCGCGGGGTGCCGTCCCAGTGGTCCCGGCCGGTGGTGACCATGCCGGATGTCCAGGGGTAGGTCTTGCCGTCGGTGCCGTGGGTCTCCCGGCGCTGGGCGGTGAGGGTGAGGTTGCCGTCGGCGACGGACACCTGGCCGGGCAGATACCACTCCAGCTCGTGGTTGCCGGCGTTGGTGCAGCCGCCGACGTTCCAGTCGTAGCAGGTGGCCCAGTCCTTGGTGTTGAGGCTGGAACCGTTGAAGTCGTCGTGGAAGGCCAGGTGCCAGGGGCCCGGCAGGTTCGGCGGCCCGGTCGCCTGCACGGTGCCCTCGCTCTCCGCCCGGGCGTTCGGCGCCGGGGAGGTCAGGGCGGTCGGATCGGCACAGGCGGCCGCGCCGGCCAGCAGGCAGGCCGCAGCCAGCGCGCCGGCCCGCAGCGACGGGCCGCGGTGCCGGCCGGGCGGCGGGGGCGGTGCCGGCCGGGCGGACCGGGTTGCCGGATCGGGGGGCGGCCACCGCCGCCGCGGATAGGGCAGCACCAGCAGGGTGGTGAGGACGGCGAGCACCACCAGCACCCGGCGGGCGGTGAACGTGTGGGTGAGCAGCATCGGGGCGGCGGCCACGGCCGCGAGGGCCGCGCTGCAGGCGAGGGCGGGCACCACGGCGCTCGCGGGGGCGTGCCGGGCGCCGGCGGGCCAGCGGCAGCGCAGCACCAGGGCCGTGCCCGGCACGGCCAGCAGGGCGACGGCTGCGGTGGCGGTCCGCACCGGGCCGGCGTTCAGGGTGGTCGCAGCGACCCCGGCCCAGGCGAGCAGGGCGAGCACGAGGCGCAGGTAGGGACCGGCCATCACGGCTGCCTCTCTTCGGGCTGGGGCTGGTTCTCGATGCCTCCGGCCGGTGCAACCCCGGTGGGACCGTCGGTGGACGGCGCCACGTACTGGTAGACCACCGCGTCGGGGCTGGTGTAAACGGCGCGGAACTCCGGTGAGCCGGCCGCGAGATCGGCCAGCCGGCGGACGGTGTCCTCGGGCAGCACCCCGGTCAGCCGGCAGTCGGCGGTCTGGGCCCGGGTGAGGACGAGGTAGGACGGGCCGGCCACCACCGGGTAGGTCAGCTCTTGGCGGAGCACCGGCAGCGGGTCGGCCAGCATGCGGCGCTGCTCCTCCTCCGGGAGCTGGCTGAGCACGATCCGGGTGCGGTCCTCGTCGTAGTGCATTTCGCCGCCGGGGAGGGAGGTACCGGTGGCGAAGACGGTGCGGGTGCCCGCCGGGGCGTCCGTGGTGACCAGGCGCAGCGCCTCGACCTCCTGCGGGGTGAAGTACTTCAGTGCTTCTTTGCTGTAGTAGTTGCCGAACATGCCGAGGGCCAGCACGGTGGCTGCGACGGCGGCGAGGGCGCGGTGCAGCACGGGACGGCGGCCGTCGCGCAGGAGGACCGTGCCGGCCAGGAAGGCGGTGGCCGGGAGCACGAAGAGGTAGGCGCGCAGGATCATCTCGCCGCCGTAGCCGTTGCCGAGCAGCAGGGGCAGCGGACCGAACAGGACGGCGACCAGGCCGGTGCGCCGCACCCACCGGTGGCAGATCAGCGCGATCAGGGCGAGCAGGCCGATCGTCCCGGACATGCCGAGGGACAGCCAGCCGACCGTCACCTGGGCCGGCGCCATGGTGCCGAGTCTCAGCTGATCGGGCGGACGGACGTTGTTCTCGGCCGCGCTCAGGTCGGCGATCAGGCCGCCGAAATTCTCCGACAGGTAGGGGTGGGCGACGGTGACGTCCCAGGCGAAGGTCATCGCGACGGCGGCCGCCAGCACCGGCCACACCGTCCGGCGGTTGCGGCGCCGCAGGCAGAGCATCGCGAGGACGCTGATCGCCATCACCGGGGTCAGCGGGTGCGAGACGACGATGCCCGCGAGTACCACCACGGCCATGGCGTACCAGCCGAGCCAGGGTGTCCGGGCGGTGAGCGCGGTGGCCGCCGGCTGCCCTTCGGCCGCGGCCTCCGCCGCCCGGCGCGCCTCCGCCAGCCGTCCCAGCACCAGCGCGAGCAGCAGCACGAACAGCAGGAAGGCGAAGGCCTGCGGAGCGAAGTAGTCCTGGCCGACCCAGGAGATCGAGTAGAAGAGCCAGACACCGCCCCAGACCAGGCGCCGGCTGTCGGTGATCGAGCGGTAGAGCAGCAGCAGCGGGCCGAGCAGCAGCAGGTTGGTCAGCAGCGGCCACCAGGCGGCGTAGCCGAGCGCGGAGTGCAGACCGGTGGCGCGCAGGAAGAGCACGTTGAGCTGGAAGAAGCCGGGCCACTCGTTGTAGATCTCCAGCCCGCCGGCGTTCGGCACGGTGCCGTCGTGCCGGAGCATCGCGTCGACGACCGCGACGTGCTTCCACGCCCAGGCGTAGCGCAGTGTGGGATAGAGCACGCTCGGGGTGGCGTGGATCACGGTGATCAGCGCGACCACGTACGCCGCGGACCAGGCCTGCGGGATGCGCGGCCGGTAGAGCACGGCGAGGAAGCCGGCGAGCAGGAGGGCGAAGCTTGCCCAGTAGAACGGCGGCAGGACCTGGAGCAGGCCGAGGTCGCCCATCCGGTCGAGCCGGGCGCCGCGCAGGGCGAGCACCCACAGCACGATCGCCGCGGGCAGCGCTCCGACGGTGAGCCAGGCCGCGGGGCCGCGGCCGCCGACCGCCCGGGCCAGCAGCGCCGAGGGCGGGCGGCGCTGTGCGGGCGGGTCGGCCGGGCCGGCGGCTCCGGCAATCTGCTGGTCAACCATCGAGGGCCCTCTCCGGACAGTGGGCGTGGCGGCACGGGCGGTGGTCAGTCCTTGGGCGGACCTCCGACCGGGGTGCCGATGAAGCGGGTGAACCGGCGGTAGGCGCGCCAGCCACGGGTGTAGAGGCTCTCCCGGATCGGGCCGATGCGGCTGCCGCGGCCGGCCGTCCAGTCGTCGAAGACGCTCTCGGGGGTGTCGTTGCGGACCATCAGCCGGCAGATCCGCATCGGGTCGTCGGTCGCGGAACTGAACTTGTTCTCCACGGCGGTCGCCGAGGTCCAGCCGGCCGCGCGGACCTGGCGGCGCACCGCAGGGCTGGAGTACCCGTGCGGGTAGGCGAAGGCGGTCACCGGGTGCCCGACCGCGTCCTCCAGGCGTTTCTTGCTGCCGGCGATCTCGTCGGTGCGCCGCTGGCCGTAGACAGTGTCGAGCTGGGCATGGGTCTGGGAGTGGCCGCCGATCTCCACGCCGATCGCGTCCAGGGTGCCCACCTGGCGCCAGTTGAGCATCTGTGTCTCGGGCAGCAGGCTGCCGCTGGGGCGTCCGCCGGGTGGGTGGACGGCACCGACGGTCACGTAGAGGGTGGCCGGCAGGCCGCGTTCGGTGAGGATCGGGGCGACCGTCCAGTAGAAGTCGGCGAAGCCGTCGTCGAAGGTGAGCACCGCGGCGTTCGGGGGCGGCGGCGGGCCGCCGTGCAGGGCTGCGACCAGCCTGCGCAGCGGGACGACGGTCAGGCCGGCGTCGGCGATCCGGTCGAGCTGCTCGCGGAACGTCTTCGGGGAGACCGTGTAGGGCGCGATCCAGTCCGGCGGGTCGTCCGAGACCGAGTGGTACAGGAATACGGGGACGGCTCTCATCGCGGGCTCCTCGCCGGCCGGAGGGCGGGCACGGACGGCCGGGGCAGCAGCAGGCCGGCGCGTCCCACGGTGTAGCCCAGCAGGGTGATTCCCGCCCCGGCGCAGAGCGCGCCCGCGGAGCGGAGGTCGGCCCGGCGCAGGCTGCGCAGCACCGCCGCGGGCAGCGTGTGCCGCAGGTAGCGGCGTTCCGAGGCCAGCGCGGGGCGCGGCCCGGTGTGCTGCGCGACCACGGCCTTGGAGCGGCCTTCGGCGTAGCAGCGGGCGCGGAAGTACGCCCAGGTGGCCCGGGCGGGCGGGACGTGGTGGTGGACGACGGCGGCCGGTTCGTAGCGCAGCACCGCCTCCGGGTGGCTGGCGGTCAGCCGCAGGCAGAACTCGGTCTCCTCGCAGCCCACCGGCCGGGTGCCGATGCGGCCGAGGTCGAGCCGGAAGCCGCCGGCCGATACCGCCTCGGCCCGCCGGAAGGACATGTTGGCGCCGGTGAAGTTGCGGATCGCGGCGGGCCGTTCGGGAAGGCCGCGGTAGGAGCAGCCGACCACCCAGTCGAACTCGCCGGGGAACCACCCGGGCCGGCCGGTCTCCCAGCGCGGCCGGACGAGCCCGCCGACGCCGAGCACCTCCGGGTCGCGGTAACCGGCCAGCAGGCGGGTGCTCCAGTCGGGTGCGGCCGCCGCGTCGTCGTCGAGGAAGGCGACGATGTCTCCGCGGGCGGCGCGGACGCCGGTGTTGCGGGCGCCGGACAGGCCGCGGCGCTGCTCGTTGCGGACGACCCGGACGCCCTGCCACTGCCGTTCGGCGCGGCGGGCGAGCTCGGGGCAGTGGTCGACGACCAGCAGCAGTTCCTCCGGGGGCCGGTGCTGGCCGCGAACGGAGTCCACGGCGGCGCACAGGTCGTCCCAACGGTCCAGGGTGTAGGCGCAGATGACGACCGACAGGCTGGTCCGTGCGTCCGGTGCGGTGGTCATGCCCGACTCCCTTCGGGGGCCCTCATCCAGCGTGGCAGAGTGAGCAGCAGCGGCACGGCGACGGCGCAGCAGGCGAGCAGCCAGGCCAGACCGACGCCGGCGAGTCCGTACCTCGGCAGCAGGACGAGGGTGAGGCCGACGGTCAGGACGCACTGGGCGGCCTGTACGCCGATGAGCAGGCGGAGGTTGCGCAGGACCCGGGCGACGTCGATGGCGACGATGATCAGGACGGTGGGCAGCGAGGCGACGGCCATCAGCCGCAGGACGGGGGTGCCGTACCGGGCGTAGTCCGGGCCGAAGAGGGAGAGGATCCACGGCGCCGCGACCACCACGACGGCGGTGGCGGCGAGCACCAGCAGCCCGGCGTGGCGGAGCATCCGCCGGGCGAGCTCGGGGAGCCGCTCCGGGGTGTGGGCGCCCTCGACGACGAGGGAGAAACCCATGCTGAGCACGGCGATGTTGAAGGTGTCGGCGATGATCCAGGCCAGCGAGTAGTACGCGTTCTGGGCGGCGCCGAGGTGGGCGAGCACCGCGAGTGGCAGCACCGTGTAGGTGGTGATGCCGGCGAGCTTGCCCAGGTAGTCGGCGGTGGCGTAGCGCTTCACCCGGCCCGGCATCGGGGCGCCCTCGCGGTCGGCGTGCTGGTGGGCCGGGATGGCGTGGCGGAACAGCACGGAGTTGGCGATCAGGATGGCCAGCACGAGGGCGACGGCCCACGAGGTGAGGATGCCGGTGCCGATCGCGAGGGCGGCGCAGGCGGCGAGGGCGCAGGCCTTGGCGGCGGCGAAGATCACGTTCTCGCCGAGGACCCAGCCGGTGCGGCGCAGGCCGGTGAGGGCGCCGTCCTGGAGGTCGAAGATGGAGTAGCCCGCGGCGGCGATGACGAAGGCCGTGCCGAGCAGTGGCGAGCGCAGGAAGTCCAGGCTGGGGGCGATGACCGGGATGAGCAGCAGGAAGCCGCAGGCCGCCAGTGCGCTGAACACGCCGGCGATCGCGTAGCACTTCAGCACCAGCCGCCCTGTGTGCCGGCCGGCCCGTGGGACGAACCGGACGAGGACGTCGCCGAGGTTGAACCGGCCGAGGGCGGACATCAGGGCGGCGACCGACAGCGCCGCGTAGCTGGTGCCGACGGTCTCGGCGCTGTACCAGCGGGTGGCGAAGATCCAGAACAACGCGCCGAGCCCGGCCGCGAGCACCGCGCTGGCGGCCAGGATGTGCCCGTTGCGCAGCAGCGGCTCTCCTGCGGTCCGCCGGAGCATGGCCGTGGCGCGGGCCCGCAGCAGCGCGCGGTAGGTGCACTCGCAGGGCAGCGGCAGCGGGCACGAGCACGCGCGGGCCGGTGCGGTGCGGCGGCGGGTCAGTTCCGGTATCACGGTCGGGCACCGCCATGTGTCCGTCGGCGCCCGCGGCTGACGAGGTAGCTGAACGGCCCGACGAGCAGGCCGCGGCACTGCAGCCGGACGAGCTCGCGCGGGGCCGGCGCGCTGTCGGGGCGGCGCCGGCCCGGGGCCAGCGGAAGCATCGCCGGCAGGCCGCGGACGAGGTCGGCCAGCATGGCCGGGCGGTTGACGACGACGGCGGCCAGGAAAGCGCCGTACCCGACGCCGTAGCCGTACACCTGGGAACGGAGGGCCGGCGGGGTGCGGCGGTGGCGGTGCCAGACCAGCGCGTCGGGCGCGTAGGCGACCAGGCGGCCGGTGGTGAGGACGCCGAGGAAGGCCAGCAGGTCCTCTCCGCCGCGGGTGGGGGTGCCGGCGCCGGCGGCCTCGTCGAAGCCGCCGATGGCTCGCAGGGCCTCGGTGCGGAAGGCCATGTTGGCGCCGGTGCCGAAGCGGCTCACGGTATAGGGGACGGGCGGGTCGCCGCCCTGGTCGGTGAGCGACCAGATCCGCGGGGCGAAGCCGCGGGAGAAGCCGCAGTGGCGTTCGAAGGCCACTTGGGAGGGCGTGTCCAGTTCGGCGGGCAGTACCAGACCGGTGACGCAGCCGATCCGGGCGTCGGCCCGGAAGGTCTCCAGCAGGGCACGCAGCCAGCCGGGGTCGGGCAGGGTGTCGTCGTCGGTGAAGGCGCACACCTCGCCGGTGGCGGCAGCCAGGCCGGTGTTGCGGGCCCGCGAGACCCCGGGCGCGGGCTCGCACAGGTAGCGGATGCGGTCGGCGTACCGGTCGCGGACCAGGTCGCGGGTGGCGAGGTCGCTGGGGGCGTTGTCGACCAGCAGCAGTTCGGCGTCGGCGGGTGCCGCCTGCAGCAGGGCGTCCAGGCACGGCGGGAGCAGTTCGGTCCGGTCGCGGGTGCAGACGATCACGGTGAGCGAGGGCAGGGCGGCGGCCGCGGAAGGCGGGGTGACCGGCGTGGCACCGAGTGCGGTGCCGGCGGCGAGCAGGGCGGCCCGCAGCCCCGAGGTGTCCCCGGGGGCGGCGGTCACGGTGACCATGCCGAGCGGGTGGCTGTGCCGCCGGACGAGGGCCAGCACGGGGCCGCCCGCGGGCGGCGGAGCGGCCGCGCCTCCGGGGACCTTCAGCTCCGAGGGGTGGGCGAGGTCGAGGTCGACGATCGTGGCCGGCGGGTCGGGCAGCACGGTGGCGGCGGCGGTCATCATGGTGATCACTCTCCGATCCGTGCACCGCGCTGGTGCCAGAGGCTGCGGAGGTAGCCGAAGGGGCCGTACAGCAGGCCCTGCAGTTCCCGCCACCCGAGGCCGGGCACGGGTTCGGGGCCGTCGTGGTGCTCCACGGCACACCGCCGGCGGTGGACGGCCTGCCAGCGCCACAGCCCGTGCGGCAGGCGCCGCAGGAGGTCGGCGAGCATGTCCGGCCGGTGCGCGAGCGCGGCGGTCAGGTAGGCGCCGAAGCCGACCCCGAAGTTGAAGATCTGCCGCTCGAGCGCCTCGTCGGTGCGCGGGTGGCGGTGCCAGACGATCGCGTCCGGCTGGTAGGCGATGTCGTGGCCGCTGTTGAAGACGGAGAAGAACGCGTACAACTCCTCCCCGCCGCGGGCGGGCGTGCCGGCGCCGGTGGCGGGGTCGAAGCCGCCGACGGACCGCAGCAGCCCGGTGCGGAAGGCCATGCTGGCACCGGAGCCGAAGCGGCCCACGGAGTATCGCAGCAGCGGGTCGCCGTCCTTCTCCCGCAGCGACCAGCTGCGGGCCGCGAAGCCGCGGGAGTAGCCGCCGTAGCGTTCCAGTGCGGCCTGTGCGGCGGTGTCGAGCTCGGCGGGCAGCACCAGACCGGTGACGCATCCGGTGCGGTCGTCGGCCTGGAAGGCCTCGGCGAGGGCGGACACCCAGCCGCGGTCGATGATCAGGTCGTCGTCGGCGAAGGCGCAGATGTCGCCGCGGGCGGCCGCCAGGCCGGCGTTGCGCGCACGGGCCACGCCCGGCAGCGGCTCGCACACGTACCGGACGCTGTCGGCGTACCGGGCCTGGACGAGATCGCGGGTGGCGGAGTCGACCGGTGCGTTGTCGACCACGACCACCTCGACGTACGGGTAGTCGGTGCGCAGCAGCGAGTCGAGGCAGTGGCGCAGCAGGCGGGGCCGGTTGCGGGTGCAGACCACCACGGTGACGGTCGGCGAGTCCGCGGGCACCCGCGGCGGCCCGGTCCGGCGGGGACGCGCCGCGGGTGTCGCGGTGGACAGGGAGGGAACGCGCAGTTCCCGGTGAGCGGCTTCGACCAGCGCCCGGCGCAGCGTGGCGGGATCGCCTGCCGTGCCGGTGGCCTCGACCAACCCGAGCGGGTGTCCGTGCAGCCGCACCAACGCCAACACGCGGCCGACCGGGTCGACGGGGCCGAGACCGCCGGGCGCGTGCAGCCGCCCCGGCTCGTCCAGGTCCAGCTCGACCACCTGGACGGGGGTGTAGAGCGATTCGCGGGCGGCAGGGCGCGGGCAGGCTGCCGGGGTGCGCCGGTCGTAGCCATTCATCATCGCTCCCCCACAGCAACGGGCGCCGCGGACCTTGCACCGGGACGCTCGGCGATCAGCGTCCGCAGCACCCGTCGACCGTCGGAGACGGCGTGGAGGTGCGAGCGACCGCTGCGGCGGGGAAGTTCGAGGCTCGGGACCTCTGCGATGCGCAGACCCGAGCGGAGGGCGTGCGCGATCATCTCGGCCTCGATCTCGAAGCCGGACGAGCGCAACTGGAGTTCGTCGAGGAAGCTGCGGTTGAACGCGCAGTAGCCGTAGCAGAGGTCGGTCAGCACCGTGTGGTACAGCCGGTTGACCACGGCGAGCAGGGCGCGGTTCCCGAGCGCGCGGATGCGGGTGAGGTCGAGCGATCCGCCGCCGGCGATGCAGCGCGAGCCCTTGACGAAGTCGTACCCGTTGTCGAGGAAGTGCAGGTAGTGCGGGATCTCGCCGGGCCACATGGAACCGTCGGCGTCCATCATGACGATGTACTCGCCGGTGGCGGCGGCGAAGCCGGTGCGCAGGGCGTTCCCCTTGCCCGGGCCGGCCTGCTGGACGTTGCGCACGGTCGGCAGGCAGTGCCGGGCCACAGCGAGGGTGGCGTCGCTGGAGGAGCCGTCGACCAGGATGACCTCGTCCACGCAACGGGGGATCTGCTCGAACACCCAGGGGATGTTGCGGGCCTCGTTGTGGGCCGGCACGACCAGGCTGACGGTGTGCCGGGGGACGAAGTCCTCGGCCCGGCGCATGGGCTGCGCTGTGCCGTCCGGCCGGTCGGTGGCGCGGCGCATGGGCCGACCGTTGTGGATCGGGTGCGGCTGGTGCGGGTCGGAAGACGCAGTGGTGCTCATCGCGAGCGGGCCTCTCGGGAGGCGGCGCAGGGCACAGGGGTGCCCGCAGGGGTGACGTGGTGGAGACGGATCAACGACGCTCGGGCTGCGCCCCCCGCGGCCTCGGTGAGCCCCCCGGGCCCGGCCCCTCGAATGCGTCGGTCGTCTCGGGCGCACGTGGCGCCGACGGTGACGGCCGGTACCTGGCATCCCGCCGTAGCGGTACCGGTTGGAGCCATCATCCTCACGGCGGTCACACCGAGTCAAGGGCTTTTGTCCGTTTTCTCCGATTTTTGGAGTACGGCCGGACGGCCCGTCACTCGGCGAGGTCGATCGCCTCCGGCAGGTTGGCCTCGGCGATCCGGCGGGCGATCTCGCCGGGGCGCACCGGCCGGCCGAAGTGCCAGCCCTGCGCCCAGTCGCAGCCCATCAGCCGCAGCCGCTCGGCGTCGGCGCGGTTCTCCACGCCCTCGGCGGTCACGGTGAGCCCCAGGGTGTGCGCGAGCGAGACCAGACCGCTGACGATCCGCCATCCGAGGTGGGTGTCCTTGGCCGGGTCGTGCAGGTCGCCGACGAAGGAGCCGGCGATCTTCAGCCCGGAGACCGGCAGGTCGCGCAGGTAGGCGAGGTTCGACCAGCCGGTGCCGAAGTCGTCCACGGCGAGCGACACGCCGAGGTCGACCAGGCCGTGCAGCGACTTCAGCGCCTCGTCCTCGGGGCCGACGACGGTGGACTCGGTGATCTCCAGCTGCAGCTTCCCGGGCTGCAGCCCGCTCGTGCGCAGGATACGGTCGAGATCGGCGACCAGCCCGGCGTTGCGGGCCTGACGGACCGCCAGGTTGACGTTGAGCTGGGGGGCGCGGTCGCCGAACCGCCGCACCCAGTCGGCGGCCTGGCCGCAGGCCTGCTCCAGCACCCACCGGCCGAGCGGCATGATCAGCCCGGTCTCCTCGGCGGTGCCGACGAACTCCTCCGGTCCGAGCACCCCGAGCTGCGGGTGGCGCCAGCGCACCAGCGCCTCCACCGCGGCCAGCGAGCCGTCGGCGAGGTTGACCAGCGGCTGGTAGTCGATGAAGAACTCTCCGCGGTCCAGTGCGGACGGCATGCGCACGGAGACGGCGTACCGGCTGACCGCGCGGGCGTTCTCCTTCGGGTCGAAGAGCGTCCAGCGCCCGCGGCCGGCCTCCTTGGCCCGATACAGCGTCAGGTCGGCGGCCCGGACGGCGGCGCCCGGGGTGGTGGTGGCGACCCTGCGCTCCAGCACGCCGATGCTGGCGCCGACCGCGAGCTTGTGATCACCGACGATGACCGGCTTGGCGAGTGCCGCGAGCACCGTCTTGGCGGCCGCCACGGCCTCCTGCTCGCCCCGGCAGTTCTCCAGCAGCACCACGAACTCGTCGCCGCCGAGCCGGGCCACCAGGTGCCCCAGCGGGGTGAGCGCGGCGTCCAGCCGGCTGGCCACGGCGGTGAGCAGCTGGTCGCCCATGTCGTGGCCGAGGCTGTCGTTCACCACCTTGAACCCGTCGAGGTCCACGTAGCAGAGGCCGAACCTGGCGCCCGGCTCCGGGTCCTCGAAGAGCCGCTCCAGCCGCTCGAAGAACGCCGCCCGGTTGGGCAGCCCGGTGAGCGGGTCGTGGGTGGCCTGGTGGCGCAGCCGCTCCTGCAGACGGTAGCGGTCGGTGATGTCCTCCAGCATCGCGACCTGGTACTTCGGCACCCCGTCCGCGTCGCGGATCAGCGAGACGGTCAGGTGCGTCCAGACCACCTCGCCGTCGTGCCGGTAGTACGGCTTGTCGACCTGGAAGTACTCCCGCTTGCCGCTGATCAGGTCGCCGTACGCCTCCCAGACGCCCGGGGTGTCCTCGGGGTGGACGAGGTCGCCGACCCTACGGCCGGCCATGTCCTCCGCGCCGACGCCGAAGATGTCGCCGATGGCCTTGTTGACCGCCAGGATGTTGCCCTCGACGTCGCCGATGCCGATGCCGATCGCCGCGCTCTCGAACAGTGCGCGGAAGCGGGCCTCCGACTCGCGCAGCGCCCGCTCGACGCCGTGCCGGGCGGTGTCGGCGGCCAGCCGGATCGCTTCCTGCTCGCGCAGGGTGCGCTCGCGCAGCGCGGCCGCCCAGCCCGCGGCGAAGGCGCCGGAGAGCGCCGGGCCGCAGCCGTCGGCGGCCGGCAGCCGGTGCAGGATCTCGACCGCCCTGGCCAGCACCTCGGGGTCGGTGAAGTGCGCGTCGACCAGCAGCGCGCCGGCCTGCCGGGCCGGGCCGGGGTCGAAGGGCCGGGAGCCGACGGCCCGGTCGAAGAGGCCGGCGGTGCGTTCGACGAGGCTGTCCAGCACCCGCGGGTGGATGGCGCCGCCGTGGCCGCCGCCGAGGAGCCGGGCCCACTCGTCGCGCAGGCCCTCGATGCTGCCGGCTCCCGCCGGCAGCCCGTCGTTCACGGCAGTCGTCCGACGCCGGCCAGACCCGTCATCCGTTCGGGATGCGGGCCGACCGTCCCCGGCGCGTCGGGGTGCCACTCCGGCAGGTAGACCACGCCGGGCTCGACCGGCTCGAAGCCGTCGAAGAAGGCCGCGATGGAGTCCCGGCTGCGCATGGTCAGCGGGGTGGGGGTGCGCTTGTAGAGGTCCTGGTGGGCGCCGGCCTGGTCGGGGCGGCCCTCCAGGCTGGCGTGCGAGAGCACCAGGGCGCTGCCGGGCGGCAGCGCGTCGCGCAGGGCGGCGACCAGCTTGTGCGGGTCGTCGGAGTCGGGCACGAAGTGCAGGACGGCGACGAGCAGCAGGGCGACCGGCTCGCCCGCCGACAGCAGGTCGGCCACCTCGGGCCGGTCCAGCAGGTCGTCGGTGTTCCGCAGGTCGGCCTGGACGACGCTGCACCCCGCGTCGTCCTCCAGCAGCAGGCGGCTGTGCGCCACCGCGACCGGGTCGTTGTCGACGTACACCACGCGGGCGTCGGGCGCGACGGCCCGGGCGGCCTCGTGGACGGGGCCGAACGTGGGAATGCCGGAACCGATGTCGAGGAACCGGGTGATGCCGGACTCGGCGAGGTACTGCACCGCACGGCGCAGGAAGGCCCGGTTGGCGCGCATGATCTGCGGGAGCTCCGGCCAGAGTTCGACCGCCTTGCGCGCCATCTGCCGGTCCGCCTCGAAGTTGTGCGAGCCGCCCAGGTAGTAGTCGTACATGCGGGCCGCGTTGGGCCTCTCGAGATCCGTTCCGGCGGGCACCCAGTTCGGTTGCCGCATGACGGCACCCCCTCCGGCTCAGACATGAGACAACAACTCGACATGATTTTCCTATGATCTGATCTTCACTGCAAGCGGAACGGGAGTTCCCGGCTCCAGCGGTGGGCGCCCCGGATTCCTTACGCCGCGCGGTTCCTGACACGTTCGGCGGACAATGGTCGTGATGGCCGGACGCATCGAGGACTACGCCCTCATCGGTGACCTCCAGACCGCCGCCCTGGTGGGCCGGGACGGTTCGGTGGACTGGCTCTGCCTGCCGCGCTTCGACTCCCCCAGCTGCTTCGCCGGCCTGCTCGGCGACCGACAGCACGGCGCCTGGCGGCTCGCCCCTGCCGCCGTCGGCGGGTCCGTCGCCGGCGAGTGCACCCGCCGGCAGTACCTCGGCGACAGCCTCGTCCTGGAGTCGATCTGGGCCACCCCGGACGGCACCGTACGGGTCGTCGACTTCATGCCGCACCGCGAACGCGTCCCCCAGCTCGTCCGGATCGTCGAGGGCGTCAGCGGCACCGTCCCGATGCGCGGCGAACTGCGGCTGCGCTTCAACTACGGCCGCGTCCACCCCTGGGTGCGCCGCACCGAGCACCACCGGGTCGCCGTCGCCGGCCCCGACTCCGTCTGGCTCCGGGTGCCGCCCGGCGTGCACACCTACGGCCAGGACGGCTGCACCACCTCCGAGTTCACCGTCCAGGCGGGCGACCGGGTGCCCTTCGTGCTCACCTGGCAGCCCTCCCACCTGCACTCCACCCCGCGCTCCGACCCGGTGCAGTCACTCGCCGCCACCCTCGACGGCTGGGAACACTGGGCGGCCGGCTGCCGCTACCGCGGCGAATGGCACCGCGCCGTCCTTCGCTCGCTGATCACCCTCAAGGCGCTCGCCTACGAGCCGACCGGCGGCATCGTCGCCGCCCCCACCGCCTCGCTGCCCGAGGACATCGGCGGCACCCGCAACTGGGACTACCGCTACTGCTGGCTGCGCGACTCCAGCATGACCCTCTCCGCGCTGCTGCGCGGCGGCTTCCGCGAGGAGGCGGCCGCCTGGCGCAAGTGGCTGCTGCGCGCCATCGCCGGCGACCCCGGCGACCTGCAGGCCGTCTACGGCGTCGCCGGCGAGCGCGGGCTGCCCGAGATCGAGGCCGACTGGCTGCCCGGGTACGACGGCTCGGTGCCGGTCCGGTTCGGCAACGTCGCCGTCCGCCAGCTCCAACTGGACGTCTACGGCGAGGTGGTGGACACCATGCACCTCGCCCTGCGGGCCGGCATCCCGATGGAGCGGCAGGTCTGGAGCCTGCTGCGGACGCTGATGGCCTTCCTGGAGAAGCACTGGGCCGAACCCGACGAGGGCCTGTGGGAGGTGCGCGGCACCCGGCGGCACTTCGTGCACTCCAAGGTGATGGCCTGGGTCGCCGCGGACCGCGCCCTGAAGATGGCCGAACTCACCGGCCTGCCCGCCCCGGTGGACCGCTGGCGGGAGATGCGCGACGCCGTGCACGCCGACGTGTGCGAGAACGGCGTCGACCGCCGCCGCGGCCTGTTCGTCCAGGACTACGGGGGCAGCGAGTTGGACGCCGCCTCGCTCTTCGTGGTGAAGAGCGGCTTCCTGCCGCCGGACGACCCGCGGGTGATCCGCACCGTGGAGGCCGTCCGCACCGAGCTGGACCACGGCGGGCTGATCCGCCGCTATTCCAACGCCTCCGGCACCGACGGCCTGCCCGGCTCCGAAGGGGCCTTCCTCGCCTGCTCGTTCTGGCTGGCGGACGCACTGGGCGCGATCGGACGCAGCGACGAGGCCCGCGAGCTCTTCGTCCGGCTGGTCTCGCTCGGCAACGACGTCGGACTGCTCGCAGAGGAGTGGGACCCGCTGGAGGGACGCCAACTCGGCAACATGCCACAGGCGTTCAGCCATGTGGCACTGGTCAACTCGGCCTTCGAGCTGTCCGCCTCGGCGGCTTGAGCAGGCGGCAAGTCAGGTGCCCCCTCGTGGGTTGCCCCATACGCGAAGGGCGGCCGATCCCACCGCCGTGGGATCGGCCGCCCGGCTCCGCGATCAGCTCGCGGTGCGGATCAGAGCGCGGTGCAGGTCAGCGTCGGGACGGCGTTGCTGCCGCCCGTGTTGCTCGCACCGAAGCCGAAGCCGGTGGAGCCGCCGGCCCCGAGGGCGCCGTTGTAGCCCGCGTTGGTGACGGTCACCGCCTGGCCGGTCTGGGTGTAGCTGCCGTTCCAGAGGTTGGAGATCTTCTGCTGGCCGCCGAAGGTCCAGGTGACCTTCCAGCCGTTGATCGCCGTGGTGCCGCTGTTGGTGACGGTGACGTCGGCGTTGAAGCCGGCGCCCCAGTCGCTGCTCACCTTGTAGGTGGCGGTGCAGCCGGAGCCGGTGCCGCCGGCCGAGGTGGTGACCGAGAGCGCCGTCGAGGCCGCCGAGACGTTGCCGGCCGCGTCCTTCGCCTTGACCGTGTAGCTGTACGCCGTGGAGGCGGTCAGCCCGGTGTCGGTGAACGAGGTGGTCGCGGTCGAGCCGACCAGGGTGGTGCCGCGGTACACGTCGTACCCGGTGACGCCCACGTTGTCGGTCGAGGCCGTCCAGGACAGCGAAACGCTGCCGGAGGTCTTCGCCGGCGAGGTCAGACCGGACGGAACGGTCGGCGCCTGGGTGTCGGTGGTGCCGCCGGCCGAGGTGGTGACCGAGAGCGCCGTCGAGGCCGCCGAGACGTTGCCGGCCGCGTCCTTCGCCTTGACCGTGTAGCTGTACGCCGTGGAGGCGGTCAGCCCGGTGTCGGTGAACGAGGTGGTCGCGGTCGAGCCGACCAGGGTGGTGCCGCGGTACACGTCGTACCCGGTGACACCGACGTTGTCGGTCGAGGCCGTCCAGGACAGCGAAACGCTGCCGGAGGTCTTCGTCGGCGAGGTCAGACCGGACGGGACGGTCGGGGCCTGGGTGTCGGTGGTGGTGCCGCCGACGGGCGGGTAGGCGTTCGCGAGCAGCTGCTGGAACTGCGCGGAGAACCAGGCGCCGGCAAGCGGCGAGTTCGGCAGGGCGCCGGACATGCTGTTGCCGTTGCGACCGTTACCCGTGTAGGTCGGGTCGCACATCCGGTCGAAGCCCTTGCCCTCGTCGTTCTGGATCACCTGGCTGGCGCCGTCCGACTCGCCCGGGGGCTTGGCCCACACGTAGGCGTCGATGCCCGTCGCGGGCGCGGTGGTCGGGCGCTCGCCGAGGCCGGCACCGCTCTGGTTGCACCAGTTGCCGGCGTGGATGCGGCGGTCGACCCGGCCGCCGTCGACATAGGCGTCCACGGAGGTCAGCGGGCCCGGGCCGGCCGGACGGGCGGTGCCGCCCCAGCCGTTGCGGGAGGTGTCGATCAGCATGCCGATGTTGCTGTTGAAGCCCTCGCCGACCAGCTTGGTGCGCAGTGCCTGGGCGAAGGTCAGCTCGTCGACGTAGTAGTTCCAGTCGACCCACTTCGACTGGCGCACGGTGGTGCCGTTCACCGAGTCGGTGACCTTGAAGTTCGGCTCGGTCAGCGCACTGTAGTTGGCGGTGTTGACGATGAAGCCGGCCACGTCGTTGACGGTGGCGCCGCCGGTGGTGGCGGCCTTCTTGAACTCGGTCGCGGCGGGGCCCATGTTGGAGTCCCAGCCGAGCCAGCCGTGGTGCGCGGCGTCGATGTAGTTGTAGACGTTCGGGATCGCGGCGAGCGTGTGCAGGGCGTACCCGACGCCGGCCTCGTAGTTGCCGTTCGCCTTCATGGTGGCGCACGCGTCGGTCGAACCGGCGGTGCCGCCCGCGTTGGTGACCAGGTTCGGCAGCGAGTCCGGCTCGATGACGTTGACGATGCGCAGACCCGCGTACTTGGAGTCCGACATGATCGCGGCGATCGGGTCGATGTACTCGGTCTTGTAGCGGCCGATCTCGGTGGCGCCGAGCTCACCGTTGGAGGCCAGGGCGGAGCAGTCGCGGCCGGGCAGGTCGTAGATGACGATCTGCACCAGGTTGGCGCCCTGGGCGAGGGCGGTGTCCAGGTGGGCCCGCAGGCCCTTGGCCGCGGAGGAGCCGCTGATCGCGGCGATGCGGTCCATCCAGACGAAGGTCGGCTGGTTGGAGACCGCGGAACCGCCCGGCTCGGCGGCGGCCTTGGCGGACCAGTCGGGGTTCACGTAGACCTTCGCGCCGACATAGGGGTTGTCGAGCTTGGCCTCGGCCGCGGCGGCCGGCTGGACGGCCGTGGCGAGCGGCAGGACCGCGGCGACGCCGAGCGCCGCAGCGGCGGCCGACGTGCGCAGGCGCCTCATGATGGGGGATGGCACTTACGGAGTCCTTTCGGGTGGGGGAGGGACCCTGACGTGCATGGGAGGGAGTCGCTTGTGGGAGCGCTCCCACTTACTGGGGATCGACGATACGTCGATGGAACACTTGGAGCTTGGTCGACGAGTCGTCGGAGCAGCGGGCTTTCTCAACCCGCGCTTCAGGGCCCGGCCCTGAGCTCATGGGATATCAAGCCACGAAGGCCATGCCCCGTCAAGGCATCGGACGGAGTTGACGATGCGAATCCCGAATCACCGTGGGAGCGCTCCCTCTTGAGGACGACGCAGCGGGCGCCCGCGGCATTCCGGCGGACACCCCCCGCCGCCCGCCCGCCTCTCGTAGCGTGGAGGGGCGGGGCCCGCCGGGGCCCGGACGGAGGGAGCGGGCATGCCGGAGGCCTTCGACCGCAGCGGGACGGGCAGCATCAAATGGGCCCGCGCCGGGCAGGGCAGGATCGCCCTGGGCCTGGCGGACATGGACCTGCCCGGGCCCGCCGCGATCGGCGCCGCGCTGGCCGCCCGCGCCCGGCACCCCGCGTACGGCTACACGGCGGCCGACCCGGGCGCGCCGCAGCTGGTCGCCGACTGGTACCGCCGCCGGCACGGCACCGCGATCGACCCGGACTGGGTGCTCTGCCTGCCCTGCGGCCCGCGCACCGCGATGCGGCTGCTGCTCGACGCCGCCGCACCGCAGACCCGCGGCCGGACGGCGGCCGCCACCGCACCGGAGTGGGGCGGCTTCGCCGGGCTGTGCGCCTCGGCCGGGCTGCCGTTCGAGGCCGTCCCGCTCGGGCGCGCCGACGACTCCTACGGGCTGCCGCTGGACGGCTTCGCCGCGCTGCGCCCCGGCGTGCTGCTGGTGAGCAGCCCGCACAACCCGACCGGGCGGCTGCGGACGGCCGAGGAGATCCGCGGGCTGGCCGCACTCGCCGCCGCCGAGGGCGGCCTGCTGGTCTCCGACGAGGTGCACGGCGACCTCGTCCACCCCGACCACGGCCTGCGCCACCCCGTCGCGGTCGCCGTCGCCGACCCGGACGCCGCCCGGCACACCGTGACCGTCGGCTCGGTCGGCAAGACCTTCAACACCTCGGGCATCCCCAGCTGTTGGCTGCTCGTCCCGGACGCCGGGCTGCGGGCGCGGCTGTCCGAACAGGCCGCCGCCTTCGGGGTGTGGGCCGGCGGGCTGCTGGAGCAGACCGTCCAGCGGGCCGCGCTCACCGACGGCGGCCCGTGGCTGGACGGCCTGCTGCAGCACCTCGTCGAAGCCCGCGATCTCGCCCTCGACGCGCTCGGCCCGGCCGTGCTCGTCCGCCCCCAGGCCTCCTGTCTGACGTGGCTCGACGGGGCCGCACTGGGCCTGCCGCCCGAACGGGCGAGGGAAGCCGCGATGACGGAACGTGACGTGGAGCTGGCGGACGGCGCCGACTTCGGCGCGCCCCGACCCGGCCTGCTGCGGTTGAACTACGCCCTCCCGCTGCCCGCGCTGAAAGTTGCACTGAGTCGACTGGCAGGCCACTGACCTGCTCTGATCTGCGCGAAGCGGCGGCGATGTTTCACGCGTAGCAGACTGAGCAGGAACAACCGGGCCGCAACCGCATACCGAGGGATGGTGAGTCCGGTGATACCCGTTCGCCCGCAGCGCACCACCGACAACCAGAGTCGGGCACTGAGCGTGACGCCCCTGACCGAGGCGTCCGCCGAGACCCATCTGGCCGGCATCTGTTTCAAAATCGGGCCGCCCGCCCTCGTCGGGGCGGAGGCGGAGTGGTTCGTCCACGACAGCCGATGTCCCGACGAACCGGTCGCCCCCGAGCGCACCTCGGCCGCCCTCGCGGCCCTCCCGCAGGGCCCCGACGGCCCGCGATTCCCCGCAGGCTCCCGCTTCACCCGCGAACCCGGCGGCCAGGTCGAGCTCAGCTCCCGGCCCGCCGAATCCCCCGCCGCCTGCGCCGCCGACCTGCTGCGCGACCAGGCCGCGCTGCGGACCGCACTGGCCGCCGAGGGCCTGCGCCTCACCGGCAGCGGCACCGACCCGCTGCCGAGGACCCGCCGGATGCAGGCCGAACACCCCCGCTACCGGGCGATGCAGACCTTCTTCGACCGGGCCGGGCCATGGGGCAAGATCATGATGACCGGCACCGCCTCCATCCAGATCTGCGTGGACGCCGGCACCGAGTCCGCCGTGGCCGGGCGCTGGCGGCTGGTCCACCGGCTCGGCCCCGTACTGGTCGCCGCCTTCGCCAACTCCCCTCTGCTGGACGGCCGTCCGACCGGCTTCCGGTCCAGCCGGCAGGTGGTGTGGTCCCGGATGGACCCCACCCGCACCCTCGCCCCGCCGCCCGACGGCGACCCCCGCGAGGCCTGGGCCCGGTACGTGCTGGACGCCGAGGTGCTGTGCGTCCGCCGCCCCGAGGGGAGGCCCTGGACGGCCCCGCCCGGCCTGACCTTCCGGCACTGGCTGCGCGGCGCCGGCGAACGGCCCGCCACCCTCGCCGACCTCGAGTACCACCGCACCACGCTATTCCCGCCCGTCCGGCCGCGCGGCCACCTGGAACTGCGGATGATCGACGCCCAGCCCGGCGACGGCTGGCTCGTCCCGCTCGCCCTGGTCACCGCGCTGCTGGACGACCCGGCCGCGGCGGACGCCGCACTGGCCGCCCTGGAACCGCTGGACCACGACGGCGCCCTCCCGCCGCCGCGCTGCAACCTCTGGCGGCGCGCGGCCACCCTCGCCACCGCCGACCCGGAACTGCGCCGGGCGGCGCTCGCCTGCTTCGCCGCCGCCGACCGGGCGCTCGCCCGCCGGCCGGAGGCCGCCGAGCTGCGACGCGCCCTGAACGAGTACGCCGACCGCTACCCCGCCCGGGGCCGCTGCCCGGCCGACGACCAGCTGGAGGCCGTCCGGGCCGGCCGCCGCCCCGCCGTGGAGGAGGACGCACCGTGCTGAACGCCGACCGCACCGACCCCGCGGTCCTTCGCGAGGCGATCGCCGCCGAGCTGCAGACCGCCCGCGACCGCACCGCCGCACTCACCGACTGCGTCGACGACCGCGACCTCACCGCGCAGCACTCGCCGCTGATGTCGCCGCTGGTCTGGGACCTCGCGCACGTCGGCAACCAGGAGGAGCTGTGGCTGCTGCGCAACGTCGGCGGCCACGACCCGATGCGCCCCGAGATCGACCCGCTCTACGACGCCTTCGAGCACCCCCGTGCCGAGCGGCCCAGCCTGCCGCTGCTGCCGCCGGACGAGGCCCGCCGCTACGCGCACGAGGTCCGCGGCCGGGTGTTCGACCTGCTGGAGGCCAGCCCGCTGGAGGGCGCGCCGCTGCTGGACGCGGGCTTCGCCTTCGGGATGATCGCCCAGCACGAGCAGCAGCACGACGAGACCATGCTGATCACGCACCAGCTGCGGCAGGGCGCGGCGGTGCTCGCCGCCCCTCCCCCGCCGGCCGCCGCCGACCGGCTGCCCGCCGAAGTCGTCGTCCCCGCCGGCCCGTTCATCATGGGCACGGACACCGAGCCGTGGGCGCTGGACAACGAGCGGCCCGCCCACCAGGTCGACCTGCCGGCCTTCCGGCTGGACACCGCGCCGGTCACCAACGCCGCCTACCAGGAGTTCATCGCCGACGGCGGCTACCTGGACCCGCGCTGGTGGACGGCCGAGGGCTGGGCGCACCGGATGCAGGCCGGGCTGAGCGCGCCGCTGTTCTGGAGCCGGGACGGCGGGCAGTGGCTGCGCCGCCGCTTCGGCACCGTCGAGCCGGTGCCGCCGGACGAGCCGGTGCTGCACGTCAGCTGGTACGAGGCCGACGCCTACGCCCGGTGGGCCGGGCGGCGGCTGCCGACCGAGGCCGAGTGGGAGAAGGCCGCCCGGTACGACCCGGCCACCGAACGCTCCCGCCGCTACCCGTGGGGCGACCAGGAGCCCTCCGCCGAGCACGCCAACCTCGGCCAGCGGCACCTGCAGCCCGCCCCCGTGGGCAGCTATCCGGCCGGGGCGGCGCCCTGCGGCGCCCGGCAGCTGATCGGCGACGTGTGGGAGTGGACGGCGAGCGACTTCCTGCCGTACCCGGGCTTCACCGCGTGGCCGTACAAGGAGTACTCGGAGGTGTTCTTCGGCCCGGAGTACAAGGTGCTGCGCGGCGGCTCGTTCGCGGTGGCGCCGGTGGCCTGCCGCGGCACCTTCCGCAACTGGGACTACCCGGTGCGGCGGCAGATCTTCTCCGGCTTCCGCACCGCCCGTGACGCGGAGGACGCCTGATGTGCCGGCACCTCGCCTACCTGGGTGGCGAACTCCCGCTGGGCGCCCTGCTGTTCGACCCGCCGTACGGGCTGGTCCGGCAGTCCTGGGCGCCCCGGCGGCAGCGGTACGGCACGGTGAACGCCGACGGCTTCGGCATCGGCTGGTACGCCGGCGGCGACGAGCGGCCCGCCCGCTACCGGCGGGCCGGCCCGATCTGGGCGGACGAGAACCTCGCCGACCTGGCCCGGGTGGTGCGCACCCGGGCGCTGCTGGCCGCCGTCCGCTCGGCCACCGCGGGGTGCGCGCCGGGCGAGGCGGCTGCCGCGCCGTTCGCCTCCGGGCGGCTGCTGTTCAGCCACAACGGCGCACTGCCCGGCTGGCCTGAGCGGTACGGGCCGCTCGCCGCGACCCTGCCGCCGGCGGACCTGATGGCGCTGGAGGCGCGCAGCGACTCGGCCCTGCTGTTCGCACTGCTGCTGGCCCGGCTGCGGACGGGCGCCGAGCTCGGCGAGGCCGTCGCGGACACCGTCCGGGAGGCCGCCAAGTACGGCGACGGCCGGCTCAACCTGCTCGTCACCGACGGGACTTCGATCGCCGCGACGGCCTGGGGCGACACCCTCTTCCACCGCTCGGGGCCGGGCACGGTGGTCGCCTCCGAGCCGTACGACGACGAACCCGGCTGGATCGAGGTCCCCGACCGCACGCTGCTGCTGGCCGGGCCGACGGGCGTGACCCTGCACCCGGTCGACCGGCCCTGGTCCGACATCGGCCCCGCATCCGAGAACGACGAGCCTGCATCCGAGAACGACCGACCCGCACGAGGTACCAGCCGCCCGACGCAGAAGAGCGACGGCCCGACGCGAGAGGACGACTCGCCGTGAGCACCTTCGACCTGACCCGCCTGCTGCCCGCCGACCACTTCAGCCACGCGCTACGGCACGACGTGCAGCGGGGCCTGACCGCGAGTCCCAAGTGGCTGCCGCCGAAGTGGTTCTACGACGCGCGGGGCAGCGAGCTGTTCGAGGAGATCACCCGGTTGCCCGAGTACTACCCGACCCGGGCCGAGCGGGAGATCCTCACCGAACGGGCCCCCGAGATCGCCGCGCTGACCCGGGCCCGCACCCTGGTGGAGCTGGGCTCCGGTTCGTCCGAGAAGACCCGGCTGCTGCTGGACGCGCTGAGCGGGCTCGGCAGCCTGGAGGCGTACGTGCCGGTGGACGTCAGCGAGAGCGCGCTGGAGGCGGCGGGCGCGGCGCTGGCCGTCGACTACCCGGGCACCGACGTGCACGCGGTGCTCTCCGACTTCACCCAGGGGCTGGGCCTGCCGCCCGGCGGCGGGCCCCGGCTGGTGGCCTTCCTCGGGGGCACGCTCGGCAACTTCGTGCCCGCCGAGCGGGCCGGCTTCCTGCGCACGCTGCGGGCCGCACTGGAGCCGGGCGACGCGCTGCTGCTGGGCACCGACCTGGTGAAGGACCCGGCGGTGCTGGTCGCCGCGTACGACGACTCCGCCGGGGTGACCGCCGAGTTCAACAAGAACGTGCTGAACGTCCTCGACCGGGAGCTGGACGCCGACTTCGACCCGGACGCCTTCGAGCACGTGGCGCTCTGGGACACCGAGCAGGAGTGGATCGAGATGCGGCTGCGCTCGGTGCGCGACCAGACGGTGAAGATCCCGGCGCTCGACCTGCCGGTGCACTTCGACGCCGGTGAGGAGCTCCGCACCGAGGTCTCCGCGAAGTTCCGCCGCGAGCGGGTGGCGGACGAGCTGGCGGCGGCCGGGATGCGGCTGACGCACTGGTGGACGGACGCCGCGGGACGGTTCGGGCTGTCGCTCTCGGAGCCCGTCTGAATCCTCATACAATTCATATCTTGAACGTTCAGCCGAGTCGGTTTGCCTCAATGTCCGGATAGTGCGTACATGTGATGAACAGACTGGGGGTACGATCCTGACGCCTCTCTCAATGTCGAGTACACAGGAGTCAGAGATCGTGAGCGTCACCCAACAGCCCGTAGCGGCTCGCGGCCAGGCCCCCGACCGGCTGGGGTTCGTCGTCTTCATCACGGCCGCGGCCGCGCTCGGCGGTTTCCTGTTCGGCTACGACAGCTCGGTGATCAACGGCGCCGTCTCCGGCATCCAGGGCAGGTTCGGGATCGGGGACGGCGTCACCGGGCTCATCGTGTCCTCCGCCCTGCTCGGCTCCGCCCTGGGTGCGGCCCTGGCCGGCCGGTTCGCCGACCGGTACGGCCGCATCCGGGTGATGAAGGCCGCGGCCGTGCTCTTCGCGATCAGCGCCGTCGGCTCCATGCTGCCGTTCTCCGCCTGGGACCTCGCCGCCTGGCGCGTCCTCGGCGGCGCCGCCATCGGCATCGCCTCGGTGATCGCCCCGACCTACATCGCCGAGGTCGCGCCGACCAAGTACCGCGGCCGGCTCGCCTCCTTCCAGCAGGCCGCCATCGTGCTCGGCATCGCCGTGTCGCAGCTGGTGAACTGGGTGCTCGCCGAGGCCGCCGACGGCGACACCCGCGGCAACCTGCTCGGCCTGGAGGCCTGGCAGTGGATGCTCGGCATCTGCGTGCTGCCCGCCGTGCTCTACTTCGTGATGTCCGCTGCGATCCCCGAGTCCCCGCGCTACCTGATCTCCGCCGGCCGGCTGGACGAGGCGCGCACCGTGCTGCGCGAGGTCGAGGGCGAAGGGACGGACACCGACGCCCGGATCGCCGAGATCCGCGGGCTGATCGCCGCCGACCACCGGCCGCGCTTCCGCGACCTGCTCGGCGGCCGCCTCGGCCTGCTGCCGATCGTCTGGGTCGGCATCGGGCTCTCGGTGTTCCAGCAGCTCGTCGGCATCAACGTGATCTTCTACTACTCGTCGATCCTCTGGCAGTCGGTCGGCATCGACCAGAGCAACTCGCTGCTGATCAGCTTCGTCGGCTCGGTGATCAACATCGCCGGTACCGCGATCGCCGTCCTCCTCGTCGACCGGATCGGCCGCAAGCCGCTCGCGCTGATCGGCTCGGCCGGCATGGCGCTCTCGCTCGGCGCGGCGGCCTGGGCGTTCTCCTCGGCCACCGGCACCGGCGACGACGTCACCCTGCCCGACCTGCAGGGCACGGTGGCACTCGTCGCGGCCAACCTCTTCGTGCTGTTCTTCGCGCTCTCCTGGGGCGTGGTGGTCTGGGTGATGCTCGGCGAGATGTTCCCCAACCGCATCCGCGCCGCCGCACTGTCGGTCGCCGCCTCCGCCCAGTGGGTCGCGAACTGGGCGATCACCGTCAGCTTCCCGGCGATGTCCCGGTGGAACCTCTCCGCCACCTACGCGATCTACGCCGCCTTCGCGCTCGGCTCGATCCTCTTCGTGGCCCGCTTCATGAAGGAGACCAAGGGCGTCCGCCTGGAGGACATGGGCTGACCCGCCGCCGGGGGGCGGTGAGCCACAGGGCGCGGGAACCGCGCGAATCGGGAGGTACGGCGCCGCACCTTCCGCCTCGCGCGGTTCCCGCGCCCCTGCGAAATTCGGTGGTGGGGTGGGTGAGGGGTCGTCACAATGCGCGGGTGGATCAGAGTGTGCAGCGCAGCGTGACGGCAGTGGTGACCTTCGGCGGGGAGCGGTTGGGGGAGGTCGGGCCGTTTCCGGTGGACCATCCGCGGTGGCAGGAGGTCGGGCCGGTCACGCGGGGGCTGGAGCAGCGGCTGGGGGTGCCGGTGCTGGTGCTGCGGCTGGTGTCCGTCGAGGGCGGGGAGGCCGGGCAGGGCGGGCACGTGGTGTACCACGCGGAGGCGCTGCGCCGGCCGGAGGCCGTGCTGGAGGAGGGGAGCGTCCGGCTGGACGAGGACCCGCTGCGGGCCGCCTGGGCCACCGCGGACGGCCTGCGGGCGGCGTTGGCCTGGGCCGAGGAGGCGCTCCGCGGCTGCGGCCGCCCGGCGACCGGCCCGGCCGAGCAGGTGAAGACCTGGAACCTGTCGGGCCTGGTCCGCATCCCCACCGCGGACGGGCCGGCCTGGCTGAAGACCACGCCGCCGTTCGGCACCGACGAGCACCGGCCGATCGCACTGGTCGCCTCGGTGGACCCGGCCCTGGTGCCGGGGGTGATCGCCGCGGCGCCCGGCCGCCTGCTGCTGGAACACGTGCCGGGCGTGGACTGCTGGGGACTGCCCGAGGACGCCATGCTGGACGCGGTCGGGCGCACGGTCGCCGTACAGGCCGGGCTGGCCGCGGCACTGGCCGCCGACCCTGCGTCGCACGGGCTGCGCGACCGCGCGCCGCGGCGGGTGCTGGCGCAGGCCCGGGAGCTGCTCCCCCGGCTGGACGACCTGTCGGCGGAGGAGCACGGGCGGGCCCGGGCGCTGCTGGACGGCCTGCCCGCGGCGATCGACGAGCTGGACGCCTGTGGGCTGCCGCTCACCCTGGTGCACGGCGACTTCCACCCGGGCAACTACCGCTCGGACGGCAGCGCCACCGTGCTGGTCGACTTCTCGGACGCCTTCTTCGGGCATCCGGCCTTCGACGGGCTGCGGCCGCAGGACTTCCTGGGCGAGCAGCGCTGGGCGGACGTCCGGGCGGTGTGGGCCGCCGCCTGGTCGGCGGCGGTCCCCGGTTCGGACCCGCTGCGGGCCCTGGAGCTCGCGGCGCCGCTGATGCGCCTGGGGTACGCGGTGCGGTACCAGGAGTTCCTGGACGGCATCGAGCGCAGCGAGCGGATCTACCACGAGGGCGATCCGGCCTCCGAGGTGCGGGCCGCGCTGGCGGCGGCCGCGGGCCTCAGTGCCCTGGGCCGTTGAGCAGCCGGCAGACGAAGTCCTCCTGGACGGCCCGCAGTTGTTCGAGCAGCACGGGCCGGGTGCTCTGGCTGATCTGCTCGGTGACGGAGAAGGTGAGCGCGCGGCTGCCGTCCGGGGTGGCCACCATGAGCTGGGTGTAGCCGGCGGTGTTGCCGGTGTGGCCGTACACGGTGCCGCAGCGGGTGGTGTAGCGGAACAGGGCGAGCCCGGCCGCGTTGGTGCCCGGCCCGGCGGGCTCGGACGAGCCGGGGACGAAGGCCGTCTGCTGCCGCCGGGTCGAGGGCTTCAGGAAGCCGTCGCCGCCGTAGGCGCGGATGAAGGCGGACAGGTCGGCGGGGGTGGAGACGATGCCGCCCGAGGCCCAGGCGCCGGAGGCGCCGAACAGGGTGGAGACGTCCTCCGGCGGGTCGGGCGGGACGACGTCGTAGCCGTGCAGGTAGGGCTCGGGCAGTTCGTAGCCGCGCGGCAGGCTGGTCTCGCGCAGGCCGATCGGCCGGTACACCAGGCGGGCGAGGAGTTCCTCGTACGGGCGGCCGGTGGCGGCCTCGGCCATCAGGGCGGCGGCGATGTTGTCCGAGTTGGAGTACTGGTACTGCGTGCCGGGGGTGAAGGCGAGGGGCTGGCCGAAGACGTAGTCCAGCAGGTGGTGAGGGTCGAAGACGTGGTGCGGGTCGGCGGTGATGACGGCCCGGAAGCCCGCCGAGTCGCTGTAGTCCGGCAGGCCGCTGGTGTGCTGGAGCAGCTGGCGCAGCGTCACCGCGTGCCAGGCGGCGGGCAGGTCGGGCAGCCGTTCGCCGATGGTGTCGTCCAGGCCGAGGACGCCGCGGTCGACCAGGCGCAGGGTGACGGCGCCGCTGAACGCCTTGGCTGCGCTGGCGATCCGCATGTGGTCGGTGATGCGGGGCGGGCGGCCGGTGCCGACCTCGGCGGTGCCGGCCCGGTGGACCTCGGTCCGGTCGCCGTACCGGAGCACCACGATGGCGCCGGGCGGGCCGCCGGGGGCGTTGACCAGGGCGCGCAGTTCGCGGTCGAGCGACGGGCGGCCGCCGGGCGGGCCGCCGGCCAGGGCCGTGCCGGGCAGCAGGCCGGTCAGGGCGAGGGCGGCGGCGAGGGCCGCGGCCGGTCGCAGCGGGCGGCGGCGGGCGGCGCGGGCCGGGCGGGTGCGGGGCTGCACGGTGGGCCTCCGGTGGGTGGGCCGACGGGACAGCATTCAGGGATGGCCGCAGGCCGGCTCCGGCAAACGCCCCCGGCCCGGGTGTGACCCATTGGGGTGCGGCTCAGCCGGCTGCCGCGGGGTGGCGCAGGGCGAGGCCGTCGAGCAGGGCCTCCAGGCCGGTCTCGAAGGCGCCCTCGTCGATGGAGCGGCGGTGTTCGGCGAGCAGGTGGGCCTCGCCGAGGTGCGGATAGTCGGCGGCGTAGACGGCGGCGTCCTCGGGGAAGCCGCCGGCGAAGGAGCCGAGCGCGGAGCCGGTGATGAAGTAGCGCATCAGGGCGCCGATCCGGGTGGCCTGGCCGCGGGGCCAGCCGGCGTCGACGAGGCAGCCGAAGACGGCGTCGGCGAGGCGCAGCGCGTTGGGGCGGCGGCCGGGGCCCTGGGCGAGGACGGGGACGACGTTGGGGTGGGCGGCGAGGGCGGCGCGGTAGGAGCGGGCCCAGTCGCGGAGGGCGGCGCGCCAGTCGTCCGGCGCGTCGAACATCGAGAGGTCGACCTCGCCCATCACGCTGTCGACCACGGCGTCGAGGAGGTCGTCCTTGGTGGCGAAGTGGTTGTAGAGGGAGGGCCCGCTGACGGAGAGCTCGGTGGCGAGGCGCCGGGTGGAGAGCGCGTCCAGGCCGTCGGCGTCGACCAGGGCGAGTGCGGCGGCGACGATCCGCTCGCGGCTGAGCAGCGGGGTGCGCGGGCGGGCCATGCGGTCGCGGCCTCCGATCGGGTGGGGTGTCACACATTCTTGCAGGCGGCCCCTTCCGCGGGCGGGGCGGCGGGGGCTACAGTCCCATTAAAACTTGCACTGCTAGTTTATGGAGCATCCGCCGCCATGAATCTTGAGCTGTCCGAGGAGCAGGCCGCCGTCCGCGACCTCGCCGCGGCCTTCACCGACCGCGAGATCGTCCCGCACGCAGCCGCCTGGGACCGCGCCGAGTCCGTCGACCCCGGCATCGTCGGCAAGCTCGGCAAGCTCGGATTCCTCGGCCTGACGATCCCCGAGGAGTACGGCGGCAGCGGCGGCGACCACCTGGCGTACTGCCTGGTGCTGGAAGAGCTCGGCCGCGGCGACTCCGCCGTGCGCGGCATCGTCTCCGTCTCGCTCGGCCTGGTCGCCAAGTCGGTCGCCGGGTACGGCACCGAGGAGCAGAAGCGGGAGTGGCTGCCCCGGCTCACCTCCGGCGAGGCGCTCGGCTGCTTCGCGCTCACCGAACCCGGCACCGGCTCCGACGCGGCCAACCTGACCACCCGGGCCGTCCGCGACGGCGGAGACTGGCTGATCAGCGGCAGCAAGATGTTCATCACCAACGGCACCTGGGCCGAGGTCGCCCTGGTCTTCGCCCGCACCGGCGAGCCGGGCCACCGCGGCATCACCGCCTTCCTGGTGGAGACCGGCCTGCCCGGCTTCGAGCGGCGCACCGTGCACGGCAAGCTCGGGCTGCGCGGCCAGGCCACCGCCGAACTCGTCCTCGACAATGTCCGGGTGCCCGACAGCGCCCGGCTCGGCGCCGAGGGCGCCGGTTTCAAGATCGCGATGTCCGCCCTGGCCAAGGGTCGGATGTCGGTCGCCGCCGGCTGCGTCGGCATCGCCCGGGCCTGCCTGGAGGCCGCGGTGAAGTACGCCGGCGAGCGCGAGCAGTTCGGCAAGCCGATCGCCTCCCACCAGCTGGTGCAGGAGCTGCTCGCCGACATCGCCGTCGACGTCGAGGCCTCCCGGCTGCTCACCTGGAAGGTCGCCGACCTGATCGAGCGCGGCCTGCCCTTCGCCACCGAGTCCTCCACCGCCAAGCTGTACGCCAGCGAGGCGGCCGTGCGCGCCGCCAACAACGCCCTGCAGGTCTTCGGCGGATACGGGTTCATCGACGAGTACCCGGTCGGCAAGTACCTGCGCGACGCGCGCGTCATGACCCTCTACGAGGGCACCAGCCAGATCCACAAGCTGCTGATCGGGCGATCCCTGACCGGCATCAACGCGTTCTGACACAGCAACGCGTTCTGGAACCCACGAGAACAGGAGCCCGACGAAGTGCGTCCCGTCTACTTCGCCGCTGCCCGCCGCACCCCGATCGGGCGGCTGCGCGGCGCGCTGTCCACCGTCCGGCCCGACGACCTGTCGGCCGCCGTCCTCTCCGGTCTGCTGGCCGACGTGCCGCAGCTCGACCCCGCCCTCATCGACGACGTCTACTGGGGCGCCGCCAACCAGGCCGGCGAGGACAACCGCAACGCCGCCCGGATGGCCGTGCTGCTCGCCGGGCTGCCCGACAGCATCCCCGGCGCCACCGTCAACCGGCTGTGCGCCTCCGGCATGGAGGCCGTCACCACCGCCGCCCGGACGATCGGTTCCGGCGAGGCCGAGGTCGTCGTCGCCGGCGGCTGCGAGTCGATGACCCGCGCCCCCTTCGTGCTGCCCCGCCCGGACGAGGCGATGCCGCACCGGATGGAGACCTTCGACACCCGGCTCGGCTGGCGGCTCACCAACCCGCGGATGAAGGAGCTGCACGGCGTCCTCTCCATGGGCGAGACCGCCGAGGAGGTCGCCGCACGCTTCGGTGTCACCCGCGAGCAGCAGGACGCCTTCGCGCTGCGCAGCCACCAGCGGGCCGCCGCCGCCCGCAAGGACGGCCACTTCGACGCCGAGCTGCTGCCCGTCGTCCGGCCCGACGGGGTCACCGTCACCGCCGACGAGTCGATCCGCGAGGACACCACCCTCGAGAAGCTGGCCCGCCTCAAGCCGGTCTTCCGGGCCGGCGGCACCGTCACCGCCGGCAACGCCTCGCCGATGAACGACGGCGCCGCCGCCCTGCTGCTGGTCTCCGAGGAGGCGCTGGGCCGGCTCGGCCTGGAGCCGCTCGGCCGCTAC
Organism: Kitasatospora dryopteridis; assembly: GCF_050749075.1. Lineage (NCBI taxonomy): Bacteria > Bacillati > Actinomycetota > Actinomycetes > Kitasatosporales > Streptomycetaceae > Kitasatospora > Kitasatospora dryopteridis. The sequence continues at coordinate 6,445,232 of NZ_CP192749.1, read as the reverse complement.
GTGGCGGGCGCCTCGGCCGGCGTCCACCCGGACGTCATGGGCATCGGCCCCGTCCCCGCGACCCGCAAGGTGCTCGCCCGGGCCGGCTGGCAGGTCGGCGACGTCGAGGAGGCCGAGTTCAACGAGGCCTTCGCCGCCCAGGCCCTCGCCTGCGTCAACGAGCTCGGCTTCGACCAGGACCTGGTCAACCCGAGCGGCGGAGCCATCGCGCTCGGCCACCCGCTGGGCGGCTCCGGCGCCCGCATCCTCACCACCCTGCTGCACCGGATGCGCCGGACCGGCGCCCGGCGCGGCCTGGCCACCATGTGCGTCGGTGTCGGACAGGGCACCGCCGTACTCGTCGAGAAGAACTGAGGGCAGATCAGATGACCCGATTCGCAGACAAGGTCGCCGTGGTGACCGGCGCCGCCCAGGGCATCGGCGCGGCCACCGCCGCCCGGCTCGCCGAGGAGGGCGCGGCCGTGGCCGTCGTCGACCTCACCGCCGAGCGGGCGCAGGCCACCGCCGACGCCATCACCGCCAAGGGCGGCACCGCCCGCGCGTACGGCTGCGACGTGGCCGACTACGACGCGGTCGAGGCGGTGTTCGCGCAGATCGTCGAGGACCTGGGCGCGCTGCACATCCTGATCAACAACGCCGGCATCACCCGCGACAACCTGTTCTTCAAGATGGCGAAGAACGACTGGGACGCCGTCCTCACCGTCAACCTCACCAGCGCCTACAACTGCAGCCACGTGGCGCAGAAGTACATGGTGAAGCAGAAGTACGGCAAGATCGTCTCGCTGAGCTCGCGCTCCGCGCTCGGCAACCGCGGGCAGGCCAACTACGCCGCCGCCAAGGCCGGCATCCAGGGCCTCACCGCCACCCTGGCGATCGAGCTCGGCCCGTTCAACATCAACGTCAACGCGGTCGCCCCCGGCTACATCGCCACCGCGATGACCGCCGCCACCGCCGAGCGGGTCGGCTCCAGCGCCGAGGACCACCAGGCGCTGGCCGCCGAGCGCACCCCGCTGCGCCGGGTCGGGCAGCCGGAGGAGGTCGCCTCGGTGGTGGCCTTCCTGGCCAGCGAGGACGCCTCGTACGTGAGCGGGCAGACGCTGTACATCAACGGCGGCGCCCGCTGACGGAAACTGCGCGGGGCGGATGGATCGGGCCTGAGCTTTCCGTCCCGCGCAGTTCCCCGCGCCCCTGAGTGGTTGGCCCCTGCCCCGGCCGGGCTTACCGGTCTTTACCCGATCCGGTGGTCCACCGCGGCGTTGCCACGGCCCCGGGCACCGCGCGCCGGCCGGCCACGTCGGGCCCGCCTCCCAGGGCCGCATCAGCGCGGCCGGGCGCACCGCCCCGATGTCCACCGCCGAGTGCGTCGCGCAGATCGGCATCCACTGCTACTCGCCGCTGCAGTACCGCACCGCGTACAACCTGGACCCGCTGTACCGGCAGGGCGTCACCGGCAAGGGCCGGACGATCGTCGTCGACTCCTTCGGCTCGCCGGCGATCCAGCACGACCTGGCGGATGTACGGCCTGGCCGCGCTCCCCGAGCGGTGGAGCGGCATCACCGACGTGACCGCGGGCGACAACTCCTGGGACGAGGTGACGGGCTACCAGGCGGGCCCCGGCTACGACCTGGCCTCGGGCCTCGGCACGATCGACGGCGCCCGCTTCGTGCACGCGCTCGCCGGACGCTGACCCGTCCCGCGCACCAGGGCCGTCCCGCCACTGTCGGCGGGGCGGCCCGTTGCGCGTCTCAGTCCTCGGCGGGGGCGGCCGCCAGCTTGGCGAGGTAACGCTCGGCCGCCCGCAGCTTGCGGCCGTCCGGGCCCGGCAGGTGGGCCCGCAGCTCGATGATCTCCGGGGCGATCCGGATCGCCTCCGCGCGGTCCGCCACCGCCCGCCAGCAGGCCTCGGCGTTGGTCGCCGCCCGCTGGGTCTCCGGGTCGTCGGCGCCCGCCGTACCGAGCAGCGCCAGCGCCACCTCCCGGTAGATGTCGGCGGCCAGCACCGTACGGCCCGCCAGCCGGGAGACGTGCGCCCGGACCTGACGCACCTGCAGCACCTCGGGAGCGGCCGCGCCGTGCGCCGCCACCGCCTCGCTCTCCAGGGCGAGGGCGAGTTCGGCCGCGGTGTCGTGCTCGCCCGCGTCGGCCGCCCGCACGATCCGGCCCACCGCGTCGCGGTACTCGGCGAGCGGATCGTCCGCCGGGGCCGCGGCGGGCAGCGACTTGCCCAGTTCCACCCGGGGGCCGCCGGCCGGTTCGGCCGGCGGGGAGTCCTCGGCCGGGCGCGGCTTGAGCAGCCGCACCCGCAGCGCCCCGGGCGGGGCGGTGGTCGGCTCGGGCACCGGCCTCTTGGCGGCCTCCATCATGGCCGCCTCCTCCTCCGGGGACAGCACGGGCGGCTTCGGGGGCGGCGGCGGATCGCCGGGCAGCCGCTTCAGCAGCGACACCGGGCGGGCCGGACGCGGCGGGGTCGGCGGCACACCGGGCTTGAGCAGCGAGACCGGGCCGCGCGGCGCCGCCTTCTGCGCCTTGGCCAGCTGCACCCGCGGCGCGGCGGGCACGTACGCCCCCGGGCGGGGCCGGGGCGGCTTGGCCACCGGCCGCTTCGGCTGCACGGCGGCCGGGCGCGGCGCCTCGCTCAGCCGGGCCTCGGTGGACCGGTCGCCGATCTGCCGCGAGGTGTTGCGGAACACCGGGCGGTCCGGGGCGTGCGAGAGCAGCAGCGCGGCGTCCGGGCGGAGCACCGAGTGCACCTGGCGGCGCAGTTCCTCGGGCGCGAGCACCGGTCCGGCGCCGGGCACACCGACGTGCAGCACCTCGATCAGCGCGCGGGTGAACATGCCGACCTGGTCCGGGTCGGGGTTGACGACGGCCCACAGCGGCACGCCGTCGGTGAGCGGCGAGATCGCGCTCTGCACCAGCGGCCAGGCGGTCTGGTCCGCACTCAGGTCGCCGATGACCAGGGTGTCCCACTCCGCGGGGCGGTGGCGCAGCTCGTCGGCGACGGCCTGCCAGGGCAGGGTGTCGTGCGACCGCGCGTCACGGAGCGTCAGGAAGAGCTGCTCGGCGCGGCGGTCGGTGACCAGGTGCCCGCCGATGTGGACGAGCAGCGGACCGGGGTGCCGGGAGGCCGCCCGCAGGTGTGCGAGCACGGTCTGCGGGTCGCCGGCACCGGGCAGGTGCACCGCGTCCACCGAGTCCGAGGCCAGCAGGATGTGCGGGGAGACGCCCGCGAGCATCGCCGAGAGCACCGGGGCCTGGGCGCTGCCGCGGCCCCAGGGTCTGCGGCCGGTGCTGGCGTAGCCGCCCTCGACCACCAGGATGCGGCCGCGCAGGCCCGCACCGAAGCCGCGCAGCAGGGGCTGGGCGGGGCCGGGGCCCGCGGACGGCACAGCGGCCGGGGCGGGCGGCGCGGGGGCCTGGCCGGGCGGCTGGGCCGGCGGCGCGGGAGGGGCCGGTGGGACGGGCGGCAGTGTGATGGCCGGCATGGTGGTCGTCCAGCCGGTGCTCGGCACCGGGGCGGGCCCGTCGGCCGGCTCCTCCGCAGGCCGGTGCGGCACCGGACGCGGGGGCACGTCCGTGTCGAACGGCGTCCGTTCCCCGCCCCCGGAGGCCGCTGTCACGTCCGCCACGCCCGGTCACCGCCCCGCCCCGCCGCCCGCCGCGGCATCGTCCCTGCCTGCACGGTGACCGCCACCGCACACGATTGCGCCACCATACGGGGTGATCCGGTGGCGGTTCCAGGCCGGGTCGGCGATCGCCCGCGGTGGCGAGCGGCGCAGCCGTCGGTCCGTCAGTAGGTCACGGTGATCCGGCGGGCGGGCCCGTCCACCCGGACGGTGCCGCCGTACGGGATCACCACCTGCGGGTCGGTGTGTCCGAGGTCGACGTCGAACACCGCCATGGTGTCCGGTGCGTGGGCGGCCAGGGCGCGGAGCACCGCCTCGCGCTGCTCGGCCCGGTGCGCGGCACGCTGCCGGGCGTCGTTCGGCCGGTCGAAGGACCACGCCTTCGCCCGGCCCATCAGCAGCGCGGGGAAGCGGGCGAGCAGCCCGCGCTCCCCCATGGTGCGCAGGATCCCGAACACCTCCTCACCGGAGGGGAGTTCCTCCGAGGTCTCGAGGAAGAGCACGCACCCCTCGTACGCCTCGGGGCTGCGGATGCCGCGGTCGGCCGTCATCAGCCGGCCGAGGATCTCCAGGTTGCCGCCCCAGCTCACCCCCTCGACCACCCGCTCGGGCCGGTGCCAGGTCCAGCCCTCGGAGGGCTGCATCCGCGCCTCGGCCTCGAAGGTCGCCGGGTCCTGCCAGGGCCGGTCGATGTCGTTGAACCCGGCGGGCTCGGCCAGTTCGTACGGGCCGGAGGTGAAGAGCGCGGCGCGCGCCGAGGCGGCGGTGACGGGGTGCAGGGCGCCGGGGCGGCCGAACTCGGTCATCACGCTCGCCCCGTGGTAGCCGACGATGCCGAGGTTCCACAGGTGGGTGAGCAGGTTGGTGTTGTCGCTGAACCCGAAGAACGGCTTGGGGTTGGCGCGGATCAGCTCGTCGTCCAGATGCGGCAGCACGGTGATCTGGTCGTTGCCGCCGATGCTGGCGATCACCGCCTTGATCTCCGGGTCGGCGAAGGCCGCGTGGATGTCGGCCGCCCGCTCCTGCGGCGAGCAGCCCATCCGGCGGGTGGTCGGGTACTCCACCGGCTTCACGCCGAACTCCTCGGCCAGCCGGTGCAGGCCGAGGTCGAAGGGCAGCGGCAGGACGGCGGGCAGACCGGAGGACGGAGAGAGGATCGCCACCCGGTCGCCGGGCTTCGGCTTGGGCGGGTACGAGGGAGCTGTCATGGCTCCGATCGTAGGTTCGTCCGCGCCCCGCTCCCGGTGAATTCGGCAGCGTGCATAGCACCCGGTCCGTGGTGACGGGCGGTCTTACTCCCGGACGACCAGGAGGGTCTTGCCGGTGGTCGCCCGGGACTCGATCGCGGCATGCGCCTCGGCCGCACGCTCCAGCGGGAACCGCTGCCCGATCAGCGGACGGAGCCGGCCGCCGCTCCTTCGGCGAGGGCCTCCGCGGTGGCGGCGCGCAGCAGCGCCGGGTCGGGCCGGCCCGGTGCGACGAGTTCCACGCCGCGGGCAGCGGCCGCCTCCGGCGGGATCGCCGCCCAGGTGCCGCCCGCCAGGCCGTAGCTGACCATCCGTCCGCCGGGGGCGAGCAGTTCGAAGGCGGCCCGGGCGAGGTCGCCGCCGACTCCGTCGAACACGACGTCCAGCCCGCCGGTGCCGGACCGGACGAGCTCCGGCCAGCCGGCCTCCCGGTAGTCCACCGCGTACTTCGCGCCGAGTTCCGCCGCAACGGCCGCCTTACGGGCACCGCCCGCCGCACCGACCACGGTCGCGCCCGCAGCGGCGGCCAGCTGCACCAGCAGGCTGCCGACCCCGCCCGCGGCCGCGAGGACCAGCACCCTGTCCCCGGCACCGACCCGGGCGGCCCGCAGCTGGAGGAGTGCAGTGCGGCCGTCCGCGAGCAGCGCCACCGCATCGTCCGGGGCCAGCCCTTCGGGCACCTCGAACAGGCCGTCGACGGCGGCGACCGCCCGCTCGGCGTACCCGCCGGAGCCTCCGGTGGCGGTCACCACCCGACGGCCGACCAGCCCGGCGTCCACCCCGTCGCCGACCGCCGACACCACGCCGCCGACGCCGTTGCCGGGGACGAGCGGCGGCACCGCGGCGAACGGGCCGCGCCCGGTCGCCCGGAACTGCGTCTCGACGAAGGTGATGTTGGCGTACACGACGTCCACCACCACCTGCCCCGGGCCCGGCACCGGATCGGGCGCCTCCCCCGCCACCAGCACCTCGGGCCCGCCGAACTCCCGCAACCACACTGCCCGCACAACCGCTCCCCGGCTCGTTCCGACTCCGTCGGGGTCAAGCCTGCAAGCTCAACCGCACTTCAAGTCAACCGTGCTTCGAGTCAACCGGACACGGCCCCGGGGACGCGGCCTCCGCGGTGCCGGTGTAGTGCGCCAGGTACTCGGCGAGGGCGGGCTCGGACGGCGGCCCCTCGCCGTGCACCGCGAACCAGAGCCGGTTCTCCACCCAGAAGCGGTAGGCGAACTCCTCGAAGGTCGGGGCGCAGCGGGCGATCGCCGCACTGAGGTCGGCCGCGCCGTCCGCCTCGTCCCACTCCGGCAGGTCCTCGAAGTCCAGCGGCGAGGCGACCACGAAGGACTCCCCCGAGGGGCGCAGGTACAGGTACCAGAGCACGCAGTCCTGCTGGTCCCGCAGGAAGCGGACCAACCGGGCGCCGGGCTCGACCGGGCTGGGCAGCGGGCCCGAGATGTCCGTCCAACAGGCCGTCACCGACACCTCGTCCAGCGCCCCGTGGCAGCGGGCCGAGGTGTGGAAGGCCGTGAAGTCCGCGGGCAGCTGCATGCCCGTCCCGGCGAGGGCCGCCGAGACACCGTCCAGCAGCGCCACCCGCTCCGGATCCGCCGGGCCGAGGCCGCCGAGCCAGCCGAATCCCCCGTCGAACCGGTCCGCCGCGAGCGGCGGCAGGCTCTCGTACGGGTACCACTCGTAGGTGCCCCGGCACGGCCGGTGGACGCCCAGGTCGGTGGCGCACCACCCGTCGACGAACGACACGGGCCGGTCGGATGTCAGGTCGGTCACGGCGGCTCCTCGGTGCGGTACTTGCTGCTGCACCGCATCCTGCCGCCCGGCACTGACATCCCACCGGGGCCCGCTCGGCCCTGCTCGGCCTGCTCAGGCCAGGTGGGCGAGCAGCACGGCGGCCTCGGCACGCAGCCGCTCCGCCCGGTCGGCCCGACCGGCGCGCTCGTACGCCTCGGCCGCCTCGGACCGCTCGGAGGCCTCGGCCCGGACGATCCCCACGATCTGCTCCTCCGTCAGCTCACGGCGGGGCACCTCCGCGGCGCCGGCGCCGACCGGGATCAGCTCGACCGCGAGGTTCCGGTCGGCGCCCTCGGGGCGCTCCACCGCCTCGGCGTTGTCCAGCGCCGCCAGGGTGGGCCGCAGGGCGTCGACGGCCACCCTGTCGCGCGCCTTCATGGCCGCCGTGAGGGCGGCCCGCAGGCGAGGGCGCAGGGGCATGTCCGTGGTCGTCGGCTCGCTCGTCATGGCCGGACGCTAACCGGCGTGCCGCCTTCACCGCGACCGAAATTGGCAGGGGGCATCCCAGGGGCGCGCGGGGGCACCTGACTTGACTTGCCCCGAATTGCAGGTGACCCGCGCCCCTGATTTCGCTTGCCCCTGCTAGGCGGCGAGGAGGTCGCGGAGGAGGGCGACGGTGTCCGGGTCGAGGTCGCGGCCGGTGCGGCGGCTCAGGGCGTCCAGGCGGTTGACGGCGCGGACGAGCTGGTCGCGGGCGCCTGCCGAGGCGTAGGCGTAGAACAGGTCGCGGTGCAGGAGTTCGACGTCCGGGGCGACGGCGAGCCCCCGGAAGATCGCCGCCTCCGCGGTGCGGTGGTCGCCGTACTGGAGCCGCCGGACCGCGAGTTCGTGCGCCGTGTCGACGATCGCGGCGAGCATGTCCTGCCGCTCGGGCTCGGCCCAGCCGTACGTGCCGGCCGCGGCCTCGGCGAACGGTGCGCCGCGGACGAGGGCGAGTGCGTGGGCGAGCGCGGCGTCCGCGGTGGAGCTGGTGGACCGCATGCCGCGCCGGTAGAGCCCGCGGAACTCGTCCCAGTCGCAGGTGACGGTCGGTGCCAGGGTATAGCCCTCCGGCTGGTCGGTGCGCAGGTAGGCGCGGCCGTCCTGGGAGGCGCCCAGCCAGGCGGCGAGGCGGGTGAGTTTGCCCGGCAGCGGGCTGGCGGCGAGGCCCGGCGCCAGTTCGGTGAGGTGGGCCGCGCCGGGGTGCAGGGCCCGGTCGAGGGTGCCGTGGTCGATGCCCGGGCGCAGTGCCAGCAGGGCGGCGAGCTCGGTGAGCCGGGGCACGGCGACCGGCTCGGTCGTCCCGGTGGCGCCGGTGATGTCGACCGGCCCGAGCAGCCGCACCCGGGGCGCCGAACGGCCGGTGTGCGCCTCCGGGGAGCGGAGGATGGCCAGCAGTTCGGCGCTGTCGGTGCGGGCCGCGGCGGCACGGGCCGGGCCGGCCGGGGCCGCGGTGTCGGGGGCCGGGTCATGGGTGGGAGCCGGTTCGGGGGCCGTCGCGGGCACCGGCACCGGGCCCGGCCGGTCGGGAACCGACTGCTCGGGAACGGACTGCGGCGGCACGGCCTGCGGCGGCACGGGCTGCGGCGGTTCCGGGCGGGCCGGTTCGGGCTGCGGCAGGCGGGCCGGGCCCGAGGCGGCGTGCCGGCCGATGCCGTTGACGGTGTGGCGCGGTGCCCGGTCGGCGGGCGGCGCGGCGGGATCGGGCCCGGCCGGGGGCTGCGGCGCGGGCGAGGGGACGGCGGTGAGCGGCGGAACCGCGGTGACCGCGGGCACGGGCCGGCCGGCGGCCGGTCCGTCCTTCCGCGGCGGGGTTGCGGTGGGGTCGGTGCCCGCGAACGGGCTGGCCCCGGTGCCGATGACGCGGGCGATCAGGCGGGGGCCTGCCCCGGGCCCGGCCGGGTCCGCCTCGGGGTCGGCGCTGCCGTTCGCGCCGTCCCGGTGTCCTTCGGAGGCGCCGACGGCGGTCAGGACGGGGACGGGAACGGGCAGTTCGGCGGGTTCGAGGTCGACGCCGGGTCCGTCCAGGGTCCATTCGGGTGCCGGGTGCTGGGTGGTGTCGCCGGAGCTGCGGACGAGCTCGACGAGGTGCCCGTACTGCGTCCGGTCCAGCCGCTGGAGCTCCACCTGGAGGTGCAGGCCGGGCAGGGTGGCCGCGCCGGTGCTGGGGAGCGTCCAGCGGGCGACCGGGCCGGCGCCGCGCTCCGGGGCGCGGGTGACGACGGCGAGGCAGCTGCGCGGCTTGGTGTCGAGGAGCCGGCCGAGTTCGGCGGGCACGTCGCCGCCGGGGGGCTGTGCGGAGAGCACGATCTCCGGCACCCAGGAGTCGTCGGCCTGCCCGCGGCTGCGGGCGTCGCGCGGGCTGGTGGCCTCGGCGGCGACCAGGGTGGCGCGGGCGCGGGCGGTGCGCGGGCCGAGTGCCCCGAGGGCGTGCTCCAGGGTGTCGTAACGGTGGACGCGTTCGGCGGCGCGGCCGGCGATCGGCAGGTCCTCGGCGAAGCCGACCAGGTGCAGGTGGAGTCGGTCGGCGAGCGGGCTGTGGGCGAGTTCCAGCGCGAGGGTGCGCAGGACGTCGTGGGAGTCGTCCGGGTGGCCGGAGAGGTGGACCAGCCGGACGGTCTCCAGGTCGGCGAGGACGACCGAGCCGTCCGGTGCGCTGCCGAGCGTCACCAGGGCCGGGTAGGGCGCGGCGGACTTGGCGGCCTGGCCGGGCGAGAGCAGTTCGTTCGAGTCCTCCGGGCACCACCACACGTTGTTGGCGTGTGCGGCGCGGAACGGCGCGATCGGCACGGCCGGGCCGGACAGGTGGAGTTCGACCGTGCGGCCGGGGGTGATCCGCGCGGCGACCAGGGCGGGCAGCCGCTTGCCGTTGCGGACGGTGTTGCGGGCCAGGGTGCGCAGCGCCCGGTCGAGCAGTTCGAGTGCGGGCACGTTCTGGCGTGCCTTCAGTTCGGCCTCGAAGGCGGCGGCGGGCGGGTCGGGGAGGGCGATGCGGTGGCGCGGCCTGCGGGCGCGCTGCTGGTCCCCGCGGCGGCGGGAGACCGTGCCGATCATGATGGCGGCCAGCAGGACGCCGACGGTGGAGGCGGCGAGGGCGGCGGTGTAGTCGCCGGAGGCCGCGTGGGCCGTGGTGCCGGTGCCGGCCGGCACGGCGGTGGGTGCGGTGTCGGCGGGGGCCGGGATCTTCACCACGGGGGTGTTGGGGGCGGGAGTGCTCGGGGCCGTCGGCGCCGGGGTGGCCGGTGCGGGTGTGGCCGGGGCCGGGGTGGCGTCGGCCGCCGGCGGCTCCGGCTGCCGGGGTTGGGGCTGCGGTTCGGCGGCCGGCGCGCCGGGGACGGCCAGCACCATGCCGGGGACCAGGACGTCCGGGTCGGTGAGCCGCTCGCCGTCGGGGGCGCGGACGCCCCGGTTGGCCTCGAACAGCTTGGGCCACTCGTCCCCGCTGCCCAGCTCCCGCCGGGCGATGGCGGACAGGCTGTCGCCGGGCGCGACGGTGACGGTGGCGTGCTGGGGGGTGTGCGGCTGCTGGGCGGCGGGGGCCGCGTCGGCCTTGGCGTCGGAGGGCATCTGCAGCTTCCAGCCCGGGTGGATCGGCCGGTCCGCGTCGAAGCGGCGCCCGGAATCGTCCATCACCCGGCCGTCGTTGAGCCGGGCGATCTCCTGCCAGCGCTCGCCCGAGCCGAGTTGGCGCTCGGCGATGGACCAGAGGCTGTCGGCGGGGCGGGTGTCGCGCACGGTGTAGACGGGGTGGTCCTGGGCGGGCGCGGCCGGGGCCGCGGCGGGTGCGGCCGCGGGCAGCGCGGCGTACTGGGGCGAGGCGGGCAGGGCGGCCGCCACGGCCTGCGGGCCGCGCTCGGGGGCGGCGGCGAACGCCGAGCCGGCCACCGGGAGCAGCGCGAGGACGGAGCCGACCAGGCCGGCCGCGATCCGCTGGCTCCAGCCGAAGGCCGGGATGCGGCGGGCGGCGCGGCCGCGCAGCTGCGCGGGGATCTCCAGCAGGACGGCGGCGGCGAAGCACAGCCAGGCGATCCAGCCGACGCCGACCAGTGCCCACAGGAACAGCCGTCCGTCGTCGGGGCTGGTCAGCAGGCCGGCCAGGCCGCCACCGGTGGCGGGTTCGCCCATCGAGGCGACCGCGAGGGTGCCGTAGCCGAGCAGGGCGGGCAGGCCGGCCAGCAGGGCGGCCAGGGCGACCAGCGAGGCGAGGGCGGCGGCCACCGAGCCGGCGGTCCTGCGGCGCCGGGGCCGGACGGGCACCGGCCGCCGGACGCCGCCGGGGGGCGCCGGGGTGCCCGAGGGAGCCGTACGGGCGGGGTCGTTGGCTCGTCGCGCGGCCATCAGCCGTTCTCCGCTTCCGTGATGCCGTGCACGAGGGTGGCCTTGCCGTACCCGTGCACCTCGAGGTGGGTGAAGTCGGGGAGCACCGCGCCGATCAGGGCGCTGGTGTAGGTGCCGGTGGTCCGCACCTCGACGGTGCGTTCGTCCACCAGCCGGGTCCTGCCCGTGAGGTTGTACGCCGCCAGGTACTCGTCGGCGGCCTGCGCGGCGGCCTCCTCGCTGACGATGCGATAGCCGCGGCCCTGCAGGACGGCCTCCACGTCGAGCTGCTGGCTGGCGACGCGGGCGGCCTCCTGGGCGCGCGCGTCGGCGCGTTCGATGGCGCGCAGCCGGCCGCCGAGGTCGAGCACGATGCCGACCAGGACGACCAGCGCCGCCGCGCAGATCGCGACGTACAGCGACAGTGCGCCGTCGTCCGGTCCGCGGCGCAGCCGCGGCAGTCTCCTCCGGTGTGCCACCGGCCCCCCTCTCCTGCTCAGTCGCCGCGGTACCGGTCGACGACCGAGGTGAACTCCCCCGTCATGGTCTTGTCCCCCTGGAGCCCGTCCACACCCAGCAGGTCGCGCAGCGGCACCGAGCACCGCACCCGCACGGTGACGGTGTCGAGTTCGCCGCCCGGGGTCTGCACGGTGCCGTACGAGACCGGTGTGACCGGGTCCTGCGAGCAGCGGACGCTGCGGCGGCCGAGGACGTCCTGGACGGCGTCGGCGGCGGCCTGCCGGGCGCCGTCCTCGGTGCGGGCCAGCGAGGCGGCGCGGGCGCCGGCCCGGGCGGCGGCGTCGACGACGGCGCCGGTGCTCTGCACCCGGCCGGCGGCGACGACGATCAGCACGAAGGCGAGCACCACCGGCAGCAGCAGCGCCGCCTCGACCGGAACGCCGCCCGCGTCGGGGCCGGCGGCGGTCCGCGGCCGGCGCGGGGCGGGGCCGGTCACCGCGGCCCGCCCTGCGGGACGAACCGCTCGCGGGGTGCGCTGAGCGTCTCGGTGATCGTCAGCCGGTCGAAGAACGGCACGATCGACTGCGGACGGACCGTCACCGTCATCTGCTGGGTCTCGGTGTCCGATCCGGTGTGGTCCACGCTCTCGAGTTCGGCGAGCTTGCCGAACCGGGCCAGGAACTCCTTCACCCGGACGTCCCCGTCCTCGGCGACTGCGCCCTGCACCCGGCCGGCGTCCACACCCTCGCGCAGCGCGGTGAGGGCGGCCTGGTCGGCGTACCACCAGAGCGAGGCCTGCACCACGAGCATGACGGCGAGCAGCACGACCGGGAAGAGGACGGCGAGGCCGAGGACGACCGCCCCGCGGTCGCGGAGGGCGGCGGGGACGCACGGGCGACGGATCACTTCACCGCGTCCGGGACGTCGGTGGGGATCTTGCTCTCGGCCTTGCCGGCGAGCACCTTGACCGCGGCCAGCACCGCACCGGCGATGGCGACCATGACGATGATGGTGAGCGCGAGTTCGATGCTGATCGCGCCGCGGTCGCCGGCGGCGCGGGCGGCGCGCAGTCTGCCGAGGCGGACGTGCAGGAAGGGCGCGCCGAGCCGCAGCGGCAGCAGCACGGGCAGCAGCAGGGCGGTCAACAGGGGCTTGAACCAGGCCGTGATCGGGGTCATGGTGTGGTCTCCAGGACGGGGCGGTCGGTGGTCGTCGGCTGCTCAGCTGACGTCGAGCATCTGGTACAGCGCGGGGAAGACGATCAGCACCGTCATGAGCAGGGTGAGGACCGCGCCGGGCGCGACCATCCGCTCGCTGTCGGTGTTGGCCTGCGCCAGTTCCTCGGCGAGGAGCTCGCCGCGGAGGCTCTTGGCGCGGGCACGCAGGGTGTCGTACACGGCGGCGCCGTCGGTGCCGGAGATCCGCATGATGTCCGCGAGGTCCTGGAGGGGGGTCAGGCCGAGGTCCTCGGCGAGCGCGTCGAGGCCGTCCCAGGGCGGCAGCCGGTCGGTGGCGGCGCGCTCCAGGGCGTCCCTGATCCGCCGGAAGACGGTGCCGCGGCCGACCGCGGCGGCCCGGCGCAGCGCCTCGGCGGGGCCGCAGTCCGCGGCCCGCTCCAGCGCGACGAGTTCCAGGTAGGCGGCGATGCCGTGCAGGTACTCGGTGCGGGCCTCCTTGGCCTCGCCGGCGACGATGCCGTCCGGGACGAGCCACAGCAGCACCGCGAGCAGCGGCCCGGCGAGCAGCGGGACGGCGATCGGCAGGCCGATCCCGGCCACCGCGGCCATCGCCGCCAGGTAGCCGGGCAGCATCAGGCCGACCAGCGCGAAGAGCAGCTTGTGCGCCATGAACCGGGCCGGGCTGCGGCCGATCAGGGCGAGCTGCCGGTGCGGGATGCGGGCGCCGGGCAGCCGCAGCGAGTCGGCGCCGATCCGGTCGTACCAGGCGGGCCTGGTGTCCTCGGCGGGCCGCGGGTCCGGGGTGCGGTGCAGCCGGCCCAGGGCCTGGCCGAGGTCCGGCGGGGCGGGGCGGAGTTCGGCGAGCAGCAGGGCGAGGCCGCCGGCGGCGGCGCCGCCCGCCAGCACGGCCCAGGGCGAGATCATCGGGCCTCCTCGGCGGCCGCCGGGGCCGGCTCCGGCTCGGCCGGGTCGCCGGGCAGCCGGCCGGCCTTGCTGCGCCGGTCGGGTTCGATCAGCCGGGGCAGCGGGGTGTGCGCGGCCAGCGAACGCATCCAGGCGATCACCGCGACGAAGGCTGCGGCGACCACGGCCAGCACCACCTGGCCGGTGACGCTCGCATAGGGCGCGGTGTAGCGGGAGTTGAACGCGCCGACCAGGATCACCGCCAGGATGATGCCGACCAGCCAGCGCACGGTGGTGCGGTGCTTGGCCCGGTCGGCCTCGATGGTGCGGCGCTGGCGGACCTCCTCGCGCACCGAGTCGGCGATGTCGGCGAGCGCCCGGGCCAGGCCGGGGCCGCTGTCACCGGCCCGCAGCAGCAGTGCGGCGAGCACCTTGTCGGCGGTGGCGTCGGCGAGTTCGTCGCCGAAGGCGCGCAGCGCGTCCTCCGGCCGCCAGCGGGACTGCAGCCGGGCGGCGAGGTCGTTGATCTCGGCCTCCAGGCCGGGCGGGGCGGTGCGGCGGCTGGTGACGATGGCCTGGTTGAGGCCGACGCCGAGCAGCAACACGTCGGCGAGGCGCTGGGTCCACTCGGCGAGCGCCTCCAGGCGTTCGATCCGCCGGGTGTCGGAGCGGGTGGCGTCGTACAGCCAGGGCAGGCCGAAGACGGCGAGCGGCACCAGCAGGGCGGTCAGCGGGATGCCGGTGAACAGCCAGGCGCCGGCGCCGCCGGCCAGCGCGAGCATCGCCTGGATGCGCCGCTGCCGGGCCCGGCCGGGGGTGGCGGTGCCGGGGGCGCCGTACCAGAAGACATGCAGCCGGCCGGTGCCGGGCCGGGTCTCGGGCGGGGCCTCGCGGGTGCCGACCAGGCCGACGACCAGGGCGACCAGTCCGCCGGCGACGGCGAGGCCGCAGAGCACGAAGAGCAGCATCAGCGGCCACCGCCGATCCGCAGCGCCAGCGGGGCGCCCCAACTGCCGTACGGGGACTGCAGCAGGCCGGCGTCGAAGCCGGCCCGGCGCAGGTCGTCCAGGCACTGCGGCGGGGTGTGCGGGACGGCCCTCGGCTCGCCCTGTTCGGGGCGCGGGCCGAAGACCTGGTTCATCGCCGGGCGGCCGCTCTCGCCGAGGCCGGTGACCTCCAGGACGTGCGAGACGAAGCGGTGCCGGCGGCCGCCGACGGCGGTCTCGTCGACCATGGCGACGTGCACGACGAAGTCGACGGCGTTGGCGGTGAGCCGGTAGGCGAGGCTGTCGGTCATGTGGGCGCCGTACTCCAGGCAGAGTTCGGCGATGCGGTCGACCACCATCTGCGGTGTGCGGGCGTGCAGGGTGCACATCGAGCCGCCCTCGCCGTTGGTCATGACCCGCAGCATGGGCACGACCTCGGCGGAGCGGACCTCGCCGACGATGATCCGGGAGAGCGTCATCCGCAGCGCGGCGGGGATGAGTTCACCGATCGTCAGCTCGCCGGCGACCCGGCCGTCGACCCGCTCGCCGTTGCCCTCGCGGGCCTCCATCGGCACGACCTGGCGCAGGTGGCCGAGGGTGTGCAGCCACAGCTCGAACTCGGTCTCCAGGGTGCCGACCCGCTCGTCCGGCGGGATCTCGGCGGCCATGGCGCGCAGCAGGCTGGTCTTGCCGACGCCCTGGGTGCCGGTGATCATCACGTTCTTCTTGGCCCGGATCGCAGCCGCCAGGAAGGCCGCCAGCGTCGGGTCGAGCGTGCCGAGGCCGACCAGGTCGCCGAGCGTCGCCGAGGCGACCCGGTGCCGGCGGATCGCCACGTACGGGCGCGGGGTGACCTCGGTCAGCGCCTGCAGGCGCATCCCGCCCTCCAGCCGCAGTGCCAGGGTGGGGCTTGCGGTGGAGAGGGTGCGCTCGCCGCCACCGTGCTGGCGGGCCAGGTCCTGGAGCAGTTCGACGAGTTCGGCGTCGTTGTCGGCGATCGGCGGGACCTGCCGCAGCGGCTCGTTGGCCCGCGAGACCCACACGTCGTCGCAGCCGTTGACCAGGATGTTCTCGATCTCCGGGTCGTCCAGGTACGGCTGCAGCCGGCCGGCCCGGAACAGCAGGTCGTAGACGGCCTCGGCGAGGGCGCGGTCCTGGTCCCGGGTGGGCGGGATGCCGTGGGTCTGCGCGTACGCGTCGGACCAGCGGGCCACCGCCTCCTCGATCAGGGCCCGGCCGCGCTGCCGCCGGGTGGCCCGGTCGACCTCGCCGGCGCCCTCCAGCTTGGACAGCTGCTGGTGGAGTTCGGCCGCGACCTGGCGCTTGAGCTCGCGGGCGACCTGCGGGTCCACCGCGGGCTTGGCGCCGACCGGCTGCAGTGCGTGCACGGGCGGCACGGCGGCCGCCGGGGGCACCGGGGCCGCCGGCCGGACCGGTCCTGTGGTGAACCCGCCGGCCGGTCCGGCCGGGACGGGCACCGACCAGGGCAGCGAGGACGGCCCCTGCTGGAGCGGACTACCGCGCACGGAGCACCTCCCCGTACCCGGTCTGCGGCTGCTGCCGGTCCGACGGCGGGAACGGCGCGGGCGCGGGCGGCTGCGGCACGGCCGGCGGGGCGATGTGCTGCGGGAAGCCCGACGGGTACGGCTGCTCGGGAGCCGGTGCCGCCCACGGCCGGCGCCCCTGCACCGGGCCGAGCACCGGCCCCGGCTGCGGGTACCCGCCCTGCGGCCGGTCGGCCTGGGGGTACGCCTCCTGCGGCTGGGCGGCCTGCGGCGGTGCCGGCTGCTCATGGGGCTGCGGGGCGAGCCGATGCCGTCGCCGGGCCGCGACCTCCTGGATACGGTCGGCCGCGCTGCGCACCGTGCGCATCAGTTCGGAGCGGACGAAGCGCCGGTCGGCGGTGTCCCCGCCGTCGGAGAGCACCCGTGCGGTGCGCGGCGCGAACGGCAGCAGGCCGAGCGCCGAGACGCCGAGCTCCCGGGCGGCCTCCGCCAGCGGGTACGGGCCCTCGGCGACCGGCAGCAGCCCGAGCGCGTCGGCCCCCGAACCGGAGGTCTCGAGGTCGTCCCGCAGGGCGGCGAGCCGGGGCCGGGCCGCGGACAGGCCGCGCAGCGTGGTCCGGACGGACGCCGCCACCACGTCGGCCCGCCGGGCCAGCACGGAACCCGGTCCCAGGGCTCCGGAGCGGCCGAGATCGACGATCACGTCGTAGCCGTGGGCGTCGAGCGCATGGAAGGTGTCGGCCAGCGGCTCCCAGGTGTAGGCGAGGCCGGGCGCCTGCGCCGGATCGGTGAGGCCGGGCAGCAGCAGCCGGTCCGCGGCGCCGTCCGGGGACAGGTCGACGAGTTGCTCCCACATGGTCTGGGCGAGCAGGCCGCGGCGGTCCGCCACGGCCAGGTTGCGCAGCCCGTACACCGCCTCGATGCGGCCCTCGAGGGCACCGGCGAGCACGGCGCCGCCGTCCGGGTCGCACTCGGCGAGCAGCACCCGGCGGCCCGGCCGGAGCGGCCAGGAGAGCAGCAGGGCGAGGGCGGTGGTGGTGGCGCCGGGCGCTCCGGGGCCGCCGACCACGGCGACGACGGCCATCAGGTGCCACCCCCCGCCGCGCCACTGCGCGGGCTGCCGGTGACCTTCCCGGACGCGCTGCCCGACGGGGTGGCGCCCGGGCTTCCGGCTGCCGCGGTGCCGCCCGCGGACGGTGCCGGGTCGGGCGCGGCGGCCGCCGCCCGGGGCGCCAGGATCACCTGGAACCTGCCGGTGGCCACCCAGCCCGCCAGCCGCGGGCCGTCGCCCGCGGGGACGGCCACGTCGACCACCTGGCTGCCGTCGGTGTCGACCTTGCCGACGCCCACCACCACGGCGGAGAGCGTCTCCGGTGTCCGGACGACCGGCTGATCGGACTTGGCGTCCGGGGTGAACACCACGAGCACCTGCAGGCCGGACTGCAGCCGGGTGGCCGGCAGCTGGGTGCGCTTGGCGGCCAGGCCGACGACCTGCTGGCCCGGCTGCAGGGCCGGATCGGCGGTCAGGTCCGCCTTCAGCAGCAGGGCGCCGCGCTTGAGGTCCGTGGTGGCGCGCAGCCCGACGGTGCGGGCCCGGTCCCGGGCGTCCAGGGGCCGCAGCGCCGGGTCGCCGGCGATGTGGGCGACGACCAGGTCGTCGGCGGTGATGGTCTGGCCCATCGGGACGTCACGGGCCAGGGCCAGGACGGCGATCCGCTGCCCCGAACTGTTGTAGAGCGCCGCACCGCCGAGTCCGCCGGCCGCGATCAGCGCGACCGCCATCGCCAGCACGGCGGGCCTGCGCCGGCGTGCCCGCAGGGTGCGCGGCGGCACGTGCGGGGCGGGGCGGACCGGGTCGGGGGCGAGGGCGGCGCTGCCTGCGCTCGGCGTCGGGACGTTGCGGGTTTCCACCGGGCTGGGGCCTTTCCGGAGCTGTGGTTCGGCGTGGTCGGGCGGGATGCTGACGGTCAGTTGAGCGCCTGCGCCTCGGCGACCTTCAGCGGCATCGGCTCGTCGGTGGTGACCAGGTAGTCGACCGCGAACACCCGCGCCCCGGTGTCCGACCGGACGGCCTCGACCCGCCAGGTGAGCGTGGCGGTCAGGTAGAAGGTGTGGTCGTCCGGCTTCACCGAGGCCGTCCGGTACGTGTATCCGCACGAGGGCTGGCCGCCCGCGCCGGCCTTGTACTCGGTGCCGGGGCCGGTGCAGTCCACGCCCTGCGCGCCGTCCCCGGTGTCCCAGTGCACCTTGGTCAGCCGGGCGGTGGCGGTGACGCTCATCGTCCGGCCCTTGGCGGTGGCGCTCTGCGGGCCGGCGGTGGTCGGCGTCGCGGTGTACCAGAGCCAGACCGGCACCCCGACGACGGCGGTGCCGGACGGGGCGGCGTGCAGCGACGGCGCATCGAAGTGGATCATGCCGAGCGCCTTCATGCCGAGGTCGTACGGGCGGTCCGGCGGCGGCGGGCCGCCGGGCGGCTGCGCGAAGAACATCGGCGGCTTGGGCGACATCTGACCGCCGACACCACGGCAGTTGACGTCGTACACCGCCCCCTCGGACGGCGCGTGGCCCGCCCAGGACGGATCGCCGGCGGGCGGCTGCGGCTCGGACCGGTGGTAGTAGCAGCCGTCGGCCGTCGAGAACCACCCGAGGTCGTCGTCCCAGCAGGGCCACTGCTGCCCGTTCCAACTGCACATCTGCACCCCGCCGTCCGACCCCCCGGTCGTCCCGCCGCTCCCCCCGCCGGAACCACCGCCCCCACCGGGTTCGGTGACGACGATGCAGATGTCGCGGACGGCGCACGGATTGACGCCGCCGGTCGGTTCACCGGCCGATGCCGGAGTCGCCGGCGCAAGCAGTAATGCCGACAGCAGCAGGGCACGAACGATCGTCTTCAGCATGTGCGGCCCACCTCGCGTTCGAAGTCGACGATCACCCATCGGCTGCCGTCCCTCCGCAGGGAAACGGTCGCCGGATACCGGGTGAAGCGCTGTGCGGGATCTTTTACGGCACCGCTCGATGCGTCCGCCTGGTGCCAATCGCTCACATCGAGGCAATCCTCCACGACCGCGGTCTGCGGATCGGTGGCGAGATCGAGCCTCTTCACCAGCGCCGAGTTGCGCGGGCTTCCGGTCATCACGAGCTTTGCGTCGTGCAGTTGGTGCAGGCTTGCCAGGGCTTCGCTCAATGCCCGCCCGGTGGAGTACGAGCGCAGTTGGGAACCGTCCGAATCCGATCGTGCGAACGCGTCGGCCTGCGCCTGCCACCAGGCCCGATACGTCGTCAGAACGGCTCGCGCCACTGCCCCGTCGACCCCTTCGGCGGGGACGGCAGGGGCGGTGCCCGAACCACCCGAAGGAGTTACTGCAGTCCCACCGGGAACACTGGCCACAGGAGTACCCAGACGATCCGCAGAACCGCCGGTTCCGGCGGAACCGCAGGCACTCAGCGCCAACAGCAGTGCCACCCCACCGATCCCGACCGCCCCAGGGCGCAACGAATTTCCGCGCTGCCGCATAGCCCCACCTCATCGCGCCCGACCCCGTCCGCGGCCATGGTCGCAGAAGTCCCTCCGCCGTCCCTCGGTGCTGCCGCGGGGGCATCGATTCTTCGCCCGCCCGCCCCTGCTCAGCAACACCCCGGGCGGTCCGACCTTACGCGGTGGGCGGATCGGTTGGGGCGCTTTCCCGCCACAGAACTGCCAACAGTTCATCAGAAAGCGACAATCCGGCCAATGCGCCCTTCACTGCGGCGCGATTGCGCATCAGGAGTCGCCCCCCGTCACCGGGAACGAGCGCGAGGGCCTGTCCGGCCGCGAGGGCGCCGCCGTCCCGGAGGGCGAGTTCGTACTCGAGGGCGGGCTGGAGTTCCTGCGGCCCGAGGGCGGCGGGTGCACCGGGCACGCCCTGGTCGAGGACGTGCCCGAGGACCCGGCTGAACGAGCCTTCACCGCCGGGCCGGACGGCGTCCCGGCCGCGCCGCCCCGGCTGGTGACGGCCGATCCGGCCCCACAGCGGGACCCGGGAGTGCGTGATCAGTTCTCCGGCGGCGTCCTCGCGGGCCAGCGCCGCCCAGGTGTCGCGGTCGGCGACCGCGTCGACGATCAGCAGGGTCTCCTCCTGGCCGCCGTGCACCATGGCGCTGACCACCCAGTCCCAGGCGAGGCCGCGCCGGTACGCGTTGTCCGGGGTGGAGCCCGCGGTGACCAGGGCGATCCGCCGTCCTCTCGGGTCGGCGGTCAACTGGCCGAGCAGGCAGACCACCAGCCACCGGGCGGGTCTCGCGGCGGCGGCCCGCAGGGCGGTGAGCATGGTGTTGGCGTCGGCGTCCGGTGCGAGGACGGTGGGCCGGCAGCCCCGGAGGCCGGCGTCGAAGGTCCGGCCCGGCAGGGCCTCGGCGAGCACTCGGGCGCCCTCGGCGGCCTGTGCCGAGCCGGCCCAGCTGCGGTCCGGCCCCCCGTCCGCGCCGATCACCACCAGTTCGATGCCGCCGCCCACCCCGCACCAGCCCCCTCCGCCGTTTGCCGCTTCCGGCGACAAGCTACCGCCGTAGGACCCCTCGAACGGGGACCATCGGCCCTACCGGCCCCGGGGGCACCCCTCGAGCATCGTGCTATGGAGTACGAGGACCCTGTCGAGGAGCTGAGCGAGGCCGAGTGCCGCCGCCTGCTCGGCACCGTGCCCGTCGGGCGCGTGGTGTACACCGAGCACGCACTGCCCGCGGTGCTGCCGGTGGCGTTCGAGGTGGCGCCGGACGGCAGGCTGGTCCTCGCCCTGCGCGCGGACAGCAGGACGGCACGGGCGCTGGACGGCACGGTCGCCGCGTTCCAGGCCGACGTGCTCGACCCGGCGACCCGCACCGGCTGGAGCGTGCTGGTGCACGGCCACGCCGAGGTCGTCCGCGACCACCGCGCGCAGGACGGCCTGTACGACGCCGGGCTGCGGCCCTGGGTGGGCGGGCCGCGGCCGGTGTACGTGACCCTCACCCCCGAGCTGGTGGGCGGCCGTCGGCTGCGCCCGGCCGTGGCTCCGGCCTGGCCGGACGGCGCGGCGGCCCCCCGCTGACAGGTGACCGGCCGGTAGGCATACTCTCCGACTGTCCCTCCGGGCGCAGCCGTGGGGACCGGAGCCCCCGACCCCACCTGGAGCGCATTGTGACGACGTTCGCCTCCCTGACCGACCTGAAGGCCGCGGTCGGCACCGAGCTCGGTACCAGTGAGTGGCACACCATCGGCCAGGAGCAGGTGAACCTGTTCGCCGAGGCCACCGGGGACCACCAGTGGATCCACGTGGACCCGGCGCGGGCGAAGGAGAGCCCGTTCGGCGGCACGATCGCGCACGGCTACCTGACGCTGTCACTGATCCCGGTGCTGGCGAAGGAGTGCTACGGCGTCGAGGGCGTCCGGATGGCGCTGAACTACGGCTCGGAGAAGGTGCGCTTCCCCGCGCCGGTCCCGGTCGGCACCGCGGTGCGGGCCACCGCCGAGCTGCTGTCGGCCGACGAGGTGCCGGGCGGGGTGCAGGCGCTGGTGCGCTTCACGATCACCAGCGAGGCGAGCCCCAAGCCGCACTGCGTCGCCGAGACGATCACCCGGTTCTACGCGGCCTGACCGCCGACCGATCCTCCGCACCCGGACGGGCCCGCTGTTGCAGGGGCCCGTCCGCGCGTGTCCGGGGCCGGGCCGGGGCGTCCGCCGAACGGCGCGCCCGATCATGTTTCGGCCGGGCCCGTACGGGCCAGGAGGGGTAGTGTCCGGTTGCGACGGTCGTCGTACGGCAGCGGAGCCACAGCGCCACCACCGTACGCCTCCGGCCGGCCGGCATTCGCGACCGCGGGCGTCGGGCGGTCACCGCCGTACGGATGTCCCGACCGTGGAGGTGCCGTGCCCAGCTCCGTCCCCTGGATCGCCCGTGCAGCCGCCCTCGCCGCCCAGTTCGGCACCCCGTTCACCGACACCGGCGGCATCGGCCGGCTGCCGCGCCGGACGTGGCACCTGATCCGCACGGACGCCTTCGGCGCCGATCCCCGCGGAGAGCGGCTGGAGCGCATCAGGCGCTCGCCGCAGTTCCGGGACGGCGCCTTCCGCAACCCCGTTCCCACCCGCCGACTGGCCGCCGGGTACTCGCCGCTGTCGGTGAGCCGGGCCCAGCTGGCCGGCGACCGGACGCGCCGGGTGCCGGCCGCGCCGGTGCCGCTGCACCGGCTGCGCCCGCTCGACCTGGCCGAGCCGCCGGCGTCCGGCCTGCGGCTGACCTGGCTCTGCCACGCGACGGTGCTCGCCGAGATCGACGGCCGCCGGGTGCTGTTCGACCCGGTGTGGGGCGAGCGCTGCTCGCCGTTCTCCTGGACGGGCCCCAAGCGGCTCCACCCGATGCCGGTCGACCTGGCCGAACTCGGCCCGGTGGACGTGGTGGTGGTCTCGCACGACCACTACGACCACCTCGACATGCCGACCGTCAAGGCACTGGCCGCCACCGACACGGTGTTCGCCGTGCCGCTCGGCGTCGGTGCGCACCTGGAGCACTGGGGTGTGCCGCCGCGGCGGATCGTGGAGCTCGACTGGTGGGAGTCGGCCGAGGTCGCCGGGCTCGCGCTGACCGCCGCGCCCGCCCGGCACTACTGCAGCCGCGGCCCGCGCACCCATCCGTACGCGCTGTGGGCCTCCTGGGCGGTGGCCGGCCCGGAGCACCGGGTGTTCCACAGCGGGGACACCGGCTACTTCCCGGGCTTCACCGAGATCGGCGCCCGGCTCGGCCCGTTCGACGCGACGATGGTGCAGATCGGGGCGTACAGCGACTTCTGGCCCGAGGTCCACATGACGCCGGAGGAGGGCGTGCAGGCGCACCAGGACGTGGGCGGCGGGCTGCTGCTGCCGATCCACTGGTGCACCTTCAACCTGGCGCCGCACCCGTGGGAGGAGCCCGCGGAGCGGACGGTCGCGGCGGCGCAGGCGCTCGGCGTGCGGTTCGCGGTGCCCCGTCCCGGTGCGCCGTTCGAGCCTGCCGATCCGCCGGCTCCGGCCCTGTGGTGGCGTGCGGTCGCCGCGGTGCCCGGGGCCGACGGCCTGACCGTGCCGGACGGGCTGGCTTCGCCCGCCCCCGCCGCCTCCCGGCGGCCGACCCGCAGCACGGCGGCGACCGCGGAGGACGACGGCATCACGGTGTGACGTCGCGGACCCGGCGGTGGGACCGGACGGCCTTCCAGACGACGTTCTGCACCAGCAGGGTGGCGACGCCTGCCACGACGATGCCGAACATGTTCAACAGCAACTGCACCGCCGAACCCCTGCCCTGGGCGAAGTCACCGTAGGCGATCGCGGCGGCGGCGTTGGCCGCGGCCGGGACGGTGGTCACCGAGATGGCGACACCGACCAGTGCCCCGGCCTTCGCCGAGGTGAGCGAGAGGAGTCCGGCGACGCCGGCCAGCAGGGCCACCACGAAGGAGGTGGCATCGGGCTTCCAGATGAACGAGGTGTTCGGCCGGTCGGCCTCGAACATGGCCTTGGTGAACAACCCCAGCTGATCCATCAGCAGGCAGAAGCCAACGGTGAGCAGCATGGCGAACGCGAAGCCGGCCACCAGGGCGGTGAGCGAGCGCAGGGCCGGCCGGCCCCGCCGCTGGACG
The DNA here is from genome assembly GCF_050749075.1 of Kitasatospora dryopteridis. Classification (NCBI taxonomy): domain Bacteria; kingdom Bacillati; phylum Actinomycetota; class Actinomycetes; order Kitasatosporales; family Streptomycetaceae; genus Kitasatospora; species Kitasatospora dryopteridis. The sequence goes on along the minus strand of NZ_CP192749.1, from coordinate 6,421,606 downwards.
AGGGCGACGCACAGCCCGGCGAGCGGTCCGAACTCCGGGCCGACGGCCATGGCGCCGACGACCAGGATCGCGCTGTCGAGCACGGCTCCGCAGGCGGCGAGCATCGTCGCGACGGTGAGGAAGGCCAGGTAGACGGCGGTGAGGGTGGACTCCTCGTGGGTGATCTCGGAGACCGCCTCCCAGACCAGGGCGTCGGCGCCCTCGCCCGGCGCCTCCTCCTCGGCCTTGTCCGCGGCGGCGGAGATCGTCAGCGCGACCTCCTCGACGTTGATCGCGCCGCGCTCGGCCAGGCCCAGTTCGCGGAGCTCGCCGAGGAGTTCGTCGGCGGACTCGCGGGCGATGTCGCAGAGCACCACGTCGCCCGCGGGGCGGACGGCGGAGTCGGGCAGGACGATCACGTGGGTGGCGCCCACGCAGTCGTCGAGGCTCTTCAGGACGGTGTCCCGCAGGTCGACGGGGACGATCAGGCGCAGGTGCAGCACGGAGGCTCCGCGGAGGTGGACCGGTCGGACCAGCTCACCCTAGGGCTTGGGCAGAGCCGTCCGCACCGGTCAGACGGGGCCGGCCCCGGCGGCGTGGGCGCGCATGGCGTCCTCGACCAGGGCGACGGCCGCGCGCGGGTCGGCGACCTCGACGACCAGGCGGCTGTACCGCTCGTCGGCGAGCTCCACCACGACGGCTCCGGCGGGGTTGTGGACGTCCCAGAAGATCCATTCGCCCTGGGAGCGGAAGGTGCCGGCGGTGATCACGCCCGGCAGGTGGGTGCCGCCCATCCGGATGCCCTTGGACTCGTGGACGATGCCGGGGTCGGCGGTGGCGCCGCGGACGTTGGCCAGCGGTATCTCCAGTCGGCTGCGCAGGGCCCACAGTTTGTCGAGGCCCTCGACCTCGACGACCAGGGTGTCGTCCACGACGGACAGGCGTGCCATCTGATAGCTCCTCGGGTGGTGGTGGAGGGCGGCGGGTGGGCCGGCCCGGTCAGGGGGTGAGGCGGTCGGCCAGTGCGAGGACGGCGGCGGCCGCCGGGCGGCCGCCGGCGGCGCGTCCGCGCAGCCGCAGGCCGAGCACGGTGGCCGCCAGTGCCTCGGCGAGAGCGGGCGCGGTGTCACCGGGGCCGAGGACCGCGGCGACCGCGGTCTCGAGGGCGGCAACACCCTCCTCGACCAGGGCGGCGGCGTCCGGGTCGGCCGCGGCCCGTTCGGCTGCGGCGAGCAGCAGCAGCCCGGCGGCCGGCCCCGCGTCGTACGCGGCGGCGGCCTGCGCCAGGGCGGTGGGCAGCGAGCCCGCGGCGGCGACGGCCGCCGCGACCGGGAGGACGTCCCGGTCCAGGTGGCGGCGGAGGGCGGCCAGGTAGAGGCCGCGCTTGCTGCCGAACACCTTGTACAGGCTGCCCCGGTGGACGCCGAGCGCGCCCACCAGGTCGTCGACCGAGGTGCCCTCGAAGCCGTGCACGGCGAACAGCCGGGCAGCGGCCTCGACGGCCTCGTCCTCGTCGAAGGCGCGTGGTCTTCCCATGCGCCGAACCGTAGCGAGTTGAAGAACGGTCAGTCAAGAACAATCATTCTCAAACTCGCCCCACCCCTCCGGTCAGCCCGCCAGCACGTCGCGGAGGGCCGCGGCCTCGCGCACCGCGCGGGAGCCGCCGCCACGCGCGGCGAGTGCGGTGACCTCGGCGATCGGGCCTCGGGCGGCCGTCCGCCGGGCGCAGTCCGCGGCGACCGCCAGCAGGTCGCCGGTGCCGCGGCCCGGTTCCCCCGCCAGCAGGACGGGCAGCGCCGCGGCCAGCACCGCCCAGACGGTGCCGAAGGCGCCGGTGTCGGCGGCCGAACGCAACGCCTCGGCGAGGCGGTTGGGCTTCACCGCACCCAGCACCACCAGTTCGGCCGCCTCCCGGCCGAGCAGGGCGCCGTCCAGGTCGCCCCGGGCCGCGAGCACCAGCAGGGCGTCGACGGCCGCGGTGCGGTCCTCCGAGTGCCGGGCGCCCAGACCGTAGGCGACCGCGAGGTGCACCGCGGGGCCGGCCGGGCCGCCCGCCTCGGCCAGCACGGGGAGCAGTTGCGCGCCGCCGCGCTCGTCGGCGTCGGCGCAGGCGGCGAAGCGCTCCAGCATCCGGGCGGCCGTCTCCTCCCGGTGGTGGGGCAGGATCGCGGCCCACTGCTCGGAGGCCGGCGGGTTCCACCAGACGTAACCCCGCGCCAGCTGGCGGTCCGTCGAGTCGACCAGCCGGTCGGCGTCGGCGGGCAGCCCGGTGGTGCCCGCGCCCGGCTGGTGGACCAGGCGGCGGGTGGTGGAGCGCCGGCGGCCGTTCGGCGCACGCCCGCTGGACGGCGGCAGCACGGTGGACCGCTGGTGCGGCAGGCCGCCGCCGCGCAGCCAGGCGGTGAGCCGGTGGCCGGCCGGGGTGTCGATCTCCGCGGCCGCGGCGAGCACCGCCGGGTCGGCGGTGGGCGTGACCCGCAGCAGGGCCTGGCCGAGGTCGACCGGGCCGGGGTCGACGCCGGCCGCCGCGTACCCGGCGATCCGCTCGACCAGGACGGCGGCGTCGATCACGCCGGTGGAGAGGGTCGGGGCGGCCAGCAGGTACGGCACCGGGCGGACGGCCAGCTGCCGCACGGCCTCCTCCAGCCGGGCGGCGAGCTGGACGTCGAAGCCGGTGGACCAGGCGTACCGGAAGTACCCCTGGCGGCCGCTGGAGATCTCGTCGGCCTGACCGGCGGCCATCCGGCCGGTGGCGGCCTCGGCGACCAGGCGGAGGCTGTGCCCGCCGTGCACCCGGAGCACCGGCTCCAGGGCCTCGGCCAGCGCCGGGCGGTCCGCCCGGGCGTGCCGGACGAGCCCGTCCAGCGCGCGCTCCCAGGGGACGAGCCCGCTGTCGCCGGCGAGCACCGCGCCGAGCTCCTCGGCGAGTTCGGCGGGGGTGGCGATCGGCGGCGGCACCGGCCGGGGCTGCGGCACCGGCGGCAGCAGCTCGGCGTACTCCTCGGCCCGCACCTCGGTGCCGAACAGCTCGGCGGCGCGGGCGTGGTGGGCCGGGTCCAGCTGCTCGGCGGCGTCGCGCAGCTCCGGAAGGACGGCGGGGCCGGCCTTCCGCAGGTGCTTGGCGACCACCTTGAGCGCCTGCTCCTGCAGGGTGCGGTCGGGGTGGCCGAAGGCGCCGGCGGCGGCGAGCACGACCGGCCCGGCCCGGTCGGGGGCGGTGCGGGCGGCCCGGTCGAGCCAGCCGAGCTGGGCGCGGACGAGCTTCTTCTCCGGGCGGAACAGCACGGTCAGGCAGGCCTCGCCGAGCAGTTCGGCATCGACCCGGCCGGCGGCGTCCAGCGCGGCCAGCACCTGCTGGGCCAGGGCCGCGGTGGTGGAGGGGCCGTCCAGCATGCCGAGCAGGGTGCGGGCGTGCCCGGCGTACTCGTCCTCGGTGGGCGCCAGGGCGCCGAGGATGCTCAGGTGGACGCGGTTGTCGTTCGGCCGGCCGCCGCCGCGCAGCAGCCGGGCGAGGCAGCGGTCGATCAGGTCGGCCCGGTCCAGGACGCCCTCGGCGGCCAGCCGGGCCAGCACGCCCGGCCAGCGCTCGGAGTCGTCGCGGGCGGACCAGGGGCCCTCCAGCTCGGACGCGAGGTCGGGCACCTCGAAGACCCGCGGGGCGAGCACCGGGGTGAACGGGTCCGCGGCCAGCCGGGCGAACAGGTTGCGGCCGGGCGGCAGGGTGCCGAAGGCGGCGTGCCGGGGCTCCGGGCGGGAGCGCTCGCGCACCCACTGGGTGGTGAAGGAGTCGGTGGTCGGCACCGGGCAGCCGGTGGAGCGGACCAGGTACTCCAGCAGCGGGAAGTGCTCCGACCAGCCCCAGCCCGGTGCCCGCCGCTCGGCCAGCCGTTCGGTGACGACCTGCCGCCACTCCAGCGGCTGGCGGTCGATCACCTCGACCAGCAGCGGGTTGCGCCAGCCGGCGCGGTCCTCGAAGGCCCGGCTGCCGATCCACTCGGCGGCCGCGGTGGGTGCGGTCAGGCAGCCGGCGCCGGCCACCAGCAGGGCCGTCCACCGGTCGGGCGAACTGGACCAGCTGTCCCGCATCTCCTTGCGGCGCTCGCGCAGCGCGGGCACCTCGGCCCGGCGCTGCTCGGGGGTCAGTTCGGCGAGGGCGGCCGCGACACCGGCGGTGTCGCCCTTGCGGACGAGGTCGGCGAGGCTCATCGGACGCCCTCCGCCTGCTCCGCGCGGACCAGGCCGACCGCGAGCACGTGCTTGCACGGTCCGCGCCCGCCGCGGTACTTGGCCCACCACAGGCAGGTGCAGCCGAGCTGCCCGTCCGCGCCGGTACGCACCCGCTGCACGTGGTCGTCCACGGTGACGACGGCCGTGGCGCCCTCCAGCCGGACGGCGCCGGCGGCGGCCATGGCCCGGGCGGCCCGCAGCCGCGGGTTGTGCACCTCGGCGCGCCCGGCCTCGTACGGCAGCCGGCGGTGGAAGTAGGCGGCGTCCGCGAAGTCGTAGCCGATCTGGCCGGCGGTGCCGAGCCGGGTGAGTGCGGCGCGCACCCGCGCGACGGGCAGGCCGGACTGCTCGGCGAGCTCGGCCGGGTCGATCCGCGGCTCCCAGGCGAGCAGGGTGGCGATCAGCTCGGCGTCCTCGGCGGAGCCCTCGGCGGCCAGCGCGGTGAGCACCCCGCCCTCCCCGGAGAAGCCGCGCGAGGCGTCCGGGGACAGCGTCAGGGTGAGCCGCATCCCGGGCAGCACGACCTCCCAGGCGGAGGCGGCGGGGCCGTCCGCACGGGCCGGTCCGTACACCCGCAGGGCCAGGGCGTGCCGCAGCACCCGCTGCAGGGCGACCAGCCGCTCGGGGCCGGGCAGGCAGACCGCACCGGGCACCGGGCGGCTGGTGGGGCGCAGCGCGCGGCCGGCCGGGACGACCCAGCCGACAGTGGAGCCGCGGCCGCCGGAGCGGGGCAGCGAGCGCAGGAAGCGGACGGCCTCGGCGGCGGGCAGCTCGGCGCGCAGGTCGAAGCCGGCGGCGAGCACCTGGGTCTCGGCGAAGCCCCGCAGCCAGCGGTCCGGCAGCGGCACCTTCTTCTCCACCACGGGCCCGTCGAGGGTGGTGACCTCCAGGGCGTCCGGGCCGACGGCCATGTGCAGCGGCTCGCCGGTGCCGATCCGGCTCAGGCCCTCGCGGAGCGGGTTGTTCACGTCGACGTTGGTGGTGCCGTACCCGACGTCGTCGCCGTCGAGGCCGTCGGCGAGGACGTCGAGGCGGGCGTGCACGCCGCAGCAGCCGGAGAAGGACTCGAAGCGCAGCCGGTCGCCGCCGGCGGTGACCACCGGGTCGAGGGAGGCGCGCAGCAGGGGCTGGTAGTAGCGGGCGGCGGCGACGTCGGCCACCGCGAGCAGGGCGGCCGCGGCGGCGCCCGGGGAGGTCAGGAAGCCGCTGAAGAAGCGCGGGTTGGCGGCGGTCCCGAGCGGGCCGGCGCCGCCGGAGGTCTCCAGGGCGAGGCTGCGCCCGGCGGTGCTCTCCTGCACGGCCGAGGAGCGCAGGTAGGCGTACGTCTGCACGGCTTGGGTCATGGCGAGGACGCTAGGGGCGGGCACTGACAGGGCGTCCGATCTGGAACGTGTTCTTGTTCCCGGCAGCACCACGGGTAACCCAGGTCACACCCTCCCCCGGGGGCGATCTGCCACTATGGAGCGGTGACAGACGCCATGGAGCAGGGGATGCCGGCCGACGACTCCGTGCCCCCGTTCGTCGATCTGCTGTGCATCGAGGAGCTGGACGAGAACCTGTTCCGCGGCCGGTGCCATGCCGGTGCGCCGATGCGCGCGTTCGGCGGGCAGGTCGCCGCGCAGGCGCTCACCGCCGCCGGCCGGACGATCGGGGCGGACCGCGCCGTGCACTCGCTGCACGGGTACTTCCTGCGGCCGGGCGATCCGCAGCGGCCGATCGTCTACCAGGTCGACCGGGTCCGCGACGGCTCCTCTTACGCGACCCGGCGGGTGACGGCGGTTCAGCGCGGCGAGGCGATCTTCACCATGTCGGCCTCGTTCAAGCGCCCGGAGGAGTCCGGGGAGCGCCAGCGGACGATGCCGCCGGTGCCGGGCCCCGAGGAGCTGCCGGACCCGTTCGTGGCCTGGGAGCAGGCGAACCCGGAGGACTTCGCCAAGTCGACCGGCTTCCGCGCGCTGGAAATGCGCTTCCTGCCCGCCGACGCACCCGGGATGCCGCCGGAACTGCCGGGCGTCCCGCAGCAGTTCGTATGGCTGCGAACCGGAACGCCGCTGCCCGAGGACGACCCGCTGCTGCAGGTCTGCGCCCTCACCTACCTCTCCGACCTGACGCTGGCGTCCACCACCGCCCTGCACCTGGAGCCGCACCGCTTCGGCCGCAAGGAGCCGCGGCGCACCCTGCTGGCCTCGCTGGACCACGCGATGTGGTTCCACCGGCCGTTCCGGGCCGACGAGTGGCTGCTGTTCGCGCAGCGCAGCCCGTCCGCCTCGGACGGCCGGGGGCTGGCGCTCGGCGAGTTCTACAACCGGGACGGCCAGCTGGTGGCCTCCGCGGTGCAGGAGACACTGCTGCGCGAGCGGCGCGCGACCCGTCCGTGACCGATCGCGTCATACCCGTACGACACCCCGGGCCGTATGATGGTGAAGGTGACCAAGGTTGACCTGTCACCACGTCCGGTGGAGGCGATGTCGCCCCGTCAGCTCGAACGGCGCAGGAACCTGATCGCGGCCGCCCTCTCCCTGGTGACCGAGATCGGTGTCGAGCGGCTGCAGATGCGCCAGGTGTCCGAGCGCTCCGGGGTCGCCCTCGGGACGACCTACCGCTACTTCTCGTCCAAGGACCACCTGCTGGCCGCGGCGATCGCCGAGTGGCACCGTTCGCTGCTGACCGATCTGGTGTCCGAGGGGCGCGGGCGCCGCGCCGGGCTGTCCGCCAGCGACCGCATGGTGCGCTTCGTCCGGCACGGCATGCGTGCCTACCAGCGGCAGCCCGAGCTGGCCCGGCTGAGGGTGTCGGTGGCGGCTTCCACGGACCCGTTCGCCAGCGAGGCGCTGCAGGCGATGGCCCGGGCCGACGGCGCCGCCCTGCTCGCCGTGATGGTGGAGGTGCCACCCTCGGCCGGCGACGTGGTGCGGCACATCGTCGGGCACGCCTGGCAGGGCGAACTGACGGCCTGGGTGACCGGCCGCACCACACTGGACGACGCTCGGCGCCGCCTGGAGGACGTGGTGCGCCTGGTGCTCACCCCGTACGAGGCGGCCGATCCGGCGGCCTGACGGCGGCTCTTGGGCCGACCGGCAGCAGGGAGCGCGGGTCGAGATGGGCCCCTCCTGCCCGACGGCGGGCAAGGAGGGAGAGAGCTGTCGGCACGCGACGCCGCGGGCCCTACTGCCGGTCGGCCTTAAATCGGGCGTAAGCCTTCCTGACGTTCCTTGACCGCGGCCCGGCAGGCGCCGACTCTGGACGGACTCCGACCCAGGAACACCCCTCGGCCTGCCCCCGACCACGAGGAGTCCTGTCATGAGCACGACCTCCCGCCGCCTGCTGCTCGGTGCCGCCCTCGGCGGCGCAGCCTCCGCCGGACTCCAGATGGTCGCCCGCGGCGACACCGCCGCCGCCCCGGCCGTCGCCGCCTGGCAGCTGCGCTGGTCCCCGTCCGCGGCCCACGACGGCCTGCGCGCCTTCGAGACCGTCGAGGACGACCGGGCCGGCTCGCACCCCTCCGCCCGGCCGCACATCACCACCGACGGCGACGCCTACCGCTGGACCATGCACACCGTCGACCGGGACTCCGACACCGACCGGCAGCGCCACGAGGTGACCGGCATGCGCACCCCCGCCGGCAGTGCCCACCTGCTGTGGAAGCCCGGCGAGACCTGGCGCACCACCTACTCCGTGTACATCCCGGCCTCGCTGCAGGCGACCACGAGCTTCACCCACATCATGCAGATGAAGCAGCCCGGCAACGGCACCTCGCCGATCGTCGTCCAGTCGCTGCGGCGGGTCGGCGGCACACAGACCGTCGAGCTCAGGCTCCCGGAGTCGGACGTCCTGGTCGGCCGCACCGCACTGGAGCCGCTGCACGACCGGTGGGTGGACGTCGACTTCCGGATCAGGATCGGCGACGGGAAGAAGGGCATGGTCCGCTGGATCCTCCGCAGCGGCGGCAGCACCGTGGTCGACGCCTCCCGCGAGGGCGTGGACACCTTCCTCGCCGACCGGGTCCGCCCCAAGTGGGGCATCTACCGCTCGCTCGGGGACACCTCCGGCTCGCTGCGCGACTGCCACCTGCTGATCCGGAACATGCGCGGCTACCAGCTGGTCTCCGGCGCGTCCGGGGTCTTCCGGGCCGAGGAGGCGCGGCTGCACCGCGGCCGCACCGACACCGAGCACCCGGGATACAGCGGCGCGGCCTACGCCGTCCTCGAGGAGGGCGCCGGCGGACAGGCCGAATGGGAGGTCGAGGCGGCCGCCCCGGCGAGCGCCACCCTCGCCCTGCGGTACGCCAACGGCGGCACCGCCGACCGCCCGATGGACATCGCGGTGAACGGCACGCGGGTGGTGGCCGCGCGGTCCTTCCGGCCCACCGGCGGCTGGGGCAGCTGGGCCACCGTCTCCGTGCCGATCACCCTGAGGACCGGCGCCAACACCGTCCGGGTCACCGCCGCCACCGCCGCCGGCGGCCCCCACCTGGACCGGATCGCGATCTCCTGACCCGGCCGATCGCCTCAGACCACCGTCACCGGATGCACCACCACCGCGCCGAAGAGGTAGCCCTCCCGGTTGAACTCCGCCTCCGCCGGCTGGACGGCACCCCGCCCGTCGGTGGCGCGGGCCCGCAGCCCGTACCGGCCGGGCGCCGGGGGATGCCAGTCCAGGCACCACCGCGTCCAGCCGTGGCCGGCCGGCGGGTCGAGCAGTTCGGCCGGGCGCCAGACGAGGCCGCCGTCGGTGCTCACCTCGACCTCCCGGACGGGGCCCGTGCCCGACCAGGAGCGGCCGCACAGCCGGTGGCTGCGGCCCGCCGCCAGCACCGCGCCGCGGGCCAGCTCGAAGGCGCTCTTGACGACCTGTCCGGTGAGCGCCGGCCCGCCGCCCTCCGGCTGGGCCGGGCCGAACAGCCGGTAGTACTCGGTGTTCCACGGCGAGCCCAGCGGCCGGTCGGCGACCTCGACGTCCCCCAGCCACTTGATCGAGGCGACCCCCACCCAGCCCGGCACCACCAGCCGGGCCGGCGCACCGTGGTCCGGCGGCAGCGGCTCCCCGTTCATCTCGTACGCCACCAGCACGTCGGCGTCCAAGGCCTTGGCGATGGGCAGCGGTCGGCGGACGTGCCCCAGGTTCCGGCCGCCCACCGTGTACTCCGGGTCGAGGCCGCTCGGCAGCACGTCCACGGCGTCCGGGCCGAGGCCCGCGGCCCGCAGCAGGTCCGCGAGCGGGACGCCGCGCCAGGACGCCATGCCGACACCGCCGAGCCCCCACGGGGTGCCCGGGGCCGGCGTGCCCTGCTGCTCGGCCCAGAAGCGGCGGCCGTTCCCGGCGCACTCGAGGACGGCGTCCACGGTGCGGGCGGGCAGGGCACGCAGGTCGGCCGCCGAGAACTCGGCACCGCCGCCGCGCAGCGCACTGCCGTGCACCCGCAGCCGCCAGGTGCGCGGGTCGATCAGCGGGGTGGCGGTGTGGTTGCGGACGAAGAACCGCTCGTTCGGGGTGTACAGCCCGGTGTCGGCCAGGGTGTCCCAGCGCATCTCGGCACTGCCGCCGTGCGGCACGAACCACTCCCGCGGCAGCGGTTTGACGATGCCACCGCCGTACGGGGACGGACTCCCGGATGACACGACTCCCACGGTAGTACGGCCGACCGGGTGACGGCACGCCGTCCGGGCACCGGCACTGACCTGCGACGACGGACTCGACGCCGGGCGCCCGCCCGGACTTCATCCGCTCGTGGCCGTCCTTTCACACCGACCTGGAAGGCTCCTCGACATGCTCGCACCATCCACCACTCCCGTACCGCAGCCGCGCTTCCTGCTCCCCCGGCGCCACCGCCGCCGGCTGGCCTGCGCCGCCGTCGCCGCCTCGCTGGCCCTCGGGGTCCTCGGCGTGGCCGCCACCGCGGAGACCGTCCGGCACCAGCAGCGCGCCGAGGCCGCGCAGGCGGCCCGCTGAGCCGACCGAGTGGTGCCGGGACCTCCGGCGGCCGATACTGCCGTCATCGGCACAAGCCCCTGGAGCGAAGGGGTGGTCCCATGGCCACCGGCACTGTCAGGACGTACTTCCGCGGCCACGGCTACGGCTACATCACGCCCGACGACGGCGGCCCCGAGCTGACCGTCTACTACGACTCGATCGTCGACGCACCCGACCATGTCCTGGCCGACGGGCAGCGGGTGGAGTACGACGCCACCGTCCAGGAGTTCCGCGAGGTCGCCGAACGCGTCCGCGCCGTCGGATGACGGAGGACCGCTCAAGGGCGATGCCCCTCCCCGCGTGCTACGGGCGGGAGTGGCGGCCGGTGCCCGGGGTGGGATGCAGTTCGAGCTGCGGGGCGTAGCGGGCGGCAGGGGCGCGGAGCACCCAGTTGCGGCCGGCCGGGGCGATCAGCTGCATGCGGTGGAGCAGGTCGAGGACGTCGCGGCGCAGCGCCGTGCGGTCCGCGAGGTAGTCGCACTCGGGCCGGTCCGGCAGCCCGTAGTCGTCGGTGATGTCGCCGAGGGCGCCGTCTATCAGTGCGTCCGGGACGAGGACGGCGGGCGGGGCGGCCTCCTCGGGCAGCGGCCGGAGCTCCTCCACCAGGCGCTCGGCGAGCAGCAGGGCGGTCGGGGCGATCGGGCCGCCGCCGGCGTCGGCGAGGTCGGAGAGTTCGTCGGCCGGGTCGAGCAGCGCCATGCCCTCGCTGCGGATCTCCGCCTCCAGCCCGAGGAAGTCGGCGAAGAGTTCGGCCTCGGCGGGCAGCCGGTCGAGCAGCCAGGTGCGTTCGGGGGCGGCGAGTTCGTCGACGAGGACGACCGGGTTCTCGGCGAGCAGCCGGCGGACGGCCGGCGCGGGGCCCGCGGCCGGACCGGCGGCGGCCGGCGCGGGTTCGGCGAGCAGGGTGCGGGCGAGGTCGCGGTCGAGGGCGAGGCCGCCGTCCGGGTCGCTGGTGACGACCTGCCACTCCGTCAGCAGCCGCAGCACCTCGGGACGTTCCAGCTCCGGTATCCGGCCGTCGGCGGCTGCGCCGAGGGCGAGCACCAGGGCGGCGTACCCGTCGGGGCGGAAGCCGGGCAGGGTGCGGCCGGCCAGCGGCGCCTTGTGCAGGCGGGCGTGGGCGGGGCCGACGGTGAGCGGGTAGCCGAGGAGTTCGCCGAACCGTTCCGCCAGCCAGTCGGCGTGACGGTGGATCAGCGGGAAGCCGGCGCCGTGCGGGCCGTGCGCGGTGACCAGGGGGTGGGCGAGCAGCAGTCGGGCCGCGGTGCGGCGCTCGCCGACGACCGCGGCCTGGCCGGTGCTGCGGCTGCGCTCGGGCCGGCGGTGGCGTCCCGGGGCGGCCTGCGGCGGGACGCGGCCGCCCGCGCCGTCCTGCCGGGCCCGGCGCAGCCCCCGGGTGCGGCCGGCGGCGGGGGCGCGGTGCACGGTGGGCCCGTGCCACCAGCTGGCGGGGGCGCTCGGCGCGCCGTGCGGCTCGGCGGGGCGGCCGCCGAGGTGCCGGGCGGGGTAGAGGCCGAAGACGGCGGTGAACAGCTCGTGCGCGGCCGCCTCGTCCGCGTCGGCGAAGCGCCTGGCCAGCAGCTCGGCCCGCGGGTACGCGCCGGTGCGCGCGTGGGCCGTGAGCTGCCCCGCCCCGCCCAAGCGCCCGTCCGCCGCGCCGCCGGCCGCCTCCCGGGCGCCGGCCGCGTACTCGTGCTGCTCCATGTCGCGTCCCAGCCTAGACGGTGGCCGGGCGGGGAGGGGAAGCCTCCGCCGGTCGGCCGGGCACCGACTGCTACGGACGGGTAACCTCACCTCTTCCGCACACGTGCGGCGTCCCCTATCGTCCTCGCATGCCGAACCTGCCCGATGTCGTGCGGTGGTCGATCCCCGCCTTCGTGCTGCTCACCGCCCTGGAGGTGCTCTCGTACCGGTTCCACCCGGACGAGGACGAACAGGGCTACTCCGCGAAGGACACCGCGACGAGCCTGTCGATGGGCCTCGGCAGCCTGCTGTTCGACGCCGCGTGGAAGATCCCGGTCGTGGCCGTCTACTCGGCGCTGTACGAGCTGACGCCGCTGCGGGTGCCGCTGCTGTGGTGGACGGTGCCGCTGATGCTGCTGGCGCAGGACTTCTGCTACTACTGGTCGCACCGCGGCCATCACGTGGTCCGCATCCTGTGGGCCTGCCACGTGGTGCACCACTCCAGCCGCCGCTACAACCTCTCCACCGCGCTGCGGCAGCCGTGGACGGGCGCCACCTCCTGGGTGTTCTACCTGCCGATGGTGGCGCTGGGCGTGCACCCGGCGGCGCTGGCCTTCTGCTCGTCCGTCAACCTGGTCTACCAGTTCTGGATCCACACCGAGCGGATCGACCGGCTGCCGCGGCCGGTCGAGTTCCTGTTCAACACGCCGTCCCACCACCGGGTGCACCACGCATCGCAGGGCGGTTACCTGGACCGGAACTTCGGTGGCATCCTGATCGTCTTCGACCGGCTGTTCGGCTCGTTCACACCGGAGACCGTCCGGCCGGTCTACGGTCTGACCAAGAACCTGGAGAGCCACAACCCGCTGCGGGTGGCCACCCACGAGTACGCGGCGATCGCCCGCGACGTGGCGGCCGCGCACAGCTGGGGCGACCGGCTCCGCCACCTCACCAAGGGGCCGGGCTGGCAGCCCGCCCGCACCGAAAGCCCGGAGGGCACCCCCGCATGACCGTCACCGCACGACTGCGCGCCGCGCGCGGCCTCGTCACCGCCTTCGCCGCCACCTCGGCGGCCCACCTGGGGGCGATCGCCACCGGGGCGACCGGGCTGCAGCACGCCACCAAGCCGGCGCTGATGCCGCTGCTGGCCGCGCACAGCCTGGCCTCCGCGGAGCGCGCTCCGAAGCTGCTGGCGCCGGCCCTGCTGGCGAGCACCGCGGGCGACGTGCTGCTGCAGGTCGGCGGGGACACCGCCTTCCTGGCCGGGATGGGCTCCTTCGCGGCCGCGCACGTCGCCTACGTGACCATGTTCGCCGGGCAGGGGGCGTTCTCGGACCGGCGGCGCACCCTGCTGGTGGCGGCGGCCTATGCGACGGCCTGGGCGGTGATGATCACCCAGCTGTGGCCGGACCTCGGCTCGTTGCAGATCCCGGTGGCGGCGTACAGCCTGCTGCTGGCCTCGACCGCGGTCTCCTCGGCGGGTCTGGGGCTCGCGACCGGCATCGGCGGCGGACTGTTCCTGCTGTCGGACAGCCTCATCGCGGCCCGGCTGGCCGGCTGGAAGCTGCTGCCCGGCCACAACGTGCTGGTGATGGCGACCTACGTCGCGGCGCAGTACCTGCTGGCGCGGGGTGCGCTGCGGGCGGAGGAGGCCCGGACCGCACCGGCTTCCGGGTCCTCGCAGCCCGAGCGCGGGGACGGGGCGGCCGGGGCACGACTCGGCGCCCCGGCCTGATCGGGCGGGGCGCCGGGCGGGCCGAGCCGCATCAGGACTGCGGTGCGCGGCGCCGCAGCAGCCAGAAGCCGCCGAGTCCGGCCGCGACCAGCGCACCGCCGGTGGCCAGCTCACGGGCGCCGGTGCCGGTCACGGAGCCGCCGGCGCCGGTGGCGATGCTGCCGTGCGGCTCGGGGGCGGTGCTCGCGTGCTGGCTGGGCTTGGTCAGCGGTGCCAGCACCCCGACGCTGCCGCTGAACGTGTCGCCGTTGGGGCACTTGCCGTCGATGCCCCAGGACGCGGGCTTCTCGGTCACCTGCTCGGTGAAGGTCAGCTCGGTCGCCGAGAGCAGCGCGATGGAGCCCGCGCCGCGGCGGACGGTCAGCGGGCGGGCCGCACCACGGCCGCCGAGCCGCCGCCGCGGCGCGCCGGTTCGGCGGCCGCCCGCCAGCGGCCGTCGGGCAACCGCTCCACGCCGGTGGCGGCGCCGATCTCCGGGGAGGGGGCGAACACCTGGCCGAGCGCCTCCAGGCCGGGCCGCTCGGGCAGCGCCAGGAAGCCGGACTCGGCCGCGGTGGTCGCGGCGTTGCGCTGGCTGGCCCGCGGTGCGGCGATCGCCTGCTCCAGGGTCAGCCCGCGGTCGAGCCGGCCGAGCAGCACCTGGAGCACGGTGGTGATGATGGTCGCCCCGCCGGGCGAGCCGGCGGCCAGCAGCGGCCGGCCGTCGCGCAGCACGATCGTCGGGGACATCGAGGAGCGCGGCCGCTTGCCGGGCCCCGGCAGGTTGGGGTCGGGCACGCCCGGGACGACCGGGGTGAAGGAGAAGTCGGTCAGCTCGTTGTTGAGCAGGAAGCCGCGGCCGGGCACGGTGATCCCGCTGCCGCCGGTCTGCTCGATGGTCAGGGTGTAGGAGACGACGCTGCCCCAGCGGTCGGCGACCGTGAGGTGGGTGGTGCTGGGGCCCTCGTACGCCTCGGTGACGGCGGGGCCGCTGCTGCCGCAGGCGGCCGGGTGGTAGGGGTCGCCGGGGGCGAGCGGGCTGGTCAGGGCGCGGGCCGGGTCGAGCAGGCAGGCGCGGGCGGCGGCGAAGGCGGGCGAGAGCAGCCGGTCGGTGGGGACGGGCTGCGCGGCGGGGTCGCCGACCCAGCGGTTGCGGTCGGCGAAGGAGATCCGGGAGGCCTCCAGGAAGCGGTGGTAGTACTGGGTGGCGTCCAGGCGGCCCATGTCGGAGTGGGAGAGGATGCCGAGCGCCTCGCCGACGGTGGTGCCGCCGCTGGACGAGGGGGCGATCGAGTAGACCTCGTTGCCGCGGTAGGACACCCGGGTGGGCTTCTGCTCCAGCACCCGGTAGGCGGCGAGGTCGGCGCGGTCGACCTTGCCGGGGCGGGCGGTTCGGCCGGAGGCCGGGTCGACCGGCGGGTGCTGCAGGGTGTTCACGATGTCGGCGCCGATCGGCCCGCGGTAGAGCGCGGCGGTGCCGTCCCGGCCGAGCTGCCGGTAGGTGGCGGCGAGGTCGGGGTTGCGGAGCTTCGAGCCGACCTCGGGCAGTGCGCCGCCGGGCAGGAACAGCTCCCGGGTGGCCGGGAAGTCCTGGAAGCGGGCCTGGTTGGCGGCGGTCTGGTCGCGGAAGGTCTGGTCGACGCTGAAACCGTGGTCGGCGATCCGCTCGGCCGGGCGCAGCACCTCGGCGAGCGGACGGGTGCCCCACAGCCGCAGTGCCTTCTCCCAGGTGGCGGCGGTGCCGGGGACACCCACGGACAGGCCGCTGGTGACGGCGTCGGCGAACGGCAGCGGCTTGCCCTCGGCGTCGAGGAAGAGGCCGGTGTCCGCCGTGCGGGAGGCGGTCTCGCGGCCGTCGAGGGTGGAGACCCTGCCGGTGCGGGCGTCGTAGTGGACGAAGTAGCCGCCGCCGCCGATGCCGGCCGAGTACGGCTCGGTGACGCCGAGGGCGGCGGCGGTGGCGACGGCCGCGTCGACGGCGTTGCCGCCGCGGCGGAGCACCTCGATGCCGGCCGCGGTGGCGTCCGCGTCGACGCTGGCGACGGCGCCGCCCCAGCCGGCGGCTTCCGGGGTCTTCGGTAAGGCCTCCGCGGGCGCCGCCCCGGCGGGCGCGACGGCGCCCAGGACGAGGGTGGTGGCGAGTGCGATCGGCGGAACAAGTCGGGCCAGCGTCCTCATACGTGCGCCTCCTGAGGCAGCATCAGACCTCCGTTCCCGCCGACCCGGAGCGGATCGGCATGGCCGGCATCTCCTACGGCGCCGGCATCAGCCTGCTCGGCGCCGCCTTCGACCCCCGGATCAGCACGGTCGCCGCACTCAGCGGCTGGGCCGACCTCGCCGACTCGCTCTTCAGCGACGAGACCCAGCACCTGCAGTCCGCCGGACTGCTCGCCGTCGCCGGCTACCTGACGGGCCGTCCGGGCGACGAACTGAAGACGGCCCTCACCCGCTACTTCGGCAGCGACTGGGAGAACGAACCGGCCATCCGCGCCTGGGCGGCGAAACGCTCCGCCGCCACCTACGTGGACCGGCTCAACGCCAACGGCACCGCCGTGATGCTCGCCAACGCCTGGGGCGACTCGATCTTCCCGCCCAACCAGCTCACCGACTTCTACGAGCGGCTGAGCGGCCCCAAGCGGCTCGAACTGCGGCCCGGCGACCACGCCACCGCCGAGGCCACCGGCCTGGCCGGCCTGCCCAACGACGTGTGGACCGACACCCGGGCCTGGCTGGACCACCACCTCAAGGGTGTCGACAACGGCATCGACCGGCGCCCGCCCGTGCACATCAGACCCCAACTCCAGGACGGCTACGAGGACTACCCCAGCTGGCAGGCCGTCACCGGCTCCACCCGGACACTGCACCTCGGCGGCCGCGACTGGCTGGGCACCGGCTCGCTCTCCGGCGGCACCGCCCGCACCGGCTGGACCACGCCGATCTCCACCGCCCTGGACTCCGGCGCCGACGGCGGGGTGGTCTTCCTGACCAACCTGGCCGAACAGTTCCTCAAGATCCCGCCCACCGTCCCGGTGCCGCTGCTCCCCCGGCCGGTCGCCGCCGTCTGGGAGTCCGAGGCGTACGGCTCCGCGCAGCGGGTCCGCGGGTCCGTGCGGCTGCACCTCGGGGTGACGCCGTCGGCGGATCGGGGCAGCCTGGTCGCCTACCTCTACGACGTGGACGCACTCGGCACGGGCCGGCTCGTCGCCCACGCCCCGTACACCTTCCTCGGCCGCACCCCCGGGCAGCGGTTCACCGCCGACGTCCGGATGCAGGCCACCGCCTACGACGTCCCGGCCGGCCACCGCCTCGCCCTGGTCGTGGACGGCGTCGACCCGCTCTACATCACCCACAACCCGGCCCTCGCCACCCTCACCTTCGGATCGACGACGGAGGACCCGTCCTGGCTCTCGGTGCCGCTGAAGTAGAAAACCCAGCGCACTGGGCAGCCCACGGGGGCGCGTGGGGGCACCTCCCGAGTGCCTAGGAGAACCTCTTCCGCCGCTTGACGGTGCGGAAGCGGCGGGCCACCTGGCGGGCCAGGTCGGCGGCGCCGACCAGGCCGGCCTCGTTGCCGAGGGCGGCGTGCACGATGCCGGCCTCGGGGCGGAAGCCGCGGCCGGTGAGGGTCCTCTTGAAGGCCTCCTGGGCGGGGCCGAGCAGCAGGTCGCCGGCCTCGGAGACGCCGCCGCCGACGACGAAGCGGCCCGGGTCCAGGGCGGCGGCCAGGTTGGCGATTCCCACCCCCAGCCAGTGGCCGACCTCGTAGAGGAGTTCCACCGCGACGGCGTCGCCCTCCCGGGCGGCCTCGGTGACCAGCGGTCCCGTGATGCCGTCGGCGGCGCCGCCGGCCCGGGCCAGCAGCGGCTGGACGACGGGCGACTCCTCGGCGACCAGCTCCCGTGCCTCGCGGACGAGGGCGTTGCCGGAGGAGTACTGCTCCCAGCAGCCGCGGTTGCCGCACGGGCAGCGGTGGCCCCCGGGCACCACCTGCATGTGGCCGAACTCCCCCGCCAGGCCGTACTTGCCGCGGTCGACGAAGCCGTCCCGGACGACCGCGCCGCCGATGCCGGTGCCGAGGGTGATCATCACCATGTGGTCCTCGCCGCGGCCGGCGCCGAACCGCCACTCGGCCCAGGCCGCGGCGTTGGCGTCGTTCTCCACCACCACCGGGAAGCGCAGCCGTTCGCTGAGCGCCTCCTGGAGCGGCTCGTTGCGCCAGTTGAGGTGCGGGGCGAACAGCACCTTGGAGCGGTCGGCGTCCACCCAGCCCGCGGCGCCGACGCCGACGGCGTGCACGTCGTGCTTGTCGGCGAGCTGCAGCACCAGGTCGACGATGACGTCCTCGACCACCTTGGGGCTCTTGCTCTTGTGCGGGGTCTCGGTGCGGACGCGCTCCAGCACCCGGCCCTCGCCGTCCACCACGCCCGCCACCACCTTGGTGCCGCCGATGTCCACGCCGACCGTGGGGAGCCGCAGCACGCCCGGTGGCAGGGCCCGCCGCCGGCGGTCGGCGCTGCGCGGCCCGAGGCCGAACAGGGTGGGCAGGACGGCCGGCCGCTGGGTACTGTGCGGGCTGGTCACGGGGGCGGGGGCTCCTTCGGGTCGGACGGCCGGTGCGCGGTCCGGCTCCCTGACATCCTCCTCCCTCCCCGCGGGCCCGCCGCGCCCGGCCTCGGCGGCCGCGACGACTCCGGGGAAATCCTCATCCGAATGACCGCAGGTGCTGCCCCGTTCGAGGGATTCGCACAGACGACTGGCAAACTGGGCTGCGCCGCGCGGGGGATTCACATGGAAACGTGATGTTCCTCTCAGGTTCTGTCCAGTTTGGGGCGGAACCGATTCGCGGTTTCCATCTGTCTGATCACATCGGAACGCGTACGGGCAAGCGGGACCCGTGCGGCCTGCGACCCGGATACGAGAACCTGAATGCAACTGACCGGAACCCCCTTCCTCGTCGTCACGATCGTGCTCGTGCCGATCTCCATCGCGGCGGCGCTGCTGCTCTGGGGCAGGGTCCGCGGCCCGCAACCGGTCCAGGTGCTGAGCAGACTGGTCATGATCCTGCTCTGCCAGGTCACGGCCGTGCTCATGGTGTTCGTCATGGTCAACAACGCCAACCTGATCTACGGCAGCTGGGACGACCTGCTCGGCACCGGCAACCACGTCCGCGCCGTCCCGCAGGTGCCGGCCGACGGCGGTCCCGGCGGCCCGGGCAACGACTCCAAGTCCGAGCCCAAGGTGACGCAGCAGTTCAAGGCCGTCGACGACCCGATGGTGCCGAAGGACGTCAAGCGCACCGATCTCAAGGGCCGGCTCTCCGGCGTCGACGGCGAGGTGCTGGTCTGGCTGCCCCCGCAGTACGACGAGCCCGCGTACAAGGACAAGACCTTCCCGGTCGTCGAGCTGATCCCGGGCTTCCCCGGCTCCTCCAGCACCTGGTACGGCACCCTGAAGGTGTCCGAGCAGCTCAAGCCGCTGATGAAGGAGGGCAAGGTCGCGCCCTTCATCCTGGTCTCCCCTCGCACCCTGCTGCTCGGCCGCAGCACCGACACCGGCTGCGCGGACGTGGCCGGCAAGGTGAACGCCGACACCTGGCTCTCGCGGGACGTGCCGAAGATGGTGCTCGACAACTTCCGCGCCGACTCCTCGCCCGACCGCTGGGCGGTGGCCGGCTACTCGGCCGGCGGCCACTGCGCCGCCAAGCTGGCCCTCTCGCACCCCGACCGCTACCGCGCCGGCGTCAGCCTCTCCGGCTACAACGACCCCGCGACCGAGAAGGACTCGCTGACCGCCAAGGACGCGCACCTGCGCGAGATCTCCAACCCGCTGAACATCCTCAAGCACGCCGCCCAGCCGCCGAAGACCTCACTGTTCGTCAGCGGCAACAAGGGCGACGGCTACGAGGGCGGGCTGGCCCTCCAGCAGGCGGCCAAGTCGCCGACCAGCGTCACCGTGGTGGAGACCACCGGCCCGCACGCGGTCGACGTGTGGAAGCCGCTGCTGCCGCAGGTGTTCACCTGGCTGACGGGCATCATCCCGGCCAAGCACTGACGCCGGGCCGACCGCGAACGGGCCGCCCCTCCCAGTGGAGGAGCGGCCCGTTCGGCGTTCCGGCCGGGCATCGCCGTCCCCGACCGACGGTGCGTCAGGCCAGCTCCAGGGCCAGGTAGAAGTCCACCCGGTCCTCCAGCCGGGACAGGTCACGGCCGGTCAGTTCCTCGATCCGGCCGATCCGGTACCGCAGGGTGTTCACATGGACGTGCAGCTGCGCGGCGCAGCGCGTCCAGGAGCCGTCGGAGCGCAGGAACGCCTCCAGGGTGCGCACCAGGTCGGCCTGGTGCTCCAGGTCGTAGGCGATGACCTTGTCGAGCAGCCGGCTGCGGAAGGCGCGGCGCACCTCGTCCGGCACGGCGGCGAGCAGCAGCACGTGCGAGGCGAGCTCCTCCGGCCCGGCGACGCAGACCCGGCCGACCCGGGCGGCGGCGATCCGGCGGGCGTGCCGGGCCTCCTCCAGGGCGCCGCGCAGGCCGTCGGCCTCGCTGGCGGGGGCGGAGACGCCGACGGTGATCCGGCCCTCGGAGCCGAGACCGGACTCCAGCGGGGCGAGCAGTTCGCGCAGCGCGTCCGCGGGCACCCCGGTGTCGGCGGGGGCGGGCAGCACCACGACGGCACCGCTGCCGGCGCTGGCCACCAGGGCGCGGTCGGTGGCGTCGGTGAGCGCCTCCTCCAGGACGGCACGGACGGTGCCCTCGGGCAGGCCGGTGCCCTCGGCGGAGAGGATCAGCCAGGAGTCGGCCGACTCGGTGCGGCCGCCCTCGTACTTGGCGGCCATCGTGGTGGAGGCCTGCAGCGCGCGGGAGATCTCCAGCGGGTCGGCGTCCCGCTGGAGCAGGACGAGCACCTCGTCGGCGATCCTGCGGCGCAGCCGGCGGCCCTCGTCGCGGCGGGTGCGTTCGGCGGCGACCAGCCGGGCGAGGTTCTCGGCGAGCTGCTGGCGCTTGGCCGTCCACTCGGTGACGTCGCCGGCGACGACGAGCAGCCAGTCGGCGAGCGGCACTTCGTCGGCCGGGTCGGCGGCGGCCGGCAGCAGCGAGTACGCGCCGGCGGCGAGGCGGGCGCGGTGCGGCGGGCGGCGGCGCTGGCGCTGGGCGGCGAGGTGGGCGCGGACCAGCTGGTCGCGGTCCTCGGCGGTGAGCCGGTCGCCGGGCCCGGCGACCACCCGGCCGGTGGGGGTGAGCACCCAGCAGTCGAGGTCGAGGTCGCCGCCGAGCAGGTCGAGGACGGCGTCGAGGCCGCCGCCGCCGGCGGCGGAGACCAGCAGCCGGTGGCGGTCGACCAGGGCGGCGAGGTCGGCGGCCCGGTCGGCGGAGACCTGCCGGCCGACGAACTCGGCGACCGTGCCGAAGGCGACGTCGTCGGGCACCACGAGCAGCGGCATCCGGTGCCGGCGGCAGGCCTCCACCAGGTCGTCGGGCACCGGGCCGACCTCGGCCTCGCCGGCGGCCAGCGCGACGGCGCCGCCGGTGGCGAGGGTGCGGACGAAGCGCTCGGAGTCGTCCGGGCCGGTGCGCCAGAGCATGCCGGTGAGCACCAGTTCGCCGCCGTGCAGGTACCGGCCCGGGTCCTGCAGGTCGGTGGTCATCACACCGCTGACCTGCCGGTCGAGCTCTTCCTCGGCGGTGAGCAGCCGCAGCCGCGGGGCGCCGGGGGCGAGCAGGTCGCGGACACGCATCCGCTGACTCCTTCGTGCTGGAGGGTGGGGGTCGGGCGGTTGTGGGGCCTCACAGTGTGCACCAGGTGCGAGGCCCTCGCCGGAACGTCCCGACCGGCCCGCCGATCACGGGCCCGTCGCCTCACCGTCACGGCCGGATTACGGTCGTAGGTGGCGGTAGGGAAACCGCTGGACCGGGCATTTGTCAGCCTTAGAGGAACGTACAGGATGCCGGGCAGGACCGGCGCGCGGGCTTCATGCCATCGGTGACTGCCAGTGGGCCCCGTCACAGCGGTTCACTGGCCACACGCCACCGGAACACCCCGGTGACCGGAGCTCAACGCCGAGGCAACGAAGCGGTAGCAAGGTCCGAACACCGAGTCCGGGGCACTGTGCCCACTGTCCGGTTGGCGACGACTTGAGGAGACACCCGCATGGAGTTCCTTCGGCCCGCTACGTGGGACGAGGCGCTCGCGGCGAAGGCTGAGTACCCGACCGCGCTGCCCATCTCCGGCGGCACGGACGTCATGGTCGAGATGAACTTCGACGTGCACCGGCCATCCGCGATTCTCGACCTGAACCGCATCGGCGACCTCGCCACCTGGTCGATCGACGGCGACGTCGTGAGGCTGGGCGCCGCGGTGCCCTACAGCCGGATCATCGACGAGCTGTCCGAGCCGCTGCCGGGCCTGGCGCTGGCGGCGCACACGGTCGGCTCGCCGCAGATCCGCAACCGGGGCTCCGTGGGCGGCAACCTGGGTGCGGCCTCGCCCGCCGGCGACTCGCACCCGGCGCTGCTGGCCGCCGGGCGGGACGTCTTCGTGGAGGCGGCCTCGGTGCGCGGCACCCGGCTGATCCCGATCGACGACTTCTACACGGGCGTCAAGCGCAACAGCCTGGAGGCGGACGAGCTGATCCGCGCCGTGCACATCCCGGTGGCGGACGGCCCGCAGCAGTTCTCGAAGATCGGCACCCGCAACGCGATGGTCATCGCGGTCTGCGCGTTCGGCTTCGCCCTCCACCCCAAGAACGGCACCGTCGGCACCGGCATCGGCTCGGCCGCCCCCACTCCGCGCCGCGCCGTGGAGGCGGAGGAGTACCTGCAGGGCGTGCTCGCCGAGCGCGGCCTGTGGGAGTCCGGCGACCTGCTGGGCTCCGAGGTGGTCCAGCGGTTCGGCGAGCTGGTGCGCGCCGCCGCCTCGCCGATCGACGACGTCCGCGGCACCGCGGACTACCGGAAGCACGCGCTGGCCGTGATGGCCCGCCGCACGCTGACCTGGACGTGGAACGACTACAGCAAGCAGATCAGGAGCGCGGCATGAGGGTCACTTTCACCGCCAACGGCAAGCCGGTCGAGGCCGACGACGTCTGGGAGGGCGAGAGCCTCCTGTACGTGCTGCGCGAGCGGGTCGGCCTGCCGGGTTCGAAGAACGCCTGCGAGCAGGGCGAGTGCGGCTCCTGCACGGTCTACCTGGACGGCGTCCCGGTCTGTTCGTGCCTGGTCGCGGCCGGCCAGGTGCAGGACCGCGAGGTGCGCACCGTCGAGGGCCTGACCGAGGAGGACGGCGAGCTGGGCCTCGTCCAGCAGGCCTTCGTCGACGCCGGCGCCGTGCAGTGCGGCTTCTGCACCCCCGGTCTGCTGGTGCAGACCGACGCGCTGCTGGCCCAGGACCCGCAGCCCAGCGACACCGACATCCGCGAGGCGCTGTCCGGCAACCTGTGCCGCTGCACCGGCTACGAGAAGATCATGGACGCGGTGCGGCTCGCCTCCGCCCGCACCTGCGCGAAGGCGGTCTCCGAATGAGCGGCACCCGCACCATCCAGGGCCAGAAGAACCTGCAGAACATCCACCAGGCGAGCAAGGACGGCATCGGCGGCTCCCCGCTGCGCCCGGACGGCACCCTGAAGGTCAAGGGCGAGTTCGCCTACTCCTCGGACATGTGGCACGAGGACATGCTGTGGGGCATGGCGCTGCGCTCGCCGCACCCGCGGGCCAACATCCTCTCGGTGGACATCTCCGAGGCGCTGAAGGTGCCCGGCGTCTACGCGGTGCTGACCCACGAGGACATCCCCGGCTCCAAGTACTACGGCCTGGAGATCCAGGACCAGCCGGCGCTGGCCATCGACAAGGTCCGCTACCACGGCGAGGCGATCGCACTGGTCGCCGCCGACCACCCGGAGACGGCCCGCCGCGCGGTGAAGAAGATCAAGGTCGAGTACGAGGTGCTCACCCCGATCACCACCGAGGAGCAGTGCCTCGACCCGGAGACGTACGGCTACGTGCACGAGCCGCACGAGTACAAGTCGCACGGCTCGGGCAACATCTGCCACAGCCAGAAGCTGGTCTCCGGCGGCGGCGTGACCGACGAGATCCGGGCGCTGGCCGATGTGATCGTCAAGGGCACGTACGAGGTCGGCATGCAGGACCAGGCCTTCCTCGGCCCGGAGTCCGGCCTCGCGGTGCCCGCCGAGGACGGCGGCGTCGACCTGTACATCGCCACCCAGTGGCTGCACGTGGACCGCCAGCAGATGGCGCCGGTGCTGGCCCTGCCGGAGGAGAAGGTCCGGCTCACGCTGGCCGGCGTCGGCGGCGCCTTCGGCGGCCGCGAGGACCTGTCGATGCAGATCCACGCCTGCCTGCTGGCCCTGCACACCGGCAAGCCCGTCAAGATCGTCTACTCCCGCGACGAGTCCTTCTTCGGCCACGTGCACCGCCACCCGGCGAAGATGACCTACGAGCACGGCGCCACCCGTGACGGCAAGCTGGTCTTCGCCGACTGCCGGATCGTGCTGGACGGCGGCGCGTACGCCTCCGCCTCCCCCGCGGTCGTCGGCAACGCGGCCTCGCTCGGCCACGGCCCGTACGTCATCCCGAACGTGCGGATGGAGGCGATCGCGCTCTACTCCAACAACCCGAGCTGCGGCGCGATGCGCGGCTTCGGTGCGGTGCAGGCCTGCTTCGGCTACGAGTCCCAGATGGACAAGCTGGCCGCCGAGCTCGGCATGGACCCGGTGGAGCTGCGCCAGATCAACGCCGTCACCCAGGGCGACTTCATGCCGACCGGCCAGGAGATCGACGCGCCGGCCCCGGTCGCCGAGCTGCTGCAGCGGGTCAAGGACATGCCGCTGCCGCCGCCGCTGGACCTGGAGAACCTGGACGTGCGCACCCTGCCGGGCGCCCTGTCCAACACCTCGCACGGCGAGGGCATCGTCCGCGGCATCGGCTACTCCGTCGGCATCAAGAACGTCGGCTTCTCCGAGGGCTTCGACGACTACTCCACCGCCCGGGTGCGCCTGGAGGTGATCGGCGGCGAGCCGGTCGCCATGGTGCACACCGCGATGGCGGAGGTCGGCCAGGGCGGCGTCACCGTGCACGCCCAGATCGCCCGCACCGAGCTCGGCGTCGAGCAGGTCACCATCCACCCGGCCAACACCGAGGTCGGCTCGGCCGGCTCCACCTCCGCCTCCCGCCAGACGTACATGACCGGCGGTGCGGTGAAGCTGGCCGCCGAGGCGGTCAAGCAGGCGCTGATCGACAAGGGCCGGCGCCGCTACGGCTGGGAGCACAAGGACATCACCCTGGTCGGCGGCAAGGTCGTCTCCGAGACCGGCGGCGTGCTGGTCTCCATGGTCGACCTGCTCGGCGACGAGGCGATCGACCTGACCCGCGAGCACCACCACCGGCCGACCGTGCCGTTCGACAAGGAGACCGGCCAGGGCTTCGGCCACGTCCAGTACACCTTCTGCGCCAACCGCGCGGTGGTCGACGTGGATGTGGAGCTGGGCCTGGTCAAGGTGGTCGAGCTGACCGCAGCCCAGGACGTCGGCAAGGCGCTCAACCCGCTCTCGGTGGTCGGCCAGATCCAGGGCGGCTGCACCCAGGCCCTCGGCCTCGCCGTCATGGAGGAGATCGTCGTCAAGGACGGCAAGGTCCGCAACGCCTCCTTCACCGACTACCTGATCCCCACGATCCTGGACACCCCGCCGATCCCGGTGGACATGCTGGAGCTCCCCGACCCGCACGCCCCGTACGGGCTGCGCGGCGTCGGCGAGGCCCCCACCGTGTCCGCCACCCCGTCGATCGTCGCGGCGATCCGCAATGCCACCGGCCTCGCCCTCAACCGGGTGCCGGTCCGGCCGGAGCACCTCACCGGGACGCTCTAGCCACACCGCGCAGGACCTCCCCGGGGCGGCGACACGTCTTCCCCGCCGCCCCGGGGGCGCACCACAACACCACACACCGGATGTGCTCCACCCCGCTGTCCCACCCACGCCGGGGACCGGCAGCGGCACGCACCACCCCATCCGGTACGCGGACCCGCCGCGTGCCGACCGTGAGTCGAACAGTCCCCCTTAGTGCCTACCTCCCACAGCCTGGCATTCAGGTCGGCTCGCCCACCCCAATCCCCTTTGAACCTTGGGAGTGGACATGACCCGGATCCCCACAGAGCCCGGTACCACTGAAGACAGACCTGCCACCGGCGACGCCCTCACGCCGCCGGCCGTCACCCCGAAGAACCCGCTGGACGCGTACTTCAAAATCTCGGCACGGGGCTCCACCCTCGCGACCGAGCTCCGGGGCGGCGTCACCACCTTCATGGCGATGGCCTACATCGTCCTGCTCAACCCGATCATCCTGAGCGGGGCCGACGTCAACGGCGTCAAGCTCGACCACTCCGCGCTGACCACCGCGACCGCGCTCGCCGCCGCGGTCACCACGATCCTGATGGGCGTGGTCGGCAACGTGCCGCTGGCCCTCGCCGCCGGACTCAGCGTCTCCGGCGCCATCTCCGCACTCGTCGTGCCGCACACCACCTGGCCGCAGGCCATGGGCCTGTGCGTGATCTACGGCCTGCTGATCGTCCTGCTGGTGGTCTCCGGCCTCCGCGAGAAGATCATGAACGGCATACCGCTGCCGCTCAAGCACGCCATCACCATCGGCATCGGCCTGTTCGTCGCCATCATCGGCCTCTACAAGGCCGGCTTCGTGCACACCGGCGGCCCCACCCCGCTCTCGCTCGGCCCCTTCGGCGAGCTGGCCGGCTGGCCCGTGCTGATCTTCTCGCTCACCCTGCTGACGATCTTCGTGCTGATGGCCCGCAACGTCCGCGGCGCCATCCTGATCGGCATCGCCGGCGGCACCGTCGTCGCCATGGTCGTCAACGCGGTCGCCGACCTGCCCGCCAAGACCTGGGCCAGCTCGGCCCCGGTGTGGCCCGGCAGCCCCGTCTCCGCCCCGGACTTCGGCCTGTTCGGCAACGTCGACCTGTTCGGCGCCTTCTCCGGCAAGGGCATGGGCGCGATCAGCGCCTCCGTCGCGGTCTTCACCCTGGTGCTGGCCGGCTTCTTCGACGCGATGGCCACCATCATCGGCGTCGGCACCGAGGCCGGCCTGGCCGACAAGAAGGGCCGGATGCCCGGCCTGTCCAAGGCGCTGTTCATCGACGGCGCCGGCGGCGCGGTCGGCGGCATCTCCGGCGCCTCCGGCCAGACCGTCTTCGTGGAGTCCGCCACCGGCGTCGGCGACGGCGCCCGCACCGGCCTCGCCTCCGCCGTGACCGGCCTGTTCTTCGCCGCGATGCTGTTCTTCTCGCCGATCGCCGGCATCGTCCCGGTCGAGGTCGCCGCCGCCGCCCTCGTCGTCATCGGCTCGATGATGATGAGCCAGGCCCGGCACATCGACTGGTCCGACCGCGAGGTCGCCATCCCGGCCTTCCTCACCTGCGTCCTGATGCCGTTCACCTACAGCATCACCGCCGGTGTCGCCGCCGGCGTCATCGCCTACACGGCCATCAAGGCCGGTACCGGCAAGTGGCGCGAGCCCGGCCCGCTGATGTGGATCCTCACCGCGGTCTTCGTCGTCTACTTCGCCCTCACGCCCGTCAAGGCGTGGCTCGGCGTGCACTGACCGCCCCGGCTACCCCTGTCGTAAGGAGCACCCACCCATGCAGGACATCGCCGCGCAGCTCAACGCCTGGCACGCGTCCGGGCGCTCCTTCGCCGTGGCCACCGTCGTCGGCGTCTCCGGCAGCGCCCCGCGCGACCCCGGCGCCGCCCTCGCCGTCGACGAGACCGGCGAGGCGATCGGCTCGGTCTCCGGCGGCTGCGTCGAGAGCGCCGTCTACGACCTCTGCCAGGAGGCGATCCGCACCGGCGAGCCCGTCATCGAGCGCTTCGGCTACAGCGACGAGGACGCCTTCGCCGTCGGCCTGACCTGCGGCGGCATCCTCGACGTCTTCGTCCAGCCGGTGGTGCCCGGCACCGACCCGGCCATCGACGCCGGCATCGCGTACGTCGCCTCCGGCACCCCCGTGGCGCTCGCCCGGATCGTCTCCGGCCCCGACGCCCTGCTCGGCGCCGCCGTGGCCGTCACCGCCGACACCCACCACGGCAGCCTCTCCCCCGCCGCCTCCGCCACCCCCGGGCCCACCACGCTGTCCCTGGAGCGGTCGATCGTCGCCGAGGCCCGCGCCATGCTCGACGCCGGCCGCACCGGCACCGTCGTCCTCGCCCTCGACGGCCGCCCCTGCGACCCCACCGACCAGGGCACCGTCACCGTCTTCGTCGAGGCCTACGTCCCCGCCCCCCGCATGATCGTCTTCGGCGCCATCGACTTCGCCGCCGCCGTCGTCCGCATCGGCAAGTTCCTCGGCTACCACGTCACCGTCTGCGACGCCCGCCCCGTCTTCGCCACCCCCCGCCGCTTCCCCGACGCCGACGAGGTCGTCGTCGACTGGCCGCACCGCTACCTCGACTCCCAGCTCGACCGCATCGACGGCCGCACCGTGCTCTGCGTGCTCACCCACGACGCCAAGTTCGACATCCCGCTGCTGGAGCGCGCTCTGCGCCTGCCCGTCGGCTACGTCGGCGCGATGGGCTCGCGCCGCACCCACCGCGACCGCAACACCCGGCTGCGCGAGGTGGGCCTCACCGACGCCGAGATCGCCCGCCTCCGCTCCCCGATCGGCCTCGACCTCGGCGCCCGCACCCCCGAGGAGACCGCCGTCTCCGTCGCCGCCGAAATCGTCGCCCACCGCCGCGGCGGCAGCTGCCTGCCCCTCTCCGCCGGCGACGGCCCCATCCACCACGACCTGGCGGCCGCCGCACCGGAGGCGGAGGAGCCGCAGCCGCACGCCGCCTGACCCCCCGTGTTCCAGGTACGGGGCGCCCGCCCCGGCGCGACGCTGGAGCTGAGGACCGGTCCCCGACCCTACGAGGTCCGGTCGTCTCCGCACCGAAGGGACCACGGCCATGCGCATGCTGCTGCAGGCGTCGATCGACACCGAGATCTCCAACCGGATGATCACCGACGGGAAGATGCCCGAGGTGCTGGAGCAGCTGCTCGGCCTGCTGAAGCCCGAGGCCTCGTACTTCTACGCGCTGCACGGCCGCCGCGGGTTCACCATGGTCGTGGACCTCCCCGACGAGGCCTCCCTGATCACCATGATCGAACCGCTCTGGGTCCAGCTCGGCGCCGACATCGAGGTCGTCCCCTGCGTCAACGCCGACGAACTCCGCACCGGCCTCGGCCGCCTCGCCGCCCAGGGCTGAACCGACCGGCCGCGGCCCTCAGTCGGCCTCGCCGGCCGGCACCACCCACCGTGTCGGCTGTCCGGTGACCTGCGCGATCATGTCGTAGTCGCCGTCGTAGTGCAGCACGGTAACGCCGTGGCGCTCGGCCGTCGCGGCGATCACCAGGTCGGCCGTCGACACCGCCCGCCAGTTGCCCGCGCCGACCAGCAGCACCTGGACGTCCAGTGCCCGGTCCCAGACCTCGTCGGTGGTCGGCAGCCAGTCGAAGCCGCGCATCTCGTCGCGGATGCGCTCGGCCTCGGCCCTGGACCGGGCGCTGCGCAGAACCTCCACCTCGACCGCACCGCAGACGGCCAGCAGACCGGCGCTGTGAAGCGGCGCAACCGCCCTGCGGACGGCCTGCTTGGGGAATCGGGCGAGCACCGAGGTGTCGATCAGAAAGCGTTCCGTCATGCCGCCCGGTGCCCCGCACCGTCCCCCACCGGACCGGTGAGGTCCGGCAGGCCGCCTTCGGCGAGCCAATTCAGGAACGATTCCCGCTTCCGGCGCTTGATCGCGTCGGCGAGCGCGGCGTTCACGGTGGCGACCTTCGTGGTGGTGCCGAAGATCTCCGCGGCCTCGGCGAGCAGCTCGTCGTCCACGTCTATCACCGTGCGCGTCATGGCAACCTCCCGAGGACCGTGATATCAGATTCCATGCTATCCGATATCACGGCCCGGAGGCGTCAGCCGATGTCGAGGCGGGCGAGGCGGCGCAGCAGGGCGGGGCTGAGGCGGCCGAGGAGGCGGGCGGCCTTGGCCTCGAAGGTGACCGGGACGACCGGCTTGCCGGTGCGGACGGCGCGGAGGATCTCGGCGGCGACCTTCTCGGGCGGGAACCCGCGGCGGGCGTAGGCCTTGGTGGCCTTGGCCTGCTTGGCGGCCTGCTGCTCGGGGTCGGTGCCGGAGAAGGTGGTGGTGCTGGTGATGTTGGTGGCCACGATGTCGGGACAGATCGCGGAGACGCCGATCCGGTGCGGGGCGAGTTCGGCCCGCAGGCAGTCGGAGAGCATCAGCACCCCGGCCTTGCTGGTGGCGTACGCGGCCAGCGACTTCGCCGGCAGGTAGGCGGCGGCGGAGGCCAGGTTGACGATGTGTCCGCCCCTGCCGCGGGCGACCATCAGGTTGCCGAAGGCCCGGCAGCCGTGGATGACGCCCCAGAGGTTGACGTCCAGGACGCGCTGCCACTCCTTCTCGGTGGTCTGCAGGAAGGTCCCGGCGTGGCCGATGCCGGCGTTGTTGACCACCACGTCGGGCACGCCGTGGGCGGCGGCGACCTGCTGGGCGAAGGCGTCCACCGCGGCGCCGTCGGAGACGTCCACCCGGTAGGCGTGGGCGCGCTGGCCGACCAGTCCGCAGAGTTCGGCGGTGCGTTCGGCGGCGGCGAGGTCGAGGTCGCAGACCACGACGCGGTCGCCCTGTTCGGCGAAGGCGAGGGCGGTGGCCCGGCCGATGCCGCTGCCGCCACCGGTGACGACCGCGAGCCGGCCGCCGTCGGGCGGGCCCTGGACGTGGCCGGCGGCGACCCGGGCGACGTGTTCGCGGACGAGGTGGGCCACGGTGGCGCCCTTCTCCAGCAGGGCCGACCAGTGGCCGGCGTCCAGGGTGCGGCGGGTGAGGTGGGGCACCCAGCGCTCCAGGCCCTCGGAGAGGAAGGTGGAGACGTACCTGTCCCGTTCCAGGGTGATCAGCTGGACCGGCACCTCGGTCGGCCGCTCGCGCGGACTGCGCAGCACCGGGCGGAAGTTGGCCCGGTACAGCTCGATGCCGCGGACGGCGTCGCGGTGCAGGGTGGGCTGCGGGTGGCCGGCCCGCGGGGTGACGGCCTCCATCCGGTGCAGCACCGTCGGCCACGCGCGGGCCAGGAACAGCCGCCAGACGGCCGGCGCCAGGTACGGCAGCTGGAAGGCGGTGATGTACCAGGAGTGCACGCCCTGGACGAGGAGTTGACGCAGGTGCCGCGGGGTGGGACGGCGCATCCGGTGCCTGATCCAGTGGCCGATGTGGTCCAGCGAGGGCCCGGAGACGGTGGTGTAGGAGGCGATCCGCCGGTGCGCGCCGGGCTCGGTGACGGCCTCCCAGGACTGGATGGAGCCCCAGTCGTGCGCGACCACGTGCACCGGCTCGTCCGGGCTGACCGCGTCGGCGACCGCGAACAGGTCGGCGCCGAGGTGCGCCAGCCGGTAGCCGTCGCGTGCCGCGGGCACGCCCGAACCGCCGGCGCCGCGCACGTCGTAGCGGACCACGTGGTGGTCGGCGGCCAGCTCGGCGGCGACGTCGTCCCAGACCGCATGGGTGTCCGGGTAGCCGTGCACCAGCAGGACGGTGGGGCGGGCCGGGTCGCCCTGCTCGTACACGGCCAGCGGCAGCCCGCCGGAGTGGACGGTGCGGCGGCGGATGGTCATGCGGCCTCCTCCTGGAGCGTCCAGCGCCGCACGTGCGGCAGGTCGTCGTCGAGCCAGTACGCGTCGTCCTCCGTGACGACGAGCAGTTCCTCGAACTTGATGCCCACGTCCCGGAAGCCGATGTGCGGCTCGACCGCCCACAGACCCGGGGTGGGGGCGTGCCGGGAGGACCGGCCGTCCGCCCAGAGCGGGGAGCGGCCGTGCAGCCGCTCGCCGATCAGCTCCCGGCCGAGCGTCTGGAGTGTACGCACGCCGAAGCCGAAGAGGGTGACACCGGCCGGGCCGCGGGCGGTGGTCCTGGTCACCCGGTGGCCGATCACCCGGCCCGGGTAGACGCGGTGCCGGTTGTCGTAGCCGTGCACGGCGAGCTGGGCGTCGACGGCCGCGTACACCTCGTTCAGCGGCTTGCGGGCCTTCACCTCGGCGAGGATCAGCTCCCGGTAGACCTTCAGGTCGGCGGCGAGGCGGTCCCAGACCGGGTTCTCGCCGACCTTGCCGCCGTAGCCGATGTCGGCGGTGTAGCCGTCCACCACGGGCGCGCAGTCCAGCACGTACGGCATGCCCTCCTCGAGGCGCCGGCCGCCGGCGAAGAACTGCAGCGGGGTGTGGAAGTGCCGGAAGGCGGTGCGGTCGCCGAACCAGGCGAACGGCACGTGGAAGTAGTCCTGCACCCCGGCCTGCTCCAGGCAGCGGCGCAGCTTCGCGGTGGCCTGGCGCTCGGTGACGCCGGGTTCGATCCAGGCTGCGACCTGTTCGGCGCAGTGGTAGGCGAGCTGCTGGGTCTCGCGGAAGCGGGCCAGGTCGTGCTCGTCGTACGGGAAGGTCACGGCTCTCCTCGGCGGTTCAGAGGTCCAGGACGAGGGTCTCGCCCCCGGCGGCGCGGGAGACGCAGGGCAGCAGGGCGCCGTCGGCCCGCTCCGCGGGGGTGAGCCGGCGGTCGCGGTGTTCGGGCGTGCCGTCGAGCACCCGCACCCGGCAGGTGCCGCAGAAGCCCTGCTTGCAGGAGTACGGGAGGTCGGGGCGCAGCTCGCGGGCGACGTCCAGCGCGGACCGGTCGGCGGGGACGGCCAGTTCGGGGCCGTCTGCGCCGAGCCGCACGGTGAACGGGTGCCCGCCGGTGACCGGCGCGGCACCGAAGCGCTCGAAGTGCAGGGCCGCGGCGGGCGAAACGTCCAGGGCCTGCTGCACGGCGGCGAGCATCGGGGCGGGGCCGCAGCAGTAGACGGCGGCGCCGCGCGGGGCGCGGGCGAGCAGGTCGGCGGCGTCCGGCGGGCCGTCGCGGTCGTCGGTGCGGATCTCCACCCGGGCCGGGTCGAGGGCGCGCAGCTCCTCGGTGAACGGCAGCGCGTCCGCCGTGCGGCCGGCGTGCACCAGACGCCAGTCCAGACCCAGGGCGCGCGCCTGACGGGCCATCGGCAGCAGCGGGGTGATGCCGATGCCGCCCGCCAGGAGGAGCACGGCGGGTTCGGCGCAGAAGGCGAAGCCGTTGCGGGGGCGGCGGGCGGTGAGGACGTCGCCGACCCGCACCTCGTCGTGGAGTTCGACGGACCCGCCGCCGCCGTCGGCGATCCGGCGCACCGCGATCAGGTAGCGGTGGCGGTCCGCCGGGTCCCCGCAGAGCGAGTAGTGCCGGCGACGGCCGGACGGCAGCGTCAGCTGGAGCCGGGCACCGGGCTGCCAGGCGGGCAGCGGGCCGCCCGAGGGCTCGGCCAGGTGGAGGGCGGCGACGCCGTCGGCGACGGTGCGGTGGCCGGTGACCGCCAGCCGCAGCGGCGGGATCGGGGCCGGGGCCGGTCTGCGGGGGCTGCGGCGCAGCCCGGGGCTGCCCAGAGCGGGGCTGTAGCGGTCGCCGAAGGCGGTGAGCCACCGCATGAACCGGTCGTCCCGGGGACGGCCGTAGAGGTCGGGAGGCGGAGTGGCGAGATCCATCGAGAGCGGCTCCGGGACGGGTCGGACGGTGGGGGGGTGTCAACAGGGCGCGGGGGTCACCCGTAGGGGGGCGGAGAACTGCGCAATTCGGATGCGGGTCGCTGCACAGATCTGGGGGTGGCCGTGTTTTGTACGGATGCCCACTCCCTGGTTGCGCAGTTCTCCCCCAGCCTTCGGCCGGGAGGTGCCCCCACGCGCCCCTATGGGTGACCCCGTGCCCTGGGTGAGCAGCGCTTCAGCGGGTGGCGGCGGCGCGGGCGGCCGGGGAGGTTGCCAGGTAGCTCAGGGCCTGGCTGGAGGAGCCCTCGTGGGTGGGGTGGTAGCCGGGCTTGAAGTAGCGGACGGCGGAGCGGGCCATCGCCCGCGGGTCGGGCAGCAGTCCGCGGCGGGCCTGGATCTGTGCGTCGCGCCAGGTGGGCCGGATGCGGCCCTGCAGTTCGGGGTCTGCGGCGAGCAGGAACCGGACGCCGCGGACCCACAGGTGCACCAGCAGCGGCCCGGAGACCAGCATGCCGCGGACCCGCCGCAGGTAGCCGGGGTCGAGGTGGACGAGCAGGTCGTAGGCGACGCTGCGGTGCTCGACCTCTTCGGCGCCGTGCCAGCGCAGCAGGTCGAGCATGGTGGGGTCGGCCTGGGCGCGGTCCAGGCCCGGGGAGTTGAGCGCCCAGTTGCCGAGGAAGGCGGTGAAGTGCTCGATGGCGGCGACGAAGGCGACCCGTTCGATGACGTTCTCGCGGCGCCGGCGGCCCGTCAGGCCGGGCTTGTCGCCGAGGACGCGGCGGAAGAGCCAGTCGACCTGGCGGACGTACGGGCGCGGGTCGAGGCCCTGGCCGAGGAGGTGGTCGAGGACTTCCTGGTGGGCCTCGGCGTGGATGGCCTCCTGGCCGATGAAGCCGAGCACCTCCTCGCGGAGCTGCTCGTCGGTGATCATCGGCAGGGCGTCGGAGAAGACCCGGACGAACCAGCGCTCGCCCTCGGGGAGCAGCAGGTGGAGCACATTGACGGTGTGGGTGGCGAACGGCTCGTCGGGAATCCAGTGCAGCGGCAGGCTGGACCAGTCGAACTGCACGTCGCGCGGTTCCAGGACGAGGCTGTCGTGGACGCGCGGGGGCGGGGTGGGACGGGGCATGGGGGGAGCCTCCTGGCCTGCAGTGGCGGCTTCGACCCTGGCAACGTACTCGGGGGTAGCAGGCCCGGCAAGGGCCTTATCGACATTGAGTCTAATAAGTTTTCGCCCGATACCCCCACACTGGCCTGGACCTGTTGGGGCCTGAGCCGAAGGGCCAGCCGGTGCCCGCAGCCCCGACGACGGTTGGTGGTGGGCCGCAGCGGGGGTGGTCGGCGGCGTGGACACCGTCTCCGACCTCTCCCACCCCGAACTCGGCGTCACCGTCCGGTACACCGCCGCCGACGGCTCGGACCACACGCTCCGCTTCGTCCGGATGTTCCCGGTCTGCGACCTCCCGCGGCGCGGGCAGCGCGCCACCGTCCGCCGCCACCCGGACGACCCGACGGACGCCCTCGCCGAACTCGACACCGACCCGGCCCGACCGGAGGCGGAGGCCCGCCTGACGCAGTTGGGCCAGCCCATGAGGGGCGCGGGGAACTGCGCGAGGCGGAAGGTGCGGCGCCGTACCTTCCGATTCGCGCGGTTCCCCGCCCCCCGATGGGCTGCCCGACTGCTCCTGTGGACCCGCCCTACACCGCCATAGCCAGCATCAGCGGGGCCGCGCGGCGGGCGAGGAGTTCGGCGGCGGCGCGGAGGCGGTGGGTCTCGGCGGCGGGGAGGGAGGTGGCCAGGCAGCCGACGGTGGAGCCTGCGGTCACCGGGACTGCGGCGCAGACGGTGCCCAGTGCGTACTCCTGGATGTCGAGCACCGGAACGGTGGCCGGCTGCTGCTCCAGCCGGTGCATCAGCTGCTCGGGGTCGGTGATGGTGCGGGAGGTGAGCCGGGCCACCGGGTGGCGGGCGAGGTGGTCGCGGCGGCCGTCGTGGTCCAGCTGGCTGAGCAGGCACTTGCCGATGGCGCTGGCGTGGGCGGTGGCCCGGAAGTCCACCCATTCCTGGACGGCGGGTGCCTGGTCGGTGGCGGAGACGGCCTCCACGGAGAGTTCGCCGTCGTGGTAGCGGCTGAAGTAGACGGCGGCGCCGAGTTCGTCGCGCAGGTCGGCGAGTTTGCGGTGCAGCCGGGCGCGGACGAGCTGTTCGCGGTTGTGCTGGCCGAGCAGGGTGAGGGCTCCGCCGAGCACCCAGACGCCGTCCTCGAAGAGCAGGTAGCCCTCCCATTCGAGGGTCTCGGCGAGTTCCCGGACGGCGGCCGTCTGGAGGCCGAGTTCGCGGGCGAGCCGGGCGGTGTCGATGCCGTGCGGGTGCCGGTCGACGGCCTCGAGCAGCCGCAGCGCGCGGTGCAGCGGCCCGTAAGGGTTCGGGTGGCCGTGGGCGGGCCCGCTCCGGCGGCCCCGACTCGGTGCCGACATGGGCGTCCCCTTCCGCTCGCACGTGCGCGCGGCGCACGGCCGCGCACCTCAAGCGTAGCTGCGCCGACGGCCCGTGTGAGGGCTCTCCGCCGGATGCGGTGAAAGGATCGTGAGCATTCGTCAGGTTCTGCTGATGCCGATGGGCCCCTCCCCCACTGCCCTGGGGGGAGGGGCCCGGTCTCACGGGGCCGGTCAGGCGTCGTCGCGGGCGCGGAGCTTCTTGACGGCGGCCTCCAGGCGGCTGCCGTACTCCTCGTCGGCGGCGTGGAAGTGGGCGAGGTTCTTCTCCACGATGTCCTCGCGGCCGACCTGGGGCGGTCCTTCTCGCCGTCGGACATCAGCCGGTAGAGCTCGCCGGCCTGGAAGAAGTCGTCGTCCTTGGTGTGGGCGGGGGTGGTGTAGGTGCCGGTGTGGCCCTCCACCCGGACGGGGGCGGCGAGGGCGGCGTCGGTCTGCACCGGGCCGTCGAAAGAGTTGGGCTCGTAGTTCTTGGCGCGGCCGGCCTTGAGGGGCCGGTCAGGCGTCGTCGCGGGCGCGGAGCTTCTTGACGGCGGCCTCCAGGCGGCTGCCGTACTCCTCGTCGGCGGCGTGGAAGTGGGCGAGGTTCTTCTCCACGATGTCCTCGCGGCCGACCTGGGCGAGGAAGCCGGCCAGGTTGGCGATCAGGCGGTCCTTCTCGCCGTCGGACATCAGCCGGTAGAGCTCGCCGGCCTGGAAGAAGTCGTCGTCCTTGGTGTGGGCGGGGGTGGTGTAGGTGCCGGTGTGGCCCTCCACCCGGACGGGGGCGGCGAGGGCGGCGTCGGTCTGCACCGGGCCGTCGAAAGAGTTGGGCTCGTAGTTCTTGGCGCGGCCGGCCTTGTTGAGGGCGCCCAGGCCGTCGCGGCCGTAGTTGTCGGCCTCGGTGGCGCGCGGGGCGTTCACCGGCAGCTGGGTGTGGTTGACGCCGAGGCGGTAGCGCTGGGCGTCGGCGTAGGCGAACAGCCGGCCCTGGAGCATCTTGTCCGGGGAGGGGCCGATGCCGGGCACGAAGTTGTTCGGCGAGAAGGCGGCCTGCTCGACCTCGGCGAAGACGTTCTCCGGGTTCTTGTTGAGCACCAGCCGGCCGACCTTGACCAGCGGGTAGTCGGCGTGCGGCCACACCTTGGTGAGGTCGAAGGGGTTGAAGCGGTAGGTCGCCGCCTCGGCCACCGGCATCAGCTGGACGTACAGCGTCCAGGACGGGAACACCCCGCGCTCGATGGCCTGGTGGAGGTCGCGCTGGTGGCTGTCGGCGTCGCCGCCGACCACCTCGGCGGCCTGCGAGCCGTCCAGCGAGCGGATGCCCTGGTTGGTCTTGAAGTGGTACTTCACCCAGTAGGCGTCGCCCTGCTCGTTGACCCACTGGTAGGTGTGCGAGCCGTAGCCGTTCATGTGCCGGTAGGAGGCCGGGATGCCGCGGTCGCCGAACAGCCAGGTGATCTGGTGGGTGGCCTCGGGGGCGTGCGCCCAGAAGTCCCAGACGTTGTCGGCCTCGGTGATGCCGGTGTACGGGTCGCGCTTCTGCGAGTGGATGAAGTCGGGGAACTTGATCGGGTCCTTGATGAAGAACACCGGGGTGTTGTTGCCGACCAGGTCGTAGTTGCCCTCGGCGGTGTAGAACTTCAGCGCGAAGCCGCGCGGGTCACGCACCGCGTCGGAGGCGCCCAGGTTGCCGGCCACCGTGGAGAAGCGCAGGAAGACCTCGGTGCGCTTGTTGACGGCCGAGAGGAAGTCCGCCCTGGTGTACTGCGAGACCTCGTCGGTGACCTCGAAGTAGCCGTACGCACCGGAACCACGGGCGTGCACCACGCGCTCCGGGATGCGCTCGCGGTTGAACCGGGCGAGCTTCTCCAGCAGCTGCTGGTCCTGGATCAGCAGCGGGCCGTACTCGCCGGCCGAGGCGGAGTTCTGGTTGTCGGCGACGGGCGCGCCGGACTCGGTGGTCAGGGTCTTCGGCATGAGGGTCCTTCAGTAGCAGCGGTGCAGTGCGGGGAGGTCGGTGATCAGACGCCGAGAAGGCGCCAGACGGCGGCGGCGCGGCGCACGGTGTGCTCGCCGTCGGGGCCGTCGGCGGGCCGGAGGGCGGCCACGGCGGCACCGGCCGCGGCGGCGTCGCCCAGCGGCCGGGCGGCGGTCAGGCCGGCGGCCTCGTCGGCGGTCAGGCCGGCCGCGGTCAGCGCGGCCTCGGCCTCGGCGGCGGGCAGCGCGTCGAACCAGCGCAGCGCGAGGGCGGCGCGGCCCTCCTCGGTGAGGCGGCCGGTGAGCCGGAGCCGGGCGAGGCCGCCGTCGGGGTAGACGTTGATCGTCACGTGGGTGACGGGGCGTCCGGTGTCGAGCCGGAAGCGGTGCCGGGTGTCGGGCTGCAGCCGGGTGCGGGGCAGCAGCGGGAACCAGCCGGCCGGGTCGTCGGCGGGGTCGCCGCCGGCGGAGGCGTCGTAGCCGACCAGGTCGGCCCAGCCGGGGGCGTTGGCCACGAAGTGGGTGGTGTCCACCTCGGCGGCCAGGACCTCGCCGCCCCCGGCCAGGGCGATCCGGACCCAGTCGTTGGCCTTGTCGCGCCGACGCCGGGTCTCCCAGCCCTCGCCCATGACGGTGGCGCGGCCGGGAGCGTTCAGGTTGTGCGGGGAGGAGAAGTAGCGGTCCGAGGCGGCCTCGGCGACGCCGCCGTACTCCTGGGCGGCGAGGTCGAAGGTGAGGCCGTCGAGCTCGCGCGGGTCGGGCAGCACCTCGCCGTACACCCGCAGCCGGGCGACGCCGCCGTCCGGCCAGATGTTGAGCCGCACATGGGTGTACCGGGTGGCGTCCTCGACCGCGAACTCGTGCACGGTGTTGCCCTGCAGGGGCGTGCGGGGCACCAGGTCGACCCATTCGGCGGCCTCGACCTCGGCGGGCGAGGGGTGGCCGGGTACGGAGGCGCCCTGCACGGAGGCGCTCTCCGGGTAGTTGCCGGTGAAGTGCGCGGTGTCCACGACGACGCCGCGGACCACGCCGGCCGCGCCGAGCCGGACGACCGCCCAGTCGTGGTCCTCGTCGGTGGGGTGCGGCTGGTCGCCGGAGGCGCCGCGGCGGCGGCGGGACTCCCAGCCGTCCATGATCTGGCCCTTGTGGCCGAAGGTGTGCGGACGGAACTCGGCGGGCTCGGCGACCAGCAGGTTCTCCGCGTCGGCGAAGGTGTCCTCGTTGGTGGCGACGACACCGGCGCCCAGCCGGCGGGAGGCCAGGTCGACCAGCTCGGTGAAGGGCGCGGCCGCGGTCTTCTCGGTGCTCAACTCGACTCTCCTCGAGGGCGGGTGATCTGCCGTCCGAACGGCTCTCCGGCGGTGTCGACCACCCGGCCGCGGAGCCAGGTGGTGCGCACGGCGCCGCTGAGGGTGCGTCCGGCGTACGGGGTGACGGGGTTGCGGTGGTGCAACTGCTCGGCGCGCACGGCGAAGTCGGCGTCCGGGTCGAAGGCGACCAGGTCGGCGTCGTACCCGGCGGCGATGGCGCCCTTGGTGCCGGTCAGGCCGACCAGGGCGGCCGGGCCGGACGACATCCAGCGGACGACGTCGGCGAGGGTGTGGCCGCGGCGGCGGGCCTCCGTCCAGACGGCCGGCAGGCCGAGCTGGAGGGAGGCGATGCCGCCCCAGGCCGCGGCGAAGTCGCCGCTGCCGCCGTACCGCTGGAGGAGCTTCAGGTCGGGCGTGGACGGCGAGTGGTCGGACACCACGGCGGCGAACTCGCCGGCCGCCAGCGCCGCCCACAGGGCGTCCCGGTTGGACTCGGAGCGGATCGGCGGGCAGCACTTGAAGGCGGTGTCGCCGTCCGGCACCTCCTCCGCGGTGAGGGTGAGGTAGTGCGGGCAGGTCTCGGCGGTCACCTGTACGCCGTCCTCGCGGGCCTGCCGCAGCAGCGGCAGCACGGCGGCCGAGGAGACGTGCAGGATGTGCACCCGGGCACCGGTGCGGCGGGCGGTGTCCAGCAGCCGGGCCACCGCGGCGGCCTCGGCGTCGTCCGGCCGGGAGGCCAGGAAGTCGCGGTAGTGCACGCCGGGCTGCTGCGGGGCCGCGTCCAGCACCGCCGGGTCCTCGGCGTGGATGATGGCGAGCGCGCCCAGCCTGGCCTGTTCGGCGAGCGCCGACTCCAGGTCCTCCCGGGTGGCCAGGTGCGGGAACTCGTCCACCCCGGACGGGGCGAGGAAGCTCTTGAAACCGAAGACGCCGGCCTCGTGCAGGGCGGCCAGGTCGCCGGTGTTGCCGGGGACGGCGCCGCCCCAGAAGCCCAGGTCGACCCAGGCCTGGCCCTCCGCGGTCTTCCGCTTGGCCTCCAGCCCGGCGGGCGTGGTGGTCGGCGGGACGGAGTTGAGCGGCATGTCGACGATCGTGGTGACCCCGCCTGCCGCGGCCGCGCGGGTCGCCGTGGCGAAGCCCTCCCACTCGGTGCGGCCGGGCTCGTTGACGTGCACGTGGGTGTCGACCAGGCCGGGCAGCAGGGCGGTGTCGCCGAGGTCGGTCAGGTGGCGGTCCCCGGCGAGCAGCGAGCCGTGGGCGGCGACCTCGGCGATCCGCCCGCCTTGGACGAGCACGTCGGCGGGGCGCTCCCCGTCCGGCAGGACGACCCGGCGGGAGCGGATCACCGCCGCGTTCGACGGGGTGTCGCTGAGGGGCATCGGGACCTCCGAAACGAGCGTACGAGTGGGGTGTGCCGAAGGCGCGCGCGGCGGTCGGGGGGCGACAGGGACCGGTCGGCTGCGAGTTCTCGGAGCCTAGGCCCGCCTTCAACAAAACGTCTATGTAGGAAGCTACGAGGGCACCGGCCGTCAGCCGGCCAGCAGTTGGGCGGCCAACTGCTCGCCCGCGGTCTCCGCGAGCTCGCCCGCCCTGGCCATGCTGTCGCCCGGCCGCTCGGCCAGGTCGGTCAGCGCGACGGCCGCGGCGAAGCCGGCCGCCCGCCACTCGGGCTCGGAGAGTTCGAGCCGTCCGGCCACGGCGGCCACCCGAACCCCCGCCCGGGTGGCCGCCGCGGCGACGCCGGCAGGGGCCTTGCCGTGGAGCGTCTGCGCGTCCAGGCATCCCTCACCGGTGACGACGAGGCGCGCCCCACGCACAGCCTCGTCGAAGCCCAGGAGATCGAGGAGGAGCTCGATCCCGGGCCGCATGGTGGCGCCCAGCAGGGCCAGGGCGGCAAAGCCGACCCCGCCCGCCGCCCCGGCGCCGGGGGCGTCCCGGACGTCCCGCCCGGCCACGGTGCGGACGGCGTCCGCCCACCGGGTCAGGCCTTCCTCCAGGACCACCAGGTCCTCGCCGGACGCGCCCTTCTGCGGGCCGTACACGGCGGTGGCGCCGCGCGGCCCGAGCAGCGGGTTGTCGACGTCGCAGGCGACCACGACCTCCACCCCGGCCAGCAGGTCGGCCAGCGGGCCGAGGTCGATCCGGGCGAGCCGGCGCAGGGCCGCTCCGCCGGGCGCCAGCTCGGCACCGTCCGCGTCGGTCAGGCTCACCCCGAGCGCCTGGACCATGCCGGCCCCGCCGTCGGTGCAGGCGCTGCCGCCCAGGCCGAGCACGATCCGCCTGCTGCCGAGCGCGACCGCCCGGGCGATCAGCTGGCCCACCCCGTAGGAGCCGGCCGCCAGCGGGGCGGTGCGCCCGCCGGGGAGCCGGGCCAGGCCGGAGGCCTGCGCCAGCTCGACCACGGCGGTGTCGCCGCGGACGGCGATCGCCGCGTCCACCGGCAGGCCGGTCGGGCCGGCCACCTTGACCGCGACCCGCTCGAAGCCGGCCGCCAGGGCGGCCGCCAGGGTGCCCTCGCCGCCGTCGGCGACCGGGAGTTCGCGCACTTCGGTGCCGGGGGCGGCGCGGCGGACGCCGGCCGCGATCCGGGCGGCGACCTCGGCGCCCTCCAGGGAACCCTTGAACTTGTCGGGGGCGACGACCACATGGCCCCGGGCGGGGGTGGCGGGCATGGTGGTGGCCTTTCTTCGGGAACGTCTCTGTACTGGCACTACCCAGGGGGTGAGGGGATCAGCGCGACCGGCCGTCACCCGACAGTCCCCTCGCGTGGTGGGCCCCCTCTCGGCCGTTCCTCTCGTTCCGCTTCCGACGTTCGAGAGGCTCCCCTCGGCCGAGAGGGGGCCGGGCGGCGCGCACGGGCACGACCGAAGTGCCTCCGGGAGGGTGGCGCGCCGCCGGTCTGGGTCGACCGGCAGGGGCGGGCAGGGCCTCGGCCCGCTGCCGGTCGGGTTACGGCCTCCTGGCGGCGCGGGCACGACCGGACAGGTACACGCCGCCAGGAGGAGTCGGGGGACGGGTCAGACCGTCCGGCCGGAGAGCCGCTCGACGCCGCGCAGCAGCGCGGAGTGGTCGAGCGAGCCGTCGCCGTTGGCACGGGCGGAGGCGACCAGCTGGGCCACCACGGCCCCCACCGGCAGGGCGGCGCCGACGGCGCGGGCGGCGTCGGTGACGATGCCCATGTCCTTGTGGTGCAGGTCGATCCGGAAGCCGGGGGCGAACTCGCGGTTCAGCATGTTCGCCCGCTTGCGGTTGAGCACGGTGGAGCCGGCCAGACCGCCGCCGAGCACCTCCAGCGCGGCCTGCAGGTCGACGCCGGCGTTCTCCAGGAAGACCACGGCCTCGGCGAGGACCTGGATGTTGACTGCCACGATCAGCTGGTTGGCGGCCTTCACGGTCTGGCCGGCGCCGGCCGGGCCGACGTGGATCACCGTGGTGCCGAGGGCGTCGAACAGCGGCTTCGCCTCGGCGAAGTCCTCCGCCGCGCCGCCGACCATGATCGACAGGACGGCCTCGATCGCGCCGGCCTCGCCGCCGGAGACCGGGGCGTCCAGGGTGCGCACGCCCTTGGCCCTGGCCGCGGCGTCGACCTTGATCGAGGTCTGCGGGGTGATCGAGGACATGTCGATCACGAGGGTGCCGGGCTGCACGTTCTCCAGCACGCCGCCCTCGCCGAGGATGACCTCCTCGACCTGCGGGTCCGCGGGGACCATGGTGATGACGACCTCGGCGTCCTTCACCGCGTCCGCGATGCCGGTGGCACCGTGGCCGCCGGCGGCGACCAGGGCGTCGATCTGGGGCTGGGTCAGGTTGTAGCCGGTGACGTGGTGGCCGGCCTTGACCAGGTTGGCGGCCATCGGGCTGCCCATGATGCCGAGGCCGATGAAGGCGATCTTGCGGCTCATCGCGTCGTGCTCCTTGCGTTGGGGAGGGTGGTGTGGGGGTGGCTCACTTCGCGGCGCGGAGCTCGCGCGGAAGCCACTCGAAGCTGTCGGCGCTGACGCCGGTGGAGGGCTTGTACTCCAGGCCGATCCGGCCCTGGTAGCCGGCGGCGGTGAGGCGGGCGAAGAGGTCCTCGAAGTCCAGTCCGCCGGTGCCGGGCTCGTTGCGGGCCGGGACGTCGGCGATCTGCACGTGGCCGATCCGGTCGGCGTACTTCTCGATCACCGCGGCCAGGTCCTCGCCGTTCCTGGCCAGGTGGTAGAGGTCGCAGAGGAACTTGGCGTTGCCGAGGCCGGTGGCCGCGTTGACCCTGTCCACGACCTCGATCGCCGCCTCGGCACTGAGCAGGGCGTAGTCCGGGGACTCGACCTCGTTGAGGGTCTCGATCAGCAGGATCGCGCCCACGGAGTGCGCGGCCCGGGCGGCGAGGACGAGGTTCTCCAGCGCCAGGGCGTCCTGCTCGGCCGGGTCGGTGCCCGCGATGCGGTTGCCGTACAGGGCGTTGAGCGCCTTGGTGCCGAGCGACCCGGCGAGGGCGGCGGCGACCGGGACGTTGGCCCGGAAGCGCTCGCTCTCGGCGGGCACCGAGGCGGTGCCGCGGGCGCCCTTGACGAGGTCGTCGAGGAAGTTGAGGCCGGTGAGCTGCACGCCCGCGTCGGTGAAGGCCTTGCGGAGCGCGTCCAGCTCGGCCGGCGACGGGTCGTGCTCCTCGCCGAAGGGCCACCAGAGCTCGGCGGCGGTGAAGCCGGCGGCCGCGGCGGCGGCGGGGCGCTCCAGCAGCGGGAGCTCGTTGAACAGGATCGACAGGTTGACCGTGTAGCTGTGCGCGGCGGCGGCAGTCACGTGCTCACCTTCCCTCTCTTCCGTTCCCGACTTCCACGATCCGGAAGGGGGATTCTGTCTGGTGGAAGCTTCGCCGAGGAGCTTCCGGGCCGTCAAGGCCGCCACAACAATTTGTTGAAGTGGCTGAACACGGCCGGTCGCACCGCCTCCGGGCTGTCCGATCACCCAGCCGCCCCGTGCGCCCGTGCGCCCGGTCCGGCCCTTGCGCGCGGCGTCTAGAGTGAGCGCGTGCGATTGATGGTGGAGTTCACGACAGAACCGTTCGAGCTGGACAGCTTCCCGGACCACGCCAAGGCAGCCCGCCGGGTCGTGGACGAGGCCGGCCTCGACGTCTCGGTCGGCCCGTTCGGCACCAGCGCCGAGGGCGATGCCGAGCAGACCCTGGCCGCCGTCACGCGCCTGCTGCGCGAGACCCTGGAGGCCGGTGCCACCCGGATCTCCGTCCAGATCAGCGTGCTCGGCGACGAGCAGTCCCCGGAAGGAGTGGGTACGCCGTGAGCAACGCCCCGGAACACCCGCTCACCGCGGCGATAAAGCCACTGCTGGACGCGGTGGGCGCCACCGCGGTCGAACCGG
The DNA here is from genome assembly GCF_050749075.1 of Kitasatospora dryopteridis. Lineage (NCBI taxonomy): Bacteria > Bacillati > Actinomycetota > Actinomycetes > Kitasatosporales > Streptomycetaceae > Kitasatospora > Kitasatospora dryopteridis. The sequence goes on along the minus strand of NZ_CP192749.1, from coordinate 6,377,294 downwards.
CCGAGGCCCGCCCGGACGACGTCGTCCTGGAGTGGGACGGCGAGGTGGCGGTGGCCGTGCGCCTGCCGCACCTCAGCAGTGCGCTCGACCGGCTGCTCGCCGAGATGACCCGCCAGTTCGACGGGCGCCCGCTGACCGAGCTCGACCGGGCCGAGAAGCAGCGGGTGGTGGCCCTGCTGGAGGAACGCGGCGCGTTCACCGTCCGGCACGGCGTGGAGACGGTGGCCTCGGCCCTGGGCGTCAGCCGCTTCACGGTCTACAACTACCTGAACCGGCAGGAAGGCGCCCGGAAGGGCTGACACCGCCCGCCCCGAGTCTTCACCCGGGCGGCGACCGGGCCCATTGGCGGATCACACACGACATCCCCCGGCGACCGGGCCCGCCGCGACACGTAACCACCAACCGTTCAACAAAGTGTTGACGGCCTCGGGTGGTGGATCTAGCTTGTGCGAGTGGCACCACTCTTCAGGAGGTCCACCCGTGACCAACCAACCCACCGCATCGACCGCGGACACCGGGGCCCTTGAGGCCCTGGCGGCGGCCCCGGCCGCCGAACTGCGGGAGACGCTGCTGGAGGTCTGCTCCAGCCCCCGCTGGGCCGAGGCGGTCGAGGCCGCCAGGCCCTGGCGGGACCGGCCGGCCCTGCTGGCCGCCAATGCCGCCGCCATGGCGGTGCTCACCGCCGACGACCTCGCCGACGCGATGGCCGGCCACGCCCGGATCGGCACGCCGAAGGCCGGCGACGCCACCTCCGAGCGCGAGCAGGCCGGCATCCGGGGAGCCGACACCGCACTCCTCGACGAGCTGCACGAGGCCAACGCCGCCTACGAGGCGAAGTTCGGCCACGTGTTCCTGATCTGCGCGACCGGCCGCACCGCCGGCACCATGCTCGCCTCGCTGCGCGAGCGCTTCCCCAACGACGCCGCCACCGAGAGCGAGATCGTCCGCGGCGAGCTGCGAAAGATCAACGACATCCGCATCAACCGGCTGCTCGACGGTCCGCAGGCCTCCGCCTGAGGACCCACGGGCAGCCCGTCCCCGCCACAGTGAAGGTCGTCCACCCCATGACTGGCATCTCCACGCACGTGCTCGACACCAGCCTCGGCCGGCCGGCCGAGGGCGTCCCGGTCGAGCTTGCGCTGAACACCGAGGGTGGCTGGAAGGTGCTCGGCACCTCCGCCACGGACTCCGACGGCCGGGTCAAGGACCTGCCGGCCGTGGAGGCGGGCTCGGTCGTCCGGCTGCTCTTCGACACCGCCGCGTACTACGCGGGGCGGTCCGAGGAGGCGCCGTTCTTCCCCGAGGTAGCGATCGTCTTCACGGTCGCGCCCGCGCAGCACCACTACCACGTGCCCCTGCTGCTCAACCCGTTCGGCTACTCGGTCTACCGCGGAAGCTAGTGGACCGACCTGGAAGCTTAGGAGCCATGCCATGGCCCATGTGCTCGGTCAGAACCAGTACGGCAAGGCGGAGAACCGCATCGTGCGGGTCTACCGCGACTCCACCCGGCACGAGATCAAGGACCTGAACGTCTCGGTCTCCCTGCAGGGCGAGTTCGAGGACGTCCACCTCACCGGCTCCAACGCCAACTGCCTCCCCACCGACACCACCAAGAACACCGTCTACGCCTTCGCCAAGGAGTACGGCATCGAGTCGGCGGAGGCCTTCGGCATAACGCTGGCCCGCCACTTCGTCGACAACACCGAGCGCGGCGTGGTGCACAGCGCCCGCATCCGGATCGAGGAGTACACCTGGGACCGCATCCGGACCCCGGACAGCTCCGCCCGCTTCATCGGCTCCGAGGAGGTCGGCCACTCCTTCGTCCGCAACGGCCAGGAGGTACGCACCTCCGAGATCGTCTACGACGGCGAGTCCGTCCAGGTGATCTCCGGCCTCAAGGACCTGGTCGTGATGAACACGACCAACTCGGAGTTCTGGGGCTACATCAAGGACAAGTACACCACCCTCCAGGAGGCCTACGACCGGATCCTGGCCACCCAGGTGACGGCCCGTTGGAAGTACGGCTACACCGGTCGCGACAACGAGCCCCAGCCGAACTGGAACCGCTCGTACAACCACGTGAAGCGCCACATGCTGGAGGCCTTCGCCGAGACGTACTCCTACTCGCTGCAGCAGACCCTGCACGCGATGGGCACCCGGGTGCTCAACAACCGCGCCGAGGTGGACGAGGTCCGCCTGGAGCTCCCCAACAAGCACCACTTCCTCGTCGACCTGGAGCCCTTCGGCCTCAAGAACGAGAACGAGGTGTACTACGCCGCCGACCGGATGTACGGCCTGATCGAGGGCACCGTGCACCGCGAGGGCGTCGTCCCGGTCATCCCCGTCGCCTGACGGCCGGGCCGGCGCACCCGCCCACGGGCCGGACGGCCGCCGCGGGGCACCTGTGCCTCCCCGCGGCGCCCGCACCCCGTCCGGCCCGGCCCGCCCGGCCCGCCCCGTCCGGCGGCCCGGGCGCACCACCCGCCGCACCACCCGCCGCTCCGCCCGCGGCGCCCCCTCAGCCCTCGCCCCCATAGGAGTTCACACCATGGCAGTCCAGCCCCCACCCGCCGACCAGCGGATCGTGATCGAGAACGTCGCCGTCGCGACGGTGGACGCGAACGACACCGAGTACGCCCGCGGCCACGTGGTGATCCTCGGCAACCGGATCGAGTCGGTGGGCGACGGCCCGGCCCCGCAGTGGCTGGACAACGTGGTGCGCCGGATCAACGGCGAGGGGCACCTGGTCACCCCCGGCCTGGTCAACACCCACCACCACTTCTACCAGTGGATCACCCGCGGCCTCGCCCAGGACAACATCCTCTTCGACTGGCTGGTCGCCCTCTACCCGACCTGGGCCCGGATCGACGACAAGCTGGTGCACGCGGCCACCCAGGGATCGGCCGCCGCCCTGCTCAAGTCCGGCTGCACCACCGCCTCCGACCACCACTACGTCTTCCCGCAGGGCGGCGGCGACATCCTCGGCGCCTCCATCGAGGGCGTGCAGGAGCTCGGCCTGCGCTTCACCGCGCTGCGCGGCTCCATGGACCGCAGCAAGAAGGACGGCGGCCTGCCGCCGGACCACGCGGTGGAGAGGACCGAGGACATCCTGATCGCCTCCGAGGCCGCCGTCGACACCTGGCACGACGCCTCCTTCGGCTCGATGCTGCACGTGGCACTCGCGCCCTGCTCCCCCTTCTCGGTCTCCACCGAACTCCTCAAGGAGTCCGCCGTGCTGGCGCGGCGCAAGGGCGTCCGGCTGCACACCCACGGCTCGGAGACGGCCGAGGAGGAGCAGTTCTGCAAGGAGCTGTTCGGCATGGGCCCGACCGACTACTTCGAGTCCACCGGCTGGCTCGGCGAGGACGTGTGGATGGCGCACTGCGTCCACATGAACGACTCCGACATCGCCAAGTTCGCCGAGACCGGCACCGGTGTCGCTCACTGCCCGTCCTCCAACGCCCGCCTGGCGGCCGGCATCGCCCGCGTCCCGGACATGCTGAAGGCCGGCGTGCCGGTCGGCCTGGGCGTGGACGGCACCGCCTCCAACGAGTCCGGCGAGCTCGGCACCGAGCTGCGCAACGCCCTGCTGATCAACCGCCTGCACGGCCGGCCGGACGCCCTGACCGCCCGTCAGTCGCTGCGCCTGGGCACCATGGGCGGCGCCCGGGTGCTCGGCCGGCAGAACGAGATCGGCTCGATCGAGCCCGGCAAGCTCGCCGACCTGGCCCTGTGGAAGATCGACGGCATCATGCACTCCTCGATCGCCGACCCGGTGGCCGCGCTCACCCTGGGCGCCCTGCCGCCGCTCGCCGTGCTCTTCGTCAACGGCAACGCGGTCGTCGAGAAGGGCGTGCTGACCACCGTCGACGAGGACCGGATCGCGCTGGCCTGCGCCCGCGCCGCGAAGGAGCTCGCCTCCCGCGTCTGATCCCAGGACTCCGGGCCGCGCCAGGGACGGTGCGCCACCCGGACTCCGCGGCCCCGGCCGGCCCGCAGCGGGCCGGGGCCGGCCGGAGCACGGCCCCCGGACCCACGGCGAGGGTCCGGGGGCTGCGGCGTGCCCGGATGTGATGGACCTGACACTGGCTGTCCGGCGCCTTGCCCTCCGGGAAGACACTGCTAACCTGCTCGGACGCCCGCGCCATGCGGGCCCCGTCCCGGGACCGCCGAGTCCCGTCCGCCCGGTGACGGCAATGCGAGATGCGACACGGACGGGAGCGGGGGAACCAGGTAAGTCGCCCTGGCCCCGCTTGCATGCTCGCGGACGGCCAGGGCTCGGGGTGAAGCCGCCCTCCGGCGGCCGGGCCACCTGACGGCCCGAATCCGACAGCTCACCTCGCAGGCGTCGTCGAGGAACAACTCCATGCCTGTTTCCGCCATCGCCCTCAAGGTGGGCGCGGTCGCCGGGCTCGGCCTGCTGGCCGTCCCCTTCCTGGGCAGCGCCGAGGCCGCCAACGTGCCCGAGGTGACCCAGGACCGGCTCGCGCCGGTCGCCATCGCCGCGGACACCGCGGCAGCCGCCTCCCTGTCCGTCCACTCCTCCGCCTGCTTCACCGCCCGGAGAATCGGCGTCGCCGTCCGCGACGCCGCCGGCAACAAGCTGGACTTCCCCGGTACCGCCCGCAACGTGCAGATCTGCCCCGACGGGGTCACCGTCACCACCGCCGCCCGCACCCTGCCGGCCGGCGTCTACACCGCCTTCGGCACCTGGCAGGACGGCAACCGGCGCTGGCACAACCTCCCGGTGCAGACGCTGGACGTCCGCAGCACCGGCACCCCGGCGCCGGCCCCGAGCCCGACCACGGCCCCGGTCGCGCCGAGCACCTCCCCCACGGCGAGCGCCACCTCGGCGCCCGCCACGCCGTCCGCGGCCCCGACCACGTCGGCCCCCAGCTTCACCGCCTCCCCGTCGGCGAGCTCCTCCCCCACCTCGACGGCCGGCGCGCCGACCTGGTCGGACGACTTCGACGGCGTGAACGTGCCGCTCGGCAGCTGGAAGGGCTGCTCCAACGGCTCGTCCATCACCGCCAGCCACTGCACCGGGCTGCCGGCCGCGGTGGACAGCAAGTGGTGGGCCTACCCGGACGGCTGGAAGGACACCAGCAAGAACGGCACCTACGCCCCGTCGAAGACGATGTCCATCGCCAACGGCCAGATGAACCTCCACCTCAACCGGGACGCCTCCGGCACCTGGGTCTCCGCGCCGGTGCCCAAGCTCCCGTCCGCCGGCGGTGACGGCGTCCAGTACGGGCGCTTCGAGGTGACCTGGAAGGCCACCTCGGCCGCCGGCTACAAGATGGCGTGGCTGCTCTGGCCGGACGACGGCATCTGGCCGCAGCACGGCGAGATCGACTTCCCCGAGGGCGACCTGAACGGCAAGATCGGTGCGTTCATGCACCGCGCCGACGCCACCTCGGGCAGCGACCAGGACGCCTTCTCCACCGGCGTCCCGACGGCCGGCGCGTGGCACACCTCGGCGGTCGACTGGCAGAAGGACGGCGTGACCTTCTACCTGGACGGCAAGGTGATCGGGCGCTCCACCGCGCGCATCCCCGGCAACGCGATGCACTGGGTGCTGCAGTCCGAGACGGCCCTCGGCGGCACCGTGCCCGCCGTGGGCTCCTCGGCGGACATCGCCATCGACTCGGTCAAGTTCTGGAAGGCCGGCTGACCTTCCTCGTCCGCCTGACCGGCGCCCTCCCCCCGGGGGCGCCGGTCAGGCGGTGCGGCCGAGCGTGGCGAGGTAGCCCCGCCAGCCGCCGTGGCCGGTGATCTCCCGGTGCACCCCGCGCTCGAGTTCGCCTCGGCGCAGCACCATGGACAGGCACGGGGTGCCGTCCTCCAGGGCGATCACGCCGAGCTCCAACTCCGGCGGCTCGCCGGGCAGGACGGTGTCGCGCAGGTGCTCCAGCGGGACGTCGTACAGCTCGCCCTCGATCGCCGAGCCGCTGCCGGGGTCGGGCAGCAGCCCGGGGCAGACGTCCCGGACGGAGAAGAAGCGGTGGCCGGGCGCGGTGCGCACCGGGCCGACCAGGTACTCGGCGACCAGCGGGTGGAACGGTCCGCCGGTCATGGCCTGGCCGTTGAAGAAGATGAGCGCCATGGGGAAGTGCCTCCGAAAACAGGCGTTCCGTACGGCTCCCGGTGCCGGGGCGGCGGGAGCCGTACGGAACGGTGAAATGTGGCGGGCGAGTTCGACGACCTGGAGGGGCGGCGGGACACCCGCGGGCGGATAGGTTGGGGTCAGTCGAGCAGGGGCAGCGCGGGCAGGGTGAGGAAGTCGACGAACTCCTCGGCCAGGGCGACCTGTTCGAAGAGCCTGGCGGCCTCGGCCCAGCGGCCCGCGGCGTAGGCGTCCGCGCCGAGTTCGGTGCGGAGCTCGGCGAGCTCCTCGGCCACGAGCCGGCGGACGAGCTCCGCGGTGGCCTTCTCACCGGTGTCGGAGAGCACGACGCCGTTGTTGATCCACTGCCAGATCTGCGAGCGGGAGATCTCGGCGGTGGCGGCGTCCTCCATCATGTTGAAGATGGCGACGGCGCCGAGGCCGCGCAGCCAGGCCTCGATGTAGCGGACGCCGACCTGGACGGCGTTGTGCAGGCCCGCACGGGTGCAGTGGCCGCCGGCGCCGGCGATGTCGAGCAGCTGGTCGGGGGTGACGGGCTCGGCGGGCGGCGGCGCGTCCTTCTGGTGCGGGCGGTCGCCGAGCACGGCGTCGAAGCTGGCGCGGGCCACCGGGACGAGGTCCGGGTGGGCGACCCAGGAGCCGTCGAAGCCGCCGGCCGCCTCGCGGTCCTTGTCGGCCTTGACCTTCTCGAAGGCGGCCGCGTTGACCTCCGGGTCCCTGCGGGAGGGGATGAACGCGGCCATGCCGCCGATCGCGTGGGCGCCGCGGCGGTGGCAGGTCTGCACCAGCAGGCGGGTGTAGGCGGCCATGAACGGCGAGGCCATGGTGACGCTGTTGCGGTCCGGCAGGATGTAGTGCTCGCCGGCGTCGCGGAAGTTCTTGACGATGGAGAAGAGGTAGTCCCAGCGGCCCGCGTTGAGGCCGGCCGCGTGGTCGCGCAGCTCGTAGAGGATCTCGTCCATCTCGAAGGCCGCGGTGATGGTCTCGATCAGCACGGTGGCGCGGATCGTGCCGTGCGGGATGCCGAGCTCGGCCTGCGCGTGGGTGAAGACGTCGTTCCACAGCCGCGCCTCGAGGTGGCTCTCGGTCTTCGGCAGGTAGAAGTACGGGCCGGAGTTCGGGTCGCCGGTGCCGCGGGCGAGCAGGCGGGCGGCGTTGTGGAAGAAGTAGAGGCCGAAGTCGAGCAGGCCGCCGGCGACCGGGGTGCCGTCGACCAGCAGGTGGGTCTCGTCGAGGTGCCAGCCGCGCGGGCGGACGACGACGGTGGCGAGTTCGGCGGCGGGCTTCAGGGTGTAGGCCTTGCCCGCGGGCGAGGTGAAGTCGATCCGGCCCTCGAAGGCGTCGATCAGGTTGAGCTGGCCTGAGACGACGTTCTCCCAGGTGGGCGAGGTGGCGTCCTCGAAGTCGGCGAGCCAGACCTTCGCGCCGGAGTTGAGCGCGTTGATCACCATCTTGCGGTCGGTGGGGCCGGTGATCTCCACCCGGCGGTCCTGGAGCGCGCGGGGCGCCTCGGCGACCTTCCAGTCGCCCGCCCGGACGTCGGCCGTCCCGGGCAGGAAGTCGAGGGTGCCGGCGGCGGCGATCTCGGCGCGGCGGGTCTTCCGTCGGGCGAGGAGCTCCTGGCGGCGGCCTTCGAAGGCGCGGTGGAGCCCGACCACGAAGGCGACGGCCTCCGGGGTGAGCACCTCCTCGGCGCGGGCGACGCGCGGACCGGCGACCGTGACGACCGGGGCGGCGGACGATGCGCCGACAGGTCCCTGATCTGCAGCCATGGGCAGGACACTCCTTGGACGGTTGAGCCAGCACTGGGGGTTCCTCCGACGGGAACTCCCGAGATCCGGACCCCCCTGCGGGCGGGTTCCGTTCTGTACAGTGGAGCCTAGTTTCCGCGATACAGAATTTCAACGGTTTGTTGATGCGATCGCCGGGACTCTACTCCTCCCCCGACAGCGAAGGAAACACCGGTGGCCAGCACTCCCGCCGCAGACCGGACAGGCACCGACCGCTCCGGCGGCGTGCAGTCCGTCGAACGCGCCTTCCACCTCCTGGAGGCCCTGGCCGACGCCGGCGGCACGGCCGCGCTCAGCGAGCTGTCCGCCAGCTCCGGCCTGCCGATGCCGACGATCCACCGTCTCATCCGTACCCTCGTCCAGCAGGGATATGTCCGACAGGACACGGCCCGTCGGTACACGCTCGGCCCGCGGCTGATCCGGCTCGGGGAGACCGCCGGCCGGCTGCTGGGGAGTTGGGCCCGCCCCTACCTCGCCGAACTGATGGAGGCCACCGGGGAGACGGCGAACCTCGCCGTCCTGGAGGGCGGCGAGGTGGTGTACGTCGGGCAGGTGCAGTCGCGGCGCTCGATGCGAATGTTCACCGAGGTCGGCCGCCGGGTGCAGCCGCACTGCACCGGCGTCGGGAAGGCGCTGCTGGCCCAGCTGCCCGAGGACGAGGCCCGCGCCGTCCTGGGCACCCGGCCGCTGCAGGCGCACACCCCGTACACGCACACCGACCCTGCGGAACTGCTGCGGCACCTGGCGGCGGCCCGGGACTCCGGCTACGTGGTCGACGACCAGGAGCAGGAGATCGGCGTCCGCTGCATCGCGGTCGCCGTGCCGGGCGCCCCGACACCGACCGCGCTGTCGGTGTCCGGCCCCGAGGCCCGGATCAGGGCCCTGGAGGCACAGGACGGCGACACCGCGCTGGTACCGGTGATGCGGCAGATCGCCGCCCGGCTCGGCCGGGTGCTGGCGCCCTGACGGGGCGCCAGCACCCGTGACCGGCAGGGGGGTTCAGCTCAGGCTGAGCTCCCCGGTCTGCGCCGCGGCCACCGAGAACACGGTGAGCTCCGGCTCGGTGCCCACCCGGCGGAAGAGCGCCGGGGCGGCAGGTCGCTGAGGTGCGTTGCGCACCGCCTCCAGCGCGGCCATGTCGCGCCACAGGCTCTGCACCCGCCAGTGACCGCCCGGGCCGCGGAGCAACTCGGTACGGACGAGGCCTTCGGGCAACGGCCCGGACACCAGTTCGCGATACAGGGCCACCAATTCGGCCTCCCGCTCCGGCGCGACGACCGCGCCGACCTCACTCAGAACCTGTTCGGTCATGGCACTCACCTCCGGACCTCCAACGTACGCCGGGTCCGGTCGCCGCGCGCAGCCGCCGAACGGGCGCTTCCGGCCGACCACTTGACGTGATCATTCAACTGCATAGAGTGATATCGGGGCCGATGGTGCGGCGGCACGCCGTGCTCAGCGGTAGACCCGCACGTAATCCACCGCCGTGGTGAGCGGTTCGTCGCCGGACGGTCCGGGGTGGTACTTCCCGGCGCCCACCGAGAGGTTGAGGATCAGATACGCCGTCCAGCGCCGCCCGACCCCACGGCCGTCCGACCAGACGCGCTCGCCGTTGACGTACCACTCGACGGAGTTGACGCCGTACCGGGTACCGATGGTCACCCACTGCCCGGGGGCGACGGCCTCCGGGTCGGAGTAGTACTTCCCGCCGCGGCGGACGTGGTTGGTGAGCTCCAGCAGGTGCGGGTTGTCGGGGTGGTACTCGAAGCTGTCCACCTCGCTGCCGCCGTTGCGCCAGGTCCACAGGGCGGGCCAAGCGCCGCTGCCCTCCGGGAGTTGGACGCGGGTCTCGACGTAGTCGCCGGCGTGCACCCGGAATCCCTCGCCCGAGCCCTCGGTGGTGAGCAGGCCGGTCTCCCAGGCCCGGCGGCCGCTCTCCAGCGTCCGCCCGGAGGGCTTCGCGGTGAAGACCGCCGCGCCGTCGGCGGCCTGGACGGCGGCGGGGTCGAGCCAGTCGAGCTTGTTGTCGTCCGGGTTGTGGTCGCCGTAGCGGTAGGCGCTGCTCCGGTCGCCGACCCACTTCGAGCCCCAGGCTATCGAGCCGTCGAACTCGTCGGACCACGCCAACGAGCCGTGCGGGACGGGGTTGTCGGGATCGGTCGGGGTCGTCGGCCCCGGCACCGTGGGGCCGGTCGGGGCCGCGGCGACCGTCAGCGTCTGCTGGGCGAGGTCGTGCCAGACGTTGGCGTAGTCCTGCCAGTAGCCGAAGGCGGTGTAGGAGCCGGCCGGCAGCGTGCGCGCCGCGGTGGTGATCGTGACACCGCCCGGGCAGATCCGGACGTTGGTCGCCGCACCGGGGAAATCCAGGTTGTGCCCGGCCTCGTCGCGCACGGCGACACCGACGGTCCGTGCGGTGATGCAGACCATGGAGTGCACGGTGAGCTGCGCACTCGCAGCGGTTCCCTCGGTCATCTCGGTGGGGGCGAGCCTGTCCTGGGTGACGAGCCGGACGGCCTCGGCGCGGCCGGCGAGCGGCAGCGCGAGCAGCACCGCCGCGGCCGCCGCCGCTCCAAGGCGGGCCGGTCTGATGGAAAAGCGCATGGTGTTGTCCTTGAAGACGCTTACGAAGAGGCCGACTTCGGATTTCGGGCAGGGCCGGGCAGCCGCATTCCGCGGCTCGGCCCCGGCCGACGCACAAACGATGCAGGGCACGTCGGCGACCGACTCGGCTCCCCCGTTACCCGTCCAGAATCCGTGTGCTCGAGTGCTCGCGGTCGACTGGACGGGACTCGGCGTGCCGGCCGCGAGGTCCGCAGGGGGCGAACATCGATTGGAGAATAAGCACACGGTTCGAAAGCGGACAACCGCTGATTGATCACCATCTGTTGATGTGTGAAGGATTGAAGAACACATCAACACAAAGCCCAACCTTGCTACTGACCATGGGAGTTGCGCGAATCCGAGGTCCATTCGAGTGCAATTACCGGCGCGCCGCGATTGTCGATGCCGATCCACACTGAGTAGCCATGAGGTCCAGACCACTTGCCGTGGCCCGCAGGCCTCCGGGCGGCCGACGGATTCCGCCTCCGGCGACAGATGCGGAGTCGGTGACCGATTGGGCGTCAAGTTCCCCGATCTGCCGGAGCATTGATGCCGGTGCGACGACTCCCTGCGGAGCGGGGCCCGGGCGAAGGCGGCACCACGGCAGGGACATTCGGGTCGGAGCGCATTCGACGGAGGCCCAACTCCCTTTCCGCACGGAGAGATGCACAGGTCAGGACCGATCAGGCCCGAGTGCTCCGCCGGCGGGCGGGCGGGCTCGCCCCTTCTGGCGTGTCGCCGGGCCTGCGCCGCGTGCGGTGGGGGCGCGCCGGCCGATCGCCGGGCCCGTGCCGCTGCTGCGGCGGGGCACCGGGGGATGCGGGTGAACCTCCCGCAGTGTCCTCTATCGGTGGAGTCCGGGCCGTTCACCGGGCGGCGCGACCGGCGCAGAACCGGGGTGTCCTCGGTCGCAGTGGGCCGTGCACAGTGGGGAACGATCACTGCGTCCGCTAGGTTGAAGGGGTGCGGCCGCCCCGGCCGCACCCACCCGCCGAGATTCCGAGGAACCGCCCAGATGACCGCGCCTCTGCCGGGTTTCGCCGGCCACACCTACCTCTTCCAGGTCGACAACGGCGCCGCCTTCCGCAACTCGTACTCCGCCGACGGCAAGCGGCTGCGCTGGGAGGGCCTCGGCGAGTCCGCCGGCCAGTTCGAGGACGTGTCGCTGCACGTCGCGCAGGTCGGCGAGCAGCTCTGGTTCGTGAGCTGGACGGAGCAGAGCGGCATCACCGTCAGCCATGTGATGGACCTCGCCGCGCTGACCGTCCGGGTCTTCTGGACGTACGAGGGCGAGGGCGGCCGGGTCGGCGAGCTGCACACCGGCACCCTGGAGCAGCTCAGCTGACCGACGGGCCTGCGGGCCGCCCGCCGGGCCGGACCCCGGCCGCCGCGCCGGGTCAGGCCGCGGCGGTCAGGTGCTGCGAGAGCCACTCGAGCGAGGGCGGCAGCAGCTGCGACCAGGTGCGGAAGTTGTGGCCGCCCTGCGGGACCCAGGCGGTGTTGGCGGTCATCGGCGCCTTCACCGCCTTCTGGAACGCCTCGGTGCCCGGCTTGTAACCGCCGTCGCCGGCCTGCGGGCCGGCCAGCAGCACAGAGATCTTCGGCTGCGGCAGATTGTTGAGCCGCCACATCAGGTCGGCCTCGTTGCGGCGCTGCTGGCTGCCCTTGAAGAGGTCGCCGGTGGTCGCGTCCTCCGCCGCCTTGTAGTAACCGGACAGTGCGACGGCGGTGGGGAACACCTCGGGGTGCCGCATCGCCATCTTCACCGCGCAGTACCCGCCGGTGGAGTTGCCCACCACGCCCCAGCCCGCGGCGGCCGCCGACACCCGGTAGCTCGCCGAGATCACCTTCGGCACGTCCTTGGTGAAGTAGGTCTCGGACTGCGCCCCGCCGGGGATGTCCTCGCACTCGGTGTCGGCCGGCATGGCGGGCGAGGGCCGCATCAGCACCAGGACGGTCGGCTGCATCTTGCCCGCCTGCATCAACTGGAGCGCGGCGGAGGGGTAGTTCAGCCGGGTGATGAGGTTCTTGGCGTCGCCGGGGAAGCCGGTCATCACGACCGCCGCCGGGAAGTGCTTCTGGGCGTGGGCCGGCTGGAAGTACTGCGGGGGCAGGTAGACGTACGCGTCGGTGCTCAGCCCGGAGTGCGATCCGGTGATCCGCACCGCGTGGATCTCCCCGGTCTGCTCGGGGCCGCCGGTGCCGCCCTGTACCGGCTCCTTGCCCAGCAGGTGGGCCTTCACCACGGGCGGGGCGGCGGCCGGCAGGCCGTCCACCGCGGCCTGGACGCTGACCGGGCCGGGGTCGCCGGTGCCGAGCAGGTCGTCCCAGCTGCTGTAGAAGGCGAAGTAGTTGTTGGCCGCCAGGCCGATCGCGCAGAGCACGGCGATCTGGGTGGTCAGCAGTGCGCCGATCCGGCCGAGCACCGCCTGCCAGGACGGCCGGGCCAGCCGGGGCCACCAGACGACCGTCGCCGCCAGCAGCAGGAGCGCGACGGAGATCGCGATCACCAAGACCGTCGTGCTGGTCAGCCCCATGCTTCCGCCACTCCCCGAGTTCCTGCGTGCGCCACGGCACGGGCCCGCCCCGCGACCGCCGTGTGGCCCCCGGCTGAACGCACGCCGAACGGGGGGCATCCGGTTCCACCGGGGACCGGCCGGTTCCCGCAGACCGTCCCGTGGCCCGCTCCCGCCGACCGACAAGTATGCACGTCCCGGCGGGCCTCCCCGTCCGCCGGGTGGGTGGCGGTGACTCAGCTCACCCTGCCGTGTCGTCCGCCGCGGAGCGCTGACGGACGGCCGGTTCGCACTGGCGGGGCGTCAGCGCAGCGGCACCACGGCGACCGGGCAGTAGGCGTGGTGCAGCACGGCGTGCACCGCGGTGCCGAGCCGCAGGCCGAAGTGCGGGGCCGGCTGCCGGCGCGAGACCACCAGCATGGCGGCCTGCCGGGAGGCCTCGACCAGGGTGCCCGCGGTGGCACCGCCGACCTGCCGGGCCTCGAAGGAGACGTCCGGGAACTCCTCGCGGACCGGGTCGCAGACGCGGTGCAGCAACTGCTCGTGCAGCCGGGCCTCCTCGCCGAGCTCGTCCACCATCGGCGCCATGTGGCCCACGTCGGCGACCACCGGCGACCAGGTGTGCAGGGCGCGCACCGGCAGCCCGGTGAGCTCGCCGGTGCGCAGCGCGAACCGCAGCGTCCCGGTGTCGCGTTCGTCGCGGATCGCGACCAGCACGTGGCTGCCGACGTGCTCGGTGCCGCGGACGACGACCACCGGGCACACCGAGTGGGCGGCGACCCGCAGGCTGACCGAGCCCAGCAGCAGCGAGGCGAATCCGCCGTGGCCGCGGGTGCCGACGACGGCCAGCTCGGCGTGCTCGGCCGCGGTGAGCACGGCCTCGGCCGCGTCCCGGGGGACGACGTCCCCGGTCAGCCGCAGGGCGGGGTACGAGGCGCGGACCTTGCCGAGCGCCTCGTCCAGGGTGCCCTCGGCGTCGCGCAGGATGAGGTCGGTGACGGCCGAGCTGGCGCGCGGGGAGAGCGTCACCGTGCCCGTGTTGACCGCGTGCACCAGGTGCAGCGCACAGCCGCGGCGGACGGCCTCGTGCGCGGCCCATTCGGCGGCGGCCGCGGCATGTGCGGAACCGTCGACGCCGACGACCACACCTGCGGGGGATCTGCTGTTCATCTTCGGCTCCCGGGGTGCACCCGCCCGCACCGGTGCGACGCGCCGGGGGACGGACGGGCCTCACGTACCAGGATGCTCCTCCCCCGCCCGGGCGGCACGGCCCCCGCGGGGCACCGGCGGTCGCCTCAGCGCTTCTCGGCGAGCAGGCCGAACTCCGGACGGGAGAGGTGCAGTACTTGGTAGGCCGTCCGGTGGCCCTCGGCGGGCTCCTCGGGCGGAGTGTCCTGCCAGAGGGCGAAGTGGACGAGCTCCCAGCGGGCCGGGTCCAGGGCGACGGCGGCGCTGTGCAGCCCGGGGGCGTCCCCGAGGGCGGCCACGGCGCGGGCGGTCTCCTCGCCGGGGTCGGTGCCGGGCGGGACGGTCCGGACGGTGCGGGTGGCGAACCGGGGCACGGCGTCCGCGGCGGGCCCGGTGCGGAGGCCGGCACCGATCCAGTGCCGTACCTCCGGGCGGCCGAAGTCGGCGCTCAGCCCGCGGAAGCCGGGGCCGGTCAGGAAGTCGGCCATACCGGCGGCCGTCCGCCACAGGTAGAACGGGGCGTAGGCGTTGACCGGGGAGCCGAGGCTGCCGCGTTCACGGACGAGGAAGGCCTTGAACCCCAAGCCCGGGAAGTCGTCCGTCAGATGGCCCTTGGCCGCCACCCGCCGGTGGACGATCCCCATGTCGTAGTCGGCGGGCAGGACTATCTCGTACTGCATGGCCTGCATCGGCTCACTCCTCCGGACGTCGGGGTCGAACACGCGCTGTCGGGCACCGCACCGCGGGCGCCCAGGCCCTAGACGGGCCGCAGGAGGGCGAGGGCTCCGCGGACGGCCTGGTGGAAGGGTTCGGGATCGCCGGCGGCGCGGGCGAGGACGTAACCGCCCTGGACGACGGCGACGACGGCAGCGGCGGTGTCGGCCGGGTCGGTGCCCGGGGCGAGTTCGCCGGCGGCCTGCCCCTCGGCGACGATCCCGGCGATCCGGCCGCGCAGCCAGGCGAAGGTCTCCTCGACGGGGGCCCGCAGCTGCGGATCGGCGACGACCTCCGGGTCCTGGGCCATCCGTCCGATCCGGCAGCCGCGCAGCACCTCGCGTTCGCGCTCGAGGTAGCCGGCGATCCGCTCGTAGGCGGTGCCGGGGGCGGAGAGCCGCTCCTCGGCGAGGGCGCGCAGCTCCTCGGCGCTGCGCTGCAGGGCTGCGGCGGCGAGGCCGGGCTTGCCGGCGAAGTGGTGGTACATGCTGCCCTGGCCTGCGCCGCTGCGCTGCTGGATGGCGCGCGGGCTGGTGCCGACGTACCCGCGCTCCCAGAGGAGCTCCTGGGTGCTCTCGATCAGGCGGTCCTGGGTGCTCATGCACCGACTGTACATACCAGTAGGTACAATCGTCCATCCGGCAAAAGCCTCGGGAGCCGCCCCCGGGCGGGGACGGCTCCCGACGGATCGCACGGGACGACGGCCGGTCAGGCCGGGACGCGCTCCGGCTCGGCGGCGGGCTGCGGGTCGCGGGCGGCGCCCGGCACCGGCATCCGGCGGGCGAGCGGGGCGGGCAGCCACCAGTTGAGGCGGCCGAGCAGGGTCATCGTGGCGGGCACCAGCACCAGCCGGACGATCGTCGCGTCGATCAGCACCGCGACGGCCATGCCGACGCCCATCATCTTCACGGTGATGTCCGGGTCGATCGCGAAGCCGGTGAACACCGCGACCATGATGGCGGCCGCGCTGCTGATCACCCGCCCGGTCGCGGACAGGCCCCGCACCACGGAGCCCTTGGCGTCGCCGGTGGCCAGCCAGTCCTCCCGGACGCGGTCCAGCAGGAAGACCTCGTAGTCCATGGACAGGCCGAACAGCACGGTGAACATCAGGATCGGCACCCAGCTGGAGACCGGAACCTCGTGCGGCAGCCCCAGCGCCCGGGCGCCGGTGTCCGACTGGAAGACCGCGGTCATCACGCCGTACGCGGCGGCCACCGAGAGCAGGTTCATCGCCGCGGCCTTGACCGCGATCACCGGCGCCCGGAAGAGCACGGTCAGCAGGATCAGCGACATCGCGACGACCACCGGCACCACGACCCACAGCCGGGAGGCCAGCCGGTCGGAGATGTCGGAGAAGGCGGCGACGGTGCCGGTGACCTCGGCGCCGGCCGGCAGGACGTCCTCGCGGACGTCCTTCAGCAGGCGGGCGGTGCGCTCGTCCTGCGGCCCGGTGGCGGGGGTGACGCTCACGATCGCGGCGTCCCCGGCCCGGTTGACCAGCGGCGGGCTGACGGCCGCGACGCCGGGCTGCCCCTTCAGGCTGTCCACCAGCGGCGGCAGCTTCTCCTGCGGGAGCTTCTTCAGGTCGACGGCTATCAGCAGCGGGCCGTTGGCGCCGGGCCCGAAGGCGTCCGCGGTGAGGTCGTACGCCTTGCGGGTGGTGCTGGAGGCGGCCTGGCTGCCGGCGTCCTGCGGCCAGGTGCGCATGTGCAGCATCGGTGCGGCCAGCGCCAGCAGGACCACCAGCGAACCGAGGGCCGCGACCACCGGCCGACGGCCGATCAGTGCGGCCCAGCGCTCGGTGCGGGTCGGGCCGTTCCCGGCCTTCAGCTTCGGGTTGCGGCGCTCGGCGCGGCGCAGCAGGCGGTTCCCGGCGAGCGAGCAGAGCGCCGGGACGAGGGTCAGCGCGGCCAGCATCACGGCGCCGACGACGGCGAAGGTGGCGTAGCCGAAGGAGGAGTAGGTGGGCAGCCCGGCGAGCCGCAGGCCGAACAGGGCGACCAGCACGGTGGAGCCGGCCACCACGACGGAGGCGCCGGCGGTGGCGGTGGCCTCGGCGGCGGCCTGCTGCTTCGTCAGTCCCTTGCGCAGGCCCTCGACGTGGCGGCTGACCAGCAGCAGGGCGTAGTCGATGCCGACCCCGAGGCCGACCATGGAGGCGACGGTCGGGGCGGTGGGGCTGATGTCGGTGACGGCGGCCATCAGGGTGGTGAGCGCGGTGCCGAGGCCGAGGCCGGCGAGTGCGACGACCAGCGGCAGGCCGGCGGAGACCAGGGTGCCGAGGGCGATCACCAGGATCACCAGTGCGGCGCCCATGCCGATCATCTCGGCGGTGCCGTCGGGTGCGGTGAAGTTCTCCGGCAGCTGGCCGCCGAACTCGACCTGCAGTCCGGCCTGTTCGGTGGGGCGACCGGCCCCGCGGAGGGCGTCGAGGCCCTCGGATCCCTTGAATTCGGTGACGGGGGCCGAGTAGTCGACGGCCAGCAGGGCCGTGTCGCCCTTGGCGGAGAGCTGCGGCGGGGCCACCGCGGTGACCCTGGGCAGGGCGGCGAGGCGGGCGCGGAGTCCGTCCAGCTCTGCGGCGGGCACCGGCTTGCCGTGCCGGTCGTGGACGACGACCCGGGCGTTGGCCCCGGACATCTCGGGGAAGCGGTCCTTCAGCAGGTCGGCGCCGGCGGTGGAGCGGGTGCCGGGCACCCGGTAGTCGTCGCGCGGGGTGCCGCCGAACGCGGCGGCCAGGCCGAGGGCGAGGGCCAGCAGCAGCACCCAGCCGAGGACGGTGCGCCAGGGGCGGGCGGCGGCTGCGCCGCCGAGGCGGCCGAGCAGGGTTGACATGGTCGGGGCCTTTCGGCAGTCCGGTGGTCGTTACCCGTTCAGCCTGCGGGGTGCTGCTTGGAGCCCACTTGGTGCCGGGCGACGGCCTCCTCGTCCGGCACCGCGGGAAGGCCGTGCAGGGCGGCCAGCGCCTCCGCCTCCCAGTGCGGGGACTCCCAGCGGCGGGCCACCTCGGCGGCGTACGCGAAGTGCTCCTCGGCCTCCCTGGTCCGGCCGAGCATCCGGGCCAGTTCGCCCAGCACCAGGGCGATCGGGCGCAGCGCGATGGAGGTGGAGGCCGCCCCGGCCACCAGGCTGCGCAGCGGCAGGAGTTCGTCGATCAGCTCGGCCGCCTCGGCGCGCTCGTCCAGGGCGACCACCGCGGCCGCCCGTACGGCCAGGAAGAACGAGCGGAAGTAGTCGGGCTCGACGGGCCGCCGGCGGGCCCGCACGGCACGGGCCTCGTCCGTCCGGCCGAGGAGGGCGAGGGCGAGGGCCTCAACGTCGACGCCGAGCGGGCCGTACGCGGCGGACAGCGCGCGCAGCCGCGGCAGTTCGGCGGCGATCCGGCCCTCCTGCATGGCGATGGTCAGCTCGGCGAGCGCGCCGAAGCCCTCGGCGTGCACGGAGGCGCGGGCACGCAGGCCGGCGACCGCCTGCCGGTACAGTCCGGCGGCCTCCGCGGTGCGGCCGGCGGCGAGTTCGAGCATGCCGTGGTGGCACAGGCCGATGTCGGCGAGTTCGCTGAGCCCGTAGCGCTCGGCGATGCCGGCGGCGGACGCGATGTGGCGGCGGAGTGCCGGCAGATCGGCGGCGACGGCGGCCGCCGTGGCGTGCAGCTGCTCGGCGTACCAGCGGTAGGCGGGCAGGTCGTGGCGGCGGGCGAGGTCGGAGAGCTCGTCGGCGATCACCGCCCGGCGGGGGGCGTCGAGTTCGTGGTCGCAGATCCGGGCGACGGCGGCGAGGGCCAGTGCCAGCAGCCGGGGGTCGTCCTCGGCGCGGGCGATGGCGATGGCCTCGTCGGCCGCGGCGGTGCCGACCGGCTCCCCGGTGCAGTTGCACTCGTGGATGAGGGCGTCCAGCAGGCGGCAGCGGACGGCGGGGGCCAGGTCGGTGCGGCGCAGCAGCCGCTGCAGGGTCTCCACGGCCTGTTCGTCGTAGGTGCCGTAGGGGTGGGTGACCCAGGGGGTGGGCTCGGTCCAGGCCGTCCAGGCCTCGATCAGCAGGTCCTCCCGGCCGGTCTCCTCGGCGAGGGCGACGGCCCGGCCGCGGGTGGCGGCGGCGGCGGCAATGGCGCCGCCACGGACCTGGGCCCGCAGCAGGGCACCGAGCAGGGCGATCCGGCGGGCGGGCCGGTCGTCGCCGCCGTCCGGGACGCGGTCGAGGTTGTCCAGGGCCTGCTGCAGCAGGCCGGCGCAGGTCTGGTGGGCGTAGCGGCGTTCGGCGGCCTCGGCGGCGCGGACGCAGGCGTCGACGGCACGCTCGGCGGTGGCGGAGGAGGCCGCGCTCGTCCAGTGGTGGGCGAGGGCGGCGAGGCGGTCGGGGCGCAGTGCGCACAGCGCCTCCGCGAACCGGCCGTGCAGCCGGGCCCGGCGCAGGCCGCTGAGGTCGCCGTAGAGGGTGTCGCGGACCAGGGCGTGCGCGAACCGGACGGTGCCGGGGCGGGGTTCGGTGAGCAGGCCGCCGACGACGGCGGCCTCCAGCGCCTCCAGCAGCTCCTCCTCGTCGTCGCCGGAGGCGTGCACCAGCAGTTCGACCTCGGTCTCCCGGCCGGCCACCGAGGCCAGCCGGAGCGCCTCCACGGTGGCGGGCGGCAGCCGGTCGAAGCGGCGCCGCAGCACGTCCCGGACGCCCTGCGGCACCTCCTGGAGGGCGACCAGGGCGCCCTCCCCGGCCAGCAGGTGGGCGCTCTCCACCAGGTAGAAGGGGTTGCCGCCGGTGCGCTCGGCGAGGGCGCGGACGGTCTCCGCGTCGACCGGGGTGTCGCAGACCGCGCCGATCAGGGTGCCGGCCTCGGCCTCGTCCAGGCCGCCGAGCGCGATCCGGTACGGCGAGCGGCGGGCGAAGGTGCCGAGCAGGTCGGTGAGCCGGCCCTCCCCCGGGCGGTGCGCGCACACCAGCAGCAGCCGCTCGGGGCCGTGCACGGCGGCGAGTTCGGCGGCCAGCGCGCGGGTCTCCTGGTCGGCGGCGTGCAGGTCGTCGAGGATCACCGCGACCGGCGCCTGCTCGGTGGCGGCCTCCAGCCAGCGGGCGACCGCCCGGTGCAGCCGGAAGCGGCCGGTCAGCGCGTCCCGGCGGCGGGTGGGGTCGTCCTCGCCCAACAGCGGGGCGAGTTCGGCCCTGGTGACGGTGTTCGGCGGGTGCTGCCCGGCGAGTTCGCGCAGCGCCTCCGTCCACGCCCAGGCGGGCGGGGCACCCTCCGTCTCCGGGCAGCGGCCGGTGGCCACCAGCCAGCCGCTGCGCCGCAGTTCACTGCCGAGGCGGGCGAGCAGGGTGGACTTCCCGGCGCCGGCCTCGCCGGAGACCAGCACCACCGACCGGCCGCCGGGGGCGGTGGCGGCCGTCGCGGCCTCGCGCAGCGTGCGCTGCTCGGCCTCCCGGCCGACGAACGGCGGGTCCTGCGGGCCGTTGCCGCACCGCGGACCGGCCGGGCGGGACGGCGGCAGGTCGGCGGCCGGGAGCGGCACGCCGAGCAGGTCCGTCTGCTGCCGGAGGATGGCGGACTCCAGCTCGGCGAGGGCCGGCCCCGGGTCGAGGCCGAGTTCGGCGGTCAGCACGGTACGGGCACGGCGCAGCGCGTCCAGGGCCTCGGCCTGCCCGCCGGCGCCCCACAGGGCCCGGGCGAGCAGCCGCCAGCCCTCCTCGCGCAGCGGGTGCTCCTCGGTCAGGGCGAGCGCGGCCGCCGCGGCGTCGCCGGCGCGCCCCTCCTCCAGTGCCGCCACCACGGCGGACTCCTGTGCGGCGACCCGCAGTTCGCCGAGGCGGGCGATCTCGGCGGCGGCCCAGGGCTCGTCGGCGAACTCCGCGAAGGCGCTGCCGCGCCAGAGCGCCAGCGCCTCGTCGAACAGCCGGGAGACGGGGTGCCCGAGATCCTTCGCGGCCCGCTCGGCGAACGGCTGGAGCCCGCGGGCGTCCCGCAGCCGCATCTCGAAGTCCCAGGCGTCCACGCCGGAGGCGGGCAGCGCCAGGGCATAGCCGGGGGCGCGGCTGAGCAGCAGCCGGGCGGGTTCGCGGGGGCCGCGTTCGGGCTCGAGGATGCGGCGCAGATTGGACACGTACGCCTGCAGCGAGACGGCGGCCTTGGCAGGCGGCCTCCCCTGCCACAGGTCGTCGATCAGCCGGTCCACCGGGACGACCGCGCCGCGGGCCACCAGCAGCCGGGCGAGCACACCGCGCTGCCGCGGGCCGCCGAGGCCGATCCCAGCCCCCGCCACCTGCGCCGTCAGCGTGCCCAGCACCGATATCCGCACCATCGTGCAACGAGCGTAAGCGATGGCCGAGTGCCCGTTCCAAGCGGACTCCCTGCCGGTTCCAAGCCGGCTCCAAGTCCCCCGGACAGGTCGAACACGCACGGGGCAGGGGACGCGCACCACCGGGCTGCGGGCCGACCCCGTAGGGGCGCCCCCGGCCTTCGCACTGGGCCCGCGCCCCTGGGGGTCGTCTCTCAGCTGCGCAGGAGGACGGCCGAGAGGGGGACGAAGCCGCCCTCGGTGCCGGTGGTGTCGGGGCCGGCGGTGCGGCGGAGCATGGCGAGGGCGATCCGTTCGCCCTGCGCCTTGGCGCGGTCGGCGGTCGGGCCGGTGTGAAGGCCGTCGACGGCGGCCTGCCAGAGCTGGACCCAGCGGCCGAAGTGGGCGGCCGTGAGCGGGCTCCGCCGGTGCAGGCCGAGGTGCGGGGCGAAGGCGTTCCGGCGGTACTCACCGGTCCGCAGCAGGGCGCTCTCCCAGAAGTCGGTGATGTGCGGGAGGTGGGCCTCGAGGTCGAGCCGGGCGATCCCGGTGAAGTAGGGGCCGATCAGCGGGTCGGCGAAGGCAGCTTCGTAGAAGCGCCGCAGCAGCCGTTCGAGGTCGGCGCGGTCGGTGATGTCGGGGTGCGGCACCGGCGGGCTCCTCTCGGTACGGGCCCTGCGGGCCGTTGCGGCCAGGCTACGCGGCGGCCTACCGGTCCGGCAGGGCCGTTGGTCCCGGGCGCGGGCGGGCCACCTGGCAGGATGCCGACATGACCTATCTCCCCTCGGACGACCGCTACGCGTCCATGACCTACCGGCGGGCGGGCCGCAGCGGTGTGCAGCTGCCCGCCGTCTCGCTCGGCCTGTGGCACAACTTCGGCGACTCGCAGCCGCTGGAGGTGCAGCGCGCGGTGCTGCGCCGGGCCTTCGACCGCGGTGTCACCCACTTCGACCTGGCGAACAACTACGGCCCGCCGTACGGCAGTGCCGAGCGCAACTTCGGCTACCTGTTCGCGCAGGACTTCAGGCCGTACCGGGACGAGTTGTTCATCGCGTCCAAGGCGGGCTACGACATGTGGCCGGGCCCGTACGGCGACGGCGGCTCGCGCAAGTACCTGCTGTCCAGCCTGGACCAGTCCCTCGGCCGGATGGGCCTGGACTACGTCGACGTCTTCTACTCGCACCGCTACGACCCCACGACTCCGCTGGAGGAGACGATGGGGGCGCTGGACCACGCGGTGCGCTCGGGCAGGGCGCTGTACGCGGCGATCTCCAACTACCCGGCCGAGCAGCACCGGGAGGCGGTGGAGATCCTCCGCGGCATGGGCACGCCGGTGCTGATGAACCAGATCAGCTACTCGATCCTCAACCGCACCCCGGAGGACGGGCTGCTGGACGCGATCGGCGAGACGCAGACCAGCATGATCGCCTTCTCCCCGCTGGCCCAGGGCCTGCTGACCGACCGCTACCTGTCCGGCAGCGTGCCGGCCGGTTCGCGGATGTCGGTCGGCCACTTCCTGCGGGAGGAGGCGCTGACCGAGCAGAAGCTGGACCAGCTGCGGGCGCTGAACAAGGTCGCCGAGCAGCGCGGCCAGACCCTCGCCCAGCTGGCACTGTCGTGGGTGCTGCGGGACGAGCGGGTGGTCTCGGTGATCATCGGTGCGTCCAGTGTCGCCCAGCTCGACCAGAACCTCGACGCGCTGAAGGGCGGCCCGCTGACCGCCGAGGAGCTCGCCGAGATCGACCGGCTCAGCCGCTGAGCCCGGTGGCCCGACCGGCCTGCGCCGTCGGTCGTGCCGGAGGCCGGGGCAGGACGCGTGCTGCGTCCTGCCCCGGCCGTTCCGTTGCGGGCCCGCTCAGACGGCGGGCGCGTACTTGTAGCCGACCCGGCGGACGGTGACGATGCTGTCGCGGTGCGCCGTGCCGAGCTTGCGCCGCAGCCGCGCGACGTGGACGTCGACGGTGCGGCCGTCCCCGACGTGGCCGTAGCCCCAGACCGCGGAGACCAGGTGGTCGCGGGTGTGCACCCGGTGGGGGTGCTCGGTGAGGTGGGCCAGCAGCTCGAACTCCAGGTAGGTGAGGTCGAGCAGGACGCCGTCGACGTGGGCGGTGCGCCGGTCGGTGTCGACGCTGATGCCGTGCGCGGTGGGCTGCGCCGCCGGGCGCGGCTCCTCGGCCGCGGCGGCGGGTGCCTGCTCGGGCACCAGCAGCAGGTAGCCGACCAGGGGCCGGCCGGCCGGGTCGCCGAGCTGTCCGCCGTACTGGGCGAGCAGGCCCTGCGGCAGGGCGGACTGCGGCAGCGCGACGACGGTGGCGCCCTCGGGCAGCCCGGCGGGAAGCGCGGGGACGGCGGGTCGGCGCTCCGTCTGCTGCGGTGCGGGAGCGGGCCGCTGAGCGGTCGTCGGGTGCGGGGTGGCGGTGGTGCTCGGGTACCAGCGCTCGGTGCCGCCGGGGACGGCGGCGACGGAGCGGACGGCACGCAGGTGCGGCGTGGCGGCGGTGACGGTACGGGTCGCCGTGGAGGTGGAGGTCATGGTGGGCTCTCTTCGCGCGGGACGGATTCGGGTGGTCGTCGTCTGCGCGTCGTGCCGGGCGCCGGTGCGCTCCTGACGGTCGGTCAGAGTGCGGTGGCGGGGCTGGACGCGCGCTTCGCGGTCCGACAGGTCTGGTCGAAGAGGTGCGGTTGGCGGGACGGCCAGAAGGGCTCGAGATCGCGACGGTTCGGGTCCACGGGTGGTTCTCCGGTGTGCACAGGGCGGAACGCGCCGGCCGCCGGCGGGGGACGGTCGGGCGGAGCGGGGGTGGCGACGGGAACGGCCAGGTCGGGCGGGGCCGGTGGGGGTCCGTCAGCGACAGCAGGCGCTGCAGACCAGCGCCTGGTCGATGTGGCGGCGCGCGGTGAGCGCCGGCACGGCGGGGGCGGGCGGCACGACTCTGCGGAACGCGTGTGCGGTCACCGGTGCTGCCTCCTCCCCTGGGCACGGCGCCGGGTGGCGCAGCGTGCGACAGTGCGAGCTTTCCACGCCCGATCGGCCGAGGGCAACCCCGGCCACCCCCGCGTCCCGGCATCCGGGACAACCCCCGTCCCAGCATCCGGACAGGCCCGCGGACAGCCGCCCGGAGGGCCGGTCGACGGGCCCCGTGCGGGCGTTCCGGGCGCAGGACGAGCCCTACGGCCCGTCAGCCGCGGCCGGCCGGTTCCCCGGTGGTGCCGGCCACGCCGGCGGCGTGCTCGACCAGGCGGATCAGCAGTTCCTTGCCGTCCTCGCGGCGGCGCGCGTCGCAGAGCAGCACCGGCACACCGGGGTCGAGGTCCAGGGCGGCCCGCACGTCGTCGGGCGCGTACACCTCGGTGCCCTCGAAGCAGTTGACGGCGACCACGAAGGGGATGCGGCGCTGCTCGAAGAAGTCCACCGACGGGAAGGAGTCGGCGAGCCGCCGGGTGTCGGCGAGCACGATGGCGCCCAGTGCGCCCTGGGCGAGCTCGTCCCAGACGAACCAGAAGCGGTCCTGGCCGGGGGTGCCGAAGAGGTAGAGGGCGAGGCCGGGCTTCAGGTCGATCCGGCCGAAGTCCATGGCGACGGTGGTGCTGCGCTTGGCCTCGACGCCGGCGGTGTCGTCGACCGGGCGGCCGCGCTCGCTCAGCAGTTCCTCGGTGCGCAGCGGGCGGATCTCGCTGACCGCGCCGACCAGGGTGGTCTTGCCCGCGCCGAAGCCGCCGGCGACCAGGATCTTCAGGGCGACGGAGGACCACAGGGCGGAGCGCGCGTCCGCCGGGGTGTCAGAGTGCACGGAGGCCATTGATCACGTCTCGCAGGAGTTGCTCGTCGGGTCGCTGGGCGAGCGGGACGGGCCGGGTGACGGTGATCAGCCCGGCGTCGTTGAGGTCGCCGAGCAGCACCCGGACGATGCTGACCGGCAGGTCGCTGTAGGAGCCCAGCTCGGCGACGCTCAGCGGTTCGTCGCGGCAGAGCGCCAGCAGGGCGTGGTGGGTGGCGTCGAGGGCGGGCTCCTGCTCGGCCCGCCCCTCGGCGTCCACGGCGCGGACCAGGGAGATGAGGTCGAACAGGCCCTCGTCGACGGGCCTGGCGGCCCGTCCCCTGGTCATCGAGAACAGCCGCACCACCGGCCCCGCGTCGTCGTCGAACCACCGGTCCTCCGCGGGGTTCCGCGGCGCGAACAGGTCGATCTCCGGCTCGGTCTCGTAGGGGTCGTCGTACGGGTCCTCGTACGCGTCCTGCGGTGCGTCGTCCTCGTCGGCCATCCGTTCGCTCATCTCTCCTGCGGGGCGGATTCGGTCCGGGGCTCGGCGGCCAGGTGCTCGCCCACCCGCTTGACCAGCAGGGCCATCTCGTACGCGATCTGACCGACGTCGGACTCGGCGTCGCTCAGCACGGCCAGGCAGCTGCCGTCGCCGGCCGCGGTGATGAAGAGGAAGGCCTCGTCGAGCTCGACCATGGTCTGGCGGACGCCGCCGACCCGGAAGTGCCGGCCGGCGCCCTTGGCCAGGCTGTGGAAACCGGAGGCGACGGCCGCCAGGTGCTCGGCGTCCTCGCGGGCCAGGCCGCTGGAGACGCCGGTCGCCAGACCGTCGCCGGACAGGATCACCGCATGCCTCAGGGTCGCGACGCGGCCCACCAGGTCGTCCAGGAGCCAGTTCAGGTCTCCGGACGGCTGTGTCGTTGCGGTCATTGTTCGGTTCCTTCCGCTGGGGCGGGTGGTGCGGGTGGTACGGGTTTTCCTTGGCGTACGGGGTACAGCTGGGGCCGCGGGCGCGCGGCCGGCAGAGCAGGTGGGACGGGTGCAGAGGGTAGCGCCACCCGGGGCTGTACGGGACCCCCCATCGGCCGCGCCACGCCGGGCGGCGGCTCGGGCGTGTCGGGGAGGTCCGGCACGACGGTCAGCGACGCAGGCTGGAGGCGGTCCCCTCGGCCGCGCGCGAAGCCGCGCTGGAAGGACGCGAACGCGGCGCGCGCCTCCTCCGGCGACCGCTCGCGGACGGGATCGGCGGCCGGCCGGTCGCCGTCCTCGCGGAGCTGCGGCGCCAGGCTGGCCTGCCGCACGCGCCGGGGCAGCAGCCCGCCGGCGACCTGCTCGGCGGCGGCGGGCGCCGCGGCGGGCCGGCCGGGGTCGGCCGCTGCGCCGGGCGCGGGGGCCGCGGCGGCGGGCTGCTCGGGCGGCTCCTGCTCGACGGGGCCGTCGGTGCGGCGGTGCCGGCCGGTGCCGGCGGCGTCCGGGTCCGGGACGAGGGCCGGGCCGCCGGAGCGGCGGCGGGGCAGCCCGCCGGGGGTGGAGGGCTGCTCGACGGCCGAGGGGCGCGGGCCGCCGCCGATCCGCGGGGCGCTGCGGGCCCGGCTGCTCTTCACCGCGGGCGCAGCGGCCTGCTGCGCGGCGGCGGGCACCGGGGCGGGGCGGCCGGACTCGGCGGCCGGTCGGCCGGAGAACTGGTCGGCCATCACCTCGTTGGCGTCGGCCAGCAGCTCGCGCGGTATCAGCACCACGGCGGTGCTGCCGCCGTACGGCGAGGGCCGCATGTGGACCCGGATGCCGTGCCGGCGGGCCAGCCGGCTGACCACGAACAGGCCTAGCCGGTCGGTGTCCGCGAGGTCGAACTCCTGCTCCACCGCGAGGCGCTGGTTGATCTCCTCCAGCGCGTGCTCGCTCAGGCCGAGGCCGCGGTCGTCGATCTCCAGGCAGAAGCCGTGCGCGACGACCTCGCCCTGCACCGTGACCTGGGTGTGCGGCGGGGAGAAGACCGTGGCGTTCTCGATGAGTTCGGCGACCAGGTGGGTGACGTCGGCGACCGCGCTGCCGAGCAGTCCGGTGCCGGGGAACGGGCGGACGATCACCCGGGCGTAGTCCTCGACCTCGCCGACCGAGGCCCGCACCACGTCGACCATCCGGACGGGCTTGCGCCAGGCGCGGCCGGGCGAGCCTCCGGAGAGGATAATCAGGCCCTCGGAGTGCCGCCGCATGCGGGTGGTCAGGTGGTCGAGGCGGAAGAGGTCCTCCAGCTCCGCCGGGTTCTCGGTGCGGCGCTCCATCGCGTCCAGCAGGGTCAGCTGGCGGTGCAGCAGCACCTGGCTGCGGCGGGCGAGGTTGACGAAGACGGCGGAGACTCCGCGGCGCAGCTCGGCCTGCTCGACCACGGCCTCGACGGCGACCACCTGGACGTCGTGGAAGGCCCGGCCGACCTGGCCGATCTCGGCGGGGCCGAACTCCAGCTCCGGGGTCTCGGCGGCGACGTCCACCGTCTCTCCGCGGCGCAGCCGGACCATCATCTGCGGCAGCCGGGTGCCGGACAGCTCCTGGGCGGCGTTGCGCAGGGCGATCAGCTCACGGACGTGGCTGCGGCCGATCCGGTAGGAGATGAGCACCGACAGCACGACGGCGATCAGGCCGATGGCGCCGGCGACGGCGCCGCGGACGATCTGGTTGAGCGCGTAGGAGGAGGCGCGCTCGCCGATCCGGTCGGCGAGGCGGGTGTTCAGGTCGGCGAAGGAGGCGAGCACCGGGGTGGCGGCCTCGCGCCACGGGTCCTTCGGGTTGGCGCGGATGGTCGCCGGGCGGTTGACCGCGGAGTCGAAGTTGGCCTCGGCGGCGGCGAGCGCCATCCAGGAGTCGGAGCTGCGCAGGTCCGCGTAGTCGCGCTGGTCGATGAGGTCGAGCTCGCCGGCGTAGACGCTGAACAGCGCCTGCTGGGAGTGCATGTTGTCCAGGGCTATCTGGATCATCTCGGGGCCCGGCTGGTCGGTCAGCCGGAGCGCCTGCATCGCGGCGACCTCGCAGGCGAGGTACTCGCGGGCGCGGACGAGCTCGGTGAGCAGCGTGGACTGGCGGGGCAGCTGGCCGCTCTGCCGGGCGGCGAAGGAGGACCGGAACGGGAAGACCGTCTCGACCAGGTCGGAGTAGGCGAGCAGTTCGTGGTCCCAGCCGACGACCTCGCGGCCGGCCTGGCCGCGGATGGCGGGGAGCTGGTCGGCGGCGGTGAGGATGTCCTGGTACTTGACGCGCTGCTGGGCGTCGAGCCGGTCGGTGGCCTTGGTGTCGGTGAGGTAGCGGAGCTCGCGCAGGCTGTGGTCGGTGGCGGCCTGGGCGTGCTCGTACGCGTCCTTGTTGGCCTGGGAGGAGGGGTCGGCGAGGCGCAGGACGGCGGTGCGCCGCTCCTCCTGGAGGTCGAGGGTGTAGCGGTCGACCGGCTTGACCAGGTCCTTGAAGGTGCTGCTGACGTCGAACTGGCTGCGGACGTCGCCGGTGGTGACGAGGGTCGCATAGACCCAGAGCCCGGTGAGGGCCACGATGGGCACCATGAGCAGCGCGATGATCTTCGCGCGGATCGAGCTGCTGCGCAGACGCATGGAGTCCTCGGTCGGGATGGAGCCAGGCGCGGACAGGGGGTGCGGTCGGGCGGGCGGTGAGCCTCCCGGGTCAGGCAGAACCGTCCCGGAGGGGGCCCGGGCCGTTGGAATCTGCGTGAGCCTACACCGCGCTGACCACCCGTTCGAAGGGCCACACGGGTCCCCGACCGAGGCTGTCCGAATGATCCGGTATTGCCCCTCTGGCGAACGCTCTCCACTGTCACCGGGAACGACACGCCGTGCCGATCGCGGCGCGGCGGACGCCGCCTCTGGGCAGCGCCCCCGGCGATCCGGTAGCTTCGCCACCGATCCGTCCGCCGGCCGGGCAGGCCGACCGCGCGGGAGACACGGGGATCGGGGGCAGTGTGCGCGAGGTCAGCAGCCCCGCCCTGTCCGAACCGGCCGCCGGCGGGCTCGCGGACTCGGTGTTCGACACGGCGGAGCAGAATCCGGGGCTGATCCAGCTCTCCCGGCGCACAAGCGGGGTCTGGCAGCCGGTGACCGCCCTCCAGTTCCGCGACGAGGTGCTCGCCCTGGCCAAGGGCCTGCTCACCCGGGGCGTGCGGTACGGCGACCGGGTCGCCGTCATGTCGGGCACCTGTTACGAGTGGACGCTCTTCGACTACGCGCTCTGGGCGATCGGCGCGATCCCGGTGCCGGTCTACCCGACGTCGGCGCCCGAGCAGGTCCGCTGGATCCTCGCCGAGACGCAGGCGGTGGCCTGCGTGGTGGAGCACGAGGACCACGCGATGACGGTGGGCGCGGTGTGCGACGCGCTGCCCGAGCTCACCGGCATCTGGCAGCTGGACGGGGACTGCGTCGCCGCGCTGATCGAGGACGGGCGCGGTGTGCCCGACGCGCTGGTGCACCGGCAGCGGCTGGGCGTGACCGCGGAGTCGATCGCCACCGTCATCTACACCTCCGGCACGACCGGCCGCCCGAAGGGCTGCCTGCTGACGCACGGCAACTTCGCCGGCGAGGCGGACGCGCTGCTGGACGGCTGGGGCGAGATCTTCCGGGACACCGGCGGAGTGCCGCCGGCCACCCTGCTGTTCCTGCCGCTGGCGCACGTCTACGGGCGGATGGTGCAGGTGGCGGCCGTCCGCGGCGGCATCCGGATCGGCCACCACGGCCAGCTGACCACCGACAGCCTGCTGCCGGCCCTGGAGTCCTTCCGGCCGACCTTCCTGCACGCGGTGCCGTACGTCTTCGAGAAGATCTACCAGCGGGCCAGGGAGCGGGCCGAGGAGGCCGGCAAGGTCGAGCTGTTCGACCAGGCGGCGCAGACCGCGGTCGAGTGGGCCTCCGCCCGGGAGCGGAAGGCGCTCGGGCACGGCCCCGGACCCGGCCCTGCGCTGCGGGTGCGCCACGCGGCGTACGACCGGCTGGTCTACCAGCGGCTGCGGGCGGTGCTCGGCGGCCGGGTGCGCAATGTGATGTCGGGCGGCTCCACCCTGGGCCGGGAGCTCGGCCTGTTCTTCGCCGGCGCCGGCATGACGGTGTACGAGGGGTACGGGCTGACCGAGACCACGGCCGCGGTGACGGCCAATCCGCCGGGCCGGCCGAAGTTCGGCACGGTGGGCCGGCCGGTGCCGGGGGCGTCGGTGGCGATCGCCGACGACGGCGAGGTGTGGGTACGCGGCGAGACGGTCTTCTCCGGCTACCTCAACCACCCGCAGTGCACCGAGGCCGCGCTGGTGCAGGGCTGGCTCGCCACCGGGGACATCGGCGAGCTCGACCGGGACGGCTACCTCACCATCACCGGCCGCAAGAAGGAACTGATCGTCACCAGCAGCGGCAAGAACCTCGCCCCCGGCGCCCTCGAGGAGCGGGTGCGGTCCCACCCGCTGGTCGCCCAGTGCCTGGTGGTGGGCGACAACCGGCCGTACGTGGCCGCGCTGATCACCCTGGACGGGCAGGCGCTGGCGCACTGGCTGAAGCTGCGCGGCCGGGAGCAGCTGGACGTGTGGGGGGCGCTGGCCGACACCGACCTGCACGGGGAGATCCAGCGGGCGGTGGCCGCCGCCAACACGGCCGTCTCGCGCGCCGAGTCGATCCGCGCGTTCCGGCTGCTGCCGAAGGAGTTCAGTACGGAGGAGGGGCTGCTGACGCCCTCGCTGAAGATGCGCCGCGGCGCCATCCTGGAGTACTACGCCGAGGACATCGAGGAGCTGTACGCCCCCTGACGGTCCGCCGCGGGTGCGGCGGACCGCCGGGCCGGGCGTCAGGCCGCGGCGCTGAACGAGGGCAGGTAGCCGCCGGACTGGCCCGCCTTGTTGGGGTGGTAGCTGTCGTCCACCGGCAGGGTGGTGCTGTTGAGCCACTGGGTGAGCGAGCCGCAGATCTCGTGCTCGGTGAAGATGCCGCGGACGTCCTTGAAGGTGAAGCCCGCGTCGGCCGCGCGCTTGGCGATGACCGAGTCGAGGGTGTCCGCGGCGCCGTTGATGGCGGCGCGCTTGGTGTCGCCGATCCCGAAGACGCAGTTGCCGCCGATCTTGTAGAGGTGCGGGTAGCCGAGCACCACGACGTGCGCGTTGGGGGCCTTGCTGCGGATCGCCGAGTACACCGCGTCGAGCTTGCCGGGCAGCGTGTTGGTGGCGTACGCCTTCGCGGTGTTCACCGCGCTCAGGCAGGCGCTCTCGGAGTTGAGCACACAGGTCTGCATCGTGCTGGCAAAGCCGGCGTCGTTCCCGCCGATGGTGATGCTGACCAGAGTGGTGGTGGAACTCAGCGCGGAAACCTGGTTGTTGAGGACGTCCCCGGTCTTCGCCCCGGAACACGCCACGAAGGAGAACGAGGTGGGGGCGTTGGCGTTCTTCCAGAGGTACGGGTAGGCGTTGGTGCTCCGCTTGCAGCTGCCGCTGTCGCTGGTGTAGCTGCCGGCCCCGACGCCTGCGGAGTAGGAGTCGCCCAGGGCGACGTACCGGGCTCCGGCGGCCGACGCGTCGGTGGCCGCGAAGAGGGTGGACAGGGAGAGCGCGAGCGCCGTGGCCGCGACGGGCAGGACTCTGGTGCGAGGCATGGGGGAACCTCCGGGTGGGGGGGTGAATGCGATCCGAAAGTGGGGGTGACGCGGATCACACTGTTGTGATATCAGGCAGTAGCCTCGCCGGATAGTGCCCATGCCAAAGTTGTTGACGGCGTGTCGGATGTGACACCGTCACGCCGCCCGGGTGTCACCGAAAATCAGGAAGAAGTGCTTTTCCTGGAAAATGATTGACGTTTCGTCAAAGAATCCTGGGAGTTCACCGGAAGAGCGCGCAGCCCCCGAGCGGGAGCTCCTCGATGGTCTCGTTCGCCGCCGCCGGCACCCCCAGGTGCAGCACCGCCGCGGCCACCGCCGCACGCGCCTGCCGGACGCCCTGCGCGCCCCAGCCGAGCAGTTCCACCGCCAGCCCCGGCGCGACCAGCAGCCGCCGGTAGTGCCGGCCCGAGGCCGGGTCGGGCTGCGAGGGGCCGACCCGGTGCAGCGCCGCCGTCATCCGCACCCGCGCGCACTCGTGCCCGCCGTTGGCCGACCCCACCCGGTCGTAGAGGTAGCCCAGGTACCAGGGGCGGCCGATCACGGCCTGCGCCTCCTCGCCGGCCTCCCGGGCGAGCGCGGCGGCCGGGTCCCCGTCGTCCTCGGGCTCCAGCGAGCCGCCCGGCAGGCTGACGATGCCGTCCTTCGGGTTGACCAGGGTGAGCACCCGCCCGTCCGGGGCGAACAGCCACCCCCAGGACTGCTTGACCGGCAGCCCGGCGGGCACCTCCTCGCCCGGCCGCCACGGCCAGCCCGCGATCGGCCGACGCCGGACCTTCCCGAGCAGGTCGGCGATCTCCGCGCTGTACTCGATGCGGTTCACGCGTGTCCCCTCCGCTCCCGGGCCGCCGGCCCGCCGGTCGGCGGCCGGGGAGCGGGCGCGGCGGGCCGCCGCCCGCTCCGACTGTTGATCTTCCCCGAACATCCGGTCGATGAACAGTCCTGGCCGCCGCCCGGGGCACGCCCGCAACCCCGCCGCACCCGGGCCGTGACACTGTCCCGTCACGCACCGTCCCGCCGGAATCACGGATCGGCATCGGCCGAGGCGGTACGGGCCCTGAGCTGTCGGCGGCGCCCGATATGGTCGACGACCATGCGACTGCTGCATACCTCCGACTGGCACCTCGGCCGCTCCTTCCACCGGGAGAGCCTGCACGACGCCCAACGCGCCTTCCTCGACCACCTGGTGGCCGTCGCCGGGGCCGAGCGGGTGGACGCCGTGCTGGTCGCGGGCGACGTGTACGACCGGGCCCTGCCCGGGCTGGAGGCGGTCGCCCTCTTCGACGACGTCCTGGTGCGGCTCGCCGCGCTCGGCGTACCCACCGTCTTCATCAGCGGCAACCACGACTCGGCCCGCCGGCTCGGCGTCGCCTCCCGACTGATCGACCGGGCCGGCATCCACCTGCGCACCGACCCGGACGGCTGCGCCGACCCGGTGATGCTCGCCGACGAGCACGGCCCGGTCGCCGTCTACGGCCTGCCCTACCTGGAGCCCGCCCTCGTCCGCGAGCGCTTCGGGCTCGACCGCGGCGGCCACGACCGCGTCCTCGGCGCCGCGATGGACGCCGTCCGCGCCGACCTGGCCGGCCGCCCCGCGGGCACCCGTGCCGTGGTGCTCGCGCACGCCTTCGTCACCGGCGGCGAGACCAGCGACAGCGAGCGCGACATCACCGTCGGCGGGGTGGCGAGCGTGCCCGCCGCGGTCTTCGACGGCGTCCACTACGCCGCCCTCGGCCACCTGCACGGCAGCCAGCGGCTCGCCCCGCACCTGCGCTACAGCGGCTCCCCGCTCGCCTACTCCTTCTCCGAGGCCGACCACCGCAAGACCATGTGGCTGATCGACCTGGCCGCCGACGGATCGATCGCCGAGGAGCGGCGGATCGACTGCCCGCAGCCCCGGCGGCTGGCCCGGCTGCGCGGCCGGCTCCACGACCTGCTCCACGACGAGGAGCACGCCTGGGCCGAGGAGTGCTGGGTGCAGGCCACCCTCACCGACCCGGCCCGCCCGGCCGACCCGATGGAGGAGCTCCGCCGGCGCTTCCCGCACACCCTGCAGCTGCTCTTCGAACCCGAGCCCACCGAGGGCGACGGCGCCCCCTCGTACGCGGCCCGCGTCTCCGGCCGCACCGATCTGGAGATCGCCGAGGGCTTCGTCCGGCACGTCCGCCCCGGCACCGCCCTGGGCGCCCACGAACGCGACTGGCTCGCCGACGGCCTCGAGGCCGTCCGCCGCGAGGCCGAGCGCGCCCAGGAGGCCGCCCGATGAGGCTGCACCGGCTCACCCTCACGGCCTTCGGGCCGTTCGCCGGCACCGAGGAGGTCGACTTCGACCGCCTCGCCTCCGGCGGCCTCTTCCTGCTGCGCGGCGCGACCGGCGCCGGCAAGTCCAGCGTCCTCGACGCGGTCTGCTACGCCGTGTACGGGGAGGTGCCCGGCGCCCGCAAGGGCAACCCGCTGCGCAGCGACCACGCCGCACCCGGCCGGCTCACCGAGGTGAGGCTCGACCTCACCCTCGGCGGCCGCCGCCTCGAGATCACCCGCAGCCCCGAGCAGCAGCGCCCCAAGCTCCGCGGCACCGGCACCACCACCGAGAAGGCGCAGACCCTGCTGCGCGAGTGGGTCGCCGACACCGGCGACGGCACCCCCGGCTGGCAGGCCGTCAGCCGCTCCCACCAGGAGGCCGGCGAGGAGATCCGCCGGCTGGTCGGCATGAGCCGGGAACAGTTCTGCCAGGTCGTCCTGCTGCCGCAGGGCGACTTCGCGCGCTTCCTGCGGGCCGACACCAAGCAGCGGGCCGAACTGCTCGGCCGGCTCTTCGACACCAGGCGCTTCGGCCAGCTGGAGCGCTGGCTGGCGGACCGCCGGGTCCGCCAGGAGGCCGCCGTCCGCGAGGGCCGGCAGCGGCTGCGCGACCTCGCCGCCCGCGCCGAGGAGGCGGCCGGACCCGGGGCCGAGCCCCCGGCGGAGTGGGTACCCGCCGAGGACGGCCCCGCGGGCAGCGCCACCGGCCTCGTCGACGGCGTGCTCGGCTGGGCGGCCGTGCTGCGCAGCGACGCCGCCGAGCAACGGGCGGTCGCCGCCTGCGCCCTGGCCGCCGCCCAGGAGGCCCAGGCCGGCGCCGACCGCCGGCGGCGCGAGCAGGACACCCTGGCCGAGCGCCAGCAGCGCCACCGGGCCGCGGTCGGCACCGCCCGCGAGCTCGCCGCGGCCGGCGAGGAGGTCGCCGCCCGGCGCCGCCGGCTGGACCGCGCCCGGGCCGCGCTGACCGTGGAGTCCGCGCTGCGGCTGCGGACGGCGGCCGCCGAGGCGCACCGCACCGCTGCGGCCGCCGAACAGGAGCGCCGCGCCGAGCTGCGCCGACTGGGCGCAGCCGTACCGGCGCCGGTCGGCGGCGGTACGGCCGGCCGCAGCGGCGGCGGGGACGGCATTGTGCTCCTCCCCCACCAGGGCGGCCCGGTCGAGCCGCCCGCCGCCCCCGCGGACGCGGACGCCGCCGGGCTGGCCGCGGCCGAACGGCGGCTGCGCACGGCCGGCGGCGCACTCGCCGCGGCCCGCACCGCCGAGCAGCGCCACGCGGCGGCCGGCCGGGAGACGGCCGAACTGACCCGCCGCCGGGACGCGGCCGAGCAGCTCGTCGAGGACGCCCGGGAGTGGCTGGCCGACGCCGACGACCGGCTGAAGGGCCTCCGGGGGGAGCAGGCGGCCGCGCAGGCCGCCGCCGACACCGTCCGGCGGCTCGACGAGCAGCGCACCGAGCTGGACGGCCGCCTCGCCGCCGCCCACCGCCGCGACGAACTCCGGGTCGCCGTCGCCGACGCCGAGCAGACCGAACTCGACCTGCGCGGGCAGTTGCTCACCGCCCGCGAGACCGCCCTGGACCTGCAGGAGCGGCGGCTCGCCGGCATGGCCGCCGAACTCGCCGGTGCACTGCGCGACGGCACGCCCTGCCGGGTGTGCGGCGCCGCCGAGCACCCGGCCCCGGCCCGGCCGAGCGAGGACCGGGTGACCGCGGAGCACCAGGAGCGGGCCGCGGCCGAGCAGACCGCGGCCGAGGCCCGGCTCGACCGCGCCCGGCAGGAGCTCGCCGGGCTGCGGACGGCGGAGGCCGCCGCGCACGCGCTCGCCGGGGAGGCCGCCGCCGAGCGGCTCGCCGAGCAGCTGGCGGCCGTACGGGCGGAGCGGCGCACCGCCATCGGGCAGGCCGAGCTGCTCGGCGCGGTCACCCGCCGGATCGAGGAATTCGACCGCGACCGGCGGGAGTTCGACCGGCAGCTGCGCGAGGGCCTGGCCGAGGCCGCGGCCGCCGGCGCCCGACTGCAGGATCTGGCCGCCGAACGGCAGCGGCTCGCCGCGCAGATCGACGAGGCCCGCGGGGACGCCCCGTCGGTGGCCGACCGCGCCAGGCAGCTCGACCGGGCCGCGGACGCGGTGGCCGCGGCCCTGGCCGCCGTGCACAGCGGCACCGAGGCGGCCGCGCGGCTCGAGGAGGCCGAGCAGGAGCTGCTGCGGGCCGCCGCCGGCGCCGGGTTCAACACGCCCGCGGATGCCGTGGCCGCCCTGCTGCCCGCCGCCGAGCGCACCGCGCTGGAGGCCCGGCTGGAGCAGCACGACCGGGCGATCGCCGCGGCCGAGGCCGAGCTGGCCCGGCCCGAGCTGGCGGCCGCCGCCGCCCTGCCGCCCGCGGAGCCGGCCGCCGCCGAGGCGGTGGCCGCCCGAACCGCCGAGCGGGTGCGCCGGGCCGCCGCGCAGGCCGACGCCGCCGAGCGCCGCTGCGCCGCCCTGGCCCGGATCGGTACCGGGCTGGCGGAGCTGGCCGCGGCACTCGGGCCGGAGCTCGCCGAGTACGGCCGGATCAGCCGGCTGGCCGCACTGGTGGCGGGCGCCCCGGCGGAGAACGCGCTGCGGATGCGCCTGGAGTCGTACGTGCTGGCCGCCCGGCTGGAGCAGGTCGCGGCGGCGGCGAGTGCGCGGCTGGTGCGGATGTCCGGGGGCCGCTACACGCTGGTGCACAGCGACGGGCTGGTGGCCGGCACCAAGCGCTCCGGCCTCTCGCTGCGGGTGGTCGACGCCTGGACGGGCAGCGACCGCGACACCGCGACGCTCTCCGGCGGCGAGAGCTTCTTCGCCTCGCTCGCCCTGGCGCTGGGGCTGGCCGACGTGGTGACGGACGAGGCGGGCGGCATGCCGCTGGACACGCTCTTCATCGACGAGGGCTTCGGCAGTCTGGACGAGCAGACCCTGGAGGAGGTCATGGACGTCCTCGACGGCCTGCGCGAGCGGGACCGCGCGGTCGGCATCGTCAGCCACGTCGCCGACCTGCGCAGCCGCATCCCGTCCCAGCTGCTGGTGAGCAAGCAGCGGCACGGCTCCACACTGGCGATCGCCTCCCGCGAGGACGCCTGACGGCGAGCCCCAAGGGCCGTCCTCAAGGGCGCTCGGGTGGTCGATCCAGGGGCCCTGGGGGGGCACCCCCGGGGCCCGGTCGGCGGGCTCAGCCGGAGCAGGCGATCCGCTGGGCCTGCTGCCAGGTGCAGACCGGGCAGAGGGTGGAGCCGGCCCGGTCCGCCGGGTACTCGGTGGGCTCGCCGCAGAGCACGCAGTCGGCGCGCGGGCCGTCCCCGGCCGCCGGGGTGAGCCCCCGGACGGCCTCGCCGGGGGCGGGGGCGAGTTCGCAGACCGCCGGCTCGGCGGTGGTGTCCTGGTGGGTCATGGCCCTTCCTTCCGTGGTGACGGGACCGCTCAGCCGAGGAAGCTCAGCCGGACCGTCCGCCGGGGGTTGTCGACGTTGGTGTCCACCAGGACGACCGACTGCCAGATGCCGAGGGCGAGCTTGCCGCCGATGACCGGCAGGGTGGCGTGCGGGGCGACCAGCCCGGGGAGCACGTGGTCGCGGCCGTGGCCGGGGGTGCCGTGGCGGTGCCGCCAGCGGTTGTCGGCGGGGAGCAGGTCGCGCAGCAGGGCGAGCAGGTCGTCGTCACTGCCCGCGCCGGTCTCGATCACCGCGATCCCGGCGGTGGCGTGCGGCACGAACACGTTCAGCAGGCCGTCCCGCCCGGCGGCCGCGGTGGTGAGGAAGGCCGCGCAGCGCTCGGTGATGTCGAGGGCGACCTCGCCGGTGCCGGTGGTGGTCTCGAAGGTCAGCGTGTGGAAGGTGTCCGCCATGGTCACATCCTGACGCATCGCCGCCACGGATCGGCGGACGTCCCACGGAGCGGGATCCGGGACATGACGAAGACCCGGCGGACTCCCGTCCGTCGGGTCGTCGGCCGGCGCCGGGCCGGCCGGTGTGCGGCGCGCGCTGCGCCCCGGGGCCGGCTAGTGCCGGCTGCCGAAGAGACTGCGGCGCAGGCGGCGCAGCGGGGCGAGCAGCGAGACCCGGGCGGTGCGCCGGGGCGCGGCCTGGGTGCCTGCCGTGCCGGTGCCGCGCGGCGTGAGCTCCCTTATCAGGCCGAGGGCCTCGGCCGTGTCGACCGTCGAGAGCGCGGGCGCGCCGAGCACGGCGAGGTGGCGGTCGATCCGGCGGCCGGTCGCGCCGACACCGCACTGGATCGCCGGCACTCGTGGCCGAGCTCGCACTTGCATCTGTTCCATCGTTTCCCACCCCTACGAGGCGCCAGGGCCGTGAGGCGAAGACTATCCGTCAGTGGCCGTCCCCACGCAAGCGTCCTGGTGTTCTGCCACCGTATCGTGCGAACGGATCTGACAGTTCACCAGGCGGCCGTGGCCTCGGTCACGACTGGGCATCGATCACGGGTGACACGGCACTGCAGGTCGGGCATATCGGGTGCGTTCCAAACCTGCTTCCGGCAGCACGCCGGGTGCCGGCTCCGCGTACGGCGGCACGGCCCCGGCGCGCGAGGGGGCGGGTGCCGCTCCCGGGGTGCGACCGCGACCCGCCCCGCGCGGGTGACCCGCCGGGCCTCGGGGTCACCGGTGCGGGTGAGACCGCGGGCCCCGCCGGCGGGGCCCGGCGGGCCTCCGGTGACAGCATCGGAGCAGCCCGTGGGCGTGCCGCGGCCCCCTGGGGAGACTCCCTTCAGAAGTTGAACACGTCGGAGGGATTGACGTGGCGGAAACCTACAAGCAATATCTCTACAGACACGGAATCCCGGGCCACCCCTCGGGAGTCCCTGTCGAATGAGTTCGACAGATGAAGAAAAACTTCCGACACCTGCTGAGTCACTGTCCGGCCGTCTCGACGCTGCGGCGGCCCGACTCAGGTGCGGTGTACGGACCGGCGGTCGGTCGTTGAGGGTCGGCCGGACCGCCAAACCGGACTGCCGGTGCCGCCGCTCGCACGGCGCGGCACCGGCGGTCGCGTTTTCGGCCGTCAACACCCCGCACAGCACTCCCGGCACGTTCAGAAACGATCAGCCGAGGACACCGCTCGACACCCCGGCGATCACTTTGTGTCAACCGCCCGTCCACTTCCGCTGGCTACAGTGGGCTGTACCGGGCGAGCAGCCGCCGACCCACCGTCCTTCGCGGAGTGAACGAGCGTGAGCCCCCTCCTCAGCATTGTCCTGCCGGTCCACGGAGTGGAGCGCTTCCTCCCCGACTGCCTGGACTCGCTGCGTGCGGAGACCGCCGCCCCCGGCGAGGTCGAGATCATCGCCGTCGACGACCGCTCCCCCGACGGCTGCGGCGCCGTCCTCGACCGCTACGCGGCCCGGGACGGGCGCCTGCGCGTCCACCACCTCACCGAGAACCGGGGCCTCGGCGGCGCCCGCGCCGTCGGGCTGGCCGACGCCGCAGGCACGTACGTCTGGTTCGTCGACAGCGACGACCGGCTGCTCGACGGCGCCCTGGACGCCGTCCTCGCCGAACTGCGCCGCGAGCGGCAGCGCGCCGCGGACGGCCTGCCCGCCGCGGACGTCCTGCTCACCGACTTCGTCCACGTCTACGGCGACGGCGACACCGAACCCAACCCCTGGCGCCACCACCTCACCGGGCCCGAGCTCGCCGCCGGCTGCACCGCCGCCGACCACCCCGGCCTGCTGCGCGCCGTGATGGCCGTGTGGAACAAGGTGCTGCGCCGCGACTTCCTGCTGGGCCTCGGCGTCTCCTTCGGCCGCGGGTACTACGAGGACATCTCCGTCACCTACCCGGCGCTGCTGGCCGCCGAGCGGCTGCGCTTCCTCGACCGCCCCTGCTACGCCTACCGCCGCGGCCGACCCGGCGCGATCACCAGCACCCCCTCCGCCAAGCACGCCGACGCCTTCGCCCAGTACGACGCGATCTTCGCCTTCCTGGACCGCCGCCCCAGCCCGCTGCGCCCCGCCGTCTTCGAGCGGACCGTCCGGCAGGCGCTCACCGTGTACGACACCCCCGGCCTGGTGCCGGACGCGCTGCGCGGCGACTTCTTCCGCCGGGTCACCGCCCACATCGCCCGCCACCGCCCGCCCGGGCACGCCTTCCCGCGCGGCCCGCGCGGCCTGCCCCACCGGCTGGCCGCCCGCGGCGCCCGCCGCTGCTACGACGAGTTGCGCCGCACCCGCGCCCTGCCGCGGGCCGCGCGCCGCCGTACCCGGGCGATCGCCCCCGTGCTCCGCCGGGCCGTCCGCGGCGGGGCCAGGCTCGCCGCGTACAACGCCTTCCGGCGCCTCCCGCTGGACGAGCACCTGGCCGTCTACGCCGCGTACTGGCACCGCGGCTACGCCTGCAACCCGGCCGCCATCTACGAGCGGGCCCGCGAACTCGCCCCGCAGATCCGCGGGGTGTGGGTGGTGGAGACCCGCGCCCAGGCCGCGGCGCTCCCGCCCGGGGTGCCGTACGTCCTGCTGAACACGCCCGCCTACCTGCGTGCCATGGCCACCGCCAAGTACTTCGTCAACAACGTCAACTTCCCGCACACCATGGGCAAGCGCCCGGGCACCGTGCACCTGCAGACCCAGCACGGCACCCCGATCAAGAGCATGGGGATGGACCTGCAGGCGCACCCCGAGGCCGCGGACGGCATGGACTTCGACCGGCTGCTGGAGGCCGTGGCCCGCTGGGACTACCTGGTCTCCCCCAACCCGCACACCAGCGAGCACTTCTCCCGGGCCTTCCCCGGCCGCTACCGGCTGCTGGAGACGGGCTACCCGCGCAACGACCGGCTGGCCCTGGCCACGGCCGAGGAGTGCGCCGCCGTCCGCAGTGCGCTCGGCATCGCCGACGGGCAGCGCACGGTGCTGTACGCGCCGACCCACCGGGAGGCCCGCGGCGGCTACCTGCCGGTGCTCGACCTCCCCGGGCTGGCCCGCCGGCTCGGCCCCGGACACACCGTGCTGGTGCGCACCCACTACTTCCACACCGGCGGCGCCGGCGACCTGGCGGTCGGCCCGGACGCCGCCCGCATCGTCGACGTCTCCGACCACCCGGTGGTCGAGGACCTGTACCTCGCCTCCGACACCCTGGTCACCGACTACTCCTCGATGATGTTCGACTACGCCGTACTGGACCGGCCGATCACCGTCTTCGCCCCGGACTGGGACGAGTACCGTTCGGTCCGCGGCGTCTACTTCGACCTGCTCGCCGAACCGCCCGGCGCGGTCGCCGCCACCACGGCCGGCGTGGCCGACGCCCTGCTGGCCGGCGACCCGGAGCCCGCCCTGCGGGCGCGCTTCCGCGAGCGGTTCTGCCCGTGGGACGACGGCCACGCCGCCGAACGCGTCGTCCG
Organism: Kitasatospora dryopteridis; assembly: GCF_050749075.1. NCBI lineage: Bacteria > Bacillati > Actinomycetota > Actinomycetes > Kitasatosporales > Streptomycetaceae > Kitasatospora > Kitasatospora dryopteridis. The sequence goes on along the minus strand of NZ_CP192749.1, from coordinate 6,336,055 downwards.
GCAGGTCTTCCCGGTCGGCGCACCGGCACAGGCCGGAGCCCGCCGGGTGCTCACCGCCTGACACCGGCCCGGCGCACCGGGTGACGGACCGTCAGCCTACCCGGTCGATCTGCGCGACCGCGCCTGCGCACAGCGTGACGAGGATCTCGGCCGAAGGGCACCGGGAGGGAGTGGACGTGCGCCGGGGTCCATGTCGTAATGTGCGGACTGTTCCCGGGCCGACCGGTCGGGACGCGTCGGTCGGCCAGGGAGGGCCCATGCTCAACCTCATCACGAAGCTCGTGCTCAAGCCGCTGGCGAAGACCGTCTACCGGCCGGTCATCGAGGGCCTGGAGCACGTGCCTCGCAAGGGTGGGGTGATCCTGGCCAGCAACCACCTGTCCTTCATCGACAGCGTGGTGATCCCGCTGACGGCACCGCGCCAGGTGTACTTCCTGGCGAAGGCCGAGTACTTCACCGGCACCGGGCTCAAGGGCGCCGTCTCCCGCGCCTTCTTCACCTCCGTGATCAACGCGGTGCCGGTCGAGCGCGGCGACTACCGCGCCGCCGCCGCCTCGCTGGAGCAGGCGCTGGACATCCTCAACGACGGCAAGGCCTTCGGCATCTACCCCGAGGGCACCCGCTCGCTGGACGGCCGCCTCTACAAGGGCAAGACCGGCGTGGCCTGGCTGGCACTGACCGCCGGCGTCCCGGTGGTGCCGGTGGCCCTGGAGGGCCCGCAGGAGATCCTGCCGGTCGGCCGCCGCATCCCCCGGGTGCGGAAGGTGACCGTGCGCTTCGGCGCCCCGCTGCACTTCACCGAGCTGCACGGCCAGGCCCGCTCCGCCCGGGCCCGCCGCCAGGTCACCGACGAGGTGATGGCGGCGATCCAGGCCCTGTCCGGCCAGGAGCCGGCCGACGGCTACAACGAGATCCCGAAGGCGGCCTGATCCCGCGCGCCGAAGAAGGCGGCCAGCCGGCCGTTGAGTTCGGCCGCCCGCGCCGCGGGCATCGCGTGGTGGCTCACCCCCTCCAGCACCCCGACCTCCGCCGACGGCAGCGCCCGGCGGGCCCCTGCGGCGACCCTGCGGACGTCGTGCGCCCCGCTGCGCCCGGCCAGCAGGACGAGCACCGGCAGGCGCAGCCCCGAGACGTCCGGCCGCCGCAGGGCCGCCGGGCGGGCCCGGCCGGGCAGTTCCGCGCCGCGTGCGTACACCTCGGAGCAGCCGGCGTCCGCGCCGCTGCCCGCGGTCTCGTGCGCGAGGAAGGCACGGGCGCGCTCCGCCGTCGGGCGGAGCAGCAGCGGCAGGGCGCGGAGCAGATAGCCGGGCCGGAATCCGGCGAAGCACTGGGTGGGGTCGAGCAGCGCCAGCCGGCCGACCCGCTCCGGCCGGCGCACCGCCGCGGTCAGGGCCAGCAGGGCACCGTACGAGTGGCCGCACAGGTCCACCCGGTCGGCGGCGAGGCCGTCGAGCAGGGCGTCCAGCCAGGCCGCGACGTCCTCCCCGGTGCGCAGCGGGCGCTCGCCGCGGGAGCTGCGGCCCGGGTCGCCGGGCAGGTCCACCGCGAGCACCCGGTGGCTGCCGCCGAGGGCGGCCGCGGTGGCGAACCAGACCGCACCGGTGGCACTTCCTCCGGGCAGCAGCAGAAGCGGGGGCGCGTCGGCCGGACCGCGGGCGTGCACCCGGGTGCTGCCGTACGGGGTCGCCACATCGAGCTCGGCGGTGCCGACGGGCCAGCGGGCGAGCAGGGCATCGTAGGCGGCGTCGAACTCCCGGACCTGGCGGGACACGACTGCGGACATGGCTGACCCCCGATGCCTCGTTGACCAATACTCTCGCTGAACGAGAGAATAGCCCCGGAGGCGAGCGCGCGACACCCGCCCCGAGCCGAAGGGCCCGCCGGTACCGAAAGGGTGGGCCCCTCCTGCCCGTCGGCGGGCAAGGAGGGCGAGCGAGGGAGCGCAGCGACGGAGCATGGGGGCACCTCCCGGCCGCCAGGCCGGGGGAGACCGTCGGCGCCGGATCAAGAGGGCCCGGAGGCGAGCGGGCGACGCGAGAGAGAGACGGAGCGCCGTGGAGGACAGGAAGCCCGAGGGGCCTGCCATGGAACTGGTGCACCTGCTGCGGGCGGTCACCGTGGAGTTCGACCTGCTGGGTGCCGACTTCGCGGCCCGGCACGGGCTGCACCCGACCGACCTGCGGGCGCTGATCCACCTGCTGGACGCCGACCGGGCCGGCGAGACCGTCACCCCGGGGCGGCTGGGGGCGGCCCTGCGGCTCAACTCGGCGGGCACCACCGGCCTCGTCGACCGGCTGGAGCGCCTCGGCCTGGTCCGCCGGAGCCGCGACGAGCAGGACCGCCGCCGGGTGCTGCTGACCGTGGACGAGAAGGCAGTCGCCCTGGGCTGGTCCTTCTTCGGACCGGTGATCGGCGGGCTGGTGTCCGCCGCAGGCGCCTTCGACGAGGCGGAGCTCGCCACCGTGCACCGCTACCTCACCGCAGCCCTGGCCGCCGTCCGAGGCAACCGGGTACCTCGATAGGGGCGCGGGGCTGCGCCCCCGATGTGGCCTACTCCCCCGCTTCGCGGCGGAGGAGGGCGGCGTAGCGGCCGCCGCGGTCGAGCAGTTCGTCGTGGGTGCCGAGTTCGGCGACCACGCCGGCGTCGAGCACGGCGATCTGGTCGGCGTGCCGGACGGTGGAGAGCCGGTGGGCGATGGTGATGGTGGTGCGGCCGGCCGCGAGGGCGTCGATGGCCTGCTGCACGGCGGCCTCGGTGCGGTTGTCGAGGGCGCTGGTGGCCTCGTCCAGGATCAGCACCGGAGGGTTCCGCAGGATGGTGCGGGCGATGGCCAGGCGCTGCTTCTCGCCGCCGGAGAACCGGTAGCCGCGTTCGCCGACCAGGGTGTCGTAGCCGTCCGGCAGGGCGGCGATCATCGGGTGGATCTGGGCGGCCTCGGCGGCGGCGACGAGTTCCTCGTCGGTGGCGTCGGGCTTGGCGAAGCGCAGGTTGTCGGCGACCGAGGCGTGGAAGAGGTACGTCTCCTGGGAGACCACGCCGACCGCGCGGGCGAGGGTGTCGAAGGACAGCTCGCGGACGTCCGTGCCGTCGATGCAGACCCGGCCGGCGGTGACGTCGTACAGCCGCGGCACCAGGTAGCTGAGGGTGGTCTTGCCGGAGCCGGTCTCGCCGACCACGGCCAGTGAGGTGCCCGCGGGCACCTTGAGGTCGATGCCGCCGAGGGTGGGCCGCTCCTGGTCGCCCTGGTAGCGGAAGTCGACGCCCTCGAAGGTGACGTCTCCGCGGACGGCGGCGAGGCGGACCGGCCGGGCGGGCTCTGCGATCTCGACCGGGAGGTCGAGGTACTCGAAGATGCGCTGGAACAGGGCGAGCGAGACCTGCACCTGCACGCCGGTGGAGAGCAGGCTGACGGTCGGGCGGAACAGGCCCTGCTGGAGCGAGACGAAGGCGACCAGGGTGCCGACCGAGACGATCGGGGCGCCGCCGGCCGCGGTCAGCCCGGCGGCCCAGTAGATCAGGGCGGGCATGGCGGCCATGACGACCTGGATGGTGGACATCCGCCAGCGCCCGGCCATGTTGACCCGGACCTCCAGCTCGGCGAGCTCGTCGGACTGCCCGGTGAACTCGCGGGAGAGCGAGTCGGCTCGGCCCATGGTGCGGCCGAGCAGGATGCCGCTGACCGAGAGCGACTCCTGGACGGCGGCGCTCATCGCGGCCAGCTTCCGCTGCCGCTCGGTGGTGATCTTCTTGCGCTCGTTGCCGACCCGGCGGCTGATCCAGACAAAGACCGGGAGCAGCAGCAGCGAGACGACGGTGAGCCGCCAGTCCAGGGCGACCATGGCGACCACCGTGGCGATCACGCCGGTCAGGTTGGAGACCAGCGAGGTGGCGGTCATGGTGACGGTGGACTGCATGCCGCCGATGTCGTTGGCGATCCGGGACTGCACCTCGCCGGTGCGGGTGCGGGTGAAGAAGGCCAGCGACATCCGCTGCAGGTGGGCGTAGACGGAGGTGCGCAGGTCGTGCATGACGCGCTGGCCGACCACGGTGGATATCAGGGTCTGCAGCACGTTGAAGATGCTGTTGACCACCGCGGCGGCGATCATGCCGAGGCACAGCAGGGTGAGCAGCCCGGTGCGGCCCTGCGGGATGGCGGTGTCCAGGGTGGCCCGCAGCAGGAACGGGGTGACGACCGAGACCACGGCGGAGGCCGCGACCAGCAGTCCGACCAGGGCGAGCCGGCCGCGGTAGGGGCGGAACAGCGCGAGGATGCGGCGGAGCTGGGCGGGCGGGGCCGGCTCGGTCCGGTCCCGTTCGGGCGGGGTCCAGTCGATCCGGTCGAGTTTCAAGGGCGACCTCCGGGGACGGGGCGGGCGGGGCCGCCGGGCAAGAAGCTGCATCATCATTAGCCTAACTAATAATGAGTCTGGCCCCATTCCCGGTGGTCCGGCCGCGCCACCCCCAGTCTGGCGCTCAGTTCGGACCGTAGCTGCGCCCGGCCTTCGAGGAGATCGCGCCCGTCCGGCCGCTCGGCAGCAGCCGGCCGAGTGCCACCGCGACCTTGTAGCGCTTGCCCGGCACCGACAGGGTCCGGCCGCGCACCAGGTCGCGCAGCGAGTCGTCGACCACCCGGTCGGCGTCCAGCCAGCCCCAGGACGGGATGTTGGAGGTGCCCATCCCGGCCCGCTGGTGGAACTCCGTCCGGGTGAACCCGGGGCAGAGCGCCTGCAGCCGGACGCCGGTGCCGGCGAGGTCGCGGGCGACGCCCTGGGTGAAGCTGACCACCCAGGCCTTGCTCGCACCGTAGGTGCCGCGGGGGAAGAAGGCGGCGACCGAGGCGACGTTGACCACGGCGCCGCGGCCGCGCTCGCGCATGCCGGGCAGCGCGGCGGTGGTCGTCCGCAGGATCGCCTCGATGTGCACCTTCACCATGTCCAGCTCGGCGTCCAGCGGGACGTCGAGGAAGGCGCCCCTGTTCCCGAAGCCGGCGTTGTTGACCAGGATGTCGACCGGGTTCTCGGCGGCGCGCAGCCGCTCCTCGACGGTGGTGATCCCGGCGTCGGTGGCGAGGTCGGCGGTGAGCGTCTCGACCCGGACGCCGAAGCGCTTGCCGAGGTCCGCGGCGGCCGCCTCCAGCCGCTCGGTGTCGCGGGCGACCAGTACGAGGTCGCGGCCGTCCCTGGCGAGGCGTCGGGCGAAGGCGGCGCCGATCCCGGCGGTGGCGCCGGTGATGAGAGCAGTGGTCATGGGCCGACCGTACTGGGTCGAACGGCGCACCCGCACGGGCGCCGCCCGCCCGGGGTGTCTCCCGGTGCGGGCGGCGCGGGCGTGCGCTGCCGGGTCAGGCGCGGTAGGCGGCCCAGGAGTTGGTCATCCGGGTGACCTGCCCTGCGGTGAACTGGTACATGCAGGAGTCGTACGTGTAGTCCATGAAGTTGTGGATCGGGTCGACGCCGGTCTTGCTGGTGCAGGTGTCGCGGCCGGTCGGGCAGGCGTAGGCGGCGCTCTTCTCGGCCGGGGTGTCCGAGACGTAGTCGCCGTTGCCGTTGCAGCCGCCCTGGAAGGTGTGGTAGAGCCCGAGCCAGTGGCCGACCTCGTGGGTGGCGGTGTCGCCCTCGTTGTAGTTGGTCGCCGAGCCGCCGGGGACGGAGGCGTCCAGCATCACCACGCCGTCGTCGGTCGGGTTCGAGGCGTACGAGCTCGGGAAGGTCGCCCAGCCCAGCAGGCTCTGGCCGAGCTTGGCGGTGTAGAGGTTGAGCGCGTTGGCGCCGCCCTTGCGCAGGGCCGACTTCATCGCCTTCTCGGCCGAGGAGCCGGGGGTGATGCCGTTGTACCAGGTGGCGTTGTCCGTGTAGTCGGTGCCCGCCAGCGTGAAGGTGAACGGCGTGGCGGTGTTGCCGGTGCCCTGGCCGCCGTACGCGGCGTTCAGCACGGCCAGCTGGCTGGCGATGGTCGAGGCCGACAGCTTGCCGGTCGTTCCCGAGTGCACCACGTGCACGTAGACCGGGATGCTGGTCGCGGCCAGCGCCGAGTCGGCGAGCAGCTGGGAGCCCTGGGCGGTCTTGGCGAGCCCGGCCACCTTGGCCTTGAGCTCGGCGTCCATCGCCTGGGCCTGGGCGTCGGTGACGGCGTTCGGCTCGTGGGCGGAGCCGCCGGCGGCGCTGCGGGCGGCCGCGTTCTCCTCCGCCCCGGTGCAGGCCGAGGCGGACGGTGCGGCCAGCACGGCGGAGGAGGCCGGCAGCGCGAGCTGACCGACCGACAGGACGCCGGCGAGGGCGGCCGCGGCCAGCAGGCGGTTGCCGCGGACGGGTGCCAGGGCAGGACGGATGACACGGGCAGAACGGCGCATCTGCTCTCCCGGGGAGGGTGTGGGGGACGGCGGCCGTGGGGACCGCCGAGCAGAGGCTACGCATTCCCGCCGTGGACGCGTCAGATGCGTTCCGGCCGCGAAATACTGCGGACAAATCACTCAAATGCCGGAGGTTTACCGGCCCTTGGCCCCTTCATAGGGAGCTTTTACAGCCGCGTAACCGCACCCGTCTGGCTGAAAACCGCCACGCCGGGGCGGCGGATTCCGCCACCCCGGCACGAGACTGACGGCTATTCGGCCGTCGGGTCCACCGGACGCGCCGCCGTTTCACCTGAAAGCGGGGCACCCGGAAGCACGGCGCCCGGGTGCTCCCGGGCCGCGGTGTCGGCGGCGCCGCCCGCCCCCACCGCCTGCAGCCGCCGACCCGCGGTGGCCTTCAACTCCGGCTCCAGCCTGACCATGTCGCGGCGTCCTCCGAGCGCCACCACCGAGGGCACCAGCCAGCGGACGGGCTGCATGCCGCGCAGCCAGGCCTGGGCGTAGACGTGCACCGAACGGCGGGCGATGCCGGCGATCAGCCGGTCCACCGCGGGGCCCAGCGGGTAGGTCTTGTTGGCCGGCCACGGCAGCCGGGCCCGCATCTGCTTCAGCACGGTGTCCTGGTCGGCACCGCGCACCATGTCGGTGTCGGTCCAACTGAGGTAGCCGACGCCCACCCTGACCCCCTGGTGGGCGACCTCGGCGCGCAGCGCGTGGGCGAAGGCCTCGACGCCCGCCTTGCTGGCGCAGTACGCGGACATCAGCGGGGCCGGGGTGAGCGCGGCCAGCGAGGCGATCTGCAGCAGGTAGCCGCGGCTCTCGGTGAGCGCCGGGAGGAAGGCCCGGGCGGTGGCGACGCTGCCCAGCAGGTTGACCTCGATCACCCGGGTGAAGGCCCGGTGGTCGCTGTCCAGCAGCGGGCCGCCGATGGCGATGCCGGCGTTGGCGACCACGGTGTCGATCCGGCCGTAGCGGTCCTGGATCTGCCGGGCGACCGCGGTCAGCGTCTCCAGGTCGGTGACGTCGGCCTCCCAGGCGGAGGCGTGCGGACCGCACTCGGCGGCGACCGCCTTGAGCTCGGCGGGCTCCAGGCCGACCAGGGCGACCTTGGCGCCCTGCGCGGAGAGCCGGCGGGCCATCAGGGCGCCGATGCCGCGGGCGGCACCGGTCACCACCACGACCTGGGAGGACAGGGGCGGGTTCATGCGGTGGCACTCCTCGGGGTGTCGGCGGTCAGGGTGACGATCCGGCGGATCTCGGCGGCGACCTCCGAGGGCCGCTCCATCGGGGACATGTGGCCGACCCCGGGCAGCTCCAGCAGGCCCCGCCCGTCCGGCAGGGCGGCGGCCATCCGGCGGGCGTGCACCGGCGGGGTGAGCCGGTCCCGGCTGCCGACCACCACCGCGGTCGGTACGGCCAGCTTCGCCAGACCCGCCGTCACGTCCAGTTCGCCGAGCACCTTCGCCCAGCCGTGCCGGACGGCGGTGGGGCAGGCGTGCACGATCCGCGCGCAGGCGTCCACCCGGGCGGCGGGCGTGCCGGGGCCCATCGTGGCGTACTTCAGCAGGGCGCGGCTGACGCCGTTGACCGGGCCGAGCGGCAGCTTGGACTCCAGCACCAGCCGGTGCAGCGCCCGGCGCAGCCCGGGGGCGCGCACGGCGGCGGGCACCACCAGCAGTTCGGCGACCAAGTCGGCGGGGCCGGTGCTGATCAGGACGGCGCCGGCGGTGCGGGCGGCGACCTCGCCGCGGTCCGCGGCGGCCATGATCGTCATACCGCCCATGCTGTGGCCGGCCAGTACCGCGCGCCCGCCCGCCGGGACGACCGCGGCCAGCACCGCCTCCAGGTCGTCGGCCAGCTTCGCGGTGCCGTACCCGGTCGGGACGTCGCTGCGGCCGTGGCCGCGCTGGTCGTAGGCGACCACCCGGTGGTCGGCGGCCAGCAGGTTGACCACCGGCGCCCAGAACGGGGTGGAGCACGTCCAGCCGTGGGCGAGCACCACCAGGGGCGCGCCCTCGGGCCCGTACACCTCCACGTTGAGGCCGGTGCCGTCGGCGGAGCGGACCCGGCGGACCTCGGCGGGGTCGGGCAGCACGCAGTCGGCGGGGATCACGCCGGCACCTCCTCGGCGAGCGGGGCCGCGACGAGCGGGGCGGTGCGCTTGATCAGCTCGTACTCGGCGAGGTCGACCCGGCGGGTGGCGCGGCGGAAGGCGGTGGTGGAGGCGGGCCACAGCACGGTGTTCTTCCCGCCCTCGTCCAGGTACCAGCTGGTGCAGCCGCCGGTGGTCCACACGGTGCGGTCCATCCGGTGCTGGAGCTCGAGGTTCCAGTGCTTCTGGGCGCGGGCGGTGGGCTGCATGGCGGTGGCGCCGACCGAGTCCAGGGTGGTGAGCGCGTCGACCAGGTAGTTCAGCTGGGACTCGATCATGAGGATCATCGAGCTGTTGCCGAGACCGGTGTTCGGGCCGATCACGAAGAACAGGTTGGGGAAGCCCCGCACGGTGGAGCCGCGCAGCGCCTCCATGCCGCCCTTCCACTCCTCGGCGAGGCTCTGCCCGCCGATGCCGAAGACCCGCCGGGCGATCGGCATGTCCGTGACGTGGAAGCCGGTACCAAAGACGATCGCGTCCGCCTCGTGCTCGCTGCCGTCGGCGCCGACCAGGGTGGAGCCGCGGACCTCGGCGAGCCGGGAGGCGACGACGTCGGTGTTGGCCGCGGCCAGCGCCGGGTAGTAGGTGTTGCTCAGCAGGATGCGCTTGCAGCCGATCCGGTAGTCCGGGGTGAGTCTGGCCCGCAGGGCGGGGTCGGCGACGCCCTGCGCGATGTGCCGCTCGGCGATCTTCTGAACCAGCTTCAGCAGGCCGGGGCGGCGGACGAAGGCGTCCACCTGGAGCTCGCGCAGCGCGAAGAGCGTGCCGCGGCGCAGCGCGCCGGTCGGCGGGAGGGCGCCGTGCAGCCACTTCTCCAGGCCGGTGATCTCCCGGTCGCGGCGGGGCAGCACCCAGGCCGGGGTGCGCTGGAACACGGTGAGCCGGCCGACCTGCGGCTGGATCGCCGGGACGATCTGGGCGGCGGAGGCGCCGGTGCCGACGACGGCCACCCGCTTGCCGGCGAGGTCGTAGTCGTGGTCCCAGCGGGAGGAGTGGAAGACCTTGCCGGGGAAGTCGGCGAGGCCGGGGATGTCGGGGATCTGCGGGTCGGCGAGCGGGCCGGCGGCCGAGACCACGGCGTCGGCCGTCCAGGTGCCGGCGGTGGTGGTGACCCGCCAGCGGGCCGGGCCCTCCTCCCAGCGCGCCTCGGTGACCTCGGCGTCGAACCGCAGGTGCGGGCGGAGCCCGAAGGTGTCGGTGACCCGCTCCAGGTAGGCGCGGATGTCGGGCTGGCCGGAGAAGCTGCGCGGCCACTCGGGGTTCGGCGCGAAGGAGAAGGAGTAGAGGTGCGAGGGGACGTCGCAGGCGCAGCCCGGGTAGCTGTTGTCGCGCCAGGTGCCGCCGACGGCGGCGGCCCGCTCGAGGATCACGAAGTCGGTGATGCCCGCGCGGCGGAGCCGGACGCCGGCGCCGAGGCCGCCGAAGCCGGAGCCGATCACGGCGACCCGCACGTGCGGGTGGGCTGCCCCGTCCGGGGCGGGTTCGGAGGGCTTCTTGCTGCGGGATGCCATGCGGCGGCTCCAGGGCAGGTGGGGGGGCGGCGGGGCGGGCGGGCACGACCATTAAAACTGTGCCAGTAATCACTGGCATGATTGGCAGGGTAGCCGCTGCCGCCCCGGCGGGGAAGAAGCAGGACAGGACCCGGCCCACCGGAGCCGCCCTATGCTGAGCGGCGTGGCGGAGATCACCAGCAGCACCGGGCAGCCCCGCGAGTACCGCGTCGAGGAACTCGCCGAGGCCGCCGGCATCACCACACGGACCCTGCGCTTCTACCGCGAGCGCAAACTCCTCCAGCCGCCGCGCAAGGAAGGCCGGATCGCCTGGTACGGCGAGCACCACCTCGCCCGGCTGCGGATGATCGGCGAACTGCTGGAACGCGGCCACACCCTCGGCGGCATCACCGAGCTCATCGGCGCCGGCGAGAGCGGCCGCGGCGTCGCCGACCTGATCGGCCTGCGGGACGAGATCGCCGCCCCCTGGTCCGACGAGACGCCCGTCCGGCTCGGCTGGGACGAACTGCTCGCCGCCTTCGGCGACCAGCTCACCCCCGAGAACACCGCCGAGTCCATCGCCCAGGGCTACATCACCGTCGAGGACGACGGCATCACCCACATCAGCCGCCGCCTGATGGAGGCCACCATCGCCCTGGTCGCCGAGGGCGTGCCGCTCGCCGCCGTACTCGCCGTCAGCCGCCGTACCCAGGAGCACCTGGACGCGGTCGCCGAGGCCTTCACCGAACTCGCCCGCGACCACCTGCTCGGCGGGCTCGCCCACGTCGACGACCTGACGCCCGGGGAGGCCGCCGAACTCACCGAGCGCATCCGCCGCGTCCGCCCGCTCGCCCGCGCCACCGCGGACGCCCAGTTCATGCTGGCGATGGACCGGAAGGTCGGGGCCGCCCTCCGCAGCCTGCTCGCCGAGAACGAGGGCGAGGACGAGGGCGAGGACGAGGGCGGCGACGACGGTGACGGCTGATGCGGGCCCGCTCCCGCGGCGGTAAATCGGTCGGCGCCGAACCGTCCCGCCGGTAGCGTGCGCGGCATGGACAGCACCCCCACCGACCTCGCCGCACCGCTCGACGGGCGCGCCCTCGCCGCCGCAACCACCACCGTTCTGCTGTGGGCCTCCGCCTTCGTGGTGATCCGCGACGCCGGCGCCCACTTCGGGCCCGGTGCACTCGCCCTCGGACGGCTGGCCGTCGGCGCGCTCGCCCTGACCGCGCTGCTGCTGGTCCGCGGCGAGGGGCTGCCGCCACGGGCCGCCTGGCCGGGCATCGCCGCCTCCGGGGTGCTCTGGTTCGGGCTCTACATGGTGGCGCTCAACTGGGGCGAGCAGCAGGTCGACGCGGGCACGGCCGCGATGGTCGTCAACGTCGGACCGCTGCTGATCGCACTGCTCGGCGGGTGGCTGCTGCGAGAGGGCTTCCCGCGGGGCCTGGTCGCCGGGCTGGCGGTGTCCTTCGCAGGGGCCGTCGTCACCGGGCTGTCGATGTCCGGCGGGGCCGGCGGGGGATCGCTCCTCGGCATTGCGCTCTGCCTGCTGTCGGCGGGCGCCTACGCGGCGGGCGTGGTGCTCCAGAAGCCCGCGCTGCGGCACGCCACTCCCCTGCAGGCCACCACCTTCGGCTGCCTGATCGGCGCGGTCGCCTGCCTGCCGTTCGCCCCCGGCCTCTGGGACGACCTCACCCGGGCGCCCGCCTCCGCCACCCTCGGCCTGGTCTACCTCGGCCTGTTCCCCACCGCCCTGGCCTTCACCACCTGGGCGTACGCGCTCTCGCGCACCACCGCCGGCCGCATGGGCGCCACCTCCTACGCCGTCCCCGCCCTCGTGGTGGCCATGGCCTGGCTCCTCCTCGGCGAACTCCCCACCCCCGGAGCCCTCGCCGGCGGCGCCCTCTGCCTCGCCGGCGTGGCGGTCTCCCGCCGCACCTGAGGCAATCACCCAGGGGCGTGCGCTTTCGCGCGCTTCACGCCTCCAGGCGGCGGATGCGTTCCGCGTCGGGCGTGCGGGGGCAGGTGGTGCAGGCCTCGTCGGGGCGGACGGCGTAGTAGAGGCAGCAGCCCTGGCGGGTGCGGGTCCAGTGGGTGCGGCCGGCCGTGCCGGGGAGGCGGCGGAAGGAGGCGGCGCCGTTGAACGGCGGGGTGCCGCCGGGCAGCAGGGCGGAGGCGGCGGCCACCCCGCGGTCCTCCTCGCCCAGCACCCGGCCGAGGTACCAGAGGGCGGAGACCAGATCGTCCGTCACCATCCCCCACAGTGCGTGCGGGCCGCGCCGCACGTACGGCTGGAAGGCGCCGAGGACGGGCCCGGCGTGGGCGGCGACCGCGGCCCGCAGTCCGTCCGGTCCGGCCGACCCGTCGGAGGGCAGGTCGGCGAGCAGGGCGAGGTCTCCGGTGGACTCCTCGATCCAGAGGGCGCTCGGCGCGATCCGGGCGGCGCGTCCGTCGAGGTACCAGGGCCCGGCGGTGAGCAGGCACAGCGACCAGAGGTAGTGGTGCAGCAGCCGGGAGGCGGCGACGTGGGGGCGTGGCGCGGTGCCGTGCGCGGCGGCGATCCGGGCGGCCTCCGCCGCGACCAGTGCTTCGGCGCGGGACGCCAGGGCGTCCCCGGCGCACCACCGTTCGCGGTCGGACGGGGGCCGGTCGAGCAGGGTGACGGGCAGCACCGGGCAGATGTCGACAAGACGCCGAATCGATGCCGGCGCTCCCACGGCGGCGCCACTGCGCACGGCCGTCAGCTGGAGCATCGGAGGACTCCCGAGATCAACTAAGGTATGCCTCACCTTACATGCACCTGACGGTCCGTCGGAACAGCGACACCCCCACCCCTCGGCCGATTTGACGTGATTAGGTACGCCTAACCTAATGTTCCGTTCCGTGCCCATCACGGAACCCCGCGTGGCTGCCGGACCCGCCGCGACCTGCGCCGACACCCGCACCGCGCACCCGCGCCGACCGCGCCGCGGTTTCCGGGCGCCGCCCCCGGGCACGATCGACCGCACCGGGCAGGCCGCCTGAACACCCGTCGGGCGACCGCACCCGGCCGTCCGACGCCGACCCGTGCCCGCTCTCCGCGGGACCTCGCCACCCACACCGAGGACGACGCCCACATGCGGCTGTACCTGCTCGCCCTGAACCCCACCGACTCGGTCACCGAGGGCTTCCTGCCCGCCGCCGCCCGGCTCGGCCTGGCGGTCACCGTGCTCACCGACCAGCCGGACGCGCACCGCGCCGCGTACACCGGTCTCGCCGACCCGCCGGAGGTGCTGCACTGCGAGGTCCGCGACTTCCGCGAGGTCGTCGGGCTGATCTCCCGCCACCACCCTGCGGACGCGGTGTTCAGCAACAGCGACCACCTGCAGACCCAGACCGCGCTCGCCGCCGACTACTTCGGGCTCCCCGCCAAGGACTGGCGGGCCACCCTGCGGGCCAAGAACAAGGCCCAGCTCCGCCGCCACCTCGCCGCCGCCGGCCTGGACGCCGTCCGCGCCTTCGAACTCGCCCCCGGGCAGCCGGCCTCCGAGCTCGACCCGCCGTTCCCCTGCGTGGTCAAGCCGCGCGAGGGCGTCGCCAGCGAGGACGTCGCCCTGGTCGCGGACGCCGCCGAACTCGCCGCACGCTGCGCGGAGATCAGGCAGCGGCGGCCGCAGGACGCCCTGGTCGTCGAGGAGTTCCTGACCGGCGAGCTGCACACCCTGGAGACGCTCGGCGACGGAGTCCGCCGCCATGTGCTCGGCGGCTTCCGCACCCGGCTCTCGCCGCCGCCCCACTTCGTCGAGGAGGCACTGGAGTTCGTCCCCGAGCACCCCCGGCCGGTGGTCGACCAGGTGCTCGCCCAGCTGGACGCGCTCGACGTGGGCCTCGGCGCCTGCCACACCGAGTTCGTCGTCCAGCCGGACGGCAGGGCCCGCATCATCGAGGTCAACTACCGCGCCATCGGCGACCAGTGCGACCTGATGCTGGCCCGGCTGCTGGACATCCCGTACTTCGAGCACGTGCTCCGCGTCCACCTCGGCGGCACGCTGCCCGCCGACCTCGGTGCCCGCTCCGGCCGGCACGGCTACAACCGGCCCGTCCTCGCCGACCGGGCCGGCACCCTCACCGCCGCACCCGCCGCCCAGGAGCACGAGGACGGCGGTGTGCAACTGGTCTACCGGCCGTTCCGCGCCCTCGGCGAGCACCACGAACACCACCGCACCAACCGGGACTACCTCGGCGTGGTCTGGGCCGTCGGCAGCGACCGGCGGGCGGTGGACGGCGCCGTCGACCGGTTCCTCGCCGCCAACCGCTGGGAGATCACCCCGTGACCGCAGCCGTCCGCCCTGCCCCGGAAGCCGCCGAGGACCCGGCCGACCCGGCGGACCGGCTCACCCGGCGCGTCCTCGCCGCCCTGCACCGCGAGGACGTGCTCGGCCTGCGCACCGGCGGCCTTCTCGAACAGCGCGCCGACGGCCCCTGGCTGCGCGGCGGACGGCTCGCCCTGCCGGTCGCCGAGGACGGCTTCCAGAGCCGCTGGACCGCCCGCCGGCCGCTCCTGGAACTCGACGGCCGCCCGCTCACCGCGCTCGACGAAGTCCTCGCCGCCGTCGCCTCCCTCGCCGACCCGCGCGACCGCGACGGCCACGCCGCCTTCGCCGAGGAGTGCCGGCAGGCCCTCGCCACCATGCGGCTGCACCGGCGCGCCCGGCCCGGCGTGCTCGCCGCCCTCGCCGACCGGTTCGGCCCCGACCCGGCCGACTGGACGGGCCCCACCGCCTCGCTCGGCTTCGACACCCTCGCCGCCTACCTCGACCACCCCGTGCACCCCGCCGGGCTCGGCCGGGCCGGCCTCACCGAGGACCATCTCCGGGCCCACGCACCCGAGTTCCACCCCGCCTTCGAGCTGCGCTGGCTGGTGCTGCCCGAACGCGCCCTCACCGTGCACGGCACCGGGCCGCTGCCCGCCTGGTGGCCCACCCCCGCCGACCTCGGCTGCACCGGCCGCGGCCTCACCCTGCCCGTCCACCCGCTCACCGCGGCACCGGAGCTGGCCGCCCTCGTCCCCGGCGCTCACCTCGCCGAGCGCCGCTACCTGACCGTCCGGCCCACCCTCTCGATGCGGACCGTCGCAGTCGTGCAGGACCCGTCCCTGCACCTCAAACTGCCTCTCGCCACCTCCACCCTGGGCCTGCGCAACCGGCGCACCATCAAGCCCGGCAGCCTGGTCGACGGCGCCGCGGGACAGCGCCTGCTCGCCGCCGTCACCGCCCGCGAGCCCCGCTTCGCCGGGACCGTCCTGCACGCCGACGAACAGTGCTTCGCGCACGCCGGCCACGAACTGCTCGCCGTCCTGCTGCGCCGCCAACCCGCGGGCCTGGACGAGGCGGTGACCGTCCCGCTGGCCGCCCTGCTCGCCACCGCGCCCACCGGACGCACCGTCCTGGACCACCTCGCCGACCGCTTCCACGGCGGCGACGTGCTGCACCTCTACGACGACCTGCTGCGCCTGCTGCTCGACTGGCACACCGCACTCTTCTCGTACGGCATCGCCCTCGAGGCCCACCAGCAGAACACCTCGCTGGTGCTGGACAGGCCCGGCGGCCGCACCCGGCTGCGGCTGCTGCTCAAGGACGACGACGGCCCACGCATCAATACCGCCCGGCTCGGCGAACTCGCTTCGTACAGCCACGAGTTCGACGACGCACGGATATCCGGCACGGACGACCGGCCGGTCACCGACCTGTTCGCCACCATCACCGGCCACCTGTGCACCGGCTCGCTCGCCTTCGGCCTCGCCGAACTCGGCCGTGCCCCGCTGGCGCACGCCCTCGGCCTGCTGCGCAGCCGCCTCGCCGAGGCCGTCGACCGGATCGGCCCGGCCGGCGCACCGCTGCGCGCCGCCCTGCTCGACGCCGAGGAACTGCCGGTGAAGGCCATGGTCACCGCCGGCACCCTGCTCAGCAAGGAGCGCTCGGGCGCCGCCGACATCAACAAGCACTACACCACCGGGCCCAACTACCTTCGGGCGGCGACCGGGTGAGCCCTGCCGCCGGTGCCCGCCGACCACACCCGCGAGGGAGCAACCGTATGACCCCACGGCTCGACGCCCGCCACACCTGCGCCCCGACCGGGCTGCCCAGCGCCGACCACGCCGTCGCGCACACCCTGCTCAACTGCCTGCTGCGCGAGGTCTCCGCGCCCGAGCACCAGACCGCGGTCATCGACGACCACCTGCTCGTCCGGCTGCCCCGCCGCGGCACCCTGCTGCGGGTGGCCCTGCGCCGCACCTCGCTCTCCGGCGCGCACCGCTTCACCGGGCCCGTCCTCGCGCACGGCCCGGACGGGCCCCGCGAGGTCGGCTGGCGCGAACTCGCCGAGCACGTGCAGGCCGAGCTGGGCCTGCGCGGCGGCTCCGGCAACGACGAGTTCCTCGCCCAACTCGCCTCCAGCCACGCCGGGGTGGCCGCCGCGCTGGACGGCCTGCCGTCCCCGGGCGCGGACCGCTACCTGGAGTCCGAACAGGCCCTGGTCTACGGCCACCGCTTCCACCCTGCGCCCAAGGCCCGTTCCTCCGGCCGCACCGGCGACAGCGGCGCCTGGGCCGCGTACGCCCCCGAGGCGCGCGCCGCCTTCCGCCTCCGGCACCTCGCCGTCCGCACCGCACTGCTCGCCGAGGACACCGCCGACCCGGCCGCCACCGCCCTGCTCGACGGCCTGCGCAGCGGCCTCCCCGAGGGCTACCGGCTGCTGCCCGCCCACCCCTGGCAGTTCGCGCTGCTGCGCGACCACCCGCTGCTGACCGCCGCCCTCGCCCGGGGCGACGTGCTCGACCTGGGCCCCGGCGGCAGCCCGTTCACCGCCACCGCCTCCGTCCGCACCCTGTACGGCTCCGGCGCGTTCCTCAAGTTCAGCCTCAATGTGCGGATCACCAACTGCCTGCGCAAGAACGCCGCGTACGAGCTCGCCGGCGCCGTCGCGCTGACCCGCCTGCTCGAGGCGCCGTTCGCCGACCTCGCCCGCCGCTTCCCGGACGCCGCCGTACTGCGCGAGCCCGCCTTCCGCACCCTGGCCCTGCCGGGCCCGGACGGCCGCCCCGACACCGCGCTGTACGAGGGCCTCGGCCTGATCGTCCGCGAGGGCCTGGCCGGCGCCGTCCGCCCCGGCCTCACCCCGCTGCTGGCCGCCGCCGTCGCCGACGAGTACCCCACCAGCTCCGCCCAGGTCGCCGCGCTGCTGGACGGCGCAGGGCCGGCCGCCGCCCGCGACTGGTGGGCCCGCTACCTGCGGCTGGTCGTCCCGCCGGTGCTGGCCGCCTACACCGACCACGGCGTGGTGCTGGAGCCGCACCTGCAGAACGTGCTGATCTGCGTGGACGGCGACGGTCTCCCCGCACAGGTGCTCTTCCGCGACCTGGAGGGCACCAAGCTGCTGCCCGAGCACCACGCCGGCGCCCTCGCCGCACTGCCGCCCGAGGTCGCCGCCCCGATGACCTACGACGCCGACCGCGGCTGGGACCGCGTGGTGTACTGCCCAGTTGCCCGCCTACGTGTACGACATGGCAGCGCTGCGGACCCACGTTGCCGCCATCCGCGCAGCACTGCCCGAAGGCATCGAGCTCCTCTACGCCGCGAAGGCGAATCCGGAGCCCCCCATCCTGCGCGCCGTGGCGCCCCACGTCGACGGGTTCGAGGTCGCATCCGGCGGAGAGCTGGAGCACGTCCACCGGACACTGCCTGACGCGCGCATTTCCTTCGGCGGGCCGGGCAAGACCGATTCCGAGCTCGCGCTCGCGCTGGACCTCGGGGTGGAGCGCATCCATGTGGAGAGCCCGTACGAGCTGGAGCGCCTGGCGAGGATCGCAGGAGAGTCCAGCCAGACCGCGAACATCCTGCTGCGCCTCAACCTCGCGGGTGGACGCGCGGGAGCCGCGCTAGCCATGAGCGGTCCGTTCGGCATGGACCCGGTCCTCATCGAGGACTGCCGCAGCATCCTGGCATCATCCCCGCAGGTGAAGCTGCACGGAATCCACGCCCACCTCGCGTCCGGGCTGGACGCTGCCGCCATGCTCCGGCAGTCCGCCGACATCCTGGCCTGGGCCCGCCCGTGGCTGTCCGAGGCTGGTGTGGAAAATCCGGAGATCAACCTCGGCGGCGGTATGGCCGTCGACTACACCGCCCCCGACAACGTCTTCGACTGGACGGCCTACGGCAAGGGGATCGCCGACCTGATCGCCCCGGGCGAGACCCTGCGGATCGAACCCGGCCGTTCCGTCAGCGTCTACGCCGGCTGGTACATCACGCAGGTCCTGGACGTGAAGCAGGCGCACGGGCAGTGGTACGCGGTGCTCCGCGGCGGCACCATGCAGATCCGCACGCCGGTCACCAAGAATCACAACCAGCCGTTCGTCATCCTCCCCGGCTCCTCTGCCGACGGACCGTCGGTGGAGGAGGCAGCGGTCACCTTCGTCGGGCAGCTGTGCACCCCGAAGGATGTGTTCGCCAAGCAGGTTCAGGTCGACCGTATTGCGGTCGGTGACACGGTGGCCTTCGCCATGGCTGGCGCGTACGCCTGGAACATCTCGCACTACGACTTCCTGATGCACCCCCACCCCGGCTTCCTTCGTCGCCGGCCGCCCCGACTTCGCCGTGATGGCCTCGCTCGTCCGGGCCGGACGCACCGTCGCCTCCTGGATCTACCAGCCGGTCGGCGGCGTCTCCTACGCCGCCGAACTCGGCGCCGGTGCCTGGCGCGACGGGAAGCGGATAGTCCGGCAGCCGGCCGGCCCCGAGCCGGAGAAGTGGCGCGGCTCGGTGAAGAGCCGCTACCTCGACCCGGTCATGCACCACCGGCTGCAGACCAATGCCCGGGTGTTCGGCGAACTGTCCACCGGTCTGCGCTCGGCCGGCATGGAGTACCCGCAGATCGCCGACGGCCGGCAGGAGTTCATCCTCTACTGGCGCACCCTGCCCTGGGACCACGCCCCCGGCTCCCTGCTGGTCACCGAGGCCGGCGGAGTCTCCGCCCGGCTGGACGGCAGCGAGTACCGCCCCGAACCCCCGGGCGGCCTCGACGGCCTCCTGGTCGCCTCCGACCCGGCCGTCTGGGACCGCACCCAGGAAATCCTCCTCGCCGCAGCCCTGCACTAGCAGGAGTCATCAAGGCAGACGGCCGACCCGTAGGGGCGCGTGGGGGCACCTGGGGTGTCCCAGTGCCCGGGTGCCTACCAGAGCACCGGCAGGCGTTCGGGCAGCCGCTTGATGAAGCCGGGCCGCCAGGCCAGCTGCTCCACCGGCAGGGCGAGCCGGAGTTCGGGGAGCCGCTGCACCAGGGCGGTCAGGGCGATCCCGGCGTGGGTGCGGCCGAGTGCCGAGGCCGGGCAGAAGTGGCGGCCGGCGCCGAAGGCCAGGTGCGGGTTCTCCGGGCGGTCGAAGTCGATCCGCTCCGGGTGCGGGAACACCTCCGGGTCGTGGTTGGCCCCCTCCACCAGGACGAGCACCAGCTCACCCTCCCTGACCCGCACCTCCCCCAGCTGCACATCGGCCAGGGCCAGCCGCGGCAGCGCGTCCCCGATGGACAGGTTCCAGCGCAGCAGCTCCTCCACCGCGCGGTCGACCACGCCCGGCTCGCTGCGCAGCCGCTCGGCGAGTTCGGGCCGCTGCACCAGCATGATGACCGCGTGCAGCAGGAACGACGAGGTGGAGACCGCGCCGGCGCCGAACAGCGAGAGCGCGACGGTGGCGAGGAGTTCGTCGGGGACTCGGTCGGCGGCGTCCGGCGAGCGGCGCAGCTCGGCGAAGCGGCCCAGCAGGCCCTCGGTGGGCTCCGGGTCGGCGTTGAGCCGGTCGACCATGTAGCCGAGGTCCTTGTACCAGTTGGCCGCCGAGCCCTCGAAGGGTGCCGGGCTGGTGAGGAAGGCGACGTCGATGCCGGCCATCAGGCGCCGCCAGTCGTCGGTCGGGATGCCGAGCAGTCGGCAGTGCAGGGCGGCGGAGTACGGCTCGGTGAAACCGTCCCGCAGTTCGCCGGGGGCGCCCTGTTCGACCAGCCGGTCGATCAGCCGGTGTGCCTCGGCGGCCAGCCAGGGTGCCAACTCGCGGTCGGCGCGCGGGTTGAGGGTCTTCATCACGGCCTGCCGCAGGCCCGCGCTGTTGATGTTGCCCATGTTGTTCACCACCTCGGGCGGGATGGTGAGCGCGTACTGGCGCGGCACGCCGGGGTTGGCGGTGTCCTTGAGGCTGAAGCGCTCGTCCTCCAGCACCTGCTTGGCGAGGGCGAAGCTGCTGACCAGCCAGGCCTCGTCGCCGGTCATGGTGCGGACCTTGGCCACCGGGTGCTTCTCCCGCAGCACGGCGACCTCCTCGGGGACGATGTCGCCGCGGCGGGAGAGCGGGAACTCGAACCCGGGCTGCTGGTCGGTGACGGTCATGGAACTCCTCTGGCAGGGGCGGGAACTGGTCAGGCTGCGGTGCGGCCGGCCGCCGGGTCGGCCGGGCGGACGACGGCGTAGGCCTGGCCGGCGACTGCGCGCAGCCCTTCGGTGCGGCCGAACAGCACGGCGGTGAGCGGCAGTTCGAGGTGGTAGCAGGCGACGGAGCTGGGCACGCCGAGCAGGGCCGGGGTGTCCAGGAAGAACGGGAGTTCGGCCGCTATGTAGTCGACGGCGGCCGCGAGGTGCTCGGGATCGGGGGTGCCGCCGTCCAGCCGGGAACGGAGGAAGCCGTGCGCCATCCGTTCGGTGGCCTCGCGGAACGGCGGGTCGGCGGCGAGGGCGTCCAGGGCGGCGCCGTGCAGGCGGCGGTAGGCCGCGCTGCCGGTGAAGTCGGAGAGCGCATGGGCCCGGACGCCTTCGCGCCCGGCGTCGGCGACGCCGCGTTCGATGCGGCGCCGGGTCGCCTTGACCTCCTTGGCGGCGCGGCGGAGGGCGGCCTCGGGCGGGTAGCCCTGGGCGCCGAACTGGGCGTCGACGTGCAGGTCGGCGTGGACGATGTCCACGGTGTCGAAGAACTCCTTTCCCCAGTGCACAAGTTCGGTGATACGGCGGGCGCTGAAATAGCTGTTCCCGGGGCTGACGCCGATCAGCAGGTGGTCGCCGCGGGCGAACACCCGGCGGCACCGTTCGGAGAACGGAAAGGCCTGGAATCCTTCGATGGTGGTACTCAGGAGCGTGTCGCTCATGCCGATTCCTCCGCCGGACGGGGACGGGTGCGGGCGGCGCCGGCGACGGCCGGCGCGATAGTCGGGATGCAGGGCGGCCGCGCACGTCCGAACGCCGAGGGTGGGGCGCTGCGGACGGGGCCGGAAGGAAGGGGCGGGCAGGCTCAGATCGCCCGCGAGCAGGCCGAGAACGGCACGGCGGAGCCCCCTTGCGCCGCTAGTCCCAGGGAGCCGTGTGCTCCCGGTGTGGCGGCGACCACGAGAAGCTACCGCCGATCTTCACCGGTCCGGCAAGCCTGCCGCGGGGATTGGCGGAATTCACACCCGGCGCGGCCGAAAAATGCTGGACAACCCATAGCCGGTATGTCCACGGAACACCGTTCCGCGCATAGCAAATCTACACCGGGAATGGCATTGTGGGTTCCTCCGAGCGGAATTGACCGAACGTCACGTTCCGCTGTGTGTTTCCTCCGCCCGGCGTCCGGCCCGGACGATCTCGGCGAGCAGCCCCGCGATGTCCTCGGGTGCGGTGTGCGGGTTCAGCAGGGTGAGCTTGAGGCGGACGCGGCCGGGGCCCTCGCCCGGCAGTTCGGTGCGGCCGACGACGGCCCGGCCGGTGCGCAGCAGGTCGCGGCGGAGCTCGGCGTTGAGGCGGTCGAGGAGCGCCGGTTCGGCACCTTCGGGGCGGTACCGGAAGACCGCGGTGGTGAGCACCGGCGGGCAGTGCAGCTCCAGCGCGGGCTCGGCCTCGACCGCCTCCGCGGTGAGCAGGGCGAGTCGGTGGCAGGCGTCGACCAGGGCGCCGAGGCCGGAGCGGCCGAGGGTGGCGAGGGTGACGGCCAGTTTGAAGGCGTCGGGGCGGCGGGTGGTGCGCAGCGAGAGGCCCAGCAGGCTGGGGTAGCCGGCCTGTTCGTCGTCGGCCGGGTTGAGGTAGACGGCCCGCCGGGCCAGCGAGGCGTACGTCTCGGCGCGGCGGACGAGGAAGACCCCGGCGGCGGCGGGCTGCCAGCCGAGCTTGTGCCAGTCCAGCGAGAGCGAGTCGGCGCGGGCGATGCCGTCGAGCAGCGGGGCGAGCCGGTCGGAGAACAGGGCGCCGCCGCCGTACGCGGCGTCGACGTGCAGCCAGGCGCCGTACTGCGCGGCGAGGTCGGCGGCGCGGTGCAGCGGGTCGACGGCGCCGGTGTCGGTGGTGCCGGCGGTGGCGACCACGGCGATCGGGGTCTCGCCCAGCCGTGCGGTGTCGGCGAGCGCCTCGGCGAGGGCGTCGCCGTCCATCCGCAGGGTGCGGTCGACGGGCACGGTGCGGACGGCCCGCTCGCCGAGGCCGAGGACGGCGGCGGCGCGCTGCACCGAGAAGTGCGCCGCCTCGGAGGCGAGGATGCGGGGGCGCCGGCCCGCGGGCAGGCCGTCCAGCTCGACGCGGCCGCCGAGCACCCGGTCGCGGGCGAGCATCAGGCCCATCAGGTTGGACTCGGTCCCGCCGGAGGTGAGCACGCCCGCGGCAGTGGACGGAAGCCCGGCCAGGCCGGCCAGTTCGGCGAGGACGGCGGTCTCCAGGGCGGTCGCCGCCGGGGCCTGGTCCCAGGAGTCCTGGGACGGATTGAGGGCGCTGACCGCGAGGTCGGCCGCGGCGGCGACCGCCAGCGGCGGGCAGTGCAGGTGGGCGGCGCAGGCCGGGTCCGCCGGGTCGGCGGCGTACGCGGCGAGCAGGCGGGTGAGCCTGGCGAGGGCGCCGGGGCCGGGCGGTTCGGCGAGGGCCGCGGCGACCTGCCGGGCGGTCTCCTCGGGACGCCCGGCGGGGATCGGCCCGGCGCGGTCGGCGGCCCCGGCGGCGAGGGCGGCCAGCACCTCGTCCAGCAGGGGCCGCAGCGCCTCGGGGCCGGCCGTGCCGCCGGAGAGTGCGTCGGCGCCGGCCCCGGGTCTCATACCAGCGCCAGGGAGGCGGACTCGACGGCGTCGGCGAGCCGGTCGAGAACGGCCTCGGCCTGCTCGTCGGTGATGGTGAGCGGGGGCAGCAGGCGGAGCACGGCGCCGTGCCGGCCGCCGAGTTCGACGATCAGGCCGCGCTGCAGGCAGGCCTCGCGGACCCGGACGGCGAGCTGCGGGTCGGCGGGCAGGGCGCCGCAGCTGTCCGGCGCACCGGCCGGGTCGACGAGTTCGACGCCGAGCATCAGGCCGCGCCCACGGACGTCCCCGATCACCGGGAGGCGGCTCTGCAGCCCGGCGAGCCGGGCCGCCATCCGGGCGCCGACCACCCGGGAGCGTTCGACCAGCCCGTTGGCCTCGACGTACCGCAGGGTGGCGGCGCCGGCCGCCATGGCGAGGGTGTTGCCGCGGAAGGTGCCGGTGTGCGCGCCGGGCCGCCAGCCGTCGTAGTCCTCGCGGTAGACGACGGCGGCTAGCGGGAGGCTGCCGCCGATGGCCTTGGAGAGCACGATCGCGTCCGGCTCGATGCCGCTGTGCTCGACCGCCCACATGGCGCCGGTGCGGCCGACGCCGGTCTGCACCTCGTCCACGATCAGCGGGATGCCGCGGTCGGCGGTGATCCGCCGCATGGCGCGCAGCCAGTCGTCGGGGGCCGGGACGACGCCGCCCTCGCCCTGCACCGCCTCCAGGATCATCGCGGCCGGGGCGGTGACCCCGCCCGCCGGGTCGTCCAGCAGCCGCTCGGTGTAGGCCGCGGAGAGCTGCGCGCCGAGCTCTCCGCCGACCCCGAAGGGGCAGCGGTACGGGTACGGGTAGGGCAGCCGGGTGACCTCGCCGCCGCCGGGCAGCGGCGACTTCACGGCGACCGAGCCGGTGACGGCGAGCGCCCCGGCGGTCATGCCGTGGTAGGCGCCGGTGAAGGCCAGGGCCCCGCGCCGCCCGGTGGCGGTCTGCATGAGCTTGAGGGCGGCCTCCACCGCGTCGGTGCCGGCCGGGCCGCAGAAGTGCACCTTGGCGCGGGCGGCGAAGGCCGGCGGAAGGGCCTCGAAGAGGGCGGTGGTGAAATCGTCCTTCTCGGCGGTGGCGAGGTCGAGCAGGTGGAGCGGGGCGCCGCCGTCCAGGGTGCGGCGGATGGCCTCCAGCACGACCGGGTGGTTGTGGCCGAGGACGAGGGTGCCTGCCCCGGAGAGGCAGTCGAGGTAGCGCCGGCCGTCGGCCCCCTCCACGGTCATGCCGTTGGCCCGGACCGGCACGATCGGGAACGACCGGGCGTAGGTGCGGGCGGCGGACTCGCGGATGCGCTGGCGGCGCAGGACGGCGTCACCGGCCGGGGCGGCGGTGTCGGCGGTGGGGCTCACGGGCAGGCTCTCCTCATTAAGTTAGGTAAACCTAACTTTACTGGCCGGAGCCGGTCCGCCGCCGCCGGACCGGCCGGTTC
Source organism: Kitasatospora dryopteridis (assembly GCF_050749075.1). Classification (NCBI taxonomy): domain Bacteria; kingdom Bacillati; phylum Actinomycetota; class Actinomycetes; order Kitasatosporales; family Streptomycetaceae; genus Kitasatospora; species Kitasatospora dryopteridis. The sequence continues at coordinate 6,311,560 of NZ_CP192749.1, read as the reverse complement.
CCACGCCTGGGGTGCAGCTCCGCCCTGCCTCAACGAGCGACCCGCCCGAAGGTCACGCACGAGTTCGGGGCAACCGCCCCGGAGGTCACCCGCGCCCCGGGGTAACCCATTCCCCCTAGGCTTCGGGGCATGGCAGACGATCGTGCAGAGCGGGTGCGGACCCGGGAGTTCTTCGGCGAGCGGGCGGCGGGGTGGGACGCCAAGTTCCCCGACGACGGGCCGCGTTACGCCGCGGCCGTCGCCGAGATCGCCCCCGGCGAGGGCGCCTTCGTGATCGATGCGGGCTGCGGCACCGGGCGGGCACTGCCGCTGCTGCGGGAGGCGGTCGGGCCCCGCGGGACGGTGCTCGGGGTGGACCTCACCCCGGAGATGCTGGCGCAGGCCACCCGGCACCGGGCGTCCGCGGCGCTGGTGCTGGCCGACTGCGCGGCGCTGCCGCTGCCGGACGGGGTGGTGGACCTGGTGTTCGGCGCCGGCCTGATCTCGCACCTGCCGGGCCCCGCCGAGGGCCTGCGCGAGCTCGCCCGGGTGACGGCGCCGGGCGGCCGCCTGGCGCTCTACCACCCGATCGGACGGGCCGCGCTCGCCGCGCGGCACGGCCGGGCGATCACCCCGGACGACCTCCGCGCGGAGCCCAACCTCGGCCCGCTGCTGGCCGCGAACGGCTGGCGGCTGGTCTCCTACACCGACACCGACGAGCGTTTCCTGGCCGTGGCCGAGCGGGTCTGATCAGCTCCGCCAGCGGTAGCACAGCTCGGGCCGCCCGACCTGGCCGTACTGCGGCTCCCGGACGGCGAGGCCGGACTCGACCAGGTGTTCCAGGTAGCGGCGGGCGGTGATCCGGGAGACGCCCGCGGCGGCGCCGGCGGCGGCGGCGGACAGTCCGGTGTCGGCGGCGCGCAGCACGCCGGCCACGGTCTCCAGGGTGGGGGCGCTCAACCCCTTGGGGAGGGCCGTCCGTTCCGGGGTGCGGAGCAGCGCGAGGGCCTGGTCGACCTCGTCCTGTCCGGTGGCCTCGCCGCGCCGGCCGAGGCTGGCCCGGTAGCGGGCGTACCGGTCGAGGCGTTCGCGCAGTGCGGCGCCGCTGAACGGCTTGAGCAGGTACTGCACGACGCCCTCGGAGACCGCCTGGCGGACCATCGCCAGGTCGCGGGCGGAGGTGACCGCGATGATGTCGGTGGTGTGGCCGGCCGCCCGGAGGGTGCGGCACAGCCGGAGGCCGTGGCCGTCGGGCAGGTAGAGGTCGAGCAGGGCGAGGTCGACCGGGGTGCCGGCGGCCCGGGCCCGTTCCAGGGCGCGGAGCGCCTCGGCGCAGCTGTGCGCGGTGGCGGCGAGCCGGAAGCCGGGGGTGCGGGCGACGTACAGGCCGTGTGCGTCGGCGGCCACCGGGTCGTCCTCGACCACCAGGACGGAGATCTCCGCGGTCATCGGGCGGCCTCCCGCTGGAGCGGCAGCCGGACGGTGAGCACGGCGCCGCGCTCGCGGCCGATCTCGACGGTGCCGCCGTTGCGGCGGGCGGTCTGGGCGACCAGGGCGAGCCCGAGTCCGCGGCCGTGCTGCTTGGTCGTCCAGCCGCGGCGGAAGACCTCGCCGGCCGCGTCGGTGTCGATGCCTGCGCCCGAGTCGGCGACGCGGAGCAGCAGTTGGCCGGCGTCGACGCGGGCGGTGACGGTGACCTCGGGCGGGCCGGGGTGGGCGGCGGCGTTCTCGACGGCGGCGTCGACGGCGTTGTCGATGAGGTTGCCGAGCACGGTGACGAGGTCGCGCGGGGCGAGGGCCGGGGGCAGCACGCCGTCGTCGATCCGGCTGTCCTCGGTGAGTTCGAGGTCGACGCCGCGTTCGGCGGCCTGCGAGGCCTTGCCGAGCAGCAGGGCGGCGAGGACGGGTTCGCCGACGGCGCCGACGACCTTGTCGGTGAGCCGCTGGGCGAGCTCGAGTTCGGCGGTGGCGAACTCCACGGCCTCCTGGTGGCGGCCGAGTTCGATCAGCGAGACGACGGCGTGCAGCCGGTTGGCGGCCTCGTGGGCCTGCGCCCCGAGGGCGTCCGCGAAGCCCCGGACGCTGTCCAGTTCGCCGGTGAGCGACTGGAGTTCGGTGTGGTCGCGGAGGGTGAGGACGCTGCCGAGGCCGGTGCCGATCGGGGAGGTGTTGAGCACCACCACGCGCTCGGCGGTCAGGTGCACCTCGTCGTGCGCGGGCCCGCTGCCGAGCACCGCCCGGACGAGCGACTCGGGCAGGCCTAGCGCGTCGAACCGCAGACCCTCCACCTCGCCCTGCAGGCCGAGGAGTTCGCGCGCGGCGTCGTTGCAGAGGACCACCCGCTGGGTGCGGTCGAGCAGGACGAGGCCCTCGCGCACCGAGTGCAGGGTGGCCTGGTGGTACTCGTACAGGTGGCTGAGTTCGTCGGCGCCCATGCCGTGGGTGTGGCGGCGCAGCCGGGCGTTGGCCAGGTAGGTGCCGGCGCCGCCGAGGGCGAGGGCGCCGGCCGCGACGCCGACCAGGGCGAGCAGCGGGCCGCGCAGTTGAGCGCTGATGGACTGCAGGGTGATGCCGGCGCTGACCAGGCCGATCACCCGGCCGCGGTCGTCGAGGATCGGGGTGACCACGCGGACGGACGGGCCGAGGGTGCCGGTGTAGGTCTCGCTGGTGGTGCGGCCGGCGAGGGCGCCGTCGATGTGGCCGAGGAAGGGGCGGCCGATCTGGGCGGGGTCGCGGTGCGCCCAGCGGATGCCGTGCGGGTCCATGACGGTCACGAAGTCGACGGCGGCGTCCGTCCGGACGCGTTCGGCGTACGGCTGGAGGACGGCCGTCGGGTCGGGGCCCGTGGCGGCCTCGCGGACGCCCGGCGCGTCGGCGACGGCCCGGGCGGCGGCGGTGACCTGGCGGACCGCGGCCGCGTGGGTGCGGTGCTCGGTGAACAGGTAGGCGAGGACCGCGCCGCCGGCGACGACGGCGGCGACGATCACCACCTGCACGAGGAAGAGCTGCCCGGCGAGGCTGCGCGGCAGGCGGCGCACAGCGCGGTCCGGCGGGGCCGGGCGGCCGGGTCCGATACGCATACCGGCCAGTGTGCACGGTCCCCGCCGGTGTGCGGGATCGCGCGGTGTGAACTCTATGAACGCAAACGTGACCCCCGTCACTCCGGCGCCCATAGTCTTCACCGGCCCTCCCCCCGGGGCCGTCAGGGACAGCAGGGCGAAGGAGCCGTGGAATGTCGAGCGCAGGAGCAGTCCGGAGCAGAACCGACCGTACGCACTACCTGTATCTGGCGGTGATCGCGGCGATGGCCGCGGGCATCGCGGTCGGGTTGGCGGCGCCCGGCGTGGCCGTGGAGCTGAAGCCGATCGGAACGGGCTTCGTCAACCTCATCAAGATGATGATCAGCCCGGTCATCTTCTGCACCATCGTGCTGGGCATCGGCTCGGTCACCAAGGCCGCCAAGGTCGGCCGGGTCGGCGGCCTGGCCCTCGGCTACTTCCTCGCGATGTCCACCGTCGCCCTCGGCATCGGCCTGGTGGTCGGCAACCTCATCGAGCCCGGCTCCGGGCTCCACCTGACCAGCGCGCTCGCCAAGTCCGGGCACGCCCAGGCCGCGGCCGGCGAGGCCACCGACACCGCCGACTTCCTGCTCGGCATCATCCCGACCACGCTCTTCTCCGCCCTCACCGAGGGCAAGGTGCTGCAGACCCTGCTGGTCGCCCTGCTCGCCGGCTTCGCCCTGCAGGCGATGGGCCCGGTGGGCGCACCGGTGCTGCGCGGCGTCGAGCACCTGCAGAAGCTGGTCTTCCGGATCATGTCGATGATCATGTGGGTGGCCCCGATCGGCGCCTTCGGTGCGATCGCCGCGGTGGTCGGTGCGACCGGCACCGCCGCCCTCAAGAGCCTCGCCATGATCATGGTCGGCTTCTACGTGACCTGCGCGCTGTTCGTCGCCGTGGTGCTCGGCCTGCTGCTGCGGCTGGTCGCCGGCGTCAACATCTTCTCCCTGCTCCGCTACCTCGGCCGGGAGTTCCTGCTGATCCTCTCCACCTCCTCCTCGGAGAGCGCCCTGCCCCGCCTGATCGCCAAGATGGAGCACCTCGGCGTCAGCCGCCCGGTCGTCGGCATCACCGTGCCGACCGGCTACAGCTTCAACCTGGACGGCACCGCGATCTACCTCACCATGGCCTCGATCTTCATCTCCGAGGCCCTGGACAAGCCGATGTCCATCGGCCAGCAGATCTCGCTGCTGCTCTTCATGGTGATCGCCAGCAAGGGCGCGGCGGGCGTCACCGGCGCAGGCCTGGCCACCCTGGCCGGCGGCCTGCAGTCGCACCGGCCGGAGCTGGTCGACGGCGTCGGCCTGATCGTCGGCATCGACCGCTTCATGTCGGAGGCCCGCGCACTGACCAACTTCGCCGGCAACGCGGTGGCCACCGTGCTGATCGGGCACTGGACGGGCGAGCTGGACCGCGACCGCCTCGACCGCGTGCTGGCCGGCGGCCTTCCCTTCGACGAGACCACCCTCGTCGATCCCCACGACGCCGCCGTCCCCGCCCAGTCCCAGCCCCCGGCGGTCGAGAAGACCACCGTCTGAGGGCCGACCCCAAGGAGCGTGTGGGGGCACCTCCCGGCCAGAAGCTGGGAGGCGCCCCCACGCGTGCTTATTTGTGGCCGGCCCCGGCCGTCAGGGTTCGGTGCTGCCGGTGACGGCCCAGGCGAGGCCGGTGGCGGGGTCTTCGAGGGCGAGGTGGAGGTGCCAGAGTTCGTCGCGGGGGTCCGCCCAGGTGAGGCAGCGGAGGCGTCCGACCAGGGCGTCCACCTCGGCGGGGGCGGGTCGGCGGGCGCCGGTCATGGCGGTGAGGAGGCGCCAGACGGCGAGCCGGCCGTGGGCGCTGCCGAGTGCGGGCAGACCGGAGGCGGCCTGGACGAGGGCGGGGTAGGCGGCGGCGAACGGCAGGTGCCCGGCGAAGGCGGAGCGGCCGGGGGCGAGGCGGGCGGCCGCGTCGGGTGCGGTGCCCCGGACACAGACGGCCTGCAGCCATGGGGCGAGGCCGGCCAACAGCCGGGTGGCGTCCTGCCCGTGGACCTCGCTGCCGGAGAAGGGCAGGTCGAGCGGGCCGAGGTCCTCGCGGCTGGCGGGCAGGGCGAGCAGGGCACGCCGCGCACCGCCGCGGGGCAGGTACTCGCGGACCCGGCAGGACGCCTCCCAGCCGGCCTCCTCCCAGGGCTGCAGCACCAGCGGAACGCCTTCGGGGTCGGCCTCGGCGCAGCCGGCCAGGTCGTCGCCGAGCAGGGCCCGGGTGTGGGCGGCGAGGCGGCGGACGGGGGCGGGTTCGAGGAGGGGGGCCAGCCGGCGCCAGGAGTGCCGGGCGGCGAGCACCTCCCAGAGGGGTCCGGCGTCGCAGTCGTGCTCGCCGGCGGCGGTGCCGGGCCCGGCGTCGCCGTCGAAGAGCCGGGCGGCCACCTCGGGCGGCGCCCCGTACGCGATCAGGTGCCCTACCGGGCCGGCGGCCCGTGGGGATGTGCCGCGCAGCCGCCGGAACAGTCCGAGCAGTTCCGGCCAGCGGCCCGCCGCGGCCAGCTCGCCCAGCCGCCGCCCCTCGTACGTGATCATCTCGTCAATGTACGTCGGTGCCCCGCTGACGGGGCGTCGGGCCGCGGTGTGTCGGAGGCGCCGGAAACGCCGAGCGGCACGGTAAAGAACCGACCGCGCGGTACGGAATTTCGCCCGGACGCGCAGGCTTCATACAGGCCTAAGATGCCTGATATACAGGGGGCATGAGTATGCCAATCGACCAGCGCCTGGGCCACCACATCAAGCGCGCCGAGCAGGAGCTGATCGCGGCCAAGCATGCGGCACTCCGCCCGTTCAAGCTGAGCACGCCGCAGTACACCGTGCTGCTGGTGCTGTCGGAGGAGCCGGGGCTGTCCGGGGCGGGACTGGCCCGGCGCTGCCTGGTCACGCCGCAGACGATGTCCTCGGTGCTGGGCACCCTGGAGGGCCGGGGCCTGGTCGAGCGCAAGCCGCACCCGATCCACCAGCACATCCTGGAAGCCCGGCTGACCCGCAGCGGCCGGACGCTGCTGGCCAAGGCGGACCAGGCGGCCATGGCGGTGGAGCAGGCGCTGGACGCGGAGTTCGACGACGAGGAGCGCGCCGCCCTGCTCGCCCTGCTGGGCCGCTGCACGGAGGCACTGGCGAAGGCTCCGGCCGGGGAGTGACCGCCGCCGGCCCGCAGGCCGCGGCCGGGGCCCGACGGATGGTCAGCCGGTGGGGCCGGCGCGGAGGCTGCCGCGGGCGACGGTCTCGCCGGCCTGCTCCATGACGACCTCGACGGACGTCCCGCACACCGCGGCCGCGCCCGGTTCGGCCCGGACGAGGCAGGGCTCGCCGAACTCGACGTACTTCAGGAAGCGCGCGGACAGCGCGGTGACCAGCGGGGCGGGCCGACCGGTGGCCAGGCACGCGGCCTGCCGCATGGCCTCGACCAGCACCATCCCGGGCAGGTGGTCGACCTCGTGGTCGAACAGCACCGGGTGGCTGCGCTCGGAGCGGACCTCCCAGGTGTGCGGGGCCGCCGTCGGGGCGAGTACGACGTCGGCGGCGCGGTCCCGGCCGACCAGCGGGGGCGGCACGGGCAGCGGCGGCAGCGGCCGTTCGGCGGCGGCGGAGAGCCGCTCGCCGCGCAGCCTGCGGTAGGCGCCGGGGCTGGTGCAGCTCAGCGCGCCGGTGGCGGTGCCCAGGGCGCGGCCGTCGCGCAGCACGTGGAGCCGTATCCGCATGCCGCCGATGCTGCTGCCGCGGCGGCGCACGTCCTCGCAGGTGGCCATGAGCGAGAGGTTGGCGGGCGTGCCGGTGAAGGCGAGTGCGGCCGGGTCGGCCTCGAAGGAGACGTCCCACATCAGGAAGTGCGCGTCGAGCGGCACCCCGAAGGCCGTGTGGGCGATGAGCAGTCCGGCCTGGCGGACGGTCTCCGCCATGAGCACCGGGTCGTACCAGCGGTCGCCGACCGGGAGGTAGAAGCCGTGCCCGCGGGGCCACTGGGCGCCGAGGACGAAGTCCCGGTCGCCGACCGGCCGACAGTCCGTCAGAAGCACCTCCGAGACCGCCGCCCGGTGCACGAGTGCACGGTCGACCGCCCGGGCGAACAGCACGTCCGAGCGCACATCCAGTATCTGGGACACCGACGAATCCCCCTTCAGGTGTTCACTGCGTCTCCTCAATCCTACAGACCACCCGGTTTGTTTTCTAATGACAAAGGGACTGAACCGGACGGGTTTTGACATCCCTTTACCTGACGCCGATCGGAGCAGCGGCGGACGCGGCAAAGCCGCGGTGCGCACCCCGGACTCCGGGGGCGCACCGCGGCGCACGGGCCGTCCGCGGGGGCCGGTCAGCGGAGGGCGGCCCCGGAGAGCAGCCCCCGGGAGGCCGGCCGGTCGGCGGCCTCGTCCTCGGCCCCGAACACCGGCTCGCCGTAACGCCCGACCGGCTGGTCCAGCGCCCAGCGGACCAGGGCGGCACCGATGTTCATCCCGCCGCCGAAGCCGGCCAGCAGCACCAGGTCGCCGCGCTCCAGGCCACCGCGGCGGTGCACGGTGTCCAGGGTGATCGCCACCGAGGCCGCACCGGTGTTGGCGTGCCTGTCCACCGTCAGGTGCATGGCCGCTTCCGGGAGTCCGAGCTCCGGCCAGACCTGGTTGAGCATCACCCCGTTGGCCTGGTGCGGGACAAAGTGCCGCACCTCCTTCGCCGGCACCCCCGCCCGGTCGAGCAGCGCGGCGACCGCACCGGGCAGCGCCTCGTGGACGAAGCCGCGCACGGCCCGGCCGTCCATCCGGAACCAGTGCCCGCCCTCGGCCACCGTCCGGGCCGAGGCCGGCCGCCGGCTGCCGCCCGCCGCCACCCCGATCAGCCGGTGCTGGTCGCCGCGGCCGAGCAGCGCCGTCTCCACCATCCCGAGGCCGGCCGGCACCGGGCCGAGCACCACGGCGCCGGCGCCGTCCCCGAAGAGCACGGCCGTCCTGCGGTCGGCCGGGTCGAGGATCCGGGAGTAGACGTCCGCCCCGACCACCAGCCCGTACGGGGCGGCCGGGTCGGTGGCGCCGCGGAGCATATGGGTGCCGACCGCCAGGCCGTACACGAAGCCGCTGCAGACGGCGTTGACGTCGAACGCGGCGGCCCGGCGGGCGCCGATCAGGTCCTGCACGATGCTGGCGGTGGCGGGCTGCGGGTGGTCCGGGGTGGAGGTCGCGACCAGCACGAAACCGAGCCGGTCGGCGCTCACCCCGGCCTGCTGCAGTGCTCTGCGGGCAGCCTCGGCGGCCAGGTCGGAGGTGGCCTCGTGGTCGGCGGCCCGGTGCCGCCGGCCGATCCCGGTCCGTTCCTCGATCCAGGCGGCGGTCACACCCGCCCGCGCCGCGACCTCCTCGTTGCTGACGACGTTCTCGGGCACGTACGAACCGGTGCCCACGATGCCGATCGGTGTCATGGTCCCCTCCTGTCGTTGCTGCGGGCCCGGTCGGGCGGTGCCGCCACCGCTCCCCCGGCCCGCGGGGCGGGGAGCGGCGGGCCGGCTCAGACCGCCGCCCCGACCGGCCCGGCGGGCACCAGCCGCCGCCAGCCGGCGAGTTCGGCGTGCGCCGTCAGCACCGGGTCGTGGCCGACCGCCACCGGCCGGCCCACCGCGGAGAGCAGCGGCAGGTCACTGCTGTGGTCCCCGTACGCCGCGGAGCCGGCCAGGTCCAGGCCGCGGACGCCGGCCACCGCCGAGGCCACCCGGGCCTTCACCTCGCCGATCACCGGGACGACCACTTCGCCGGTGAGCCGGCCGCCGCGGACCACGGGCCGGGTGCCGAACGTCCAGTCGGCCCGCAGCTGCGCCGCAATGGGGTCCAGGCAGGCGAAGAACGAGCCGGACACCAGGACGACGAAGTCCCCGGCGGCCCGGTGCCGTTCCACCTCGGCGACCGCCTCGGGGACGAACAGGCCGCGCTCCACGGCCCGTTCGAACCACGCCTCGCCGGCCGAGGCGAGCCGCTCGGCACTCTCCCCGGCGTAGAGGCGGTAGTACTCGCGGTTCACGACCTGCCGCGGAGTGCCGGCGGCAGCGGCGGCCTTGAGCTCGGCGGTGAGCCGCTGGAAGGTGCCCTCCGGCTCGCCGCGGCGGCGCAGGTAGAACTCGAGGAAGTGGAACATGCTCTTGACCCGGACGAGCGTCTCGTCCACGTCGAAGAACGCACCGGCGGTACTGGGCATGGGTCCTCCGTAGCTGTCGTATCGGTGCGGGGCCGGGAGCGCCCGGCTGCTGTGACGGCAACTCCCGCCGGGGTACAGCCTCCTAGCCGCGGATGCGGGCCAGGGAGAGGACGAAACGGGCGATCGACTCGTCGTGCTGGCGGGCGTCCACCACGACCGGGAGCTGGGTGACCGCGGCACCGGGCTCGGCCTCGTCCAGGTCGAGCGGGCCGCCCTGGGTGTAGTAGGTGTGCTCGCCGGCCTCCGCGCCCAGCGGCTTCTCGTCGCCGAGCGTCGCGGTGAGCACGGTCTGCGGCTCCAGCTCGCCGAACCGGGCGAAGGTGACGGACAGGTCGACCGGGAAGGTCTTCGCGGCGGACAGCCCGCGGGTGTCCAGCGCGGTGAACAGGGCGAGCTGGCGGGCGGCCTCGGCGAGCACCATGCCGGGCAGGTGGTCCTGCGGGTGGTCGAACATGCTCGGGTTGCCCGCGGGTATCCGCAGCACGGCGGTGGCGGCGCCGTCGGCGAGCACCGGGTCGAGGAGCACCACGTTGCGCGGGTCGGCACGGCCGACCAGGTGCGGTGCGGCCGGGGCGGCGCCGCCGGCCTGCGGCGGCAGCAGCGCGGTGCTGGGCAGTTCGGCGCCGTCGCGGTTGCGCAGCCGCATCTCCCGGTAACCGGCCGGGTCGCGGAACCGCAGGCCGACCCCGGCCCAGCCGATCACGGTGCCGTCCACGGTGAGTTCCACGGCGTGGTCGAGCCCGGTGACCCGGCCCTCGCGGACCCGGCGGTCCGTCACCGTCACGTTCAGCACCAGGTCCAGCGGGCTGTCGCCGATGGTCAGCAGCCGGGGGCGGATCAGGTGGATGCGCAGGAAGGTCAGGATGAACTTGTGGTCGGCCGGGACACCGTGGAACAGGTGGGCGCCGGCCAGGGTCGCCTGCCGGGCCGCCTCGAGCAGCAGCACCGGGTCGTGGGTGCCCGGCCGGAGCAGGTGGTCGCCGTAGTAGGCGTGCGAGCGGGGCAGCTGGGCGGCCGCGGTGTAGTGGCCGCCCTCGCCGCCGCGCAGGTCGGTGACGAAGACCTCGCTGACGGCGTCGCGGTGGACCAGCCCGCGGTCCAGGGTGGTGGCGTAGGACAGCGGTACGGCGGCGGGGCGCTCGGGCGCCTCGGCCGGGGCGAACGGGGTGGTGGTCATGGTGGGTTCCTCCTTGGTGCTCCTCGGATGCGGTCCAGGGGTCGGCCTGGCTCCGGTGCCGCCGCGGCGCCCGGTGGGGCTGCGGCGGCGGGCGGGACCGCCGGGGCCGGCCCGCGGCACCGCCCGGTGGGTCGGGCGGGCCGCGGGCGGCGGCGGTGCGCCGCGGTGGTGCCTTCGGTGCTGGGTGCGGGCGGTCGCCGGGGCGACGTGCCGGCAACGGGTCTGCGCCGTACGGCCCGGGGTCAGTACCGGGTGCCGACGGCGGTGGCGCCGAGCCGGCCGAGCTGCGCCAGGTCCTCCGCGGTGAGGACGAGGTCGCCGCCGCGGGCGTTCTCCTCCAGGTGGGCGAGCCGCTTGGTGCCCGAGATCGGCACCACGTGCTCGCCCTGCGCCAGCACCCAGGCCAGGGCGACCTGGGACGGCGTCGTGCCGTAGCGGGCGGCGACCTCGGCGACGCCCTCGGCGAGCTTCTGGTTGGCCTCGATCGCCTCCGGCTGGAAGCGCGGGTTGCCCTGCCGCCAGTCCTCGCCCTCCAGTTGGGCGGCCGAGGTGATCGCGCCGGTCAGGAAGGCGCGGCCGAGCGGCGAGTACGCGATGAAGCCGGCGCCGTGGCGGGCGGCCCAGGGCACCACCTCGTCGAGCTGGTCCTGGCTCCACAGCGACAGTTCGCTCTGGACGGTGGCCACCGGGTGGACGGCGTGCGCGGCGTCGAGCTGCTCGACGGTCGCCTCCGACAGGCCGATCGCGCCGACCTTGCCCTCCCGGACGAGCTCCGCGAGCACGCCCCAGGACTCCTCGACCGGCACGGCCGGGTCGACCCGGTGCAGTTGGTAGAGGTCGATCCGGTCCACGCCGAGGCGGCGCAGCGAGCCCTCGGCGGCCTCGCGCAGGTGCTCGGGCCGGCCGTCGGGGAGGATCTCGCCGCCGCGGACGACCAGGCCGGCCTTGGAGGCCAGCACGATCTCGTCCCGGCGGTCGCGGATCGCCCGGCCGACCAACTCCTCGTTGGTGTGCGGTCCGTAGACGTCGGCGGTGTCGATCAGCGTGATGCCGAGGTCGATCGCCCGGTGGATCACCCTGATCGACTCGGAGTCGTCGCGCCGGGCGGGGCTGTAGGCGAAGCTCATGCCCATGCAGCCGAGGCCGATCGCGCCGACGGTGGTTCCGTTGCTGCCCAACTGTCGTGTGCGCATGGTGCGTTGTTCTCCTCTGTGAGCGGTGGTGCTACGAGCGGTGGGTGGTGCTGCGGTCAGGAGGTGCTGCCGAGCTCGCGGTCGCGGACCACGGCGTAGGTGGTGGCCGCGCCGATCAGGGCCAGCACGGCGAGGACGACGAGGGCGGTGTGCATGGCCGAGGTGAGGCCCTGCCCGGCCGCCTCGGCGGCGGCGCCGCGGACGCCCTGAGGCAGGGCGTCGAGCCGGTCGCGCAGCCGGCCCTGGACGGCGCCGCCGGCCAGCGCCTGCTCCCCGGCGGCGTCCAGCCCGGGAATGCGTCCGTGCAGGTCGGCGGCGGAGAGGCCGGCCAGCAGCGCGCCCGCTCCGGCGATGGCGACGGACTCGCCGGTGATCCGCATGGTGTTGAAGATGCCGGAGGCCGTGCCGGAGCGCTCGACCGGGACGACGCTGACCGCGGCGTTGTCCATCACGCCGAAGGCGCTGCCCACGCCGATGCCGAACACCGCGAGCGGGCCCGCCAGTTCGGCCCACCCGGCGCCGGGTCCGAGCACCACGAGCCAGAGCGAGCCCGCGGCGATCAGCACCGAGCCGGCCGCGAGCATCACCCGCAGCGGCACCCGGGCGGCGAGCCGTCCGGCGACCAGCGGCAGGACCAGGACGGGCAGGGTGAGCGGCAGCAGCATGGCGCCGGCCTCGGTGGCGCTGCGGCCGCCGACGCCCTGGAGGTACTGCGGCAGGTAGACCAGCAGCACCACGAAGCCGAAGGTGATGGTGAAGGGCTGGCAGACCACCACCACGAAGGTCGGCCTGCGGAACAGCGAGAGGTCGAACATGGGCCGCTCGACGCGGAGCTCGACGAGCACGAAGGCCAGCATGAAGAGCCCTGAGCCGATCAGCGCGCCCAGTGCAGCCGCGTCCGTCCAGCCTCGTTCGGGCCCTTCGACGAACCAGAGCGAGAGCAGCGCGAGGCTGCCGCTGAAGGTGGCGAGGCCGCCCCAGTCCACCTTCCGGGCGTCCGGGTCCCTGGACTCGGGCAGTCGCGGCACGAGGGCGAGCACGACCAGGCCGAGCAGCACGTTCACCAGGAAGACCGCGCGCCAGTCGACCGCGGCGACCAGGACGCCGGCGACCAGCGGGCCGATCGCCAGCCCGCAGCCGAAGGACGCGCCGAGCACGCCGAAGGCCCTGGCCCGGGCGGGCCCGTCGAAGGAGGCCGCCAGGATCGCGGCGCCGCTGGTGAGCACGCCCGCCGCACCGACGCCCTGCAGGGCGCGGGCGATGTCGACCAGCACGATGTTCGGCACCAGGGCGCAGACCAGCGACATCGCCAGGAACACCTGGACGCCGGCCACCAGCACCCGCTTGCGGCCGAACCGGTCGGCGAGGCCGCCGGCGGCCAGCAGGCAGGCCGCGAAGGTGACGCCGTAGGCGTTCTGCACCCACTGCGCGGCCCCGACCCCGGCACCCAGGTCGGTCGCCAGCGCCGGGAGCGCCACGGCCGGCCCGGTGACGGTGAGCGGCAGCATCATGCTGGCCAGCGCCACCGCCAGCAGGATCGGCAGCCCGCCGCCCGCGCGGTTCTCGCGCGGTGCGGCCAGGCCCTGCTCCGCCAGGACACTCATTCCTGCCCCCTGTCCATCAGTCATCTACGTACTTCACAAACCGAGACGACCATAAGATATCTTATGGGCAGCGTCAATCTGCTATCCCATGCCTGTCTGCCGACGAGGAGTCAGTTCCGTGCCAGAGAAAGCGATCACCGCAACCGATGTCGACGTCCTGATCGTCGGAGGAGGGCCGACCGGCATGCTGGCCGCCTGCGAACTGCTGCGCCGCGGCGTCCGCGTCCGGATCGTCGACCGGGCCCCCACCGCACCCCGCCTGCCCAAGGCGCTGCTGCTCTGGCCACGCACCCTCGACGTGCTGGCGGACCTCGGCGTGCTGGACGACGTGCACGAGGCCTCCGTCCGCATCAACGCCTTCCGGTACTTCTCCGACCGGCGGCCGCTCGGCACCTTCGCCTTCCCGGAGGAGCTCGCGCCGGTCTGCCTGCCGCAGAGCGAGACCGAGCGGATCGTCGCCGACCGGCTGCACGGCCTCGGCGGCAAGGTCGAGCGCGGCGTCCGCCTGCTCTGCTTCGACAACCTCGACTTCTCCGGACGGGTCGAGGCCACCGACGGCGTCACCGCCGTGCTGGAGCACGCGGACGGCCGGATCGAGCGCACCCGGGTGCCGTTCGTGATCGGGGCCGACGGGGCCGGCAGCGCCGTCCGCGGCCAGATCGGCACCGGATTCCTGGGCAGCACCTACGAGACGGCCTTCGCCCTGGTGGACGCCCGCATCGAGGGCGAACTCCCGCCCGACCAGGCGCTCTACTACCAGTCCCCGAAGGGCGCACTGGTCGTCGTGGCCCTCCCCGACGGGGTGTACCGGTTCTTCTCCAGCCTGCCTCCCGGCCGGGAGGTCGGCGTGGCGATGATGCAGGAGATCGTCGACGAACGCGGACCGCAGGGCGTCCGGATCGGCGAACCGGTCTGGCAGAGCGTCTTCCGGGTGCACGCCCGGCACGCCGGCGACTTCCGGCTCGGCCGGGTCTTCCTCGCCGGCGACGCCGCCCACGTGCACAGCCCGGCCGGCGGCCAGGGTCTCAACACCGGCCTGCAGGACGCCCACAACCTGGCCTGGAAGCTCGCCGCCGTCGTCCGCGGCGAGGCCCCCGCCGCCCTCCTCGACAGCTACGGCCCCGAACGCTCGGCTGTCGCCCGGCGGGTCGTCCGGGACACCGACATCCAGACCCGCGCCTGGCTGGTCGACGGGCCTGCCGAAGTCCTGCTCCGAGACGCCGCCTTCCGCCTGGGCGACCGCTCCGGGCTGCTCTCCCGCCTCTACGGGCCCGTGATGGCCGGCCTGCGGCTCGCCTACCCGCCCCGGCGCGACAGCCAGGAGCCGTCCGGGCTCACCGGCTGCCGGGTCCGCGGGCGGCTGCCCGGCGGCCTGCGCCCGGGCGCCGTCCTCCCCCGCCCGCTCGCGACGGCGGCCGGCCTCGCCGGGCCCGCCGAGCAGCCGCCCGGGTGGACGGTCGCCGCGGTCGGCGGCCCGGACGGCTGGGGCGCCGCGATCGAACGGCTCGCCGCCCCGCGGCCCGGACTGACGGCCGTCCGCATCCCCGGCCCCGCCGCCGCCCTGCACACCGGCTGCCACCGGCCCGGCTACTACCTCGTCCGGCCGGACGGCCACATCGCCGCCCACGGCCACACCCGCGACCTCGACCGGCTGGACGCAGAACTCACCAGCCAGCTCGGCCCGCTCACCCGCACCTGAACCGCGCCCCAAGGCAGTTCGGGCGCCCCGGGAGGGGCGCCCGCAGCCGTCCCCCGGACGGGGGCCGGCCCCGTCCACACCCTCACGGAGGCCCTGATGACCGTCCTCGCCCAGCCCGGAGACCCGATCGTCCCCTTCCTCGACCCGGTCTTCGACCTGCACCGCGGCGGCAAGCTGGAGACCCGGTCGACCGTGCCGCTGCGCGGCGCCGACGACCTCTCCCTCGCCTACACCCCCGGCGTCGCCCGGGTCTGCACCGCCATCGCCGAACACCCGGAACTCGCCCACGAGTTCACCTGGGCGGCGAACACCGTCGCGGTGGTGAGCGACGGCACCGCCGTACTCGGCCTCGGCGACATCGGCCCGGCCGCGGCCCTGCCGGTGATGGAGGGCAAGGCACTGCTCTTCAAGGAGTTCGCCGGCGTCGACGCGGTGCCCATCTGCCTCGGCACCACCGACACCGACGCACTGGTCGACACCGTGCGGCACCTCGCACCCGGCTTCGGCGGCATCAACCTGGAGGACATCTCCGCCCCGCGCTGCTTCGAGATCGAGGCCCGGCTGCGGGAGGCACTGGACATCCCGGTCTTCCACGACGACCAGCACGGCACCGCGATCGTCGTCCTCGCCGCGCTGCGCAACGCGGCCGCGGTGACCGGGCGGCCGATGTCCTCGCTGCGGGCCGTGGTGGCCGGGGCCGGGGCCTCCGGCATCGCCGTCGCCCGGATCCTGCTGAACGCCGGGATCGGCGACCTCGCCGTGTGCGACAGCAAGGGCATGCTGCACCCGGGGCGGACCGACCTCCACCCGGTGAAGGCGGCGCTGGCCGCCGACTCCAACCGGGCCGGGCACCGGGGCTCGGTCGAGGGGGCGCTGCGCGGCGCCGACGTGTTCATCGGCCTGTCCGGCGCCACCGTCGCCGAGTCCGCGATCGCCGCGATGGCCCCCGGCGCGATCGTCTTCGCGCTGTCCAACCCGACGCCGGAGATCGACCCGGCGGTGGCCCGGCGGCACGCCGCCGTGGTCGCCACCGGGCGCAGCGACCACCCCAACCAGATCAACAACGTGCTCGCCTTCCCCGGCGTCTTCCGCGGGGCACTGGACGTGCGGGCCCGTACGGTGACCGAGGGCATGAAGCTCGCCGCGGCGGCGGCGATCGCCGAGGTGGTGGCCGACGAACTGTCCGCGGAGCGGATCGTGCCGAGCCCGTTCGACCCGCGGGTGGCGCCCGCGGTCGCGGCGGCGGTCGCCGCAGAGGCCCGCGCCGCAGGCGTGGCCCGCCGCTGACGGGGCCGCCCGGCCGACCCGTCACGGGCAATCGGGCAACCCCATGGGGGCGCGGGGAACTGCGCGGATCGGGAGAAACGGTGCCGCACCTTCCGCCTCGCGCAGTTCTCCCCGGCCTTCGGCCGGGAGGTGCCCCCACGCGCCCCTCGGGTCGGCCGGCTGCCTTCGGCGGCAGGCTCTAGCGGAGCACGACCTCGACGGCGTCCGGGTCGCCGGCGACGGCCTGGCGGAGGGTCAGGTGGCCGGCCAGGACGCACTCGCGGACCCAGTCCAGCAGGTAGCGGTCGGCGGGGGCGCCGGGGGCGGTGCGTACGGCGATCCGGAGCCGTTCGGTGGGCAGCCCGGCGTCGAGGACGGCCGCCTCGGCCTCCGCCACCTCGTCCACGGCGGTGGCCAGGCCGGCGAGTTCGCCGCGGCCGAAGCGGGCGCCGCGGAAGGCCAGGACGTCGGCCAGCCGGCCCCGGACGCGCAGCGCCGGTGTCGGGCTGCCGCACGGGCAGGCCACGAACTCGCCGGTGTCGCCGGTGCGGTAGCGGACCAGCGGGGTGACCGCGAGTTCGTGCAGGGTGCTGACCAGGATCTCGCCGTCCAGCACCTCCGCGTACTGGTGCGGCAGCGGGTGGAAGACGTCGCGTGCGCAGTGCGGGCCGTTGCAGGCGACCGCCCAGGTCTCGACGGAGCCGTAGAGGCCCCAGACCGCGGTGTGCGGGAGGACTTCGGCGGTCAGGTCGGCGGTGGCGCCGTCCAGGCCGGTGCCGACCCACAGCAGGGTGCGCAGCCACGGCAGGGGGCGGCCGGTGCGCCGGCCGTGTGCGAGGAGTGCACGCAGGGTGGGGGTGTCGGCGGCGAGGGCGGTGGCGCCGCACTGGGCGGCGAAGTCGAGCACGCCGCCGAGGTCCTCGCCGTCGGGGGCGCCGTAGGGGATGGCGGAGCTGCCGGAGAGTGCGGCGAGGGCGTTGCAGAGGTCGTGGACCGGCCACAGCCGGGTGCCGCGGGAGAGGTTGAGCAGGACGTCGCCCGGGCCGAGCGGGGCCCAGGAGCGGAGGATGTCGCCGGCGAAGAGGCAGCTGGGGACGAGGGTGGCGGAGGGCTGTGCGGTGGTGCCGCCGCCCAGGTAGAGGACGGTGCCGCGGTCCTGGGCGAGGCCGCCGCGGACTCCGGACCACACGGCGCGGCGCAGTTCGTCGGCGGTGAGCGGGTCGAGGGCGGCGAGGTCGGTGCCGCCGGCCGCTGCGCCGCGGTACTTCTCCTCGAGGCCGGGGAATCCGGCGGCGCGGTCCAGTAACGCCCGCACCGCCGGCACCGTCGGGCTCGGCGTGCCGGTCGGGAATCCCCCCTGCAGCGACATGGGGCGCGTCCTCTCACGAATCGACGGTTTCCGGAGCCGCATCCGCACGTTCCGCGCCCCCGCAGGAATGATTCAAGAACCGACCGACCGGTTTGTCAATTGCCGAGGTCAGTGGGCGCCCCGCGGCGGGGCCGGGGATCAGAGCCGCGCGCCCCCGAGCAGAAGCGGACGGTCCGCGTCCGAACATCCGGGCGCCGCCAGCCCCGGCAGCACCGCGCCCCACAGCCGGGCGACCATGCCGGTGCGGGCCACCCCCGGGTTGCGCTCGCAGACCAGCAGCACCCCGACGGCCATGGCGGTCAGCGCCATCCCCACCTCGGCCGGCTCCACTCCGTCCCGCAGCTCGCCGCGCTCCGCCGCGGCGGTGAGCAGGGCACAGACCGGCGCCATCCATTCCGGAGGCCCGCCGCCGGGGCCCAGCGCCAGCCCTTCCGCACGGTCCAGCCGGACGCCGGCGCGGCACACCGGGTCGCCGTCCAGCAGGCGGGCGACCGCCACGGCCACGTCCACCACCGCGTCCAGCCCGGCCCCCGGACCGTGCGAGGCCACACAGGCGGCGGTCAGCCGCCGCAGCTCGCGCCGGGCCTCCTCGCGGACGGCGTCGACCAGCTCGCCCTTGGACCTGAAGTGGTAGTAGAGCGCCCCCTTGGACACCCCGGCGGCCCGGCTGATCGCATCCAGCCCGGGCAGCGCGTCGCCGCCGAGCACCTCCACCGGCGACTCGTCGAGGGCCAACGCCGCGGCGACGATCAAGCGCCGCCTGGTCCGCTCGGCACGCTCCTGACTGGGCACGGCGACCCCACCTCTCCTCTGCGGTCCCGAAGCACAGCGACCCCCGGGGCACATTAAAACAGACCGGAGTCGCTGTTATAAAAGTGTCAACTGACGAGATCACGACAATTATTTCCCCCTGAACCCCGCCCATTCGGAAAACGCGGAACTCGGCACATGCCGTCGGCGCGGCGCGCCGCCGAAGGGGCGGGGCACGGGGCGGAACAGGGTCGGCACGCGGGGGCGCGATACGCGCCGGCCGGGTGCGGGGCGGGCAGCGGGCCGGACGGGCCGACCGGGTGACGACCGGTCAGCCGGCCGGTACGGCCTCCGGCGCGTGCAGGCGGAGCCGTCCGGTCCACTCCGGCACGGCCAGGCCCGGCAGGATGAACGCCCAGAGCTCGGCCAGGCGCTCCTCCAGGTCCTCGCGGCGCGTGAAGACCTGGGACACGATCTGCGTGCCGGTGAACGAGCTGATGACGAACCGGGCCGCCGCGTCGACGTCCAGGTCCATCCGGACGGAGCCCTCGCCCTGGGCGCGCAGCAGGAGGGTCCGGACCAGGTCGATGGAGGCCGTGTACGGCCCGGGCGAGGGCTCGGAGAAGGAGCTCTCGATCGCCAGCCGGATGCTCGCGCGCACGGTCGGGCTCTCCCGCAGGGCCGCCGCCATGGCGTACGAGACGTCGATGATGGCCTGCAGGAAGGGGCCCGACGCGGTGGCGGCGGTCTCCAGGGTGCCGACCTCCGCACCCTGGATCTCCTCCGCGATGGCCTCCTTGGAGGGGAAGTGGAAGTACAGGGCGCCCTTGGTGACGCCGGCCCGGGCGAGGATCTCCGACACGCTGGCACCCGCGAAGCCGCACTGGTCGAACACCTCGGCCGCGGCCTCGACGATCTTCTGGCGGGTCCGCTCCGCCCTCTCCTGTCTCACCATGGGCTTCCTCCCGACCTCGCTCCGATTCGCAGCGCATCGTAGTGCACTGCACAGTACAGCCGACGAAAAAACAGTCGACCCCGTAGGTTTGTTCCGTCGCGCGGAGCCCCGCCGGCGGCAGAAGTGGGCTTGTCAGCCGGGCGACGTTCCATCAGTACGAACCGGTCGGTATGTAAAAGCGGCCCGCCCGGAGAGTCCGGGCGGGCCTGGCAGACGGGTGCCGGCGGCGGGTCAGCGCACGGTGTAGCCACCGTCCACCGGCAGGACGGTGCCGGTGACGAAGGACGCCCGGTCGCTGCAGAGCCAGGCGGCCGCCTCGGCGATCTCCTCCGGCTCGGCCGTCCGCGGCTGCGGCGTGGCCGCGTGCAGGAGGGCCTCGATCTCCGGCCGCAGGGCGAGCCACTCCTCGATCATCTCCGAGCGCGTCGTCCCCGGGGCGACCGCGTTCACCCGGATGCCCTGGGCCCCGTACTCGTTGGCCGCCGCCTTGGTCAGGCCGACCACCGCGTGCTTCGACACCACGTACGGCGCGGCCACCGGCGTCGCCACCAGCCCGGCCACGCTGCTGGTGTTGACGATCGATCCGCCGCCGGTGCGCAGCATCGCGGCTATCTCGTGCCGCATGCAGGACCAGACGCCGCGCAGGTTGACGTCGATGATCCGGTCGAAGACCTCCTGCTCCATCAGGTGCATCGGCGTCTGCTCGGCGCCGTATCCGGCGTTGTTGAACGCCGCGTCGAGGCGGCCGTAGCGCGCGACGGCGGTCTCCACGGCCCGCGCGACATCGGCGTCCGAGGTCACGTCGGTGACCGCGTAGGCGGCCTCCAGGCCCTTGGCGGTGAGCTCGTCGACGAGGTCGGCGAGCTGCTGCTCGCGGCGGGCGGCGAGGACGACGGCGGCCCCCTCCGCGGCGAAGACCCGCGCGGCGGCGGCGCCGATGCCGCTGCTGGCGCCGGTGATCAGTGCGACCTTGCCGCTGAGCAGTGAGTTCCGGACGGTCATGACTCTCCCCTGTGGCTGTGACGGAAGCCCGTGCGGGCGCTCGGCGGCCCGCACGCAGGCGCGGCGGCCCGGCGCCCCGCTCCCGCGGGTGCACCGGACCGCCGGACACCGGTCGTACCCGAAGCCTAGGAAAGGACACTGACGGTTCGTCAGGCAGGGCCCTCGCCCGGGGTATCCCGGGCGTTCCGTGCGGCCGGGCCTCGCGGTCGGGCTTCGCGGTCAGGCCTCGCGGTCGGGCTTCGCGGTCAGGCCTTGCGGTTGGGCACCGACCAGCCGCCGGGCCGGTCGAAGCCGGTGGTCACCCGAGTGACGAAGAAGTGCGGCCCGACGATGTGGGCCTTGGCCACCACCTCCAGGTACGCCTTCGCGGGGGCGCCCGTGGCGTGCGCCTGGAAGGCGGCCTCGTCGGTGAAGGTCTCCAGGAAGACGAAGCGGGTCGGGTCGGCCGCGTCCGGGACGAAGTGGAAGCCGATGGTGCCGGGTTCGCCGGTCAGCGAGAGGTAGCCGTCCGCCTGGGCGACCTTGACGAACTCCTCGCGGAACTCCGGCTGCACATTGCCGAACTCGGCCACCACGGTGAAGACCCGGCCGTTGTCGCCGCGGCTGGGCGCGACCCGGCCGGTGCCGTCGTCGGTCGGCAGCGAGTAGTTGGCGACGGTGGTGCTGGGGCCGGTGACACCGAGCAGCGCCGCAAGGGCGGCGAACCTGCGGGCGTGCCGGCCGGTGCGGTGCACCTGGTAGGCCGGCTCGGAGGCGAAGGTCTCCGCGACGACGATCCGGTCCGGGTGTTCGGGGTCGGGCACGACGTGGACGCTCTCGGTGCCGGGCTCGTGCCGGCGCGAGGCGTATCCCTCCTGCTGCGCGGCGGCGACGAAGGCGGCCCGCGCGGCGGCCGGGATGTGCTCGTAGGCGGAGATGACGGTGTAGGCGACGCTGCTGTCGCCGAGGTTGGGCATGGTGGCGCCGGGGCGGGCGGCGGAGGCCCCGGGCGCGGCGCCGGCCAGCAGGGCGGCGGTGACGGCGGCGGTGAGCAGGGCTCTGGCAGGTCTCATGGGTGGGCTCCGTTCGGGGTGGGCAGGCCGGCCGGTCCGGATGGTCGGCCGGAGCATGTGGGCACCAGGGATCGGCGGCGGGCGCCAGGGCCGCCGGGAGCCCGGCGGGCACCGTCGCGGGGCTCGGACCTGGGCGGTCGGCAGGACGGTGATCTGCGCGAGGTTGACGTGCCGGGGCAGCGCCGCGGCGCAGCCGGTGATCCCGGCGATGTCTCGGTCGCCGAGGACCCGGCTGGACTGCCGCAGCCCGTCCGGCCAGGCCCGGGAGGACGGGTCGTCCAGGTGGTCCATCGGCTCGGTCTCCACCACGCCGGGCTCCAGGGTGGTGACGCGGATGCCGCGCGGCCCGAACTCGGCGCGCAGGTTGCGGGAGAGACGGCTGACCGCCGCCTTGGTGGCGCAGTACAGCGCGAAGTTCGGCGCGGAGACCTGGGCGGCGATCGAGGAGATGTCGACGACGTCCGCGGGGCCGCCCGGCCCGGGCGGCCTTCGACAGCTGGGGTTCGAAGACGTGGATGGTGCGCACCAGCCCGGTGAGGTCGGTCGCGATCATGCGATCCCACTGATCGGTGCGGCCGAGCTCGAAGGGCGAGGTGAGCATCGCTCCGGCACCCGCGACGAGCAGGTCGACGGTCCCGGGTTCGGCGGCCTGCGCGGCGACGGTCGACGGGCCGGGTGGTGCGGGGTGCATACGGTACGGGGCGGCGGTGCAGGGGGACGGGCGGTGCAGGTGGTGCAGGTACAGAGGAGTACGGGCGGTGCAGGGGTGCGGCGGGAGCCCGGACGGGGGTCGGGCTCCCGCCGCGGTCGCCGCGGCCGCAGGGGGTCACGACCGCGGACGCTCGGGGCCGGTTGCCGGCCGGGCGGTCAGGCCGGGTAGACGTCGCCGGGCAGCTTGCGGTCGGCGCCGACGGTGGCGATGTGCCAGTACGGGTAGGGCACCGGCGCGGCGCTGACCTTGTCCAGGGCGGCCACCTCGTCGGCGGTGAGCTCCCACTCCATGGCCTTGAGGTTGTCCTCCAGCTGGTGCACCTTGGTGGCGCCGATGACGGCCGAGGTGATCTGCGGCCGGGACAGCACCCAGTTGACGGCCACCTGGGCGACGGAGGCGCCGCGCGCCTCGGCGATCCGGCCCATCTCGTCGACGATGTCGTACGCCTGCTCCTCGTCGGTGAGCGGCGCGGACTCGGCCGGGGTCGCCTCGGCGAGCCGGCTGCCGGCCGGGCGGCCCTCGCCGCGCCGGTACTTGCCGGTGAGGAAGCCGCCGGCGAGCGGGCTCCAGGCGGTGATGCCGACCTTCTGGTCGTGGGCGAGCGGGATGATCTCCCACTCCAGGTCGCGGGCGCCGAGGTTGTAGTAGCCCTGGTAGCAGACGAAGCGGCCGAGGTTGCGGCGGTCGGAGACGGACAGCGCCTTCATCAGCTGCCAGGCGGCGAAGTTGGAGACGCCGATGTAGCGGATCTTGCCGGAGCGGATCAGGTCGTCGAGCACCCGCAGGGTCTCGTCCAGCGAGGTCCGCGGGTCGAAGCCGTGGATGTGGTAGAGGTCGATGTAGTCCGTCCGGAGCCGCCGCAGGCTGGCCTCGACGGCCGCGTTGAGGTGGTGGCGGGTGGCGCCGAAGTCGTTGGGGCCGTCGCCCTCGACCCGCCAGCGGCCCTTGGTGCCGATGACCACTCGGTCGCGGACCTTGGCGAGCGTCCGGCCGAAGAACTCCTCGCCCATGCCGTTCTTGTAGACGTCCGCGGTGTCGAAGAAGTTGATGCCGGAGTCCAGCGCGACCTCCATCAGCCGGTGGACGTCCTGGTCCCCGACGGTGCCGAACTCGGACCAGTTGCGGTCGGGTGCGCCGAGGAAGGACGCACCTCCGCCGAAGGTCATGGCGCCGAAGCAGAGTTCGGAGACGGCCAGCCCGGTGTCACCCAGGTAGCGGTAGCGCATCGCGGTTCTCCCTGTCAGGTGTGCGGTGTCGGCGGCCGGCCCGCTCGATCGGCGGGCGGCAGGCCCGCCCCGGCCCGGGGCGATCACCGTAAGACTCGGCATGACCATAAGATGTCGAACATCCATCGTCAAGGCGGATGTGATGAAAGATCTCCACTTACCATCAGATCTCGAATAGTGCTACGGTGTCGATGCCACCGGGATGACGAGACGTCATCTGCACTGCCAAGAGCTGGAGAAGAGCATCGTGAGCACTGTGACCGTGGTCGGACGGGCCGTTGCCAAGCCCGGCAAGCGGGACGAACTCGAGCGCCGCCTGCGGGCGGTGATCGCCCCGACCCACGCGGAGGAGGCGAGCATCCACTACTCCGTGCACCAGGACGTCGACGACCCGGACGTCTTCCTCGCCATCGAGCGCTGGCCCGGCCGGGACGCGCTGGAGCAGCACCTGGCCACCCCGCACCTGCAGGAGCTCGCGGCCCTCCTGGACGACCTGCTCGCCGAGCCGCTGGAGCTGCGCGTGCTGGCCCAGCTGCACGAGGGCGACTCCCCCAAGGGCGTGCTGTGACCGGTACCGCCGTCGCCGTCCTCGGCACCGGCATCATGGGGGCCGGCAT
This sequence comes from Kitasatospora dryopteridis, assembly GCF_050749075.1. Classification (NCBI taxonomy): domain Bacteria; kingdom Bacillati; phylum Actinomycetota; class Actinomycetes; order Kitasatosporales; family Streptomycetaceae; genus Kitasatospora; species Kitasatospora dryopteridis. The sequence continues at coordinate 6,287,697 of NZ_CP192749.1, read as the reverse complement.
GGCCCGCAGCCTCTGTCGGGCCGGCCTCGACGTCCGGGTGTGGAACCGCACCCGAGCCGCCGCGGAGGCGCTGGCCGCCGCGGGCGCCACGGTCGCGGACACCCCCGCCGCGGCGGTGCGCGGCGCCGACGCGGTGATCACCATGCTCACCGACGGGCCGGCCGTGCTGGCCGTCATGACCGCCGCCGCGGGCGGGCTGCGCCCCGGGCAGGTCTGGCTGCAGACCTCGACCGTGGCCCGACCGGGTTCGGGCCGCTCGCCGGTTTCGCCGCGGCGCACGGCCTCGACCTGGTCGACGCGCCCGTCCTGGGCACCCGGCAGCCGGCCGAGGCGGGCCGGCTGCTGGTCTTCGCCGCCGGCTCGGACCGCGCCCGCAGCGCCTCCGCCGAGGTGCTCGCCGCGATCGCCGACCGCACCGTCTGGCTGGCCGCCGACCCGGCCGGGGCGGCCGCCTCCCGGCTCAAACTCGTCGTCAACAGCTGGGTCCTGGCCACCGCCACCGGCGCGGCGGAGGCCGTCGCGCTGGCCGAGGGCCTGGGGCTGGACCGCCGGATCTTCGCCGAGACCCTGGCCGGCGGCGGCCTGGACAGCCCCTACCTCCAGGGCAAGGCCACGGCGATCGCCGCCGGGGACTTCTCCCCGAGCTTCGGCCTCGCCACGGCCGCGAAGGACGCCCGGCTGGTCGTGGCGGAGGCCGAGGCCGCCGGGCTGCAGCTGGACATGGCCGCCGCGGTCGCCGCGCGCTTCGCGCGGGCCGTCGAGGGGGGCCACGGCGACAAGGACCTCGCCGCCACCTACCTGGTCAGCACCACAGCGCCGACGGCCGGCTGAGCCCGCCCGCACGGCACACCGCGGGCGACCGCGCCGGGGCACACCGCCCTTACCGCACACCCCACTTGATGCGCACCACCCGATCCCGTCCGAGGAGACCAGCATGCGCACGATCGTCAACACCCCTGCCACCGGCGACGTGGCCTTCCGCGAGCTCGACGCCCCGGTACCCGCCGCCGGCGACGTCCTGATCGACGTCAAGGCGTTCTCCGTCAACCGCGGCGAGATCCTCAACCTGCCCGGCAACGCCGAGGGCTGGCGTCCGGGCTGGGACGTCGCCGGCGTGGTCGCCGAGACCGCCAACGGCTTCACCGCCGGCCAGCGCGTGGTGGCGCTCTCGCTCGCCGACGGCTCCTGGGCCGAGCGGATCGCCGTCCCGGCCGGCTTCGTGGCCGTCCTCCCCGACGAGGTCGGCTTCGCCGAGGCGGCCACCCTGCCGGTCGCCGCGCTCACCGCGCTGCGGCTGGTCCGCGAGTCCGGCTCACTGCTCGGCCGCCGGGTGCTCGTCACCGGCGCCGCGGGCGGCGTCGGCCGCATCCTCGTCCAGCTGGCCTCCGCGGCCGGCGCCGAGGTCACCGCGGTGGCCGGCAGTGCCGAGCGGGCCAAGGGCCTCACCGGGCTGGGCGCGGCCGTGGTCGTCACCGACGCGGCCGACGCCGAGGGCCCGTTCGCCGCGGTGTACGAGTCCGCGGGCGGCGTCTCGCTGGCCGCCGCGCTGGAGCTCGTCGGCCCCGGCGGCACGGTGTTCAGCTACGGCAACTCCTCCGGCGAGCCGACCCCGGTCTCGTTCTTCCAGTTCTTCGGCGGGCACGAGCAGGCGGTGCTGCGGCACTTCGTGTTCGTGACGGGCGCCCCGGTCGACGCCGACCTCGCGGAACTCGCCGGGCTGGTGGGCAGCGGCACGCTGTCGGTGGAGATCTCCTACCGCAAGGACTGGGAGCACATCAACGAGGCGCTGGCGGCGGTCCGCGACCGCCGCGTCGCGGGCAAGGCGGTGCTGACCGTGGGATGACCCGCGGCCCCCGGCACGGCGGCGGGGCGGGAGGCGGTGAGAGCCGTCCCCGCCCCGCAGGCGTGTGCCGGGGCCGACGCGGTCAGCGGCGGGTGTCGGCGAGGAGTCTGGCCGCGTGCACCCGGCCCGCGTGCTCGACCAGGTTGACCAGCACCTCCTTGCCGGAGGCGCGCATCCGGGCGTCGCACACCACCACCGGGGTCTCCTCGTCCAGGTCGAGCGCGCGGGAGACCTCCTCCGGGCCGAAGTCCCGGGTGCCGGAGAATCGGTTCACCGCCACCACGAACGGGATGCCCCGGTGCTCGAAGAAGTCCACCGCCGGGAAGCAGTCCGTCAGCCGCCGGGTGTCGGCCAGCACCACGGCGCCGAGCGCCCCCTGCGCCAGCTCGTCCCACAGGAACCAGAAGCGGTCCTGGCCGGGAGTGCCGAAGAGGTACACGGACAGGCCGTCCCGGATGGTGATCCGGCCGAAGTCCATCGCCACCGTGGTGGTGGTCTTCTGCTCCACGCCGCCCAGGTCGTCCACACCGCGGCCGGCCGCCGTCAGCTGCTCCTCGGTGCGCAGCGGGCGGATCTCGCTCACCGAGCCGACCAGCGTCGTCTTGCCCACCCCGAAGCCCCCGGCGACCAGGATCTTCAGGGCGAGCACGGAACCGTCAGAGAGCGCGGAGTCCATTGATGACCTCCAGGAGGATGTGCTCGTCGGGGAGCAGGGCGGGCGGGACGGGCCGGCTGACCCGGATGTACTCGGCCTCGAGCAGGTCGCCGAGCAGCACCCGCACCACGCCGAGCGGCAGGTCCACGTCGGCGGCGATCTCCGCGACGGAGAGCGCGTTGCCGCGGCAGATCTCGAGGATGACGGCCTGTTCGGGGCCGACCGGCAGCTCCACGCCCTCGGGCACGTCGCTGACCACCAGCGCGATCAGGTCGAACTGCTGGCCGGACGGCCGGGTGCGGCCCCTGGTCATCGCGTACGGCCGGACCATCGGGCCGGCCGCGTCGTCGAACCACTGGACGGGGACGTCCGGCTGCGGCGGGTAGCCGAACGGGCTGCCGGGCAGGTAGTGGCGCGGCGGGTACGGCATCGGCGTCAACCCCCCACCGTGCCGCGCGGTGCGGCGTACAGGTGCTCGCCGACCCGGCGCACCAGCCGGGCCATCTCGTAGGCGATCAGGCCGAGGTCGGCGTCGGCGGTGGAGAAGACCGCCAGGCAGGTGCCCTCGCCGGCGGCCGCCACGAAGAGGAAGCCGTGCTCGAGTTCGACCATGGTCTGGCGGACCTCGCCGGCGTCGAAGTGCCGTCCGGCACCCTTGGCCAGGCTGTGGAAGCCGGAGGCGACGGCCGCCAGGTGCTCGCCGTCCTCGCGGCCGAGCCCGGCGGAGGTGCCCATCGCCAGGCCGTCGGCGGAGAGCATCACGGCGTATCTGACCTGGGCGACCCGGGAGACGAGCTCGTCGAGCAGCCAGTTGAGCTCTCCCGCGTGGTGCGTGGTGCCGATCATCTGTGCTCTCCTCCGTCGGTGTTCGGTCGGGTCGGTTGCTCGGTGGCACCGCGGGCCCAGCCGCGCTGGAAGGCGGACATCGCGGCACGCGCCTCCTCGGGGTTGCGGCCGACCGGCTGCCCGCCGTCCCGGCGCGGCACGGGCCGCGGCTTCTCCGGGGCCTCGCGCAGCTGCGGGACGAGGCTGGCCTGGCGCACCCGCCGGGGCAGTTCGCCGTCGCCGGGGCCGGCCGCGGGCGGCTGCGGGGCCGCCGTCCTCGGTGCGGTGGCCGGGGCGGGCGGAGGCGCCTGTGCGGGCACCGGGCGGCGTGCGGGGACGGCCGGGGCGGGCCGGGCGCCGTCGGCCCGGAACGGGGTGGGGCGCAGCACCCCGGGGTCGGTGCCGAGGGCGCCGAACGGCGCGGCGGTCGGCAGCGGGCGGACCGGCGCCGGGGCGGGCCGGGTCGCCGGGGCTGCGGGCGGGGGCGGCGACTCGACCTGGGCGACGACGGGTGCCGGCCGGTGCACGGCGGCGGGCCGGGGCCGTTCGGGGGCGGCCCCGGCCGGCACGGCCTCCACCGGCTCGGAGTCCAGCGGCTCGGCTCCCACCCCTGCGGTCTCCAGCAGGGCGTTCGGCAGCAGCACCACCGCCGTGGTGCCGCCGTACGCCGAGGGCCGCAGGGCGACCCTGACACCGTGTCGGCGGGCCAGGCGGCTGACCACGAACAGGCCGAGCCGGTCGCTGTCGAAGAGGTCGACCTGCTCGGAGGCCTCGATCCGCCGGTTGGCGTCGGCGAGGGCCTCGGGGCCCATGCCGAGGCCACGGTCCTCGATCTCCAGCGCGTAGCCGTTGCCGACCTGCTCGCCGCGGACGTGCACCTTGGTGTGCGGCGGCGAGAATCCGGTGGCGTTCTCGACGAGTTCGGCGACCAGGTGGGTGAGGTCGGCGACGGACTGGCCGGCGACCGCCGCGTACGGCAGCCGGTGCACCTCGACCCGCGCGTACTCCTCGACCTCGGCGACGGCGGCCCGGACCACGTCCACCAGCGGGACGGGCCTGCGCCAGGCCCGGCCGGGGGCGGCGCCGGAGAGGATGATCAGGCCCTCGGCGTGGCGCCGCATCCGGGTGGTGAGGTGGTCGAGGCGGAAGAGGTCCTCCAGCTCCGTCGGGTCCTCGGTGCGCCGTTCCATGGCGTCCAGCAGGGTGAGCTGGCGGTGCACCAGGACCTGGCTGCGCCGGGCCAGGTTGACGAAGACGCCGGAGACGCCGGAGAGCACCTCGGCGCGTTCCACGGCGGCGGTGACGGCGGCCCGCTGCACCCGGCCGAGGGCGCCGTGCACCTGTCCGATCTCGTCGCCGCCGTGCGGGCGCAGCGGCGCCTCCGCCTCGATGTCGATCTCCTCGCCGGCGCGCAGCCGCCGCATGGTGCCGGGCAGGGTGCGCCCGGCGAGTTCGAGGGCGGAGTTGCGCAGGCCGATGAGTTCGGTGACCAGGCCGCGGCCGATCTGCACGGAGATCAGCAGGGAGGCGATCACGGCGGCCAGGCCGAGCAGCACGGCCAGGCCCGCGGGGGTGAACAGGCCGAGCGCGTACGGGTCGGAGCGTTCGGTGGCGGCGCTGCCGGCGGCGTGCTGGACGGCGGCGAGGTTGCGGGCGGTGGCGTCGGCAAGGTCGGCCCAGCGGTCGGCGGGGGCGGCCTGGACGGCGGCCCGGCCGTCGGCCGCGTCCCGGACGGCGTCCTCGGCCCGGGCGAGTTCGCGGTAGTCGGCGCCGCCGGTGACGGCGAGCAGGGCGGAGCGGTCGGCGGGGCGCAGGTCGCGGGCGGCGGTCTGTTCGAAGAGCCGGCGGGCGTAGACGGCGGCGCCGAAGTCGCGGTGCTGGGCCTCGTCGAGGCGGCCGGCGGTCTGGCCGGCCCGCAGCAGGGCGTCCTCGCGGGCGAGCAGTTCACGGGCGCGGGCGAGTTCCAGCAGGACACGGGCGTCGGAGGCGATGCGGTGGTCCTGCAGGGCGGTGACCGAGCCGGTGACCTCCAGGGCGCGGTCGACCGCGGCGGTGTAGGCGGCGTACGTCTCCGGCCAGCCGGCCTGGTGCTGGAGGACCTTGGCCCGCAGCGCGGGCAGGGCGGCGACGGCGGCGGTGAGTTCGTCGACGCGGCCGGCGGTCTCGGTGCCGAGGCCCTGGGCGTCGGCCCGGTTGTAGCGGTCGGCGAGGCGGAGCGGGCCTGCGGCGCGGTCGGTGGCGGCCGCGGCGTCACGCAGGGCGTCCTGGCGGCCGGGCTGCCCGCCGGCGAGCAGCTGCCCGGCGGCGGTGCGTTCGGCCTGGAGGCCGGCGACGGTGGCGGCGACCGGCTCGAGCAGGGTCTTGTCGACGGTGCGCAGCTGCAGGGTGTCCCACACGGAGCGGGCGGTGGTGACGGAGGCGAACGACCACAGCGCCATCACCGAGACCACCGGCACCATCAGCAGGGCGACGATCCTGGCGCGGACGGTGCGGGGCCGCAGCCGGAGGCGGCGCGCGCGGGCGGCGGGCGCCGCGGGCACGGCGGGCGGATCTCCGGGCTGCTCCTCGCGGGCGTGGGCGCCGCGGTGGCGGCCTGCGGGGCCGGAACGGCCGGAGCTGCGGCCGGTGGTGCCCGGGCCTGCGGCCGACGCACTGCGCGGGGTGCCGCGGCGTACTCGCATGGGGTGGGGTCCTTTCGGACGGGTCGGGCCACGTCGTCACGGAACGGGCGGCGGGTCAGGCCGCGCGGTCGAGCTCGGTCGGGTTGAGGTCCTCGATGGCGAGCTCGCCGGCCTCGCGGTAGGCGGCGCGCTCCTGGGCGGTCGGGGACAGTGCGACGAACGCGGAGGTGAGGAAGAGGAAGGAGCCGAGGCCGACCGCCAGCGGGAAGACGAACTGCATCGGGGTGGCGCCGCCGAGCTCGGTGCGGGACGGGTCCATGTGCACGTGGACGGCGGCCATGCCGGTGTAGTGCATGCAGCTGACCGCGACGCCCATCACCAGTGCGGCGCCGCCGGCGGCGACCGCGTTGCGGATGGTGACGGCGGCCCAGAGCGCGGCGGTGGCGGCGCCGACGGCGACCGCGACCGACAGCAGGACGGTGGCCGGGGTGTACTCGACGTTGCCGTGCAGCCGCAGGGCCGCCATGCCGAGGTAGTGCATCGCGGCGACCCCGACACCGGTGGTGAGGCCGCCCAGCAGCAGGCTGCGGCCGCGGTGCCGGCCGTAGCCGACGGTGAAGACGCCGATGCCGACGACGACCACGGCGACCACCAGGCTGAGCACGGTCAGCGGGACGTCGTAGCGCAGCTCGGTGCCGTCGACGGAGAAGCCGAACATGGCGATGAAGTGCATGGTCCAGATGCCGGAGCCGATCGCGGCGGCGGCGGTGAGCAGCCAGTTGCGGCGGGAGGGGCCGGTCGCGGAGAGCGCCCGGAGCGTGCACCGCAGCCCGAGTGCGGCGCCGACGCAGGCCATCAGGTACGAGACGGCCGGTGTGAGCCAGCCGAAACTGAGGTGGTTCAGGGTTCCCATCGGGGCCTCCGGCGGACGTGACCTGACGGTCGGTCATATGCCGTTCGCATGTGCGAAGGGACTCTCGGATGCGGAGGACGCTACCCAGCGTCCACAAGCAGTCACCCGAAGATGTGAAAAGCTGCCCGTCCTTCGCGGCGAGTGTGCTCGAATGGGGAGGCTCCGTGTGCCGTCGACCCTGACGGTCTGTCATGTCCGGTTGTGGACAGGGCTCGTCGCACGTCCTTCTGCCCGCTCCGGGGCGCCGTTAGGGTCACGCCACGACGGCCCGCACGACGCGCCCCACCGCTGCGCGGGGGCATCCCTCCCCACGGTCGCGTCGACCGTGGTGGCCTCTCCCACCCCAGCGGGCCCGTGAAGGAGTCCGTTCCCCCATGCCCCCTGTCCTGACCCGTTCCCGGGCCGCCGTCACGGCGATGGCGGTCACCTGCGGCCTGGCGGTGTCCTGGCTGTCCGGCCTGCACAGCACCGCCACCGCCGCGACCGAGGCCACCTCCGACACCTACACCTGGAGCAACGCCCGGATCGACGGCGGCGGCTTCGTGCCCGGCATCGTCTTCAACCAGACCGAGAAGGACCTGGTCTACGCCCGCACCGACATCGGCGGCGCCTACCGCCAGGACCCGGCCACCAAGAAGTGGATCCCGCTGCTCGACTCGATCGGCTGGAACGACTGGAACCTCACCGGCGTCGCCTCGCTCGCCACCGACCCGGTGCAGACCAACCGGGTGTACGTCGCCGCCGGCAACTACACCAACAGCTGGGACCCGAACAACGGCGCCATCCTGCGCTCCACCGACAAGGGCAGGACCTGGGCCCGCACCACCATGCCGTTCAAGATCGGCGGCAACATGCCCGGCCGCGGCATGGGCGAGCGGCTCGCGGTCGACCCCAACGACGACCGCATCGTCTACTTCGGCGCACCCGAGGGCAACGGCCTCTGGAAGTCCACCGACTACGGCGCCACCTGGGCCGAGGTCACCGCCTTCCCCAACGCCGGCAACTACCAGCAGGACCCGACCGACACCAGCGGCTACCTCAGCTCCAACCCGGGCGTGCTCTGGGTGACCTTCGACAAGTCGAGTGCTGCCGCCGGCGCCGCCACCCGGACGATCTACGTCGGCGTCGCCGACAAGGAGAACAACGTCTACCGCTCCACCGACGGCGGCACCACCTGGACCCGCCTGGCCGGCCAGCCCACCGGCTTCCTGCCGCACAAGGGCGTGCTCGACAGCACGAACGGCTACCTCTACCTCGCCACCAGCGACACCGGCGGTCCGTACGACGGCGGCAAGGGCGACGTCTGGCGGTACGACACCAAGGCCGGCAGCTGGCTGCAGATCAGCCCGGTCAAGTCCTCCGACTCCGGGGCCTACTTCGGCTACAGCGGCCTGTCGGTCGACCGCCGGCACCCCAACGTGGTGATGGTGACCGGCTACAGCTCCTGGTGGCCGGACACCCAGATCTACCGCTCCACCGACTTCGGCGCGACCTTCAAGCCGATCTGGGAGTACAACGGCTACCCGAACCGGGTCGACCACTACACCCTGGACACCACCACCTCGCCGTGGCTGAGCTGGGGCAACCACCCCTCGCCGCCGGAGGAGACGCCCAAGCTCGGCTGGATGACGGAGTCGCTGGAGATCGACCCGTTCAACTCCGACCGGATGATGTACGGCACCGGCGCCACCCTCTACGGCACCGACAACCTGACCGCCTGGGACACCGGCTCGAAGATCACCGTCAAGCCGGTGGTCGAGGGCCTGGAGGAGACCGCCGTCCAGGACCTGATCAGCCCGCCCACCGGCGCCCCGCTGATCAGCGCACTCGGCGACATCGGCGGCTTCCGCCACACCTCGCTGACCACCACGCCGCCGCTGATGTTCCAGTCCCCCAACCACGGCACCACCACCGCCCTGGACTTCGCCCAGTCCAACGGCAACACGGTCGTCCGGGTCGGCAACACCTCCGACGGCTCGACCGACAAGCACATCGCCTTCTCCAACGACAACGGCGCCAACTGGTACGCGGCGAGCAGCGAGCCGAGCGGCATCACCTCCGGGGGCACCGTCGCGCTCTCCGCCGACGGCACCCGGGTGGTCTGGTCGCCGGGCGGGGCCTCCCCCGTCGCCGGAGCCTTCGGCGGCAGCTCCTGGGCGGCCGCGAGCGGCCTGCCGGCCGGCGCGAGCATCCAGGCCGACCGGGTCAACCCCAAGAAGTTCTACGGCTACGCGGCCGGTGCCTTCTACCTCTCCACCGACGGCGGCGCCACCTTCGCCAGGACCGCGGCCACCGGCCTGCCGGCCAAGGGCAACGTCCGCTTCAAGGCACTGACCACCACCGAGGGCGACATCTGGTTCGCCGGCGGCGCCGACGACGCCACCTACGGCCTCTGGCACTCCACCGACTCCGGCGCCTCCTTCACCCGCCTCGCCGGGGTCGACAAGGCCGACAGCATCGGCTTCGGCAAGGCCGCGACCGGCTCCGCCCACCCCGCGCTGTACACCAGCGCCCAGATCGGCGGCGTCCGCGGCATCTTCCGCTCCGACAACGCCGGTGCCACCTGGGTGCGGATCAACGACGACAACCACCAGTGGGGCTGGACGGGCGCCGCGATCACCGGCGACCCGCGGGTCTACGGCCGGGTGTACGTCTCCACCAACGGCCGCGGCATCATCGTCGGCGACACCTCCGTGGTGACCACCGTCTCGCCGTCGCCCTCGGCCTCCGGCTCGAACTCCGCGTCGCCGTCCGCATCGGCCCCGCCGTCGGCCTCGGCCTCGCCCTCGTCGTCGGGCAGCCCCGACCCGGCCTCCTCCTGCGAGGTGACCTACGCGGTCAGCAGCCAGTGGGGCGGCGGCTTCGGCGCCAACGTGACCGTCAAGAACACCGGCAGCACGGCCGTCAACGGCTGGACGCTGAAGTGGGCGTTCGCCAACGGCCAGACCGTCACCTCCCTGTGGAACGGCGCCGTGACCCAGACCGGGCCCGACGTGACCGTCACCAACCTGGGCTACAACGGCAGCCTCCCGGCCAACGGAGGCAACACCTCCTTCGGCTTCAACGGCACCTGGACGGGCAGCAACACCAAGCCCACCGCCTTCACCCTCAACGGCACTTCCTGCACCGTCAGGTAGGGGCCAGCCGAAGAGGTGCCCCCACGCGCCCCCGGGTCCGTCTTCCACTACCTCCGGGTGAGGCGGATGCGGACGGGGCCGCGGGCCTCGAGGGTGATGGCCTGGCCGAGGGGCACCTCGGTGTCGACGGCCTCCACCTCGAACTCCCGCAGCAGCGACCCCAGGGCCAGCACCGACTCCAGCATCGAGAAGTGCTGGCCGATGCAGGCCCGCGGGCCGCCGCCGAACGGGAACCAGGCGTAGCGGTGCCGTCCGGCCTCCTGTTCCGGGGTGAAGCGGTCGGGGTCGAAGCGCTCCGGGTCCTCCCAGTGGCCGGGGTGGCGGTGCGTCACGTACGGGGCGACCAGGACGTCCGAGCCGGCCGGAATGTGCACCCCGCCGATCTCGCAGTCCGCCACCGAGCGGCGGCCGATCACCGCGGCGGCCGGGAACAGCCGCATGGCCTCCTTGAGGACGGCGGTGGTGTACGGCAGTGCGGCGAGGTCCTCGGCGCGCGGTGCGCGGTCGCCGAGGACCGCCTCGGCCTCCTCACGGGCCCGCTTCTGGTGTTCGGGGTGCTTGCCGAGCAGGTGCAGGGCGAAGGCCAGCGAGGTGGCGGTGGTCTCGTGGCCGGCGAGCAGGAAGATCAGGACCTGGTCGCGGAGTTCGGCGGCGTCCAACTGCTCGCCGTCCTCGCCGCGGGCGGCGGCGAGCAGCCCGAGCAGGTCGTCGGACTCCTGCCCGGCCCGGCGGGCGATGATGCCGTCGCACACGGCGTGCAGTTCGCGTTCGGCGGCCTGGGCCTCCCGGTTGCCGGGGGTGGGCCACTGCCGGGGGATGCGGACGGGGGCGAAGCCGCGGTCGCGGACGTAGGCGCCGAGCACCGGGAAGGACCGGCGGACGGCGCCTATCGCCTCCTCCACGTCGGTGCCGAAGAGGATCCGGGCGACGGCGCGCAGCGCGAACCGGGACATCTCCTCGGCCGCGTCGACCACGCCGTCCGGCACCGCGGCCCAGCGCTCGACCAGGGCGGCGGACTCCAGGGCGACGGCGTCCGCGTAGGTGTCGACCCGCCGCTTGGTGAACAGCGGCTGGACGAGCCGGCGCTGGCGCTGGTAGTCGGCGTCCTGCGAGGTGAGCAGCCCGTTGCCGAGGCTGAGCCGGACCTCCTCGTACATGGTGTTGTCCTTGCGGAAGTCGGCGGCGCGGGTGGCGAGCACCTGCTGCGCCCCTTCCGGGGAGAACACCATGAAGAACTCGACGCGCAGGCCGGGCGGCCCGGCGGTGAACCGCACCACGTCGCCGTGCTCGCGGTGGGCGGCGAGGTAGGCGGCCAGCGGGTCGCGGGTCAGGTCGAGCATCGAACCGATCAGCGGCAGCCCGGTCGGGCCCGGTGTCCTCGTGGTGGCCTGCACTGTCTCCCCCTCCGGCTGGATCACTCCTGTGCCCAAACTAACTGAGCATCCGTCAGGGGACCAGGGTGTGTCCCGCGGATCGGGACACACCCCGGGTGCGTGCGGCCGGCGGGGTCACTCGTACTCGGTGCCGCCCTTGCGGGTCAGGTAGGCGCCGCCGACGGCCTTGGCCACGGCCCGGCCGCCGGTCACCGGGCTGTACCGCTCGGTCTGCGGCCGGACGACCACGCCCTCGCGGATGTGGAGTTCCTTGCCGGAGACGGTCTCCCGGCCCTCGGCGAGCTCCAGCACGACCGCCTGGTCGTACGGGCCGCGCCACAGCTCGGGGACGACGGGCAGTTCCCCGGCGAGCACCTCGGCGGCGTCCAGCCAGCGCAGTTGCCCGTCGACGACGGCCGACACGTCGAAGACCGCGTAGCCGGGCAGCTCGGTGCGGCCGGAGGCGCCGTAGGTGAGGTCCTGCACGCCGGCGCCGAAGACCTCGCCGAAGACGCCGACCCGGCTGGCGCCGAGCCGCTCGGCCAGGGCGGCGGCCACCTCGGGGACGCCGTGCGCCCGCACCGCGCGCCAGTAGAGGTTGGTGCCGTCCTCCTTGAGCGCCAGGCCCTGGGCGCCGATGCCCTTGGAGGAGACCTGCACCTCGCCGGACTCGGCGTGGTACGTGACCAGGCAGCAGCTGCCGTGCACCTTCTCGGTGACGACGACGGGCTCGCCGGGCTCGAAGACGGTCGGGAAGCGCTTGAGGTTCTCGATGTCGACCCAGGGCAGCAGGTCGGGGGCGGCCTCGACGTCGCCGTTCATGGCGGTCGGGATCGGCGGCCGCCACTTGGTGATGCCGAGCAGCTCCGCGAAGTCCTCGCCGCTGTCGGCGGCGGCGGACAGGTCGACGGCGTCCAGCGCGCGCGGGCGGCAGACGATGCCCTGGGAGAGCTCGCCGCGCAGCCGTACGGCCTTGACCCGGTCGGCGTTGGAGCCGGCGAGGCGCCCGGTCAGTCCGAGCTCCTCGATCAGGCCGGCGGGCAGCACGGCCTGCTCGGGGATGTACACGGCGGTCTCGCCGGTCCGGTACGCGCCCTTGGCCACCACCGCGCGGTAGAGGCCGATCTGCGCGAGCTCCAGGGCGTCGGCGTTCGGGTGCTCCAGGATGGTCAGGCGTTCCGCGGTGACTCGCAGTGTGGACATGGGCGTCCCTCCCCCGTTGTCGTGAGGGGGACCACTCTGGCGGGCGGCCGGCGGCCGGGGCCAGGGATTTTCCATCCGGGGTATCGCACATACCAGCTGGAAGCCGCCCGCATGCTGGCCTGTGCGATGAAACAGGGGACGTCCGAGCCGCAAGTGCGACAGTATGATCGGCGTTGTCACCGCACCTCCGCGCCTCCCAGCGGCGCGGCAGAAGGGGAACCCCCATGAGCACCGCCAGACGCCGTTCCGCCGTTGCCGTCCTCGCCGCCGCGGCCCTCGCCGCCGGCCTCACCGCCTGCGGCAGCAGCGGTTCGGGCAGCACCACCGCACCGGCGTCCGCCGCCTCCGCGGGGGCCGCGTCCTCCGCCGCCAAGGTCTCCGGCAGCATCACCGTCTTCGCCGCCGCCTCGCTCAAGGAGTCCTTCACCGAGCTGGGCAAGAAGTTCGAGGCCGCCAACCCCGGCACCAAGGTCACCTTCAACTTCGGCGGCAGCTCCGCGCTCGCCCAGAGCATCGTCTCCGGAGCGCCCGCGGACGTCTTCGCCGCCGCCAGTCCGGCCACCATGAAGACCGTCACCGACGCCAAGGCCGCCAACGGCGAGCCCCAGGTGTTCGTCAAGAACACCCTCGAGATCGCCGTCCCCAAGGGCAACCCCAAGCACATCACAAGCCTCAAGGACCTCACCGGCGTCAAGGTCGCGCTCTGTGCGCAGCAGGTGCCCTGCGGCGCCGCCGCCGTGAAGGCCCTCGACGCGGCCGGTGTGAAGCTCACCCCGGTCACCCTGGAGCAGGACGTCAAGGGCGCCCTCACCAAGGTCGAGCTCGGCGAGGTCGACGCCTCGCTCGTGTACCGGACCGATGTGAAGGCCGATGCTGCGAAGATCGACGGCGTGGAATTCCCCGAGGCCGCCAAGGCCGTGAACGACTACCCGATCGCCGCCCTCGCCAAGGCGCCCAACGCCGCCGCCGCGGCCGCCTTCGTCGAGTACGTCCGGTCGCCCGAGGCCGCCCGGGCCCTCACCGCGGCGGGCTTCCAGGCACCGTGACGACCGCACCGGCCGAGACCCGCCGCCGCACCCGGCGCGGCGGCGGGCGGGTGCCGTACGCCCTGCTCCTCCCGGCCCTGCTGGGCCTGGCCTTCCTCGTCCTGCCGCTGGTCGGTCTGCTGGTCCGCGCGCCGTGGAGCGCGCTGCCCGAGCAGCTCTCCAGCCCGGAGGTCTGGCAGGCCCTGAGGCTCTCACTGATCTGCGCAACGGCGGCCACGGGGGTGTCGCTGGTGCTCGGAGTGCCGCTGGCCTGGCTGCTCGCCCGCACCGAGCTGCCGGGCCGGCGGCTGGTGCGGGCCCTGGTGACACTGCCGCTGGTGCTGCCTCCGGTGGTCGGCGGCGTCGCCCTGCTGCTCGTCCTCGGCCGCAACGGCATCGTCGGCCGATGGCTGGACTCCGCCTTCGGCATCACCCTGCCGTTCACCACACCCGGCGTGGTGCTCGCCGAGGCCTTCGTCGCCATGCCGTTCCTGGTGATCAGCGTGGAGGGGGCGCTGCGCGCCGCCGACCCGCGCTACGAGGAGGCCGCCGCCACGCTCGGCGCCTCCCGGCTCACCGCCTTCCGCCGGGTCACCCTGCCGCTGATCGCCCCCGGCATCGGGGCCGGCGCGGTGCTGGCCTGGGCGCGGGCGCTCGGCGAGTTCGGCGCGACGATCACCTTCGCCGGCAACTTCCCGGGCCGCACCCAGACCATGCCGCTCGCCGTCTACCTGGCGATGGAGTCCGAGCCGGAGGCCGCGATCGCGCTCAGCCTCGTCCTGCTCGCCGTCTCCATCGCCGTCCTGGCCGGCCTGCGGGAACGCTGGATGTCGACCCCGTGACCCTCCTCCGGAGCCCCCGATGACCCCGCCCGCCCTGGACGCCCGGCTGCGGGTCGACCGCCCCGCCTTCCGGCTCGACCTCACCCTCACCGCCGCCCCCGGCGAGGTCGTCGCCCTGCTCGGCCCCAACGGCGCCGGCAAGTCCACCGCCCTGCGCGCGCTCGCCGGGCTCCTCCCGCTCACCGCCGGCCGGCTCGCCCTCGACGGCACCGTGCTGGAGAACCCGGCGACCGGACTGCACACCCCCGCCGAGGAACGCCCGGTCGGCGTGGTCTTCCAGGACTACCTGCTCTTCCCGCACCTCGGCGCCCTCGACAACATCGCCTTCGGCCTGCGCTGCCAGGGCCTGCGCAAGGCCGCCGCCCGGGCGGCCGCCCTGCCCTGGCTGGAGCGGATGGGCCTCGCCGAGCACGCCGCCACCCGCCCGCGCAGCCTCTCCGGCGGCCAGGCCCAGCGGGTGGCCCTCGCCCGGGCGCTCGCGGTGCGGCCCAGGCTGCTGCTGCTGGACGAGCCGCTGGCCGCCCTGGACGCCCGGACCAGGCTGGAGGTGCGGGCCCAGCTGCGCCGCCACCTGGCCGAGTTCGAGGCGGTGGCGGTGCTCGTCACGCACGACCCGCTGGACGCCATGGTGCTCGCCGACCGGCTGGTGGTGATCGAGGACGGCCGCGAGGTGCAGTCCGGCGCACCCGCCGACATCGCCCGCCACCCGCGCACCGACTACATCGCCCGCCTGGTCGGCCTCAACCTCTACCGCGGCACCGCCGAAGGCCACACCGTCACCCTGCCGGACGGCACCGCCCTCACCACCTCCGAGGAGCTCGCCGGCCCGGCCTTCGTGGCCTTCCCGCCGGCCGCCGTCACCCTGCACCGCGGCCGCCCCGACTCCAGCGCCCGCAACGCCTGGCCGCTCACCGTCGCCGGTCTCGACCTGCACGGCGACCGGATCCGGGTCGACCTGACCGGCCCGCTGCCGCTCGCCGCCGACCTCACCCCCACCGCCGCGGCCGAGCTCGACCTCACCCCCGGCACCGAGGTCTGGGCCACCGTCAAGGCCACCCAGACGCACGCCTACCCGGCCTGAGGTCAGGCCTTGTTCAGGGCGGAGAAGTCGACGACCTGGCCGGCCGGCGGCTCCTCGACCGTGAACGGCTTGTCGAACGCGCTGAAGTCCATGGCGCCGGGCTCGCCCTCGGTCTGCTCCATGCGGATCAGATAGGGCGTGCCCTCGGTCGCAACGTGCAGGACGACCTTCTCCCCGTCGGTCATGCTGGTCAGACTGACGGTCTTGACGCCGTTGGTGGTCCCGGCGGCGCCCTTGGAGACCTGGTCCTCCTCGGTGTCACCGAACATGCTCTCGATGAGGTTGCACATGGCCGCGGTCTGGGGCATCTGTGTGTCGAACCCGGTGATGAAGCGGTCCTTGAAGAGCTGTGCGGCGCGCGCGGCCTGCTGCGGGGTCGCGCCTCCCTTCTCGACCTGCTTCCGCCAGGTCTCCTCGTCCGCCTTGATCCAGCTCCTGTTGCCGGTGCGCCGGATCTCGACATTGCCGATGCCGGTCGCCGAGAGGGTTCCGATGCAGTTGCCCTGCTTGTCGGCGAAGAGATGGACCGTCACCCGCTGCTCCTCCACGGTGAGGCTGCCGTCGACCCGCACCGAGCTGAGCGCCGCCATCGCGGCGTGCGCCTTCGCCGCGATCTCCTCCGCGCCGAGCGGGTCGACGGCGGGGGACGACGCCGTGCCGGCCGTTCCTCAACCGGTACCGCTCGGCGTCGGCGCGAATTCGGCATTCCGCCGTGTTCCGGTACTTCGCGGACGGTGCGGACGTGTCGTCAGGCCGGGCGGACGAAGCCGGACTCGTAGGCGGTGACCACGGCCTGGGTGCGGTCACGGGCGCCGAGCTTGCCGAGGACGCCGCTGACGTGGGTCTTGACGGTCTGCACGCCGAGGAAGAGCTCGGCGGCGATCTCCGCGTTGGACAGGCCGCGGGCCATCAGTCGCAGCACCTCGGCCTCCCGGTCGGTGAGGGCGGCTCGGGCCATCGCCTCCGCGGCCGGCCGGTTGGCGCGGCCCGCGGCGAGGCTGCGGATGGCGGCCGGGAAGAGCAGCGACTCCCCGGCCGCGGCGAGCCGGACGGCGTGCACGATCTCGGCCGGACGGGCCCGCTTGAGCAGGAACCCGTCGGCGCCGGCCCGCAGCGCCTCGTACACGTAGTCGTCGTTCTCGAAGGTGGTGAGGACGAGGATGCGCGGCGGGATGTCCGCGTCCCGGAGGATCGCGCGGGTGGCGGTGAGCCCGTCCACCTCGGGCATCCGCACGTCCATCAGGACCACGTCGGGGCGCAGCGACCGGACGAGCCCGAGGGCGGCCGCACCGTCCGCGGCCTCCCCCACCACGCGCAGGTCGCCCTGGGCCTCCAGGACGGCCCGCAGCCCGGTCCGGACGAGTTCCTCGTCGTCCACAGCAGGATGTCGATCATTCGGCCAACCGTAGTGGCAGACGGACCGTCAGCACCCAGTCGCCGTCCTCGCGGCCGGCCCCGGCCTCGCCGCCGAGCAGTGTGGCCCGCTCCCGGACGCCGCGCAGTCCGCGGCCGCCGCCGCGGGCCGGCCGCCCGCCGGCCGGGGCGGCCACCAGGGCGGTGGCGCAGCGGAGTTCGAGCCGGCCGTCCTCGATCGCGGCGCGGATCCGGATCGGTGCACCGGGGGCGTGCTTGAGGGCGTTGGTGACGCCCTCCTGGACGATCCGGTAGGCCTCGCGGGAGAGCACGCCGGTCAGCCGGGCGGCGGCCGGGTCGACGGTCGCCTCGACCGGGCTGCCGGCCGCCCGGGCGGCGTCGAAGAGGGCCGCGGCCCGGTCGAGCCCGGGCTGCTCGGCGGCGGTCTCCTCGGGGGTGTCGCGGAGCAGGAGGAGCATCCGTTCGAGGTCCTCCATGGCCTGCCGCCCGGTGGTCTCGATGGCCTCCAGGGCCTTCTCCCGGAAGGCCGGGTCGGCAACCTCCCGGGCGGCGCCCGCCTGCAGCACGGTGACGGTGAGCGCGTGCCCGATCGAGTCGTGGAGCTCCCGGGCGAGCCGGTTGCGTTCCAGCAGGCGTTCGGCGCGCAGTTCGGCGGCGACCAGCCGATCGGCCACCGACGGGCCGAGCAGCCTGACGGCGAGGGCGAGTTGGAGCCTCCCGGCGAGCACGACCAGCCACAGCAGGGCGAGGACGAGCACCGGCAGCAGCAGCGGCCCGTACGGCGGGGCGTGCAGCAGGCGGGTGCCCAGGTCCAGCGCGCGGACGGTCGCCAGGCCGACCCCGAGGCCCAGCGCGACCCGGGCGACCAACCACAGCGCCGTCCGGCCGCGGTCTGCCCAGCCCACCGAGGGGGCGGCGCCGATCGACTCCTCCCGGTCGGGCACCAGCAGCAGCCTGGCCTGCACCCCCTCGGCGCGCCGGGTGGCCGGGAGCAGCGCGGCCAGGCAGAGCAGCGCGGCATCCAGGGCGGCGCCGAGGGCCACCGTCTCCGGCAGCGACCGGCCCGGCTCGATGCCCGGGTAGACGAGCAGGACGACGCCGACGAACACCGTGCCGATCAGCAGGTGCAGCCAGCGGGCGTAGGTGGCGGCCCGGAACAGCGGGGCGAAGAAGGGTGGCACGGCGCCATCGTGCCAGGCCGGCGCGGTGGGCGGCCTCCCTCCCGGGAGGGAGGCGGTCCACTCCCGGGCGGGATCTCCCGGCGCCGCCGGCCCGGTTGGCTGGAATCATCGACCAGGGAGGTACGACGGTGATCGAGGTCAGGAACCTGACCAAGCGGTACGGCGCGACCACGGCCGTGGACGGGCTGGACTTCCGCGTGGAACCGGGCCGGGTGACCGGCTTCCTCGGCCCGAACGGGGCCGGGAAGTCCACCACGCTGCGGATGGTGCTCGGCCTGGACCGGCCGACCGCCGGCGAGGCGCTGGTGCACGGCCGGCCGTACGCCGAACTCGAGGCGCCGCTGCGCCAGGTGGGTACCCTGCTCGACGCCCACGCGGTGCACGGCGGCCGGACGGCCCGCGGCCATCTGCGCTGGCTGGCGGCGAGCAACGGGCTGCCGCGGCGCCGGATCGAGGAGGTGCTGGAGCAGGTCGGCCTCGGCGCGGTCGCGGACCGCAGGATCAAGGGCTTCTCGCTCGGCATGCGGCAGCGGCTCGGGGTGGCGGCGGCCCTGCTCGGCGACCCGCCGGTGCTGCTGCTCGACGAGCCGGTGAACGGCCTGGACCCGGAGGGCATCCGGTGGATCCGCACCCTGCTGCGCGGCCTCGCCGCGGAGGGCCGGGCGGTGCTGGTCTCCTCCCATCTGATGGCGGAGATGGCGCTCACCGCGGACCACCTGGTGGTGGTCGGCCGGGGCCGGCTGCTGGCCGACCTCACCACCGACGAGTTCCTGGCGCGGCACGGCCGTTCCAGGGTCCGGGTCCGCGCGGTCGACCCGGTCAAGCTGGCCGACCTGCTGCGCAGTTCGGGCACGGTGGCCGAGCCGGTCGAGGGCTCCGGCGGGGCCTGGGAGGTCTTCGGCACCACCTCGGAGGAGATCGGCGCGCTGGCCGCCCGGCACGGCGTCGCCCTGTACGAACTGTCAGTCCAGCAGGACTCGTTGGAGGAGGCTTTCATGCGGATGACCGCGGACGCCGTGGAGTACCGGGCGGTGGCGGCATGACCACCTCGCTCGCCCTGCGCGCCGAGTGGGCCAAGTTCACCACGCTGCGCTCCCAGTGGATCACCCCGCTGATCGCGGTGCTGCTCACCGCCGGCATCACCGCGGCGGTGCAGGCCGCGTACGGCGAGGTCGACCGTTCCATGACGGACGACCCCGCCGAGGGCATCTACTACGGCATGCTCTTCGGCCACGTCGCGGTGGTGGCGAGCGGCATCCTGCTGATCGGCCAGGAGTACGCCTCCGGCACGGTGCGGGCCTCGCTGGCGGCAGTGCCGCGGCGCGGCCGGTTCTACACCGGGAAGCTGCTGCTGGGCACCGGGGTCGGACTGGTGGTCGGCCTGCTCTCGGTGGCGGGGGCACACCTGGCGACCTCCGCCACCGTGGGCCTCGACCTCGGGCAGCCCGGCGCGGTGCGCAGCATCGTCGCCGGGGTGCTCTACCACCCGCTGCTGCTGGTCTTCTGCCTCGGCCTCACCGCGATGCTGCGCAACCTCACCGCGGCGATCGGCCTGCTGACGCCCGCGGTCTTCCTCGGCACGACCTTCCTCACCGCGGTGCCCGGGGTCCGCGAGGCGGCGTACTTCCTGCCGGACCGGGCCGGCCTGTACGCGACGCGGTACCTCACCGACCCGGCCGTCCCCTACGGGCACTGGACGGGACTGCTGGTGATGGCGCTGTGGGCGGCCGCCGCCGCCTGGGGCGGGCTGCTCTCGCTGCGGCGGAACGACGCCTGACACCGGTGGGCGTGTGTCGGTGGGCCCGACCCGGGTCCGTCGGCATACGCCCTATAGGGTGTGGCCCGTGCACCTGACTGTTCTGCCACCGCCCGCCGCCTGAGCGGGCGGCGAGGCCACGGAAGACCGTGACTCCGGGGTGAGACCCCGGGGCGGTCGGCGCTGCCCGCGGACGGGACCACGCGACCGACCTCTTCTGTGGGAGAACACCCATGTCCAACCCCTCCGCCCTGCCCGTCGGCCGGGGCCTGCTCTACATCACCTTCTCCGCGACCGCCTGGGGCACCGCCGGCGCCGCGGCCGCCCTGCTGTACGACGGCAGCGGCCTCGGCCCGCTGGCGCTGACCTTCTGGCGGTCGCTCGGCGGGGTCGTCCTGCTGCTGGCCGTCCGGGCCTGCACCGGCCTCGGCAACCGGAGCCACCGTGGCCCGCGGCGCGCCGAAGCCGCGCTGCCGTGGCGTCGCCGGGCGGTGCGGATCGCCGTCAACGGCCTCGGGCTGACCGTCTTCCAGGCCGCCTACTTCGTGGCAGTCCAGCAGACCGGGCTGGCCGTGGCCACCGTGGTGACGCTGGGCTCGGCTCCGGTGCTGATCGCGATCGGCGCCCGGCTGGCCATGGGCGAGCGGCTCGGCGGCGCGGGCGCGGTGGCGGTCGGCGGCGCACTGGCCGGCCTCGCGGTGCTGGTGCTCGGGGACGGCGGCAGCGGCGAGGTCCGGCCCGCCGGGGTGCTCTGGGCGCTGGTGTCGGCCTCCGGGTACGGCTGCATCACGCTGTACACCCGGTGGCTGGGCCGGGCCGGCGAACGGCAGAGCGCGTCGTCGACCACCCTCTGGTCGTTCGCGGTGTGCACGGTGTGCCTGCTGCCGTTCGCGCTCGCCGAAGGCGTGCTGCCGCAGGCCGAGGGCCTCGGCCGGACGGTGCTGCTGCTGGTCTACCTGGCCTCGGTGCCGACGGCGCTCGCCTACGGCCTGTACTTCGCGGGTGCCGCGGTCGTCCGGGCCACCACCGCCTCGGTGATCGCGCTGATCGAGCCGGTGAGCGCCACCGTGATCGCGGTGCTGCTGCTGGGCGAGCACCTGACCCCCGCGGCAGCTGCCGGGACGGCGGTGCTGCTGGCCTCCGTCACCGGCCTCGCCGTCGCCGAGACCCGCCCGGCAACCCGCCCCCGCCCGGCCTGAGCCGTGCGCCCCCAGGGGCTACCCCCGGCGGGTGCGTTGACGGAGGTTCAGGTGCGTTCGAGGGCGAGCAGGCGGTAGCGGGGCTGGGGGCGGGGGCGGTGCTGGTCGGGAAGGGTGGCGAGGTCCCGGCAGAGGTCGGCGGTGCGGTGCGGGCCGGCCGCGGTGGCCCAGGGGATGCGGCCGGCTTCGATCACCTGTCGCCAGTCGGCGGGGCTGCGGCCCTGGCCGGTGCCGTCGAAGGCGGTTTCGGCGGCGGGCCGGAGCCCGTACCGGGCGCCCAGTTCCAGGACCCTGCGGTGGCCGTCGGCGGGAGAACGGCCGTGGGCCTCCCGCAGGGGTGCGGTGACCCGGGCGACGTCGCTGTCGGCGCCGAAGGCGGCCTGGTTCTTGTCGACCGTGGTGATCAGGACGCCGCCCGGGCGCAAGGCACGGGCGGCGTCGGCGATCACCGGTTCGGCGTCGTCCAGCAGGTGGAGCAGCCAGACCAGCAGGACGGCGTCGACCCGGCCGGTGCCGACCGGCAGCCGGGCGGCGTCGCCGAGCACCACGCCGCCGGGCATCCGTTCCGCGGCGACGGCGGCCATCCCGCGGGAGCGGTCGACGCCGAGGACGGCCCGGCCGGGGCGGCGGAGCCGGGCGGTGACGATGCCGGTGCCGCAGGCCACGTCGAGCACGGTCGCGGCGCCGGCCGGCAACAGCCGCTCGACGGCCTCCGCGGCGGCGGCCGCCCGTTCCTCCCCGCCGCGGGTGGCGTCGTACGTCGCGGCCTCGCCGTCGTAGTCGAGCACCGCTACCGCAGGGCGGGGTGGTCGGCGACGACGGTGCAGCTGCCGGGGGCGATCTCGGTGAAGCCGGCGTCCCGGACGAGCGGCAGGCCGCTCGCGGTGAGGCCGGCCCAGGCGTCCGGGTCGGCGGTGCGGACGGCCAGGGCGAAGCCGGACTCGGCCCACTCCTTGCGCTGGGTGTCGTCCAGGCGCCACCAGGCGAGCTGGGCGGCGTGGCCGGTCTGGGCCATGGTCTTGCCGGCGCTCATCTCCAGGTCGGGGTTGAGCCAGAGCACGGGCAGGCCCTCGGCGGGTGCGGCCGGCGCCTCGGGGTCGTCCAGGTCGGTGCCGGAGACCTGGAGCTTGGCGAGCTCCTTCGGCCAGCCGTCCAGCGGGACCGGTGGGAAGACGCGGACCTCGGCGGCGGCACCGGTGACGGTGATGCCCGTCAGTTCGCCGGCCTTGCGCCACTCCGCGCCGCGGGCCCGCCGGACGACCTTGCGGATGCGGGCGTCCTCCCAGGCCGCGACGCGCTCGGCCCATTCGCCGTCGCCGTCGGTGACCCGCGGGTCGGCGAGCAGGGTCAGCACCGCCCGGGCGGAGGTCTCCAGGGCGTCGGTGCGGGCGGGCGGGTCGGCCCGCTCGATCCGGACGACCAGGGGCAGTACGTACTGCTCCTTGCTGTCGCGGTCGACGGGCTCGTCGGGGCTGCTCGGGGCGTCGAAGGGTGAACTCACCCCACCAGCATGCCAGCAGCCCCCGGGCCGTCAGCGCCGGTATCCGCGCTGGGGGTCGCGCTCCTCGGCGTCCTCGTAGCCGAGGAACCAGCCCTCGGGGTGGGTGGCGGCGAGCAGCTGGTCCGTCCGGTCGGCGGTCTCCAGGTCCGGGTCGCCCTCGTCGGGGCCGTAGACGCCGAAGAGCTCGTCGGCGCAGCCGTCCCAGTCGTAGTCGTACAGGTCGGCGGGGAGGTCGCCCATCATGTCGGCGACCGATTCGGGCTGGGCGCCGAGCAGGCTGCGGGCGTCGGCGAGGGCCATCCGCAGGGCGACCTCCTCGGCGAGGCAGCGGGGCAGCGGCCACTCGCCGAGGGAGAGGTCCTCGGCGAGGTCGTCGAAGGTGCGGGCGAGGGCGCGCCGCCAGGTGCGGTGCATGGACCAGGTGCGGCGGGGCAGCCGGGCGTAGACCGTCCAGTCGGGTTCGTCGCCCTCGGTGACGGGCTCGTCCTCGTGCTCGTCGAGGTCGTCGTAGGAGGCGTCGGCGAGGCCGATGAGCTGGGTGTGCAGGAGGCAGGCGGTGCGGGGGGTGAGCGTCCAGTCGCCGCCCTCGCCGTCCTCGCCGTCGAGCGGGAAGAGCTCGGCGAAGTCGGGGGCGAAGTCGTCGGTGACGCTGATCTCCAGGGTGCCGCCGAGCGCCTCGATGCCGGGGACGGCCGCCACCAGCCGGTCGGGGTGGAGCAGCACGCCGAGGGCGGCGTTCGGGTCGTCGGCGACCTCGCGGAGCAGCTCGGTGCGCTGCCCGGCCGGGTCGGCCCCGTCGAAGTCCAGTTCGTCGACGGCGGCCAGCGCGGCGGCACGCAGCGTCGGCCAGTCGGTGATGCGGATGCCGAGCACCACTGTCGCCTCGATCTCCTGCGCGCCGGAGTCCTCCGCCGCGCCCGGCCCCTGCGGATGATCGCTTCGCTCGCCCATGCGCCTACAGTACGGCCAGGGCGGCCCGGGAATCACCGGTGTCCGCCACCTTCTTCGGCACGGCCCGAAGCGCGCGCCGGGGTGCCGGGGCGGCGGCGGAGCGGGTGAATCCGCCGGACGGGGCCGGCGGCCGCGGCGGAGCCTGTCGGAGGACGTCGGCCGGTGCACCGGCGAGCCGGAGCGGGCGCCCGGCCCCGGGTGCCCGATGGTGGGGGCATGGGAAACATCGACGATTACGGCGGCGGGCAGCACCCGGACTCCGAGGTGCTGGTGGTGACCACCAACGACGTGCCCGGGCACCGGGTGGAGCGGGTCATCGGGGAGGTGTTCGGGCTGACGGTGCGCAGCCGGCACATCGGTTCGCAGATCGGCGCGGGGTTGAAGTCGCTGGTCGGCGGTGAGCTGAAGGGCCTGACCAAGACCCTGGTGGAGAGCCGCAACCAGGCGATGGGCCGGCTGATCGAGCAGACGAAGGCACGCGGCGGCAACGCGGTGCTGATGATGCGCTTCGACGTGTCGGAGGCTGCCGACGTGGGCACGGAGATCTGCGCGTACGGGACGGCGGCGGTGGTCGCCCCGCTCGCCTGACGCCTCGCTCCGGGCAGCTCGCAGGGAACATGGACCGCGTGCGCAATGTTCCACCGGCATGACCGTTGAAGCCGAAACGACCTGGGGTCACGAGCTGCCGCGCGAGGTGGACGTGGTGGTGATCGGCGCCGGGCAGGCCGGGCTGTCCGCCGCCCACCACCTGCGCCGGCGCGGCTTCGAGCCGTACCGGGGCTTCGTGGTGCTGGACGCGGACGAGACCCCGGGCGGCGCCTGGGCGCACCGCTCCCCCTCGCTGCGGATGGCCACCGTGCACGGCTTCCACGACCTGCCGGACTCCGCGCTGCCGGCGCCCGACCCGGACGCCCCGGCCCGCGAGGTGGTGCCGGTCTGGTTCGCCGCGTACGAGGCGGAGCACGCCCTGCCGGTGGTGCGGCCCGTCCGGGTGCGGGCGGTGCGGTCGCTGCCGGACGGCCGGCTGCAGGTGGAGACCGACCGCGGCGACTGGACGGCGCGGGCCCTGGTCAACGCCACCGGCACCTGGACGCGGCCGTTCCTGCCGCACTATCCGGGGCACTTCGCCGGCCGGCAGCTGCACTACGCGGACTACCGCGGGCCGGAGGAGTTCGCCGGGCAGAAGGTCCTGGTGGTCGGCGGCGGCGCCTCGGCGATCCAGGTGCTCTCGGAGCTCGGCCCGGTCGCGGAGACGGTGTGGGCGACCCGGCGTCCCCCGGTCTACCGGGACGGCCCGTTCACCCCGGAGGCCGGGCGGGCGGCGGTGGCGCTGGTGGAGCAGCGGGTCCGCGAGGGCCTGCCGGTGCGCAGCGTGGTGAGCGTGACCGGGCTCGGCCCGTCGGTGGCGTACCGGCGGGCCGAGGAGCTGGGCGTGCTGAACCGCCGCCCGATGTTCGACCGGCTGACCGAGCACGGCGCGGTCTGGGACGGCACCGAGGAACACCTGGACGCGATCGTCTGGGCCACCGGCTTCCGGCCCGAGATCACCCACCTGGCACCGCTGGGCCTGCGCGGCCCCGGCGGCGGCATCCGGATGGAGGGCACCCGGGCAGCCGCCGACCCCCGCATCCACCTGGTCGGCTACGGCCCCTCCGCCAGCACCGTCGGCGCCAACCGTGCCGGCCGCACGGCGGTCAACGACATCGTAGAACTGCTCGGGCCGACCGCTCAGGGGCGCGGGGAACCGCGCAGTTCGAATGCGGGCGCGGTACAGCTCACGGCTTGACCCGAACCGTCGGTGGTCTGCCCCTCAGGCGTCGAAGTCGACGGTGACCTTGTCGGTGACCGGGCGGGCCTGGCAGGTCAGGACGTAGCCGGCGGCGACCTCCTTCTCCTCCAGGGCGAAGTTGCGCCGCATCTCCACCTCGCCCTCGCAGACGAGCGCGCGGCAGGTGCCGCAGACGCCGCCCTTGCAGGCGAACGGCAGGTCGGGGCGGGAGCGCTGGGCGCCGTCCAGCACCGAGCGGTCGCGGGGCAGCGCGAGCACGCTGGAGCGGCCGTCGAGGACGACGGTGACCTCGCTGAGGTCGCCGGAGACGGGGGCATCCTCGCCGCGCTCGTACTCGGGCTCGTCCTCGGCGTGGAACAGCTCCTGGTGGACGCGGTCGGCGGGCACGCCCAGCTCGCCGAGCAGGTGCTTGGTGCCGACGACCATGCCGTACGGGCCGCAGAGCCACCAGTGGTCGACGGTGGGCACGTCGACGAGGGCGCCGAGCAGGGCCTTCGTCCGCTCCGGGTCGAGCCGGCCGCTGAGCAGTTCGGCGTCGCGGGACTCCCGCGAGAGCACGTGGACCAGCTGGAAGCGGTCGAGGTGGGTGTCCTTCAGGTCGGCGAGTTCGTCGGAGAACATCACCGTGTCGCTGCGGCGGTTGCCGTACAGCAGGGTGACCCGGGAGCCGGGGTGGGCGGCGAGCACCGAGCCGGCGATGGACAGCATCGGGGTGATGCCGGAGCCCGCGGCGACCAGCACGTGCTCGGCGGCCTCGCCGAGTTCGGGGGTGAACAGCCCGGTCGGCGGCATCACCTCGACGGCCTCGCCGACCCGCGCCTCGTGCACCAGCCAGCGGGAGAACAGGCCGCCGGGCACCTCGCGCACCGCGATCCGCAGCGACCCGCCGACCGGCGAGCAGAGCGAGTACGAGCGGCGCTCGTCGGCGCCGTCCACGATCCGGCGCAGGGTGAGCGTCTGGCCGGGTCGGAAGGCGAACTCCTCGGCGAGGCCGCCCGGCACCTCGAAGGTGACCGCGACGGCGTCCTCGCAGAGCGGTTCCAGCGCTGCGATGCGCAGCTCGTGGAAGGTCGGGCGGCGGACGGCCATCTAGATCTCCTTGATCCGGTCGAACGGCTCGCGGCAGCTGCGGCAGCGCCAGAGCGCCTTGCAGGCGGTGGAGCCGAAGCGGGAGAGCTCCTCGGTGTCGGCGGAGCCGCACTGCGGGCAGTGCACGGTGCGCCGGGTCGGGCCGAGCTGCAGCAGGCCGCCGGCGGCCGGGGGCGCGATGCCCGCCTCGGCGAGCTTGCGGCGCCCCTCGGCGCTGATCAGGTCGGTGGACCACGGCGGGTCGAGCCGCAGCCGCACCCGGACGTCGGTGTAGCCGGCCTCCCGCAGCCGGGCGTCGACGTCGGCGGCCATCTCGGCGACCGCCGGGCAGCCCGAGTAGGTCGGGGTCAGCCAGGCGGTGACGGTGTCGCCCTGCTCCTCGACCCCGGCGAGCACGCCCAGGTCGGCGAGGGTGAGCATCGGCAGTTCCGGGTCGGTGACGGCGGCGGCCGCCTCCCAGGCGCGGGTGGTCGTGGACGTCATCACCAGGTCGCCCCCGGGTGGGCGCGGGCGACGACCTGCAGCTCGGCGAGGAGCAGGCCGAGGGCCTCGGTGTGGACGCCGTCGCGCCCGGCCCGCCCGCCGACGTACGCCAGCGGGGCGGCGTCCGGAACGGTCAGGGTCGCCTCCGCGATGTCGTCGGCGAGCAGCGCCAGCACGGGCCCGCGCAGGGCGGCCGGGTCGGTGCCGAGCCGCAGCTCGACCGGGTGCGGGGTGAACAGCTCGTCGAGCAGCGGCCAGACGGCGTCGAGGCCGGCTTGCATCCGCTCGTGCGAGTACGGGGTGCCGTCGCCCAGGCGCAGCAGCCACTCCTGCGCCCACTCGCGGTGGTAGGCGAGCTCCTTGACGCCGGCCGCGGCGACCGCGGAGAGCACCGGGTCGGCGTGCTCGACGAGCCGCCGGTACAGGGCGTGCCGGGCGGTGGCGAAGACCAGGATCCGGGCGACGGTGTGCGCGAAGTCGCCGTTGGGCACCTCGACCAGCCGCACGTTGCGGAACTCGTGGTCCTCGCGCCAGTACGCGAGGTCGTCCTCGGTGCGGCCGGAGCCGTCCGCCTGGCCGGCCCGGGTGAGCAGCCGGCGGGCCTGGCCGAGCAGGTCGAGGCCGAGGTTGGCGAGGGCGACCTCCTCCTCCAGCTCCGGCGCCCGGGTGCACCACTCGATGAGGCGCTGGGCGAGCACGAGGGCGTCGTCGCCGAGCATCTGGCAGTAGGCG
Source organism: Kitasatospora dryopteridis (assembly GCF_050749075.1). Classification (NCBI taxonomy): domain Bacteria; kingdom Bacillati; phylum Actinomycetota; class Actinomycetes; order Kitasatosporales; family Streptomycetaceae; genus Kitasatospora; species Kitasatospora dryopteridis. Next base: position 6,260,124 of record NZ_CP192749.1, on the reverse strand, counting down.
GCGAGGTCGGCGCCGTCCACGCCGGCCGGCAGGGCGGTGTCGACCCCCAGCAGCGGGTCGGCGAACCCGGTGCCGTACGCCCAGCGGGCCTCGCCCTCGGGCCCCGGCTCGGCCTCGCTGAGCGTCAGGTAGACGTGGTCGTCGGTCATGTCGGCATCCCCTGGTCGGACGGGCACGGGCTCAGATGTGCGGGACATCCTCGGGGATGTCGTAGAAGGTCGGGTGGCGGTAGACCTTGTCCCCGCTGGGGGCGAAGAACGGGTCCTGCTCGTCCGGGGTGGACGCGGTGATCGCCGCGGAGGGCACCACCCAGAGGCTGACGCCCTCGTTGCGGCGGGTGTAGAGGTCGCGGGCGGCGAGCAGCGCCATCCGGTCGTCGGCCGCGTGCAGCGAGCCCACGTGGACGTGGTTCAGGCCGCGCCGCGGGCGGACGAACACCTCGTAGAGCGGCCAGCCGGCCCGGTTCGCGTTCACTGTGCGCTCCGCTTCTTCTCCGCGTACGCCAGGGCCGCCTCGCGGACCCAGGCGCCGTCCTCGTGGGCGGCCCTGCGGCGCTCGACGCGCTGCGTGTTGCACGGGCCCTGCCCGGTGATCACCTTCTTGAGCTCCGACCAGTCGGGCTCGCCGAAGTCCCAGCTGCCCCGCTCCTCGTTCCAGCTCAGCGCCGGGTCCGGGAGGGTGACGCCGAGGTGCTCGGCCTGCGGCACGGTCATGTCGACGAAGCGCTGGCGCAGGTCGTCGTTGGAGTGCCGCTTGATCCGCCAGGCCATCGACCGTGCGCTGTTCGGCGAGTCGTCGTCCGGCGGGCCGAACATCATCAGCGACGGCCACCACCAGCGGTCCACCGCGTCCTGCACCATCCGGCGCTGGGCGTCGGTGCCGGCCATCAGCGTCATCAGCAGCTCGTAGCCCTGCCGCTGGTGGAAGGACTCCTCCTTGCAGATCCGCACCATCGCCCGGGCGTACGGGCCGTAGGAGCAGCGGCACAGCGGCACCTGGTTGCAGATCGCCGCGCCGTCCACCAGCCAGCCGATCACGCCGACGTCGGCGAAGGTCAGCGTCGGGTAGTTGAAGATCGAGGAGTACTTCTGCCGGCCGCTGATCAGCTTCTCGGTGAGCTCGGCCCGGTCGACGCCGAGGGTCTCCGCCGCCGCGTACAGGTACAGGCCGTGCCCGGCCTCGTCCTGCGCCTTGGCCAGCAGGATCGCCTTGCGGCGCAGCGAGGGGGCCCTGGTGAGCCAGTTGCCCTCCGGCTGCATGCCGATGATCTCCGAATGCGCGTGCTGCGCGATCTGGCGGACCAGGGTCGCCCGGTAGGCGTCCGGCATCCAGTCCCGCGGCTCGATCCGCTGCTCGGCGGCCACCACCGCGTCGAAGCGCCCTTCCAGGGCCGCCTCGCTCAGCTCTGTTGCCGTCACTCAACCCACCTCCCGACTGACCGTTCGGTCGGTCCCATTCTGTACGCCGACCCGCCGCCCTGACAAGGCACAGCCAAGGTGACGAAGGGGACGGGGGATAAACCGCGCCACAAGGGGGGTGCCGGGGCGCGGCGCCGGGGGCCGGGACGGCGGCGAGGGAGGAGGGTGGGAGGCACGGGTCCCGGCGGCGGGCGCGAGGTTCCGGGCCCGGGGTGGCCGGTCCGGGCGGGGTGGCCGCCCGGACCGGTCCCGGGCCCGGGTCAGGCGCGGTCGCGCAGGCGGGGCAGCGGTACGGCGAGGAGCGCCGCCAGCAGGGCGATCCGCGGGGCGAACTGGTCGACCACCACGTGCTCGTGGCGGGCGTGCGGGCCTCGGCCGACGGCGCCGAGGCCGTCGAGGGTGGGCAGGCCGCGGGCTCCGGCCAGGTTGGTGTCGCCGGCCCCGCCCGCAGGAGCGCCGTCGAGCTGTTGCCCGAGTGCGGCGGCGAGCGAACGGACGTGCCGCAGCAACGGGTTGGCGGACCGCTCGGGCCAGGCCGGACGGCTGGAGAGCACCTCCGTGCAGACCTTGGCGCCGGGCCGCAGGGCGGTGAGGTGGGCGAGGGTGTCGAGGGCGCGGCGCTGCGCCTCGGCAGTGGAGAAGCGCAGGCCGAGTTCGGCCTCCGCGCGGCCGGCGACCACGTTGGCGCGGGTGCCGCCGGTGATCCGGCCGGTGTTGAGCTCGGTGCCGGGCTGCCGACCGAGGCCGCGGACGGCCACCAGCTGGTCGACCAGCTCGTCCACCGCGGAGACGCCCTCGGTGGCGTTGTTGCCGGCGTGTGCCTCCCGCCCGGTGACGCTGAGCAGGACGCGGGTGGAGCCGCGCCTGGCGGTCTTGAGCCGACCGTCGGGGTGCGGCGGTTCCAGGCCCAGGACGGCTGCGGCGCCGGGGAGTTGGCGTTCGACGACGCGTCGTCCGTCCGGGCTGCCGACCTCCTCGTCGGCGACCACCACGAGCCGGACCGGCCGGTGCGGGCGCTGGCCGAGGTCGGCGAGGAGGGCCATGGCGCCCTCCAGCAGGGCGAGTCCGGCCTTCATGTCGAGGACGCCGGGGCCGCTGAGCCGCCCGTCGCGCTCCTCGACCGGCCAGTCGGCGAGGGTGCCGACGGGCCAGACGGTGTCGTGGTGCCCGACGACGAGCAGGTGCGGCAGGGACTCGTCCCGGCCGGGCCATTCGAGTACCAGGTGGTCGCCGGCCGGGCCGCTCTCGCGGCGGGATCCGGCACCGGTGGCGCGGAAGCCGGCCGACAGTTCCTCGGCGAGGGCGTCGAGTCTGGGTGCGTCGCCGGTGGGCGACTCCATGGCGGCAAGGGCGGCGCAGCGGCGGCGTACGGCGCCGGCGAGGGTGCGGGCCCGGGTGGTGAGCGCCTGCGGGAGGCCCGGCAGGGCGGGCAGTCCGGGGGCGGCGGCGGTGCCGCTCGGCGGGGTGCCCGGGGAGGGGTCGGCTGCCGGGTCGGCGGTGCCGGTGGGGGCGGGCCCGGCCACGGGCGCGGGGCGGGCCGCGGTATTCGCGGGTTCGCCGTCGGCGGCGCGGTCGGCCGCGGGTTGTCCGGCCGCGGCTCCGGCCGGTGCGCTTCCCGGCTCGACCGGGAGGACGGTATGCGGGCTCACCTCGCACCTCCACAACCCGTGGCGGTCCGGGCGGCCGGCCGGGGTTGTGGCGGTTGTTGCGGACTGCAGGCTGCTGCCGGGTCGGGCATCCGGCTGGGTGACGGCCGATGGTGCAACCTCGGACTGGGTGACACGTCGTCCTCCTCGCTCGCTCCGGCGGCCCCGGTCGTCCGGGGCCGGTGGACGGCACCCCCGGTGCGCGGTGCGGCCGGGCACCGGCCGCCGGGGAGGCCCGGACGTGAGCCTAGAAGACCGGTTCGTCTCCGTGCGAGGTGGCCCGGCGGCCCGCGCCCCGCAGGCGAACGGGGTTCGCGCGTCCCGCCTCCCACGATGGACCTGCGGCGACGCTTCGGCAGAACGAACCGCCTGCGGACGGGCGATCCACGTCCGACGGGTGACGGCCGATCAGCCTTTGGTATCGGTCATACCTCTGTTCCCCACCTCCCGCCCGCATTGGATGACAGAAATTGAAATCTGTCATCCGACATGCCATAGTCGAATCACGGAGCCTTCCGTCCGCAGACACCAGGGAGACCGCCATGCCCGCCACCACCGCACGCCCCGCCCGCACCACCCTCGGCACCACCGGGCCGGAGACCTCCGCCCTCGGCCTCGGCCTGATGGGCATGTCCGACCTGTACGGGCCCGCCGACGAGGCCGAGTCGATCGCCACCGTCCGCGCGGCCGTCGACGCCGGCGTCACCCTGCTCGACACCGGCGACTTCTACGGCATGGGCCACAACGAGCTCCTGCTGCACGACGCCCTGCGCGGCCGCGACCGCGAATCCGTGCAGATCAGCGTGAAGTTCGGCGCCCAGCGCGGCCCCGACAACAGCTGGCTCGGCTACGACGCCGGCCCGGCCGCCACCAAGACCGCCCTCGCCTACTCACTGCGCCGGCTGCGCACCGACTACATCGACGTCTACCGCCCCGCCCGCCTCGACCCGGACGTCCCGATCGAGGAGACCGTCGGCGCCATCGCCGAGCTGGTGAAGGCCGGGTACGTCCGGCACATAGGCCTCTCCGAGGTCGGCGCCGACACCCTGCGCCGGGCCGCCGCCGTGCACCCGATCAGCGACCTGCAGATCGAGTACTCGCTGATCTCCCGCTCACTGGAGGCCGACGTCCTGCCCACCGCCCGCGAGCTGGGCATCGGCATCACCGCGTACGGCGTGCTCTCGCGCGGGCTGCTCAGCGGCCACTGGAGCGCCGAACGGGAGATCGGCGCAACCGACTTCCGCGGCTTCAGCCCGCGCTTCCAGGGCGACAACCTGACCCGCAACCTGGCCCTGGTCGAGGCGCTGCGCTCGGTCGCGGAGGCGAAGGGCGCCACCGTCGCGCAGACCGCCATCGCCTGGGTCGCCTCGCGCGGCGCGGACATCGTGCCGCTGGTCGGCGCCCGCCGCCGCGACCGCCTCGCCGAGGCGCTCGGCTCGCTGGAGATCACCCTCACCGCGGAGGACCTCGCCGCCGTCGAGGCCGCCGTGCCCGAGGGTTCGGCCGCCGGCGACAGGTACGCTGCGGCACAGATGGCGCTCCTCGACAGCGAGCGCTGAGCAGCCGCCGCCGAACGACCCGAAGGACGCCTCCCCGTGGCCACGGACAACGCACTCACCGCCGAGCAGATCCTGAGCGCGGCGGAGGACGTCCTGCGGCGGTTCGGCCCGGCGAAGGCCACCGTGGTCGACATCGCCCGCGCCCTCGGCGTCAGCCACGGCAGCGTGTACCGGCACTTCCCCAGCAAGGCGGCGCTGCGCGAGGCCGTCACCCAGCGCTGGCTGGACCGCGCGCACGACGAACTCGCCGCGATCGCCGCCGAACCGGGCCCGGCGGCCGAGCGGCTGCACCGCTGGCTGGCCACGCTGTTCGCCGCCAAGCGGCAGAAGGCGCTGGAGGACCCGGAGATGTTCGCCACCTACATGGCGCTGGTCGGCGAGGTCAGCACCACCGTGGAGGCGCACATCGAGACCCTGGTCGCCCAGATCCGGGCGATCGTCGAGGACGGCGTCCGCCGGGGCGAGTTCCGCGACACCCCGGCCGGGCCGGTGGCCCGCTCGGTGTTCCTGGCCACCGCACACTTCCACGACCCCGCCCACGCCGCCGAGTGGTCCCGCCCGACGGCGGAGGCCGACTTCGAGGCGCTCTGGTCGCTGCTCCTGGAGGGCCTGCGCGGCCGCTGACGGCGCCCGGCACCGCGTGCCGCGGCCCGCCGCCCGCGGAAATCCGCTCGCCCGCCCGGCCCTCCGGCCGCGAGAATGCCGATCACGGTCATTCTCACCCGGAGGACAACATGCGCGCACCGGCCCCCGCCCTGGACAGCCTGCAGGGCCTCGCCCTCGGCGACGCCTTCGGCGACCGCTGGTTCTCCCCGCGCGTCGACGAGGCCGCCGCCGAGCAGGCCGCCCGCATCCCCCGCCCCGGGCCGTGGAAGTGGACGGACGACACCGCCATGGCCCTGGTCCTCCTCCGGCACCTCGGCCGCCACGGCGAGGTCCACCAGGACGGGCTCGCCCGCGAGTTCGCCGCCGCCTACACCGCCGCGCCGCACCGCAAGTACGGGCCGTCGATGCACCAGGTGATGCGGGCCGTCCAGGCGGGCGCCAACTGGCGGTCCGTCACCACCGCGATGTTCGGCGGCCAGGGCTCGCACGGGAACGGCGCCGCGATGCGGGTCGCCCCGCTCGGCGCCTGGTTCGCCGAGGACCTCGCCGTCGTCGCCGAGCAGGCCGGGCTCTCCGCGCGGACCACCCACAGCCACCCGGAGGCCGAGGCCGGCGCGGTCGCGGTGGCGGTCGCCGCCCGCAGCCGGGGCTCGGCCCCACCCGGCCGGGCCGAGTTCCTCCAGGAGGTCGCCGGGCACCTGCCGGAGAGCGACGTCCGGTCCGGCCTGCGCACGGCCGCCCGCTTCCCGGCCGGCACCACCGTCCGGCACGCGGCCGTCGTGCTCGGCTCCGGCGCCGGCCTCTCCGCCCAGGACACCGTGCCGTTCGCCCTGTGGTCGGCCGCCGGCGCGCTCGACTCCCTCCCCGACGCCCTCTGGGAGACCCTCGGCGGCTGGGGCGACATGGACACCACCTGCGCCATCGCCGCCGGCGTGGTCGCCGCCCGCACCGGCCTCTCCGGCGTCCCCGCCACCTGGCTCGCCGCCCGCGAGGACCTGCCCGACTGGGTCACCGCCTGATCCGGAGCCTCCACGGGCACTCGGACGGTCCGCACTTGGTTGATCCATCGCCGGGTCCGGCGACGACGCCCGGCCCCGCGAAGGGCGCCGGTCACCGATAGGCGGCGTACTCCAGGCGCCGTCCCCAGCGCGGCCAGAGGGGCAGCGGCAGGCACCCCACCGGCGCCTGCCCGCTGCTCCGCCTCTCACAGGTGCCGTCGGCCAGGAACACCGTCACCTCCGCCCGGCCCGGCGCGAGGACGGCACGGACCCGGCCGGCCGCCACGCTCCGGACGACCTCCGCCAGGAAGTCCAAGTCCTCGGCGGTCGGCTGCAGCTCCCAGGAGACACCGCGGACATCCACCCCGAGGACGATGCCCCCGCAGTGGCTCCACCAGAACCCCAGCGCGTCCCGCCGGCGCGGCTCGACCGCGACCTGCCGGCACCCGTCCTCCCCCGATTCACGCACGGTGAAGCTGCCCGCCGCCGTCTCGCCCAGACTGTCGAGCACGGCCCGCAGCCTGCGGTCCACCTCGGAGAATTCGGTCCCGGTCACCGCAAGAGGCTAGTGCCTCGGCCCGGCCACGCCTGAGGGCTGTTTCCGGTCCGGGGCGGCGGTGGTCGTGTGCCTGCTGGAAAGATCGCGTCCCATGACGTCCGTTCCCTGGAGCACTCACGCCGTCGAGCTTCGGCCGGACAGTGTGACCAAGAGGTTCCGGCGCGAGAGCCGCGGAGCGTGCGAGCGCGAGTGGCGTGCACTGACGCTGCTCGCCGCCCACGCACCGGGCCTGGCCCCCGTCCCGCTGAGCGCCGGCCTTGCGGCGGCGGAGCTGGTGGTGGTGATGTCGCGCCTGCCGGGTGAGGCCCTGCGGGGGAAGCCGCTCGGTGATCAGCAGTTGCGGGCTCTGGCAGCGGCAGCGAGCGAGCTGTACACGGCCGTGCCCGCAGAGGTCCTGGCCGAGGTCCCTCCCCGGCCCGGCCGACAGTATCAACTCGTCGCCCGGATCAGCGCCTGGGCGCCGCAGGCCCGCCCGCACGTCGGCCGGGCGGTGGCGGCGGCTATGGACCGCGGCCTCGACTGGCTGGCCCGTTCGGGCATGGACGGGGCCGACCGGCCGGACGTCCCCGTGGTTTTCGGCCCCGGGGACGGCAATCTCGCCAACTATCTCTGGGACGGCAGTCGTGTGCGGGTCGTCGACTTCGAGGACTCCGGACTCAGCGACCGCCCCTTCGAACTGGCGGAGATCACGGAGCACGTGGCCGCCTGGGTCGGTCCGCCCCTCGACGCGGAGGCCTTCCTCGGCCTGTTCGACCTGACTGCCGCCGAACGCGTGCGGCTGACGGAATGCCGCAGGCTGCTGGCGCTCGTGTGGCTGTTCCTCCTGTCCTTCGACGACCCCCGGAATCCGCGCAACCCGCCGGGAACGGCCGAGCGGCAGGCCGCCCGGCTGTCCGCACTTCTCACCTGAGGCCGAAGGGCTTGTGCGCCCGGGCCGGCAGGTTGTGGTCGGCCCGGTGCCGATCCCGTCCGCCCGGCAAAGGCGGAGCCGCCGACCGCTGTGGGGAAGCGGTCGGCGGCCGTCGGGTGCGGCGTGCTGCGGTGTCAGGCGACGGTGCAGGTGGAGCCGTTCAGGGTGAAGGCGGTCGGGGACGGGTTGGCGGAGCCGTAGGTGGCCTGGAAGCCGAAGGCGGTGGAGGCGCCGGCGGCCAGCGAGCCGTTGTAGCCGAGGTCGGTGGCGGTGACCGCGGCGCCGGTCTGCGTCACCTTGGCGTTCCAGGCGCTGGTGACCTTCTGGTCGCCGGGGAAGGTCCACTTCAGCGTCCAGCCGCTGATCGCGGCGGTGCCGGTGTTCTTGACCGACACATCGGCCGTGAAGCCGCCCGTCCAGGAGTTGGCCCGGTAGGTGACCGCGCAGGAGGCCGTACCGGTCGGCGGCTGCGAGGTCGGGGGCTGCGAGGTGGGCGGCTGGGACGTCGGGGGCTGGCTGGTCGGCGGCTGCGACGTGGGCGGCTGGGACGTCGGCGGGGTGCTCGGGTCGGCCGCGTTCTGCGCCAGCTGGTAGGCGATGTCGGGCACGAAGGTGCCGGCGGCGGCCGCGCAGCCGTCGGCCTCGCCCGGCGGCTTCACCCACAGGAAGGCATCGATGGCGGCGTCGCCGGTGGCGGCCGTCGGGTAGTTGCCGATCTTCCGGCCGGAGGGGTCGCACCAGACTCCGCCCGCAGGCCCGTTGCCGTTGCGGCTGGTGTCGATCACGGCGTGCAGGTTGGCCGGGTTGCCGAGTGCGGAGAGCACGGACTTGGCGTAACCGACCTCGCCCGAGGTGGTGTTGAAGTTCGAGACGTTGGTGAAGAAGCCGTCCGCGTTGGCGATGCCGGCGCTGCGCAGCCGGTTGGCCTGCTCGGAGGCGCTGTTCCAGGTGGAGTGGCCGCCGTCGAGGTAGACCTTGGCGTTGGGCGCGGCCGCGTGGATGGCGGCACCGGCCCGGGAGAGCGAGGCGAAGCGGTCGGCCTGCTGCTGGGCGGAGAGGCAGGTGGTCAGGGCGATCGAGTCGGGCTCCAGGACGACCACCGAGCGCCCGCTGCCCAGTCCGGCCGCGAACTTGGTGACCCAGGCGTCGTACGCGGCCAGGTCGGGCGCGCCGCCGGCGGAGGCGCCGCCGCAGTCGCGGTTGGGGATCTCGTACACCACGAGCACCGGCACCTGGCCGGCCGAGGCGGCGGCGGAGGTGATCGCGCGGACGTCCGAGGTCACGGTGTCCGGCTTGTAGTTGGCGAACCAGATGCCCTGCGACTGACTGGCGATCCGCTTGGAGATCACCTGTGTCCGGGAGTCGCTGGGGTTGGCGGCGACCCACTTGGCGACCTGGGAGGCCGGGTCCTTCCAGAACTGGGTGTCCGCCGGGAGGCTGCCCTGCACGGCGGCGCCTGCTCCGGTCTGGGTGCCGGCCAGGACGGCGGCGGCGACGGCGCCTGCAGCCAGGGCCAGGGCGGCGGCCCGGCCGCGGCGGGCGGCGTGCCGTGGGCGGTCGTGAGTGGGGTGGCCGGGCACCGGAACGGCCCGTCGGACGTTGTGGGGGGTGCGCACTGTTGGTCCTCCGCGTGCTCTCGGGTGGGAGAGGATGGGACGGCCGCCGGGCGTGGGAGCGCTCCCGCTCGACCGCGGCCGATAGTAGCCGCGCGGGCGGTTGAGGGAAATCCCTTGTGCAGAAGGAAGTTTCGACGCTGTTCGACGGCTGCGACCAAGCCCCTGATGGGAGCGCTCCCGAAGCGAAGGGGAAGACTCCGGAATCGGCGGGCCCGGGCACCGGGCCCGCCGCGCGGCCGGTCAGTCCCTCGAGTTGCCGAACAGGAGGCGGTACGCGATCAGCAGCACCAGGGCGCCGCCGATCGCCGACACCCAGGTCGCCAGGTCGAAGAACTCCTTGGCCACCGGGCGGTGCAGCACCGTCGACGAGACCCAGCCGCCGACGAACGAGCCGGCTATGCCGATCAGTGTGGTCACGATGAGGCCGCCCGGGTCGCGCCCGGGCAGCAGGAACTTGGCGATGGCCCCGGCGATCAGGCCGAGGACGATCCAGCTGATGAAACCCATACCTGTCTCCTTGCCCTCCGGGGTCCAACGCCGAACCGCGGTGTTCCAAAGGACGCCCCCGGCAGCACCGCCGGTTCCCCGCCCGCACGCCGCCCTGACGGGCCGGCCCGGCCGAACCACCCGGCGCCCCACCGTGACCCGGCCCGCCGCGGTGTGGGAGAGTCGGCGGCCCCGGGGCCCGCCGGGCCCGACCCGAGGAGGCGCCGATGACCGCAGGCCCGCAGGCCGGCCGGGTGCTGGTGGTGGACGACGACGCGGCGATCCGGCGCTCCCTGCAGCGGGGCCTGCGACTGAGCGGCTTCACCGTGGCCGTCGCCGAGGACGGCGAGTCGGCCCTCCATCGGGCCTCCGCCGAACCCCCCGACGTGCTGGTCCTCGACGTGTCGATGCCCGGCCTCAGCGGCACCGACGTGTGCCGGACGCTGCGCGCCCGCGGCGACGACACCCCCGTGCTGATGCTCTCCGCGATGGACGAACTCGCCGACCGGGTCGCCGGACTGCAGGCCGGCGCGGACGACTACCTGGTGAAGCCCTTCGCCCTGGAGGAGCTGGTGCTGCGGCTGCACGCCCTGCTCCGCCGCCGGCCCGCACCGCCCTCCGACGTGCTGCGCGCCGGGCCGCTGACGGTCAGCCCCGCCACCCGCCAGGTGCACTGGGAGGGCGCCGAAGTCCACCTCACCCGGCGCGAGTTCGAGCTCCTCGCGCAGCTCGTCCGGAACACCGGCCTGGTGCTCACCCGGGACCAGCTCCTCGACCGGGTCTGGGGCTACGACTTCGACGTCCGCAGCGACGCCGTCGACACCTTCGTCAGCTACCTGCGCCGCAAGCTGGAGGACGGCGGTCGGCCGCGGCTGATCCACACCGTGCGCGGGGTCGGCTTCGTACTGCGCGCACCGGCCGACGGGGGCGCCCGGTGAAGCTCTCCACCCGGATCGCACTGTCGGTGACCGTACTGGTGCCGCTGCTGGTGCTGGCGGCCGGGCTGCTGCTGCTCGGCCTCGTCCACCGCGACCTGCTGCGCCAGCAGGACGACCTGCTGCGGGCCCGGGCGGCGGCCGTCCTGCCCAGCGCCCGGACCCTGCTGGCCGCGGACGCGCGCAACCGGCCGAAGGCCGAACAGAACCAGCAGCGCAAGGTCCTCGACGGCGCGCTGGACTCCGGTGTCCGGCTGGCCGGCGCCGACGGCGCGGTACGACTGGCGGTGGGCCCGCAGCCCGCCGAGTCGGTGCCGCTGCCGGCGGCCGGCGGCGGCCCGGCCACCGTCCGGGACGCCGGGCGGGCCTGGCGGGTGCTGGCCGTCCCGGTGAACGGCGCGAACCCGGGCACGCTGTGGCTGGTGGAACCGTCCACGGCGGTCGACCCGCAGGTGAAGGCCGTCCGCCGACGGGTGCTGCTGGTGGCCCTGCTGGCCGCCCCGGTCGCCGGGCTGCTGGCCTTCGGACTGGCCGGGCGGGCCACCGGCTCGCTGCGCCGGCTCAGCGGCAGGGCGGCCGCTCTCGACCCGCGCACCGGCGCCGGATCGCTGGAGCACCACCGCAGCGGCGTCACCGAGGTCGACGAACTCGCCGCGGCCCTCTCGCTGCTGCTCGCCCGCTACGACGAGCAGGCCGTCCGCACCGCCCAGGCGCTGGACACCGCGCGGTCGTTCTCCTCGGCCGCCTCGCACGAACTGCGCACCCCGCTGACCGCCATGCGCACCAACCTCGACGTGCTGGCCGCCCACCCCGGCCTGGACGCCGCCGAACGGGCCGAGATCGTCTCCGAACTGGCCGCCGACCACGCCCGGTTGGAGGACGTGCTGAGCGCCCTGCGGTCCCTCGCCGTCGGCGACCTGGTGGAGCTCTCCGCCTTCGCCGCCCTCGACCTGGGCGACCTGGTGGAGGCGGCCGCCGCGGAGGCCGTCCGGCGCCACCCGGAGGCCGCCATCGAGGTCGAAGCCGCCTCCGGGGTCAGGGTGTTCGGCTGGGAGGCCGGGCTGCGCATCCTGCTGGCCAACCTCCTCGGCAATGCCGCGGTGCACGGCCGGACGGGCGGCGGACCGGCCCGGATCGCCGTCCGGCTGCGGGCCGGGCGCAGCGGTTCGGCGGTGCTCACCGTGGACGACTCCGGGCCGGGCGTGCCGCCGGCCGAGCGGACGGCGGTCTTCCAGCGCTTCCACCGCCGCCCGGGCAGCCCGGGCTCCGGCCTGGGGCTGACCCTGGTGGCACAGCAGGTTGCGCTGCACCGCGGCACGGTGACCGTCGCCGAGGGCCCGGGCGACGCCGGCAGCCGCTTCGAGGTGCGGCTGCCGCTGCTGCGCCCGGAGGCGCCCACCCTGGTGCTGCCGGCCCGCCGCGACTGGATCAACGGCTGACCCGGACGGCGCTGCGGGGCACCAGGGTGTCCCCGGACACGGGGGCTCCTGCGGTCACAGGGTTTCCACAAGAAGGCGTCCTACGCTCGCCGGCGTCCGATCCCACAGGTATCCGGAGGAGAGACCGCCATGCCCCTGAACCGCAAGGCCGCCGCGCTCGGCGCCCTCGCCCTGGCAGGCTCCGTGCTTGCGGGCGCCGCCCCCGCGCAGGCCGCCGCCACGCCGAAGGGCGACGGCGCCAAGGTGATCTGCAAGCGCCTGCCGGCCACCCAGGCCCGTATCGACAAAGCGCTGAAGCGGCTGAACGGCGACGCCACGGTCGCCGGCTCCGTGGCACGGCTGGAGAAGCGTGTGGCCGAGGCCAAGGCCGCCGGCCACACGGAGGTGTACACGTTCCTCAACGACCGTCTGGACTTCCGCAAGACCCTGGTGCCGACCCTGGTGCTGCGGCAGAACGACCTGAAGGCGGTCGCCGACTGGTGCGCCAAGCAGCCGTCGTCCTCGGCGGGGTCGAAGTGAGCCGCCGGGCCGGTGCCGCCGTCGCGGCGCTCGCCGCGGCCGCCGCCCTGCTGCTGACGGGCTGCGGGCCGCACGGGGAGGGCGCCGGCAAGGCCGCGCAGTCCCAGCAGGACGACGGCACGCAGCAGATGCAGCAGAAGCTGGACGCCGCGGAGAGTGCCGCCGCCCAGGCCGACACGGATGCCGCACAGAACAACTGACTGACCGTCATCGCAACGGCCCGTCCCGGACGATCCCGGGGCGGGCCGCTCCCGTGTGCCCGCCGAACGGGGCACCCCTGCCTCCCGCCTGCCGGACGCGGCTTGACGCGGCCCGCTCGCGTCGTGAACGATCGGCGCATGAAGCCCGGCACCTCCCTGGTCTGCCGCCTGCACGTCGATCTGCGACGCCAGGCGAGCGACATGTGTGCCTGCTGACGGTTCCGTTCCGCCCCGTGCCGTTCTCCGGGGCGGGTGCCTGATCCGTTCGGCACCCGCCGGGACCGTCCGCTCCTGAAGCCCCTCCCCCTTCGGCCTGTGCACCGCTGTGCCCGCGTGCGCCGGCCGCCCCTCCGGTCATCCGAGGACGTGCCATGAGCCTGGACTTCGCCGTACCCGCAGCCGTATCCACAACCGCAACCGCCGGCGATCCCGCCGGCGGGGTGTCCCGCCCGCTGTCGCCGAACGCCCTGCGGGCGATCGTCCGCGATCTCGCCGAGCAGCCCGACCGGTGGATCCACCGGGTGCGGCTCGCCACCGGGGAGCGCTGGTACGAGCGCCTGGAGAGCGCCGAGGACCACGAGGTCTGGCTGATCAGCTGGCTGCCCGGGCAGTCCACCGGGTTCCACGACCACGGCGGTTCGCGCGGTGCGTTCGCCGTGGCCCTGGGCGAGCTGGAGGAGCTGTCGCTGGGCGGCCCGCAGGACGGGCTGCTGATCCGCCGGGTGGCCTCGGGGACGGTCCGGGCGTTCGGCGCGGAGTACCTGCACGACGTCCGCAACACCTCGTCCGGGCCGGCCGTGACGATCCATGCGTACTCGCCGCCGCTGAGCGGGATGACGCGCTACGAACTGCGGGCCGGCGGCCTGGTCCGCACCACCGAGGAAGGACCGGAGCAGTGGTGACGACGATCGAGGACCTGGTGGCCCGCTCCCGCGCCGGAGTGCACCGGCCCGGCCCGGCGGAGGCATACGCGGCGGTGGCCGAGGGGGCGCTGCTGGTGGACATCCGGCCGGCGGCGCAGCGGGCCCGCGAGGGCGGTATCCCCGGTGCGCTGGTGATCGAACGGAACGTGCTCGAGTGGCGGCTCGATCCGGCGGGCAGCCACCGCATCCCGGAGGCCTCGGACCACGGGGTGCACTGGATCGTGGTCTGCTCCGAGGGGTACGCCTCCAGCCTGGCGGCCGCGAGCCTGCGCGAACTCGGACTGCACCGGGCGACCGACCTGGACGGCGGCTTCGTCGCCTGGGCCGCCGCCGGCCTGCCCACCCTTTCGGTCGACGGGGGTTTGACCTGACGTTTCTCCGGGGACCCGATCAGGTGTTCGCTTGTCACATACGCATCACCCGTTTCCACCTCACTATTCGTCAGGCTGCAGAGAACCACACGTGATCACATTCGAGGGCGCCGGCAAGCGCCATCCGGACGGCACCGTGGCCGTCGAGGGCCTGGACCTCGACGTCCCGGCCGGCCGAATAACCGTTCTGGTCGGCCCGTCCGGCTGCGGCAAGACCACCATCCTGCGGATGGTCAACCGGATGGTCGAGCCGACCGCCGGCCGGGTACTGCTGGACGGTGCCGACGTGGCCGGGCTGAACGCCGCCCGGCTGCGCCGCGGCATCGGCTACGTCATCCAGCAGGCCGGGCTGTTCCCGCACCGCCGGGTGCTGGACAACATCGCCACCGTGCCCCGGCTGCTCGGCTGGGACCGCAGGAAGGCCCGGGCCCGGGCCGCCGAGCTCCTGGAGCTGGTGGGCCTGCCCCCGGAGACCGCCCGCCGCTACCCCTTCCAGCTCTCCGGCGGCCAGCAGCAGCGGGTCGGCGTCGCGCGGGCGCTCGCCGCCGACCCGCCGGTGCTGCTGATGGACGAGCCGTTCAGCGCGGTCGACCCGGTCGTCCGGGCCGGGCTGCAGGAGGAACTGCTCAGGCTGCAGTCCGAGTTGAACAAGACCGTGCTCTTCGTGACGCACGACATCGAGGAGGCCGTCCGGCTCGGCGACCGGGTGGTGGTGCTCCGCGAGCACGGCCGGATCGCCCAGCACGCGGACCCGCACACCCTGCTGACCGCCCCCGCGGACGACGGCGTGGCCGCCTTCCTCGGCCGGGACCGCGGCCTGCGCGGCCTCGGTCTGCGCCCGGCCGCCG
The DNA here is from genome assembly GCF_050749075.1 of Kitasatospora dryopteridis. Classification (NCBI taxonomy): domain Bacteria; kingdom Bacillati; phylum Actinomycetota; class Actinomycetes; order Kitasatosporales; family Streptomycetaceae; genus Kitasatospora; species Kitasatospora dryopteridis. The sequence goes on along the minus strand of NZ_CP192749.1, from coordinate 6,245,091 downwards.
ACGTGGCCCTGCTGCCCGCAGGCGGCGAGCAGCACGGCTGGCGGCTCGCCCTGGACGGCCACGGCCGGCCGGAGGCCTGGGTGCGCGGGGGCGAACGGCTTCCCGCCCCGGTGTTCGCCCCCGCCGCCGACAGCCTGCGCGCCGCACTGGACGCCGCCGTGCTCTCCCCCGCCGGCGCCGCCGTCGCGGTGGACGCCGCCGGCCGGGCCACCGGCCTGGCCACCCGGGCCGCCGTCCTCGCCGCCCTCGGCCCCGGCAGCGCGGAGCCGTCCGGTGGACGATGAACCGCTCGTCCGATGGCACTGGATCGGCGACCACCTCTCCTACCTGCGCGACCTGACGCTGGACCACGCGGTGATCTCGCTCGTCCCGGTGCTGATCGCGCTGGCCGCCGCCGTCCCGCTCGGCCTCGCCTGCGCCCGGCTGCCCAGGCTCTACCAGCCGCTCGCCGCGGTCTTCAACGTGGTCTACGCGCTGCCCGCGCTCGCCGTCTTCGTGGTGCTCATCCCGTACACCGGGCTGGCCACCCGGGCCACCGTCATGGTGCCGCTGACCTGCTACGCCCTGGCCGTCCTGCTGCCGGCCACGGTGGACGGGCTGCGGGCCGTGCCGGAGGACGTCCGGCAGGCGGCCACCGCACTCGGCTACGGGCCGTGGCGCCGGCTGGCCGCGGTCGAACTCCCCGCCGCCGTGCCGTACCTGGTGGCCGGCGTCCGGGTGGCCGCGGTGTCCTCCATCTCGCTGGCCGCGGTCGGTGCCCTGGTCGGCCGCGGCGGCCTCGGATACCTCTTCGTCGACGGCTTCCAGCGGACCTTCCCGACCCCGATCGTCGCCGGGATCGCCCTCGTCGCCCTGCTCGCGCTCGCCACCGACCTGCTGCTGGTGCTCACCCGCAGGCTGCTCGCCCCCTGGGCCGCCGGAGGTGCCCGGTGAACTGGCTCGGCTGGCTCCAGACCTTCTTCACCGCCCCCGCCCGGCAGAGCGGCCCGGACGCGATCGGCCACCGGATCGCCGAACACCTGGTGTTCTGCGGGGAGGCCCTGCTGTGGGCCGCGGTGCTCGCCGTCCCGCTGGGGCTGCTGATCGGGTACACCGGCCGCGGGGCCTTCGTGGTCACCGCGCTCACCGGCACCGCCCGCGCCCTGCCCACCCTCGGCCTGGTGACGCTGGCCGTGCTGCTCGCCGGGGTCGGCGACACCGCCGTGCTCGTCCCGCTGGTGGCACTGGCCGCGCCGCCGCTGCTGGTGGCCGCCGCCGAGGGCGTCCGCGGCACCGACCCGACCGTCCGCGACGCCGCGCTCGGCATCGGCCTGACCCACCGCCAGGTGCTGTGGCAGGTCTGCCTGCCCGCCGCCCTCCCCACCCTGCTCGCCGGGCTGCGCACCGCCGCCGTGCAGACCATCGCCACCGCCACCGTCGCCGCCTACGTGGGCCTCGGCGGCCTCGGCCGGTACGTGGTCGACGGGCTGGCCACCCGCGACTACCCGGCCACCGTCGGCGGCGCCCTGCTGGTCGTCCTGCTGGCCGTCGCCGCGCAGCTGCTCTTCGCCCCGCTGATCCACCGCTCGCTCCCGCCGGGGGCGCGCACCCGCCGTACCGTCCGACCGAAGGAAGCCTCATGACGACCCGCCTGGTCCGAACCCTCGCCGCAGCCGCCCTCGTGCTGGGTGCGGCGGCCTGCTCCTCCTCCGGCGGCGACCCGCTCGCCGCGGACGGCGGCGCTTCGAAGCCCGCCGGCTCGAAGACCGTGGTCGTCGGCTCCGCCAACTTCCCGGAGAACGTGCTGCTCGCCTCGATCTACTCGCAGGCCCTCAAGGCCAAGGGCGTCAAGGTCGAGGAGAAGTTCAACATCGGCAGCCGCGAGGTGCTGTACGGGCAGCTGAAGAGCGGCAGCCTGACCGTGCTGCCCGAGTACAACGGCGCCCTGCTCGGCTACCTCGACCCCAAGAGCACCGCCGCCGGCACCGAGGCCGTCGACGCCGAGCTGCAGCAGAAGCTGCCCGCCGAACTCGCCCTGCTGGACCCGGCCGCCGCCGAGGACAAGGACTCGCTGACGGTCAGCAAGGAGACCGCCGAGCGGCTGAAGCTCACCTCCGTCGCGGACCTGGCCGGCAAGGCCGGCGAGCTGGTGATCGGCGGACCGCCGGAGTTCAAGTCCCGCCGCGAGCAGCAGTTCAAGGACGTGTACGGGCTGGCCTTCAAGGAGTGGAAGCCGACCGGCGACACCACCGCCAACGCGCTCAAGGACGGCACCGTGCAGATCGGCAACGTCTTCACCACCGACCCGCGGATCGTCCAGCTCGGGCTCGTCCCGCTCGCCGACCCGAAGAACGTGTTCAGCGTGCAGAACGTCGTCCCGCTGGTGAACAAGGCCGGGGTGGACGCCACCGCCACGGCCGCCCTCAACGCCGTCTCCGCCAAGCTGGACACCGCCGGGCTCACCGCCCTGATGAAGCGCGTGGCCGTCGACAAGGAGGACCCGTCCGCCGTGGCCAAGGACTGGCTGAAGTCCAACGGCCTGGGCTGACGACCCGCACCACCGCCGCAGGAAATCCCGGTGACCGGCGCCCGGGCGGACGATCATGATGATCGGCATGACCGACGACACCGTGACCGTCCGCCCGGAGATCCTCGATCACTACAACCGCGGCGCCGAGCAGGGCCGGCTGCAACGCGCCCACAACCGGCTGGAGTTCTGGCGCACCCAGGACGTGCTGCGCCGCCTGCTCGGACCGGCCCCGCAGCGGGTGCTGGACGTCGGCGGCGGCGCCGGCGTGCACGCCGAGTGGCTCGCCGCCGACGGCCACCGGGTCGACCTCGTCGACCCGGTACCGCTGCACGTCGAGCAGGCCTCCGCGCTGCCCGGTGTCCGGGCCGCCCTGGGCGACGCCCGCGCGCTCGAGGCCGCCGACGGCTCGTACGACACCGTGCTGCTGCTCGGGCCGCTCTACCACCTCACCGAGCCGGCCGACCGGCTGCGGGCGCTCGCCGAGGCACGGCGGGTGTGCCGGCCCGGCGGCCTGGTGGTCGCCGCCACCATCAACCGGTTCGCCGGCCTGCACGACCAGCTGCGGGTGGAACGCTACTTCGAGCCGGGCCCGCGCGCCGCGACCGACGCCTGCGCGGCCACCGGCCTGCTCGCCTCCACCCCGGACAACCCGCTGTTCACCACCGCCTGGTTCCACCACCCGACCGACGTCCTCGACGAGTTCGCCGCCGCCGGCCTGGCGGGCGCGCGGCAGTACGGGCTGGAGGGCGCCGTCTGGCTGATGGGCGGGGTCAACGACTGGCTGGACGACCCGGAGCGCCGCGCCACCGTGCTCGCCGCGCTGCGCACCACCGAGTCGGAGCCCTCGCTGCTCGGCGTCAGCGGCCACCTGCTGACCGCCGCAGCCGTCCCGAGCTGACGGGTTGCACCGGTAGGACCGTCAGCTCATAGGATCGCGCGCATGACTGACGGGCGGGGCACGGTGCAGGGGTGGGGCGGGCCGGCGGGTGCGGGCGAGCCGGACTGGGCGGCCATGGCCGACCAGCACGAACAGGAGGTCAAGCGCCGCAGGCAGCTGCAGATCATCGGCGGCGTGGTCGCCGCCACCCTGGTGGTCGGCGGGATCACGGCCACCGCGGTCGGGCTCACCGGCAACTCCGACAAGGGCGGTGCACCGGCCGTCGCAGCCTCCGGCACCCCGTCCGCCGGCGGCCCCGCGGCAGAACCGGTGGAGGTCCTGACGAGCAGCTCCGCCGTGCCCTCCCCGTCGCCGTCCGTTTCGGCCTCCGCCTCTGCCGGCGCCTCCGCCCGGCCGAGCGGCAGCGCCGGTGGCCGCACCTCGGCAAGCGCCTCCGCCCCGGCCGACCCGCTGACGCTCATCTCCTCGGCCGCCACCGACACCGCCCCGCTCGACCCGGCCAAGCTCTTCCCCGCGACCGCCACCGTCGACGGCCGCACCTGGACCAGGCTGGCCACCGCCGTCACCGACCCCTGCTGGAAGGCCACCACCGGCGGCCTCGGCGACGTCCTCGCCGCCCACGGCTGCCGCAGCATCCTCCGCGCCACCTACACCTCCGGCAGCAGCGCGGTGACCGTCGGCATCGCCGTCCACGACAGCAAGGCCGACGCCGACGCCGTGGCCGGCTCCCACCGCGGCCAGGTGCAGGGCCTCGTCCCGGCCGGCAGCACCTCGTACTGCACCAGCGCAGGCTGCGCCAACACCCATGCAGCAGTGGGCCGGTACGGCATCTACACGGTGGCCGGCACGGTGAAGCCCGGCGGCAACGCCCAGGACGCGGTGGCGACCGCCGCCCAGCCCGACTTCGCAGCCCGCACCCGCACCACCCTCCTGGCCCGCGGCCGTCACTGACACCCCGGGCCGATTCAGGGCCAGGGCAGACCCATAGGGCAAACCCACAGGGGCGCTGGGGGCACCTACTGCGGTTCGCGCTGGTCCCAGGGCCGGCAGAGCAGCACGAACGCCCCCAGCGACAGCACCGCACAGACCAGCACCACGCTGCCCAGCAGCACCGCGGAGGGCTGTCCGCCGACACTGCTCAGCGGGGCCACCACGGCCCCGCAGAGGAAGCTGCCGAGGCCCAGCATCGCCGAGGCGGAGCCGGCCGCGTGCGGGGCCATGGTGAGGGCCTGCGCGGCCGAGTTGGGGCCGACCATGCCCATCGAGGCCATCAGCAGGCACATCGCCGGGCAGACTGCGGCCAGCCCGAGGTCCCACACCCCGGCGAAGAGGGTCAGGGCGAGGCCGGCCGTGACGGCGGCGAGCAGTCCGAGCAGCATCAGCGAGGTCGGCCGCAGCCGGGTGACCAGTACCCGGCCGTTGAGCTGGGTGGAGGCCATCAGGGCGATCGAGTTCACGGCGAACAGCAGGCTGTAGGTCTGCGGCGAGACCCGGTAGACCTCCTGCAGGACGGTGGAGGAGCCGCTGACGTAGGCGAAGAGGGCGCCGAAGGCGAAGGTGCTGGTGAGGACGTAGCCGAGGAAGCGGCGCTCGCGCAGCAGGCCGCCGATGGCACGCAGCGTGGTGGCGAGGCCGCCGCGGTGGCGCCGTTCCGGGGGCAGCGACTCGCGCAGGACGGCGGCCGCGAGCAGGGTGAGCACGGCGCCGAGGCCGGCGAGCACGGCGAAGGTGCCGCGCCAGTCGGTGACGTGCAGCAGTTGGGCGCCGAGGACGGGTGCGACGATCGGGGCGAGGCCGGAGATCATCGCCAGCGAGGCCATGAAGCGGATCATCGCGACGCCCTCGTACCGGTCGCGGGCGATCGCGCGGGCGATCACCAGGCCGGCCGCCCCGGCCGCGCCCTGGACGAAGCGGGCGGCCACCAGCACCGGCACGCTGGGGGCGAGCGCGCAGATCAGGGTGGCCAGCGCGTACACCGCCATGCCGGCGAGCAGCGGGCGGCGGCGGCCGTGCCGGTCGCTCAGCGGACCGAACACCAGCTGGCCCGCCGCCATGCCGAACATCGATCCGGTGAGCGTGAGTTGGACGGCCGGCGCGGTGGAGTGCAGGTCCGCGGTGAGGGCGGGCAGGGCCGGCAGGTAGAGGTCGGTGGTGAAGGGCCCGAGCGCGACCAGGCCGCCCAGCGCGGCGACGGTGGCCCGGCCGGGCGGCGCGGCGGCGGTTGCGGTGCCGGCGGCAGCGGTGGTGGACCGCTCGCCGCCGGCGTCGACGCTCGGGCCTGCCATGGAGCTCCTCGGGGTCGTCGGACGCGATCGGCCGCGGGTGCCGGGACTCGTACCGTAACCCGCGGTGCAGGGCTCAGGCTCGGGCACCGTCCGGCCGGTCGGCGGCACCGAAGGTGCGGACCACCTCGATGGTGCCGACGATGTGACGGTTGAACTCCTCCAGCTCCTCGGCGGGCACCCAGAGTTCGAGGATGGTCTCGCCGCCGGCCTGCCGGACGGGGAAGCGCTCCAGGTAGGCCGTGTCGACCTCGAACCGGGTGACGTAGCCGGCGCCCGAGGCGGGCACGTTCCAGTCCCGTGCGATGCGGATCGCGTAGTCCTCGTTGAGCACGGGGTAGAAGATCGGCTGCTCGGGCAGCCGGGGCGGCCAGGCACGCCATCCCGAGGCCTCGACGAGCGCGAGCTCCTTGGGCCCGGTGGGGCGCCAGAGAGTGGTGGTCGTTCGCATGGCGCACCACCCTAGGCGGGACGGCTCGGCGGCGGCGACGCCTTTTCGGCCGTCCGGAGCGGGCTGCCCCGGGCGGGAACGGCGGACGGCCGGTGCCGGGGTGCCCCGCGGCACCGGCCGTCCGGTTCGACGTACGTCCTCGCGACTACGCCCGCGAGCGGCGGCGGGTCGCCAGCAGCGCGGCGCCGCCGAGGACGACGGCCGCACCGCCGGCCGCGGCGAGGCCGCCGAGCGGCGCCTCGGTGCCGGTCGACGCGAGCCGGTCGGTGGTCGAGCCGGTGCCGCCCGCGGTGGTGCCGTTCCCGGTGCCGGAGACGGGGGTGACGGTGGTGCCGCCGGTGCCGGTCTGCGTCCCGCCGGTGCCGCCCTGGCCGGCCGCGGCCTTGTCCTTGGCCTCGGCCTCGGCCAGGCCCTTGGTCAGGAACTCGATGAGCGCCTCGTGGGTGCCGGCCGCCAGTGCGGCGAGGGCGGCCTTCTTCACCTCGGGGCCGCCGGACTCGGCCAGCTGGGAGACCTTGAGCCGGTCGTCGGCGTACCGGATCGAGGGCAGCTTGGCGAGGAACTCCTCGATGTCCGCGTCGCTGCCGTTCAGCGCCTTGAGGGCGGCCTCGCGGAGGATCCGGCCGATGCCCTTCTCCTCGGCGATCTGCGACACCTTGACCCGGTTGTCCGAGGCCCGCAGCTTGGGCAGGTCCACGGTGAGGAAGTGCTCGATCTCGGCGTCGGTGCCGTTGAACGCCTTCTGGGCACCCTCACGGACGCGCTTCCCGGTGTTCGGGTCGGAGATCAGCTGGACGAGCTTGACCCGGTTGTCCTGCGCCCGCAGCCGGGGGTAGTCCACGGTGAGGAAGTACTCGACGTCGGCGTTGGTGCCGTCCAGAGCCTTGCCCGCAGCCTCGCGCACGCCCCGCCCGGTGTTCGGGTCGGCCATGATCTGCGACACCTTGACCCGGTTGTCGTCCGCCCGCACCTTGGGCAGCTCGACCGTGAGGAAGTGCTCGATCTCGGCGTCGGTGCCGTTGAACGCCTTCTGGGCGGCCTCGCGGACACCGGGTCCGCTGTTCGGGTCGGAGATCAGCTGGACGAGCTTGACCCGGTTGTCCTGCGCCCGCAGCCGGGGGTAGTCCACGGTGAGGAAGTGCCGGCGGTCCTCCGGGGTGCCGGCGAGCGCCTTGGTGACGGCTTCGCGGACACCGCGGCCGGTGTTCGGGTCGGCCAGGATCCGCTGGATCTCGGCGCGGTCGGCCGCGTCCTGCTTGTCCGCCTCGTCGGCAGCCGGAGCCGCGTCCGGCTGGGACTGGCCGGCCGGCAGGCCCTCGGCCATCGCCGGCGCGGCGCCGAATGCGGCGGGCGCGGACACCGCGGCCACGAAAACGGCAGCGGCCAGCGAACGACGGATGCTCACGAATACCCCCGGGGAGACGGTCTGACGTCGTGCCATCACTGTGGATCTTCACACGGTGGGGCGCGGGTGATCGTACAACAATCACCCCGGACGTTGGCGAACTGATTCTTCACAACGGACCGGGCGGACCCGCGGCGCGGTGGCACCCTTTTCCGCCTTCAACTTCCCTTAAGGCACGCCCTCTTGATGTGCACACGGTCGCCTGCTTTGCTGGGCGCCCGCGGTTAGGAAACTTTCCTGACGATCTGCGGCACCCCGCCACGAACGGAGGACCATGCCCTCGCACGCCCTGAAGCGCGGCCACGCCCGCCCCCTGCTCGCGCTCGCCACCGCCGCCGCCCTGACCGCCGGGGCGTTCGCCCTGGCGCCGGCGGGCCAAGCGGCCGCCGCCGATCCGGTCGGCCTCAACGCCCCGTACGAGTACCTGGGTTGGGGCAGCCCGCAGAAGCCGACCGACGTCATGGCGGCCACCGGGGTCAAGCAGTTCACGCTGGCCTTCATGCTCAGCGACGGCGGCTGCAACCCCAAGTGGGACGGCACCCGCCCGCTCACCGGCGGCAGCGACCAGAGCGCGATCAACGCGATCCGGGCGGCCGGCGGCGACGTGGTGGTCTCGTTCGGCGGCTGGAGCGGCGCCAAGCTCGGCGAGAAGTGCAGCTCGGCGAGCGCCCTGGCCGCCGCGTACCAGAAGGTGATCGACGCCTACAAGCTGAAGGCGATCGACGTGGACATAGAGAACACCGAGGTCGCCAGTGCCGCCGTCCGGCAGCGGGTGGTCTCGGCGCTGAAGACCGTCGAGAGCAGGAACCCGGGCATCCGCACCTACCTGACCTTCGGCACCACGCCGACCGGGCCGGACGCCAACGGCCTGGACCTGATCAAGCGCGGCGCCGCGAGCGGGCTGGCCCTGGACGGCTGGACGATCATGCCGTTCGACTTCGGCGGCCACAGCGGCTCGATGGGCAGCGTCTCCACCAAGGCCGCCGACGGCCTGCAGAAGGCGGTGGCGTCCGCGTACGGCTACGACGGCGCGACCGCGTACCGGCACATCGGCATCTCCTCGATGAACGGGAAGACCGACGAGGCCGGCGAGACCGTCTCCACCGGCGACTTCACCACCATGCTGAACTACGCCAAGGCGCACCACCTGGCACGGTTCACCTTCTGGGCCGTCAACCGGGACCGCCCCTGCCCGTCCGGCACCCCGGCGGGCGACTCGTGCAGCGGGATCGGCCAGTCCGCCTACGCCTTCACGAAGATCGTCGCCGGCTACCACGGCTGAGCCGGGCCGGCCGCGCGGCGGCTCAGCGCGGTGCGATCAGGGCCGCCTCGGCGAAGTTGTCCCAGTGGGCGGCCGCGCCGAGCGGGATGCAGGCCCAGTCCTTCATCGGCCGGCCGCCCACCGGGTCGAAGATGTGGGCGCCCGGCAGCCGCAGCGCCTCGGCGAGGGCGGGCGTGTCGCGGCCCAGCCGGCAGACCAGCTCGCTCTCGTGCAGGCCGGCGAAGGCCTTGCCCGCGGAGTCCTTGAGGCAGGGCATGCCGAACATCTTCGCCTGCACGGCACCGCGCGGAGCGAGCTCGTCGGCGATCTCCGCGTACCGCGCGGCCGGGTCCGGTCGGTCCGTCATGGCGCCATGGTGGCACCGGGCCCGGTGCCCGGACACGCGCCACGCGGACCGGCCCGGGCCCGGCGGGGCCTTGAGGTCGACACCCCCACCATGTAAGGATTGGGGTCCGTGAGAACCCCTGTACACGCGCTTCCCGCTTCCCCGCTCCGCGTCGCCGTCGCACAGGCCCCCGTCGCCCCGCTGGACGTCGCCGCGAACACCGCCACCGCCGCCGAACTGGTCCGCCGGGCCGCCGCACGGGGCGCCCGGCTGCTGCTGCTCTCCGAGCTGTTCCTGACCGGCTACGAGACCGCCGGGATCGCCGCCGCCCCGGACGCCCTCACCCTCGCCCCCGACGACCCCCGGCTCGCCCCGCTGGCCGCCGCCTGCGCCGAGACCGGCACCGCGGTGGTGGTCGGCGCCCCGGTGCGCGACGAAGCGACCGGCGCGCTGCACATCGCGGCCCTCGCCCTGGACGGCACGGGCCGCCTCGCCGCCGTCTACCGCAAGCAGTTCGCCACCCCCAACGAGCGGGCCGCCGGCTTCTCCGCCGGCGACGGCGGCTGCACCCTGGAGCTGGACGGCTGGCGGCTCGGCCTCGGCGTCTGCTGGGACTCCGGCTTCCCCGAGCACGCCCGCGCCGCCGCCCTGGACGGCGCGCACGCCTACCTGGTCGGCGCACTCTTCGGCCACGGCCCCGGCGCCCACCAGCGCCGCACGGTCTTCCCCGCCCGGGCGCTCGACAACACCCTGTACGTGCTGCTGGCCAACCACGTCGGCCGCTCCGGCCCGTACACCGGCTGCGGCGGCAGCGCCGTCTGGGGCCCGGACGGACGCCTGCTCGCGGAGGCCCCCGAGGACGCGCCCGAACTGCTGACCGTGCTGCTCGACCCGCAGGAGCTGGCCCGCGCCCGCACGGAGGACCCGGTCCTCGTCCAGCCCGGCCTCACCGCCGCCCCGACCCGCACCACCGCCACCCTGGCCTGAAGGGTCACCCCAGCGCCCCCGAGTGGTCACCCCCGTGCCCCTGAATGGCCGATCCGGGCGTCCCGGCGCGGAATTCCGCGGGCCGCGGCGCGTTGTGCTGTGCAGGAGGTGTCCCACCATGGGTGACGAGGAGCAGTTCCGCATCGAGCACGACTCGATGGGCGAGGTCCGGGTGCCGGCCGAGGCCAAGTGGCAGGCGCAGACGCAGCGGGCGGTGCAGAACTTCCCGGTGTCCGGCCAGCGGCTGGAGCGGGCGCACATCGCGGCGCTGGCCCGGATCAAGGCGGCCGCGGCGAAGGTCAATGCGGAGCTGGGGGTGCTGGACGGCGACGTCGCGGAGGCCGTCCGGCAGGCCGCCGAAGAGGTGGCGGAGGGCCGCTGGGACGACCAGTTCCCGGTGGACGTCTTCCAGACCGGCTCCGGCACCTCGTCCAACATGAACACCAACGAGGTGATCGCCACCCTGGCCTCGGAGCGGCTCGGCCGGCCGGTGCACCCCAACGACCACGTGAACGCCAGCCAGTCCTCCAACGACGTGTTCCCCTCGTCGATCCACATCGCGGCGACCGCCGCCGTGACCGGCGAGCTGGTGCCGGCGCTGGAGCACCTGGCGGCCGCGCTGGAGGGGAAGGCCGAGCAGTTCGCCGAGGTGGTCAAGTCCGGGCGTACGCACCTGATGGACGCCACCCCGGTCACCCTCGGCCAGGAGTTCGGCGGGTATGCGGCGCAGGTGCGGTACGGCGTGGAGCGGCTGCGCGCCGCGCTCCCCCGGGTGGCCGAACTCCCGCTCGGCGGCACCGCGGTGGGCACCGGCATCAACACCCCGAAGGGGTTCTCCGCCGCGGTGATCGCCGAGGTCGCCCGGGCCACCGGGCTGCCGCTGACGGAGGCCCGCGACCACTTCGAGGCCCAGGGCGCCAGGGACGGACTGGTCGAGCTGAGCGGCCAGTTGCGCACGGTCGCGGTCGGCTTCACGAAGATCGCCAACGACCTGCGGTGGATGGGCTCCGGCCCGCGGACCGGCCTCGGCGAGCTCAACCTGCCGGACCTGCAGCCGGGTTCGTCGATCATGCCGGGCAAGGTGAACCCGGTGATCCCCGAGGTGGTCCTGATGGTGGCGGCCCAGGTGGTGGGCAACGACACCACCGTCACGGTGGCGGGCGCGAGCGGCAACTTCGAGCTGAACGTGATGCTGCCGGTGATCGCCCGGAACGTCCTGGAGTCGGTCCGGCTGCTGGCGGCCGCGGCCCGGCTGCTGGCCGACCGCACGGTGGACGGGCTGACCGCCAACGTCGAACGGGCCCGGGAGTACGCGGAGTCCTCGCCCTCCGTGGTCACCCCGCTGAACCGCTGGATCGGCTACGAGGAGGCGGCGAAGGTGGCCAAGCAGTCGCTGGCCGAGCGCAAGACGATCCGCCAGGTGGTGCTGGAGCGCGGCTACGTGGAGCGCGGGCTGCTGACGGAGGAACAGCTGGACGAGGCGCTGGACGTGCTGCGGATGACCCGGCCCTGAGCCGGACGCCGGCCGGCGGAACGGCCGACGGGTGCGGACCGCGCGGTCCGCACCCGTCGGGGGTTGTCCGTGTCGGTCTCCGTCATCCGCGGCTCCTGCCCATCCTCGAGGACATGCCGGTCAGCGCCATGGCGATGGCCACGCCCGCCAGGCAGGTCATCACACCGCCGGTCACGACGTTGGTCCAGATCGTCCGGTAGAAGGCCTGGTCCCCGACGGTCGCCCACGGGGCGACGATCGTCCAGACGCCGATCGCCAGCCCGGCGTAGGCGCGCGCGTGGGTACGCTCGAAGGCGGTGGCGTAGCCGCCCATCAGGAAGGCGAAGACGAGGCCGCAGATCAGGTTGCTCAGGGTCACGCCCTGGATGCCACCCGCGGCGGGGAAGAGGGCGAAGCCGACCACCCAGGGAGAGATCGCCAGGAAGAGTCCGGCGACGATGCAGAGCGCCTCCACGCCCTGCGCGAGCATCGTCGATGTGACGCGCTCGTAGTGTTCACGCATTGCAAGGATGTCCGGATGGCGCTCCATACCCGGAAGCTGGGTCGACACCGGGAACCACCTCCAAGGTCCGTGACAAGGCAGGCGACTGCCCTTTACCCGCTGTGTCCCTTATCTAACCTTTACGCTCGATTATCACCCTTTTGTCATCATCCGGCAGGTCGCTCGACCCTCAGCCCGGCATCGACCTGCAGGAACGCCGCCACCGCCGCGGCCTCCTCCGCGAGCCCCTCCCGAACCGCCCCGGGCAGCGGCTCGAAGGGCTTCACCACCAGCTCGTCCTTCTCCCTGCGCCAGGAGCCGAGCACCCGCCCGTCGGCCACCAGCGCCGGCCGGACGATCCCGCCGCCCGTATTGATCCGCCGGGCGAACTCCGGCCGCAGCACGGCGTCCCGGTCCCGGTAGCCGAGCACGTAGTTGTCGAACGCGCCGAGCAGCCGAACCACGGGCGGCCCGGCCGGCAGCTCCTCCGCACCGGCGGCGGCGAACAGTCCCGGCCCCGCCTCCACCGCCCCGGACGCCGCCACGGCCTCCCTGGCCGCCCGCACCGGCAGGCCCGACCAGGCCGCGAAGTCGGCGGGCCCGGCCGGGCCGAAGGCCGCCAGGTAGCGGGCGGCGAGCTCAGCGGCCGGGTCGGCCGGGGCCGGTCCGCCCGCGGGCAGCGGCACGTGGCCCGGCTGCCGCGGGGCCACGTCGGCGCCCCGGCAGAGCACCCCTTGCGCCGCGGCGAAGCCGATCAGATGGGCCGGGGCCTGGCCCTCCGGGTCGATCCCGAGGCCCTGTTCGTTGAGCAGGCGGACCAGCTCGGCCCGGCTGCGCGGCACGTCCAGCAAGCCGGGCAGCAGCTCCAGCGCGCGTTCGCAGACCTCCTCGGTCAGGCCGAGTTCGCGCCGCCGCCGGGCGGCGGCGGCCAGGTTCCGCTCGGCGAACAGGCCGAGCAGCCAGCGCGCGTCCGCGGCCGGCACCAGGTGCAGGGTGCCGCGCATCAGTGCCAGCACCACCGTCTCCCCCGCGGCGAGCGCCCGCCCCGGCTCGCCCGGGTCCACCACCCCGCGCACCCGCAGCGCCAGCCGGGCCGCCCCGGCGTCCTGGGCCTGCACTCCCCCCGACTCCCGGGCCACCGCAACGGCCCGCCCGGCCGGCCGCCCGAACTGCGCCTGCATCCGCCGCCGCAGCAGCTCCTCCTCGTCCATCCGGCCATTCTCCCGCCGGGCCTCGGGGCAGCGCGGGAAAATTCGCTGGTACCGCGGGGCCGCTGCTGCCAGCCTGGGCCGCATGCCCTCGCCCACCGATCGCCTGCTGCGCGAGCTGTACGACTCCCTCGACCGGCGCAGACGCCCCGAGGACATCGCCCGGACGGTCCTGGACCTGTTCGAGGCCGACGGCACGGAGATCGGCCCGCGGACGCGCGCGGCACTGGAGAAGGCCGCCGGCAACTCCCTGCAGAGCCTCTGGCACGGCTACACCTCGATGCTGGAGGACTTCGCCCGCCCGGTCGGTGCGCAGCGCCAACTGGCCGCCGCGGCCGAGCTGTTCGACACCCTGCCGGTCCTGCCTCCGGAGGCCGGTGACGACCCGGAGCGGATCGAGGCCGCCATCCGCACGGCCGGCGCCGAGATCCGCAAGGAGTACGGCCTGAGCGACTTCCACGAGGACCGGCTGAACCGCGCCGAGCGGGCTGCGGCCGGGATCGGCGAGGTCTCCGCCCGGCGCTACAACAAGCGGTTCCGGCTGCTGCGGCGGATGGAGGAGAAGCCGCTCCGCGTCCTGGAGGGGCAGCGCCGGCGCGAGATCACCGTGATCGGCAAGAGCGGCCTCGCCTCCCGTCTGCCGTACGAGCTGTTCGCGGCCGACACCGTGACGGCGGCGTTCGTCGCCTACCTGACGGCGCGGGCCAATCTGCGCGGGCGGTTCACGATCCACGGGCAGACCCGGCCGTACGACGAGGTGGCCGCCGCGCTGTTCCGGCAGCTGGCCCCGGACACCGCCCAGTGGTTCGCCATTGCGCACGTCCACCCGGTGCCGGAGGTCCTGGAGCACGTAGGGGACGAACAGCGCGGTCTGCTGCTCGGCCGCTGGTACGGCATCCTGCTGGAGGTCGCCGAGCAGCTGGAGACGCTCTGGGAGAAGGACCGGCCGGACCGCAGCACGATGATCGTGCGGCGCGGCAGCGACTCCACCGCCTGGAACCAGGCCGCCCGGGCCTGGTCGAAGGCGCGTTCGCACTGGTTCGCCCTGCTGGAGGCGATGGGCGCCGAGGAGATCCTGGCCCGGATCTGCCCCGGCAAGGTGATGATGCTGGTCGCCGCGGACGTGGCGTACTGGCACCGCAGGTCGGGCCGGGGGCTGCACCCGGACACCGACGTGTGGGCCGAACTGCCGCTGCCGTGGGAGGTGCTGCGCGGCGAGGCGCAGTGCCCGCAGTGGCTGGTCGAGCAGGTGTGCCGGCGGCACGGCGTGGTCCCCGGGCTGAGCGGCTGGACGCAGGCCCGGCGGGCGCCGGTCGCCGTACCGTTCGAGCCCACCCCGGAGCTGGTGCACGGCGTGACCGTGGCCGACCCGCTGCTCGCCTCCCTGTTCCGTTCCGCCGGGGTCTTCTCCGGGCGCCCGCCCCGCCCGGCGGCCGCGGAATTGCGTTGACCGCCGCCCGCCGCGGCGGGAAGGATGCTGCCCGGTCCATGGGCACCGGGAAGCTCTGCGGTGGAGCGCCCGGCTCGACTTCCAGGTGGCCGCAGGTTCGAATCCTGCCCCCGTGCCCATGGGCCCCCTTCCTCCTCCCCCTCCCGTGCCGGCGACGCCTGCCCGCGTGAGCTGTGTCTCACCCCGGCGCGCCCGCATTGCCTATGCAACTCGTTGCATAGCAGGATGCGGGCATGGCACTGGAGCACGCGATCCTCGTCTCCCTCCTGGAGCAGCCCGGGTCGGGCTACGAGCTGGCCCGCCGCTTCGACCGCTCCATCGGGCGCTTCTGGACCGCCACCCACCAGCAGATCTACCGGGTGCTGCGGCGGATGGAGGCGGACGGCTGGGTCGCCGCGGAGGAGGTCGCCCAGGACGGGCGGCCGGACAAGAAGGTGTACTCGGCCACCGCGGAGGGCCGCGGCGTCCTGGTCGGCTGGCTTCGCGAGCCGGTCGAACCGGAGACCGTCCGGCACGAGCTGGCGGTGAAGATCCGGGCCGCGGCCTTCGACGACCCGGCCGCGCTCGTCCCCGAGGTCGAGCGGCACCGCACCGAGCACGCCGCCCTGCTCGCCCGCTACCTCTCCGGCGAGCAGCGGGACTTCCCCGACCCGGACGCCCTCGACGCCCAGCAGCGCCTCCAGCGCGTGGTGCTGCGCGGCGGCATCGAGTACGAGCGGATGATCCTCGCCTGGCTGGACGACGTGCTCGCCACCCTGCACCGCCTGCAAGCCCCGCCACCCTCGACCCCTGGGACCTGATGATGCAGCTGTTCAACCCGCGCACCTACGACCCCGCGCAGTTCGACGACACCACCCGCCGGCTGCTGCGCGCGACCGTCGACTGGTTCGAGTCGCGCGGCAAGAAGGCGCTGATCGACACCTACATCGACCGCACCTGGTACGCGGACTTCCTGGAGTTCGCCGCCAAGGAGGGCCTGTTCGCGGAGTTCCTGACGCCGTCCTCGGCCGACCCGGCGAAGCGCTGGGACACCGCCCGGATCGCCGAGCTCAACGAGATCCTCGGCTTCTACGGCCTCGGCTACTGGTACACCTGGCAGGTCACCATCCTCGGCCTCGGCCCGGTCTGGCAGAGCGAGAACGAGGCGGTCCGCGCCCGCGCGGCGCAGCTGCTCTCCGAGGGCCACGTGATGGCGTTCGGCCTGTCCGAGCGCAGCCACGGCGCGGACATCTACTCCACCGACATGGTGCTCACCCCGGACGGCGAGGGCGGCTTCACCGCCACCGGCTCCAAGTACTACATCGGCAACGGCAACGTGGCCGGCCTGGTGTCGGTCTTCGGCCGCCGCTCCGACGTGGAGGGCCCGGAGGGCTACGTCTTCTTCGCCGCCGACAGCCGACACGAGGCGTACCACCTGGTCAAGAACGTGGTGAACGCGCAGATGTACGTCAGCGAGTTCCGCCTGGAGGAGTACCCGGTGCGCGCCGAGGACGTGCTGCACACCGGCAAGGCCGCCTTCGACGCCGCGCTGAACACCGTCAACGTCGGCAAGTTCAACCTGTGCACCGCCTCGATCGGCATCTGCGAGCACGCGATGTACGAGGCCGTGACGCACGCCCACAACCGGGTGCTGTACGGCAAGCGGGTCACCGAGTTCGCCCACGTGAAGCGGGAGCTGACCGACGCGTACGCCCGCCTGGTCGCGATGAAGCTGTTCAGCTCGCGGTCGGTGGACTACTTCCGCACCGCCTCCCCGGAGGACCGCCGCTACCTGCTCTTCAACCCGATGACCAAGATGAAGGTCACCACCGAGGGCGAGAAGGTCATCGACCTGATGTGGGACGTCATCGCGGCCAAGGGCTTCGAGGCGGACACCTACTTCGACAAGGCCGCCAAGGACATCCGCGGCCTGCCGAAGCTGGAGGGCACCGTCCACGTCAACCTGGCGCTGATCCTCAAGTTCATGGGCAACTACCTGTTCAACCCGGCGGAGTTCGCGCCGGTGCCGAGCCGGGTGGACGCCGCGGACGACGAGTTCCTGTTCCGCCAGGGCCCGGCCCGGGGCCTGGGGGCGATCCGCTTCCACGACTGGCGCACCGCGTACGACGCGCACGCCGCCGTGCCGAACGTGGCCCGCTTCCGCGAGCAGGCGGACGGCCTGTGCGCCCTGCTGCTGGCCCACGCGCCGAGCGCCGAGCAGCAGCAGGACCTGGACTTCCTGCTGGAGATCGGCCAGCTCTTCGCGCTGGTCGTCTACGGCCAGCTGGTGCTGGAGCAGGCGGAGCTGACCGGCGTGGACGGCGACGTCCTGGACCAGATCTTCGACGCCCTGGTGCGGGACTTCTCCGCGCACGCCACCGAGCTGCACGGCAAGTCCTCCACCACCGAGGAGCAGGCCGCCTGGGCGCTGGCGCACGTCCGCCGCCCGGTGGCCGACGCGGAGCGCGCCGCCCGGGTCTGGGCGCAGGTCGAGGCGCTGTCCGGCTCCTACGAGATGCAGCCGTAAACGCGAGGGAGGGGGTGCCGCCTCTCCGGCACCCCCTCCGCCCTTCCCGTCAGAAGGTCAGCTTCCAGCTGTCGATCTTGCCGGTGTCCTGCGCGGCCACGTCCTGCACCTTCAACTTCCAGGTTCCGTTGGCGACTTCACTGGAGGCATTGACGGTGTAGGTGGTGATCACGTTGTCGGCCGAGTCGTTGGAGCTGGAGTTCTTCAGCCGGTAGGTGCTGCCGTCCGGCGCGACCAGGTCGACCACCAGGTCGCCGCGCCAGGTGTGCTTGATGTCCACGCCCACCTGCAGGGCGGCCGGGGCGTTGCCGGACACGCCGGAGACGGTGATCGAGGAGGTCACCGCCGCGCCCGCGTCCGGGATCGCCACGTCGGCGGTGTTCTCGAAGACCGTGCCGGGCGGCGGGGCGGTCTCGGTGCCGAGCGTCCAGATCGCGTGCGCGATGGCGTCGCTCATCCGGTCCAGCGCGGTGTCGTTGATGTTCGCGGCGGTGTCGCAGGACGAGTGGTAGCAGCGGTCGAAGGCCTGGCCCGCGGTGCCGCCCCACTTGCTCGCCTGGGCGCTGGTCTTGGTGTAGTCGGCGCCGCTGAACAGGCCGCCGACGGGGATGCCCGCGTTCTTGAACGGCGCGTGGTCGGAGCGGCCGTCGCCCTCGGTCTCGGGCTCGGTGGCCACACCCAGGCCGGAGAAGTACGTCTTGAACAGGTTGTCCAGCTTGGTGTCGTCGTCGTAGACGAAGTAGCCCGGGTTCGGCGAGCCGATCATGTCGAAGTTGAGGTACGCCTCGATGCTCGAACGATCGGCGCTGGACAGGCTGTTGACATAGTTCTTGGAGCCGATCATGCCGTACTCCTCGGCGCCCCACCAACCGAACCGCAGGTGCTTGGTGGGCTGCAGGCCGGCCCGCGAGACGGCCAGGGCGACCTCGAGGATGCCGGCCGAGCCGGAGCCGTTGTCGTTGATGCCGGGACCCCCGGTGACGGAGTCCAGGTGGGAGCCGGCCATCA
This sequence comes from Kitasatospora dryopteridis, assembly GCF_050749075.1. NCBI lineage: Bacteria > Bacillati > Actinomycetota > Actinomycetes > Kitasatosporales > Streptomycetaceae > Kitasatospora > Kitasatospora dryopteridis. The sequence continues at coordinate 6,226,786 of NZ_CP192749.1, read as the reverse complement.
CCGTGTGCGAGGTGTCGCCGCCCGGCCAGTCGGCGATCAGGTTGTAGCCGGTGGCGCCGTTGTAGCTGAAGGTCTTCAGCGACGTGGTGTAGCCGGCGGCGTCCAGCTTGGCCTTCACGTAGTCGATCGAGGCCTTGTAGCCGGCCCGGCCGTGCGCCCGGTTGCCGCCGTTGGCGGTGGCTATGGACTGCAGCTGGGCGAGGTGCGCCTTGACGTTGGCGACCGGGATGTCGGGGGCCGCGGCGACGGTCGGCGCAGCAGCGGGCCGGGCCATGGCGTTGGGCGCGAGAAGGGTGACGGCCACGCTGGCGGCGGCCACGGCGAGGAGTGCGGCGGGAGGGCGCAGGCGGGATCGCCGCTGCGCACGCCGGTGGGCATGCAGGGACACGTAGGACTCCGAGTTCCGGTGGGGCAGAAACGGGACCTGACGGCACGCCGAACGGTGGGGTGGGGCGGTCGGCGCGCAATTGACGCGCTCATGATGATCGGGGGTCGGTAAAGCTACCGTCAAGGGGCGTGCCGGTAAAGGCTGTTCGCCTGACAAGCGGTCACCGCGGGCCACGGACGGAGCAGCAGCGCGGGCCGCAGCCACCCGATCCCGGCACAGTGGCCAGGAGTGCCCCCGCAGTGAAAGGCCCGCCGGCATGCCGCCGAACCTCCGCCCGCCCCTCCTCCCCCGCCTGCCCCTCCTCCGCCACCTGCTGGCCGCCGCCGCGCTGGCCGCCGCCCTGCTCCCCGCCGCCCCGGCCGCCGCCGCGCCCCAGGTCCGCACCGCCTACGGCCGCCCCGTCCCGTTCGGCGACGGCGCCGCACACACCTACGTCCGGCTGCGCGGGAACGAGCCCGTCGAGATCGGCGTCGCCCTCACCCGAGGCTCGCTGGACGATCTGCCCACCGAACCCAGCGACGGCCGGCACTGCTTCGACCGCAACGCCGACGGCACCGTCGACCCCGTGCACGAGTGCGCCGGCGGCCACGAGTACGAGCTCGCGCTGCCCCGGGCCCTGCGGGACGTTCCCGGGGTGCCGCTGACCTTCGCCATGCTCGACTGGGACCCGGCCGGCCACGGCCCGCCGCACGTCTACGACCGCCCGCACCTGGACGTCCACTTCTACCTGCAGTCCGACAGCGAGCGGCAGGCGATCCGCCCCGGCCCGTGCGGCGCCCTGGTCGACTGCACCGACTACGCCACCGCCACCCGGCCGCTGCCGCCCGAGTACCTGCCCGCCGACTACGTGGACAAGGGCATCGTCCAGGTCGCCATGGGCAACCACCTCACCGACCCCATGAGCGACGAGTGGCACGGGCACACGTTCACGCGCACCTTCGTCTACGGCACCTACGACGCCCGGATCACCTTCCTGGAGCCGATGATCACCTTCGACGCGCTGAAGGCCGCCGAGGGCGCCGACCCGGCGGACGCCTGCCGCCCGATCAAGCAGCCGCAGGCCTGGCAGGTGCCCGGCTGGTACCCGCAGGCCTACTGCCTGCGCCACTCCCCCCTCAGCGGCGAGTACACGGTGTCGCTGGAGGACTTCGCCCGGCACTCCTGAGCACGGCCGTCCCACCCGATCACACCTGGAGGTCCCCATGCCGCCCGTCGGACTGCTCGCCCGCATCGAGGCCAAGCCGGAGCACGCCGAGGAGGTCGCCGAACTGCTGATGGGCGCCCTCCCGATGGCCGTCGAGGAGGTGGACACCCGGACCTGGTTCGCCTTCCGCGAGAGCGAGACGGTCTTCGGCATCTTCGACACCTTCGACGACGCCCAGGGCCGCGAGTACCACCTCCAGGGCCGGATCGCCGCCGCCCTGATGGAGGCCGCCCCCCGGCTGCTCACCGCCCCGCCCGACATCCGCTACGTCGACGTCCTGGCGGCGGCCCTGCCGTAGCCCTGGGGTGTGCCCCGCCTGCGGACGTACGGTGGACGTGGAGAGGCTCAGCCATGATCTACACCGACCGCGAGGAAGCGGGCCGCCGACTGGCGGCCGAACTGCAGCGGTGGCGCAGGGCCGACCCGGTCGTGGTGGCCCTGCCCCGCGGCGGCGTCCCGGTGGCCGCACCGGTGGCCCGGGCGCTCCGCGCACCGCTCGACATCTGCGTGATCCGCAAGCTCGGCGTGCCCTTCCAGCCGGAGCTCGGCATGGGTGCGATCGGCGAGGGCGGCGCCCGGGTGGTCAACGAGGCGGTGGTGCGCGGCGCCCGGGTCAGCCACGAGCAACTCGCCGAGGTCGAACGGCACGAACGCGCCGAGCTGGAGCGCCGGGCCGAGCGCTACCGGCGGGGCCGCCCGCCGGTGCCGCTGGAGGGCCGCACCGTGATCGTGGTGGACGACGGCGTGGCGACCGGCTCGACCGCGCTGGCCGCCTGCCGGATCGTCCGTGCCAGGGGCGCGGCCCGGGTGGTCCTGGCGGTGCCGGTGGCGCCGCAGGACTGGGCGGCCCGGCTCGGCGAGGACGTGGACGAGCTGGTGTGCCCGCACACGCCGTCCAGGTTCTGGGCGATCGGCGAGTTCTACACGGACTTCTCGCAGACCTCCGACGCCGAGGTGATCGCCCTGCTGGACGAGGCGGCGGCGGACCGGCTCCGGCCGGAGGAGGCGCCGGAGATCGCGCTGGAGGTGGGCGGGGTGGAGCTGCAGGGCGTGCTGACGCTGCCGCAGGACGCCCTGGGGGTGGTGCTGTTCGCGCACGGCAGCGGCAGCAGCCGGCGCAGCCCGCGGAACCGGTACGTGGCCGGCGAGCTCAACCGGGCCGGTCTGGGCACCCTGCTGTTCGACCTGCTGACGCCGGCCGAGGAGATCGACCGGGTGAAGGTCTTCGACACCGGGCTGCTGGGGGCCCGGCTGGCTGCGGTGACCCGCGAGGTCACCGCCCGGCCGGACTGCGCCGGGCTGCCGGTCGGCTACTTCGGCGCCAGTACGGGTGCCGCGGCGGCGCTGTGGGCGGCCGCCGAGCCGGATCTGCGGGTGGCCGCGGTGGTCTCCCGCGGCGGCCGGCCCGACCTGGCCGGGCCCCGGCTGGCGGAGGTCGGCTCCCCCACCCTGCTGATCGTCGGCGGCGCCGACCGCACCGTGCTGGAGCTGAACCGGAGGGCGAAGGAGCAGCTGCACTGCGAGAGTGCACTGGCGGTGGTGCCCGACGCCACCCACCTGTTCGAGGAGCCCGGGGCGCTGGAGGCGGTGGCCTCCCTCGCCGCGGAGTGGTTCGCGGAGCACCTTGCGCCGGTACCCCGATGACTGGGCAATCCGTACAGCCCGGGCTGCCCCGACCTGCTCACCTTGTACACATTGATCAGTGGAATCAGCAGCTGTTGCCCAACCCTCCGGCCGGAGGCAAGCTCTGCGCAACCGCCACCGCCCGACCCTTCGCGGTGCGGAGAACCTCAACGTGGAGGAGCACCGATGACCGCCAACGCCGTGGAACTCACCCCCGCCGAGCTGGAGGCCGGCCTCGACGCCGAGCAGCTCCGCACGCTCGTCGGCCTGGTCGAGCACGACCCCGCGGGCGACCCGTTCCCGGTCACCGCGCAGGACGCGGTGGTCTTCGTCGTGGGCAACGCCACCCAGACGGCGCAGTTCTACCAGGCCGTGTTCGGCATGGAGCTGGTCGCCTACTCCGGCCCGGAGACCGGCCGCCGCGACCGCAAGGCGTTCGTGCTGCGCTCCGGCTCCTGCCGCTTCGTGATCAAGGGCGGTGTCTCCCCGGACAGCCCGCTGCTGGACCACCACCGCCGGCACGGCGACGGCGTGGTCGACCTGGCGCTGGAGGTGCCGGACGTCGACAAGTGCATCGCGCACGCCCGTGCCCAGGGCGCCACCGTCCTGGAGGAGCCGAACGACGTCTCCGACGAGAACGGCACCGTGCGCCGCGCCGCGATCGCCACGTACGGCGAGACCCGGCACACCCTGATCGACCGCTCCCGCTACAACGGCCCGTACCTGCCCGGCTACGTCGTCGCCGAGAGCAAGGTGCAGCGCCCCGAGGGCGCGCCGAAGCGGCTGTTCCAGGCGCTGGACCACGCGGTCGGCAACGTGGAGCTCGGCAAGATGGACGAGTGGGTCTCGTTCTACAACCGGGTCATGGGCTTCGTGAACATGGCCGAGTTCGTCGGCGACGACATCGCCACCGAGTACTCCGCGCTGATGTCCAAGGTCGTCGCCAGCGGCAACCACCGGGTGAAGTTCCCGCTGAACGAGCCGGCGATCGCCAAGAAGAAGTCGCAGATCGACGAGTACCTGGAGTTCTACACCGGTGCCGGCTGCCAGCACATGGCCCTCGCCACCAACGACATCCTCACCACCGTCGACGTGCTGCGTTCGCGCGGCGTGGAGTTCCTCAACACCCCGGACTCCTACTACGACGACCCGGCGCTGCGCGAGCGCATCGGCAAGGTCCGCGTGCCGATCGAGGAGCTGAAGTCGCGCGGCATCCTGGTCGACCGCGACGAGGACGGCTACCTGCTGCAGATCTTCACCAAGCCGATCGGCGACCGCCCGACCGTCTTCTACGAGTTCATCGAGCGGCACGGTTCGCTGGGCTTCGGCAAGGGCAACTTCAAGGCGCTCTTCGAGGCCATCGAGCGCGAGCAGGAGAAGCGCGGAAACCTCTGACCGACCCCCTGACGAGGAGACCGGGACATGGCGCACTACCGGCAGCTGGGCGACATCCCGCCCAAGCGGCACACCCAGCACCGCACACCCGAGGGCGGGCTGTACTACGAGGAGTTGATGGGCGAGGAGGGCTTCAGCTCGGACTCCTCGCTGCTCTACCACCGGGGTATCCCCTCGGCGATCGTGGACGCCCGGCCCTGGGAGCTGCCGAGCCAGGCCACCACGCCCAACCTTCCGCTGATCCCCCGCCACCTGAAGCTGCACCAGCTCTTCGGCGAGGAGTGGAAGGGCACGGACGTGGTGGCCGGGCGCCGCCTCGTCCTCGGCAACTCCGACGTGCGGATCTCGTACGTGGTCGCCGGGGCGCCCAGCGAGCTGTACCGCAACGGGCTCGGCGACGAGTGCGTGTACGTGGAGGACGGCGAGGCCACCGTCGAGACCGTGTTCGGCTCGCTGGAGGTCGGCCGCGGCGACTACGTGATCATCCCGCGGGCCACCACGCACCGCTGGGTGCCCACCGGCGACGGCCCGCTGCGCGCGTACTGCATCGAGGCCAACAGCCACATCACCCCGCCCAAGCGGTACCTGTCCCGGTTCGGGCAGCTGCTGGAGCACGCGCCGTACTGCGAGCGGGACCTGCGCGGGCCGGTCGGGCCGCTGCTGGTCGAGGGCACCGACGTCGACGTGCTGGTCAAGCACCGCGGCGCGACCGGCGTGGTCGGCACCCGCTACACCGTGCCGCACCACCCGTTCGACGTGGTCGGCTGGGACGGCTGCCTGTACCCGTACGCCTTCAACATCGAGGACTACGAGCCGATCACCGGCCGGATCCACCAGCCGCCGCCGGTGCACCAGGTGTTCGAGGGCAACAACTTCGTCATCTGCAACTTCGTGCCGCGCAAGGTGGACTACCACCCGCTGTCGATCCCGGTGCCGTACTACCACTCCAACGTGGACAGCGACGAGGTCATGTTCTACTGCGGCGGCAGCTACGAGGCCCGCAAGGGCTCCGGCATCGGCCAGGGCTCGATCTCGCTGCACCCCGGCGGCCACACCCACGGCCCGCAGCCGGGCGCGTACGAGCGCTCCATCGGCGTCGAGTTCTTCGACGAACTCGCCGTCATGGTCGACACCTTCCGGCCGCTGGAGCTCGGTGAGGGCGGCACCGCGAGCGAGGACCCGGGCTACGCCTGGACGTGGTCGGGCGGACGGGGGCCGGTCCGGTGAAGCCGCTCTTCGCAGGACTCTTCGACGACGCCGCGCTGTTCCCGCCCGGCGACCTGCCGCTGGCCGAGGCGGTGCCCGCCCACCGCGGGCACCGCACCGCCTGGTACGCCTGGGCGGTCGGCCCGTTCCTGTGCGGGCCCGGCCGGCTGGCCGAGCTGGTGCGCACCGCCGGCACCGGCCCGCTGCCGGTCGGGCTGGTGCTGCCGGGGGGCGGCGCGGGTCCGGCCGCGGCCCTCAAGGAGGCCGCCGGGCTGGACGTGGTGAGCATCGAGATCGCCGCCGCCGACGTCGCCGCCACCGTGGCGCAGCTGGCCGCCGAACTGCCCTCCGGGGTCACCGCGGCCGTCGAACTGCCGCGCGACGGTCGGCCGGAGGACTCGCTGGACGCCCTGGCCGGCACCCCGTACCGGGCCAAGTACCGCACCGGCGGGCTGACGGCCGACGCCTTCCCGCCGGTCGGCGAGCTGGCGGCCTTCCTGGTCGGCTGCGCCGAGCGGGCCGTCCCGTACAAGTGCACCGCCGGGCTGCACCACGCCGTCCGGCACACCGACCCGGAGACCGGCTTCGAGCACCACGGCTTCCTCAACGTGCTGCTGGCCGCCGCCGCGGGCGACCGGGCGGGTGCCGTGGAGGCGCTGGACGAACGCTCGCCCGCCGTCCTCGTCTCCGCGCTCGACGCCCTGACGGCCGATCAGGTTTCCGCTGCACGGCGTTCGTTCACCTCCTTCGGCACCTGCAGCATCGCCGAACCCCTCGCCGACCTGGCCGACCTCGGCCTGCTCCGCCCACCCACGCTGGAGGACCGTTGACCTGGCTCGACATCCCGCAGGACTCCCCCTACGGCATCCACAACCTGCCGTACGGCGTGTTCAGCGCGAACGACCAGCCCGGCCGCCGCCGGATCGGCGTCCGGATCGGCGACCGCGTGCTGGACGCGGGCGCGGCCGCCCGCGGCGTCGGCGCGCCGTCGGCGCTGCTCGACGCCGACTCGCTCAACCCGCTGATGGCGGCCGGGCACCGCACCTGGCGCGAGGTGCGCGGCGCCCTCACCGAGTGGCTGACCGACGAGACCCACCGCCCGGCGGTCGGGCCCTGCCTGCTGCCGCTCGCCGAGGTCGAACTGCACCTGCCGTTCGAGGTCGCCGACTACGTCGACTTCTACGCCTCCGAGCACCACGCCACCAACCTGGGCCGCCTGTTCCGCCCCGGCTCGGAGCCGCTCACCCCCAACTGGAAGCACCTGCCGATCGGCTACCACGGCCGGGCCGGCACGGTGGTGGTCTCCGGCACCCCGGTCGTCCGCCCGAGCGGCCAGCGCAAGGCGCCCGCCGACGCGGCGCCGACCTTCGGCCCGTCCCGCCGGCTCGACATCGAGGCCGAGGTCGCCTTCGTGGTCGGCACCCCGAGCGAGCTCGGCACCGCCGTGCCGATGTCGGCCTTCCGCGAGCACGTCTTCGGCGTCTGCCTGCTCAACGACTGGTCCGCGCGCGACATCCAGGCCTGGGAGTACGTGCCGCTCGGCCCGTTCCTCGGCAAGTCCTTCGCCACCTCCGTCTCGCCGTGGGTCGTCCCGCTGGACGCCCTGGAGCACGCCCGGGTCGCCCCGCCGGCCCGCGACGTGGAACCGCTCGGCTACCTGGACGACCGCGGCGGCGAGCCCTGGGGCCTGGACATCGCCCTGGAGGTCGCGCTCAACGGCCACCCGGTCTCCCGGCCGCCGTTCGCCGCCATGTACTGGACGGCCGCCCAGCAGCTCGCCCACATGACGGTCAACGGCGCCTCGCTGCGCACCGGCGACCTGTACGCCTCCGGCACCGTCAGCGGCCCGGAGCCGGACACCCGCGGCGCGCTGATCGAGCTCACCTGGAACGGCGAGCACCCGATCAAGCTCCCCGACGGCACCACCCGCACCTTCCTGGAGGACGGCGACGAGGTGACCATCACCGCGACCGCACCCGGCGCCGAGGGCAGCCGGATCGGCTTCGGCGAGGTCACCGGCCGGATCCTGCCCTGACGGGCGGCCGCCGTTCCGCACGGTCCGCCGCTCAGGTGTGGACCGGGCAGAACGGCGGCCGGAACGGCCGCTTCGGCCCGTTCACCGGCCGCAGGTCGGCGTGCCACCGGCCGTCGATCGTGCCGCGGCGCAGCTCCACCAGCCGGTTGATTCCCCCGCCGACCTGGCTCCGGTAGGCGGCGACCACCGGGGCCTCCGGTCCGACCAGCGCGTCCACCGTCTCCTCCACGAAGCAGAGCGGGCAGCCGTAGGTCAGCACCACGGCGCCGGGCCGGACGCCCTGGAGCATGACGGCTCCGGTCGGCGCGACCGCCAGCACCATCTGCTCCGGCGCCGCCGACTCCCGGCCCGCCAGGCCGAGGACCTCCGCGCGCAGCTCCTCCGGGTCGGCGGGCCGGATCCGGCGGCCCACCGCGAAGGCCAGCCCCAGCTGCCCGACCGTCACCAGCAGCGCGACCACGGTCAGCACCACCAGCCAGCCCGGCCCGGCGCCCAGCCCCCGCCACAGGCCGAGCCCGGTCACCGCCAGGGCGGCCAGCAGGCCGAGCGGCGTCGTCCCCCGCCCGGCCAGGGCCCGCAGCACCAGTCCCACCAGGACCACCGTCACAACGACGTCCAGCACCGTCCCCACCGCTCCCCCTCCGGGCCTCGACCGGCCCGCCGCCGGTCACCCGTATCGTTTCCAGCGGCGCGGCATTCGAGACACGAGAGAAGAGCCCATGAGTACGGAGTTCCGGCGGGACGGCATGGCCGGGCGGATCGTCCTGGACCGGCCGAGGGCGCTCAACGCGCTCACCCACGGGATGCTCCTGGAGATCAGGGACGTGCTGCTGGCCTGGGCCGAGGACGACGCCGTCCGCACCGTGGTGCTCACCGGCGCCGGGGAGCGCGGGTTGTGCGCGGGCGCCGACATCCGGGCGCTGCACGACGAGGCACGGGCCGGCGGGGCCGGCGCCCGCGTCTTCTTCGCCGACGAGTACCGGCTGAACCACCTGATCTCCCGCTACCCCAAGCCGTACGTCGCCGTGATGGACGGCATCACCATGGGCGGCGGCGTCGGCCTCTCCGCGCACGGCTCCGTCCGGGTCGTCACCGAGCGGTCGAACGTCGCCATGCCGGAGACCAGGATCGGCCTGGTGCCCGACGTCGGCGGCAGCCGGCTGCTCGCCCTCGCCCCCGGCGAACTCGGCACCCACCTGGCGCTCACCTCCGGCTCGATGGGCCCCGGCGACGCCCTGCTCTGCGGCTTCGCCGACCACTTCGTGCCCAGCACCGCTCTGGACTCCTTCACCGCGGCCCTCGCCGACACCTCCCCCGAGGAGGCGCTCGCCGCCCACACCGCCGAGCCGCCCGCCGCCGCCCTCGCCGGCCGACGGGAGTGGATCGACCGCTGCTACGCCGCCGACACCGTCGAGGAGATCCTCGACCGGCTGGACACCGCCGACGAGGCGGGGGCCGCGGCCGCCGCCGCGGAGATCCGCAGCAAGTCGCCGACCGCCCTCAAGGCCACCCTCGCCGCACTGCGCCGCGCCCGCGGCCACCGCAGCCTCGGCGAGACCCTGGAGCAGGAGTACCTGGTCTCCTGCGCCGCCCTGGACTCGCACGACCTGGTCGAGGGCATCCGCGCCCAGGTGGTGGACAAGGACCGCAACCCGCAGTGGAAGCCGGCCGCGCTCGCCGACGTCACGGAGGAGGACGTGGCACGCTACTTCGCGCCGGCCGGCGACCCGCTCGGCCTGGCGAGACTGGCGCACCGACCGGCCGGTCGGAGATCGTATCCACCGTCAGGGTGCGCGCCGAGCCGCGGCGCCGCGAAGGGAGTCAACGACGATGACCGAGTACGAGACGATCCTGGTGGACCGCAAGGACCGCGTCGGGATCATCACGCTCAACCGGCCGAAGGCGCTCAACGCGCTGAACACCCAGGTGATGAAGGAGGTCGTGGCCGCCGCCACCGCCTTCGACCGCGACCCGGGGATCGGCTGTCTGATCATCACCGGCTCGGAGAAGGCCTTCGCGGCCGGCGCCGACATCAAGGAGATGCAGGACAACCGCTTCCCCGACGTCTACCTGGACGACTGGCTGGGCCCCTGGGACCGCCTGGGCGACCTGCGCAAGCCGGTCGTGGCCGCCGTCGCCGGCTACGCCCTGGGCGGCGGCTGCGAGCTGGCGATGCTCTGCGACATCCTGCTCGCCGCCGACACCGCGAAGTTCGGCCAGCCCGAGATCAAGCTCGGCGTCATCCCCGGCATCGGCGGCTCCCAGCGCCTCACCCGCGCCGTCGGCAAGGCCAAGGCCATGGAGCTGTGCCTCACCGGCCGCATGATGGACGCCGAGGAGGCCGAGCGGGCCGGCCTGGTCTCCCGCATCGTCCCCGCCGCCGACCTGATGTCGGAGGCGATGGCCGTCGCCGAGACCGTCGCCGCCATGTCGGCCCCGGCCGCCGTGATGATGAAGGAGAGCGTCAACCGCGCCTTCGAGACCACCCTCGCCGAGGGCGTCCGCTTCGAGCGCCGCATGTTCCACGCCGCCTTCGCCACCGCCGACCAGAAGGAAGGCATGGCCGCCTTCGCCGAGAAGCGCAAGCCGGACTTCCAGAACCGCTGACACCCCGCGGCCCGGCCCCGGAGCGCAGTCGTTGCGCCCGGGGCCGCTGCCTGCGACGATCGCACCCCGTACGAGACCAGGGGGGTCCGAGCATGTGGATGTTCTTCCGGCGGCGCAGGCGCGGCAAGGCGGCCCCGGCCGCGGCCCCCACGACTCCGGCGCCGGCCTCGTCCGGGACGTCCGTCCGCGCGGGCACCGGGGCCGGACCGGCCATCAGCCTGACCAAGCTTCAGGCCACCGCCCCCACCCTGGTCTCCCTCTACAAGACCGCCGGCGTCTCCCTGCGCAAGCAGGGCCTGGACGGCCGCCGCGCCGCCGTCTACCTGGTGCTCGACCACTCCGCCTCGATGAGCGGCCTCTACCGGGACGGCTCCGTGCAGCGCCTCGCCGAGCAGTCGCTGGCGCTCTCCGCCAACCTCGACGACGACGGCACGGTGCCCGTGGTGCTCTTCAACGACCGGGCGTACGAGCCGCAGGAGGTCGTGATCGGCCGCCACGAGGGCGCCGTGCAGCAGGTCCGGACGGCGGTCGGGGCGAAGTTCGGCGGCACCCGCTACGCACCGGCCATGCGGGCCGTCCTCGCGCACTACCGCGCGTGCGGGGCCACCGACCCGGCCTTCGTCGTCTTCCAGACGGACGGCGCGGCCTTCGACAAGAAGGACGTCGCCGCGCTGCTCCGGGAGAGCTCCGAGCTGCCCGTCTTCTGGCAGTTCCTGGGCTTCGGCGAGTACGACGCCAAGCACTTCGCCTTCCTCCGCTCGCTGGCCGGCCTGGACGGCCGGGCCACCCCGAACGCCGGGTTCTGCGCCACCGGCAAGAACCCCCGCTCGCTGGCCGACGACGCCCTGTACGGGCGGCTGCTGGCCGCCTACCCTGCCTGGCTGGAGGCTGCGCGGGCGGCCGGCATCACGGGCTGAGCTGCTCCTCCGCGGGTGGTTCCGGCTGCCGCGGCAGGCCGTTCCGGCCGTTCCGACCGGGCGGACCCGGCGCGGGCTCGGGCGCCGACGGCGGGCCGAGGCGGGCCAGGCCGCTGCGGGTGGCCGCCACCACGATCCGGTCCCCGGCCTCCAGCCGGTGGCCCCGATCGGCGAAGTTCCACTGCAGGTCGCCGGGGTGGCGGGCGAGGCGGACGGCGATCACCCGCACGCCGTCCGGCGCCTCGATGCTCCGCAGGTCCCGGCCGACCAGCCCGGAGGCGTCGTCCGCGACCAGCTCGGCGATCAGCAGCACATGGCGGTAGACCGACAGCGTGCCCAGCACCTCGCGGCCCATCAGCGCCGCCGCGAAGGCCGGTGCGGAGAGGTAGGACACCGAGCGGGAGGCGACGTTGCCGAGCGTCGCGTACACGTGGTGGGCGAAGTCGTCGTCGAAGAGCCGGACGACGATCCGCACGTCCGGACGGACGGCCCGGGCCTCCAGTGCGGCCTCCAGGTTGGCCGCGTCGTCACTGGTGACCGCCGCCAGGGCGCGGGCCCGGTGGATGCGGGCGCGGCGCAGCTGGCTCTCCAGCGGGGCGTCGCCGACCAGCACCGGGATGCCCAGGGCGCGGACGGCCGCGATGCCGCGGGCCTGCGGGTCGCGCTCCACGCAGACCACCGGCACCCCGGTCTCGTGCACCAGTGCGGCCACCCGGATGCCGACGCTGCCGAGGCCGACCACGACGACGTGCCCGCGCACGCCGGCCCCCGGGGCCCGCGGCACCCCGCGCCGTCCGCTGGCCAGCGCCTCGACCACGATCGCGGTGGCCACCGGCATGAAGGTGATCCCACAGAAGGTGATCACCACCTGCGCCAGCCTGGTCCACGGCCCGCCCTGCCCGGGGTCGTCCGGCTGGGCCGCCCCCGCGAGGTCGAGCAGGGCGAGGTAGAGCGTCCAGCCGAGGTCGCGGTGGGCCAGGTAGAGCACGGCGGTGCTCAGCAGGACGGCGGCCAGCGCGGTGCTCAGGACGAGCCGCATCCGGGCGCCGGTGACGTACCGCAGGGCGTCGAGCAGGGTCCAGCGCAGCCGGGAGGTCCAGGGGATGCGCAGCGGGGGTTCGGAGGCCAGCGCCTGCAGGGCGGCGAGGCCGCCCTGCTCCCCGGTCGGCGGGGGCGGGGCCGAGGGGTCCGCGCCGGGCGGGCCGTTGTCGCCGAATCTTCGGGCCAGCGCGATGAATTCGGCCGCCCGGCCGGCGGTCTCGGGCAGCAGGCGGAGCCGCGAGAGGTCCTGCCGGTCGATCCGGTCGGCGACCAGGCAGAGCCGCCCCTCGCCGATGTCCTCGTCGTACGCCACGTACAGGTAGCGTCCGCCGACGGGCACCGAGTTGGGGCGGCCGAGGACGCCGTTGGCGAAGGCGGGGGCGGCGGTCGCGGAGCCGGAGAGCGCCGCGCAGTTGGGCAGCAGCCGTTCGATGTGCTCGCCGAGCCGCTGGTTGAACATCCGCAGCACGATCCGGATGCCCGGGTTGGCGCCCTGTGCGGTGAGCGCGGCATGGATGTTCTGCTGGTCGTCGCCGTCCACCAGCGCGATGCCGAGCGCCCCGGCCACCCCGGCGGCCCGCAGCGCCTCCTCGGTCACCGACCCGTGCTCCAGCACCGCCGCCACCCCGGGCAGCCGCCCGATCCGCGGCCCGTGGTCCCGCGCCAGGTCCGGCACCACCGCGACCACCGGAACCTCGTAGTGCTCGGTCAGCTCCAGCACCAGCCGGTGCGCCAGCGCATTCCCCCCGCACACGATGTAGTGCCCGCGGTGTCCGTCCCCTGTCATACCGATGAAGCGTATGCGCCCCACCCGTCCACCGGGCGGCGGAAAGGTGTCTGACGCGTGATCAGTTGTGGCCTGCGCCACGGGTGCTCGGCCGTCAGCCGTGCTCAGGCGGTGGCGGTGATGCCGGAGACCAAGAGAAGGAGGAGGGCGGAGACGGCGGTCATGCGGCGGGCGGCGGTGGGGGTGGAGCCGAGGGAGCTGCGGGCGCGGCCGGCGGCGAGGGCGACGGCGGTGTAGACGGCGGCGCAGCTGAGGACGTTGAGGGCACCGAGGGTGAGGACCTGGCCGGCGACGGGGAGGGCGGCGTCGGGGTCGACGAACTGCGGGACGAGGGAGAGGTAGAGCAGCAGGCCCTTGGGGTTGAGCAGGGCGGTGAGCACGCTCTGCCGCAGGACGGCGCGGGCGGGCTGGGGCCGGGCCTCGGGGAGGCGGCCGCCGTCGCGGCGCAGCGAGAGGAGCATGGTGACGGCGAGGACGGCGAGGTAGGCGGCGCCGGCCCAGCGGAGGGTGGGGAGGGCGGCGGGGACGGCGCGCAGGGCGGCGGCGAGGCCGGCGGCGGAGAGCAGGGTGTGGACGGCGTAGCCGGCGCAGACACCGGCCACGGCGAGCAGGGCGGTGCGGCGGCCCTGGCCGAGCCCGCGGGCGGCGATGAGCAGCCAGTCGGGCCCGGGGGTGCAGACCAGGAGGAGGTCGACCCCCAGAAAGAGCAGCAGGGCGTGTGCGTCCATGGGTTTCGGTGTCTCCGCGGTGCCTGGGGGCGGGAATGTCGCTGTCGGTGACGACGCTAGCGGCGGAGGCGAGGCAGCCGATGACCTGTTTGTGCAGTTCAGCGGGGTCCTTTGGCAGAATATTGCGCCATGGACCGCACTGACCGCAGAATCCTCCACGAGCTCCAGCAGGACGGCCGGCTGACCAATGCCGAGCTGGCCGGGCGGGTGGGCCTGACGCCGTCCCCGTGCCTGCGCCGGGTACGGCAGCTGGAGCAGGACGGGGTGATCCGCGGCTACCGGGCACTGCTGGACGGCGCGGCGGTCGGCCGGGGCTTCCAGCCGTTCGTGACGGTGGTGATGCGGCACGAGGACCGGGCGACGGTGGCGGAGTTCGAGGAGCGGGTCGCCGCGCTGCCGGAGGTGGTGGAGGCGCACCGGCTGTTCGGCGAGCCGGACTACCTGCTGCGGATCGCGGTCGCCGACATCGCCGCGTACGAGCGCTTCATCACCGACGTACTGTCCGGTCTGCCGGGGATCGCGCAGGTCAACTCGCTGATGACGATGAAGCGGGTGAAGGGCGACGCGGGCCTGCCGGTGCTGCCCTCCGCACCGGGCCGCCCCTGACGCGCCGCCGTTCGGCAGCTCCCCGATTGCCGCCTCCGCGGACCGGCCGGACACTCGGAGAGCCCCGGGAACACGGACGACGGAACGAGGTGGAGACCATGGCGGTCTGCGTGGTGTGCAAGAACGACTACTGGCTGTCCTTCGAGATCAAGACGGTCAGCGGCGACACGTACACCTTCGACAGCTTCGAGTGCGCGATGGAGAAGCTTGCCCCGCGCTGCGAGCACTGCAGTGTGCGGATCGTCGGCCACGGTGTCGAGGTGGCCGGCATGTTCTTCTGCTGCGGCAACTGTGCGCGGGCCAACGGCGGGCTGGGCGACCAGATCCGCGACGCGGTCGGCGCCCACCCCGGCGGCTGAGCCATCGGGGCCCGGCCGCCGGCCGGCCAGGACCGCGGCGGCCGGGTTTCAGGCTTGACCCGGCGGTCAGACCCGGGCGTGCGAGCCGATGTCGGCCGTGAACTCCTCGGTCATCGCGGGGGTGACCGTCGGCCGGCACTGGGCGATCGCGGCGAGGTAGTCCTCCGTCCCCGCACCGGCCTGCCCGGGCACCGCCGCTCCCCCGTCCCCGCCGAGATCACGTTCGAACGCCGCCTGGGCCGCGATCCGGGCGGCGTGTTCGATGTCTGCGGGGGTGAACAGTTCGCTGGCCGTGACGAGCGCGGCGAGGTCGACACCGGGCCGGTGGGCCGCGTACCGGGACCAGATCGCGGTGCGGGCGGCGGCGTCCGGGGTGCCGATCGGGATGAGGTAGTCGAAGCGGCCGTGCCGCAGGAACGCCGGGTCGAGCGAGCGGATCGAGTTGGTGGCGCACACCAGCAGCCGTTCCTCGCCCTCGCGGAAGCCGGGGATCAGCTTCAGCAGTTCGTTGGTGACCCCGTGCATGCCGCCGGTCGCGCCCTCCCTGCGCACCGGCGCGATCTCCTCGACCTCGTCGACGAAGACCAGCACCCGCTCCAGCTCGGCGATCCGGGCGAAGGCGGTGCGCAGCGCGGCGGCGAGGTTCCCCTCGTCGGCGAGCCGGGAGGGCAGCAGTTCGACGAACGGCCAGCCCAGCCGGGAGGCGACGGCCCGGGCGAAGGTGGTCTTGCCGGTGCCGGGCGGACCGAACAGGGCGACGGCCCGCGGCGGGCGGACGCCGTGCCGGGCGGCCCGCTCCGGTTCGGCGAGCGGCAGCACCACCCGCCGTTCGATCAGCGACTTCTCGGCCTCCATCCCGGCCACCTTCTGCCACAGGTCGCCGGGCAGCACCCGCCCGCCGAGCTCCTCCAGCAGGCCGGCGGACGGCCCGTGCTGCGGTTCGGACTTCTCGAAGTACGCGACGGCCGGGCGGCGGCCGTACCCGGCGTTCTGCAGCCCCTCGCCGAGCTGCTCCTCCTCCGGCAGGACGTAGGCGATGCGGCGGACCCGCCGCTCCACCAGGCGGCGTTCGAGTTCGCGCAGCAGGGCGCTGGCCAGGCCGCGGCCGCGCCAGCCGGGGGCGATGGCGATCCGCATCACCCAGGCCCGCTCCCCGGCGACGTGGGCGAGCGCGGCGCCGATCGGTGTGCCGCGGCTGACCGCGACGACCGCGGGCTGGCGGGAGGTCAGTGCGGTGATGCACTCGGCGATGGAGAACACCGACTCCTGGCCGAGCCCGGCGGTGGTGTCGATGAGGTGGACGACCGCCGCCAGGTCGTCCTCGCGGTAGTCGTGGATCAGCCAGTCGGTGGTGGAATGCTGCACGGTGCGCGCCTCTCGTCCGTCCCGGGTGGTGCCTGGACGGTAGGGGGCGGCCGCGGGCGGCGGCGTCCGCCGCGGCGGACAACCGGCGGGGCACGAACCGTACGGACTGCGGGTGGCGCGGGCGTCGGGAACGGGCAGGTCAGAACGTGAAGCGCAGCGAGCGGACCCGGTGGTCGAAGCTGGACGGGATCAGCGCGGGCGCACCGGTCGAACGCAGCTCGGGCAGGCGGGTGAACAGCTCGCGGTAGAGCACCTTCATCTCCTGCCGGGCGAGGTAGGCGCCGAGGCAGAAGTGCGGGCCGCCGCCCCCGAACCCGAGGTGCGGATTGGGCGAGCGGGTGATGTCGAAGGCGTCCGGCTCGGTGAAGACGGCCTCGTCGCGGTTGGCGGAGGCGAAGAACAGCACCACCTTCTCGCCCTGGACGAGGCGGGTGCCGTTGAGGTCGTGGTCGGCGGCCACGGTGCGGCGGAACTGGATGATCGGCGTGGAGTGCCGGACGATCTCCTCCACCGCGTCGCCGATCCGTGCGTCGAAGTCGCCCATCAGCAGGGCGCGCTGATCGGGGTGCCGGGTGAGCAGGTGCAGGCCGTGGGCGAGCGCGTTGCGGGTGGTCTCGACGCCGGCGACCAGCAGCAGCGAGAAGAAGGCGCCCAGCTCGCGGGAGTTGAGGTGCCGGCCGTCGATGTCCGCGGTGACCAGGGCGGAGATCAGGTCGTCGGTCGGCCGGCGGCGGCGCTCCCGGCCGAGGGCGGCGATCACCAACTGCATCCGGGCGAGCGCCCGCAGGCCGCGGCCGGGCACGCGGAGGCGGCTGCGGGCCACGCCGGTGTGCTCGGAGGCGTGGTTGACCTGGGCCAGGATCTGCCGGCGCTGCCGCTCGGGGACGCCCATCATGTTGCAGATCACCTGGTACGGAAGCTCCGCCGCGACCGCGGCGACGAAGTCCTCCGGCCTGCGGTCGACCACCTCGTCGACGATCCGCACGGCCACCCGGCGGATGTCCTGCTCGACCCGGGAGATCAGCCGCGGCGTGAAGGCGCGGGAGACGATCCTCCGCAGGTCGGCATGGTGCGGGTCGTCCAGGTTGACCATCGAGTCGCCGAACAGCGTCCTTACCCAGCGGGCCGGTTCGGGCGTGGTGACGCCGGGGCCGCTGATGAACACCTCGGGGGTGCGGCTGGCGGCGACGACGTCGGCGTGCCGGACGAGCGCGAGGAAGCTGCGGCCGGTGGCCCGGTGCGTGAAACGCACCGGGCCGTCAAGGCGGCGGAGTTCGGCGAAGGCCGCGGCACGGTCGGCCTCCGGCAGCCGCCAGAAGCCGGGGTCGCCGAGGTCGACGCCGGCCGGGGCCGGCGGGGTCGCGGTGGCCTGGGTGCCTGCCGGTGCGCTCATGACGGCTTTTATCTTCCACCCGGTGGCGGAAAGTCAAATCGCCGTCACTCCTTGTGGTTTCACTTGCCGAAGTCGATGGCGTGATCCGATCGGTACCCGGCCGCGGCGGCGTCCTCGGCAGCGTCGTCCTCGTCGTCCTCCGGCTCGGCAGCAGGCTCCGCCGGGGCGAGGTCCCGGCCCAGCAGGGTCGCTCCGGCCACCGCGCCCGGCATGGCCAGCACCGTCACGAACGGCACCAGGAACAGCAGGACGAGCGGGGCGCCGAAGCCGAGCGCCAGGCCGAGGCGGGAGCGCAGCAGGCGAAGCCGCTCCTTCTGCGGGATGCCGCGCCGCTGCAGCGCGACGGCGGACAGCTCGACCGTGAGGAAGTATCCGGACACGCAGATGCCGACCGCCGGGACGACCGTCTGGCCGACCACCGGCAGGAACCCGCACAGGAACAGCACCAGACCGATCGCGGCCACCCGCACCAGCACGTACAGGCTGTCCCGGGCGGAGATCCACAGTTCGCGCCAGAGCGGGACGTCGGGGCCGGCCGGTGCGCCGCCCTCGGTCTCGTCGACCTTCTCGCACAGCGACTCGTAGAACGGCTGGCCGACGAGCAGCGTCGCCGCGGTGAAGGTGATCACCGAGAGCAGGCCGCCGACGGCTACGGCGGCGACGGCCAGCGCACCGCGGAGCAGCCCCTGCCACGGGGAGCCCCAGTCGTCGGCGAACGGGGTCGCCCAGTCGGCGACGTCGCCGGACCAGACGATCAGTGCGGCCATCACCGCGACGTACCCGACCAGGGCGATGAGCGCCGGGATCATCCCGAAGAGCCACCAGCGCCCGTGCCGCGCCACCCAGCGCTGTCCCTTGAGGAGGTATCCGATCCCCGCCGCAAAATCTCGCATGGGCCAAGCCTACGGGTCGGCCCTGCACCATGATCGGGGGAGTTGTGCGAGGTGCAAGGCACGGCGCCCCTACCGGATGCCCGACTGCCTCTGACGGGACATCCGTGCCGGTCTGCGCGGGGTGGTGCGGGGGGCCTGCAGCAGGCGGTGGGCGCAGGTGGCGAGGAGCAGTTCGGCCTGGAGTTCGGGGTCGGCGACCTCGATGCCGAGCAGCCGCTCGATCCGTTCCAGCCGCTGGTAGAGCGACTGCCGGCCGATGTGCAGCAGGGCGGCGGTGCGGGTGGGCGAGCAGCCGTGCCGCAGGTGCACCTCCAGGGTGCGCACCAGGTCGCTGGCATGCCGGGACTCCCACTCCAGCACCGGGCCGAGCGCGTCCTCGGCCAGCCGGGTCCACCGTTCGCGGCCCCCGGACCGGCTCAGCTCCCGTTCCAGGGTGAAGGCCCGCGCGGTGGCCACGTACGGCTGCGGCGGGCCGGGGCGGCGGGGCTCGGCCGGCGGCACGGTGGCGGCGAGTTCGAGGGTGGCGGCAGCCTCGCGCAGGCTCTCGCCGTACCGCTCCCAGCCGGCCCCGGCGGGCACCGCGGGCCCGAGCCCGACCAGCGCGGTCGCCGGGGCGGTCTCCTGCAGCACGGCCCGGACGGCGCGCACCGGATCCGGGGCCGCCGGGACGGCCAGCAGGGCGAGGATCCCGCCGCGCATCGCGGCCGCCAGGGCGGTGCCGCTGAGCCGGCCGAGCAGCGGGGCGGTCATCCGGGCCGGCAGCGCCTCGGGCAGGCCGCGGGCCGCCAGGCCCAGCAGCCGGTGCCCCGGCGGGACCCGGAACCCGGCCGCCTCCGCGCGGGTGGCGGCCGCGGCGCGGCCCGTCCTCGCCCCGTCGCCCGTGCTGACGCCGTCCAGCAGGTCGCCGAGCAGCGCCCGGCCGTGGTCGGCGGGGTCGGACGGGATCCGCGGGGCGTCCCGGGGTCCGCGGGCCGTCCGCTCGGCCGGTGCGAGGGAGGAGTTCGCGGCGTTGACCGCCTCGGCGACCCGCGCGAACGGCACGACCCGGCGCAGCACCACCAGCGGCAGGCCGAGCCGTTCGGCCTCGGCCGTCACGGCGGCCGGCATCCGCGGCAGCGCCCGGCCCACCTCCGCGAAGAGCGCGGCCGCGCCCCGGCCGGCGAGCTCCCGGACGAACGCCCGCTGCCGCTCCGGCGTGGAGCGGGCCAGGCCGCGCCCGTCGGTGAGCAGCAGCTCGCCGCCGTTCAGGAAGGACCAGCCGTCGTGCACCTCGCCGGCGTGCACCCGCCGGACGGGCCGGTCCAGCGCGCCGCGGCCGGCCAGCAGCAGCGGGGCGGCGGGCCCCAGGACGTCGAGGGAGAGGACCTCGCGGACGGTGAGAACGGGCACGGCGGCCTCCCGGCGGAGTCTGTACGGGGTGGGTCTCTGTGGTGGGTGCGGCTCACTGCGGGTCGGGCGCGGGGCGGCGGGCGGGATGCCGCCGGGCGGGGAATCGGGCGGGCCGATCGGTCGGACAGGGCGCCAGGGAGGGTACGCACCCTTCGTTGCCACGGTGTTTCGGAACGGGAGGTGGAGCCGGTGGATCTGCAGCGGATGCTCGCGGTCGCGGTCGAGGAGGCCAGGGCCGGACTGGCGGAGGGAGGCATCCCGATCGGTGCGGCGCTCTTCGACGAGCACGGCGAACTGCTCGGACGCGGCCGCAACCGCCGTGTCCAGGACGGCGATCCGTCCATGCACGCCGAGACCGCCGCCTTCCGGGCGGCGGGGCGGATGCGCGGCTACGGCCGCACCACGATGGTCACCACGCTGTCGCCCTGCTGGTACTGCTCCGGCCTGGTACGCCAGTTCGGGATCGGCCGGGTGGTCGTCGGCGAGGCCCGGACGTTCAGCGGCGGCCACGACTGGCTGGCCGAACACGGCGTCGGCGTCACGGTGCTGGACGACCCCGAGTGCGTCCGGCTGATGACGGACTTCATCGCGGCCCGGCCCGAGCTGTGGTTCGAGGACATCGGCGAATGACGCGGACAGGAGCGCACGGCATGGCAGAGGTACGGATTCCCACGGTCGACCTCGGCGCGTGGACCGGCGGCACGGCGGAGGAACGGGCCCGGATCGCCCGCAGCGTCGACGAGGCGCTCGGCCGGGCGGGCTTCCTGCTGCTCACCGGCCACGGGGTGACCGAACGGGAGCGGGCCGAGGTGCGGGCCGCCGCCCGCGGGTTCTTCGCCCTGCCGGAGGAGGTGAAGCAGCGGTACGCGGTGAAGGTCGGCGGCCGCGGCTGGCTCGGCCCCGGCGCCGAGGCCAACGGCTACGCGGAGGGCACCGAGACCCCGCCCGACCTCAAGGAGTCGTGGTCGGTCGGCGCCGACCGGGCCACCGGGGACCCGGAGTTGGACGACTTCTGGTTCCGGCCCAACGTCTGGCCGACCGCCGAGGCACCGCGCCTGCAGGGGCTGGTGGAGGCGTACACGGCGCGGATGCGCACCGCCGCCGACGAGACCCTGCGGCTGCTCGCGGCGGCCCTCGGACAGCCCGAGGACTTCTTCACCCGGCACACCGGGGCACCCACCTACACCTGCAACATCAACTGGTACCCGTCCGCCGACACCGTCGGCCCGCCGCTGCCCGGCCAGTACCGGATCGGCCCGCACACCGACTTCGGCACCGTCACCCTGCTCGACCGGCAGCAGGGCCGCGGCGGACTCCAGGTGTGGACGGAGGAACAGGGCTGGGCGGACGCCCCCTGGGACCCGGCCGCGCTCACCGTCAACATCGGCGACCTGATGGCCCGCTGGACCGGCGACCGCTGGCGGTCCGGGCGGCACCGGGTCCTGCCGCCCTCCCCCGAGGCCCCCGACGAGGAACTCATGTCGCTGGTCTACTTCTACGAGTGCGACCCGCACACCGCCGTCAGCCCGCTCCCGGCCCCCGTCGGGCGGGTGGCGCACCCACCGGTCGACTCCACCGCGTACCTGCGGGCCAAGCTGGACGCCATCACCGTCGGCTGACCGCCCCCGGACACGCCCGTGCCCGCAGGCCCCGGACGGGGACCTGCGGGCACGGGCCCTGATCGGCGGGGCCGGGTCAGCCGCGGACCTCGGCCACGGCGGCGCCCAGCGCCTCCTTGATGCGCGGGCCGAGGCGGGTGAAGCCCAGCTCCTTCATCGCGGCGCGCAGCAGCTCGTCGTCGCTGCGCTCGGTGCCGTCCCCGTCCAGCCAGCCCACCAGGGCCGCCAGCTCGGCCGGAGTGTAGGCCGTGACGGCCTTGCCCGCGACGATCTCCGGCTTCTCCGGACGGCCGGCCGCAGCCGCAACGGGCTCCGGCTCGGCCTCGGCCTCGGCCTCGACGGCGGGCTCTTCCACCGCAACGGGCTCGGGCTCGACCTCGGCCACCGGCTCAGGCTCGACGACAGGCTCAGGCTCGACCTCGACCACCGGCTCCTCGACGGCGACGGGCTCGGGCTCGACCTCGACGACGGGCTCGACCTCGGCCACCGGCTCAGGCTCGACGACAGGCTCAGGCTCGACCTCGACCACCGGCTCCTCGACGGCGACGGGCTCGGGCTCCGCCTCGACAACCGGCTCGACCTCAGCCACCGGCTCAGGCTCGACGACAGGCTCAGGCTCGACCTCGACCACCGGCTCCTCGACGGCGACGGGCTCGGGCTCCGCCTCGACAACCGGCTCGACCTCAGCCACCGGCTCGGCCTCGGCGACGGGCTCCGGCTCCTCGACGACAAGCTCGGGCTCGGCAGCCTCGACAACCGCAACGGGCTCCTCGGCAACCGCAACGGGCTCCTCGGCAACCGGCTCCGCCTCGACCTCGGTCACGACCTCGGCCGCGGAATCAGCCTCGACCTCAGCCTCGGGCTCGACGTCCGTCTCGACGGGCTCCTCAGCAACCGCCTCGGTCTCGACCTCGACCGCAACCTCGACCACGGCCTCCGCCGCAGGCTCGGCCTCGACCTCAGTCTCGACCTCGACCTCAGCCTCAGGCTCCGCCTCGACGGCAACCTCGGCCTCAATCTCGACCTCGGTCTCCACCGCGACCTCGACCGCGACCTCGGCGGCCTCGACCGCGGCCTCGGCCGCCTGCTCGCCGCCGTCCCGCGGGCCGGCCGCCAGCGCCTGGCGGGCGGCCTCCTCCGCGTCGGTGCCGTCCTCGGCGGTGGAGGCGGTGTGCCGGTCGTACGCGGCGAGGGCGGCCTCGCGGTCGGCCTGGCGCTCCGTCAGTTCGGTGAGCAGCTCGTCCAGGCCCTGCGCGGCGAGAGCGGTGCGCAGGGAGGCGAGGGCGGGCAGGCGGAAGAGGGTGCCCTCGTCGGCGGCCAGGCGGTCGACCAGGTCGGCGAGTTCACCGAGCGGGAGGGACTCCGGGTCCTGGCCGGGCAGCAGGCGGCCGAGCGCGCGGACGGCGGTGCCGAGCGAGTCGATGGCCTGGGCGGTCTCGGCGAGGAGGGCGCCGTCGACCGGGACGGCGGGGGCCGCGTCGCCGGTGGCGAGCGCGGACCAGTCGGTGCGGGCGGTGGCGGCCGCGGCGAGGGCGGCGTGCAGGTCGGCGCGGCCGATCTTCTTGCCGCCGGTCAGGCCGCGGGCCTGCGAGCGCAGCGTCCAGCGGCGGCCGAACGACAGCTTGACGTTCTGCTCCGTGCGCCAGGCCCGGGTGCCGGTGGCGGCCGCGAGGGCGTCGAGGTCGGCGGAGAATGCGTCGGCGCTCAGCGTGGCGGTTGCGGAATGCACGCGCTGCAGGACGTCGAGGAGGGTGCCGAGGCCGAGCAGGGTGTCGGGGACGTCGAGTCCGGCCTTGGCGGCGATGCCGGTGACGGCGCCGCCGATGTCGCGGATGTTGAGGCTGCGCAGCTCCGCGAGGACGGTGGAGGCGGCACGCGCCTCCTCGCCCTCGGTGACGGTGTCTGCCGCGGCCAGCCAGGGGTTGGCGTCGGGGGTCAGGGTGAAGCCGCCCTGTTCGGCGTAGCGGCCGAGTTCCTCGCGGGTGTCCGGCCCGGCTTCGCCGTCCGGAGTGGCAGCCGGGGCCGGCACCGAGGCGTCGGCGTCGTTCAGGTAGCGCACTGTCATGTGGAAGTCCGGTTCGTGGCGGGGTGACGGGAGGGGGTTGGCGGAGAAGGGCGCCGAGGTGCGGCTCGGCGGATACGGCGCGAGGGCCAGAATACGGGTGCTCGTTCGACGGATGCACCCTCCCGGCGGGTTGTTGCGGGACTGTGCCGTGTCATGGCCCGGTCCGGGGTGCGAGGTGCCGGACGTCGCTGAGCGTGACGGGCGGCAGGAAGTCGCGCAGGGGTTCGCGGTGCCACCACTCGCCCGTTGTCCTGAGCCTGCGCCAACTGCTGTACCGGTAGCGGTAGAGGCGCGCGCGGACGAAGGTGGGCGGGCCGTCCGGGAAGGGGTTGTGGCGCAGCAGCCGGAGGGTGTCGGGGTCGTTGACGAGCAGCCGCGCGACGAGCGGGGCGAACCAGGGCCTGGCGTAGGAGGGCGAGATGGCGGCGAACCACATCAGCCAGTCCAGCCGGAGGTGATAGGGGGCGATCTGTCGTGGCATTCGCCGGAGTTCGCCCGGTTTGCCCCGGAATCCGTAGGCCTGCCAGCGGGTCCCGGGGCCGGGGAGTTCGGCGTCGGTGCCCTCCAGGACGATCTCGTGCCGGATGCGGGTGACGGAGCCGAAGGCGCCGTAGGTGTTCACCAGGTGCAGTCGGTCGAAGGAGCGGTTCATCACCTGGTGGCGGGAGAGCAGGTTGCGGGCGGGCCGGTAGCTGAGGACGAGGACGCCGGCGGTGAGGGCGAGCACGAGGACCTCGTACCAGACGGGCGGGCCCGGGTAGTGCGGTGCGGCGGGCAGCGGGAGCAGCCGGTCGGCGGTGCCGGCGTCGATGACGGAGAGGGCGAGGGCGATGGTGATCCAGTTCAGCCAGGCGAAGTTGCCGGAGAGCACCAGCCAGAGCTGGGTGACGGCCATCAGGGCGGCGGCGATGCTCGCGATCGGCTGCGGCAGGAAGAGTGCGAACGGTACGGCGAGTTGCACGAAGTGGTTGGCGCCCGCCTCGATCCGGTGCAGCGGCCTGGGCAGGTGGTGGAAGAACCAGCTGAGCGGACCCGGCATCGGCTGGGTCTCGTGGTGGTAGTAGAGGCAGGTCAGGTCGCGCCAGCACGCGTCGCCGCGCCACTTGATCAGGCCTGCGCCGAACTCGACGCGGAAGAGCAGCCAGCGCAGCAGCCACATCACGGTGACCGGCGGCGCGACGTCGCCGTTGCCGAGGAAGACGGCGAGCACGCCGGTCTCCAGCAGCAGCGACTCCCAGCCGAAGGCGTACCAGGTCTGGCCGACGTTGACGATGGAGAGGTAGAGCACCCAGAGCAGCGCCCACCAGAGCATGGCCGCCCAGAGCGGGACGAGTTCGCCGGCGCCGGCGGCGAGGGCGGCGGCGAGGGCGGCGCCCGTCCAGGCGGTCGCGGCGAAGGCCCGGTCGCTGTAGTGGAGGTGGAAGAGGCTGGGTGAGCGCCGCATCGGGACGCGGGCGGTGAACTGCGGGACGGGGAGGATGCCGCGCTCGCCGATCAGGGCCCGGAACTGGTTGGCGGCGGCGACGAATCCGACCGTGTAGAGCAGGGCGAGCAGCCGCTGGAAGACCTGGCGGGCGAGCCAGTAGTCGGGTGCCGCGAACCACTCCACCTCGTGCGCTCTCCTCGGTCGCCCGCGCTCGGACCGTCCCATGCCTACCACTCCCGCGGGGAATCCGCTCGCGGGGGCGTCCGTCCGGGCCGCCGACTTCATCCGGAAGGCGCACCGGGCGCGGGGGTGCGGCGCGACCGCGGGGTGGGACGGGTCTCCCGCGGGGCGGCCGGACTGTGATCTCATACCAGGTGTTCAGCACCGAAACCGGGAGACACCCATGACATCGGCTTCGCCGCAGCCTGCCGCCGACCCGTCCTGTCCAGATCCGTCCCGATCCGTCCCCGCCGACCGCATCGCACCCCTCGATGCGGCCGGAACCTCCGACACCGTCCCCGCGGCCGGGACCACCGGTCGGCGCGGCATCTCCGGTGCGGTGTGGGGTGCGCTCGGCATCGTCTACGTGGTGTGGGGTTCGACCTACCTGGCGATCCGGGTGGTGGTGGAGACCATGCCGCCGTTCCTGTCCGGATCGATGCGCTTCGTCGCGGCCGGCCTGGTGCTGGCGGCGCTGATCGCGGTACGGCAGGGGCCGGCCGCGCTGCTGGTGCGGCCGCGCGAACTGGCCTCGGCGGCGGTGGTCGGCGTGCTGCTGCTGGTCGGCGGCAACGGCCTGGTGGTGCTGGCGGAGCAGTCGGTGCCGTCCGGGCTGACCGCGCTGATGGTGGCGAGCGTGCCGCTGTGGGTGGTGGTGCTGCGCCGGCTGACGGGGCACCGGACCCCGCTATCCACCCTGGGCGGCGTGCTGGTCGGCCTGCTCGGACTGGTGGTGCTGAGCGCGCCCGGACTGACCGGCGAGGTGCGGCTGCTGGGCCTGGTCGCAGTGCTGGTCGCCGCGCTGCTGTGGGCCTGCGGCTCGGTGCTGGCCGGCCTGCTGCCGATGCCGGCCAACCCGCTGACGGCCAGCGTGTACGAGATGCTCGCGGGCGGCGCCGGCGCGCTGGCGCTGGCCTTCGTCCGGCACGAGCCGCAGGAGTTCCACCCGGCCTCGGTGTCGACCGCGTCCTGGGCCGGGCTGGCGTACCTGGTGGTCTTCGGCTCGCTGGTCGCGTTCAGCGCGTACGCCTGGCTGCTGCAGCGCGCGCCGCTGCCGCTGGTGGCGACCTACGCGTACGTGAACCCGGTGGTGGCCGTGCTGCTCGGGTGGCTGGTGCTCTCCGAGGCGCTGACCTGGCCGATCGTCCTCGGCGGTGCCGTGGTGGTGGCCGGGGTGTGCCTGGTGGTGCGCACCGAGCGCCGATAGGTCCGGTGCGGGGCGCCGGCCGCCGGGCCGCGCACATGAGTTGAGAAGTTGTCGGCTACCCGGGCCAGCAAGGCGCTCTGACGGGATCATGTATTCAACAAGATAACAATGTGGTCGAGAAATCTTAGTGAACGTTTTACTTGTTGACGGGCCGCGGCGACGGCGGATTGACTGCCTCGTCGCCGCACTCCGCGGCGCTGTCAGGGAGGCACCACCCACCATGAACGCATTGACGCGTCGCATCCTCGCCGGCACGGCCGCTGTGTCGGCGGCGTTGTCGCTGGCCGCATGTGGCTCGGGTTCCGACGCGGGCTCCTCCTCCGGGACGAAGACCATCGGTCTGCTGCTCCCGGAGAAGTCCTCGTCCACGCGGTACGAGAGCTTCGACAAGCCGCTGATCGAGGCCTCGGTCGCCGCACTGTGCACCAAGTGCGAGGTCGACTACGCCAACGCGGACGGCGACGAGGCCGTCCAGAAGCAGCAGTTCGACGACCTGCTGGCCAAGGGCGTCAAGGTCATCCTCCTCGACCCGGTGAACTCGGGCGCCACCGCACCCTGGGTGGACGCCGCCAACAAGAAGGGCGTCAAGGTCATCGCCTACGACCGGCTCGCCGCCGGCAAGGTGTCCGCCTACATCTCCTTCGACAACGAGCGCACCGGCGAGCTGCAGGGCCAGGCCCTGCTCGACGCGCTCGGCAGCAAGGCGTCCAACGCGAACGTCGTCATGATCAACGGTGCCGAGTCGGACCCGAACGCCGCCCAGTTCAAGAAGGGTGCGCACAAGATCCTCGACGAGAAGGTCAAGAAGATCGTCTACGAGCAGTCGGGCGAGTGGAAGCCCGAACTCGCGGCGACCAAGGTCAACGAGGCGATCAGCCACTTCGGCAAGAACGGCATCCAGGCCGTGTACTCGGCCAACGACGGCATGGCCACCTCCATCATCGGCGCCCTCAAGGGTGCCGGGATGAACGTGCCCGTCGGCGGCCAGGACGCCTCCCTGGATGCGATCCAGCGCATCCTGGCCGGCGAGCAGACCTACACCATCTACAAGCCGTACAAGCCCGAGGCCGACGCCGCCGCCACCATGGCCGTCTACCTCGTGAAGGGCCTGGACATCACCTCGGTCGCCAGCGCCATGACCGAGAGCGGCGGCCTGCAGATCCCGTCGATGCTGCTCAGCCCGATCGTCGTCACCAAGGACAAGGTGGCCTCGACCGTCATCGCCGGCAACCTCTACAAGGCCTCCGAGGTCTGCACCCCGCAGTACGCCGAGGCCTGCAAGGCCGCCGGCGTCGAGGTGCACTGAGCCGCACCCCCGCCGCCCGGCGGGCGCGTCAGCCGCGCGCCCGCTGGGTGGCCGCGATGCAGCCCAGCACCGCCAGCGCCGCCACCGGAGCCGCCGCCGGCAGCCGCTCCCCCAGCACCAGCACCGCCCAGCCCAGCGTGAGCAGCGGCTGGGCGAGCTGCAGCTGACTGGCCTTCGGCACCCCGATCTCCGCCATCCCCCGGTACCACAGCACGAAGCCGCCGAACTGCGAGACCGCCGCCGTGTACGCGAGGCCGGCCAGCGCCCGCGGCCCGGCGTGCACCGGCTCGGCCGCCAGCGCCAGACCGGCCGTCAGCGCGGACACCGGGAACGCCGCGACCACGCCCCAGGCGATCACCTGCCAGCCGGGCATCACCCGGGCCAGCCGCCCGCCCTCCGCATAGCCCGCCGCGCACACCGCCAGCGCCGCGAACAGGAACACGTCCGCGCGGCCCAGGGCGCCCCGGCTCTGCTGCACCGTGAAGGCGAGCACCACCGCCGCCCCGGCCAGCGCCGCCCACCAGAAGCCGCGGGACGGCCGCCCGCCCGAACGCAGCGCCGCCACGGCGGCGGTCGCCAGCGGCAGCAACCCGATCACCACCGCCGAGTGCGCCGTCGACGAGCTCTGCAGGGCCAGCGTGGTGAGCAGCGGGAAGCCGACGACGCAGCCGGCCGCGACGGTCAGCAGTCCGGGCCAGGTGCCGCGGTCGGGCAGCGGGACGCGGCAGGCCAGCAGGCAGGCGCCGGCCACCACCGCGGCGAGCACCCCGCGCAGGCCGGCGGCCGTCCACGGGCCGAAGCCGCCGAGGGACCAGGCGGTGGCCGGGAAGCTGAAGGAGAAGGCGAGGACGCCGAGCGCGGCGAGAGCGGTGCCGCCGACTGCTACCGGCCGGGCGGGGATAGCGCTATCGTGTGCTGTCATGCACGAGCGTAGCAGTACGGCCGATCTGGCCGCTGTTCTCCGGAGCGAGCTGAACCGCTACCCGGTGGGCGCCCGGCTGCCCTCCAGCCGCGCCCTGATGGAACGCCACCAGGTGAGCCCGGGGACGGTCGCCCGGGCGATCGCCCTGCTGGCCGCCGAGGGGCTGGTGGTCTCCCGGCCGGGCGCCGGGGTGTTCCGCGCGGCCCCGCCCCGGCCCGCCCCGGCCGCCGGCGACACCTCCTGGCAGGAGGTCGCGCTCAGCGCCGAGGCGGGGGTGCCGCCCGCCCGCTCCGCCGACGCCTCGGGTGTGCTGCGCGCCCTCGCCACCCCGCCCGCCGAGGTGGTCGACCTCAACGGCGGCTACCTGCACGCCTCGCTCCAGCCCGAACAGGCCATGGCCGCGGCCCTCGCCCGGGCCGGGCGGCGGCCGGGGGCCTGGAGCAGGCCGTCGCTGGAGGGCCTGCCGGAACTGCGCGCCTGGTTCGCCCGGGACATCGGCGGCACGGTCGGCGCCGCCGAGGTGCTGGTGGCCGCCGGCGGGCAGAGCGCCCTGACCACCGCCCTGCGCTCGCTCGCCGCGCCCGGCGCCCCGGTGCTGGTGGAGTCGCCGACCTACCCGGGGCTGCTCGCCGTGGCGCGGGCGGCCGGCCTGCGGCCCGTACCGGTGCCGGTGGACGCGGACGGGGTGCGGCCCGGGCTGCTCGCGGAGGCCTTCGCCGCCACCGGGGCACGGGTGTTCGTCTGCCAGCCGCTCTTCCAGAACCCGACCGGCGCGGTGCTCTCCGCCGCCCGGCGGCCGGAGGTGCTGCGGATCGCCCGGGAGGCCGGGGCGTTCGTGGTGGAGGACGACTTCGCCCGGCGGCTGGTGCACGCGGACGCCCCGCCGCCCGCCCCGCCGCTGGCCGCCGACGACCCGGACGGGGTGGTGGTGCACGTCCGCTCGCTGACCAAGCCGACCTCGCCCAACCTGCGGGTGGCGGCACTGACCGCACGCGGACCGGCCTTCGAACGGCTGCGCGCCGTCCAGGCGGTGGACAGTTTCTTCGTCCCGCGGCCGCTCCAGGACGCCGCACTCGAACTGGTCGGCGCACCGGCCTGGGGCCACCACCTGCGCACCCTCGCCGGACGGCTCCAGGAGCGCCGCAGGGCGCTGGCGGGCACCCTGCAGCGGCTGCGGCCGGACGTGCTCGCCCCGCGGCTGCCGGCCGGCGGCCACCACCTGTGGCTGCGGCTCCCCGAGGGCACCGATCCGCAGGAGACCACCGCCGCCGCACTGCGCGCCGGGGTCGCGGTCACCCCGGGAGGGGCGTACTTCACCGCCGAGCCGCCGGCCCCCTACCTGCGGGTCGGCTACGGCGCCGCGGAGAGCACCGAGCAGCTGGTGGCGGGGGCGGAGCGGCTGGCCGGGGTGCTCGGCGGCACGGCCTGAGCCGCACGGCACCCACTGCCCGGGCCGGGGCGCCGGACGGGCGCCCCGGCCGGAACGCGGGTCAGCCCGACAGCCCCGGGCGGCCCGGCTGGAACGGCGGCAGCATGTCGCCGGGGCCGCGCCCGGACTGCTGCAGGCGGTCCACCAGCAGCGCGGCCAGCGTGCCGAGCTCCTCCTCGGTGCGGGACTGCGCGGTGACGTCCATGCCGACCGTCAGCACGCCGTTGACCATGCCGGTGCGCGCATTGCGCAGCGGCGTGCAGGTGAAGGTATACACCTGCTCCGCGCGCCGGGCCCCGGGCAGGTAGGACTGCACCCGGATGTCCTTGAGCACGGTGCCCCGGCCGGTGCGGTACGCCTCGGTGACGGCGAGCGGCAGCCCGGCGGCGGCCAGCTGCGGGTAGGCGTGGCCGAGGCCCACGAACGGGCCGGGGGCGCCGAAGATGCCGGCGTGCTCGGCGTTGGCGTAGCGGATCTCGTGCTCGGGCCCGTCGGTGAGCATGATCGGGAAGGGCGAGCCGTCGAACGCGGCGAACATCTCCTGCTGCTGGGCGAGCAGGTTGTCGCGCAGGCGGATCTCGGAGAGCAGCGCCTCGGCCAGGTGCTGGATGTCCTTCAGCCGCTCGCGGCCCCACTGGCGGGGCTCGCGGTCGAGCACGCACACCGTGCCGATGATGGTGTTGGTGTCGTCCACCAGCGGCGCACCCAGGTAGGCGCGGACGCCCAGCTCGTCGACGACCGGGTTACCGGCGAACCGGGGGTAGGCGAGGATGTCGTCCAGGGCGAGCGGCGAGCGCTGGGCGACGACGTGCGGGCAGAAGCCGTGGCTGAGCGGCATCTCCCGGGCCGGCAGGTCGAAGGCGATCCCGCGGTCCGCCCAGGCGTCGTCCTCGACCGGCTGGGCCTGTGCGGGATTTGGCGGAATGTAGAGCCCCCGGAACATCTGGCGCTCGTCGTTGATGAAGTTGACCATCGCAATCGGCGCGCGGGTGATGCTGGCGGCCAGGTGGGCGAATCGGTCGAAAGCCTCGTCCGGACTCGGGTCGTTGAGACCCAGGCTGCGGAGCCGGCGCGTCCGGTCGGACTCGCCCCCACCGCCCGGATAGGCGTTCTGAGCGCTCATCACATCAGTCATGGCCGACATGGTGTCAGACCCGGGTGGCCTCCGGACCGGCGGAGTCTCATCAGATGGACGAAATCCGGAGGCGAAGATCCATTCCCCGATGACGCCCGGTCAAATCCTGCCACGAAAAGGTCACATACAGATCTCGCCATTTCATGATCACGCTCTGGAGGTGCGCAGTGACGCATATGACAATGTTTCCTTGCCGAGGGCGGGAGACCGCCCATCCGCGCGCGGCCCTCAACGGCGCGGCGGCCGACTCGACCACCCCTTCCCCTGCGGCGGCCCCTGCCCGGGGACGGGGCGGCGGCGAATCCGACCGACGAGAGGACGCCCCATGCTGGGCCAGGACTACTTCACCGACGAGCGGCACGAGCAGCTCCGTGCCGAGGTGCGCGAGTTCGCGGAGAAGGAGGTGCGGCCACAGATCGCCAGGATGGAGGCGGAGCGCTCGATCGAGCACGACCTCGCCCGGGAGATCGCCCGGAGAGGGTGGATCGGCGTCACCATCCCCAGGGTGTACGGCGGTATGGGGCTCGGCCACCTGGCCAAGACCGTCGTCATCGAGGAACTCTCCCGGGTCAGCGGCGCGATGGGCGCGATCGCCCAGGCCTCCCAGCTCGGCGTCGCCAAGGTGATCCACTTCGGCTCCGAGCAGCAGCGCCGCCAGTGGCTGCCCCAGTTCGCCGACGGGCGCGCGCTGCCGACCATCGCGGTCACCGAGCCGGAGTCCGGCGGCCACGTCCTCGGCATGGCCGGCACCGCCCGCAAGCGCGGCCGCGAGTACGTGCTCAACGGCCGGAAGTGGTTCGTCGGCAACTCGCACATCGGCGACGTGCACGGCGTGGTGTTCCGCACCGGCAAGGGATCGCGCGGCCTGTCCGCCTTCCTGGTGCCCAGCGACGCACCCGGCTTCCGGCTCGGCGACCCGGGCAGCCAGAGCGGCCTGCACGGCTTCAGCTTCGGCGAGCTGATATTCGAGAACTGCCGCATCCCGGTCGACAACCGGCTCGGCCCCGAGGGCGCCGGCCTGGACGTGGCGTACTCCTCCAGCATCCTCTACGGCCGGCCGAACCTCGCCGCCGTCGCCCTGGGCATCCACCGGGCGATCGTGGAGGACACCGTGCGCTTCGCCGAGGACCGCTCGCTCTACGGCAAGCCGCTCACCGAACTCCCCAACATCAGCCTGAAGATCGGCGAGATGCAGTCCCGGCTGATGACCGCGCGGCTGGCCGCCTACCACGCCGCGCACCTGCTCGACCTCGGCCGGCCCTGCGACGCCGAACTGATGAACTCCAAGCTGGTGAACACCGAGTACGCCCTGGACTCGGCCCGCAACGCCATGGAGATCCACGCAGCCCGGGGCCTGCAGGCCGACTTCAGGATCGAGCGCTACCTGCGCGACGCCACCCACGTCTACCCGCCCGCCGGCACCTCCGACGTGCAGCGGCTCCGGCTCGGCCAGGTCGCCGCCGGCAGCTACGGCGTGCAGTGGTCGGAGAAGCTCGCCGAACTGGCCAAGCTCTCGAGCACGGCGTGGACACCCCAGGCGCTCGCGGTCTGACGGACGCCCCGCGGCCGCCCGGCGCTCCGGCGCCGGGCGGCTCGAACACGTATCGCACAACTCACTTTCAGTCAGATGATGTTGCTCATCGGGGTGTCCGGGCTGGTAGCGTTCAGCAGTCGACGGCACAGCCATGCGAATCCGCTTGATGACGGTCAGTCAACAAACGGATGTCCTTGCTGGTCAACGCCTTTGACACACCGTCTCCACCACACGGGCACACGCCGCTTGCACCCGCACGAGGACTCAGATGCCAGGCATACCGGCCCAGCGCCCCGGCCACCGCGCCGACCGCACCGGCTCGCTCCGAACCTCCCTCCTCCCCCTGGTGCTGGTGCCCTGCGCCGGCCTCGCCGTCGCCTGGGGCTACGCCGGGGTGTTGCTGCTGAACAGCGGCCACCGGCTCGCGCTCGCCCTCGGCAGCGCCGCGGTCGCCGGGGTACTGGCCTGGAGCCTCGTCCAGGGCCGGCGCACCGCCCGGGTGCTCACCGCCCGCGTGGACGGGCTGCGGGAGATCACCCGCACCCTCGCCGAGACCGAACTGCCCGGCGTCGTCCGGCAGATCGAGGCGGGCGAGTCCGTCGCCCCGGTGGCCGACGGCCGTACCGCCCGGCGCTCCGGCGGGGACGAGATCCAGCAGGTCGCCGAGGCGGTGGACGCCGTCCGGCGCACCGCCGTCGCCGCGATCGTCCAGCAGGCGCAGAGCCGCGAGGGCACCAAGAAGGTCTTCCTCAACATCGCGCGCCGCACCCAGATCCTGATCCACCGCCAGATCACCATGCTGGACGAGCTGGAGCGCCAGCACGAGGAGCCGGAGCTGCTCAAGGAGCTGTTCGCGGTCGACCACCTGGCGACCCGGATGCGGCGCAACGCCGAGAACCTGGTCATCCTCGGCGGTGCGCTGCCGGCCCGCCGCTGGCGCAACGCCGTGCCGATGGTCAACGTGCTGCGCTCGGCGGTCTCCGAGACCGAGAACTACGCCCGGGTCGCCGTCCAGGGCGTGCCGCGCACCGCGCTCAGCGGGCAGGCCGTCGCCGACGTCATCCACCTGGTCGCCGAGCTGATCGAGAACGGCACCACCTTCTCGCCGCCGTACACCCAGGTCCTGGTCTCGGCGCAGGAGGTCCCCAAGGGCCTCGCCGTCGAGGTCGAGGACCGCGGCCTCGGCATGTCCGAGGAGGAGTACGAGCGGCTGAACGCCTACCTCGCCGACCCGCCCGAGCTGGACGTCGCCGCGCTCGGCGACGACCTGCGGCTGGGCCTGTTCGTGGTCTCCCGGCTCGCCGCCCGGCACGACGTCCAGGTCACCCTGCGGCCCTCCCCGTACGGCGGCACCCGGGCCGTGGTGCTGCTGCCCGCCGCGCTGCTGGAGGCCGCACCGGCCCCGGCCGGCTTCCCGGGGCTGCCGTTCGGCGCCCGGGTGGCCGAGCAGGGCGCCGGGCCGTCCGGCGGACAGGGCGGCGGGCTCACCGCCGGGGCGCCGATCCCCGGACTGCCGGGCGCCGTGGTCTCCGCGACGCCCTTCCACCGCCCGACCGCACCGGCCGCACCCGCACTGTTCGCCGAGCCGGCCGAGCAGCCCGTCCACGAGGCCGCGCCCGAGCCGCTGCAGCTGCCGACCCGGCGGCCCGAGGCCCCCGCGCTGCCCGCCGCACCCGCCTTCCGGCCCGCGGCCCCCGCCGCCCCGGCCCCGATGCAGGTGCCTGACGTCCAGGAGCTGCAGGACCCGCAGGAGCTCACGGCCGACGGCGAGCTGCGCACGCCGAAGGTGCTGCCCAAGCGGGTGCGCAACGCCAGCCTGGCCGACCAGCTCCGGGAGGCGGCCGCCGCCGAGCGCACCCCCGCCGCCGGCACGGCGATCCCCCGGCCGGCCCGCCCGGCACCCGACGACGACCCCTCGCCGCAGCGCTCGCGCGCCACCATGGCCGCCATCCAGCGCGGCACCCGCACCGCCCGCGACTCCGCACCGCAGCCGCAGCCCCCCGCGGCCGCCGAGCCCGACCACGCACCCGACCACGCCCCTGCTCGCGAGGACCAGCCCTGATGACGACCCAGCCCACCGAAACCCAGCGCGACCTCAACTGGCTGCTGGACGAGTTGGTCTCCCGGGTACCGGAGACCCGGCACGCCGTGGTGCTGTCCGAGGACGGCCTGCTGGTCGGCATGGACAAGAACCTCGACCGCGCCGACGGCGAGCACCTGTCCGCCGTCGCCTCCGGCCTGCAGAGCCTCGCCCGCGGCGCCGGCCAGCGCTTCGACGGCGGCCGCGTCCGGCAGACCGTGATCGAGATGGACCACCTGTTCCTCTTCGTCACCACCGCGGGCCAGGGCGCCCGTCTCGCCGTGCTCACCTCCGAGGCGGTCGACGCCGGCCTGATGGCGTACGAGATCAACATGCTGGTCAAACAGGTCGGTGCGTACCTCACCGCCGCGCCGCGCAGCGATGCCGGCCGGGAGCGGGCGGGTGACCTTGCGTGACCCCCGAGGAGGCCTGGTTCGACCGGGAGGCGGGGCACCTCGTCCGCCCTTACGCGATCACCGGCGGGCGGACCGAGTCGGGCCGCACTGAGTACTCGCTGATCACCCTGGTGGTGACCACCGACCCGCGGGCCGACACCGCCCGGCTGGCCCCCGAGCCGGCCGCGATCCTGGCCATGTGCCGGGAACGTCCGCTCGCGGTGGCCGAGATCGCCGCCCAGCTCGACCTGCCGGTGAGCGTGGTCAAGGTGCTGCTGGGCGATCTCGCCGACGCCGCGCTGATCATCACGCGGGCGCCGGTACCGCTGGCCGAGGTGCCCGACCTGGCCCTCGTCCAGGCCGTCATAGACGGTGTGCGCAATCTCTGAGAACAGCTGAGGAGCAAGCACGATGACCCAGAGCCTGGTCCCCGGGGCGGTCAAGATCCTGGTGGCGGGCGGTTTCGGCGTGGGCAAGACCACCATGGTCGGCTCGGTCAGCGAGATCGAACCGCTGTCGACCGAGGAGCGGATCACCCAGGCCAGCGTCGGCGTGGACAACCTGGACGGCATCCGCGACAAGGCCACCACCACGGTCGCCATGGACTTCGGCCGGATCACCCTCCGCGACGACCTGGTGCTCTACCTCTTCGGCACGCCCGGGCAGTTCCGCTTCTGGTTCATGTGGGACGACCTGGCGCTGGGCGCGCTCGGTGCGATCGTCCTCGCGGACACCCGGCGGCTGGAGTCCAGCTTCGCCGCGGTCGACTACTTCGAGCAGCGCGGGGTGCCGTTCGCGGTCGGCGTCAACTGCTTCCACGGCCGCCGGGAGGCGACCGCCGAGGACGTCCGCGCCGCACTCGACCTGGACGAGTCGGTGCCGGTGGTGCTCTGCGACGTCCGCGAGCGGGCCTCCAGCAAGGAGGTGCTGCTGGCCCTGCTGGACCGCGTCCGCAGCGGAGCGCTGGCGGCAGCGGGGCAGTCGGCCTGACCGGCGCGGCGGTTCCCACGGCCTGTCCTCAAGGGCACTTGGGTGACCACTCAGGGGGGCACACCTCTGTGCCTTGAGGACTCTCCCTAGGGCTTGTCTGACAATTCGCGTCGTATTGGCACGCGGCGTCGGGCGCCCGGCTGGGCGTGCCGCCGTATCGGCCTCGTACTGGACGTACTCGGGCGATGCGGCGGCACGTCCAGGCGGGATGATCCGGCGTCGTGTGCGCGGCGGGAATTGTCAGACAAGCCCTAGAGCGGGGCGAGTTGGAGGACGGCGATGCCTGCCACCACCACTGCCCCGGCGGCCATCCGGGCTGCGCCGAGGCGCTCGCGGAAGACCAGCGCGCCGATCAGTGCGGCGATCAGGATGCTGGTCTCCCGCAGGGCGGCGATCGTCGCCAGGTCGCCGTGCGCCTGGGCCCACACCACCAGGCCGTAGGCGGTCAGCGAGAGCACCCCGCCGGCCACCCCCTGCACCCAGCCGGGGCCCGGCTGGCAGAACAGCGAGGGGCCGCGCAGCACCACCGCGGTCAGCAGCATCCCGGCGCCCTGCAGGACGAACAGCCAGGCGATGTAGCCGAGAACGGTGTTGGAGGTGCGCACGCCCGTCCCGTCGACCACGGTGTACCCGGCGATCATGGCGCCGGTGCCGAGGGCCGCCGCGACGGCGGGCAGCTGCCCGCGGCCCGGCACACCGTCGGCGAACGCCAGCCCGGCCAGGCCGACCGAGATCACCAGCACCCCGGCCCACTGCGCGGTGCCGAGCGGCCGGCCCAGCACCAGGACGGACAGCGCGGCCACCAGCCAGGGGGCGGTGCCCCTGGCCAGCGGGTACATCTGGCCGAAGTCGCCGAGCCGGTAGGCCTGCAGGAGCAACAGCTGGTAGAGCACCTGGAGGACGGCCGAGGCGGCCAGGTAGGGCCAGGCGCGGGCGTCGGGCAGCGGGGCGAGGCAGGCCAGCAGGACGCCGCCGGCCAGGAAGGCCGCGTTGATCAGCGCGAAGCCGACCACCTTGTCGGGGAGGGCGTGGGCCAGGGCGTTCCACACCGCGTGCAATGCCGCCGCCACCAGCACGACCACCGGCACCATCGTCGCGTCCATGCCCGCTCCCGTCCCCTCGGAGACGTCCGAGGGTACCAACCAGTGCGAACGTGACGAATCATCAACGCGGCTGCAGGAAGATCGCGTTACGGTCACGGTCTTGGCAGGATGGCGGCATGTCCACCACCCTCGGGCCCGTCCCCGCCCAGCCGTCCCCGCCCGCCGCGGCGGCACCGGGCGCGCCGACCGAACAGACCGCCCCGGCCGAGCCCTCCCCGCGGGCGGAGGAGGGCGGGCACATGATCGTCTGCGGCCAGGACACCCTGGCCTTCCGGCTGGCCGTGGAACTCACCACCCTGTACGGGCGGCGGGTCACCGTGGTGGTGCGCTCCCTGCAGGAGGGGCAGAGCCCGCAGATCGCCGCACTGGCCGCCGAACGGCGCCTGCCGGTACGGGTGGTGGAGGCCGCCGAGCCCAGCACCGCCGTGCTGGCCGAGGCCGGTGTCCGGGAGGCCGCGGCGCTCGCCCTGACCGGCTCGGACGACCAGGCCAATGTGCAGGCCGCGTTGCGCGCCCGCCGGCTCAACCCCGGTGTCCGGCTGGTGCTGCGGGTCTACAACCGCCGGCTCGGCAAGCGGGTCGGCCAGCTGCTGGACCGGGCCGCCGCCGCCCGCACTGCGGAGGGCGCGGCCGTGCCGGAGGCGTCCACCACCGTGCTGTCCACATCGGCCACCGCCGCTCCCGCGCTGGTCTCCGCCGCCGTCGCCGGCCACCCGGCCGTGGTGCACGTGGACGGCCGGCTGCTGCGCGCCGCCGAACTCCCCGCGGGCGAACGGCCCCAGGGCACCGAGCTGGCCACCCTGGCACTGCTGCCGGACGGCCTGCGGGGCCGTCCGGCGGTGCTGCTGCCCGGCCCGGAGGAGGCCCTGCCGGAGGGCGGCCGGCGACTCGTCCTGGAACTCCTCGGGGTGCCCGAGGAGCACCGGGCGCGGCGGCGGCTGCCCGGCCTGTCCGCGCTGCCGATCGCCGCGCTGTTCTCCCGTCGGCTGCGGGTCGCCCTCGCCTCACTGGCCGCTCTGCTCGCCCTGTTCGCCGGCCTCACCTCGGCCCTCACCGGCGAGAACCCGCTGCACACCGCCTACCTCGCGGTGCTGGACGTGATCGCGATCGCCGACCCGGCCACCGCCGACACCCCGGCCCGCAAGGTGCTGCAGATCCTCACCGCACTCAGCGGGCTGCTGCTGATGCCGCTGCTGACCGCGCTCACCCTGGAGGCGCTCGGCACCTTCCGGGCCGCCTCGGCGCTGCGGCGGCCGCCGCGCGGCATCTCCGGGCACGTGGTGCTGCTGGGGCTCGGCCGGGTCGGCAGCCGGGTGCTGGACCGGCTGCGCGAGCTGGACCTGCCGGTGGTCTGCGTGGAGAGCGACCCGACCGCCCGCGGGGTGGCCAGGGCCCGCGCCTACGGGGTGCCGGTGGTGCTCGGCGACGCCACCCAGGAGGGCGTCCTGGAGGCCGCCCGGGTCGGCCGGGCCCGCGCCATGCTGGCGCTCACCAGCAACGACTCGACCAACCTGGAGGCGGCGCTCTCCGCCCGCGAGTGCAATCCGGCGCTGCGGGTGGTGATGGGCCTGTTCGACGACGACTTCGCCGGGGACGTCTACCGGGCGCTGCGCGACTCGTACCCGGACGCGGAGACCCGCAGCCACAGCGTGTCGTTCCTGTCCGCACCGGCGTTCGCCTCGGCGATGATGGGCCGCGAGGTGCTCGGCGCGATCGCGGTCGGCCGGCAGGTGCTGCTGGTCGCGGCGGTCGACGTGGGCGACCACCCGGAGCTGGCCGGGCGGACGGTCTCCGCGGCACACCGCCCCGGCGCCTGGCAGGTGCTCGCGCTGGACATCGCCGAGCCCTCCCGGCGCGCCCGCGACCTCGGCCTGGTCTACCGGGCCCGCCCGGAACTCCGCTGGAACCCGCCCGCCGATCACGTGCTGGGCGCCGGCGACCTGGTGGTCGTCGCGGCGACCCGGGAGGGCCTGGGCCGGCTGCTGCGGGTGTGACGGAACGCCGCGGGCCCGGCCGCCGGGGTCGTCCCTCGGCGGCCGGGCCCGCGGCCGGCGGTCAGCCCTGCTGGATCGTCCAGAACTCGTCCCAGTTCAGGAGACCGTCCTTGCTGGTGTCGGCCTTGGCGATGACGGCCTGGGCCACCGGAACGGTCACGTACGGGTCGCCCATCTCGGCCATGACCTTGGAGTACTCCTCCGGCGAGATGAATCCGTCCCCGTTCACGTCGAAGCGCGCGAACGTCGTCTTGGCCTTCTCGATGTCCATCTCGGCAGGTGCTCCTTCTGGGTGATGCGATGACGCCCGTACGATACCGGCGCCGGGCGGCCGCGAGGAGCCCGGCCACCCCTGCGGGGGATGCGATGGCCGGGCGGGCCGGCCCCGGCCAGACTGGGGGCGTGCCCGAACTTCCGGAGGTGCAGGCGCTCGCGGAGCGCATGGCCGAGGCCTGCGCGGGCCGCTCGGTGGCCCGCGTCGACGTGCTGTCGGTGCAGGTCCTGAAGACCTTCGACCCGCCGCCGCAGGCCCTCC
This sequence comes from Kitasatospora dryopteridis, assembly GCF_050749075.1. NCBI lineage: Bacteria > Bacillati > Actinomycetota > Actinomycetes > Kitasatosporales > Streptomycetaceae > Kitasatospora > Kitasatospora dryopteridis. Next base: position 6,186,891 of record NZ_CP192749.1, on the reverse strand, counting down.
ACGACCGCGCGGTGGCCGGGGTCGGGCGGCACGGCAAGTTCCTCGACCTCACCGCCGACGGCGGGCCGCACCTGGTGCTGCACCTCGCCCGGGCCGGCTGGGTGCACCGCCGGGCGTCCTTCCCGGCGAAGCCGCCGAGCAGGCGCGGCCCGCTGGCGCTGCGCCTGGTGCTCGACGACGGCTCCGGTTTCGACGTCACCGAGCAGGGCACCACCAAGCGGCTGGCCGCGTACGTGGTCGCCGACCCGGCCCGGGTGCCCGGCATCGCCCGGCTCGGGCCCGACGCCCTGGCCGTCACCGGGGAGGAGCTGGCCCGGCTGGCCTCCGGGGCCCGGCAGCGGCTGAAGACCTTCCTCACCGACCAGGCGGTGCTGGCCGGGGTCGGCAACGCCTACTCGGACGAGATCCTGCACCGGGCCCGGCTCTCGCCCTACGCACTGGCCGCCTCGCTGAGGCCGGGGCAGACGGCCGCCCTGCACGCGGCGCTGCGGGCGGTGCTCGGCGAGGCGCTGGAGCACGCCCGGGCGGTGCCCGCGGACGGCCTGAAGGCCGAGAAGAAGGCCGGCCTCGCGGTGCACGGCCGGGCCGGCGAGACCTGCCCGGTCTGCGGGGACACCGTGCGGTCGGTCGATTTCGTGGACTCCTCGCTGCAGTACTGCCCCACCTGCCAGACCGGCGGCCGGATCCTGGCCGACCGCAGGCTCTCCCGCCTGCTCAAGTAGTGTGCTTGAGTCTGCTCGATAGAAGCATGTTCCGAGCAGAGTCACGCAGATCGAGGGGCACCGACCGTGCTGCTGGTCGTCACACCCAATCCGGCCCTGGACATCACCTACAGCGTGCGGGCGCTGCGGCCGCACACCACCCACCGGGTCGGCGCGGTCGCCTCCCGGGCCGGCGGCAAGGGCGTCAACGTGGCCCGGGTGCTCACCGCCCTGGGGCACCGGGCGGTCTCGGTGCTGCCGCTCGGCGGCCCCACCGGCGCCACCGTCGCGGCCGACCTGGCCGCCGCCGGGCTGCCCCACCGGGCGGTGCCGATAGCCGGCGACACCCGGCGCACCGTCGCGGTCGCCGACCCGTCCGACGCCACCCTGTTCAACGAGCCGGGCCCGCCGCTCACCCCCGGCGAATGGCGGCACCTGGTCTCCGCCGTCGACGAGGCGCTGCCCTCGGCCGGGGTGCTGGTGCTCTCCGGCAGCCTCCCGCCCGGCTGCCCCGAGGACGCCTACGCCGAACTCGTCGCCCTCGCCCGCCGCCGCGGCACACCGACCGTCCTGGACGCCGACGGGCCCGCGCTGACCGCCGCCCTCGCGGCCGGGCCCACCGTGGTCAAGCCCAATGCCGCGGAACTCCGCGCCGCCACCGGCAGCGCCGACGTGCCCGCCGCCGCGGCCGAGCTGCGCCGCCGCGGCGCCGGCGCCGTGGTCGCCTCGCTCGGCCCGGACGGGCTGTACGCCCTCACCGGCACGGGCGCCTGGCGCTGCGCACCGCCCGAGGCCGCCACCGGGAACCCGACCGGCGCCGGCGACGCCGTGGTGGCCGCACTCGCGGCCGGGCTGCTCGCCGGCACCGACTGGCCCGGGATGCTCGCCGAGGCGGTCGCCCTCTCCGCCGCCACCGTCCTCGCACCGCTGGCCGGGGACTTCGACCGCGCCGCCCACCGGCGCCTGCGGAATGCAACCGACGCCCGGCCGGTGCCCGGCTGACGACGAGTCAGCGCGCCGAGGCCTCGCCCAGCCAGCCCAGGGCTGCGACCTGGATACCGGCCTGGAAGCGGCTGCGCGCGTCCATCCGCACCATCAGGTCGGCCATCATCCGGCGCACCGTGCGCAGCGAGACGCCGAGGCGCTGGCCGGCCCGCTCGTCGGTGAGGCCCTCGGCGAGCAGCCGCAGCAGCTCGCGTTCCTGGGCGGTGAGGCCGCGCGGGTCCCGCTGGACGCTCTCGCCGAGCGGCCTGGCCTGCTCCCACATCTGCTCGAACAGGGCCCGCAGGGCCGCGATCACCCCGGGGCTGCGCAGCAGCACCGCGCCCTTGCGCGGGTCCTCCGGGTCGATCGGGACGATGGCGGTGGCGTTGTCGACCAGGATCATCCGCAGCGGCAGCGTGGGCATCGTGCGGACGGCTCCGCCGAGGCCGTGCAGCCAGCGGGCGTACTGCACGGTGGCCGGGTCGTTGCGGACGCTGTCCTGGTAGACGGTGCGCATCCGCACCCCGCGCTCCAGGGTCTCCTGGTCGAGCACCCGGCTGGCCTCCATGACCTGCGGCGGCTGCGGGCCGCCCGGGGCGAAGGAGAGCACCTCGGCGGCGGCGTCGGAGGCGAGCTGGACGAGGCGGTCGCGCACCTCGTCGAGACTGCTGATCAGTTCGATGCCGGGCTGGTTGGCCGGCGCGTGGACGCTGGCGTACTCGGCGATCAGGCCGGCCATCGCGGCACGGCTGCGTTCGATCTCCTGCTGGCGGCGGGCGGCCTCGGCCTCCTGCCGGGCGAGTAAGGTCGCCAGGCCGAGTTCGGGATTGACGGCGCGCCAGCGGTCCGAGGAGCCGGTGGGTCTGGTGAGGGCGAGGTCGGCCAGGCGGTCGAGCGCGGCCCGCACCTCGGACTCGTCGGACTCCAGGCGCTCCGCGATGCCCCGCGTGTCCAGCTCCGGGTGCAGGAGCATGGTGCGGTAGACCGCTTCGCCGAACGGGTCGAGGCCGATCGGCACAGCCCCGCTCAACAGCACGCCACCAGAAGTGCGAACACCATCACACCCTCCTGAGAGCGGGTCGACCGGCTGTTCCGACAGGGCGTGAGCATATCGCCACACGGAGGAACACAGAACACTCTTGCGAGCAATCCCGGCGGTCCGATGGATGAACTGTGAACGGGACGGAACCCCCGTCGCGCATTCTCCACGGTGGCGGGGCCCGACCCGCGCCGAACCGGCCGTGGCATCTTGCTGCCTGGCGAAGATCTGACACCGGTCCAGACCGCCAAGACTGTTGTACATCCGTCAGTCTGGAGGCCGTGTATGCGATCCGCGTCCACCTGGAGGCGCGGGGCGGCCGGCCGCTCCGCGCACCGGTGGCACCCGCCGTGCGGGCCGGACTCGAGCGAGGGCTCCGGGCACCCGCCCGGCTGAGCCACGCCCGCATCCGGCAGTCCGCGGACTCGCTGGACGCGGTGGTGTTCGTCGCCGCCCGCTCGCTGCTCGAGGCCGAGGACCGGCTGCGCGACGCCTGCGGCGAACTCGTCGGAGAGGAAGGCGAACTGAGCGGCTGGGAGCTGCGCTCCTGCGAGGCCGACTCCTGGTTCGCACTGGGCCTGCACGGCCTGCCCAGCCGCCCCTGAGCGCCCCCCGCACCCGCCGCCGGGCGGCCGGCCGAGCTGGCCTCAGGGTGTCACGGCACTCTGGTGCCAGCTCCGACTGCTGACACGGACCGGCCGGAGCGGCCACTCTCATGGTGTCGGCGGAACGACGGACCGGCAGCCGGGACAGCAGCCCCCACGGGGCCCGGCACCGGCCACCCGTCACCCGCCAGTGGACACCACACGACCCCGGAGGCAGCCCGGGGTCCAGTCGAACGCGAGAGGATCGGGCATCCCCATGACGCAGAAGGTCCGTTTCATCACGATTGTCGCTCTGGGTCTCGGTGTTCTGACCGGCGTCGCCGCCACCGCACAGACCGACGGCAGCGGGTCGGCAGGCCTCCGGGCCGACGGCGGCACCTCGTCCGGGCCCACGTCCACCCCCACCCCGCTCCCCCCGCTGCCCACCGGCCACCAGGACACCTGGGGCTGGGGCTGAGCCGAATCCACCGGCCCCGCACCACGGCGCCGGCCCCCGCAACCCGGCCGGCCGGACGACCCCGCAGACCGAGACGTCGACGCCCACGAGGTAGCCGGATGACCACCCTCCTGGAAAGCCCGCTCCACCCGGCGGCCCCCACCGCCACCGGCGGCACCGCCGCCGTCCGCGTCCTGCTCGCCGACGGACACCACCTGTTCCGCAGCGGGCTCGGCGCCCTGCTCGACCGGGAGAGCGACCTCGCCGTGGTCGCCGAATCCCCCACCGCCGAAGAGGCCGCCGAGGAGGCCGCCAGGACCAGGCCCGCCGTCGCCGTCCTCGACCCCGACCTCCCCGGGCCCGGCGGCAGCGCCACCGCCGCCCTGATCCGCGACCGGGCGCCGGCCACCGCCGTCCTCCTGCTCACCGCACAACCGCGCACCGCCGACCTGCAGCGCGCAGTCGCCGACGGGGTGGCCGGCGTCCTGCTCAAGGACGTGCCGCCGGCCGCACTGATCTCCGCCGTCCGCGAACTCGCCCGCGGCGGGCGGGTGTACGACCCGCGGCTGGTGGTCGACGCGGTCCGCGGGGGCGGCACGTCGCCGCTCACCCCGCGCGAGGTCACCGTGCTCGGGCACATCGCGGACGGCTCCACCATCAACGAGGTCGCCGCCGCACTCTCGCTCTCCCCCGGCACCGTCCGCAACTACGTCTCCGCAGCCATCGCCAAGACCCGGGCCCGCAACCGCTGCGACGCCATCCGCATCGCCCGCGAACGCGGCTGGCTCTGACACTTGGAACACAGCACGGGGTAACCGATCAGGGGCGCGGGGAACTGCGCAATTCGGATGTGGTCCACCTGCCGGAATCGCGCCGACCCGAAACGGGGTCGGCCCGACTCGACAGGTGCACCTTCTCCGAGTTGCGCAGTTCCCCGCGCCCCTTGGGGTTGGCCTTGGGCCCCTCGGGGTTATCCCCGGGCCTGGGGGACCATGTCGGCGAAGCCGTGGGCGGTGCGGGGGATGTCGGCCGGGCGGCTGCCGATCAGGAATTCGCCGACGGAGGACTCGGCCGTCCAGTCCAGGCCGAGGGCCCGGGCGGCTGCGTCGGTGTCGCCGGAGCCGAGCCCGCAGGGGGCCAGCCCCATGGCCGTCGCCACCAGGTAGAGCGTCTGGTAGACCACGCCGACGTGCTTGAGCGTCAGCGCGTACGCGATCTGGCTGTACTTCCAGGAGAGCCGGCCGAACCGCGAGGTCACCGTCAGGAGGACCTGCGGGTCGACGCTGCAGCCGGTCGCCCGCCAGGCGGCGGTCATCAGTTCGCGGAAGGCCGCCTCGTCGCCCGGTCCGGAGAACGGCCGGGGCCGCAGCCGGTGCGCCGCCGCGTCGTACCGGTAGACGCCCGGCACCAGGCCGTCGCACCGCACCACCGAGAGGTAGACCTCCAGTTCGCCGGTGGCGCCGCCGGCCGGGTAGGGGCGGTCGACGATGTCGTAGCCGTGCGGGTCGGCCGGGTCGCCGGGGATCACCCGCCGCACCCGGGCCACCCGGTAGAGGAGTTCACCGAGCTGGTCGAGGGTGACCGGGGTCTCGGCGTACGTCCGCACCGAGCGGCGTCCCTCCAGCACCTCGGAGAGGGCCGGGTCGCGGGCCAGCACCTCGTCCCAGTCGGGGACGGGCAGGTCGATGCCGGTGCCCTCCTCGCGCGGGCCGGTGCCCGGGATCGCCGGCAGCTGGGCGGCCTCGGGGTGGGCGAAGACGCCGCCGCTGGGGTAGTCGTGCCGGCCGGGGCGGCTGCGGGCGTGGAAGAGCAGGTCGTGGAAGTCCCAGAGCGGGGGCTCGCCCTGCGCGGTGTCGTCCAGGAAGCCGGCCCCGGCGAGCAGCCCGGCGAGCGACCGCCCGGCCGCTGGGGCGAGGCCGGCCAGCAGTGCCGCCTCCTCCACCGAGCGGGAGGCGGTGACGGCCGCCACGAAGGCGCCCGCGGCCGGGCGGTGCAGGGTGAGCCGGAACGGCGCCATCGGCGACTCGAGGACGCACGCCCCGGCGTGCTCCTCGGGCAGTCGGCGCAGGTAGGCGAAGCGGGAGAGGACCGCGGTGTCGGCGGACCGGGTGAGCCCGGGCAGGCCGGCCGAGCGGGCGATCGGCACGGCGGTGGCCAGTGGCACGCCGAGCGGGTCGGCGAGGGTGGTGGTGACCAGGTACGGGAAGCGCCGCAGCAGGTGCAGCAGCCTGCCGCCGGCGGGGAGTTCGTCGAGGTCGACCTCGGTACGGGTGAGTTCGGCGAGGCGTTCGACGGTGTCGGCGCCGAGGGCGTGCACCCGCTGGCGGCCCCAGGGGTGGCTGAGTTCGAGGTCGTCGCCCTGGGCGGTGACGACGACCTCCGGGCGCAGCCGCAGCAGGGTGCGCAGGGGGCCGCCGCCGGCCGCGAGGTCGGGTGGCAGCTGTTCGGTCACGGTCATGCGGAGTACCTCCTCCGGGAGGGGCGGGCCGCCGAGCAGCACGGCGGCCCGGCACGTCGTCAGATGAAGATCGGGACGGGGTTGAGGTCTTCCTCCCGGGTCGGCCGGTCGAGCCAGCCGAGGGCGAGCGGCACGTCGTAGAGGCGGCCGGGGGCGAAGCGGGCCCAGAAGTGCCGCATGCCGGGGACGATCACCTTGGCGACCGGCAGGCCGACGTCGGGGCGGGTCTGGTCGAGCACCAGGAACTCCATGCCGCGTTCCTCGACCAGGCGCTGGGCCAGCGCGAGGTCGTCGGCGAGGTCGGTGCCGGCGAGCTTCGCCCAGCGGCCGGGGCCGGCGGCCGCGGCGGCGGGGTCGGGCAGCAGGTGGGGGTTGCCCGCGATGGTGGCCGTGGTCCACCAGGCCTTCTGCTCGGGGTCGGCGCCGGCGTAGTTGACCCGGCCCTCGGCGTCACCGGCGACCGGGCCGAGGAACTGGTTCATCTCGGTGAGTGCCCGGGTGAGCGCGATGTGCGGGTCGAGGTGGGCGCCGAAGGCGATCAGGATGTCCTCGGCGGGCTTGTCCAGGCGCCGGGAGAACGCACCGACCACCGGGATGCCGAAGTCCGAGGTGAGGTCGAGCGCCCAGATCTCGCGGCGCAGCCCCCGGTAGATGCCGCGGAGTTCGGCGATGTACGGGTCACCGAAGGCGTCCAGGTCGACGGCGGGCCGCTGCACCCGGTTGTACCACCAGAGGGCGACGGCGTCGCGTTCGACGAGCTCCAGGAAGCCCTGCAGGGCGGCGTCCTCGAAGGAGGTGCCTGCCGCGCAGCCGTTGGAGTCGCCGGCGGCGAAGAAGCCGTTGCGGTGCCGGTAGCCGTAGTAGAGCGACATGGTGGGCAGCCAGCGGGTGCGCTGCTCGGTGAGCGACCAGGCGGGCGACCATTCGATCGTGTCGTCCTCGCGGAACCGCTCGGGGACGGTGTTGAACATCGAGCGGCGGGCGTTCCAGCGGGCCCGCTCCTCGTACTGGCGGTCGCTGTAGAGCAGGGTTCGGGCGGGGTGGATCGCGGCGTCGCCGAGTTCGGTGAAGCTGGCGGTGCGGCGGGCTTCGTCGCCCTGGAAGACGCCGGAGTAGCGTTCCATCGCCTCGCCGAGTGCGCTGGCCCGGGCCTGTACGTCGGTGCGGCCCTTGCCGCAGCTCACCGAGCGCAGGCCGGTGCGCAGTTGGCGCAGGTCGCCGCTCTGCCGGGAGAGGTTCTGCCCGGAGACGTACACCCGCAGGCCGGTGGGGGTGCGGGCGGCGGGCACCAGGGAGGTCACCACGCCGGTCACCGGGGAGAGTTGGGGCCGGTAGCGGTCGAGCATGTCCTCCGGGGAGGCGGAGCGGTGGCCGCCGTCGGCGGTGAACGTCTTCGGCCGGGAGGTGAACTCGACGGGGGTGAGCTGGCGTTCGGCCATCAGTCCGGCCTCGCCGCAGGCCGGGCACTGCGGACGGCGCACCAGCCTGTGGCGTTCGGCCTCCAGCAGGACCGTGTCGAAGGTGAGCACCACCGGCTCCGAAGGGCGCACCCCGGCGAGCCACTTGGCGGCCTCCAGGGCGGCGAGCTGGGCGCCGGTGCCGAGGGTGGGTGCGAGGTGGGCGCCGGCGGTGGAGATCGGGGTGTCCTGGCCGAGCCGGTGCTGCAGGTAGCTGAGCGACTGACGGTTGGCGGAGAGCCGGTGGGCGAGGCACTCCCAGCAGCCGGTGGCCGCCTCCGGGGGGCCGGGGACGAAGACCGGGCCGACCCAGACGATGGAGCCGACCGGGCGGGCGAGCAGCCAGGGGCGGCCGCTCTCCCGGGCGGCGCGGTCGCGGTCGGCGAGGCCGGGGTGCAGGTAGTCCTCGGTGAGGGCGACGGTGAACTCGGCGTCCTCGTCGACGGTGACGCCCGCGGCGGCGAGCGCGTCGAGGAAGGGCTGCGGATCGAGGTCGCCGTACACCTCGACCCGGGCCCGGGAGGTGCGCAGCGCGGCGGAGGCGGCGGCGCCGTCCAGGCCGGCCATCTCCAGGTAGGCGGCGCCGGCCGGGTCGTCCACGGGCCCGGCGGGTGCGAGGTAGCCGCGTTCGCGGAGCGTGCCGACGGCGCCGAGCACCTTGTCGGCGGGGACGGTGCCGTCCAGGGCGGCGCCGATCTGCTCGGCGCTGCGGGTGCCGTCCAGCAGCGGGGCGAGGCGCTGGGCGAGTGCGCCGTCGACCACGGAGACGCCGCGCTCGGAGACCAGGTAGACGGCCTCGCCGTCGACGACGTACGGGGTGTAGTGGCGTTTGAAGCCGATCGCGGTGGTGTCGGACATGGTGGTCCCTCGGGTCTCGGGCGGTCAGCGCAGGGTGGCGAGCGGGGCGGTGGCGGGGTCGAGCAGGCGCAGCAGCAGCAGGCCGACGGCGGCGGTGCCGTCCAGGGCTCCGGGGTTGATCCGGTCGGCGGCGGCCCGGTCGGCGTACCAGCGGCCGGTGGCCCCGTGCCGGGCGATCAGCTCGCCGACGAGCAGCCCGGCGGCCTCCCGGCCGTCGTAGAACGGGCCGGGCAGCAGCGCGTCGGCGCCGTCGGGGACGGTGTGCAGCAGGCCCGCCTCGGCGGCGGTGAGCGCCTCGCCGGCGGTGGCGACCAGGTCGCGGGTGGTGCGGCCGGCGATCTGCGCGGCGCCCACCGGCGGGGTGAGGGCGCCGAGTTCGGCCGGGTCGACGCTGCCGGCGCCGAGCGAGACGGCGGTGTCCAGGCAGGCGAGCCGGCCGGCCCGGGTGGCGGTGGCGAAGCGGTGGCCGCGCAGCCGTTCCCGGACGGTCTCCGGGGCGGCGAGCAGGGCGGGCGCCTCGGCGAGGGCGCGGGCGAGGGCGGCGGCGACCGAGTCGGGTCCGGCCGGGACGAGGTCGAGGAAGCCGGGGTCGACCGACTCCGCGGACGGTTCGGCGGTCTCGGCGGCGAGGGCGTCCAGGGCGGCGACGGCCAGGGTGCGGATGCCGTCCTCGGTCGGGGTGTGGCCGGGGCCGGCGGCGCGGCGCAGCCGCAGCAGGTTGAGCAGCAGGCCGGCACTGCCCATCGGGGTGTCCGGGTGCGGGGTGCGGACGGGGCGTCCGGGGCGGGCCGGGGCGGGAGTGGCCACGGCGAGCGCGCCGGGCACCAGGGCCTGGGCCCTGGCGAGGAGTTCGGGCTCGCCGAGCAGGACGCCGGCCCGGGCGAGGGCGTGGATCAGCGAGCCGGGGCCGGCCAGCCCGCCGGGGACGGGGGCGCCGGCGGCGAGCCGGCTGTCGGCGGCGAAGGCGAAGCCGCGCGGGGAGTCGGGGTCGATGAGGCCGGCGGCCGCGGTGAGGGTGTGCAGGGCGGCCCGGTGGAAGCGGGGTTCGCCGGTGGCGGCCCAGAGTTCGGCGAGCAGCACGGCGATGCCGGGGGTGCCGGTGACCAGGTCGAGGCCGAGCACCTCGACCTGGCGCAGGCCGGTGCCGGGGTACCAGCTCTGGCCTAGCCAGCCCCGGCCGCGCCGGTCGGCGAGGATGCGGTCGCCGATGGCGACGGCGTGGCCGAGGAGTTCGCCGGAGGAGGGGGCGGTGGTGCGGCGGGTGCGGGCGGCCGGGGCGGGCAGTTCGGTGCCGGCCCGGGCGGCGTCGATGCAGCCGGTGAGGACGGCGAGGTGGGCGTCCAGGTCGAAGCCGTCGAGTTCGGCGACGCGGTGCTGGAGGCGCTGCCAGCCGGTGCCCTGGAAGTGGCCGCGGATCTCCCGGCCGTCCGCGGTGAAGACCGAGGAGGAGGTGGTGAGCGAGCGGAAGAACGGGATGTCCAGGACGCGGTAGGAGTCGAGTTCGGCGAGGACAACGTCCAGCAGGTCGCCGCGGCCGGGGTCGCCGGCGCGGGCGGTGACGGCGCCGTGCAGGGCGCCGGCGATGACCGTTTCGCGGGTGGCGCCGTCGTCCAGGGCGAGCGGGCTGGTCGAGGCCCGGACGATCTTGTAGCCGTCCCAGGTGTGCCGCCAGATGTAGCGCACCCAGATGCCCCGGAAGGGCGCCAGCGGTCCCTCGGCGGAGGCGAGTTCGCCGCGCAGCTCGTGCAGCACGGCGTGCATCTCGCGGTAGCCGGCGGTCAGCTCGTCGGTGTACTCCCACGGGTCGGCGGTCTCGCCGTCGTGGACGGGCCGGTACGGGGGCAGCGGCAGCGCGGGCACGCCCGGGGCGACCTCCAGGCTGCCGATCCGGGACAGGCAGCCGATGTCCAGGGCGCCGGAGTGCTTGGCCGGCGTCCAGGCCTGGAAGGCCATCGCGGTGCGCACCACGGTGGACTCAAGCTCGTCCAGCAGGCCGTGCTGGTCGGCGCTGAGCACCGGCGGCGCCTGCACCCGCGGGTAGAGCAGGCACTCCAGGTCGATCAGCGCGGGGTGCTCACCGTCGGCGAGCAGGTTGTCGGCCCACAGGTCGCGGCCCTCCAGCAGCTGGACGAGCCGGATCGTCATGCCGAGCCGCCGGTAGAAGCGGGCGAAGCCGCCGCGGTCCGCGCAGGGGCGGTGCGGGACGAGCTCCTCCCAGCCGTAGTCGCTCTCGCAGTCGGCGGCCAGCGAGGCGCCGTGGCCGTCGTCGCCGCGGTCGCTGCGCAGCAGCACGGTGCGGACCGGCAGGTCGAGCGAGAGCTCGCGGTTGAGCCGGCGCACCAGGCCGAGGTAGGCGGTGGCGTGCCGCATGTCCTTGGGCTTGTAGACCACGGCCCGGCCGTCGGCGAAGTGCAGCAGGGCGACCGAGCGGCCGCCGGCGTGCCGGTCGCCGGCGTCGCCGCGGACCTGGTCGAGCGGGCCCGGGTCCACGCCCTGCCACAGCTGCTCGACGAGCAGCGCGCGGTCGGCGGCGAGCCGGGCGAACAGCTCGGTCTGCACGTGCTGCCACTGCCGGCAGACCGTGCCGACCAGGTACGCGAGGGCGGGCAGCCGCTCCAGCCGGGCCAGCCAGCCCTCGGCGGAGGTGTCGAGGCCGCCGGCGGCGTCCCAGTCGGTGGCGCGGGGGCGGCCGGTGGCGGCCTGCAGTTCGTGGCAGAGCGACAGGTTGCAGGCCTCGGTGAGCCGGGCGGTCAGGGTGCCGGCCAGGTCGGCGCGGGCCCGGTCGGTGACGGGCACGCCGAGGATGCCGCCGGGGCCGTCGGGCAGCAGCGCCCCGGCGGCGTTCGCGAAGGCGGCGGTGAGCGCGCCGGGCGCGGCGGTCTCCGGGCCGGGCGCGGCGGGCAGGGTGCGCAGGAAGGCGGCCAGGGCGAGCGCCCAGGGCGGCAGTTTGGCCGGGTCGGCGAGGACGACGGGGCGCAGGCCGTCGCCGAGCGGCCGGCCAGTCTCGGCGAGGTGGTCGAGCAGGACGCCGGCGCCGCCGTGCTCGCCGGCCGCGCGGCGCAGCCAGGTGTCGACGGCGGCGGCGCGGCGGCGCCGGTCCTCGTCCGGGTCGGGGGCGAAGTACGCGGTGCCGTCGGGCCGGGCGGCGGCCCTGTCGTCGAAGGAGGCCGCGGCGGCCACCACGGCGAGCAGCCGCTCGTCGCCCCGGGCGGTGCCGGGGAGCAGCCGGGCGGGGCCGTCGTTCCCGGCGGTGTCGGCGGGGCGGAGCCAGGTCTGCAGGTCGAGCGACATCTCACATCTCCTGGAGTCGGGCGAGGCGGGTGAACAGCGGGTCGGTGCCGAGCAGTTCGTCGTACGTGCCGGTGGCGGTGACCCGCCCGCCGGAGAGCACGTGGATGCGGTCGGCGGTGCGGACGGTGCTGAGCCGGTGGGCGATGACGACACGGGTGGTGTCGAGGCCTGCGACGGCCTCGGCGACCTTGCGCTGGGTGCGGTTGTCGAGGGCGGAGGTGGCCTCGTCCAGCAGCAGGACGGCGGGCCGGCGGACGAGCGCGCGGGCCAGCAGCAGCCGCTGGACCTGTCCGCCGGAGAAGCCCTGGGCGTCCTCGCCGATCCGGGTGCCGAGGCCGAGCGGCAGGCGGCGCAGGTCGTCGGCGATGCCGGCGAGTTCGGCGGCCTCCCAGACCTGGTCCTCGGTGACCTCGGTGTCGGTGCCGGCGAGGTTCTCCAGCAGTGAGCCGCGCAGCATCCGGCCGTGCTGGAGGACGGCGCCGATCCGGCGGCGGACCAGCCGGGCGTCGAGCGTCGCGAGGTCCCGGCCGTCGTAGCGGACCGTCCCGGACTCCGGCTGTTCGAAGCCGAGCAGCAGCCGTACCAGGGTGGACTTGCCGGCGCCGGACGGGCCGACCACGGCGACGAGTTCGCCGGGTGCGGCGTGCAGCGAGACGCCGTCCAGGGCGGGGGCCGCGGTGCCCGGGTAGCGGAACACCACGTCCTCCAGGGCGACTTCGCCGCGGAGCGGGCCTGGGTCGGCAGTAGCCTCCGGCCGCTCGCGCGGGCCGGTCTCGGCGAGGATCGGCCGGAGGCGGTCGAGGACGGGGGCGATGCCGTAGGCACCGGCCGCGGCGTGGGTGACCTGGCCGAGCGCCATGGCGACCTGGCCGGCCGCGACACCGGCGGCCATCAGGTGCCCGGACGGGGTGTCCCCGGCGGCCGTCGCGCCGGCCAGCAGCACCGCCAGCAGCAGCGGTTGCAGGGCGGCGGTGAGGGCGCCGGCCGCGGCGTCGGCCCGCTGGGCGGCGGCGTCGGCGCGCTTCTGCGCGGCGAAGGGCACCGCCCAGCGGGCGAAGGCCTGGATCTCCCGGCCCGCGGTCTGGATCTTGTCGATGCCGAGCAGCAGCCCGTACAGCACGCCGTGCAGCCGGCCGTGCAGCTCGAACACCTCGCTCTCGTGCCGCTGCCGGCGGCGGCCGAGGGCCAGCAGCAGCCCGGTGGCCGCCAGCACGGTGAGCAGCAGCAGCCCGCCGAGCCACGGGTCGACCAGCAGCAGCACGGTCAGCCCCGAGGTGGCGAACACGGCGCCGAGCACCGCGCCGACCAGCACCTCGGACATCGCCTGCCGGGCCTGGGCGACCGCGTTCGCCCGGTGCACCAGGTCTCCGGTGCTGAAGTCGCGGAAGAACCGGGCGTCGTGGCCCAGCAGCCGGTCCCAGACGGCCGGTTCCAGTGCGCTCTGCACCCGCCCGGTGAGCCGGACGGCCGCGGTGTTGCGGACGAGCACCAGCAGCCAGGAGGCCGCCACCGCCGACCCCAGCAGCAGGGCCAGCCAGCGGACGGGGTGCCGGTCGGCCGCCAGCAGCTGCGGCAGCAGCACCCCGGTGCTCAGCGGGACGAGCAGGCCCAGCAGCGCCGCGCCCAGCCCGGCCGCGGTGAGCCGGGCGAGGTCCCGGCGGGCACCGGGGACGGCCAGCACGAACCGGGCGAGACCGGCCGGGCCCAACTCCCCCGGCGGCAGCGGCGGGTACAGCAGCAGGGCCTTCCGCTGCAGCGCCACCCGGTGCCTGCGACCGGCCCTCCCTGCGGCCGGGTCGTACGGGCGGTGCCCGCCGGCCGGGCGGGGCACCAGGGCGATCGGCCGGCCGTCGTCCGCGGCGAAGCCGACCATCGGGCCGGCCAGCCCGGTGGCGTCGCCGTGCCCGTCCGGGCCGGCCGGCAGGGTGACCGGGCGGGACCGCACCCCGGCCGACCGCAGCAGCGCGGCCAGCGGGTCACGGGCGGTGCGCACGGCCGCCGGCAGCTCGACCGACAGGCCGCCCGCCGGGCCGAGGCCGAGCGCGGCCAGCACGGCACGGGCCTGCCCGGCGGGGTCGTCCGCGGTGTGCCGCGGCGCGGCGGCCGGGCCGGCGGCGTGCAGCTCGCCGAGAGCGGCGGCGAGCGCGGCCCGGTTGGCGGCGGCAGTGGCGGCCGGGCGGTCCGGCGCGGTGCCGGCCGTATCGGTGCCGGCTGTGTCGTGGACGGTGGCCGGGGTGGCGGTCATGCCTCCTCCTGGGTGCCGGTCGCCCGGTCGGCGAGCAGGTTGCGGTAGGGGCCGGGCACGGCGGCGAGTTCGGCCGGGGTGCCCTGCTGGACGATCCGGCCGCCGGAGAGCACCACCACCCGGTCGGCGGCCCGGATGGTGCTCAGCCGGTGGGCCAGCACCAGGCAGGTGGTGCCGCGGCGGCGCAGGTGCCCATTGACGGCGGCCTCGGTGTGCGCGTCGAGCGCCGAGGTGGCCTCGTCCAGCACCAGCAGCGCCGGGTCGAGGGCGAGGGCGCGGGCGAGTTCCAGCCGCTGCCGCTCGCCGCCGGAGAGGTTGCGGGCGTCCTCCTCGATCCGGGCGCCGTCCATGCCGCCGCGGCGGCGCACCAGGTCGGCGGCCTCGGCGTCGGCGAGCGCCCGCTCCAGGGCGTCCTCGTCGGCGGCCGGGTCCCAGAGCGTCAGGTTCTCCCGGACGGTGCCCTCGAAGAGGCGCAACTGCTGCTCCACGTAGGCGACCTGGCCGGTGACCACGGCGCGGTGCCAGTCCTCGCGGGGGCGGCCGTCGAGCAGCACCCGGCCGCTCCACGGACGGAGCACCCCGGCGGCGAGGCGGGCCACCGTCGACTTGCCGCTGCCGCTGGTGCCGACCACCGCGACCCACTCCCCCGGGCGGAGGTGCAGCGAGATGCCGGAGAGCGCGGGCGGGCGGTTGGGGTCGTAGCCGAAGGAGACGTCCTGCAGCTCCAGCTCGCCGCGGAGCCGGACGGGTTCGGCCGGCGCGTCGAGCACCGGCGCGAGGTACGGGTCGGGCTCGGTGGTCTCGACGTCCTCCAGCAGGGCGTTCTGCGCCCGGGCGACGGTGAACTCCGACCCGGTGCCGACCAGTTGGCCGACCGGCAGGAGGAAGCCGTTGAGCAGCAGCAGGAAGGCCACCAGGGTGCCGAGCGAGAGCGAGCCGCCGAGCAGCAGCGAGGTGCCGGCCACCACGACCACCGCGGTGGCCGCCGAGTTGAGCGCGCCCGGCAGCGACATCGGGACGATCACCGCGGCCGTCACCTTCTGGCCGGTCTCCATCGCCCGGGCCTGCCAGCCCGCCCAGGAGCGGAAGAAGGAGTCCTCGGCGCCCTCCGCCTTGACCGTCTCGATCGCCGACACCCCGGCGAAGGCCACGCCGTCGCGCTTGTACTGCTCGGCGTGCAGCCGGTGCACCAGGCCGCCGCGCCGCCGGTCGGCGGTGCGCAGCGCCAGCACGTCCAGCACGGCCACCGCGACCGGCACCGCGACGAGCTTCGGCTCCAGCCAGGCCAGCGCGCCCAGGTGGACGGAGGCGGAAGCGGCCGCGGCGGCCGCGCCCGCGGCCCGGTGCGAGAGCAGGGCGGCCAGGCCGTCGTTCATCTGCACCCGCGTCACCAGGCCGCCGAGCTGGCGCCGGTGGAAGAAGGAGCCCGGCAGCCGCAGCATCCGCCACAGGAAGCCGGACGAGCCGCGGGCCGCCATCGCCTCCAGCACCCGGTTGACCAGGCTCTGCTGCAGCCAGGTGCCGAGCAGCACGGTGGCGGCGACGGCAGCGGCGGTGAGGGTCAGCGGCAGCGCCCAGGAGGTGCTGCCGGCCAGGGTGACCGAGGCGAGGTAGGCGCGCAGCAGGAAGGCCGCCGCCACGCCGGGCACCGCCAGCAGCACCGCCAGCAGGACGGCGAGCAGCAGCGGGCCGGCGAACGGGCGCATCCGGCCGCCGAGGGCCCGCAGCAGCGGGAAGCGGCGGCCGCCGCGCTCGAAGTCCGGGCCCGGTTCGAAGCCGACGGCGATCCCGGCGAAGGACTCCCAGAACTCCTCCGGGGTGGCCGAGTAGGAGCCCAGCGAGGGGTCGTTGACGTGGATGCGGCCGCGCCGCACGCCCTCGAAGACCGCGAAGTGCGGGCCGGTGACCAGCACCATGGACGGCACCGGCACCTTCTCCAGCCCCTGCAGCCTCCCCTCGCCGCGGACCACCCGGCGGCCGCGGGCGACCAGCCCGTAGCGGCCGGCGGCGCGGGCCACCGCGGCGGCGCTCACCCCGTCCCGGCTGACCCCGCAGGCCCTGGACGCCTCCTGCAGGGTCACCCGGCGGCCGAAGGCGCCGAGCACCACGGCCAGGCAGGCGGCGCCGCAGTCCTGTTCCTCCATCTGCGGGACGACGGGCGTGCGCAGGTAGCGGCGCGGCTTGGACTTCCGCTGCTGCGGCCCTGCGCCGGCACTCTTCGGGCCTGCGGTTCTCGCGTCTGCGGTCGGGTCTGCAGCGGTCGCGGCCTCCCGTACATCGAGGCTCATGAACCGCTCCCCTTCCCGAGCACCGCCTGGTAGGGGTGGCGGGCACCGAGGTCGATGTCGGCGGTCACCGGCAGCGGGCCGGGCAGTGCCGCCGCCGACTGCTGTGCCTCCGGCGGGAGTTCGGCGTAGGCCGTCCAGACCGGGGCCGCCCCCGCGGGCAGGCCGGGCAGCGGGACGGGCAGGGTGCCGTCCAGTGAGTCGGCGCGGGCGGGCAGCGGGTCGACGGCGGTGATCACCGCGCGGACGGCGCCGGCCCCGGGGACGGGGACCAGGACGGTCCGGCCGGGCCGCAGCTCCCGCGCCTCTCCCGGATCGGTGGCGAACAGCCGGACGGTGAGCGGGAGTCCGGCCGAGTCCAGGGCGAGGACGGGTGCGCCGGGCGCCAGTTCGTCGCCGGGCCGGGCCAGCAGGGCGGTGACGGTGCCGGCCGACGCGGCCCGCAGCTCGACTTGGCGGCCTTCCCCGGTGTGCAGCACTGCGAGCGGCTGCCCGGCCGTGACCCGTTCCCCCGGGCGGACCAGGAGCCGGGCGAGCGTGCCGGGCCCGTCGGCCCGGACGGTCGCGGGGGCGGGGCCGTGGGCGACGACGGCGTCCACGGCGAGGGTGTGCGGGAGGGTGCCGAAGACCGTCCACGCCGTTCCTGCGCCGACCGCGAGCAGCAGCGCCCCGGCAGCGGCCGAGAGGCGGGCCCCGACCAGCCCGACGGGACGGTCGAGCCCGGGTTCAAGGACGGCTGCGGCGCGCCCGGCGGCGAGCGCGATGGCCGCCCTGGAGGCGTTCTCCGGCTTCGGGGCCGTCCTCACCTCCTGCCCGGACTCCGGCGGCGCGCCCTCGGTCGGATCAACAGCTTCGGTCGGCTCGACGGCTTCGGTCTGCTCGGCGGCTTCCGTCGGCGCGGCGGTTGCCGTCCCGCCGTTCCTGCGGCGGTCGTTGCGCTTCCTGGTGGCCGTTCCGCTCATGACCGCCCCACCCCCGCGAGGGCCGGGCCGTCGACTGCGGCGGCCAGGGGCGGGCAGTGCAGCGGGAGTTCGCGCAGTCCGCCGAAGACGAACTGGGTGCTCCAGGGTGCGGTGGCCGCAGTCAGCGGGGTGCTCAGCTCCCGGTCCGCGCCGGCGGCGGCAAGGCCGCGCAGTACGGCGGCGCCGGCCATCAGCGAGAGCGGTGCGCCGAGGCAGTGGTGCGGGCCGTGGCCGAACGCCAGGTGGCGCAGATCGGCCCGGTCCGGATCGAAGCGGTCCGGGTCGGTGAAGCGGCGCGGGTCGCGGTTGGCGGCGGCGTACAGCAGCAGGGCCACCCGGCCGGCCGGGACGACGGTGCCGCCGACCTCGACGTCGCGGGTGAGGGCGCGGGCGCTGGCGCGGACGGGGCTGCCGAGGCGCTGGGCCTCGTCGAAGACGGCCGCGGCGTCGGCGGGCTTGCTGCGCAGGCGTTCGGCGAGGCCGGGGGTGTGCAGCAACTGCCAGACGGCGACGGCCAGTCCGGAGGTGAGCGTCTCCAGGCCGTTGGCGAGCAGCATGACCACGAAGGCGAGCAGGTCCTCGTCGTCGAGCCGGCCGTCGGCGCGGGCGGCGGTGAGCCGGCTGATCAGGTCGTCGCCGGGATCGGCCGCCCGGGCGGCGCAGAGCGTCTCCACATAGGCGCGGAACTCCTCGAACTCGGTGTCGAGTTCGGCGATGCGGGCGGCAGCGGCGTCGGTACCGTCGGCGCCGTCCTGGCTGCCGAAGTCGTCGAGCAGGGAGCGGGCGACCAGGCGGGCCCAGCCGGTGACGCGCTGCTGCTCGGAGTCGGGGATGTCGAGGATCGCGCAGGAGACGGCAACCGGCAGCGGCACCGCCAGGTCGGCGACGACGTCGAACGAGCCTGCGGCGAGCAGCGGTTCGAGCAGCCGCTCGGCGGTGGACTCGATGCGTCCGCGCATCTGCTCCAGCCGGCGGGCGCTGAAGGCGGTGGTGGCGAGCCGCTTGAGGCGGGTGTGGTCGGCGCCGTCGCGCATCGGCAGCATCCGGTCGACCACCCGCGAGAGTGCGGTGGCGCCGGCCCGGGGCAGGCCGACGGCGGCGGGGTCGACGGCGGTGCCGGGGTGCATCAGGACGGTGACGATCTCCTCGTAGCCGGAGACGACGTGCACCCGGCCGAGGTCGAGCACCGGGGCCTCGGCCAGCAGTCGGCGGTAGAGCGCGGGTGGGTCCTGCTGCGCGGCGGGCTGTTGGATGAACCGCGTCAGCTCGTGCCGGAGGCTGTCCATGCCCGGCTCTCCTCAACTGGGGTCGGTGGGGGCGGAGTTCGGTGCAGAAACAGGGGTGCCGCGGTGGAACCCGCCAGGCGGGCCCACCGCGGCACGGAACCCGTTACTCCGCGGCGGTCTCGGCGACCGAGTTGGACACGGAGCTGAAGCTGGAGACCGGGCAGGCGGCGCAGGCCAGCGAGCTGACGCTGATGCCACCGTTGACGGTGTCGAGCTCCTCGACCTCGATGTCGAACTGCTCGTTCTCGGTGATCTCGTTCTCGGCCATGGGGGTCTCCCTCCGATGTGCGGCGCCGTTCCCCGGCCGGGGCCCGGTCACCGTTCTCCGCCGTTCGTCCGCCGGCCTTTTCCCCGGCTCGCTCTCGGCGACGAGAAAAATATGCACCCGGGGCACAGGCGTACGACAGTACGGGATGTCAGGAATTCCCCCGTGGAAAATGACACACCCCCTCACATGACATTTTGAATACCCTCTGACCTGCATTGATGCTGACTCTTGCATTCAATGCCGGGCACCCCTCACGCTGTATTCCATGACATCCACCATCAGCTCCGGAATTCCCGGGACAGCGGCCGTGGAAGTGCGGGACCTGCACCGCCGCTACGGCGACTACGAGGCGGTGCGCGGTGTGTCCTTCACCGTCGCCCGCGGCGAACTCTTCGCCCTGCTCGGCACCAACGGCGCCGGCAAGACGACCACGCTCGAGGTGCTGGAGGGCTACAGCACGCCGAGCTCCGGCACCGTCCGGGTGTTCGGCCTGGATCCGTACGCGCAGGGGCGCGAGGTCCGCCGGCGCACCGGTGTGATGCTCCAGGAGGGCGGCTTCTTCAAGGAGCTGACCGTCCGGGAGACGGTCGACTCCTGGCGGTCCTTCATCACCGGTGCCCGTCCGACCGCGGAGGTGCTCGGCCGGGTCGGTCTCACCGAGCGGGCGGGCACCCGTGTCGCCCAGCTGTCCGGCGGCGAACGGCGCCGCCTCGACCTCGCCCTGGCCGTGCTGGGCGGCCCCGAACTGCTCTTCCTGGACGAGCCGACCACCGGCATGGACCCGGAGGCCCGCCGGATCACCTGGCGGATCGTCAAGGAGCTGCAGGCGGCCGGCACCACCGTCCTGCTGACCACCCACTACCTGGAGGAGGCCCAGCAGCTGGCCGACCGGGTGGCCATCATGGACAAGGGCCGGCTGGCCGCCGTCGGCACGGTGGACGAGGTGCTGGCCGGGCACGGCACCCGGATCAGCTTCCCGCTGCCCGATGGCATCAGCGCCCGGCAACTCCCGGTGGTGCTGGGCGAGTCGGCCGCGGTCGCCGACGGCGTCGCGGTCTACACGGCGGCCCGTACCGCGCCCGCGCTGGCCGCACTGCACAGCTGGGCGGCCGAGTGGTCGGTGGAGCTGGACGGCATCGAGGTGCGGTCCGCCTCCCTGGAGGACGTCTTCCTGGAACTGGCGCACGAGGGCCGCCCCACCGGCGCGGCACACGAAGGGGCGGGTGCACGATGACCACCACCGACACGACCGGCGCGCTCGTCGCCGCGGCCCCCGCGAGGGGCGGGGCGGAACCTGCGGCGCTCGGCTGGCTCAGCTGTGCGCGCGGCCAGTTCCTGCTCTCCTGGCGGGTGTTCTGGCGCAACCGGCGTTCCACCTTCATCGGCTTCCTGCTGCCGGTGCTGCTCAACCTGGTGGTCGCGGCGCCGCTGCGCACCAAGGAGATCGCCGGGGTGAACGCCGCCGGCTACACCACCGTCGGCTTCATCGGCCTGGCCCTGGTGACCTCCTTCATCAACCTGCTCAACGGCGTGGTCGCGCGCCGCGACGACCTGGTGCTCAAGCGGCTGCGCGGCACCGAGGTCCCCGCCACGGCCATCTTCGCCGGGCAGATCGGCGCCGGCGGCGCCGTGGTGCTGCTCCAGGTCCTGGTGCTGGGCGGGGTGTCGGTGGGCTGGTTCGGCACCCCGCTGCCCGCCGATCCGCTGCTGTTCCTGCTGGTCCTGGCCGGCGGGTACCTGCTGTTCGCGGTGCTGGCGGTCGCGCTGTCCGGGGTGACGCCGAGCGCGGAGGCCGCACCGATGGTGGCCACGCCGGTGCTGCTGGTGTGCATGTTCGGCAGCGGGGTGGTCGCGCCGCTGGCGTCGATGCCCGGGTGGCTGCAGACGCCCGCGCACGTGCTGCCGCTGGCGCCGGTGGTGGAGAGCCTGCGGACGGCCTGGTTCGGCCGCGGATTCGGCCACGAGTCGTGGTCCGGTGCGCCGCTCGCCGAGCTCGACCTGCTGCACGGCTGGCTGCACGCGGCGCCGTCGCTGCTGATGATCGCCGCCTGGGTGGCGGCCGCGGCCGTGCTCGGCCGGCGGCTGTTCCGCTGGGAGCCCCGCCGGGGATGACCGGCGCGGCGCCGGAACCCGGTGCGCCGCCCCTCCGCCGCGCTGTGCCAGAGTGCGGGCAGAGGATCCTTGCGCGGGCGCAGGGCCGGGCGGGAGAGGTGGGCGCGGTGGCGGGGCACGTTTCCACGGGTTCGGCGGGCTCCACGGGCCCGGCGGGCACGGCCGGCCGGGTGGACGCCGTCGTGGTCGGCGCCGGCCCGAACGGGCTGGCCGCCGCACTGCTGATGGCCGCGGCCGGCCTGGAGACCGTCGTGTACGAGGCGGCGGACACCGTCGGCGGCGGGATGCGGACCGCCGAGCCCACCCTCCCCGGCTTCCGGCACGACCTCTGCTCGGTGGCCCACCCGATGGCGCTGGCCTCGCCGTTCTTCCGGGCCTTCGGGCTCGCCGACCGGGTCGACCTGCTGCAGCCGCCGGCCCCGTACGCACAGCCGCTGGACGGCGCCCCGGCCGGCATCGCCTACCGGGACCTCGACCGCACCGCCGAGCGGCTCGGCCGCGACGGACGGGCCTGGCGGGCGCTGTTCGGCCCGCTGGTGGAGCGCTGGCAGGGCATGGCCGAGGCCGCCCTGTCCGACCAGCGGCGGTTCCCCTCGGACCTGCCGACCGCCGCCCGGCTCGGCCTGCGGATCGCCGAGTTCGGCACCCCCGCCTGGGCCGCGCGGTTTCGCGAACCGGCCGCCCGGGCCATGCTCGCCGGCGTCGCCGCGCACGCGGTCGCCCCGCCCCGCGCCCTCGCCCCGGCCGGCGCCGGCATCCTCCTCGCCGCCCTCGCCCACGCCGTCGGCTGGCCGGTGCCGCGGGGCGGCAGCCAGACGATCGCGGACGCCATGGCCGCCGAGCTGGTGCGCCGCGGCGGCCGCGTCCTCACCGGCCACCGGATCGAGTCCCTCGCCGAGCTCCCGGCCGCCCGCGCCGTCCTGCTGGACGTCACCCCCGCCGGCCTGCTCCACCTGGCCGGCCGGGCACTGCCCGAGGGCTACGCCCGGCGGCTGCGGGCCTTCCGGTACGGCTCCGCCGCCTGCAAGGTCGACTTCGCCCTCTCCGGGCCGGTGCCCTGGGCGGACCCGGCCTGTGCGGAGGCCGGCACCCTGCACCTGTCCGGCACCCGCGAGGAGACCGTCGCCGTCGAACGCGAGGTCGCCGCGGGCCGCCACCCGTCCCGCCCGTACGTGCTCGCCGTGCAGCCCGGCGTCGTCGACCCCGGCCGGGCACCCGCCGGAATGCACACCCTGTACAGCTACGCCCACGTGCCGCACGGCTCCACGGTGGACGTCGGCGACGCCGTGGAACGGCAGGTCGAACGCTTCGCCCCGGGCTTCCGCGACCTCGTCCTGGCCCGCTCGGTCACCACCGCAGCCGACCAGCAGCTGCACAACCCCAACTACGTGGGCGGCGACATCAGCGGCGGCGCGATGTCGCTGCGGCAGACGGCCTTCCGCCCGGTCCCCGCCCTCGACCCGTACGCCACCCCGCTCGACGGCGTCTACCTCTGCTCGTCCTCCACCCCGCCCGGCCCCGGCGTCCACGGCATGTCCGGCCTGCACGCCGCCCGCCGCGCCCTCCGCCACCGCTTCGGCCTCACCGGCGACCCCCTGGCGCGCCTGGCGTAGGGGCCGGGACCCCGGCCGGTCCTCTCAGCCCCAGGGCGGTTCGGCGACGACGACCTCGGCGGGCCGCAGCAGCTGGTCGCCGACGCGGTAGCCGGTGCGGACGACCTCCACGCAGACCGGGCCGGTGACGACGGCGGAGCGGGTGTAGGCGACGGCGAGGTGCAGGCCGGGGTCGAAGGGTTCGCCCGGCTCGCCGAAGGAGACCAGGCCGAGTGCGCCGAGCTCGGCCTCCAGCAGGTCGGCGACGGCGCCGAAGCCGTCCACCACCTCGCCGGCGGCCCGTGCCTGGTCGAGGGCGTCGAGCACGGGGAGCAGCCGGCTGAGCACGTTGGAGACGGCGATCTCGCGGACGGCGAGGCGGTCCCGGTGGACGCGGCGGCGGTAGTTGTCGTACTCGGCCTTGAGCCGGCGCAGGTCCTCGTCGGGCCCGGTGTGCGGGCCCTCACCGTCGCCTGGCGAGTGCGCCATGGACCGGACTCCCTCCGGACGGTATCCACGACCCCTGAAACCGGGATAATTCTGGATATAGGGCTTGTCAAGGGCCGAGGCAGGGAGGTAGGCGCGATGATCACCGAACTGGCCGTGGAGCGGGTCGAATTCACCTGCGGACAGTGTTGGCACCACTGGTCCGTGGACTACGACGTCCAGCACTACCGCGACGACGACGGCACGGACTGGGAGCACTTCTCGTACGACGGCATCGGCACCGCCTCCCCCTACACGCCGGACGGCGGCGTGCCCTGCCCGGAGTGCGGGCGGCACTGGGTCGGCCACCTCGTCGCCCGGCGGCTGGTGCCGCTGGCCGGTGCGGCCGGGACGGCTCCGCGCCACCGCGTCTCCGACCTGTCGAGTCACCGCCCGGAGCGGCACGAGGCGCCGCTGCTGTCCGGCGTCGTCCACCCCGAGACGCACCCGACCGGCTCGGGCTGACCGCCGCCGGCCCGGGGAACACCCGCGCGGCGGCCACCGGGGACGCTGCCGCGCGGGAGTCCGACCGCTCCGCCGCACCCGCCCGGGAGTCCGCCGTGTCCTCGTCCGCCCCCGTCCCGCAGTCCGCCCCGGCCGAGCCGGGCACCGGGCCGGAGCTGGTCGCCGCCGTGGACATCGGCGGTACGAAGATCGCCGCGGCCCTGGTCGACGCGGCGGGCACCCTGGTCGCCCGTACGCAGCGGCCCACCCCTGCCACCGCGCCCGCCGAGGCGGTGCTGGGCGCGGTCCTGGACGCGGTGGAGGAGTTGGCCGCGCACCCGCGGTGGTCCGCCGCGGCGGCGCTCGGCATCGGCAGCGCGGGGCCGGTGGATGCGGCGGCGGGCACCGTCAGCCCGGTGAACATCGCCGCCTGGCGCGGCTTCCCGCTGGTGGAACGAGTGGCCGGCCACCCTGCCGTCCGGGTGCCGGTGGCGCTGCTCGGGGACGGGGTGGCGATCGCCGAGGCCGAGGCCTGGCGGGGCGCCGCGGCCGGGTACCGCAATGCGCTGTGCATGGTGGTCTCCACCGGCGTCGGCGGCGGTCTGGTCCTGGACGGCGCCGTGTACGCGGGGCCGTCCGGGAACGCCGGGCACATCGGCCACATCACCGTCGGGATGGACGGCCCGCCCTGCCCCTGCGGCAGCCGCGGCTGCGTGGAGGTCTACGCCAGCGGCACCGCGATCGCCCGGTACGCCGCCGAGCAGGGCCTGCGCCCGCCGGACGGCGACACCACGGCCGCCGCCGTCGCCACGGCCGCCCTGGCCGGGGACGCGGTCGCGCTCGCCGCCTACGACCGGGCGGCCCGGGCGCTGGCCGCGGGCATCGCCGCCACCGCGACCCTGGTCGAACTGGAGGCGGTGGTGATCGGCGGCGGCGTGGCGCAGTCCGGCCCGGTGCTGTTCGACCCGCTCGCCCGCCACCTGGCCTCGTACGCCGCACTCCCGTTCACCCACGGCATCCGCCTGCACCCCGCCCGGCTCGGCACCGACGCCGGCCTGGTCGGCGCAGCAGCCGCCGCCATGCGCCTGGCGGGCACGCCCGGGCCGCGCCCGGCGGACCTCACTCGGGCCTGACCGGCGTCTGCCCGCACAAAGGCGCGGCCGCCGTCGCAGTGTCGGGGCCGACGGTCAGCGGCCGTCTTCCCGTCCGTCCACCCGCGGCTCAGTGGTCGGCGGCGATGGTGGCGTCGATGCCGGCCAGGGCGATGTCGAGGCCGGTCTCGAACTGGAGGTCGCGGGAGGCGCGGATGCCGCCGTCCTCGGCGGGCGGCAGCAGGTCGGCGTTCTCGGCGAAGCGGGCGTCCGCCTGCTGCGCGACGCCCCGGATGACCCGGTTGAGTTCGTCCTCGTGCAGGCCGGAGGCCTTGACCCGCTGCAGCCACTGCGACTCGGCCAGCGCGAAGCCGTAGACGAACTGCAGGACCAGGCCGAGGGCGCCGCCGAGCCGGTCGCCGGTGAGGCCGGTGCGGCGGATCGCACCGATCGCGCTGGTGGAGAAGAACAGCGAGTTGGGGCCCAGGGCCAGGAACTGCCCGGCGAGCTGGGCGGCCCAGGGGTGGTCGTGGAGGCAGCGGCGGTACTCGTGGGCCAGCAGCCGCAGGTGCGCCCGCCAGTCGTCGCCGTCGCCGAGCGGCGGGATGCGCATGTCGCCGAAGGCCTCGTCCAGGGCGAGTTCGAGGAGTTCGTCCTTGTTGTCGACGTACCAGTAGACCGACATCGGGGTGACGTCCAGGGCGGCCGCGAGCTTGCGCATGGTGAAGGCCTGCACGCCTTCGGCGTCGAGGAGTTCCACAACGGTGCGGACGATCCGATCCCGGCTGAGGCCCGCGGGCGCGCTGCCGCGGCGCCGCTCCTTCGGCGGTGAGACCCAGATGCTGACACCGGGGTCACGGGGCTTGTCCGCCATGCTCGTCCTTCGTGCTCGCCGCACGGCCGCCCGACGGCGGCCGTGCAGCGATCGTAGAGGTCGGGTCAGCCGGCCTGGGCGACCGGCTCGGCCGGGGCGGAGGCCGCGGGCGGCTGCGCCGCGGCCCGGCCCAGCAGCCAGGCGGCGACCAGGCCGCCGGCCAGCACCGCGGCCGCACCGATCAGTTGGCCGGCGGTCAGGCTGTCCGCGAAGGCCGAGCGGATCCGCCCGGCCAGCGAGGTGCCGCCGGCGGCGAGCGCGTCCGGCAGCGAGCGGGCCGCGGACTCCGGCAGGCCGGACGGCAGCGCCCCCGCGAAGTTGGCGGTCAGCACCGCGCCGAGGACGGCGACGCCGAGCGAGTTGCCGAGCTCGCCGAGGGTGCCCATCAGTCCCGAGCCGACGCCGGCCTTCTCCGGCGGGATGGAGGTCATCACCGCACCGGCCATGGCGGGCTGCGCGCAGGCCACACCGGCGCCCATCATCACCAGGCCGAGCAGGATTCCCGGGTAGGAGCCGCCGTGGCCGAAGAGGGCGATCGCGGCGAGGCCGCCGGCGAGCAGCGACAGGCCGGTGGCGATGGCGGTCGGCGGCGAGAGCTTCGCGGTGAGCCGCATTCCGGCGCCGGTGAGGTTGAGCGCGACCACGGTGAGCGCCATGGGGGCGGTGCGCAGGCCGGCGGCGAGCGGCCCGTAGTCGAGGACGAACTGCAGGTGCTGGGTGAGCAGGAAGAGCGAGCCGCCCATGCCGAAGCTGACCAGGACGCCGCCGGACACGGCGCCGCGGAACCTGGCGTTGCGGAAGAACGCGAGGTCGAGCAGCGGGTGCTCGATGCGGCGCTCCCACAGGCCGAAGGCCAGCAGGAAGAGCAGGCCGAGGCCGCCGGCGACGAGGGTGCGCGGGGCCGTCCAGCCGTAGCCGGGGCCCTGGATGACGGCGTAGACCAGGCCGGTGAGGCCGGCGGTGGAGAGGACGGCGCCGAGCAGGTCGGGGCGGTCGCCGCGCGGATCCTTGGACTCGGGCACGAGCCTGCCGACGGCGATCAGGCCGAGCACGGCCACCGGCAGGTTGACCAGGAAGGTGGAGCCCCACCAGAAGTGGGCGAGCAGCACGCCGCCGATGACCGGGCCGAGGGCGACGCCGAGCGAGGCGACGGCCGTCCAGGCGGCGATGGCCTTGGGCTGCTCGTCGGCGTCGAAGGTGCGGACGACGATGGCGAGGCTGGTGGCGAGCAGCAGGCTGCCGCCGACGCCCATGCCGGCCCGGGCGGCGATGAGCTGGCCGGGGTTCGAGGCGAGGGCGGCGATCAGCGAGCCGGCGCCGAACAGGGCGAGGCCGATCATCTGCACCCGCTTGCGGCCGTACCGGTCGGCGAGCCCGCCGGCGGCGATCAGCAGGCCGGCCTGGGCGAGCGAGTAGGCGCCGATGACCCACTGGGTCTGCGCGGTGGTGGCGCCCAGCTCCTCGGTGAGGGAGGGGATGGCGACGTTGAGGATGGTGTTGTCGAGGATCACGACGAGCTGCGCGAGACAGATGACCGCGAGGATCACCCATCGGTCCGGTCGGCGCTGGGGCTGGGTCATACGGGCTCCGCTCTTGTACGGTGTAGAAGACTTGTACAACGTATAGGAGCGGCCGCGAGGGGCGCCATCGGTTTTCCGGATGCGACGCGGCGCAGGTCAGAGGCCGGAGCGGATCTCCTCCAGGGACTCCTGCATCAGCACCCGGGCCCGCCCGAACCAGTCGGCCAGGACGGCCACCTCCTCCGGGCCGTAGTCGGCGAAGAGGGCGCCGAGCCGGGCGTAGAACGGGCCGTAGGCCTGCATGATCCGCTCCTGGGCGGAGGGGTCCATGGCGATCCTGACCTTGCGGCGGTCGGCCGGGTCGGGCCGCCGGAGCGCGTACCCGGCCCGCTCCAGCCGGTTCAGCACACCGGTCACGGCGCCGGTCGTGAGGTGCGCGCGTTCGGCGAGGTCGCCGGCGGCCAGCGACTCCCCCGCCAGTTCCGCCTCGATGAGGAAGCCGATGCAGGTCAGGTCGGTGGTGTTGAGGCCGAGCCGGGCCGCGAGGTCCTGCTGCCCGAAGTGGGCGGTGGCGATCATCCGGTCCATCGCGTGCAGGGCCTGCTCGGGGGTCGCTGCCGGGCGCGGCTTGCCTTCCACGGACAGTCTCCTTAGCATCTAAGTTACTTAGCTCGTGAGATAAAAAGTCGTCGAACCGCGGGCCTGCGGCGACGGCACCATCACACCAAACGAGGAGACATGAGCGCACACGGCGACCACGACATGGGGCACACCGTCGCCGGCTGGACCGGCTCACTGCTCGCCATCGCCGGAACGGCGGTGGCCGGCACCGCCTTCGCGGCCGGATCCACCGGCTTCCTCCGGCTCGGCCTGGCGGCACTGCCCGCCGCCGCCCTCACCACCTGGCTGCTGCACCTCGCCGGCTGGGGCAAGGCCACCGGCCCGCGGCCCCACGGACGCCGCGACTGGCGCCTTCGCGACCCCGAAGCCCGCCACGGCCATTCGGACTGCCTCGGCTGCCGGCTGGCCGGGCGGGGACGCCGCGCACCCGCTCCCGAACGGGCCTTCCCCACACCGGAGCAGGTGCGCGCAGGCGCCGCGGACCGGCGCCCGGCAGATCAGGGCAGCGTCCAGAACTGGACCGTGACCAGGTAGAAGACCGCGACCCAGAACACGGTCGCCGCGGCGACGATGCCGAGGCCGATGCGGTTGGTCCTCGCCGCCGGCTCGTCGGGCCTCGGCCGCAGCCACCGTTTGAGCAGCCGGTTCACGTAGTACGGCATCGTGAGGAAGGTCATGATGAAGCTCGACAGCAGGTTGCCCACGAGCAGCCCGAGCCAGAACGGCATGTGCAGCGGCGACAGGGCGAGCGTCAGCAGCACCACGGTGGGGTAGAGGCCGACCCAGACCGCGAGGGCGGTCTTGGCCTCCGAGGGCGGCGGCGCTTCCCTGCCGTTCTCCTCGAAGGCGAACCAGCTGCCGAACGAGTTGTCGATCGTGTGCAGTTTGAACTCGTTGAACTTCCTGCCCTCGGCGAGGATCTCCCGCCGTTCGGCCGACGTCAGCCAGGCGTCGAGGTGCTCGGCGTTGTCGAACCGGTACAGCGTGGTCCACTCCTCCTGCAGCCCCTCGATCGGGCGGAAGAGCTCGGTGCCGCGGTAGCCCTCGAAGGTGCTCTCCTCCTGGCTCATGCGGTGCTGCCAGGCGAGGAAGTCGTCGACGTGGTTCGGGTGGACGCGGTGGGTGACCACCATGGTCACCAGCGGATCCGCCGGCTTGGTGCCGCCGCTGACCACCTGCTGGGTGCCGGGGCCGTCGAAATAGCCGCGGCCGACGTCGAGCAGCGTCTGCCGGGTGGCGCTGTTGATCCACGCCTGCAGGTGGGCGATCGAGTCGAACCGGTACACGACGACCCAGTCGGGCTGCAGGGACGTCGGCGGGGAGATCTCGGCGCCGAGGTACCCGGCGTAGTCGGCGGCGGCGCTGTTGACGTCCAGCTGCCACGTCGCGTACTCCCGGTCCCGTCCGGGCCGGACCTTCTGGCCGATGATGGCCGTTGCCGTGGCGCCGTTGCGCTCTTCGGTGCTCATGTCGCCCGGCCCGTCGGCGCCGACCTGCTCTCGGCGAGCCGGCTGTAGATCCGTTCCGGGGTCAGCGGCAGCGCGCGGTGGCGGACGCCCGTGGCGTCGTGGAGCGCGTTCGCCAGCGCCGGGGCCACCGGGTTGATGCAGCACTCCGCCATCCCCTTGGACCTCATGGGCCCGAAGGAGTCCGACGACCCCACCAGGAGCACGTCGGTGCGGGGGACGTCGGCGTACGTGGGGATGCGGTAGTTGCGGAAGTTCGGGTTGACCATGACTCCGTCGGCGTCGACGTGGTGGTTCTCGGTCAGCGCGAAGCCGATCCCCTGGGCGACACCGCCCTCCACCTGCCCGCGGACCTGTGCGGGGTTGATCACCACGGCGGCATCGGTCGCCTGGACGCTGTGGAGGATCCGGATCTCGCCCGTCACCCGGTGGACGGCGATCCGGAACCCCTGCGTGTTGGAGGTGACGCTCCGGGGCGACCCGTAGGCCCTGCGGGCGGCGGTGAAGCGGATCCCGCGCGCCCGGGCCAGTGCGACGAGCTCGGCGAGCGACACCCGCCGGTCGCCGCAGACGACACCGTCGTCGTCCATCGAGCACAGGACGAGGTGGACGCCCGTGTGCGCGGCGGCGAACTCCAGGATGCGGTCGCGCACGGCGCCGGCCGCCCGCAGTACCGCGTTGCCCGCCACGAAGAGGCCGGCGCTCGCGAAGGCGCCGGTGTCGAACCCCGTGCGGTCGGTGTCGGACTGGACCAGGCGGATCCGCGACGGCGTCGTGCCCAACTGGTCGGCCGCGATCTGCACATGGGCGGTCGAGGTGCCCTCGCCGAACTCGACCGTCCCGACGGACAACTCGTAGACGAGGTCGTCGCCGAGCGTGACCCAGGCCTCCGAGATGTGGTCGGTCGGGGGCGCGGTCTCGTGCAGCGAACTCGCCACGCCCGTCCCGACGAGCCACTCCGGACCGGGCGGCGGCCCGTCGGCCGTACGGGCCAGGGCCTCGTCCACCAGATCGATGCACTTCCCGAGTCCGTCCTCGGTGAACATCACGTCGTCGGGGCCGTCGTGCAGGGCGACGAGCGGATCGCCCGGGCGCACGATGTTGCGCCGCCGCAGCTCGAGCGGGTCCATGTGCAACGCGCGGGCCAGCTCGTCCATCGCCGACTCCACGGCGAACGCCGGCTGCGTCATCCCGTAGCCGCGCAGGGCCCCGCTCGGAACGGTGTTCGTGTAGACGGAGAAGGCGTCGTACTTCTTGTTGGGGCAGCGGTAGATCATGACGGCCGCGCCGCCCGCGAACAGCGTCTCGCCGCCGTGGTTGCCGTAGGCGCCCGTGTTCGACACGTTGCGGACCTGGAACGCCGTGAGCGTTCCGTCCGCCTTCGCGCCGAGCCTGACCGTCAGCGTCATCGGATGCCTGGGCGAGGCGGTGGTGAACTCCTCCTCGCGGGTGTACTCGAAGCAGACCGGCCGGCCGGTGTCCAGGGTGGCGAGCGCGACCAGGTCCTCCGAGATCACCTCCTGCTTGCCGCCGAAGCCTCCGCCGACGCGCTTGCAGAACACCCGGAGCTGGTCCGGGCGCAACGCGAAGAGGTAGGCGAGTTTGACCTTCGCGATGGACGGCGACTGCGAACTGGTGCGGACGTTCAGACGGCCGCCCTCCATCCAGGCGATCGATCCGTGGGTCTCGAGGTGCGCGTGCTGCACCCGCGGTGAGGAGTACGTGCCTTCGTGGACCACGTCGGCCTCGGCGAACCCCGCCTCGACGTCACCGATGTGCGAATGGAGCTCGAGCAGGATGTTGTGGACGGGATCGCGGACGAAGGGATCCGCCGTGCCGTGCAGCTGCGGCGCCCCCTCGGCCATGGCCTCCTCGGGGTCGAACACCGCCGGCAGGGGTTCGTAGTCGACGACGACCCTCCGGCAGCCCTCCTCCGCCGCCGCGACCGTGTCGGCCAGGACGGCGGCGACGCGCTGGCCGACGAAGCGCACCGTGTCGTCGAGGACGAAGGTGTCGTCCGGATCGACGAGGTGGTCGGTGTGGATCGCCGTGGTGAAGCGCTTGCGCGGCACGTCCTCCCAGGTGTAGACCCGCTGCACCCCGGGGACGGCGAGTGCGGCGGTCTTGTCGATCGAGACGATCCGGGCGTGCGCATGCGGCGAGTGCAGGACCTTGAGGTGCAGCATGCCGTCGATGTGCGTGTCCATCGTGAACTCGGCGCGACCGGTCACCACGTCGTTGGCCGCCGGCGCACCGACGCTCGTCCCGACGGCCTTGCCGGGCACGGCCGTCTCCACGCCGGCGACGCCCCGCACGGCGTCCTCGATCGCCCGATAGCCCGTGCAGCGGCAGAGGTTGCCCTTCAACGCCCTCGGCAGGTCCTCCTTCTGGGCCTCGGTGAAGGTGGCGGACGTCATGATCATCCCTGCGGTGCAGAAACCGCACTGGAAGCCCGGGGCGTCACGGAACCGGCGCTGCACGGGATGCAGGTTCCCCGGTGATCCGAGACCCTCGATCGTCGTCACCTCACGGCCCTCCGCACGGAAGGCGGGGGTGATGCAGCTGTGCACCGGACTGCCGTCCAGCCACACCGTGCAGGCGCCGCAGTCGCCCGCGTCACAGCCCTTCTTGACGCCGTGGTGGCCGAGTTGCCGGAGGAAGGTGCGAAGGCACTGGCCGGGGGCCGGTTCCTCGTCGAAGCCCCTGCCGTTCACGATGTAGGTCATGCCGGGCCCCCGGCTGTGAGTTCGCGGCGAATCTCTTCGGCGAAGTGCTGTGTCAGGTGGCGGCGGTGGTCGGGGGTCCCGTTGGGATCCGCGAACCAGACGTCGTCGGGGATCGCGTCCACGCTGCGCCGCAGCGCGTCGGCGTCGGGCACGGTGTCGAAGGCCAGGCGCACCGGCCGCGTGGTGCCGGCGGTGACGGTGAGCAGCAGGTCGCCCGTTCCCGGCGTCCGGGTGCCGATGAGGAAGACCGTCGAACGGCCCAGGCGGGTCAGCGAGAAGCGGCGGTGCGCAGCCCGTTTCCTCAGGGCGCGCGCGGGAATGTCGATGCGCCGCAGGATCTCCCCGGGCTCGAGGACGTTCCGGTTGTTGCCGGTGACGAAGTCGTGGGCGTCGACGGTGCGCACCGACCCGTCGCGGGCCCACAGTTCGTACGTCGCCTCGAGTGCGACCGTCAGCGTGATCATCGGGCCGGCCGGCAGCGACATGCAGATGTTGCCGCCGACGGTCGCCGAGTTCCAGACCTTGAACGAGGACAGGAACGCCTCGCAGCTCGTCGCCAGGAGGGGGCCTGCCGTCCAGTCGGCGGGCGGCTCGAAGGCGTGGAGGTCACGGACGGTGCACGTGGCGCCGATGGCGAGACCCGTGTCGCTCGGGACGAGCGGATCCCAGCGTAACGACGTCAGGTCGATCAGGCGGTTGAGGTGCGGCTGCTCCACGGAGTACAGCCATGTTCCGCCGGCGAGCCAGGCGTCGCCCTCGCGCCAGTCCGCGCCCGGGTGGTCGGCCGGTCGCCGCACGACTTCGGTGATGGTGTTGAGGTCCATGGGAATTGATCTCGGCTCACTGAACTCGTCGAATCCGACGGGTCGCGACATGCGCCGGGAGCGGCACAACCTCGAGCGACAGAGTCATGTTCCGGCCGCTGCGGTCGAGCTGTCCGAGGAAGGACCGGCGGGCGCTGGATTACCTTTCGAGCGTATCGCGGAACGGGCCGGCAGGTGCGGCCGGACGGCCCCGGCCGTCGCGGGCCCGTAGGCGTCGGCGAGCCGGTGCAGGAAGTCGGCCGGGTCGAAGCGGTACTCCTGGGTGCCGACGGCCTCCAGGGCCAGGGTGGCGAGCTGGCAGCCGACCCGGGCGGCGGTGAGGACGGGCAGTTGCCACACCGTGGCCGCCAGGAAGCCGGCCCGGAAGGCGTCGCCGACGCCGGTGGGGTCGGCCCTGGCCCGCTCGGGCGGCGGGGCGGTCTCGACGGGCGGCTCGCCGCGGCGCTCGGTGCGGACGCCGTCGGCCCCCAGTGTGGTGATCCAGCTGCCGACCCGGTCGAGCACCTGGGCCCCGGTCAGCCCGGTCCGGTGCAGCAGCAGTTCCCGCTCGTAGGCGTTGGTGAACAGCAGCTCGGCGCCAGTGACGAGGTGCACGGCCTCCTCGGCGGAGAGCCGGGCGAGCTGCTGGGACGGGTCCGCCGCGAACGGGATGCCGGCGTCCCGGCACTCCTGCGTCCGGTGCCGCATGGCCGCCGGGTCGTCCGGGCCGATCAGCACCAGCCGGGCGGGGCCGGTGCGGGCCAGCACCTCGCGGAGCCGGACGGTCGCGGCACGGGCCATGGCGCCGGGGTGGAAGGAGGCGATCTGGTTCTGGTCCCGGTCGGTGGTGCACAGGAACCGGGCGGTGAGGAGGTCGGGCACGGTCAGCACCCCGGCGGTGTCGACGCCGTTGGCGCGCAGCCAGGCGTCGTACTCGGCGTGGTCGGCCCCGGCCGCGCCGACCAGCACCGGGGCGAGCCCGAGCCGGCCGAGGCCGACGGCGATGTTGGCGCCCACCCCGCCGCGCCGTACCTCCAGGTCCTCCACCAGGAAGGACAGTGAGACCCGGTCGAGCCGGTCGGGCAGCAGCTGGTCGGTGATCGACCCGGGGAAGACCATCAGGTGGTCGGTGGCGATGGAGCCGCTGACGACGATCCGCCCGGCGGGGTCGTGCACGGAGGCTGTCACGGGTGTTCCTTCCGGGATCGGCGGGCCGGCTACCAGCCGCGGCGGGCGGCCGGGAGGCGGCTGCCGTGCCGGAGGCGGGCGACCAGGGCGCGGCGCAGTTCGCGGTCGTGGTCGGTCTCGGTCGGCAGGTCGAGCTGGACGATGTCCACGCCGGCCGAGCGCAGCAGCCCGATCCGGTCGGCGACGGTGTCCGGGGAGCCGGTGTGGGCGGCGGCGAGCGAGCGGCGGACGTAGGCGGCGACCTGGTCCGGGCCGTGCCCGGGGTCGGACCGGCCGCGTTCGCGGTCGCGGTCGAGCTGGACGGCCTCCGTCCAGCGGTGGGCGTCCGGTCCCGCGGTGAGCCGCAGGGCGTCGCGGCGCAGGCGCCGGACGCGGTCCCGGGCGCGCTCGTCGGTGTCGTCGAGGACGACGGTGACGTGCCGCCAGATCCGCAGGGTGCGGCCGTGCGCGGCGGCTGCGGCGCGGACCTCGGCGATCCGGCGGCGGGTGTCGGGCAGCGGCAGCGGGCCCACCGCGTACACGTCCGCGTGCCGGGCGGCGAGGGCGACGCCCTCCGGGGAGGAGCCGCCGAAGGAGAGCAGTTCGCCGCCGGGCCGGGGCCGCAGGCCGGGCCGGGCGCCGTGCACCCGGTAGAACTCGCCGTCGAAGTCGAAGTCCTGCTCCGCCGCCAGGTAGCGGCGGAACACCTCCAGGTACTCGCCGGCCCGGCGGTAGCGGTCGGCCTTGCCGAGCAGGTCGCCGTCGCGGGCGACGTCGAGGTCGCTGGAGCCGACGATCACGTGGGCCGCGGCGCGTCCGCCGGAGAGGCGGTCCAGGGTGGCCAGCGAGCGGGCCGCGGCGGTGGGGGCGGTGGTGCCGACGCGGTGGGCGACGGCGGTCCGCAGCCGGGTGGTGGCGGCCAGCGCCCAGCCCGCCACCAGCCACGGGTCGGGCCAGGAGCTGGACTGCACCACCAGGGCGCTGTCCAGCCCGTCCTCCTCCAGTTCGCGGGCGGTGCGGACGACGTGCGCCGGGTCGGCGGTGCGGTCCCGCGGGTCGGGGGCGTGGCGCAGCGCCTGCCGCTCCTGCGGGGTGCGGCCGGGCAGCGGGGCGGCGCGGACGCCGCCTCGGATCTCCAGTTCCATCGGGGGACCTCCGCGGGTCGAAGTGGGGTCAGCCGGCGGCGGGGCCGAGCCGGGCGAGGGTGTCGAGCAGGCGGGCCCGGCTGACGAAGACCTCGGGCGGCAGCGAGACGTACAGCTGGATGGTGGTGACGCCGGGCAGGTGGTACTGCAGGATGCGTTCGCGGCACTCCTCCGGGGAGCCGCTGATGAACAGGCCGTCGACGGCCTCGTCCGGCAGCGCCTTCTGGGCGCCCTCGGTGTCGCCGGCCGCCCACCGTTCGTGGGTCTCGGCGAGGAGTTCGCCGTTGCCCAGCCACTCGTGGAACTTGCGGTAGGGCTCCCGGTTGAGGATCCAGGCGAGGAACGGGCGGCTGGCCCGGTGGGCGTAGTCGGTGTCCTCGGTGGGGCAGACGAAGACCTTGACGACGAGTTCCTTGCCGGGCGGCTGCGGTCCGACGGCGTTCAGCACGGTCGGCAGGTCCTTGGGGAGCAGCAGGTTGGTGATGGCGCCGTCCCCCTCGGTGAAGCCGAGCCGGAGCATGCCGGGGCGCAGTGCCCCGAGGATCACCTTGACCGGCTCGGCGGGCGGGTGCGGCAGCCGGTAGCCGGTGATGGAGAAGGTGTCGAAGTCCCCGGCGATGTGCTCGCCGCGCAGCGCCCGGGTGACGAAGCGCAGCACGTCGCGGGTGCGCTTGAAGGGTTCGTCGAAGGGGATGCCGTTGATGTCGGTGACGTGCGCCGGGACGGAGGCTCCGATGCCCAGCAGTACGCGTCCGGGGGCGAGTTGGGCGAGGGTGGCGGCGGTCTGGGCGAGCACCGCCGGCCCCCGGGTGTGCACCGGGACGATGCCGGTGGCGATGCGCAGGCCCGGGGACCAGGCGGCGGTGGCGGCCAGCGGGGTGAAGGCGTCGGTGCCGCCGCCCTCCGCGCTCCAGACGTCGGTGTAGCCGAGGTCGGGGAGCCGTTCGACGAGGAAGCGGTGCCGGTCGATGGTGAGTCCCGGCAGCGGCAGGGTGATGCCCCACTTCGGCGGTGCGGCCGGGGTGCGGCCGTGCGGTTCGTACGGGGCGGTCATGGCGGCGGACGTCCTTCCTGGGGTGGTTCGTTCGGTGCGGGGCGGCGCGCTGTCAGGCGCGGACGCGGACGGTGGTGAGGTCGAGGAACCAGGACTGCGGCTGGACGAGCCCCTCGACCTTGGGCGAAAGGGCCCGCGGGTTGCGGTCGTTGACCACGAACAGCCACGGCGCGTCCTGGGTGACCAGCGACAGTGCCTTGCGGTGGTCGGCCTGCCGCTTCGGCCGGTCGGGCGAGGCGGAGGCGCTCGCCAGCAGCGCGTCCACCTGCGGGTTGGCGTAGTGGCCCGTCCAGAACGGGCTCTTGGAGCCGATGAAGAGCGGCAGCAGCGCCTCGGACTGGAAGAGCGTGGTGGACTGGGCGATGGCGTCCGAGCCCAGGGCGACCTGGCCCTTGGCCTCCGCACCGATCAGCGTGGACCAGTCGGTGGTGCGCAGTTCGACCTTGATGCCGACGGCGGCGAGGTCGCGCTGCAGGGCCTCGGCGATCGGCACCGGCAGCAGGTTGCCTGAGCCGCCGGTCGGCACGGTCACCGAGGTGGAGAAACCGTCGGCGAGACCCGCCTCGGCGAGCAGCTGCCTGGCCTTGGCGGGGTCGTAGGAGTAGGTGTCGCCGGCCGGGTCGTAGGCGGCGGTGGCGCGGGGCGCGGCCTGGTAGGCGGGGTCTGCGGTGCCGTGCAGCAGCTTCTCGGCGATCGCCTTGCGGTCGATGGCGTAGTTGGCGGCGCGGCGGACCCGCGGGTCGCTCCAGGGTGCCTTCGCGGTGTCGAGGATCCAGTACCAGAGGTGGTCGTAGCTGTTGGTGGCGATCTGCACCCCGTCGGCCCTGAGGCTGTCGATGTCGTCGGGGTTCGGGTACTCGATCCAGTTGACGCCGCCGGAGCGCAGCGCGGCGGTGCGGGCGGCGGCGTCCGGCAGCGACTTGACGACCAGCCGGTCGAGCCTGGGGGCGCCGCGCCAGTACGCCTTGTTGGCGACCAGGGCGATCTCCTTGCCCTCGGCCTGCGAGGAGAACGCGAACGGGCCGGTACCGACCGGGTGCTGGGAGAAGTTCGCGGAGCCGGTCTTCTTCACGGCGGTGGGGCTGGCGATCAGGACGTGCGCCAGGTCCTCGGGGAAGTGGCCGTTGGGCTCCTTGGTGACGAGTTCGACGTGGTCGGCGTCGGTCTTGCGGTAGGAGGCGATGCTGCCGGCGTACTCCTTGGCGGCGGCGCCGAGGGCGTCGGTGTACTCGGGGCTCTTCTTGTCGAGGTAGCGGTCCAGATTGAAGACGACGGCGTCGGCGTCGAAGGGGGTGCCGTCCTGGAAGAGGACGCCCTTGCGCAGGGTGAAGGTCCAGGTCTTCGCGTCGGCGGCGACCTGCCATGACTCGGCGAGGGCGCCGGTGACGACGGGCGGCCTATCGGTGTCCTTGAGCAGTTCGTAGCGGGTGAGGCCCTCGTAGATCTGGAAGCCGACCAGGCGCTTGCCCTCGAAGCCGGCGCCGCCGATGACGGTGTCGGGGTTGGGCAGCTTGCCGGTGGCGCCGATGACGAGCGTCCCGCCGTGGCCCGCGCCGCCGGCCGCGTCGCCGGGGGCTGCGGTGGTGCCGGAGGCGCAGCCGGCGGCCGCGAACAGGACGGCGGCGGCCGACAGCGCGCCGGCTCTGGAGCGGACGGGGTGGACGTGACGGTGCGTCATGGCGATTCCTCGTTCTCGGTGCAGTGGGTGTGCGACGGTGCGGGAGGAGTGGTCAGGGGGCGGCCGGACGGCCGGTGGCGGCCTCGATCAGCGCGCGGGTGTACGGGTGGGCCGGGGCGTCCCAGAGGTCGGCGGCGGGGCCCTCCTCCACCACCCGGCCGTGCCGCAGGACGAGCACCCGGTGGGCCAGCTGCCGGACGACGGCCAGGTCGTGGGAGATGAACAGGTAGCCGATCCCGGCGCTCTCCCGCAGGCCGGTGAGCAGGTCGAGCAGCCGGGCCTGGGCGCTGCGGTCCAGGGCGGAGGTCGGCTCGTCGCAGACCACCAGGTCGGGGCCGGTGGCCAGGGCGCGGGCCACGGCGACCCGCTGCAGCTGCCCGCCGGAGAGCTCCCTCGGGTGGCGGCGGGCCAGTTGCGGGTCGAGGCCGACCTGCCGGAACAGCCGGGCGACGGCCTCCGGCCGCTCGCGGCGCGGGGTGCCGTGCAGGCGCAGCGCGAAGGCGACCGCCTCGCCGGCCCGCAGGGCGGGATTGAGGGAACCGCGCGGATGCTGCGGCACGAACTGCAGCCGGGCCCGGACGGCCCGGGCGCCGCGGCCGCGCAGCCGGTACGGGTCGTGGCCGGCGAAGCGGACGGTGCCGGCGTCGGGGGCGAGCAGGCCGAGGGCGAGCCGCGCCAGGGTGGACTTGCCGGAGCCGGACTCGCCGACCAGGCCGACGGTCTCGCCGGGCGCGAGGGCGAGGCTGACGCCGTCCAGGGCGGTGCGCCGGCCGTAGTGCTTGGCCACCCGGTCGAGCTGCAGCAGTGCGGGGCGGGCGGTCATCGGCGGGCTCCCGGTTCGGCGGCGACCAGGGCCGCGGTGAAGGCGTGCTCCGGCTCCTCGAGCACCCGGTCGGCCGGGCCGCGTTCGACGATCCGCCCTTCCTGCATCACCGCGACGGCGCCGCCGACCCGCCGGGCGACCGCAAGGTCGTGGGTGACCAGCAGCAGGGCGATCCCGCAGTCGGCGCGCAGGGTGGCGAACAGGTCGAGGATGCGGCCGCGGACGAGGGCGTCCAGGGCGGTGGTCGGCTCGTCCGCGACCAGCAGTTCGGGCCCGCAGGAGACGGCGACGGCGATCGCCGCGCGCTGCCGCAGCCCGCCCGACAGCTCGTGCGGGTAGGACCGCGCGACCCGCTCCGGGTCGGGCACGCCCGCGGTGGCGAGCAGCCGGACGGCGTCCGCGCGGGCGGCCCTGCGCGAGTCGGCGACCCGGTGCCGGCGCAGCACCTCGGCCAGCTGCGGGCCGATCCGGCGCAGCGGGTCCAGCACGGCGGCCGGGTCCTGCGGGACGTAGCCGATGCGGCGGCCCCGCACCCGGCCGAGCGCCCGCTCGTCCAGGCCGAGCAGGTCGGTGCCGGCCAGCCGGACCCGGCCGGTGACGGCGGCGCCGCGGCCGGGCAGGCCGAGGACGGTGCGGGCGACGGTGGTCTTGCCGCTCCCGGACTCGCCGAGCAGCACCAGGGCCGCGCCCGCGGCCAGGGTGAGCGACACCCCGTCGGCGGCCCGGACACCGCCCGGGTACGCGACGGTGAGTTCCTCGATCTCCAGCAGGCTCATCGGACGGCCTCCGGCAGCAGCGCGCCGCGGTCGCCGATCCGCTGCCGCAGCACCTCGCCCAGGGTGTTGAACACCACCGAGACGGCCAGCACTGCCAGGCCGGGCAGCACCGCGGGCCACGGGTGGGTGAACAGGGCGGGCCGCAGCTCGTCGAGCATGGCGCCCCACTCGGGGGTGGGCGGGGCGGCGCCCAGGCCGAGGAAGGACAGCCCCGCGGCGTACACCACGGCCAGGCCGACCAGCGAGGAGGCGTAGACGAGCACCACCGGGGCGACCACCGGCACCACCTGGCGCAGCACCAGGGCGAGCGGGCCGGCCCCGGAGACCCGGGCGGCCTCCAGGTACTCGGCGGTGCGGATGCGCCGGACCTCGGTGAAGGCGACCCGGGCGACCGCGGGGGTGAGCACCACCGACAGCGCGAGGACGGTCGCCCCGAGGCCGGGCCGCAGCAGGGTGGCGACGGCGATCGCCAGCAGCACCCCGGGGAACGCGTACAGCACGTCCAGGCTGCGCAGCAGCGCCTGCTCGAGGACCCGCCCGCCGAGGCCCGCCGCGACGCCGAGCAGGGTGCCGGCGGCGGTGGCGGCGGCCACCGGCACCAGGGCACCGGTGAGCGAGGCCCGGCCGGCCCAGATCAGCCGGCTGAGCAGGTCGCGGCCCTGGCCGTCGGTGCCCAGCAGGTGGCCGGGGCTGCCCGGGTCGAGCAGCCGGTCCTGCAGCCGGCCGGCGGTCGGGTCGTACGGGGCCGCCAGCGGCGCCGCGACGGCGAGCAGGACGACCAGCAGGGCGAGGGCGGCGGGGACGGCGACGGCGGGGTCGCGCAGTGCGCTGCGGGCCATCTCAGCTCCTCGTCCGCGGGTCGACGGCGGCGTGCGCGGTGTCGACCAGGATGTTCACGCCGACGAAGGCGGTGGCGACGACCAGCACCCCGCCCTGGATCAGCGGCAGGTCGCGGGCGGCGAGCGCGTCGTACAGCAGCCGGCCGAGGCCCGGCCAGGCGAACAGGGTCTCCACGAAGACCACCCCCTCCAGCAGGTAGGCGAGTTGCAGGCCGCCGATGGTCAGCAGGGCCGGCGAGGCGTTGTGCACGCAGTGCCGCAGCACGGCCGCACGGCCCAGGCCGCGGGCCCGCAGGCCGTCCGCGAGGTCCCCGGCCAGCACCGAGCCGAGCGCCGCCCGGAACACCCTGGCGGTCAGGCCGAGCGGCACCAGCGCCGCGGCGACCGCCGGCAGCACCAGGTGCCTGGCGAGGTCGGCCGGGCCGCCGTCGCCGAACACGTCGTGCGTGCCGCCGGCCGGCAGCCAGCGCAGCCGCACCGCGAGGACGGCGATCAGCAGCAGCGCCACCGAGTACTGCGGCGCGGACACCGCCAGCGTCGACAGGCCGCCGGACAGCCGGCCGAGCGGGCCGCGCGGCCGCAGCGCACCGCACGCACCCAGCACCACCCCGCCCACCAGCACCAGCAGGAAAGCGGCTGCGGTGAGCGTCAGCGTCTGGCCGAGCGCCGGGAGCAGCAGCTGCCCGACCGGGCGCTGGTCGGAGATCGAGGTGCCGAGGTCACCGGACAGCGCGTGCCGCAGCCAGGCCAGGTACCGGACCGGCAACGGCTCGTCCAGGCCCAGGCGTTCGGAGAGCTCGCGGCGGGCCTCCGGCGGGGCGCCGGGCCCGAGGAAGGCGGCCACCGGATCGCCGGGAACGAGCGCCACGGTGGCGAACACCACCGCGGTCACCCCGAGCAGCGTCGGCACGGCCAGCAGCAGGCGGCGGAGCAGGAACCGGGTCACCCACCGGCCCTCCGGGTCGGGAGGGCCCGGAGGCGAGCGGGAGACCCGGACGGTCCGGCGGCGGGCCGGCGGGCGGGGGCGGACATGGGCAGGGGCATCCTTCCGAGGGCGGTACGGACGGCCGCGACCTGCGGCGTTCACTGTGAGGAAGGTTGCGGACGGAAGCGGCGGACAACCAGTCAGGAGTTCATGCTGATACCGCCGGTCACAGGATCGGCTGCCGTGACGGGGGGGTACACCCGACCGGGATGCCCGGCCGGGCGGGGCCCCGTCCCGTCCTTGACCTGCTGCAAGAGCCGCACCTAGGGTTGCTGTCATGGCTTCTCGGCGGACCGACTTCACCCTGGTCGGGATCGGCGGCTCGTGGCACCGCAGGTGCTTCGACGAGCTGTGTCCGCAGCGCGCCCCGCGCTGACCGCCCGGCGTTCGCCGCCGCCCGGCCGGCGCCCCTCCCGTCCCGGGACCGCCCGCCGGCTCCGCAGCCCGGAGCCCCGCCGGCAGGTCCCTGCCGTTGCGCCGTGCCCGCCCGGCCGGCCCGCCACCTCCGAGGGGACCGCTCCGCCATGCCGCACCACACCGACTCGCCCTCCGCGCAGGGGGGTTCGCGATGGCCGCACTGACCAGGCCGGCCGGCCCGCGGGGCTGCCGGCACCCGATCCGGCGCGCCCCGCGCCCCACCGCCGCCCCGGCGCCGGTGGACGCCCTGCACGCCGAGATCGACAACCCGCTCGACCTGATCGCCGGCCACCAGCTGCTCGCCGAACCGCCCCCGCCCGAACTCCCAGGCAGACCCGCCCCGGTGGCCGCCGACTGCACCTGCGGCCACCCGATGTGCCCCGGCGACGGCCACCGCGCCACGGACGTACGGGTGTTCCTGGTGGAACGCCACCCGGTGGCCGCCGCCGGGCTCCGCTCGGTGCTCTCCACCGTGCCCGGGCTGTCGGTGGCCGGGTCCGCCGCCGACCCGCTCCGGGCCGTCCCCGCGGT
Source organism: Kitasatospora dryopteridis (assembly GCF_050749075.1). Taxonomy (NCBI): domain Bacteria; kingdom Bacillati; phylum Actinomycetota; class Actinomycetes; order Kitasatosporales; family Streptomycetaceae; genus Kitasatospora; species Kitasatospora dryopteridis. The sequence goes on along the minus strand of NZ_CP192749.1, from coordinate 6,144,866 downwards.
ACGGCGGGTCCGTCCCGACGTGGTGCTGCTCGGCCGGGGCGCCGGACTCGGCGAGGACCTCGCCGCCGTCACCGCACTGCGCGGCCCGGACGGCGCCCCCGACGCCCGGGTCCTCCTGCTGCGCCGCGCCGAATCGACCGCCGAGGCCAGCCGGATGCTGCTGGCCGGCGCCAGCGGCTGCTTCCCGCTCGACCTCCCGGAGGACCGGATCATCGCGGCCGTCCAACTCGCCGCCGCCGGAGGATCGGTGTTCCTCCCGGCACCACCTGCCGCCCGCACCCATCCGACCGGCCCGCCCGGGCACATCGCCGAACCACCACCGCAACAGGTCGGCCTGACCGCCCGGGAACGCCAGGTCCTCGCCAAACTCGCCCTGGGGCTCAGCAACGCCGAAATAGGACGCGAACTCGCCCTGGCCGAAGCCACCGTGAAGAAACACCTCACCCAGGCCATGCGCAAGACCGGCCACTCCGACCGCCTCCGCGCCGCCCTCTACGCACACCGCCACGGCCTGGCCGGCTGACCGGCCGGCACGGGGGCAGCCCGATCAGGGCAGCAACCACAGGGGCGCGGGGAACTGCGCAATCAGGGGGCGGGCCTCCTGACGAATCAGGGCCAGGCCGATTTTGTCGAGACGCCCGCTCCCGAACTGCGCAGTTCCCCGCGCCCCTGGGTGCTTCCCCCAGGTCGGTGCAGTTCCCCCGCGCCCCTTGTGACTTGCCCCCGAAGGCGACCTTCGGAGCAGTCCGGGGCGCCGATCGTCGCCCCGGGTGGCTCCGTTCGGGGCTTCTGACGGTGCTTCGGTGATTCGTAGCGTGGGCCGCACCACGTCCAGCCGAAGGGAGAGCCCGATGGGTGACGCGTCCGACGGCGCCATCGCACATCCGCCCGCGACCACGGCCGTGCTCGCCGCCGCCCAGGGCGGCGCCGACCGCCCCGATCCGCCGCGTTCGCCGTACCGGTCGATGCCGGACGCCGAGCGCTCGGCCCTGTGGCGACGCCGCCTGCACGAGGCCGAGGCCGGCCTCACCCGCTATCTGGTGTCGCGGGGCGACGAGGTCCACCTGACCGACTGGTTCGCCCTGCAGGCGGAGATCTTCGCCGACCTGCCCGATCCGGCGACCGCCCCTGCCGCCGAGTGGCAGCGGGTGTTCTTCCGGGGCCAGGCGCTGATGGAGCGCTTCCTGGTCGCGCGGTACGGCGAGGAGGTACTGGCGGCCTGGGCGAGATCCAACGCCGAGGTGCACCGGGAGGTCGAGCCGGATCTCGGCCGGGGCGCCGCGGACCCGATCCACCGGATCGCCCGGCAGGCCGAACTGTACGGCTCCGACTACGAGTTCGACGACGATGCGCCGCCCGTGGCGGAGCGCGCCGCGCTCACCATCACGCACTGCGCGATCTGGGACTACCGGGAGAAGGCCCGCCGCAGCGGCGTCCGCCTCACCCTCGCCTCCCCGTGCACGTACTGCACCGAGGCGCTGTCCGCCAACATCCGCGCCAAGGGCTACCGCCCGGCGCACCGGCTGCGCAGCGGCCCGACCGGCCACGGCTGCCGCTGGGAGGCCGTCCGGCCCGACCGGCCGACCACCGCCGACGACGACGAACCCCGGGAGTCCTGATGTGCGGAGTCACCGGCTGGCTCGACTGGGACACCGACCTGCGCCACCAGGAGCGCCTGGTACGGGAGATGACAGCCACCCTGGCCTGCCGCGGCCCGGACGCCGACGGCGTCTGGCTGTCCCGGCACGCCGCGATCGGCCACCGCCGGCTGTCGGTGATCGACCTGGACGGCGGTGCCCAGCCGCAGACCGACACCGACCGGAGCGACACCGCGCAGCCCGGCGCGGTGCTCGGCTACAACGGCGAGCTGTACAACCACCTGGAGCTGCGCCGCGAACTCGAGGCCCTGGGGCATGTGTTCCGCACCCGCTCGGACACCGAGGTGGTGCTGCGCGCCCACCTCCAGTGGGGCCGGGAGGCGCCCCGCCGCTTCAACGGCATCTTCGCGTACGCCCTGTGGGACGTCCGCCGCGAGGAGCTGCTGCTCGTCCGCGACCACCTCGGCATCAAGCCGCTGTACTGGCACGCGCACCGCAGCGGGGTGCTGTTCGGCTCCGAGCCGAAGGCGCTGCTCGCGAATCCCCTGCTGCCCGCCGGGTTGGACGCGGAGGGTGTCGCCGAGCTGTTCGCCCTGCCCGCCGCGCCGACCCCGGGCCACGGGCTGTTCCGCGGCCTGCGCGAGGTCCGGCCAGGCCACCTGGTCGCCGTCACCCGGCACGCGACCCGTGAACTGCGCTGGTGGGCCCTGGAGTCCCGTCCGCACGGCGACGGGGAGCAGGCCACCCGGGAGCGGGTGCGCGCGCTGCTCGCCGACGCGGTCGAGCGCCAGCTGATCAGCGACGTGCCGCTGTGCACCCTGCTCTCCGGCGGGGTCGACTCCAGTGCGATCACCGCGCTGGCCGCCGCGGCCCGGGAGCGGACCGGCCAGGGCAAGATCACCAGCTTCTCGGTGGACTTCCCCGGCAGCGCCGACCGCACCCCCGACGCCTGGCGGACCACCCCGGACGCCCCGTACGTGCAGGCCGCCGCCGGGCACATCGGCACCCTGCACACCTCCGTCCTGGTCCCCGACGACGACCTGCTGGAGGCCCGGGACGCCGTGCTGCGCGCCCGCGACCGGCCCGGCTGGGGCGAGATGGACGCCTCGCTGCACCTGCTGTTCCGCGAGGTGCGGCGCCGCTCCACGGTGGCGCTCTCCGGCGAGGCCGCGGACGAGATCTTCGGCGGCTACCCGTACTTCCACGACCCGGCCGCACTGGCCTCCGGCACCTTCCCGTGGCTGCACGGCCGCACCACGCCGGCCGCGCTGCTGCGCCGCGAGGTGCGCGCCGAGGTCCGGCCCGAGGAGTACACCGCCGAGGCGTACCGCCGCACCCTCGCCGAAGTGCCGCGCCTGGCAGGCGAGTCCGCCGGGGAGGCGAAGGTGCGGGAGGTGTTCCACCTGGCCCTCACCCGCTGGCTGCCGCCGCTGCTGGACCGGGTCGACCGGGTGTCCATGTCGGTCGGGCTGGAGGTCCGGGTGCCGTTCTGCGACCACCGGCTGGTCGAGTACCTGTGGAACGTCCCCTGGGCGTTCAAGGCACCCGGCGGCCGCTCCAAGGGGCTGCTGCGGGACGCCGTGCGCGACCTGCTGCCGCCGCAGGTCACCGACCGGCCCAAGAGCGGCTACCCGTCCACCCCGGCCGTCCGCTACACCGAGGTGCTCACCGAGCGGGCCCGCGAACTGCTCGCCGACCCGAACGCCCCGGTCTTCGACCTGGTGGACCGGGCGCTGGTCCGCCGGCTGCTCGCCGAGGGCCGGCCGCTGCCGAGCCCGCGGACGGCGCCCAACCCGGTCGGCGGCCTGGACCACCTCGTGCAGGTCGACGAGTGGCTGCGCGCCTACCGGGTGGGGCTGCGGTGAGCGCCCCCGCCCACTCCGTGCCCGCCTCGCCGGCGCCGACCCGGGAGGACGCCTTCCGGGCCGCCGCCCGCCGCTGGACCACCGGCGTCGCCGTCCTCACCACCCTGGCCGGCGAGGAGGTCTTCGCCAAGACGGTCTCCTCGTTCTGCACCCTCTCGCTCGACCCGCTGCTGGTCAGCGCGGCCGTCGCCCGGCACAGCCCGCTGGTGGCCGCGGTCCGCGGCAGCGGCCGGTTCGCGGTCTCCGTCCTGACGGACCGGCAGATCGCGGTGGCCCGGAGGTTCGCCACCCCGGGCGCGGGCCGGGCGCTCGGCGGGTTCACCGCCGTGCCGATGCGCGCGGAGGCCACCGGTGCGCCCGTCCTGGAGGCCGCGCTCGCCTGGTTCGACTGCCGGCTGCACGGCGTGCTGCCCGGCGGCGACCACGCCGTCCTGGTCGGCCGGGTCGCCGCCGCGGACACCGGCCACGGCGCACCGCTGCTCTACCACGACGGCCAGTACCGCACACTCGCCCATCCCTCACCTGGAGTTGGCGCATGACCCTGCTGGACACCCCCGCCACCGCGCGGGGCCTGCTCACCGGCGACCGGTACCGGGCCGAGCTCGACGACGGGCGCGAGCTCTACCTGGACGGCAGGCGGATCGGCAACCCCGCCGAACACCCCGCCTTCCGGCCCGCCGCCGACGAACTCGCCCGGCTGCTCGACCTGCAGCACGACCCCGACCACCGCGACCTGCTCACCTGGAAGGACCCGGCGACCGGCCTGCGGCTCGCCCGGGCCTACCAACCGCCGCGCACCCTGCAGGAGTTGCACCTCCAGCGGCGCAGCGCCGAGTTCTGGCACGCCGAGGCGCTCGGCCAGCAGGGCCGCTCCCCCGCCTTCATGGCCTCGATCGCCGTCGGCGTGTACGACTTCCGGCACCGGCTGGCCGGCAACGACCCTCGGTTCGGCGCCAACGCCGAGGCCTGGTACCGGTACTGCGCCACCAACGACCTCGTCCTGTCGCACGCCCTCGGCGACCCGCAGATCGACCGCTCCGCCGACCCGGTGGACGAGCCCGACCTGGCGCTGCGCGTCCTGGAGGAGAACGAGCGGGGCATCGTGGTGCGCGGCGCCAAGCAGCTCACCACCCTGGCGCCGCTCGCCCACGAGGTGCTGGTCTACCTGTCGGCCTCGTTCGCGCAGCGGCGCGGCGAGCAGTTCGTGGTCTGGTTCGCGCTGCCGCTGAACACGCCGGGTCTGGTCACCCTCGCCCGGGAGCCGCTCGGCAGCGCCCCCTGGGGCCATGCGCACCCGCTCGGCGCCCGGTACGACGAGCAGGACGCGATGCTGTTCTTCGACGACGTCCTCGTCCCCTGGGACCGCGTCCTGCTGCTGCGCGACGCCGGCCTCGCCCGGATCGGCCTCGGCCGGATCAACGCCTGGAGCGCCTACGTCGGCCACATCCGCTACCGGGAGCGGCTGCGCGCCCTGCTCGCCACCGCGACCCTGGTCGCCGAGTCGATCGGCGTGGACGGCTTCCGCAACGTCCAGGAGGACCTCGGCCGGCTCGCCGGGTACGCCGAGCTCACCGAGTACTTCCTGGACGCCGCCGAGGCCCGCGGCGGCCTCACCGACGGCGGCCTGTTCGCGCCGGGCGACACCGCCGCCTCCCGGGTGTGGTCCGCCGAGGTCGCGGCCGAGGCCGTCGCGATCGTCCGCCGGATCGGCGCCTCCGGCCTGCTGATGCAGCCCACCGCCGGCGACCTCGCCAACCCCCGGCTGCGCCCGCACCTCGACCGCTACATGCGCGGCCGCGGCATCGACGCCGAGCGCAAGTCCCGCCTGTTCCGGCTCGCCTGGGAACTCACCGGCGACGGCTTCGGCCAGCGCCAGGACCTCTACGAGTACGTGCACCGCGGCGACCTCGCCCGCAACCGGATCAACCTGTTCAAGCGCTACGACCAGAGCGCCGCCCGCACGCGGCTGCTGCAGCTCGTCGACAACCCCCAGGAGGCCAGGCCGTGACCGCGTCCGCCGTCGAGATCCAGTCCCGCACCCTCGCCGGGTACGCAGACGCCAGCCGGCTGCGCCAGGTGCACGACCGCGACTGGGTGCTCGACCTCTTCCCCGACGATCCGAGGTCCCTGGTCGACCTCGGCAGCGGCATAGGGCAGCTGCTGCAGGCCGCCCTCGAACGCTTCCCCTCGCTGCAGCTCGCCGCCGGCCTGGAGCGCTCCGAGCACCGCATCGCCGAGGCCGCCGACCGCCTCCGCCCGTACGGCGCCAGGACCGTCCTCCACCAGGCCGACCTCACCGACCCCGAAGCGCTCCCGCTGCGCCCGGACGTGGTCACCATGACCTCCGTCCTGCACTGGCTCTTCCCGCACGAGGAGCGCGTCTTCGCCTGGGTCGGCCGGCACCTCGCCCCCGGCGGCCGCTTCCTGCTCACCACCTACCACCCGGCCCGCGACGAGCACGGCCTCGGCGGCGAGGACGAGATCGTCCGCGACGCCCTGACCGCCCTCGGCGCCGACCGCGGCGAAGTCCCCGGACTCTTCGCCCGCGCCGGCACCCTGCCGATCGCCACCCGCACCCGCACCGCCGACGACCTCGCCCGGGTGCTGCGCCCGCACCTCGCGGTCGCCGGCCACCTGGAGCGGGACGCGGTGGTCACCGTCGACAGCGCCGAGCAGTACGCCCACTTCCACGCCGCGACCTTCGGCGACTACTACAGCCGGCTCGTCCCCGCCGGGCAGCGCGCCGACTTCTTCCGCGCGGTCGGCGAGAGCGCCTGGCAGCGCCAGAACGAACGCGGCCACGTCAGCCGGATGCCCGTCCGGCTCTGGCAGCTCACCACGCCCTGACGAACCGTCACCATGCGGCCCGCCGGGCGCCGGACCTCCCACGGCACCCGGCGGGCCGCCCCTACGCTGGATGTGAACCGCACCGCCCGGCCGAGGAGCCAACCGTGTCAACTCCCGTCGCCAGCCAGGAACTCGGCGCCTTCCTGCGCGCCCACCGCGAACTGCTCAAGCCCGCCGACGTCGGCCTCACCACCACCGCCCGCCGCCGCACCCCCGGGCTGCGCCGCGAGGAGGTCGCCTCGCTCTCCGGCGTGGGCCTGGCCTGGTACACCTGGCTGGAACAGGGCCGGGTCGCCGCCTCCCGGCAGGTCCTGGAGGCCGTCGCCCGCGCCCTGCGACTCGACGCGGCCGGCCTGCGGCACGCCATGCGCCTCGCCGGCTACCACGAACCGGCCACCCCCGGCGGCGACACCGGCGCCGACAGGCTCTCCGCCGCCGTCCAGCCCGTCCTGGACTCCTGGCCCGCCAGCCCCGCCGTCCTGCTCGACCGCCACTTCGACCTGCTCGGCTGGAACGCCCCCTGGACCGCCCTCTGGGGCCCGCCCGAGGCCGTCCCCGCCGACCGGCGCAACCTCATGTGGCTGATGGCCGCCGACCGGCACCTGCGCTCCGTCCTGCACGACTGGGAGCCGCTCGCCATGAACGTCTTCCAGCACTTCCGCGCCCAGGCCGGCCCCGCCCTCGCCGACCCCCGCACCGGCGAGGTCTACCGCCACCTGGACAGCGACGCACCGGAGCTCCGCCACTGGTGGGGATGCCACTCCGTGGCGGAGCTCACGGCCCGTACCGTCACCGTCGAGCCGGCCGGCATCGGCCCGATCCGGCTGACCCTCTCCTCCTTCCACCCCGTCGACGACCCCACCGCCCTCGTCCTGCTCCTCACCCCCGCCACCCCCGCCGACCACACCCGCATGACCGCCCTCACCACCCACCCGCTCCGCAGCACGGGCTGAGGGCACCACGGCGGCGACGCCCTCAGGGGCGCGGCGAACCGCGCCGAAGTGCCCATCCCCCGACCGCCGCCGCCAACCCCAGCCCGACCCCCACCACCACGACCCCCGCCGCGACATCCGCGAAGGCCCCCACGGCCCACGCGCCGACCCCCGTCCCCGCATACATCGTCGAGGTCAGCCAGGCACTGGAGGTGGCCCGCAGCTCCGGTGCCACCGTGCCCGCGAGCGTCTGCTGGTCCGTCACGAAACCGCCGGAGGCGAGGAACCACACCACCACCCCGACCAGCGCGAGGACGAGCCCCGGCCCGGCCGCGGCGAGTCCGGTACCGGCCGCCAGCAGGCCTCCCCACAGGGGCAGCAGCGGAAGCCCGCTCCGCCCTGCGGCCCGCGCCCGGTCCCCGAGCCGTCCGCCCAGCAGCGACCCCGCGACACTGCCCGCACCGACCAGCACACCCACCAGCCCGAGCGCCTGCACCGACAGGTCGAACCGTGCCACCAGCAGCGCGCCGAGGAAGGTGTACGCGCCCAGGTTGGCCGCGTGGAACACGGTGTTGACGAGCAGTGCCCGCCGCAGCGCCGGATCGGCCCACCCCGCGAGCACCGCCCGCACCGCACCACCGCCACCGGGCACCGACGCCGCGGCCGCCCCGCCCCCGACCTGCTTCAGCAGCAGCGGCACCGCAGCCGCCGTCCCGATCGCCAGCGCCCAGAACGCCGAGCGCCAACCTGCGAGCCCGGCAAGGAATCCGCCGAGCGGCACCCCGATCACCTGGCCGCAGGAGAACAGCGCCATGCCCAGCCCCAGGGCCCGCCCCCGGACGCCCTCCGGCGCGGTCTCCGCGATGTGCGCCCAGATCGCCGGTCCGGCCGCGGCCGCCGCCAGCCCTGCGACGGCCCGGGAGACGACGAGCAGCGTCAGCCCGGTGGAGAGCGCCGCCGCCGCGTTGGAGAGCACGAAGAGCAGCGTCCCGGCGATCAGGGTCCGCCGCCGTCCGAAGCGGTCGCTGACCAGCCCGAGGAACGGCGCGAAGACCGCGTACACCAGCACGTAGGCCGTGACGCTGGAGGCGGCCGCGGCCTCGCTCACCCGGATCGAGCCGGCGATGGTCGGCAGCAGCGGCGAGACCAGGAAGGTCTCCGTGCCGAACAGGAACAGCAGCAGGAACACCCCGGCGTAGCGCAGTCGTTCGAACGTCCCGGCCTGCTCTTCGGCGGTCGGCGGCGACGCGGACACACTGCTCACGGCCCTCACATCCTTCTGTCGACGGAACTCGGCCGGGCCATCGTGTGCCGTCGGCCGCGGGCCGACCAGGCAGGCGATCATCCTGTGACTGCCGCTCACAGGCTCCCCCTCCCGCCGGATCTCCTGTCGCGGGGCCGTGGCAGGCTGGGGCGATGGACGGATTCCTGGGGTGGGTCGGCCGCCTGGGGGCGGGCGAGGTGGCGGCCGGGGCGCTGGTGTTCAACGTGGGGCTGCTGGTGGCGGCGCTGCTGGCGGGCGGGTGGCTGGTCCGCCGGTACGGGTACCGCCGGGTCGCGCCGGTGCCGGGCCCGGTGACTGCCGGTGAGGCGGCGCTGGTGGCGGTGGCCGTACTGCTCAACAGTGCTGTCGGGGTGGCCGGATGGGCGCTGTGGAAGGCCGGCTGGATCACGGTGTCCACCGCGGCCGGGCCGGGGGTGCTGCTCGAACTGGCGGCGTTCACGCTGGTCATGGACGCGCTGATGTATGCCGCGCACTGGATCGCCCACCGGCGGCGGCTGTACCGGCTGGCGCACGAGATGCACCACCGCTTCCCGGACCCGCGTCCGGCCACGCTGTTCGCCCTGCACCCGCTGGAGGTGGCGGGCTTCGGCGGTGCCTGGCTGGCCGTGCTCATGGTGTGGGAGCTGTCCGTACCGGCCCTCGGCGGATACCTGGTGCTCAACCTGGTCTTCGGACTGCTCGGCCACCTCGGGGTGGAGCCGCTGCCGGCCCGGGTGCGGCGGTGGCCGCTGTTCCGCTGGGTGGCGCTGCCGATGTTCCACGTCGGCCACCACCTCGACGCGAGCGTCAACTTCGGTTTCTACACGACCGTCTGGGACCGCCTGTTCGGCACGGTCGACCCGGCGTACGACCGGATGCGACACGCCGCCGACCCTGCGGCCGTCCGGGCGCCGAATGGCCTTCAATCACCGGCATGAGCTGCATCTTCTGCGAGGTCGTGGCCGGTGGTGCGGACACCCACCGGGTGTTCGAGGACGGGGCGGCGGTGGCCTTCCTGGACCACCGGCCGCTGTTCCCCGGCCATGTGCTGGTGGTGCCGCCGCGGCACGTACCCACCCTGACCGACCTGCTGCCGGAGGAGATCGGGCCGTACTTCGCACGCGTCCAACGGCTGGCCGGGGCCGTCGAGTCGGCGATGGCGGCGGCGGGCAGCTTCGTGGCCGCCAACAACCGGATCAGCCAGTCGGTGCCGCACCTGCACGTCCACGTGGTGCCGCGCAATCCCAAGGACGGCCTGCGCGGCTTCTTCTGGCCGCGGACGCGCTACCGCGACGACGCGCACGCCGCCGAGACCGCCGCCCTGATCCGCGCCGCCCTCGACGCCGGCTGAGCACCGCCCGCCGGAGCGCTCGTCCCCGCCGGGGCGTTGTCAGAGGCGTGCGGCATGCTCCGCGGCATGGACAAGCAGCAGTTCTGGGACCTGATCGAAGAAGCCCGCCGGCCCGCCCCGGAGGACGCCGAGGCCGTCGTCGAGCGCGCCACCGCCCTGCTCGCCGCCCGCCCGCGGCAGGACATCATCGCCGCCCAGCAGATCCTCTGGGACCTGATGGCCGACTCCTACCGCGGCGGGCTGTGGGGCGCCGCGTACGTGATCAACGGAGGTTGCTCGGACGACGGTTTCGACTACTTCCGCGGCTGGTTGATCACCTGCGGGCAGCAGGCCTTCGAGCAGGCCGTCGCCGCGCCGGACACGCTCGCCGGGCTGCGGAGCGTGCGCGAGGCCGCCGAACGGGACGAGGACCTGGAGTGCGAGAGCACCCTCGGCCTGGCCTGGGACGCCCATCTCGCCGCCACCGGTGAGCAGATGTCCGGCGACTGCTACTCGATCCGGTACCCGGAGATCGTCTTCGAGTGGGACTTCGACGACGACGAGGCGACCGAGCGGCGCCTTCCCCGGCTCGCGGCCCTGTACGGGGCGTGAAGCCCGTATCCGCGCCCAACACGCCTGCCCGACACGCGCCTCGGCCACCGGCCGCCCGCGCCCGACCCCGCGCACAATGACGGTATGACAGTTCCCTTGAAGTTCAGCGGAGCCTCGAAGAACCTGACCTTCGACGAACTGGAGAAGTTCGTCCAGGCTGCCCGGAAGGCCGGGGTGACCGGCTCCCAGCAGGTCACCGCCGTCGTCTCCACCACCGGCAAGCTCAAGCAGCTCCAGGTCCTCCTCGACGGGGAGTGACGCCCGCGGCGGGAAACGATTCGAGCCCGCCCCGGGCGATCGGCGAGAATGTGCACGTCCAGAGCACCTCCGCACCGAGGAGACGACGCACGTTGTCCCGCCAGCAGCCCTCCCCCGCTCCCCTCCCGGACGGCGCCGACCTGCGGTCCGACTGCTCGCGGTGCTTCGGCCTGTGCTGCGTCGCCCTCCCGTTCGCGGCCTCCGCCGACTTCGCCGCGAACAAGGACGCCGGCACCCCCTGCGGCAATCTGAAGGCCGACTTCCGCTGCGGCATCCACACGCAGCTGCGCGACCGGGGCTACCGCGGCTGCACCGTCTTCGAGTGCTTCGGCGCCGGCCAGAAGGTCTCCCAGATCACCTTCGGCGGCGACGACTGGCGGCAGCACCCGGGCTCCGCGCGGCAGATGTTCGCGGTCTTCCCGGTCGTGCGCCAGCTCCAGGAGCTGCTGCACTACCTCGCCGAGGGCCTGACGCTGCCCGCCGCCCGGCCCGTCCACCCCGAACTCCGGCGCGCCTTCGACCGGACCGAGCGCCTCAGCCTGGGCAGCGCCGAGGAACTCACCGCGCTGGACGTCCCGGCCCTGCGCCACGAGGTCAACACCCTGCTGCTGCGGGTCGGCGAACTCGTCCGCGCCGGCGTGCCCGGCCGCACCCGCAACCACCGCGGCGCCGACCTGATCGGCGCCAGGCTCAAGGGCGCGAACCTCCGCGGCGCCAACCTCCGCGGCGCGTACCTGATCGCCGCCGACCTGAGCCGGGCCGACCTGCGCAGCGCCGACCTCATCGGAGCCGACCTCCGGGACGCCGACCTGTGCGGGGCCGACCTGACCGGCGCGATCTTCCTCACCCAGTCCCAGCTCAACGCGGCCCGCGGCGACGCCGCCACCCGGCTCCCCGCCGGCCTCGACCGGCCCGCACACTGGGCCGCCGCCCACTGATGGAGGACCCGATCGACGCCCTCTGCGCGCGGCTCCACCGCGCGCTGCGCGGCGAGCACCCGCTCGACGCGGCCGATGTCGCCGCGCTGGCCTGCGAACTCCTCGCCCGGGGCGGCGACGGCCCGGCCGTCCGCGAGGCGGTCGAACGCCGACCTGGGGACATCCCGCCCGCCGAGCTCTCCGGCCTGGCCCGGGAACTGCTGACGGAGAGCGGCTTCGAACCCGGCTTCGACCTGGCCCCGGAACTGCTGGAGACCCTCCGGCAGGCGCTGGTGCCCGTCGTCCGCGACCTGCGCGCCCACGGCCTCCGCGACGGGGCCCGGCTGGTCGTCCAGGACGGGTGGTTCCCACCGTCCGCGGGCGTCGTCCTGGGCGACGCCTGGCTGCACGGCGGCGGCCTCCCCGCCTCCTGCGGCCGCGACCCGGCGACGGCCGTCGCCGCCCACGTCCAGGAGAGCCTGATGGAACGCGACCGCCGCGTCCGGCCCGTCTGCCCCGCCCACCGCCTCGGTCTGCACGCCGCCGTCGCCCCGTCCGGCACGGCCGTCTGGGCCTGCAGCGCGGGCGGCGGCCACCATGTCGCCGCGATCGGCGACCTCTGACGGCCGCAGGCCCCGCCGCCCGACCGCGCCCCACCGATCCCTGGAGTCCGAGTGACCGACATACCGTTCCGCGGCGTCCGAGCCGTCCACGACGAGCGGACCCTGGTCGTCTACCAGGCCTACCCGCCGGAGATCGCCGAGGCGGCGCTCGCCGCGGGCACCTTCGTGCCGCCGTTCAAGCGGGAGCGGATGACCTGGATCAAGCCCTCGTTCCGGTGGATGATGTACCGCTCGGGCTGGGCCGGGAAGCCCGGCCAGGAGCGGGTGCTGGCCGTCCGGATCACCCGGGCGGGCTTCGAGTCCGCCCTTGCGCAGTCCTGCCTGAGCCACCAGGACCGCGACCGGCACGCCTCCCGCGCCGAGTGGCAGGCGGAGCTGGCGGCGAGCCCCGTCCGCGTGCAGTGGGACCCGGAACGCTCCACCACGCTCGCCCCGCTGGAGCACCGCGCGCTCCAACTCGGCCTCTCCGGGCCCGCGGTGCGGGGCTACGTGGACGAGTGGATCACCGGCATCGACGATGTCACCGCACTGGCCCACGAAGTCCGCGCCCTGGCCAGGGAAGGCCGCATCGACCAGGCCGACGCCCTGATCCCCGCCGAGACGCCCTACCCGCTCCCCGCCCACCTCGCAGCCCGCATCGGCGCCACGGTCTGACCCACGCCTGCGGCCCCCGGTGGCTGCCCGGCCCGCTCTCAGGCGCTGCCGCGCTCGACGGCCTGCGGCGGCACCGGGGGCACGGGCGGCACGGACGGCAGGGCCACCTGCGGGTCGGACGCGCTCCGCACCCGTGTCCAGGAGTCGTGGTCGGCCTGGGCGATCTCCTCGTACTCGGCCAGGAATGCGGCCACCTGCACCGGGTCGGGCTCCCCGTCGCCGAGCCCGGCCCGGTGGAAGGCGAGCCGCCGCTCCAGCGCGCCGAGGCGGTGCACGGTGTCGGCCCGCTGCAGCCACAGGGCGCGGTGCGAGAAGAACGTCTGCCAGGCGGCGAGCACGGTGATCGCCGCACCGAGCCCGAGCGCGACGTCCGCCAGCCACTGCCGGGCCGGCTCCCCCACCTGCACCCCGAGCAGCACGGTGATCACCGCCGACAGGCCCACCGTGGAGATCTGCAGGCCGAACGCCCGCTTGCGGTCCGCGTTCCTGCGCCGGGTGCGGATCCGCAGCTGACTGCTCACTTCCTGCTCCACATACACGAGTTGACGCTGCGCCGGGCTGCCCGTCGCGCCACCGTCCCCCGCCATCGGCACTCCTCCCCCTCGGCTCGACCTGACAGTCTGCCAGCCCACGCCGACACCCGGCCGCTGTAACGCAACGGCTGTCCCACCGCGTTGGAAAGTCATGGACCGCACAACGACGACGCGCCCGGTGCCCACCGAACCGCCGGCCTTCATCGACTTCGCTGCGGCGAGGGGGCGCCACCTGATCAGAACGGCCTACCTGCTGACCGGCGGGGACGCGCACCTCGCCGAGGACCTCGCCCAGGAGGCGCTCGGCAGGCTGTTCGGGCAGTGGCGCAAGGTCTCCCGGATGGCCAACCCGGCCGGGTACGCGCAGACCGTCCTGGTCAACACCTTCCTGTCGTGGCGCCGCCGGCGCAGCAGCACCGAGCACGTCACGGACACCTTCGCCGAGCCGGCGGTGGCCGCCCCGGACCATGCGCTGCGGGTGACGCTGCTGCGGGCGCTCGGCGAACTGCCGCCGCCGGACCGGGCGGTGCTGGTGCTGCGCTACTGGGAGGACCGCAGCGCGGAGGAGACCGCGGCGGTGCTGCGGCTGAGTCCGGGCGCGGTGCGCGTGCGCAGCAGCCGGGCGCTGGCCCGGTTGCGGACCGTGCTCGGCGAGGAGCTCGACGAGCTCGTCCACCCCTGACGACGACCAGCAGTACGCAAGGATGCGGAGTACGAGGATGCCCGTCGAGGAGAACTTCACCGTCGCCCTGCGGTCGGCGGCCGAACTGGCCCCCGAGCCGAACGCCTTCGCCTTCGCCCAGGGTGCGGCGGAACGCGGTGTGCGGCGCCGCAGGCGGCGCCGGGCCGCCGTGCTGACCGGGGCCGCGGCTGCCGTGGCGCTGCTGGCCGCTGGTTCCGTGCCGGCGCTGCGCAGTGACCAAGGGGCTGCGGCGCAGCCCTGGTCGACGGTCACCGCGGAGTACATGCGCGATTCCCTGGTCTCCCTGCTGCCCGGCGGCCGGATCACCAATGCCCTCGGCTTCACCGGGGAGGAGAGCAGTGTCCGGGGAGGGCCGTCCGGCGTCGTCGAGATCGAAACGGCGCGCGGCGCGGGGCCGATCACGCTCTCGCTCGACCGGATCTCCACGCCGGTGACCGAGTCCTCCCGCGGTGCGCACTGCTTCGACCCGTCGGAGCGGGCGACCGAGAGCTGCAGCCGGACGGTGCAACCGGACGGTTCGGTGCTGATGGTCAATGTGCTGCTGCCGGAGCAGGCCGGGATGGGCAAGACCATGATCGCGACGTACACCCACCCGGACGGGCGCCAGGTGCGGATCGACTCGTTCAACCGCAGCGCGCAGGGCGAGCCCCCGATCACCGGCGAGCAGGCGACCGCGGTGCTGCAGAGCAGTGCCTGGGACGTCGGCTTCGGCGGTGTGCGGGTGACCGACCCGCCGCAGCCCGGGGTCTCGACCCCACCGGCGTCCGCCCTGCACGGGACGGTGACCGGGCTGCTGCCGGCCGGTGCGGTGGCGGGGCCGGCGGACGGACCCGGGCGGCCCGGCACCGTCCGGCTGGAGGTCACCCTGGAGGGCCGGACGAGCTGGCTCGCGGTCACCGTGGACCCGCACTGGCAGCAGGGCGGCCGGGACGACCCGCGGACGGTCTTCGAGTCGGGCCGCGGCCCGGAGCTGACGCACACCGCGGACGGCACCGCCGTGGTGGTCCGCGCCGAACGGGAGTCCGACGCGACGGACGGCCCGGAGGTGCAGTGGGGTGCCGAGGCGCTCCACCCGGACGGCACCCGGGTGACCGTCTCCGAGTGGAACGGCCCCGACGCCCGGACCTTCCTGCCCGGCACCCCCGCCCTGGACCTGGACCGGCTCAAGGCCCTGGCCACCGCCCCCGCCTGGCGCGGCTGACCGGAGAGACCCGGAGCCCGTCGGTCAGCTGGCCGGCGTCCTGAGGGCCTCGCGGACGCGGGCCCGTGCGGTGGCCGCGTCGGGGGCGGTGCGGGCGAGGGCGGCGAGCCGGCGGCAGTCGGCCAGGGTGCGGTCGGCGAGGGCTGCCCGCACTTCGGGCAGGCAGGCGGGTGCGGCGGAGAGGCCGGTGACGCCGAGGCCGACCAGCACCGGCGCGAGGTCCGGGTCGGCGGCGGCCTCCCCGCACACTCCGACCGGCACGCCCCGGGCCGCGGCGCCCTCCGCGGTGGCGGCGACCAGGTCGAGCAGGGCGGGCTGCCAGGGGTCGAGCAGGTCGGCGAGCGCCCCGAGCGTGCGGTCGGCGGCGAAGGCGTACTGGGCGAGGTCGTTGGTGCCGATGCTGAGGAAGTCGCAGACGCCGGCGAGCCGTTCGGCGCGCAGTGCGGCGGCCGGCACCTCGACCATGGCCCCGGCGGCGGGGAGTCCGTGGGCACGGACCCGGGCGGCGAAGGCGGCGGCCTCGGCGGGCAGCGACACCATCGGCGCCATCACCCGGACGTCGGCGCCGGTGCTGCGGGCGGCCTCGGCGATCGCGGCGAGCTGGGTCTCCAGCAGCTGCGGGTCGCGGGCGGCGGTGCGCAGGCCGCGCACGCCGAGCGCGGGGTTCTCCTCGTCGGCGGCGGTGGCGAAGGGCAGCGGCTTGTCGGCACCGGCGTCCAGGGTGCGGACGGTGATCCGGCGGCCGGCGAAGGCCTTGAAAACGGTGCGGTAGGCGGCGGTCTGCTCCTCGACGGTGGGGGCCTGCTCGCGGTCGAGGTAGAGGAACTCGGTGCGGAACAGGCCGACGCCCTCGGAGTCGGCGGCGGCCGCGCCGTCGAGTTCGTGCAGGGCGCCCAGGTTGACCAGCAGCGCGACGGGGTGTCCGTCGGCGGTGCGGCCGGGCCCGGTGGCGCCGGCGGCCCGTTCGCGGCGGCGCCGCTGCTCCTCGGCGGCGCGGCGGACGTCCTCGGGGCCCGGGTCGGGTTGGACGGTGCCCTCGGCGGCGAGGACGAGCACCTGCCGGCCGTCCTGCAGCCCGGCTGCGCCGGGGCAGCCGACGACGGCGGGCAGGCCGAGGGCCTTGGCGAGGACGGCGGTGTGGCTGGTGGGGCCGCCGCGGACGGTGACCAGGGCGAGCACCCGCTCGGGGTCGAGCAGGGCGGTGTCGGCCGGTGCGAGGTCGTCGGCGACCAGGACGTACGGGTGCCCGGGGTCGGGCAGGCCGGGCATCGGCAGCCCGAGCAGCCGGGCCACCGCGCGGTCGCGCAGGTCGTCGAGGTCGGCGGCGCGTTCGGCGAAGTAGCCGCCGGCGGCGAGCAGGGCGGTGCGGAAGGCCGCATACGCCCCGGTGACGGCGTGCGGGCCGTCGGTGCCGGTGGCGACGAGTTCGGCGGCCCGGTCGGCGAGGACGGGGTCGGCGGCGATCATCGCCTGGGCGGTGAGGACGTCGGCGGCCGTCCCGCCGGCCCGGGCGGCGCGCGCCTCGAGGTCGGCGACGACCTCGGCGAGCGCCGCGCGGACGGCGGCGGTCTCGGCGGCCGGGTCGGTGACCGGGCGGGGCGGCGGCAGCACGGGTGCCGGGGCGGCCTTGGCGACCGCTCCGGCGGCGCTGCCGCTGCCGACGCCGATCCCGGCGAGCGGTGCGGTGCTCACCGGACGGCGTCCAGGTCGTCGGCGAGCAGCGCGGCGAGTTCGCCGAGGGCGTCCTGGGCGCCGTCGCCGTCGGCGGTGAGTTCGAGGGTCTCGCCGTGGCCGGCGGCGAGGGCGAGCACCGACAGGAGGCTGCGGGCGTCCACGGGGGTCTGGCCGGGGCGGCCGACGCCGACCTTGACGTTCTGCCGGGCGGCGGCCCGGACGAAGAGGGAGGCGGGGCGGGCATGCAGGCCGCTCTGCGCGCCGACGGTGACCTGGAGCTGGGGCATGGTGCTGTCCCTTCGGTGGGGTGGGTGGGCGGTCGGCCGCCGGCCCGGTACCGGCGGTGGGGGCGTGCCGCGGGTACCGGGTGATCGGGGGTGACGCACCCGTTGCCGGGTGGGTTGCATTTGGTTTTACGCCCGGTTCATGTCCAGTGTCAACGCAATCGGGCAGAAATCCCACATGTTCGGACTCTTGATTTTAGGCACCGCGGGCGTATCGTCGGAGTCAACCAGGCGTAAACAGACATGAACGGACCCGATCCCACATGTACGCTCCAGAGCGTCAGCAGCAGATCCTGCAGCTCGCCCAAGCCCGGGGCCGAGTCGACGTCCCCTCGCTGGCGGAGGAGTTCAACGTCACGCAGGAGACCATCCGGCGCGACCTCAGTGCGCTCGACCGGGCCGGGCTGCTGCGCCGCGTGCACGGCGGTGCGCTGCCCGCCGGAGCGCTGCACCTGGAGCCCGGGCTCGCCGAGCGGGACTCCACCGCCGCGGACGAGAAGGAGCGGATCGCCCGCGCCGCGCTCGCCCTGCTGCCCGCCGAGGGCAGCCTGCTGCTGGACGCCGGCACCACCGTCTCCCGGCTGGCGGCGCTGCTGCCGATCGAGAGCACGCTGACCGTGGTCACCAACGCGCTGCCGGTCGCGGCACGGCTGGCCGACCACCCCTCGCTCGCGCTCCACCTGATCGGCGGCCGGCTGCGGCACCGCACCCACGCCGCCGTGGACGACTGGGCGCTGCGGGCTCTCGCCGACATCCACGCCGACGTGGCGGTGGTCGCCACCAACGGCTTCTCGCCGGAGGGCGGGCTCTCCACGCCCGACCTCGCCGAGGCGGCCGTCAAGCGGGCGATGGTCACCGGGGCGCGCCGGATCGTGCTGGTGGCCGACTCCTCCAAGTACGGCGCCCGGCACTTCGCCCGGTTCGGCTCGCTGGAGCAGGTCGACGTCCTGGTCACCGACACCGGGCTGACCGCCAAGCAGGCCGCAGAGATCGAAAAACTCGGACCGGAAGTGATCCGCGCATGATCGTCACCATCACCCCCAACCCCAGCCTCGACCGCACCTACGAGCTGCCCGAGCTGGCCCGCGGCGAGGTCAACCGGGCGACCGGGGACCGGCTCGACCCGGGCGGCAAGGGCGTCAACGTGGCCCGTGCGCTCACCGCGGCCGGCCACCGCACCGCCGCCGTGCTGCCGCTGGGCGGCGCCCCCGGCCGGCTGCTCGCCGAGCTGCTGCACCGGCAGGACATCGACGTGGCGGCCGTCCCGGTCTCCGGCGACACCCGGATCAACGTCTCGATCGTCGAGCGCGGCGGCCCGCTCACCAAGGTCAACGCACCGGGCCCGCGGCTGACGCCCGAGGAGTCGGCCGCGCTGCTCGCCGCGGTGCGGCGGCAGGCCGCCGGTGCGGACGTGGACTGGCTGGCCTGCTGCGGCAGCCTCCCCCGCGGCCTGGCGCCCGAGTGGTACGCCGACCTGGTCGCCGAGGCCCACCTGGGCGGCGCCCGGATCGCCGTGGACGCTTCCGGACCGGCCCTGCTGGCCGCGCTGGCGGCCGGCCCGGACGTGGTCAAGCCCAACCGGGAGGAGCTCTCCGAGGCCGTCGGGCGGCCGATCGCCACCCTCGGCGCGGCCCTCGACGCGGCCCACCGGCTGCGCGAGCTCGGCGCCCAGCAGGTGCTGGCCAGCCTGGGCGGGGACGGCATGCTGCTGGTCGCCGAGGAGGGCGCCTGGTACGGCACCGCCCCGGTGGACGAGGTGCGCAGCGACGTCGGTGCCGGCGACGCCTCGCTGGCGGGGTTCCTGAGCGCCGGCGGCATCGGCCCGAAGGCACTGGCCTCCGCGCTGGCGCACGGCGCGGCCGCCGTCCGGCTGCCGGGCAGTGTGATGCCGATCCCGGCCGACCTGGAACCGGACACCGTCGTGGTGACCGCCGACGTGCCGAGGGAGCTGCCACTGGGCCGCTGAACCGCGCGCGGCCGCGAGGGCCGCAGATGCGCACCGGCCGTCCCGGACGGCCGACCGGAAGGACCTGGGGGCAACAGGAACCGACCACGCACCTGTGCACGACTGGTGAAGGACCGACACGATGAGCGACAACGGCAGACTGATCACACCTGCGCTCGTGGATCTCTACCTCGCCCCCGACGACAAGGCGGAGGCCCTCCGCGCCCTGGCCCAGCGGCTCGCCGCCGAGGGCCGGGTCACCGACCTCGACGGCTTCCTCGCCGACGTGGCCGCCCGCGAGGCGCAGGCGCCGACCGGCCTGGGCGACGGGATCGGCATCCCGCACTGCCGCTCGGCCCACGTCACCCGGCCGAGTCTGGCCTTCGGGCGCAGCTCCCGCGGCCTGGACTTCGACGCCCCGGACGGCCGCCCGGCCGACCTGGTGTTCATGATCGCCGCCCCGGACGGCGCGGACGACGCCCACCTGCAGATCCTGGCCTCGCTGGCCCGCCGGCTGATGGACCCGGACTTCACCGGTGCGCTGCGCTCGGCGACCGACCCGAGCGCGGTCGCCGCCCTGGTCAACGACGAGGAACCGGCCCCCTCGCCGGAGCCCGCGGCGACCGCCGCACCGGCGCCCGCACCGGCCCCCGTGTCCTCGGCGGGCGGCCCGGTGCTGGTCGCGGTGACCTCCTGCCCGACCGGCATCGCGCACACCTACATGGCGGCCCAGGCGCTGGAGCAGGCCGCGGCCCGGGCCGGTGCCACCATCCACGTGGAGACGCAGGGCTCGGCGGGCTCGACCCCGCTGGACCCGGCGGTGATCGCCGCCGCGGACGCGGTGATCCTGGCGCACGACGTGGAGGTCCGCGACCGCGCCCGGTTCGCCGGCCTGCCGACGGTGGACGTCGGGGTGAAGGCGGGTGTGAACCGCGCGGACGAGCTGGTCGCCGAGGCGGTGGCGCTGGCCGCCGCGGGCCCGGCACGTGCGGAGCGGCCGGCGGCCGCCCCGGCACCGGTGCAGCGGCAGGAGCACTGGGCGAAGCGGCTGCGCGGCTACCTGATGACCGGCGTCAGCTACATGATCCCGTTCGTCGCGGCGGGCGGTCTGCTGATCGCGCTGGGCTTCGCGCTCGGCGGGTACAAGATCTCCTCGGCGCCGTCGGTGGTCGGCCACTTCGACTGGGCGTCCCAGCAGAGCTGGGCGGCGCTGCTCTTCCAGACCGGCGCGGCGGCCTTCGCCTTCCTGGTGCCGATCCTGTCCGGGTACATCGCGTACGCGATCGCGGACCGGGCGGCGCTGGCGGCCGGCATCGTGGGCGGCGCGGTCTCGGTGACGGTCGGGGCGGGCTTCCTCGGCGGCATCGTCACCGGTCTGATCGCCGGTCTGCTGGTCCGCTGGATGACCGGCTGGAAGGTGCCGCGGGCGATCGCCGGGATCATGCCGGTGGTGGTGATACCCCTGCTGTCGGTGGCCGCGGTGGGCTTCCTGATGTTCGTGGTGCTGGGTTCGCCGATCGCCACCGCGATGAAGGGGCTGACGGACTGGCTGAACGGCCTGTCGGGCACCAATGCGATCCTGCTCGGCCTGCTGCTGGGCGCGATGATGGCCTTCGACATGGGCGGCCCGCTGAACAAGGTGGCGTACACCTTCGCGGCCGGTGCGCTCACCACCGCGGGCTCGGTGCCGGACGCGGGCAGCCTCAAGGTGATGGCCGCGGTGATGGCGGCCGGCATGACCCCGCCGCTGGGCCTGGCGCTGGCGACGACCGTGCGGCGGCGGCTGTTCACCCGCGAGGAGCGGGAGAACGGCAAGGCGGCCTGGGTGCTCGGGGCCTCGTTCATCACCGAGGGCGCGATCCCGTTCGCGGCGGCCGATCCGCTGCGGGTCATCCCCTCGGCGATGGCGGGCAGCATGGTCGCGGGCGGCCTGACCATGGCCTTCGGCTCGACGCTGCGGGCCCCGCACGGCGGCATCTGGGTGCTGCCGCTGATCGGCAGCCCGGTGCTGTACCTGATCGCGATCGGGGCCGGCACGGTGGTCACGGCGGGCCTGGTGATCCTGCTGAAGGGCCTGCGGCGGCCCGTCCCGGCGGCTGCGGAGCCGGAGCCCGACCCGGCGGGCAAGGTACTGGCCGGCACGGCCGCCTGACGGTCGGCCGCAGCGGCGAAGGGGTGCGGCGCGCGGAGAGTGCACCGCACCCCTTCGGCATCCGGCCCGCGCAGTTCTCCCCCGGCCTCCGGCCGGGAGGTGCCCCCACGCGCCCCTGATCCGGCGCCCCGAGTGCCTACCGGCGCTACGGCCAGAGGAGGGTGCTGGTCCAGGCCGTGCGGCCGATGCCTTCGCCGGTGCGGGTGTAGCGGAGGCGGATGTGACGGCGGACCGGGTCGCCCTGCCAGAACTCGACCTCCTGGGCCCGCAGGGTGTACACGGTGTGACCGGCCGCGACAAGCTCCGGGTCGGCCTCCAGCAGCAGCTGGGCCTCGTCGGCCGCCTGGTCGTACGCGGCGAGCGAGCCGAGCGGCTCGCTCTGCCGCCCGACCAGGGCGGCCACCCGGGCACCGGGCGAGCGCCCGCGGAACTCGTCCGCGGAGACCGCCGGCGAAGCCGCTTCGACGGAGCCGCGGATGCGAATCTGCCGGCCCTGCGGCGGCCAGTACACGCTCAGTGCGGCCATCGGGCTGAGCGCCAGCTGGCGGCCCTTGGGGCTGTCGGCCTCCGCCGCGAACACCCAGCCGCCATCGGCCGCGTCGACGTCCCGCAGCACCAGCGCCCGGGCGTCGGGCACCCCGTCCGCGTCGACCGTGGAGAGCGTCATGACGTGCGGGTCGAGCACGCCCGCCTCGATCGCCTCGACCAGCCAGTCCACGAACAGCGGGCCCGGCTCGGCGGGTGCCAGGTCGGGGTCGAACTCCGGCAGCCCGCGTGCCATCGGCGGCCGCTCGCGCAGCAGCTCGCCGACCGGGCTGGGCCGGTACCTGTCGGTCCCGTGATCGGCCGCCAATTCCGCCTCCTGTTCGCTCTCCCCGTCCCCACCGTACTCAGTGGTGGAAGCCGACGCGGGCCGAGTCGTGCGGGTGGCCCTCGTCGAGGTGCTTGATGGCCCGCCGCATGTCCTCGGCGAGGAGTTCGATCTCG
Organism: Kitasatospora dryopteridis; assembly: GCF_050749075.1. Classification (NCBI taxonomy): domain Bacteria; kingdom Bacillati; phylum Actinomycetota; class Actinomycetes; order Kitasatosporales; family Streptomycetaceae; genus Kitasatospora; species Kitasatospora dryopteridis. Next base: position 6,122,487 of record NZ_CP192749.1, on the reverse strand, counting down.
TCCCGGTCGACGCCGTGCCGGACCAGGACGCGCTGGATGACGGTCTCCTGGCGGTCCGGCGGCAGCGGGTAGGAGGGCACCTGCCAGCCTCGCATGCGCAGCTGGTCGGAGAGGTCGTACAGGCTCCAGCCGACCGAGGACGGGTCGGTGAGGGTGTAGGAGACGGCGGGCAGCGCGCCGGCGCCGTCGTACAGCAGGGTGAAGGGTCCCATCTCGGCGACCTGCCGGGCGAGGTACTGGGCGGTGTCGGCGCAGGCCTGGTAGACGCGGCGGTACCCCTCGCGGCCGAGGCGCAGGAACATGAAGTACTGGGTGATGACCTGGCCGCCGGGGCGGGAGAAGTTCAGGGCGAGGGTGGGCATGTCGCCGCCGAGGTAGTCGACGTGGAAGACCAGGCCGTCCGGCAGGGCGTCCTGGTCGCGCCAGAGCGCCCAGCCGACGCCGAGCGGGGCCATCCCGTACTTGTGGCCCGAGGCGTTGATGGAGGCGACCCGCGGCAGCCGGAAGTCCCACTCCAGGTCGGGGTGGAGGAACGGCGCGATGAACCCGCCGGAGGCGGCGTCGATGTGCAGCGGGACGTCGAGGCCGCTCTCGGCCTGCATCCGGTCGAGTTCGGCGGCGATCTCGGCGACGGGCTCGTAGGTGCAGGTGTAGGTGACGCCGAGGATCGCGACGACGCCGATGGTGTTCTCGTCGACGTACTCGCGCAGCTGGTGGGCCTGCAGGCCGGTCGCGCCGGGCTCGACCGGGACCTGGCGCAGCTCGACGTCGAAGTAGCGGGCGAACTTCTCCCAGCAGACCTGCACCGGCCCGCAGACCAGGTTCGGCCGGTCGGTCGACAGGCCCGCGGCCTGTCGGCGGTCGCGCCAGCGCCATTTCAGGGCGAGGCCGCAGAGCATGGCGGCCTCGCTGGAGCCGGTGGTGGAACAGCCGACCGCGTTGCCGTCGCCCTCGGAGGGCGCGTGCCAGAGGTCGGCGAGGATGTTCACGCAGCGCGACTCGATCTCCGCGGTCTGCGGGTACTCGTCCTTGTCGACGATGTTCTTGTCCAGGCACAGGTCCATCAGGCGGCGGACCTCGTCGTCCGCCCAGGTGGTGCAGAACGTGGCGAGGTTCTGCGCGGCGTTGCCGTCCAGCAGCAGCTCGTTGCGCAGCAGCTGGAAGACCACCGGCGGCGGCGACGGGAAGTCCGGCATGGACCGTTTGGGAAGGGGCCGCTCGCTCAGCGGCGAGGCGAAGATGTCGACGGCCGGGTCGGCCGCCGGTTCCTGAGCTTTGTGCAGAGCCACCGCGGCACCTCTCGCGTCGTCAACAGCTTCCCTGTTCGGACCCTACGGGCGTGCACCCGAGCCCGACAGCGGGCGTACTCCGACCCGGGCGGGGCGGTACGGCACGTCCGTCCACCACCGTCGCACCGCTCGGCGGAACCCGCATCCGGCACCCGGACGGCCCACCCCGGTTGGCGGGCCGCCGCGACCGGACGGACGGTCGGGACATCCGCACGTCTCCGAAAGGGAGATCGCCATGGCCTCCGCCTCCGTCCCTCCGAGTCCCGCCACGGGGGGCCCGCCCCCTCGTCAGAACAGCGGCTGGGTCACCGGCCTGGTGCTGTTCGCCGGTGTGGTCATGCTGGTCACCGGCCTCCTCGACCTGTTCCAGGGGATCGTCGCCGTCGCGCGGGACGACCTGATCGTCAAGACTCCGAACTACGTGTTCAGGTTCGACGTGACGGCCTGGGGCTGGATCCACATCGTGCTCGGGGCGGTGGTCGCCCTGGTCGGCCTCTGCGTGCTGCGCGGCATGGCATGGGCCCGCTACACGGGCATGGCGGTCGCCTCGCTGAGCGCCATCGCGGGCTTCCTGTGGCTGCCCTACTACCCCCTGTGGGCCATCGTGATCATCGCCTTGGACATGTGGGTGATCTGGGCGCTGGCGCTCTACCAGGAGGACTGACCGGCACCGGCGGGCAACACGGCCGCGGCACCCCGGCGGGTGCCGTGGCCCTCGCACGCACGCCCTAGGCTGCGGGCATGCCCAGTGGTGACGTCCCCGGACCGCTCGACCTCGGCCTGCTGCGGACCTTCCTGGCCGTGCACCGCGCCGGGTCGTTCACCGCCGCGGCCCGGATGCTGAGGCTCTCCCAGCCGACGGTGACCGCACAGATCCGCGTCCTGGAGGAGCAGCTCGGCCGGCCGCTGTTCGAACGGCTGCCGCGCGGGGTCGCGCCGACCGCCGTCGCCGACGCCCTGGCCGCCGAGGTCGCCGGGCCGCTGGACGCCCTCGCCGCGGTCGCCGAGCGGGGCACCGCCGACGAAGGTGCCAGCGCCGAGCCGGTGCACCTCGCCGGGCCCGCCGAGTTCCTCAGTGTCTGCGCACTGCCCGCCCTCGCCCCGCTGGTCGGCGGCGGGCTGCGGCTGCGGATCACCGCCGGGCTCACCGACGACCTGCTGGCCGGGCTGCGGGCCGGCCGGTACGACCTGGTGGTGGCCACCTCCCGGCCGCGCGGCCGGGCGCTGAGCGCCGTCCCGCTGGCGGACGAGGAGTTCGTGCTGGTGGCGGGGGCCGCCTGGGCCGCCCGGATCGGTCCCGGACGGGTGGCGGCCGAAGGACCGGCCGCGCTGCGGGGCGTCCCGCTGGTGACGTACGCCGAGGACCTGCCGATCGCCCGCCGGTACTGGCGGCACGTGTTCGGCACCCGGCTGACCGGGCCGGCCGCGGCCGTGGTGCCGGACCTGCGCGGGGTGGTCGCCGCGGTCGCCGCAGGGGCCGGGATCAGCGTCCTCCCCCGCTACCTCTGCGCCGCCGACCTCGCCTCCGGGGCGCTGGTGGCACTGCTGGAACCGGAGGACCCGCCGATCAACACGGCGTGGCTGGTACGTCGGGCGGGGGCCGCGGAGCCGCGGGCCGTCGTACAGGTGCGCGAACGGCTGCTGGCCGCGGCCCCCGGCTGGTGAACCGTCAGAGGCCGAGGGCCGCCGGGTCGGAGGCCAGCGCCCGCATCGGCTCGCGCGGGTCGGCGACCAGGCGGCGGGCCGACAGGTCGAGGAAGCCGCCGACCGCGGTGACCTCCGCCGCCAGGGTGCCGTCCGCCTTCACGATCGACTGCTCGACGCCGAACGTCCGGCCCTCGCCCCACACGAAGCGGCAGCTGACCGCCACGTCCTCACCGGCCCGCAGCTCCCGCTTGTAGCGCACCGTCGTCTCCAGCACCACCGGGCCGACGCCCTTCGCCAGCAGATCGGCCTGGCGGACGCCGGCGTTCTCCAGGTACGCCCAGCGGGCGTGCTCCGCGTACTGCAGGTAGACGGACTGGTTGAGGTGGCCCTGCGAATCGGTCTCGTAGCCCCGGACGGTGATCGGCACGGTGAATTCGGTCATGACCCGAACAGTACGGGGCTCGCCCCCGGGGTGCCGGGGGAATTGCGGGGTGGCCCGCAGGGGCGCCCCTCACGTGTCCAGGTGGGTGGGGGCGAACATGCGGAGGAGGGCGGGGAGGACGACGACGCTGGGGCCGGGGGTGGCCAGGGCGGCGGCGAGGTCGGCCCGGAGGGTGTCGGGGGTGGTGGCGGTGGCGGGGACGCCGAAGGACTCGGCGAGGCGGAGGAAGTCGGGGCGGGCGAGTTCGGTGGCGGTGGCCTCGCCGAAGGTGTCGGTCATGTACTCGCGGAGGATGCCGTACCCGCCGTCGTCCACGATCAGCCAGGTGACGTCCAGGCCGTGCTGGCGGGCGGTGGCGAGTTCGGCGACCGAGTACATGGCGCCGCCGTCGCCGGAGACGGCGAGGACGGGGCGGCCGGGCAGGGCGGCGGCCGCGCCGAGTGCGGCGGGGAAGCCGTAGCCGAGGCCGCCGGCGCCCTGGGCGGAGTGCATGGCGCCGGGGCGGCGGGCGTCCCACGCGGACCAGGCCCAGTAGCCGAGGATCGTCATGTCGAAGAAGGCCGGGGAGTCGTCCGGCAGGGCGGCCCGCACGGCGGCCAGCACCTGCTGCTCCAGCTCCAGCCCCTGGCCGTCGATCCGGGCGCGGACCTGCTTGAGGAGGTCGGCGGCGACGGCCTCGCCGCGGCCGTCGGCCTCCCGGGCGGGGACGGAGTCGGCGAGGGCGGCGAGGGCGAGCCGGGCGTCGGCGTGGATGCCGAAGGCGGGGTGGTTGGACTCCAGCTTGCCGAGGTCGGCCTCGACCTGGATCAGCTGCCCGCGCGGCGCGAACGTGTGGTAGTTGCTGGAGAGTTCACCGAGGCCGGAGCCGACGACCAGCAGCACGTCGGCGTTCTCCAGCAGGTCGGTGGTGTGCCGGTCCTCCAGCCAGGACTGCAGGGACAGCGGGTGCTCCCAGGGGAAGGCGCCCTTGGCGCCGAAGGTGCAGGCCACCGGGGCGCGCAACAGCTCGACGAGGCGCAGCAGTTCGTCGGTCGCACCGGCCCGGACGACTCCACCGCCGGCCAGGATCACCGGGTTCTCGGCCTCGGCGAGCAGCACGGCCGCCTCCGCGATCAGTTCGGCGCGTGGGACGAGCGGGCGGGGTTCGGCGCGCAGCCCGGTGACCCGGGGCACGGTGGTCGGGGCGAGCAGGACGTCCTGCGGGATCTCCACCCAGACCGGCCCGTACGGGGCGGTGAGTGCGGACTCCCAGGCGGCGGCGAGTGCGGAGGGGATCTGCGAGGCGGTGCGCGCGGTGTGCACGGACTTCACCACGTCGCGGAAGCTGGCCTGCTGGTCGACGAGTTCGTGCAGGTAGCCGCGGCGGCGGCCGCCGAGCCCGGCGGAGGGGATCTGCGAGGAGACGGCGAGCACGGGGGCGGAGGCGGCGGCGGCCTCCTGGAGGGCGGCGAGCGAGGTGAGGGCGCCCGGGCCGGTGGAGAGGAAGAGCGGGGCGACGGTGCCGGCGGTGCGGGCGTAGCCGTCGGCGGCGAAGCCGGCGTTGTTCTCCACCCGCAGGCCGACGTAGCGCAGCCGGGAGCGGCGCAGCGCGTCGAACAGTCCGAGGGCGTGCTGGCCGGGGAGGCCGAAGACGGTCTCGGCGCCGAGGTTGGCGAGGGACTCGACGACCAGGTCGCCGCCGTTGCGGACGTGGGTCATGCGCGCTCCTCGGCGATCCGGCGGGCCATCAGGGTGGTCAGCTCGTAGGCGGTGTGCGAGGCGGCCACGGAGGTGATCTCGGCGTGGTCGTAGGCGGGGGCGACCTCGACGAGGTCGGCGGAGACGATGTTGCAGCCGGCCAGTCCGCGGAGGATCTCCAGGAGCTCGCGGGAGGTGAGGCCGCCGGCCTCGGGGGTGCCGGTGCCGGGGGCGTGCGCCGGGTCGAGGACGTCGATGTCGATGGAGACGTACAGCGGCCGGTCGCCGATCCGCTCGCGGAGCTGCTGGGCGACCTCGTCGACGCCGCGGCGCATCACGTCGGCGGAGGTGACGATGCCGAAGCCGAGCTTCTCGTCGTCGGTGAGGTCCTGGCGGCCGTAGAGCGGGCCGCGGGTGCCGACGTGGCTGAGCGCGGAGGTGTCGAGGATGCCCTCCTCGACGGCGCGGCGGAACGGGGTGCCGTGGGTGTACTCGGCACCGAAGTAGGTGTCCCAGGTGTCGAGGTGGGCGTCGAAGTGGAGCAGGGCGACCGGGCCGTGCTCGGCGGCGACGGCGCGCAGCAGCGGCAGGGCGATGGTGTGGTCGCCGCCGAGGGTCATCAGCCGGGCGCCGGTGGCGAGCAGGTCGCGGGCGGCGGCCTCGACGGTGTCGACGGCCTCGTGGATGTCGAACGGGTTGGCCGCGATGTCGCCGGCGTCGGCGACCTGGGCGAGTGCGAACGGCGAGGCGTCCTGCGCCGGGTTGTAGGGCCGCAGCAGGCGGCTGGCCTCGCGGATCGCGTTGCCGCCGAACCGCGCGCCCGGCCGGTACGAGACGCCGGTGTCGAACGGGACGCCGACCACGGCGATGTCGGTGCGCCCGACCTCGTCCAGGCGGGGCAGCCGGGCGAAGGTGGCGGGGCCGGCGTAGCGCGGGACGCGGGACGAGTCGATCGGGCCGCGCGGTTCGGTGGTGCTCATCGTTTCCTCGGGTGGGTCGGTGGGTGCGGACGCGCCGGTTCGGTCAGGCGGCGGCGGTGACGGCCTCGACCGGGGCGCGGCCGTCCAGGCGCTCGCGCCACCGCTCCAGGATGCGGGCGTCGGTGGGCCTGGTGGCGAGGCTGACGGCCAGGTAGGCGATCAGGCTGGCGCCCAGGCCGTAGTAGATGGGCTCGTTGGCGAGGGTGCCCTTGAGCACCATGAAGGTCACCACGGTGACGCCGCCGGCGGTCATCGAGGCCAGCGCGCCCTGGACGTTGCCGCGGCGCCAGACCAGGCCGCCCAGGATCGGCACCAGCAGGCCGCCGACCAGCAGGTTGTAGGCGACGGTGAGGGCGGCGAGCACGTCGTCGAGCAGGCAGGCCAGGCCGATGGAGACGGCGCCGAGGATGATGATCGCCAGCCGGTTGGAGCCGACCTCGTCGTGGTCGTCGCCCAGCGGGCGGGCCTTGCCGCCGAGGGTGCGCAGCCGCTGCCAGATGTCGTTGTTGGCGACGGTGGCGGAGGCGATCAGGGCGCCGCTGGCGGTGGACATCATCGCGGAGAGCGCGGCGGCCAGCACCAGGCCCTTCACACCGGTCGGCAGGGTGGTCTTGACGATGGTGGCGAAGGCGCTGTCGGCGCCCTCCAGCTGCGGGTGCAGCGCCTTGGTGGCCATGCCGATCACGGCGCCGGCGAGGCCGTACACCAGGCAGTAGACGCCGGCCACGGTGCCGCCGTAGGAGGCGACCCTGTCGGTGCGGGCGGTGAACACGCGCTGCCAGATGTCCTGGCCGATCAGCATGCCGAAGGTGTAGATCAGCACGAAGGTGAGGATGGACTCGCCGCCGATGGAGCCGAAGGAGAGGTAGCCGTCGGGCAGCTTGTCCGCCATGGCGCTCCAGCCGCCGGCCCGGACCACGGCGATCGGCAGCAGCAGCACCAGCACGCCGATCGACTTCACCACGAACTGCACCATGTCGGTGAGGGTGATCGACCACATCCCGCCGAGCGCGGAGTAGCCGACCACGATGGTGCCGCCGATCACCACGGCCGCCCAGCGCGGCACGTCGAAGAGCACGTCGAAGACGGTGGCGTAGGCGATGGTGGAGGTGACCGCGAGCATCAGGGTGTAGATCCACATCACCACGCCGGAGATGACGCTGGCCGCGTCGCCGTAACGCAGCGAGAGCATCTCGGCGACGGTGTAGACCTTCAGCCGGGCGATCCGGGCGGAGAACAGGATGCTCAGGGCGAGCAGGCCGAGGCCGATCGCGAAGACCATCCAGGCGCCGGAGAGGCCGTAGGTGTAGCCGAGGCGGACGCCGCCGATGGTGGAGGCGCCGCCGAGGACGACGGCGGCCATGGTGCCGGTGTACATCAGCGGGCCGAGGCGGCGCCCGGCGACCAGGAAGTCGCTCTTGGAGCGGGCGCGTCTCCTGCCCCACCAGCCGACGGCGACGATGCCCAGCAGGTAGCAGCCCATCACGACGTAGTCGATGGCCATGTGGTCCTCCGATCCGGCCGGCCCGCGCTGCGGGTGCGGGCTGCCGGGGTGCTTGTGGGGGACGGCGGCCGCGGGCCGGAAGGGGCCGGCCGCGCTGCGCCAAAGGGGGACGGGTACGGGCCCGGCCGCCGGGGGGGGGCGGTGTCGGCCCGTGCTGAAACCGTAGAAGGCCCGCCCGGCCTGCTGAAGTGTCGGTTCCGTCCATTCTCTATGCTCTTGATGGAGGAAACATCCATCGAAGGGAGCCGATATGTCCGTTCCGCCCGCCCCGTACGCCGCGGACCCGGGCGCGCCCTCACTGCCGCTGAGCGTCCTGCTCGGCGCGCCGGGGCTCGGTCTGGAGCAGATCGCCGGGCCCCGCGAGGACCGGCTGATCGGCACCATCGGCACCACCGAGCTGCCCGACCCCGCGCCCTACCTGTCCGGCGGCGAACTGCTGCTGACCGCGGGCGTGCGCTTCCCGCCGACCACGGAGGCGGTGGACGCCTATGTGCGCAGCGTCGCCGCGGCCGGGATCGCCGCCCTCGGCTTCGGCATCGCGCCCGTCCACGACGAGGTGCCGCCCGTCCTGGTGGAGGCCTGTGAGCGGCATGCCCTGCCGCTCGTCCGGGTGCCGCCCGCGACGCCGTTCGTGGCGGTGAACCGGGCCGCGTACGCCTTCATGGCCGAGGCCCGCAACCGGGACCTGCGCCTGGTCTCGGAGGCGCAGGCCGCGCTCGCCTCCGCCGCCGCCCGGCCGGACGCCCTGCAGGCCGTCCTGCACCAGCTCGCCGTCCGCACCGCCTCCTGGACGGTCCTGCTGGACGCCTCCGGCCAGGAGCTCTTCGCCGCCGGCAGCCGCCCGGCCGCCCCCGCCCCGCGGCAGCTGCGCGACCTCGCCGCCCGCACGGCCGCCCGGCGCGCCGACCGGCCGGGACGGACGGCACCGCCCACCGCCGCCGCCGAACACCTCGCCGGGCGCCACCTCACCGTCCACACCCTGCCCGGCGGCCTCGCCCTCGGCATCGCCGCCGACGCCCCGCCCACCGGCGTCCACCGCTCGGTCACCGGCGTCGCCGCCGTCCTGCTCGCCCTGCTCACCGGCCCCCGGCACGCGCTCGGCGCCGACACCCGCAGCGCCGGCGCCCTCGTCCGGCTGCTGCTCGGTGCCGGGCCCGCCGCCGTCGCACCACTGCTGCAGCCGGACGGCGCCGCGGACGGCCGCTGGATCGTCGTCGCCGGGCGCCGCACCCGGCCCGGACGCGGCGAGGACCCCGTCCAGGTGGCGGCCCTCGGCACCGCTCTCGGCACCCCGTACCTCGACGTGGACGGCACCGCCCTGCGGGCCCTCGTCCCCGGCACGACACCACCGGACCCGGCCGCCGCAGTACGCCTCGGCTGGACCCTCGGCTTCAGCGCCCCCGCCGACACGGCCGGCCTCGGGCACGCCGCCGTCCACGCCGAACGGGCCCTGGAACGGGCACTCGCCGCCGGCCGGCCCGCCGCCCACCAGCGGAACGAGGCCCTCAGCCTGCACGCCCTGGTCCCCGACGACGAGGCCCGCGCCCACGCCGAGGCCCTGCTCGCCCCGCTCGCGGACGCCGGCGCCCCCGGGCCCGAGGTCCTGCTGGACACCCTGCGCAGCTGGCTCGCCCACCACGGCAGCTGGGACCGCACCGCTGCCGCCCTCTCCCTGCACCGCAACACCGTCCGCCAGCGGATCACCCGCATCGCCGACCTCCTGGGCGCCGACCTCCAGGACACCGACGTCCGCATGGAACTCTGGTTCGCCCTCCGCCGCATGACTCCGACGGAAAGCCCCTGAGGGGCGACCCGGACCTGTGGGCAAGCCACTGGGGGCGTTCGGATCCGGGAGCCGCTCAGTGGCCGAGGGCCCCTCAGTGCCGGTCGGTGAAGGAGCCGTGGCGGCCGGCGCCGGCGGCGAAGCGGGCTGCGCCCTCGCCGGCTTCGGGGAGGGAGCGGAGGCCGTGGCGGAGTTCGTTGTCCAGGGCGGCGGCCTCGGTGAGGCCCTCCTGTTCGAGCAGTGACAGCCGGTCCTCCCGCATGCAGGTCTGCGGGAACCGCGCGATCTCCGCCGCGAGCCGTTCGGCGGCGGCCCGCGAGGTGCCCCGCGGGACGACGCGGTCGGCCAGGCCGATGGCCTTCGCCTCGGCGGCGTCCACCGGCCGGCCGGTGAGGACGAGGTCCATGGCCCGGCCGGCGCCGATCAGGCGGGGCAGCCGGACGGTGCCGCCGTCGATCAGCGGGACACCCCAGCGGCGGCAGAAGACTCCGAAGACCGCGTCCTCCTCGACGACCCGTAGGTCGCACCAGAGGGCGAGTTCCAGTCCGCCGGCGACGGCGTGTCCGGCGACGGCGGCGATCACCGGCTTGCCGAGCCGCAGGCGGGTGGGCCCCATCGGGCCGTCGCCCTCGGGGGCGACCCGGTTGCCTTCGGCGGTGCCGAAGGCCTTGAGGTCGGCGCCGGCGGAGAAGGTGCCGCCCTCTCCCCAGAGCACGGCGACCGAGGCGTCCGGGTCGGCGTCGAAGGCACGGAAGGCCTCGGCGAGGGCCTCGGCGGTGGGCCCGTCGACGGCGTTGCGTGCTTCGGGGCGGGAGAGCACGACGGTCGTGACCGGTCCGCTGTGTTCGGTGCGTACGGGCATCTGCGCGGCTCCTCCTGGTTTCCGCGGCCGCCACCGGCCGGTGGATCGCCCCATCGAAGCAGAATGCGGCGGCCCCGGCGAGGGTGCCGCGCGGTGGGGACGGGTCGAAGCCCTGACAGGCGCTCATACTATGATCTGCCGCCGGGGATTGGGTGGCACACGATCCGGCGCTCCCGCCGCCGGAGGCCGTCCGACCCCGACGGGGGAAGGACCGCCATGGCAGGCAGCCACTACAAGGTGTCGCCCGAACAGCTCGACCGGCTCGCGAAGGAGTGGCAGGCCCAGGCCGAACGCCTGGAGCGCGTCGCCGCCAAGGTGGGGTCGCTCTCGGGCAAGTTCCGCACCGCCGAGATCGAGACGCTGATCACCCGGGGCCTGCTCGCCACCGGCATCGTCATCGCCGCCGAGGAGGCCGTGGAGGACGCCGGGGAGAGCGCCACCGGCACCGCGAAGGCACTGCACAAGGACGCCGCCGGCATCAGGCACTGCGCGGACAACTACCGCGAGGCCGAGGAGCACGCCGGCAAGCAGATGCCCGGCGGCGGGCACCACACACCGCCCAAGTCCCCGGGCAAGCACGGCGGCGGCAGCGGCGGACACCACGGGGGCGGGAGCGGGCACCACGGCGGTGGCGGCCACGAGGGCGGCAGCGGCGGGCACCACCCGATGCCCTCCTCGCCCAACCCGCACGGGAAGATCCCGATGTCCGACGTCGACTACGGCGGCGCCGGCTCCTGGAAGAGCGGCCGCGCCGCCTGCGAGGACTACGTCAACCAGGCGCTCGACGCCATGGGCATCAAGGACCCCGAGGCCCGGGCCAACTGGATGCGCGGCCTGCTCACCATGACCCAGCGCGAGTCCTCGTACAACGACTCGCACTGGCTGGTGAACAAGACCGACAGCAACGCCTGGGGCCCGACCCAAGCTGACGGGGCGCCGCTGCACTCCTCGCGCGGCCCCTGGCAGTGCATCCCGGACACCTTCGCCGCCTACCACCAGCCGGGCACCTCCACCAAGATCTACGACCCGGTGGCCAGCGCGTGCGCGTCCATGAACTACATGATGGCGCGCTACCACGTCTCCCCGGACGGCCACGACCTGGCCGCCAAGGTCGCCCAGGCCAACCCGAACCACGGCCCGCAGGGCTACTGACCGTCCGCGCCGGCCGCGCGGCCGGCCCCGCCGAACCCAGGAAGAGCCAACCGACCGTGTCCCGTCACACCCAGGCGCTGCGCGCCGCCACCGCCGTCCTGCTCGCCCTCGGCGCGCTGACCGCCTGCGACCCGGCCGAGCCGGAGCCCGCGAAGTCCGCCCAGGCACCCGCGGCGGCGCCGTCCTCCGAGGCTCCCGCGCAGGACGCGGCCTCCGCGCAGGCCTCCCCCACCGCCAAGGCCGGCGGCACCATCGGCGGCATCCCTGCCTCCGCCTGGATGGCGGGTGCCGACATCCCGCTCAACTCGGCCTACCACTGGCCCGCCCAGGCCGGAAAGGCGAAGCCGGTCAAGAACGGCGAGCCGTTCGCCTTCGAGGCGCTCTGCGACTCGGTGCGCTCCCAGGACCTCGCCGGCCTCGGCACCGGCGCCGACGGCGCGCAGACCCTGCTCAGCGGCGGCACCGACGAGTGGCAGGCGCAGCAGACGATCGTCCACTTCAAGGGCACCTCCAGCGGTGCCGTGCAGTCGGCCGGCGCCCTGCTGCGCGGCCTGACCGACGAGGTCAGGGCCTGCGCCCCGGACGGAGCCACCCCCTCGGTGAAGGTCACCGCCGAGGACCCGTCCTACCTGGCCGCCACCATCACCCTCAAGCAGGGCAGCGGCGGCATCACCGTCCACGAGTACCTGACCACCACCTCGACCACGGTGGCCGAGCTGACCGTCTACGGCCCGTACGGCACCAAGAAGCCCAAGGCCGCCTGGACGGTCAAGGACGACACCGCCGTCCTGCGCCTGCTGGGCGCCCCGCTCTGCGACGCCTTCAAGAACTGCTGACGCAGCTCTGACGTACGGTCAGTAGACGTCGCGGACATAGCGCTTGTCCGCGACGAGCTGCTTGACGTAGGCGGCCGCGTCCTCCTCGCCGAGCCCGCCCTGGGCGGCGACGATCTCGTGGAGGGCGCGGTCGACGTCCTTGGCCATCCGGCCGGCGTCGCCGCAGACGTAGAAGTGGGCGCCCGCCTCCAGCCACTTCCACAGCCGGGGGCCGTGCTCGCGCATCCGGTCCTGCACGTAGACCTTGTTCCGCTGGTCGCGGGAGAAGGCCAGGTCCAGGCGGGAGAGGACGCCCTGCTCGCCGAGGGCGGCGAGCTCGTCCTCGTAGTAGAAGTCGGTGGCGCGGCGCTGCTCGCCGAAGAACAGCCAGTTGCCGCCGTGGTGGCCGCGGGCCCGGCGCTCCTCCAGGAAGCCCTTGAACGGGGCGACGCCGGTGCCGGGCCCGACCATGACGGCGGGCGTGGCCGGGTCGGGCGGCCGGAAGTGCGGCGAGCGCTGGACGAAGATCCGTACCGGGGTGTCGGGCGCCGCGTCCGCCAGGAAGGTCGACGCCACGCCCTTGCGGCGGCGGCCCTGCTGGTTGTCGAACCGCAGCACGGAAACCGTGAGCCGGACCCGGGTCGGGTCGGCGAGCGGGCTGGAGGATATCGAGTACAGCCGCGGCTGCAGCTTCTTCAGCACGTCCACCCACTCCTGGGCGGTGGCCTCCACCGGGTACTCGGTCACCAGGTCGACCGCCTGGCGGTCCCAACTCCACTTCGCCAGCTCGTCCTTGTTGTCCGGGCGGAGGAGCTTGCGGAGCAGCCGGCCGTCGGCCGTGCGGTCGGCGGCGAAGCGCAGCAGATCCGGCGTGATCCGGGTGATGTCGAGGTGCCGGTGCAGTGCCTCGGTGAGGGTGGTCCGTCCGTGGCCCGCGAGTTCGACCCCGGTGTCGGGGTGCTGGCCGGTCGCGGCGAGCCACTCCACCACCAGCTCGGGGCAGTTGACCGGCCAGACTCCGAGGGCGTCACCGGCCTCGTACTCCAGGGTGCCGCTGTCGCCGAGGTCGAAGGTGAACTGGCGGACCTCCTTGCCCGCGCCGGGCAGGCTGAGCAGCCGGTTGCCGACCAGGCGGGCGGTGAACGGTTCGGCCTTGGTCGGCCGCACCCCGGCCGCCGGTTCTGCGGCGGACGGCGCAGGGCCGGCGGGCTCAGGGAGCGGCTCGGCGAGCCTGCCGAGCACCTGCTCCAGCCAGTCGGCGGCGGGCTGCTCGAAGTCCGGCTCGCAGTCGACCCGCGGCAGCAGCCGGACGGCGCCGAGCTCGGCCAGCCGCTCGTCGAGGCGCCGGCCGTGGCCGCAGAAGTCGCCGTAGCTGGAGTCGCCGAAGGCGAGCACCGAGTAGCGCACGCCGTCGAGGCGGGGGGCGCCGTCGCCCTCCAGCTGCTGCCAGAAGTCGGCGCCGTTGTCCGGGGCGTCGCCGTCGCCGAAGGTGCTGCTGACGACCAGCAGGTCGGTGCCCTCGGCGAGGGTGCCGGGGGTGCAGTCGGCCATGCTCAGCAGGGTCGGGGTGCGGCCGGCCTCGGTGAGCCGGGCGGCGGCGGTGGCGGCGAAGTCCTCGGCGTTGCCGGTCTGCGAGGCGTACAGGACGACCAGGTGCCGGGCCGGTGCGGCCGGGGCCGCGGCGGGTGCCGGGGCCTGTGCGGGCAGCGCGGAGCGGGAGAACATGCCGGCCAGGACGCCGTCCACCCAGAGGGCGTGCGCCGGGTCGAAGGGGGCGTTGGCCGGGAGCACGGGCACCGTGCCGGCCGGGACGGTGGCGCCGAGCCCGGCCAGGTACCCGGCGAGGTAGCGGCGTTCGTGGTCGGCGAGGGCGGGCGGGGCGGCCACGTCGGTGAGCGAGAACAGCTGGGTGAGCGCCGCGACCGGTGACCCGGCGGCCACCGCACCCACCGCGGCCAGTGCGGGCTCGGGCGCCGGCAGCACGGCCGGGGCGGGCTCGGGCACGGCGGCGACACGGGTCAGCGAGACCGCGCAGGCCTTGAACTCGGGCTGGAAGGACACCGGGTCGACGGCGTCGTTGGTCACGGCGTTGATGCTGAGGTACTCCCCGAACATGTCGTTCCAGTGGAAGGGCGCGAAGCAGGTGCCGGGGCGGACCCGGTCGGTGACCACGGCCGGCAGCACCGCCCGGCCGCGGCGGGAGGCGACCTCCAGCCGGTCCCCGGCGGCCACGCCGAGGGCTGCGGCGTCCTGCGGGTGGACCTCGACGAACGGGCCGGGGTTGAGCCTGTTGAGCTTGGCGACCTTGCCGGTCTTGGTGAGGGTGTGCCACTGGTGCTGCACACGGCCGGTGTTCAGCACGAAGGGGTAGTCGTCGTCCGGCAGTTCGGCCGGCGGCAGGTGCGGGCGGGCGTAGAACTGCGCACGGCCCGAGGGCGTCGGGAAGGCGAGCCGCGGCCGGGTGCCGTCCTCGCGCACCAGCAGGTCCTGGCTGACGCCGTCGTTGGCGTACCGGACGGGGTTGCGGTCCCCGCCGCCGGGCGGGCACGGCCACTGCACCGGTCCCTCGCGCAGCCGCTCGTAGGAGACGCCGCGCAGGTCCCAGCCGGTCTTCGGGTTCCAGGCCTGCTTGAGCTCCTCGAAGACCTCCTCCGCACTGGCGTAGGTGAACGCCTCGGCGTAGCCCATCGCGCAGGCCACGTCGGCGATCAGCCGCCAGTCGGGCACGGCCTGGCCGGGGGCGTCGACCGCGCCGCGCACCAGGGTGAGGTTCCGTTCGGAGTTGACCATCACCCCGTCGGACTCGGCCCAGAGCGTCGCCGGGAGCACCACGTCCGCATAGGCGTTGGTCTCGGTCTCGGCGAACACGTCCTGGGCGACGACGAGTTCGGCGGCCTCCAGGCCCTCGATCACGGTCCGCCGGTTGGCGACCGAGGCGACCGGGTTGGTGCAGATGATCCAGCAGGCCTTGATCTCGCCCTCGGCCATCCGCTCGAACATCTCCACGGTGCCGGCGCCGGCCTCGGCCCGGAGCGTGCCCCGCCCGACGCCCCACAGGTCCTCCATGAAGGCCCGTTCGGCCTCGACCAGGGTGGAGCGCTGGCCCGGCAGCCCGGGGCCCATGTAGCCCATCTCCCGGCCGCCCATCGCATTGGGCTGGCCGGTGAGCGAGAACGGGCCGCTGCCGGGGCGGCAGATCGCGCCGGTCGCCAGGTGCAGGTTGACCAGGGCGTTGGTGTTCCAGGTGCCGTGGGTGGACTGGTTGAGCCCCATCGTCCAGCAGCTCGTCCACTCGCCGGCGGTGCCGATCCACTCGGCGGCGGTCCGCAGGTCCTGCTCGGCGATCCCGGTGAGCTCGGCGACCGCGGCGGGCGGGTAGTCGGCGAGGAACTCCGGCAGCTGCTCCCAGCCCTCGGTGTGCTCGGCGATGAACTGCTCGTCGGTGTGCCCGCCGGCGACGAGCAGGTGCAGCAGGCCGTTCAGCAGGGCCAGGTCGGTGCCCGGCTTCACCTGCAGGAAGAGGTCGGCCTTCTCGGCGGTCGCGGAGCGGCGCGGGTCCACCACGATCAGCTTGGCGCCGGCCTTGACGCGGTCCATCATCCGCAGGAAGAGGATCGGGTGGCAGTCGGCCATGTTGGAGCCGATCACCAGGAAGACGTCCGCGCGGTCGAAGTCCTCGTACGATCCCGGCGGCCCGTCGGCGCCCAGCGACAGCTTGTAGCCGGAGCCCGCACTGGCCATGCACAGCCGGGAGTTGGACTCGATCCGGGAGGTCCGGACGAAGCCCTTGGCGAGCTTGTTCGCCAGGTACTGGGCCTCCAGGGACATCTGCCCGGAGACGTAGAGGGCCAGTGCGTCCGGCCCGTGCTCGTCGACGATCGCGCGCAGCCGCGCGCCGGTGGCGGCGACGGCCGCGTCGACGTCCAGCGGCACGGGCTCCTCGCCGCGGGAGGAGCGGACGAGCGCGGTGCCCAGGCGGCCGGGCGCGGCCATCATGTCGGCATGGGTGGCGCCCTTGGTGCACAGCCGGCCGCCGTTGGCGGGGTGGGCCTGGTCGCCGGAGGCCTTGAGGATCCTCCGGCGGCCGTCGGCCTCCCTGGCCACATCCAGCACGATGCCGCAGCCGACACCGCAGTACGAGCAGGCCGTCCTCACCCGGCTGGTCCCGGTCTGCAGCTTCGGCCCCGTCACGGCTGCCCCTCTCGTGGCCTGCCGGCCCGCGGCCCCGCCGGCGACTGACGGGGCCGGCCTGGCCGGCCGGGTGGGTCGCTCCCACCGGTGTCCAACGTAGGAAGGGCCTGTTGCGCGGATGTGACGCCGGACGGTCTCCGGCCGTTACGCCTGCCGCACGAATGACCGCCCCGCCTGTGAGGGGTGCCGCAGCCGTCAGCCCTCGGCCGGGGACAGCTCCGCCATCTCGTTCCAGCCGTCCACCGGGGCGTCGACGTAGATGATCTGCGGCTTGGCCGCGATGGCCTTGGGCAGTTCGGCCATGGCCGCCTTGAAGTGGTCGGAGTTCACGTGGACGGCGCCCGCGTCGGCCGACTCGAAGGCCTCCAGCAGCACGTAGACGGCCGGGTCGTCGAGGCTGCGGGACCACTCGAAGAACACGTTGCCGGGCTCCGTGCGGGTGGCCCGGGTGAACTCCTCGACCAGGGACGGCCAGCTGTCGGCGTACTCGGGCCTGGCGGTGAACTTCACGGTGATGAGGATCATGCGTGCTCCTTCGGGTCTGGACGGAGACAGGGGTCGACAGACAGCCTGCCCGGGCCCCGCCCGTCCGCCCAAACGGGCACGCGCTGCCTTCCGGCTCTGCCGGAATCTTCGATACAGCCTGACGTCAGTCCTCGTCCTCGTCCGATTCCTGCTTGCCGCGGACGTGGGCCGGGAGGGCGCCGGTGCACAGCAGTCCGACGACGGCGATCCCGCCCGCGGCGAGGACGGCGACCTTGAGCCCGGCGATCTGGGCGTCCTCGTAGTCCTCCACGATCGCGTCGGCCTCGGCGGGCGGGACGGAGGTCTCGGAGAGTGCAGTGGCGACGTCGTCTGCCGGAACGAAGGTGAGGCCGGCCTCGATCCGGATGCCGGCCTGCTGCTTCACCGCTTCGGAGATCCGCGGGTCGGCTCCGATGGCGGAGCTGAGGGAGGCGGCCAGGGCACCGATGAGGATGGCGCCGATCAGCGCGGTGCCGAGCGAGGAGCCGAGGTTCTGGGAGGTGTACTGCAGACCGCCGGCCTCGCTGCGGTCCTCCTCTCCGACGGACGACTGCACCACGTTGCCCAGCTGGGAGGCGAGCATGCCCATGCCGAGACCCATGACCGCCATCGCCCACGCGAACGAGGCCTCGTTGAGTGCCGGCTCGATCGTGGCGAGCAGCCACACGATCGAGGCGAGCAGGACGAGGAAGCCGATCCGCACGATGGTGCGCGGGGAGGCGATGCGCAGCAGCACCGAGCCGCCCATCGAGGCGATCAGCATGGTGATCGACACCGGCAGGAGCTTGAGCCCGGTCTCGAAGGCGTCCTTGCCCAGCACGACCTGGAGGTAGAGCGGGATGACGAAGAACAGGCCGAGCAGGATGGTGTTCTGGTTGAAGAGTGTGACCAGGCCGGAGCGCAGCCCGGAGATCCGGAACAGGCCGAGGCGGACGAGTGTGGGCCGACCCTTGGCCTCCCGGGTGTGCTCCCACCGGGCGAACAGGTAGAGCAGGACGCCGCCGAGCGTGATGACGAACAGCGTCGGCGAGAACCCGAAGATGGTGAAGGGGGCGTTGCGCGGCGCCAGCCAGCCCCAGCTGCTGCTCTGCAGGACGGCGAGCACGACCAGCGCCAGTCCGGCCGCGGAGAGCACCACGGCCACCAGGTCGAGGCGGGGCCGTTCGGCGGGCGCTTCCTCGCGCGGGATCCAGCCGATGAGGCAGAGCATCGCCGCGACCAGGACGACCTCGCCGGCGAAGACCAGCCGCCAGGTGAGGTAGGTGGTGACCCAGCCGCCGAGCAGCGGCCCGACGGCGATGCCGGCGCCGGCGAGACCGCCGATCACGCCGTAGGCGACGGCGCGGTCGCGGCCCCGGTACGCGCCGGCGACCAGGGCCGCGAGCGCCGGAAGGACGAGGGCGGCGCCGAGGCCCTCGATGACGGACCAGCCGAGGGCGAGCACCCACAGTTCGGGGGCG
Organism: Kitasatospora dryopteridis; assembly: GCF_050749075.1. NCBI lineage: Bacteria > Bacillati > Actinomycetota > Actinomycetes > Kitasatosporales > Streptomycetaceae > Kitasatospora > Kitasatospora dryopteridis. Next base: position 6,104,160 of record NZ_CP192749.1, on the reverse strand, counting down.
ATCGCGGTCAGGCCGGAGCCGACGGCGTAGACGACCAGGCCGACGATGAACGTGCGGCGGCGGCCGTACATGTCGCCGAGCTTGCCGCCGGTGAGCATGAAGGCCGCCATGACCAGGGTGTACAGGGTGATGACCCCCTGGATGGCGGTGACCTCGGTGTCGAAGTCCTCGACGAGTTGACTGATCGACACGTTCATCACGGATGCGTCCAGCACCATCAGGAACTGGCCCGTGCCGAGGACGATCAGTGGCTTCCACCGGTTCACCGCGCCTCCAGGGGGCCGGGGCCCCGTTCGTCAGCCGTTGAGGATGCGTTCCTTCTGCACCTGGAACTCGGCTTCGCTGAGAACGCCCTGCTCCTTGAGCGTGGCGAGCTCCTTGAGCTGGTCGATCTTGCTGTCCATGCTGACCGGCGCGGCGGCCGGCGGCGGGGGCGGCGGGGGCTCCTGGTAGTACTGCTGCTGTTGCGGCGGCGGGGCCTGCTGGGCCTCCTGCTCGGCCCAGCGGCCGGCCTGCCGCCGGGACACGCGGTTGGACACCGCGGTCGCCGTGCCCGCCACCACGGCGGTGCGGGCGACTCCTCGGATCAGTCCCATGGTTCTCTCCTTCGGTCGGAACGGCTGCCGGCGACGGGCCGGTCACTCCTCGCCGGACTCGAGTTCGTCCAGCGCGGCGAGGAGGGCCGGCAGCGGGATGCGGCCGCTGGCCACCAGCTGGGCGCCGCCGCGGCGCAGGGCGGCGGCGAAGGGCGCGGCCCAGAGGTTCTCGTAGACGATCAGGCCGGCCGAGTTGCCGGGTTCGAGGGCGGCCGCGGCCTCCTCGAGGTCGTCCGAGCCGAGCAGGCCGGAGGCCGCACCCTCGAAGACCGCCAGGTCGAGTTCGCCGTCGCCGGTCATGTCGGCGATCTCCAGCCCGACGACGCTGCCGTCGAGCTCCTTCTTCATGAACATCAGGTCGATGATCCGGATGATGCCCCGGTCGACCAGGTCGACGAGCAGCGGGAGGCCCTCGCCGGTCATCTTGCTGCCGGGGAACTCGATCACCACGTAGTCGATCGGGCCCATCTCGTTGAGTTGGTCGGTCACTGCGGCTCCTCGGATGCGGTGCGGGAGTGGGTGCTCATGCGGCCGGCGGGCCTTCCTCGGCGCGTCCGCCGTAGGCGATCAGCGCGTAGAGGCCGATCACGTCGAGGGCGATCACCAGGACGGACCAGACCGGGTAGGACGGGATGAAGGCCATCTGGGCGAAGGCGTTGAGGACGAGCACCGCCACGCCGAACCAGCGGGCGAGCTGGTTGCGGGCGAGGACGCCGGCCGCGGCAAAGCCCTGGGCGACCGCCAGGCCGAGCATCGCCCAGCCCCAGGCGCGCAGGTCGCCGAAGACGAACCGGGCATCGCCGACGAACACCTTCGACTGCGCGATGGCCGCGATGCCGTCCAGGCCGTTGAACAGGGCCAGGACGCCCAGCATGACGGCGGCGAACAACCGCATGGACTCGCCCTGCTCCGCCGCGCGGGGCGGCGTCGGCCGGAAGCTTCCTGCGGGATAGGGTGCGGTCGCCATCGAGACCTCCGTACGGAAAGGGGCATCCGGGCCCGGCGTACTCCCCCTCGACGTACTCCCCCCTCGATCAGGGTGCGGGCAGTCGCCCGGGTTCGCACCACCCGGCGCGGGTGACCGGGTGGTGGTCACCCTCCGTGAATTGCGGCGGCCCGGGGGTGTACCGAAGATTGAAACCGGGACGACGTGTGCACCGGGCGCGCGCCCGATCCCCCGGTGGGCGCCATGCCAGACAGTTCAGCCGAGCGGCGGCCGGGTACGGGCGCCGCTGCGGATCCGGTCACCCGTTCGCTCCCCGGCGGCGACCCGGTGCTGGCCGCCCGCTTCGCCGTCCCGCCGGTACCGGCGACCTTCGTCCGCCGGGCCCGGCTCGCCGAACGCCTGTCGGCGGGCCTGCACCACCCGCTGGTGCTGGTGAACGGCCCCGCCGGGGCGGGGAAGACCCTGCTCGTCGCCGACTGGGCGGCCGCCGCGCCGCTCCCCGGGCCGGTCGTCTGGCTGACCCTGGAGCGCGGCGACGACGCCCCCGGCGTGTTCTGGGCGTACCTGCTGGAGGCGCTGCGGCACCGGGGCGTGCCGCTGCCCGACGACGTCGCCGACCCGGCCCGGGCCGCCGAGGTCGACCGGGCGCTGCCGGCCCGGCTGGCGGCGCACCTGGCCGGGCGGGACACCCCGGTGGTGCTGGTCCTCGACGAGTTCGAGCACGTCACCTCGCCCGCCGTCGCCGCCGGGCTGGACGGGCTGCTGCGGCACGCCGCGGGCGGCCTCCGCCTGGTGCTGATCAGCCGGGACGAGCCGCTGCTGCCGCTGCACCGCTACCGGGCCGCCGGGGACATCGCCGAACTCCGCGGCACCGACCTCGCGTTCACCGTCGACGAGACCGGCGTCCTGCTCTCCCGGCACGGCCTGTCGCTGTCCGCGCCGGGTGTGCGGGCGCTGGCCCGGCGGACGGAGGGCTGGGCGGCCGGGCTGCGGCTGTGCGCCCTGGCGACGGAGAGCGCCGACGACCCGGAGGCGTACCTCGGCGCCTTCGAGGCGGGACACAGCACGGTGGCGGACTTCCTGCTGGCGGAGGTCCTGGAGGCGCAGCCGCCGGAGACCCAGGACCTGCTGCTGCGCACCAGCATCCTGGAGCGGACGCACACCGGGCTGGCGGACGCCCTGACCGGCCGCCGGGACGCCGCCCGCATCCTGGAGGAGCTGCGGCACGCCAACGCCTTCGTCACCCCGCTCGGCCACGACTGGTACCGGCAGCACACCCTGTTCGCGGAGATCCTCCGGGTGCACCTGCGCGCCCGGCACCCCGGGCTGGAGCAGGAGCTGCACCTGCGGGCCGCCCACTGGCTGCACCGCGGCGGGCGGCTCGCCGCCGCCCTGGAGCACGCGGCCGCCGCCGGGGAGTGGGAGCTCGCCGCGTCCTGGCTGGTCGACGACCTCGCCCTCGGGCACCTGCTGGCCGGCCTGGACGCCGCCCGGCTGAACGGGCTGTTCGCCGCCATGCCGGAGGAGGCCGGCGGCCCGGCGGTGGAACTCGTCCGGGCCGCGCGGGCGCTCGCCCGGTGGGACGCCGACCGCGGGCTGGCACACCTGGACCGGGCCGACGGGCCGGCACCGGCCGCGGCCGGCAGTGCGGCGGCCCGGCTGGGCGGCGCGTTCCTGCGCGTCCTCGCGGCGCGGCTGCTCGGGTCGGCGGACATGGCGGAGAACGCCGCCGAGACCGCCGCCGACCTGGAGCGGGCGGTGCCGGAGGAACGGCTGCGGGCGCACCCGGAACTGTCGGCCCTGCTGCTCGCCGAACTCGGCTCCGCCCAGCTGTGGGAGGGGCGGTTCGACGCCGCCCGGGCCAGCCTGGCGGCCGCGGCCGAAGTCCCCGGCGGCACCGCCCGGGCCGCGGCCCGGCACGAGTCCCTCGGCCGGCTGGCCCTGATCGACCTGCTGCTCGGCTCCCCCGGCCGCGCCGAGGCGCACGCCCGGGAGGCGGTCGCGGAGGCCGAACGCTGCGGGCTGCCGCCGTCCGCGCACAGCGGGGTCGGACACCTGGTGCTGGCGGAGGTCGCCTTCGACCGCGACGACCTGGCGGCCGCCCGGGCCGGTCTGGAACGGGCCGCGGCCGGTGCGGGCGCCCGGCACGACCCGCTGGTGGTGGTCGGCCTCTCGGTGCTCCGCGCCCGGCTGCTGCTGGCCGGCGGGGACACCCGCGCGGCCCTGGCGGTGCTGGCCGCGGCCGAGCACCCGGCACCGGCCGACAAGCCCTCCCCCTGGGCGCAGCAGCGGATCGCGCTGGGCCAGTGCGCGGCCCACCTGGCGGGCGGCGATCCGCAGGCGGCCGTCCGGATACTCTCCGCGGCCGGCGGCGAGAGCCCCGAGCAGGCCGTCGCCGCGGCGCAGGCGCACCTCGCCGCGGGTGACGCCCGGGCCGCCGTCACCACCCTGGACGCGGTGCCCGCGGGGCAGCTGCGGCCGCCCGCCGTCGCGGTGCGCGCGCTGCTGGTGCGGGCCGGGGCCGCCTCGGCCGGCGGGGACCCGGCCGCCGCCCACCGGCTGCTCGCACAGGCGCTCGCCGCAGCCCGCCCGGACCGGCTGCGGCGGCCGTTCCGTGAGGCCGGCCCCTGGGTGCGCCGGCTGCTGCGGGAGCGGCCGGCCCTCGCCCGGCCCCACGGCTGGCTACCGCGCGACCTCCTGGCCGGCCTGCCCCGCCCGGACGACCCGGCGGCGGCGCCCCCGGTGGTGGAGCGCCTGAGCGAGCGCGAGCACGACGTGCTGGTAAGGGTCGCCCAGATGATGTCCACCGACGAGATCGCCGCCGACCTGCACCTGTCGGTGAACACCGTGAAGACGCACCTGAAGAGCATCAACCGCAAGCTGTGCGCCACCCGCCGCGGCGAGGCGGTCCGCCGGGCCCGGCAGCTGCACCTGCTGTGAGCCCGGCGGGGCTCTCACCTCGCCCGGGTGATGACCTCGGCCGCCGCAGCGGGGAGCGTGGTGGGCGGGGGGCCGAAGGCCACGGGGTTTCGAGGGAAGCGTGCCCATGCACTACGAGATCCGCGTTGCAGGGACGATGTCGGAGACCATGCTCTCCGAGGGGTTCCCCGAGCTCGACAGCTACGTCGTCCCGAGCCAGACCGTGCTGTTCGGCCAGGTCGTCGACGAGGCGCACCTGTACGGGCTGCTCGCGCGCTTCCGGGCGCTCGGCCTGCGCGTCGTGGAGTTCCGGCAGCTGCCGGACTGAGCGCCCTCCGGCCCGCACGGGTGCGCCGGACCGCCGACTGCAGCGGTCCGGCGCACCTGCCGTGCCCGGCCTTCGGGTCAGGCCAGGACCTTGGCCTTGGCCTGTTCGTACTCCTGGTCGGAGATGGCGCCGCTCTTCTTGAGCTCGGCGAGCTTGGCCAGCTCGTCGACGTGGCTGGAGGGACCGGGCCCGGAGCCGGCCGCGGCCTGCTGGACGTAGGAGCGGAAGTCCTGCTCGGCCTGCGCCCGCATCTGGAACTCGCGTTGGCCCATCCCCTTGCCGCGGGCGATCAGGTAGACGAACACGCCGAGGAACGGGATCAGGATGAGGAAGATGCACCAGCCTGCCTTGCCCCACCCGTTGACCGAGTCGTCCCGGAAGAGGTCCCCGAAGATCCGGAAGAGCAGGAAGAACCACAGGATCCACAGGAACAGCCACAACATGGTCCAGAAGATGTTGAGCAGCGGGTAGTCCACCGTTCGCCTCCTGTCTAGGCGGCCTGCCCCGGGCGGGGAGGCGGGTGGGCGGCCGTGCTCCGCACGGATCGCCCTGGCGTCAACCGTCCTCGGCAGCGGGCGCGCCCGCACCACCCGGTGCGGGTGATCTCCGCGGGCGGCCGGCGCGCGAGACTGATCGCCCGGGCGCCTCCCGGGCGCCGGCTCCGCACATCGAGGGAGCACCCCATGACCGCACCGTCCCGCCCCGCCGCGGACCCGCAGGATCTGCTGACCGGTCTGGGCCGGTCCTGGCTGTGGCCGCTGAGCTTCGGCATCCTGACCGTCCTCGCGGGCATCGTCATGCTCGCCTGGCCGGAGGAGACCACCCGGGTGGTGGCGATCATCATCGGCCTGCAGCTGCTGGTGGCCGGCGTGATCCGGTTCGTCACCGCCTTCACCCACGACGCCAGCAGCGGCAGCCGCGTCCTGTACGTGCTGATCGCGCTGCTGTCCGTACTGGCCGGCGTCCTGGTGCTGCGGCACCAGCTGCAGACGGTCGGCTTCCTGGCGATCGTCGTCGGCCTGTACTGGCTGCTGGCCGGGATCGTCACCCTGTTCGTCGCGATCTCCAACAAGAACGCACCGGGCCGCGGACTGTCGGTCTTCCTCGGTGCGATCGGCGTCATCGCCGGCATCGTGGTGCTCGCCTACCCGGTCGAGTCGGCCGTCGCACTGGCCCGGCTGCTCGGCCTGTGGCTGCTGCTGCTCGGCCTGATCGAGATCGGCGGCGCGTTCGTGCTGCGGGCCGCCCTGAAGAGGGCGGACGTACCCATGGGATGACCGGCCCGGCCGGGCGGCGGTGCCGTCCGGCCGGGCCGTTCTCGGCCGAGGCGTGCTCAGGAGGTGCGGCGGGCCGACAGCAGGGCGCCGTCCAGGGGGAGTTCGGCGACGCCGGTCAGGTCGAAGCCGGCCTCGGCGAGCAGCCGGCCGTAGTGCTCGGCCGTCCGCTCGCGGCCGCCCACGTTGCACAGCATGTGGACGTCCCACGGCACGGCGAGCGAGGGCGAGGGGTCGCCGTCCGCGGGCAGCAGCCGTTCCACCACGAGGAGTTCGGCGTGCTCGGGGACGGCCGCGGCGAGCCGCTGCAGGATGCCGAGGCACTGCCGGTCGTCCCAGTCGTGCAGCACCCGGGAGAGCAGGTAGACGTCGCCGCCACCGGGCACCTCGTCGGTGAAGTCGCCCGTCACCAGCCGGCAGCGGTCGATGCACCCGGCCTTCGTCAGGGCCGCGCGGGCGGCCTCCACGACGTGCGGGCGCTCCAGCAGGACGCCCTCCAGGTGCGGGTGGGCCTGCAGCACGCGGCCGAGCAGGGCGCCGTTGCCGCCGGCGACGTCCACCACCACGCGGGCGGTGGTGAAGTCGACCAGTTCTGCGATCGGGTCGAACATCTGGGTGCTGGCCGCCATCGACCGGTCGAACAGGTCGGCCAGCTCCGGGTCCTGCGCGAAGTGCGCGAAGTGGTGGGCGCCGAAGGTGTGCTCGAAGGCGTCCCGGCCGGTTCGGACCGCGTGCCCGAGGGCGCCGAAGGACTCGTAGAACGGGCCGCCGTAGAGCAGGGCGAGCGGGTGCAGCGACTGGTCGGCGCCGGTGCGCAGCAGTCGGCCGAGCTCGGTGGGCCGGTGGCTGCCTGCGCCGTCGGGGGCGAACACACCGAGGGCGGTGAGGTAGCGCAGCAGGCGGCGGAGGCTGTCGGGGTGGGCGCCGGTGAGTTCGGCGAGCCGCTCGGGGCCGGGCCGCGGCGCGGTGTCCAGGTGGTCGGCGAGCCGGAGGTCGGCGGCCACGGCGATGGCCTGGGTGGCCCAGGCGCCGGTCATCAGCTGGAGCAGCCGCTCGGCGGGGCGGTCGCCGGAGCGGCCGTGCTCGGCGAGCACGCCCGGGTGGTGGCCCCTGGCGTTGAGTTCCAGTCGCTGGTACCGGCCGCCGTCACCGGCGCGGAAGTAGAGGACGGTGACGTCCTCGTGGGCGTTGTGGCCCCCGCCGTCGGCCGTGGTGCCGCCACGGCCGAGCAGGGTGGCGCGCAGCCCCGCGAGGACGACCGGGCCGGGCGTGGTGACCTCGAGGGCGAGGTGCGCCTCGTGGTCGTGGGCGCGCTCGCCCGCGGCGACGGTGTCGAGGCCGGAGCCGGGCGGGACGGCGAGCGCGAAGATCTCGATCTCGCACGGGCTGCCGTCGGCGGCGGTCACCGGGGCGCGCAGGATGCCGACCTCCAGGGCGTCGGCGCTGCGCCCGTACCGGCGGGCCAGCCGGTCGCGGACGACGACGCTGGGGGTGACCGGCCCGACGGCCAGCCCTTCCTCGTGCAGCAGGTCGCGCAGCCCGGCCAGGGAGGGCGGGAAGACCAGGACGGCGGCGTGGGTGAAGCGGCTGTGCGCCGCGACGGCGTCCCGTTCGGCGGCGGGGAGGCCGGGCAGTAAGTCGGCGAGGACGGAGGCGGTGTCACTGGCCGCGACGAAGGCGGCGGCCCGGCGGATGCGGTCGAGGTCGTGCGGATCGAGGCGCGGCGGGGCCGCGCAGGGGTCGGTGCCCATGCTGATGTCTCCCCCGTGGAACGGGCGGTCTGAGGGTGGTCGGGTGACGGTCGGTCAGATGCCGACGTAGTTCTCGGCGAAGTGGTCCTGGTGGCGGCGGGAGGTCTGCAGGCTCTCCAGCCGGGCGCGCTGCAGTTCGCGGAGGAAGACGGCCTCGTCCCCGGTGCCGGCGGGCCCGTGCAGCAGGTTGATCATCCAGTGCGAGAACTCCTGGGCGCGCCAGATCCGCGGCAGGCAGTCGGCGGAGTAGCGGGCGAGCCGCTGCTCGTCGCCGCCGCGCAGCGCCGGGACCATCGCCCGGGCGAGCGTCTCGGCCTCCATGACGGCGAGGTTGGCGCCCTTGGCGGCGGAGGGGCTGATCAGGCTGGCGGCGTCGCCGACCAGGAACAGCCGCCCGTACTGGATCGGGTCGAGGACGTCGGAGGCCATGTCGACGATGCGGCGTTCCAGGACCGCGCCTTCGTTCAGCGGCCCGTACCGGTCGGCGCGCATGCGGTGGCGCAGTTCCTCCCAGATCCGGGCGTCCGGCCAGTCGGCCGGGTCCTCGCCGCGCGGGACCTGCAGGTAGTAGCGGGTGATGTCGGGTGTGCGGGCCATGTGGCCGGCGAAGCCGTCCTCGTGGACGGCGTAGGCGACGGCGGCCATGCTCTGCGGGGCGGCGGCGAGCAGCGCCAGCCAGGAGACGCCGTGGTCGCGGCGGAAGCGGCGGGCCGCCCCGGCGGGGACGGCGGTGCGGGCGATGCCGTGCCGGCCGTCGCAGCCGGCCACGAACCGGCACTGCAGCCGGTGCAGGCCGCCGTCCGCGGCCCGGACGGTGACCTGCGGGCGGTCGCCGGTCAGGCCGGTGACGGCCACGGCCGCGGTCTCGAAGCGCAGGTCGCCGCCGCGGGCGAGGAACTCGGCCACCAGGTCGCGGACCAGGTGCTGCTGCGGGTACACGGTGTGCACCTCGCCGCGGCCCAGGGTGCCGTACTGCAGCTCGAACTCGCCGGACGCGGTGCGGAAGGCGCAGGTGTCGTGCTGCTGCCCGCCCTTGAGCAGGCCGTCGGCGAGGCCGTGCTCGGTGAGCACCCGGACGGTGTTGGCGGCCAGGAACCCGGCGCGCGCCCGCTGCTCGACATGGGCCCGGCTCTGCCGCTCCAGGACGGTGCAACCGACCCCGGCAGCCAGCAGCAGATTGCCCAGGACCAGCCCGGCCGGCCCTGCGCCGATGATCACGACTGCCGATGTCTGTTCCGGCATGGTGCTCCCCCCGTTGTACTGCTGACTTCCTATCAGGTGCGTGCCGGAGCCGGGTAACCGGTGTCCTCCACCCGGCGGAACAACCGTGCAACGCATGGGTACGGGACCGGGGTTCCCCGTCCGGCTGCGTGCCGCGGGCCGCAGAACGCCGTCCCGTTCACCGAACGCGTGCGCGAGTGCGGGGCCGCGTCGGGCGGCCCCGGCCGGTCGGAGCCGATCGGGGCCGGCGGCGGGCACCGCGCACCGCCGGCCGCAGACCGCCTCCGGCGGGGGAAACGGCCAGGCCGGCGGCATGCCGACCCGCACCCGGGACCGGCCGCGGCCCCGGCGCGTCCGGCGTCGTCCGGCCGCTCCGGCGCGCCCCGGACCGCCTTCGCGCGCCCGGTTGTGTCCGGCCCCGTCCGCCGTTGTCGATCACTGATCAATCCTTTCTGCAGGCGATTTCACCTGATGGGGTGGCCGCCGGCGGTCCGGCCGATCAAGGGCTCCGGGACGATCTAGTGTTCCGGTCTGGGCGCCGCCCTCCGCACGGCCGGCGCTGCATTCCCTTCCCGAAACCTCATTTGACGTACCGTCACGCCCGAGTGCGGGGCGGTGGCACCATTCGAAGGAGAACCTGCCGATGTCCGTGGACGCGAGCCCGGAGGCACCGCAGGTGCAGCAGCAGTCCAGCCTTGCCACGGCTGCCGCCCGCAATCTGGCCACGACCACCAAGTCCGCCCCGCAGATGCAGGAGATCACCTCCCGCTGGCTGCTGCGGGTCCTGCCCTGGGTGCAGACCGCGGGCGGCACCTACCGGGTCAACCGGCGGTTGACCTACACCGTCGGCGACGGCCGGATCGAATTCGTGAAGACCGGTTCGCAGGTCCGGGTGATCCCCCGCGAACTCGGTGAACTCGCCCTGCTGCGGGGCTTCGACGACCTCGACGTGCTCACCTCGCTGGCCGACCGCTGCGTCCAGCGGGACTTCGGCCCCGGCGAGGTGCTGGTCGAGCAGGGTGCCCCGGCCGACCAGATCCACCTGATCGCCCACGGCAGGGTCAGCCGGATCGGCACCGGCCGGTACGGCGACTCCACCGAACTCGGCATCATCGGCGACGGCGACCGCTTCGGCGAGGCCGCCCTGCTCGACCCCGACGCCACCTGGGAGTTCACCGCCAGGTCGGCCACCGCCGGCACCCTCCTCACGCTCTCCCGCCGGGAGTTCGAGGCAGTACTGGACGGCTCCCCCAGCCTCCGCGACCACATCCTCGAGTTCCGCTCGCTCCCGCAGCAGCGGCAGAACGAGCGCGGCGAGGCCGAGATCGCCATGTCGGCCGGCCACACCGGCGAGGTCCGGCTGCCCGGCGCCTTCGTCGACTACGAGCTGCGCCCCCGCGAGTACGAGCTCAGCGTCGCGCAGACCGTGCTCAAGGTGCACACCCGCGTCGCGGACCTCTACAACCAGCCGATGAACCAGATCGAGCAGCAGCTGCGGCTGACCATCGAGGCGCTGCGCGAGCGCCAGGAGCACGAGCTGGTCAACAACCCGGAGTTCGGCCTGCTCAACAACGCCGACTACGACCAGCGCATCCAGACCCACTCCGGCCCGCCCACCCCCGACGACCTGGACGAGCTGCTCAGCCGGCGCCGCGACTCGGAGTACTTCCTGGCCCACCCGCGGACCATCGCCGCCATCGGCCGGGAGCTCAACTCCCGCGGGCTGTACCCGGACCACGTAGACCTGCAGGGCCAGCAGGTGCCGGCCTGGCGCGGTGTGCCGATCCTGCCCTGCAACAAGATCCCGATCACCAAGGAGCACACCAGCTCCATCCTGGTGATGCGCACCGGCGAGGACAACCAGGGCGTCATCGGCCTGCACCAGACCGGCATCCCCGACGAGTACCAGCCGAGCCTCTCCGTCCGGTTCATGGGCATCGACGAGAAGGCACTGATCTCGTACCTGGTCACCGCCTACTACTCGGCGGCGATCCTGGTGCCGGACGCGGTCGGCGTGCTGGAGAACGTCGAGATCGCGGGCGGCCGCGGCTGACCGGGTGACGGCCGTAACCCGGCCGTACAAGATCGAGTTGACACGGTGTCGGGCCGCCGCCGCGGCGGCCCGGCGCCGCCGTGCCCAGCCCGCCCCGACCGCCGCCGGAACGAAAGGCACCCACCACACCATGCCGGAACCGTTCACGCCGCCGGGCCGCCACGCCCGCCTGGCCGGCGCCGTGCTGGGGGCGACGGCGGCCTGCGCCCTGCTGACCGGTGCCGCGGGCGGCCGGCCGGGCGCCCCGGGGATCGGGGTCGGAGTCGAGCACTGCACCAGGGTCGGGGTCTCGGTGTCCGCGGCCGGCGCGGTCGACATCGCGGTGGAGACCTGGACGGACGTGCAGATCGAGGTGGACGTGGACGCGCCGGTCGCCGCGTACCAGGCACACCCGACACACCCCACGCACCCGGTTCATCCGACGCACCCGGCGCACCCTCCGAAGCCTGCCAAGCCCCCGAAGCCGACCGAGCCCTGTCCGCCGCCGAAGCCGACGCCGTGCCCGACCACACCGAGCCCGACGCCGACACCCACCCCCACGCCGACGCCCGTGCCGACCCCGACGCCCACTCCCGCGCCGGAGCCGCCGAGCCCGCAGCCCGCGGCGGCGCCACCCGCACCGCCGCCACCCCCCGACCCTGTGCCGACACCCGCGCCCGCACCGCCCGAGGCCGCCGAGCCGCCCGTGCCCACGCCGCCGCCCCCGGCCGCACCGCCGCGGAAGATCCGGATGCCGCTGTCGCCGCCCGCCGCCGCCCCGACAAGGCACCGCAGCACCTCCCCGGTGACCACGATGATGATCGTCACCGTCCCCGCCGTCCTCGCCGCGGCCGCCGCCAAGGTCCGCGGGCGGGCCGCCCGCGGCGGCCGGTCCTGACCCGTCCGGCCCGCGCCCGCCGGCCGTCCGCCGGACGGCCGGTCATCCAGTGCTGAACAGGAGTTGTCATGTCGGAGTGGCTCGCCCTGGCGATCGCCATGGCGGCGTCCGTCCTGGTCGTCGTGGCGGTGGTGGTGCTGCGCCAACGCCGGGTCGGGGAGGACGACGACCCGACCGAGACCCCGGACGTCATCGAGTACATCACCATGATGATCGGCGTCGTGTACGCGATCGTCCTCGGCCTCGCCATCGCCGGCGTCTGGGAGGGCCGCAGCGCCGCCCAGGACGAGGTGCTGACCGAGGCACAGGCGCTGCACGAGGTGAGCGCCCGGGCCGAGGTCTACCCGGCCGACTTCCGGGCCCGGGTGCGCGGCGACGTGGACGCGTACGTGTCCTTCGTGGTGGACACCGAGTGGCAGTACATGAAGGAGAAGGGCGAGATCTCGCCGCGCGGCACCGAACTGCTCGCCAGACTGCGCCAGGACGTGGCCTCGCGGACCCCGCAGTCGGACCTGGAGGCGCAGGCCTACCAGCCGATCATGGACCGGATCGCCGCCGCGGACGAGTCCCGCAGCACCCGCGGCCAGAGCACCGGGCCGACCATGCCCGGCGTGGTGTGGTTCGGCCTGATCGTGGGCGCGGTGGTGACCGTGGGCATGGTCTTCGCCCTGCAGATCCGGCGCTCGCCGCGGGAGTTGATCCTGGCGGGCACCTTCAGCGCGCTGATCGCCTTCCTGCTGTTCCTGATCTGGGACTTCGACGATCCCTTCGGCCGGGGCATCTCGGTGACCACCGATCCGTTCCTGGACCTCTTCCCGTCGGTGAACTGACCGGGGAACACAGGGGGCGGGCCGCATCGCTGCGGCCCGCCCCCTGGATCGTTCCGGAGCCGTCAGTAGGGCTTGACGAGCACGTGGGCGGCGCCGGGGATGCCGATCTTCAGCAGCTCGTCCTCCTCCGGCGTGGTGGGCGTGCCGGTCTCCTGCTTGAGGACGGCCCGGGACAGCGCCTGGACGAACATCGCCCGCGGGCGGCGCCGCGCCTCCCAGGCCTGCAGGGCGGCGGGCACCGACTCCGCGGCGTCCAGTTCCTGGGCCAGCACCAGGGCGTCCTCGACGGCCATCGCGGCGCCCTGCGCCAGGTGCGGGGTGGAGGCGTGGGCGGCGTCGCCGGCCAGCACCACCCTGCCGACGTGCCAGGGCTCGTCCACGGTGACCTGGGAGATCCGCGAGTAGACCACGGCCGCCGGGTCGGTGACCTGCGCCAGCGCCTCGGCGACCGGGCCGCCGAATCCGGAGAGCCGCTCGGCGAGCTGCCCGTGGGCCTTCTCCGGGTCCGGACGGAAGTCCTCGGCCTCGGCGAACACGGCGCCTAGGTACATGAGTTCGTCGGTGATCGGGGTGAGCAGCGCCTTGGCGGCGAGGTTGCCGGTGCTCATCACCACGCCCTGCACCTCGGGCTGCCGGGGCACCGTCACCCGCCAGTTGGCGAAGCCGGTGTACTGGGGGCGGTAGCGGTCGCCGTACAGCCGGGTGCGCAGCGGGGAGCCGATGCCGTCGAAGCCGACGACGAGGTCCCAGCGGCCGGTGGAGCCGTCGGACAGGGTGACGTCCACGCCCTCGCCGTCGTCGGCGAGTTCGGTGACGGTGGTGCCGAAGCGGATGGTCGCGCCGGCCTCGGCGGCGGCCCTGCCGAGCAGGTCGGCGAGGGCGGGCCGCGGTATGCCGTTGTTGGCGGGTGCCTCGTCCATCCGGGGCTGCGGGATCTTCGCGAGGGTGGCGCCGGCCGGGTCGCAGATGGTCAGCACCTCCCATTCGAAGCCGGCCTGCAGGCAGGCCTCGAGGACGCCGAGTTCGCGCATCACGTGCAGGGCGTTGGAGGGCTGGATGATACCGACGCCGAGGGCGTCGAGCTGCTCGCGGACCTCGGCGACCTCGACGGTGTGGCCGCGGCGGGCGAGCGCGACGGCGAGGCTGAGCCCGCCGATGCCGCCGCCGTGGACGAGGACGCGCAGGGGTGTTGCCATGGCTGGTCTCTCCGTTGGTTCGGGGGACGGCCGGGCAGGGGGACCGGCCGCGTGGTGCGGGAGGACGTGAGTGCGGGTGGCGCGGGAGCGGGTCCGGCGGTCAGCCGGCGACGGGCAGGGCCATCAGGTGGTCGACCAGGGCGAGCAGCACGTCCCGTCCGAAGGGCCGCTCCCGGACGTCGCCGACCAGCATCGGCACGTGCGGGTCCAGGTCGAGCGCGGCCCTGATCTCGTCCGCGGAGCGGGTGTTGACCCCGTGGAAGCAGTTGATCGCCACCACGAAGGGGATGCCCCGGCTCTCGAAGAAGTCGATCGAGGCGAAGCTGGTCTCCAGCCGCCGGGTGTCGGCGATGACGACACCGCCGAGCGCGCCGTTGACCAGGTCGTTCCACATGAACCAGAACCGCTCCTGGCCGGGCGTGCCGAAGAGGTACACCACCAGCTCGGAGTTGACGGTGATCCGGCCGAAGTCCAGGGCGACGGTGGTGGTGTCCTTCTGGCCGACGCCGTCGAGGTCGTCCACGCCGACGCTGGCCGTGGTCAGGTACTCCTCGGTGCGCAGCGGGGCGACCTCGCTGACCGCGCCGACCATGGTGGTCTTGCCGACGCCGAAGCCGCCGGCGATCAGGATCTTGACGGCGGCGGCGCCCGCCCGGGTGGTCGTCATCGGATACCTCCGTGGATATCTCCGGCTTTAGCCGGGGGAGGAAACGGAACTCCTGCGGAGCAGGGCAAGAGGCTGCGATTAGCCGCAAGGCGGACCGCAGTGCCCTGACCTGGAGATTTGGTCTTTACCATGGGTCGCACTAGTTTGTGAGCATGACGGCCGCTCACGTGAAGCGGGCTTTCAAGTTCCGCTTCTACCCGACTGATGCGCAGGCAGCCGAGCTGTCGCGCACCTTCGGGTGCGTGAGGCTCGTGTACAACAAGGCGCTGGCCGCCCGCACGGAGGCGTGGACGATGCGCCAGGAGCGGGTGAACTACAACGCCACGTCGGCGATGCTTACCGAGTGGAAGAAGACCGAGGAGCTGGCGTTCCTCACGGAGGTCTCCTCCGTGCCGTTGCAGCAGGCCCTTCGGCACCTGCAGGGGGCGTTCTCCAACTTCTGGACCAGGCGGGCGAAATACCCGACGTTCAAGTCGAAGAAAAAGTCCCGCAAGTCCGCCGAGTACACCACCAGCGCGTTCCGGTACCGGGATGGCAAGCTCACTCTGGCCAAGATGACGGATCCGCTGGACATCGTGTGGTCCCGGCCGCTCCCGGAGGGTCGGTCGCCGTCCACGGTGACCGTGTCTCAGGACGCGGCCGGCCGGTGGTTCGTCTCCCTGCTGTGCGACGACCGCCCGTCGATGCCCGCACCCGCCAATGCGGCGGTCGGCATCGACGCCGGGATCACCAGCCTGGTGACGCTCTCCACCGGAGAGAAGATCACCAACCCGAAGCACGAACGCGCCGACCGCGAGCGTCTGGCCAGGGCCCAGAGCGAACTCGCCCGCAAGGCCATGGGCTCGAACAACCGGGAGAAGGCCCGCAGGAAGGTCGCCCGCGTCCACGCGAAGATCGCCGACCGGCGCCGGGACTTCCTGCACAAGCTCACCACCCGACTCGTCCGCGAAAACCAAACGGTCGTGATCGAGGACCTGACGGTCCGCAACATGCTCCGGAACCACACACTCGCCCGAGCCATCTCGGACGCGAGCTGGAGCGAGCTGCGGACCATGCTGGAGTACAAGTGCGCGTGGTACGGCCGCGAGCTGATCACCGTCGACCGGTGGTTCCCCAGCTCCCGGCTGTGCTCGGCCTGCGGGGCGATCCGCGACAAGATGCCGCTGAACGTCCGCGAGTGGGCGTGCGACTGCGGTGCGGTCCACAACCGGGACGTGAACGCGGCGCGCAACATCCTGGCCGCCGGACTGGCGGCAACAGCCTGTGGAGACGGTGTAAGACCTCAACGGAGCACTCCGGGCGGGCGGTCGTCGGTGAAGCAGGAAGTAGTCCCACCGCCGCGCACCCGCGCAGCGGCTCAGCCGCGAGGCTGAGGGGAATCCCCCTCCTTCAGGAGGGGGAGGAAGTCAACTCAGAGCCTCCTCAGTCCCTCACGTACGGCGGCCAGCAGGCCGCGGTCGGCGCCGCCCGCGGCCCGGGCCACCGAGAGCGGGGCGCGGGCCGACAGGAGGCCCTGCTCGACGAGGTCGCCGAGCAGGATCTTGGTCACCGAGACCGGCAGGCCGAGGTCGGCGGCGACCTCGGCCACGGCGGCCGGCCGGCGGCACCGGTCGATGATCATCCGGTGCTCCGGCTGGAGCCGGCCGGGGCGGACGGGTGCGCCGTACGCGTCGACCGGCTCCTGCACGGTGGTGAGCAGGGTGATGAGGGTGAGGTCGTCCCGCTCGGGCGCGGTGCGGCCGCGGGTGATGGTGTACGGGCGGACCATGCCGTCCGCGCCGTCGTCGACCTCCTCCTCGTCCCAGTACGGGGTCACCCGCGCTGCCCGCCGCGCGCGGCGAACGCGTCGAACTCGCCGCGCTGCGGGGTGCTGAGCTTCTGGCCGACCTGCTGCACCAGGTTGTGCATGGCGAGCGACATGACCTCGGCGTCGACCTCCTGGGAGGCGACGACGGCCAGGTGGGTGCCCTGGCCGGCCGCGATGATGAACAGCCAGAGCTCGGCGAGTTCGACGATCACCTGGTGGACGGGGCCGCCGGCGAAGAGCTGGCCGACCCCGCGGGCCAGGCTCTGCTGGCCGGTGGCGACGGCGGCCAGGCGCTCGGCGTCGGAGCGGTCGATGGTGCGGGAATGGCTCACCACGAGGCCGTCGTCGGAGAGCAGGACGGCGTACCTCGTCCCGGCCACCGAGTCCACCAGGCCGTCGAGCAGCCAGTCGAGGTCCTGGTGGGTGGCGATTGTGCGCGTCATGACCGGTCTTCTCTCGTCGGGATGGGTTGGGTGTTCCAGGTGTCGCCGGGGTGCTGTCCGGGCCCGGTTCCGTCCGCGGGGGCGGCGCCGGCCCGGGCCTCCCGGGACCGCCGCTGGAAGGCACCGATCGCCGCTCCGGCCCGTCGGGGGGCCGGCCGGAACAGCGGGTTGGCGTCCCAGCGCGGCGGCGCGGGTGCGGCCGGCGGGTCGTTCGGGTCCACCCGCAGCTCGTCCACCAGGCTGGCCTGGCGGATGCGGCGGGGCAGCGGGGGTTCGCCGCCGCCGGCGGCCGGAGCGGTCGGCGCGGGAATCGCCGGCACGGCGGGCGGGACCGGCACCGGGGGCACCAGCTCGGCGGGCGCGGGCACCCGGGCCGGCCAGTCGGCGGCGGTCACCGGCTGCGGCCGGTAGGGCTCGGGCAGCCCGTAGGGGGCGGGCATGCCCTCCAGTGGTGCGATGTACGGCGGCCGGGCGGCGGGGAAGGACTGCCCGTGCTCCGCCGCCGGCTGCGCGCCGGGCAGCGGGTGGTGGCCGGCCGGCCGACCGGTGTCCTGCGGCAGACCGAACTGGTGCTGCGGCGGGTACGGGTCGCCGCTCGGTGCGTACGGGTCGTCGACCGGCACGTACGGGGCCTCCTCCGGCACCGGGTGGCGCTCCACGGGCGTACCCGCGGGTGCCTCGTCCGGGGCGGGCGCCCCGGCGAGTGCGGTGATGCCGGCCAGGGCCCGGCCGCGGGACCTGGTGGGCAGGCCGCCGGTGCCCTGCAGCGGCGGTACGGCGGTGGGCCGCGCCGTCGGGTCGGGGACGATCAGCTCGTCGGGGACGAGCACCACGACCCGGGTGCCGCCGAACGCCGACTGCCGGAACTCGATCCGCAGGCCGTGCTGGTCGGCGAGCCGGGCGATGACGTAGAAGCCCATGCGGATGTCGTCGCCGCGGGCGAGCACGTCGGCCCGGGGCGGACGGGTCATCAGCTCGTTGGCCTCGTCGATCTGTTCCTCTTCCATGCCCAGGCCGCGGTCCTCGACCTCGATCGCCACGCCGCGGCTGACCCGGCCGGCCCGGACCTCGACCGGGTTCGGCGGCCGGGAGAAGCTGAGCGCGTTCTCGATGAGCTCGGCGACCACGTGGGCGACCGGGCCGACGGCGCGCTCGGACAGCCAGGGGCTGCCGTCCAGGTCGATCACGACGCGCCGGTAGTCCTGGACCTCGCCCTGGGCGGCGCGCATCACGTCCAGCAGCGGGACGGGCTTGCGCCAGCGGCGGTGCGGGGTGCCGCCGGCCAGGATGACCAGGTTCTCCTCGTAGCGGCGCAGGCGTGCGGTGAGGTGGTCGAGATCGAAGAGCCCTTCCAGGATCTCCGGGTCCTCGTGGCGGCGCTCCAGCTCGTCGAGCTTCTTGAGCTGCTGGCCGATGAGCAGCTGGGTGCGGCGGGCGATCCGCTGCAGCAGGCGCTCGAAGCCGCGGTGCTGTTCGGCCTGGGCGACGGCGGCCTGCAGGGCGCTCGTCCGGGCCAGGTTGAACGCCGCGCCGAGCTTGGCGAGTTCGTCCTCGGTACGGGCCCAGGGGTCGCGTTCGATCGCCTTGGCCTGTGCCTCGATGTCGATCTGCTCGCCCTGGCCGAGCCGTTCGACGACCTCCGGCAGGGCGGTCTCCAGCTCCTCGGCCTGCTGGTGGAGCCGGCCGATGCGGCGGCGCAGCGTGCGGGTGAACCGCCAGCTGACGAGGGCCACCACGATCACGGCGAGCAGGCCGACGACGGTGGTCAGGCCGAGGCGGACGGCGAGGGTGATGATGCTGCCCTTGCCCTCCTCGACGACCAGCTGGGTGCGGTGCTCCAGCAGCGCGACGAGCTGGGGGGTGACCTGGTCGACGGACGTGCGCCAGGCCGCGCGGTCGGCGGTGAGCGCGATCCGGCCGTTGCGGTCGGCCTCGGCGGGCTTGAGGAGGTCCTGTTCGACCCGGGTCTTGGCCTGCCAGGCCGGGCTGTCGGCGATCGCCCGCCACATGGCGGCCTCGTCGGCGGGCAGGTAGGGGGCGACCTTGGTGCCGAACTGGAAGTCCTGCTCGGAGACCGCCTGCCGGACCTGCTGGAGCTCCTCGGCACTGAGGCTGCCGGCGGGCCAGCCGCGGGCGAGCAGCGCGTCCGAGCGGGAGATCATCTCCTTGCCCCAGAACAGGTCGACGAGCGGCTGGGAGATCGTGGTGATCCGGCCGTTGTCGACGTGGCTGAGCGAGGCGAACAGCCGCAGGTCCACGGCGATCAGGTCGGTGTAGTAGCGGTAGACGGCGGCCTGCTGCTGGTCGCCGCCGTTGTCGACCAGGGCCCGCTGGGCGGGCAGCTGGTTGATGGCCTGCCGGGCCTGCCGGACGGCCTCCAGGACCTCGGTGGGCGCGTCGTCGGCGGTGACGCCGGACAGCGTCTGGAACTGCCGGACGGCTTCGTCGGTCTTGGTGCGCTGGGTGCGCAGCGCGTCGCTGACGCCGCTGTGCGAGGCGAGGACGTCGGCGCTGAGGCGCCTCTCCTCCTGCAGGTTGTAGTAGACGATGTTGGACGGCTGGCCGGCCTTCTGGGCGAGCAGGCCCTGGGCGGCCTGCCGCTGGAAGTCGAGCAGGAGCTGTCCGCTGGTGACCGCCCACAGCGCGGCCAGCGCCACTCCGGGAACGATCGCCAGCACGAGCAGGGTCGCGCGGAGCGACAGCCGGCCCGTGATCCGCCGAGACGCGCGCGTGCGCAGGGCATTCTCCTTGGAGATGACGCCAGTCGTTCAGAACTGGTCGGATCTGATAAGGACTCTGACGGATGGATATTAGCCACACCGTATAACAACAAGGAAAGCCGCTGCCCCGGCCGCACGCCCGGACGGCGCGGCCGTGAAGGCCCAACAACCGCTCCAACCAGGCACAATGGGTTAGGGCAGGGACCAACGGCCCTGTTGTGGGCGGCTCTTCGCGCGAGGCCGGATCAGGCCTGTGCGAACTGACCCGCAGCGCTGCCGAACTGGAGCGGGGGTCGCCGCCGGACCGGCCCGCGAACCATCCGTCAGGACCGCCGGCCGAACCGCTCGGAGTCTACGCGTCCACTTGTCACGAGGTGAGATGATCCTGACAGAATTCTTCTGGAAATCGATCCCGGGCGGTCGAGGAACGGACCGGAGGAACCCCGCAACGGGGTCGAATCCGCCGGTCAGCCCGCATTTGCGAATGCCGCCCAGGCGTCGGCGAACATCTCGTGCAGCGGCTTGGGCGGCAGCAGCCGCAGGAACGGTCCCTCGACCTCCTTGCGGAACTCCCGGCCGGCCAGGTGGGTGGCCAGCTTGGCCGTCTCCAGCGGCAGTTCGGGCGCCTTGAGATCGGTCCACGGGCCGGGCACGAAGGCCGTCCGGCCGGCCCGCGCCCGCTTGCCGGTCTCGATCAGCCGCGCCGCCGCCAGCTCCTCCTGGGCAGCCTTGTGCCGGGCCGGCGTCCAGCCGTTCCACCGCCGGACGTCCTTGTCGGTGGGGCGGGCGAGGGTGAGCAGCTGCAGCAGCAGGGCCGCCGCGTCCGCGCCGACGCCGAGCACCCCGGACACCTCGGCGACCAGCCCGGGCACGCCCAGCGCCGGATCGGCCTCGTACCGGCCCGCGGGCACGGGGGTGTCCGCGGCCCGGCGGACCATCCGCTCCAGGCCGCCGCCCGGGAGGAGCAGTTCGACGTGC
Source organism: Kitasatospora dryopteridis (assembly GCF_050749075.1). Classification (NCBI taxonomy): domain Bacteria; kingdom Bacillati; phylum Actinomycetota; class Actinomycetes; order Kitasatosporales; family Streptomycetaceae; genus Kitasatospora; species Kitasatospora dryopteridis. The sequence goes on along the minus strand of NZ_CP192749.1, from coordinate 6,083,554 downwards.
CCCACCCGCTCCGGCAGCCCGCCGAGGCGGTGCGCGGCGCAGCGGTCGGCGAGCCGCCGCCGGGCCGCCGGGTCGGCGAGCCGGGCCGGACGCAGGTACACGGTGCCGTAGCCGCCCCCGGCGGGGACGGCGAGCAGGCCGTCGTCGTACAGCACGGTCGGCTCGGCCCTGCCCCGGTCGTCACCGGGGTCGGCGAGCGGCACGGGCACGGTGGCCGGGCCGAACACCCGGGCGCGGTCCTCCGGGCCGCCGGGCAGCGAGTGGATGCCGACCGGGACGAGCAGGGCCGGGTCGGCGAGCCGGGTGTGCAGCCAGGCGCACTGCTCGGCGGCCCGGGCGGCCACCGGGTCGCCGACCGGGCGCATGGTCAGCGCCCACACCAGGGCGGTCGCCTCGGCCGCGAACTGGTGCCGGCCGTGGGCGTACCACGCCCGGTCCGGCCGGCCCTCCGCATCGGTGGAGTGCAGCAGGACGGAGCCGTACCGGCTCACCGCCGGGGTGTACCGGCGGACGGCGGTGGCATCGGTGGCGCCGGCCGGGGAGACGAGCATCCGCCACCACTCGCCGGCCAGGCCGGTCTGCTGCTCCAGGTCGCGCGCGGCCTCCTCGTCCGTCGCCTCCTCGACGCCGACCAGCCGGGCCCACACCCCGGCGATCCGCTCGGCCGCCGCGACCGGCCCGCCGGGCTGCCACAGCTCGGCCGGGTCGTCGGGGACGGCGGCGGCCAGCAGCTCCGCCCGCCCGGCGGGGCCGAGCTTGTGGAGCACGCTCTGCAGCTCGCGGGCGTCCCGGGCGCTCTCCCGGTACGGCTGCGCGGTGAGCATCTTCAGCTGCGCCTCGTGGTCGAGGCGTTGGGGCAGCCCGTCGAGCAGCAGCCGGGCGGTGGCCCGGCGGGCGCCGGTGCGGGCGACGAAGGCGTCCACGGCGTCCGGGCCGGGCCGCACCGGGCCGTGCTCGGCGAGCAGGTCGAGCAGCCGGCCGAGCCGGGCCGTGTCGTCCCGCCCGACCGTGATCTCCTGCAGCTCCTCCGCGCCCTCCGGCGGCGGGTCACCGGCCGGCTGCAGGAAGCGGTGCACCAGCTCGGGGTCGAGCGGCCGGCCGGGAGCCGGTGCCAAACGGGAGAGCGTGTCGGTGCGGACGGCGAGCACCCGCCCGCCCTCGGCGTGCCGGGCGGCGAGGGCCGCGCCGGCGGCCTCGCCGAGCCGCCAGCGGCTGCCGGCCTCCGCGAAGGGCTGCTGCGACCAGCAGCGCAGCAGTTCGGCCAGCGCCGGCCGGTCCTCCTCCGGGGTGGCGGCGGTGGCGAGCCGCCAGGCGGGGGCGTCGATCCGGCCGAGCAGCGGCGTCCAGTCCCGGGCGCGGGCGGGCGGGCTCAGCCGGCGCTCCTCCTCGCCGAGCCGCCCGGCCAGCCGGGTGCCGTCCGCGGCCAGCGCGGTGAGGGTGGCCGGTTGCGGGGACGGCGGCTCGGCCCGGTAGTACGAGGGCACCTCCACCAGGCCGCGCAGCGCGGTGAGCAGTTGCACGTCGGAGGTCTCGGCGAGCGGCGCCAGCCGGCCGGAGCGAACGGTCGCGACCCGCTCGGAGAGCGCCCGGCGGCGGGCCAGCAGGGCCCGGGCGCGGCAGGCGGCACGGACTGTGCCGTCGGTGACCGCCCGGTCCGTCAGCCCCGGTTCGCAGCGGGCGAGTTCGGCGTGCAGGGCGCTCTCGTCGGCGACGGCGAGCAGGGCGGCGGCGGTGTCGGCGCCGACCGTGCGCAGGGCGCCGGAGGAGGCCGGGTGGCGCGGTGCCAGGAAGTGCCAGAACACCGGCGGGGGCAGCACCGGGCCGTCCGTGCCGGCCTGCCAGAGCAGCGAGCCGTCCCTGGCGTCGTGGCAGCGCATCCCCTTCTCCTCGGTGAGGACGCAGTCGGTGCCGCCCCCGGGCCAGCGGGCGATGCCCCACGGGTGCCGCGAATCCTGGGTGCGGAGCTCGGCGGCGCGGCCGTCCGCGCCCTCCAGCCGGTACTGCCATCCGCGTCCGGGACCCGATTCGGTGCTCTGCAGCACCCGGAAGCCGGCCTGCCCGTCGCGGTGGCCGAGCGGGGAGGCGTCGGCATCCGCCCCGGCCGGCAGGGCGACCAGGCTGAGCAGGTCGTGGCAGAGCCGGTGGCCGTCGGGGACGGGCGCGTCGAGCAGGGCGGGCAGGGCCCGCTCGCCGGCGGTGCGGGCACCCGTCGCGGGGTCGAGCCGGGCCCAGCCGGAGGTGCCGTGCGCCCCGCCGCTCCAGACGGCGGTGCCGTCGCCGAGCTGCCGGGCGGAGTCCATGCCCCCGCGGTCGCCCGGCCGGACGATCCGCACCCCGTCGTAGCGGCCGGTGCCGTCCGGTGTCCCGAACGCCAGGACGGTGTCGCTGCGGCCCAACAGGCCGACCGTGCAGTCCGGTTCGAAGACGTCGTCGGGGCGGCCCGCCCAGTGGGCGTGCAGGGTGTACGGGTGCCGGGTGTCGGTCGTCCAGGCGATCAGGAAGTCGCCGCCGGCCCAGTGCACGGTGTGCCGCGCGACGTCCTCGGGGAGCGCGAAGGTACAGCCGCCGCGCCGCCCGCGGTGGTCGATCGCCACCGCGCGGTCCCGGGTGTACAGGACGAGCACCGGCCAGGTCGCCGTCCGGCCGGCGGGCGGTGCGCCGAGTTCGGCGAGGGCCTCGTCGAAGGCCGGCCAGCCGAACTCCTCGGGCAGGCCGGTGCGCAGGGTGCGCAGCAGCGGGCCGGTGAGGTCCAGGGCGGCCAGCGCCTCCTCGATGCCGTCCAGGGCGGCGGCGGTCGGCCGGTCCAGCAGGGTCTCCAGGGCGCCGAGGGCCTCCCCGGCGGCGCCCAGGCCGCCGTCGGCCAGGTCGTCGAGCAGGCCGCCGATCCGGGCGTGGACGGCGCCGGTGATCGCCGGGTTCGCGGGCAGCCGGGTGACCGCGGTGCCCCGCAGCAGGTCGGCGTGGACGGTGCCCTCCAGGCGGGGGCCGAGCACCGGGTCGGCGGCGAGCGCCCGCAGGTCGCGGCGCGAGCCGGTGCCCCAGAGGTCGAGGCGGACGGTGCTCGGCGGGGTCTCCACCGGGATGCCCGCGGCGAGGCAGGCGTCCGCGAGGTCGGCGTCCAGCCCGGAGGACCGGTACTTGGTCTCGTGCAGCCGCACCGGCACGCCCTCGGCCCGCAGCCGGGCGGCGAGCGGCGGCAGCAGGTCGAAGACCTCGGGCGTCAGCGGGCGGCGGGTGATCCCGCCGCCGCCGACCCGGTTGAACGCGTACTCGTACGGCAGCCGGCCGAGCCAGGCCGCCAGGCCGTCCGCGGGCGTCAGGCGGCCGTCGGCGAGCGCGTCGACCGCGCCGGAGGCGCGGAGCAGCCGCAGCCAGGCCTCGCCCCCGCCGGTGGGGGCGAATCCCAGCGCGGTGGACGGCTCGGGGAACAGCTCCAGCAGGCCGGCCCGCACCGCATCGGTCGGCGGGTGCGCCGCCAGCAGCGCTGCGGCGCCGTCCAGCAGCGCATCGGGCACCGGCCGGCCGGCGCAGCCCGCCAGCAGGCCGCCGAGCAGTGCGGCGTCCTCCTCAGGGCCGCGGCCGGCCGCCTTCCCGGAGGCGCGCAGCCGGGTGTGCAGGTCGGCCGGGAGGGTGGCGCCGCCCGCGGCCCAGGCGGAGACGAACCGGTGGAACTCCCGGTGGGCCTCCTCCGGCGGCAGGGTGGCGGCCAGCCACCGCTGGTGCGCCCCGAGCTCCTTGCCCGGCAGCAGCCCGAGGCCGGCGAACAGCAGCGCGTTCGCCCGGTGGTAGGCCGGGTCGACGGCCAGCGCGTGCTGCCGCTCGGCCTCCCGCGCCAGCACGTACGCCTGCCCGGACTGCCGCGGCAGGTACCGGGCGAGCCGGTGGCCGACGGTGTCCCAGAACCACGGCAGGTGCTGGGAGGGCAGCCGGCCGGCCCTGCCCTTCAGCCCGTTCAGGAACTGGGACGGCTTCCGCCGGGCCGCGGCCGGGAGCGGGCCGAGGACGTCCGCGAACTGCTCCCGGGCGCCCTGTTCGGCACCGGGCGAACTGACGGACAGCCAGTCCAGGTACACCGTGGACGCGGTGGGATCGGCGGGCAGCGGAACGATCGGCTCGGACATGCGGCAGATCCTCGCACGTGCCGCCGACGGCCCTCCCGCGGCGGGCCGGTCAGCCCGCCGCCCCCGGCTGCGGGACGACGGCGCCCGCGAAGGTGACGGTGCGGCGGGCACGGAAGCCCAGCGACTCGTACAGCCGGACCGCCCCGGTGTTGTCCTCCGCGACGTGCAGGAACGGCACCTCGCCACGGGCCCGGATGCCGGCGGCCACCGCGTGCACCAGCCGGGTGGCGAGGCCGCGGCCGCGGTGGCCGTCGTCCGTGCACACCGCGCTGATCTCGGTGTGGCCCGGCGGGTGGAACCTCTCCCCCGCCATCGCGACCAGCGCGCCGCCGACGCGGATGCCGAGGTACGTGCCGAGCTCGACCGTCCGCGGCAGGAACGGGCCGGGACGCGTCCGCTCCACCAGGGCGAGCATCTCGGGCACGTCCGCGGGGCCGAGCCGGACGGCCTCCGGGTCGGGTGCGGCCGCCACTCCGGCGTCCACCAGCTGGATGCCCTCGACGCGGAAGGTCACCCGCCAGTCCTCCGGCGGCGGCGCGGACACCCCCGCCGTCACCACGTGCCCGCCGGGCCCGACGACCGCGGCGGCCGCCGCCCAGTCCGCGGCCTCCGGAACCTGCGGCAGGCCGAGGAACGGCGTGACGTCCGCCGGATAGTGCAGCACCCGCCCGCGCCGCCCGGCGAAACGGGCATGCGGCCCGTCCAGCGCCGAGCGCACCGGGTTGTCCAGCGGGTGGGTGTCGTACGAGGTGGTCATGCCGGTCCTTGCTCAGGTGCGTTGGTGCCCCCGAGGCGCCGGGTCGGGAGGGCCCGGAGGCGAACGGGTGACGACAGGTGACAGCACCGGCCGCTCCCGAAAGCTTCCCGCACCGCCACGTCGCCGACCGTGCTCGGCACCCTTCAGGCGGCGTCGGGGGCGGGGCCGAGGACGTCGTTGACGTCGGCGAGGAACTGGCGCCAGGGCTCGGAGAACTCGTCGCCGCCGCACTGGTGGGCGTCGGCCCAGGCGTGCATGATCCACCAGCGGAGGCCCGTCCAGACCCGCTCGTTCCCGGGCGGGAGGAGGACCTGCGCCTCGGCGAGGCGGGCGAGCATCGGTCGCCTCGCCTGCGCCAGCGGCACGCCGCCGTCCACGGATCGCTGGTAGTCGCCGAGCTCTTCGAGGAGGACCTGCAGCCGGTCCATGTCGGTCATCCGTCATCACCTCCACCACGTCGGGGTGTCCCGGTACTGCCGTTCGCGAGATCGGCGTGAATTCCTCACGCTTCCCGCGCAGTTGTGGCCGACATGGTAGGCCGGGCGCGTGCCGGCCCACCGGGATTCCGCCGTTTCGCACGGAATCGGGCCGAATTGGCAGCACATCGGTCCGTCAGGGTCGACGGTCGGCGAGGGTGCGGAAGGTCACCGACACCCGCCGACCGCGCGGCACCCGGCCGCCCGGGCCCGGATCGCTCCTGCGGGCGGCGATGGCGTGGCGCCAGACGTGGCGGGCGGGGCCGGCGAGCACGGTGAGGCTGCCGGGTGCAAGCGGCACCGGCACCTTCCGGCCAGTCTCCGGCTCGGTGAAGTCCATGACGCAGGCCGAACCCAGGGAGAGCGAGGCGACCACCGGGCCGAAGCAGGGCACGCAGTCCACATGTGCGGAGATGCCCTGGCCGGGCCGGTACTCGTTGACGATCACCTGCTCGGCGGGGCCGGGCATCAGGCCCTCCGCGGCCAGCCGTCCGGCGAGGTCCAGCGCCCAGCCGGGCAGCGGCGGTGCGGTCGCGGCGCCGGCCGCGGCCACGGTGCGGCGGCCGTAGTCGTACCGGTGGCCGTAGTGCTGCACCCGCCGCCTGAGCTCCGCGGACCACGGCCCGGCGTCGATCCGCGCCAGCAGCGCGGCGCAGGCGTCCGCGTCGAGCCAGTCCGCAAGACGGAGCAGGCCCGGCACGGCGGTCTGGGGAGGCTCGGGCATGTCCGCACGGTAGCGGCCGGCACCGACAGTGCTGGTCGGGGAACCACGGCGCAGCACCGTGCGGGGCGCCGGAAGGGCGCCCCGCACGGCTGCTCGGTACGGCAGGGTCAGCTGCAGGCGGCTCCGTTCAGGGTGAAGGCGGTCGGAACGGGGTTGCTGCCGGAGTAGGTGCCCTGGAAGCCGAAGGCTGCACTCGCGCCGGGGGCGAGGGTGCCGTTCCAGCCGGCGTCCTTGGCGGTGACGGCGGCGCCGGTCTGGGTCACGGTGGCGTTCCAGGCGTTGGTGATCTTCTGGTTGCCGGGGTACGTCCAGCCGAGGGTCCAGCCGGTGACCTGGGTGGTGCCGGTGTTCTTGACGGTCACGGTGGCGGTGAAGCCGGTGCCCCAGGCGTTGTCCACCTTGTAGGCGACGGTGCAGGCCGCGGTCGGCGGCGCGGTGTCGTCGTCGGCCTCGGTGGCGGTGAAGGACGCGGCCTCCACGCCGGTGCCGCCGACGGTGAAGGCGGCGGCACCGCCCACGGTGTCGGCGTCCTGGGCGGCGGCGACGGTGACCTGCTGCGCGGTGGACCAGTTGGCGGGCGTGAACACCAGCGAGGCGGCGGCGGTCAGGTCGGTGTCGCCGGAGGTGCGGGCGACGGTGACGGTGACGTTCTGCGCGGGCGCGGCCGAGAGGCGGACGGCAACGGCGGCGGTGCCGCCCTCGGGCACGGTGACCGACGCCGGGGCGACCTGCACCGCGGGCGTCACCGGCTGCGGGTCGTCGCCCTTGCGCTCGGCGGCGAAGGCGGCCAGCCAGGCCAGCGGGGCGTTCCAGTTGATCGCGACCTCGTTGGTGGAGTACGAGCCGATGTCGTCGACGTAGCAGGCGGCGGGGGCGCAGCCGGTCAGCTTCTCGACGGCGATCGGGTCCTGCAGGCCGGAGTTGGGGCCGCCGGCGAAAGACCCGGCGGGCGGGTGCGGCAGCGAGGCGTCGTTCTGGCGGGCCCAGAAGCGGTGGTGCTGGTTCTCGGAGGCGTTCTCTCCGTAGCCGGTGACGTAGGAGCGGTCGAGCGCGTTGCGGCCGAGCAGGTAGTCCAGCGACTCCAGCGCCCCTGCGCGGTACCGCTGCTGGCCGGTGAGCTCGTACGCGACGGCCATGACCACGGCGTTGTTGGCGACGGAGCTGTTGGAGCCCCAGACGTAGCCGTCGGCGGCGATCGGGACGGCGTAGCCCTGGCCGGCCATGGTGGCGAGGTGGCCGTCGGCGGCGGCGGTCAGCCGGCCGCGGAGCCGGGCGAGGTCGTCGGCGGGCAGCGCGACACCGGGGACGGTCGCCAGGGTGATCCGGCCGAGGGTGGCGGTGCCGCCCCACCAGAAGGCGTCGGCGGGTGCGGCGTGCTGGACGGAGGAGGTGACGGCGTCGCGGTACTGCGACTCGCCGGTGGTGGCGAGGAGTTCGGCGGCGGCCCAGTAGAACTCGTCGGAGACGTCCTTGTCGTCGTAGGCGCCGCCGCCGGTGCTGTCGGTGCCGGGGGCCAGCACGTTGGGGTTGGCCTTGGCGGCCGTCCAGGCGCGGCGGGCCGCATCGAGGCAGCGGGCGGCGAACGCGGCGTCGTACGGGGCGTAGACGCGGGCGCACTGGGCGGCGGTGGCAGCCAGGTTGAGCGTGGCTGCGGTGGACGGCTTGTGCAGTTCGCGCTGCTGGGAGTCGAGTTCGGGGCGGGTGGGAAGGCCGGTCCACTGGGCGTCGTGGATCTTGTGGAAGGCCATGCCGGCCATCGGCTTCCCGGCCGGCACCTGCATCCGCATCAGGAAGTCGAGCTCCCAGCGGGCCTCGTCGAGCACGTCGGGGACGCCGTTGCCGCGCTCGGGCACCTTCAGGGTGGAGTCGCCGAGGGCGGCGTCGGCGCCGGCCCGGCGGGCGCGCTCGAAGGAGTTGACCAGCTGCCAGGTGGCGATGCCGCCGTTGACCACGTACTTGCCCTGGTCGCCGGCGTCGTACCAGCCGCCGCGGACGTCCAGGCTGTAGTCGCAGACCCCGGCCTGGCAGGGCACCGAGGTGTCGCCCTTGTTGGGCGCGACGCCGAGGTGGCCGGCCGGGTGCGCGTAGGCGGCGCCGGCCAGGGCGGCGTCGATCGCGATGCCGCTGCGCTGCTGGTAGAAGAAGGCCATCGAGTCGGAGCGCAGGCCGTCGTAGAGCGCCGCGGAGATGTCGAAGGGGTGGCTCGCGCGACCGTCGACGACCAGGGTGTAGCCGGTGCCGGCGGTGCTGTAAGCGGTGAAGTCGACCAGGTGGGTGGCTTCACCGGACGCGGCGTCGGCGCCGTGCACCGTGGTGGCGCCGGAGGCGACGGCCGTCCCGGCGGCGTTGCGCAGCTGCCAGGCGAGCGGGGCGGTGGCCGAGCTGACGACGGTGGCCCGCTTGGGGCCGTCCGGGAGGTAGCCGAGCTGGTTGACCCGGACGGGCGTGTCGGCGGCTGCGGCGGCCGCCGGGACGGCTGTCGCGGGGGCGGCTGCGAGACCGGCGGCGGTCAGCGCGCCGGCGGCCAGGGCGAGCCCGGTCAGGGCGGCTGCCGCGCGGCGCGGCAGCCGGCGGGCGGCGGTGGCAGGAGGCACGGGTGGGGCCTTCCTCGGCGGGGACGGGGGTCGGTGGGGCGCGGCGAATGAGTGGGAGCGCTCCCAGAGCTATCAAGCCAGCACCGCCTGGAGCACGTCAAGAGGCATGCAGCGAAGGCGATTTCGATCTGACGTGAGGGAGCGTTCCCATTCCGAAGTCGAGTAGACAGTGTCTACCCCCCTCCTGTAGACACTGTCTACATGAATGACGAGGATGCCGGGCTGCGGGCCCGGCTGGTCGAAACCGGTGTCGAACTGCTGGCCCGCGAGGGGGTGCAGGCGCTGACCCTGCGGGAGATCGCCCGCCGGGCCGGGGTCTCGCACGGCGCACCGCGCCGATACTTCCCCACCCATCTGGAACTGCTGTCCGCGATCGCCCGGCGGGGCTTCGCCGCGCTGGGCGCCCGCGCCGCCGCAGCCGTCGCCGACGGGCCACAGGACCCGAGGGAGCGGCTCACCGCCCTCGGCCGGGCCTACCTCGAGTTCGCCCGCACCGAACGCGGAATGTTCGAGCTGATGTTCCGTCACGACCTGCTGGAGAGCAACCGGCTGGGCCTCCGGGAGACCAGCCTGCCGCTCTTCGAGGTACTGGTGGACCTCGTCTCCCGGGCCCGCCCGCACGGCGGCACCGAACCCGCGGTCGCCGCCGCGGCGCTCTGGGCCAACCTGCACGGCATCGCCCAACTCTGGTCCTGGGGAAGCCTGCAGCTCGCCGCCGGCACGGAGGACGTCGAACTGCTGCTGCGCGCCGCACTCGACGCCCACCTCGGCACGGTGCAGCCGTGAGCCCCTCCCCGCGGCTCACCCTGGCCGCGAGCATCACCGGCGCCGTCCTCGTCGCGCTGGACGGCACCGTGCTGACCGTCGCCCAACCCGCCCTGCAGCGCGACCTGCACGCCGACTTCGCCCAGGTGCAGTGGACCAGCACCGGCTACCTCATCGCCGTGGCGAGCCTGCTGGTCCTGGCCGGGCGGCTCGGCGACCGGTACGGCCACCAACGGGTGCTCGCCGTCGGCACGCTCGGCTTCGGCGCGGCCTCGGCCGGCATCGGGATCGCCCCCGGGATCGGCTGGGTGATCGCCCTGCGGATCGTCCAGGGCGTCTTCGGCGCCCTCCTTCAGCCCGCCACCCTCGGCATGCTCCGCGCCGCCTACCCCCCGGACCGGCTCGCCTCGGCCGTCGCGATCCGGACCAGCGCCATCGGCGCCGCCGCAGCAGCCGGCCCGGTCGTCGGCGGGGCCCTGGTCACCGCACTCGGCTGGCGGGCCGTGTTCGCCCTCAACATCCTTCCCGCACTGGTGATCGGTGTGCTGGCCCTCGGCCGCCGCGGCACATCCCCGGCACCCTCCCCGGGCGCAGCCCCCGCGCCCGTACGGCTCGACCCGGTCGGCGCGGCACTGCTCGGCACGGCCCTGGCCTGCCTGGTGCACACCCTGGTCACCCTGCCGGAGACCGGCTGGACGGCATCCGCCGTCCTCGGCGCCCTCGCCGCCACGGCCGCCGGTGCCGCCTTCGTTCGGCACGAGCGGCGTGCCGCAAGCCCGCTGGTGCCGCCGGACCTGGTCGGCTCCCGGGCCGTGGCCGCCTCGCTCGGCGTCCTGGTCGCCGCCTCGGCGACCATGTTCGGCGCGCTCTTCCTCGCCAGTTGGTACCTGCAGGACGTCCTGGCGCTGGATCCGTTCTCGGCCGGCCTGCGTGGGCTGCCGTTGGCCGCCGCCATGGTGCTCGCCGCACCGCTCGCCCCCGTGCTGCTGAAGCGGTACGGGCCGCGGCGGACCGTTGCCTCGGCCACGGCCCTGCTCACCGCCAGTGTCCTGGTGCTCTCGCGGCTGGACCGGACGGCCGGGGTGCTGTCCACCGGCGCCGGATTCCTGCTGATGGGAGCCGGGTTCGGCACGGTGATGGTCGCCGCGACGGCGGTGGTCGTCCGCCGGGCCGCCACCGCCCACGCCGGGGTGGCGGGCGGACTCCAGCAGACCGCCATGAACACCGGCCCCGCCCTCGGCGTGGCCACCGCCACCACCGCCCTCGCCCTCTTCGCCGGCACCCCTCACCCGGCCGGCCCCGCCCTGGAGAACGCCCTGGGCCCGTCCCTCACCCTCCTCGCCCTCACCGGCACAGCAGGCACCGCCCTCGCCCTGGCCCTCCCCCACCGCACGGCCCCCGCCGACCCGGCCCCCGCACAGGCGGGTCACCGAAGGCAGTTGGGCACCTCGTAGGGGCGCCGGGGCGGCCGCCGGCCTGGGGTTTCTCGGGCGCTAGGGTGTCGCGGACCGTCCGCATGATCGACACATCCGGGAGTCCGCCGATGACCCCGAACCGCACGAGTGCCCTGTTCGCGGCGGTGCTCACCCTCGCGGTGGTCGTGGTCTACCTGGCCCTCCCCTCCAACCCGGACGTGGAGTACGCCAACGACTACGTCGACCACACTGCGCTGCAGGTGGCGGGATACCCGTCCTCGGAGAACCTGGAGGTGGTGCAGAAGGCGCTCTGGCGGATGGCCGACGGCGACGCCGGACGGTTGTCGGCCCTGGCCACCTCCGACGGCTCGAAGACCCAGGCGCTGACCAATGCCAAGATCTGGGTGGGGGCCTTCGGCAAGGGCGCGCAGGGCAGGGCCACGCCGAGTTCGTGACTCCTCCCCCGGTTGAAGCCGGGGGCTTCTCGCTAGCCCGGGTGGGCCTCGCGACGGACCAGCCCGGCCCGTAGAACGTTGACGGCTCCCACCGTGTCGGCGTGCGCCCGGTGGCCACAGCCAACACAGTGGAAAGACTCCTGCGTGGGCCGGTTCTCCACGGCGGTGTGCCCACATTCCGGGCACCTTCGGGAGGTGTTGCGGGGGTCCACCGCCATCACTTCCCGTCCGGCGCATTCTGCCTTGGCGGTGAGGATCGCAAGGAACACCCCCCAACCGGCATCCGAGATCGAACGGTTGAGTCCGCCCTTGCTCGCGGCCCCGTTGGACAGGAAGCCACCCGGCCGCTCGGGGTCGGGCTTCGGTTCGGGCGACCGAAGCATGTTGCGGATCTTGAGGTCTTCGTGCGCGATGAAGTCGTGCTCACGCACCAGCGCGAACGCGGTCTTGTGCGCATGGTCCAGCCGTTGGCGGCGGACCTTCCGGTGTAGCCGGGCCACACTCTCCACGGCCTTACGGCGGCGTTTGCTGCCGCGCTTGCACCGAGACAGCACCTGCTGCGCCTTCTCCACCGCGGCGGCGGCCCTCCGGCCGTGGCGAGGATTCTCGACGAACGCGCCATTGGAGTCGGCGAGGAAGTTGGCAATGCCCATGTCGATGCCGACCGTGCTGCCCGTCGCCGCAAGCGGTTCGGGCTGGGCCTGGTCGGCGGTGAGGACGACGTACCAGCGGCGGCCTTCCCGCTTGATGCTGATCGTCTTGACCTTGCCGACCACGGGCCGGTGTTGGTGCACCTTGACATGGCCGACACCTTGGAGCCGGACGCGGGTGACGGGGTCGTGCGGGGTAGCATCCCAGCGGCAGCCGTCGCCGTCCTTCGGCCACTCCACCGTGTCGAACCGCGCGGATGACCGGAAACGCGGATAGCCGGGCTTCTCACCGGCCCTGACCCGGCGGAAGAAGCCGGCGAACGCTTTGTCGAGACGCCGCAGGGTGGCCTGCTGCGAGCTGAACGACCAGCGGGCCTGGTCCGGGTCGAACGCCCGGATCTCCTTCAACTGGCCGGACTGCTGCCCGTATCGGACGGTCGTCCTGGAGACGTGCCGCCAGGCGTCACGCCGCTCCTGGAGGGCGGCGTTGTAGAGCGTGCAGTGGTCTCGCAGCATCGCCGACAGCGCCTGTTCCTGGCCCACCGTGGGCCTGATGAGGAACTTGTACGCACGGATCACCCGCCCCTCCAGGATCCAGTCCGGCAGGTTCACCCTACCCGGCGCCACCGACAACGAAGTTGCCTCCGCCGCTCCACGGCTCCGCACCGGGATGCGTTTCCCTCCCCTGTCCGGAGCCGGGGGTACCCACGCAAAATCAAACGGATGGATCGGTCGGCGTCCGCCTCCTACAGTGACGGGGTTCCCACCACCCCGACCAGGAGCGGACCATGCGCGTGCACTACCCGCGGACCCCGCACCTGCCCTGGTCGCCGGGTGCCGCGGCGGACGACGTCCGGGCCGGTGACCTCTCCGGGCTGCACGGCCGGGAGGTCGTGGTCACCGAGAAGATGGACGGCGAGAACACCACGCTCTACACCGACGGGCTGCACGCCCGCTCGCTGGACTCCGGGCACCACCCCTCGCGGGCGTGGGTGAAGGGTCTGCAGGGGCGGATCGGCCCGACGATTCCGGCGGGCTGGCGGGTGTGCGGGGAGAACCTGTTCGCCCGGCACTCGATCGCCTACACCGGCCTGGACAGCTGGTTCTACGGCTTCTCGGTCTGGGACGCGGCCGACCGCTGCCTCGGCTGGGACGACACCGTCCGCTTCCTGCGGCGGCTGGGCGTCCCGGTGCCGCGGGTGCTGTGGCGCGGGGTCTTCGACGAACGGGCCGTGCGGGCGCTGCGCCTGGACACCGGGCGCGAGGAGGGCTACGTCGTCCGCGCCGCCGAGGGCTTCCCCCGCGAGGAGTTCGGCCGGCGGGTCGCCAAGTGGGTGCGGCCGCACCATGTGCAGACCGACACGCACTGGATGCACGCCGCCGTGGTGCCGAACGGGCTGGGCCCGGCCGCCCCGCTGTGGGCGGTGCGGTCGGGTGCGGAGGCCGACCTGCCCGCGCTGCTCGCGGCGACCGGTCCCGGTGAACGGGAGCCCGGAGAACCGGAGTCCGGAGAACGGGACCCCGAGGCGGCGGTGGCCGACGTCTCCGCGCGGCTCGACGTGCTCGGCCGGACGGGCGACGCCCGGCTGGCCGGGGTGCTGGCGGCCGCACTGGCGGGCGGCAACCGGGGCCGGCTCGCCGCCGGGCTCGCCGGGCCGCTCGGCATGCCGCTGGCCCGCCGGGTCGCCGACCTGGTCGGCCTCCACCCGGCCCTGCAGCGCCCCTTCCCCGACGAGGACCGCCGGGCCGGACTGGTCCGGATGGCACAGGTCGCGGACCTCGGGGTGCTGCACGCGGTCGCCGCCGCCGTGACGACCGGGCGGGCGGACGCGGAGGCCGCCGGTGCCCGCGAGCAGGCCGAGTGGTCGGCGCTGCACGCCGAGGACGCCGGACTGCTCGGCGAGGCCCCGCTGGCCCCGCTGCGGTCGGGCCTGCGCGAGGCGCTCGCCGGCCTCGGGCCGGACGCCGCGGACCGCTGCTGGGCCGAGGCCAGGGAGGCGTTCGCGCTCGGCCGGGTGAGCGGGGTCGAGGACGCCGTGGCGGCGTCCTGGCGGTGGCGGTCCGGCGCCTTCCCTCAGCTGGTGCAACTGGTCGGCCCGTCCGGCAGCGGCAAGAGCGGCTTCGCGGCCCGGCTGCCCGAGGTGAGCGCCCGGGTCTCGCTGGACGGGCTCCGCGAGGAGCGCGGCGACCGCGCCGACCAGCGGGCCAACGGCGACGTGCTGCGCGAGGGCCTGGACCGGCTGGACGCCGCGCTCGCCCGCGGCGGCACGGTGGTGTGGGACGCCACCTCGCTCAACCGGCAGCAGCGTTCGCTCGTCCAGGGCGTGGCGCAGCGCCGCGACGCCCTGGTCACCCAGGCGGTGCTGCTGGTCGGGGAGGCCGAGCTGGCCCGCCGCAACGAAGTCCGTCCGCACCCGGTGCCGCCGGGTGTGCTGGCGGCGCAGCTGCGGCGGTTCGGGCCGCCGTACCCGGGCGAGGCGCACCGCACCTGGTACATGGGGGCGGCCGGCACCGTCGAGGACACGGCAGGGACGATCGGCGGGGAGGACGCCTGATGCGCACCAGCGAGGAGATCTACCACCGGGTCCGCTGGGACGCCCGGTTCGACCCGTCGCGGTTCGTGCTGGTCGTCCAGCAGCGCGGCGCCGACCCGAAGCGCGTCCCGCTGGACGGCTTCGCGCCGGGCGGGGACGTCCCCTGGCACCGGGTGCTGTCCGTGGAGGCGGACGGCGAGACGGTGTGGGACCGCGCAGCCGGGGTGGACCGGCTGGACAGCACCGCCGCCGGCCGGGCCGGGGACGGGCGGCGGCTGCGGGCCCCGTTCTTCACCGCCCGCACCCCGCACGGCTGGGACGGCTCCGCCTGGAGGCCGATCGGGGAGGCGTCCGCGCCCTCGCCCGCCGCACGGCACGGCCGTGTGAAGGTGATCACCTGGAACACCCTGTGGGACCGCTACGACGGCGAGCGGATCGACACCGCGCGCCGCCGCCCGCTGCTGCTGGCCGCGCTGGAGCGGGCGGACGCGGACGTCGTCGCCCTCCAGGAGGTCGAGCCGGCACTCGTCGAGATGCTGCTGCGCGAGCCGTGGGTGCGGGCGGGGTGGACGTTCGGCACCGACCCGCGCGGGCGGGACGTCCCCGACTGCGGGCTGCTGCTGCTCAGCCGGCTGCCCGTGCTGGAGGCCGGGCGGCACCTGCTCGGCCCGCACAAGGCGCTCGCGGCGCTGGTGGTCGACACCGGCTCGGGCCCGCTCACGGTGGCCGCCACTCATCTGACCAGTGACCACACCGAGGACGGCCCCGCCCGCCGGCAGGCCGAACTGGCCCGGATCGCCGAGGGGCTGGCCGGGGTCGAGGGCGATCTGGTGCTGGTCGGCGACTTCAACGACGGCCGGGGCGGCCCGGACGGCCCGGCCGCGGTCCTCGGGCTGCACGACGCCTGGTCCCAGGTGCACGGGCCGGACGACGACACCCCCACCTTCGACCCCGGCGCCAACCCGCTGGCCGCCGTCTCCTCGCTCTCCGGCCGGGCCTCCCGGCTGGACCGGGTGCTGCTGCGCCCGGGCGGGCCGCGGGCGGCCTCCGCCGTACTGCTCGGCGACCGCCCGACCGCGGACGGGCTCCGTCCGTCGGACCATTACGGTGTGGAGGTCGAACTGGGCCCCGGCGGGGCCGCACCCGACGGCGTCTTCGACGTCCGCCCCACGGTGCGCACGGCCCTCGCCTGGCTGCCGCCGGACGTGCTGTGGCCGCCGATCCAGGCCGTCCGCGCCGAGCACGACCCGCAGATCCACCGCTGGCCGCCGCACGTCAACGTGCTGTACGGCTTCGTCCCCGAGGCCGAGTTCGAGCAGGCCGCGCCGCTGCTCGCGGAGGCGGCCGCCGAGGTGGCGCCGTTCACCGCCCGGCTGGCGGGGGTGCGCAGCTTCCGGCACCGGCACGGCTCCACCGTGTGGCTGGACCCGGCGGCCGGCGACCCCGGCCGGTGGGCCGGACTCCACCGGGCACTGCTGGAGCGCTTCCCGCTCTGCCGGGGCCGTTCCGAGGGCTTCACCCCGCACCTGAGCCTCGGCCGGACGGACGACCCGCGGGGGCTGGTCACCGAGTGCACCGCACGGCTGCCCGAGGCCACGGCCGAGATCGGGCGGTTGGTGCTGCTGTCCCGGCGCGGCGAGGAGCAGATGCGGCCGCGTGCCACCGTGGCGCTGGGCACCGGCGAGATCAGCTGGCTGCCGGAGGCCGCGCCGACGGCGGACGCCCCCGCACCGGACACGCTCGCCGACCGGACGGCGCGGCGCATCGCCGGGGCGCTCACCGAGGGCGTGGTGCACCTCGCCGGATCGCGGCGGACGGGCTGCGCGCTGCCCGGCGCCGACCTCGACCTGGTGGCCGCCCTGCCGGGGGACCCCGACCCGGCCGAGGTGCAGGCCCGGGTGGCGGCCGCGCTGCCGGAGGCCGTCCGGCTGCGGCAGGTGGTCGGGGCGCGGGTGCCCGGCCTGCGGTTCTCCGTCGACGGCCTGGACGTCGACCTGGTGGTCGTCCCCACGGGGTCGCTGGACCCTGCGGAGGCGGTGGAGCGGCGCGCCGAGCTCGGCGAGGCCGCGGCACTCGCGCTGAGCGCCGTCTCCGACGCGGACGCGCTGCTCGCCGCGGTCGGCCCGCGGCGGGCGGCGTTCGCCGGGCTCGCCCGGGAGGTGAAGGCCTGGGCGAAGGCCCGCGGCCTGGACTCGGCGCCGTTCGGCGGCCTGCCGGGCCTGGCCTGGGCGGTGCTGGCCGCCCGGACGGTCACCGAGGCGCCCGGCCTCGACGGCGAGGAGCTGCTGCGGCACTTCTTCGGCACCTGGGCCGCCTGGGACTGGCGCGAGCCGGTCGGCCCGCCCGCCGGTCCGGCCCTGCCCGCCGGTCCGGCCCTGCCGGCCGGGCCGGTGACGGTCGCCACCCCGACGGCCCCCGTCCGCTCCTGCACCGCCCAGGTCACCGCCGGCGGACGGGAGTTGCTCGGCCAGGAGCTCTACCGGGCCTGGGAGGTCCTGGAGGCCGCGGCCGCCGACGGCCGGGACGCCCGGCCCGAGCTGTCGGCCCCGCCGGCGCTGCACCGGCGGCACGCGGCCTGGGCCGTGGTGGGCGTGCAGCCCGCCCGCGCCGCGGAGTTCGATGAGGTGCTCGGCCTCGTCCGCGGCCGGATGCGCTCCCTGCTCGCCGCCCTCGACGAGGCCGGTGCCGCCGAGGCGCACGCCTGGCCGCGCCCCTTCGCCACCGGCCCCGCCACTGCCCGCTTCGCCGTCGGCCTCGGCCGCGCCCCGGTCGACGCCGACACCCTCGCCGCCCTCGCCGACCGGTGGACCCGCGGCCTGCCGGGCGTGGACGTCACCTGGACGGAGGGCGGCGGCGTGCCGACGCTCTACTGAGCGCCCGCCGGGCCGGGCCCCGGAGGCCCGGTCCGCCGACGCCGGACGAACGGCCCGACCGTCAGCCGGAGACTGCCTGCGCCTGCCGGAAGTCGGCGAGCGCGGCGGCGTAGTGCCCGGCCACGGTCCACAGCAGTGCACGGTCGGTGAGAGCGGTGGCGAGCGGTCCGGCGCCCTGCCCGGGGTGGTGGGCGTGCAGGGCCCGGGCGAGGGCGACGCCCCGGTCGAAAAGGGGCTGCAGGTGCTCCACGAAGCGGTACCGGCGCTCCGCCTCCAGGACCGCCTGCCGTACTACGCGGCGGCGGTGCAGTGCGACGAGTTCCGCCGTCGGGTCGGCAGCGGTCACGGGCGGCAGGGCGTCCACCTCCCGTCCGAGCTCGGCGGTGCGCTCCTCGAAGCGCTGCCGGACATCGGCCGACCACCTGTACAGAAGGTTGCCGAACGCCGGCACGGGGCCGGCCTCGGCGGCGCATTCGTCTGCGGCGGTGTCCACGGAGAGCAGCAGTCCGACGTCCGTGGCGGAGGCGCTCTCACTCGGCTGATCGGCGGCGAGTCCGCCCAGGAGGGTGTCGGCCTCCGCCCGTACCCGGTCGGCCTCCGTGTCACGGCCGGCCCGGTCCAGCGTCCGGGCGAGGTGGAGCAGCGCGTGGAACACATGGGGCCGCCTCTCCTGGCCCGGCGTGGACGGCTTCCGTGCCCGGTCGACGAGTTCGGCAGCCACGGCGACCGCCTCGTCGTGGCGGCCCGCGGCGATGAGCTGGGCGTGCCAGGCGATCCTCGACCAGTCGGTGGAGTCCGCGCGGTCCGCCCGTACCGCCTCCGCGTACACATCGGCGGCCTCCGTGTGCCGTCGCTCCTCGGCGAGGCCGGCCGCCCAGGCCTCCAGGCCGCGGACGAAACCGCGGCGCGTGCCCGGCTCGGCCCGCTCGATCGCGGCCATCCGGGACCGGTCGACAAGGCCGTCGCCGCGGCGGCCCATCTCGAACAGCAGCCGCTGGCGGGTGTCCAGCGCGTCAAGCAGGGTCTCCGGGCCGCGCGGGTCGTCGGCGGCCATGGCCTCGGCCGCCGCGACGGCCTCGTCGAGCAGGAGGAGTCGGGCCTCGGGCAGATTCCGGGCCTCGGCCTCGTAGCTGAACCGGGCCAACGCGCGGGAGAGCTTCGGCAGGTGGACGGCCGGGCTGACCTCGGCCAGGATCCGGTGCGCGGCGACCTGCTGGGCCAGGCTCATCCGGTAGACGTCGAGCAGTGCCACCCGGGCGCGCACGATCGCGTCGTTGTCCATTCGTTCCCCCTCGTTCCGTCACCCCGTTCGGCCCGACCCGCCGTCAGGGCAGCACGGCGGACGCGCCGGTGTCTCCGCAGGGGAGCCCGGGCGCGTGGGAAGGGGTGGGTCCGTCGAGTGTGCGGGGTGCGCACCGCCCCGGACAAGATCGGTCCGGCGTGCTCTCGGTCCTACCGCCGGACCCCTCCGAGCGGGCATGATGGACCTGACACTCTCCCGGCTGCCCCTTCGTGCGGCGCCCGGCGCCCCCACAACGACACTGACTGTTCGTCAGAGCAGTGCTCCGCGCAGCCTTGACGCGGGCACGACGGGGTTGCTTCGCTGTCCTGGCTCACTCAACACCGCCCCCACGCGGAAGCCGACGAGCGTCAACTTGCCGTGGCCGACGGGTGGCGGGCGCACTCCGTACACCCAGCCATGGAGGACCGTTGAGCACCATCAGCACCCTGAGAGTCGGCGCGGTCGGCGCCGTCCTCGCCCTGGTTCTGGGGGCCGCCGCACAGACCGCGAGCGCCCGCACCGGGGCCCCGCCGCAGCAGCCCCGCGCCCACTCCGCCGTCCAGGCCGTCGAGGAGGAGACCGCCCGGGCGGTCGCCGCCTCGCTCGGCGACTCCGCCTGGCGGGACGGCCTGCGGGCCGCCGCCCGCGGCGGCGCCGAGGTCGACCTGTCGGCGCTCACCGCGCACGCGTCCGCCGACGCGGGCCGCAAGCTCGCCGCCCCGGTCGCCGAGGGCAACTCCCGCATCCTGGCCGCCAAGGGCCTGGACGCCGCCACCGGCCCGCTGCTGCGCCTGCGGCTCGGCGACGCCTCGATGCGCCCGGCGCTGGACGCCGGCGCCGTCCCGTGGGTCGCGGCCGCACCGGCGAGCGACCGGGCCACCACCCTCACCGCCTACGACAGCCGCGGCCGGGCGCACACCCTGGACGCCACGCAGGTGCCCCGGCAGCCGGTCTACCTGGTCGACATCGACGTCAGCCGGGCGCTGGCCGGCGGCGCCGAGATCCTCCGCCGCACCCTCGGCGGCACGCCCGCGGCCGCGGGCCCCGCGGTGTCGGCCGCCGCGAACGGCTGGTGGGGCACGAAGATCGACGCGATCGAGGTGTCCGACGACGAGGAGCCGTGGTTCAAGGGCGGCGCCGAGATGTACGCCCTGGTCACCGGCTTCGGCCTGGACGGCAAGGTGCGGGTCGACCCGGTCGACATGCCGTACCTGGACTACGACGGGACGGTCTACCGCCCCAACCAGATCCTGGTGAACTGGTCGAACTACAAGTACAACCTCGCCGACGTGGTGCTGATGGAGGAGGACGGCAGCACCAACTACCAGGCGCTGGCGAAGGCCATCGCGGCCGTCCTGCTCACCATCACCGACCAGGGCGCGTACATCCCGCTGGTGAACGCCGTCCTGGACGCCATCCCCACCGAGTGGTGGACGGACGACCCGGACTACGTGGACTCCTGGTACACCCTCGCCAGGACCTCCTCGGGCCGGCTGGACGGCGCCCGCGGCAACGGCTGGATGAACGTCTCCCCGTACTGGGTGTCCGCCTTCTGATCCTTTCCGGATCGGCAGCAATTCCCGTGGAAATGTGGACAGATCGGATAGATTGCTCCACAGAACACCCGGCCGCCCCGCCGTGCGAGCGGCGGGGCGGCCGGGCCCACGACGAGGCACGAGGGAGTGCTGCTCTGATGGCCCAGCAGGTACGGGGTGTGATCGCACGGTCCAAGGGTGCGCCGGTGGAGGTGGTCACCGTCGTGGTGCCCGACCCGGGGCCCGGCGAGGCGGTGGTGAAGGTCCAGGCGTGCGGGGTGTGCCACACCGACCTGCACTACCGGGAGGGCGGCATCAACGACGAGTTCCCCTTCCTGCTCGGCCACGAGGCCGCGGGTGTGGTGGAGTCCGTCGGCGAGGGCGTCACCGAGGTCGCGCCGGGCGACTTCGTGATCCTCAACTGGCGTGCGGTGTGCGGCAACTGCCGGGCCTGTCGGCGCGGCCGGCCCTGGTACTGCTTCGCCACCCACAACGCGAAGCAGAAGATGACCCTCACCGACGGCACCGAGCTCTCCCCCGCGCTCGGCATCGGCGCCTTCGCCGAGAAGACCCTGGTCGCGGCCGGGCAGTGCACCAAGGTCGACCCGGCCGCCTCCCCCGCCGCGGCGGGCCTGCTCGGCTGCGGCGTGATGGCCGGCCTCGGCGCCGCCGTCAACACCGGCGCGGTCGGCCGCGGGGACTCGGTCGCGGTGATCGGCTGCGGCGGGGTCGGCAATGCGGCCGTGCTCGGCGCCCGGCTGGCCGGCGCGGCCCGGATCATCGCCGTCGACCTGGACGCGCGCAAGCTGGCCAAGGCCAAGGATCTCGGCGCCACCCACACCGTCGACTCCTCCGGCACCGACCCGGTCGAGGCGATCCGCGAACTCACCGGCGGCCACGGCGCGGACGTGGTCATCGACGCGGTCGGCCGCCCCGAGACGTACCGGCAGGCGTTCTACGCCCGCGACCTGGCCGGCACCGTCGTCCTGGTCGGCGTGCCCACCCCCGAGATGAAGCTGGAGCTCCCGCTGCTGGACGTCTTCGGCCGCGGCGGCGCCCTCAAGTCCTCCTGGTACGGCGACTGCCTGCCCGACCGGGACTTCCCGATGCTGATCGACCTCTACCTGCAGGGCCGCCTCGACCTCGACGCCTTCGTCAGCGAGACCATCCCGCTGGACGGCGTCGAGCAGGCCTTCGAGCGGATGCACAAGGGCGAGGTGCTGCGATCGGTGGTGCTGTTCTGATGGCCGCCCGCATCGAACACCTGGTCACCTCCGGCGAGTTCACCCTGGACGGCGGCACCTGGCAGGTCGACAACAACGTCTGGCTGATCGGCGACGACGAGGAGGTCCTGGTCGTCGACCCGGCCCACGACGCGCCGGCCATCGCCGCCGCGGTCGGCGACCGCCGCCTGCTCGCGATCGTCTGCACCCACGGGCACAACGACCACATCAACGCCGCCCCCGAACTCGCCGCCCGCACCGGCGCACCCGTCCTGCTCCACCCCGAGGACGCGGTGCTCTGGCAGCAGACCCACCCGGGCGTCAAGCCGGACGCCGACCTGGCCGACGGACAGACCCTCACCGTCGCCGGCACCGAGCTGACCGTGCTGCACACCCCCGGCCACAGCCCCGGCGCCGTGTGCCTCCACGCACCCGGGCTCGGCACGGTGTTCAGCGGCGACACCCTCTTCGCGGGCGGCCCCGGCGCCACCGGCCGCTCCTTCTCCGACTTCCCGACCATCATCCGCTCGATCCGCGAGCTCCTCCTCGCCCTCCCCCCGGAGACCGTGGTCCGCACCGGCCACGGCGACCCCACCACCATCGGCACCGAGGCCCCGCACCTCGACGAATGGATCGCCCGAGGCCACTAGGGACGTGAAGACGTGCCCCGGGGCGACCCGGGGCACGCGAAACGGGAGGTGCCGCGGTGGTCCGCCGCGGTACCTCCCGTGCCTACGTCGGGGCGGCCGTGGTCACGCCGTTCCCCCGTGCGGCGCCGTCCGGATCACGTGCGGCGCCGCCCGGAGCGAGCCTGCCGCAGGTGCGGCCCCGGCCGGAATCCGGGGCCGGGATTCCACGGATACGCAATCAATCCGCGGGGGCCGTCCTGGGCACTGCGGTGAGCTGCTGGCGGGAGCGCGCGCCGGTCTTCTGCATGGCCCTGGCCACGTGCTGTTCGACGGTGCGCGGGGACAGGTGGAGGGCGGCAGCGATCTCCCGGTTGGTCATCCCTGCGGCGGCGAGCTGCGCGACCTCGTCCTCGCGGGGCGACAGCAGGTCGCCGTAGCCGGGACGGCCGGGGCCGCGCCGTTCCTCGGGCGGCCGGTGGCCGCGCAGGTCGGCCCGCGTCCGGGCGGCGTCCCAGGTGGCGCCGAGCGACTCGAAGCGTGCCGCGCAGCCGGTGAGCGCCGCGACCGCGGACTCGGTGCCCTGGCCACCGCCGGCGAGGGTGCAGCGGGCGGCGGCGGCCGCGGTGAGGGCCGCGTGGTACGGGCGGGGCAGTGCCTCGTAGGCGGCGGAGCTGCGTTCGTACGCGGTGCGGGCGGTGCGCAGGTCGCCGGTGGTCTCGGCGAGGGCGGCCTCGGTCCAGAGCAGGGCGGCGTCGGCGGAGGGGGCGTCGCGTCCGTCCAGTCCGGCGGCGAACTCGGCGACCATCTCACGGGCGGCGGGGACGGCTCCGGCCCGGGCGGTGGCCTCGACGGCCCAGGGGGCGAGTTCGGCGGCCCAGGCCCAGACGCCCTTGGCGCGCAGCCGGTCCCAGGCGAGGGCGGCCTCGGCGGCCGCGGCGGGCACGTCCTCGCGGGCGAGGGCGAGGCGGATCAGTGCGCCGGAGGCGGCGGCGGAGAGCGGGACGGGCCCGTGGTCGCGGTCGGGGGCGTCCGGGCCGGAGAGGTACTCCTCGGTCTCGGCCCAGGCGCCGCGGGCGAGGGCGAGCAGGCCGAGGACGAGTCGGGCGTCGGAGGCGATGAAGGGCATGTCGCCGGCCTCGGAGACCAGGGCGCCGGCCCGGCCGGCGAGTCCGGCCCAGCGGCCGGTGGCCCAGTCGAGGACGAGGGTGCAGCCCCGGCCGGTCTGCTCGGCGTAGGAGGCGCCGCTGCGGGCGGCCAGCGCGACGCCCTCGCCGAGCAGGGCGCGGGAGCGGTCGTAGTGGCCGATCCAGACGGCCGCGTCGGCGGCGTTGCACAGGCCGCGGGCGGCCTGCTGCCGGACGGCGACGGGTTCGCCGTCCCGGGGCAGCGCGTCGACGAGCGGCCAGGCGCCGGGGTCGCCGATGTTGAGCAGCACGCTGACCCGGTTGGCGGCGACCGCGGCCCGGACGACCGGGTCGCCGATCTGCTCGGAGACGTCGAGGGCGCGTTCGATCCAGGCGACGTTCTCGGCGAGCGGGGCGCCCGGCCAGTACGGCATGGAGAGGGCGGACATCGCGCGGGCGAGGAGGACGGGCTGCTCCTGGAGTTCGCCGACGGACCGCTCGAGCTCGACCTGTCCGTCGATGCAGCGTCCCATCTGGTTGCAGAGCAGCAGCCCGAGGTCGAGCCGGATCTCGCCGCGCAGGGAGGGTGCGATGCCGTCGTCGGCGACGATGTGCTGGAGCACCTCGAGTGTCCGGTCGGAGCGCAGGCCCATGACGGCGGAGCGGGCGAGCAGGGCGACCAGGCGGGAGCGGGCGTGCTCGGGCACCGGCCCGGTGGCGAGTGCGGACTCCAGCAGGGCGACGGCGCGCTCGAGGTCGCCGGTGTCGGCGTGGTGCTGGGCGGCGCGTTCGACGGCGTGCAGCCAGCCGCGCACCTGGCCGCCGGCGCGGCGGTGTCCGGCCACCCGCTCCCAGGGCACGGGCTGCCGGCGGACGAGCAGCGCGGCGGCCCGGGTGTGCAGGTCCTCGCGGAGCGGCCCGGTGAGTGCGTCGAGGACGGCGGCGGCGGCGAGCGGCACCCTGAAGCCGTACCGGCCGTCGCCGTGGTCGTGCAGGGCGGCGGCCGCCAGGGCGGCCTGCAGGGCGGTGCGGCCGGCCTCGGGGGCGAGGCCGGCGACCTCGGCGAGGTCGGCGGCGGTGGCGGGTTCGTCGAGGACGGCGGCGGCGTGGACGACCGGGCGGTGCTGCGGCGGCAGGGCCGTGGTGCGGCGCAGCGCCAGGGCGGCGAGCCGGGGCGGGGGTGCGAGGTCGGCGGGGAGCGGGGCGCGGCGGTCGGCGAGCGGGGCGAGCAGGTCGGCGACGACCTGGGCGATGCCGCCGGTGGCACGGTGCAGTCGTTCGGCGGCCCCGGGCGGGCAGCGGTCGGGCCCGAGTGCGGCGGCGGCCGCCCGCCGGACGTCCTCGACGCCCAGCGGTCCGAGCACGTGCCGCAGGACGGTGAGCCCGGCCGGGTACTCGGTGGCGGCGCCGAGCGGGAGGCCCGGCTCGGGGAGTTCCTCGGGCCGGAGGCTGAGTATGCAGGCGAGGCGGGGCGGCGGTGCGGCGAGCAGGGTGCGCAGGGCCGCGAGGTCGTCGGGGGCGGCGCGGTGGACGTCCTCGACGACGAGCAGGACGGGGCCGTCCTGGCCGGCGGCGGACGGGTCGGTGCGGGCGGGCTCCGGGAGGCGGTCGGTGAGCCGGGCGAGGAGCCGGCTCTTCCCGGTGCCGGCCTCCCCCTCGACGAGCAGCAGGACGGGCCCGCCGCCCGGCCCCGTCGACCAGGCCCGTTCCAGTGCGCGCCGCAGGCCCGTCTCGTTCAGTTCGTCCACACCGTCCACCCCACTGCTGTTCACTGCCCGGTCCGGCTTTCTTTGCGTATCCGTACTTCAGTCTCCACTGATTGCCGTCATCGTGGTGGGCGGGCAGCGTGGTCCGGGTCAAGTCCTCGAGGCCCGTGGGTCGGCGGGGGCCGCCGCCGATGCCGCCGCCGTGCAGGCAGGAGCCCCGCGTGAGGAACTCGACCTCTCCCAGACCCGTTGCCGTGCCGCCCGTGTGCACGGATGCGCCGCCCCGGTCCGGACGCCGACTGACGGCGGCGGTGACGCTGCCCGCCGTGCCGGAGTCGGTGCCGCAGCTGCGGCGGACGGCGCGGGCCCTGGTGCGCAGCCGCCGGCTCTCCCCGGACGTGGCCGAGGCACTGTCGGTGATCGTGACCGAGCTGGCCACCAATGTGGTGCTGCACAGCGGCAGCCCGGACGTGTCGGTGCTCTTCGAGGTCTGCGACACGGCGCTGACGGTGCGGGTGCGGGACACCGGGCGCTGGCGCGAGCGGCCCACCCCGCGGTGCGAGCCGGCCGACGTGGACGCGGCGTTCGGGCGCGGGCTGGATCTGGTCGACGCGTTCGCGGTGGACACCACGGTGCTGCGGACGGCCGGCGGGACGCTGGTGGAGGCCGTGATCGCGCTGTAGCGGCGCACCGGCCGGCCCTTCGAAGGGGTGGCCGGTGCGCCGCCGTCGGAGCGGGGGCTCCGGTCAGGCCAGGAGTTTGGCCTTGGCCTTCTGGAATTCGTCGTCGGAGATGGCTCCGGTGTTCTTCAGTTCGGCGAGCTTGGCGAGCTGGTCCGCATGGCTCCCGCCCGTACCTCCGCCGCCCTCGGCGGCGGCCTGGCGGACGTACGCCTGGAACGCCTCGTCGGTCTTCCGCATCTGGTCCACGTCGCGCTGGGCCATCGAACTGCCACGGGCGATCAGGTAGACCAGCACGCCGATGAGCGGCAGCAGGATCACGAAGATCGTCCAGCCTGCCTTGCCCCAGCCTCCCATGTCGTCACTGCGGAAGATGTCAGTGATGATCTTGAAGAGCAGGAAGAACCAGAGGATGAAGACGAAGAGCTCGAGCATCGTCCAGAAGAGGTTGAGCAGCGGGTAGTCGTCCATGGCACTCCCGTCCCAGCCCTGCGCCGGTCGGCCGGCGGGCTGTCGGTCCACGGCGGCGCCCCCGCACCGCCCGTCCCAGGCCGTCCGAGCCGGACAGGGGACAGAACGAGTCATACCATCGCACTTCACGCCCGGCATGCGGCCCGTAGGCCGGTCGGGGTACCCCGGCCGGGGATGCCGCCCGGCGGGCGCGGCGGGCCGCCACCGGTCACGTCCCGGACAGCAGGGGGTCACGATTCGGGCAGCGGTGGCCGGGCACGGCGAGGATTTCTTGTGCGGGCCGACCGGATGCCATTGACTAGCAGCGCTAGTTAAGCCGACGAGGGAGCGCTCGTGAGACCACCCGCCCTGGCTCCGCCCGCCGCCGCACCGACTGGCCCGGTCCCCACGTACCGGCTGCGCGGCCTGCCCGACGAACCGCCCGCCCGGCGACCGGTACGGTCCCGGGCCGACACCGAGGCCGAACAGCTGCTGCGCCGCACCGCGCAGTACCTGCTGCGCGACGTCGACGGCCTGGCCCGCGAACTGGTCGCCATGATCCGGGAACGGGAGCCCGCGTACCCCGCCACCATGGGCCCCGAGGAGCTCCGCCTGGAGGTGCGCTCCTCACTGGAGAGCTCGGTGCACACCCTGGTCGACCCGGCCGGCACCTGGGAGGCCGCCCGGCTCTCCTCCTGGCAGATCGGCGCCCGCCGCGCCCAGCGCGAACTCCCGCTGGACGCCCTGCTGCACGCCTTCCGGCTCGGCGGCGCCCTGGTCTGGCGCCGACTCGTGGACACCGCCACCCGCCGCGAACCCGACCGCGCCCACCTGCTGCTGCACAGCGCCGCCGGCATCTGGAGCTTCGTCGACGAGCACTCCGACCTGATCACCCAGGCCTACCGCCTGGTCGAGAGCCAGACCGCCCGCGAGCACCGGGAACGCGCCCGTGCCCTGGTGCAGTCGCTGCTCGACGGCACCACCCGGATCAGCGACCTGCCCACCGCCGCCGCCGCCCTCGACCTGCCCGAACGCGGCCGCTACGTGGTGGCCGCGCTGGCCGGCCCGGCCGGGCCTCCCCGGCACCCGGCCGAGGCCGCCGCGACGCCCGCCGACCCGCCGCCCGGCGTCCGGATCGTCCGGCACCGCGGCTCCGAGGGCGAGCACGCCCTCGTCCTGCTCGGCGACGCCGACCCCGCCGACGTCGCCGACTGCCTGGGCCGCCGCCGCGGCACCCGGGTCGGGATCGGCCCGGTCGTGGAGGAGCTCGCCGAGCTCGGCACCGCCCGCCGTGCCGCCGACATCGCCCTGCGCACCTGCACCGCCGACGGCGACGTGGCACTGCTGAACGATCGGCTGCCCGCCGCCCTGGTCGTCTCGCTGCCGGACTTCGGCGCCGCCCTGGTCGAGCGCGCACTCGGCCCCGTCCTCGAACTCGACTACCAGGACCGCGAGTCGATGCTCACCACGCTCTCGGTCTGGCTGGACAGCGCCGGCTCCGCCCAGCGGGCCGGCAGCAGGCTCTTCTGCCACCGCAACACCGTGCTCAACCGGCTGCGCCGCTACGAGCAGTTGAGCGGCCGCAGCCTCAACGACCCGCGCAACGTGGTCGAACTCTCCCTCGCTCTCGACGCCCACCGCCTGCTCGCCGCCTAGCGGCGGGCTCACCCCCAGGGGCACGGGGTTATCCCAAGGGGCGCGGGGAACTGCGCAATCCGGATGTGGCCGTCACAACTGCACGGGTCAAGCCCTGATCTGCACGACGACCCGCATCCGGATTGCGCAGTTCCCCGCGCCCCTGAGTGACGACCCGCCATTGCACTCTTCCCGGTCCCCGGAGCGTGCGCCAGCGCCGCAAGCAGCACTGGTCGACGTCACAACGCGACCCGCCGCCCCTTGTGCAGCCGCAACGCGTGCCCGCTGCGCCATGGACCACCCGTCGGCCGCCGTGGTGTCCTGCCGCTCACCCAGCACCGGGCGGACACCAGCGTCCCCCGTGCTTCCCACCCTCCCGAGCGGCCGCGGCCCGCCGTACGCCGGTCCGCGCTCGGACGCAAGGAGCACCATGAGTCCACCCGAGCGGTTCGGTTCGCTCACGATCGAGCACTTGCACGTCGCCTACGGACGCGCCGTCGAGGCGCTCCGCGGGGTCTCGCTGGACCTCCCGGCCGGACGGATCGTCGCCGTCCTCGGCGCCAACGGGGCCGGCAAGAGCACCCTGCTGCGCGCCGTGTCCGGCACGCTCGCCCTGCACAGGGGCGCGGTCACGGCCGGTTCGATCGCCGTCGGCGACCAGGGCCTGACCGACGACCCGGCCCGGGCCGTCCGCGCCGGCGTCGTCCAAGTACCCGAAGGCAGGAGGGTGTTCGCCGACCTGACGGTCGAGGAGAACCTCCGCGCCGGCGAACTCGGCCGGGGCCGCCAGGGGGCCGCGAGCCGCCGGGAGGCGCGCGACCGGGTCTTCGCCCTGCTGCCGGTGCTGGCCGAGCGCCGCCGCCAGCGGGCCGGCCTGATGTCCGGCGGCGAGCAGCAGATGCTCGCCATCGGCCGGGCGCTGATGGCCGACCCGCGCGTCCTGCTGCTGGACGAGCCCTCGCTGGGCCTCGCCCCGCGCATGGTGGCGAGGATCGGCGCGATCGTCCGGGAGATCAACGAGCAGGGCACCTCGGTGCTGCTGGTCGAGCAGAACGCCGCCATGGCGCTGTCCGTGGCGCACCGGGCGTTCGTCCTGGAGAACGGCCGGGTACGGCTGGAGGGCACCCCGGAGGAGCTGGCCGCCAGCGACGAGGTGCGCCGGCTGTACCTCGGCGCCGCCGAGGAGGAGACCGGGCAGCCGCACACCGCGCCGCCGGTCTTGGCCCTGCGCAGGTGGACGGCATGACGGCCCCGGCGGCCCGGCTCGCCGTCCGGAACGTCACCGTCCGGTTCGCCGGCCTGACCGCGCTGGACGACGTGTCGTTCACCGTCGAACCGGGCACCGTGCACGCGCTGATCGGCCCGAACGGCGCCGGCAAGTCGACCTGCTTCAACGTGCTCTCCGGGGTGTACCGGGCGGCCTCCGGCAGCGTCGAGTACGGCGGCCGGGAGCTCACCGCGCTGGCCCCGCACGCGATCACCGGGCTGGGCATCGCCCGTACCTTCCAGAACATCGTGCTCACCGCGGGCACCGTCGCCGAGAACCTGATGCTCGGCCGGCACCGGCTCACCCGGGCCGGGTTCGCCGCCACCGCGCTCGGGCTGCCCTCGGCCGTCCGGGAGCAGCGGCGGCACCGGGCCAGGGCCGCGGAGATCGCCGACTTCCTCGGCCTCGGCCCGTACTTCGACCGGCCGGTCGGCCCGCTGCCGTACGGCGTCCGCAAGCGGGTCGAGATCGCCCGGGCACTGTGCACCGAGCCCGGGCTGCTGCTGCTCGACGAACCCGTCGCCGGCATGAACCCCACCGAGCGGCTCGCGATGGCCGACACCGTCGCCGCGATCCGCGAGGCCCTCGGCATCTCGATCCTGCTGGTCGAGCACGACATGGGGATGGTCATGCGGCTCGCCGACGCCGTCACCGTCCTCGACTTCGGCCGCCGGATCGCGGACGGCACCCCCGAGGCCGTCCAGCAGGACCCGGCCGTCGTCCGCGCCTACCTCGGACAGGAGGAACCCGTATGACCAGACTTGCCGAGACCCTGCTCGACGGCATCGCCCTCGGGTCGGTCTACGCCCTCGTCGCGCTGGGCTTCGTCGTCGTCTTCAAGGCCTCCGGGGTGATGAACTTCGCGCACGGCTCCGTCCTGCTGCTCGGCGGCTGGACGGTCACCGCGACGCACTCCGCGCTCGGCTTCCCGCTCGCCGTACTGGTCGGCGCGGCCGTCGCCGGGACCGCCTCCGGGCTGCTCCACCTGCTCTCCGCCCGCGGAGTGCGCGGCGAGGGGGCGCACGTCGCGACCATCCTCACCATCGGCGTCGACCTGGTGCTGGTCACCGCGCTGGCCCGCGGCATCGGCGCCGACTACCTGGGCACCGGCGACCCGTGGGGCTCGGAGGTCGTCCGGCTCGGCGGGGTGCACGTCGCCGAGGCCCGGCTCGCCGGGATCGCCGTCTCCGTCACCCTGATCGGCCTGTTCTTCGCTGCCTTCCGGTGGTCCCGCTGGGGGCTGGCGATGCGCGCCGCCTCCTCCGACGAGGAGGCCGCCGCCCTGATGGGCGTCCGGCTCGGCCGGGTGCGGCTGATCGCCTGGTGCACGGCCGGCGCACTGGCCGCCGTCGCCGCGGTCTTCCTCGCCGCCTTCCCCTCCCCCGGCCTGGACCGCTCCACCGGCCAACTGGCCCTCGCCGCCTTCCCCGCGGCGATCCTCGGCGGCATGGACTCGGCCGTCGGCGCACTCGCCGGCAGCCTCGCCATCGGCCTGGCCGGCGCACTCGCCGCCGGCTACCAGGACTCCCTCGGCGCACTCGGCGAGGGCCTGCCCGGCATCGCCCCGTACCTGGTGATGATCCTGGTGCTGCTGGTGCGGCCGGCCGGACTCTTCGGATCGAAGGAGTCGACCCGTGTCTGACCTCCTGTCGAAGCGCCGCGCCGCGGCCGCCGCCGGCGTCCTGGTGCTGCTCGCCCTGCCCTTCTACGCGGACGGGTTCTGGCTGCAGAGCGGCCTGTTCGCGATGGCCGCCGTGCTCGGCGCGATCGGGCTCAACCTGCTCACCGGCACCGCCGGACAGCTCTCGCTCGGCCACTCCTTCTTCCTCGCCGTCGGCGCCTACGGCTACGTGTGGCTCTCCGGCGGGTCGGGCGGCAGCGGCTCGGGCCGGCTCGGCGGCCTCGGACTGCCGCCGGTGCTCGCCTTCGTCCTCGCGGTGGCGCTGGCCGGCGGCGCGGGCGGCCTGTTCAGCCCGATCGCCGGGCGGCTGCGCGGCATGTACCTCGGCGTGGCCACCATCGCGCTGGTCTTCCTCGGCCAGCACGTCATGGTCAACTCCCGTTCGGTGACCGGCGGTTTCAACGGCCGGGCGGTGGAGCCGATGACGCTGTTCGGGTTCTCCTTCAGCGACTCCTCGCCGCGCGGACTGGCCGTGCTCGGGGTGCCGTTCGGCGGCGTCGAGCGGCTCTGGTACTTCGGCCTCGCGCTGGTCGCGATCGGCCTGTACACCGCCCACAACCTCCACCGCGGCCGCCAGGGGCGGGCGTTGGCGGCACTCCGGGACAGCGGGACGGCCGCGGCCGTGATGGGGGTGCCGGTCGCCCGGTACCGCTGCGCCGCGTTCGTCGTCTCCTGCCTGTACGCCGGTGCGGCCGGCGCGCTCACCGCCCTGGTCTTCAAGCGCGTGGTGCCCGACCACTTCGGGCTCGCGCTGTCCATCGACTACCTCGCGATGATCGTCATCGGCGGGCTCGGCTCGGTCGGCGGCGCGGCCGCGGCGGCCGTCCTGGTCTCGCTGCTGCCCCAGGTCCTCACCGTGTACGCGGACCGGCTGCCGCTGATCGCCCCGGCCGGCACGGACGGCTTCGGCGCCACCCCCGGCGAGGCCGCCCGCTACCTGTACGGCGCCGCGATCGTCCTGATCCTCGCCCTCGCCCCCGGCGGACTGGCCGGCCTGGTCCGCCGCGTCCGCCCGACCGCCGCACCGGCCGCCGCGCCCGTCCCCGCTGCACCGATCCCCACATCCGTCTCCCGCACCGCCACCCACCCCTCGCACGGCAAGGAGCCGACCCCGTGAACAGCAGCAGAGCACTCAGAACCGCCGCCGCCCTCGCCGTCCTCGTGCTGACCGCGACCGCCTGCAGCACCAAGGGCGGCACCTCCTCCGAGCGGGTCGGCAAGGACGACGTCAGGATGGGCCCCGGCGTCACCGAGACCACCATCACCCTCGGCGCGCTCACCGACCTCAGCGGGGTCTACGCCTCCCTCGGCAAGAGCATCGTGAACGCCCAGCAGATGTGGGTCGAGCAGACCAACAAGATCGGCGGCATCTGCGGCCGGAAGATCGAGATCAAGGTCAAGGACCACGGCTACGACGTGCAGAAGGGTGTCGCCGCCTTCGCCGAGGTCGAGCCGGGCTCGGCGATGCTCACCCAGGTCATCGGCTCCCCGGTGGTCGCAGCGCTCCGGCAGGACATCAACGACAAGAAGATCCTCACCCTGCCGCTCGGCTGGTCGTCCACCCTGCTCGGCCAGGACTACGTCCAGGTCGTCGGCCCCACCTACGACATCGACATGGTCAGCGCGGTCGACTTCCTGACCCGCAAGGCCGGCCTCGCCTCCGGCGACAAGATCGGCCACGTCTACTTCGAGGGCGAGTACGGCGAGAACGCCCTCACCGGCGCCAAGTACGCGGCGCAGCAGCAGGGCTACAGCATCGTCGAGCAGAAGATCAAGGCCACCGACACCGACCTCGGCGCCCAGGTCACCGCCCTCAAGCAGGCCGGGGTCAAGGCGATCCTGGTCAGCGCCGGACCCAAGCAGACCGCCTCCCTGGTCGGCCTGGCCGCCGCCCAGGGGCTGACCGTGCCGGTGGTGAGCAGCGCTCCGGGCTTCGCCCCGCAGCTGCTCGACAGCGCGGCCGCCCCCGCCCTGGAGAAGATGCTCTTCCTGGTCAGCGGCTACCCGGCGCCGAGCGCCGACACCCCGCGGATGCGTCAGCTGGTGCAGGACTACCAGGCCAAGTACCCGGGCGCGCCGGTCGACAGCGGCGTGGTCAGCGGCTGGGTGTCCGCCCAGGTCGCGGCCGAGGCGCTCACCGACGCCTGCGCCGCCAAGGACCTCACCCGGGAGGGCATCGAGGCCGCCCACCGCAGCCAGAAGGCCCTGAACATCCTGGACGTGCCGCTGGACTTCACCGACGCCGCCAAGCCGTCGGCGTACGCCTCCTTCATCCTCAAGCCGTCCAAGCAGGCCACCGGCGGCCTGGCGATCCTCGAACCCGCCCACGAGGTCGCGGCCACCCGCGGCTACCCGCTGCCCAAGGGCTGATCAGCCGGGCGGCCGGGCCGACGGCCCGGCCGCCCCCGCTCCCGACTCCGACGAAAGAGCCCGCACGTGTCGCTCTCCCTCGCCTGTGTCCTCGCCGAGGCCGCCCGCAGGCACCCCGACCGCACCGCCGTGATCGACGGCCCGCTCCACCTGACGTACGCCGAGCTGTGGGCCGACGCACTCGCCCGCGGCGCCGCGCTCGGTGCACTCGGTGTCCGCCCCGGCGACCGGGTCGCGCTGATGGTCCCCAACACGGTGGACTTCCCCCGCGCCTACTACGGCATCCTCGCCGCCGGGGCCGTCGCCGTCCCCGTCCACCTGCTGCTCACCCCCACGGAGGCGTCCTTCGTCCTGCAGGACAGCGGGGCGCGGCTGCTGCTCGTCGACCACTCGCTCACCGGGCCCGGCGCCGAGGCCGCCTGGCTGGCCGGCATCCCCGCCGTCGGCGTCGGCGCCCCCGAACCGGCGCGCCCCGGGCCGGCCGGCCCCGCGGCGGACGCCGACCCGGGCTGGCAGGGCGTGCTGCCCCGGCTGGAGGACACCGCGGCCGAGCCGCTGCGCACCTACGTCGGCCGTCGGCCCGAGGACCCGGCGGTGCTCCTCTACACCAGCGGCACCACCGGCCGGCCGAAGGGCGCCGTGCTCACCCAGCTCAACCTGGTGATGAACGCCGTCGTCAACGCCTTCGACGCCAACGACGTCACCCCCGACGACGTGGTGCTCGGCTGCCTCCCGCTGTTCCACGCCTACGGGCAGACGGTCGCGATGAACACCACCTTCCGGGTCGGCGCCACCCTCGTCCTGATGGGCCGCTTCCAGCCGGAACGGGCCCTCGACCTGATGGCCCGCCACCGGGCCACCGTCTTCCACGGTGTGCCGACCATGTTCGTCGCCCTGGTCGACACGGCCGCCCGCCGCCGGCCGGAGGACCTCGCCCTGCGGATGTGCGTCTCCGGCGGCGCCGCACTGCCGCTGGCCGTCCTGGAAGGCGTCGAGGAACACCTCGGCGCGCCCGTCTTCGAGGGGTACGGGCTCTCCGAGACCTCGCCCACCGCCGCGGTCAACCAGCCGCACTTCGGCCGCCGCGCCGGCACCGTCGGGCACCGGATCTGGGGCGTCGAGGTCGAGATCGCCCGCCCCGGCACCTCTCACCTGGAGCTGCTGCCCACCGGGGAGATCGGCGAGATCGTCGTCCGCGGCCACAACGTCTTCGCCGGCTACCACGGCCTGCCCGAGGCCACCGCCGAGGCGATGGTCGACGGCTGGTTCCGCACCGGCGACCTCGGCACCCTCGACGAGGACGGCTTCCTCACCATCGTCGACCGCACCAAGGACGTGGTCATCCGCGGCGGCTTCAACGTGTACCCCAGCGAGGTCGAGGACGTGCTGATGCGGCACCCGGCCGTCGCCCAGGTCGCGGTGATCGGGCTGCCGCACCCACTGCACGGCGAGGAGGTCTGTGCGGTGGTCGTCCCGGCGGACCCGGCCGCACCGCCCTCCCCGGAGGAGATCGTCGCGTGGGCGGCGGAGCGGCTCGGCCGCCACAAGTACCCGCGTCAGGTCGAGATCGTCGCCGAACTGCCCCTCGGCCCCAGCATGAAGGTCCTCAAGCGCGAACTCCGCCGGACCTTCGCCCCCGCAACGCACTGAAAGGCCGCGCCCCCTTGTGGTTCGCCCCCGGCGTGGGCGGTGGCGTCAGCCGACCAGGGCGGCCCGGCGGGTGGCGGGGCGGTGGAGGGCGGCCGGTGCGGTGGGGAGGGCCGGGCGGTACTGGGCGAGTTCCCGGGCCCAGGCCCGCAGCAGCGGCTCGTAGCGGTAGCGGCCGGGCTCACGCGCCGTCAGCAGACCTGCGTCGGCGAGGCGTTCGAGGGTCCGTTCGGCGCAGGCCGGGGGCTCGCCCAGCATCCGGGACGCGACGGCGAGCCCGACGGTCGGGCTCGGGGCGAGTGCGAGCAGTCGGAAGGCGCGGGCGGCGGGGGCGTCGAGCGTCTCGATGCCGGCGGCGAAGGCGGCCCGTACGTCGAGGCTGCCGAGGCTGAGCTCGTCGAGCGCGCGTTCTTCGTCGGCGAGCCGGTCGGCGAGGTGCCGGACCGTCCAGGAGGGCCGGGCCGCGAGCCGGACCCCGCAGATCCGCAGGGCCAGCGGCAGCCCCCCGCAGGCAGCGGCGAGTTCGGCGAGGGCCTGTGGTTCGGCGGCCGCCCTGGCCGGGCCCACGAGCCTGGTGAGGAACTGCCGGGCCTCGTCCTCGGGCAGCGGCCCGAGGTGGACGGGGTGCGCGCCGTCCAGGTCGGGGAGGCGGTTGCGTGCGGTGACCAGGGCGGCGTTCTGCGGGTCGGCCGGCAGCAGCGGGCGGACCTGGAGGCTGTCCCGGGCGTCGTCCAGGACCACGAGCATCCGGCGGCCGGCGAGCAGCGAGCGGTAGAGCGCGGTCCGCTCCTCGGTGCCGGCCGGAACGGCCGCGGCCGGGATGCCCAGGGTGAGCAGGAAGCTGCCCAGGACGGCGCGCGGGTCGGCGGGCCGGTGCCGGTCGCCCCGCAAGTCGGCGTAGAGGGTGCCGTCCGGGTGGGCATCGCGGGCGGCGTGTGCGGTGTGCTGGACGAGGGCGCTCTTGCCCGCGCCGGGCTGCCCGGACACCACGGCGATCAGCGGCGAGTGCCGGTGGGCGGAGAGCCGCCCGGCGAGGTCGGCGGTGTGCGCGGCGCGTCCGGTGAAGTCGGTCAGGCCGGGCGGAAGTTGGAAGGGCGTCACCAGGGCGGTGCGGGCCGCCACCACCGTACGGGCCCGGGCGGGCCGCTCGGGCCCGTCCAGGTCCGGGTCGGCGCGCAGGATGCTGCGGTGCACGGTGCGCAGTTCGGCGCCCGGGTCGACGCCGAGTTCGGTGGCGAGGATGCGGCGGACCTCGCCGTAGACGGCGAGCGCCTCGGACTGGCGGCCGCCGCGGTACAGGGCGGTCATCAACTGGGCCCAGAACCGTTCGCGTTCGGGATGGGCTGCGGTCAGCCTGCGCAGCTCCCCCAGGAGTTCGGTGTGCCGGCCGAGGGTGAGCCCGGCGTCGAGCCGGGCCTCCAGGACGTCCAGCCGGGCCTCGGCGAGCCGGTCGGACTCCGCGCGCCGCAGGGTGTCGGAGGGGACGTCGACCAGGGCCGGGCCGCGCCACAGGCCCAGTGCCTCGTCGTAGCGGGCGGCGGCCTCCTCGGCCTCGCCCCGGCGCAGGGCCTGGTGGCCGAGGTCGCGCAGCGCGGTGAAGCGGTCGGCGTCGAACTCCTCGGCGGCCACGTCGATGCAGTAGCCGCCGGCCTCGGTGCCGATCCGCGGCCCGGCCTCGCCGAGCGCCTTGCGCAGGCGCATCACGTAGGTGCGCAGGGTGGTGGGCGCGGAGCGCGGCGGCCGGCCGTCCCAGACGGTGTCCGCCAGCACCCCGGCCGGCACCACCTGCCCCCGCCGGACGAGCAGTGCCGCCAGCAGGACGCGCTGCTTGGCCGCCGGGACGGTGCGGTCGCCCGCACCGTCCCGCACCGTCAGCGGCCCCAGGATCCCGAACTCCATCCCCACTCCCCACACCACAGCGTTGCGGCGCCCCCCGGCGCCGCACTCCGATTTCTATGCGGGAAGCGGTTGGCCGGGGAGTCCGTCCGGCGATGGCCAATCAACTCCGTTCACTGGCTGCTCCTCCGGCGTTCGGGCGGCGGGCTGCGGGGAATTGACCGGAGCCCCGTCCGGGCTCGGCCGGGGCACCGGTCAATCAATTCCGGCGACGGCGGCGGTCAGCCGCAGTGGCTCCAACCGCTGGTCCAGGTGGTGCCGTTGTACGAGCCGCCCCAGTCGACGCAGCTCGCGGCCGCCGGGAGGGTCACCGGCCCGGCGTAGTAGGTGAAGTTGCCCGGATTGGACGCCGAGCCCCCGCCCTGCACCTCGAGGGTGGCGTTCATCGGCACCGCCCCGGTGGGGGAAGTCGCTAGGGTCACCACGCAGTTGCGTCCACTCGCGGCCTCGTACAGCAGGTAGGCGGTCGCGCCGCCGAGCGAGTGCGAATCGATCACGCCGAAGCCCGGGCC
Organism: Kitasatospora dryopteridis; assembly: GCF_050749075.1. Taxonomy (NCBI): domain Bacteria; kingdom Bacillati; phylum Actinomycetota; class Actinomycetes; order Kitasatosporales; family Streptomycetaceae; genus Kitasatospora; species Kitasatospora dryopteridis. The sequence goes on along the minus strand of NZ_CP192749.1, from coordinate 6,046,553 downwards.
GCAGACCTGGGTCGGGGTGTACGGGTTGGCCGTGGACGCCGCCACCGGGCTGATGTAGCCGTCGATCCGGTAGCCGTCGGCGGGGTCGACCGTGCTCGGCACGCTGCCGACCGCTCGCTGGGCGGCCGGGATCGTCACCGAGACCACGGAGGAGCTCTTCGCGAACGCCACCTCGCCGACCGCGTTCGGGTCGCCGTTCCAGTCGCCGTTGGCGGTCACCACCGAGCCGTCCGCACCGACCGAAGTCACGATCGCGACATGGTGGATGACGGTGCCCGAGCCGCTGCCGGTGCCGTAGATGACGGCGTCGCCCGGCTGCGGGACGTACGAGGCCGCGGTGTGCAGGGTGCCGTGGTTCTGGCCGTACGTGCGGAAGCTCACCGCCGAGGCGTCCAGACCGGCCACCGACAGGCCCGAGTTGCGCCAGGCCCAGATCGCGAAGTCGGCGCACCAGTACTCCGGCACACCCGCGTAGCCGGCACAGCTGTGCTCGAACTGGTCACCGCCCAGGGTGTTCCTGGTCGGGGTGTTGGCGCAGGTGCCGGCCGTACGGCCGACGTTGGCGGCCGCCAGCCTGGCCGCGTCGGAGGCTGCGGCGGACGCTGTCGCGACGGCCTTCGGGGTGGTGGCGGAGGCGGTGGCCTGCGGCGCCGGGGCGAAGGCCGTCAGGCCGAGAGCGAGGGCTGCGGCGGCGGCCACGGGGGCTATCCGGCGCAGAACGAGCATGGGTTTCACCGGACTCCTCGTGAGGCGGAGGTACGGGCGGACGCGGCACCGGCCGCGGGGAGTCTCCGCCCGCCTGCACCTCCCGCATCCTCCGAAACCCCCGTAGCGTCCCCGTTGCGCCACCACCGACACCGCAGGTGCACCAGGGCAACCGGTCGACCCCGATCGACCACCAGCGTGCGTTCACCTGGCGAACGCGCCCCTGCGGGCCCGGTCAGCCCTGCTTGAGGTCGGGGTAGCGACAGGCGGCCTTGCGGGCGCGGGTCAGCTCCGTCTCGGAGAGTTCCGACCCCGTCATCGCGGTGGCGATGCCGTTGCGGGCGACGAGGCGCGAGTCGGCGACGGCGGTCGGCCCGTCGCCGCCGAGGCAGGCGACGGCCACCACGGGGATGCCGGCTCCCCCGCCCTCGGCGGGTGCGCCGGGCTTCCAGGCCACGGTGAAGCCGGCGGCCGACTCGGAGGTGACGCCGAGTTGCTGCCACTGCGGGGTGGAGCTGCCCGCGCGGGGGAAGTAGGCGGCGTAGCCGACGATCGCCACGTGGTCGCCGGTGGCGCGGAGTTCGAGGGTGCCGGGTTCGCCGGTCCGGACGCCGGCGGTGAGGGTGATCGAGGAGGGCGGGGCGATGCCGTCCGGACAGTCGACGGGCTGGGTGCCGGCGGGCGGATTGCCGTGGACGACGGCGGAGGAGACGTAGCCGCCGGTCGCGATGCGGAACCACCGGATGTCGGGCGAGCCCGAGGTGGCGTCGACGACGACGTCCCCCAGGCAGTAGCCGGTGAAGGCGAGTTTGCAGCCGGAGGGCACCTGGGCGACCACGTCCGCGGCGAGGCTGGCACCGGCGCGGAGGCGGGTGACGGCGTTGTAGGTCTCGCCGCCGAAGAGGCCGGGCGATGCGGCGGGGGCCGGGCAGCCGACGCCGGTCGGCGCTGCCGCGGCCGTGCGGGCGTTGCCGTGGTCCGAGGAGGCCGACCGCAGGGCGACCAGGGCGATGACGGCGGTGAGGGCCAGTAGGGCCACGGTGCCGGCCGTTGTCCAGCGGGCCGGCCAGCGGCGGGTGAGCAGGGTCGCGGGCGGCTCCACGAGATCGACTGAGGTGTCGACCGCCACCCCTGCGGCATCGCCTAAGTCGCCCCCGGGACGGGCCTCGTACGGCCCGCTGCCTGCGGGCGCGTCGGCTGCCCTCTCCGTACGGGCGGGCGCGGCAACGGTCTCGACGGCCCCGGGCCGGACGGCGGGCTCCACGGCACCGGTCTCCACCGCACCGGGCCCGGCAGCAGCGGGCCCGGCGGCCGGGGCGGCCAGCTTCCGGTCGGCCTCGTGCCAGCGCCGCGTCCACTCCTCGACGTCGCCGCCGCAGGCACCGACGTACGCCTGGGTGACCTCCAGGCTGGGCAGCCGGACGCCGCCCGCCGCGTCGCTGAGTGTGGTGGCGCCGAAGCCCGCGCGCTCGGCCAGGACGCGGTATGTGGGGTTGCCGGCCCGCTCCCTGACGATGCGCAGGTCGTGGGCGAAGGCCTGTATGGGGCCGTCCGCCGGATCGACGGGGCGCGGTTTGCGGGCCACAAGGTCTCCTCAGCTGACGGGTCGACAGTCGTTCGAGAAACTTCCGGGTCGCGCCCGGTGTTCCTTCACCTCGTGAACAGATCGCGTGGATCTGATCACGGAGACGTACAAAACATACATGACATGGACATATCCACAGCATGCCGGGAGGCCTGTTGTGCACACGCTACCCCGGCGCTACGCCGGAGCTACGCCCGGAGGTGAGGCTTCGTCAGGGGCCGCGTCCGACGCCGCACCGGGCGCGGCCCCGACCAGACCGCCTCACCACCGGGGAAGCCCTTGACCGACGACACCACCGGAAGCAGCCGTGCTGCCGACGCCGCCGCGGTGGACCTGCTGGTCCGCACCTACCCGCCGGAACTCGTCGACGCAGTGATCGCCTCCTGCGGCCGCACCGAACGCCAGCGCCGGCTGCTCCCGGCCCGGCGGATGGTCTACTTCGTCCTCGGCATGGCGCTGTTCTCGCCCGACCCGTACCTCGACGTGATGCGCCGCCTCGAAGGCGGCCTGCGGCAGGCCGGACTGAGCCAGCCCGGACCGGCCGCGGGAAAGGCCGCCATCTTCCAGGCCAGGGAGCGCCTCGGCAGCGGCCCCCTCGAGGAGTTGTTCAGAACCGCCCCGCGACCGAGCGCCGCCGTCCCGCGCGCCGCCGACCCGCAGTGGCGGGGCCGCCCGCTGCGGCTGCTGACCGAGCACCGCACGGCGCCGACCGAACGCACCGGCCCCGCACCCCGCCTGCCCGTCGCCGGGCTGGTGGACTGCGCCACCGGTGAGATCCTCGACGCACTCTGGGACGAAGCCGGCGCACCGGCAACGCTGTTGCGCTCCGTCGAGCCCGGCGCGCTGCTGGTCTCGGACGGCCCCGCGCCGGACCGCGGGATGGCCGCGGCGGCGGCCGCCCGCGGCCTGGGCACCGTCTGGCGGCTGCCGACCGCACGGCTGCCGCTGCAGCCCGAACGGCGGCTGCCGGACGGCACGTTCCTCGTCCGGCCGCGCGGGCTGCCGCTGCGGGTGATCGGGCCCGGCACGGTGACCAACCTGCTCGACCCGGCCCAGGCTCCCGCCGACGAGCTCCTCGACGCCGTTGCCGCCGCCGCCCGGCGCAGCCCCGCGCTGGGCAGGGCACTGCTCGCCTCCGGGCCCGCCGCCGCGCCGCTCACCAGCCGCACCCCCGACGGCATCGACCAGGAGCTGTACGGACGCCTGCTCGTGCACAACTCCAACCACGCCGGTGCCTCCGACCGGCTCGCCCCGGGCACCGGCCAGGCACGCCTCGTCAGCACCTGCAACGAGAACGCCTCGCTGCGGTTCGGCTGATCGCCACCGGCCGGCCGGGCCCGCTCCCCGGCCGGCACCGGCCGCGCCTGCACCAGGCCGGCCGCAACTGCCGTGCCCCGTACCCGGTTCCGGCGCCCGCCCGGACGCCGTGCAACCACCAGCACATCCCACGAGGAGCCTCCAGGCATGCCCGGTCCGTCCCGCCTCCCGACCGCCCTGGCGGCCGCCCTGGGTGCGGCGGCCGTCCTCGCCTCGGCCACCGGCTGCTCGGGCTCCGCCGACGCCGCCGCGACCCCCGCCCCGGCGGCCACGCCGACCGTGGCGGACAGCATCGACCTGCACCTGCCCGTCTCCGACTACCTGCTCACACCGCAGGCCAAGCTCCAACTCGACCGCGCCGCACAGAAACTGGTCGACCAGTGCATGCACCGCTACGGGCTCGCCCTCTCGGACGACCCGGTCGCACCGCGGAGCACCCCGGCCACCCTCACCCAGATGCGGTACGGGGTCACCAGCGCGCAGCAGGCGAAGACCACCGGCTACCACTTCGGCCCGGCCAACCCCGGCTACCTGCCGGCCGCCACCGCCGGCCCCAGGCCGGAGAACACCGATCCGGGGTACAAGCTCGTCCTGCGGGGCAACGGCACGCCCGGCGAGGACGACGCCACGCCCGCGCCCCACGGCTCGAAGACCGTCCCGGCCGGCGGCTGCACGGGCGAGATGCACAAGAAGCTGTCCGGCCGTGCCGCCTTCCTCGGCGAGGCGGCGCTGGTGCACGAGATCGACGCCAAGAGCTTCGACGAGTCCCGGAAGGTCCCGGCCGTACAGGAGGCCTTCCGCGGCTGGTCCGCGTGCATGCTCGGCAAGGGGTTCCGCTACGCGGCCCCGATGGACGCCGTCAACGATCCGGCCTTCGCGGGGGAGGGCCCGGGTCGCGACGAGCAGAAGACCGCCGAGGCCGACGTCGCCTGCAAGCAGCAGGGCAACGTGGTGGGCATCTGGTTCGCCGCCGAGGTGGACCGCCAGCACGCCATGATGGCCGACCACAAGAACGAACTGCAGACCATCAGGGCCCAGATGGACGAGCAGTCCGCCGCCGTCAGCGAGACCCTCAACACCGCAGGCTGACGCCCGGCCGCCCCGGGCGGCGGGGCTCCCGGTCAGCCCGGGGGAGCCCGCCGGCGCCGGCCGGAAGCCGGTGCTCGAAGCCCGGCCCGGGCCCGTGGGCGTGGAGCCGTCCGGAATCAGGACTTGGTCTCGTTGCTGCAGTACCAGTCGCCGTAGCGGGTGCCGTCGCTGTAGCGGGCCTCGCACACGCGCACGGTGACGTTCTCGGTGATGTCGTAGTTGCACTGGCGGATCTCGGTGCCGTTGTCGCCGATGCTGGTGGTGTCGTAGCAACCGGTGCGGATGTCCCGCCAGACGAGCCCGTCGCAGGCGACGTTGGCACAGCCCAGCTGCTGGATCTTGGCGTGCACCGAGTAGCCGTCGGCGGAGGTGTCGGTGATGTAGAGCCAGTCGCCGTCCGGGTAGAACGTCGAAGTGCCCCAGCTCTTGCTGACGGTCACGTTGAGCCCGCTCGCGGAGGCGGAACCCTCCATCCCGGCAAGCATGATCGCGCTCGCGGCCAGGGCCAGACCCACCCGTGCCAGTCTCTTGAGCCTCATGAAGCGCCCCCTTCGCGCCGGCGTTCGATTTGAGGTGACATGACACATCGCGCAGGATCGAATGTCAACTCGCTTCGCACAGCGACGAGGTGGCGCTCGAACACGTGGGACTAGAGTGCCCGGCATGGAGAAATGGGGAGCGGCTCTGTACGGGGACCCGTGCGGCGCGTGCGGGTTCGGGTGGACGGCGACGGGTGCGGAGGCGGTGGTGGTCGTCGGCGGGCTGCCGGCCCGTTTCCGGGCGCTGCTGGACGGGCGGACGGGGCGGGAACGCCACCCCGGGCTGGCGTGGACGCCCGCGGCGTACGTCAGCCACGTCGCCGACAACCTGCGGATCTGGGCCGAGCGCCTCGCCGGGGCCCGGCTGGCCGGGGCGGTCGAGGTGGGCGGCTACGACCCGGACCTGGTCGCGCAGGGCCGCCGCTACCTGGAGATCGCGCCCGCCGCCGCCCTCTGGTCGCTGGACCACGCGGTCGGGGCGTGGACGGCGTCGGTGACCGCCGCGCTCGCCGGGGGCACCGTCCTGCAACACGCCACCCGCGGGGAGCAGCGCGCCGAGGACATCGCCCGCAACAACGCGCACGACGGCCACCACCACGTCCACGACGTCGCCCGCATCCTGCGGCACGCCGACGCGGGCTGAGCCTTCAGGACTTCGGGGCCCAGTGCGGGTCGCGGCCGGAGGCGGCGAGCGCACGGTGCAGGGCGGGGGCGTCGGCCGGGACGGGCACCGGGTCGGCGAAGCCGCCGTACCGGCGGTAGAGCCCGGCGTTCTCCTCGACCACGGTGAGGACGAACTCGGCGAGGTCGTCCGGGATGTCGACCTCGCCGCCGGTGGCGCGGGCGACGTCCCAGCCGTGCACCACCATCTCCTTGACGATCATCCCGGCGATGGAGACGGCCGGCACGGGCGTGCCGCCGAGGTCGACGTCGCCCTCCCAGGCGGCCGGGTCGGACCAGGCCCGTACGGCCCGGTCCAGCTGCTCGGCGTAGGCCTCGGCCCAGGCGGTGTCTGCGGTGAAGTCCCGGGCGACGAGATCCTGCGGCAGTTCGGTGCGGCGGGCACGGTGCTCCAGGCCGTGGGAGGTGTACAGCACCCAGTGGTTGACCAGCGCCCGGGTGTCGAACTCGGCGCAGGGCGTGGGCCCGTCCAGCTGCTCGGGGCGGACGCCGCGGGCGATCCTGGCGGCCTCGGCGGCGGCACGGACCATCCGGGGGTGGAGGTGGTGAGCGTTCATGCACCGATCCTGTGCGGCGGCCCGGGCGGCCGTCTTGAAGAAACGCGACGCCCCGCCCGGCCGCGGCTACCCTGGCCGCCATGACCGAACCGGACCTCGGACGCGGGGTGCTGCACCCCGACCGGGCCGCCTCGCTGATCCGGGTGGACCGGCGGGAGCCCGCGCCCGGCCCGGCCCGCTTCGTCGAGTTCTACTGGGTGGTCCGCTGGGACTGCCGCGGCCGGCCCCCGTACGAGCAGAAGGTGCTCTCGCACCCCCATGTGCACCTGGTCTTCGAGGAGCCGCGGGCCCTGGTGTACGGCGTAGACCGCACGCTCTTCGTACGCCGCCTGGAGGGCGCCGGGCACGTGCTCGGGGTGAAGTTCCGGCCGGGTGCCTTCCGTCCGTTCGCCGGCCGCCCGGTGTCCGCGCTCGCCGACCGTTCGCTCCCCGCCGCGGACTTCTTCGGCGCCCAGGCCGACCGCATGAACGAGGAGGTGCTCCGCACCCCCGCCGACCCGGACCGCCTCGCCGCCCTAGCCGACGCCTTCCTGACGCCCCGTCTGCCCGAGCCGGACCCGGCGGCCGACCGGGCCGCCGCCGTCGTCGACCGGATCACCTCCTCCCCCGGCCCGCACCGGGTCGACGAGGTGGCCGCGGAGTTCGGCATCGGCGTCCGGCAGTTGCAGCGACTGTTCGCCGAGTACGTGGGCGCCTCCCCGAAGTGGGTGCTGCGGCGGGCCCGGCTGCACGAGGCCGCCCGCCGCGCGGACAGCGGCGCGGACATCGACTGGGCGGCCCTCGCCGCCGACCTCGGCTACGCCGACCAGGCCCACCTCACCCGCGACTTCACCGCCGCGACCGGCACCCCGCCCGCCCGCTACGCCCAGCGCGACGGAGCGTCAGAACACTGACGAGCGAGCTTCCGTGACCGACCGTGCGAGAAGTCGTCACGCCGTGCTACCGTCCGGCTACAGAAAACGGTTGACCCCGGCGGTGCTGGAACACCCCGGGGCACGGCACAGGAGCAGAACCTCCACATGCACGTCCAGTTTACCGCGCCCGCGCGCTATGTCCGGGCATCCCACGACATCGTCCGGCACCCGTGTCTGAGGGGCACCGCCAAAACCCTGCTGCTGTGGGCGCTGTCGCTGCCGCCCGGCAGCATCGACACCGTTCTGACGATCGGTCGGCGCATGCCGGAGGGGCGCACGGCCGTCTCCCGGGCCCGCACCCAGCTGATCGAGGAGGGCTACCTGCACGTCCGCAGGAAGCAGCACCCCACCAAGGGCACCTGGTCCAGCGACGTGATGGTCACCTCCGTACCGCTCACCGACCCGGCGGAGATCGCCGCAGCCTGGCAGGGCGCCGCCCCCGCGGACCGCACCGCCGCCGGGGATCCTGCCGCCGCCGCAGGGAAGACTGCACGTCGAAACCCGGCACTCGGTGCGCAGGGCAGTCAGCGGCTCGGCACTTCACCCACTACCAAGACCAGGGCGAACACCTCACCCCCCGCCGCACCGGCCGCGTCCGACGATCCGCCGGACGAAGCCACCGGGCGGGCCGCCCGGCTGATCTTCGAACTCGCGGAGCGCGATCCGCGGCTGCGTCTCGGCGTCCGCGAGGCCCTCGGCCTCGCACCGCTCGCCGCCGAATGGCTGGCCCGCGACGCCAGGCCGCACCGGCTCCGGCACACGCTCCTCGCCGACCTCCCCGACCCCGTCCGCTCCCCGCAGGGCCTGCTGCGCAACCGCCTCCAGCGCACCATGCCCCCGGAGCCCGCCGCCGCTCCCGGGCAGCAGACGCCCCCGGAGCCCCGGCCCGCCACACCCGCAGCCCTCCCCGACGAGGCCGCCCTGGAACGCAACCGCCGCGGCGTCGCGCGCGCCCGCGACCTGCTCCGCGCCACCCGCCGCACCTGCCCGACCGGCGCCGGCTGAACGGAACCGGCGGCCGAACACCCGGCCCCGGGCAGCCGTCACCCGTACCTCCGGCAGCGGGCCCGGCACTCGCCGGTGCCGGACCGTCAGCGGACCCAGGCCGTCAGCGGTTCGGTGTCGAGCGTGACGGCCACCGGCTCGGGGATCGCCACCTCCCTGCCGAAGGGCACGGTGAGGGTGCGCTCGTAGCGGACGCCGTCGGGGTCGCTGTGGACGGTCACCTCGCAGCTGTCCCGGTCGATCAGCAGGTACACGGGGATGCCGGTCTCGGCGTAGGCGCGCGGCTTCTCGACCCGGTCTCGCCGGTCGGTGTCCGAGTCGTAGGAGGTGACCTCGACCACCATGAGCACCTGTTCGGCCGTGGCCCACTCGCCCTGCCCGACGAAGGCGTCCGCCGGTGCGAGGGTGCCGTCGGGCCGTGCGTGGCCGACCCGGTACGACTGCACCTTCAGGCCCTGGCCGTGCAGCCACAGGTCGGGCCGCGCCTGGATGCAGATCCGCATCAGCCACTGGACGATGCGGCCGTGGTCGCCGTCGGGTACCGGTTTGACCCCGGGCTTTCCGTTGATGAACTCGAGCCGCAGGCCTTCGGCCGTCCTGGCCGCCAGGCGCGCGACCTCCTCGAACTCCTCGGGCAGCATGTGAGGCCGGTCGGAGGGCGCGGTCATGGGCTGTCCTCCTTCGCCTCGGTGCCCTTGCCCTACGTGTCCGACGATAGGGGCCGGCCGGGGCGGAGTCCGGGCGATCGGCGACCGTTTCGGCGCGCGGCCGTTCACGTCCGGGGGCCGTGGCGGAGGACGAGGGCGGCGCCGAGGGTGGTGGCGGTGGCGAGGGTGACCCAGAGGGTGGCGGGGCCTGCGGTGAGGAGGGCGGTGAGGGCGGCGGGTGCGACGGCGCGGCCGAGTCCGCTGGAGAGTTCCCAGCGGGCGAGGGCGCGGCCGAGCTGCCCGGGCAACGCCGCGGCGACCACCAGGGCGGTCCCGGTGCCGGTGTAGAGGATCTCGCCGGCGGTGTAGAGCACGGCGACGGCGGCGATCCCGGCGGCGCCGGCCGCACCGCCCAGCGCGCCGGCCGCCCAGAAGCCCAGGTAGGAGAGGGCGAGGACCAGGCCGGAGGCGGCCAGTACGGACCGCCGGGAGCGGCGGCCGGCCCAGAGCACCACGGCGAGCTGGGTGGTGATGACCAGGACGGTGTTGCCGACGAAGATCCCGGAGGACCAGGCGGGCGAGACGTGCAGGGTGGTCACCAGCAGGGCGGGGAGGGCGACTTCCAGGACGTCGAAGCAGAAGGCGTACGGCAGGTTCGCCAGCCCGAGCAGGCCGGTGCCGGTGCCGGTGCCGTGCCCGGGACCCGTACGGCGGGGGGTGCGGCGGCGGTCGGGCTCCGCGGCGGGGACGGAGAGCCGCAGCGACCACGCCAGGGCGGCCGCGGCCAGGCAGGCGGCCGCGGTGAGCAGCGCGAGCGCCCGCAGGGCGCCGGTGCCGCCCGCCGTCGCCGCGGTGGCCACGAGTGCACCGGCGCCGAGGCCGGCGTTCCGCAGGGATCGTCCGGCGGCGAGGGCGGCGTCCCGGGTGCGTCCTTCGGTGAGGGCGGCGACCACGGCGGCGTGCGCGGTGGGCCAGGTCTGGCTGCCGATGCCGAGCAGGACGGCTGCGGCGGTGTAGCCGGCCAGCCCGCCGGCGGCCAGCAGCACGCCGACGCCGGCCGCCCGGACGAGCAGGGTGGCCGCGACCGGCCGGCTGCGGGCGCCGCGGTCGATCCACCGGCCCGTCAGGGGTACGGCGGTCAGGCCGGCGAGCATGCCGGCGGAGAGGGCCAGGCCGGCGGTGCCGATGCCGATGCCGAGCACGCCGACGCCGTACAGCAGCAGGAAGGGGCGGAGCAGTCCGGCACCGAGTGCGTCGACGAGGACGGCGAGGGCGTAGCGGCCGCCGCCGGCGGTCCGCAGCAGCCGGGCGGTGGCCAGGGCTCCGGTGGCGGGCGGGGCGGGCTTCTGAAGGAGTGCCATGGCGGCCACGCTGCGGCGCCGGGCAGCGGCGGGGCACGCGGATTGACGGTCCCCGTCAACCGTCGGCGGTCGGGCCGGGGCGGGGTGGCAGGATCGCGGCCATGAGCCTGACCATCGACGTCACCGGTCTGCCGGACGGGCGGTTGCTGTTCGCGCCGTCCCCGCTGGCGGAGTTGAACGCGATGCTGCACGCCCTCGCGGAGCCGGCGCACCATCCGGAGCTGCACGGCTGGGTCGCCGCGACGACGGGCGCGCTGCCGCCGGGGCTGGCGGACCGGCTGCTGGAGGCCGACTTCCTGTGGCGGTCCTCGCGGGCGGACTTCCTGTTCCCGGCGCGGCCGGCCGCGACGCTGGCTGAGGAGCTGGACGCGGTGGACCTGCTGGAGGACGAGCAGTACGTGGCCGCGGCGCTGGTGACCACCTGCGGCTCGTCCCGGCTGTCGTACCGGCCGGCGGGTTCGCCGCTGACCGATCCGGTGGCGGCGGAGCGGGCCCGGGATCTCGCGCTGGCCCGGGGGCCGGTGCAGGCGGCGTTCGCGGACCGGCTGCTGGCCGATCCGCCGGCCGTCCGGGTGCGGGTGCGCCGTCTGCTGGAGGACTGCGAGCGGGCGTTCTTCGCGGACGCCTGGCGGCGGGTGCTGCCGGCGCTGGCCGCGGACGCCCGGCAGAAGTCGGACCTGCTGGCCAGGCACGGCCTGGCGGAGACGCTGGCGGCGGTCTCCCCCGCCGTCACCGTGGACGGCTCCGAGCCGGGGCGGCGCCGGATCGTGGTCGACAAGCTGCAGGACAACGCGACGAGCGCGGTCGCGGCGGGCGGTGTCACGTTCATCCCGAGCGCCTTCGGGCGGCCGCACCTGCCGGCGGTGTACGCGCAGGGCTGGCGGCCGGTGCTGCAGTACCCGATCGCCGAGGCGGGCGGGACGGACCCGGTGTCGCTCGCGCTGGTGCAGCAGCGGCTGGAGGCGCTGGCCCACCCGGTGCGGCTGCGGCTGTCCCGGACGCTCGCCCGCGGCCCGCACACCACCGGCGAGCTGGCCGACGCCTGGCAGCTCACCGCGCCGGAGGTGTCCCGGCACCTGGCCGTGCTGCGGCGGGCCGGACTGCTGACCACCCGCCGCCGCGGCCGCTACGTGCTGTACGAGCTCGACCTGGCGACCAGTGCCCGGCTGGGCGGGGACCTGCTGGAGGCCGTCCTGCGGTAGGGCCTGTCGCCAGAGGCAGTCGGGTGTCCCATGAGGGGCGCTGGCGGGCTCCGGCCGAGGCTTCGACGACGCTGACACCGATCGGTTTCCTCGGTGCGTCGCGGGCGGTAGCCTCGCAGCATGGACACCCAGGCGAAGGCCTCCCCGCGCGACCGGCTGCTCGACGCCGCCACCGAGCTCTTCTACCGGGAGGGCGTCGGCACCGGCGTCGAGGCCCTGTGCCGGGCCGCCGGGGTGTCCAAGCGCTCGATGTACCAGCTGTTCGAGAGCAAGGACGAACTGCTGGCGGCCGGCCTGGAGCGCCGCGCGCCCGGGTACGCGGCCCTGCTGCTGCCCGCCGCGGACGACCCGCGGCCGCCGCGGGCGAGGGCGCTGCACGTCTTCGAGCGACTGGAGGAGCTGTCCGCCGAGCCCGGGTACCGGGGCTGCCCGTACCTGGCGGTGCAGGTGGAGGTCAAGGACCGGGAACACCCGGCGAGCGCGGTGGCCGGCCGGGTCAAGCAGGTGCTGACCGACTTCTTCCGCGCCGAGGCCGAGCGCGGCGGCGCCACCGACCCGGCGCTGCTGGCAAGGCAGTTGACCCTGGTCTTCGACGGTGCCAGCGCCCGCGCCGGGGCGGGTGCGGAGATCCTGGCGGGCCTGGCGGTACCGACCGCGGCCGCCCTGCTGGACGCGGCCGGGATGCACTGACCGGGCACCGCGCATCCCGTCCTCCCGAGCCGTTCCCCCAGAAGTGACCCGCGGGTAACATGCCTCCCACGGCGCGGTACGGACGGGAGCGGACGGATGCAGCACGAGGGCGGTCACACGGTCGGCACGGGCTTCTTCACCTCGGTGGACGACGTCCTCACCCGCCTCGCCGAGGCCGGCTACCTCGCCTCGACCGCGGTCGCCACCACCGTCTTCCTCGCCGACCGGCTCGGCAAGCCGCTGCTGGTCGAGGGCCCCGCGGGCGTCGGCAAGACCGAACTCGCCAAGGCCGTCGCCCGGGTCGGCGCCGCCCGCCTCGTCCGCCTCCAGTGCTACGAGGGCATCGACGAGTCCCGCGCCCTCTACGAGTGGAACCACGCCAAGCAGCTGCTGCGGATCACCGCCGGCCGCGACGAGCGCTGGGACGACGCCCGCACCGACATCTTCGGCGAGGAGTTCCTGCTCGCCCGGCCGCTGCTCACCGCGATCCGCGGCGAGGAGCCGACCGTCCTGCTGATCGACGAGACCGACAAGGCCGACGTCGAGATGGAGGGCCTGCTGCTGGAGGTGCTCAGCGACTTCCAGGTCACCGTCCCCGAACTCGGCACCGTCACCGCGAGCCGCCGCCCCTTCGTGCTGCTCACCTCGAACGCCGACCGCGAACTCTCCGAAGCGCTGCGCCGCCGCTGCCTCTTCCTCCACCTCGACTTCCCCGACGCCGAGTTGGAGCAGCGGATCGTCCGCCTCCAGGTGCCCGGCCTGGACGCGGTGCTGGCCGAGTCGCTCGTCCGGGTGGTCGGCGCGCTGCGCGCCATGGAGCTGCGCAAGCCGCCGTCGGTCGCCGAGACGGTCGACTGGGCGCGGACCCTGCTGGCGCTCGGCGCCGAGACCCTGGACGAGACCGTCGTGCAGGACACCCTCGGGGTGATCCTCAAGCACCAGGACGACGTGCTGAAGGCCGCCGCGAAGCTGGCCCCGGCGTGAGTGCCCCGACCGGCGGCGCGGAGGACCTCGCCGCACGCCTCACCGGGCTCGTCCAGGCGCTGCGCGGGCACGGGCTGAGGATCGGCACCGGCGAGACCGCCGACGCGGCGGCCGCCCTGCAGGTGCTCGGGCTGGCCGAACGGGAGCACGTCCGGGAGGGGCTGGCCGCGGCACTGCTGCGCACCGACCGGCAGCGGGCGGTGTTCGACGCGGTCTTCGACCTGTACTTCCCGCTCGGCGTCGGCACCCCGCACGGCACCCGCCCGCTCGACGAGGAGCCGGCCGACCGCGCCGCCACCATCGCCGACCTGCGCGAACGCCTCGCCCTGGCGCTGGCCGCCGCAGACACGGCCGCCACCGCCCGGCTCGCCGGCGAGGCCGTGGAGGCACTCGGCCGCTACGGCGCCGCGGCCGGCCCCGGCGCAGGGTCGGGGCCCGGCTCCGGGCAGGGCGGGCGCCCCGGCTCGGACGGCTGGTCCGCCTACCAGACCCTCGACCGGCTGCGGCCCGAGACGCTGCTGGCCCGGGTGCTGGCCGCGCTGCGGGCCGACGGGTCCGGCCGGGGCGCGGACGGTGCGGCCGGGTTCACCGACCGGCTGACCGAGGACGAGATCCGCCGCCGCATCCGGGCGTTCCGCGCCCAGGTCGGCACCGAGGCCCGCCGCCGGGTCGCCGAGGTGCGCGGCACCGAGCGGATCGCCGAACGCGCCGTCGCCCCCACCCCCGACCGGGTGGACTTCCTCGCCGCCGGCGCCGATCAGCTCGCCGAACTACGGCGCACCGTACGGCCGCTGGCCCGCAAGCTGGCCACCCGGCTGGCCGCGCGCCGGCGCCGGGCCGCCCGCGGCCGGATCGACCTGCGCCGCACCCTGCGCCGCTCGCTCTCCACCGGGGGCGTGCCGCTGCGGCCCGCGTACCGGCGGCGCCGCCCGGCCCGCCCGGAGATCGTGCTGCTCTGCGACGTCTCCGGCTCGGTGGCCGGCTTCGCCAACTTCACCATGCTGCTGGTCCGGGCGATGCGCGACCAGTTCACCAAGGTGCGGGTGTTCGCCTTCGTGAACCGCACCGACGAGGTGACCCGGCTGGTCGCCGGAGACACCGACCCGGCCGGGCTCGGCCGGCGCATCCTCACCGAGGCCGCCGTGGCCGGCTGGCACGGCAGCAGCGACTACGGCGCCGCACTCGGCGAGTTCGCCGAGCGGTACCCCGACGCGGTCGGGCCGCGCACCGCCGTCCTGGTGCTCGGCGACGCCCGCACCAACGGCTGGGACCCCAACCTGCCCGCCCTGCAGCGGATCGCCGACCGGGCCCGCCGGGTGATCTGGCTCAACCCGGAACAGGCCTCGCTCTGGGGCACCGGCGACTCCGCCGCCCTCGCCTACGCGGGCGTGGTCGACATGCACGCCTGCCGCAACGCCCGCCGCCTCGGCGAACTGGTCGGCCGGCTGCTGCCGGTCTGACCGCCGGATCCGCCTCCTCAGGCGGCGAGTTGCGGGTAGAGCCCGGCGAGGTCGCCGGCCAGCCCGGCCTTGACCCGGCGCGACAGGTCGTCGGCCAGCACCTCGTACGCGTCGGCCTCGATCCCGTCCAGCGCCTGCGCGGCGACGTCGGCGGGGTTCGCCTTCGGCCCGGCGACCGCCGCCGTCATGTCGGTGTCCACATAACCGACGTGCAGGCCGGTCACGTTGATCCCGCGCGGCTTCAACTCCAGCCGCAGCGAGTTGGTCTGCGACCACAGCGCCGCCTTGGACGCGCTGTACGAGCCGGCCAGGCCCAGCCAGGACAGCACCGAGTGCACGTTGAGGAGGTGGCCCCCGCCGTTGCGCTCGATCACCGGCACGAAGGCGCGGGCGGTGAGCAGCGGTCCGTAGAAGTTGGTCTCGAACTCCCGGCGCACGTCCTCCACCGGTGCATCGAGGAAGGAGGCGCTGACGGCCGCACCCGCGTTGTTGATCAGGACGGTGACGTCCTGCGCCTGCGCGGCGGCCGCCGCGACCGAGGCCGGGTCGGTGACCTCCAGCGCCAGCGGCACGGCCTCCGGGTGGGTGACCGTCCGCGGGTCGCGGGCGGTCGCGTAGACCTTGCGCGCACCGCGCTCGTACAGGGCGTCGACCATCGCGCGGCCGATGCCGCGGCTGCCGCCGGTGACGAGGACGACGGAGTCCTTGATCGCGGTCATGAGAAAGCTCCCCTCGGAGGAAACCGATCGGTTTCCACCAAGGTAAACCGATCGGTTTCCGTACGCAAGGAGGTCGCGACACAACCCGTCTAGGCTGGAAGGAGACCCGTAGCAGAGCGAGGTGCTGCACGATGCTGCAGGAGAACAAGCACTGGTCGTCCGCCTACTGGGAGGTCTCCGAGGGCCGGGCGGAGGAGTTCGTCGAGCGCTGGCAGGAATTCCTCACCTGGACGAAGGCCGAGGCCGAGGGCTTCTTCGGCGCCCGGCTGATCCGATCCCTCGGCGACCCGTACCACTTCGTGTCCTTCGCCGCCTGGCGCGACGTCGACGCCATGCGCAGCTGGCAGGCCCGCCCCGAATTCGCCGAACGCTTCGGTGCCTGCCACGCCCTGTGCAAGAACGTCCGGAGCGGCGGCTTCGAACTGGCCGTCTCGGTCTGACCGGGCGCCGCTCCCCGGCACCGCCCGGCCGCGGGCGCGGCCGTGCCTCAGCGCGTCCCGGCCGTGCGCAGCACCGCCAGCACCAGCGTCCTCGCCACCTGCACCGTCTCCCGTACGGAGACCTGCTCCCGCGGGCTGTGCGCCAGCCGTACGTCGCCCGGGCCGAACTGCAGGGTCGGCACGCCCGCGGCCGCGTACAGCCGCAGGTCGCTGCCGTAGGGTGCACCGCGTTCGGGCAGCCGCGGGCCGCCGACCGCATCGGCGTGCGCGTCCCGGACGAGGTCCCGCAGCGGGTGCCCCGCCGCCAGCCGCCCGCTCGCGAACTGCCCGCCCGACCACAACACGGCCGCCGGGTGCTCCCGCAGCCAGGGGTCGGCCGCGCAGACCTCCGCCACGCACCGTTCCAGGGCCGCCCGGGCCTCGGCCGGGTCCTCGCCGAGCCGCACCCCCAGCCTGCCCTCCGCCACCAGGAGGTCCGGCACGCTGCTCGCCCAGTCCCCCGCGCGGAGCGTGCCGACCGACAGCGCGTACGGGATCGGGTACTCCGCCATCACCGGGTCCGGATCGGTGTTGCGCACCGCCTCCAGCCGGGCCAGCGCGGCATGGATCGGCAGATAGGCGTCGATCGCACTGGCCCCCTCGTCCCGGGTGCTCGCGTGCGCGGCCCGGCCGGACACCTCGATCCGGAAGGTCAGCGCACCGGCATTGGCCGTCACCAGGGCGCCGCCGGTCGGCTCGGTGATCAGACAGGCGTCGCCGGAGTACCCGCGCTGCAGGGTGCCGAACGCGCCGAGCCCGCCGTCCTCCTCACCGACCACGAAATGCACCGCGACCCGGCCGCGGAGCCGCACCCCGCTCGCCCGGATCGCCTCCAGTGCCGCCAGGTGCGCCACCAGCCCGGCCTTCATGTCGCAGGCCCCGCGGCCGTGCACGGTGTCGCCGACCGCCCGCGGCACGAACGGGTCGCCCACCCAGTGCGCGGGATCGCCCGGCGGGACGACGTCCACGTGCCCCTGCAGCACCACCGTCGGCCCGTCCGCCCCGCCCGTGGTGCCCACCAGCCCCCAGGCCTCCTCGCGCGGCGCCTCGGTGCCGGGGAAGTCCGGGTGCGCCCGCAGCGCCGGCAGGTCCATCGGCCACAGGTCGGTCTCCAGCCCCAACCGGTCGAGCCGGCCCGCCAGATGGTGCTGGATCTCCGACTCCGCGGCACTCCCGGTCACGCTCGGGATCGCGATCAGCTCGAGGAGCGTGCGGGCGACGGACGCCTCGTCCACGGCCGCCAGGGCGGCGGCCTCCTCCGCGGTCAGGGCTGCAGTCATCGGCGGGCCTTCCGTTCGTACGGGATCGCGCGTGCCGGACAGCCTCTCACCTCGTCCGGCGGCCCTCACCCCGCGGCAGCACCCGCCGCCAGGTCGGCCGCACCGAAGCCGACCGAGAACCGGTGGCACCAGATCACCGCACTGCGGACCTTCGACAGGTCGGTGCCGGCCGGCACGGCGTAGTTCTGGTTGCCGATGTTCCCCTTCAGCCGGTCGAGTTCGACGGCGCCGTCGCCGAGCGAGTCCAGCCGCGACTCGGCAGCCGGACGGGTCGACAGGTACACCCGGACGTCCGGCCCCTCCGAGGTCCGCAGATCCTCCAGCCGCAGCACCACCCCGCCGTCCGCCAACCGCACCAGCCGGGCCGTCCCCGTCGTGGTGTGCTCACCCGACACGAACCCGCCCCGCGCCAGCTCCACCGGCCCCGCCACCGGGCTCCCCGCCACGGACGGCGCAGCAGCCACCGACGGCAGCACCTCGTCCACCGCCGTACTCGTGAACGCCTTCCACGGCGCAAACAGGTACACCCCGAACGCGACCCCCACCACCAGAACCACCGCCACCAGCACGGCCACCCTGCGGCCCACCACACCCCGCCCCGACATCGCCACCCCTCCTACCGACACCCCACTACGACACCCCATACCTACCGCCCGCCCTCACCCCCGGCCACCCCCACCACCCATCGGTAAGACTCCCGTAACTCCCACCGCTACGGCGCCCGATCTCCTCGAACTCGCTCTGTTCGGCGGCGCCCGGCATCCCTGGCCGACGGCAGCGCGCCTGCACCGGACGGGCACACCTCCGCCGCACACTGTGCCGACTTCTGCTCAGCTCGCCCGAACCTCCTTCGGCGCGCCACGATCCGGGGGCGGTCGCGGGGCCTGACCTGCGGTCAGAGGGGCACCGGGTGCACCGGCCGGGCAGCGGGGGCGCTAGGTTGCTGACCGATCATCTGATGAGCCGTACGGCCGGATTCGGGACGAAGGGACGGGTGCCATGGTGGAGGGTCTGCTGCTGGACGAGCGCTACGAGCTGCTGGAACGGCTGGGCAACGGCGGGCCGGGCGAGCGGTGGCGGGCGCACGACCGGCAGCTCGGCGCCTCCGTGGTGGTGACCGTGCTGGCGGAGGCCGGCACCGATCCTGCGGACGCCGAACGGCTGACCGCCGCCGCCCGCGCCGCGAAGGAGCGGGCCGAGCACCCCAATCTGGCGGCCGTCCTGGACGGCGGGCGGGACGGGGCGACCGGCACTGTGTTCGCGGTCTCCGAGCAGGTCGAGGGCCGCACCCTGGACGAGGTGCTGGCCGCCGAGGGGGCGCCGAACCCGGGCCGGGCCGCGGACTGGGCCCGGCAGATCTGCGCCGCCCTGGCCGCCTCGCACGCCGTCGGCGCAGTCCACCGCGACCTGCGCCCCGGTCATCTCGTCCTCACCGCGGACGGCACGGTCAAGCTGCTCGGCCTCGGCATCGCAACGGCCGACCCCGGGCAGGCGACCGGCGGGGCCGGGGCGCTGTCCGGGGTGCCGTGGATGTCGCCGGAGCAGGTGCGCGGCGCCGAGGAGGTCGACCACCGCAGCGACCTGTACGCGGTCGGCTGCCTGATGTACCAACTGTTCACCGGCAAGACGCCGTTCGGGCACCGCGAGCCCACCGTGCAGTTCGGCGCGCACCTGCGCGAGGCTCCGGCCCCGCCGAGCCGGCACCGGCCCGGACTCCCGGCCGGACTGGACGAGCTCGTCCTGCAGCTGCTCGCCAAGGGCCCGGAGGACCGCCCGGAGGACGCCGGCGAGGTGCTGGCCCGGCTCGACTCCCTCGCACCGCAGCTCGCCGCCGCGGGCACCGACGCGGCCCTGTTCGGCCTCACTGCACCTGCACTCAACGCACCTGCGGCACCGCCGGTTTCGGGATTCCCCGCCGCCTTCCCCGCTGCCGCCGCAGCCGCTGCGCCGGTGCCGCCGGCCGCCCCGGTTGCGCAGCCCGCGTTCGACTCCTGGGAGGAGGACGAGCGCGGGTCGTGGTGGCGCGGTTCGCCGGGCCGCCGCGCGGGCCTGGTCGCCGGCAGTGCGGCGCTCGCGCTCGCCCTGGTGTCGGGCGTCACCTGGGCGGTGAGTTCGCAGGGCGGCACGGAGGGCGGCGGCGCCAAGGCCGCGGCCTCGGCGGGTGCGTCCGGGGCAACCGGGACGACCGGGGAGGACACCGGCGCGACCGGGGAGGTCCCCGCGGCGGACGGCACGGCGGTGGACGGGACTTCGGCCGCCCCGTCGGGTGCGTCCACGTCCGCCGGTGCGACCGGGGCCTCGTCCCCGGGCGCCCCGGCCGACGGCACCGCGCCCGGCACGACGGGTGCACCGGGCACGTCCGGGCCGTCCGGCACCCGGCCCGGCACGACCCCAGCCCCGGGGACCACGCCGGGCACCGGCTCCACGCCCACCACGGCCGCGCCGGTCAAGGCGCCCCCGTCGCCAGCGACTTCGGCGGCGACGTACGGCTGCAGCGGCGGGCTGGTCGGCAGCTACCCGGTGACGACCCCGGCGGGGGTGGTCTTCGGCTACTTCTACATCTGGTTCGACGCCTCCAGCGGCAAGAACTGCGCCGCCACCATCAAGACGGTCAACAGCGGCTACGGGACGGCGTCTTCGGTGAAGGCGAGCATCAGCCGGTGCACCCAGACCGCCCCGGCCGCGAACTGCAGCAAGGTGGCCGGCACGACCGCCACCGACCAGGGCGACTTCGCCAAGTTCGCCGGCCCGGTGCGGGTCGCCGCGGTGAAGATCTGCATCAACGGCTACGGCAGCATCACCTGGGCCGGCCAGACGGCCACCACGTCCTCGCTCGGCAACCGTGCGGTGCACTGCAGTTGAGCCCGCCGAGGGCCTGAACGCAGCCGCCCCCGGCACCCGACGGGTGCCGGGGGCGACGCGCGTGGAGCCGGTCAGCCGCGGCGGGCGGCGGTGACCAGGGCGGCGACGTGGCCGACCGCGTCGGCGACCGGCACCTGGACGGTCTCGCCGGTGGCGCGCTCGACGACCTCGACCAGCCCCTCCTTCAGGCCGCGCGGGCCGACGGTGATCCGGTACGGGATGCCGATCAGCTCGGAGTCGGCGAACTTCACGCCGGGGCGCTCGTCCCGGTCGTCCAGCACGGTGTCCACCCCGGCGGCGCGCAGGTCGGTGTAGAGGCTCTCGACGACCTTGGTGGTCTCCTCGTCCGCCTTGCCGATCGGCACGACGACCACCTCGAACGGGGCGACGGAGACCGGCCAGACGATTCCCTTGTCGTCGTGGTGGGCCTCGACGACGGCGGCGATCGCCCGCTCGACGCCGATGCCGTAGCTGCCCATAACGGGCCTGATCCGGCCGCCGTCCGGGCCCAGCACGGTGATGTCCAGCGCCTCGGTGTACTTGTAGCCGAGCTTGAAGATGTGGCCGACCTCGACGGTGCGGACCACCTGCAGCGGCTCGCCGCAGGTCGCGCAGGGCTCGCCGGCGGAGATCTCGCGGAAGTCCGCCCACGCGGTGGCGGTGATGTCCCGGTCCACGTCGACGCCGCCCAGGTGCACGCCGTCGCGGTTGGCGCCGGTGGTCATCGACCGGCGGCCGCGCAGCGCCTCGTCCACCAGGACGGGGACGCCCTCGACGCCGACGGCGCCCAGGCTGCCCGGAGAGGCGCCGAGCGCCCCCTGGATCTCCTCGGGGGTGGCGGGGCGCACCGCGCGGGCCGCGGTGGCGTCGATCAGTTTCTGCTCGACCAGGGCGTGGTCGCCGCGCATCAGCACCAGGGTGAGGCGGCCGTCCACGACGTACACCAGGGTCTTGATCTGGCCGGCGGCAGGCACGCCGTGACGGTTCGTCAACTCCTCGATGGTGCGCGCCTCGGGGGTGTCGAAGGGCTCCGGGGCGGCGGGGCCCTCCGGGTCCTCGACGGGCGGCAGGGCGGCGGCGGCCTTCTCCATGTTGGCGGCGTAGTGGCAGGCGGTGCAGTGCACGACCAGGTCCTCGCCGGCCCCGGTGGGCGACATGAACTCCACGGAGGCGGAGCCGCCCATGCTGCCGCTGGACGCCTGCACCGGGATGGCGGGCACGCCGAGCCGGGCGAAGATGCGGGTGTACGCCTCGTGGTGGAGGTCGAAGGAGCGGTCCAGCCCGGCCTGGTCGAGGTCGAAGCTGTAGGAGTCCTTCATGGTGAACTCGCGCACCCGCAGCAGACCGGACTTGGGCCGCGGCTCGTCGCGGAACTTGGTCTGGAACTGGTACCACATCTGCGGCAGTTGGCGGTACGAGGCGAGCTCGTCGGCGAGCGTGGTGAAGATCTCCTCGTGCGTCATGCCGAGGGCGATGTCGGCGCCCTTGCGGTCCTTGACGCGGAACATCTCGTCACCCATCACCTCCCATCGGCCGGAGCGCTGCCAGATCTCGGCGGGGTGCATCGCCGGGAGCAGCCACTCCTGCGAGCCGATCCGGTCCATCTCCTCGCGCACGATCCCGACGACCTTCGACCGCACCCGGACGGCGAGCGGCAGCAGCGAGTAGTGCCCGGCCATCAACTGGCGGACGAACCCGGCCCGGACGAGCAGCCGGTGGCTGGCCGCGTCCGCGTCGGCCGGGTCCTCGCGCAGCGTGGGTGTGTACATCTGGGACCAGCGCATATCTGTCTTTCCTGTCCGGTTGTCAGAACTGTCCGGTGGGCGGCGGATCGGCACCCGGGCCGGCGTCCGCCCTGCCGCGGGCCGGCGGCGGGCGAAGTGAACGCTAGCGGATGCCGCCGCGCGGGCGGGGGGCGGACGCCGGGCGCCGGCCGGGCGGCCGGTGCGCGGGCCGGTGCGCGGGCGTCCACCGTCGGCGACCGCGGACGGGGGCGGGCAGCGGCGACGCGGCGTCCCGACCATCCGAAGACATGATCGAACAACTGCGCCGACCGAGTGAAGTCGACACGCCCCCGCGCGTCGCCGAAAACCTCGGATACGAAGAATCCCGGAGCCGCGCCGAATTCGGCGATTTTTTCGCCCCGCAGGCGACTGATCATTTCAACGGGAATGCAGGCGATATTCCGGCGAAACCGATCACTGAAGGTGTCCGGTTGCTTGCTCAGCGTCGCCGGGCCGCCGTAGTGTCCAGCTCCGTCGGACAACCGTCCGACGGGTCGGCCGGCCACGGCCGGCCCGACCGAACCGTACGGAGAATGGATCCACATGATCGACATGTCCGCCCTGGAGACCGAGACCGCCGAGCTGCTCCCGAAGCGGGAGGCGCTGAGCCGCTTCACCCTCAACCTGCACAAGACCACGGTCATCAAGCACGCCGCCGTCTACGCGGAGAACGCCTCGGTCGCCTACAACGACCACTCGTGGGACTCCCTGGCGGCGTCGGAGGCGAAGCAGTACATCAGCATCCACCAGTGACGGTAGGCCCGTCGCCGACACCCTGCCGACCCGACCCCACGGCCGGGACGGCATGAGCGGATCAGCGCACGCGGCAGGGCAGCCGCGCGGCGTCCGGCCCCCCGACCGGATTCTCTGACCCGTTCATGGAAAAACCTGCGGAAAGTGTTTCCGGTGGCGCCAGAATCGCCGCCGGAAACACTTTCCGCTCCTCTAACGACTGCCAGCTCGGAAGGTGACGTGACCGAGAGCGGAAAAGGTCTCGGCAGCCCGATCCCCACGGCGGCGGAACACATCGGCACCGTCGGCGACACCCGCCGCCGGGCCGAACCCGACCCGTGGGCGCGACCCGGCGCCGAACCTCCCACCGACCCGCCGCCCGATGCCGGCCCGAGTCCCCGGCCCGGACCGCAGACCGCGGCCGTCCCCCCGCCGGCCCCCGGCGAACCCCCGCAGCCCGCCGCCGGTCTCGTCCTCCAGGGCGAGTACCAGGACTCGGGTTTCACCACCCCGCGGTACCTCGTCCGGCGGGCCGACGGACAGATGGTCCAGCTGACCCGGCTGCTCTACCTGGTGACCGGCGCCATGGACGGCACCCGCTCCCACGCGGAGATCGCCCAGCTGGTCAGCGGCCCCTCCGGTCTCGAGCTCGGGGCGGAACACATCGCCCACCTCGTCGAGCACAAGCTCCGCCCCATGGGCCTGGTCGCCGCGCCGGACGGCTCCGGCGCCAGGACACCCCTCCCGGTCACCGACCTGCTGCTCGCCCTCCGGGCGCACAAGGTCCTGCTGCGGCCCCCGTCGGTGAACACCGTCGCCGCCGCCCTCGGCTGGCTCCACCGGCCGGCCGCCGTGGTGACCGTCCTGCTGCTCACCGCCGCGGCCGACGTCTGGCTGTTCGCCGCGCACGGCGCGATGGCCCCCGTCCTGCACACCGTGCAGCAGCCCGCGCTGCTGCTCGCGGTCCTCGCGCTCACCCTCCTGTCCACCGTGTTCCACGAATTCGGGCACGCCTCCGGCTGCCGGTACGGCGGTGGCCGGCCGGGCTGCATCGGCTGCGGCATCTACCTGGTCTGGCCTGCCATGTACACCGACGTCACCGACGTCTACCGGCTGCGCAGGCCGGCCCGGCTGCGGACGGACCTCGGCGGCGTCTACTTCAACGTGGTGTTCATCGCCGCACTGTTCGCCGCCTACGCCGCGACCGGGCAGGACTTCCTGCTCGCCGCCGTCTACCTGGCCCACTTCGAGATCGTCGAACAGCTGCTGCCGGTACTCCGCTTCGACGGCTACTACATCCTCGCCGACCTGGCCGGCGTCCCCGACCTGTTCGGGAAGGTCGGGCCGATCCTGCGCAGCATGATCCCCGGCCGTCCCACACCGCCCGGGGTGGCCGGGCTGAAACGGTCGTCGAGGATCACCGTCACGGCCTGGGTGGTGACCATGGTCCCACTGCTGGCCGCCCAGATCGGCTACGTGCTGTGGAACCTGCCGCGGCTGGTGCGGACGGGCGTGCGCTCCTTCGGCGACCAGATCTCCGGCGCCGCCTCGGCCGCCGCGGAGGGAGCCCCCGCCTCCGCGGCGCTCGGCGTGATCGGCGCCGTGATGCTGCTGCTGCCGACCGTCGGCCTGCTGTACCTGACGGTCAAGCTGGCCCGCCGGGGCGGGCAGGCGCTGGCCCGGGCGCACCGCAGCAGGCGCGGCCGGGCGGTGCTCCTGCTGGTGGCGGCCGCCTGCACCGGCGCACTGCTGGCCCTCGCCTGGGGACAGCGGGCGACCCCGGCGCCGCTCGCCCCCCGGCCACCGCCGGCGCCCTCCCCCGCCCCCGCGCCGACCGGCCGGACCGAGCTCTCGGTCACCCCGTCCGCAGTGCTCACCGACCCGTCGTCCGCCGCGGCTCCGACCGGTGCGGCCTCCACGACTCCCCCCGCGGAGCGGAGTCCGGGCGCCGCCACCGCACGACCGGGGGCGCGCCGAAGCGCCCGGCCCGGCGCCGCCCCGACCGCCGCACCGCGCACCACGGTCTCCCCGGCCGTCACGCCGTCGGCCACGACGCCTTCGGCCCCCGAGCCCTCCACGACCGGCACCCCTGCCGCCCCGGCGACCCCGACCGCTCCGGCGGCCACCGCATCGACCACCCCTTCCCCGATCGACCCCAGCACCGCAGCCACCCCCTGACACCTCTTCATGGAGCCTCTCGTGAACCGATCGCACCCCAAGTCCTCGTCCCACCGCCTCGCACGGCTGTTCCGTTCGGGACCGCTCGTCCCGGCCGCGGCCGCGGCGGTGCTGCTGGTCGGGCCGGCCGCCGGCACGGCGGACGCCTCACAGGTCCGCTGGGAGCGGACCCACGCGGTCAGCGTGGCCAGCCCGGTGCACACCCGCGACACCGAAGTAGCCTTCGAGATCAGCCAGTTCGGCCGCACGGCAGGTGTCTCGGCGGACAACCGGGCACTGGCCACCGCGCGCTACTGCAGCGCCGAACAGCACTGCCGCTCCGTCGCACTGTCCTTCCAGATCGTCACCACCGGCGGCAGCCAGGTGGAGGTCGACGCGAACAACAGCAGCAAGGCCACCACCACCCACTGCACCGGCTGCGAGGCCGTCGCCGGCGCCTACCAGTTCGTCGTGAACACCCCGCAGCCCTTCCGGCTCGGCCAGGACGCGCTGCGCAAACTCGCGGCGGTGGAGCGGACGGTGCGCCAGGCCGCCCGGACCCAGGACCCGGAGCAGCTGAAGGCCACCGTCGACGGCCAGGTCGCGAAGATCGAGGAGATCCTCGGGGCCGCCGTGTCCGCCCAGGCGTCCGAGCCGGCCGGCCCCTCCGCCAGGAGCTTCGCCCCGAAGTCCGGGGTGACGGTGCACCGCATGCTCGACGGCTGGCCCGGCGCGAACGACTGACGGCCCTGATCATGCGCGGGTACGCCCCAAGGGGCGCGGGGAACTGCGCAATTCGGATGCGGGACACCGCCCGGATCACGGCCGGCCCCTGGTCGCCGGCGGCGCCGCGGTCGAGCCGCGGACGACCAGCCCGGTCGGCAGCATCCGGCGCTGCGGCTCCGCCTCGCCGTGCACCGCGGCGAGCAGCGCCTCGGCGGCCGTCCGGCCCTTGGTCTCCATGTCCTGCCGGACGGTCGTCAGGCCCGGGCGGGTGCGGGCGGCCTCCGGCAGGTCGTCGAAGCCGACGACCGACACCTCGCCGGGCACGTCCACCCCGAGGTCGCGGAGCCCTTCCAGGGCGCCGAAGGCCAGGATGTCGGAGAGCGCGAGGATCGCCGTCGGCCGCACCGCGCGGGCCATCCAGTCCCGGGCGGTGCGGTGGCCGTCGGCACGGCTGATCGGCACCTCGGCCAGTTCGACGTCGGCGAGGGTCAGGCCGGCCTCGGCGAGGCCGTCGGCGACCCCGGCGAGCCGCCGGGCGAGCGGGCCGCGGTAGCCGTGGACGGGGGCCTCCGGCCCCGGGTCGAAGGACAGCACGGCGATCCGCCGGTGGCCGAGGCCGAGCAGGTGCCGGACGGCCTCCCGGGTGCCGTGCCGGTCGTCGACGTCCACGCTCGGCGCGTCCGACTGCGGGTCGCCGTCGACCAGCACCACCGGTATCCGGTGCCGGGCCAGTTCGGCCACCTCGCCGCGGTCGGTCTCCAGCCCGCAGACGACGAAGCCGTCCACCGCCGCGTACGGGATCGCCTTGAGCACCGAGTCCTCCAGCGGCGGGGTGAGCAGCAGGGTGTACCCGCGGCGGTCGCAGACCTCGCCGACGCCGCGCAGGAACTCCGTGTAGTAGGGATTGCGCAGGATCGCGGACAGGCCCTGCGGGAGCAGCACCCCCACCGAGCCGGTCCGGCCCGCCTGGAGCATCCGGGCGAGCGGGCTGGGCCGGTAGCCGAGTTCCTCGGCGACGGCCAGGATGCGCGCCCGGGTGGCCCGCGACAGCTGGTCCGGGCTGTTGAACGCGAACGAGACCGCGGTGCGGGAGACCCCCGCCGCGGCCGCGACGTCGCCCGCCGTCGGCTTGCCCCGCCGCCGGCCCGGCCCGCCGTCCGTCATCGCTCCTGCTCTCCTCTCCTCCGTCCGCCGGCTGCCCCCGCGCGTCGGCGGGCGGAGGTCTCCCTCCGCCCGCCGACGCCCGGTGCTGCCGTGCCCGCTACTTCAGGTACGGGCCGTCGGTGCCGATCTTGCCCGGGGCCGCGTTCCTGCCGCCGAGGTCGAGGACGTAGACCCGCAGGTTGCCCTTGCCCGGCGCGGCGACCGTCAGGGTGCCGTTGGCGACCGTCTTCACGTCACCGGTGACGGCGTCCTTGTAGGTGCCGTTGGGGATGCCGCTGTAGGTGGCGCCGTCGGTGACGGCGACCAGGGCGAAGCTGTCCACGCCGGTGGCGGCGTCGGTGTAGCGGCGTTTGAAGTTCATGCCGCCGCTGACGCCGTCGGTGGAGTACTGGCCCATCTGCAGCGCCGGGATCGCCCGGCGGATCTGGTTGAGCCGCTGGAGCTGCTTCACCAGGGGCTGCTGCAGGGTGGTGGCGACGGTGCCGGAGGCGCTGGAGACCACCGAGAAGTCGCCGGCCGTCACGGTGCCGGCGATCTTGTCGCCGTAGTAGGCGCGGCCGGTGCCGGCGAGCGGGCAGCTCGGACCGCAGTCGATCTGCTTACCGGCCTGGAACTCGATCTCCGAGCCGTAGTACAGCGTCGGGATGCCGCGGAAGGTCCACATCAGCGCCATGTTCTCGGCCCAGGCGTCGGTGCCGCCCGCGTAGCGGGTGCTCGACTTGTTGGGCCCGAAGTCGTGGCTGTCGACGTACACCACGTTGTAGGTGGCGTCGTTGTAGCTGTCGTCGGAGTCCTTGCCGTTGTAGTAGGCGTTGTGGGCGTCCCCGAAGTTCATGTGCATCCGCATGTCGATGACGTTCATGCCGGAGAACTGCGAGTGGTCCGGGGTGTGGTACGCGTTGCCGTTGAGGAAGGCGTTGGTGGACGTGGGCTGGTTGGCGGTGCCCATCGTGTTCTCGTAGTTGTACTGGTCGAGCGCGGCCTGCACGTCGTCCGAGGTGTAATCCTTGCGCTCCTTCCAGGTGAAGAACTGCGCGGAGTGGTTCACCGAGCCGCGGTTCCACTTGTCGTTGACGAACGCGCCGACCTCGCCGAAGACGAAGAAGTTCTGCGCCTTGGCCGCGCCCCAGTCCTGGGTGACCCGCTGCTGGATCGCCGGCAGGAAGCGGCGGTTCCAGGTCACCCGCGGCACGTGCACGGCGGTGTCGACGCGGAAGCCGTCCACGCCCATGTCGATGTACTTGTTGTAGGCGCCGATGAGGTAGTTCTGCACCTCGGGGCTCTCGGTGTTGAAGTCCGCGAGGTCCTCGTGCAGCCAGCAGGACCTCGAGTCCTCGCCCTCCCAGTTGCCGATCCAGCACCGGTGGTAGTACTTCGACGGGAACATCCCCGAAGTGGGCGAGGGCCACTGGCAGTTGTAGATGGTGTAGCCCTCGGCGCTCTTGTACTGGGTGGGCGTGCCCCAGCCGACGCAGGTGGAGCCGGCCGGCTTCTCGGTCGACCAGAGGTCGCCGTTGTACCAGGACTTGCCGGTCTTCGGGTCGATCGTCAGGCCGTCGTACTCGAAGCCGGTCTGCTTCTCGTCGTAGTACCAGGACCACTGGGCGTCCCGGACGCCGTAGACGGTGGGCACGTACAGGCCCTTGGCGCCCCACCGGGAGCTGTGGTTGTAGACCACGTCCTGGTAGATCTTGATGCCCTTGGCGTGCGCGGCGTTGATCAGGTCCTGGTACGAGGCGCCGGCGGACTCCAGCCGCGGGTCGACCTTGTAGAAGTCCCAGCCGTGGTAGCCGTGGTAGTCGTAGTCGGAGCGGTTGAGCACGACCGGGGTGATCCAGATCGCCGAGAAGCCGAGCCCCTTGACGTAGTCGAGCTTCTGGACGAGGCCCTTGAAGTCGCCGCGGAACATCGGGTCGTTGTTGGCCGCGTTGCCGGACTTCACGTCCTGGCTGCCGCCGCGGTTGTTGCCGCTGTCACCGTCGTTGAAGCGGGCGGTGAGGACGAAGTAGATCGGGTCCTTGCGTGGGTCGGTGCCGATCATCTCGCCGTTGGCCGGCTGCGGCGGGGCGGTGCCGGTGGTGGCCACGGCCGCCGCGGAGGCCGCCGAGACGTTCCCGACCGCGTCCTGGGCCTTCACCGTGTAGGTGTAGACGGTGTTCGCGTCGAGACCCGCGTCCGAGTACACGGTGGAGCCGACGTTCACCACGACGGTGCCCCGGGTGCCACCGGTGCGGGTGACCTGGTAGCCCGTCACCCCCTTGTTGTCGGTGGACGGGTCCCAGGTGAGGACGATCGAGGTGTTGGTGGCGGCGGCCGAGACGTTGGCCGGCACGCTCGGCGCGGTGGTGTCCGGCACCTCGGCGGCGCACGGGTCGGCGGCGTTCGCCGTCACCTTGCCGTTCTGGACGGTCACCGTGCCGGACGGGACCACGTAGTTGGCGCCGTTGTTGTTGTCCCAGGTGCCGTTGCCGTTGTTGAAGGTCGCGGCCATCGTCGACGCGGTGCCGAGATGGACCGTCTTCTTGAACCAGCCGGTGCAGGCCGCCTCCATGCCGATGCCGGGCACGGCCGTCCAGGCGGCGCCGGCCGGCGCGTAGTGCAGGTTGACGGTGCTCCAGCCGGTCACGGCGGTGGAGTAGTACACCGTCGAGGTGTTGGCGGAGGTCGGGGACGGGCTCGGCGAGGGGTCGGTGCCGCTGCCGCACGGGTCGCTGTGCGCGACGACGCCGTCCTTGACGGTGATCGAGCCGGTGCCCAGCGCGTAGTTGCGGCCGCCGTTGTTGTCCCAGGTGCCGGAGCCGTTGTTGAAGGTGGCCTGCAGCCCGGTGGCGGAGCCCAGGTCGACGGTCTTCTTCACCCAGTTGGTGCAGGCCGCCTCCATGGCGGTGCCCGGCACGGTCGTCCAGCTGCCGCCGTCCGGGGCCCAGTGCAGGTTGTACGTCGACCAGTTGCGGCTCTTGGTGTAGTAGAAGACGGTCGCCGTGTTGGACGTCTCGGCGG
The DNA here is from genome assembly GCF_050749075.1 of Kitasatospora dryopteridis. Taxonomy (NCBI): domain Bacteria; kingdom Bacillati; phylum Actinomycetota; class Actinomycetes; order Kitasatosporales; family Streptomycetaceae; genus Kitasatospora; species Kitasatospora dryopteridis. The sequence goes on along the minus strand of NZ_CP192749.1, from coordinate 6,016,914 downwards.
TGCTCGCCGCACTGGCCGAACCGCCCAGTGGCGCCGTCGACAGCAGCGTGGCCGCGAGGCCCGCGGCCGCCGTCAGGGCGACGGCCGTGGGGCGCCGCCGATGGCGTGATCGCGAAGTCAAGGTGAATCCCTCGGGTAGTGCCGCGGGCAGGGGGGAACCCCGGCCTCCACCGCGCCCGGGGACACGGGAGCAGTGTGGGGGCATCGGAGACGCGGGGGTGCCGGAGCGGCAGGGAACAGGTGGGGTGGGTGATGGTGCGGGTGGCCGTGCCCGGAAAACAGGGGCCGACGGCCGCACTCCTGCCTCGCCGCTCCCCGGGCCGGCGGGTGCGCCGGCTCCCCGGACGGGGCAGCTGCGAAAAGGGCGGCCTCTCCACCGGGGCCGCCGCTCCTTGCGCAATTCGCTGCAAGAAGCATCAGAAGGTTACCGACCGGAACCCCCCGCGTAAACCCCCGTCAGGTCCGGAGGGCCCTACCGGGCACGGCAGGTGAAGGATCGTCGACCTACTGAATCGAGCCAGAAGGACTACTGACCCGATTCAGGGCGAAATTGTTTTCAGAAACTTTCAATTCTCATGCCCGAGGGGCTTGACCACCCCTTTGCCCCCGCGGCATCGTCCTCTCGACCGACACCACCCCTGCCGGTTTCCCCGCCCGCCGGACACCCCCACGTCCGGCGGGCACGCGGGCCCCACCACCCGCGCTCCCCCACCGCACCCGCCGTCCTCCCAGGAGCCGCCGCTGCCCTCCCGACAACGAGCTGCCCCCCGACAAATGAGAGGGCCGCACCGGCGCCGCCTCAGGAGCGGCGGCGGGGCTTTCCGCGCTTGGCGCCGGACGCGCCTCCGGAGCCGGTGCGCGAGCGGCCGCCCGCCGCCTTGCCACCACCGGCGGACTTGCCGGCGCTGCCGGCCTGGGCCTTGCGGCCGGCCTGTGCCTTGCCGCCGCTCTGCGTCCTGCCGCCCGCGGCGGGACGCTGCTGCCGGCCGGACGGGGCGTCCTTCGCCCGGTCGGCGGGCTGGGTGCGGCCGCGCGAACTGTTGGCCGTCCGGCCCCGGACGATGCCGATGAACTCCTCCACCAGGTCCGTCGTCCGGTCCTGGGGCCAGGAGAGGGCGATCTGCGACTGCGGGGCGTCGGTGAGCGGCCGGTAGGTGAGGTCCCTGCGGTGGTGCAGGCGGGCGAGCGACTGCGGCACCACCAGGAGCCCGATCCCCGCGGCGACCAGCTCGATCGCGTCCGCCGTGGTGGCGGGGCGCTCGAAGGCGGGCAGGCCCGGCAGGCCCTCCCAGGCCAGGGTGTCGTCCAGCGGGTGCAGCACGATGTCCTCGGCCAGCTCGCCCGTGGTCACCTCGTCGGCCGCGGCCAGCCAGTGGTCCTTGGGGAACACGACCACCGTGGTCTCGGTGTACAGCGGGATCGCGTTCAGCACCGCCTTGTCCACCGGCAGCCGGACGAGACCGGCGTCCGCGCCGCCGTCCTGCAGCACACCCGCGCCCTCGGCCGCGGCGACGGCCACCAGCGCCAGCGGGACGTCGGGCAGCCTCTCCCCCCAGACGCGCACCCACTTGGCCGGGGTCACACCCGGAACGTACGCCAGCCGGAAGGAGGAGGGGGCAGCCTGCATGTCAGTCACGCAGCCCAGGCTACCCACCGTGATCGGGGCGGGCACAAACTCGCTTACCCTTGTCACCATGACATCGCGCAAGCCCAAGACGACCCAGACGATGAAGCCCGCGACGGCGGCCAAGAAGCTGGGCGTCTACCTCGAGGCCACCCCTGCCGAATTCCAGGAGGGCGTGGTCTCCCGTGACGAGCTGAACGCGCTGCAGACCGAACCGCCCGTGTGGCTCCAGGAGCTGCGCCGCAACGGCCCGCACCCGCGCCAGGTCGTCGCGGACCGGCTCGGTGTCTCCGTCTCCGGCCTCGCCCGCGGCGGTGTCACCGAGGCGCTCACCACCGAGCAGATCGACGCCCTCAAGGCCGCCGAGCCCGAGTGGCTGCAGCGCGAGCGTGCCACCCAGGCCGAGGTCCGCCGCGAGACCGTGCGGATCAAGGAGAAGCAGAAGCAGCAGGCCGCCGCCCGCAACGGCCGCTGAGGCCGCGCGCCGCACTGCACGAACACCGCACGGGCCCGCCCGGCACCTGCCGGACGGGCCCCGCGCATGCCGGGGCTCAGCCCTTGAGCCGCGGGACTCCCACCACCCCCGGACGGAGAGGGCGGGAGCCCCGCGGCACGTGCGGTCAGCAGGTGCCGTTGTCGCGCCAGACGGCCCAGGAACCGGGGTCGTTCGGCGCTGCACCGGTGGAGTAGTAGGTGGCGGTGTACTTGTGGCCCGCGTGGGCGACGGTCTCGCCGGGGACGTAGGACCTGGTGGAGCTCCAGGGCGCCGGGCAGGCCGTCCCGCCGCCTCCACCTCCGCCGCCGGTGGTGGCGGTGGTCGCGGTGACGGCGGCGGACTGGGTGCCCGCCTTGCCCGCGGAGTCGACCGCGGCGACCGTGTAGCGGTACCCGGTGGCGGCGGTGAGCCCGGTGTCGGTGTAGGAGGCGCCGGTGGCCGTGCCGACCTTGGTGCCGCCGCGGTAGACGCTGTACGAGGAGGCGCCGGAGACGGCCGTCCAGGCGAGCGAGACGCTGCTCGCGGTGGTGCCGGTGGCCCGCAGGCCGGTGGGGGCGGGCAGGGTGGTCGTACCGCCACCGCCGCCGGAGCCGCCGCCCGAACCGCCGCCGGAGCCGACGAACTTCCAGGTGATTCCGGAGACCACGCCGAGGTTCAGGTCGGCGAGCTTCTGGAACGCGGTCTTGCTGAGGTCGATGTGCTCGGCGCTGCAGGACGGGCACTTGTCCTTGACCGGGACGGTGATCGTCCTGCCGTTGTAGGAGACCTGCACGGAGATGCCCTTGCAGAGGTCGTCGTTGTTCGGGTTGGCCGACGTCCACCAGGACGTGGAGACGGCGACCAGGTCCTCGGCGGCCGCGTTGATCGCCGTGCCGCAGGCTCCGTAGCCGGCGTCGTCGTACCAGGTCATCTTGCCGGTCCTGGACTCGCCGACCGGGATGGAGGCCAGCGCCGATCCGATGCCGAACACCGTGAGCATCAGGGCGCCGACCAGGGCGGCGATCCACCGCCGGCGTATCCGTTTGGGAGCGGAGTGCACGCGTCCTCCTGGAGGGATGGGGATGGTGTCTCGTCGTGCCGGCAGGTCCGCACACAGCCCCGACTGACTGGCCATCATCAATAACGAACCCGGACCGTCCGGTCAACGCCCCTCCGCTGCGGGCGGCTTGGGCGCGCCGGGCCTCCCCGGGGCCCGACCTCCGATGTTTCCGCAGGTCACGACGGTCGGGGTGAGGGTGGGCCGGCGCCGCGGGTCTCACGCGGACGGAGCACCCTTATGCCGCCGTTAAGTTCGCCACAAGGTGGTGGTCTCGACCTCTACCCGGCCCCCGCCCACTCGGGATCACCCGGGTCCGGCCGGGCTGCGGGGCGGCCCCGAATGGAATCCGAATGGAATCCGGGCGGCCCGCGCCCGGCCTCGTACGGCACCCGAACAAGCACGCCGCCCTGCAGCACACCCGGCCGCGGACGTGCGCCGACCTGCCCCTTCACTCGATCCCCCTACCCCGAGGCACAGTTACCGACCGCTTCCGGTGACGCCGGTCGCCTCCCGGGACGGGCGTGGTTGCGCGGCCGGAGCCTTGACGCCGGGATTGGTCTACTCCATGTTGTGGGCCCCGACCCGGCGCGGACGCCCCGCCTCCCCGGCCTCCGCCAGCTCCGCGCCGGTCGCCCCACCTCCCCCACCCCCGGAGGTCCCGTGTACCCCCGAAACCGCCTGCCGGCCACGGCCGGCCTTCGGGCAGGGCCCGGGCCGCCGAACCGAAAGGAGACGCCGTGCGCATCGGGAGGACCAGGACACTGCTGCTCGGCGCGGTCACCGCCGCGGTGGTGCTCGTCGCGACGGCCGTACCCGGCCAGGCCTCGATCACCTTCCAGAACGCCGGCACCCTGGCCGGCTGGGACTCGGTCGGCCGCGAACACCTGGGCACCGTCGACCAGGTGGCCGCACCTGCCCTCGCCGGCAGCGAGGCACTGAAGTTCACCCAGACCTACGACCCGGCCTGGACGGGCCGCTACCACTCCGAGGTCACCAGGAAGGGTGTCGCACAGCGCGGCACGCACCGGTACTACTCGTACGCCTTCCGGCTCTCCGACGACTGGGAGTTCGCCTGGAACAGCGGCAGCGTGATGCAGATGATCACCGTCTTCAAGGGGTGCAGCAACTGGGTGCCGACCTTCATGGACGCGGTGGAGAACGACGACTTCCTGCTGCACCTGCGCACCGGGGACCCGTGCGCGCCCACGACCACCAAGTTCCGGGTCGCCAAGCTGGAACGCGGGAAGTGGTACCGGGTCGTCCACGACATCACCTTCGCCAGCGACGACACCGGCCAGTACCGCGTCTTCCTCAACGGCGCCCAGGTCTTCAGCCGGACCGGCCAGCCCAACATGGTCGCCTCCGACAGCCCGATGGACTGGCGGGTCGGCCTCTACATGGGCAGTTGGGCCAAGGACGCGCGCGGCTTCCAGGGCACCCAGAAGACCAAGACCGCCTACATCGACCAGGCCCGGGTCTCCTCCACCTGGGCGGAGGCCAACGGCTGGTTCGGCGGTCCCACCGCGTCGCCCACCAGCACCCGGCCCACCCCCGCGCCGTCGCCCACCTCCGCTCCGACCGGCGCCTCCGCCTGGACGGCCGGCACCGCCTACCGGGCGGGCGACCAGGTGGCGTACGGCGGACAGCGCTACCGCTGCACCCAGGCCCACACCTCGCAGACCGGCTGGGAGCCGCCGAACGCCCCCGCGCTCTGGCAGCGCAGCTGAGCCGGACCGACACTCAAGGAGTTCCGTGAAGAGAAGGACGTTCATCATCGGCAGCGCCGGCCTCGCCGGCGGAGCCGCCGCCGCCTCCTGGGCGGCCATGCCCGCCACGGCCGCGATCGGGTCGGGCTGGACGGAGGTCAGTGCGGACTACAAGGTCCACCAGCCGACCGGCCTGACCCGGCACACCGTCGACGGCACCGGGCTGCACCACTTCTGGCTCAACGACACCGACCCCGCGCTCTGGCCGGAGAGCTCCTCCGGGCCGCGCAGCGAGATCCGGTTCCTCGACGAGTACACCTCCGGCTCCGCCCAGTTCGAGGCCGACATCAAGATCGGCACCGGCGCCCACCGGGTCTGCGTGATGCAGGTCTTCGGCGGGGCCACCGCCGCCACCGCCTTCATGGCACTCGCCATGAACTCCGACAGCATCAACTACTACGACTCCGCGACCAAGCTCCACTCCCCCGTGTACGAGCGGTGGACCCGCCTCAACGTCGTCCACGACGCCGACGCCGGCAAGGTCCACGTCTACGTCAACGGGCAGCTGAGGAACACCTTCAACGACCGCGGCAACAACACCCACTACTTCAAGTGCGGCATCTACGGCCGTACCGGGATGTCGCAGCGGACGGACGTCCAGATCAAGAACATCCGGCTCTACCGCAAGAACGGCGGAGCCGCCCCCACGACCGCACCCACCACGACCGTCTCACCCACCTCCTCCCCGACCCGGGCCGCCACACCCCCGCCCACCTCGACGGCGGCCGCCGCCTGGACGGCCGGCCGCAGCTACGCCGTGGGCAACCGGGCGGCCTACGGCGGCCTGCTCTACAGCTGCCTCCAGGCGCACACCGCGCAGACCGGCTGGGAGCCGCCCTCGGCCCCGGCGCTCTGGAAGTCGGTCTGACGCTCCGGGCCGGCCCGCCACCGGGCCGGCCCGGCCGGACGGGCATTTCCTCCTGCCGCTCCGAGGATCTAGGCTGCTCGCGCCGGGGGGCAGGATGCGAAGGGGTGGTTCACCCAACCATGCTGTTGACATATCAACTTCTCGGTCCCGTCCGGGTCTTCGACGGAGCCGTCGAGCTGGACGCCGGGCCGGCCAAGCAGCGCGCGGTCCTCGCCGTCCTGCTCACCGCCGACGGACGGTTCCTCTCCCGCCGCGAGATCGTCCGCGGCGTGTGGGGCGACCGGCCGCCAGCCACCGCTCCCCAGCTCGTCGCCACCTACGTGGCCCGGCTCCGCAAGACCCTGGAACCGGACCGCAGCCACCGGGCGGGCTCCACCGTGCTGCTCTCCCGCGGCGACTCCTACGCGCTGCCGGTGGACCCCGAACGCCTCGACGCGGCCGTCTTCGAGCAGGCCCGGCAGGCCGCCCACCGCCACCACCGCGCCGGCGAAACCGGCCTCTGCGCAGCCGAGTTGGACCGCGCCCTGGCCCTCTGGCACGGCCGGGCCCTGGAAGGCGTCCCCGGCCCGCACGCCGAACTGCACCGCCGGCGGCTGGAGGACCTGCAACTGTCCACCTGGGAGGACCGGTTCGCCCTGCTGCTGGAACAGGGCCGGCACCACGAGACCGTCCCCGAGCTCTCCGCCCTGGCCGCCGCCCACCCGTGCCGGGAACGCGTCCGCGCCCTGCTCATGCTCGCCCTCTACCGCGCCGACCGGCAGGCCGAGGCACTCGCCGTCTTCCAGGACACCTGGCGGACCCTGGTCGAACAGGCCGGCATCGAACCCGGCACCGAGCTGCGGGACCTCCAGCGGCGCATCCTCGACGGCGACCCCGCACTGCGACCCGCGCCGGCCGAGCCCCCGGCCGCAGCACGCCCCGCCCTGTGCCAGATCCCGCCCGACACCGCCGACTTCGTCGGCCGGCGCAGCGAGCTCGCCGCCCTCGGCAGGCTCGCCTCGCCCCGCCCGGCGGACCGCACCGCGCCTGGCACCCCCACCGCCCCCAGAGTCGCCGTGATCACCGGCCCCGGCGGGATCGGCAAGACGGCGCTCGCCGTCCACGCCGCCCACCGCCTGGGCCACCACTATCCCGACGGCCGGCTGCACGTCCGCCTCGACGGCAGCACCGACCGCCCCGCAGACAGCGCCGACGTCCTCGCCTGTCTGCTGGAGGACCTCGGCGTCCCGTACGACCGGATACCCGCCGACACCGGGCGCCGCATCTCCCTCTACCGCAGCGCCACGGCCGGCCGCCGCCTGCTGCTCCTGCTCGACGACGCCGGGCACACCGCCCAGATCGAGCCGCTGCTGCCCGCCTCCGCCGCCTGCCTCGTCCTGGTGACCGGCCGCAGCCGGCTCACCGACGCCCCCGCCCGCACCGTGCTGCGGCTCGGCGCCCTCGACACCGCGGATGCCCGCGGGCTGCTGCGCAAACAGGTCGGCGCCGACCGGGTCGACGGCGAGGCGGAGAGCGTCGAGGAGGTGCTGGACGTCTGCGCCGGCTACCCGCTCGCCCTGCGGGTGGTGGCGGCCCGGGTCGCCGGGCGCCCGGTCGGGGCCTTCGGCCTGATGGCCCGCCGGCTGCGCGACGAGGAACGAAGACTCGGCGAGCTGACCGCCGGCGGCCTGGCCGTCTCGGCCACCCTCAGGGTCAGCTACGACAGCCTGCCCGACGGCGAGGCCGCCTCCGCCTTCCGGCTGCTCAGCGAACTGGAGGTGCCCGACCTCAGCGGCGCCACCGCCGCGGCGGCCCTCGGTGTCCCGGACGACCAGGCCGAGGAGCAGCTGGAGGCCCTCACCGACGCCCACCTCCTCGAGGCCTTCGCGCCCGACCACGCCACCCGCTACCGCTACCGCTTCCACGACCTGCTGCGGGTCTTCGGCCGGAGCCTCAACAGCCCTGCCGAACGCCGGACGGCGCTCACCGCCGTGCTCGGCCGCCTCACCCGGGCCCACCTGGCCGCCGTCCATGCGGCCGACCTGCTGCTGCGCCCTGGCCACAGCGCCGGCAGCGCCTACCGCGGCCCGGAAACGCCGTACGCCGAGCACGCCTTCGCCGACGCCCACGAGGCACTGCGCTGGCTGGAGGCGGAACGCGGCGCCGTCGTCGGCGCCGCCCTGCAGGCCGCCGCCACCGGCACCGTCGAACCCGGCGTCCTGGCCGAACTGACCACCCGCCTGCGGGCGTTCCTCCAGCGGCGCGGCCACTGGCAGGACTGGGAGCGGCTCGCCCGGGCCAGCGTGCAGCTCGCCCAGGACGGGCCCGAGCCCGACCCCGCCGCCGAGGCCGTCGGGCGGCTCGAACTCGGCACCCTGGCCGCCGCCCGCCACCAGTACGACACCGCGGTGGACGAACTCCTGGCCTCCATCCGGCTGTTCGCCCGCTCCGGGGACACTGCACGGCAGGCCCGGGCCTACAACAACCTGGGCCTGGCCTACCTGGAACTCGGCCGGCACGGGCCACCACCGCCTGCCTGGCCCGCTCGCTCGCCATCCACCGGGCGGGCGACCAGCCGGTGGACGCCGCCATCGCCCTCGACAACCTGGCGCTGCTGCACCTCCGCCGCGGCGTGCTCGACCGCGCCGAGGAGTGCTGCCACCGCAGCATCGGCACCCACGAGGCGAACGGCACACCGGAGTTGGCCTCGGCCGCGCTCAACATCCTCGGCCTGGTCCGCGGCCGGCAGCAGCGGCACGCCGAGGCCGTCGACTGCCAGCGCCGCAGCCTGGACCTCGCCCGCTCGCAGGGCAACCTCTACCGGGAGGCCTTCGCCCTGCTCGACCTGGCCGCCGAACACCGCACGGCCGGGGAGCACCGGGAGGCCGTCGAGTGCGCCGAGCAGGGCCTCGTGCTGCGGCAACGCCTGGGCGACCCCCATGGCACCGCCACCGCCTTCACCGAGCTCGCCGCCGCCCTGGACGCCGCCGGCCACCCCGACCGCGCCGAGGCCTGCCGCGCCGAGGCCGCCGCCCACCGGGCGGGCTGACCCCGGCCACCCGTCTGCGGCACTCTCACCGGCCTCCCGCTGCGCACAGCAGCGCCGCCCACAGGTCCAGGCGGGTCGGGCTGCGCTCGGTCAGCCGCCGCTGCGGCACACGTCCGCGGCCTTCATCACGGACCCTACCCAGGACCGCCGACGGCTGCGGGCCAACGCCGGAAGGGCCGGAGGCTGCTGCCTCCGGCCCTTCCGTCCGTACGCGGTGCGCCGGGACCCTGCGGGATCAGACCGCCGGGGCCGGGTAGGTCGGGTACTCCACGCCGGAGACGTGCTGGACGACCCGGATCACCTGGCACGAGTAGCCGAACTCGTTGTCGTACCAGAGGTACAGGATCGCGTTGTCGCCCTCGACCTTGGTGGCGCCGGCGTCGACGATCGACGCGTGGCGCGAGCCGATGAAGTCGTTCGAGACCGCGTCGGGGGCGGTGGTGAAGTCGATCTGGCGCTTCAGCGGCGAGGTCAGCGACACCTCGCGGAGGTACTCGAGGACGTCCTCGCGGGTGGTCTCGCGGGCGAGCTGCAGGTTGAGGATCGCGATCGAGACGTCCGGCACCGGGACGCGGATCGAGCTGCCGGTGATCTTCGCCTTGAGGTCCGGCAGCGCCTTGGCGACGGCGGAGGCGGCACCGGTCTCGGTGATGACCATGTTCAGCGGCGCGGAGCGGCCGCGACGGTCGGCCTTGTGGTAGTTGTCCAGCAGGTTCTGGTCGTTGGTGAACGAGTGGACGGTCTCCACGTGGCCGCGGAGCACGCCGTACTTGTCCTCCATCGCCTTCAGCGGCGGGACGATCGCGTTGGTGGTGCAGGAGGCGCAGGAGAGGATCTGCTCCTCCGGCTTGATCGTGTCGTGGTTGACGCCGTGCACGATGTTCGGGACGTCGCCCTTGCCCGGCGCGGTGAGCACGACCTTGTCGATGCCGGGGCGCAGGTGCTTCGACAGACCCTCGCGGTCGCGCCACTTGCCGGTGTTGTCGATCAGGATGGCGTCATTGATGCCGTACGCCGTGTAGTCGATCTCGGACGGGTCGTTGGCGTAGATCACCTTGATCTCGTTGCCGTTGGCGACGATGGTGCTGTTCGCCTCGTCAACGGTGATGGTGCCCTGGAACTGGCCGTGGATGGAGTCGCGGCGCAGCAGCGAGGCGCGCTTCACGATGTCCTGGTCGCCGCCCTGGCGCACGACGATGGCGCGCAGCCGCAGGCCGTTGCCGGAGCCGGCCTTCTCGATCAGCAGGCGGGCGACGAGGCGGCCGATGCGGCCGAAGCCGTAGAGGACGACGTCGCGCGACCCGGAGCGCTCGATCTTGTTGGCACCGGTGGCACCGACGACCGCCTCGGCGGTGAACTCCTCCACCGACAGGCCGCGGCTGTCCGCCTTGTAGGTGGCGGCGAGCATGCCGATGTCGATCTGGGAGGGGCCCAGGTCGAGGGCGGTGAGGGCCTGCAGGAACGGCAGGGTCTCGGTGACCGAGAGCTCCTCGCCGGCGATCTGGCGGGCAAACCGGTGGGTCTTGAGGATGCTGACCACGGACTTGTTCACCAGGGAGCGGCTGTGAACCAGGACGGTGACGTCCCTCTCCCGGTGCAGTCGGCCGATGATCGGAATCATCGACTCCGCGATCTCCTCGCGGTTCATCCAGTCCGTGAACACGTCGTCGTTGACAGTCACAAGTCCATCTTTCGAGCTAGGAGGGTGCCCCCATGCTAGCTTTCGCCAGATTTGATCACGCGGCCGGTCCCGCTCCCCCGCCCTCCGGCCCGCCCCTCCCCGGCCGGTCGCACACCGTGCGCCGCCGCCCGCCGTCGGGGCGGAACCCGGTCCGGCAGGGGTCCGTCCGAGCCACCCCCGCCAGACACTCTTTGAACAGATGGCCCATTCCAGCGCCCACATATGTTCAAGTAATGACCATAGCCGCCGGACGCCGCCGCCGGGCTTGCGGAACCGAACACTCCATGTGTTCACTTCACGGACGGACACCCTCGAAGCGCGGGACGACCACCGCCCGATCGCGGACGCTGCGCCGGGTCCGTACCGGCCCTGGCGATGCCCTCGGATGCCGGAGGCCGCCCGGGCCCGCGCGGCCGGACGGCGGGCCGCCGCCGTGGCAAACCTCACAGGCCCGTCCGGCCGCCGACCCGGCCCGCGCGGGATCTCAGCCGGCCGTCACCTTGGTCGCCGCCCGCACCTGGGTCTCCACGGCGGCCTTGGCCCTGGCCATGGCGGCGGCGTTGGCGGCGATCGCCTGCTGCTGGTAGCCGGTGTCGACGGCGTACCAGACGCCGACCACGTTGTGGGTGTGGCGGCAGGCCGCGTCCGCCGTGGCCACCTTCACCTCCGCGGGCGTCGGCAGCGGGGTCTTCCGCCACTGCGGGTCGCCCAGCGCCGCGAGCGGGTCCGGGTAGCCGAAGCCGGCGTCCTTCATGCACTGCGACCACTTGCCGAACACCGCCTGCGTCCGCGGGTCGTTCCGCGACTGCTCCAGCGTCGTGAACTTGACGTCGTCGGCGAACTGCGGGTTGCCGATCTCGCCGTCCGCCGCCCCGGTCAGCTCCTTGACCGCTTCGCCGATGCAGCCGCGCTCCGGCACCTTCCGTCCGTTGACGGTCTGCCCGCCGGCGCCGGCCCGCGCCGCAGGGTCCGCGGTGCCCCGCAGCACGAGCTCCGTCTCGGGCGAGAACGACGGACCGCTCGGCCTGGCGGAGGCCCCGGCAGGGACGCCGCCCTCCGGGTGGTAGCCCCAGACCGCCATCAGCGCGGCGCTCTGGTGGCCGTAGCGGGCGTCCACCCTGGTGGTGGGGGCGTCGCTGTCCCGGTGGCTCCTGCTCCCGGTCGGCGGGGCGTAGGTGAGGCCGAAGCCGGCCATGCAGTCGACGATCAGCTTCTGCTGGGCCTTCTCGACGGTGGCCAGCTGTGCCGGGGCGAGCAGATAGGGGTCGAGCGGCATCGGCTTCGCATTGGCCGAGTCCAGCTGCGGCGTCTCGGCGACGACGGGCGGCGCCGATGCGGTCTGCACGCTCGCCCTGGGGCTCGGCGGAGCGGCGTCGCCGGGGTTCGGACCGGTGGTGCTCGCGCAGCCCGCCAGGACCAGCGGCAGCAGGGTGAGGATCACGGCGGAGCGGGACGAACGGCTGGACACAGTCGGAGTCTCTTTCGGAACGGCGCGGCCGGCCGGCCGTATGGACGGGTTGCCCCGGCGGAGGTCGTCACGGGGCGGGTTGTCGTGGGACGGTCCCCGGCCGAGCGGGCGGCCGGGGACCGATGGGTGTGTCGGTGCAGCAGGCGTCAGGTCACGGACCGACGAACTCGCCCGAGGCGTTGTTGTTCTTCAGCTGGGAGTTGAGGTCCCGGCGGCTGTTCATCGGGATCGCCTGGCAGGCGACGCTGCAGTCCCAGCCGCTGTTGTAGAAGACGTTGAACGTGCCGTACCAGTGGTTGTCCACCGCGGCCGCGTTGTTCTTCACCGCGACGCCGGCGCCGGAGCTGCCGTTCTTGCCGGCCTTGAACGTCAGGCCCGCGTAGTTCTCGATGCTGGTGTTCTCGACGTACACCGCGCCGTAGCCGTGGGCGCTGGAGTTGTAGTACAGACAGACCTGGCCGCCCTGGCAGTCGGCCGTGAAGGCGGACGCCTCACCGGCGGTCGCAAGGCCCGCAGTCGCCACGGCGCCGGCCACGACGACCGCCGAGATGAGCTTCCTGATAACCACGTTGATCCTTCCGTTCAGGGCACACCGGTACGTCCGGCGCCCTCCGCGGGGGACCACCAGGTCCCGGCGCGCGGTGGTGTCGGCCCTGCGGTGATCGCGGGGGCCGATGGCGCATTCATGCTGGCGAAGGGCGGTATCGCGGCCGTATCGCTCCGATGGCGCGGGTTCCGGGCGCGGTCGCGCCGGCTGCAACCGGCGCGATACGGGCGCGCTATCAAGATCGCTTAGCGTCCCGGACGGAGCGCGCCCGGACACGAGCACCGACGGCTCCGCCCTTCCGTGCAACGCCCGTTCAGAGGAGACCCGTCCGTTGCGAAAGCTCATAGGCCGCACCGCCAAGGCCGCCGTTCTGTCCCTGGCCGCCGCGGCCGGCGTGGTGCTCGCACCCGCGACAGCGGAGGCAGCCGACTACAACAGTGCCTGCGGCAGCGGCTACCGCGAGATCGACCACCTCACTCTCAGCGGCTACGGCACCGTGTTCCTGACCTACAACGGCTCGACCGGCAAGAACTGCGTCGTCACCGTCCGGGACAACCCGGGCGAGCGCCTCTACATGAACGCCCTCGTCCGGCTGGCCGGTTCGCAGCAGTGGATCGGCGACTACGGCGACTTCACCTCCTATGCGGGCCCGGTCTACGTCTCCGCGGCGGGCCGCTGCATCGACTGGGGCGGCGAGATCGAGACCGTCTACCTCTACCGCCAGAACGTCCACTGCGGCTGACCGTCACGGGAGCCCGCACCCGTCGACGATCCCCGGTGCCCCTGCGAGCCCGGCCGGCCCCGCCCGGTCGGGCTCGCCGCGCTTCCGGCCGGTGGGCCTGCCACGGTGGGCCCGCACCGGCTCCCGACGCAGAAAGCCCCCGTACGGGGGCAGACCGCCGCCGGGCACGAGGCGGCTCGTACCCGGCGGCGACGGGAAGGCTGCCGGCCGGGGAGGTCGCCCCCGGCCGCCGTGGACGGATCAGCCGGAGATACGGATGGCGTAACTGTGGCTGCCGTACACGTTGGTGATGTGGACGCTGCTGGTACCGCGCGGCGGGCGGCCTCGATGATCCGGCCGTTGCCGATGTACAGCGCGACGTGGTCGGTGTTGCCCGGGCTGCCCCAGAAGATCAGGTCGCCGGCCTTGACCGAGCTGTACGGGACCTGGATGGCCTGGACGGACTGCACGTCGGTGTTCTGGCCGATCTCCTTGCCCGCGGCGGCCCAGAAGATGTAGTCGGTGAACCCGGAGCAGTCGAACCCGAAGCGGTTGTAGTCGTTGTAGCCGCTCGGCGAGAGCGAGGCCGTGCCGCAGCTCGGGCCGCCCCGGCCGCCGCCGCCCCAGGCGTAGCCGAGGCCCCTGGTGGTCTGCGCCTGGCGAGGGCGATGATGCGGTCGATCTTCTCGGCGCTGGTCCCCGTGGTGCTCCCCGCCGGGCCGCCGATCCGGCCGTGGCCGACCCTGTCGCAGTCGCCGTTGCCGGTGGTCGGGCCGGTGGGGCCGTCCGGCGAGCCGCCGGACGGCTGCTCGAAGTCACAGCGCGGCATGTTCGACAGGAAGCCGTCGGACCCGGTCTGGGCGTAGAAGTCCGGCACCCGGACGCCGTCGGTGGTCTTGTCCCAGATCGCCGAGCCGTACGCCTCCTCGCCGCGCGCCTGGCACGCGACGGGCACGGTCTGACCCTGGCGGTACATGTCCACCTTGACGGTGTTGGCGTTCAGCGACGGCCCGTCACGGCCGTTGAGGTCCGTCTTCGCCGTGAAGTTGGTGACGGCGGAGGTCGTCACGGGGCGGGTTGTCGTGGGACGGTCCCCGGCCGAGCGGGCGGCCGGGGACCGGTGGGGTGTGCCGGTGCAGCAGGCGTCAGGTCACGGACCGACGAACTCGCCCGACGCGTTGTTGTTCTTCAGCTGGGAGTTGAGGTCCCGGCGGCTGTTCATCGGGATCGCCTGGCAGGCGACGCTGCAGTCCCAGCCGCTGTTGTAGAAGACGTTGAACGTGCCGTACCAGTGGTTGTCCACCGCGGCCGCGTTGTTCTTCACCGCGACGCCGGCGCCGGAGCTGCCGTTCTTGCCGGCCTTGAACGTCAGGCCCGCGTAGTTCTCGATGCTGGTGTTCTCGACGTACACGGCGCCGTAGCCGTGGGCGCTGGAGTTGTAGTACAGACAGACCTGGCCGCCCTGGCAGTCGGCCGTGAAGGCGGCGGCGCTCCCGGCGGACGCAAGTCCGGCCGTCACGACGGTGCCGGCCACGAGTGCGGCCGAGATGAACTTCCTGATCGCCATGGTGATCCTTCCGTACGGGGCGCCGGGGTGTCGGTGCCCTGCGCGGGCGACCGTCCGGTCCCCGCCGCGTGATGCCGGCCGCCGCGGTGATCGCGGCGGCCGGTGGCGGATTCATGCTGGCGAAGGGCGGTATCGCGGCCGTATCCGCCCGATGGCGCGGCCCGCCCGAGCCCCGACTCCCTTGCGCAGGGCCGTCGTTGCGGCCCGGTCGTCCTGCCCGGGCGAGCCCGGGCGCGATACGGGCGCGCTATCGACACCTCCTAGCGTCTCGAACGGATCACGGGTCCCGACGCGGGCCCCGCGACGCAACCCCCTTGCCCGACAACGGGACGGGGTCAGAGCCGATCCTCCACCGAACCGGAAGGAACCACCGCATGGCATCCGCCATCAAGACCCGGAACACCGCAACCCGACTGCTCGCGGCCGTCGCCGTCCTGAGCGGCCTGGTGCTGAGCGTTGCACAGGCCCACGCGGCAACCCCAACAACCCCTGCCGGGGCACCGGAGGCCACCGCTGCCGCGCTGCCCGTGGTGGACATGGAAGCCACTGTCAAGGCTGCCCAGATCGACCCCCGACGCGCCGACAGCACGCTGACCCCCGGGGCCAAGGACTCGGTCCTGGCCGTCGAACGGGCTCTGCAGGCCCGTGGTCTCCTCGACGCCCGCTGGGTGGACGGGTACTTCGGCACCACCACCATCACCGCCTACTCCTCCTTCCAGCGCTCCCTCGGCTACACCGGCCTGGACGCCAACGGACTGCCCGGCGCCACCTCCCTCGCCACACTCGGGCAGGGCCGATTCACCGTCAGCCACAAGATCGGGCCCGGCGCGAAGCTGCAGCGCGACGGATACACCGTCAACACCCGCACCCAGAACATGCTCACCGAAGCCGAGCGCCTCCTGGGCTTCAAGCTCACCCTGTCCCAGGGCTCCTACAACCCCGGCGGCGACCCCACGTCCGCCGGCACCCACGACGGCGGCGGCGTCGTGGACATCAAGGTCGACGGCATGTCCAGCAGCACCCGCACCGCCGTCGCCAAGGCACTGCGCCAGGTCGGGTTCGCCGCCTGGGTCCGTAACCCCAACCAGGGCGACTGGCCGTGGCACATCCACGCCGCAGCGATCAGCGACACCGATCTGTCCACCCAGGCCCAGCACCAGACCGGTGACTACTACCTCGGCCTCAACGGCCTGGCCAACCAGGCCGCCGACGACGGCCCCCGCATCCCCATCCAGACCTGGGAGGAGTACCAGCGCAGCCACTGACCGCGCCGGCACCACTCGAGCACGACCGAAGAACCCGTCGATGACACGTCACGAAAAGAGCAAGCCTTGAAGAACATACGCACCATGGTCACCGTCGCCGGCACCGCACTGGCCGTGGCCGCCCCCCTCATCGCCACCACCCCCGCCTTCGCCGCCGGCCGCGACGGAGTCTGCGACTCCGGAGAGTTCTGCCTCTACTACAACAGCGACCAGGCCGGCTCGGTCTCCGACTTCACCGGCTCCATCAGCGACTACGGCGCCACCCAGCCGTCCTGCTACGAATTCAAGGGCGCCGGCAACGGCCAGGGCGTCTGCGTCAAGAACAACGCCGCCTCGGTGTGGAACCGCACCGGGAAGACCGTCCGCGTCTACTTCAACAGCGGCTACGCCGGCGCCAGCCAGGACTTCGCCCCCGGCGCCAAGGGCAACCTCAACTCCACGCTGAAGAACAACGAGGCCTCCCACCAGTTCCTCGGCAGCACCGGCGGCGGCAGCAACGAGAGCCCCACCAACGACTTCGACCACGGCACCCGCGGCTTCGCCGCCAACAACTGCACCGCCTTCGCGGCGTTCCGCATCGCCGACCGTCTCGGCGTCCCGAACTTCAGCAACTCCTACGGCGGCACCACCTGGGGCAACGCCAACACCTGGGACGACGCCGCCCGCCGCGTCGGCGTCACCGTCAACACCACCCCCAGCGTCGGTGCCATCGCCGTCAACGACACCCACGGGGACTATGGCCACGTCGCCTACGTCAACGCGGTCCACGCCGACGGCTCCTTCGACGTGGAGGAGTACAACTGGAACAACCGCCTCGCCTACGGCACCCGCAAGAACCTCCGCGTCAGCAGCGCGGAGAACTCCTTCCAGCACATGCTCCACTTCTGAGCAACCACCAGCAGGACACCGGCACACCCGCGCCAAGGACGACCTCGCAGCCGGGGTGATCTTGCGGGCGTGCAGGTAGCGGCGGTGTGACGATGCGGGCCGGAGCCGCAGCGATACGCATCGAAAGCCCCGTCGGGCAGGTGACCTTTCCAAGTCGCCTTCGCCCGACGGGGCTTCGACGTGCCGCCGGGCTGCCGACGCCCGCACCGTCGAGGTCGGCGGTGGCCGGGAAGGACGAGGAGTCCAGCGAGGTGCCGCCGCAGCGGGGCACGCCCGGCGCGAAGCCGTCCGAGCCGGTCCGGACATAGAAGTCCGGCACCCAGACGCCGTCGGTGGTCCTGCCCCAGATCGCCGAGCCGTACGCCTCCCCGCCGCGCGCCTGGCACGCGACGGGGCACGGTCCGGCCCTGGCGGTACATGTCCACTGGGCCCGGCCGGCCGGTGCGGTGCTCGACCGCCGCCACCGGAGCCGCTACAGGCGCGCTACCCCGCGGCGATAGAAGGTGCGTGTTCGGACCACACCCCACAGACCCCGGAGGCACCACCATGCGCAGGACTCTCTCGGCACTGGCCGCCGCAGGCCTCGTACTCCTCGGCGGCATCACCCTCGCCCCGGAGGCGAACGCCGCGACGACGTACGGCTGCAGCGGCACCCTGGTCGACACCTACGACCTCAAGACCAACGGCGGCACCGGCACCAAGTACGGCGAGATGTACCTCTACTACAGCAGCGCCGACGGCGGCACCAACTGTGCCGCCGCCGTCGACACGCACTTCGCGTCGGGCGTGACCAAGTACCAGGCCGTCTACATCTACCGGTGCGTGGCCGGCACCAAGCCCGGCGACTTCTGCGACTACGACCGGTCGGACAAGAACACCGGCAACTTCACCTGGTACGCGGGCCCGGCGAAGATCACCGGCACGGCGAACCGGTGCATCATGCTCTACGGCCGGGTCGACGACCCGAGCAACCGCGCGGTCGCCGACAAGAGCACCCTGGCCACCCACTGCGGCTGACGACACCCGGCGGGGGCGGCGGGCTCCACAGCCGGCCGCCCCGCGCCTCCCCCTCAGCCGCGGCGGCGCAGGCGGGGGATCCGGTCGAAGACGGCGGCGAGCCGGGCCGCCTGGTCGAAGAGCTGGGCGGGCCGGGAGCGGTCGCCGTCCAGGTGCGTCAGCGTCTCCATCCCGAGGTAGAACGCCACGGCTGCGCTCGCCACCACCTGGACCCTGACCAGGGAGGCCAGCGGCTTGCCGCGCAGCAGGGTGGTCAGCACCTCCTCGGCCAGTTCCTCCCAGCGGCGGGTCTCCGTCATCAGCCGGTCGGCCGCCCGGGAGCCCGGGCGGGCGCCCGCGTAGATCTCCTGGACGGCGGCGATGTGCCCGACCTCGGTGTCCTCCCGGTAGAGCTCGCGGAGCAGCTCGACCGCGCGCCCGGCCCGGTCGATCCCGGACAGCTCGGTGCGGTAGCGGCGGGCCCGCGCCTCGCAGGTGTGGGCCAGGGTCGCCACCAGTAGGTCGTCCAGGTCGGCGAAGTGGTAGTAGATGACGCCGGGCGCGAAGCCGCCGAGCTGGGCGATCGCCCGGGCGGTGGTGCCGCCGTAGCCGTTGCGGACCAGGCTGGCGAGGGTGGCGTCCAGGATCCGGGTTCTGGTCTCGGCGCTCCGGCTGTCGGCGCCGCGGGTCTCAGACAACGCGCACCGGCTGCACGCCGTTGGCGGTGAAGTACGGCTCCAGCCGGCGCGCCAGCTCCGGCAGGTGGTGGCTGGGCACCTGGGGGTAGAGGTGGTGTTCCAGGTGGTAGGTGAGTTCGAGGAAGAGCGCCGGCACGATCCGCCCCCGCAGCGTCCTGGTCCTGGTCAGTGGGGTGTCGCCGTAGTCGTGGTGCGGCAGGTACACCGTCAGCAGCGGATACACCCAGCTTCCTACGATCACCATCACCGCGTACGTCAACACCCCAGGAGCATAAGGCCAGAGCAGTATCCCGCCGACCAGCGCGGTGATCGGCGCGGAGGCTTCGGCCAGCAGCCAGCCGCGGTCCTTGCCGCGCCGGAACGACCACCACCAGAGGCGGACCAGGAAGACCGGTCCGTGGAGCACCGCGCCGAGGAACGACAGGTCGGCGGGGTGGCCCTCGGGGTCGTCGGGGTGCGGGAAGTACCGGTGGTGCTGGGTGTGGGTGGCCCGGTAGGCGTGGCCGCTCTCCAGCAGCACCAGGCCGGTTGCGAACAGCGCCCACTCGGTGGCCCGTTCGGACAGTCCGATGGTGCGGTGCACCACGTCGTGGGTGACGTTGACCACCGCGACGAAGACCAGGAAGGCGACCACCGGGGTGAGCCACCACCAGCCCGCCCGGGCCACGCCCGCGAAGAGCAGCACCCCGGCGAACGGGCGGGCCAGCGCCACCGTCCTGCGGCGGCGCGAGGTGACCAGCAGGTCGGTGCCGAGTTCGGCCAGGGTCGGTGCGTTCACCGGTGGTGTCCCTTCTCGCGGAGCATGCCCTCGGCGACGATCCGGCTGCCCAGTACGCAGGCCACCGTGCCCAGTCCGGGCCAGGTCGAGTCGCCGACCAGCCAGAGGCCCGGACCGCCCAGGTCGTGCGGGACGGCGAACTGGTTGGTGTTGCGCAGCCGTTGGCGGGGTCCGCCGACCGCCCCGCCGGGGCGGAACCCGAACCGCTGGTAGCTGCGCGGTGTGCCGGTCTGCGCGAACACCGCCCGGCGTGCCAACTCCGGGTAGGCGCGGCGGGCGTGGCCGATCAGCCGCTCGCCGATCTCCTTCTTGCGCAGGGCGTACTCGCCGTCGTCGATCCCGTTCCAGGCGGCGAGTTCGGTGTGGGTGGAGATCATCACGGCCCGGTGGCCGGGCGGGGCGCTCACCTCGTCGCCCGGTGCGGATACGGAGACGAACATGTTGTTCCCGTCGCCCAGCGGCAGGTCGTAGGACTGCAGCAGCTGGTGGTGGGTGAGCTCCTGGCCGGCCACCTCCTCCTCCGGCACCCCGAGGAAGACCACGACGGCGCCGCCCATCTCCTTCTCGTCCCGCACCAGGTACGGCCGCAGCCGGCGCGCGACCGGGAGCCCCGCGCATATCCGCGCCGTGGTCGCGGCCGGCACGGCAGAGACCAGGCGGCCCGCGGTGACCGTGCCCTGCCGCGTCTCCAGCCGGTACTCACCCGGGCCGCCGTCCACCCGTGACACCTCGCAGCCGACCCGGAGCGAGCCGCCGAGCTCCCGGTAACGCGCCACCAGTACCCGCCAGAAGCCGTGCATGCCGCCGGTGTGCCGGCTCAGCCCGGCACCCCGGATGGTGACGCCGAGCGCCGCGTTGATCAGTGGCGCATCGTCGATCCCGGCATGGACGGTGTCCTCGACCAGCATGCTCAGCAGCCCGACCAGCGGCGCGTCGGAGCGAAGGCCGTGGCTGTGCAGGGCGTCCCCGAGCGTCCGGTTGAGATGGCGGGCGAGCGGCACCCCCGCGAGACCGACCGCCCGTAAGTCCTGCAACGCGGTCGCGGGCGAGCGCACCGGCAGCCGTACACCGGCACGGCTGGCCCGCCAGAACGTCTCCGCCAGGCGGTCCAGCAGCGCCCAGAAGCGGCGGTGCCGCTCGGTGTCGCCGAGCATCCGCAGCCGTTCCGCGTGCCAGGCGTCCGCATCGCGGTGCAGCACCACCTCGCGGTCCGGCAGGAAGGCCCGGTATCCCGGCAGCGCCTGCGCCTCCAGCGGGCCGATGCCGACACTCTCCAGCAGTTCGGCCCCGACCCCGCCGGCCTCGAAGTCCACCAGCGTGGTCGCCCCGACGTCGAAGGAGAAGCCCCGCTTGCGGTAGTACCCGGCACAGCCACCGGCGTGCCCGTGCGCCTCCAGCACCACGGTGGAGAGCCCGGCCGCCTGCAGCCGTAGCGCGGTCGCCATGCCTGCCATGCCTCCGCCGATGACCGCCACATCGGCACGGGTGGATGTCTGAACGTCCGTTCTGAACATACGTTCAGAATGAGACCAGGCCTGAACGAACGTCAAGAGATGGTGTGAATCATGCAGTTGAGGGCAGGTGGAAGCGGCCGGGCCGACCGCCCCGCTACGGCGTCGGCACCCTCTCGAGGCCGTCGCGCCCGCGGCCGGGATGTTTCCGGGGCTGTTTTGTCACGCCACGGTGCCCGGATTGACCGCAGTTATGAGGAATACCCGTATTGGGCGGCGGAGCCGTCGCGGCCGTTTCGTTCCGGCAGGCCGCTCGTTTCGTCGCCTACTCGGCGGCCGGGTTGTCCCGCTGCTGGGCCCGGTGGGCGCGGGAACGGCAGCGCGGCGAGCAGTAGCGGCGGGGGCGGCCGGTGCTGCTGGAGGGCGGCAGTGCCCGCCCGCACTGGGCGCAGCCGGCGGACCCCTGCAGCGGGCTGGCGAGCTGCTGGTCGTCGTCGGCGGACAAGACGCTGGTCAGGTTGAGGCGTTCGGCGATGGCACCGGCCTGGAAGCGGCTCTGGGCGCCGAGCGTCTCGAGGAGTTCGGAGACATGGCGCCGGCAGGTACGCAGGGAGACGCCGAGACGCCGGGCGATGGCCTCGTCCTTGAGGCCGTTGGCGAGCAGGACCACGATGTTCTGCTTGAGGTCCTCCGAGATCTCACGCGCGGCCCGGGGGCCGATGCTGAAGGGGAAGGCCGTCTCCCAGTCGCGCTCGAAGGTCTTGATCAGGAAGGCCAGCAGGGACGGTTCCCTGATCAGCAGGGCACCGCCGGGGCCCGCGGGGAGGAAGGCCAACTCCCGGTCGACGATGATCATCTGCGGGAGGGTGTCGGTGAGCGTGCGGATCTCGGCGCCGGCGGCGATGAGTTGCTCGGCGTTGGCGCGCGTGGCGGGATCGAAGCGGGTGGTGTGCTGGTAGAGATTCCTCATCCGTACGCCGGAGCGCAGGAGTTCCAGGTCCCGGGGCAGGGCCTCGCGCATGGCGCCGGGCGGGAACGCGCCTCCGGGCTTGGAGACCAGGACCTCGGTGCGGCTTGCACCGACGGCGTCCACGAGCATCGCCCGGACGGCGAACTTGTCGGTGACCAGGTCGATGGTGCCGTGCGGGTGCGCATGTTGGCGCCCCTGCAGGTAGACGGGCACCAGGGCCGCGAACTCATCTCGCAGGGACTGGAGTTGCTCCCGCCTCGAGCGGAGCTCCTCCTCGCGGGCGCGGAGGGCGGCCTCCTCGTCGGAGAGCAGCTGGGCACTGGCGGCCTGGGGGTTCTCCGCCTGCCAGGCCGCTCCGTCGGCTGCCGTGGCATCGGCGGGCTTGAGGAGGCGGGCCGCGGCCAAGGTCTGGAGAGCGGCGAGGCAGGCGGCTTCCGTGAGGCAGGTCTCGCTCGCGGCCCGCGGCAGGAGGCGTTCGGTGAGGGGGCCGTTGACCAGAGTCCACTGGTACAGGGCGAGCGCCGCCTCGTCGATCACCGGCCCTGCCGGGTCCAGCGGGTCCTTCACCACCGATTACCTCCTGAACGTGCATGGCGCGCAGATGAGACATTCACGGCCTCCCGCTCGCCACCCCGCGATGCGATCGTTCTTCCTGGGCGATGCACCACAAGTGCCCGCCCTGCAGAGGTTGTCCAGACAGGATGAGGAGGGGAATCCCGTGAAGAAGAGGGTCGCACGCCTGATGGCGGTCACGGCGCTGGGGTTCGGGATCATCGGTGCGGTCGTGGTGCACACCGGGGGATCCAGCGCATGGACCGGCCCGGAGCGGACGACGGCAGGCCAGAGCTGCCCGGTCACGACGGCCTGGGGGCCCGACGGCGGCAATCCTCATCTGTCCTGCGTACGGGCGCCGCTCAGCTAGCATTCCGGCCCTACCGGGGCCGAAGTCGCCGAATGCGACTGCACTGTTGTGCCCGGACGCAGTCACCGCGTCCGGGACGGCGGCCCGGCGATCCACAGGCGGAGCGTTCCGCCGGGCCGCAGCCGTAGAACCCCCCGAGGCTCCGCCCGGGTGCGGGGGCAGCGGAATCCATCCGCTGTCGGTTGGGTGGAAGTGGGCCCGCGCCCGAAACGATCCTCGACCGCGGCACGAGCATCCACGTGATGCCGGAAGAGCCGACGTCCTGATGCACGGACGCCCGTCTGCCTGCCGAGAACCTGTTCTGACGGTCATTCACTTCACGGCACTGCGCCGCCCGATGCAACGGGCTGTGGCGCCGCTGCGCGCCGGGCCTGCGATGCGCGCAGCGCGCTCGCGTGCCACGGGCATTCGAACCTTCACGCCGAACCGACCGGACGTGCGCCATGCCGCCGGATCGGTCCGGAGTGCTGGGCTCCACCTGTCCCCGGCACACGTCCCCACCACTCTCCATGCGACGAAAGGGATCACGATGCTGTCGGCAGAGAAGAACCGGACGCTGACGGAGGTGGGCGCCGGCACACCCATGGGTGAACTGCTGCGCAGGTACTGGCATCCGATCGCCCCCATCGCGGAGCTGCGCGAGCAGGGCGTCAAGCCCGTCAGGCTGCTGGGTGAGGATCTCGTACTGTTCCGGAAGTCGGACGGAAGCCACGGCCTGATCTCCCGCGGGTGCCCGCACCGGGGCACCGACCTCGGCACCGGCTGGGTCGACGGCGACCGCATCCGGTGTGCCTATCACGGCTGGGCCTTCGACTCGGAGGGCCGGTGCGTCAACCAGCCTTTCGAGGAAGCGGGCCCGGCCGGGGGATTCCGTGACAAGGTCCGGGTGGCTTCCTATCCCACCGCGACCCTCGGCGGACTGGTCTGGGCCTACCTGGGGCCGGACCCGGCGCCGCTGCTACCGGATTTCGAGCCCTTCGGCTGGCGGCACGGATTCGTCGAGCTCATCATGACCCGGCTCCCGTGCAACTGGTTCCAGTGCCACGAGAACGGGATGGACCCCGTTCACTTCGAATGGCTGCACCTGAACGGGAATGCCGTGCGGACCGCTCCGGACGCCCCCGTCTACGTCCCGAGCCACCTGTCGATCGACTTCCTGGAATTCGAGTTCGGATTCGTCAACGGCCGCGAGATCGAGACCCCCGCGGTCCCGCCGAAGGTCTCGTACGCGGGCACCAGCAGGGTGGAGGACGGCGGCATCCTCTGCCTGTGGCCCTACACCCTGGCGTCGGGGAACACCATCGAGTTCCGCGTACCGGTGGACGACCACAACACCCTGAACATCACCTGGCAGTACTCGGTGCTGCCGGACGACGTTTCCACGGACGCCCAGGAGACCGGCGCCGTCCCCTACTGGTACGGCCCGCTGACCGACCCGGCAACCGGGCGGATGCTCATGTCGCACACCGGGAACCAGGACTTCGCGGCGTGGGTCGGGCAGGGCACGGTCGCCGACCGCAGCCGCGAGCAACTCGGGCGCACCGACGCCGGAATCACCCTGCTCAGGCGCAGGTACTTCGAGGCGATCGAGACGGTGGCCCGCGGTGAGGACCCGCCGGGGACGGTGCGCGACCCCGGGGCCAATGTGCGCATTCCGCTTCCGCTCAGCGGAAAGTCCCTCTACACCGACGGAATGCCCCGCGCGGAGTTCGAGGAGAAGCTCGCCGCCAGGAAGCGGAGCGGGCTGTTCGGAATCGGCGGGTTCCTGGCCGTCCAGGCGGGGCGACCCGAGCATCTCCAGGAGGCCTACGAAAAGCTCGCGGGAATCGTCGAGGAGCCGTCGGGCGAAATCGATTGAACCCGCCGTGCCGACCGGCACCGTTCACTTGATGTCTTGATGCTTTGGAGCCCCCAGTGATCAGAGATTCCGTCGTCAAGAGCGTGCTCCTCATCGGAGGAAGGCGTACGGAGGCACTCGAGGCGGCCCGCGAGGCCGGCTGCCGCGTCATTTTCGCCGGGCCGAAATCGGCGATGACGGAACGGCACCGCGAGCTGGCCGATGCCGTGTTCCTGCTGCCCGACCTGGCGCCCGGAACCGCGGTCGAACTCGCGCTCGCCGTGCACCCGGTGGTGCCGTTCGACCTGGCCCTCACGGTCGGCGACCAGTATTCCCTGGCCGCGGCGAGGATCAACCACGAACTCGGACTCGGGTCCAACCCGCTGCGCACCGTGAGCGCGGTCAACGACAAGGCACTCATGCGGGAGATCCTGCGTGACAAGGCCGTCAGCCAGGTCTCGGCAGCCGAGGTGCGGACCCCCGCAGACCTGCAGGAGTTCGTCGCGTCCACCGGATTCCCGGTGATCGTCAAGCCTGCGCTGGGAAGCGCCAGCAAGGACGTCTTCGTCGTCGCGGACCGGGCCGCCCTGGAGAGCACGATGCCACGGCTGGGGCTCGCCGACGGCGACTCGACGCCCTGGGTGGTCGAGGAGTTCCTCCAGGGCCGGGAGTTCAGCGTCGAGACGCACAGCACCGCCGGGGTGCACCATCTCCTCGCCGTCACCGAGAAGTTCACGACGGAGAACTTCGTCGAGATCGGCCACGTGGTGCCGGCCCGGATCAGCGCCGAGGAGCGCGACGCGATCGCGGACGAAGTGCGGGCGGTCCTGACCGCCCTCGGAGTGGAGGAGGGCCCGGGGCACACCGAGATCATGCTGACCGCCCGCGGGCCCCGGCTGATCGAGACCCACACCCGCCCGGGCGGCGACGCGATCGTGGAACTCCTCCGGCTCGCCACCGGCCACGACATCCACCGGCTCAACTTCGCCTGGCTGTCCGGGCAGCCGGTGGACATGGCGGCCAAGCCCCTGGTCGGCGCCGCGGCCATCTGGTTCCTCACGCTCCCGCAGGGCCGGGTGACGGCCGCCGGCGGGCTGGCCGAGGCCGACGCCGTCGAAGGGGTGATGGCAGCCGACCTCTCCGCCGCGGTCGGCGACGTCATCGCCCCGATCCGCAGCTCCGAGGACCGGTACGGCGAGGCGCTCGCGGTCGGCGACGACGCGGACAGCGCGCTGCACCGGGCCCGGGAGGGCGTCGCCCGGCTCACCGTCGAGGTAGAGCCGCCGCAGCCCGCCGCGCCCGCAGCGCGATGACCTCCGCCCATCACCTACCGAGAAACGGTGGCCGCATGACCACGACGACCGCCGGCCCGGACGGACCGGCCGCCGAACGACCGCACCTGCTGCTGGTGGGCAGCGGGGGACGGATCTGGCGCGAGTACCTCCTGCAGTCCATGAGCGCCGGGTACCGGCTGCACCTGCTCTGCCCCGCGCCTCCCACCTGGGAGCTGCCCTACCTCGACGCCTTCAGCGTCGTGGACACCCTGGACGCCGAGGCCATGGCGGACGTCGCCCGTGGCCGGCGGGAGAGCTTCGCCGGCGTGCTGACGTACGAGGAGACCCGGGTGGAGGCGGCCGCCGCGCTGGCCACCGCGCTGGGCCTGCGCACCAGCCCGCCGGCCGCGGTGCACGCCTGCCGGGACAAGTACACCGGCCGCGAGGCACTCGGACGGGCCGGCGTCCCGCAGGCCGAATCGATCGCCGTCGCGGACCTGGCCGAGGCCCGGGCCGCCGCAGCCCGGATCGGCTACCCGGTGGTGGTCAAACCGCGTGCACTGTCCGCAAGTTGCGGAGTGACGCTGGTGGCAGGGCCGGAGCAACTGGAGGCGGCCTACCTGGAGGCGGGCAGGATCTGGTTCGACGAGGTGCCGGCCTTTGAGCGCCCCACCCTCATCGAGGAGTTCCTGGACGGCCCGGAGATCAGCGTCGAGGCGCTCTGCCGCGACGGGCAGGTCACCGCGCTGTTCGTGGCCCGCAAGGAGCTCGGCTACGCGCCCGGCTTCGAGGAGGTCGGCCACACCGTCCGGGCCGACGACGCGCTGCTGCACGACGAGGCCCTGCTGAAGGTGCTGCAGGACGCGCACACCGCCGTCGGACTGACCGACACGGTGACGCACACCGAGCTGCGCCTGACGGCCACCGGTCCGCGGGTCGTCGAGATCAACGCCCGGATCGGCGGGGACCGGATCCCCTACCTGGGCCGGCTCGCCACCGGCGTCGA
Organism: Kitasatospora dryopteridis; assembly: GCF_050749075.1. Taxonomy (NCBI): domain Bacteria; kingdom Bacillati; phylum Actinomycetota; class Actinomycetes; order Kitasatosporales; family Streptomycetaceae; genus Kitasatospora; species Kitasatospora dryopteridis. Next base: position 5,990,024 of record NZ_CP192749.1, on the reverse strand, counting down.
GACCGGGCTGGTGGCGGCGGACCTCGCATGCGGGGCCGTACCGGACACCACGCCGACGCGCTCGACCACGGCCGCCGTCCGGTTCCTCTATCCCCACCACGACCTCACGGTCGAATCCATCGAGATCGACCACGGCCGGCTGCCGTCCGAGATCCACGAGCTGCAACCGCTGGTGGAGCCGGGCACCCCGCTGCGACTCCCCCCGGTCGACTACGCCCGGTGCCGCTACGCCCTCGTCATCGCGACGTCCGACAGCGAGAAGACCTGCGCGGCAGCACTGGAGCAGGCAGCCGCCGCGGTGACCGTGCACGGCACCCCGCTGTCCTGACCGCTGCCTCGAACTCCGAAGGAACACCACGCACATGTCCAAAATCATCGCCGTCGTCTCGGGCGGCATGGACTCCGTCACCATGGCGCACCACCTCAAGGAGCAGGGCAACGAGCTCCAGCTGCTGTCCGTCGACTACGGCCAGCGCCACCGCAAGGAGCACGACTACGCGGCCGAGGCGGCCGAACGGCTCGGTGCGGTGCACCAGGTCGCCGATCTGAGCGCCCTGGGTGCCATGTTCCACGGCTCCTCGCTCACCGACCCCTCGGTCGACGTGCCCGAGCAGACCTGGAACACCTACGGCGAGAGCCCCAACATTGTCCCCAACCGCAACGCCCTGCTGCTCGCCGCCGCCTACGCGATCGCCGTCGTGGAGCAGGCCGAGGCCGTCGCCATCGGCGTGATGGCCGGCGACGTCGCCTCGGTGCCCGACAGCACCCCCGCCTTCCTCGAGGCCTTCGACGCCATGGAGCGGATCGCCACCCGGGGATACGCACACCCCGACCTCACCCTGCTCGCCCCGCTGGCAGGCATGGACAAGAGCGGCGTGGTCCTGCTGGGCGAAGAGCTCGGCGTGGACTGGACCCGCACCTGGACCTGCTTCCGCGGCGGCGAGATCCACTGCGGGCGCTGCGCGTCCTGCTGGGAGCGGCAGGACGCCTTCGCCGGCGCCGCCGTCAACGACCCGACCACCTACCAGGAGAAGAAGTCATGACCCTGCGCATCACCAAGCAGTTCGCCTTCTCGGCGAGCCACCAGCTGCACGGCCTGCCCGAGGGGCACCAGTGCGGCCGGCTGCATGGCCACAACTACGCGGTGGAGCTCGAACTCAGCGCCGCCCGCGACCGGCTCACCGCTCCCGGCTTCGTCCGCGACTACGGCGAGCTCGCCGGCTTCAAGGGCTGGATCGACGAGTGGCTCGACCACCGGCACCTCAACGACGTGCTCACGGAGCAGAACCCGTCGGCCGAGAACCTCGCCGTGTGGATCTACGACCAGTGGTCGAAGGAGTTCCCCGAACTGACCGCCGTCCGGGTCTCCGAGACGCCGAAGACCTGGGCCGAGTACCGGCCCTGACCATCCGTTGCGGCCTTCGGACGCCGCAACCCGACATACGGAAGTGAGGTGGTGCCCAGTGGAACCGGAACTCGTCGTCAACGAGATCTTCGGCCCCACCTAGCGGCCTTCCAGGGCGAAGGCAGATCGATCGGCCGCCGCTGCGCCTTCCTGCGGCTGGGCGGCTGCAACCTCGCGTGCCACTGGTGCGACACCCCGTACACCTGGGACTGGACGGGCCGGAGCGACGCGGGGGTGAAGTACGACCCCAAGGTCGAACTCCGGTCGATGCCCGTCGGCGCGGTCGCGGAGAAGCTGCTCGACTACGGCGTCGACCTGGTGGTGATCTCCGGCGGAGAGCCGCTGAGCCAGCAGCAGCGGCTGGTGCCGCTGGTCGACCGGCTGACCGGCCGGGGCATCGAGATCGAGGTCGAGACCAACGGCACGCGGGTGCCCGACGACCGCCTGATCGAGGCCGGCGTGCGCTTCAACATCTCACCGAAGCTCTCGCACGCCGGAGACCCCGCGGCACGCCGGATCGTCCCGCGCGCACTCCGCAGGATGGCCGAACTGCCGTCCAGCACCTTCAAGTTCGTCTGCGAGAGCACGACGGACCTGGACGAGGTCGCCGAGCTCGTCCAGCAGTTCGGGATCGCCTCGGTCTGGGTCATGCCGGAGGGGCAGAGCCGCGAGGCGATCGACAAGCACATGGAAGATCTGGTCCCCGAGGTCATCGACCGGGGCTGGAACATCACGACCAGGCTGCACACCCTGGTCTGGGGACACAAAAGGGGTGTCTGAGCAATGTTCAACACACAGGTCGACGACCGGCTCCTGGACCTCGTCGACACGACCGGCACGGATCCCCTGGAGGATCTCGCACGCCTGCTGCTGACGGAGATCGGCGAGGACGTGACCCGCGACGGACTCAAGGACACCCCGGCGCGCTATGCCCGCTGGTGGCGGGAGTTCACCGACTACGACCCCGGCACCATCGAGACGCTGTTCGAGGCGACCTCCACCGGCCAGCTCGTACTGGTCTCCGGCATCGAGGTGTGGTCGCTGTGCGAGCACCACCTGCTGCCGTTCAACTGCACGCTGTCCATCGCCTACCGGCCCGCAGACCGGCTGCTCGGCCTGTCCAAGTTCGCCCGGATCGCACACCGGCACGCGCACAGGCTGCAGGTCCAGGAGCGCCTGGTCTCGGACATCGCGAACGACATCATGCGGATCACCGGCGCGGAGGACGTCGCCGTCATCGGCCACGGCGAGCACCTGTGCATGACCATGCGCGGCATCAGGACCGCCGCCCGGATGACCTCCAGCTCCTTCAACGGAGCCTTCGCCGAGGAGGGCCCCGCCCGCTCCGAGCTGTTCACCCTCCTCCGCGGAGCCTGACCGAAAGGCACCCCATGTCCGACATGTTTCCCGTACTCGACCTCCGGGACACCGAACGGGGCCCGCAGGCGCGCGCCGAGTTCCTGGACCGGCTGCGCGCAGCCGCCCACGACACCGGCTTCTTCCAGCTGGTCGGCCACGGCGTCGACGGCTCGGCCGAACTGCTCGACCTGGCCCGCGAGTTCTTCGCCCTGCCGCAGAAGAGCCGCGAGGCCCTCGACATCCTGGACTCCCCGCACTTCCGCGGATATTCGCAGCTCGGCCGGGAGCGCACCCGCGGCATCCCGGACCTGCGCCAGCAACTGGACGTCGGCCCCGAGCGGCCGGGCGCACCGGGCCCCGGCGACCCCGCCTACCTCCGGCTGGTCGGCCCCAACCAGTGGCCGGCCGAACTGCCGGCCCTGCGCCCCGCCGTACTGGACTGGATGAGCCGGCTGACCGAGGTCTCGCACCGGCTGCTCCGGCTCCTCCTGGAGGCGCTCGAGACGCCCGCCGACTTCCTGGACGCGGTGGTGGACCCCGACCCGCAGGTCCACTTCAAGCTGCTGCACTACCCGGGCCCGGCCGCCGGCGCGGACGACGCCGAGGGCCAGGGCGCGGGAATCCACAAGGACCTCGGCCTGCTCACCCTGCTGCTGCAGGACGACAAGGGCGGTCTGCAGGTCGCCGTCGACGACGGCCGGTTCGTCGACGTCCCGGTGGTGCCGGGGGCGTTCGTGGTGAACCTCGGCGAACTGCTCGAGGTCGCCACCCGCGGCTACCTCCGGGCCACCGTCCACCGGGTGGTCCGCCCTGCGCCCGGCGTCGACCGCTACTCCGCGCCGTTCTTCTTCAGCCCCCGGCTGGAGGCGTCGATGCAGCCGCTGCCGAGCCCCTACGTCTCCGCCGCGGGCGGGGTCGTCCACGACCCGGACAACCCGCTGTTCGCGTGCTACGGCGAGAACGTCATGAAGGGGCTGCAGCGGGGGTTCCCCGAGCTCGTCGCCCGCCACCACCCCGACCTGCTCGCGCCGGCCGGCCGGTGAGGCACACCGCCGGCCGCCGGCCGGGCAGCACCGTCCACAGGAAGGAGCAGAGCAGTTGAACGACCGCAAGCCGGCCGTCCTGCTGATCGACCCGGTGAACATCGGGGTGGGATACAAGCAGGCCGCCCGGGACATGGGGCTGGCCGTCGTGTCCCTCTACACCAACGAGCCCGGCGAGTTGAACGCCACCTGGCCGAACCACTCCGCGGGCGACGACGTCTCGCTCTTCAATCTCGAGGCTCCCGAGCTGCTGGCCGCACTGGCCGGGCTCGACTTCGAGATCAGGGCCGTCGTCCCGGCGATGGAGTCCGCCGTCCACCTCACCGACGTCGTCGCGCACGAACTCGGCCTGCCCGGGAACGACCTCACGCTCGCCTGGGCCCGGCGCAACAAGGTCGCCATGCGCGAGCACGCGGCCGCCGCCGGCATCCGCATCCCGGCCTTCCGGCTGGTGAAGGACCCGTCCGAGGTGCTGGAGGCCGCCGAGAGCATCGGCTACCCGGTCATCGTGAAGCAGACCATGGGCGCCGGCTCGCTGGGCACCACGCTGGTGAACGACAGCGAGGCCGCGCGCAACTACCGGGCCGTGGAGACGGTCGACATGTGGGGCTGGCCGGTCGAGGAGTGGCTGGTCGAGGAGTACGTCCGGGGACGCGAGTTCGCGGTCAACGCCTTCAGCAGCGACGGCGAGCACCGGGTGCTGGACATGTGGGAGTACCGGCAGCCCGACGACCGGGACTACGACTTCCCGCTCTGGGACAACGTCCAGGCCGTCCGGGAGGACCGGGACTGGGCCAGGGTCGAGGCGTACGTCGAGGACGTGCTCACCGCGTTCGGCGTGCACCGCGGCCCCAGCCACACCGAGGTGAAGGTCAACGCCGACGGCGTCTACCTGATGGAGACCGCGGCCCGGCTCCCCGGCGGCCCGGCCACCGACCAGTGGTCGAACTTCACCGACATCCGGCCGTTCCACGACGCGCTGGAGTGCTACCTCGGGAAGCGTCCCGCCGTCATGGACAGGCCGATCAACAGCCGCGCCGTCTTCGGCGCGAGCGCCGTCCGCAACGACGACGCCCCGGGCACCCTCGTGGCCGTGCACGGCCTGGAGCAGATCCGCAACCACCCCGGTGTCGACAAGGTCCTGGTCTCCTACGAGCCGGGAGACCACGTGCCGCTCACCACGGACACCAAGACCATCCCGTTCGGCGCCTGGGTCTCCGGCCCCGACCAGGACGCGGTCGTCCGCGTGCTCGCCGAGATCCGGGAGATCGTCCGGCTGGAGATCGTGCCGGACCCGGCAGCCTGACGGAGTCCCCCCAGGCCCTCCCCCTGCCCCCTGCCCCGGGCCTCGCACCGGGGCAGGGCGGCCGGGGCCTGCGCACCCGTCCGACCCGCCAACCCGCCCACTCGCAGGGGATGTTCGCAACCCGACATCGGCATCCGGCATCGGGTGTCCGACATCGGCATCCGACCTTCGCGACGCAAGAGGAACAGCAGCATGACACTCGCACCCTTGACGCATCCCGACCCCGTCCAGGTGGACGCCTGCACGGCAAGCGCGTTGAAACAGCTCGCCGAAGACCTGCGCAGCGTGGCCGGGGGCCGGATCGACAGCCGGGAATGGATCCGCGCCGCCCGGCAGGCGTGGGCCGGCGCCCCGGAGCAACTACGCAGCACTCTCGCAGAGTTCAGGCGCGACTCCGGGCCGTCGGGCACACTCCTGATACGCGGCCTGCCGGTGGCCGACGAACACGGAATCCCGGACACACCCGTCGTCGGCGGCTCCGTCCAGCGCACGGCCTCCGTGCCGGCCGCCGTCCTGATGCTGGCCGCCCACGGGCTCGGCGACCCGATCGCCTTCCAGCAGGAGAAGTCCGGCGCGCTGGTGCAGGACGTGGTCCCGGTCCCCGGGCAGGAGGAATTCCAGGGCAACGCCGGCTCGACCCGGCTCACCTTCCACGTGGAGAACGCATTCCACGACCACCGGCCGGACTACGTGATGCTGCTGTGCCTGCGCGCGGACCACGACGGGAGCGCCGAACTGCGCACCTGCTCCGCCCGCCAGGTGCTGCCCGACCTGAGCGAGGCGACTCTGCGCACGCTGCGCGGGCCGCACTTCGTCACCGCCCCTCCGCCGTCGTTCGGTTCGGGGCGGGAAGGCCGGCCGCACGCCGTCCTGATCGGCAGCCCGGAGGACCCGGTGCTGCGCGTCGACGAGGCCGCGACGAAACCGCTGACCCGGCAGGCCGCTGCAGCCATGGCCGAACTCGGCGACCTGTTCCAGAACTCCTACAACGCGGTCCGGCTGCTCCCCGGGGACCTCGCCGTCGTGGACAACAGGGTCACCGTGCACGGCCGTTCGGCCTTCCGCCCGCGCTACGACGGACGGGACCGCTGGCTGCAGCGCACCTTCGTGGCGGCGGACCTGCACCGCTCACGGGCACTGCGACCCGGGGACGGCCATGTCCTCGCCTCCTGAGACGCAGACCGCCGAACCGCACCGGCCGCCGGCCGGCTACCGCGAGCTGATGCGCGTCCCCGGCTTCTGGCGGATCGCGGCGATCAGCATGGCGTCGAAGCTGCCGCCCAGCATGGTCCTGCTCAGCCTGCTGCTGCTGGTCGGCCGGGACTACTCGTACGGCACGGCGGGGCTGGCGGTGAGCAGCTTCATGATCGGCCAGGGCGTGACCGCCCCGCTGCGCGGCCGGTTCGTCGACCGGTACTCGCCGCGAGCCGTTCTGCCCAGCTTGCTGGCCGGGTACCTCGGATCCACGGTCCTGCTGGTCCTGCAGGTACGCGCCCACGGGTCCGACACCGCCGTCGTGGCGCTGGCCGCGGCGCTGGGAGCCACCACCCCGCCGGTCACCGCCATGATGCGGTCGATATGGCACACGGTCGCCGATGCACGGGTGCTGGCCACTGCCATGGCGCTCGACTCGACCATGATGGGCGCCGCACTGGTCATCGGCCCGGTGCTGGCCGGCTGGCTCAGCCTGTCGGTCTCGGGTGTCGCACCGTTCGCGGTCGTCGCGGTCCTGACGGCCGGCGCGGTCGCCCCGCTGGTCAACACCCCGCCCGCCCGCAGCCCGGGCCGGCCCGGGCACTGGCTGGGGCCGCTGGCGTCCGCGCCGCTGCGCCGCCTGATGGCCGCGGACGCGCTGTTCGTCGTATCGCTCACCGCCGTCGACGTCGTGCTGCCGATCTACGCCCAGCAGAACCACGCGGCCTCGTACGCCGGCCTGTACCTGGGGGTGATGTCGGTGGGCAGCACCCTCGGAAGCCTCGCCCTCGGCGCGGCACCGGCATGGCTGTCCCGCGGGCCGAGGGTCTCCGTCCTCCTCGGCCTCTTCGCACTGGGCACCGGCGTGCTGGCACTGGCCGCCCGGTTCTCGCCGCAGGCGGTCCTGCTGGTCTGCCCGGTGGCCGGGCTGCTGATCGGTTCCGTCTTCGGGACGCTGCGGACGGTGGGCGGGGACCTCGCACCCGACGGCACGGTAACCGAGACCATGGCCTGGCTCAGCAGCCTCGACCAGGCGGGCGGCGCCCTGGGCGCTGCGGTCTTCGCCCACCTCGCCGTCGTGAACGGCGGTAGCACGGCACTGCTGTTCGTGCCGGCCATCGCCCTGCTGGCCGCCGCAACCGGCTGGAGAGCCGCCGCCGCGCCGACCGCTTCCAGCGCACCGGATTCGTGAAGTTCGACGAGTCCGCGCGACCGGTGCCCGACACCCTGGTCGACTCCGTCCGGGCGGAGTGCGACCGGCTGCTGCAGGAGCACGTGAGCGCCGCGACCTCCTGACCCTCGGCGCCGGCGGCCCGCACTGCGGCGGCGCCCGGAATGGGCAGAGCTACCGATGCGCACGTGCCGGCCGTCGGGCGAGTCTGGTGGTGTCGTCCGAGGCGATGAGGGCAGGAGGTGCGGCGATGAACAGCATGGTCACGACCACCGCGATCGAGCGGTTCGAGGTCCGCTCACCGGACGGGACGGTGCTCGCGGTTTGGGCCGAGGGCGAGGGGCCGGCGCTGGTGATGGTCCACGGCTCGCTGCAGGACCACACGGTCTCCGCCGCGCTCGTGGCGGAACTGCGTTCGGACACCGCCACCTTCTCGATGGACCGCCGGGGCTTCGGGGCGAGCAGCGACGCCGTCGGAGCCGCGTACGCGATCGAGCGGGAGTTCGAGGACGTCGCTGCCGTCGTGGACGCGGTCGCCGCGCGGACCGGCGGGCCGGTGGCCCTGTGGGGCCACTCGTACGGCGCGGGTCTGGCGATGGGCGGGGCTGCACTCACCACGAACATCGGCCACCTGGTGCTGTACGAACCCAGCCTCGGGCTCGCCTACCCGGAGGGCTGGATCGACAGGCTCGAACAGACGCTCGCCGAAGGCGACGACGAGGGCGCGATCGTCCTGGCGCTCCGGGACGTACTCGAGTTCACCGACGACCGGATCGACGCCATGCGCGCGGGCCCCGAGTGGGCGGGCCGGGTCGCCGTGGCGCCGACCGTCGCGCGGGAGGCCCGCGCCGAGGAGGGCTGGGTGTACCGGCCGGGCCGGTTCGACGCCGTCGCGGCACCGACGCTGCTGCTGTCGGGCTCGCAGAGCCCGCCATCGCTCAAGCAGGCCACCGCCGAGGCCGCCGAGGCCCTCCCCCGCGCCCGCGTCCGGGTGCTCGACGGTCACGCGCACATCGCCCACCGGACGGATCCCGCCCTGGTCGCGGGGATCGTCCGGGCATTCACGGCGTCGTAGCCGGACACCCGCCGCGGCGCCGGACCGGATCAGCCGCGCAGGAGGTCGTGCTCCAGCGCGAAGAGCGTGGCACCCGCGCGGGTCGAGGTGCCGATCTTGCCGTAGATGTGCTGGACGTGGTGCTCGGCGGTGCGGCGCGAGACGACCAGCCTTGCTCCGATCTGCTGGTTCGTCAGGCCGCGCGCCAGCAGCCGGAGGACATCGACCTCACGCTCCGTGAGGCCCGCCGGCCGGGGCGGGGCCGGTGCGGGCGGTCGCTGCCCGGTTGCGACGGCGACGGCGCGCACGCACTCGGGATCGAGGCCGCCGGCCGTGGCCTGCCGGGCCAGCAGCTCGGCCGCCTGCTCGGCGCTGCGGGCCGGCCGGTGGGGGCGGTCCTGGGTGGCGGCCTGGAACGTGTCGGCGGCGGCGAGGATCCGGGCGGGCAGCGGGATGGCGGCCGCCGTCAGCCCGTGGTGGTAACCGCTGCCGTCCAGGCGTTCGTGGTGCAGACCGGCGACGCGTCCCAGTGGCTCCAGCACACGCGAGCAGGCCAGGATTCGTTCCGTGTGGTAGGGGTGCAGCCTGATCCGCTCGCGCTCACCGCGCGTCAGCGGGCCGGGCTTGTCCCAGATACCGCTCGGGACGCCAACCCGCCCCAGGTCGTGCAGGAGGGCGGCGTGCCGCAGGTCCCGCACCTCGGGTTCCGCCAGCCCGAGCAGGCGGGCGGCGTGTTCGGCCAGCTCGGCCACCCCGGTCGAGTGCCCCAGCGTGTAAGGCGCCTTGAGGTCCACCATGTCCGCGAAGGCGCGGGCCACCCGGTCGAGCTCCGTCCCGTCGATGCGGCGCACGGGCGGCGGTTCGGCCGTCAGGACGGCTTCCCACGGGTCCGCCGTGTCGAGCTCGCGCAGCAGCGCGCCCCCGTGGCGGCGGAAGGCATCGGCGACCGACGGGTCGAACCATCCGCCGGCGCGCCGCTCCACCATGGACAGCGCGGCATCCGGCCCGCCCGCCAGGTGGAACAGCAGCGCCTGGTTGGCGACCTCCCCGATCCGCGCAGCGAGCGAGATCTCCTCCCCCGCCAGGCGGCGCGGCACCCCCTTGCCGTCCCAGCGCTCGAACTGCTGGTACAGGCAGTCCCGGACCTCCCGGCCCAGCCCGAGCCGCCCGGCCAGCAACGAGCCGGCCTCGCAGACGGACCGCAGGATCGTCTCCCCGTACCGGAGGTCGCCCACGACGGCCCGCACGAGCAGCCCCGGTCGGCGCGGACCGGTCCCACGACCCACGGCGAGAGTCAGGGCGAGGGCCTCCCGGGCGTCACGGAAGTCGGCCGATTCGGCCGCGGAGCGTGACGCCAGCTCGTCGCCCCCGTACAGACGGGCCTCGACGGACGCCGTGGCGGTGCACCCCAGGTGGCGCAGCAGCGCGGCGAGGTAGACGTCACGCACCTGCCGCTCGGGCAGTCCCAGCGCACGGGCGAGCCCGGTGGCCAGCAGGCACGAGCGGACCGCCTTCTCGGGCGGCTGCCCCGTGCCGAGGTCGGTGGCCACCGACAGCGCGGCCAGCAGGTCCGCGAGCCGTAGCTGGTTCCGCATGCGTCACTCCCGTGCCGTGAGCACGGGTCCATCCTCCCACGGAGCCCCTCCCCGAAGTTCCCCCACGATCTTGGACAGCGGGTTTCGCGCTGCGGGGGTGAAGTCTCGTTGCAACCGGCTCCGGGTTTCGAGCGGGGTGAGGTACTCGAGCTCGGGGTGCCTGCGGAGCGGGTGCGGTTGTACTCGACTTCGATGAAGCGGAAGATGTCCGCCCCGGCTCGGGCCCGGGTGCTCACCGGAGGGTGCCAGGAGGCGGCCCACGTCGGAACGGCCGAACCCACGGGGACGAGAGTCGATTGACTGATGACCCGCGCGTGGTCCGCGGGTCAGGGTTTCCGGAGCGGGCCGGAGAGTCTCCGGTACGGAACCCTCTGTGCCCTGACGGAAAGTCAGGACCGAAAGGGCAGCTCCCATCACCATGACGCTCATCACCACCCCCTTCGACATGCGCGCGACGGCCGCAGAGGTCCTGTCCGGGGTCGGCCTGACCGGCAGGCACGCGAAGGAGACGCGGAAGTGGGCCGAGGCGAGCGCCGCCACCGGCTTCCCGGCCGGGCAGCGAGCGTGGCCCGTTGCGCATGCACCGGACGCGCATCCACCCGACACTTCGCGACGGAGAACCTTTCATGAACCGCAAGACCTGGCTGATCACCGGCGCCTCCAGCGGGCTGGACAGGGCGCTCGCCGAGTACGTGCCGGATCACGGGACCGGGCGGTGGTGGTCGCGAGCTCGACGGCCGCCACCACCGAGCCGGCCTCGCGTTGCCTGGAGAAGGAGGCCGACCGTCGCGGGCCGTTCGAGGTGAACTTCTTCGGCACCGCTGCCCTGACGCGCGAAGTACTCCCCGGCATGCACCGGCGCCGTACAGACGTCATCGTCAACGCCCCCTCGATGGACGGCTCACGCCGGAGATGTTCCCCGGTTACCCGCAGAGGGCCGCCGAAGCCATCCACACCGCCGTGACGTCTCCCTGCCCCGGCACTGGGCAGTCCTGGGCAGTCCTGGGCAGTCCTGGGCAGTCCTGGGCAGCGACGCCCAGCGCCGGATCGGGACGAAGCTCGACGTGCTGCGGGCCGAGTTCGACGCGGGCAAGGACCTCGCACTGAGCACCGGTTTCCCGGGGAGCGCCGACAGCGCTGTGCTTTGAGCGCCCGGAGCCCACAGGGCCACACCCCGTGCCGCATGCCGACGCCTGCGTAACCGCGCCGGGCACACATCGTTGGACGGTGCGTCACGCGCAGCCGTGCGTACACCAATGACCGAGAGGGACATCTGATGGCCGAGGCCTACTTCGCATTCAAGTGCCAGCCCGCTCCGGAGGAGTTCGTCTTCAAGCTGACCGATGACGCGAAGATCGAGGAGGCGCGCAAGATCCTCCGGGGCGAGGAGAAGGACAGGATCCATGTGATCGGCCGGATCATCAAGCGGCCCGCCCCCTACAACCCGGGCTGGAGCTACCACCTGGACCCGACCACCATCAGCTTCTTCGAGATGGCCATCGAGGTGTGCGACGCCAACCCCGCGTACGTCGAGGACCACCTCGACGAGGCCTGCGGCGCCTTCCTGCCCGGCTGCATGTGGTGCCCCTGGAGCTCTACGCTCACTCGCGAGGTCAACGGGGCGACGGCGGCCACCACGACGTCCACAACCCCTGCGGCCCTCCAGGCCAAGACACTGTCGAACGGCTGGCCGGCCCTGAAGGGCACCGCCTTCGCCACCGGCATCGACGCCGTGTGCGGCGTGCCGGACAACGCCACCGACCTGTACCTGTTCAAGGGTGACCAGTACCTGCGCTACAAGGTCGCCGAGGAGAAGATCGCCTCCGGGCCCAAGAGTCTCGCGGACGGCTGGTCCGGCCTCAAGGGCACCGCCTTCGCCACCGGCATCGACGCCGCCTCCCTCGCCCCGGACAACACCACCGACGTCTACCTGTTCAAGGGCGACCAGTACCTGCGCTACCGCACCGGCGACGAGAAGATCACCTCCGGGCCCAAGAGCCTCGCGGACGGCTGGTCCGGCCTCAAGGGCACCGCCTTCGCCACCGGCATCAGCGCGGCCTGCAGCGTGCCCGGCGAGCCGACCAGTCTGTACCTGTTCAAGGACGACCAGTACGTGCTCTACCGCACCCGCGACGAGAAGATCACCTCCGGGCCCAAGAGCCTGGCGTCGGTCTGGGGGATCGACGGTGTCTTCGCCAAGGGAGTCGACGACGCCTGCCGCGTCCCCGGAGGCACCGGCGACCTGTACTTCTTCAAGGGCGACCAGTACGTCCGGGTGCGCTAGCCGGGGCCCGACCACGCCGGGCCGGCCACAGCTCGCCGAGCCCGGCGTGGAGTGGGCGCAGGACGGCGGCGCCAGCGAGGGCCCACGGGCTTCACTGCGGGCGCGTTGGCTCGCCGCCATGGGAGACACTGCGCCCCTGGGCCGTGGGATGCACCCCCGGGTGGCCGGCGCCGCGGCCCCTGCATCGCCATGCAGTCGACGCTGCGGAGGCGGTGGACCGGATGGACGACGCGCCCGGCATCTCCGCCAGCGCCACCCCGGCCGCATTCAGAGAGGAGGACGGCTCAGCCGCCGGGATGTCCACGGAGGGCTGGTCAAGCAGGGTTGATGTCACCCGTGGATGTCGAAAGGGCCGGAGACTATGTCTCTGAAGTTCCCCCTTGATCTTGGACAGCGGGTTTCTACGCTGCGGGGGTGAAGTCGCGCTGCAGTCTGACCCGGGTTTCGAGCGGGGTGAGGTACCCGAGTTCGGGGTGCCTGCGGAGCCGACTGCGGTTGTACTCGACTTCGATGAAGCGGAAGACATCGGCTCGAGCCTGGGCTCGAGTGGCCCACGCTGTGGTGCCGATCTCGGCCTTGAACAGGGCGAACCAGCTCTCCGCTGCGGCGTTATCGTAACAGGAGCCGACCCGGCCCATCGACTGCCTCATGCCCAACTCGCCTATCACCGAGCGGAATTCACTGCTGGTGTATTCACTGCCGCGGTCGGTGTGCATGATGCAGCCGGCCTCCAGCTGTCCGCGTCCGGCCGCCAGCCGCAGCGCGGCGACCGGCAGCTCGGCCCGGTGGTGGTCCGCCAGCGCCCAACCGACCACCTCCCGCGTTGCGAGGTCGATGCAGGTCGCCAGGTACAACTTCCCTTCCTCGGTGATCAGTTCGGTCATGTCGCCAACCAGCCGCATCCCGGGTCTGGGGGCGGTGAAGTCCCGGCCGATCAGGTCGGCCGCGAACACTGCCCGCTTCGCCTGCCGGGTCAGCCCCCGGCGTCGGCGGCGGGTGATGCCGGTGATGCCGTGCGCACGCATCAGCCGCTCGACTCGTTTGCGGTTGACCGCACGGCCCGCCCGTGCCAGGGCGGCGTGGACTCGGGGAACGCCGTAGGCGCCGCGCGAGCCGGCATGCAGGAGCCGGATCTCACCCACCAGCTTCTCCTCGGCCCGCTGCCGGGCCCGCCGGGCCGGGGCGGCCGCGACGTGCGCGTAGTAGGTGGAGCGCGGCAGGCCCAGGGCGCGGCACAGCAGTGCCACGCTGAAGCCGCCGGGGTTGGTGTCGGTGGCCTTCTCCGCGTCGACGAAGGCGCACAGGGTGCCTACTTCAGCGTGTCCTGCGCGAAGAAGGCCGCGGCTTTTTTCAGGATCTCGATGGTCTGCTGCTGTTCCCGGTTCTGCCGCCGAAGCCGGGCGAGCTCCTCGCGTTCCGCGCTGGTCAGCGCGCCCACCGGGCCCTCGCCCCGGTCCGCCTTGGCCTGGTTGACCCAGTTCCGCAGGCCCTCGGCACTGACGCCGAGATCCCGGGCCACCTCGGTGACGGTCCTGTCCGAGGACAGCGCGAGCTCGACCGCGTCCTGCTTGAACTCGGCCGTGTACCGCTTGCTCCTGTTGTTCTGCTTGCTCACTACCTGGGCTGCTTCCTCCGGGACCATCCGTCCCAGTATCAAGCTGTCCAGGTCAGCGGGGGAACCTCACTCCGGCCCTCTGACCACTGTCGGGACGACAGGATTTGAACCTGCGACCCCTTGACCCCCAGATCGCGATGCAAGGAGTTTCCACAGGTCAGAGGGCACCGAGAGCACGTTCAGCTTTTGAGTCGAGCTGCGATTGCTCGGCTCTGTGCATGGCGTGTGGTCCCGCCGCGGGACCAGCGGCGCCTCATAGATCGCTCCCTTGACCTCAGGTGCATCCGTTGACGCAGAACACAGTTGGCCGACCAGGCCAAGCAGCCGCTCCGGATCGAGTTCGGCGATCGGGACCCGCACGCCCGGCATATCCTCACGTCTCCGCCCGATGGCACGGCGCCCGCTTGTAAGGCCGCGCCGGCCGTTGTGGCCGGCCGGCGCGGTGGTGTGTGGTGGGATTGCTGGGTTGTGGTCAGCGGCTGGTGCCGCCGAGCAGGGCCGGTCCCTGCCAGCCACTGCCGGTCTGCCAGTCGTTCGCGACGAAGCCGTTGGTGTCGACGAAGGCGACAAGGTTGCCGGCGTTGGTGGTGCTGAGGCCGGAGCCGGCCCGGGCCTGGCCACCGATCAGCGCCGGGCCCTGCCAGCCACCGCTGGTCGCCCAGTCGTTCGCGACATCGCCGTTGGTGTCGATGAAGTAGAGGTGGTCGCTGTTCGCGTCGAACACCAGCGGGGAGTCGGAACGCGCCTGGCCGCCCAGCAGCGCAGGACCCTGCCAGCCACTGCTGGTCGCCCAGTCATTGGCCACATTGCCGTCAGTGTCCACGAACGCGACCCGGTACCCGGCGGCGTCGGTGGCGAGACCGGAGCCGGCCCGGGCCTTACCGCCGATCAGCGCAGGACCCTGCCAGCCACTGCTGGTCATCCAGTCGTTCGCGACATCGCCGTTGGTGTCGATGAAGAAGACATGGTCGCTGTTCGCGTCGAACGCCAGCGGGGAATCGGACCGGGCCTGGCCGCCCAGCAGCGCAGGACCCTGCCAGCCACTGCTGGTCGCCCAGTCGTTCGCGACATTGCCGTCAGTGTCCACGAACGCGACCCGGTACCCGGCGGCGTCGGTGACGAGGGAGGAACCGGCGCGCGCCTTACCCCCGATCAGCGCCGGACCCTGCCAACTGCCATTGGCATACCAGTCGTTGGCAACATTGCCATTGGTGTCAATGAAGAACACCTTGTCGCCGCTGGGACTGAAGACCACCGGCGAATCCGCACGAGCCTGCCCACCAAGCAGCGCCGGACCCGCCCAACCCGTGCTCGTCGCCCAGTCATTGGCCACATTGCCGTTGGTGTCCACAAACCCGACGTGACCACCGGCAGCATCAAACGACACCGTGCCGAGAGCTGACGCCCCGCTGAACGATACGCCGGGGTAGTAGCGGCTCAGTATCGACTGCCAGGAGTTACCGGCGAGGGCGCAGTTCTGCGACCCCCACTGGCTGAGCGTGTCCGGATAGCGGGACAGGCCGGAGCCGCAGGCCTCGGACGGATTGTTGGTGAGCGTGGCCTGATACGAGGCCTGGAAGACCGAGCCGTTCCGTGTCATCACCGTGTTCCAGGTCGCCGCAACAGCGGCGTTGGTGGCGGCGGTGGCCGAGCCGGGGATGTAGCGCTGGTAGTTGATGGAGTCGTCGACGTTGTAGCAGGTGCCGCCGTAGGATCCGCCGCGCCAGTGGTTGACCTGGTACCACGCGTAGGTCTTCGCCGCCATCGCGCCCGCCTTCAGCGCGTCAGGCTGCCAGGAGGGTATCCACTCATTGGCCAGCACATCCTGGACGTACGACTGGAACGGCACACTGACCACGCCGATCTGTGTGCCCGCTACCGGCGCCCCCGCGCTGGTGTGCTGTGAGTACTGCAGCACCCGGATGGTAGAGGGCGGGGTCGAGTCGGACGAGTAGCCGCCGCAGCTGCCCGCCGTCGCCTGCGCCGTGGCCGCGGCGGCCCGGTTGAGCGGGTCCGTCGCGGGTGCGGCCTGGTCGCTGCCCGACTGCGCCTTGCCCGTCAGCTGCACGGTCAGCGAGTCACCGGTGTGTTCCGGGGTCACGCCGGCCAGCTGGTAGGCGCCGAATCCCGGAGCGGTCACCGTGATCGTCACGGGTTTACCGGTCGGGTCCGGGTAGTCGAACTTGAACGCGCCCGCACGGTCGGTGCGGCCCACGAGGGTGCCGTTCACCTCGATGCGCGCGCCGTTCACGGCCGGCATCGAGGCGGGAGGGATGATCACCTCGCCGGACACCCTTTCTGCGCGGGCGTCCTTCACGGTCCCCGACAGGGTGATCGACTTTGATGGCGAAGCGCTCGGCGACGGCAGCACCGCCGCGACTGCCGTTCCTGCCGACACACAGCACACGGTCGCCATCGCCGTGACACCGATGAGCGTCGGGCGTAGGCCGCGGATGACTGACAAGTCTGATTCCCTACTTGTAAGGCCGCGCCGGCCGTTGTGGCCGGCCGGCGCGGTGGTGTGTGGTGGGATTGCTGGGTTGTGGTCAGCGGCTGGTGCCGCCGAGCAGGGCCGGTCCCTGCCAGCCACTGCCGGTCTGCCAGTCGTTCGCGACGAAGCCGTTGGTGTCGACGAAGGCGACAAGGTTGCCGGCGTTGGTGGTGCTGAGGCCGGAGCCGGCCCGGGCCTGGCCACCGATCAGCGCCGGGCCCTGCCAGCCACCGCTGGTCGCCCAGTCGTTCGCGACATTGCCGTTGGTGTCGATGAAGTAGAGGTGGTCGCTGTTCGCGTCGAACACCAGCGGGGAGTCGGAACGCGCCTGGCCGCCCAGCAGCGCAGGACCCTGCCAGCCACTGCTGGTCGCCCAGTCATTGGCCACATTGCCGTCAGTGTCCACGAACGCGACCCGGTACCCGGCGGCGTCGGTGGCGAGGCCGGAGCCGGCCCGGGCCTTACCGCCGATCAGCGCCGGACCCTGCCAGCCACTGCTGGTCATCCAGTCGTTCGCGACATCGCCGTTGGTGTCGATGAAGAAGACATGGTCGCTGTTCGCGTCGAACGCCAGCGGGGAATCGGACCGGGCCTGGCCGCCCAGCAGCGCAGGACCCTGCCAGCCACTGCTGGTCGCCCAGTCGTTCGCGACATTGCCGTCAGTGTCCACGAACGCGACCCGGTACCCGGCGGCGTCGGTGACGAGGGAGGAACCGGCGCGCGCCTTACCCCCGATCAGCGCCGGACCCTGCCAACTGCCATTGGCATACCAGTCGTTGGCAACATTGCCATTGGTGTCAATGAAGAACACCTTGTCGCCGCTGGGACTGAAGACCACCGGCGAATCCGCACGAGCCTGCCCACCAAGCAGCGCCGGACCCGCCCAACCCGTGCTCGTCGCCCAGTCATTGGCCACATTGCCGTTGGTGTCCACAAACCCGACGTGACCACCGGCAGCATCAAACGACACCGGCGAGGTCTGGGCCCGGTCATCGGCGATGTTGTCGTATCGATAGGGACTGAAGGTGCCGTGCCCAGCGAAGTAGGGGTACGGAATGTGGCGCCGCACGGCACCGACACTGCTCGCCTCCTCCAGGCCGTCGTACTCGGTGTGAGCGGAGTTGGTCCAGCCGTTGAAGATGACGACGTGCCCGAGAGCACCGGATGCGGGGTTGAGCAGGATATCGCCCGGCTTGAGGTCCTCCTTGCTGATGGCGGTGGAGAAGTTCGGCAGGGTCCCGGTGGTCTCACCCCAGTTGTTGGCGCTGGATGAGGCCAAGTTCCAGGCCATCGAGACGAAGCCGGAACAGTCGGTGCGGTACCTCCCGTTGGCGTCCGTCCGGTAGGCGCCCATGCTGTACGGCACACCAGCGTTCACCCAGCTCATCGCCCGGGATATGACGTCCGAGCGGGTGACGGCCGACGCGGTGCGCTGGTTCAGGGTCGGCGCCGTCAGCGAGCGGGAACCCGCCTTCTTCGCGGCGTCGGCCAGCTCCGAGGCCGTCGCCGTCGTCGGATTGGGGACAGTCGGAACGAACACACTCTGGTAGCCGGAGGTCGAGGCAACGACGGCGACCCCATCGGGGTCGGTAGGCGCCGCTGCGGCCGGGCCGACGAGGGTCCCACCAAGCGCACCCGCTACAGCAACGGCGAGAGTGGTTCGTAGGACAAGGCGAAGGGACATCTTCAACTTGGGTAACTCCAGTAGCAGAGATCGATGGATGGAAGAGCGCCCGCTCGTGCTGTGACCGCGAGGCTGCTGCCCCAGCGGAGTCCCTTCTCGCCGCGGATGCGGGCGAGTTCCCGGCGCTGGACGGCCAGGAGTTTCGGGGTGGCAGGCGTTGGCGTTGCGCACCGGAGGATCTGGGGGGTGCGGGCTACCGGGAGTGGTTCGCTTCGGTCGTGCTCCGGTGGTGCCGCGCACGGTCAGTGGGAGGGCTGGTACTCCTCCCAGGTCTGGATGGGGATGGGGATGCGGGGGCCGTCGTCGGCGGCGTGGTTGGCCAGGCCGTTGAGGCCGAGGTCGCCGGGCGCACCGTGCTGACGGACAAGATCTTGTGCGACGACTGATTGTCAGGACAGCTGACCCGGTGATGGACAATCAATTCCTTACAAGTGCACGGCGTTCCGCTGTCCTGACAAAGTCCGTACAACGTCCTGACAACGTCCGAGTGCACCGTTGGACAGCTGGACAACCACCGCGCGCAGGGACGACCAGAAGTCAGCTGCAGTGGCTCCAGCCGCTGGTCCACGGGGTGCCCGTGTGGGAGCCGCCCAAGGACAGGTATCGGGTTTGTGATCAGTTTGTGCGTTTCGCCCTCGCGGTCGCGCCTGATCCGATAGATCCTGTTGTGTGACGCGAGTGCAACTGATCGATGCCGAGTGGGAGTTCATCGAGCCGTACCTGCCAATCAATCGGTGAGTACGGCCCATATCCCGAGCGGCTGCGCCGGCAGTTCGAGGGCGTGATCTGGAGGTTTCGGACGGGCAGCCAGTGGCGGGAGATACCGCAGAAGTTCGGCGCCTGGTCGACGGTCCACAACCGCTTCCGGCAGCGGAGGGACGCCCGGGTGTTCGAGGCCCTGCTGGAGGGTGCGATCGCGGAGGCCGCGAAGCGGGGTGAGGTGGACTTGTCGCTGGTCAGCGTGGATTCCACCACCGTCCGGGCCCCACCACGACGCCGCGGGCATGCACCTCGACCCCGCCATGCTCGCCGACTGGGAGAAGGCCGCCGAGGAGGCGGAGAAGGCCCGGCAAGAAGGGGCAGCGCGGAGGGACAAGGCGGACAGGACACCGCACACGACCCGGAACGGGACGAGCGGCGACGTGTCCGACGCCGACGCAGGCTCCGCCTGAAGGCCGCGCTGCTCGGCCGCTCCAGGGGCGGGCAGACCAGCAAGGTCCACGTCGCCGGCGAGCGCAGGTGCCGCCCGCTGGTGCTCGTTCTGACCGAGGGGCAGGCCGCCGACAGTCCGCAGTTCATCCCCGTGTTGGAGAAGGTGCGGGTCCGCGGGCCGGTCGGCCGCCCGCGCACCCGACCCGACGCGGTCGCCGGGGACAAGGCCTACTCGTCGCGCGGAAACTGCGCCCACCTGCGTAAACGCGGCATCAAGGCCGTCATCCCGGAGAAGCGGGACCAGGCCGCCAACCGGAAGCGGAAAGGCTCGGCGGGCGGCCGGCCCGTCGGCCACGACGCCGAGCTCTACAGGGAGCGGAACACCGTCGAACGCCTGATCAACAGGCTGAAGGCCTGGCGGGGCATCGCCACCCGGTTCGACAAGACACCAGAGAGCTACCTTGCAGGCCTCCACCTGCGCGGCGCAATGACCTGGATCAAAGACCTCACCAAGACCACCCCGTGATCACGACCGAGTACGCTCCCTAGGCGGGGTAGCGGCAGGCGGTCCGTGCGGCAGTGCTCCGGTCGCCCTCGCCCAGCGACAGCGGCCGCGCCTGGGTGGGAGCCGCAGGGGGAAGGGTCAGCGCGTCCAGCACATCGGTGGGGCCGTCCCCACCCAGGCAGGCGACGGCGACCAGCTGGATCGGGCCCTGATCAGCCGTTGGCTTCGCGATCCGCCAGGGGAGCACAAATCCGTCGACGCCGACGCCGATCAGGCCGAGCTGGTGCCAGCGCGGCACGGGCACGGCTTGTCCGCTGTCGGAGAAGTACCCGGCGAACCCCACGATGCCGAGGTGGGAACCGCTGGCGCGCAGTTCCACGGTCTTGGGGTCGGAGGGTTGTGGCGCGACCGCCAGGGAGATCGACGATGGAGCCGGGAACTCACCCGGGCAGCGGTCCGGCCTCAACTCCCACGGCGGATTTCCGTGCACCACCGCCGACGAGACCAGCCCGCCGCTGCCCAGTTTGAACCAGCGCACATCGGGAGTCCCGGCCGTCACGTCCACCTCGACGTCACCGATGCAGAAGCCGACGAACTGGACCCTGCACCCGGGCGGGATCTGGTCGATCACCGGTGCGCTGCGGGTGGCGCTGCTGCGGACCCGGGTGCTCCCGCTGTAGGTCATGCCCTGGAAGGTGTTCCCGCCGGCCGGGCCGGCCGGACAGCCGGATCCGGAGACCGTGTGTGTGTCGCCGGACCCGCGCTTGGGACCCACGAGCAGGCCGGTCAGCACCAGCGCCAGGGCGACGGCCATGACGGGCAGCCACGCCCGCGACCGCCACAGGCGCCGATGCGGTGCTCCCGGCTCCTCGCCGTCGACCGGCTCGGGCTCGAAGCTCTGTTTCTGGAACGCGTCCACCACCGGGGCTCGGTTCTCGGTGTCCGCCTGCGTCGGCTCGACTAACTCCGAGACGGTCAGTGCGACCTGCACACTCGACGGCCGGACCCGCGCGTCGGCTCCGGTGCTGCCGGCGAGCCGACGGTCGAGTGCGTACCAGTGCCTCTCCCAAAGCTTGACATCGCCACCGCAGGCGCCGACATACGCCAGCGTCACGTCCAGTGTGGGCCTGCGCACGCCGCCGGCGGCGTCGCTCAGCGTCGCGGCACTGAAGCCTGCGGTAGCTGCGAGTGCCCGATAAGTCGGGTTCCCGGCCGCCTGCCGCAGACACCTCAGCTCGTAGGCGAACGCCTGCAGTGGGCCGTCATCGGGGTCGAGCGGTCGTAGCCTACGGGGCAACGGACTCCCCTTCGCCGCCCACGGTTGGTACCGACATCCCCGGATTCCCCCTCAGCTCTGTTGCCGTCAGCCGTAGCCGGTCTCGCTGCCACGAACCCCGGCCCCACTGCTGACCTGCGGCAATATGTAACGCGCACCAGCTGACTGATCATCACATTGTTGCACAGGGGGTGGGCGTCCTTCACCGGAGATACACAGGGCGCTGCCCCGGGAGCAGAGGCATCCCGGGGCAGCGCCCTGTGTGTCGCGGAGGTGTCCGGCGGGTAGGGCCGATCAGGTGTAGCACTAGGGCCTGTTGCGAAAGTGCTGGTCACAGCCACTCGTTGATGGCCGCGACCAGCACCGTTGCCTCGCAGCGCACGGCCAGCCTGTCGTACCGGGTGGCGACCGCCCGGTGCCTCTTGAGCCGGTTGATCCCGCACTCCACCGCGTGGCGCTCGCGGTAGTCGATCGCGTCGAACTTCGGCGGTCGGCCGCCGCGGGAGCCGAGTCTCCGGCGGTTGCGGATCTGGTCCTTCTTCTCGGGGATCGTGCACCGGATCTTGCGTCGTCGCAGGCAGGAGCGGTTCTTGCGGGAACCGTGGGCTTTGTCCGCGCGGACCTTGTCCGGCCTGGTGCGCGGCCGCCCGGGGCCGGGGCGGGGAACCCGGATTCCTTCCAAAACGGGCTCGAACTGCGGGGAGTCTCCGCGCTGCCCGGCGGTGATCACGATGGACATGGGCTTCTGCCCCTGCTCGACCGCCAGATGAATCTTGGTGGTCAATCCGCCCCGGGAGCGTCCGGGGCCGCGGTCGGTGGGCTCGGCGTCGACACCACCGGGCGGCTCCTTCTGCAGAGCCCCTTTTTCGAGGCGCCCGCCGCGCGCTGATGGGCCCGGCACACCGTCGAGTCCACGCTGATGTCCCAGGTGATCAGGCCTTTCGCGTCGGCCTGGGCCTGAAGCTCGGTGAAGATCCACTTCCAGGTGCCGTTGCGCTGCCAGCGCCGGAACAGGTCGTACACCCGGTCCCAGGGGCCGTACCGCTCGGGGACATCCCGCCACGGTGTCCCGGCCCGAGTCCGCCACCGTATCCCGTCGATCAGCTGCCGCCGGCTCCACTTCGGCGGCCGGCCAGGCTTCTTCCTCTTGGGTAATACCGGTTCCAAGCGGGCCCACTGTGCGTCTGTCAGATCTCCACGTGCCACGGCACGTGATCATCCACAACCAAGATCCACTTTCGCAACAGACCCCTAGCTCAGCAGACTGGCGCTTTGCCCGAGATGCTGGAGTGGTGCGCGCAGGCTGCGGCGGCAGCGGGTAGAGCCGTGAACATCGAGCTCGCCGCGCCCGACGAAAGAGCCCATGTGCTCATCGAGCTTCCAGGAGCCGATGTCCCAGCAACTTGAGCGCGCTCACCAGTCTGCTCAACAGCACCGTCCCCTTCTTCTCCTGCACTCCCAACGAGGACCGGATACTGCTGGAACTCACCCAACCCCCCGAGCTGACGTCGCTCACGGGTCTTGCACGGATCGGCCTCGACGCATACGCGAACGGCACCCCAGAGCCTCGGCAGGCTGGTGTGGACACAGCCGCCATCTCTGAGCAGCGCGCCGATGAGGACCCGCAAAGGGACTCCGCCGCAGATAGCGACTACTCCCGGGAAGGCATCCACCCGGGCCATGCTCAGGACGCTGTGCCATCCGCACCCTGACCTGTCTGCCTCCTCCTGCTTCCAGGCAGAGGCAGACAGGGTCCTCTCACCTATCACATCACCACCGCCAAGGGAGAAGTCCTGTTCAGGACGGCGAACAGGTGGCGGATGATGGCGGAGTGATGGCAACTCAAACGCCATGCTGCGCCAGCTGCCTTCCCCGAGCGCTGAAAGCCATCGTGGAAACAGGCTCTCCTTCTGGAGGAACGCTTGGCTGCTCATCCTGACCGTGGACGGATCTACCGGCGATGCGGCTGCCGCGACGCCAACGGAAAGCAGTTCGGCGCGCGGTGCCCCAGCCTCAGCGGCACCACGCGCCACGGCTCCTGGGCCTACGCCTTCGACGTGCCCTCGGCCGACGGACACCGCAGGCAGCGGCGCCGCAGGGGCTTCCCCACTCGCAAGGCCGCTCGTGAGGCGCTGGAGCACGCCCTCGAATGCGAGCGCACCGGCCTGGACCGCGACGACGATCTCACGGTGGCCGGCTACCTGACCGGGTGGCTGCGCACCAAGGAGGACGTGCTCAAACCCACCACGTACGCCCGCTACCGAGACCACGTGCACAACGACCTCGTTCCGGCCTTCGGCCGGCTCAGGCTGTCAGACCTGCGCGAGCGGCACATCGCCCCTTGGAGCGACGCCGAGCTTGCCCGAGGGCGGGGACGCACCAACGTCTACCGCGCCGGCGCCACCCTCTCCAGCGCTCTGAACACTGCGGTCCGCACCCGACGGTTGGCCGACAACCCGGCGCGCTATGCCGTCATGTCCCGCCCCGCCGCGCCCGAGCGGATCTGCTGGACCCCGTCGCAGGCTGCGACGTTCCTGCGGCACAACCACGACACCTACGGCGACCAGCTGGCGGACGCCTTCGAGGTCCTGCTGGGTACCGGGATGCGCCGCGGCGAACTTCTGGGTCTGCACTGGCTCGAGGTGCACCTGGCCGAGCGGATACTGCTGGTGCGGTGGAACCTCACCGCCGTCGACAACAACCACCTCCACCTCGGCCACCCCAAGACCAAGGCGAGCCGCAACTGGGTCAGCCTCTCCCCTCGGGTCGTCGCCGCGCTCGAACGGCGGGCTGCGGCCGCGCGGGCGAGCCTGCCGGAGGGCGCCCCGCTCGAAGGACTCGTGTTCTGCCAGCCGGACGGCGCGCCACTGCGCCCGCAACAGCTCCTGGTCACGCTGCGCCGCAGGTCGGCGGAGATCGGTCTCCCCCGGATCGGGGTTCACGACCTGCGGCACACGGCCGCCAGCATCATGATCAGCTCTGAGGTTCCTTTGGCCGTGGTGTCGAAGACGCTGCGGCACTCGACGCTGTCAACCACGGTCAACATCTACGGTCATCTGCTCCCGCACGCCGCGCGCGATGCCGTAACCGTCCTGTGCCAGGCGCTCGACGACGCCTCGCCGCCTTCCGCCGCCCCCTACGGCGAAGCGTCAGGCCTTCCGGAGGCCGCGTAGCCGACGAGAAGTCACCCGGGCCATGCGTCCTGCCATCACGTCGCCATCACCGTTCACCCGAACGAGAACAGCGGGCCTGCCGATTTCCGGCAGACCCGCTGGTCACATACGTCGGGACGACAGGATTTGAACCTGCGACCCCTTGACCCCCAGCAGGGACTTTGAGAGACGTAGAGCGACTCCGGCCTGGTTCAGGGCTGTAGTCGTCTGATGCGCGCGCCGGCCCGCCGTCGAGGGCGGCTCGGCGCTCCAGTGTGCCGAACCGATCCGCACGCGCGAGGCCGGCGTCAGCACTGCTTTATCGGTGAGCGGGCAGCGGCATGTGCGGGGGTCACCGGAGCTGTTCCAGCGGGTAGCCCTGGGCGAGAGTGGCCTTACGGAAGGCGGTGAGTCGGTCGGCGGGGACGGCGAAGTGACGCTCCCCCAGCGGGGTTGCGACGCCACGCAGGCGCCGGTCCCCGGCCAGGAGAGCAGCCACCACGGGGTCCGCGCATTCGATCAGGTGGACCGGGCCAGTGTCGCGGACCTGGCCGAGACGACGGGCCGCGTCGTCCAGAAGCGTCGTGACGGTCTGCGGCAGCGGATGCCGGCTCGCCGACTCCAGGTAGCGGCGCAGCTCGGTGAGGTCGCGCCCGGCGTCGGCGGCTCGGAGCAGGGAGCGGTGGGTGAGGCTCCAGACGTGGTCGCCGGTCTTGTCCGCGAAGGCGTTCAGGAGCAGGGCGTCGGCCGGGGCGAGTCCGTCGAGGGCGGCGATGCCGTGGTTGGGCAGGACGGTGATCCGGCCGGGCGGGGTTGCCGGTTGGGGCCTGGGGCTGGGCGTGTAGGTGGCGCTCTGGTCGGTGGCATAGGCGCCGAGCGGGTTGAGGCGTACGGCAAGCAGGCCGTCGTAGCGGCTGAGTTGGTCGAGGTAGTCGCCGCCCCAATTGTGCTGGTAGTCGGTGCGGGCTCCGGCGGGCGGGATGTAGTCGATGTCGACCAGGCCGAGGACGGCGGCGTACTCGAACAGCACGGCGAGGGTATAGCGGCCTTGCAGCAGCGACCAGTCGTGGTGGCCGTCGTAGCCGAGGCTTCCGTACTGGGGGTCTTCCAGGTACAGCTTCCACAGGGCGCGTTCGGTCCGGGTGATCACGGGGTCCTGGCCGGCTCGGCGCATCTGCGCGAACAGGTCGTCCACGGTGATCCATTGGCCGACGGTGCGGGTGGTGAGCGCCTGGCCGACGAGCTCGCGGCGCGGTCGGGCTGCGGTGAGGACGTTGGCGGCACGCTGGCCCTTGATCTCCTCGATCCGGGAGAACTCGTCCAGCAGGGTGTTCTTCAGCCAGCGCCGCCAAAGGGCGGCGATGGTCTCGTGTGCGGGCTTGGCGAGTGCGGTGCGGCCGCGCGGGGTCAGGGTGAGCTTGCCAGAGGCGAGCGTTGCCAGGCCGCCGGCTTGGAAGAGCAGGGGCCAGGCGAAGGCGGCGATGGCCTCGTGTTCGTAGAAGTCGCCGCCGTCGAGGACTTCGGTGATCGCGGCGACGGCGGCCGCGCCCGGCCTGCGGGTCTTCTCGCTGCAGCGGAGCCTGCCCGTGGCGCACAACTGCAGCACGGCGGCCAGATTGGCCTGCGCCTCGTGTTCGGTGGCACGGATCCGGCGCTCCTTCTCCTGCCAGTCCTCGAGCTGGTGATCGATGCTCACAACTGCCCCATCGCCACGGTGTAGTGGAAGCCGTCCGGGCCGCAGGACTGCTCCAGGGTGCGGACAATGTGCCGGGCGTCGTCGTGCGGGCCGGAGACGTAGAACGGGTTCCCCTCGCGGCCGAAGACGATCGGGGGCTCGTCGCCCCGCACAGGCCCCAGGTACGGGGCGGTGTCCGCGAAGCCGGGTGCGGGCGTGAAGCCGAGGGAACGCGCGTACTCGACCGCGCCGTGCACGATCGCGCGCGTCTGGTCGAACTCGATGCTCAGCGGCGGCTGGTCGAAGGCCGAGTAGTACCGGCGCAGATAGGCAAGGAGTGAGCCGGCTCCGATAACCTCCGGCTCGACGGTGTTCTTCACACCCAAGCAGTAGACGTCCACCAGGAACCCGCACACTGTCACTCTGCTGGCTCGCTCCTGACGGGCCACCAGCACCTGCGCAAACCACCGGTCGCGGGATCGGCGGTGGCATGCGGGTCGGCCTGCGCCCACGCGGGCACGGCGGCCAGTCCCAGGCCGACGCTCCAGCCCGCGTTCACCCAGCATCCCACCGCCGGCCGATCGGCTGGGTCCGTCCCTTCCGCCTGGCACTCAGCTGCCTGTCGCAGCAGCGCACTCGCCTGCGCGGGGCGCAGACCGAGCGCCCTGGCGATCTGCTTCGGCCCGCTCCCCGCGGCCCGCAGCTCCAAGACCCTCGCCAGCACATCGTCACTCTCCATCACCCAGCATTCTCCACCAGCCCCGCACTACCTTGGACCTGGCCCTGGGATGTCGACCCGAACGGCTGGCAGACGCTTCAAGCAACCGCCGGCGCCCCTGGTGACGGTATACCCTGCGCTCCGAGCCCAGCTCCCACGGTGGAACTGCCATCCGTTCTCCACGTAAGCCCGCCATGTCGCCCGAGTCTCGCAGCCGCAAAGCCCGAGAAGAAGAACCAGGGCGCCAGCGGACGATAGGGCAAGCCTTGCCGCCGTGTCCCAAGGCGGCCGCCGGGCCGCCGAGCACTGCCCCCAGATGCACTGATCCTGTGGCCGCCCCTCGGAGGAATCCCAGAGCCGCAGTCCCAGCGCGCCGGCGCCCGGACCGGTCACCTGGCAGCCCCCGCCGACAGCCGCAGGACCTCAGCCGGCGAACGGGTCAACCAAGGCCATCGGCGTGCGTGCCACCTCCAGTGCGCGCTGTGGGAATCGTGGTCCGGCCGTGTAGTACCTCGCCCGAGTACGCCCAACCGGCTCAAGCACCTGGGCAGCGACCATGTCTCGTAGATCTCGCTGCGCCTGCTGCAGGCTCAGACTCTCGGCGTGCTCGTAGCGCGAGCGCCGCACACGGCCGGCCATCGCCACATCGTGCAGGGCGGAGACCACGCGCTCGTCGACGCCTGCGCCTGCCGCGAAGTCGGCAAGCAGGCCCCAGACCCGCCCCGACCGCTCAAGGCGGGCTCGTACGGTCTGCGCCTGCTGATGGTAAGCGGTCAGGTTGAAGCGAACCCAGCTGGAGACATCCTGGTCGGGCACGTACTCGGAGCCCCGGCGACCCAGCTCCCGGTAGTACTCCCAGGTATTGCCCGGACGCCCCAGCCAGGCCTCGATCGACGAGAACTCCGGCGCCAGTACCCCCTCCCTGGCGATCATGAGCGTCTGCAGCGAGCGTGACATCCGGCCGTTCCCGTCCGCCCATGGATGAATGGACACCAGATGCAGGTGCGCCATGGCGGCCCGTACCAGCGGGTGGGTGCCATCGTCGGAGTTCAGCCAGTCCACCAACTCCCCCATCAACGCCGGGACATCCCCCGCGTCGGGGGCGGTGTAGGCGGCAATGCTCGGATCGCGGGCATCGGTGACATACACAGGTCCCCTCCGCCACTGCCCGGCCGGCTTTCGCACAGTGTGACGATGCCCCTGCAGCATCCAGTGCAGGGCATTGAGAAGGCCCTTGCTATAGGAGAAGTCCTCGACATCGAAAAGCGTCTGGATGTACGTCATCATCCGCTGGTAGGCAAGCGTCTCCTCGCGGTTCTCCTCCGACACCTCGACGTCGCGCTCACCTTCCAGAAGGTCCTCGACGTCGACCGTGGCGACCTTGAATCCCTCAATGGAGTTGGATGCCGCCACGGCATCGGCCGTCAGGAACTTACGCAGGCCCTCAGTCCACTTCGAGGGAGCCGAACGCACCTGGTGGCGCAGAGCCAGGCGCATGCTCTCGACGTCGCGGAGAACTCGTTCGTCGTGAGCAGTGAGGACAGGGGTGGGGAAGAGCATGCAGCAATGATAGAGTGACGCAGTCATTACGTCAAATCACGAGGCGCCGGACGGTAGCCGTGCCCGGCGAGCCAGGCCCGCGCCCGGCCGCGCTGCCGTTCCTCGGCGAACAGGTAGAACCGGCACAGCTCGTCCTCACGGCGCGCCAGGACGTCCTTGAAACGGCGGAACGCCCCGCGGCCCGTGATCGCGATCTCCAGGCGGTCCGTGAAATCGGCGTCACCGACTGTCGCGATGAACAGCTCCATGTCCCGGTAGCTGTCCCGGGAGCCCTCGCACCACACTGGTAGCCACCGCTCGGGGTCTTCGTCATCCTCCGTCTGGTCGTCGGAGTCGGCCTGCTGGGGCCAGCAGTCACCGGTGGTCAGGTCGATCCGGCCACCGCCGAAGACGGGGTCGCCTTCCAGCAGCCCGGACAGCTCCTCCAGATCCACCGGCAGTGGCCTGAGCAACGGCACGGGGCCGCGGCCCAGGGCGGCCTCGAGCTGCCGCGCCAACTCCGCGTCCCCCTCCCAGTCGCGCTCGGCGAGCCCGGCGACGCACTGTGCAGCCAGTTCCGCCGCGCCCGGCACCCGCGGTCACCGCGTCGCCGACGGTATCCCCCACCTGCTGCAGAACCTCGGCCAGCAGTTGCTCCGACAGCAGCGCGACCAGCGCCGCCCCGTCGCCGGCATGCCGCGCCGCACGCAGCTGCCGCAGGCTCTCCACGTACCCCTCATGGACAGCACGGTAGCCGCACACCCGATCCGGCGAACGTCACCTCCGCCGTCAGGGAACGGGCCCTCGGGCGTCTGCTCGCGGAGATGCCCGACGTGGTGGGATGGGCGCATGGGCACGAACACGGTCTCCCCGGAAGAGCTCGCCGCACTGGTGGACAGGCTGCGGTGGGACAAGCGCCGCCATCCCTACCACGGGCGGGGCGAGTACCAGGCAACCGCCCACCGAGCACTGGAGACGGCGACCACCCTGGTCGAGGCCGGCCGGGCCCACACGATCGTGCGAACGCTGCGCACCGCCGTGGATCGGGTCACCCGTACGCTGATGTACCTGGACGACTCCTCCGGCATCGTCGGCGACGCGCTCCAGGGACTGGTCGACCTGTACGCCCGTGCCCTGGAACAAGCCCCGCCCGCCAACCCCAAGACGCTCGCTTCCTGGCTGGTCTCAGCGCAGTTCGACGGTCCCGGCTGGCCCCGCATCCACCTGCGCGCGTTCGCGCCCGCCCTCGGCGAGCGGGGCATTGCCGAGATCACCGCCCAGGTCCAGGCGCGTGCCGCCGACGCCGACCCCGACTCGTGGAGCGCCCAGTTCGCCGTCCGCGACTTCCGCGAGCAGCTCGCCGAGCTCACCGGCGACACCGACCACTACATCGCGGTCCTCGCCGAGGACTTGAAGAACCCCGAGCAGTACTGCAGGATCGCACGCGCCCTGACCGACGCCGACCGGCCTGCCGAGGCCGTCAACTGGGCCCGGCGCGGGCTGGCCCACCATCCCGGCAACCCCTACAGCGACAGGCTCCGCGCCCTGCTCGTCAACCTCCTGCTCGACGACGGCCAACCCGACGCCGCGCTCGACATACGCATCACCGAGTTCCACCGACACCCCATCGCCGCCACCTTCCGCGCGCTCGCCGCCACCTGTGACCGCACCGGCGACACCACGCCACTCGTCCCAGCACTGGACGAACTGCGTGCCCGCGCCGCAACCGACCCCTACCGCCTCAGCGAACTCATCCAGGCCTTGACCATCGCAGGCCTCGCCGAGGAGGCATGGTCCACTGCCGCCACCCACCCCCACGAGACCGGCCCGCACCTGCTCAGCTCCCTCATCGAGCATCGCGAAACCGTACATCCCGCCGACGTACTGGCCCCCTACCGCTACCTGATCCAGGCCCAGCTCGCCGACACCGGCAAGTACCGCTACGAGCACGCGATCAAGCTGCTTCGCCGCCTGCGCGCCGCCCACACCGCAGCAGGCGACCCCGGCGGCTTCAGCCGCTACCTCGCCGAGCTCCGCGCGGAGCACAAGCGCAAGACCAGCTTCATCGCCAAACTCGACAACGCCGGACTGACTCCCTGATCTGATCTGCTCAGCTCGACGGCTTCGCCTACCAGCCGCGCAGCGCCCCCCAGCGCCGCTCGAACACCGCCACGCCATCGGGCCCGAGCAGGTGGCGGTAGGAAGCAGGCAGGTTCAGGAACGAATCCGTCTCGCATTCAGCAGCCAACTTGGCGAGGCGCTCGGCCAGCTCCGCCGGGTCGACCTGCAGCTGCTCGCAAAGGCCGACATGGACGGCGCCGATGGCAGAGCCGATCTCACGCGACTCACGATCGTAGGTTCGCCAGTCCTGGCTCAGCACCCCGGCGAGATAGTCCCAGCACTCGGCGGCGTACTCCACCGCATCCAGCAGCTCGACCGACGGCGGACGCAGCGCCAGCACCTGAAGTTCGGCCACCACAGCGCGCCCCGCAGTGACGATGTCGTGCAGGTCGTACTCGTACCGGCCGTCCGGGATCTCCCTGGCCTCGTCCACCAGCGCGCGCAGCGACGCCAGATCCCCGGCGCCCGGCGCGCCGAGGCGGCCGGTGACCACCTGGAGGTCCATGGCGAGCTGCCGGTCACGGACGGCATGACGTGCGATCAGGGCGATGAGCTCCGCGGTGTCGAGGGTCTTGGCCAGATCGCGGTAACGGCGCTCCTTCGGATCCACCGTCTGCGAGTCAGGGCGGGACATGGGCAGCGCGATCCAGGGGAACTGGGCTTGCACCGCAGCCAGGGCCACGGCAACCGTGTGCGGGCACAGAGCACCGGTGTGGGCGTCGAGACAGTCGCACTCTCCCGTCAAGGCACGGCCCACCACACCGACCCAGACCTGCCATGTCTGCGTCCCGTCCGCAACGTCAGCATTGGCACCGCCGTAGCCCGGCTCCAGGCGCTTGACCGCACTGGCGGCCAGCAACTTCTCGCCGCCGCGGTAGGCCTTCGCGGACGCGGCGGACCGGACAGTGTCGACAGCGATACTCACAGCCATCCCGCCATCCAACCGATCCCATCGCAGCCGCGCAACAAAATCCCCGAACGAGTGAGCCCGCACTCCGACTCCGCCATGGGCTGGTCCCACCCCACCGCCGCACTTTGCGCTTTGACAAGGGGCTCTCGCAGGTCAAGAGCCTAAACGATCACCCGTGGTCGCAAAGTGTGCCCAGACTGGAGGAACCACGAAACCGCTCGCCCTCGGAATGTGATCACCATGCGTTCCTCCGCGCGTACCGGCCGCGTCTACCGCCGATGCGGCTGCCGCGACCTCCAGCAGAAGCAACTCGGCGCCCGCTGCCCCCGCCTCACCACCGAGCCCGACCACGGCACCTGGACCTTCGCCGTTGACCTCCCCTCCCCCGACCGTCGCCACACCCTCCGCCGCGGCGGCTTCGCCACCAAGGAAGCCGCCCGCGCCGCCCTCCACCGGGTGCTCGACGCCCAGGACGGCGGCTACAACGCCGACCCCAACCAGACCGTCGCCGACTACCTCACCACGTGGCTCGGCACCAAGGCCCTCACCCTCAAGCCGACGACGCTGATCCGCTACCGGGACTACGTCACCTACGACCTCGTCCCGAACCTCGGGCACATCAAGCTCGACGAGCTCACCCGTCGGGACATCGCCAGCTTCGCCCGCACCCAGCTCGCCCATGGCCGCGGCCCATTCACCCTGCACCGCTGCCTCGCCACCCTCTCCAGCGCCCTCGGTGACGCCGTCCGACAGGACCGGCTTCCCCGCAACCCCGCGCGGCCCAGCGTGCTGCAGCGCCCCGCGTCCCCCGAACGCCGGATCTGGACCGCCGACGAGGCCGCCCGCTTCCTGCGCTACTGCCACCGGGCCGACCCGTTCCTGGCCGACCTGTTCGAGGTCCTGATCGGCACCGGCATGCGCCGGGGCGAGGTCCTCGGTCTGCACTGGGCGGACGTCCACCTCGACCAGCACGTCCTCTACGTCCGCTACACGCTCTCCTCGATCAACAACGCCCGCACCGTCCTCACCGCGCCGAAGACCCGCAGCAGCAAAAAACTGGATCGCCATCTCACCCCGCGTCGCCACCGTCTTCCGGCACCACGCCATAACCCAGGGCCCCATCCCGCCCGACGGCCTGGTCTTCTGCAAACCCGACGGCCAACCGCTCCGGCCGCAGCGCGTTCTGGACCGCCTGCGTCGGCTCTCTGCCGAGGCCGGAGTCCCGAAGGTCACCGTCCACGACCTTCGCCACCTCGCCGCCACCCTGCCCATCACCGCCGGCGTCCCCCTGATCACGGTCTCCAAGACGCTCCGCCACTCGACGCTCTCGACGACCGCGAACATCTACCACCACCTCACCCGGAAAGCGGCCAGCGACGCCGTCGACACCATCGCCGCCGTCCTCGGCCAGGCCGACCGCGCGGCCGCACACCACCGCTGGCCCACCTGGCTGCGACCACACCGCGACCACAGTGAAAGCGTCAACGGCACCCGACAAGCTTCAAGCTCCGCGCGCTTGCCGCTGCTTGAATCCTGGTCCCGCACCGTTCAAGGCATGAAGGCGGCACATGCGACCACAATGCGACCATCAGCCGACGAAACGTCAAAAAGGGCCGCTCCCACATCACTGCGGAAACGGCCTACGACCTGCGGTTATGCAAGTCGGGACGACAGGATTTGAACCTGCGACCCCTTGACCCCCAGTCGCCCGGCGATGTGCATCGCTGCACGTCAGACCGTAGACAGCACGCGCTGTCCGTTGACCGAAGCACACCTCGGTGCGTGGTGGTGCGCAGCGCGTGGTCCCTGGCAGTCCCCCGGCTGGCTGCAACCCGGATCTGCCTCAAGCCGCGGAAGCAGGAGGCTGGTCCGGCCGACCTCGGCTACGCGGGACTCACCTGAGGGCGCCGTCACCACTCCCCGCGCTGCCGTGCCCTTCTCGCGCGAACTGGATCAGCCCTCGCAGTAGTCCGCCCCGGTGCCGACTGCCCCAGCTGATCGGTGTCAGAGCCACCCGCGGAGGGCTTGTCGTGCGGGGCGTCAGGGCCGGCGGCTTACGCTCGGGAGCTTGCCGTCGAACTCCCGACCGGCCCGATGGCCGCTCTCGCCAACCTGGTCTTTCTCGGCACCCGGACGACACCCAGTCACGACTGAGCTTTGAGGCGGCCCGCACCCGGACGCACCGTTTAGCCCGCGCTTGGGGACACATCGCAGTACCCTCGCGCGATAGGCTTGATGAGCACCAGCGCTGACTTGAAGTCAGCAACACCGCACACTTCGTGAGGATAGTTTGGACCTCCCCTACCAGGCGTGGCAGCAGGCGCTGGAGGACGAATTCTTCGGCTCAGCGCAGGCTGGCCGCCCGACCTTGTTCTATGTCGATGACGATGTCGAGCGGGAGCTCCGGAAGCGCTACGGTATCGGTGTGCCGCTAGCCGAGTGTGTGGGCCGTTTCCTCAACTCTGGCACGGATCGGCCCTACGCCCCAGTGGAGACATACCGCTGGCGGAAGTGGAAGGAAGACAAGGAAGCGATCCCTGCGTTCCTGCCACTGCTCGCCGCCTCCGTGCTCGCGGCAACGAGGATGGTGAATGACGGGCACCACCCGGCGAGCGCCTATCACGTCCGCTTCTCCGAGCTGCTGACTAACCGTGAAGACCTCCTTCGCGGTGAAGAGTTCGAAGCAGTGTCACAGATGTGGCAGGTCCTTGCGCGGTGGCAGCACAGCCAGGGCACGGCCCGTGGTGTCTGCACCATCCCCGCCGCCGCGGACCTGCCGCGCAACCAGTCGAGGATCGGCTTCCCGCTGTCCCAGGCACTGCTGAACGGCGGCGACCGGCAGGCACTTCCGGAGATCTTCGCAAAGCTGCGAAGCCACAACTCCGGCGCCTGGCCCCTTGACGGAGAGACCTTGCTGGCCACTCTGGAACAGTGGGGCTGGGACAGCAGGTTCTCGGCCGGCTTCCGACGGGCGAAGAAGGTTCCCGATTTCCGTTCACACATAGCCCGGCTCCTGGGCAAACTCGCTGTTTCCTGGGACAGCACGGCAGTCAAGGCGAGCCGCGGCAGCGGGCGGACCGAGCTGCTTGTGAAGTTCGAGGCCGGCAGGCTGTCCTGGCTCGCTCGCGTCCCAAATGCGGGGGCGCCGCACATCAGCCTTTCCGGTGGAGTGTTCCTGGAACGGCTCGCTGACACCGCCTACTACTCGGTCGACGGGCTGGGCGTGCCAGATGCACGGAACCTGAACCGTTGGCTGAACGCCAGCTCCGATGAGGCAGCGCTGAACCGGTCGCCGACACCCGTGCTGGCGCTCGGGCGCGACGATGTCCTGGGCACCTGGGTGAGTGCCAGCGCCTTTGTCCCCGGTGAGGAATACATAGTGCTGGCGGCGCCTGAGGCACAGTCGGACGTGCGGCGCCTCCTGGACCGGGCCGCGTCTCCAGGCCGACCCAGGGAGGGAGGGAGGCTGCCGTGGGTCCCTGAGGGCTGGGCCGTCCACACGGGAGTGGTCTTCAACAGTGCCGTGACACTGCGGCGGGCCGTCAGTGAGATCCAGGGCGCCGTCGATTCACTGCGGCCCACCCAAGAATTCGACCTGCGGCTGGTCGGCGGCCTACGCCTCGCCCCAGTACTGGAGCGGCAGCTCTATCTCGTCGGGGGTGAGCCCTCCGTTGTCATCCCGGACGACGCGTCGGAGACGCTCCTCGTCGACGGGACCGCGCGCCCGGAGCTGAACGGGGCAAGGGCCCTCGGCGGTCTGGTGCCGCTGGCGGGGCTCGGCCTTCCCGCTGGCGTCCACACGGTCTCACTCGGTGCCAGTGCCGTCCGGTTCACCACGGCCGAGGGGCTCCCCGTCCCTGCGGCGGCGGAGCGCCGCTGCGGATTCGAGGTGTCCGGCTTCAAGGCTTCGGCGTACCCGGCGGTGTGCGGGAGCGGGGAGGCGCTGTCCGGGGCGGACTGCGCCGGGCACCGGGTTGGTGCTGTCCCCGAAGTGGTCCTCAGCCGCCGGGGCGCCGACGAGCTGCTGTTCGCTGCCTCCGACGGGAGGCTGTGGCGCATCACCGCTCCCGAGCCGCCCACCTGGCTGGCAGAGCGGCTGCCGCAGGCGTCAGCGCCGTACCTGTTCGAGGTTGAGCTGCACGATGTCGGCGGCTGGCTGCTGGAGCGCCGCGCCGGGCGCTGGCGCGGGCGCGCCGTCAGCCCCGGCATCCCGGAGCCGGCCTCGTCGCCGAACGTCAGCACCTGGGCCGAGGCGGTCCTCGCGGCAAGGGACTGCACAGCGGATTCGAGGTGGGCCGCCTACGTTCACGCGGCGGAGGAGGCAGCCCGGTGAGCACTGAGACGATCGGCGATCTGCTGCTGCGCTGGCTGAGCGAGCGGCAGGGCGGTTCGGTAACGACATTGCGGGAGGGTGTCCGCAGCACGGTGCGGGCATACGGCATCGACACCGCCGAGTACGCGGACTGGGAATGGGTGCGCGCCGTGTCCTCGCTCGGATTCCTGGATGCGGACATCCGGGCGGACCGGTGGTCCGCCGCTCCGCTGGTCCTCACCCGCCTGCCGTTCTCCGACGGTCTGGCACTGATCACCGGTGCCCGTACGGCGGCGGTGCGTGCGGCCCTCGGGTCCGCCGCTGCGGACTGGCTGGAATTGCTGGAGATCCCCGGCGAGACCCGCGAGAGGGCCGTGCCGCTGCCCGCAACGCTGATGGTCCAGTACGACGACGCAGCACGGCTGGACGAGCTGGCCGCGCGCATCGGGGCCGCTTACGTCCCCTGTGCGGCACTCCAGTTGGCCGCGCTCCTGCCGCCTGCCCAGACAGGGGCCGAGGCTGCCCCTCCGGGCGGCGCCGGGCTGGACACCGTGGAGCGCTACGACCTTGCTTCGCGGCGCTTCGTCCCGGCCGATTCGCACACCGAGGACGGACTGTACCGCTGGCGTGGCGCCGACCACGCCCGGCTGGTGCGGCTGCTGCGCGACGGCCGCTTCACCCGGACCGAACACGAGACGGGTATCTACCTCGAACTCGCCCGCCACCATGAGAACGCCGTGCGCTGGCGCCCGGAGGCGGCCGAAGGACGTGCCCGTCTCGGGCGGCTGTTCGTGGACTGCAACTCCCCGCTGCCGCCGCTCCACGCCCGTGCTGCCGTGCTGTGCACGGGTCTGCCGCCGATCAGAGGAAGCCAGGGTCAGACCCTGGCCTACGACAACGTCCCGCAAGTCCTGGCCGAGGCCGTGGCTGCCTCGCTGCTACAGGACCTGGAGATCCTGCCGCCGCTGGCGGCCGTACCCGGGAGGGCACATTGAGCGCCGACAAGGGCATTTCGACCGGAAGTGCGGCACCCGGCGACGTAATCGCTACCTTCGGCGATCTCCGCCGGGCACTGTTCCGCTACTACGACACCCCGTTCGGTGTCGACGACGTCTCGGTGATGGAGGAGCGCCGCCTGCTGCTGGACCGCGACAACGGCGCCTGGCGCGAGCCGCTGATCGAGCTGCGCCCCCAGTACGAGGCCAGCGGGATGACCGTCCCCGAGTCGTTCGCCGCTGCCGCAGCTCACCCGGAAGCCGCCGGCTTCGCCCGGTTCGCACTGCCCGACGGGGTATCGAGCCTCTACCGCCACCAGCACGAAGCTCTGGTGGCGGCCTGCCGGGACGGCAAGGACTTCGTCGTCACGGCCGGAACCGGCTCGGGCAAGACCGAGGCGTTCCTGCTGCCGGTGCTGGCCGACCTGGTCGCCGAGTCCGCCTCCTGGACCGGCACCCGCGCCGCACAGAGCACGTGGTGGCGAGGAGAGGACGAGTACCGCCCGAGCCGCACGGGAGAGAACGGCCACCTCGCGGCAGTCCGGGCCCTGATCCTCTACCCCACCAACGCCCTCGCCGACGACCAGATGATGCGGCTGCGCAAGGCACTGGACGGCGAGGGGGCCCGCACATGGCTCGACGCCAACCGGAACGGCCACCGCTTCTACTTCGGCCGCTACACCGGCGCCACACCCGTACCGGGCGCCAGCACGTCCGCACCCGCCGCGGCCAGGCTGCGCGAGTACCTGCGGGCCCTGGACGCGCGCGAGCAGCGCGCGGACAGCCGCCACCACGCGTTCATCCCCCGCCTGGGCGGGGCGGAGATGCAGAGCCGCTGGGACATGCAGGCCGCACCGCCGGACGTCATGGTCACCAACTATTCGATGCTCAACATCATGCTCCTGCGCCCGCAGGAGGCAGGCCTGTTCGCGGCCACCCGCCGATGGCTGGAGACCACGCCGGACGCCCGGTTCACGCTCGTCCTCGACGAGCTCCACATGTACCGCGGCACGGCCGGCACCGAGGTCGCGTACCTGCTCCGCAACCTGCGGCACCGACTCGGGCTGGACTCCGCCCCGGAGAAGTTCCGGGTACTGGCGGCCTCCGCGTCGCTGGAGGAGGGACGCGACGACGCGTTCCTTGAGGACTTCTTCGCGCTCCCCCGGTCCCGGTGCAGGATCATCCCCGGCACCGCCCTGCTGCCGAAGCGCGCCAGCACCGACCTGACCGCCCACGCGCAGCTCCTCGCCACAGCCGCGAACGATGAGCTGCGCCAGGACCAGGCGCGCGGCCTGGCCGAAGCCACCGGCCTCGGCGGTGCGATCCCCCACGTGCTCTCCCCCGGCGGGACGCCCCGGACACTGCGGATCTCCGCACTCGCCGAGCAGCTCTTCCCGGGCATCGCGGCCCCGGAGCAGCGCGAGGCGGCCCTGCACGGAGCGCTGCGGGTGCTCGGTGCGGCCGAGGACCCCGACCTGCCCAAGCTGCGGGCCCACCTCTTCTTCCGCAACATCGGCGGCATCTGGGCCTGCTCGGACCCGCAGTGCCCAGACATCCCGGTGGAGGCGGACAAGGACCGCCGGGTCGGCCGCCTGTTCGCCGAACCAGCCTCCCGCTGCAGCTGCGGCGCCCGGGTGCTGGAACTGCTGTACTGCCAGACCTGCGGCGACCTGATGCTCGGCGGGTACGCCAGCCCTGAGGACACCCGGAAGCGGAGGTTCACCGGCGCGCTGCACACCGACTTCCCCGAACTCGACCTGCTGCCGGACGAGGCCAGCGGCGTCCCGACAGCGGCGAACTACATCGTGTACTGGCCCAGGCCGAAGGCCCTCGGCCTGGACAAGCCGGACTGGTCAGCCGGGCTGTCGAACAGCGGGGGCAGCGTCGGCTTCGAGTTCCGGCGCAGCGCATACCAGCCCGCCACCGGACGCCTTGTCAACAAGGATGTCGGGCACAGCGGCTGGTCGTTCCACATCACCGTGCCGGACGGCAAGGACTCAGGGGAGCCTGTCCTCGACCCCGCGCAGCTGCGGCCGTTCCCGACACACTGCCCCTCGTGCGGCGACGACTGGGAGATCCGGCGGGACCGCGACGGCCGGCCCATCCCGCTGGAGGACCCCGCCAGGCTCCGCAGCGCCCCGGTGCGCCGCATGCGGACCGGTTTCGACAAGATCAACCAGGTGCTCGCCACCGAGGCACTCGGCCACCTCCCGGCGGACGAACGAAAGGCGATCGCCTTCTCTGACAGCCGCGACGACGCGTCCGAACTCGCCAGCGGCCTCGCGCTGCGCCATTACCAGGACCTGCTGCGGCTGCTCACCGCCAAGGCCGTCCGTGAGCAGGGCGACCCGTTCGCGGACCTGCAGTTGGTAAAGGCCCACTACGCGGGCGAGCAGGTCGAACCCGCAGCGGCCAAGGCCGCCATGCTCCGGCTGCGCGACCGGCATCCGGCCGACTGGGGCAAGCTGAAGGCCATCCTGACGGACGACCTCGACGCCGAGCCGGAGCTGCTGCCCGATCTTGAGCGCCGCTTCGCCAACCTCCCGTCGCTCGATTCCCTCCCCGGCGACCTCGAGGGGCTGCTCGTCGGCTGCGGCACCAACCCCGGCGGCCCGTCCGCCTCGCTGCAGCAGACCTCCGCAGGGCAGAGCTGGACCGTGCTCTTCAACTGGAAGCGCAACCGGGAGTCGGCCGCCGAGACGCAGGCCCAGGAGGAGCTGCTGGACCGAATCCGCAAGCGGCTGCGCACCGAGTTCCTGAACGGGCTCTTCTCCAGCGCGGGACGCGACTTCGAGTCCCTGGGGCTGGGGTGGCTCTGCCTCCAGGACGACCGCGCACCGGTCGAGGCGGCCGTCGGCGGCGACGACGGACTTGCCCGGGCCAGCCTGCGGATCCTCGGCCAGATGCGCCGCTTCCACCAGATGCGCAGCGGGCTGCAGAATCCGCCCGCTCCGCTGAAGCACTTCTGGCAGGAGGTGGCGACCCGCGATGGCACCGACCTGGAATCGGTCAGGGAGCGCGTGCTCGGCATCTGGAAGGACGCCGTGGTCGAGTATGTGATCAACCCCGAGAAGGTGGCGCTCCGTACCGGCATCGGCAAGGTCTGGACGTGCACTGGCTGCCGCCGCCCGCACCTCCACCCGGGCGCAGGGATCTGCACCAAGTGCCGCATCGAACTCCCGTCACAGCCCGAGGAGTTCGAGGGGGCACTCGCCGACGACTACTACGCATGGAAGGCCGAGCACGGAACGGGGAACTTCGCGCTGCGAACGGCGGAGCTGACCGGGCAGACCGACCGGCTGGAGGCCCAGCGCCGCCAGAGCATCTTCCAGGATGTCTTCCTCGGCGAACACGACGTCGAGGAAGCCGACGGGCTCGAGCTCCTGTCGGTGACCACCACCATGGAGGCCGGCGTCGACGTCGGCCCGCTGAACACGGTGCTCCTCGCCAACATGCCGCCGACCCGCTTCAACTACCAGCAGCGTGTGGGCCGGGCCGGCCGACGGAACAGCCCAGTCGCGGTCGCGCTCACGGTCTGCCGCGGGCGCAGTCA
Source organism: Kitasatospora dryopteridis (assembly GCF_050749075.1). Lineage (NCBI taxonomy): Bacteria > Bacillati > Actinomycetota > Actinomycetes > Kitasatosporales > Streptomycetaceae > Kitasatospora > Kitasatospora dryopteridis. The sequence continues at coordinate 5,949,915 of NZ_CP192749.1, read as the reverse complement.
CGACGAGCACTACTTCGCCCGCCCCGAGGCCATCACCAACAGCCCGACGCCGCCGCCCTACCTGGCGCTGGGAATGCCCGCGATCTTCAAGCGCGTGCTGCTCGGCGAGGTCCTGCGGCAGGCCTTCGAAGCGCTGTCCGCCGCCGACACCGATGACACGCCGTCGCTGACGAACAACGTCCACGGCCAGTTCGGCCTCTCAGCCGGCTGGGCGGACCACCGTGACGCAATCAGGAGCTGGACCGCCGCACACCCCGACCGCATCCGGGCGGCCGCCGCCGCCCTGCAGGCCCGCACCCCCGAGGCAGTCTCCTCGATCGACCCGGTGGCATGCATCGCCGACCTGCTGGACCGGATCGACACAGTCTCCGCGGAGCGGGTCGGCCACGCCGAACTGAGCCAGCGGCTCGCCGAGGCAGGGCTGCTGCCGATGTTCGGGTTCCCGACCAGGGCGCGCCTGCTGTACTCCAGCTTCCCCGACAAGCCATTCCCGTGGCCGCCCTCAGACTCGATCAACCGCGATCTCGCCGTGGCGCTGAGCAAATTCGCGCCCGGCAGCGAGACCCCGCGCGACGGCCGCCTGCTCCGCTCGACAGGCATCGTCTCGCTCAGCCCAGGTGCACGCCGGGTCTACGCCGCCGAGGACCCTTTCGGCCCGGAGCAGCTGGTGGCGATGTGCAGGATCTGCGCCAACATCGATCCGGTGCCCGACGGCGCCGAGCCCCCGGACCGCTGCCCGGCCTGCGGCGCAGAGGGCAAGAACTACCGCGTCGTCCCGTTCCGGGAGCCGGCCGGCTTCCGTGCCGCACCCGACCCGCGGGACTACGACGGCACACGCGACTGGGGCAGCGGTTCGACCAGCACGCGCACCGCCGCCGATCTGGAGAACACCGCACCCCGGGTGCTGCGGTCGGCGGACGACTGGCTGGTGGTGCACTGCGGCAGCGGGGACCGCTACATGGTCAACAGCAACGGCGGCAGGCTGTTCCGCTTCCGCAAGGACACCGGCAAGTGGAAGGGCTACTGGCACGTCGAGAACCCGAGGGCCGACGCGGACCTGCAGACCGCCCTCGGTGCAACCCAGCACACCGACATGCTGTTCCTCGGAGCGAAGGCGGCCGTGGACGAGCGGCGGGGCCTGCGGTTCGACATCTCGCGTTCCGCGCAGCCTGACGGCTTCGCCGACGCCTACCACGGGCGCCGTGCCGCCTGGTACTCCCTCGCCGCCCTGCTGCGCCGCGCGGCCGCGCCGTACCTCGACGTCCAGCCTGATGAGCTGCTGAGCGGCATCCACGGCTCCCCTGCACCGGTGGCGGCACCGGTCATGGCCTACCTCGCCGACAGCCTCGACAACGGCGCGGGTTTCAGCACCCACCTGGGAGCGCCCGACCAGATCAACGGGTTCCTCGACGCGGTGGACGACTACCTCGCCCAGTTCGGGGAGGACAGCCGGCACGCGGAGGCGTGCAGCAGCTCCTGCTACTCGTGCCTCCGGGACTACACGAACATGCGCCTGCACCCCCTGCTGGACTGGCGCCTCGCCCGGGACCTCGTCGGCGCCCTGCGCGGCCGGGATCTCCAGCCGGAACCGTCCCGGCACGAGGAACTCCTGCGCGGCTGGGCGAAGGAGGACCCCGCTGTCCGCCTGGCGGAGACCGGAAGCGGCCTGGTCTGCGTCCACACCTCGGACTTCACCGGCGAGCCCGTCGCCGTCGCAGTCAAGCATCCGCTGGAATCCTCCACCGCCGCCTGCGAGGCACCGCGCCTGGAGCGGCTGCGGAAGGAGGTGTCCGATGCGGGCATCGCCGACCGGCTGGCGTTCGTCGACGCGTACTGCCTGGACCGGACCCCGGCGGCTGTGATCGACGAGGTCCGCAGGTTCGCGGAGGAGTGATGGCGGAGAGCACCGGTGTCATATACGGCGGCGGCGCCACCGGCCCCGCCGACGAGCTGGAGGAGCTCCGTCGGCGTGAGCTGGCCCGGCGCAGAGCGCTAGCCGAAGCACGCGAGCGCGGCGAGCGGCCTGCGCTGCGCTCGGGCCGCGGCGCGTCCCCAGCGGCAGCCGAGCGGCGCCACGGCCCGGTGGGGAGCGTGGCCGCGGACCCTGTGCGGGTCCCCGAAGGTTTCGCCGACGCCGGGGCGTGGGCGGAGGCCTTGGCTTTCGCCCGGCGCGTCCTCGGCGGGCCGCCCCCAGATGCCAGTCCCGCCCCGGACCTGATTGCCCGCCAGCTGGCTGCGGAGATCATCCGGGCTGCTTCGCAGCTGGCACCGGTCGCCGGCGTGGCTGTGCTCACCGAAGCGGACGGCCATGGGATTCCCGTCCTGGATCCGCCTGCTGCCGCCCGGGCACGTGCCCTGCTCGCAGGCACGCCCGCCGTCGTACCAGGGGCAGCCGGGAGCGCCTGGCAGGTCTACCAGGACGAGCAGTCCATCGACGAGTTCCACATCTCCGAGACCCGGCAGAAGGCACTGCTCTCCGTACTTCCGCTCGCCGTCCTGGACGACTTCGTCGACGAGGAGTGGATCACCGCGGTCCCGGAGCCGGACGGCTCACCCCAGGCCGTCTACCTCCGGGCACGGCTCGCCCCGGACACCCTCACCGACGAGGAGCTGTCGCAGCTGGACTGGCCATTGGAGCGCGAGCGCCGGACAGCCGGAACGGGCACCGAGCCCGGGCCCGACTGGCCGGACTCCTGGCGGCTGCTGTCCCGGCTGCAGCAGGCCGACGCCGGAGCCGTGACCGAGGAGTGGTTCGGACTCCCGCAGGGTGTGCGCAAGCTCCTCGATGAACTCCGGGAGGTACGCCGGACCGGCTATGTGAGCCAGGATCTCGCTGCCGACCGCTCGCTCTGGCTGCTCCTCGAGCGCCTGGCCCCCGACGGCCGCGGCGGCTCGCGGCAGTTCACCGGCTGGCTCAGTGTCAGGAGGATGCTGAGGGCTATCCGCCATGCCCATCGTGCCGGACTCCACGGCGAGACGGAGCGCGCGGAGCGGATGCGGGCGGCTGCCTGGGAATCCGCCGACCGGCTCGAGCACGGACCGCAGACCGTCCGGTGGGAAGCGAGGAATGTGCGCGCCTACCTGCTGGCCGCGGACGATCCCGGCAGGGCGGCGTCCTGGCTGGAGCTCGATGCAGAGTCCCGGCCGCCCCGGTTCCGGGAACTGGGCGAGTCCGCCGCCCATTCACTGCAGCGCAACCGCCGCTACCTGAAGAGCGGCCCCCGCTCCGAGCGCAACGGGCCGTTGAACCCCTACCTCGTGCTGGGTGTCGAGGACGCCTCACCGGACTGGAAGCAGTCCTGGCGCAGACTCCGCCGCGAACTCGACGAATCAGGGAACGTCGCGGTCAACCAGGCCAAGGACGCCATCGAAGCCGCCGAGCGCGGGCAAGGGGAGGTGGCACGCTTCGTGCTCCCCCTCGCCCCGCACCGCTGGGCAGTGCCACCGGGCGTCAGCCGGCTCCTTGAGCTCCCCGCCGAGCCGATGGGGCGGCTGACCGAGCCCCCATCCGAGGCCGACCGGGCCTGGGCACGGGAAGCTGCCGCTCGCGAGATAATCGAGGCCGCCGCGGGCCTCCTGTCCCAGCCTCCTGTTCTTCCGGACCTCGACCAGCAGAGAGCAGCTCATCGTGACTAGCAAGCCCCCGCCAAGCGCCGACCGCAGAAGCAAGGGGGCGGCACGTTCCGGAAGGGGCGGCAGCCGCCGCAGCCTCTCCGACCGCCGTATCTCTGAACCGCAGGTCCGCTCCGAAGGCTCCGAGCGCAGCCGCTGGACAGAAGAGAGCCGACTGCCGGAAATCGCTCCTGGCACCTTCGATGCAGCTGCCCTGCTGGCATCCGTCACGGAATCCCTGCGCCCCGTGATCGATACGCAGCTCGAGCAGATCGCCTGCTCCCTCGCCGCGTCGGTGCCCGCCGCTGAGGACGGCGACCTAGCGGCCGTGATCCGCACTGAGCTCACGCGCCGTCTCGTCCCCCAGTTCACCGAAGCAGTCCGCGGAGCCGTCGTAGACGGAATCCGCGCGCGGCAGATGCACCTGGCCCAGCTAGCGGTCATCGACCGCGCCGCGCACCAGGCATCGAAGCTGACATCACTGCAGGCACGGATCGACCACGAGATCACGAAAGCAGGCCTGGTCCGGGTCGCCGAGCCCGGGGATCTGTCGCTCTTCAGCCTGGTGAACCCGGACCAGGACCGCACCGGCGATAGCGAGGCCCCGGCCTATTCCGTAGTCGCCCCCGCCTACACCGACCGGGAGTCTGGCCGGGTTGTGGAAATCGGCTGGCTGCGGGTCGAGGACGGTGACCGGCCTGAGAACCAGCCGAGGAGCTTGACGCCCCGCAAGAAGCGCCAGCAGCACCCTGACCGGGAACGGCACCCGCAAGCCCCTCCCGCTCCGGCAAAGACACAGGGAGCGCTCAAGAAGCCGCACCGCAAGGGGCCTTCCGCCCGTCCGGGGCCGCCCCAGCCCGCTGCCGAAGGGGCTTCCGGGGCCGCACCAGTACCGGACCGCCCCCGGGAGGACCGCACGCCGGACGGATCGCCCCTGTCCCGCACCCATGCCGCCCCGCACCGCGACGCTGCCGGGAACCACCGCACCAAATAGCATGGAAGGCACTCGATGAGCTTCGGCATCGACTTCGGTACCAGTAACTCGGTTGTCGCACGCTGGAACGGGCTGGCCGCCGAGGTCGTCCCGGTGGACGGCGGAAACGTACCCGCGAACTGGCGGCGGCCGGAGTTCGGGCAGCTTTTCCCTTCCGTCGTCTCCGTACGCGACGTCCGCCGCACGCTCTGCTTCGGGTGGGCGGCAAAGACTGGTACCAGCGACCCGCTCGATGCCGTCAAGCGCATGCTCGGCACCCGTTCCAGTGCGGACCGGGCGGCGGACGCCGGCGAGGAGGCGCTTCCGCATCTGGAGGAACACCGGGTGTGGATCGGCGGCGAGCAGTTCCGGAGCACGGCGGCCGCCGCCTCGCTCTTCAGCCGCATGCGGGAAGGAGCCGCTGACGAGCTGCTCGAGCTGTCCGAGGCCGTCGTCACCGTCCCCGCCAACGCGACCGGCGGGGCCCGCTACCGCACGCGCGCGGCCGCCGTGCTCGGCGGCGTCAAGGTCAAGGCTCTGATCAACGAGCCGACTGCGGCGGCGATCTCGTATGCCTACGACTACCCCATCCCGGGCCGGTTCCTGGTCTTCGACTGGGGCGGCGGCACCATAGACGTCACCGTGCTTGATTACGTGGACGGGCTGTTCGAGGAACGGACGTCACGCGGCATCACTGCCCTCGGGGGCCTGGAGTTCGACGAGGAGCTCGCCAAGCTGATTCTGCGCAAACTGGGCACCGTCCCGGAGCGGCTCAGCATGGCGCAGCGCCGGCAGTGGCGCCGGCATGTCGAGCTCACCAAGATCGAACTCTCCCATCTGCCTCCCGACGGCTACGCCCTCTTCGAGTCCCCGCCGAGCGAGCGGTCCGGCCGCAGCGTCAACAACGCGAAGATCACGGTCGAGGAGTACAACGCCGCGATCGCCCCGCTGGTCGAACAGGCGTTGAGACCGGTCGAGCAGGCTCTCGACGACCTGGGCACCAGTGCCCAGGGGATCGACTCCGTCCTGCTGATCGGCGGGACCTCCCAGATCCCGCTGGTGCGCGAAACCCTCGGAAGAATGCTGGGCCACGACCGGATCGTCGATCCGCGGCTGTGCAGGCCCATGACGGCCGTCGCCCGAGGTGCGGCCATCTACGCGGCCTCGCTCGACGGGGAGCTAGACGATCTCAGCGATTTCTCCTTGGTGAGCAACTACGACCTGGGCTCCGCTTTCAACGCCGGCCGGACGCGCGGCTTCCAGTCGATCATCCGCCGCAACGCCACTCTCCCAGCCGAGGGCACGTCGGTCTTCCAGCCCTCCGCCCCCGGGGCCACGTCCGTGCATGTCGAGATCGTCGAAGGCGAGTACGGGCACTCGGCCGACAGCGACCGGGCGTTCCCGCTCGCCGCGTTCGACGTCCCGCTGCCGCGGGCGGAAAACGATCCTGCCCACAATAAAATCACCATCCGCTTCCGCTACAACGAAAGCGGAATCCTCCGCTTCACCGCGACCCACGCCATCACCGGACAGCTTCTGGCCGAACGCGAGATCGACTCCTTCGGCCCCGACGGCACCCCGCTGCAAGATGGCCTGGAAGGCGAGCTCACCAGGCTGCTCGCCCACACCGTACGGCCGTTTCCCGATACTCCGAAGGCTTCCGCACCCGGGCCGGCCACTGGTAGTACGGAGGCGCCCGGGGAGGAAGCCGCCAGTCGCGCGCCGATCGCCGACCCCTCGGTGACCGTCAACGGGGAGTCCCAGTTCCTGGCATCCTGACAGCTTGCCAACGGCTCAGAGCAGCTCTTCCCCGCCCACCAGGTCCGCAAGGAAGGGGCTGGGGGCGCCGCTCCAGCTGACCGCCATGGCATCCCGCGCCCGGGTGCACGCGACGAACAGCAAGCACCGCTCGGCGAGGAGGTCAGTCGCGTGCTGGATCGAATCGGCCTCTGCCGGAGTCACCGCCGACAACAGCGGCAGAGCCGACTCCGAGGCGCCGAGCACGGCGACACAGCGGAACTCCAACCCCTTCATGGCGTGCATCGTGGCCACGCGCACGCCCGCCTCATCAGCACCAGGACTGTCCTTCAGCAGCACGGCGTCGATTCCCGCCGCCTTCAGACGGGACATCACCTTGTTCCCGAGCTGCCGGAACCTAGTGCACACGGCGATCTCTGCCGAGGGCACGTCGGCGGCCAGCCACTGCTGCACACGGTCGACGAGCGCCGTCAGCTCGGCATCCTCCGAGTCGTAGCCGCAGGCGGTCGGTCGGGTGCCGTGAAGGAGCGAGACGTAATCAGCGAGGCCCCCGTCCCGCTGGTCTCCCGACAGGTCGTTCACTGTCTGCTCAGACAGCACCGCCCCGGACCAGCGCAGGATCTCCTCGGTATTGCGGTAGTTGAGCCGCAGCCGGAAGCTCCGCCCGGCAACCGGAATACCGAGCGCCGCAAAAGACACCCGAGAGTCGTAGATCCGCTGGTGAGGATCACCGGTGAGGAAGATGTCGTCGGGCCCCTCGGCCACGGCGGCACGCAGGAGGCGCCACTGGGCAGGGTGGAGGTCCTGGGCTTCGTCGACCACGATGTGGCGATAGCGGGATGCGCCGGACCCTGCCGCCCGCAGTACCCGGGCCGCCTCCGCGCACAGCCGAAGCTGGGTGCTGCGTCCTTCTGCATCGAGCTGGCGGGTGAACTCGGCCACCGCCTGCCAGAGTAGCGGGCGCTTCGACGGCGCCAGTTGACCGCCCCGTCCCCTGCGCTCCGCGGCGGTGTACTCCTCCTCGGTGAGCAGGTCCTGGGCGAGGATAACGTGGCGGTACTCCTGCATCAGGAACTCGCCGGACCACGGCAGGTTGAGCTTCGTGCCGAGCGCCCGCCACCGGTTACGCTCGTCGCTGTCGTCGACCGCCTGCGGCGCGCGGCCGGTGTGCTCGCGCAGGACCTTGAAGGCAAGGGAGTTGACGGTCCCGGTCTCGACGCGGGCGAGCGCTGCCGGGTCGTCAAGCAGCAGGGCCAGGTTCTCCCGCAGGATCGCGGCGAGCGCGTTCGTGTAGGTAGTCAGCAGAACGTGGGGCCGGTCGCCATTCGTCGGTCGGCCCAGCAGGTGCTTGACGCGGTGGAGTGCGACGACCGTCTTGCCCGTGCCGGGGCCGCCGGAGACCTGGGCAGGCCCACTGTAGGACTCGCGGTACGCGACCCGCCGCTGATTGGGGTGCAGGAACACCCGCCAGGCGGCGAACGGCTGGGAGAGCATGTACTCGAGCTCGTCCGGCCGGGACACCACGACGATGCGGCTGGCGGTGTTCGCGATGGCGGTGGACACGTCGCGCGAGTCCAGCGGCCCGGGGTCGGCCGGACGGCGCTGCGAGACGATGTCGCTCCACACCTCCTCCGGAGTGAACCCTTCGGCGAGGTACTGCAGCACCTCGCACTGGTCCTCGGGGAACATCGGTACGAAGGCGTCGAGCTGGGCCTGGTCCGTGAGCGAGCGCACGGCCGGCAGCAGACCGCTGTCGATACCGAGGTCACGCAGCACCGTGTCCGAGTAGGCGTCGAAGAGCCGGCGCGGCGCGGCGGCGGCCACCCGTTCCAGCAGCGGTGTGATCTGCTCGATGGCCTCGACGTTCCGCACCTCCAGCCCCCGGGTCGCCGAGTTTACGCTGAAGATCCGCTTCGCGGCCCACTCGTATGCCTTGTCGTGCTGCAACACATTCACCAGTAGGAACGTCGCACCCCCGTCGTCCGGCGCAAGTACGACGCCACGCCAGAAACCAGTGATTCGGATCGTCCGCAGCCGGGGATCCCTGGCGTTCTCGACCGACTCCAGGTGCAGGCCCTTGTCCTTGTGCAGCTCTGCGGCGCTCAGCTGCTGGAACTTCACCACCGCCTTCCGCACCCCGGAGCGGACATGCTTCTCCAGCTGCTCGTACTGCTCCCAGAAGGAGACGGAGAGTGCGAGTTGCGGCATCGGGCTGGCCTCCATCGAACAGTGCGGCAGCGATCAACGTACTTCCTTACACCATCAGCACTTGTGGCTGATAGTCAGTGCTTGTTCGGTTCCGCCGCCCGCTTCCACGGCTCCCGCGGTCGGCGACGAGCGGCCAGGCGAGACGGAGCTAGGTGTGGACAGCGATTACCACCATGTCCATCGGTCAGCCGACGCCGAGTCACGAAGCCGGGGTCTGGTCTAGCCCAGCGTCTGGTTCCAGGGATGTCCTGGACGCGGAGCGTGCGCAGGCCCGGGCCAACGGGCCGGGATCAGGACGGCTTACGCCGAGTGTGCGCTGCAGCTGATCAGTGCCCGGGCGTCCGCGTGGCTGCCGGCGTCCATCAGGTAGCCGACCACTGCGAGGACGAACCCGTCGGGCCGACTGCCGACCTTCCGCAGGAGAGTATCTACGGCCTCTGTGAGGCCCCGGCTGCGGCACCTCTGGATCGCGGCGGCGGACTCCACCGCAGGCGCCTCGTCGCCGGCATAGTCCAGCATGCCGACGGCGTGTTCGTAGCGGCCGCTGTCCAGGTGCAGCGCCAGCTCCTCAACCGGCCACTGCAGCTCCGCGGCCGAGCCGTTGCGCCGGTCCCCCTCGGCGGGCGGGACCGGCGCAGCGGACGTCACGCCGGTCCCGCCCGCCAGTGCCGCCGGTGCCCCACCGCGCGTGCTAGCAACGGTGTCCGCGGCCGGCCCGGCGACTTCGGCACTGCTGGTTCCGGCAGCAGCGGCCTCGTACTCGTCCGAGACGCGCTGCACGAGGCACTTCAGGTCTGCCAAAGCCAGCACCCCGGCGCGGTCCTTGTGCTCCGCGAGTCTGTGGAGCTCGATGACCGTGTCCGCGTCGGGAAACAGGACCTTTCCCGACGCGAGCCGGTTGAGGGCCGAGCGGGAGCTGTGGATCTGATCTGCCACGCTGCGCAGCGACCCGCCCGTGGCGCTGAGCAGGGTGCGCACCGCCTGGGCGAGTTCGCGGCGCGCCGGGGAAACGGAGGGCGGAAGGGCCTTCATCTGTCCGCGTGGAGGCAAAGGAAACTCCCCGAGGGTAGGGGGTCGACGAAGTGTCAGCCCATCTTGGCAAACGCTTACGACAGTTGAGGGGCCCTGTGGCGCGGCAGGGACACGCCGGGACACCGGGCGAGGAGGGACACCGAGGGACAGGGAAGCCTTCCCCTGCCCCTGGGGCATGCGCTTCGCTTGAGGAGCAGGCGGGACCGGCCCGCTGACAGCCCACCAGGGCCGTCACTGCGCTGCCCACGAGAGGATCCGAAGAGCATGGTGGTGGCAATCCCGTCCTGGACTGACGAGGAACTCGGCACCAAGAAGCGCGTTGCGCTTTGGCTGGTGCAGGAGGTCGGAATCGGCAGCGTGTTCACCAAGGAGCAGCTGCGGACCGCGTTCGAGGGGGTCAGCCAGGTCGACCGGCGCATGCGGGAGCTTCGCGACCACGAGTGGCAGATCGACACCAACCGGGAGGACCCGGCTCTCGACCCCAGCGAGCACCGGTTCGTGCGGCAGGGTGTGCCGGTATGGGAGCCCGGTATGGGAAGCCGCAAGGCAACCGAGTCGGTGGGAGCAGTGCAGCGCCGTGCCGTGCTCCTGAATGACAACTACCTGTGCCGGACCTGCGGCATCGGCAACGGCGAGGTGTACGCCGACGGCCACGGCGCGACCTCCCACCTGGACATTGCGCGGCGTCCGGTCACCCTGCCCGGCGGCGGCACGGAGGTGCAGCTGGTCACCGAGTGCAACCGGTGCCGTGTCGGAGGGCGCGACGCCGGCGCCGACCTGGGCGCCTTTGCGTCGGCGCTGGCGCAGCTGTCGGCCTATGAACGCAAGATGCTGTCTGCCTGGATGGAGCAGGACGCCCGCGGCTTCAATGAGGTCGAAAAGCTCTGGGGCGTCTACCGCACGCTGCCGGCGGCTGCGCGCGCCGAGGTCCGCGACATGCTCCTGTAGTCCACTCCCCGGGGCGGCTCCGGAACCCCTGTGCCGCCCCGTTCCCGGCCCTGGCAGTATCTGCATCGCTTTCACACACACGAAGGAGCACACACGTGTTGATCGACTTCGGCCAGCCCCACGAAGCCGCCGGCAATCGCGAGCTCGTGGCCCACCGGCTGAAGGAGCTGCGCAATGGGAGCGGGGTCCCGGAAACGCTGACCGTCGAGTGGCGCGGGAAGCCCGCCTATATCGAGGTCATCGATATGCCGGTCGAGGTCCTGCGCTATAACCCTGGCACACACCGCATCCGCGCCCAGCGCGCCTACGACCCGGCCCGGGACCGGTCTCTGACCGAGGACCCCTGGAGCCCGGAGAGCCAGGATTACCTCCACCACCTGCTGAAGGCGCTGCCGGCCGACCCCTCCAGGACTGACAAGGCCTTCGAGGACCTGACGGAGAGCCTTCGCGAGTACCAGCAGAACGAACCCGGGCTGATCACCCACGAGGGCATCCTCGTGAACGGCAACACCCGCCGCGCTGCGCTCAAGGAGCTCGGGCGGACCAGCATGCGGGTCGGCGTTCTGCCGGAGAGCTGCGAGTGGAGTGATATCCACGCCGTCGAGCTCTCCCTCCAGCTGCGCCCGGACACCCGGCGGGACTACTCCTACATCAACCACCTGCTCGCCCTGGAGGAACAGGTGGCGCTCGGCAAGCCGCTGTCGGAGATCGCCCGGAATTTCCACACCACGACGCCGGCCTGCGACCGCGATCTGTGGATCCTGGCCCAGCTTCGGGACCTCATCAGCCGTAGCGCCACCGGAACCGCCTCGCTGCGGCTGATGGACTTCGAAGAGGCTAAGGAGCGGTTCTTCGAGCTCTACCGCGCCTACAACACCGAGTCCGCACGCAACCGGGAGCGTGCCGACCTGCTGAAGGAGGGCCGGCTCGCGGCCATCGTGCTGGAGTTCGCCAAGACCGACGTCCGGTTCATCCAGCCCGACTTCCAGGAACGGTTCCTGGACCAGCGGCTGCCCGCAGACCTCAGGCCCGCCCCAGCCGATGCGGCACCGGCGGTGGCCATCCCCGGCCTCGGCCGCACCGTCCAGGCCGCCGGCGCGAGCGTCGCCGCGGCCAAGGCGCTCACCGACTCCCTCCTGCAGGCCAAGGCTGTCAAGGCGGCCGGCGCCGCCGCAACCCCCGAGGAGCAGACGGCGGCCGCCGAGGTCCTCGACCGCACCCGGGACGTCTTCAACGAGGCGCTGGAGTTCGCAGGCAAGGACTTCCGGCTCCGGAAGAAGCGCCTCGCCGCTCCCGACCGCGTCACCGACGCCTGCAAGGACCTGGAGCAGTGCGTCACCGACCTCGTCCTCGCCCGCGGCAACGGGAGCCTGGACGAAGGGGCGTTCGACGACGCCCTGCTGAAGCTGCGCACCATCATGGAGCGCGTGGCCGTCGAGGCTGGCAAGAGCGTGCCGCTCCCGGGCGAGGGTCTGGCCTGGCTCAACATTGCTGTGGGGAAGCAGCAGTGACGGATACCCGGACAGAGCCGTCGCTGCGGATCGCATTCGACGTGTCGCGGACCCGCGTTGTCCTGCGCACCGCGCCCGGGTACGAGCAGGACTTCGCGGACCTCGCCGCGCGCATCGCCCCCGGCGGCCAGCGTGGGCCACTGGTGGGCGAGTTCGAGCTCGACGACTTTCTCGACCGCATCATCGAGCTCGGCTCCTGGCGCCACGACAGCGTCGAGTGGGAGGACGCGCTGGTCCAGCTCGTCACCGGCGTCCTCGACGACGCCGAGCGGGCCGAGCAGACTCTCCGCAGTGGCGCGGACGTTGGCCAGGGCGCGGTCGCGCCGGACGACGTGCCGGGTCTCCTAGGCGACGGCTGGACCGGAGGCCTCACCTCTTTCCAGCTCCGCGATGCTGCACAGCTGCTGTCACTCGGGCACGGCGCGAACTTCAGCGTCCCCGGAGCCGGCAAGACCCGCGTTTCCCTGGCCGTCTACGCCGCCATGCGTGAACAGGGCCTGGCCAAGCGGCTCCTGGTCGTCGGGCCGAAGTCCGCCTACGAGGCATGGCAGACCGAGAGCCAGCTCTGCTTCCGCACGCCGCCGCGCATCGCCGTCATGGGCCGCACCCCCGACTACGGCGCAGAGGTACTGCTGGTCAACTACGAGCGTCTGTCCCGGGCCGTACCCGGGCTCGCGTCCTGGCTGGGCGCGGCACCGTCGATGCTGGTGCTCGACGAGGCCCACCGCATGAAGCTCGGCGCCAACGGGACATACGGCTCCGCCTGCCTCGCGCTCGGGCCCACCGCCACCCGGCGGCTCATCCTCACCGGCACTCCGGCCCCCAACGGGGCCCGGGACCTGGAGAACCTGCTGTCGTTCGTCTGGCCCGGCCGCGGCAAGCGCGTCGTCTCCGACGCTGTGCGCGGCGGCGACCTCGCCTACGCCAGCACGGTGCTGCGGCCGCTGTTCACCCGCACCACCAAGCGCGAGCTTGGCCTGCCCCCGTTCGAACCGAAGGTCCGGTACGTCAGCCTGCCGCCAATCCACCGGGAGGTGTACGAGGCACTCAAGGGCAACTTCTCCCCACGGGCCGAGGCGTCCCGCGCCGACATTGAAGCCCTCGGGCGGGCAGCACTGCGCCTGCTCATGGCCGCAACCAGCCCGGCGCTCCTGGTCGAGGGCAGCAGCCCGTACGAGCCGCTCGCCTACCGGGTACCGGCACTGGAAGCTGCCCCCGGCGAGTCTCTCCACGCGCTCCTGCGCGACCTGCCCCGCTACGAGCTCTCACCCAAGTTCCAGGAGGCCGTCCGGATCGTCGCCGCCAACGCGGCAGCGGGCCGCAAGACGATCGTGTGGACGACGTTCGTACGCAACATCACCACCCTGGCCGAGCTCCTCTCCCCCTACTCTCCAGCCGTCGTCCACGGCGGCACGGCAGACCGGGACGAGGAGATCCGACGGTTCCGCGAGGACCCTGACTGCATGGTGCTGCTCTCCAACCCGGCCACCTTGGGCGAGGGCATCAGCCTGCACCAGGTCTGCCACGACGCGGTCTACGTCGACCGCGACTTCATGGCTGGCCGGTACCTGCAGAGCCTCGACCGCATCCACCGCTTGGGCCTGGCCCCCGGAACGGAGACGAGGGTCACCGTCCTTGTCGCGGAAGGCACCATCGACGAGGTTGTCCAGCTGCGTCTCGAGGCAAAGCTGGAGTTCATGGGCAGCATCCTGGACGACCCGGAGGTGCGCCAGCTCGCAGACCTCGTCGAAGAGCCCGTCGGCAGCGCCGGCCTGGACCTGGCGGACATCCGGGAACTCCTGCGCCACCTCGAGCCCCCGGCCTTGCTCGACGAGCAAACCACGGAGTGAGGCCCAGGACCCGCAGCCGTGACGGGCTAGGGTGCCGTACGGATCGAAAGGGCTCCTCGAATCCACCGTGTTCAGCGGGAGGAAGATATGACACACGCAGAAGTGGACAGCGAGCGCCCGCTGCCCGACCCTACTGATCCGTCCATCGCCGATCTCTTCAGCAGCCAGGAAACCGCAGAAGCCTGTCGGTTCCTCCTCATGCGGCAGGACAGTCCCCCGACGATGGCGGAGTGGCTGGCACGGTCGCAGCAGGTTTTCGGCAAGTCCAACGTGCACAGTCAGCGCCGGCTGCGCGAGGTCCGGAGCCACTTCGTGGTGCAGAGCCGGCGCCGTACCAGTGACGGAGAGTGGATCTACCAGCTGCTCGGCTGGAAGAAGGCGGCTTCCGCGGCCGTGAAGATCTCGCCCCGGCTGCAGGCGGAGGTCTTCAGCAAGAAGGGCCGCTTCTGCCAGATGTGCGGGCGCGGCCCCCGGGACGGTATCCGGTTGCAGATCGACCACATCGTGCCCGAGTCGTGGGGCGGCAAGACGGTGTACTCGAACCTGGAGCCGCTGTGCGAGGAGCACAACCACGGGAAGCAGGCGTTCTTCGCCTCGCTCGACGCATTCGGCCCGGCTATCGGGCGAGCGCTCCCCCGCCCGAATCCGTGGGAGCGCATCGGCGAACTGCTCATCGCCTTCCAGGAGATGGGGAAACCGACGCCGGTCGAGCTCATCGAACTGGTCGCACAGGACACCCATAAGGGCGACCCGAAGAAGCGACTGCGAGAACTCCGTTTCGTCCTCGGCTGGGACATCGTCGCGCACCGCAGGAAGACGGACGGCGTCACTGAGGTGACCTACGAGCTGATCAGCGCCCAGCCGTGGCCTGCCGAGGGTGCGGCCACCGCGGTTGCCGACTACGAGCGCAGGCGTAAGGAGCGCAAGACCGCCGAGCGTTCCGCTACCGAGGCCGACTGACCGGGCCACGCACCGGAGACAACATCCGGGCATTCCTACATCTTCCATTCAGAAGAATTGAGTTGATATGACATCAGCCGAAACCTTATTTCCCGTTTCCTCTGTCCTGCCCCCTGATGCGGAACTGGCCCGTGTCCGCGCCAAAATCCTGGCGGCGGACCCGTGCGACGAGATCTTCGCTGCCGCTCTGCGCCGTACGTTCGACATGCTGCTCGACGGACAGCACACGGGCCGGTTCCGTTGGGAGGAGCTCCATAAGACCGAGAAGACGCATGCCGGCACCCTCGTGGAGATCAACCTCCAGCGCGCCTTCAACTTCGCTGACGGCCACAAGATGGACTACTCGATCGACGGCATCGACGTGGACTGCAAGTACTCCCAGGACCTGGGCCGCTGGATGATCCCTCCTGAGGCGATGGGGCATCTGTGTCTTGGGGTGTGGGCCAGTGATGACGCTGGGCTCTGGTCGGCGGGGCTGTTCCGGGTCACTGAGGAAGTGCTTACCAAGAAGGAAGGGAACCGGGACGGCAAGCGGTCTCTCACCGCCGCTGCCCGCAAGAACGCCGTTCACTGGCTCTTCGAGGATGCGCCGCTCCCCGAGAACATCCTGCTGCGCTTGTCTGAGAAGGACATCGCCGCGATCTTCGCGTCACGGTATGGCACCCAGCGTGTGCATGAGCTGTTCCGGCGCACGCAGGGACGTATTGTCTCCCGCGGTGTGGTTGCCACGGTCGCGCAGCAGGACGACTTCATGAAGCGCGTCCGGTACAACGGTGGCTCCCGCTCGGCTCTCCGGCCGGAGGGAATCGTGATTCTCGGGCAGTACGGCAATCACCAGGCGGTAGCTCAGGGCCTCGGCCTGCCAGTGCCAGGTGCCGGTGAGTCTGTGAGCGTCCGCCTGGCACCCTGGACTACAAAACATGCGAACGCACGGTCGGTGGAACTGGAGGGCATCAAGTGGGTGGTAGCGCAGGAAAGCGATCCGGTCGTCGAGGCGCCGCTACTGCCGGAGCCGCGGGAGCGGTAAGCACGGATGCGGCCGCATGGGTTGCCCCGGAAGGATCATGGGCCTCCTCAGCTGGCAGGCGCCGCAACATGCAGGCGATCCGGAGCCGGGACACGTCCCCCGAGCTCGCGCTGCGTTCCCTTGTTCACGCCGAGGGGCTTCGGTACCGGGTGGCTGCAAAGCCGTTGCCCGGCATGCGGCGGACTGCTGATCTCCTGTTCCGTCCCACACGGGTGGCGGTCTTTGTCGACGGTTGCTTCTGGCATGGGTGCCCTGACCACTTCGTGGCGCCGAAAACCAACCCGGACTACTGGAACGAGAAGATCGACCGGAACGTCCACCGGGACCGGGACACCGACATGAAGCTGGCCGAGGCCGGCTGGCTGGTGCTCCGGTTCTGGGAGCACCAGCCGCCAGCCGAATGCGCGGCTCTGGTCGTCGACGCCGTCCGCCAGCGCCGCGCGGAGGCCACACGGAGGACGTGAGTGTCTACCGACCATGGCCCGCGCCGCGCCGCAGGTTGGCCATGGGGCATGTGTCGGCCCGATAGACAGTTCAGAATCCCCCGTGGTCCAGAAGGCGCTGGATCGCGTCGGATTCGCGGCGCAGAACGATCCGGCCGTCGCCGTCACAGTAGGCGAGCAGCGGCGTGCCCGGGTCAAGTCCGGCTTCCGCAAGCAGGCCAAGGGGCAGTACTACTCGGCCGTCACTGTCGATGGTCACTTCGGCGGGTTCTCTGATCACACGGCTGAGTCTGCCACTCTGGCTCGGCGACGCGGTCCGCTGCGGGGATCCGAGTGCCTGGGATGTGCGGCCGCAGTGGTATCGGCCGTTGTGGCGCGGCGGCAGGAAGCTCCGAGGAAGACTGCAGTCAGGAAACCATGGCCCCTGCCAGAGAACCGCCCGCGGGCTGAGGCCCGCGGGCGGTGTCACCCACTCGTGCTCAGCTGATCTTGGCCTTGTTGGCCTTGAAGAGCTCGTGTCGCTGATGGCCTTCTTGTCCGACGAAGGCCTTGAAGTCGCGGAGCAGGTAGGCCATGGCGCCGTCCTGGCCGGCCTCGGTCTCTTCGATGTGGAAGTCGCGGCCGAGGTGGGAGAGGCGTCGCTCGATGTCGTGCATGCCCATGACGATGCCAGTCTTGCCCAGTGCGGCGACGATCTGCTCTGCGGTCATCGCTTCGCTCTTGCCGCGGAGGAGCCGGTACACCGGGTCATGGGTGGTCTCTACTCGCTCGCGGGGAGTGCCCTCCTTCCGGAGCGCCTTTGCGATGGAGAGCCCGACCGCCTTGGCGACCGGCGGCGGGAAGGCGTTGCCGATCTGGCGGTATCCGGTGGTCTTCGCTCCGGCAAACTGCCAGTCGTCGGTGAAGCCCTGGATCCGTGCCGCCATCTGGCTGGTCAGCTTCGGACCGCCCCTGACTTCGCCCTTCTTGCTCACTGCCGGCTTGAAGTCCGGCCGCGGCGCTTCGTTGGCAAGGCCCCAGGCGTCGACCCCCATCGCCTCCCAGGCAGCCTTGGCTCGGGAGGGGCCAAGGTCTGCTCCTCCGTGCTTCTTGGAGCCGCCGACGATGGTGGGTGCAATGCCGTCGGCCCTGGCAGCCCATGCCTCGGCACCGCCCCAGCCGTTGGCCGCCATGAGGTCCTTCAAGGTCTCGCCGACGGTGGGCGCAGGTCCGTCCTGAGGTTCCGGCCAGTGGAAGTAGTCGGCGTACTCATCCTGGAGTGCCACCAGGACGAACCTGGGCCGGAGCTGCGGCACCCCGAACTGGGATGCCTGGAGGAGCCGCCACTCGCCCACGTAACCGAAGTCGCGGAGCGTGTCCAGGACGTGCTGCCGGTAGGCGGAGAAGCGGTTGGCGCTGAGGCCTCGCACGTTCTCCAGCATCAGCGCCTTGGGCTTGATGCGGCCCGCCAGCTGGACTGCCCACGCGAACAGATCTCGCTCGTCCGTGGCACCGAGCTGCTTTCCCGCGATAGTGAACGGGGGGCAGGGGACACCGCCCGCCAGCAGCGAGACCCCGTGGTACTCCTCGGGATCCCAGACCGACTCATCCGCGACATCACCCTCCGCAACCTTCCACTCCGGACGGTTGAGCTTGAGGGTCTTGCACGCGTTCGGGTCGAGCTCAACAGCGAGCCGGTGCTCGAATCCTGCCTGTTCGAGGCCGAGGGCCTGCCCCCCTGCTCCTGCGCAGATCTCGACAACCTCAAGGGCAGACATTCTTCCTCCGTACGACGCGCGCCGAGCCTGCGGGACGGGAGGCGCCAGGCGTCGAGCTGAGAACAGCCATAATATCGAACAAACTAGCTACCTCCCTTCGGGTGTGATCTTGCCGCTCCATCCCCCAGCCCAAGCCTCACCTGCGGGGCACGCCGGGGACAAGCGACCCATGTGGATCGGCCAGTGTAGTTGGGGGCTCTGACATGCCGGCCGACGTTGCCCGAATCCTGCCCCGCCCCTGCACAACGCGCCGATGTGAACGAGGACACGCGTGCCGTTCTCCTCGCACTGACCCGGCGAGCTGGAGACCGGCGGCGGGAGGGCCGGGACATCAACACCGTTGCCGCGACGACAAGCACAATGCCCCGATCCGGCTTTCCGCCGACTCAAGCATTCCGGCTCCGCAGACCGCCGTATCAGGCTGCCGTCACCGCTGGCACAGTCCGCGGCTGGGGCAGGCCGAATGCCGCCGCAGCCACGTGTGCGGCCAGCAGGGGTGGCACAGCGTTGCCGGCCTGCTCATACTGCTTCGTCTGGGTTCCCTGCCACGGGTAGTCCCCGGGGAAGGACTGCAGCAGGCCCGCCTCGTGAACCGTGATGCGCGCTGTGTCCGAGACCGCATCGCGGCTCTTCCAGCATCCTCGGCTGCGGGAATCGGCAAGAGCGCGGCGGGCCTGGGTTGGAAAGGGCTCGGCACCGCCGGTCTTGCCGCCGCCGGCGGTGACGGTGGGCGCAGGCCGGTCGGTGGCGCCCCAGCCGATGCCTTCCGCCATGGAGACCCAACAAGCCCGGGACTCGCCGAAGAGGTTGCCATCCTCGCCGTGCTCGGTGTGCGTGGGCTCGGGAGGCTGGGCGGTACGCATGCGCGAGGCGATGAGGATTGCGCGGCGTCGGCTCTGTGGAACGCCAAAGTCGGCGGCGTTCAGGTTGCCGCACCAGGTGCTGTAGCCCCATCCACGGAGCACCTCGGCATAGTGGCGGAACAGCGGGAGGGCATCGGGGACCTCCTCCATGACAGCGTCCTCCGGCCGCAAGGCATGGAGGTAACGCATCGGCTCGGCGGCGAGCAGGGAGCGGGGGTCCTGGCACGCAGCAAGGAGTTGCGGCCGGGTGTCCCGGTCTCTGGCGAGGTCATCGATCGCCTGATGGACCAGCGGCTGGTCCCGGAGCCCCAGTTGCTTGCCCGCCCGGGACCAGGCCTGGCACGGCGGAGATGCGATGAAGCGGCGGATGCGACCGGCCATGGGCGCCGTGGCAATCTGGGCCACGTCCGCACGAACAGTCGGATGCCCGGCAGCGGCCCGCGTCCGGCAGGCTGCAGCATCCCACTCAATCCCGATGTCAGTAATCCCGTGGTGGGCGCGCAGACCCTCCGACCAGCCACCGGGCCCAGCGAACAGGTCCAGGGTGTCAGGAGCGGCGGGGGCAGGCATCAGGTCTCCGGGGCAGGTAGGACTGCGGACGTGGCAGGTCAGGTACGGCAAGCTGCGTCCCGCCCAACTGGCGCAGACAGCAGCCGACCAGCCCACACGACCATACAGGCGCCGACCGACGAACCGGCTGCTGAGACGGGCACGGCTCCGCGAGGGCCCTGTCGCGGCGGCCCCGACGGAATCCCAGCTGCCGCGGTTGAACCAAGCCCGACACGAGGCGATGTGATATCACCAGGTCGTCCGCGGCGGCAGATACCCCCAATCTGGCATAACTGCAAAACACACCTCGCAGCACACGACTACCGGGGGCGCCCAATGTCCGGCAAGCGCACAAATTTCACCTCTCAAGGCTAATTGCGGTCCGCCCAAATTTCCATAGCGGGCGGCTATCCAGCCAGGCATAGCGGAAGGTCGCTGATATCACGGAGACGGCTTCCTACGACCAAGGTGTGCAGCATTGTATTTGCCTCGTCGTTACACGTTTTCTCTACTGCCCTGATCAGTACGGGAGGACCAAGTGGTAAACCGTATCGATGTCGCCAGTCCCAGTTCTCGATGACGGCCGCCCGTAGAAGCTCAACTCGGTCGCTGCGTCGAAGACGAGCCCGTTCTGGACGGCGAGGAGCAGCCAGGCGACATCCCGGTCCGCGAGAGCGCTAGCGGCATCATCGCTGGCCATGGCGGAGTCGAGGAGGAGCAGCATGCGCCGCTTCACGGCCTCCTGGCCGGCGTCGGCCAGTTCATCGGCGAAGTCGTGGAAGACGTCGTCTGGCGCGTGCGTCATCGCCGACAGGGTGGGGGGCGTTGGGGGTGTGGCTGGACATGGCTTTCCTCGCTGCGGAGGGCCGCGCCGGTCCTCGGCGCGGCCGGTGTGACGTGAAGGGGCCCTGTGGCGACCGGGGGCAGGGCCCCCGGCCGCCGGGACGATCAGGCCACGAGCAGCAGGCTCTTGGCGAGGTCCTTGAGGTCGTTCTTCTGGTCGTGCAGCAGGGCGGTCATGGCCAGGTTGTTGCGGTGCTCCTGCTCGGTCAGGGCCTCGGGCACCTTGACGGTGCGGAAGTAGTCGTCGTGCTCCACAACGGCCTGGAGGGCGGCCCAGCGGGTGCCTCGGATGTTGTCCTGGGTGTCGGCCTCGGCGAACAGGTGGTGCAGGCGGTCGCGGCGCTCTTGGTGGGCCGCGACCAGGTTCTTGCGGGCTCCCTCGGCCGGGGGCGTCCACAGCTGGGCGATGAGCCTGTCGAACTCCTGGTTGGTCATGGCGGTCTGGAAGAGTTGGGTGGCCTCGGCCTCGAAGGCGGCCGCGTACCGCTCGGTAAAGCCGAGGGCGCGGCGGGCCTCCTCCAGCTGGGACAGGGCGTCAAAGGTGTGGCGGATCTTCCAGGTGCGCTGTGCCTCGTTGACCGCGAGGTCCAGGGTGTTGGTGCACACCGCCCGGATGGGGGTCTCGACGGCGACGGCGGCGGAGCGGCCGTCGTGGCTGTTGGCGAACAGGGTGTACAGGTCGATGCGGTCGGCCGCGCCCTCCGGGTCGATGGTGATGCTCGGGGACATGGTGGACATGAAGACGACGCGGCCGCCGTCGAGGGCCCCGGCGGTCTCATAGGTGACGTGGCCGCCGCCGACGAGCTCGTCCAGGAAGGCGAACGCCTCGCGGTTCTGGATGGGGGTCCAGGTGTTGCCGACCAGGCCGCCGAGCCAGTCGCCGGTGTCGTCGCGGAAGGTGCCGAAGCGGTTGGGGATCTTCTTGCCGAGCTTGCCCTTGTGCATGGAGAGCAGCGGGCGCTTCTCGACCTGCCAGTCCAGCTTGGCGAGGTGCAGGACCTCCTCGCTGGTCTTGGCCTCCTCGGTGACGGTGCCGAGGCCGTGCCAGGCGGGCTGGCGGTGGGAGTAGAAGGCGGCCTCGCCGGTGGTGTTGTCGATGGCCCCGGCGTCGGCCCGGCCGGTGATGACGGCGCTCTGTCGCATGGATGGGTCTCCTGTGTGGTGTGGTCCGGGTTCGCGGCCCGGACTGGCAACCTTTCGGACTTCCGTCCGCTTTCTTGACTCAAGTCTAGATACCGGGGCGCGCCCTTGGGCACACCCAACTTCGGCTCGCAGCAGGCGTCCTGGAGAAGCTGGGGAAGGCGGTGCGCGGGGGACGCCGCAGAGCATCGGGCCCGCATCGGTTTGGCCTGACGGTGCGCCGGCTGACACACTCGGCGGGATCCTCGCGGAGCGCCGCTGGCGCCGCGCCCGGCCACTGAGCCGGCACTCCGCGTGCTTCACGCGGCGCGCTGCAGGAAGAGAGTCCGGCTGGTGGATGACGAGCCACTGGAGTCGTGGATGGCCCGGCGGGATGCGTCCCGCCGGGCCGTAGGCGCCTTGAAGGCGGTGCGGCTCGACGGCAGCGAGGGCGCCGCGCAGGTCCGGCCGGGGGAACCGCGGCTGGTGATGCGGTGGGACGGCGTGCAGTGGCTGCCGGAGACGGTCGTCGCCGACTATGCGGCGGCGCAGCGCCTGCTGCACAGGATCGACGGGGACGGCGTCATCCGGCCGGTGCCGGCGCCGAAGCTCGGGCGGGGCACCGGCCGGCACAGGAAGCCGCGGTGATGGGCCCCGGCCCGTCCTGGGGGCGCGGGGGGTGCTGCTAGCCGCGCTTGCGGTTGCGCAGCTCCAGGCCGGCTTCCTTCGCGTAGCGGGTGATCAGGGCGGACTCCAGCCCTGATGCCGCGGACAGCTCGTAGACGGTGCGGGTGCGGTCCGGGTAGGCGGCCACGACGGCCTCGCGGCGCAGCCTGCGCATGTCGGTCAGCGTCGAGTCGACCTCGGCCAGGGGCTCGCGCAGGGCCTCCATGATCTCGACGTTGGTGAGGCCGGCGTCCTCGAGGGCCTTGACCGCCTCCTTGAGGGCCGTGGCGGCGCCGGCCAGCTTCGTGCTCGGCTGCCTGCCGCTCATGATGCTCCTCGCGTGATGGTCCGGCTTCCCGGACGGAAGTAAGACGTCATGTCTATCAGGCGGCCGGAGGGCGGCGCGAGGAGCGCTCGCACCGCCGCCCCCGCGGTTCAGTCCGGCTCGCCGGGGATGGCCGGCGCGCGCGTGAAGGGCGCGCCTTCGTGGAGCAGCGCTCCGATGTCGGACACCTCGAGTTCGACGGCGGCCGTGGCGCGGCCGGTGCGCTGGCGCAGGGTGCCGATCACGATCACGCGGTCGCCCGTCCTGAAGGTGTCGGCGATCAGCTGGGCCAGGCCGCGCCAGGCGACGCACCGCAGGAGCAGCGGGCCGGCGGTGGCCCGGCGCTTGCCGCGTTCGGCCAGGGCGGGGCGCTCCTCGAGGGTGAACGTGACGTTCTGGACGGGGCTGCCCGGCATGCGGTGAAGTTCGGGGCTGCTGGCGATGCGGCCGATCCACATCTGGGTGCTCACGGGTCACCTGCCCGGTCCGGCCGCGCCGACGGCGTTGAGCTCCTGCTGCTGGGTAAGGCGTTCGACAAGGTCGGCTTGCTCCTCGAAGATCCGCCGCTGGTGGGGGTGGGCGTAGGTGTCGGCGAGCTCGTCCAGTGCCATGCACAGCTGCCAGGCATGCCGCTCTTGGGGCGTGGTGTAGCGGGTGCGCGTGGCGGAGGCGCTGTAGATGGAGACGAGGCGTGCGGAGATGCTCCAGCGGCGGCCGGAGCAGGCGCAGTAGTGGATCCACCGGGTCCGGCGGGTGGGGCCGAACTCCTGGTAGGCGAATCGGACCTCGCCCAGGTTGGGCAGGTGGATCCAGTCGCCGTCCCGGGCGGCCCGGTGGAGGTCGTCGCCGTCAGGCGCGATCGGGGTGATGCTGCTGCGGCGGACGTGGGTGAGGGATTGGCTGGCCTCGCCGATGAGGGTGTGGCATCCCTCGTCGCGGCCGGTGATGTCCTGGCCGTGGTCGTCGTCGCAGTCGTGCACGGTGGCGGTGAAGGCGAGTCCGTGAAGCTCGGTGATGCTGCCGTGGTAGCGGACCGGGAAGCCGGCCATGGCGTGTCTCTCCCCTGTGAGGCTGATGGCTGCGGAGCGGGCCGGGAGCGGGCCGGCCCAGCGTGTCGCACGGGGGACCGCCGCAGTGTGTACGGCGGTCCCCCCGCGGCCTGTCAGCAGATGCTGGCGATGTACCGGCCGATGGCGTCCCGCAGACCCTGGGGCTCCAGCGCCCCGCGCTCGTCCAGGAGGTGCGCGTTGTAGGCGGTGAGCATGCCGCCGTCATGGTGCGGCAGGGTTCCGTGGTCAGCGAAACGGAAGTGGTTGACGTCCAGCTCTCCTGCGCGGGGGGAGAGCACCCGGACGGTGATGCCGTCGTACCACTCGTCACGGATGGCCTCCGCCAGGGAGGCGACGAGGATGACGTCCCCGACCCGGCACACCTGCTTGATGCCTGAGACGGCCCCGCCGACGAGCGGGCGGATCTTGGTGAGGGTGTCTCCGTGGTTGACGCGCGGCATGTTGGCTCCTTGGTTGGGCCGGGGTTCGCTGGCCCCGGCTGGCGGTACCAGCCTCCACCGACAACAGACCCAGGTCAACTATCTTTACCTGAGTCGCATGCTGCAGGTTCGGTGGACCTCACGCCCTCGGGACCCGCCGGCAGGTGCGCGCCGAGCGCCGCTTCGACGAGGCCACCAATGGTCTTTAGCGCCTCGTTCCAGCCGTCCGACCACGGGTCCTCGCCGCACTGCACACCGAGGGACACGATTGAGGTCAGGGCCGCCACCATGGCCGGCACCGGCACCTCGACCACGCGGGTGGCCCCGCCGTGCCCGTGGATCGCCTCGACGCCCTTCGCCCGGTCCCACGCGACGGTCGAGCCCCCACTCCCCCCGCCAGCGGGTGACCGCGGCGGAGCCCGCGGCGGTCGAGAAGTAGCAGCCCTCGGCGACCGTTCCGGTGCCCGAGACCCCGGACATGTCCACGTCGCGGCGCAGCACGTACGGGGTGGGCGGCGCCGGGTGGAACTGCTCGAACAGGGCGGCCAGGCGGTCGGCGAGGTTCACGCCGCGTCCTGCGCCGTGTGGGTGCCCTTGGGGTCCTTGCGGATCGAACTGCCGACCGTCGGGAGCGGGCGCCGGCCATCCGTGAGGTCCTTGAGTCGCTGGTGGGGGCGGAAGCGGGGCACGCGACGCGCGGGGATCGTGACCCTGTCGCCGGTCTGGGGGTTGCGGGCGAGGCGGCTGGCGCGCTCTGCGGGCTCGAAGACGCCGAAGCCGGTGACGGAGACCGAGCTCCCCTCGGCGAGGGTGCGGGCGATGGTGTCGAGGACGACCTCGACGGCCTCGGCGGCGGCGCGTCGGCTCCCGAGCTGGGGGGCGACGCGGTCGATGAGGGCGTTCTTGTTGACGTTCATGGAGGGGGTTCCTGTCCTGGGTGGGATGGGGTCGAGGGTTGGTGCCGGGCCGGGCGCCGGTGAGTTGCCACGGCGTCCGGCCCGGGGCGCAGGGGCCCGCTACACGGCGAGCTGCGGCGCGGGCGCCGGGGCCGGGCTCGGCGCGGGCTGAGACGGGGTGACGGCCGGCTTTGCCGGGCCGGGCGGCGTGGCGCAGCCGGGCTGGACGGGCTGGGACGCGGGGATGGCGGGCGGCTGGCCGGGGGCGTCGGTGGTGCGTGCCACGGCAGCGCCGCTGATGGTGCCGAGCACCAGTCCGGCGAGGAGAGAGCCGACGAACAGAGCGGGGCCGCGCATGGCGGGGTTCCTTCCTGGGGTGGGGCCTGACCGGCCCCGCGCGGGGCGGGGCCGGTCAGGTTCCGGTCAGTGGCCGGTCGGGCGACCGGGCACCACGGGCGGGACGCTGGTCGGGACGGGCGAGGGGCTGGTGTTGGCCGACGGGCTCACGGTCGCGGTGGGCGAGGGGGCGGGCGCGCAGATCGTGGGCGCGCTGGTCGGGGCGGGCGCCCCCGGGGTGGGGGCGGTCTGGGCGTGGGTGACCGTCACGGTGACGGTCGGGACGGGGGCGGGCTGCTCGGCCGTCTGGGTGACGACGGCCGGGGCAGGGGTGAGACCCGGGGCCGGGACGGCGGGCGCCACCGGCAGGGCCGGGGCGGCCGGGGGGAGGGCCGGGGCCGCCGGGACCTGGGTCGGCAGGGCCGGGAGGGTGGGGGCCTCGGTGTTGAGCTGGGCCGGGGCGGCCGTCAGGGTCGGGACGAGGTTGGTCGGGACGGGCTGGGCACCCGGGGCCGGGGTGGCGGCCGGGCGGCCCATCACGACGGAACCGGCGACGAACCCGGCGGCGGCGAGGCCGAGGGCGACCACGGTCCGCTTGTCGAGGCGCTTGGTGGCCGGACGGGTGCCGGACTGGGCGTTGGCCTCAGTGGCGGGGGTGTCGGTCATGGGGCTGTAACTCCTTGTGCGTTGGGCCGGGGCTTCGCGTTTCCCCGGCTGGCAGGACCAGCCTCGCACATAACAGACCTGAGTCAAATAACTAGACGCTGGTAACTTTAGGTGCGGGGTGGGCACTCAAAGCGCCCACCCCGCAGCCGAGTTGGAGACCTACCGAGCACGCAGGCCGTGCGCCGTCTGATAGGCGTACAGCCACGTAACAGGCCCGGTCAGCCCGTCAGCCGGCCCGAGATCGTCGATGTAGTGCTCCTGAAGCGCCGCCACCTTCTCCAGGTCCAGCGGCTCCATGTCCTCGCTCGGCCCGACCCGGTACGCCGGCCCCCAGTCACCGGCCTGGAGCCAGGTCTGCAGCTGCTTGGCGTAGGGGCTGTGCGCGCCCAGGACGAAGAACTCGCGGCCCGGGAACGGCGGGGCGAGGATCTGGAGCTGCTGGCCCACCTGGATCAGGTCGGGATCGGAGATGCCGTTGAGGGTGACGAGCTGCGTCACGCTGGTCTCGAAGCGGCCGGCGAGGGCGCTGAGGGTATCGCCCGGCTGCACCGTGTAGATGCCGGCGCCGGCGCCGGAGGGCTGCGGCGCCGCCCCTCCGCCGCCTCCGCCGCCTGCGGGCCTGGGCGCGCCGTTCTGGACCCAGGCGTACAGGTCGTCGCCGGGGCAGTCGGTCGCGTACCCGTCCCGGTGGCCCCGGACCTCGCCGCCGGCGCCGCCATCGCTGCGGCAGTACTCGATGGCGTCGACCAGGCCGTTCAGCATCTCGTCGGTCGGCGAGGTGATGCCGGAGGTTCCGACCATGGCGCACACCGCGTAGTGGCCCGCGTTGAGCGTCGAGTTGCCGTTCGCCCCGTTCCGATGACCGAGGCCGCGTCCCTCGTGCACGTAGCCGTGGGGGCAGACGACGAACGAGTACGCGATGTCGATCCAGCCCTCCTCCCGGTTCGCCATGTGCGAGGCCTGGATGTCCCGGACGTGGCCGGCGCACCGGCCGTGGTCACCTAGCAGGGCGTCCGGGACCGGGGAGCCCTCGTAGTGGATCTTCACGCCCCGGGTGGAGCTGATGCGGGTGTAGGGGCCGGTGGGGTCGGCTGCGCCCCACTCGGAGCGGGAGACGAGCTTCATCGGCCCGCCTCCCGCCCGTAGGCGGCCCAGCGGTCGCGCTTCTGGTTGGTCGGCACGGTGTCCTCCCAGGTGGGGTGGTTGGTGTGCCGGGGAAGCTATGCCGGGGCCGTCGTTAAGGTCGCGCCGTCAGCTACCGGTCTTCTCGACCAACACGCCGTCCTCGTAGACGAATCGGCGCGTCCGCTCATAGTTGGCGAGCAGGAAGACGGGCACGAGGCCGCCCCCCTCGGCAGGCATCAGCCCGGCACCGAAGCTGCCGGCCAGGACCATCACCCACTCCTGGGGCTTGGCCTCGGAGAACCCCTCGGGCACCGCGGTTCCCTCGGGGATTCGGCACTCGGTGGCGCGGCGGGCGTGCTGGCGGGCGATGTGCGGGCACAGCCGCAGGGCGGCTTCCGCGCACTCCTCGTGCATCGGCGGGTCGGAGTAGCCGCCCGCCGCCGCCGATTTGGGTCCGCCGAGGAACGCGGCCAGGCCCGACATCGGGCGTGTGCACAGCGAGCATCGGCCTGCGACGGCCAGCTTGATCGTGGTCTGGCCGTTGATCGACAGGAAGTCGGCGGTGCCGTCGGGCCGCTCGTTGACGGCGGGGATCGGTAGGCCGCGCCGCTGGTCGATCGGGCGGGCGGCAAGGCCCGGCGGCAGCTCGGGCATAGTGGGCTTCGGCATGGTCTCCTCCAAGGCGCCCCGTCGCGTGGGGGCTGGCAACTGGTGGGCCTCACCCGCGCCGGCTCCCTGCGTCCGAGGTCCGGGCCGGGGTGGACCCGATCCGGACCCTGCGGGCGCCGGGCCTCTCTCTAGGGGGTCCGGGGTGCGCAAGGGCCCGGCGCGGGCGGGCCCTTGCCACCTTCCCCACCACCGCCCGGCGGGGACAACAGGCTCAGCGCACCGGTCGCACGATGCCTTCCGGGGCTGCGCCGTCGCCGTCCAGGAGGTCTTGCGACACCCAGTACGGGGCCACCAGGACCGAGTCCGCGACGGTCCGGCCCGGGCCCTTCCACACGGTCTTCTGGTGCCCGCCCCGCTGGTGCGGGTACTGCCTCCTGCCTAACACCCCGGGAGCCGCGTGAGGGCCGCTGCGCCGCGTCTCCTGGGCGCGCAGCCGCGCGGCCTTGAGCATCGGGCCGAGCCGCCAGCCCACCCGCAGGAACGTCTCCCCTGGCTTGCGCTGCCTGCCGCGTTTGGCGGCCTTGCTGCGAGGAGCAGGCGGGAGCGCGATCTCCGCCTTCGAGGAGCACAGGTACACGGCGATCTGCAGAACGCGGGTGACGACGTCGCGGTGACCGTCCGTCGGCTCGTCGAGGCCAGCCTTCCGGGCGAGGCGGCCCGCGAGATCCCCAGCGGTGAACCGCACGCCGGCCTCGACCGGGATCGTGCAGTGGATGTACTCGAGCGGCGCGACGCGGGCGCCAGCCGGGGGCGGCAGCGGCGTGCCGTCCTCCGCGAGCGGCTCAGCGATCGCGATCACCGCGACCTCCCCCATGCGCCCGTCGGAGGTCAGGCACAGGAGCCGTTCGCCGCTCAGCCGACCGCAGAAGAAGATCGCGAGCAGACGGCCATGCCCGCCTGCGGTCAGCGTGATGACGGGCGGCTGCGCGAAGACCACCGCCGGGTTCGGGTGCCGCAGGTTGCGGAACAGCTCCCCGGGCAGCTGGCCGACGCCGTACGACCACAGCTCCGAGACCATGTCGGGGTGAATCGCGTAGACGTTCTTCGCGCGGCCCCACAGCCTCCAGGTCGCTCCGAGCGTCGTCATCGCCCGCACCTGGGTCAGGTTCAGTACGTCCTGCGGGAGGGCGCTCAGCAGCATCCCCCCGTTGATCGCGTGGTCCGGCAGGTCGCCGAGGCCGGCCGTGCGCAGCACGCTGTCCGCCGACCGCATCTCACTCACCACCCGGTCGGCGACCTCGGCGGCCTGGCGCCCCAACTCGACGTCCTTGCTGGCCATGCGGGCTTCTCCCCTCCCCCGGGCCCCTGCGGCCCGGCTGCACCCACACTCACCAACCCTGGCGAAACAGGACAACAGCCTTAGAAGGCAAGAGAGTTGGGCAATCAGGTCTCGGGGCCCTCGATGAGCTCGGCATCGACGACCTGCGCGTCATCCTCCAGCTCCGCAGCGAACTCCTCGCGGATCTGAGCCAGGCGGGCCGCCAGCCGGTCGATGTCCTCACCCGCCCCGCCCGGAGCCGGCAGCTCCCCACCACCCGCGGGCGCCAGCTCGATCCGGGCCTGCGCCGCCCGGCCGAACGACTCCGGCGCGAGGCACGCCAGGAGGAACTGCGCCGCCCGCCAGTCCGGCTGCGCGAAGTCCCGCTCCGTCTGCACCACCTGCTGGCCCGTCTCCGGGTCCCGCACCACCCGAGTCCGCTCTCTCAGCACGTGCCCGCCCTGCGCCGCCTTCCGCACCAGCAGCACCAGCTGCGCCTTGCCCTCGCTCCGCGCGCGCATGAACCTGTCGCGAAACTCGCGAAACTGCCGCTCCCCCGCCCGCGCCCGCTGGCCGGCCTCGATGCGCTGCTGCTCCTGCTCCCCCCGCTCCAGCCACCGGTACACCGTGCTGGCGTGCACGCCGGCCATCGGCGCCGCATCGCTCACCGGCACGCCGGCGCGCACCGCGTCCAGCAGCCTCTTCTCCACCTCCGGTTCGAGGGCTGGGCGGCGGCCACGGCGGCCAGGACGGGGGGTATCCACAGTGGGGACGGTACGTCGAACAGCAGGTCAAGGGCGCTCCGACGACCGCCACGGCCAAGCACCCGGGGCGATCATCCGGTAGCTGTCAGGCGGGAGCGTCCGAGCGGGAGGCCCGAAGCTCCTGGGGCAGCCTCCGGGCCTGGCCTGATCGAGACTGGGACGCACCCAGGCGTTGTAGGTTCCGTGGTTCGCTGTCCAACCGCATCGTTGTGACCTGCAAGGCTTCGGTATTCCGCGCTCGTGTTCTCCGAATGCGTTCCGCAGAACCGTGTCCAATCCTCGCCGGGCCCGTTCCGCGTGTCTGGTGGACCTCATCCCTTGACGGCCTCTGCAATCTGCAGGGCGGCCTGGGCGGGCGTGAGTTGCGTCGTGTCGACGACCTCGGCCCCGGCGTGCAGCCCCGTGCGGGCCGCCTCGGCGTAGGGCTCAAGGTATTTGAGACGGAGTGGGGAGTTGGGGCCAAGAACAGTGATTCCCAATGGTGTTTGTCAACCGGCCTGGTGACGTGAGGTGGTTGTGTCATGCCTCTGCGAGGTCGCGTCGGGGTGGCTCGGCGGTGAAGGTGCGCTGGTCGCGTATGAGAGCCCAGAGGACGTTGAGGCGGCGGCGGGCGAGGGCGAGGATGGCCTGCTTGTGGGTCTTGCCCTCGCTCCGCTTGCGTTCGTAGAACGTCCTTGAGCTGGGGCAGCAACGGGCGGCGACCTGGGCGGAGAGGTAGAAAACGCGCAAGAGCCGACGGTGGTAGCGGTGAGGCCGGCGCATGTTGCCGCTTATCCTGCCGGAGTCCTTGGGGACGGGCGCCAGGCCGGCGACGCCGGCGAGCCGGTTCGGGCTGCCGAAGACATCCATGTCACCGCCGGTGCAGGCGATGAACTCGGCGCCGAGCAGGATTCCGATGCCGGGCATGCTCGTGAGGGCGTCGGCGTGCGGGTGCTGGCGGAACCGTGCCTCGATCGCCGCGTCGGTGCGTGCGATCTCTTCGTCCAGGGCCATCACCGCCTTGGCTAGGGTGTTCACCATGACCGCGGCGGTCTTCTCACCGGGGATGACGGTGTGCTGGGCGTGGGCTGCCTGGAGTGCCGCAGCGGCGACGGCCGGGGCGTTTCGCACCTTGCGGTTGGCGAGCCATGTGGCCAGGCGAGCCTGGCCGATCCTGCGCAGGGCGGCCGGCGTCTGGTAGCCGGTCAGCAGCAGGAGGGCGGCCTTGGATGTGCTGTAGTCGAAGGCGCGCTCGAGGGCCGGGAAGTACTCCAGGATCTGGGCGCGCAGGCGGTTGATCGCGCGGGTGCGGTCCGCGGTGAGGTCGTAGCGGCGGGCAGTGAGCCAGGGCTGTTGCAAGGTCGATGTGATCTTGCAAAGCGCCTGGTCATCGGGGGTGTGACCGGAAAGACCGAAGCTCCGTTGGTGTGAGTGACCTCTCAAGTCGCTTACTACCAACGGAGCTTCGGTGTTCTGTGAGTCTTCCATGCCCGCGGCCGTGCTGTCGTGCGTTGTCACCGGTGCGGGTGACGGGCCCGAGGCGTGGGACCCGCGGGATCGGCGCGGACGGCGGTATCCACTGCTCGCACTGGTCCGCGCGGCGGCCTGCGCGGTGGTGGCCGGGGCCCGTTCGTACGCGGCGATTGGTCAGTGGCTACGGCGCGCCCCGCAGCACACGCTGGAGAGGCTGGGCTTCCCGCCGCGCGGCGCGCTGGGCGTGCGGCCGGCGGCGTCGATGGACACTGTGCGCCGTGTGGTCGAGAAGCTGAACCCGGCCGGGCTCGCTGTCCTGCTGCAGCCGGTCGGCGAGCCGGGTCCCCGGCCACGCCGGCTCGCGGCGGACGGCAAGAGCGCGAGGGGCTCACGCACCCGAGACCGGCAGGCCGCCCACCTGCTCTCGGTCGTCGACCAGGACGACCGTCTGCTGGCTCAGCTGCGGGTGCCGGACGGGACGAACGAGATCCCGTGCCTGCGGGACCTGCTGGCGGCGCTGGACATCTCCGGTACGGTCGTCACCGCCGACGCCCTGCACACCCAGGTCGAGACCGCCCGGTTCCTGGTCGAGGACAAGAAGGCCCACTTCGTCCTGACGGTGAAGGCCAACCAGCCGACCCTGCACGCCAGCTGCCGGGCCTTGCCCTGGAAGCAGGCCACCGCCAAGTACTACGACCGCAGCCGGGGCCACGGTCGCACCGAGACCCGGGTCGTCCAGGTCCTCACCGTCTCCCACTTCGCGTTCCCGCACGTCAGGCAGGTCGCCCGGATCACTCGTCACCGCACCGAACAGGCCACCGGCAAGCGGACCCGCGAGACCGTCTACGTGGTCACCGACCTGCCCTCGTCGCGGGCGAAGCCCGAGAACCTCGCCCAGGCCGTCCGCGGGCACTGGGGCATCGAGAACAAGATCCACTACGTTCGTGACACCCTCTGGGACGAGGACCGTTCCCAGGTCCGCACCGGTCACGGCCCGGAGAACATGGCCGGCTTGCGCAACACCGCGCTCAACCACCTGCGCGCCGACGGCGCCACCAACATCGCCGCGGCCGTCCGCGACCTGTCCTACGAACCCTTCACCAAGCCCCTCGACCTCCTCGGCATCCCCCGTTGACCAGCGCGAATGCCAGAGAAATCAGACCTTGCAAGAGCCCTGCCTTCCGCGGACGAAGTGCTCACCGGAATGGCATGTTGGGCGAGGCCGGTGCTGATCTCGCGCCAGTACTGCTCGACCAGGACCGTCATGGGTATCACCAGAGTGCCGCTGGTGTAGTCGAGTACGCGGCGGGCGGTCTCGACTACGAGCGGCCGCCACGGCGGCCAGTGCTGGAAGTTGTCCGTCGCGGGCAGCCCCGGCGTGATGTCCATGGTGCGCATGTGGGTCGGCGAAGCTAGTTTCGGACCATGAACGGAGCAAGGCTAAGGCTACATGGCGGATAATCCCGCCCCATGAGTCCAGAATGGAAGATATGTGAAAACCAGCGACGATGATGGTCAAGACGTATGGGAGACTCTCGCGAATAAAGACCCGCTGTGGGCTGCTTGCACTAATGGCAAACGCCATTTTGACTGGCGTTATGACGAATTCCTTGCCACAGGCGAACGTGAGGTCGCATGGGCATCACATTCGGCGCAAGAGAGTCACGTATACCCGATTCGTAGGTCGCTGGCGGTCGATTTTGGCTGCGGTCCGGGAAGACTGATCGGGGCACTAAAAGAGAGGTTCCAACAGGTCGTTGGCATTGACACGAGCAGGACAATGCTCAGTTTGGCGCGACGCACCCATCCGGAAGATAATGTCAGCTTCAGTGAATCAACTCACACAGTGCGGGAAGGTGGTGCAGATCTGGTTTACAGCACCTTCGTCCTTCAGCATCTCACGCAAAATCAGATGAACGAATGCTTTCGCGAATTCGCTCGCATCCTTCATCCGAATGGACTGCTAATTTTTCAGTATCCCGCAAGGCCGCGCACCACGCTGTCAGGAATTGCCTTCCTTCTCCTGCCAACTTCAATACTAAACGTGATACAACGAAACGTACTGCGCTATCCTGGACTTATGCCGATGTCGTGGGCGGCCCCCGAGAAGGTCATCCGACGTGCCGCAGCTTGCGGTCTCACCATTCTTGAGTACAAGGCCGGGCCGAAGTACAGTCGGAACTGGAAGGACGTATGGTACTTCGCGAGTAAGAGTAGCTTCCGCTCCCACAACTGATACGCGTCTAAATCGCCACTAGGCGAAACCCTTAGCGAAGGCCAATTCGTGTCCTACTTTGACTTTTATTCTGCCTAACGATTGCGCCCGCGCTTATGCGCCATGGCGCAGACCTAGAATCCAGCGGTCGAAGAACGAGCGTTCCTGATGGGTTGTTTCCCAGCTTAGCAGGTTAGGATCATTGGGCACGAGATCGTTGATTCTCTTTTCGATTTCGGCAATTTTGGTAGAGATTTCCGCCTGCTCCTTTCCCTGCAGCCAGAAAACGGTTAGCCCAATAACGAAAAGTGCTGCCCCTAGACTCACCAAGCGCAAGTGCCAGCTACCAAGTCCCGTAGCCAGAATGGCGGCAGACGCTGTAATAAATCCGAGGAACTGAAAACGGGCCGCAGACCTCATCACCAAATCTGATCGCAGCGATTGGTATTCGAGAGCGAGCACGATAACACGTTGATCATCCACGCTTGGCCTCGATTCGTCGGGTGTAGTCGTTCCTTGAGTCGTCCGGGTGCTCGCCCGGTTTCCCCTGGGGTGGGGGTGTCGGGCCGTCGTGTCGCTGCGGGCTGCGCCGGTTTCCACGGTCCGGCTAGGGCCCGCTGTCCTTTCCGTGATCAATTGTATGAGTTTCGGTTGTTCAGTCGGGTGCTGGCAGCGTGGTCAGGCGCTGCCAGCAGGTCAGGAACGCCTCGCGCCAGGGCCAGTCGGCGGGCAGGTGCAGCCATCGGCGGTGGGCGTGGCGCGGGAGTCGCGAAGATGTGCCAGAGCCGGTAGCGCAGGGTCTCGGCCTCCGGCGCGGACGAGCTGCTTGTCGTCGTGCAGGCCGAGCAGTCGGGTTCAGGCGTCCAGGTCGGCGGCGAGGTTGGCGGCCAGGACCCACCCGGTATTTGCGCGGGCCCATCGCCTTCTCAGTGTGCGCCCGGTCTTCGACCACGGCGTGGGCGCGGTGCAGCACGTCGAGGAACTGCGGGTTCTGCGAGCCGGGCACGGCGCGCATCCGGGTGATGTTGGTGACGGTGATCTGATAGCGCCAGCCGGTGCGTTTCTTCAGACTGGTGAGTTTCCCCAGGTGTCGTTTCGAGGGGCGGCGCGGCGTGCCAGCAGCCGGATGCCCGCCGGCCAGCCAGCGACGCGCGTCCAGGCCGGTCAGTTCCGCGACGTGGCACGCGTCCTGGAGCCGGCCGTCTTGGCCCGTCGCCGCGCGCCAAGCGGCCTACCTGCCGCCAGTCGTCACACTTGATCCATTGCGGCCGTCTGGCGGAGGTTGTGCTAACAAACGCGATCCGATGCCAACTAACACGCAAAGTCGCACGAAGCCTGTCCAATTCGACATCCGTTGGACATGTCGGTCAGGAATTGGGCGCCCAAACGCGGAACCTACAGGCGTGCCAACCTGCCCGCTCGATCCACTGGCGGGCGCTCGCTACCTGGGGTCGGGGAAGGATCTTGGCAGCTCAACGGCCATCTGATCAGTTGAGTCGCATGAGGCACGTTGGGCACGGCACAGTCAGCGAGACCGGCTGTGTCCGGTCCCGCCGGCCGCAGCCGGTGGGCACCACGGCAGCCATGGACAACGTCCTCCAGGCCGAGCGGCCCGCGTCTGCCTATCAGCGCGCGGTGCTCGGCCCGCTGGCCGGGCCGACCAGCGGCTTCACCTGGCCCGACCGGCACTTCATGACGCCTCGACCAGGCAGTTTGGACGCCACCTATGCCGCACGCGCCTCACGAACCCCCAGATATCCGCAAGGCACATGGGCCAACCAGCCCTGCCCTCACGTGCCTTCTCTGAACTAGTTCATGGCGTCTGAGACCGAGACGATGCTAAGTGGGCCAGTTGACATGACTTCAGCCGACACGGCCTGATCACTCAGAACCTCAATGAGTACTGTGGCTTCGAACCTGAACTCGACTTCCGAGGTCCAGCGGGCGAGTGTGCCTGCGGCTACCGGAGACGACGGATGTAGAGCTTGAGGATAGGAGTAGATCTTGGTAGCCCGCCACTGCAGCTGCGCGCTGATCCAAGTCTGGTTTCCCACCTGGTAAGCCTCCGCCCGTTTGGTGCCTTCGAGTTCGACATTGGCTTCGCTTGATCGGAAGCTGCCCGCCCAGCGAACAACTTCTGCTGCAACAGCAGGTAGGAGCCGGTGGAAGACGCTGACGCTTGAGAGGCTATCGATCACAGCCTGTGTGACAGCATCGGCCTGCAGGATCTGGGCCGGAGCTTCGGGCATTGACGCCGGCTGAGCAAGTTCGCTCAGAAGTTGATCAATGCCACCGCGCAACAGTCTCAGACTCTCAGCCTTCGCGAGCGCCTCCATGGCTTCATCACGAAGCGCAGGGTGGAAGTCGCCCTTGCCGAAGTCTCCATCCTGAGAGACGAACCACACGTTCTCACCGGATCTAGCAGTCTCCAGGAGCGTGAGCCAGATCGTGACGTCTCGGGCTCCTCTCGCTTTGACGCGTTTGCCGTCCTCGGCTTCCCAGGCTTGTTCAGCCGGGGGAAGCCTGTGTGCCTCGCGGCGGAGCGCTTCCTGCGCAGCCCCTGCAGGGGTAGGAAGGATCTTGAAGACGTTCTCCAGGGCTTCTTGGCGCTTTTGGGCTGCGAGTTCGCCAGAAAGCCAAGTGACCTTCTGGGCAAGGCTTGCACCGAACGCTTCGTCGAGCGTGGCGAGTGCCTTGCGCGCGGCAGTGAGCGCCAGCTCGACCTTGTGCTGATGGTGCGCGACATCTTCCACCGCCACCATCTCCGGGATCGCCAGAACTTGCCCACTCAGCTCGGCGATCTTCCGGACCATGCCCAACACGGCGCCATGAGGGAACGCCGCATGCTGAAGCTGATTGGTATCGAGAACGATCACGGGAACCCTCCGCATGCGGTGTGGGACGTTCGAACGGTGATCTCGCTGAAGGATTCATGTCAAGATCGCCCATTTCTGAAATACCAGGGTGGGCGGCGGGGTCCTCCGAATGACACGCAGACCCAGCCTGATTTATGAGCAGTCGCCTCCACGCTTCAGCGCGCCTCCTCTGAACTGCGGCTCACTGGCCGCCTGGCAGTTTCTGACCTCAAGACCGCAACGGAGACAGGGAGACTTCCACGGAGACGTGACTCATCCCCAATGAATCGAGAAGGCGGCGGACCCCCTTAGCGCGCTCTGCGGCATATTGTCCAGGACCTACGATCACCTCGACAACTGCACTCTCGGGAAATGCCAGCGACACGTAAGGGACAATCCCGACGGGACTGATTCGAAATTTGAGATCTTCGCTATCCTCATTCCCTAGCAGCATCAGCCGCCATTCTTGCTCTTCCCTGAACGCGGGATGCTTCACCATAGTGAGCGCGTTCAAGTAGTCACCCAATGAAAGGCCTGCATGCAGGTATTCCGGGAGCCACCCCCAGCCAATCGCCTCACCAAATCCATAGGAGACCTTATCAAACCGCAGTGAGCTCATACTTTGAGAGAGCCGCACAAGGTCCCTCGACCGGAATCCGATTGCGTATCCGCCTGCCCCTCCGTAGGCGCGCCACTGACTCAGCAGGTCGCCATGTTCGCAGAAGCACGTCGTGTAGGCCCGCAAGCTGGATGCCTCAGTGGCGCTCGCGACGCCCCCTAGCTCAAAGGCAATGGCAGATAGGGCGGCGAGAGGGCGTTCATCTGCAAGTGGCTTATGCACTCCCAGCCGCTCGCGCACTTCATCGCGCCTCTCAAGGCCAAGGGCAACTTCTCGCCTCCAGCTCTCGCTATGCCACGACCCTGCAGGAGCCTCAAGATGTTCCCGCATTCCAGTGTCTTCCAGCTCCAGCCGAAGATCACTCAATAGACAGTCGCGGGCGTAGATCAATTCCTGCGCATCGTTTAAGAATTCGACATCCGAGGCCCAGAGTGAAGCGGATGAGATAATCCCCTGAAGCCCTCCTGCTGCAGTGTAATGATAGACCAGGTCGGGTAAAGCAGGTGGCTTGATGGATGGAAATTCATCCATCTCATCATCCACTTGACGAAGGAGCCAATTTCGCTCCAGATCCTCAAAGGAGTCATCCTGGCGCATTTCCAAACTCCTCTTGGCGGGTTTTTGCTTTGTAAGCCAAGTATCGCGGCACGGAGTTTGGTTGATGCGTGAGCAAGCTTAACCTTCACCGTTCTGCAGCAAACACATCACCTAAATGAGTGAGGGTGATCGGCTCCCAGACCCGGCGAGCCCGCGCGGCGCCACCGTCAAGGTAGGTTGGGGTAGGCAGCAAGCGGTTCGAACCGTGCGAGGGTGAGCGGCGGAGACATACCCGGACACGCTCTTCGCTGGGGTCGTGTAGTCCGGTCATGGCTGTGCCCGGTACCCCATCGGGGCACCGGGCGCAGCTGCGGGGCTTCTACTCCCAGCCGAGGGTGTAGACGAACTCGTCGTACGCGTAGCCGGTCGCGCCGCTGGCCATCGGCGGCAGGGTAACCACGGCCGCCGGGTCGCCGTTCTCGTCCATCGTCAGGTCCTCCACCGGCCAGCCGAGGG
Source organism: Kitasatospora dryopteridis (assembly GCF_050749075.1). Classification (NCBI taxonomy): domain Bacteria; kingdom Bacillati; phylum Actinomycetota; class Actinomycetes; order Kitasatosporales; family Streptomycetaceae; genus Kitasatospora; species Kitasatospora dryopteridis. The sequence goes on along the minus strand of NZ_CP192749.1, from coordinate 5,912,074 downwards.
TGGTCTGCCGGGGGCCGTCCTCGGTCTCCCACACCGTGACCACCAAGGCGTCGTCCGGCAGGTCCACGAGCCGCCCCCACAGCATGGAAGAGCTCATGACGTCCTCGACGGCGTTCACCTGCGGCAAGCCGACCACACAGACCCGGCGGCCGGTCTCGTCGCGGACATGGGCCTGGACCGGCCAGCCGACGACGGCCCAGCCGGACCCGTCGTCGGTCGCGCGCTCGGCGACGACCAGGGCGTCGGCCGGCATCTCCAGGAGCCTGACTCGGAGGGTCGAGACGCGCAGGACGCCTGCGGGCACCTCAAGGGGGACAGTCAGCAACATCGTTGGTCTCCTTGACCGGTAGGCGGCCGGGATTCGCGGTTCCCGACCTGGCTCTGCCATCCTCCACCGGCACCGCTCGCCTTGGGCACAACTGCCGTGCCCTATCAGGACGGTGAAGGCATCAGGGCGAGAACCTCGGCGCGACGGGCCAGGTCGGTGTCCAGCACCCCGGTGAGGTGGGTGGTGACCATGGCCGCGTCGTGCGCCCGGGCGCCGCGCAGGGTCATGCAGGCGTGCTGGGAGCGGATCAGGCACGCTGCGCCCTGGACGTCCAGATGGGAGTCGAGGGCTTCCACCACCTGCCGGCCGAGGCGCTCCTGCACCTGCGGACGGGCGGCGTACTCCTGGGCGAGGCGGGCCAGCTTCGACAGGCCCACGATCCGGGCGCCGGGCTTGGGCAGGTAGGCGACCGTCGCCCGTCCGGGGAACGGCAGGACGTGGTGCTCGCACAGCGCCACGAACGGCACGTGGACGGCGGCGATGATGCCTGGCCGCTCATCCTCCGGCGGGAAGGTCACCTTCAGGTGCCGCGCCGGGTCGAGGTGGACGCCGCTGGTCAGCTCGGCGAGGGCCTTCGCCATGCGGCGAGGCGTGTCGGCGGTGGACTCGCTGTCGCACGGGATGCCGAGGGCCGCGAGCAGGCCGGCGGCGTGATCGGTGGCAGCGTCGAGGTCGATGCCGTCGGGAAGGGTGGTCGTCGTCATCGGTTGCGCTCTCCAGGCCACAGCAGCACGTGCTGCCGCATCGACAGATTCCAGTTCTGGCCGATCACGTGCTCGGCCAGGGAGCGCGCCACGTCGATGGTGCGCTCGGCGGTGGTGCCTTCCGGCATCACCCACACGGCGTGCGGGGGGATGTGGAACCGCTCGACCAGGGCGGCGATCTCCTCGAGGTCGTCCGGGCCGGTGGCGACGAACTTGAAGCGGGCCCGGTCGCGGTGGGAGAGCTCCGCGAACGCCGCCAGAGCCTCGGGGACGATCCGCCGGTCCTCGTCGTCGCCGGCGTTGGCCAGCTTCGGGCTGACGTTGAAGGTCAGCCGCGGCACGCCGAGGGTGACCGGCTGGGGCACGCGGGTGCCGTTGGTCTCGACCTCGACCCGGCGAGTGGTGTGGCGCAGCACCGCCATCCACGACCGCCAGCCGTCGGTCTTCTGGTGCAGCAGGGTTTCTCCGCCGGTGATGACGACGAGGGCGTGCGGGTGCGCGGCGGCCCACTCGGCGAGGTCGACGACCGGGACGCGGGTGATCTCCTTGCGCAGGTCGAACCGCTTGGCGTCCCACGAGTACGGGGTGTCGCACCAGGTGCAGCGGAGGTTGCAGCCGCCGAGCCGGAGGAAGAGGGCGAGCCGCCCGGCGGACGGGCCTTCTCCCTGCACGGTGGGGCCGAACGTCTCCACCACGGGCAGACTGGCCGGCAGGACGAGTGCGCTCACTGCTGCGCCGCCGTCCACGAGGCGGCGTTGACCGCGGTCTCGGACACGCGCACGTGGGAGACGACGGCGCCGGCGGCCCTGGGCAGGGTGTGCAGGGCGCCGGTGGCGACCCGGCTCAGGAGCTCGGCGACGGCTTCGACGCTCGGCCAGCCGAGGTCGGCGGCGTGCCGCTCCTGCTCGGTCGGGTCGTCGGCGCCGAACCGGAACAGCTTGCTGCCGTGTCCGGCGAGGATGGGCGCGAGCGGGTCGGTGTGGCCGAGCATGGTGCCGTGGTCGAGGAACGTGTCGATCCACTCGCGCAGGGCCCGCTTGAACCCTCCGAACTCCACGACGGTGCCGGCCGCGAGGTTGGGCGAGGTGACGGTGATCTCGGCCCACCAGCTGTGGCCGTGCAGGTTCTCGCACTTCCCGGCGAGGTGCGGGAGCCGGTGGGCGGTCTCGAAGTTGTGCCGCACGGTGACGGCGTGCCGCACGGTGAGGGCGCTGTTGTCGCTCACGCCTTGTCCTCCTTCGGCAGACGGATGACGGCGCCGGCCTCTCCGTCCTCGGAAACGGCCACCTCGTCCAGGCGCAGGCCCATCGCGGACAGGTGCTCGGCGAGGGTGCGGGCCAGGGCCTCGCACGAGGCGGGGCCGCACTCGCGGTCGCCGGGGCCCCACCAGGCGCGGATGTGGTCGGCGAGGTCGTGGAACTCGGTGTCGCGGTCGTCGTGGCCGACTTGGACGCTGGCGCGGATGTGGAACAGGTGGCGGTGCCGGGCGCGCAGGTAGATGCGGTGCTCGGGAGCGGCCGGCCAGTGGTGGAAGCCCGGTAGCCGGACCTCCGCCCACACGGTCGCGGTCGCCGCGGCGGGGGTCGTGATCATGGTGTCTCCTTGTCGGTGATGGGCGGGTAGGAGTGCTGGCCGAGCAGCTGCTCCCTGGTGGTCCGCGCGAGGCTCCACACGGTGGTGGTGGCCTCGACGGTCTGCGCGCACATGAGGCAGCAGGCCGTGCGGCCTCGTGTCGGGTGTGCTGGCTGGTCGAGGTCGTAGCTGAACCCGCGGTCGATGACGCCGACCTTGCGCAGTAGGGCGGAGTCGACGCGGACGTTGGGCCAGCGCAGCGGGCCGAGCCAGGTGGAGGAGTCGCAGGAGTCCGGCGGTACGGCCAGGCACCACTCGTTGACGGTCAGGCCGAGCACGTGGACCCACAGGTCGGGGTACTGGCGGTGCCGCTCCCACAGCGTGTGCAGGAGCCTCAGCCGCACCGGGGTGGGGGCCTGGACGACGTTGCCGAAGCAGATCCGGTCGTACTGCTGCGCCAGCTCGTCGAAGTAGTCCCAGCCGTCCACCAACGGGTGGTAGACCGGGATCGGGGCGAGCCCTTCGCCCTCCAGCCGACCTCGGGTGCGGATCTTGTTGTCCCGGCCGCCCTGGTCCAGCTCGATGTAGCCCCACAGCCGGTCGCCGTGGCGCTGCACCAGCTCGACGTACCGGGTGTACAGCTCCTCGAAGCCGTCGATCTCCTCGGGGGCCAGGCGCAGCGCTTCGTCCATCGTCACGCCGGGGTGGGCCCGCTTGTGCCGGTTGGTGAGCCAGAAGATCCCGCTGTCCAGCAGGACCTGGTGACCGGCGTCCAGGAGTGCCACGAGGCGGCGTTCGTGGCCGGCGGTCAGCAGGTCGTTGGTGGCGAGCAGGACGTGGCGGGGGTAGTGCTCAGAGTCGCCCGCGGCGAAGTAGATGTGCCGCTCGTCCTTGTCGAAGGCGCCGCCTCCGGTCTGCCGGATGGCGGGGGGACGGGTGCGGGGGCTCATCGGAGCGTCTCTTCTCGGTCGAGGCGGGCAGGGACCGGACCGCCGGTCAGCTCCTCGAGCCGGTGCGCCGCGTGGTGCCAGCAGCGGCCGAGCGCGGTGGCGGCGTCCGCGCAGATGCGCGCGGCGGCCTCGTAGGAGGCGGTGTCGCCGGGCGCGTACCGGAAGCCGGCGGGCAGGTCGCCGACGCGGCGCAGCAGGGCAGTCTCGATGCGCTGGTGGTTCCAGCGCAGCGGGGCGAGCCAGGAGGAGGAGTCGCAGGAGTCCGGCGCAAGCGGCAGGCACCACTCGTTGGCGGTCAGGCCGAGCGCGTGAATCCACAGGTGTGGATAACTGCGGCGCCGCTCCCACAAGGTGTGCAGGATGCGCAGCCTGACCGGGGCCGATGCCTGGACGACGTTGCCGACACAGATCCGGTCGTACTGGGAGGCGAGCTCATCGAAGTAGTCCCAGCCGTCCACCAGCGGGTGGTAGACCGGGATCGGGGACAGGCCCATGCCGTGGAGCGCGGCGCGCTGCGCCCGCTTGTGCAGGAGGCCGCCCTGGTCCAGCTCGATGTACCCCCACAGCCAGTCCCCGTAGGTCCGAGCCAGGTAGACGTACCGGTCGCGCAGTTCCTTGAAGCCGTCGATGCTCTCGGGCGGCAGCGCCAGGGCCTCGTCCATCGACACCCCGTGCGCGCGCCGGTGCCGGTTGGTCAGCCAGAAGATCCCGCTATCGAGGAGCACCCGCATCCCGGCGTCCAGGAGGCTGCGCAGCCGCTGCTCCTCGGCATCGCCCATCAGCTCGTTGACCGCGGTCAGGACGTACGGGCCGGCGTTGTACTCCCCTCCGCCGGCGGTGAAGTAGATCGGCCGCTCGTTCGGGTCGAAGGTTCCCCCGGCGGTCGGCAGGACCGTCGTCACGACTCGTCTTCCACGAGCACGGGCTGCTGCCCGCTGATCCGCGCCCACTTGTCGAGGAGGTGGCCCGCCAGGTAGCGCTCCGGCTGGACCATGACCAGCCGGCGGCCCATCGCGCGGTCAGCGAACGGGGCGAGCGGGGTGGGGTAGGGAAGGAACAGGCTGTCGTCGATGAGCAGCGGCGACCAGCGCGGCCATCCGTCGAAGACCTCGGCGACCACGAGGCGGTGTTCGCCCAGTTCCCAGACCTGGCCCTTCTCGACCTGGTGCTCCGGTTCGCCGACGGTCACGCCGGCCAGAGCGAGCAGGTCACCGCGGGTGGGCTGGTCCGGCTCGTCGTCCGCCTCTTCCGTGTCCCCGTCAGCGTCCGCACCGGCGGCTTCGCCCGAGTCGAGGTCGGCGAGGAGAACATCGAGCTGGCCGTGGTCGAAGCCGGTCGCGGCGAACAGGTCGGTGTCCACCGCCTCCAGACTCGACAGCATGTCCGCCAGGCCGGCTTCGTCCCATCCGCCGCGCGTGGTCAGGTGGTTGGAGGCGATGAGGTATGCCTCGGCGTGCGCGTCGTCACGCGAGGCCCAGCCCCGCACTACCGGGACCGTCCAGCCGCCGTCCTCGGTGACGACTACGCCTTCCGGCGCGTCCTTCCCGGCGTCCCGGCGGCGCGCCAGTGTCTCGTAGCGGCCGTGGCCGGCCACCAGGCGCCCGGTGCGCTCATCCAGGAGACCGGGCTCGGTGAAGTCGAACTGCTCGACGGACAGGTCCAGCCCGCCGTCGTCGTGCCCTTTCGGGTTCCGCGCGGCGGGCTGGATGTCGTCCAGCGGCATGTAGTCGATGTAGCGGGGGGCAACCATGAGCGGGGAACCTAGGCGGCCTCCCTCGTTAGGTCGCGTCGACCTAACTGCCCAACGGCTGGTGAGGGTTCAGCTTTCCTCGGCACGGTTCACGGCGTGGGTGCTCTGCTCGCTGCGCGGGAGGCGGGCCCGGGTGGGGCCCTGTCGGCTGAACGGGTCGCCGTAGGCCGCCACGAGCGAGTCGTAGATCGGCGTGCCGGCTTCGCGCGGGCCGCCGATCGCTGCGACGGGTGCCGCCACCGGGACAACGACCGGGACGGCGGGTGCCCCAGCAGGCAGGGCGGGGCGGGAGGCAAACCAGGCGGAGGCAGACGAGTCAGCCGAAGACCCAGAGCTGGTCATGTCGATGCAGTTCCCTTCAACTCTCTTGATGACCATGGACGTTAAAAAGCCCGATGGGTGTGGTCGCGGCGAGCCTGGTGCCGGAGATGCGGCCCAGGCCCGCCACGGCCGTGCAACGCGCCACCTGCGGCGCGTGCCGCGTTTGGCGGCCTTACGCGCTCTTGCTGCCGCGCTTCGCGGCCCGCACGCGCCGCACCTCGTCGCGGCCGGCGGTCTGGACCTGCTTCATCGGGTAGTCCAGCTCGTCGAGGGAGGGGCGCTCACCGGGCGGGTTGTCCCAGAACGCCTCCAGCTGCCGCACGCGGGCCGTCAGGTCCGGCTCCGGGTCCTTGAGACGCCCGCCCGTCCGGACGTACTCGTACTCGCCGTAGGTGCCGTAGGGCACGCCCTGCAGCAGGGTCTTGGCGATGGACTGCTGCTTGTCGGCGTCGGACTTCGCGGCCCGGTGCCGGTCGTAGTCCGCCAACGCCCACTCGATGTCGGCTCGGTCCTCGATGAGCGTGTACGACTCCGGGGACCGGCCCGCCGAGGCGGCTTCCTGCATGTTCCAGCAGTGGATGCGGGCTGGGCAGTACCGCCGGCAGATCGGGTCGTTGCTCGGGCCGGGCCGGTCGCGTGGCAGCTCGGTGCCGAGGTCGAGGGCCGTGGCTATGGCGGTCAGCCGGGCCAGCGCGCGCCTGGCTGCGTTCTCGTCGTAGGGCCTCGCGAACTCCTCGTCGGCGCCGCTCTTGCGCTCGAAGTAGATGATCCGCACCTCCCGAACCGCCTCGCCTGCCAGGACCAGGGCGAGGGCGTAGAGCTGCGCCTGGTCCCAGACCTCCTCGGCCGGGCCTCTCTCGCCGACCTGGGACCACTGCCAGTCTCCGGCGGTCTTGAAGTCGTACAGGATGCCGGTGATCGGGTCGTACTCGTCGTAGCGGCTTGGCCGGTCGAGTCCCGGCAGGGTGACGCGCTGCTCGTACAGCCGCCATGGGTAGAGCGCTCGGCGCCGTGCGGCAACCGAGTCGTGGATGAGGATCCCTGCGGTCGCCGCGCGCCGGTCGGTGGGCGCCGGGGTGTAGCCAGGGGGCGGGTTCTCCCGGTACCAGATGGCCTTGCGGCAGGACGTGGTGTCGGAGGCTCCGATCGACCAGTGCCCCTTCGGCCGGGGAGTGCGACGGCTATGCCGACGTGTGCGGTCGTACTCGGCAAGGTCCTGCCCGAGGCTGCGCCCGGTGCCGGCCTGAGCGCGTTCCCGCAGGACGTCGGCCGGATCGCGGCGGTACCTGCCGCAGCCGGTTGGGGCGTGGCCGCCCAAGCGTTTCCTGCCCCGATGGGCGTGGCGAGGGACGCCGCAGCGGCAGGGCAGCATGCGGGGGCCGGTGGTGGTGGCAGCGGCTGCGAGTTCGCGGGCACGCTGGATGAGCAAGGGGTCCAAGGTGAGTCCCGAAGGTGGGCAGGCCGGCCAGCCGCGCGAGGCGACTGGCCGGCCTGCGGGTAAGTAGTGGCGCTCAGGCCTGGTCGGCGGCGCTGCGACCCCACGCGCGGTGGTCGGGGTTCCGGCGGACGAGCATGCCGCCGACGGCGAGGTACTGCGCGGCGTCCTCGTTGTATTCGCGAAGTGCGGCGACTGCGTGGTCTCGAAGCCCGTCGAGGAGCTGGCTCAGCTCTTCGGGTGTGGCCTCGGTGGTGTTCTTGCCGTTGGACTCGCGCCAGCGCCGGGTGATCTGGGTGACGTTCCTGCCGAGGGCGGCCGCGTAGGCGCGCACCTCCGCGCGAAGCTCTTCGAGTGTCGGCGGCCCGGCGGCGTCGTCTGGCGACGGACTCGGCTGATCGCCGTCCGGGTCGGCCTCGGGGTCGCGGTCACCGGTTGTGCTCTCCACGACGGTGCCTCGGATGACCACCGGGCCGGGCTGGGACGCCTCCGAGCGGGCAGCGCGTCGGCGTGCTGTGCCTTCGTCGCGGGCAAGCTCTCGCTGCTCGGCGTCCGCGCGACCCATCTCGTCGTGCTCGTAGATACCGGTCAGCTCGCGGGGGAACGCGACCCTCCATGCCTGGGCCTCGGCCACCTTGCCGATCATGTGGGTGCCCATCACCGGCCAGAGCCCGGAGAGGATCTTGTTGCCGGTCCTCGTGCCGTCGCCGGTGTACGGGTCCCGGGTCCACTCGTCCTTGGTGACGGCGAACTCCTTGAACAGCGCGACAGCCTGAGAGACCGTCCGGTCGCCCGCGATGCTGTAGTGCTCGATGCGGCACATGGCGCCGGCCGGGTGCTCCTCCCCAAGCCACACATCGACCCACCGGCGGCGGTTGATGCCGTCCTCGCCCTCGACCCACCACTTCGGGTCGTCCTCGGGGCCGGTCCAGAACGGGCCCTGGCGGCGGATGAAGCGCTTGGTGCGCTGGCCGATGTGCCGGAAGCCGTCGATGCCGGTCTGCGCGGTGTAGATCAGCTCGTCGGGCTTGTTGTACACCTTGCGCGTGCGCCCGATGTAGTAGATCTCGCGGCGGAACGGGTCCAGGCCCGTGCTCTTGCAGATGTGGAAGAACGCGACCTGCTCGTGGGTAGGTGCGTTCGCGAGTCCGATCGAGGCGAGGGCCGATCGCTGCGCCTTCGTCCAGAACCGCTGATCGGCGGTGATCTCCAGGACCTGGTCGGCGGTCTCGATCGCCATCTCGGCACGGTTGTCGTTCAGCGGCGTGAGCGGCTCGGGCGGGGCCGGCGCATCCTGCCGGACGGCAGCAGGCTTGTCCTGCTGGGTAGTTGTCACCGTGAGGTGCCTTCCTTATCTCCGTGGCGGCACCAGGGTTCGCAGGCCCCGGTGTGGCTGCCTGCGTCTACCCTCCCGCTCCGGGGACGCCCGTGGGAACACCTCACCACGTGGCCAAATCGGCTGCGGAGACTGGAGATTAGGAAGAATGGCCGCCGAGCCAGCGGGGTGCGAATCCCGCCCGGATTCTCGCGCTCCCCTGATAGGAGACAGCCCCGAAGGGTTGGTTGCCAGAGCACGAGGCCGGTCGGCCCGGCGGCCACATCTTCACTCTAGGGTACGGCCGGCGCCAGCCGAAGGTCGATCACCAACCGGAACGGCGGTCCGGAGCGGTGGCCCGCTCCAGTGCGCCGGCCCCGGCGTGCTGCCACAGGCCGTCGTAGAACGTCTTGGACGCCACGACGGCCAGCGCCACGGTGGTCAGTGCGGTCTGGGCGTGCGCGATGTCACCGCGGGCCAGCACGGTGACGATGCCGACGATGGCGGAGGCCACGGCGCCGACCACGGCGCGTACCGGCTTGGTCCACTGCGGCTGCTGGATGAAGGCGGTGGCCCAAGGGGTGACGGCGCCGAGCAGCAGGCCCCACGCCTCGGTGTCGTTCAGGATGTTCGTCACGGTCGCATCTCCCGGGTGCTGGTGGTGTGCTGGTCGGGTTTGGCGCTCATAGCGGCCAGGTCGCCACGAGCGCGATCGCGCAGACGGCCAGGTAGCCGCTGGTGAAGCGATAGCGCTCCAGGAGGCCGGCTTGAGCGGCTACTCCCGGGGCGGTCGCTCGTCCCTTGACAGCGCGGCCGGCAGTCCGGCGAGGCTGAGGCCGGTGATGATCACGCTGGGGTCGGCTGGTGGCGTCCACACTTCCCGGACGATCACCGCCATCCCGAGCAGGAAGAGGATCAGGTCCCGGAGAGTCCGCCAACCGGTGATCTCGCGCCATCTGGTCCTCCATCCGTGCTGTCGGCCAGCGGGTGGCTGCTGGTCGTCCTGGTCCGGTTCCACAGCGGGGGACGGTAGGCCGGGCTGGCCGTTAGGGTCGCGTCGAGGCGGCCTGGAGCTCGGCGATGGTGGCCTCGAGTTCGGCGATCCGCTGCGCCTGTTCGCTTTCGCGGACGGCCCGCGCGGCGTTCTCCTCCCGGGCGAGCGCGAGTTCCGCCTGCGTCTGGCCCCATGCCTCGGCCATCTGAGCGCCAAGGCGTGCGATGTACTTGTCCGCTTCGACAGCGACGGGCGCGGTAGCGGGCTGCATGGTGTCTCCGATCATCGGGCCTGGCTGGGTGAGTTGGTGGGGTGCAGCTCGTGGGTGCAGCGGGTGCCCTGCTCCCGCAGGTGCCGGACGCCGGCGCGTAGCAGGGCGGCCTCGGCCGGGGTGAGCCGGCGGCGGTCTGCTGTTCCGAGCAGGTGGTCGAGTTGGTCAGGGGTGGGCCGCTCGCTCATGCTGTGCCGTCTCCGCTGTCGCTCCGGTGGGCGTCATCGCGCCGGGGCACGGCAGAGTCCCACATCGCGGTGGTGAAGGTCGCGGGGACGGTGGGAGGCGGGGAGGCGGCGTCCGGGGACGCGCCGAGCTGCTGGCGTGCCTGCTCGACGAGGACGGTCTTGGCGGTGACGCCGGCGGTGGTGATGCCGTGGTTGGCTCGGATCAGGTCCAGCGGGTCCGGGGCCAGCGCGGCCGCGGTGCGTTTGGCCGTGGTCGCGGCGGGCGAGACAACGTGGATGCGGGTCCGCTTGGTGTGGGCGATGCGCTCGAGGTGAGCAGCGCGTGCGGTGGCCCGGTCGGGGGCGTTGTGCAGGGTGATGGGCGCTTCCTCGCCGACCTGCAGGCCGTGCAGGGCTTGGGTGGAGGGCGCCGTGAAGCCCTTGGCGGCGGCCGGATCGCGCTCGCGATGCTCGATGGGGTCCGGGACGAATGGCTCGTGCAGAAGGATGTCGAGGATCTGGTTGATGCCGGCGGTCGTGGTGTGGTCGATGTCGTACTCGGCGGCCCGCCACTCCAGCGAGGAGGTCGGGAAGACGGTGAGGTGGTGTCCGCCGTCAGGCCGTTGCTGGCGCACCTGCCAGCACTCGGTGGTGCCGACCCGGACGACGCTCGCGTCTACGACTCGGTACTGCTCGGGCATGTGGGTCACTTCCTGTCTCAGATGCGGAATGCCCAGAAGCCCACGCTTCCGTCTGGGCTGGCGGATTCGAGGCCGACGGTGAAGCCGGTGCGGGAGGACGCGGTGACCTGCCACTTGCGGAGCGCCCGCGAGTCCCGGAGGGTCACGATCGGCACCATGTCCGAGTTCATGGTCGGGCCGAAGCCGAGCGACATGGCGGCCCAGTTGTTCTGCTGCACGGTGCCGGTGAACAGCCCTCGATCGGGCTCGGCGTACCAGTAGTTCGGCCAGGTGCCCTTGTACTGGAGGGCGGCGTTGTCGAGCCAGATCTCGCTGCTGGAGCCGTCATCGTTGCGCCGGCCGAAGGTGGGCCCCCAGCTCTGGGCGGTGACGTAGCTGTGCAGCTTGTCCTCCAGGATGTAGGCAAGCGCTGCGCCTTCGGTGGCGTTCATCCGCACTGCTCCGCCCCAGGGCATCTGGCTGTCCGTGCGGATGGTCTCCAGCGCGGAGACGTACTCAGTCAGGTAGAGGCGGTATGCCGCTGTCTGCCCGTTGGCGGGGAAGGTGCCGGAGTTCAGGCCGATGTAGGCGGCTCCGTTGTTGCCGCCGATGGCGTTGATGAAGGCGTAGTTGCTGCCGTTCGTCGGGAAGAAGCGGATCTCCGGCAGGCCGCCGCCGGGGTTGATCTCGATCCGCTGGCCGGTGACGCCGCTCGACAGTCCTCCCACGATCTTCACGGAGCCGTTGGCTGCCGCGATCGAGACCGTCTGGAGTCCGTCGGCGTTCCAGGCTCCGATGCCTCCGGAGTTCAGTTCGACCCTCGCTCCGCTCTCGGCTGTCTTGATGCGGGCGGAGACCGTGACATCGGCCTTGAGCTGGCCGACCGTCAGCTTGCTGGCCGAGACGGTGCCGATGTTCGCGTCCTGGATCGTGGCGAGGGCGATCTTCGCGCCGACGATCGTGGCGTCGGCGATCTGGACCGCCCCGATGATGTTGGCCGGGAACTCCAGCGCCTCCAAAGTGAGCATGTCGATCTCGGTGACCGCGGCGGCGCCGCCGTCCACGTTGAGCAGCAGGTGAGGGCGGACGTACCGCACGTTGGGGTGGAGGCTGGTGGGCTTCTGCGGGTCGGGCTGGGTGGTCCAGAAGGGTCCTGCGGCGGGGCCGTAGCCCTTGAGGAAGCCTGTGAGGGTGACCCAGCCGCCTCCGGGCGCGAGGGGCGTAGCGTTGGCGGCGACGGTGAACGGCAGGTCGACCGCGTTGGTGCCGGCGGTGTTGATCCGGGTGAGGCCGTCGGCGGCGATCCCGGTGAGTCCGGCGGTGATCTTGCAGGCGGTGCCGGTGGTCTGCCGGACGCGCACGGACATGCGGTACAGGACCGCCGGGTCGAGGAGCAGGTTCTCGGACCATTCCAGGCGCAGCACCTTGGAGGCGACGAGGGCGCGGGCGCCGGTGGGGGCGTCCGGCCGGGCGGCGGTGCTCCAGGTGGCGCCGGCGTCGCCGGAGGTCTTCACCCACCGCGGGTCGTCGGAGGCGAAGCCGGTGAAGAAGGAGGTCTGCAGGCTGGCGCGCTCGACATCCGCCCACTTGCCCGCGGTGAGGATCTTGTCGGCGAGGTCGGAGCCGATCACCATGTCGGGGATGGCGGAGACTTCGGCGGACGGGGCGGAGGCGTTGCCCGCGCGGTCCACGGCCCGGAACTTGAGGTAGTAGGTGGTGCCGTACGCCAGGCCGGTGACCGGTGCGGCGGCCGCGCCGGTCAGCCGGTCGACCACGGTCGCGGCGGTGGGAGTGAAGCCGGCGGCGGTGGAGGCGTGGACCTCGAGGGCTGCGAAGTCGGCGGGCATCGTCTCGCCCTGGGCGCCGAGCCCGTCCCAGGTGGCGCGGATGCCGCCGATCAGCCGGGCCAGGACGGGCTTGGACGGGACGGGCGGCGGTGTGGTGTCGGTGGCGAGGACGATCTCCTCGGACAGCTGCCAGCCGGAGGAGTTGCCGGAGGCGTCCACGGTGCGCACGCGGGCCTGGACGCGCTGTCCGGCGGGCAACTGGTCGTAGTGCGCGACGGTGCCGTTCACGGCCTGCTCGGGCGACCACTGCGGGGCCTGGCCGCCGATGGGCAGGCCGGGCAGCAGGTAGGAGACGAAGTAGTTCCCGGCGTCGTCGTACACGGTGCCGTCGGCGTTGTCGGTGACCTTCGGCCAGGACACGGCCAGGGCCGCGTGCTGCTGGCCTTCGGAGTCCAGGTAGGCCCACGAGCCGACCAGCACCGCCGCTGGCGCCTTGGGCGCCACCGTGTCGTTGCGGTCGCCTAGCGGCGGCAGCGGGGTGCGGGAGGCGGAGGCGGCACCGTTGGTGAGCGCGTCCAGGCGGCGCTGGATGCGGATGCGCTGCTCCACGAAGACGTCGTTCAGCTCCAGGGAGCTGGTCGGCTGGCCGCCCTCGTCGTAGGTGGTGGCGATGGTCCGCACCCGCAGCGGCTCCAGCGTGGCCGGGTCGGTGCGCCGCTGGTCGTAGCGGATGTAGTCGCCGGGCTGGTAGTCGATGCCGGGGCGGTGCTGGGTGACGGCCGGGTCGAGTTCGATGGTGAAGCCCTCGGCGGCCGAGGTCATGCCGCCGAGGGTGACGCGGGCCAGCTCGGCGAGGGTGGCGGCGTCGGTGATGCCGCCACGCCCGTCGAACGCCTCGCGGCGGCCGAACCGGGCGGCCGCGGTGGCATCGACGACCTCTGCCAGGGCGCCCCCGTCGCCGGCGGCCAGCAGGTGGGAACGGACGGTGCGGCGGGAGCGCTGCCGGGGCCCCTTGAGGACGTCGCGGCCCAGGTAGAGCACGATGCCGGGGTGGTCGGTGGCGCAGACCGTGTCGGGCACGTAGGCACGGAGCCGGTAGCCCTCCATCCGTACGTCGGCCCAGCCGGCGCCGGTGACGGCCTGCACGGTCTTGAGCAGGTCGCCGCCGGCGTCGTACTGGGCTGTGTAGGTGGTGGGCCAGGGCCGTCCGGCGCTGTCGGTGGCGGAGGTGAAGTCCCAGGTGACCTCGGGCAGCGCGCCGCGGGCTTGGGCGCGCTGCAGCAGGGTGGCGAGGATCGCGCCGGGGCTGGCGTTGACGAACGGGAAGTGCGGGTCGAGGCCGATGACCGGCGCGCCGGGGGTGTGCCCGGCCGGGTAGATCAGGGCACGCTCCAGCAGGGCGAGGGATCCCCGGCAGCCGACCTGGACGGGGCGGGCCTCGCCGCCTCCGTCGGCCGGGTCATCGCCGTCGTCCTCGAGCAGGTATCGCTCCGGCCGTTCGGTGCCGTCGATGACGAGCGCGATCCGCGGGTCGTCGCCGGACAGCAGCGCGGCGCCGGGGGCGTTGCGGGCGTAGGAGAAGGTGAGGGCTCCGGGCCCGTTGTGCTCGGACTGGACCTTCAGGTCGCTCGGGTAGGGCAGGAGGCCGAGCAGGGGCCCGCTCGGGCTGTAGACGCGCAGGTGGATGGCCACGGTGGGTGCTCCGGTGTCAGGTCAGGTAGGCGCGGCGGCCGGTGACGGTCAGCTGGGTGCCGGCGCCGGGGTTCGTGCCGGTCAGGCGCACGCTCGGCGGCGTGCCGGGACGGCCGGGGGCCAGGCGCAGGAAGGCCGGTCCGGTGTTGGTCAGGCGCGCCGGGTCGGGGACGAGGCCGCCGGTGCCGGTCAGCTGCCAGGTGGCGGAGTCCACGGTGAGGGTCTGGCTGGCGGCGATCTGCCCGGTGTAGGTGAAGGAGTCGCCGTTGCGGCCGGGCCCGTCGCTGGTGTCGGTGACGGTGGGCGCGGTGATCGGCCCGGTGATGCGGTAGGCGAGCTGATCCATGGGTGCGGTGGCGTCCGTGAACGGAGCAAGGTCGAGGTCTTGCGGCAGCGGGGAGCCGGGGGCGGTGGCCTCGAAGGCGATGTCGCCGGACTCCCAGTAGCCGGCGGGCACGTTGACCTCCACGCCGACCCGCATGCCGTTCTGGCCGAGCGGGGTGGGCGCGAGGGCGGACAGGACCTCGCCCTGGCAGCGGCGGAGCTGCCCGGCTGCGGTGTACCGCTCGAAGGTGAGCAGCCGGTGCGGCCGGGCGATGGCGCGCAGCAGGTCTTCCCAGGCCTGTTCGACGGCCTGCCAGCCGCCTGCGCGAGGGGCCAGCCACAGGGCGAGGGTGAACTTGCCGGGGCCATGGTGTTTGGGCCTCCACAGTTCCCCGATCCGGTTGGGCACGGCGGCGTTGGCGCCGACGACGGCGGGGGTCGTGACCAGCCCGGACCGGTATTCCACGTCTCGCACGAGGCCGTCGGTGAGTTCGTAGCCGTCCACCAGCCAGCGTTCGCGGGCCATCAGGCGCTCTCCTTGTCGAACAGGCCGAAGCTCGCGAGGGCCCGCAGCCGGTTGTTGACGGTCTCGCCCGGGGTCTCCGGCAGCGGGTTGGTGATGTACTGCACGATCGCGCCGGGCGAGATGACTGTGCCGATGCGGTTGCCCTGGCCGCCGTCGGCGAGCTGCCCGCGGGCGGCGTTGAGGGCGCCGACGGCCGAGGTGCCGCCGAGGCCGCGCACGGCCTGCGGGGTGAGGACGCCTTCGCCGGGGCTGAGCCGGGCCAGGGTGGAGTCCTGGCCGGGCGCGTACCCGGGGACGACGCCGCCGGTGGCGTAGCCACGAACGAAGGCCAGCACGCCGTCCACGGCGCGGTTGACCATGCCGCGCATCATGTCGCCCCAGGCGTTGTCGGGCATCCAGTTGAACCAGCTGCGCAGGGGGTTGAGGGCCTTGGCCAGGGCGCCGGCGGCCCAGCCCCGTAGCCGGTCCATCGCGCCGTCGACGAGGCCGCCGAGGAAGTAGCCCTGGACGGGCGCGCCAGCCTGCGCCAGGCGGCCGGCGCGGGCGGCGTCGTTCAGCGCGGTGATGCCGCCTTCTCCGCCGAGCTGCCGCACGGCCTGCGGGATCAGCACGCCCTCACCGGGGCTGAGCATCGCGGGCACGGTGTCGCGGCCCGGGGCGTACCCGGGCACGACACCACCTCGCGCGAAGTTGACGGTGAAGCTCGGGAGCTTACCGAGGCCGAAGGTGTCGGCCAGGGAGTTCCACAGCCGACGGATACCGCCGTCATAGACGATGTTGACCCAGAACTTGATGGGCCAGCCGAAGACGGTCGTCAGGGTCGGCCAGATCCACTTGACGAAGTCAACGAGGCCCTGGAGGGCGCCCCGCACTCCGGAGACCAGCCCCCCGATGGCGGCGTTCACGACGTTGCGGAACCACTCGGACCGTTCGTAGGCCGTGATGAAGGCGACGACCAGCGCGGCGATGGCGGTGATGATCAACATCAGCGGGTTCGCCGACAGCGCGAGCATGGCCACCCGGACCGCGGCGATCGCGTTCGAGACGGCCATCAGTCCGGCGGCGACGCCGGCAATCGTCAGCAGCGCGGAGACGAACGGTCCCATGCCAGGGATCGACAGCAGGACCTGCACGGCCGCCGCGACGGCCTGGAGAACCAGCAGGAACCCGGACAGGGTGCTGCCCAGGCCCCCGAGTTCGGCGGCGATGTTCGCCACCGAGGTGATCAGGCTGAGCAGTTGGCCCCACAGCTGGCCGTTGCCGAGTGCCCCGGCCAGCTGGGTGACGGCGGGCAGGAACTCGGTGCGCAGCCGGGCGATCAGCGGGGCGAGCGCCGGGTTGTTCGTGAAGTTGAACCAGGCGACGGCGACGGCCGCGACCAGTCGCCCGATCTCCTGGACGACGGGGACGGTGTTGGCGAAGTACCCGGCCAGCTTGGCCTGGGTCTCGCCTTCGCCGGTCAGGGTGCGGAAGCTCGCGGCGGCGGTGGACAGGGAGTTCAGCAGGGTCTGCCCGGCCGGGGCGGCGGCCTGGCCGATGTTGAACACCCCGACGACGATGTCCCGCAGGATGCCCCACAGCTGCGCTCCGGTGTCGCCGGCGCGTTGGAAGAACGCGCTGAGCTGCCCGCCGTCACGGGCGGTCTGGATGAACGCGGCGGCGGTGGCCATGCCGCGCTCGGCGGCGCCGGCCAGCCGCTCCACCAGCGGCCCGGCTGCGACGGTGATGTTCCGCAGGATGTCGGCGGCGCTCAGGCCGGCGTTGGCCAGCATGCCGATGACCCGCGTGTTGGTGGCGGCCACCTGCGCCAGGTCCGCCCGCCAAGGCCCGGACGTGGCCAGCTCCGATGCCCGGATGGCGGCCTGGCCGAGGACCTGGCCGGTCTGGGAGATGGCGTTGTTGAAGATCGGCAGCAGCTGCATGCCGCGGGTGATGGCCTGCTCCAGCGGCGGCAGGAGCGCTTCCTGCGCGGAGTCGCGAAGCCCGCGCAGGGCCGGCTGGACGGTGCCCTGGAGGAAGCGGGCGAAACGCTGCCCGGCCGGGGAGAGCTTGTCGAGGGCCGCAGCGGCGGCGTTGGCTGCCGAGCTGCTGCCCGAGAGGGCCTGCGACTGGTCGCGCAGTGCCCGCGCCACGTCCCGCTGCGCGTCCGCGACCTGCTCGGCGGAACGTTTCTGCTGGCGCTGCCCCTCGCGGACCGTGCGGTCCAGCTCGGTGTGCGCGTCCTGCACCTCGCGGACGGCCTCGACCCGGGCGCGCGCCGCCTGCTGCTCGGCATCCTGGACGCCCCGGACGGCGTCCTGCTCGGCTTCCTGAGCGCGGGTCAGCTGCTCCTTCGCGGAGGTGACCTGATCGCTGCCCTCGACGCCTTCCTGGTTCGCCTTCTTGGCGTCCTCGGCGAGGCGCTGGTTGCGGGTACGGACGTCCTCGAGCTGGTTGACCGCCTCCTGGTAGGCGATCTGTGCTTCCCGCCGGTCCGTCTCCGACGCGAACGGCGAGGTGTTGACCTGGTTGAGGCGCGAACGAGCGTCTTCCAGGCCCAGGAGGGCCTTCTGCTCCTCCAGCGGCCCACGGGCAAGGTCGCGGTTCAGGTCCTCCAGGGAGCGCTGCGCTTCCCGCCGGGCGTCGTTGAGGGCTTCCTGCGCCCGTGTGGTCGCCTGCTGGGCGCGGGTGACGGTCAGCTCGGCCTGGGCCAGCTGCCGGTCCGCCGCAGCCACGGCCGCGGCCGCCTGCTCCTGGACATCGGCGAGCCGGCGCCGGGCCTGCGCGACCTGCTCGGCGCCGTTGATGGACTGCTCGTCGGCGTCCCGCTGAGCCGCTACGAGACGGCGCTGGGCGTCCGCGACCCGGTCTGCGGCGGCCTGGCGGGCCTGAGCGGCAGCAGTCGCCGATCCGGCCGCCTGGGTGTCGGCTTGCCCGAGGGCCTTCACGGCCGCGCCGATGCCGGAGAAGGCGGCCAGCACGGTGCCGGCTCCCTGCGCGGCGGCCGTCATGGCGCCGGGGAGTACCCCGAGGAGTCCGACCGCGGGGGCGGCTGCGGAGCCCATGGCGAACAGGCCGGCAGCGGCCTGGGTGAGGGCCTGTCCGAGCGCGAGGGCACCGGAGGCCATCGCGGGCAGGCGCGCCAGCCCGGCGATGGTGGATCCCAGGCCCTCGGCCGCCGCTGCCAGACCGCCTCCGGCGGCCCCTGCGCCACCTGAGCTGGGGTTGAGAGGCACGTTGACGGGCCGCTCCGCCATCGTCCGGAACGCCGCCATGCGGGCGGACGCGGCCGCGGTGTCGACCTCGACCTTGACCTTGACGGACATGCCGGCGAGAGCGGCACGCACCTGGGACCGCAGACTCGCCGCGTCCACGTCCACGGCGAGACGGACCCGCGTCGAGGCGGCCTCGGCGACGGCCCGCACACGTTCCTTGAGCCCGCCGTTGTCGAGGGCGGCAACGACCCGCAGGTATGCGACGCCACGCGTCGCCTCCCGGATCTTCGCGTTCAGGCCGTCGGTGTCCAGGTCGACGCCGACCTGGACCCGGGCCTTGGCCGCCTGCGCGGCGGCCTGGACTCGCTGCCGCAGGCCGGTGGTGTCCGCGTCGACACGGACCCTGGCCTTGAGGTTGCGGGTCGCCGCATCGACGCGGGCTCGCGCGTCCTGCGCGAAACCTCCCAGGTCCGCGACGACCTGGACCCGGAGACGGCCGGAGTCGATCTCATCCGCCACTGCGGACCGCCTTCCTGGTAGTGCCGCGCAGGACGGCGACTGCGCGGGCCATCTCGTCCGCGCCCGAGTCGTGCGTGTGGCCGGGCCGCAGATGGGCCGGGCGGGGAAGCTCAACCGGCTTCCGCAGGCGGCGCTCCGCCGCCAGTACCGAGATCAGCTCGACGGCCTGCGCGAGGAGTTCCTGCGTCAGGCCCCACCGGTCGGAGCCGACTTCGCCGGCGTCCCGGCGCAGCAGCGCCTCCGCCGGCAGACCGCGCATCAGGGTCAGGAGGCGGCGGGTACCGAGGAATCCAGGGTCACCGGGCCGTCGCCAGACACCGCGGGCATCGAGGCGGTAGAAGCGCTGGAGGTCGGCTTCGAGGTCGTCCCAGCGTTCGAAGGCGTCTCGGACGGCCCGATGAGTTCCCCCAGGCTGGCACCGCCGCCCATGTACTTCGACCAGGCGTAGCGCGCCAGTTCCACCACGTCGGAGTGGCTGGGCCGCTTGGCCATCAGCCGGCTGTAGCCGTCCGCCCCGAGCAGCCTGCGGCCCATCTCCCCGAACGCGGCGATCAGGTCGGACGGAAGGCTGGGCTCGGAGCCGAGCACGTCCACGATCAGGCCGGCGGCCTCTGCCTGCTGCTCCCCCTTGGACTGGGCGGTCTCCACGAGCTTGCGCAGCAGCAGCGGCAGGTAGGGGATGCCGACGAGCGGCTGCCACACCTCCAGGGGAAGTTCGGCGGGCAGGACGGCCACCTCGGCGCCGCCGAAGCTGACGGGCTCCTCCCCGACGGTGTACTCGGCCTGCACGGTACGCGCCTTGTCGGCAGCGGCGGCCAGGCGGCGCGCGCGGGCGGCATCCAGATCGATCCCGGGCATCAACGGCTCCTCAGTCTGTCGGGCGGTGATCGCGGCAGACGCTAGGAGCGGCCAGGGGTTAGCGTCGCCCCGAGATGCGCGCCTCACGGGCCTAATAGGCGGCTCGTGCAGACGACGGGGACCACGGCTTCCCGTGACCCCTCGGCAGGCTTCCACCGCTTGATCTTGCCGAGGTGTGGGGCAGCAGTGGCCACCACGGCTTCACTCGTTCGTGGCCTTCTGCGCGTCGTCAGCCTGAGGGCGCTCTGACCTCGACATGATCGTCGCGACGTGGCTCCACGTGATCGCGCCGCGTCGACCCGACCAGCCGTACACAACCCTCTGTGGCTCCGAGGCGCGATGCCCGCACTCGGGGCCCGGCCGAGACGAAGGAAACCGTCATGGACGACAAGGCGTATGTGCACGTCAGCGGCAACAAGGCAGAGATCCACCTGCCCGCCGGTGTGACAGCCCACGTCAAGGTGAAGAGCAACTCGAAGTTCACGCAGAAGGTGGAGCTCAAGGACAGGTCCGGCGAGGTGGACCTGCTGATCTCCGGCACTGGCGAGGGCAACACGATCATCGGGGACAAGACGATCACCCCGGGCCGGAACTTCCTGCTCGACGCCGTCTTCGAGTACGCCGACGCCGACGGCGTCTTCAAGCCGAGCCGCCTGAACTCCGGCGGCCCGTACGACATCGGCAATTACAACCTGATGGTCGTCGTCGCCGAGAACGGCGACGACGCCGACTACAACGACGCCATCCTCGAATTCAGCTGGTACACCAAGTAGCAGCGGATCCCGGCTGGGCCTCGTCGTGCTCGGCAACGTGCGCGGGAGGAGGGGCCGGACGGGCGGGCCGGAGAACCCTATTGGGCCTTCCGGCCCGACCGCCGTTCCGGCAGTTCCATCTACCTCCACTGGTCTGTCGGTCCGGCCAACCTCTGGCCTGGCCGCCGGCGATGGGCATAGCGAAGCCCCGGCGGGGTGAGAGCCGGGGCTTCGCGGGGGCGGCCGGGCCGGCTACGGGCACAGCGGAACGAAACGCCAACTTCGTTGGCAGGATGGCTGGTCAGGCCGCCGGGGCGAACCCGGGATCGTCGGTGAGGTCGTACCACGGGTCGCCCACCGCGCCGCCGACGACCTTGAGTTCCAGCGGCAGCGTGGACTCTGCGTCGTTGGGGAACTTCTGGTTGACCGAGGCGACCTGCTCGCACAGGGGGATGATCCGCCGGTAGTGCTTGGAGCCGTCGATCAGCTCAACAACGGCAGCGAACTGGGTGCGGCCTCCGACGGCCGGCGGCGCGTACCGGTAGAACGTCTTGCCGTTCTGGGTCACGCTCGTGACCGCCCCGCCGCCGTACACAGCGGTGATGTTCGCGGCGTTCCACTCCTGAAGCTCGACCTTCACCGTGGCCGCGTCCTCGGTCTGGATGGTGCGCGCGGTGTACCGGAGCTGGTGAGACTTGATCTCCTCGAACTTCGGGTCGGTGTTCCACTCCAGCGACCCGGGCTTAAACAGGCCCACGTCCTTCCAAGCAGCTGGCAGGGCCACGATCGGATCGGCGGGCGCGGCCGTACCCGGCACCGCCAGGTACAGCCGCGCCATCTGGGCGACGAACATGCTCTCCGTAGGCACGGTCGATCTCTCCTTGGGGCGGACCGGTAGGACTGCGCGGACCGTAGGCCGCGCCCCGCCATAGCGTCGCGCCGTCCCCGGGCGAGGCTCCGGCCCGCCATGGCGCCCCCGCGCGCGTAGGGCTGTCGCAGAACTCGCGGAAATGCCCGCAGTCAGCTGGCAGCCGGGTGGGCGGTCAGCGCCACGACCCCGACGTACCGGCCCTGGCCTGTCGGTTCGGGCAGCCACCCCCCGGTCGACAGGGCCTGCACGAACGTGACCACGGGCTGCCCGGGGAGGGCCGGGCGCGCAGTCAGCTGGTGCAGGGCCTTCACCGCGGTCGTGAACGCCAGGCGCAGCGCGGGCCGGGCCGTCGTACGGTCCAGGTCCCCCAGAGCCTCGACCTGGAGGTTGAACGTACCGAGCCAGCGCCATCCTGGAGCGGAGCCGCCCGGGATCTGGGTGATGCGAATACGCGGGTAGGGCGGGGCGTTGCGCGCCCCGACCCTGCCTGCGCCGCCGAGCACTGCTGTCAGCTCATGGTGGTTGGACAGCCAGTCCACCGCGAGCAGTTCGGCGTCGAGAGACGCGAGATCACGCACTCGCCTTGCCCTCAGCCTTGTCCGCCGGCGGCTTCGGCGCGAGCTGCTTGCGGGCCGGCTCCGGCGCGAGCGCCTTCGCCACAGCCTGCGGATCCGACGGATCGACGCCAGCCACGTACCCGGCGGAGATCAGCTGCCGGGCCTCGTGGCGCGGCACGTCGATCTCGTCGCCCGGGGCCAGTTGCTCGTCTTCCCGGGTGAGGTGGTGGGCGAGGACGATCCGGATGCGATCGGTGTCAGCCATTGACGGCTCCTTCGTACGGGGATGGGGTGACCGGGCGAAGGAAACCAAGCCGGCGCGGCTACCGTCCCGCCGGGGCGTGCAGAGCCGCGCTCTGTCCTCCCCCTGCGGCCTCAGCGGTGCCGGGCGGCGACCTGGGAGGCGGCGCCGCTCATGAAGTGCGTGCCCGCGCCGGCGGCGAACTCAGCTTCAGCGGCCCGCGGGTAGTGGCACGAGATGTCCGCTTCGGCGCGCGAGCCGAGAATGGCGGCCTTGCCGGCCGTGATGGTCGCCGCGACGGCTTCCGGGTCCTCGGTGACGGTGCACCGGCACCCTGCCGTCTCTCCCACCGGGCCGTTCGGGTCCCGGGGCCGGTCCAGCAACCCTTCGCCGACGTGGAACGGCACCGGGGCGGGCACCGTCTGGCCGTCGGCGGCATGGTGACTGGGCCGTGCCTGGCCGTCCTCGCGGGTGTGCCACGTCTTCGCGGCGGGAGCCAGACGCCGCGCCTCCGCCGCCACTTCCTCGGCAAACCGTTCAACATGCCGGGCTGCCAGCGGCGCGAGGCGGGCTTCGATGTCCGGGGGCAGTTCCAGTCGCGCCATCAGGGGTGTCCCTCCGCTCGGGTGCCGCCCGCGGTCCGTGGCCGGCCGGTGACGCGCACGTAGTTGAGTCCGGGGTCGGCCGTGTTCTTCAGCTCGTCGGCGACCAGGACGGTCCACTCGGTCCCGGACGCGGGTTCCACCACCAGATCGCCGACGAGCAGCGTGCCGACGCGCGGGTCCAGCGCCAGGTGCCAGGTGCCGTCGGGCTGAGGCTGAGCGCGTCCGGGCCACGGCCCCCGTAGGTTGCCGAGGGGGCCGGCCGTCTCGTCCCCGTAGGCGTCGAGCACCGGCAGGCCCCGGGTACGGGCACCGAGCTGCCGGTCAGCGAGGTGGACGGCCATCACATGCTCCACGTGCGCGGGGTGCCCGGGACAGTGAGCCCTGGCGGGGTCGGCCGCACGGGGGCCTGGTAGACGCGGCGGCCGCGCAGCCGCCACCGGTCGGTGGTGGCGAGGTCCGGTGGTGTGAGGAGCATGGGCGGCTCGGTGGTGGTGTCGTAGGTGACCGACTGGCCTTCGACGGACGCGGAGGAGACTCGACGCTGCCGGATCGGCGCATCGGCCAGGACGGGGTGGTGGCAGGCGGTGGCGCGCAGCCACAGGCGCAGCGGGGCGGTCTCGGGGTCGGATCGGGCGTCGATGCCGGCCACGTACTTGACGGTGTACGTGGGCACGCCGAACGGTCCGGACCGCGAGTCAGGGTCCGCAGTCGCGGAGAGCACGGTGACGACGGGGGTGTGGTGCAGGATCCAGCCCTCGGGGCCGGCTTGGACGCCGGTCTCGGTGTACTCGGCGGGAACCAGCGGCCGGCCAAGGTGGGCCACGAGGGCGTCTTGGGCGTCCTCGATGGCGGTCTCAATGCGCTCACGTACGTCAGCAGCGAGAGGTGCCGCGTAGCCGAGGCGCCGCGCGACATCCTCGGCCGTCACGATCAGCTCAGTCATGGCCCTCCTCGTTCCGGTCACCAGTTCGGAGGCTGACGCTAGGCAGTCATGCAGCTTGTGTCCTTCCGGAACGGCCGGGCACGCTGGCCCGGCCGTCCGTGACGACGTCACTCTTCGACCTTTGGTGGTCGGCCGCCCGCACTCCGCCAGGCCCCGTATGGGTCACCGGCAGCTCGTCACGCCTGGGCGAAACCCCAGGCCAGTTCCGCGTCGGTGACCACATCCGCGAGCGCCTGCACCTCGCGCCGACCCATCTGGGTCACATACGCGGCGACGTCCGGTCCCAGCAGCTCCAGCGCGAGGTGGCTGACCTCCATCGCCCGGACAGCGTCGATCAGGCTGGCGGGCAGGACGGGCGCGTCCCACACCTCGTAGCCGTCGCCCTCGCACGCCTCCGGTGCCTTCAGCCCCCGGGCCAGGCCGTGCCGGATCCCGGCCGCCAGCACGGCCAACGCCAGATACGGGTTCGTGTCCGCGCCTGGCACCCGCACCTCCAGGTGCAGTCCCCGGCCGTGTCCGACGGACCGCACCGCGCACGTCCGGTTGTCGCGCCCCCACACGCTGCGCGTCGGCGCGAAGCTCAGCGGCCGAAGCCGCTTGTAGGAGTTGACGTACGGCGCCCACATCGGCCCCGCCTCGGGCAGCAGCTCCAGCAAGCCCGCCACCGCGTGAAGTCCTTCGGCCGACAGCTCGGTCTCCGAACGCGCCGCGCACATCACCGGCTGCTCGTCGCGCCACAGCGATACGTGCAGGTGCATGCCGGAGCCAACGCCGGAGTCGGGGGCTGCCATGAACGTGGCCGCCATTCGGTGCTGGTCCGCCACCGTCCGGACAGCGTGCTTGAACAGCACGTGCTGGAAGCACGCCCCGACCGCATCTCCATATGGAAACGTGACCTCCACCTGCCCCGGCGCGCTCTCGGTCTTCACCGCCTCCACCGGCATCCCGGCCTCGCGCAGTACGCGGCGCAGATGCCGCGTGTAGGCAGTCAGCCGCGACGGCTGGTCGAGGGAGTAGTCACGGTTGTCCCGCGTCACCGGCACCAACTGGCGGAAGCCGCCGTCGGCAGCCTGCGCGGCGGTCCCCTCGAAGACGACGAACTCGGTCTCGATCCCGACCTTCAGCCGATACCCGAGCCCGGCGAGCTGGTCGAGCTGCTCCTGCAGGATCGCAACCGGGCCGGTGGGCAGGGGCACACCATCAGGGGCGATCGGCTCGGCAGGCAGCAGCGCCGTGGCCGGCAACCACGGCAGCAGCGTCGCCCGCGCCCGGTCGGGTAGCAGGAGTACGTCGCCGAACCCGCCGCCCCACGCGGTGGCGGACATCCCCAGATCCGTGTCGAACAGGTAGCCGCACACCTCCGGCGTCAGGGAACCGCCACCCAGCCGGGGAAGCAGGAAGTCCGCATCGAACTCCTTGCCCTTGAGCCGGCCCTGGCCGTCGACCACCCCGAGCAGCACAGTGTCCACTGTGCCGTCGGCCACCCAACCGGATAGCGCGTCCCCGCTATTGCCAGTCGATACCCACGGGGCGCTCGAAGGGGCTGTCCGTGCTTGCTTCAGTCGCGTCCGGGCCATCACACGACCCGGGTGCAGATCCAATGAGGGTGCCTCGTTGGGGTGATTCGTAGGGGTTCGTGGGGTGGCCGCTGGTGTCGGCTTCTACTGTCGCCGGGGTGGAGCCTGCCGAGGGTGCGGGTAGTGAGCGAAGGTGATGGCGGTGCCGTCGTTGATCGAGGCGTTGGAGACCAGGCGGGCCGAGGTGCTGGGGCAGGTCGAGCGGCTGCGCGAGCAGATCGCTGTTCTGTCGCAGGAGTTGGCGCGGGCCGAGGAGCAGCTGTCGCGGCTGCAGATCACTCGGGAGACGGTGGAGGAGGTGCTGGCCGCGCCGTCTTCGCCGGCGTTGGGCCCGGACGGGGCGGGCGGGGCTGCCGGCGGCGTTGCCGTGGCGCTGGTGAAGGCCGAGGCGGAGCTGGATGTGACGGTGATGTCGCCGGAGTACCGGGCGATCATCGGGCTGTTCGCGACGTCGGGTAGCGCGATGCGCTGCAAGGAGGTGTGCCGGCATCTGGGGGTGGGGACCGAGCCGCGGCATGTCGAGACGATGCGTTCGAAGCTGAAGCGGCTGGCGGAGCGGGGGATCCTGGCCGAGCCGTCGCCGGGGCTGTTCAGGGTCGACGGCCGGGAGCTGGGATGGTGAACGGGGTGGAGCCGACGGGCGATGCGCTGGCTGCGTGCGAGGACGCGTTCGCCGCTTCGGCGGGTCTGTTCGCCGCAGTGACCGCGGAGCTGGCCGCCCCGGAGGCCGCCGCCTTGACGCACGCACAGCTGGAGGACCTGCTGGGAACGCGGATGCGCGAGGTCACCCGGCAGCTGTTCCAGGACCACCTGACGCTGCGGGCCAGGGACGAGGTACGCCGGGAGGACGTCGTGGACGCCGCCGGCGCCGAGCGGACCCGGATCGAGCGGGGCCGCCGCCGAACCCTGGCCACGGTGTTCGGCAAGGTCACGGTGACCCGGATTGCCTACCGGGGCGCAGGGGTGGCGGACCTTCACCCAGCGGATGCGGTGCTGAACCTGCCCGAGGGCATGCACTCGCACGGGCTGGCCAAACTCACCGCGATCGAGTCCTCCCGCGGCAGCTTCGCCGACGCCTGCGAACGGATCAACGCCATGACCGCTGCCGGGATCGGGCACCGGCAGGTCCAGGAACTCGCCGTCGACGCCGCGGCGGACATCGACACCTTCTACGACGCCCTGGTGCCGGCGCCCTGCACCGACGCCACGCCGCTGATCCTGTCCTTCGACGGCAAGGGCGTGGTGATAAGGCCGGGAGCCCTGCGTGAGCCCACGGCCAGGGCCGCGGCGGCCAAGGGCGGCAACGCGATGAAGACCCGGCTGGCGTCCGGGGAGAAACACGGCCGCAAGCGCATGGCCACCCTGGGAGCCGTCTACGACGCCGAGCCAGCGCCGCGCACGGTGGACGACGTCATCGCCGACCCCGACACGGTCCACACC
The DNA here is from genome assembly GCF_050749075.1 of Kitasatospora dryopteridis. NCBI lineage: Bacteria > Bacillati > Actinomycetota > Actinomycetes > Kitasatosporales > Streptomycetaceae > Kitasatospora > Kitasatospora dryopteridis. Next base: position 5,885,701 of record NZ_CP192749.1, on the reverse strand, counting down.
GCGGCCTCCGAGCGCAGCCCGGGGCCGCAGGCCAGGTCGAAGTGGTTGTGCGGCTCGGTGAACGACACCGCCGCCCAGGTCGTGGCCGCCGCCTTCGACCAGGCCGAGCACCGCGACCCCGGGCACCACCGCCCCTGGATCGTCCTGGTCGACGGGGCCCGCCATCAGATCGACCTCATCAAGACCGAAGCACAGCGGCGGGGCGTGGACATCCATATCGTCATCGACCTGATCCACGTACTCGAATACCTGTGGCGAGCCGCCTGGTGCCTGCACGAGAGCGGCGACACCGCCGCCGAGACATGGGTCGCCCGCCACGCCCGCACCCTGCTGGCCGGCGGCGTACAGTCCACCGCCGCCGCGCTCCAGCAGGCCGCCCACGCCGCACACCTGCGCGGCGCCAAGCGCAAGGGCATCGACGAGGCGGTGAACTACCTGACCGGCAAGGCCGAACACCTGCGCTACGACACCGCCCTGGAACGCGGCTGGCCGATCGCCACCGGGATCATCGAGGGAGCCTGCCGCCACCTGGTGAAGGACCGCCTGGACATCACCGGCGCCCGCTGGGGCCTGTCCGGCGCCGAAGCCGTCCTCAAGCTGCGAGCCGTCCGCGCCAACGGCGACTTCGACACCTACTGGGCCTGGCACGAACAGCAGGAGTTCCTCCGCAACCACCAGGCCCGCTACCGCGACCAACTCATGCTCACCGCCTGATCGACAACACCCTCATTGGATCTGCACCCACGACACCATCCGCACACCCCGCAGGTTCAGCGCGGCGTGCAACAGCAGGATCACCAGGAAGATCACGAACAGGGAGGTCGACGTCGGGATGTAGCCCCACTGGAGGTTGAGGAACGCCCCCACGAACGAGGCGGCGCCGTAGTCGATCCCGGCGATTCCGCCGACCAGGCCCAGAAGGTTCAGCCAGCCGGTGAACCAGCCCCACCGCGGACCGCCCAGCCGGTGGGCCATGAAGTACAGCGCGCCCGACGTCGGGTAGGCCGAGGTGACCTCAGCCAGCGCCATGCCGACCAGGAGCACCATGAGGCCGACCCCAACCCAGCCCCACAGCATCACCGTCGGGCCACCAGTGTTGAGACCGAAAGCGAACAGCGTCATGCACCCGGAGAGGACGCTGATCACGGAGAAGGAGATAGCAAAGTTCCCGAACTCTCCCATTCTCCTGGTCAGTTTGGGCTCGTAGCCGAGCTTGCGTAGCTGAGCGTCGTCGCCCGAGCGGGCGGCATGGGAGCGGGACATCGAACGGGCCTCCACGGTAAGCGGGACAGACAGGTAGAAGGGGAGGGCGTGCTCTGGGCGGGCTCACCAGGCCATGGCAGTGGCCCGGCCGGCGTACGCCTGCGTCCGGGCGGTCTCCATGAAGTCACCAGCGCGATCAGGGGAGTCGGCAACGTAGATCCAGGGCTGCGGGGAGGCGAGCGGACCGAGAGCCTCGAACACCTCGACGGCGCGCCCCATCTGGGCACTGGCCCAGAGAGCGTGCGCCAGATAGCTCAGGTCGACAACTGGCCAGGGCTCCCGTGTCGGTGCCGCGCACCAGCTCTCGTACGCCATGGCCGCCCGGGTGAAGTGCACCTCGTGGAGCCACTGCCTGCGGACAGCGTCCTTCCGCGGCGTACGGCGGTACTGCTCGACCGACAGGTACAGCGGGAGCGCCGCGAGCGGCGACCCGGGCGGCACGCGAGGCATCACCGAGAGCACGAAGTCCGTCGCCGCTGGCGAGTACACCACTTGCCAGTACCGCAGCATTCGGTGGTGTGCCTCGCGGTTGAGCCCGTCCCGCCGGACGGCTTCGTCGAAGAGTCGCCAGGGCCCCGGGGGGAGCATCCACTCGGACGTCGGGTACCGGTGCTCCTGGTGTCGCTGCTTGGGGTCGAGCGAGGCCAGAGCCAGCAGGCACAGCCAGGGCACCGGGTCGTCCGGGAACTCCGTGGTTGCGCGGAGGCTCTCCTCCCTGGCTCCGTACTCCAGCCGGCCGGCTTCGCGGTCCCGGGCCACGCTGGCGGTCAGTGCGCGTTCGACCGCCACCCGCACCTGAAGTAGGACGAGGTCGGGGTTGGTCGGCTCCTCTCTCGCCCAGTGCCCTAGAGCATCCGATCGGGTTCCGACCAGGCCCAAGACCTGCGTCCGCGAGGACCGAAGACCCCACTGGCGACCCGTTGTTGCCATGAGTTCCCGAGTCGACAACCAACGGCCGGCCTGCAGATCCTCTACCGCGCTCCGCAGCGAGGCGTCATGCCCGGCGGGGTGGTAGACGAGCGCCTCGTTGGTGTTGGCACTCATACGACAGCTCCAAGTCTTGGCTGGTTCCTGGCCCTGGACCGGTGTCGTGTGTCCGAACGTTCGGCATCGAGCCGAAGTCGTGACACTCGGAAGTCTGGGTGCGGGAGTGAGCGTCCTGAATTGCGAGGGTGGGTGCGACCAGCGGTGAGGCCTGGTGCCTGCTGTCGACAGGCAGACGAACGTCGCACTGAACGGCAGAGGTGTGATGCGGACGGTGCTCGCGGCCCGCTTCACATGGCTGCGGCTACTACCCCTCGGGCTGCGCCGTGTGCCCGTCGGCGAAGAGGAGTGTGGGCTCGGCGAGGATGTCGCGGCCAGATTCGCTCTTGTAGATCTCGTCGACGCTGCCGAACCGGGCTGCGGCGTAGTCGAGGTCAAGTAGGGCCGCGGCCTTGCGGACCGACCTCTCGTCCGGACCTTCGATCTCGAGGAAGGTCGGGAGATCGGGCCAGGCGTCGAAGTCGAAGACGAGCTCGCCGAGGCGCCACTCCTCGCGATAGTTCTCCTGGTAGCGGACCTCGCGCAGGCCAACATGGCGGAGGATCTCGGCCATGGCGTGGATGTCGCTGACCTCGGTCTCGATCTCAGTGGTGCCGTTGATCGTGGTTGCGTCGGTAACCTGCTTGAGGGTGAGGGTCGAGCGGGTGCCCTCGTCCCGCAGGCGGATCCACTGGTTGGCGTCGAGCTCGTCGTTCTCGAAGATCTTGCGGGTGAGGAGCGTCCGAGGGAAGGCCTGGACGGCGCCGAGGGCGGCCAGCTTTGCCTGGAGACTGGCGACGTCGATAGCGAGGAACTTGGCCTCGTACTCGTGCTTCATGGGTCCTGCCTCCGTTTAGGGATGAGCGGGGCTGGTAGTGCGGTCGGCTAGGAGTAGGCGGCGCGGAAAGCGAGCCCGAGGTCAGCCGGCCTTGGCCGGTTTGGTGAATGGCCGGTCTTAGCGGCGGGGTGCCAGCAGCACGATCCGGGCGCGGCTGAGGCGACTCTCTTTCTCAGCCTTGTGAGTTCAGAGCGAGGATGGTGTCGACAACCTGTTCGGGCCCGAGGCCTGTGGTGTTGACGTGCCGCATTGGGAACTGCTCGTACGCGTTGGTGATCTCGTCGGATACCTCCTCACCGAGTACGTCCCAGCGGCTGAGCGGCTTGTCTCGCTGGGCCAGTCGCCGCCGACGTTCCTTCTCGGCGCAGATCAGGTGGTAGGCGGCGGGCTTCGGCAGGTCCGGTGGCAGTTCGATGCCGAGGCGGGCGCCGAAGGCGCGGTGGTTGGAGAGGCACCGGGCGAAATAGCTTTCCACGACGACGGGGACACCGGCGGACAGGTGGCGCTGAATCTCGTCGACCGCGGTGAACAGTCCGGAGAGGTAGAAGCACATTCGGGCCTCGACGCTGCCCTGCCGGTCCATCTCTCGCCGCAGCGGCAGGAAAAGCGGAGGCACAGTGGGGACCAGCACAGCCTTACGGGCTGCGGCGAGCATCGGTGCGATGGTCGACTTGCCGGTGCCACGCAGTCCTTCGAGACTTTCGAACAGCGGACGGTCAGACACTGGCGTACATCACGGCCGGCACGGACAGGGCGATCTCGTCGAACACGCTCGGCCGGTGGACGATCCGGTCGGCGGCCTTGTCGTACCAGAAGGCGTGGGAGTCCCTTCCGACGGCGTTGCAGGACATCGTGAGCGCCCCTCGGGGGTCGGCCTCGATCCGCGGGATCTCCTGGAGGCCATCGATGGGAGGCCCGACCTCCGAGGCACCGTCGAGTGACAGATCCTCGTCGAGGATGACCTCGATGGTCAGGTCGGTGGCGTCTCGGATCTGCTCACGCAGCCGGGCGTACAGCGTCCGGTCGGTGACGAGCAGTTCCGGGTGCTCGGCGGCGTTGCCGACCAGCCGCAGGTGGTGAAGCTTGAGCTGCCGTGCGCCGAATTCCTGCAAGGTGCGTGCCAGCGGCAGCACCTCCGCGATGTTTCGGGACGTCACCGTCATGGTCGCCCCGGTCGGTACGCCCAGTTCCCTCGCGTGCTGCAGGGCGCTGAGGGCGCCCTGGTAGCTGCCGAACTTGCGAATGCCGTCGTTGGTGGCACCGATGCCTTCCAGGGAGACCCGCAGGACGTCCAGGTACGGGGCGATTTCTGTGAGGCGGCGCTCGATGCGGTAGCCGTTGGAGCAGGTCTCGACCTGGAGGCCCAGTTCCTGCTTGGCGTACCGGACCACCTGGGTGAGGTCCTTGTACACGAAGGGCTCGCCACCGAGAAAGGTGACGCCCTTGGTGCCGTACTGCCCGCGCATGAGCGTGAGGAGGTTGATCGCCTCCTCAGGGCTGAATGCGTCAGCGTGCTTGAGTCGCTCGCCGTGGAAGCAGTGCAGACAGTCCATGTTGCAGCGGTACAGCAGCTGTAGGTACAGCATGCGGATCACGCGGATTCCGGTTACGTTCCCGATCACATCAGCCTCCTCGGCTAGGCACCTGATTGGAGACCTTGATGGTGGCCGAGGGCGACGGGACGGCGTCACCGCGAACGGTGACGGTTCCGGGACGTCCTGGGACGTTCTCAGCGTCCTGCAAATCTCCCCAGCAGGCAAAGGACGTCCTCTGTGTCGGAGAGGTCCGCCAGGACGACGGTCGCGCCAGCAGCCTCCAGCTCGGCCTGGCTGTGGATCCCAGTGGCGACCGCGATGATCCCCGAGCTGGTGGCGAGGGCCGCCTCGACATCACGCGGCGTGTCACCAACCAGCACCACAGGGGTGTCCGCAGGTAGGCCGCGGTCACGCTGGACACGAGCACGGGCAACGGCCACCAGATCAGAACGCTCGACGGCATCAGCCCCGTAAGCCCCGACCGGCAGGTCCACCAGCATGTCGAGGCCGAAGGCCGACAACTTCACGCGGGCGTTGGCCGCGATATTGCCGGTCAGTACGGAGGACACCCATCCCTCCTGCGATGAAGCGGCCTTGAGGGCTTCACGAGCGCCTGGAAGCGCTGTACCTCGCCGGCGCAGGACACCGAACCGTTCCTCACCCGCCGCCGAAAGCGCCTCATTGATGGCCGCCCAGGACGGCTCGGGCAGGTGGTGCCGACGAAACATGTCCTGCATGATCATGCGGTCCGTACGGCCCTCTGTTGATGCGGGCACGGCAGGCGACGCTCCTGCCAGCGCCGTGAATGCCGCGGCATAGATCTCCTTACTCACCCCGGCGTTGTCGATGAGCGTGTGGTCAATGTCCCAGAGGACGATGAGCTGCATACCGCCAGCGTAAGCATCCTGTCGCCCAGTCAGCGCCGCTGCGACGTTCGCCAACGTCCTTGCACGCGCACCGTCGGCTCGGCTTGTATGGCATCCGTGAACGAGCGACTTCACTCCGTACTCGCGCAGCGGGGTATCGAACCCGAGTCACTCGCCGAAGCCTGCGACGTCGACCCTAAGACCGTCGCCCGCTGGCTCGGCGGGCGTGTGCCCCATCCGCGCCACCGCTTCCGCGCCGCGCAATTCCTGCGTGTCGAGGAGACGTTCCTCTGGCCGGATACTCCGACTCGAACCGGTCGGCCTGGCAACGGATTAGGCACCGAGCTGGTAGGCACCTACCAGAACCGTGCCAGCGTCCCCAGGGACACGTGGCTGACCCTGCTACAGGAGGCGCAGAAGCAGATCGATATCCTCGTCTTCTCCGGCACCTTCTTCGCCCAGTCCAACCCACACGTCGCCAGGATGCTCGCCGAACGCGCGGCCGACGGCGTCCAAGTCCGCCTGTGCTTCGGCGACCCGAGCGGCCGGGCTGCCGCCATCCGAGGGCGTGAGGAAGGCATTGGCGACACCCTTGCAGCGAAGATCCGGGCCTCCCTCACGTACTACCGCCCACTGCTGCCGAAGGGAGACTGCGAGATCCGGCTCCACGACACCACGCTCTACAACTCCCTCTTCCGCTACGACAACGATCTACTGGTAAACCCGCACGTCTTTGGTCAGCCGGCCAGCGCCAACCCCCTTCTCCACCTCAAGCGAGTGGATGCCACGGGCTGGTTCGACAACTACGCTCAGAGCTACGAAACCGTCTGGGCCGGCGCACGGCCCTGGACGCCAGACGAAGAGGGGACCGCCACACATGGGCAGGACTGAGTACTACAACGACCCGAACGCCCCCAAGGCCAACACCCTCATCCCCGCCAGCAACCTCCTCGTCGTCGACGACTCCGGCGCCATCCTGCTCCAGCGTCGCCGCGACACTGGTCAGTGGGCTCTGCCTGGTGGAGCCCAGGACATCGGCGAGACCGCAGCTCAGTGCGCCGTGCGCGAGTGCCTGGAGGAGACCGGCATCATCGCCGAGATCACCGGCTTCCTCGGCGTCTACACCAACCCGAACCACATCGTCGCCTACACCGACGGCGAGATCCGCCAGCAGTACGAAAACGCCTACATCGGCCGCCCCGTCGGCGGTCAGCCGACGATCAACGACGAGGCCGACGGCGTCCGCTTCGTCCAGCCAGCCGATCTCAACGAGTACGACATCCACCCCAGCATGCGCCAGCAGATCGGCGACTACCTCGCTGGCACCTATCCCTACCTCGGCTGAGCCGCCAGTGCCGCCTCCACCCGCTCCACCGCAGCAAAGATCTCCGGCGCGGCCCGACGAATGAATCGTCCGACTACGCTCTCCGCACCGTAACGACTGACGATCTCCGCCACCCTCTCACCAGCAGACGTCGGCTCCCCGTCAGGCGTGGTCGTCATGTCGCACCACACCAGCGCATCCACCAGTTGCTGGTCCTCCAGCAGCGGGAACTCTGTCTCCAGCACGGCCCGCAGCCCGCGCTCCTCCGCCTCCAGCAGGGCGAACGAGTGGTTGGCCACCAGGCGAACCAGGCGACTGTCCCCGCCGTGCTCATCACGAAGGAAACGGGCACCATCCAGCGGGTGAAAGCCTGTCCTCGCGAGCCGAGGGGCGTATCCCACGTCATGGAGAACCGCCGCCGCAGACAGCAGGTCGGCATCGTCCCCCAGCAACGTCGCAAGGTCACCCGCGCGGTGCGCCACCCCGCACGAGTGGACCCATCGTCTCGGCAGCGTTGAGGCGAGTTCCTCCTCCGCCACGGCCCTTGCCCAGGTAAGACTCATGTAGCGATGATGCCCCCTCGCAGCCCGGCAGTCTCGTGAATGGCGGACGACAGCACGCTGCCAGCCCAGCACGGCGAGGTACTCACCGCCGTGATCGCTAGCGCATCCGATACTGACCTCGGCGCTTCAAGGTGATTGGCCTGTTTGTGTAGCTGACTGACGGTCTTTTGCGCGCTATGCCGTTGGTATGCGCTATGCGGATGGGGGCGGGCTGACGGCGAAGGCACGTCAGCGCCGCGAGGCGGTGCGGTTGGAGGCCGCCGCGTTGTTCGACGAAGGTGTCCCGCCGAGGGAGGTTGCCCACAGGCTGCGGGTGACCGCGAAATCGGCCTACCAGTGGCATCAGGCCTGGCGGGAGGACGGGGTCGGGGCGCTGGCCTCACGGGGACCGGGTGGGCAGCGGTGCAAGCTGTCGGCGCGGTGCCGGGAGAAGCTGGCCGGGTACCTCGAGCAGGGGCCGGCCGCTCACGGTTGGGACGAGGACCAGGTGTGGACCGGCGCGCGGGTGGCGACGCTGATCGGGCGGAAGTTCCACGTGTCCTACAGCGTCTCGGGGGCCACCCGGCTGATGCACCGGCTCGGCTTCACCCCGCAGATCCCCGCGCGCCGGGCCGCGGAACGCGACGAGCGGGTCGTGGCAGCGTGGAGGGAGGCGACCTGGGCGGAGGTAAAAGCGCCCGGGCGGCCTGCGACGGATGGCTCTGCTTCGAGGACGAAGCCGGTTTCACCCGCAGACCGCCCAGAGGACGCACCTGGGGACGCCGCGGCATCACCCCGATCGTGAAGGTGAGCGGCAGCCGCTCGGGAAGGATCTCCGTCGCCGGACTGATAGCGATGCGCCCGGGCTCACGAACCCGCCTGTGCCACCGGCTGCGACGCCACACCGGACGCGAGGGTGAGCGCCGCAGCCTGTCCGAACACGACTACATCGGGCTGATAGACGGGATACACCGGCTGGTCAGAGCGCCCATCGTGCTCGTGTGGGACCGGCTGAACACCCACGTCTCCCATACGATGCGCGACCTGATCGACGCGCGGGACTGGCTGACGGTGTTCGTGCTGCCCTCATACGCACCCGAACTGAACGCGGTCGAGTACCTGTGGGCCCACGTCAAACGCAGTCTGGCGAACCTCGCCAGCGTCGCCCTCGACCGGCTCGAAGCCGTCGTCCGCAACCGCCTCAAACGACTGCAGTACCGCCCCGACCTCCTCGACGGCTTCCTCACCGGAACCGGACTCTCCCTCGACCTCCCACCGCCATCACCTTGAAACGCCGAGGTCAGTAAGCCCCGGCTGATGCGCTCCTCGTTGCGGACCGGCCCCTCGGGACAGGCGTCGGCAAGAAGGCCACGCTTCTGAGCCCGCGGTGCCTGTTCCCGGACGGCATTGAACAGGGGAGCCCGTGACCCGTCGGACCCGCAGTGACTCCCGTCCGTGCTACTCCATGCCGTGATTGCGCACGAGCAGACATTCGGTGCTCCCACGCCGCTGACCGCCCGAGCCATCGATACGACATCAATATGCCTGTGAGTAAGCCAGGTTCTGCGCTGGGCGCAGGGGCTCCGATCCGCGATATACCTCGCTGTACTCCGAGAACGTCCCAGGACGTCCTGCAACCGTCCCGGTTCGTGGTGACGCCGTCCCGTCGCACTCGGCCACCATCGCACTCAGCGGCCGCGCCCGGGGATGGCTGGCCGCCCGGATTGCGGATAGGCATCCCTGAAGGCATGCGGAGCAGGGGACCCCTTCGGAGGGCCCGATGGCGACCCTGGCCGTGCCGCGAGACGACGTCGCCAAGACTGACCACTCGTACAGACCACCAACAGCGCCAAGCCCAGCGCCTGCCCCCGACTTTGTGTCCGCGTGCTCCCTGTCGTACGCGGAGACCAGCCGGCTGCGCGGGATCCCGGTGGTCTACCCGAGGAACCGGCACGCCAAGCCCGTCCCTGGCCATTGCTGGCCAGCGACGCGTGTTCGGCGCGCCCCGACACCGGAGGAGCACGCGTCATGACCAGAATCCCCAGGTACCGCAGGGCCGTTGTCACGGGTGGGGCTGGGTTCATCGGCTCGCACCTGTGCGATGCCCTCATCCAGGCCGGAACCGCCGTCGTCTGCGTGGACAACTTCCTGACCGGCAGCCGGGACAACATCGCCCACCTGCTCGGATCAGACCGCTTCGAGCTGCTGGAGCAGGACGTCAACGACAAGCTGGCGGTCGACGGAGAGGTCGACCTCGTCCTCCACCTGGCCTCGCCCGCCTCGCCGGCCGACTACCTGCGCCACCCCATCCCGACCCTGTCGGTCGGCTCCGTCGGCACCCTGAGCGCACTGGAGCTCGCGAGGGACCGGGCCGCGCGCTTCGTGCTCGCCTCGACCTCCGAGGTATACGGCGACCCGCACCAGCACCCGCAGACCGAGTCGTACTGGGGCAACGTCAACCCGATCGGCCCGCGCAGTGTCTACGACGAGGCCAAGCGCTTCGCCGAGGCCGCCACCGCCGCCTACCGCCGCGAGTACGGGACCGACACCGCCATCGTGCGGATCTTCAACACCTTCGGGCCCCACATGCGCGCCGACGACGGCCGCGCGGTGCCGGCCTTCATCACCCGGGCCCTGCGCGGACAGCAGCTCCAGGTCGCCGGCGACGGCAGCCAGAGCCGCTCCCTGTGCTACGTGGACGACACCGTGGCCGGGCTCCTGGCTGTGGCGGCCAGCGACCACGCCGGTCCGGTGAACCTGGGCACCGAGGACGAGCGGACCGTCCTGGAGATCGCCCGGCTGGTCCTCGACCTCACCGGCTCCACCGGCGGGATCGAGTTCGTCGACCTGCCGACCGACGACCCCGCTCGCCGTCGCCCCGACACCTCGCTGGCCCGTCGCGAGTTCGGCTGGGTACCCCGGACCGCGGTGAGCGATGGCCTGGCCGCCACCATCGCCTGGTTCACCGAGCAGCTCACTGCGAAGGCCGCGCGGTGAACGCCCCGGCCGCCGAGACTCTGGAGCTGCTGCGTGCCTACGGCTTCGCGGTCGTGCCGGACGTCGTCACCGAACCGCTGCTGACCCGACTGCGTGAAGAGGCCGCAGCCCTCGTCGCCTTGTTCGGTGGCGGGCACCGCAGCGAGGACTTCTGGCACTTCACCCGCGAGGGCTCCAGCACCCCGGTGCTCTACCGCATCCACAACCTCGAACAGCAACCGGAAGCGCGGCTCGCCGCAGGCCTGTTCGCCGCCGGACCGTTGCATCGTCTCGCCGAGGACCTGCTCGGTCGTCCGGCGCGCGCTCGCGTGATCGCGATGATCGTCAAGATGCCCTGGGTGGCCGCCGCCGTGCCCTGGCACCGCGACCGCACCAACGTCGCCCCGGGCACCGCGATCAACCTGAGTCTGTTCCTGGACGACTCGGACGGCGACAACGGCTGCCTTGAATTCGTACCCGGCTCGCACCTCCTGCCCGATGGCGCCGACGCCGAGCACGTGCGGGCCGACGACTCGGTCCAGGCGGTGTCGGCGAAGGCCGGCGACGTGGCCATCCACGACGTGCGGATTGTCCACGCCTCTCGGCCCAACCCCTCCGCCCGGCCGCGCCGCAGTCTCGTCATCGAGTTCGTCCTCGCTGGCATGGAGGCAGAATGACCACCGCCGACACCGGCCGCCGCCCGAAGGTCGCCGCGATCACGGTCGGCACGAACGAGTCCCGCTGGATCCCCGCTTGCCTCGCCTCCCTGCTCGCCAGCCGCACGCCGGGCCTGGACCTCACGGTCTGGTACGTCGACAACGCCTCCACCGACGGCAGCACCGCTCTGGTTCGCGACTCCTTCCCCGCCGTCCGCGTCATCCAGAACGACGCCAACCTCGGCTTCGCCCAGGCCAACAACGTCGGCATGCGGGCCGCCCTGGACGACGGCGCCGACTACGTGTTCCTCGTCAACCCCGACACCCGAACTCCAGACGACCTGGTCAGCTCGCTGGCCGCCTTCATGGAGGCGTGGCCGGAGTACGGCATCTGCGGGCCCATGCAGTACCAGTACACCGAGGGCGACACGGTAACCCTCGGCAAGTACAACGACTGGTCGAGCACCGCCCTGCGCTGGGGTGAGGCCGACGGCTTCGCCGGGGACCGGCCCACCCGGCCCTCCCCAGCAAGCCTCCAGGAAGGCCGCGCTCCCGGCACCCTCGAACACGCCTACGTCCAGGGCGCCGCGTTCTTCGTTCGGGCCGATGTCCTTCGCAGCCTCGGCCTGTTCGACCGGGTGTTCCACACGTACTACGAGGAGACCGACCTGTGCCGGCGCGCCCGCTGGGCGGGCTGGAGGGTCGCGCTCAACCTCAACCTCGGCATTCAGCACTTCGGCGGCGGAGGCACTGGGGACAGCCCGTACCGGCGGATCCAGATGCGCCGCAACCGGTACTACTTCCTCGCCACCGACATCACCTGGCCTGCTCCCGACGCCCTCAGTCTGGCCTGGCAGTGGCTGCGCGAGGACCTGCGCGGCCGGTCCGTCGGTGGCGCCACCACCGTCCTGCGCGGCTGGGTCGAGACCGCCGCTGCCGCCTGGTGGTTGCTGCGACTGGCGCCGACGATCGCCCAGCGCCGCCGCGCCCACCACCAGCTACGGGCCGTACGCCCAGCTGAGCTCACCGGGAGCGCTTCGTGACGAGGCTGCTGATCGCCGGGGACTTCCACTGGCAGGCGGGCTCCAGTCACGTGATCGCGGAGTACGTCAAGGTAGCGCCCGTCCTTGACTGCGAGGTCGCCCTCGCCGGGCCGCTCTGCCGCCTCGACGACCAGATCCCCACCCTGCTGCCGGTCGTCGACGACCTCGCCTGGGGCACCCACCTCGTTCTCGTCTTCGAAGGCCGCCAGTTCCTCGACGACCGGAAGATCGAGCTGTGCGAGCGGTTCCCCCGCGAGCGCCGAATCGTTCTGGACCCCGACGCGCACTGGGGCGGGCCCACCACCCTCGGCGCCGACGACTCCGCCGGCCCCTACGGACACCAGCAGTGGCAGGAGCTCTACCGCGGGCTCAGCGACCACGTCCTCCAGCCCCGCCTCGGCGAACTGCCCGACGGAGCACGGTTCTTCCCCTACTTCGGCATGCCCAGGCCCGTACGCCGCCCCGAGCAAGCACCGCACCCCAGCCAGCTGCCGTACGAGCTGCAATACGTCGGCGCGAACTGGTGGCGCTGGGACGCCCTTGCCGCCCTTGTCGAGGCCGCCCGCTCCGCCCGACCGCCACTGACCCGCCTGCGGGTCGCCGGACGCTGGTGGACCGGCACCCCTCACCCGGACCACCTCACCGCCACCAGCAACCGGCCCGGCTGGCTCACCGACCGCGGCGTGAGCGTCACCGGTCCCGTCCCGTTCGGCAAGGTGCTCGCACAGATGGCCAAAGCCGCCGTCACCCCGGTGCTGGCCCGCCCGCTGCTCGCCCATCAGCGCCTGCTCACCCCACGCATGTTCGAGACCGTCGCGGCGGGCACCATGCCCGCCCTTCCCCCCGAACTCGCCTACACCACCGACCTCTACGGCGACGAGATCACCCCCTTCATCCTCGGCGACGACCCTGCCGAGGACCTCGCCCGCCTGCTGCGCGACGCCATCACCAACCGCGCACAGCTGAGCCGGATCCAGGACCGCCTGCACCAGCGCTACAACTACCGGCGCGTCCTGGCCCAACTCCTCGCCGTCACTCACTGAGCCAGGAGGCCCACCCATGCCCACCGTCCTGATCACCGGTGTCACCAGCTGCGAGAGCCGGGGCGTCGAAGCCCTCGTCCGTTCCCTCGCCACCGCCCTGACCACCGAGCCCGGCACCACGGTCACCGTCCTGACCCAGACCCCCGACCTGGACGCCGTCGCCCTCGCCGGCACAGGGGCCGTCTGCGTCGCGGACCCGTTCGTCGTCTCCCGCTCCTGGGCCACCATGCGGCCGGTCGAAACCGAGCACCACCTCGCCGAACGCGCCCAGCGCCTCATCCACGACGCGGACCTGGTACTCGCCACGGGCGGCGACCTCCACACCGCCGACTACGGCGTCTCCACTCGCTACCTTCTGGCGCTCGCCGCAGCCCAGAAGCACGGCGTCGCGACCGCGATGCTCGGCCAGTCCGTCGGCCCGTTCACCGATCCCGCCGAAGCGCAGGCGTTCAGCGAAGTCGCCGCCCGCCTCGACCTGCTGACCGTGCGCGAGACTTCCAGCCTGCACTACCTCACCGAGCAGCTGGCCTTGCCCGAGGAAAAGGTGGCGCTCTCCGCCGACCCGGCGTTCCTTCTCCACCCCGCCGACCATGGTCGGGCCCGACAGGTACTCACCGCCGCCGGCCTGCCGGACAGGCAACCGTACGTGTGCTTGGCGCCGAGCCGCGGCGTCACCCGTTACAGCGCGATCAGCGACGCCGAGCACGTCGACGCGCTGGCCCGCCTCGCCGACGCCCTCTGGCGCATCCGCCAGCACGCGCTCGTGCTCGTACCGCACTGCCACGACTCCCGCGACCACAACGACGACCGCATTCTCGCCCGACAGATCGCCGCCCGCCTCCCGGCCGTCCCCGTACACGTCCTCGACCAGGACGGCACCGGGGCCGCGGACTACAAGGCGATCCTCGGCGGGGCCGACCTCGTCATCTCCGAGCGGCTCCACGCCTCCATCGGCGCCCTGTCGAGTGGAACCCCGGCCGTCGCCATCGGCCACTCCCCGAAGTTCCACGGCGTCCTCGCCGACACCTACGGCCCCGCCGTCCCGGCCGGCACCGTCCACCACGACGTCGCGGCCTTCACCAAGGACCAGGCCGCCGCCGAAACGCTCGCCCGCCTCGACGCCGACGCCCTGCGCGAGCACCTGGCGGACCGGCTCCCCGCCATCACTGCCATGGCCGACGCCGACCTCCGGCTCGTCCACGACCTCCTCAACGCCTGAACCACCGAACGAGAACGGAGATCACGCCCATGCCCCTCCACCTTGTAACCGGCGGCGCCGGCTTCATCGGATCCCACGTCGCCGACCGCCTCCTCGCCCGCGGCGACGACGTCGTGATCCTCGACAACCTCGACGGAGGCAAGCACGAGAACGTCCCCGACGGCGCGGCCCTCGTCGTCGGCGACATCGCCGACCGGGCCACCGTGACCGACCTGCTTGCCAGCCACCGCTTCGACAGCATCTTCCACCTGGCCGCGTTCGCCGCCGAAGGCATCAGCCACGCGGTCAAGCACCACAACTATGCCGTCAACGTGCTCGGCAGCATCAACCTCATCAATGCCGCCCTCACCACCAAGGTCCGGTACTTCTCCTACGCCTCCTCGGTCGCCGTCTACGGTACCGGCCGCGTCCCGATGCACGAGGACGACCAGCCCCAGCCCGCCGACAGCTACGGCAACGCCAAGCTCACCATCGAACGGGAACTCGCCATCACCGCCCACCTGCAAGGGCTGCCGTTCACCGCACTGCGGATGCACAACGTCTACGGCGAACGCCAGAACATGGCCGACCCCCTGCGCAACGCGGTCGCGATCTTCCTCAACCAGATCATGCGCGGCGAGCCGATCACCGTCTACGGCGACGGCAGCCAGCGCCGCGCCTTCACCTACGTCCACGACATCGCCGACTGTTTCCTCGACGCCGCCGACACCCCCCGCCACTGGAACCGCGTGATCAACGTCGGCAGCCAACAGCCGCTCACCGTACTGGAGATGGCCCAAGCAGTGCGCGAGGCGATGGGCGTGCCCGATCACCCGATCCGCCACTTGGAGACGCGCGAGGAAGTCCGCGCCGCCTACACCAGCAGCGAGCTCGCCCGCCTGCTGCTGGGCGACTGGAAGGACACCCCGCTGGCCGAGGGCCTCGCCACCACCGCCACCTGGGCGAAGCAGCACGGCCCCGTCCAGCCCCGCAGCACCCTCGCCCTCGAAGTCGACGCCGACAGCCAGCCCGAGTGGTACACCACCGCCACCGCCAGGACGGACCAGCAGTGAACCGCACCCTCCCCGCGATCGGCACCGTCGCCATCGACGTCGGTGGCATCCTCTACTACGACGAGCCCTTCGAACTCATCTGGCTCCAAGGCGTCCTGGAGCGCGCCGGTGACACCGACCCCACGCTGACGATCGAGCAGTTCACCGCCGAGATGCGTCGCTTCTATCTGCAGCGCACCCGTGCCGCCACCAGCCCCGGCCTCTACAGTCCGGCCGGCACGGAGAGCTGGAGGCACGTCCGCCACACCTGGACCGATCACGTGCAGGTGATCCCCGGCGCTCTTGACGCTCTGTCTGCGATCGCCGCGGACCGACCGGTGTGCGTCGTCGCCAACCAGCCACCCGAGTGCGAGAACGCATTGCGCGACATCGGAGCCGTCGACCACCTCGCCTTGGTCGCCCTCGATGCCCTCGTCGGCATCGCCAAGCCCAACCCCGCGCTGCTGCAGTGGGCACTCGGCCAGCTCGGCTGGAAGGCCGTGACCACCCTGGTGATCGGCGATCGCCCCGACCACGACGCCGCACCCGCCCAACTTGTCGGGGCCCATGCCGCCCTGGTCGCCCTGCCCACCGGTTGGTCCGTCCCGTCCAGCATCGACCCCGCTCTGGCCGCTGCCTACGAAGTCGTGCGCGTCGAACGCCACGCAATCCGTCAGCACCCCGCCGCCGACCACAGCCTGCACGGCCGCGACCTCGCCGACCTGGCTACCGCGCTCACCACACAACCCCGGCACTCGAACGCGAAGGAGGCGATCCGGTGACCGTGCCCCTGACCGTGGCGATGTGCAGCAACCGGCCCGCGCTCCTGCACGCCGCCATCGATCGCCTCCGCGCCCTTCTCGGCCCGGAGGACCATCTCCTCGTCATCGTCGACACCGCCGTACGCGCGGACACCACCCGACGGCTCGTCCAAGCCGCCACCGACCAGCAGATCACCGCGCTGTTCAACGGACGCACTATCGGCCTGTCCTACAGCCGCAACCTCGCCCTGAAGGAAGCCGCCACCCAGCACATCCTGTTCGTCGACGACGACATAGTCCCCACCCTGGCTACCGTCGACCGCATCCGCGCCGCCTTGGGCAACGGCGTGCACGTCGCCGGTACCCGGATCACCGCCGACTTCCAAGGCCACCCAACCCCCTGGTATCTGACCGACGGGCAGCTTCACTACCTCGGCTCCCATCACCCCGGGCTACCTGCCAGCATCTGGGGCGGTTGCTTCGCCCTCGACCGCGACCACGCCCGCCTGCTCAGTGTCGGCTTCAACGAGCGCCTCGGCCGGATCGGTGCTTGCCTCAGCTCCGCCGAGGACACCACGCTCGTGCGCCAGCTCCTCGGCCTCGGAGCCAGCGGCACCGTCCTCGACGATGCCGAGGTCCGCCACCTGATCCCCGTCACGCGGCTCAGACTCGGCTACCTTCTGCGCCGCGCCTACTGGCAGGGCCGCAGCGAAGTCCGCCGCAACACCACACGGCGAGGCCTGCGCAAGGAGTGGAGCCGCAACCGCTCCGGCGGCAGCGGTCCTCGAGCGACCGCGCTCGCCCTCCTCTACACCGCCGCCGTCCTGGTCGGCGAGACCGGCCAACTCCTCCGCCAGGCTACTGGGAGCCCGGCATGAGGATCGCAATGCTGAACCCGCCCTACCGGTACGGTCAGGACCCCGAGCAGTGGATCACCGTGCCACCTCAGGGCTACGGCGGAATCCAGTGGGTGGTCGCCGCCCTGATCGACGGCCTGCTCGCGGCTGGCTGCCAGGTTCTTCTGCTCGGCGCCCCCGGCAGCGTAGCGAGGCCGGGGCTCAGCGTCTCAGCCGCCACGACACCGGACACGGCCCTGGAAGCCCTTCAAGACTTCGCCCCGGACGTGGTGCACGACCACACCAACGGGACGCTGCTACCTGCCGATGGCCTGTGGCCGACGGTGAGGACACACCATCTCAACGGTATTCCCACCTACCGGGCGAACGGCGTCTACCTCTCCCGGGCCCAGCGACAGGCCGCCGGGTCCATCGCAGCACCGATCATCCGACTTCCCGTCAACCCTAGTCGCTGCACGTACCGCGAGGTGAAGCAGGACTTCCTGCTATTCCTCGGCCGCGTCTCCGTCCACAAGGGAGCCCGCGAGGCCGCCGCCTTCGCCCGGGCCGCCGGACTGTCTCTCAAGATCGCCGGCCCGGCCTGGGAACGAAGCTACCTAGACCAGATCCTGGCGGACTTCGCGGGCACCGCCGACTACATCGGAGAGATCGGCGGCACCGATCGCACCGATCTGCTCGCGGACGCACGCGCACTGCTCGTCCTGTCCCAACCGTGGAACGGCCCATTCGGCGGCGAGTGGATCGAACCAGGCGCGACCGTAGTCTCCGAGGCCGCCGCCAGCGGCACCCCGGTCATCGCGAGCGACAACGGGTGCCTGCCCGAGATCGTCCCCCACGTCGGGGCGGTGATCCCCGCAGGGCACATCCCCAGGCCGAGAGAAGCCACCCGCCTGCTGGCTAGTCTCCCTGCGGCACCGGACTTGCGTAGGACAGCCCGGGAGCACTGGGGACATGACGTAATCGCCGAGAAGTACCTGACGGTCTACGCCAGGGCAGCGGTGGGCACCGCCTGGATCTGAGCGTGGATCAAGCTGAGCGCTTCCCGGCCGCGATCCGCTGCCGGGAAGCCTCGTAGAGAACCGCAGTCGCCGCGTTCGCAGCGTTCAGTGAACTCGCCGCCCCAGACATCGGAATGCTGACCATGTAGTCACACATGTCATGCCACGTGCTACTGAGGCCAGAGGTCTCGTTCCCGATCAGCAACAGCGTGGGCTGGGTGAAGTCGAAGTCGAAGACATCGCAATCCCCCTTCTCGTCCGTACCGACCAGCACCATCGGACGGCCCTGAGAGCGCTGCATCTCAACCCAGTCGGTCACCTCGCTGGGAGACGGCACCCTCACTGCCGGGAGCGCGAACAACGAGCCAGTGCTCGCACGCACGGACTTGGAGTCGTACACGTCAGCAGCGTGACCTGACACGATCAGTCCGTGCGCACCGAAGGCATCCGCAGACCTGATGATGCTGCCGATGTTCCCGGGGCTTGTAGGCCGATCGAAGAGCACGCCCAGGAAGTCGTCCTCGACGTTGATCCGGTTGAGGTCGTCAGCCGGCATCCCAACCACGGCGACGACCTCGGGCGCGCTCTCGTTCTTCTCGCCCAGGTCCGCGAGCATCTCGGATGCCATCTCGATCCGCTCGGTCTTCACCGTGCGAAGCAGTCCCTCTGCCCACTGCGACAGCTTCCGTTGTCCGTCGTAGATCAGGGCGTGAATGGGCCATCCGTGCTCAACCGCCAGCGAGATCGGGCGCACGCCCTGCACCAGGAACTCACCTGCCCGGGTGCGCTTGTTCCGGTTCGTGAGCAGGGACTGCCACTGCTGGAACCGGGCGTTGCGGGAGGTGATCCGCTTGACCGCTGGCACCTGTCCCTCCAAGGTGATCCGAACTTAACGATGCGTTCCGAGCCTACGGAGTCCGCACCAGCGTGCCATGAACCCTACACCTGGCAATGCGATGGCTCGGCCTCCACGCGCAGGGCGGCCCAGTCCGCCGAGTTCTAACGAAGGAGCCGAGCCGGTTCAGCCGGCCCGGGACAGTGAAAGCGAGCCCGCCCCGTTGTGGGGCGGGCTGCGAGCTGCTTGAGATCGAGCAGTCACTCCCGGCCGAAGAGGAGGCCGAACCGGTCCAACTCTCCTCGCGGGATCGGCTGCGCGGGGGTGTAGAGGAGCTGGGTGACGGTTCGTCGGCTTCCGGTGTAGGTGCGGCGCTGGTAGATCCGCAGGCGCGGGTAGACGACCGTCCACT
Organism: Kitasatospora dryopteridis; assembly: GCF_050749075.1. Taxonomy (NCBI): domain Bacteria; kingdom Bacillati; phylum Actinomycetota; class Actinomycetes; order Kitasatosporales; family Streptomycetaceae; genus Kitasatospora; species Kitasatospora dryopteridis. Next base: position 5,866,479 of record NZ_CP192749.1, on the reverse strand, counting down.
CGGGGTGGGTCAGGTCGAACAGCTCGGCGAGGTCGTGCGGCAGCTCGTTGCCGTCCTCGCCCACGAGTTCCGTGTGGTCGACGGCCAGGGGCTGATGGGCGGTGGTCCCTGGCTGCGTCGGCGGCTCGGGACTGGGCGCGGGCTCCGGTGCGTGGGACGTTGTCGGCGGTTCGAGTGGGGCGGCGGCCGACAGCTCCATGCCGGGCGGGCTGGCCGGCGGCGGGGCGCTGCTGGCCTCGGAGGTGTCCTGCGGCTTGGGCGTGCTGGCGGCCGCCTTCACGGGCGGCTTGCGGGTGGCCATCAGGGGGTCGCCTTGAAGGTGCCGTAGACGAAGGACTCGGGGCGGGGCACCTCGAGACCGACGCGCTCGGAGCCGCGCACGGTCACCACGCCGCGCTCGAAGTTGTCGCGGTTCTCGGTGGAGATCTGGACGGAGACCTGCTCGCGGTCGTAGAGGCGGGCGCCGAGCCCGAAGCTGCCGATGAGGAACTTGCCCTCGGTGATCGCCATGGAGTCCACGACGGCGAGCCGCCAGACGACCTTCTGCGCGCCGACCGCGACGTTGACCGCGACGCGGTAGGCGCCCTGGTTGTCGGTCTCCAGCTCCAGGTCCTCGAAGTCGAAGGGGTGGAGGACGATGCCGGTGGGCGGGAAGTAGGCGAGGAACGCCCGGGTCGCGGCGCGCCGGATGGCGGCCGACTGCTTGTCCGGGTCCACCTGGGCGTAGGTCTGGACGCCCTGGGTGTTGACGATGCCGGTGATCCGCTCGTCGCCGCCCGGGCCGTAGAGGACCTCGTTGTCCTCGGCCATCTTCACGCCGTCGACCATCTCGCTGTCGATCAGGTCGCGCAGCCGCGGTTCGTCGGCGAGCGTGTTCTTGTGAATCGGCATGGTGTGCGCGATCTCGGCGACCGGGTAGGTGACCGTCTTGAAGGTCAGGTTGGACTGGCCGGCCCGCGCGAACACCTCCACCGCCGCGCCGCCGCCGGGCGGCACCTCCATGGCGCGCTCGGGGACGATACCGGCCGCGTTGGTGAAGCCGGTGACCCGCACGCCGTACAGCAGGTTCGCGGTGGTGGTCTGGGAGGGGAACAGGTCGCGGATGCGCCCCGGCCGGACGGCGCGGGGGACGATCTCCAGTCGCTCCGGGGTGCCGAGGCCGAGGACGGAGGCGGTGCCGGCGGACCGGCTGAAGATGTCCTTGCTGAGCTGGTCGAGGGCGTGGCCGTCGACGGTCACCATCTCGTCGAACGAGCCGCGGAAGCCGGCCCCACTGAGCGCCTTGAACTCGTCGGAGTCGACGAACCGCTGGCCGAGGCTCTTGGCCTGGCCGGCGCCGAGGCGGGCGGCGAGTGCGGCGTCCTGGGGGGCGTAGGGCTGGCTGGCCGGCTCGTTGAGGAAGGTCTCGATGCTGGCGGCGCCCTCGAGGTCGGTGATCAGCTGCTTGATCGCCTGGGCCTCGCCGAGGGTCTTGCGGAAGGCGGCGGCCTTCTCGGTGGAGACGGTGACTCCGCCGTCCTCGATCGTGAAGGCGTTGCTGATGGTGTCGAGCTCGGTGGCCTTAGCGCGCAGCGCGGCGTTGAGTTCCTTGAGCCGGTTCTTGTCGGCGGTCACGAGGTGACGCTCCTTGGGGGTTGGGCCGGACCGTCCCGCCAGTGCGGGGCGAAGGGGTGTCACGTCGTGCGCCCGGTCAGCACCGGTGCGCCACGGCGATCGGCACACCGTAGGAGCGGCCCGTCCTTAGTGTCGCGTCGAGCCGCTACCTGTTGGCGGGCATCGGCTTCCGCCCCGCTCTCGCGCCATAACTCTTGTGACGGTCACCGAAGTTGGGTGTGCCCAGGGTGGGTGAGGTTGGTGACTGTGGAGAGCGGTCCCGCAGAGCGTTGGACCGGCCGGCAAGGGCTCGGCCGATACCGGTACCGACGATCGGAGTCCCGACGTGTATCCCTTCCCCCGTCCCGACCTACCGCAGGTTCCGGGAGACCTTGAGCTGGCTGCGGCGGTGCCGACCGATCAGCCCGGCATCGAACTGGCTGCGGCCGGGGCCCGATACCAGGTGCTCTCCTCGGCTGCGGGCTGGGTGCTGCGCGTTGCCGGGCCTGGTGGAAAGACGGCGTTGTACGGGCCGTGCACAGAGGCAGGGCAAGCGGAGACCTGGATGCACCAGCTCGCAGCGTGGTCGCTGTGGCCGAGGGCGCAGGTGCGTGGGGCCTGGGGCTGCCTGGCTCGAACGGAAGAGGGCTGGTTCACGACCCTGGCCTTCCGGCTCCTCACGCCGCAGGTGCAGATCCATGCGGACGTTCGGACCGCCGAGGAGCACGCCGCCGGCCACCTGATCGCTCCAGCCGTCTGGTCGGACGCCGCAGACTCGGATCTGCCGGACGCGGTGCGGCAGGTCGAGGAGCAGTTCTGGGTGCGTGAGGGCTACCGGGTCCTGGCCACGTGGGCGACCAGCTCGCTGGGAGAGTTGACCCGGGAGGCGTACCGGGGGCGGGTGCTGGCTCGGGGGAACTTCCCGAGCGCGGACCTCGCCGAGCGTCTTGGGGTGTCCGTCGCCACGATCTCCGGCGCCACGACCGGTCGGAGCTGGGATCCGCCGATCAACCGGACGCGCGGGGTCCTCGCGAGCGGCAGGCGGCACGCCTGGTAGCCGCGTCGCCCCCGTCTTCTCAAGCCCGCAGCGCCCCCACCGTTCTGGTGGGGGCGCTGCGGCGTTTCAGCGGGTGACGGGCCGGTCCCACAGGGCCGCCCAGGTGAGCGGTCCGATCTCGCCGTCGTCGTCCAGTGGCCAACCGTTGGCCGTGGAGTCCTGCTGGAAGGCGACGACGGTGGATCGGGTGTGCTCCCCGTACCAGCCGTCCGCGCCGTCGGGTCCGACGTTCCAGATGCGTTCGATCAGCCGGGCCTGTGCGGTTCGCACGTCGGAGCCATGCATCATCGGTTCGGCGAGCCGCAGGATGCGGCCGGGGAAGGGCGGAGCGGCCGACGGGCCGGACGGCGTCACCGGCGCCGGCGCCGTTCCCGAGCCGCTGGGCCTGGGCGCGCCGCGCTGGATCCACGCGTACAGGTCGTCGCCGGGGCAGTCGGTCGCGTAGCCGTCCCGGTGGCCCCGGACCTCCCTGCCGGCGCCGCCATCGCTGCGGCAGTACTCGATGGCGTCGACCAGGCCGTTCAGCATCTCGTCGGTCGGCGAGGTGATGCCGGAGGTGCCGACCATGGCGCACACCGCGTAGTGGCCGGCGTTCAGGGGCCCGTTGCCGTTCGCGCCGTTCTTCCGGTGGAGGCCGCGTCCCTCGTACACGTAGCCGTGCGGGCACACGACGAAGGAGTACGCGATGTCGATCCAGCCCTCGTCCCGGTTCGCCATGTGCGAGGACTGGATGGCGCGAACGTGGCCGGCGCAGCGGTCGTGGTCGCTGGCGAGGGCGCCCGGGACGGCGGACCCCTCGTAGTGGATCTTGACGCCCTTGGTGGTGCTGACAGGAATGTAGGAGCCGGTGGGCCGCGCCGCGCCCCACTCGGAGCGGGAGACGAGCTTCATCGGCTCGCCTCCGGCTCGCTCCAATGCCTCATTCGCACGGTGTCCTCCCGGTTTGAGTACTTGGTGCCGGGAAGCTAGGCCGGGGCCGTGGCTAAGGTCGCGTCGTCACTTGGTCGCGTTGGCGCTCTCGTGGGCATCGGCGAACAGGGCCAGGGCCGCGCTGATCTCGCCCAGGTGCAGGGTCGTGGCCGCCTGCTTGCTCTGCGACGGCGGGTCGTCCGTCTGCTGCCAGGAGATGCCGGCGGAGTCGAGGACGGCGACCAGCTGCTGAACCGCGGTGGCCAGACGGCCGGCGTTCTCGCCCGACAGGGCCCGGCCTTCCTTGCTCTCCACCGTGGTGAGGGTCTTGAGCTGGGATGTGACCCGGTCCAGGTCGGGCACCAGCGGGGCGAGGGCGGCATCCGCGCCGCCGCCCTCAACGTCCAGGACCAGGCGCACCGGGCTTGGCGGGCCGGCGGTCGGCTGTCCTTCACCGTCCAGGGTGTACGGCACCTCCCAGGTGGTGGCGCCGAAGCCGTCCTCGGTGTACTTCCACAAGGAGGCGATCACCCGGTCCGGGTAGGTGCCGATGATCTGAAGAGATCCGCCGCCGAACTCGTCGGTGTTGGCCGGCAGAAGCCGCTGCTGCACAACGGCGGTGATCGCGTCGATGCGCTCTTCGAGTGTCCCGGCGAGCGGGGCGAGTTCGACCTCGGCCTCACGCAGCAGTCCGCGGGCCTTGGCGTCCGGGTGGCGCTTGAGGTCGAGGGTCGAAGTGTACGGGTTCGCGCCGAACAGGACCGGGCTGTACTCGTACAGGTCGAGGTCGGTGATGTGCCGGGCGCCCTTGCTGCGCTTGGCGGTGCGGACCTTGTAGCCGATCGACCACTGCACCTGGCCGCTGAAGAACTGCAGGTTGGCGTACATGTCCTGCCCGGCCTGCGTGGCGAGGTTGCAGCGGCCCTTGACGAGCAGCGCGCCCGCCCCGGCGGGCCAGGGCTGCCCGTCCGGGAGGGCGACCGGCAGCCGTGCGTCGCCGGGCAGCAGTTCCTCGATGTGCTCGGTGCGGGCCGTCCACACGTTCCAGTCGTGCGACCACACGCCCTTGGGGGTGAGCTCGGCCAGGGTGCGGGTGTAGGCGCCGGGCTCGATGACGTCTCCGTCGTGGTCCAGGAGACCGGTGACGGACACGAGCGTGGTGAACGCGCCCTGCTCGTCGTCGGTCTCCAGGACGCCGAGGGTCGCCTGCTTGTGGTCCAGCGTGCCGCTGGCTGTGCGTGCTCCCACCGTGTCGCTCCTCCAAGGTTGGTGCCGGCCACCGTAGGCGCCGGTGGGGTCTTGGGTCGCGCCTGGCCTCAGTCGAAGTAGTCGTCCGTCTCGTCGGGGTGCACCTCGTAGACGTGCCACTCTCCGGGGCCGGCCAGGACGACGATCTCGGTCTCTTCCAGGCAGCCGATCCCTGTCCCTGGGACGGCCAGGATGCGGGTGACCGGCACGTCGCCGCTCATGACGTAGCCGGACACCTCGCCGCCTTGCGTGGCGAACTCCTCTGCCATGTGGTCCTCGGTGGAGAACGAGGAGAGCGGCCGGAGCGGGAGGTCGGTGACGGTGCCGGACCCGTCGATCTCCCTGGTGCGGGTGTCGTCGTAGTCGCCGGTGAAGCCGCGGTGCACGGTGACGTGGCCGACTCCCAGGGCGGCGAAGTGCTCCTGCGTGGTCTCCCACATGGCGGTGACGAAGGCGTTCAGGACCTGGCCGTCTTCGGCGAGAACTGCTTGGGTCTCGGCTTCCAGTTCCTCATGGCCGTGGTCCCAGGGCATCGTGTCCGCGAGGTGGAAGCGGCGGCGGGCTGTCTCCTGGAGCGCGAGGGCGTGGGGGTCGTGGTCGTTGGCGGTGGAGGCCCAGCCGGCCACCAGGTGGGAGACGGCCTCGGCGCGGGCGAAGTCCCAGTACTCGTCGCCGGTCATCCGTGTGTAGCCCCACGGCTCTCGGCGGGTCCCGCTGTCCAGGTCTGCCTGCTCGACGTACTCGGCGTACCCGTTGGCGCCGTTCTCCGGCTGGTAGGCGGCGAGTTGCCCGGCCCGTACCCGGGCGAGGCGGTCGCGCTGCCGGTCGGAAAGCAGCTGCTCGTCCGCGATGGCGCTCATGCGCTGGGCAAGCGAGCCGCACATGGCGGCCTTGACCTTCCCGGCCGGGCGGTGACGGCTGCCGAGCAGCTCCGCGTCGGGGATGTGTCGGCTGTCGGATCGGGTGCCGGGAAGGGCTGCCGGTGCGGTGCCGGCGTGTTCGGCGAAGCGCCCGCGGTTGTCTCGGCGGTGATGGTGCTCGTCCCACGGGCGAGTCTTGGCCTGCAGGCGCAGGGTGACGGTGGTGGGCTCGGCGTACACCGTGCTGCTTTCTGCCGGGTGGTGTGGGTCGCGGCAGGCTGGCAGCGGAGGGGGCTCAGCGTCGCGCCGAGCAGCGCCTGAGTGAGCGTCAGTCGGCTGGCTGCCAGTGCCAGGTGCCGGGGCCGGCCAGGACGACGACCTCGCTCTCGTCCAGGCAGCCGATCCCAGTGGCCGGGGTCGCGATGATGCGTCCGGCGGGCACGATGGCGCTCATGACGATGCCGGGTCCCTCCTCGGTGGCGAACTGATGGGCGACGTCGGGGTCGAGGGAGAAGGCCGAGAGGGGGCGCAGGGCCGGGTCGCTGAGGGTGCTGCCGTCGGCGGCCCATCCTGCGGGCGGCCGGCCGTCGGGGGTGCTCATGCCTCGGAAGACCGTGAGGGAGCCGAGGTTGGCTTCGGCGAGGTGGGTCTGGGTGCCGTCCCACATGGCGGTGAGGAACGCTTCGAGCGCGAGCCGGTGGGCGGCCTGGTGGTCGGCGGTGGCCTGCGCGAGGTGGTCGACGCTCGGCCAGTCGGCGGCAGGCTGCAGGCCGAAGTGGTCGCGGGCGGTGGCCTGCAGCGCGAGGGCGGCGGGGTCCTCGTCGTTGGAGGTCATCGCCCAGGTCGCAACCATGCGGTTCACGGCCTCCAATCGCAGGATGTCTCGGGCCTTCTCCGGGCTGACCGTCGTCCACGAGGGGTGCGGGGCCGAGCTGCCGGGGCCGGTGGTGCGCAGCTGCCCGGTCTCCGGGTCGTGATGGGCGCGGGCGTAGCCGTTCTGGACGCTGGTCAGGCGGATGCGGTCGTGGTCCGTGAGGAGGGCATCGTCCGGGACGTTGTTCAGGTCCCGGGTCAGGCCGACGACGACGTTGGCCTTGTACGCCTGGGCCACGCGCTCGCTGTCGCCGTCCCGGAAGACCAGGCCGTGTTCTTCCTCGTCGAACTGCGGCTGCGAGCGTGGGCCGCGGGCGGGCCGGGCTGCGGCGGCCCGAATGCGCTCCAGCAGCGGGTCGGTGCTGGTGCCTGGCGTGTGCGCGAAGCGCCCCTGGCCATCCCGAGGGTGCAGATTCTCGCGGAAGGGCTGCTGCTTCCTGCGGAGGCGCAGGTGGATGGCAGGAACGGCTGGATGCGGCATGGCACTCCCTCGGCAGCGCTGGGGCGGAGGGTGCACAGTGCCAAGAGGTCGCCGATAGCGTCGCTGCGTCGCAGGACCGCTTTCCGGCGTCCGTAGTTCGGCGAGGTCGCGGGATCAGGAGGCCGGGTCGGCTGCCGGCTTGGCCTCGTCCAGCAGCTCTTGGGGGGCGGCCTTCCCGAAGGGCTGGGTCAGGACGCGGCGGGCCGCCTCCCGCCGATCGATGCCGAGCACTTCAGCGAGGCCGTCGAGCGTGGTCACGGGGTTGCCGTTGGCGTAGCGGATGTCCCAGCGCCGGCTGCGGATCCAGTCCTCGTTCAGCTGCTGCCGGTCACTGGGTGGGGTTCCGGTGGTCATGCTCCATCCTCACACGTGCGCTACGGGCCCTGGGCGGGCCCGTAGCGGGGATTGACGGGGAGTCAGTGCTGGACCCGCCAGGCCAGGCGGCATCGGCAGTTCAGGGCCTGCCCCGGAGGTGCCTCGGGGTCGGCGGGGTGGCGCAACAGGTCCTGTCCGACGGTGAAGGGCTGGCCGAGGGGCTGGGTCTGGCCGTCGGCGGCGTCGTGGTCGGGGCGGGTGCGGGCGTCGTCGTGGGCGACCCAGCGCCGTACGAGGCCGGCGCGGGCGCTGGCGGCGGCGGCCTGGTCGCGGGCGGTCTCGATGGTGACGGTGGCTAGCCGGGCGGCGGTGGCGCTGGCCCAGGTGGCCATGGTGCGGCCCCAGGCCCGGATGGTGGCGGTGAGGCCGACGATGTCCGCGCCGGATCGGTCGTCGGCGCGGACATCGTCGCCGAGCCGGTCGGCCTGTCGGGTGATGGTCTCGGTCAGGCTAGGGGCGAGCGTGGCCCAGGCGGCGACGGTCGGCGTGCCCGGGACGTCGAGGAGCTGGTACATCTCCTGGGCTGCGGCGGTGCCGGCCTGCTCGATGAGGGGCTGGAGGGCCTGCTCGGCTTCCTGTTGCCAGGTCGCCGTGTCGATCATCTGCTCGACGGGCAGGTCCTTGCTGCCGGTGCGGGGGTCGGCGGCGCCGCGGTCGTCCCAGTGGCGGGTGCCCTGGCGGTTGCGGGGGGCGCTGAGGCGGGCGATGGTGCGTTCGGTCCATCGGACGGCCAGGGCCTGGAGGGCGTCGTCCAGGCGGTCGCGGAGGTCGCCTGCCGCGTTGTCGTCGAGCGGCAGGTCGCCGGTCGCGGTGTCGAGGGCCTTGGCGGCGGGCGCCGGCGGCTGGGCGGGCTGGGTCGGGCCAGCGCCGAGGGCCTGAGCGTCGGCGGCGCGGGCGGGCACCGGGGTGCGGCCGGAGGTCAGCCACAAGGCGCGGGTGGCCGGGGTGTCGTCCACTTCGTCGGCGTATCCGGCGAGTTCGGCGTAGGAGCGGACGGATCGGACGCCGGCGGCGACTTCTTCGCGGGCCTCGGCGAGCCGCTTGGCGCGTGCCTCGCGGAGCACGTCCACGTCGGAGACGTCGAAGTAGGCCTCGTTACCGTCGCCGGCGTCCTCCTGGAAGGCTGCCGCGACCAGGCGCAGGTGCGGCGGCATCGTGATCTCCCAGAACATCAGCTTCTCGGCGCGGGCGTTGTCGTAGGTGCGGCCGCTGGCGTTGCCGAGCTGGGATTCGGGCACGCCGAAGGCCGCGAGGAGCTCGACCTTGGAGTTGAGGGAGACGGTCTCGTAGGCCATGTCGCGCGGGGTGGCCGAGGTGTCGGTGACGGTGACGTTGCCGCCCGACAGGACGGTCCACGCGCCGGCGGCCGACGGCCCTCCGGCGAACTTGGCGCGGAGCAGCCGCAGTTCGGCGTCGTCCATGTCGCCGTCGATCCCGATGACGCCGCCGGGGCGGGCGTCGTTGTGGACGAAGCTGAGGTTGTAGTGCCGGGTGAAGAAGTCGAGGTCGGCGGACAGGCCGGCGGCCTCCAGCGGAGTGATGCCGGAGTAGGGGTCGAGGGGGTGCGGGTTGCGGATCCACCGCACCTGCTCGACGTCCAGGGTGCGCAGCTCTCCCGTCGGCGTGACGGTCTCGAAGTGGGAGACCAGGTCCGCGCCCTTCCCGGGCACCGGGCGGGTGCGGCCCGGGGGCAGCAGGTCGATGCGCAGCAGGTCGCCGCCCCTGCTGAACGTGGGCTCCAGGAAGACGCCGCGCTTGGAGAGCAGGAGCTGCATGCTGACGCGCTTCTTGAAGATCCAGGCGCCCTCGAGGGGGTTGGCCTTGACGTTCATCGCCTCGTACAGCGGGTGCGCGGCGAGTGGCGGCAGCGGGTCCTCGGAGGTTCCGCTGCGGGGGCGGACGCGCAGCAGCCGGTCGGCGGCGTGGCTGGAGATGGTGTCCACGGCCTTGTAGATCCACACGGCGCGTTCCATGCCGTCCTGGACGGCTCGTTCGACGGACCACGGCCGGGCCCGGTCGATGCCAGCGGGCGACCAGTTGAGGGCGTAGTTCGGCTCGCTCTTGGTGGCCGACTGCGGGGTTCGGCGCAGGGTGGGGAACCAGCGGTGGGACATGGGCGGGGTTCCTCCTACTGCTGCTCGTCGTCGCGGCCCAGGACGGTGGCGGCTGCGAGCGCGCACAGGCTGGTGCAGGCCGTACCGAGCCGCGGGTCCGTGGTGTAGGCGGCCGCGTTGAGGCCCGCGGTCCCGAGGGCGAACAGGGCTACGGCGACGACGTCGCGCACCCGGCGTGCTGCCGGGTGCGCGACGTCGTTCTTGGTGCGCGGGTTGGGCCTGCTGAGTGTGGTCACGGCACGGAGGCTAGGCAACCCCGCTGCTTAGCGTCCCGGTGTGGCTGGCGGCGGCGGTGCGGCGCGTGCGCGAGGTGCTGGCGAGGCGGGCGGCGGGCGCGGCGTCGGCGACGGTGGGGTGCGCCTCGGGGGTGCGGCGCTTGCGGGTCCCGATGGGGCCGCCGTGGAGGGTGGGGTCGGAGCCGGGGCACTCGGTGTGCAGGGCCTCGTCGTAGGGCTTGCGGCAGTGAATGCACATCACCTCGGCGGAGGAGACCTTGGTGGTGGCCGGAACGCGGTAGACGCCGCGTCGGCGTGCATATGCAGCGCCCTGTGCGTCCACGGGTACGTAGGCGGCGATAACCCATTCATGCGAGAGCTTCTCAGCGGCCGTCGTCGTCATTTCGAAGCTCCTTTCCGGGCAGCCTTGCGGGGGCGGGCTGCGTTGCGCATGAACTGATTTGTGAGCACTGATTCATCCTTTTCTCGCCAGGGTCGGTAGCGCTTCCGACGTGGGGTTGGAAGCACTTCCGTCTCGACCTAGTTATTCGAGTAAGGAGAAATAGAGGGGTGCGGCGATATGCTCCCGATTTTTGACACGCCACCGCCAAATCCCCCTCATCCCCCGACGCCGTCTGGCATATGCAGTACGGCTCTTCACGATTCAATAACTGTCAATGCCGCCCCCGCCACTCCTTTTAATGTGATGTCTATCACATAGATTGACACGCAACCTTTGAGGCCGATCTCCGTCTAACAGGTGGGATCTATATGTGCCCGCATTAGATGAGTCGTCCAATAACTCTCGGTATGCGATTCGATTTCGGGCCTACGCGACAAGTCGGACTTTACGGCGGCGCGTCTGCGGCTCATAGAGAGCCAGCAGCAGGGCCTCGGCCCGGTCCGGAGAACTCACCCCCCTCGCCTTCATCGATCGCTTGGACTCGATCACCGTCCGGCCATTCGCACTCGTGCCGAGCTTGGGCGCGGACAGCTGGGCCTGGGTCCGCCGGTCCACGCGCAGGCGTAGCGCCGAGGCAGCGGGCGAGACCAGCGCCCGGGTCGCCAGCCACATCTCGTCGCGCTGTGTCGCAGGGCGCAGCGTGGCCGCCTCGTCGTCCCGGCTCGGCGCCTCGCTGACGACGACCGACACGATCTCCGCGTCGTGCAGCCCTTCCCGCTTCCACGCCGCCAGGAGGCCGGCCACACCCCAGCCGACCCCGACTCCATCGACCTTGACGCGGACGGGGAGCCGGGTTCCGAGCGCCCCCGCGAGAACCTGGGCCGCGAGGATCTCGCGCAGCACGACGCCGGCGACCGCGACGGGGTCGGCGTTGTCCTGGCCGGCCGTGGCGTGGCGCAGCTCCACGAAGTCGCCGACCGCGCGGGCGATCACCATCTCGTCGCCGCCGCCGGCAGCGACATCGACGCCCAGACGCACCCACGCGCCAGCCTTCACCCGGTACAGGGAGGTCTCGCCCTCCAGGCCGAGGGCCTTGAGCGCGTGGAAGTCCTCACCGTCAGGCTCGGGCGCCTCGGCGGCGGCCTCGATCCAGGACGCCGGGATCGCGCGGGCCTGGCCGCCGCGCGGGAACTGGGCGTGCACCTTGGCCTGGACGAACGGGGCGTCCTCCCCGTGGTCCCGGATCGTGTCCTGCACCCACTCGGGGTCCACGAGGTGGGAGGCGAGCAGGTGCGCCGGCGCTTGCGGCGGGCAGGACCGGCAGCGCCGGGTCCGCTCGCCCGACATCAGCGGGGTGTCGTAGACGCTGATCGGGAGCACGTGCACGGCCGGGTCGGCGCAGGTCTGCTCGAACCAGCTGCCCTCGTCGTCGGTCGGCGGGTTGCCGATCAGCAGGGCCCGGGTGTGCTCGCCGGTGAGGACACCTCGCATGGCCGCGCCGATGATCCGGCCGATGCCGCCGGCCTCGTCCACGATGAACATCAACCGCGGTGCGTGGATGCCCTGGACGGCGGACTCGTCGTGGTCGGGGGCCGAGAAGCCGTAGGCCACCACGACGTCCGAGCCGTGGGAGTCGGGCATCTTCCACTGGGTGACGCCCACCTCGCCTGGCAGGCCCGCCCTGGCGACGATCTGCCGGATGTGGGGCCACATCTGACGCTGCACCTGGCGGGCGCGGGTGGCGGTGGTGACCGTGAGGGCGGTGCCGGGCGGGTGGACGACGGAGGACCAGACGGCGGCTCTCGCCGCGATGTGGGTCTTCCCGGAGCCGAAGCACGAGGGGACGGCGACCCGGCGGTGGTCCACCAGGGCTTCCAGGATCTCGCGCTGGCGGCTCCACTGGGATTCGCCGAGGACGTCTTCGACGAACCCGACCGGGTCGTCGGCCCACAGGGCATACGGGGTGCCGGCCTCGGCCTTGGCCGCGGCGAGGACCTGGGCCCAGTCCCTGGCCGCGAGGCTGTCGTAGAAGCGGCGGCGGACGGCCGGGGGCGAGGCCGCGAGGTCGGCGTACAGGCGGCGGCCGGCCTTGCCGGGGCGGGGTGCGGGCAGGGCCGGCAGGGGCTGCTTCACGGGCTCCCCCACGGGTCGGGATCGATCGGCAGGCCACAGTGCACGGCCGTCGGCGGCGTGTCGCGTCGAGCCCACACACACGGAATCAACCTCAGTCATCTTTGTGGACTTAGGTCTGTTTCTCTGCGAGGCTGGTCCTGCCAGCCGGGGACCGCGAATCCCCGGCCCACACACAAGGAGACCAACCATGGCCCTGACCAACCGGATCACCGCCCGCCACGCCGCCGTCGCCCTCGCCGTTACCGCCGCCTTCACCACCGGTACCACCCTCGCGGCTCGTCCGGCCGCCACCCCAGCCGCTCCCCTCACCCCGGCCGCCCCGGCCACCGCGTTCCTGAGCCCGGCCCCGGCGCAGCCCGTGATCGCTCCTTCCGCTCCCACCGCCCCGGCCCTGCCAACCTGCCCCGCCCCGGCCGCCGACGCCCCCGGCCTCGCCACCGCCACCCTGAGCACCCCCATCCGCACCATCACCGCCCCGGCCGCCCCTGCGACCGTCACCGAGCCCACCCCGACCGTCACCGTGACCGTCACCGCCACCCAGGTGGTCACCGCCCCGACCCCGGCCGCACCCAGCGCCAGCAGCCCGGCCACGATCCTGCCGACCGCCCCCCAGGGCCCGAGCCCGACCGCCCCCCGCAGCCCGCAGCCGACCCACTGACCGCCCAGCCGGGCCCTTCCCGCACCGGGAAGGGCCCGGCCCGTTCATCGGCCGACGTGCTGGGGCGGCAGAGAGAGCACCCACCCCTGCGCCGTCTTGGTCGCCACGACCCCAAGCTCCGTACGCGCCCGCTGAACCGTTCGCGGCGCCAGGCCCACGCCCGCAGCGGCTGCACTCACGTCCCGGGCCGGCACAGGCCCCCGGGCCAGCAGCCCTTCCAGGAACCTGTAGGCCCCGGTGCTCGCCGGACGCCGACGGCACAGGTCGGCGCTCTCGATGGCCCGGCCCGTGCCCCGCGAGAAACGCGAGTTCCACGCCACCGGCCGGTTACGGACGGCCTGACAGAACTGCAAGCCGCCCATGACCTTCCACGACTCACTGGCAACCGGCACCAGCGCCTTCGAGCGGTCGGGCCCGTTCACGGCCATGTGCACCGCCGCCACACCCCCCAGTTCTGCGGCTTCCTGCGCGCGGCGCGAGGCCAGCCAGCCGGCCCGCTTGGATGCCTCCCGCACCGCCAGCACGGCCACCCCGAGATGCTTGGACATGTCGCCCAGCGCCCGCAGCGCCTTCTCTGCGGGCACCCGGTAGGGGCACGCCAGCATCACGTCCACCACCACCAGTTCCACGTCCCGTCCGCGCAGCAGTCCCTCCACCTGCGCCAGGTCCGCCGGCAGCCGCAGCCCCCGCTGGCCACCGCGCCCGCCCAGGACCTCAATCACTTCGGTCCGCCCCAGGTCCGCGCCGGAGGCCGCCAGCAGCCGCTGCGCGTCCGCCGTAGTATGCGGCGCCGTCAGCACCACCACGTCGTGGGCAGTGGGCGGGTGCTGGCCGTCCGGAAGGCCCGCCCCGGCCGACGCGCGAGCGGCCACATCCAGCGCCACCGCCAGGGTGTTGACGCCGTCCTCGCCGTCGATCAGCGTCAGGCCGACCGACGGGAGGTAGCCCGGCCAGATCCAGCCGGGACCGTCCTCGAACGCCGGCGGCGGTACCACCACGTACTGCGCGCCGATCCTCAGAGCCGCCGCCACGTCCTGCGGGTCGCAGCCGGCGCCCAGGCAGTCCAGCTCGACTCGGTCATCGCCGGCGGCAAGCACGAGGAGCGAGCCCTGCCGGTCATCGTGGGCTGGGCATCTGGCCAGCCATCCCCCCTCGGTCGGCCTCACGTTCCCCCAGCGGCGCAGCGCTTCCTGCACCACCTCGTAAGGACTCTCCGACACCTCGATCATTCCCCCTTCGTGCTATCGGCGGGCATCGCGTCGCTTCGCAGCGATGCGCCCCGCACCTGTTCGACACACCCACCAGGAAGGCCATCTGACGCCTCGACAGCCCGCGGCTACAAGGCGTCCCAGCTGGCAGGCAATTACGCCAAACCGCGCAGCTTATCGACGCTTCAAGACCGGATCACAGGTCCGAAGGTCCCGGCTCGCCGGGCCAGGCGGGCAGGTCGCCGCGTGCGGCACGAACAGCCGCTCATACGGCAGCACCGGCAGCTCCCGGGTGAGCCGGCGTGAGCGCATCGTCCCCACGCCATCCCGGTAGACCGCGGTGTTCCCCCAGTCGGAAGGCTCAGGATCGACGGCCAGGCGCGCGCCCGAGACGGTCACCGTCCAGTGCACCAGGCGCCGGCACCTGCGGCACCTCGACAGCCCTCCACGCGGCAGCACGGCTCACAACCCGCCGATCGCCGGGTCAGGGACAGCCAGCAGCGCGGCCACCTGCCGCCAGCCGTACATCGCCACCGCGTTCGCCTGGCCGTGCACGGCGATCGCCTCCAGGACAGCCACCGGATCCGCCGCGCCCTGGCCGCCTCCGGGCAGCGCCGCCATCAGTGGACGCTGCCCCGGCATGACCGCCGCCGCCGGGCGCCTCCCGTCAGCGGGCGGTGCGTCCACGAGCGTCAGCGCCCTCGGTCCTGCGGCTGGCGAGCCGTCCTCCAGTGCGATCCGCCGCTCAATGCTCGCGAACCGCTCGGCCACCGACACCTGCGCCGCATCCGCCACCCCCCGGTGCTGCGCCGGCCGTGTACGGCGCTCAGGCGCCTGATCCGCAGACGCCCCGGGCCGCAACCGCTGCTCCCGCACCCACTTGCGCCACATCGCCTGCCAGTCGGCGCCCTGCGTGCCACGGCCCCGGTGCCAGTCCACGAACGCCTCCGTCGTGGCCGCCAGGCCATCCCGGCCACCGAGCCGCTCGAGGTGCCCCTCGACAGACGCCCACAGCAGCGCCGCCTCATCAGGTTCAAAGCCGTCCGGAAGTGGGTGCCGGCGCGCCGGCCCCCACGGACGTACAGGCTCCCCACACACATCAACCCCCTCCCTTCGGGAGGGGAGGGCAGGGGCCGGGCGCGTGCGAGGGTCATTCCGGTGCCGGGGGGACGCAGCGCCCTGACCTGGGCCGGTGTCCTGAGCGGGCGCGCGATCGGCTCCCCGGTTGTCCGGGGAAGCGTCATCATCGGCGGACGGATGACCGCCGCCGCGCTGCTGGCGCTTCTTCTCGGCGGCGCGCCGGCGGCGTTCCTGGACCTGCCGGCGGCTGGGGTTGGCGTCCAGGTAGTCATGCATCACGAAATCGCCCTCGCGGACCTGCGGGCACTTCGGGCAGGCGTGTCGGGCGGCGTGCCACAGCCCGGCCGCCACGAGCTTCCGGATCTGCGAGGCGGTGCCGTTCTTGGCGGCGACCGGCCCGGGGATCACGCCGTCGGTCAGATGGGCGCTGGCGTAGGCGCCGCAGCGGACCCACAGCCCGAGGGCCGCGTTTCCCGCCGTGAGGGTCTTGAAGTGGTCGTCGGTGCTGTCTCCAACAGCGAACCAGGACATGCCGGTGGTCTCCTACCAGGGTTGTGTGCCGGGGCCGCAGTCCGGCAGATGAGTGATTGGCGCCGGGCGCTTCAGGCCGCCACATCTGTGGGGGCGACCGCGTCGATGCCGAGCAAGGCGCGCAGCTTGGCGGTAGGAACCAGGAGGCGTCGGCCGACCGAGATCGTCGGGATGTCGCCGCGCCGGGCCGCGTTGTAGCTCGCGGCCTTCTGGAGGCCGAGGAGACGGCCAGCCTCCGGCACGGTCATGGTCGGCTGGACCTGCGGATCGGGCAGGACGGGAGTGTCGTCTGTCGTCGTCATGTCCGCACCCTGTCCCGGGCCGGGCCTTTTCGTCCCGCCGTCCACCTCCGGCGCCGCCCGTCTCGGTGCGTCTCATCCGCCACATGCGCGGTACATGCGTGGCCATATTCGTGCAGGTCACGAGTCATGCGTACCGCAGATGGCGTCCTTGGCGCGGATCAGCTGACGCAGGGTCACCTACGTAGGGACAGCCTCCCCACCTGGCAGAGCGCTCTGAATCAACCCAGTTGGCCGGCACGCTGCTCATCACCGCGTCCGTCCACGCCCCCACCGCAGCCGGTTCCACGCTCCCTTACGACTGCTAAGTCCGTAGCGGCTGCTCACCGGTCGTGTGTCCCGCCCCAACCGCTGCGCGCTCTTCCAGCGATTCACCCTCAAGAGCGCCATCTGCGACCTGCGCCGTTGTCGCAACCACGACTACCCCAGAGAAGCGACTCTTTCCCGGTGACCTGGACAGACACCAGCGACCTATGCGGTCTCGGCGGATGGTGCCAGACGTGAGGTGCAAATGCGCGCGGCATGCCACCAGGATCTCGACACGCCTTGAAGACCACCGCGCACGTACGGTCTGCCTCATTCAGCACGCCAAACCCTGTTCCGCCCTGTCGGGTGGCCAGGTGACTGTAGGCGTGTCCGGCCGAGCCCAAGCGGCTCCACCACCCCGCCAGAGGGAGACCATGCACGTCCGACACCACGTTTCCGCCGCAAGCCGGCTTCCCTCTCCGACCCCGGACTCCCCCGCCGTCCTCGCACACGAGACTGAAGCTGCACCGGAGTTCGACCTTCTGCACAGCGGCTGGTACTCGACCGAGGAACTCGCGGTCCTCCTGAAGGTCGATCCGTCGACCCTGCGGCGCTGGCGCTCCGCCACTCCTCCGCAGGGGCCGCCCTTCGTGCAGATCGCTCCCCGGCTCTACCTCTACAGCATCCCCGACACCCAGGTGTGGCTCGCCCAGAAGCGCACCGACCCATCCAAGGAAGCCTGAATGTCCGACCACACCCAGCTCATCCCCATGGGTGTCAAGCTCACCACCGACATCGAACACCGCCCCGGCCGCCGCCCAGAGTTTCGCTACCGCGCCCGCGTGCGCTGGACGGACCCCAACGGCGGCGGCCGCAAGTCAGCTTCCTCCTCCGTCTCCACAGAGGAGAAAGCCGAGGCCTGGATCTCCCGCATGGAACGGGCCGCAGGACGCGGCATCACCCCCAGAACCCTCACCATGACCCTCGCCGAGTACGGCGACGAGAACTGGGACCTGGCGATGCGCGGCCTGGAGACCACCACCCTCGACCCCTACAGCGCCGGCTGGAAGCTCCGCGTCGTCCCGGTCCTCGGTCACATACCCGTCGTCAACATCACCAACGGCATCACTGACCGGGCTCTCCACTTCTGGGTCGCCGACGGACTCACCGTCTCCTCCGTCAAGAACAGTCTCGCCCCGCTCGTACGCGTCATGGAGCAAGCCGTCCGGGACGGCCTCATCGACTTCAACCCCTCACGCATGAGCGGCTGGCAGCGCCTCTACAAGAAGGCCGAGGACGAACTCGACGACCCACGCTCCCTCGCCCTCAACGACTGGGACGCCCTCGACGAACTCGCCAACGCCTTGGTCGAGCGCTCCCACAACCACTACCGCGGCTGGGGCGACATCGTCCGCTTCGCCGCCTGCACCGCCGCCCGTATCGGCGAGGTCTCCGGTGTCCGCGTCAAGGACATCAACCGCTTCGACTGGACCTGGGACCTGTGCCGCCAGACCACCACCGCTCCCGGCGGCCTCATCGACAAGGGCACCAAGGGCAAGCGGCGCCGCACTGTCCCCATCATCGAGGAGATCCGCGACCTCGTGAACTGGCGCATGAACGTCGTCGGCAACGACCCCATGGCCCGCCTCTTCGCCGGCCCGCGCGGCGGCCGCATCACCACCGCCATCCTGCGCGACGCCACCCACTGGGACGAAGTCGTCGTCAGCCTCGGCTACGAGTACCTGCGCCGGCACGATCTCCGGCATACCGGCCTCACCTGGTTCGCCGACGCTGGCGTCCCCATCCACGTCCTGCAGAAGATCGCCGGGCACGGGCACATCACCACGACCCAGCGCTACCTTCACCCGGACAAGAGCTCCATCGAGAAGGCTGGCCGCACCCTCAGCAGGCACCTGTCAGCGGAACGGCAGCCAGCCCTCGCCGAACCACGCAGCGCGAATCACGTGGATGCCGACACAGCGCCCATCCGCCACCTGCGGCTCGTCCAATAAGGTCCGCATTCTACGAACGCCGCCGGTTCGAACTCGGCATGCTGCGCCGGACAGCATGCCGAGTGGCACTGCGAATTCATCGCCCGCTTCAGCTTTTTGAGGCGCTCCTCGGAGCGGGCGGAGCGTGTTCATCCAGCCAGCGGCGTTCGACGGTCAGATGGGGAGCCAGCACCTCGTAGTCCATCGCGTACATGGGCGCCGGGTGATCGTCCCCGTCCCAGGGAGCAGGCTGGCGGGGACCGTCCGGCTTCCAGTGGCGCCACGGGTCATGCCGGGGATGGTGGAGGACGAAGGCGTCTGCCACGTCGTAGACGATCTGCACCAGAGCCATCCCCAACCCGCCGTGGAACTTCATTCGGTGGTCCGAGCGCTTGAGCGGGTCTTGCTCCTGCATTCCATGGCCGGGCAGGAACAAAAACCGGTGGGGGTCGAGCGGGAGAAGAATGTCGCAGACCTCTACCGCTGCCAGCTGGTTGCCTGCGTCATGGCCGTTCAGCATCACCAGGGGCACGTCGCTGGTGAGCAGACACATGTCGCTGAACCCCAGGCCCCACGGTCTGGCAAAGAGAACCAGCGCCAGCGCAGCGAGGTGTTCGGCTATGTAGCGCAGGTGCGGATTGTTGGCGGCAATCGCGGCGATATCCGCCGGCACCTGCGCCACCTCCTCTGCCGAGCCGTCGTCGAACATCAGCCGCTTCCTCTGGCGGGTGGTCCGCAGCACCTGCGCGGCCATCCACCAGGCCAGGCGAAGTCGCTCGTCGGCCGTCAGCGGCCACCGCTGGGGCAGCGCCCCCTCAGGGGCGTCCAGCATGGCGTCGAAGACAGGCTTCGCACGGGCTTCGAGCTGCGAGAAGAGTTCCTCGACCGCGTGGTGGGGCGCGCCTTCCAGGGTGGTCCCCCAGTAATAGCCGCGCTCGGCAAGGATGTTGCCGGTCATCGCAGGGAACGGCGCGTCGATGCTGGCGGTCCTGCGCACGGTGAGTTCGTGCTGACGTCGGCCGCGGTGCTCGGCGAACCGCCGCAGGTACATCTGCGGCACCGTGTGGTCCCGGGTTCTCCCGGCTTCGCGCGCCGCCTTCTTTCCCGATGACGCTCTGCCCAATTGCCCTCCCGGCTGCGCCCGGCCGGCACCGCGGTCCCCGGCTGGTCCCTGGCAAGATCGCCCGAAGCATGGCAGGGGCAGGTGACGGCATCAAGAGGCGGGCAGCAGAAAAGGCCGCTGATCTGGGATTTATCCCGATCAACGGCCTTCCGACATCACTGTCGGGACGACAGGATTTGAACCTGCGACCCCTTGACCCCCAGTCAAGTGCGCTACCAAGCTGCGCCACGTCCCGTGGTCTTGTTGCCTCGACTCTCCGACCTTGATCGGTGATCTTCGGTTTCTTGACCTTGCCTCCGGTCTCCCGGCGACGTGGAAAACAATACAGCACGTGGAGGGGTGCTCGCTGCCAGGTTTCGGGTGGCGTGGCCGGGGGGTGTCGGGGCCGGTCAGGGGGTGGGCCGGCGGGAGTCGTAGCGGAGGAAGGCGGGGCGGCGGGCGGCCAGGAGGAGGACGGCGGCCACGCAAGCCAGTCCGCCGGTGACCACCGAGACGGTGACGGAGGAGGTGAGGGCGGCGACGGTGCCGGATTCGAAGTCGCCGAGGCGGGGGCCGCCGGCGACCACAACGATGAAAATGCCCTGGAGGCGGCCCCGCATGTCGTCGGGGGCCGCCACCTGCATGATCGTGTTGCGGAAGATCATGCTGATGGTGTCGGCGCAGCCGGCCGCCGCCAGCAGCGCCAGCCCGAGCCACAGCTCACGGACGACCCCGAAGGCCGCGATGGCGAGCCCCCAGGCGGCCACGGCGGCGAGAACGGCCGCACCGTGCCGGTGCACCCGCCCGATCCACCCGGAGAACAGCGCCCCCGCCAGCGCCCCCACGGCCGGTGCGGCGACGAGCAGGCCGACCGTCCCGGCGCCGCCGCCGTAGAAGCCGACGGCGATGGCGGGAAAGAGCGCCCGCGGCAGGCCGAAGATCATGGCGGCGAGGTCGGCGAGGAAGCTGGTGCGCAGATTGGGCCGGGTCGCGAGGAACCGCAGCCCGTCAAGCACCGACGCCCGCCCCTTCCGTTCGCCGCCCTCGCTCTGCGGCTTCATCGAGGGCAGCCGCCACATCGCGTACAGCGTGGCACTGAAGGCGACCGCGTCGACGAGGTAGGCGGCCTGGGCCCCGTACGCGCCGATGAGGACGCCGCCGAGCATGGGGCCGACAGTCATGCCGAGGTTCATGCTGACGGTGTTGAGAGCGTTGGCGGCGGGCAACTGTTCGCGCGGGACGAGCCGCGGGATCATCGACGACCGGGCCGGTGAGGAGAGGGCGAAGAAGGCCGCTTGGAGCGCGACGGCCGCGTAGAGCAGGGCGACGGCGTGCAGACCAAGCAGGGCCTGGGCGGCGAGCAGAACGGAGACGGCGGCAAGGCCGGCGGAGCCGATCAGTCCGAGTCGGCGACGGTCGACGGTGTCGGCGATCGCGCCGCCCCACAGGCCGAAGGTGATCAGCGGGACGAGCGAGAAGAGGCCGACCAGGCCGGTGGCGAAGTTGGAGCGGGTGACGTCGTAGACCTGTACGGCGACGGCCACGGCGGTCATCTGCTGGCCCACGGAGGACACGGTCTGGCCGAACCAGACCCGCCGGTAGTCGGGGTTGTCGCGCAGCGGTCCGATGTCGGCGAGAGTGCCGCGGGCAAGCCGCCGCAGCCGTCCCGGGTCCGCGCCGCCTCCCGCCGGAGGAGCAGCATCAGTAGCAGGGGCGGTACCGGCAGGGGCAGGTGGCTGATCGGTCGACATGGTCAACCATGTTCGACCACGACGTTTCGGCCCCTCCTCCCAGGGTTGCCGCTACGGTGACCCGCGTGCTGTCCTCGGATCGCGAATTGGCTTCCTCCCCGTCCTAAAGGACTGGGATCCCGACCGCGCGTGCCGCGCGGGGACTTCGCCCCGTGCGTGTGCGCGTCGCCGGTAGTTGGCGCTTCACAGACCGGGCAACCCCGAGGTCTCCACGCCCTGACACCGCATGCCCTGCGGCGTTAAGGATGTTCTTCGCGGCGTTCACGTCGGCGTGGTCCTTATGCCCGCAGGCGGTGCACGCGAAGACCGCTTGGCTCTCGCGGTTCTTCGGGTCCACATGCGTGCAGGCGTGGCAGGTCTGCGACGTGTACGCCGGGTTGACCAGCACGATCGTCGTGCCGGTGATGCGCGCCGCGTTGCGGAGCGCGAGTTCGAGCATGTGCCATCCCTTGTCCAGGACGGCCCGGTTGAGTCCAGCTTTGGCACGGACGTTGCGGCCGGGCTGCTCGATGGTGCCGGCCGCCGAAGTGGTCATGTTCTTCGTGCGGAGGTCTTCCAGCACCACCACCGCGTTACGGGTGGCCAGGGTGCCTGCGGTCTGCGCGCAGAAGTCCGCGCGGCGGTCGCGGACGCGACCGGTGATGGCGTTGATCTTCGCCAGCACAGCCCTGCGCCGGCTGCTGCCGCGCTTGCACAGGGCGAGCTGCTGCTGCAGGCGGCGCAGCCGGGCCGTCTCGCCCACGGTGGCGTAGGGCCGGTCGTGGAAAACTCCCTCGCTAGTGGTCGCGGCGACCTTCACGCCACGGTCGACACCGACCGCCGTGTTCGGCATGGCGTGACACTCGGAGGTCTTCCTGCCGTCCTCCACCAGGAACGACACGAACCAGTGTCGCCCCTACCGAGTGACGCTCGCCGAGCGGACAGCGCCGTCGAGCGGGCGCGACCAGCGGAAACGGACCCAGCCGAGCTTCGGCAGCTTCGCCCGTCCCCACTTGCGGCCGACCCGCTCCACGACGATCAGGTTTCCCGCCGGGAACCGGAACGACGGAGACCAACGCGCCTTCGATCGCCACCGGACCTTGAACGTGCCATGCGTCCGGCATGCCTTGTCCAGGTCGCGCAGGGTCTGTTGCAACACGTGCGACGGGGCCTCGGCCAGCCACGGGAACTCCCGCTTCGCCTCCGCCAGCTCGGCGGCCTGCGGCACGTAGTTCATCCACACGCCTCGACGCCTGTACTCCCGGCGCTGCTCGAGGGCGGTGTTCCACACCGACCGGCACACATCGCCGAACATCTCGCACAACTGCGCCTGAACAGCAGTCGGTTCAAGCCGATATCTGCGGCCCGACAGCACGTGGAACACCCCCTTCGATTGCTGTCCGGGCAACCTAGTCCATGCCACCGACAACGCAGCGATCTGCGCCGCTTCGCGGCTCCAGGCCAAGGATGAGCTAACTCCGCCCTGAAGGACGGAGTCCGCGTTCAAGAGACCTGATCACCGGCCCCGTCGACCTCTGCCTGCCGGACGGCCGGGTCGACCCGGCGGCCGTCGGCTGGTCGCGTCGCCCGCTGCACCGCGCCAATCTGCGCGGCTGGGGCCGCACCAAGCGCTGGGAGTACTGGTGTGTCACCGGCCGCACCCACCTGGTGGCGCTGACGGTCAGCGATCTGGACTTCCTGACCCTCCACAGTGTTCACGTCCTCCGCTGGGACGAGGACAGCCACCGGCAGCCCTGGGAGCTGGAGCGCACCGCCCTCGTGCCCTTCGGTCGCGGCGTCCGCCTCCCGGAGCGGATCGCCGGCGCCCGGGAGGACGGCTCCGACGACGTGGTCGTCGGCCCCGAGCGACCTGCGGATGGCCGGGTCCGGGTCGAGCTCCTCGGTGAGCCCGGCGGCACCCGGCTGCGGGCCCGCTGCACCACGCGGGACGGGCTCCCGGTGGAGGTCGACGTGTTCGCGGCGCTGCCGGACGGCCACGAGACGCTGGGCGTAGTGGTGCCCTGGAGCGAGCGGCGCTTCCAGTACACGTCCAAGCACACCGCCCGCCCGGCCACCGGCACGCTGCGGATCGGCGACGAGGTGCTGGCCTTCGGGGCGGCGAACGAGGCCGACGACGCCTGGGCGGTGCTGGACCACGGCCGGGGCCGCTGGCCGCGCTCGGTGCACTGGAACTGGGGCGCCGCCTCCGGCCGTACCGACGGCTGCATGCTGGGGCTGCAGTTCGGCGGCCGCTGGACGGTCGGCACCGGCACCACCGAGAACGCGCTCTGTGTGGACGGGCGCCTCTCCCGGATCGGCGAGGAGCTCACCTGGTCGTACGACCTCGCCGAGCCGCTCGCGCCGTGGACGGTCCGCACCCCGGGCTCGGACCGGGTCGACCTGGTCTTCACCCCGTTCCACGACCGCCGGGTCCGCACCGAGGCGGGCGTGCTCGCCAACCGCACCGACCAGTGCTTCGGGCACTACAGCGGGCAGGTGCGCACCGACGACGGCCGCCGGATCGCCGTGGACGGCCTGCTCGGCTGGGCGGAGGACGTCCGGATGCGGTGGTGAGCCACGGGCCACGGCGCACCATGCCTAAACCCCCGACGCCGACAGCCCTCAGAAGCCGTGCGGTTCGGCCGTCACCACGTGCCGCTCCCCCGCCTCGACGGCGACGGGCAGCCGGTTCCCGGGCGGCGGGAACGGGCAGATGAAGTGGTCGGCGAAGGCGCACGGTGGCAGGTGGGCCCGGTTGAGGTCGAGCACCGTCCTGCCCTCGGCGTCGGGCGCGGGCAGTGTGACGAAGCGGAACCGGTACGTCTCGTGCCCACTGGTGGCGTCCGCGATCACCCCGGTCAGCCGGTTGCCGGCCCGGCTGACCGTGAGGGCGTACTGCTCCCCGCACAGCGTGAACGCGATCTGCCCGGTGACGGCGAGCGGCCGCTCCCGCCCGTCCGCGTTGGGGACGGTGAGCGCCTGCTCGCCGCTCTCGAACGGCGTGAACACGGCCGGAACGGCCCAGTCCGGCGCGTACGGGTAGGTGTCGATGCCGACGAAGGCGGCCCGGGCATGGGCGTTCGGGTCGAAGACCCGCAGCGCGAGCTCGCCCTCCCGCTCGATCGGGACGAGCCGCAGCTCGCCCAGGGTGGCCCGCTCCGGGGCCGGGTCGGTGTCGGGCCGCAGTGCCACCTCCCCGTCCAGGGCACCGGCCGTGTCCCCGGATTCGAGCCGGATGCCGTACTCGGCCTTGGCGTTGAGCCGGATCACCCCGTCGGTGGCCCACCACTCTCCGGGCAGTCCGGGGATCTGCTCCGGATCCGGGCCGAGCCAGTGCGTGCCGGTGAGGGCGAGCGGCCCGTGCGGGGTGCTGACGGCGGCGGCGCGGGCCTCGGTCCAGCGCTGCCAGGATTCCGCGGCGGTCTCTGCGGCGGTCATCGGCGGTCCTTCCTGAGCGGTGCCTGAGCGGTGGCGGAACGGATCTGCAAAGGCTCACGGGCGGGCTGCGCCCACCGGGTCAGCGCGCGGTGAGCGGCCGGAACAGGCCCTCCTGGACGACGGACACGACGAGTCGCCCGCTGCGGTCGAAGATCTCGCCGCGGGCGAGCCCGCGGGCGCCGTGCGCGATCGGCGACTCCTGCTGGTAGAGCAGCCAGTCGTCGGCGCGGAACGGCCGGTGGAACCACATCGCGTGGTCCAGCGAGGCCATGTCGAAGTTCCGCTCGCCCCACAGTGGTTCGACGGGGGCGCGGACGGCGTCGAGCAGTGTCATGTCGCTGGCGTAGGTGAGGGCGCAGACGTGGATCAGCGGGTCGTCGGGCAGTGCGCCGTTGGTGCGGAGCCAGACGCCGCTGCGCGGCTGGACGTCGGCGAGGTCCTCCTTCTTCCACTTCAGCCGGTCGACGTAGCGGATGTCGAACGGCTGGCGGCGGCTGATGAAGGGCGGCAGTTCGCCGAGCCGGGAGCCGACCTCGTCCAGGGCGCTGGGGAGTTCCTCGGGGGCGGGGACGTCCGGCATGGCGACCTGGTGCTCGATGCCGCCCTGCTCGGGGCGGTGGAAGTCGGCGGTCAGTGCGAAGATCGACCGGCCCTGCTGGATGGCGAGGACGCGGCGGGTGGTGAAGGAGCGGCCGTCGCGGATGCGGTCGACCTGGTAGACGATCGGCACGCCGGGCACGCCGGGGCGGAGGAAGTACGCGTGGAGGGAGTGCACCGGCCGGTCGCCGTCGACGGTCCGCCCGGCGGCGACGAGGGCCTGCCCGGCCACCTGCCCGCCGAAGGTCCGCTGGAGGGCCTCCTCCGGGCTGCGTCCCCGGAAGATGTTGAGCTCGATCTGTTCCAGGTCGAGCAGGTCGACGAGCTGGTCGACGGGCGTACCCATGGTTGTGTGTCCTCTCCCGGCCGCCGGACGCCGGCCCCGGGATCTCCGGTCCGGCGCCGCCCCGGCGCCCTACGTCTACCGAGAAGTCTCCTCCGTTCCGGGGAATTCCCGCCGCCCGGGGCGCCGGCCGCCGCGGGCGCCCCCTGATCCGTAAAGCGCCCCGCGATCCGCAAAGCGCCCCCGCCGGTCCGGACACGCCGGGCCGGACACGACGTGCCGGCCCGGGAACGGGGCCCGTCAGTCCAGGCCGGACTGCCGGACGGTGATGTTCAGCCGCCCGACCAGGCCGAGCGCCGGGTCGGCGGTGCCGGGCAGGGTGCGCACCACGCCGTGGTAGGCGAAGCGGGCGGGGCCGCCGAAGACGAACAGGTCGCCGCTGCGCAGCTCCACGTCCGTCCAGGGCCGGGTGCGGGTCTCGGTGTTGCCGAGCCGGAAGATGCAGCTGTCGCCGAGCGAGAGGGAGACCACGGGTGCGTCGATGCGCTCGTCCCTGTCCTTGTGCAGGCCCATCTTCGCGCCGTGCGGGTAGTGGTTGACGACGCCGATGTCGGGCTCGTACCCGGCGGCGCCGGCGATCTCCGCCAGCCCGTCGGGTCCGTACGCGGCGGTCAGCGCGCGCCGGGCCAGCTCGCCGAGTTCGGGCGGGAAGGGCTTCACGGGGGCGCCGTCGCCGTCGACGACCGTCCGGGCGTAGCCGTACGGGTACCAGTGCCAGCCGAGGCTGACGGTGCGGACGGACATCAGGCCGCCGGTGGGCATCCGGACGGTGTGCATGCCGGCGGGCGGGCGGGCCCAGGCGCGGCAGGCCTCGACGAGTTCGCGCTGCTCGGCGGTGTCCAGCCAGTCGGGGAGGTGGACGGCGCCGGGGGCCGGTTCGGCGGGCTCACGCGGGAAGAACGGGAGGGGGTCGCCGGTCATGGGGCCATCCTCCCAGCTGAGGCCGGCCGGCCGGGCGGACACCGGGAAGCCGGCGGCCGACCCGAAAGGTTCCCCGCCGTACGGCCGGCGGGACCGACGTGCGGCAGCCCGGTGCGCGGCCCACGCTGGACGGGGAGCCGACCCCGCCCCGCCCCGCCGCGGCGCGCCCGTTCGCGCCGCTCCGCGCCCGAAGGAGCCGGCATGAGCAGGCTGGACTTCGCCGTCGTCGACCTTCCCGAGTCGTCCCTGCACAAGACGGCGGTGGTGGTCGTCGGCGCGCACGCGACGATGCTGGTGGACACCGGGTTCACCCGTTCGGACGGGCGTCGGCTGGCGCAGCTCCTGCGGGGGGTCGACCGGCCGCTCACCACGGTGGTGATCAGCCACGGCGACCCGGACTTCTACTTCGGCACCGAGGAGGTGCAGAACGCCTTCCCGGACGCGAAGTTCCTGGCCCATCCGCTGGTGATCGAGCACATCGCGGAGACCTACCCGGTCAAGCTGTCGATGTGGGCGCAGCTCGGGAGCGAGCTGCCGACCCGGCCGCCGCGGCTGCAGCCGCTGGACGGGGACGTGATCGAGTTCGAGGGGTACCGGTTCGAGGTGCGCGGCTTCCAACCGAAGCTGCCGGACCGGCACTTCCTGTGGGAGCACCGCACCCGGGTGCTGCTCGGCGGTGTCGCGCTCTTCCAGGGTCTGCACGCCTGGACGGCGGACACCCCGGAGCCGGGCCAGCGGGCCGCCTGGATCGACCAGTTGGACGCCATGGAGGCGCTGGAGCCGATGATGGTGGTGGCCGGGCACCGGATTCCGGGCGTCACTCCGGACGTCGGGGCGGTCACCTTCACCCGCGACTACCTCAAGGCGTTCGAGCGGGAGGTCGGCAAGGCGCAGGAGGCGGCCGAGGCGGAGGAGGCGCTGCTGCGGCTCTACCCGGACGCCGGGCTGAAGCTGGCCGTCCGGCTGGGCACCCAGGTGGCGAAGGGCGAACTGGCCCTGGACTGAGCTCCGGCCGTACGGCCCCGGGGCCGGAGACGCGAACGCCCGTCGGCCGCCGCCCGTCCGGGGGGTACGGGCGGCGGCCGACGGGCGGCTGCGGGCCGGGGCGGCCGCGGACAGGCGCGGCGGCCCCGGGTTGTCCGGCTGTCCGACCGCCGGCCGACAGGGGGTCGGTCGGGGTGGTGGACGTCAGGCCGGACGGGTGTCCGACGGATCAGACGGAGAGAACCTGACCCGGGAAGATCATGTTCGGGTTGCCGCCGATGACACCGGAGTTGTTCTTGTACAGGGTCTTCCAGTCGAGGCCCTTGGCGTTGGCGATCTTGCTCAGGGTGTCGCCGGCCTTGACGGTGTAGTTGCCACCGTTGGTGTTCTTCTTCGCCGGGGCGGACGGCTTCGGGGCCTCCTGCTTGGCGGTGGTGTTCAGGGTGGCGCGGGCCTCGCTGCGGCTGGCCTTCTGCTCGGCGGCCTTGGGGGCGGCAGCAGCCTTCGGGGCGGCCGGGGCGGCGGCCTTCGGGGCGGCGGCGGCCTTCGGGGCCGGGGCGGCGGCGGTGGTGCTGACCGAGGCGGCCGGGCCGCCCTTGGTCAGGCCGGCCTTGACGGAGCAGACGGGCCAGGCGCCGGGGCCCTGCACGGCGAGGACCTTCTCGGCGATGGCGATCTGCTGGTCCTTGGTGGCCAGGTCGGCGCGCGGGGCGAACGAGGTACCGCCGAAGGCGGCCCAGGTGCTGTTGGTGAACTGCAGGCCGCCGTAGAAGCCGTTGCCGGTGTTGATGTGCCAGTTGCCGGTGCTCTCGCACTGGGCGACGGCGTCCCAGGTGGAGACCGAGGCGGCGGAGGCGGAGGTGGCCGTGACGAGGCCGGCCACCGGCAGGACGGCCACAGCGGCGCCGCCCGCGATCGCCAGCCGGACGCGGTTGCGCTTGGTGGCGGTGGTGGTGGCAGCGGCAGACTCGTTACGGAAGAGCATGGGATTCCTCTCGAAAGCCCCGGGCGGGCAGGCGGAAC
Organism: Kitasatospora dryopteridis; assembly: GCF_050749075.1. Classification (NCBI taxonomy): domain Bacteria; kingdom Bacillati; phylum Actinomycetota; class Actinomycetes; order Kitasatosporales; family Streptomycetaceae; genus Kitasatospora; species Kitasatospora dryopteridis. The sequence goes on along the minus strand of NZ_CP192749.1, from coordinate 5,838,067 downwards.
CAGAGCCTCATGGCTCGATTTCGCTCGCCGCGTCCGCAAGACGGCCTGCACGTGTTCGTACGTGCTGTGCCGCCCCGGCCACCTGTTGCGTCCGGGCGGTGGTCAGCCGCTCGGGCGGGCACCTGCGCCGCCGGCAGGTGCCGGTGGGCGGTGCGTCGGGGTGAACCCGGGAAGTGCTCGGTGCACTGGGCAAAAACCTACGAGCCGCCCGGCCGGGCACCAAACAGTTTCGGGTCCTCCCAGCTCAACGCGGCGTTACCGCGGGTATCGATCTAGCAAATCACGATGGTTTGCCCGATTTGCCCATATTTTCCATGATCAATCCCCCCTGGATCGTGAGGCTGCTCACCGTTTCCGCCCTGTGAGGTCGGGCACAGCGTCGACAGATTGCGACTGATCCACCACTCGTCGCAGTCATATCCGTGGCAAATCCCGTCGGAGCCGGACGCACCCGTGACCCCGACCACAACCTCCCGTTGGGAATGGCGGCCAGGTGCGCCCGTGCCAACCATGAACCGGAGGAGTCCCCTTGCCGCGCATGCTCGATGTCAGCGACGAAGTACGAACCGAGATCGGCGACGACGAGGCGGACCGCCTGGTCGCCGGCGCCCACGCGCCCGACGCCTACGACTGCACCTCGTGCCGGGCGCCGGGCGACTCGCTGCGCGAGCCCACCAGCACCGTGCTGTTCATCGGCGACGAGACCGCGGTGCTGGCCTTCGCGCACGCCCGCTGCGTCCCCTCCCAGGTGGTGCCGGTCGACGAGGAGCAGCTGCTCGGCGCCGTCCGCTCGATCAGCCAGGCCCGGGGCGACGCCGGCATCCCCGCCCCCGCCGTCCCGGACCCGTACGCCGGGGCCTACGCCGGACCGAACGGCTTCGACACCCCGAACGGCTTCGACACCCCGGCCGACTTCGACACCCCGGCCGGCTTCGCCGCCCCCGCCGGGTACGACATGCCCGCGGCCCCGGCGCCGCAGCCCCAGGCACCGGCACCGCAGCCGCAGGCCCCGGCCGACCCGGGCACCCAGCCGGCCGTGCTCGGCGTCACCTGCGGACTGGTGCTGTGCGGGGACACCCCGTACGCGGCCCTCGTGGTGGAGCCGACCGGCCCGGTGGCCCGCCCGGGCAGCGGATCGGCGGAGGACGAGTTCCTCTCCCTGCTCACCGACCACGGCTTCCAGGTGGTGCAGTCGGTGGACCGCGCGCCCGACCGGCCGCTCGCCGGCTGGTCCGTGCTGATGGCGATGGGGCAGCTGCACGCGATCCTCCAGCCCTCGGCGACCGGCGGCAGCGCCGCCTGGTGGCAGGCCCACCAGCCGCTGCAGGTCACCGAGGCCTGGCGGGCCGCGGTGGGCCGCCGCTCCCAGGTGATCATGTACGCGGTGCCGGCCGGTACCATCGGCCGCCAGCCCCGCGAGGACCTGCTGCGGATGGCCCTCGACCGGGCGGCCGCCCAGGGCATCCTGGTGGCGGGCATGCTGCCGCTGGCCGGCACCTGAGCCCCCGGGGCGGCGCACCGAGGGCCGCCGCGGGGAGCGGGAGGAGACTGGCATAGGCCGGGCCGCGCAACCCCGCATCCCCCGGCGGCCTCGCTCGTTGGCCCTCACGTGTACAGCTACGACGTCGCCCCGACCACCCGCCCGACCGTCGGCCGCACGATCCCGGGCATGCGCCCCTCGTACGACGCGGACCGCTCGACCTCACCGACCCCGATCTACGACGCGCTGTACTCCGAGTACCGGAGACTCTTCCGGGCCCTCCCGGGCGACCGGACGGACGAGGAACAGCTGCGCTTCGCCGGGTTCGGCGGTTTCGGCGGGCGGAGCGGATTCGCCGGGTTCGGGGCCCCGGTCGCGTACCCGCAGCACCAGGCCTTCGAGACCCGCCCGGGGCACGCCCAGGACACACCCCGGTTCGTCTCCGAGGCGCAGCCGGCGGCCGACTCCGGCGGCCGGACGCACAGTGTCGAGCACCAGCAGGGCCGGCTGGCGGTGAGCCTGGCGGCGGACCACCTGACCGGGCACACGGTCGGCGAGTCGGTCGGCGGCACCGGGCAGGGCTGGGTGGCGGCCGGGTACCTGGGGCAGCAGACGGGCACCGTGGTGGCCCCGGCGACCGGCGGCGGCCGCCACCGGTCCCTGCTGTCGCTCCCGCCGGGCCCTTCCGCGGAGCACTAGGACAGCACAAGAACGGCCGGGGCCGGGCAGCACCACTGCTGCCCGGCCCCGGCCGTCCGCGTCCGTGGACGCACTGCTCATTACTTCTTGTGGCGCTTCATTACTTCTTGCGGCGCTTCTCGCGCACCCGCACCGAGATGGAGATCGGGGTGCCGGCGAAGCCGAACTCCTCGCGCAGCCGGCGCTCGATGAAGCGGCGGTAGCCCGCCTCGAGGAAGCCGGAGGCGAACAGCACGAACCGCGGCGGGCGGGTGCCGGCCTGGGTGCCGAACAGGATGCGCGGCTGCTTGCCGCCGCGGATCGGGTGCGGGTGGGCGGCGACGAGCTCGCCGAGGAAGGCGTTCAGCCGCGCGGTGGGGATGCGGGTCTCCCAGCCCTCCAGCGCGGTCTCGATCGCCGGGACGAGCTTCTCCATGTGGCGGCCGGTCTTCGCCGAGACGTTGACCCGCGGCGCCCACTGCACCTGGACGAGATCCCTCTCGATCTCGCGCTCCAGGTAGTAGCGGCGCTCCTCGTCGAGCTGGTCCCACTTGTTGTAGGCGACGACGACGGCCCGGCCGGCCTCGACGGCCATCGAGATGATCCGGGTGTCCTGCTCGGCGAGGGTCTCGCTGGCGTCGATCAGGACGACCGCGACCTCGGCCTTCTCCAGCGCGGAGGAGGTGCGCAGCGAGGCGTAGAAGTCGGCGCCGGCGGTCAGATGGACACGGCGGCGGATACCGGCGGTGTCGACGAACTTCCAGGTCTTGCCGCCGAGTTCGATCATCTCGTCGACCGGGTCGCGGGTGGTGCCGGCCAGCTCGTTGACGACCACCCGCTCCTCGCCGGCGACCTTGTTGAGCAGGCTGGACTTGCCGACGTTCGGCCGGCCGATCAGCGCGACCCGGCGGGGGCCGCCGACGGTGCCGTTGCCGAAGAGCTGCGGCGGGGCGTCGGGCAGCGCGTCCATGACGGCGTCCAGCAGGTCGCCGGAGCCGCGGCCGTGCAGCGCGGAGACGGGGTACGGCTCGCCGAGGCCGAGCGACCACAGGTAGGCGGCCTCGGCCTCGGTGGACGGGCCGTCGACCTTGTTGGCGCACAGCACGACCGGCTTGCCGGCCCGGCGAATCAGCTTGACCAGGGCCTCGTCGGTGTCGGTGGCGCCGACGGTGGCGTCCACGACGAACAGGACCGCGTCGGCGGCCTCGATGCCGTACTCGGCCTGGGCGGCGACGGCGGCGTCAATGCCGAGGACGTCGATCTCCCAGCCGCCGGTGTCGACGATCTTGAAGCGGCGCCCGTTCCAGGTGGCCTCGTAGGTGACCCGGTCGCGGGTGACGCCGGGGCGGTCCTCCACGACCGCCTCGCGGCGGCCGATGATGCGGTTGACCAGGGTCGACTTGCCCACGTTCGGGCGGCCGACGACGGCCAGCACCGGCAGCGGGCCGTGCGAGGCGGCGTCGAGGTCGGCGTCGACCTCGTCGGCGTCGAAGCCCTCCTCGGCGGCGAGCGCCATGAACTCGGCGTACTCGGCGTCGCCGAGCTCACCGTGGTGCGCGGCGGTGTCGTTGCTCATGTGTGTGTTTCCGTTTCCCGGCACGGCCCTTCCCAGGGGCGTGCCGTGCGTACCTGCCCTGCCGGGCAGCGCGAAACTACGTGTCCCGTAGTCGGAGGACGGGCCGGACGGCCCGAGGATGGTCGGCGGTGGTGCGGTCGGTCAGACGGCGGACGGCTGCTGGGCCCGCTCCTCGACCAGGGCGGCGACGGTGTCGATCACCTGGTCGAGGGTGAGTTCGCTGGTGTCCACCAGGACGGCGTCCGGGGCCTGGGTCAGCGGTGCCGTCTCCCGGGAGGAGTCGGCGGCGTCCCGGCGGTCCAGGTCGGCGGCCATCGCGGCGATGGTGACCTCGTCCACGCCCTTGGCGCGCAGCTCGGCCGCGCGCCGCTCGGCGCGGGCGGCGCCCGACGCGGTCAGGAAGACCTTCGCCGTGGCGTCCGGGAAGACCACGGTGCCCATGTCGCGGCCCTCGGCGACTATGCCGCGGGTCGCGACCCCGGCGCAGCCGCGCTGCAGCTCCACCAGGCGGGCGCGGACGGCCGGGACGGCGGCGACCGCGGAGACCTTGGCGGTCACCTCGGGGCCGCGGATCGGGCCGGAGACGTCGTGGCCGTCGACCGTGATGGCCGGGCCGGCCGCGTCGGTGCCGGAGACGATGACGGGCTTGCCGCAGGCGATGGCGACCGCCTCGGCGTCGTCCACGTCGATGTCGTTGGACAGCATCCACCACGTCATCGCGCGGTACATGGCGCCGGTGTCCAGGAAGCTCAGGCCGAGCCGGGCGGCGACCGCCCGGGAGACGGTCGACTTGCCGGAACCGGAGGGTCCGTCGATGGCGACGACGACCGGGGCGTGCGCTCGGTCGGCAGTTTCCACGGGGCGAACCTCTCTCTCGGCCGGCGCGTTCGGGCCGGGATGACTATCTCAAGGTTAATGGACCGGCGGAGGGTCCCCGTCCGGCCGCCCGTGCACCCCGGCCACGGGCCCCTTCGGGGTGTCCGACTGCCTCGGCCGCACGCCCCGGCGGTTCAGTCTCGGACGCTCCAGCCGCGATCGCGCAGGCCGTTGGTGAGCAGGCGGACGGCGGTGGGGGCGACGTCCAGGTGGACGTGGCCGACCTGCTGGCCGTCGGAGTGCTCGATGGTGACGTCCTCGATGTTCACGGCGAGTGCGCCGACCTCGCCGAACAGCCGGCCGAGCTCTCCGGGCTGGTCGCCGAGGACCACGGTGACGGTCTCGTACCGGGTGTGCGGGGCGCCGTGCTTGCCGGGGATGCGGGCGTGGCCGGTGTTGCCGCGCCGCATGACGGCCTCGATGCCGGCGGCACCCGCCCGGCGGCCGCCCTCGTCGTCGGCCTGCAGGGCGCGCAGCGCGGTGACGGTCTCGTCGAGGTCGGCGGCGACCTCCTGCAGGATGTCGGCGACCACCCCGGCGTTGGCGGAGAGGATGTCCACCCACAGCGCCGGGTTGGAGGCGGCGATCCGGGTGACGTCGCGGACGCCCTGGCCGGACAGCCGGACGGCGGTCTCGTCGGCGTGCTCCAGCCGGGCCGCGACGAGCGAGGAGATCAGCTGCGGGGCGTGCGAGACCAGGGCGACGGCCCGGTCGTGGGCGGCGGCGTCCATGACGATCGGCATGGCGCCGCAGAGCGCCACCAGTTCGAGGGCGGCGTTGAGGGTGTCGGTGTCGGTGTCCTTGGTGGGGGTGAGCACCCACGGCCGGCCCTCGAAGAGGTCGGCGCGGGCGGCGAGCGGCCCGGAGCGCTCCCGGCCGGCCATCGGGTGGCCGCCGATGTAGTGGACGGTGTCGCAGCCGAGCGCGGCGACCTCGGCGCGCGGCCCGGCCTTCACGCTGGCCACGTCGGTGTAGCAGCGGGCCAGGCCGCGGCGCTGGCAGTCCGCGAGGACCTTGCCGACCAGGGCCGGCGGCACGGCGACGATCGCCAGGTCGACCGGCCCCTCGGGCAGTTCGGTGGTGCCCGCGCCGAGTGCGGCCGCCGTGCGGGCGGCGTCCTGGTCCGCGTCCTCCAGATAGACCGCGACCCCGCGGCCGGTGAGCGCGAGGGCGGCGGAGGTGCCGATCAGTCCGGTGCCGATGACGGCGGCTGTGCGCATGGCGGGGTTGCTCTCCTGGTACGGGGCGGCCTGCTTGGTGCGCCCATCCTCTCGCAGCCGGGCCCGGGCCGTCCGCGCGGGCCGGGCAACCACATGGGCGGGGACGAACCGACCGGGTGCCCGGACGCGCCCGGCGGCCCCCGCTCCCGCAGGCCCGCCGGTGCCGTGCAACCGTCCGGAGCTGCAGCCCGTCCACTCACCGGACGCGCAGCGGAAATCCCCCGCGGGCCGGCCGCGGCAGGGGCAGACTGGGCGGACCGGGGCCGGGGCGCGGCCCGGGGGACGGACGAAGGGCAGGGCGGGGTGGCAGCAGACACGACGGCGCAACGGTGGGAGTCGGTCCTCGACTCGGTGGTGGTCTATGCGAGCGGGGCGCTGTGCCGCCGCCGGGCCCGCGGCACGGTGCCCGCGGACGGCAGGGTGCGGCTGACCGGCCTGCCGCGGGTGGCGGACGCGGGCTCGCTGCGCGCCACCGTGCAGGACGGCACGGCCCGGGTGGCCGCGGCGCGGCTGGAGCCGGAGGTGGAGCTGCGCGACCGCGCGGACCTGCCGGAGCTGCGCCGCCGGGTGGAGCGGGCCAGGGACGCCGCGGACGCCGCCCGGCGGCGCTCGCAGCGGCAGGAGGCCGCGATCGCGGAGATCTCCGCGGTGCGGCCGGTGCCGCCGCCGCTGACCGCGGACGCCCCGCACCGCCGCACGCCCGCCGACGCCTGGCTGCAGCTGGCCGACTTCGTCGACGAGCGGCTCTCGGCCCTGCACGCGCGGGCCGCCGAACTGACCGAGGAGCTCCGCCTCGCCGAGCATGAACTCGACCTCGCCGAGGACGAGTTGGCCCGGGCGTCGTCCGCGCTGGCGACCGCCCCGGTGACGCTCGGCACGACCGCGGTGATCACCCTGGAGGGTGCGGCCGAGGGCGCCGAGGTGGAGCTGGAGGTCGAGTACGGGGTGCCCGGCGCGGTCTGGGTGCCGTCCTACCGGCTGACCTACCGCCAGGGCGAGGACACCGGGACGCTGCTCCTGCGCGCCCAGCTCGCCCAGCGCACCGGCGAGGACTGGACGGGGGTGCGGATCGGCCTGTCCACCGCGGACCTGCAGCGCCGCACCGACCTGCCGAAGCTGCGCTCGCTGCGGATCGGCCGCCGGCAGCCCGCGCCCGCGCCGTCCGGCTGGCGGGAGCCCCCGCCGGGCCTGGGCGACCTGTTCACCGGGTACGACGCGGCGGGCCGCCCGCCGCAGGTCCGCCCGAAGCCCGGCCCGCGGCCCGGTGCCGGCGGCGGGCGCCCCGGCCGTGCGGCCCGGCCCGGCGGCAGCCCGAGCGACACGGTGGTCGGCGGCATCGCGGCCGCGGACATCGCCGTGCCGCTGGCGGCACCCCCGCCGACTCCTCCGCCGCCGCCCGCGCCGGGCGGCTGGCCCGCCCCGGCCGAGCCGAGCGGCGCCCCGGCCGGATTCCCCGCGCCGCCGCCGATGCAGACGTTCGGCGCCCCGCAGGCGTACGGGGCGGTGCCGCCGCCCGCGCCGGTGGCGCCCGCGCCCGCAATGCGCAGCCGGGCGATGCGCGGGGGCGGCGGTCTCCGGTCGGCGCCGGACGTCCCGGTGTACGCGGCGGAGGCCGTGCCGGAGCCGGTCGGCCCGGCCGGTCCTTCGCAGGCGCAGCTGGACTACGCGGGCCTGGTGCTGGACGGCGCGGACCGCCCGGCGCACCGCCGCGGCCTGCTGTTCCCGGGGGCGGTGCACGACCCGGCGACGGTGGAGTCCCGCAACCTGGCCGAGTCGGTGGCCGGGCTGGAGCTGCCGGCGCACGCGGTGCGGCCGCGGCTGTCGGCGGGCTCCTTCGACCAGCGGTACGACGCCGCGGCGCGGGCCGACGTGCCCTCGGACGGCACCTGGCACACCGTGACCGTCGGGGAGGTGCCGGTGTCGCTGCGGACCGAGTACGTCTGCGTGCCGGCGGTCGAGGAGGCGGTCTACGGCACGCTGGTGATCACCAACGCCACCGCATCGGCCCTGCTGGCCGGTCCGGTGGAGGTCACCGTGGACGGCGACTTCCTGCTGACCGCCGCCCTGCCGACGCTGGCCGCGGGCGGCAACCGCCGGGTCGGCCTCGGGCAGGCGGAGGCGGTGCGGGTGGCCCGCCGCACCGAGCTGCGCGAGTCCACCGCCGGCATGCTCAACAACACCACGGTGCTGGATCACCGGGTGCACGTGGAGCTGGCCAACCGGCTGGCGCACCCGGTCACCGTGGAGGTGCGCGAGCGGGTGCCGGTCTCCGCCGACCAGGACGTCCGGATCGAGGAGCGCGCCGACTGGCGGGCCCCCGACCGTCCCTCCGAGACGTATCCGCCCGGCACCCGGTGCTGGCGGGTGGAGCTGCCGGCCGGCGGAACGGCCGAACTCGACGGCGGCTTCGAGATCCGCATCCCGGCCGGCAAGGCCATCGTCGGCGGCAACCGGAGGAGCTGACCATGACCGACACCACACCTGCCACCACCCGGCCGACCGGGACGCAGCCCGCCGAGGCGCAGCCTGCCGAGACGCCGGCCGCGGTGGTGCCGCTGCCGGTCACCGCGGTGACCTGCCTGGAGGACCGCGCCCACGTCGAGCGGACGGCCACCGTCGAGCTGGCCGCCGGCGTCCGGCGGCTGCGCCTCGGCCCGATCTCCGCGCTCGCCGTCGACCGCACCCTGCGGGCCGAGGCGACCGGCGGCACCGCCCGGGTGCTGGACGCCCGGGTCGTCCGCACCTGGACGCCGCGCGCTCCGCTGCCGCCCACCGACCGGGACTCCGAGCTGCGCCGCCGGGTGCACGCCCTGGAGGAGCAGCAGCGGGCCGAGACCCGCGCCCGGGAGCGGCTGGAGGCCCGGCTGGCGCTGCTCTCCCAGCTCGCCGCCGACCTGCTGCGGGAGGTCGGCGAGGGCGCCGGCCGCGGCGAGCTGGAGCCGGCCCGCTGGACCCGCGAGCTGGACCGGATCGACTCCGAGCGCGAGACGCACGGGGAGCGGCTGCGCGCCTCCCGGGCCCGGCTGGAGACGCTCGGCGAGGAGCTGGCCGCCGCACGGCGGGCGCTGGACACCGGCGAGGTGGAGCCGCCTGAGCTGCTGGCGCACGTCGAGGTGACGGTGGAGGCGGACGAGGCGGGCCCGGCGAAGCTGCTGGTGGGCCATCTGACGCCGTGCGCGCTGTGGCGTCCGGCGTACCGGGCGACGCTGTCCGGCGAGCGGCTGCTGCTGGAGACCGGGGCCGTGGTGTGGCAGCGCACCGGCGAGGACTGGTCGGGGGTGCGGCTGACCTTCTCGACCGCCCGTTCGGCGCTGGCCTCCGAGCCGCCGCGGCTGACCGAGGACTCGCTGAGCCTGCGCGAACGCACCTCCGAGGAGCGCCGCACGGTCGAGGTGGAGCTGCGCGAGGAGGAGATCGGCAGCACCGGGCCGTCCGCCGACGGCCTGCCGGGCGTCGACGACGGCGGCGAGGTGCGGGTGCTGCGGGCGCCGTCGCCGGCCTCGGTGCCGTCCGACGGGCGGGCGCACCGCATTCCGCTGTCCTCCTTCGACACCGCTGCGGGCAGCGAGTTCGGCTCGGCGCCGGAGCTGTCGCCGCTGGTCACCCGGGTGGTGCGGTTCCGCAACGACGCGGGCCATGCCCTGCTGGCGGGCCCGGTGGAGCTGGTGCAGGGCAGCGGTTTCACCGGCCGGGGCGAGCTGCGATTCACCGCGCCGGGAGCGCCGGCGGAGCTGGCGTTCGGCAGTTCGGACGCCTACCGGGTGGTCCGGGAGACCGAGGAGAGCCGCGGCTCGGCCGGGATCACCCAGCGCACCGTGGTCACCCGCACCGTCCGGGTGCACCTGTCGCGGTTCTCCGGGCCGGAGGACGTCGACGAGCAGGTGGTGGCGGTGCGCGAGCGCATCCCGGTCTCCGAGGTGTCCTCGGTGGAGGTGAAGCTGCGCAAGGAGGCGTGCTCGCCGCCGCCGGACGAGCTGGACGCCGAGGGCATCGTCCGGTGGGACGTGCCGATGCCTCCGGGCTCCCGGCGCACCCTCACCCTGGTGTACGAGGTGTCGGCCGCTTCCAAGGTGGCCGGGCTGTGAGCCCGTTTTAGCCGGATGTTCTAGCCGGATTTGGACCGTCAACTCCGGTAGAAATGACCCATGATCTACCATCTCGCCCCGCTGGACGACTGGCTGCGTGACCCGGGGCGGCCGTACGCGGCCGCCTCGCTGCTCACCGACGGCTTCATCCACTGCTCGCCCGACGAGCAGACGGTGCTGGCCGTCGCGAACCTGTTCTTCGCCGACACGCCGGACCCGCTGATGGCCCTGCTGATCGAGGAGAAGCTGGTCGAGCCGATGGTGAAGTGGGAAGCGCCCTCCGGCCCGCCGCCGGAGGGCGCCACGCCGGGCGTGCTGTTCCCGCACATCTACGGCCGGCTGAACCGGACGGCCGTGATCGGCCTGGAGAAGCTCGAACGCGGCGAGGACGGCCGCTGGGCCCGGCTGCTCCCCTGGAGCTGATCCCGGGCCGCCCGGAGGGCCGGGAGCGCCCCGTCCCGGGGCCGCCCGGAGGGCCGGGGCGGGCGTCCGGCCCGGCGCCGGCTCAGAGCCAGCCGCGCTCGCGGGCCGCCATGCCCGCCTGGAAGCGGGTGGTGGCGCCGAGCTGGCGCATGAGGCTCTGCAGCCGGCGCTGGGTGGTGCGGGCGCTCCAGCCGAGCGAGCGGGCGATGGACTCGTCGGTGAGGCCGGCGGCCAGCAGGCCGAGCAGCTTGCGGTGGTCGGCCTCGGGCCCCTGGTCGTTCTCACCGTCGCCGATCGCCGCCTGCAGCGGCACGGCCCGCTCCCACTCGGCCTCGAACAGCGCGTCCAGGGCCTGCAGCAGCGCCGAGGGGTGGATGACGTAGGCGGCGTCCAGCACGCTGTCGCCGACGGTGATCGGGATGATCGCCATCTTGTCGTCCGACATCATCATCTTCATCGGCAGGGCGGGGCGGACACGGGCCTCCTCGCCGTCCTCGACGCCGATGAGGATCTCCTTCTCCAGCCGGCCCGGCCAGGCCACCGCGTCCTTGTCGTACACGGTGCGGAAGCGCACGCCGGCCTTGAGCTTGGCGCGCTGCCGGGGCATCTGCGCCACCGGGTCCTGGATGTAGGGCGGGCAGTCGAAGCCGCGCACCTGGTACTGGGTGCTGTCGACGAGGTGCTCCAGCCGCTGGGCGATCGCCTCGCCGCCGGTGAGCACCTCGACCGAGTGCGCCGGGTCGGTGTAGCGGGAGGCCTCGCGGAAGGCGTCCATCAGCCGGTGCATCTCGGCGCGGGCGCTGCGCAGCTCCGCCTCGCGGTGGCCGATCAGGGTGCCGATGGCAACGTCGGGGGCGACCGCGAGGTAGCGCTCGCGGTCCACCGGGGCCCGGGTGGCCATGCCCTGCTCGGCCAACCTGTCGAGGGCGTCCTGGCTCTGTTGCAGTGTCAGGTCGCACTGCCCGGCCAGCTCCTCGGCGGTGGACTGCGGCGAGACCACCAGGGCCGCGTACACCTGTCCGTCCGGCCGTCCGAGGCCGAGCGCTCCGAATGCGTTGAGCACGCCGCTCCTTCCCCCATGCGGCCAGTGGCCCCGTGGCGCAGTTCCGCCACACGTCGAGCCGCTGTCCGGTGGCCATCCTGCGCCACAGATCCACATCATGACAAGGCGGTGCGTCGAGGTTCACACGCGGACCCCGTCGAAGAGGCGGAAGGCCTCCCCGCCGAACGGCGGGGAGGCCTTCGAATCGAAGGTCGGTTACAGACCGACCTCGCGCATCAGCTGTCCGACCTCCGGGTTGGTCAGCCGCCGCAGCCAGCCCGACTTCTGGTCGCCGAGCGCGATCGGGCCGAAGTGGGTGCGCACCAGCTTCTCCACCGGGAAGCCGACCTCGGAGAGCATCCGGCGGACGATGTGCTTGCGGCCCTCGTGCAGGGTCACCTCGACCAGGTAGTTCTTGCCGACGTTGGAGACCACCTTGAAGGAGTCGGCCCGGGCCCAGCCGTCCTCCAGCTCCACGCCCTTGGCGAGCTGCTTGCCGAGGTCGCGCGGGATCGGGCCCTGGATGGCGGCCAGGTAGGTCTTGGTGACGCCGTACTTCGGGTGGGTGAGGCGGTGGGCCAGCTCGCCGTGGTTGGTGAGCAGGATGATGCCCTCGGTCTCGGTGTCGAGGCGGCCGACGTGGAAGAGCCTGGTCTCCCGGTTGGTCACGTAGTCGCCGAGGCACTGGCGGCCGTCCGGGTCCTCCATGGTGGAGACCACGCCGGCCGGCTTGTTCAGCGCGAAGAACAGGTACGACTGGGTCGCCACGGTCAGGCCGTCGACCTTGATCTCGTCGTGCTCGGGGTCGACCCGCTTGCCCTGCTCGGTGACGCGCTTGCCGTTGACCTCGACGCGGCCCTGCTCGATGAGCTCCTCGCAGGCGCGGCGGCTGCCCATGCCGGCCCGCGCCAGCACCTTCTGCAGGCGCTCGCCCTCGGGCTCGCCGAAGGTCTTCGGGGTCTTCACGGCCGGCTTGTCGTGCCGGGCGAGCACCGCGTCCTCGATCTTGGCCTGCAGTTCGCGGGAGCGCTGCGGCTGGCGGCGCGGGTCGCCCGGGGCGCCCTGGCCCTCGCGGCGCGGCTTCGGCGCGGGGCCGGGGCGGCGCGAGGCGTAGCTGCCGCGGCCGGGGGTGGCGTTGGGGCCGCCGCCGTACTCGGGGCGGTCGTAGCGGCGCTCCTCGGGGCGGAGCGGGCGGTCCGGGTACCGGCGGTCGTCACGACGGTCGTCGCGGCGGTCGTCGCGGCGCCCGCCCTGGGAGGACGAGCCGCCCCGGCCGCCGGAGGAGCCGTACGACGAACCGCCGCGGGAGCCCCCGTACGACGAACCGCCGCCGTAGGACGACCCGCCGCGCGAGCCGCCGCCGCTCCGGCCCCCGCCCTGTCCGCCGCGTCCCTGGCCTCCCCGGCCCTGGCCGCTGCTGTTGTTCCTGCCGTTGCCACTGCTGCGCATCAAAATGTCCGTACGTCGTGTCCGTCGTGGGAGTGCGTGTCGTGCCGGCCGACCTCACCGCCCCCTCACCGATCGGACGCGGACCGTCAGGCGCTGTCGCCGTCGGCTCCGCGGGCGGCCGCCACCGCCTCCGTGATCATCGTGCCCTCGAGGGACTCCGCTTCCACGTCGTCGACCTCGGGCAGGAAGGGGGCGAGCTCTGGCAGCTCGTCCAGGCCTCGCAGCCCCGTCCGTTCCAGGAAGTAGTTCGTCGTCCGATACAGGATCGCACCTGTTTCGGGCTCGGAGCCGGCCTCTTCCACCAGTCCTCGCTGTACCAGGGTACGCATCACGCCGTCACAGTTCACACCGCGTACCGCGGAGACCCTGCTGCGCGACACCGGCTGCCGGTACGCGACCACCGCGAGCGTCTCCAGCGCGGCCTGGGTGAGCCGGGCCTGCTGGCCGTCCAGGACGAAGCGGTCGACGGCCGGTGCGCAGTCGGCGCGGGTGTAGAAGCGCCAGCCGCCGGCGACCAGGCGCAGGTCGAAGCCGCGGCCCTGGTCGGTGTACTCGGCGGCGAGCTCGCGCAGGGCGGCGCCGACGGCCGCGCGGGGGCGCTCCAGGACGGCGGCGAGGTGGGCCTCGGTGGCCGGCTCGTCGACCACCATGAGGATCGCCTCCAGGGCGGCCCGCAGCGGCACCTCGGGCTCGTCGGGCTCGGGCTCCGGTTCCGGCTCGGGGAGCGGCAGCGGCGCCGGGTCGGGCATCGGCTCCGGCTCGGAGGTGTCCCCGGCGGGGGCCGCCGCGGGGGCGTCGGGGCTGCCGGGGGCCGCGGGCGCGGGGATGTGCGGCACCGGGTCCGCGACGACCACCTGCCCCGCGGACGCCTGCTCCTGCTCCTGCTCCGCGGCGGGCGCGGGCTCCGGTACGAGGGCCTGCTCCGCCGGGGGCCCGGGCTCCGGCGCGTACACCGGCTCCAGCCACTCGTCGGGGCGGGCCTGGCCGGGGAGGCCGAGGGTGCGCCGGGTGGGGCGCGGCTGCTCACCGTTCACTGCGGTTCTCCGTCCTTGCCGCGACCGTCGCCGTCCTCGCCGGGCGGGCGGTCGAACTCGTCGGTCACCTCGACCCGCAGGTCGGAGTCGGCGACCCAGTGCACCAGCAGTTCCCCGAGGGCGTCCGGCTGCTCGAAGTCGAGAACCTTCTCCCGGTAGAGCTCCAGCAGCGCCAGGAAGCGGGCGACCACCACCAGCGTGTTCTCGGCGTCGTCCACCAGCCTGCCGAAGGTGGCGCTGCCGAGCGCGGCGAGCCGGTCGACGACGACCCCGGCCTGCTCGCGGACGCTGACCGGCGGGGTGTGGATGTGCTCGACGTAGACCACGGGCCTCGGCTTGGGCGCCATGGCACGGGCGGCCAGCCGGGCGAGGCCCTCGGGGCCGACGGTGATGACCACCTCGGGCAGCAGCAGGGCGTGGTGCGGCTCCAGCCCGACCGTGCGGGGGCGCTGCTTCAGCTCGGCGGCCCAGCGCTCGGCGAACAGGGCGGCCGCCTGCTTGTAGGCGCGGTACTGCAGCAGGCGGGCGAACAGCAGGTCGCGGGCCTCCAGGAGGGCGAGGTCCTCCTCGTCCTCGACCTCGGCGGCGGGCAGCAGCCGGGCCGCCTTGAGGTCGAGCAGGGTGGCCGCGACGACCAGGAACTCGGTCGCCGCGTCGAGGTCCCAGTCGGGGCCCATCGCCCGGATGTGCGCCACGAACTCGTCGGTGACCTTGGAGAGCGCGACCTCGGTGACGTCCAGGCGGTGCTTGGCGATCAGGTTGAGCAGCAGGTCGAACGGGCCCTCGAAGTTGTCCAGCCGCACCAGGAACCCGCCGCGCTCGGCAGCGGCTGCGGCCTCGGGCGGCGCTCCGGCGTCGGCCGGGGCGCCGGCGGGGGCCGGGGCTGCAGGGGCGGCGGCCGGCACGGGGGGCTCGGGCGCACTCGTCATGACCGGACCATCTTCACCCGGATCCGGTGCGTCCGGTGCCCCGGGCGCCCGACACGCCCGTGCCGGCCGCAGGGCGCCGTCGGCCGGCGCGGGCGGGCCGGGGGGCCGGGCTGCGCCCGGCGGGCCCGTCAGGGGCCCTGGGGGCCGCTCAGCGGCCGCGCAGCCGCCGGACCAGGATGCTCGCCTCGCCGCGCTGCTCGAGGTCGGCCAGGACCACGGAGATGGCCTCCCGGACGACGCGGCCGCGGTCGACCGCGAGTCCGTGTTCGCCGCGCAGGACGAGGCGGGCGTGCTCGAGGTCCATC
This sequence comes from Kitasatospora dryopteridis, assembly GCF_050749075.1. NCBI lineage: Bacteria > Bacillati > Actinomycetota > Actinomycetes > Kitasatosporales > Streptomycetaceae > Kitasatospora > Kitasatospora dryopteridis. Next base: position 5,822,970 of record NZ_CP192749.1, on the reverse strand, counting down.
AGCTCCTCGGCGGAGACGTAGACCGTGATCTTCTCGTCGTGCCGTTCCCGGCCGGAGGGGCGGCGCGCGGCGCGGCCGCGCGGCCGGGGCCGGCGGGCGGCGTCGGCCTGCTCCTCGGCGGCGGCGTGCCGGCGCGCGGCCTCGGCGGCCGCCTGCTGCTGGGCGGCCTCGGCGCCGGCGGGGGCCGCTTCGCCGTCCGCTGCGGGCTGTTCGGCGGGCCGGGCGGTCTCCGGTCTGGGCGCCTCGGCCGGCCCCAGCGAGGGCGACAGGGCCATCCCCCCGGTGGTCCGGAACAGCTCGTCGGCTCCCGGGAGACTCACTCGGCGGGGCGGCACCGGTCGAGCACCTCCCTGGCGAGCTGGCGGTAGGCGGCGGCGCCGACCGAGTTGGTCGCGTACGTGGTGATCGGCTCGCCGGCCACGGTGGTCTCCGGGAACCTGACGGTCCGTCCGATGACGGTGTGGAAGACGTGGTCCCCGAACGCCTCGACGACCCGGGCCAGCACCTCGCGGCTGTGCACGGTGCGGGAGTCGTACATGGTGGCGAGGATGCCGTCCAGGCGGAGCTCGGGGTTGAGCCGCTCGCAGACCTTCTCGATGGTCTCGGTGAGCAGCGCGACGCCGCGCAGGGCGAAGAACTCGCACTCCAGCGGGACGATGACGCTGTGAGCCGCCGTCAGGGCGTTGACGGTGAGCAGGCCGAGCGAGGGCTGGCAGTCGATGATGACGTAGTCGTAGTCGGGCAGCAGCGGCTTGAGGGCCCGGGCGAGTGCGGACTCGCGGGCGACCTCGCTGACCAGCTGCACCTCGGCGGCCGACAGGTCGATGTTGGAGGGCAGCAGGTCCATGCCGGGGACGGCGGTCTTCAGCAGCACCTCATCGGCCGTCAGGCCCCGCTCCATGAGCAGGTTGTAGACGGTGACGTCGAGCTCCATCGGGTTCACCCCGAGGCCGACGGAGAGGGCACCCTGCGGGTCGAAGTCCACCAGCAGCACCCGGCGGCCGTACTCGGCCAGCGCGGCACCCAGGTTGATGGTCGACGTGGTCTTGCCGACGCCGCCCTTCTGGTTGCACATGGCGATGATCTGCGCGGGGCCGTGCTCGGCCACCGGCGCGGGGATCGGGAAGTACGGCAGCGGACGGCCGGTCGGGCCGACCCGCTCGCGGCGCTGCCGGGCGGCGTCGGGGGCCAGGGTGGCGGCGTACTCCGGGTCCGGCTCGTACTCGGCGTCCGGGTCGTCGTAGGGGCCGTACGCGAGGTCGGCGTAGGCCAGGCCGTACGCGCCGAGCTCGGCGTCGAAGTCCGCGCCCGCCACGGCGCTGCTCTGGCGGGCCTCGAAGGTGCGGACCGCGACCGAGCCGACCTCCGCCGTGCCCACCGTCGCCTGCCGCGCGTACTCGTCGTTCGGCTGTCCGGTGGCGAGCTCCGCCAGTCCTGGCTGACCACCCCCGGGAGCAAATGTCGACTCATTCACAAGTCGTCTTACCTCCTTGGGCTTCCAGGACTCTATGTCGATACGTCAGCGTGGCAGCTTGCCGACGGTTTGCGACTCTAGGCCGTTCCAGGCGTTCGCAGCAACACAATCCACGGTAGTGGGCATGATGTGTCGGCTCCCGGACCGCGCGCTGTCAAGGCTTGCGAGGGCCCGGAACCCTCACGATTCCGGGGTGGTCGCGCCCCGCGGCGGCGTCACCCGGGGTGACCGGGTCCGCAGGGCGGGTGACACGTCGCACATGAATTGACATCAGCTGTCCACCGGCTGGTCACCCGTCTGCGGGGCCCACCGCTCCCGACCTGCGGGTCCGTCGCGGGCCGCCTGCGCGCGGGCACGCCGAAGCCCCCGGCCCGGGGGGAGAGGGCCGGGGGCGTTCGGCGGGTGCCGGAGCGTCAGGCGAGGACGCTGTCCAGGGACACGGCCTCCAGGTCGAAGGCGTCGGCGACGGCCTTGTAGGTGATCTGGCCCTCGTGCACGTTCAGGCCCTTGGCCAGGGCCGCGTCACGGCGCAGCGCCTCCTTCCAACCGCGGTTGGCCAGCTCGACGATGTACGGCAGCGTCGCGTTGGTCAGCGCGTAGGTGGAGGTGTTCGGGACGGCGCCCGGCATGTTGGCCACGCAGTAGAAGACCGAGTTGTGGACCTGGAAGGTCGGCTCGGCGTGCGTGGTCGGACGGGAGTCCTCGAAGCAGCCGCCCTGGTCGATGGCGATGTCGACGAGCACGGAGCCCGGCTTCATGCGGGAGACCAGCTCGTTGGTGACGAGCTTCGGGGCCTTGGCGCCCGGGATCAGCACGGCGCCGATCACCAGGTCGGCCTCGATGACGGCCTTCTCCAGCTCGAAGGAGTTGGAGGCGATGGCCTTCACCTTGGTGCCGAAGATGCGGTCGGCCTCGCGCAGCTTGTTGATGTCGCGGTCGAGCAGGGTGACCTCGTAGCCCATGCCGATGGCGATGGTCGCCGCGTGCCAGCCCGAGACGCCGCCGCCGATGACGACGCACTTGGCCGGGTGGGTGCCGGGGACGCCGCCGGGGAGCACGCCGCGGCCGCCGGCCGGGCGCATCAGGTGGTAGGAGCCGACCTGCGGGGCCAGCCGGCCCGCGACCTCGGACATCGGGGCGAGCAGCGGGAGGGCGCCGTTGGCGAGCTGCACGGTCTCGTAGGCGATCGCGGTGGTGCCGGAGGCCACCAGGGCCTCGGTGCCGGCGCGGTCGGCCGCCAGGTGCAGGTAGGTGAAGAGGGTCTGGCCCTTGCGGAGGCGGTGGTACTCCTCGGCGATGGGCTCCTTGACCTTCAGCAGGAGGTCCGCGGTCGCCCACACCTCGTCTGCCGTGGGGAGGATGGTGGCGCCGGCGGCCACGTACTCCTCGTTGGGGATCGAGGAGCCGACACCGGCGTTGTCCTCGATGAAGACCTCGTGTCCGTTGCGGACCAGCTCATGCACGCCGGCAGGCGTGATGGCCACGCGGTACTCGTGGTTCTTGACCTCGCGGGGGATGCCGACCTTCACGGCTAAACACGTCCCTCTTGCCTGGGGGTCCCGGCCGGGGAAAGACCGGCGGGCGGCGCGCACGGGGAAGTCCTCCGGGGAACGCCGGGGCACGTATCGCTGCGCGACTGGTGTCGAGTGTAATGAAGCCCAGCGCTTCCGTCAGCCTTCCAAAGTGAATAAATAAGCTGGACTCATTGGCAGGTTCGTAGGCTTGCACCTCGTTCTCGTGGCCAAAGGCCAACGACTGCCGCATATCAGACACTACTCCGCAATAGGGTGATTCCACTCCGCTGCGAGCTGCCGCTGGAGGCGGTCCAGGGCCCCGCCGACCAGTGCCGCACCGCGCTCGTCGCCGAGCCGCCGGAGCATCCCGAGCGCCGCCCGGTACTCACGCAGCGCCTCCTCGAAGCGGCGCTGCGCGATGTGTGCCTCGGCCACCCGGGCGAGCAGCCGGGCCTCGGCCGCGGCGTCGCCGGACTGCTGGCGCAGGGCCAGCGCGCGGCCGTACGAATCTCCGGCGCGCACCGCGTCCCCGAGCGCCCGGTAGCACCCCGCCGCGCTCTCCAGCGCGCGGGCGCAGCCCGCCTCGTCGCCCGCCGCCCGGGCCCGGTCGAGGGCTGCCCGGTACCGCTCCGCGGCCTGTTCCCAGCGGCCGGCGGCGGCCTGCAGGTCGCCCAGGTTCAGCAGTGCGGCCGCGGCGCGCCGGGCCGCGCCACCGCGTTCGGCGACCTCCAGCACGAGCTCGTGCAGCCGGTGCAGGTCGGCGGGTGCGGTGCCGGGCGCCAGCGGCAGGGCGCGCAGCAGGGCGGTCACCAGCCGGCCGGCCGAGCCGTCCAGGTCGCCCTGGCCGATGGCGTCGCCGACGGCGGTGAGCAGCTGGTCGCGCTCCTCGTCCAGCCAGCCGGCGGCCTGGGCGGCGGTGCGCAGCCGCAGCGGGCCCGGCAGCGGGTCGGGCACGGGGCCGGCGCCGGGCGCCAGCAGGGCCTGCGCGGAGTCGACCAGGCGGACGAGCCGTTCCAGCAGGCGGGCGCGGCCGAGTTCGGTCTCCGAGGGGCGGTCGGCCTCGTCGCGGAGTTCGACGAGGCGGGGGTACAGCCAGCCGGGCACCCGGTAGCGGGGGGTGCCGTCGTCGGCCGGGACCTCGACGGACAGCAGTTCCCGCTCGGCGAGGTCGGCGAGCAGGCCGGCCGCCTCCGGGGCCGGGCGGCCCACCAGGGCGGAGGCGGTGCGCAGGTCGGCGAGCTGCGCGGGGGCCAGGGTGAGCATGCGCAGCATCCGGGACTGCGCGGGGCTCAGCGTGCGGTAGAGGAGTTCGAAGGCGCCGCCCAGCGGGTCGCCCTCCGGCACCGGGACGGGGGCGTCGTCCGCCTGCGGGGGGCGGGCCTCCGCGGCCGGGGCGTCCTTCCCCTCGGTACGGCGCCGGGCGGGCCGGGCGGCGCGGGCCGGCCGCTCCGCGGGGGCGTTCTGGTCGGTGCCGGCGGCGGGGCGGCCGGTGGCGGCGGCGAGTTCGGCGGCCGCGTCGGTGACGGCCGCCCCGGCGTTGGCGCGCAGCCGGACGGCGGTGAGCCGCAGGGCCGCCGGGCGGCAGGCGCAGGCTTCGGCGAGGTCGGCGGCGCCGACCGGGTCGCAGCTGATCCGCGTGCCGCCGACCAGGTCGCCGAGGAGGGTCACGGCGGAGGCCTGGTCGAGTCCGCCGAGGATGACCGGGTCGACGTCCTCGATGCCGGTGAGCGGCCCGGCGGTGACGGCGAGCAGCAGGGTGCCGGGGCCGGCCCCCAGCAGGGGCCGCAGCTGGGCCGCGTCCCGGACGTCGTCGAGCAGCAGCAGCACGCTGCGGTCGGCGAGGGCCTCGCGCAGTGCGGTGCAGGCCGGGTCCTCGGCGTCCGGTGCGGCGGGCGGCAGCAGGCCGGGCGGGACGGCGTCGAGCTGCTCCAGCAGCCGGCGGGCGGTGCGGCCCGGCGGGACGCGGGTGCCGTCCGGCGCGGAGAGCCGGGCGTGGAGGACGCCGTCCGGGTACTGGCCGGCGACCGAACGGGCGTACCGGAGGGCGAGGGCCGTCCGGCCGGAGCCGGGGCGGCCGGCGAGGACGACCAGTCGGGCGGTGGTGGTGCCGGTGGCGCGGGCCGCGGCGGCGAGGGCGGCGAGTTCGGTGCGGCGCCCGGCGAAGGCGGCCGGGCCGGCGGGCAGGCGGCCTTCCGCGGGTCCGGCCGTTCCGGGGCCGGCCGACCGCTCGTCGATGGTCGCCGTCTTCCTCGCCACCCGTGCCCACTTCCGTCGGTCGCCCCGCACCGGGGCCGGTACAGGCCCCTGCGCGAAGCGTAGTTCCGCCACCGGCCCCCGCCGAGAGACACCCGCCCCACCCGCCCCCGGATCACCCCCGCGGGCCAACCCTCCGGGACGCAGGGTGACCCCCGAGGGGCATGGGGAACTGCGCAATACGGAAGCGGGTCACCGTACGGACCAGGGCCGGCCCCGTCGGCCGCGAGCACCGCCTCTGGGTCGCGCAGTTCCCCGCGCCCCTGGTGGTTCATCCCGCCGGCTGTGAGCACCGCTCCCGGATTGCGCAGTTCCCCGCGCCCCCGAGGGGTCGACCCGTCCCGGGTGGGTTCCTAGTCCTGGCGGAAGGGGCGGGCGGGCCAGGGGGAGTCGGCGGGGCGGAGGGCGTCCAGGCCGGGGCCGGTGAGGGCGGCGTGGAGGGCGAGGGTGCCGGTGATCAGGGTGGGGTTGTGGAGTTCACCGGCGAGGACCAGGCGGATGAGCTCCTCCAGCGGCACCCGGGCGGTCTCGATCTCCAGTTCCTCGCCGTGGGCGGCGTAGCGGTCCCCCTCGGCCTCGGAGAGGTCGGTGGCGAGGAAGAGGCGCAGGGCCTCGTCGGTGCCGCCGGGCGAGGTGTAGAAGTCGACGAGCACCCGCCACTCGCCGGCCTTGCAGTGCGCCTCCTCGAAGAGCTCCCGCTGGGCGGCGTGCAGCGGGTTCTCGCCGGGCACGTCCAGCAGGCCCGCGGGCAGCTCCCACAGCCGCTGGCGGACCGGGTGGCGGTACTGCCGCAGGATCAGGACGCGCTGCTGGTCGTCGACGGCCAGGACGGAGACCGAGCCCGGGTGGGTCTGGTAGTCGCGGCGGGCCCAGGTGCCGTCCGGCATCTGCACCTCCTCGGTGCGGACTCCGGTGACCCGGCCCTTGAAGGGCGTCTCGCCCGCGCGGACGGGCCACTGCTCGGCGGCGTCCCTGATCTGCTGCTGAAAGTCCATCGCACTCCCCTTTTCGTCAGTATGACACAATCTAACCCGGCGCACCCTCAGCCTGCGGCCACATTCGTCCGCGAACAGCCGGACGGCGGCCGTGCGGGGGAATCCGCACGACCGCCGTCCGGTCACCGAGAGGACACCGGGGGTGTCCGCCGCGTCACTGCGCCTCGGTCTTGATCTTGATGGCCGCGGCGACCAGGCCCGCGAACAGCGGGTGCGGGCGGGTCGGGCGGGACTTCAGCTCCGGGTGCGCCTGGGTGGCGACCAGGTAGGGGTGCACCTCGCGCGGGTACTCGACGTACTCGACGAGGTCGCCCTTCGGGGAGAGGCCGGAGAACTGCAGGCCGGTCTTCTCGAGGTCGGCGCGGTAGGCGTTGTTGACCTCGTAGCGGTGGCGGTGGCGCTCCTCGACGTACTGCTCGCCGCCGTAGACCTCGCGGACGATCGAGCCCTCGGCGAGCTTCGCCGGGTAGAGGCCCAGGCGCATGGTGCCGCCCAGGTCGCCCTTGCCGTCGACGATGGCGAGCTGCTCGGCCATCGTCGAGATGACCGGGTACTTGGCGGCCGCGTCGAACTCGGTCGAGTTCGCATCGGGCAGGCCGGCCAGGTTCCGGGCGGCCTCGATCACGACGCACTGCAGGCCCAGGCACAGGCCCAGCAGCGGGATCCTGTTCTCGCGGCCGTAGGTGATGGCGGCGACCTTGCCGTCCACGCCGCGGTCGCCGAAGCCGCCGGGGATGCAGATCGCGTCCACGTCGCCCAGGTGCTCCTGTGCGCCCTCCGGCGTCAGGCAGTCGTCCGAGGTGACCCACTTGATCTCGACGCGGGCGTTGTTGGCGAAGCCGCCGGCGCGCAGCGCCTCGGTCACCGACAGGTAGGCGTCGGGCAGGTCGATGTACTTGCCGACCAGGGCGACCTTGACGATGTGCTGCGGCTCGTGGACGCGGCGCAGCAGGTCGTCCCAGGTGGTCCAGTCGACGTCGCGGAACGGCAGGTCGAGGCGGCGCACCACGTAGGCGTCCAGGCCCTCGCCGTGCAGCACCTTCGGGATGTCGTAGATCGACTTGGCGTCGATGGCCGCGACCACGGCCTCCTCGTCGACGTCGCACATCAGCGAGATCTTGCGCTTGATGGCCTGCGGGACCTCGCGGTCGGCGCGCAGCACGATCGCGTCGGGCTGGATGCCGATGTTGCGCAGTGCGGCGACGGAGTGCTGGGTCGGCTTGGTCTTCAGCTCGCCCGAGGGGCCGATGTACGGCAGCAGGGAGACGTGCACGAAGAAGACGTTGTCCCGGCCGACCTCGTGGCGGACCTGGCGGACGGCCTCCAGGAACGGCAGCGACTCGATGTCGCCGACGGTGCCGCCGACCTCGGTGATGACGACGTCGACGTCCTCGGTCGCCATCCGGCGGATCCGGGACTTGATCTCGTTGGTGATGTGCGGGATGACCTGGACGGTGTCGCCCAGGTACTCGCCGCGGCGCTCCTTGGCGATGACCGTCGAGTACACCTGGCCGGTGGTGACGTTCGCCGAGCCGTGCAGGTTGGTGTCCAGGAACCGCTCGTAGTGGCCGATGTCGAGGTCGGTCTCGGCGCCGTCGTCGGTGACGAAGACCTCGCCGTGCTGGAACGGGTTCATGGTGCCCGGGTCCACGTTGAGGTACGGGTCGAGCTTCTGCATCGTCACGCGCAGGCCGCGCGCCTTGAGCAGCGCGCCGAGGCTGGAGGCGGTGAGGCCCTTGCCGAGCGAGGAGGCGACACCCCCGGTGACGAAGAGGTGCTTGGTCGTCACGGCGCGGCCGGCGGCCGACTTACCGGAATGGGGCTGTGCCAAGAGGGGGCTCCCGTGGGTCGCGGTGTCGAGGGTGACTCCCGGTGGCCGGACCTCCCGCTCGTCCGCGCGCCGACGTATCTGCACGCCGGGGCTCCGGCGGGGTCGTCGAATCGGCGGATCGGGGGTGGCCCTCAGCTGTGTGCTGCCCACCAGTCCACGGGATACCAGGGTATCAGCGCACCGGGCGGGACGCGGTCCGGGCCGGTGCGGCGCGCCTGCGCGGGGCCCTGCGACCGCGGTGGAAGGATCAGCTCCGGATGGCTCGGACGGATCACCGGTGATCACCCGGGCGGGTCAGCCCGCCTGGTCAGTTCGGTGCGAGTACGCCAAAGGGCCACCCCTGCGCGTGCCTCCGGGCCTGCTCCGGACGTATTCTTCTCGGACGCATCGCCGACAGCAGAGCACGCGGAGGGCGAGGGGGTCCGGTCGACTCCGCTCGGTCCCGGTGCGCGACCCGGAGGCCCCCCGTCCCACCCCGGCGCCCGGCCCACGGCCAGGGGCCCATCGGCCCCGTCCGGGCACTCCACGAGCCTCCCGCCACCCCAACGGACCTCGCGAGTGCCCCGGCCCCAGGCCCTCCGGCGGGCGGCTCCGGCCCTGCCGTGCCCGCCGTCGACGCAGCCACATCGCGAACTGGAGACCCACGTGGCCGGCCGTATCGAGGACTACGCACTCATCGGGGACATGCAGACCGCCGCCCTGGTCAGCAGGGACGGGGCGGTCGACTGGCTGTGCCTGCCCCGCTTCGACTCGCCGGCCGTCTTCGCCGGCCTGCTGGGCACCGACGAGCACGGCTTCTGGCGGATCGGGCCCGCCGAGGCGGTGGAGGGCGCACCGGCCCCCGCCGAGCACCTGGACCACACCTTCCACGCCGACCACTCGGTCGCCGCCGGCCAGGACACCGGCGAGCTGCGGCTCCCGCCGGCCACCGCCGCCGCCCCCGCGCTGCCCGCCGACCGCCGCACCTACCGCGGCGAATCGCTGATCCTCGAACAGGAGTGGGACACCCAGGGCGGCACCGTCCGGGTGATCGACTTCATGCCGCCCCGCCACCTGCTCGGCACCCCGGACGTCCCCCAGATGATCCGCATCGTCGAGGGCGTCGCCGGCCGCGTCCGGATGCGCTCCGCGGTGCGGATGCGGTTCAGCTACGGCAAGGTCGTGCCCTGGGTCCACCGGATGGAGCAGCCCGACGGCGGCCACCGCACCGTCGCCGTCGCCGGCCCCGACTCGGTCTGGCTGGACGGCGAGGCCGAGACGTACGGCCGCGACCTCACCACCTACGCCGACTTCACCGTCACCGCCGGCGAGCGGATCGCCTTCGCGCTCACCTGGCAGGCCTCGCACCTGCCCGCGCCGACCCCGCCCGACGCGGAGGGCGCGCTGGAGGCCACCGAGCGGTTCTGGCAGGAGTGGGTCGGCCACTGCACCCACCAGGGCCCCTACCGGGAGGCCGTGGTCCGCTCCCTGATCACCCTCAAGGCGCTCACCTACGCCCCCACCGGCGGCATCGTCGCCGCCCCCACCACCTCGCTGCCCGAGGACATCGGCGGCGAACGCAACTGGGACTACCGCTACACCTGGCTGCGCGACGCCGCGATCACCCTCTCCTCGCTGCTGCGCACCGGCTACCGCGAGGAGGCCCGCGCCTGGCGCGAGTGGCTGCTGCGCGCCGTCGCCGGCGACCCGGAGAACCTGCAGATCATGTACGGCATCGCCGGCGAGCGCGAGCTCACCGAGTCCACCCTGGACTGGCTGCCCGGCTACGAGGGCTCACTGCCCGTCCGGGTCGGCAACGGCGCCGCCGGCCAGCTGCAGCTCGACGTCTACGGCGAGGTGGTCGAGGCCCTGCACCTGGCCCACATGACCGGCCTGGTCCGCAACGACCACGCCCACCAGCTGCAGCTCAAGCTCATCAGCTACCTGGAGAAGCACTGGCGCGAGCCGGACGAGGGCATCTGGGAGGTCCGCGGGCCGCGCCGGCACTTCGTGCACTCCAAGGTGATGGCCTGGGTCGCCGTCGACCGCACCATCCGGCTGCTGGAGGACACCGGCACCGAGGGCCCGCTGGAGCGGTGGAAGGCGCTGCGCGAGGAGATCCACGCCGACGTCTGCGAGAGGGGCTACGACGAGGAGCGCAACACCTTCACCCAGTACTACGGCGGCCGCGAGCTCGACGCCTCCCTGCTGCTCATCCCGCAGGTCGGTTTCCTCCCCGCCGACGACAAGCGGGTGATCGGCACCATCGAGGCCATCCAGCGCGAACTGTCCACCGAGGACGGCTTCGTGCTCCGCTACCCGACCCACGACGCCGAGGGCGACAACGTCGACGGTCTCTCCGGCCACGAGGGCGCCTTCCTCGCCTGCTCCTTCTGGCTGGCCGACGACCTGGCGATGATCGGCCGGGTCTCCGAGGCCCGCGAACTGTTCGACCGGCTGCTCGCGCTGCGCAACGACGTCGGCCTGCTCGCCGAGGAGTGGGACCCGCGCGCCAAGCGCCAGGTCGGGAACTTCCCGCAGGCGTTCAGCCACGTGCCGCTGATCGACACCGCGCTGCGCCTCACCGCCTGCGGCGGCGCGTACGGCGCCGGCCAGCCGGAGCAGCACCGGCTCTGAGACGCCCGACGGCGGAGCCGCCGCGGCCAGGTGCCGCGGCGGCTCCGCCGTTGTGTCCTGCTTGCGGTCGAACGTCAGCCGCGCTGGACGAGCTCGTCGTAGGTGGACAGCACCTGGGCGACCGTGGCCGCCTCGTCCGGCCAGGTCAGCTGCTGCTGGCGGCCGGCCTCGGCCAGCGCGGCGGCCCGCTCCGGGTCGGCCAGCAGCGACCGGACGGCCCCGGCGAGGGCCGCGGCGTCGCCGTACGGGACCAGCACGGCCGCGTCGCCGACCAGCTCGGGGATGCCGCCGACCGCGGTGGACACCACCGGCACGCCCGCCCGCATCGCCTCCTGCACCACCAGGGAGCGGGCCTCCCAGCGGCTGCAGACCACCACCGCGTCGGCGGCTGCCAGCAGGTCGGGCACGTCGGTGCGGTAGCCGGTCAGCTTCACCGGCAGGCCGTCGGCGGCCACCCGCTCGCGCAGCGCCGGGCCGTCCGGGCCGTCACCGGCGATCACCACCAGCGGCTCGAGGTCGCCGAGCCGGGCGGAGGCGTCCAGCAGCAGGCCGAAGGACTTCTGCGGCACCAGCCGGCCGATGGCGAGCACCACGGGCCGCCCGGGCTCGTCCTTGCCGCCGAACAGCGCGGCGCGGGCCGCGTCCCGGTCGAGGGTCGCCGGCGGCAGCGGCGGGGCCGCGATCGGGCCGAGCCGGGCGTCGGTGGCGCCGAGCTCGCGGGCCCGGGCGACCAGGTCGGAGGAGGCGCCGAGCACCAGGTCGGCGGCGCGGGCCACCCGCCGCTCCATCAGCCGCTGCAGGCGGCGGTCCAGCCCGGTGGCCAGCATGGCGTGGTGCGAGGTCACCACCAGCGGGGTCTCCGGGCGCAGCCCGGGGAAGCGGCCGGCGGTGCGCAGCGCGAGGTCGGCGAGCAGGCCGGCCCGCAGGCCGTGCGCGTGCACCACGTCGGCGCCGGTGAAGGCGCGGCGCAGTTCGCCGATCGCGGCGGCGTCGCTGCGGGCGCCGGCGGTCGGGGTGATGTCCACGGGGTGGAACCGGGCGCCGGTGCGGGAGAAGCCGAAGCGGGTGTCCGCGCTCTCCGGGGCGCAGACCGTGACGGTCACCCCGTGTGCGACCAACCCCTGGGCGAGCGAGCGCACATGGGCGCCGATGCCTCCGGTGCCGGCCGACAGGACGAGCACCACGCGCAGCTGGCCCGGTTCTTCCTGGGCCGCTGCAGCGGCCCTTGCGGCGGAATGGTCCACGTCGTCTCGCTCCGACTCGTTCAGGTGACGAGCACCGTTGCCGAACCCCCTGCCCCGGCCCGGTCGGCCGACAGCTGTCCCCGCCCGCCGGTGGGCGGGGAAGGGCGGGTCCCGCGGACGGTCCTCGGGACTGGAAAGCCATTGTCCAGCCGCCACCATGCCAGGTCGGGCCGGGTCTTGGACAGTCGGCGCCGTGTGCTGGCGCGTCGGGGCCGCTCCCCGGGAGGGGGAGCGGCCCGCGAGTGGCCTACCGTCAGCGGCCGCGCGGCGCGCGGGCCGCGGCGAGCAGCTCCTCGGCGTGCGCCCGGCCGAGCTCGGAGTCCTCCAGGCCGGCGAGCATCCGGGAGAGCTCGCGGACCCGCTCCTCGTCGGTCAGCGCCTTGACGCCGCTTCGGGTGACGGTGCCGTCGTTGGTCTTCTCCACCACCAGGTGCCGGTCGGCGAACGCGGCGACCTGCGGCAGATGGGTGACCACCACGACCTGTGCGGACTCGGCGAGCTTGGCGAGGCGGCGGCCGATCTCCACCGCGGCCTTGCCGCCGACGCCGGCGTCGACCTCGTCGAAGAGGTAGGTGGGCACCGGGTCGGCGCCCGCGAACACCACCTCGACCGCGAGCATCACCCGGGACAGCTCACCGCCCGAGGCGCCCTTGGCGATCGGCCGCGGCTGCGCACCGGGGTGCGGGGCGAGCAGCACCTCGACCTCGTCCACGCCGTGCGCGCCGTACGCGACGGTGCGCTCGCCGACCTCGATGCCGGACGGGTCGTCGACCTGGGTGATGGAGAAGCTCACCCGGGCGTGCGGCATGGCGAGTTCGGCGAGTTCGGCGGAGACGGCGGCGGCGAAGCGGTCGGCGGCGGCGTGCCGGGCGGCCGACACCTCGGCCGCGAGCTCCGCCAACTCGGCCCGCAGCTCGGTCTCCTGGGCGCCGAGCTCGTCGATCCGCTCGTCGTCGCCGTCGAGTTCGGCGAGCCGCAGCGCGCCGGCCCCGGCCCACTCCAGCACCTCGGCGAGGGTGCCCTCCGGGCCCGCGTACTTGCGCAGCAGCTGCGTGAGGACGGCCCGGCGGTCCTCCACCGCGGCGAGCCGGACGGGGTCGGCGTCCAGGTCGTCCGCGTAACCGGCGAGGTCGCCGGCGACGTCGGCCAGCAGGTAGCCGACCTCGTTGAGGCGGTCGGCGAGGGCGGCGAGCCGCTCGTCGTGGTGGCGGACGGCGTCCAGGGCGCGGCGGGCCTGGGCGACCAGGGTGCCCGCGTCGACCGCGTCCGGGTCGGCCGGGTCGCCGGCCAGGGCGGCGTGCGCCAGCGTGGCCGCCGAGGAGAGCGCGTCGGCGTGGCCGAGCCGCTCGGCCTCGGCGGAGAGCTCGGCGTCCTCGCCGGCGACCGGCTCGGCGGCGGCGACCTCCTCCAGGCCGAAGCGCAGCAGGTCGGCCTCCTGGGCGCGTTCGCGGGCCCGGGTGGTCAACTCCTCCAGGGTGGCCGACACCTCGCGCAGCCGCCGGTAGACCTCGCGGTAGCGGGCCAGCGGCTCGGCGACGGCCTCGCCCGCGTACCGGTCGAGCGCGCCGCGCTGCCGGGAGGGGCGCAGCAGGCGCTGCTGGTCGGTCTGGCCGTGGACGGCCACCAGGTCCTCGCCGAGCTCGGCCAGCAGGCCCACCGGCACGGCACGACCGCCGACGTGGGCGCGCGAGCGGCCCTCGGCGGAGACCGTGCGGCTGATGAGCAGTTCGCCGTCGTCCAGTTCGGCGCCCGCCTCGACGGCGCGGGCCACCACCGGGGAGCCCTCGGGCAGGCTGAGCCGGCCCTCGACCACGGCCCGGTCCGAGCCGTTGCGCACCAGCGCCGGGTCGGCGCGCCCGCCGAGCAGCAGGCCGAGGCTGGTCACCACCATGGTCTTGCCCGCGCCGGTCTCGCCCGTCACGGCCGTGAACCCCGGTGCCAGTTCGACCACGGCGTCATCGATGACGCCCAGATCCCGTATCCGCATCTCGTCCAACACGGTGACGACCTTACGAGGTCCCACCGTCGATGCGCGACGAGCCCGGCCCCCACGGCCACAAGTTCATCCCTTCCGGGCCGGTTCGGCCGGTTGCCCGCCCGCTCGCGTCAGCGACCCTTCGGCTCGGGGCTGGGCGGGCCCGTCCGCGGTCAGGCCGCGGGCCCTTCGGGGACGGTGCACCAGCGCAGGAAGAACTGGGCGAGCGGGCCGATGGCCAGTGCGTAGGCGATCGTGCCGGCGCCGAAAGTGCCGCCGAGGAGAATGCCGGCGGTGAGGACGGTCAGCTCGATGCCGGTGCGGATCAGCCGCAGCGAGCGGCCGGTGCGCCGGTGCAGGCCGGTCATCAGGCCGTCGCGGGGGCCGGGCCCGAGCCGGGCGCCGATGTAGAGGCCGGTGGCGAGGCCGTTGAGGACGATGCCGAAGACCAGCAGCGCGATCCTGGCGGGCAGGGCACCGGGGCCGTCGACCAGCCGCAGGGTGACGTCCATGGCGGCGCCGAGCACCAGCACGTTGCCGACCGTGCCGACGCCCGGCTTCTGCCGCAGCGGCACCCACAGCAGCAGGACGCAGGCGCCGACCACGGTGACCCAGGTACCCACGCTGAGGCCGAAGTGGCGGGCGAGGCCCTGGTGGAAGACGTCCCACGGGTTGCCGCCGAGGGAGGCCCGCAGCATCAGCCCCATGCTCACGCCGTACAGCACCAGGCCGGTCGCCAGCTGGGTGAGGCGGCGGCCGAGCCGGGCCCGGGTGCGGGCGGGCGGCGGGGCGGTGGGGGCGGCGGTCGTGGCGGCCATCGGGACTCCCTTGCGGTGATGCGCGGACTGGCGCCATCATGGGCGGTCCGCAGGGCCGCATCCAGGTCCAATTCGAATCAGGTGGACTGGTAATCCGATGTCCGAGTGGCACACCACGATCACCCCGCCCGCCTTCGCCCGCCTGCTGCGGTCCGCCCGGCTCCCGGCGGACCCGGGCCGCCGCTCGGCCTACCGCACCCTCGCCGGGCAGGTCCGCGCCCTGGTCGCCGACGGCCGCCTCCCGGTGGGCACCCGGCTGCCCGCCGAACGCGAACTCGCCGCCGAACTCGCCCTCAGCCGCACCACCGTCGCCACCGCCTACGAGGCCCTGCGCGCCGACGGCTACCTGCGCAGCCGCCGCGGCGCCGGCAGCTGGACGGTCCTCCCCGAGGGCACCCGGCCGCCCGCCGACGCCCTGCAGCCCGTGCCGCCGGACGAACGCGACAGCATCATCGACCTCGGCGTGGCCGCGCTGCCCGCCCCGCAGCCCTACCTCGGCCGGGCCGCCGCCCGTGCGCTGGAACAGCTGCCCGCGTACGCCGCCGGGCACGGCCACTACCCCACCGGCGTGCCCGTCCTGCGCGAGGCGGTCGCCCGCCGCTTCACCGCCCGCGGCCTGCCCACCACCCCCGACCAGATCCTCGTCACCACCGGCGCCATGGGAGCCCTGCACATCGCCCAGCGCGCCCTGCTGACCCGCGGCGACCGGGTCGCCGTGGAGGCCCCCAGCTACGCGCACACCCTGCAGCTGCTGCGCCGCGGCGGCGCCCGCCTGGTCCCCGTGCCGTTCGCCGACCGGGCAGGCCGCGGCGCCGTACCGCAGTGGGACTTGCGCGAATGGCGGCGCGCCCTGCGCGAGGCCGCGCCCAGGGCCGCCTACGTCGTACCGGACTTCCACAACCCGACGGGCGCCCTCGTCCCCGAGGAGCAGCGCCGCGCCCTGCTCGCCGCCGCCCGCGCCGCCGACACCGTGCTGCTGGTCGACGAGACCACCGCCGAACTCGGCTGGGGCGTCGACGACTCGGCCCTGCCCCGGCCCACCGCCGCGCTCGACCGCGCCGCCAGGGTGCTGACCGTCGGCTCGGCCGGCAAGCTCCTCTGGGGCGGTCTGCGGATCGGCTGGCTGCGCGCCGCGCCCGCCCTGGTCCGCCAGTTGGCCGCCGACCGGGTCTTCAGCGACGTCGGCACCGCCGTCCTCGACCAGCTGATCGCCGCCGAGATGCTCACCGAGGAGCTGGACGCCGTCCGCGCCCACCGGCTGGACCGGCTGCGGGCCAGCGCCGAGGCACTCGCCGCCGAACTCCGACAGCGGCTCCCCCACTGGGAGTTCACCCTGCCGCCGGGCGGACTCGCGCTGTGGCTGTCCACCGCCGGCACCTCCGGGACGGCCCTCGCCCGGGCCGGCGAACGGGTCGGCGTACGGCTCGCCGCCGGCGCCCGGTTCGGCGTGGACGGCGCGTTCGAGGACTACCTGCGCATCCCCCTCACCGTGCCGCCCGCCGCCGCCCCGGCCGCCGTCGAACGCCTCGCGGAGGCCGCCGACCGGGCCGGGCGCACCGCCCGGGCCAACGGCGGCGACACCCAGCCGCTCGCCGTCTGACCCGTCGTCGGCCGACCGATCGTCAACCCGCCCGCGGTCCCGTACGGTTGCGGACGGTCAGTGGTGGTTGCCCGCCCGGCCGCGCCAACCTGTCACCGGCAACGCGAACTTGGCCACCAGCCGGTCGGTGAACGGCGCCCGGTGCAGCCGGGCGAGCCGCACCGGCGTCTTCCCCTTGCGCACCTCCACCCGCGCCCCGGCCGGGAGTTCGACCGAACGCCGGCCGTCCAGCCACAGCACCCCGTGCGGGGTCTTCGGCTGCACCTCCACCGCCAGCACCGACTCCGGCGAGGTCACCAGCGGACGCGCGAACAGCGCATGCGCACTGATCGGCACCATCAGCAGCGCCGCGACCTCCGGCCACACCACCGGGCCGCCGCCGGAGAACGCGTACGCGGTCGACCCGGTCGGCGTCGCACACACCACCCCGTCGCAGCCGAAGTTGGACACCGGCCGGCCGTCGACCTCGGTCACGACCTCCAGCATCCGCTCCCGCGCCGCCTTCTCGATCGACGCCTCGTTCAGCGCCCAGTCCTCGTGCACCACATCGCCGTTGGTGCGCACCAGGACGTCGATCGTCATCCGCTCCTCGACCTCGTAGTCCGCGTCGACCACCCGCTCGACCACGACCGCCAGGTCGTCCCGCTCCGCCTCGGCCAGGAAGCCGACCCGCCCCAGGTTGATCCCGAGCATCGGCAGCCCCGACTCGCGGGCGAGCTCCGCCCCGCGCAGCAGCGTGCCGTCCCCGCCCGCGACCAGGATCAGCTCGCAGCCGTCCGCGGCCCCGTGCCCGCCGGGCACCCGCTCGACCCCCTCCGGCAGGTCGAGGCCGACCGCCTCGGACGCCAGCAGCCGGATTCTGATCCCCGCCTTCAGCAGGCCGTGCACCAGCCCCTCCACGCTGCGCAGCGCCGCCTCGCGGCCGGTGTGCGCGATCAGGAAGACCGTACGTTCCTCGCTCATGCCCGCTGCCCTCTCCCTCAACGCCTGCCGGATCGTCGTCGACCCGAACGGCCGCCACCACGCTGCGGTGGCGGCAGGACGTCCGCCAAGCACCCTATCGGGGGCCCTCGGCGACGGCCCGGTCCGCCTCTGACGGGTCCAGCTGCGGCGCGTCCCGGCGCAACCACAGGAAGTACTCCACATTGCCGGACGGCCCCGGCAGCGGGCTCGCGGTGACCGCCCGCACACCCAGCCCGAGCTGCCACGCCTGCCCCGCGACCTGACGGATCGTCTCCGCCCGCAGCTCCGGACTGCGCACCACACCGCCGCTGCCGAGCCGGTCCTTGCCGATCTCGAACTGCGGCTTGACCATCATCACGAGGTCCGCGTCCGGCGCGCAGCAGCCCGCCAGGGCCGGCAGCACCAGGCCCAGCGAGATGAACGACAGGTCGCCGACCACCAGGTCCACCGGCGTGCCGCCGATCAGGTCGGGGGTGAGCTCGCGGACGTTGGTGCGGTCCATCACGGTGACCCGCTCGTCGCTCTGCAGCGACCAGGCCAGCTGCCCGTAGCCGACGTCCACCGCCAGCACGTGGGCCGCCCCGGCGCGCAGCAGGACGTCGGTGAAGCCGCCGGTGGAGGCGCCGGCGTCCAGCGCCCGGCGACCGGCGACCACCAGTCCCTGCGGCACGAACGCAGCGAACGCCCCCGCCAGCTTGTGGCCGCCGCGCGACACGTAGTCCGGGTCGCTGTCGTCCTTCGCCACCACGACCGCCGCCGAGGTCTCCACCTGGGTCGCCGACTTGGTCGCCGTGGTGCCGCCCACCGTCACCCGGCCTGCCGCGATCAGCTCGCTCGCGTGCTCCCGCGACCGGGCCAGCTTGCGGCGCACCAGCTCCGCGTCGAGTCGGCGTCGTGCCACTGCCACTGCTGTTCCATCTCCTACGTGCCCCTCCGGCCGGCACGGCCGGGGCGGGCGGTCACTCGTGGTCGAGGGCGGCCAGGATGTCGGTCAGCCGCTGGTGAACATCTTCGTACACCTCGGGGTGCGCCTCGGTGTCCACCCCGTCCAAGGCCCCCAGCCGGGCGAGTGCATCGTCCACGGCCGGGTGGCCGGTGCTCGCGGGCTCAGGCACCGCCGTCCTCCTTCGGGGCCGGGCGGCGGGTCACCGTCTTCTTGACCACCGTCTTCTTCGCGGTCGCCTTCTTCACCGCGGACGGCTGCGCCGCGGTGCGCTTCGCCGTGGCCTTGCGGGTGGTCGTCTTCTTCGCCGTGGTCTTCTTCGCCGTGGTCTTCTTGGCCGTGGTCTTCTTCGCCGCCGCCTTGCGCGCCGCGGCCGGCTGCGCGGACGTCTTCTTCGCGGGTGCGCGCTTCGCCGCCGGCTTCTGCGCAGTGGCGGCTTCCTCGGCACCGGCGGCAGGGCCCTCGGCGGCGTCAGCGGCCTCGGCGGCCTCGGCGGCGGGCGCCTGCGCGGCCGGCTCCGGCAGCGGCTCGGCGAACACCACCTCCGGCCCGGGCGCCCCGTCCACACCGTCGTCCCAGCCGTCGTCGAACAGGCCGTCCGCCCGGTTCCCCCGCTTCGCCGGGCCGCCGGCCGCGGGCTGCTCCTCGTCCTCGACCGCCCGGAGCCTGCTCTCCAGGTAGCTCAGCACCACGCCGACCTTCACCGCCTGGTCACCGACGCGCTCGAAGACCCGCTCGACCTCGCTGCGGGCCACCCCGACCGCCAGGTCCACCCCGGCCCGGCCGACGGTCACCGCCTCGTTCGCCAGGGTCTGCAGCGACTGCACGGACGGCGGGAGCTGCTCGGCGATCCGCCGCTCCACCGCCGCCACGTCCACCCCGCCGCGCTCCAGCAGGCCGACGGCCGCACCGACCACCCGGCGGCCCGCCTCCTCGGCGATCCCCGCCGCGACCACCACCACGCCCCGCACCGCATCACGCAGCATCCGAACGCCTCCTCCGCTTGCCCGGGTCCGCTCCGACGCTACCCCGTACCCACCCCGCGCCGCTGCACCGCCGGACCGGCCGGGACCCCGACCGGGTTAGCGTGGGGCGCACGGACGGCCGCCCGGCCGATCCTCAGCACGCAACGGGGAGCAGCACGCCGATGGCCACCGTCGAGGAGTGCCGCGAGGCACTGGACCAGCTCAGCCGCAACATGGCGGGCGCCGAGGGCGACGTCCGCAAGGCGGCCGCGATGGACCGCTCGCTGACCTGCCACCTGACCGACCTCGCCCTGACCTTCTCCGGCAGGCTGCGCGACGGCCGGATCGCCGATGTGGTGGAGATCCCCGGCCCGCCTCCGGCCAAGGCCGACATCCGGCTCACCATGACCGGTGACGACCTGGTCGCCATGGTCGGCGGCCGGCTGAACTTCGCCTCCGCCTGGGCCTCCGGCCGGGTCCGCCTCGAAGCCGGCTTCCGCGACCTGCTCCGCCTGCGCACCCTGCTCTGACCGGCCCCGCCGGCGACGGCACGTGGGAGCCCGTAAGGGGCGCGTGGGGGTACCTCCCGGCCGAAGCTGGGAGGTACCCCCACGCGCCCCTTGTCGGGCACCCGAACGGTCTCAGAACCCCAGCGCGGCGAGCGCCTTCCGCCCGTCCGACGGCGCGCCCTCCCGGTCCAGCGCCGTCCAGGACGCCGCGCAGAGCGCCCGCAGCCCGTCGTGGCGGTCGCCGGAGCCGTCCAGCCGCAGCTCCCCGTCCTGCGCGCGGGCCGTCCAGCCGCCGCACGCGTACCCGCCGTCCACCGCCGCGACCTCCGGCTGGGCGGTGAGCAGGCCGCGCAGGTCTGCGGAGAGGTAGGTCGGCCGGTGCTCGGCCGGTGCGGCCAGCAGCAGCGCGGGAGTCGTCACACCGGTGAAGACCAGCAGGCTGTCCACCCCGCCGTTGTGCGCGCCCTCGATGTCGGTGTCCAGGCGGTCGCCGACCACCAGCGGCCGCTTCGCGCCGGTGCGGATCACCGTCTCCCGGTGCATCGGCGGCAGCGGCTTGCCGGCCACCTCGGGCTCCGCCCCGGTCGCCGCGCGGACGGCGGCGACCAGCGAACCGTTGCCCGGGGCTATGCCGCGCCCGGTGGGCACCGTCAGGTCCGTGTTGGACGCCACCCAGGGCAGCCCCGCGGCCACCGCGTACGAGGCCTCCGCGAGGTCCTGCCAGCCGAGCGACGGGTCGAAGCCCTGCACGACCGCCACCGGCTCCTCGTCCAGCGAGCGGACGGCCACCAGTCCGCGCTCGGCCAGCGCCTCCACCAGCCCGGCACCGCCGCACACCAGCACCTTGGAGCCGGCCGGCACCTTGGCAGCGACCAGCCGAGCCGCGGCCTGCGCCGAGTTGACGACCTCCGAGGGCTCGGCCGGCACCCCCAGCTCGGTGAGGTGCTCGGCCACCACCCGCGGCGGCCGGGAGGCGTTGTTGGTGACGTACGCCAGGCGCATCCCCGCCTCCCGCGCAGCCGCCAGCGACTCCACGGCGTGCTCGACCGCCCGCGACCCGGCGTACACGACACCGTCCAGGTCGAGCAGCGCGGTGTCGTACTCCTCGGTCAGCGGGCGCACCGAGGCGCCCGGCGAGGTCCGCACCCGGGGGGCCGGTCCGGCCCCGGTGGCTCTGGCGGTCGTGGTGGTCGCGGTGGTCGCCCCGGTCGCGGTGTCCGTCATCGTCTGCTCGTCCTCGTTCCGTCCGTCGTTCCGTCGATCCGTCGTCATGCCCCGTCGTGCGGGCCGTCCGGCGGCGCCAGGTAGCCCGGCGCGCCCGGCAGCAGCGGCCCGTAGGCCCCCGCACGGGCGGCGAGCGTGGCTCTGGTCTGCCGCAGCGCCGCCCGGTAGTGGGCGTTCTCCGGCCGCATCGCGACCGCCAGTGCCAGGTGCTCGGCCGAGGACTCGAAGTCACCCAGCCGGGCCGCCGCCACGCCCCACCCGAACTGAGCGTAGTCGTCCGACGGATCGGCCAGCGCCACCGTCCGGAAGCTGTCCAGGGCGGCCGCGTACGACCCCGCGTCGTACTGCGCACGGGCGAGCGCCTCCCGGATCGACCGCGACCCGGGCTCCGCCTCCGCCGCCCGCGCCAGCAGCTGCACCGCCGCCGCCGGGTGCCGCTGCTCCAGCAACTGCACACCGCGCCGGAACCAGTCGTACACGTCGCCCTCCGGCACACCCGTGCCCTCGGTCCCGTCCACCCGCTCCTGGCCACCGCTCATGCGTACCTCGCTCCCCGGTCGCGGCCCGGCCCGGCGACGGCACCGGGCACTGCCTCTCCCACGCTCTGCCAACACGGACTACGAGGGGAACATGCCCGCATCCTGCGGTGGTTTCCCCTCCGGCCGGACAGGCGCCGACGCCGGCGGTGTGTGCACCGATACCGATACGGAGGGACGCCGCCGCGCCTGCTGAGATCCTGTACGTGAACACCGGCCCCCCGATCGGAGGCAGGGGTTTCCACGCGAGGAGATTCGATGAGTGCACCCAGTGCGGACAGCGGAGCCGCGGCTCCGGCGGGCGGACCCGGCGACCCCGGTCACGTCGCGACCGCAGGGCTGTCCCTGTCCCCCTTCCGCGGCCTGCGGTACGTCCCCGACCGGGTCGGTACCCTCGCCGCGGTCACGTCGCCCCCGTACGACGTGGTCGACCCCGGACGCCGGCTGGACCTGGAGACCGCCGACCCGCACAACGTGGTCCGGCTGATCCTGCCGCGCCCCGAGCCCGAGGACAGCGGCGACCGCCCCGACCGCGACACCCGCTACCGGCACGCCGCCCGGCTGCTCGCCGAGTGGCAGCAGGAGGGCGTCCTCGCCCCCGACCCGGCACCCGCCCTGTACGTCTACGAGCAGCGCACCCACGAGCCCGGCGGCGGCTCCCTGCAGCGCGGCCTGATCGGCGCCCTCGCCGTCAGCGGCCGCGAGGCCGGCGTGGTGCTGCCGCACGAGGACGTCATGCCCCGGCCGGTCGCCGACCGGGTGGGCCTGATGCGCACCACCCGCGCCAACCTGGAGCCGCTGCTGCTCACCTACCGCGGCAACGGCGGCGCCGCGGGCGTCGTCGAGCGGGCGGCCGCCGGCGAGCCGCTGCTGGCCACCACGACCAGCGACGGCACCGACCACCGGCTGTGGGCGGTCACCGATCCCGCCGAGCTCGCCGAGGTCACCCGCGACCTCGCCACCTGCCGCGCGCTGATCGCCGACGGCCACCACCGCTGGGAGATGTACCTGCGGCTGCAGCGCGAGCACCGTCACCTGCCGCGCAGCCCGTGGGACCGGGGCATGGTGCTGCTCGTCGACACCGCCCGCTACCCGCTGCGGGTCCGGGCCATCCACCGCGTCCTGTACCGCCTCCCGGTGGCCGAGGCCGTGGCCGCGCTCGGCCCGCACTGGCAGGTCAAGGAGGTGCCCGGCCCGCTGGACGCGGCGCTGGCGGCCCTCGCCGAGGCGAAGCAGCACGGCGGCAACGCCTTCCTGCTCACCGGCGGCGAAGGCGTGTACCGCCTGGTCAGCGAGCCGGACGAGGAGCGGATCGCCGCGACCGTCCGCACCGACCGGCCCGAGGAGTGGCGCCGGCTGGACGCCACCGTGCTCCACGAGACCCTGCTGGAGCACACCTGGCACGTACCGGACGCCCCCGACCACATCGGCTACCTGCACACCGCGGCCGCCGCCGAGCAGGAGGCCGCCCGCAGCGGCGGCACCGCCGTGCTGCTGCACCCCGTTGCGGAACGAGTGGTCCGCAGGCTCGCCGAGCAGGGCGTCACCATGCCCCGCAAGTCCACGTCCTTCGGCCCGAAGCCCGCCACCGGCCTGGTGCTGCGCTCGCTCGCACTGGGCTGAGCCCGGCCGAACGGCACAACGACGGAGGGCCCCACCACGGACGTGGTGGGGCCCTCCGGCTTCGCTGCGGCGTCAGTCGCGCTTCGGCGCGTCCTCGTCCTCGTCCTCGTCCTTGGCCTCGACGTCGTCGACCTCGTCGATCTCGAGGTCGTCCTCGTCGTAGTACTCCTCGACGTCCTCGTCGTCCTCGTAGATCACCCGGTCGTCGCCGATCTCGTCGTGGGCGATCTTGCGGGAGGGGGCCTCGGACTGCTCGGCCGCCTCCTCCGCCTCGTCCTCCTCCAGGGCGTCGACGAACTCGAGGCCGTCGATCTCGGCCAGCCGCTCGGAGGCGTTGGTCGCGCCGTCCGTGTCGGCCTCGGCCGCCTTGGCGAACCAGTCGCGGGCCTCCTCGCCACGGCCGGCGGCGATCAGCGCCTCCGCGTACGCGTAGCGCAGGCGGGCGGTCCACGGCTGGACCGAGTTGGAGGCCAGCTCCGGGCTCTGCAGGGTCACGACCGCGGCGTCGTACTGCTCCATGTCGCTGCGGGCACCGGCGGCGACCAGGCGCATCTCGACCTGGCCGGCCTTGTCCAGCTGCTTCACCTCGGGCTCGCCGGCCATCGCCAGCGCACGCTCCGGACGGCCCAGGCCGCGCTCGCAGTCCGCCATCACCGGCCACAGGTCCGCACGGCCCGTCATCCGGCGGGCGGCACGGAACTCGGTCAGCGCCTCCGAGTAACGCTGCGTCATGTAGGAGGCGAAACCGGCCGCCTCACGGACGCTCGCAACGCGCGAGGCCAGCCGCAGCGCGACCCGCGAGTACTTGTAGGCCTCCTCCGGCTCGCTGTCGAGCAGGCGGGCGACCATCACCAGGTTGCGGGCGACGTCGTCCGCGAGGGTCTTCGGCAGGCTCTTCAGGTCCTGGCGCACATCGGCGTCGATCTCGAACCCGGTGACCTCGTCCGGGATCGGCAGCCGCTGGACGGGCTCCTGGCTGCCACGGCGGTCGTCGTAGTCCCGACGGTCGTCACGGCGCCCCTCGAAGCGGCCGCCGCGGTCACCCCGGTCGCCGTACGGCCGGCCACCGCGGTCGTCACGACCCCGGTAGCCGCCACCCGACGGACGGTCGCCGTAGGAGGGGCGGTCGTCGCGACGCGGACGGTCCCCGTACGACGGGCGGTCGTCACGACGGAACTCCCCACGCGGGCGGTCGCCGCCGCGCTCACGGTCACCGTAGGAGGGACGGTCGTCGCGACGCGGACGGTCCCCGTACGACGGGCGGTCGTCACGACGGAACTCCCCACGCGGGCGGTCGCCGCCGCGCTCACGGTCACCGTAGGACGGACGGTCGTCGCGACCGCGGTAGCCGCCACCGGACGGGCGGTCGCCGTAGGAGGGGCGGTCGTCACGGCGCGGACGGTCACCGTACGACGGACGGTCGCCGCCGCGGTTGAAGTCACCACGCGGGCGGTCGCCGTACGACGGACGGTCGCCGCCACGCGGACGGTCCCCGTACGACGGGCGGTCGTCACGACGGAACTCCCCACGCGGGCGGTCGCCGCCGCGCTCACGGTCACCGTACGACGGACGGTCATCGCGGCCGCGGTAGCCGCCACCGGACGGACGGTCGCCGTAGGAGGGACGGTCGTCACGGCGCGGACGGTCACCGTACGACGGACGGTCGCCGCCACGCGGGCGGTCACCGTACGACGGACGGTCGCCACCACGCGGGCGGTCGTCACGGCGCTCACGGTCACCGTACGACGGACGGTCGCCGCCGCGGTTGAAGTCACCACGCGGACGGTCTCCGTACGAGGGGCGGTCGCCGCCACGCGGACGGTCGCCGGACGGACGGTCGCCGTAGGACGGGCGGTCATCACGGCGCGGACGGTCGCCGTAGGACGGGCGGTCATCACGACGCGGGCGGTCACCGGACGAGGGACGGTCGTCGCGACCGCGGTAGCCGCCACCGGACGGACGGTCACCGTACGACGGACGGTCGCCGCCACGCGGGCGGTCACCGTACGACGGACGGTCATCGCGGCCGCGGTAGCCGCCACCGGACGGACGGTCGCCGTACGACGGACGGTCGTCACGACGCGGACGGTCACGGTCGTCTCGGCGGTAGCCGCCCTCACCGCGGTCGTCACGGCGCGGGCCGCGGTCGCGGTCGTTCGACCAGCCCCCGCGCGACCGGGGCTGGTAGCCGCGGCCGTCGTCCGATCGACGCTCGGGACGGTCCTGGGGCGGGTTCGACATTCCGGTGACTCCTTCTGCTGCTTCAGCTCAGCCGTTTCGACGTCCGTCGGCAGCGACACCAACGCCCTCTACGGCCCGGTGCCGGCCCTACGGCCAGGCACCTCTTCCATTGTCCGGCATCGGGTGCCGAGCCGCGTCCGGGCTCGAACTCCCTTGCCGTGGTTGCTCGTTCGTGTCCGCGAAAAACACAAAAGGCCGCGGCCCCAGCGAATCGCTGGGGCCGCGGCCTTTGAAGAATTGTTCGGCGGCGTCCTACTCTCCCACAGGGTCCCCCCTGCAGTACCATCGGCGCTACGAGGCTTAGCTTCCGGGTTCGGAATGTGACCGGGCGTTTCCCTCGTGCTATGACCACCGAAACCCTATCGGGTATTCAGCGAAACACACTTTTCAGTTGAATAAGTGTTACTTCGTTCGCCGGCGATAGCTGTTCGCTACCCGGGAACCACACAGTGAACGCGAGCGTCTGAGGACAAGCCCTCGGCCTATTAGTACCGGTCAACTCCACCCCTCACGGGGCTTCCATATCCGGCCTATCAACCCAGTCGTCTACTGGGAGCCTTACCCTCTCCAGGAGGTGGGAGTGCTCATCTCGAAGCAGGCTTCCCGCTTAGATGCTTTCAGCGGTTATCCCTCCCGAACGTAGCCAACCAGCCATGCCCTTGGCAGGACAACTGGCACACCAGAGGTTCGTCCGTCCCGGTCCTCTCGTACTAGGGACAGCCCTTCTCAACACTCCTACGCGCACAGCGGATAGGGACCGAACTGTCTCACGACGTTCTAAACCCAGCTCGCGTACCGCTTTAATGGGCGAACAGCCCAACCCTTGGGACCTACTCCAGCCCCAGGATGCGACGAGCCGACATCGAGGTGCCAAACCATCCCGTCGATATGGACTCTTGGGGAAGATCAGCCTGTTATCCCCGGGGTACCTTTTATCCGTTGAGCGACGGCGCTTCCACAAGCCACCGCCGGATCACTAGTCCCTACTTTCGTACCTGCTCGACCCGTCAGTCTCACAGTCAAGCTCCCTTGTGCACTTACACTCAACACCTGATTGCCAACCAGGCTGAGGGAACCTTTGGGCGCCTCCGTTACCCTTTAGGAGGCAACCGCCCCAGTTAAACTACCCACCAGACACTGTCCCTGATCCGGATCACGGACCCAGGTTAGACATCCAGCACGACCAGAGTGGTATTTCAACGTCGACTCCACCCAAACTGGCGTTTGGGTTTCAAAGTCTCCCACCTATCCTACACAAGCCGAACCGAACACCAATATCAAGCTATAGTAAAGGTCCCGGGGTCTTTCCGTCCTGCTGCGCGAAACGAGCATCTTTACTCGTAATGCAATTTCACCGGGCCTGTGGTTGAGACAGTCGAGAAGTCGTTACGCCATTCGTGCAGGTCGGAACTTACCCGACAAGGAATTTCGCTACCTTAGGATGGTTATAGTTACCACCGCCGTTTACTGGCGCTTAAGTTCTCAGCTTCGCCCGACCGAAATCGGACTAACCGGTCCCCTTAACGTTCCAGCACCGGGCAGGCGTCAGTCCGTATACATCGCCTTACGGCTTCGCACGGACCTGTGTTTTTAGTAAACAGTCGCTTCTCGCTGGTCTCTGCGGCCACCCCCAGCTCGGAGTGCAAGACTCGTCACCGGGGCTGGCCCCCCTTCTCCCGAAGTTACGGGGGCATTTTGCCGAGTTCCTTAACCACAGTTCACCCGAACGCCTCGGTATTCTCTACCTGACCACCTGAGTCGGTTTGGGGTACGGGCCGCCATGAAACTCGCTAGAGGCTTTTCTCGACAGCATAGGATCATCCACTTCACCACAATCGGCTCGGCATCGGGTCTCAGACTATGTGTCACGCGGATTTGCCTACGTGACGTCCTACACCCTTACCCCGGGACAACCACCGCCCGGGCTGGACTACCTTCCTGCGTCACCCCATCGCTCACCTACTACCACCTTGGGCCGCCGGCTCCACCACTCCCCTTCACCCGAAGGATCCGGGGCGGCTTCACGGGCTTAGCATCAGAGGGTTCAGCGTTGGCGCTTCACAGCGGGTACGGGAATATCAACCCGTTGTCCATCGACTACGCCTGTCGGCCTCGCCTTAGGTCCCGACTTACCCTGGGCAGATCAGCTTGACCCAGGAACCCTTGGTCAATCGGCGCAAGAGTTTCCCACTCTTGTATCGCTACTCATGCCTGCATTCTCACTCGTGAACCGTCCACGACTCGATTCCTCGGCCGCTTCACCCGGCACACGACGCTCCCCTACCCATCCACAGCGCCGTTGGGCGTATTCTGTGAATGACACGACTTCGGTGGTGTGCTTGAGCCCCGCTACATTGTCGGCGCGGAATCACTTGACCAGTGAGCTATTACGCACTCTTTCAAGGGTGGCTGCTTCTAAGCCAACCTCCTGGTTGTCTCTGCGACTCCACATCCTTTCCCACTTAGCACACGCTTGGGGACCTTAGTCGGTGTTCTGGGCTGTTTCCCTCTCGACCATGGAGCTTATCCCCCACAGTCTCACTGCCGCGCTCTCACTTACCGGCATTCGGAGTTTGGCTAAGGTCAGTAACCCGGTGAGGCCCATCGCCTATCCAGTGCTCTACCTCCGGCAAGAAACACGCGACGCTGCACCTAAATGCATTTCGGGGAGAACCAGCTATCACGGAGTTTGATTGGCCTTTCACCCCTAACCACAGGTCATCCCCCAGGTTTTCAACCCTGGTGGGTTCGGTCCTCCACACGGTCTTACCCGCGCTTCAACCTGCCCATGGCTAGATCACTCCGCTTCGGGTCTTGGGCATGCAACTCGAACGCCCTATTCGGACTCGCTTTCGCTACGGCTACCCCACACGGGTTAACCTCGCTACACACCGCAAACTCGCAGGCTCATTCTTCAAAAGGCACGCAGTCACAGTCCGAAGACTGCCCCCACGGCTTGTAGGCACACGGTTTCAGGTACTATTTCACTCCGCTCCCGCGGTACTTTTCACCATTCCCTCACGGTACTATCCGCTATCGGTCACCAGGGAATATTTAGGCTTAGCGGGTGGTCCCGCCAGATTCACACGGGATTTCTCGGGCCCCGTGCTACTTGGGAAATAGGCAAGCAAGCCGCTGATGTTTCGTCTACGGGGGTCTTACCCTCTACGCCGGACCTTTCGCATGTCCTTCGACTACACCAACGGTTTCTGACTCGCCGACCGGCCGGCAGACCGATCAAGCCCACTCCCACAACCCCGTCACGGCAACCCCTGCCGGGTCTCACACCATGACGGTTTGGCCTCATCCGGTTTCGCTCGCCACTACTCCCGGAATCACGGTTATTTTCTCTTCCTGCGGGTACTGAGATGTTTCACTTCCCCGCGTTCCCTCCACATACCCTATGTGTTCAGGTATGGGTGACAGCCCATGACGACTGCCGGGTTTCCCCATTCGGACACCCCCGGATCAAAGCTCGGTTGACAGCTCCCCGGGGCCTATCGCGGCCTCCCACGTCCTTCATCGGTTCCTGGTGCCAAGGCATCCACCGTGCGCCCTTAAAAACTTGGCCACAGATGCTCGCGTCCACTGTGCAGTTCTCAAACAACGACCAGACACCCACCCTCGGCAACCCGAAGGCTGCGTCGCATGGGACCGGCATCCACGAGGAAACCATCGTTCCCTCAGGACCCAACAGCGTGCCCGACCCACCCGGCGGTGATCCACGTTCCACGCCCCGAAGAGCAGTACTGGTGACCCCTTACCGTGTGTGCCGAATAGTCAACGTTCCACCCATGAGCGAGCACTCCGGAACACTCGTCCGAAGCTGCTGTGTGCTCCTTAGAAAGGAGGTGATCCAGCCGCACCTTCCGGTACGGCTACCTTGTTACGACTTCGTCCCAATCGCTGGTCCCACCTTCGACGGCTCCCTCCCAAGGGTTAGGCCACCGGCTTCGGGTGTTACCGACTTTCGTGACGTGACGGGCGGTGTGTACAAGGCCCGGGAACGTATTCACCGCAGCATGCTGATCTGCGATTACTAGCAACTCCAACTTCATGGGGTCGAGTTGCAGACCCCAATCCGAACTGAGACCGGCTTTTTGGGATTCGCTCCGCCTCGCGGCATCGCAGCCCTTTGTACCGGCCATTGTAGCACGTGTGCAGCCCAAGACATAAGGGGCATGATGATTTGACGTCGTCCCCACCTTCCTCCGAGTTGACCCCGGCAGTCTCCTGTGAGTCCCCGACATTACTCGCTGGCAACACAGAACAAGGGTTGCGCTCGTTGCGGGACTTAACCCAACATCTCACGACACGAGCTGACGACAACCATGCACCACCTGTACACCGACCACAAGGGGGCTGATATCTCTACCAGTTTCCGGCGTATGTCAAGCCTTGGTAAGGTTCTTCGCGTTGCGTCGAATTAAGCCACATGCTCCGCTGCTTGTGCGGGCCCCCGTCAATTCCTTTGAGTTTTAGCCTTGCGGCCGTACTCCCCAGGCGGGGAACTTAATGCGTTAGCTGCGGCACCGACGACGTGGAATGTCGCCAACACCTAGTTCCCAACGTTTACGGCGTGGACTACCAGGGTATCTAATCCTGTTCGCTCCCCACGCTTTCGCTCCTCAGCGTCAGTAATGGCCCAGAGATCCGCCTTCGCCACCGGTGTTCCTCCTGATATCTGCGCATTTCACCGCTACACCAGGAATTCCGATCTCCCCTACCACACTCCAGCCTGCCCGTATCGAATGCAGACCCGGGGTTAAGCCCCGGGCTTTCACATCCGACGCGACAGGCCGCCTACGAGCTCTTTACGCCCAATAATTCCGGACAACGCTCGCACCCTACGTATTACCGCGGCTGCTGGCACGTAGTTAGCCGGTGCTTCTTCTGCAGGTACCGTCACTTGCGCTTCTTCCCTGCTGAAAGAGGTTTACAACCCGAAGGCCGTCATCCCTCACGCGGCGTCGCTGCATCAGGCTTTCGCCCATTGTGCAATATTCCCCACTGCTGCCTCCCGTAGGAGTCTGGGCCGTGTCTCAGTCCCAGTGTGGCCGGTCGCCCTCTCAGGCCGGCTACCCGTCGTCGCCTTGGTAGGCCATTACCCCACCAACAAGCTGATAGGCCGCGGGCTCATCCTGCACCGCCGGAGCTTTCCACCCACCCCCATGCAGGGGCGGGTCGTATCCGGTATTAGACCCCGTTTCCAGGGCTTGTCCCAGAGTGCAGGGCAGATTGCCCACGTGTTACTCACCCGTTCGCCACTGATCCACCCCGAAGGGCTTCACCGTTCGACTTGCATGTGTTAAGCACGCCGCCAGCGTTCGTCCTGAGCCAGGATCAAACTCTCCGTGAATGATGACCCGTTATCGGGTGCACACTCGCGTTGAGCGGCACGGCAACCACCGGAATAGGGTGATCCCGCGCACTGCGTCCTCGCTGTGTTATTTCCAAAGGAATCTCCAACCGATCCGCGAAGGACCGGCCGGGGATGTCAACATATCTGGCGTTGACTTTTGGCACGCTGTTGAGTTCTCAAGGAACGGACACTTCCTTCGGACCGCCTTCCAGCGGACCCTCCGGGCGTTTCGCTCTTTCGTGTTTCCAGCTTATCAGATCCGCCATCCGGCGCTTTCCGACTCGCTTTCCGCCTTTCGGCGCCCCCGAACTCTAGCAGAGTTTTTCGCGCGCATTTCCCGCCGATTTCTCGAATGGGCATGCGACGGTCGACTCGTCAGAGAGGGAGGGGGCCGTTACCGGTTCGCAACCAGTTTCGGCGACTCGTCCAACGTTACGGCACCGGGCAGTGACCGTCAAACACGCGGGGCCGGATCTGGCTGGATCCGGCCCCTGTGGGGTGTCGTGGCAGCTCAACCGCACTGCGGTTCCGGCCACTTGACGTCAGGTCTGCGACCTCACTTCGCGGCGACCTCGACCGCGGCGAGGTTGCGCTTGCCGCGCCGCAGGACGAGCCAGCGGCCGTGCAGCAGGTCCGACTCGGCCGGCACGGCCTCCTCGTCGGTGACCTTGGCGTTGTTCAGGTAGGCGCCGCCCTCCTTGATGGTGCGGCGGGCACCCGAGCGGCTCGGGGCGAGCCCGGTCTCGACCAGCAGGTCGACCACCGGCTGCAGCTCCGCGACCGAGGCCTTCGGGACCTCGGCCAGCGCGGCGGCCAGGGTGGCCGGCTCCAGGTCGGCGAGGTCGCCCTGGCCGAAAAGCGCCTTGGAGGCCGCCACCGCACGCTCGTACTGCTCGGCGCCGTGCACCATCGTGGTGAGCTCCTCCGCCAGCGCCCGCTGGGCGAGGCGGGCGGCGGGGCGCTCGGCGGTGTCCCGCTCCAGCTGCTCGATCTCCTCGCGCGAGCGGAAGGAGAAGATCCGCAGGAAGTTGGAGACGTCCCGGTCGTCCGCGTTCAGCCAGAACTGGTAGAAGGCGTACGGGGTGGTCAGCTCGGGGTCGAGCCAGACCGTGCCGGACTCGGTCTTGCCGAACTTGGTGCCGTCGGCCTTGACGATCAGCGGGGTCGCGAGCAGGTGCACGGACTTGCCCTCGGCCTTGCGGATCAGGTCGCTGCCGGCGGTGAGGTTGCCCCACTGGTCGCTGCCGCCGGTCTGCAGGGTGCAGTTGTAGCGGCGGTTCAGCTCCAGGTAGTCCATGCCCTGGAGGATCTGGTAGCTGAACTCGGTGTAGCTGATGCCGGCGTCGGAGTTCAGCCGACGGGCGACCGCCTCCTTGGCGATCATGTTGTTGACCCGGAAGTACTTGCCCACGTCGCGCAGCAGGCTGATCGCCGACATGCCGGACGTCCAGTCCAGGTTGTTGACCATGCGGGCCGCGTACTCGCCCTCGAAGTCGAGGAACTTCGAGATCTGGGCGCGCAGGCGGTCCACCCAGCCGGCCACCGTCTCGGGGTCGTTCAGGACGCGCTCGGCGGTCGGCTTGGGGTCGCCGATCAGACCGGTGGCGCCGCCGACCAGGCCGAGCGGCAGGTTTCCGGCCAGCTGCAGGCGCTTCATGGTGAGGATCTGCACCAGGTTGCCGAGGTGCAGGCTGGGCGCCGTCGGGTCGAAGCCGCAATAGAACGTGACCGGGCCGTCCGCGAACGCCTTGCGCAGTGCGTCCTCGTCGGTGGAAAGGGCGATCAGCCCACGCCACCGCAGCTCGTCGACGATGTCCGTCACGGTCACGCTTCTCCTTCGGTCGCGTCCGGCGGTGTCCGCGGCCCGCCGTGGGCCCCGCGCCTGGACGACTCCAGCGTTCTAGAGAGTACGCGCATCGGGCCAGCGGGTTTCTGCACGGCCGCGGGGCGGACGGAAAACCCGTTGTTGCGGCGCCCGCCGCCGTTCACAGTGGACCCACCGC
The DNA here is from genome assembly GCF_050749075.1 of Kitasatospora dryopteridis. Classification (NCBI taxonomy): domain Bacteria; kingdom Bacillati; phylum Actinomycetota; class Actinomycetes; order Kitasatosporales; family Streptomycetaceae; genus Kitasatospora; species Kitasatospora dryopteridis. The sequence continues at coordinate 5,790,281 of NZ_CP192749.1, read as the reverse complement.
CGAGAGCGGCAGTGACGGGACGGCCGTGCCACTCGGCGCGGCCGCGCAGGGGAGGTGGCCGGAACAATGCGCAACACGCTGGTACTCAATGCGAGCTACGAGCCGCTGACGACGGTGTCGCTGAAGCGCGCCGTGGTGCTCGTCCTGCAGGACAAGGCAGTCGTCGAGCACGCCCATCCGCTGCGGATGGTGCGCGGTACCGGTGTGTCCGTCCCGGTCCCCCGGGTGATCCGGCTCAACCGCTACGTACGGGTGCCCTTCCGACAACGCGCCCCGTGGTCGCGGCGCGGTGTCCTCGTCCGCGACCAGCACCTGTGCGCCTACTGCGGGCGCCGGGCGACCACCGTCGACCACCTGGTGCCCAAGTCGCGCGGCGGCGCCGACAGCTGGCTGAACACCGTGGCCGCGTGCCCCGAGGACAACCAGCGCAAGGCCGACCGGACACCGGAGCAGGCCGGGATGAAGCTGCTGCGCCGGCCGTTCGAGCCGACGCCGGAGGCGACGCTGATGCTCGCCCTCGGCCTGCGCGACACCGAGATGCGCGAGCTCGCCGCCTGGCTTCCCGCGACCGCCTGAGCGGCGGCGTGCCCGGCCGTCGGCACGGGCACCGGGAAGTGAACGGCCGAGGGCCGGCCCGATCGGGGGACGGGCCGGCCCTCGGCGTGTGTTCCTGGCGTCAGCCCTTGGCCTGGAAGGCCGTCGCCGTGCCGAAGTTGGCCGAGTGCTCGGGCAGCACCACGACCTTGCCCGCGCCGGACAGCACCCGTCCGGAGCCGAGCAGCGAGCCCGTCCCCTGCGGGAAGGCGCCGCCCTCCGTCTCCGCGCCGCCCGCGACGGCGAAGCGGCTGATGTGCGCCGGCTTGTCGAGGCGCTCGTCGACGGCGAGCAGCAGCCCGCCGCCGTCCAGCCCGACCGCGCGGGACTTGCGCTTCTCCGCGATCGCGGTCGTCCAGGTCGGCTTGCCGGTGGCGAGGTCGTAGGCGGTGACCGCGGTGGCGATGCCGCCGTCGGCCGGGCCGACGGTGGTGACCAGGGTGTTCTCGTGGAAGAAGACCGTCGGGGCGACGTCGAAGGTGCCGCGGGCGGCGTCCAGCCGGCCGGCGTCGCCCGTGACGGGGAACTCGGCGGCCGGGTCGCCCTTGGGACCCCAGGCGAAGATCCGGTCGTCGGTGGGCTTCTCACCGGTGGTGGCGAAGACGGCGGGCTCGGCGGAGAGCACCGTCACCGTCTTCGGCTTGTTGTTGAGCCCGCGCCACCAGGTGACCTTGCCGTCGGCGGCGTTGAGCGCGACGGCCTGGTCGACGGGGGTGCTGTCGGCGCAGCTGCTGTGCAGCACCACGGTCGCGCCGGTCGCGCCGCCGGAGAGGCTGCAGAACTTGCCCTGGCCGGTGTACTGCCAGAGGTCCTTGCCGTCGGCGGAGGCCCAGGCGAAGACCTTGTCCTCGCCGACCGCGATCACCTTGTCGGCGAGGACGGAGACCTTGGCGTCGTAGCCGTCCTTGGTGTCGGAGAGGTTCTTCGTCCAGAGCGTCTTGCCGGTCTTGGTGTCGACGGCCGCGAGCACGGTGCAGGGGCTCTTCGGGTCGCTGCCGGTGCGGAACAGCACGCCGCCGATGCCGGCGGTGTTGACCGTCGGCGAGAGGCCGCAGGGGGCCGCGCCCTGGGAGGGGGCGGCGACCGTCCAGGTCGGCTTGCCGTCCGCGAGGGCGTACGCCTGCACGCCCGACCCGTCGGCGCGGACGACCGCGTCCGCGGTGATCCAGGCCCCGCCGAGGCTGTCGTCGGTGGGGGCGGCCTGGGCCGGCTTGGCCGTCCAGGCCTTGGCGTGGGCGACGGTGTAGGCGCGTGCGGCGGCCGCGTCCTCCCCGCCTGCGGAGCTGTCGCCGTCGTCGCCGCCGGTCGCCAGGATGCCGGCGGTGACCAGGACGGCGAGGGCGGCGGCTCCGGCGCCGGCCCGGATCAGCAGGGTGCGGCGGCCGGGCCCGTGGTCGGCCGAGACGACCGCCGTGGCGGCGGCCTTGGCGCGGTCGGCGAGCGAGGGCTTCCCCGCGGGTGCCCGGCCGGTGCCGTCCTCGGCATCGTCCCAGTCGGAGGTGACGGTGTACGGGCTGAGCGTGGCGGTCGCGGCCGGCTCGTCCGCGGCCTGCGGGAAGGCGGCCCGGTACGGGTCGGTCTCCGGGAGACCGGTCTCCGTGAAGCCTGTCTCGGGGAAGCCGGCGGGCAGGCCGGTCTCCTGCTGGTACGGCGTGTGGGTGCCGTATCCGGCGTCGGCGCCCGCGGGGGTGTAGACCGGCTGCTCGGGAATGCCCGCCGCGTACGGGTCCGCGGTCGTCGCGGTGCCGTACGCCGCGTAGGGATCGGTGTACTGGCCGGCGGCCGGGTCGGCGTACTGGCCGGCCCCGGCGTACGGGTCGGCCTGCGGCTGCTGCTCGTAGCCGGTGGCGTAGTAGCCCTGCGGGTAGGCCTGGGTGTTCTGGGTGCCGTCCCAGGCGGCCTGCTGCAGCGGCTGCTGCTGCCAGGCCTGCTGGTCGGCCCCCGCCTGGTACGCCTGCTGCTGGCCGGCCGCCCCCCAGGGGTCGGCGGGCTGCTCCGGCTGGGGCTGGTACCAGGTCTGCTGCTGGTGGTCGTGGCCGACGTCGGGCTGCTGCCCGGTGCCGTGCTGCGGGTACCCCTGGTCGTACGTCCGGGGAGGGTCCTGAGCCATGAAATCCGTCCGTCCCGACTGCTGCTGCAAGCGCCCAGCATCTCATGACGGCCCGAGCACCCCGCCGGAACGGGGTGCGCAGCGGGCTGACCGGGACTCAGGAGGTGGTGCGCAGCACTTCGTCGATGCGGCCGGCGAGGGTGGTGTCGAGGCCGGTGAGGCCGCCGGCGCTGTGGGTGGAGAGGGCGAAGCGCAGGGTGCGCCAGCGGATGTCGATGTCGGGGTGGTGGTCGAGTTCCTCGGCGGCGACGGCGACGGTGTCCACGACCCGGATCGCGGTCATGAAGCTGGCGGTCTCGGCGGTGCGGACGATCGCCTCGCCCTCCCGGTGCCACTCGGGCAGGGCGGCCAGGGCGGCGGTGATCTCGTCCTCGGTCAGCCGGGTTCGGCTCACGGGTGCTCCCGGGGGTCGGTGGCGGCCCCGCGGCGGGCAGGCGCCGCCGCGGGTGGTGCGTCTACCAGGAGCATAGGAAGGCGGCGGCCCGTGGGGCGGGCGACACTGCGCGGGGCCGGGGCGTTCCCCCGGCGGGCCGACGTGACGTCAGGCGAGCAGGAGGCGGGTGACGGCGGCCAGGCCGACGACCACGATGACGGAGCGCAGCACCGGCGGCGGGAGCCGGCGGCCCACCCGGGCGCCGATCTGTCCGCCGACGACGGAGCCTGCGGCGATCAGCAGGACGGCCGTCCAGTCGATCTCGGCGACGAAGAGGAAGAAGACCGCGGCGACGCCGTTGACGATCAGTGCGAGGACGTTCTTGGTGGCGTTGATCCGCTGCATGTCGTCCTGCAGCAGCATGCCCATCAGAGCGAGCAGCAGGACGCCCTGGGCCGCGCCGAAGTAGCCGCCGTAGACGCCGGCCAGCAGGACGCCGGCGAACAGCAGGAGGCCGCCCTCGGCGGTGCCGCCGCCGGTGCCGCGGCGGGCCGCCATCGCCCGGGAGACGCGGGGCTGGATCACCACGAGGACCAGGGCGCAGAGGATCAGCGCGGGGACGATGGCGTCGAAGGCCTTGCTGGGGAGCTTGGTCAGCAGGTAGGCGCCGGTGAGGCCGCCGATCAGCGAGGCGGTGCCGAGGCGGAGCAGGCGGCGGCGCTGGCCGGCGAGCTCGCGGCGGTAGCCGATGACGCCGCTGATCGATCCGGGCACCAGGCCGAGGGTGTTGGAGACGTTGGCGGTGACGGGCGGCAGGCCGAGGGCGAGCAGCACGGGGAAGGTGATCAGCGTGCCGGAGCCGACCACCGTGTTGATGGTGCCCGCTCCCACGCCGGCCAGCAGGACTGCCAGCGCTTCCCAGTACGTCATTCGCGATTCCCTCCTTCGGTCCTGTCATGAGGATCATGCCGGAGGAGTGGCCGGACCTGCCAGGGGTGATCCACGATCCGGACCGGCACGTGTCGGGCCCCGCGGGTCGCGGTGTCCCGCGGGGCCCCTTCCCGTGGTGGGCTACGCCGTGCCGGGCCGGACCCGGGCGGTCTGCTGGGCCAGCCAGTCGGCGAAGGGGAGGGTGCCGCGGGCGTCCGGGCTGGCGGTGGTGAGCCCGCCGGCGCGCAGGGCCCGGCCGATCGCGCCGGGCAGCGGCACGGGCAGCTGGAGGGCGCGGCGGCCGGTGACGGAGCGCCACGTGCGGGCGAGGTCCCGGGTGTCGACGGTCTCGGGGCCGGCGACCTCGATCCGGCCCAGCCGCGGCGGCTGCCCGGCGGCGTCGGCGACCGCGCGGGCGGCGTCGGCGCAGGCGATGGTCTGCAGCCGGGCCCTGGGCACGGGCAGCAGGCGGAAGCGGCCGAGCGCCGTGAAGGCCTCGCCGAGCAGCTCGTGGAACTGGGTGATGCGGACGACCGTCCACGGCACCGGGCCCTCGGTCACCGCGCGTTCCTGGGCGGTCTTGACCTTGTAGTAGCCGAGCGGCACCCGGTCGCAGCCGACGATGGACACGCAGACGTGGTGGCCCACGCCGACGGCGCGTTCGGCGGCGAGCAGGTTCCTCGTGCCGTCGACCAGGGTGCGTTCGGCGTCCTTGGTGGACGCTCGGCTGTTGCTGGCGTCCACGACGGCCTCGCAGCCGACCAGGGCGGCGGTGAGGCCGGCCCCGGTGGTGAGGTCCACGGGGTGGTCCGGCGAGCGGCGGCTGAGCACCCGCACCTCGTGACCGTGTGAGCGCAGTTCTTCGGTGACGCGGTGCCCCAGCGTCCCGGTTCCTCCGACGACGGCGATTCTCATGCCAGGGGGACGACGCAGCCCGCCGGAATGTGACAGACGGCTCCGGCCTGCGCCGATCCCCTTCGGGAGGCGCAGGCCGGAGGTGGTGCTGCAGGTGCTACGGCCGGGTCACTCGGGGTCGATCCGGGGGTACTCGCGGGTGGTCTCGGTGCGCGGGCGGCCGACGCTCTTGGTCTCGGTGTCGACCCGCGGGGCGGGTGCGGCGCCGTTGCCGGTCAGGCCGGTGAAGGCGCCGCCGAGGCCCTTGAGGGCGTCGCCGACCTCGCTGGGGATGATCCACAGCTTGTTGGAGTCGCCCTTGGCGAGCTCGGGCAGGGTCTGCAGGTACTGGTAGGCGAGCAGCTTCTGGTCGGCGTCGCCCTCGTGGATGGCCTCGAAGACGGTGCGGATCGCGGCGGCCTCACCGTCGGCGCGGAGCACCGCGGCCTGCGCCTCACCCTCGGCCTGGAGGACGGCTGCCTGCTTCTCACCCTCGGCGCGCAGGATCTGGGCCTGCCGGGCGCCCTCGGCGGTGAGGATCGCGGCGCGCTTGTCGCGGTCGGCGCGCATCTGCTTCTCCATCGAGTCCTGGATGGAGGTCGGCGGCTCGATCGCCTTCAGCTCGACGCGGTTGACGCGGATGCCCCAGCGGCCGGTGGCCTCGTCGAGGACGCCGCGCAGGCCGGCGTTGATGACCTCGCGGGAGGTCAGCGTGGACTCGAGGTCCATCGAGCCGATGATGTTGCGCAGGGTGGTGACGGTGAGCTGCTCGATGGCCTGGATGTAGCTGGCGACCTCGTAGGTCGCGGCCCGCGGGTCGGTCACCTGGTAGTAGATGACGGTGTCGATGTTGACAACCAGGTTGTCCGAGGTGATGACCGGCTGCGGCGGGAACGGCACGACCTGTTCGCGCAGGTCGATGCGGTTGCGGATGGTGTCGATGAACGGCACCACGATGTTGAGGCCCGCGCTCAGCGTGCGGGTGTAGCGGCCGAAGCGCTCCACGATCGCCGCGCTGGCCTGCGGGATCACCTGGATCGTCTTGATCAGTGCGATGAAGGCCAGCACGACCAGGACGACCAGCACGATGAGGACGGGTTCCACGTTTCTCCCCTAGACGACCAGGGCGGTCGCGCCCTGGATTTCGACGACGTCGACCTGCTGCCCCGGCTCGTAGACACTGCCGGGGTGGAGCGCGCGGGCCGACCAGATCTCGCCGTTGAGCTTGATCCGGCCGCCCTCCCCGTCGACCTTCTCCTGAACGACTGCCGTGGCGCCCTCGAGCGCCTCGATGCCCGTCTTGATCGCCGGGCCCTTCTGCAACTGGCGGTACGCGATGGGCCTGACGAACACCAGCAGCGCCACCGAGACCACGACGAACACCAGGAACTGCGGCACCACCCCGGCCCCGAGGGCCGCGGTGAGCGACGCGGCGCCGGCCCCGATCGCGAACATGGCGAACTCGGGCATCGCCGTGATCACCAACGGTATACCCAGGCCAACGGCGGCCAATAGCCACCAGATCCAGCTGTCCACGAAGCCATCCTAGGGAGGGGAACGCTTGTGACGCGTAGCTTCCCGCAGGTGAACAGGCGGAAACCGGTCGTACGTGCGGACGGCCCGGGGTTCAGCGGAGTTCAGTGGTTCAGGCCCGGAGCGGCGGACGGGCCGCGCACCCGCCCGAGCAGGTGCGCGGCCCGTCCGGCCGCCGAAACCGGGTCAGCCCATCGGGAGGCCCTGCGCGGACCAGCGGTCGCCGTGCCGCTCCAGGGTCAGCGGCAGGCCGAAGCAGAGCGACAGGTTGCGGGCGGTCAGCTCGGTGTCGATCGGACCGGCCACCAGCACCTTGCCCTGACGGATCATCAGGACGTGGGTGAAGCCAGGCGCGATCTCCTCGACGTGGTGCGTGACCATCACCATCGAGGGCGCGTACTCGTCCTGGGCGAGCGCACCCAGGCGGCGCACCAGGTCCTCGCGGCCGCCCAGGTCGAGGCCGGCCGCCGGCTCGTCCAGCAGCAGCAGCTCGGGGTCGGTCATCAGGGCGCGGGCGATCAGGGTGCGCTTGCGCTCGCCCTCGGAGAGGGTGCCGAACCTGCGGGTGGTGTAGCCGGCCATGCCGAGCCGGTCCAGCAGCGCCAGCGCCCGGGCCTCGTCGGCCACGTCGTACTGCTCGTTCCAGCTGGCGGTCATGCCCCAGGCCGCGGTGAGCACCGTCTGCAGGACGGTCTGCTCGCCCGGCAGCTTGTCGAACATCGCCGCGCTGGCGAGGCCGATCCGCGCGCGGAGCTCGAAGACGTCGACCGAGCCGAGCTTCTCGCCGAGGACGGCGGTGGTGCCGGTGGTCGGGAAGAGGTACGTGGAGGCGACCTGCAGCAGCGTCGTCTTGCCCGCGCCGTTCGGGCCCAGGACCACCCAGCGCTCGCCCTCGGCGACCGACCAGGACACCCGGTCGATCAGCGGGCGCCCCTCCCGGAGCACGGAAACGTCGACGAGCTCCAGCACGTCACTCATGCCTAGCCTTCCCCAATGCAGATGTCGGCCGTCCGAGGGCCGGCGGCATCGGGCCTCGGGGTGCGGTCCAGTCGTCTCGACAGTCGGTGCGCGCGGGCAGCGTACTCCGCCGGTCCGGAGGGGCGGGACGGGGTGCGCGGCACGGGCACAGCCCAAACCTACGCCACGCGGATGGCGGACTTGTCCGTAGGCTGGCGGGATGCTCGCCACACCCGCCGACAAACCGTTCCAGGAGCCGCGTTCGGCCCGGCTCACCGCCTGGGGCAACGCCCTGCTCGCCGGCAGCGTGCCGCCCGACGACGCCGCGGCCGCCGTCCTCGGCGACGACGAGTCGCACCGCGTCACCGGACTGCCCGGCGACGCCGACGGCGAGCTGCACGGCCTCACCTGGGCACTCGGCCGGCTCCGCGTCCTCGGCGTCCGCGGTCTGCGGCTCGCCCTCCCCACCGCCGGACACCCGCTCGGCCTGACCGGGCCCGCCGCGTTCAACGCCGAGGCGCTGGCCGCCGGCGAGGCCGTGCTCGCCGTCGGGGTGCCGATCGGGCTGGTGCCGGACGTCCAGGTGTTCGGGCCGGAGGGGGACCGCTCCGCGACCGTGCTGTGGCGCTGCTCCACGGTCAACGACGGCCCGCCGGCGGACGTGCCCTCGCTGCACGAGGCCGAGTTCGAGCTCGCGGACGGCCTCCGGCAGGCCACCGTGCTGCTCACCCGCCTGGACGTCGCCGGGGCCGGGCCGGAGGCGCTGCGGGCGCTGGAGGCGTACCGGCGGCGCGGGCACTCCGAACCGCTGGCACCGGGGTACCCGCCGCGGGCCGTCCGCGTGCTGGAGTCCGCCCGGCAGGTGTCCGCCCTGCTCTCCATCGCCTCCGGCGGGCACGGGGCGGCGGTGTCCGCCTCCGAGATGGCGGCCCGCCGCGAAGTGCTCGCCCCGCTGGAACACACCGCCCGCCGAGCCCAGGTCGCCGCCTACAACGCCCTGATCGACGAACCGCGGTAGCCGCTACGCACTGGGAGCACGCCTAGGGGCGCTGGGGGCACCTCCCGGCCGAAGGCTGGGGGCGGAACTGCGCAATCCGGGGGCGGGTCTCACTACGTACTTGGGCCGGCCTCTGACCAGTGCAGTGACCCGCATCCGGATTGCGCAGTTCCCCGCGCCCCTACGGGTCCCCTACGCTTCGGCGTTGCGGACGGCCCAGAGGGCGGCCTGGGTGCGGTCGGCGAGGTCGAGTTTCATCAGGATGTTGGAGACGTGGGTCTTCACCGTCTTCTCGGACAGGTGCAGGCTCCGGGCGATCTCCCGGTTGGAGCGGCCGTCCGCGATGTGGCCGAGGACCTCGCGTTCGCGGTCGGTGAGGGTGCCGCCGCGGCCCTGTGCGGGCCGCGGCCCCTCGTCCGAGAGCAGCGCCTCGGCGAGTTCGGGCTGGAGCAGCACGTGCCCGGCGTGCACCGAGCGGATGGCGCCCGCGAGTGCCTCCGGGTCGACGTCCTTGTACACGTAGCCGGCGGCGCCGGCCCGCAGGGCGGGGACGACGGTGCGGTGCTCGGTGAAGCTGGTGACGATCAGGACCTTGGCCCGGTTGCCCTGGTCGCGGAGCATCTTGAGGGCCTCGATGCCGTCGACGCCCGGCATCTTGAGGTCCATAAGGACGACGTCGGGGGCGAGCTGCTGGGCGAGCGCGGCGCCCTCGGCGCCGTCCGCGGCCTCGCCGACCACCTCGATGTCGTCCTGGACCTCCAGGAAGGTGCGCAGGCCGCGCCGCACCACCTGGTGGTCGTCGACCACCAGCACGCGGATCATTGACCGGGTGTCAGGCACCGGGGACCTCCAACTCCACGACCGTCCCCTTGCCCGGGGCCGACTCCAGCGTGAGGGTGCCGCCGACGGCGGCCGCGCGGTCGCGCATCGAGACCAGTCCGAGGTGGCGGCCGGCCCGCCGGACGGAGTCCGGGTCGAAGCCGCGGCCGTCGTCGGTGACCCGCAGGACGGCGCCGCGGGCGGGCGTGCCGGTGAGCTCGACCTGGACGCTCTGTGCCCCGGAGTGCCGCAGCGCGTTGTGCAGGGCCTCCTGGGCGACCCGCAGCACGGCGGCCTCCTGGGCGGCGGGCAGGACCTTGACGTGCTGGGCGGTGAAGGCGACGGCGGCGGTGTGCGCCCGGTCGAGGACCTGGACCTGGGAGGCGAGGGTGGCGGTGAGGCCGTCCTCCTCGAGGGCGGCGGGCCGCAGTTCGACGACGACGGCGCGCAGTTCGTCGGCGGCCTCGGCGGCGAGCCGGGCGACTTCGGCGAGTTCGGCGCGGGCGCGGTCCGGGTCGCGGTCGACGAGGGTGGCGGCGGCCTTGGCGGTGAGGCGCAGCGAGAAGAGCTTCTGCGAGACGGCGTCGTGCAGGTCGTGGGCGATGCGGGCGCGTTCGCCGGCGAGGGTGAGTTCGCGGCTGCGCTCGTAGAGGCGGGCGTTGGAGAGGGCGAGGGCGGCGTGCGAGGCGAGGATGCGCAGGAGTTCCTCGTCGTGGGCGGTGAAGCCGCCGGCCTTGTTGGCGAGGAAGACGGCGCCGAGGATCTCGTCGCCGTCGACGATCGGCATGCCGAGGAAGTCCGTGAGCTCGGGGTGGGCGGCGGGCCAGCCCTCGAAGGATGGGGCGGTGCGGACGTCGGCGAGCCGGGTGGGTGTCAGTTCGTGGAGCATGGCGGCGAGGACGCCGTGCTGGCGGGGCAGCGGGCCGATGGCGCGCCACTGCTCGTCGGTGACGCCGTCGACGACGAACTGGGCGAAGCCGCCGTGGTCGTCGGGGACGCCGAGGGCGGCGTACTCGGCGCCGAGCAGGGTGCGGGCGGAGGCGGTGATCCGGCGCAGGACCTCGCGGACCTCCAGGTGGCGGCTCATCGCGAGCACGGCGGCGCTGATCGCCTCGATCCCGCCCAGGCAGGGGTCGCAGGCGGGGGCGGGTTCCTCGGGCGGCATGTCCCCACGCTACCGCCGGGCGGGCGGCGCCGGCATGAGGCGACCGGCCTAGGTCCGGGGACGTACGGCGGGTACGGCGACGGGCGGCACCCCCGGCCAGGGGGTGCCGCCCGTCGTGTGCGGTGCGGGGTGTCAGCCCTTCTGCATGACCTCGGGCTCGTGGCGGCGCAGGAAGCGCTGGATGAGGAAGGCCAGGCCGACCGAGATGGCGATCAGGGCGAACCAGTTGAGGAAGAGGTGGCCGACCGTGTGGTCCCACAGCGGGTCGACGACCGGCGTGGGCGGGCGGACGTCGGAGTTGTAGGTGACGGCGGAGGTGTGTGCCAGGTCGAGGGTGTTGCCGCTCGCGGCGAGGCCCCAGCGGCCGGGCATCAGCCAGGCGAACTGCTCCAGGCCGGGCTTGTCGAAGACCTGGAAGATGGCGCCGGTGAAGACCATCTGGACGATGGCGAACATGACCAGCAGCGGCATGGTCTTCTCGGCGGTCTTCACGAGCGCCGAGATGGTCAGGCCGACCAGCATCGAGGTGAAGCTCAGCAGGATCACGCCGATCGCCATCTCGGCGGCGGGCATGCTCTTCAGGAGCAGGCCCTCGGCGGGCAGGGTGCGGGTCTTGAAGGCGATCGCGGAGATGATGCCGCCCTGGAGGAAGCTGACCAGGCCGAGCACGACGATCTTGGAGACCAGGTAGGCGGAGCGGGATAGGCCGGTGGCCCGTTCCCGTTCGTAGATCGCCCGTTCCTTGATCAGTTCTCGGACGGAGTTCGCCGAGCCGGAGAGGCAGGCGCCGAAGGCGACCACCAGCAGGATCATCTTGGCGATGTCGTTCCGGCCGGAGGCGCAGGCGGCCAGGCCGCACTTGTCGGGGATCAGCACCGAGACGCCGCCGAGGACGAGCGGCAGCAGCAGGGACAGCAGCATGAAGCCCTTGTCGGAGCCGACGACCGCGAGATAGCGGCTGATCAGCGTCCACAGCTGGGAGCCCCAGCTCTGCGGCTTCGGCGGGCGGACCTGGGCTAGCGGCACGCTCGGGGTGGCGTGCTGCACAGGGGCGTCCACGTCGGCGGAGTACTGCCGGTAGTGGACGGAGCCCTTGTAGCGGCCGGCCCAGTCGTGGTCGGGGTAGTTCTCGAAGGCCTGGAAGACGTCGGCCCAGGTCTCGTAGCCGAAGAAGTGCAGGGCCTCGGACGGCGGGCCGAAGTAGGCCACCGAGCCGCCCGGCGCCATGACCAGCAGCCGGTCGCAGAGGGCGAGTTCGGCCACCGAGTGGGTGACGACGAGGACCGTGCGGCCGTCGTCGGCCAGACCCCGGAGGGTCTGCATGACCTCGCGGTCCATGCCCGGGTCGAGGCCGGAGGTGGGCTCGTCCAGGAAGATCAGCGAGGGCTTGGTGAGCAGCTCCAGGGCGACCGAGACGCGCTTCTGCTGGCCGCCGGAGAGGGCGGTGATCCGGTTGTCGGCGCGCTTGTCCAGGCGCAGCTCGTACAGCACCTCGTCGATGCGGCGCTCGCGCTCGGCGGCCTCGGTGTCGCCGGGGAAGCGCAGCCGGGCCGCGTACTTGAGGCCGCTGCGGACGGTGAGCTCCTTGTGCAGGATCTCGGACTGCGGCACCAGGCCGATGCGCGAGCGGAGCTCGGCGAACTGCTGGTACAGGTTCTGGTTGTCGTACAGCACCTCGCCGCGGTCGGCGGGGCGGTAGCCGGTCAGGGCGCGCAGCAGGGTGGACTTGCCGGAGCCGGACGGGCCGATGACGGCGACCAGGGACTTCTCCGGGACGGAGAAGGAGACGTCGTTGAGCAGGACCTTCTTGCCGCCCTTGAACTCGACCTCGACGGTCAGGTGGCGGGCGGAGAAGGTGACGGCGCCGGTGTCGACGAACTCCTGCAGCTGGTCGCCGACCAGGACGAAGCTGGAGCGGCCGACCGTCAGGCGGTCCTGCGGGCCCATCAGCTGACGCTGCACCGGCTGGCCGTTGAGGAAGATTCCGTTGTGGCTGCCGAGGTCGACGATCTCCCAGCGGCCGTCGGCGAGCTGCCGCAGCTCCGCGTGGTGGCGGGAGACCTGCAGGTCGGAGACGACGATGTCGTTGTCCAGGGCGCGGCCGATGCGGATGGTGCGCATGCCGGCGGTGAGGTTGCGCACCATCGTCGGGTTGCCGAGGCCGTTCGGCAGCGGCTGGGCCTGGTGCGGCACGTGCGCCTGCGGCGGCACCGGGGCGTGCTGCGGGTGTCCCTGGTGCGGGTGGCCCTGGTGCGGCACGGCGGGCTGCGGGGCCGGGGTGTCCCACTGCTGGTGGACGGGCGGCTGCGCCCACGGCTGCTGGGCGGCCGGGGGCTGCTGGGCCATCGGCGGCGGCGCGGCGCGGCTGGTCACGGCCTCGTGCACGTTGGCCTGCGGCGCGGGGGCCTGGGCGGGCGCCGAGAAGGCGAGCCGCGGCCCGTTGTCGGCGTTGCCGAGGTGCACCACGCCGCCCGGGAACAGCGGCACGTGCTGGGTGCGGGCACCGCCCGCGTAGGTGCCGTTGGTGGAACCGTGGTCCTGCAGCTGCCAGCCGGCCCCGTCGAAGGAGATGGTGGCGTGCCGCCAGGAGACCCTGGCGTCGTCGAACGCGAAGTCCGATGCCGGGTCCCGTCCGATGGTGTACGCGCGGCCCGGCTCCAGGACGGTCTGCTGCCCGTTGAGCTCCAGTACGAGTTGCGGCACGTCCGCCTGCCCCCGCTCTCTCGGTCCCCCGATTGGCTCCCCTGGCGGGGAGTTGCGCATGTGAATCTGACGGGGGAATCATTCCAGCCCCGCTGCCGTACCTGAAAGTCACCTCGGGCTTTGTGACCGGCCGGCAACGAAACCGGGGCAGCGGTGTCGTCCCAGCGTGCGGACGCGGGGCGTGGCCGGGGCACTCGGGCGGGTAGCGTGGGAGGCACCATGAACGCGACTGATCCGGCCGCCGAGCCCCTCCCCGCCCCGCAGCCACGGACCGACGGCGAGCGCACGCTGCTCGTCAAGGTGTTCGGCAAGGACCGCCCCGGCATCACGGCGGGCCTGTTCGCCACGCTCGCCGAGTTCGGCGTGGACGTGATCGACATCGAGCAGGTCGTCACCCGTGGCCGGATAACGCTGTGCGCCCTGGTGACGCCGCCGGCCGCCGGCGGCTCGGAGGGCGAGCTGCGCTCGACCGTGCACCGCTGGTCCGAGTCCCTGAAGCTGCAGGCCGAGATCATCTCCGGTACCGGCGACAACGCGCCGCGCCGCGAGGGCCGTTCGCACGTCACCGTGCTCGGCCACCCGCTGACCGCGGAGGCGGTGGCCGCGCTGGCCGGCCGGATCAGCGAGGCCGGCGGCAACATCGACCGGGTGTTCCGGCTGGCGAAGTACCCGGTGACCGCCGTGGAACTGGCGGTGTCCGGTCTGCCCACCGAGCAGCTGCGCGCGGAGCTGGCCCCGGAGGCGTCCGCGCTGGGTGTGGACATCGCCGTGGTCGGCGCCGGCCTGCACCGCCGGGCCAAGCGCCTGGTGGTGATGGACGTCGACTCGACGCTGATCCAGGACGAGGTCATCGAGCTGTTCGCGGCGCACGCCGGCTGCGAGGCGAAGGTCGCCGAGGTGACGGCCGCCGCGATGCGCGGCGAGCTGGACTTCGCGGAGTCGCTGCGGGCCCGGGTCGCGCTGCTGGCCGGGCTGGACGCCGACGTGGTGGAGAAGGTCCGCGCCGAGGTGCGGCTGACGCCGGGCGCCCGCACGCTGATCCGCACCCTGAAGCGGCTCGGCTACCAGGTGGCGATCGTCTCCGGCGGGTTCACGCAGGTCACCGACCACCTGGTGGAGCAGCTGGGGCTGGACTTCGCGGCCGCCAACACCCTGGAGGTGGCGGACGGCAAGTTCACCGGCCGGGTCACCGGCGAGATCGTGGACCGCGCGGGCAAGGCCCGCTGGCTGGCCCGGTTCGCCGAGCAGGCCGGGGTGCCGCTGGCGCAGACGGTGGCGATCGGCGACGGCGCCAACGACCTCGACATGCTGAACGCGGCCGGGCTCGGCGTGGCGTTCAACGCCAAGCCGGTGGTCCGCGAGGCCGCGCACACCGCGGTGAACGTGCCCTTCCTGGACACCGTGCTCTACCTGCTGGGCATCACCCGCGACGAGGTCGAGGCGGCCGACGAGCTCGACGGCAGCACCGCGGACTGACACCCCGGACGGCACACGAGGGTGGCCCGTGCCGGGCCACCCTTCGTCGTTCCCGCAGTCTCAGTCCTGCGGGGTGTGGTACGAGTCCAGCTTGGCGATGCCGGGCTCGACCGACTTCCACTCCCCGGTGAAACTGAGCACCGCGATGGCCGCGGTCGGGAAGCTGCTGAGCCGGAGCCGGTTGAGCGCGTCGGCGTCGCCCTCGTCCCCGGCGAGGACCTGGGTGAGGCCGAGAACGCCCGGGTTGTGGCCGACCAGGATCAGGTCGGCGAACTCGTCCGGGGTCTCCTGGAGCACCGCGATGATCTCGCCCGGACTGGCCTCGTACACCCGGTCCTCGTAGACCGTCCGGCGCGGGCGCTTGGGCAGTTCGTGCGCGGCGAGCTTCCAGGTCTCCCTGGTGCGCAGCGCGGTGGAGCAGAGCACGTAGTCGGGGTTGATGCCGGAGTCGGCCAGCCAGCGGCCCGCCTCCGGCGCCTGGTGCCGGCCGCGGTCGGCCAGCGGCCGCTCGTGGTCGGCCACCTGGTTCGGCCAGTCGGCCTTGGCGTGACGGAGAACGATGATCCTTCGGGGTGTGTCGGCGCTCATACCCCTAGAGCTTTGCAGAAAATGTGCCGCCGGGCGCGGGGTCCGGGAGGTCGCCACCCGCAGGAGTGGAGCGCGCCGGGCGGGCCCGTCAGCCCTGGCGGGCGGCGACCATGGCGATCACGGCGACGACGACGACCACACCGGCGATCACGGCCATGAGCTGGAGCAGCTTCTTCTGGCCGTCCTGCGGCTCGGGTTCGAGAACTGGCATGCGCCGAGTGTCGCACTCCGGACGCTCCGGCCGGAAACCGGGGTCACGCGTTTGCCGGGACGCGCGGCAGCTCGTCCTCGATGTGCCGGGGCCGGCCGGCCATCGCACCGAACACCATCTGCGGCACCAGCAGCAGGGCGAGCAGGCCGAGCGGCAGGTACCAGCTGCCGGTGGCCTGGTAGACGGCGCCCACCAGGATCGGCCCGGGGATGGAGATCAGGTAGCCGACGCTCTGCGAGAACGCCGAGAGCCGGGCGACACCGCCGGGCGTCCGGGCCCGCAGGCCGATCATGGTGAGGGCGAGCGGGAAGGCGCACATCGACAGCCCGACCAGGCCGGCCCACAGCCAGGACGCGGTGCCCGCGGCGAACGCCAGCCCGCTGTACCCGGCGATGCCGCACAGCCCCAGCACCACGACGAACAGCCGCTGGTCGCCGCGGCGGGCCGCCAGGTTCGGCAGCACGAAGGAGGCCGGCACGCTGACCGCCATCACCACGGCGAGCAGCACGCCGGAGGCACCGTCCGACACACCGGCGTCCTGGTAGATCTTGGGCAGCCAGCCCATCGTGGCGTACGCGCTGGTGGCCTGCAGGCCCAGGAACACGGCCAGCGCCCAGGCGGTACGGCTGCGCACGATGGACACCCGGGGCCCGTCCGCCGCGGGCTCCTCCCCCGCTGCCGCGGACGGCTCCCGGCGCAGCAGGGCCACCGCCAGCCAGAGCAGCACCGCGGCGCCGCCGAGCACCGCCCAGATGCCGAGGCCGGCCCGCCAGCTGCCGCCCATCGCGGCGGCCAGCGGCACGGTGGCGGCGGCCGCCAGCGAGGTGCCGACCGACAGGGCCATCGAGTACAGGCCGATCATCGGGCCGACCCGGTGCGGGAAGTACCGCTTGATGACGACCGGGAGCAGCACGTTGGAGACCGCGACACCGGCCAACGCCACCGCCGTGAGCAGCAGGAAGACCGCGGTGCCGCCGGCGAAGGAGCGGGCCGCCACGCCGAGGGTGATCGCACCCATGCCGGCGGCGACCACCGCGATCGGGCCGATCCGGCGGGCCAGCGCCGGGGCCGCCAGACCGAACAGCGCGAAGCAGAGCGAGGGCACGGCGGTGAGCAGGCCGGCGGTGCCGGCGCTCATGCCGAGGTCGGCGCGCACGTCGTCGAGCAGCGGGCCGAGACTGGTGACGACGGGGCGCAGGTTGACGGCGGCCAGCGCGACGGCTGCGGTCAGCAGCAGGACGAGCAGGCGGGCACGGGCGGGTGGTGGCGCGGCCGGGACGGGCTCGGCGCGGCGGTGGGTGGCGGTGTCCGCAGCGGTCGACATAGCGCCCATCATAGAATGATGGGATGAATGCTGGCACCAGGCTTTCCCGAAACGGATAGGGTCTGAGGCCCTCCCACAAGGAGCCAGGATCAGGAGTAGGAGTCCGAGTCCCATGGCGCTGTCGAGCACCCGCCGCACCCCGCTGTCCGATCAGGTCATCGCGCAGCTGCGGGCCCAGATCACCTCGGGCGAATGGCCGGTCGGCTCCCGCATCCCCACCGAGGCCGCGCTCGTGGAGCAGCTCGGCGTCGCCCGCAACACCGTCCGCGAGGCCGTCAAGGCGCTCGCCCACAACGGCCTGCTCGACATCCGGCAGGGCTCCGGCACGTACGTCCTGGCCACCAGTGAACTCGCCGGCGTCATGCACCGGCGCTTCGCCGACGCCGACCAGTCCCAGGTCGCCGAACTCCGCGCCACCCTGGAGATGTCCGCCGCAGGGCTCGCCGCGGCCCGGCGCACCGACCGCGACCTCGAGCTGCTGGCCGGCGCACTCGACCGGCGCGAACACGCCTGGCACTCCGGCGACCCCGAGGCCTTCGTCCAGGCCGACGCCGCCTTCCACCAGGCCGTGGTCGCCGCCGCCCACAACGAGGTGCTCGCGGCCGTGTACGCGGACCTCGGGGAGGTCATGCGGGCCCACCTGCGGCACGACGTCGGCCCGGAGCTGATCGCCGAACGGTACGTCGGCCACGACGGCATCCTCGACGCCATCCGCCACAACGACGCCCAACGCGCCTCGGCCGAGGCCGGCCGCGCCATCGGCGCCTGCAACGAATAGGGATCACCCCCGCACGGGGCCGACCGCAAAAGGGGCGCGGGGAACTGCGCGAATCGGAAGACAGCTGAGCTCTGTCTCTTCCGTCTCGCGCAGTTCCCCGCGCCCCTATGGGTTCACCCTTCGCGCGGGGTGAGCCCCGCGTCCTGGTGGCTCACCCTTTGCGCGGGGGCGGCCCCGTCAGGCACCGATGGCGTGGAGGCCGCCGTCGACGTGGACGATCTCGCCGGTGGTCTTGGGGAACCAGTCGGAGAGCAGGGCGACGACGCCGCGGCCGGCCGGCTCCGGGTCGGAGAGGTCCCACTTGAGCGGCGCGCGGGTGTTCCAGGTGTCGGCGAGCTCGCCGAAGCCCGGGATGGACTTGGCGGCCATCGAGCCGATCGGGCCGGCCGAGATCAGGTTGCAGCGGATGTCGCGCTCGCCGAGGTCGCGGGCGAGGTACCGGTTGGTCGCCTCGAGGGCGGCCTTCGCCGGGCCCATCCAGTCGTACTTCGGCCAGGCGAACTGCGCGTCGAAGGTCAGGCCGACCACCGAACCGCCGTCCTGCATCAGCGGGAGCAGCGCCATGGTCAGCGACTTCAGCGAGAAGGCGGAGACCTGCATGGCGGTGGCGACGGACTCCCACGGGGTGTTGAGGAAGTTGCCGCCGAGCGCGTCCTGCGGGGCGAAGCCGATCGAGTGGACGATGCCGTCGAGGGTCGGCAGGTGCTCGCGGACCTTGTCGGCGATGCCGGCCAGCTGCTCCTCGCTGGAGACGTCCAGCTCGAGGACCTTCACGGGCTTGGGGAGCTTCTTGGCGATGCGCTCGGTGAGGCTGGGCCGGGGGAAGGCGGTGAGGATGATCTCCGCGCCCTGCTCCTGGGCCAGCTTCGCGGTGTGGAAGGCGATGGACGACTCCATCAGCACACCGGTGATCAGGATGCGCTTGCCCTCAAGGATTCCACTCATGGTTCAGTGACCCATGCCCAATCCGCCGTCGACGGGAATGACGGCTCCGGTGATGTATGCGGCTTCGTCGGAGGAGAGGAAGCGGACCGCGGCGGCGACCTCGGCGGGCGCGGCGTAACGGCCGAGCGGCACGCCGGAGACGATCTCCTTGCGGCGCTCGTCGCTGAGCACGGCGGTCATGTCGGTGTCGACGAAGCCGGGCGCGACCACGTTGATCGTGATGCTGCGGGAGCCCAGCTCGCGGGCGAGCGAGCGGGCGAAGCCGACCAGGCCGGCCTTGGAGGCGGCGTAGTTGGCCTGGCCGGGCGAGCCGAGCAGGCCCACCACGGAGGAGATCAGCACGACGCGGCCCTTGCGGGCGCGGAGCATCTTGGTCGCGGCGCGCTTGACCACCCGGAAGGTGCCGGTGAGGTTGGTGTCCAGGACGGAGGTGAAGTCGTCCTCGGACATGCGCAGCAGCAGGGTGTCCTTGGTGATGCCGGCGTTGGCCACCAGCACCTCGACGGCGCCGTGCTTCTCCTCGATCTCCGCGAAGGCGGACTCGACCTGCGCCGCGTCGGTGATGTCGCACTTGACGGCGAGGACCTCGTGCGCGGCCAGCTCGGCCGGGACCTCGCCCGAGCGGCTGGTGATGGCGACCTTGTCGCCGGCTTCGGCGAAGGCCTTGGCGATCGCGAGGCCGATGCCCCGGTTGCCTCCGGTGACGAGAACCGAGCGGCTCAACGATCCACCTCTCTCCGTAGTTGGCGGCGGCCCGTCGGGAGCGGCGGCCGGTGGCCGCCGGGCCGCAGCGGTACGCGGTGACGCGTACGCACTGTGACGCTATCGGTCCGTGCGAGTCCGCGACGAATCGACCTCCCACAGGTCCGTCCTGCGGGAACTGTGGCATCCCGACAACGCGTCCGACTTGGACGGGAACAACGGGCCGGGCCGTACCCGTTGCCCTCTGGGCGTCCCGGTCGCGGGCCGCACCATCAGCGAGGCCCGGCACACGGTCGGTGACGAGAGAGCGGGAGCACGATGACCGAGGCACAGCCCCCCAGTTCCACCGGGCGGCGCGGCCGCCTGCTGACCCTCACCGCGCTGGCCGCCGCCGTCGGCGGCGCCGCGTGGGCGCTGCGCGACCTGCCGGCGGCGTTCGGCGGGCGGCCGGACGGCGAGCGCGAGGAGCGCATCCGCCGCTCCCCGCAGTACCGGGACGGCGTCTTCCACAACGCCCCCTCCGACCTGGCGCGGGCATCCACGCCCGGTGCCGAGACGGTCCGGCGGATGCTGTTCGACCGCGAGGGCCGTACGCCCTCGCTGCCGGTGCCGACCGTGCGGCCGCAGCACTCCGGGCGGGCCGCGGAGGGCGTGGAGATCGTCTGGTACGGGCACGCCTCGGTGCTGGTCGAGATCGAGGGCAGCCGGGTGCTGCTGGACCCGATTTGGAGCGACCGCTGCTCGCCGTCGGCGCACGTCGGCCCGAAGCGGCTGCACCCGGTGCCGGCGGACCTCGCGGAGCTGCCGCCGGTGGACGCGGTGCTGATCTCGCACGACCACTACGACCACCTCGACATGGCCACCGTGAAGCGCCTGGTGGTGCTGCAGTCGGCGCCGTTCCTGGTGCCGCTCGGCATCGGCAGCCACCTGCGCCGCTGGGGCGTGCCGGAGCACCGGATCATCGAGCTCGACTGGGACGAGACCTGCACCCTCGGCTCGCTGGCGCTCACCCTGACCTCGGCGCACCACTTCTCCGGCCGCGGCACCACCCGCAACACCACGCTGTGGGGCTCGTGGGTGATCGCCGGGCCGAGCCGCAAGGTGTACTACACCGGTGACTCCGGCTACTTCGAGGGCTATGCGCGGATCGGCGAGCAGCACGGCCCGTTCGATGCGGCGCTGGTGCAGATCGGCGCGTACGACGAGGCGTGGGCCGACATCCACATGACCCCGGAGGACGCCGTGCGCGCCCACCGCGAGCTGCGGGCGGAGCTGCTGGTGCCGGTGCACTGGTGCACCTTCAACCTGGGCCTGCACCCGTGGTCGGAGCCGATCGAGCGGCTGCTGGTGGAGGCGAAGGCGCAGGCGGTGCCGCTGGTGGTGCCGCGGCCGGGCGAGCGGGTCGACGTCGACCAGCCGCAGGAGCTCGACGGCTGGTGGGAGACGATCGCCTGACGGGCCGTCCGTCCGGGTGCCGTGCGCGGGGGGCGCGCGCGGCACCGCGGGTGACACGCCGCGGGTAAATCGGCTGGCCCCAAAAGCGCTCGACGGGCCATGATGCGGTGCGGGAGCCCCTCGTGCCGGGGCTACCGCCCGACCCTCGTCCGTTCGACCCAGGGAGCCCGATGCCGCCCACATCCCGCGCCGTCGACCCGCTTTTCCTCGGCTATCCGCTGCACGCCCTCGCCGACGCCGCCCTCGGCCGGGCCCGCGAACTCGGCGCCGCACACGCCGACTTCCGGCTGGAGCGGGTGCGCAGTGCCGCCTGGCGGCTGCGCGACGCCCGCCCCTCGGGCACCTCGGACTCGGTGCAGCTGGGCTTCGCCGTCCGGGTGCTGCTGGACGGCGCCTGGGGCTTCGCCGCCGGGGTCGACCTCACCCCCGACGCGGCGGCCCGGGTCGCCGAGCAGGCGGTGGCGGTGGCCCGGCTGTCCGGCGGGATCAGCCGCGCGGCGGGCTCCGAGGACGTGGTGGAGCTGGCCGATGAGCCCGTCCACGCGGACGCGGTGTGGGTGTCCTCGTACGAGGTCAACCCGTTCGAGGTGCCGGACGCGGAGAAGACCGCGCTGCTCGCCGAGTGGAGCAGCCGGCTGCTGGCCGCCGAGGGCGTCTCGCACGTGACGGCGGCTCTGCTGACCGTCCAGGAGAACAAGTTCTACGCGGACACCGCGGGCACCGTCACCACCCAGCAGCGGATCCGGCTGCACCCCTCGCTGGAGGCGACCTCGGTCGACGAGCGCACCGGCGCCTTCGACTCGATGCGCACCCTGGCGCCGCCGGCCGGCCGCGGCTTCGAGTACCTGCGCGGCACCGGCTGGGACTGGGACGCCGAACTCGCCGAACTTCCGGTGCTGCTGGCCGAGAAGATGAAGGCGCCGAGCGTCGAGGCCGGCCGCTACGACCTGGTGGTCGACCCGTCCAACCTGTGGCTGACCATCCACGAGTCGATCGGCCACGCCACCGAGCTGGACCGCGCACTCGGCTACGAGGCCGCCTACGCCGGCACCTCCTTCGCCACCTTCGACAAGCTCGGCACGCTGAAGTACGGCTCCGAGCTGATGCACGTCACCGGCGACCGCACCGCCGAGCACGGCCTCGCCACCACCGGCTACGACGACGAGGGCGTCGCCACCCAGTCCTGGGACCTCGTCAAGGACGGCGTCCTGGTGGGCTACCAGCTGGACCGGGCGATGGCCCGCCTCAAGGGCCTCGGCCGCTCCAACGGCTGCGCCTTCGCCGACTCCCCCGCGCACGTCCCGGTGCAGCGGATGGCGAACGTCTCGCTGCAGCCCGCGGCCGGCGGCCCCGACACCGACGGGCTGATCTCCCAGGTGGAGAACGGCCTGTACATCGTCGGCGACCGCTCCTGGTCGATCGACATGCAGCGCTACAACTTCCAGTTCACCGGCCAGCGCGCCTACGCGATCAGGAACGGCCGCCTCGCCGGGCAGGTCAAGGACTTCGCCTACCAGGCGACCACCACCGACTTCTGGGGCTCGATGAGCGCCGTCGGCGGCCCGCAGACGTACGTGCTCGGCGGTGCCTTCAACTGCGGCAAGGCCCAGCCGGGCCAGGTCGCGGCGGTCAGCCACGGCTGCCCGTCCGCGCTGTTCCGCAACGTCAACGTGCTCAACACCCAGCAGGAGGCCGGTCACTGATGAACGCCGTCAAGCCCCACGAGCTGGTCGAGCGCGCCCTGGAACTCTCCCGGGCGGACGGCTGCGTCGTCATCGCCGACGAGGACTCCACCGCCAACCTCCGCTGGGCCGGCAACGGCCTCACCACCAACGGCGTCACCCGCGGCCGCCGCCTCACCGTGATCGCCACCGTGGACGGCGCCGAGGGCACCGCCTCCGGCGTGGTCTCCCGCGAGGCCGTCACCCCCGACGAGATCGAGTCGCTGGTGCGCGCCGCCGAGGCCGCCGCCCGCGACGCCGGGCCCGCCGAGGACGCCCAGCCGCTGATCCCCTCCCGCCCGGCCTCGGCCGACTTCACCGCGCCGCCCGCGGAGACCTCCGCCGAGGTGTTCGCGGCCTTCGCCCCGGCTCTCGGCGAGGCCTTCGCCCGGGCCCGCAAGAACGGCGAACTGCTGTACGGCTTCGCCCGGCACGAGGTGACCAGCAGCTACCTCGGCACCTCCACCGGCCTGCGGCTGCGGCACGACCAGCCGACCGGCACGGTCGAGCTGAACGCCAAGACCGCCGACCTCACCGGCTCCGCCTGGGCCGGCGCGGCCACCCGCGACTTCACCGACATCGACGTCACCGAGCTGCACACCGGGCTGACCCGGCGGCTCGGCTGGGGCCGCAAGCGGATCGACCTGCCGGCCGGCCGCTACGAGACGCTGCTCCCGCCGTCCGCCGTCGCCGACCTGCTGGTCTACCTCAGCTGGTCGTCCGGCGGGCGGGACGCCTTCGAGGGCCGCACCGTCTTCTCCAAGGCCGGCGGCGGCACCCGGATCGGCGAGCGGCTCAGCCCGCTGCCGCTGACCCTGCGCTCCGACCCGGCCGAACCGGGCATCGAGGCCGCGCCGTTCGTCCTCGCCCACTCCTCGGGCGACAACGACTCGGTGTTCGACAACGGCCACCCGCTCACCGCCACCGACTGGATCCGCGACGGCGAGCTGGTCAACCTGCTCACCACCCGGCACTCGGCCGGCCTCACCGGCCTGCCGCTGCAGCCGCCGGTGGACAACCTCGTCCTGGAGACGGCCGACCAGGCGTCGGCGCCGACCCTGGAGGAGATGATCGCCCGCACCGAGCGCGGCCTGCTGCTGACCTGCCTCTGGTACATCCGCGAGGTCGACCCGGCGACGCTGCTGCTCACCGGCCTCACCCGGGACGGCGTGTACCTGGTGGAGAACGGCGAGGTGGTCGGCGCGGTGAACAACTTCCGGTTCAACGAGTCGCCGGTCGACATCCTCGGGCGGATCACCGAGGTCGGCCGCACCCAGCGCTGCCTGCCCCGCGAGTGGGGCGACTGGTTCACCCGTGCGGCGATGCCGCCGGTGCGGGTGTCCGACTTCAACATGAGTTCGGTCAGCCAGGCCTCGTAAGGGCCGGGCGGACGGGGGAGGTACGCCTTGATGGACGAGAAGCAGACGGTCAGAGTCTCCAAGCGGCTGTCCCGCATCCTGCGGCACGACCCGGCCTCGGTCGGGATCGACCTGGACGGGGCCGGCTGGGTGCGCATCGACACCCTGCTGGCCGCGCTGGCCCGACACGGCCGCGCGGTCAGCCGGGCCGAGCTGGACCACGTCGTGGAGACCAACAACAAGCGCCGGTTCGCCTTCTCCGAGGACGGCCTCTCCATCCGCGCCAGCCAGGGCCACACGGTCGACATCGACCTGGGCCTGCCGCCCAGCGACCCGCCCGCGGTGCTCTACCACGGCACCACCGGGCGGGTCATGGAGGCGATCTTCCGCGAGGGGCTGCGGCCGATGGCGCGCCGGGACGTCCACCTCTCCGCGGACACCGAGACGGCCGTCCGGGTCGGTTCCCGGCACGGCCGCCCGGTGGTCCTTCTGGTGGACGCCGAGGCGATGGCCCGGGACGGCCACGAGTTCCGGGTGAGTGCGAACGGCGTCTGGCTCACCGACGCCGTTCCGCCCGCGTACCTGCGAAAAGCCTGAGCCCCGAGCACCCTGTGACGGCCGGCACGGCGTACCGTGAAGAGGCCGCATCCACGGGGGCGCGGTGACGGACGAAGGCGGTAGTGATGGCGAAGAGCACCGGCAACGGGCAGGTCTTCCGGATCACCGGGGCGCGCAGCAGCCTCACGGAGGACGTGCGGGGCCGCCAGCGGCGGTACGTGATCTCGATGCTGGTCCGCACGCTGTGTGTGCTGCTGGCAGTGGTGCTCTGGGACGTCCAGCGGGTCCTGGCGTTCATCGCGCTGGCCGGCGCCGTGCTGCTGCCGTACTTCGCGGTGATCATCGCCAACGCCGGCCGCGAGCGCGCACCGGGCCTGCCGAGCACCTTCGCGGTGCCGCCGGAGACCCCGCTGATGCTCGGCCCCGGCGGGACGGGCGGCGGCGGACGCCCTGCGGAGGGCGCCGGCGCGGGCCCGCACTCCGGGCCGGACGGCGCCGGGGAGCCCGCGTCCGACTGAGACGCACACGGACCAATTGCCCGACTCGTCCGCTTCTGCTGCCTTTTGCCCGGTAGAAACCTCAGCAGAGGCTCAGATTAATCATGAAAGGCCTAGCCACGCGGGGGTTGTGGCGTGACATACTGCGTACGCGCTCCGCATCCCCCGTCGGAGCGACAGACCGACGCCGGGCGGCTCCCCCCGTGGCTGCCCGGCGTCGTCATGCCCGCGTACGGGCGGTGGCCCCGCAGGTGCAAGACTGGCCGTGACATCCCCGGCAGCACCCCACAGGACGGCCCACCATGGACACCCCCTCGCTCGGACTCTTCGGCACCGCGGACGCCGCGGAAGGCCCGGACGGTGCAGCGGTCTGCTCCGCGAAGGGCTGCCGCGAGGCCGCCGGCTGGGTGCTGGTGTGGAACAACCCCAAGCTGCACACGCCCGACCGCCGCAAGACCTGGCTCGCCTGCGACGACCACCGCGAGCACCTGTCCCAGTTCCTGGGCGTCCGGGGCTTCCTGAAGGAAGTCGTCCCCTTCGCCGACTTCAAGGGCTAGCGGCCCGCGTCAGGGGCGGAGAACCGTTTCAGCCGCCGATGGCGGACATGGGGCGGTCGGGCTGGTGGAAGGTGGGGTCGTCGATGCCGGCGCCGGCCTTCTTGCCCCACATCGCCTTGCGCCAGAGTTCGCCGATCTCCTCGTCGCCGGCGCCCGACCGCATCGCCTCCCGCAGGTCGGTCTCGTCGGTGGCGAACAGGCAGTTGCGGACCTGGCCGTCGGCGGTGAGCCTGGTCCGGTCGCAGGCCCGGCAGAACGGGCGGGTCACCGAGGCGATCACGCCGACCCGGGCGGGGCCGCCGTCGACCAGCCAGCGTTCGGCGGGGGCGGCGCCACGGGCCGCGGTCGGCTCCGGGGTGAGCTCGAAGCGGGCCCGCAGCAGGGCGAGGATCTCCTCCGCGGTGACCATCTGCGAGCGGTCCCAGCCGTGCTGGGCGTCCAGCGGCATCTGCTCGATGAACCGCAGCTCGTAGCCGTGCTCGATGCACCAGGCGAGCAGGTCGGCGGCCTCGTGGTCGTTGACGCCCCGCATCAGGACGGCGTTGAGCTTGACCGGGCTGAGCCCGGCGGCCTCGGCGGCGGCCAGCCCGGCCAGCACATCGTGGTGGCGGCGGCGCCGGGTGAGGGTGTGGAAGGTGTCCTCGTCGAGGGTGTCGAGCGAGACGTTGACCCGGTCCAGGCCTGCCTGCTTGAGCGCGGCGGCGGTGCGGGCGAGGCCGATCCCGTTGGTGGTGAGGGAGAGTTCGGGGCGCGGCTCGAGTTCGGCGCAGGCGGCGACGATCCCGACCAGGCCGGGGCGCAGCAGCGGCTCCCCGCCGGTGAAGCGGACCTCCCGCACGCCGAGGTCGCGCACCGCGATGCCGACCAGGCGGACGATCTCCTCGTCGGTGAGCAGCGAGGGCTTGGCCAGCCACTGCAGGCCCTCCTCGGGCATGCAGTAGGTGCAGCGCAGGTTGCACCGGTCGGTCAGGGACACGCGCAGGTCCACGGCCTGCCGGCCGAAGGTGTCGAGCAGCATCGCGACCCCCTTCCTGGTGGTCCGTGGTCGACGGGTCGTCCGTGGTCTCCGAAAGCCCGCGGGCCCGGCCGCCGTTGCGGGCGGGCCGGGCCAGCTTATCGATCGGGACGTCACCCGTCCGGGGTACGTCCGCTCAGTGGGCGCCGAGCCCGGTGAGCGATCGCACCTCCAGTTCAGCGTACTTCGCCGGATCGGCGGTCTCCCTGGAGAGCAGGGTGCCGATCCAGCCGGCGAGGAAACCGACCGGGATGGAGACCAGGCCGGGGTTCTCCAGCGGGAACCAGTGGAAGTCGCTGTGCGGGAAGAGCGAGTTCTTGCCGCCGGAGACGACCGGGGAGAACACCACCAGGGTCACCGAGGTGATCAGGCCGGCGTAGACGGAGCTGACCGCGCCGGCCGTGTTGAACCGCTTCCAGAACAGCGAGTACAGCAGGGTGGGCAGGTTGGCGGAGGCGGCCACCGCGAAGGCGAGCGCCACCAGGGCCGCGGCGTTGAGCTTGTCCGCGAAGATCGAGAGCAGGATGGCGATCGCGCCGATGGCCACCGCGGCCAGCTTGGCGGAGCGGACCTCCTCCTTCTCGCTCGCCTTTCCCCGCCGGATCACGTTGGCCCACAGGTCGTGGGCGAAGGAGGCCGAGGAGGCCAGGGTGAGGCCGGCGACCACGGCGAGGATGGTGGCGAAGGCGACCGCCGAGATCACCGCCAGCAGGATGGCGCCGCCGGTGGAGCCGGCGCCGCCGCCGAGCTCCTCGGCGAGCAGCGGGGCCGCGGTGTTGCCGGCCGCGTTGGAGGCCTTGATGGCCTTGGGCCCGACCAGGGCGGCGGCGCCGAAGCCGAGCGCCAGGGTCATCAGGTAGAAGCCGCCGATGATGCCGATCGCCCAGAGCACCGACTTCCGGGCGGCCTTGGCGGTGGGCACGGTGTAGAAGCGGACGAGGATGTGCGGCAGGCCGGCGGTGCCGAGGACGAGGGCCAGGCCGAGGCTGAGGAAGTCCAGTTTGGTGGTGCCGGTGATGCCGTACTTGAGGCCCGGTTCGAGGAAGGCGGCGCCCTTGCCGCTGGCCTCGGAGGCGGCGCCGAGCAGGCTGGAGAGGTTGAAGTGGTACTTGGCCAGCACCAGGACGGTCATCAGGGCGGTGCCGGCGATCAGCAGCACGGCCTTGACGATCTGCACCCAGGTGGTGCCCTTCATGCCGCCGACGGCGACGTAGATCACCATCAGCGCGCCGACCGCGACGATCGTCCAGCGCTTGGCGCCGTCGCCGCTGACCCCGAGCAGCAGGGCGACCAGCGAGCCCGCACCGACCATCTGGGCCAGCAGGTAGAAGATCGAGACGATGATGGTGGAGACGCCGGCGGCGGTGCGCACCGGGCGCTGGCGCATCCGGAAGGCCAGCACGTCGGCCATGGTGTAGCGGCCGGAGTTGCGCAGCGGCTCGGCGACCAGCAGCAGGGCGACCAGCCAGGCCACCAGGAAGCCGATGGAGTAGAGGAAGCCGTCGTAGCCGAAGAGCGCGATGGCGCCGGCGATGCCGAGGAAGGACGCGGCGGACATGTAGTCGCCGGAGATCGCGAGGCCGTTCTGGAAGCCGGTGAAGCCGCGGCCGCCGGCGTAGAAGTCGGCGGCGTCCTTGGTCTGCCGGCCGGCCCAGATCGTGATGCCGAGGGTGGCCACCACGAACAGGCCGAACAGGGTCATGGTGAGGCCGCGGTGGTCGCTCGCGGCGCTGGCGAGGTGGTTCATTCGGCGGCCTCCCGGGGGGCGTGGACGGCGGCTGCGGCGCGGCTGTCGCGGATCGCCTCGGCGGGCGGGTCGAGGCGGCGGTCCGCGTAGCGGGCGTACCAGGCGGCGATGGCGAAGGTGGAGGCGAACTGCAGCAGGCCGAGCACCAGCGCGGTGTTGATGTGGCCGACGACCTTGGCGGCCATGAACGCGGGCGCGTAGCTCGACAGCAGGACGTACAGCAGGTACCAGAGGATGAAGCCGATGGTGACCGGGAAGGCGAAGCTCCGGAAGGCGGACCGCAGGCCGCGGAACTCCGCGCTCTCCTCGATCCGTTGCACGTCTGCGGCGGCGGCCTCGGCGGCCGGCGGGGTGTCCACGCGGTGTCTCCTGACGTCGGCGGGTGCGCGGGTGGATCACTGAGGTGTGAGGGGCATCACAGGCACGGTGCGGCTGCATGCTAGATCCACCGCACCGCGCGCGACAGCGTCCGCGCACGATCGGACTCAGGCTGTCGCCGATCTGGCCGAAAACCGTCAGGAAACGGCGGCGGGGCGGCACCGGATGTGCGGTGCCGCCCCGCGGGGCCGGACGGTGACGGTCCGTCAGGACACTCAGAAGGTGATGCGGACCTTGAGGGCCGAGCGGTCGTGCATCGCGCGGTAGCCGTCCGGGACGCCGTCGAGGCCGACCGTGCGGTCGAAGACCAGGCCCGGGTCGATGGCGCCGGAGAGCACGTCCGGGAGCAGCTCGGGGATGTAGGCGCGGGCGGGGGCGACGCCGCCGCCGAGCGCGACGTTCCGGCCGAACATCTGGGCGATGTCGACGCCGGCGCTGCCGCCGTGCGGCACGCCCACGTAGCCGACCGCGCCGCCGTCGCGGGCGATGGAGATCGCGGTGCGCATCGACTCCTCGGTGCCGACGGCCTCCAGGACGGCGTGCGCGCCCTGACCGCCGGTCAGCTCCTTGACCGCCTCGATCGCGGCCTCGCCGCGCTCGGCGACCACGTCGGTGGCACCGAAGCTGCGGGCGATGGCGGTGCGCTGCTCGTGGCGGCCCAGTGCGATGATCCGGCCGGCGCCGAGCCGCTGCGCGGCGAGCACACCGCACAGGCCGACCGCGCCGTCGCCGACCACGGCGACCGTGGCGCCGGGCCGGACCTTCGCCGCGACCGCGGCGTGGTGGCCGGTGCTCATCACGTCGGACAGTGCGAGCAGGCCGGGCAGCAGCTTCTCCTCGCCGGCCGCCTCCTTGGGCAGCTGGACCAGGGTGCCGTCGGCGAACGGCACGCGGACGGCCTCGCCCTGGCCGCCGTCGGAGCCGACCTCGCCCCAGAAGCCGCCCTCCGGGCAGGAGGTGTGCAGGCCCTCGCGGCAGTAGTCGCAGGTGCCGTCGGACCAGACGAACGGGGCCACCACGAAGTCGCCCGGCCGGAAGCCGCGCACCTCGGAGCCGACCTCCTCGACGATGCCCAGGAACTCGTGGCCGATCCGCTGCCCGGCCGTCCTGGCCGCCACACCCCGGTACGCCCACAGGTCGCTGCCGCAGATGCAGGCGTTGACGACCCGCACCACGGCATCGGTCGGCCGCCGGACCACCGGGTCGGGCACCTCCTCGATCCGGATGTCGTTGGGGCCGTGGATCACGGTGGCGCGCATGGGGATTCCTTACGGGTGGGGGTCGGCCGTCGGGGATGCTGACGGCCCGCGGGGGGTCGCGAGGATGTACGACCACTCCGACGACCACTCTATTCCGGCCGGGTCGGGCCCACCGCCCGCTGCCGATCGGCCCTGCCACCGCTCCTTCCCCCGCCCCGGGTGTCGGTCGGCCTTAGAGTGGTTCACCATGCATGCGATCCAGTCCCCGCGGGACGGCCTGGCCGCGTCCGCGTCCCTGCCGGCGCCGCGCCCCGCCGCCGAGGCCGACACCGGCTTCGCCGTCGTCGACGTCGAGACCACCGGGCTCGGCCGCGCCGACCGGGTCGTCTCGGCGGGCGTGTACCAGCTGGACGCGCAGGGCGAGGTGACGGGGCACTGGTACACGCTGGTCAACCCGCTGCGCGACCCGGGGCCGGTGTGGATCCACGGACTGACCGCCGACATGCTCGCGGACGCGCCGACCTTCCCCGAGATCGCCGGGGAGCTGGCCGACCGGCTCCGCGGCCGGGTGATGGTCGCGCACAACGCGCTCTTCGACTGGAACATGATCTCCCGCGAGTTCTCCCGCGCCGGGCTGCACGCCCCCGTGGAGCAGCGGCTGTGCACCATGGTGCTCTCCCGCGACCTGGGCCTGCCGCTGCCCAACGGCAAGCTGGCCTCGCTGGCCGCGCACTTCGGCGTGCAGCAGCAGCAGGCGCACAACGCGCTGGACGACGCCCGGGTGCTCGCCGAGGCGTTCCGGCCGAGCCTGCAGCTGGCCCGGAAGTTCGGGGTGCCGCTGCCGCTGACCTCCTGCGTGGCCGTCACCGACCTCGGCGAGGACTCCCCCGTCCCGGCGCGCGGCTCCTGGTCCTCCTCGTACCGGCCGAGCCGCAAGCGGCCGCCGTGCCCGTACCCGAACCCGGGGCGCTGGCGGGACGGCACGCCGCTGATGCAGGGCATGCGGGTGGCGATCACCGGCGACACCGCCACCGAGCGGGAGCTGCTGGAGGACCGCGCGATCGAGGCCGGCCTGCACATCGCGACCTCCGTGAGCCGTCTCACGTCGCTGCTGGTCACCAACGAGCCGGACAGCTGGAGCGGGAAGGCCCGCAAGGCCCGGGAGCACGACACGCCGGTGGTCGGCGAGGACGCCTTCCTCCAGTTGCTGCGGGAGGTCGCACCCCACCCCGGTGTCCGCTCCACGGATCAGTAGGGCGTAGCGTGCCGGGTGTGTACCGATTTCTGCTGTCCCGGCGCTGGGCGGTCATCGCGCTGATCGTACTGCTGCTGATCCCCGTCATGGTGCGGCTGGGATTCTGGCAGCTGCACCGGCACGAGGCCCGTGTCGCCCGCAACGAGCTGATCGGCCGCAGCCTGAAGGCGGCGCCGGTCGCCTTCGACTCGCTGTCCTCCCCGGGCTCCGCCGTGCCGGGCGACCTGACCTGGCGCACGGTGACGGCGACCGGCACGTACGACGCGGCGCACGAGTTCGTGATCCGCGGCCGCACCGAGCCCGGCGGCAGCAGCATCGGGTACTTCGTGGTGACACCGCTGAAGCTGGCCGACGGCCACGGCTCGGTGCTGGTCAACCGGGGCTGGGTGGAGCCCGGATCGGACGCCACCAGCTACCCGGCCGTCCCGGCGCCGCCGAGCGGCGAGGTGACGGTCACCGGCCGGCTGCGGGCCGACGAAACCACCGCCAGCAGCGGCATCCGCGACCGCGGCGGGCTGCCCGACCGCCAGTACAAGCTCATCAACAGCAGCCAGCAGGCGAAGGCGACCGGCGCCACCGTGCTCGGCGGCTACCTGGAGCTGGTGTCCTCCACCCCGGCCGCCGGCAGCGCCCCCGTCCTGCTGGCCGAGCCGAACCACTCCGACATCGGCCCGCACATGGCGTACGCCGTGCAGTGGTGGCTGTTCGCCGGGCTGCTGCCGGTCGGCCTGGTGATCCTGGCCCGCCGCGAGGCCAAGGAGCAGGCCGCCGAACGGGCCGGGGCACCGGCCGAGGAGCTCGCCTCCGCCTAGTGCGTGCCGGGCAGCCGGGCGCGCCCTGTGGGTCGGCCCGTGCACTCGCGTGTCAGTGCTGGGTGTTCCAGAAGCCGATGGCGAGGGCGCCCCACCAGCCGAGCTGGGAGACCAGGGCGGAGAGCGCCCCGCGCAGCAGCAGCCGGCGCTGGGGACGGCCCCGGCCCCCGGCCTCCAGCCGCTTGGTGAGGGCGGTGGCGTGCACCCCGTTCAGGGCGATCAGCAGTACCAGCAGCAGCTTGACCTGCGTCAGCGGGGAGTCGAGCTGCGGCTCCAGCAGCATGCCGCTGGCGGTCAGGCCGGCCAGGCCCGCCCAGACCGGCACGTGCAGCGGGCCGGTGGACTCCACCACCTGGGCCAGCGTGCGGCGGCCGAGCAGCCACAGGGCGCCCGTGTAGTCCACGGCGAGGACGGCACCGAAGCCGATGACCAGCGCCACCAGGTGCACGAAGAGCGCGACGGTGTGCAGCGAGGCGTCGGTCTGCACATGGCCGGCCGTCCAGGCGCTGCCCGCCCACAGCGCACAGAGCCCCACCGAGACCAGGAGGCAACGGGCGACTGTCCCGGACAGCGGGGCGAGCTCGTCGGACTCAGGCATGGTGGTGCTCCGTGGGGGGGTGGGGGAGGGTGAAAGCGAGGTTAGGTTTTCCTAAGTTCTCCCTGTACGTCAACCCGGCGCCATGAGGTGAGACCCGATCGACGCCCGGAGCCCCGACCGGGGAGGATGGGCGCATGGATCTCGGACTTCAGCAGAAGGTGTACGTACTGACCGGCGCCACCCGCGGCCTGGGCCTCGCCTCCGCCCGCGAGCTCGTCGCCGACGGCGCCCGCGTGGTGGTGAGCGGTCGGACCGAGGAGTCGGTGGCCGCCGCGGTGAAGTCGCTCGGCGGCGAGGAGCACGCGTTCGGCGTGGTCGCCGACAACGGCGACCCGGACAGCGCGGACCGGCTGGTCGCGGCGGCCCGCGAGCAGTTCGGCCGCCTGGACGGCGTGCTGGTCAGCGTGGGCGGCCCGACCGCGGGCCCGGTGCTCCGCACCGGGGACGAGGCGTGGCGCGGCGCCTTCGAGTCGGTCTTCCTCGGCGCGCTGCGGATCGCCCGGACGGCCGCGGACGCGCTCGGCGAGGGCGGTGTGATCGGCTTCGTGCTGTCCGGCTCGGTCCGTGAGCCGATCGCCGGCCTCGGCATCTCCAACGGCCTGCGCCCCGGCCTGGCGATGGCCGCCAAGTCGCTGGCCGACGAGCTGGGTCCGCGCGGCATCCGGGTGGTCGGTCTGATGCCGGCCCGGATCGACACCGACCGGGTGCGCGAGCTGGACGCGCTGAGCGGCGACGCGGAGGCCGCCCGGGCGCGAGCGAGCGCGGCGATCCCGCTCGGCCGCTACGGCACGCCGGAGGAGTTCGGCAGGGTCGCCGCCTTCCTCCTCTCCCCCGCAGCCTCCTACCTGACGGGCGTGATGGTGCCGGTCGACGGCGGCGCACTGCGCGGGCTCTGACGGAGCGTCCGTCCGACCGTGCGTCAGACGACGCGGGGCGGTTTCGGCCCGGCGCCTGGGCGCCGGGCCGTCGCCCGAAGCCGGATCTCGGTCGGCAGTTCGGCGAGTCCGAGGCTGGTCCGGGCGTTCTCCAGCGGGCCCGCGTCGAGGCTCTGCAGCGCCTCGCCCGGGTGGGTGCCGGGCAGCAGCCGGACGACGGCGCGCAGCGACAGCCGGTGGGAGCCGCCGGTCGCCCTGACGGTGACCTTGTCGACGCCGGGGAGTTCGACGATCTCGCTCTCCACGGCGTCCTGCAGGGCGCTGTTGCGCATCCGCAGCGCGACCCCGTCGCCGCCGGGCACCGGCACGGTGACCGTTCCCGGGCCGACCCGGTGCAGTTGGACCCAGAGCCAGGCGAGTCCGCCGATCACCACCAGGGCGGGGACGGCGATCGCCACCGGCCACCACCAGTCCTGCCCGGACCAGCGGGCGCGGGAGGCCTCGCTGAGCACCGGCTGGTCCGGCGAGGTGAGCGGCCAGCCGTCCGGCACCGCGGTGTCGAGCCTGTCGTAGAGGTCGAACCCGCCGGCGAGCAGCAGCAGTCCGCCCCCGATCAGGACGATCCCGACGACCAGGAGGATCGTCCGGTTCACCGCGGATCTGCTCATCGGGGCTCCTGGGCGAGGCGCCGGTGACCGTGCCGCCGCTCCTCCGGCGGCCCGGGCCTGAGGGGCTGGATGCGCAGGTCCAGCCGGTACGGCCCGGCGAGCGGGAACTTCGCCAGCTCCTCGCGCAACTCCCGGTCCACCAGGGCCGGTTCGGCGCTTCCGGTGACGGTGGCGACGGCCTTGTGGCGGCCGGCCCGGACGGTGCAGCGCTCGATGCCGGGGATCTCCTGACCGCGGGCCGCGAGCAGCGCGGCGACGCCGGCACGGTCGATCGCCGCGCCCGGCCGGCGCAGCGCGAGCCAGCGGCGCAGGCCCGGCGCCAGGGCCAGCCAGCAGAGCAGCAGGCCGACCGCGACGGCGCCCCCGGCGATGCCGAGCACCCACGGGTCGTCGAGGTGACGGGTCGACAGTTCGTCGGTGAAGTCGGCCCGCCAGCGCCTGGCGGCGTGTCCGGTGGCGACGGCGACGGCGTCGTACAGCGCGGCGCCGGCGAGCACCAGCAGACAGGTGACCACCGCGCCGGTGACGGCAGTGCGGGGCGCGCGCGGGCGGTGCGGGTGCCCGGGCGGCACGGTCGGCGGCCACTCCTTGGGCCCGGCCTCGCCCGGCGGTGCGGCGGCGTGCCCGAACTCGGCTTCCAGGCCGACCAGTTCGGGCATGGCCACGCCGGACGCGACGAGCTCTGGCGGAATGTCCACGGGCTCGGTCGGCTGCAGCGCGATCGGCTCGGTCGGCTCCTCGGACGGCCCGGGCCCGGGTTCGCCCGGCCCGGGTTCGCCGGGCTCCGGTGCGCCGTCCTGCGGGCGGTCCGGGGGCGGCCCGTTCACTGCGCCCCTCCCGTGACGAGCTTCTCCACCTGCAGCGCGACCTCGGAGACCGGTGTGCCGGTGAGCCGGGCGATCTGCACGGCGACCGCGTCCCGGCAGGTGTGCGAGAGGGCGGCGAGGTCCGCCGGGTAGGGGAACTCGAGGTGCAGGGTGATCCGGGCCTTTCCGCCGACCACCAGCACGCGGGCCTTGGGCGCCGCGCCGCGCAGGCCCCGTTCGGCCCAGATCTCGGCGAGCGCCTCGCGGACGGCCTGTCGGGCGAGCCCGGCGTAGACCCGGTCGGCGATCCTGAGCCGCCCCCGCCGGGCCGGAACGGTCGCTGCGGCGGCCATCAGCGCCGCCGCTCCCTGCCGCGGAGGAGGTCGCCGAGGGCCCCGAGGTCGACGTCGCCCTCCAGCAGCCGCCCGACCACGAAGCCGACCGCACCGAGGACGGCGACCAGCAGGAAGGCGGCGAAGCCTCCGAAGTACCCGGCGAAGCCCAGGGCCATGCCGGCCACCAGGCCGACCAGGGCCAGGTTCATCCGCTCCTCCTCGTGTGCGGCGGCGGGTGCCGCGTCGGTGCGCTACTGGACCCGGCCGGGCTCCGACTCCTCGTCCGGCTCGTCCGGCAGGTGGACGTCGTTGACCGCGATGTTGACCTCGACGACCTCCAGGCCGGTCATCCGCTCGACCGAGTCGATGACGTTGGCCCTGACCTCGGCGGCGAGCGACGGGATGACCACGCCGTACTCGACGACCAGGGCGATGTCGATGGCGGTCTGCTTCTCGCCGACCTCGGCCTTGACGCCCCGCCCGGCCCCTGAGCGGCCGCCGGGGACACGGTCGCGCACCGCGCCGAACGTCCGGGTGAAACCGGAGCCGAGGGCGTGGATGCCGGGGATCTCCCGGGCCGCCATCCCGGCGATCTTCTCAATGACGCCGACGGCCATCGCGGTCCGGCCGCGCTCGGAGGCGAGGGTCGCCTCGTCGGGCGGCGACTGGTTCTTCTGCAGGTCGGCGGGGGTCGGGGTCTGCGGCATGGCGGGGTCTCCTGTGTCGTCTCCAGCTATATCGCAAATCAGCCCAACTCTGACATTTCGCCGCACGCCCCGCGCGTCGGGCCCGTCAGGGGGCAGCCGGAAACACGAAGGGGCGCGGGGGACTGCGCGCAGCGGAGGAGGCCGATCTCAGCCGTCTTCCGCCGCGCGCGGTCCCCCGCGCCCCTGGTGGTTCACCCCTCGCGCAGGGTCATCCCCGCACTCGGGACGCCGGTCAGTCGCCGATGCCGGCGAGGTCGCGCATCCGGCGGTGCTGGGCGGCGCGCTCGGCGGCGCGCTGCTCGTCGTAGGAGCGCCCGCCGGCGCCCTGCAGCAGGGCCTTGGTCTCGATGACCGCGTTGCGCGGTGCGGCGAGCAGGGCGGCGGCCAGGTCGCGGGCGGCGCCCTCCAGCTCCTCCGCGGGAACGGCCAGGTTGGCCAGGCCGATCGCGACGGACTCCTCGGCACCGACCCAGCGGCCGGTGGCGCAGATCTCCAGTGCCCGGCCGTAGCCGACCAGGTCGGTGAGCGGCTTGGTGCCGGCGAGGTCGGGGACGAGGCCGAGCGAGGTCTCCTTCATGGAGAACTGCACGTCCTCGGCGACCACGCGCAGGTCACAGCCGAGCGCCAGCTGGAAGCCGGCGCCGACGGCGTGGCCCTGGACGGCGGCGATGGTGATCACGTCCGGGCGGCGCCACCAGGTGAACGCCTCCTGGTACTCGGCGATGGCGGCACCGGTCTCCTCGTCCGAGCCGGCGGCGAGCTTGAGGAAGGAGTGTTCGCCGGGGATGCCTTCCGGGGTGAACATCTGGCGGTCCAGGCCGGCCGAGAAGGAGACGCCCTCGGCACGGAGCACCACGACACGGACGGTGCCGGGCAGGGTGCTGCCGACGGCGGCGAGCGCCCGCCACATGGCCGGGCTCTGCGCGTTGCGGCGGGCCGGGTTGCAGAGCGTGACCAGTGCCAGCTCGCCCTCGACGTCGAGGCGGACGCCGACCTGCGCCCAGTCCTGGGGGTCGGTACCGACGGCGGGAGCGGTCATGGGGGTTACCTCCAGCGGGGGACAGTAGAGCTA
The DNA here is from genome assembly GCF_050749075.1 of Kitasatospora dryopteridis. Classification (NCBI taxonomy): domain Bacteria; kingdom Bacillati; phylum Actinomycetota; class Actinomycetes; order Kitasatosporales; family Streptomycetaceae; genus Kitasatospora; species Kitasatospora dryopteridis. The sequence goes on along the minus strand of NZ_CP192749.1, from coordinate 5,753,569 downwards.
CTGGAGAGTAACAAAAGCGGGGACGGCCGAACAGAGCCGCGCCGGAAACGACGAACGGCGGCCCGGAAGACCCGGCCGCCGTACCGTCCGCGTGTGTCGGATGCACCGTGCGCGCCGCGGCCGACCGCACGGGGGCCGATCCGGCGCGGGCTGCTCCACCGCCGGGACGGCCACTCCTCCGCCGCCGGGCTGGACCGCCCGACGCGAAGCCGATCTGTCTGATGAACCGTCAGGAACTCGCCGCAACAGTCGCCTTGCTCTTGCCCCGCGTCGCACCGCCGCGGCCCCGGAGGATCACTCCGGACTCGCTGAGCATACGGTGCACGAAGCCGTAGGAGCGGCCCGTCTCCTCCGCAAGCGCGCGAATGCTCGCCCCGGAGTCGTACTTCTTCTTGAGATCGGCCGCGAGCTTCTCACGCGCGGCACCTGTCACCCGGCTGCCCTTTTTCAGAGTCTCGGCCACCCGTGCCTCCTCGTAGCTGTGCTCGGTCAGATTCCCATGATCACCCATAGCCAGGCTCCTGGCCACCCATTCGACAAGGTCGATACCGGGAAAGCGCAGTCTGCCGGTGGTGCCCGCAGTGCACAAGGGCGCTCACCCTGGGTGCACGCGCCCCCGGAACGGGCCCCGGAACAGGGTGAACGGGCTGATCAGCACGGACGGCCCCGCCGCGGAAATGCGGCGGGGCCGTGGTCAACGGAATGCGCGGTGCCGGCATTCCCGGGCCCTCGCGGGGACCGGGATTTCTACGACGGAGAGCTGATCCGGCGTCTACTCGGAACTCAGGCCAGCGAGACGAGATCCGCGTACGCGGGGCTCCACAGGTCCTCGACGCCGTCCGGCAGCAGGATGATCCGCTCCGGCTGGAGCGCGTCGACCGCGCCCTCGTCGTGGGTGACCAGGACGACCGCGCCGGTGAAGGAGCGCAGCGCGCCGAGGATCTCCTCCCGGCTGGCCGGGTCCAGGTTGTTGGTCGGCTCGTCGAGCAGCAGCACGTTGGCACTGGAGACCACCAGGGTGGCCAGGGCCAGCCGGGTCTTCTCGCCGCCGGAGAGCACGCCGGCCGGCTTGTCGACGTCGTCGCCGGAGAACAGGAAGGAGCCCAGGATCTTGCGGATCTGCACCAGGTCGGTGTCCGGCGCGGAGGAGCGCATGTTCTCCAGGACCGTGCGGTCCGGGTCCAGGGTCTCGTGCTCCTGGGCGTAGTAGCCGATCTTCAGGCCGTGGCCGGGGATCACCTCGCCGGTGTCCGGCTTCTCCACGCCCGCCAGCATCCGCAGCAGGGTGGTCTTGCCGGCGCCGTTGAGGCCCAGCACGACCACCTTGGAGCCGCGGTCGATGGCCAGGTCGACGTCGGTGAAGATCTCCAGCGAGCCGTACGACTTCGACAGGCCGGAGGCGGTCATCGGGGTCTTGCCGCAGGGCGCCGGGTCCGGGAAGCGCAGCTTGGCGACCTTGTCGGAGACCCGCGCCTGCTCCAGGCCGGACAGCAGCTTCTCGGCGCGGCGGGCCATGTTCTGCGCGGCCACCGTCTTGGTCGCCTTGGCGCGCATCTTGTCGGCCTGCGCGTTCAGCGTGGCGGCCTTCTTCTCGGCGTTGGCGCGCTCGCGCTTGCGGCGCTTCTCGTCGTCCTCGCGCTGCTGCTGGTACTGCTTCCAGCCCATGTTGTAGACGTCGATGGCGGCGCGGTTGGCGTCCAGGTAGAAGACCTTGTTGACGACCGTCTCGACCAGGTCGACGTCGTGCGAGATGACGATGAAGCCGCCCTTGTAGGTCTTCAGGAAGTCCCGCAGCCAGGCGATCGAGTCGGCGTCGAGGTGGTTGGTCGGCTCGTCCAGCAGCAGGATGTCGGCGTCCGAGAAGAGGATCCGGGCCAGCTCGACGCGGCGCCGCTGACCGCCGGAGAGGGTGTGCAGCGGCTGGTTGAGGATGCGGTCCGGCAGGCCCAGTGCCGCCGCGATGGTGGCCGCCTCCGCCTCGGCGGCGTAGCCGCCCTTGGTGAGGAACTCGGTCTCCAGGTTGGCGTACTTCTTCATGGCCCGCTCGCGGGTGGCGCCCTGGCCGTTCGCCATCCGGTCCTCGTTCTCGCGCATCTTGCGCAGCACGGTGTCGAGGCCGCGGGCGGAGAGGATGCGGTCCTTGGCGAGGACGTCCAGGTCGCCGGTGCGCGGGTCCTGCGGGAGGTAGCCGACCTCGCCCGTCCGGGTCACCGTGCCGCCGGCCGGGATGCCCTCACCGGCCAGCACCTTGGTCATCGTGGTCTTGCCGGCGCCGTTGCGGCCGACCAGGCCGATCCGGTCGCCGGGGGCGATGCGGAAGGTGGCGGACTCGATGAGGACGCGGGCGCCGGCGCGCAGCTCGAGGGCGTTCGCGGAAATCATGGCTGGGTCTCTCCAGGGGCGGGGGCGGGGCCCGGCGGCCGGGCGGAATGCAGGCGGAAGGGCGGGGCGGCGGCGGGCCTTCGAAAGCTCGCCGTCCGGCGCCTAATGCCCGGGGAACACAGCCATACGGCCCAGTCTACCGGGCGCCCGGACACTGCCCGGTGTGTGCCGCGGCACGTCCGCTCAGCCCGCCGCCGGGCAGCCCTCCTGCGGAGCGACCGCCGCGAACGGCAGCCCGGGGCTGGTGCACGCCGTCTCCGGCGCACCGCGCCGGGTGTCGAAGACCTTGGTGCCGAGCACCGGGCCGTCCTCGACGGTCACCCGGTGCCCGTCCAGGCGCTTGAGCACCACGTCGGGACCGGCGTTGATCTGCCAGCCGCGGCCGGCCAGCCGGAAGCCGTTGATGCCGCCGGGCAGCAGCTTGCCGGTGCCGGCCCCGGTGAGGCAGGTGCGCGGCACCAGCACCGCGTTGTCGGTGTGCACCGTGCGCAGCGGGTCGTAGCTGCAGCCCTGTGCCGGGCGGGAGTTGAACCGCAGGTCGCCGTCGCGGTCGCGGAAGCCCATGGTCAGCGACGGGGTGACCACGGCCACCCACGGCTCGCCCTCCAGGGCGGGCTGGAGCGCGGCGGCGGCCCGTCGAACCGCGGTGGCCTGCTTCTCGGCGTCGGTGCGGTCGGCGGTGCCCGGCTCGCCCTCGGCGCGCAGCCAGTCGGCCAGGCCGGGCACGGCCCGGTGCCAGCGCACCTGGTGGTCGCTCGGACGGACGGAGGTGACCAGCCCGTCGTCCCAGACCACCACGGCGCTCTCGCCGGCCATCGCCAGGTGCAGGGCGGTGGCGTCCTCGCGGCGGTAGGACCACAGGTGGTCGCCGCTCGTCCGGTCGTAGGCCTCCAGGCCGGGACCGACCCGCAGCTCCAGCACACCGGTGTCCAGGGCCTGCGCGCCCACCGGGCTGGCGTCCGCGATGCCGGGCTCGGCCAGCCGGTCGCCGAACGGCACCGGACGGTTGGCGTGCGCAGCGGCGCCCGCCCCGAGCACCAGGAGTGCGGCGAGCACCGGGAGCACGGATCGGCGGGTCAGGCTTCGCAGCGGCTTCCAGGACACGGGCGGAGCGTACCCGCCGCACGCCAGTACGTCAGCCGGAATTCGGGGGACCCCCGCACGTGCGGTCCGTCACGGACCGGCCCGGTCGGGTGGGGCGACCTGCGGCTTCGGCCGCCCGCCGCGGCCCGCTCGGACGCCCGGTGGCAGGAGGGACTGTTACACAGGTGGTACAGGGTGCGGCGGAACGATCACTGTCCGTACCGATCCGGAGGGTCACCCGCCGGTACGCCTCCGGCCCGCGGCCCGCTCGCCCGTGCGAACTGCCACTTTCGGGTGATATGGGATATTTCTGACGCCCCGTGGGCTACTGTCGGGTCACCCGCCCCCGCACCGCGCCCGGAGTGCCCCATGCGATTCGGCCGTCTCGCGCTGGCCGCCGCCGCGCTGCTGCTGGTGACGACGGCGAGCGTGCCCTCCGGTACGCCGCTCAGCCAGACCGCACGGCACGACCCCTTCTCCGCGGACACCCTGGGCGGGCAGCGCGGCACCGCACCGAAGCCGGCCGTGCTGCGGCCCCCGCACGAGGTCCCGTTCGGCGCCTTCGTCGGCTCCTGGGACAACTACATCCCGCAGATCGCCGAGCTCTCCGCCTGGCTGCACGGCGCCGAACTGCAGGTCGGCCACACCTACCTGGCCGGCAACGGCTGGGCCGACATCGAGGGCGAGAACCAGGTGCTCGGCCTGTGGTCGCAGTGGCGGCTGGCCCGCCCCGACCGCACCCTGGTGCTCGGCGTGCCGATGCTGGTGCCCAACGAGGGCAACCTCGGCGACAGCCAGGTCGCCGCCCTGCTGGCCCGCGGCAACAAGGGCGAGTTCGACCGGCACTTCCTCAAACTCGCCCGCAAGCTGGTCGCGTTCGGCGGCGGCGACACCGTCGTCACGCTCGGCTGGGAGATGAACGGCACCACCTACACCTCCCGCTGCCGGCCCGACCCGGCCGCCTGGAAGGCCTACTGGCGGCGGATCGTCACCGTGATGCGCTCGGTGCCCGGCCAGCACTTCCGCTTCGACTTCACCCCCACCCGCGGACTCGACGCCGTGCCCTGGACCCGCTGCTACCCCGGCGACGACGTGGTCGACATCATCGGGATGGACGCCTACGACATGCCGGCCGGGGCGGGCTTCGACGAGATGGTGAACGAGCCGTACGGGCTGCAGGACCAGGTGGAGTTCGCCGCCAGGCGCGGCAAGCCGGTCTCGTACCCGGAGTGGGGGCTGTTCCGCAACGGCGACAACCCCGAGTACGTGCGGCGCATGGTCGAGTGGATGCGCACCCACGACACCGCCTACCAGACCGTCACCGACTACTGCCCGCACGGATTCTGGGGCTGTGCCCGCAACCCCCGCTCGGCCGCCGTCTACCGCGAGCTGATGTCCGGCTCCAAGGGCGCGCCCGGCGGCCCGCCCTCAGCTGCGGCGGCGGGCCGCCAGTAGCGCCTTCAGCCGCGGCAGCCTGGCGGTCAGCACCCCCACCGCCGCCTGCCGCACCAGCACCTTCAGCCCGAGCAGGGCGGCGGCCGGGGCGAAGCCGGGCGGGCCGACCACCAGCCGCTCGCTGCGCTGCCCCTCCGGGCGCCAGTGCTGCTTGTACGGCTCCTGGCCGCGCAGCAGGCTCAGCACCGGGATGCCGCGGGCCCGGACCTCGTCCAGCGCGGCAGCGAACAGCAGGCCGGCGATGTCCAGGCGCTCGCGCAGCAGCGGATGCGCGCCGTACAGGTAGAGGCCGCCGAAGGACGGGCAGAGCACCACCAGGTTGACCGCCACCACCTCGCCGTCCAGCCGGAAGCGGTGCACGGCGGCGCGGCCGCGGGCCACCATGCCGGTGGTCGACTCGGTCAGGTGGGCGGCGAACCGCGCGGTGCGGTGCTCCGGCGTCACCCCTCGGCCCTGCCACTGCAGGAAGTGCAGCCGCAGCAGGTCCCCGACCGCCTGCGGGACCTCCTCCGGCGGCGCCGCGTCCACTTCCACCCCGGAGGCCGCGATCTTCCGCAGCTTCACCCGGGTGCGCTGCGCGGACTTCCCCGGCAGCCGCTTGATCAGCTCCTCGACCGGCAGGGCGGGGAGGGACTGGCAGAGCGAGTCCCGGTAGCGGCGGGTGGTGCCGCGGTGGTGGGCCAGCACCCGCCGGACGGCCGCCTCGGGGTGCACCTCGCGCAGCTCCAGGCGGTGCCAGGGGCGCCGCAGCGGCAGGGCGGCGGCGAGCTCGGCGGCGGCCCGCTCGGCGCAGTCGTCGTCCAGCAGCACGTCGGTGAAGTCCACCAGGCCGCCGCCGAGGTTGGTCAGCCCGCCGGACCGGCCGCGTCGGCACAGGGCGGCCGCACCGACCAGCCGGCCGTCCCGGCGCACCAGCACGAGGACCAGCCCGCCCGGCCGGCCGTACCGGCGCCACCAGGAGCGCAGCCAGCCGCCGTCCTGGAAGGGCGTGGCGGTGCGGCAGCGGGCGGTGAGGCCGTCCCACTCCTCGGCGATCCGGTCGAGCGCGTCGTCGCCGCGGTCCACCTCGGCCGTCCAGAGCGCGGCCGCGACCGCCCGGGCGGGGGTGTCGGTGGTCATCGGACGGCCCCGGTGGGTCGCCGTTCCAGCGGCTGACCGGGGAACACGGCGGCGGCCGGGCCCCCGGCCTCCGCGGCGGGGCGGCGGCGGGCGGCCGTCACGAGCGCGCCGACCAGGACGCCGGCCGCGGCCCCGACCGCGGTGTCCAGGGCGGCGGAGGGCGAGGAGGGCCCGTCCGGGGAGGCCGCGCGGGCCAGCGGGACGAGCTTGACGCCGGTGTCCTGGCTGCTGGTGTTGGCGAAGGCGATCAGCGAGGTCGCCACCGCGTCCGCGGCCTGCACGGCGTCCCCGGGCAGCGGCCCGGTGCCGGTGATCTCGATCATCGGGGCGTCCGGCGAGGTGGTGCCGCGGACCATGTCCTCCAGGGCGGAGACCGTCCGGCCGGTCCTGGCGGCGGCCGCGGCCAGCACCTGCGGCTGCCCGGCGAGCCGGCCATACGCCTGGGCGAAGTTGACCGCGGTGGCGCCCTCCCCCGGGTTCTGGGCGACCACCACCACGTAGGAGTTGGCGGTGTAGGAGGTGGGCGCGACGGCGGCGTACCCGGCGCCGGCGCCCGCACCCAGCGGGACGGCGAGGACCACCGGCCACCAGCGGCGGACGGCGGCCCGGGGGGATCGGCGCGGATCGGACATCGGTGACTCCTTGGCTCGGACGGTACGGGGGCGCAGTCAGACCCGCAGGGCGGCGGGCCGGTGCGCGGCGGGGGCGGGGCCGAACCGGTCGTAGAGGTCGGCGAGTTCGGCGGCGATCCGCGCGATGTCGTAGTGCGCGACGGCAGGCGGCTGCGGGAGCCTCCTCCGCGGGGCGTCCCGCAGGCCGGCGAGCGCCGCGGTGTACGCCTCGGCGGTGCCGGGCAGCCGGACGGCGCCGGGCGCGGCGTCCGGGCCCAGGCCGTCCAGGGCGGGGCAGGCCGTGCACAGCACGGGCAGGCCGGCCGCCAGGCCCTCCAGCACGGTCAGGCCGAAGGTCTCCTCGGCCGAGGGGGCGGCCAGCACGTCCATGGCGGCGAGCAGTTCGGGGACGTCGTCGCGCTCACCGGTCGGCAGCAGGGCGTCCGCCACGCCGGCCCGCGCGGCCAGCGCCTCCAGCGCGGGCCGCTCCGGCCCCTCCCCCACCAGCAGCAGCCGCACCGGGCGGCCGCCGGGGCGGGCGGCGAGCGCGGCCAGCGCCCCGACCAGGACGTCGAACCGCTTGCCGGGCACCAGCCGGCCGACCGCGCCCACCACGAAGGCCTCCGGCGGCAGGCCCAGGGCGGCCCGCACCGCCTCCCGGGTGCCGGCCGGCACGGCGTAGCGGGCCGCCTCGATGCCGTTCGGCAGCAGGTGGACGCGGTGCGGCGGCACGCCCCAGTCGTGCAGGGTCGCCGCCACCTGCCCGGAGACGGCGAGCGTGGTGCGGCCGAGCCGCTCGGCGGCCAGGTAGAGCGCCCGTACGCCGCGGCCGGCCGCCCGGCCCTCGATCACCCCGGGGTGCAGCGAGTGCTCGGTGGCCAGCACCGCGGGGACGCCGGCCAGTCGGGCGGCGATCCGGCCGTACAGCCCGGCCCGGTACAGGTGGGTGTGCACCGCCTGGTAGCGGCGGGCCCGGATCAGCCGGGTGAGCCGGGGCAGCACCGCGAGGTCGCGGTTGCCGCGCATCGCGAGGTCGTGCACCACGAAACCGTCGGCGCGCAGCGCCTCGGCGACGGTGCCGGGGTTGGTGAGCGCGGCCACCTCGCAGTGGTGGCGGTCCGGCAGGTGCCGCAGCAGCAGGTGGAGTTGGCGCTCGGCCCCGCCGGCGGCGAGGCCGGTGACCACGTGCAGGACCTTCACCGGGCGGCCTCCTCGCGGGCGGCGGGCACCGGGCTGCGGCCGCGCAGGCCGGTCAGGGCGTCCCGCCAGCGGTGCCGGCCCTGCTTGGCGAGCAGGCGCAGCGCGCCGTCGCGGTCGCCGACGTAGCAGCGCGGCAGGGCGAACCGGCCGGTGAGGTCGCTGTGCCCGATCGCGCAGGCGTACTGGTACCCGGCGTCCCTGACCGCCTCGGTGGCCGGGCGGTCGACCGCGCCGTACGGGTAGCAGAAGCCGGTTACCGGGCCGCCGACCAGCTGCTCCAGCGCGCGCCGGCTGCCGCGGGCCTGGTCGGCGAGCTCGTGGGCGGGCAGCCCGGGCAGGGCCCGGTGGGAGAGCCCGTGCGAGCCGATCTCCCAGCCGGCGGCGGCGAGTTCGACGACCTGGTCGACGGTGAGCAGCGGCTTGCGGGGGCCTTCCGGGTCCCAGCCGTTCTGGCCGCCGAGCAGGTCGGGCACCACGTACGCGCTGGCGGTGAAGCCGAAGCCGCGCAGCACCGGAACGGCGTACCGGGCGAAGTCGGCGTAGCCGTCGTCGAAGGTGAGGCCGACCAGCCGGGCCCCGGTGCCCGCGGCCCGGGCCCGCAGCAGCTCGCGGACGCTGACCCCTCGCCGGCCGCTGCGGGCCAGCCAGGCCATCTGCGCGGCGAACCGCTCGGGGCTGACGGTGAGCAGGTAGGGGTCGTGGTCCTCGTACGCGATCGAGTGGTACATCAGGATCCACGGGGCCGTTCTGGCGGCGTCGGCCTGGGCAGGCACGGTGGGGCGGCGGGCCGGTTCAGCGTCCATGGGGCTTCCTCTCAGCAGCCGGGGTGACCGGGCCCGCGGCCCGGAGGAGCGCGCGGATCGGGCCGCGGACCTCGGGGGCGCCGAGGGCCGTGCCGAGCCCGGCGAAGACGAGGGCGACGGTCACGCCGCCGACCAGGGTGGCGGGCAGCGGCGCGGACAGCCGGGAGGCCGCCAGGGCGCCCGCGGCCGCGGCGCCGACCGCCGCGGCCAGCAGCCGAGCCTGCCCGCCGAGGACGAGCCCGAGGCGCAGCGCGATGCCGCGCAGCAGGAGCCCGCGCAGCAGCAGGACGGCGGCCGCGGTGATGCCGGCCGCATTGCCGGCGGCCAGCCCGAGCGCGCCGAACCGCGGGGTGGCGGCCAGCCCGACGCCCGCGGTGACCAGCAGCCCGGCGGCCATCGCCGCGACCGGGTACCAGTCCAGCGGCCGGAGCCCGCTGCCGGCCGGCGCGGGGTCGTCCGCGCGGCGCACCACCGGCCGGACGGAGAAGTACGGGCGCACCATCACGCCGATCAGCGCCTGCGCGGGCAGCCCGAAGCTGTACACCCGGATGACCTCGGCGGTGGCGGCGGTGTCGTGCGGGCCGAAGGCCCCGCGCTGGAAGAGCAGGGCGACGACGGAGGGCGCGCAGGCCATCAGGAAGGCGGTGCCGAGCAGGACGACGGCGGCGGCCTGGCCGAGGTCCCTCTCCACCCGATCGCGGGCGGCGTCGAGGTCGCCGGCGGCGAGCGCCCTGGCGACCAGCGGGAAGGTCACCGTGACGATCAGGATGCCCGCCGTCATGGCGAGCTGGGAGACCTTCGCGGCGTAGTTGAGGTGCGAGATGGTGCCCGGCGGCAGGCCGGAGCCCAGGTAGCGCTCGATGAACACCTGGGCCTGCCGGGTGAGCGTGAACGCGGCCACCGGCAGTATCGCCAGCGGGATGAGCACCAGGCCGCCGGCGGCCGCCCCGCGCACCCGGCCCGGGCGGCGGCGGGCGGTGCGGCTGCGCAGGCGGCGGGCGGCGGCCAGCAGCAGGCCCGCCATCAGCAGGCTGCCGCAGGTGACGCCGAGCGCGGCGGACTTCACCCCGAGCAGGGTGTGCCCGGCGAGCAGCACCGCCAGGATGCCCAGGTTGTACGCCACGTAGATGCAGGCCGGGGCGGTGAAGGTGTGGTGGGCGCGCAGCATCGAGCAGAGGTAGCCGACCACGCCGAACGGCAGGACGGTCAGCGCGGTGATCCTGGTGCAGGTGACGGCGAGCGCGGGGTCGGCGAGGCCGGGGGCGAGCAGGCCGACGAGCGGGCCGGCGCCGAGCGCGGCGGCCAGGGTGAGGGTGCAGAGCGCGAGCAGCAGCCAGGGCAGCGTGGCCCGGACCAACTGCCGTACCGGGTCCGGCCCGTGGGGGCGTTCCTCGCGCAGCACCAGGGCCAGGCTGAAGGCCGGGACCATCAGGAAGGCCATCGCGTCCTCGATCAGCAGGGGTGCCGCGGTCTCCGGCACCGTCCAGGCGACGAGGAAGGCGTCGGTGCCCTGGCTGGCGCCGAAGTAGCGGGCCAGCAGCAGGTCGCGGAGCAGCCCGAGGCCCGAACCGGCGGCGCTCAGCACCGCGGTGACGCCGAAGGCGCGGGCGACGAAGCCGCCGCGGCGGCGCCGGGCGGCGGCGTGCCGCGGCCCGGGGACGGCGGCCCCGGCGGGCGGTGCGGAGGCGGTCGGCCGGTCGCTGCTCATACGGCCTCCGCGTCCGGTGGCGGCGGGAAGGCCGTACGGGCGGCGAGGCCGAGCACCACGGAGGTGAGCACGGTGGTGGTGCCGCCGATGTCCGCGTAGAGGAAGTCGACCAGCGTCCAGGCGAGCAGGGCGAGTGCGGCGAGCCCGCTGCCGCGGGCGCGGCGCAGGCAGCCGATCAGCAGAGCGAGGAAGAGCGCGGCGTACGCGACGATGCCGATCAGGCCCTGCTCGCTGAGGACCAGGAAGTACATGTTGTGCGGGGAGAGCAGCGGCTCGCGCTGGAAGCCGATCGTGGCGTCGGCCGCGTCGCTGCCCGAGGAGAGCCTCAACGGGGCGTGGCTGTCGCGGAGTTGCTGGAAGGCCTTGGGACCGGCGCCGGTGGCCGGGTGGTCCTGCCAGATGCGTTCGGCGGTGGCCCACAGGTCGTACCGGTCGCTGACCGACTGGTCCGGCGCGGCCTGGACGGAGCCGATGCTGCCGAGCCGCTCGGCGACGCCCGAGGCGCCGAGGCCGAAACCGCCGACCAGCACCACGGCGGCGGCCGCGGTCACCACCGCGCCGCGCAGGGCGAGCCGCGCGTCGGCGCGCAGCAGCAGGACGGCGGCCGCGGCGGCGCAGGCGATCCAGCTGCCGCGGCTGAAGGAGACCGCGAGCGGGAACAGCAGCAGCGCGGCGGCCGCGGCCCAGGCCCGGCGGTGCGCGGGCCGGCCGCCGGGGCCGCGTTCGGCCAGGGCGAGCGCGAGGGCGGCCAGCAGGCCGAAGCTGACCACGGTGGACATCGCCATGATGTCCAGGGCGCCGAAGGTGCCGACGGCGCGCACGGGCTGTCCGGCGTACGAGGCACCCGTCCGGGTGAGGAACTGGTAACCGCCGACCGCACCCTCGATCAGGGCGGCGGCGACGAACGCACCCAGCAGCAGCCGCTGTTCGCCGCGGGTGCGGACGGCGCAGGCGACCGCGGCCGGCACCAGCACGAAGATCTGCACCAGCCGGACGAACCCGGTGGTGCTCGCCGCCGGGTCGATGGACGCCAGGGTGGCGGCGGCCGCCGCACAGACCACCGCCCCGAACAGCAGGCAGACCGTACGGTCCAGCCGCGCCCGGCCGCGCAGCAGGTCGAGCCCGACCAGGCCGACCAGCAGCAGCGAGGCGAGGTCGGCCGGCGTGACGTGGAAGGAGGCGGCGACGTCCTTCTCCCCGGTCGGGACGCACACCAGCAGCACCGTTGCGGCCACCGCCGCAGCGGTCGGCCGCGGCAGCCCGGGAACGCGCCGCAGGAGAGGCGCCCTGCGGACGGCCCGGTGCGCGGGTGAGCAACTGAGGGCCATGTCAGCTCCCGTCCGGGTGGGCCATCACGGCTGGGCGCAGGACAACCCGCCCCGAGCCGAAGGGCCCGCCGGTGTCGAAAGTGAGGAGCGAGGGAGCGCAGCGACGGAGCATGGGGGCACCTCCCGGCCGCCAGGCTGGGGGAGAGTGTCGGCGCCGGGTCGGGAGGGCCCGGAGGCGAGCGGGCGAATAACCAGCCATGTCAGCTCCCGTCCGGGTGGAGCATCAGGGCGGCGGTCCGCAGGAGGATCTTGGCGTCCTGCCAGAGGCTCCAGCTCTCGATGTAGCGGTTGTCGAAGCGGGCCCGGTCCTCGATGGAGGTGTCGCCGCGCAGGCCGTTGACCTGGGCGAGGCCGGTGAGGCCGACCGGGACGCGGTGGCGGTCCTGGTACTCGGGGTAGGCCTGGCCGAACCGCATGACGAAGTAGGGGCGCTCGGGGCGCGGTCCGACCAGGCTCATATCGCCGCGGACCACGTTCCACAGCTGGGGCAGTTCGTCCATCGAGGTGCGGCGCAGCAGGCGGCCGACGGCGCCCATCCGGTGGTCCTGGGAGATGTTCCAGCGGGTGGCCGACTCGTGTTCGTTGCTGGGCCGCAGGGTGCGGAACTTGAGCAGGGTGAAGACCTGGCCGTCGAGACCGGTGCGCTGCTGGCGGAAGAGCACGCCGGGGCCGGTGTCGAAGCGGACGGCGAGCGCGCAGGCGGCGAGCACCGGCGACAGCAGCACGAGGCCGAGGCCGGCCGCGGCCACGTCGAGGGCCCGCTTGAGGGCCCAGGAGGGGCGGCGCAGCGCCGGGAGCTCCAGTGGGACGCAGGGGAAGCCCCAGAGCTGGTCGGTGCCGCGCCGGCCGAGGGCGGCGTACTCGCGCAGCTGGGGCACCACCCAGACCCGGCAGCCGAGCCGGGCGGCCCTGCGCAGGGCGGCGGCGGTGGCGGCGTTGTCGGCGGTGCCCTCGGTGGCGACCACGTGGTGGATGCGCTTGCGGCGGATCTGGCTCTCGAGGGCGTCGAGGCCGCCGAGGAGGCGCAGCGGGGCGTCGGGGGCGAGCAGTACCGGCTGGCTGTCGAGGTGGCCGACCGGGCGCAGCCCGTACTCGCGGTGTTCCAGCAGGGCGGCGGCGACGCGCTGGCCGAGCTGGCCGGCGCCGAGCACCAGGGTGGGGCTGGGGCGGCGGCGGCGGGCGCGGCGGAGCAGGGCGTAAACGGCGCCGCGGGCGAGGCAGGCCAGCAGGGTGAAGGCGGCGAGCAGGGCGGCGAGCCTGAGCAGCGGGGCGGGGCCGGCGAGGGTGACGGCGAAGGCGACGGAGACGGCGGCGCGGGCGGCGAGGGCGGGGAGGTCGTCCAGTGCGGAGACGGTGAGCCGGCTGCGGTAGAGGCCGCCGGAGGCGTTGAGCGGGACCAGGACGGCGAGCAGGGCGACGGCGGTGAGCGGCGGGCGGCCGGGGGCGGTGAGGACGACGGCGGCGGCGAGGGCGAGGGCGTCCGAGCCGAGCAGTCCGGCCGGGAGGGCGACCCGAGAGCGGAACGGCCGGCGGTGGCGGCCGACCTGCGACGCCGTGCGCACCCGGAGGCCGGCGGCGGGCCGGTCGAGCAGCTCGGTACCGAGGTGCCGCCGGGCCGACAGTGGTCCGCCCGGCCGCGGCACGCTCTCGTGGTCAATGGTCATCGGTGCGCGAACTCCCCTGTGGTGTATCCGCCGTCGCGGGGCGGCCGATCGGCTCGTACGGTCCGGCGCGGGGCACGGCGAATCCGGCCCTCCGAACATGTACGAAACAGGCAAAATCAGACAGTAGCGATCGCCGTTGTCACTGCGGCGAGTTGACGTGCCGTGTCATTCCACCTGCGCATTCGTCGGACTGTCGGACGACTCGTTACGCGGCACCCCCCGACCCGGCGGCGGCTGCGGACTCGGCAGCGCCCGCGAGGGCTCCCACGGTCGGATAAACGATCAGAATCCGTGGGAGACACGGGAATCAGGGCCGAGCGGTGCCCGCACGGGGAGGACGGCGCGGTACACCGCGTCGACCTGCGCCACCGTGTCGCGCACGTCGTGCCGCCGTTCGACGTGCGCCCGGGCCGATTCGCCGCGGCGCGCACAGGCGTGCGGATCGGCCAACTGCCGGACCAGGTGCGCGGCCAGTGCATCCGGCTCCTCCGGCGGCACCGGCTCGGCCGCGTCGGGCGGCGGCGGCAGGCATTCGCGGGCGCCGGGTACGTCGGTGAGCAGCACCGGCCGGGCGGCCGCCATCGCCTCCAGCGGGGCCAGTGCCATCCCCTCCCAGCGCGAGGGCAGCACCACCAGGTCGGCGGCGGCCAGCCAGGGCCGCGGGTCGGGGACGTCGCCGGCCAGCAGCACCCTGCGCGGTCCGGGCAGGGCGTCGACCCGCTCGGCCAGCGCCGGTGCGTCCGGCCCGCCGCCGACCAGCGCCAGCCCGGCCCCGGGAAGCGCCGCGGCGACCTGCGGCCAGGCGTCGAGCAGGACGTCCTGGCCCTTCTGCCGACACAGCCGGCCCACGCAGACCGCGAGCGGGGCCTGCGGATCGAGCCCTGCGGCAGCGAGGCCCAGCTCGGCGCGGGCGGCACTGCGGGCGGCGGCGTCCGCAGGGGCGTGGTGGTCGAGGTCGACGCCGTTGGGCACCACCTGCCAGGCGCCGGCCACGCCGGCCGCCTCGCCGTCGGCCCGCTCCTGCTCACTCACGCACAACAGGGCGGCGGCCCAGCGGGCCGCGTGGCGCTCCCACCGCCTTGTCGCCTCCGCCATCGGGCCCCGGACGGCCGCGAACGACCAGGCGTGCGGCTGGAAGACGGTCGGCACCGACCCGCGGACGGCGAGCCGCCCGGCCAGTCCGGCCTTGGCGCTGTGCAGGTGGAGCACGTCCGGTTCGGCGGCCCGGACGATCCGGCGCAGCCGCCGCACCTCGCCGACGGTGGCCGCCCCCGGCGAGCGCCCGGCCGGCCAGTCCAGTAGCTCCGCGCCCGCGGCAGCGGCCTCGGCGCCGAGCCGGCCGCCGTGCGGGCAGGCCAGCAGCACCCGGTGGCCCGCCGCCCGCTGCCCGCGGACGAGGTCCACCACCACCCGGGCCACGCCGCCGTCGACCGGCTGCGCGACATGAAGGATCGTCAGATACACGGCCGCGAGCCTAGGTTGGGGTCGGCTCCGGCAGTCGTGATGTCACCCTCCCGGGGAGGGGCACCACCCGTACGGCGCGGGCTGGGCCGTACGGGTGAGCGAGGGCCGTACGGTCACTCGACCTCGGTGGCGAGCTTGGCGAGCAGGGCACCGTGGATGCGGTTGAGGCCCTTGGGGGCGAAGGTGCGCTCGAAGAAGCCGCCGATGCCGGTCGCGCCCTGCCAGGAGGCGTCGACCGCGACCCTGGCGCCCTCGCCGGCCGGGGTGACCGTCCAGGTGATCACCATGCTGGAGTTGGCGTCGGTCTCGACCAGCGTCTGCGGGCGCGGCTCGGTGACGTCGAACAGGCAGTCGCGGACCCGCTTCTCGGTGGCCTGCAGCCGCCAGTGCACCTGGGTGCCGGCGCCGGTGCCGCCCGCGCGGACCTCGTACTCGCTGTACTGCTCGGGCAGCAGCCGGGGCCGGACGGTGCTGTAGTCCGCGAGCGCCTCGTACACCCGCTGCGGGGACGCCTGGTAGACCCGCTCGGTGGTGGCCTGGACCTTGCCCATGGGGGGCTCTCCTTCACTGGACTTCGCCGCCGCTCGGGGCGCCGGCCGAACGCGCCCAAGCCAACCACACGGGCCCCCGGGTTAGGCTTGCCGGTGTGCTCGATCAGGTGACCGCCCTCCGCTACCTCGATCCGCTCCGCGCCGGCGGCTCGGTGCCCGGCGTGGTCGAGACGGACGACCTGGGCACCTACGTGGTGAAGTTCACCGGCGCGGCGCAGGGGCCGAAGGCCCTGGTGGCCGAGGTGATCGTCGGCGAGCTGGCCCGCCGGCTGGGCCTGCGGGTGCCGCCGCTGGTGCTGGTCGACTTCGACCCCGGCGTGGCCGCGCACGAGCCGGACGCCGAGATCCAGGACATCCTGCGGGCCAGCGCCGGGCTCAACCTCGGCATGGACCTGCTCCCCGGCGCCCGCGACTTCACCCCGGGCGCACTGGCCGTCGACCCGCAGGAGGCCGGCCGGGTGGTCTGGCTGGACGCGCTGACCGGCAACGTCGACCGCACCGTGCACAACCCCAACCTGATGGTCTGGCACGACCGGCTGTGGCTGATCGACAACGGTGCCGGGCTGATCTTCCACCACCGCTGGTCCGGCGCCGCCGCCTCGGTGCTCAAGCCGTACCCGATGAACGCGCACGCGCTGGGCGCGTTCCGTCCGGCGGTCGCGGCGGCCGACGCCGAGCTGGCCCCGCAGGTCACCGGGGAGCTGCTGCGCGAGGTGGTGGGCCTGGTGCCGGACGCCTGGCTCGCCGACGAGCCGGGCTTCGACTCGGCGGCCGGTGTCCGGGAGGCGTACGTGGCGCACCTGGCCGAGCGTGCCGCGGGCTCCGCCGCCTGGCTGCCCACCGAGTTCGCCTCGCCCGAGGAGCTGCGCGCCGCCGAGGAGCGGCGGGCGGCCGCCACGCTGGCGGGCCTGCCTGGCTCAAGCAGGTGCCCAACCGGCACGGTCTGGCCCGGGTCGAGTCGGACTGGAGCCGGCACGTCGGCTGATCCTTCGCCGAAGGGCCGGGCCGGGGGCGCGTGGGGCCCTGAGGTATCCCTCCGCATCCGGCGCCGGAACGGCCCTGCCCCGCCCGGGAGGAAATTCCCGGGCGGGGCAGGGGAGTTCGTCCGTCGCTCAGCGGGCGGACGTCACAGGCGCCACCACTGCGCGGCCTTGGCGGCGTTGACGATGCCCGCGCCGTAGAAGCCGTTGTTGTGGCTGTTGCCCTCGCAGGCCGCCTTCCAGGCGCCGTCGCCGCTCGGGTCGAAGGCCGCCGGGCAGGCGTGCTCGTCGGCCTGGTTCTGCAGCATGGCGCGCAGCTCGTCCGGGCCCGCCCAGGGGTGGGTGGAGGCGAGCAGCGCGGCCACGCCCGCCGCGTGCGGGGACGCCATCGACGTGCCCTGCATGTAGGCGTACTTGTTGCCGCGGACGGTGGACAGCACGCGGCCGTTCTTGTCCGGAGTGTCCGGCAGCTGGTAGCGGGAGTCGCCGCCGGGGGCGGCGACGGTCGCCTTGCCGAGGCCGTAGCTGGAGTAGAAGGACTTGTCGCCCTTGTTGCCGACGGAGGTGGTCACCACGATGCCCGGCAGCTCGGTCGGCAGCGACAGGCAGTTGTCGTCGATCGGCCGCGGGACGGGGGTGGTGTCGTCGGGGCTGGTGGTGTCGGTGGTCTTGTGCGCCAGGTCGATGTTCTCGTTGCCGGCCGCGGCGACGCTGAGCACGCCGTTGCGCTGCGAGAAGGCGACGGCCCGCTTGACCGCGGTGACGATGGCGGCCTGGTCGGGGTCGGTCTTGCAGTTGAACAGCCACGGGTCGATGTAGTAGCTGTTGTTGGTCACCTGGAAGTGGTGCTCACCGGCCCACATGAAGCCGCAGATCGCGTACTCGGGGTAGATGAAGCCGCCGTCGTCGACGACCTTCACCGCGGCCAGGCGGACGTTCGGGGCGATGCCCTCGATGCCCTTGCCGTTCTTGGCGGCGGCGATGGTGCCGGCCACGTGGGTGCCGTGGTCGCTGGAGGTGGGCTGCCAGGACTGCCACGCGGTGTCCGCCTTGCCGCCGTTGATGCAGGAGGCCGAGAGCGAGGCGTCGACGTTGGGGGCGAGGTCCTCGTGGGTGGCGTCGATGCCGGAGTCGAGGACGCCGACGACCACGCGGCGGCTGCCGAGGGTGGTCTCGTGCGCCTTGTCGACGCCGATCTGGCGCATGTCCCACTGGTTGGCCCACAGCGGCTCGGAGCCGTCGGCGGGCGCGGCGGCTGCGGCGGCGGCCGGCTCGGCGACCTCCACGTCGTTGTTCTGCACGATGCCGGCGGTGCGGCTGGCACCGACCGAGTCGACGGTCTTGGACGCGCGCAGCTTGGCCGCGAAGTCCTTGTCGGTGGACCGGGCGACGACCACGCCGATCTGCTCGTAGGAGACGACCACGGTGCCGCCGAGTGCGGCGATCTCCCGCTCGGCCTTCTTCACCTGGCCGTGGTTGGCCTTGGTGTTCACCACGTAGCTGAGCAGGGGGCCGGGCGCGTCCGCGGCGCCGGCCGCGGCGGCGGTTCCGGACGGCAGCGCGATGGCTCCCGCCGTGGCGAGGGTGATGCCCAGCGCCGCCAGCCTGGTCCGGCGTATCCGAGGAACACTCATAGGGGTTGACCCTCCCGAGTCTCGTCGTGTGCCCCGCTGTTGGCGGTGGCACGTGAGTGGTCGGACGCTATTGGCCGTACGTGGTGATCCGCAAGAGGTCGGGTACACGAAATGCACACAACGCGGGTGCCCGGCCCGCTGTCAGTCGGGCCGGGCACCTGGTCTGCCGGTTCTCCGTCAGGTCCCGGGGGCAAACCCGGGCCGTGTGTCAGGAGTTGAAGAGCTCTCCGTAGGTGGCGAGGGCGGTCGCGATGTCCGCCTGCGCCCAGAACCGGTGGTACGTGAAGGTCGGCGCGGCGCCGCCGTCCAGGTAGGCCTGGACCTTGGCGAAGGCCGGGTCGTTCTTGTAGAAGGAGCGGATCGAG
Source organism: Kitasatospora dryopteridis (assembly GCF_050749075.1). Taxonomy (NCBI): domain Bacteria; kingdom Bacillati; phylum Actinomycetota; class Actinomycetes; order Kitasatosporales; family Streptomycetaceae; genus Kitasatospora; species Kitasatospora dryopteridis. The sequence continues at coordinate 5,735,222 of NZ_CP192749.1, read as the reverse complement.
AGGAAGGTGGACGCCGAGTTGATCGCGTCGCCGTTGGGCATGGTGCCCGTCCAGCCGGACGGCACGGACACCGAGTCCTTGAACCGGCTGTAGTCGGTGCGGGTCTCCGGGACGGAGATGCCCAGCGCGTCCTGGTTGTTGGCCCACATGCCGTCGAGCAGCTTCTGCGCGGCCGTCTTCGCCGCGGCGTTGCCGGACTTGGCGGCGTAGTAGGACAGCAGCTTGGCGTAGGAGCCCGCCACGCCCACGTCGCTGGTCTGGTCGACCACGGTCACGTGCAGGCCGGTGTTGCTGCCGGGCGCGCTCGCGTTCCAGGTGTCCGGCTTGCCGGTCCAGGCCAGCGTGGACGGGATCTTGAAGGTGCCGTCGCTGTTGAACGTGGTGTTCGCCAGCGCCCAGGTGACCCACTTGTCCAGCACGGCCTTGGCCTTGATGTCACCGCTCGCGTAGTAGTACTCCGCGAGCCGCTCCACGCCCCAGGCCTGGAAGCCGAACCACTGGTTGGACGGCGGGTCGTGGTAGACCGGCGCCTCCTCGTAGTACATCCCGTAGAAGGTCGGGGTGCCGGCCGGCGGGGTGCCGTAGGCGCCGTCCCAGCTGTTGGTGGCACCGCCCGCGATGGCGCCCTCACTGGACTGCAGCCACTGCAGGAACTCCACCTGGCGGCCCAGGCTGGTCGTCCAGTCGGTCTTGCCGGTGGCCGACTTGGGCGCCATGGCGGCGTTGTTCACCAGGGCGTAGGCGGCCATCGGGTTCTGGTAGCCGCCGTGCGCGGCGCTGTCGCCGATGCGCCAGGCCCAGCCGGCGCTGCTGTCGGTGGCGCCGCCCCAGGCGTAGTACCAGGACAGCAGGTAGTGCTCGCTGCTCTTGCCGGAGCCGGCGGCGCAGACGGTCGGGCCGACGCAGTTCCCGATCTTCTTGAAGTACTTGTCGAAGAACGAGTAGCGCAGGTAGTCGCCCATCTTGCCGGCCTTGGCCACGCTGGTCGCGACCTGCGAACCGTTGCCCTGGGCCTTGGCCCAGACGTCCGCCCAGTAGGCGGCCTGGATGGCGCGGGCGTCGGCGTCCGGGGCGTCGGTGAACTTCCACTGCTTGGCGTAGGACGCGTCCTTGATGAACAGGTCCAGGTAGCCGTTCTTGCCGCCGTAGGCGAACTTGTCGCAGGTGGGCTGCGGGATCGTCTCCCACACCGACTCCTGCGGGCCGCGCTGGTAGGTGTTGATGTAGGACGGGCCGGTGTCGGTCGGGCCGGCCTCGCACTTGCCGGGCGAGTTGCCGTAGCCGTACACGTTGTCGACGTCCTGCAGCCAGTGCATGCCGTAGATGTCGTCGGTGCCGTAGGCGGACTTCAGCTCCGCGGCGATCGGGTCGTTGCCCGGCGTCACCGAACTGTCCATCTGCGACGGGTAGTCGCTGGGCAGCGGGTGCTCGGGCGCATAGGTGGCCGGCTTGCTCGCGTTGTAGAAGCTGTTGGTGGGCTGGTCGGCGTGCGTGGGGATCATGTACGTCTCCATGAGCGTCCACGCCGCGTTGAACTTCGACCAGTCCTTGGTGACCCGGCCGTACTGCGCCTCCAGCCACAGCAGGTAGCTGTAGGCCTCGGAGGTGGTCTCGTGGCCGTGGTCCGGCGCCTCGACCAGGAGGGTCTCCACCGAGTGGTAGGGGATGCCCTCGGGCGAGAAGTAGCCGTTCGCCGGAGCCTTGATCTTGTTGTAGAGCTGCAGGAAGCGGTCGTCGTACACGCCCGTCCCGGCGGCCAGTTCGGTCACCGTGACCACCGAGCTGGTGTAGCCGGTGGCGGTGGAGGTGAAGCTCGCCGAGCCGGTCGAGGAGGCGTCCGCGGCCAGGGTGACGGTCTGCGCGGTCGACCAGTTCGACGGGGTGAAGGTGAGCGTGGCCCCGGAGCTGATGGAGAGCCCGGTGTTGCCGGAGGTGCGGGTGGTGGTGACGGTGACGTTGCCGCTCGGCTGTGAGGACAGCTTCAGCGCGAAGGTGCCCGTCTTGCCCTGGGTGACCGACAGCGTGGTCGGCACCGCGGTGATCGACGGCCCGGCCGCGACGGTGATGCCGGCCGGGGTCGACTCACTGGTCGCACCGAGGCTGTCGTACGCCTTCGCGTACACCGAGTGGTTGCCGGAGGAGGCACCCGTCCAGCTGAAGGTGTACGGGGCGGTGGTGGCCGTGCCGATCAGCGTGGTGTTGTCGTAGAACTCGACCTTGCTGATCGAGGCGCCGTCCGCCGCGGCGGCACTGGCCGCCAGCGGGATCGCCGCGCCCGCCGCGTAGTTGGCACCCGCGGAGGGGCTGGTGAGCGCCACGGTGGGGGCGGCGTGCGCACCGGTGCAGGCGGTGCCGTTGACCGCGAAGGCGGTCGGCGCCGTGTTGGTGCCGCTGTACGAGAAGTTGGCCCCGGCGGTCACCGACTGGCCGGCGCCGATGCCGGCGGCCCAGGCCGGGTTGGTGACGGTGACGTTCTTGCCGGTCTGCGACCAGGTGCCGTTCCAGCCGGTGCCGGAGAGCGTCTGGTTGCCGGTGTACGCGTAGGTCAGGTTCCAGCCGTTGATGGCGTCGGAGCCCTTGTTGCTGATCTTCACGTTGGCGGTGAAGCCGCTGCCCCAGTCGTTGGTGCTGTAGTCGACGGAGCACTGCAGGGCGGCGGCCGCGGCCGGGTTCGCGACCATCGTGGTGAGGCCGGCCGCAAGCACGGCCAGCGAGACGCCGAGCGTGGACAGACGGGTGGTGCGCGAGGTGGTGGGGGGAGACATGCACGGCTCCTGAAGGTGGGGGAGATCGACGGCGAGGCGGCGATTCACGGCTCTCGCTTCAGTGCGTGGATCTGTGGGAGCGCTCCCAAGGATGAGGATGCGTTACAGGCATGTCAAGAGATTGCGCAGCAGGGAGGCTTGGCAACTCCCGCACCAGTGGCTATGTTTCGGGGCGGGCCTGTGGGAGCGCGCCCATGAAGCACTCTCATCGAGGAGCGGACATGTCCCTCCGCACCACCGCCCTGGCGCTCGGGTCGGCGCTGGTGGCGACCGCCGCCGCAGGGCTCGCCATGGTGGGCCCCGGCACCGCCGCGGCAGCCACCACCGCCTGCACGGTCGACTACACGACCAATGACTGGGGCTCCGGCTTCACCGCCAATGTGAAGATCAACAACCTCGGCTCCACCGCCGTCACCGGCTGGACGCTGACGTACTCCTACACCGGCAACCAGACGCTCTCCGGCACCGGCTGGAACGGCACCTGGTCGCAGACCGGCAAGAACGTCACCGTCACCAACCCGGCCTGGGCCGCCGGCATCGGCGCCGGCCAGTCGGTGACCGCCGGGGCCAACTTCTCGTACAGCGGCACCAATGCGGCCCCCACCTCGTTCGCGCTGAACGGCCTCGCCTGCACCGGCAGCGGCCCCACCGCCTCGCCGTCCCCCACCCCCAGCCCCTCGGCCTCCGTCTCGGCCTCGCCGAGCAGCTCGGCCTCCCCCAGCGCCTCGCCCAGCGCCTCCGTCTCGCCGACCGGCAGCAGCGGCGCCCCGGCCCTCCACGTGTCGGGCACCTCCCTGGTGAACGAGGCCGGCACGCCGGTCACCCTGCACGGCGTCAACCGCTCGGGCACCGAGTTCATGTGCGTCCAGGGGTACGGCTTCTTCGACGGACCGGTGGACGCCGCCGCCATCGCAGCGATCAAGAGCTGGCACGCCAACGCCGTCCGCATCCCGCTCAACGAGGACTGCTGGATCGGCACCGGCAACGTCAAGCCCGAGTACGCCGGTGCCAACTACCGTGCCGCGATCAAGGGTTGGGTCGACTCACTGCTGAACGCCGGGCTCACCCCGATCGTCGAGATGCACTGGAGCCGCGGCCAGTACACCGGCTACTCCTCCGGCTGCTCGGACGTCAACGCCACCTGTCAGAAGCCGATGCCCGGCGCCAACGCGGTGCCGTTCTGGAGCTCGGTGGCGGACACCTTCAAGGGCACCGACCAGGTCGTCTTCGACCTGTTCAACGAGCCCTACCCGGACCGCTCCGAGTCCTCCACCACCCAGGGCTGGCTGTGCTGGCGGGACGGCGGCAGCGCCTGCCCCGGCATCCCGTACGAGGTCAGCGGCTTCCAGAAGCTGGTGGACACCGTCCGGGCGACCGGTGCGAAGAACGTCATCCTGCTCGGCGGCGTGGCCTACTCCAACGACCTCGGCCAGTGGCTGACGTACAGGCCCACCGACCCGACCGGCAACCTCGCCGCGGCCTGGCACGTGTACAACTTCAACACCTGCTCCAGCAGCACCTGCTGGGCCTCCACCCTGGAGCCGGTGGCCGCCAAGGTCCCGCTGGTCGCCGGTGAGATCGGCGAGAACACCTGCAGCCACGGCTTCATCGACCAGGTGATGGCCTGGTTCGACGCCCGGAAGCTCGGCTACCTGGGCTGGACCTGGAACACCTGGGACTGCGGCTCGGGCCCGTCGCTGATCAGCAACTACGACGGCACCCCGACCAACTTCGGCATCGGCCTGCGGGACCACTTCCGCGCGATCGGCTAATGCCACAGGGGCGTCCGGCAGCCCTTGGAATCGCCCCTTCAGATTCCGTAGAGCCGGCGGGCGTTGCCGTGGCCGAGGGCTGCGCCGATCTGCAGTGCGTCCTCTGCGGTGCAGTCCCCGGCCGCCCGCCAGTCGTCCAGCACCGTGCCGAGCGCGCGCTGGAACTGTGCGGCGCCCACCGGGTACAGCTCGGGCAGCCCGTAGGCGTCGGTGGAGAACAACACCTTGCCGAACGGTGCCAGTTCGAGCACCTCGCCGAGTACCGCGGCGGCCCGCGGCCCGGTGTAGGAGAGGGTCAGCCCGACGTCCGCGTACACATGGGGGAAGGCCTGGGCCAGCCATGCGGCCTGCCGGTGGTAGGGGTAGCCGTGCAGCAGCACCAGCGGTACGCCGTCCGGCTCCACCGCTCGGACGAAGTCCACCAGCATTGCCGGGTCGGCCCGGTGCAGCCGCAGGTCCGGGTCGCCGAAGCCGGTGTGCAGTTGGATCGGCAGCCCGAGCCCGACCGCCGACCAGAGCAGGTGCCGCAGCAGCACCGGGTCGGTGATCCGCCCGTCCGTCCGGGCGCCGGCGGCGCGCACCACCTCGGAGCGGTCGGGCGGGCCGCCGGGGATGTCGAGCCCCGCGCGGTAGGCGAGCACCGACTTCACCGCGACCGCCTCGGCGCAGGCCTCGGCCAGGGCCTCGGCGACCGCCTCCGGCCACGTCGGCGCGGGCGCCCGGACGGCGGCGGCCACCGACTCCAGCCGGACGACCTCGTGCAGCCGGGCGCCGGCCAGGGCGGCCAGTTCGGCCGGCGGCAGCAGCGGTCGGCCGCGGGCCTCGGTCAGCCCGGTGTCCACCAGCAGGTCGGTGAGGCCGGCCGCGGCGAGCATCCGGGCGGTGGCCGCGTCGGCACCGACGGCCCGGCGGGCCTCCAGGTACGCATCGGCCCCGACGAGCGCGGCGAGCCCCAGCAGCGGTGGGCACCAGCGGCGGACGGCGAGCCCGATCGCGCTGTCGAAGGGCGAGGTGCCGGCGGCTGGGGGCCGGTCGGACTCGGTGATCAGCGCGGCGAAGGCCGCCTCGTCCAGTTCCTCGGCGACGACGCTGTGGCAGTGGTGGTCGACCAGCACCGGTCAGTACCTCCACCGGGTCGCCGCCACGGTCTCCTCCGGGCTGCGTTCGCGGAACAGGGCTGCCTCGGCGCCGCGGACGTCGAGCACCGCGCGGTAGAGCTCCTCCCCCATCGCCGCCCGCAGCGGCGCGCACGCCCGGAAGGCGGCCAGCGCGGCGGTCTGGCTGTGCGGCAGCCGTTCGACGCCGTGGCTGCGGGCCGGGTCGTCCGGCACCTCGGGCGGCAGCCGGAGGCCGGCGTCGATCCCGGCGAGCCCCGCGGCGAGCACCCCGCCGACCGCGAGGTAGGGGTTGGCCGCCGCGTCGAAGCACTTCACCTCGGCGTTGGCCTGCTCCGGCGCGGAGCCGGTGATCAGCCGCAGGGCGGCCTCCCGGTTCTCGAGACCCCAGCAGCGGTAGGGCCCGGCCCAGCGGCCGGGGACGAGGCGCAGCGGGGAGGACGGTGCGGGTGCGCCGAGCACCAGCAGCGCGGGCAGTTCCTCCAGGACGCCGGCGAGGAAGGCCTCCGCCTGCCCGGTGAGGCCGTGCGGGCCGGGCCCGCCGGCGTGCAGGTTGTGCCCGTCCTGCCAGAGGCTGAGGTGCAGGTGGCAGCCGTTGCCGACGCCGTCGGGTGCCACCACCGGGGCGAAGGAGACGCGCAGTCCGTGGCGTGCGGAGACGGCCCGGACGGTCTGCCGCACCAGGAGGGAGGTGTCGGCCGCGCGGACGGGCGAGTCCGCGGCGACGGAGACCTCGAACTGGCCGGGTGTGTACTCGGGGTGGATCTGCAGGACGGCGAGGTGCTGCTCGGTGAGGGCGCGCAGCACGTCGCGGAGGTAGTCGGAGCGGTCGATCAGCCGGTCCATGCCGTAGGCGGCGCCGCCCTCGGGCTCGCCGGGGCGGTCGACGACCCATTCGATCTCGAAGCCCGCGCGGACGGCGAGCCCGCGGGCGGCGAGCGCCTGCTCGGTGCGGCGGGCGAACCAGCGCTGGCAGCCGGGGTGGGGGGCGCCGTCCTGGGTCCGGCGGTCGACCGGGGCCCAGGCCCAGCCGGGCTGGGCAGCGAGCGGCACCAGGCCGTCGAGGTCGGGGACGAGCCGGAGGTCGCCGACCGGGCCGCCGCCGGGGGCCATCGAGTCGTCGACCAGGAAGGAGTCGAAGCAGGGCGAGGCGCCGATGCCGTGCCTGACGGCGTGCGGCAGCTGGGCCACGGGGACGGCCTTGGCCCGGGTGATGCCGGCGTTGTCGACCCAGCCGAGTGCGACGGCGTCCACGCCGGCCGCGGCGAGTTCCGCGGCTGCCTCCTCTGCCCGTTCCGCCTGCCCGGCCCTGGTCTGCGCGCTACCCATGGGCCCATGCTGCCGTCCCCGGCGTCCGGGGGGGGAACGCCCCGCGGTGGGAGCCGCCCGGGAGGGTGAAATCGGCCATCTTCGAATGGCGTGACGCAGGTCACATCGGAAGGGGAATTTCCGGGGACCTGCTCCCCGTTTAACCCCGTGTCCGCACAAACGGGGAACGAGTCCCCGGAAGGGAAGGGAGTCCGATGACGACCGTCAGCACCAAGCCGGCCGGCCAGCGGCTCCGCGCGGACGCCAGCCGCAACCGCGCGCGGATCATCACCGCCGCCCGCGAGGCGATCGTGGAGCACGGCGCGGAGGCGCCGCTCGACGAGATCGCCCGCCGGGCCGGGGTCGGCAACGCCACGCTCTACCGTAACTTCTCCGACCGGCGCGAGCTGCTCTACCACGTGACCCTCTCGGTGCTGACCCGGGTGTTGGAGCACGCGGAGGCCGGACTCGCGGAGCCGGACGCCTTCGAGGGCCTCACCCGGTTCACGCACGCCGCCGCGGACGAGCGCATCGGCGCGCTCTGCCCGATGGTCTCCGACCACATCGACCACGACGACCCCGAACTGGAAGGGGCGCGGCTGCGGCTGAAGGCGGCCACGACCGAGCTGATCGCGCGCGCCCACGCGAGCGGGCAGCTGCGTTCCGACATCGGCGTCGGCGACTACTTCCTCGGCATCACCCAGCTCACCCGCCCGCTCCCGGGCACCGGATGCATCGACCTCGACGAGTTCGTCCATCGCCACCTGCAGGTCTTCCTGGACGGCCTGCGAGCCCCGGCGACCTCCGTACTTCCCGGCCGCGCCGCGTCCTTCGAGGACCTCAAGCGCGCCGACTGACCGACCCGACCGCACGCTACGCACGTTAGTGGGTACCCCCATGTCCGAAACCGGCCTCCAGGCCGATCCGCGCCGCTGGAAGGCACTCGCCTTCATCGGCCTGGCCCAGCTGATGGTCGTCCTCGACGCGACCGTCGTGAACATCGCACTGCCCTCCGCCCAGCACGACCTCGGCATCTCCGACGGCAACCGCCAGTGGGTGATCACCGCCTACGCGCTGGCCTTCGGCGGACTGCTGCTGTTCGGCGGCCGGATCGCCGACCTGTGGGGCCGTAGGCGGACCTTCATCATCGGCCTCACCGGCTTCGCCCTGGCCTCCGCGCTCGGCGGCGCCGCCGTCAACACCCCGATGCTGCTCGGCGCCCGCGCCCTCCAGGGCGTCTTCGGCGCGCTGCTCGCCCCGGCCGCACTGTCGCTGCTCGCGGTGATGTTCACCGAGGCGAAGGAGCGCGCCAAGGCCTTCGGCATCTACGGCGCCATCGCCGGCGGTGGCGGTGCCATCGGCCTGATCCTCGGCGGTCTGCTCACCGAGTACCTGAACTGGCGCTGGACCTTCTACGTCAACATCCCGTTCGCGGTCGTCGCGATCCTCGGCGCCGTGCTGGTCATCCGCGAGCCGGTCGGCAGCCGCAACCGCAACAAGCTGGACATCCCCGGCGTGCTGCTGGTCACCTCCGGCCTGGTCGCCCTGGTGTACGCGTTCACCCGCGCCGAGTCGGACGGCTGGAGTTCCGGCATCACCGTCGGCCTGTTCGCCGCGGCCGCCGTGCTGCTCGCCGCGTTCGCCGTGGTGGAGAGCAAGGTCTCCGCGCCGCTGCTGCCGCTGCGCGTGGTCACCGAGCGCAACCGCGGCGGTGTCTACCTGTCGCTCGGCCTCGCCGTGATCGGCATGTTCGGCCTGTTCCTCTTCCTCACCTACTACCTGCAGGTGGTGCTCGGCTACAGCCCGGTCACCAGCGGCCTGGCCTTCCTGCCGATGGTGGCGGGCATGATCACCGGCTCCACCCAGATCGGTGCCCGGCTGATGACCCGCGTCCCGCCGCGCTACCTGATGGTGCCCGGCTTCCTGGTCGCCTCGCTGGGCATGCTGATCCTCACCCAGATCGACGTGAACAGCTCCTACCCGGCGCTGATCCTGCCCGGCCTGATCCTGATGGGCCTCGGCATGGGCACCGCGTTCATGCCGGCGATGAGCCTGGCCACGCACGGCGTCGAGCCGCGCGACGCCGGTGTCGCCTCGGCCATGGTCAACACCTCCCAGCAGGTCGGCGGCGCCATCGGCACCGCGCTGCTGAACACCATCGCGGCCAGCGCCACCACCGCGTACCTGACCTCGCACGCCAAGGACGGCGCGCCGCAGCAGCTGCTCCAGCTGCAGGGCATGGTGCACGGCTTCTCGACCGCGATCTGGTGGTCGTTCGGCATCCTGGTGCTGGCCGCCACCGTGGCCGCCGTCCTGATCAACACCGGTCGCCCCGAGATGCACGCGACCGTCGAGGGCGCGGCCAAGGAGGACGCCGTCCCCGTGATGGCGCACTGACCCCTCCCACCGCCGCAGCGGCCCGCCGGGTTCTCCCGGCGGGCCGCTGTGCGTTCTGCGCCCGGGCCCGGTGTGTTTTTCCGACCAGCGCGGCGCTCTTCCTACTGGGCGGTAACTCCGCTACAGTGACCCGCACGTACCAGCGCCGGGCCTCGGGAGCCGCACCGGCGTGGTCGGCGCCGCGGCATCACGCGGCTGCCCCGGTGCGTGGTCTCCGGCCCCAGCGGCCGTCTCTTCTCCCTGCATCGGTTCAGCGCCGCCTGTCCTTCTGTCAGCGCGCCTGAGCACTTCGGCACACCCGCGGCACGACCGGAGCGGACCGGTCCGTGCTCCGCGGGGCCGTCCCCGCCTTCCCGCACTCCCGTGCCGCCGCACCCTCCTCCAGCGCACCCTGCCGCCGCTCGCCGCCGAGCGCCCGGCTGCGCCGGAGCGCGGCACGGGCCCATGACAAGGAGTCAGGACAATGGAGCGTCCCTTCCCCACTGTCGCCGTGGTCGGCCTCGGCACCATGGGTGCCGGCGTCGCCGTCGCCGTCGCGAAGAGCGGCCGCCGGGTGCTCGGCATCGAGGCCGACGCCGATGCGGCGGGCCGGGCGCTGGCCCGGATCGAGGAGACCACCGCCAACGCGGTCCGGCGCGAGCGGATGACCGCCGAGGAGCGCACCGCGCTGCTCGCCCTGATCTCGGTCGGCGACCGGCTCGACGCCGCGGCCGGCGCCGACCTGGTGATCGAGGAGGTGCCCGAGCAGCTGGAGCTGAAGCGGGAGATCTTCGCCGAGCTGGACCGCATCTGCCCGCCGGAGACGGTGCTGGCGACCGGTACCACCGCCCTGTCGGTGACCCGGATCGCCGCCGCCACCGCCCGCCCGGAGCGCGTGCTCGGCCTGCACTTCTTCAACCCGGTGCACACCATGAAGCTGGTCGAGGTCGTCCGCACGGTGCTGACCTCCCCGCAGGCCGCCGAGGACGCCGCCGCCTTCGCCCGCGACCTGGGCAAGGAGCCGGTCGCGGCCGGCGACCGGGCCGGCTTCATCGTCAACGGCCTGCTCTTCGCCTACCTCAACCAGGCCGCCGCGATGTTCGAGTCGCGGTACGCCACCCGCGAGGACATCGACGCCGCGATGCGGCTCGGCTGCGGCCTGCCGATGGGCCCGCTCGCCCTGCTCGACCTGATCGGCATCGACACCGCCCGCACCGTGCTGGAGGCGATGTACGAGCAGTCCAAGGACCGTCTGCACGCCCCGGCGCCGATCCTCGGCCAGCTGGCGGCGGCGGGCCTGCTCGGCCGCAAGTCCGGCCGCGGCTTCTACAGCTACGAGGCGCCCGGGTCCTCCCGGGTGGTCGCCGAGGCCTCGGCCGCGGCCGGCACCCGGGTCGCGGGCCGGACCGTCGCGAGCATCGGCGTCTGCGGCTCGGGCACCATGGCGACCGGCATCGTCGAGGTGTTCGCCAAGGCCGGCCTGCCGGTGCTGCTGGCGGCCCGCAGCCAGGAGAAGGCGGACCGCGCCAAGGCGCAGCTGGAGAAGTCGCTGGAGCGTTCGGTCTCCCGGGGCCGGCTCAGCGCGGAGCAGCGGGACGCCGTGCTGGCGCTGGTCACCCCGACCGGCAGCTACGCGGACCTGGCCGGCGTCGACCTGGTGGTCGAGGCGGTCGCCGAGGACCTGGAGATCAAGCGCGAGCTGTTCGCCACCCTCGACAAGATCGTGAAGCCGGGCGCGGTGCTCGCGACCACCACCTCCAGCCTGCCGGTGATCAGCTGCGCGACCGCGACCTCGCGGCCGCAGGACGTGATCGGCATGCACTTCTTCAACCCGGCGCCGGCCATGAAGCTGGTCGAGGTGGTCTCCACCGTGCTCACCGCGCCGGACGTCACCTCCACCGTGCTGGAGCTGTGCGCGAAGGTGAAGAAGCACGCGGTGGAGTGCGGCGACCGGGCCGGCTTCATCGTCAACGCGCTGCTCTTCCCGTACCTGAACGACGCGGTGCGGATGCTGCAGGAGCACTACGCGACGGTGGACGACATCGACACCGCGATGAAGCTCGGCTGCGGCTACCCGATGGGGCCGTTCGAGCTGCTGGACGTGGTCGGCCTGGACGTCTCGCTGACCATCGAGCAGGTGCTGCACCAGGAGTTCCGCGAGCCCGGCCTGGCGGCCGCGCCGCTGCTGGAGCACCTGGTCGCGGCGGGCTGCCTGGGCCGCAAGACCGGCCGCGGCTTCCGCGACCACGCGCGGCGCTGACGCACCGGGGGCCGTCCCCCGCCGGCCCGCCGCGGCCCGCGGGGGGCGGCCCTCCCCGCACATCACGGACACGATCGGCCGCCGAGCTGCAAGGAGTCGCAGATGAACACCGAGCCCGGAGGCAGACTGCCTCGGAGCAACGTCGCACCGGCCGGCCGGCCGGCGTGGAACCAGAGCGCGGTGCCGCCCCGCTGGCCCCGGCCCGCGGCCGTGCCGCCGGTGGCGCCCGTCCGCAGGGCGCGGCCGGCCGGAGCGGCGCCCGGGACGTGTAGCGTTCCGGGCATGGATCGGGAACAGTCAACCGCGCAGCCCCAGCCGCCCCGCGAGCCGGTGGACGGCGCCCGCCCCGCCGAGCCCGGCCCGGGCGGGAGGCGTGCCGCGGCGCAGCGCCGGCAGATGCGCCAGGAGCTGGCGGCGGCGGCCATGGACCTGTTCGCCAACCAGGGGTACGAGGAGACGACGGTCGATCAGATCGCCGCCGAGGCGGGCGTGGCGCGGCGGACGTTCTTCCGCTACTTCCGCTCCAAGGAAGAGGCGATCTTCCCGGACCACGACGACACCCTCGTCCGGGTGGCCGACCTGCTGGCCAGCGCCGAGCCGGACGAGCACCCGCTGGACGTGGTCTGCCGCGGCATCAAGGAGGTGCTGCGGATGTACGCCTCCACGCCGGGCGTCTCGGTGGCGCGCTACCAGCTGATCCGCCAGGTGCCGGCGCTGCGGGAGCGCGAGATCGCGGTGGTGGCCCGGTACGAGCGGCTGTTCACCCGCTACCTGCTGGGGCGCTTCGACGCGGCCGAGCAGATCCCGCCGGGCTGGCAGCGCGGCGGGGACGACGACTCGATGCTGGCCGAGGTGTCGGCGGCGGCCGTGGTCGCGGCCCACAACCACGTGCTGCGGCGCTGGCTGCGGGCGGGCGGGCACGGCGACGTGGAGGCCCAGCTGGACCACTCCTTCGAGGTCATCAGGGGCACCTTCTGGGCGACCGCGCCGACCGGGGTGCGACGCCGTGGCACTCTTGTGGCACCGGGTGCCACAGGTGACACCGGTTCAGCCCTGGAGGCCGCCGCGGTGAGTGCCCTCAGTGCCAGCCCCGGAGGTGAGGTCCTCATCACAGTGGCCCGCACCGACGCCCCGCTGGACCTCGTCCTGGACTCGATCAAGTCCGCCCTGGGCGGTGCCAGAACGGCCTGATTCCAGGCTTTTTCGCAGGTGGAAGCGGTTTTCGAGGCCCGTCCCGGCTGTCCGGGGCGGGCCTCTTCGCGTGGTGCACCCGGCCGGCCCGGACAGCGATCCACATCACTCGAACTGATGACACCCGGTGCCTTTACGAGTGGCACAGGGTGCCATTACCTTGTTACCCACCAGTCGCGGCGCCGCGGCTCCCCACCTCGGCGCGCCGTGTCCGGCGTCCCCACACCTCGGGGGCAAGCACGACTTCGGCGACACCACATCCGTCGCAGACCGTCGAACCAATCCCACCCAGACCCTCAGCGAAGCCGGTGTCCGCTCCCGGCTCCCCCAGACGCCCTGTGCCCTCACACAGGTACGCCTTCGGAGGCAGCCATGAACGAAATCCTCGACGCGATCCTCAGCTCCGACAGCACCTCGGCGGACTTCGCCGCGATCAAGCTGCCGGAGTCCTACCGGGCGGTGACGCTCCACAAGGACGAGGAGCAGATGTTCGCCGGCCTCACCAGCCGCGACAAGGACCCCCGCAAGTCCCTCCACCTGGACGAGGTCCCCCTCCCCGAGCTCGGCCCGGGCGAGGCCCTGGTCGCCGTCATGGCGAGCTCCGTCAACTACAACACCGTGTGGAGCTCGATCTTCGAGCCGGTCTCCACCTTCGGCTTCCTGGAGCGCTACGGCCGCCTGTCGCCGCTGACCAAGCGCCACGACCTGCCGTATCACATCCTCGGCTCCGACCTCGCGGGCGTCGTCCTGCGCACCGGCGCCGGCGTCAACGCCTGGAAGCCCGGCGACGAGGTCGTCGCGCACTGCCTCTCGGTCGAGCTGGAGTCCCCGGACGGCCACAACGACACGATGATGGACCCGGAGCAGCGCATCTGGGGCTTCGAGACCAACTTCGGCGGCCTCGCCGAGATCGCCCTGGTGAAGACCAACCAGCTGCTGCCCAAGCCGAAGCACCTCACCTGGGAGGAGGCCGCCTCCCCGGGCCTGGTCAACTCCACCGCCTACCGCCAGCTGGTCTCCCGCAACGGCGCCGGCATGAAGCAGGGCGACAACGTGCTGATCTGGGGCGCCAGCGGCGGCCTCGGCTCCTACGCCACCCAGTACGCGCTGGCCGGCGGCGCCACCCCGATCTGCGTGGTCTCCAACGACGCCAAGGCCGAGATCTGCCGCGCCATGGGCGCCGAGGCGATCATCGACCGCTCCGCCGAGGGCTACAAGTTCTGGAAGGACGAGAACACCCAGGACCCGCGCGAGTGGAAGCGCCTGGGCAGCAAGATCCGCGAGTTCACCGGCGGCGAGGACGTGGACATCGTCTTCGAGCACCCGGGCCGCGAGACCTTCGGCGCCTCGGTCTACGTCACCCGCAAGGGCGGCACCATCGTCACCTGCGCCTCCACCTCCGGCTACATGCACCAGTACGACAACCGCTACCTGTGGATGTCGCTGAAGCGCATCGTCGGGTCGCACTTCGCCAACTACCGCGAGGCGTTCGAGGCCAACCGCCTGGTCGCCAAGGGCAAGATCCACCCGACCCTCTCCAAGGTCTACTCCCTGGAGGAGACCGGCCAGGCCGCCCTCGACGTGCACCACAACAAGCACCAGGGCAAGGTCGGCGTGCTCTGCCTGGCCCCCGAGGAGGGCATGGGCGTCCGCGACCACGAGCTGCGTGCCAAGCACCTGCCGGCGATCAACCGCTTCCGGGACATCTGATGGCAGACCGTGAAGGTGTCCAGCGCGACCGTCCGTGGCTGATGCGGACCTACGCCGGCCACTCCACCGCGAGCGACTCCAACGCGCTCTACCGGCGGAACCTGGCGAAGGGTCAGACGGGCCTGTCCGTCGCCTTCGACCTGCCCACGCAGACCGGCTACGACTCGGACCACGTCCTCGCCCGCGGCGAGGTCGGCCGGGTCGGCGTGCCGGTGGGCCACGTCGGCGACATGCGCACCCTGTTCGACGGCATCCCGCTCGAGCAGACCAACACCTCCATGACGATCAACGCCACCGCGATGTGGCTGCTGGCGCTCTACCAGGTGGTCGCCGAGGAGCAGGGCGCGGACATCGCCAAGCTCACCGGCACCACCCAGAACGACATCGTCAAGGAGTACCTGTCCCGCGGGACGCACGTCTTCCCGCCCGGGCCGTCCGTCCGGCTGATCACCGACATGATCGCCTACACGGTCGCGAACATCCCCAAGTGGAACCCGATCAACATCTGCAGCTACCACCTGCAGGAGGCCGGGGCCACCCCGGTCCAGGAGATCGCGTACTCCATGTGCACCGCGATCGCCGTCCTCGACGCCGTCCGCGACTCCGGCCAGGTGCCGGCCGAGCGGATGGGCGAGGTCGTCGGCCGGATCTCCTTCTTCGTGAACGCGGGCGTCCGCTTCGTCGAGGAGATGTGCAAGATGCGGGCCTTCTCCCGGCTCTGGGAGAAGGTCACCCGCGAGCGCTACGGCATCGAGGACGCCAAGCAGCGCCGGTTCCGCTACGGCGTGCAGGTCAACTCGCTCGGCCTCACCGAGGCCCAGCCGGAGAACAACGTCCAGCGCATCGTGCTGGAGATGCTCGCGGTCACCCTCTCCAAGGACGCCCGCGCCCGCGCCGTCCAGCTGCCCGCGTGGAACGAGGCCCTGGGCCTCCCCCGCCCGTGGGACCAGCAGTGGTCGCTGCGCATCCAGCAGGTGCTCGCCTACGAGTCCGACCTGCTGGAGTACGGCGACATCTTCAACGGCTCCGCCGTGATCGAGGCCAAGACCGACGAGCTGCTCGCCGGCGCCGAGGCCGAGATCGCCAAGGTGCTGGAGATGGGCGGCGTCATCCCGGCCGTCGAGTCCGGCTACCTCAAGTCCAACCTGGTCGCCTCGCACGCGGCCCGCCGCGCCCGGATCGAGGCCGGCGAGGACAAGATCGTCGGAGTGAACTGCTTCGACACCACCGAGGAGAGCCCGCTCACCGCGGACCTCGACACCGCGATCATGGTGGTGGACCCTGCCTCCGAGCGCTCCGTACTCGCCGGCCTGGAGAAGTGGCACGCCGAGCGCGACGAGGCGGCCGCCCAGGCCGCCCTGGAGCAGCTCAAGGCCACCGCGGTGACCACCGACAACCTGATGCCGGCCACCCTCGCCTGCGCCCGCGCCGGCGTGACCACCGGCGAGTGGGCCTTCGCCCTCCGCGAGGTCTTCGGCGAGTACCGCGCCCCCACCGGCGTGGGCGGCGCCCCGGTCGCGGTGGCGGCCGAGCCCGGCGGCGAGCTCGCCGCCGTCCGCGAGGCGGTCGCCGCAACGGCCGCCGAGCTCGGCACCGGCAAGCTCCGCCTGCTGGTCGGCAAGCCGGGTCTGGACGGGCACTCCAACGGCGCCGAGCAGATCGCCGTCCGGGCCCGCGACGCCGGCTTCGAGGTGGTCTACCAGGGCATCCGGCTCACCCCGGAGCAGATCGTCTCCGCCGCCGTCGCGGAGGACGTGCACTGCGTGGGCCTGTCCATCCTCTCGGGCGCCCACCCCGAGCTGGTGCCCGACGTCCTGCAGCGGCTGAGGCGCGCGGGGGTGGAGGATGTGCCCGTGATCGTCGGTGGCATCATCCCCGCTGCGGATGCCGAGGCCCTCAAGGCCGCCGGTGTCGCCGCGGTCTTCACCCCGAAGGACTTCGGCATCACCACCATCATCGGCCGGATCGTGGACGAGATCCGGCTGGCCAACAGGCTCCAGCCGTGGGCCGCGGCGCCGCACACGACCGCGACCAGCTGACCCGGGAAGGAATCACCACCCTCATGACCACCGTCAACCGCCTCCGGCCGCGCCGCTCCTGCCTGGCCGTGCCCGGCAGCAACCCGCGCTTCCTGGAGAAGGCCCAGGGCCTTCCCGCCGACCAGGTCTTCCTCGACCTGGAGGACGCCTGCGCCCCGCTGGTCAAGGAGAGCGCCCGGCACAACATCGTCGACGCCCTCAACAACGGCGACTGGGGCAACAAGACCAAGGTCGTCCGGGTCAACGACTGGACCACCCACTGGACGTACCGCGACGTCATCACCGTCGTCGAGGGCGCCGGCCCCAACCTCGACTGCATCATGCTGCCGAAGGTCCAGGACGCGGAGCAGGTCAAGGCTCTCGACCTGCTGCTCACCCAGATCGAGAAGACCATGGGCTTCGAGGTCGGCAAGATCGGTATCGAGGCGCAGATCGAGAACGCCAAGGGCCTGATCAACGTCGACTCGATCGCGACCGCCTCGCCCCGGCTGGAGACCATCATCTTCGGCCCGGCCGACTTCATGGCCTCCATCAACATGAAGTCGCTGGTCGTCGGCGAGCAGCCGCCCGGCTACGACGCGGACGCCTACCACTACATCCTGATGCGCATCCTGATGGCCGCCCGCGCCAACGACCTGCAGGCCATCGACGGCCCCTACCTGCAGATCCGCAACCAGGACGGCTACAAGGCGGTCGCCCGCCGCGCCGCCGCCCTCGGCTTCGACGGCAAGTGGGTGCTCCACCCGGACCAGGTCTCCGCCGCGAACGAGATCTTCTCGCCCTCGCAGGAGGACTACGACCACGCCGAGCTGATCCTCGACGCCTACGACTGGTGCACCTCGGAGGCCGGCGGCGCCAAGGGCTCCGCGATGCTCGGCGACGAGATGATCGACGAGGCCAGCCGCAAGATGGCCCTGGTCATCGCCGGCAAGGGCCGCGCCGCCGGCATGGAGCGCACCTCGAAGTTCGAGCCCCCGCAGGCCTGACCCGCCCCTCCCCCTTTCTTCATAAGGACACCCCCATGCAGTTCGGACGCACCTACGAAGAGTTCGAGGTCGGCGCGGTCTACAAGCACTGGCCCGGGAAGACGGTCACCGAGTACGACGACCACCTCTTCTGCCTGCTCACCATGAACCACCACCCGCTCCACATGGACATCAACTATGCGGAGAAGACGACGGACTTCGGCAAGAACGTCGTCGTGGGCAACTACATCTACTCCCTGCTGCTCGGCATGTCCGTCCCGGACGTCTCCGGCAAGGCGATCGCCAACCTGGAGATCGAGTCGCTGCGCCACGTCGCCCCGACCTTCCACGGCGACACCATCTACGGCGAGACGACCGTCCTCGACAAGTGGCCGTCCAAGTCCAAGGACGACCGCGGCATCGTCTACGTCGAGACCAAGGGCTACAAGCAGGACGGCACGGTCGTCTGCATCTTCCGCCGCAAGGTGATGGTGCCGACCGAGACGTACACCAAGGAGCGCGGCGGCGAGCAGCCCGGCCGCCCGACTCCTGCTTCCTGAGACCCCGGACGGGTAGGCCGCCGTCATCGGCCTCACCCCACCCGGCACGGGGGCCCTGCTGCCGCAGCCACGCCGGCAGGGCCCCCGACAACGACTTCCGCGCTTTGCCCCGACCTCCCCCCACCCTCACGCCTTCAGATAGGGAGCCGCACGATGGGACGCCTCGCACAGACCGACGGCCTCACCGAGATCCAGCGGGACATCCTCGCCACCGTGCGGGACTTCGTCGACAAGGAGATCATTCCGGTCGCGACCGAGCTGGAGCACAAGGACGAGTACCCGACCGCGATCGTCGAGGGGATGAAGCAGCTCGGCCTGTTCGGCCTGACCATCCCCGAGGAGTTCGGCGGCCTGGGCGAGTCCCTGCTGACCTACGCGCTGGTGGTCGAGGAGATCGCCCGCGGCTGGATGTCCGTCTCCGGCATCGTCAACACGCACTTCATCGTCGCGCACATGATCAACGCGCACGGCACCCAGGAGCAGAAGGACTACTTCCTGCCGAAGATGGCGGCCGGCGAGATCCGCGGCGCCTTCTCGATGTCCGAGCCGGGCCTCGGCTCCGACGTCGCGGCGATCTCCACCAAGGGCGTCAAGGACGGCGAGTTCTACGTCCTCAACGGCCAGAAGATGTGGCTGACCAACGGCGGCACCTCCACCCTGGTCGCGGTCCTCTGCAAGACCGACGAGGGCGGCAACACCCCGTACAAGAACATGACCACCTTCCTGATCGAGAAGGAGGCCGGCTTCGGCCCGAACCCGAAGGTTCCCGGCCTGACCGTCCCCGGCAAGATCGAGAAGATGGGCTACAAGGGCGTCGACACCACCGAGCTGGTGCTGCAGGACGTCCGGATCCCGGCCGACCGCATCCTCGGCGGCGTCCCGGGCAAGGGCTTCTACCAGATGATGGACGGCGTCGAGGTCGGCCGCGTC
The DNA here is from genome assembly GCF_050749075.1 of Kitasatospora dryopteridis. Taxonomy (NCBI): domain Bacteria; kingdom Bacillati; phylum Actinomycetota; class Actinomycetes; order Kitasatosporales; family Streptomycetaceae; genus Kitasatospora; species Kitasatospora dryopteridis. The sequence goes on along the minus strand of NZ_CP192749.1, from coordinate 5,716,231 downwards.
AACGTCGCCGCCCGCGGCTGCGGTGTCGCCCGCCGCGCCTTCGAGCTGGGCATCTCCTACGCCCAGCAGCGCACCACCTTCGGCAAGAAGATCGCCGAGCACCAGGCGATCCAGTTCAAGCTCGCCGAGATGGCCACCAAGGTCGAGGCCGCGCACCAGATGATGGTGATGGCCGCCCGCAAGAAGGACAGCGGCGAGCGCAACGACCTCGAGGCCGGCATGGCGAAGTACCTCGCCTCCGAGTACTGCAAGGAGGTCGTGGAGGACGCCTTCCGCATCCACGGCGGCTACGGCTTCTCCAAGGAGTACGAGATCGAGCGCCTCTACCGCGAGGCCCCGATGCTGCTCATCGGTGAAGGTACTGCGGAGATCCAGAAGATGATCGTCGGTCGCCGCCTGCTCGAGGAGTACCGCCTGGCCGACTGAGCCGGCCGGTCCCCGACTTTCCGCATGGTCGGGCACGGGCGTGCGGGCCCGTTCCCGGCCCCCTGCCGCACCGGTACGGCCTGGTCAGCCGAGGGGGGCGGTACGGCAGGTCCGGAGGCGGCCGTAAGGTGCATACCAGCAGGTACGCGCCCTGCGGCCGCCTCTGTCCACCCGGGGCGCACGGCCGGCGCGCCGGGCGCCGACACCCCGTCAGGGGCCCCGGGCCCCGGATGAGACGTGGGTCACGCGCTGCGCCCGGACCCTTTGGGAAACACCCCGCCTCGGCTACGGTCGTATACATAGCAGGCGTGGCTTGGCACCATGCCCGGCATATCCATGAACAGGCGGCTTGCCCACCTACCGCCTGGTCCCGATAGCATCCACCGGGACAGCGTCCCCATGTACCCGATCCCCGCGGTGGCCCCCGTCCAGCGGCCATGATCCCCCGCGACTAAGGTCTTCGATGCCCATCAGCCCGTCCCCTCACACCTCCGTCCAGGACGGCGACCTGTTCGCCGCGCCGACGGCAGGTCGCCGCCCGCGCGTGACCATCGCACGCGGCGCAACCCCCTGGTTCGCCCCGACCCTGGCCACCGCCGCCGTCACGACCGCCCTCACCCGGCGCAGCGGCAAGTGGGCCCTGGCGGCTGTCCCGGCCTGCGCCCTCAGTGCGGGCATGCTGTGGTTCTTCCGCGACCCGGAGCGTGAGATCGGCACCGGCAGAGTGATCTCCCCCGCGGACGGCGTGGTGCAGTCGATCGACGCCTGGCCGGACGGCCGGACCCGGGTGGCCATCTTCATGAGCCCGCTCAACGTGCACGTCAACCGGGCGCCCCTGCCCGGCACCGTGACGTCCGTGGAGCACGTCGCCGGCGGCTTCGTCCCGGCGTTCAACAAGGACAGCGACCAGAACGAGCGGGTCGTCTGGCACTTCGACACCGAGCTCGGCGACATCGAGATGGTGCAGATCGCGGGGGCCGTGGCCCGTCGCATCGTGCCGTACGTGAGCGCCGGCACCAAGGTCGAGCAGGGCGACCGGATCGGTCTGATCCGTTTCGGCTCCCGCGTCGACACGTACCTGCCGGCCGGCGTCGAGGTGGGCGTCGAGGTCGGCCAGAAGACCACCGCCGGGGTGACGCGCCTTGACCGTGACTGATCCTGAGACTCTCGTCGGCCTCGGAGACGAGGAGGAGACGGAGCTGCGGCGCCGCCGCTGGGCGCGCGACCGCGAGCTGCGGGCGCCCCGTTCGCCGCAGCACCTGTCCACCGCCGACTTCCTGACCCTGGGGAACGCCGTCTGCGGCTTCCTGGCGATCTACTCGATCACCACCGGGGTCCTGATGCCGCACCTCACCGGTGAGGCCTCCGCGCCGAACCGCAACAGCGCCGCCACCGCGGTCACGCTGCTGCTGATCGGCTCGATGTGCGACCTGTTCGACGGCCTGGTGGCCCGCAAGCTGCGCTCCTCGGCGCTGGGTGCGGAGCTGGACAACCTGGCCGACCTGATCAGCTTCGGCATCGCCCCGGCCTACTTCGTGGCGGTCTGGGGCATCGTGTCGCCGGACAGCAACCAGCAGCTCTCGGCGTTCATCGCGCTGACCGTCCTGCTGGCGGTGGTGCTGCGGCTCGCCCGGTTCTCGGCCGTCAAGATGCGGCCGGGGATCTTCCAGGGCATGCCGTGCCCGATGGGTGCGATGACGGTGATCGCCATCGTGCTCCTCGACCCGCCGTTCGTCCCGGGTCTGCTGATGATCTTCGGTGTGGCCTACCTGATGGTCAGCCGGATCGAGTACCCGAAGCCGCAGGGCCTGCTCGCCACCGCGACGCTCTGCTGGATCGTCGTCTCGATCGGCTGCCTGGCGGCCTGGGCGGCCGGTCTGCCCGGCGGCGACACGCTGATGCACATCGGCGCCACCGCCCAGATCGCGCTCGCCGCGATGGCTCCGATGCTGGTGATCCGCCGCAAGGTCGGCCAGAAGGTCGGCGACGTCCGCGCCCGCCGCGCGGAGTCCCGCGGCTGCTGAACCACACGGAAGGGGCCCGTATCCGACTCGGATACGGGCCCCTTCCGCATGTCCTGCTGCATGCCCTGCGGGAACCACCGGGGGCTCCCAACCTCTACTGCCCCGCGCCGCCGTTGTGGACGCTGAAGGCGGAGCGGCGGGCCGCACGGGCCACCGCGGGGTCGGGGTGAACGCCGGAGACGGCGGTCAGCACCGAGGCAGCCCGCGGGTGGCCGGACTGCCGGGCCCGGTTGAACAGCCGCACCGGCTCGCCGGCCGACGCGCCCTCCACGTGCGGGACCAGCAGTGCGGTGTCCCCGTGGTCGAGCAGGGCCGCCGCGGTGTCCACCCACAGCCAGGCGGCGTCCTCCGCACCCAGCACGTCCGCCGGGGCGACCGGGCCCTCGTCGGAGCGCTCGGCCAGCCACAGCAGTGCGTAGGGCCGCAGCACGGGCTCCTCCACGGCCGCGCGGACCGCCTGCTCGGCGGTGCCGCCGGCCACCCGCAGTGCCTCGAAGGCGAGGCCGCGCACCAGCGCGTCCTCCCCGCGGGCGGCGTCGAGCAGCTCGGCCACCGCGCGGTCCACCGGGCGGGCGGCCACCCAGGCCCGGTACTCGGCGCGGGCCGGACCGGGCGTGTACTCGGCGCAGGCGCTGAGCAGCTCCATGGCGCTCTGCTCGATGTGCCCGGCGGCGGTCTGCGCGACGGTGCAGATCTCCTCCAGCTTGGCGCGGACCGCCCAGTGCCCGAGCGGGGACAGCTCGGCGGCCTCGTCGCGGCGCTCCAGGGCGCCGACGGCGGCCAGGCCGTCCAGCATCCAGTCGAGGACGGCTGCGGCGTCGGCAGCGGTCGTGGGGGTGTCGATCTGCGGCTCCCGGCAGGTGCCGCGGACGGCGGACATCGCGGAGGCGGCGTGCGGCACCGGGGAGAGGCCGAGACCGCCGCCGGAGGCGCCGTGGCGGCGCTCGTCCAGGCCGCGGCGGAGCAGTTCCAGCAGCTCGCTGTCGGCGACCGGCCCGTCCACCAGGTGCAGGAAGGACAGCAGGTGCGGCGCCTGGTCGACGGCCTGCCCGGCGAGCACCGCGAAGACGCCGCGCATGGCGGCCGGCGGCACGGGGGCGAGCAGCGTCCAGGCGTCGAACAGCGCGGACCAGCCGCGGATCACCGCCTCGTCGTCGTGCTCCCAGGCGTTGAGTCGCCAGCCGGGCCCGGCACCGCCGTCGCGGAGCTCGACCAGGCCGACGAGCAGCGCCTGGCCCCAGGCCTTCGCCGCGGCGCCGACGGTCATCGCGAGGGCGCGCCCGGCGGCCCGGGCGTCGTCGGGCAGCAGCTCGCCGCGCTTGTCGACCTCGCCGAGCTCGCCGGCCCAGCGGGAGATCCGCACGGCGTCGGCGAGCATCCGGCGGGCCAGCGGGGCCAGCTCGGCGGGTGCGGGGAAGCCGTCCGGCACCGGCACCCGGCCGCGGCCCGGCTTGGGCGTGGGGGTACGGCGGCGGACTGGCCCGCCCGGAGGCGTGCTCTCGGCTCGGCGGGCCGCTCCTGGCAGACGGGTCACCGTCGCTCCGGTGCGGATCGCGGGCGGGAGCGGGGCATCACGGTCGCGCGGGTTCCGAGACGTCACGCCGAGCAGTCTTCCCCGTGTACCGGCCTTCTGTCACATCGAGTTCTACGCGCGATCGTAGGTCCGGTCCGCGGACGGGGGATGAGATCGGGCATCAGCCATCAAACCGGGTCGCCACGGCGGCCCACCTGGCATGAGCACGCCCCGGATTTCCCGGTCCGGAGGCCCACCGACGGCCCGCCGGCCGCGGCGCGGACGCGGGGGTCAGAGCAGCGGCGTGAGCCAGCGGCGCAGCGCCTCGCCGTAGCCGTCCGGGTCGGCGTTCCACAGGGCGGCGTGGGCGCCGTCCGGGACGGCGTGCAGGCTCACCAGGTCGTCCCGGCGGGCGGCGAGCCGGGCGGAGGCCGACCAGGGCGCCACGGCGTCCACCGGGCTGTGCAGCAGCAGCGCGGGCACCTGGAGGTCGGTGCCGGCCGCGAGCCTTGCGAACCCGGCCAGGTCGACCCCGGAGCGGCCCTCGGCGGCCAGCGCACCGAGCTCGGCGAGCGGGGCGGGCACGCCGGCCCGGGCGGCCTCCCTGCGGACGGTGGCGGGCCAGTCCAGCACCGGCGAGTCGAGCACCAGGCCGGCCAGCGAGTCGCGCCAGGCCGAGCGGGCCGCCGTGTGCAGGGCCATCGTGGCGCCGAGCGACCAGCCGTACAGCACGATCCGGCCGGCGCCGTGGGCGTGGGCGAAGCGGACGGCGGACTCCACGTCCCGCCACTCGGTCTCGCCGAAGTGCCCGAGCCCGTCCGGGGAGGGCGGGGCGCCCTCGTCCCCGCGGTGGGTGACCACCAGTACCGGCATGCGCAGCGCGTGCAGCACCGGCAGGACGGGCAGTGCCTGCTGCCGGTCGGTGCCGGGGCCGTGCACCAGGATCGCCCACACTCCGCGGATGCCCGGCAGGTACCAGGCGGGCATCGGGCCGAGCTCGCCGTCGACGACGGTCTCGGTGAAGTCCAGGCCGAGCGCGGAGGCCGGGTCGCCGATCTCGGTACGGGCGGTCACCCGGACCTCCGTCCCGGTGCGCAGCGTGCCGGCGCCGGTGGCGAGCAGCCGCCGGGTGACGCTCTGCGGGCCCGTGGCGAGCACGTCGCCGATCACGGCGTGGCCGCCGTCGGTCCACTCCAGGGCGTAGCGGCCGGGGCGCTCGGTCTCGACGCTGCGGGTGAGGGTGACCCGGTCGGCGGCCAGGTCCTGGACCCGGATGCCGGGGCGGGCGCCGCCGCGGCCCGACAGTCCCATCCCCGCGAAACCGGGGCGGACGGCCCGCTCGGACACCCGGCGGCCGATCAGCAGCACGGCGGCCCCCGTCCCGACGGCGGCGGCCGCGACGATCGCGGCGGTTCCCCAACGCATGGCGCTCCCCGGTGGGCGGCTGGACATGGCGCTCCCAGTCCACGCCCGGCCCCGGACCGCGGCCACCCGAACGGGTCCGTCCGGGCGGCGGTGCAGAGGTCGATCCGGGGGCCCGCGCGCCCCTGTTCGGCCGCCCGTCTGCCTTCAGGCTCTCCTAGGGCTTGTCTGACAATTCGCGTCGCATTGGCACGCGGCGTCGGGCGCCCGGCTGGGCGTGCCGCCGTATCGGCCTCGTACTGGACGTACTCGGGCGATGCGGCGGCACGTCCAGGCGGGATGATCCGGCGTCGTGTGCGCGGCGGGAATTGTCAGACAAGCCCTAGACCGGGACGTCCGTCCCCGGCCGGGACAGCAGTTCCCAGAAGCGGTCGGCGAGCGGGCGGGCCGGGGGGCGGGCGGCGTCCGGGACGGCGGAGCCCCAGTGGGCGGGGACGAGGTACTCGTCCTGGAGGTCCGCGAGGACCCCGCCGAGCACCGGGTCCGGGACGGGCACGAGCCTGGCCACCGCCCTCAGCCGGGCCTGCCAGCGGCCGTCGACGACCTGTCGCAGCAGGAGCTCCAGCTCGTCCTGACGGCCGGTCACGTGCACCAGCGCCCGCAGGGTCAGCCCGAGCGCGTGCGCCAGTGCCAGGCTCTGCTCCTCGTCGGCGTCCCAGTGGCCGGTGTCCTCGGCCCTGGCGTACGTCTGCACGCTGACCCCGATCCGGCGGGCGGCCTGCTCCCTGGTCAGCTCGCGGGACAGCCGGAAGTCGCGGAGGGTCGCCGGGCGGACGCCCATCAGCTGCGCGGGCGGGCACCACAGCGCCCTCGACAGGGCGACGAACTCCTCCTCCGAGGGCCGCAGCTCACCGGCCTCCCAGGCCGCCACATGGGCGGGCAGCAGCCGGACGCCGTGTGCGGCCATGGCCTCGGCGACCTGTTCCGGGGTCAGGCCGAGCCCGGCGCGGTGCGCCCGCGCGGCCTGCGGGGAGAACGGCACCGGCGGCGGGGAGGACGGTCTGCGTCGCATGCGACAAGAACGTACGGGCGGCCGCGCGCACCGACCCACTCGCCGAACGCACGAAGCGGGGCGCGCCGCCCGGGCCCGGGGCTGGAGGATCGTACGGGGCTCGGGGCGGCCGGAACGGCGACGGTGTGTGACCAACCCCTCCACAGGCTTTGTTGACTCCCGGTCGGAACGCGTGATGGGATCTCGGGGCCATACGGAGGCATGCAGAGGAAGCCGGTGCGAGTCCGGCGCGGTCCCGCCACTGTCACCGGGGAGCACGCTCGACCTGCATGGTCACGGCGGTCCGCGACAGGGCCGCTGGAAGGCCCGAGCGCGTGTCCGACCCGGAAGCCAGGAGACTCTCGCCGCCGGTTCGTCGATCCAGGGCGCGGACCCTGAGTGAGGACACGCCCGCCATGCAGGCTGCCCAGCGGTCACCGCTGCGCCCCGACCGGGGAGCCGGGCCGTGGCCCGTGTGAACCCCTCCCCCTACCTGCTGGGCGCCGTCGCCGGCTACCTCGCCGACACCGCGCTGGCCGACCCCCGCCGCGGCCACCCGGTCGCCCTGTTCGGCACCGCGGCCGGCCGCCTGGAGCGCCGGCTCTGGCGCGACCACCGGGGCACCGGAGCCGCCTTCACCGCCCTGAGCGTGGGCACCGTCGCGGCCGGCGCCGTCCTCGCCGACCGCGCCCTGCGGCGGCGTCCCTGGGCACGGTCGGCCCTCGCCGCGGCCTCCGCCTGGACGGTGCTCGGCGGTACCTCCCTCACCCGCGAGGCCCGGACGATCGGCCGCTTCCTGGAGGCCGGCGACCTGGCCGCCGCCCGGGAGCGTCTGCCGCACCTGTGCGGCCGCGACCCCAGCGCCCTGGACGGGCAGCAGATCGCCCGCGCCGTCGTCGAGTCCGTCGCCGAGAACACCGCCGACGCCGTGGTCAACGCCCTCACCTGGGGCGCGCTGGCCGGCACCCCCGGGCTGCTGGCCTTCCGGGCCGTCAACACCCTGGACGCGATGGTCGGCCACCGCTCGCCGCGCCACCTGCGCTTCGGCTGGGCCTCCGCCCGGCTCGACGACGTGGCCGGCTGGCCCGGTGCCCGGCTGACCGCACTGCTGACGGTCGCCGCCGCGGAGCACCCGCGGGCCGCCTGGAAGGTCTGGCGGCGCGACGGGTCGTCACACCCCAGCCCCAACGCCGGACAGGCGGAGTCGGCCTTCGCGGGCGGGCTCGGCGTGCGGCTCGGCGGCACCCTGCGGTACGGCGACGGGGTTCCCCCGGAGACGGGGGTCCCCCCGGCCGAAGGCTGGGGGAGGGTGGAGCACCGGCCCGTCCTCGGCGCCGAACTCCGGCCGGTGGACGTCCCGGACATCGAGCGCGCCTGCCGGCTCTCCCGCCGCGTGGGAATGCTGGCGCTGGCGGTGACGACGGCCGCCCACGCCCTCGGACGCACCTCACTCGGCCGGGCCGCCCCGGGGCGCACCGGTCTGATCGGAGTACGCGCCCCTGGGTGGCCCATTCCCGTCCCCGGGTTTGCACGCATGCGAAGGAGTGTCACGTGACGAAGGCTCTGCTGGTGGCGGGGACGACCTCGGATGCGGGGAAGAGCGTGGTCACGGCGGGGATCTGCCGGTGGCTGGCCCGGCAGGGGGTGCGGGTGGCGCCGTTCAAGGCGCAGAACATGTCGCTGAACTCCTTCGTCACCGCTGACGGCGCCGAGATCGGCCGCGCCCAGGCGATGCAGGCCCAGGCCGCCCGGGTGGAGCCCGAGGCGGCGATGAACCCGGTGCTGCTGAAGCCGGGGGCGGACGGCCGCAGCCAGGTGGTGCTGCTCGGCAGACCGGTGGCCGAGGTCGGGGCGCTGGACTACCGCGAGCGCAAGCCCGTCCTGCTGGAGCGGGCGCTGGAGTGCCTGGCGGACCTGCGCAGCCGGTACGAGGTGGTGGTCTGCGAGGGCGCCGGCTCCCCCGCCGAGATCAACCTGCGGGACCGGGACATCGCCAACATGGGCCTGGCCACGGCCGCGAACCTGCCGGTGGTGGTGGTCGGCGACATCGACCGCGGCGGGGTGTTCGCGGCGATGTACGGCACGCTGGCGCTGCTGTCCGCGCAGGACCAGTCGCTGGTGGCGGGCTGGTTCGTCAACAAGTTCCGCGGGGACGCGCGGCTGCTGGCGCCGGGGCTGGAGATGCTGCGGGAGCTGACGGGCCGTCCGGTGCTGGGCACGCTGCCGATGCTGCCCGGCCTGTGGCTGGACGCCGAGGACTCGCTGGACCTCTCCACCGCCGTGGAGAACCGTCCGACCGCGGCCCCGCACGGCGCGGACGTGCTGCGGGTCGCCGTGGTGCGGCTGCCGCGGCTGTCGAACTTCACCGACGTGGACGCGCTGGCCCAGGAGCCGGGCGTGCTGGTGCGCTGGGCGACCCGGCCGGAGGAACTGGCCGACGCCGACCTGGTGGTGCTGCCCGGCACCCGGGCGACCGTCGCCGACCTGGCCTGGCTGCGCGAGCGCGGCCTGGACACCGCCCTGCAGGCGCGCGCCGCGGCCGGGCTGCCCGTGCTCGGCGTGTGCGGCGGCTACCAGATGCTGTCCCGGGAGATCGTCGACGCGGTGGAGTCGAAGGCGGGCGCCGTCGAGGGCCTCGGGCTGCTGCCGACCCGGGTGGAGTTCGGCGCGGAGAAGGTGCTGGGCCGGCCGGTCGGCGAGGCGTACGGGGAACGGGTCGAGGGGTACGAGATCCACCACGGCGTGGTGTCCGTCGAGGGCGGGGAAGCCTTCCTGGACGGCTGCCGGGTCGGTGCGGTGTGGGGGACGACCTGGCACGGCGCGCTGGAGAACGACGGCTTCCGGCGGGCGCTGCTGCGCGAGGTGGCGGCGGCGGCCGGACGGGCGTTCGTGCCTGCGCCGGACACCTCGTTCGCCGCGGCGCGCGAGGAACGGCTGGACCGGCTGGGCGACCTGATCGAGGAGCATGCGGACACCGACGCGCTGTGGAAGCTGATCGAGGGCGGGGCACCGCAGGGGCTGCCGTTCGTGCCGCCGGGTGCGCCGTGAGCAAGGGAGAGCAGATGAGTGACGCCCGTTATCCGTTCACCGCGATCGTCGGCATGGCCGACCTGCGGCTCGGGCTGCTGTTGAACGCGGTCTCGCCCGCCGTCGGCGGTGTGCTGGTGCGCGGCGAGAAGGGCACCGCCAAGTCGACGATGGTGCGCGCCCTGGCGGGGCTGCTGCCGTCGATCGGCGCGGTCGCCGGCTGCCGGTTCGCCTGCGACCCGGTGGCGCCGGACCCGCAGTGCCCGGACGGCGCGCACACCGGCGCCGATTCGCTGGAGCGGCCCGCCCACCTGGTGGAGCTGCCGGTCGGCGTCTCCGAGGACCGCATCGTCGGCTCGCTGGACCTGGAGCGGGCGCTCGCCGAGGGCGTCAAGGCGTACGAGCCGGGCCTGCTGGCCAAGGCGCACCGCGGCGTGCTCTACATCGACGAGGTCAACCTGCTGCAGGACCACCTGGTCGACCTGCTGCTGGACGCGGCGGCGATGGGCCGCTCGTACGTGGAGCGGGAGGGCGTGTCGGTGCGGCACGCGGCACGCTTCCTGCTGGTGGGCACCATGAACCCGGAGGAGGGCGAGCTGCGTCCGCAGCTGCTCGACCGGTTCGGCCTGACGGTGGAGATCGCGGCGACCCGGGACCCGCAGGAGCGGGCCGAGGTGGTGCGCCGGCGGCTCGCGTACGACGCCGACCCGGCCGGCTTCGCCGAGCGGTTCGCCGGGGAGGAGCAGGCGCTCGCCGAGCGGATCACCGCCGCCCGGGAGCTGCTGCCGAAGGTGGAGCTGACCGACACGGCGCTGCGTCAGATCACCGCGGTCTGCGCCGCCTTCGAGGTCGACGGCCTGCGCGCGGACATCGTGATGGCCCGCACGGCGGTCGCGCTGGCGGCCTGGGCGGGCCGCACCGAGGTGCTGGAGGAGGACGTCCGCAAGGCCGCACAGCTGGCGCTGCCGCACCGTCGGCGCCGCAACCCCTTCGACGCGCCCGGCCTGGACGAGGAGCAGCTGGACCGCACGCTGGAGGAGCACGCGGGCTCCGAGGAGGACGGCCCGGACGACAGCGACCCGAACGGCAGCGGGCCGCAGGACGACGGCCCGGACGGCGGCGGCCCGGACGGCCCCGGCGGCGCCCCCGCGCCCGCGGACGCGCCGGACGGCTCGGCGGCCTCCGACCCCGCACAGGCCCCGGAGCAGACCCCGCCGCAGCCCCGCCAGGCGCCCGGCACCGGCCGGGAGGCCGCCCCGGTGGCCAGCGCCGCCCCGTACCGGACGCGGCTGTTCAAGGTGCCCGGCACCGGCCGGGGTGCGATGGGCCGCCGCTCGGCCGCGGAGACCGACGGCGGGCACACCGTGCGGGCGCGCCGCCCGCAGGGCCGCCTGGCCCGGCTGCACCTGACCGCGACGCTGCAGGCCGCCGCCCCGCACCAGGCCGCCCGCGGCCGGTCCGGGCGGGCCCTGGTGCTGGCCAAGGACGACCTGCGGGAGCAGGTGCGCCGCGGCCGGGAGTCCAACCTGGTGCTGTTCGTGGTGGACGCCTCCGGCTCGATGGCCGCCCGGCAGCGGATGGGCGCGGTCAAGGGCGCGGTGATGTCGCTGCTGACGGACGCCTACCAGCGGCGCGACAAGATCGGCATGATCACCTTCCGCGGTACCGGCGCCGAGCTGGCGCTGCCGCCGACCTCCTCGGTGGAGGTCGGGGCGGCCCGGCTGGAGCAGCTGCCGACCGGCGGGCGGACCCCGCTGGCCGCCGGGCTGCTGCGCGCCCACGAGGTGCTGCGGATCGAGCGGATGCGCGACCCGGACCGCCGCCCGCTGCTGGTCGTCGTCACCGACGGCCGGGCCACCGGCGGCCGGGACGCCCTGGCGCAGGCCGAGCGGGCCGCGGGCCTGCTGGCCGGGCAGGGCGTGGCGAGCGTGGTGCTGGACTGCGAGTCCGGCCATGTCCGGCTCGGTCTGGCCCGCACCCTGGCGGCCCGCCTCGGCGGCCCCGCCGTCACCCTGGACGAGCTGCGCGCCGAGGGCGTGGCGGCACTCGTCCGCGACCACCGTTCCGTCTCCACCCAGCGAAAGGCGGCCTGAGCCGTGCCCAAGGGAGTGCCCGAGAGTGTCCCCGACGACGGCCTGACGACACGTCAGCGCCGCACCCTGCCGATCACCGCGGTGCACACCGGCCCCGGCAAGGGCAAGTCGACCGCCGCCTTCGGCATGGCGCTGCGCGCCTGGAACCAGGGCTGGCCGATCGGGGTGTTCCAGTTCGTCAAGTCCGCCAAGTGGAAGGTCGGCGAGGAGAACGCGCTGCGCGTCCTCGGCGCCTCCGGCGAGGGCGGCACGGTGGCCTGGCACAAGATGGGCGAGGGCTGGTCCTGGGTGCAGCGCGGCATGGAGTCCAGCGAGGAGGCGGCCAAGGAGGGCTGGGAGCAGGTCAAGCGCGACCTCGCCGCCGAGACCTACCGCTTCTACGTGCTCGACGAGTTCACCTACCCGATGCACTGGGGCTGGGTGGACGTCGACGAGGTGGTGTCGGTGCTCAAGGACCGCCCGGGCAGCCAGCACGTGGTGATCACCGGCCGGTACGCCAAGGAGCCGCTGACCGGATTCGCCGACCTGGTCACCGAGATGACCAAGGTCAAGCACCCCATGGACGCCGGCCGCAAGGGCCAGCGCGGTATCGAGTGGTAGCCCGTTGAACATCCCCCGTCTCGTCGTCGCCGCGCCCTCCTCGGGCGCGGGCAAGACCACCGTCGCCACCGGCCTGATCGCCGCGCTCGCCGCACGCGGCCTCGCGGTCTCCCCGCACAAGGTCGGCCCGGACTACATCGACCCGGGCTACCACGCGCTGGCCGCCGGCCGCCCGGGCCGCAACCTGGACGCGTACATGTGCGGCGAGGGGCGGATCGCCCCGCTCTTCCTGCACGGCGCCGCCGGGGCCGACGTGGCGGTGGTCGAGGGCGTGATGGGGCTGTTCGACGGGGCGGCCGGACGCGGCGAGCTCGCTTCCACCGCGCAGGTCGCCAAGCTGCTCAAGGCACCGGTGGTGCTGGTGGTGGACGCCTCCTCGCAGTCCCGCTCGGTGGCGGCCCTGGTGCACGGCTTCGCCTCCTGGGACCCGCAGGTGCGCCTCGCCGGGGTGATCCTCAACCGGGTCGCCTCCGACCGGCACGAGCAACTGCTGCGCGAGGCGCTGGAGGAGGGCTCCGGGGTGCCGGTGCTCGGCTGCGTGCGGCGCGCCGCCTCGGTGGCCACCCCCTCCCGCCACCTCGGCCTGATCCCGGCGGTGGAACGCTCCGCGGATGCCCTGCGGGCCGTCCGCGACATGGGCGAACTCGTCGCCGCCTCGGTGGATCTGGACGCACTGCTGGCGCTGGCCCGCAGCGCCCCGCCGCTGGACGCCGAGCCGTGGTCCGCCGCCGCGGAGGTCTCCCCCGTCGCCGGCCGGCCGCGGATCGCCGTCGCGGGCGGCGCCGCGTTCTCCTTCTCGTACGCGGAGAACGCCGAACTGCTCACCGCGGCGGGCGCGGAGGTCGTGTCGTTCGACCCGCTGCGGGACGAGGAACTCCCCGCCGGCACACGGGGATTGGTGGTCGGCGGCGGCTTCCCCGAGATGTACGTGGGCGAGCTGAGCGCCAACGCGTCGCTGCGGACGGCGATCGCCGGGCTGGCCGCGGGCGGTGCGCCGATCGCCGCCGAGTGCGCCGGACTGCTCTACCTGGGGCGGGAGTTGGACGGCAAGGAGATGTGCGGGGTACTGCCGCACACCGCCCGGATGACCGAGCGGCTCACCCTCGGCTACCGGGAGGCGGTGGCCCTGGCGGACAGCCCGCTCGCCGCGGCCGGCACCCGGGTGCGCGGCCACGAGTTCCACCGGACGGTCTGCGAGCCGGGCGCGGGCGAGCAGCCCGCCTGGGGCTGGCGCGCGCCTTCCGGGCCCGCCGTCGAGGGCTTCGTGCAGGGCTCGGTGCACGGCTCGTACCTGCACCTGCACTGGGCCGGGGCGCCGCAGCTCGCGGAGCGCCTCGTCCGCGCGGCGCTCTGACGCCCGGGACGCGCCGCGGTCAGGCGGAGGCGAGCCGGAAGACGGGGTAGCCGGGCGCGATCCGCAGCAGGTCGGCGTCGGAGGCGTCCGCGTCGATGCCGTCGAAGAAGACGCCGACCTCGAACTTCCAGCGCTTGAGGTAGGCGCGGAGCACGGCCGGCTTCTCGGCGTCGGGGAGTTCGACCGCGCTGAAGGCCTCGGCGCGACGGCCGAGCCGGAGTTCGCCGGCGCCCGCGGCGCGCAGGTTGCGCACCCACTGGGTGTGGCCGCGCGGCGCGACCAGGTAGCGCTGCCCGCCGTGGGTGAGCAGGTTGACGGGGGTGGTGCGCCACTCGCCGCTCTTGCGGCCGCGCACCGCCAGCACCCGGGAGCCCCAGAGGCTGAGGCCCGCCTGGGTCAGAGCGGCGACGGTGCGGTTGGACAGGGCGAGCAGGGCGGCACTGAGGCGGCCGGTGGGCATCACATAGCGGCTGGCGTCGGACACGGGGACCCCCTGGAGTGCGAGCGGCGGACGCTTCGGAGAGCAGTGCTCTCACTTCTGCCCACGACTGTGCCACCGTCCTCGCGCGCGGTCAAGAGCAGTGCTCTCGTTTCGGTGCAGCGCTCGGAAATGTGGGAGGCTGTCCCCATGACCGCCATCAGGACCGCCCGCGAACGCGCCCGCGAGGAGCTCACCCGCGAGATCAAGCAGGAGGCCCGCCGGCAGCTCGCCTCCGAGGGCGCCCAGCGGCTCTCACTGCGTGCCGTCGCCCGCGAGCTCGGCATGGCCTCCTCCGCCATCTACCGGTACTTCCCGAGCCGCGACGAACTGCTCACCGCGCTGATCGTCGACGCCTACACCGATCTCGCCGACGCCGCCGACGCGGCCCTCGCCGATGCCCCCGCCGCCCCGCGGCCCCGCTGGCGGGCCCTGTGCACCGCCGTACGGGCCTGGGCGCTCGCCAACCCGCACGAGTACGCGCTGGTCTTCGGCACTCCGGTGCCCGGCTACCGCGCCCCGCAGGAGACCGTCCGGCACGCCGCCCGACTTCCCCTCGCCCTGATCGCGGTGGCGGCCGAGGGCACGCCTGCGGCCGAACTCCCGGTACCGGCCGGCCCGCTCGGCGAGCAACTGGCCCGCCTCCGCGCCGAATACGCGCCGGCACTCCCCGAACCGGTACTGGCCCGGGCCGCGATCGCCTGGACACAGCTCTTCGGCATGATCGGCTTCGAGCTGTTCGGACACCTCGTCGGCTCCTTCGACCCGGCCGACGCCTTCTTCGCCCACGCCGTCGAGGAGATGGCCGACCTCGTCGGCCTCCCGGACAGCCCATAGGGGCGCGGGGAACCGCGCAGTCCGAGTGCGGGCGTCACAACAGCATGGGCCAACCATGGTCTGTACGACGGACCGCATCCGAATGGCGCAGTTCTCCCCCAGCCTTCGGCCGGGAGGTGCCCCTCGCGCCCCTGAGGGCTTGGCCTAGTCGACCTAGGCGGGGTGCAGGTCGGAGACCGGGGCGGGGCGGTCCGTCCGGGTGCCGCCGGGCTTGTTCGGGCCGCCCTTGCCGCTGTTGCCCGGGCCGGCGCCGGTGGCCAGGCCGAGTGCGGCGCGGACGGCCTCCGGGCGCTCGAAGCCCAGGAGCTCCTCGCCCTTGGCGAGTTCCTGCTCCATCACCTTCGGGTCGGTGGCGGTCCGGGCCGCCCGCAGGTGGGTCAGGGCCTGCTTCAGCTCGTCCTTGAGCGCGCCGACCGGGCCGGAGGCCACCCCGCCCCAGTCGCGCTTCCCCAGGTCGTCGATCTCCCGGTCCACCGCGACGGACAGCGTGAGCGCCCACGCGCGGTAGGCGGCCGGGTCCTCGGCGGGCTTGGCGTCCGGCTGCTCGTCGAAGGCCCGGTCGATCCGGTGCTCGGCGCGGAGGTAGGCCAGCTGGGCCTCGCTCAGGGCGGTCCGGTCCTGGCGCGCGGAGCCCCTGGCGAAGGAGCTGGTGTCGGTCAGGAAGCAGGTGGCGTAGTGGTCGTTGTCCAGCGCCCAGGTCTCCTGGTCGGGGTAGAAGAAGTGCAGCTCCAGGTCCTCGGGGATCGCCCAGCTGTCCGGCGCGTAGTCGAAGAGGGCGTCGGCGCAGCTCTTCCTGGCGTCGGCGACCACGCGGTCCTTGCCGGGGTAGACGAAGGCCGTGAGGCGCGGGTTGGCGAACACCTCGCCGTAGTGCGGCTCCGAGCAGTCGACCGTCTCGACGTCGGTGACGTCCTCGCCCTTGCCGCTGCCCAGCTTGACGAAGCACTCGCCGGCCGCGAGGTCGTAGACCCCGGAGACCGAGGTCCGGCCGGTGTCGTCGGTCTCGTACGGGTAGTCCGCCGGGTCCCGGTCGCCGAAGACGACGCCCAGCACCATCACCACGACCAGCACCACCGCCCAGAGGCCGCCCAGCGAGATGCCGGCGATCGCCAGGCCGCGGCCGCGCTCGTTGCGGGCCTTGACGGTGCGCAGGGCCGCCACGCCGAACGCGATCGCGCCGACCCACATGCAGCACGCGAGGCCGAGGACGCCGAGCACGAACGAGGCGATGGCGTAACCGCTCCAGGCGGTCGGCGGCCCCACCGGCTGCTGCCAGCCCGGGTACCCGGGGCCGGCCTGACCCCAGCCCCCGCCGCCCCACGGGGCGACCGGGACCGCCCCGGGCGGAACCGGGCCGGGCGGGACGGCTCCCGGCAGCCCGGGCTGCGGCGGGGCGGCCGACAGCGGCGAGTTCTGCGACGGCGGCGCGAACGCCCGTGCCAGCGCCTCGTCCTGGGCCGCCACCTCCTGCGGCACCCCGAACGGCGGGACGGCGTCCTGGAACGGGGGCGGCGGCGCGTAGGGGTTCTGCGGCTGTGCGCCGTACGGCGGGTCGGCCTGCGGGGACGGCGGCGCGAAGGCCCGCGCGAACGCCTCGTCCTGGGCCGCCCGGTCGTCCGGCTGGGGGCTGTACGGGTCGGACGGCATGCGGGGCTCCCTGTGCGCTGTTCGCCACCGGACACTGGTCGTTCGACGGCGGCGCGAATATAGCGGATCACCCGGACGGCCGTCCGGGCATATCCGGGCGGTGGACGTCCGCAGCGGGCGAACACCCGCGCACGGGCCGGAGGTGCGGAGCAGAGTGGGCGTCATGATGCGACAGGTCGCCGTTCTCTCCGACATCCACGGGGTGCTCCCCGCCCTCCGCGCGGTCCTCGCCGAGCCCGAGGTCGCCGCCGCCGACCGGATCGTGCTCACCGGCGACATCGCCGCCGGACCGCAGCCCGCCGAAGTACTGGACCTGCTCACCGCCCTCGGCGAGCAGGTCGTGTGGGTCGCCGGCAACGCCGACCGGGAACTCGTCGAGCACCGGCGCGGCCTGCGTACCGAGATCCCCGACCCGATCGGGCCGTGGGCCGCGGACGCGCTGCGCGAGGACCAGGTCGAGCTGCTGGCCGGACTGCCGCCGACCGCCCGCCTCGCGGTGGAGGGCCTCGGCGAGGTGCTGTTCTGCCACGCCACCCCGCGGGACGACGAGGAGGTCGTCCTGGTCGACTCCCGCCCCGAGCGGTGGACGGAGGTGTTCGACGGCCTGGACGAGGCGGTGGGCACGGTCGTCTGCGGGCACACCCACATGCCGTACACACGGCTCGCCAACGGCCGGCTGGTCGTCAACCCGGGCAGCATCGGCATGCCGTACGGCCGCGGCGGCGCCCACTGGGCGCTGCTCGGCCCGGGAGTCCAGCTGCGGCGCACGGTCTTCGACGTCCCTGCGGCCGTCGCCGAACTGGTCCGCGACTGCGGCTGGGAGCAGATCGGCCCCTGGGCGGACCACTACCTCAACGCCCGCTCCACGGACACCGACGCGCTCCGGGTGTTCGGGCCGCGGGACGGTCGCTGAGGGCTGCACGCGCAGCACCTCGGCGGTCGGCTCAGCCGATGTCGCGGCGGTGGAGGCCGGCCAGGCCGGCCGCTGCCAGGGCGGCGGCGAGGGCGGCGAGCCAGAGGAGGGGGGTGGGGGTGAAGGCGCCGCCGGGGAGGTGCGGGGTGTGGGTGAAGGGTGAGAGGTCGAGGACCCACTGCGGGAGGCGGAGGACCGGGCCGAGCCAGCCGAGCAGGAGGAAGAGGGCCAGGGCGCCCCAGCCGGCCGTGCTCCACCGCGGTGCCAGGCCGACCAGGGCGAGGGTGACGGCTGCGGTCAGCCACACGGCGGGGAGCTGGGCGAGGGCGGCCGGCAGCAGCCGGGCCACGGCGTGGCCGGTGCCGCCCATCGCGGCACCCTGGCCGAGGCCGGTGAAGACCCCGGCGACGGCGAGCAGGACGGCGCTGCCGGCCAGCGGGAAGAGCAGGTGGCCGGCCGCCCAGCGGAGCCGGGAGACGGCGGTGGCGAGCACCGGTTCGGCCCGGCCGGAGGTCTCCTCGGCGCGCAGCCGCAGCACCGCCTGCACCGCGTACAGGGCGACGACCATGCCGAAGAGGTTGGTCATGGTGCCGAAGTAGGCGTCGAGGACGCCCTGCCGGCCGCCGAGCCGGGCGATCACGTCGGCGACCCGGGCGTTGTCGCCGACCAGGTCGACGACGCCGCGGGAGACCCCGCCGAAGACCAGGCCGGCCGCGGCGAAGCCGGCCGCCCAGCCGAGCAGGGTGCCGCGGTGCAGCCGGACGGCGAGGGCGGCGGCGGTGCGCAGCCCGGGGGCGCCGGCGGCGGGGCCGGGGCGTTGCGGCAGCAGGCCGGCGCCGAGGTCGCGGCGGGCGACCAGGGCGTACGCGGCGGCGACGGCGAGCGCGGTGCCGGCGGCGGGGAGCAGCAGCACCCACCAGCGGTTCTCGGCGAAGGGGCGGACCTGTTCGGCCCATCCGATCGGGGAGAGCCAGCCGACCCAGGCGGGGCCGGCGTCGCCGACGGCGCGCAGCACGAAGGCGGTGCCGAGCAGGGCGCCGGCCAGGCCGTTGGCGGCGCGGGCGGTTCCCGCCACCTGGGCGGTGACGGCGGCGGTGCCGGCGAAGAGCATGCCGCAGCCGGCGAGCGCGAGTCCGAAGGCGAGCGAGCCCGCGGCGGACTGGCCGGTGGCGGTGAGGCAGAGCGCGACGAGGGCGGCGAGCAGCAGGTTGGCGGTGGCGGCGGCGAGCAGGGCGGCGGTGAGCGGGGCGCGGCGGCCGACCGCGCCGGCGCCGACGAGTTCGAGGCGCCCGTCCTCCTCCTCGGCCCGGGTGTGCCGGACGACCAGCAGGGTGCTCATCAGCCCGGCCAGCACGGCGCCGAAGACGCCCATCCGCCAGGCCGTCAGCCCGCCGATGGTGGACGGGTCGTGGAGCGGGCCGTACAGGGCGCGCAGGGAGGTGTTGGCGGCGATGCCGGCGGCGAAGCGCAGGCGGGAGTCCTCGGTGTCGTAGAGGGAGCGGAAGGAGAGCGCGGTGGAGACGACGGAGGCGGCCAGCACGTAGACCCAGGCGGGCAGCGCGATGCGGTCGCGGCGCAGCGCGAGGCGGAACAGCACCGGGGTGCCGGCGAGGGTGTTCACCGGGTCACCGCCGGGTCGGGGGCCCGGTCGCCGCGGGGTGCGCCGGGCTGCTCGTAGTGGCGGAGGAAGAGTTCCTCCAGGGTGGGCGGGCGGCTGGTGAGGCTGCGGACGCCGACGGCGCTCAGGGCGCGCAGCACCTCGTCGAGCCGGTCGGCGTCGACCTGGCAGCGGACCCTGCGGCCTTCGGTGACCAGGTCGTGGACGCCGGTCAGTTCCGGTGGCGGGCCGGCGAGTTCGGCGTCGATCGAGGTGCGGGTGAGGTGGCGCAGCTCGGTGAGGGTGCCGGTCTCGACGGTGCGGCCGGCCCGGATGATGCTGACGCGGTCGCAGAGGGCCTCGACCTCGGACAGGATGTGGCTGGAGAGCAGCACGGTGCGGCCGCGGTCGCGTTCCTCGGCGATGCAGCTGCGGAAGACGTCCTCCATGAGCGGGTCGAGGCCGGAGGTGGGCTCGTCCAGGACGAGCAGTTCGGCGTCGGAGGCGAGGGCTGCGACCAGGGCGACCTTCTGCCGGTTGCCCTTGGAGTAGGCGCGGCCCTTCTTGGTGGGGTCGAGTTCGAAGCGCTCGAGGAGTTCGGCACGGCGGGCCTGGTCGAGGCCGCCGCGGAGCCGGCCGAGCAGGTCGATGGCCTCGCCGCCGGTCAGGTTGCGCCAGAGGGTGACGTCGCCGGGCACGTAGGCGAGGCGGCGGTGCAGGGCGACGGCGTCCCGCCAGGGGTCCCCGTCCAGCAGCCGGGCGGTGCCGCCGTCGGCGCGCAGCAGGCCGAGCAGGATGCGGATGGTGGTGGACTTGCCGGAGCCGTTCGGCCCGAGGAAGCCGTGCACCTCCCCGCGGGCGACGGTGAGGTCCAGCCCGTCGAGCGCGCGCGTCCGGCCGAAGTCCTTGACCAGGCCGGTCACCGTGATGGCGGTCGTCATGGCTCGACGGTACTCTCGATTCACAGATTCGTGAAGTTCGTGAATCCGGTGGATTTCCGGAAGGGCCGTTCGGTCCCCGATGATGGTCCGACAGTCGCAGCGGCACGGGAGGCAGCGCGGTGGAACGGGACGAGGCGGCCGTCGGCGCCTTCATCGAGCGCTTCGCCGCGGTCATGGCCGACGCGGGCTTCCCCCGGATGCCCGCCCGGGTGTTCACCGCCCTGCTCGCCACCGACTCGGGCCGCCTCACCGCCGCCGAACTCGCCGACTCGCTCCGGGTCAGCCCGGCCGCGGTGTCGGGCGCGGTGCGCTTCCTGAGCCAGATCAACCTGGTCACCCGCGAGCGCGAGCCCGGCTCGCGCCGCGACCGCTACCGGGTGCACGACGACGCCTGGTACGAGGCCTCGGTGCACCGCGACCGGGAGCTGGTCCGCTGGGAGGCCGGCCTGCGCGAGGGCATCGAGGCGCTCGGCGTGGAGACCCCGGCCGGGGAGCGGCTGGCGGAGTCGCTCGCCTTCTTCGGCTTCATGCGCGAGGAGCTGCCCGGCCTGCTCGGCCGCTGGCACGACCGGCGCGAACAGCTGCGCGCGGCGGCGGCCCGGGAGACGGCTCAGGGGGCGAGCAGCGCGTCCAGGTAGCGGGCGGCCTCGGCGCGCAGCTCCTGCGGCTGCGGGACACCGCCGGCCCGGCCCGCGCCCGCGGCGGTGTGGAAGATGACGCCGTCGCACCAGCGGACGAGCCTGCGGGCGTCCGCGGCGGCGTCGCGGGAGCCGGCCGCCGCCAGCAGCCCCGCCGCCACCTCCGCGAAGCCCCCGCCCAACCGGTCGTAGACGGCCCGCAGTTCGGGACGGCGGGTGGCCTCCAGGGCGAGCTCCAGCCGGGCCAGGGTGAGCGGCAGCCCGGCGGTCAGTGCGCCGTGCACGCCGGCTGCGAGCGCGTCCAGCAGCATCTCGCGCGGCGGCCGGCCGGGCTCGGGGGCCGCGGCGCCGAGCCCCGCGGTTTCCAGGTCGGCGATCCGGGTGAGCGCGGCGGCCAGCAGGGCGGCCCGGGTGCGGGCGTGGTTGGAGGTGGAGCCGGCCGGCAGCCCGGCGGCCTCGTCGACGGCGCGGTGGGTGAGCCCGCGCAGGCCGCGTTCGGCGATCAGGGCGATGGCGGTGTCGGCGATCAGGGCGGCGCGCGGCGTACTCATGGCACCGATCATCCCGCGTCCGGCAGCCCGTCCCGTGTCCGGCGGTCGCCGCGGACGGCTCACTACAGATGTAGTAGCCTGACACTACAGACGTAGTGACCGAGGAGGTCTGCGATGGAGCAGAAGGCTGTCGTCATCGGCGCGGGCATCGGCGGGCTGGCCGCCGCGCTCGCCCTGCACCGCCGCGGCTGGCAGGTCGCCGTCCACGAACGCGCCGCCTCGCTCGACCCGGTCGGCTCGGGCCTCGGCATCGCCCCCAACGCGCTGCGCGCCCTCGACGTCCTCGGTGTCGGCGACGACGTCCGCAAGCTGGCCGGGCTGCACGGCGAGGCCGCCCTGCGCCGCCCGAACGGCCGCCGGCTCGCCACCGCCGACCAGGAGGCGATCGCCCGCGCCTACGGCGACCCGGTGGTCGCCGTCCACCGCGCCGAACTCGTCGACGCCCTGCACCGGCAACTGCCGCCCGGCACCGTGCGCACCGACTCCCCCGCCGCGCTGACCGACCCCGGCAGCGCCCGCCGCCCGGCCCTGGTCGCGGCCGGCGACCGGGAGACCGGGGCCGATCTGGTGGTCGCCGCCGACGGCCTGCGCTCCGCCACCCGCACCACCCTGCTGCCCGGCCACCCCGGGCCCCGCTACTCGGGCTTCACCACCTGGCGCACCGTCGTACCCGCCCCCGGCCGGCCCGTCCCGGCCGGCGAGACCTGGGGCCACGGCGCCCTCACCGGCGTCATCCCGCTCACCGGCGACCGCGTCTACCTGTACGCCGCCGCCCTCACCCCGCCCGGCGGCAGCGCCGACGACGGCGACGAACGGGCCGAACTGCTGCGGCGGTTCGACACCTGGCACGCCGGGCTGGTCGCCCTGCTCGAGTCGGCCGACCCGGCCCGGGTGCTCCGGCACGACGTGTGGGAACTCGCCGACCCGCTGCCCGCCCTGCACCACGGGCGGGTCGCCCTGCTCGGCGACGCCGCCCACGCCATGACCCCCTTCCAGGGCCAGGGCGCCTGCCAGGCCGTCGAGGACGCCGTCGTCCTCGCGCACGCCCTCGCCGGGACGGACGTCACCGACGCCCTCGCCGCCTACACGGCGGCCCGGCTGGCCCGCACCACCACCGTGGCCACCCGCTCCCGGCAGGTCGGCCGGCTGGTCGCACTGCGAGGACCTTTCCCGGTCGCCCTCAGGGACGCATTCCTCGCGACGGTCGGCCGGCTTCCCGAGCGGACGGCCGTACGGGCGGCCGCGGCGCTGCTGGACTGGCGGCCGCCGGTGGGGTGAGGGGCCCTCCGGGCCCGACAGCGTGCAGCGACCCGCGCCCCCTGAAATGTGCCCGGCGGCGTCCGGTCAGCCGCCCAGGTAGGCGGGGGCGAGGGCGGAGCGGGTGAGGACGGCGGGGGCGCCGGTGCCGTCGGCGGGGACGGTCCAGAGGTCGGCGCCGTAGTCGCCGGCCAGGGCGTAGAGCAGGGTGTGGCCGTCGGCCCAGAGGGCCTGGTCGTCGATGTTGCGCTGCTCGGCGGTGGCTGTCTCGGTCATGGTGGCGAGGTCGAGCACGTAGAGCCGCCACGGGGCGTCCGGAGAGGCGCCGGCCACCCGCTTCTTGTAGGCGACCCGGGTGCCGTCCGGGGAGAGCGAGGGGCACTCGACGTTCTGGTGCAGGGTGGTGAGCGTCCTCGCCGCCAGGTCGCCGCGGACGAGGTACGTGCGGCCGCCGGTGGCGACGGTGGCGTAGAAGCCGTTGTCGTCGGCGAAGGTGACGCCCCAGACGTTGATGTCGGGCGCCTGCAGCGGCCTGCCGCCGTCCAGGACGGTGAAGGCCTCCAGGTTGTCCCGGAGTTCCCAGCTGCGGGTGTCGACGATCGAGGTGCGGGTGGAGAAGTCGGTGCCGGCGTAGGAGTCGCCGCTGACGAAGACCGTCCAGGCGGCGAGGTGCCCGGACGGGGAGACCCGGGCCCGGGTCGGGATGCCGGCGGCCGGGTAGCGCTTGAGCTCGTGCAGGGCGGAGTCCAGGACGACCGCGCTGTAGCGGTCGGTCAGCCCGTCCTGCTCGCCCTGCAGGCAGATGCCGGTGCCCGCCGCGGCGTGGAAGCGCAGGCACTTGACGCCGGAGGCCGTCCGCGGGCCGTCCGGGCGGTCCGCCGGGACGGCGGTGATCTCGTCGCGGTGCGGGCCCCAGGCGGTCGAGCGGAACAGCAGCCGGCGGCCACCGTCCGCGGTGAGCACGACGGCGCCGGGGGTGATCCGCGGACCGCCCGCCTGCTCCCGGTCCTTGCGGCCCGAGCGGTCGGCGGCGTGCAGCACCGCCCCGGTGCCGACCGCGCCGAGCAGGACGACGGCGGCCAGCAGGATCAGCAGGCGGGTGGTGCGCGTCATACAGGGTGCTCCTCGGTGGTGCCGGTGGTACGGGGGGAGTCGGGGGTGCGGATCAGCGGGGTCGCCGCCGCGGCGGCGACGGCTAGGGCGACGGCGGCGGCCGCCAGCACGGTCTGCCCGCCCCAGAGGGTCCAGCCGGCGCCGAACGCCAGCGAGCAGCCGAACCGGGCGAGTGCCTGCCCGGTGCCGACCAGGGCGAGTCCCGCGCCCTGCTGCTCGGCGGGCACCGTGCCGGAGGCGGCCGCGGCCAGCACCCCGTCGGTGGCCGCGTAGAAGCAGCCGTGCAGCAGCAGGACGGCGACGGCCACCCACCCGGCGTGCAGCGGGGCGAGCACCAGGCCGTACCCGGCGAGCAGCACCAGGTGGCCGAGCAGGAACAGCCGGCGGCGCCCCAGCCGGTCGGCGGCCATGCCGAACGGCACGGCCAGCAGCAGGAAGGCCGCCGCGGTGCCCA
This sequence comes from Kitasatospora dryopteridis, assembly GCF_050749075.1. NCBI lineage: Bacteria > Bacillati > Actinomycetota > Actinomycetes > Kitasatosporales > Streptomycetaceae > Kitasatospora > Kitasatospora dryopteridis. The sequence goes on along the minus strand of NZ_CP192749.1, from coordinate 5,692,355 downwards.
GCGGCAGCAGCGGGAAGAGGTGCGTCGGCAGGTCCAGCCTGCGCTGCAGCAGCAGGTACAGGAAGGAGTCGCTGACGGTGGTCAGGCCCAGCAGCACGGCGGCCAGCGTCAGCCGCCGCAGCGCCGGCACCTTCAGCAGGGCCAGCGAGTCCCGCAGCCCCGGGCGGGGCCCGTCGGCGGGCTCGCCCGACCGGCCGGGGACGAACAGCAGCAGCACCAGGACGCCGATCGCGGCCACGCAGGCCGAGACCGCGAACACGGCGTCGTAGCCGTCGGCCGCCGCCCGCAGCAGGGCGAAGGCGACCAGCGGGCCGAGCAGCGCGCCGGTGGTGTCCATCGCCCGGTGCACGCCGAAGGCGCGCCCGCGGTGCTCGGGTGCGGTGGCGAGCGAGATCAGGGCGTCGCGCGGAGCGGTGCGCAGGCCCTTGCCGGTGCGGTCGACGGCGAGCACGGCGCCGATCAGCGGGACGGTGTGGACGAGCAGCAGCAGCGGCTTGCAGAGCGCCGACAGGCCGTAGCCGACCGCCGCGACCGCCTTGTGCCGGCCCCGGCCGCGGTCGGCGGCGTGCCCGCCGGCCAGCCGGACGAGGGCGCCGACGCCGTTGTTGATGCCGTCCAGCAGGCCGAAGCCGAGCGGGGACAGGCCGAGGCCGGCGACCACGTACAGCGGCAGCACCGCGCTGACCATCTCCGAGGAGACATCGGTGATCAGGCTGACCGCGCCCAGCGCCAGGACGGTGCCGGGCACGGCGGCGGCGCGCCGCCCCGGGCGGGGGCCCGGGACGGCGGCAGCCTCGGTGCTGCTGCTCGCGGTGCTGCCGGCCTTGCCGGAGCGGGAGTCCGCGAGGTACACGGGCGTCAGTTCCAGATGCCGGTGATGTCGGAGGCGGTGGCGGCGTTGCCCGCGTGGGCGGACAGGCCGGCCAGGTCCTCCAGGGTGCGGAGCACGTTGTAGTGGTTGTAGGTGGTGGCGGTGGAGCTGCCGGGGGTGACGTGCTCGCCGTAGAAGATCGTCGGGATGCGGTTGCCGGAGAGGCGGTTGTCCTCGTCGAAGGTCACCACGAGCATGCTGTTGTGGGTCTTCGCCCAGGTCGCGTAGGCACCCAGCTTGTTCTGGATCCAGGTGTCGCCGGTGGAGACCGAGCAGTCGTGCATGTCGTTGCACAGGTTGGGGACGACGAACGACACCTTGGGCAGGGTCGTGTAGTCGGTCGGGAACTGGGTCATCGTCTTCGCCGTCGAGGTCGGCACGTTGGAGAAGCCGAACCACGGGTTGTGCTTCTGCGCGTACTTGCCCGCGCTGCTGCTGCAGACGGTCGAACCCTGGCTCGGCAGGCCCTCGTTGTAGCTCGCCCAGGTCTTGCCGGCGGCGATCAGCTCGGAGGCCAGGTTCGGCGCGGAGATCGAGCCGACGGGCACGCAGCTGTCGTCCGTGCGGCCCTGGTTGGAGCCGGAGAACAGCTGGTAGTAGTTGGGCTCGCTGGGGTGGGTGAGGCCGTACGACTGGGTCAGGTTCGCCCCGCCGGCCTTGAGGGTGTTGTTGATGTACGGCGCGCTGGAGCTGCCGATGACCTGCGAGTAGGCGTGGTTCTCCATCACCACGACCACCACGTGGTCCGGGGTGGGGAGCGTGGCGGCCTGGGCTGTGGCGCCGGTGACGGCCCAGAGTCCGAGTGACCCGGCGGCCATCGCCACCGCGCCCGCGAGGGCGGTGAAAGTGCGCCGAGTGCGCTTCGGGGTCCGAGCGGCGGTCATGCTGTCCTCCGTACGAGGGGGTGCAGTTGGGGGTGGAGCAGGGGGTACTGCGTGCTGCGACCGGTCGAGCGGCCAAACCCTAGGCCCGGCCCGATGGCCGGGGCCGCGCCGCGGAAATGAAGAACGGGAGAACAGCACCCGACGCCGGTACGTTCCATCTCACATCCGCCCCGATTGACCCGCCCGTCGCGCCCGTGGTGGGATTCCGGGCAGGTCACAGGGGTGCGGAGGACGCGGTGGAGGAGCTGGACGGCCCGCTGGTGGCCGGCGTCGGCGCCCGCCCCGGCACCCCCGCCGAGGAGATCCTCCGCCTGCTCGACGAGGCACTGGCCGGCGCCGGGCTGCACCGCACTGCGCTCGTCCTGCTCGCCACGGTCGAGGCCAGGGCCGCCGAACCGGGCCTGCAGGAGGCCGCCCGCGCCCTCGGCGTCCCGCTGGCCGCCCACCCCGCGGCCGCCCTCGCCGCCGTACCCGTGCCGCACCCGTCCGAGGCCGTCCGCGCCGCCGTCGGCACCCCCGGCGTGGCCGAGGCCGCCGCCTTGGCCGAGGCGCCCGGCGGGGTCCTGCTGGTGCCCAAGACGGCGTCCGCCCGGGCCACGGTCGCGATCGCGCGGCGCAGCACCGCACACCGGCGGGACGCCGGGCAGACACCGCCGACCGAGGAGAGCACCGCGATGAGCACCGAATTCGACCTGCGCCACCACGGCGACGCCGAGGTCCGCTCCGCAGGCCTGGTCGACCTCGCCGTGAACGTCCGCACCGGCACCCCGCCCGGCTGGCTGCGCGACCGCCTCGCCGCCGCCCTGGGCGACCTCGCCGCCTACCCCGACCCGTCGGCCGCCCGCGCCGCGGTCGCCGCCCGGCACGGCCGGCCGGTGCAGGAGGTGCTGCTCACCGCGGGCGCCGCCGAGGCCTTCGTGCTGCTCGCCCGGGTCCTGACGGCCCGCCACGTCTGTGTGGTGCACCCGCAGTTCACCGAACCGGAGGCCGCGCTGCGGGACGCCGGGCACACCGTGCACCGCGCCGTGCTGAGCGCCGCCGACGGCTTCCGGCTGACCCCCGGCGCCGTGCCGGAGGAGGCCGACCTGGTGGTGATCGGCAACCCCACCAACCCGACCTCGGTGCTGCACCCGGCCGAGGACGTGGCGGCGCTGGCCAGGCCCGGCCGGACGCTCGTCGTCGACGAGGCGTTCATGGACACCGTGCCCGGCGAGAGCGCCGCCCTCGCCGCCCGGCGCGACCTGCCCGGGCGGGTGGTCGTGCTGCGCAGCCTCACCAAGACCTGGGGCCTGGCCGGCCTGCGGATCGGCTACGTCCTCGGCCCCGCCGGCCTGATCGCGGAACTCGCCGCCGCCCAGCCGCTGTGGCCGGTCTCCTCCCCCGCGCTGACCGCCGCCGAGGAGTGCTCGGCGCCGGCCGCCCTGGCGGAGGCCGAGGCCGCCGCCAGGGACCTGGCCGGGCACCGGGCGCATCTGCTGGCGGGTCTGGCCCGCATCCCGGGCGTGCGGGTGCACGGCGAGCCCGCGTCCTCGTTCCTGCTGGTCGAGCTGGACGGCGCGGCGAAGGTCCGGGAGCGGCTCCGCGAGGCCGGGTTCGCCGTCCGGCGCGGCGACACCTTCCCCGGCCTGGGGCCGGACTGGCTGCGGATCGCCGTCCGCGACCCCGCCACCAGCGACCGGTTCCTCACCGCCCTGGCCTCGGTCACCGCGCCCTGACGGCGCCCGTCACCGGGTCCCTGCGGCGAGGGAGTCCGCCCAGTCCGCCAGGGCGGTGAAGTCGTCCGGGCGCAGGCCGTGGCGGTGGTCGACCAGCAGGGTCGTCGCCGGGGCGGGATGGTTCGCGGCGATCCAGGCGGTGTCCTGCGGCCCGATCTCGTCGTCCACCCAGGCGAACGGGCGGCCCGCCGCCCACTCGACCAGGTACCGGGTCTTCCAGTGCAGGTCGTCCGGGTCGCCGTGGTGCATCCGGGGCCACGGGACGTACGGCAGCCGCGGCAGCCCGATCTGCGGCGCTATCCACTCGTTGGCCTCGTCCATCCACGTGGTGCACCAGACCAGTCGGAAGGGCAGCGCGAGCAGGGCCGGGCCGTGCCCGGGGTTGAGCCACAGGCGCAGCGGCTTGACGTACGCCGCCGGTGTGCCCGGGTGGCGGGAGATCCAGGAGGCGGGCTTCACCCGGTGGGTGAGGTAGCCCTCCGGGCGGCGGTGCGGCTTCGCCCGGTACGGATTGAGCGGCCCGTCCACGTCCAGCAGCAGCAACGGCCGCCCGTCGTCCTCCGATCGGTCCATGGCCCGATTCTCCGGTGCCCGAGCGCCCGGGCCAATCGATTAACGCGCGGGCACGGAGAGGCGCGGGGCTGCGTGCAGTCCCCGCGCCTCCCGGAGGTCGTCCGTCAGTGGTGGTGGGAGTGGCGGGCGGCCTGCTGCTGGAGGGCGGCGGCGACGTCGGCGACGTCGTCGTCGATCTCCAGGAAGCCGTTGAAGTCGGCGGCCTGGGTGTTGTTGACGCCGGCGAAGAAGGTGTGGAGGCGGCCGTTGCCCGCGTCGAGGTAGCCGGCGATGGTCTCGGCGCCGACGGCGAGCTGCTGGTTGAGGTAGTCGAAGCCGGCGACGGTGCCGGTCTTGGCCCAGACCTTGCCCTTGGCGGGGCAGTCGGTGCAGTTGTCGGCGAGGGTGCCGTCCACGCCCAGGACCGGCAGGGCGTTGCGGAAGGTGTCGGCCTCGGGGGTGCGCAGCCAGTACGCCAGGATCTGGTTGACGGCGACCGGCGTGGCCCGGTCGACGGGGTCGCCGCCGCGGCCGTCCGCGAGCTGGACCTGGGCGAGGTCGACGCCGGCCCGTTCCAGGAAGGCCCGGAGGACGGGGAAGCCGTCGACGCAGTCGTGGCTGCCGGCGGCGACGGCCATCAGGCAGATGCCGAGGTTGGCGCCGAGGTTGTGGCTGACCTTGAGGATGAGCCGGGCGTACTGCTCGTACGGCGGGGAGACGAACGCGGCGACCCGGGAGCCGGCCGGGTAGGAGGCGGGCAGCAGGTCGACGGGGTTGGGGCCGGTGGCCGGGGCGGTGACGGTCACGCCGGCACGGGCCAGGGCCTCGATGAGGGCCGTGCGGGCGAAGGCGTTCGGGTCCTGGATGTGGGAGATCCGCAGCACCGGGTCGGCGTCCGCGGCGATGGTGCCGGACAGGGTGATCCGGGTGCCGTCCGGGTTGGTGGAGACCTGGATGTCGGTGGTGCCGCCGGCCGGCACCGTTCGCACCGTGGAGGTGACCTGGTACGGCGCGACCTGCGGCCGCCAGAACAGCTCGGCGGTCTGCCCGGGGGCGGTCGGGGTGGTGAGCAGGTCGATGACGTTGTCGTTGACGATCATCGGGGTGGGCAGCGGGTCGAGCGGGGGCTCGGCGGTGAACAGCCGCGGGTCGACCACCACATTGCCGCGGACCTGCCTGATGCCGGCCGAACGGACCTCCTGCGCGATGGAGTTCAGACCGGCCAGCGGGTTCTCGGGGGTGAGCGTGGCGCCCGGGATGTCGTTGGCGTAGGTGTGGTCGATGGGGGTGAAGTCGACCGTGCCGTCCGGCTCGGTGCGCCCGCCCATGGTGAGGTCGCCCTGCGCGACCATCGCCAGATTGCCGTCGAGCACGGAGCCGGAGCGGGAGCCGAGGGCGTTCACCGGGGTGGTGAAGCGGTGGTCGCCGCCCAGGGTGTCCCAGGTGCCGGAGACGCTGAACAGCTTGGCCACCGAGCCGGGGAGGAAGAACTTGTCGCCCTGCAGGTCGTGGACCGTCCGGCCGGTCTCCGGGTCCACCTCCAGCACGCCCCACTGGGAGTGCTCGTACCGCGGCTTGTCCAGGATCGCCGTGACTGCCGGGCCGAGGTCCTGGCGCGGGCCGTGGGGCGGGGCGGCCGCGCCGGTCGTCGCCGCCACGCCCAGCAGCGCCGCACCGATGCCGGCCCACACTCGCCGGCCCCGGATCTTCACTCGCATTCGCTCAACCATTCGAGAGTCGGAAGCCGGTCGTACCGGGCCTTTCCGACGCAGAATAGGAACACGGGAAGCACGTATCCGCCGACACCGCCGCAGCGGTGACGCCGTGTCACCCCGGCGGCCACGCAGGTTCCACCGATCGGCGGAACACCTGCGGGACCGCCGGGATGCCGGGGGTGCCGGGCGGTCAGCGGCCGGACTTGCCGAGCAGCAGCTTCCACGGCGCGAGCGCCGACTCCACCTGCACGCCGAAGCTCATCTTCGAGGCGCCCTTGACCCGCTCCTCGAAGCGGATCGGCACCTCCGCGATCCGCAGGCCGCGCCGGACGACACGGTGGTTCATCTCCACCTGGAACGAGTAGCCGTTGCTGTGCACCGACTCCGGGTCGATCGCCCGCAGGGCCTCCGCCTTCCACGCCTTGAACCCGGCCGTGGCGTCCTTCACCTGCAGGCGGAGGATCGTGTTGACGTAGAAGTTCGCCCACGCCGAGAGCGCCTTGCGGTGCCACGGCCACTCCTCGGCCGTCGAACCGCCCGGCACGTAGCGGGAACCGAGGACGACTGCGGCGTCCCCGCCGAGCAGGGTCTCGACCATGGTGGGGATCACCGAGGCCGGGTGCGAGAGGTCGGCGTCCATCTGGACGACGATGTCGGCGCCCTCGGCGAGGGCCCGGGTCATGCCGGCGATGTAGGCGCGGCCGAGACCGTCCTTGTCCGTGCGGTGGAGGACTCCGACGGTCTCCGGGGAGTCCGCGGCGAGCTTGTCCGCGACCTCGCCGGTGCCGTCGGGCGAGTTGTCGTCCACGACGAGCACGTGCAGGTTGGGCATCCCCAGGTCGGCGAGCAGGCCGACGATGACGGGCAGGTTCTCCCGCTCGTTGTACGTGGGTACGACGACGACGACCTTGGGGGCGGCGTCCAGCATGAATCAGTTCCTCTGGTCGGTTCGTTCCGGGACGGCACTTGCGAGTCTACGACCGCCCGCCGAACCCCCTACCGGCAGACCCACGGTGGACGGGCAAGGGGCTACTCAAGGGACAAGCGGGGGTAACCCATAGGGGCGCGTGGGGGCCCCGTCCTCGCACAGTTGGCCCCGCCCCGGGTCGCGCAGTTCTCCGCGCCCCTACGGGTCGGCCGGTCCTTCAACGGGGTGCCAGGTGCGGGCGGCGGTGATGCGGCGGGTGGCGCTGGGGTGGGTGGCGAAGAGGAGGACGAGGAGGCGGGGCGGGTCGACGTCGGAGACGTTGGTGATCGCGAGGCGGCGCTGCATGGCGATGAACTGCGCGGGGTCGTTGGTGAGTTCGAGGGCGTGGCGGTCGGCGCGGGCCTCGATGCGGCGGCTGGCCGCGGCCTGCAGGGGGCCGGTTGCGGCGGCGATCAGGGCGACCAGGGCGGCGAGCAGGGGCAGTGAGCGGGGGTCGGCGGCGCTGTCGGCGCCCGCGGCGTCCAGCAGGGGCTGCCAGGTGGCGGCGAGGCCGGTGACGGCGACGGCCGCGGCGGCCCCGAGGGCGCCGAGCAGGGTGCCGGTCAGGACGTCGCGGTGCTTGACGTGGCCGAGTTCGTGGGCGACGACGAGTTCGACCTCGCGGGGCTCGGCGGTGGCGAGCAGGGTGTCGTAGGCGACGATGCGGCGGGTCGAGCCGAGGCCGGAGACATAGGCGTTGAGGGCGGTGGTGCGCCGCGAGGCGTCCGCGACGAGGACCTCCCGCACCCGGACGCCGTCCCGCTCGGCGAGGCCGAGCAGGGCGCCCCGCAGCGGGCCCTCGGGCATGGGGGTGAAGCGGTTGAAGACCGGTTCGATCAGCAGCGGGTGGAGGAAGGAGAGGGCGGCGACCAGCAGGGCGGCGAGGGCGGCGCCGGGGATCCACCAGCGCGTCGGGGACCGGTCGGTGAGGGCGTAGAGGCCAAGTGCGGCGGGGAGGAGGAGGGCGAGGCCGAGGGCGAGGCCGCGTACGGCGTCGAGGGCCCAGCCGCCCCAGCCCTGGGTGACCAGGCCGTAGCGGGCGCGGACGGTGCGGACCCGGGCGCCGAACGGCAGCCGGACGAGCTGGCCGAGGACGGCCAGTGCGGCGGCGCCGCCGAGCACCTCGGCCGTGCGGGAGCCGCCGAAGAGGCCTCCGGCCCAGGTGACGAGTCCGGCGCCGGCCGGGGTGAGGCCGAGCACCAGGGTGAGGGCGAGCGCGGTGAGGGCGCCGCCGAGCATCCAGGGCAGCTGCTCGCGCCGCAGGGCGCGGCCGCGGGCCACCTGCTCGGGGGTGAAGTCGGGGTCGTCCGCCATGGTTCCCACCCTACGGAAGGCGGAGCACTGCGGGTACGGAAGCGCCCGCCGCTCGCCTCCGGTGCGGAGGGAGCGGCGGGCGGGAAGCTCCGGGAAGAGCGTGGATCAGACCTGGCCGGCCTTCTCCAGGGCCTCGCAGCAGGTGTTCACCAGGAGGCGGGTGACGACGTAGGGGTCGACGTTCGCGTTCGGGCGGCGGTCCTCGATGTAGCCCTTCTGCTCCACCTCGACCTGCCACGGGATGCGGACGGAGGCACCGCGGTTGGAGACGCCGTAGGAGTAGACGTTCCACGGGGCGGTCTCGTGCTTGCCGGTGAGGCGGGACTGGATGTCGTCGCCGTACTGGCTGACGTGCTCCATGACCTTCTCCTCCGAGGCGCCGAGCGACTCGCAGGCGGTGATGATGGCCTCGTAGCCCTCGCGCATCGCCCTGGTGGAGAAGTTGGTGTGGGCACCCGCGCCGTTCCAGTCGCCCCGGGCCGGCTTGGCGTCGAGGGTGGCGTCGATGCCGAACTCCTCGGCGGTGCGGTAGAGCAGGTAGCGGGCGATCCACATGTCGTCGGAGACGGTCAGCGCGTCGACCGGGCCGATCTGGAACTCCCACTGGCCGGGCATGACCTCGGCGTTGATGCCGCAGATGGCCAGGCCGGCGTCGAGGCAGCGGTCCAGGTGGAGCTCGACGATCTCGCGGCCGAAGACCTCCTCGGCACCCACGCCGCAGTAGTAGCCGCCCTGCGGGGCCGGGTAGCCGCCCTCGGGGAAGCCGAGCGGGCGGGAGCCCTTGAAGAAGGTGTACTCCTGCTCGATGCCGAAGATCGCCTCCTGGGAGGCGTACTTCTCGGCGACCTCGCGCAGCAGGGCGCGGGTGTTGGACTCGTGCGGGGTGCCGTCGATCTCGAGGACCTCGCACAGGACCAGGATGTTGTCACCACCGCGGATGGGGTCCTTGACGACCTTCACCGGCTCGAGTACGCGGTCCGAGGCGTGGCCCTCGGCCTGGTTGGTCGAGGAACCGTCGAAGCCCCAGGTGGGGATCTTGTCCGCGTTCGGCAGCACCCGAGTCTTGGAACGGAGCTTGGCGGTCGGCTTGGTGCCGTCGATCCAGATGTACTCGGCCTTGATTGCCATTGCGGTGAACCTCACTGCTTGGGTGGTGGGTGCCCGCGTAGCGTCGCAAGTCGCCGTTTCCCGGTTGTTCCTCCTATGTAACGCCCATGTGAACCAACCGTCCGCGGCGGCACGCTCACCGTCGGACAGTGCACGTCTCAGCATGCGAACGAATCAGTGGGACGGCCGGTTCACCGGAGGCGGTCAGCGGTGCCGCGCCCGGCCCCGGCGGCGCCGGCTCGCCCACACCACCGCACCCCCCGTGACCAGCAGCGTCACGGCCCCGCCGGCCATGAATCCGGTGCCGCTGCTGCCGGTGGCGGCCAGCGCGCCGGTCTGCGCGGCGGGCTCCTGCAGATTGGCCGCGGTGGGCTTCGGGGCGGCCTTGGAGGTCTGGACCACCGGGCTCGGGCCGGGCTTCTCGCAGGAAACGGAGGCCACCGTCACCTTGCCCGTGACGCGGGCCACGTTCAGGTTCAGCGGATTGACGTCCACGGTCACCTCCAGGGCGGAGGCGGCGGCCGTGGCGGAGGTGACCGTCTTCTTGGAGAACTCCACCTCCACGGTGCCCACCGCGGGCACGGTCACCCGGCTCGGGCTGTTCAGGCCGACCGCGACCGGGCGGCCGAGCACCGTCAGCTTCAGCGGGGAGGTGACCTTGGCGGAGGGCTGTCCGTCCACCGGGCAGGTCGCCTCGGCGGAGAGCGCCTGCAGGCCGAGCAGCGTGGTGGCGGGCAGGCCCGGGGCGTGCAGGTCGGCGTCGGCGAGCGTGACGGAGGCGAAGGTGCCGTGCTCGTCGACGCGCGTGACCGAACGGCCGACGTCCGCCTTGACCAGGGTGACCGGGCGCCCGCGGTCCACGCCGTCAACGGCGGCGGTGAGCATCGAGGCGTCCCGCTGCGCCGGGGTCTGCACCTTGTTGAGCGTCGCCTCGACGGGGATGTGCACCGCCTTGTCGAGGAGGGACACGTCCAGGTCGACCTCGGCGGTGACCGCCCTGGCACTGCCCGCGGACGGCGTGGGGCCGGTCGCGTGCGCTGCGGCGGCGGGCAGGGAGACGGCCAGCGCCGAGGCGGCCAGGGATGCGGCGACGGCGCGGACGGACGAACGGGACGGCATGACGGATGGACCCCCACACGTGTACTCGGAAGAGCGCGCCACCGGCATCACCCCGCGCGGGTGCAGCGATGGCGCACACCGGTCCGGGGGAAGGGGCTCGTGCTCTGGACTGACACTCAGTCTCACGCGGACGATCCGTCACATGAGCACCACAGAGCGTCAGTTCACCATTTCGAGTGAGGTTGACGCCGCAGCCTGACACGCCGGGCCGCGGCGCCCAACACTCCGCCGCCCTACGGCAGGCGCCAGTCCACCGGCTGGGCGCCCTGGCGGGTCAGCAGTTCGTTGGCCCGGCTGAACGGGCGGGAGCCGAAGAAGCCGCGGTCCGCGGACATCGGGCTCGGGTGTGCGGACTCGATCGCCGGGATCTCGCCGAGCAGCGGGCGGAGGTTGCGGGCGGCCGAGCCCCAGAGGATCGCCACCAGCGGGCCGCCGCGGGCGGCCAGCGCCCGGATCGCCTGCTCGGTGACGTCCTCCCAGCCCTTGCCCTTGTGCGCGTTGGGCGTGCGCGGCGCCACCGTCAGCACGCGGTTGAGCAGCAGCACGCCCTGCTGCGTCCACGGGGTGAGATCGCCGTTGGACGGCGGCGGGAAGCCCAGGTCCGTCCCGTACTCGCGGTAGATGTTGACCAGGCTGGCCGGGATCGGCCGGACCTCGGGCGCCACGGAGAAGCTGAGGCCGACCGCGTGCCCCGGCGTCGGGTACGGGTCCTGGCCGACGATCAGCACCCGGACCTGGTCGAAGGGCTGCTGGAAGGCGCGCAGCACGTTCGGGCCGGAGGGCAGGTAGGTGCGGCCGGCGGCCAGCTCGGCGCGCAGGAAGTCGCCCATCGCGGCGACGCGGGGGGCTGCCGGCTCCAGGGCGCGGGCCCAGCCGGGTTCGACGATCTCGTGCAGGGGACGGGGTGCCATGGTGATCACCCTAGCGGCCCCCGCCGACACGCCGCCGGGGAGCTTGACGCAGGGCCCGCGGCGGCACTCACCGACCCCGTGCTCAGGCCACCACGCGGCCGCGCAGCACCACGGCCTGCGGGTCGGCCAGCACCCGGACGTCCGCCCGCGGGTCCTCGGCGTACACCACCAGGTCGGCGGCGGCGCCCTCGGTCAGGCCGTCCCGGCCCAGCCACTCGCGGGCCGCCCAACTCGCCGCCGACAGCGCCTCGGTGGCCGACAGGCCGGCCTTCACCAGCTCGGCCACCTCGTCCGCGACCAGCCCGTGGGCGAGCGAGCCGCCGGCGTCGGTGCCGACGAAGACCGGGATGCCCGCGTCGTGCGCGGCGCCCACCGTGTCGTACCGGCGCTCGTGCAGCCGCCGCATGTGCGCGGACCAGGCCGGGAACTTCTGCTCGCCGCCCGCCGCCAGCTTCGGGAAGGTGGCGATGTTCACCAGGGTCGGCACGATGGCCACCCCGCGCTCGGCGAACTGCGGGATCAGCTCCTCGGTCAGCCCGGTGGCGTGCTCGATGCAGTCGATGCCGGCCGCGATCAGGTCCGGCAGCGACTCGGCGGCGAAGCAGTGCGCGGTGACCCGGGCGCCCTCCTCGTGCGCGGCGGCGATCGCCTCGCGCAGTGCGTCCCCGGGCCAGCAGGCGGTGAGGTCGCCCTGCTCGCGGTCGATCCAGTCGCCGACCAGCTTCACCCAGCCGTCGCCGCGGCGGGCCTCGTGCCGGACGAACGCGGCCAGGTCGCCGGGTTCGATCTCGTGCGCGTAGTTGCGGATGTAGCGGCGGGTGCGGGCGATGTGGCGGCCGGCCCGGATGATCCGGGGCAGGTCCTCGCGGTCGTCGATCCAGCGGGTGTCGGCGGCCGAGCCGGCGTCGCGGATCAGCAGGGTGCCGGCGTCCCGGTCGGTGACGGCCTGCTTCTCGCTGGTGGCCTCGTCGACGGCGCCGTGGGCGTCCAGGCCGACGTGGCAGTGCGCGTCGACCAGGCCGGGCATCGCCCAGCCGGTGACCGTCCGGACGTCGGCGGCGTGCGCGGGGCGGTCGAAGGAGACCCGCCCGTCCACCACCCACAGCTCGTCCCGGACGTCCTCGGGCCCGACCAGCACCCGGCCCTTGATGTGCAGCACCGCGCCATCGCTCATGTCCCGCACTCTACCGACGCCCCACCGCGGCCAGGGCGGGAGCGGCACGTGCCACGGCGCCGCAGGCCCGGCAGGATCCGAAAGCCGCTCCTCAGGGGGTGTAGGAGCCGATGACGGGGTGCCAGCTGTCCTCGAGGCGGGGCTGGGTGGAGCCGACCGCCCAGGCGGTGCCGGTGCCGGGCACCGGGGCGACCGAGAAGAAGGAGGCGCCGGCCGCGGACGGGGCGGCCGGGTGGTAGGTCCAGGCTCCGTCGCGGCGGCACAGGACGAAGCCCGGGGTGTCGGCGCCGGGCTGCTCGCCGGCCGCCCAGACGGTGCCGTCGGGGCCGGCCGCCACCGCGTGCAGCTGGCCCTCGGCCTCGGCCGGGGGTTCGGCGGGGCGCCAGGCGGTGCCGTCCCAGTGCAGCAGGTAGGGGTGCGGCGGACCGTCGTCCGTCGTGGTGGAGCCGACCGCCCAGACGTCGTCCGGGGCGACCGCGGCCACCGACTCCAGGGTGGTGCTGCGGCCCTCCGGCCGGGGGACGTCGACGATCCGCCAGGCGGTGCCGTCCCAGTGCTCGGCGAGCGGGCGGGCCGTGCCGTCCGGGTCGTAGGCGGCGCCGACCGCCCACACCCCGCCGGCCCCGTCGGTGGCGGCCCCCAGCAGCAGGGCGTCGCCCTCCGTCCCCGGGGTGGGGACGGTCTGCCAGGCCCTGCCGTCCCAGTGGTGGACCAGCGGGCGGGGCGCCGTCGTGCGGTCGTGGGCGGTCGCGCCGACCGCCCACAGGTCGTGCGGGCCGGCCCCGGCGAGGGCCAGCGGGTGGGAGGAGCGGTCGGCCGGCCCGGCGGGCAGCGGCACCTCGCGCCAGCTGCGGCCGTCCCAGTGCAGGGCGAGGCCGCGGTCCTCGCCGGCGGCCGGGTCGTTGCGGCTGCCGACCGCCCAGACGTCGGACGGGCCGAACGGCAGCACCGCCTCCAGGCTGCCGGTGCCGCGGTGGCCGGGGACCTGCAGCCGGCGCCAGGTGCGCCCGTCGAACCGCTCGACCAGCGGGGCGCCGCCCGCGGCGCTGTCCTCGTAGCCGACCGCCCAGGCGGCGTCCGGGCCGAGTGCGGCGACCGCGCGCAGCTCCTGGTTGCGGACGGCGGGCGGGGTGCGCCACCCGCGCCAGCCCCCGGCGGCGGGGGCCGCGGCCGGGCCGGCCGGCGTGCCGTCGACGGCCGGGAGGGGCGGGGCGGCCGCGGTGGCGGCCGCACAGGCGAGGGCCAGCATCACCGCGCGCCGGAGCAGCCGCCCCTTCCGTCCGGCCGGTGCGGTCCGTGCCATCGGTTCCCCTCCCTCGCCCGCCGGCCCGCCCGGGCCGTGCAGGACGAGTGCACCAATCCGCGGGCGGCGGGGCGAGCCACAGCGGCCGAGTCGCCGCACAGTCGACCCGATCGGGTGACACGGAGGGAGGTTTGGGGCCGCGGCGGCACGGGTCCGGATCGTTCCGGGCCGGGGCCGGGTTCCTCAGTCGCCGTCCCGGGCGTGGCGGGAAAGGGCCGAGGAGGCCAGCGAGTTGTGGATGCTGAAGGCCACGGTGCCGGGGAGGTAGCGGTCCTGCGACCACTCCACGGGGGTACCGGTGGGGTCGGTGGTGCGGCGCTTCTCGCGCAGCAGCGGGCTGCCGCGGCGGCAGCCGAGCAGACGGGCGTCCTCGGTGTTGGCGGCGACCACGTCGATGGTGTGGTCGGCGTCGGTGAACAGGATGCCGTGCTCGCGCAGCGGTTCGGTGTGGGAGACGGCGTCGGCGGGGAGTTCGGCGACGATCTCGCCGACCCGCGGCGGGTAGACGGTGCGCTCCACCATCACCGGGGTGCCGGAGAGCGTGCGCAGACGGAGCATCACGTACACCTCGGCGCCGGGCTCCAGACGGAGCAGTTCGCACTCGGCGGGGTCGGCGGGGCGGCGGACCATCGACTCCAGCCGGCCGCCGGGCTCCTCGCCCATCGAGCGCGCCCAGTGGGTGAAGCTGAGCAGTTCGGAGAAGCTCTGCACCCTGGCGGTGCCGAGCACCACCCGGCGGGTGCCGCGGCGGGAGGTGACCAGGCCGTCGGCGCGCAGCAGGGCGAGGGCCTGCCGGACGGTGCCGCGGGAGACGCCGTACTGCTCGGCGAGGGCGCCCTCCGCGGGCAGCCGGCCGGCCTCGCCGAACCGGCCGGCGGTGATGGACTCCCGAAGGTCGGCCGCCACCGTGCGGTAGAGGGCGCCGGCGGTTCGGTCGGGGTCTGCTGGCACGGCGGCGGGGTCCTCTCTGCGGGGTGTCCGGTGCTTCCGAATTCGGGCGGACGGCACCGACTGTAACCGTTGTGGATCACCGATCGGCGGGCCGGTCTCCACCGTTCCCGAAGCCGCCCCCCGGCCTGGGCCGTCCGTTCACCTTCCCGTCACCGGTCTCCGGCGTACTTACCGGCGTCGCCGAAAGTTGGCTGGCCAACTTGGCCGTCCCGGGCGGCATCACCGAGCGAATCCACGCGCACCCGCGCGAACCCCACCGCAGCACCCTCACCCTGGAGAACCTTCCGTGACCGTGCACCGCGCCCGTGCCGCCGCCCTCGCGGCCGTACTGACCGCCGCAGCGCTCTCCCTGTCCGCCTGCGGCTCCGCGGGCTCCTCCGCGGCGTCCGGCGACGCCGGCAAGGCGGCCGGCGCCAAGGCCGCCAAGGACGCCACCTCGGCGGCCGACCTCGGCGGCATGGACGCCCTCGTGGCCGCCGCCAAGAAGGAGGGGAAGCTGCACGTCATCACGCTGCCCCACGACTGGGCGAACTACGGCAAGCTCCTCGAGGGCTTCAAGGCCAAGTACGGCATCGAGATCGAGGAGGAGAACCCGGACGGCTCCAGCCAGGACGAGATCAACGCGATCACCTCCCGCAAGGGCCAGGACCGCGCCCCCGACGTGGTCGACCTGGGCAGCGCCTTCGCCCTGCAGGCCGCCAAGGACGGGCTGCTCGCCCCGTACAAGGTCGCCGCGTTCGACAAGATCGCCGACACCATGAAGGACCCGGCCGGCCTGCGGGTCAACGACTACGGCGGCTACATCTCGATCGGCTGCGACGCCAAGCGCGTCGGCACCTGCCCGAAGACCTTCGCCGACCTGCTGAAGCCCGAGTACAAGGGCAAGGTCGCGCTCAACGGCAACCCCACCAAGTCGGGTTCGGCCTTCGGCGGCGTGTACGCGGCGGCGCTGGCCAACGGCGGTTCGCTGGACAACATCCAGCCCGGCATCGACTTCTTCGCCAAGCTGAAGCAGTCCGGCAACTTCAATCCGGTCGAGTCGACCCCGGCCACCGTCGAGAAGGGCGAGACCCCGATCTCCATCGACTGGTCGTACCTCAACGCCGGCTACACCGACGAGTTCAAGGGCAAGGGCGTCGACTGGCAGGTCGCCGTCCCCTCCGACGGCTCCTACGCCCAGTTCTACAACCAGGGCGTCAACAAGTGGGCCCCGCACCCGGCGGCCGCCCGCCTCTGGCAGGAGTACCTGTTCAGCCCCGAGGGCCAGAACCTCTACCTGGGCGGCTACGCCACCCCGGCGCTGTTCGACGCCATGAAGAAGGACGGCACGCTGGACACCGCCGCGGCCGCCAAGCTGCCGGCCGTCGAGAAGCCCTTCACCACCTTCCCGAGCCAGGACCAGATCACGGCCGCCAAGAAGGTCGTGACCGAGAACTGGACCAAGGCGATCGCGGGCTGATCGACACCATGACCACGGCTCCCACCCCGGTGCCGGCCCCGGCCGCCGCTGACCCCAGCGGCGGCCCGGGCGCCGTGGCCGCCGGCCCCTCCGCTCCCCCACCCGCGGCACCCGCGCCCGCGGCGCGGGCCCGCCGCCCGCGCCGCGGCCCCTGGCTCGCCGCGCTGCCGCTGCTGGCCTTCTTCGCGGTCGGCTTCGGGCTGCCCGCGATCGCCATCGCCACCGGCGCCTTCACGCTGTCCTCGGACGCCGAGGCCGGCGCCGGCTCGTTCAGCACCGCCAACCTCACCGACTCGGTGCAGGGCGCGTACTGGACGGCCCTGCTCAGCAGCGTCAGGCTCTCCGCGCTCACCGCGCTGATCGGCACCGTCGTCGGCCTGCCGCTGGCGCAGGCGGTGGTGACCTCCCGGTTCCGCGCCGTCCGCGAGGCGGTGCTGACCGCCTCCGGCGTGCTCGCCAACTTCGGCGGTCTCCCGCTGGCCTTCGCCTTCGTCGCCACCCTCGGCAACGCCGGCGAGATCACCAAGCTGTTCCACCTCACCGACCACGGCTGGACGCTCTACGGCTTCACCGGCCTGAGCATCGCCTACCTGTACTTCCTCGTGCCGCTGATGGTCCTCACCATCACCCCGGCCCTGGACGGGCTGCGCAGGCAGTGGCGCGAGGCCGCCGCCAACAACCGGGCCACCGCCCTGCAGTACTGGCGGCACGTCGCCCTGCCGATCCTGCTGCCCTCGCTGCTCGGCGGCTACGTGCTGCTGTTCGGCAGCGCCTTCGCCGCGTACGCCACCGCCGCCGCCATGGTCGGCGCGACCGTGCCGCTGATCAGCCGGTCGATCGCCGACGCGCTCTCCGGCAACGTGCTGGTCGGCCAGGGCAACCTCGCCCTCGCCCTCAGCCTCGACATGATCGTCGTCGCCGTCCTGGTGATGGCCGTCTACCTGCCCCTCCAGCGCCGGAGCGCCCGATGGCTCAGCTGACCCCGAGGGCCCTCGCCGGCCGACGCCCGCGCCTGTGGCGCGGCGCCGTGCTGCTGGTCGCCGGCCTGTACTTCCTCGTACCGATGGCCGCCTCGGTGTGGTTCTCCGTCGACGACCCGGGCGGCGGCATCCACTTCGACGCCTACACCGGCCTGCTGGGCGCCCCCGGCTTCACCGACGCCCTGCTGCTCACCCTCGAACTCGCCGCCGCCACCGTGGTGGTGCTGCTCGTCCTGCTCGTCCCGGCGCTGATCGCCGCCAGGCTCGGCACCCCGCGGATGCGCGCCGTCCTCGAAGTGGTGTGCACCCTGCCGCTGGTGGTGCCGCCGGTCGCCTTCACCGCCGGCGTGATCGGCGTGCTGCGCTGGGGCCCGGACCACCTGATGGACACGCCGTTCTTCCAGACGATCGTCTTCGTCCAGCAGCCCGAGTTCCCGCTCGTCCTGGTCGTCGCGTACGTGCTGATGTCGCTGCCGCTCGCCTACCGGGCCCTGGACTCGGGGCTGCGCGCGGTCGACGTCCGCACCCTGGTCGAGGCCGCCCGCAGCTGCGGCGCGAGCTGGCCGCGCGCCGTCATCACCGTCGTGCTGCCCAACCTGCGCGGCGCCCTGCTGAACGCCGCCTTCCTCACCCTGGCCCTGGTGCTCGGCGAGTTCACCGCCGCCTCCATCCTCGGCTACCAGCCCTTCGCGGTCTGGGTGTACTCGGTCGGCAACAGCCAGGGCCAGATGTCCGTCGCGGTCTCCGTACTGAGCCTGCTGATCACCTGGGTGCTGCTGCTCCTGCTCGCCGCCGCCGGCCGCGAGCGCCGCCCCGCGCCCGCCCAATCCTGACCGGAGACCCGCATGAGCACCGCCACCCCGCACGCCCCGTCCGCCGAGACCGCCGTGGGCGGCGCCACCGTCGAATTCCGCGGCCTGCGCCGCGCGTTCGGCGCCACCACCGCCCTGGACGGCCTCGACCTGGACGTCCGGCCCGGTGAACTCCTCGCCCTGCTCGGCCCGTCCGGCTGCGGCAAGACCACCGCGCTGCGCATCCTGGCCGGCTTCGAGACCCACGACGCGGGCGACGTCCTGGTCGACGGGCAGCCCGTCACCGGCATCCCCGCACACCGCCGCGACGCCGGCATGGTCTTCCAGTCGTACAGCCTCTTCCCGCACCTCACCGCGCTCGACAACGTCGCCTTCGGGATGCGGATGCGCGGCACCGCCAAGGCCGAACGCCGCTCCCGCGCACAGGAGTTGCTGGAACTCGTCGGCCTGCCGCAGCACGCCGCCCGCTACCCGCACCAGCTCTCCGGCGGCCAGCAGCAGCGGATCGCGCTCGCCCGCGCCCTCGCCCTCGAGCCCCGCGTGCTGCTGCTGGACGAGCCGCTCTCCGCCCTGGACGCCAAGGTCCGGCTCACCCTGCGCGAGGAGATCCGCCGCCTGCAGCGCGAACTCGGCATCACCACCCTGTTCGTGACGCACGACCAGGAGGAGGCCCTCTCCATGGCCGACCGGGTCACCGTCCTGCGGGCCGGCCGCCTGGAGCAGTGCGCGGCCCCCGCCGAGCTGTACGCACGCCCGGCCACCGCCTTCGTCGCCGAGTTCGTCGGCACCATGAGCCGCATCCCCTGCGAGCGCTCCGGCGACGGCGTCGCCCTGCTCGGCCGGACGCACCCGGTCGACGGCACCCTGCCCGCCGACGGGCCGCTCGACGTGCTCGTCCGCCCCGAGAACGTGGCGCTGGCGCCCGCCGCCGACGGCCCCGCCCGGGTCACCGGCGCCTCCTTCCTCGGCGCCGTCACCCGGCTCACCGTCCGCCTCCCCGACGGCACCGAGGTCAAGGCCGACCTCACCACCGAGGCCGCCGCCACCCTGCCGCCCGGCAGCCGCGCCGACATCGCCCTCCCCGACCGCCCCGTCCTCGTCGACCGTCGGCGGTAGGACCACCCGACCCGGACCTGACGGGGCAGCCCCAGGGGCGCGGGGACTGCGCAATCCGGATGCGGGTCACCGTACGGATCCGGGCTCGGCCCGTGCTGTCGCGACACCCGCACCCGGACTGCGCAGTCCCCCGCGCCCCTCATTTCATCCGACTGCGTAAGGTGCACCCATGCCGCACACCCCCGCCGCCGTCCTGTTCGACATGGACGGCACACTCGTCGACACCGAGCCCCTCTGGTGGCAGGCCGCCGCCGAGACCGCGGCCGAGCTCGGCCTCTCCCTCGACGACGCCGACCTCCCGCACGTGCTCGGCCGGGCCGCCGAGCACACCGCCGCCCACCTGCACCGGGCGAGCGGCACCGACCGCGCCGAGGCCGAGCTCGTCGAGCGGCTGAACGGCGTCTTCGCCGGCAAGGTCGCCGCCGAGGTCGTCCCCCGGCCGGGCGCCCTCGACCTGCTCGCCGCGCTGCGGACCGCCGCCGTCCCGACCGCCCTGGTCTCCGCCTCGCCGCGGCGGGTCGTCGACCTGGTGCTCGGCGCGATCGGCGACCGCTGGTTCACCACCACACTGGCCGCCGAGGACACCGAACGCACCAAGCCCGAGCCCGACCCGTACCTGGCCGCGGCCGACCGTCTGGGCCTCGACCCGGCGGCCTGCGTGGCCGTCGAGGACAGCCCGGCCGGAGTGGCCTCGGCGGTGGCCGCCGGCTGCGCGGTGCTGGCCGTCCCCTCCACCGTGCCGATCGCCGCGGACGGCCGGATCACCCTGCTCGACAGCCTGGAGCACGCCGACCTGGACCTGCTGGGCAGCCTCGCCGCCGGCCGGCGGGCCTGATGCCGTACCTGCTGCTCGCACTGGCCATCGCCAGCGAGGTCTGCGCCACCAGCCTGCTCAAACTCACCGACGGGTTCAGCAGGTTGTGGCCCAGCGTGGGCGTGGCGATCGGTTATGCGCTCTCCTTCCTGCTGCTCGGCCGCGCCCTGAAACACATCCCGGTGTCGGTGGCCTACGCGGTCTGGTCCGGCGCCGGCACCGCCGCGGTGGCCGCGATCGGCGCGACCTTCTTCGCCGAACCCCTGGGCCGCCTCCAGTGGCTGGGCATCGCCCTGGTGATCGCCGGCGTCGTCGTCATCAACCTCCGCGGCGGCCACTGAGCACCGCCTGCCGCCAGGGTTCGCGGTTCTTCCGACGGGGCGTCATGTCGTGTTCACGCGCACGCCGCCGGGGGCCGGGTCAATGGTGCGAGTTGTTCAGCCAACTCGAACCAGCCGCACCAACGGCGGTGCGGCGGACAGGACTTCCGTGGCGGCAGGCTCGACGCTCGTCATTGCGACACCGGCGGACCCGACCGAGGGCGACCGGATCACCTTCCACTGGACGACCGGCTCCCCCGACCCGAAGAACTGGGTGGGGATCTACGACGGCACCCGGCTGCCCGGCAGCGGGTCCTCGCTGCTGTGGAAGTACACGCCGGGCGGCTCCGGGGACGTCCAGCTGGACACCTCGGCGCTGACCGGCGGCCCGTACACCGCGTACCTGCTGGCGAAGGACGGCTACGGCATCCTCGCGCAGACCGCACCGTTCAGCTTCCGCCCCAGGCCGGCGGCGCCCCGGCCGCACGCCGCGGTGGACGCCCTGACGGCAGCTCAAGCGGCGCCGGGGGCCGCCGTCTCGGTGCGGACGGCCGGACTGTGGATGAAGGGCACCGGCACCGCCGCGTACCGCAAGGTGTCCGGTGACGCCTGGCTGTCGGTCGCTGCCGACGGCACCGTCGGCGGCACCGCGCCGGCCGCACAGGCGCACCCGGCGGTGGTGGCCGTCGGCATCAAGGACCCGTCCGGTGCCACCGACACGGTGACCGTACAGGTCCCGGTCCGCGACCCGGCCGGCCCGCTCACCCTGAAGACCGCGACCTGGAACCTGGCCAAGGCCGGTGCCGCGTTCACCGACGCGGTGGAGAAGCAGCTGCGCGTCGTGCTCACCCAGGGCCTGGACGTCCTCGCGCTCCAGGAGACCGAGGGGACGGCCGCGCAGACCCTGGCGACCGCACTCGGCTGGTACGCCCACCAGAGCTCCGGCAGCGTCGGCATCCTCAGCCGCTGGCCGCTCACCGCGGTCACCGCACCGACCGCCTCGCTGCCCGCCGCCGGCGCCACCGTGCAGCTGCCGGGCGGCCGCACCGTGCGCTTCTGGTCGGCGCACCTGGACGAGGGCGGCTACGGCCCGTACGCGATCCAGGACGGGCAGAGCGCCGCCCAGGTGCAGGCCGCCGAGGCCGCCTCCACCCGCGGCAAGCAGGCGGCCGCACTGGCCGCCGCGGTGAAGGCCGACATCGCCGCCGGACAGCGGGTGGTGCTGGCCGCCGACCTCGCCTCGCCCTCGCACCTGGACTGGACGGGCCAGGGCGGCCGCCCGGCCCTCGCCTGGCCGGTCACGGTGGCCCTGCAGGACGCCGGCCTGACCGACGCCTACCGCAGCGCGCACCCCGACCCGGTGGCCTTCCCCGGGAACACCTGGTCGCCGACCCGGCGGGTGCGCGGCAGCAAGCCGGAGCCGCAGGACCGGATCGACCAGGTCCTCTTCGCGGGCGCGCTGACCCTCGTCGAGGCGCACACCCTCGCCACCGGCTGGCCGCTGGCCGAGCCGAACGCCGCCGCCAACGGCTGGCCGAGCGACACCGCCGCCGCCGTCGCCACCTTCACCCTCTGAGAGGCCGTGCCATGACCCCCCAGCTCAGCCGCCGCAGCTTCGTCGCTGCGACGGCGGCCACCGGCGCGGCCGCCGCCGTCGGCCTGCCCGCGTCCGCCGCCCGGGCGGCCGGTGCGGCCGGTTCGATCGCCGATGTGAAGCACGTGGTGATCCTCATGCAGGAGAACCGCTCCTTCGACCACTACTTCGGCACCCTGAACGGCGTCCGCGGCTTCGGCGACCGGCAGGCGCTGCAATTCCCGGACGGCACCGACGTGTTCCGCCAGCCCGACGCGGGCCGCAGCGACGGCGGCGCCATGCTGCCGTACCGGATGGACACCACCAGGTACAACGCGCAGAACGCCGGCGGCCTCCCGCACGACTGGGCCACCGGCCACCAGGCGATCAACAACGGCGCGATGAACAAGTGGATCGCCGCCAAGGGCGAGCGCGCCATGGGCTACTTCACCCGCGAGGACATCCCCTACCAGTACGCGCTGGCCGACGAGTTCACGCTCTGCGACGCCTACTTCTGCTCGATGGCCGGCCCGACCGACCCCAACCGCCTCTACCTGTGGACGGGCACCGCCGGCCCCGGCCGCGACGGCACCACCGGCCCGTGGATCGACAACACCCCGGTCACCGACAACCCGGTGGCCGACTGGACGACCTACGCCGAGCGGCTGCAGACCGCCGGGGTGAGCTGGCGGGTCTACCACAACCCCAGCAAGGACGACCGCACCGGCGACTACGACGACAACGCGCTCTCCTACTTCAAGCAGTTCCACAACTTCCCCGCCACCGACCCGCGGTACGTCAACGCGATGACCAAGTGGGACCAGGCCGCCTTCGACCGGCACTGCAAGGACGGCACCCTGCCGACCGTCTCCTGGCTGGTGGCGCCCTACCTGTTCTGCGAACACCCCAGCGCCAGCCCGGACTACGGCGCGCACTGGGTCAACACGGCGCTGCAGTCGCTGATGTCCAACCCGGCGGTCTGGCAGCACACCGTCTTCCTGGTGATGTACGACGAGAACGACGGCTACTTCGACCACGTCGTCCCGCCCACCCCGGAGCCCGGCACGCCCGAGGAGTACACCCAGGGCCGGGCGATCGGCCTCGGCAACCGGGTGCCGCTGTGGGTGGTCTCGCCGTGGTCGCGCGGCGGCTGGGTGAACTCGCAGGTCTTCGACCACACCTCGGTGCTGCGCTTCCTGGAGCTGGTGACGGGCGTCCAGGAGCCCAACATCTCCCCCTGGCGGCGGGCCGTCTGCGGCGACCTCACCAGCTGCCTCGACTTCACCGCACCGGACTTCAGCCTCCCC
Source organism: Kitasatospora dryopteridis (assembly GCF_050749075.1). Classification (NCBI taxonomy): domain Bacteria; kingdom Bacillati; phylum Actinomycetota; class Actinomycetes; order Kitasatosporales; family Streptomycetaceae; genus Kitasatospora; species Kitasatospora dryopteridis. The sequence continues at coordinate 5,669,391 of NZ_CP192749.1, read as the reverse complement.
TCGCTGCCCGACACCGTCGCCCTGATGGCCAAGGCCGACGCCGGCGCCGAACTGCCCGCGGTCAGACTGCCCGCGACCGGCGCCCAGGCGATGCCCGTCCAGGAGCCGGGCAGCCGCCCGCACCGGCGGCTCCCCTACCGGCCGTGGGCGGACGCCGCGGTCGACCGCACCACCGGCGCCGTCACCTGCACGATGGCCAACTCCGGTGCAACGGGCTTCCCGTACACCGTCTACCCGAACATCCTGCTGCCCTTCGCCGGCACGCCGTTCACCGTGCCCGCGGGCGGGAGCCGGACGTACACCTGGGACGCCGCGGCCACCGACGGGCGCTACGACTTCACCGTGCACGGCCCGGACGGCTTCGTCCGCCGCTTCGCCGGCGCCGTCGTCCGCGCCCCGCAGGACGACGTCGCCGTGCCCTCGGTGACCGCCACCGCCGGCACCACCGGCATCACCCTGCGGCTCGCCAACGGCGGCCCCACCGAGTGCTCGTTCATGTTGACCCCGAACGACTTCGCCGGCACCGCCCGGACGGTCTGGGTCGCCCCCGGTACGGAGACCACCGTCGACTGGCCCCTCGACCAGGGCCGCTACGACGTCGTGGTCACCGCCGGCACCGGCACCCGCCTCCTCCACCGCTACGCCGGCACCCTGCACTGACGTTCCGCCCGCGGGGCGGCCCGGGAACCCGTGGACGACGAAGGGGCGGTGCGCACCCGGTGGTGCGCACCGCCCCTTGTCCGCGTGTCAGCCGGCGGCGGGGGTGCCGACGTAGCTGGTCATGTCGGTGGTGGCCCAGCTGGTGCCGGCGTAGGTGGCGCTGAGGTGGCCGCCGTTGGTGGAGCCGACGGTGAAGATGTAGTGCATGCCGTCGGGGGCGATGGCGTTGCTGATGCTGCCGCCGGTGACGGGCGTGCCGGCCAGGGTCGTCATGTCGGCACCCGTCCACTGCCCGCCGCTGGGCAGGTAGGTCATGTAGACGTGACCGTTGGCCGCATTCGCCGTGACGACACCGACGGTGCCGTCCTTCTGCAGGAACGCGGAGGGCGCGCCGCCGGCCGAGGCGGGGGTGCCGACGTAGCTGGTCATGTCGACGGTGGCCCAGCCGGGGGCCGCGTAGGTGGCGCTGAGGTGACCGCCGTTCATCGAGCCCCGGCTGAAGATGTAGTGCGTGCCGTCGGCGGCGTTCACGTTGCTGATGTTGCCGTCACTGACCGGGGTGCCGGCCAGGGTGGTCATGTCGTCACCCATCCACTGCCCACCGTTCGGCAGGTAGGTCATGAAGACGTGACCGTTGGCCGCATTCGCCGTCACCACACCGACCGTGCCGTCCTTCTGCACGAACGCCGAGGGCGCGCCACCGGCGGAGACGGGCGTGCCCACCGTGGCGGTCATGTCGGCCGTCGCCCACGTGCCGGCGCTGTTGAGGTAGGTCGCGCTGAGGTGGCCGCCGTCCGCGGAGCCCCGGCTGAAGATGTACAGGGTGCCGTCGGGGGCGACCGTGTTGCTGACGCCGCCTCCGGTGACGGGGGTGCCGATCTGCCCGTTGAGGTCGACCGTCGCCCAGTTGCCGCCCTTGGGCAGGTAGGTGATCCGCAGGTGGCCGTTCGCGGCGTCGGCCGTGGTGACGCCGATGGTGCCGTTCTGCTGGATGAACGTCGCCGGTGCGCCGCCGGCGGAGGCCGGAGTGCCGACCTGGTTGGTGAGGTCGGCGGTCGCCCAGTTGCCGCCCTTGGGCAGGTAGGTGACCTGCAGGTGGCCGTTGGCGGCGTCACGGGTGAAGGTGTACTGCGTGCCGTCCTCGGCCACCACCGAGCCCGTGTCGCCGAGGGAGGGAGCCGGAGCGGCGGCCGGCGGCGGGGTGGTCGACGGGTAGGGGTCGGTGTGGTCGGAGCCGAGGCCGGCCTTGGGGCCGCACGTCGGCCACGCGCCCTGCCCCTGACCGGCGAGGACCTTCTCCCCGATGAGGATCTGCTGCTGCTTGGTCGCCTGGTGCGGGTACGCGGCGTACTGGCCGCCGCCGTAGCTGAGCCAGGTGCTCCGCGAGAACTGCAGGCCGCCGTAGTACCCGTTGCCGGTGTTGATGGCCCAGTTGCCGCTGCTCTCGCAGTCGGCGACCTTGTCCCAGGTGGCCACCGAGGCGGCCGAGGCCTCGCCGGTGGCGAGAACGGGTGTGACGCAGGCGATGAGGCCGGTTGCGACCAGGGCGAGGGCGGGAATCCGGCGGCGGCGGGTGGTCACGGTCTGCTCCGTTGGGGTGGCGTGGCGGCGGTGGCGGTGGGAGGCGCCGGCCGGGGAAGGTTCCCGGCCGGCGGTTGGCAGGGCGGCAGCTCGGGGCCGCCGGCTGCTCCCCGCCCGGGCGGACGGGGGCGGGGAGCGACCTGATGGGACCGGTGTGTCAGCCGGCGGCGGGGGTGCCGACGTAGCTGGTCATGTCGGTGGTGGCCCAGCCGGGGGCGGCGTAGGTGGCGTTGAGGTGCCCGCCGTTCATCGAGCCGACGGTGAAGATGTAGTGGGTGCCGTCGGGGGCAACGGCGTTGTTGATGCTGCCGCCGGTGACGGGGGTGCCGGCCAGGGTGGTCATGTCGTCACCCATCCACTGCCCGCCGCTGGGCAGGTAGGTCATGTAGACGTGACCGTTCGCCGCGTTCGCCGTCACCACGCCGAAGGTGCCGTCCTTCTGCACGAACGCGGAGGGCGCACCACCGGCGGAGGCGGGGGTGCCGACGTAGCTGGTCATGTCGACGGTGGCCCAGCCGGGAGCGGCGTAGGTGGCGCTGAGGTGACCGCCGTTGGTCGAGCCCCGGCTGAAGATGTAGTGCGTGCCGTCGGGAGCGTTGACGTTGCTGATGTTGCCGTCACTCACGGGGGTACCGGCCAGGGTGGTCATGTCGTCACCCATCCACTGCCCGCCGCTGGGCAGGTAGGTCATGAAGACGTGACCGTTCGCAGCGTTCGCCGTCACCACACCGACCGTGCCGTCCTTCTGCACGAACGCCGAGGGCGCGCCACCGGCGGAGACGGGCGTGCCGACGTAGTCGGTCATGTCGGCGGTGGCCCAGGCCCCGGCGCTGTTGAGGTAGGTGGCGCTGAGGTGACCGCCGTCGATGGAGCCGCGGCTGAAGATGTACAGGGTGCCGTCGGGAGCGACCGTGTTGCTGACGCCGCCTCCGGTGACCGGGGTGCCGACCTGCTCGGTGAGGTCGGAGGTGGCCCACTGGCCGCCCTTGGGCAGGTAGGTGATCTGCAGGTGGCCGTCGGCCGCGTCGGCCGTGGTGACACCGATGGTGCCGTTCTGCTGGATGAACGTCGCCGGTGCGCCGCCGGCGGAGGCGGGGGTGCCGACCTGGTTGGTGAGGTCGGAGGTGGCCCACTGGCCGCCCTTGGGCAGGTAGGTGACCTGCAGGTGGCCGTTGGCGGCGTCACGGGTGAAGGTGTACTGCGTGCCGTCCTCGGCCACCACCGAGCCCGTGTCGCCGAGGGAGGGAGCCGCGGCCGGCGGCGGGGAGGAGGCCGGCGGGGTGCTGCTGCCGCCCTGCGGGGAGACGTAGCCGCTGATCTGCTGGCCGCCCCAGTAGGAGCCGACTTCGGAGCTGTGGGTGGACTGGCGGACGGAGGAGGTCGCCGACCAGTTGCCCGCGACCCCGCCCTCGTTGCCGCCCACGGTGGTGACGGTCCCCTTGCCGACCGCCGTCACGATGGCGACGTGGTTGGCGTAGCCGTCGCGGCTGTTGTAGTCGAAGAGCAGGGCGTCGCCGACCTGCGGGGTGGAGTGCAGCCCCGACCCGTACCGGCCGAAGCTGCCCGCGCCGGCGGTCAGCCCGGAGACGTTGTAGCCCGACCTGGCCCACACCCACTTGGCGAAGTCCGCGCACCACGCCTCCGGCTTGCCGTTGGCGCCGGTGCAGCTGGAGTAGTAGCCGGTCCCTCCGGCGCTGTTGGTCGAGCACGCCTTCTTGCCCAGGTTGGCGTTCGCGATGCTCACGATGGTGTTCGTGTCGGCGTGGGCGGTCGGCGTCAGCAGTCCGCCCAGCATCGCGACGGACGCGAACAGGGTGGCCGAGGACTTGGCGGCGATGCGGCGGGAACGCACGGACATGGAAGGACTCCTGATGTGTCGTGGAAGAAGAGGGGGGGTGCGCACGCTGGGGTGCGGGGCCGGCGCGCTGTGATCACGCAGGGCCGGGTGGCGCCGAGCCGGACGGGGCCGGACGCCCGGTGCACCGCACGGCGCGACGGCCGGCCAGCAGCGCCCGTCGGGGCTGTGCGGGTCGCGGCGGCATCGCGGGGCGCGAGACGGTGCTGGTGACGTTCTGAAAGAGGTGGGGCGGCCCGTGGTCGCCTGCCGGATCCCGGCAGGGGCGGGGGACGGCTGTCCTGCAGGAACAGCGGTCACGGCTACGGGTGCGCCGGGGTGGGCCCGGGAGGGCGGATGCCGGTGGCCTGCCGGTTCAGGGCAGGGCGGGCCGGCCGGTCGCCGGAGCGGGTGCCGGCGGCAGGTACCGCCGGTGCAACAGGGGTGAGGCTTGCCGGCTCCGGCTGATCAGGGCGTGGGCGCGGTCCGGGCCGGGCTCCGCGCCGACGGGGTCGGGGGTGCGGGTGAGGAGGTAGAGCAGGAGGTCGATGCGGTCGTCCTCGCTGCGGGCGGAGACGTGCTGGAGGCCGTCGTCGGGCCGGGCGTGCGCCCACAGTGCGGCGAGGACCTCCGCCGCCTCACCGGGCGGAACCGGCCCGGAGCACCTGCGACGCAGGCTGGCGTAGACGATGTCCATGGGGGTGGGGATCAGCCGCCCCAGCCGAGGCTGTCGGAGGTCCGCACGCCGGTCTGCGCGGCGGCAGTGGCGGTGGCGGCGCCGACAGCGGCGGTGGGGGCGATGACGAGAGCGGTCAGGGCGACGGCGGCGACCGCGGCGGCCTGGGCGAGACGGGTGCGCATCATGATGGAGTCCTCGGTGTTTCGAAGTGGGGTACGGAAGTCCGTTGAGGTGTCCCGCGGTTGACGCCTCGTCCGGGTGCCGCCCGGTCTGTCTTCCTGGCGGCGATCAATAGCTTCGCCGCTCGCGGAAGCGGCCGGAAGGGTTTCGGGGTGTCGCCAATCGGCCAGTCCGACTCCGGACATGCAGTCATGTCCACGTCAGTCCTGTCCCCAGGTCGACCCGCCCGGATCCCGCGTCGGCACGGCAGTCGATCGGGGGCGATGCGGCACAGGACGGAATCCGCCGACATATCCCCTGACCTGCGGCGAAAGGCCGCCAATTGATCTTGAAAGGGCGCCGTCCGGGCTGCGAGGATGCCGTTCTGCCGCCACCGCGGCGCCCGAACCATCGATCCGGGGGGATCTCATGTTGGAGGCACTGGGCCTGTCGGCCGCTGCCACCGCGGTCTACCAGACCATGCTCGACCACCCTGCCGACGGCGTGGACGAGTTGGCCGCCCGCTGCACGCTGACGGCCGTCCAGGTCCACGGCTGCCTCGACGAACTCGGCGAGCTCATGCTCGTACGCGCCTCGGCCGACCACCCGGGGCAGATGCGCGCCATCGACCCCGCGATCGGCCTCGCCGACATGGTCGCCCGCCAGGAAGCCGACCTCGCCGCCCGCCAGGCCGCTCTCGCCGCCTCCCGCGCCGCCGTCAGCCGCATGGTGGCCGAACGCGCCGAGCACCGCGCCGGACACGGCGAACGCCTCCTGGGCATGGACGCCATCCACGCCCGCCTCGAACAGATGGGCCGCGCCACCACCACCGAAGTCCTCAGCAGCCAGCCCGGCAACCAGCGCACCGAGGACCTCGACGCCTCCCGCCGCGCCGACGCCGAGGTCCTCGCACGCGGCGTCACCATGCGCACCCTCTACCAGGACGCCACCCGCCACCAGCCCCACGTCACCGCCTACGCGCACTGGCTCCTGGGCCGGGGAAGCGAGGTACGCACCGCCCCCGCCGTCCCCCAGCGTCTGATCATCACCGACCGCAGCCAGGCCCTCGTCCCCATCGACCCCGCCGACAACCGCAAGGGCGCCCTCCACATCACCGAACCCGGCATCCTCCACGCCCTGCTCGACCTGTTCGAACAGGCCTGGAACACCGCCGTCCCCCTCGGAGCCACCAACCCCACGGACCCCGCCAGCGGTCTCACCCCCACCGAACGCCACCTCCTGCGCCTGCTCGGTTCCGGACTCACCGACGACACCGCGGGCCAGCGGCTCGGCATCTCCTCGCGAACCGTCGGCCGCCACATGGCCTCCATCATGGAACGCCTCAACGCCACCAGCCGCTTCGAAGCCGGCATCAAAGCCGCCCAGAAGGGCTGGCTCTGACCCCACCCACCCGGGTCTTCAAAGGCCATGGGTGCACCACAAGGGGCGCTGGGGGCACCTGGTTCAGCCGAGCGTCCCCCGCAGGGCGTTGATGCGGGCCGTGGCTGCGGTGAAGCCGGTGCGGTCCAGGGTGCCGTCGGCCAGGGCGCGGGCGAGTGCGGCGGCCGCCTGCTCGCCCTGTGCGGTGTCCCGGGCCGAGCACAGCAGCAGGTCCATGCCCGCTGCGGCGGCCGCCACCGCCCGCTCCCCGGTGCCGCCGAAGGCGTCGAGTGCGCCGGCCTCCAGTGCGTCGGTCACGGTCACTCCGCGGAAACCGAGGCGGTCGCGGAGTTCCCCGCCCACCACCGCGGGCGACATCCCGGCGGGGCGCTCGGCGTCCAGGGCCGGGTAGACCGCCCAGGAGAGCATCACCAGCGGCACGCCGACCGCGAGGGCCGCCCGGTACGGTGCCTCGTCGACCGCGCGCAGCCGCTCCAGCGGCACCGGCAGGGTCACCGGCCCGGTGTCGGTGTTGCTGCCGGCCGGGGCGGTGCCGAGGCCGGGGAAGTGCTTGGCGGTGGCCAGCACGCCGCGCTGCCGCTGGGCGACGGCGAAGGCCGTGGCGAGGTCGGCGACGACGGCCGGGTCCTGGCCGTAGGAGCGCTGCTTGGTGTCGATGAAGTTGCCGGGGGTCTCGTACACGTCGAGCACGGGGGCGAGGTTGGTGTTCAGGCCGGCCGCGGCGATGTTGTCCCCGGCCTCGGTGCCGGTGCGGGCCGCGGTGGCGACCGCGTCGGGCGACTCGCCGACCTGGCGGGCCGACAGTTCGGGTGCTCCGGGGAGCCGCCGCACCTTGCCGCCCTCCTGATCGGTCATCAGCAGCAGTGGCGCCCGGACGGGGCTCTGCCGCCGGGCCTCGCGCAGCTGGTCGACGGCCGCCCGGAGGGTGGCGGTGTCGGGGATGTTCTCCTTGAAGAAGATCACCCCGGCGGCGCGGCCGGCCCGGACGGCCGCGAGCAGCGGCTCGGGCACGGTCGGGCCGGGGTAGGACCAGATGATCCGCTGCCCGGCGAGCTGCGCGTCGTCGGCGGGCTCGGCGCCCGGCCCCGGCTCGGTGCGCCACGAGGGCTTGGGCTCGGGCCTGCCGTTCTGCGCGTCACCGGCCGAGGGCGGCTGTGTGGGGCTCGCGGCGGTGGAGCCCCCGGACGGCACGGCCCGGGCGGCGGAGGACTGCCCGGCCCGGGTCTGCGGCGCGGTCGCGCACGCGGCCGCCAGCAGGACGAGGCAGACGATCACCCAGCGGGTATGCAACGACACCGGCGTTCTCCTCTGCCGCGACCGGACCCGACCTGTTCCTGCAGGCTAGGGCCTGTCCGACAGTTCGCGCCGCAACGGCGCGCGGCACCGGTCAACAGTCGCGCAGGTCGGCCCAGGTGACCTTGCCGTACGGGGTGGGGGCGGCGCCCCAGCGGTCGGCGAGGGTGTCGACCAGGGCGAGGCCGCGGTGGCACTCGTCGTCCTCGGCGGCGGTCAGCAGGGTGGGCGGGGTGCGGCAGGCGTCCTCGACGCTCAGCCGTACCCGGCCGTCGAAGCGGCGGCGGACGGCCACCGTGATCCGGGGGCCGCCGCAGTGCCGGACGCTGTTGCCGACGAGTTCGGAGACCAGCAGCTCGGCGTCCTCGACCAGGTCGGCGAGGCCGAGGTGGGCGAGGCGGGCCCGGACGAGCCCCCGGGCGAGCTGCGCCGAGCGCTCCTCGCACGGGAGTTCGGCGGCGGCGGGCGGCGCGTGGCCGGTCACGGCGGTCGCGGCTTTCGCGGCGGTCGTCATCGGCGCGCTCCTGCTCTCCCGGGACGGCGGGCGGAATGCGGCCCGCCGCCGGTGGGGGGGAAACCGGGGCAGGCCGCCGAGAGCCGCAGGAACCAGTCCCTCCAACGGCTCACGTTCAGTCAACGCGTTTACGCGGCAGTAGAGAACGGTCCATGCTGTGGTCAGGGTTGAACCGGTTGAACACAGTCGGGGGCCGACTATGGGACGACGCACGCGCACACCGAACGCCGCCCTTGCCGCGCTGATGCGCGAGGCGGACTGGGGCAACGACCAGCTCGCCAGAGCCGTCCGCCGCACGGGTGCGGAGGGCGGCCTGCGGCTGACCTACGACAAGACCACCGTGTCGCACTGGCTGGCCGGCTCGCGGCCGCGCCCCGAAGTGGCCGGGGTGGTGCGGGAGGCGTTCGCCCGGCGGCTCGGCCGGCCGGTGGCGGCGGAGGAGACCGGGCTGGGCGACCGGGACGGGACGGACCCGGTGACCGGGCTGGTCGCGCTCGGCCGGGCCGACATGGACCCGTCCCGTCGGAGCATCCTCACCGCCGGGCTGTACTCGGCCGCGCTGGCCGTGCCCGGTTTCGGGGAGGCCGCCGGGCGGATCGACCGGGTCACGGCCGGCCGCACCGTGCGGATCGGCGACGGCGAGGTGACCACCGTCCGGACGATGACCGACCGGCTGGCCGGCATCCTGGACGAACTGGGTGCGGCGCACGCCCGCCCGATGATGGCGAGTTTCCTGGTGAACAGCGTCGGCCCCTGGCTGCAGGCGTCCGGCACCGAGCGGGCGAAGAGCGGGATGCTCGCCGCGGCCGCCGACCTGACCTACCTGGCCGGCTGGTCCGCGGTCTACGAACTCGCCCAGGGCCTCGGCCAGTCGTACTACGTCCAGGCGCTGCGGCTGGCCGACCAGGCCGGCGACCACGCGACCTACTGCCGCACCCTGCGCGGCATGTCGCTGCAGGCGTCCAGCCTCGGGCACGGCCCGCGGGCGCTGGAGTACGCGGACTCCGCCGCCCAGGCCGCGCCCGCCGCCGGCCCCCGCCTCACCGCGTTCCTGCGCGGCCAGCAGGCGCACGGCGCGGCGATGGAATGGAATGGAATGGAATGGAATGGAATGGAATGGAATGGAATGGAATGGAATGGAATGGAATGGAATGGAATGGAATGGAATGGAATGGAATGGAATGGAATGGAATGGAATGGAATGGAATGGAATGGAATGGAAACTGGACGAACTGGGTGCGGCGCACGCCCGCCCGATGATGGCGAGTTTCCTGGTGAACAGCGTCGGCCCCTGGCTGCAGGCGTCCGGCACCGAGCGGGCGAAGAGCGGGATGCTCGCCGCGGCCGCCGACCTGACCTACCTGGCCGGCTGGTCCGCGGTCTACGAACTCGCCCAGGGCCTCGGCCAGTCGTACTACGTCCAGGCGCTGCGGCTGGCCGACCAGGCCGGCGACCACGCGACCTACTGCCGCACCCTGCGCGGCATGTCGCTGCAGGCGTCCAGCCTCGGGCACGGCCCGCGGGCGCTGGAGTACGCGGACTCCGCCGCCCAGGCCGCGCCCGCCGCCGGCCCCCGCCTCACCGCGTTCCTGCGCGGCCAGCAGGCGCACGGCGCGGCGATGGTGAAGGACCGGCGGCAGGCCTTCGCCCGGCTCTCCGAGACCGAGACGGCACTGTCCCGGGCGGACGGGCAGAACGAGGCGGTCGGCGGCTACGACCTGGCGGCGTACCAGTTCCACGTCTCGCACGTGCTGTACGAACTCGGCGACCTGTCGGGCTCGATCGCCGCGCTGCAGACCTCCAACCGGGTCCGGCCGACGACGGAGCGACAGGGCCGGGTGCACGGGCTCGGCCTGCTGGCCCGCCGTCAGATGGAGTACGGCCACGTCGAGGCGGCGGCCGCGACCTGGTCGTCCTTCCTGGACGACTACGCGGGGATCAGCAGCGTCCGCGGCGACGAGCACTTCGGTGCGCTGCGCAGCGGCATCCGCCCGCACCTGGGCAACCGGACGGTCGCCCACCTCGACCAGCGGGCCCGCGAGGTCGCCCGGCTGAAGTCCGCCTGACGCACTTGCGAGTCCGTCAGCCGGCCAGCAGATCCGGCAGCCCGGCGACCGAGGGGAGGACGTGGGTCGCCCCGTCGGCACGCAGCCGCGGCTCGTCGTGGGCGCCGGTGAGGACGCCGGCGACGACCGCGGCACCGGCCCGGGTGCCGGTGAGCATGTCGTAGCCGGTGTCGCCGGCGACGGCGATCTGCCGGACGGACTCGGTGCCGGTGCGCAGCAGCGCGGTGAGCACCATGTCCGGGTAGGGGCGGCCGCGGCCGGCGTCGGCGGGGCAGAGGGTGAGGTCGGCGAGGTCCTGCCAGCCGAGCGCCTTCAGGATGCGGTCCTGGGTGGCACGGGAGAAGCCGGTGGTGAGGACCACCCTGCGGCCGTCCGTGCGCAGCCGTTCGATCGCCTCGGCGGCGCCGGGCAGCGGGGTGCAGTGCCCGGCGTCGACGAGGTCGTGGTAGGCGGCCTCGAAGGAGCGGTTGGCCCGCTGCGCGCGGTCCTCGTCGCCGAAGAGGTGCCGGAAGACGGAGATCTTGGACTCGCCCATGGTGGCGCGGACGTGGTCGAGCATGCGGGCGTGCTCGGCACTGCCGCCGGCGACGCCGAGGTCGGCCGCGGCGGCGCGGAAGGCCTGCTCGACCAGGCCGCCGTCGGCGACGGTGGTGCCGGCCATGTCGAGGACGACGAGGCGGATGTCGGTGCTCATACGGGTGTTCCTCACAGGTCGGCGAGGTCGGCGGTGGTCTCGGCGATCGCCGGGGAGCAGGTCATGCCGCGGCCGCCGGGCCCGGTGACCAGCCAGACGGCGTCGTTCGGCCGCTCGCGGTGGACGACCCGGCCGGCGTCGAGGCACTGGGCGTACACGCCGGCCCAGCGGCGGCGGATGCGGGGCAGCGGCCGGCCGAGGAGCTGCCCGGCGACGGCGGCGAGGTGCTCGTATGGCTCCTCGACGGTGTCGAAGCCGAACGGCTGCTCGTACTCGTGGGTGTCGCCGACGGTCAGGCCGCCGTCGGTGCGCTGGACCATCAGCAGCTGCATGCGGTGCTCGGCGGCGACCGGGCCCTGCGGCTGCACGGCCTGCAGGGCGTCGAGGGCGGTGCCGGCGTAGGCCGGGTAGTAGCGGAAGCTGTCGCCGTCGGCGACGGAGGTGGTGAGCGGCTCGCCGAGCGGATCGGTCTGCATCATCTGCAGGCGGACCCGGCGGACGGGGAGTTCGGGGGCGAGTTCGCGGACGAGGCCGCCCGTCCAGGCGCCGGTGCAGAGCAGTACGAGGTCGCCGTGGTGCACCTCGCCGTGGTCGTCCCGGACGCCGGCGGTGCCGACCAGGTCGCGGACCTCGCGGCCGGGCAGGAAGGTGTACCGGCCGCTCGCCTGCAGGGCGGCGCGCAGCGCGGGCTGGGCGGTGCGGGGTTCGACGGCGGCGTCGCGGGTGCAGTGCAGGGCGCCGAGGTGGTCGCCGCGCAGGGCGGGGTTGACGGCGCGGGTCTCGGCCGCGTCCAGCAGGCGGTAGCCGCGGTCGGCGGCGTCCTCGCGCTTCACCACCTCTTCGGCGACCGCGAGTTCGGCCTCGGTGCGGAGCACGGTGAGCGAGCCGTTGGCCCGGAAGTGCAGGCCGGGGACGCGCTCGCCGATCCGCTGCCACAGGTCGCGGGCGCGCTGGGCGGCAGCGAGCTCCTCCCCCGAGGCGCGGCCGCCGACCCAGACCAGGCCGAAGTTGCGGACGGACGCGCCGCGGGCCTCCGCCTCGCGCTCCAGGTGGACGACCTCGTGGCCGCGCTCGACGGCCTGCCAGGCGTGCATGGTGCCGAGCACCCCGGCTCCTACGACGATGACTCTCATGCGGCCAGCCTGGGGCGCCCCGGTGTCCGCGGGCCGTCCGGCGGGCGGACTGCGCATGAACCGGTCGAAAAGTTGTACAGACAAGATGGTCGGGCCGGGCCTCCGTCAGCGCAGCCGGACGGTGCGTGCCACCGCTGCGGCACCGCCGACGCGGACCGGCGAACCGGGCACGTTCCCGCGTACCGCGGCCGTGACGGCGGCCGGGGCGCCGAGGGCGTCGCCCATGTCGACGGTGATACCGGGGAGGCCGGTACGGGCCAGGTGGGCGGCGAGGCAGGCGGTGCTGTTGGCGTTGGCGATGTCCTCGGGGACGCCGATGGACGGGGCGAACATCCGGGCCGCCAGGCGGCCCCCGGCCGTCGGCGCGCTGTAGACGTAGCAGCCCAGCAGTCCGAGGTGGTCGCAGGCGGCGCGGAGCCGGTCGGCGTCCGGGGCCAGGGCGGCGAGCACGGACCGTGCGGGCACGGGGACGAGCAGCCGCGGTCGCCCCGCCGAAGCGACCCGGACACCGCCGGCGAGCCCGCCCGGGGCGAGGCCGAGCGCGTCCAGGACCGCGTCGTGCTCCCCGGCCGCCGCCGGCCCGCGCACCTCGACGGCCCCGACGTCGAACGAGGCCGTGAGCGCACCGCCGGCCCGGGCGGCCCGGCCGGCGGAGACACCGCCCGCTGTCCGGACGGTGGCCCGGTACTCCCCGCCCCCTGCGTGCTCGGCCAGGAGGGCCAGCGCCGCCAGCGTCCCGTGGCCGCACGCGGGCAGCTCCCCCGCGGCGGTGAAGAAGCGCAACGACACGTCGGGGCCGCCCGGGCCGCCGCCCTCGACCGACACGAACACGGCGTGCGAGGTCCCGGTCCGGGCCGGGACGGTGCGGCACTGGTCGTCGGGCGGGGTCGCCCCGACCACCACCGCGGTCGGACTGCCGCCGCGCCCCTCCCGCAGACAGGCCTGCACGATCGCTACGGGCAGACCACGCCCGCCCCCGGCAACGGCATCGACCATCGGACCAGGACAGCACCCGCCCCCGGCCCCCGGCAAGACCGCCGACGCGCTGCGGGCTAGTGCGGTGCGCCTGATTCGGCGAGCAGCCGGAGGCGGCCGTCCGTGACTTCGGCGACGTGGTCGGCGACGGCGAGGTGGGTGCGGTCGTGGGTGACCAGCACGGTGGCGGTGGAGCGTTCACGGGTGAGTGCGGCGAGGAGGCCGATCACGGCGGCGCCGCGTTCGTGGTCGAGGGCGCTGGTGGGCTCGTCCACCAGGAGCACCGTCGGCTCGTTCATCAGCGCGCGGGCGATGTTGACGCGCTGGCGCTGGCCGCCGGAGAGCCGTCCCGGGCGGCGCCCGGCCAGGTCGGCGAGGCCGACCGCGTCGAGGAGTTCGAGGGCCCGGGTGCGGGCCGCGCGGGCGGGCCGGCCGGCGAGGTGGGCCATCACCTGGAGCTGTTCGGCGGCGGTGAGCGAGGGCAGCAGGTTGGGCTGCTGGAAGACGATGCCGATCCGGTCGCGGCGCAGCGCGGTGCGTTCGGCGGCGCCGAGGCCCGCGGTGTCGGTGCCGTCGACGAGGACCCGGCCGCTGTCCGGGGCGATCAGGGTGGCGGCGACGGCGAGCAGGCTGGACTTGCCGGAGCCGGACGGGCCGACCACGGCGGTGAGGCTGCCGCGGGGGACGTCGAGGCCGACCCGGTCGAGGGCGGTGAGGCGGCCGTCGCCGTCGGGGTAGGTGAGGGTGACGTCGGCGAGGTGCAGGCTCATCGGAGGCTCCCGAGGGCGGTCAGCGGGTCGACGGAGGTGATGCGGCGGACGGCGAGGGCGGCTCCGGCCGAGCCGAGGGCGATCATCACCAGGGCGGGCAGCAGCAGCGTCGGCGCGTCGAGGACGAACGGCACCGTGCCGGCGACCAGGGCTCCGGCGCCCGCGGCGACGGCGCTGCCGAGGGCGGTGCCGAGCACCAGCAGGACGGCGGCCTGGCCGAGGGCGTCGAGGGTGAGGCGGCGGGTGGAGGCGCCGAGCGCCTTGAGAACGGCGATGTCGCCGGTGCGCTGGATCGTCCAGACGGTGAAGAAGGCGCCGATGACCAGGGCCGAGATGGCGAACAGGAAGCCGCGCATCAGCTGCAGCGAGCCGTTCTCCGAGGTGTAGGCGCCGATCGCGGCGAGCGAGTCCTCGCGGCCGAGGGTGCGGGTGCCGATCCGGTCGTCGGCGGCGGCGAGGTCGGCGCCGGCGGTGGTGCGCAGGGCGACGACGGTGGCGTGCGGGGTGTCGCCGGCCGTGCCGGGGGCGATCCGCTGCCAGTCGGCGAGGCTCGTCCAGATCACGGGGGTGTGGTTGTAGGCGGCGTCCCCGGCGACCGCGGCGACGGCGAGGGTGCGCCGGGTCAGGGTGACGGTGTCGCCGGGGCGGACGCCGAGCTCCTCGGCCGCGGCGGCCGAGAGCACCGCGGAGCCGTCCTGCACCGGCGCGGGGGCGAGCCCGGCGCCGGGCCGGGAGCCGAAGGCGGAGACGGCGGCGGTGCGGGTGCCGGCGGCGGCCTTGGCGGGGGCGATGCCCAGCGGTTCGGCGGCGGTGACGCCGGGTGTCCGTGCCCACTCCTGCCAGGCCTGTTCGGGCAGGGCGGAGTCGCCGAAGGAGGGCTTGCGGCCGTCGGCGGGGGCGGCGAAGGCGAGGTGGTCGGCGGGCAGGCCGATGACGGCGGAGGTGTTGCCCCGGGCGAGGCCCGCGGTGAGGCCGGACAACAGCCCGACCAGCACGGTGATCAGGACGACCACCGTCCCCATGAGGGCGAACCGCCCCTTGGCGAACCGGAGGTCCCTCCAGGCGACGAACATGACGGCGCGGGCTCCTTCCGCGGTGTGCCGGCAGATGTCCTCCACTCTGGTGATCGCGCCTTGCCTTCACATCGCGCCGGGGTTCGATCCTCCGGAATCGAAGGGTGGTGACCGGAATCAACCTTTTGATCGATCGGCGGCCGGGGTGTTGCCGGGTACCGTGGGGGCACCATGAACCCCCGTGCCCTGACCCCCGTGCTGCGCGTCGTCAACCGGTGCCTGCACCTGCTGGTGGCCGGGCTGCTGGCGCTGGCCGCCGCCCGCGCGCTCGCCGGCGGCGGTCCGGGCGCCCCCGGGGTGCTGCTGGCCGCCGTGGGCTTCGGCGCGGTGTACGCGGCGGGGCCGCTGACGCCCGCGGTGGGCCGGCGTCGGGGGGCGACGGCGCTGTGGCTGGCCGCGGTGGGCGCCGTGTGGCTGGTCCTGCTGGTCCTCACCAAGGACGCGCTGTGGCTGGCCTTCCCGCTGTACTTCGTCGAACTGCACCTGCTGCCGCGCCGGCCCGCCCTGGCCGCGGTGCTCGCCACGGCGCTGGCGGCGGCCGGCGCGTTCGCCCTGCACCAGGGCGCCGTGCAGCCGGCCGCGTTCATCGGCCCGGTGCTCGGCGGGGCCGTCGCCACCGCCACCGTGCTCGGCTACCAGGCGCTGTACCGGGAGAGCGAGGAGCGGCGGAGGCTGATCGACGAGCTGACCGCGGCCCGCGCCGACCTGGCCGCGGCCGACCACGCCGCGGGTGTGCTCGCCGAACGCGAGCGGCTGGCCCGGGAGATCCACGACACGCTGGCGCAGGGCCTGTCCTCGATCCAACTGCTGCTGCGGGCGGCCGAACGGGCGCTGCCGGCCGATCCGGAGGCCGCCGGGCGGCACGTCCGGGTGGCCCGGGAGGCGGCGCAGGACAACCTGGCCGAGGCGCGCCGCTTCGTCCGCGCGCTGGCCCCGCCGGTGCTGGACGACCTGCCGCTGGCGGGTGCGCTGGAGCGGCTGTGCGCGACCGCCGCCGACCGGTACGGGCTGCCGGTGCACTTCACGCTCTCCGGGGACGCCGTGCCGCTGCCCGCCGCGTACGAGCCGGCGCTGGTGCGGGTGGCGCAGTCGGCGCTGGCCAATGCGGCGCAGCACGCCGGGGCCGGACGGGTCGAGGTGACCCTCAGCTACATGGGGTCGGAGGTGGCGCTGGACGTGGTCGACGACGGGGCCGGTTTCGACCCGGCCGCCGTGCCCGCCGGCCGCGGGAGCACCGCGGGCGGCGGCACCGGCGGCTTCGGGCTGGCCGCGATGCGGGCCCGGATGCACGCCCTCGGCGGCACCCTGACCGTGGAGTCGGCCGCCGGTCGGGGCACCGCGGTCGCCGCCCAGCTCGCCGTGCCCACCGACACTGCCGTGCCCGCCGTGCCCGCCGCGGGCGGCCGCGTACCCGTGGAGGACCGCCCGTGACCGCGCGCATCCGGCTGCTGCTCGCCGACGACCACCCGGTGGTCCGGGCCGGGCTGCGGGCCGTCCTGGAGACCGAGCCCGACCTGGAGATCGCCGCCGAGGCCGCCACCGCCGAGGAGGCCGTCCGGCTGGCGGCCGAGGAGCGGGTCGACGTGGTGCTGATGGACCTGCAGTTCGGTGCGGGCATGAACGGCGCGCAGGCGACCGCGGAGATCACCGCGCGGCCCGGGGCACCCCGGGTGCTGGTGGTGACCACCTACGACAGCGACGCGGACACGCTCGGCGCGATCGAGGCGGGCGCCACCGGGTACCTGCTGAAGGACGCCCCGCCGGCCGAGCTGGCCGCCGCCGTCCGGGACGCGGCCGCAGGCCGCACCGCGCTCGCCCCCGCGGTGGCCGACCGGCTGCTGCACCGGATGCGCACCCCCGCGACCGCGCTCAGCCTGCGCGAGGTGCAGGTGCTGGAACTCGTCGCCCGCGGTCTGGCCAATCTGGACGTCGCCCGCGAACTGCACATCAGCCAGGCCACCGTGAAGTCCCACCTGGTACACATCTATGCCAAGCTCGGGGTGGACTCGCGCACCGCCGCGGTGGCCGCAGCCACCGACCGGGGCCTGATCCGGCGCTGACGGCCGCAGGGCGCGCACAACTCCTGACACACCGTCACCAGGTGTGCACGCGCGCCGCCTTCCCTCCCCCGCACCCGGTCCTTCCACCGTGCGAACCGGCCATCATGGCCGATCCCCGACGGGAAAAATGAGAATTCCGACTCCCTCGGCATGTCCAGATCGAGCGGTCGTACCCTGTCTGCGGACCGGGGAGACACGACGACGGGGCGGGGGACGGGAATGCACAGCACACACCGGGCTGTCCGTGCACACCGCACGCCGCTCACCGCCGCCCTCACCGCCACCTACGACCTCGCCCTCGGCGGCGGCCCGGACCTCCGCGGCGCCGCCCCCAGACCGGAGATCACCGACTCCTGGGAACGGCTGCGCCGGCTCGGCCTCGACCCGGACGCCGGGCGCAACGTCCGCCGGATCGGCGTCGCCGAGGTCCAGCACCGGCGCCACCAGTCGCAGCTGGACACCGTGCTGCCCATGCTCAGGACGACCCTGCTCGCCTCCGACGACGCCCCCGTCCTGCTCGCCATCACCGACCCCGAGGGCCACCTGCTCTGGCTCGACGGCGCCCGCCACCTGCGCCGCAACGCCGACGGCATCGGCTTCGAGACCGGCGCCCGCTGGACGGAGGACGAGGTCGGCACCAACGGCATCGGCATGGCCCTGCGCATCGAGCGCCCCACCGCCGTCCACTCCGCCGAGCACTACCTGCGCAGTCACCACACCTGGACGTGCGTCGCCTCCCCCGTCCACGACCCGCGCACCGGGCGGCTGCTCGGCATCCTCGACCTCAGCGGCCCGGCCCACCAGGTGCAGCCGCACCTGATGCGGCTCACCGCCACCGCCGCCCGCCTCGCCGAGGCCGAACTGCGCGCCGCCCAACTGGAGTCGCTGCACCGGCTGCGCACCCTCGCCACCGGCCTGCTGGCCAGGGTCAGCGGCCCGGCCCTGGTCGTGGACGGCGCAGGGTGGACGGCCGCCGCGGTCGGCGTGCCGCCGGTCCAGCGGCTGCGGCTGCCCGCCGAGGGCTGGGGCAGCCGGCCGGTGGAGTGGCTGCCCTCGCTGGGCGAGTGCGCCGTCGAACCGCTCGGCGGCGGCTGGCTGGTCCGCCCGCTCGGCGCCTCGCCCGGCGCGGTCGCCGAGCAGAACGCCGGCGCCCGCATCCGGCTCGACCTGCGGCTGCCCGGCCGGCCCGAACTGCACGTCGCCGGGGCGGCCGGCAGCTGGTCGCACGTGCTGACCCCGCGCCATGCCGAGGTGCTGCTGCTGCTCGCCGTCCGCCGCACCGGGATGAGCGCCGCCCAGCTCGCCGAGGCGCTCTTCGGCGACCCCGCCCGGACGGTCACCGTCCGGGCCGAGATGTCCCGGCTGCGCCGCTACCTGGGCGCGCTGCTCGACCACCGGCCGTACCGGCTGAACGCCTCCGCGGCCGTCACCGTCACCGGGCCCGCCGAGCCGCTGGACCTGCTGGCGACCTCCTCGGCCCCGGCCGTCCGCGAACTGCGGTCCGCCCTGCACGCGGGCACCGTCCGGCTGCCTTGATTCGCCCACTCGCCTCCGGGCCCTCTTGACCCGGCGCCGACGGTCTCCCCCAGCCTGACGGCTGGGAGGTGCCCCCATGCTCCGTCGCTCCTTCGTCGCTCCCGCGCTCGCCCTCCTTGCCCGCCGACGGGCAGGAGGGGCCCACCCTTTCGGCACCGGCGGGCCCTTCGGCTCGGGGCGGGTGTCGCCCGCGCTCAGCCGGCGAGCAGGGCGGCGAGCTCGGCGTCGGTCGGGCCGGCGCCCAGCTCCTCCTCGGCGGAGATCAGCGCGTAGGTGCGGTCCAGCCAGGAGCGCACCCGGGGGCGTGATGCCTCCAGCATGGCGCTGCCGTGCGGGGAGTCGAGGGCGATGTGCAGGGTCGAGCCGTGGCACGGGCAGTAGGCCGGCCACAGTTTGATGTCGCCCTGCCCGCTGATCGTGCCGAGCCCGTCGCGGAGCAGTTCACGCGAGAACACCCAGTCCGCCTCGTCGGGACGGCCCAGGTGGAAGGTGAGCAGCACCTCGCAGGGCCGCACGGTGTCGTACCTGAACCGGGTACGCACCTCTCCCACCTGGTCGTCGTCGAGCGCGATCCGCAGTGTCATCACCTCGTCCAGCACCGCCCTCGCGGTGGTGAGTCGGCCCAAGTCGTCGCCCGTGGGGGTGGCGGCGATCGGGTCGGAGGGTACGGACAGCGGGTCGCGCGGCATGACGGTCTCTCCGAGGCGGCTGGGGTTCGCTCCAGCCTGCGGCACCGCCGGGCCCGCGGCAACGGTTGCAAGGGGTTGCAGCGCGCGGGGAACCGTACGATTGGACGGTGCGTCAATTATCCGCCACAGTACGTCATTACGGTTAACACATCCGTTGCGTTCCGGGTCTGGCGGAGATGTCGGTCACCGCTGGTACATTCGTCCCCCTGTCACCGCGGTCGGGGGCCGGTGACGACACCGGGGGGCAGCGGCGTCGGGTGGGGAGGAGGGGAGCCGGTTGGCGCTCCGCGAGGACACCGGGCCGGTCCGCACGGCCGTCAGGTACGGCCGGCACAGTCGGCCCAAGCCGATCGGGGGCAGGTTCCGGCTGCCCACCATCCGTTTCTCCGGTGCGGCGATGGCGATGTCCACCGTCGTCGGGATCAGCGTCGCCACCACGTGGCTGCTGAACGAGCAGCAGGGCGTCGGCCGCCGCCCCGGCATGTCCAACGTCGGTGCCAGCCCGCCGCTGCCCAGCCAGGACGGCCAGGGCACGGCCACCGCCGCCCCGGCCTCCGACACGCACACCGCGCGCAGCGCGCCGGCCCGCAGCTCGCACACCGGCACCGCCCCGGGCCGTCCGGCCGGCACGCAGTCGCCCGCCGCGCCGTCCGGCAGCAGCTCGCCGTCCGCCCCGGCGCCGAGCGGCTCGCCCTCGCCGTCGGGCTCCGCCACCACCGGTGCCCCGCCGACCGCGCGCCCCGTCGCCCCGGAGCCCGGCCGGCCCACGGCCCAGCCGCCCACCGGCGCCCCGACCCCGGTCAAGCCCACCGGCATCGACCCGCTCTCCGGCCGCGCGCACGTGGAGCTCCTCGGGCCGGCCGGCACCCGGCACACCGTCGTCCTGGAGGTCCGCCGGGAGCTGACCGCACTCCAGGTGGAGCTGCGGCTGGTCCGCCCGGACGTGCTGCCCGGCACGGTCCCGTCGAGCACCCTGCCCGGCGTGGTCACCACCGTCTCCCAGGAACGCGGCGTGCTCGTCTACCGGTACACGCTGCCCGCCGGCCTGGACGTCGAGCCCGGCGAGTACGCCTTCGAGGTCCTCGGCGCCCGCCTGCCGGGCACCGACCGGCCCGGTGCCACGGGCCAGGAGACGTGGAGCGCCGCCGCATTCGTCCCCGACGGCCGCAACCCGCACGCGGTCGCCGTCCGCGGCACCTTCGACACCGCCCGCTGACGGGCTGACCCCGGGGGCGCTGGGGTACCCCCCGACCGAAGGCCGGAAAGTACCCCCCGCATCCCTGGAGCCTGCCCATCTGCCCTGGCGGTCAGACGCGGTGGGCGAGGGCGCGGCGCAGGTCGTCCAGTTCGTCGGCGAGCTTCCGCCTCAGGGTGGGCGAGAGGTCCGGCTTGGCCAGGCAGGCCTCGGCGGCCTTCACCGTGCCCGGCAGCGCGAGGCCGGCCGGGAAGAGCGACTGGCCGAGCACCCTGGCGACCTGTCCGCCGCGTTCCCCTGTGGTCGGCACCTGCTCGAAGTACCGCCGCATGTAGGCCTGCTGGAGGTCGGGCCGGCCGGAGTGCCAGAAGCCTTCGGCGGTCGCGGCCAGCAGGTGGTTGGACAGGCCGTCCGGGGTGAACATCTCCTGCCAGGCCCGTTCCTTGGCGGCCGGGTCGGGCAGCGCGGCCCGGGCCCGGGCGGCGCCCTGTTCGCCGATGTTGCTGGCGTCGGCGGCGAGCTCCTCGGCGATCCGCTGTTCGTCGACCGCCCCGGCGGCGGCCAACTGCAGCAGGGCGGCCCAGCGGAGGTCGGCGTCGAAGGGGACGCCGCCGGGCAGGTCCCGGCCGTCCAGCCAGCCGGCCAGCTCCGCGAGCCGCTCCTGGCCGGACGCGGTGGCGACGGCGCAGCGGAGGGCGGCGATCCGCAGGCTCTCCCCGGCGTCCGGCCGGGCCAGCACCGCGCGGGCGGTGTCGCCGAGCAGGACGAGCGCGGCGGGCCGCTGCTCGGGTGCCAGGTAGCGGGCGACGACGTGGTCGGCGGCGAACTTGAGCACCGCCTCGACGATGGTCACGGCGGTCTCGGCGGGCAGGTGGTCGGCGACCAGCTGCAGGTAGCCGTCGGCGGGCAGTTCGGCGGAGCGGACCAGGTCGCGGGCGTGCTCCCAGAGCACGGCGCGGGCGAGCTCGTCCTCGATGCGGGAGAGCGAGGCGGCGACCGTGGCGGCGGAGTGCTCGTCCAGGCGGATCAGCGCCCAGGTGAGGTCGCCGTCGTTGGGCAGCAGCAGCGCGGGGCGGGGTGTGCCGGCCAGTTCGGGGATCACCGTGCGCCCGCCGGGTGCGACGTCCGCGTCCACCCGCTCGCGCAGCACCACCGCGTCGCCGACCCGGTCGTAGGCGCCGATCCGCACCCGGTGGGGCCGGGTGCCGTCGTTGACCAGGACCACCGAGCGGAGGGTGTCGCCGTCCGCCTCGACCTCCAGGCGCAGGGTGTCGACGCCGCTGGTGCGCAGCCAGGCCTCGGCCCAGCCGGCCACGTCGCGGTCGGTGGCGGCGCCGAGCGCGGACAGGAAGTCGCCGAGGTCGGCGTTGCCCCAGCGGTGTTCGGCGAAGTAGGCGTTGAGGCCGGCGAAGAACGCCTTGTCGCCCAGCCAGTGGACGAGCTGGCGCAGCGCCGAGGCGCCCTTGGCGTAGGAGATGCCGTCGAAGTTGACCAGGGCCTCGGCGACCGAGCCCATGGCGATGGCGGCGACCGGGTGGGTGGAGCCGCGCAGGTCGGCGTCGTAGCCCCAGCCCTTGCGCTTGACCGCGAAGGACGTCCAGGCGCCGGTGAAGCGGGTGGACTCGGCGGCGATCCGGTAGCCGAGCATCTCGGCGAAGGACTCGTTGAGCCACAGGTCGTCCCACCAGGCCATGGTGACCAGGTCGCCGAACCACATGTGCGCCATCTCGTGGCAGACCACCATGGCCCGCATCTCGCGCTGGGCCTCGGTCGGCGCGGAGCGGAACAGCAGTTCGTCGCGGAAGACCACACAGCCCGGGTTCTCCATCGCGCCCCAGTTGAACTCGGGGACGAAGGCCTGGTCGTACTTCCCGAAGGGGTAGCGCTCGTCGAAGAGGCCGTGCAGCCGGTCGAAGGAGGCCCGGGTGACCTCGAACAGCTCCTCGGCCTCGCGGTCCAGTTCGGCGGCGAGCGAGCGGCGGGCGTACAGGCCGAGCGGGATGCCGTCGTGCTCGGCGTGCACCGCGTGCAGCGGGCCGCCGACCACGGTGATCAGGTAGGTGGAGATCGGGCCGACGGGGGCGATCTCCCAGCGGCCGTCGGGCAGCCGGGAGGAGGTGCCGTTGCCGATGACCGTCCAGTCGTCCGGCGCGGTCACGGTGACGGTGATCGGGGCCTTGAGGTCCGGCTGGTCGAAGCAGGCGAACATCCGGGGGGCCAGGTCGGGGCCGCAGCTGGCGTAGACGTACTCGGCGCCGTCCGCCGGGTCGGCGAAGCGGTGCAGGCCCTCGCAGGTGTGCGAGTAGGGCATGTCGGCCTCGACCAGCAGCTCGTTCTCGGCCGCCAGCCCGGGCAGTGCCAGGCGGTTCCCGTCGAGTGCGGCGGGGTCGAGCGGTCTCCCGTTCAGCTCGGCCCTGAGCAGCGCGGCGGGGTCGATGTCCACGAAGGAGTCGCGGCCCGGCTCGGCGCAGCCGAACCGGATCATGGTGGTGCTGCGGAACAGGCGGTCGCCGCGGGTCAGGTCGAGGTCCACGGAGTACGACCGGACATCGAGCAGCTGGGCACGGACGGCGGCCTCGGTACGTTGCAGAGCTGGCATTCCAGCATGCTTTCCCAGCCGGACGGGCACCACAAGCCTGTTCTCTGACAGCAGGAAGCCGCTGACAGCGGGTCACCCGGCGTCGGACGGCCGGGGTGCCCTAGGGTGGCCGGGAAGAGAGCCCGGACGCCGCGAGGAGCGAGGAGGAGCACCGTGACCACGGTCCTGACCCAGGGCGGAAACGCCCCACTCAACGCCGCCCGGGTGACGGTGGAGGTGACGGCACCCAAGGCGCTGGACGTCTCCGGCCTGCTGCTGACCGAGGCCGGCAAGGTCCGCTCGGACGACGACTTCGTGTTCTTCAACGCGCCGAACGGCCCAGGGGTGACGCACCGGCCGGCCGCCGCCGGTACGCCCGACGCGATCACCGTGGACACGTCCTCCGTCCCGGCCGGCATCGAGAAGATCGTCGTGACCGCGAGCCTCGACGAGGCCGGCGCCACCTTCGCCGGCACCGAGCCGACCGCCACCGTACGGGACGCCGCCAGCGGCGAGGTGCTGATCACCTTCACCCCGCCCCGGCTGAGCACCGAGACCGCCCTGGTGGTCGTCGAGGTCTACCGCCGCGGCGGCGCCTGGAAGGTCAGAGCCGTCGGCCAGGGCTACGCCAACGGGCTGGCGGGCATCGCCACCGACTTCGGCGTCTCGGTGGAGGACCCGGGGCCGGCCGCCGCCGCCCCGCCGGTGGCCGCGGCACCGCCCGCCCAGCCGATGCAGAAGCCGGCCGTGCCCCCGCCGCCGGCCGCCCCGCCCGCTCCCCCGGCCGCCGCGCCGTCGATGACGAAGGTGACCCTGGACAAGGGCCGGGTCAGCCTCACCAAGGGCGGCTCGGTCTCGCTGGAGAAGGGCGGCAAGCCCTTCCTGTCCGCCGTCCGGATGGGCCTCGGCTGGGAGCCGGCCGGCCGCGGCCGCAACGTCGACCTGGACGCCTCCTGCATCGCCTTCGACGCGCAGCGCAAGCGCATCGAGACCGCCTGGTTCATGAAGCTGTCGATCTTCAACGGCGCGGTCGCCCACTCCGGCGACAACCTCACCGGCGCCGGCGCGGGCGACGACGAGTCCATCACCGTCCACCTGGACGGCCTGCCGCCCGAGGTCTCCGGCCTGGTCTTCGTCGTCAACTCCTTCTCCGGGCAGAAGTTCACCGACGTCAAGAACGCCTACTGCCGCCTGCTCGACGCCGGCAGCGGCCAGGAGCTGGTGCGCTTCGACCTCACCCACGCCGAGCCGCGGACCGGCGTCGCCATGTGCAAGCTGGTCCGCCAGTTCTCCGGCGAGTGGGTGATGACCGCCCTCGGCGAGTACGTCGACGCCAAGACCGCCCGGGGCATGGTCGACCCCGCCGCCCGCATGCTGTAGCGCGGCACGACGGAGGGGACGGGCGCCCACACGCCCGTCCCCTCCTTGGACCGACCGGCAATTGGGACTCCAATTGCCGACCCGTCTCACATACCCGCGGCAGACGGTGCGATCAGCCGCGGGTGGCCATGGCGCGCAGGAAGAACGCCAGGTTGGCGGGGCGCTCGGCGAGGCGCCGCATGAAGTAGCCGTACCACTCCTGGCCGTACGGCAGGTAGACGCGCATGGTGTTGCCCTCCTCCGCGAGGCGCAGCTGCTCCTCGGGGCGGATGCCGTACAGCATCTGGTACTCGAAGCTGTCGGTGTCGCGCTTGTTCCACTCGGCGAGCTGGCCGGCGATGCGGACCATGCGCGGGTCGTGGCTGGCGATCATCGGGTAGCCCTCGCCGCCCATGAGGACCTTGAGCGCGCGGACGTAGGCGAGGTCGACCTGCTCCTTGCCCTGGAAGGCGACCGACTCGGGCTCCTTGTAGGCGCCCTTGCAGAGGCGGACGCGGGAGCCGGCGTGCGCGAGGTCGCGGCAGTCGGCCTCGGTGCGGCGCAGGTAGGCCTGGAGGACGACGCCGAGCCACGGGAAGTCGGCGCGCAGTTCGCGGGCGATCTCCAGGGTGGAGTCGGTGGTGGTGTGGTCCTCCATGTCGAGGGTCACCGTGGTGCCGGCCGCGGCGGCGGCCTCGCAGATCCGCCGGGCGTTCTCCAGGGCGATCTTCTCGCCGTCCGCGGGGAGGAACTGGCCGACCGCCGAGAGCTTGACCGAGACCTCGGCGTTCGCCGCGAGGCCGGTCTCCTTCAGCGCCGCGAGCAGGTGCTCGTAGGCCTCCGCGGTGCCCGCCGCCTGGGTGGCGTCCAGGGTGTCCTCGCCGAGGTGGTCCAGGGTCACCTTGCGACCGCTGGCCACGAGTTCGGCGGTGGCGTCGATGCCCTGCTCCAGGAGGTCGCCGGCGACGAAGCGCTTGACGAGGGCCTGGGTGGGCGGGAACTTCTCGACGACGGTCCGCACCTGGGCGGAGCGGGAGGCGGCGAGGAGGGCGGAACGGAGCATCGGTGACTCCTGGGCTTTCTTCACGGGTGTTGGAGAGGGCGGGACGGCGGCCATGGGGTGTCGGCCGCCGTCCCGGGGTGCACGGGGAGGTCAGCCCATGTGCGGGTAGCGGTAGTCCGTCGGCGGGACGAACGTCTCCTTGATCGAGCGGGTCGACGTCCAGCGCATCAGGTTCTGCTTGGCGCCGGCCTTGTCGTTGGTGCCGGAGGCGCGGCCGCCGCCGAAGGGCTGCTGGCCGACGACGGCGCCGGTCGGCTTGTCGTTGATGTAGAAGTTGCCGGCGGCCTGGCGCAGCACGTGCATGGCGTGCTGCACGGCCTCGCGGTCCTGGGCGATGATCGAGCCGGTCAGGGCGTACGAGGCGACGGACTCCATCTGCGCGAGCATCTCGTCGTACTTCTCGTCCTGGTAGACGTGCACGGCGAGGATCGGGCCGAAGTACTCGTCGCGGAAGTACTCGCTCGCCGGGTCCTCGCAGACCAGGACGGTCGGGCGGACGAAGTAGCCGACCGAGTCGTCGTACGTGCCGCCGGCCAGGACCTCGACCTTCGGGTCGGCCTTGGCGCGGTCGATCGCGGCCTTGTTCTTCGCGAAGGAGCGGTCGTCGATGACGGCGCCCATGAAGTTGGACAGGTCGGAGACGTCGCCCATGGTGAGCCACTCGACCTCGTCGCGGAAGTCGTCCTTCAGCTCGGCCCACAGGGAGGCCGGGACGTAGGCGCGGGAGAGCGCCGAGCACTTCTGGCCCTGGAACTCGAAGGCGCCGCGGGTCATCGCGGTCTTCAGCACGGCCTTGTCGGCGGACGGGTGGGCGACCAGGAAGTCCTTGCCGCCGGTCTCGCCGACGATCCGCGGGTAGGTGCGGTAGCCGGCGATGTTGGTGCCGACCTCGCGCCACAGGTGCTGGAAGGTGGCGGTGGAGCCGGTGAAGTGGATGCCGGCCAGGGCGGGGTGCTTGAGGGCGACCTCGGAGACGGCCAGGCCGTCGCCGGTGACCATGTTGATGACGCCCTTGGGGAGGCCGGCGGCCTCCAGCAGCTGCATCAGGTAGTGCGCGGCGAACTGCTGGGTGGGGGACGGCTTCCAGATGACCACGTTGCCCATCAGCGCGGGCGCGGTCGGCAGGTTGCCGGCGATCGCGGTGAAGTTGAACGGGGTGATCGCGTAGACGAAGCCCTCCAGCGGACGGTGGTCGCTGCGGTTCCACACGCCGTCCGAGGAGATCGGCTGCTCGGAGATGATCTGCCGGGCGAAGTGCACGTTGAAGCGCAGGAAGTCGACCAGCTCGCAGGGGGTGTCGATCTCGGCCTGCTGGGCGGTCTTCGACTGGCCGAGCATGGTGGCGGCGGCCAGGGTCTCGCGCCAGGGGCCGGCCAGCAGGTCGGCGGCCTTGAGGAAGATCGCGGCGCGGGAGTCGAAGGAGAGCGCCTGCCACGCCGGGGCGGCGGCGAGGGCGGCCTCGACGGCGTCCTTCGCGTCGTCCCGGGTCGCGTTGCGCAGGGTGCCGAGGCGGGCGGCGTGGTTGTGCGGCTGGACGACGTGGATCTCGTCGCCGCCGCCCATGCGGTGCTCGCCGCCGATGGTCATGGTGAGCTGGAGGGGCTCCTGGCCGCCCAGCTCCTTCAGCTTGGCCTCCAGGCGGGCCCGTTCCGGGCTGCCGGGGGCGTAGCTGTGGACCGGCTCGTTCACCGGCGCGGGGACCTGGGTCACAGCATCCATGGCGCGCACGCTCTCCTTCTCGTCATGGGGCCGGCGAGGGTCGCACGTCGGCCATGCGGCAACGCTATGCCGCGGGACGGGGCCACTTGATTGGCCGGGCCGCCAAAGTGCGGCCGATACCCTTGTACGTGTGAACAGACCCGCCGACCGGCCGAAGCCAGCCGCCCCGGTGCCGGCCCCGCCGCTGCGGGCCGCGCCGACGGGCGCCGTCCGGTGACCGCCGCCCCCGGCCTGCCGCTGCGGCAGCTGCTGATGTCCCTCGGCGAGCCGCTGGTCGAGCTGCAGGCCGCCCCCGCCGGCCTGGACGTGCCGGTGCGCGGCGTGGCGATCCTCGACCCGGAGGAGCCGCCCTCGGCCGGCCCCGGCGAACTGGTGCTGGCGATCGGTGTCCGCGGCCGGGCCGCGCTGCCCGTGCTGCGCGAGGCCGGCCGGGCCGGGGCCGCCGCGGTCGCCGTCAAACTGGACGCCGGGGGTCCGGCGGACGCGCTCCGCGAGGCCGCCGCGGAAGCCGGGGTGGCGCTGCTGTCGGTGCGCCCGGAGACCCGCTGGGACCACCTCGACGGGCTCGCCCGGATGCTCGTCGCCGGCCCGGACGCCCCGGAGGCGGCCGACTCCGACGCCGGCGACCTGTTCTCCCTCGCGCAGACGGTCGCGGTGCTCACCCACGGCGTGGTCTCCATCGAGGACACCACCAGCCGGGTCCTCGCCTACTCGCGCTCCTCCGACTCCGACGAGCTGGACGACCTGCGGCGGCTGACCATCCTCGGCTGGCAGGGCCCGGAGCCGTACCTGTCCAAGCTCCGCGAGTGGGGCGTCTTCCAGCACCTGCGCGGCTCCGACGCGGTCATCGAGATCGAGGCCCACCCGGACCTGGGCATCCGCCGCCGGCTGGCGATCGGCATCCGGGCCGGCGCCCAGCCGCTGGGCACCATCTGGGTGCAGGAGAGCGCACAGCCGCTCGCCGAGCAGGCCGAGCAGGCGCTGGTCGGCGCGGCCCGGGTCGCCGCCGGGCAGCTGGTGCGGCGGCGGCGCGAGCTGTCCGCGGACGTCCGGCTCACCCGCACCCTGCTCACCGGCCTGCTGGAGGGCTCCACCGGGCCGCAGTCGCTCGCCACCCACCTGGGCCTGGGGCTGCACCGCCCGGCGACCGTGCTCGCGTACGCGGCGGACTCCCCCTCCGAGGGCTCCGACCTGGAGCTGACCCGGGCCGAGGTGACCGGTCTGATCTCGGTGCACGCCGCGGCCCGGCACCGCGGCGCACTCCTCGCCCCGATCGAGTCCCGGGTGTACGTGCTGCTGCCCGAGCTGCCGCCGGGCCTGCCCGCGGCGACGCTGCGCGGCTGGGCGCAGGAGGTGGTCGACGCGGCCCGCGAGCACCTGGGGGTGCGGCTGCTGGCGGCGATCGGCTCCACGGTGGAGACGCTGGCCCGGGTGCCCGACTCCCGGGAGCAGGCCGACCGCATCCTGGACGCGATGGTCCGCGGCGGCGTCCCGAACCAGGTCGCGGCGCTCTCCGACGTACAGGCGGAGGTCCTGGTCAGCGAGGTGCTGGCGCTGCTGCAGGACCACACCCACCTGCGCGACGCGCGGCTCACCGCGCTCGCCGAGCACGACCGGAGGCACGGCACCCGGCTCGCCGAGTCCGTGCTCGCCTGGCTGGACGCCCTCGGCGAGGTGCGGGTCGCCGCGGACGCCCTGCACATCCACCCCAACACCCTGCGCTACCGGGTCCGCCGCGCCGAACAGCTCACCGGCCTGGACCTCGCCCAGCCGCAGCAGCGGCTGCTGGCGATGCTGCAACTGCGGCTGCCCGCCGAGGACGCCTGACGGGCGTCGACGACGGGCAGCGCACAGAGGGAGGGTCACCGGCCCCGCGGGGCGGCGGCGGTCAGTGGCGGCGCAGGCGGTGCCACGGACCGGTGATGGCGAGCATGATGCCCGGCTCCTGGATGTTGGCGAACAGCGTCTCGCCGTCGGCGGAGAAGGTGACGCCGGTGAACTCGCTGAACTCCGGCTCCTCCGCGGTGCCGAGGTTGAACTCGTTGCGGGCGATCGGGAAGGTCCGGCCGTCGTCCGTGGTGCCGAACAGGTGCTGCTGGCCCTCGCCGTCCTCGGCGATCACCAGGCCGCCGTGCGGGGAGACGGTGATGTTGTCCGGGCCGTCGTAGTTGCCGTTGTCCGCCCAGACGTCGGAGTTGACGCCGAGCAGCACCTTCAGGGTGACGGTGCGGCGGGCCGGGTTGTAGAACCACACCTGGCCGTCGTGCTGGACGGGGCTCTCCTCACGGGCGTAGCTCGCCACGAAGTAGGTGCCGCCGTCGCCCCACCACATGCCCTCCAGCTTGCGGGAGCGGGTGACCTCGCCGTCCTTGAACTGCTTGCGGACGGAGACCGTCTTCGCGTCGCGGTCCGGCACCTTCACCCAGTCGACGCCGTAGGTGGTGCCGATCTTCGTGGCCCGGGACAGGTCGTCGACCAGCTTGCCGTGCGAGTCGAAGCACTTGAAGGCCTCCAGCACGCCGGCGTCGTCGGCCAGGGTGCGGAGCTTGCCCCGGCCGTGGTGGAAACCGGTCGGCGGGGTCCAGCGGTACAGCAGGCCGTTCGGGCCCGACGCGTCCTCGGTCAGGTAGACGTGGCCGCGCTTGGGGTCCACCACGGCCGCCTCGTGCGGGTAGCGGCCGAAGGCCTTGATCGGCTTCGGGTCGCGGTTGGCGTCCTGGTCGTACGGGTCCACCTCGAAGATGTAGCCGTGGTCCTTGGTCATGCCGTTCTTGCCGGCCTTGTCCTCGGTCTCCTCGCCGGACAGCCAGGTGCCCCACGGGGTGGCGCCGCCCGCGCAGTTGGTGGAGGTGCCGGCCAGGCCGACCCACTCGCGGACCTGCCGGCCGCGCTTGGCCACCTCGACCACGGTGCAGCCGCCGGCCGCCGCCGGGTCGTAGACGAAGCCCTCCAGCAGCGGCACCGGGTGCGGCCAGCTGCTCCGCCCGCCCTTGAGCTCGTGGTTGTTGACGAGCAGGGTGGCGCCGTGCCGGCCGGGGAAGGCCGCCGTGCCGTCGTGGTTGCTCGGCGTCGACTCGCCGGTGACCAGCGTGGTCTTGCCGGTGTGGGTGATGATCCGGTACTTGAAGCCCTTGGGCAGGGCCAGGACGCCCTCCGGGTCCGGCACCAGCGGGCCGTAGCCGAGCGCGGTGTGCGCACCCTTCTCGGCCGGGGCGTCGCCGCCGGCCGGGGCCGCGATCGCGCCGGGCGCGGTGGCCAGTACCTCGGCGCTGCCGGCGATGAGGACACCGGCCCCGAGCATGGTCGAGCGGTTCACGAAGTCCCGGCGGGACAGCGACATGGTCGGTCACTCCTGAGGGTGGTGGCGTACGGGTGGGACGCGCAGCAGACTCGATGCGGCGGGTGAACCGAGCATGAATCAGGCACGGCTCCCCGGTGGTGTTTTGCCGTCCTCATTCGAAGGACGTCCTCAACCGGAGCACCGGCCCCGTTCCGGCTCGCCGGCCGTGCCGGGGCGACCCAAGCAGGCCCTCAGCGGCGCGCGCCCCGCCAGTCCTCCCACGCCTCCAGCCAGGCCTCCTCGGCCGCGTCCGCGCCGCCCGGGGCGCCGCCCGCCCACAGCCGCCCCCAGGCCCGCTGCGCGGCCAGGCTCGGCACCTCGCTGTCGAACGCCGTGTACCGGACGGACTCCGCCACCGCCGCCTCGCCCTCGGCGGTGCCCACCAGCCAGTCCGTGCGCTGCGCCAGCCTGGTCAGCTGGTTGACCATCGCGGACACCGCCTCCACGGCCTCCTCGCGGCTCTCCGAGGCCAGCCGCATCTGCTGCCGCACCGCGGCCTCCCAGCGCTCCGCCCCGGCCTCCCCGCGCAGCCTGCGGGGTATCCGGCCGGTACGGCGCGAGCACAGCTGCGCCTCCATGGCGAACGCCTCGTGGATGCCGTGCTCGACCACGGCGCGGTGCGCCTCCAGCCCAATGACGGCAGGCAGCTCCCGTTCCTCCACCGGCACGGCACGCCGCTGCTGACGTTCCGCCAGGCTCAGGGCCAGCGCGGTCCGGCCGCGGACGAAGGGCTCGACGTCGGTGACGCGGCGCAGCTCGACCCCGGCCGGCGGCAGCCCCCGCGCGATGACGGTGACGGCCACACCGCCCAGGTGCAGCCGCCCGGCCCAGATCGGGGCTCCCTCGGCGTCCCCGGCGCCGGGAGCGTCCGGGCGGCGGTCCTCGTGGATCTGCACCGGGCAGGGCTCGCCGTCGACGGTGATCCAGCCGCGCAGCGCCCTGGTCCGGCCCGGGCCGTCGCCCTCGTCGACGTCCAACTGGTCGTAGACGCGGTCGCGTTCGTCCTCGACGGCGTCCTCCAGCTCCGGCAGCGCCCGCTCGGGTCCGGCCGGGTCGGCGGGGCGGTGGGTGCGCACCGAGACGTACGGGCCCTGCGGGCGGCCCCAGTCCCCGGAGCGGAGCTCGACCCAGCCGAGCCGGCCGTCGACGACCTCGTACCCGGCCAGGCTGTCCCGGTCCGCGGCTCCGCGGGAGGGCAGGCCCTCGGCGGCGTACAGCGGGAAGTCCGCACCGGCCAGCACCCGGCGGTCCTGTGCCTCGTGCCCGGCCGGGGCGTCCTCGGGGTCGTGGGGCCTGCTCGCGCCCTGCCTCGTCATGCTCGCCGCACCCCCGGGTCCTCGCCGCGCCGTCCGCGGCGCCGCCGGGCCGACCCGACCACCGCACCGCGTCCGCCTACGATACGGGTCGGCGCACCTGGCGGGCCATCAGACCGCACGACCCGCCGACCGGCCGGGAACACCCGCCGGATGTCGGCGACGCTGCCTACCCTGAGCCGCATGACTTCGACCTCCGACTTCCCGGCCCGCATCAGCATCGTCACCCTCGGCGTCACCGACCTGACCCGCTCCACTGCCTTCTACGAGGCGCTCGGCTGGCGCAGGTCGGCGGCGTCCAGCCCGGAGATCGTCTGGTTCCGCACCGCCGACTCGGTGCTCGGCCTCTTCCCCGCCGAGGAACTGGCCGCGGACGCCGGGGTGCCCGCCACCGGCGAGCCGTCCTTCCGCGGGGTGACCCTGGCCGTCAACCTGGAGTCCCCCGCCGGGGTCGACGCCGCCCTGGCCACCGCCGTCAAGGCCGGCGCCACCGTCGTCAAGCCCCCCACCGCCACCTCCTGGGGCGGCTACTCCGGCTACTTCGAGGACCCGGACGGCCACCTCTGGGAGCTGGCCCACAACCCCTTCTTCCCCTTCACCGAGGACGGCAGCCTCGACCTGCCGTAAGCCCGGGGCGTGCGAAGAACGGTCGGGCACCCCCTGCGGGGTGCCCGACGGAGGTCCGGCGCCTACCCGTGCCCCTTCTGGGACTTGGCCTTGAAGGCGGCCTTGCGGGCCTCCTTGGCGACCTGGCGGTCGAGGTGGAGTTCGCCGACGGTGTCGAGGACCTGTGCGGTGTAGGGGTGCGGTACCCGCCAGAGTTCGCCGAAGTAGCTGGCCGGGTTGTCGGTGACCGGGAGGCCGGCGACCAGGTCGCGGAGCTGGGCGGCGTCGCCGCGGGTGGCGAGCAGGACGGCGGCGAAGTGGTCGACCGTCCCCCAGAGGACGTCCGAGCGCTCGGGGGCGGGGTAGTCCTTGCCGTGGGTGCGCAGCAGTTCCCGGGCGATCCCGCCGAGCTCCGGGTCGTCGACGAACTCGGCCAGGGCGGTGTCGCCCGGCTCGCCGAGGGAGATCACCGCGGCCATGGTGTACAGCCGCCGCACCGGGCTGTACGCGTCCAGCCCGCGGGAGGCGGCGAGGAGTTCGCGGGCGGCCGCCACCGGCTCCCGGCGGGCCAGCCACACCTCGATCTCCCGGTCCGGCATGACGTTCGGCGATTCGGCGAGACTGCGCAGCAGGGCCGCGGCGTCGCCCTTGGCGAGGTCGCCGATCAGCGGCGCGTCGTACCCGTCGGCGATCAGCCACTCGCGGACGCCGTACTGGCCGAGCGGGGTGAGGCGGACGAGGCCGAAGCGGGCGGCGTCCTCGGCGGTCGCCTCCCGCTCGGGCACGGCCTCGGCGGGCTCCTCCTCTTCCTCCTCGAAGAGGTCCGGGTCGATCGGCTTGTGCTCGACGACGCCGAGTTCGGCGAGGTCGGCGAGCATGGGGTCGAGGGTGACCATGATGTCGGTGATCTCGCCGAGCATCTCCTCGTCCGGCTCCTCGCCCTCGGGCACCACGAGGAGGGCGGCGAGCACGCCGAGCGGCACGGTCTCGTCGCCGGGCTCGGCGAAGGCGGTGAGCTCGTAGAGGACGTGCATCGCCTCGTCGAGGAGTTCGGCGGCGGCCTCGCTGGCCTCCTCCACCTCGGCGAGGCCGGTCTCGGCGGCGTCCTCGTCCTCCTCCGTGTCCGGGGTCTCACCCTCGGGGTCGAGGGAGTCGGTGTCGACGGCGAGCTCGCGGACGATGCCGGCGGCGGTGAGCCACAGGTCGAGGACGATGGCGGGGTCGCCGGCCTCGGCGTCGGCCGCCTCCTCCATGGTGACGGCGACGTGCTCCCCGGCCTGGGTGGTGCCGAGCTCGATCAGGTCGAGGTCGCAGGCGAGCGACCAGGCCCGCACCACCTCGACCACGGCCTCCTCGGTCACCTCGCCGTCCTCGGGGGCGAGGCCGAGCAGCCGGGCGGCCGGGGCGCGGTCCTCCTCCACCAGGTCGCCGAACTCGTCGACCACGCGGTGCGGGGCGGACCAGCGGGCCAGCTTCACCGCGTGGGCGACCAGCGGGACGGCCAGGGCGGCGGCGGCGAGCTCCTCCTCGGGCGGCAGCGCGATCGGCGGGACGAGCACCGCGGTGTCGTCGAGGTCCTCGTCGTCCTCGTCGCGGCCACCCGCCCCGTACAGCTCGGCCAGGTCGTAGTCGGCCGGCAGCAGGCTCTCGGCGGGTGCCGCCTGCGGCCCGGACCGGGCCGGGTGGTCAGGGGTGTTGCGGCGTCGTCCGGCCATCGTTGGCGATCTCCCGTGTGGCTGTGTTCCGGCCAGGGCCTGTCGCGTGTCGGCCCATCCACTCAGCGTATCGGTCGCCGCGCCCCGCCGCCGTGCCCCGGGGGCGCGCGCCGCCCCGGGTGTGACGGAAAACCGCCGGTGGACGGGGGTTCGAGCGGGCGGAGGGCCGTGCACGACCGCGTAAACTGCTGCGGGCGCCGTGCACACCCCGCGCGGGCCCCCGGGCAACGAAGCCCCCCCTTCCCTCCGCTCCCGGCTCCGGGCCGGAGGGCCAGCATGCCCACCGCTCCCCCGGGCTCCGTGCCGCGGCCGCCACCCCTGGCCCCGTCGGTCCCGGTGGTGCCTTGCCACAGGAGACCCCTGCCATGGCGGACCTCTCCCCCGCCGGCCCCGGCCTGCGCTCCGCGCAGTTCCCCGGGCGCCGACTGTCGGAGGCCCTGCTCCCCCCGGAACTCGCCCCCCGCGCGCAGCTCCGGCTCTCCGCGATCAGCCGCTGGAACGCGCTGCGCGGCATCCGCGTCGGCCTGGTGGCCGGCGCCCTGCTGCTCCTGCTGATCGG
Source organism: Kitasatospora dryopteridis (assembly GCF_050749075.1). Taxonomy (NCBI): domain Bacteria; kingdom Bacillati; phylum Actinomycetota; class Actinomycetes; order Kitasatosporales; family Streptomycetaceae; genus Kitasatospora; species Kitasatospora dryopteridis. The sequence goes on along the minus strand of NZ_CP192749.1, from coordinate 5,634,827 downwards.
CGCCAACCTGGCCACGCCGATCTACCCGCTGCTGCAGCAGCGGCTCGGGCTCACCCCGCTGCACACCACCGTGCTGTTCACGGTGTACGTCTTCGCGATCGTCCCGGTGCTGGCGGTGGTCGGCCACTGGTCGGACCACCTGGGCCGGCGGGCGCTGATCCTGCCGGCGGTGGCCCTCGCCGCGGTCGGCGACCTGCTCTTCGCGAACGCGCAGGGTTTCGCCCTGCTGGTGGCCGGCCGGGCCGTGCAGGGTGTCGCGGTGGCCCTGGCGACCGGTGCGGCCGGCGCCGCCCTCGGCGACCTGCTGCCGGACCGCCCCTCGCTGGCCGCGAAGCTGACCCTGGCCTGTTCGGCGGGCGGCGTGGCGGCCGGCCCGGTGGTCGGCGCCGCCCTGTCGACCGGCGCGGACCCGCTGCCGGCGCCCTTCCTGCTGCACGCGCTGGCGCTGCTGGCGCTGTGCGTGCCGCTGGCACTGGTGCACCCGCGGATGCCCGGCCGGGAGCGCCCGCCGGCCTCGCCGCCGCGCATCACCACCCCGGCCCACCTGCGCCCGCAGCGGCTGCGGCTGCCGCGCCGGGGCCGCCGTACCTTCCTGCTGGCGGCCGGCGCGGGCTTCGTCTCGTACGCGGTGTTCGGGGTGTACCTGTCGCTGGCGCCGGCCTTCGCGGCCCGGCTGCTGCACTCGGACTCGCACCTGACCGGCGCGGTGGTGGCGGCGCTGCTGCTGGGCTCGTCGGCGGCCGCGCAGCTGCTGGTGCCGCCGACCGCGGACCGGCCGGTGATCGCGCTCGGCCTGACCGGCCTGGCGGCCGGGCTGGCGCTGGTGGTGGCCGCCGGGTACTCGGGCACCCCAGCGCTGCTGTTCATCGGCAGCGTGCTGGGCGGGTCCTGCCAGGGGGTGGCGTTCCGGTCGCTGTTCACCTCGGCGGTGGCCGCGATGGACCCCGAGCGCCGGGGCAGCGAGATGTCCGCGCTGTGGGTGATCGTCTACCTGGGCAGTTCGCTGCCGATCGTGCTGGTCGGCTGGCTGACCCAGCGCTACGGCCTGCTGCCCGCGGTGAGCGGGTTCGCCGCGGTGGCGGCGGTGGTCTGCATCGGGCTGGCGGGCGCGGTGCTGCTGCCGCGGGGCGCGCGCAGGCCGTAGTAGTCGTCGTCGTCGTAGTCGACGAAGGACCGGGAGATCCCGCCGATCAGGCCGAGTACCAGGAAGAGCACGACCAGCGCCTTGGCGCCGCCGGAGAGGATCAGCGGCCGGGTCGCGGAACGGGCTGCCGCCACCGGGGGCAGCCCTTCGTCGCCGAAGAGCCGCTTGGGGTAGGCGGAGGTGAGCATCAGCGCGTAGGCGCTGAAGCGCATCGCGTAGCGCAGGGTCGCTGCCGTCGCGGCGAACAGCGGCTCGGGCATCCGGCCGAGGATCAGCGCGATCAGCCAGATGATGAGGGCGATGGCGTACCAGCCGCTGAGCGCCAGGCTCTGCACGATCGCCGCGGGGATCATCAGGATCAGGCGGAAGAACACGGCGAGCCGGTTCAGCTCGCCGGGCCGCAGTTCCACCCGAACGGGGTACTCCTCGGGCCGCCAGGCGAACGGCGGGTAGTCGTCGACCAGCAGCATGGCGGAGGCCCGCACCCGGGTGTCCCAGCCGACGAAGCCGGAGAGGTACTCCTCGATCGGGTCGGGCAGCCGGCCGATGAACAGGGCGCCGAACCAGCCGACGATGACGGCCGGGATCGCCAGCACCGACAGCACCCACACCACGATGAACTGCGGGATCAGCAGCAGCCAGCGCAGCAGGATCGTCCACCGGCGCTGCGGTGCGGCCTTGGGGACGTCCAGCTCGGGGAGGAACTCCGTCGGGCCGACGCCCTGGGGGACCTGCCAACTGCCCGTCGTCACGGTGTGCTCCCTGTACGTCGACCGGTGCGGACGAGGGAATGACATTCCCGGTCGGCACGGGCGGCGACACCTGACCGGACCCGTACGGCCCAAAGCCGGGAAGCAGGAACGCCGCCGCCCCCGGCCCTGGTGGGCGGGGGCGGCGGCGTTCACCGCATGGCGGCGCGGACTCAGACGTTGAAGCCGAGCGCGCGGAGCTGGTCGCGGCCCTCGTCGGTGATCTTGTCCGGGCCCCACGGCGGCATCCAGACCCAGTTGATCCGCAGGTCCTTGACGAGGCCGTCGGTGGCGGTCTTCGCCTGGTCCTCGATGACGTCGGTCAGCGGGCAGGCCGCCGAGGTGAGCGTCATGTCGACGGTCGCCGTGTCGTCCTCGTCGATGTGGATGCCGTAGATCAGGCCGAGGTTGACCACGTCGATGCCGAGCTCGGGGTCGACGACGTCCATCAGGGCCTCGTGGAGGTCCTCGACGGACACCGTGCCGGCGCTGGTGAAGGCGACCGGGGTGTCGGCCTGGGGCTCGGCGGCCTGCTCGGCCGGGGTCTCGCTGTCACTCATGGGAGTCCGTCCGTTTCAGTCGTTGATGGCGGGCTGCTCGCCCAGGGCCTTGGCCGTGGCGTCCTTCCAGGCCATCCAGCTGAGCAGCGCGCACTTGACCCGGGCCGGGTACTTGGAGACGCCGGCGAACGCGACCGCGTCCTCCAGCACCTCCTCGTCGCCCTCGGCCTGGCCCTTGCTCTGCATCAGCTCCAGGAAGGCCTCCTGGACGGCCTGGGCCTCGCCGACGGTCTTGCCGACCACCAGGTCGTTCAGCACCGAGGCGCTGGCCTGGCTGATCGAGCAGCCCTGCGACTCGTAGCTGACGTCCGCCACGGTGGCGCCGTCGAGCTTCACCCGCAGGGTGATCTCGTCGCCGCAGGTCGGGTTGACGTGGTGCACCTCGGCGTCGCCCTCCCGCAGCCCCTTGCCGTGGGGGTTGCGGTAGTGGTCCAGGATGATCTCCTGGTACATCGAGTCGAGCTTCATCCCGTCACCTCAGCCGAAGAAGTTGCGGACGTGGTGCAGGCCGTCGATCAGCGCGTCGACCTCGCCCGGCGTCGAGTACAGGTAGAACGACGCCCTGGTGGTCGCCGGAATTCCGTACCGCAGGCAGACCGGCCGCGCGCAGTGGTGGCCGACGCGCACCGCGATGCCCTGCTCGTCGAGCACCTGGCCCACGTCGTGCGGGTGGATGTCGCCGAGCGTGAAGGAGATCGCGGCACCGCGGTCCACGGCCGTGCGCGGGCCGATGATCCGCAGGTCGGGGACGTCCAGCAGGCGCTCGATCGCGTACTCGGTGATCGCGTGCTCGTGCGCGGCGATCTTGTCCATGCCGATGGCCGACAGGTAGTCGACGGCCGCGCCGAGGCCGACCGCCTGGGCGATCGGCGGGGTGCCGGCCTCGAACTTGTGCGGCGCCGGGGCGTAGGTGGACGAGCCCATGGTGACGGTCTCGATCATCTCGCCGCCGCCGAGGAACGGCGGGAGGTCCTCCAGCAGCTCCTGGCGACCCCACAGCACGCCGATGCCGGTCGGGGCCAGCATCTTGTGGCCGGTGAAGGCGACGAAGTCGGCCTCCAGCGCCTGCACGTCCAGCACCATGTGCGGGGCGGCCTGCGAGGCGTCGATCACGACCAGCGCACCGACCGACTGGGCCTTGCGGACGATGGTCTCGACCGGGTTGAGCGTGCCCAGCAGGTTGGAGACCAGGGTGAAGGAGACCACCTTGGTCTGCTCGGTGATCAGCTCGTCGATGTTCGACAGGTCGAGCCGGCCCTCGTCGGTCAGCCCGAACCACTTCAGCTTCGCGCCGGTGCGCTGCGAGAGCAACTGCCACGGGACGATGTTGGAGTGGTGCTCCATCTCGGTGATCACGATCTCGGCGTCCGCGTCGACGCGGTAGGGCTCGTCGGCCCAGCCGAGCATGTTGGCGACCAGGTTGAGCGACTCCGAGGCGTTCTTGGTGAAGATCACCTCGTCCCGGCTCGGCGCGTTGACGAAGGCCGCGACCTTGTCGCGGGCGCCCTCGTACAGCGCCGTGGCCTCCTCGGCCAGCACGTGCACACCGCGGTGCACGTTGGCGTTGTGCCGCTCGTAGTACGCGTTCAGCGCCTCCAGCACCTGGCGCGGCTTCTGCGAGGTGGCCGCGTTGTCCAGGTAGACCAGCGGCTTGCCGTCGTGCAGCATGCGCTGCAGGACGGGGAAGTCCTTGCGGATCGCGTCGGTGTCGAGGAGCCCGGTCAGCGCCGAGCCGGTATGAGTCGTCGTCACTCGGAAGCGCCGCCCTTCACGTAGCTCTCGTAGCCCTCTTCCTCCAGCTTGTCGGCCAGCTCCGCACCGCCGGACTCGACGATGCGGCCTGCCGCGAAGACGTGGACGTAGTCGGGCTTGATGTACCGCAGGATGCGGGTGTAGTGGGTGACCAGCAGGGTGCCGACCTCGCCGGTCGAGCGGACCCGGTTGATGCCCTCGGAGACGATGCGCAGCGCGTCGACGTCGAGGCCGGAGTCGGTCTCGTCGAGGATCGCGATCTTCGGCTTGAGGAGCTCCAGCTGGAGGATCTCGTGCCGCTTCTTCTCACCACCGGAGAAGCCCTCGTTGACGTTGCGCTCGGCGAAGGCCGGGTCCATCTGGAGGGCGGCCATGGCCTCCTTGACCTCCTTCACCCAGGTGCGCAGCTTGGGGGCCTCGCCGCGGATCGCGGTGGCGGCGGTGCGCAGGAAGTTGGAGACGGAGACGCCGGGGACCTCGACCGGGTACTGCATGGCCAGGAAGACGCCCGCGCGGGCCCGCTCGTCGACGGACATCGCCAGCACGTCCTCGCCGTCCAGCAGCACCGAGCCGCCGGTCACGGTGTACTTCGGGTGCCCGGCCAGCGAGTAGGCGAGGGTGGACTTGCCGGAGCCGTTGGGGCCCATGATGGCGTGGGTCTCGCCCTGCTTCACGGTCAGGTCGACGCCGCGGAGGATCTCGCGCGGGCCGGACTCGGCCTCGACGGAGACGTGCAGGTCGCGGATTTCAAGCGTTGCCATGTGTACTCAGGACTCCTGGTTGACGGAGACGAGCACATCGTCCCCTTCGATCTTTACGGGGTAGACGGCGACCGGCTTGGTGGCGGGCAGCCCGGACGGCTTGCCGGTGCGCAGGTCGAAGCTCGATCCGTGCAGCCAGCACTCGATCATGCAGTCGTCGACCTCGCCCTCGGACAGCGAGACGTTGGCGTGCGAGCAGGTGTCGTTGATGGCGAAGACGCCCTCGTCGGTGCGGACCACCGACACCGGGACACCGTTGAGCTCGACCCGGCGGGGGACGTCCTCGGCCAGGTCGCTCAGCGAGCACGCACGGAGGAAACTCATGCGACGGTCGCTTCCAGCTCGGCCTCGATCTTCTCCATGAGGTGCTCCTGGATCTCGGCGACCCCGATCTGCTGGACGAGCTCGGCGAAGAAGCCGCGGACCACCAGGCGGCGGGCCTCCTCGGCCGGGATGCCGCGGGCCTGCAGGTAGAACAGCTGCTCGTCGTCGAAGCGGCCGGTCGCGGAGGCGTGGCCGGCGCCGACGATCTCGCCGGTCTCGATCTCCAGGTTCGGGATCGAGTCGACCCGGGCGCCGTCGGTGAGCACCAGGTTGCGGTTGTGCTCGTAGGTGTCGGTGCCGACGGCGGCGGCGCGGATCAGCACGTCGCCGACCCAGACCGCGTGCGCGTCCTGGCCCTGCAGGGCGCCCTTGTACACCACGTTGGAGCGGCAGTGCGGGGTGTCGTGGTCGATGACCAGACGGTGCTCCAGGTGCTGGCCGGCGTCGGCGAAGTACAGGCCGAACAGCTCGGCCTCGCCGCCGGGGGCCGCGTAGGTCACCCGGGGGTGGAGGCGGACCAGGTCGCCGCCGAAGGTGACCACGACGGACTTGAAGGTGGCGTCGCGGCCGACCAGGGCGGTGTGCTGGGCGGCGTGCACCGCGTCGCGCTCCCAGTCCTGGACGGAGACGAAGGTCAGCTTCGCGCCCTCGCCGACGAGCAGCTCGACGTTGGCGGCGCGGGTGCCGGTGCCGGTGTGGTTGATCACCACGACGGCCTCGGCGAACGGCTTGACGTCGACCACCACGTGGGCGAAGCGGACGCCGCCCTCGCCGTGCACGTCGATCTTCACCGGCTCGGTGAGCACCGCCTCCTTGGGGACGGTCACCACCAGGGCCTGCTCGAAGGCGCTGAACGCCTGGGCGGCGACCCGGTCGACCGGCTTGCCGGCGGTGCCCAGGCGGGCGTCGTCGCGGCCGACGGTCTCGGCGGTGACGCCGTCCGGCAGGGCCAGCTCCAGCTTGTCCTGGCCGGTGGCGCCCTCGGCGGCGGTGCCGTCGTGCAGGCCGTTCAGGCGGTGCAGCGGGGTGAACCGCCAGTCCTCCTCGCGGCCGTGCGGCACGGGGAAGTCGTTCACGTCGTAGGACGGCTCGACCGAGACGCGGGCGTCGATCGGCTGCTGCACGGCGGTGCTGCGGCCGGTGCCGGGGCCGGCCAGCTGCGCGCCGGCGCCGGCGGTGCCGACCTCGATCGAACCGGCGGTGGTGGCACCGCTAGGGGTGTTGACGTCAGCCATGGCTGTCGTAGTGCTCTCTTCCTGGGAAACGGGACGGACGGGGGCGGCGGGGCGGCGTCAGCCCACCGCACCTTCCATCTGCAGCTCGATCAGCCGGTTGAGCTCCAGCGCGTACTCCATCGGCAGCTCGCGCGCGATCGGCTCGACGAAGCCGCGGACGATCATCGCCATGGCCTCCTGCTCGGTCATGCCGCGGCTCATCAGGTAGAAGAGCTGGTCCTCGCTGACCTTGGAGACCGTCGCCTCGTGGCCCATGGAGACGTCGTCCTCGCGGACGTCGACGTACGGGTACGTGTCGGAACGGGAGATGGTGTCGACCAGCAGCGCGTCGCAGAGCACGTTGGACTTGGCGCCGTGCGAGCCCTCGCCGATCTCGATCAGGCCGCGGTACGAGGTGCGGCCGCCGCCGCGGGCCACCGACTTGGAGACGATAGACGACGAGGTGTTCGGCGCCATGTGCACCATCTTGGCGCCGGCGTCCTGGTGCTGGCCCTCGCCGGCGAAGGCGATGGACAGGGTCTCGCCCTTGGCGTGCTCGCCCATCAGGTAGACGGCCGGGTACTTCATGGTGACCTTGGAGCCGATGTTGCCGTCGACCCACTCCATGGTCGCGCCCTCGTACGCCACGGCGCGCTTGGTGACCAGGTTGTAGACGTTGTTCGACCAGTTCTGGATGGTCGTGTAGCGGCAGCGGCCGCCCTTCTTGACGATGATCTCGACGACCGCGGAGTGCAGCGAGTCCGAGGAGTAGATCGGCGCGGTGCAGCCCTCGACGTAGTGGACGTAGGCGTCCTCGTCGACGATGATCAGCGTCCGCTCGAACTGGCCCATGTTCTCGGTGTTGATCCGGAAGTAGGCCTGCAGCGGGATGTCGACGTGCACGCCCTTCGGCACGTAGATGAACGAGCCGCCGGACCACACCGCGGTGTTCAGCGCGGCGAACTTGTTGTCACCCGCGGGGATGACGGTGCCGAAGTACTCCTTGAAGAGCTCCGGGTGCTCCCGCAGGGCGGTGTCGGTGTCCAGGAAGATGACACCCTGCTGCTCCAGGTCCTCGCGGATCTGGTGGTAGACGACCTCGGACTCGTACTGGGCGGCGACACCGGCGACCAGGCGCTGCTTCTCCGCCTCCGGGATGCCCAGCTTGTCGTACGTCGCCTTGATGTCGGCGGGCAGGTCCTCCCAGGACTCGGCCTGCTTCTCGGTGGAGCGCACGAAGTACTTGATGTTGTCGAAGTCGATGCCCGACAGGTCGGAGCCCCAGGTCGGCATGGGCTTCTTGCCGAAGAGCTTCAGGCCCTTGAGACGCAGGTTGAGCATCCACTCGGACTCGTTCTTCTTCGCCGAGATGTCGCGCACGACCTCCTCGCTGAGACCGCGCTTGGCGACCGCGCCGGCCTCGTCGGAGTCGGCCCAGCCGTACTCGTAGGTGCCCAGGCCCTCGAGCTCGGGGTGTGCGATGTCAGTCATGCGAATTTCCTCCGCGCGGACGAGCCGTTTCATTGGGGGACGTACCGGCAGTCGGCACGGCACCGGGCGCCCGCTCGGCGGACGACGGTGCGGCACCGGATGCCGGCACATAGGTGGTGCAGACCCCGTCGCCGTGGGCGATCGTGGCCAGCCGTTGCACATGGGTGCCCAGGAGCTGCGAGAAGACCTCGGTCTCGGCCTCGCAGAGCTGCGGGAACTGCTCGGCGATGTGCGCGACCGGGCAGTGGTGCTGGCAGAGCTGGGCGCCCGCCGGGGCTTTCGCCGCCGCGGCGGAGGGCACACGCCGCACCGTCGCAGCGTACCCGTCGGCGCTCAGTGCCTCGGCGAGCGCCTCGGCGCGATGGCCGGCCGCGGCCTGCTCCAGGCTGCTCAGGTACTTCTGGCCCTGCTTGGCGAAGCGGGCCCGGGCGAAGGCGGCGACCGCCTCCTCGCCCGCCTTGCCGCCGCCCACCGACTCCGAGATCCAGCGCAGGGCGTCGGCGGCGATCTGGTCGTACGCCTGGTAGAAGGCGTCCCGGCCGGATTCGGTGAGGGCGAACACCTTCGCCGGACGGCCGCGGCCGCGGCTGCCGTACACGCGCTGCTCACGGGACTCGACCAGGCCGGAGGCGGCCAGCGAGTCGAGGTGGCGGCGGACGGCTGCGGCGGTCAGGCCGAGGCGGCTGGCCAGGTCCGCGGCCGAGGACGGGCCGTGGTCGAGGATCGAGCGGGCGACCCGGTCCCGGGTCGCCCGATGGCCCTCCAGCAGGACCTCTGCCGCCGTCGCGGGCACGGCGCAGCCCGGGGCCGTCTCGGCCGCCCCGTCCTGTGCTGAGTACTCGCGCATGTTTTTCACAACACCATTGTTGCGTAATTCGTTCCGGCGGAACAAGCCGTGATCCACGCCTCAGCGGTGTCCTCAATCACGCAGGTAAGGCTTACCTGAGCTGCGCCGACGGGGTCGGCGGCCCGGTGTCCGGGGCCCGGTGGGCCGCCTCTTACACTCGCCGGTATGCGACTCGAACCCGCCGTAGAGGTGGCCGGGCTGGTCAAACGGTACGGCGAGAAGACGGCCGTCGACGGCCTCGACCTCACCATCGCCCGCGGCACCGTCACCGCCGTGCTCGGCCCGAACGGCGCCGGCAAGACCACCACGATCGAGACCTGTGAGGGCTACCGCCGCGCCGACGCCGGCACCGTCCGGGTGCTCGGCCTCGACCCGGTCGCCGACGCCGCGGCACTGCGCCCGCGGATCGGAGTCATGCTCCAGGCCGGCGGCGTCTACCCGGGCGCCCGCGCCGTCGAGATGCTGCAGCACACCGCGAAGCTGTACGCCGACCCGCTGGACGTCCCCGAACTGGTCGAACGCCTCGGCCTCGGCTCCTGCGGGCGCACCGCCTACCGCCGGCTCTCCGGCGGCCAGCAGCAGCGGCTCGCCCTCGCCATGGCCGTGGTCGGCCGCCCCGAGCTGGTCTTCCTGGACGAACCCACCGCCGGCCTGGACCCGCAGGCCCGCCGCGCCACCTGGGAGCTGGTCCGCGAGCTGCGCCGCGACGGCGTGACCGTGGTCGTCACCACCCACCACATGGACGAGGCCGAGGAGCTCGCCGACGAGGTCGCCATCGTCGACCACGGCAGGGTCGTCGCCACCGGCACCCCCGAGGAGCTGTGCCGCTCCGAGGCCGGGGTGCGCTTCGGCGCGCCCGGCGGGCTCGACCTGGCCGGCCTGCGGGCCGTGCTGCCGGCCGGCGCGGTCGCCGTCGAGCACGCTCCCGGCGCGTACCGGGTGGACGCCCCGGTCGACCCGCAGCTGCTCGCCGCCGTCACCGCCTGGTGCGCGGAGGCCGGCGTGATGCCGGAGGGGCTGGCCGTCGGACGGCGCAGCCTGGAGGACGTCTTCCTGGAGCTGACCGGACGGGAGCTGCGCTCGTGACCGACTACTCGCCGCGGTCGGGCGCCGCCCCGGTCGGCCGGATGCTGCTGGCGCAGACCGCGCTGGAGACCCGGATGCTGCTGCGCAACGGCGAGCAGCTGCTGCTGACCGTGATCATCCCGACCGTGCTGCTGGTGCTGTTCAGCGCCGTGGACATCGTCGCCGCGGACGGTCCCGGCAGGCGGGTCGACTTCCTGGCGCCCGGGCTGCTGGCGCTGGCCGTGATGTCCACCGCCTTCACCGGGCAGGCCATCGCCACCGGGTTCGAGCGCCGCTACGGCGTGCTGAAGCGGCTCGGCGCCACCCCGCTGCCGCGCTGGGCGCTGCTCACCGCGAAGACCGGCTGCGTGCTGGTCACCGAGGTGCTTCAGGTGGCGCTGCTGACGGTGATCGCGCTGGCGCTCGGCTGGTCGCCGCAGGGCAGCCCGCCGGCCGTGGCGGGGCTGCTGGTGCTCGGCACCGCGGCCTTCTCGGGCCTCGGCCTGCTGATGGCGGGCACGCTGAAGGCGGAGGCCACCCTGGCCGCGGCGAACCTGGTGTTCGTCCTGCTGCTGCTGGTCGGCGGCGTGGTCGTGCCGCTGTCGCGCTTCCCGGAGGCCGTCCGGCCGGTGCTGGAGCTGCTGCCGATCAGCGCCCTGTCGGACGGGCTGCGCTCGGTGCTGCAGTACGGCGCCGGGGTGCCCTGGTCGGACCTCGGTGTGCTGGCCGTCTGGTCGGTGCTGGGGCTGGCCGCGGCGGCGCGGTTCTTCCGCTGGGAGTGACTCCCGGTGCGGCGGCGCCCCCGTACCTCTGAGGTACGGGGGCACCGGTGCGTCCGGGGCCGGTCGTGCCCCGGTTCCGGGCCGCCGCCCGACCTGCCGTCAGTCGCGCGGCGCCGGGTGGCCGAAGGAGTGCGCGCCGACCGCCTTGCCGACCGCCGCGGCGGCCGGTGACGAGCTGTCGATCCGCCAGTCCGTCCGGTACTTGCTGCCCGGCCAGGTCTTCTGCAGGTCGAACCAGACCAGCCCGATCAGCCCCTGGGTGCCGGCCGCGCCGCGGAAGAGGTCGTCGACCTGCTGCACCTTCTGCGGCCCCTCGGCCACCCCGGTCTCCGAGATCAGCAGCGGCTTCTTGGTGAACCCGCGGAGGTTCTTCACCATCGGCGCGAACAGGCTTCCGTAGGAGCTGCCGTCCTCCGGGCCGTAGTAGCCGACCATGCCGACCCAGTCCACGTAGGCGTCGCCCGGGTAGTACGGGCGCGGGGCGACCGAGGAGTGCTGGTCGGACACGTGCGGCGCCCACACCCAGAGCACGTTGGTGACGCCCTGACTCTTGAAGAGGTCGTGGACGTGCTTCCAGGCAGCGACGAAGTCGGCCGGGGTGGCCCGCTCCGCACCCCAGGAGTTCCAGCCGCTGTTCATTTCGGGCGCGAGAGCCAGCGCGAGCGGGCCGCCGTACTGCGCCACCTTGCCGGCGAAGCCCGACAGGTACTCGTCCTGGCTGCCGTCGGCGATCTCGGTGAGCCTGGTGTCGCCCGGCACCCAGGACACCAGTGGGAGCTGCCCGTTCGCCCACAACGCGGCGTTGTCCGCCGGCTCGAAGGCCGCCCCCCAGAGCAGGTAGTACTCCCGCAGGTCGGGCGCCTTCCCCGTCTTCGCCGCGAAGGCCTTGACCGGCGCCAGGTCGCCGGGCCCGCCCTCGGAGGCCACGCCGAACATCCGCCCCTGCGGGGAACGCAGCGCGGACACGTCGTACGGCTCGCCGGTGGCCGCGGGCGCCGCGGACTCCCCGGCGTCCTCGCCGTCCCCCGCGTCGTCGCCGTCGCCGCCACCCTTCGGCTTCGCCCCGGCGGGCACCGCGTCCGGCACCAGCCGCTCGCCGGAGCAGCCGGTCGCCACCAGCAGCAGCGGCAGCAGCAGTGCGGCGAGCAGGCGGGCCGGGGCGGCGGGGCGGCCGCGTGCCGGAAGTCGTCTCATCACGGGCCGTCCGCTCCTGTACAGGGGGTCTGGGCGAGGGCCGACCGGGCGGATCGGTCGGCGTGTCCGGGCATCCTACGAGGTGGTCATGGACGGGCTAAAGCCGCCTGCCCCACGTCTCGATACGGTCACAAGCTCCCCGCATATCTCCCCGTATCGGACATTGACTCCGATTCAGGTCTACCGGGTGCACTACGGTCTGGCACGCGGCGGTTCTGCCCGCACGCGCCGACCTCGAAGGGCCCGGAGCTCGATGCCCACCTCCCAACTGCAGACCGACGACCAACCGGTCATACCCGCCGGAGCCGAACCGGCCCCGGTCTTCGTCGACCAGTCCGGCATCCGCGGGCGCCGGCTGCGACACCTGGGCTGGCTGGTCGGCGGCGGCGGCCTGCTCTTCGCCGTCGGCATGGTCGTCAGCCTCTTCGGCGCCGTCGCCCAGGCCCCTCCGCTGGAGCTCCCGGCCTCCCTCGGCTCGCCCGCCGCCGAGGCCTCGCCGAGCCCCTCGCCCTCGGCGTCCGCTTCCCCGTCGGCCTCCGCGTCCGGCTTTCCCAAGCCGACCACCGTCCGCCACTCGGGCAGCGCCTCCGCGAAGCCGAGCGGCTCCGCCACCAAGGCCGGCACCGCCAAGGCGACCGCGACCCGGTCCGGTACGACGAAGACGACGACCACCCCCAAGCCCGGCACCGCCACCGCCGGCACGACCACCACCACCGTGCGCCGCTGAGTCGGCCCCGCCGTCCGCAACCTGTACCGGTCACCAGGAAAGCCCATGTCCCGCAGTCAGCACCGTCGGCAGTCGGTCCTCCGATCCCGCCGGGTCGCCGCCCCGCCGCTGAGATTCTTCCTGCCGGTGACCCTCCTGGTCTGCCTGCTGGGCCTGATGGTGCTCCGCGGCATGGCCACCAACGAGGTGTTCCACGACACCCGCAAGACCGAGTCGACGGACAGCGACACCGTCCCGGAGAACCTGCTCACCGGCGGCCCGATCATCGATGCCCGCGGCGACAAGAACGACGAACCGGTCAGCTACCGGATCCCCGACCACACCATCGTGCTGAGCTTCGACGACGGCCCGGACCCGACCTGGACGCCGCAGCTCCTCGACGTCCTCAAGGACCGCGGGGTGCACGCCAGCTTCTTCATCACCGGCGCGATGGCCGCGCACCACCCCGACCTGGTGCGCCGGATGGTCGACGAGGGCCACGAGATCGGCCTGCACACCTTCAGCCACCCCGATCTCTCCCTGCAGTCCAAGGCCCGGCTCACCTACGAGCTGAGCCAGACCCAGCTCGCCCTGGCCGGCGTCGCCGGCGTCCACAGCTCGCTCTTCCGCCCGCCGTACTCCTCCACCGCCGCCGCCCTGGACGACTGGACCTGGCCGGTGATCAAGGAGATCGGCGACCGCGGCTACCTCACCACCTTCATCGACACCGACACCGAGGACTGGCAGCGCCCCGGCGTGGACGCCATCGTGAAGGCCGCCATCCCGAAGAAGGACGGCGAGGGCGCGATGGTGCTGATGCACGACGCCGGTGGCGACCGCTCGCAGACCGTCGCGGCCGTCGGCAAGCTCATCGACACCCTGGAGGAGCGCAACTACCGCTTCGCCACCACCGCCGAGGCGCTCGGCAGCTCCGACACCATGGTCAAGGTGCACGGCTACCAGCTGTGGGCCGGCAAGGCGTACATCTGGGCCACCCAGCTCTCGGTGGACCTGCTGCCCTGGCTCATCTCGCTGCTCGCCGTCGCCGGCGGCCTGGTCTTCGGCCGGTTCGCCCTGATGCTGGTGCTCGCCACCCTGCACGTCCGACGCACCCGCAAGGCCGACTTCAGCTGGGGAGCACCGGTCACCGAGCCGGTCACCGTTCTCGTGCCCGCCTACAACGAGCAGGAGTGCATCGCCAACACCCTGAACTCGCTGATGGCCGGCGATCACCCGATCGAGGTCATCGTCATCGACGACGGCTCCAGCGACGACACCTCGAAGATCGTCCGCGAGCTCGACCTGCCCGGCGTCCGCCTGATCACCAAGCCCAACGGCGGCAAGCCGCAGGCCCTGAACACCGGCATCGCCAACGCCTCGCACGACCATTCCATTCCATTCCATTCCATTCCATTCCATTCCATTCCATTCCATTCCATTCCATTCCATTCCATTCCATTCCATTCCATTCCATTCCATTCCATTCCATTCCATTCCATTCCATTCCATTCCATTCCATTCCATTCCATTCCATTCCATTCCATTCCATTCCATTCCATTCCATTCCATTCCATTCCATTCCATTCCATTCCATTCCATTCCATTCCATTCCATTCCATTCCATTCCATTCCATTCCATTCCATTCCATTCCATTCCATTCCATTCCATTCCATTCCATTCCATTCCATTCCATTCCATTCCATTCCATTCCATTCCATTCCATTCCATTCCATTCCATTCCATTCCATTCCATTCCATTCCATTCCATTCCATTCCATTCCATTCCATTCCATTCCATTCCATTCCATTCCATTCCATTCCATTCCATTCCATTCCATTCCATTCCATTCCATTCCATTCCATTCCATTCCATTCCAGTGCATCGCCAACACCCTGAACTCGCTGATGGCCGGCGATCACCCGATCGAGGTCATCGTCATCGACGACGGCTCCAGCGACGACACCTCGAAGATCGTCCGCGAGCTCGACCTGCCCGGCGTCCGCCTGATCACCAAGCCCAACGGCGGCAAGCCGCAGGCCCTGAACACCGGCATCGCCAACGCCTCGCACGACATCGTCGTGATGATGGACGGCGACACCGTCTTCGAGCCCTCCACCGTCCACGAGCTCGTCCAGCCCTTCGGCGATCCCACCATCGGCGCGGTGGCGGGCAACGCCAAGGTCGGCAACCGCAACAGCCTGATCGGCGCCTGGCAGCACATCGAGTACGTGATGGGCTTCAACCTGGACCGCCGGATGTACGACGTCCTCAACATCATGCCGACCATCCCCGGCGCGGTCGGCGCCTTCCGCTGCTCCGCCCTGGAGCGCGTCGGCGGCATGAGCGAGGACACCCTCGCCGAGGACACCGACGTCACCATGGCGCTGCTCCGCGACGGCTGGCGGATCGTCTACGCCGAGAAGGCCCGCGCCTGGACGGAGGCCCCGGCGAGCATGGGCCAGCTGTGGTCCCAGCGCTACCGCTGGAGCTACGGCACCATGCAGGCGATGTGGAAGCACCGGCACGCACTCGTCGAGCGCGGCCCCGGCGGCCGCTTCGGCCGGGTCGGTCTGCCGCTGGTCGTCCTCTTCGGCGTCCTGGCGCCGCTGCTCGCCCCGGTGATCGACCTCTTCCTGCTCTACGGCGTCCTGTTCGTCGACGCGCCCAGGACACTCACCGCGTGGGCCGGCGTCCTCGCCGTCCAGGGCCTGCTCGCCTACTACGCCTTCCGGCTGGACAACGAGAAGCCCTTCCACCTGATCACCCTGCCGGTCCAGCAACTCGTCTACCGGCAACTCATGTACCTCGTGCTGCTGCAGTCCTCGATCACCGCACTCACCGGTGGCCGGCTGCGCTGGCAGAAGCTGCGGCGCACCGGCGAGGTCTCCGCCCCGATCGTGGAGGTCTGACCGTGCCCGAACCCACCGAGCCCGCTGACAGCTTCTTCACCCCGCGCAAGCGTCCCCGGCCCGCCGAGGACGCCGCCCCTCCGAGCGGCCCGGGCCGTCCCGGCACCCGGGACGGCGCCGGTCCGACGGCGCCGGAGGGCATGCCGGGCCGACCGCATTCGCCGCATGCGAACGACCGGCCCCGGCAGACACCGGGCAGTCCGAACCATGCCCCGGGAACGGACGCCGGAAGCCGGCCGCGACCTTCGCAGCGGCCCGGCACCGCCGACGTCCCGCCCGGCCCCGAGGGCCGCACACCGCGCCCGCAGACACCGCCGTACCGCGCGCCCGAGCGCCCCGGTGGGCCCGACCGCAGCGCTCGCAACGGCTCCTCCCCCGACGAGACCATGGCCCTGCGCGTCCCGCCGCCGCCCGGCTCCCACGCCGGGGCGACGCCGCAGCGACGCACCCCGGACGCCGCGAACCTGCCCGGTCCCCGACGTTCCCCGGAACGCACCGAGGCGCGTCCCGAGGCGCGTCCGGCACCGACCGCGCAGCGCACCGCCGAACGGCCCTCCTTCGAGAAGCCCGCCGCACCGGAGCCCGACTGGACCTCCGCCCCCGCCGCGGGCCGCAGCACCGTGCCCCGGCACGAGGAAACCCTCAAGCTGCGCGTCCCGGACGAGTTGGCGGCGCTCGCCAAGGCCTTCGACGCCCAGTACGCCCGCCCCCCGGGCACGCCCGGCGAGGAGGCCGTGCACGAGGCCGAGGCCGCCGAGGAGGCCAAGCCCGCCCGCCGCGGCGGTGGCCGCGACCGTTACCTCGATCTGCTGCGCGCCCTGGCGATCGTCCGCGTCGTCCTCTACCACCTGTTCGGCTGGGCCTGGATGCCGCTGCTCTTCCCGTCGATGGGCGTGATGTTCGCGCTGGCGGGCTCCCTGATGGCGCGCTCGCTGAGCCGCCCGGCACTGGGTGTCATCCGCGGCCGTCTGCGCCGCCTGCTGCCGCCGATGTGGCTGTTCGGCGCGATCGCCATCACCGGCATGGTCCTGGACGGGTGGCGCCCCACGCCGAACCACGAGACGACCTGGTGGGCGGACCTCGCCTTCTGGATCGTGCCGTTCAGCGACCCGCCGTTCGCGCACACGCTGCACGGGTTCCACGGCGTCCTGGAGACCACCTGGGGTTCACCCGCGGTCGAACCGCTCTGGTACCTGCGCGCCTACCTCTGGTTCGTGCTGCTCTCCCCGCTGCTGCGGAAGGCGATCCACCGGTTCGGCTGGCCGGCCGTGCTCGTGCCGGTCGCCGTGTCGATCACCTTCGCGCTCACCGGCTTCGACGAGGGCGGCCGCTTCTGGGACGTCGTCTTCGACATCACCACCTACGGCTCCTGCTGGATGCTCGGCATGGCCCGCCAGGAGGGCCTGATGGCCCGCATCCCGCAGTACGTCATCCCCTCGGTCGCGCCGCTGGTGATGGTCGCAGGCATCTGGTACTTCCTCTCGCTGCCCGAGGAGGAGCCCGGCATCCCGCTCGAACTCGACGGTGTGCCGACCGCGCAGGCCGTCTGGTCCTTCGGCTGCGTCCTGCTCCTGCTGTTCCTGAGCCCCTCCTGGGAGCAATGGCCGCCGCGCCTGGAACGCTTCAACGGCATCATCAGCCTGCTCAACTCCCGCGCGGTGACCATCTACCTCTGGCACAACATCACCCTGACCTTCGCCGTCGGAATGATCCAGAAGCTGTGGACGGTGGACCTCGTGGTGGACAACACGCCGTGGCTGATCGACAGCGACTGGTTCGCCCTCACCGTGACCGTCCTGTTGATCACGCTCTGCGTGGCCTCCTTCGGCTGGGTCGAGGACCTCGCCGCCAAGCGCCCGCTGCGGCTCTTCCCCTACCCGCGGCGCCGTCCCGGCGGCCGGCGGAGGGCGGCCGTCTGACGGCGGCGGGGCCGTCACCCGGCATCGGCCCGGTGGCGGCCCGGCGGTCGGTGATCGGATAAGGGCAATCTAGGATGAAGCGGTGTTCACCCCCACCGCCATCCTCGCCGACCGCTGGCACCCGTCGGCCGCGACCGTCCGCCGCGCGGCGCTGTCCGCGCTGGTGATGAGCGTGGTCATCGTGGTCACCGGCGGCGCCGTCCGCCTCACCGCCTCCGGCCTCGGCTGCACCACCTGGCCCCGCTGCACCGGCGAGAGCCTGACGCCCACGCCCGAGATGGGCGTGCACGGCGTCATCGAGTTCACCAACCGGATGCTCACCTACGTGCTGTGCGCGGCGATCGCCTGGGCCACCCTGGCCGCCCGCTGCGCCAAGCCGTGGCGGCGCTCGCTCACCCGGCTCGGCTGGGCCCAGTTCTGGCTGGTGATGAGCAACGCCGTGATCGGCGGTATCACCGTGCTCACCGGGCTCAACCCGTACGTGGTGGCGGTGCACATGGTCGCCGCGATGGGCCTGGTCTGGGTCGCGGTGCTGCAGTGGGAGCGCACCAAGGAGGGCGACGGCGCACCCGAACTCCTCGTCCCGCGGCCGCTGCACCAGCTCTCGTACCTGCTGGTGACGGTGGTCGGCCTGCTGGTCGCCGCCGGCACCCTGGTCACCGGCGCGGGCCACCACCCCGGCTCCTCCAGCGACGTCTGGCGCATCCCGGTCGACTACGACCGCCTCGCCCAGGCCCACGCCGACCTGGCCTTCCTCTCGGTCGGCCTGGCGCTCGCGGCGGTGTTCGTCCTCGCCGCGGTGAAGGCCCCGAAGGCGGCCCGTGCCCGGGTCAGGGACCTGCTGGTCCTGCTGCTGCTGCAGGGCGTCCTCGGCTTCGTCCAGTACTTCACCGACGCCCCCGAACTCATGGTCGGCCTGCACATGTTCGGCGCCGCCCTCACCTGGGCCGCCGCCGTCCGCATCCCGCTGGCGCTCCGCACCCGCCCCACCCCCGACCCGGCCCCCGTCCCCGCCCAACTCGTCCAGGCCACCTGAGGCCACGCCCCCGAGGGGCGAGCACAGAACAGGGGCGCGGGGAACTGCGCGAATCGGAAGGGCAGATCGCCGTCTCTTCCGTTGCGCGCAGTTCCCCGCGCCCCTGCGTGGTTTGCCTCAGATCTGGATGCCCGCCATGCGCTTCCACTCGTAGGCGCCGGTCTTCACCTTGAGGCCGAGCTCGCCCTCGAAGGTGTCGTGCAGGGTGACGCCGGCCAGCTGGGCGGCGCGCTGCCCGATGGCGTAGGTCGGGGCGACCTGGTCGCCCCACGCACCGTCCGCCCCGACGAGGACGATCCGGGTGGCGGTGCGGCCGACGTACTCGACGACGCCGTCCGCGCTGCCGCCGTGCTGCGCGGCGAAGGCGGTGATGTGCTTGGCGATGCGCTTGGCGCGGCGCTCGGCGCGGGCGTCCTGCGCGGCGGGGGTGGCGGTCTCTGCGCTGGTCATGCCCGCATGCTACCGAGCGGTAGACATGCTGGCGACGCCGACAAGGTGTGCAGCGGGCCACACCGCCGCGCCCTAGGGTGTGGGGATGACCTTCGATGGCTGGCCCGCCGAGGCGCTCGAGTTCTACGAGCAGCTGGAGGCGGACAACTCCAAGACCTTCTGGACGGCCCACAAGGACCGGTACGAGCGGACCGTGCGTACACCCATGGCCGATCTGCTGGACGCCCTGGAGGACGAGTTCGGCCCCGGCAAGATCTTCCGCCCCAACCGGGACGTCCGGTTCAGCGCCGACAAGTCGCCGTACAAGACGCACATCGGCGCGTTCCTGGAGGCCGGCGGCTACGTCCAGCTGTCGGCGGACGGCCTGGCCTGCGGCAACGGCATGTACCAGCTCGCCCCCGACCAGCTGGCCCGCTACCGGGAGGCGGTCGCGGAGGACGTCACCGGCGCCGAGCTGGAGCGGGTGATCACCGCCGTGGAGGAGGCCGGGCCATCGGTGGTCGGCCGCGACCCGCTGAAGTCCGCGCCGCGCGGCTACCCGAAGGACCACCCGCGGATCGGACTGCTGCGCAACAAGGGCCTGATCGCCTGGCAGGAGTGGGAGCCGGAGCCCTGGCTGGGCACCGCGGAGGCGTACGACCGGATCGCCGGCTTCCTGCGGGCGTCCCGGCCGCTCAAGGACTGGCTGGACGGCCACGTCGGCCCCAGCGAGCTGCCGCCGCGCTGACGTCCGCCCGACATCCGCGCACCCTCACGACACTCCTGTCCGCACTCTGGCCGCCCCGCGCCGCCTCTGGTAGGACTGCCGCATGCAGCCCGTTCGAGGTGACGCGCCCTCCCCCCGGACCCCTTCCCGCGGCCGCTACGACGTGGTCGTGGTCGGCGGCGGCCACAACGGCCTGGTCGCCGCCGCCTACCTGGCGCGTGCCGGGCGGAGCGTGCTCGTCCTGGAGCGGCTGGGCAGAACGGGCGGCGCGGCGGTCTCCACCGAGGCGTTCCCGGGGATGGCGGCCCGGCTGTCCCGGTACTCGTACCTGGTGAGCCTCCTGCCGCAGAAGATCGTCGACGAGCTGGGGCTGCGGTTCGAGGTGCGCCGACGGCGGATCTCCTCGTACACGCCGGCCGTCCGCGGCGGGAAGCCGACGGGCCTGCTGGTCGACCAGGCGGACGGGGCCCGCACCGCCGCCTCCTTCCGCAGCCTCACCGGCTCCGACCGGGACTTCACGGCCTGGCAGGAGTTCTACGCGAGGACCGGCCGGGTCGCCGAGCGGGTCTTCCCCTCGCTGACCGAACCGCTGCCCACCCGGGACGAGCTGCGTCGGCGGATCGACGACCCGGCGGCCTGGGAGGCGCTGTTCGAGCGGCCGATCGGCGAGGCCGTGGAGGCCTCGCTCACCGACGACCTGGTGCGCGGCGTGGTGCTGACGGACGCCCTGATCGGCACCTTCACTCACGCCCACGACCCCTCGCTGCGGCAGAACCGCTGCTTCCTCTACCACGTGATCGGCGGGGGCACCGGCGACTGGAACGTGCCGGTGGGCGGCATGGGCGCCCTCACCGACGCCCTCGCCGACGCGGCGCTGGCCGCCGGCGCGGAGATCCTCACCGGCTGCGAGGCGACGGCGGTCGACCCGGGCAGCCCGGGCGGAGCCGCCGAGGTCGCCTACCGCGACGCGGCGGGCGAGCACCGGGTGGGTGCCGGGACGGTGCTGTGCAACGCAGCCCCGCACACCCTCGCCGCCCTGCTCGGCGAGGCACCGCCGGAGCCCGCCCCGGTCGGCTCCCAGCTGAAGGTGAACATGCTGCTGCGGCGGCTGCCCCGGCTCCGGGACACCTCGGTGGACCCGCGCGACGCCTTCGCCGGCACGCTGCACCTCGCCGAGTCGTACACCGAACTGGAGACCGCCTACCGGCAGGCCGCCGACGGCAGGCTGCCCGCCCCTGCGCCGTCGGAGATCTACTGCCACTCGCTGACCGACCCGTCGATCCTCGGACCCGACCTGGCCGCGCAGGGCTTCCACACGCTGACCCTGTTCGGCGTGCACCAGCCCGCCCGGCTCTTCGCCGGCGATCCGGAGGGCGCCCGGGCGGCCGCCCTGGAGGCGGTGCTGCGCCCGCTGCAGGACGCCCTCGACGAGCCGCTGGAGGACTGCCTGGCCGTGGACGCCGACGGCCGCCCCTGCATCGAGGCCAAGAGCCCGCTCGACCTGGAGGCCGACCTCGGCCTGCCCGGCGGCAACATCTTCCACCGGGACCTCGCCTTCCCCTACGGCGACGACCCGGCCGACCGCTGGGGCGTGGCCACCGGACACCCGAACGTCCTGCTCTGCGGCGCCGGCGCCGTCCGCGGCGGCGGCGTCAGCGGCATCCCCGGTCACAACGCCGCGATGGCCGTCCTCGGCCGGTAGGGCGTCAGGACGCAGGAACGGCGGGAACGACGGAGCCCCGGGGCGCAGGCCCCGGGGCTCCGGTGTGTTCGGGTCGGTCGCCGTTACTTGACGAACGGGTCCACCGCGATGACCACGAAGAGCAGGGTCAGGTAGGTGATGGACCAGTGGAAGAGGCGCATCTCCTTGAGCTTGGCGCCCACGACCCCGGCCTTGGCGCGGGCGTGCAGGCCGTGCGCCTCCTTCAGCCAGAAGCCGCCGAGGACGACCGCGGAGACCGGGTACAGCCAGCTGGTGTGGCCGAGCGGCCACAGGGCCAGCGAGACGGCCACCATCACCCAGGAGTAGGCGACGATCTGCCGGGCGACCGCGAGGTTGCCCTTGATCACCGGGAGCATCGGGACGCCGGCCTTGGCGTAGTCCTCGCGGACCTTCATCGACAGCGGCCAGTAGTGCGGCGGCGTCCAGAAGAAGATGACCAGGAAGAGGACCAGCGCGGACCAGGAGAGCGAGTTGGTCACCGCCGCCCAGCCGACGAACACCGGCATGCAGCCGGCGATGCCGCCCCAGACGATGTTCTGCGCCGTCCGGCGCTTGAGGCCGAGCGTGTAGACGAAGACGTAGAAGAGGAGTGCCGCGAGGGCGAGCGCCGAGGACAGCGCGTTGACCAGGGCTCCCAGCCACACCGTGGAGCCGATCGCGAGGGCGATGCCGAAGACCAGCGCCTCGCGCGGCGACACCATGCCGGTGACGATCGGCCGACGCTCGGTCCGCGACATCACCGCGTCGATGTCGCGGTCGATGTACATGTTGAGTGCGTTGGCGCCGCCCGCGGAGAGGTAGCCGCCGATCACGACCTTGACGACCAGCCACGGGTCCGGTACACCCTGCTCCGCGAGGAACATCACCGGCACGGTGGTGATCAGCAGCAGCTCGATGATCCGAGGCTTGGTCAGTGCGACGAACGCCCCGACACGGGCCCCGAACGGCCGGTGCGCAGGCGTCGCCCCGACCGCCCCGGCAGGGCGGGTTTCGACGGCGGTCACGAACACCCCAACTCACGATGAACTTCCACAGGCGTCCTCTGGGCCCGTGGGCTCCGGTGCGTCCGCGCTGCGCGTACCACGCCACCTTAGACGCTCCATATGTCCCGTCCGGCCCCGGGGTGCCCCGGCGAGCCGGAGCCGCACACCCGCGGGTGAATCGCCGCAGATGACGCCGGGCGCGGGCGCCCCGCGCGTCTTGCCCCTCGGACGAGCGGACCGTTCGCATCCGCGTGAGGGTAGGACAGAGGGCTGCGCAGCCTTTCGGGAATGCCGATACCGCCACCCCGGTTGTCCCGGCACGCAGGGTGAGGGCCCTCCCGGGCGGTAGGCTCGCACAGAGAAGCGGGATCAACCCTCCGTGACCGGCACCAGCGAACGTCAGGACCACAGCGACGTGGCCGACCCGGTCCCCTTCACGGGGTCACTCTTCACCACCAGGAAGGAGCCCTGAGACAGGGTGAGCACCACGCCGACGAACGCTTTCGAATGGACCGAACTGGACCAGCGGACCGTCGACACGGCCCGGGTCCTCGCGATGGACGCCGTGCAGAAGGTGGGCAACGGCCACCCGGGCACCGCGATGTCGCTGGCCCCGGCCGCGTACGTGATCTTCCAGCGCTTCCTGCGGCACGACCCCACCGACCCGGCCTGGGTCGGCCGTGACCGCTTCGTCCTCTCCCCCGGCCACACGTCGCTGACTCTCTACACCCAGCTGTACCTGTCGGGCTACGGTCTGTCCCTGGACGACCTGAAGGCCTTCCGGGTCGCCGGCAGCCGCACCCCGGGCCACCCGGAGCACGGCCACACCGCCGGTGTCGAGACCACCACCGGCCCGCTCGGCCAGGGCGTCGCCAACGCGGTGGGCATGGCGATGGCCGCCCGCTACGAGCGCGGCCTGTTCGACCCGGAGTCCCCGGCGGGCGAGTCCCCCTTCGACCACACGATCTGGGCGATCGTCTCCGACGGCGACCTGGAGGAGGGCGTCTCCGCCGAGGCGTCCTCGCTGGCCGGCCACCAGAAGCTGGGCAACCTGGTCGCGCTCTACGACGACAACCACATCTCCATCGAGGGCGACACCGAGACGGCCTTCTCCGAGGACGTCCTCGCCCGCTACGAGGCGTACGGCTGGCACGTCCAGCGGATCACGCCGAAGTCCGACGGCGACGTCGACGTGCACGCGCTGGCCACCGCGCTGGCGGCGGCCAAGGCGGAGACCGAGCGCCCGTCCATCATCGCGATGCGCACCATCATCGCCTGGCCGGCACCGAACGCCCAGGACACCGCGAAGGCGCACGGCTCCGCGCTCGGCGACGCCGAGATCGCCGCCACCAAGAAGGTCCTCGGCTTCTCGCCGGAGAAGACCTTCGAGGTCACCGAGCAGGTCGTCGAGCACGCCCGCCAGGTCGTGCACCGCGGCAAGGCCGCCCGCGCCGAGTGGGAGGCCTCCTTCCATGCGTGGCGTGCCGCGAACCCGGAGCGCGCCGCCGAGTTCGACCGCATCCAGATCGGCGAGCTGCCCGACGGCTGGGAGAAGGCCCTCCCGGTCTTCCCGGCCGGCAAGGACGTCGCGACCCGCAAGGCCTCCGGCGACACGCTGAAGGCCGTCGGCAAGCACATCCCGGAGCTGTGGGGCGGTTCGGCGGACCTCGCCGAGTCCAACCTCACCACCATCGACGAGGAGTCGTCCTTCCTCCCGGCGAGCAACCCGCTGAAGACCGCCTCGCCGTACGGCCGGACGATCCACTTCGGCATCCGCGAGCACGCCATGGGCGCGATCATGAACGGCATCGCGCTGCACGGCCGCACCCGCATCTACGGCGGCACCTTCCTGGTGTTCTCCGACTACATGCGCCCGGCCGTCCGCCTCGCCGCCCTGATGAAGATCCCCGTCACCTACGTGTGGACGCACGACTCCATCGGCCTCGGCGAGGACGGCCCCACCCACCAGCCGGTCGAGCACCTGGCCGCGCTGCGCGCCATCCCCGGCCTCGCGGTGGTCCGCCCCGGCGACGCCAACGAGACGGCCGTCGTCTGGCGCACCATCCTGGAGCGGCAGACCAGCCACCCCGGCCCGGTCGGCCTGGCGCTCACCCGCCAGGGCGTGCCCACCTACGACCGCGAGGTGTTCGGCTCCGCCGAGGGCGCGGCCAAGGGCGGCTACGTGCTGGCCGAGGCCGAGGGCGCCTCGCCGAAGGTGATCCTGATCGGCACCGGTTCCGAGGTCCAGCTGGCCGTCCAGGCCCGCGAGGCCCTGGAGGCGGACGGCATCCCGACCCGCGTGGTCTCCATGCCGTCGATCGAGTGGTTCAACGAGCAGGACCAG
The DNA here is from genome assembly GCF_050749075.1 of Kitasatospora dryopteridis. Lineage (NCBI taxonomy): Bacteria > Bacillati > Actinomycetota > Actinomycetes > Kitasatosporales > Streptomycetaceae > Kitasatospora > Kitasatospora dryopteridis. The sequence goes on along the minus strand of NZ_CP192749.1, from coordinate 5,610,166 downwards.
GCGTACCGCGACAGCGTCCTGCCGCCGAACGTCCGCGCCCGGGTCTCCGTCGAGGCGGGCATCGCCCAGGGCTGGCGCGAGCTGGTCGGCGACGCCGGCCGGATCATCAGCCTGGAGCACTTCGGTGCCTCCGCCGACTACAAGGTGCTGTTCCAGGAGTTCGGCCTGACCGCCGACGCCGTGGCCAACGCCGCCCGCGCCTCGCTCCGCACGGTCGAGGCCGTCTCCCGCTAGCTGCGCTCCAGGCCGGGTGTCCGACCGCACATCGGATGCCCGGCCTGTCTGACGACCCCACAGCAGACGTACGAAACAAAGAGGATGTAGCACCATGACTGACGCTCTGAAGCGCCTCAGCGACGAAGGCGTGGCGATCTGGCTGGACGACCTCAGCCGCGACCGGCTCAACAGCGGCAACCTGGCCGAGCTGGTGCAGGAGAAGCACGTCGTCGGTGTCACCACCAACCCGACCATCTTCCAGAAGGCCATCGGCGGCGGCAGCGCCGCGTACGACGGCCAGCTGAACGACCTGGCGGTCCGCAAGGTCACCGTGGACGAGGCCGTCCGCATGATCACCACCTCGGACGTGCGCGACGCGGCCGACGTGCTGCGCCCGGTCTACGACGCCTCCAACGGCCGCGACGGCCGGGTGTCGATCGAGGTCGACCCGCGCCTGGCGCACGAGACCGCGGCCACGATCGCCGAGGCCAAGCAGCTGTGGTGGCTGGTGGACCGCCCGAACGTGTTCATCAAGATCCCCGCCACCAAGGCCGGCCTGCCCGCCATCACCGAGGTCATCGGCCGGGGCATCAGCGTCAACGTCACGCTGATCTTCTCGCTGGAGCGCTACCGCGCCGTGATGGACGCCTACCTGGCCGGCCTGGAGAAGGCCAAGGCCGCGGGCCTCGACCTCTCGCAGATCGAGTCGGTCGCGTCCTTCTTCGTCTCCCGCGTGGACACCGAGATCGACAAGCGCCTCGACAAGGTCGGCGGCGACGCCAAGGAGCTGCGCTCCAAGGCCGGTGTGGCCAACGCCCGCCTCGCCTACCAGGCGTACGAGGAGGTCTTCGGCTCGGTCGACGCCAAGCGCGACGGCTCGGACCGCTGGAAGGCCCTGGAGGCCGCCGGCGCCAAGCCGCAGCGTCCGCTGTGGGCGTCCACCGGCGTCAAGGACCCGAACCTGCCGGACACCCTGTACGTGACCGAGCTGGCCGCCCCGGGCACCGTCAACACCATGCCGGAGGCCACCCTCAACGCCACCGACGACCACGGCGTGGTCACCGGTGACACCGTCACCCCGAACTACGCCGACGCCAAGGCCGTGATGGACGCCGTCGCCGCGGCCGGCGTCGACTACGACGACGTCGTCCAGGTGCTGGAGGACGAGGGCGTCGAGAAGTTCGAGGTCTCCTGGAAGGAACTGCTGGAGACCGTCTCGGCCTCGCTCGCCGCACACGGCGACCAGAACTGACGTCACTGCTCACGACCAAGCGCACGGAGAGCGGAGCCAAACACCAGTGAGCACCACCCCTGCTTTTCCCGATGTCGAGGGGGCCGAGGTCGGGCAGGGCGATCCCCTGCAGCCCTCCAACCCGCTGCGCGATCCGGCGGACCGCCGGCTGCCGAGGATCGCCGGGCCGTCCGGCCTGGTGATCTTCGGCGTCACCGGCGACCTGTCGCGCAAGAAGCTGATGCCGGCCATCTACGACCTGGCCAACCGCGGCCTGCTGCCCCCGGGCTTCTCGCTCGTCGGCTTCGCCCGCCGCGAGTGGGAGGACGAGGACTTCGCCCGGGAGGTGCACGACGCGGTCAAGGAGCACGCGCGTACGCCGTTCCGCGAGGAGGTCTGGCAGCAGCTCGCCAAGGGCATGCGGTTCGTCCAGGGCGACTTCGGCGACGACGACGCCTTCGACACCCTGCGGAAGACCATCGAGGACCTCGACCGGGCCCAGGGCACCGGCGGCAACTTCGCCTTCTACCTGTCGGTGCCGCCGAAGTTCTTCCCCACCGTCGTCCAGCAGCTCAAGAAGCACGGTCTGACCGACCCGCCGAAGGGCTCCTGGCGCCGCGCGGTGATCGAGAAGCCGTTCGGCCACGACCTGGAGAGCGCCCAGGAGCTGAACCGGATCGTCCACGAGGTCTTCCCGCGGGACGAGGTCTTCCGGATCGACCACTACCTGGGCAAGGAGACCGTCCAGAACATCCTGGCGCTCCGCTTCGCCAACCAGATGTTCGAGCCGATCTGGAACCGGTCGTACGTCGACCACGTGCAGATCACCATGGCCGAGGACATCGGCATCGGCGGCCGCGCCGGCTACTACGACGGCATCGGCTCGGCCCGCGACGTCATCCAGAACCACCTGCTCCAGCTGATGGCGCTGACCGCCATCGAGGAGCCGGCCTCGTTCCACCCCAAGGCCCTGGTCGCCGAGAAGCTCAAGGTGTTCAGCGCCGTCAAGCTCCCCGCCGACCTCGGCGCCCACACCGTGCGCGGCCAGTACGCGTCCGGCTGGCAGGGCGGCGAGGAGGTCGTCGGCTACCTGGACGAGGACGGCATCAACCCCGAGTCCACCACCGACACCTACGCCGCCATCAAGCTGGAGATCAACAACCGGCGCTGGGCCGGCGTCCCGTTCTACCTGCGGACGGGCAAGCGCCTCGGCCGCCGGGTGACCGAGATCGCGGTGGTCTTCCAGCGTGCGCCGTACCTGCCGTTCGACTCCTACGCCACCGAGGAGCTGGGGCAGAACGCCCTGGTCATCCGGGTGCAGCCGGACGAGGGCGTCACCGTGCGGTTCGGCTCCAAGGTGCCCGGCACCGCGCTGGAGGTCCGCGACGTGACGATGGACTTCGCCTACGGCGAGTCCTTCACCGAGTCCAGCCCGGAGGCGTACGAGCGGCTCATCCTCGACGTGCTGCTCGGCGACGCCAACCTCTTCCCGCGGCACCAGGAGGTCGAGCTCTCCTGGCAGATCCTCGACCCGATCGAGCGGTACTGGGACACCCACGGCAAGCCCGCCCAGTACCCGGCGGGCACCTGGGGTCCCGTCGAGGCTGACGAGATGCTCGCACGAGACGGCAGGAGCTGGCGCCGGCCATGAAGATCGACCTCACCAACACCACCTCCAGCAAGATCAACGCGGCGCTCATGGACGCCCGCCGGGCGAGCGGCTCCACCGCGGCCGGCATGGTGCTCACGCTGGTGATCGTGACCGACGAGGGCAGCGCGTACGACGCCCTCAAGGCCGCCAACGACGCCTCCCGCGAGCACCCGTCCCGCACCCTGGCGGTGATCAAGCGGGCCGGGCGCTCGCCCCGCGCCCGCGCCGAGACCCGGCTCGACGCGGAGATCCTGGTCGGCAGCGACGCGGGCTCCGGCGAGACGGTCGTCCTGCGCATGCACGGCGAGCTCGCCTCGCACGCCCAGTCGGTCGTCCTGCCGCTGCTGCTGCCGGACGCCCCGGTGGTGGTCTGGTGGCCGGACAACGCCCCGCTGCACCCGGCCAACGACCCGCTCGGCGCGATCGCCCAGCGCCGCATCACCGACGCGGTCACCGCCGAGTCCCCGGTCGGCCAGCTCGCCCAGCGGGCAGCCAGCTACACCCCTGGCGACACCGACCTCGCCTGGACCCGCATCACCGGCTGGCGCTCCATGCTGGCCGCCGCCCTCGACCAGCGGCCCACCAAGATCACCGGTGCGGTCGTCGAGGGCGAGTCCTACAACCCCAGCGTCGAGCTCCTCGGCCTGTGGCTGACCAACCGACTGCGGGTGCCGGTCGAACGGATCGTCACCGGCGGCCCCGGCATCACCGCCGTCCGGCTGCGCACCACGGACGGCGACGTCGTCCTCGACCGTCCGGACGGCCTCATGGGCACCCTGTCCATGCCCGGCGCCCCCGACCGGATGGTCGCGCTCAAGCGCCGCGACACCGCCGAGCTCATCGCGGAGGAGCTGCGCCGGCTCGACCCGGACGACATCTACGCGAACGCCGTCCGCACCCCCGTGGACCGGCTGCGCGAGCGGCTCGCCGAGGCCGAGCCGCCGGCCTCCCCGGAGGCCGTCCCGGCCGAGGCCGCGGCCCCGGCGCGGGTGACCGCCAAGCTGCCGGAGGCGGCCCCGGCCGCGGAGGAGGCTGCCCCGGCGAAGAAGGCCCCCGCCGGCAAGGCCGCCGCGAAGAAGGCCGCCCCGCAGAAGCGGAGCGCCTCGTGACCGCGGCCACCCCGCAGCTGGTGGTCCACCGGGACAAGGAGCTGATGGCGCAGGCCGCAGCGGCCCGGCTGATCACCCGCATCGTCGACGCCCAGTCCGCCCGCGGCACCGCCTCGGTGGTGCTGACGGGCGGCCGCAACGGCAACGCTCTGCTCGCCGCGATCGCCGCCTCCCCGGCGCGCGACGCGGTGGACTGGGCACGGCTCGACCTCTGGTGGGGCGACGAGCGCTTCCTCGCCGCCGACGACCCGGAGCGCAACGCCGTGCAGGCCCGCGCGGAGCTGCTCGACCGTGTCCCGGTCGACCCGGCCCGGGTGCACGAGATGCCGGCCGCGGACGGTGTGGACGGCTCGGACGTCGAGGCGGCCGCCGCCCGGTACGCCGAGGAGCTGGCCAAGGCCGCGGGCCCCGGCGAGCACGCCGGTGTGCCGGCCTTCGACGTGCTGCTGCTCGGCGTCGGCCCGGACACCCACGTCGCCTCGCTCTTCCCGGAGCACCCCGGTGTCCGGGAGGCCGGGCGCACGGTGATCGGCGTCCGCGGGGCGCCCAAGCCGCCGCCCGTGCGGATCTCGCTCACCCTCCCGGCGATCCGGGCGGCCCGCGAGGTGTGGCTGCTCGCCGCCGGCGAGGACAAGGCGGGGGCCGTCGCCCTCGCCCTGAGCGGCCCCGGGGAGCTCCAGGCGCCCGCCTCCGGCGCGTACGGCACCGCCCGGACCCTCTGGCTGCTCGACCGCTCCGCGGCGGCCGATCTGCCGCCCCAGCTGTACCCGCCCGCCTCCGCCTGAGGCGCGGCACGCACGAGGCCCGGCCCCCGCTCGGGGGCCGGGCCTCGTCACGTCTCCGGGGTGCTCCCGGCCGCGGTGCGCAAACACCGAGGGCGCCGCGGGGGCGGTGCCCCGCGGCGCCCTCGGCGACCGCTCAGATCTCGCCGCGGAGCTTGGCCAGCGCCTCGGCGAGGATGGCCTCGCCGTCGGCGTCGGTGCGGCGCTCGCGCACGTACGCGAGGTGGGTCTTGTACGGCTCGTTGCGGGCCGGGGCCGGGGGGTTGTGCTCGTCCTGGCCGGCCGGGAACCCGCAGCGCGGGCAGTCCCAGGTCTCCGGGATCGCCGCCTCGGCGGCGAAGCTGGGGCGCGTCTCGTGCTTGTTCGCGCACCAGAAGGAGATCCGGGTACGGGGGGCGGACTCGCCGCGCTCCGCCTCGCCCATCGGGCCTGCGCCGACTCTGCTTCCTCGGATGGCGTTGCCACTTGCCACGGTTGGACTCCCTGCGTGCTGGTGCCGCCCGGCCGCGGCTGTGCGGACGGTGGCGAAGTCGTCCTAGTGTAAGCGGCAGTTAAAGCTCTGCCACCACCGCCTGCGGAGCCGGGCCCCGACCTGCACGGCCGGGCCCGGAGGCGGCGTCAGCTCTGGTACTTGAGCAGCAGGCTCAGCACCACGATGCAGACGAACCAGGCGAGGCCCACGATGATGGTGATGCGGTCGAGGTTCCGCTCGGCCACCGCGGAGCCGCCGCCGGTGGACATCGCGCCACCGCCGAACATGTCGGACAGGCCGCCGCCCTTCCCCTTGTGCAGCAGCACCAGGAGGATCATCAGCAGGCTGAAGATGATCAGGGCAATCGAGAACCCGAGAACCACGGCGGGACCAACTCTCTCGTATCTTCGGCGAAGGGGCCGGGCCGCGTGGAAGCGGTCCGGCCCCAAAGCCTACGTTGCTGCGGCGGCGTTAGCCTACTGCCTGCTCGCGGTACCGCACGATCTTGACGAACTCGTCGGCGTCCAGCGACGCGCCGCCGATCAGGCCGCCGTCGACGTCCGGCTTGGCCATCAGGCCGGCCGCGCTGGAGGACTTCACCGAGCCGCCGTACAGGACGCGGACCTTGTCGGCCAGCTCCGCCGAGTACAGCTCGGCCAGGCGGGCGCGGATGGCACCGCAGACCTCCTGGGCGTCCTCCGGGGTGGCCACCTCGCCGGTGCCGATCGCCCAGACCGGCTCGTACGCGACCACGATGGTCTCGGCGTCGGAGGCCGGGACACCGTCCAGGGCGCCGTCCAGCTGCGCCAGGGTGTACTCGACGTGGGTGCCGGCCTTGCGGATGTCCAGCGGCTCGCCGATGCACAGGATCGGGGTGATCCCGCTGCGGTACGCGGCCTTCACCTTGGCGTTGACGATCTCCTCGTTCTCGCCGTGGTACTGGCGGCGCTCGGAGTGGCCGATCACCGCGTAGGTGCACTTCAGCTTGGAGAGCATCGGGCCCGAGATCTCGCCGGTGTAGGCACCGGAGTCGTGCGCCGAGATGTCCTGCGAGCCGTACTTGATCTTCAGCTTGTCGCCGTCGACCAGGGTCTGCACCGAGCGGAGGTCGGTGAAGGGCGTCAGGACGGCGACCTCGACGGCCTCGTAGTCCTTGTCGGCCAGCGCGAAGGCCAGCTTCTGGGTGTGCTGGATGGCCTCGAGGTGGTTGAGGTTCATCTTCCAGTTGCCCGCCATCAGCGGGAGACGCTCAGTCATGTACTCAGCCTTCCAGGGCGGCGAGACCGGGGAGGGTCTTGCCCTCCAGGTACTCGAGGCTTGCGCCACCGCCGGTCGAGATGTGCCCGAACTCCGTCTCGTCGAAGCCCAGGATGCGAACGGCCGCGGCGGAGTCGCCGCCGCCGACCACGGTGAACGAGTCGCTGTCCAGCAGCGCCTGGGCCACGGCCCGGGTGCCGTCGGCGAACGCCGGGTGCTCGAACACGCCCATCGGGCCGTTCCAGAACACGGTCTTCGCGTCGGCGATCTTCTCCGCGAACAGCTGCGCGGTCCTCGGGCCGATGTCCAGGCCGAGCGCGCCGTCCGGGATGGCGTCCGCGTCGACGACCTCGTAGTCGTCCACCGGGGCCTGGTTCTTGACGTCCGGGAACGAGCGGGACACCGCGGTGTCCACCGGGATCACGAACTCCACGCCCTGCTCGGCGCCGCGCTTCAGGTAGTCCTGGACGACCGGGATCTGGTCCTCCTGCAGCAGCGAGGCGCCGACACCGTGGCCCTGGGCCGCGATGAAGGTGTACATCATGCCGCCGCCGATGAGGATCTTGTCGGCCTTGCCGAGCAGGTTGTCGATCACGCCGACCTTGTCGGAGACCTTCGAACCGCCGAGCACCACCACGTAGGGGCGGGCGACCTCGTCGGTGAGGCGCTTCAGCACGCCCACCTCGGTGGCGATCAGGTCGCCGACGGCGTGCGGCAGGCGGGCCGGCAGGTCGTAGACCGAGGCGTGCTTGCGGTGCACCGCACCGAAGCCGTCGCCGACGTAGAGGTCGGCCAGGGCGGCCAGCTCGTCGGCGAAGGCGCCGCGCTCGGCGTCGTCCTTGGCGGTCTCGCCGGCGTTGAAGCGCAGGTTCTCCAGCAGCGTGACCTCGCCGTCGGCCAGGGCGGCGACGGTGGCCTTCGCGCTCTCGCCGACGGTGTCGGCGGCGAAGGACACCGGGACCCCGAGGATCTCGCCGAGGCGGACGGCCACCGGCGCGAGGGAGAACTGCGGGTCGGGCTCGCCCTTGGGGCGGCCCAGGTGCGAGGCGACGACCACCTTGGCGCCGGCCTGGACCAGCTTGGCGATGGTCGGCGCGACGGCGCGGATGCGGCCGTCGTCGGTGATCTCGCCGCCGGACAGCGGCACGTTGAGGTCGGCGCGGACGAACACCCGCTTGCCGGCGACCTGGAGGTCTTCGATCGTCTTCACGGTCTTGGGTCTCCCCGGGAGGTGGTGGTGCATGTCGGCGGCACGGCAACGGGCCGCCCGAGACACGGCGGACGAGGGTCGGGCGCGAAGCGAGGGCCCGGACGGCACGAAGCCTTCCGGACCCTGCGCCCCACGTCCAATCAGGTCCCGCTGGGTGTCAGAGCTGGCCGCCGACGAGCGTGGTCAGGTTGACGAGGCGGTTCGAGTAGCCCCACTCGTTGTCATACCAGCCGAAGACCTTGACCTGGTTGCCCTGGGCCATGGTCATCAGGGAGTCGAAGATGGTGGAGAACGGCGAGTTGACGATGTCGGAGGAGACGATCGGGTCCTCGGTGTACTGCAGGATGCCCTTGAGGTCGCCCTCGGCCGCCTTCTGGAAGGCCGCGTTGACCTCCTCGACGGTGACCTCGCGCTCCAGGGTGACGACCAGGTCGGTGATCGAGCCGGTCGGGACGGGGACGCGCAGCGAGGTGCCGTCCAGCTTGCCCTTGAGCTCGGGCAGGACCAGGGCGGTGGCCTTCGCGGCACCGGTCGAGGTCGGGATGATGTTCAGCGACGCGGCACGGGCACGGCGCAGGTCCTTGTGCGGGAAGTCCAGCGTGACCTGGTCGTTGGTGAACGCGTGCACGGTGGTCATCAGACCCTTGACGATGCCGAAGTTCTCGTTCAGCACCTTCGCCAGCGGGGCCACGCAGTTGGTGGTGCAGGAGGCGTTGGAGATGACGGTGTGCTTGGCGGCGTCGTACTTGTCGTCGTTGACGCCCATGACGATGGTGACGTCCTCGTCGGTGGCGGGCGCCGAGATGATGACCTTCTTGGCACCGGCGGTGACGTGCTTCTTGGCCTGGTCGGCCTTGGTGAAGATGCCGGTGGACTCGATCACGATGTCCACGCCCAGCTCGCCCCAGGGGAGGTTGGCCGGGTCGCGCTCGGCGATGACCTTGAAGGTCTTGCCGTCCACCGTGATGCTGTCGGCGGTGTGGGAGACCTCGGACCGGAGGGTGCCGAGGATCGAGTCGTACTTGAGCAGGTGCGCCAGCGTCTTGGTGTCGGTCAGGTCATTGACACCGACGATCTCGATGTCCGCGCCCTGGGCCTGAACCGCACGGAAGAAGTTGCGGCCGATGCGGCCGAATCCGTTGATGCCTACCCGGATCGTCACGAACCGATCTCCTCTTAGGTACGCCGGACTGATGCCGACGGGGGTGGAAATGGGATGTCCCCGACCACCCATGACCCTACCTCCCTGCGGCTCCGCCGGACACATCGCCTCTCCGGCTGTGCCCGCCGCAGAGAGCGATCGGAAACGATCAGAAGCAATCGGACATGGCCGATTTCGGGCTAGACAAATGCCGAATTCCACTCATAGTGCCTGGTCAGAGAGGTGCGTTCGGAGCGGGCCGACGCGGAGGGCCGTCGGCGGGGCGGAGGAGGAGGCGCGACGGGCGCGCGGGGAACGGCGCAACTCGGAAGGGGCGACGCGCCGCCCTTTCCGCCCCCGGCCGCCCGCGCAAGAGCGAGACGCGCACAGATCGCGCCCCGGATCGCCGCATTCCGGACACCGGGCACGCCGGAACAGCCCGACCGCACCCGGCGGCGGGCTCCGGCTTCGAGGGGTGTTAGTTGAGGGCCATCTCGTCGGTGAGGCTGGCCTCGGTGCTGGGCAGGCCGAGCTCTGCGGCGCGCTTGTCGGCCATCGCCAGCAGCCGGCGGATGCGGCCGGCCACGGCGTCCTTGGTCAGCGGCGGGTCGGCGAGTGCGCCGAGCTCCTCCAGCGAGGCCTGCTTGTGCTGCATGCGCAGCTGGCCGGCGGCGGCCAGGTGCTCGGGCACCTCGTCGCCGAGGATCTCCAGCGCGCGCTGCACGCGTGCGCCGGCCGCGACCGCCGCGCGCGCCGAGCGGCGCAGGTTGGCGTCGTCGAAGTTGGCGAGGCGGTTCGCGGTGGCCCGGACCTCGCGCCGCATCCGGCGCTCCTCCCAGGCGAGCACCGCCTCGTGCGCCCCCAGACGGGTCAGCAGCGCGCCGATCGCGTCGCCGTCCCGGATCACCACCCGGTCCACGCCGCGGACCTCGCGGGCCTTGGCCGGGATGCCGAGCCTGCGGGCCGCGCCGACCAGGGCGAGGGCCGCCTCGGAGCCGGGGCAGGTGATCTCCAGGGAGGAGGAGCGGCCGGGCTCGGTCAGCGAGCCGTGCGCGAGGAAGGCGCCGCGCCAGGCCGCCTCCGCGTCGCAGGTCGCCCCGGAGACGACCGCCGGGGGCAGGCCGCGGATGGGGCGTCCGCGGCCGTCCACCAGGCCGGTCTGCCGGGCGAGCAGGTCGCCGTCCTTGACCACGCGCACCACGTAGCGGCTGCCGCGGCGCAGGCCGCCGGGCGCCATCACCACGAGGTCGGAGGAGTGCCCGAAGATCTCCAGCAGGTCCTTGCGCAGGCGCCGGGCCGCGATGGCCGTGTCCAGCTCCGCCTCGATCACGATCCGGCCGCTCACGATGTGCAGGCCGCCGGCGAACCGCAGGATCGCCGAGACCTCCGCCTTCCGGCAGCAGGCCCGGGTGACCGGGAGCCGGGAGATTTCGTCCTTCACCGCAGGAGTCATCGCCATGGGCCGATCCTTCCATGTGTCCGGAAAATCCGGTCGTACGCAGCCGCCAGGAGCTCCGGGTCGTGTCGCGGCGAGCCGTCGGCCCGTGCCACCCTGCCGAGCACCAGTGCGGCACCCATCCGCTCGGCGGCCTTCTCCAGGCCGGCCAGGTCGGCCAGGCCGAAGGCCCCGCCGGTGACCGCCCGCTCGTCGACCAGCACGGCGTCGACCTCCAGGTCGGGGGCGTGGTCGGCGATCACGTCGAGGTGCCGCTGCGGGGTGAAGCCCTCGGTCTCGCCCGGCTGCGGGGCGAGGTTGAGGGTGAGCAGCCGGCGCGCGCGGGTCTCGACCAGCGCCTTGGCGAGCTCGGGCACCAGCAGGTGCGGCAGCACGCTGGTGAACCAGGAGCCGGGGCCGAGCACCACCCAGTCCGCCTCCAGGACGGCGGAGACCGCCTCGGGGACGGCCGGCGGCTCCTCGGGGAGCAGCCGGACCGACTGCACGGTGCCCGGGGTGACGGCGACGTCGGCCTGGCCGCGGACGGCGGTGAGCTCGTGCGGGTGCGCCGGGTCGTGGCCGCGGACCTCGGCCTCGATGTCCAGCGGGACGGCCGACATCGGCAGCACCCGGCCCTGGACGTTGAGCAGCCGGCCGACCCAGTTGAGCGCCTCGACCGGGTCGCCGAGCTTCTCCCACAGGGCGACGATCAGCAGGTTGCCGACGGCGTGGCCGCCGAGCCCGCCGTCGCCGGTGAAGCGCTGCTGGAGGACCTCGGACCAGGTGCGGCCCCACTCGTCGTCCCCGCAGAGCGCGGCGAGCGCCTTGCGGAGGTCGCCGGGGGGCAGCACGCCGAGCTCGGTGCGGAGCCGGCCGCTGGAGCCGCCGTCGTCGGCGACGGTGACGACGGCGGTGAGCTCGTTGGTGAGCCGGCGCAGCGCGGACAGCGAGGCGGACAGGCCCTGGCCGCCGCCGAGGGCGGTGATCCTGGGGGCGCCGGGGCGGGACTTCTGGGCAGCCGGACTGCTTCCGGCCGGGGCTCGCTCGCCAGACCTCTGCTGGAACTGCCGTGCTGGCGAGTATCCCGTCACACCGACCCCACGTTCCTGTCTCGTGATCCCTCGGGCGGGCGGGGAACGGCCGGCCCGGTCAGCGCCGGCCGGTCACTCCCTGCCCATGTCGCGGTGGACGAGCACCGTTTCGACGCCGTCCGCGATCAGACGCCTGGTCAGCCGTTCGGACATGGCGACGCTCCGGTGCTTGCCACCGGTGCAGCCTACGGCAAGAGTCATGTAGCGCTTGCCTTCGCGGCGATACCCTTCGGTCACGATCCGCAGCAGCTCGGCGTAGCCGTCCAGGAACTCCTGGGCGCCGGGCTGCTTGAAGACGTAGTCGGCGACGTCGCTGTCGGTGCCGGTGTGGGCCCGCAGCTCGGGAACCCAGTGCGGGTTCGGCAGGAAGCGGCAGTCCACCACCAGGTCGGCGTCGACCGGCAGGCCGTACTTGAAGCCGAAGGACATCACGGTGGCGCGCAGCTCGGGCTCGTCGTGGTCGGCGAACTGCGCGTCGAGCTTGGCGCGGAGCTGGTGGACGTTGAGGTTGGAGGTGTCGATCACCAGGTCGGCCTCGCCGCGGAGGTCGCGCAGCAGCTCGCGCTCCTGGGCGATGCCGTCGACGATCCGGCCGTCGCCCTGCAGCGGGTGCGGGCGGCGGACCGACTCGAAGCGGCGCACCAGCGCCTCGTCGGAGGAGTCGAGGAAGACCACGCGGAGCCGCACGCCGCGCTTCTCCAGCTCCTCCAGGGAGGTCAGCAGGTCGTCGAAGAAGCTGCGGCCGCGGACGTCGACGACCGCGCCGATCCGCGGGACGGAGCCCTGGGAGCGGGCGCCGAGGTCGACCATGGTCGGGATCAGCGCGGGCGGCAGGTTGTCCACCACGAACCAGCCGAGGTCCTCCAGGCACTTGGCCGCGGTGCTCCGGCCGGCGCCGGACATCCCGGAGATGATCACCAGCTCCGGTGCGTTCTCGCCCACGTCGGACACAGTCACTTCGCTTCCCCGCTCTCGGTGGTTCGCTTCGGAAGAACGCCCCGGGCCGTGCCGTGCTTCCCGGGCCCGCCGGCAGGGGCGGGCCGAGGTCGCCGGTGCTGACGGGCGGCGTCGGCCGTCATGGCGTCTCCAGGGGCGTGCCGGCCCCGGCCGGGGCGGCGCTGTCGTCAATGATCTCGCCGGTGGCGGTGTTCACGGCGGGTGCAGCAGGTGTCCGGGAGGCCAACACCGCCGCAACGGTTTCCGCCGTGCGGCGGCCGATGCCGGGCACCTCGCACAGTTCGTCGACGGTGGCGGCCCGCAGGCGCTTCAGCGAGCCGAAGTGCTTGAGGAGCGCCTGGCGGCGGGTCTCGCCGAGCCCCGGCACCGCGTCCAGCCCGCCGGCAGTGAGCCGCTTGGAGCGCTTGGAGCGCTGGTAGGCGATGGCGAAGCGGTGCGCCTCGTCGCGCACGCGCTGCAGCAGGTAGAGGCCCTCGCTGGTGCGGGGCAGCACCACCGGGTCGTCCTGGCCGGGCAGCCAGACCTCCTCCAGGCGCTTGGCGAGGCCGCAGAGGGCGACGTCGTCGATGCCGAGCTCGTCGAGGGCGCGGCGGGCGGCGGCGACCTGCGGGGCGCCGCCGTCGACGACGAGGAGCTGCGGCGGGTAGGCGAAGCGGCGGGGGCGGCCGGTCTCCGGGTCGACCGGGCCGCCGGGCGCGGCCGCTCCGTCCTCGGCGGTGTCGGCGCCGTCCTCGGGGACAACCCACTCGCCGGTCTGCTCGCGCTCCCGGAGGTAGCGGCGGAAGCGGCGGCCGATCACCTCGTGCATCGAGCGGACGTCGTCCTGCCCGGAGAAGCCCTTGATCTGGAAGCGGCGGTACTCGCTCTTGCGGGCCAGGCCGTCCTCGAAGACGACCATCGAGGCGACCACGTCCTCGCCCTGTAGGTGGGAGATGTCGAAGCACTCGATCCGCAGCGGGACGGAGTCCAGCTCCAGGGCGTCGGCGATCTCCTGCAGGGCACGGCTGCGGGTGGTGAGGTCGGAGGCGCGCTTGGTCTTGTGCAGTGCGAGGCCCTGCTGGGCGTTGCGCTGCACGGTGGCCATCAGGTCCTTCTTGTCGCCGCGCTGGGGGACGCGCAGGTCGACCTGGGCGCCGCGCAGGCCGGTGAGCCACTCGCGGACGGGGCCGGCCGGCTCGGGCAGGGCGGGGACGAGGACCTCGCGGGGCACCGACTCGCTGCCGGAGCCGTAGAGCTGCTGGAGGGCGTGCTCGACCAGGGCGGGGGTGTCGACGTCCTCGACGCGGTCGGTGACCCAGCCGCGCTGGCCGCGGACCCGGCCGCCGCGGACGTGGAAGATCTGGACGGCGGCCTCCAGCTCGTCCTCGGCGAGGGCGAGCACGTCGGCGTCGGTGCCGTCGGCGAGGACGACCGCGTTCTTCTCCATGGCGCGCCGGAGGGCGCCCAGGTCGTCACGGAGCCGGGCCGCCTTCTCGTACTCCATGTCGGCGGCGGCCTCCTGCATCTGCTGCTCCAGGCGGCGCAGGTACCCGCCGGTGCGGCCGGCCATGAAGTCGCAGAACTCCTCGGCGAGCTCGCGGTGCTCCTCGGCGGTGACCTTGCCGACGCAGGGCGCCGCGCACTTGCCGATGTAGCCGAGCAGGCAGGGCCGGCCGACCTGGCCGGCACGCTTGAAGACGCCGTTGGAGCAGGTGCGGACGGGGAAGACCCGGAGCAGCAGGTCGACGGTCTCGCGGATCGCCCAGGCGTGCCCGTACGGGCCGAAGTAGCGAACGCCCTTCTTGTGCGCACCCCGCATGACCTGTACGCGGGGGAACTCCTCGTTGAGGGTGACCGCCAGTTCGGGGTAGCTCTTGTCGTCCCGGTACTTGACGTTGAACCGGGGGTCGAACTCCTTGATCCAGGAGTACTCCAGCTGCAGCGCCTCGACCTCGGTGCCGACCACCGTCCACTCCACGGAGGCGGCGGTGGTCACCATCGTCGCGGTGCGCGGGTGCAGGCCGGCGATGTCCTGGAAGTACGAGGAGAGCCGCGGGCGCAGGCTCTTCGCCTTGCCGACGTAGATGACCCGGCCGTGCTCGTCGCGGAAGCGGTACACCCCGGGTGAGAGCGGGATCGCACCGGGTGCCGGACGGTAGGTGGACAGGTCTGCCATGCCCCTACCGTACCGACTGCCGACGACCGCCCGTGGCGCTTTCCCGGGGTGCTGCCGCGAACCGGTCAGGCGGGTGTGACCTGGACGTTGTCGTTGACGACGGCCACCTTGTAGGAGGGCAGCGGCTTGGGCGCCGGGCCGGCCTCGACGGCGCCGTCGGTGATCGAGAACCGGCTGCCGTGGCAGGGGCAGTCGATCAGCTTGTCCTTGACCGCGTCGACGACGCAGCCGGCGTGGGTGCACTTGGCGCTGAACGCCTTGTACTCGCCCGCGGCGGGCTGGGTGACCACGATCTTCTGCTCGCGGAAGACCTTGCCGCCGCCGACCGGGATGTCGGCGGCCGGGCCGAGGTCGACCGGGGCCGCGTTCTGCGTCTGGGTGCCGCCGGATCCGCCCGTGGAGCCGGACGAACCCGAGGGGGACGAGGAGGAGCAGCCGGTGACCGCGACGGTGCCGCCCGCGGCGAGCACGGCGGCCGCGCCGCACAGCAGGGTGCGGCGGGAGGCGGCGGGGCCCCGGTCGGTCTCGGCGGCGGAAGCGGTGGCGGCGGGCTCGTTCATGCGGGCGGCTCCTCGGACGCGGGTACGGGCGGACCGGCCGCAGTCTATGCCCCTTACCTGGGCGTGCCGTTGGCTCGAGCGGTACTGACACACCACCTCCCCGGCCGGCCCAGGGCCGGGGAGGTTCGGTGAGTGTGTGCCTCGCTACTTCTTGGCGGCGGCCCGCTTGCGGGCGGCGCCGCCGGCCGCCGTGGTGCGGCTGCCGCCGCGCCGGGCGGCCGGGACGGCCGCGTCGGAGACCTCGGCGAGGATGTCGCGCAGGAACTTGCCGGTGTGGCTGGCGGTGATCGCCGCGATCTCCTCCGGGGTGCCCTCGGCGACGACGGTGCCGCCGCCGCTGCCGCCCTCGGGGCCCATGTCGACGATCCAGTCGGCGGTCTTGATGACATCGAGGTTGTGCTCGATGACGATCACCGTGTTGCCCTTGTCGACCAGGCCCTCCAACACCCTGATGAGCTTGCTGATGTCCTCGAAGTGCAGGCCGGTGGTGGGCTCGTCGAGCACGTAGACCGTGCGGCCGGTGGAGCGCTTCTGCAGCTCGGAGGCGAGCTTGACGCGCTGAGCCTCGCCGCCGGAGAGGGTGGGGGCGGACTGGCCGAGCCGGACGTAGCCGAGGCCGACGTCGTTGAGGGTGCGCAGGTGCCGGGCGATCGCCGGGACGGCCTCGAAGAAGGCCAGCGCCTCCTCGATCGGCATGTCCAGCACCTCGGCGATGGACTTGCCCTTGTAGTGGACCTCCAGCGTCTCCCGGTTGTAGCGGGCGCCGTGGCAGACCTCGCAGGGGACGTAGACGTCCGGCAGGAAGTTCATCTCGATCTTGATGGTGCCGTCGCCGGAGCAGTTCTCGCAGCGGCCGCCCTTGACGTTGAAGGAGAACCGGCCGGGCAGGTAGCCGCGGACCTTGGCCTCCTGGGTCTCCGCGAAGAGCTTGCGGACGTGGTCGAAGACGCCGGTGTAGGTGGCCGGGTTGGAGCGCGGGGTGCGGCCGATCGGCGACTGGTCGACGTGCACCACCTTGTCGACCAGGTCGGTGCCGGTGATCCGGGTGTGCCGGCCGGGCACGCTGCGGGCGCCGTTCAGCTCCCGGGCGAGGTGGGTGTAGAGGATGTC
This sequence comes from Kitasatospora dryopteridis, assembly GCF_050749075.1. Taxonomy (NCBI): domain Bacteria; kingdom Bacillati; phylum Actinomycetota; class Actinomycetes; order Kitasatosporales; family Streptomycetaceae; genus Kitasatospora; species Kitasatospora dryopteridis. The sequence continues at coordinate 5,593,789 of NZ_CP192749.1, read as the reverse complement.
GTTGACCAGCGTGGACTTGCCGGAGCCGGAGACGCCGGTGACCGCGGTGAAGGTGCCGAGCGGGAAGCCGACGGTGACGTCCTGCAGGTTGTGCTCGCGGGCGCCGTGCACGGTGAGCTGGCGCTTCTTGTCCCGCGGGCGGCGGACGGCCGGGGTGGGGATGCTCCGCCGGCCGGAGAGGTACTGGCCGGTCAGCGACTCGTCGTTGGCCAGCAGCTCCTTCAGCGAGCCGGAGTGCACCACCTTGCCGCCGTGCTCGCCGGCGCCGGGGCCGATGTCGACGACCCAGTCTGCGGTCTTGATGGTGTCCTCGTCGTGCTCGACGACGATCAGGGTGTTGCCGATGTCGCGCAGCCGCACCAGCGTCTCGATCAGCCGGTGGTTGTCGCGCTGGTGCAGGCCGATGGAGGGCTCGTCCAGCACGTAGAGCACGCCGACCAGGCCGGAGCCGATCTGGGTGGCGAGCCGGATGCGCTGGGCCTCGCCGCCGGAGAGGGTGCCCGCGGCGCGGTTGAGGGAGAGGTAGTCCAGGCCGACGTCGACCAGGAAGCGCAGCCGCTCGTTGACCTCCTTGAGGACCCGCTCGGCGATCTTCTTGTCGCGGGCGGTCAGCTTCATCGCGCCGAGGAACTCGGCGCAGTCGCTGATCGACATCGCGGAGACGTCGGCGATCGACCTGTCCTGGATGGTGACCGCGAGGACCACGGGCTTGAGCCGGGTGCCGTTGCAGGCGGGGCAGTGCACCTCGCGCATGTACCCCTCGAAGCGCTCCCGGCTGGAGTCGCTCTCCGCCTCGGAGTGGCGGCGCTGCACGAACGGCACCGCGCCCTCGAAGGAGGTGGTGTACGAGCGGTCGCGGCCGTACCGGTTGCGGTACTTCACCTCGACCTGGGTGCGGTGCCCGTACAGCAGGGCCTTGCGGGCCCGGGCGGGCAGCCCGGCCCAGGGGATGTCGGTGCGGAAGCCGAGCTCGCCGGCGAGCGCGTCGATCAGGCGCTGGAAGTACTCCTTGGTGTGGCCCTGGGACCACGGGTGGATGGCGCCCTCGTCGAGCGACTTCTCCTCGTCCGGGATCACCAGCTCCGGGTCGACCTCCATCCGGTTGCCGAGGCCGGAGCACTCCGGGCAGGCACCGAACGGCGAGTTGAAGGAGAAGGAGCGCGGCTCCAGCTCCTCGAAGGAGACGTCGTCGTACGGGCAGTAGAGGTGCTCGGAGTACATCCGCTCGCGCTCGGGGTCGTCGTCCGGGAGGTCGACGAAGTCGAGCACCACCATGCCGCCGGAGAGCTTGAGGGCCGTCTCGACCGAGTCGGTGAGGCGGCGCTTGGCGCTCTCCTTGACCGTGAGGCGGTCGACGACCACCTCGATGGTGTGCTTCTCCTGCTTCTTCAGCGTCGGCGGCTCGGTCAGCTGGACGGTCGCGCCGTCCACCCGGGCGCGGGCGTAGCCCTTGGACTGCAGGTCGGCGAAGAGGTCGACGAACTCGCCCTTGCGCTCGCGCACCACCGGGCTGAGCACCTGGAAGCGGGTGCCCTCGGCGAGCTCCAGCACCCGGTCGACGATGGCCTGCGGGGACTGCCGGGCGATCGGCCGCGAGCAGTGCGGGCAGTGCGGCTTGCCGATCCGGGCGAACAGCAGGCGGAGGTAGTCGTAGACCTCGGTGATGGTGCCGACGGTGGACCGCGGGTTGTGGCTGGTGGACTTCTGGTCGATCGAGACCGCGGGCGACAGGCCCTCGATGAAGTCGACGTCGGGCTTGTCCATCTGCCCGAGGAACTGCCGCGCGTACGAGGACAGCGACTCGACGTAGCGGCGCTGGCCCTCGGCGAAGATCGTGTCGAAGGCCAGCGAGGACTTGCCGGACCCGGAGAGGCCGGTGAAGACGATGAGGGAGTCGCGGGGCAGGTCGAGCGAGACGTTCTTGAGGTTGTGCTCGCGAGCACCGCGGACGATCAGGCGGTCGGCCACTGCTTCTGGCGCCTTTCTCCGGGGGAGGTGGGCTTCGGGGGGCATGGGACGTGAGGGCGGTCGGTGATCCCCGATCCACCGCGGCCCGGCCCCGGGCGGGCTCCGCGGCGGCTGCAGCGCAGCGGCCACAGGCATGCCTCAGGGGGACCAACCGGCGGGACGGGCGTTTTCTTCCGACTCGGGACAGTCAGCCTATAGCGCAGGCGTTCGAATATCGACCTTGTCCAGTGGAGACCACCCGAATGAGTGACGCGCCCCCGACACGTTGATCGTCAGGACGGGAAAAGCGCCAGCTCGGCGCCGCACCCGGGCGATAGCGTCGCCGTGACAACGACCGGCGGCCCCCGCGGGAAACGCCGGCCACCGCACCGCGCACCACCGGGAGACCGCCCATGACCGCCCCCGAGTCCGCAGGCATCCCGCCCGAGGCACCCGCCGCCAGGGCCGCCGAGAGCCTCAAGGCCGTCGCCGACGGCACCGCTCACCTGCTGCGCACGGTCGCCGGGCTCGCCCCGGAGTCCGTCGCCGCGCCCTCCGCCCTTCCCGGCTGGACCCGCGGCCACGTGCTGGCCCACCTGGCGCGCAACGCCGACTCCCTGGTCAACCTGCTGGAGACCGCCCGCACCGGCGTCGACATCCCGCAGTACGCCACCCCCGACGCCCGCGAGCAGGGCATCCGGGACGGCGCAGGACGCCCGCTCGACGTCCAGCTCGCCGACCTGCAGCGGACCGCCGAGCGGCTCGCCGCCACCGCCGCCGCCCTGCCCGACACCGCCTGGGACGTCCCGCTGCGGCACCGCACCGGCTACGTGTTCCCGGCCTGCGAGGTGCCCTGGAAGCGGCTGATGGAGGTCGAGTACCACCACGTCGACCTGGACGCCGGCTACACCCCCGCGCACTGGCCGGAGTCCTTCGCCGCCGCCGAGCTGGCCCGGCTCGCCGGGCGGCTCGCCGACGTGGAGGGCCTGCCGGCCGTGCTGCTGGTCGCCGAGGACACCGGCGCCCGCGCCCGGATCGGCGGCCCGGAGGGCACCGAGCTGACCGTGGAGGGGCCCGTCCGGGGGCTCACCGCCTGGCTCTCCGGCCGCTCGGACGGCGACGGGCTGCAGGTGCACCGGGCCGGCGTCCTCGTGCCCGGGCCGCGGTCGGTGCTGCCCCCGCTTCCGCCGCTGAACTGAACAGGCGATGATGCAGGTGACGGACTTTCAGCCGGTATCCGGCCACGACCATCGAGGAGCAGAGCGATGACCTACCACGGAGCGGTCAAGGTCGGCGGTCCGCCCGACGTGCGGGAGCTCGCCCACCTCATCGTCACCAAGGTGGCGGTCGGCCCGTACGACAACAACGCCTACCTGCTGCGCTGCCGCGCCACCGACGAGCAGCTGCTGATCGACGCGGCGGCCGACGGCCAGGTCCTGCTGGAGACGGTGGGCGAGAGCCTGGCCACCGTCGTCACCACCCACCGGCACCACGACCACTGGGCCGCCCTGGCCGACGTCGTGGCCGCCACCGGCGCCCGGACGGCGGCCGGCCGGATCGACGCCGAGGGCATCGACGTCCCCACCGAGCTGCTGCTGGACGACGGCGACGTGCTGCGGGTCGGCCAGGTCGAGCTCACCGTCCGCACCCTGGTCGGGCACACCCCGGGCGCGATCGTGCTGATCTACGACGACCCCCAGGGCCACCCGCACGTGTTCACCGGCGACTGCCTCTTCCCCGGCGGCGTCGGCAACACCTGGAAGAACCCGGAGGCCTTCGCCAGCCTCTTCCGCGACGTCAACGAGAAGATCTTCGACGTGCTGCCGGACGAGGCCTGGGTCTACCCCGGCCACGGCAACGACACCACGCTCGGCACCGAGCGCCCGCACCTCGACGAGTGGCGCGAGCGCGGCTGGTGAGCGGCGGGCGGGGCGGCCACGCCCCACGACAGCGCAGCGGCGGGGTGTGACCGGTCCCCTCGGTCGCACCCCGCCGTGCGGGATCGGGTGGGTCAGACGTCGGCGCCGTCGCGCTCGTCCGCCTTCGCCAGTTCCTCGCGCTCCTGGCGGCGCGAGGCGATCAGGCTGGTCACGGTGGTCACGGCCAGCACCACCACGATGAAGCCCAGCGAGGCGCCGATGCTGATCTCCGGCACGTGCACCCCGCTCTCGTGCAGGGCGTGCAGGACCAGCTTCACGCCGATGAAGCCGAGGATCACCGACAGGCCGTAGGCGAGGTGGACCAGCTTCTTCAGCAGGCCGCCGATCAGGAAGTACAGCTGGCGCAGACCCATCAGCGCGAAGGCGTTCGCGGTGAAGACGATGTACGGGTCCTGGGTCAGGCCGAAGATCGCGGGGATGGAGTCCAGGGCGAACAGGACGTCGGTGGTGCCGATCGCCAGCATGACGATCAGCATCGGCGTCATCAGCCGACGGCCGTTCTCCACGATGAACAGCTTGGTGCCGTGGTACTTGTCGGTCGCCGGGAAGCGCTTCTCGATCGACTTGAGCAGGCGGTTCTCCTCGAACTCCTCCTCCTCGTCGGAGCGGGCGTCCTGGATGAGCTTCCAGGCCGTCCAGACGAGGAACGCGCCGAAGATGTAGAAGACCCAGGAGAAGGTGGAGACCAGGGCCGCGCCGCCGGCGATGAAGATCGCCCGCAGCACCAGCGCGATGATCACACCGAACATCAGCACGCGCTGCTGGTAGATCTTCGGCACCGCGAACTTGCCCATGATCAGGATGAACACGAACAGGTTGTCGACGCTCAGCGACTTCTCGGTGATGTAACCGGCGAAGAACTCGCTCGCGGGCTGCGAGCCGTACTGCTTCCACAGGAAGCCGCCGAACAGGGCCGCCAGGATGATCCAGACGGTCGTCCAGATCCCGGCCTCCTTGATCGAGACCTCGTGCGGCTTGCGGCCGCCGATGAAGAAGTCGGCGACGATCAGGGCGATCAGCACCCCGATCGTCCCGATCCACAGGCTCAGGGAAACGTCCACGTCTGCTCCTCCGGCAGGTAGGCGAACAGGCATCGTCACTGCCGGAGGTCTCCTCCACCCTGCGGCTCACCGATGGAGCACGCGGGCCAGCACCCCGGGACACCCGATGGGCGGACATCCGTGATGACGGGGCTGCTGCGGGGGAGTACTCCCCTCCGCTCTTCCGCCGAGGCTAACAGAATCACCAAGACAAGGTAAAGAAGGTAAAGAGCCGTCAGGGGGTCGCGCGCGATCGCACCTCAGAGGAACGGCTCGATGGCGGGCAGCATGTCCTGGAAGGTCCTGGCCCGGGCCGGTGCGCCGATCGCCTGCATCGCCCAGCCGCCGCCCGGCTCCCGGAAGACCTTGGCCATGATCTGGCCGGTGTGCCGACCGCCCGCGGCCAGCTCGTACCGGGCCAGTTCCTGCCCGGTGGACTCGTCGACCAACCGGCAGTGCGCGTCCTGCACCTCGGTGAAGCTCTGCCCGGTGTACGAGCTGACCGTGAAGACGATCTGGGTGATGTGCACCGGGACGTGCAGCAGGTCGACCAGGATCGCCTCGTCGTCGTCGCCCGAGCCGACCCCGCCGGTCACGTTGTCCCCGGTGTGCTGCACCGAGCCGTCGTTGCTCGCCAGGTGCCGGAAGAACACCACGTCGGAGGGGGTCTTCTCGGCGTACAGCAGGGCCGAGGCGTCCAGGTCGACCTGGCGGCTGCGGGTGCCGAACAGGCCCCTGCGGGGCGCCGCCCGCCAGCCCAGGCCCATCCGGACAACCGACAGCGACTCCCCCGAGCTCTTCTGCAGGCTGACGCTCTGCCCCTTGGCCAGATTCACCGACACCGTGCTTGCCTCTCTCCTCAGCCCGGCGGGAGCGGTCCCACCGCGGCGCGACGACGGAACACCCCGTTTGCCGTCCCCCGGCTGAGGCCCCCCTTGCCCTGCGGCCGGCACCGCCGTCGGCGGCCCCGTACGGGCCGCGGGCGGCAAGTGCCCGCAGGCCAGCCTAGGGCCTGCGGGCACATGTCATGCAGGGTGCACCCCGGGCCGGCTCCCGGGCTGCCGCGGGGCTCAGGCCATCCCGGCCTCGCGCATCTGCCGGAGCTCCTTCTTCAGCTCCCCCACCTCGTCGCGCAGCCGCGCGGCGACCTCGAACTGCAGCTCCGCCGCGGCCGCGTGCATCCGGTCGGTGAGGTCCTGGATGAGCTGGGCGAGCTCGGCGGCCGGCAGGCTCTTGGCCGGCTTGCGGTCCGCGCCGAGCGCCGGGACGGGCGTACGGGCCTTGCCGCCGCCGGCCCCGCGGTACCCGGTGGCGAGCAGCTCCTCGGTGTCCACGTCCTCCCGCGCCATGGTGGCCAGGATGTCGCCGATCTTCTTGCGCAGCGGCTGCGGGTCGATGCCGTTCGCCTCGTTGTACGCCTGCTGCACCGCCCGGCGGCGGTTGGTCTCGTCGATGGCGAGCTCCATCGCCGGGGTGATCCGGTCCGCGTACATGTGGACCTGGCCGGAGACGTTGCGCGCCGCACGGCCGATCGTCTGGATCAGCGAGGTGCCCGAGCGCAGGAAGCCCTCCTTGTCCGCGTCGAGGATCGCCACCAGCGACACCTCGGGCAGGTCCAGGCCCTCGCGGAGCAGGTTGATGCCGACCAGCACGTCGTACTCGCCGGCCCGCAGCTCGCGCAGCAGCTCCACCCGGCGCAGCGTGTCGATGTCGCTGTGCAGGTACCGGACCCGGATGTCCAGGCCGAGCATGTAGTCGGTCAGGTCCTCGGCCATCTTCTTGGTGAGGGTGGTGACCAGGACGCGCTCGTCCCGCTCGACGCGGGTGCGGACCTCGTGCACCAGGTCGTCGATCTGTCCCTCGGTCGGCTTGACGACCACCTCGGGGTCGATCAGGCCGGTCGGGCGGATGATCTGCTCGACCGTGCCGTCGCCGCGGGACAGCTCGTACTTGCCCGGGGTCGCCGACAGGTAGACGGTCTGGCCGATCCGCCCCAGGAACTCCTCCCACTTCAGCGGGCGGTTGTCCATCGCGGACGGCAGCCGGAAGCCGTGGTCGACCAGCGTCCGCTTGCGGGAGGCGTCGCCCTCGTACATCGCGCCGATCTGCGGCACGGTCACGTGCGACTCGTCGATGACCAGGAGGAAGTCCTCCGGGAAGTAGTCGAGCAGCGTGTTCGGTGCGGTGCCCGGCTCGCGGCCGTCGAAGTGCATCGAATAGTTCTCGACGCCGGAGCAGCTGCCGATCTGGCGGAGCATCTCGATGTCGTACGTGGTGCGCATCCGCAGCCGCTGGGCCTCCAGCAGCTTGCCCTGCTTCTCCAGCACCGCGAGGCGCTCGCCGAGCTCCTTCTCGATGTCGTTGACCGCGCGCTCCATGCGCTCCGGGCCGGCGACGTAGTGCGAGGCCGGGAAGACGTAGATCTGGTGGTCCTGGCTGATGATCTCGCCGGTCAGCGGGTGCAGCGTGTACAGCGCCTCGATCTCGTCGCCGAACATCTCGATCCGGACGGCGAGCTCCTCGTACACCGGGAAGATCTCGATGGTGTCGCCGCGGACGCGGAAGGTGCCGCGGGTGAACGCCAGGTCGTTGCGGGTGTACTGGATGTCGACGAAGCGGCGGAGCAGCGCGTCGCGGTCGATCTCCTCGCCGACCTTGAGCGGGACCATCCGGTCCACGTACTCCTGCGGGGTGCCGAGGCCGTAGATGCAGGAGACCGAGGCGACCACGACCACGTCGCGGCGGGTGAGGAGGGAGTTGGTCGCGGAGTGGCGCAGCCGCTCGACCTCCTCGTTGATCGAGGAGTCCTTCTCGATGTAGGTGTCCGTCTGCGGGACGTACGCCTCGGGCTGGTAGTAGTCGTAGTACGAGACGAAGTACTCGACCGCGTTGTTGGGCAGCAGCTCGCGGAACTCGTTGGCGAGCTGGGCGGCCAGGGTCTTGTTCGGCGCCATCACCAGGGTGGGGCGCTGGAGCTTCTCGATCATCCACGCGGTCGTCGCGGACTTGCCGGTGCCGGTCGCGCCGAGGAGGACGACGTCCTTCTCGCCCGCCCGGATGCGGCGCTCCAGCTCGGCAATCGCCGCCGGCTGGTCGCCGCTCGGCTGGAAGGGGCTGACGACCTCGAAGGGCGCCACTGACCGCTCGATACTCGTGATGGGTCGCACGGGTCCACCGTACGACCCCCCACCGACAACCGAGGCGGGAATTCGCAGCCGGCCGGCCATGCTCCTGAGCGGCCGGCCCGGAGGGCACGCCCTAACGGGCGCTGTCGCGGGCGAGGGCGACGAGGCGGGAGATGGCGCGGAGGTACTTCTTGCGGTAGCCGCCGCGGAGCATCTCCTCGGGGAAGACCTGGTCGAAGGGGATGCCGGAGGCGGTGATCGGGAGTTCGCGGTCGTACATGCGGTCGGCGAGGACGACCAGCCGCAGCGCGGTGGACTGGTCGTCGACCTGCCGGACGCCCCGCAGGAAGACGGAGTGGACCTCGTCGAGGAGGGCGCCGTAGCGGCTCGGGTGGACGGCCTTCAGGTGCTCCAGCAGGGCGTCGAAGTCGTCGAGGGAGGCGCCGGGGGTGGCGGCGGCGCGGGCGGCGACCTCGTCGTCGCCGTACGGCGGCGGGGCCTCGGGCAGGCCGCGGTGGCGGTAGTCCTGGCCGTCGATCCGGACGGGCCGGAAGTGGGCGGAGAGGCCCTGGATCTCGCGGAGGAAGTCGGCGGCGGCGAAGCGGCCCTCGCCGAGCTTGTCCGGGAGGGTGTTGGAGGTGGCGGCGAGCTTGACGCCGTTCTCGACGAGGCGGCTGAGCAGGGTGGAGACGAGGACGGTGTCGCCCGGGTCGTCGAGTTCGAACTCGTCGATGCACAGCAGGCGGTGCCCGGAGAGGGTCTCCACCGCGCCCTTGAAGGTGAGGGCGCCGACCAGGTTGGTGAGCTCGACGAAGGTGCCGAAGGCCTTCGGCCCGGGGGTGGCGTGCCAGAGCGAGGCGAGCAGGTGGGTCTTGCCGACGCCGTACCCGCCGTCGAGGTAGATGCCGGCGGGGCCGGCCGGGGCGGGGGCGGAGCGGCGGAACCAGCTGCGCTTCGGGGCGGCGCCGCTGCCGTTGAGGGAGGCGGCGAACTGCTCCAGGACCTGCACGGCCTCGTACTGGCTGGGCTGGGTGCCGTCCGGGATGTAGCTGCCGAAGCTGACGCCGGAGAACCGCGGCGGCGGGACCATCTCGGCCACCAGTCGCTCGGCGGGGACCACGGGGCGGCGGTCGGTGAGGGCTGTCACGGTGGCCGTCTCGGAGGCGGTGGCGTCGGCGTGGGGGGCTGCGGGCACGGTAGTACAGGGTACGCCCCGTGGAAGACTCGCCACCATGCACCTCTTGATGAATCCGCTCACAGCCCCCGTCGCGGACCCGGCGTCGCTGGAGTCGTTGGCCGCGCTGTACGCGTACCCGGAGCAGGTGGCCGCGGGCCGCCCTTGGCTGCGCGCCAACATGGTGTCCAGCCTGGACGGCTCCGCCCGGCTGGAGGGGCTCTCGGAGGGGCTGTCGAGCACCGCGGACAAGCGGATCTTCGGGGTGCTGCGGGCGCTGGCGGACGTGGTGCTGGTGGGTGCGGAGACCGTCCGGGCGGAGGGGTACCGGCCGGGCCGGGCCCGGGCCGAGTTCGCTGCGGCCAGGAAGGCGGCGGGCCAGGCTCCGGCGCCGGCGATCGCGGTGGTGAGCCGGGGGCTGTCCTTCGACCTGTCGGCGCCGCTGCTCACCGAGCCGCTGGTGCGGACGGTGGTGATCACCACGGAGGACTCCCCCACCGAGGCGCGGCGGGCGCTGGCGGAGGTCGCGGACGTGGTGGTGGCCGGGGAGCGGTCGGTGGAGCTGCCGGCGGCGGTGGCGGCACTGACCGCGCGGGGCTGGACCAGGCAGCTCACCGAGGGCGGGCCGCGGCTGCTGGGCGGCCTCGCGGCGGAGGGGCTGCTGGACGAGATGTGCCTGTCGCTGGCGCCGCTGCTGACCGCCGGGGACGCGCCGCGGATCGCGTACGGCCTGCCCGTCGCGGACCTGCGGCCCATGCGGCTGGTGTCGCTGATCGAGGAGGACGGCTTCCTCTTCACCCGGTACCTGCGGGCGGAGCCCGGCCCGGCGGCCGGCTGAGGCGGGTCCGGCGGCGGGCCGGGCCCGGGCGTGGCCCGTGTGGTGCGTGTGCAGCGTGAGGAAAGCTTCCGCCGGGCAAGATGAGGGCAAGCGGACCCGGGGGCCTGCACCGTCGAAGGGACTCACGTGTTCAAGACCGTACTGATGATCGAAAAGGCGCTGTCCGACGCGGACGTCGAGCTGGTCACCACCCTGCACGGTGACGAGAAGGTGTCCTTCGTGGTGCTGATGCAGCCCCGCGGAAGACAGGACGAGCTGCTGAGAGCGCTCGACGACGTGGCGCTCGGCCATCTCGACAGAGCGGTGCACGAGCACGACACGGCGGCGGGGCCCACGGTGGCCGGGGAGTCGCTGGAGCACAGCCTGCGCCACCTGCGCGCGGCCGGCGCCGAGGCCACCGGCCGGGTGGTCGAGGAGAACCCGCTGGACAACCTGAAGGACGTGGTGGAGGAGCACGGCGCGGACGAGGTCCTGGTGCTCACCTCGCCGCACTTCGTCGAGGAGTTCTTCCACCGCGACTGGGCCTCGCGGGCCCGGCACAAGGTCGGCGTTCCGGTGCTCAAGCTGTTCGCCAGCGAGTCCTGAGCCCGTCCGCCGGTGGTGCAGAATCGTCCTTGCGGAACCACCGCGAGGACGATTCTCGTCCTCCCAGTCCCCGGCTGTACGGAGCATCCCTTGAACGACGCCGCGCACGACCTGCACGCCCCGCATTTCATCGGCATCGGCGGCGCCGGCATGTCCGGACTGGCCAAGATCCTCGCGGTCCGCGGTGCCCAGGTCTCCGGCAGCGACGCCAAGGAGTCCGAGACGGTGCTGGCGCTGCGCGCCCTCGGCGCGCAGGTCTTCGTCGGCCACGCCGCGGAGAACCTGCCGGCCGGCACCAGCAGCGTCGTGGTCTCCAGCGCGATCCGCGCCGACAACCCGGAGCTCGCCGCCGCCCGAGAGCGCGGGATCCCGGTCGTGCACCGGTCCGACGCGCTCGCCGCGCTGATGGGCGGCCGCCGCGCGCTCGCCGTCGCCGGCACCCACGGCAAGACCACCACCACCAGCATGCTGGCGGTGAGCCTCGGCGAGCTGGGCCTCGACCCCTCGTACGCGATCGGCGGCGACCTGGACGCCCCCGGCTCCAACGCGCACCACGGCACCGGCGACATCTTCGTCGCGGAGGCCGACGAGAGCGACCGCAGCTTCCACAAGTACGCGCCCGAGGTGGCGATCGTCCTCAACGTGGAACTGGACCACCACGCCAACTACGCCTCGATCGAGGAGATCCACGAGTCCTTCGAGACCTTCGTGGGCCGGATCGTGCCGGGCGGCACCCTGGTGGTCTCCGCCGACCACGAGGGCGCCCGCGAGCTGACCCGCCGCGTCGCCGGCCGGGCCGACCTGAACACCGTCACCGTCGGCGCCGCCGAGGACGCGGACGTGCGGGTCCTCTCGGTCAGGGCGCGCGGCATGTCCAGCGAGGTGACCGTCCTGCTGGGCGGCGAGGAGCTGTCGTTCACCGTCTCCGTCCCCGGCCGCCACTACGCGCACAACGCGGTCGCCGCGCTGGCCGCCGGCGTGGCCCTGGGCGTCCCCGCGGCCGACCTGGCGAAGGCGCTCGGCAGCTACACCGGCGTGCGCCGCCGCCTGCAGCTGAAGGGCGAGGCCGCGGGCGTGCAGGTGATCGACTCCTACGCGCACCACCCCACCGAGATGGCAGCCGACCTGGACGCGATCCGCGAGGCCGCGGGCGCCGGCCGGGTGCTGGTGGTCTTCCAGCCGCACCTGTTCAGCCGCACCCAGCAGCTCGCCGAGGAGATGGGCGACGCGCTGGCCATGGCCGACGCCTCCGTGGTGCTCGACATCTACCCGGCCCGCGAGGACCCGATCCCCGGCGTCACCAGCGAGCTGATCATCGACGCCGCCCGCCGGGCCGGCGCCGACGTCGCCGCCGAGCACGAGTTCGCCGCCGCCCCGGCCCGCCTCGCCGCCATGGCCAAGTCCGGCGACCTGGTGCTCACCATGGGCGCCGGCGACGTGACCAACCTGGGCCCGGAAATTCTCGCCCGCCTCGCGGACGTTGCACCCGGAGCCTGATGGGAGGACTGTCGTGACCCACGAGATCCGGAAGACCGACGCCGAGTGGCGGGCCGAGCTGAGCCCCGAGGAGTACCACGTGCTCCGCGAGGCGGGCACCGAGCGCGCCTTCACCGGTGAATACACCGACACCAGGACGGTCGGCGTGTACAGCTGCCGGGCGTGCGGCGCCGAGCTCTTCAGCAGCGAGACGAAGTTCGAGAGCCACTGCGGCTGGCCCTCCTACTACGCGCCGCTGGCCGAGGACCGCGTCGAGTACATCCAGGACACGTCCTTCGGGATGCGCCGGGTGGAGGTGCGCTGTGCCCGCTGCGGCAGCCACCTCGGCCACGTCTTCGAGGGCGAGGGCTACGACACCCCGACCGACCAGCGTTACTGCATCAACAGCATCTCGCTGAAGCTCCGGCCCGCCGAGTAGGGCCGAGACCCACGAGCGCGCTCCCGCACGCCCTGCCACCGCAGAGCCCCACCGTGCCAGACTGATCATCAGTCGGACCGCACGAGAGGACCACGGTGGCAGGGCGTCGCACTTCCGGAGTACTGGCCATGCTGGCGGAGGCGCAGCGCCAACAGCACCGCCGGGAGGAGGCGCAGCGCCGGGCCGACGCGGCCGCGCAGCGGCAGTACGAGCGGGCCCGGCGGGACGCCGAGCGGGCGGCGGCGCAGGGCCAGCGGGAGGCGCTGCGCGCGTACCGGCAGAGCCGCGAGGCGGATGCGGCGCGGCGGACGGCGGAGCTGGAGGCGCGGGTCGAGGAGCTGCGCGGGACGCTGGCGACGGGCCTGCGCGGGCGCGGCTTCCGCCTCACGGACCTGACGGCGCCCACCGCCCCCTTCGACCCGGGGCAGCTGGGGGTGCCGGTGCCGATGCCAGACCAGTCCTGGTACCTGATACCGCCGCTGACGGGGCCGCAGGCGTTCAACCCGGCGGCCCGCCGGGAGTGGGACGAGCAGGCGGCGCAGGCCCGCGCCAGGTTCGAGCAGGACTGGTACGCGGCGCAGGACGCCGAGCAGCAGCGGCTGCGGCAACTGGCGGAGTACCGGGCGGAGTTCGACGCCTGGCTGGCCTCGCGGCAGCAGCTCGCGACGCAGGCCGCCCACCTCTCCGACGGGCTGCGCTCGGGCTCCGGCGAGGCCGTCGCGGAGTACTTCGAGACGGCGCTCGGCTGGCGCGGCGACTGGCCGGAGGGCTTCCCGCACGCGGCCGAGGCGGTGTGGGACGCGGGCGCCCGGCAGCTGGTGGTGGAGTGGCCGCTGCCGGACTTCTCGGTGGTGCCGGCGGTTGCCCGGCACCGGTACGTGAAGACCGACGACCGGGACGCCGAGGTGGCCCGCCCGGTGGGCGAGCGGCGCGCCCTGTACCGGGAGGTCCTCGCGCAGTGCGCGCTGCGGGTGCTCGCGGAGGCGTTCCGGGCGGACGCCGAGGGCCTGCTGGCCTCGGTGGTGGTGCACGGCGTGGTGGAGGCCGTCGACCTGGCGACCGGACGGGAGGAGAGCCGCTGCCTGGTGTCGGTGGCCGCCGAGCGGGCCGACTTCCTGGCGCTCGACCTGGAACGGGTCTCGGCGGTGGACTGCCTGGTGGAGGCGCTGCACGGACGGCTGTCGGCGCGTCCCGACAAGCCGGAGGCCGTCCGTCCGCAGCCGGTCTCCGCACCCGCCGCACCGGTGCCGTCGGTGGCGGCGGACGGCGAGGGCCCGGACCTGTTCGCCATGGACCCGATCGCCTTCGAGGAGCTGATCGCCGAACTGTTCCGCCGCCGCGGCCTGCGCACCCGGACGACCGCGCGCAGCGGCGACGAGGGCGTGGACGTCCTCGCGGAGGACCCCGACCCGATCACCGGCGGACAGATCGTCATCCAGGCGAAGCGGTACCGGCACACCGTGCCGCCGGCCGCCGTCCGCGACCTGGACGCCACCATGGCCCGGTGCGGCGCCAACCGCGGCATCCTGGTCACCACCTCGGGCTTCGGCCCCGGGTCGCGGCGCTGGGCGGAGGGCCGGCCGCTGACCCTGGTGGACGGGCCGATGCTGGTGGCGCTGCTGCGCGAACACGGCCTGCCGGGCCGGCTCGGCACGGACGGCACGCGGCCGGCGGCGGGCCGCGGCGGCCGGCGGCGGGCGGCGGCCCCGGAGCCGACGGTACTCCCGGAGCCCACGGTGCTTCCGGAGCCCACGGTGCTCGGGCCCGGGCAGAACGCGGTGCTGCCCCAGGGTTCGCTCGGTGCGCTGACCGTCCGCTTCTCCTCCGCGGGCGGGGACGCCGATCTGACGCTGCTGCTGCTCACGGCGGAGGGCCTGGTGCGCGGCGACGAGGACTTCGTCTTCTACCACCAGCGAAGCGCCGCCGCCGGGGCGGTGCTGCTCGGCGAGAAGGCGGTCGCGGACGGGCGGCGCAGCGAATCGGCGGTGCTGCGGCTGGCGGACCTCCCGGCGGACGTCCACCGGGTCGCCGTCTCGGTCAACATGGACGCCGACTCGCCGCTGACCTGTGCCCACCTCGCCGACGCCGAACTGCTGCTGCACACCGGGGACGGCACCGGCTGGTCGTTCCGCCCGCCGGCGGACCCGGCGGTTTCGGCGATGCTGGTCGCCGAGGTCTACCGCTACCGGGCGGCCGGCGGCCCCGCCGTGTGGAAGGTCCGCGCAGTGGGCCAGGGCTGGGCCGACGGCCTGGCCGGCCTGGCCCGCGCCCACGGCGTCGACGTCGGCTAGGTGTGGTGTCTCGGGACCATGGTCACGCGAAGTCCTCGAAGGTGAGCTGCTGCGGGATGTCCGCGAGTGGTTCGGGCGGCTGGTCGAAGACGATCCGGTGGTCGCTCCCGGCGGTCCGGCTGAAGGGCGGTCGGCCGCCGAGCGCGGCGTGCGGCCGCTCGTGGTTGTAGTAGTTCACGAACTCCGCGAGCGCGACGCGGCGTTCATGCTCGGTTGTGTAGTCGCGGACGTACGCCCACCCGTGCTGGTGGCGCTCCTGGACTCGGCGGCCGCGTTCACCGGGAGCCCTGGGATCTCAGGGCTCCCCGCGTGAGCGACTGTGCGTGGCGTCAGCGTGTGAACTTTTCGATGGCCGCCGGGGTGACGGGGGTGAAGAAGTTGACGAGGTTGCCGTCGGGGTCGCGGAACAGCAGCGACCGGTTGCCCCAGGGCATCGTGGTGGGCTCGTTGACGAAGTCGGTGACGAAGCCGGTCAGGTTCCGGTGAACGCGGTCCACGTCGTCGACGAGGAACTCGGTGATCACGCTGTGGTTGTCCGCCGGGCGGGCAGAGCCCGGAGCGAACAGCGGGACCGTGCGGGTGCCGGCGATCGCGAGGGTGGCGCCCGCGGTCTGGAGTTCGGCGAAGTCCTCGGTGGCCCACGTCGCCCGCGCCCCTGTGGCTCGCTCGTAGAAGTCGACGAGGCGTGCGACGTCGCCGGTGATGATGCGGATCGAGACGAAGTCCATGGGAATCTCCTTGGCTGTGCTGGAGGCGTGCACGTCGCAGGCTAGGAGAAATAGTGGACAGAATCGGTCCTGTATTCGCGTTAGGCTGCCAACATGCCTCGACCAACCGGCCGCGTGCTGACACTCCTGGAGCTGCTGCAGTCGGGCGGCACCCGGACGGTGGCCGAACTCGCCGACCGGCTCGGCGTCGAAGGGCGCACCGTGCGCCGGTATGTGGACCAACTGATCGACCTCGACGTGCCCGTGGAATCGGTGCGCGGCCGCTACGGCGGGTACCGGCTCGCCCCCGGGTACCGCTTGCCTCCGCTCATGCTCAGCGACGACGAGGCGCTGGCCGTGCTGCTCGGCCTGGTCGCCGGCCGCCGAGCAGGGCTGACGACGACGGAGCACACGGCGAACGAGACGGCATCGGCGAAGATCCGGCGGGTGCTGCCCAAGCACACCGCCCGCCGGCTCGACACACTCCTGGAAGCTCTCGCCTTCACGGATCAGCCCGGCGAGTTCGACACCCCGGACGCCGGGGTCCTGCTCACGATCGCCGATGCGGTGCGCCACCACCGACCGGTCTCGATCCGCTACACCGACCGTGACGGACGGCGCAGCGAACGCACGCTGCACGCGTACGGGATCGTCGCCCATGCGGGCCGGTGGTACGTCACGGGCAAGGACGCCCGGATCGGCGAGGACCGGACCTTCCGGCTCGATCGCATCGCGGACGCGCGGACCCTGCCCGGCTCATTCGAAGCGCCCGTGGGTCCCGGTCCGGCACAGCGCGTGTTGTCGGGGTTCGCCACGGCCGAGTACCGGCATGAGGTGACCTTGCGGATCCACGGGACGGTCGAGCAGATCCGCGCCCACCTTCCGGCCGGCGTCGCGAGCCTGGAGGAGCACGAGTCCGCGGCCGGCGAGGACCGCGCGACCGAGCGCTGGCTGCGCGTCGAGCTGCGGGCGGAGCGGCTCGACTGGTTGCCCCCGGTACTCGCCTCACTCGACCGGCCGTTCGTCATCGAGCGCCCCGATGAACTCCGCGACCTCGTCATCGCGCTCGCCGATCGCCTCACGTCCTACGCCGCCGAGCCTGACCGCGAGGAACCAATGTCATGAGATGGCACAGCTAGGAACCCCCACGCGCCCCTGGGCGGGATCTCCCGGTCAGGAGGGCAACCGGCGGCTGTACTTCCATTCGGCGGCGCAGCGTTCGTAGCCGAGCCAGTCGTTGACGGCCAGCATCGGGGCGTTGCTGCCGTCGTTGTGGGTGAAGGCCTCGGTGATGCCGGCGGCGCGGGCGCGGTGCAGCGAGTCGGCCTTGGCGAGCTTGGCGAGCCCGCGGCCGCGGTGGGCACGGGCGGTGGTGGTGAAGGAGGACCAGTAGCGGCCCTCGCCGTCGGTCTGGGCGGCTGAGAAACCGACCGGGCGGCCGTCGGCGAGGACCACGGTGGTGAGTTCGCGGTCGAGGTCGGGCCGGTGCCAGATCTCGGCGAGCCAGGACTCGTAGCCCTGGTCGGCGAGGTCGACGTCGCCCGGCTCGTCGCGGGTGCCCTCGACGTCGACCAGGTAGAGCGGGTACGGGTCGTCGGCGAAGTCGGCGGCGGTGCGCAGTTCGGTGCCGGCCGGCGCGTCGGGCAGCGGCGGCAGCGGGGCGGTGAGGTCGCGGCGGGCGAAGTAGGCGACCCGGCCGCGGGTGTAGCCGCGGGCGGCGGCGAAGGCGTGGGCGGCCGGTTCGTCGTCGACCCAGCAGTGCGCGTGCCGGACGCCCTCGGCGGCGAGCGCCTGTTCGGTGGCGTGCAGCAGAGCGGTGCCGGCGCCGCGTCCGCGGTGCTGCGGGACGACGTGGACGGTGGCGAAGCCGTGGCCGGGCTCCTCGCTGTCCGGGTAGGCGCCGAAGCGGGAGGTCGCGAGGATCTCGCCGTCGGCCTCGGCGAGCAGGAGCCGCAGGTGGGGCTGGGCGGCGACCTGCCAGGCGACGGTCTCGGGGGTGGTGACAAGATACGGGCGGCCGGCGCGCAGAGCGGCGCAGGCGGCCTCCGCGTCGGCCGGTCGGAAGGCACGGATCGTGGGCGTCATAGACACGTCACGTTAATGACTCGGCTGCCGCGGCGCCGCCGAATATCCCGGGTCCGGTGCCGACGCGCCAGAAAGCTCAAGTTCAGCTCTGAGTTCGGTCGCCGGTGGTTGGCAGCCTCATCGGGCCGGTACACCCTCTGCACGAGGGAGAGGGGGGAGGGCGCATGGCGCACTCGACGGAGCCGCCCCGGCTGGGGGTGGGGATCGGCTGGCGGGCGGAGATCGACACCGCGGTCGAGCGGCTGCCCGGTGTGGACTGGGTGGAGGTGGTGGCGGAGAACGTCTGCGCCGGCCACCTGCCCCGCTCGCTGGAGGTGCTGCGCGAACGCGGCGTCACCGTGGTGCCGCACGGGGTCTCGCTCGGCATCGGCGGTGCCGAGCCGCCGTCGCCGCAGCGGCTGGCCCGGCTGGCCGAGGTGGCCGGGGCGCTGGGGGCGCCGCTGGTCACCGAGCACCTGGCGTTCGTCCGGGCGGGCGGAATGGAGTCCGGCCACCTGCTGCCGGTGCCGCGCTCGCGGGACGCCCTGCGGGTGGTCGCGGAGAACGTGCGGATCGCCCAGGACCAGCTGCCGGTGCCGCTGGCCCTGGAGAACATCGCGGCGCACCTGCGCTGGCCGGACGACGAGCTGACCGAGGGTGAGTTCCTGGCGGAGCTGGTGGAGCGGACGGGCGTGCGGCTGCTGGTCGACGTGGCCAACCTGCACACCAACCGGGTCAACCTGGGCCTGGACGTCTCCGCCGAGCTCGCCCGGCTGCCGCTGGAGGCCCTCGCGTACGTGCACGTCGCGGGCGGGGTCGAGCGGGACGGGGTGTGGCACGACACGCACGCCCACCCGGTCACCGGCCCGGTGCTGGACGTGCTCGCCGAGCTGTGCGGGCACGCCGCGCCGCCCGGGGTGCTGCTGGAGCGCGACGGCGCCTTCCCGCCGCCCGCCGAGCTGGCCGGCGAACTCGCCGCGATCCGCGCCGTCCTGGCGGACGCACCGGCCCGAAAGGGGGTGCCGCACCGTGTCTGAGCGCGACGAGTACCTGCTGCGCGGGGACGACGCCGAACTGGCGGTGGCCCGGGCGCGGCTCGCCGACCGGCAGGCCGGGCTGATGGCCGCACTGGTCGCCGGCGGCCCGGTGCCGGAGGGCTTCGACCCGGCACAGGTCGCCACCCAGGCCCGCGGCCTGGCCTCCAAGCGGCGGGACACCGTCGCCCGGGTGGTGCCGGAGCCGGCCCGCATCCTCGGCGCGGACTGGCGGCCGCTGTTCGAGCGGTACGCCCGGACCGGTCCGATGCGCGGCGGCTACCGGGCCGACGCAAGGGAGTTCGCGGCCTGGGCACTGGCCGCGGAACCGTCCGCCGCCTGGCGGGCGGAGCTCGAGAGGTGGTTGCGGCCGGAGGCCGCGCCCCACCGCACCGGGGCCTTCCGGGCGGTGCGGGCGGTCCACGGCCGTCTGCGGCGCCGCACCGGCGCCGCCACCGACGGCCGGTAGCCCGGCCGGCGGGATCGACCGAGATCCTTCCTGTTCGACCCACGGGGGAGACAAACGATGTGGACTGTTGAATTCACGGTGGCCCTCGTCCTGGTCCTGGCGGCCGGGACGGTGGTGGCCGTCGCCAACGCGCGGATGCGGCGGGTGCCGCACCCGCAGGGCCTGTCCGGGCGCGGGCTCCCGCTGCTGGACACCGCCTTCCTGGCGGGCGGCCCCGCCCGGGCCGCGGACACCGCCCTGGTGCGGATGCAGCAGGAGGGCCGGGTGATCGTGTCGCGGGCCGGCACGGTCACCGTCACCGACTCCTACCCGCGGGACGCCGTCGAGGCGGCGCTGATCGACGCGGCGGGCCCGGCCCGGCAGATCCAGGTGGACGCGCTGCGCCGGGCGGTCGCCCGCAGCGCCGCCGTCCAGGACATCGGCAACCGGCTGGCGGACCGCGGCCTGATGCGCCGTCCGGACCGCCACCGCGCGGTGGTGGTGGCGCGCCGCTTCCTCGGCCTGGCCCTGGTGGCCACGGTGGTGCTCGGCGTGGTCGCGATGGTCTCGTGGGCGACCCGGACGTTCTCCGACCGCTACGACGGCGCCCCGCCGATCTTCCCGTTCGCGGCGCTGCTGGTCCTCGGCATCGTCCTGATGGTGACCACCCGGCCCGACCGCAGCCGGATCACCCCGGCGGGCCGCCGCCAGCTGTCGCTGATGCAGGACGGCACGCCCTGGCGGCCGCACGACGTGGCGGCGCCGGCGGCGGCGCTGCTGGTCCTCGGCGCGCTCGCCCTGGAGGGCACCGACGAACTGGAGGACGAGGAGCTGCGGGCGGCCCTGGCGGCCCGGCAGCTGGCCACCTCCACCTCGTCCGGCTCCGACTCCGGCTCCTCGTCGAGCTGCGGCGGGTCGGTCACCTGGTGCGGGTCGAGCGACTCGGGCAGCGGCTCCTCGTCGAGCTCGTGCGGGTCGTCGAGCTGCGGGTCCTCGTCGAACTCCTGCGGGTCCTCGTCCAGCTCTTGCGGGTCCTCCGGCAGTTCGTGCTCGTCCGGCAGTTCGTGCGGCTCGAGCTGCGGCGGTGGATGCGGCGGCGGCTCCTGACCGGGTCGGTCACAGTTCGGTATCGCGGGCCGGGGACGTGTTCCCCGCCCGCCCCCACCGGGACTAGAACAAGCCCATGTGGGTGCTCCTCCTGATCCCGGCCTGCGCGGCTGCCGCGCTCTCCTGCCTGCAGCTGGTCCGGGTGGCGACGAGGGCGGACGTCCTCGACGGCACCGCACGACCGTCCGAAGCGGTGGGCATCGGCCTCTACGAGACCGCCTACCTCGCCGGCGGACCGGCCAGGGTGGTGGAGCTCGCCCTCGTCCTGATGGCCGGCCGCGGGCGGCTGCACCTGGCGCACACCGGCTGGACGACGGTGGTCGACCCGCGCGGCCGCAGCCGGCTGGAACGGGCCCTGATCGAGGCCATCGGTCCCGAGGGCCAGTGCCGGACGGCACCGCTGCGGGCCGCCCTGGCCGGCCACCCGACCGTGCGGGAGATCGGTGAACGCCTCGCCCGGGCCGGGCTGGCCACCCCCGAGTCCGTCCGGGTGGACACCTCGCGGGCGGTGAAGCAGGTACGCCGGGCATTGCTGCTCTGCCTGCTGCTGCTGGCCGCGTCGCTGGCCCTGGCCGCACCGGGCACCGGGGACGCCGGCGCGGCGGTCGCCTGGTTCTCGCTGCCGCTGATCCTCACCTGCGGCACCCTGCTGATGGCCCGGGTGGACGTCCACACCTACACCCGCTTCGCCGCCCCGGCCGGCATGGAGGTCCTGCGGACCGCCCGCGTCCCGCGCCAGCTCGGCCACGACCGCGACCCGGAGCAGGCCATGCTCACCGCCGTCGCCATGGTCGGCCCGGCAGCCCTCGCCGACGAACGCCTCCGCGCGGCCCTACGGACGTAGGGCAGGCCGAAGGGGCGCGTGAGGTGCTCCCCACACGCCCCTCGACGGCCCGTCAGTGCGGGTGTCAGGCCAGACCGGCGAAGAGGTCGGCGACCGGCTTGCGGCGGCCGGTGAAGAACGGGACCTCCTCGCGGACGTGCAGCCGGGCCCGGGACGGGCGCAGGTCGCGCATCAGGTCGACGATCCGGTGCAGCTCGTCCGCCTCGAAGGCGAGCAGCCACTCGTAGTCGCCGAGCGCGAAGGAGGCGACCGTGTTGGCCCGGACGTCCGGGTACCCGCGGGCCATCATGCCGTGCTCGGCGAGCATCGCGCGGCGCTCCTCGTCGGGCAGCAGGTACCACTCGTAGGAGCGGACGAACGGGTACACGCAGACGTACTCGCGGGGCCGCTCGTCGGCGAGGAACGCCGGGATGTGCGACTTGTTGAACTCCGCCGGGCGGTGCAGCGCCATGTTCGACCAGACCGGCTCCAGGGCGCGGCCCGCGGCGGTCCGCCGGAAGCGGTTGTACGCCTCCTGCAGGTCGTCGGAGTTCTCGGCGTGCCACCAGACCATCACGTCGGCGTCGGCCCGCAGGCCGGAGACGTCGTAGGTACCGCGCACCGTGACGTCCTTGGCGGCGAGCTGGGCGAAGAGCTCCTCCACCTCGGCGGCGAGGGCGGCGCGGTCCTCCGGCAGCTCGCCCTTGAGCTTGAACACCGACCACATGGTGTAGCGGATGACCTGGTTGAGGTCGCGGGCCTTCTTCTTCGCGGGCTGCTGTTCAGTGCTCTCAGTCATGTCCTCATTGTCCCTTCCGCACCGGCGGCACCGGCCGCCGGGGTCAACAACTCGTTGACGGCGCGGCGGGCGCTGCCGATGCAGGCCGGGATGCCCACGCCGTCGTACGCCGCGCCGCAGACCGCCAGCCGGCCGGCCGCGGCCACCTGCTCCCGCACCCGCGCCATCCGCTCCAGGTGCCCCACCGGGTACTGCGGCAGGCCGGCCCGCCAGCGGGTGACCGCGGTGGCGTACGGGGCGGCGCGCAGGCCGGTGGCGCGTTCGAGGTCGGCGAGGGAGCGGGCGACGAGCTCCTCGTCCGGCAGGTCGAGCGCCGCCTCCTCGCGGTGCCGTCCGAGCGAGGTGCGCAGCAGGAAGGCGTCGGGGGCGGAGCGGTCGAGCCAGCCCCACTTGTGCGAGGAGAAGGTGGACGCCTTGATCGCCCGGCCGTCCACCGGCGGCACCAGGAAGCCGCTGCCGTACGGGAGGGCGGCGGTGTCGGCGCGGTGGAAGGCCATGGTGACCAGGGCCATGCCGGCGTACTCGACGGTGTCCAGTTCGGCGGCGGCGGCGGGCACGTCGGTGCGCAGCAGGGCGGCCGCCTGCGGGGCGGGCACGGCGAGCACGACGGCGTCCGCGGGGAGGACCTCGCCGCCGGTCGCCACGCGCCAGCCCTCGGGGGTACGGCGCAGTCCGTCGACGGGGCTGTCGGTGCGCAGTTCGGCGCCGGCCCGGCGCAGGTGGGCGGCCGCGGCCTCGGGGAGGGTGCCGAGGCCGCCGCGGAGACCCTGGAAGACCGGCGGTCCGTCCGCGGCGCGCGGCGCGCCGACCAGGGCGTGCACGCCCTCGACGAGGCCGGTGCCGGCCCGGGCGAGCGGCAGCAGCTGCGGGACGGCGGCGCGCAGCGAGATCTCGTCGGCGTGGCCGGCGTAGACGCCGCCGAGCAGCGGTTCGACGAGGCGGTCGACGACTTCGCGGCCGAGCCGGGCGGCGACGTACTCGCCGATGGCGACGTCCTGGCCGACCTCGGTGGGCCGCTCGTGCCGGGCGCGTTCCAGACCGGCCTCGGAGAGCACCTCGGAGGCGGCGAGCGCGGCGAGGTCGCCGGGGACGCCCATCAGCTGTCCGCCGGGCAGCGGGCGCAGGGCGCCCCGGGTCCAGATCGCGGCGCGGGCGTCGGTGGGCGGCTCAAGTTCGTCCGCGAGTCCGACCGCCCGGGCGAGCTCGACGGCCTCGGGTCGGCGGGCGAGCATCGACTCGGCGCCGAGGTCGACCCGGACGCCGCCGACCTCCCCGGCCATGAGTTTGCCGCCGAACCGGCCGGACGCCTCCAGCAGCGTCACCCGGCGCGATCCGTCGGCCAGGAACACCGCGGCGGCGAGTCCGGCGATGCCGCCGCCGATCACCACGACATGAGGTTCTGCCATGTCCCGCAGTCTTGCACTCCTTACCCCCGGGGCCCCGGCTGCCCCGGCCGCCCGGCGGGGGCGGCCGCGCCGGCGGGCCGCCCCGGATGTCGGCGGCTCGTCAACTCCGGTGCGGCGCAGGGCCGGTGTACACCGGGACGAGGCCGGTTCGTGACCACTTCGGGATCACCGGAGCGGGTCCGGCCGGGCCGTTGCCGCGTCCAATGGTGCGACCGGAGCGAATCCCAGGGGAGGACGGACATGAGGTCCAGGGGCAGACGGGTGCTGGCGGGTGCGGCGGTGGCGGCGGTGCTGCTGCTGAGCGGGTGCAGCGCCGCGGAGCGCGGGGGTGCGTCCTCGGCGGACGCGGCGGCGGCGCCGGCCGAGGCGGTGGCACCAAAGGCGGCGCCGACCGCGGGCGGGCCCGCGGCGGGTGCGGGCGCGGCGGACAAGCCGGCCGGGCAGCCCACCGCCAATGCGTCGGGGGCGCCGACCGCGAACGCGGCCGACCACCGGTTCATCGCCTACACCGGCCGGATCGTGCTGGAGGTGAAGGCCGACGACAAGGGCGGTGCGGCCGAGGCGGTGCGGCGGGTCGCCGCGGACACCGGCGGCTACGTCGGCAGCGAGTCGCTCTCCGACGGGCGCGGCGGCCAGGGCGCCGGGCGGCTGGTGCTGCGGGTGCCGTCGGCCCGCTACCAGCAGGTGATGGAGCAGCTGGCGGGGCTCGGCACCGTGGTGTCGCGCAGCAGCGAGGCGGACGACCTGACGCAGCAGGTGGTCGACACCGAGAGCCGGATGAAGACCCAGCAGGCGTCGGTGGACCGGGTGCGGGCGCTGCTCGCCGAGGCGAAGTCGCTGTCCGAGGTGGTGTCGCTGGAGGGCGAGCTGACCCGGCGCGAGGCGGACCTGGAGTCGCTGAAGCAGCGCCAGCAGGAGCTGGCCTCGCAGACGTCGCTGTCGACCGTCACGGTGGAGCTGCGCCGTCCGGCCACGGCCCCGCCGGTGGCGGAGAAGGAGGACAGCGGCCTGTGGGCGTCGGTGGGCCGTGCGTTCGGCGGCGGCTGGCACGTCCTGCTGGCGGTGGTGCGCGGGGTGCTGGTGACGCTGGCGGCGCTGGCGCCGTTCCTGGTGGTGCTGGCCCCGGTGGCCTGGCTGGTCCGGCGGGCGGTGAAGCGGCGGCCGGCCACGCCGGTGCCGGCCTGGGCGGTGCCGCGTCAGGCGGGTGCCCCGGCGGCTGCGCCCGCGCCGCAGCCGGCGCCCGCCGCGCCGGCGGCCGAGGTGCAGAAGCCCGAGGGGCAGGAGCCCGGGACGGCCGGGGAGTGAGCACGGCGCGGCGGGGGCCCGGCCCGGGCCCCCGCCGCGGCGGTGTCAGCGGGCGCTGGCCTCGTGCACGAAGGCGACCAGGCGGGTCAGCGCGTCCGGGTCCATGGTCGGCATGACGCCGTGTCCGAGGTTGAAGATGTGGCCGCTGTCGCCGAGTGCGGCGGCGGCGTGCAGCACCTCGCGGGCCTTGGTCTCGACGACGTGGGTGGGTGCGTAGAGCACCGCCGGGTCGAGGTTGCCCTGCAGGCCCTTGTCGGGGCCGACCCGGTCGGCGGCGACGTTCAGCGGCACCCGCCAGTCGACGCCGACGACGTCCGCGCCGGCCTGGCCCATCAGGCCGAGGAGTTCGCCGGTGCCGACGCCGAAGTGGATGCGCGGCACGCCGTAGTGGGCGACCTCCTCGAAGACCCGGGCGCTGGCGGGCATCACCGAGCGGCGGTAGTCGTCGGGGGCGAGCGCGCCGACCCAGGAGTCGAAGAGCTGGATCGCGGAGGCGCCGGCCTCGATCTGGATCTTCAGGAAGGCGGCGGTGATGTCCGCCAGCCGGTCGACCAGGCCCGCCCACAGCTCGGGGGCGCCGTACATCATGGCCTTGGTCTTCTCGTGGCTCTTGGACGGCCCGCCCTCGACCAGGTAGCTGGCGAGGGTGAACGGGGCGCCGGCGAAGCCGATCAGCGGGGTGGTGCCGAGCTCGTCGACGAGCAGCCCGACCGCCTCGGTGATGTACGGCATGTCGTCGGGCTCCAGCGGGCGCAGCCGCTGCAGGTCCTCGACGGTGCGGATCGGGTCGGCGATGACCGGGCCGACGCCGGGCTTGATGTCGACGTCGATGCCGACGGCGCGCAGCGGCACCACGATGTCGCTGAAGAAGATCGCCGCGTCCACCTTGTGCCGGCGGACGGGCTGCAGCGTGATCTCCTTGACCAGCTCGGGGCGCATGCAGGACTCCAGCATCGGAATCCCCTCGCGCACCTTGAGGTACTCGGGCAGCGAGCGGCCGGCCTGCCGCATGAACCACACGGGCGTGTGCGGCACCGGCTCGCGGCGGGCGGCGCGCAGGAAGACGGAGTCGTACGCGGCGCCGCGGCGCACGGTGGACTGCGGGTCGGTCTCGGCTGCGGGGGTCGCCGCGGGTGTCTCGCTCACGGGTCAAATCTTCGCACGCGCCGCCCGCGGGGCCGCTCCGGGCGGCTCGTAGGTTCGTCCGATATCCACAACCCGTGGCGCTACGGCGCGCCGCACCGGCGAAAGTTGCTCGGATTGGGGGCGCGGGCGACCTAGGCTTCCCTCCATGGCAGCGGTCGGCGGACACCCCGCACAAGGTGGCGGAACTGAGAAGGAGGCGGCGCCGATCGAGTTCCGCCGCGCGGTCGAGGCGCTCGCCGGCGCCCGGCTCCGACCCGAGGTGCTGCTCTCCCCCGCGCCGGCCCCGCGCCGGCTGGCCCCGTTCGCGTACGCGGTGACCGCCGTGGTCGAGGTGGACGGCGAGGAGCTCGCGGACGGCCGCCTGGTGCTGCTGCACGACCCCGCCGGCCAGGAGGCCTGGAACGGGGACTTCCGCGTGGTGACGATGACCAGGGCCGAACTGGAGCCCGAGATCGCCGGCGACCCGATGCTGAGCGAGGTCGGCTGGGCCTGGCTGATGGACGCGCTGCAGGCGCACGGCGCCGGGTACGCGGAGCCGGGCGGCACGGTGACCCGCTGCGCCTCGCACTACTTCGGGGCGCTGGCGGAGCGTCCGGCGTCGACCGAGATCGAGGTGCGGGCGTCCTGGACGCCGGCCGACAAGCGGTTCGAGCGGCACCTGGCGGCCTGGGGCGACATGCTGTGCATCTGCGCCGGGCTGCCGCCGACCGCCACGGCGCCCGTGGCGATGACGGACGCCCCGTCACTCGGCGGCGTGGTGCCGATGCCGGCCCGCCGCCGGCCCCGCCCGCACTGAGCCGCGGGCCGCGGTACGGCCGCCGCTGCCCTTCCGGGGGACGTCCCGTCCGGCGCGGCCACTGCCACTCCCAGGGCTGATGGAGTGTGACTTCCGTCGCCGTCCGCGTCAATTACCCGGCAAAAATTGATCATTTCGATCCGGTATCGATCGAATCTGTGCGATTCAAGGGCATGTCGTATCAGTCACCTGCGCGATTTGTCCGTATTGTTACTCACTAGATCGTGATCTTTCGCTAAAGCCGGGCACGGATGATGCCGAAGGTGTCAGTGACCCTTTCCGATCGCGGAACACTCCGACCGCCCCCATCGGGGTTCCGTCCGCCACTCCCCACAGGAGGCCTGGTGTCGGTCCTTCTCGAGCACCCCGCAAACGTGGTCGCCTACCGGCCGACGAAGCCCACCGCCATGGTGGTCATCGCCGACCCGCGCGTCCGCCTCGTCTTTCGCGGTTTTCTTGATCGTCTTGTGGGCTACGCGGCTGCGGCGGCCCAGGCCCGGTGGACGGCGGCGATTTCGTGGTCGGTGGGCTGACCTGCGTGTTCGGGCATATTCCTGGCCGCAATGACGGTGCGCCGGAGCTTGACGACCATGTCCTGGAAGGACGGGGTGGTCTTGGTGGTGTACCAGGGGGCGCGGGCCCGGTGCTCGGCGACGTCGGCGGGGTGGTGGCCGTGAAGGGCGTACCAGATGACGGTGAGGCTGTAGACGTACAGGCCGAACGGCACGGTGCGCTCGACCGCCGCCCGGACCCTGTTCTGGGCCTGGCCGACGTCCAGGTGTTCGCGGACTTCCTCGAAGGTGGTCTCGATCGACCAGCGGCCGGCGTAGCGTTCCACCAGCTCGGCGGCGGGGGTGGTCAGGTCGGTGGTGACCAGGGCCAGGTCGAAGGGCTTGGTCGAGCCCGGGTCGCGGACGAGCAGGACGCGGATGGTGCGGGTGTGGAAGCTGCCGTACCACAGGCAGACGAGCTCGGCGATGTGCACGGTCGCGGGCGGCCGGTTGTACCGGGTGACGGTGTGCGCGGTGAAGACTGCCTGCTCGGCCCAGCTCTTCGGGGTGCCGATCTTGGCGCCCTTCAGGCACGGCCGGCCACGGCGGCCGGTCGGCGGCGGGGCGAGTTCGTACAGGGCGGCGTTGACCGGCAGCCGGCACGTCCACGTCACCGTGCCGGGCAGCTCGCGCAGGGCGCGGCCGTGGTAGGCGCCGTCGGCCACCACGTCGATCCGCCGGTCGGTGAACGCGCGGGCCAGCAGCGCGACCAGGTCGAGGGCGAGATCGACTTTCGTCTTCCCCTGTTTGGGGCGCCACAGCCGGGCCAGGATGGGCAACGCGATCGGGCGGGTGAGGAAAGGCAGGCGCACCACCAGGGCGACCACCACGAAGCAGGTCCCCCGCCCGATGGGCTTCGGTCCGGTGGCCGCACCGTCGTACTGCCACGCGGCACCGAAGACCTTGCGCCCCGTGCGCTTGAACAGCGTGTCGTCGACGGCGACCTGCAGCGCAGCCCCCGCGGGCAGCAGCCGCTCCACGATCAGACGGGCCAGCACGAGGCCGACCCGGTCCAGGTCCCACACCCCGGCGGCGAAGAACCGGTGGGCCCGGTCGTGCGGCCACCGGGCCGACAGTCCGGCGCCGGTCAGCATCCCGGTCACCGTCCGCCGCCCAGTACGTGTCACCGTCCCCGTGACCAGCGCCGCGAGCGTCTCGAACGACGGCGCGGTGAAGCAATCCCGGAAGACCGCCAGCACGAGTAACAGCGAAGGGGGTACGGTCCCCGGTGGAAGCATCGACGGCCCCTCGACAGAGGTGGAACAGACCCGTCGATGCTTCCGCACGTCTACGACACAAGCCCCCTCTTTCGATCATGAAAACCGCGAAAGACGAGTCAGCTCGCCATGCCGCTCAACGCCGCCGCGCTGGTCGCCGTCCAGGGCTTCGGCCCGCGGGTGAACCGGCGCCAGCTCGACCAGTGGCTGGCCGCCCTGCAGCGCGCCCGCGAGCTGCCGGAGTCCCAGCTGCCCGCCGCCGCGGCGCCGCACGACGGGCCGCCGCCGCCCCGCGCCTGGGCCGACAAGGACCCGGTGGCGGCGGCGCGGCTGTCCGCGGCGCGGGCCGCGGTGTCGGCGATCGCCGAGGAGAAGAACCTGCCGGCCGAGAACCTGATCACGCCGGACCTCGTCCGGCGGGTCTGCTGGGAGCCCCCGGCGGTGGCCGACGCCGAGAACATCGCCACCTCCCTCCGCCGCCTCGGCGCCCGCCGGTGGCAGACCGACCTGGTCTCCCCGGCCCTCGCCACCGCCTTCGACGAGGCCGCCGGCTAGGTCGGGGCGGCAAGCCGCCAGGGGCGCGGGGAACTGCGCGAGAAGGAAGGCCACGATCCGTACCTTCCTTCTCGCGCGGTTCCCCGCGCCCCTGTTTTGCTCGGCCCGACCTGTGTGCTGGGGGACACACCCCGTCCGGGGGGTGTGGCCCCTGGGCAAGTTAGTTACCGACGGGTAGCATGGCTGTGAAGCAGCGCCGCTCCACCCGTGAGCCGTGCGGACTGCGCTTAACGTCATGTCCCCTGGGAGGAGAGCCCCCGTGCCTCGTACCGCGAGGGACGTCGTCTTCGTCGACGGCGTCCGCACCCCGTTCGGCAAGGCAGGCCCGAAGGGCATCTACCACGAGACCCGCGCGGACGACCTGGTCGTCAAGTGCATCCGTGAGCTGGTGCGCCGCAACCCGAACCTGCCCGTCGAGCGCATCGACGAGGTCGCCATCGCCGCGACCACGCAGATCGGCGACCAGGGCCTGACCATCGGCCGCACCGCCGGCCTCCTCGCCGGCCTGCCGAAGTCCGTCCCCGGCTACGCCATCGACCGCATGTGCGCCGGCGCGATGACCGCCGTCACCACCACCGCGGGCGGCATCGCCTTCGGCGCGTACGACATCGTCGTCGCCGGCGGTGTCGAGCACATGGGCCGCCACCCGATGGGCGAGGGCGTGGACCCGAACCCGCGCTTCGTGTCGGAGAAGCTGGTCGACGAGTCCGCCCTGTTCATGGGCATGACCGCGGAGAACCTGCACGACCGCCTCCCGCACATCACCAAGGAGCGCTGCGACGCCTACGCCGTGCGCTCCCAGGAGAAGGCCGCCAAGGCGTACGCCAACGGCGACATCCAGCCGGACCTGGTGCCGATCGCGATCCGCAACACCAACCCCGAGGTCGGCGAGACCGGCTGGGGCCTGGCGACGACGGACGAGCCGATGCGCCCGGGCACCACCATGGAGTCGCTGGCGAACCTCAAGACCCCGTTCCGCCCGCACGGCAACATCACCGCGGGCAACGCGGCCGGCCTGAACGACGGCGCCACCGCCTCGCTGCTGGCCGCCGAGGACGTCGCCGAGGAGCTCGGCCTCCCGATCAAGATGCGCCTGGTCTCCTACGCCTTCGCCGGCGTGGAGCCCGAGGTCATGGGCATCGGCCCCGTCCCGGCGACGGAGAAGGCGCTGGCCAAGGCCGGCCTGACCATCGACGACATCGGCGCCTTCGAGATCAACGAGGCGTTCGCCGTCCAGGTGCTCTCGCTGCTCGACCACTACGGCATCGCCGACGACGACGAGCGCGTCAACCCGTACGGCGGCGCGATCGCCTTCGGCCACCCGCTGGCCTCCACCGGCGTCCGCCTGATGACGCAGCTGGCGCGCCGCTTCGAGCAGCGCCCCGACGTCCGCTACGGCCTGACCACCATGTGCATCGGCTTCGGCATGGGCGGCACGGTCATCTGGGAGAACCCGCACTTCGAGGGGAACAAGTGACCGTGAGCACCACCGAGCTGCTGAAGCGCGCCGCCGAGCTGTTCCCCGGCGAGGTCGTCACCACCGCGCACGTCCGCCACCTGGACCTGCCCAAGCAGGCCGGCAAGCTGGCGCTGATCACCCTGGACAACGGCTTCGACCACACCAAGCCGACCACCTTCGGCCCGGGCTCGCTCGCGAAGCTCTCCGAGGCGCTGGACCAGGTCGAGGCCGAGGCCGCCGAGGGCA
Source organism: Kitasatospora dryopteridis (assembly GCF_050749075.1). NCBI lineage: Bacteria > Bacillati > Actinomycetota > Actinomycetes > Kitasatosporales > Streptomycetaceae > Kitasatospora > Kitasatospora dryopteridis. The sequence goes on along the minus strand of NZ_CP192749.1, from coordinate 5,563,271 downwards.
AGATCGCCGCGGTCGCCATCACCGGCAAGCCGTTCATCTTCGCGGTCGGCGCCGACCTCAAGGGCGTCGAGGTGCTCAAGGAGCACAGCGACGCGCTGGCCATCGGCAAGGGCGGCCACGACGTCTTCAAGCGGATCGCCGCGCTGCCCGTCCCCTCCTTCGCCTACTACAACGGCGCGGCGATGGGCGGCGGCGTCGAGGTCGGCCTGCACTGCACCTACCGCACGGTGAGCTCCGGCATCCCGGCGTTCTCGCTGCCGGAGGTCTTCCTGGGCCTCGTCCCGGGCTGGGGCGGCTGCACCATCCTGCCGAACCTGATCGGCCCGGCGAAGGCCGTCAAGGTCATCGTCGAGAACTCGATGAGCCAGAACAAGCAGCTCAAGGGCAAGGAGGTGTTCGAGCTCGGCATCGCGGACGCGATCTTCGAGCCGGCCGACTTCCTGGAGCAGTCGCTGCACTGGACGGCCTCCGTGCTCACCGGCGAGACCGCCGTGGCGCGTGAGGAGATCGACCGCGGCAAGGCCTGGGACGACGCCGTCGCCTGGGGCCGCCTGGTCGCCGACGCCAAGGTGCACGGCGCCGCGCCGGCCGCCTACAAGGCGCTGGACATCATCCAGCAGGTCAAGGACCAGGACCTGCAGGCCGGCTTCGACGCCGAGGACGTGGCGCTGGCCGACCTCATCATGGGCGGCGAGCTGCGCAGCGGCCTCTACGCCTTCAACCTGGTGCAGCGCCGCGCCAAGCGCCCCTTCGGCGCGCCGGACAAGTCGCTGGCCCGCCCGGTCAGCAAGGTCGGCGTCGTCGGCGCGGGCCTGATGGCCTCGCAGCTGGCGCTGCTGTTCGCCCGCCGCCTCGAGGTGCCGGTCGTGCTGACCGACATCGACCAGGAGCGCATCGACAAGGGCGTGGGCTACGTCCACGGCGAGATCGACAAGCTGCTCGACAAGGGCCGGATCAACGGCGACAAGGCCAACAAGCTCAAGGGCCTGGTCTCCGGCCACCTGGACAAGGCGGTCGCCTTCGGGGACGCGGACTTCGTGATCGAGGCCGTGTTCGAGGAGATGGGCGTCAAGCAGAACGTCTTCGCCGAGCTGGAGGCCGTGGTCTCGCCGACCACCATCCTGGCGACCAACACCTCCTCGCTGTCGGTCACCGAGATGGCCTCCAAGCTGGAGCACCCGGAGCGGGTCGTCGGCTTCCACTTCTTCAACCCGGTCGCGATCCTCCCGCTGCTGGAGATCGTCCGCGCGGAGAAGACCGACGACGCCTCGCTGGCCACCGCCTTCGGCGTGGCCAGGAAGCTGAAGAAGACGGCCGTGCTGACCAAGGACGCCCCGGCGTTCGTGGTGAACCGGATCCTGACCCGCTTCATGGGCGAGATCCAGGGCATCATCGACGAGGGCACCCCGTTCGAGACCGTCGAGAAGGCCGTGCAGCCGCTCGGCCTGCCGATGTCCCCGATCGCGCTGCTGGAGCTGGTCGGCCCGGCCATCGCCCTGCACGTGTCGGAGACCCTGCACGGCGCCTTCCCGGAGCGGTTCACCGTCTCCGAGAACCTCGGCAAGGTGGTCAAGGCCGGCAAGCGCGGCTTCTACATCTGGCAGGACGGCAAGCAGGTCCCCGACCCCGAGGTGCTGGAGCTGCTGACCTTCGGCGACAACGTGCTGACCGAGGAGCAGGTGCGCGCCCGCGCCCTGGACGCGGTCGCGCAGGAGATCGGCCTGATGCTGGACGAGGGCGTCGTCGGCGAGGCGCAGGACATCGACCTGTGCATGATCACCGGCGCCGGCTGGCCCTTCCACCTGGGCGGCATCACGCCGTACCTGGACCGCGAGGGCGTCTCGGAGCGCGTGAACGGCAAGCGCTTCCTCGCCCAGGGCGTGGCCTCCGTCCCGGCCTGAGCCCCGTAGCGACGACGAAGGGCCCCCGCCACCCGGCGGGGGCCCTTCGCGCGTCCTGGAAGCCCCTGCGGCCGCGCCGCCGCCCGCAGGGTTCCGGGGGCGGAGCGGGGCGCGAAGGTGCGGCGGAGGGCCGTGCGCTACTTCTTCAGGCGGTAGATGACGGTGTCGCCGGTGACGCCGACGACCTCGTAGTGGGTGTCGAGCAGGCTCTCGATGCGGGGGATCAGCAGCGGCTGGTAGGGGGCGGTACCGGAGTCGTCGACGACGATCTCGGGCAGGCCCTTGGCGGCGAGCTCCTGGTCGAAGGTCTGCCAGGCCTCGCTGACGCTGTACTGCTCGCCGACCTTCTGGCCGTCCTTGCCGCCGCTGAAGTTGGTCAGGAAACCGGCCGTCAGGTAGCGGCTGGCGGGGCGGCGGTCGGCCAGCCAGTACAGCTCGGGGTGCATGCCCCAGACCAGCACGGTGTCCTTGGGCGTGGTCTGCTTGGCGACCGCGGTGGCGACCTCGGTGGTCTGGGTGAGCTTCTGCCCGGGCCAGAACACCGCGAGCCCCCAGAAGAAGGTGCAGGCGACGGCCGAGTACGTCAGCACGGGCCGCCAGCGCACCGCGGAGGTGGAGACGGCGCCGACGCCGAGCAGCACCAGCGGCGGCATCAGCTGCAGGTAGTAGTGGCCGAAGAAGTGGAAGCCCACGCTGACCGCGACAGCCGAGGACAGCAGCCACACCCACAGGTCGGCGGTGGAGCCGTGCTCCTCCGCCGCCCCGGGCAGGCTGCGGCGGCCGCGGCGCAGCCACAGCCGGTACCCGATCGGCACGACGAAGCCGAGCCCGGCGGCCAGCAGGATCGCCGAGTTGCCGAGCGCCCGGCCGGTCATCTGCAGCCAGGCGCCGCCGAGCGAGGCGTAGTCTCCGCTGCCGGTGACCACCCAGAACAGGAAGCCCTTGGGCTTGGTGAGGATCAGTGCGACCAGGGCTATCGGCAGGGCGAAGCCGAAGCCGATGGTGGCCAGGGCGGGCGGCCAGCGCACGCCGCGCCGCCGGGTGTCCTGCAGCAGCATCCACAGCACCGGCAGCAGCACTGCGCCGCCGGTCTGCTTGGTGAGCGAGCAGAGTGCGACCGCGATGCCGGCGGCGAGCCAGCGGCGGCGCTCCGCGTAGCGGAAGGCGGCCACCATGGCGGGCAGCATGAAGACCTCGAAGGTGGCCGCCTGGGTGTCCTCGGGCGAGAGGCCGATGGACAGCAGCAGGTACAGCACGCCGGCCGCGCCGCCGGCCCGGTTGCCCCAGCGGCCGCGGGCGATGGAGGCCAGCAGCACGGCGGTGGCGAGGTGGGCGACGATCGCCAGGCTGCGCTGCGGCCACAGCGAGCCGGAGCCGAACAGGGCGAAGCACGCCTGGTAGAGCCAGGGCAGCAGCGGCGGCTTGCGGTCGACGACGGTGTCGTAGAGCACGCCGCCGTCGGCGAGCATCCGGGCCTGGGTGGCGAGGTAGCCCTCGTCCGGGCTCCACACCGGCCGCAGGAAGGACGGGATGTGGGTGAGGACGGCCAGCAGGGCCAGCACCGGGACCAGCCGGCTCCAGTAGCCCGTCCGGACCTGCTCGCGGATGCGGGCGGTCACGGCGGGGCGGCTGGAGGTCGGTGTGGGCACGGGTGACAACCTACCGGGCGCCCGTGTCGGCGGGTGCGCTGGTCCGGGATCGCGACCGGTCTGCCCTGGTTCGGGCGTGCCGGAGCCCCGGGTGCGAGCGGTTCGGACCCGGGGCTCCGGCGGTGGCAAGGCGTCAGGCCTGGACGGGCTGCGCGCCGAGGCGCGCCACCAGGGCGGTCACCTGACGGGCGATGTCCGGGGCGGTGAGGCCGATCTCGGCGAGGATCTCCTCGCGCTTGGCGTGGTCGAGGAACTCCTGCGGGATGCCGAAGTCGCGCAGCGGCAGGTCGACGTCGGCGTCGCGCAGGGCCTGCGCGATCGCGGCGCCGACGCCGCCGACGCGGCCGTTGTCCTCGACGGTGACGACGACGCGGTGCTCGGAGGCGAGACCGGGCAGGGCCTTGTCGACCGGCTTGACCCAGCGGGGGTCGACGACGGTGGAGGTGATGCCCTGGGCGTCGAGCAGCTCGGCGGCCTCCAGGCAGATCGGGGCCATCGCGCCGACGGAGACGATGAGCACGTCGGCGCGCTTGTCGCCGCCCGGCTCGCCGCTCTCGCGGAGCACGTCCATGCCGCCGACGCGGCCGAGGGCGGGGACGGCGGGGCCGACGGTGCCCTTGGAGTAGCGGACGACGGTGGGGGCGTCGGGGACCTCGACGGCCTCGCGGAGCTGGGCGCGGACCTGGTCGGCGTCGCGCGGGGCGGCGAGCCGCAGGCCCGGGACGGTCTGCAGGATCGACATGTCCCACATGCCGTTGTGCGAGGCGCCGTCGGTGCCGGTGACGCCGGCACGGTCGAGCACGAAGGTGACGCCGAGCTTGTGCAGGGCGACGTCCATCAGCACCTGGTCGTAGGCGCGGTTGAGGAAGGTCGCGTAGACGGCGACGACCGGGTGCAGGCCGTTGGTGGCCAGGCCGGCCGCGGAGACGGCGGCGTGCTGCTCGGCGATGCCGACGTCGAAGATGCGGTCCGGGTAGGCCTTGGCGAAGGGGGCCAGACCGACCGGGTGGAGCATGGCGGCGGTGATCGCCACGATGTCCTTGCGCTCGCGGCCGAGGGCGACCATCTCCTCGCCGAAGACGGACGTCCAGTCCTTGCCGGAGGACTTCACCGGGAGGCCGGTGTCGGGGTGGATGACGCCGACCGCGTGGAAGCGGTCCTCGTCGTTGTTCTCGGCGGCGTGGTAGCCGCGGCCCTTCTCGGTGATGCAGTGCACGATGACCGGGCCGCCGAAGCCGCGGGCCTTGGTGAACGCGGACTCCAGCGCCACCAGGTCGTGACCGTCGATCGGGCCGATGTACTTGAGGCCGAGGTCCTCGAACATGCCCTGCGGGGCGATGAAGTCCTTGAGGCCCTTCTTGGCGCCGTGCAGGGTGTCGAACATCGCCTGGCCGACGACGGGGGTGCGCTGCAGCGCGTCCTTGCCCCAGGAGAGGAACCGCTCGTAGCCCTGGGTGGTGCGCAGGGTGGAGAGGTGGTTGGCGAGGCCGCCGATGGTCGGGGAGTAGGAGCGCTCGTTGTCGTTGACGACGATGACGACCGGCAGGTCCTTGGCGTCGGCGATGTTGTTGAGCGCCTCCCAGGCCATGCCGCCGGTGAGCGCGCCGTCGCCGATGACGGCGACGACCGGGCGGTCCTTGTGGCCCTGGATCTTGTTGGCCTTGGCCAGGCCGTCGGCGTAGCCGAGGACGGTGGAGGCGTGCGAGTTCTCGATCACGTCGTGCTCGGACTCGGCGCGGGACGGGTAGCCGGAGAGGCCTCCCTTCATCTTCAGCCGGGAGAAGTCCTGGCGGCCGGTGAGCAGCTTGTGGACGTAGCTCTGGTGACCGGTGTCGAAGAGGATGCGGTCGCGCGGGGAGTCGAAGACCCGGTGCATGGCGATGGTGAGCTCGACCACACCCAGGTTGGGGCCGAGGTGGCCGCCCGTCTTCGAGACCTCTTCGACCAGGAAGCCCCGGATCTCCTCGGCCAGGTCGGCCAGCTGCGCCGGGGTGAGCCGGTCGAGATCGCGCGGTCCCCTAATGCGGGTCAGCAGGGCCACCCGTTCCTCCTCGTTGACTGTTCCCGGACCACCGTCGGTCCGGCCGGGCTTCCCCGACTGCACGAGTCTAATGTCCGGCTGGCGGACACCACGCGGCGCAGGGGGCTCCCATGACATGACGGGGCCCGGCACCCGATCGGTTCGGGTGCCGGGCCTCACACTGCGTTCGGCGTGTCGTCAGCCCCGGCCGCTGGACTTCTGGGTCCGGCGGGAGACGGAGTCGAGCACGACGGCGCCGAGCAGCACCGCGCCGGTGATCATGTACTGGATCGCCTGGTTGACGTGCACCAGGTCGAGGCCGGTGATGATCGACTGGATGACCAGGATGCCGAGCAGGGCGGACCAGGTCTTGCCGCGGCCGCCGAAGAGGCTGGTGCCGCCGATGACGGCCGCCGCGATCGAGTTCATCAGGACGTTGCCGCTGCCGAGCAGCTTGTCCGCGGAGCCCTGCTGGGAGGCGATGAAGAGGCCGCCCAGGGCCGCCATGCCGGCCGAGATCATGAAGACCGAGATCCGGACCCACGCGACGTTGATGCCGGCGCGGCGGGCCGCCTCGACGCTGCCGCCGACCGCGAAGATCTGCCGGCCGTAGGAGGTGCGGCGGAGCACGAAGTCGGTGATGACGACGATCGAGAGGAAGATCACCAGGGGCAGCGGCAGGCCGCGGTCCTGGTTGAGCATGTAGGCGGCGACCAGGCCGATGACGGCGAGCACGCCGGTGCGCAGGGCGATCTCGCTCATCGGGCGGGCCGGCAGGCCGGCGTCGCCGCGGCGCTTGGCGTCCAGGAACTGGCCGGCGCCGAAGAGCGCGATGCCGAGGATCGCGAAGCCCCAGGTGAAGGCGACGTCGCCGTCGCCGAGGAAGTAGGTGTCCAGGTTGGCGAGGACGCCGTCGTTCAGGACGTTGACGGTGCCCTTGTCGCCGAGGACGTACATCTGCAGACCGCTCCAGGCGAGCAGGCCGGCCAGGGTGACGACGAAGGCGGGGACGCCGATCTTGGCGAAGAAGAAGCCGTGCAGGGCGCCGATGGCGACGGCGGCCGCGATGGCGATCAGGCAGGCGAGCCACTCGTTGAGGCCGGAGCGCACCGAGAGGACGGCGGCTATCGCGGCGGAGACGCCGGCGATCGAGCCGAGGGAGAGGTCGATCTCACCGAGCAGCAGCACGAAGACGATGCCGACGGCGATGAGGCCGGGGCCGGCGACCCACTTGGTGATGTTGGTGAGGTTGTCGGCGTTCAGGAAGTCGCCGGTGATGCCCTGGAAGATGGCGCCGATGAGGATCAGGCCGAGCACGACCGGGACGGAGCCCAGGTCGCCGCTCTTCATCTTGCGCTTGAACTCGGCGAGGTAGCCGGAGAATCCGGCCTCGCGGACGAGCAGTCGGGGGTCGACGGCCGGGGACGCGGCGGGCGCGGGCGCCGCCTCGGCTGCACCGTCGGTGGTCTGGTCGGTCGTCACTTCGCTTCCTCCGCGAGACGTGCCTGACGCCGGGTCACGGCGTTCTCGGTGGCGCCGGTGATGGCGGAGATGATCTCCTCGTGCGAGGTGCCGGCCACCTCGAAGACGCCGTTGTTGCGGCCCAGGCGGAGCACCGCGACGGTGTCCGCGACGGCCTTGACGTCGGCCATGTTGTGGCTGATCAGGATGACGCCGAGGCCGCGGTCGCGCAGGCGCTCGACCAGGTCGAGGACCTGGGCGGTCTGCTCGACGCCGAGGGCGGCGGTGGGCTCGTCCAGGATGACGATCTTGGGGTCGCCGACCAGGGCGCGGGCGATCGCGACGACCTGGCGCTGACCGCCGGACAGCGCGGCGATCGGGATGCGGACGCTGGGGATGCGGATCGACAGGGTGTCGAGCAGCTCCTTGGCACGCTTCTCCATCGCGACCTCGTCGAGCGCGCCGAACTTCTTCAGCTCGCGGCCGAGGAACAGGTTGCCGACCACGTCGAGGTTGTCGCAGAGCGCGAGGTCCTGGTAGACGGTGGCGACACCGAGGGCCTGGGCGTCGTGCGGCCGGTTGATCGCGACCTTGTTGCCCTCCCACTCGATGGAACCCTCGTCGATGGGGTGCACACCGGCGATCGTCTTCACCAGCGTCGACTTGCCTGCACCGTTGTCGCCGACCAGGGCGACCACCTCGCCGGCGTGGACCTCCAGGTGTACATCGGTGAGCGCCTGAACGGCACCGAAGCGCTTGGAGACACCGCGCAACGCCAGTACGGGTGCGCCTGTCACGTGAACCATCTCCTTCATCCGCGCCGGCCCCCGGAAGTGGGCATGACACGGCCTGCCGCGCGCCGACCCGGGCGCGAAGGTTAGTGCGAGAAAAGGGGTGGGGCGGGCCGGGGACCTCGGGGCCCCGCCAGGAGGAACCGGCCGGCCGCGCCGCAGGGTGGGCGCCCCGTGCGGGGCGCCCACCCGTGGAGGACTACTGCAGGCCCGCGGCCTTGCAGGCCTCGGCGTAGGTGCCGGTGCAGATGTCGGCGACGGTGTACAGCTTGTCGGCGATCACGGTGTCCTTGATGTTGGCCTTGGTGACGACCTTCGGGTCGAGCAGCTTGGCCGGGATGCCCTTGTCGGTGTCGCTGTCGATGCTGGAGGAGGCGATGGCCTTGACGTCCTTGCCCTGCAGCAGCGCGACGGCGAGCTCGGCGGCCGAGTCGGCCAGCGGCTTGTACGCCTTGTAGATGGTGTACGACTGCTCGCCGCTGACGAGGCGCTGGATGGCGTCGAGGCCCGCGTCCTGGCCGCCGACCGGGACGTTGATGCCCGCGGACTTCAGCTGGGTGATGATCGCGGCGGCCATGCCGTCGTTGGCCGAGTAGACGGCCTGGAAGCCGTCCTTGCCGAGCTGGGTGATCGCGGCGCCGATCTTCTGGCCGGCCACGGTGGGCTTCCACTCACCGGACTGCTCGTAGACGACCTTCTTGACCTTGCCGTCGAGGACCTTGTGCGCACCGGACTTGAACTTGCCGGCGTTCGGGTCAGCGTCGTCACCGTTGATCATGACGATGTTGGACTCGGCGGCCTTGGCGCCCAGGGCGTCCAGCAGGGCCTGGCCCTGCAGCTGGCCGACCTTCTCGTTGTCGAAGGAGACGTAGGCCGAGACCGGGCCGGTGGCCAGGCGGTCGTACGCGATGACCTTGACGCCCTTGTCGGCCGCCTCCTTCACCCAGGACTGGGTGGAGGCCGCGTCGAACGCGTCCAGGATGATGACCTTGACGCCCTGGGCGATCAGGGTGTCGAACTGCTGCTTCTGCTTCGCAGCCGAGCCCTCGGCGTTGCTGTACTTGACGGTGCAGTCGCCGCACAGCTCCTTGACCTTGGCCTCGATGAACGGCTTGTCGAAGGACTCGTAGCGCACGGAGGAAGCGTTCTCCGGGAGCAGCAGGCCGATCGACTTGGTGTCGCCGCCCTTGGCGTCGTCCTTCTTGTCGCTGCCGGCCTTGCCACAGGCGGCCATGGAGAGGGCCATCGAGACAGCAGCGGTACCGATGACAGCGCGACGCATCATTGCGTTCATGGTGGGGGTGCCTCCCTGACAGTGCCGCAACCTTGCGGCGAGGTTGAGTGGAGTCAACCTCCCCCGCACCTTGTCGTCAATAAGTAAAACCGCGACCGCGCTGATCCGAACCCTTTCGTTATCTTCCTGAAGGCGAAGCCGAGATCAAACGACTCGGCTCCGCCTGTCTGCGCAGCTCAGGCGGACGATGCCGAGGCCAGGCCGGTATGCCGGATGGCACCCGATTCGCCCATCTCGCTCATCACCAGGGCCAGCGCGCCGAGCACCTCCGCCCGGCCACCGAGCGTGCCCGGGACGACCGAGAGCTGCCGGGCCGCACTCGGGATGGCGTACCGCGCCACCGAGTCCCGGATCGGGGAAAGCACCAGCTCACCGGCCTCGGCGAGCTCGCCGCCGAGGATCACCCGACGGGGGTTCAGCAGGTTGCACAGCGTGGCGACACCGCTGCCGATCTGCCGCCCGGCGTCCGCGATGACCCGCCGGCAGCCGAGGTCGCCCTGCTGGGCCAGCTGCACCACCTTGTTCAGCGTCAGCTCCCCCGGGTGGCTCGCGTTCAAGAGGTTGAGCAGGTAACGGGAGCCCACGAAGGTCTCCAGGCAGCCGCGGTTGCCGCAGCGGCAGACCGGCCCGGCCTCGTCCAGCGTGATGTGCCCGATCTCGCCCGCGGTGCCGCCCGGGCCCCGGTAGATCTGCCCGTTGATGACCAGTCCGGAGCCGACGCCGCTGGCCACCTTGATGTACGCCAGGTCGCTCAGCCCGCGGCCCGCGCCCCACACCAGCTCGCCGAGCGCGCCCAGGTTGGCGTCGTTGTCCACGTACACCTGCATGCCGAGCCGCTGGGAGAGCTCCCGGCCGGGGTTGATGCCCGTCCAGCCCGGCAGGATCGCGGTGGAGCCGAGCGCCCCGGTCTCCACGTCGATCGGGCCCGGCACTCCGAGGCCCACCCCGATCACCTTGTCCGGCCGGAACCCGGCCTGCGACAACAGCCGCCCGACCAGCGCCTCGGCCCGGTCGAAGCCCTGCTGCGCCGACACGTCGGTGTCGATCGGCTCGCTCTCCTCCGCGAGCACCCGGTGGGCCAGGTTGCCCACCGCGACCCGCAGATGGGTGTGGCCGAAGTCGACGCCGACGACGATCCCGGCGTCACCGCTGAGCGAGACACTGCGCGCCCGTCTGCCTCCTGAGGAGGTGTCGGCCACCACGACGGTGCCGCTCTCCTTCAGCTCGCGGACGATGTTGGACACCGTTGCCGCCGACAATCCCGTGGACCTGGCGATCTCGGCCTGGGTGAGCGAGCCGGCCATCCGCACGGCCCGCAGCACCCTCTCGAGGTTCGCCCGGTGCAGCGAGGACTGCGATCCCGGCGTGTCCATCGACATGATTCACCCTCCCAGGGCACGGGAACCCGACCGTTCCCGCCCCTGCCGCGCCCTTGCGGCGGAGCTCGTTGTGGCCGGCGGGTCCGTCACCCTGCGGTGTCGAAGCCTCAACCGGGCGTTCATCTTCAACTTCTGAACTCTAAGCTCAGCCAAGCCCGCAATACAGAGTCAAGGGCGAATGCAGATCGTTGCGAAACCTCAGCCGCCGCCCTACGTCGAGTGTCGTAGCCGAACGCGCAACCCGCCCGACGGCCCCGGAAATCGCAGGTCCGCGCGGGGGACGCTCGTGAAAGGATGCCCCCAACCAAGCCTGACGAAGGAGTCCTGCGAGTGCCTGGCACCAACTTGACCCGTGAGGAGGCCCGTACCCGGGCCGCACTCCTGCATGTGGAGTCGTACGACATCGAGCTCGACCTGGGCTCGGCCCCCGAAGGGGGCACCTTCCGGTCCACCACCGTGGTCCGCTTCTCCGCCAACACCCCGGGTGCCGCCACCTTCATCGACCTGGTCGCGCCGAGCGTGTCCGAGATCGTGCTGAACGGCGAGGCCCTCGACCTCGCCAACTTCGCCGACAGCCGGATCGCGCTGCCCGCCGTCCGGGCCGAGAACGAGCTCCGAGTGGTCGCCGACTGCGCGTACACCAACACCGGCGAGGGCCTGCACCGCTTCGTCGACCCGGTCGACGGCGAGACCTACCTCTACACCCAGTTCGAGGTGCCGGACGCCCGCCGCGTCTTCGCCGCCTTCGAGCAGCCCGACCTCAAGGCGACCTTCCGCTTCACCGTCACCGCCCCCGAGGGCTGGGTCGTCGTCTCCAACTCCCCCACCCCGGAGCCGGCCGGCGAGGGCGCCGTCCGCACCTGGTCCTTCGAGCCCACCCCGCGGATGTCGACCTACGTCACCGCCCTGGTGGCCGGCCCCTACGTGGGCGTCTTCGACGAGTACGCCAGCGGCGACCAGCGGGTGCCGCTCGGCGTGTACTGCCGCCCCTCGCTGCGCGAGTACCTGGACGCCGACGCGATCTTCGAGGTCACCAAGCAGGGCTTCGACTACTTCCAGGAGAAGTTCGACTTCGCCTACCCGTTCGCCAAGTACGACCAGCTGTTCGTGCCGGAGTTCAACGCCGGCGCGATGGAGAACGCGGGCGCCGTCACCCTGCGCGACCAGTACGTCTTCCGCTCCAAGGTCACCGACGCCTCGTACGAGATGCGCGCCGCGACGATCCTGCACGAGCTCGCCCACATGTGGTTCGGCGACCTGGTGACCATGGAGTGGTGGAACGACCTCTGGCTGAACGAGTCCTTCGCGACCTTCGCCGAGGTGGTCTGCCAGGCCGAGGCCCCCACTTCCAAGTGGCCGCACTCCTGGACGACCTTCGCCAACCAGATGAAGACCTGGGCCTACCGGCAGGACCAGCTGCCCTCCACCCACCCGATCATGGCGGAGATCAACGACCTGGAGGACGTCCAGGTCAACTTCGACGGCATCACCTACGCCAAGGGCGCCTCGGTGCTCAAGCAGCTGGTCGCCTACGTCGGCCAGGACGCCTTCTTCAAGGGCGTCCAGGCCTACTTCAAGCGCCACGCCTGGGGCAACACCACCCTCCCCGACCTGCTCGGCGCCCTCGAGGAGGCCAGCGGCCGCGACCTGAGGACCTGGTCCAAGGCCTGGCTGGAGACCGCCGGCATCAACCTGCTCCGCCCCGAGCTGCACATCAACACCGACGGCGACATCGAGTCCTTCGCGATCCTGCAGGAGGCCCCCGCGCTCCCCGCCGGCGCCCGCGGCGAGGCCGTGCTACGCCCGCACCGGATCGCGGTCGGCCTCTACGAGCTGGTCGACGACTCCCTGGTCCGCACCGACCGGATCGAGCTCGACATCGACGGCCCGCGCACCGAGGTGCCCGAGCTGGTCGGCCGGCACCGCCCCGCCGTCCTGCTGCTCAACGACGACGACCTCTCCTACGCCAAGGTCCGCCTCGACGAGGACTCGCTGGCCGTCGTCACCGAGCACCTCGGCGACTTCGCCGACTCGCTGCCGCGCGCCCTGTGCTGGGCCTCCGCCTGGGACATGACCCGCGACGGCGAGCTCGCCACCCGCGACTACCTGTCGCTGGCCCTCTCCGGCCTGCAGCGGGAGTCCGACATCGGCGTCGTCCAGTCCGTGCAGCGCCAGGTCAAGCTCGCCCTCGAGGCGTACGCCGACCCGGCGTGGCGCGAGGAGGGCCTGCAGCGCTGGGCCGCCGCCGCCGAGGAGCAGCTGCGCGCCGCCGCCCCCGGCAGCGACCACCAGCTCGCCTGGGCCCGCACCCTGGCCGCCGCCGCCCGCACCGACGCCCAGCTCGGCCTGCTCGCCGGCCTGCTGGACGGCTCCGAGACGATCGAGGGCCTCGCCGTCGACACCGAGCTGCGCTGGACGCTGCTGGCCCGGCTCGTCGCCACCGGCCGCGCCGACGACAAGGCCGTCGACGAGGAGCTGGTGCGCGACAACACCTCCTCCGGCCAGGAGCACGCCGCCAGCTGCCGGGCCTCCCGCCCGACCGCCGAGGCCAAGGCCGAGGCGTGGGCCTCCGTCGTGGAGTCCGACAAGCTCACCAACTACGTGCAGGAGGCCGTCATCGGCGGCTTCCAGCAGGCCGACCAGCGCGCGCTGATCGCCCCCTACCGCGAGAAGTACTTCGCCGCGGTCAAGGGCGTGTGGGAGAGCCGCAGCCACGAGATCTCGCAGCAGATCATCGTCGGCCTGTACCCGGCCTACCAGGTCGAGCAGGCCACCCTGGACGCCACCGACGCCTGGCTGGCCTCGGCCGACCCGGCGCCGGCCCTGCGCCGCCAGGTCGTCGAGGCCCGCGCGGGCATCGAGCGCGCCCTCAAGGCCCAGGCCGCCGACCGCGCCGCAGCCGGCCGCGCCTGACCCGGTCCGGCGGCCGGGCGGTGCACCCCGCCCGGCCGCCGGCGGTCACACCGGCGCCGAAGGAGCCGCAGGCACGGCCGGCAGGCGGACGGTGAAGACGGTGCGGCCCGGCCGGCTGGCCGCGTCCACCGTGCCGCCGTGCGCCTGGACGACGGCCTGCACGATCGACAGACCGAGCCCGGTCGAGCCGGTGGCCCGCGACCGGCCCCGGTCCCCGCGCACGAACCGCTCGAAGACCCGGTCCGCCAGCTCCGGCGGAATGCCCGGGCCGGTGTCGGCGACGGACAGCCGCACCTCCCCGCCCGCCCGCTCCAGGGCGAGCTCCACCACGGTGCCGGGCGGGGTGTGGGTCCGGGCGTTGGCCAACAGGTTGGCCACCACCTGGCGCAGCCGGTCGGCGTCCCCGCGGACGAGCACCGGCTCCTCGGGCAGCACCAGCCGCCAGCGGTGGTCCGGCCCGGCGGCGCGGGCGTCGGCCACGCCGTCCAGGGCGATCCGGGTCAGGTCGACCTCCTGGTCGGCCAGCGGCCGGCCCGCGTCCAGGCGGGCGAGCAGCAGCAGGTCCTCGACGATCGCGCCCATCCGCCCGGCCTCGGCGCCGATCCGCTCCAGCGAGTGCACCACCGGTTCGGGCACCGCTCCGGGGTGGCGCAGCGCCAGCTCGGCGTGTCCGCGGACGGCGGCCACCGGGGTGCGCAGCTCGTGGCTGGCGTCGGCGGCGAACGCCCTCAGCCGCTCCTCCACCGCGTGCCGCCGGGCGAGCGCGGCGCCGACGTGGCCGAGCATCCGGTTGAGCGCCGCGCCCACCCGGCCGACCTCCGTCGCCGGGTCGTCGTCGGGCACCCGCTCGGAGAGGTCGACGGCGCCGCTCGCGAGCGGCAGCGCACTGACCCGCTCGGCGGTCGCGACCACCCGGTCCAGCGGCCGCAGCGACCAGCGGACCCAGAGCGCGCCGGCCACCCCCGCCGCGGTGACCGCAATGGCGAAGACCATCAGTTCCAGGGTCGTCAGACGCTCCACGGTGTCCTCGACCTGACCCATCGGCAGGCCGCTGACCAGCACGTCGCCGTCCCGGCCGGCCATCGCCTGCATCCGGTAGGGCCCCTTGAGCGCAGCGAGCTCCACGGTGTGCGGGCGGCCGCCGACGGGCAGCGCAGCCAGGCCACGCTGGTCGGCGGCGGAGAGGTCGACCCGGTCGTCGGCGTTGGGGCGGTCGGCGTCGTCGGCGTCTCCGTCCACCACACCGGCCGCGGTGGCCCGGCCGTCCAGCAGCCGGGCGCCGAAGGTGCCGGGGGTCTGCGCCCGGGTGTCGGTGGCGCCGCCCCGGCCAGCGTGCTCCAGGCTGGCGGCGTACCGGCCGCCGGTGTCGGCGAGCTGCTGGTCCAGCCGGTCGACCAGGAAGTGCCGCAGGGCCGCGGTGGTGGCGAAGCCGACCGCGGCGCAGGTGACGACCAGCAGCACCAGAAGTCCGGCGATCAGCCGGGCGCGCAGGGTCCGCGGCACGAGCCGCCCCGCCCGCGCGCGCAGGCGGGCGGCACGGTTGCCGGCGGCCGTCACGGGGACGCCTTGATCAGGTAGCCGGCGCCGCGCACGGTGTGGATCATCGGCGTGCGGCCGGCGTCGATCTTCTTGCGCAGGTAGCTGATGTACAGCTCAACGACGTGCGCCTGCCCGCCGAAGTCGTACGACCAGACGGCGTCCAGGATCTGCGCCTTGCTCAGCACCTGCCGGGGGTGGTGCATCAGGTACGCCAGCAGCGCGTACTCGGTGGGGCTGAGCTCGATCGGCTCCCCGCCGCGGGTGACTTCGCGGGCCGGCTCGTCGAGCACCAGGTCGCCGAGCACCAGGGCGTGTGCGGGCGGCTGCCCGGCGGGTGGGGGCGGAGCCGTGCGGCGCAGCAGTCCGCGCAACCGGACGACGACCTCGGCCAGGCTGAACGGCTTGGTGACGTAGTCGTCGCCGCCCGCCGCGATCCCGGCGATCCGGTCCTCGACGGCATCCCTGGCGGTGAGGAAGAGCACCCGCACCTCGGGCTGCGCGGCGTGGATGCGGCGCAGCACCTCCATGCCGTCGAGGTCGGGGAGCATCATGTCGAGCACCACGGCGTGCGGCCGCCAGGCGGCCGCGGTGCGGACGGCGGCCTCGCCGGTGGTCTCGCCGGCGGCCTCCCAGCCCTCGTAGCGGAGCGCCCCGCAGACCACCTCCACCAGATCGGGCTCGTCGTCGACGACGAGGACGCGCCATCCCTGTCGGTCGGCGGAGTCGTCCATGGTGCTCCCTAGGTGTGCTTCGGTGGCTCTCATTCTGGCCCGCCGCGATGAGAAAGCGCTGAGATCCCGTGGCGCCACCCGGAGCCGTCAAACCGGCCCCCACCTGCGAAGACACGTCCCTCGGCAGCTGCCGTGGCGCCTCGTACTCAGAGGCAACTGAGAGCTTCCGATGCCATCGTGGGCCACCTCGGCGGCACCCGCCGCCGGGTTCGAAGGAGGTTCCCGATGGCCACCGCAGCCCCACCGCGGTCCGCCGCCCGGACGCACCGGGCAGTGCCCCGCCGTCCGGTCGCCGCCGTGCCGGCCGCCGTGCTCGCGCTGATCGCGGCGGGAGCGCTCGGCGTCACCGCGCTCTGGTGGAAGGACACCGCCTCGGTCGTCGGCGCGGCCGGCTGGCTCACCAACGCCGGTCGGCTCACCGGACTGCTCGCCGGCTACGCCGCACCCGTGCTGATCCTGCTGATGGCCCGGCTGCCCCCTCTCGAGCGGGAGGTCGGCGCCGACCGGCTGGCCCGCTGGCACGCCTTCGGCGGGCGCTGGATGGTGACCATGGTGACCGTCCATGTGCTGACGATCGTCTGGGGGTACGCGCTCACCAACGACCGGGGGGTGGTCGCCGAGGGCGTCGACATCGTCTTCCACTACCCCGAGATGATCAAGGCGACGCTGGGCACGCTCCTGCTGCTGGGCACCGGCGCGGTCTCGGCCCGGGCGGCCCGCCGCCGACTCTCCTACGAGACCTGGTACTACCTGCACCTGGCAACCTACGCGGCCGTCGCGCTCGGTTTCGGCCACCAGCTCGCGACCGGAGCCGACTTCGGCGACCCCAAGGCCAAGGCGCTCTGGTACGCGCTGTACCTGGGCACCGCCGTCCTCGTCGGCTGGTACCGGCTGGTGCGGCCGTGGCTGCTCGACCGCCGGCACCGGCTGCAGGTCGCCGAGGTCCGGCCGGAGGCCCCCGGCGTGGTGTCGCTCTTCCTGACCGGCCGCCGGCTGGACGAACTGCGAGCCGAGCCGGGGCAGTTCTTCCGGTTGCAGTTCCAGGCGCCCGGACTGCGCTGGGCCGCCAACCCGTACTCGCTGTCGGCACCGCCGCACCCGCACTTCCTGCGGTTCACGGTCAAGGAGCTCGGCGGGCACAGCGCCGCCGTGGCCGCCCTTCGCCCTGGCACCCGGGTGAGGGCCGAGGGCCCGTACGGGGCCTTCACGGGCCGGCTGCAGCGGGAGCGCCGGGTGCTGCTGCTCGGGGTCGGCGTCGGCATCACCCCGTTGCGGGCACTGTTCGAGTCCCTGCCGGGCCAGGTGACCCTGGTGCAGCGCGCCCGCCGGCCGGAGGACCTGCTCTTCCGGGAGGAGCTGGCGGGGGTCGCCCGGCGGCGGGGCGGCCGGGTGTACGAGCTGGTCGGCTCCCGTGCCCAGGTCGGCGACCTCGGCACGGCGCTGCGCCGGCTCGTCCCCGACCTCGCCGAGCACGAGGTCTACCTCTGCGGGCCGGAGGCGATGGCCGAGGAGGCCGTCCGCTCCCTGCGGGCCGCCGGCGTGCGGCCGAACCGCATCCACCGCGAGTCCTTCGCCTTCTGATCCACGTCCCGAGGAGGACCCTCCCATGCGCCGAGCCGTCGTCAGCAGCGCCGCCACCGCGGCCGGAATCGTGCTGCTGCTCTCCCTGAAACCGCACGACGGGGCCGGTGCCGCCCCGGTCATCAGCTCGGGCGGGACCGGCGGCACCACCGATGCCTCCTCGGGGTCGGCCGGCAGCTCCGGGTCGTCCTCGGGGTCGTCGGGGTCCACGAGCACCTCGGGGACCCGGACGGTCACCGGGGACGCCGCCAACACCCGCTACGGCCCCGTCCAGGTCAAGGTCACGCTCGACGGCAGCCGCATCACCGCCGTCGACGTGATCCAGTACCCCGCGAACGACCACCGCGACCAGGAGATCAACAGCTACGCTCTTCCGCTGCTCAACCAGGAGGCGATCGCGGCCCAGAGCGCCCAGATCGACGTGGTCAGCGGCGCCACCTTCACCAGTGACGGCTACACGAAGTCCCTGCAGAGCGCCCTCGACAAGGCCGGGCGGTGAGGCCGCGGTGCTCCGCCACGCCGAGCCCGTGATGGGCACCGTCTTCTCGATCGCCGTCCGCGACCCGGGCCCCGGCACCTCCGAGGTGCTGCGCCGGATCGCCGCCCGGCTGCACCGGATCGACGCGGTCTTCTCCCCCTACCGTGCCGACAGCGACATCAGCCGGCTGGACCGCGGCGAGCTCGCCCCGGAGCAGTGCGACCCGGACGTCCCCGCCGTGCTGGAGGCCTGCCGGACCGTCGCCGCGGAGACCGGCGGATGGTTCACCGAGCGCCCGGCCGGCCTGCTCGACCCCAGCGGCTGGGTGAAGGGCTGGGCCGTCGAGGAGGCGTCGCGGATGCTGCGCGAGGCCGGCTCCCGGCAGCACTGCGTCAGCGGCGGCGGCGACGTGCAGACCGCGGGCGGGCCCTGGCGGATCGGCATCGCGCACCCGCTGCTGCCCGGCCGGCTGGCCGCCGTGCTCGGCGGCCACGACCTCGCGGTCGCCACCTCCGGCACCGCCGAACGCGGCGCGCACGTCGTCGACCCGCACACCGGCCGCCCCGCGGCCGGCATGGCCTCGCTCACCCTGGTCGGCGCCGCGGGCACCGGCATCGCCCGCACCGACGCCTGGACGACCGCCGCGTTCGCCATGGGCCCGCTGCGCGCCCTCGACTGGGTGCGGGAGCGGCCCGGTGTGGAGGCGCTGGCCGTCCTCCCCGACGGCACCAGGCGCTGGACGGACGGGTTGGCCCGGCACCTCCCGGCTGTCGGGCCCGCCGACTGGCACCCGCCCGCCCTCGCGCGCCCCTGACCGCCCGGGCGGGTGCGGACGCCGCCGGACATGCCGGAGCGCCGCCGGGGCGGGTGCCCCGACGGCGCTCGGACGGATGTCTTACTTGTTCTTGCCCTTGCTGCGCAGCGAGGGCAGCATCACCAGGCCGGCGATCAGCAGGAAGAGCGCGATCGGCAGGAGCACGTAGATGCCGATGACCTCACCGGTGCTGATCCCGCTGCCCGGTTCGTCACCGTCGTCGCGGGTCAGGGCCATGGCGGGCGACGTCATCAGCATCATCAGCGTGGCCGCCGCGGTGACCGCACCGGCGCGCACAGCATTCCTCTTGTCCACGTTTCCCACGGTACCGGCCGCTCACACGGCGCCGCGCGGCGGGGTGGGCCTTCCGAGCCCCGCCGCGAGCCCCGCGACCAGCCGGGCCGTGGACGGCGCCTGGGCCAGCGCGTCCAGGGTGACCGGGTGGCCCTCCCGGTCGGCCACCGGCAGCCGCCAGTTCGGGTACTGGTCCCAGGTGCCGGGGAGGTTCTGCGGGCGCGGGTCGCCGACCGCGTCCGGCAGCCAGACGCCGACCAGCGCCGCCGGCGTCGCCCGCAGGAAGTCGTAGAGCGCCTCCGGCGTCGGCTCGGCGCCCTCCGGGACGAGGCCGCGGGCGGTCAGCTCCTCACGCCACTCGGCGAGCTCGGCCCGCGCCGCGTCCTGCTCGTCGTCCAGCGGCCGGGCCAGCAGGCCGAGGCGGTGCCGGAGTTCGACGTGCTCGCCGCTGAGCCGGGCGGCGGTCGGCGGCAGGTCGTGGGTGGTCAGGGTGGCCAGGCAGCCGGCCCGCCAGCGCTCCGGCGGGAGGATCTCGCCCTTGCCGTGCCAGTCCCGCTCGAACCACAGCACCGAGGTGCCGAGGATGCCGCGCCCCGTCAACTCCTCGCGCACACCGGGCTCGACGGTGCCCAGGTCCTCGCCGATCACGTACGCGCCGGCCCGGTGCGCCTCCAGCGCCAGCACGCCGAGCATCGCCTCCGCGTCGTAGCGGACGTACGCGCCACGGGTCGGCGGGTGCCCGGCCGGCACCCACCACAGCCGGAACAGGCCCATCACGTGGTCGATCCGCAGCGCCCCGGCGTGCCGGGCCGCGGCCCGCAGCAGCTCGCCGAACGGCTCGTAGCCGGCGGCGGCGAGCGCGTCCGGGCGCCACGGCGGCAGGCCCCAGTCCTGGCCGTGGGCGTTGAAGGCGTCCGGCGGGGCGCCGACCGAGATGCCCTCCGCCAGGACGTCCTGCAGCGCCCAGGCGTCGGCGCCGTCCGGGTGCACGCCGACCGCGAGGTCGTGGATCAGACCGACCGCCATGCCGGCGTCCTCGGCGGCCCGCTGGGCCCGGCCGAGCTGCTCGTCCACCAGCCAGGCGAGCCAGCGGTGGAAGCCGATCCGGTCGGCGAGCACCGCCTTCGCGGCGGCCACGTGCGGGCTGTCCGGGCGGCGCAGGCCCTTCGGCCAGGTGTGCCGGTTCGGGCCGTGCTCCTCGGCGAGGGCGCACCAGGTGGCGTACCGCTCCAGCCACTCGCCCTCGCGGGCGGCGAACGCCCGGAAGGCGGCGTCCCGGCCGACCGTGCGGGGCACCGCGTACAGCGCCTCCAGCGCCTCCCGCTTGAGCGCCCAGACGGCGTCCCGGTCGATCAGTCCGTCGTGCTCCAGCACCTCGGCGCGCAGCCGGCCCCCGCTCGGCGTACCCGCGCACGGCGGTGTCGGCGTACGCGTACTCGGGCACGTCCTCGATCCGCAGGTGGACGGGGTCGGCGAAACGCCGGGAGGAGGGGCGGTACGGCGACGGGTCGGAGGGCGCCCCGGGCATGCCGGAGTGCAGCGGATTGATCTGCAGGAAGCCGGCGCCCAGCTCGTGGCCGGCCCACCGGGCGAGGTCGGCCAGGTCGCCGAGGTCGCCCATGCCCCAGGAGCGGTCGGAGAGCACCGAGTACAGCTGGGCGAGGAAGCCCCAGCTGCGGCCCTGCGGCTCCGGCAGCCGCTCGGGGGCGACGATCAGGGCGGCGGAGGACTCCCGCGGGCCCGCCTTCGCGGTCAGCCGGTGCCGGCCGAGGGGGAGGTCTGCGGGCAGCCAGTGCGAGTGGCCCTTCGGGAGGTCCCAGTGGCCGCCGTCCTCCAGCTCGACGGCGAGTTCCGCCTCGGCGGGGACGTCCAGGGCGGTGCGGCGGCCCTGACGGACCACCACCGTCGGCGGCAGCAGCCGGGCGGCGGTCTCCACCCGGTGCCTGTGCAGCTCGGCCTGCACGGCGTCCGGCGTCGAGGCGTCCACCCCGAGCGCGGCCAGCACGGCGACCAGGGTGTCCGAGCCGACCGGGACCGCCCCGCCGCCCGGGTTGTAGCTGCTGTCCACCCCGTACGCGTGCGCCAGCGCCACCAGTTCCGGCGGCGGGGGCGGCGCGTCCTCGGCGGGGACCTGCTCCCCAACTGCCTGGTCACGGTCAAGGTATGCAGCCACTCGCGGCTCCCTGCAGTCGGGCCATCACCGAACGCGAACAGGCACAGTCCTACCCGCCGCGGGGCCCGGTGACCCCGTCCGACACGACGGGCGCACGGGACGCAGGCGCAGATTCGTGCACACGTACCTCCCCGCCCGCGGGGCCGGGCGATCCCGGGGCGCCTCTCGGGAGCAAATCGGGCATACCTGCCACCGGCGTTGACACCCGGGCGGTCAGCTGGTGGGCTGGCCCGCTGAGGCGGGTACGAGCGGCGATCCGGGTGGCGGGCCCGGTGAGCTGTAGTTGTGGGTGTGGAGGAGGTCCGGTGCAGGCACGGGTGTCGGTGGCCGCCGGGCGGCGGCTGAGGCAGCAGCTGGACCAGAGTCCTGCGCTGCGCGAACTCCTCAACCACCCGGCCGCGCTGACGACGCGCCGTACGGCGGCCCGGACCGCCCGCCAGCTGGCGCCCAAGGCCGCGGACCGCTTCATCGCCGACATCAAGGGCACCGAGCCGCTGCTGGCCTCCGTCCGCGCCGAGCGCCGCACCCCCGCGGGCCGGCGCCGCAGCACCCTGCAGCTGGCCGCGACGCTGTCGGCGGCCGCCGTGGTCGGCGGCCTGCTGGCCGGCCCGCCGGCCCTCGCGGTGCCGACGATCGGCGACCGCGCGGTGGCCACCGCCCCCGTCACCCCGCTCGGCTCGATCAGCGAGCCGCAGGTGTACCCCCGCCCGCAGCAGCTGCAAGCGGCCGGTGACGCCGTCGCCGTCCCCGACACCGTCGCCCTGGTGACGGCCGGCCGGGCGGACGGCCCCGCGCTGGCGGCCGTCCGGCAGGTGCTGGGCACCGCGGGTGCGACCGACATCGTCGAGGCCGACCCCGCCGACTCCCCCGCCGCCGGTTCGCTGGTGGTGTACGTGGGCGGCCCCGCGGAGGGCGCGGGCGGCGACACCGAGCAGGTCCTGCGCCGGCTGGCGTCGGCCGCCGGCCGGGCGGCGTCCGAGGTGTCGGTGGCCGGGCTGCCGGCCGGCGGGTACGTGCTGGCGGCCGGTCAGCTGCCCGCGGCGGGCGGCGGCAGCTACGGCGCGGTGGTGCTGGCCGGTGCCGACGCCACGGGCACCTTCTACGCCGCGCAGAGCCTGCGGCAGCTGCTCGCCCCGATCGAGGGCGGCCAGGGCCAGGCCCCGGCCAACGCCGGCCGCGGCTTCCCCGGTGTGGTGCTGCGCGACTGGCCGACCGGCGCGCCCGTCCGCGGCACCGCCGAGTCGTTCTACGGCACACCGTGGACGACCGCGGAGCGCATGGAGCAGCTGGACTTCCTCGGCCGCACCAAGCAGAACTTCTTCCTGTACGCGCCCGGCGCCGACCCGTACCGCACCTCCCGCTGGCGCGAGGAGTACCCGAAGGCGCAGGCCGACGCGCTGCGCCGGCTCGCCGAGCGGGCCCGGGCCAACCACGTGGTGCTCGGCTACTCGATCGATCCCGGGCAGTCGTTCTGCTACAGCTCGGGCAAGGACGTGGACGCGCTGGTCGCCAAGCTGGACGGGCTGCGCCGACTCGGCTTCCGCGCCTTCCAGCTGCAGTTCCTGGACGTCAGCTACGACGAGTGGCACTGCCCGGGCGACCGCCGCACCTACGGCACCGGTCCGGCGGCGGCCGCGAAGGCGCAGGCCGAGCTGGTGGCGAAGGTGCAGCGGCGGGTGATCGCCGAGCACCCGGAGCTCGCCCCGCTGACGGTGGTGCCGACGGAGTACCAGAAGCAGGGTGCGACGCCGTACCGGAAGGCGCTGGCCGCGGCGCTGCCGGCGGGTGTGCAGGTCGGCTGGAGCGGCGGCGCGGTGATCGCGCCCAAGGTGACCGGCGACCAGCTCGCGGAGACGGCCGGGCTGTTCGACCGGCCGCTGGTCACCATGGACAACTACCCGGTGAACGACTCCACGCCGGACCGGCTGTTCCTCGGCGGGTACGCGGGCCGCGACCCTGGGGTGGCGACCCGTTCGGCGGTGCTGCTGACCTCGGCGATGGCGCAGCCGGTGGCCTCCCGGCTGCCGCTGGCGACCGCCGCGGACTTCGGCTGGAAGCCGGAGGGCTACCGGTCGTCGGAGTCGGTGCGGGCGGCGGTGCACGCGCTGTCGGGCGGCCGGGCGGCGGAAGCGGCGCTGGCCGCGCTCGCCGCGAACAGCTCGTCGTCCCCGCTGGACAAGACGGAGTCCGGCTATCTGGCGCCGCTGCTGGAGCGTTTCTGGACGGCGCTGGAGCCGTCCTCGGGCGGGTCGCCGGACCAGGCGGCGCTGCAGGCGGCGGCCGCCCCGCTGCGGGAGGCCTTCGCCACCATGGCGGGCGCTCCGCAGGCGCTGGCCGGGGAGCCGGTCGCGCAGGACGCCGGGCCGTGGCTGGAGCGGCTGGCCGCGTACGGCCGGGCCGGGCAGGCGGCGGTGGCGATGCTGCTGGCGCAGCGCGGCGGGGACGGCAGTGCGGCCTGGCAGGCCCGGGTCGACCTGCGGCAGCTGCGGGAGCGGCTGGCACAGGGCGCGGTGACGGTCGGCGCCGGGGTGCTGGACCCGTTCCTGGAGCGGGCGCTGAAGGACGCCGACACCTGGGCGGGCGTGGACGCCGCAGGGGGCACTCCGACCACCACGATCGGCACCGCGAACGACCACGGCCCGGCGCTGATGACGGACGGCGCGCCGGACACCTTCTACTGGAGCGCCTCGCCGCCGCAGGCGGGCGACGCCGTCGGCCTGGACCTCGGCAACGGCCGGCCGCTGGGCCGGGTGACGGTGCTGATGGGCTCGTGGGGCGACGGGCCGGACGCGGCGACGGCCGCCGACGACTACCTGCGCGACGGCGTGCTGGAGTACTCGACGGGCAGCGGCGGCTGGCGGCAGCTGGCGGTGGTGCACGGGCAGAAGAGCGTCTCGGTGAGCGCGCCGGCGGGCACCGTGGCGAAGGCCGTCCGGCTGCGGGCCCGGACGGGGCAGAAGACCGCGGTGGCCGTCCGGGAGTTCTCGGTGACGGCGCCGGACGACACGCCGGCCGTGGTGACCGGCCCGGCGGCGGCGCCGGGCTCCTCGCCGGACGCGGTGCTGGACGGCGACCCGGACACCGCGTTCCGCGCGGCCGAGGCGCCGACGGCGGCCTCCGCGCCGCTGACCGTCGAGCTGGGCTCGGCCCGGCCGCTGGACCGCGTGACGGTGCTGACGGACCCGAACGTGCAGGCGTCCGCGACGGTCGCGGTGCGCGGTGCGGACGGCTCGTGGACGACGATCGGCACGCTGAAGCCGGGTTACAACGAGCTGTCGGCCGGCGGCCGGGCGGCCGAGGCGATCCGCTTGGCGTGGGCGCCGGGCTGGCAGGCGCCGGTGGTCAACCAGATCGTGCCCTGGTACGCGGACACCCCGGCGGCGCGGCTCAGCCTGTCGGACGCGACCCTGGACGTGGTGACCGGGCAGGCGGTGCCGCAGGTGACCAAGGCGGTGCTGGAGACCGGCCGCCCGGAGGGCACCAGCGGTGAGCTGAAGGTGGAGGTGCCGGCGGTCGCCAAGGGCCTGACCGTCACCCAGGGCGCCGCGGTGGCGGTGCCGCGCGGCGGCCGGGTCGGGGTGCCGCTGCAGGTGGTGGCGGCGGCCGGGACGCCGTCGGGCACCTACCGGGTGCCGGTGACGTTCACCGCGGGCACGCTGACCGTCCGGCAGGACCTGCTGGTGCACGTGGTGCCGCCGACCGGCGGCCCGGACCTGGCACGGGCGGCGACCGCGACCTCCTCGGCGAACGAGACGCCGTCCTTCCCGGCCTCGAACATCAACGACGGCGACCCGCGGACCCGCTGGTCCTCGCCGGCCTCGGACGGCTCCTGGGTGCAGCTGGAGCTGCCGAAGGCCGTCCGGCTGGGCTCGGCGGTGCTGCACTGGCAGGACGCGTACGCGGCCGCGTACAAGGTGCAGGCCTCCGCGGACGGGGTCACCTGGACGACCGTGGCCTCCGTGGAGGACGGCGCGGGCGGCGCGGAGACGGTCCGCTTCGACGCCCCGGGCACCCGCTTCCTGCGGGTGCAGGGGGTGACCCGGGCGACGAAGTACGGCTACTCGCTGTGGGGTGTCGAGCTGTACGCGGTCACCGGCTGACCAGCAGGCCGTCCAGTGAGGTGAGCGCGCCCGGCGTACGGCCGGTGCGGTCGAGCAGCCGCGCCTGCAGGCCGGCGGCGAGGGCCCCTTCGACGTCCTCGACGGGGTGGTCGCCGATGTGCAGGATGCGGGCGGGCTCGACGCCGAGGCGTTCGGCGGTGAGCAGGTAGATCGCCGGGTCGGGCTTGGAGTGGCCGCAGTCGACGGCCCGGACGACCGCGCTGAAGTACGGGTCGAGGCCCGTCCAGGAGAGTTCGGCGTTGCCGTTGGTGGTCAGCGCGAGCGGCATCCGCCCCGCGAGTGCGGCGACGGTGGCGCGGACCTCGGGGAAGAGCCTGGTCGAGCGGGCGCGGGCGGCCATGAACGCCCGGAACACCAGGTCGGCGAGGTCGGGGCGGTCGGGGGCGCGGCGGCGGACGGCCTCGGCGAAGGCGGCCCGGCGCAGTTCGGGCAGGGTGGCCCCCGGGTGGTCGGCGGCCACCTCGGTGCGGATCCGCTGCAGCCAGTCGACCGGTACCGGCGGTTCGCCGAGCGCGCTGCCGAGCACCTCGGCGGCGTGCGCGATGGCCGGGCCGTAGGAGGCGGTGAAGTCCCAGAGGGTGTCGTCGCCGTCGAAGGACACGGCGTCGAAGGACGGCCCGTCCGGGGACAGCCCGTCCCGGGGCGGCGCGTCGGGGGACGGGTCGGCTGCGGTCGGGCGGCTCTCGGCCGGCACCATGCGGTCTCCTGGTGGGGATGCAGACGGCGGGCCGCCGACGCTCCCGCTGAGGGGTGCGCCGGCGGCCCATGAGGCGTACCGAAGTGTGACGGGCAGGCCCTTGTCTGTCAGGCGGAGAGCGGTTCGGGCTCGCCGCGGCGGGTCGGGTGGGTCCGGACGGCCGGAGCCGGCAGGGCACCCGCGTGGTCGGTATGGTCGTGGTGCTCGTACTCGCGGAACTGGTCGAGCCCGCCGTACGGCTCCAGGTAGGGGCGCCAGCGCGGGTCCTTGATCCCGGTGCCGATGACGCGCCAGGCCAGGCCGCTGGGCGGGGCCGGGGGGCGCTTCATGCGCCAGCCGAGGTCGGAGAGGTGCCGGTCGGCCTTCATGTGGTTGCAGCGGCGGCAGGCCGCCACCACGTTGTCCCACCGGTGCTGGCCGCCCCGGCTGCGCGGGATGACGTGGTCGACGCTGGTCGCGGCGGCCCCGCAGTAGACGCAGCGCCCGTGGTCGCGGGCGAACAGGGCGCGGCGGGTGAGCGGGACGGGCCCGCGGAACGGGACCCGCACGAAGCGGGTCAGACGGACGACGGACGGTGCCGTCACGGTGGTGGTGGCGCTGTGCAGTGTGGTTGCCGAGTCCTCCAGGCTGACTGCCTTGTGGTTGAGGACCAGGATGAGGGCGCGGCGGGTGGAGACCACTCCGAGTGGCTCGTACGACGCGTTGAGGACCAGGACATGCGGCACGGATGCCTCCTTGGACGCCTGCGGCGCGTGGCTCGCGCCGGGACGAGCGGGTGATCGCATTGCGGCGCGATCTCCCCCAGTGTCGCCTTACGCCTTGGTACGGCGCCACCACTCCTGTGTAACGGACCGGATGTGGAATCCGTCATAGGCGGTATGCCCACGCGTCGGGCGCGGTGCACGCGTCGTCGCCGGTGAGGGCCCGTTCGGGCGGGTCGCGGCGGCTGACGAGCCGTCCGGGGCAGGGCCGCGGGGCCGCTAGGGTTGGACGGGACGGTCCGCCAGCCGGGCCGTGCCGGCGCCCCGCGCCGGCCGTACCCGCTCCACGGAGGGCCCTGCACGTGTTCCGGTCCGGTGTCACAGGCCTACTGGCCGAAGCCACCCCCTCGCCCGCCCAGCCCACGCTCGACCTGAAGCTGCCGACCAGCGCGGACGAGGTGTCCGCCTCCACCAAGCAGGCCGCGAGCTGGCTGGACCAGAACTGGCAGAGCTGGGTCGAGGGCGGTGTCCGCATCGTCTTCATCGTGGTGCTGGCGCTGGTCCTGCGGGCAGTCGTGCGCAAGCTGATATCGCAGCTGGTGGCGCGGATGGGCCGGCCCTCGGAGGAGGAGGACGAGATGGGCCGCCTCGGCGGCCTGCTGGCCAACAGCGGGGTGGTCAACACCGAGCGCCGGCAGCAGCGGTCCGAGGCGATCGGCTCGGTGCTGCGCAGCGTGGCCTCGTTCACCATCCTCGGCACGGCGGCGCTGATGGTGCTGTCGGCGCTCGGGGTGAACCTGGCGCCGCTGCTCGCGAGTGCCGGTGTGGCCGGTGTGGCGATCGGTTTCGGCGCCCGGAACCTGGTGACGGACTTCCTGTCCGGCGTCTTCATGATCATGGAGGACCAGTACGGCGTCGGCGACGAGATCGACACCGGGGTGGCCACCGGCACCGTGCTGGAGGTCGGCCTGCGGGTGACCAAGCTGCGCGGTGCGGGCGGCGAGATCTGGTACATCCGCAACGGCGAGGTGAAGCGGATCGCCAACATGAGCCAGGGCTGGGGCACCGCCACGGTCGACGTCCAGGTCGGCTACAAGGAGGACCTCGTCCGGGTCGAGTTGCTGATCGCCGAGGCCGCCGAGCAGCTCTCCAAGGAGAGCCCGTTCGACGAGCTGATCTGGGGCCGGGTCAAGGTGCTGGGCGTGGACTCGGTGGCCACCGACTCGCTGGTGCTGAAGGTCGAGGCTCGGACGACGCCGGGCAAGTCGGCGCAGGTGGCGCGGGCGCTGCGGCAGCGGCTCAAGCAGGCGTTCGACGAGGCCGGGGTGAAGCTCAAGGAGGAGGCGGTGACGGTGTCGGCGACGCCGGTCGCGGCCGTCCCGGCGGCGGACATCGCGGCGCCCTCGGCGCTGTCGGACCCGCTGTCCCCGCAGTCCGCGGCGGTCAAGCCGATCCCGGCGCAGTCGGCGGAGTAGCCGCGGCGCGACAGCCGTACGAAGGGCCCCGTTCCCGGGTGGGAACGGGGCCCTTCGCGTGTCCGCGGCCCCGCTCCCCCGGGTGGGCCGTGGCCGAGGGGCAGGCGACCTGTCGGTGGCCCATTGACACCCGCTCCGGCCTGGCCCTACGGTCCTCCCATAGCGACTGGAAACTTTCCTAACAGTTCTCCGGACCCGTCCCCGGGCCCCGGGAGCGACCCGACGGCACTCGCAGAGGAGGATCGAGACGTGACCGACACCACCCGACCCCCGCTCGCGGGCACCCCGAGCCTGCTCCGCGCGATCAACGACCGCGCCGCCCTGGAACTGCTGCTCGCCAACGGCCCGCTGTCCCGCACCCAGATCGGGACACTCACCGGCCTGTCCAAGCCGACCGCCTCCCAGCTGCTGACCCGGCTGGAGGCGGCGGGCCTGGTCGTCCCGGTCGGCACCACCGCGGGCGGGCCCGGGCCGAACGCCCAGCTCTACCAGGTCAACCCGGCCGCCGGGTACGTCGCCGGGCTGGACGTCACCACCACCCACGTGCGGATCGGCGTCGCCGACATCACCGGCACCACGCTCGCCGAGCACCAGGTCGCCACCAAGGGCTGGTCCGCCGCCGGCACCGTGGAGAAGGTCGGCGAGGCCGTCGCCGAGGCCGTCCGGCAGGCCGGGCTCGCCCCCGGCAGCCTCCGGGAGACCGTCATCGGCGTCCCCGGCGCGCTCGACCCGGCCACCGGCAAGCTCCGCTACGCCTCGCACCTGCCCGGCTGGCACTCGCCGAGACTCGTCGCCGAGCTGGAGGCCGCGCTCGGCACCCCCGTCTCCGTCGAGAACGACGTCAACCTGGCCGCCATCGCCGAGCAGGCCTTCGGCGCGGCGGCCGGCTGCGAGGACTTCGTCCTGCTCTGGGCCGAGGAGGGCATCGGCGCCGCGATAGTGATCGCCGGGCGGCTGCACCGCGGCTTCACCGGCGGCGCCGGCGAGGTCGGCTACATGCCGGTGCCCGGCGCCCCGGTCGTCCGCGACGTCCGGCGGCGCAACTCCGGCGGCTTCCAGGAGCTGGCCGGCGCCGACGCCGTCATGGAGCTGGCCGCCGCGCACGGGCTCGCCGCCGCCACCGCCGAGGAGGCCGTCGCCCTCGCCCTGGCCACCCCCGGCGACGGCGACCGCTTCCTGGAGGTGCTCGCCGAGCGGATCGCGGTCGGCCTGGCCGTCATCGTCTCGGTCGTCGACCCGGAACTCCTCGTGCTCTCCGGCGGCATCCCCACCGCCGGCGGCGAGCGGCTGCGCGGCTACGTCCAGGACGCCCTCGCCCTGATCTCCATCCCCCGCCCCGAGGTGCGCTGCAGCGCCGTCCCGGGCTCGCCCGTCCTGCACGGCGCGCTCCAGCGCGCCCTGGCCACCGCCCGGGAAGCGGCCTTCACGACCCACTGACCCCCCGCCACCCGATCCCCTCCGCGCCGAACCCCGCCACCGCCCCGCACCCATCCCCCGCACACGGGCCGAAGGGCGATGCCCCCTGCCCGCGTACCCCCAGGAGGACCCCGAAGTGCACATTCCGCGCAGCACCCGCCGCACGCTCGCCGCCGCAGCCGGCGCCGCCTGCCTCGCCCTGCTCCCCGCCTGCACCGGCACCCCCCAGGGCGGCTCGGACGACGGCTCCGCCGAGGGCAAGGACGTCACCATCACCTTCTGGCACGGCTGGAGCCAGGAGAACGAGACCAAGGCGATCAACGACAACATCGCCGCCTTCGAGAAGCTCCACCCGAACATCCACGTCAAGGTGGTCGGCAACATCGCCGACGACAAGAGCGAGCAGGCCCTGCGGGCCGGCGGCGCGGACGCGCCCGACGTGGTGTCCTCCTTCACCACCGACAACGTCGGCAAGTTCTGCTCGGCCAGGGTCTGGGCCGACCTCAACCCCTTCCTCAAGAAGGACGGCGTCGACCCGGCGAAGACCTTCCCGGCCGCGATGCTGTCCTACAGCGCGTTCCAGGGGAACCAGTGCGCGCTGCCGCTGCTCGGCGACGCCTACGGCCTCTACTACAACAGGACCGCGTTCGCCGCCGCCGGCATCGCCGCGCCGCCGAAGACCTTCAGCGAATTCGAGGCCGCCGCGGTCAAGCTGACGATCGCCCAGGGCGACGGCTTCAAGCAGCTCGGCTTCATGCCGAACTACCACGGCTACGAGTCCACCCCCTCGCACTTCCTCGGCCAGTACGGCGCCGGGTACTTCGGCAAGGACGGGAAGTCCGACATAGCCGGCGACCCGAAGGTGGCCGCGATGTACTCCTGGCAGAAGGGCCTGGTCGACAAGCTCGGCGGCTTCGAGAAGCTGGAGAAGTACCGCACCGGCTTCGGCGACGAGTTCAGCGCCAAGAACCCGTTCACCACCGGCCAGGTCGCGATGGCCATCGACGGCGAGTGGCGCACCGCCTCGCTCGCCGAGGACAAGCCCGCCTTCGAGTGGGCGACCGCGCCCTTCCCCGTACCGGACGACCAGGCGGCGAGTTACGGCCGCGGCTACCAGACCGGCACCGTCATCGGCATCGCCAGCGGCAGCCGCAAGCAGGCCGCGGCCTGGCAGCTCGTCAAGTACCTCACCACCGACACCGATGCGGTGGTCGGCTTCGCCAACGCCATCCACAACGTGCCGAGCACCTTCGCCGCGCTCGACTCCCCGAAGCTCGACGCCGACGCCAACTTCCGCACCTTCCTGGACATCGCGAAGAACCCGCACTCCTCCACCACGCCCGCCTCGGTCAACGGCGGCGCCTACCAGGTCTCCATGCAGAACCTCGGCTACGAGTACGAGTCCGGCCGGCTCGCCGACCTGAAGGCCGGCCTCGCCGCCACCGCCAAGGAGATCGACGCGGCCATCGACCAGGCCAAGTGACGGACACGCCATGGCACTTCTCCACGCACCCCGGCCGGCGGCGCTGCGCCGCAAGCGCCGCCGGGAGGCGGGCCGCACCCTCGCCTTCCTCTCCCCCTGGCTGATCGGCTTCGGGCTGTTCTTCGCCTACCCGCTGGTCTCGACCGTCTACTTCTCCTTCATGAGGTACGACGGCTTCACCGCCCCGACCTTCACCGGCCTGAAGAACTGGACCTACCTCTTCCAGCACTACCCGTTCTTCTGGCAGGGCCTGCGCAACACCCTGTGGCTGGTGGCCGTCATGGTCACCCTGCGGGTCGCCTTCGGCCTCGGCATCGGCCTGCTGATCACCAAGGTGAAGACCGGCGGCGGGTTCTTCCGCACCGCCTTCTACCTGCCCTACCTGGCCCCGCCGGTGGCCGCCACCATGGCCTTCGCCTTCCTGCTCAACCCCGGCACCGGCCCGGTCAACCACCTGCTCGGCGACCTCGGTCTGCCGCAGCCCGGCTGGTTCACCGACCCCGACTGGTCCAAGCCCGCGCTGACCCTGCTCGCCCTGTGGGGCATCGGCGACCTCATGGTGATCTTCATGGCGGCGCTGCTCGACGTGCCGAAGGAGCAGTACGAGGCGGCCGAGCTCGACGGCGCCGGACCCTGGCAGCGGTTCCGCTTCGTCACCCTGCCGAACATCACCCCGATCGTGCTGTTCGCCGTGGTCACCGGGGTCATCCAGACCATGCAGTACTACACCCAGGCGATCGTCGCCGGGAAGGTCGCCAGCGGCGTGATCGGCGGCTCCGGCCAGCAGTTCGAGCCCGGCTACCCGCACGGCTCCACCTGGACGCTGCCGCAGATGGTCTACAACCTGGGCTTCCAGCGCTTCGACACCGGCACCGCCTGCGCCGCCGCCCTCGTCCTGTTCGCGATCTCGACGGCCTTCACCGCGCTGCTGCTGCGCCGCGGCTCCGGCCTGGTGGAGGACTGAGCCATGACACTCTCCACCGCCCTGCCGCTGCCCGCCGGCGCCCGTACGGCCGCCGCACGCACCGCCCGCCGCCGCGCCGCCCTCGAGTGGATCGCCGTGCACTCGCTGGCGATCGCCGCCGCCCTGTTCTTCCTGCTGCCCTTCGTCTTCGTGCTGCTCACCTCGGTGATGAGCGACCGCCAGGCGCTCACCTCCGAGCTGTGGCCGACGAGTTGGCACTGGGAGAACTACGTCCAGGTCTGGCGCACCCCCGGCTTCCTCACCTGGTGGCGCAACAGCCTGCTGTACGCGGGCGCCGGCACCCTGCTCACCGTCTTCTCCAGCCTCCCCGTGGCGTACGCACTGGCCAAGTTCCGCTTCCGCGGCCGACGGCTCGCCCTGATGGCGGTGGTCTCGATGATGATGCTGCCGCCGCAGGTCACCGTGATCCCGATGTACCTGTTCTGGGCCAAGCAGCTCCACCTCACCGGCTCGCTCTGGCCGCTGATCGTGCCGATGGCCCTCGGCGACGCCTTCTCGATCTTCCTGCTGCGGCAGTTCCTGCTCACCGTGCCGAACGAGTACCTGGAGGCCGCCCGGATCGACGGCTGCGGCGACGTCCGCACCCTGCTGCGGGTGGTACTGCCGATGGCCCGGCCCGCGATCGCCGCGGTCGCACTCTTCCAGTTCTTCTACTGCTGGAACGACTACTTCGGCCCGCAGATCTACGCGAGCGAGAACCCGGGCGCCTGGACGCTCAGTTACGGCCTGGAGTCCTTCAAGGGCGCCCACCACACCGACTGGAACCTCACCATGGCGGCGACCCTGCTGGTGATGGCTCCGGTGATCATCCTCTTCTTCTTCGCACAGAAGGCCTTCATCGAAGGCGTGACACTGACAGGGGTCAAGGGCTGATGTCCGCATTGAAGTTGGCAATCGTCGGCGGCGGTTCCACCTACACACCCGAGCTGATCGACGGCTTCGCCCGGCTGCGGGACACCCTGCCGATCGGCGAACTCGTCCTGGTCGACCCGGCCGCCGACCGGCTGGAGCTGATCGCCGGCCTCGCCCGGCGGATCTTCGCCCGGCAGGGCCACGACGCCCGGGTCACCACCGCGTCCGAGGTCGCCGCCGGGGTGCAGGGCGCCGACGCCGTCCTGCTGCAGCTGCGGGTCGGCGGCCAGGCCGCCCGCAACGAGGACGAGACCTGGCCGCTGGAGTGCGGCTGCGTCGGCCAGGAGACCACCGGCGCAGGCGGATTGGCCAAGGCACTGCGCACCGTCCCGGTGGTGCTGGACATCGCCGAGACCGTCCGCCGGGCCAACCCGGACGCCTGGATCGTCGACTTCACCAACCCCGTCGGCATCGTCACCCGCGCCCTGCAGACCGCCGGCCACAAGGCCGTCGGCCTGTGCAACGTCGCGATCGGCTTCCAGCGGAAGTTCGCCGCCCACCTCGCCGTCGAGCCCGAGCGCATCCGGCTCGACCACGTCGGCCTCAACCACCTCACCTGGGAGCGCGGCGTCACCCTGCTCGACGCCCCCGGCGCGGCCACCGGCCGCGAGGTGCTGCCCGAACTCCTCGCCGGCCACGGCGAGGCGATCGCCGCCGACCTCCACCTGCCGCTCGACGTGATCCGCCGGCTCGGTGTCGTGCCCTCCTACTACCTGCGCTACTTCTACCAGCACGACCTGGTGGTCGAGGAGCTGAAGGAGAAGGGCTCGCGGGCCGCCGAGGTCGCCGCGATCGAACGGCAGCTGCTGGAGATGTACGCCGACCCTGCTCTGGACACCAAGCCGGAACTGCTCGGCAAGCGCGGCGGCGCCTTCTACTCCGAGGCCGCCGTCCAGCTGATCGCCGCCCTGCTCGGCACCGGCGGCGCCGCCGGCGTCCAGGTGGTCAACACCCGCAACGACGGCATCCTGCCCTTCCTGCCCGACGACGCGGTGATCGAGGTACCCGCCGAGGTCGACCCGCAGGGCGTGCGCCCGCTGCCGCAGCGCCCGGTCGAGCCGCTGTACGCGGGCCTGATCGCCGCCGTCACCGCGTACGAGCACCTGGCGCTGGAGGCGGCCCTCAAGGGCGGCCGCGACCGGGTCTTCGACGCCCTGCTGGCCCACCCGCTGGTCGGCCAGATCGACCTCGCGGACCGGCTCGCCGACCGGCTGATCGCCCACAACCGCGCCCACCTCGGCTGGGCGTGACCCGACGATGACCGCCTCGCACCACCCCCGGGGGAACCGATGAACCGCCAGCACGACGCCCGGCTCCCCGGCGTCCTCGCCATCGACGCCGGGAACAGCAAGACCGACGTGGCACTGGTCGCCACCGACGGCACGGTGCTCGGCACCGCCCGCGGCGGCGGCTTCCAACCGCAGCTCGACGGCGCCGACGAGGCGATCGGCGCACTCGCCCCGCTCGTCGAATCGGTCACCGCACAGGCCGGGTCGAGACCCGGCACCCCGGTGGCCGCCCACGTCTCGGCCTGCCTCGCCAACGCCGACCTGCCGGTCGAGGAGGAGCGGCTGCTGGCCGCCGTCGAGGCCCGCGGCTGGGGCACCACCGCAGCCGTCGCCAACGACACCTTCGGCCTGCTGCGGGCCGGCACCGACGGCCCGCGCGGCGTCGCCGTGGTCTGCGGCGCGGGCATCAACTGCGTCGGCCTGCTGCCGGACGGCCGCACCGCGCGCTTCCCCGCCCTCGGCCGGCTCACCGGCGACTGGGGCGGCGGCGGCGGGCTGGCCGCCGAGGCGATGTGGCACGCCACCCGGGCCGAGGACGGCCGCGGCGAGGCCACCGAGCTGGCCGCCGCGATCGGCGGCCACTTCGGGCTGGCCTCCGCCACGGCCGTCGCCGAGGCGGTGCACCTCGGCGGGCTCGCCCCCGAGCGGCTGCACGAGATCGTCCCGCTGCTGTTCGCCGCCGCGGGGGCCGGCGACCCGGTCGCGCTCGGCCTGGTCGACCGGCAGGCCGACGAGATCGTCCGCTTCGCGGTGGTCGCGCTGCGGCGGCTCGGCCTGCTGGACGAGCCCGCCCCGGTGGTGCTCGGCGGCGGGGTGCTGGCCGCCCGGCTGCCGCTGCTCGTCGACAACGTGACGGCCCGCCTGGCCGCCGCCGCCCCGCTCGCCGAACCACGCATCGTCGCCGCACCGCCGGTACTCGGCGCCGCCCTGCTCGGCCTCGACCGGATCGGCGCCGGCGCGCAGGCCCAGCTGCGGCTGCGCGCAGCGTACGAACCCGAGCACTCGGCGGCAGCCTGACTGTGTTTTCGCCCGCTCGCCTCCGGGCGCTGTGCTGTCGCCCGCTCGCCTCCGGGGCCGGGGTGGCGGCGCAGCCCCTCCGGACACCCGCTGCCGTCCCCGTGGTCCGCACACCACGGGGGCGGCGGCGGGCCGCTGCCACCGGCCAGGCGGACGG
Organism: Kitasatospora dryopteridis; assembly: GCF_050749075.1. Lineage (NCBI taxonomy): Bacteria > Bacillati > Actinomycetota > Actinomycetes > Kitasatosporales > Streptomycetaceae > Kitasatospora > Kitasatospora dryopteridis. Next base: position 5,528,000 of record NZ_CP192749.1, on the reverse strand, counting down.
CGGGTTAAGTCCTGGTCAAGAATTCGGCCCGACAGGTTTGTGCGTTGATACGGCGGTCCGACGACCGCTACGCTCCCGGCTTCGTACCTGCGCCCGTCCACGGGGCGCACACCCGATCCCCAGGGGGCAACGCCAGATGGCGATCCGCAAGTCCACCATGCAGGAGCAGGTCGCCGAGGCGATCGCCGCGATCGAGCCGAACGACCGGCCCGTCGTGACCTTCCACACCGTCACCGGCCCCAGCCCGTGGCTGATGAGCCAGCTCGGCCTGATCGGCCAGCTGTTCGTGAAGTACTACTTCGTCACCCTCACCGAGCGGGTCGTCGTGGTGCACCGCGCCTCGCGGATGAGCAACCGCCCGCAGGAGCTGGTGCACGTGGTGCCGCTGGAGCAGGCGCGCACCCTGATCACCGAGGTGAAGCGGGCCACCCTGTGGAGCTCGATGCGCTTCCACTTCCCCAACGAGGAGAAGCCGACCCGCCTGAACGTCGCCCGCTACTGGCGCACCGAGCTGGACCAGTTCGTGCCCGCGCTGACCGGCGTGCAGATCTCCGGCTGAGCAGCAGCCCGCACAGGCCGGAGGCCGGGACCGCTGCGGTCCCGGCCTCCGGCCGTGTCGCACCCCCCATGTGCCGGTCGGTCTTAGAGCCGCTCGTCCGCCCAGACGGCGAGGATCTTGGCGCAGGCGTCCACCGACTCCCGCCAGGTGCGGGCGGCGCCGTCGTCGGCCTCGTCGCTGACGTGCTTCACCAGCCGCACCGGCACTCCGGCCCGGCGGGCGACGGTGGCCAGCGCGTAGCCCTCCATGTCGACCAGGTCGGCCTGGAGCGCCAGCCGCTCGCGGGCCTGCGGGTCGGAGACGAAGAGGTCGCCGGTGGCGAGGGTCGGGCCGACGCCGTCGGTGAGGGTGATGGCGTCGCCGTAGGTGCGGCCGGTGAGTTCGCGCAGCACCGGGGTGTCGATGTCGTGCTGCAGCACCCGGGCGATCTCGTGGGTGGTGCCGGCGAGGCCGGGGCGCAGGGCGCCCGCGGTGCCCAGGTTGACCACCTCCGCGGGGCGCGGGCCCTGGGCCAGCACGGTGGCCAGCGCGGCGGTGGCGATGCCGGTGAGCAGCACCGGAAGGCGCTCGCCGAGGTGGGCCGCCTCCTCCCGGACGGCGACGACGATCAGCGGACGGTCCGGGGTGATGGTGCCGAGCAGACGCATGGCGCCCATGCTACGGGCGCCTCCGGACCCTCCCTGCGGGCGGTGCGACCGGGCCGCGTAGGGTGCCGGTGGCCCGGGGCCCTTCACGGCACGCACACAGAACGTCCGTGTTCGGCCCGGATCGGGCCCTTTGGCGCAACCTCAAGATCGGCACAACTCGCGTGTGGCCGTCACATCCGGCGGCCATACTGCTGGCATCGGGGGTCCCCCGGCCCGGACGGGCCGCGGGAGACAGGGGAGGGGTGGGGCGGGTGAAAAAAAAAAAAAAAAAAAAAAAAAAAAAAAAAAAAAAAAAAAAAAAAAAAAAAAAAAAAAAAAAAAAAAAAAAAAATTGATCTTCCCGATGCCGGTGAGCAGCACCGGAAGGCGCTCGCCGAGGTGGGCCGCCTCCTCCCGGACGGCGACGACGATCAGCGGACGGTCCGGGGTGATGGTGCCGAGCAGACGCATGGCGCCCATGCTACGGGCGCCTCCGGACCCTCCCTGCGGGCGGTGCGACCGGGCCGCGTAGGGTGCCGGTGGCCCGGGGCCCTTCACGGCACGCACACAGAACGTCCGTGTTCGGCCCGGATCGGGCCCTTTGGCGCAACCTCAAGATCGGCACAACTCGCGTGTGGCCGTCACATCCGGCGGCCATACTGCTGGCATCGGGGGTCCCCCGGCCCGGACGGGCCGCGGGGGACACAGGGGGAGGGGTGGGGCGGGTGACGGGACCGGCGGTCATCGAAGGGACGGCGCCGTCGCCGGGCGCTCGCGGCTCGGCGGCACGGCTGCCCGGGCTGCAGGACGCCGGCGAGCGGCTGGCCGAGCTGCGGCGCGCAGTGGGCACACCGCCGGGCCGGCTCCGGCTGGCCGGCGCCGCACTGGTCGCCCTGGTGCTGCTGTTCGGGGGGACAGCGGCCCGGCAGTCCGACACCCGGGCCACCGCCACCGACCAGGTGGTCGAGCACAGCCAGCCGCTCAGCCGGGACGCCGCCGAGATCTACCGCTCGCTCGCCGACGCCGACACCACCGCCGCGAGCGGCTTCCTGCTCGCCGGCGACGAGCCCGCCGAGCTGCGCAAGCGGTACGAGGAGGACCTCGCCACCGCCGGCGAACTGCTGACCCGGGCCGCGGCCCGGACGACCGCCAGCTCCGAGGCGCAGCGCTTCATCGCCCAGCTGAACCGCCAACTGCCGCAGTACGCGGGCCTGGTGGAGACCGCTCGGGCCGACAACCGGCTGGGCCTGCCGCTCGGCGGCGCCTATCTGCGGTACGCCTCGGGGCTGATGCAGAACACCATGCTCCCGGCCGCGCAGCAGCTGGTCGCGGCGGAGTCGGACCGGCTGGACGAGGACTTCGACGCCGCCGAGTCGGTGCCGTGGGCGGCGGTGCTGCTGGGCCTGGCCGCGCTGGCGGCCCTCGGCGCGTACCAGGTGCAGCTGTTCCGCCGCACCAACCGGGTGTTCAACCCGGGGCTGGTGGCGGCCTCGGCGGCGGTGGCGGCGGCCACCCTGTGGCTGACGGTCGGCGGCATGGTGGCGTCCGGGTCGCTGGAGGCCGGGCGCAGCCACGGTGCGGAGCCGCTGCGGGTGCTGGGCCAGGCGCGGACGGAGGCGCTGCAGGCCCGTGCCGCGGAGAACCTCAACCTGGTGGCCCGCGGGGCGAGCGACAGCTACACCAAGCGCTGGCAGGCGGTCAGCGAGGCGCTCGGCGGCAAGCACGCCGAGGGCGGCGGCCGTACCGGGACGGGCACGCTGGTGCGGGCGGCGGACCTCGCGCCCACGGGCGAGGCCGAGCGCCGGCTCGCCGAGGCCCGCAAGCAGTTCTCCGCCTGGGACGGCAGGCACGACGCGGCGGCCGCGAGCGACCGGGCCGGCGACTACGAGGCCGCGCTGCGGGCCACCGTGGCGGTCGGCTCGGACGCCACGACCGAGGCCGCGTGGGCGGCGATGGACCGCGAGCTGGCCGCGGCCGGCAAGGCGGAGCAGGCCCGCTTCACCTCGGAGACCTCCGGGGTGGCGGGCGGGTACGAGGTGCTCGCCGTGGGCGCGGCGGTGCTGGCCGTGCTGGCTGCGGCGGGGATCGTCAGGGGCATCGGCCGCCGGCTGGCCGAGTACCGGTGAGAGGGCGGGGGATGACGGTGCGCACGATGACGGGCCGTACGGTGCGGCGGAGGACGGCGGCCGGTGCGGCCGCGGCGGCGCTCGCGGTGGCCGCGGGGGTGCTCGGCACCGGCGGCGGTGCAGGCGGCAGCGCGGACGGCGGGGCGGCGGCGGTGCAGGCGGCCCCGGCGGCAGCGGCCGCCCCGGCGCTGGCGCCGGCCGCGGACTGCGACGTGAAGAAGAGCGCCGCACCGGCCGAGGACCCGAACGGGCCGACGATCCGGCGCATCCGGCAGCGCGGCTCACTGGTCGTCGGCGTCGACCAGAACAGCTTCAACTGGGGCTTCCGCAACCCGCGGACGGGCCGGATCGAAGGCTTCGACATCGACCTCGCCCGGGCCGTCGCCGCCTCGGTGCTCGGCGACCCGGAGAAGATCACCTTCCGGACGGTGCCGACCGCGCGCCGGATCGAGGCGGTCAAGAACGGCGAGGTCGACCTGATCACCCGCACCATGACCATCACCTGCGAGCGGCTGAAGGAGGTCGCGTTCTCCGCGCCGTACTTCCGCACCGGCCAGCAGGTGGTGGTGCCGCGGGCGGCGAAGGTGACCTCGCTCGCCCAGGCGTTCAGGGGGCGGCGGGCCTGCGTGGCCGCGCAGTCCTCGTCCGAGGCGGAGCTGAAGCGCGACGCCCGCGGCACCAGCGGGGTCCGGGTGGTGGAGAACCAGCTGGACTGCCTGGTGCTGATGCAGCTCGGCCAGGTGGACACCACGCTCACCGACGGCTCGCTGGCCGCGGCCCAGGCCGCCCAGGACCCGACCGTGCAGGTGCTCGACGAGGCCATCTCGGACGCCTACATGGGCGTCGCCGTCAACAAGTCCGCACCCGATCTGGTGGCCTGGGTGAACCAGGTGCTGGTGGAGTACCGCTCCGGTGGGGGGTGGCAGCAGAGCTACACGCGCTGGCTGGCGCCCACCATGGGTGCCTCGCCCGCCCAGTACCTGCCGTAGTCTCGTCACCCCGTCACCCGTCGTCCCGTCACCCGAGGCACCGTCACCGCAGGCCGCCGCCGCAGCGCAGCGGTGCCCGCACCGGGGCCGGGCGACCCCACCGGAGAGGAAGGACCGTTGGCAGGAACTGCCGGCCCGGCGATGAGCCGGGAGGAGGTGGACCGCGCACTCGCGCGGCTGGGAGCCGAGCGCGACGCCGTGGAGGCGGCGCTGCTGGACCTGCAGGACCATCCGGGCCGTCGGCTGCTGGAGGGGGCAGCCCTCACCGGGCGCACCCTGGAGCGCTGGTCCGTCGCCGGGCAGGGCCTGTCGGTGCTGTGGGCGCTGTTCGACCGCTACTCGGAGGCGCTGGCCTCGGCGCGCGCCGTCCGCTCGCGCCGCAACCGCCCCGGCTCCGCGGAGCTGGCCGAGCTCAGCGAGCTGCTCGGCGGCGCCTCGGTCACCGTCTCCGGCGGGCAGCTGCCGGACGGCGGCGCCCGGCTCGGTGCGCCCGCCCGGCTGGTCGAGCAGGTCAGCCTGGCCGAGCTGCTGGAGCGGATGAACGCCTGGTACGCGACCGTGCTCGAGGTGGCGGCGGCCGCGGACGCGGTCTGGTCGGCGCTGCCCGCGCGGATCGACCTGCTGCTGGCCGAGCTGCACCGGGTGCAGATGCTGGCGCTGTCGGTCGGGGTGCGGCCGGGCGGCCACCCGCTGGCCGACGACCTGGCCGGCCTGGCCGAGGACCTGGCGGCGCAGCGCGCCGAGGTGGTCGCCGACCCGCTGTCGCTGTGGCGGCCGGCCCGGGTGCCGGCCCAGCGTGCGGAGGGTGCCCCGCCGGGGCCGACGGCGGCCGGGACGGCGGGGGTGGTCGACACCTCGCGCTTCGACCGGGCGGGCCGGGCGCTGGACGACGTCCGGGTGGAGCTGGAGGGGCTGCTGCGGCTGCGCGACGAGTCGCACGAGCGGCTGCAGCAGGTCGCCGACCTGCTGCAGCGCGCGGACGCCACGCTGGCCGAGGCCCGCCGGGCGCGCGGCGAGGTGCTGGCGAAGATCGCGGCGACCGAGGTGCCGGCCGTGCCCGGTCCTGCGTCCGCGCTGCGCGAGCGGATCGGGCTGGCGGTGGAGCTGCAGCACGGCGGCCAGTGGCACCGGCTGGGCCCTCTGCTGGACGCCCTGGAGGACGCGGCCGCCAAGGAGCTCGGCCGGGCGCGGCACTCGCTGACCGAGGTGGCCCAGCCGCTGGCCGTCCGGGCCGAGCTGCGGGGGCGGCTGGAGGCGTACAAGGCGATGGCCGCCCGGCTCGGGATCACCGAGGACCCGGAGGTCGTCGAGCGGTTCGAGAAGGCGCGCTGGCTGTTGTGGAGCGCGCCCTGCGACCTGCGCGCCGCCGCGGAGGCGGTCGCGCGCTTCCAGCAGGCGGTGCGCCCGGCGCCGGCGCTTCCGCCCGCGCCGAGGGTTGCGGACGACGGGAACGGGCAGGACGAACAGGCCCCGGCGGTGCAGGACGGCCGGCCGGTGCGGGACGCTCAGGGGGGCGGCGAATCCGATGGGTGAGACGTGCACGCGGCCGGAGTGCTCCGGCAGCGGAGTGATCGACGCCGACGGCTACTGCGACGAGTGCGGGCTGGCCGCGGCACCGGCGGCCAAGGGCGGTTCCGCGGCGGGGGCCGCTGGGGCGGCGCCGGCCGGTCCGGCCCGGTGCACCCGGGACTGCCCGGGCACCATCGACGCCGACGGCTACTGCGACGAGTGCGGGCTGGCCGCCGAAGCGGGCGCCCGGACGGCGCCGCACGTGCCCTCGGCCCGGGTCTCCCCCGACTCGGCGCGCTCCGCGCAGGTGCGCACCGGCTCCTCGGTGTCGGCGCGGACGATGTCCGGCCGCTCCCGCTCGCACCGCTCCACCCGGACGGGCAGCGGGCGCTCGGTCTCGGTGCGCAGCAGCCGCGGCACGGGCGGCACCGGGCGGCGCGGCAACCTCGGCGCCGGCCTGGTGACGGTGCCGGCCGTGCCGCGGCCCGACCCGGCCGCGGCCGTGCTGGACAACCCGGAGGTGCCGGAGCGCAAGCGGTTCTGCTCCAAGTGCGACGCGCCGGTCGGCCGGTCGAAGGACGACGTCCCGGGCCGCCCGGAGGGCTTCTGCACCAAGTGCGGCACGCCGTACTCGTTCACCCCCAAGCTGCGCCGCGGCGACCTGGTCGGCGGCCAGTACGAGGTGGTGGGCTGCCTGGCGCACGGCGGGCTCGGCTGGATCTACCTCGCGATCGACCGCCGGGTCAACGACAAGTGGGTGGTCCTCAAGGGCCTGCTGGACACCGGTGACGAGGACGCGCTGGCGGTCGCCCTCGCCGAGCGCCGCTTCCTGGCCGAGGTCGACCACCCGAACATCGTCCGCATCATCAACTTCGCCGAGCACCCGGACCTGCGCACCGGCTCCACCGACGGCTACATCGTGATGGAGTACGTCGGCGGCAAGTCGCTCAAGGACATCGCCAACGAGCGCCGCACCCCGGACGGCGGGCGCGACCCGCTGCCGGTGGAGCAGGCGATCGCGTACGCGCTGGAGGCGCTGCCCGCGCTCGGCCACCTGCACGCCCGCGGCCTGGTGTACTGCGACTTCAAGATCGACAACGTGATCCAGAGCGAGGACTCGCTCAAGATCATCGACATGGGCGCCGTCCGCCGCTTCGACGACGACGGCCCGATCTACGGCACCGTCGGCTACCAGGCGCCCGAGATCGCCACCGACGGGCCGACGCCCGCCTCCGACCTCTACACCGTCGCCCGCACCCTGGCCGTGCTCAGCATCGACTTCCGCGGCTACGCCACCACCCACCGGCACGAGCTCCCCGGACCCGACGAGGTGCCGCTGTTCGCGCAGTACGAGTCGTACTACCGGCTGCTCGTCCGGGCCACCGACCCCGACCCGGCCCGCCGCTTCGGCTCCGCCGAGGAGATGGCCGACCAGCTCACCGGCGTGCTGCGCGAGGTCCTCGCCCTCCAGGACGGCCGGCCCCGGCCCGCCCTGTCCACCCTCTTCGGGCCCGAGGTCCGGGTCGTGGACACCGAACTCGCCGGCGGTCCGCTGGATGCGGCCGCCGCCGCACTCGCGCTGCCCGTCCCGCGCGTCGACACCGCCGACCCCAACGCCGGCTTCCTCGCCGCACTCGCCGGCACCGCCCCCGGCGAGGCCCTCGCCGCCCTCGCCACCGCACCCGCCCCCTCGCTCGAACTGCGCCTGCGGGCCCTGCGCGCCCACCTGGAGCTCGGCGACCCGGCCACCGCCGCCGGCGAACTCGACGGCATCGAGAAGGACCACCCCGGGGACTGGCGGGTCGTCTGGTACCGCGGCCTCACCGCCCTTGCCGAGGGCAGGGCCCAGGCCGCCGCCGAGGCCTTCGACGCGCTCTACGACGCCTTCCCGGGCGAGCCCGCCCCCAAGCTGGCCCTCGCGGTCTGCGCCGAACTGCTCGGCAACCTCGAGGACGCCACCGAGTTCCACCGCCTGGTCGCCACCACCGACCGCACCTACGTCGGCGCCTCCTTCGGCCTGGCCCGCGTCAGGCTCGCCGCCGACGACCGGACGGGCGCGGTCGACGCCCTGGAGGCGGTCCCGGAGTCCTCCGCGCACCACACCGCGGCCCGGATCGCCGCCGTCCGCGCCCGGCTGCGCGGCCGCCCGGCGACCGACCCGCTCGGCCCGGACCTCACCCGCTGCTCCGAACAGCTCGCCGCGCTCGGCCTCGACGCCCGGCGGCGCGAGGAGCTCGCCGTCGAGGTGCTGGACGCCGCCCTCGGCTGGGTCGTCGCGGGCCGACCGGGCGCCGCCGCGAACACCGCGGGGGCCGCCGCGGACCCGACCCGCGAAGTGCTCGGACATCCTGCGGAGGAACGGGAACTGCGCTTCGCCCTGGAGCACTCCTACCGGGTGTTGGCACGGTTGTCCGACCGTGCCGAGAAGAGGATCGAGATGGTGGAGCGGGCCAACCGGGCCCGCCCACGGACGTGGGTGTGAGCAATGCCGCAGCAGCAGACCGTGTGCCCCAGCTGTGCCGAGACCCTGGACCCGGAGGACGCCTTCTGCGGCGCCTGCGGGCGCAGCACGTCCGAACCCGAGCCGCCCGCCGGTGAACGGACGGTGACCGACCGCCGGGGGCCGGGCGCCGCCGTGCCCGACTCCCCGTCGGGCACGCACCCGGCCGGCGCCTGCGTGCACTGCGGGGCCGCCGAGGTCACCGCCGACGGGTACTGCGAGGCCTGCGGCAAGGCCCAGCCCAAGCCGCGCGACCACCAGGAGCGGGCGATGGCCGGCGTCGCCGGGGTCAGCGACCGCGGCCTGCGCCACCACCGCAACGAGGACGCCTTCACCGTCGCCGGCACCGCGCTGCCCGGCGGCCGACCCGCCGTCATCGCCGTGGTCTGCGACGGCGTCTCCTCCTCCGCCCGGCCCGACGAGGCCTCCGCGACCGCGGTGGACGCCGCCTCCGAGTCGCTGCTCAGCTCGCTGGAGCGCGGCGACGACCCGACCGCCGCCATGCGACGGGCCATCACCGACGCCGCACGGGCCGTCACCGAGCTCGCCTACGACGGCCGGACCCCGTCCCAGCCGGGCGGCGGCCTCAACGCGCCCGCCTGCACCTACGTCAGCGCGATCTCCGCCGACGGCCTGGTCACCATCGGCTGGGTCGGCGACACCCGGGCGTACTGGATCCCGGACGACCGCGAGTCCGCCGAGCCGTACCGGCTCACCGAGGACGACTCCTGGGCCGCCCGGATGGTGGCCGCCGGACTGATGAGCGAGGCCGAGGCCTACGCCGACCCGCGGGCGCACGCCATCACCGGCTGGCTCGGCGCCGACGCCGAGGAACTCCTGCCGCACACCGTGGCGTTCACCCCGCACGTGCCCGGCGTGGTGCTGATCTGCACCGACGGGCTGTGGAACTACGCGGAGGCCGCCACCGACCTCGCCTTCTTCGTCCGCGCGGACGCCCGCACCGAGCCGCTCGCCGCGGCCCGGGCCCTGGTGAACTTCGCGGTCACCGCGGGCGGGCACGACAACATCACCGTCGCGGTGCTGCCGATCGACCCGGCCGCCGACGACCACGAACCCACCCTGCTCGACCTGCCCGTGCAGCGCCCCGCGGAGCCCGCCGCCGCGGCGGCCGGCGTCCCCGCGCAGGGGCACGACGCCACACTGCCGGACCTCCCGCCGGTGCCGCCGGCACCCCCGGCAGCGCCCGCGCCGCCGATGCCGGGCTTCCCGCCCGCGGCCCCCGGCCGCACCGGCTGACCGGCGCCGGTGCGGCCCGGGCCGGGCACGAGCCCCCGGGCCGTACCGGCCTGCCGCCGGCCGGCGAGCACGACCGCACGAGCACGACCGACGACCACCCGCCTGACCGCTCGACAGGAGCCCTCAAGCCATGGCAAGTCTGTCCAGGCCGAACGCGCCACGATTCGACGTCGACATCTTCCAGAACGAGTACCTCGCGGAGGGCGCCCGCGAGGTGAACGCGATCGTCACCGTCACCGCCACCGGCGGGGGCACCTCCGGCGGACGGCCGCTGTCCGCCGGGGACGGCGCCGACGCCGCCGTGGTGATCATGATCGACTGCTCCGGCTCGATGGACTACCCCGCCGCGAAGATGCGCAACGCGCGCGAGGCGACCGCCGCCGCCATCGACACCCTGCGCGACGGCGTCGCCTTCGCCGTGGTGGCCGGCACCCACGAGGCCAAGGAGGTCTACCCGGGCGGCGGCGAACTGGCCGTCTCCGACCCGTCCACCCGGGCCGCCGCCAAGACCGCCCTGCGCAAACTGACCCCGATGGGCGGCACCGCGATCGGCACCTGGCTGGCGCTCGCCCACCGGCTCTTCGAGAGCCGCCCCGACCGTTCCATCCGGCACGGCATCCTGCTCACCGACGGGCGCAACGAGCACGAGAAGCCCGCCGAGCTGCAGGCCGTCCTCGACCGGGCCTCCGGGTACTTCACCGCGGACTGCCGCGGCGTCGGCACCGACTGGGAGGTCGACGAGCTGCGCCGGATCTCCTCCGCACTGCTGGGCACCGTCGACATCGTCGCCGAGCCCTCCGGCCTCGCCGACGACTTCCGGGCGATGATGTCCACCGCCATGGGCAAGCAGGTCGCCGACGTCTCGCTGCGGATCTGGACCCCGGCCAACGCGCGGGTCACCTACGTCAAGCAGGTCGCGCCCGCGGTGGAGGACCTCACCGGCCGCCGCACCGACACCGGCCCCCGGGCCGGCGACTACCCGACCGGCTCCTGGGGCGACGAGAGCCGCGACTACCACGTGTGCATCGAGGTGCCGGCCGCCTCCGTCGGCGACGAGATGCTGGCGGCCCGGATCAGCCTGGTGCTGCCGCAGCCCGACGGCACCGCCGAGGTGCTCTCCCAGGGGCTCGTCAGGGCGGTCTGGACCGACGACCTGGCCTCCTCCACCCGGATCAACCAGCAGGTGGCCCACTACACCGGCCAGGCCGAGCTGGCCGCCTCGATCCAGGAGGGCATCGCCGCCCACCGCGCCGGGGACGTCGACCGGGCCACCGCCAAGCTGGGAGCGGCCGTCCGGCTCGCCCACGCGACCGGCAACGACGGCACGTTCCGTCTGCTGGAGAAGGTGGTCGACGTCGTGGATGCGAAGGAGGGTACGGTTCGATTCCGTAAGAACGTGAGCGAGGCCGACTCGATGACACTCGAGACCCGGTCGACCAAGACCGTGCGTGTGAAGAGATGACCGGCCACCCTGGGCCGGACCTGCAGGAATGTTGGGGGATTTAATGCCGATCTGCCCTAGGGGCCATGAGTCGCAGGCCGAGGACTGGTGCGACTTCTGCGGCTTCCCGATGACTCCGCCGCCCGGTCTGGCCGTCCCGGGCGCGCCGCCGGCCTCCGGCTCGCCGTTCGGCGGGTCCGGCGGTCCGGGCTACCCGCCGCCCCCGCCCGCCGGGCCCCCCGCGGGCGGCCCGTCCCACGGCGGCGGAGGCGGCTACGAGCGGCCGTCCTACGAGCCGTCCGGCCGCGACTCCGGGTACGGGCAGCCGCCCTACGAGGAGCCCCCGTACGAGCGGCGCGGCGGCCTCGGCGGCCTGTCCATCGGCGGCGGCGCCCCGTACGGCGGCTCGCCGGACATCACCGCCGGCCTCGTCACCTGCCCGATCTGCCGCACCCCGCAGACCGGCCGGTACTGCGAGGAGTGCGGCTACGACTACGACCTGTCCGCGCCGCAGCGGCCGCAGGCGCCCACGCCTCCCCCGGCAGCCCCGCCCACGGCACCTCCCCCGCCCCCGCCGGGCGCCCCCGGCGGCGGCTACGGCTACCCGCCGCCGGCCGCGCCTCGGCACCCCCGGCGCCGCCCGCCGCACCGCCCGGCTACCGGCCGCCGAACCTGGAGAAGCAGGGCTTCGACCGGCCGGCCCCGGCGCCGTTCGCCGAGCCCGACGGCTACGAGCGGACGGGCCCGGTCTACGCCGAGCCCGGCCACAGCACGGGCGACGGCTTCGGCACGTCCTTCCGGCTGGCCCCGCCCGGGCCCGGCCAGCAGGCTCCCGGCCACGCTCCCGGGCAGCCCGGCGGGCACGCGCCCGGCCGCCCCGGCGCCGGCCCCACCGCGCCGCCGCCCCCGCCGCCGACCCGCACCCAGTGGATCGCGGTGGTCAGCGCCGACCGGGACTACTTCGCCGACATGATGGAGCGCAGCGGCCCGGACGCGGCGGGGCTGTTCTTCCCGCCGTACTGCCCGGAGCGGCGCATCCCGCTGACCGGCCGCGGCCAGCTGCGGATCGGCCGGCGCAGCCAGCAGCGCGGCACCGTGCCGGAGATCGACCTGTCGGTCCCGCCGGAGGACCCGGGAGCCTCGCACCAGCACGCCCTGCTCGCCGAACAGCCCGACGGCAGCTGGGTGCTGGTCGACCAGGACTCCACCAACGGCACCACCATGAACGGCGGCGCCGACCCGGTGCCGCCGCACACCGCGATCCCGCTGAACGACGGGGACCGCATCCACATCGGCGCCTGGACGACGATCACGCTGCACCGCGCCTGACGCACCGTCGGGCGGGGCCGGTCGCCAACCGGCCCCGCCCGTGCGGTTTTTACCGGCTCTTGCCCGGAAAAGGAGCAGCGCCGCGACCGGCCGGCCCCTATTGTCATGGATCATGACTGCAGCTATATCCGCCGACGGGATCCGGAAGCGGTACGGGGACGTCCAGGCCGTCGACGGGGTGTCGCTCACCGTCGAGACCGGCGAGTTCTACGGAATACTCGGGCCCAACGGGGCGGGCAAGACCACCACGTTGGAGATCCTGGAAGGCATCCGCGAGCCCGACGAGGGCCGCGTCGAACTGCTCGGGCTGAAGCCCTGGCCGCGCAACACCGCCCTGCTGCCGCGCATCGGCGTGCAGTTCCAGGCGTCGTCCTTCTTCAACCGGCTGACCGCCCGCGAGACGATCCGCACCTTCGCCTCCTTCTACGGCGTCGGGCCGAAGCGCGCCGACGCGATGCTCGAGAAGGTCGGCCTCTCCGAGTCCGCCGCGGTGCAGACCGAGAAGATGTCCGGCGGCCAGGCGCAGCGGCTCTCCATCGCCTGCGCGCTCGTCCACGACCCGGAGCTCGTCTTCCTGGACGAGCCCACCACCGGCCTCGACCCGCAGGCCCGCCGCAACCTGTGGGACCTGCTGCGCGACATCAACGCCGAGGGGCGCACCGTCGTCCTCACCACGCACTACCTGGACGAGGCCGAGGTGCTCTGCGACCGGGTCTCCGTGATGGACCACGGCAAGGTGCTGAAGACCGGCGCCCCGGCCGCGCTGGTGCGCGAGATCGACGACACCGTCCGGATCAGCGTCGAGTCCGGCCTGCTCGCCGCCGACACCGCCCGGGAGCTGTTCACCGCGGCCGGCGCCGAGCTCGTCGGGCTGGAGAACGACGGCGTCTCGCTGTCCGTCTCCACCCGCATCCCCGCCCCGGTGCTCTCGGTGCTCGCCGAGCAGAACGCCCTGCGCGGCCTGGAGGTCCGCGGAGCCACCCTGGAGGACGTCTTCCTCCGCCTCACCGGACGGGAGTACCGGGCATGACCGCCACCGCCCCCACCGCTACCGACCGCGAGCCCGCCGCCCCGGCCCCCGAGGCGCCGGAGCGCGCCAGCGCCTTCGCCGGACTCGCCCGGGTCATGCTGCTGGGCTTCGTGCGCGACCGCGGCGCGCTGTTCTTCACCCTGCTGATGCCGCTGATCTTCCTGCTGATGTTCGGCACGCTCTTCAAGAGCGCGGGCGCCCCGCACGTGGAGATCGCCCAGGTCGGCTCGGTGCAGCTGCTGGACTCCGTGCAGGGCGAGGACCGCACCGAGCTGGAGAAGATCCTCACCGTCACGAAGTTCGACGACGAGGCCGCCGCCCTGGAGAAGGTCCGCAAGGGCGACCTGGACGCGCTCGTCGAGCAGGGCCAGGGCGGCCAGGTGGTGCTGCGCTTCAGCGCCTCCGACACCGTCAAGGCCGGCAGCGTCCGGGCGATCGTCGACAACCTGGTCAAGGCCGCCAACCAGGCCGCGACCGGCAAGCCGCCGGCGTTCACGCTCGCCGCGAGCCAGGTCGAGGACGAGTCGCTGAAGCCGATCCAGTACCTCACCCCGGGCCTGCTCGGCTGGGCCATCGCCTCCGGTGCGGTCTACGGCGCCTCCTTCACCCTGATCAACTGGCGGACCAAGCGGGTGCTGCGCAGGCTGCGGCTCGCCCCGGTCTCCATCCCCGCGGTGATCGGCGCCCGGGTCGCGGTCAACTGCGTGATCGCCCTCGCCCAGACGGCGATCTTCCTGCTGATCGCCACCACGCCGTTCTTCGGGCTGAAGCTCACCGGCAACTGGTGGCTGATCGTGCCGCTGGTGCTCTGCGCCACCATCGCCTTCATGTCGATCGGCCTGCTCACCGGCGGACTCGCGAAGACCGAGGAGGCGGCGAACGGCATCAACCAGCTGATCATCCTGCCGATGTCCTTCCTCGGTGGCGCGTTCATCCCGCTCGACGGCAGCCCGGGCTGGCTGCAGACCGTCTCCAAGGTCTTCCCGCTGCGCTACCTGGTCACCGCCTCTCAGTCGGTGCTCAGCCGCGGCGGCGGCGTGATGGACGCACTGCCCGCGATGGGCGGACTGCTGGCCTTCTCGGCCGTGCTCTGCCTGATCGCCTGGCGCTTCTTCAACTGGGACGACGTGTAGCCGGCGGCCCGGTCGCAGGGACGGAACCGCAGGGGTCGTAGGCCGGAAGACCGGTGTACGGCCCCTGCGGCCGTCTGCGACCATGGTCGGGTGAACGAGATCCCGCAGAGCACGCTTGCCGAGGAGACCTTTTTCGACGCGATCGGCGGCGAGGCCACCTTCCGCCGGCTGGTGCACCGCTTCTACCAGGGCGTCGCCGAGGACGAGCTGCTGCGGCCGATGTACCCGGAGGAGGACCTCGGCCCCGCCGAGGAGCGCTTCGCGCTCTTCCTCATGCAGTACTGGGGCGGGCCCCGGACCTACAGCGAGGAGCGCGGCCACCCGCGGCTGCGGATGCGCCACTCGCCGTTCAAGGTGGACCGCGCCGCGCACGACGCGTGGCTGCGGCACATGCGCACCGCCCTCGACGAGCTGGAGCTGCCGGAGGACGCCGAGCGCCAGCTCTGGGACTACCTGACGTACGCCGCCGCCTCCATGATCAACACGGCCGACTGAGGCCGCACCGGGCCCCGGCCCGGCAGGGATCCGGAGCGGGTCCTGCAAAGGTCACGCCGCGGGAGCCCCGGCCCGGGATCGACTACCGGACGGGCCCGAGGTGCCCCTCGACGGCGGTGTGGGCGATCGGCGGGCGGCCCCAGAGAGCGAGGAGGTCGTTGGCCACCTCCACGACTGCCAGCGGGTGCTCGTCGCCGCGCACCTCGACGCAGGCGGCGGACAGTCCCCGCCGGACCGCCCCGGCACCGAGGAGGACGCGCCACTCGTCCGGCCCGAGCCCCAGGTACTCCAGCCCGGTCAGGCCGGCGATCTCCAGCGGGTCGGCGAGCGTGCCGGGGTGCGCGGTGAGGGTGCGCAGCCGCGGCAGCCCGGCGACGGGTTCCCGGTCGTAGGGCACGGTCGGCTGCCCCCGGGGCGGGAGCCGGTGGCTCAGGGGCAGACTCCACCCCGTCGAACCGATGCTTCCCGCCACGTGGCCGGTGCCGGCGGCCAGGCGGTCGGCGTGCTCGGACCGCAGGAGCGCCAGCAGCGACTCCCAGGTGGCGAAGTCCTGGAGCGCGGGCACAGGTGTCCTCCGGGCGGTGCGGCGGTCGTGGGTGGCGGTCCGAAGGACCCTGCCGACCGTCACCGACAGCCGCGCCGAACCCGGCGGGGACTTCCGTCGGGCACGGCCTACCGCAGCGGGCTGAGCCCCAGTCCGGCGCCGGGGGCGGCGGTGCTGCGGACGGCGATCGAGCCGGCCGGGGCGCTCAGCCGCAGCCAGCCGCCCGCGCGGTGCACGGTGAGCGGGACGGCGGGCCGCAGGAAGCCGATCACATGGGCGGCGTGCGCGGCCCGCAGCGGAAGACCGGGGACGGCACCCAGCGGGCGGGACCAGATCTCGTCGGCGAGCGCGTCGAGGACCTGCCGCGAACGGTGGTGCTCGGGCACGGCCTCACTGCGCCGGCGGAACTCGCCGACGGCGGCCGTGACCTCGGGGAGGACCTCGAAGGCCGGCGGCTCGGCGACCAGCTCCCAGCCGGTGCGGGGCGGCAGCAGGCCCCAGGCGGGGCCGGTGACCGGGGCGGGGACGGTGACGGTGCCGTTCTCCGTGTCCACGGCGTCCAGCAGCTGCCCGGCGGAGACGGTGGCGTCCGTCCCGGCGGGCCCGCCGGTCAGCCGGGCGGTGCGGACGGCGATCGCCCCGGAGGTGCCGAGCGGGAGCCGCCCGAAGACCGCGAGCACCCCGCTGTCCTCCGGGCCGGGCACGGCCTGGAGGCGGACCGCGGCGGCGCGGTCGAAGCGCAGCAGGCGGGCCAGGAAGGCGGCGAGGTCGGCCGCCCCGCCGTGTTCGGCGAGGACGAGGGCGGCGGGTCGGCCGGTGACGGGGATGCTGCTCACGATCGTGCGTACCGTCCGGCTCAGGCGACGGCCGCGGCGGCCGGGGCCTCGTCCATGAAGCGGGAGAGGAACTCGCGCTCGACGGGGCTGATCCGGCGCGGCCGGCCCTCGACCAGGTCGTAGGGGACGACCACGGTGGAGGCCTTGACGTAGACCGTCACCTTGCCGTCCTCCGCGGTGTCCTTGATCTCGTAGGAGACGGTGAGCGAGGCGCCGCCGATCTTGGTGACCCAGGTCTCGATCGTCACCGGGGCCGGGCGGTGGACCAGCGGCCGCTTGTACTCGATCTCGTGGCGCGCCACCACCGAGCCGCCCGCGAACTCCCCGGCGCCGGCCTCGGCGGCCTGGGTGAACATGAAGTCGATCCGGGCCTCCTCCAGGTAGCGCAGGAAGACCACGTTGTTGACGTGGCCGAAGGCGTCCATGTCGGACCACCGCAGGGGGCAGGCGTAGATGTGGCGTGCCACGAAGGATCTCCTCAGACTTCGGTCGCCCGTGGACGGAACACGGGCGGGTGGCCGGGCAGGGCGCCGTTGGGGGCAGCCTGCCCGGCCGTTGTTGCGCCGGCGTTGCCGGCGGCTGTCGTCACGGGGACGGTCAGCCGCGGGTCAGCTTCTTGTAGGTGGCGCGGTGCGGGCGGGCGGCGTCCGCGCCGAGCCGCTCGATCTTGTTCTTCTCGTAGGACTCGAAGTTGCCCTCGAACCAGAACCACTTGCTGTCGCCCTCGTAGGCGAGGATGTGGGTGGCGACGCGGTCCAGGAACCAGCGGTCGTGGGAGATGACCACGGCGCAACCCGGGAAGTCGAGCAGGGCGTTCTCCAGGGAGGAGAGCGTCTCGACGTCCAGGTCGTTGGTGGGCTCGTCGAGGAGCAGCAGGTTGCCGCCCTGCTTGAGGGTGAGCGCCAGGTTGAGGCGGTTGCGCTCACCGCCGGAGAGCACGCCGGCCGGCTTCTGCTGGTCCGGGCCCTTGAAGCCGAACGCGGAGACGTAGGCGCGGGACGGCATCTCGACCTGGCCGACGTTGATCCAGTCGAGGCCGTCGGAGACGACCTCCCACAGGGTCTTCTTCGGGTCGATGTTGGCGCGGTTCTGGTCGACGTAGCTGATCTTGACGGTCTCGCCGACCTTGACCTTGCCGTCGTCCGGGGTCTCGAGGCCCTGGAGCATCTTGAAGAGCGTGGTCTTGCCGGCGCCGTTCGGGCCGATCACGCCGACGATGCCGTTGCGCGGCAGGGTGAAGCTCAGGTCGTCGATCAGCAGCTTCTCACCGAAGCCCTTGGAGAGGTTGTCCACCTCGACGACGACGCTGCCCAGGCGCGGGCCCGGCGGGATCTGGATCTCCTCGAAGTCCAGCTTCCGCATCTTGTCGGCCTCGGCCGCCATCTCCTCGTAGCGGGCGAGGCGCGCCTTGGACTTGGCCTGGCGGCCCTTGGCGTTGGAGCGGACCCACTCCAGCTCTTCCTTGAGCCGCTTGGCGCGCTTGGCGTCCTTCTGGCCCTCGACCTTGAGACGGGTCTGCTTGGTCTCCAGGTAGGTGGAGTAGTTGCCCTCGTAGGGGAACGCCCGGCCGCGGTCGAGCTCCAGGATCCACTGGGCGACGTTGTCGAGGAAGTAGCGGTCGTGGGTGACCGCGACGACGGTGCCGGGGTACTTGGCGAGGTGCTGCTCCAGCCAGTTCACCGACTCGGCGTCGAGGTGGTTGGTGGGCTCGTCGAGGAGCAGCAGGTCGGGCGCCTCCAGCAGCAGCTTGCAGAGGGCGACGCGGCGCTTCTCACCACCGGAGAGCTTGGTGACCGGCCAGTCGCCGGGCGGGCAGCCCAGGGCGTCCATGGCCTGCTCCAGCTGGGCGTCGAGGTCCCAGGCGTTGGCGTGGTCCAGGTCCTCCTGGAGGCGGCCCATCTCCTCGAGCAGCTCGTCCGAGTAGTCGGTCGCCATCAGCTCGGCGATCTCGTTGAACCGGTCGAGCTTGCCCTTGATCTCCTTGACGCCGTCCTCGACGTTCTCCAGGACGGTCTTGGACTCGTCGAGCGGGGGCTCCTGGAGGAGCATGCCGACGGTGAAGCCCGGCGAGAGGAAGGCGTCGCCGTTGGAGGGCTGCTCCAGACCGGCCATCATCTTCAGCACCGTGGACTTACCGGCACCGTTGGGGCCGACGACGCCGATCTTCGCCCCGGGGAGGAAGGACAGCGTCACGTCGTCAAGGATGACCTTGTCGCCGTGTGCCTTGCGCACCTTGCGCATGGTGTAGATGTATTCCGCCACGTGAGATCGCTCCGGCGTCGTCGGGTGTATTCGGCTTGCAGCCTTCCATTGTGCCGCACCGGGCAGGCCCTCCCGAACTCCCGCCGGTCACACCGGTCGGCCGGGCCGACGAGGGCCCCGGGGAACGCGCCGGCCCCGCCCTCCGGGGTGGGAGGACGGGGCCGGGCCCGGGTGCCTCAGCCGTGGGAACGGCTCACACCCGCGGTGCGGTCGCTCAGGCGGCGCTGCGGCCGTGGCGGCCGCGGCGACGCAGGGCGAAGACGGCGCCGCCGCCGGCGGCGACGAGCAGGCCCGCGATGCCCGCGATCATGCCGGTGTGGCTGCCGCCACCGGTGCTGGCCAGGCTGCCGCCGGTGGTCGAGCCGGTGCTGCCACCGGTCGTCCCGCCGGTGGTGGTGCCGCCCGTGGTGCCGCCGGTCGTGCCACCGGTGGTGCTGGTGGTCTTGCAGTCGAGGATGCCCTTGAACTCTTCCTTGAGGTTCGGGCCGGTCACCTTGATGTCGTAGGTGGCGTCCTCGGTGACCGGGACGAGCACGGTCTCGGTCTTGCCGGCCCCGACGGTGATGCTCTTGCCCGGGGTGACGGTCACGGTGGCCTGCTCGTCACCGCTGTTGGTGACGGTGACCTGGACACCGTTCTTGGTGCAGTCGACCTTGGCCGTGGCCTCCAGCAGCGGGCCCTTGGCCTGCGTCCAGGTGGCCTTGGCGGTCTTGTTGACGCTGAGCTCCTCGGAGCCGGCCAGGATCATCGTCTGGCTGTGCTTCTCGGGGGTGTAGCCGACGCTCAGGAAAACACGGCCGGTGGGCACGGTGGTGGTGGCCGAGGCCTTCACCGTGGCCGAGCCGGCCGCGGTGCCCGCGGGGACGTCCAGGAACAGCTTGGTGTCCTTGGCGATCGGGCCCTTCAGGTCGGAGACGGCCTTGCCGTCCTTGTCGACCAGCTTGACCTTGCCGCCGGAGGAGTCGCCGGTGAGCGCGAGCTTGACCGACTCGGCGCTGCTGTTGAGGGTGAACGGGCCGAGCTTGCTGCCCGACTTGCCGCTCACGGCGGACGGGTCGAGGTCCAGCGAGGGCGCCGGCTCGGCGGGCAGGCCGGTGTTCTTGCTGCCCGCGAGGTACTCGGTGAGCTGCTTGGCCTCGGCGTCGAGCGGCGTGGCGGCGGTCTTGTTGTCCGAGTAGCGCCAGATCGCGGCCTGGGTGCCGGCGGCCGCGTCCTCCTTGGTGAACTCGCCCTTGATGCCGACCGCGGTCTTCACCGCGTCGAGGGAGAGCTTCGGGTAGGAGTGCTCGAGGATCCAGCGGATCTTGCCGGCGGCCTCGGCCTTGCCCGGGGCGCCGAGCGAGCTGGACGCCCAGTTGGACTCCTGGTACTTGACCGCGTCCTTGATCTTGACACCGTGGTCGATGTCGATGCAGTACGTCTGGATGAGCTTGCCGTCATCCGTCTTCAGCGTGAACAGACCGCCCTGGATCACGTGGCCACCGCCGGTGTCGACGGACCCGCTGACCATGGTCGGCTGAATCGTCGCGGTGATGCCCGCGCCGCTGTCGGCGGAGGCCGCACCGGCGGCGATCAGGCCGCTCGCCACGGCAATGCCGGACGCGAGCATGACAGTACCTATGCGGGAGACAGCCCGCTTCTGGCTGTGGAACATGAGTGATCCCTCCGGGCCGGGCTCTGCCGATGGCAGCCCGCCCTGCAAAGCGGTGTCCCCTGTGACACCGCTGCACATGTGTGGACCCGACGCATCATATTGAGGGTTGAGACGCTTCCCACAGTTGTGCGGAACCAGGACAGTTCCGTTGCCGTTTTGTTATCAAGGAGCAGACGGATCGTTTTGGTTGACGTTTCACCAGATCTCACGGATCGTCATCGCACCACCGCCGGAACGGCGCTGCCCCCGCGCCCGGCGGCCGGGTCACCCGGCCGACCCGGACAGCCGGCCGGCAGCGGCCGCGGCCGGCACCCCGTCGCCGCCCACCGACGCGGCGCCAACTCCGCCCGCACCGGCCGCAGTCACGCGCTCGGCAGCGCGCCGCGCCTCGACCGCGGCGACGATCCAGTCCGGCACGGCCTCGCCGACCGGAGCCGGATCGCCCGCCCGCCCGAGGCCGACGGGACCGGGCGCATCCGAACCGCCCTTCTCCTGATCGGACCGTCCGCGGACGGTCCATCGGAACGCCGAGGTGCCACGGGTCAGGTCGTGGCCCACCGAGCGGGCGTCGATCTCCACCGCCGTACGGCGCGCACCCTCCTCGCCCCACTCCCTGACCCGCAGTCGGCCGCTGACCACGACCGGGTCGCCCTTGTTCACCGAACTCACCACGTTCGTCGCCAGCCAGCGCCAGGCGACGACCGTCACCCAGGTCGTCTCGCCGTCGACCCAGTCGCCGCTGCCACGGTCGAAGCGCCGCTCGGTCGCGGCCATCCGGAAGTTGGCGACCGGGACACCGGCCGGCGTCTGCGCATAGGTGACCGCCGAGGCGACATTGCCGACGATCGTCACCAGGGTCTCATTCACGGAAAATCTCCCTCCGGGCGGAAATGGCCGAGCCGAATCGCTCGCACCGCGATGGTTCCGAACCGCCGGAATGCCCGGAAGGGAACGTGCAAATCCTGTGGAAAACCGGGGGGTGTGGAGAACTCCGCTCACTCGGGAGCGTGAATCACAATGGGAATTCGAGCCTCCGGGAACCTGCCGTACCGCGAGGTCATGACAACGCTGCGGTCGGCCCGCACCCACCGTCGGGCCCCGAACAGGTGGCCGGAGTCCGCTTCCGTCCAGGTCGTCCAACCGAAGTAACCCAAATCCGACCCCCACCGCGCGGACTTCAAGCCGATTCACACGCCGAATCCATAACAGGTGGGGAGGCAGCCCCGTAACGACTGCACAACGTCCGGGTCCAGATCCCGTCAGACCGCTGCACGTCCGGCCGCCACCTGCGATTATCGGACCGCTCCGCCAAGGCCGACACACCCGACGCGGTGCCGGAAGGTCCGGCGGAGGATGCGGACACCCTTATCCTGTCCCGGGCATCCCGTGCCGGACGGGGCAGGGTGCCGCCCACCAGCCGTACCCCTGGAGCCCGGGCCCGGGCACCGTTTGAACGCCCGCAGGTCCGCCACCACCCAGGCCGGCGCCCTCCGGGCCGACCCAGCCATGCCCCCATAGCTCAGCGGATAGAGCACCCGCCTTCTAAGCGGTAGGTCGCAGGTTCGAATCCTGCTGGGGGCGCCACCACGGCACGGCCGCCGCCGGCCGACCGGTCCACCGCCGGCCCGGCGACGAACCGCACAGGCGGCAGATGCCGCCGTCCCGCGCCCGCCCGGCGTCAGTTCGCGGCGATCCCCGCGAGAGCACCGTCCAGCAGGGCGATCTGGCGCTCCGCCGGGAACTCGTCCGGTGCGAAGAGCGCCTGCACCACCAGCCCCAGGACGAACGCCTGCAGCGCCGCCGCGATCTCCCCCGGCCCGCGCCCGGCGGGCAGTTCGCCGGCCCGCTGCGCCTGCGCCACGAACTCCGTGAGCCGCTCCCGCGACCGCCGGTAGCGCCCGGCGTGATCGGCCGCCAGCTCCCCGTCGGCGAGCGCGGCGTCCCAGGAGCCCACCCAGATCCGGTTGTCGGCGGCGCTCGCGGCGTCCAGCGGCAGCACGTCCAGCAGCAGCGCCCGCACCATGGCCAGCCCCCCGGCGGGGGCGGCGCGTTCGGCGGCCGGGCGGGGCCGTTCGGCCGCCCGCCGGTCCAGCACCTCCAGCGCATGCGCCACCAGGGCGCGCTTGTTCGGGAAGTAGTGGGTGAGCAGGCCGGTGGTGGCCCCCATCTCGGCGGCGACGGCGCGCAGCGTCAGGCCGCCGAAGCCACGGGCCGCGAGGACCCGCCACACCGCCTCGGAGACGTCTCGGCGGCGGGCGTCGTGGTCTCCACGGGCGGGCGTCATGCGCGCTAGGGTACCTGCCAAACGTTTGTTATGTATCCAGGCCGCGTGCCGCACACCGGCACGCACCACCGCGGCGGCCCGACGGTCGCCGCACCGACCGGAGGGACGCCCGCCGTGTACGCCGTACCGCTCGCCGAGGACGCCGAGCTCCGCCCGCTGGAGCCCTGGCAGGCCGCCGAATTCTTCGAGCACATCGAGCGCGCCCGCGCCAACACCGACCCGTGGATACCGTGGGCCACCCGATCCACCGATCTCGAATCGGCCCGTGCGACGCTGCAGGGATTTGCCGACCGGCAGGCCGCCGACAGCGGGCGGATCTTCGGAATCTGGCTCGGCGGGACACTGGTCGGCGGCGTGATGTTCGTGCACTTCGACACCGCGGCCGGGATGTGTGAAATCGGTGTGTGGACCGAAAAGAACGGTGAAGGGCGGGGCCTCGTCAGCACTGCCGTCCGGCACCTGATCGACTATGCGGTCCTCGAGCGCGGCCTGCACCGGGTCGAGTGGTGGAACAGCACCGGCAACGCCCGCAGCCGCGCGGTGGCGCAGCGGATGGGCATGCACCTGGACGGCACCATGCGCGAGCACCAGCTGTACAACGGCGTCCGGCTGGACTACGAGGTGTGGTCCGTCCTCGCGCACGAGTGGCGGGCCCGGGCCGGCGGGAGCGCCGGCAGCGGGGACGGGGGCACGGGCGGGGCCGCCGGTACGAAATCCGGGTGACACCCACCTCCGCACGACGGATGATCGGACGTCGGCCCGGACACCCGCGGGCCCGCCACACGCCACCCCGATGCAGCCCTCCCGAGGAGGACCTCCGCATGGTCCAGCGCAGCACCGTTCCGAGCCTGTTCCCGCCGCCCGGCTACGCGCACACCGCGGTGGTGGAGCCGGGCACCCGGCTGGTGTTCCTCGCCGGCGGCGTGCCGCTGGACAAGGACGGCACCCTGGTGGGCCCGGGTGACCGGGTCGCGCAGACCCGCCGGGTCCTGGCCAATCTGGAGGAGGCGCTGCGGCACGTCGGCAGCACCCTGGCGGACGTGGTGGCCAGCACCGTGTACGTGGTCTCCGGCGAGCCCGGCCCGCTCTCCGAGGTGTGGGACGTCGTCAACGCCTCCGGCCTGGCGGACGGGCCGCACACCTCGACGCTGCTCGGGGTGGCCTGCCTCGGCTACACCGGCCAGTTGGTGGAGATCACAGTCACCGCCGTGGTCCGGGAGGACGCCGCTGTGGAAGGGTGAGGTGCACCCCTCACCCATCCCCGGAGGCAGTGATGGCCGAAGTGTTCGAGACCGGCGTGGCCGGGCTGCGCGCGGAGCTCGACGGTCCGGTGGCCACGCTCGTCCTGGACCGGCCTGAGCGGCGCAACGCCATGACGCTGGCGATGTGGCGGGGCCTGCCGGGCGTACTGGACCGGATCGCCGCGCAGCCGGGTGTCCGGGCGCTGCTGGTGACGGGTGCGGCGCGGACGTTCTGCGCCGGTGCGGACATCGCCGAACTGTCCGAGGTGTACGCCGATCCGGCGCGGGCCGATGCCTACCACGCGGAGAACGTGGCCGCGGAGGAGGCGCTGGCCGCCTTCCCGTACCCGACGATCGCCGTGGTGCACGGCGCCTGCGTGGGCGGGGGCTGCCAGTTGGCGGTCGCCTGCGACCTGAGGTTCGCCGCGCACGACGCGCGGTTCGGCATCACCCCGGCGAAGCTGGGCGTGGTCTACCCGTCGGTGCCGACCGTGCGGCTGGCCGGGCTGGTGGGGCCGGCGCGGGCCAAGTACCTGCTGTTCTCGGGCGAGTTGGTGACCGCGGAGCGGGCGGAGCGGTTCGGCCTGGTGGACGAGGTGCTGCCGGCCACCGAACTGGACGGGCGGGCCAGGGAGTTCGCCGGCCTGCTGGCCAAGCGCTCGCCGCAGACGATCGGCGCCGTGAAGGCCGCGCTGCCGGTGCCGCCGCAGGAGGCGGCCGCGGCGGTGGCGCCGTGGGAGCGCAAGTCCCGTGAGGCGCCGGACGTCCGGGAGGGACTGGCCGCCTTCCTGGAACGGCGCGAGCCCCGGTTCTGAGCCCGGGGCCCGGCGCCGCCGGTGCCGTGCAGTGCCGTGCAGTGCAGTGCAGTGCGTCAGCGGATCGGCATCCCGGAGATGGCCCGGGAGATGACCAGCCGCTGGATCTCGCTGGTGCCCTCGAAGATCGTGTAGATGGCGCTGTCGCGGTGCATCCGTTCCACCGGATACTCCCGGGTGAAGCCGTTGCCGCCCAGGATCTGCATGGCCTGCGAGGTCACCCACTTCGCGGTCTCGCCGGCGTACAGCTTGGACATGGAGCCCTCGGCGCTGGTGAACGGCTTGTTGGTGGCGGCCATCCAGGAGGCCCGCCAGACCAGCAGCCGGGCCGCGTCGATCCGGGTCTTCATGTCGGCGAGCTGGAAGGCCACGCCCTGGTTGTCGATGATCGGGCGGCCGAACTGCACCCGGGTCTTCGCGTAGTCGAGCGCGACCTCGTACGCGGCGCGGGCGATGCCGATGGCCTGGGCGCCGACTGCGGGGCGGGAGGCCTCGAAGGTGGCCATCGCGGCGTTCTTGCCCTTGGCCGAACCCGAGGCGCCGCCGGCGGCGCGCTCGCGGGCACGGGCGAGCCGCTCGTCCAGCTTCTCCTTGCCGCCGAGCAGGCAGTGGCCGGGCACCCGGACGTCGTCGACGACGACCTCGGCGGTGTGCGAGGCGCGGATGCCGTGCTTCTTGAACTTCTGCCCCTGGGAGAGGCCGGGGGTGCCCGGCGGCACCACGAAGGAGGCCTGGCCGCGGGCGCCGAGGGCCGGGTCGACGGTGGCGACGACCACGTGGACGTCGGCGATGCCGCCGTTGGTGGCCCAGGTCTTGGTGCCGTTCAGCACCCACTCGTCCTTGGCCTCGTCGTAGACGGCGCGGGTGCGCAGCGCGGAGACGTCGGAGCCGGCGTCGGGCTCGGAGGAGCAGAAGGCGGCGACCTTGACGTCGTCGGGGGTGCCGAACATCTGCGGCGCCCAGGTGCCGATCTGCTCCTCGGTGCCGTTGGCGAGCACGGCGACGGCGGCCAGCGTGGTGCCGACGATGGACAGGCCGATGCCGGCGTCGCCCCAGAAGAGCTCCTCCATGGCGATCGGGATGCCGACGCCGGAGGGGTCGAAGTACTGCTGGGCGTAGAAGTCGAGCGAGTAGATGCCGACCTTCGCGGCCTCCTGGATGATCGGCCAGGGGGTCTCCTCGCGCTCGTCCCACTCGGCGGCGGCGGGGCGGATCACGTCGGCGGCGAAGCCGTGCAGCCAGTCGCGGACGGCGATCTGGTCCGGGCCGGGGTCCAGGGAGAAGGTGCTCATCGGGAATGCCTCCGCAGGAGCGTGCGCAAGGAAAGGAAGGGTGGCGGCGGCGCCGCAGCAGGGTGTTACCTCGGGTAACATCGAGGGGAGTCTGCTACTCATTGGTAGCGATGTCAACGCCCGACCGAGGAGGACGCAGCACCGTGTCGACCCCCGCCGCAGCACCGGCCGGCGAGCCCCGCAGGGAGCAGCTGCTCAACGCCGCCGACCGGGTCGTCCAGCGCGAGGGCCCCGGCGCCAGCATGAACGCGATCGCGGCCGAGGCGGGCATCACCAAGCCGATCCTCTACCGGCACTTCGGCGACCGGAACGGCCTGATCGGCGCCCTGACGGAGCGCCACACCGCGGGCCTGCTGGCCGCCGTCCGCGCGGCGCTCAGCGAGCCGCTGGAGCGCCGCGACCAGGTCGAGCACGTCATCGACACCTATCTGGCCGCCATCGAGTCGCGGCCGCAGGTCTACCGGCTGCTCACCCACCCCGAACCGGGCGACCCGACCGGCGCCGGCAACGCGCTGGCCCCGGCGCTGCGGCAGATCGCCGAGGAGATCACCCGGGCCGTGCAGACCCAGGTCGACCTGGGCGCCGACACCCCGCTGCTCTCCGAGGCCTGGGGCCGGGCCATCACCGGCATGGTGCTGGCGGCCGGCGACTGGTGGCTGGAGCAGAAGCCCTGCCCGCGGCCGCGGATGGTGCAGGCGCTGGCCGACCTGCTGTGGGGCCGGCTGGCGGCGGCCGCCGCGCTGCCGCCGGTGGTGGCGCCGCCCGCGGCCGAGCCGGACGCCCCCGAGGAAACCTGAGTACTGCTCACCTCTTGCCGCGAGCCCTTCTGACGCCGCATCATCTCGCTCACCGACTCCCGTGCGAGGTGTCCCGTGCGCGTCCTCCGTACCGCCGCAGCACTCCTCCTGGCCGCAGCCGCGCTGCTCGGCGCCGCGCCGCCCGCGGTACCGGCCCGGGGCGCGGTCGACCGTGTCCCGACCGGCACCGCCACCACCCCCGACGGCCGCACCCTGTTCACCGACCGCGCCGGCCGCACCCTGCAACTGCGCGGCTTCAACCTCGACAAGTACGCCGAGGCCACCGGCGCCGACCTGGCCGCCGTCGCCGCGCAGGGCTTCACCCTGGTGCGGATCGCCGTCTCCTGGACGCGGCTCGAACCGGCCGCCGGCCGCTACGACCGCGCCGAACTCGCCCGCGTCCGCGGCCTGCTGGACGCCGCCGCCCGGCACGGCCTGCTCGCCGTCGTCGACTTCCACCAGGACGTGTACGGGCCGGCGTTCGGCGGCGGCGACCGCGGCATCCCCCGCTGGGCGACCCGCGACGACGGCCTGCCCTTCGAGCCCGACCCGGACGACTGGTTCGCCGGCTACTTCCAGCCCGCCGTGCAGGCCGCCTTCCGCCACCTGTACGACGACCCGGACCTGCGCGCCGCCCAGACCGCGCTGTACACCACCGTCGCCCGCGAACTGCGCGGCCACCCCGCCCTGTTGGGCTACGACCTGTTCAACGAGCCGTTCGGGCCGATCGACGGCGACCCGTCGGACCCGGCCGTGCTGGCCGCCGCCGCTGCCGAGCTGGAGCAGGGACGGCTCGCCGACATGTACCGCCGGCTGATCGCCGCCGTCCGCCGGGTCGACGACCGCTCCTGGCTGTTCGTCGAACCGACCGTGCTGGTCGGCCAGGGCGTACCGACCCGGCTGCCGCAGTTCGCCGACCCGCGCCGCGGCCGGGACCGGATCGGCTACGCGCCGCACTTCTACGACACCGCCGTGGAGGCCGGCCGGGACTGGGACGAGTCCGGCGGCTTCGTGGAGCGCTACACCGCCGCGATCACCGCCTACCCGCGGGCCGGCCGGCTGCCGGTGCTGGTCGGCGAGTGGGGCCCGCCGAGCGCCCGCACGCCCGGCAACGCCCGCCTGGTGGAACGCCAGACGGCCGCGATGGCGGGCTTCGCCGCGGGCTGGACGATGTGGTACTGGTGCCGGGGCGAGGGCGGGTACTGCGTGCTCGGCCCGGACGGCCGGCCCGCCCCCGGGCACGGGCCCGCCTTCGGCCCGTACGCCGCCGCCCTGGCCGGGCTGCCGGTCGCCGAGTCCTTTGACGGCGGGCGCTGGACGCTCACCTTCACCACCGGGCGGCCCGGCGGGACGAGCCTGCTCGACGTGCCCGCATCGGCCTTCCCGCAGGGCTTCCGGGTGCAGGCCCCCGGAGCCGCGGTGGAGGTCCGCCGCCCGCAGGGCGAGCGGGCCGGGACGGTCCGGCTGGCGTACCCCGCCGTCCGCCCCGGCACCCGCGTCACCGTGGTGCTCTCCCCCTGACCGGGAGAGAGGTGCTCCCCGCCGCGGCCGGTCAGACCAGGCCGCGGCGGGCCAGCAGCGGACCGATCTCCGGGTCGCGGCCGACCACGGCGCGGAAGCAGTCCAGCGCCGGACGGCTGCCGCCGCGGGCGAGCAGCTCGCGCCGGAACACCTCACCGCTCTCCCGGACACTGCGGCCGTTGCCGTCGAACCACTCGACGGTGTCCGCGTCCAGCACCTCGGACCAGATGTAGGCGTAGTACCCGGCGCTGTAGTCGCCCGCGAAGACGTGGCTGAAGTACGGCGTCCGGTAGCGCGGCGGCACCGCCGCCACCGTCAGGCCGGCCCGGGCCAGCGCCTGCGCCTCGAACTCCTCGGCGTCCGCAACCTCGTGGCCCGCCGGGAGGGTGTGCCAGGCCCAGTCGATCACGGCCGCGCCCAGGTACTCGACCGTGCGGAAGCCGACACCGAAGGACTCCGCGGCCGCCATCCGCTCCACCAGGGCGTCCGGCAGCGGCTCCCCGGTGGCGTGGTGGCGGGCGTAGTTGGCCAGCACCTCGGGCCGGGTCATCCACATCTCGTTGACCTGGGAGGGGAACTCCACGAAGTCGCGCGGCACTTCGGTGCCCGAGAAGAGCGGGTAGCGGACGTCGGAGAACAGCCCGTGCAGGGCGTGCCCGAACTCGTGGAAGAGGGTGCGCACCTCGTCCCAGGTGAGCAGCGCGGGCTCGCCCGGCGCCGGCTTGGCGATGTTGAGGTTGTTGACCACCACCGGCCGCTTGCCCAGCAGGTGCGACTGCTGCACCAGTTCGTTCATCCAGGCGCCGCCGCGCTTGGAGTCGCGGGCGAAGAAGTCGCCGAGGAACAGGCCCATCGAGGTGCCGTCCTCGTCGAACGCCTCGAAGACCCGGGCGTCCGGGTGGTACGCCACCAGCTCCGGCCGTTCGGTGAAGCTCACCCCGTAGGCGAGGTTGGCCGCGAAGAACACGCCGTCGTGCAGCACCCGCTCGAGCTCCAGGTAGGGGCGCAGCTCCGCCGCGTCCACCTGGTACGAGGTCTGCCGCACCCGCTCCGCGTAGTACGCCCAGTCGTGGGCGGCGATCTCGGTGAGGCCGTCGGCGCGGGCGGCGGCGAGCAGTTCGGCGGCCTCACGCTCGGCGTTGGCGACCGCGGGGCCGGCGAGGCGGCCGAGCATCGCGTCCACCGCGGCGACGCTGCCCGCGGTCTCGTCCGCCACCACGTACGCGGCGTGGCTGGGGTGGCCGAGCAGGGCGGCGCGCTCGGCCCGCAGCGTGGCCATGGTGATCGCCAGCGGCCCGTTGGCCCCGGCGGCCCGTCCGAGCGAGGCCGCGAGCAGGCGCTCGCGCAGCGACCGGTCGGCGAGCTGGGCGAGCTCGGTCTGGTTGGAGAAGTTCTTCAGGCTGAGCACGTACGAGCCGGGGCGGCTGAGGGCGCGGCCGTTCTCGGCCGCGGCGGCGACGGCGTCCGGCGACAGCCCGGCAAGCTGCCCGGCGTCGTCCACGACGATCGCGCGGGCCCGGGTGTCCTCCATCAGGTTGCGGCGGAAGGCGGTCGCCGCGGCGGCGAGTTCGGCGTTGATCTCGCGCAGCCGCTGCTGGTCGGCGGCCGGCAGTTCGGCGCCGGCGCGGACGAAGGCGGTGTGGTGGCGCTCCAGCAGCCGCAGCGACTCGCCGTCCAGAGCGAGGCTCTTGCGGCTGCGGTACAGGGTGTCGACCCGGGCGAACAGCCCGGCGTCCAGGTGGATCGCGTCCCGGTGGCCGGCCAGCCGCGGGCTGATCACCGCGTCCAGCTCCTGCAGGCCGGGGCTGGTGTCGGAGTCCCCCTGGTTCTCGAAGGCCAGCCGGACGCGGCGCAGCAGCGCACCCGAACGCTCGAGCGCCACCACCGTGTTGTCGAAGGTCGGCGGCTCCGGGTCGGCCACGATCGCGGCGATCTCGGCGAGCTGCAGCGCCATGCCCCGCTCGAACGCCGGCAGGTAGTGCTCCTCGCGGATCTCGGCGAAGGGCGGCAGCTCGTGGACCAGGGTGCTGGTCCCGTAGAAGGGGTTGTCGCTCATTCCGCCGACCCTACGCGCTGTCACCACCACTGCCTACGGGCTCGGGAGGCGGCTTCCGCCCGCTGGCGGAACCCCGCCGCGCGGGCCCACGGAGCCGGCCCGACCGGGCGCGGGCGCCGGTGCCGCCCCCGCGTCGGCCGGGCGTTGTCGGTGGTGCGCGCTACGGTCGGAAGCAGGGCCGCCCGGCCCTCCGTACCCATGCCGCACGCCCGAGCACCTGCCCGGCTGCCGCCGACGAGAGACGGGAGGAGGCCACCGATGGCCCCCCGGTACGCCCTGGTCCCCGACCCGCACGGCCCCGGCGGCCGCCTGCAGCCGCTCGCCGACGACGGCGGCCCGCTCGGCCCGCCGCAGCACGCCCCCTCGCTCGCCGCGGCGGTCGCCGAGGTGGAGGCCGCCGGTCAGCCGCGCTGGGTGTTCGCCTCCGCCGACAGCGCGTACGCGCCGCTGCTGCCCGTCCGGCTCGCCCGCAGCCACGACCTTCGGCTCACCGAGCCGCTGCTGCTCGGCCACGAGGGCCGCTGGGGCGAGCCCCGCTCGCTCGGCGCCGCCTGGGCCCGGCTGCGCGGGCTCCCGGTGCCCGCCGACCTCCCCGAGAGCGCCGCCGCCGAGGACGAGCAGGACGGCCTGTTCGCCCCCGACCGGCTGCAACTGCCGCCCGGCGCCGACCCGCTGGAGGCCGTGGTGGCCGTCCACGCCGAACAGCTGCGGCGGACGGCGGCGATCGACGACCCCGCCGAGCGCCACCGCTTCCGGCTGCTGGCGGCCGCCGAGTCGGCCGGCGGCCTGCTCGCCGCCGAGATGGCCCGCGACGGCCTGCCCTGGCGCAGCGACCTGCACGACCTGCTGCTCACCGAGCTGCTCGGCCCGCGCCCGCAGATCCCCGGCACCCAGCCGCGCCGGCTGGCCGAGCTCTCCGTCGAGCTGCAGCAGTCGCTCGGCGGCCGCCCGTTCAACCCGGACTCGCACGGCCAGGTGCTGAAGGCCTTCGCCGAGCAGGGCATCCACCTGTCCTCCACCCGCAGCTGGGAGCTGCGCCGCGTCGACCACCCGGCCGCCGAGCTGATGATCCGCTACAAGGAGCTGTCCCGGCTGCACGCCGCGCACGGCTGGGCCTGGCAGGCCGCCTGGGCGCGCGGCGGCCGCTTCCGGCCGGAGTACGTGGTCGGCGGGGTGGTCTCCGGCCGCTGGGCGACGCGCGGTGGCGGGGCGCTGCAGATCCCGCGCATCCTGCGCCGCGCCGTGGTCGCCGACCCGGGATGGGCACTGGTCGTCGCCGACGCGGCGCAGCTGGAGCCGCGGGTGCTCGCCGCGCTGTCCCAGGACGCCGGGCTGGCCCGCACCGCCGCCGAGGGCGACCTGTACGAGGCGCTCGCCGCGACCGCCTTCCACGGCGACCGCGGCAAGGCCAAGCTCGGCCTGCTCGGCGCCATGTACGGGCAGACCAGCGGCGACATCGGCCCGCTGCTGGCCACCCTGCGGCGGCGCTACCCGGCCGCCATGGGCTATGTGGAGGCCGCCGCGCGCACCGGCGAGGACGGCGGCATCGTCCGCTCCCGGCTGGGCCGCACCTGCCCGCCGCCGTCCGCGGACTGGCTCGACCTGACCGAGGCCCCGGAGACGGCGGGCGAGGCCGGCGGCCGCTCGGCCCGCGCCCGCGGCCGCTTCACCCGCAACTTCGTCATCCAGGCCAGCGCCGCCGACTGGGCACTCGCCCTGCTGGCCGCGCTGCGCCGCCGGCTGGCCGGGCTGTCCTCCGGGGCCGACCGGCCGCACCTGGTGTTCTTCCAGCACGACGAGGTGGTGGTGCACGCCCCGGCCGACCTCGCCGACCGGGTCGCCGGGGAGGTGGCGGCGGCCGCGGAGGAGGCCAGGGTGCTGGTCTTCGGCGACACCCCGGTGCGCTTCCCGATGAGCACCGCGGTGGTCGACTGTTACGCCGACGCCAAGTAGCAGCAGCCGCCCGGTCAGAGCTTGCGGAAGCCGCGGGCCTCCTCGGCGGCGCGCACCACCTCGTCCAGCGCGGCCCCGGTGGAGGCGGTGACCACCGCGGCGACGGCGCCCTCGACGAACGGCGCATCGGCCAGCACGGCCCGGCCGCCCGGCCGCTCCGCGAGCACCAGTTTCACCGTCATCACTGCGCTGCCGAGGTCGGCCAGGACGGCCGCGCCGCCGCCCCCGTCCGCCTCGTCGAGGGCGCGGGCCACCTTCTCGTCGCTGGTGCCGAGCCGGCCGTCCGCGGTGCCGGCGGCGAGCGCCACCCGGACGGTGCCGGACCCCAGTTCGGCCAGCAGTTCGGCCAGTCCGGCGGCCAGCGCCGGGCTGTGCGAGACCAGGACGACGCCCACCGGTGCAGCCATGCCCGCACCCTACCCACGGCACCGCCCGACGCCGGTCGTCCCCGGAGCGGCTCGCGCCGGCCCCTGGCGCGGCGGGGCCGGGCGGGGCTACGGCGTGTCGCAGCGCCCGGTCCCCGGGGGTGTCCGGCGTAACGTCGGGCCCGGAGAGCCGCGCCCGAGGGAGTGCCGCGTGAAGAAGCTGATCAACAGCCCGGAGACCGTCCTGGCGGACGCCCTCGCCGGCGTCGCCGCCGCACATCCGGAGCTGGCGGTGGACGCAGCCGCCCGGGTGGTCCGCCGCGCGACCCCGGCCGGGGCGGGCAAGGTGGCGCTGGTCTCCGGCGGCGGCTCCGGCCACGAGCCGCTGCACGTCGGCTTCGTCGGGACGGGCATGCTGGACGCCGCCTGCCCGGGCGAGGTCTTCACCTCGCCCGTCCCCGACCAGATGCTGGCCGCCGCCCGGGCCGTGCACACCGGCGGCGGGGTGCTGTTCATCGTGAAGAACTACACGGGTGACGTCCTCAACTTCTCGCTCGCCGCCGAACTCGCCGCCGAGGAGGGCATCGAGGTGGCGACCGTCCTGGTCGACGACGACGTGGCCGTGCAGGACTCCACCTTCACGGCGGGCCGCCGCGGCACCGGGGCGACCGTCGCCGTGGAGAAGGCCGCCGGCGCCCTCGCCGAACGCGGCGCGCCGCTGGCCGAGGTCGCCGCCGTCGGCGAGCGGGTGAACGCCGCGTCCCGCTCGTTCGCGATCGCGCTGACCGCCGCCACCGTGCCGGCCGCGGGCCGCCCCGGCTTCGACCTGCCCGAGGACGAGATCGAGGTCGGCGTCGGCATCCACGGCGAACCGGGCCGCCGCCGCGAGCCGCTGCGCCCGGCCCGCGACCTGGTCGCCGAGGTGGTCGACACCGTCCTCGCCGACCACGACCTCGCCTCCGGCGACGAGGTGATCGCCCTCGTCAACGGGATGGGCGCGACCCCCCTGCTGGAGCTGTACGTGGTCTTCGGCGAGGTCCGGGCCCGGCTGGACGCGGCCGGGGTGCGGATCGCCCGCAGCCTGGTCGGCAACTACGTGACCAGCCTGGACATGGCGGGCTTCTCACTGACCCTCACCAAGGCCGACCCCGAGCTGCTGCAACTGTGGGACGCCCCGGTCGCCACCCCCGCCCTGACCTGGTCCTGAAGCCCCGCGGGCGGACACCGCCCGAGCCCGTACCGGCCGAGAGGATTCCACGCCCGTGGACGCCGTCCTGGACACCGCCCGCACCGAGACCTGGCTCCGCGCACTCGCCGCGGCCGTCACCGCGCACGAGGCCGAACTGACCGCACTGGACGCCGCGATCGGCGACGGGGACCACGGCAGCAACCTGCGCCGCGGCTTCACCGCCGTACTGGCCGCGCTGGACGCCGGGGCGGCCGGGGATTCGCCCGGCACGGTGCTGGCGACGGCCGGCCGCACCCTGATCTCGACGGTCGGCGGCGCCTCGGGACCGCTGTACGGGAGCGCCCTGCGGGCCGCGGGCAAGTCGCTCGGCGAGACGGCGGCCGGGCCCGCGGAGGTGGCCGGGGCGCTCGATGCGGCGCTGGCGGCGGTGCAGGGGCTGGGCGGCGCGCAGCCTGGCGACAAGACCATGGTGGATGCGTTCGTCCCGGCCGCTGAGGCCTTCCGGGCCGCGGCGGGCGACGGGCTGCCGGCCGCGGCGCAGGCAGCCGCCGCGGCCGCCGAGCAGGGGGCGCGATCCACCGTGCCGCTGGTGGCCCGCAAGGGCCGGGCCTCCTACCTGGGCCCCCGCAGCGCCGGCCACCTCGACCCGGGAGCGGCCTCGACCGCCCTGCTCTTCGCCACCCTGGCCGACACCTGCCGGGAACGGTGAACCACTCAGGGGCGCTGGGGGCACTTGTTCCTACTGGTGGTGATGGTGCTCGCCGGGACGGCTGACCAGCATCAGCAGGGCGTCGTCGCCGAGTTCACCGCCGGTGTGGACGAGCAGGTCGGCGTAGACGCGGCCGACGGCGGACTCCAGTTCGGCGGCGGAGCGGGCGGCGCCGCGTACCAGCGGGCCGACCCGTTCGGCGAGCGGGTAGAACTCGCCGGTGCGGTGGTGGCGGGCCTCGACCACCCCGTCGGTGCACAGCACCATGACGTCGTCCGGTCCGAACGGCCGCCGCATGCTGACGGGTTCGCCGGGGGCCAGCGGGCCGAGCCCGAGCGGCACCCAGGGCTCGGCGGCCTCCAGGACGTCGGCGGTGCCGTCGGCGTGGACGCGGATCGGCGGCACGTGGCCGAAGTGCATCAGCTCCACCGAGCCGGGCTCGCGGAACTCGGCGAACAGCGCCGTGGTGAACTCGCCGTCCGGCACGTGCCGTTCGACGCTGGCCTCGATCCGCGCCGCGACCGAGGCCAGCCGCTCCTCGTCGTACGCGGCCTCGCGGAAGGCGCCGAGCACCACGGCGGCGGTCTGCACGGCGCCCAGGCCCTTGCCGCGGACGTCGCCGACCAGGACCCGGGTGCCGTGCGGGGTCTCCAGGACGGAGTAGAGGTCGCCGCCGATCCGCGCGGCGTCCGCGGCGGAGACGTAGCGCACGGCCAGCCGCAGCGGCCCGACGGTCGGTCCGGGGCGGCGCAGCAGGGCGCGCTGGGCGGCCTCGGCGACGGAGCTGACGGCGGCGAAGGCGGCGGCGCGGCGCATGCGCAGCTCGGCCACGAAGGCGCTGACCGCGGTGAGCACGACGTAGCTGAGCAGTGCGCCGAGCAGGAAGCGGCTGTCGTTGAAGGTGGCGACCTGGTCGTAGTTGCTCAGCCACAGCAGGGAGAGGAAGCCGACGCCGCAGACCATCAGGACTTCGACGGGGGTCAGCAGCAGTGAGGCGATGGACGGCACGACGACCATCAGCGGGGCCAGGTAGCGGTCCTGTCCGGTGAAGAAGTCGACCAGCGAGATGACCAGGATGGCGAGCAGCGCCGGGGTGGCCCGGCGCCGGAAGGAGAGGTCCTGCAGGTCGGTGGCGAGCATCGCGGACCTGCGGCGGGCCGGGGCCAGCCCGGTGGCGTCGGGCGCTGCGGCGCGCTGGGCTCGGCTGATCCGGAACACATAACCGAACATATCGGACAGCCCGTCGGGGCGCGGCGCACACCGCCGCCCGCCGAGGGGGCGACATGCCCGAGGGCCGCATCCGTCGCCGCGCATCCGCGTGGCCACCCTCTGTCCGCACGGCGCGGGGCTGCGCGCGCCGGGGCCCGAGATACATGCCACAGCCCCCCCGGCTGCCCGGAATACCCCAGGGGGGTATGGTGTTGGCAGAGAATGAGCGCGCAGCAGGCCGCGCCGCGAGACCACGGAGGTACTCATGTCCAGCACCGTCACCTACACCGTCACCGGCATGAGCTGCGGCCACTGCGAGAAGTCGGTGAACTCCGAGCTGTCCGGCATCCCCGGGGTGACCGGGGTCGCCGCCGACGCCAAGACCGGCACCGTAACGGTCTCCTCCGCCGCCCCGCTCGACGACGAGCAGGTCCGCGCCGCCGTGGACGAGGCCGGCTACGAGCTCGTCGGCCGCACCGTCTGACCGCCGCGGGGGCGCGGCGACCCCGCGCCCCGACCCGTCGCCCGAGGAGCAGCTGAGATGAGCACTACCGTGCAGGACACAGGCACCGCCCAGCAGCGCGTCGAACTGTCGATCGGCGGCATGACGTGCGCCTCCTGCGCCGCCCGGATCGAGAAGAAGCTCAACCGGATGGAGGGCGTCGAGGCGAGCGTCAACTTCGCGACCGAGAAGGCGCGCGTGGACTTCGCCCCCGGCATCGACGTCGCCGAGCTGATCGCCACCGTCGAACGCACCGGCTACACCGCGGAGCTCCCCCCGCCGCCCGCTCCCGAGCCGGCCGCGGAGTCCGCCACGGGGCCGGAGGGGTCCGCCGCGGGCCGCGAGCCGGATCCGCTGCGCGACCGGCTGCTGGTCAGCGCGGTGCTGTCCGTCCCGGTGGTCCTGCTGTCGATGGTCCCCGCCCTACAGTTCGACAACTGGCAGTGGCTGGCGTTCGCGCTGACCGGGCCGGTCGTGGTGTACGGCGGAGCGCCGTTCCACCGCGCCGCCTGGACGAACCTCAGGCACGGCGCCGCGACCATGGACACCCTGATCTCGCTCGGCACCCTCGCCGCCTTCGGCTGGTCGGTGTGGGCGCTGTTCCTCGGCGACGCCGGCATGCCCGGCATGCGGCACGGCTTCTCCCTGACGGTCGGCACCGGCGACGCCTCCGCCACCCTCTACCTGGAGACCGCCGCCGCCGTCACCACCCTGATCCTGCTCGGCCGCTGGCTGGAGGCCCGCTCCAAGCGGCGCGCGGGCGCCGCCCTGCACGCCCTGCTGGACCTCGGCGCGAAGGACGTCGCAGTGCTCCGCGACGGCCGCGAGGAGCGCGTCCCGGTCGGCCGGCTGGCCGTCGGCATGCGCTTCGTGGTCCGCCCCGGCGAGAAGATCGCCACCGACGGCACGGTCGTCGAGGGCGCGTCCGCCGTGGACGCCTCGATGCTCACCGGGGAGTCCGTACCGGTCGAGGTCGCGGTCGGCGACACCGTCACCGGAGCCACCGTCAACGCCGGCGGCCGCCTGGTCGTCGAGGCCACCCGGGTCGGCGCCGACACCCAGCTCGCCCGGATGGCCAAGCTCGTCGAGGAGGCCCAGAACGGCAAGGCCGCCGCCCAGCGCCTCGCCGACCGGATCTCCGCCGTCTTCGTCCCGCTGGTCATCCTCACCGCGCTGGCCACCCTGGTGGCCTGGCTGCTGCTCGGCAACGGCCCCACCGCGGCGTTCACCGCCGCCGTCGCCGTGCTGATCATCGCCTGCCCGTGCGCCCTCGGCCTGGCCACGCCCACCGCACTGATGGTCGGCACCGGCCGCGGCGCCCAGCTCGGCATCCTCATCAAGGGCCCCGAGGTGCTGGAGACCACCCGCCGGGTCGACACGATCGTCCTCGACAAGACCGGCACCGTCACCACCGGCCGGATGTCCCTGGTCGCCGTGCACACCGCCGACGGCACCGACGAGCACGAGGTGCTGCGCCTGGCCGGAGCCCTGGAGCACGCCTCCGAGCACCCGGTCGCCGCGGCGGTCGCCGCTGCCGCGGCCGAGCGCACCGGCCCGCTGCCCGCCGTCGACGGCTTCGCCAACGTGCCCGGCCTCGGTGTGCAGGGCACCGTCGAGGGCCGCGCCGTGACCGCCGGCCGCGAGGCGCTGCTCACCGCCCGCGCCATGCCGCTGCCGCCGGAGCTCGCCGCCGCCCGCACCGCGGCCGAGCAGGCCGGGCGCACCGCCGTCGCGGTCGGCTGGGACGGCTCCGCCCGGGCCGTCCTGGAGATCGCCGACACGGTGAAGCCGACCAGCGCCGCCGCCATCGCCGACCTGCGCGCGCTCGGCCTGCGCCCGGTGCTGCTCACCGGCGACAACCGGGCCGTCGCCGAGGCGGTCGCCGCCGAGGTCGGCATCCCCGCCGAGGACGTCCTCGCCGAGGTGCTGCCCGAGGACAAGGTCGCCACCGTGCGCCGGCTGCAGGCCGAGGGGCGCTCGGTGGCGATGGTCGGCGACGGGGTCAACGACGCCGCCGCGCTCGCCCAGGCCGATCTCGGCCTCGCCATGGGCACCGGCACCGACGCCGCCATCGAGGCGGGCGACCTCACCCTCGTCCGCGGCGACCTGCGCACGGCGGGCGACGCCATCCGGCTCTCCCGCCGCACCCTGGCCACCATCAAGGGCAACCTGTTCTGGGCCTTCGCCTACAACGTGGCGGCGATCCCGCTGGCCGCGGCCGGGCTGCTCAATCCGGTGGTGGCGGCCGCCACCATGGCCTTCTCCTCGGTCTTCGTGGTCACCAACAGCCTGCGGCTGCGCCGCTTCGACGCGTCCTGAGGCACCACAACCAAAAGGGCCGACGGCCCCGGGCGGTGTCCGCCCGGGGCCGTCGCACGTGCGGGCTCAACGGCCGAGCAGCTCGCCGCCGTTGCAGTGCAGGATCTCGCCGGTGATGAAGCCGGCCTCCGGGGAGGCCAGGAAGTAGACGGCCGCGGCGACCTCGCCGGGCTCGCCGATCCGGCCGAGCAGGGTGCGGGCGGCCCGGCGGGAGACCTCGGCCTCGTCCAGCCGCGGGCCGAAGAACTCGGTGCCCGACACGGTGCCCGGCGCCACGATGTTCGCGGTGATCCCGGACGGGCCGAGCTGCGCGGCCAGGAAGTGGTTCCACGCGTGCAGCGAGGCCTTCGCCGCCCCGTACGAGCCGGCGCCGCGCAGGGCGGCGATGGAGCTGACCGTCACGACGCGGCCGGAGCCCGGCGTCAGCCGTTCCCTGATGGACTCGGTGAGCAGCACCACGGTGAGCACGTTGCGCTCGAAGTCGCCGCGCCAGCGGGCGAGGACGGCGTGCGGGCCGGCGCCGATCACCGTCTCCCGGCTGCCCGCGTTGTTGACCAGGACGTCCACGGTGGCGGGCAGGGCGGTCAGGGCCGCCTCCACGGCGTCCGGGTCGGCGAGGTCGCAGACCAGCGGCGTGACGTTGTCGCCGAGCTCGGCGGCCGCCTGCTCCAGCACCGCGCGCCGACGCCCGACGATCACGACGCGCTCCCCCGCATCGGCGAACCGGCGGGCCACCTCGTACCCGATGCCGGTGCCGCCACCGGTGACGACGACGTTCCTGGTCATCTACGCACTCCCTCCCTGCCCCGACGCCGCGCCGCACAGCGTGCGGACGGTCCGTACCGGAATAGCTCGATTCCTATCACGCTGGGTTGCGAAGGCTGCGGGGAGGGTGACGCAGCGCGCCGGAAAGCGTGTGATAAGGGGACGGACCGCGCGGCCGGGTCAGGCACCGCGCGCACACGGAGCGTGGAGAGAGGCAACTCACACTCCCGGAACGTAACTCCCGGACCCCGGATACGTCATACCGTGTGTACTGCGGTTGTTTTTTCCGGCCCGCGGCGGTGTGGCGAACGGCTTCACGCCTCCGCACCGGTGGCTGCCGCGAACGGGGCTCCGGCGGGCCCCGGTACGGCCGCCGACGGTTTCGGCGGCACAGCGCACGGCGCCGGGGTGCGAGGGTCAGGGACGCTTTGAGCGGCCGTTCCTGGCACGGTCGCACCCGGGTGCCGTGCGCCGGGACCTCCCTGCGGGCCGCGGCGCCCGCCGCAGGCACGCCGAAGGGCCCGGCACTCCCGAGGGAGCGGCCGGGCCCTTCGCACGAACCGGGTCAGCGGTCGCCGAGCTCCACGTAGTCGCGGATCGCGGTGCCGGTGTAGATCTGCCGCGGACGGCCGATGCGGCTGGTCGGGTCGTTGATCATCTCGTGCCAGTGGGCGATCCAGCCGGGCAGCCGGCCCAGCGCGAACAGCACGGTGAACATGCTGGTCGGGAAGCCCATGGCGCGGTAGATCAGGCCCGTGTAGAAGTCCACGTTCGGGTAGAGCTTGCGCGAGACGAAGAAGTCGTCGCTGAGCGCGTGCTCCTCGAGCTTCAGGGCGATGTCGAGCAGCTCGTCGGTCTTGCCGAGCTGGCCGAGCACCTCGTGCGCCAGGAGCTTGACCTGCGCGGCGCGCGGGTCGAACGCCTTGTACACGCGGTGGCCGAAGCCCATCAGCTTGACGCCGTCCTCGCGGTTCTTCACCTTGCGGATGAACGCGTCGACGTCGCCGCCGTCCTTCTGGATCTGCTCCAGCATCTCCAGCACGGCCTGGTTGGCGCCGCCGTGCAGCGGGCCCCACAGCGCCGAGATGCCCGCCGAGATCGAGGCGAACAGGTTGGCGTGGCTGGAGCCGACCAGGCGCACCGTGGAGGTCGAGCAGTTCTGCTCGTGGTCCGCGTGCAGGATCAGCAGCTTGTCCAGGGCGTTCACCACGACCGGGTTGAGCTCGTAGTCCTCCGCGGGGACGGCGAACGTCATCCGCAGGAAGTTCTCGACGTAGCCCAGGTCGTTGCGCGGGTAGACGAACGGCTGGCCCATGGCCTTCTTGTAGGCGTAGGCCGCGATCGTCGGGAGCTTCGCCAGCAGGCGTACCGTGGACAGGTGGCGCTGGGCCGCGTCGAACGGGTTGTGGCTCTCCGGGTAGAAGGTGGAGAGCGCGCCGACCACCGAGGACAGCATCGCCATCGGGTGGGCGTCCCGCGGGAAGCCCTGGTAGAAGCGCTTGACGTCCTCGTGCAGCAGGGTGTGCTGGGTGATCTCGTTGGTGAAGGCCGACAGCTCCTCGGCCTTGGGCAGCTCACCGTTGATCAGCAGGTACGCGGTCTCGATGAAGTTGCCGCGCTCCGCGAGCTGCTCGATCGGGTAACCGCGGTAGCGCAGGATGCCGTTGTCGCCGTCCACGAAGGTGATCGCGGACTTGTAGGCGGCGGTGTTGCCGAAGCCGTTGTCCAGGGTGACCAGGCCGGTCTGCGGGAGCAGCTTCGAGATGTCGAAGCCGGCGTTGCCCGCAGTGCTCTCGACGACGGGGTACTCGTACTCGCCGTCCTGGTACCGCAGTACTACCGAGTTGTCGCTCACGTCTTCCTCACCGACGAAATGAATTCTCATCCGAGTGCCCTGACGTTCCTACGATCCCCCATCCGGAGGACAGCCGCGCACCCGGGGTGGGCCGAAAAGGGGCCCGCCATACAAAACCTGTCGCCGAAGCCGGTGTGAACCGGACAAGATCGGCACCAGACCAGGTTCCGCCTTAAATCTCTTCACGTCAAGACAACCCGGGACCGTACCGCACCCCCGCCGGATCATCCAACCGCAAGCCGATGATCAAGCGCAGAATGCCTCCGACCTGCACTGACGGCCCGGACCGCCTGGCCGATCGCCCTCCGTGACCCCACCAGTACAACCAGTCGCTTCGCCCTCGTCACGGCCGTGTAGAGCAGATTTCTCTGAAGCATCGACCATGCCGATGTAGTGACCGGAATCACCACCGCCGGGTACTCGCTCCCCTGCGAGCGGTGAATGGTCACCGCATACGCATGCGCCAACTCGTCGAGCTCGTCGAAGTCGTAGCCCACCTCCTCGTCCTCGTCCGTCCGCACCGTCAGCCGCTGCTCCTCGACACTCAGCGAAGTGACCACCCCCACCGTGCCGTTGAACACGCCGTTCGCCCCCTTCTCGTAGTTGTTGCGGATCTGCGTCACCTTGTCCCCCACCCGGAACGTCCGCCCGCCGAACCGCCGCTCCGCCAGCCCCTCCCGGGCCGGCGTCACCGCGGCCTGCAACAGCGTGTTCAGGTTCCCCGCCCCCGCAGGACCCCGGTGCATCGGTGCCAGCACCTGGACGTCCCGCCGCGCATCCAGCCCGAACCGCTGCGGAATCCGCCGCGCCACCACGTCCACCGTCAGCCCCGCCGCCCGCTCCGCGTCCTCCTCCGCGAACAGGAAGAAGTCCGGCAGCCCCTCCGTCACCGGCGGCAGACCCTCGTTGATCCGGTGCGCATTGGTCACCACCCCCGACTGCTGCGCCTGCCGGAAGATCCGGGTCAACCGCACCGACGGGACCGGGCTCCCCTCCGACAGCATGTCCCGCAGCACCTCGCCCGCCCCCACCGACGGCAACTGGTCCACGTCCCCCACGAACAGCAGGTGCGCCCCCGGCGCCACCGCCTTCACCAGCTTGTTCGCCAGGATCAGGTCCAGCATCGACGCCTCGTCCACCACCACCAGGTCCGCATCCAGCGGCCGGTCCCGGTCGTACGCCGCCTCCCCGCCCGGTCGCAGCTCCAGCAACCGGTGCACCGTCGACGCCTCCGCCCCCGTCAGCTCCGCCAACCGCTTCGCCGCCCGCCCCGTCGGCGCCGCCAGCACCACCTTCGCCCGCTTCGCCAGCGCCAGCGTCACGATCGACCGCACCGTGAACGACTTGCCGCACCCCGGGCCGCCCGTCAGCACCGCCACCTTCCTGGTCAGCGCCAGCTTCACCGACTCCCGCTGCTCCGGCGCCAGTTCGGCCCCCGTCTGCCGCGCCAGCCAGGCCAGCGCCGCCTCCCAGTCCACCCCCGCGAACCCCGGCATCCGGTCCGCGTCCGCGTTCAACAACCGCAGCACCTGGTTCGACAACGACACCTCGGCCCGGTGGAACGGCACCAGGTACACCGCCGACACCGGCAGGCCGCCCTCCCCCGGCACCGACTCCCGGACGACCCCCTCCTCCGCCACCAGCTCCGCCAGGCAGTCGATCACCAGCCCGACGTCCACCTGCAGCAGCTTCACCCCGTCCGCGATCAGCCGCTCCTCCGGCAGATAGCAGTGCCCCTGGTCGCTGCTCTGCGACAGCGCGTACTGCAGCCCCGCCTTCACCCGCTCCGGCGAGTCGTGCGGAATCCCCACCGCCTGCGCGATCCGGTCCGCCGTCAGGAACCCGATCCCCCACACGTCCGCCGCCAACCGGTACGGCTCGTTCTTCACCACCCCGATCGAGGAGTCCCCGTACTTCTTGTAGATCCGCACCGCCAGCGAGGTCGACACCCCCACGCCCTGCAGGAAGACCATCACCTCCTTGATGGCCTTCTGCTCCTCCCACGCCGCCGCGATCATCTTCGTCCGCTTCGGCCCCAGCCCCGGCACCTCGATCAGCCGGCCCGGCTCCTGCTCGATCACGTCCAGCGTGTCCACACCGAACGCATCCACGATCCGCTCCGCGAACCGCGGCCCGATCCCCTTGATCAACCCCGACCCCAGGTACCGCCGGATGCCCTGCACCGTCGCCGGCAGCACCGTCGTGTAGTTCTCGACCGTGAACTGCCGCCCGTACTGCGGATGCGAACCCCAGCGCCCGAACATCCGCAGCGACTCGCCCGGCTGCGCCCCCAGCAGCGCCCCCACCACCGTCAGCAGGTCG
This sequence comes from Kitasatospora dryopteridis, assembly GCF_050749075.1. NCBI lineage: Bacteria > Bacillati > Actinomycetota > Actinomycetes > Kitasatosporales > Streptomycetaceae > Kitasatospora > Kitasatospora dryopteridis. Next base: position 5,484,516 of record NZ_CP192749.1, on the reverse strand, counting down.
TTCGCCCCGCGCCCGGTGTCCACCCGGGCCACCGTGTACCCGGTCTCCTCATTGGCATAGGTGATCCGCTCCAGCACGCCCTCGACCTGGGCGAGCTGCCGCGGAGGCCCCTGCTGTTGCTGCTTGGCCTGCCGGCCGTCCGTGGCCACGAGGCCCCTCCCGGTGCTGGCGAACGCTCGATGCCGGTGACCGCTGGAAGCGGGTGGCCGTCGATGCTGGTGACCGCTGTGCCACGCACGGTACCTCCCCGCGCGGACAGCCGGGCACGCCACTGGTGAAACCACCGTTCCGCGGGGCGGAAAGGCCCCGTGGACGGCCGCGCGACCACCCTCACGGGTGACAGACCGTCGAACCGGCGTAGGGTCGCCCCATGACCGACCTCGCCATCCGGCCCGCGACCGCCGCCGACCTGCCCGCGATCGTCGCCATGCTCGCCGACGACCCCCTCGGCGCCACCCGCGAATCCCCGGACGACCCCACCCCCTACCAGGAGGCCTTCGCCCGCATCGCCGCCGATCCCCACCAGCACCTGGTCGTCGCCGAACGCCTCGGCCGCACCGTCGGCACCCTGCAACTCACCGTCGTCCCCGGCCTCTCCCGCCGCGGCGCCACTCGCACCATCGTCGAAGGCGTCCGCATCCACGCCGACGAACGCGGCAGCGGCCTCGGCACCACCATGATCGAATGGGCCGTCGACCGCTCCCGCGAACTCGGCGCCGAACTCGTCCAACTCACCTCGGACGCCACCCGCACCGACGCCCACCGCTTCTACGAGCGCCTCGGCTTCACCGCCTCCCACCTCGGCTTCAAGCTCGCCCTGTAGGCCGCACCGGGGTTTTCCGCGCGCGGCTGCGCCCCGCCTGTCGGTCCTCCCTGCCAGACTCGGCCGATGACCGACCCACGCTCCCCGATCACCGCCTTCTGGGACGCAGCCGCCGCCACCTTCGACGACGAGCCCGACCACGGCCTGCGCCACCCGGCGACCCACGCCGCCTGGGCCGCCCGCCTGCGCGACTGGCTGCCGGACCCTCCCGCCCACGTCCTCGACGTCGGCTGCGGCACCGGCTCGCTCTCGCTGCTCCTCGCACAGCAGGGCCACCACGTCACCGGGGTCGACCTCGCCCCGCGCATGATCGCGCACGCTCGCGCCAAACTCGCCGCCACCGGTCTCGACGCGGACTTCCGCATCGCCGACGCCACCGATCCGCCGCAGCGCACCGGCGGTTACGACGTCCTGCTCTCCCGGCACCTGGTGTGGACGCTCCCCGACCCGCACGCCGCACTGCGCCACTGGGTCACCCTCCTCCGCCCCGGCGGCACCCTGCTGCTCATCGAGGGCCGCTGGCACGAGGCCGACGACGACAGCTCCCCGTACGCACCCGGCGCCCAGCCCCTCCCCTGGAACGGCGGCGTACGCTCCCGGGACCTCGCCGCTGCACTCCGCCCGCACGTCACCGAACTCAGCACCACACCGCTGAGCGGCGACGAGCTGCTGTGGGGCCGGCCGGTGCGCGACGAGCGCTACGCCATGGTGGCCAGGGTCTGATTCGGCCCGGATTTATCCGGAAATGCGAGAAGCCCCGCCCGGGACCCGGGCGGGGCTTCTCTGAAGAATTGTTCGGCGGCGTCCTACTCTCCCACAGGGTCCCCCCTGCAGTACCATCGGCGCTACGAGGCTTAGCTTCCGGGTTCGGAATGTGACCGGGCGTTTCCCTCGCGCTATGACCACCGAAACACTGTGAAACACATCGAACGACCGGCACAAGGCCTGTTCGTGGTTTCAGAACCAACACAGTGGACGCGAGCAACTGAGGACAAGCCCTCGGCCTATTAGTACCGGTCAACTCCACCCCTCACGGGGCTTCCATATCCGGCCTATCAACCCAGTCGTCTACTGGGAGCCTTACCCTCTCCAGGAGGTGGGAGTGCTCATCTCGAAGCAGGCTTCCCGCTTAGATGCTTTCAGCGGTTATCCCTCCCGAACGTAGCCAACCAGCCATGCCCTTGGCAGGACAACTGGCACACCAGAGGTTCGTCCGTCCCGGTCCTCTCGTACTAGGGACAGCCCTTCTCAACACTCCTACGCGCACAGCGGATAGGGACCGAACTGTCTCACGACGTTCTAAACCCAGCTCGCGTACCGCTTTAATGGGCGAACAGCCCAACCCTTGGGACCTACTCCAGCCCCAGGATGCGACGAGCCGACATCGAGGTGCCAAACCATCCCGTCGATATGGACTCTTGGGGAAGATCAGCCTGTTATCCCCGGGGTACCTTTTATCCGTTGAGCGACGGCGCTTCCACAAGCCACCGCCGGATCACTAGTCCCTACTTTCGTACCTGCTCGACCCGTCAGTCTCACAGTCAAGCTCCCTTGTGCACTTACACTCAACACCTGATTGCCAACCAGGCTGAGGGAACCTTTGGGCGCCTCCGTTACCCTTTAGGAGGCAACCGCCCCAGTTAAACTACCCACCAGACACTGTCCCTGATCCGGATCACGGACCCAGGTTAGACATCCAGCACGACCAGAGTGGTATTTCAACGTCGACTCCACCCAAACTGGCGTTTGGGTTTCAAAGTCTCCCACCTATCCTACACAAGCCGAACCGAACACCAATATCAAGCTATAGTAAAGGTCCCGGGGTCTTTCCGTCCTGCTGCGCGAAACGAGCATCTTTACTCGTAATGCAATTTCACCGGGCCTGTGGTTGAGACAGTCGAGAAGTCGTTACGCCATTCGTGCAGGTCGGAACTTACCCGACAAGGAATTTCGCTACCTTAGGATGGTTATAGTTACCACCGCCGTTTACTGGCGCTTAAGTTCTCAGCTTCGCCCGACCGAAATCGGACTAACCGGTCCCCTTAACGTTCCAGCACCGGGCAGGCGTCAGTCCGTATACATCGCCTTACGGCTTCGCACGGACCTGTGTTTTTAGTAAACAGTCGCTTCTCGCTGGTCTCTGCGGCCACCCCCAGCTCGGAGTGCAAGACTCGTCACCGGGGCTGGCCCCCCTTCTCCCGAAGTTACGGGGGCATTTTGCCGAGTTCCTTAACCACAGTTCACCCGAACGCCTCGGTATTCTCTACCTGACCACCTGAGTCGGTTTGGGGTACGGGCCGCCATGAAACTCGCTAGAGGCTTTTCTCGACAGCATAGGATCATCCACTTCACCACAATCGGCTCGGCATCGGGTCTCAGCCTTGATGAGTGACGGATTTGCCTATCACTCGGCCTACACCCTTACCCCGGGACAACCACCGCCCGGGCTGGACTACCTTCCTGCGTCACCCCATCGCTCACCTACTACCACCTTGGGCCGCCGGCTCCACCACTCCCCTTCACCCGAAGGATCCGGGGCGGCTTCACGGGCTTAGCATCAGAGGGTTCAGCGTTGGCGCTTCACAGCGGGTACGGGAATATCAACCCGTTGTCCATCGACTACGCCTGTCGGCCTCGCCTTAGGTCCCGACTTACCCTGGGCAGATCAGCTTGACCCAGGAACCCTTGGTCAATCGGCGCAAGAGTTTCCCACTCTTGTATCGCTACTCATGCCTGCATTCTCACTCGTGAACCGTCCACGACTCGATTCCTCGGCCGCTTCACCCGGCACACGACGCTCCCCTACCCATCCACAGCGCCGTTGGGCGTATTCTGTGAATGACACGACTTCGGTGGTGTGCTTGAGCCCCGCTACATTGTCGGCGCGGAATCACTTGACCAGTGAGCTATTACGCACTCTTTCAAGGGTGGCTGCTTCTAAGCCAACCTCCTGGTTGTCTCTGCGACTCCACATCCTTTCCCACTTAGCACACGCTTGGGGACCTTAGTCGGTGTTCTGGGCTGTTTCCCTCTCGACCATGGAGCTTATCCCCCACAGTCTCACTGCCGCGCTCTCACTTACCGGCATTCGGAGTTTGGCTAAGGTCAGTAACCCGGTGAGGCCCATCGCCTATCCAGTGCTCTACCTCCGGCAAGAAACACGCGACGCTGCACCTAAATGCATTTCGGGGAGAACCAGCTATCACGGAGTTTGATTGGCCTTTCACCCCTAACCACAGGTCATCCCCCAGGTTTTCAACCCTGGTGGGTTCGGTCCTCCACACGGTCTTACCCGCGCTTCAACCTGCCCATGGCTAGATCACTCCGCTTCGGGTCTTGGGCATGCAACTCGAACGCCCTATTCGGACTCGCTTTCGCTACGGCTACCCCACACGGGTTAACCTCGCTACACACCGCAAACTCGCAGGCTCATTCTTCAAAAGGCACGCAGTCACAGTCCGAAGACTGCCCCCACGGCTTGTAGGCACACGGTTTCAGGTACTATTTCACTCCGCTCCCGCGGTACTTTTCACCATTCCCTCACGGTACTATCCGCTATCGGTCACCAGGGAATATTTAGGCTTAGCGGGTGGTCCCGCCAGATTCACACGGGATTTCTCGGGCCCCGTGCTACTTGGGAAATAGGCAAGCAAGCCGCTGATGTTTCGTCTACGGGGGTCTTACCCTCTACGCCGGACCTTTCGCATGTCCTTCGACTACACCAACGGTTTCTGACTCGCCGACCGGCCGGCAGACCGGTCAAGCCCACTCCCACAACCCCGTCACGGCAACCCCTGCCGGGTCTCACACCATGACGGTTTGGCCTCATCCGGTTTCGCTCGCCACTACTCCCGGAATCACGGTTGTTTTCTCTTCCTGCGGGTACTGAGATGTTTCACTTCCCCGCGTTCCCTCCACATACCCTATGTGTTCAGGTATGGGTGACAGCCCATGACGACTGCCGGGTTTCCCCATTCGGACACCCCCGGATCAAAGCTCGGTTGACAGCTCCCCGGGGCCTATCGCGGCCTCCCACGTCCTTCATCGGTTCCTGGTGCCAAGGCATCCACCGTGCGCCCTTAAAAACTTGGCCACAGATGCTCGCGTCCACTGTGCAGTTCTCAAACAACGACCAGACACCCACCCTCGGCAACCCGAAGGCTGCGTCGCATGGGACCGGCATCCACGAGGAAACCATCGTTCCCTCAGGACCCAACAGCGTGCCCGACCCACCCGGCGGTGATCCACGTTCCACGCCCCGAAGAGCAGTACTGGTGACCCCTTACCGTGTGTGCCGAATAGTCAACGTTCCACCCATGAGCGAGCACTCCGGAACACTCGTCCGAAGCTGCTGTGTGCTCCTTAGAAAGGAGGTGATCCAGCCGCACCTTCCGGTACGGCTACCTTGTTACGACTTCGTCCCAATCGCTGGTCCCACCTTCGACGGCTCCCTCCCAAGGGTTAGGCCACCGGCTTCGGGTGTTACCGACTTTCGTGACGTGACGGGCGGTGTGTACAAGGCCCGGGAACGTATTCACCGCAGCATGCTGATCTGCGATTACTAGCAACTCCAACTTCATGGGGTCGAGTTGCAGACCCCAATCCGAACTGAGACCGGCTTTTGGGGATTCGCTCCGCCTCGCGGCATCGCAGCCCTTTGTACCGGCCATTGTAGCACGTGTGCAGCCCAAGACATAAGGGGCATGATGATTTGACGTCGTCCCCACCTTCCTCCGAGTTGACCCCGGCAGTCTCCTGTGAGTCCCCGACATTACTCGCTGGCAACACAGAACAAGGGTTGCGCTCGTTGCGGGACTTAACCCAACATCTCACGACACGAGCTGACGACAACCATGCACCACCTGTACACCGACCACAAGGGGGCTGATATCTCTACCAGTTTCCGGCGTATGTCAAGCCTTGGTAAGGTTCTTCGCGTTGCGTCGAATTAAGCCACATGCTCCGCTGCTTGTGCGGGCCCCCGTCAATTCCTTTGAGTTTTAGCCTTGCGGCCGTACTCCCCAGGCGGGGAACTTAATGCGTTAGCTGCGGCACCGACGACGTGGAATGTCGCCAACACCTAGTTCCCAACGTTTACGGCGTGGACTACCAGGGTATCTAATCCTGTTCGCTCCCCACGCTTTCGCTCCTCAGCGTCAGTAATGGCCCAGAGATCCGCCTTCGCCACCGGTGTTCCTCCTGATATCTGCGCATTTCACCGCTACACCAGGAATTCCGATCTCCCCTACCACACTCCAGCCTGCCCGTATCGAATGCAGACCCGGGGTTAAGCCCCGGGCTTTCACATCCGACGCGACAGGCCGCCTACGAGCTCTTTACGCCCAATAATTCCGGACAACGCTCGCACCCTACGTATTACCGCGGCTGCTGGCACGTAGTTAGCCGGTGCTTCTTCTGCAGGTACCGTCACTTGCGCTTCTTCCCTGCTGAAAGAGGTTTACAACCCGAAGGCCGTCATCCCTCACGCGGCGTCGCTGCATCAGGCTTTCGCCCATTGTGCAATATTCCCCACTGCTGCCTCCCGTAGGAGTCTGGGCCGTGTCTCAGTCCCAGTGTGGCCGGTCGCCCTCTCAGGCCGGCTACCCGTCGTCGCCTTGGTAGGCCATTACCCCACCAACAAGCTGATAGGCCGCGGGCTCATCCTGCACCGCCGGAGCTTTCCACCCACCCCCATGCAGGGGCGGGTCGTATCCGGTATTAGACCCCGTTTCCAGGGCTTGTCCCAGAGTGCAGGGCAGATTGCCCACGTGTTACTCACCCGTTCGCCACTGATCCACCCCGAAGGGCTTCACCGTTCGACTTGCATGTGTTAAGCACGCCGCCAGCGTTCGTCCTGAGCCAGGATCAAACTCTCCGTGAATGATGACCCGTTATCGGGTGCACACTCGCGTTGAGCGGCACGGCAACCACCGGAATAGGGCGGCCCCGCGCACTGCGTCCTCGCTGTGTTATTTCCAAAGGAATCTCCAACCGATCCACACGGACCGGCCGGGGATGTCAACATATCTGGCGTTGACTTTTGGCACGCTGTTGAGTTCTCAAGGAACGGACACTTCCTTCGGACCGCCTTCCAGCGGACCCTCCGGGCGTTTCGCTCTTTCGTGTTTCCAGCTTATCAGAGGATTTCCGGCCCGTTTCACCGGGCGTTTTCCTTCGACTCGCTTTCGTCGCCCCTCTCGGCGCGACTCCGGAACTGTACGGGGCCCGGGGCCCCGCAAGCAAATCGCCTCCGCCCGGCTCACAACCGGACGGAGGCGAGGTGCTCGACTCAGCGGACCTCGGTGATCTCCGGGCCGCGGGCGAAGGGGTCCAGCGAGGCGCTGTAGCGCTGGTCGCCGCCCTCGGTGGGGGTGCCGTCGGCCACCATCTGGGCGTCCTCGGGAAGCTTCAGCACGATCGGGTCGCGCGGTGCCATCGGGGCCTCGCCGCGGACGACGACGGTCTGGCGGAAGATCTCCTCCAGGATGCCGGCCATCTCGGGCTGCACGGCCGCCTGGCCGGAGATCACACCGCGCAGGAACCAGCGCGGGCCGTCGCAGCCGACGAACCGCACCAGCTGTGCGCCCTGGGTGCCGTCGGGCAGCTGGACGGGGACCTGGGCGCGGAGGTGCCAGCCGATCGGGCCCTCCTCCTCCTCGATGAGGCCGCCCTGCTGGGTGATGCCGTTGGCGATCTCCTCACGGACCTCGCCCCAGATGCCCTCGGACTTGGGGGCGGCGAACGCCTGGAGCTGGATCGCGCTGTTGCCGAGGACGAGCGTCGCGGCGACGATCGCGTCACCGGCGACCTCGACCCGGAGCTCCATGCCTTCGACCCCGGGGACCAGCAGACCCCCGAGGTCCACTCGCCCCTCCTCGGGCTTCTCGAGCTCGGAGAAGTCCCACGGGCCGTCCGGACGCGGTGCCGGCGGCAGTCCGACCCGGTCCGCCGGGTCGAGCTCGGTGTCGTTCTCGCTCTCGGCGGAACCTTCGACGTCATCGGCCGTCTCGTCGGCGCTGGTGGCGTCCTCGGCGAGCTGCTCGACAGCGTCCTCGCTCTTGTGGCGACGACGGAACACGGTCACTGTCCTTCCCGGTCCAAGACCGAATCCAAGACCGAAGCGAATACCTGCTCGGCTACTGCGAGACCGCGGGCATGCTAGACCGCGGCGTGGCCGCCGGTCGACCCGAACCCGCCTTCGGCTCGCGCCGATCCGGGCAGCTCCTCAACCTCGTGGAAACTCGCCCGCTCGACCTGCTGAATGACCAGCTGGGCGATGCGGTCCCCTCGGCGGAAGCTGACGGCCTCGCGCGGGTCCAAGTTGACGACGATCACCTTGATCTCACCACGGTACCCGGCATCGACCGTCCCCGGGGCGTTCACAAGGGCAACTCCGCAACGAGCTGCGAGCCCCGACCGCGGGTGTACGAACGCCGCGTAACCGTCCGGAAGCGCAATGGCTACACCGGTGGGAAGAACGGCCCGCTCGCCGGGGGCGAGGTCGGCGTCGACGGTGGTGCGGAGGTCCGCGCCGGCGTCGCCGGGGTGCTCGTAGGCGGGCAGCGGGAGATCGGCGTCGATCCGCCTGATCAGGACGTCCACCGGCGGACGGGCGGTGCTGGTCACGGGTTCACCTCGAAGGCTCTGGCGCGCTTGAACAGGTCCGGGTCGTCCAAGGCCTTCTTGATGTCCTCGGGACGACCGTGCGTGGTGAAGTGTTCCAGCTTCACCTGGATGAAGAGCGCCTGTGCCCGGATGGCGACCGGGCCGTCGGGGCCGTCGATGCGGCCCTCGGCCGCGCTGTACACCTTCCGCCCGTGCACACCGGTCACCCACGCGTGGATGTGCAGGACGCTGTCGACCGGCACCGGGCGGACGAAGTCGGTCTCCAGCCTGCCGGTCACGGCCGGGGCGTGCAGCAGCCAGTTGAGGGTGCCGAGGGTCTCGTCCATGGCCGTGGTGAGCAGGCCGCCGTGGGCGAGGCCGGGGCCGCCCTGGTGGACCGCCCGGACGGTGAAGGTCGCGTCCACCGTCAGCCCCTCGCCGGCGACCGCGCTGATCTGCAGGCCCTCGGGGCGCTGCGGCCCGCAGCCGAAGCAGAGGTCGTAGTGCGGACCGATCGGCGTGCCGGGCGCCGGCGCCCCGGGGGCGCGGGGCGGCAGCACGGCGTCGGCCGGGGGCGTCGTCGGGGTGAGGGGGGCGGGGCGGGCCCCCTGCGTGTCGTCGGCGCTCTGCGGCGCCCGGGCGGAGGCGATGGAACCGGTCACGGCCGCGATGCTACCCGCGAGTAGCTTCCGATGGGGAGGGTCAGCGGCGGACCGGCGCCGGCGAGCGCCCACAATAGGTGCATGTACGACGAACGCCTCACGGTCCCGCGGTCCTGGTGGCTGCTCCCGCTCGTCACCGGGGTCTCCTTCGCCCTCGTCATGCTGCGGTTCAGCGCGATCGGGGCGCTGATCGGCCTCGTCGTCGGCATCGCCGCGACCGCCGCCGCGCTCAGCTCCTACGGCTCGGCCCGCATCCGGGTCGTCCAGGGGTCGCTGGTGGCCGGCCAGGCCCGCATCCCGGTCGACGCGCTCGGCGGCGCGGAGGTCCTCAACCCGGCCGAGGCGGTCGCCTGGCGCTCGGTGAAGGCCGACTCACGGGCCTTCATGCTGCTGCGCAGCTACGTTCCGACGGCGCTGAAGGTGGAGGTCACCGACCCGGCCGACCCGACGCCGTACCTGTACCTGTCGACCCGCTCGCCGCAGAAGCTGGCGGAGGCGCTGCAGGGTGCCCGCCGGGCCGCCCAGCGCTGAGCCGCGCCGGACCGGGCCTCCGCCGGCAGGTCCGGCCCGCAGGCGGAAAAGGGCCGGAAGTCGCCCACTGTCCGCCGCCCGCTTGCCTCCGGGCCCGAGCCCCGGGCCCGGAGCGGCCCGGAAGGGCCCCGGAAACGGAGGAGGGACGGATCCGCATCCGCGGACCGTCCCAGCGCTCCTGTGGTCGCAGGCGCCCGACCTGCGGGTGCGGTCCCCCGAGGGGGCCGCGTCTGCTGCCTCCGGCCTTGCTGCCCAGGGCCGGCGGGGTGGCCTGCCGGGCCGACGGTGAGGCGTCGGACCCGAGCCATTCCGCACGGTGCTCAGGCGCCGCAGTCCCGGCAGATCGGCTGACCGTTCTTCTCGCTGTAGAGCTGGCTGCGGTGGTGCACCAGGAAGCAGCTCATGCAGGTGAACTCGTCGGCCTGGCGCGGCAGCACCCGGACCGACAGCTCCTCGTTCGAGAGGTCGGCGCCGGGGAGCTCCAGACCTTCGGCAGCGTCGAACTCGTCGATGTCGACCGAACCGGTCGTCTTCTCGTTCCGCCGCGCCTTCAGTTCCTCGATGCTGTCCTCGTTGAGGTCGTCATCGGTCTTGCGTGGGGTGTCGTAGTCCGTAGCCATGTTTCGCTCTCCCCCTTTGGGTGTGTGCGGTATCTCCAGCGCACGTAACGCGTGGGGGGTCGGTCTTGTGCCCGACCCGAGGCGGAGATTTTGCCTTACTTCAAGCCCCGTTACTCAATCGACACCCAGTTTCGGACCCGTTGGGGTGACCGAACGGGGCTCGAACGCATCGGGGCGGGGTCACCCGCCCGGGCCTGCAGGCCGACCGGAGCGGCTACCTTGGGTAGCAGCAGGCAGGTCGGCCGCTCGCCAATTCGCCCTGCCGACAGCAGGGTTGGCGACAGATCGACAAATCTGCAGCGGCCGACGACGGTCACCGTGCGCCACCGCGCCCGGAGGCGCGGCGGTCACCGTGCGACGTCGGCCGAACGTGTCCGGCGACTCAGTGTGAGCTTGGTCACATCTCACGTCTTTCCGGAAAATCCTGACATTCCCGGTGCGGTCCGGGTAGTCCGCGGCGGCCCGCCGCGGCCCGGACTCACTTGCGGTTGGCGGCCCTGCGGGCGAGCAGCGCGGCCTGCCGCTCGTCGAACTTCGCGGCCTGCTCGTCCAGGCCGTCCAGGAAGGCTCCGAGCAGCTCCTGGGCCTGCTGGCCGGAGGGGCCGAGGCCGGTGATCTCCATGACCTTCAGGTGGCGCAGCACGGGCTGCAGCACGTCGTCGTGGTGGATGCGCAGGTTGTAGACGCCGCCGATGGCGATCTGGGCGGCGGAGCGCTCGAAGCCGGGCATGCCGTGGCCGGGCATCCGGAAGTTGGTGACCACCTCGGCGATGGCGTTCATCGCCTCGTCCGGGGCGATCTCCAGGGCGGCCTTCAGCAGGTTCCGGTAGAAGACCATGTGCAGGTTCTCGTCGTTGGCGATCTTCGCCAGCAGCTGGTCGCACAGCGGGTCGCCGGAGTGGTGGCCGGTGTTGCGGTGGGCGATGCGGGTCGCGAGCTCCTGGAAGGCCACGTAGGCCACGGAGTGCAGCATGCTGTGCGCGTTGTCGGACTCGAAGCCCTCCGACATATGCGCCATGCGGGCCCGCTCCAGCTCGACCGGGTCCACGGCGCGGGTGGCCAGCAGGTAGTCGCGAATGGCTATGCCGTGCCGGCCCTCCTCGGCCGTCCAGCGGTGCACCCAGGTGCCCCAGGCGCCCTCGCGGCCGAACATGGTCGCGATCTCGTGGTGGTAGCTGGGGAGGTTGTCCTCGGTCAGCAGGTTGACCACCAGGGAGACCCGCGCCAGCGGGGTCACCTTGGACTGGTCCGGCGCCCACGCCTCGCCGCCCAGCACGCCGTCGAAGTCCCGCCCCTGGCCCCACGGCACGTACTCGTGCGGCATCCACTCCTTGGCGATCTTGAGGTGCCGGTTCAGCTCGGTCTCGACGACCTCTTCGAGGGCCAGGATCAGCTTGGCGTCGGTCCATGCGGTCGACGCGGGCGGGGCGGTGCGCTGGACGGGTGCGATGGTCACGACTGGTGCTCCTGTGGGCGGCGTCCGGCGCGTCGGGCGATGGGCCCGACGGCTGCTGCACGGACGGTGGCGGAACGGGGACGGGGGCGGGCGGCACGAGCGCGGAGGCGGACGCGACGGCTGTCCGGGTCGACCCACCTACGGCTCCGTAGGTTACGTAACCGTAAGTTGTTCCGACGGCAAAAGACAAGCCGCCCCCTGCCAGCGCTTATGTCGTCTTGACACGGCCGGCAGGGGGCGGAAGCGGTGCGGACGATCGGTCCGCGCACGGAGTGACGGTGCGGTGACGGGTCAGGGCCCGGGGATGCGCACCCTGATGGTCAGGCCTCCGCCGTGGCGCGGCGTGGCCTCGATGGTGCCGCCGTGCGCGCGGACCACCGAGCGGACGATGGACAGGCCCAGCCCGACGCCCTTGTCGCTGCGGGTGCGGTCGGCGCCCTTGACCCGGCGGAACGGCTCGAAGATGTGCTCCATCTCGTACCCGGGCACCACCGGGCCGGTGTTGGTCACGATCAGCTCGCCCACGCCGCCGGGAGCGGGCGCGGTGGAGATCTCCACCCAGCCGTCGGGGGCGTTGTAGCGCACCGCGTTCTGCAGCAGGTTGAGCGCGATCCGCTCCAGCAGGACGCCGTTGCCGGAGACGGTCACCGGGTTGAGCTCCGGGCGCAGCTCGACCTCGCGGGTGACCGCCTCGGGGCGCAGCTGCTCCAGGGCGCGCAGCGCCACCTCGGAGAGCTCGACCGGGCGGCGGTCGGTGATCTCGTTGTCGCTGCGGGCGAGCAGCAGCAGGCCCTCGACGAGCTGTTCGCTGCGCTCGTTGGTGGCGAGCAGGGTCTTGCCGAGCTGTTGCAGGTCGGGGGAGGCGGCCGGATCGGAGAGCTGGACCTCCAGCAGGGTCCGGTTGATCGCCAGCGGCGTCCTCAGCTCGTGCGAGGCGTTGGCGACGAACCGGCGCTGGGAGTCGAAGGAGCGGTCGAGCCGGTCGAGCATGTCGTCGAAGGTGTCGGCGAGCTCCTTGAGCTCGTCGTCGGGGCCGTCCAGCTGGATCCGGCGGTGCAGGTCCGAACCGGCCACCTCGCGGGCGGTGCGGGTGATCCGGCCGAGCGGGCGGAGCACCCGGCCTGCCATCGCGTAGCCGGCCGCGAAGGCGATCACGGCGAGGCAGATCAGGGCGGTGAGGGCCTTGCGCAGCAGGGTGTTGAGCGAGCGGTCGGCCTCGAGGTCCTGGTAGTGGTCGAGCCAGCGGGTGAGCTCGCCCTGTGTGGTGATCACCTGGCCGTCGGGGGTGGTGATGGTGACGCCCTGGCCGAGCCGCAGGGCGGGCAGGGTGCCGCTCTGCATGGCCTCGCGGACGAAGTAGTACATCAGCAGCAGCAGGACGACGCCGGCCATGAGGAACATGCCGCCGTAGAGCAGGGTGAGCCTGATCCGGACGGTGGGGCGCAGCGACAGCCAGGCGAACAGGCCGTCGCCGGGGTGGTAGTGCTGCGCGGTGTTCCCCGGCGCGCTCGACGCGCCCAGCTGGGGGCGGGCGGGGCGCGGCGGGACGTGGCCCGGGCCGCCGGCGGGCGCGCCGGGGGCCCCGCCGACGGGGGGCGGGGTGGTCATGTCCTGTCCTCTCGGTGCTGCGGTGGCGGTGCCGATGCGGCTGGATCGGGGGCGGTGTCCGTTTTCTGGCCGGATTCCGCCGATGCCGGTTGTCAGATGCGGTAGCCGGAGCCGGGCACGGTGACGATGACGGCCGGGTCGCCGAGCTTGCGGCGCAGTGTCATCACGGTGACCCGGACGACGTTGGTGAAGGGGTCGGTGTGCTCGTCCCAGGCCTTCTCCAGGAGCTGCTCGGCGGAGACGACGGCGCCGCCGGCGCGCATCAGGACCTCCAGGACGGCGAACTCCTTGGGAGCCAGCTGGACGGGCTTGCCGTCGCGGAGCACTTCGCGGCGGCCGGGGTCGAGGCTGATGCCGGCGCGCTCCAGGACGGGCGGCAGCGGGACGGTGGCACGGCGGCCCAGGGCCCTTACGCGGGCGACGAGTTCGCTGAAGGCGAACGGCTTGGGGAGGTAGTCGTCGGCGCCGATCTCCAGGCCCTCGACCCGGTCGCTGATGTCGCCGGAGGCGGTCAGCATGATGACGCGGGTGGCGAGGCCCTGCTCGACCACCCGGCGGCACACGTCGTCGCCGTGCACCAGCGGGAGGTCCCGGTCGAGGACCACCACGTCGTAGTCGTTGACGGCGATGCGCTGCAGGGCGGCCTCTCCGTCGTAGACGACGTCGACCGCCATGGCCTCGCGGCGCAGACCGGTGGCCACGGCCTCGGCGAGCAGCTGCTCGTCCTCGACGACGAGTACCCGCACGGTGGTTGTCCCTTCCTCGGAGCGGCCCGCCGTGCTCCGCCCGTGCGGGCCGTGGGGCGCCGGGCGCGGAACCGCGTCCAGGGACACGGTTCCGACGGTGCCTCCATCCTGCCTGGTCTTCGGATAAAGCAGCTGTAAGCTGCGGGCTCGGGCCTCCCCCACCCGGTTGACCAGCCGTGATGCGGAGTTCGGGGCGGTCGGGCACCGGCGGGCCGAAAGCATTCCCTCCGGTTGGACTGTGACACCGGCAACTTTCTCGCGGTGGAGAGGTTTCCCGGGCGTGCGGTTGGGGAGGACAAGCTCACACCGCGATCGCGCCGTGCGCGGATCGCACCTACCCGCCGTGTGCTCATCCGCACCGGATCGGGGGATCGACGTCATCGGGAGCGGCCGCCGCGCCGTCTCCGCGCCCACCCGGGGCCGGCACCGTACCGACCGTGGGGCGTCCCGTGGCAGTGTCCACCGACCGGGGAGCATGCGGGCCCGTGCCCGTCCGACACAGCAAGGGGGCCGTATGGACGCCTTCACCGCCGGAATCCTGCAGCGCATACAGAACGCCGAGCAGGATCTCCACCGCGCTCTCGAGTCCGGGGACGAGTTCCTGGCCGAGGTCGAGCAGTCCGAGCTGGAGGACCTGCGTCGGCTGGCCGCCGACCACGGCATCGATCCGGTGCACGAGATGCACCGGTCGGCTGCCTGATCCCGGCCGCAGGACCGACACCCGCCCCGCCCCCGCGGGGCAACCGCACCATCAGGCGACACAGCAGGACGCATCCGCGAGCCCTGGCACCACCCGTGCCAGGGCCCTTCTGCGCTCCGGGCCCGTGCCCGAAGGGCCTGCCACCGTCCCCCTCGCGGGGCGGTGGCAGGCCCTTCGCCGTCTCTGCGGGACGCCTGCGGGGGGATCAGCCGTGCCAGGCGCCGAGGGCGTCCAGGCGGGCCTGCAGGGGCTCGAAGACGCCGGGGGCGGCGGCGACGGTGAGGTCTCCGTCGGCGGGCCGGCCGGGGCGGCCGCCGGCCAGGGCACCGGCCTCCCGGGCGATCAGCAGGCCGGCCGCCATGTCCCAGGGCTTGAGGCCGCGTTCGTAGAAGGCGTCGACCCGGCCGGCGGCGAGGTCGCACAGGTCGACGGCGGCGGCGCCGGCCCGGCGGATGTCGCGGACCTCGGGCATCAGGGCGAGCAGCACCTCGGCCTGGTGGACGCGTTCGGCCTGCACGTAGTTGAAGCCGGTGGCGACCAGCGCCTGCCCCCACGGCGGGGCGGGGCGCACTGCGAGCGGGCGGCCGTCGAGGTCGGCGCCGGCACCGCGGACGGCCCGGAAGAGCTCGCCGCGGGCGGGCACCGCGACCACGCCGACGACGGCCTCGCCGTCCAGTTCGGCGGCCACGCTGACGCCCCAGGAGGGCAGCCCGTACAGGTAGTTGACGGTGCCGTCGAGCGGGTCGACGACCCAGCGGACGCCGCTGGTGCCGGGCCGGTCGGTGCCCTCCTCGCCGAGGTAGCCGTCCTCGGGGCGGCGGGTGGCGATCAGCTCCTGGACGAGCTTCTCGGAGGCGAGGTCCATCTCGGTGACCACGTCGACCGGGCTGGACTTGGTGGCGGCGACGCCGAGGTCGGCCGGGCGGCCGCGGTGCAGCAGTTCGCCGGCGGCGCGGGCGGCCTCCTCGGCGACGGCGAGCAGTTCGGCCAGCAGCGGGTCGGTCGGCACGGTGCCGGTCACGCGGGGTCCTCCGGGGTTCGGGGTGCGGGTCACTGTTCGGCGGTGGCGGGCCGCGGGGCGCGCGGGTTGGGGCAGCAGGCCGCGGCGCAGACGTCGTGGCTGGGGCCGAGGGTGCCGAGGGCGCGGCGTTCGGCGGCGGCGCCGCGCTCGACGGCGGCGCGCTCCAGGACGAGTTCGCGCACGGCGGCGGCGAACCGCGGGTCGGCGCCGACGGTGGCGGCCCGGGCGACCGGCAGGCCGAGCTCGGCGGCCTTGGCGGCGGCCTCGGTGTCGAGGTCGTACTTGACCTCCATGTGGTCGGAGACGAAGCCGATCGGCACCATCACCGCCGCGGGCGCGCCGGCGGCGTGGAGGTCCTCCAGCCGGTCGCAGATGTCGGGCTCCAGCCACGGGACGTGCGGGGCGCCGGAGCGGCTCTGGTAGACGAGCTCCCAGGGGCGGTCGGCGGTGCCGGTGGCGGCCGCGACGGCCTCGGCGACCAGGCGGGCGACGTCGAGGTGCTGGGCGACGTAGGCGCCGCCGGGCGTGCCGCGGGCCGGGTCGTCGGGGGCGCCGGAGCTGTCGGCCATCGCGTTCGGGATGGAGTGCGTGGTGAACACCAGGTGGGCGCCGTCGCGGACGTCCTCGGGCAGCGAGGCGAGCGCGGCGAGGGTGGCGTCGATCACCGGCTCGACGAAGCCCGGGTGGTTGTAGAAGTGCCGGAGCTTGTCGACGCGCAGCGCGGGCAGGCCGTCGCGGGCGAGTCCGGCGAGCGCGTCTGCGAGGTTCTCGCGGTACTGGCGGCAGCCGGAGTATCCGGCGTAGGCGCTGGTGGCGAGGGTGAGCACCCGGCGGTGGCCGTCGGCGGCGATCTCCTTCAGGGTGTCGGCCAGGTAGGGCGCCCAGTTCCGGTTGCCCCAGTAGACCGGCAGGTCGAGGCCGTGCTCGGCGAAGTCCTTGCGCAGCGCGGCGAGCAGGTCGCGGTTCTGCTCGTTGATCGGGCTGACCCCGCCGAAGAGGAAGTAGTGCTTGCCCACCTCGGCGAGGCGCTCCTTGGGGATGCCGCGGCCGCGGGTGACGTTCTCCAGGAACGGGACGACGTCCTCCGGTCCCTCCGGGCCGCCGAAGGAGAGCAGCAGCAGCGCGTCGTAGGGCTTGTGGTCGGTGGGGGTGCGCGAGTCGGACATGGCTCCGATCCTGCCACCCGGCGGCGTCCGGGCTGTTGCGGCCCACCCGTCCGCCGGAAATCCCTTCGCGGGCGCCGCGGGACGGTTCGTAAGCTGTCGTTACGATCGACGTTCCTTACGCACCATTCCCCGGAGCACCCGTGCTGTCCAGCTACCGCCAGATCTTCGCCGCGCCCGGCAGTCTGGCCTTCTCGTCCAGCGGCTTCGTGTCGCGCCTGCCGATCTCGATGACCGGCATCGGCATCGCCACGATGCTCGCCCAGCTGCAGGGCTCCTACGGGATCGCGGGCGCGGTCTACGCGACCCTCGCGGTCTCCGCGGCGGTGCTGGGCCCGCAGGTGTCCCGGCTGGTCGACCGGTACGGGCAGCGCCGGGTGGCCCTCCCGGCGACCGCGCTGACCATGGCGGCCGCGGCGCTGCTGCTGGCCTGTGCCCGGCTCGACGCCCCGACCTGGACGCTGTTCGTGGCCGCGGCCGGCATGGGCGTCATGCCGAGCACCGGGTCGATGGTGCGGGCCCGCTGGGCCCACCTCTACAGCGACCGGCCGGAGCGGCTGCACACCGCGTACTCCTTCGAGGCGGTGATGGACGAGGTCTGCTTCATCGTCGGGCCGATCCTGTCGATCGGGCTGGCCACCTCGGTGTTCCCGGAGGCGGGCGTGGCGCTGGCGGGCGTCTTCCTGCTGATCGGCGTGGTGTGGTTCACCGCGCAGCGCTCCACCGAGCCGCCGCTCCACCCGGCGGCCCACCGTGAGGGCGGTTCGGCGCTCCGGTCGGCCGGCCTGCAGGTGCTGGTGGTGACCTTCGTCGCCACCGGCGCGATCTTCGGGGCGGTCGAGGTGGTCACCGTGGCCTTCGCCGAGGCGCAGGGGCACACCGCCGCGTCCAGCCTGGTGCTCGCGGTGTACGCGCTGGGCTCCTGCCTGGCCGGCGTGGTCTTCGGCACGCTGCGGCCGCGCGGCTCGATGGCCGGGCGGTTCCTCGGCGGGGTCGGCGCGATGGCGGTCGGCATCCTGCCGCTGGTGCTGGTGGCCTCTCTGCTGCACGGCACCGCCGGCCTGGTCGGCATCGGCGCGGCGCTGTTCCTCTCCGGGCTGTCCATCTCCCCCACGATGATCACCGCGATGGCCCTGGTCGAGCGGCTCGTCCCGGCGGCGAAGCTCACCGAGGGGATGACCTGGACGACCACCGGGCTGGCGCTCGGCGTGGCCCTCGGCTCCTCGCTGGCCGGCTGGGTGGTGGACGCCGCGGGCGCCGCCACCGCCTACTGGGTGCCGGTGGCGGCCGCGCTGTTCGCCGCCCTCACCGCGCTCGCCGGGCTGCCCCGGCTGCGCGGCGGGCTGCACGTGCCCGAGCCGGAGCCGGTGGGCACCGCCGCGGGTCGGTGAGCAGGGCCGGGCAGTCCGTCGGGGCATTTACCGGGAGCGGCCGAGTGACTACGCTCACCCTACCCACTGGTAGTTCGTGAGCAGGAGGCACTCGGCATGCCCCACGGCACCACCCCCGGCACCTGGACCAACTGGGCCGGCAACCAGACCGCCCGGCCCGCCCGGACGGTCGCGCCCGGCTCCGCCGAGGAGATCGCCGACACCGTGCGCCGGGCCGCCGAGCAGGGGCAGCGGGTCAAGGCCGTCGGGTCGGGCCACTCCTTCACCGCGATCGCCTCGTCCGGCGACGCGGTGCTCGTCCGCCCGGACGCC
Source organism: Kitasatospora dryopteridis (assembly GCF_050749075.1). NCBI lineage: Bacteria > Bacillati > Actinomycetota > Actinomycetes > Kitasatosporales > Streptomycetaceae > Kitasatospora > Kitasatospora dryopteridis. The sequence goes on along the minus strand of NZ_CP192749.1, from coordinate 5,465,878 downwards.
CTGACCGCCGTCCGCTCGCTCGACCGGGAGGCCGGCACGGTCACCGTCGAGGCCGGCCTGCCGCTCGCCCGGCTGAACCGGCTGCTGGCCGCCGCCGGGCTCTCCCTCACCAACATGGGCGACATCGAGGTGCAGACCGTCGCCGGCGCGACCAGCACCGGCACCCACGGCACCGGCCGCGACTCGGGCTCGCTGGCCGCGCAGATCCGCGCGGTGGAGATCGTCCTCGCCGACGGCAGCATCCAGCAGTGCTCCCCCACCGAGAACCCGGAGCTCTTCCAGGGCGCCCGGCTCGGCCTCGGCGCACTCGGCGTGGTCAGTGCGCTGACCTTCGCCGTCGAGCCGGCCTTCCTGCTGACCGCCCACGAGAAGCCGATGCCCTTCGGGGCGGTGGTCGACGGCTTCGAGGACCTCGCGGCCGTCAACGAGCACTTCGAGTTCTACTGGTTCCCGCACACCGACCTGTGCACCACCAAGCGCAACAACCGCACCACCGGCCCGGCCGCGCCGCTGCCGAGGTTCAAGGCCTGGCTGGACGACGACTTCCTGTCCAACACCGTCTGGGAGGGCGCCTGCCGCATCGGCCGGCGCTTCCCCGCCGCGATCCCCGCCATCGCCCAGGTCGCCGGCCGCGCCTGGAGCGAGCGCACCTACACCGACACCGCGTACAAGGTGTTCACCAGCCCGCGCCGGGTGCGCTTCATCGAGATGGAGTACGCGGTGCCGCGCGAGGCGGCGACCACCGTGCTGCGCGAGCTGAAGGCACTGGTGGAGCGCTCCGACTGGCGGATCAGCTTCCCGGTCGAGGTGCGGGTGGCGCCCGCCGACGACCTGTGGCTGTCCACCGCGAGCGGCCGGGACAGCGTGTACATCGCCGTCCACCTCTACCGGGGCACCGCCGAGAGCGGCTACTTCACCGAGGTGGAACGCCTCATGACGGCGCACCAGGGCCGCCCGCACTGGGGGAAGCTGCACACCCGCGACGCCGAGTACCTCGCCGGTGTGTACCCGCACTTCGGCGACTTCACGGCGCTGCGCGAGAAGGTCGACCCGGATCGGGTGTTCACCAACGACTACCTCCGCCGGGTGCTGGGGGACTGACGCCACGTCGGAAGCAGTTCTCTCGGTCACACGCCGGAGATTCGAACAATTCTGTCCATTGTGCTCGGCCGGGGACACAACGGGCGAAATTCCGGTTCAGCGCAGTCGATATATGTGAAGATGATCACCGTTCGGCGATCACGGAGCGCTCTCCGGTGTGGCCGCTCTTGAGATTCCGGTGAATCGCGGGAGACTTGAGCGGCGAGCCGCCCCGCTGGGTGCCACGAATGGAGTACTGTTCGTTGGGCCTGAGCCTTCGCCGTTCCTGTTGACTGCCCGTCTGACAGCGGACGAGGGGTCCGGGCGCGACGTCGACCGGCGACGTGGCGAACAGGCAACCGTGCCACAGCGGCGTGCCCGGGCTGAAGCCCGACACGCCGGGTAACTCAGCAAGGTTGTGGCCAGTCGCAGGCGGGCAGGCCACACTCAGTACGGGAGCAGCGACGCAGGTGACGTCGGCAGGCACCACCCGGGAGGTAACCGTGCCCGAACTGCGCGTCGTGGCCGTCAGCAACGACGGCACACGGCTGGTGCTCAAGGCTGCCGACAGCACGGAGTACACCCTCCCCATCGACGAGCGGCTGCGCGCCGCCGTCCGCGGCGACCGGCCGCGCCTCGGCCAGATCGAGATCGAGGTCGAGAGCCACCTGCGGCCCCGTGACATCCAGGCCCGGATACGAGCCGGTGCCTCCGCCGAGGAGGTCGCACAGGCGGCGGGGATCTCCGTCGAGCGCGTCCGGCGCTTCGAGGGCCCGGTGCTGGCCGAGCGGGCCTTCATGGCCGAGCGCGCCCGCAAGACCGCCATCCGCCGGCACGGCGAGTCCACCGGCCCGCAGCTCGGCGAGGCCGTCGCCGAGCGGCTGACCCTGCGCGCCGCCGAGAAGGACACCGAGCGGTGGGACTCCTGGCGCCGCGACGACGGCACCTGGGAGGTCATCCTCAGCTACCGCGCGGACGGCGAACACCGCCGCGCCAGCTGGACGTACGACCCGCCCCGCCGCCTGGTGCAGCCCAACGACGACGAGGCGCGCGCCCTGATCGGCGAGAGCGTCGACCGCGACGAGGACTCGGTCTTCCCGTTCATCCCGCGGATCGCGCGGCTCCCCCAGGAGCGGCCGGCCCGCGCGATGATCGAACGGCCCTCCGCCGACCGGATCATGTCCGGCCGGGAGGTCCGCGAGGCCAGGGAGGCGTCCGCGGAGAACCGCGACTCGCTGACCAGCCTGCTCGACGTCGTACCCGCCTACCGCGGCGACCTGGCGATCGGCCCCGCGCCGGAGCCGGTGCCCGCCGCCGAGGAGCCGGAGGAGGCCGAGGAGCCGGCCGCCCCCGCCGCCAGCGTCGGCGCCGGATCGGCCTACGCGGACATCCTCATGCCGCGGGCCGTCGCCCCGCACCGGGAGCGGCTGGTCGGCACCACCGACCGGCAGGCCGAGGCCGACGGCGTCCGCCCCGGCCGCCGGGCCACCGTGCCCAGCTGGGACGAGATCGTCTTCGGCAGCCGCCGCAAGAAGCAGGAGTAACCGGACACGTCCGAGGGGCGGTCACCCGTGCGGGTGACCGCCCCTCCGGCTGTCCTTCGGCGGCGCATGGGTACCCATCAGCCGCCCGAGTGCCCTGCTAGCCCGGCAGTGCCCCGGTTGCCGCCGGGCGGGCCGGATCGCCCGACCACTCGCTCCAGGAGCCCGGGTACAGCGCCGCACCCGTGATGCCCGCACTCTCCAGCGCCAGCAGCTCGTGCGCCGCCGTCACCCCCGAACCGCAGTACACGCCGAGCGGCACCGACCCGTCCGCGCCCAGTGCGGCGAACCGGGCCGCCAGCTCCGCCGGGCTGCGGAACAGCCCGTCCGCACCCACGTTGTCCGCCGTCGGCGCCGACACCGCACCGGGGACGTGGCCCGCCCGCGGATCGACCGGCTCCACCTCGCCCCGGTAGCGCTCGCCCGCCCGCGCGTCCAGCAGCACCCCGGAACGCGCCAGAGCCGCGGCCTGCTCCGCGTCCACCGTCGGCAGGCCGCCCGGCACCGGCCCGAAATCGCCCGCCCCGTCCGCCGGTTGCTCCGTCGACACGGCCAGTCCGGCCGCCCGCCACGCGGCCAGGCCACCGTCCAGCACCCGCACGTCGCCATGGCCCGCCCAGCGCAGCAGCCACCACCCGCGGGCCGCCGACATCGCCGGCCCCGCGTCGTACACCACCACCGGGCGGTCCGCGTCCACACCCGCGCGGCGCAGCGCCGCCGCCAGGACCTCGAGGTCCGGCAGCGGATGGCGGCCTGCCGGACCGGGCGGGGCGGCGAGCTCGGTGTCCAGGTCGACGTAGTGCGCGCCCGGCAGGTGCCCGGCCGCGTACTCGCCGGCCCCGGGCGGGCCGCCGAGCTGCCAGCGGACATCGAGCAGGACGGGCGGCCGCGGGCCGGCCAGGGCCGCGGCGAGCTCGCCGACGGAGATCAGCGGGGACGTACCCGAAGAGGTCATAACGCCATTGTCGCAAGCCCCGGGCATGCGCTGTCGACGGCGCGTCAGCCCCCGTCGGCTCCCGTCAGCCCTCGAAGGGCAGCACGTCCGGGGAGAGTACCGAGGCGCGGGCCGTCGCCGCGGTCAGCCGGCGCCGGTGGTGGCGGCGGCACAGCACCTCGTAGCCGATCTGGTCCTCGGAGACCGCCACGTCGCCCACCACCACCTGGGCACCCTCCACCACCATCACCCCGCCCACCGTGCGGGCGTTGTGGGTGGCCCGGGCCCCGCACCAGCAGAGCGCCTCCACCTGCAGCACCTCCACCCGGTCGGCGAGCTCGATCAGCCGCTGCGAACCGGGGAAGAGCTTCGTCCGGAAGTCCGTGGTGATGCCGAACGTGTAGACGTCAATGCCGAGTTCGTCGACCACCCGGGCCAGCTGGTCGATCTGCTCCGCGGAGAAGAACTGCGCCTCGTCACAGATCAGGTAGTCGGCCTTGCCGCCCGCCGACAGCAGGTGCACCACGTGCGCCTGGAAGTCGAAGTCGTCGGTCACCTCCACCGCGTCCGCCCGCAGGCCGAGCCGGCTGGAGATCGTCGCCGCACCGGCCCGGTCGTGCCGGGTGAAGATGATGCCCTGCCGGCCGCGCGCCGCATGGTTGTGGTCCATCTGCAGCGCCAGCGTCGACTTGCCGCAGTCCATCGTGCCCGAGAAGAACACAAGTTCAGCCATGGGTGGGACGGGGGCCTTTCGGTCGGGGAGGAATCGGTGCGCGGGAATCAGGTACGGACGTCGAGCAGCGGCACCAGCTGCTCCACCGGGGTCATCGAGCCGTGCAGCCCGATCATCGACGACTCCCCCGGCTCACTGCGCGAGGCGATCACCGCGACGTCGTCACGGGCCGCGGCCACCACGTCGCCGATCCGCCGGTACACCCGCTCGTCCACCACGGGACCGAACCAGCCCGCCGCGATCGCCTGGTCCCGGGTGGCCACCCACATCCGGTCGCCGAGCACCTCGCTCCACACCGTGTGGACGTCCGCCGCCGCCCCCGGCACCGCGTACACGTGCCGGGCCCGGCCCTCGCCGCCCAGCAGCGCCACCCCCGCCGACAGCTCCCAGTCCTCGTCGAAGTCGACCCGGTCCTCCGGCGCGATGTCGATCATGCCGTGGTCCGCCGTGACGTACAGCGCCGACCGCGGCGGCAGCTGCTCAGCCAGCCGCTTCACCAGCCGGTCCACCGTGTTCAGCGTCATCCGCCACTCGTCCGAGTCCACGCCGAACCGGTGCCCCGCACCGTCGAGTTCGCTCACGTACGTGTACACCAGCGCCCGGTCGTGCTCGCCCAGCCAGCGCGCCGCGAGATCCATCCGCTCCTCGCCGGTCGTCCGGCCCAGGAACGTACCCCCCGACAACGCCACCTGCGTCAACGGCGTCTGCGCGAACAACGGCGACGACACCTGCGCCGTCGCCACCCCCGCCCGGTCCGCCAGCTCGAACACCGTCGGATACGGCTGCCACTCCCGCGGCGGCATCGGCGGCTGCCAGCGCAACTGGTTCATCAGCTCGTTCCGGCCCGGAATCCGCACCGTGTACCCGGCCAGGCCGTGCACGCCCGGCGTCAGGCCCGTCCCCACCGACGCCAGCGACGTCGCCGTCGTCGACGGGAACCCCGACGTGATCGGACTCGCCCCCGCCGTCAGCGACGTCAGGAACGGCGCGTACTCCGGATGCCTCCGGATCAGCTCCCACCCCATGCCGTCCACCAGGAACACGCACACCCGGTCCGCCGGCTCCAGCAGCAGCCCGCTCTCGAAACCGGGCACGCCGAGCCCCGCCGCCACCGCGGGCAGCAGGTCCGCCAGCGAACCGCAGCCGTACGCGGGCGCCGGAGCGTCCGAAGGATCAAGAATCTCGAAAGCGTCGTAACCGAGCATGCAGCGGCGGCCTCAGACCCGGGTGGCGGTGGTCGCCTCGGACAGCGCCCGCGCGAACACCAGGGCCTGCGCCACCGTCTCCGGGCCGTCCCCCGCCTCGCTCACCCGCAGCGACAGGTCGTCCGCGGTCGCCGAACCCGTGTACCCGTGGTCCGCGTCGCAGTTCGGATCCGAACAGCCCGCCGGCTCCAGGTCCAGCCGCTGAACCGCACCCCAGCCGATCGTCAACACCACCTCACGCGGCAGCGTCCCCGGCGTGTACGTCTCCGGATTCGCCACCATCCTGCTCAGCACGACCGAATTGATCCGGTCCAGCCGGACGCTCTCGGTCGACGTCGTCGCATACGGCACCGGCGTCGCCGCATCGCCGTTCTGCTCGTCGGTGTGGCTGACCACGAAACGCGACGGGGTCAGCACCAGCACGGTGACATGCCGCCGAACCTCGTTCGCATCGAACGTCGTCTCCTGGTGCACCAGGTAGGAGGTGATCGGCTCGGGGCCCACCGCGGACTCCACGGCCTCGGACACCAGGGCCGGGTAGTAGCCGCTGCGCTCGATCGCGGAACGCAGGTCCTGCGTGGTGGTGGTACCGGTCTTGGCCATGTCTCCATCCTGGCATGTCCCGCCGACGAAGCGGGCGGCACTGCGCCGAGCTTCCGGACCCGTCTGCCGGGCCCGCCCTGCGGGGGCTGGTCAGCGCCGCCGACCGGCGCAGCCCAGCAAGGCTACAGGCTGCTCATCGCGCGCGGTCCCAGATCCGTCCGCACCGGCAGCGGCGCGATCCGCACCACCGCCCCCAGCACCGCCAGCCCCTGCGGCGCCACCACCACCGGTTCCAGATCCACCGACGCCACCTCCGGCAGATCGTCCACCAGCCGCGACACCCGCAGCAGCAGTTCCTCCAGCGCCCCCGTGTCCACCGGGTCCGCCCCCCGCCACCCGAACAGCAGCGGAGCCGCCCGCACCTCCCGGATCAGCCCCGCCACGTCCCGGTCCGTCGCCGGCACCAGCCGGTGCGCCACGTCCCCCAGCAGCTCCGCCGGGGCCCCCGCCAGGCCGAAGCTCAGGATCGCGCCCACCGCCGGGTCGACCGTCGCCCCGATCACCGTGTCCACGCCCCGCGGCGCCAGCTCCTGCACCACCGGCCGGGCCTGCGCCGCCCCGCCCAGCAGCGCGTCCAGCTCCCGGAACGCCCGGCGCAGCCCCTCCTCGCCGGTCAGGTCCAGGCGCACACTGCCCAGGTCGGGCCGATGCCGCAGATGGTCCGCCGTCGCCTTCAGCGCCACCGGATACCCCAGCCGCGCCGCCGCCCGCACCGCCGACTCCTCGTCCGGCGCCGCCAGCACCGGACGCACCGCGATCCCGTAGCAGGCCAGCAGCGCCTCGGCGTCCCCCTCCGGCAGCGTGATCCGCGCGCCGCCCGGCTGCGTCCGCGCCGCCACCCCCTGACGCGAACTCAGCGCCTCCTCCACCAGCGCCCGCGCCCGCCCCTCGTCGATCCCCTCCAGCTCGGGAATCCGTGCCGTCCGCTCCGCCTCCGCGCTCCGCTCCCGCCACTGCGCGTAGTGCACCGCATGCGCCAGGGCACGCACCGCCCGCTCCGGAGCCGGGAACGACGGGATCCGACCCGCCCGCAACCGCTCCACCAGCCCGCCCAGCGCCAGGTGTGCCAGCAGCAGCGGCTTGCCCAGCTCCCGCGCCCGCACCCCCGCGTCCAGCAGCGCGGCCGCGATCTCCGGGTCGTCCTCCGGCAGCTCCCGCTCCGGTTCCGGCGCCCCCTGCACCCCGATCGGCGGGATCGCCACCGCGATCACCGCGTCCACCGCCGGATCGCCCAGCGCGGTGTCCAGCGCGATCCGGAAGTTCTCCCCCGTCGCCGCCGTCGTCAGGTCCACCGGCGACCGCGGCCGCAGGCCGCTCCCCAGGCACGCGTCGTACGTCAGCAGACCCAGCGAGTCCGAATTGCCCACCACCGCCACCCGGTCCCCGGCCGGCAGCGGCTGCCCCGCCAGCAGCTCCCCCGTGTCGAACAGGTCCGTGATCGTCTCCACCCGCACCACACCGGCCTGCTCGAACAGCGCGTCCACCGTCGCGTCCTTCAACCGGCTCGCCGCCGGCTGCACCGCGTGCCCCGGCGGCAGACTCCCCGTGTGCCGCGCCCCCTTCACCACCACCACCGGCTTCGAGGCCGCCAGCCGCCGGGCGATCCGGGTGAACTTCCGCGGATTCCCGAACGACTCCATGTACATCAGCACCACCTCGGTGGCGGCGTCCTCCTCCCAGTACTGCAGCAGGTCGTTGCCCGACACGTCCGCCCGGTTCCCCACCGACGCGAACGACGACACACCGAGCCCCCGCCGGTGCGCCGCCTCCAGCAGCGCCACCCCGATCGCCCCGGACTGGCAGAACACCCCGAACGGGCCGCGCGCCGGCAGCACCGGCGCCAGCGAGGCGTTCAACGGCCGCTCCGGATCGGTCGACACCAGGCCGAACGCGTTCGGCCCCACCACCCGCATCCCCGCCGCCCGCGCCTGCCGCACCAGCGCCCGCTGCCGGTCCCGCCCCTCCGGGCCGGTCTCCGCATAGCCGGCCGTCACCACCACCAGGCCCTGCACGCCGTGCGCGCCGCAGTCCGCCACCGCGGCCGGCACCGCGGGCTCCGGCACCGCGATCAGCGCCAGGTCCACCGGCCCGGGAATGTCCAGCAGGGACCGGTGGGTCGCCACCCCGTCCAGCACCGTGCCCTCGGGCGCGCTGCGGTTCACCGCGTACAGCTCTCCCCGGAAGCCCGCCAGGCTCCGCAGCAGTCCCCGTCCCACCGACAGCGGACTGCGCGACACCCCCACCACCGCCACCGACCTCGGCGTCAGCAGCCGCTGCACCGAGCGCGCCTCCGCCCGGTGCTCGCGGCCCCGCATCACCGCCAGCGAGGCCGCCGTCGGCTCCAGGTCGAACTCCAGGTGCACCACGCCGTCGGCGAAGCTGCGGTGCTGGGTGTAGCCGGCGTCCGTGAAGACCTTCACCATCTTGCGGTTCTCCGGGAGCACCTCCGCGGTGAACCGGCGGATGCCGCGCTCCTGGGCGACCGCCGCGATGTGCTCCAGCAGCGCCGAGGCGACCCCGCGGCCCTGGTGGGCGTCCTGCACCAGGAAGGCCACCTCGGCGTCCGTCCCGGTGGTCGAGGGGCGGCCGTCCTTGTCGATCCGGTCGTAGCGGACGGTGGCGATGATGCCGTCCCGCACCACCGCGGCCAGGCCGACCCGGTTCACGTAGTCGTGGTGGGTGAACCGGCGGACGTCCTTGTCGGACAGCCGAGGGTACGGGGCGAAGAAGCGGAAGTACTTCGACTGGTCGGAGACCTGGTCGTAGAACTCGACCAGCCGCTCGGCGTCGGCCGGCGTGATCGGCCTGATCCGGGCCGCGCCGCCGTCGCGCAGCAGGACGTCGGCCTCCCAGTGCTGCGGGTAGCCGGTCTCGTCGGCCTGGTCGGTGCGGGGTGCCGTCCCGGATTCGTCCACAACCGCCAGGTTATCCGGGGCGGGCCGCGGCGAGCCGCACGGCGGGTACGGCACCGGCGGGGCGAAGGTGGGGGTGCCCGGTGGCGCACCGTTCCGGACGTGCGGCGGACGTGCGACACTGGTCTAGACAACTGGCTCCACCCAGCACCACCGAAAGGCACGTCCCATGGCAGAGCGCCGCGTCACCGTCGGCTGGGCCGAAGGCCTCCACGCCCGTCCCGCCTCCATCTTCGTCCGCGCCGTCACCTCCACGGGCGTGCCCGTCACCATCGCCAAGGACGGCGGCGCCCCCGTGAACGCCGGCTCGATGCTCGGCCTCCTCGCCCTCGGCGCCGCGGGCGGCGACGCCGTGATCCTGGCCTCCGACGCCGACGGCGCCGACCAGGCCCTCGACCGCCTCGCCAAGCTCGTCCAGGAAGGCCTCGACGAGCTCCCCGCCGCCTGACCGCGGGCCCACGACGAAGGGGTGCACCACGGCGTTCCCGCCGGGTGCACCCCTTCGTCCGTCTGCGGTTCGGCTAGAAGACCGACCAGCCGGTCGCGGTGGTCAGCGCGTCCAGCGCCGCGACCCCCAGCACCGAGTTCCCCGCCGCGTCCAGGCCCGGGCTCCACACGCACACCGCGCCCCGCCCCGGCAGCACCGCCAGCACGCCCCCGCCGACGCCGCTCTTGCCCGGCAGGCCCACCCGGTACGCGAACTCCCCCGCCGCGTCGTACGTGCCGCAGGTCAGCAGCACCGCATTGATCCGCTTCGCCTCGCTCCGGGTGAGCAGCCGGGAGCCGTCCACCCGCACCCCGTGCCGCGCCAGGAACAACCCCGCCAGCGCCAGGTCCCGGCAGCTCGCCGAGATCGCACAGTGCGCGTAGTAGTGCGCCAGCACGCTGTCCACCGGGTTGCGCAGATTCCCGTAGCTCGCCATGAAGTGCGCCATCGCCGCGTTCCGGTGGCCGTGCCGCGCCTCGGAGGCCGCCACCGCGTCGTCCGTGGCCACCGACCCGTTCCCGGACTCCTGCCGCAGGAACTCCCGCACCGCCCCCACCGCGTCGCCCGTCAGCTCCAGCAGACGGTCCGTCACCACCAGCGCGCCGGCGTTGATGAACGGATTGCGCGGAATCCCGTGCTCGGTCTCCAGCTGCACCAGCGAGTTGAACGGATTCCCGGACGGCTCCCGACCCACCCCGCGCCACAGCGCCTCGCCGCCCTCCGCCAGGGCGAGCGCCAGCGTGAACAGCTTCGAGACCGACTGGATCGAGAACGGCTCCTCCCAGGAGCCCACCCCGAACACACCGCCGTCCACCGTCGCGATCGCCATCCCGAACGCCTCCGGATCGGCCTGCGCCAGCGCCGGAATGTAGTCCGCCGCCCGCCCGCGCGCCGGCGCCCCGAGGGCGGCCTCCATCGATTCCCGCAGAAGTCCCTGGTAGTCCACGCGGCCATTGTGTCCCCGCCCGCCCGCACCGCCCCGCCCGGGCTCGATGCGGCACCGGAGGCCGGTGGACCGAAAAGAGCCGGGGTGCGCTTCCCGCGCGCCCCGGCCCGATCTCAACCCTTCACGCAGACGACCTGCTTGAGGTGGGCGACCACCTCGACCAGGTCGCGCTGCTGGTCCATCACCTTCTCGATGGACTTGTACGCGCCCGGGATCTCGTCGACGACGCCCGCGTCCTTGCGGCACTCCACGCCCTTGGTCTGCTCGACCAGGTCGTGCGTGGTGAACCGCTTCTTGGCGGCGGTGCGGCTCATCTTGCGGCCGGCGCCGTGCGAGGCCGAGTTGAAAGCGGCGTCGTTGCCGAGACCGCGGACGATGTACGAACCGGTGCCCATCGAGCCCGGGATGATCCCGTAGTCGCCGGAGCCGGCCCGGATCGCACCCTTGCGGGTGACCAGCAGGTCGACGCCGTCGTACCGCTCCTCCGCCACGTAGTTGTGGTGGCAGCTGATCATCTGGTCGAAAGCCACGTTCGCCTTCGGGAACTCCCGCCGGACGACGTCCTGGAACAGCGCCATCATGATCGCGCGGTTGCGCTTCGCGTAGTCCTGCGCCCAGAACAGGTCCTGGCGGTAGGCGTTCATCTGCGGGGTGTCCGAGATGAACACCGCGAGGTCGCGGTCGATCAGGCCCTGGTTGTGGGGCAGCGACCGGGCGACGCCCATGTGGTGCTCGGCGAGCTCCTTGCCGATGTTGCGCGATCCGGAGTGCAGCATCAGCCAGACCGCATCGGTCGCATCAACGCACAGTTCGATGAAGTGATTACCGCCACCGAGCGACCCCATCTGCTGGGCAGCCCGCTCGCGCTTCCAGAGGACCTCGGGCGCGATGCCGTCGAAGCCGTCCCAGAAGCGGTCCCAGCCGCCGGTGGCCAGCCCGTGCAGCTTGCCCGGGTCGACCGGGTCGGTGTGCAGGCCGCGGCCGACCGGGATGGCCTGCTCGATCTTGGAGCGGAGCCGGGACAGGTCGTCCGGCAGGTCCTTCGCGGTGAGCGAGGTCTTGACCGCGGTCATTCCGCAGCCGATGTCCACGCCGACCGCGGCCGGGCAGACGGCGCCCTTCATGGCGATCACGGAGCCGACGGTCGCGCCCTTGCCCAGGTGGACGTCCGGCATGACGGCGAGGCCGTGCAGCCACGGGAGCGAGCTGATGTTGCGCAGCTGCTGCATGGCCTGGCCCTCGACGGTGGCCGGGTCGGTCCACATCCGGATGGGCACGCGGACGCCGGGTACCTCGGTGTACGACATGGTGATTCGACCTCCACAGGTCGCTTGTTTCCAGCGTAGGGGGGTGCCGCGCAACTGGTCCCGGTGCGGCTCGGGGAAGTCTGTGTGGACCGCGCTCAGGCGGCGGAACAGCCGGAGGACGGTCGTGGGGAGCGTCGATTGCCTCGCTCGACCCGCATGGTGACCGCCTCCTCTCGTGCTGTGTCCGGTGCGGCCGCGGTGTGCGGCAGCGGGAGTATCTACCCACGCGGGCCGACTGCGGCGCAATGCAATAAACGCGAGGGCCCGGCGGAGCTGATGCTCCGCCGGGCCCCGGGTGCCGTACGTCAGTTGGCGACGACGGTGACCTCTCCGATGCCGAGGTCGCGGACGGCGTCGCCGATGACGGCGGCGTCGCCGACGAGCACGGTGACCAGGCGGTCCGGCGGGAAGGCGGCGACGACGGCCTCGGTGGCGGCCTCGGTGCCGAGCTCGGCGAGCTGGCGGTAGACCTCGGCCTGGTAGTCGTCGGGCAGGTTCTGCTCGACCTGGTCGGCGAGGGTGGCGGCGACCGAGCCGGCCGTCTCGTACTTGAGCGGGGCGACGCCGACCAGGAACTGCACGGCCTCGTCGCGCTCGGCGTCGGTGAGGCCCTCGGCGGCGAGGGTGCGCAGGATGGTCCAGGTGTCGGCGAGGGCCGGGGCGGTGGAGGCGGTGTCGACGGAGCCGCTGATCGCGAGCAGGGCGCGGCCGGTGCCGTCGGCGGCGGAGCGCAGCGGCTGGGCGAAGGCGCGGACGCCGTAGGTGTAGCCCTTCTCCTCGCGCAGGACGCGGTCGAGGCGGGAGGTGAGGGTGCCGCCGAGGCAGTAGGTGCCGAGGATCTGGGCGGCCCAGGTGGGGTCGTGGCGGTCGGGGCCGATGCGGCCGATGAGGAGCTGGGTCTGGACGGAGCCGGGCCGGTCGACGATGATCACGCGGCCCTTGTCGTCGGCGGTGACGGGGGCGTGGGCGGCGGTCTCGGCGGTTTCGGCGGTCCAGGTGCCGAGGGTGCTCTCGAGGAGGGCGGGGAGGTCGGCGCCGGTGAGGTCGCCGACGACGACGGCGGTGGTGGTGGAGGGGCGGACGTGGGCCCGGTAGAAGGCGTCGACCGCGGTGCGGTCGATGGTGCGGACGGTGTCCGTGGTGCCGCTGCGGGGGCGGGAGAGCCGGTCGGTGGCGTCGAAGAGGGTGGCGTAGAGGGCCTTGGCGGCACGCCGGGCGGGGTTGGCGAGTTCGTGGGTGATCTCGTCGAGGCGGTTGGCGACGAGGCGTTCGATCTCGTCCTCGGGGAGGGCGGGGGCGCGGAGGGCGTCGGCGAGGAGGGTGAGGCCGCGTTCGAGCCGGGAGGCGGGGACTTCGAGGCTGACGCGGATGGCGGGGTGGTCGGCGTGGGCGTCGAGGGTGGCGCCGGCGCGTTCGAGCTCGGCGGCGAACTCCTCGGCGGTGTGGTGCTCGGTGCCTTCGTTGAGGGCGCGGGCGAGGATGTTGGCGACGCCGTCGAGGCCGGTGGGTTCGGCGGCGAGGGGGGCGTCGAGGACGAGGTCGACGGCGACGAGCTGCTGGCCGGGGCGGTGGCAGTGCAGGACGGTGATGCCGTTGCCGAGGGTGAGCCGCTGGGGTGCCGGGAACGCCCAGGGGGTGGCGGTGCCGGCGGTGGGCTGGGGGTGGAAGGTCATCGGGGTGGTCACGCGGCCGTCTCCTGCTCGGTGGTGTCGTCGGCGTCGGGGCCGGTGGTGGTGGGCTCGTAGGCGAGGACGGCCCGGTTCTCGGGGTGGAGGCGGGCGGCGGCGACGGCGCGGACTTCTTCGGCGGTGATGTCGAGGACCTTGGGGAGGGCCTCGTTGACGAGCTTGGGGTCCCCGAAGAGGACGGCGTAGCGGCAGAGTTCGTCGGCGCGGCCGGCGACGGTGGTGAGGCGGTCGAGCCATTCGCGCTCGATCTGGGCCTGGGCCCGTTCGAGTTCTTCGGGGGTGGGGCCTTCGGCGGCGAAGCGGGCGAGCTCCTCGTCGACGGCGGTGTCGATGGCGTCGAGGGTGGCGTCGCCGCTGGTCTTGACGTCGAGCCAGCCGAGGCTGGGGGCGCCGGCGAGGCGCAGCAGGCCGAAGCCGGCGGTGACGGCGGTGCGGTCGCGGCGGACGAGCCGGTTGTAGAGGCGGCTGGATTCGCCGCTGCCGAGGATGGTGAGGGCGAGGTCGGCGGCGTCGGCCTCGCGGGTGCCGTCGTGCGGGAGGCGGTAGGCGGCCATGAGGGCGCGGCTGGGGACGTCCTCCTCGACGAGTTCGCGCAGTTCGCGGCCGATGGTGTCGGGGAGGGTGCCGTCGCGCGGGGGCTGCTTGCCGTTGTGGGCGGGGATGGTGCCGAAGTACTTCTCGACCCAGGCGATGGTCTGTTCGGGGTCGAGGTCGCCGACGATGGCGAGGACGGCGTTGTTGGGGGCGTAGTAGGTGCGGAAGAAGGCGCGGGCGTCTTCGAGGGTGGCGGCGTCGAGGTCGGCCATGGAGCCGATGGGGGTGTGGTGGTAGGGGTGGCCGTCGGGGAAGCTGAGGGCGGTGAGCTTCTCGAAGGCGGTGCCGTAGGGGACGTTGTCGTAGCGCTGGCGGCGCTCGTTCTTGACGACGTCGCGCTGGTTCTCCATGGAGGTGTCGTCGAGCGCGTCGAGGAGGGAGCCCATCCGGTCGGCCTCGAGCCAGAGGGCGAGTTCGAGCTGGTGGGCGGGCATGGTCTCGAAGTAGTTGGTGCGCTCGAAGCTGGTGGTGCCGTTGAGCGAGCCGCCCGCGCCCTGGACGAGTTCGAAGTGGCCGTTGTTGGAGACGTTGCGGCTGCCCTGGAACATCAGGTGTTCGAAGAGGTGGGCGAGGCCGGTGCGGCCCTTGACCTCGTGGCGGGAGCCGACGTCGTACCAGAGGCAGACGGCGGTGACCGGGGTGAGGTGGTCCTCGGAGAGCACCACGCGCAGGCCGTTGGCCAGGCGGTGTTCGGTGATGGCGAGGCCTCGGTGGGAGGCGGGGGCCGGCTGGGCCATGCGCTGTGGGTCCTTCCCTGGTGGTTGTGCAGGTCGGGGGCTGTGTGCGTGTCCCCATTGTGGTGCAACGCGCGGGGGCCCGGGATGTGTCCGCGCACGTGGGGCGTTCGCCAGGGGCGGACGCGGCGGGGTGCCGGGGCGGTGGCTGCGGTGGGGTGCCGGGGCCGGGGTGCGGCGGGGGTGGGCATGGCTGTGGGTGGGAGGGTCCACAATGGGGGGCGCCGTGCCCCCGTAGGGTTCGACGCGGCGGTTTCCGGTCGGAGGCCGCCGGTCAGCCGCCAGTCCGACACGCAAGGAGCCCCGCCGCGATGGCCCGCCGCAGTTCGCCCACTCCGCCGCCCGGTGATTTCGAGGAGCGGATTCTCGATGTCGATGTGGTGGACGAGATGCAGGGCTCGTTCCTCGAGTACGCGTATTCGGTGATCTACTCGCGGGCGCTGCCGGATGCCCGGGACGGTCTGAAGCCGGTGCACCGGCGCATCCTGTACCAGGCCAACGAGATGGGCCTGCGGCCGGAGCGCGGGCACGTGAAGTGCGCGCGCCTGGTGGGCGAGGTGATGGGCCGGCTGCATCCGCACGGTGATGCGTCGATCTACGACTCCGTGGTGCGCATGGCGCAGCCGTTCTCGATGCGGTTGCCGCTGATCGACGGGCACGGGAACTTCGGGTCGCTCGGGAACGACGACCCGCCGGCGGCGATGCGGTACACGGAGTCGCGGCTGACGGCGGCGTCGATGGCGATGGTGGAGTCGATCCACGAGGAGACGGTCGACTTCGGTCCGAACTACGACGGCAGCGAGGCCGAGCCGATGGTGCTGCCGTCGGCGTTCCCGAACCTGCTGGTGAACGGCGCGTCGGGCATTGCGGTGGGTATGGCGACGAACATGCCCCCGCACAATCTGGCGGAGGTCGTGGCGGCGGCGCGGCACCTGATCAAGCACCCGAATGCGGATCTCGAGACGCTGATGCGTTTCGTGCCGGGTCCGGATCTGCCGACGGGCGGCCGGATCGTCGGCCTGTCGGGCGTGCGGGACGCGTACGAGAAGGGCCGGGGCACGTTCAAGATCCGGGCGACGACGTCGATCGAGAACGTGTCGGCGCGGCGCAAGGGGATCGTGGTCACCGAGCTGCCGTACAGCGTGGGGCCGGAGAAGGTGATCGCGAAGATCAAGGACCTGGTCAACGCGAAGAAGCTGCAGGGCATCGCAGACGTCAAGGACCTGACGGACCGTGAGAACGGTCTTCGCCTGGTGATCGAGGTGAAGAACGGGTTCGTGCCGGAGGCGCTGCTGGAGCAGCTGTTCAAGCTGACGCCGATGGAGGAGACCTTCGGCATCAACAACGTGGCGCTGGTGGACGGTCAGCCGCTGACGCTGGGTCTGAAGGAGCTGCTGGAGGTCTACGTCGACCACCGGTTCGAGGTGGTTCGGCGGCGGAGCGACTTCCGGCGGCGCAAGCGCCAGGAGCGGCTGCACCTGGTCGAGGGCCTGCTGGTGGCGCTGGTCGACATCGACGAGGTGATTGCGCTCATCCGGTCGAGCGACAATGCGGCGCAGGCGAAGGAGCGGCTGATCGAGCGCTTCTCGCTGTCGGAGGTGCAGACGGCGTACATCCTGGACACTCCGCTGCGGCGGCTGACCCGGTTCGACCGGGTGGAGCTGGAGGACGAGCAGCAGCGGCTGAACGCGGAGATCGCGGAGCTGACGGAGATCCTGGAGTCGGACTCGCGGCTGCGCAGTGTGGTGTCGTCGGAGCTGGGCGCGGTGTCGAAGCAGTTCGGCACGGCGCGGCGGACGGTGCTGCTGGAGGCGGGGGCGGTGCCGAGTGCGGCGCTGTCGGTGCCGCTGGAGGTGGCGGACGATCCGTGCCGGGTGCTGCTGTCGTCGACGGGCCTGCTGGCCCGGACGGCCGACGGTGGGTCGGAGGCGGTGTCGGAGCAGCGGGCGAAGCACGACGTGGTGATGTCGGCGGTTGCGGCGACGGCGCGGGCGGACGTGGGTCTGGTGACGTCGGCGGGCCGGGTGCTGCGGCTGCCGGTGATCGATCTGCCGCAGTTGCCGCCGGGCGGTGCGGCGTCGCTCGCGGGCGGTGCCGCGGTGTCGGAGTTCCTGCGGCTGGAGGCCGGGGAGCGGGCGTTGGCGTTGACGACGCTGGACGAGTCGTCGCCGGGTCTGGCGCTGGGCACGGTGCAGGGCGTGGTGAAGCGCGTGGTGCCGGAGTGGCCTGCGAACAAGGACGAGTTCGAGGTGATCGCCCTGAAGGAGGGCGACGAGGTGGTCGGTGCGGTGGAGTTGAGCACCGGCGAGGAGGATCTGGTCTTCATCACCTCGGATGCGCAGTTGCTGCGGTACCCGGCGGGCCAGGTGCGTCCGCAGGGCCGCCCGGCGGGCGGTATGGCGGGCATCAAGCTGGCGGACGGGCACCGGGTGCTGTCGTTCACGGCGGTGGATCCTGCGGTGGACGCGGTGGTGCTGTCGGTGGCGTCGGCGTCGGGGACGCTTGCGGGGGGTGAGCACACGACGTGGAAGGTGACGCCGTTCGAGGTGTATCCGCGCAAGGGCCGGGCGACGGGTGGTGTGCGCTGCCAGCGGTTCCTGCGCGGTGAGGATGTGCTGGCCTTCGCGTGGGCGGGTGCGGCGCCGGCCCTGGCTGCGGCGGCGAACGGTTCGCCGGTGGAGCTGCCGGAGCGCGATCCGCGCCGGGACGGTTCGGGTTCGCCGGTGTCGGCGCAGGTGTCGGCGGTCGGCGGCCGGGCGTAGCGGCCGGTTGTGAGGTGTCGGGGGCGCTGCCGGTGCAGCGCCCCCGCGCTGTTGGGGCGGGGTTTCGCCGCCGTGGCGGGCGGGGGTGGCGAGGGTAGGCTTGCCTGGGTGAGCACCTGCGCGACGCTGTCGCTGGAACTGTCCGAGCCGCTCGCTGCGACTGCGGCGACGGCCTCGACCTGGCTGCTGGTGGAGCAGGCGGGGCCGTGGGGTGCGAAGGCGCTGGTGGAGAGCCATCTGGATGCCGAGGTGGGGCGTGCGCTGGAGGCGGCGTCGGCCGGCTCGGGCGTGCGGGTGGCGCTGGTGCGTACACCGGGGCGGCATGCGGATGCGCGGGAGGTCGCGCGGCACGGGGTGATCGTGGCGCACACGGTGCCGGGGCGTTCGTGGGTGCGGCGCTGGTCGGTGGCGGACCCGGCGGAGCTGCTGGGGCTGGATTTCGCGGCGCTGGGTGCGGGGGTGCACGGCGGTGTGGGGGTGGAGCACGGCGGCGGCCCGATCGCGCTGGTGTGTACGAACGGCCGTCGGGACCGGTGCTGTGCGCTGCTGGGGCGGCCGTTGGCGGCGGAGTTGGCGGTGTCGGGGCTGGGCGAGGTGTGGGAGGTGACCCATCTGGGGGGTCACCGGTTCTCCCCGACGATGCTGGTGCTGCCGTTCGGTTATGCGTACGGGCGGCTGTCGGGGGCGGCGGCGAAGGAGGTGCTGGCGTCGACGGCGGCGGGGCACACGGTGCCGGAGTTCTCGCGGGGCCGGTCGTGCTGGGAGCGTCCGGGTCAGGCGGCGGAGCATGCGGTGCGGCTGGCGGTGGGCGAGTCGTCGGCGGAGGCGCTGACGGTGCACCAGACGGCGGTGGACGGCGGCTGGTCGGTGGAGGTGCGGCACGTGGACGGGCGCCGCTGGCGGGTGCCGGTGGTGGAGGAGGCGGGTGAGCCGCCGCGTCCGGAGAGCTGCGGGAAGGCGGCGGGCCGGCCGTCGCGGATGGTGGCGGGGCCGGTGGAACGGCTGTGACGGCCCTGCGCCCGCTGTCCGGGGGTGCGCGGGGCCGTCACAGGTCCGGGGTGCTCAGCCGGTTGCGGCCTTGGTGACGAACTCGGTGGTGTAGGTCTTGGCGAGGTCGATGCTCGCC
This sequence comes from Kitasatospora dryopteridis, assembly GCF_050749075.1. Classification (NCBI taxonomy): domain Bacteria; kingdom Bacillati; phylum Actinomycetota; class Actinomycetes; order Kitasatosporales; family Streptomycetaceae; genus Kitasatospora; species Kitasatospora dryopteridis. The sequence continues at coordinate 5,447,226 of NZ_CP192749.1, read as the reverse complement.
TCCTTGCCCTTGACGTCGGGGTGGAAGGCGCCGAGGACGGCGAGGACGGTCTTGGGGCCGTCGGCGGGCATGACGCCGTCGGTGGTGAACATGGGGAGGGTGGCCTTGATGGCGGCCGCGTACTGCTCGGCGCCGCCCTGGGCGTAGTCGGCGGGCATCTTCGCGGCGATCTCCTCGGGGGTGTGGGTGTTCATCCACTTGAGGGTCTTGACGAAGGCGTTGGCGAGCTTCTGCACGGTGTCCTTGTTGCTGTTGACCCAGGCGGTGTTCATGTACAGCGAGGACGAGGGGTAGAGGCCGCCGAGGGCCGCCTTGGAGCCTTCGGGGGTGCGCATGTCGTAGAGGACGGTGCCGATGTTCTTGGCGAGGATGTTGGCGACGGTGGGGTCGGTGGTCATGCCGGCGTCGATGGAGCCCTGCTGCATGGCGGCGATGAAGGTCTGGCCGGCGCCGACGGCGATGGGGCTGAACTGGCTGGTGTCGACGCCGTTCTTGACGGCGAGGTACTTGGTGAGGAAGTCGGTGGAGGAGCCGATGCTGGTGACGCCGAGCTTGCGGCCCTTGAAGTCGGCGCCGCTCTTGATGGCGGCGGCCTGCTTGGCGGAGACGACCTCGACCTCGCCGGGGGCCTGGGAGAACTGGACGACGGATTCGACGCTCTTGCCCTTGGCCTGCAGGTCGATGGTGTGGTCGTAGAAGCCGACGGCCCCCTGGACGTCGCCGGCGAGGAGGGCGGTGGTGGCGTTGACGCCGGCGGGCTCGCTCATCAGCTCGACGTTGACGCCGGCCTCGGCGAAGTAGCCGAGGCGCTGGGTGAGCATGGCGGGCATGTAGATGACCTTGTCGAGGCCGCCGACCATGATCTTGACCTTGGGGCCTTCGACGGTGGGGCCCGCGGGGGCGGCCCCGCTGTGCGAGGTGGAGGCGGCGTCGTTGGCGCAGGCGGCCAGCGGCAGGAGGAGGGCGGCGGCGAGGGCGGCGGCGGCGGCGGTTCTGCGCATGGGTGGGGGCCTTCCTGGGTGCGCGGGGGTGGGTTCTGCGGAGGGTCTGCGGGGTGGGGGCGAGGTCAGCGACCGTCGCCGGAGTCGGCGGGCTTCCAGCGGAAGAGCCGCTTCTCGGCGAAGGTGAGCAGGCCCTCGGTGAACAGGGCGACGACGGCGAGGATGGTCATCGCGGCGTAGACGCCGGCGGCGTTGAAGGTGCCCTGGGCGGCGGCGACCATCAGGCCGAGGCCCTTGGTGGCGCCGATGTACTCGCCGACGATGGCGCCGATCAGGGCGAAGCCGAAGCTGACGTGGAGGCTGGTGAAGATCCACGTGGTGGCGGCGGGGATGACGACCTGGAGGGTGACCTTGCGGTTGTCGGCGCCGAGGATGCGGGCGTTGGCGACGAGGTTGCGGTCGACCTCGCGGGCTCCCTGGAAGGCGTTGAAGAACACCGGGAAGAACACCAGGACGACCGCGGAGGCGACCTTGGACGCCGGGCCGAGGCCGAACCAGATGAGGAAGATCGGCGCCAGGACGATGCGCGGGATCGCGTTGAGGACCTTGATGTAGGGCCCGAACACGTCGGCGAGGAAGCGGATCCGGCCGAGGGCGATGCCGAGCAGGACGCCGGCGACCACGCCGACCACCCAGCCGCTGAGCGCCTCGTACAGGGTGTAGCCGATCTGCTCGCCGAGGGAGCCCTGGGCGGTGCCGTGGGTGATCCACTGCCAGATCTGCGCCCAGATCTTCGACGGCTGGGAGAAGTTGAACGGGTCGATCACGCCGGTGCGGGCGCAGACCTCCCACAGGCCGAGGAAGGCGACGAGGACTCCGGCGCGGGCGGCGAACACGCCGTTGCGGCGGTTGCGGGCGGCCCTCTCGCGGACCTCGCTGCGGGTGGCGGCGGGGGCGGCCGCAGGGGCGGCGGCGGGGGCGGTCTCAAGCGGCACGACCCGCTCCTCTCTCACGGGTGATGCGGACTTCCTCGCCGAGGGAGGCCCAGATCTCGCGGTACAGCTCGACGAAGCGGGGCTCCAGGCGGACGGCCTCGACGGTGCGCGGCCGGGGCAGGTCGACGGTGAAGACCTCCTTGACGGTGGCCGGCCCCGCGGTCATCACCACGACCCGGTCGGCGAGGGCGATCGCCTCGTCGAGGTCGTGGGTGACGAAGACGACGGAGGAGCCGGTGCCGGCCCACAGCTCGAGCAACTGGTCGGACATCAGGGCCCGGGTCTGCACGTCGAGCGCGGAGAACGGCTCGTCCATCAGCAGGATCTTCGGGTCGTTGACGAAGGTCTGGGCGAGCGCGACGCGCTTGCGCATGCCGCCGGACAGCTGGTGCGGGTAGCGGTCCTCGAAGGCCGCGAGGCCGACCCTGGCCAGCCAGTCGCGGGCCTTCTCGCGGGCCTCGTCGGCGGGCACGCCGCGGAAGCGCGGCCCGGCGGTGACGTTGGACAGCACGGTGCGCCACGGGAAGACGGCGTCCTGCTGGAAGACGAAGCCGACGTTCGGGTTGATCCCGTCGACGCTCTCGCCGTAGACCTTCACCTCGCCCTCGGTGGGCTCCTCCAGGCCGCTGACCAGGGTCAGCGTGGTGGACTTGCCGCAGCCGGTGGGGCCGACGACGGCGACGAACTCGCCGGGGGCGACGGTCAGGTCGAGGTCCCGGACGGCGGTGTGCAGGGTGCCGGACGGCGTCCGGAAGCGTTTGGTCGCCCCGGTCAGCTCGATCGCCGGGACGGCGCCGGCCTTGTGCAGGCTCACGTGAACCACCTACCTCCTCGGCCGGCGTCGTCGCCGGCTCGGTGCTGTGGTCCGGGACGCTACGAGCGGCACCCGCCGCGACGGGAGGCTTGCGGGCTTATCGCGGCTTTGCCGCGTTGAGGGGTGTTCTGCTCCTTTTGCTTCCGCTACAACGGCTGGGCGGGGCTGGCACGAAACACGGGCGAAACGTAGGGTGACCGTCCACCCCGCCCCCGCTGAGCACCGAAGGAGGGCCGCGATGAGGCGACTGCACTGGCCGCGCCGGGTCTTCGCCCAGCTGCTGCTCAGCCAGACGGTGGTGACCGTCGGCGTCACCGCGGTGACGGCGGGCCTGTTCCTCGCCCCGGTCAGCCGGGAGCTGGACCGGGACGCGATGCAGCGGGCCCTGTCGATCGCGCAGGTGACGGCCGCCGACGAGTCGCTCGCCCGGGCCGCGGCCGTCCGGGACTCGGCGACCGCGCAGCGGAACGCCGAACAGATCCGGCTGGCAACCGACGCGAGCTTCGTGGTGATCACCGACTCGGACGGCATCCGGCTCTCGCACACCGACCCGTCCCGGATCGGGCTGCGGGTCTCCACCGACCCGCAGCCGGCGCTGCGCGGCGAGAGCGTCACCGCGATCCAGGACGGCACGCTGGGACGGACCGCCCGCGGCAAGGTGCCGCTGCGGCTCGCGGACGGGCGGATCGTCGGCGAGGTGTCGGTGGGGATCAGCGACGTGTCGATCCGCCGCCGGATGCTGTCGATGGCGAACGGCATCCTGCTGTGCGCGGGCACCGGCCTGGCCGCGGGCCTGGCCGCGACGCTGCTGCTGGCCCGCCGGCTGAAGCGCCGCACCCACAACATCGCGGTCGCGGACATCTCCGCGCTGCTGGTGGAGCGGGAGGCGATGCTGCACGGCATCCGCGAGGGCATGGTGGCGCTCGACGGTGCGGGCCGGATCAGGCTGGCCAACGACGAGGCGCTGCGACTGCTCGCCCTGCCGGAGGACTGCACCGGCCGGACGGTGGACTCGCTGCTGCCGCCGGGCCGGCTGGCGGACGTGCTGACCGGCCGGATCACCGGCACCGACCTGCCCGCCGTCCGCGACGACCGGGTGCTGGTCGTCAACCGGATGGCCACCGCGGACGGCGGAGCCGTCACCACGCTCCGCGACCGCACCGAACTGGAGTCGCTCGTCCGGGAGCTGGACAACACCCGGAGCCTCACCGAGGCACTGCGGGCGCAGGACCACGAGCACGCGAACCGGATGCACACCCTGCTCGGCCTGCTGGAGCTCGGCCGGCACGAGCAGGCGGCGGCGTTCATCTCCGAGGAGTCCGGTTCGCACGCCGCACTGTCCGCCCGGATCGGCGAGCAGGTGCAGGACCCGCACGTCGGCGCAGTGCTGGCGGGCAAGGCCGCGGTCGCCGCCGAGCGCGGGATCACCCTCGCCGTCACCGCCGACAGCCATCTGCCGGACGCCGCGGTGGACTCGCGCGCCCTGGTCACCGTGGTCGGCAACCTGGTCGACAACGCCCTGGACGCGGTCGGCGCCGGCCCCGGCGCGGTCGAGGTCCGGCTGCGCCCGGTCGGTGCGACCCTGCTCGTCGAGGTCGCGGACAGCGGCCCCGGCGTGCCCGAGGAGCTGCGGGCGCTGGTCTTCGAGGAGGGCTGGACCAGCAAGGACGCCCCCGCGCACCGGCCGAGGGGCCTCGGCCTCGCGCTGGTCCGGCGGGTGGCGGAGCGCTCCGGCGGCCGGCTCGCGGTCGGCACCGGCCCGCTCGGCGGCGCCCGGTTCACGGTGGAACTGCCCGAGGCCCTGCACCCGGCGGAGGCGGCATGATCGACGTACTGGTGGTGGACGACGACTTCCGGGTCGCCGAGGTGCACGCGGCGTACGTCGCCAAGGTGCCCGGCTTCCGGGTCACCGGCCGGGCGCACAGCGCCGCGGAGGCCCTCGCCTCGCTGGAGCGCTCCCCCGTCGACCTGGTGCTGCTCGACCACCACCTGCCCGACGAGACCGGTCTCGCCCTGGTGCGGCGGCTGCGCGAGGGCGGCATCGGCTGCGACGTCATGATGGTCACCGCCGCCCGGGACGTCTCCACGGTGCACGCGGCGATGCAGCACGGCGCGCTGCAGTACCTGGTCAAGCCGTTCACCTTCGCCGGGCTGCGGGAGAAGCTCACCGGCTACGCCGAACTGCGGCACGCGCTCGCCGGGGCGGGTGCCCGGGAGGCCGGCCAGGACGAGGTCGACCGGATGTTCGCCGCCCTGCGGACGGCCGCCTCCCCCGCCTCGCTGCCAAAGGGGCACTCGGCGCCGACGACCGACCTGGTGCTGGGCGCGCTGCGGCGGGCCGGGCAGCCGCTGTCCGCCCAGGAGGTCGCGGACGGGACGGGGCTGTCGCGCTCGACCGCGCAGCGCTACCTGAAGCAGCTGGCGCGGGACGGGCGGCTGCGGCTGAGCCTGCGGTACGGGGACACCGGCCGGCCGGAGCACCGGTACGGCCTGGCGGGGCGGTAGGCCCGCCGCCGCGGCGGCACGCGCGGCGCACTGCGGTCGACCGGCCTGTGGTTAATCGTCGGGATGCCTGACGTTCGGTCATGTGATGCACACTCACGGTGGCTATTCTGTCACGGACATGACATAGTCGGCGCAGGCAACCCGACGAGGCTCTGATTCAAAGGAGAACAGTGCCATGATTTCACGTATCGCAGGTCTGGCCGCGGCTGTGGCAACGATCACGGCTGTGACCACAGGCTCCGCGGTGGCTGCGCCCCAGCCGGAGTGCCAGACGGCGACCGTCCGGCCGTGCGTCTGGCAGCAGCCGAGCACCGAGGGCGTGGTGGGCGCGGCGCGCCTGGACGCGACCGGCCATACCCGGCCCGCCCTGCTGCGGGTCGAGGTCCGCATCCAGCGGGCCTGGGGCAGGCCGTGGGAGACGGTGGCCGCGTCCTCGCTGGTCGGCACCGGCAACCTCGCGCTGACCACACCGGCCGTCCGCACCGACTACCGCGCGATCGTCTGCGCCACCGGCGGCCCCGCCGACCGTCCGGACCTGCAGAACACCACCTGTACGATCTGACGCCCGGTCACCGGCGCCGGGGCTGCCGCACGGGCGGGCTGCTACACCGCCCCGGCGCCGGTGAGCGAGCGGACCTCCATCTCCGCGAAGCGGTCCCCGTCGGCCGGCTCGCGGGAGGTCACCGTACCCAGCCAGCCGGCCAGGAAACCCAGCGGGATCGACACCAGGCCCGGGTTCTCCAGCGGGAACCAGTGGAAGTCCACCCCGGGGAGGACCGCGGTCGGCGCACCCGAGACCACCGGGGAGAACACCACCAGCAGCACCGCCGGCAGCAGCCCCCCGTAGACCGCCCAGACCGCGCCGCGGGTGGTGAAACGGCGCCAGAACAGGCTGTACAGCAGGGTGGGGAGGTTGGCCGAGGCGGCGACCGCGAAGGCCAGGCCGACCAGGAAGGCCACGTTCAGCCGCTGGGCGAACAGGCTGAGCACAATGGCGAGCGCTCCGATCACCACCGCGGAGACCCGGGCGGCCACCACCTCCTCCTGCTCGGTCCTCCCCGGCCCGGCCTCCCCGGCCCGGCCGCGCCGCCGGGCCCCGGCGTACAGGTCGTGCGCGAAGGCGGCGGAGGAGGCCAGGGTCAGGCCCGCGACCACCGCCAGGATGGTGGCGAAGGCGATCGCGGAGATCAGCGCGAACAGCACCACCCCGCGGGTGGCGCCCTGACCGCCGCCGAGCTCGGCCGCGAGCAGCGGCACGGCGGTGTTCCCCGCGGGGTTGGCGCTGCGCACCGCCCGGGTGCCGACCAGCGCCGCCGCACCGAGGCCGAGCACCACGGCCATCAGGTAGAAGGCGCCGACCAGGCCGATCGCCCAGATCGTCGAGCGGCGGGCGGCGCGGGCCGTCGGCACCGTGTAGAAGCGGCAGATGATGTGCGGCAGCCCGGCGGTGCCGAGCACCAGGGCGAGGCCGAGGCTGACGAAGTCCAGCCGGCTGGTGAGGGCGGCGCCGTACTTCAGCCCCGGCTCCAGGTAGGCGCGGCCGGCCCCGCTGCGGTCGGCCGCGGCCTGCATCAGCGCGCCGAGGTCGCCGTGGAAGCGGACCAGCACCAGCACCGTCAGCAGCACCGAACCGGCCACCAGCAGCACGGCCTTGACGATCTGGATCCAGGTGGTGGCGCGCATGCCGCCGACCGTCACGTAGACGATCATCAGGGCGCCGACCGCGACGATCGTCCAGGCCTTGGCCGGGCCGTCGCCGGTGCCGAGCAGCAGCGCGACCAGGCTTCCGGCGCCGACCATCTGGGCGATCAGGTAGAGCAGGGAGACGACCAGACTGGCGGTGCCCGCCGCGGCCCGCACCGGGCGGGCGCGCATCCGCAGCGCCGGCACGTCCGCCAGGGTGTAGCGGCCCGCGTTGCGGACGAGTTCGGCGACGAGCATCAGCACCACCAGCCACGCCACCAGGAAGCCGATGCTGTAGAGCACCCCGTCGTAGCCGTACAGCGCGATCAGGCCGGTCACACCGAGGAAGGAGGCGGCGGAGAGGTAGTCGCCGGAGAGCGCGAGGCCGTTCTGCAGCGGGCTGAAGCCGCGGCCGCCGACGTAGAAGTCCTCGGCGGCGCGACCGCGGCGGCCGGCCCACAGGGTGATCGCCAGGGTGACCAGCACGATCACCGCGAACAGGGCGACGGCCAGGCCGCGGTGGCCGGCCGGGCCGGCGGCGGCGAGGGCGGCGGACGCGCTCACCGGAGCCGGTCCTGGGTGTCCCAGCGCAGTTCGAGGGCGGCCCGGTCGCGCTTGGTCCGGGCGTTGCGGGCGTACAGCCAGGTCAGCACGAAGGTCGAGGCGAACTGGCCGAGGCCGAGCAGCCACGCGACGTTCAGCGGGCCGGCGACCTGGCGGCGCATCAGGGCCGGCGCGGCGGCCTGCGCGAGCACGTACAGCAGGTACCAGCCGACGAAGAGCGCGGTGGCGGGCAGGACGAATCCCCGGTGGCTGCGGCGGATCGCGTCGAAAGCCTCGCTGGACTGCACCGCCCGGTACACCTCGCCCGCGGCCGGCACGGAGGTCTCCGACACCTGCTCCGACGCCTGCTCCGGCTCCGCCACCTGCTCCGGCGCTGCCGACGGCGCGGCGGCGGCCGGTGCGGGCACCCGGGCCTGCCGGGCGGCGGGGCGGCCCGGCACCCGGCCGGCCCACCAGTCGAAGCTCTGCTGCTGCGCCACGGGACGCTCCTGAACGGGGACGCGCGCGGACGGGCGGCGTCGGACTCGGCGCCGGAATGGAACCCTCCGGCCGCAGTGACCCGACCAGGATGGAGCTCCGCGGGGCGCCGCCGCCAACCGGTGCAGATACGTTCACTCGAACTGATGAGGGGAGGGCGGCCCCACGAACGGAGCCCCGCTCCGCCCGGACGGCCCACTCCTCGAAGCACTCTGACGCTCGGTCAGCGACCGGGTCGGCCCATTGCTCGGCGACACGCCGCGGGCCCTCCACCCCGCTGGGTGGAGGGCCCGTCCGGCCGGGGCCGTGCTCAGGCGTCGATGCGCGAGCGGTCCAGGGTCGCGGCGGAGTCCACGATGAACTCCTTGCGCGGGGCGACGTCGTTGCCCATCAGCAGGTCGAACGTCTTCTCCGCGGCCTCCAGGTCGCCGAGGTTGATCCGGCGCAGGATGCGGTGCCGCGGGTCCATGGTGGTCTCCGCCAGCTGGTCCGCGTCCATCTCGCCGAGGCCCTTGTAGCGCTGCACCGGCTCCTTCCAGCGCAGCCCCTTCGACTGGAACTCCAGCAGGGTGCGCCGCAGTTCGGCGTCCGAGTAGGTGTAGTGGTACTTGCCCTGGCCGCGCTTGGGGTTGGTCAGCTCGATCCGGTGCAGCGGCGGCACCGCGGCGAACACCCGGCCCTGCTCGACCATCGGCCGCATGTAGCGCTGGAAGAGGGTCAGCAGCAGGCAGCGGATGTGCGAGCCGTCGACATCGGCGTCGGCCATGAAGATGACCCGGCCGTAGCGGGCCTGGTCGATGTCGAAGGTCCGCCCGGAGCCCGCTCCTATGACCTGGATGATCGAGGCGCACTCGGCGTTCTTGAGCATGTCGGCCACGGAGGCCTTCTGCACGTTGAGGATCTTGCCGCGGATCGGCAGCAGCGCCTGGAACTCGGAGTTGCGGGCGAGCTTGGCGGTGCCGAGCGCCGAGTCCCCCTCGACGATGAAGAGTTCGCTGCGGTCGACGTCGTCGCTGCGGCAGTCGGCGAGCTTGGCCGGCAGCGAGGAGGTCTCCAGCGCGGTCTTGCGGCGCTGCGCCTCCTTGTGCTGCCGGGCGGCGACCCGGGTGCGGGCGGCCGCGACGACCTTCTCCAGGACGGCGCGGGCCTGGACCTTCTCGTCCTTCTTGGCGGAGGTGAGGAAGGCCTTCAGCTCCTTGGCGACCACGGTGGCGACGATGCGGTTGGCGGCCGAGGTGCCGAGCACCTCCTTGGTCTGGCCCTCGAACTGCGGCTCGGCGAGCCGGACGGTGACCACCGCGGTGAGGCCCTCCAGGGCGTCGTCCTTGGTGATGTCGTCCTCGGCGACGCGGAGCATCTTGGCGCCGCGCAGCACCTCGTTGACTGTCTTGGCGAGGGAGCGCTCGAAGCCGGTGACGTGGGTGCCGCCCTTGGGGGTGGCGATGATGTTCACGAAGGAGCGCATGGTGGTGTCGTAGCCGGCGCCCCAGCGCAGCGCGATGTCCACGCCGAGGTGGCGGGTGACCTCGGTGGGGGTCATGTGGCCGAGCTCGTCGAGGACGGGCACGGTCTCCTTGAAGTTGCCCTCGCCGTGCAGCCGCACCACGTCGCAGATCGGCTTGTCGGGCGCGAGGAAGTCGCAGAACTCGGCGATGCCGCCGTCGAAGCGGAAGGTCGTCTCGTCGACCTCCTCACTTTCCGTCAGTCGCTCGTCACGGACGATGATGGTGAGGCCGGGGACGAGGAAGGCGGTCTGCCGGGCGCGGGCGTGCAGGCTCTCCAGGGAGAGCCGGGCGTCCTTGAGGAAGATCTGCCGGTCCGCCCAGTAGCGGATGCGGGTGCCGGTGCGGCCGCGCGGGGCCCTGCCCTTCTTGGCCAGGCCGCTCGCCGCCTCGAACGGGGCGTCCGGGGAGAGCTCGGTGAAGATGCCGGGGGTGCCGCGGCGGAAGCTGATCGCGTGGGTGTGGCCGCTGCGGTCGACCTCGACGTCCAGGCGGGCGGAGAGGGCGTTCACCACGGAGGCGCCGACGCCGTGCAGACCGCCGGAGGCGGCGTAGGAGCCGCCGCCGAACTTGCCGCCGGCGTGCAGCTTGGTCATGACGACCTCGACGCCGGACAGACCGGTCTTGGGTTCGACGTCGACGGGGATGCCGCGGCCGTTGTCGCGGACCTCCACCGAGCCGTCGTGGTGCAGGAGGACCTCGATCCGGTCGCAGAAGCCGCCGAGCGCCTCGTCGACGGAGTTGTCGATGATCTCCCACAGGCAGTGCATCAGGCCGCGACTGTCCGTGGACCCGATGTACATGCCGGGGCGCTTGCGGACGGCCTCCAGGCCCTCCAGGACGAGCAGGTGCCGAGCGGTGTAGTTGGAACCGTCGTCTTTGGCCAGCAGGGCGGACGGCACTGATTCGGCACTCATGCGGCGTTGCACTCCTCAATGAAGTTCTCTGACTCGTCTGCTCGGACCGCCGCTCGCCCCCGACGCGCTCTCACAGGGCGAGACGGCGGAGTGTGGCGGCCGTCGCAGCCTGTACGCGCTGCGCGAACACGACCTTGGCCGGGCACCGGGGCGCCGGAACGCCATCTCCTCCTGCCACCACGGTTCCTGGCGGACCGTGGCACCCGGTCGCAGGCGGCGGAGCTGCTGCGATGCAGGCTACCGGTGCTCGGGACGGGGCTTATGCTCCAACCCAGCAGAGGATTATGCTACGCGGACCTCGGACATCGCCTCGATCGGGCGTTCGACGAGGGGTGGCCGCCACGGGAAACGGCACGCATGAACCGCCGGGCCCCGGGGCACGTCCTCATCAACACAGCAGAATCCTCAGAGAAGAAAAGCCACGAGCGGGAACGAAATCGACCTGGTTGGATGTTGACCCTGGTACGACAGCTCGTCGAGCTAGAGAAGAGGCGACGTGACTACTGTTCTGACCCCTGCGAGCCCGCTCACCGCGGCTGACCGCTGCGACCGTTGCGGCGCCCAGGCCTACCTGCGCGTCGTCCTCGCCAGCGGCGGAGAACTGCTCTTCTGTGCCCACCATGGCCGGAAGTTCGAGCCCGAGCTCAAGAAGATCTCGGTGGAGATACAGGACGAGACGGGTCGTCTGAGCACGACGCCCGCCACGGCCAACGACGACGAGCGCTGACCGCAGCACTCGCGCGACGAGCCAAGTCGGCACGGGCCGACGGGCCGGACGGCAGGTCGATCGACCTGCCGTCCGGCCTTTTTCCGTCCCGACCCTCGCCATCCGTGAGCGGGTGCACACGGACTGACACCACGTCGGACGGTGAGCGTCAGAGCACGGAGCGCACATCGTCGCTCACCGCGGCCACCCGGGTGTAGACGCCGGGGTGGGCCGCCTCCGCGCAGCCCGTCCCCCAGGACACCAGCCCCGCCAGCCGGCCGGCGACCACCAGCGGCCCGCCGCTGTCGCCCTGGCAGGCGTCCCGCCCGCCCTGCTCGGTGCCGGCGCAGACCATGACCCGCGCGTCGTACGGGCTGTCCCCACCCGCAGGGTAGGCGCGCGAACACACCTCGTCGGCGATCACCGGCACGTCGACCGACCGCAGGGTCGGCGAGTAACTGCCGTTCCCCCGGGTGTCGCCCCAGCCGTAGACCGTCGCCGGGGTGCCCGCCGCGTACGGCTCGGCCTCCCCCTGGCCGACCATGCCGATCACCGGGCGGCCGGACTGCGCCTCGGCGAGCGTGAGCACCGCCACGTCCCGCAGGTTGCGGCCGAAATCGTACCCGGGGTCGATCCACACACTGCGCACCGTCACCTCCCGTCCGTCGCGGGTGCGCAGATCGTCACGGCCGATCACGGCCTGCAGGCCGGGCCGGTCGGCGCGGCGGCCGGTGCGCTCGTCGTAGAAGCAGTGCGCGGCGGTGACCACCTTGGTCGCGGAGACCAGCACGCCCCCGCAGAACTGCCCGGAGCGGGTGGTGCCGAACTGCTGGCGGCTGGCGATCGCGACCATCCACGGGTGGTCGGCGGTGGAGGAGGCCGATCCGCCGACGATCCTGCGCTGCGCGTGGGCGGGCCCGGCGGTGCCGAGCACGACCAGCGAGGCCGGCAGCGAGGCCAGCAGCGCCGCGGCCAGCGCCCGCCGTGCGCGCCCGCGGCCGGCACCGACGACTGCGGGCGCCGGGCCCGGGCTGCTGCGGGGGGCGGGGAATCGGGGCCGGAAGGCGGAGGCGTCCAGGGAAGGCACTGGGTCTCCAAGCGTGGTCGACGACAGACAACCGGCACAGCGTAGTCGAGCGGTTACCTTACGTGTCGTCATGTGGCGCGTCGCCACCCGTACGAGCGATCGCGGGAGCCGGGCGGCGGAAGAGCAGCGACTGTGGCGGCGGCTGCGGGAACGCCGAAGGGGCCCGGAGCGTCTGCTCCGGGCCCCTTCGGGCTCGCTGGGTCTCCGGGGGTGCCCCGGGGGATCAGTCGAGGTAGTCGCGCAGGACCTGCGAACGCGACGGGTGCCGCAGCTTCGACATGGTCTTGGACTCGATCTGGCGGATGCGCTCACGGGTCACCCCGTAGACCTTGCCGATCTCGTCCAGCGTCTTCGGCTGACCGTCCGTCAGGCCGAAGCGCATCGAGACGACGCCGGCCTCGCGCTCGGACAGGGTGTCGAGCACCGAGTGCAGCTGCTCCTGCAGCAGGGTGAAGGAGACCGCGTCGGCCGGGACGACCGCCTCGGAGTCCTCGATCAGGTCACCGAACTCGCTGTCGCCGTCCTCGCCGAGCGGGGTGTGCAGCGAGATGGGCTCGCGGCCGTACTTCTGGACCTCGATGACCTTCTCGGGGGTCATGTCGAGCTCCTTGGCCAGCTCCTCCGGGGTGGGCTCGCGGCCCAGGTCCTGGAGCATCTGGCGCTGGACGCGGGCCAGCTTGTTGATGACCTCGACCATGTGCACCGGGATACGGATGGTGCGGGCCTGGTCGGCCATGGCGCGGGTGATCGCCTGGCGGATCCACCAGGTGGCGTAGGTCGAGAACTTGTAGCCCTTGGTGTAGTCGAACTTCTCGACCGCACGAATCAGACCGAGGTTGCCCTCCTGGATGAGGTCCAGGAAGAGCATGCCGCGGCCGGTGTAGCGCTTGGCCAGCGAGACCACCAGGCGGAGGTTGGCCTCCAGCAGGTGGTTCTTGGCGCGGCGGCCGTCCTCGGCGATGATCTCCAGCTCGCGCTTGAGCTTGGGGGCGAGCTTGTCGGCCTGGCTCAGCTTGTCCTCGGCGAACAGGCCGGCCTCGATGCGCTTGGCGAGCTCGACCTCCTGCTCGGCGTTGAGCAGCGGGACCTTGCCGATCTGCTTGAGGTAGTCCTTGACCGGGTCGGCGGTGGCACCGGCGACGGCGACCTGCTGGGCCGGCGCGTCGTCCTCGTCGTCGTCGGAGAGGACGAAGCCCTCCGACTCCTCCTCCGGGGTGTCGGAACCCTCGGCGGCCTTGTCGCCGGGGAGCGCCACGTCCTCGAGCAGCTCCTCCTCGCCGCCGATCAGCTCCTCGTCGCCCTTCTTGGTGGCGGCGGTCTTCTTGGCGGCGGTCTTCTTCGCGGGCGCGGCGGTCTTCTTCGCGGCGGCCTTCTTCGCGGGCGCGGCCCTCTTGGCGGCCGCCGCCTTGGCCGCGACGACCTCGGAGGAGGAGGCCTCGACCACGCTGATCTCGGCGGCGACGGAGGCGACCACGGACGGGGCGGCCACAGGGGCGGCCGGCGTCGCAGCCGGTGCGATGCGCACCGGCGGCTTCGTCGGGGCGGCCGGGGTACGGGTGGTGACCGTCTTGGTCGCGGTGCGCTTGGTGGTGCTCTTGGCCGCGACGCTCTTGCGCTTGGAGCCGGCCGGTTCGGCCGCACTGACCATGAGGTCCACTCCTTCCTCAATCAGCACCTGGTTGAGGCTGCGCATGACGTTCTTCCACTTGGTGACCGGGATCTGGTCCGCCTCGAAGGCCTGACGCACGTCGTCACCGGCGATCTGCCCCTGGGCCTTGCCCCGCTCGATGAGCGCGAGCAGTGCTGCGGACTCGGCGATCTCGGGGGGGAGGGAACGGGATGTGCTGGCCGACACGAACAACCTCTCGGACGATGAGTGGACTCGAACCCGTACCCGGCCGTACGAGAGAACCGGAGACGATCACGCACGCTCACGTGCGGGGTCGACTCCGACCGGCTCGGACTGGTGGACGAGGACTGGGTTTGCGGGACGGCAGCAGCGCCGCAGACCAACACAGCATTCTGACATGGTGGTGGTATTCCGGAGCTGCTTCCGCTCCGTACACATCGCTGCCACCCCTCCAGTGTTACGCATCCCGTTCGTGGCGCGGGTCACACCACCGGCGGAACCGCCTCCGGGCCCCTCCACTGCCCGCCGGCACGGCCCCCGGAAGCCTTGGGGGGACGGGCCGCGGGGCCGCGGAAGGGCCGTGGCGCAGGGGCCGAACGGCGGTCGGCCGGACGGGCGCGGCACCTGCGCCGGGCGGGGCCCGGTGCCGGCGCCCGGGGCGGGGTCCGATCCGCTCCTCGCGCCGGGTGCCGCGGCTCGCGCCGGGGCCGGCGGCCCGGGCTCACGGCCCGGGCCGGGGCCGGCGGCCCGGTCAGGTTCCGACGGCGCCGGATGCGGGATGCGGGAGTGTCGGTGCTCACGTCGAGTACCGGGTCGGCGCCGGGTGGGGTCCGGCGCTCGCGCACGGTGGTCGCCCTGCCCGGATCAGTGCTCGCGCGGCGCCGGGACGGCGTGCTCGATGTCCGGGTGCACGGTGAGCAGCGCCCGGACCGCCGCCTCCGCCGCGGTGCCGTCCCCGGTGCCGAGGGCGTCGACCAGGCGGGCGTGCAGGCTGATCGCCGCGTCCGAGGGCCGCTCGCAGGTCGAGCTGGGACCGCCGGACACCTGGAGGGCGCAGGAGACGATGCCGGAGAGGTGCTCCAGCATGCGGTTCCCCGCCATCTGCAGGACCAGACCGTGCAGTTCGGCGTCGGCCCGGGAGTAGCCGACCGTGTCGCCCTGGGCGGCGGTGTGGGCCATGATCTCGGTCAGTTCGACCAGGCGGTGCTGGACGTCCTCACGGCCGTGGCCGGCGGCGAGGCGGGCGGCCAGCGGCTCGATCGCCCAGCGCAGCTCGAACAGCTCGCGGCGCTGCTCGTCGCGCTGCGGGCCGAAGGCTCGCCACTCGATGATGTCGGGGTCGAGGAGGTTCCAGTCGGCGACCGGGCGGACCCGGGTGCCGACGTTGGGCCGGGCGCTGACCAGGCCCTTGGCCTCCAGGACCCGCAGGGACTCGCGGACGACGGTGCGGGAGACCTCGAAGCGCTGGCCGATCTCCTCCGGGACGAGAGGGCGGTCGGCGCCGAGGTCGCCGGAGACGATCATCTGGCCGAGCTGCTGGACAAGCTGGCCGTGCAGGCCGCGGCCGCGGCTGCTGGTGGTCTTGCGGCCGGCCCGGGCGAGCTCGGACTCGGCGCCCTCCCAGCGGGGGGCGGGCGGGACGGGCCGTTCGGCGTAGGGGAAGCGGTTGAGGTCGGCGGCGGCCATCGGGTCGGCCGAACGGGCAGTGGTCATGGCGGGGTGCGCAAGGGTACTCACACGTCCTTTGTCGGCGATCGCCCCACGCGGCTTGAGGATTCTCGTGAAAAGCACACGAAAGGGTGATCGTCTGCGGCTGGATCATTGACTTCTTATCAGGCAGAGCCTCCCAATTCGACCGCTCGAACATCACGCGGAGCACTTGTCGTTGACGCTGGGTGACGGCGGCCGGGGTCGGCGCCCCTTCTGGCTGTCCCGTCCCTCCGGCCTGTCCCGTCCCTCCGGCCTGTCTCCCCTTCCGGTCCGTCCTTCCGGTCTGTCAGAGCGCCCGGCGCCGGAACTGGACGGCGACCGCGCCGAGCAGGCCCAGAGCGGGCGGGGCCAGCACCACCGCCAGCAGCACCGGCACCGGCAGGTGCACGGCCTCGGCGGCCACCCGCCCGTCACCGAGCCGCAGCCGCTCCAGCGCGTTCTCGAACGGCAGCAGGGCCTGCATCTCCCGGACGGCCGGCAGCGCGGCGAACCCGTCCGGGCCGGTCCTGCGCAGCAGCAGCCCGGCGAGGGGTTCCCCCAGGACGGCCAGGGCGGTGAGCAGGGCCAGGCCCGCTGCGGCGTTCCGCACCAGGCAGGTGGCGAGCAGGCCCGCCCAGCCGGACAGCACCACCAGGGCTGCGAACAGCGCCAGCGGCCGCGCTGCCCCGGCCTGCGCACCGGGATCGAGCAGTTCCCGGGCGTCGATCCCCGGGGGCAGGGCCAGGGCGAACACCGACCCGTTCAGCAGGGCCGTCGCCGCGGACAGCGCGAGGCACACCGCGCCGACCACCAGCAGCTTGGCGGTGAGCAGCCCGAGCCGGCGCGGCAGCGCGACCCGGGAAGCGGGCAGGCCCGGGTGGCTCACCTCGTGCGCGTAGGACAGCGCGCCGAGGACACCCGCCCCGAGCGCCGCGACCGGCAACGGCAGCACCGGAACCACCGCGGTGACCGCCCGCACTGCATCGGCCGGGGACGGGCCCGGCTGCTGCTGCCGGGCCATCACGGCGGCCACCGCGGCACCGGCCAGCAGGACGACCGCCGCCGTCAGCCAGGTCGACCGCACGCTGCGGAGCCTGCGGACCTCGTACGCCAGGGCCTTCACGGTGCCTCGCTGCGGTGGTGGTCGGGCCCGGACACCGGGCGGTCGGACGGGAAGGGGCCGGGCGTCGCCGGCGGCAGGGGGGCGGGCCCGGGGGTGGGCGCGGGCGCATCCGCGGGCGCTTCCGCGGGTGTGGGCGCCGTTGCGGGCGCGGGCGCCGGCCCGGCGACGGGCACGGGCCGGCCGGAGGGAGGCGGTTCGGTGCCGGGGAACGACGCCGTGACCGGTCCGCCCCTGGTCGGCAGGGCGCCGCGCACGGGTACGGCGGGCTGGGGCAGCGAGGCTCGGCGCAGCCGGACGGTCTGGCCGGAGCGGCCGGAACCGGCGGGGAGGGTCGGGGCGGGCAACGGCCGTCCTGTCGTCCGGTCGGCGAGTTCGTGGAGCAGGATGCCGTGGCGGTGGGCGAGTTCGCCGATCTCGGCGCGGGCCACGCCGCCGACCGCGATGCCCGAGCCGCCGTCCGCGCGGACGCGGGCGCCCTGGGCGAGCAGCAGGTCCGCGAGGCGCCCCATCTGCGGGCCGCGGACGACCACTTCGGGGCAGAGACGGGTGCCGTGGAACTCCGCCGCGCCCTGGTCGGCGACCTGCCGGCCGCGGACGAGGGTGATCACGCGATCGGCCAGGGCCGCCTCCTGCGGGGCCCTGGTGGTGAGCAGCACGGTGCCGCCGGCGGCTGCGAAGGAGCGCAGGAAGGACTGGAACCACTCGGTGCTGCGCGGGGACAGGCCGGCGGTGGGCTCGTCCAGCAGGAGGGCCCGGGGTTCGCCGAGCAGGGCTGCGGCGAGGGCGAGGCGGCGGTTCATCCCGGGGGAAAAGGTGCGCAGCCGGTGGGTGGCGACCCCGGCGAGGCGGGTCTGTTCCAGCAGGTCGTCGGCGCGGCGGGCGGGCGCCCCGATGGCGGCGGCGAGCATCCGCAGGTGGTCGGCGGCCCGCAGGCCGGGGTGGCCGAGGCCCCACGCGCCGGTCTCGAGCACCACGCCGACGGTGTGCTCCGGGCGGCGGAGCCTGCGGTAGGTGCGGCCGTCGAAGAGGGCGGCACCGCGGCCGCGTTCGAGTTCGACCATCAGCCGGACGGCCGTGCTCTTGCCCGCGCCCTCGTCGCCGAGGAGGGCGGTGAGCGTGCCGGGGCGGGTGTCGAAGGTGAGGTCGAGCAGCGCCGGCGGGCCGCCCCGCCGGTGGACCTTGGTCAAGCCGGTGATCTGGATCATCGCTGCCTGCTGCTCCCATGCCTCGGCCGACCGGGTGGGCCGTGGGCCCGCGGAGCGTGGTGCTCCGGCGTGCCCGCGCCAGCACCCTAGGACTCGGCGGGGGAGATTCCGGGCATTGCGGCGGCCGACAGGGAGCGCTGCCCGTCTACCTCACTCGATCAGGGGACGTAACGGAACAGTTGACTGACCGTCGGGCAGTCGGCCGCCCCCGGTCCGGGGCCGGGTCTGCGTGCCGCGGGCGGGCGCGTGCCGGCCCGGCGGCAGCGGCGGGTCAGGCCTCCGGGCGGAGCATCGGCGGGTTGAGGACGGTCGCCCCGCCCGCGGTGAAGAGCTGGGCGGGGCGCCCGCCCTGGCGGGTCGTCGTTCCGCCGGACGGCAGCAGGAAGCCCGGGGTGCCGGTGACCTTCCGGTGGAAGTTCCGCGGGTCGAGAACCACGCCCCACACCGCCTCGTAGACCCGGCGCAGCTCGCCGACGGTGAACTCGGGCGGGCAGAAGGCCGTGGCCAGCGAGGAGTACTCGATCTTGGAGCGGGCGCGCTCCACGCCGTCGCCGAGGATCCGGCCGTGGTCGAAGGCGAGCGGGACGCCGTCGGCAGGCCTGTCGTCGAGCAGGTCGCGGACGGGTGCCCAGCGGGCGCTGCTGGCGTCGCCGCCGGGGCGCGGGGTCGGCAGGTCGGGGGCGAGCACCAGGTGGGCGACGCTGACCACGCGCATGCGCGGGTCGCGCTGCGGGTGTCCGTACGTGGCGAGTTGCTCCAGGTGGACGCCGGCCGCGGACTGGCCGGGTGCGGAGTGCGCGCGCAGCCCGGTCTCCTCGGCGAGTTCGCGGGACGCCGCCTCGCCCAGGCCCTCGTCCGGGCGCACGAAGCCGCCGGGCAGGGCCCAGTACCCCTGGAAGGGCGGCTCGCCCCGTCGGACCAGCAGCGCGCACAGCTCGTGGTCCCGGACCGTCAGTACCACCAGGTCGACGGTAACGGCGAACGGGGGGAAGGCCGACGGGTCATAGCGCGACATGGCGACGATCATAGTCGTCTTTCTGACGATAAACACAGAGTACCGGGAGGCCGGCCCGACCGGATGCTCCCGAACGGACGGCCGGGCGGGCGGAGCGGGCGGGGCGGAGCCGACGTGCCGCGAGTGCCCCGGTCGGTGCTGTGCACGGGCGGGTGCCCCGAGAGGCCCTCGGCGGGGCACCCCGGGGTGACGCCCCGGAGGGCGGGTCAGCCCGCGCCGAGCTGCAGCTGCGGCGAAGCCTCCTCCACGACGGCCACGCCGATCCGGCTGACCCGGACCGAGAACGGCTCCTCCGCCACCCGCAGTCCGGTCAGCTGGAGTTCGCCCAACGGCGTGCTGGAGGCCGGGCGGACGACCACCCGTCCGCCCGGCACGTCCGGGCGGACGCCGGCCATGGAAAGGACGAGATGGACCCCGGCCGCCGCCGACAGGGCCGCGGGCCGGCACGCAGCCGGGTGCGGCACCGGCGGGCATCCGGTCACCCGCTGCTCCCCCGCGTACATCTCCGGCAGTCTGCCGTCGAAGTGCTCGGCGGCGCCCAGCAGGCCCTCCAGCAGCAGCCCCGCCTCCCGCTCCAGGCCGCTGTCGGCGAGGCCGGCCACGGCCAGCGCCGTCTCGTGCACCCGGACGGCGCCGCTGCGGTGGCCGAGCGGATTGAACCGCGGCGACTTGCCGCCGAGTGTCCGCAGGCCCCAGCCGCAGTCCAGCTCAGGAGCGGTCAGGCGCTGGGCGAGGAGCCGGGTCTGCTCCCGGTCGAGCAGGCCCTCGTGCAGCTCGCCGTCCCGGGAGAGGCCGACGTCGAGCAGGTGGACGAAGGAGGAGGCCACCGCGGGGACCGTCCGCCCGCCGCCGAGCAGTGCGGCGGCGGGACGCCCACCCGACAGGTCGTCGATCCAGAACTGCTCCCGGAAGCGCTCCCGGAGCGCCGCGGCCCAGCTGCGCCACTCGGCCGCTCCCGGCCGGGCGAAGGCCGCGAGCAGCTCGGCGCCGTGCAGCGCCGCCCGGTAGGCCTGCGCCTGCACCTCGCAGCGGGCCGCGGCCGAGCGGGTGGACCTGTCCTCGGGCGGGCGGCTGAGGTCGACGACGAACCCCTCGGGCCCGTCCGGCCCTTCGGCGACCGAGCTGCGCAGCGCGGCCAGGGCGCGCTCGACGGCCGGCAGCAGCTCTATCACCTCGTGCCGCGGCAGGCCCCAACGCCAGGCCTCGGCCAGCACGGTGACGAACAGCAGGGTGGCCTCGGTGGCGGTGCAGGAGGGCGGCAGCTCGGGGCCGCCGTGCCGCATCGGGCCGGGGACGAGCCCGTCCGGGAGCTGCCCGGCCGCACCTGCCGCACCTGCCGGGCCGGTGGCTCCGGGCTGCCGGCCGGTGTGCTGACGGCGTGCCAGGGCACGGAGGGTGCCGGCCGCGAGGCGGGTGCCGAACGGCAGCGTCCAGCGGGCCGCCCACAGGGCGTCGGCCGGGGTGAGGCCGAACCGCCACGGCGCGCCGGAAGCCGCGTACAGGTCGGTCGGACGGTCGGCGTCGGCGAGGAGCAGGGCGCCCAGTGCGTCGAGGGAGCTCGGCACCAGGCGCTCGGCCCGGGCGTCGTCGCAGCGCACCTCGGGCTCGGCCCAGGGCAGCGGGACACCCTGGCCGCGGCCGGTGGGCGGCCGGCTGCCGGCCGGGGCGCTCTCCAGTTCGCTGCGCAGTTCGACGGACCAGCGGGCGCCGGGCTGCACCTCGAGGTCCCAGCGGAGCACACCCGCGCCGGCCAGTACGGCGTGCGGGGAGGGCCGCGCGGAGACGGTGGCGCTGCGGCCGGCGCCCGACCAGCGCAGGCCGGACGACTGGACCTGGCTCGGCAGGTCGGCGGCGCGCTGGCCGGCCGCGATGTCGCCCAGCAGGCCGAGGTCGGTGCCGAGGGTGATCTCCAGCGGCAGGCGGGCCGGGCGGCCGCCCGCGTTGCGGACGGTGACCGTCTCCGTGCCGTCGGCGTGGCGCAGGCGTTCGACGGTGAGTGCCGGGTCGGGGTCCGGGTCGCCGGGGATGCGGACACTGCCGACGAAGCGGGCCTCGGCGGCGGAGGTGAGGGCGCCCTGGAGGGGCATCGGCTCGATGCCGCCGAGGCGCAGCTCCATCCGTGCCAGGGTGCGCATGCCGGACCGGTAGAAGCCCTGGAGCCCCTGCCCGCGGAGCTGCCCGTCGATTCCGGACGCGGCCATCGCCGGGGCTGCCACGCAGAACAGCATGTCGTGGGCGGTCGCGGTCTGGGGCCGCGGCGGCGCAGGCGGTCTCGACTGGGCGGGCCCGGCAGGCGGCACCGGCACGCCGTACGGCGGGGTCGGTGTCAGCGGCACGCCGTAGGGCGGGGTGGTGGTCGGTGCCCCGGCGTACGGCGGACCGGCGGGCGGCGCGCCGGCCGGTGCTCGGCCCGGACGCGGCCCCGCTGCGCCCCCGGGCGGGGCGCCCATGGGCGGTGCCGCCGGTTGCGGGGGTGCGAAGGGTGTTGGCGGCGCCGCCGGCGGCGGGGGTGCGGACGACACCGGGGGGACCGCGGGCCCCTGGCGGACCGGCGGCACGGGGGGCGCCGGAGGTCCGGAGGGCGGCGGCACCGGCCCGGTGGGCGGTGCGGCGGGCGCGGGCGGCGGCGGTGTGGTCGCCGACGGTGCCGGTGCGCCCGGCTGTGGTGGCCTGGAGGCGGTCACCGGTCTCTCCTCCCCTCGGTCGGCCGGCTGCTGCTGGGCCGGTCGACCGCGAGCGTGCTCGTTCGCGGTCTGTGCTGCTCTGCCGGTGGGCAGGTCGATCGGTGGGAGCAGGCGGTCCGTCCCGGCACCGCACGGCCGGTACCGGCCGTTGCTCCGCGCTGCCCGTCCGGCCCGGCCCGGCCGGTGTCGGCATGCGCGCACCGGTGGTGCGGTGCACGTCGGCTCGGTGCAGGGCCTGCGGGCGGGTGGTGCCGCCCGGCCCCGTTGGGTGAACGTCCTGCATGTGCCACAGGTCACGCCGACCCGTGCGGCGGCAGTGGCGCGCCGGCCCGGCGCGACCGCCCGGCTGCCCCCCGTCACCCCCGTCGACGCTGCCCGGCCCGGCTGCCGGAAGCGGCTCGGCCACCTCGATGGCCCTCCCCTACCGGCTCCCGTCCGCCGCCAGGATACGGTGCGGATCGGCGGCGCTCGTACCCGGAACATGGTCGACGCGCGTCGCACCGCGCCTGCGACCAGCACGTACCGAGGAGCTGCATGTCCACCGTCGGCCGACTGCCCGGAATCGTCACCACGGACCACGTCTTCCGGGTACCGCTCGACCACCAGCGGCCGGAGGGCGAACGGATCGAGGTGTACGCCCGCGAGGTCGTGGCCTCCGACCGGGAGCACGACGACCTGCCCTGGCTGCTGTATCTGCAGGGCGGCCCGGGCGGCAAGGCCGGCCGACCGCTGGGGCGCGACGACTGGCTGAACCGGGCCCTGGACGACTACCGGGTGCTGCTGCTGGACCAGCGCGGCACGGGACGGTCGACCCCGGCCAACCGGCAGACGCTGGCCCGCCGCGGCGGGCCGGCCGAGCAGGCCGAGTACCTGGCGCACTTCCGTGCCGACTCGATCGTCCGGGACGCCGAGCTGATCCGCCGTCTGCTGCTCGGCGACCAGGGCAGGTGGAGCCTCCTCGGCCAGAGCTTCGGCGGCTTCTGCACCCTGACGTACCTGTCGCTGGCGCCCGAGGGGCTCCGTGAGGCGTTCGTCACCGGCGGGCTCGCGGGGCTGCGCGCCTCGGCGGACGACGTCTACCGCGCGGCGTACCCGCGGGTGGCTGCGAAGAACGCGGCGCACTACGCCCGTCACCCGCAGGACGTGGCCGCCGTCCGCAGGATCGCGGCGCACCTGGCGGAGCGGCCGGCGGCGCTGCCGGACGGCGGGCTGCTGACCGTGCAGGCCTTCCAGGCCCTGGGCCTGATGCTCGGCGCCGGGAGCGGCTCGGGGGCCCTCCACTACCTGTTGGAGGAGGCCTGGGTCGAGGGCGTCGACGGGCCGGAGCTGTCCGACACCTTCCTCGCCGGGGCACAGGCGCAGCTGTCCTTCGCGCAGAACCCGCTGTACGCGGTGCTGCACGAGTCGATCTACGGCCAGCGCTCGGTGGACCCGGCGGGCACGGCCTGGGCCGCCGAGCGTGTCCGCAAGGAGTTCCCCGCCTTCGACGCCGGGGCCGCGCTCGGCTCGGACGCTCCCGTGCTGTTCACCGGGGAGATGATCTACCCCTGGATGTTCGAGACCGACCCGGCGCTCCGGCCGCTGCGCGAGACGGCGCAGCTGCTCGCGGAGCGCCGCGACTGGCCCGACCTGTACTCCCCCGAGCGGCTGGCGGCCAACGAGGTGCCGGTGTTCGCGGCCGTCTACTTCGACGACATGTACGTGGACACCGCCGACTCGCTGGAGACCGCGCGGGCCGTGCGCAACCTGCGGTTCTGGCTCACCAACGAGTGGGAGCACGACGCGCTGCGGGTGAGCGGCCGGGTGGTGCTCGACCGCCTGATCCGGATGGCCCGCGGCGAGGTGTAGCGGCGGGCACCGGACCCGAACCCTCTGATCGGGCCGCACGTCAGCGGGCCGTCGGCCGCTGGGCACGGCGCTGTCCGAGGGCCCGCCCGACGGCTCCGCCGATGCCGGGGCGGGCCTGCGGCGCCGGACGGCCCCGGGATGCCTGCACGGGCGGCCGCGCGGGTGGGCGCACCGGACCGTGGGGCCGGCCGCACCCCGACGGCCGGGCCACCGATGCGGCGCCGCCGCCCGGTGCGGGGTCGGGGCCGTGCGAGGGACCGGCCGCCGGTTCGGGCCCGGTTTCGGGTTCTGGGCTGTGCCCCTCGTGGTGGCCGAAGGAGTGGTCGGCGGGGGCGATGCGGTCGGGCGTCCGGTCGGTGTCCTGGCCCGCGGTGCGGCCCTCCGTTCGGCCCTCGGCGGGGCCGCCGGTCGGTCGGGGCCGGAAGACCGGCCCCTGGGGTGTCCCGTCGGGGCTCTGCCCGGTGCAGGGCGCTGCCGGGCGGCGGCCCGCGCGCTGTTCGCGGACGCTCTCCAGCAGCCGCTCGGGGGCGAGGCCGCCGTTGATGGACTCGTACAGCAGCTGGGCGAGGGTGTAGCGGGCGTCCACCTCCAGTGCCCGGGAGAGCATGATGCGGGCGGTGGCGGTGTCGCCGGCCAGCCAGGCCGTCCAGGCGAGCAGCGTGAGCGGCGGCGGGGCGAGGTGTTCGAACGGGCTCACGCAGCGCTGGACGAGGAACCGCCAGACGCGCTGGGCGGTGGCCAGTTCGTCCGGCTCGGCGAACTCCGCGCCGCGGTCCCGGCCGAGCTTGTCCTGCAGGCCCAGCAGGAGCCGGGCGGTGCGCTCCGGGTCGATCTCGCGTGCACCGTCGCGGAACTCCGCCACCACCTCGGCGAGCAGTGCGCCCGTGCGGTCGACCGTGTGGGCGCGGCCCACCGCGAGCTCCTGGAGGAAGCCCGGCCCGGCCCGCTCGATCTCCTGTCGCTGGACGTCCGCGACCGGCGGCCCGACCGGGGCCAGCCCGGCGACGATGGACCTGCGGCTGCCCCGCGGCGCCAGGCCGGCGAAGGTCGCGGCGGTCGCGATGGGGCTGGGCAGGTGGGCCGGTCTGATCGGTGTGCCGGAGGGGTCGCAGCAGCCGGGGCGGGTGCACAGGAAGGACCACCAGCGGCCGCCCGAGACGCACAGCGACTCCTTCACCGCCACGCCCGCTCCGCGGAAGGCCGCCGCGAGCCGGTCGGCGAGCGGGCGCAGCGACTCCACCGGCCGGTGGCCGCCCGGCGGTGCGCCGCCCGGTGCCTCGGCGGCGTCGACGGGATCGCGTACGAGGTAGAGCAGCACCTGGTCGGGGCGGCGGTCGCGCTTCTCGGAGAGGTCCATCAGCAGGGCGGCGATGTCGCGTGCGACGGGCTGCCAGTGCGCAGGGTCCTCGGGGATGTCGACCCGGACGACGCCGCCCTGCTGGAGGGAGGGGCCCTGCAGGCCGACGGCGACGATGCTGTCGTCGGGGAAGAAGCCGAGCAGGTAGGGGAGCATTTCGGCCATGTCGGCCGGGCCGCGCATCTGCATCGGGAGGAGGGTGGTCGGCGGGCCTGCGAGGGGGCCGGCCGACGGGGTGCGGTGCTCGTCGTGGTTCATGGCCCGAAGAGTGCCGCAATTTCGACCGCGGGATCCGGCCTGTGGAAAAACCTGTGGATAAATCCGCGGCCGGCGCTCCCGCCTCGATCGAAACGCAAAACCCCTACCATTCAATTGAACTGATCGAATGTCAGGCATTCTGTCTGATTATTTCTCCCCACACCGTACGTCCGGTCCACCGGCGCAGCCCCGTATTGGCCGATTGTCGGCGGAACGCGGTATGCATGAACCCATGGACGAGCGCACTCCCCGCCCCACCGACGACGCCGACCGCACAGAGGCCGGCGCCGCAGCCGACCGTTCCGCCGCGGAGGGCCACGACGCCGCAGGGCCCGCGGAGCGTGCCGCCGTCCGCGAGCGGGCGGAGGCCGTCCTGCGCGAGCTGGCCGGGCCCGCCGCAGTGCTCCGGGAGGACCAGTGGCGGGCCATCGAGGCACTGGTCGTCGACCGCAGGCGGGCGCTGGTGGTGCAGCGCACCGGCTGGGGCAAGTCGGCCGTCTACTTCATCGCCACCGCCCTGCTGCGCTCCGCCGGGGCCGGCCCGACGGTGATCGTCTCGCCGCTGCTCGCGCTGATGCGCAACCAGGTCGACTCCGCGTCCCGGGCCGGCATCCACGCCCGGACGATCAACTCCGCCAACCCGCAGGAGTGGGACGAGATCCAGGCCGAGGTGGCGGCGGGCGCCGTCGACATCCTGCTGGTCAGCCCGGAGCGGCTGAACAACCCGGACTTCCGCGACCAGGTGCTGCCGAAGCTCGCCGCCTCCACCGGCCTGCTGGTCGTCGACGAGGCGCACTGCATCTCCGACTGGGGCCACGACTTCCGGCCCGACTACCGCCGGCTGCGGACGATGCTGGCCGACCTCTCCCCGGGCGTGCCGGTCCTGGCGACCACCGCCACGGCCAACGCCCGGGTCACCGCCGACGTGGCCGAGCAGCTCGGCACCGGCGCGCCCGACCGGTCCGCCGCCGGGGAGGGGGGCCGGCCGACCGCTGCGCCCGCACTGGTGCTGCGCGGCCCGCTGGACCGGGAGAGCCTCACCCTCGGCGTGCTCCCCCTGCCCGACGCGGCCCACCGCCTGGCGTGGCTGGCCGACCACCTCGCCGAGCTGCCCGGCTCCGGCATCGTCTACACCCTCACCGTCGCCGCGGCGGACGAGGTGACGGCGTTCCTGCGCTCCCACGGCTACCCGGTGGCCTCGTACTCCGGGCGGACGGAGGACGCCGACCGCCGCAGCGCCGAGGCCGACCTGCTGGCCAACCGGGTCAAGGCGCTGGTGGCGACGTCCGCGCTCGGCATGGGCTTCGACAAGCCGGATCTCGGCTTCGTGGTGCACCTGGGCTCCCCGGGCTCGCCCATCGCGTACTACCAGCAGGTCGGGCGGGCCGGCCGCGGGGTGGACCGGGCGGAGGTGCTGCTGCTGCCGGGCCGGGAGGACGAGGCGATCTGGCGGTACTTCGCCTCGCTCGGCTTCCCCCCGGAGGATCAGGTCCGGCGGACGATCGACGCGCTCGCGGAGGCGGGCCGCCCGCTGTCCACCGCCGCCCTGGAGGCCCGGGTGGACCTCCGGCGGAACCGGCTGGAGACCATGCTCAAGGTGCTGGACGTGGACGGCGCGGTCCGCCGGGTCCGCGGCGGCTGGGAGGCCACCGGCCGGCCGTGGGCGTACGACGCGCCGCGGTACGCCAAGGTCGCCGCGGCGCGCGAGGCCGAGCAGCAGGCGATGCGCGAGTACGCCGCCTCGACCGCCTGCCGGATGGAGTTCCTGCGGCGCCAGCTCGACGACCCGGAGGCCGCCCCCTGCGGGCGGTGCGACAACTGCGCGGGCCCCGCCCACGGCGCCGAGGTGTCGGCCGAGGCGCTGGCGGCGGCCCGGGCGGCCCTCGGCCGGCCGGGCGTGGAGTTCGAGCCCCGGCGGCTGTGGCCGACGGGGATGGACGCGCTCGGGGTACCGCTCAAGGGCCGCATCCCCGCCGGTGAGCAGGCCGAGACCGGCCGCGCCCTGGGGCGGCTCTCCGACATCGGCTGGGGCACCCGGCTGCGCTCGCTGCTCGCCGAGTCGGCGCCGGACGGCCCCGTCCCCGCCGAGGTGGTGGACGCCCTGGTCGGCGTCCTGGCCGACTGGGCGCGCGGCCCCGGCGGCTGGGCCGGCCCCGAGGGCCCGGACGGCAACCGGTCGGCCCGCCCGGTCGGCGTGGTGACGATGGCCTCCGCAACACGGCCGCAGCTGGTGGAGAGCCTCGGTGCGCGGATCGCCGCGATCGGCAGGCTCCCGCTGCTGGGGCGGGTGGAGTACACGGCGGGCCGCCCGCCGCACGGCCCGCGCAGCAACAGCGCCCAGCGCCTGCACTCGCTGGCCGGCACGCTGGTCGTCCCCGACGAGCTCGGCGCCGCGCTCTCCGCGGCCGAGGGCCCCGTCCTGCTGGTCGACGACCTGGTGGACTCGGGCTGGACGGTGACCGTCGCCGCACGGCTGCTGCGCCGGGCCGGCGCGACCGGGGTGCTGCCGCTGGTGCTCGCCGTCCAGGCCTGAGCGTCACCGGTTCGGCGGCGCCGCCGGCGGGCACCTCCACGGCCTCGGACAGGGCGCGTCGGCGAGCCCCGGACGAGTCGCCTCCGCCGCCGCCGACGAGGCACTGCGTGCATTTCGATCATGGCACTCAGGGACGTTCACCTGCGGGCCACCGGACGGTAATCCCGGCTTCCCTAGGGCGTCGGGCCCCCGTCAGGCGAATGGCCCCGGGAAGGTGGTGGAATATATCCGACAGAACGCCGTTTTCGGGCGGCGTTCGGCATTTCCTCATTGCCGCTCGGGCCGATCTGACGGGAGAATTGGGCCGTACCCAAGACCTGGTCGCAAGACCCGGTTTTTGGCGTACCCACACACAGCCGCGGCAGCTGCCAGCGGACCGGGAAGGAGGATCGTGATCAACCGCAGGGACCACGGTCGGGGTCTTCCCACCGCCAGACGGATCATCGAACCGAAGGCCTGGTCCGAGTCGGACATCCCGCTGCTGCGTGCTCCGCGCGACTTCGTCCGCGAGCTGCACCAGCGGCACCTGCCGCAGCCCGGCACGACGGTCATCGCCGTCCTGGACGCGTCGCACCAACTCGTGGCCTCGGCCTCCTTCAGCACCCGCCAGCACGTCACCGACGGCTGGCAGCACCGCAACGCGATCCTCTCCCACCTGCGCCAGGTGATCCCGCACGACCTGCGGCTGTCCGCCCCGATCCGCACGGTGGTGCTGCTGCGCTGCCGCGACGGCTCACCGGAGTGGACGCCCCAGGACGGCGCCTGGATGTGGGCCCTGCGCGACGCCGCCGCACTGCACGGGCTGCGCTGCGGCTCGTACATCACGCTGACACCGACCGGCTGGCACTCGCTGGGCGACGGACGGCGCGGCCGCAACCCGCACTCGGGATCGTGGGCCGACGGTCCGCTGCACACGGTCACCGAACTGGCGCCGCGCACCGCGCACGAGCCGGCACGCAGGCAGCGCCGGGCGGGACCCGTCGGAGCCGTCTCCTCGCTGGGCGCGCTCCGCCACGCGGCAGTGCGCTGAGGGCCAGGGCCACCGGGGTCGAACGCCGCCCCGCGGCCGCCCGCCGAACAGGGCGGGCGGCACCGCGGGGCGAACCTCCGGAGCGGGCCGTGCGATCAGGCGGGAACGGGCCGCTCCGCACCCGGGAACAGCGGCGCGACCGTGTCGGTGCCGCCGCACACCACCAGCAGCGAACCTGCGCGCTCGGCGGCACGGGTGGCGGCCTGGGCGACCCGGTTGCCGCCCGCGGCGTTCACCACCAGCACCACGACATCACGGCGCAGCGGGCGCTTGGTGGCGGCATCGGCGTAGAACACGTCGACGGCCTCGGCCAGCTGTGCCCAGTAGCGCTCCTCACCGAAGGACAGCTCGTGCTGCTGCCAGGGGTGCGGCTCGCCGACGGTGAGCACCAGGATGTCGCCGGGGCTGCGGCCGGCCTCGAGCAGTTGGTCCACCGTCTCGTCGGCGCGCTCGACCGCGTCCTGCGCGCCGGCGGGGACGAGGCGGACGGCCGGAGCTGCACGGCGGGGGGCCGGGCCGGGCTTCGGCACGGGGCGCGAAGCCGGGGCGGCACCCGCGGCTCTCGGAGGGGCGGGGCGGGGCGCCGGACGGGGCGGCGCAGGCCGCTGGCCCGGCACGACGCCGGAGGCAGCGGGGTTGGCGGAAGGCGTACGGGGGCTGGATGCGTCCGACTTGTGGGGGAAGGGAACGCCGGGGCCCGGGATACTCTCGTGAATCTCCGGCTCCTCGGGGAAGACAGGCATACCCGGATGTCTATCAAATGCCGGTCGGATGCGCACGGGCGCCCCACCTGTTGGGCGCCCGACGGAGCGTTCGGACGGGCCTCCGGCAGGCCGACAGAGCGTCAGAAACCCAGCGTGAGCTGCTCGTCCACCGGCTCGGGCTCGCGGAAGCGCCTGAGGTGGCGCCAGCGCGGCAGCGCGTCGAGATAGGCCCAGGACAGCCGGTGCTCGGCGGTCGGGCCGAACTCCTCCAGCGCCACCCGGTGCACCGGCGAGGGGTAGCCCGCATTGTCCCCGAAGCCGTACGCGGGGTGGTCGGCGCCGAGCTCGGCCATCATCCGGTCGCGCTGCACCTTGGCCAGGACGGATGCGGCGGAGACGCAGACGCAGGACTGGTCGCCCTTGATCACGGTGCGGACCCGCCAGGGGCCGCCGAGGTAGTCGTGCTTGCCGTCGAGGATGACGGCGTCGGGGCGGACCGGGAGCGCGGCGAGCGCCCTCTCGGCCGCCAGCCGGAGCGCGGCGGTCATGCCCAGCTCGTCGCACTCCTGCGGGGAGGCGTGGCCGAGCGCGTACGCGGTGACCCAGTCCGCGAGCACGGGGGCGAGGGCCTCGCGCCGCTTCACGGTGAGGAGCTTGGAGTCGGTGAGGCCCTCCGGCGGGCGGCGCAGCCCGGTGACCGCGGCACCGACCGTGACCGGGCCGGCCCAGGCACCGCGGCCGACCTCGTCCAGACCGGCCACGACGCCGGCTCCGGCCCGGCGCAGCGAACGCTCGACCGAGTGGGTCGGGGGGTCGTAGGGCATGGCGGTCCATTCGTGTCGCTCCGGCAGCACCAGCCTACGTCCCCGGGTACACCCCCGAGGCACACGGGCACACCCGCCCGGGGGCGCGTGGGGGCACCTCCCGGCCGAAGGCTGGGGAGAACCGCGCGATTCGGATGCGGGCCGCCCCGCAGATCACGGCCCGTCCCGCGCCGTCCGGACACTCGGCCTGCGCGGTTCCCCGCGCCCCTGACGGGTGCCCGTTCCCCTACGGCCGGACCATCGGGATGAGCACCTGGTCGACCAGGTCCCCGCAGAAGTCCTCGTCGAGGGGGCCGTCGCAGACCTTGGCGCGGTAGAGCAGCATCGCGGGTGCGACGTCGGCGACGATCGGGGTGGCCGCGCCCCGGCGGACGTCGCCGCGCCGCTCGCCGCGGCCGAGGATGGCCAGCACGGCGGCGTTGGCCGGGCGGAGCACCCGGCCGTCGAGGAAGTCCTTGAAGGCGAGGGCCTGTTCGTGGTCGAGCTCGGCCATCAGGACGCGGATGGCGTGCCCGGCCGGGGAGTTCATGATCCCGCCGAGCCTGCCCATGAGCTGCAGCAACTCCGAACGGACCGACCCGAGGTCGGGGATGTCCGCGGGGGGTGGCAGAGTGGCCCCCAGGGCGTGCACGACCAGATCCGCCTTCGACGCCCAACGCCGGTACAACGCGGCCTTGCCGGTCTGCGCGGCCCCGGCGACGCCTTCCATCGTCAGCCGGGCGAACCCGCCCGAGGTGAGGAGCTCGAGGGTGGCCTCGAAGATCGCGGCCTCCAGTGCGCGGCCGCGCCGCCGCGGCACGGCGGTCACGGCACCGGCCTCCCCGGAGGCGGCACCGGGCACGGCGTCGGGCACGGGCGCAGCGCCGGACCCGACGCCCTCGAGGGGCGGCAGGGGCGTGGCGCTCGCCGGGGGCGGTACGGCCCGCGTCGCGCCGCCGGGTGCGACCGGCGCACATCTCGCCGGGAACACCCCACCCGACGGCTCGTCAGACATCTGGCGCCGCACCAGCTGATCCATCGTCACCACCCTAGAGAACGCTTGCGTTCACAATCGTCAGCCGATATCGTCCACATGATAGTGAACGAGTCCGTTCCTTAACAGTGCCCGCGCGGCCGGGGCCGGCCGCCGGCGAGGGTTACAACCTCGCACGTCAGGGCGCATCTCTCCCGCACCACCCCACGGTGCGGGGACCAACAGGGGGCAATCACGTGGCAATCTCCGACACGGTCGGTACACCGACACCGACGAAAGCCGGGCGCGGCCCGCGCAAGGGCGTCACCCTCACCGTCATCGCGGCCACCCAGCTGATGGTCGTGCTCGACGCGACGATCGTGAACATCGCCCTGCCGCACATCAAGGGCGACCTCGGCTTCTCCGACACCACCCTCTCCTGGGTGATCAACGCGTACACCCTCGCCTTCGGCGGCCTGCTGCTGCTGGGTGGCCGCCTCGGCGACATCCTCGGCCGGCGCCGGGTGTTCATCGTGGGCACTCTGCTGTTCGGCTTCGCCTCGCTGCTCGGCGGCCTGGCGCAGGACTCGACGATGCTGCTCCTCGCCCGCGCCCTGCAGGGCCTCGGCGGCGCGATCTGCTCGCCGACGGCCTTCGCGCTGATCGCCAGCAACTTCGAGGAGGGGCCGGAGCGCAACCGCGCCTTCGGCGTGTTCTCGGCCGTCGCGGGCTCGGGTGCGGCGATCGGTCTGCTGGCCGGCGGCCTGCTCACCGAATACCTCGACTGGCGCTGGGTGTTCTTCGTCAACGTGCCGATCGCCGCGCTCATCGCGATCGCCGCACCGATGTACATCACCGAGTCGGAGCGCACGGAGGGCCGCTTCGACCTGCCCGGTGCACTGACCTCGACGGTCGGCCTGGTGGCCCTGGTCTACGGCTTCATCCGCGCCGCCTCGGACGGCTGGAGCGACGCGCTGACGCTCGTCTCCTTCGCCGCGGGCGTGCTGCTGATGGCCGCCTTCGTGGTCATCGAGCGGCGGACGGCGCAGCCGATCACCCCGCTGCACCTGTTCCGCGACCGCAACCGCACCGGCGGCCTGATCATGATGCTCTGCCTCGCCGCGGCGATGTTCGGCATCTTCTTCTACATCACGATCTTCGTGCAGACCGTGATCCACTACAGCCCGCTGAAGGCCGGCGTGGCGTTCCTGCCGATCAGCGCCTCGATCATCGTGGCCGCGCAGATCGCCTCGGCCTTCCAGGCCAAGCTCGGCCCGAAGGTCTTCATGGCCGGCGGCGCCGCTCTGGTGGCGATCGGCCTGACCTGGCTGACGCAGCTCAAGGCCGACAGCGGCTACGTGGACGGCATCCTCGGCCCGACGGTCATCTTCGGCTTCGGCATGGGCCTGATCTTCGTCCCGGTGATGCTGATCGCCGTGTCCGGCGTGCCGAACCAGGAGACCGGCGCGGCCTCCGGCCTGCTGAACTCGGTGCAGCAGATCGGTGGCGCGCTCGGCCTGTCGATCCTGACCACGGTGTTCAGCACCGCGGCGAAGTCCAAGGCCACCGACCTCGTGCCCGGCTTCCTGCAGAGCGCGAGCCCGGAGCAGGCGCAGCTGTTCCAGCGCACGCACGAGTTCCCGGTCGGCAGCGCGGCGTACAGCGAGACGCTGGCGCACGGCATCGGGCAGGCGTTCATCGTGGGTGCCGCGCTGGCGGTCGTCGCACTGGTGGTGTCGCTCGTCGTGGTGAAGGCCAAGGCGAGTGACCTGCCCTCGGAGGGAGCCGCCGGCGTGGCCCTCTGACGCACCGACGGGTGGCGGGCCGTCGGCCCGCCACCCGGATCGGAGGATCCGGCCCGCCGTCAGCCGTGCCGACGGGGGCCGCACCGGTCGGTCAGTAGTCGTACTCGCCGTAGAGCCGGTCCGTACGGACGCCGACCCGGAGGCAGGAGCTGCTCCCGGTGAGGGGCACCGGGCGGTCCCGCAGGATCTCCCGGGCGCGGGCCTCGGCGAGGCTGGTGGCGTACCAGGGCAGGTGCTCCGCGTCGAGGTCCGAGGCGATCTTCTGCAGGGCGCAGATGCGCTGGTCCTCGGGCAGCCGGTCCAGGGCGGGCACGGCGTCGGCGGAGAGGTCCCGCAGGTAGCCGACGTCGATCCGGCCGGACTGCTCGAAGCGGTGCACGTTCTGCTCGGCGATCAGTGCGTCCGGGCTGATCAGACCGAAGACCGCGGTCGCGGCGGCGGCGCTCAGCACCACGGCCCGCGGCAGCCAGCGGGCGGTGGCGACCAGGCCGCCGACCAGCACCAGTACCAGGACGACACCCAGCCAGATCTCCACCGCGGCCACCGAGATCCGAAGCCGCGTCAGGCCGAAGTTGTCCACGTAACGGTGCATCCGGTACAGGGCGGAGGCGACGACCACCAGGGTCAGGGTGCACAGCAGCGACAGCAGGCTCTTGGCCATCAGTCGGTCGCCGGCGGTGGAGCGCGGTGCCCAGCGGCGGGCGAGCCCGAGGACGACGAGCACCAGCAGGGTGACAATCAGCAGCTGCCAGAATCCCTGGCGGGCGTACTCGGCGGGGAGCACGCCGGGCTTGCGCATCACCGACTCGTAACCGCCGACGAAGACCGCGGCCTGGACGGCGACGAACGCACCGAAGAGCAGGTTCAGGGCGGTCAGCGGAAGGGCCCACTCCAGGCGCCCCCGCTCGCGGCCCGGCTTCGCCGGGAAGCGGTCGAACCGGCGCGGCGCGGCGGCGGTGTGCGCGGCGGCCAGCGCCACCAGCAGACCGACCGCAAAGAGCAGCAGCCGCATCGGCAGGTCGTCGGCGTCGATGCTCGGCATCAGGTCGCCCAGGAGCTCGGCGACGGCGGCATCGGCGCTGGCGAAGAGCGCGCCGAAGACCAGCAGCAGCGCCAGCGACACCGCCACCGCCTTGACCACGGAGACGACCCGGTCCCGCGCCGGGTACTGGCGGTTGCGCAGCGCGAGCACCGACCAGGCCAGGCCGGGGATCAGGTGCGACCACACGCCGAGAGCGCCGAGCACCACGCCGGGCCAGCGCTTCCCGCCGTGCAGGGCGATCGATCCGGCGCCCGCCGCAGCGAGCAGCGCCAGTACCACCGGCCAGGAGGCCTCGATCAGTGCCGGGACGAGCAGCAGCGTCAGCGCGGCGACCGTCCACACCACCGTCCAGAGACGGACCCTGCGCCCGGTGGCGTGCGCGGCGAGACCGGCGGCAATCGCACCGACGAGCGCCCACAGCAGCACATTGACACCCAGCCCCTCGCTGAGCAGGGCCGCGGCCAGCAGGCCGGAGGCGACACCGGCCGCGACCACGCCCAGCCCCGGGAGCCCGGGCCGCGTCGGGGCCGTGACGGTGTGCCAGAGAGGCGACGGGGCCGGCGGCGGCGGCCGCCAGACACCTGCGGCTGCGGGGCCTGCACCGGGCCAGGGTCCGGGGCCCGGCCGAGGACCGGCGGCAGGGCCCGCGCTCCGGGGCGCCCCGACACCGGCAGCCGTACCTGCACCAACACTGGCACCTGCACCTGCACCCGGGCCGGGCGCGGCACCGGAAGCCGCACCTGCACCTGTACCACCGGCCTTGGGCGCGGAACCGGACGCGGTACCGGAACCGGGCGCCGAGCCCACGACAGCAGCCTTCGGTTCGGGAACGGTTCCCGCCTTTCGGAGCTCGGCACCGGAGCCGCCGCCGGACCCCGCCCGGGCACCCGGCACGGTGGCACCCGAATCCGAGGCCCCCGGGCCGCCGCCGTCCTTTCCGCCCGCCCCGGCCCCAGCCCCGATGTCGGCCGCAGGCGAGCCCCCGGAGCCCTCTGAACCTCCGGAATCCCCGGCACCCCCGGCAGGCCCCTTCCCGGGCACGGGCGGTGGCGTGTTTTCTGGCGGTGTCGGCATGAGTCCCCCTCAGGCGTCGCGGAACACGCGGCAGCCGACTGGCAGCCCCGCGGTGGTGACCGTGACTCTAGGCCTCCGGGAGCATTTCTGAACAGGTTCAAAAGTGCCGCGGGGCGCTTGTGTCACAGAGTTGTGACACAAGCGCCCCGCACTGGACGGCCGTCGGGGGCGGCCCGCCCGAAGGATCGTCAGTACTCGCCGTACAGCGAGTAGACGAGGTTGTCCTTGACCGCCGTTCCGAAGGCGGCCGGCCAGGTGCCGAACGGCACAACCGTGTTGCTGTAGGCGCCGGAGCCGGCGGCGCCCGTGGAGTAGTGCATGTTGTTCACCGTGGAGCTCGTCCCGTTGCTGTTGTAGACGAACCAGTAGGTGGTGTTGGCGGCGAGGGTGACGGAGACCGGCAGCGAGTTCCAGGCGTTGGGGGTGAGCGTGCCGGAGGCGGTGGAGACGATCAGGTTCGCGGGCGAGCCGGCGTTGTCGCTGTAGACGGCCAGCTGGTACTGGTTGTTGGGCGCCGCGCTGACCCCGCCGACGTGCACGCTGAGCGAGGTGAGCGGCACCGGGGAGGACCCGGTGGTGACCTTGGATCCGTTCAGGTGGTTGGAGTCGGTGTCGTCGGTCAGCGTGCCGACCGTGCTGGAGCCGATCGTCCTGGGCGGTGCGCCCGCGGTGGTGAAGGCGGTGCTCACCGGGCCTGCGAGGGTGTTGCCGGCCAGGTCCTTCACCCCCTGGACGGTGGCGGTGTATCCGGTCGTCAGCGCCAGGGCGGCGCTCGGGGTGAACACGGCGGTGCTGGTGGCCCCGTCGTAGCTGACGGTGCCGGCGACGGGCGTCCCGCCGCCGGTGGTCTTCAGGGTGAGCGCCGAGGAGGTGACCGTCGCGGCGTCCAGTGGCTCGCTGAAGGAGAACTTCACGGTGCCGGCGGCCGGAACGCCGGTGGCGCCGTTGGCCGGGGTGGCGCCGGTGACGGTGGGCGCGGTGGTGTCCTGCCCGTAGCTGGCGGTGTAGGAGCCGACGGCGCCGTCGAAGAAGGCGTAGGCAACACCCTTGACCGTCTCGATCCGGTACGGCACCGCCTGGCCCTGCCTGGCGATCCCGGTGAGCGTGCCGGAGGCGGAGTTCACCGGCACCATGGCGCGCAGGCCGCGGGTGCCGCCGGTGATGTCGAAGGTGAGCGAGGAGCCGCTCCAGGCGAGCTTGGAGAACGCGGAGCCGTTGCGGCCGTCCAGCCAGGTGAGCATCTGCCGGCCGGAGACGACCGGCACCCCGCGGGCCTTGGCCGCCGCGACGACGGCGTCCGAGGCGCTGGAGGCGGCGAAGTCGGTGTGGATGTTGGCGCCGATCGCCGCGTAGTAGCCCTTGGAGCCGACGGCGCCGTCGAGCAGGGTGGTGACCGTGGACGGGTAGGACTGGCCGGACTCGTCGGTGAGCTGGGTGGTGGCCTGGTACTCGTCGATGACGCTGCCGTCGGTGTCGGCGAACTTCATGATCATGCCGGTGCCGTTGAAGTAGCCGGGCCGGTCCTGCACGAAGGCGGACGGGTAGTAGTAGTAATCCATGTCGAGCCGGATGCCGTTGGCCAGCTTGGTCTTGGCCTGGGTCGCCCAGTCGTCCCACTCGACGCAGTGCGTCCTGCTGCTCGACGGGTTCGGCAGCGAGCCGTACTTGGCCTTCCAGGCCGTCAGCTGGTCGTTGTAGAGGGTCTGCAGGTTGGCGGTGGTGCCCCACGGCTTGCAGGCGGTGGTGACGTGCACGCCGACCTCGAAGCCCTCGTCGGTGTAGGACTGCGCCTGCACCGGGGTCATCGGGTCGTTGGTGTAGATGTACGAGGAGCCGCGCACGCACTCCCAGTCCGCGACCGAGCAGCCGGCCGGCGACTGGGAGATGTAGCTGTCCCAGCGGCCGACGGTGCCGCCGATGCCGTGGTCGTCGCCGGTCATCACCACGACCGCCTTGACGTCCCGCGGGAAGTACCAGAACCGCGGCAGCGGCTTCTTCGCCGAGTCCATCAGGGTGATCAGGTTGGCGAGCAGCCGCTGCTGCTCGTCGGCGATCGGGATCAGCGCCTTGTCGAGGTTGTTCCAGTTCGGCTGGCCGTTGGTGCCGAAGAACATCTCGCTGGCCTCGTAGCCGTCGGTGGAGTCGCGCTGCTGGCCGGCCCAGGCGATGTTGCCCTGGCGGGTCTGGACGACGGACTTGGCGAGGTCGTAGGTGAAGGCGGCGGCGCGGCCGGTGCCGACGGTGCGCAGGGTGACGGCGGGGTTGGTGCTCGCCGTGGCGGCGTCGTCGTAGAGGGTGGCGACGGCGGTGGCACCGTTCAGCGTCCAGCGGTCGGCGGTGCCGTGGAAGCCCATCGTGTCGGCGGTGAGGCCGGCGCCGGGGGCGGCCGTGGTGTCGATCTTCAGGTAGGCGTCGGCGAGGGTGCCGGTGGTGGCGGTGAGCCCGAGCAGCCCGGCGAGCTGCTTGTCGGGGCGCATCGCGATCAGCCGCCCGCCGCCGTTGGTCCAGGTGGTGAACATGGAGACCTGGGCCGGGGTGAGGGCGTTCTCGCCGAGCAGCACGACGTCGTAGGAGGCGAGCATCGCCGCGGTGACCGCCGACAGGTCGGTCTGCTTGTAGTAGTTGAGGCCCTCGGCCTTGAGGATCTCGGTGTAGTAGGCGGTGTACGGGTTCGCCGCGTTGCCGACCAGCAGGATCGGGCCTTCGGCGCCGGGGCCGCTGCCGGGCGGGGTGGTGCCGCCGCCGTCGGGGGTGTAGGTGGCGTAGATCGAGAACGTGGCGCTCATGGTGCTGCTCGCCCCGAAGGCCGCCGGCCAGGTGCCGAAGGGGGCGCCGCCGGTGGAGTACCCGCTGGTGCCGCCGCTGCTGTAGTGCAGGTTGTTGACGGCCGCGCTCGCGCCGTTGCTGTTGTAGGCGAGCCAGTAGGCGGTGTTGGCGGTGAGCGTCCCGGACAGCGGCAGGGTGTTCCAGGCGTTGGCGGTGAGGGTGCCGGAGGCGCTGTTGGCGACCAGCGCGCCCGGCTTGCCCGCGGCGTCGGTGTAGACCGCGACCTGGTACTGGTTGTTGGGCGCGGCGCCGACCGCGCCGACGTGCACGCTGATGCTGTTGAGCGCGCCTCCGCCTGCGCCGGTGACGAAGCGCGAGGTGTTCATGTAGTTGGAGTCGCCGGAGTCGGTGGCCGAGCCGACCGCGGTGTTGCCGAGGGTTGCCGTGCCCGCGGCCTCCGCGGGTGCGGCGGCCAGGACGGCCCCCGCCAGCACGGCGGCCACCAGGCACGCCAGACGTCTTCTGAACCTCACGCCATCCCCCACAAGTCGGACAACCGGACAGTCGGCGGAATCGCCGCTACCGGTGTACCGGCTGTACGGGTTGCGCGTCCTCGAAATCCCCACATTCCCGGACCATGTCACGCACCGTCAGGAACCGGTCGTGCGGTGGCCGGGCAGGAGGGCGGCCGAAGCAGGGAACGACCGGAGCAGGAGAGCGGCCGGAGCGGAGAACGGCCGCCCGGGGTTCCTCAGCCCTTGACCGAGCCCGCCAGCAGGCCGCGGACGAAGTACCGCTGGAGCGCGAAGAAGACGATCAGCGGCACGATCAGCGACAGGAAGGCGCCCGCGGTGAGCAGCTCCCAGCGGCCGCCGAAGGAGCCGGTGAGCTGGGCCAGCCGGACGGTCATCGGGGCGACTTCGGGGGTGCCGCCGGCGAAGGTGAGGGCCACCAGCAGGTCGTTCCACACCCAGAGGAACTGGAAGATCGCGAAGGAGGCCAGCGCCGGGGCGCACAGCGGCAGCACGATCGAGCGGAAGATCTTGAAGTGGGTGGCGCCGTCGACGACGGCCGCCTCCATCACGTCCCGCGGCAGCTGGGCGATGAAGTTGTGCAGCAGGAAGATCGCCAGCGGCATGGCGAACATGGTGTGCGCCAGCCAGACCGGGGCGTACGTGCCGCTGAGGTCGAAGGCCGGGATGATGGTGACCGAGCCGATGTGCGCGCCGCCGGAGAACAGTTGGAGCAGCGGGATGAGCGCCATCTGCAGCGGCACCACCTGCAGCGCGAAGATCAGGAAGAAGACAACGTCGCTGCCGCGGAACTTCACCCAGGCCAGTCCGTACGCGGCCATGGCGGCGAGCACCAGCGGGAAGACCGTCGCCGGGATGCTGATCGCCAGCGAGTTGACCAGGTACGGCATCAGGCCGCCGCTGACGCCGAAGCCGCCCTCGAAGAGCACCGTGTGGTAGTTCTCCAGGGTGAGGCTGGGGTCGCTGAAGACCGTCCACCAGCCGCTGCTGGAGACGTCCTCCTCGGGGCGCAGCGAGGTGATCAGCAGGCCGATGGTGGGGATCGTCCAGAGCACGGTGACGACGATCATCAGCATGGAGGCCAGCGGGCTGCTGAAGGCGCGGCGGACGGCCTTCACCGGGGGCGTGCCGTCCGCCTCTCCCGGCTGCGGGGCCGGGGCGAGCTGCTCGCTCATCGGTGCTCACGCTCCTTGCGCAGCTGGACGATGTTGTAGGCCACCAGCGGGATCACGGCCAGGAAGAGGATGACGGCGAGGGCGCTGCCGCGTCCGACGTTGAACTGCACGAAGGACTGCGAGTACATCTCGTTGGCGAGCACCTGGGTGCCGAAGTTGCCGCCGGTCATGGTGCGGACGATGTCGAAGGCCTTCAGGGTCGTGATCATCACCGTGGTGAGCACGACGATCAGGGTGGTGCGGATCATCGGCACGGTGACGTGGCGGAACAGCTGGAGGCCGCGGGCGCCGTCGAGTCGGGCGGCCTCGGTGATCTCGTCCGGGATGGCCTTGATCGCGGCGGAGAGGACGACCATGGCGAAGCCGGTCTGCACCCAGATCATGACGATCATCAGCAGGTAGTTGTTCAGCGGGTGGGAGAGGATCCAGTTCGGCGGGTCGTCCCAGCCGAGGCTGATCGCGAGCTGGCTGAGCAGGCCGATCTGCGGCTGGGAGGGGTCGCGGTCCTCGTAGACGAACTTCCAGATGATGGAGGCGCCGACCAGGGAGATCGCCATCGGCATGAACAGCAGCGACTTGTAGATCGCCTGGCCGCGCAGCCGGTCCACCATGAGGGCGAGCAGCAGGCCGGCGCCGGTGGCGACCAGCGGGGCGGCCACCAGCCACTGGAAGGTGTTCCAGAGCACCTGGTGGATCGATTCGGTGGTGAGGGCCCAGCCGTAGTTGTCCGCGCCGACGGCCTTGGTGGAGTCGTCGTTGTAGAAGCTCAGGTAGACGGTGCGGATCAGCGGCACGATCAGGCCGACGAGCAGCAGCAGGAGGGCGGGGCCGACCATGACGAGGACGGCCAGCGGCCGGGCGAACCGGCCGGTGGCCCGGCCGGCCGCGTAGAAGATCAGGAGCAGCACCCCGAGGAAGCCGGCGACGGCTCCGACGGTGTTGGTGAACTTGATCGTCGCGTCCGTCCACGCCGAGTCGGCGAGGTGCACGGCAGCGGTGGCCGCAGGCATGCGGAAGGTCCTTCCTCGGCGGACATGGGGAGGGGGCAGCGCGGGTGGGTGGGACCCGCGCTGCCCTGGGCGGCTGCCGTTACTGCGGCCAGGCCGCGTCGATGTCAGCCGCCACCTTCGGAATGGCCTGTCCCTCGGCGAACCACGCGGTGAACGACTTCCACATCTGGCCGGAGCCGACGGCGGCCGGCATCAGGTCGGAGGCGTCGAAGCGGAACGTGGCGGCCGGGTCGGTCAGCGCCTCGGCGGAGAGCCTGTCGATCGGGTCGGTGTAGAGGCTCTTGTCCACGCCCTGGTTGGCGGAGACCCAGCCGGAGGCGACCTTGACCCGGCTGCTC
This sequence comes from Kitasatospora dryopteridis, assembly GCF_050749075.1. NCBI lineage: Bacteria > Bacillati > Actinomycetota > Actinomycetes > Kitasatosporales > Streptomycetaceae > Kitasatospora > Kitasatospora dryopteridis. The sequence goes on along the minus strand of NZ_CP192749.1, from coordinate 5,406,440 downwards.
GCCCAGTCGCTGGTGGACAGGTAGTTCTGCACCGCCTGCACCTCGGGGCGGTTGGAGAACGCGGCGAGGAACTCGCCGCCGCCCTCGACCGGGCTGTTGACCGCCGGGTTCACGGCGGGCAGGTGGAAGGCGAAGATGTCGCCGTCAGGGCCGATGTTGGTGCCCTTGGGCCACTGGGCGCGGTAGAACGAGGCCTGCTGCAGCATGTAGCACTTGTTGCTGAGGATCGGCGCGCCGGCGTCCTGGAAGGTCGTGGTGGCGATCGACTTCACGTCGCCGATGCCGGCGTTGACCCAGGCCGGGTTCTGCATCCAGTCGGCCACCGTCTTCATCGCGGTGGTGATCTTCTCGTCGCTGAACTTGACCTTGTGGCTGACCCACTGGTCGTAGACGTCGCCGCCGTAGGTGCCGAGGACGACCTCCTCGACCCAGTCGGTGGCCGGCCAGCCGGTGGCGGTGCCGGAGGCGATGCCGCCGCACCAGGGCTTGGCGCCGCCGGAGGTGGCGATCTTGTTGCTGAGGGCCATCAGGTCGGCCCAGGTCTTCGGGACCTCGTAGCCGGCCTGCTTGAAGGCCTTCGGCGAGTACCAGACGAGCGACTTCATGTTGGCGCTCATCGGCGCCGCGTAGAAGGTGCCGTTGACGGAGCCGTAGGTCTTCCAGACCGGACTCCACTTGTCCTCGTTGGCGACGGTCTGCGCCGGCGGCTTGACGACCTTTCCGGTCTTCACCATCTGGGCGAGCAGGCCGGGCTGAGGGATGATCGCGAAGTCGGGGGCGTTTCCGCCGCTGACCCGCACGGGGAGCTGGGACTCGAAGTCGTTGGAGCCCTCGTACGAGATCTTGATGCCCGTACAAGAACTGAACTCCGCCCAGGACTTCTCCAGCGAGTCGGACTCCGGGCTGAGGATCGAGGCGAACATCGTCACCTTGGTGCCGGAGTGGCCCGCGTAGGCCTGGTACTTGGCGCAGTCACCGGTGAGCGTGGGCGCTGCCGACGTCCCGCCGCCGTCCTTGGAGGAGCTGTTCGAGCATGCCGCGGTCAGAACCAGGGCGAGCACGGCGGGGGCGGCGAGCAGTCGCCGCCGCTGGATTGGGGTCATCGGCGGGCCTCACAGGCGATCGTGGTGGTGGTCAATGCGCTCCTCCTGGCCAGGGCACCCCGAGATGCCGGCGGTGGGACACAACAACGCTGCGCTGAACCGGTTGATCGAGCTGTACCCAGCGACTTCGCTGGCTTGAAGACGTTAACTCACCGGTTACCGCACGCCAAGGTGCGCGTTCGACCTTCATCGCGCGGTGTCCCGGTCGTAATCCGGTTGTGCTGGAGGGCCGGTGGCGGACCGGCCCTCCGGAACCGGTTCAGAGCCGGACGGGCAGCTCGCGCAGGCTGTTCACCACCATGGTGGGGTTCGGTTGCAGTTCGCCGTCGGGCACGGCGAGGGCGAGGTCCGGGAACCGCTCGAAGAGGGCCGGCAGGGCCACCGACGCCTCCAGGCGGGCCAGCGGCGAGCCGGGGCAGACGTGCGGCCCGTGCCCGAAGGACAGGTGCCGGCCGGCGTCGCGGGTGATGTCGAACAGCTCGGCGGTGATCCCGTGCTGCACCGGGTCGCGGCCGATCGCGTTGTACGAGATCAGGACGGCGTCCCCGGCGGGGATCACGGTGCCGCCGGCCTCGATGTCCGCGGCGGCGAAGCGGAACAGGAAGTTGCTGGTCGGGGGCGTCCAGCGGAGCGACTCCTCGACCACGGCCGACCAGGCCACCTCACCCGAACGGGCGAGCGCCAGCTGGTCCGGATGGGCGAGCAGCGCACGGACGGCGTTGGTGATCAGGTTGACGGTGGTCTCGTGCCCGGCGGCGATGATCACCCGCAGGGTGGCGGAGGCCTCGGCGTCGGTCAGCGCGCCGCCCTCGACGTCGGCGGTGAGCAGGGCGCTGATCAGGTCGTCGCCGGGCTCGGCCCGGCGGCGGGCCACCAGGTCGGCGACGAAGGCGTTCAGCGCGGCGATGGTGGCCGGCACGTCCGCGGGCCTGGTGGTGCTGGAGAAGAACCGCTCGTACAGCTCGCGGATGTAGGCGTGGTCGTGCTCGGGCACGCCGAGCAGCCAGCCGATCACCGACATGGGCAGCGGGAAGGCGAAGACCGTCTTCAGGTCGACCACCGGCCCCGCGGCGGCGACCCGGTCGAGCAGTTCGGCGGTGATCTCCTCGATCCTGGGCCGCATCAGTTCGACCCGGCGCGGGGTGAAGGCCTGCGCGACGATCGCCCGCAGCCGGCGGTGCTCGGCGCCGTCCGTGGTGACCATGGACGGTCCGGGCACGGCCAGGCCGATCAGCGGCCAGGTCTTCGGCACCTCGCCCTTCTGGTAGGCCGCCCAGTGCGAGGCGTCCTTGACCAGCCGGGTGTCGGTCAGCAGCTGCCGGGCCTCGGCGTGCCGGGTGACGGCCCAGCCGTGCACCCCCATCAGCTCCACCGGCACCACCGGCCCGGCGGCGCGCAGCAGCGCGCCCTCGGCGGCGTTGTCGCGCGCCAGCGGGTCCATCACCAGCGGCGCGGCCGTGCTCGGCGCGGCGGCCGTGATCGCTTCGGTCATCCCTGCCCCTCCTCCTTCTCGGGTCACTCGCCCACGTAGCCGGGCGTGAACGCCACCGGCAGCGCCATCAGTCCGCGCACCCACGCCGAGGGTCGCCACACCAGGGCGCTCTCGGACACCGCGAGGCGCAGGTCGGGCAGCCGGTCCAGCAGCACCTCGATCGCCGTGTTGGCGATCACCTCGGCGGCCTCCCGGGCGGGGTACGGGCAGCCGTGGTCGCCGTAGGAGAAGCTCAGGTAGGCGCGGTTGCCCTCGGCGGGCCGGCCGGACTCCTGGCGCACGGACGGGTCGGCGTTGGCCCCGGCGAAGCCGAGCAGCACCATGTCGCCCTTGGCGATCCGCTGGCCGCCGAGCTGGACGTCCCGGGTCGCCCAGCGGCCGGCGAAGATCTGGGTGGGGGTGTCCTCCCACAGGGCCTCGCCGAGCGCCTGGCCGATGGAGCGGCGGCCGCCGGACAGCGAGGCCGCGAACCGCTCGTCGGTGAGCATCAGCCGCAGGGCGTTGGAGATCCAGTACGCGCAGGGCTGGTGGCCGGCGATCAGCAGCACCCGCAGGTCCCGCATGACCTCCTCGTCGCCCAGCCCGGCCGGGTGGGCGAGCAGCCGCGAGGTGAGGTCGTTGGCCGGCTTCCCGCGGCGCCGCTCGACGAGTCCGAGCATCACGGCGAGCAGCTGCTGGGCGCCCTCCTGGGCGTCGGCGCCGCCGTCCAGCATGGCGAGCAGGCCGCGGATGAGCACCGGGGCCTCGTCCTCGTCGAGGCCGAACAGCTTGCACAGCACCAGCAGCGGCATCCGGTGCGCGTAGTCGGCGACCAGGTCGGCCTCGCCGCGGCCGGCGAAGCCGTCGATCAGCCGGTCGGCGACCTCCTCGCAGTGGATGCGCAGCTCGTACGGGTCGATTCCGGAGAGCGCGTCGGTGACGGCGGCGCTGCGGCGCTGGTGCTCGGCGCCCTCGGCGTACAGGATCGACGGGACGGGGGCCATCATCGGCTTGAGCGGCCAGTCCTCGGGGATGTTCGGCCACTGGTTCCAGCGGGTGGAGTCCCGGCCGAAGACCTTGGGCTGGCCGGTGACCAGCTGGAGCTCGCGGTAGCCGATCACCAGCCAGGCGGGGACGCCGCCGGCGAGCTCGACCGGGGCGACCGGGCCGTGCCGGTCGCGGAGCTCCTGGTAGAGCGCGCCGGGGTCGGTCTGGAAGCGCGGCCCGTAGAGCGGGGCCGCGTCGGCGTGCGCCGGGCAGCCCGGCGGCGGGGTGGTCACGGGCTCGGTCACGGGGTGTCCTCTCCGGAGGCCTCGGCCTCGGCCATGCGGTGCAGGTGGCGGACGAGTTCGATCAGCACCTGCTTGCTCGACTCGCGGTCCCGTGCGTCGCACTCCACCAGCGGGACGTGGTCGCCGAGGTCGAGGGCGGCCCTCACCTCGGCGAGGGTGTGCTCCGGCGGCCCGAAGTTGTTGCGGGCCACCACGAACGGCGTGCCGTGGTGCTCGAGGCGGTCGATGGCGTACCAGGACTCCTCCAGCCGGCGGGTGTCGACCAGGACGACGGCGCCGAGGGCGCCGCTGAACAGCCGGTCCCACAGGAACCAGAAGCGCTCCTGGCCGGGGGCGCCGAAGAGGTAGAGGACGTTCTCGGCGCCGAGGGTGATCCGGCCGAAGTCGAAGGCGACCGTGGTCGAGCGCTTGCCCCGGACCCCGGTGAGGTCGTCGACGCCCTCGCCGGCCCGGGTCATGGTCTCCTCGGTGTTCAGCGGGCGGATCTCGCTCACCGAGCCGACGAGGGTGGTCTTGCCCACGCCGAAGCCGCCGACCACGACGATCTTCAGGCCGTTGGCGGCGGTGCTGCTGAGCGGCGTTCTGCCGGCCGGGGCGAGGGTGTCAGAGCCGTTGGAGACCATGCAGTACCTGCTTCAGCGTGTCGAGGTCGGGCAGCCGCGCCTTCGACGGCGCGAACCTGGGGTGGCGGGCGGTGATCCGGCCGGCCTCCAGCAGGTCGCCCAGCAGGATCTTCACCACGCTGACCGGCAGGCCGAGTTCGGCGGCGAGCTCGACCACCGCCGTCGGGGTGGCGCACAGGGTGAGGATGCGCGCGTGCTCGGACTGCATGCCGGGCACCGGCTCCTGCTCGGTGACGATCAGCGTCACCAGGTCGAAGGCGTGCTCCGGGGGCCGGCTGCGGCCACGGGTCACGGTGTAGAGCCGGTCCGGGTCCTCGTCCCGGCCGGGCAGCGGCCGCGTCACACCCCGGCCTCGATCTCGCGCGGCGGGGCGCTGAGGAACACCCCGATCTGCTCGATCAGCCCGTGCATGTTGTGCCCGACGACGCCGACGTCGGCGTCGTCGTCGGTGACGACCGCCAGGTGGGCGCCCTCACCGGCGGCGACGATGCACAGGATGCCGCCGTGGAACTCGGTCATCGACTGGCGCACCCCGCCCGTCGAGTCGCCGAACTCGATGGAGGCGCCGTGCGCGAGGCTCTGCATGCCGGAGGCGATCGCGGCCAGCTGGTCGGCCCGGTCGGTGCCGAGGCCGGAGGTGTGGCAGAGCTTCAGGCCGTCGGCGGAGAGCACCAGGGCGTGGCGGGCGCCGGGGGTGACCGCCAGCAGGTTCTCCAGCAGCCAGTCGAGGTCGCGGTCGGTGCTGCTGCTCATCAGGCATCGTCCTTCGGATGGGCATCGGGGGACTCGGCCCCTTGCAGGGCCTTGCGGAACGCGCCGAACCGGGCCGCCGAGAGGGCCGCGCCGGCTCGGTCGGGGTGCTTCACCGGGGTGGGCGCGGCCGCCGGGGCCGCGGCCGCCAGGGTGTGGCCGCGGCGGCGCTGCGGCAGGGCCCGGCCGGCGGGCGGGGTGTCGCTGCCGGCGTCGTCCGTGGGTGCCCCGCCGCTGCGGGCGGGGGCCGGGGCCGGCTCCAGGGCGGGGCGTCCGGCGGCCCGGGGCGGGGTGGCGGGTGCGGCCGCGGCGGCCTGCCGCTCGGCGGCGAGCGCCCTGGCGAGGGCGGGTGCGGGGTGGCTGACGAGCTGTTCGGGGATCAGCACCACCACGCCGGTGCCGCCGCGGGCGGAGGGCCGGAAGGAGATCGACAGGCCGTGCTTGCGGGCGAGCGAGCCGACCACGGCGAGGCCCAGGCGGGTGCCGGCGGAGAGCGCGCTGAGGTCCAGCGGCTGTGCGGAGACGGCCTGTTCGGCGCGGCGCAGCCAGCTCTCGCTGAGGCCGAGGCCGCCGTCCTCGACGGTGACGACCAGGCCTGAGTGCACCTCCTCGACGTAGACGTGCACCTCGGCCGGCGGGGCGGAGAAGTTGGCGGCGTTGTCGAGGAGTTCGGCGAGGACGTGCATCACGCCCTCGGCGGCGAAGCCGGCCACCGCGGCGGTGGAGGCGTTGTGCAGCCGCACCCGCTGGTAGGCGCCGATCCGGCCGAGGGCGCCGCGCAGCACGGACTCGACGCCGATCGGCTTGGTCCAGCGGCGGCCGGAGCGGGCGCCGGTGAGCACCGCGATGGAGTCGGCCATCCGGCCGACCTGGGCGGTGGAGTGGTCGAGGACGAGCAGGTCGCCGAGGACGTCCTCGCCGTGCCGGTGCTGCATGTCGCGGAGTTCCGCGTGCATGCTGGTGGCCAGTGCCTGGACGCGGCCGGCGGCGGTGGCGCAGACGGCGAGTGCGGCGGCGCGCTGGCGCTCGCCGCGGGCGACGGCCTCGGCGACGGTGCGCATCAGTGCGTGGTGCGCGGGCAGGTCGTGGCCGGCCAGCGCGGTGTCCACCGAGGCGCCGGCGCGCAGCCGCTCCACCACCTGGGGCAGCACCTGGTCGCGGAGTGCGGCGAGTTCGGTGCGCTCGCGGACGGCTGCACTGTGCGCCTCGTGCAGGGCGGCGAGTTCGGTGCGCAGCGTCTGCTCGGCGGCGCGGGCCCGGTCGAGGTCGGCGCGGATCTCGCCGGCCTCGGCCTGGGCGTTGGCCAGGGCGGCGCGCAGCGCCCCCGCGGTGGTGTGGGCGGCGGTGAGTTCGGTGTGCAGCGAGCCCGCGGCGGCGCCGGTCTCGGCGAGTTCGCGGCGGGCGGCGGAGAGGCTGCTCTCGGCGGTGCGGGCGCGGGCACCCAGCTTGGCGGCGTACCCGACGAGGCAGCACCAGAGCAGTGCGGCGACCGCGGACACGCCCGCGACGGCGGCGCGGTGGGCGGTGGGGGTGAGGACGACGGCTGCTGCAGCGGCTCCCGCGCCGAGGAGCATCCCGGCCGCGGCACGGACCGCGAGCCCGCCGTCCGGTCCCTGGTACGCCGCCCGGGCGGGGCGCGTGCGAGCTCTCATCTGTCTGATCCTCGTGCGGCGTCGGCGGCGGAGCAGGGCGACCGGGCGGACCGGCGGTACGCACAGCCGGGCGCGCACCGGTCATTTGATCGGTACACGCGGTCGCCAGATCATATCCATTCAGCTTTTCGACTCAATGGGCGAGTTGACGGACAGTCGCACAGGCTGACGCTCCGCGTCCGTACCACCCGGTAACCGGGCGGGACAGGGGCCGTCCACGGGCCGCACGGCCGGGCGGACGCGAGGGGGCCGTCCCGCCATGCGGGACGGCCCCGGGTGCTCCGGTGCGCGCGGCGCCGGCCGCGGGCCCGCGTACGGCCCGCCGGCGCGGCGCGGCGGTCAGCCGATGACGGCCTCCACGTCCCGCCGGAGCTTGGCGAAGTCCAGGCCGTGACCGGAGAGCACCAGCGCACCCGTGCCCTGGCCCTCGCGGATCAGGCCGAGCAGGATGTGGCCGGTGGCGATCTCCTTGTGCTTGAGGCGCAGGGCCTCGCGCAGCGACAGCTCCAGGGTCTTGCGGGCGTGGGCGGAGAGCCGGTGGCGGGGCTTGTCGCGGCGGCCGTCGGCCGGCCTGCGCTCCAGGGCGCCCTCACCGAAGGAGGACTCCACCGCCGCCCGGACGGCGTCCAGGTCGACCCCGATCGAGGCCAGCGCCCGGCCGTCGACGCCGCCGCCGGCCAGCCGCAGGATCTCGGCGCGGGCGGTGCCGTGGTCGAAGCCGTCGGCGGCCAGCAGGGCGGCCACCGGATCGGCCGGGTCGTGCAGCACGCCGAGCAGCAGGTGCTCGGTGCCCACCCGCTCGTGGCCCAGCTCGCGCGCCTCCACCTGGGCCTGCATGACGACGCGTCGCGCGCCGTCCGTGAACCGCTCGAACACGGTCAGTCCTCCCCTCTCGAACCGAAGATCCTCTTGGCGTACTTCTTGTGCACCGCCTGCCGGCTGACGCCCAGGCAGGCCGCGATCTCCTGCCAGGACCAGCCCTGCGCGCGGGCGTTGCCGACCTGCAGGTCCTCCAGCCGGTCGGCCAGGTCCCGCAGCGCCCGGACGGCCCGCAGGCCGATCGCAGGGTCGCGGCTGCCCGCATCTGCGGCGAGCTGTCTCGTCTCGCTCATGGTGTCAACCTAGGTTGACACCGCGCGCTTGTCAACCTTTGTTGACAGATCGGCCTTCGGCGGGCGAGTCCCGACGGCCACCCCGCCCTCACACCGACCAGTACGACCGGTCGTTCGGATTGCGCTCCCCCTCCCCCGGCACCCGTCGCCCGCAGCGCTTGCCCGTGCGGCGCGACCGCGCATAGTCGTCCAACTCCGCCAGCCAGCGCCCGCGGTCCTCCTCCAGCACCGCCAGCGCCCGCAGCAGCGCCGCCTCGTCCCGCTGGAACGGGCCGGCCAGCCACGCCAGCCGGTCCAGCGTCCCGTGGAACCCCAGCGGCCGATACAGCTGCACGCACGACCGCAGCGCCGCCACCCTCACCCGCAGCGGCAGCCTCGAATCCGCCACCCGCCGGGCATGCCATCCGAAGCTCATCCGGCATCCACCTCCAGAAGTTGAGCCTGCGTCACTTTCGTCCAACCGATGACTCGTCAGTAACATGTCAAGGAATACGCCGGTCGACCACCCCGTCCGGCCTGAACCTGCCCTCACCACCTCGAAGGCGAACCCTCCGCATGTCGATACGCTCCCGTGCGCTCCCCGCACTGGCCGCCACCCTGCTGCTCGCCGCCACCGGCTGCGCCGCCTCCGCACCCGCCGCCGAACCGGCCCTCGCCGCCGCGGCCCTCACCACGGAGACCGCGCCGGCCCCTGCGGCCACCGCCCCGAGCAGCACCGAACCGGCCGTCACCACCACCCCGGCCGCCGCCGTCGCCACCCCGGCCGCCTCGGGCAAGCCGGCCGCCGGCACCGGGAAGGCCGTCGCCCTCCTCGCCTACGACCCCGCCAGCGGCCGCGCCACCCTCCGCACCGGAGCCGCCGCCAAGCCCACCGGCACCCCGCGCAGCACCGGCCCCTCGCACACCCCGGGCGCAAGCGCCACCGCCGCACCGGACACCGTCCGCACCGGCCAGCTGATCGCCAGCCCGCCCACCCCCGCCGCACCCCGCGGCGCGCTCGTCGCCGTCACCGGCGTGCAGAAGACCGAGGGCGACCGCGTCGAGGTCACCACCCGGCCCGCCGAGGTCGCCGAACTGCTCGGCGCCACCGCCACCGAGCAGCACACCGCGATCGACGCCCACGGCATCCGCGTCCAGCCCCTGGTCAAGGACCTCAAGGTCGGATTCACCGCCCGCCCCGGCGGCGGCAACGGCACCGCCTCCGCCCAGCTCTCCCTCGACGCCAGCACCAGCGTCCCGCTGCCCGGCGGGGCCAAGGCCGACCTCGCCGCCGGCATCCGGCTCGACCCCTCCGTCGACTTCTCCTACGACGGCCGCGGCATCCTCAAGGGCGGCATCGAGAAGGCCCGCGTCGGCTTCGGCCTCGGCGCCCACGCCGACTGGAAGGTCAGCGCCACCCTCGCCGCCAACCCCACCCCGCTGCGCGTCCCCCTCGCCAAGCTCAGCGCCAGCCCCGTCCTGACCGTCGCGGGCTTCCCGGTCGTGGTCAACCTCGACCTCACCTGCTACCTGACCGTCGGCGCCGACGGCAAGCTCACCGTCGAGGCCGAACAGAACCTCGACGGCGCCTGGTCGGTCCACGCCGACTACGCCAAGGGCAAGGGCTGGACCACCACCGCCGACCCGGGCACCACCACCGTCGGCCCCGTCCGGGCCAGGCTCAGCGGCAACGCCGCCCTGCGCACCGGCCTCACCGCCGAGGCCTCCGTCGGCCTCTACAACACCGTCGGCGTCGCCGCCGGCATCGAGCCCTACCTGCGCACCCAGGTCGCCGGCAGCGTCACCCTCGACACCACCGGCAAGCCCCCGCACGTCGAGGGCAGTTGGACCAACACCGCCGGCCTCGACATCAACGGCCGGCTCTACGCCCAGATCAAGATCCTCGGCACCCCCCTCTTCAAGGCCGACCTCCCCCTCCCCGCCTTCCACCGCGAATGGCCCCTCCCCTCCCTGAGCACCACCCGCTGACGGACACGACGAAGGGCCGGACCCCGATCGGGGTCCGGCCCTTTCCACGGCTCAGCGTCGTCCGCCCAGCCGCAGGATCGTCAGCTGCAGCCGCTGGTGGAGCCGCAGCCCTCGCAGAGGTAGCAGCTGCCGGCGCGACGCATCTTGGTGCCGCAGGAGAAGCAGAGCGGCGCGTCGGCGTTCAGGCCCAGCTGGATCTCCACCAGTTCGGTGGAGTTGTGGGCCTGGGCCGGGGCGGCCTGCGGCTTCGCCGGGGCGGGCTGCTCGGCGGCCTTGGGGGCGGCGAGCGGCGCGGACTGGGCGAGGCCCTCCACGTCCACGTCCTCCTCGACGGGCTCGTACGAGCCGGTCTCCAGGTGCCGGGTGCGCTCCTCGACGGAGTGGATGCCGAGCGCGGAACGGGTCTCGAACGGCAGGAAGTCCAGCGCCAGGCGGCGGAAGATGTAGTCGACGATCGACTGGGCCATCCGCACGTCCGGGTCGTCGGTCAGACCGGCCGGCTCGAAGCGCATGTTGGTGAACTTCGAGACGTAGGTCTCCAGCGGCACGCCGTACTGCAGGCCGACCGAGACGGCGATGGAGAAGGCGTCCATCATGCCCGCGAGGGTCGAACCCTGCTTGGACATCTTCAGGAAGACCTCGCCCAGGCCGTCGTCCGGGTAGGAGTTGGCGGTCATGTAGCCCTCGGCGCCGCCCACCGTGAAGGAGGTGGTGATGCCCGGGCGGCCCTTGGGGAGGCGCTTGCGGACGGGGCGGTACTCGACGACCTTCTCGACCGCGGCGGGCGCCTCGGCGGCCTTCTCCTCGACGGCCGGGGTCTTGGTCTTCGCCGAGAGCGGCTGGCCGACCTTGCAGTTGTCGCGGTAGATCGCGAGCGCCTTCACACCGAGCTTCCAGGCCTGGAAGTAGATCTCCTCGACGTCCTCGACCGAGGCGTTCTCCGGCATGTTGACCGTCTTGGAGATGGCGCCGGAGATCCACGGCTGGATCGCCGACATCATCCGGACGTGGCCCATCGGGGAGATGGAACGCTCGCCCATCGCGCAGTCGAAGACCTCGTAGTGGGCGGCCTTCAGGCCCGGGGCGTCGATCACGTTGCCGTGCTCGGCGATGTGGGCGACGACCGCCTCGACCTGCTCGTCCTGGTAGCCGAGGCGCCTCAGGGCGCGCGGGACGGTGCCGTTGACGATCTGCATCGAGCCGCCGCCGACGAGCTTCTTGAACTTCACCAGGGCGAGGTCGGGCTCGACGCCGGTGGTGTCGCAGTCCATCATCAGGCCGATGGTGCCGGTCGGGGCGAGCACCGAGGCCTGCGCGTTGCGGAAGCCGTTCGCGGCACCGAGGCGGATCACGTCGCCCCAGGTGTCGGTGGCGGCGGCCCACACCGGGGCGTCCAGGTCGTCGACCGAGACGGCGGCGGCGTTGGCGTCCGCGTGCTGCTGCATGACCTGCCGGTGGGCGGCGGCGTTGCGGGCGTAGCCGTCGTACGGGCCGACCACGGCGGCGAGTTCGGCGCCGCGGCGGTAGGCGGTGCCGGTCATCAGCGAGGTGATGGCGCCGGCCAGGGCGCGGCCGCCCTCGGAGTCGTACGCGTGGCCGGTGGCCATCAGCAGGGCGCCGAGGTTGGCGTAGCCGATGCCGAGCTGGCGGTAGGCGCGGGTGGTCTCGCCGATCTTCTCGGTCGGGAAGTCGGCGAAGCAGATGGAGATGTCCATCGCGGTGATAACCAGCTCGACGACCTTGGCGAAGGTCGCGGCGTCGAAAGAGTCGTCGTCGCGCAGGAACTTCATCAGGTTGAGCGAGGCGAGGTTGCAGCTGGAGTTGTCCAGGTGCATGTACTCGGAGCAGGGGTTGGACGCGTTGATGCGGCCGGACTCCGGGCAGGTGTGCCAGTGGTTGATGGTCGAGTCGTACTGGATGCCCGGGTCGGCGCAGGCCCAGGCGGCCTCGGCCATCTTGCGGAAGAGCTTCTTGGCGTCGACGGTCTCGATGACCTCGCCGGTCATCCGGGCGCGCAGGCCGAAGGCGGTGCCGTTCTCGACCGCGGTCATGAACTCGTCGGAGACGCGGACGGAGTTGTTGGCGTTCTGGTACTGGACGGAGGTGATGTCGTCGCCGCCCAGGTCCATGTCGAACCCGGCGTCGCGCAGGGCGCGGATCTTCTCCTCCTCCTTCACCTTGGTCTCGATGAAGGCCTCGACGTCCGGGTGGTCGACGTCCAGGACGACCATCTTGGCCGCGCGGCGGGTGGCGCCGCCCGACTTGATGGTGCCGGCGGAGGCGTCGGCGCCGCGCATGAAGGAGACCGGGCCGGAGGCGTTGCCGCCGGAGGACAGCAGCTCCTTGCTGGAGCGGATGCGGGAGAGGTTGAGGCCGGCGCCGGAGCCGCCCTTGAAGATCATGCCCTCTTCCTTGTACCAGTCGAGGATCGACTCCATGGAGTCGTCGACGGCCAGGATGAAGCAGGCGGAGACCTGCTGGGGCTGCTTGGTGCCGACGTTGAACCAGACCGGCGAGTTGAAGCTGAACACCTGGTGGAGGAGGGCGTGGGTCAGCTCGTGCTCGAAGATCTCGGCGTCGCCCGGGGTGGCGAAGTAGCCGTGCTTCTCGCCGGCGGCGCGGTAGGTCAGCACCACCCGGTCGATGATCTGCTTGAGGCTCCACTCGCGCTGCGGGGTGCCGACGGCGCCGCGGAAGTACTTCGAGGTCACGATGTTGACCGCGTTGACCGACCAGAAGTCGGGGAACTCGACGCCGCGCTGCTCGAAGTTGATCGAGCCGTCACGCCAGTTGGTCATGACGACGTCGCGACGCTCCCAGGTCACCTCGTCGTAGGGGTGGACGCCAGGAGTGGTGTAGATGCGCTCGATCCGCAGCCCGCCCTCGGGGGCCTTGCCGGCCGCCCTGGTCGCCTTCGCGGACTTGGACCCGCGTGCGGAACCGCTCGTCGTGTCGGTCACTTCTTCTCCTCCTCCTGGGCAAACGCCCTGGACGCCCCGATGCTTCCGGCTTACGGGGCATCCGGTGGTTCGCTTCCTGGTGTGCGGGCAGCCGCGGACACCGGCCGCTTTCGCACGTTGTGTTGTGTTCTGTACCCGTTGCGTGGGCACGCGCCGACCGCGGACGGTCGAAGCGGTGGACCTGCCGCGGCCCTAGGGCGCGGCGACGGGGGTCGGCACCGCGGTGCCGACCTCCGGAACGAAGGGCTGCTCGGCGCGGAGCTCCGCGATGGCGGCCTCGAAGTCCTCCAGGCCGTCGAAGGCCCGGTAGACGGACGCGAACCTCAGGTACGCGACGACGTCGAGCTCCTTGAGCGGGCCCAGTATGGCCAGGCCGACGTCGTGGGTGGACAGCTCGGCGCTGCCGGAGGCCCGCACGCACTCCTCGACCCGCTGGCCGAGCTGGGCGAGCGCGTCCTCGGTGACCGGGCGGCCCTGGCAGGCCTTGCGGACGCCGGAGATCACCTTCTCGCGGGAGAAGGGCTCGGTGACGCCGCTGCGCTTGATCACCATCAGGGTGGCGGTTTCGACGGTGGTGAACCGCCGACCGCAGTCGGGGCACTGGCGCCGGCGGCGGATGGAGCTGCCGTCGTCGCTGGCCCGGCTGTCCACGACCCGGCTGTCAGGATGCCGGCAGAAGGGGCAGTGCACCTGAGAACTCCCTCCCGAACGGCATGACAGCGGACCGGGACACTCTATGCGATGGGCGGGGGTACACAGCAAGCCGACCACAACCTGTGGGCCCGAGCGGAGAGACTGGCACAAGATCTAGCGCCGGGGCCGCTCGCCACGCCGGACGCCGCGGGTTCGTTCCCAGCCGTTCCGCCGACCGGGTCGAAATCCTCGGAGGCGGTGAAATAGACTGCGGGAGTCGAACATTTAATCGATGTACACCCAAAGCCTTGATCGCGTCAGCAGACTGCTAAATAATTCACTCGAACGTGTGTTTGGCGCAACCTTTCGATAGGGGCACCAGTTGAGCAGGGCAAGGGAGAAACGCCTGTCCAATGAGGGGCCGCGATGAACACCGTAGATCTCAAGAGCAACTCCATCCCGGTGCAGGAGCGCTCCGCGCGCACCACGGACCAGCAAGGCGTGGACCACAGCATGAGCCGTAGCCAGCCGATCGAGCACGCCGCCGTGCAGGACGACGTGCTCGGCACACCCGTCCCCACCCGCTCCCTGCCCGGCCGCCCGCCCGGCATCCGCACCGACGAGGCCGGTCTGACGGAGCGCCAGCGCCGCGTCATCGAGGTCATCAGGGATTCGGTCCAGCGCCGGGGGTACCCGCCGTCCATGCGCGAGATCGGCCAGGCGGTCGGCCTCTCCTCCACCTCCTCCGTCGCCCACCAGCTGATGGCCCTGGAGCGCAAGGGCTTCCTCCGCCGCGACCCGCACCGCCCCCGCGCCTACGAGGTGCGCGGCGTCGAGGTCGCCCGCCCCAACACCGCCGAGACGGCCGGCCGCCCCTCCACCTCGTACGTGCCGCTGGTCGGCCGGATCGCCGCCGGCGGGCCCATCCTCGCCGAGCAGACGGTCGAGGACGTCTTCCCGCTGCCGCGCCAGCTGGTCGGCGAGGGCGAGCTCTTCGCGCTCACCGTCCGCGGCGACTCGATGATCGAGGCGGCCATCTGCGACGGCGACTGGGTCACCGTCCGGCGGCAGCCGGTCGCGGAGAACGGCGACATCGTCGCCGCGATGATCGACGGCGAGGCCACCGTCAAGCGCCTCAAGCGCGAGGACGGCAAGATCTGGCTGATGCCGCACAACCCCGCGTACGACCCGATCCCGGGCGACAACGCCACCATCCTCGGCAAGGTCGTGGCCGTGCTGCGCCGCCTCTGACGAAGACCGCGAAGGGGGCGCGGGGAACTGCGCAGCCCATGGCGGGTGCACCGGGAAGTCCGGGCGCACCGGTCATGGGTCGCGCAGTTCCCCGCGCCCCCTTCGCGTGGTCGACCCGTGTGGTCGACCGATCTACTTGACCGGGGGTGCGGAGGCGTCGATCGCGGCGAGCGAGCGGCGGACCTGGTTGCGGTCGGTGGTGTACCAGAAGTCCGGCATCGAGGAACGGAAGAAGCCGCCGTACCGGGCCGTGGCCAGCCGCGGGTCCAGCACCGCCACCACTCCCCGGTCGTCCGCCGCGCGGACCAGCCGGCCGGCGCCCTGGGCCATCAGCAGCGCCGCATGGGTGGCCGCCACCGCCATGAAGCCGTTGCCGCCGGCCTCCTCCACCGCCTTCTGGCGGGCGCTCATCAGCGGGTCGTCCGGCCGCGGGAACGGGATACGGTCCATCACCACCAGCTGGCAGGAGGACCCGGGCACGTCCACGCCCTGCCACAGCGACAGGGTGCCGAACAGGCAGGTCTGCGCGTCCGCCGCGAACCTGCGGATGAGCTCGCCCAGCGTCTCCTCGCCCTGCAGCAGGATCGGCTGGTCCAGCCGCTCGCGCAGCGCCTCGGCGGCGGCCTGCGCCGCCCGCATCGAGGAGAACAGGCCGAGGGTGCGCCCGCCCGCCGCGCCGATCAGCTCCGCCAGCTCGTCCAGCATGGCCGGCCGGTCCGGCTCGCGGCCGGGCGGCGGCAGGTGCTTGGCGACGTAGAGGATGCCCTGCTTGGGGTAGGTGAACGGGGAGCCGACGTCCAGGCCGCGCCACGGCGGCGGCGCCTCCTCGCCGCCCTCGGGCAGGGTCTCGCCGGGGGTGCGCTCGTCCGGCAGCCGGCCCTCGACGGGCAGGCCGACCGAGGCCGCGACCCCGTTGAAGTCGCCGCCCAGCTTGAGGGTGGCGGAGGTGAGCACCACCGAGCGGTCCCGGTAGAGGTTCTCCCTGAGCAGCCCGGAGACGGAGAGCGGGGCGACCCGCAGCGAGGCGGTGCCCATGCCGAAGCGGTCGCTGCGCTCGATCCACACCACGTCGTAGGCCGAATCCTGGAGCAGCCGGTCGGCGGTCTCGTGCAGCGACTCGGCGGAGGCCATCGCCTGCTTGCGGACGGCGTCCTCGTCGGAGAGCGCCCGGTCGCGGGTCTCGCCGAGCGAGGTGATCACCTGGCGGGCGGCGTCCCGGATGGCCGTGACGGCGTACGCCAGGTACTCCGGCAGCTCCTCGACCCGGCCGGGCTGTGCCGTCTCCATCAGCCCGTGGTAGTTCTCCGCGGCGGCCTGGAGGGCGTCCACGGCCTTCTCGTTGGCCAGCTTGGCAGCACGCCGGACGGCCCGGTTCACGGCGTGCACGGTGAGCTCGGCGGTGGCGGCGCCGGTCACCCGGTTCACCAGCTCGTGGGCCTCGTCGATGATCAGCAGCCCGTGCTCGGGCAGCACCGGGGCGCCCTCGATGGCGTCGATCGCCAGCATCGCGTGGTTGGTGACGACGACGTCGGCGGTCTTCGCCCGCTCGCGCGCGGCCTCGGCGAAGCACTCCTGGCCGTAGGGGCACTTGGAGGCGCCCAGGCACTCCGAGGAGCTCACGGACAGCTGGGCCCAGGCCTTGTCGGAGACGCCGGGCGAGAGGTCGTCGCGATCTCCGGTCTCGGTCTCCTCGGCCCATTCGCGCAGCCGCACGACGTCCTGCCCGAGCTTGCTGCTCGGCCCGCCGAGCACCTCGGCGGCGTCGAACAGGCCCTCGCCCTCGTCCACCGGGGTGCCCTCGTGCACCCGGTGCAGGCACACGTAGTTGGAGCGGCCCTTGAGCATCGCGAACTGCGGCCGGCGGCGCAGCACCGGGTGCAGGGCGTCGACGGTGCGGGGCAGGTCGCGCTCGACGAGCTGGCGCTGCAGGGCGAGGGTGGCGGTGGCCACCACGACGCGGTCGCCGTGCGCGAGCGCGGGCACCAGGTAGGCGAGGGACTTTCCGGTGCCGGTGCCGGCCTGGACGAGGAGGTGCTCGCCCTCGTCGACTGCGTCGGCGACGGCCTCGGCCATCCTGGCCTGGCCGGGGCGCTCCACGCCCCCGACGGCCGTGACGGCGGCGTGCAGCAGCTCCGGGATGCGGGACCGCGGTACGGGGGCCCGGCGCGTCGTCGTCGCCCGGCAGAGGCAGGGGTGCGGAGTCGTTCGTCATGACGCCGACCACCCTACGGCGCCGCACCGACAATCGGGCCCGGTCGCGGCGGGCCGACCTCGCCCTGCGCCGAGGAGTGCGCCGTGCGCGCGGCCGGGGACGTGGACGAACCGTCGCCGCCACCGGCCCGGGATTTCCGGGACGCCCCGCACAGCACTGTCACCGCGCGGCAGCGGCACCGCCCCGAACCGAAGGGCCCGCCGGTGCCGAAAGGGAGAAACGCGGGAGCGACGACCGTCGGCGCCGGGTCAGGAGGGCCCGGAGGCGAGCGGGCGACAGAGCGGCGGGTACGGACGATTCGTGGGCACCGCGCACCGGGTCGTCCACGAAGTCAGGGGCCCGTTACCCCGCCCGCCCCGAGCCGAAGGGCCCGTCGGCGCCGAAAGTGAGGAGCGAGGGAGCGCAGCGACGGAGCGACGACCGTCGGCGCCGGGTCAGGAGGGCCCGGAGGCGAGCGGGCGAGTAACAGGCGGAGCGAAGCTCGTCCAGGCGGTGCGGGTGGGGAGGGGGTGGAGTTCCTTGCCGGCGACGGCGTTGAGGATGACGGCGGCGCGGTGGGCGCCCAGGCCGAGGTCCGGGGTGCCGACGCCGTGGGTGTGCAGTTCGGCGTTCTGGACGTAGAGGCCGCCGGCGAGTTCGGGCCGGGTGGCGACGCGCTGGTCGAGGTCGACGCGGTAGCGGCCCTGTTCGTCCCAGTCGATGAACTCGGCGATCGGGTCGAGCGCCTCGGGCCGGGTGGCGCGGTAGCCGGTGGCGAGGACGACGGCGTCGGTCCGCAGGACGTGCTCGGTGCCGGAGTCGGTGTGCCGGCAGTGGAGTTCGAGCCCTCCGCAGGGGCCGGGCCGGGCGGCGGCGACGGCGGTGCCGGGCACGATCTCGACCGGGTCGCTGCCGGGTGGACGGCCGATGGAGCGCTCGTACAGCAGGTCGTGGATCTCCGCGAGGGTCTCGGCGCTGGCGGCCTTGTGGAGTTGCCACTGGGCGGGCACCAGGCGGTCGCGGACCTCCCGCGGGAGGCTGTGGAAGTAGCGGGTGTAGTCGGGGGTGAAGTGCTCCAGGCCGAGCTTGGAGTACTCCATGGGGGCGAGGGCGCGGCTGCGGCTGAGCCAGCGCAGCCGGGTGCCGTCGTCGGGGCGGCGGCGCAGCAGGTCGAGGAAGACCTCGGCGCCGGACTGGCCGGAGCCGAGGACGGTGATGTCGCGGGCGCCGTCGAGGCTGTCGCGGCGGGCGAGGTAGTCGGCGGAGTGCCAGACGCGGGGGTGGCCGTCGAGGGCGGTGAAGGCGGCGGGGCGGTGCGGGCGGGTGCCGACGCCGAGGACGACGTTGCGGGCGCGGATCTCCCGGCCGCCGGCCTCGGCGCGGAAGAGTCCGTCGGCCGGGTCGCGGCGCAGGGCGGTGACGGGTGCGCCGAAGCGGCAGTTGGGGAGCCGGTGGGCGACCCAGCGGCAGTAGTGCTCGTACTCGCGGCGGGAGAGCTGGAAGCGCTCGGCGAAGTAGAAGGGGTAGAGGCGTTCCTGGTGGCGGAGGTAGTTGAGGAAGGTCCAGGGGCTGGTGGGGTCGACCAGGGAGACGAGGTCGGCAAGGAAGGGGACCTGCATCCGGGCGCCGTCGACGAGCATGCCGGGGTGCCAGCGGTATTCGGGTTCGGCCTCGCAGAAGAGGGCGGAGACGGCGTCGGCGGCGCCGTCGGCGAGGGCGGCGAGGGAGAGGTTGAACGGGCCGATGCCGACGCCGAGGAGGTCGTAGGGCTCGGGCCGGGCCGGGCCCGGTGCGGGGCCGGTGCGGCGGCGGACCATCAGTACGGCCTGCTTGTCGGGGAGTCGGAGTTCGCCGGCGGGGGCGAAGCCGGCCCGGGCGAGGGCGCGGCGGCAGGCGGTGTTGCGGGTGTCGGGTTCGGCGAGGACGCGTCGGCAGGCGGGGCGCCGGGCGAGGATGCGGTCGGCGAGGGCGGCGAGCAGGACGGCGGCGAGGCCGCGGCCGCGGGCGTCGGGCGGGCCGAGCAGCAGGTGGAGGCCGGTGTCGTGGGGCTCGGCGGGGTAGTGGCGGGCGAGCGGGTCGAGGTCGGCGCGGTAGACCTCCCAGTAGCTCACGGGGGTGCCGTCGAGCAGGCCGAGGCAGGGCAGGCTGCTGCCGTCGCCGTCGAGTTGGGCCCTCAGGTGGCGTTCGGTGGTCTCCGGCGGTCCGGCGAGCTGCCAGTAGGCGTCGACGGCGGGGTCGTTCATCCAGCCGGTGAGGAGGGGGAGGTCGTCGGGGAGGCGGACCGGCCGGAGCCGGAACTCGCCGGCCGGGGTGGCCATCGGGCCCCAGTCGGCGACGCGGTCGAGCGGGTCGCGGGTCCGGTGGCCGGGCGGCTGCTCGGCGGGCGGGGTCATGCGCCGGCCACCGGGTTGGCGAGGTCGGTGTAGACGGACTGGGTCTCGACCGGGCCGACGAGTTCGTCGAGGCCGTGCAGCCGGGTGAGCAGGTTGGCCTTGCAGCGCAGGGTGGGTGCGGTGAGCAGGTGGGCGGGGAGGGTGGAGCCGGTGGCGGCGGCGCGGGGGCCGGCGAGGAAGCGGCGCAGGGCGGCAAGCAGGACTTCCTCGTCGGCGAGCTGCTGGGCGCCGAGGGCTCCGATCAGGCCGAGGACGTGGTTGATGCCGAGGTAGTAGGCGAACCGCTCGTCGGCGACGTGGTCGGGGACGAAGGTGTCGCTGGTGCTGCCGAGGCCGGGCAGGCGGGCGGTGAGCCGTTCGGCGTGGGAGGCGCGGTAGTAGTAGCCCTGGTTGTCGCGGTAGCGGCCGCCGGTGGGCCAGCCGTCCCGGTCGAGGAGGACGAGGGTGTTCTGCTGGTGGGCTTCGAGGGCGATGCCGGCCCGGCCGTCGAACCAGAGGATCGGCAGGACGACGGCGTCGAGGTAGCGCAGGAACCATTCGGCGGTGACGGTGGCCGGGGTGCGGCCGCTGCGGGCGGCGAGGGCGGCGACGATCCGGCCGAGGTGGGAGTCGAGCCGGTCGGTGGGCCGTTCGGCGAGGAGGCCGGCGAGGCAGACGGCGCGGTCGTGCGGGCCGAAGGGCTGGTGGCGCAGCACGGTGGAGAGGCCGTCGGGGTCGGGGAGGCCGGGGTGGTCGACGGCGATCCAGGCGGGGTCGCGGACGATGTCGAAGCCGGGGTGGGCGGCCTGCCATTCGGCGCCGAGGCCGGTTTCGAGCAGGCGGTGAACCTCGGTGCCGCGGTGGAGTTCCTTGCGGAGGTTCTCGCGGCGGGAGTTGGTGATGCGCAGGCCGAGGGAGAGCTTGAGCATCCAGGGGGTGCCGGGGCGGGTGACGGTGCGGACGGAGGAGGTGGGATGCCAGGGGTCGCCGTGCCGGCCGAGGTCGTGCAGCAGGCCCTGGTCGAGGAGGGCGGCGACGGCGGGGCGCAGGGCGAGTTCGCGGGCCTGCCAGGGGTGGAGCGGGAGGGCTGCGGTGCCGGGCGGGAGGAGCCGGGGGTCGCCGAGGAGTTCGGCGGTGAGGGTTTCGGCGGCCGTCCCGGTGGCGGAGTCGGAGGCCAGCAGGGTGCGGTCGACGGCGTACCAGTGGAGGGCGAAGGAGCCGTGGAGTTCGGGCGAGTAGGCGCGGCTCTGGGCGGGGCCGAGGCCGTCGCGGCTCTTGGGGGTGGGGTGCAGGGGGTGGCCGAGCAGCAGGGCCTGTTCGGCGCGGAGGAAGGGGCTGGTGCCGGCGGGGTCGGGGGTGGTGCGGTGGTGGGCGAGGATCTCGGCGGTGCGGGCGACGGAGTCGGCGACGCGGGCGGCGAGGTCGGCGATCCGGCCGGGTTCGGGCCGGTCGGTGAGGGTGCGGGCGAGCAGGGCGGTGGCGGTGACGGCGTCGACCGGTGCGGCGGGTCCGCCGGGTCCGGTGGTGACGGTGACCGGGCCGAAGCGGTGCCGGCCGGTGGGCGACCAGTGGCGGACGGGGGCGGTGAGGTGAGCGGCTCCGCCGAGGACGGGGACGGTGAGGCGTCCGGCGGGGTCGGGGCGGGCGCCGGTCTCGCGGGCCCAGCAGCGCAGGACGGCTTCGGTGCCGGCGTGTTCGGCGGCGGTGGCCGGGTCGGGGTGGAGCAGGGGGTCGTCGGGGGTGGGGGGCGTTCGGCGGGCAGCGGGTCCGGGCGGCGCGGCGGGGGTCGGGGCTCCGGCGAGGGCGGTGCTCAAGACTGCTCCTTTGGGGCACGCCGTACGAGGGCGCGGGGGGTCGAACGGGTGCGGCGGGGGGACGGCACCCGGAAGGCGACAGGTAAGGGTTACCTACCCGTGGCGGACGACCACAAGATCACCTCACTCGTTATGGTGAATCCTCGCCGATCACTCACTCGTGGGGGTGGTGTGTGCTGACGGTAGGCCTCGGGTCACGGTTCGGTGACCTCTCGTCAGGCATGCACCAGGCGCGGCGCGTACGTGCCGCCGGTGGTGGGAGACTGCACCGGCGGTGATTCGAACACAGCGACGTCAGGGGGGACGTAGCCATGGCACTGATCAGACGCGCGGGGCCGTTGTCGGCGCTCGCCGCGGCACTGCTGCTGACGGTGGCGGCCTGTACGCCGGAGGGCGGGGGCGGCACGGAGCCCTCCGGGAGTGCGTCCGCGCAGGCGGGTCGGCTGCGGCTGCCCACCGACCTTCCGTCGGGCCTGCTGGCGGGGCTGCCGCGGAGCTGGGACGAGCTGAGGCGCTGGAAGTTCTCGGACTGGGACAACTGGGCGTCCAAGCACGTGTTCCAGAACCCGGTGGTGCGGGACCTGTGGGACCCGGACCGGATGGAGAAGGCCGCACCGCAGCAGCCGGCCCCGCCGGCCGCACCGCCGCCGCCCGGCGACAACGGCACCGAGCCGGATCCGGCGCCGGTGCAGGCGGTCGCGGTGGAGCGCCCGTACACGCGGTACCCGGCCTCCGGGAAGGTGTTCAGCAATGCGCCGGGCGAGGGCATCGGCCAGTGCTCGGCGACGGTGGTGGCCGATCCGGCGCACCCGGGGAAGTCGAACCTGGTCTGGACGGCGGCGCACTGCGTCCACCAGGGCAAGGGCGGCGACTGGTTCAAGAACATCATCTTCGTTCCCGCGTACAACAGTTCGGGGGCGGCGAGCGGCGGGCGCAAGGCGAAGCCGGCCGAGGTCGCACCGCTCGGGCAGTGGTGGGCCGACAAGGTGATCACCTCGCCGCTGTGGCCGGCCGAGGGCGGGCACAGCGGGGACGCCGCCAACCAGTACGACTTCGCGGTGCTGCGCGTCCACAACCCGGACGATCCCGCGAAGTCCCTGGAGGAGACGATCGGCACCGCGGTGCCGGTCTGGTTCGACGCGCCGCGCGACCAGTTGAAGATCTCCGCCTGGGGCTATCCGGCGGTGAAGCCGTTCAACGGCCAGGAGCTCGACAGGTGCGACGGCGGACGGCCCACCCGGCTGTCCTTCGACGCCGCCCGCCCGCCGATGCTCACCATCGGCTGCACCATGACGGCCGGTGCCAGCGGCGGTGGCTGGTTCGCCGCCATGCCGGACGGCAGGTTGGCGCTGGTCAGCAACACCTCGATCGGCACGCTCGCCCACACCACGCTGAGCGGCCCGTACCTGGAGGGCGTCGCCAGGCAGGCGCTCGCCTACATCTCGCAGAAGTAACCGCAGCCGCGCCGGCCGCCGCGGCCCGGGAGCGTCCCCGGCCCGCGGGCCGGTGCGGCGAACACGACACAACGACGGGGACAGACATGCCATCGACCATACGCAGGACCGCCGCGGCCGCCGCGGCCGCAGCCGTGCTCACCCTCACCGCGACCGCCTGCGACCCGGAGGGCGGCTCCGGCGCGGACGCCGCCCCGGCGGCCACCGCGGCGCCGACCGGTGCGAAGCCCGGCCTCGACCTCGGCGAGGCCCTGAAGAACCTGAAGAACTGGACCAAGGACGACTGGGCGAACTGGGCGAAGGCGCACGGCTTCACCGCCGAGAAGCTCAAGGGCTTCTGGGACCAGGCCCGGATGGAGAAGGCGCAGGGCATGGAGGCGCAGGACGCCACCCTGCAGTCGGAGAAGACCGCGCCCGAGAACGACCCGCAGCCGCCGGCGAAGATCGCCGCCAAGCCGCAGCCGCACCCCTACTCCCCGGCCTCGGCCGTCCTGGGCAAGATCTTCATGCAGGTGGACGCGGAGAGCAGCGCGGTCTGCTCCGGCACCGTGATCAGCGACCCGGCGCACCCCGGCAAGTCCAACCTGGTGTGGACGGCCGCGCACTGCCTGCACGAGGGCAAGGGCGGCACCTGGTTCAAGAAGATGGCGTTCGTGCCCTCGTACAACCGCACCGGCGCGGCCTCCAACGGCAAGAAGGCGAACTTCGAGCAGCTCGCGCCGTACGGCGCCTGGACGGCCGACTACGCAGTGGTCTCCCCGCAGTGGGCGGAGGAGGGCGGCGAGCGCGGCGGCCCGGCCAGCCAGTACGACTTCGGGATCATACGGGTGCACAACGAGGACTCCGCCGACGGCCGCTCGCTGGAGGAGGTCGTCGGCAGCTCGGTGCCGGTGTGGTTCGACGCGCCGCGCGCCCAGATCACCTCGGCCTCCGCGTACGGCTACCCGCAGGGCGCGCCGTTCGACGGCCGCGAGCTGGAGTACTGCGACTCCCGGGTGAAGCCGGCCCGGCTGTCCTTCGACGCCGAGCGGCCGACCATGTACGTGATCGGCTGCACCATGACCGGCGGCTCCAGCGGCGGCGGCTGGTTCGTGCTGCGGAACGGCAAGCCGACCCTGGTCAGCAACAACTCGATCGGTCCGCGCCCGGCGGCCTGGATGGCCGGCCCGGCGCTCGGCGGGCAGGCGAAGGCGATGTTCGACTACATGAGCACGCTGAAGAAGTGACGGCAACGGCGCGGGCCCCGGTCCCTGGGAGGGATCGGGGCCCGCGCCGTTCGTGCGGTGCCGTCAGGCCTGCGCGACCACGGCGAAGCGCTCCAGCTCGGAGGCCAGCTCCGCGGGCACCTTGGCCCGCAGCAGCGTGCCGTCGCCGGTGTGCTCGGTGGAGAGCAGCTCGCCCTCCTTGTGCACCCTGGAGACCAGGTCGCCGCGGGTGTAGGGCACCAGGGCCTGGACCTCGACGGCCGGGCGGGGCAGCTCGTCGTCGATGAGCTGCAGCAGTTCCTCGATGCCCATGCCGCTGCGGGCCGACACCACGATGGCGTGCGGCTCGCGGCGCAGCAGGCGCTGCAGGACGGCCGGGTCGGCGGCGTCCGCCTTGTTGATCACCACGATCTCCGGCACGTCCTGTGCCTCGACCGAGACGATGACCTCGCGGACGGCGGCCAGCTGGGTCTCCGGCTCGGGGTGCGAGCCGTCGACCACGTGCAGGATGAGGTCCGCCTCGGCGACCTCCTCCATGGTCGAGCGGAACGCCTCGACCAGGTGGTGCGGCAGGTGCCGGACGAATCCGACGGTGTCGGCCAGGGTGTACACCCGGCCGCTCGGGGTCTGGGCACGCCGGACGGTCGGGTCCAGGGTGGCGAACAGGGCGTTCTCCACCAGGACGCCGGCCCCGGTGAGCCGGTTGAGCAGCGAGGACTTGCCGGCGTTGGTGTAGCCCGCGATGGCCACCGACGGCACCTGGTGGCGCCGGCGCTCCTGGCGCTTGGTGTCGCGGCCCTTCTTCATGTCGGCGATCTCCTTGCGGAGCTTCGCCATCTTCTCGCGGATCCGGCGCCGGTCGGTCTCGATCTTCGTCTCACCGGGACCGCGGGTGGCCATGCCGCCGCCCGAGGAGCCGGAGCCACCGCCACCCATCTGCCGGGAGAGCGACTGGCCCCAGCCTCGCAGGCGCGGCAGCATGTACTGCATCTGCGCCAGGGAGACCTGGGCCTTGCCCTCGCGGGACTTGGCGTGCTGGGCGAAGATGTCGAGGATCAGGGCCGTCCGGTCGACGACCTTGACCTTGACGACGTCCTCGAGGTGGATCAGCTGGCCGGGGGTGAGCTCACCGTCGCAGACGACGGTGTCGGCGCCGGTGGAGGCGACGATGTCGCGCAGCTCCTGGGCCTTGCCGGAACCGATGTAGGTGGCGGCGTCGGGCTTGTCGCGGCGCTGGATCACACCGTCCAGCACCTCGGAGCCGGCCGTCTCGGCGAGGGCGGCGAGCTCGGCCAGCGAGTTCTCCGCCTCCTCGATCGTGCCGTCCGTCCACACGCCGACGAGCACCACGCGCTCCAGGCGGAGCTGGCGGTACTCGACTTCGGTGACGTCCTGGAGCTCGGTCGAAAGGCCGGCCACGCGGCGCAGCGCGGCGCGCTCGGAGCGGTCGTACTGTTCCCCGTCGAAGTGGTCGAGGTCCTCGTCGATCGCCGCGAGGTCCTCGTCCATCAGGGCCCCGGCCCTGAGGTCGGCGAGCCGGCGGGCGGACTCGCGCGTCTGGGTGCGGCTGTCGAACGTGGAGGTCATCTCATCCTTTGCGTGTCTGGGAGGCCGGTGCAGACGGGCTGCATCGAGGAGTCTGCCCAGCTGCCGCCCCTTCTCACTCGGGCGGGATGAGCTACCCCTGCGGACCGCCGGCGGCACCGGCGCTACTGCCTCCGGTGAACGCCGCGGACCGGCCGTGCATTCCCCACGATGGTCGCACGCCCCCGTCGGCCGGGTCACCCCCATTTACCGCGCGGGCCTGCGCGGCTGCCGTGCGGGCGGGGCCGGGGGCGCCGTCGTCGCGGGGGATGCCGGGACGGAAGACGTCGTACACGCCGGGTACTCGCAGCATCGCCCGGAGCACCGCGGGCAGGGTCTCGGCGGCGGGCAGTTCGATCGTGTAGCTGTGCCGTACTCGCAGGTCGCGGGGTGGTTCGACCTCGGCGGAGAAGATGCCGACGCCCTCGCCGGAGATCGCCGCGGTGAGGTCGGCGAGCAGCCGGGGGCGGTCCAGCGCCTCGGCCTGCACGGTGACCCGGTAGCCGTTCGGCGGCGCGGCGCCGGGAATCCAGGTCAGCTGGAGGGGGCCTCTGCCGTCCTCGCGCATCTGCTCGCCGACCGGACAGCCGGTGCGGTGGACGGCGACGGCGCCGCCGCGGATCGGGAAGCCGGTCACCGCGTCGGGCGGCACCGGGGTACAGCAGCGGGCGAGGCGGACGGGGGTGCCGGGGCGGCCGAGGACGGCGGCCACCGGGAGCCGCCCGCGCCCGCCGCCGGGTGTCTGGGCGGGGGCCTGCGGGACGGGTCTGCCGTCGGCGGGGCCGGTGTCGACGACGGGGGCGGCGGGCGGCCGGGCGGCCAGCCAGCGCTCGATCGCCAGCCGGGCGGCGGGGGTGCGGGCGTGGTCCAGCCAGCCGGCGGCGGGGCCGGGCGGTTCGCCGGTCGGGTCGGTCAGCACGGTCACCATGTCGCCGTCGCGCAGCACGGTGGCCAGGGCGACCAGGCGGCCGTTCACCCGGGCGCCGACGCAGCGGTGGCCGGTCTCCTCGCCAAGCAGGTACGCGGCGTCCACGCAGGTCGCGCCGGACGGCAGGTGGAGGGTGTCGCCGGCCTCGGTGACCACGGTGATCTCGCCGTCGTCGGCGAGGGTGTCCCGCAGCGTCGACCAGAAGGCGTCCGGGTCCGGGGTCTCCTGCTGCCAGGCGAGCAGCCGGCTGAGCCAGCCGGGGCGGGCCGGGTCGGTGCGGTCGAGCTCGTCGCCGGAGGCGCCGGACGTGCCGGATGCGCCCGGCCCGCCGGCCGGCTGGTGCGGGTCGCCGAGCGCGACCACGCCGAACTCGGCGACCCGGTGCATCTGTCTGGTGCGGACGAGGACCTCGGCGACCTCGCCGCCGGGCAGCTGCACCGCGGTGTGCAGCGACTGGTAGAGGTTGAACTTGGGGGCGGCCACGAAGTCCTTGAACTCGCCGGGCAGCGGTGTCCAGCAGGTGTGCAGCTCGCCGAGGACGGCGTAGCAGTCGGCGTTCTCCTCCACCACGACGAGCAGCCGCCCGAAGTCGGCGGGCTGGAGCGCCTGCGGGAGCCCGTCGGCGCCGGCCGCGGCCGCCCGCTTGAGCAGCACCCGGTGGGCGGAGACGCAGTGCCGCGGCCGGACGGTGACCTCGGCGGCCACCCCGGTCTCGGCGAGCTGGCGGGCGAGCGCCTCGGCGAAGGGCTGCAGCAGCTCCTCCGGCCGGGCCTCGTGGGCGGCCACCACGGCACGGGTCCGGGCGTACTCCTCCGGGTGGAGGGTGGCGAAGACGATGTCCTCCAGCTCGGCCTTGAGCACCTGGATGCCGAGGCGCTCGGCGAGCGGGATGAGGACGTCCCGGGTGACCTTGGCGATGCGGATGCGGCTGGCGGGCTTCATGTGCCGGATGGTGCGCATGTTGTGCAGCCGGTCGGCGAGCTTGATGACCATCACCCGGACGTCGTCGCCGGTGGCGACCAGCATCTTGCGGAAGGTCTCGGCCTCGGCGGCCGCGCCGAAGTCGACCTTCTCCAACTTGGTGACGCCGTCGACGAGATACGCCACCTCCGGCCCGAAGTCGGCGGCGACCTGATCGAGCGTCACCTCGGTGTCCTCGACCGTGTCGTGGAGCAGCGAGGCCACCAACGTGGTCGTGCCGGCGCCGAGTTGGGCGAGGATCATGGTGACGGCCAGCGGGTGCGTGATGTACGGCTCGCCGCTCTTGCGGGTCTGGCCGCGGTGACCCTCCTCGGCGAGCCGGTAGGCGCGCGCGAGGAGGGGCAGATCGGCCTGCGGATGGTGGCGGCGGTGCGCCTGGACGATCGGCTCGATGGCATCGGGCACGGGTGCACGGCCGGCGGCCAGCACTGCGGCGCGGCCCGCCCGGGTGAGGGCGCTGCGGCTCAGCCTTCCGAGCGGACGCCGCGGGGCGGCGCCGGGCTGAGCGGTCTCGATCGGTCCTGCTTCGATGGCCATCCGCACCTCCGGCAGCGATCACCGGAGCGGCTTCCGACCCGGTGGTCCATGCTACCGAGCTCAGCACGATCCGCGACGCATTGCTGCCGGTCCGTGACCAGGATCACCCGAACGGGCGGATTCACCGGTCACGGAAACGGGAAGGCGGGCGGCACGCCCGGGACATGACGGACCGACGGGTGCGGCCGGCCGCGCCCGACGGACCGACGGGTGCGGCCGGCCGCGCCCGACGGACCGTCGGATCAGGCCGGGAGGGCGGCCAGCCAGGCGGGGTCGAGGGTCCCGGTGGCGACGATCTCGGCGGGGCCGGTCTTCTCCACCCGGCCGTCCGGGAACTCCTCGATCACCAGCCGGCCGCCGGGCACGTCCACGGTGTAGCGGACGGCCTCGCCGGTGGCGGCCGGGTCCAGCCCGTCGCGGCGGGCGGCCGCGACGGCCACCGCGCAGGCGCCGGTGCCGCAGGAGCGGGTCTCGCCGGAGCCGCGCTCGTACACCCGCATCGCCACGTGCCGAGGGCCGCGGTCGACGACGAACTCGACGTTGACGCCCTCGGGGTACGCGCCCTCCGGGCTGGTGGCCGGGGCGGTGAACAGGTCGCCGGCCTCGTCCAGGTCGGCGACGAAGGCGACGGCGTGCGGGTTGCCCATGTTGACGTTGAGGGCGGGCCAGGCACGCTCCCCCACCGCGACCTCGATGCCGTCCGGGCCGGGCAGCAGGGCGCGGCCCATCTCCACGGTGACGTCGCCGGGGGTGCCGTCGGGCGCGTCCTCGGCCACCCGCACCCGGCGGACGCCGGCCCGGGTGGCGACGGCGATCGGGCCGGGCTTCGCGAGGCCGGCCCGCACCAGGTAGCGGGCGAACACCCGGACGCCGTTGCCGCACATCTCGGCGATCGAACCGTCGGAGTTGCGGTAGTCCATGAACCACTCGGCCTCGTCGGCCAGGTGCGCGGCGGCCGGGTCGGCGGCGGAGCGCACCACCCGCAGCAGCCCGTCCCCGCCGACGCCCGCGCGCCGGTCGCAGATCCTCGCGACCGCGGCCGGGCCGATGTCGAGCAGGCCGTCCGGGTCGGGGACGATCACGAAGTCGTTCTGGGTGCCGTGGCCCTTGAGGAAGGCGAGGCCGGGAGTGGTGGGTGCGCTCACACAGCCGATGGTACTGATCAGCCGCGCAGGTGGACGACCCGCCAGAGGGCCAGCGCCATCGCCGCGCCCGCCGTCAGCGTGTACACCGCGATAGCCCGGCGGCTCGCCCGCCGGCCGCTGCCGTGCCGCGGCAGACCCGGCCACTTGTACCCGGCGCGCCGGGCGGCCATCGCACCCCAGCCGCCGGAGGCGGCGGTCAGCAGCAGGCCGAGCATGCCGATCATCGAGGAGGCCGCGTCGCCGGAGAAGGCCAGCGGGAAGGCGAACATCAGGGAGCCGACCGTGGCCATCAGGACGATCGGCAGCAGCTGCCACCAGCGCAGCCTGCGGCGCGGGCGGATCTCCCGCTCGTGCACCACTCCGGGGGCGGCGAGGTCCTCGATGGCGGGCAGGGCGATCGCGTACGAGGTGGGGACGACGAGCTCGGGCAGCACACGATCGGTGCTGTGCGACAGCTCCTCGGTTTCGGGGCCGGTACCCGTCGACACGCGGCCTCCCCTGACGGATCGACACGAGTTCACGGACTCGTGAACGGTCGGGCCGGTCCGCGCAGACCGGCCCCTGGTACTGACGATGATGGCATGTCCAAGGTCGCCGACAGGGCGTCCCGAGGGTCCTCGGGTGATCCGTGGCCATGACGTGATCCCCCTGTAACCGCCGGTTCGTCCTGCACCTTCCGCTGCGTGGGCAGCTGCACGAACGACATGGCCGGATCACGCCCCTGCGGGCTCCGCCCGGGTTGTCAGGAGGCGACCAGTTCGAGCGAGCGGGCGAGCAGCTCCACCGGGTCGGCACCGGCCGGCCGGTCCAGCCAGTGGATGCGGTCGTCCCTGCGGAACCAGGACTCCTGGCGGCGGGCGAACCGCCGGGTGGCACGGACGGTCTCCTCCCGGGCCTCGGCCTCGGTGCACTCGCCGGAGAAGTGCGCGAGCACCTGCTGGTAGCCGAGCGCACGCGAGGCGGTCTTCCCGTCGCGCAGCCCGACCTTCTCCAACTCCCGCACCTCGTCCAGGAGTCCGGCCTCCCACATGCGGTCCACCCGCAGCTCGATCCGCTCGTCCAGTTCGGGGCGCGGCACTCGGACGCCGATCTGCACGGTGTCGTACACCGCGGTGTGGCCGGGCAGGTTCGCGGTGAACGGCTGCCCGGTGATCTCGATGACCTCCAGGGCGCGCACGATCCGCCGGCCGTTGCTCGGCAGGATCGCCGCGGCCGCCGCCGGGTCCAGCCCGGCCAGCCTCCGGTGCAGCCCGCCGGAGCCGTTTTCGGCCAACTCGGCCTCGAGTCGGGCGCGTACCGACGGATCGGTGCCGGGGAACTCCATCTCGTCCACGGCCGCCCGGACGTACAGGCCCGAACCGCCGACCAGGACGGGGGTGCGGCCCGCCGCGAGCAGCCTGTCGATCTCCGCCCGGGCCAGCCGCTGGTACTCGGCGACACTGGCCGCCTCGGTGACGTCCCAGACGTCCAGCAGGTGGTGCGGGATGCCGCCGCGCTCCTCGATCGTCAGCTTGGCGGTGCCGATGTCCATGCCCCGGTAGAGCTGCATCGAGTCGGTGTTGATCACCTCGCCGCCGAGGGCCCGGGCCAGGGCGACGGCGAGGTCCGACTTGCCGGCGGCGGTCGCGCCGACCACGGAGACGACGCGGGACGGGGTGGGGCTGGGGCTGCTCACCCGCCCAGTCTCGCAAACCCTGCGGCAGGAGTCGGCCCGCCGTATCGTTTTGTCCGATTACACCTGGTTTGTCGAGGAGAACAACCGGGCACATCCGAGCGTTGGACCAAAGGGGGACGCCGGCCTGTCAGGTCCGGCCCTCCCCACCGGACGAGGAGACCAGCCATGGGACTGAAGGACAGCCTCAAGGAGAAGGCCGGCGAGCTCAAGGTCAAGGCGAGCGAACTCACCGGCCGGCACGAGGACACGATCGACAACGCCGTCGACAAGACCGGCGAGGCCGTCGACAAGGCGACCAAGCACAAGTACCACGCCAAGATCGAGCACGGCACGGCCAAGGCCAAGCACGTGATCAACGACTTCGCCACCAAGCCGGGCCCCGGCAAGACCTCGTGACGCCCCCGCCGGCGGGGCGCTCCCCGGCTCAGCGCCAGGACGCGACCAGGTAGCCCACCCCGTACGGCGCCTCGTCGAACAGCAGCCGCCCGCCCAGGCCGGCCCCCTCCGCGGCACCCGCCAGCACCTGCCAGGGCGCCCGGCCGTCGGCCTGCAGCTCCGCCGAGAGCTGCGGGTCGAGGGCGGCCAGTGCCGCGGTGTCGGCTGCCCCCAGGGCGGCGGCCGCCGCCGCGTCGTACGCCTCGGAACGCTCGTCCCAGTAGCCCGGCGCCTTGACCGAGCGGCACGCACTGCCGCCGCCCAGCACCAGCAGGCCGACCCGGTCGGCGAGGTCCGCCAGGCCCCGGCCCAGACCGGCGAGCCGCTCCGGTGCGGTGTCCGCACGCACGGCACAGGCATGGGTCGGCAGGGCCGCCCCCGCCTCGGCCAGCAGCCAGGCGCCGACGGTCAGCGACGGGGCGAGCTCCGGGCCGGACACACCGGCCGCAGGCAGCTTCACCGCAAGATCCACCCCGTACCGGCGGAAGGACCCGGCCCCGCCCTCCGTCCAGACCTCCGCCTTCGGGCCCGTCCCGACCGCGACGATCAGCTCCGCCCCGGACTCCAGCAGCCCGCCCACCGCCTCCGCACAGGCCGCACGCAGCCCGTCCAGCTCGGGCGCGGCACCCGCCGCCACCTCCGGAACGATCAACGGCGGACAAGGGCACACGGCGGCGGCAACCAGCATGCCGATCACTCTAATCGCACCGGCTCCGCCGAATGCCCGCGGTGAACCACAGGGGCGCGTAGGGGCACCTCCCCCCACGCGCCCCCGGTGGTCCTTCTCCGCGGATGCTCAGTCGCAGCCGCAGCCCGGTGCGGCCGCCGGGGCCGGGGCCGGGGCGCCGATGGTGGGGATGCCGAGCATCACGCCTGCGGGCTTGGCCGGGGCGGCCTGCCGCTTCTCCCAGGCGTCGCCGGCCCGGGTGCGCCGGACGGCGATCGGGGCGCCCTCCGCGAGGAGGTGGTGCGGGGCCGCGTAGGTGATCTCCACGGTGACCATGTCGCCGGGCCGCACGGGCTCGGGCGGCCGGGTGAAGTGCACCAGCCGGTTGTCGGGGGCGCGGCCGGAGAGCCGGTCCGTCCGGTCGTCCTTCTTGCCCTCGCCCTCGGCGACGAGGATCTCCAGCTTCCGGCCGACCTGCTTCTTGTTCTCCTCCCAGGAGATCTCCTCCTGGAGGGCGATCAGCCGGTCGTAGCGGGCCTGGACGACGGCCTTGGGCACCTGGTCCTCCATCTCGGCGGCGGGGGTGCCGGGCCGCTTGGAGTACTGGAAGGTGAAGGCGTTGGTGAAGCGGGCCTCGCGGACGACGTGCAGGGTCTGCTCGAAGTCCTCCTCGGTCTCGCCGGGGAAGCCGACGATGATGTCGGTGGAGATCGCCGCGTCCGGCATGGCCGCGCGGACCTTGCGGATGATGTCGAGGTAGCGCTCCTGCCGGTACGAGCGCCGCATCGCCTTGAGCACCGGGTCGGAGCCGGACTGCAGCGGCATGTGCAGCTGGTGCATCACGTTCGGCGTCTCGGCCATGGCGGCGATGACGTCGTCGGTGAAGTCCCGCGGGTGCGGC
The DNA here is from genome assembly GCF_050749075.1 of Kitasatospora dryopteridis. NCBI lineage: Bacteria > Bacillati > Actinomycetota > Actinomycetes > Kitasatosporales > Streptomycetaceae > Kitasatospora > Kitasatospora dryopteridis. The sequence continues at coordinate 5,373,736 of NZ_CP192749.1, read as the reverse complement.
GAGGTGAAGCGGACCCGCTCCAGGCCCTCGATCTCGCCGCAGGCGCGCAGCAGCTTGGAGAAGGCCTCGCGGTCGCCCAGGTCGGAGCCGTAGGAGTTGACGTTCTGGCCGAGCAGGGTGACCTCGACGACGCCCTCGGCGACCAGCGCCTCGACCTCGGCGAGGATGTCGCCGGGCCGGCGGTCCTCCTCCTTGCCGCGCAGCGCGGGGACGATGCAGAAGGTGCAGGTGTTGTTGCAGCCCACCGAGATGGCGACCCAGGCGGCGTACGCGGACTCGCGGCGGGTGGGCAGGGTGGAGGGGAAGGTCTCCAGCGACTCGAGGATCTCGACCTGGGCCTGCTGCTCGACCCGGGCGCGCTCCAGCAGGGCGGGCAGGTGGCCGATGTTGTGGGTGCCGAAGACGACGTCGACCCAGGGCGCCTTGCGGACGATGGTGTCGCGGTCCTTCTGGGCGAGGCAGCCGCCGACGGCGATCTGCATGCCCTTGTGCTGCTGCTTCACGGGCGCCAGGCGGCCCAGGTTGCCGTACAGCTTGTTGTCGGCGTTCTCGCGCACGGCGCAGGTGTTGAAGACCACCAGGTCGGGGTCGCCGTCCTGGGCGGCCTTGGTGTAGCCGGCGTCCTCCAGCAGGCCGGACAGCCGCTCGGAGTCGTGGACGTTCATCTGGCAGCCGTACGTGACGACCTTGTAAGTTCGCAAGCTCTCCTCCATACCCACGACAGCAAGGGTACGGGCAGTGGGACGGGCCTCCCGCCGGGCCGCCGGGCCTGGCACTATCCCTTGCATGGCCCAGTCCTCGATACCCGCCCGCTTCGGCGCCGCTGTGCGCCGGGCAGCCCGCCGGCGGCCGGTTCCGCTCGGCCTCGTGCTGCTGCTCCTGGCGGGCGGCCTGGCCGGCTGGTGGCTGTCCTCGTCCGCCGCGCCCGCCTATCCGAAGGGCGAGATCGGCTTCTCCACCGGCGTCCAGCGCGGCGTCTACGACCGCTACGGGCAGCTGCTGCGCGGCTACGTGTCCACGGCGATGCCCGGGGTGCGGATGCGCCTGGACAACTCGCAGGGCTCGGTGGACAACCTCGAACGGGTGGCCGCCGGGCAGGACGACTTCGCGATCGCGACCGCCGACGCGGTGGCGGGCTTCAACAGCCCGTCCAAGTGGCGGCTGCGGGCGATCGCCCGGCTCTACGACGACTACCTGCAGCTGGTGGTGCCGGCCGACTCGCCGGTGCGGCGGACGGCCGACCTGAAGGGCCTGCGGGTCGGGGTGGGCCAGGAGAAGTCCGGCGTCAACCTGGTCACCCGCAAGCTGCTGGCCGCGTCCGGCCTGGACATCGACAAGGACGTCCGGCCGGCGCTGCTGGGCGTCGGCGACGCGGCCGACCAGCTGCGGGACGGGCGGATCGACGCGTTCTTCTGGTCCGGCGGCCTGCCGACCAACGCACTGACCGACCTGTCGGAGCGGTTCCGCATCCGCATCGTGCCGCTGGCCGACCTCGCCGAGGGGCTGCACCAGCAGGAGGGCGGCGGCACGGACGCCTACCGGGTCGCGACCATCCCCAAGGACGCCTACCCCAAGGCCGAGCCGGCCGGCACCGCCGTGCCGACGGTGGCCGTGCCGAACCTGCTGATCACCCGGGACGACGTCGATCCCGGACTGGTGCAGGGCGTGACCGCCGCGGTGATCGACAGCCGCGACACCATCGGCTCCGTGGTGCACGCCGCCCAGCTGGTGGACCTCCGCACCGCCGTCTACACCGACCCGCTGCCCCTCCACGAGGGCGCCCGCCGGTACTACACCTCGATCAAGCCCTGACGGCCGTCCGCACTCGGGCGACGGCCCTGGGTCAGTTCCGCTGGCGGGGGACGGTGAGGACGACGGTGAGGCCGCTCGGGTCGGCCTGCGCGAAGTCCAGCGAGCCGCCGCCGGCGAGCAGCAGGGTGCGGGCGATGGAGAGGCCGAGGCCGGAGCCGTCCACGTTCTGGTGGCGGGGGCTGCGCCAGAAGCGGTCGCCGATCCGGCCCAGCTCCTCCTCGGTGAGGCCCGGCCCGGAGTCGGTCACCGCGACGCTGACCTCGCGCTTGCGCAGCACCGTGTCGACCGCGACGCGGCGGCCCGCGGGCGTGAACTTCAGCGCGTTGTCGAGCACCGCGTCCAGGGCGCTGCCGAAGCCGATCGGGTCGGCCATGCCGTAGGCGATCGGGGGCCCGTCCCAGACCAGGTCGACGCCGCGCTGGTCGGCGACCGGCCGCCAGGCGTCGACCCGGGCGAGCACCAGGGCGGTGAGGTCCACCGGTTCGGGTTCCGGGCGGGCGTGCTCGGCGGTGGCCAGGCCCAGCAGGTCGTCCAGGACGCGGGCCAGCCGGATGCCCTCCTCGCGGACGGCGCCGACCTCCTCCTGGTGCCGCTCGGGCAGCTCCAGGCCGAGCAGCTCGACCCGCAGCAGCAGTGCCGCCAGCGGGTTGCGGAGCTGGTGCGAGGCGTCCGCGACGAAGGCCCGCTGCTGGTCGATGGCGAGCACCACGTGGTCGGCCATGTCGTTGAAGGAGCGGGCGAGGCGGCGCAGCTCGGGCGGGCCTCCGCTGGCGGCGACCCGGGCGTTGAGGCGGCCGGTGGCGATGTCGTGGGTGGCCCGGTCCAGGGTGCGGACGGGGCGGAGCACCCAGCCGGTCAGCCGGAAGGCCAGCAGCACGGCGATGATCATGGCGAGTGCCTCGCCGGCGCCGATCCACAGCCAGCGGTGCAGCACCCGGGCGCGCATCGGTCCGGTGGGCGACTCGGTGATCACCACGGCGACGACGTCGCCGTCGCGGACGACGGGCAGCGCGACGGTGACGGTGCGGTCCGGGGTCCACGGCCAGACCTGCGGCGGGTTGTGGCTGCGGCGCCCGTCCAGGGCCTCCTGGAAGGCCTGCCCGCCGGGCCCGCCGCCGGGGGCGGTCCAGCCGTCGGGGGCGACCGCGACCGCGCTGCCGTCCCGCTGGAAGATGCCGATCCGCACGCCGTACAGGCCGTGGTAGCGGGCGGCCTCCAGGGCCAGCATGTGCAGCCGGGTGGTGTCGCCGGCGGCGGGCACGGTGCCGCCCTTGACGGCGGTGTCGGACCCGGCCCTGCCCTGGGTGGGCAGGTCCTGGGCGAAGCGTGCGGCGTCGTCGATCCGGTCGACCACCACCCGGCTCTGCTCGGCCGCGGCGACGGCGGCGGCCAGCGGCAGCCCGAGGGCGGCGAGGACGCAGGCCATCAGGGAGAGCAGGATGCCGAGCAGGCGGTTGCGCACGGAGGGTCAGCGCTCCGCGGTGCCGGGGGCGGCGCCGTCCGCGGCGGGGGGCTGCGGGGCGGTGTCGGGGGTGTCGGCGGGCTGTTCCGGGATGAGCCGGTAGCCGACGCCGCGGACGGCCTCGACCAGGCCGGGCAGGCCGAGCTTGGTGCGCAGCGAGCCGATGTGCACCTCCAGGGTGCGGCCGTTGCCCTCCCATCCGCTGCGCCAGACCTCGCTGAAGATCTGCTCGCGGCGGTAGACGACGCCGGGGCTCTGCGCGAGGAGGGCGAGCAGGTCGAACTCCTTGCGGGTGAGCGGGACGTCGCGGCCGTGCACGCTGACCCGGCGGCGTTCGCGGTCGATGACGATCCCGCGGGACTCCAGCGGGCCGCCGGCCGGCTCGGCCGTGCCGGCGGGGGTCGCGGGCAGGCCGCGGCGGGCGACGGCGTGGATGCGGGCGAGCAGTTCGCCCATGTCGTACGGCTTGGTGATGTAGTCGTCCGCGCCGAGGTTGAGGCCGTGGATGCGGGAGCGGATGTCGGCGCGGGCGGTGACCATGATCACCGGTACGCCGCTGCCCGCCCTGATCCGGCTGCACACCTCGAAGCCGTCCCGGTCGGGCAGCCCGAGGTCGAGCAGCACCACCCGGAACGGATCGTTGCCGTCGGGAACGAGGGCGTCCAGCGCCTCGTGCCCGCTGCGCGCGTGCTTGACCTGGAAGCCGTGCCGGCCCAGGACAGCGGTGAGCGCGGCGGCGACGCGGTCGTCGTCCTCGACGAGCAGCAGTCGCATCCGGTACCTCCTTTTTCTCCCGTTGCCGCACAGGCCTGTCCGGCCAGTGTGCCGGGCTCCCGGCCGCACCGGTATGGCCGCGCGGTTCGGAGTATTGTGCCGTTCGCCGCAGGGGCCGCGGTACCACCGGCCCGGACGGGCCCGCACGGCCCGTCCGCCGCGGACGCGCCGCGAGCCGCGGCAGGACCTCCGCACCCCCTTCCGGGGGACAGTGCCGGAGCTGCCGGGGGGCTCCCGCGGAACCGTCCCGGAGCTGCCGCGATCCCGGGTGCACGGCACGCGGGCCGCCGGCCCCGGCCGGTGGCGGAGGGGCCGCCCGGCCGGCAGCGGCGCGGGGAACAGGGCCCCGGCACGGCTCCGAGCAGGGCACCGGCGGAATGCGTGGCCGGATCGTGATCCTCAAGTTCCGCTCAGATCGACTGACATGGCATCGTCGGGGCTCCTATGGTCTGCCCACCGGGGGCTGCGGGCTCCGCCGGCTCCGGCCCCCGGCACCAACTTGCAACACCAGCACTGCGTCCCAAGGGAGTTCACCCTGGGTCAGAGACGAGGAGCGCGCGCGATGACCGAGAAAGCCGTCACCGGTGCCGTGGCCGGCCAGGCTCCGCTGGTGGTGCTGGACAAGGTCAACAAGCACTACGGCGCCCTCCACGTCCTCCAGGACATCGACCTGAGCATCCGCCAGGGTGAGGTCGTGGTGCTGATCGGCCCGTCCGGCTCGGGCAAGTCGACGCTCTGCCGGACGATCAACCGTCTGGAGACGATCGACTCGGGCACCATCACCCTCGACGGCCACCCGCTGCCCGCCGAGGGCAAGGAGCTGGCCCGGCTGCGCGCCGAGGTGGGCATGGTGTTCCAGAGCTTCAACCTGTTCGCGCACAAGACGGTGCTGGAGAACGTCGTCCTCGCCCAGGTGAAGGTGCGCAAGGTGCCGCGCGCCGAGGCCGAGGCCACCGCCCGCACCCTGCTGGAGCGGGTCGGCGTCGGCGCACAGGCAGACAAGTACCCGGCGCAGCTCTCCGGCGGCCAGCAGCAGCGCGTGGCGATCGCCCGCGCACTGGCGATGAAGCCCAAGGTGATGCTCTTCGACGAGCCCACCTCCGCGCTCGACCCGGAGATGGTCACCGAGGTGCTGGAGGTCATGCGCCAACTGGCCGCCGACGGCATGACGATGGTCGTCGTCACGCACGAGATGGGCTTCGCCCGCTCCGCGGCCAACCGGGTGCTGTTCATGGCGGACGGCCGGATCGTCGAGGAGAACACCCCCGACGCGTTCTTCACCGCCCCGCGCACCGACCGCGCCAAGGACTTCCTGTCCAAGATCCTCAGCCACTGAGCCGACCGGCGCCCCCAGCGCGCCGATCAGTCACGGCCGGGCCCGACGGGGTGCCCGGCCGCAGTCACGGAAGGTCCCGCCCAACGCCCCGGTCGTCCGGTGGCCACAACCGAGGAGAGCCAACCCTCATGAGGACTCGTCGTACCATCGCCGCCGCCCTGTCGGTACTCGCGCTGACCGCCGTCGCCGCCTGCGGCAAGGAGGGCTCGCCGGCCGCCGGCTCCGACGCGGCCGCCCCGACGCTGCCCACCTACACCGTCAACAAGTCCGCCAACCTCGAGGGTTCGCCGGTCTGGAAGGCGGCCAAGGCCAAGGGCAAGCTCACCATCGGCGCCAAGGCGGACCAGCCGTTCCTCGGCTTCGAGGACCTGACCACCAACACCCGCAACGGCTTCGACATCGAGATCGCCAAGATGGTCGCCGCCGACCTCGGCTTCTCGCCCGACCAGATCGCCTGGAAGACCGTCGTGTCGGCCAACCGCGAGACGGAGATCAAGGGCGGCGGCCTCGACTACTACGTCGGCACCTACAGCATCAACGACAAGCGCAAGGCCGACGTGTCCTTCGCCGGCCCGTACTACATCGCCGGCCAGGACCTGCTGGTGAAGAAGGACAACACCGACATCACCGGCCCGGAGTCGGTCAAGGGCAAGAACGTCTGCTCGGTCACCGGCTCCACCTCGGTGAAGCAGATCGAGAAGTACGTCGGCGAGGGCAAGAAGGTCGTCCAGTACGACACCTACGCCCAGTGCGTGGACAAGCTGCTGACCGGCGAGGTCGACGCGGTCACCACCGACGACGCGATCCTCAAGGGCTTCGGCGCCAAGAACGCCGGCAAGCTCAAGGTGGTCGGCAAGACCTTCTCCACCGAGAAGTACGGCGTCGGCCTCAACCACGACGACAAGGTGCTGCGCGATGCCATCAGCAACGCGCTGAAGGCCCACCAGGACAACGGCGACTGGAAGAAGGCGTACGACGCCACCCTCGGCCTGTCCGGTGCGGCCGCCCCGGCGATCCCGGCGCTCGAGCGCTACTGAGCCGGGCGCTGAACCGGGCCGGGTACCGACCCGGCTGAACGACCACAGAGAGGAGGGCCGCCGGCGTGGGCATTCTGTTCGAGGACGACAACTTCGCACTCTTCCGCGACGGTTTTCTGCAGACGATCGAGCTGAGCGCGGTGAGCGCACTGTTCGCGCTGCTGCTCGGCACCGTGCTGGCGGCCTTCCGGGTCTCCCCGGTCCCGGCGCTGCGGGTGTTCGGCACCGTATGGGTGAACACCTTCCGCAACACCCCGCTGACCCTGCTGTTCTTCGCGGTGGTCTTCGGACTGCCGCGCCTGGACGTGCACTTCGACAACTTCACCTTCGCGGTGATCGCGCTGAGCTCGTACACCGGCTCGTTCGTCTGCGAGGTGCTGCGCTCGGGCATCAACACGGTGCCGTTCGGCCAGGCCGAGGCCGCCCGCAGCCTGGGCATGACCTTCGGCCAGACGCTCGTCCAGATCGTGCTGCCGCAGGCGGCCCGTACCGTGCTGCCGCCGATGAGCAGCATCTTCATCGCCCTGCCCAGGAACTCGGCGATCGCCGGCGCGTTCAGCGTCTCCGAGCTCTACAGCGTGCAGGCGACTCTGAGCGACAAGGGGTACGCCATCTTCGCGATCTTCTTCTGGGTGGCGCTGGCGTACCTGCTGGTCAGCTTCACCGTCGGCACCCTGTTCCGTGTCCTGGAGAGCCGCCTGGCGGTGGCCCGATGAGCACCCGCACCGCCACCGCGACCGTCCTCTACGACACCCCCGGCCCCAAGGCCCGGTTCCGCTACCGGCTGTTCGGCGTCCTGGCCCTGCTCGGCATCGCCGGCCTGTTCTGGTACGCCGGCGCCAAGCTCGCCGGCGCCGGACAGTTCGACGCCGAGCTGTGGGAGCCGTTCCAGTACAAGGCCGTCCAGGAACGCATCTTCGAAGGCATGCTGTCCACCCTCAAGGCCTTCGGCATCGCCGGTGTGGCCTCGATCGTGCTCGGCGGTCTGCTCGCCGTCGGCCGGCTCTCCGACCACCGGCCGGTGCGCACGGTGTGCACGGCCGTGGTCGAGTTCTTCCGCGCGATGCCGCTGCTCATCATGATCTTCGCGCTGTACCACGCGGTGTTCCCGTCGCAGCCGATGTGGGCCCTCGTCCTCGGACTCACCCTCTACAACGGCTCCGTCCAGGCCGAGGTCATCCGTACCGGCATCCTCGCGGTGCCCCGCGGGCAGGGCGAGGCCGCGTACGCGCTGGGCCTGCGCAAGACCCAGACGATGGGGACGGTCCTGGTGCCGCAGGCCGTCAAGGCGATGCTCCCGGCCATCATCGGGCAGCTGGTGGTGACCCTCAAGGACACCTCGCTCGGCTTCGTCATCACCTACCCCGAGCTGCTCTACGCCGGCAAGCTGATCGCCAGCAACTCCACGGGCTACCCGTACATCCCGGTGGTGATCGTGGTCGGCACGCTCTACATCGGTCTGTGCCTGGCGCTCACCGCCCTCGCGAAGTGGCTCGAGGCGCGTGGCCGCCGCGGCGCGAACCGGCGCACACCTGCTGCTGCTTGACGGCAACCCCGGTGATCTGTTGCATTGCTGTTCGTGACACCACCAGGGACCACCCGCGCGGCACATGCTGATCCCGCACGCCCGGAGGTCCCCTCGTGGATCCGGTGATCGTGGTCGGAGCCGGGCCGGTCGGGCTGTCCACGGCCCTGGCACTGGCCCGGCACGAGGTGCCCAGCATCGTCCTCGACGAGGGTGCGGGCCTGTGCCCGGAGAGCCCCCGGACGGTCGTCCTCGGCGCCGACACCACCGCCCTGCTCGAACGGCTCGGCTACAGCAGGGCCGCCTCCGACGCGGCCCGCTGGGACGCCTTCACCGTCTGGCGGCGCCGCGCCGAGGTCCTGCACATCCCGCTCGGCGAGGAGCCGGTGCTGCACCTCGCGCAGCACCGGCTGCAGCGCGGCCTGCGCGACGCCGTCACCGCGACCCCGCTGATCCAGCTCGTCCCGCTCACCCGCGTCGTCGAGCTCGAACAGGACCGGGACGGCGTCGGCGTCCGCACCACCGGCACCCGGGACGGCGCCGCCACCTGGTGGCGCGGCAGCCACCTGGTCGGCTGCGACGGCGCCCGCTCCACCGTCCGCAAACTGCTGAAGATCCGCTTCCCCGGACGCCCGGCCGTCGACCGCCACGCGGTCGCCACCGTCCGGGTCGACCTGCCCTTCCCCGGCGAGGCCCGGCTGCACCGCGAACCCCCGTGGCGCGGCGACCGCGAGGCCTCCGCCCGCCCGCTCCCCGACGGCCTCTGGCGCCTCGACTGGCGGCTGCCCCCCGGCCGCCCCGCCCCCACCGAACCGGTCGACCCGCACGCCACCTGGCCCGGCATCGTCACCGGCGACACCCTGCTCACCCGGGTCAAGTCCGCCCTCACCGGCTGGTGCGGCGAACTGCCCACGTACGAACTGCTCGCCGCCGCCGACCACACCGCCCAGCAACGGCTCGCCGCCCGCTTCCGCTCCGGCCGCTGCTTCCTCGCCGGCGACGCCGCCCACCTGCACGGCGCCCTCGGCATGCAGAACCTCGTCGACGGCCTGCGCGACGCCGACAACCTCGCCTGGCGGCTCGCCCTCGCCTGGCACCGCCAGGCCGGCGGCCCGCAGAACGGCGAAGCCGTGCTGGACGGCTACGAGGCCGAACGCCGCGGCGCCGTCGGCGCCCGGCTGCGCGCCGTCGACCAGACCATGCCGCTGCTCCGCCCGCTGCGCGGCTGGCAGCAGACCCGGCGCTCGCTGTTCACCGGCTCCTTCCGCAAGCACGCCCCGCTGCTCGCCGACGGCCAGCTCGGCACCGGACGCTTCGGCGGCGCCCCCGCCTACCCGGCCGCCCCGGCCGGGGAGGCCGGCCGGACGCCCGTCCCGCGCGGACCGGGCCGCGGCACCACGCTCACCGAGCTGCTGCCCGCGACCGCCTCCGGCGTCCAGGTCCCCGACCTGCCGGTGGTCACCACCGAGGGCACCCCCGACCGGCTGCGCGCCCGGCTCGGCCTGGGCTTCCTGCTGGTGCTGGTCGCCCCCGGCACCGCCGTCTGGTCCTCCCGGCACTGGCTGGGCGCCGGCCTGATGCCGCGGCTCACCGAGGTCGCCGCCGCCCTGCCCGTCCCCACCGAGGTGCTGGTCACCGAGGAGTACCCGGGGGCGGAGCCGCACACCGTGCTGCTGGTGCGCCCGGACGGGCACCTGGTCGGCACCACCCAGGGCTGCCGCGCCGATGAACTGCACAGCCTCGCCGACGCCGCCCGCGGCGGACCGGCCCCGCTCACCGCGGGCACTGCCAAGGACGCGGGACGGGCCGGTACGGAGCACTCGGGCACCGCGCAGGAGGCGGCCGTCCACCGGCCGGGCGGGCCGGCCATGACGTGCAGGCACCGCGGGAGGACGCCGCCCGGGACAACGCCGCACGGCGCTGACCGGCGCCCGCCGGGCCGCCGACCGGCCGTCACACCGCCGCGGCGGCCCGGCTCAGCGGGCGAACTCGGTCGCCCGGCTCTCCCGCACCACGGTGATCCGTATCTGGCCCGGGTAGGTCAGCTCCTCGCGCACCTGGCGGGCGACCTCCCGGGCGATCGTCTGGGCCCGCAGGTCGTCCACCTTCTCCGGCTGGACCATCACCCGCACCTCCCGCCCGGCCTGCATCGCGAAGACCTTGGACACGCCGTCGTGCGAGCGGGCGATCTCCTCCAGCCGCTCCAGCCGCCGGACGTACGCCTCCAGCGACTCCCGGCGGGCGCCCGGGCGGCCGCCGGAGCAGGCGTCGGCGGCCTGGGTGAGCACCGCCTCCACGGTCTTCGGCTCGACCTCCCCGTGGTGCGCCTCGATGGCGTGCACCACCTCCGCGGACTCGCCGTGCCGGCGGGCGAACTCGGCCCCGATCGCGGCATGGCTGCCGGGCAGCTCGTGGCTGAGCGCCTTGCCGATGTCGTGCAGCAGCGCCGAACGCTTCACCAGCTCCCGGTCGACGCCGAGTTCGGCCGCCATCATGCCGGCGATGTGCGCCGACTCCACCAGGTGCCCGAGCACGTTCTGCCCGTACGAGGTGCGGTAGCGCAGGGTGCCGAGGGTCCGGACGAGCTCGGGCTCCATGCCGTCGAGCTGCACCGCGAGCAGGGCGTCCTCGCCGGCGCGGACGCAGAGGCGCTCGACCTCGGCGCGGCTGCGCTCGTGGACCTCCTCGATCCGCAGCGGGTTGATCCGGCCGTCCGCGGTGAGCGCCTCCAGGGTGAGCCGGGCGGCCTCCCGGCGTACCGGGTCGAAGCAGGAGAGCTGGACGAGCTCGGGGGTGTCGTCGACGATCAGGTTGACGCCGGTGACCGCCTCGAAGGCGCGGATGTTGCGGCCCTCGCGGCCGATCACCCGGCCCTTCATGTCCTCGTTGGGCAGCTTGAAGGAGGTGACGACGGTCTCGGCGGTGTGCTCGGCCGCCAGCCGCTGGATCGAACCGGCGATGATCTCCCGGGCCCGCTGGTCGCCCTCGGTCTTCGCCCGGCGCTCGATCTCCCGGACGGTCACGGCGGCCTCGCGGCGGGCCTCGCCCTCGACGGTGCGGACGAGTTCCTCCCGTGCGCGGGCGGCGGTCAGCCCGGCGGCCGTCTCCAGGGCGAGGCGGCGGTCCGCCTCCAGTTCGGCGAGGCCGGTGCGGGAGCGCTCCAGTTCGGCGGCGCGGCGGTCGAGTTCGTCCTCCTGGGCGCGCAGCCGGCGCAGTTCCTCGGTCAGCCGCTCCTCGCGGCGGTCGAGTTCGGCGCGGAGCTGGGCGGCCTGGGTCTCGGCCCAGCCGCGGGCCCGCTCGGCCTCCCCGACGGCGCGGCGCTGGGCGGCCTGCAGGCGGCGGATCATCAGCCAGGTGAGCGCCAGAACGAGGCAGAGTACGCCGGTCAGCAGCAGCGACGCGACCGATCCGGTGCCCATCGCGATCCTCATGCCGGCCCCAATCCCCGTCCCTGCGCGCTGTGTCGATGCGGCGGTGAGGGAACTGCCGGGGACCGGGGGTGACACGCGGAACCGACTCCGACCGATCCTGCGCACGGCTGCCCGTAGCGCGATCGAAGTGATCCCTCACTGCTTGCGAGGCTAAGCGCAGGTTACGAAACGGTCAAGATGCGATCGAGAGTTGATGCCGATGACTGATGATCCGTCACCATTCCTCGCCGAGGCCTTCACTCTCCTCCCCCAGCGCCTCCCGGACGACGCGGTGGGCGAGGCCCTCCGAGTAGCCGCGGCGGGCCAGCATGGCGATCAGGCGCCGGGTGCGGATCTGCGGCTCCAGGCCGCGGGTGGTGCGGAGCTTCCGGTCGACCAGGGCGCGGGCGGCCTCCGCCTCGTCGTCGTGATCCACCCTGGCCAGCGCCTGCTCCACGAGGTCACCGGAGACGCCGCGGGTGCGCAGCTCCTGGGCGAGGGCCCGGCGGGCCAGCCCGCGATGGGCGTGCCGGGCGTCCACCCAGGCCGCGGCGAACGCGGCGTCGTCGATCAGGCCGACCTCCTCGAAGCGGGAGAGCACCTCCTCGGCGACCTCGTCGGGAATCTCGCGCTTGCGCAGGGCGTCGGCCAGTTGCTTGCGGGTGCGGGAGCTGCCGGTGAGCAGGCGCAGGCAGATGTCACGGGCCCGGGAGGCCGGGTCGGCCTCCTCCTCGGCCCGGCGCACGGCTCCGCCCTCGGTGCGCTCGGCCCGGGTGCGGCGGCGCCCGCCGGGGCGGGCCGGCGGCTCGCTGCCGCGGCCACCCCGGCCGCGCGGCGGGAGGGGCTCGCCGGAGAGGTCGCCCTCACCGGGGAGGCCGCCCTCCTCGGGCGTGAGCGCGCTGCGCCGCCGGCGGCGGCCGGTGGGCAGTGCGGAGGCGGTGCGCAGACCGGGCACGTCGGTGAGGCCCGGCGCAGCGGCGTCGTCCTCGCCGTCGGTCCGGGCCGGTCGGAAGGCTTCCGGCTCCTCGTCCTCGGGGAGGGCGACGGCTGCGAACCAGTCGGGAGGGCCGGCGTCATCGGGCTCGGCGGCGGGTGCGGCCGAGCCCGATGGGCGGTCGGGGATGTGCATCGGCGGATCAGGCCTTGGCGGCGGCCGCCGTCTTCTTGGCGGCGGTCTTGGTGGCCGGCGCCGGTGCCGGTGCCTCGGCGGCGGCGGGCGCCGCGGCGGCGGCCGGCTCCTCGGTCTTGGGGCCGATGCCGAGCTTGCCCTTGATCTTCCGCTCGATCTCGTCGGCGAGCTGCGGGTTGTCGCGCAGGAAGTTGCGGGCGTTCTCCTTGCCCTGGCCGAGCTGGTCGCCCTCGTAGGTGTACCAGGCACCGGACTTGCGGATGAAGCCGTGCTCGACGCCCATGTCGATCAGGCCGCCCTCGCGGCTGATGCCGACGCCGTAGAGGATGTCGAACTCGGCCTGCTTGAACGGGGCGGCGACCTTGTTCTTGACGACCTTGACGCGGGTGCGGTTGCCGACCGCCTCGGTGCCGTCCTTCAGGGTCTCGATGCGGCGGATGTCCAGACGCACCGAGGCGTAGAACTTCAGCGCCCGGCCACCGGTCGTGGTCTCCGGGGAGCCGAACATGACGCCGATCTTCTCGCGGAGCTGGTTGATGAAGACGGCGGTGGTGTTCGACTGGTTGAGCGCACCGGCGATCTTGCGCAGGGCCTGGCTCATGAGCCGGGCCTGCAGGCCGACGTGCGAGTCGCCCATCTCGCCCTCGATCTCGGCGCGCGGGACGAGGGCCGCGACCGAGTCGATGATCACCAGGTCGATCGCGCCGGAGCGGATCAGCATGTCGGTGATCTCCAGGGCCTGCTCGCCGGTGTCCGGCTGGCTGACCAGCAGGGCGTCGGTGTCGACGCCGAGCTTCTTGGCGTACTCGGGGTCGAGGGCGTGCTCGGCGTCGACGAAGGCGACGGTGCCTCCGGCCCTCTGGGCGTTGGCGGCCAGGTGCAGGGTCAGCGTGGTCTTGCCGGAGGACTCGGGGCCGTAGATCTCGATCACTCGGCCGCGCGGGATGCCGCCGACACCGAGGGCGACGTCCAGCGCGGTGGAGCCGGTCGGGATCACGTCGATGGGCTCGTTGGCCTTCTCGCCCAGGCGCATCACCGAGCCCTTGCCGAACTGTCGCTCGATCTGGGCGAGTGCCGTCTCGAGCGCCTTCTCCTTGTCCGTACCTGCCATGGCTTCCACCCTCGGGTTCTGTGCTGTGCGCTTCATCGTCCTTGACGCTAGCGCGTCCCACCGACAATCGACCCGGACCGGGCCACGCCTGTGGAAAACTCGCCGCTGCCGAGTATAGAGAACAATCGTTCGAATTCCGCGACTCCTCCTACTCCGATCCTCCGTCCCGGTCCCGGCCTGCGGATTCGTCCGAAGATCCGCTCCGCATCATGCGCCGCAGACGGCGCGCGGCCTGCCGCCTGCGCTCCCGGCGTTCCTTGCGCTCCTCGCCGCGGTCGATCCGCGGGTCGGTGGTCACCTCGTAGCGGCGCACGTAGGTGCCGACGAATCCCTGCAGGGTGGCCGCCGCCGGGATCGCGATCAGGGCGCCGACCGCGCCGAGCAGCGCCGCTCCGGCGATCACCGAGCCGAAGGCCACCGCGGGGTGCACGTCCACCGTCCGCGCGGTGATCCTCGGGTGCAGCAGGTAGTTCTCGATCTGCTGGTACACGATGACGAAGGCGAGCGCCCACACCGCGTCCACCGGCTGCCCGGTCAGCGCGACCAGCACCGGCAGCGCGCCCGCGATGTAGGTGCCGATGGTCGGCACGAACTGCGACATCACGCCGACCCACACGGCCAGCGCGGCCGCGTACGGCAGGCCGATGATCTGGAACACCAGCCAGTGCGCGAGGGTGGAGATCAGCGCCAGCAGCGCCCGGGAGTAGAGGTAACCGCCGGTCTTGGCCAGCGCGATCTCCCAGGCCCGCAGCACCTCGGCCTGCTTCGCGGGCGGCAGCAGCGAGCAGACGGTGCGGCGCACCCGCGGGCCGTCGGCGGTGAAGTAGAAGCTGAACAGGCCGACGGTGAAGAACTGGAACAGGCCGCCGATGACGGTGCTGGAGACGCCCCAGACGTTGCCGGCCGCCTGCTGGGCGTACTTCTCGACGGTGCCCGAGTCCTTGAGCACCCGCCGCTGGAGCTCGTCCAGCGAAAGCTCCTGATGGAACGTCCGGTTGATCCAGCCGATCAGGTTCTCCAGCAGGTGCGGCAACTCCCCGGCGACCCGGGTGACCTGGTCGACCAGCAGGGTGCCGAGGGCGGCGAGGAAGCCGGCCACGGCGACGACCACCGCGATGAACACCAGGAAGGTGCCGAGACCGCGGCGCACGCCGCGGGCCGCCATCCGGTCCACCGCCGGCTCCATCGCCAGCGACAGGAAGAAGGCCACGATCAGCATCACGAACAGGTCGATCAGCTGGTGGAAGGCCCAGTCCGCGAGCTGGAACACGCCGACCAGCACCAGCGCGAGCACCATGGCCTTCGGCAGCCAGCGCGGCATGGCGCCGCCCCGCAACTGGGGTCTGCGGGCGGCCGCGGGGCCGGTGGCGGGCCGGGTGCTGTGGGGTTCGGCGGGTTCGGGTGCCGGGCGGCGGCTCTCCGGGCTGTCGGGCTCTCGGCTGCTTTCCACCCGCCCAGTCTCGCCCATCGGACGGCCGACAGGACCCGCCCCGGGCGGGCCGGTGGCTCAGCGCAGCTGCGCGGAGACCCCCTGGTTCAGGCAGACCACCCGCCAGACGTCCTTGGCCTCCCACCCGGAGTCCAGCGCCTGGTGCACCGTGCGGCCGCCGAGCTCGCTCATCACGTGGTCCTGCGCGAACGACTCCGCGTACGCCTCGCCGAAGTGCTCGTTCATCCGTCGCCAGAACTCGGTCAGCCTCATGCGCCAAGTATCCCCGACCACAACGGCGCCGGGACGCGCCTCCGAAGGCCCCGGACCGGACCGGCCGAGGCCCGCTCCTACGGCAGCGCCAGCACGCCGGCGCCGTAGAAGCGCCGGTCACCGCAGGTGTCGGGGCCGGGCGGGCAGTTGGCGGCGGCGGTCGCGGCGAGGTGCGCGGTGATCTCCTGCGACCCCCAGCCGGGGTGCTCGGCGGCGACCACCGCGACGGCGCCGGTGACGTGGGCGGCGGCCATCGAGGTACCGGCCAGCGCGGCGTAGCGGTCGCCGGGCCAGTCGGAGACGACCGCGCCCTCGGGGCCGCCGTCGGGGTCGCCGCCGGGTGCGGCCAGCGAGACCCGGCCGAGGCCGTAGTTGGTGTAGCCGGCCGGCACTCCGGAGCGGTCCACGGCGCTGACGGTGACCACGCCGGGCAGTTCGCCGGGGAGGCGGATGCACTCGGTGCCGAGGTAGCGGTCCTGGGCCGGCCCGGAGGTGCGGTCGTTGGGGCTGCGCCGGTCGATCCGGTCGGCCTGGAGGTCCTGGCCGTCGTTGCCGGCCGAGGCGACCACGACGGAACCGCGGCTCTGCGCGTAGGCGACGGCCCTGGCGACGGCCCGGGTGAGTGCGGCCTGGTCCGGGTCCTCGGGGCAGTTGTACTTCCACGGGTCGGCGAAGTAGCTGTCGTTGATCGCCCGGGCGCCGTGGTCGGCGGCCCAGAGCATCCCGCAGACGATGTTCTCGGCGTAGTACTGGCCGAGCGGGCCGAGCAGGCGGACGGCCGCGATCCGCACACCGGGGGCGACGCCGGTCACGCCGTGGCCGTCCCGGGCGGCGCCGACGATCCCGGCGACGTGCGTGCCGTGGCCGCTCTCGGAGACCCCCTCGTCGGGCCGCCAGGCGCCGTAGCGGGCGTCGGGCCGGCCGTCGGCGCAGGAGACGGAGGCGCGCGGGTCGACGGCGTCGCGCAGGTCCGGATGGGTGTCGTCGACCCCGGAGTCGAGCACCGCGACGAGCACGCCGCCCAGTGCGGCCGGGGTGGGCGCGAGCGGGGTGCCGGACCGGTCCGAGGCGCTGCGCAGCAGGGCGGAGGAGGCGGGCAGCGGGTCGGCGGCGCCGATCATGGCGAGGTTCCAGTCGTCCTCCTCGCGCGGGTCGGCGAGGTTGCCCTCGGCGGCGTCGGAGGCGGGTGCGCCCTCCTGGCTGCGGCGGAAGTCGGCGCCGGTGAGCGGGCCGGGCGGGCTGGGGACGGTGGCGGTGCGGGTGGCGCCGACGGCGGCTATCCCGGGCTTGGTGCGCAGCCGCTGGGCGAAGCCGCCGGTGGCGTAGGCGAGCACGGCGCCGATCTGCGGGTAGCCCTGGACGACGCGGCCGCCGGCGGCCCGGGCCTGTTCGGCGGCGTGCTCGGCGCCCTCGGCGTCCTGCCGGTCGGCGAGCACCAGGTAGCTGAGGTAGGAGCGGCCGGGCCCGGAGACGTACGGGACGGCGCCGCCGACGATCAGGGCGACGAGCAGCATGGCCAGGATCAGTTCGAGGAACCGGCGGCGTCTGCGGGACGTGTGCTCGGCGGCCGGGGTGCCCGGTTCCATCGCGGCCTCCGCTCGTCCGTCCGGACCGGGGCCGCAGCGCCCGGGGCGGTGCCGGCTCCGGACAGCATCAGCTCCGGAAAGTGTGACTGAATCTTCACCATATGAGTGGAATGTCGGATTCTGCCCGTCGGGCTGCGGCAGACGGACGGCCTGTCGGTGGAAGCGGCCTGTCAGTGGCAGCGGGCACCATGGGGGCATGGCGCAGCACAGCACCGCGGACGCCCTCGACGGCTTCGCCCCGGCGACCAGGGCGTGGTTCACCGGTGCCTTCGCCGCGCCGACCGCCGCCCAGTCGGAGGCGTGGGCGGCGATCCGCCGGCAGACCGACGTCCTGGTCGTCGCCCCCACCGGCTCGGGCAAGACCCTGGCGGCCTTCCTCTCCGCACTGGACAGGCTCGCCGCCACCCCGCCCCCGGCCGACCCGAAGCGCCGCTGCCGGGTGCTCTACATCTCGCCGCTGAAGGCCCTCGCGGTGGACGTCGAGCGCAATCTGCGCGCCCCGCTCGCCGGCCTGCGCCAGGCCGCCGTCCGGCTGGGCCTGCCCGAGCCGGAGATCGAGGTCGGCATCCGCTCCGGCGACACCCCGGCCGCCGACCGGCGCCGCTTCGCCGGCCACCCGCCGGACATCCTGATCACCACGCCGGAGTCGCTGTTCCTGCTGCTCACCTCGGCTGCCAGGGACGCACTGCGCGGCATCGACACGGTGATCCTCGACGAGGTGCACGCGGTCGCCGGCACCAAGCGCGGCGCCCACCTGGCGCTCAGCCTGGAGCGGCTGGACGCCCTGCTCGACGCGCCCGCCCGCCGGATCGGCCTGTCCGCCACCGTCCGCCCGGTCGAGGAGGTGGCCCGCTTCCTCAGCCCGCAGCGCGGCGCCGCGGTCGTCCAGCCGCCCGCCGCCAAGGAGTTCGACCTCTCGGTGGTCGTCCCGGTCGCCGACCTCGACGAGCTGCCCGCCGCCACCGACGACGACCCGGCGCGCCAAGCCTCGATCTGGCCGCACGTCGAGGAGCGGATCGTCGACCTCGTCCAGGCGCACCGCTCGACCATCGTCTTCGCCAACTCCCGCCGGCTCGCCGAGCGCCTGTGCAACCGGCTGAACGAGATCGCCTACGAGCGCGCCACCGGCGAGGCCCTGCCGGACGCGCACGCCCCGGCGCAGCTCATGGGCGGCTCCGGCGGCGCGGCCGGCGCCCCCGCCCTGCTCGCCCGCGCCCACCACGGCTCCGTCTCCAAGGAGCAGCGCGCCCAGGTCGAGGAGGACCTCAAGGCCGGCCGGCTGCCCGCCGTGGTCGCCACCTCCAGCCTGGAGCTCGGCATCGACATGGGCGCCGTCGAGCTGGTCGTCCAGGTCGAGTCGCCGCCCTCGGTCGCCTCCGGCCTGCAGCGCGTCGGCCGGGCCGGCCACCAGGTCGGCGCGGTCTCCACCGGCGTCGTCTTCCCGAAGTACCGCGGCGACCTGCTGCAGTCCGCCGTGGTCACCGAGCGGATGCGCAGCGGCCGGATCGAGGCGCTGCGCGTCCCGCGCAACCCGCTGGACGTGCTGGCCCAGCAGCTCGTCGCGATCACCGCGCTCGACGGCTGGCAGGTCGACGAGCTGCTCGCCCTCGTCCGCCGCGCCGCGCCCTTCGCGACCCTCCCGCAGTCCGCGTTCGACGGCGTCCTCGACATGCTCGCCGGGCGGTACCCGTCCGACGCCTTCGCCGAGCTGCGCCCCCGCGTGGTCTGGGACCGCGTGGCCGGCACCGTGACCGGCCGGCCCGGCGCCCAGCGGCTCGCCGTCACCTCCGGCGGCACCATCCCCGACCGCGGCCTGTTCGGCGTCTTCATCGCCGGCACCACTGGCGCCGATTCGAAGACGAGCAAGAAGGGCGGCGGCCGGGTCGGCGAGCTCGACGAGGAGATGGTCTACGAGTCCCGCGTCGGCGACGTCTTCACCCTGGGCACCACCTCCTGGCGGATCGAGGACATCACCCACGACAAGGTCCTGGTCACCCCCGCCCCCGGCGTGCCCGGCCGGCTGCCGTTCTGGAAGGGCGACACCCTCGGCCGCCCGCTGGAGCTCGGCCGCGCCGTCGGCGCCTTCGTCCGCGAACTCGGCGCCCTCACCCCCGAACAGGCCGCCGAGCGGCTGAAGGCCGCCGGGCTCGACGACTGGGCCGCGGGCAACCTGCTCACCTACCTCGCCGAGCAGCGCACCGCCTGCGGCCACCTGCCGGACGACCGCACCATCGTCGTCGAGCGCTTCCGCGACGAGCTCGGCGACTGGCGGATCGTCGTCCACTCCCCCTTCGGCGCCCAGGTGCACGCGCCCTGGGCGCTCGCCCTCGGCGCCCGGCTGCGCGAGAAGCACGGCCTCGACCCGCAGGTCATGCACGCCGACGACGGCATCGTGCTGCGCCTGCCCGACGCCGACCTCCTCGACTTCCCCTCCCCCGACCGGCCGCCCGCCGACGAGGCCCCGGTCGGCGCGGACGCCGCCCTCTTCGACCCCGGCGAGATCGAGCAGCTGGTCACCGACCAGGTCGGCGGCTCGGCCCTGTTCGCCTCCCGCTTCCGCGAGTGCGCCGGGCGGGCCCTGCTGCTGCCCCGCCGCAGCCCCGGCCGCCGCACCCCGCTCTGGCAGCAGCGCCAGCGCGCCTCCCAGCTGCTGGAGGTCGCCTCCGAGTACGGCTCGTTCCCGATCGTGCTGGAGGCCGTCCGCGAGTGCCTGCAGGACGTCTTCGACGTCCCCGGCCTGGTCGAGCTGATGGGGGACCTCGAGTCCCGCGCCGTCCGCCTGGTCGAGGTCACCACCCCCGAGCCCTCCCCGTTCGCCCGCTCCCTGCTGTTCGGCTACGTCGCCCAGTTCCTCTACGAGGGCGACTCCCCGCTCGCCGAACGCCGCGCCGCCGCCCTCTCCCTCGACTCCCGGCTGCTCTCCGAGCTCCTCGGCCAGGCCGAGCTCCGCGAGCTGCTCGACCCCCAGGTCCTCGCCGACCTGGAGGCCGAACTCCAGCGCCTCACCCCCGAGCGCCGGATCAAGGACGCCGAGGGCGTCGCCGACGCGCTCCGCCTGCTCGGCCCGCTCTCCGAGGCCGAGCTCACCGCCCGCGGCGCCGAACCGCTCTGGGCCCTGGAGCTGGAGGCCGCCCGCCGGGCCATCCAGGTCCGTCTCGGCGGCGAGCAGCGCTGGGCCGCGATCGAGGACGCCGGACGGCTGCGCGACGCCATCGGCACCCCGCTGCCGGTCGGCGTGCCGGAGGCCTTCACCGAGCCGGTCAAGGACCCGCTCGGCGACCTGCTGGCCCGCTACGCCCGCACCCACGGCCCGTTCACCGCCGCCGAGGCCGCCGCCCGCTTCGGCCTGGGCACCGCCGTCGTCACCGGCACCCTGCACCGGCTCACCGCCGCCGGCCGCCTGGTGCAGGGCGAGTTCCGCCCGGTCGAGGGCCACACCGCCACCGTCGAGTGGTGCGACGCCGAGGTGCTGCGCCGGCTGCGCCGCCGCTCACTGGCCGCGCTGCGCCAGGAGGTCGAACCGGTGCCGCCGCGCGCCATGGCGGCCTTCCTCCCGCAGTGGCAGCACCTGGCCGGCCACCGGCTGCGCGGCATCGACGGCCTCTACCGGGTGGTCGAGCAGCTCCAGGGCACCGCCCTGCCCGCCTCCGCGCTGGAGAAGCTCGTCCTCCCGGCCCGGCTCTCCGACTACTCCCCCGAAATGCTGAACGAGCTGATGGTGGCCGGCGAGATCGGCTGGGCCGGCGCCGGGGCACTGCCCGGCAAGGACGGCTGGATCAGCCTCCACCTCGCCGAGAACGCCCACCTGCTCCGCCCCGAGCCGGTGCCGCCCGCGCTCACCCCCGTCCACACCGACCTGCTGGAGGCCCTCGCCGGCGGCTACGGCCTGCTCTTCCGCCAGCTCGCCGACCGGCAGCCGGACACCCCCGAGAGCGCCCTCGTCGAGGCCCTGTGGGACCTCGTCTGGGCCGGGTACGTCACCAACGACTCGCTGGCCCCGCTGCGCGCGCTGCTCGGCTCCGGCCGGACCGCGGGCTCCACCGCCCACCGCGCCCCGCGAGCCACCCCGCGCGGCCGCTACGGCGGCGCCGGGCGAGCCTTCGGCAGCCGCCGCCCCGGCCCGCCGACCGCGGCCGGCCGCTGGTCACTGCTGCCCGAGCCGTCCGCCGAGGCCACCGCCCGGGCCGCCGCGCAGGCGCAGAGCCTGCTGGACCGGCACGGCGTCCTCACCCGTGGCACCGTCACCGCCGAGCGCGTCCCCGGCGGCTTCGCCAGCGTCTACCGGGTGCTCTCCGCATTCGAGGAGCGCGGCAAGGCCCGCCGCGGCTACTTCGTGGAGGGCCTCGGCGGCGCCCAGTTCGCCATGGACGGCGCCGCCGACCGGCTCCGCTCGGTCAGCGGGCGCCTGGAGCGGGCCGGCGCCCAGGGCTGGACGGCCGGCACCACTGCCACCGAGCAGCCCGAGGCGCTGGTGCTCGCCGCCGCCGACCCGGCCAACGCGTACGGCGCCGCACTGGACTGGCCCGAGCCCCCGGGGGCCGCCACCGCGGGCAGCGCCGCCCACCGCCCCGGGCGCAAGGCGGGCGCCCTGGTCGTCCTGGTCGACGGCGAGCTGGTGCTCTACGTGGAGCGCGGCGGCAAGTCGCTGCTCTGCTGGGCCGAGGGCGAGGTGCTGCAGACGGCGGCAGGGGCGCTCGCCAGGGCCGCCCGGGAGGGGGCCCTGGGCACCGTCACGGTGGAGCGCGCCAACGGCGAAGGGGTGCTCACCTCGCCCCTCGGGCGGGTGCTGGAGGAGGCGGGCTTCCACCCCACCACGCGGGGCTACCGGCTGCGCCCCTGATCCGTGTCGGCCGGCCGCTGCGGGCTCTCCTCCCCGGCGTCCGCCGTCCGGTGGGGCGGTCGCCGGGCGGGGCCGGTCAGCCGGCGGTCGGCGTGCACGGGCAGCAGGCCGAGACCCCAGCCGCCCGCGGCGAGTATGCCGAGCGCCGTGCCGCCGCCGCCCGGGCCGGGCCCGAACAGCCACCAGCCGGCGGCCGCACACAGCAGGACGGCCGGGCCGACCCACCCGAGGTGGGCCGACCCGGCCGTCCTGACGAGCACACCGGCTCGTCCCGTTCCAACTCTGCGCACCGCGGCCTCCTTCTCTCGCTCCCCGGGGGGAGGGCGAGGTCCGGTCAGGCCGCGACCACGTCCATGGCTGCCGCCTTGGGCACGGTCGTACCGGCCCGATCGACACCGGGGGCCGGCAGCGGAACCGGTTCGAGGACCGGCCTCAGCAGATCACCCTCCGAGAGGGTGGCCATCGCCGCAAGTTCGGCGAGGGACAGCTCGTCGCTGACCTCGCGCATGACCTCGGACATCCGGACATCGAGCGCGTCGCAGATGGCGGAGAGCAGCTCGGAGGACGCCTCCTTCTGCCCCCGTTCCACCTCGGAGAGGTAGCCGAGCGAAACCCTGGCGGCCGCCGACACCTCGCGGAGTGTGCGGCCCTGGCGCTGGCGCTGCCGACGCAGCACATCGCCCAGCAGGCGACGGAGCAGGATCATCGGTGCCTCCCTCCTCGGACTGCGGATCGAGATGTCACGCCCCCACCGTACCGCCTTGTCCGCATCGCGTGCGGGGACCGGGGTCGTGTTCACTCTGGGCTGCAAGGCTGTCCCCTCCCGTTCTGTGCCCCGCCCGGGCGTTGGTCGTGGCTGTTTCGGACCGGTGGACCGGCCAGACGATCGGTCGACTGGTTAGGTTCTGCCCGCCCGGGGCCGGTGATGTAACACGATCCTCCAGCTCGGGCGGTGGATTCAGAGATTTCAGGAAACCTCAGCGCGACGGACCGTCACTCGCTAGGCACTGGAGCAGCAGCTCGAGGGCGGCTCCCACCGTCGTGCGACGGATGATTGCACGTTGCCCCGACAACACCCGGGAGACGGCCTGTGTTCCCGTCGGTCCGGCGAAACCGATGTGCACGGTGCCGACCGGTCGGCCGTCCTGCGGCTCGGGGCCGGCCACCCCGGTGGTGGCGAGGCCGTAGGTGGCGCCCAGCAGGGTCCGTACGCCGTCGGCCATCTGGCGGGCCACCACCGGATGCACCGGGCCGTGGACGGCCAGGAGGCCTTCGTCCACCCCGAGGACGGAGGCCTTGAGGTCGGTGGCGTAGGCGGTGACGGAGCCTCGGAAAGTGGCGGACGCGCCGGGGACGTCCACCAGGGTGGCGGCCAGCAGACCACCGGTCAGCGACTCGGCGACGGCGACGGTGGCACCGCGGCCGCGCAGTGCGGCGTGCACCTGCTCGGCGAGCGCCCGGTCGGCACGGCCGGCCGGGCCCGCCTCGGCCGGCGCCGCGGGCGGGGCGCTCATCGGGCGGCCCCCTGCCCGGCGGCCCGCTCCTTGGCGAGGCCCTCGCGGCGCAGCCGGATCGCCTGTCCGACGTAGTCCAGGCCGGTGCCGACGGTGAGCAGCACGGCGACGCCCATCACCACGGCGCGGGCGGTGGCCAGCGGCCCGGTCAGCACGAGGACGTACATGCCGACCGCGATGCCCTGGGTGAGGGTCTTGAGCTTGCCGCCGCGGCTGGCCGGGATGACGGCGTAGCGGATGACCCAGAAGCGCATCAGGGTGATGCCCAGCTCGCGGGCCAGGATGACCACGGTGATCCACCAGGGCAGGTCGCCGAGGACCGAGAGGCCGATCAGCGCCGCGCCCATGATCGCCTTGTCGGCGATCGGGTCGGCGATCTTGCCGAAGTCGGTGATCAGGCCCTTGCGGCGGGCGAGCTCGCCGTCGAAGACGTCGGTGATCATCGCGATGGCGAAGGAGGCCCAGGCCACCGAGCGCCACTTGGGGTCGTGCCCGCCGTCCGCGAACAGCAGCAGCACGAACACCGGCACCAGCAGCAGGCGGAGCATCGTCAGGATGTTGGCGATGTTCCAGACGCCCGGCTGCGGCGACGGCGCGGCCCCGGGGCGGCCGGGCGGGGCCGCGGTCGGGGCGCCGGGCCCCTTGGTCACGCGTCCGCTCCTGGCGCGGCGCCGACGACCTCGGCGACCAGGTCGACGCCCTCGGTGGCGACCACCACGGCCCGGTAGTACCGGCCGGCCTCGGCGTCGTCCGCGCCGAGCAGGGTGGTCAGGCCGTCGGTCTCGGGGGCCTGGTGGGCGGCGCGGCCCTCGACGGTGCCGTCCTCGACGGACTCGACGAGCACCAGCACCTCGCTGCCGATCCGCTCCTCGGCGCGCTGGGCGGTGATCTCCTCGGCGAGCCGGGAGAGCCGGGCGAGGCGGTCGGCGACGACGTCCTCGGGCAGCTTGCCGTCGAGCGTGGCGGCCTCGGTGCCGTCCTCGTCGGAGTAGCCGAAGACGCCGATGGCGTCGAGCCGGGCGCTCGCGACGAACCGTTCCAGCTCGGCGAAGTCCGCCTCGGTCTCGCCGGGGAAGCCGACGATGAAGTTGGACCGGGCGCCGGCCTCGGGGGCCTTGGCGCGGATGCCCTCCAGCAGTTCCAGGAACTGGTCGGTGGAGCCGAAGCGGCGCATCCGCCGGAGCACCGCGGGGGCGGAGTGCTGGAAGGACAGGTCGAAGTACGGCACGACCTTGTCGATCGAGGTCATGGCGTCGATCAGGCCGGGCCGCATCTCGGCCGGCTGGAGGTAGCTGACCCGGACGCGCTCGATCCCGTCGATGTCGGCGATCTCGGCGAGCAGCGTCTCCAGCAGCCGGATGTCGCCGAGGTCCTTGCCGTAGGAGGTGTTGTTCTCGCTGACCAGGACGACCTCGGTGACGCCCTGCTCGGCCAGCCAGCGGGCCTCGTTCAGCACGTCGGACGGGCGGCGCGAGACGAAGGAGCCGCGGAAGGCCGGGATGGCGCAGAAGGAGCACCGCCGGTCGCAGCCGGAGGCCAGCTTGATCGAGGCGACCGGGCTGTCGTCGAGCCGCTTGCGCAGGGTGCGCGGGCCGGAGGCCGGGGCGACGCCGTCCGGGAGGTCCTCGGGGCTGCCGTGGCCGGGCAGGGCGACCTCGGCGGCGGCGGCCTGGCGCTCGACCGGGGTGAGCGGGAGCAGCTTGCGGCGGTCGCGCGGGGTGTGGGCCTCGACGTGCCCGCCGGCCAGGATGGTCTGCAGCCGGCCGGAGATGTCGGTGTAGTCGTCGAAGCCGAGCACGCCGTCGGCCTCGGGGAGCGCATCGGCGAGTTCCTTGCCGTACCGCTCGGCCATGCAGCCGACCGCGACGACGGCCTGGGTGCGGCCGTGGCCCTTGAGGTCGTTGGCCTCCAGCAGGGCGTCGACGGAGTCCTTCTTGGCGGCCTCCACGAAGCCGCAGGTGTTGACGACGGCGACGTCGGCGTCGGCGGCGTCGTCGACCAGCAGCCAGCCGTCCGCCTCCAGCCGCCCGGCGAGTTCCTCGGAGTCCACCTCGTTGCGGGCGCATCCGAGCGTGACAAGGGCGACAGTACGGCGTTCAGGCATGACGCCAAGATTAACGCGCGGCCCCCGGTGCCGTTCGCCCCGGAGGCCGTGCGCGCCGTTCCTGCTGGTCCGGGTCAGCCTGCCTGCGGGTCTCCGGGGGTGTACGTGACGTGCACCACCTGGCCGTCGGCGCCGGCCGGACCGAGGTCCTTGCCGTTGACGTACACGTGCACGGCGCCGGCGTTGCCGAGCACCAGGCTGATCTGCTTGGGGTCGGTGAAGGTCTGGTCCTGGCCGGCCTCGAGGTTGTTGCCGAACAGCGGCTTGCCCTTGCCGTCCTTGGCGGAGACCCAGCTGGTGCCCTTCTCGGCGACCAGCTTGACGGTGACCTTGTCGGCGGGGGCCGCGGCGATCGGGGCGAGGCTGGGGGCGGGGGCGGGCGGCTGGGCGGAGGAGGAGGCGGAGGCGGAGGCGCTCGCCAGCGGGGCGCTGGCGGTGCCGGCCGCCGGGGTGTTGGAGCGGCCGCCGAACAGGTTGAAGCCGATCAGGCCGACCACGGCGAGGATGGCGACCACCATCGGCGTCGTCCAGTTCGGCCGGCGGTGGTCGGTGACCTTGATCGGGGTGGTCTCGATCAGCTGGGTGGGGCGGCGGTCGGCCGGGGCGCCGCCGTGCGCGGCGTCGTAGCGGGCGACGAGCTCGTCGCCGTCGACGCCGACCGCGCGGGCCAGCGCCCGGATGTGGCCGCGGGCGTAGAAGTCGCCGCCGCAGCGGGAGAAGTCGTCCTGCTCGATGGCGTGCACGATCGGCACGCGGACACGGGTGGTCGAGCTCACCTGATCGACGGTCAGCCCGGCGTCGATGCGGGCGACGGTGAGCACACGACCGATGCTCGGAAGTTCGGGGGCGGGCTGGTCCGCCGCCTGCGCCGGCTGCCCCGGGTCGTTCCGGGACGTGCGGGCGGAGGGCCGGCTGCTGCCACGGTCGGGGGACTTGCCGATGGTCACTGGGCGCGCCTTTCGAGCGTTGGCCACCTGCTGAGAAAACAGTCTAGGGGCGGGGGTGGAACGAATCTCAAGCGGAATAGGCCCGAACGTGGGCGGCTTGCCGGCCGCGTCTGACGGCAGGTCAGCGCAGGCCGGGCGCACAATTCGTCCCCGCCCCGATAGGGACGCGCCGACTGCTCGGCGCGGTTCCCCCTACTTATCACATTCCTCCGAACGAGTGAGAAGTGGCTCACCCACGGAGTGTCAGCAGGACACCGTCCAGCTCGTCCGGTTTCACCAGCACGTCACGCGCCTTGGAGCCCTCGCTGGGGCCGACGATGCCCCGGGACTCCATCAGGTCCATCAGCCGGCCCGCCTTGGCGAAGCCGACCCGCAGCTTGCGCTGGAGCATCGAGGTCGAGCCGAACTGGGTGGAGACCACCAGCTCCGCGGCCTGGATGAGCAGGTCCAGGTCGTCGCCGATCTCCTCGTCGATCTCCTTCTTCGGCCCGCCGGCGACGGTGACGTCGTCCCGGTAGACCGCGGACATCTGGTCCTTGCAGTGCTGGACGACCTTGGCGATCTCCGCCTCGGTGACGTACGCGCCCTGCATGCGGACCGGCTTGGAGGCGCCCATCGGCAGGAAGAGCGCATCGCCCTTGCCGATCAGCTTCTCCGCACCGGGCTGGTCGAGGATGACCCGGGAGTCGGCCATCGCCGAGGTGGCGAACGCCAGCCGGGAGGGCACGTTGGCCTTGATCAGGCCGGTCACCACGTCCACCGAGGGCCGCTGGGTGGCGAGCACCAGGTGGATGCCGGCCGCGCGGGCCAGCTGGGTGATCCGGACGACCGAGTCCTCGACGTCCCGCGGGGCGACCATCATCAGGTCGGCCAGCTCGTCGACGATGACCAGCAGGTACGGATAGGGAGTCAGCTCGCGCTCGCTGCCGAGCGGCACCTTGAGCGCGCCGGAGCGCACCGCGGCGTTGAAGTCGTCGATGTGCCGGTAGCCGAAGGCGGCCAGGTCGTCGTAGCGCATGTCCATCTCGCGCACGACCCACTGCAGGGCCTCGGCGGCCCGCTTGGGGTTGGTGATGATCGGCGTGATCAGGTGCGGGATGCCCTCGTAGGCGGTCAGCTCGACGCGCTTGGGGTCGACCAGCACCATCCGCACCTCGTCCGGGGTGGCCCGGACGAGGACGGAGGTGATCAGGCAGTTGATGCACGAGGACTTGCCCGCGCCGGTCGCGCCGGCGACCAGCACGTGCGGCATCTTGGCGAGGTTGGCCGTCACCGTGTGGCCCTCGACGTCCTTGCCCATGCCGACGACCATCGGGTGGTCGTCCTCGGCGGCGGCGCGCGAGCGCAGCAGGTCGCCGAGGTTGACCATCTCCCGGTCCCGGTTGGGGATCTCCACGCCGACCGCGGACTTGCCGGGGATCGGGCTGATGATCCGCACGTCCGGGCTGGCGACGGCGTACGCGATGTTCTTGGCCAGCGCGGTGATCCGCTCGACCTTCACGGCCGGGCCGAGCTCGACCTCGTAGCGGGTGACCGTCGGGCCGCGGGTGAAGCCGGTGACCCGGGCGTCCACCTTGAACTCCGAGAAGACGCCGCTGAGCTGGGCGACCACCTCGTCGTTGAGCCGGGAGCGGGCCTTCGCCGGAGCGCCGTGCTCCAGCAGGTCGAGCGGCGGCAGGCTGTAGGTGACGTCCCCGGCGAGGCGGAGCTGCTCCATCCGTACCGGCGCAGGGCCGTGGCCGTCGGGCGCGCCCTCGGAGCGGGCGGCGGGCACCGCGGGCTCCTCCGGCAGGGCGGTGTTGTCCTTGACCTGGTGGAGCATGCTGGCGACGGCGGGCGAGCCCGGCACGCCGTACAGCAGGGCGCCGTCCAGGTCGGCGGCCACCCCGGCGGCGAGGTCGCGGGTCTCGTACGGGTCCTTGACGAACAGGTCGGGGACGGCGGAGCCGAGCTCGGGCTCGTCGACCTTCTTGCGGCGGCGCCGGCGGCGGGGCTGCGCGTCCTCGTCGTCGATGGTGAACGGCAGGGCGTCGGGGTCGGCGTCCTCCGGCGGCTCGCTGGAGTGCTCGCGGGCGGATGCGCCCGCGGCGGGCCCGTCGGCGGCGCCGGCGAGCGCGGGCTCCACCACGCCGAGGCGCACGCCCAGGCCGCGCAGCCGCTCGGGGATCTTGTTGACCGGGGTGGCGGTCACCACCAGCAGGCCGAAGAAGGCGAGGAGCAGCAGCAGCGGCACCGCGAGCGGCGGGCCGGCCGCCGCCATCATCGGGGTGGAGGCGGCCCAGCCGACGATGCCGCCGGCCGACCGTATCCGCGACGCGCCGCTGGACATGACGGGCGCTCCGCAGCCGATGTGGACCAGGCCGAGGACGCCGACCACCAGGGCGGTCAGGCCGATCGCGATCCGGCCGTTGGCCTCCGGGACCTCCGGATGGCGCATCAGCCGGACGGCGACCGCGCCGAGCAGGAACGGCACCAGCACGTCGAGCCGGCCGAACAGCCCCGACACCACGTTGGTGGCGGCCTCGCCCAGCCAGCCCTGCGGGCTGAACCAGGTGCCGGCGGCGGTGACCAGGGTGAGCGCGAGGAGGAGCAGCGCCACGCCGTCCTTGCGGTGGGCCGGGTCCAGGTTGCGGGCGCCGTGGCCGAACCCGCGGAACAGTGCGCCGACGGAGTGCGCGATCCCCAGCCAGACGGCGCGGACGGCGCGGAAGAGTATCGGTCGCGGCGGCGCCGGGGCGGGCGCCGCGGCCTTCTTGGCGGGCGCCTTCTTCGCGGCGGCCTTGCGCGGTGCCGCGGGCGCGGCGGCGGCGGCCTTCTTGGCCGGCGCCTTCTTGGCCGGCCCGGGCTTCCGGTTGCGTGCCTGGCTTCCGGGCGTACGTGTGGCCATGGCTCAGCAGCCTACCGGCGGGCGGCACCCCTGCACATGTGACCGAGGGCGAGCCACGGGGCGTGTCGCCGACGCGCTGTCACGGCGGCGCGGCATCACCCGTGCGGGTGGGCGTGACGGGCGGTCAGTGCGCCGGTCAGGAGGAGCCCGGCCGCAGGGCGTCCAGGGCCCTGCGCAGACCGGCAAGCTTGCGTTCCAGGTGGGCGGCGCCCGCGGCGGCGGCCGTCTCCGAGGAGCCGTCCAGCTGCTTGGTGAGTGCCTCGGCCTGCTCCTCCACGGTGGCCAGCCGGGCGGAGAGCTCGCCCAGCAGGGCGCCGCCGATGGCCGGTGCCTCGCCCGCCTCCAGCTGGAGGCGGAGCAGCGCGGCCTGCTCCTTGAGCTGGCAGTTCTTCATGTAGAGGTCGACGAAGACCGACACCTTGGCGCGCAGCACCCACGGGTCGAAGGGCTTGGAGATGTAGTCCACCGCGCCGGCCGCGTAGCCGCGGAAGGTGTGGTGCGGCCCGTGGTTGATCGCGGTCAGGAAGATGATCGGGATGTCGCGGGTGCGTTCGCGGCGCTTGATGTGCGCGGCGGTCTCGAAGCCGTCCATGCCGGGCATCTGGACGTCGAGGAGGATCACCGCGAAGTCGTCGGTGAGCAGCGCCTTCAGCGCCTCCTCGCCGGACGACGCCCGCACCAGGGTCTGGTCCAGCGCGGAGAGGATGGCCTCCAGCGCCAGCAGGTTCTCCGGCCGATCGTCGACCAGAAGGATCTTCGCCTTCTGCACCAGGACCCGCCCTCCTGCCGGTTGCCTGCCCAGGGTCGGCACCCGCGTACCGCCCACTACTGACCCGGTCATGCTAGCCGTACCCCCTCGCCCGCCACATCGCTCCCGACAACTCGGGCCCGGACCGATCGCCGACCGGGGGCCACCGGGTCAGCCGGACCGGACGCCGCGTTACCGAACGGTCACCGTTCGCAACGATTGCGGCACCCTACCGGGTTCCCGGTCGGGCCCGCCAGTGCGGGCCGACCGGTGGACCTGGCGGCTATCCGACCGGCAGCCAGTGGCGCATGACCGCCAGCAGGTGATCGGTCTCGACGGGCTTGGTGACGTGGTCGTTCGCACCCGCCTCCAGGCTCTTCTCCTTGTCGCCCTTCATCGCCTTGGCGGTCAGCGCGATGATCGGCAGCCCGGAGAACTGCGGCATCCGCCGGATCGCCTCGGTGGTCGCGTAGCCGTCCATCTCCGGCATCATGATGTCCATCAGGACCAGGGCGACGTCCTCGTGCTGCTCCAGCACCTCGATGCCCTCGCGGCCGTTCTCCGCGTACAGCACGGTCAGGCCGTACTCCTCCAGCACGCTGGTGAGGGCGAAGACGTTGCGGATGTCGTCGTCGACGATCAGCACCCGCTGGCCCTCGAAGCGGCCCTGGAACTGCACCGGCGCACTGTGCCGGTCCGCGGTCTGGACGGGCTGGCGCGGGAACTGCTCGCGTTCGGGCGCGGCCTGCTCCAGGGCGGCCCGCCGGGCGGGGCGGCCCTCCACGGCCCTGCGCCGCTCGGCGGCGCCCCGGCGGCGCTCCTCGGCCAGCTCGCGGACCTCCTGAGCCCAGTGCTCGGCCGGGTTCTCCCCGACCGGGACGGGCACGCCGACCGGGGTGACGCCCACCGCGGCGCGCGGCGCCTGGCCGGCGGCGCGGTCCGGCAGGGCGGCGGCCTCCGGCCCGTCGGTGTTCAGCGGCAGGTAGAGGGTGAAGGCGGAGCCCCGGCCGAGCTCGCTCTCGGCGTGGATCTCGCCGCCGAGCAGCCGGGCGATCTCCCGGCTGATCGACAGGCCGAGGCCGGTGCCGCCGTACTTGCGGCTGGTGCCGCCGTCGGCCTGCCGGAACGGCTCGAAGATCTCCCGCAGCTTGTTGCCGGGGATGCCGATGCCGGTGTCGGAGACCGAGAAGGCGATCAGGTCCTCGTCCGGGTCGAGGATCGCGTCGGCCTCCAGCAGCTGCTCGCGGACGTGCTGCGGCACGTCGCCGTTGGTGACCGGCCGGATCAGCAGGTCGACCGCGCCGGTGTCGGTGAACTTCACCGCGTTGGACAGCAGGTTGCGCAGCACCTGCTGGAGGCGCTGCTCGTCGGTGTGCAGGGTGATCGGCAGGTCGTCGGAGACCCGGACGGCGAAGTCCAGCCGCTTGTCCTCGGCCAGCGGGCGGAACGCCGCCTCCACGTAGTCGACCAGCTGCACCAGGGCGATCCGGGCCGGGCGGACGTCCATCTTGCCCGCCTCGACCTTCGACAGGTCGAGGATGTCGTTGATCAGCTGCAGGAGGTCGGAGCCCGCGCCGTGGATCGTTTCGGCGAACTCGACCTGCTTGGGCGACAGGTTGCCCTCGTTGTTGTCGGAGAGCAGCTTGGCGAGGATCAGCAGCGAGTTCAGCGGGGTGCGCAGCTCGTGCGACATGTTCGCGAGGAACTCGCTCTTGTAGCGGGAGGCGAGGGCGAGCTGCTCGGCGCGCTCCTCCAGGATCTGCCGGGCCTCCTCGATCTCGCTGTTCTTGATCTCGATGTCGCGGTTCTGCTGGGCGAGCTGCTCCGCCTTCTCCTGCAGCTCCTCGTTGGTGCGCTCCAGCTCCTCCTGGCGGGCCTCCAGCTCGGCGGAGCGCATCGAGAGTTCGGCGGTGAGCCGCTGGGACTCCAGGAGCAGGCCCTCGGTCTTGGTGTTGACGCTGATGGTGTTGACGGTGACGCCGATGAGGTCGGCGATCTGGTTGAGGAAGTCCAGGGCCACTGCGGTGAACGAGCTGAACGTGGCCAGCTCGATCACGCCGAGCAGCCGGCCCTCGAACAGCACCGGCAGTACCACCACGTGCGCCGGGGAGGCCTCGCCCAGCCCGGAGGCGATCTTCAGGTAGCCGGGCGGGGTCTGGCTGACCACGATCGAGCGAC
The DNA here is from genome assembly GCF_050749075.1 of Kitasatospora dryopteridis. Lineage (NCBI taxonomy): Bacteria > Bacillati > Actinomycetota > Actinomycetes > Kitasatosporales > Streptomycetaceae > Kitasatospora > Kitasatospora dryopteridis. The sequence goes on along the minus strand of NZ_CP192749.1, from coordinate 5,341,634 downwards.
GCTCCACCGCGACCTGCCCGACCAGGCCCTCGCCGGGGCGGAAGGTCGTCGGCATGGTGCGCCGCTGGTAGCCGTAGCTGCCGATCAGGCGCAGCACGGTGTCGTTCTCGTCGTCGTCCTCGGTGACGAGTTCGGCCGTCCGCCCGGACGGCTGCGCGAGGAAGAAGGCGCCGTGCTGGGCGGAGACGACCGGGGTGAGCTCGGTCATGATGAGCGCGGCGACCGCCTCCAGGTCGCGGCGGCCCTGCAGCAGACCGGACATCCGGGCCAGGTTGGTCTTCAGCCAGTCCTGGTCCTTGTTGGTGCGGGTGGTCTCGCGCAGGTTGGCGATCATCTGGTTGATGTTGTCCTTGAGCTCGTCGAGCTCGCCGGACGCGTCCACGTCGATCCGCGGGGAGAGGTCGCCGCGGGTCACCGCGGTGGCGACCTGGGCGATCGCGCGCACCTGCCGGGTCAGGTTGTTGGCCAGCTCGTTCACCGACTCGGTGAGGTCCTGCCAGCGGCCGGCGACGCCCGGTACGCGGGCCTGGCCGCCCAGCCGGCCGTCGGTGCCCACCTCGCGGGCGACGCGGGTGACCTCGTCCGCGAAGGCGCCGAGCTGGTCGACCATGGTGTTGATGCTGGTCTTGAGCTCCAGGATCTCGCCGCGCGCATCGACGTCGATCTTCTGCGACAGGTCGCCGCGGGCGACCGCGGTGATGACCAGCGCGATGTTGCGGACCTGGCCGGTGAGGTTGTTGGCCATCAGGTTGACGTTGTCGGTGAGGTCCTTCCAGATGCCGGCGACGCCCGGCACCGAGGCCTGGCCGCCGAGGATGCCCTCGGTGCCCACCTCGCGGGACACCCGGGTCACCTCGACGGCGAACGCCGACAGCTGGTCGACCATCGTGTTCAGGGTGCTGGCGAGCGCCTTGACCTCACCCTGCGCCTCGATGGTGATCTTCTTCGACAGGTCGCCGCGGGCCACCGCGGAGGCGACCTCGGCGATGTTGCGCACCTGGCTGGTCAGGTTCGACGCCATGAAGTTGACGTTGTCGGTGAGGTCCCGCCAGATGCCGGACACGCCGCGCACCCGGGCCTGGCCGCCGAGGATGCCCTCGGTGCCCACCTCGCGGGCCACCCGGGTCACCTCGTCCGCGAACGCCGACAGCTGGTCGACCATCGTGTTGACGGTCGTCACCAGCTCGCGGATCTCGCCCTTGGCGTCGACGGTGATCTTCTTGGAGACGTCGCCGCGGGCGACCGCCGTGGTCACCTCGGCGATGTTGCGCACCTGGCTGGTCAGGTTGTTGGCCATCAGGTTGACGCTGTTGGTCAGGTCCTTCCAGGTGCCGGACACCCCGGGCACGCTGGCCTGGCCTCCCAGGATGCCCTCGGTGCCGACGTCCCGGGCGACCCGGGTCACCTCGTCGGCGAACGCGCCGAGCTGGTCGACCATCGTGTTGATGGTGTTCTTCAGCTCCAGGATCTCGCCGCGGGCATCGACCTGGATCTTCTGCGACAGGTCGCCCTTGGCGACCGCGGTCGTCACCTGCGCGATGTTGCGCACCTGGCTGGTCAGGTTGTTCGCCATCGAGTTGACGTTCTCGGTCAGGTCCTTCCAGACGCCGGCCACGCCCGGCACCTGCGCCTGCCCGCCGAGGATGCCCTCGGTGCCCACCGCGCGCGCCACCCGCGTCACCTGCTCGGCGAACCCGGACAGCTGGTCGACCATCGTGTTGATGGTGTTCTTCAGCTCCAGGATCTCGCCGCGCGCATCGACCTCGATCTTGCGCGACAGGTCGCCCTTGGCGACCGCGGTCGTCACCTCGGCGATGTTGCGCACCTGCGCCGTCAGGTTCGCCGCCATGAAGTTCACCGAGTCGGTGAGGTCGCGCCACACACCGGCCACGCCCGGCACCTGCGCCTGACCGCCCAGCCGGCCCTCGGTGCCCACGTCGCGCGCCACCGTGGTCACCTGCGCGGCAAAGGAGTTGAGCTGGTCCACCATCGTGTTGACGGTGTTCTTCAGCTCCAGCATCTCGCCGGCCACGTCCACCGTGACCTTGCGCGACAGGTCGCCCTTGGCGACCGCGGTCGTCACCTCGGCGATGTTGCGCACCTGCGCCGTCAGCCGGCCGGCCATGGTGTTGACCGAGTCCGCCAGGTCCTTCCAGCTGCCCGAGACGCTGCGCACCCGGGCCTGGCCGCCCAGCTTGCCGTCGGTGCCCACCTCGATGGCCACCCGGGTCACCTCGTCGGTGAACTCCGACAGCTGCTCCACCAGCCCGTTGACCGTCCGGCCCACCTTCAGGAACTCGCCGCGCAGCGGGTAGCTCGCCCCGCTGGTGTGCACCGAGCGCAGCTCCATCCGCTGGTCGAGGTCGCCCTCCGCGATCGAGGTCAGCACCCGGCCGACCTCGGCCATCGGCCTGGCCAGGTCGTCGATCAGCGCGTTGCAGTTGTCGGTGGCCGCCATCCAGGCGCCCTCGCCGACCCCCGCCTCCAGCCGCTCGGACAGCCGGCCCTCCCGGCCGACCGCCCGCCGCACCCTGGCCAGCTCACCCGTGAGGTGCTGGTTGCGCTCCGCGACCTCGTTGAACACCGCGGCGATCTCCGCCAGCGGCCCGTCCCCGGGGAAGGTCATCCGCCGCCGGAAGTTCCCGTCCCGCATCGCGGTGAGCGCCGCAAGGATCTTGCGCAGATCGGCCGGCTCCGCTCCACGGGCGTGCCCGGAGCGCCGACCGGGCACCCCGCGGGCCCGGTGGTCGGCGTGGTTGGCGTCCCCGGTCGTGGCGATGGCGTCCTTGGTGGCCGAACTCAACGGGGCCCTCCCACATCGTGACTGTCCGGCACTGGTCCAGTACCGCTCGGGCGGACCGGCGGCTGCCCCCAGCCACCGGCACCGCTTCGACCGTACTTCGTCGGCCGGATGCTGCGGACCCCCCAGTCTGTCAGCACCTGCGCCCGGTGTCCGGCCGGTTGCACAGGGTTCACCGCACCCGCACCGAATCCCGTGGGCAGAATCACCCTCCGGGACCTGTTTCGGCTCCCGGGCCCCCAGGGGTACGACACGGAAAGTAGGGTGTAACGCTGCACCGGGGCCCACGCGGACCACCCGCCACCCGGCAGCCGGACCAGAGCAGAGGAGACGTGGCACGTGGTCACCGCGCGCGCAGCCGCCACCTTCGAACCGGCCGGCCGGTCGGCCGCCGCCGCGCGCGGCTTCGTCCGTGACGCACTGCTCGGATGGGGGCTGCCCGAGGTCGTCGACGACGCCGTCGTCCTGGTCAGCGAACTCGTCACCAACGCCGTGGTGCACGCCGGCACCGCCGCCGAGGTCGGCTGCGTCCGCGAGGACGCCACCGTCCGCATCGAGGTCACCGACCACCACCCCGAACGCGGCCTCCCCGCCTTCGCCAACGTCCCCACCGCCTCCGACCGCTACGCCGACCCGGACGGCGAGGGCGGCCGCGGCCTGCTCATGTGCTCCGCCCTCTCCGACTGCTGGGGCGTCGAGTACGCCGCAGGACGCAAGACCGTCTGGTTCCGCCTCGCCCTGCCGGAACACGTCCACGGCACCCGGTACGCCGTGCCCAGCCTCCCCGGCGGCGAACTCCCCGACACCGACGGCCCCGTGCGCGTCGCCGTCGTCCAGGTCGACGACGAGGGCACCGTCCGCGGCTGGAACCCCGACGCCGAGGCGCTCTTCCGCCACCCCGCCGACCAGGCCCTCGGCCGCCCCTGGTCCGAGCTCGCCGCCTGGCCGCAGTCGCCCGGCATCGGCCTCGGCCTCGCCGAGACCCTCCGCCTCGCCCGCTGGGAGGGCAGTTTCGGCGTCCGAACCGGCGACGGCCAGATCATCGAGGTGTACGGCGTCCAGGTCCGCCTGCGCGACTCCCAGGGCGCCCCCTCCACCCTGTGCCTGCTCGTCCACGACGGCGACCGCGCCGTCCTGCGCAGCCCCGGCACCACCGCCGAGGCGCCCACCGCCGTCGAACCCCTCGACCTGCTCGTCGGCCCCGTCACCACCGGCGACATCGGCGACATCGACGGCCTGCTGCAGCGCATCGTCGACCGCGCCCGCGACCTCCTCGACGCCGACGCCGCCTACCTGCTGCTCACCACCGACGACGAGACCGAGTTCGAGGTCCGCGCCGCCACCGGCCTGCCCGCCGCCGGACGCCGCTACGCCCGCCTCCCCATCGACGGCGCCGCAGGACGCTTCGACTCCGCCCGGCTCCCCGCCGTCCACGAGGACCTCTCCGTCCGGCCCAGCGCCGCACCCCTCCTCAACGGCAGCGGACTGCGCTCGCTGATCACCGTCCCGCTCAAGGTCGAGGGCCGCCTCACCGGCTCCCTCGGCGTCGCCGCCGGTGCCCCCGCCCGCTACGACAACGAGGACGCACTGCGCCTCCAGTTCGCCGCCGACCGGATCGCCCTCGCCCTGGAGAGCGCCCGGCTCACCGAACTCGAACAGCTCCGCCGCGGCTCCCTCTCCTTCCTCGTCGAGGCCTCCGACCTGCTCGCCGGCACCCTGGAGCACGAGCAGACCCTCGCCCTCATGGCCCAGATGGCGGTGCCCAAGCTCGCCGCCTGGTGCGCCGTCTACACCACCGGCGAGCAGAACGGCGGCGCCGACCTCGCCTTCGTCCTGCACGAGGACGAGGACCGGATCGACCCGCTGCGCGACATCCTGGACAAGACCGCGCCGCCGGAGGCCGTCCCGGCCACCGGCGCCACCTTCTGGAAGGCGCCCGCCGAGACCGCCCGCGGCCTCGGCATCACCGACGGCCCGGTGCTCGCCGGGCTGCTCGGCGAGACCGTCGTCCTGCCGCTCGCCGCCCGCAACCGCGTCATCGGCCTGCTCGTCCTCGGCGTCGGCAGCGGCGTCCGCTTCCGCCAGGAGATCCTCGAACTCGCCGAGGACCTCTCCCGCCGCGCCGCCCTCGCGCTCGACAACTCCCGCCTGTACTCCGAGCGCACCGCCACCAGCCAGGCCTTCCAGCGCGCCCTGCTGCCGCCCGAGCTGCCGAAGATCCCCGGCGTCGAGGTCGAGGTCTTCTACCAGGCCGCCGGCGAGGGCAACGAGGTCGGCGGCGACTTCTACGACATCTTCCCGATCCGCGAGGGCACCTACGGCTTCGCCATCGGCGACGTCTGCGGCACCGGCCCGGAGGCCGCCTCCGTCACCGGCCTCGCCCGCAACTCCCTGCGCCTGCTCGCCCGCGAGGGCCTGGACGCCCCGCAGGTCCTCGCCCGGCTCAACGCCGCCATCATCGGCGAGGGCCCCCGCAGCCGCTTCCTCACCCTGCTCTACGGCGAGTTGACCCCCCGCCCGGACGGCTCGACCGCCCTCTCGCTGGTCTGCGCGGGCCACCCGCTGCCGCTGCGCCTGCGCACCGACGGCCAGGTCGACCAGGCCGCCTCGCCGCAGCCGCTGCTCGGCGTGATGGACGAACTCGACCTCACCGCCGAGGAGTTGGTCCTCGCCCCGGGCGAGGTCCTGCTCTGTGTCACCGACGGCGTCACCGAACGGCGCGAGGGCCGGAGGATGCTGGGCGACGACGGCCTCGCCGAGGTGCTCACCGGCTGCACCGGGCTGACGGCCGGCGCGGTCGCCGCCCGCGTCCAGCGCGCCGTCGAGCGGTTCGCCCCGGAACCGCCGTCCGACGACATGGCGATCCTCACCCTGCGGGTGCCCGAGCAGCGCCGCGCCTGACCGTCCGTCACTGACGAACCGTCAGTCCAACATCCTCGGTCAACACCGCTCACCGAGTGGTCGGCAGGCGACGCCCCACAGCTGACGACTGCACAAATTGTGTGATTCACAAGGGTACAAGCCGCGGGGAGCGGGTACACCGTCATCACCGGGGACCACCCCGGGAGGGGCACCGACCGGCGGCCGACCGCCGGTCCTCACCGGCCGACCGCCGCCCGCACGCAACTCTCCGTGCGCCCACGGCCCGGCATCGCGCAGCACTCCACGCACACGTCCGTGCACCGAATCCGCATCCCCGCATGCACTCCCGTGCACGGCCGCGCACCGCTCCCCCATGCCGCGGTGCACCCCCACACCGAAACATGCCGCCATCCCGGCACCACTGAAAGGAGCCTCCGGTGAGCAATGGAGCTACCGGGGCGGACGCCCGATCCACAGGAGCCGACGCCGGTCCTCTCGGCTACCTGGCCCTCGGACTGACCCTTCTGGCATACGGCCTGCTGTCCACCGGCATCCTCAGCGGTGCCGGCATCAAGGACGCCGTCTCACTCACCCACCTGGTCGGCGGCATCGCCCTGTTCATCGCCGGCCTGTGGCAGCTCCGCGGCGGCGACGGCTTCACCGGCACCGCGTTCACCAGCCTCGGCGCCTTCTGGGCGACCTGGTCGGCCGCGGGCAGCGCCGGCAAGAACGCCGCGGGCCTGTTCCTGCTGCTGTGGGCGCTGCTGGCGCTCACCCTCGCCCTCGCGAGCTGGAACAGCGGCGGCTGGATCGGCCGGGCCGTGTACGGCCTGCTCACCGTCTCCCTGCTGCTGGGCGCGGTCGGCGTCTTCGGCGACAGCAGCGGCCTCGGCAAGGTCGCCGGCTGGCTCGCCGCCGCCTCCGGCCTCGCGTCCTGGTACTGGGCGACCGCGGCGCTGACCAACAGCGGCTGGGGCCGCGCGGCACTGCCGGTCAAGTAACCCCCGGGAACGGGTGGGCCGGGCCTCTCCCCCACGGGGCCCGGCCCACCGACGCGTCCGGACGCGGGCCCGCCGAGGCGCCCGCGCACCACGTGGGCGATGCGTCCGTGCACCGGTGACCGGCGCATCCGCACGGCGGACGAGCGTCACGGTTGCATCACTTCGGCGCCGCCGCACCGGCCGCTCGGGACACTGTCCCGCATGACGCCGCCACGCCGCGCCACCCCCGGCCCCGGCCCCGGACTCAGCCGTCCCCGGGCCGTGCTGCCCGCCCTGCTGCTGGCGGGCGCCCTCCTGACCGGCTGCTCGGGCGACGGTTCGGGCGACCGCACCACCGTGGTCTTCACACCCGAACAGCCGCTGGACCGGGCAGGCCTGCAGCAGGCCGCCGCCGTCCTCGCCAAGCGAGCCTCCAAGGCCGGCCTGCAGGACGTCCGCTCGCAGATCGGCAAGGACTCCGTCGAGGTCTCCGCCTCCGGCCCGGTGGGCGACAAGCTGGCCCGGCTGGCCGAACGCGCCACCCTGTCCTTCCGGCCCGTCCACGCGCTGACCGACACCTACGGCGGGGTCACCGGAACCGTCCCCGCCGAACTGCAGTCCGCCTTCGACGCACTCACCTGCCCCGCCGAGCTGCGACCGCCCTCGCTAGCCGCCCCCGCGGTCGCCTGCGGACACGAGAACCGCGGCCGCGCACCGGTGAAGTTCGCCCTGGCACCCTCGGCACTGGGCGGCAACCACGTGACCGAGGTACAGGCGCGGGACAGCGGCAACGGCAGCGAGGCCGGCTGGGTGGTCACCGTGAAACTCAGTCCGGCCGGCTCCAAGGTCTTCGGCGACCTCACCGCCGACCTCGCCGAGAAGGACGCACCGGCCGACCAGCTCGCCGTGGTCCTGGACGGCCAGGTCGTCTCCAGCCTCCCCATCCTGGTCGCCATCAGGACGGAGTCCATGGACATCGGCAACATCACCAAGGACGACGCGCTGGAGCTCGCCGACGGCCTCAGCGGCGGCAGCCTGCCGGGGCCGATGAAGGTCTCCCGGCCCGAACTGCGCTGACCGCGCCCGGGCCGGGGCGCCTCGTTCGGATGCGGCTCAGCGCCCGACCGGGCTGCGTTCCTCCGCCGCGGCTCCGCCGGCCTCCGTGCCGCCCGAGGCTGCACCGCCCGAGGCCACCACGACGCCCGGGACTCCGGACTGGCCGCGCCAGCCCGCCGCGGCATGCTGCACCAGGTACACCACCAGCAGCAGCGCCACCGCAACGAGCCCGTCCGCCCAGAAGTGGTTCGCCGTCACCACGACCACCACCAAGGTCAGCACCGGATGCAGCACCACCAGCCAGCGCCACCGGCCGCGCCCCACCACGACCACGGCCACCGCCACGATGACGCACCAGGCCACGTGCACCGACGGCATGGCCGACAGCTGGTCCGGGACGACCCCGCCCACCGCACCGCCGTACACCGACTGCCCGTACTGCACCGCCAGGTCGACGAAGCCGTTGCCGGGGAGCATCCGGGGCGGTGCGACCGGGATGAACTGGATCAGCAGGCAGGCCGCCGTGGTCGCCACCACCGTCGTCCTGACCCAGGCGTAGTTCGCCCGGTGCTTGAGGAACAGCCACAGCAGCAGCACCAGCATCACGCCGAAGTGCATGGTGGCGTAGTAGTAATTGGCCGCCTGCACCAGCCACGGGTGGGGTATCACCGCGCGCTGCCACGCCACTTCGTCCGGCAGGCCGAAATCCAGCTCGGTGCGGTGGATCCACTCCGCCCGGTCCAGGGCATGGTCGGTGCTCATCACCGAGAGGTGCCCGACCACCTGCCAGAGCGTGAACAGCGCGAGCAGCAGCCCGGCCTCCCGCAGCAGGGCAGCCGGCGTACGGCGCCGTGCCCGCCCGGCCGCGAAGGCCGAGGCGAACAGCGCCACGGACGCGCCGGCCGAGGCCTGCCAGGTCAGGGTCAGGTTCTGCATTGGCGAAGGTTAACGCAGAAAAGCCCCCTCCCAAAGGGGAGGGGGCTTCTCTTTGAAGAATTGTTCGGCGGCGTCCTACTCTCCCACAGGGTCCCCCCTGCAGTACCATCGGCGCTACGAGGCTTAGCTTCCGGGTTCGGAATGTGACCGGGCGTTTCCCTCGCGCTATGACCACCGAAACACTATGAAACCGTGAACCGGACATGAGTCTGTTCGTGGTTTCAGAACCAACACAGTGGACGCGAGCAACTGAGGACAAGCCCTCGGCCTATTAGTACCGGTCAACTCCACCCCTCACGGGGCTTCCATATCCGGCCTATCAACCCAGTCGTCTACTGGGAGCCTTACCCTCTCCAGGAGGTGGGAGTGCTCATCTCGAAGCAGGCTTCCCGCTTAGATGCTTTCAGCGGTTATCCCTCCCGAACGTAGCCAACCAGCCATGCCCTTGGCAGGACAACTGGCACACCAGAGGTTCGTCCGTCCCGGTCCTCTCGTACTAGGGACAGCCCTTCTCAACACTCCTACGCGCACAGCGGATAGGGACCGAACTGTCTCACGACGTTCTAAACCCAGCTCGCGTACCGCTTTAATGGGCGAACAGCCCAACCCTTGGGACCTACTCCAGCCCCAGGATGCGACGAGCCGACATCGAGGTGCCAAACCATCCCGTCGATATGGACTCTTGGGGAAGATCAGCCTGTTATCCCCGGGGTACCTTTTATCCGTTGAGCGACGGCGCTTCCACAAGCCACCGCCGGATCACTAGTCCCTACTTTCGTACCTGCTCGACCCGTCAGTCTCACAGTCAAGCTCCCTTGTGCACTTACACTCAACACCTGATTGCCAACCAGGCTGAGGGAACCTTTGGGCGCCTCCGTTACCCTTTAGGAGGCAACCGCCCCAGTTAAACTACCCACCAGACACTGTCCCTGATCCGGATCACGGACCCAGGTTAGACATCCAGCACGACCAGAGTGGTATTTCAACGTCGACTCCACAACAACTGGCGTTGCTGCTTCAAAGTCTCCCACCTATCCTACACAAGCCGAACCGAACACCAATATCAAGCTATAGTAAAGGTCCCGGGGTCTTTCCGTCCTGCTGCGCGAAACGAGCATCTTTACTCGTAATGCAATTTCACCGGGCCTGTGGTTGAGACAGTCGAGAAGTCGTTACGCCATTCGTGCAGGTCGGAACTTACCCGACAAGGAATTTCGCTACCTTAGGATGGTTATAGTTACCACCGCCGTTTACTGGCGCTTAAGTTCTCAGCTTCGCCCGACCGAAATCGGACTAACCGGTCCCCTTAACGTTCCAGCACCGGGCAGGCGTCAGTCCGTATACATCGCCTTACGGCTTCGCACGGACCTGTGTTTTTAGTAAACAGTCGCTTCTCGCTGGTCTCTGCGGCCACCCCCAGCTCGGAGTGCAAGACTCGTCACCGGGGCTGGCCCCCCTTCTCCCGAAGTTACGGGGGCATTTTGCCGAGTTCCTTAACCACAGTTCACCCGAACGCCTCGGTATTCTCTACCTGACCACCTGAGTCGGTTTGGGGTACGGGCCGCCATGAAACTCGCTAGAGGCTTTTCTCGACAGCATAGGATCATCCACTTCACCACAATCGGCTCGGCATCGGGTCTCAGACTATGTGTCACGCGGATTTGCCTACGTGACGTCCTACACCCTTACCCCGGGACAACCACCGCCCGGGCTGGACTACCTTCCTGCGTCACCCCATCGCTCACCTACTACCACCTTGGGCCGCCGGCTCCACCACTCCCCTTCACCCGAAGGATCCGGGGCGGCTTCACGGGCTTAGCATCAGAGGGTTCAGCGTTGGCGCTTCACAGCGGGTACGGGAATATCAACCCGTTGTCCATCGACTACGCCTGTCGGCCTCGCCTTAGGTCCCGACTTACCCTGGGCAGATCAGCTTGACCCAGGAACCCTTGGTCAATCGGCGCAAGAGTTTCCCACTCTTGTATCGCTACTCATGCCTGCATTCTCACTCGTGAACCGTCCACGACTCGATTCCTCGGCCGCTTCACCCGGCACACGACGCTCCCCTACCCATCCACAGCGCCGTTGGGCGTATTCTGTGAATGACACGACTTCGGTGGTGTGCTTGAGCCCCGCTACATTGTCGGCGCGGAATCACTTGACCAGTGAGCTATTACGCACTCTTTCAAGGGTGGCTGCTTCTAAGCCAACCTCCTGGTTGTCTCTGCGACTCCACATCCTTTCCCACTTAGCACACGCTTGGGGACCTTAGTCGGTGTTCTGGGCTGTTTCCCTCTCGACCATGGAGCTTATCCCCCACAGTCTCACTGCCGCGCTCTCACTTACCGGCATTCGGAGTTTGGCTAAGGTCAGTAACCCGGTGAGGCCCATCGCCTATCCAGTGCTCTACCTCCGGCAAGAAACACGCGACGCTGCACCTAAATGCATTTCGGGGAGAACCAGCTATCACGGAGTTTGATTGGCCTTTCACCCCTAACCACAGGTCATCCCCCAGGTTTTCAACCCTGGTGGGTTCGGTCCTCCACACGGTCTTACCCGCGCTTCAACCTGCCCATGGCTAGATCACTCCGCTTCGGGTCTTGGGCATGCAACTCGAACGCCCTATTCGGACTCGCTTTCGCTACGGCTACCCCACACGGGTTAACCTCGCTACACACCGCAAACTCGCAGGCTCATTCTTCAAAAGGCACGCAGTCACAGTCCGAAGACTGCCCCCACGGCTTGTAGGCACACGGTTTCAGGTACTATTTCACTCCGCTCCCGCGGTACTTTTCACCATTCCCTCACGGTACTATCCGCTATCGGTCACCAGGGAATATTTAGGCTTAGCGGGTGGTCCCGCCAGATTCACACGGGATTTCTCGGGCCCCGTGCTACTTGGGAAATAGGCAAGCAAGCCGCTGATGTTTCGTCTACGGGGGTCTTACCCTCTACGCCGGACCTTTCGCATGTCCTTCGACTACACCAACGGTTTCTGACTCGCCGACCGGCCGGCAGACCGGTCAAGCCCACTCCCACAACCCCGTCACGGCAACCCCTGCCGGGTCTCACACCATGACGGTTTGGCCTCATCCGGTTTCGCTCGCCACTACTCCCGGAATCACGGTTGTTTTCTCTTCCTGCGGGTACTGAGATGTTTCACTTCCCCGCGTTCCCTCCACATACCCTATGTGTTCAGGTATGGGTGACAGCCCATGACGACTGCCGGGTTTCCCCATTCGGACACCCCCGGATCAAAGCTCGGTTGACAGCTCCCCGGGGCCTATCGCGGCCTCCCACGTCCTTCATCGGTTCCTGGTGCCAAGGCATCCACCGTGCGCCCTTAAAAACTTGGCCACAGATGCTCGCGTCCACTGTGCAGTTCTCAAACAACGACCAGACACCCAAACTCCGACACTGCCAAGCAGCGCCCTCGCATGGGGCCGGCATCCACGAGGAAACCATCGTTCCCTCAGGACCCAACAGCGTGCCCGACCCACCCGGCGGTGATCCACGTTCCACGCCCCGAAGAGCAGTACTGGTGACCCCTTACCGTGTGTGCCGAATAGTCAACGTTCCACCCATGAGCGAGCACTCCGGAACACTCGTCCGAAGCTGCTGTGTGCTCCTTAGAAAGGAGGTGATCCAGCCGCACCTTCCGGTACGGCTACCTTGTTACGACTTCGTCCCAATCGCTGGTCCCACCTTCGACGGCTCCCTCCCAAGGGTTAGGCCACCGGCTTCGGGTGTTACCGACTTTCGTGACGTGACGGGCGGTGTGTACAAGGCCCGGGAACGTATTCACCGCAGCATGCTGATCTGCGATTACTAGCAACTCCAACTTCATGGGGTCGAGTTGCAGACCCCAATCCGAACTGAGACCGGCTTTTTGGGATTCGCTCCGCCTCGCGGCATCGCAGCCCTTTGTACCGGCCATTGTAGCACGTGTGCAGCCCAAGACATAAGGGGCATGATGATTTGACGTCGTCCCCACCTTCCTCCGAGTTGACCCCGGCAGTCTCCTGTGAGTCCCCGACATTACTCGCTGGCAACACAGAACAAGGGTTGCGCTCGTTGCGGGACTTAACCCAACATCTCACGACACGAGCTGACGACAACCATGCACCACCTGTACACCGACCACAAGGGGGCTGATATCTCTACCAGTTTCCGGCGTATGTCAAGCCTTGGTAAGGTTCTTCGCGTTGCGTCGAATTAAGCCACATGCTCCGCTGCTTGTGCGGGCCCCCGTCAATTCCTTTGAGTTTTAGCCTTGCGGCCGTACTCCCCAGGCGGGGAACTTAATGCGTTAGCTGCGGCACCGACGACGTGGAATGTCGCCAACACCTAGTTCCCAACGTTTACGGCGTGGACTACCAGGGTATCTAATCCTGTTCGCTCCCCACGCTTTCGCTCCTCAGCGTCAGTAATGGCCCAGAGATCCGCCTTCGCCACCGGTGTTCCTCCTGATATCTGCGCATTTCACCGCTACACCAGGAATTCCGATCTCCCCTACCACACTCCAGCCTGCCCGTATCGAATGCAGACCCGGGGTTAAGCCCCGGGCTTTCACATCCGACGCGACAGGCCGCCTACGAGCTCTTTACGCCCAATAATTCCGGACAACGCTCGCACCCTACGTATTACCGCGGCTGCTGGCACGTAGTTAGCCGGTGCTTCTTCTGCAGGTACCGTCACTTGCGCTTCTTCCCTGCTGAAAGAGGTTTACAACCCGAAGGCCGTCATCCCTCACGCGGCGTCGCTGCATCAGGCTTTCGCCCATTGTGCAATATTCCCCACTGCTGCCTCCCGTAGGAGTCTGGGCCGTGTCTCAGTCCCAGTGTGGCCGGTCGCCCTCTCAGGCCGGCTACCCGTCGTCGCCTTGGTAGGCCATTACCCCACCAACAAGCTGATAGGCCGCGGGCTCATCCTGCACCGCCGGAGCTTTCCACCCACCCCCATGCAGGGGCGGGTCGTATCCGGTATTAGACCCCGTTTCCAGGGCTTGTCCCAGAGTGCAGGGCAGATTGCCCACGTGTTACTCACCCGTTCGCCACTGATCCACCCCGAAGGGCTTCACCGTTCGACTTGCATGTGTTAAGCACGCCGCCAGCGTTCGTCCTGAGCCAGGATCAAACTCTCCGTGAATGATGACCCGTTATCGGGTGCACACTCGCGTTGAGCGGCACGGCAACCACCGGAATAGGGTGATCCCGCGCACTGCGTCCTCGCTGTGTTATTTCCAAAGGAATCTCCAACCGATCCGCGAAGGACCGGCCGGGGATGTCAACATATCTGGCGTTGACTTTTGGCACGCTGTTGAGTTCTCAAGGAACGGACACTTCCTTCGGACCGCCTTCCAGCGGACCCTCCGGGCGTTTCGCTCTTTCGTGTTTCCAGCTTATCAGACCCGAGTCAGTGCTCTTCGCCGACCTGCTTTCTCCACCGCTTTGCCGGAACCGGCCCTGCGGCCCGTCCGACGTTTCAAACCTTAGCCGATCCCCGCTCCGAGAAGCGAATCGGCCGCGATCCGAATGCAATTCCTATAAACAGGCACGCCGAATTCGCGCAGGGACGCGACAAGGCGCGACCCAGCCCGAGCCGGGAAGTGGTGTTTCAAGGGATTGGCCGCCCCGGGACCGTCCGCGCAGACGCGTGTCCGGTGCTCCCTGCCGAGCGACCAGTGAACACTACGCCGAACGGGGAGCGGATGCAAACGAACCGGCCGGACCCTGGGGAAAAGGGTCCGGCCGGAAGTCGGTGCGGTGCGGGCTCAGCTGTTGGTGGGGAAGCCCAGGTTGATGCCGCCGTGCGACGGGTCGAGCCAGCGCTGGGTCACGACCTTGCCGCGGGTGAAGAACTGGACGCCGTCGGGGCCATAGGCGTGGGCGTCGCCGAAGAGCGAGGCCTTCCAGCCACCGAAGGAGTAGTAGGCGACGGGGACGGGGATCGGCACGTTGATGCCGACCATGCCGACCTCCACCTCGTTCTGGAAGCGCCGGGCGGCGCCGCCGTCGTTGGTGAAGATGGCCGTGCCGTTGCCGTACGGGTTGGCATTGATGAGGGCGAGGCCCTCCTCGTAGGTGGAGACCCGGACGACGGACAGGACGGGGCCGAAGATCTCGTCGCTGTAGACGGACATGCCGGGCTTGACGTGGTCGAACAGCGTCGGGCCGAGCCAGAAACCGTCCGTGGTCGGGGCGCCGTTGACGTCCTCGGCGGCGATCGCGTGCTTGCGGCCGTCCACGGTCAGCTCGGCGCCGTCGGCGAGGCCGGACTCGACGTACGAGGTCACCTTGTCGCGGTGCTGGCCGGTGACCAGGGGGCCCATCTCGGAGTCGCCGTTGCAGCCGGGGCCCACCTTGAGGGTGGAGATCCGGGACTTGATCTTCTCGACCAGCTCGTCGCCGATCGGGTCGACGGCGACCAGGACGGAGACCGCCATGCAGCGCTCGCCGGCCGCACCGAAGCCGGCGTTGACCGCGGCGTCGGCGCTGAGGTCGAGGTCGGCGTCCGGCAGCACCAGCATGTGGTTCTTCGCGCCGCCGAGCGCCTGGACGCGCTTGCCGTAGCGGGTGCCGGTCTCGTAGACGTAGCGGGCGATCGGGGTGGAGCCGACGAAGCTGACCGACTTGATGTCGGGGTGCTCCAGCAGGCGGTCGACCGCGGCCTTGTCGCCGTGCACGACGTTGAACACGCCGTCCGGCAGGCCGGCCTCCTTCCACAGCTCGGCGAGGAAGTTGGCGGCGGACGGGTCCTTCTCGGACGGCTTCAGCACCACCGTGTTGCCCGTCGCGATAGCGATCGGGAAGAACCACATCGGCACCATGGCCGGGAAGTTGAACGGCGAGATGATCGCGACCGGGCCGAGCGGCTGGCGGATCGAGTAGACGTCGATGCCGGTGGACGCCTGCTCCGAGAAGCCGCCCTTGGACAGCTGCGGGATGCCGCAGGCGTACTCCACGACCTCCAGGCCGCGGGCCAGCTCGCCGAGGGCGTCCGAGTGCACCTTGCCGTGCTCGGAGACGATGATCGACGCCAGCTCGTCCTTGCGGGCGTTGAACAGCTCGCGGAAGCGGAAGAGCACCTGGGTGCGCTTGGCCACCGACGAGCGCCGCCACTCGGCGAACGCCGAGGCCGCGGCTGCCACGGCCTGGTCGACCTCCGCGATCTCGGCGAAGTCGACCTGGCCCGACACCTGTCCGGTGGCCGGGTCGAAGATGTCACCGCGACGGGGCGCGGCGCCGGCGGTGGCGACGGGGGCGCCGCCGATCCAGTGGGTGACGTGCTTGTACGGGCTGGGCTTGCTCAAGGTCGTCTGCCTCCGAAGTCCCGTGCGGTGTGTGGGCCGCCGGTACCTGTGTACGGCGCCGCCCGGCTCCGGCCGGGCGGCGGGATCACGGGGCTCCCGCGCTCGTAATCCAGTCTGCGGACCCGATCGGCCAGCCTCAACGAGCAGCATGACGGGGAACCGAGATTCACCCTTACAGGTCGTCGGGCTGCTCCGCTTCGGCGTCCTCCAGGTACGGGTCGTGCAGCCCGTCGTCCCCCTCGCGCACCTCCAGCAGGTCCAGCCGGAGGTCCTGCGCCCACGCCTGGGCCCAGGCCGAGCGGACCGCGGCGTCCGGGTGGACCAGGTCCGCGGCCGCCTCCAACCGGTCGGCGAGCACCGCCGGCTGGAAGTCCTCGTCCAGGGCGCGGGCCAGGGCCAGCAGCTCGCCCTCGCTGAACGACTCCCTGAGCGCGTGCAGTGCGAAGAGGTCCTCGGGCAGGGCCCGGTCGCACAGGCGCAGCACGGCCAGGGCGGCGGCGTCCGGCAGCGCGACGACCGGGACGGGTGTGCCGGGGATCAGCACGGCGGGGTGGCGCAGCGGCTCCTTGCGGAGTTCGACCGGGCAGGGTGTGCCGGTGAGCTGGATCTGCCGCGGGGTTCCGCTCTGGAGGGTGACGCGGTGGCCGGCGGCGCGGAAGTGTTCGGCGAGGCCGGCGGCGATGTCGGCGAGCGGCGGGCCGTCGGCGGTGACGAGGACGAGTCCGCCGGAGCGGGCGGTGCGGAGGCCGTGGGCGGCGAGCGCGTCGGGTCCGGCGAGGGCGAGGGCGTACCGGAGGCAGAGCGGTTGTGCGGTCTCCAGCAGCCGGAGGCGGTCCTCGGCGAGTGCGCTTGCGGTCATGGGTCCAGTCTGGCGCGGAACGGTGCGGCGGTGGCCGTACGACGGGCGCCGATCGGTCGGGCGCGGCGGGGCAGGGCAGGTGGCGGGGCAGGGCGGTGGTTCACGGGAGGCCGGGGAGGCGGGCGGCGGCATCGTGCAGGGCGAGTTCCAGGCGGCGGGGGTCGACGAGGCGGCCGGTGCCGTCCGGGGGGACGAGCCAGGTGAGGCCGTGGCCGGGGGCGTCGGGGTGGGGGACGGCGAGGCGGCTGCCGTGGCCGAGGGTGCGGATGCCGGAGCCGATCCAGCTGTCGGCGGTGCCGGTGGGGACGAGGAAGGCGACGGTGCCGGCGGTGCGGTCGAGGAGGACGGGGCCCGGGCCGGGGAGGCGGGCGAGGGCGTCGAGGGCGGGGTTGCCGAGGGTGGCGGGAGTGAGGAGGGCGTCCCACTGGCGGCCGGTCGGGAGGACGGCGGGTCGGCGGCCGGTGCGTTCCCAGTCGCGGAGGAAGGTGTACGGGTCGGGGGCGGCCTGGGCGAGCCACTGGGCGGCGGTGCGTTCGGCGGGCGGCATCGGGTTTCTCCTGGGGCGCGGTCGGGACGCTCACCGGGGAGAGGGCGGTGGGGGCCGGCTCTTACACGGTTGCGGGGGTGAATGTGCGGGGGGTGGATGCGCCGTGGGGCGCACCCGGCCGGGGTGGCCGGGTGCGCCCCACGGGCGGTGCGGGTCGTCGGTCAGCTGTCGAAGCCGAGGCCGAGGCGGTCGAGGGTGCGCAGCCAGATGTTGCGGTGGCCGCCGCGCCGGTCGGCGCGGTCGAGGGACCAGCGGGTGAGTTCGATGCCGGCCCAGCGGACGGGTTCGGGCGGGAAGGGCAGTGGCTTCTTGCGGACCATCTCCAGGTCGGTGCGTTCGGTGCGTTCGCCGGAGAGGAGGTCGAGCATCACTTCGGCGCCGAAGCGGGTGGCGCCGACGCCGAGGCCGGTGAAGCCGACGGCGTAGGCGACGCGGCCGCGGTGGGCGGTGTCGAAGAAGGCGGAGAAGCGGCTGCAGGTGTCGATGGCGCCGCCCCAGGCGTGGGTGAAGCGGAGGCCTTCGAGCTGGGGGAAGGTTTCGAAGAACTGGCGGGCGAGGGTGCGGAAGGTCTCGGGCCGCTGGTCGTGTTCGGCGCGGACCTTGCCGCCGTAGTGGTAGATGGCGTCGTAGCCGCCCCAGAGGATGCGGTTGTCGGCGGAGAGCCGGAAGTAGTGGAACTGGTTGGCGCTGTCGCCGAGGCCCTGGCGGCCGCGCCAGCCGATGGCGGCCATCTGGGCGTCGTTGAGGGGTTCGGTCATCAGGGCGTAGTCGTATACCGGGACGACGTAGGGCCGGACGCGCTTGAGCAGGGACGGGAAGACGTTGGTGCCGAGTGCGACGCGGCGGGCGAAGACCCGGCCGTAGGGGGTGCGGACGGCCATGCCGCTGCCGTACTCGGCGAGGGTGAGGGCCTTGGTGCGCTCGTAGATGCGGACGCCCTGGGCGAGGCAGGCCTCCTTGAGGCCCCAGGCGAGTTTGGCGGGGTGGAGCATGGCGACGCCGTCGCGGTCCCAGAGGCCGCCGAGGAAGGTGGGCGAGTCGACCTCGCTGCGGACCTGGTCGGCGTCGAGGACGGTGATGTCGAGGCCGTACCGGGTGACGGCCTCGGCGACCTCGTGGAGTTCGTCGAGCTGGTGGGGCTGGGTGGCGACGTCGATCTCGCCGGTGCGTTCCCATTCGCAGTCGATGCCGTACTGCTTGAGGGAGGTCTCGATGGCGTCGAGGTTGGCCTGGCCGAGCTGTTCGAGACGGGTGAGTTCGGCGGGCCAGCGCTGCAGGCCGTTGCCGAAGCCGTGGGTGAGGCTGGCGGCACAGAATCCGCCGTTGCGCCCGGAGGCCGCCCAGCCCACCTCGTCGGCCTCGACGAGGACGACGTCCTGCGAGGGGTCGCGTTCCTTGGCGAGGAGCGCCGTCCACAGGCCGGAGTAGCCGCCGCCGACGACGAGGAGGTCGCAGGTGGTGTCGCCGACGAGGGCGGGGACGGCCTCCGGCCGGCCCGGATCCTCCAGCCAGAAGGAGGTGGGTTTGACGTCACTGAGCGCACGGGCGGAGTCCATGCCGTATCAGCCGCTTTCGGGTGTCGGTCGGTACTTGTCAGTAGAACGGGGAGGTGGCGCAGGTGGTCATCAGGCGCGCGCCTTCCGGCGGTTGCCGATCCACTGTCCGGTGAAGGTGAGCAGGACGGCGGCGACGAACATCGCCGTGCCGATGACGTTCACCTGGACGGGTATGCCGCGCTGGGAGGCGCCCCAGACGAACATCGGGAAGGTGACGGTCGTGGGGCCGGAGTTGAACTGGGTGATGATGAAGTCGTCGAAGGAGAGCGCGAAGCTGAGCAGCGCGCCGGCGGCGATGCCGGGGGCGGCGAGCGGCAGGGTGATCTTGAGGAAGGTCTGCATCGGGGTGGCGTAGAGGTCCTGGGCGGCCTGTTCGAGGCGCGGGTCCATGCTCATGACGCGGGCCTTGACGGCGGTGACCACGAAGCTGAGGCAGAACATGATGTGCGCGATCAGGATCGTGGTGAAGCCGAACGGGATGCGCATGTTGAGGAAGAGCGTGCCGAGCGAGGCGGCCATCACGACCTCGGGCATGGCCATCGGCAGGAAGATCAGCCCGGTGGTGGCGGAGCGGCCGCGGAAGCGGTAGCGGGCCAGCGCGAAGGCGACCATGGTGCCGAGGATCGTGGCGCCGGCGGTGGCCGCGAGGGCGAGCTGCAGGCTGAGGACGAGCGAGCCGCACATGTCGGCGACGCCGCAGGGGTCCGTCCAGGCGTCGGTGGAGAACTGCGCCCACTCGTAGTTGAACTTGCCGGCGGGCTTGTTGAACGAGAAGGCGAGGACGACGAGGTTGGGCAGGACGAGGTAGGCGAGGGCGAGGATGCCCGCGAGGGTGACCAGGTGCCGGCGGAACCAGCTGAACACACTGCTCATCAGACGAGGTCCTCCGTTCCGGCCTTGCGCATGTAGACCGTCACCACGCCCAGGATCAGGGCCATCAGGATGAAGCTCAGCGCGGCCGCCGTCGGGTAGGCGAGCACGTTGAGGAACTGCTTCTGGATGCCGTTGCCGACCATCTGCTCGTTGGGCGAGCCGAGCAGCTGGGCGTTGATGTAGTCGCCGGAGGCGGGGATGAAGGTGAGCAGGGTGCCGGCGACGACGCCGGGCAGGGAGATCGGGAAGGTCACCTTGCGGAAGGTGGTGAACGGCTTGGCGTACAGGTCGCCGGCGGCCTCGTGGAGGCGGGGGTCGATCCGCTCCAGCGAGGTGTAGAGCGGCAGGATCATGAACGGCAGGAAGTTGTAGGTGAGGCCGCACACCACGGCGAGCGGGGTGGCGAGGACGCGGTGGCCGGCGGTGACGCCGAGGGCGTCGGTGAGGTCGAGGAGGTGCAGGGTGTTGAGCGCGCCGACGACGTAGCCGCCGTCCGAGAGGATGGTCTTCCAGGCCAGGGTGCGGATCAGGAAGCTGGTGAAGAACGGCGCGATCACCAGGACGAGGATGACGTTGCGCCAGCGCTTGCTCGCCTTGAAGGCGATCGTGTAGGCGAGCGGGTAGCCGATGGCCAGGCAGAGCACGGTGGCGGTGGCGGCGTATCCGAAGGACCGCACGAAGTGCCACTTGTACTCGGTGAAGGCGTCCCAGTAGGTGGCGAAGTGCCAGGTGACGCGGAAGCCCTCCTCGAGCGAGCCGGTCTGCAGCGAGGTGGAGGCCTGGTAGACCATCGGCACCGCGAAGAAGACGACCAGCCAGGCGATGCCGGGCAGCAGCAGCCAGTAGGGGACGAGCTTGCGCCGCTGTCGCGGCGGTGCGGCGGGCGCGGCCTCCTGGAGGGGCGCCGCCTCGGTGGTGGTGGTCACGCGTCCTCCTCCGCGGTGCCGGCGTCGATCGCCTGGGAGGCGTCGAGGGCGAAGGAGTGGGCGGGGTTCCAGTGGACCTGGACGGTGGCGCCGGGGACGATGCGGCCGTCGCGCTCCATGTTCTGCTCGAAGACGGCGATGTCCTGGCCGGTGCCGGTGCGGACGGTGTACTGGGTGGAGACGCCGATGAAGCTGGAGTCGACGACGGTGCCGACGAGCCGGTTGCGGTCCTCGGGGACGTCCGCGGAGGAGTGCGCGATGGTGATCTTCTCGGGGCGGACGCCGAGGTGGACCTTGGTGGCGTCGCCGGCGCAGCGGGTGCGGGGCACGGCGAGGCGGGTGCCGCCGGCGCTGAGCAGCAGGTCGTCGCCGGAGTTCCCGGTGACCTCGGCGGGGATGAGGTTGGACTGGCCGAGGAAGTTGGCGACGAAGGTGGTGGCGGGGTTCTCGTACAGGTCGGCGGGGGCGCCGAGCTGTTCGATGCGTCCGGCGTTCATCACGGCGATGGTGTCGGCCATGGTCATGGCCTCTTCCTGGTCGTGGGTGACGTGCACGAAGGTGATGCCGACCTCGGTCTGGATGCGCTTGAGTTCGAGCTGCATCTGGCGGCGGAGTTTGAGGTCGAGGGCACCGAGCGGCTCGTCGAGGAGCAGCACCTGGGGGTGGTTGATGAGGGCGCGGGCGACGGCGACGCGCTGCTGCTGGCCGCCGGAGAGCTGGTGCGGCTTGCGGCGGGCGAGCGGGCCGAGCTCGACCAGCTCCAGCATGTCCTCGACCTGCTTCTTGACGTCCTTCTTGCCGCGGCGGCGCAGGCCGAAGGCGACGTTCTCGTAGATGTCGAGGTGCGGGAAGAGCGCGTAGCTCTGGAAGACGGTGTTGACCGGCCGCTTGTACGGGGGCAGGGCGGTGACGTCCTGGCCGCCGATGAGGACGGTGCCGGTGGTGGGCTCCTCCAGGCCGGCGATCATGCGGAGGGTGGTGGTCTTGCCGCAGCCGGACGCGCCGAGCAGGGCGAAGAAGGAGCCCTGGGGGACGGTCAGGTCGAGGGGGTGGACGGCGGTGGAGCTGCCGTAGGTCTTGCTGATGCCGGTGAGGCGGACGTCGCCGCCGGTGGTCGCCGCGGGGCCGGTGGCCTTCGCGGTGCTGTCGGTCGCCTGGTCGGTCATGGCGTGGGTCCTTCTGTCCGAGGCCGGTGGTGGGGGGCGGTGGTCAGGCGCCGATGAGCTTGGAGAACCGGTCCTCGAAGTCGGTCTCCTCGGCCTCGGTGAGGCTGCGGAAGTTGTGGACCTTGGCGGCCATCTCCGGGGTGGGGATGACGAGCGGGTTGGCGGCGGCGTCGGGGTCGAGCTTGGCGAGTTCGGCCTGGGCGCCGGTGACCGGGGAGACGTAGCCGATGCCCGCGGTGAGCTGGGCTGCTATCTCGGGCCGGTAGTAGAAGTTGATGAGGTGTTCGGCGTTCTTCTTGTGCTGGGCGCGGGCCGGGATCAGCATGTTGTCGGTGGAGGCGACGTAGCCGGCCTCCGGGATGACGAACTCGATGTCGGGGTTGTCGGCCTTCAGCTGGATGAGGTCGCCGCCCCAGGCGACGCAGGCGGCGATGTCGCCGGAGGACAGTTCCTGGCCGTAGTCGTTGCCGGTGAACTTGCGGATCTGCTTGCTGTCGACGCCCTTCTGGAGGCGGGCGATCACGGCGGCGTAGTCGTCGGCGGTGAACTTGGACGGGTCCTTGCCCATGTCGAGCAGGGTCATGCCGATGGTGTCGCGCATCTCCGAGAGGAAGGTGACGCGGCCCTTGAGCTCGGGGTCGTCGAGCAGCTGGGAGACGCTGGTGACGGCCTTCCCCTTGGTGGCCTTCTTGTTGTAGGCGATGACGACCTGGATGCCCGCCCACGGGTAGGAGTAGAGGCGGCCCGGGTCCCAGTCGGGGGCGCGGAAGCGGGCTTCGAGGTTGGTGATGGCGGTGGTGATCGCCGACTGGTCGAGCTTCTGCACCCAGCCGAGGCGGATCAGCCGGGCGGCCATCCAGTCGGTGAGGACCATGATGTCGCGCCCGGTGTCCTGGCCGGCGGCGAGCTGCGGCTTGACCTTGCCGAAGAACTCGACGTTGTCGTTGATGTCCTCGGTGTACTTGACCTTGACGCCGGTGGCGGCGGTGAAGGCCTCCAGGGTGCCGTGCTTCTGCTCGTCCTTGGGGTCGGCGTCGACGTACAGCGGCCAGTTGGAGAAGTTGACGACCTTGTCGGTGTCGGAGAGGTCCTTGGCGGCGTTCGCGGCCTCGCCCGAGGTGCCGCCCGAGCTCTTCGCCGGAGGGATGCCGCAGGCGGCGAGGGTGCTCGCGCCGGCCGCGAGGGCACCGGCGCGGAGCACGGTCCGGCGGCTGAGGGCGGCCCGGCCGCTGGTCAGGCTGCGTTCCCAGGCCTTGCGGACCGGCTCCGGCAGGCCGTCGGTGATCTCGTGGTGCTGCATGCGGGGACACCCTCCTGAAGGGGGCTCGGGCAGTGGGGGACGGACGGGGTTATCGGTCCCCGAAGATCGTGCGGTGCCAGTCCTTGCGGGCGACCGCGGTGGTGTCGTACATGACGTGCTTGACCTGCGTGTACTCGTCGAGGGAGTACTGCGACATGTCCTTGCCGTAGCCGGACGCCTTGTAGCCGCCGTGCGGCATCTCGCTGATGATCGGGATGTGGTCGTTGACCCAGACGCAGCCGGCCGCGATCTCGCGGGTGGCGCGCAGCGAGCGGTGGACGTCGCGGGTCCAGGCGGAGGCGGCGAGGCCGTACGGGGTGTCGTTGGCGAGCCGCAGGCCCTCCTCGTCGCTGTCGAAGGGGAGGACGACGAGGACGGGGCCGAAGATCTCGCCCTGGACGACCTCGCTGTCCTGGGCGGCGCCGGTGATCAGGGTGGGCAGGTGGTAGGCGCCGAGGGTGAGGTCGGTGCCGTCGTGGCCCTTGGTGCCGGTGCTTCCGCCGGTGACGACGGTGGCGCCGTCGCGGCGGGCGCGCTCGACGAAGCCGGCGACCCGGTCGCGGTGGGCGAAGGAGACCAGCGGGCCGAGGTCGGTCTGCGGGTTGCGCGGGTCGCCGAGGCGGACGGCGGCGTACAGGTCGGCGACGCCGGCGACGAAGGCCTCGTAGAGGGGGCGCTGGACGTAGGCGCGGGTGGCGGCGGTGCAGTCCTGGCCGCTGTTGATGAGGGAGGCGGCGACCGCGCCGTGCACGGCGGCCTCCAGGTCGGCGTCGTCGAAGACCACGAACGGGGCCTTGCCGCCGAGTTCGAGGTGGGTGCGCTTGACGGTCGCGGTGGCGAGCTCGGCGACCCGCTTGCCGACGGCGGTGGAGCCGGTGAAGGACACCATCGACACCGCGGGGTGGGAGACCAGGTGCTCGCCGGCGGTGCGGCCGGCGCCGGTGACCACGTTGACGACCCCGTCGGGGATGCCGGCCTCGGTGCAGGCGGCGGCGAACATCAGCGAGGTGAGCGGGGTGAGCTCGGCCGGCTTGAGGACGATGGTGTTGCCGGCGGCGATCGCCGGGAGGATCTTCCAGGCGGCCATCTGCAGCGGGTAGTTCCACGGCGAGATCGAGCCGACCACGCCGATCGCCTCGCGGCGCACGTACGAGGTGTGGTCGCCGGAGTACTCGCCGGCGGCCTTGCCCTCCAGGTTGCGGGCGGCGCCGGCGAAGAAGGCGGTGTTGTCGATGGTGCCGGGCACGTCGAACTCGGTGGAGAGCTTGATCGGCTTGCCGGTCTGCACGGTCTCGACGCGGGCGAACTCCTCGGCGTGGTCGGCGAGGACGCCGGCCAGGCGGCCCAGCGCCTCGGCGCGGGCGCCGGGGGTGGCCCGGGACCATTCGGGGAGTGCGGTGCGGGCCGCGTCGACGGCTGCGTCCACGTCGGCGGGCGAGGCCAGCACGACCTCCTCGACGGTGCTGCCGTCGGCCGGGTTGACCACCCGGAACCGCTCGTCGCCACTCCCCCGGACCACCCGCCCGGCGATGTGCTGCGCGCCGGCGCTGAAGTTGGTCAGGTCCATCTGCTGTCCTCCATGTGCCCGGTGGTTCGGCTTCCGCGCCCTGCGGTGGGAACCCGCTGCACGCCATGTTTGCGCGGCGGAGCAACGATTCCCGTGCGCCGGGCGTGCGACTGGTCGAGTCGACCCGTAGCAGACGGTGGTGTCCGGGACTGCGGAACACCGGGATTGCGCGATCCTGACAGGCCCGGTTTTCTTCCACAAGGGATTCCGCTGTTGCCTTCTGGTTACGCTGCGGATTCCGCTGCCGCGTCCCGGATTTCGCCACTTCCGATTGCCCGACGATGCCGCCTCGGGCGATCGGGTGACAAGGGTCACTCCGCCAGGCCCGACGGCAAGGGGTTTACAGGGTGCAAGGCTGCGCGGCGGGTGGGCGGCCGCCGCGGCGAGGCAAGATTTCCCTGACACCCCTGATCAGCTGGAGGCCCGCGATGCTCCCCACCGTCGCCCGGGTACTGGACCTGGACGTGATGCGGCGAGGCCTGCCCCAGGTGATGGCCGGCGCGGACCACCTGGAACGCCCCGTCCGCTGGGTCCACGTGAGCGAGCTGCCGGACGTCGCCGGCGTCCTGCAGGGCGGCGAGCTGGTGCTCACCACCGGCATCGCCCTGCCCGAGCAGCGCGAGGGCCTGGCCCGCTACGTGCACGACCTCGCGGACGTCGGCGCGGCCGGCCTGGTCGTCGAGTTCGGCCGCCGCTACTTCGACTCGCTGCCCCGCGCCCTGGTCAACGCCGCCGAGCAGCGCGGCCTGCCGCTGATCGCGCTCCGCCGCGAGCTGCGCTTCGTCGCCGTCACCGAGGCCGTCCACGCGCTGGTGGTCAACGCCCAGCTGGAGCAGCTGCGCACCTCCGAGGCGGTGCACCAGGTGTTCAACGAGCTCGCGGTGGAGGGCGCCGAGCCGGCCGAGGTCGTCCGGCAGGTGGCGCAGCTGGCCGGCGCGCCGGTGGTGCTGGAGAACCTGGCGCACCAGGTGCTGGCGCACGAGAGCGCCGGGCACCAGGAGGCGGAGCTGCTGGAGGGCTGGGAGGCGCGCTCGCGCGGGGTCCGGCCGCCGGGGCGGACCGGGTACGACCCGCGCAGCGGCTGGCTGGTCACCACGGTCGGCGCGCGCGGTCAGGACTGGGGGCGGCTGGTGCTGATCGGCGAGCCCGGCCCGCTGCCGGAGGGCACCCCGCACCCGCACGCGATGATGCTGGAGCGCGGCGCGGCGACGCTCGCGCTCAACCGGCTGGTGGTGCGCGACCGGGAGAGCCTGGAGCGGCAGACCCACCGCACGTTGCTGTCCGGCATCCTCACGCATGCGCTGACGGTCAGTGAGGTCGCGCTGCGGGCCCAGGCGCTGGGCGTGCCGCTGGAGGGCCGGCGGCTGGTCGGCACGGTGCTGCGGCAGCGCCGCGGCCCGGTGCCGGCGGCGCTGGAGGCGCAGGCGAGGCTGCGCGACTTCACCGAGCTGGCGGCGACCGCGATCCGCACCTGTCGGCTGTCGGCGCTGGTCGGCGCGCTGGACGACGAGGGCGTCGGGGTGCTGATCGCGCTCGGCTCGCAGCAGGACGAGCACGGCGCGCTGGAGTCCTTCGCGGCGGCGCTGCGCAAGCTGGTCGCGGACGGCGCCCGGGACGCGGCGGCGCCGCCGCCGGAGCCGGTGGTCGCGGTGGGCTCCTCGGTGGGCTCGGTGCGCGACGCGCGCCGCACCCTGCTGGAGGCCACCCAGGTCGCGGACGCGGCGCTGCACGACGCGCCGGGCGCGCGGGCGGCCGCCTACTACCGGCTGCCGGACGTGCGGCTGCGCGGTCTGCTGCACCTGCTGCGCGACGACGAGCGGCTGCAGACGTACGTGGAGCGCGAGCTCGGGCCGCTGCTGGCGTACGACGCTGAGCACAACGGGCAGTTGGTGCGGATGCTGCGGATCTACCTGGAGCAGGGCCGCAACAAGTCGGCGGCGGCGGACGCGGCGCACCTGTCCCGGCCGTCGTTCTACGACCGGCTGCACAAGGTGGAGCGCATCCTCGGCGTGGACCTCGACCAGGTGGAGTCCTGCCTGTCGCTGCACGTGGCGCTGCTGGCGCTGGACGCGGTGCGCCGCTGAGGCGGTGCCGCATGCGGGAGCGGCCCCGGGGCGGTGTGCCCCGGGGCCGCTCCGTCGTCCGGCTGTCGGCGTGTCAGACGGCGTGCGCGTCGGTGAGGGTGAGGACCTCGTCGAGGATCGCGAGGCCGGCCTTGGCCTCCTCCGCGCTGACGGTGCACGGCGGCACCACGTGGAACCGGTTCATGTTGACGAAGGGCCACAGGCCGCGCTGCTTGCAGGCGGCGGCCAGCTCGGCCATCGGCGCGTTGGCGGCGCCGGCCGCGTTGTAGGGCACCAGCGGCTCGCGGGTCTCGCGGTTCTTCACCAGGTCGAGCGCCCAGAAGACGCCCAGGCCGCGGACCTCGCCGACCGAGGGGTGGCGCTCGGCGAGCTCGCGCAGGCCGGGGCCGATCACGCTCTCGCCGACCTGCTTGGCGTTCTCGACGATGCCCTCCTCCGCCATGGCGTTGATGGTGGCGATCGCGGAGGCGCAGGCCAGCGGGTGGCCGGAGTAGGTGAGGCCGCCGGGGAAGACCCGCTCGTCGAAGGTCGCGGCGATCTCCGGGTTGATGGCGACGCCGCCGAGCGGCACGTAGCCGGAGTTGACGCCCTTGGCGAAGGTCAGCAGGTCCGGGGTGATGCCCCAGTTGTCGGCGGCGAACCACTCGCCGGTGCGGCCGAAGCCGGCCATCACCTCGTCGAGGATGAAGACGATGCCGTACCGGTCGCAGATCTCGCGGACGCCCTGCAGG
The DNA here is from genome assembly GCF_050749075.1 of Kitasatospora dryopteridis. Classification (NCBI taxonomy): domain Bacteria; kingdom Bacillati; phylum Actinomycetota; class Actinomycetes; order Kitasatosporales; family Streptomycetaceae; genus Kitasatospora; species Kitasatospora dryopteridis. Next base: position 5,314,079 of record NZ_CP192749.1, on the reverse strand, counting down.
TAGCCGGGCGGCGGGATCAGGACGCCGGCGGTGCCGACGACCGTCTCCAGGATGATCGCGGCGACGGTGGCCGGGCCCTCGAAGGCGATGACCTGCTCCAGGTGGGCGAGCGCGCGCTCGCACTCCTGCGCCTCGTTCTCGGCGTGGAAGACCGAGCGGTAGGCGTAGGGGCCCCAGAAGTGGACGATGCCGGAGACGCCGGTCTCGTTGGCCCAGCGGCGGGGGTCGCCGGTCAGCGCGATGGCGTTGGCGGTGGCGCCGTGGTACGAGCGGTAGGTGGAGAGCACCTTCTGCCGGCCGGTGTGCAGGCGGGCCATGCGGATGGCGTTCTCGTTGGCCTCGGCGCCGCCGTTGGTGAAGAAGATCTTGTTCAGCTCGCCGGGGGTCCGCTCGGCGATCAGCCGGGCGGCCTCGCTGCGCGGCTCGACGGCGAAGCCGGGCGCGATGGTGCAGAGCTTGGCCGCCTGCTCCTGGATCGCGGCGACGACCTTCGGGTGCTGGTGGCCGATGTTGGTGTTCACCAGCTGGGAGGAGAAGTCGAGGTAGCGGTTGCCCTCGTAGTCCCAGAAGTACGAACCCTCGGCGCCGGCCACCGCGAGGGGGTCGATCAGCGCCTGGGCGGACCACGAGTGGAAGACGTGCGCGCGGTCGGCGGCCTTGACGGCCTGGCCTGCGGCTGAGTCAGCGGTGGGGATGCTCATGCGGCAAGCCTAGGGAGCACCGGGGCCGCAAGGCAGTTGCACCATGTCACCCGATCCGCGCGTCGCCGTGACAGGGTGGCAAAGCGCCGGGGGCGCGGGCGGCCGCGCTGTGCGCGCAGCTGCCCGCGCCCCCTGGGTGCGCCGGTCGCGTCGGTCGGTCAGATGGCGGTCATGACGTGCTTGACGCGGGTGTAGTCCTCGAAGCCGTAGGAGGACAGGTCCTTGCCGTAGCCGGACTTCTTGAAGCCGCCGTGCGGCATCTCGGCGACCAGCGGGATGTGGGTGTTGATCCAGACGCAGCCGAAGTCCAGGCGGCGGGACATCCGCATGGCGCGGGCGTGGTCCTTCGTCCAGACGGAGGAGGCGAGCGCGTACTCGACACCGTTGGCGTAGCCGACGGCCTGGTCCTCGTCGGTGAACTTCTGCACGGTGATGACCGGGCCGAAGACCTCGCGCTGGATGATCTCGTCGTCCTGCTGCAGGCCGGAGACGACGGTGGGGGCGTAGAAGTAGCCCTTGTCGCCGACCCGGTGGCCGCCGGCCTCGACCTTGGCGTGCTCGGGCAGTCGCTCGATGAAGCCGGTGACCTGGGCGAGCTGGTTGGCGTTGTTCAGCGGGCCGTAGAGGACGTCCTCGTCGTCGACGCCGCCGGTCTTGGTGTCGGCGGCGGCCTTGGCGAGGGCCTCGACGAAGGCGTCGTGGATGGACTCGTGCACCAGGACGCGGGTGGCGGCGGTGCAGTCCTGGCCGGCGTTGAAGAAGCCGGCCACCGAGATGCCCTCGACGGCCTCGGCGATGTCGGCGTCCTCGAAGACCACGACGGGGGCCTTGCCGCCGAGCTCCAGGTGGACGCGCTTGACGTCCTTGGAGGCGGACTCGGCGACCTGGATGCCGGCGCGGACGGAGCCGGTGATGGAGGCCATCGCCGGGGTGGGGTGCTCGACCATGAGCTTGCCGGTCTCGCGGTCGCCGCAGATGACGTTGAAGACGCCGGCCGGCAGTTCCATGTCCTTGAGGATGCCGCCGATGATCTCGGCGAGCAGCACGGTGGAGGCCGGGGTGGTGTCGGAGGGCTTGAGGACGACGGTGTTGCCCGCGGCGATCGCCGGGGCGAACTTCCAGACCGCCATCATCATCGGGTAGTTCCACGGCGCGACCTGGGCACAGACGCCGACCGGCTCGCGGCGGACGATCGAGGTCATGCCGTCCATGTACTCGCCCGCGGCCTTGCCCTCGAGGAGGCGGGCGGCGCCGGCGAAGAAGCGGATCTGGTCGACCATCGGGCCGATCTCCTCGGAGAGGGTCAGCCCGCGCGGCTTGCCGGTGTTGCGGACCTCGGCGTCGACGATCTCCTCGGCCCGGGTCTCGACCGCGTCCGCGATCTTCAGCAGGAGCTTCTGGCGGGTGGACGGCGTGGCGTCGCGCCATACCGGGAAGGCCTCGGCGGCGGCGGCCATCGCAGCGTCGACGTCGGCGGCACCGGAGAGCGGGGAGGTCGCGTACACCTCGCCAGTCGTCGGGTCGATCACGTCCAGCGTGCGGCCGTCCGCCGCATCGACGAACTCGCCGTTGATGTAGTTGCGCAGCGTACGAAGGTCGCTCACGGGTCTCTCCTCGGTCTGGGCCTGCGGCGTTGCAGAATCCGGCGCCAGGGTACCTCCGGCGCACGGCTGGCCGGGTCGGACCGGCCGCGGTCCACTGGGGGTGTGCACGCCTGCGCGTGTACGTGGCCCAGGCTACCCAAAGACCAACGGTATCGACAGGCATCACGCTCGGATGCGACGCAATCCGCATGCAATTTTGGAAACAGCGACGAAATCAGCAGAGTGACGGCTTGCGCGGCGCCCGGCGATCGTGCACAGTGGCGACGTGGCCAACCGCGACCGGAACGCCAGCGTTCCCCTCGACGCCGCCTCCAAGGCGATCATCGAACAGCTCCAGGAGGACGGACGCCGTCCGTACGCCGCCATCGGCAAGGCCGTCGGCCTGTCGGAGGCAGCCGTGCGGCAACGCGTCCAGAAGCTGCTCGACCAGGGCGTGATGCAGATCGTCGCCGTTACCGATCCCCTCACCGTCGGGTTCACCCGCCAGGCGATGGTGGGCATCCGGGTGGAGGGCGACATCGAGCCGGTCGCCGACGCGCTGGCCGCGCTCGACGAGGTCGACTACGTCGTCTGCACCGCAGGCTCGTTCGACCTGCTGGCCGAGCTGGTGTGCGAGGACGACGAGCACCTGCTCGAAATGATCAACAAGCGCATCCGCGCGCTTCCCGGCGTGCGGAGCACCGAGAGCTTCGTTTATCTGAAGCTCCGGAAACAGACCTACACCTGGGGCACCAGATGACAGCCGACCCGGCGCAGAAGGACCTTTCCAAGACCGCCTACGACCACCTGTGGATGCACTTCACCCGCATGTCGTCGTACGAGAAGTCCCCCGTCCCCACCATCGTGCGCGGTCAGGGCACCTACGTCTGGGACGACAAGGGCAAGAAGTACCTCGACGGCCTCGCCGGCCTGTTCGTCGTACAGGCCGGCCACGGCCGCGAGGAGCTGGCCGAGGCCGCCGCCAAGCAGGCCAAGGAGCTGGCCTTCTTCCCGGTCTGGAGCTACGCCCACCCCAAGGCCGTGGAGCTCGCCGAGCGCCTGGCCAACCTCGCCCCGGGCGACCTGAACAAGGTCTTCTTCTCGACCGGCGGCGGCGAGGCGGTCGAGACCGCCTGGAAGCTCGCGAAGCAGTACTTCAAGCTGACCGGCAAGCCGACCAAGTACAAGGTCATCTCGCGCGCCGTCGCCTACCACGGCACCCCGCAGGGCGCCCTGTCGATCACCGGCCTGCCGGGCCTGAAGGCCCCGTTCGAACCGCTGGTGCCCGGCACCCACAAGGCGCCCAACACCAACATCTACCGCGCCCCCGAGTACCTCCAGGGCCCGGACGGCACCGTCGACCCCGAGGCCTACGGCCGCTGGTGCGCCGACCAGGTCGAGCAGGCCATCCTCTTCGAGGGCCCGGACACCGTCGCCGCCGTCTTCGTCGAGCCGGTGCAGAACGCCGGCGGCTGCTTCCCGCCGCCGCCCGGGTACTTCCAGCGCCTGCGCGAGATCTGCGACCGCCACGACGTGCTGCTCGTGTCGGACGAGGTCATCTGCGCCTTCGGCCGCCTCGGCACCATGTTCGGCGCCGACAAGTTCGGCTACCTGCCCGACATGATCACCTGCGCCAAGGGCATGACCTCGGGCTACTCCCCGATCGGCGCCACGATCATCTCGGACCGCATCGCCGAGCCGTTCTACAAGGGCGACAACACCTTCCTGCACGGCTACACCTTCGGCGGCCACCCGGTGTCCTCCGCGGTGGCGCTGGCCAACCTCGACATCTTCGAGCGCGAGGGCCTCAACCAGCACGTCCTCGACAACGAGTCTCGCTTCCTCGGCACCCTGAACAAGCTGCGCGACCTGCCGATCGTCGGCGACGTCCGCGGCAACGGGTACTTCTACGGCATCGAGCTCGTCAAGGACAAGGCCACCAAGGAGTCCTTCAACGACGACGAGGTCGAGCGCGTGCTCTACGGCTTCCTGTCGAAGGCGCTCTTCGACAACGGCCTGTACTGCCGCGCCGACGACCGCGGCGACCCGGTCGTCCAGCTGGCCCCGCCGCTGATCTCCGACCAGTCGACCTTCGACGAGATCGAGCAGATCCTGCGGGTCAGCCTCACCGACGCGTGGGCGAAGATCTGACCTTCCCTCCCACCCTCCGCCCAGGGCGGCCCCGGACCACCGGGGCCGCCCTGCGGCGTTGCGGTCCACCGGCTCCGTCCCTGCGGCTCCGGGCAGAAAACGACCGCCGATCCGACCGCCGGAATCACGGCGATTTGCCCGGGGATGAGCCAGTGTGCCGCAACCGCACCGCGACCTGTTCGTTCTAATCTGACGACTGTCATATCCCACCAGGCACCAGGATGGATCTCCATGTCAGCGGCCCCGCCCGACAACGACGTGCTCTGGGCCCGAGGGATCGTCAAGTCCCACCACGGCACCCCGGCCCTGCGCGGCGTCTCCCTCGCCGTTCGCGAGGGCGAGGTCCTCGCCGTCACCGGCCCCCGCGGCTCCGGCAAGAGCACCCTGCTCGGCTGCCTGTCCGCCCAGCTGACGGTCGACGAGGGCGAGGTCTGGTTCCACAGCTCCCCCGTGCACACCCTGACCCGGGCCCGCCGGGAGAAGCTCCGCCGCGAACGCTTCGGCTGGATCGGCTCCGAACCCCACCTGGTGCCGGAACTGACGGCCCGGGAGAACGCCGCCCTGCCGCTGCTGCTCGCCGGGGCCGGCCGCCGCGCCGCCCACACCGCCGCCGTCGAATGGCTCGAGCGCCTCGACGTCGCCGATGTCGCCGGGCTGCGCCCCGCCGAACTGACCCAGGCCCAGCGCCAGCGGATCGCCGTCGCCCGCGCCCTCGCCCCGCTGCCCCCGGTGGTCTTCGCCGACGACCCCGGCGCCCCGCTGCACCGCGAGGAACGGGAGCAGGTGCTGCGGATACTCGCCAGCGCCGCCCGCAGCCACGGGCTGACCCTCCTGCTCGCCACCCACGACCCGGAGCCGGCCGGCCAGGCTGACCGCACCCTCACCCTCGTCGACGGCCGGATCACCGGCACGGCGACGGCCCCGGCCGCCACCTCCGCAGGAACCACCGCCGCCGGCTCCACCGCCGTCACGGCCGCGCGCTGAGAGCCGGGAGAACGACGTTGTTCCCACTCCGACTGGTCAGGGGCTACCGGGCGACCGACCTGGGCCGCTGGCTGCTCACCGCGACCGCCGCCGCCACCGCCGCCGCCTTCCTGCTCCGCTCCCTCGGCCGCGCCCTCGGCGAACCCGCCGCCACCTCGGTGCCCCGGCTGCTGTGGTGCCTGCCGGCCCTCGCCGCCGTCGGCTGGCTGGCCGCGGCCGCCGCCCGCGCCGTCCCCGCCCAGCACCCCGAGCGGATCGCCGGCCTCGCCGCCGCAGGCTACGGCCCGGGCCGCATCCGGCTGCTGATCGCCGTCGAGACCGCCCTCGCCTCCGCGCTCGGCAGCGTGCTCGCCCTGCTGCTCTTCCTCGTCCTGCGCAACGACATCGCCGGCCCCGAACTCGCCGCCGACCTCGGCATGGGCACCCGGCTGCCGGTCGCCGCCCCGGTCACCCTGCTCGTCCTCGTCCCGCTGGTGGCAGGCCTCGCCGCCGCAGCGGCCGTCCCCCTCGACGAGGCCCTGCCCGGCACCCCCGCCGCTCCACCGGCAGTCGGCTTCCACCCCGCGCGGATCGCCGTCCCGACCGGCCTCACCGTCGTCGGCATGGCCCTCGAGCTGTACGGGCTGCGCCCCGGCGCCGAACAGGACGGCCGCCCGGTCGAGCTGCCCGCCCACCTCGGCTCCGTCGGCACCGCCGCCCTCACCGGCTGGGCCTTCACCGCCCTCGGGCTCGCCCTGCTCACCGCACCGCTGCTGGCCCTCGCCGGACGGCTGCTCGCCTTTCACCGGCCAGGCCCGGTACGGCTGCTCGCCGGCCGGTCGCTCACCGCGGAGGCCCGCCGACTCGCCACCCCGTTGGCCGTACTGACCCTCGGTCTCGCCGTCCTGACCGCGGCCCTCGCCTACGGCGACGACCCCGACGTCCCGGTCACCGTGGCGGTGCTGCTGCTCGTCGGCTGCGCCGTCGGGGCGGTGGCCGCCCGCGCACTGGAGATCCGCGCGGCGCGGCGCGAGATCACCGCGGCCCTCGTCCGCCTCGGCACCGAGCAGCGGACGCTCGCCGCCGCGGCCGCCGCCCGGGCCGGCGCCGCAGCGGCCGTGCTGCTGTTCACCGGCGGGCTGACGGCGCTGTTCGCGGCGGCCTGCCTGGTCTGACCCTCTGACCTTCCGACCGCGCACCGGAACGCGCCGAGCGGTGGACACCCGTGGGTGTCCACCGCTCGATGCTTCGGCGCCTCAGTGGCTTTCTCGGTGGCGTGTCAGCCCGCGGCGGCCAGCTGGCCGCAGGCGCCGTCGATCTCCTGGCCGCGGGTGTCGCGGACGGTCGTCGGCACGCCGTGGGCCTGCAGCCGCCGGACGAATTCCCGCTCGTCCTCGGGACGCGAGGCCGTCCACTTGGAACCCGGGGTGGGGTTCAGCGGGATCAGGTTCACGTGCACCCGGCGGTTCTTGATCAGCCGGCCGAGCAGGTCGGCCCGCCACGCCTGGTCGTTGATGTCCTTGATCAGGGCGTACTCGATGGAGATCCGGCGCCCGGACTTGTCCGCGTAGTTCCACGCGGCCTCCAGCACCTCGTCGACCTTCCAACGGGTGTTCACCGGCACCAGCTCGTCGCGGAGCTCGTCGTCGGGCGCGTGCAGCGACAGCGCGAGCCGGCAGCTCAGGCCCTCGTCGGCGAAGCGGTACATCGCGGGCACCAGGCCGACCGTGGAGACCGTGATGCCGCGCTGCGAGAGGCCGAACCCGTCCGGAGCCGGGTCGGTGAGGCGGCGGATCGAGGCCAGCACCCGGTTGTAGTTCGCCAGCGGCTCGCCCATGCCCATGAACACCACGTTGGACAGCCGGGCCTCGCCGCCGGGCACCGCGCCGCTCTTCAGGTCCCGCATCCCGGAGGCGATCTGCTCGACGATCTCCGCCGTCGACAGGTTGCGGGTCAGACCGGCCTGGCCGGTCGCGCAGAACGGGCAGTTCATGCCGCAGCCGGCCTGCGAGCTGATGCACATGGTCACCCGGTCCGGGTAGCGCATCAGCACCGACTCGACCAGGGTGCCGTCGAAGAGCTTCCACAGCGTCTTGCGGGTCGCGTCGTCGTCGCAGGAGACGTGCCGGACCACCGACATCAGCTCGGGCAGCAGGCTCTCGGTGAGCTTCCCGCGGCTGGCCGCCGGAATGTCCGTCCAGGTCGCCGGGTCGTCCGACAGCCGGCCGAAGTAGTGGTTGGACAACTGCTTGGCGCGGAACGGCTGCTCGCCCAGCTCGGCGACGGCCTCCTTGCGCTCGGCGGGGCTGAGGTCGGCAAGGTGTCGCGGGGGCTTGGCGCCGCGCGGCGCGACGAAGGTGAGTTCTCCGGGCTTAGGCATGGTGCATCCAGTGTCGCAGATGCGGAATCGTCCTCGGCCCGGCGCCGTGGGCACCCGGCTGCGGAGGCACGGGACGCCGCGAGCCCCGGGCGTCGGGGCCCGGGGCTCGCAGGGGTGGAGCAGGTGGTGCGGCTCAGCCGCCGACGAACGCGGCCAGCAGCAGCCAGGCCACGGGAGCGGTCGGGAGCAGGGAGTCGAGCCGGTCCATGATGCCGCCGTGGCCCGGCAGCAGGGTGCCCATGTCCTTGATGCCCATGTCGCGCTTGATCATGGACTCGGCCAGGTCGCCCAGGGTGGCGGTGACCGCCGCGCAGCCGCCCAGGATCAGGCCCTGCCACCAGGCGCCGTCGTCGATCACGTACTCCATCAGCAGCGCGCCCGCGATCATCGACAGGCCGATGCCGCCGGCCAGGCCCTCGCGGGTCTTGCCGGGGCTGATCGTCGGCGCGAGCTTGTTCCGGCCGAACTTGTAGCCCACCGCGTACGCGCCGGTGTCGCTGCAGATGGTGACCACGAGGAAGATCAGGATGCGCCAGGCCCCGTCGTCGGCGGCCAGCATCAGCGCCACGAAGGTCGCCAGGAACGGGACGTAGAAGGCGGTGAAGACACCTGCCGTTATGTCCCGCAGGTAGTTCTCCGGGGGCTTGCTCATGCGCCAGACCAGCACCGCCAGACCGGTGAGCGCCAGGACGGCGGACGCCCACTGCCCGCCCGCCGTGTAGCCGACGAGCGGCATCGCCACCGCGCCGGCGATCAGCGGGACCATCGGCACGTGCACGCCCTTGGTCTCCGCGAGGCGGGAGTTCAGCTCCCAGACGCCGACCGCGACGGCCGCGATCACGACCACCAGGAACAGCGCCTTGACGAAGAACAGCGAGGCGACGATCACCGCGCCGAGGCCGACCCCCACGCCTATCGCGGCCGGCAGATTGCGGCCGCCGCGCTGCTTGCGGGGCTGCTGGTCGGTTGGGGCCACGGGTGTCTCCTGCGCGGGGGGCATGGTCCGATTCTGTGCCGCAGTGCCCCTTCGGTACACCACAGGCTGCTGCGAGTGACCCGTTCGGGGCCGACGCGGACCGCCGGCCCGGGGGCCACTCGCAGCAGAGAACTCGGTGGCGAGCATTTCGGTTCCGCCCCGGCGGCCGTGGGGGTCGGGGGCGTCGTTCATCAGACTTCGAGAAGCTCGGCTTCCTTGTGCTTCAGCAGCTCGTCGATCTGGGCCACGTAGCGGGCCGTGGTGTCGTCGAGCTCCTTCTCGCCGCGGCGGCCCTCGTCCTCGCCGACCTCGCCGTCCTTGACGAGCTTGTCGATGGCGTCCTTGGCCTTGCGGCGGATGGAGCGGATCGAGACCTTGGCGTCCTCGCCCTTGCCGCGGGCGACCTTGATGTACTCCTTGCGGCGCTCCTCGGTCAGCTGCGGGAACACCACGCGGATGATGGAGCCGTCGTTGGACGGGTTGACGCCGAGGTCCGAGTCGCGGATCGCGGTCTCGATGTTGCGCAGCGCGCTCTTGTCGAACGGCGTGATGACCGCCATCCGCGGCTCCGGCACGGAGAACGAGGCGAGCTGGTTGATCGGCGTCAGGGCGCCGTAGTAGTCCGCGACGATCTTGTTGAACATCGCCGGGTGGGCACGGCCGGTGCGGATGGCGGCGAAGTCGTCCTTGGCGACGGCGACGGCCTTCTCCATCTTCTCCTCGGCCTCGAGGAGGGTCTCTTCGATCACTGTCTGCTCCCTGTCCGGTTCATCTGCTGTAGTCCCGTACCGGTGCCCCGGACGGCTGATTGCTGCTCAGGGCCGGGCGGAGTCCTGGCTGATGAGTGTGCCGATCTTCTCACCCTTCACCGCCCGGGCGATATTGCCCTCGGCCAGCAGCTCGAAGACCAGGATCGGCAGGTCGTTGTCCTTGCACAGGGTGATGGCCGTCAGGTCCGCCACCTTCAGGTCGCGGGCGATCACCTCGGTGTAGTCCAGCGAGTCGAACCGGACCGCCGCAGCGTTGGTCCGCGGGTCGGAGTCGTAGACCCCGTCGACGCCGTTCTTGCCCATCAGCAGCACCTCGGCGTGGATCTCCAGCGCACGCTGCACCGCCGTCGTGTCGGTGGAGAAGTACGGCATGCCCATACCGGCGCCGAAGATCACCACACGGCCCTTCTCCAGGTGCCGCACCGCGCGCAGCGGCAGGTACGGCTCGGCGACCTGGCCCATCGTGATGGCGGTCTGGACGCGGGTCTCGATGCCTTCCTTGATCAGGAAGTCCTGCAGCGCCAGGCAGTTCATCACGGTGCCGAGCATGCCCATGTAGTCCGAGCGGGCCCGGTCCATGCCGCGGACCTGCAGCTCGGCGCCGCGGAAGAAGTTGCCGCCGCCGATCACCACGGCCACCTCGGTGCCGGCGCGGACGACGGTCGCGATCTCGCGGGCGATCGCGTGCACCACGTCCGGGTCCACGCCCAGGCCGCCACCGCCGGCGAAGGCCTCACCCGACAGCTTGAGCAGCACCCGGCGGCGCGAACCGTCCTGCGTGTCCCGGCCGGTCTCCAGCGTCTCCTGCATGGACTTCTCCTTCTCCACCTGCGGGCTCGCAGGGCTGCATGTGCTGCTCACAACGCCGGGAGTGAGGTGCCCGGCTCTGTGCGTACACGCTGGGCGCGTACACGCGAGGAGGCCACTGCCGCGGGAACCGGTACGGTGTCCTGCACGGCAATGGCCTCCTCGTCGTTCATGGTGCCGACGCGCCCCCCGAGGGGTGCTGGAGAGCCGATCGGCGCGTTCCCGGCCGCGACTGCGGCCCGGGGCGCTTCCTACCTTAGGCCGGAAGCGCCGCGGAACGGATTTCAGGCGCCGACGCGGAAGCGGACGAAGCGCTTGAGGGCGACGCCGTTCTCCTCGAGAACCTTGGCGACGGTCTTCTTGTTGTCCTTGGCGAACGCCTGCTCCAGAACGGAGTTCTCCTTGACGAAGCCGGTCACGCGGCCCTCGACGATCTTCGGCAGGGCAGCCTCGGGCTTGCCCTCCTCGCGAGCGGTGGCCTCGGCGACGCGGCGCTCGTTCTCGAGGTCCTCGGCCGGGATGTCCTCGCGGGAGAGGTACTTCGGCGCGAAGGCGGCGATGTGCTGCGCGACGTCCTTGGCGACCTCGGCGTTCTCCTTGTCGAGCTCGACGAGGACGCCGATGGTCGGCGGGAGGTCCGGGTCGGACTTGTGCATGTAGACGCCGACGTAGCCGTCGCCGTCGAACTGCGCGAAGCGACGGAAGACGATCTTCTCGCCCAGGGTGGCGTTGGCCTCGTCCACGAACTGCTGGACGGTCTGGCCGGCGGCGATCTCGGAGGCCAGGGCGGCCTCGAGGTCGGCCGGGGAGGTGGCGGCGACGTGCGCGGCGATCGCGTTGGCGACCTCGACGAACTTGCCACCCTTGGCGACGAAGTCGGTCTCGCAGTTCAGCTCGACCAGGACGCCGGCCTTGTTGCCCTCGGCGATCAGCGAGGCGACGGCGCCGTTGGAGGCGTCACGGCCCTCGCGCTTGGCCACGCCCTTCTGGCCCTTGATGCGAAGGAGCTCGACGGCCTTCTGGACGTCACCCTCGGCCTCGTCCAGGGCCTTCTTGCAGTCCATCATGCCGGCGCCGGTGAGCTCACGGAGCTTCTTGACGTCCGCGGCGGTGAAGTTCGCCATGGTGTGATCTCTTCTCACGTCTCGCGTGTCTGCGTGGGGTGGTGCGAGGGCCGGTGGTTCGGCCCCGGCACGGGAGAGAGGGGCACCTACCGGTGTCGTACCCGGCGGGTGCCCCTCACCCTTGGTACGTCAGGCCTGCTCGGCCTCGGCGGCCGGAGCCTCGGCGGCGGGGGCCTCAGTGGCCGGAGCCTCGGCGGCGGGAGCCTCAGCGGCGGGGGCCTCAGCGGCCGGAGCCTCGGCGGCCTTCTGGCCCTCGAGGATGTCCTTCTCCCAGTCGGCCAGCGGCTGGTCGGCGCCCGGCTCGGCCTTCGCGTCGCCCTTGGCGACACCGGCACGGGCCTTCAGGCCCTCGGCGACGGCGTCGGCGATCACACGGGTCAGCAGGGTGACGGAGCGGATCGCGTCGTCGTTGCCCGGGATCTTGTAGTCGACCTCGTCGGGGTCGCAGTTGGTGTCGAGGATGGCGACGACCGGGATGTTGAGCTTCCGGGCCTCGCCGACCGCGATGTGCTCCTTCTTGGTGTCCACGATCCACACGGCGCTCGGAACGCGCTGCATGTCGCGGATACCACCGAGGGTCTTCTCCAGCTTGTCGTACTCACGCTGGAGGACCAGGAGCTCCTTCTTGGTGAGGCCGGAGCCGGCCACATCCGTGAAGTCGATCTCGCTGAGCTCCTTGAGGCGCTGCAGACGCTTGTAGACGGTCGAGAAGTTGGTCAGCATGCCGCCGAGCCAGCGCTGGTTCACGTAGGGCATGCCCACGCGGGTGGCCTGCTCGGCGATGGCCTCCTGGGCCTGCTTCTTGGTGCCGACAAAGAGGATGCTGCCGCCGTGGGCAACAGTCTCCTTGACGAACTCGAAGGCGCGGTCGATGTAGTTCAGCGACTGCAGGAGGTCGATGATGTAGATGCCGTTGCGCTCCGTGAAGATGAAGCGCTTCATCTTCGGGTTCCAACGACGGGTCTGGTGACCGAAGTGGACGCCGCTCTCCAGCAGCTCCCGCATCGTGACGACGGCCATGGCCGTGCTCCTCAGGTTTTGCGCCCGGCGCGCCGCTCCGCAAGGGAGGCAGGGAGCCGAGTCTCTCGGTTGTCTCCGCGGCGGCCGGGTGACCGCCACGCCTGACGCCCCGTACGTGCCAAGCCGCCCCGGCCCGGCGCGGCGATGGCCGCAGCGGGCTCGGCGGACCGAGCGGCACTCGCACCGGAGGAGCCCGGCCGGCCCCTTGCGGGGCGGCCGCTCCACCTGTGGCGGGGCGTGCGAAGTCGACCCGGTGGACCGGGTCGCGTGTGAAGTGTACGGGAAGGCCCGAGTTGCGGGCGACTCCGGCAGGTGCGGGCGGGCCCCGGAACGTGTCCAGGGCCCGGAAGCCGGGCGGACCGGGTCGGCCGGGTCGAGGGGGGCGGCGGAGGTGGGCCCTCGCCGGAACAGGTGCCGGCGCGGCTTCCGTGGTTGTCGGGTGCCGGGGCGGCGGAGGTGAGCGGTGATCAGTTCAAGGGATCAGTTCGAGGGATCAGTTCAGCAGGGGGTGGCGAAGTGTTCATTCCGGAAGGGGCGCGTGTTGCGCGGTGGTGCGGGGATGTTCACCCGTCCGGGCGACAGCGGTTCTCCACAGGGCCGGGTTGTCCACAGGCCTCGGGGCGGCGCCGGTGCGATGCGTGACAGGGGGCCACGCTGGCCGGCATGAGATGCCTGTTCTCCTCCGCGGGGCCGTCGTGCCTGCTCCGCCCGCGTCCGCCGTCGCCCCTGCGGCTGTTGTGGTTGCCGGTGGTGCGGTGGTTTCCGATGCTGCGGCGGCTCGGCTCTGCCCGGACCGTCCTGCCTCCACCGGCGCCGGACCGGCGGCACGGGCTGGTGGTGGTGGCGCTCATGCTCGCGGCGGTGTTCACCATGGCGCTGCCATCGCCCAGGGCGGGGGCCGCCGACGCTGTCGGGGTGGCGGGAGCGGTGGGGGTGGCGGGAGCGGTGGGGGTGGTCGGAGCGGTCGGGGCGGCCGGTGCGGCACCGGCGCAAGGTGGCGGACGGGTGTGGCCGGTCGGCGGACCTGCCGGGGTGCTGCGCCGGTTCGAGCCGCCGGCTGAACGATGGGCTGCCGGACACCGCGGTGTCGACCTCGCCGCTGCCGTCGGGACACTCGTGCGGGCCGCTGCGCCCGGCGTCGTCTCCTTCTCGGGCACGGTCGCCGGCCACCCGGTGGTGACGGTGACCCACACCGGCTCGGGCAACCCGCCCCTGCGGACGACGTACCTGCCGGTGAAGGGTTCCGCCCCGCTCGGCACGGCCGTGCCGGCGGGCGCGGTCATCGGGACGGTCGCCGACGGCGCACCCCACTGCAGGGCCGGCAGCTGTCTGCACTGGGGACTGCTGCGCGGCCCGCGATACCTCGACCCGCTCGCCCTGCTCGGCTCCGGTCGGGCCCGCCTGCTGCCGCTCCACGGCCGAGCCGGCCCGGGCGGCACGAGCGGCCCGGCGGGGCTACGGCCGGTGTCGTCCTCGCTGCCCGATCTGCCGTGCCCTCAGGCGGAGCCGGCCAGCCCGTCCAGTGCCAGCGCGACAGCAGCGTCGGCAATTGCCGCCGCCTCGTCCGCCGTGGCCCGCTCGGCCTGCCGGGACGCCGACTCCACCACGCCCTGCAGCAGGACTGCGGCGAGCCGCGGGTTCTCGTGGCCGAGTTCGCGAAGCGCGTCCACGACGAGGGTGATCAGGCCTGCATGCGCTGCCCGGATCCGCTCGCGCGCGGCATCGTCCAGCTCCAGCTCGGAGATTGCGGCAACGGCGACGTGCCGCGGGTCGGCCGCCAGGTGGAGCTGGCCCCTGACGTACGCCTCGAGCCGGTCCCGGGCGCTGTCGCACGCCGCCATGCCTGCCTCGATCTCGGCAGCCCAGAGCGGGAGGTCTACCGCGCACAGCTCCTCGACCACAGCCGCACGGGAGCGGAAGTACTCGTAGACGGACGACCGGGCCAGACCCGCCCGTGCCGCGAGAGCCGAGAAGGTCAGCGCCTCCCGGCCGCCCTCCGCAAGCAGGACGCGAGCGGCATCAAGGAGGGCAGCCCGCTGCAACTGTCGATGCTCGGCCACAGTGGCGGCCCGGATCTTCGGCACGTTCCCTACTTTACGGAGCCTTACAGGTGGAGAAGGTGCCACCACGCATCCCGGCCGCGCGGGCCCTGAGCAGCACTCCGGCCGCATCCCGGTGCGTCAGCGCACGTCCGACAACTTCGCGCGCAGCTGCAGCACGGACTTGGTGTGGATCTGACTGACCCTGCTCTCCGTGACGCCGAGGACCTGCCCGATCTCGGCGAGCGTAAGGCCCTCGTAGTAGTAGAGCGTCACCACGGTCTTCTCCCGCTCGGGCAGGGTGTTGACGGCGGTGGCGAGCAGCCTGCGGAGTTCGCGGTCCTCGGCGATCTCCACCGGGTTGTCCGCACCCGTGTCCTCCAGGGTGTCCATCAGGGTGAGGGCGTCGCCGCTCTCCCCGATGGGGTGGATCAGCTCGTCGAGGGCCATGACGTTGGCCAGTGAGAGCTGGCTGAAGATGGTGTGCAGCTCCTCCAGCGTGATGCCCATCTCGGCCGCGACCTCGGGCTCGTGCGGTGTCCGGCGGAGCCGGGCCTCCAGGGTCGCGTACGTCCGCTCGACGGTCTTGGCCTTCTGCCGCACCGACCGGGGAATCCAGTCCAGGGCCCGGAGCTCGTCGATGATCGCCCCGCGGATCCGGCTGATCGCGTAGGTCTCGAACTTGATCGCCCGGTCGATGTCGAACTTCTCGATCGCGTCGATCAGCCCGAAGACACCGGAGGACACGAAGTCCGCCTGCTCCACGTTGGCCGGGAGGCCGACGCCGACCCGGCCTGCCACGTACTTGACCAGCGGCGAATAGTGCAGGATCAGCTGTTCCCGCAGCCGCGGGTCGCCGGACTCCTTGTACGAGCGCCAGAGCATCTCCAACGCGCTGCGCTCGGTGGGCACTTTCGTCCCCCGGCCGGACGACGGCCGCCCGGTCTGCACGGTCGGTTGCGCCTGCCCTGCCTGCCCTGCCTGCCCGGTTTGCTCGGGTTGCCCGGACTGCTCGGCGGACGGTGCCGTGGGTGCAGCGGGACGGGCCTGCTCCGGGTGCCCTGGCGCCGGGCAGACGGGTTGCACCTGCCCGGGCTCGGGGTGGGCTCCGGGACGGTCGGGCGGCGCAGCCTGGCGTCCGACCTCCGCCGCAGTCGATCCGTTGCGAGCCGCCTCCTGACCGCATGGCTGGGAGTCCTCCGACTCGCGTGGCGCCACCGGCCGTCCGACGGTCTCCACACCGTCGGGGACGCGTTCGTGCCCGCCACCGAGCATGGAGGACGACGGCTTCGGCTTCACCGGTGACGGAAGCCTCCGGGGTGCCCCCGGACCGCCGCCTGTCGCACGGCCGGCGCCCGACGGTCGAATGCCCGACGGCGGCCGGTCCCCGCCCCCGCTCTGCGAAGCGCTGCGGGCCGGTGGCGGCTGGTCCGCGCAAGCGTGGACACGGCCGTGGGTCGGCTCCGTCTCGTACGACGCCGCACCTCGTCTGCCACCCGGATCCGCGCTCCCGGATGCGGGCGTCCTGGCCGCAGGTGCCCCCGCCGCCGGCCCCCCGCCCGGACGACCGCCGATGTGCTCCGCCGAGGAGCGCTCGACGTCGGCCGAGTCGCGCCCGCCGTGCTCGCCGGGATGCCCAGCGGCGCGCCCACCGCCGTACCCGAAAGGCGTCGGGCCGCAGGCAGCGGTTTCCGCGGCAGCGAGGTCCGGTGCCGGCCGTGAGTGCGCGGCCGACAGGCCGTACGGCTGCGGAGCGGGCAGGCCCACCATCGGTCGGGACGCCGTCGGCGAGGCGGGTGGCGCCGAGGCCTGCGCCGTCGGCACAGCAGGTACGCCGGACGCCGTGGGGGCCGCCGGAGCGGGCCGCGATGCCGGTTCCGGGGCAGGACCGGGTGCCGGCAACGGTCCGGGTGCCGGCAACGGTCCGGGTGCCGGCGGGACGACGACGCCCCGGGTGTCCTGCTGGCCGCGGGAGACCTGTCGAGCTGCCGAGCGGGTCGGGTTGGCGGACCGTGAGGGGTTCAACAGCGTCGGCCCCTGCGGTCCGAGGTCCGCTGCGGGACGGGCGCCGGCCCCAGCCCTTCCCGCAGACCGGGCGTCACCGGTCACCCTGTGTCCCGGAATGTTTGTGGGCATGCGTTGGTCTGCGCCGTTCTGCCGAGTCATGTGCTGATAGGGAAGCCACAAAGGAGCGTAGCGTGACCGCATCGCTGCGGTGTGCTACCGCCACTCGGTCGTCCCCCGATCCGGTGGCGGACCCGGCGCGTGAACGCGACACGCGCCGGGCCGTCACCGGGTCACCGGTGTCTGCGCAGATGACTGCAAATGGCTGTATGCGAGGGGCGCGAGGCAGTCAGCGCCGGCGGACGAGCCTCCAGCGGGCGCCGAAGCGTTCGACGTATCCGAGCGACACCAACTCGTACAGGCGCTGCAGCACATCGTCGGGCGGCACTCCGGACTCGCGGGCGAGTCGGTCGACCGGCGCCCCGTCTGCTCCGGCGGGTACGGCCTCCAGCACTCGTGCGACGGCCGGCTCCAGGAGGTCCCGCGGCAGGACGGGGCCCGACCTGGGCGGGGCGAGATCGTCGCCGATGGCGCCGATGAGTTCGGCGATCTCGGCGGCGTCGGTCACCAGGGTCGCTCCACCGCTTCGGATCAGGGCGTGCACCCCGGCGGACAGCTCCGAAGTGACGGGGCCGGCGACCCCCATGGTGTGGCGGTTGAGGTCGCGGGCACGGCGGGCGGTGCTCAGCGCGCCACTGCGCATGGCCGCCTCGACCACGACGGTGCCGCGGGTGAGGGCGGCTATGACGCGGTTCCGCAGGACGAACCGGAAGCGGTTGGGGTGCGTGCCGGGCGGCAGTTCGCTGACCAGCAGGCCCTGCTCGGAGATGCGGCGGATGAGTTCGGCGTTGCCGGGCGGGTAGGCCGTGTCGACCCCGCAGGCCAGCACGCCGATGGTGGCACCGCCGACTGCGAGCGTGCCGCGGTGCGCGGCGGCGTCGATGCCGTACGCCGCCCCGGAGACCACCACCCAGCCGCGTTCGGCGAGTTGTGCCGCGATCTCGCCGGCGACGTGGGCACCGTAGGCGGTACAGGCCCGGGAGCCGACCATGGCGACGGATCTCAGGGCGAGAAGGCGAAGTGAGCCGGTACCGCGGACCCACAGGCCGACGGGGCGCCCGCGGCCGAGGTCGTCCAGCTGGCTGGGCCACTCCGGATCGCCCGGAATGATGAACCGCCCGCCGCCGCCCTGGATGCGGCGCAGGTCGGCGATCGGGTCGAGGGACGCGCATCGGGCGCGGTAGTCGGCGATCCGACCCGGGTCGAGGCCGAGAGGCTCCGGGTCCGCACGGCCTCGGACGGCGTCGACCACGGTGATGGCACCGAGTTCTGCGAGCCAGCGGCCCATGACGGCGTCGCCGGGCTCGATCAGCCGTGTCAGGGCAGCCCTGGCCAGTCGTTCGGGCGAGGGCGTCGGCGGGCCGCCGGGCGGGGAGGGTCGTGCCTGTTCGGACGGCAGGTTGTCCCTGGCCGCGGCCCGCGGTGGGGCCTGCTGCATCGGGGCGCCCGCGTCCGGGTTGTCGGCCGCAGTCGGGAACGGTGGTGCGGTGGCCGTGTGGTCCATAGTGGTTCTCCGGTGTGTGGGTGGGCGTGCCTGGCGGGGGCGCGGGCGGTGAGATCGCAGTCCGGTCGCGGAGCCCGTCCGCCGTGCCTGCGGCGTACGCCAGGGCGGCGCCAAGTGCTGTCACTGCTCGGCACCGATGTCGCTGTCGCTGGTGCCGTCGCTGGTGCCTTCGAAGTCCGGAGCGCGGCGGTGCGGCGGTCGCTCTGCCAGCGGTCCGCGGTGCACGCCGGTCCGTAGGGCCAGGGCCGTACGGACGTCGGGTCGGCTCGGGCGATCCCGGCCGGAGAGGTCGGCGATCGTCCAGGCCACCCGCAGCACCCGGTCGAGTCCGCGGGCCGTCAGCAGTCCGCGTTCCAAATCGTGTTCGGCATCGGTGAGGGCGTCGGGCTGCAGGCGCCACCGGGTGCGCAGTTCGTGGCCGGGGACCTCGGCATTGGTGCGCCAGGGCGTCTCTGCCAGGCGCACGGAGGCACGCCGGCGTGCCTCCCGCACGCGGGCCGCGACGGTTGCCGTGCTCTCGGCCCTGCTGTCGCGTGCCAGCAGCTCGGCCCGGGAGACCGAGGACACCTGGACTTGGAGGTCGACCCGGTCCAGGAGCGGTCCGGAGAGCCGCGCCTGGTAGCGGTTCACCATGGTCGGCGTGCACTCGCAGCCCTCACCTCGGATCGAGTGGCGGCCGCAGGGGCACGGGTTGGCCGCCAGGCACAGGAGGAAGCGCGCAGGCAGACGCATGGAGCCTGCCGACCGGGCGATCATCACCTCCCCCGATTCCAGGGGCTGCCGCAGAGCGTCCAGCACCCGGACGGGGAACTCGGGTGCCTCGTCGAGGAACAGCACGCCGCGGTGTGCGAGCGATACTGCTCCCGGTCTGGGCATGCCGCTGCCGCCTCCGACGATGGCGGGCATCGTGGTCGAGTGGTGAGGCGCGCAGTAGGGAGGGCTGTCGATGAGCGGCCGGTTGGACGGCAGGAGGCCTGCGACGGAGTGAACGGCCGTCACCTCCAAGGCCTCGGTCTCGGTCAGTGGCGGGAGCAGTGCCGGCAGCCGTTCGGCCAGCATCGTTTTGCCTGCACCCGGCGGGCCCTTCAGGTAAAGGTGGTGACCCCCTGCCGCTGCGATCTCCAGTGCGTGGCGGGCCTCGTACTGCCCTGCCACGTCGGCGAGGTCGGGCCGGATCACATGCGCGGAGGCCACATCCCGTACGCCGATACCGGGCAGCAGCAGGCCTGCCAGGAGCGGGTCCGGGCGACCGACCAGGGTTTCCGGGGCCTCCTCCGGCAGCGGTGCGTCGGTCAGCAGGGCGATCAGCTGGCGAAGGCTGCGAACACCCATCACGGACACGCCGGGCACGAGGGAGGCTTCCGCCGCGGTCTGTTCGGCGACCACGACCTGGCGGTATCCGGCGTCGGCCGCCGCCAGCACCGAGGGAAGGACACCCCTGACGGGCCGTACCCGGCCGTCCAGGCCGAGTTCTCCGATGATGAGGAGCCCGGCGATGACAGAGGGATCCAGTCGGTCTGCGGCAGCCAGGACCGCGCAGGCGACCGCAAGATCGAAACCACTGCCGCTCTTCGGGACGGACGCCGGGCTGAGGCCGACGGTGAGCTTGCGCTGGGGCCAGGTCTCGCCGCTGTTGACGACGGCGGCGCGGACGCGGTCCCGGGCCTCGGACAGTGCCTTGTCGGGGAGGCCGACCAGGGTGAATGCGGCCAAGCCGGGTTCGAGATCGGCCTGGACCTCGACCACGACACCGTCGACTCCGACGAGCGCGACCGAGCAGGTGCGGGCGAAGGCCATGTCAGACCGCCCCTCGGACGTGCTCGACCTGGGCGGCGCCCCTGAGGCGGTTGATCACTGCCACCAGGTCGATGCGGACACCGCCGGGCGGCGGTGGCACCAGCACTGTGGCGAGGGCGGCCACTCCCCCGGCCGCGGCACTCGCCTTCGCTGTTGGCTTCCTGGCAGCCCGTTTCCTGGTGGCCTTCTTCGGCGCGGGGCCGGCGGCGGCCTCGCCCGACGTGGGGGACGACGCCCCGGCCTGCCTCTCGATCGCCGGCTCCGCCGTCGGAGCCGACACCTCCTGCCGGTCCGGCTGGGACGACGGGCCCGGCGGGTCGGCCGATCCGCCGGCGTGCGGCCGGGGCGTCACGCGTTCGGCGAGGAGCTCGAAGTGGGTCGGCCAGCGTTCGACCAGCCAGCGCTCCGCGAGCCTGCGCAGCCGTTCTGCCTTCGTCCGGTCGATGCCCTCGGTGGGCTGCTGGAATGCGTGCTCCGACCGGGTCTTCACCTCGCAGATCGCAAGGGTGTCCCCGTCGAGCGCCACGATGTCGAGCTCGCCCTCGGCGCACCGCCAGTTGCGCTCCAGGATGTGCAGGCCGTCGTGCGCGAGCCTGCGGGCGGCCACCTCTTCGCCGTATCGGCCGAGACCGTTGTTGGGACTCTGCACCGCTATCACCTCCGAGGACGGAGGTTGCCGCGGTCCCGCGGTTCGGGCCGGCACTGCGCCTCAACCTGTGGACAACCCGGGCCTGTGGATAACTCGGGTCCCTCTCAGGGGTGACTCTGCGGGGGCTGCTCTGGACATGGGGAAATCGGCGCCCCCATGCTCGGTGCACCGGAAAGGACGCCGACAGCCGAATGCCGGCGGTCAGCGATCAGCGATCAGCGATCAGCGATCAGCGGTCGGCAGTCGGCAGTCGGTTGCCGACGGTCAACGATCAGTTGCCGAACGAGGCGTCGTCGGAGGGCAGCTCCAGGTCGCTCTTCGCCAGCTCCTCGATGTTGACGTCCTTGAAGGTCAGGACCCGCACCTTGCGGACGAACCTGGCCGGCCGGTACATGTCCCAGACCCACGCATCCGCCATCGACACCTCGAAGAACACTTCGCCCTGCACCGAGTGGACCTGCAGGTCGTAGTCGTTCGTGAGGTAGAACCGCCGCTCGGTCTCGATCACGAATTTGAAGAGCCCGACGACGTCCCGGTACTCCCGGTAGAGCTTGAGCTCCATCTCGGTCTCGTACTTCTCGAGGTCTTCGGCACTCATCCAGGCGTCCCCTCACTCGTCACGTCCACCCCATTGTGGACCACCGCACCCGCACTCAAAGCCGTACCGGCGGGACTGGCGGGCCATCCGTGACCAGCTGTTCGACCAGCTCGGCCAGGCCTGCCGGATAGACCGTCTCCGGGGTGTTCCGCAGCTCGCCGACCGTCCACCAGCGGACGGCCAGTAGCCGGGCGTGCTCGTCGCTGCCGGGGACGGCGAGCCGAATGTCCCTGGTCCCGGTCCGCGCCAGATGGAACCACTGCTCCTGTTCGTACGCCTGCCCCTGAAAGGAGAACGACACCGTGCCGTACGCCACCACGGGGCCCAGCTCCACGTCGGCCAGCCCGATCTCTTCCCCGAGTTCGCGCAGGGCGGCCTCGCGCGCGCCCTCTCCGGGCTCCAGTCCGCCTCCCGGAGTGATCCACCAGGTGGTTTCCGGTACCGCAGGATCGAGCCCCCGCAGGAGCAGCACCCGGTCGTCCGGGTCGAGGAGCAGCACGCGCACGGCACGGCGGCGTCGAGCAGTCAGCCCGCTCACCTCCTTCTGCGGAGCGGCCCGGCCGCGGCAGCCGGAGCGGCAGCAGGCGTGCGGCGGGTCATCCGCGCCGACGCCGCTGCACCCAGTGCCCGAACGACACCACCCACCCGGCGGCGCCGGCCAGCAGGACGAGCGCACCGCCGCCGACCGCGGCGTAGGAGGCCGGCACGAGCAGGCCGTGCTTCGATGCCTTCGGTCCCTTCACGGCGTCGAAGGCCGTTGTCCGGGGCAGCGCCATGATCCGGGCCGACGGCCAGGCGATGCCTTCGACCCGGGCGACGACGTCGGACGCGGCCACGGTACCGCTCGCCACATCCAGGTGGGCACGCGAGTCGAGCGAGTTGGAGCGGGAGTCGCCGAGCAGGAAGATCCGCCCCTCGGGGACGGTGGTGCTGAAGGCGGCACCGGGGCCGATCCGCTCGTCGGCGTAGGCCTCGTCGACCGGCACACCGTTGACGGTGAGGTGTCCGCCGGCGTCGCAGCAGGCGACGGTGTCGCCTCCGACGGCAACGACCCGCTTGACCATCGTCGCGCCGCCCCAGAGCGGCTCGCTGAAGACGACGATGTCACCACGGCCGACCGACGCGCCGTCGGTCTTCCGGGCGAGCACGGTGTCCCCGATCTGGAGCGTCGGCGACATGGAGGTGGTGGGGATGCGGTAGGGCCGGTACTGCAGGGCGATCAGGCCGAAGCCGCCGACCAGCATGGCGAAGCCGACGGCGATGGCTACGCCCTGAAGCGCGGAGGCGATGTTCCGCCGGGGCTTTCGGGCTGCCGGGGTGGCGACCGGACGCTCCGTGACACTGCTCATCGCGGTCGCACCTTCCTGGCCGGAGCGCGCCGTGTCGGCTCGCCCCCTTGCGGTCCGCGCCTGCGGTACGGGCACTGCGCCGGGCTCCGAGGAACCGGCGAGCCGCGGCACGTCCGAGCAGATTACTCGTCGGTACCGCGGCTCGCGCAAGAGTCGGTGGCGGATCGGCTGTCGGCCGTTCCCCGGTCCGTCCGCTCAGGGGCGGCGCCGGCGGAGCCACCAGACGGCCGGCAGCACGGCGGCCGCGCCTGCCATCGGCGGGGCGAGGGGCGCCGCGGCGGAGAGGCCCTTCTGGTCGAAGGTGTCCGGCACGGGCAGGGTGGCCCAGTCCCCGATCGGCCAGGCGACGACGAACGCACGGCCGACGACGTTGTCCACCGGAACGGTGCCGCCGCCGGGCTGGTCCTGGTGGTAGCGGGAGTCGAGCGAGTCGCCGCGGTGGTCGCCCATGACCCAGATCCGGCCGTCGGGGACCTTCACCGGCCCGAACGGCTTCTCACCGCAGGGGGTGTTGCCGGGGTAGAGGTAGGGCTCGTCCAGTGCGATGCCGTTGACCTTGACCGGGCCGCTGCCCTGACACTCGACGGTGTCGCCGCCGACCGCGATCACCCGCTTGATCAGGTCCTTCTCGTTGGAGGAGGGCATCAGGCCGATGAAGCTGAAGACGTTCTGGATGCCCCGGACGAAGGCATTGCTGTTCTGCTGGGTCGGCTCGTCGTTCAGCCAGCCGCCCGGGTCGTGGAAGACGACGACCTCGCCGCGCTCCGGCTCCGCACCGAACCAGGGGGTGAGCTTGTCGACCAGGACGCGGTCGCCGATCTTGAGCGTCTGCTCCATCGAGCCCGACGGGATCGAGAAGGCCTGCACGAAGAAAGTCTTGATCACCAGCGCCAGGATCAGCGCGATGCCGATCAGGATCGGCAGTTCCTTCCAGAACGACCGCTGCTTCTGCGGTCGCGAACCGCGATCGTCGGAGCCGTCCTGTGCGGTGTCGTTGTCCTCCGCCGCCTCACTCACCACGTCCTCCGAGTCGTTCGGGGCACCGACGGGGCGACCGTCGGCGGCGGCCGCCGCGCCGGCGCCTGCCGGTCCCGCGGTCTGTGCGGACTGGGCCGACCGGACCGCACGGCCCCCCGCGCCATCGGGCTCCGGGGCGCCCGAGCGGGCACCGATCACCAGATCCCCCACGACATCTCCTCCCTGCTGTGCGGACGCCCATGCGCCCGCGCTCACAGTGCCGCACAGCGGGCACCACGCTCCGTAACCGACCGTCGGCCCGCATCAGGCCTGCCCGCGAAGGCCCTGCCTGACACCGATGACGGCTCGGGAACCCCGGAAGGTCACGAGACCGTGCGCCGAGCATTCCAGCACTTCTCTATCACTCCCGATCGGCCCAGCCGCGCTCCCACACGGCCGGCCCCACCATCAACCGGAGCGGTGCGTGCGTCGCGACCCGGCCGACCTCCGCCTGACGGCGAACGGAAGGACGCCCAACACACCCATAACGAGCGAGGGTTCCGCAGGAGTCGGCGGCAGGCCCACCAATCCGGTGGGCGCCGGGAGCGCCGTCGCCGAAACCGGGGCGACCACGCCGGCCGACCGCGCCTGGATCGAGGAGAGTGACTGCGGCACGTCGAGTTGACTGAGCCTGGGCAGCGGCCAGGCGATGAGGACGGCACGGCCGACCACGTTCTTGACCGGGATGGTGCCGCCGCCGGGATTGCCCATGTGGAAGCGGGAGTCCGCCGACAGGTCCCGGTGGTCACCCATCACCCACAGTCTGCCGGCCCGCACGTTCACCTTGAACGGCTGGCGGGAGGGGACGTTGCCGGGCGCGAGGTAGGGCTCGTCCACGGGGGTGCCGTTGACGCTCACCCGGCCCTTCGCGTCGCAGCACTCCACGGTGTCGCCGGCGACACCGATGACCCGCTTGATGAGGTCGTGCTCGTTGTCGGACGGCAGCAGGCCGACCGAGGAGAACGCGTGCTTGACCTGCCGCAGCACCGGCCCGTCGTTGGACGTGGTGCGGTCGGTTTCCAGCCACCCGCCCGGGTCGCGGAAGACGACGACCTCACCCCGGCCCGGCTCGTTGCCGAACCACGGCGTCAGCTTGTCCACGAGGACGCGGTCACCGATCTGGATCGTCTCCTCCATCGACCCCGAAGGGATGACGAAGACCTGGACGAAGAACGTCTTCAGCACCAGGGCGATCACCAGCGCGACCACCACCACCAGCGGTATCTCGCGCAACAGCGAGCGCCGCCGGCGGCGGGCTGCCCGCTGGGCCGTCCTGCGGCGGTCGGCCCGACCGCGTATCGGTGCGGACGCACCGGCCTCCTGCGGGGCCGCCTCGACCGTCCTGCCCCTACCTCGGGTGCCCATGGCCACCAGTCCCCCCTGTTGCGGCGAACGCCTCCGGCCGGTCGAGCGATGTCCAGCGGTCGAAGGGGAAGACCACCCAGTCGGCTCGGCCGATCACCCGGGACTCGGGCACGAAGCCGCCGCCGGGCTCGCCGAGGTGGTCGCGGGAGTCGCGGGAATCACTTCGGTGGTCGCCCATCACCCAGAGCTTGCCGACCGGGACCACCACGTCGAAGGCCACCTTCGACGGGGCGTCGCCCGCAGCCAGGTAGGCGCTCTCGTCGATCGGCACCCCGTTCACCCGCAGCCGGCCGTCCGACCCGCAGCAGGTCACCCTGTCACCGCCCACACCGATCACCCGCTTCACGAAGACCGTGTCACTGCCGGGGTCCAGCCCCAGGCGGTCCAGCATCTTCTGTCCCGCGGTGGGCTCGGCCGCGTACGGCAGAAAGGAGCCGGTCCCGTCGAATACCACGACGTCGCCGCGCTGGACGTGGCCGCCGAACGCATACGCCAACTCATTGGCCACGACGCGGTCGCCGGGTCGCAGGGTGTTCTCCATCGACGCGGAAGGCACGGCGAAGGGACGGGCGACGAAGGTGTTCACCACGACCAGGAGGAGCAGGCACGTGCCACCGATCAGCGCCAGGTCGCGCACCCACCCGGCCCCGCGGCCGGAGTCGTCACCAGCAGCGGCAGCGGCAGCGGCCCCAGTGGCGTCATCGCCACCGCCGACTCCTGCAACGTCCTCACCGGCATCGTCGGCTTCCGGGGCCCCCGCTGCAGCGGATTCCGCGGCCTGTGTACCAGCGGAAACGACCACGGACCACGACGGAAGGTCCGCACCGGCAGGTGCGGACCTTCCGTCGTGGTCCGTGGAAGGTTCGAACGTGGTCATCGGGCTGAGCTTATCCCCAAGGCCTGAAAGGCCAAGGCCTTCAGCCCCGAAGGGCGGGCTCGACCCGAGACTCCGCGCCCCGGCGAGCCGGGGCAGCGGATCAGTTCTCGCGCTTCTCCTTGATCTTCGCGGCCTTGCCGCGCAGGTCACGGAGGTAGTACAGCTTGGCGCGGCGAACGGCACCGCGGGTCACGACCTCGATCTTCTCGACGACCGGGGTGTGCACCGGGAAGGTGCGCTCCACGCCGACGTTGAAGCTCACCTTGCGAACGGTGAAGGTCTCACCGATGCCGGAGCCATGGCGGCGGATGACGACGCCCTGGAAGACCTGGACGCGGGAGCGGTTGCCCTCGATGACCCGGACGTGAACCTTGAGGGTGTCACCCGGGCGGAAGGACGGGATGTCGGTACGCAGCGAGGCCGCGTCGACAGCAGCGAGCTTGTTGCTCATGGTGCTCTCCATCGCAGACGCCACAGGCCGTCCACGGAAGTTCGTGAGAAATGATGGTGCTGCGGGCCGCATCGGCTGGCGACGAACCCCCTGTGGCGGGCACATCGGGCCACGTAGCGGCCCCGAGGGGACGCCCAGCGACAGACAGCAGTCGCCTATTCTTCCACAGCCTCCGGCATCGGCCGAAACCGGCCTTCCGCCTCGTCCCAGACCAGGCCCAGTCGGCTGAGCGCCTCGCGCTCCTTCTTGTCGAAGGAGCCGAGCTGCCAGCGGGCGACCAGGTCCGGCCGGTTGGCCAGCGTGCGGGCGAAGGCCTCCTCGCGCCGCCAGCGGGCGATCTTGCCGTGGTGGCCGCTGAGCAGGATCTCCGGCACCTCGCGGCCGCGCCACTCGGCGGGCTTGGTGTAGACGGGTCCTTCGAGCAGGTCGGCCATGGCCCCGGGGGCGAACGAGTCGTCCCGGTGCGACTCGGCGTTGCCGAGGACACCGGGCAGCAGCCGGGCGATGGCCTCGACCATCACCAGGACGGCGACCTCACCGCCGGCCAGGACGTAGTCGCCGATCGACGCCTCCACCACCGGCATCCGGGTGGCGGCCTCCTCGATCACCCGGCGGTCGATGCCCTCGTACCGGGCGGGCGCGAAGGCCAGCCACGGGCGTGCGGCCAGTTCCTGGGCGAGCTCCTGGGTGAACGGGCGACCGCTGGGCGTCGGGACGACCAGTGTCGGCACCTCGCCCTCCGGCCCCTGGGCGAGCACCGCGTCGAGGGCGGCGCCCCACGGCTCGGGCTTCATCACCATGCCGGGCCCGCCGCCGTACGGGGTGTCGTCGACCGTCCGGTGCACGTCGGTGGTCCAGCTGCGGAGGTCGTGCAGGTGCACGTCGAGCTGGCCGCGGGCCCGGGCCTTGCCGACCAGGGAGACGTTCAGCGGCTCCAGGTACTCCGGGAAGATCGTGACGACGTCGATCCGCATCTCGCTCACGCCCGGGCACCGCCCGCCGAGTCCTCGCCGGCACCGGCGTCACGGCCGGCAGCACCGGCATCCCCGGCATCGGCGCCGTCCGCGGTGTCCGGCTCGGACTCCAGCGGCTCGATCAGGCCGGGCGGCGGCGTGATCACCGCGCGCTGGTTCTCCAGATCGATGGTGGGGACGATCTGCTCGACGAAAGGCACCAGCACCTCGGTGCCGTCGGGCCTGGTGACGGTCAGGAGGTCCTGGTACGGCAGGTGGACGAGCTCGGTCAGCTCGCCGACGAGGGTGCCGTCGAGAAGGACGACGTCGAGACCGATCAGCTGGTGGTCGTAGTACTCGTCCGGGTCCTCCGGGGTCTCCTCCGGGTCGACCTCGGCGATCAGCATGGTGCCGCGCAGGGCCTCGGCCCCGTTGCGGTCCTTGACGCCCGCGAAGCGGAGCAGCAGCCGACCGCTGTGCACGCGGCCGGACTCGACCGTCAGCGGGCCGGCGGAGGCGGGGTCCGTGAGCAGGACCGCGCCCGGGCCGAGCCGGAGTTCGGGTTCGTCGGTGCGGACTTCGACACTGACGTCGCCCCTGATGCCGTGGGCACGGCCGATCCGACCGACGACGAGCTGCACGGTGATCGTTCTCCTGGTGTTGCCGCGCCCCGGGCGCGGTCCTGGCTCTGGCTGGCTGATTCTGAATGGCGGCGCGGATGCTCCGGCGCGGACACCCCGGCGCGGCTGCCGTACGCGACGGACACCGCCGTACGCCGCGAAGTTGCCCGCGCGGCGCGCCACCGGGCCTCAAACCCCGCGCAAGACGCGCCCGCGGACGCGGAACGCAAGGGCCCGGCGCACGGCGGTCCGGCGCGGGCCGGGAACGCCAGAAGGGCCGACCGGGACGACGTGCGTCCCGGTCGGCCCCTGGTACCTGACGAATACCTGACGGCTCCGCGTCAGCGGATGCTGTCCACGTCGACCAGGTCGACCCGGACGTTGCGGCCGCCGAGCGCACCCACCACGGTACGCAGCGCACGGGCCGTACGGCCGCCGCGGCCGATCACCTTGCCGAGGTCGTCGGGGTGCACCCGGACCTCGATGGTGTTGCCCCGGCGCAGGTTGCGCGAACGCACCTGCACCTCGTCGGGGTGCTCGACGATGCCCTTCACCAGGTGGTCGAGGGCTTCCTCGATCATGCTCAGGCCTCGGTGGAGGCGGCCTCGGCGTCAGCCTCGGCCTTGTCCGCCTTCTTCGCCTTCGGGGTGATGGCAACACCGGTGGTGCTGTCCTCGAAGCCCGCGACGGCCTTGGCGAACAGGTGCGAGTAGTCCTCGACCTTGGGCTCGGCGACCTTCAGCGGCTCCGGAGCCGGCAGGCCCTTGAACTTCTGCCAGTCACCGGTGAGCTTGAGGATGGCGAGGACCGGCTCGGTCGGCTGGGCGCCGACGGACAGCCAGTACTGGGCGCGGTCGCTGTCGACCTCGATCTTCGAGGGGTTGTAGGTCGGCTGGTAGATGCCGATCTCCTCGATCGCACGACCGTCACGCTTGGTGCGGGAGTCGGCGACAACGATGCGGTAGTGCGGGGAGCGAATCTTGCCGAGACGCTTCAGCTTGATCTTGACTGCCACGGGAGTGGATTCTCCTGGTGTTGACGTGGGTGAGCGGCCGCTGCCACCGCGTGGGGTTGCGGCGACCGGCCGTTCAAGGGACACGCCAGCCGTAGGAGAGAGGGGTCCTGCCCGGCTGCCGAGTACTCAGCTGTCCATTCTGCCACAGCCCGGCCTGGCCCCCGAATCGTCCGCCCGCTCGGCACACGGTGTGCACCGGCCGACACGGGCCCGACAGGCACGCCCCGACCCACGGTCCGCTGCGCGCAGCCCACCGCCGATCACCCCGCTCCGGCGCCGCCCGCGCGGAGAACGACGGGACACGGAGAACACGAGACACAGAAACGCGACACACGGAGCACGACCAACGGGCAGCAGGGCGCCGCCACGCCCAGGCGGACACCCCCGCCGGGCAGCTCAAGCACTCACCACGACTCAAGCACTCGTGGCCACCGGACGAAGACGCAGTCCGGCCCGACCGAGGGCCCCCGCCCCCGGTAGAGCCGAGCACCGCGAACTGTCAGGAGGGAACTGTCAGCGACGGCACGTGGCCGCCGGCGGAACTCAGCCGATCTTGAACGGCTGCTGGCAGGCGCCGCAGACGATGGCCGCCTGCGCCAGGACGGACGGGACGACACGGACGTTGCGCCCGCAGCCGCAGACCGCCTTGACCCGGACACCGCCACCGGACGAGCCGTGCCGCGCCGCCGGGCCGCGGAAGGCCCGGTGGCCGCCCTCGCCCGCAACGGCGAGCTGGTGGGCGCCGAGGGCGCGCTCCAGCCGCTCGATGGTGTCGGAGTACCTGTCCTCGGTCTCCTTGAGCATGGTCACCTGGGAGAAGCCGCTGCTGGCGTGCGGCTCGACCGGGTGGGCCAGCCCGAGCTCGGAGGCGAGCATCAGGAAGCGCCGGTTGTGGTAGCGACCGGCCCGCGAGGTGTCGCGGATCTCCCGCGCGGCGGCCAGTCCGTGGGCGGCTTCGTGCAGCAGCCGCTCGAATCCGAGCCGGGTGCCGCACGCCGAGGAGGACTCGCCGATCAGGGCCTCGGGCGAGGCCAGGTCGGGGAGGTCCTGATGGTGGGCCTGGATGTCGCTCCAGGCGGCGGCCAGTTCGGCCGCGAGGACGAGAGGCTGTGTCGTGCTCACGCTGGACCAACGTTGGAGAGAGGGCCGATGTTCCGCGAGTTCCCGTTCACGGGGAATTCCCAGCGATCTCTCAGGAATGCGGACACGCTCCTGAATTGCGTTGTTCTGACCTGACGCAAGACCAACCCCCTGCATCTGTGGACCCGCCGAATCTCGGCGGGCTCTCGGCTATCACCCGGGGACACGCACGCCGCCCAAGGCGGACGGCCCGCAGCCCGGTCAAAATTGACAGGGCCACGGGCCGTATACCGTACCGCTTGTTTCGCACCGCCGGGAGTTGACCGGCGAGTAGCCTCGACAAGCAGTGTGCAAACCGCGGTTAACAATCCGCTGAATCGGCATCGAATTGCAACGGAAGTGCATCGGGAAGCACTCCGGAAGCACCTCGGTTTGCCCGATTGCCCGTGCGGGGCACCCGGCCGGTCCCCTGCCGTCAGTACGCGCGGGCGACGATCGCGATGTTGCCGGGCTGGTCGTCGGCCGCCGGGACGGAGCCGTCGGCGGCGACGATGCAGCGCACCGAGACGCCCTGCTCGGCCAGCTTGGCCTCGCCCTCCGGACCCAGGTCGGCCCAGGAGATGCGGCCCCAGCCGGTGGCCGCGGCCTCGACGGCCTCCTCGATGGACGAGACGTCCACGGTGCGGGCCTCGCGGCGCTCGCGCGACTGGCGGAGCAGCAGCGCCTGGTCCTCCTCCAGGATGCCGGGGACGAGCGACGCCAGTGCGTCGGCCGAGACCGGCTCCTTGCCGCCGGCGATCCGGCGGACCAGCATGGCGGTGCCGTTCTCCAGGTCGCGCGGACCGACCTCGATGCGCAGCGGAACGCCCTTGAGCTCCCAGTCGACGGCGCGGCGGCCGAAGGGGGTGTCGGTGCGGTCGTCGACCACCACGCGGACGCCGGCGGCCTCCAGGGCGGCGCCGATCTCGCGGACCTTGGCGAGCACCGCGTCGTCGCCCTTGATGGCGAGGACGACGGCCTGGACGGCGGCCAGGCGCGGCGGGACGCGCAGGCCGTTGTCGTCGCCGTGGGACATGATCAGGCCGCCGACCATGCGGGTGGAGACGCCCCAGGAGGTCTGCCAGACGTACTCGCGCTCGGCGCCCTGCAGCTGGTACGTGGTGTTGAACGCCTTGGCGAAGTTCTGGCCGAGCTCGTGGCTGGTGCCCATCTGCAGGGCCTTGCCGTCGCCCATCATGCCCTCGAGGGTGAGGGTGTTGATGGCGCCGGCGAAGCGCTCGCGGGCGGTCTTGCGGCCGAGCACGACGTCGATGCCGAGCACGTTGGTCATGAAGTCGCCGTAGACGTCCGTGTGGATGCGCGAGGCGTACTCGCGGGCGTCCTCGTAGGTGGCGTGGGCGGTGTGGCCCTCCTGCCAGAGGAACTCGGTGGTGCGCAGGAAGACGCGCGGGCGGAGCTCCCAGCGGACGACGTTGGCCCACTGGTTGATCAGCAGGGGGAGGTCCCGGTGGCTCTGGACCCACTTGGAGAAGTACTCGTTGATGATCGTCTCGGAGGTGGGCCGGACGACGACCGGCTCCTCCAGCTCCTTGCCGCCGCCGTGGGTGACCACCGCGAGCTCGGGCGAGAAGCCCTCGACGTGCTCGGCCTCCTTGGTCAGGTACGACTGCGGGATGAACATCGGGAAGTAGGCGTTCTGCGCACCGGCCTGCTTGATCCGGGCGTCCATCTCCTGCTGCATCCGCTCCCACAGGCTGTACCCGTACGGTCGGATGACCATGGTGCCGCGCACCGGACCGTTGTCGGCCAGCTCGGCCTTGTTGATGAGGTCCTGGTACCAGCGGGGAAAGTCTTCCGACTGGGGGGTGAGTACGGGTGCCTTAGCCATGGGGCAGATGGTACGGGGATCGGGGTTCCGACCGTGAATCCGTTTCACCGGCGCACCGCGGGGGCGCACGCCTCGGCGCACGGACACTCCCTGCACACCTCTGGACGGCGGCGCCCGGGCGCTGTTCGCTGGAAGGCGGGGCGGGAGACGACCGGGGGGAGCCGGAGCATCGGACGCACACACCGAATGGGAGGCCGCGATGGCTTCAGCGCAGGTGACCGGTACGACCGCGCAGCGCCCGCACGCGGGTGGCGGGGCGGGGTCGCGCGGTCGGGCGCGCGACTGGGCGGAGATCCAGGAGCGGATGCTGGTGCCGCTCTACCAGGCCGTATACCGGCGGCTGGAGGTCGGCCCGGCGACCAGCCTGCTCGGTCTCGGCTGCCGCTCGGGGCTCGCCCTGCTGCTCGCCGCGGACCGCGGCGCGCAGGTGGCCGGACTGGAACCGGAGGCGGAACTGCGCGAACTCGCGGAGGGCCGGCGGCTGCGGGTGGCCGGTGTCGGCGGTGTCGACCGGTCGGGCTATCCCGTCCCCCGCTCGGCGTATTCGCTGGTCACCGTTTTCGAGGAGCTCGCGTACGTCGCCGATCCGGCCGTCCTCGTGCTGGAGGCGGCCGCGCTGACGCTGCAGGGCGGGCACGTGGTGCTGGCCGGCTGGGGGCCCCCGGAGCGGTGCGAGAGCGCGCCGGTGCTGGAGGTCGCACGCCGCCGCTCGGCCCGGACGCCGGTCCGCGACCCGTTCGCGCTGAGCGCCCCCGGCGCACTGGAGGAGCTGTGCGCGGGCGCGGGCCTCCGGCCCGCCGGCAGCGGCCGGGTCTCCTGCCCCTTCGCCTACCCGGACCTGGACAGTGCGGTCCGCGGGATGCTCTCCACCGGCCTGTACGAGGGCGCGATCGAGGAGTGGGGCGCGGCACTGGTGACCAAGGAGCTGGAGGAGGCGCTGCACCCCTTCGTGCAGACGGACGCCTCGGTCCGGATGGCCAACGTGTTCCGGTACGTGGTGGCCGAGCAGCCCCGCTGATCCCCCGATCGCCCGGCCCGGGGCCGGCGTCCGCCCCGGGCCGGTGGTGCCCCACCGGACGCACCGGCACCGCAGGCACCGGAGGCCGGCCGGAACACGCCGGTCGGCCCGGACACGCCGCTCAGCGGTCCACACGCCGCTCAGCGGTCCAGCGGTGTCCACTCCTCGACGGTGAGCGCGTACCGCTCGTGGTCGCGCCAGGCGCCGGACAGGAACAGCATCCGCGGCGTGAACCCCTCGTGCCGGAAGCCGAGCCGCTCGGCCATGGCGATGGAGCGGGTGTTGTCGGGCTGCACGTTGATCTCCAGCCGGTGCAGGCCGAGGCCGCCGCGCTCGGCGGAGGCGAAGCAGCGGTCGACCACCAGCCGCATGCCCTCGGACATCCGCCCGGTGCCGGCGTAGGGCAGGTAGGAGTCGTAGCCGAGGGCTCCGTTGCAGAAGCGGCCCATCACGATGTTGGCGACGTTGCACTTGCCGACCAGGCCGCCGGTGGCGGTGTCCTCGATCAGGAAGGTGCGCAGGCCCGGCCCCTGACGGTCCAGCAGCTCGGCGAGACCGTCCGGTTCGACCGGGTTCCACCGCCCTATGTGCTCGGCGGACCTCCGTACCGCCTCGGCATAGGGGGCCACGTCCTCCGGGCGGGGTGCCCTGATCGTCACTCGCACACCACCATCATCGGTCATGTGTACGGCCCCGCGCCGGGCGGCCCACCGAACGACCGGAGGACGGGACCGCCCGGGGCCGGAACGCCGCCGGCCCGCCACCCTGGGAGGGGCGGCGGGCCGGCGGGCGGGGACCGTCAGAGCAGGTCCTTGAACTCCTTGGGCAGTTCGAAGTCGGCCGGGCCCTTGCCCGCGCCGAGGCCGAACGCGCCGCCCGGGGCGGCGGGCTGCTGGCCGGGGGCGCCGGCCGGGCCGAGGGCGCGGCGCTCGGCGGCGGCCGCCTCCTCCTGGGCCCGCTTCAGCGGGTTGCCGGACTTGCGCTTGCCCTTGGCGACCGGCGCCTTCTTGGCGGAGCGCTTACCGCCGCCGCCCATGCCGGGGATGCCCGGCATGCCGGGGATGCCCTTGCCGGAGGCCATCGCGGACATCATCTTGCGGGCCTCGAAGAACCGCTCGACCAGGTTGTTGACCTCGCCGACCTGGACGCCGGAGCCCTTGGCGATGCGCAGCCGGCGCGAGCCGTTGATGATCTTCGGGTCGGTGCGCTCGGCCGGGGTCATCGACTTGATGATCGCGCCGACGCGGTCCACGTCCCGGTCGTCGATGTTGTTGATCTGGTCGCGGATCTGGCCCATGCCGGGCAGCATCCCGAGCAGCTTGGAGATCGAGCCCATCTTGCGGACCTGCTCCAGCTGGGCGAGGAAGTCGTCCAGCGTGAAGTCCTTGCCGCCGCCCTGGAGCTTGGAGGCCATCTTCTCGGCCTCGGCCTGCGAGAAGGTCTGCTCGGCCTTCTCGATGAGCGACAGCATGTCGCCCATGCCGAGGATGCGCGAGGCCATCCGGTCCGGGTGGAAGGCGTCGAAGTCGTCGACCTTCTCGCCGTTGGAGGCGAACATGATCTGACGGCCGGTCACGTGCGCGACGGAGAGCGCGGCGCCGCCGCGGGCGTCGCCGTCGAGCTTGGAGAGCACCACGCCGGTGAAGTCGACGCCGTCGAGGAAGGCCTGGGCGGTGGTGACCGCGTCCTGGCCGACCATGGCGTCGACCACGAACAGGACCTCGTCCGGGTCGACCGCGGCCCGGATGTCGGCGGCCTGCTGCATCATCTCGGCGTCGATGCCGAGGCGTCCGGCGGTGTCGACGATGACGACGTCGTACTGCTTCTGCCGGGCGTACTCGATCGAGTCGCGGGCGACCTTCACCGGGTCGCCGACGCCGTTGCCCGGCTCGGGGCCGTAGAAGGCGACGCCGGCCCGCTCGGCCACCACGCCGAGCTGGTTGACCGCGTTGGGGCGCTGGAGGTCGCAGGCGACCAGCAGCGGGGTGTGCTTCTGCTTCTTCAGCCAGTGGCCGAGCTTGCCGGCGAGGGTGGTCTTACCGGCACCCTGCAGACCGGCGAGCATGATCACCGTCGGGCCGGTCTTGGCGTACCGCAGACGGCGGGTCTCGCCGCCGAGGATGCTGATGAGCTCCTCGTTGACGATCTTGATGATCTGCTGGGCCGGGTTCAGGGCACCGGACACCTCGGCGCCGAGGGCACGGTCCTTGACCTGCTTGATGAAGGCCCGCACCACCGGGAGCGCAACGTCCGCCTCCAGCAGCGCGATCCGGATCTCGCGGGCGGTGGCGTCGATGTCCGCCTCACTGAGGCGGCCCTTGCCCCGGAGGTTCTTGAACGTCGCTGCGAGGCGGTCGGAGAGAGTGTCGAACACGTCGGTCGCGGGTCCCTTGCGGCATCGGTACGGGTACTGTCGTCGCCCCCCAGGGTATCGGGCCGCCCGGCGAACGGTCTCCACCCCGGCCCACACCCGCTCCCGCGGGCCCGGACGGGACGCCGCTCGAACGCGCGGACCGGGCCCTGCAGGGCCCTCAGCAGGCCCGCTCCGGGCCCGCCACGGGCCCGTCAGCCCAGGGCGGCCTGCACGGACCGGGCGACCTCCGCCGCCTGCAGCGGTGCCAGCGGCAGGCCCTCGGAGTCCGTGACGTAGAACGCGTCCACGGCGTCCGCGCCGAGCGTGGAGACGTACGCCGTGCGCACCCGCACCCCCGCGGCGTCCAGGGCACGGCCGATCCGGTGCAGCAGGCCGGGCGCGTCGTGCGCGCGGACCTCCAGGATGGTCGCGCTGGAGGAGGCGCCCTGGGCGACCGAGACCACCGGCGGCGGGGTCGCGATGCCGCGCCGCCGCGGGGCCGCGGCGTCCCGCTCGGCGAGCTTGCGGGAGACGTCCAGCGAGCCGTCCAGGGCCCGGCGGAGGTCGGCGCGCAGCCGGGCGGCCTCGGGCAGCTCGCCGTACTCGGCGGCGACCGTCCAGGAGAGCAGCAGGACGGGCCCGGCGCCGACCGGGTCGAGTTCGCGCAGGCCGGCCGAGCGGACGGTGAGCCGGTGCAGGGCCAGGACGCCCGCGACGGTGCCCAGCAGGCCGGGGCGGTCCGGGATGGCCAGGGTGAGCTCGACGCCCATCGGCTCGGTGCCGGTGGTGTCCTGCTCGGCGTGGGCGTGCAGGGAGAGCGCGGGCCCGCCGGTGCGGGCGGCCTCGACGGCGAGCCGCTCCTCCTCTGCGGTGGGGTCGCCGGCGGGCGGGTGGCTGACGCCGCCGGCCAGCCGGGCGGCGGCCCGGGCGACCAGGTTGCCCACCAGCGAGGCCCGCCAGCTGCTCCAGGCGGCCGGGCCGGTGGCGGTGGCGTCGGCCTCGGTGAGGGCGTGCAGCAGTTCCAGGTGCGGCAGGGTGCCGACGACCTTGGTGACGGCGTCGACGGTGGCCGGGTCGTCGGGGTCGCGGCGGGTGGCGGTGTCGACCAGGGTCAGGTGGTGGCGCACCAGGAGGGCGAGGGTGTCGGTGTCCTCCTTGTCGAAGCCCATCCGGACGGCGACGTCGCGGACGATGACCTCGCCGGCCTCCGAGTGGTCGCCGGGCCAGCCCTTGCCGATGTCGTGCAGCAGCGCGGCGACCAGCAGCAGGTCGGGGCGGGCCACCCGGCGGGTCATCGCGGCGGCCTTCACGGCGGTCTCGATGAGGTGCCGGTCGACCGTCCAGCGGTGCACGGCGTTGCGCTGCGGGCGGCAGCGGACCCGCTCCCAGTCCGGCAGCAGCCGGGTGATCAGGCCTTCGGCCTCCAGGGCCTCCCAGACCGGCAGGCAGGCCTCGCCGGCACCGAGCAGGGTGATCAGCTGCTCGCGGGCCTCGTCCGGCCAGGGCACCGGCAGCGGCCTGGTCTCGGCGGCCAGCCGGCGGACGGTGGTGTACGCGACGGTGAGCCCGGCCTGGGCGGCCGCCGCGGCGGCGCGCAGCGGCAGGACCGGGTCCTGCGCGGGGCGGGCGCCCTGGGCGAGCACGGCCTCGCCGTCCTGCTCGACGACGCCCTCGGCGAGCGGCCTGCGGTCGACGGCGCCCTTGGCGACGGCGCCGGCGCCGCGGCCGACCCCGCTGAACGGGAAGGCGATCCGGGAGAGCCGGCGGCCGCGGCCGCTGCGGGCGGCGAGCACCCGGTCGACCGCGCGCCAGGTGACGTCGGTGGCGTAGGTGATGGTGCGGGCCGCCTCGTAGACCTGGCGGAGCAGGGTGTCGGCGTCGAGGACGCCGAGCCGGGCGGCGACCTGGTCCTGGTCCTGCAGGCTGAGGCGCTCGGTGGCGCGGCCGGTGGTGAGGTGGAGGGCGTCACGGACGTCCGCGAGGCGGGCGGCGGCGGCCTCCAGGCCGTCGCGGGGGGCGTCGGCGAGCCAGGTGGCGGCGATGGCCTTGAGGGCGACGACGTCGCGCAGGCCGCCGCGGGCCTCCTTGAGGTCGGGTTCGAGGAGGAAGGAGAGTTCGCCGTGGCGTTCGGCGCGCTCGGCGCACAGCTGCTGGAGTTCGGGCAGCCGTCCGGCGGCGCCGGCCCGCCAGTCGGCCAGCAGGGTGGAGCGCAGGCCCGCGGTGAGGGCGGCGTCGCCGGCGATGTGCCGGGCGTCGAGGAGGCCGAGCTGGGCCTTGAGGTCCTCGGCGGCGACGGTGCGGGCCTCGTCGAGGGTGCGCACGGAGTGGTCGAGGGCGGCACCGGAGTCCCAGACCGGGTACCAGATCCGCTCGGGCAGCCGGGGGTCGATCGGGCCCTCGTGGAGCAGCAGGACGTCGAGGTCGCTGCGCGGGGAGAGCTCGCCGCGGCCGTAGCCGCCGACTGCGACCAGGGCGGTGCCTGCGGGTGCACCTGCGTCCCGGTAGAGGCCCGCGAGCCAGCCGTCGGTGAGCCGGGCGAGGGCGGTGCGGCGGGCGGCGCCGCCGAGACCGGGGTCGGCGAGCAGCCGGGTGCGGGCGGCGCCGTGGTCGTCCGGGCGGGCCGGGTCGGAGGGGTGGGCTTCGGTCGTGGTCACGTCGGAGATCCCATCCGTGGGGCGGGGTGCCGGATACGCGTCCGGCGGACCTGCCGGTGGGCAGGTCCGCCAAGAGCGTCTGGTGCTGATGCTAAAGCGCGTCGGGGCCGCGCTCGCCGGTGCGCACGCGCACCGCCGTGTCGACCGGGACGGCCCAGACCTTGCCGTCACCGATCTTGCCGGTGCGGGCGGCCTTGACCACGACGTCGATCAGCTGCTCGGCGTCGTCGTCCTCGACGAGGATCTCGATGCGGACCTTCGGCACCAGGTCGACGGTGTACTCGGCGCCCCGGTAGACCTCGGTGTGGCCGCGCTGACGGCCGTAGCCGCTGGCCTCGGTGACGGTGAGGCCGTGGACGCCGAAGGCCTGCAGGGCCTCCTTCACGTCGTCCAGGCGGTGCGGCTTGATGACTGCGGTGATGAGCTTCATCAGGCGTCGACCTCGGCCTTCTCGGCGGTGGCGGGGGTGGCGGTGGCGGTGACGGACCGGGCGAGGCTGGCGCCGACGGCGGTGAAGTCGTAGGCGGACTCGGCGTGCTCGGCCTGGTCGATGCCGGACACCTCGACCTCCTCGGAGACCCGGAAGCCGATCGTCTTGTGGATGGCGAGGCCGAGGATGCCGGTGACGACGAAGGAGTACACCGCGACCGCGACGACACCCAGCGCCTGCTTGCCGAGCTGCTCGAAGCCGCCGCCGTAGAAGAGGCCCTGCGCGGTCTGGCCGACGTGGCCGGTGGCGAAGAAGCCGATCAGCAGGGAGCCGATGACACCGCCGACGAGGTGCACGCCGACCACGTCGAGCGAGTCGTCGAAGCCGAGCTTGTACTTGAGGCTGATCGCGGCGGCGCAGGCGACACCGGCGATGATGCCGATGGCGATGGAGCCGAGCGGGGAGACCGAGCCGCAGGCGGGGGTGATGGCGACCAGGCCGGCGACGGCGCCGGAGGCGGCACCCAGGGTGGTGAACGCGCCGTGCTTGATCTTCTCGTAGGCGAGCCAGCCGAGGACGGCGGCGGCGGTGGCGACCTGGGTGTTCAGGAAGGCCATGCCGGCGACGCCGTTGGCGGCGAGCGCCGAGCCGGCGTTGAAGCCGAACCAGCCGAACCACAGCAGGCCGGAGCCGAGCATCACCAGCGGGAGGCTGTGGGGGCGCATCGGGTCCTTCTTGAAGCCGACGCGCTTGCCGAGGACGAGGGCGAGGGCGAGGCCCGCGACACCCGCGTTGATGTGGACGGCGGTGCCGCCGGCGAAGTCGATGACGCCGTTGCGGTCGCCGAGCCAGCCGCCGTTGCCCTTGTCGAAGGCGAACACCCAGTGCGCGACCGGGAAGTAGACGACGGTGACCCACAGGGCCACGAACAGCGACCAGGCGGCGAACTTGGCGCGGTCCGCGATCGCGCCGCTGATCAGGGCCGGGGTGATGATGGCGAACATCAGCTGGAAGGCGGCGAACCCGGTGACCGGGATCGTGCCGCTCAGGTCGTTCATCCCGATGCCGCGGAAGCCCAGGAAGTCCAGGTTGCCGATCAGGCCGGCGCCGGCGTCCGGCCCGAAGGCGAGGCTGTAGCCGTAGAGGACCCACAGGACGCTGACGATCGCGAGCGTGATGAAGCTCATGACCAGCATGTTGAGGGTGCTCTTGACCCTGACCATGCCTCCGTAGAAGAAGGCCAGACCCGGTGTCATCAACATGACCAGGGCCGCACAGATGAACACAAAGGCGGTATCGCCCGCGCTGAAGCCGTCCGGCATCGGCGTCTCCTCTGAATGGAAGCCGCTCCACACCCGGGATACCTGTCCCGTTCCCACCCGGGGTGTCGGCGATGTGAGGAGAGTGCCGAAGGCTGATTTCGGCCGATGCGGCTCGGTGTTTCGCCGCCGTGACGCAACCGACGGGGGCGTTACGAGCACGTGAACCACGGCCGTGCCATGACAGATCTTGCGATACCGTTCCGCCGCTCGGTACAGCGGGTGCGGGGTGTTTCACCGACCGTGGAGGCCCGGGGCCTGAAGGGCGGGGGAGCCCGTACGGATACGAAGGCGCACGGACCCCCACGGTCGGGGTCGGGGGCGCGGGTGGCCGAAAGCGGCCCCCGCGCGGGCGGTCAGACCGCCGAGGCGAACTCCGGGATGTCCTGCACCACGCGCTCGGCGAGCCGGGCGACCTCGGGCACGCCCTTGTACTGGCGGTTGGCGGCCTCGGTGGTCTTGCGGACGCGGGTGTTCAGCCGCTCGGAGCGGACCTTGGTGGCGATGTCGACGGCCTGCTCGGCCATCACCGCGGCCTGCTCGGGCTCGTTCTGCAGCAGGTGGACGCTGGCCATGCCGATGAGGTTGAAGGCGTAGCTGCGCACGTGCTCGCCGTCCTGGCGGAACAGGTCGACCGCGCGCTCCATCACCGGGGCGGACATCGAGGCGTACAGCTGGCTGCGGCTGGAGTGGTACGCCAGGTCGCGGAAGGAGTGCGCGTTCTCGGCGTTGAGCTCGGCCTCGGAGAAGAACTTGAGCCAGTTCTGGTCGCCGTCGCCGGCGCGGCAGTCGCTGAAGGTGTCCTCGGCGAGGCGGGCGGCCCGGGCGCAGCGGTTGACCTCGCCGATGGTGGCGTAGGCGCGGGCCTCCATCGCGTACAGCAGGGCCTGCTGGCGAGGGGTGGCGGTGTCGCGGCTGCCGTACTGGGCGAGGTGGATCAGCTCCAGGGCGTCCTCGCCGCGGTTGAGGTGGATCATCTGGCGGCTCATGTCGGTGAGGATGAGCGCGCCGAAGGGGCGGTCGCCGGCCTCCTTGGCGGCGTGCAGGGCGAGCACGTAGTACTTCTGGGCGCTGGGGTGCATGCCGACGTCGTACGACATCCAGCCGGCGAGGTGGGCGAGTTCGGCGGTGAGGCGGAAGAGACGCTTGGTGGTGGGCTCCGGATAGGACTCCTGCAGCAGGTCGGTGACCTCGTGGAGCTGGCCGACCACGGCCTTGCGGCGCAGGCCGCCGCCGTTCTGCGCGTCCCACTGGCGGAACATCACCGTGGTCTGCTCGAGGAGTTGGAGCTCGGGCTCGGAGAGGCGGCCGGTGTGCGGCTCGCCGCCGTTGGCGGCGGTGAGGATCGGGGTGGGCGCGCCGCCGGGGCCGGGGGTGAGCCAGCGCTGCATGGGTTCGATCAGGGCGGCGCCGGCGGTCAGGGCGAGCGAGGTGCCGAGGAAGCCGCGGCGGTTGAGCATCAGGTCGCTGCGCGAGTACTCGCTGATCAGCTGGACGGTCTGGTCGCCGCTCCACGGCAGGTCGACGCCGCCGCCGACGGTGGAGACCGGGACGGCCGTGCGCAGGCCGAGGTCCTCGATGGAGACCACCGAGCCGAAGCGCTCGGAGAACAGCTCGGACATGATCTTCGGGATGGGCTCGCGGGGCTGCTCACCGTCGAGCCACCGGCGCACCCGGGAGGTGTCCGTGCTGACGTGGTGCGCGCCGATCTGGCGGGCCCGACGGTTGACCTGACGCGCCAACTCGCCCTTGGACCAGCCGCTTCGAACGAACCACGACGTCAGCTTCTCGTTCGGTTGCTTCTCACCCATGGGAACGCCCCATCCCGCCCGGCCCCGCCTCGGGGCCCGCTCGTGGTGCCCGACGGTGCGGGCGCTTGCTCGACGTACCGTGCCTGCTCGACTGCCGAGGAGCCCGGACCACCGCAACTGTGGACGGTCCGCTGTGCTCCGTGTGCCGAACGTAACGTGATTTCCGCCATCCGGGGGAGCACCGCCGGGGAAACGCCACCTTTCGCCACCCCTGGGAGTGAACAAAGGATGGCCTGGTCGCGCTTCACTGGTAGCCGGTTCGCATTGACCCCGGCACATGCCCGACGGTTCGGCCTCCCGCCCTGCGGACGGATCAACTGCCGCTGATGCTACCGGTTTTGACGGCACCCCAGACGACGGAGGAACCCTCGTGCGACAGCGACCTCCCGGTATCCGCAGCTCCGGGGCCCGCCGGCTGTTGGAGCGCGCGACGCGAATCGGAGCGCACGGTACGGCGCGCGCCTCTGCTGCACCACCCGCACCGCGCGGGACGGCCGACGCACTGTCACAGTCCCGTAACCACCGGCGACCAGAACCTGTTGGGGGAGGCATGGACAACCTGTTCGGCGAACTCCGGCTGCGGCACCTGCGGCTGGCGCCGCGCGGCACCCTGCGGCGCACCCGGGCCACGGCCCTCCAGGCGGCCGGCGAGTACACCACCCGTCTCGGCTGGACGGTCGTCGCGGGCGAGGCCCGCGCCCCGCACCGCTCCCCCGCGGTCTGCGACTGCGGCGCCGCGCACTGCGCCGCCCCCGGCCTGCACGGCGGCACCGGCCCGAAGGCCGCGCCCGGCACGCCCGCCCACGAGCTGGGCGCGCTGTGGGCCGCGGACGCGCCCGTGCTGCTGCCGGCCGGGCTGCACTTCGACGTGCTGGACGTCCCGGCGCAGCCCGGCCTCCAGGCGCTGGTCCGGCTGGAGCGGATGGGCACCCAGGTCGGCCCGGTGATCGCCTCGCCGACCGGCCGGCTGCTCTTCTTCGTCGCCCCCGGCACCGCCCGCCGGCTGCCCGAGCTGCTCTACCGGACGGGCTGGGACGACGCCTCGCTCGACCTGGTCTGCCACGGGGCGGGCGCGTACGTGGCGGCGCCGCCGACCGTGCTCGGCGGGCTCGGCGCGATGAGCTGGCTGCGCCGGCCGACCCGGGAGAGCGCCGCGTGTCCGCCGGAGGCGCGGCTGCTGCTCGGCACGCTCGCGTACGCCTGCCACCGCGGCCGGGTGCGCAGCAGCGAGCCGGCCTGGCTGGCCTCCTGACCCGGGGCGCGGACAGCCCCGGGCGGTGCAACGGCGGCGGGCCGCCTCCCCGGTGAGGGGAGGCGGCCCGCTGCCGTGCTGCCGGATCTGCCGATGGTGCTGTTCAGTCGCCGATGAGGGCGTCCACGAAGGCGGCCGGCTCGAAGGGGGCGAGGTCGTCCGCGCCCTCGCCGAGGCCGATCAGCTTGACCGGCACGCCGAGTTCGCGCTGGACGGAGACGACGATGCCGCCCTTGGCGGTGCCGTCGAGCTTGGTCAGCACGATGCCGGTGATGTCGACGACCTCGGCGAAGACGCGGGCCTGGACGAGGCCGTTCTGGCCGGTGGTGGCGTCCAGGACGAGCAGCACCTCGTCGACCGGGCCGTGCTTCTCGACGACCCGCTTGACCTTGCCGAGTTCGTCCATCAGGCCGGTCTTGGTGTGCAGCCGGCCGGCGGTGTCGACGAGGACGGTGTCGACGCCCTCGGCGATGCCCTCCTTGACGGCGTCGAACGCGACCGAGGCCGGGTCGCCGCCCTCGGGTCCGCGGACGGTGTACGCGCCGACCCGCTCGCCCCAGGTCTGCAGCTGGTCGGCGGCGGCGGCACGGAAGGTGTCGGCGGCGCCGAGCACCACCCGGCGGCCGTCGGCGACGAGCACGCGGGCGAGCTTGCCGGTGGTGGTGGTCTTGCCGACGCCGTTGACGCCGACCACCAGGACGACCGCGGGGCCCTCCTCGTGCTTGGTGGAGCGGACGGTGCGGTCGGCGTCCGGGCCGATCAGCTTCACGAGTTCCTCGTGCAGCAGGCCGCGGAGCTCGTCGGGGGTGCGGGTGCCGAGCACCTTCACCCGGGTGCGGAGGCTGTCGACGAGCTCCTGGGTGGCGGCGACGCCGACGTCCGCGACGAGCAGGATCTCCTCGATCTCCTCCCAGGTGTCCTCGTCGAGGCGGTCCCGGGAGAGGAGGGTGAGCAGGCCCTTGCCGATCGAGTTCTGCGAACGGGAGAGCCGGGAGCGCAGCCGGACGAGCCGGCCGGCGGTGGGTTCGGGCACCTCGACCGCCGGCGGGGCCGCGGCCTCCGCCGGGGCCTGCTCCTCTGCTTCGGGGAGCGGCACCTCCTCGATGGTCTGGACGGGCGCCTCGGTGGGCGGGGCGGCCTCCTCGCCGACCTGCGGCTCGCGGGGCGGCGTGATGACGGGTGCCTCGGGCTTGGGAGGCAGCGGCTTGCGTCGTCTGCCGGTGACGACGAGACCCGCGATCGCGCCGACGGCGACCACGGCGATGACTACGGCAAGGATCACGTATTCCATAACCCCCCCAGTATCGGCGACGCCCCCGCGCAGCCGGGAGTAGCAGGACGGCGTGGCTCGCGCACCGTGCGTGCCCGCCGGGCGGGGCGGCGGGTCACCCGGCGGGGGCGGGGGTGCGCTTCTCCTTGTGCTCTCCCCCAGCCTGGCGGCTGGGAGGTGCCCCCTCGCGCAGCCGCTGGCTGATCACCTGGGAGATGCCGTCGCCCTTCATGGTGACGCCGTAGAGGGCGTCGGCGGACTCCATGGTGAGCTTCTGGTGGGTGATGACGATCAGCTGGGAGCTCTCCCGGAGCTCCTCCATGATCGCGATCAGCCGGCGCAGGTTGGTCTCGTCGAGTGCCGCCTCGACCTCGTCCATCACGTAGAAGGGGCTCGGCCGGGCCTTGAAGATGGAGACCAGCAGGGCGACGGCGGTGAGCGAGCGCTCGCCGCCGGAGAGCAGCGAGAGCCGCTTGACCTTCTTGCCGGGCGGGCGGGCCTCGACCTCGACGCCGGTGGTCAGCATGGACTCGGGGTCGGTGAGCACCAGGCGCCCCTCGCCGCCGGGGAAGAGCCGGGAGAAGACGCCCTCGAACTGGGCGGCGGTGTCGGCGAAGGCGGCGCTGAAGAGCTGCTCGACCCTGGCGTCGACGTCGCGGACGATGTCCATGAGGTCGCGCCGGCTCTTCTTGAGGTCGTCGAGCTGCTCGCCGAGGAAGCGGTGCCGCTCCTCCAGTGCGGCGAACTCCTCCAGTGCCAGCGGGTTGACCTTGCCGAGCTGCTGGTAGGCGCGCTCGGCGGCCTTGAGCCGCTTCTCCTGTTCGGCCCGGTCGTACGGGCGGGGTTCGCCGGGCTCCTGGCCCTCCTCGGGCAGCGGCGGCGGGACGGGCTGGTCGGGGCCGTAGCCGTCGAGCAGCTCCTGGCCGCC
This sequence comes from Kitasatospora dryopteridis, assembly GCF_050749075.1. Lineage (NCBI taxonomy): Bacteria > Bacillati > Actinomycetota > Actinomycetes > Kitasatosporales > Streptomycetaceae > Kitasatospora > Kitasatospora dryopteridis. Next base: position 5,269,243 of record NZ_CP192749.1, on the reverse strand, counting down.
GATGCCGAACTCCTCCAGCGCGCGGGCCTCCAACTGCTCGATGCGCAGCCGCTTCTCGGCGCGCAGCACCTCGTCGCGGTGGCCGGCGTCGACCAGCTTGTCGAGTTCGGCCTTGAGCTCGCGGCCGTGTTCGCGGGCGGTGCGCAGCTCGGCCTCGCGGCCGGTGCGGTCCTGCTCGACGGCGGTGCGTTCGGTGTCCGCGGCGGTGAGCGAGGTGTCGACGGCGGCGAGGAGGTGCCGGGCGCCCTCGGCGACGGCGGTGGCCACCTGTGCCTCGTGGCGGGCGCGTTCGCGGCGGCGGGCGGCGCGGGCGCGGGCCTCGCGTTCGGCGGCGGCGGCACGGTCGAGCTGGTCGGCGCGGCCGGTCAGCGAACGGACGCGCTCCTCGTGGGTGCGGACGGCGAGCCTGGCCTCCATCTCGGCGGCCCGGGCGGCGGCGCCGGCGGCGGCGAGGCGGTCGCGTTCGGCGGTGTCGGGCTCGTCCTCGCCGGCGGCGTCGATCTCCTCGGCGGCCTCGAGCCGGGCGGCGAGTTCCTCGGCGGCGAGTTCGGCCTCGGCGAGGCCCTGCTCGGCGCGGTCGGCGGCGGCGGTGAGGCGTTCGGCCTCGTCGACGGCGGCCCTGGCCTGTCCGGCGGACCGGCCGAGTGCGCCGGCGAGTTGGGCGCGCTCCTTCTCGGCGCTGCGCCGGGCGGCGGTCAACTGCTCCTGGTTCTTGGAGAGTTCCCGGCGGAGTTCGGAGGCGGCGGCCAGTTTTTCGGCCAGCTCTTCGCAGTGGGCGTCGAGTTCGTCGATGCGCCGGGCGGCCTCGGCGACCTGGGCCTGGGTCTCCAGCAGGCTGGGTGCGCCGGCCGCGCCGCCCTGGGCCCAGCTGCCGCTGAGCAGGTCGCCGTCGGCGGTGACGGCGGTGAGCCCGGGGTGCCGGTCGAGGAGCCGGCGGGCGGCGGCGAGGTCGGGGACGACGACGGTGCCGGCGAGCAGGCCGTCGACGGCGGGCCGCAGTCCGGCGGGGGCTTCGACGAGGTCGGCCGCCCAGTGGTGGCCGTCGGGGAGCCGGGGGCGTTCGCCGCCGGTGGTGACCGGGGCGCCGGCGAGGAGGAGGGCGGCGCGGCCGGCGTCCTGCTTGCGGAGCAGTTGCAGGGCCTCGGCGGCGGTGTCCGGGCCGTCGACGGCGACGGCTCCGGCGGCCGGGCCGAGGGCGGCGGCGATCGCGGTCTCGTGGCCCGGGCGGACGGTGAGGAGTTCGGCGGCGGCGCCGAGCACCCCGCCGGGCCGGTCGGCGGCGGTGAGCAGGGTGCCGCTGCCGTCCTTGCGGCGCAGGCCGAGCGAGAGCGCCTCGTGGCGGGCGGTGAGGCCGGCGCGTTCGCGTTCGGCGGCCGCGGCGATGTCCCGGGCGGCGGCGAGGACGCGCTCGGCGTCCGCGAGGTCGGCGCGGGCCCGGTCGAGGGCGTGTTCCTGCTCGTCGTCGGCGGCTTCCAGGCCGTCGGTCTCGTCCTTGAGCCGCTGGTACTCCTGCTGGGCGGTCCCGGCCCGCTGCCGGGCGTCGGCGGCGGCCTCGGCGAGCCGGCCGATCTCGGCGCGGGCGGCGGCGGCCCGGGAGCGGGCGGCGGCCGCCTGCCCCTGGAGCCGGGCGAGGCCCTCGCGGCGGTCGGCGATGGCGCGGGCGGCGCTCTTGAGCGCGGCTTCCTCGGCGGCGAGCGACCTTTCGAGTTCGCCGCGGGTCTCGACGGCCTCGGCGAGCGCGTACTGCGCCTCTTCCAGGGCCTCGGTGAGAGCGGCCTCCTCCTCGCGGATGCGGGCGGCCTCGGCGGCGAGCTCCTCCGGGTCGCGTCCGCGCCGTTCCTCGGCCCCGGCGCCGGAGTGGGCGTGCCGGACGCGCGCCTCGGCGAGCCCGATGGTGCCGCGGGTGCGCTCGGCGAGGGCGGAGAGCCGGTACCAGGTCTGCCGGACGGCCTCCAGGCGCGGCCCGAGCTGCTCGACCTGCGCCTCCAGGACGGCCTCCCGCTGGAGGGCGGCGGCGAGCTGCTGTTCGACGGTGGTGCGGCGCAGCTTGAGGGCGAGCTCGTCGGCGATCTCGGCCTCGACGGCGCGGCGCAGGGTGAGCAGGTCGTCGGCGAGCAGGCGGAGCCGGGCGTCGCGGAGTTCGGCCTGGATGCCGGCGGCGCGGCGGGCGATCCTGGCCTGCCGGCCGAGCGGGCCGAGCTGGCGGCGGAGTTCGCCGACGAGGTCCTGGACGCGGTTGAGGTTGCCCTGCATCGCGTCCAGTTTCCGCAGCGCCTTCTCCTTGCGCTTGCGGTGCTTGAGGACGCCGGCGGCCTCCTCGATGAAGGCGCGGCGGCCCATCGGGTCGGCCTGGAGGACGGAGTCCAGGCGGCCCTGGCCGACGATGACGTGCATCTCGCGGCCGATGCCGGAGTCGGAGAGCAGCTCCTGGATGTCGAGGAGCCGGCAGACGGTGCCGTTGAGCGCGTACTCGCTGCCGCCGTTGCGGAACATCGTCCGCGTGATGGTGACTTCCGAGTAGTCGATGGGCAGGGCGCCGTCGGTGTTGTCGATGGTGAGGCTGACCTCGGCGCGGCCGAGCGGGGCGCGGCCGCCCGCGCCGGCGAAGATGACGTCCTCCATCTTGCCGCCGCGCAGCGACTTGGCACCCTGCTCGCCCATCACCCAGGAGAGGGCGTCGACGACGTTCGACTTGCCGGAGCCGTTCGGTCCGACCACGCAGGTGATGCCCGGTTCGAAGCGCAGCGTGGTGGCCGACGCGAAGGACTTGAACCCGCGCAGCGTCAGACTCTTCAGGTGCACCCGTCCGACCTCCTCGCCAGCGTTCGACGCTGTGCTGGCGACTGTATCCGGCCCGGTGCGGGCCGGGACGTCAGGAGGCGGTTTGACCGCGTTGCGGCATGGGCAGCATTCGCGCGGGGAGGGCACCGGACACGACGAAGGGACGCCACACCGGACGTCCCTTGCAGGCTGCGATCCCTTTCGGGAAGCTCAGCGCACCGACGGCGTCGATCGATCCGACCGGGGAGGATCAGGTGAGCGCAGGCTCCCGGTGATCCATGTCGATGCTGGTGAGCAGCGAGTGCTCGTCAGCGACAGCGGCGAGAGCGTCGTTCTCCGTCTGGAGCCGGAGAAGTTCGGCCTCCAGGTCCTGAACACGCTGCTGCAGCCGTCGCATCTCGGAGAGCATTCGCGGGTCGGGGCCGCCGACGTACCCGAGAAGCGCCTTTGCCATGATGTATGGTCCTCCACGCTGAGTGACCGAACCGTTTTGCGGTACTGGTCTAGGGGGAAGGGGTGCGCACTCCTCGTCGACCCGAGGTGCTGGCTGGGCACTCCAGGGCGGCCGCAGTGAGCTGGGCACACGACGGCTAGACCCTGCCGGGTAAACGCGGACTGGTGCGCGGGCTTCCAGCGTCTCACCAAAGACGGTACGGGTCAACACGATCACCGCACGCTACCGCACCCCTCTCACCTGCATGGCGGGACGGTCACACCACGGGGCGGGGCGGGCCACCGGAGCCGGTGGATCACTGCTGGTGCGGAGTCAACCACGAGTCTGCCCGGATGGCAACCGGATGACACCGGCAGTTGCCGGAGGGTCTCTCCACTCCTCCGGCAACTGCCGGGTACCTAGCGGATCGCGAATCCGTCGTACCCGTCCCCGGTCGCGGTCCATATCTCGGTGACCCCGCTGACCTGGCCCGGAGTGTCCGGGCCGCGCAGCAGGCCGAGAAGTTCCTCGCAGTCGGCGTGCAGTCCTTCGGCCACGACCTGTACGCGCCCGTCGCCGAGGTTGCTCGCATACCCGGTCAGCCCGATCTCCAGGGCGCGGGCCCTGGTCCACCACCGGAAGCCGACCTCCTGCACCCGGCCGCGGACCCAGGCGGTGACCCGGACCGGCCGGACGCCGTCGTGCCCCAGCGTGTGGTGGCCGTAGCCGTCGTGACCGCGCATGGCTCGACCATAGTGCGCCCCCGCACGGCCGGGTGCGAAGGGGTTTCACCGCACGTGCACGGCACCTTTGCGCACCGGCGGTGCCGTTCACCGGGCCGCCGCGGACCGACTGCCGCCGGGCCCGGACGCGGGGTGGACGCGGGCGGGTGCGACGCCGGCGGACCGGGCGCACGGTTTCACCCGGTCGGCCCCTGCCGGTCCCAGCCGGGCGTGTTGATCCGCAGGCCCACGTCGTGGCGGCCGGCCGGTTCGCCGCAGGTGCGGCAGATCCAGGCGGCGTCCAGCGGGTGCTCGGGGCGGCCGGCCGGGGCGTGCCGGAGGGTCACCGGCGGTTCGGGCAGCAGCCAGCGGTCGCCCCAGGCGAGCAGGGCCTGGGTGAGCGGCGCGAGGTCCCGGCCGGCCTCGGTGAGGTGGTACTCGTACCGCGGCGGCCGCTCCTGGTAGAGCCGCCGCTCGACCACGCCGGCCTCCTCCAGGGCGCGCAGCCGGGCGGTGAGCCGGTCGCGCGGGGCGCCGGTGTTCTCCGCCAGCCGCTCGAAGCGGTGGTTCCCGTAGAAGAGCTCGCGGACGGCGAGCAGGGCCCACTTCTCGCCGACGACGGAGAGCGCGGCGGCGATCGAGCAGGGACGGCCGGGGAGTGCGGGGAGCGGGGGCGGTGTGTGCGCGGTCACCCGGCCAGGGTGCCACAGCGGGTTGCGTTTCCAAACCCACGCGGTCTAGCGTGACCGGCCATGCAGAAAGTTGGAAAATCAAATTCACTGGTGCTGCCGGTGGTCGCCGCCGCGGTGTTCGTCTCCAACCTGGACCTGTTCATCGTCAACGTGGCCGTCCCCGCGATGACCGAGCACTTCGACGGAGCCGGCCTCGCCGAGCTCTCCTGGGTACTCAACGGCTACGCGATCGTCTTCGCCGCCCTGCTGGTGCCGGCCGGGCGCCTCGCCGACCGGATCGGCCACCGCACCGGATTCCTCGCCGGTCTCGCCGGCTTCACCGCCGCCTCCGCACTCTGCGCCCTCGCCCCCGGCGTCGGCCTGCTGGTCGGCGCCCGGCTGCTGCAGGCCGCCGCGGCCGCCCTCCTCATGCCGACCTCGCTCGCCCTCCTGCTGGCCGCCACCGAACCCGAACGCCGCCCCGCCGCCGTCCGCAGCTGGGCCTCCATCGGCGGCATCGCCGCCGGCCTCGGCCCCGTCCTGGGCGGCCTGCTGGTCGAGGCCGACTGGCGGTGGGTCTTCCTGGTGAACCTGCCCGTCGGCGCCCTCGCCCTCACCGTCGGCGCACGGGTCCTCCCCCGCCCGCAGGCCACCGAGGCAGGGCCCCTTCCCGACCTCGCCGGCGCCGTCCTGCTCACTGCGGCGATCGGCGCCCTCGCCCTCGGACTGGTCAAGGCCGAGACCTGGGGCTGGGCGTCCGCCCGCACCCTCGGCAGCCTGCTCGCAGCCGCCCTGCTCACCGCCCTCTTCCTCGTCCGGTCCGCCCGCCACCGGGCACCCGTCGTCGACCTGCCGATGCTGCGGGTACCGGTCTTCGCCGCCGCCAACGGGGCCGCCCTGCTGTTCACCGTCGCCTTCTCCGGCATGCTGCTCACCGCCGTGCTCTGGTGCCAGCAGGTCTGGGGCTACTCCGCACTCCGCACCGGGCTCGCCATCTCCCCCGGCCCGCTGCTGGTGCCGCCGGTCGCCCTCGCCACCGGGCCGCTGCTGCGGCGGTTCGGCCAGGGCGCGGTGGCCTGCACCGGCACCCTGGTCTTCGCCGCGGGCGTCGCCTGGTGGGCCGTCGCCGTCGGCACCGCACCCGGGTACGCCGAGGGGCTGCTGCCCGGCATGCTGCTCACCGGCCTCGGCGTCGGGCTCACCCTGCCCACCCTGGTCGGCGCGGCCGCCGCAGCCCTGCCGCCCGACCGGTTCGCCACCGGATCGGCCGTCACCACCATGGCCCGCCAGATCGGCGCCGTGATCGGCGTCGCCGTGGTCGTCCCGCTGCTCGGCACCCCGCACTCCGCGGCTGCCGCACTGGACGCCTTCCGGCACGGCTGGACGGCGGTGGCCGCCGCAGCGCTGCTCGCCTCCGGAGCCGCTCTGCTCCTCTCCGCAGCCCAACGCCGCACCTGAGGACGCCCGACGATGCGGGCGAACCCATAGGGGCGCGGGGAACTGCGCGAGTCGGAAGGCACGGACCGCAACCTTCCGCTGCGCGCAGTTCCCCGCGCCCCTATGGGTTCGCCCGGCGGGTCGGGTCAGAAGCCGCCGCCGAAGTCGCCCCCGCCACCGAAGTCGCCTCCGCCGCCGAAGTCCCCGCCGCCGCCGAAGCCGCCGAAGTCGTTCTGGTCGAAGTCGGCGCCGGAGTACTCCCCGCCGCCGGGGCCGGCCTCGCCGCCGGCCGCCCAGGCGCTGCCGGGCGAGGCGAGCACCGAGCCCATCAGCGTGCCGGCCACCAGCCCGGGCAGCAGACCGGAGCCGTAGTAGCCGCCGGCCCACGGGCTGTAGGCCGGGCCCGCGTTCCAGTACGGCTTGCGCCCGTACGCGGTCGGCACCGTGCGCACGTCCGGGTCCTGTCCGTCCCTGAGCCGCGCCGCGTCCTGCGCGCAGACCGGGACACTGCGCAGCGCCCCGCCGGCCGGCGCCCAGTCGGCGTCCTCGCTGGACGGCCCGTGCCGCGGGTCGAAGAAGCACGGCGGACGGCGCTCCGGCAGCGGTCGCCCCTCCCGCCGTGCCGCGAGCACCGCCAGCGAGAACCGGCCCTCCTCCAGCGCCTCGGTCACCGGCCGGACGTCCTGCGGCCCGGTGGCCGCGTCCATGGTCAGCTTGGCCTTCTCGTAGGCGTCGAGGGCCCGCGCGTAGTCGTCCCGCTGGTCGTCGTCGGCGTCGGGTGCGCCCGGGGTGAAGTCCAGCCGATCGAGCTCCTCGCCGAAGGCGGTGATGTCCTCGTCCACGACGGTGCGCAGCTGCGCCAGCTCGGCACGGGCCTGCTCCTCCTTGCGCCGCTTCGCCCGGCGGAAGAGCAGGAACGCCCCGGCGCCGACCAGTGCCAGCAGGGCGAGCGGGACGGCGATCGCGGCCGCGCTCACCCCGCCGGAGGCCACGCCGTGGCCGCGGGTCTGCGGGGCGGCCTGGTCGACGAAGTCGTTGAGGGCCGCGTTGATGTCGCCCGGGTGGGCGCGGAAGGCGGCGTCGGCGATCCGGTCGGCGGAGGCGGGCGGCAGGGCTTGGCGGTCGGAGAACGCCTTGAACTGGTCGCCGCGCCAGATCGCGTACACGCCGACGACGCCGACCTCGGTGCGCAGGTCCCGGGCGACGGTGGCCGCCGGGTAGTCGTCGTTGGCGGGGACGACGGCGACGAAGATCGGCTTGTCCGCGTCGGCGATCTTCTCGGTGAGGTCGGCGGCCTGTGCCTCGGAGAAGCGGCCGGTCATCGAGGGGTCGACGTAGACCTGGCCCTGTTTGAGGGCGGCGGCCGCGTCGGACACCCCGGCCGCGGCGGCCGCCGGGGCGAAGAGCAGCAGCATCCCGGTCAGCAGCACGGTGAGTGCGAGGACCGGGCGACGCAGAACGGTTCCCATGTAGTCGACGCTACCGCCAGGACGGCCCCGACCCCTCCTGCAGTCGCACCGGAATCCCGCCGCCGTGCTCCCCCGGTCGGATTCCCACCCCGCCGACCGGCCGGAATACCCCCCGGTGTGACCGGCGGGCCGCTCCGACCCGGCATAGTGGTGCACTGCCAGCCCCGCCCATGATCGGAGCCCCTGTGTTCATCGGTCTCGTCACCGCCGTCGCGGCCTCCGCCTGCTACGGCACCGGCTCCGTCCTGCAGGCGGTCGGCGCCCGCCGCTCGGCGCGCGAGGAGGCCGCCCGCTCCGAGGGCGGGGTCACGCTGACCGAGCACGGCGGGCCGAGCCTGGCGTCGACCGCGAAGGCGGCGGTGACCTGGGAGTTCATCCTCGGCACGGTGCTGGACTTCATCGGTTTCGGATTGGGTGCGCTGGCCGCCCGGCTGCTGCCGCTGTTCCTGTCGCAGACGATCATCAGCGCCAACCTGGTGATCACCGCGCTGCTCAGCGTCAAGCTGCTGGGGCTGCGGCTGAAGCAGCTGGAGTGGGTGTCGATCGGCGTGCTGTGCGGCGCGCTGGTGATGCTGGCGGTGGCCGCCGGACCGGAGGGCGACCACGTGGTCGACCGGGCGGTGCACTGGTGGCTGCTCGGTGCGACGGCGGTGCTGATCGCGGGCGGCAGCCTGCTGGTGCGGCGGATGGGCCGCAGCGGGGCGATCGTCGCGGGCCTGCTGTCCGGCCTCGGGTTCGGTGCGCTGGGCATCGGCGTGCGCATCCTGGACGGCGTCGACCCGTTCGACCTCACGGCGCTGGTGTCCGACCCGGCGCTGTACACCATCCTGATCGGCGGCATCGGCGGGATGTACCTGCACACGGTGGCACTGCAGGTCGGCTCGGTGAACGGGGCGACCGCCGCGCTGGTGGTCGGCGAGACGGTGGTGCCGGGTGCGGTGGGCGTGCTGTGGCTCGGCGACACCTCGCGCGCGGGCCTGGGCTGGCTGGCCGGACTGGGCTTCGTGCTGGCGGTGGTGAGCGCCGTGGGTGTCGCCTGGTTCGGCGAGGACGAGGGCGCCCTGCACGGTGTGGAACCCAAGCAGCCCCAACTCGCCGAGCACTGAGCCCTGAGTGGTCGCCGCCCTCCCGCCGGGGCCTACCGCTGGCGGGGCACCGGCTGGCAGCGGGGGCAGTAGTAGCTGGAGCGGTTCATCCAGGCGGCGCGGCGGATCGGCGTGCCGCAGCGGTTGCAGGGTGCGCCCTCGCGGCCGTAGGCGTCGAGGTCCCGGGCGAAGTAGCCGCTCTCGCCGTTCACGTTGACGTAGAGGCTGTCGAAGGTGGTGCCGCCGACGGCCAGCGCCGCGTTCATCACGTCCCGGGCGTGGCCGAGGAGTTCGGCGGCGCGGGGCCGGGTGATGCCGGCGGTGGGCCGGTCGTAGTGCAGCCTGGCGCGCCACAGCGACTCGTCGGCGTAGATGTTGCCGACGCCGCTGATCAGGGTCTGGTCGAGCAGGGCGCGCTTGACGGTCGTCCGCCGGGCCCGCAGTGCGGCGACGAAGGCGGCGTCGTCGAAGCGTGCGTCGAGCGGGTCGCGGGCGATGTGGGCGAGCGAGACGGGGGTGGCTTCGAGGTCGCCGTCCTCGGCCTCCTCGACGGCGAGGCCGCCGAAGGTCCGCTGGTCGACGAAGCGCAGTTCGCGGCCGCCGTCGGTGAAGCGGAACCGCACCCGCAGGTGGGTCTCGTCGGGGGCGGCCGGGTCCTGGACGAGCAGCTGCCCGCTCATGCCGAGGTGGCCGACCATCGAGTGGCCGGTGCCCGCCAGCGGCACCCAGAGGTACTTGCCGCGGCGGTGGGCCTCGCCGAAGGTGGTGCCCGCGAGCCGGGCGGCGAAGTCCTCGCCGCCCGCGGTGTGCCGACGGACCGCGCGCGGGTGCAGGACCTGGACCTCGGCGACGGTGCGGCCCGCCGTCCAGCGGGCCAGTCCTCGGCGGACGACCTCGACCTCGGGGAGCTCGGGCATGCGGGCCGCCTCAGCCGGTGGAGTCGGGCGTGCTCTCGGCGTACTTGGCCTTGATGGCCCGCCAGGCGCTCTCGGCGGCCTTCTGCTCGGCCTCCTTCTTCGAGCGGCCGCTGCCGTGCCCGTAGTCCTGGCCGGCGACGCGGGCGGCGGCGTCGAAGGTCTTCTCGTGGTCCGGGCCGGACTCGGCGACCACGTACTCCGGCACGCCGATGCCGACGGCCGCGGTGAGCTCCTGGAGGCTGGTCTTCCAGTCCAGGCCGGCGCCGAGCTGCGAGGACTCCTCGATCAGCGGGTCGAACAGCCGGTGGACGAACTCGGTGGCGGCGTCCAGGCCGCGGTCGAGGTAGATGGCGCCGATCACGGCCTCGACGGTGTCGGCGAGGATCGACGACTTGTCGCGGCCGCCGGTGCCCTCCTCGCCCTTGCCGAGGCGGATGAAGGTCCCGAGCTCCAGGCCGCGGCCGACCTCGGCGAGCGCGCGGGAGTTGACCACCGCGGCGCGGAGTTTGGCGAGCGTGCCCTCGGCGACCTCCGGGTGGAGGCGGTAGAGGGTGTCGGTCACCACCAGGCCCAGCACCGAGTCGCCGAGGAACTCGAGGCGCTCGTTGGTGGGCAGCCCGCCGTTCTCGTACGCGTACGAGCGGTGGGTGAGGGCGCGTACCAGAAGGGCGCGCTCGAGTTCGTACCCGAGGCGCCCTTCCAGGACGTCGTATTCGGTCGAGGCCGGCCCGCCGCCCTTGCCCCCGTTCGCAGGAGCCGACTTGCGGGAGGAGTTGCCGTCCGACATCGATCCGTGCACCCCGCCGATCAGACCGAGAGGACCTGGCGACGGTTGTACGTGCCGCAGCTCGGGCACGCGATGTGCGCGAGCTTCGGCTCGTGGCAGCGGTCGCACGCGACGAGCGCGGGCACGACGGCCTTCCAGTTGGACCGGCGGTGGCGCGTGTTGCTGCGCGACATCTTCCGCTTCGGAACAGCCACGGCTACTTCTCCTGGTTCTCGGCGAGACCCTCACGGGTGTCGCTGTTCTTGTTCTCGTCACCCTCGTCGCCGGGGGCGGCGGAGAGTCCCTGCAGAGCCGCCCACCGAGGGTCGACGGCGTCGTGGTGGTGGTCCGGGTCGTCGCTCAGGCGTGCCCCGCACTCGGAGCACAGGCCCAGGCAGTCTTCCTGGCACACCGGCTGCAGCGGCAGTGCGAGCACCACCGCGTCACGCAGCACCGGCCGGAGGTCGAAGAAGTCGCCCTCCAGACGGTAAGTCTCGTCCTCGGATTCCTCGTCGAGGTCCCCGGCCCCGGCCGTCCGGGCGCGGTGGCGCTCGTCGGACTCCGGGTAGTAGTAGAGCTCCTGGAAGTCGACCTCCAGGTCGTCCTCCAGCGGCTCCAGGCAGCGCACGCACTCGCCCTCGACGTGCGCCTCGGCGGTGCCGGTGACCAGCACGCCCTCGACGACCGACTCCAGGCGGAGCTCCAGCGCGATCCCGCTGTTCTCCGGCACCCCGATGACGTCCGCGACGCCGAAGTCCTCGGGGGCCTCCAGGGTCCGCGACACCTTGCGCATCGAGCCGGGGCGACGGCCGAGCTCGTGCGTGTCGAACACGAGCGGGTCGCGGTGGTCGAGGCGGTTCAAGGTGTCCTGACTTCCTGGGGCGGCACGCATCCCTGCGTGGCGCGAATCCTTCATTCGGTGTGCGTGGCCCGTACGCGGGCACGCAACGAGGCCGGTGCGAACAGGCCGGAGTGGTCAGACTACCGGAGAGTCGGGCCAGGCCCAAAGTCGGTGCCCGACCCGCCTCCGGTCAGCGGCCGCCGAGCTCCCGCAGCCTGCTCATGTCGATCATGCTGGTGTCGAAGAAGCTCGTCTCGTCCAGCCCGGCCTGCTGCTGCTGGTGCGGCATCGGGGCCTGCTGCTGTTGCTGGTAGCCGTACTGGCCGTACGGGTCCGCCTGGTAGGCCTGCTGCTGGTAGTAGCCGTCCGCCATGCCCTGCTGCTCCTGGTAGGCCGCGGCAGGCTGCTGGTAGCCGTACTGGCCGCCGTACGGGTCGGCCTGGCCGCCCGTCGCGGGGTCGTAGCCGCCGTACACGTCGGCGTACTGCGGGGCGCCCTGGCCGGCGTACGGGTCCTCGCCCGGGGCCTGCCAGCCGGCCGCGGCGGGGGTCTGGTCCGGCCAGGCCTGCTGCTGCGGCACCTCCTCGCGGTACCAGGGCTGCTCCTCGCCCTCGGCGGCGAAGCCGGCGGCGAACGCCTCGGCCCGGTCCTTCTGCTGCTGGGCCTCGTCGGCGGCGGCCAGGTAGGCGCCGAGCTCGTCGATCGGCTTCTTGCCGAGCAGCTTGTCGCGACCCTTGCCGACCGCCTCCAGGGTGGCGCCGAGCACCGCCTCCAGGGTGGCCAGCTTGGCGTCGACGTACTCGTCGGCCTCCGGGCTCGGGCTGACCCGCGGCTCGAACTCCTCGCCGTCCTCGCCCGCCTCGCCCTCCGGCTCGTAGACGCCCGCGCCGCGCAGCTTCTGCCGGCCGCGGCCGACCGCGCCGAGCGTCTTGGTCAGCACGACCTCGAAGTTGGCGAGCTTGGAGTCGACGTAGTCGTCGGCCTCCGCGCGCTTGGCCTCCACCTCGGCACGGGCCTCGGCCAGGATGCGGTCGGCCTCGGCCTGGGCGCGCATCACGACCTCGGTGTCGGAGATCAGCGAGCCGCGCTCGTCGTGCGCCCCGCGGATGATCTCCTCGGCCTGCGCCTGCGCGTCCGCCACCATCTGCTGGTGGTCGGCGACCACCGACTGGGCCTGGGCGAGCTCGGCGGGCAGCGCGGCCTTCAGGTCGCGGAGCATGCCGACCAGGTCGGCCCGGTTGACCACGCACGACGCCGACATCGGCATCGCGCGGGCGTTCTCCACCGACGCGACGATCTCGTCCAGTTGCTGCTGCACGTCCACGGGCGCTTCTGTCTTTCCGTGTGCCGCCAAGGGCTCTGGCGGAGGCAGGCCCCGTGGCACAACGACGCCGCGGGGCGGGAGTACAGACTGTACGGCCACAGGGGGCACCGCTCACAACATCCGGCGCAGCGGGCCGCGCGGGCGGGCCGCCGCGCCGTGACGCTGCGCCGGGAATGTCCGTTTCAGCCGCGGCGCTCGGCGATCCGCTCGACCAGCCGGCCGTGCACCACCGCCGGCAGCAGGTGCGAGACGTCCCCGCCGAGCGAGGCGACCTCCTTGACCAGGGTCGAGGAGAGGAAGCTGTACGTCGGCGAGGTCGGCACGAAGAGCGTCTCCACGCCGGTGAGCCCGTGGTTCATCTGGGCCATCTGCAGCTCGTAGTCGAAGTCGCTGACCGCGCGCAGGCCCTTGATGATGGCCGGGATGTCGCGGTCCCGGCAGAAGTCGACCAGCAGGCCGGTGTGCGACTCGACCTTCACGTTGCCCAGCTTGGCGGTGGTCTCCTCGATGAGCGCGATGCGCTCCTCGATGGTGAACATGCCCTGCTTGTTCTTGTTGATCAGAACGGCGACATACACCACGTCGTACAGCCTGGAAGCCCGCTCGATGATGTCGAGGTGTCCGTTGGTGATGGGGTCGAAGGACCCAGGACAGACGGCGCGGCGCATGTCGTGTGCTCCCTTGTGGGGTACCGGTGCTACGAGTGTCGATCGGCCTCGTCGGCGGCGCGACCGTACCAGAGGGTGCCCTCGCCGTACCTGCGCGAGCGCAGCGCTTCGAAGCCCTCCGGCCAGCCGAACTCTCCGCCGCGGGTGCTGCGTTCCACGGTGACGAGAACGTCCTCCGCGATCCAGCCCCCGGCACGGAGTGTGATCAGCATCTCCCGCAGCTCCTCGTCCGCCACGGCGTACGGCGGGTCCAGGAACACCAGGTCGTACGGGACCGCCGGGGCGGGCCCGGCGATCACCCGCTCGGCGCGGTCGGCGCGCACCTCGGCGCCCGGCAGGCCGAGGCTGCGCACGTTCTCCCGGATGGTGCGCGCCGCGCTCGCGTCCGACTCCACCAACAGGACGTGCTCCGCCCCGCGGGACAGCGCCTCCAGGCCGACCGCGCCCGAGCCGCCGAACAGGTCGAGCATCCGCGCTCCGTGCACGGTGCCGCGCAGCGCCTCCAGCGTGGAGAACATCGCCTCCCGCGCCTTGTCCGAGGTGGGGCGGGTGGTGCGGCCGGGCGGTACGGCCAGCCGGCGGCCGCCGGCGGCGCCGGCGATGACGCGGGTCATGGGGTGCGCGGTCCTCTCGTGCCTGGTGCTGCGGGAGCCCGCGCCGGCAGGGCGGCGGGGCTCCCCCATTCAAGCGCGCCGCACGGCCCGCCGCGTCATCCGGCCCTCTGCGTCACTCGGCCGGGGCGGCCGCCCCGAGCAGCGCCGGCGAGGCGAACCGGGACCAGGACAGGCAGCCGTCCGGCGGGCAGTACTCCGGGCGGCGCGGGTCGTGGCCGAGCTCGCGCAGCTTGGTGCGGACCGAGTCCGGGGTGCGGCCGTAGCGGGCGGCGATCCGGGCGATCGTCTCGCCGTCGTGGAAGCGGCGGACGAGCTCCTCCTCGTGCTGCGGGACCCAGGGGGCGCCGTGGCCGGGGTACAGCTCGCGCAGCACGTCGCGGTCGGGGATGGGCTCGGAGACGTCGGCGACGATCGCGAGCGCGCGCAGCGCCCGGTTGAGCGCGATCCGCAGGCTGGCGACGTCCTCCACCGGCAGCCGGAGCCGGCCGGAGGCGAGCGGGGAGGCGGCCGCCCCCTCGCGCCAGCCGTTCAGGGTGAGGGTGACCTCGCGGTCGTCCTCGCTCGCGAGCTCGATCCGGAAGACCTTGTCGCCGAGCGGAAGCTCGTTGAGATGACGGAATGCCATGGAGAACCCCCAAGTGTCGCGCCGGAAAGGCACGTTGGGAACGCGCCCGGACACCTCCATCCTCCCTCCGGGCACTGACAGTCCGGACGCCGTCCGAGCCGGGGCGCGCCCTCAGCCCTTTTCGAGGTACTCGGCGCGGTCCTCGTCGAGGAGGCTCTCCAGGGCGGTGCGGAGGTCGGGGTGGGCGGCCAGGTCGGGGTCGGCGGCGACCAGGCGGGCGGCCTCCTCGCGGGCGGTGGCGATGACCTCCTCGTCCTCCAGGACGCTGAGCACCTTGAGCGAGGACTTCACGCCGGACTGCGCCTGGCCGAGCACGTCGCCCTCGCGGCGCTGCTCCAGGTCGATCCGGGAGAGTTCGAAGCCGTCCAGGGTGCCGGCCACCGCGTCGAGCCGGGCGCGGGCGGCGCTGGCCGCCGGCATGTCGCTGACGAGCAGGCACAGTCCTGCGGCGCTGCCGCGGCCCACCCGGCCGCGCAGCTGGTGCAGCTGCGAGACGCCGAAGCGGTCGGCGTCCATGATGACCATCACGGTGGAGTTGGGGACGTTGACGCCGACCTCGATCACGGTGGTGGCGACCAGGACGTCCACCTGCCCGGCCGCGAACCGCTTCATCACGTCGTCCTTGGCCTCCGGCGCGAGCCGGCCGTGCAGGATCTCGATCCGCAGCCCGGCGAGCGGGCCCTTGGCGAGCATCTCGGCCGTCTCGACGACGGACAGCGGCGGCCGCCGGTCGTCGCTCTCGGCGCCGACGTCCTCCAGGTCCTCCTCGGCGGACTTCCGCTTCTTGCGGGGCTCCTCGGGCTCGTCGCCGATCCGCGGGCAGACCACGTACGCCTGGTGGCCCTTGCCGACCTCCTCGCGCAGCCGCTCCCAGGTGCGGGCCAGGAAGTTGGGCTTCTCCAGCGCGGGGACGACGTGCGTGGAGATCGGCGAGCGGCCGGCCGGGAGCTGGTCGAGGACGGAGGTCTCCAGGTCGCCGAAGACCGTCATCGCGACGGTGCGCGGGATCGGCGTCGCCGTCATCACCAGCAGGTGCGGCGGGCGTTCGCCCTTGGCCCGCAGCGCGTCGCGCTGTTCGACGCCGAAGCGGTGCTGCTCGTCGACGACGACCAGGCCGAGGTCCTGGAACTGCACCTTGTCCTCGATGAGGGCGTGCGTGCCGATGGTGATGCCGGCGTCGCCGCAGGCCATGTCGAGCATCACCTGGCGGCGGGCGGGTGCGCCCATCGAGCCGGTGAGCAGCACGACCTTGGTGCCGAGGTCGGAGCCGCCGAGCATGCCGCCCTCGGCGAGGTCGCCCATCATCTCGACGATCGAGCGGTGGTGCTGCTGGGCGAGCACCTCGGTGGGGGCGAGCAGCACGGCCTGGCCGCCGGCGTCGACCACGGCGAGCATGGCGCGCAGCGCGACGAGGGTCTTGCCGGAGCCGACCTCGCCCTGGAGCAGCCGGTGCATGGGGTGCTCGCTCGCGAGGTCGGTGAAGATCTCGGCGCAGACGGTGTGCTGGCCGTCGGTCAGTTCGAAGGGAAGCCGGGCGTCGAAGGCGTCCAGGGCGCCGCCGGGGCCGCGGTGCCGGGCGGTGGCGGGCAGCGCCGAGTCGGCGGCGCGGCGGCGGGCGAGGGCGACCTGGAGGACGAAGGCCTCGTCCCAGCGGAGGCGGTCCTGGGCGCGTTCGCGGTCGGCCTGGGTGCGCGGGCGGTGGATGAGTTCGAGCGCCTCGGGCAGCGGGATCAGCCCGTGCTTGGTGCGCAGTTCGGCGGGCAGCGGCTCGCCGACGTCGGCGAGGTGCTTGTCGAGGGCGACCTCGATGCACTTGACCAGCTTCCAGCTGGGCATCTGGGCGCTGGCCGGGTAGACCGGGATGAGCCGGCCGGCGAAGGCCCTGGCCGCGCCGGAGTCGGCGTCCTCGTCGAGCAGCTGGTAGTCGGGCGAGGCGAGCTGGCGGGTGCGGTTGAACAGCCCGACCTTGCCGGCGAACAGGCCCTGGGCGCCGGTGCGGAGCTCCTTCTGCCGCCAGCCCTGGTTGAAGAAGACCAGGGTGAGCCGGCTGCGCCCGTCGGTGACGATCACTTCCAGGCGGTCGCCCTTGCGGCCGCGGAAGGGGATCAGGGTGACCTTCTCGATCCGGGCGAGGACGGTGACGTGCTCGTCCACCTCGAGTTCGTCGAGGCTGGTGAGCTGGCCGCGCTCGACGTACCGGCGCGGGTAGTGGTGCAGCAGGTCGCCGACCGTGCGCAGCTTGAGGGAGTCGGCGAGGACCTTGGCGGTGCGGTCGCCGACCAGCTTGGTCAGTGGTTCATCGAGAGCGCCCATCACGCCCTATTGGACACCACGGGGGCGACAGAGCGGGCATAGACCGACCGGCAGCTGGGCCCGCGGCGTCACGTGCCGACAGCTCTCTCCCTCCTTGCCCGCCGTCGGGCAGGAGGGGCCCGTCTCGACCCGCGCTCCCTACTGCCGGTCGGTCTCACTCCACACCGATGAGCAGCAGGGCGGCCTCCTGGCCGCCGTGGTAGACGACGGTGTCGACCTCGGGCCGCTGCCGCCGGGCGTGGGCGACGAGGTCCTCGGCGAGGTGCGCGGGGGCGCCGGCGCCGAGGACGAGGGTGACGAGTTCGCCGCCGGCGGCGAGCATCCGGTCGAGCAGGACGGCGGCGGTCCCGGCGGTGTCGTGCCCGATGACGGCGACGTCGCCGTCGATCAGGCCGAGCACGTCGCCGGCCTGGCAGACACCCGCCATCGTCCAGGACTCCCCCTCGGCGACGGCGAGTTCGGCGTGCCGGGTGGCGCCGGCGGCGGAGGTCATGGCGACCACGTCCTCGTCGAAGCGGCGGCCGGCGTCGTGGACGGCGAGGGCGGCGAGCCCCTGGACGGGGGACCTGGTGGGCAGGACGGCGATCCGCACGCCCTCCTCGCGCAGCTGGTCGGCGGCGGCACCCGCGGCGGCGCGCAGCTCGGGGTCGTTGAGCAGGACGATCACCTCGCGGGCGGCGCAGCGGCGGACGGCGTCGGCGAGTTCGGCGCTGACCGGGGGCCGGTCCGGGTCGGCGTGCAGCACGGCGGAGCCGGCCTGCTCGCAGAGGTCGGCGAGGCCGTGGCCGCTGACGACGCTGAGCACGGCGCGGGTGGGTGCGGAGGCCTCGGAACCGCTGCCGGTCGAGCCGGCCCGGGCGGCGGCCTCGGCGAAGTGGGTGATCCGGATGCGGTACGGCCAGCCGGCCTCCACACCGGCCTCGACGGCCGCCCCGGCGTCGTCGACGTGCACGTGGACGTTCCACAGGCCGTCGCCGCCGCCGATCACCAGCGAGTCGCCGAGGGCGGCGAGCCGGGTGCGCAGGGCGGGCAGTGCCTCGTCGCCGGCCTCCAGCAGGTAGATCACCTCGAAGGCGGGGTGGCCGGGCAGCCGGGCGTGGCCCTCGCAGTTGTCGTGGTGGGCGGGGACGGGCAGGACGGTCTCGTGGCGCAGCGCCATCGGGCCCATCGGGGTGTGGCCGAGGACGGTGTCGGCGAGTGCGCCGAGGACGGCGACCAGGCCGCGGCCGCCGGCGTCGACCACGCCGGCCTCGGCGAGGACGTCGAGCTGCTCGGGGGTGTGCTGGAGGGCGGTGCGGGCGGCGGTGCAGGCGGTGCGGGCGGTGTCGGCGAGGGTGCCGTCCTGGGCGGCGGCGGCCCGGGCGGCCTCGGCGGCGACGGTCAGCAGGGTGCCCTCGACCGGGTCGGCGACGGCCTGGTAGGCGGCTTCGGCGGCGCGCGGCAGGGCGCGGCGCAGGGCGGCGGCGTCGCCGCCGTCGGCCAGGCCCTCGGCGAGGCCGCGCAGCCACTGGGCGAGGATCACGCCGGAGTTCCCGCGGGCGCCGATCAGGGCGCCGCGGGCCATGGCGGCGGTGACCGGGCCGAGGCCGTCGCCGGGCGCCTCCCCGCGGGCCGTGTCGCCGGCTGCGGGGCCGGCCGGGGTGCCGGCGGCCTCGGCGGCCTCGGTGGCGGCCTCGACGGTCAGGTAGAGGTTGGTTCCGGTGTCGCCGTCCGGGACGGGGTAGACGTTGAGCGCGTCGATCTCCTCCCGGGCCTGGCCGAGGGCGGTCAGCGCCAGACGGCACCAGGTGCGGACGGCCGTGGCGTCGAGCGTGTCCAGCACCAGGTCTCCTCCGGGTGAACGCCACGGGAACGCGCACCGGCGCGCGGGCGGCCGGACGCGGTGGCTGTGGGGCGATGCTCGCAGGTTATCGGGGCGGGCCGGAGCCGTCGCGGCCGGGAGCGTCCGGCGGGCCCCGTGGCCTCCGGCGCGATCACCGGCCCCGACATGGTAGTTTCGTAGCTCGGGAGCAGCCGTTGTATGCTCTCCCGGTTGCCTGGAACAACCCGGGCTCACCCCTTGATCCGATTCGCTCCACGTGCGTGGTGCCGGTCAGTTCAGCCGGGGTTTTCGAACGTACCTGATCTGAAGTCTTGGAGTGACTCCTGTGGCTGCCAACTGCGACGTCTGCGGCAAGGGGCCGGGCTTCGGCAACAGCATCTCCCACTCGCACCGCCGTACCCCCCGTCGTTGGAACCCCAACATCCAGACGGTGCGCGCTGTGATTGGGCGGACGCCGAAGCGGCTCAACGTCTGCACCTCGTGCATCAAGGCCGGTAAGGTCTCGCGCTGACGCGCAGACCGGTACGCCGGTCCTCCGGACAGCCGATCCACCCTCGGGTGGGTCGGCTTTCCTGCTTTTCCGCCGCGCGGCGGCACCGGTCCCCGGACACGGGGGGCCGTCGGCGGCGGCGCCCCGCGTCGTGGGGCGGGCTCAGCCGCGGATGCGCCAGGCGTGGTCGACCGGACCGATGCCGGCACCCAGGGCGAAGCCGGCCGCGATGGCGCCGGTGACGTACTCCTTGGCGGCGCCCACGGCCTCCTCCACGGTGCGGCCCTTGGCGAGCTCGGCGGCGACCGCGCTGGCCAGCGTGCAGCCGGTGCCGTGGGTGTGCCGGTTGTCGTGGCGCGGCGCCCGGTACCAGTGGCGCTCGCCGTCGGCGCCGGCCAGCAGGTCGACGGCCTCCCCGGCGAGGTGGCCGCCCTTGATCAGCGCCCAGCGCGGGCCGAGGGCCAGGACGGCCTCGGCGGCGGCGGGCATGTCCCTCTCCTCCTCGACGACCACGCCGGTGAGCTGCGCCACCTCGTGCAGGTTGGGCGTGGCGACGGTGGCGACCGGCAGCAGCAGCTCCCGGACGGTGGCGACCGCCTCGGCGGCGAGCAGCGCGTCGCCGTGCTTGGAGACGCCGACCGGGTCGACCACGACCGGGGCGTCGACGCCGGCCAGCAGCTCGGAGACGGTGGCGACGAGTTCGACCGAGGCGAGCATGCCGGTCTTCACGGCCTGTACGCCGATGTCGTCGACCACGCTGCGGAACTGGGCCCGGACGGCCTCCGCCGGCAGCTCCCAGTAGCCCTGCACGCCGAGCGAGTTCTGTGCCGTGACGGCGGTGATGACGCTCATGCCGTGCACGCCGAGGGCGAGCATCGCCTTGAGGTCGGCCTGGATGCCGGCGCCGCCGCCGCTGTCGGAGCCGGCGACCGTGAGGACGCGGGGCGGTGCGGCGGAGCCTGCGGCGGGCGTGTGGGACGGAGCAGTCGGAACCATGTCCGCCAACCTACCGGGGCCGGCTCAGAGCACGGCCTCCGACTCCAGCCAGCGGTCCTGCGGGACGGTCTTCAGTTCGCGCACGCCGTCGGCGATCGGCACCAGTTCGACGTCGGTGCCGCGCAGTGCGGTGAAGTGCCCGAAGGCGCCCTTGTGGACGGCCTCGACGGCGTGCCAGCCGAACCGGGTGGCCAGGGTGCGGTCCCGTGCGGTGGGGGTGCCGCCGCGCTGGGTGTGGCCGAGGATGACCGGCCGGGCCTCGGTGCCGAGGATGCCCTCCAGCTCCCGGGCGAGCCGGTTGCCGATGCCGCCGAAGGTCTGGTGGCCGTACTGGTCGAGGCCGCCGTGGTCGAAGCGGAGCGTGCCGGGCGCCGGCCTGGCGCCCTCGGCGACCGCGATGATGGCGAACTTCTTGCCGCGCCGGAACCGCTCCTCGACCATCCGGGCCACCGCCTCGATGTCGAAGGGCTTCTCCGGGATGAGGATGCCATGCGCGCCGCCGGCCATGCCCGCGGTGAGCGTGATCCAGCCGGTGTGCCGCCCCATCAGCTCGACCACCATCACCCGCTGGTGCGACTCGGCGGTGGTCTTCAGCCGGTCGATCGCCTCGGTGGCGACGTGCACCGCGGTGTCGAAGCCGAAGGTGACGTCGGTGGCGTCGATGTCGTTGTCGATGGTCTTGGGCACGCCGACGACCGGCAGCCCGGCGTCGCTGAACATCCGGGCGGCGGTGAGCGTGCCCTCCCCGCCGATCGTGACGAGGGCGTCCATGCCGAGCGCGTCGGCGAGGTCCCGGCACTCCTCCACGGCCCGGTCGATCCGCTCCCGGTGCACCCGCGCCGAGCCGAGGACGGTGCCGCCGAGGGTGAGCAGGCCGGTCACGTCGTCGTGCGAGACGATCCGCGCCCGCCCCTCGATCAGGCCCAGGAAGCCGTCCTCGATGCCGAGGATCTCGTCACCGTGCACATCGGTGCCGCGGTGGACGATCGAGCGGATGACCGCGTTGAGGCCGGGGCAGTCGCCGCCGCTGGTGAGGACGCCGATACGCATGGTGGCCTGGTCTCCCTGGGGCGGGCGGGCCCCGAGTCGGTACGGTCCGGGCCGGTCGGCACCGGGCGGCCGGGCCGGACGGACCACCGCCCCGGCACCACGGCAAGACTACGCGCTGCAACCGTCCCGAAGGCCCCACCGCGCCCGGCCCGACCGGGTCACCCGTACCGGGTCACTCCGCGGCGAAGTGGTCCCAGCCGCCGACCCGTTCCCAGGGCGCGCCGTCGACGGTGACCCGGCCGCCGCGGCCGGGGCGGGCGGTGCGCACCACCTCGCCGACCACCCGCCAGCGGGCGGGCAGCTGCACGCTCTTCGGGAAGGTCGCCACGATCGCGTGGTCCTCGCCGCCGGAGAGCACCCACAGCAGCGGGTCCACGCCGACCGCCTGCCCGATGTCGGCCATCTGCGCGGGGACGTCGAAGTCGGCGGCCCGCAGGTCGATGTCGACGCCGCTGGCGGCCGCCACGTGACCGAGGTCGGCGACCAGCCCGTCGCTGACGTCGACCATGGAGGTGGCGCCGAGGTCGGCGGCGGCCGGGCCGGCGTGGTACGGCGGCTCGGGGCGCCGGTGCGCCTCGACGAAGGCCCGCGGCGAACGGAAGCCGCGCTGCAGCACCGTCAGCCCGGCGGCGGACCAGCCCAGCCAGCCGGTGACCGCGACCACGTCGCCGACCTGGGCGCCGGAGCGCAGCACCGGCTTGCGGCCCTGCAGGTCGCCGAGGGCGGTGATGGCCAGGGTGACCGCGTCGCCGCGCACCACGTCGCCGCCGACCACGGCGGCGCCGGCGACCTGGCACTCGTCGCGCAGCCCGTCCATCAGCTCGGTCGCCCAGGTGGCGGGCAGGTCGGCCGGGGCGACGAAGCCCAGCAGGATGGCGGTCGGGACGGCCCCCATGGCGGCCACGTCGGCGAGGTTCTGCGCCGCGGACTTGCGGCCCACGTCGTAGGCGGTGGACCAGTCCCGGCGGAAGTGCCGGCCCTCGATCAGCACGTCGGTGGTGGCCACCACGCGTCCGTCGGGGGCCTTCACCACCGCGGCGTCGTCCCCCGGGCCGAGGTCGACGGCCGGTGTCGGCGCCAGCCGGGCGGTGAGCTCCCTGATGAGTCCGAACTCGCCGAGCTCGCCCACGGTCCCCTGCATCTGCCGTCCTCTCAAGTCATTCGAGCGATGGTCGCGCGCCCCCGCGCGCAGCGTACGCCCTCCGGCCGTGCAGAAGTCTCCCCTCCCCGGGGAGGGGCGCGGTAGCGTGGTGATCAGACTGCCGGCCAGCCCACCCCCCAGCCGCCTGGAGGTCTCCCGTGGTACAGGCGTACATCCTGATCCAGACCGAGGTGGGCAAGGCCACCGCGGTCGCCGAGTCCATTGCGAAGATCCAAGGCGTCGTCCAGGCCGAGGACGTCACCGGCCCCTACGACGTGATCGTGCGGGCCGAGGCCGACTCCATCGACGACCTGGGCCGGCTGGTGGTCGCCCAGGTGCAGCAGATCGAGGGGATCACGCGCACGCTGACCTGTCCGGTGGTCCGGCTGTAGGCACGGCTACGATCGGCGGGTGGCTTCCTCCCGTCGGCTCGCAATGACGCCCGCCCCCGTCCGCTGGCTCGCCCCGCCCGCGGCGCTGCTGGGGTGCGTCCTGCTGCTCGTCGGCAACGGCGGCGGTGACGAGATCGCGCCGCCGGTGCCGCAGGCCGCCGTGGCGCGGTACTGCGACGCCCTCGACCGGGCGCTCCCGGCGTCCGTCCAGGGCCACGACCGCCGGGACCCGTCGCCCGCCTCGCCGTACACCGCCGCCTGGGCGAGCTCGCCGCGGACGGTGCTGCGCTGCGGCATCGAGCGCCCCGCGTACCTCGACGACGACCCGCTGAAGAACTCCCCCGAGGTCAACGGGGTGCAGTGGGGCTTCTCCCAGGACGGCGAGGGCGGGTACCGCTTCGTGACCACGCTGCGCAAGGCGTACGTGGAGGTGCTGGTGCCCAAGGGCGCCTACCCGAACTACGCCGACCCGATCCCGGCGATCTCCGACGCGGTGAAGGCGGCCGTCCCCGAAGGCCTCTGAGGGAGACCGCAGGGGCGCGGGGAACACGTGGTTCTCCGCGCCCCTCGGCAATCCCCGGATTACCGCAGGCCGGTGGAGCGGCGCAGGGCCGCCTGCAGCAGACGGTCGATCAGCTCCGGGTAGGGCATCCCGGTGGCCTCCCACATCTTCGGGTAGGCGGAGATCGGGGTGAAGCCGGGCATGGTGTTGATCTCGTTGACCATCCACCGGCCGTCGTTCAGCAGGAAGAAGTCGACCCGGGCGAGGCCCTCGCAGCCGAGCGCCTCGAACGCGGCGACGGCCTGGCGGCGGATCTCGGCGGTCTCCTCGGTGGTGAGCTTCGCCGGGATCTCGACGTCCGAGGAGTCGATGTACTTGGCCTCGAAGTCGTAGAACTCGAAGTCGCCGCCGACCAGGACCTCGGCCGGCAGGCTGGCCCGCGGGCCGTCCTCGAACTCCAGGACGGCGCACTCGATCTCGCGGCCCTCGACGCCCTTCTCCACGATGACCTTGGGGTCGTGGCTGCGGGCCTCCTCGATCGCCGCGTCCAGGTCGGCGAGGTCCTTGACCTTGCTGATGCCCATGGACGAGCCGGCCCGGCAGGGCTTCACGAACAGCGGCAGGCCGAGTGCGGCGATCCGCTCGCGGGCGGCGGCGCGGCCCTCCTCGGTCTCCCACTCGCGCGGGCGGACGACCGTCCAGTCGCCGACGCCGATGCCGTGCGAGGCGAGGACGCGCTTGGTGAACTCCTTGTCCATGCCGACCGCGCTGGCCAGCACGCCGGAGCCGACGTAGGGCACCCCGGAGAGCTCCAGCATGCCCTGCAGCGTGCCGTCCTCGCCCCAGGGACCGTGCAGCAGCGGCAGGACGACGTCGACCTCGCCGAGCACCTTGGGGGTGCTGCCGGGCTCGCTCAGGACCACCTCGCGGTTGCCCGGGGCGAGCGGCAGCGCGACCTGGCCCTCGACGTGCTCGGCGACCTGGGCGACGTCGGGAAGCTTGCCGTCGGTGATGGCCATCCGGGACGGCTCGTCGCCGACCAGCGCCCAGCGGCCCTCGTGGGTGATGCCGATCGGCAGCACCTCGTACTTGCTCCGGTCGATCGCGCGCAGCACGCTCGCGGCCGTGACGACCGAGATGCCGTGCTCGGAACTGCGGCCACCGAAGACGATCGCGACCCGGGGCTTGCCGCCGGGCTGGTTCGGGGAGGTCTGTTCGATGCTCATATCGGACGTGAGACTACCGTGCGAGACCCGTGGTTCCGGTCACCGTCGCTCCGGCTTCGCGGAGCGCGCCATCAGACCGGCCAGGACCTCCTGGGTGGGGCGGCCGTTGTGCACCACGTCGACGACCGCCTGCACGATCGGCATGTCGACGCCGTTGCGGCGGGCCAGGTCGAGCACGGACTCGCAGGACTTCACGCCCTCCGCGGTCTGCCGGGTGGCGGCGACGGTCTCCTCCAGGGTCATGCCCTTGCCGAGGTTCATGCCGAAGGTGTTGTTGCGCGACAGCGGCGAGGAGCAGGTGGCGACCAGGTCGCCCATGCCCGCGAGGCCGGCGAAGGTGTGCGCGTCCGCGCCGAGAGCGAGGCCGAGCCTGGTCGTCTCGGCCAGGCCGCGGGTGATCAGCGTGGCCTTGGTGTTGTCGCCGAGGCCCATGCCGGCCGCCATGCCGACGGCCAGGCCGATGACGTTCTTCACCGCGCCGCCGAGCTCGCAGCCCACCACGTCGGTGTTGGTGTAGGGGCGGAAGTACGGGGTGTGGCAGGCCTTCTGGAAGCGCTGGGCGACCGCCTCGTCGGTGCAGGCGACCACGCTGGCGGCAGGCTGCCGACGGGCGATCTCCATGGCCAGGTTGGGGCCGGAGACGACCGCGACGCGCTCCGGGCCGACCCCGGCGACCTCCTGGATCACCTCGCTCATCCGCTCCGCGGTGCCGAGTTCGATGCCCTTCATCAGGCTGACCAGGACGGTCTGCGGCTCGATCAGCGGCGCCCACGCGGCCAGGTTGGCGCGCAGCGTCTGCGAGGGCACCGCGAGCACCGCGAAGTCGGCGCCGGCCAGCGCCTCGGCGGCGTCGGTGGTGGCGCGCACCGCCGCGGGCAGCGGGATGCCCGGGAGGTAGTCGGGGTTCTCGTGGGTGCGGTCGATCGCCTCGACGAGTTCCTTGCGGCGCCCCCAGAGCACGACCTCGCAGCCGGCGTCGGCCAGCACCATGGCGAAGGCGGTGCCCCAGGAGCCGGTGCCGAAAACGGCGCAGCGGGTCACCGGGCACCGTCCTCGGTGTCGTTCTTGCGGGCCCGGTCGCCCTTGGCGGCCGCGGCGGCGGCGCGCTCGCGGGCGGCCCTGCGCATGTCGTAGCGCTCGGCCGGGGCCTTCTCGCCGCGGACCTCCTCCAGGACGGCGGTGATGGCCGCCATGATGTCCTCGGTGGCGTCCCTGAGCACCTGTGCGGTGAGTTCCTGGCCCTGGTACTTGCTCAGGTCGACCGGCGGGCCGGCCGCCACCGTCACCTTGTGCCGGGGAAAGAAGTGGTACTTGCCCTTACCGCCGCGGCCGTACGGCGGGATGATCTCGTGCGCGCCCCAGTGGGCGACCGGGATCACCGGCGCGCCGGTCATCAGCGCGACGCGGGCGGCGCCGCTCTTGCCGGTCATCGGCCACAGGTCCGGGTCCCGGGTGAGCGTGCCCTCCGGGTAGAACTGCACGCACTGGCCGCCGTCGATGGCCTCGATCGCGGCGCGGAACGCCTCGGCGGCGTCGGTGGACTCGCGGAACACCGGGATCTGGCCGGTCTTGCGGAGCATGAAGCCGATGAACGGCACCGAGAACAGCTGGGACTTGCCGAGTATCCGCGGCGGGCGGCCGCTGTTGTACTGCCAGTGGGCGTAGAACACCGGGTCGATGACCGAGTTGTGGTTGACCGCGGCGATGAAGCCGCCCTCCTCGGGAAGGTGCTCCCAACCGCGCCAGTCGGTCCTGGCCAGCGCGTTGGTCACCGGCTTCACGAGGACGGCCGCGAAGCGGTACCAGATCCCGTAGTCGGCGTTGCCGAACCTGGCGTACGAGCGGCGGGCCACCCAGCTCCTCCTCATCCGGTGCGGCACGGGGGGTGCCGCGGTCTCGATCGCCTCCCGGTCTGTCCGGTCGGGGCCTCGGCGCGGACTCCCGTGCGCCGTTCGCTGCCGCGTTCGGACGGGGTGTGACCTGCTGCTCTCCACCGGCCGGACGGCCGGGAGGGCCCGGGGCGCCGACCAGTCTCACCCGCGGGCGGACCGCCTGTCGAGCAGCCGCCCTGGGTGGGCGCCGGGCGAGTGACCAAACGCACGCGGATCGCGGCGGCTGGCCGCTGCCCGGAAGCCGACGCCACAATGGCGCCGATGACCGAGGACACCGTACGCCCCGCCGGCCGTCCGGCGCTCCCACCGGCCCGCTCCGGCTGGTCGCTGGTGCTGCCGGTGAAGCCCCCGGCGGTGGCCAAGAGCCGGCTGGAGCCGTTCGCCGGGGTGCACCGGCCGCAGCTGGCGCTGGCCTTCGCACTGGACACCGCGGAGGCGGCGCTGGCGTGCCCGGCGGTGGCCCGGGTGCTGGCGGTGACCCGGGACGCCGCGGCCGGGGCGCAACTCGCTCGGCTCGGCGTCCTGGTGGTGCCGGACGAACCCAGGGGCGGCCTCAACGCCGCGCTGGTGCACGGCGCGGCACGCGCCGCCGCGATCGCCCCGCACGCCCCGGTGGCCGCGCTCTCCGCCGACCTTCCGGCCCTGCGCCCGGCCGAACTCGCCCGTGTGCTGGCGGCGGTGCCGCCGGACGGCCGGGCGTTCCTGGCGGACGCACCGGGGGTGGGCACCACGCTGCTGGCCGCTCCGGGCGGCGCTGCGCTGCGCCCGGCGTTCGGGGAGGGATCGCGTTCCCGGCACGCCCTCGGCGGGGCGCTGGAACTGGAGTTGGCGCACGTCGCCTCGGTGCGGCGGGACGTGGACACCGGGGACGACCTGCGCGAGGCGCTGGCCCTCGGGGTGGGCCCGCGGACGGCCGCCGCGGCGGCCGCCCTGGTGTGACCGCTCGCTATGCTTGCGGCCATGCAGGCCACCGCGTTCACCTTCGATCCCGCCACCCGGACGGGCTCCGTCCTGCTCGACGACGGCACGCCGGTGCCGTTCGACGCCGCGGCCTTCGACGCCGGGGGCCTGCGGCTGCTGCGGCCCGGCCAGCGGGTGCGCATCCGCACCGAGGGCGCGGGCGACGCGCGCCGGGTGGTCTTCGTGACGCTGCAGACCTTCCCCGACCCGGGCGCCGAGGGCTGAACCCCGCCGGGGCATGCGCCCCGGACGCGCGCTCCGCAACACGCACCCCGGACAACGCGAAAGAGCTGCGCCGACCCGCCTCCGGAATCCCGGATCTGCGGGCCGCCGCAGCTCTCGCCGTGGTCTGACCGGCCGTCGCCCGAAGGGCCGACAGAGCCTACTTGGCGGCGGTCTTGCGCGCGGTGGTCTTGCGCGTCGTGGTCTTCTTCGCCGGAGCGGTCTTGGCCGTCGTGGCGGTCTTCTTGGCCGCCGCGGTGGTCTTCTTGGCCGCTGCGGCAGTCTTGGCGGGAGCCGCCTTCTTGGCCGTCGTGGCGGTCTTCTTGGCCGCTGCGGCAGTCTTGGCGGGAGCCGCCTTCTTGGCCGCCGCGGTGGTCTTCTTGGCCGCCGCCGCGGTGGTGCGGGTGGTGACGGCCTTCTTCGCGGCCGTCTTCTTGGTGGCCGCGGCTGCGGTGCCGGCGGCGGCCGCGACGCGCTTGGTGGCAGCGCGCTTGGCGGCGGCCGTGGTGGCACCGCCCTTGCCCGGGGTGAGCGAGCCCTTGGGGGCCTTCTTGACCGAGGGGCCTTCCTTCGGCAGCTTCTTGGCGCCGCTGACGAGGTCCTTGAAGCCCTGGCCGGGGCGGAAGCGCGGGACCGAGGTCTTCTTGACCTTGACGCGCTCACCGGTCTGCGGGTTGCGGGCGAAGCGCGCGGAGCGCTCCACCTTCTCGAAGGTGCCGAAGCCGGTGACCGAGACGCGGTCACCGGCCACGACGGCACGCACCATGGTGTCGAGCACTGCGTCGACGGCCTCTGCGGCAGCCTTGCGACCGCCCAGCTGCTCGGCCACCGCTTCGACAAGCTGAGCCTTGTTCACGTCTTCCCCTTCGGAAACGGGCGCGGATGAATCCATCCGTTCATTTCGCACGTTAGGTATGTATCTGCGGACTTTCAATTACCAAACGCGTGAATCACCCTAGTGTCGCAATGGATTTGCGCGTTCGCGACCTCAGCCGAGCGGCGGGCGCCCCGCGTCGAGGTCCTGCACAAAGCGACTCAACCGCCGGGCCGCCCCCGGGAGATCACGCTTGGCGGTCTCGGTGACGATCAGCAGTTGACGGGTGAGAGCGGTCTTTGCTTCCGCGGACACGTTCAGCGCAGATACGCGAGCGTGGGCTTGCTTCAACCGCTCGGCCACAAGCGCGTAGAGCGCTGCGACTTCCGACTCGTCCGGTTCCTCAGCAGGTGAGGACCGGTCGTCCGTCCGGTCGTCAATTCGACCACCGGGTGCACCGCCGGCCGCCTCCGGGTGCGCGGGATCGCCACCCGCGTACGGAGGTTCGTCGTGCCGGTGCATGCAACGATTGTGCCATCTGTTGTGATGTGCCCTGCGCAAGGGGGCTCTTGGGCAAATGCCCGGACCCGTTCCGAGTCGGCGTCAGTCCCGAACTCCGACTCGAACTCCGGCCCGGGTGCGGGGCCCGGGCGGACGTTCCCGGGCCCGAACGGCGGATGGCCCGCCCCCCCGAAGGGAGGCGGGCCATCCGGCGTACGGAGGCTGTGCCGGGGCTCAGGCCACCGGCAGCGTGCGCGGCTTGAAGGACGGGCGGGTCGCCTCGAATGCGGCGATGTCGGCCTCGTTCTGCAGCGTGATGCTGATGTCGTCCAGGCCGTTCAGCAGGCGCCAGCGGACGTTGTCGTCGAGCTCGAACGACGCGGTGACGCCCTCGGCGCGAACCTCGCGGGCCTCCAGGTCGACGGTGATCTCGGCCGTCGGGTCGGCCTCGGTGAGCTCCCACAGCCGCTCGACGGTCTCCTGCGGCAGGACGACGGTCAGCAGGCCGTTCTTCAGCGAGTTGCCGCGGAAGATGTCGGCGAAGCGCGAGGAGATGACGGCCTGGAAACCGTAGTTCTGCAGCGCCCAGACGGCGTGCTCGCGGGAGGAGCCGGTGCCGAACTCGGGGCCGGCCACCAGGACGCTGGCGCCCTGCCGCTCGGGGCGGTTGAGGACGAACTCCTCGTCCTTGCGCCAGGCCTCGAACAGGCCGTCCTCGAAGCCCGAGCGGGTGACCTTCTTCAGCCAGTGCGCCGGGATGATCTGGTCGGTGTCCACGTTGGAGCGGCGCAGCGGGACGGCCCGGCCGGTGTGGGTGGTGAACTTCTCCATGGTGCTCAGGCCTCCACGGCGACGCGGTCGGACAGGTCGGCGGGCGAGGCCAGGCGGCCCAGCACCGCGGTCGCGGCGGCGACCTGCGGGGACACCAGGTGGGTGCGGCCGCCCTTGCCCTGGCGGCCCTCGAAGTTGCGGTTCGAGGTCGAGGCGCAGCGCTCGCCCGGGGCCAGCTGGTCCGGGTTCATGCCGAGGCACATCGAGCAGCCCGCATGGCGCCACTCGGCGCCGGCCGCGGTGAAGACCTTGTCCAGGCCCTCCTCGACGGCCTGCAGGGCGACCCGGACGGAGCCGGGGACGACCAGCATGCGCACGCCGTCGGCGATCTGCCGGCCGTCCAGGATGTCGGCGGCGGCCCGCAGGTCCTCGATCCGGCCGTTGGTGCAGGAGCCCACGAAGACGGCGTCGACGGAGACCTCGCGCAGCGGGGTGCCGGCCTCCAGGCCCATGTACTTGAGGGCGTTCTCGGCGGCGATGCGCTCCTGCGGGTCCTCGAAGTCCTCGGGGTTCGGGACGTTGGCGCCGAGCGGGGCGCCCTGGCCCGGGTTGGTGCCCCAGGTGACGAACGGGGTCAGGGAGTTGGCGTCGATGAAGACCTCGGCGTCGAAGACCGCGTCCTCGTCGGTGGCCAGCGTGCGCCAGTACTCGACGGCGGCGTCCCAGTCCTCGCCGGCGGGGGCGTGCGGACGGCCCCGGAGGTACTCGAAGGTGGTGTCGTCGGGGGCGATCATGCCGGCCCGGGCGCCCGCCTCGATGGACATGTTGCAGATGGTCATCCGGGCCTCCATGGAGAGGCTGCGGATGGCCGAGCCGCGGTACTCCAGGACGTAGCCCTGGCCGCCGCCGGTGCCGATCTTGGCGATGATGGCCAGGATCAGGTCCTTGGCGGTGACGCCCTCGGGGAGTTCGCCCTCGACGGTGATGGCCATGGTCCTGAACGGGGCCAGCGGCAGCGTCTGGGTGGCCAGCACGTGCTCGACCTGGCTGGTGCCGATGCCGAACGCCAGCGCGCCGAAGGCGCCGTGGGTGGAGGTGTGGGAGTCGCCGCAGACCACGGTGGTGCCGGGCTGGGTCAGGCCGAGCTGAGGACCGACCACGTGCACGACGCCCTGCTCGACGTCGCCCAGCGAGTGGATGCGCACGCCGAACTCGGCGGCGTTCTTGCGCAGCGTCTCCAGCTGGATCTTCGAGACGGGGTCGGCGATCGGCTTGTCGATGTCCAGGGTCGGGGTGTTGTGGTCCTCGGTGGCGATCGTGAGATCGGTGCGGCGGACCTTGCGGCCGGCCAGCCGGAGACCGTCGAAGGCCTGGGGGCTGGTGACCTCGTGCAGCAGGTGCAGGTCGATGAAGAGGAGGTCGGGCTCGCCCTCCGCGCGCCGGACGACGTGGTCGTCCCAGACCTTCTCTGCGAGTGTCCGTCCCATCGCTTTCCCTCCAGCCGGCCGCATTGCCGGCCTTCTCGTGTCGTCGGGGTCTCTTCCCGAGCCGCCCTGGTGAGGCTCGCTGCGAGTCGCGACCTGCACGCCGGATCGTCTGTCCAGGATGTGGACGCTTTGGTGAGGGTCCATCCTGGGTGTCTCCCGGGCTGCTGCATCAAGAGTGGCGCTTTTCTCGCAAGATTGAACTTGCGTCTCGCCCACTGAGACTGCAGTATCGAGACATGGACAACACTAGCGGCGTCGGCGTTCTCGACAAGGCCGCTCTGGTGCTGAGCGCACTGGAGTCGGGCCCCGCCACGCTGGCGGGGCTGGTCGCCGCCACCGGTCTGGCGCGGCCCACGGCCCACCGACTCGCCGTCGCACTCGAACACCACCGCCTGGTCACCAGGGACATGCAGGGCCGGTTCATCCTCGGCCCCCGACTCGCCGAGCTCTCCGCCGCCGCGGGCGAGGACCGCCTCCTCGCCACCGCCGGGCCGGTGCTCACGCACCTGCGCGACGTCACCGGCGAGAGCGCCCAGCTCTACCGCCGCCAGGGCGAGATGCGGATCTGCGTCGCCGCCGCCGAGCGGCTCTCCGGCCTGCGGGACACCGTCCCGGTCGGCTCCACCCTGCCGATGAAGGCCGGCTCCGCCGCGCAGGTCCTGCTCGCCTGGGAGGAGCCCGAGCGCCTCCACCGCGGCCTGCAGGGCGCCCGCTTCACCGCGACCGCCCTCAGCGGCGTCCGGCGCCGCGGCTGGGCCCAGTCGATCGGCGAGCGCGAGCCCGGCGTGGCCTCCGTCTCCGCACCCGTCCGCGGGCCCTCCAACCGGGTCGTGGCCGCCGTCTCGGTCTCCGGCCCGATCGAGCGGCTGACCCGCCACCCGGGCCGGCTGCACGCCCAGGCCATCATCGAGGCCGCCAACCGCCTCACCGAGGCGCTGCGCCGCGGCTGACCGAATTCGGCCCGGGAACAGCAGGGGCCCGCTCCGGAATACGGAGCGGGCCCTTCGAGCTGCGCACGGGAATGCCCGGGACGGTCCGGGAAATGCCCGGGAATGCGGGAAAACAAAAAAGCCCCGGTCACCCGGAGCTTGTTGGCTGGGGTACCAGGACTCGAACCTAGACTAAATGAACCAGAATCACTCGTGCTGCCAATTACACCATACCCCAAAAGTACCCCCGACCGGATTCGAACCGGCGCTACCGCCTTGAGAGGGCGGCGTGCTAGGCCGCTACACAACGGGGGCCCGCACCACCGAGGTGGTGCTGAGTACCCCCGACCGGATTCGAACCGGCGCTACCGCCTTGAGAGGGCGGCGTGCTAGGCCGCTACACAACGGGGGCATACTCATTCACTATGCAATTTTCCGAAGAAACTGCGTACCCCCGACCGGATTCGAACCGGCGCTACCGCCTTGAGAGGGCGGCGTGCTAGGCCGCTACACAACGGGGGCTTGCACTACTGCTTGTACTGCGCTGGGGTACCAGGACTCGAACCTAGACTAACTGAACCAGAATCAGTCGTGCTGCCAATTACACCATACCCCACCGGAGTTCAACCCCTGCGGGGTCTTCGCTCGGTGTCTCGCGCCTCCCTGCCCGGGCGGCGCAGAAAGAACATTACCCGACGCCGGGCCCCGCTCCAAAATCGATAACCGCAGGCAGGGCGCCGGGCGCCTGCGGGCCTGGTCAGCGCACCAGGCCCACAGGCTCCGCGAAGGGCTCAGGAGGCCGGTACGAGCTCCAGAGCGGCCGTCAGCCGGCGCAGCGTCTCGGGGCGGCCCAGCAGCTCCATCGACTCGAACAGCGGCGGGGAGACCCGGCGGCCGGTGACGGCCACCCGCAGCGGCGTGAAGGCGAACTTCGGCTTGATGCCGAGGCCGTCCACCAGGGCCTCGCGCAGCACGGCCTGGATCGGCTCGGGGCCGAAGTCCTCCAGGGCCTCCAGGGCCTTGATCGAGGCCTCCAGCACCGGGCGGGCGTCCGCGCCGAGCGCCTTGGCGGCGTCGTCCGGGTCGACGGCGAAGTCGGCCGGGTCGACGAAGAGGAAGCCCGCCATGGAGACGATCTCGCCCAGCACGACCATCCGCTCCTGGGTGAGCGGGGCCGCCTTGGCGAGCAGGTCGAGCTGCCCGGCGGTCGGCTCGGCCGGCAGCAGGCCGGCGGCCTGCAGGTACGGCACCAGCCGGCGGACGAACTCCTCCGGGTCGAGGGCGCGCAGGTGCTCGGCGTTGATCGCCTCGCACTTCTTCAGGTCGAAGCGGGCCGGGTTGGCGTTGACCTTGGCGATGTCGAACGCCTCGACCATCTCCGCCATGGAGAAGCGGTCGCGGTCCTCGGAGAGCGACCAGCCGAGCAGCGCGAGGTAGTTGAGCAGGCCCTCGGGCAGGAAGCCGCGCTCCCGGTAGAGGTTGAGCGAGGCCTGCGGGTCGCGCTTGGAGAGCTTCTTGTTGCCCTCGCCCATCACGTACGGCAGGTGGCCGAAGCGCGGGGTGGCGCCGGCGCCCACGCCGATGTCGGCGAGCGCCGCGTACAGCGCGATCTGACGGGGCGTGGAGGAGAGCAGGTCCTCGCCCCGCAGCACGTGGGTGATGCCCATCAGCGCGTCGTCGACCGGGTTGACCAGGGTGTACAGCGGGGCGCCGTTGGCCCGGACGATGCCGTAGTCCGGCACGTCCTTGGGGTCGAAGGTGACCGGGCCGCGGACGAGGTCGTCGAAGGAGAGCGCGGTGTCGGGCATCCGGAAGCGGAGGATCGGCGAGCGGCCCTCCAGCTTGTAGACGGCGACCTGGTCCTCGCTCAGCTCACGGCAGTGGCCGTCGTAGCCGGAGGGCTTTCCGGCGGCGCGGGCGGCCTCGCGGCGGGCGTCCAGCTCCTCGGTGGAGCAGTAGCAGTGGTAGGCGTGGCCGGCCTCGTGCAGGCGGCGGGCGACGTCGGCGTAGATGTCCATCCGCTGCGACTGCCGGTAGGGCGCGTGCGGGCCGCCGACCTCGGGGCCCTCGTCCCAGTCGAAGCCGAGCCAGCGCATGGCGTCGAGCAGCTGGTTGTACGAGTCCTCGGAGTCGCGGGCCGCGTCGGTGTCCTCGATGCGGAACACCAGCGTGCCGCCGTGGTGGCGGGCGAAGGCCCAGTTGAAGAGGGCGGTGCGGACCAGCCCGACGTGCGGGTTGCCGGTCGGGGACGGGCAGAAACGGACCCGGACGTCCGAGCCCGGGGTGGAGTTAGCCACGCTTGATCACCTTGTTGGCGAGAGTGCCGATGCCTTCGACGGAGACGGCGACCTCGTCGCCGACATGGATGGGGCCGACACCCGCGGGGGTGCCGGTGAGGACGACGTCGCCCGGCAGGAGCGTCATCGCCTCGGAGATGTGGACGATCAGTTCGGCGATCGAACGCACCATCAGGGAGGTGCGGCCGGTCTGCCGGAGCTCGCCGTTGACGGTGCAGGTGATCGCCAGGTCCGACGGGTCCAGCTCGGTCTCGATCCACGGGCCGAGCGGGCAGGAGGTGTCGAAGCCCTTGGCGCGGGCCCACTGGCCCTCGCGCTGCTGCACGTCGCGGGCGGTGACGTCGTTGGCGCAGGTGTAGCCGAGGATCACCTCGGGCACCCGCTCCAGCGGCACCTCGCGGCACATCCGGCCGATCACCACGGCGAGCTCCGCCTCGTGCTGCACGTCCGCGGAGAACGGCGGGTAGGCGATCGACTCGGTCGGGCCGATCACCGAGGTGGACGGCTTGAAGAAGGTCAGCGGGACGTCCGGGACCTCGTTGCCGAGCTCGGCGGCGTGCGCCGCGTAGTTGCGGCCGACCGCGACGATCTTGTTGGGCAGCATCGGCGCCAGCAGCCGGACGTCCTGCATCCGGTAGGTCTCACCGGTCGGCTGCGGCTGGCCGAAGGGGTGGCCGGCGAGTGCATGCACCACCAGGGAATCGGGTTGGGCGACATCGCCCTCGACGACGCCGAAGGAGACGCTGCCCGCGGCAGGGCTCCCCTCCCGGACGGAAAACCTGGCGATACGCACCCTGCAACCTCTCGGTTCGTCGGCCTGCTCGATCATCCCCAGGCTATCGCGTGGGCCCGCCCCGGCCGGGCCGCACAAGGCCGGGCGGCGCGCGCCCGGCCCCGGCGCGCCCCGCGGGGCGTCCGCACGCACGCATGCGCGAAGGGGCACCGGCCGCGGCGGCCGGTGCCCCTTCGCGGGAGGTGCGGGGTCAGTCCTGCGGGAGGCGCGGCGCGGGCGCCACCATCAGCTGGGTGCGGCGCGGGTTGGCCGTGACGGCCGGCAGGTCGGAGGCGTACTCGCGCGGCTGCTGGGAGGCGACCGCCCCGGGCAGGTCGGCGAAGTCCCAAGGGCAGGGCTCTTGCAAGGTCTGATTTCTCTGGCATTCGCGCTGGTCAACGGGGGATGCCGAGGAGGTCGAGGGGCTTGGTGAAGGGTTCGTAGGACAGGTCGCGGACGGCCGC
The DNA here is from genome assembly GCF_050749075.1 of Kitasatospora dryopteridis. NCBI lineage: Bacteria > Bacillati > Actinomycetota > Actinomycetes > Kitasatosporales > Streptomycetaceae > Kitasatospora > Kitasatospora dryopteridis. The sequence continues at coordinate 5,233,849 of NZ_CP192749.1, read as the reverse complement.
GGCGATGTTGGTGGCGCCGTCGGCGCGCAGGTGGTTGAGCGCGGTGTTGCGCAAGCCGGCCATGTTCTCCGGGCCGTGACCGGTGCGGACCTGGGAACGGTCCTCGTCCCAGAGGGTGTCACGAACGTAGTGGATCTTGTTCTCGATGCCCCAGTGCCCGCGGACGGCCTGGGCGAGGTTCTCGGGCTTCGCCCGCGACGAGGGCAGGTCGGTGACCACGTAGACGGTCTCGCGGGTCCGCTTGCCGGTGGCCTGTTCGGTGCGGTGACGAGTGATCCGGGCGACCTGCCTGACGTGCGGGAACGCGAAGTGGGAGACGGTGAGGACCTGGACGACCCGGGTCTCGGTGCGACCGTGGCCCCGGCTGCGGTCGTAGTACTTGGCGGTGGCCTGCTTCCAGGGCAAGGCCCGGCAGCTGGCGTGCAGGGTCGGCTGGTTGGCCTTCACCGTCAGGACGAAGTGGGCCTTCTTGTCCTCGACCAGGAACCGGGCGGTCTCGACCTGGGTGTGCAGGGCGTCGGCGGTGACGACCGTACCGGAGATGTCCAGCGCCGCCAGCAGGTCCCGCAGGCACGGGATCTCGTTCGTCCCGTCCGGCACCCGCAGCTGAGCCAGCAGACGGTCGTCCTGGTCGACGACCGAGAGCAGGTGGGCGGCCTGCCGGTCTCGGGTGCGTGAGCCCCTCGCGCTCTTGCCGTCCGCCGCGAGCCGGCGTGGCCGGGGACCCGGCTCGCCGACCGGCTGCAGCAGGACAGCGAGCCCGGCCGGGTTCAGCTTCTCGACCACACGGCGCACAGTGTCCATCGACGCCGCCGGCCGCACGCCCAGCGCGCCGCGCGGCGGGAAGCCCAGCCTCTCCAGCGTGTGCTGCGGGGCGCGCCGTAGCCACTGACCAATCGCCGCGTACGAACGGGCCCCGGCCACCACCGCGCAGGCCGCCGCGCGGACCAGTGCGAGCAGTGGATACCGCCGTCCGCGCCGATCCCGCGGGTCCCACGCCTCGGGCCCGTCACCCGCACCGGTGACAACGCACGACAGCACGGCCGCGGGCATGGAAGACTCACAGAACACCGAAGCTCCGTTGGTAGTAAGCGACTTGAGAGGTCACTCACACCAACGGAGCTTCGGTCTTTCCGGTCACACCCCCGATGACCAGGCGCTTTGCAAGATCACATCGACCTTGCAACAGCCCTGCCGCCAAGGGTAAGGATCTCCTGTCACAGGAGCCGTGACCAAAGCTACACATTAATCTGTGACCTTGGTCACATTTTCAAGAGGAATTCTCGCTTCTCGGACATTCGGGACGGTTCGAGAATCCCGACATTTACGGCAATTCGGACATTGGTCACACATGCCCGGGCGGCTCCGAATCGGCCGATGGGTGCTCCGTGTCCGAAAAAAGCCGTATTACCTGCAGGTAACCGAACAGACCGTGAGAGCGTGCGCGCGGTCGGTAGCTCAGGACACCGTGTCATAACGCCCCTTGTTGGACTTCCCCCGCTGTGCTGGAATGCCACGGAAAAACTCGACACCGTCCCCCTCCGCGACAGCGGGGAGGGGCGCCCGGTCCAGAGGTTGCGACGCCAGTGCAGGGACGTTTCAAGAGGGGCAGCGGCGCCGCGGGTGACCCGGAGTCGCGCGAGCCCGTGGCAGGCCCCCACCAGGCAGCGCCGACGGCAGGCCAGGCCACCGGCACCACCGAGCCAGCCGACGACACGGTCACGGACGGCCACGACTCGGCCGACAAGAAGTCCGGCCGTGCGCGGCTGCGCAGCACGCTCAACTACCGCCGGGCAACCGGCCTCAACAGATTCGCGCTGCGCAACTGGCGCATCCGTACGCGTCTGATCGCACTGCTGCTGCTCCCCGTGATCGTCGCGCTGGCGCTCGGTGGTCTGCGTGTGCAGGCCTCGATGGAGAACTCCCGCCAGCTGGCGCAGATGAGCGACCTCGCGGACCTCGCCCGCAAGGCGACCGCGCTGGCCGACGCACTGGAGACCGAGCGCGACATCAGCGCCGGCCCGCTGACGACCAAGAACGACCGGGAGGATCCGGACGTCCTCGACGCGCGGAAGACCACCGACCAGCTGAGCAAGGCCTTCGCCACCAGTGCCGACAAGTTCGACGAGCTCGACCTCGCCGGTGGCAAGGCGCTGCTGCTGCAGGTCCGCAAGGACCTCAACCAGCTGTCGGAGGCGCGCGGTTCGGCGTACTCCAACAAGGACAACATCCAGTCAACGGTCCTGAACTACGACGTCATCATCAAGGGTCTGATCGGTATCACCGAGGAGATCGCGATCGCGTCGAACTCGACCGAGCTGATCAAGATCACCCGAGCGCTCACCCAGTTCGCGCTGTCCAAGGAGAACTCCTCCATGCAGCGCGCGCTGATCTCGGCCGCGCTCGCCCGGCCGCAGAAGGCCGACCTCTCCCCCTCGGACGAGACCTTCGGCATCCGCCTCCAGGTCTCCGAGGAGAGCGCGCTCGCCAACTTCACCGCCATCTACGGCGACGAAGAGGCCCGGAAGCTGCGCTCCAGCCTGAGCTTCAACCAGACCATCGCGGACACCGACCGGTACACCCAGCAGGTGCTGAACACCAACGGCATCCGGCAGACCGACCCGCGCTCCTACACGGACTGGTACGACGCCGCCAGCGTCAAGATCAACGCCGAGCAGCGGATCGAGTCGCAGCTGCTGGAGGTCCTGGACGGCAAGGCGCAGAAGCTGCAGAACGACGCCGACACCGAGGCGCTGGTCAACGGCGCCCTGGTCGCGGTCGTCCTCATCGTCGCCATCGCCGGTGCCGCGATCGTGGCCCGCTCGATGGTGCGCTCGCTGACCCGTCTGCAGGCCGCGGCCGAGGACGTCGCCGAGCGCCGCCTGCCCGAGCTGGTCAAGACCCTCTCGGAGAGCGACCCGCACGACGTCGACGTCACCGTCGAGCCCGTCGGCGTCGACTCCGCGGACGAGATCGGCCACGTGGCCTCCGCGTTCGACATGGTGCACCGCGAGGCCGTCCGCCTCGCCGCCGAGCAGGCCCTTCTGCGAGGCAACATCAACGCGATGTTCACCAACCTCTCGCGCCGCAGCCAGGGCCTCATCCAGCGCCAGCTGTCGCTCATCTCCGAGCTGGAGAGCCGCGAGGCCGACCCGGACCAGCTGGCCAGCCTCTTCAAGCTGGACCACCTCGCGACCCGCATGCGCCGCAACGGTGAGAACCTCCTCGTCCTCGCGGGTGAGGACCCGGGCCGCCGCTGGACCCGCCCCGTGCCGCTGGTCGACGTGCTCCGCGCCGCCGCGTCCGAGGTGGAGCAGTACGAGCGCATCGAACTCGCCGCGGTGCCGTCGACCGAGGTCGCCGGCCGCGTCGTCAACGACCTCGTCCACCTCCTCGCCGAGCTGCTCGAGAACGCGACCTCGTTCTCCAGCCCGCAGACCCGCGTCCGGGTCACCGGCCACGCGCTGCCCGACGGCCGCGTGCTGGTCGAGATCCACGACACCGGTATCGGCCTGAGCCCCGACGACCTCGCGGACATCAACGAGCGCCTCGCGAGCCCGCCCACCGTCGACGTCTCCGTCTCCCGCCGCATGGGTCTCTTCGTGGTCGGCCGCCTGTCCCTGCGACACGGCATCCGCATCCAGCTGCGCCCCAGCGACTCGGGCGGCACCACCGCGCTCGTCATGCTGCCGGTCGACGTCACCAACTCCGCCGACCGCCGCGGCGGCAACCGCTCCGGCGGTGCCGCGGCCGCGGGCGGCAAGGGCCGCGGGCTCGCCCCGACCCCGCGCCAGCAGGGCCGCGCCAGTGCCGCCGAGGCGCTGTCCGGCCGCGCCGCCGCTGCTCTCGGCCAGGCCCCGGCCGGCGCTCCGGCCGCCCGGCCGCAGCTCGGCCAGGGCCCGCAGGGCGCGCCGCAGCAGCCCCAGCAGCAGCAGCCGCAGCAGCCGCAGGGCGGTCGCCCGACCGGCGGCCTGCCGACCCGTGAGGTCGGCCAGGCGCTGCGCGAGAACCCCTCGCCGAACCAGCCGGGCCAGCAGCCGAACCAGCCGCCGCGCCGGGTGCCCGGTGCGTCCGGCGCCCCGGGTGCCCCGGCCGGACAGGGCGGCGGCCTGCCGCGCCGCGGCCCGGCCCAGGAGCAGGGCGGCCCCGCCGGCCGCGCCCCGATGCCGCAGCGCCAGGCGGGCCCCGGCCCGCAGGGCCAGCAGCGTCCCCAGGGCCAGCAGCGCCCGCAGGCGCCGCTGCCGGCTGCCGGCCAGGGCGAGCAGGCCCCGGTGGAGTCGACCGTGCAGTTCGCCCGGCCGCGCTTCGAGGCCAGCGACATCGACCCGCGCGACCCGCTGGGCCTCGGCCTGGTGGAGCCTGTCCTGCCGGACCCGTCCCAGCAGGAGGGCGGCCGGCCGTTCGAGCAGCCTGCCCCGCGGCAGCAGCCGCAGCAGCAGGCCCAGCCGATGGCGCTGCCGACCGGCTCCGGCCCCGAGGACACCCAGCAGTGGTTCCGTCAGGAGGACGGCGGCCAGGCTCAGCAGCAGTACCAGCCGCAGCGCCCCGGCACCGCGGCGCCGGGCTTCCCGCAGCAGCAGGCCCCGCAGGCCCCGCAGCAGCGGCAGGCGCCGCAGCGGCCGCAGGGCCCGCAGCAGGGCGGCCCCCAGGGCGGCCCGCAGCGGCAGGCTCCGCAGCGGCCCCAGGGCCCGCAGCAGGGCGGCCCCCAGGGCGGCCCGCAGCAGCGCCCGCAGGCGCCGCAGCAGGGCGGCCCGCAGGGCGGTCCCCAGGGCGTCCGCCGCGAGGCCGCCGAGGCCCCGTGGCGTCCGTCGGCCAACGACGAGCGCTGGCGCCGTGCCGAGCAGGTGCGCGAGCCCTCGACCAGCGGGCTGACCACGTCGGGCCTGCCCCGGCGCACCCCGCAGGCCAACCTGGTCTCCGGCACCGCCGAGGCGGCGCCGCTGACCGGCCCGCAGGTCTCCCGCAGCCCGGAGGAGGTGCGCGGCCGGCTGACCAACCTGCGCCGCGGCATCCAGCAGGGACGCCAGGCCGGCCAGGGCCAGAACGACTTCGGTCGCCAGCAGCAGCAGGGCTTTGACGGCTTCGGCCAGAACCACCAGGAGCGTTGAGTTGAGTCAGATGAGCCAGGCCGCACAGAACCTGAACTGGCTGATCACCAATTTCGTGGACAACACCCCCGGGGTGTCGCACACGGTGGTGGTCTCCGCCGACGGTCTCCTGCTGTGCATGTCCGAAGGCTTCCCCCGGGACCGCGCCGACCAGCTCGCCGCCGTCGCCTCCGGCCTCACCTCGCTGACCTCCGGCGCCAGCCGGATCTTCGAGGGCGGCGACGTCAACCAGACCGTCGTCGAGATGGAGCGCGGCTTCCTCTTCCTCATGGCGATCAGCGACGGCTCCGCCCTCGCCGTCCTCGCCTCGCCCGACTCCGACATCGGCCTCGTCGGCTACGAGATGGCACTCCTCGTCGACCGCGCAGGCGCCGTCCTCACCCCCGCCCTCCGGGCAGAACTCCAGGGCAGCCTGCTGCACTGATTTCCCGACCCCCGTAATGCGCCCGGCCCGCCTGGTCGGGCGCACCGACCATCGGCCGCCCCCGGGCGGCCGACCGCCTCAGCCGGCACCGCCCGGCTGGAACCCCGCTGCGAACGGCGGCAGCACGAGGAGGACCTATGACCCCGCCCCCGACACCGGCCGGCTCGTACGGCAACGGGTACGGCAGTGGCTACGGCGGCCAGCAGGCCGGCGGCTACGGTGGGCAGCAGCAGTCCGGCGGCTACGAGCAGCAGCCGCTCGTCCGTCCGTACGCGATGACCGGCGGCCGCACCCGGCCCCGGTACCAGCTGGCGATCGAGGCGCTGATCTCGACCACCGGCTCGGCCGAGCGCTCGGGCGGCCTGCTGCCGGAGCACGCCCGGATCGTCGGACTCTGCCGCGAGGTCAAGTCCGTGGCGGAGATCTCGGCCCTGGCCGGGGTCCCGCTGGGTGTTGCCCGTATTCTCGTCGCCGACCTCGCCGAGGCCGGCCTCGTCACCATCCACCAGCCCGCTGCGGCGGGCGAGTCCGGCGGTGCGCCTGACGTCACGCTGCTCGAAAGGGTCCTCAGTGGACTTCGCAAGCTCTAACGCGGCCGCCCCCAGCCGCGCCACCACCTCCGCGAAGATCGTCGTCGCCGGCGGCTTCGGAGTCGGCAAGACCACCCTCGTCGGCGCCGTCTCCGAGATCAACCCGCTGCGCACCGAAGCCGTCATGACCAGCGCCAGCGCCGGCATCGACGACCTCACCCACACCGCGGGCAAGACGACGACCACCGTCGCCATGGACTTCGGCCGCATCACCCTCGACGAAGACCTGATCCTCTACCTCTTCGGCACCCCCGGCCAGGACCGCTTCTGGTTCATGTGGGACGACCTCGTCCGCGGCGCCATCGGCGCCGTCGTCCTCGTCGACACCCGCCGCCTCGCCGACTGCTTCCCCGCCCTCGACTACTTCGAGAACTCGGGCCTGCCCTTCGTCGTCGCCCTCAACGGCTTCGACGGCCACCAGCCGCACACCGCCGACGAGGTCCGCGAAGCCCTCCAACTCGGCCCCGACACCCCCATCGTCACCCTCGACGCCCGACGCAGGGACAGCGCCAAGAGCGCCCTCATCACCCTCGTCGAGCACGCCCTCCTCGCCCGGCTCCGGTAGGACGGGGACAAGGACCGATGATGCCGCGCGCCCGCTCCGGTGCCCTCACGGGCACGGGAGCGGGCGCGCGTTTGTCCGTGCATAACAGTTCGGTAGGCATTTCGAGATCAACAGCGACACAGCGTGAGGTTTTCGATCCACTGTGCACTGTCGACCTTCCACTTCCTCCCGAACTGCCCCCAAATGTCCGATTTATTCAGCACAACCCGGGCACGGAGAGCTGTTTGTCCCGCATCCCTGCACGTGCTGAAATTCCAGCTACCCCGTAGTCACCCCATATGGCAGTTCCACCCAGCAGCGGGCTGCGGCCGGCGGGGGTAGCCGCTGGATTGATCCATGGCCGCATCATCGGCCGAGAGGTTGTTGTCGAGTGAGGCGTAAGCAGCCAGACACCCCGCAGCGGCGCTCCGAGCCCCGCCAGAACGAGCCCGGCCCCGGCGGCCAGGCGCCGGCGGGCTTCTCCGCGTTCGCCGCGGCAGACGACCGGCCCGCCCGCGGCGCGGCAGGGCCGCCGACCCAGATACTCAGCGGCCCGGGCAGCCGCCCGGGCGCCGCACCGGCACCGGCCGGCAAGTCCGGTGCCGCCGAGGCGGACTCCTCGGGCGGCGGCCGCTACGAGTTCCTGGCCCCCTGGAACTGGCGCGTGCCGACCCGCCTGATCGCGATCCTGATCGTGCCGGTCATCATCGGCCTGGTCTTCGGCGGCCTGCGCGTCAACACGTCGCTCGACGACTTCGGCAAGGCCGACCGCGCGGTGAAGACCGCGAAGCTCGCCAACGCCGCGACCAACCTCGCGGACGCGCTGGAGAACGAGCGCGACCTGTCGATCGTGCCGATCCTCACCGGCAGCGACCCCCAGGGGAAGCTCGGCGAGCTGCGCAAGAAGACCGACGACTCGCTCAAGGCCTACAACGAGGCCTACAACAAGATCCCCGACGACGAGACGCTCAAGCGCCGCAACGCGGCCTTCCAGCAGCTCGTCGTCTTCCTCCCGCACCTGCGCGAGAACGCCTACAAGCCCGAGCTGCTCGCGTCCGCCACCCAGGCCGCGTACTCGGTGATGTTCGCGCCGCTGCTGGCCATGGACAACTCGGTCGGCTTCGGCAGCTCCAGCGTCACCAGCAAGGGCCGCGCGATCTACGCCATGTCGCTGGCCAAGGCCTCCGCCTCGACCCAGCGCGCGCTGATGCTCAACCTGCTCGCCGGCATCGCCCAGGGCACCGTCACCAAGTACGAGAACCAGGAGCTGATCATGTCGCTCCTGGTGGCGAGCAAGCTCGAGCAGACCGCGATCAGCGAGTTCAACACCGGCTCCACCGCCGAGGACGCCAAGGTCTACGCCGACGCCCTCGTCGCCCAGGCCGCCGCCGACCAGCGCAGCCCGCTCCGCATGCCGGACAACCAGAGCGTGCCGACCGTCAACGGTCTGATGAACATCGGCCTGGCCTACTCCGACGCGGCCATCAAGGGCCAGCAGGACGGCAAGGAACAGGCCGAGAAGATGTTCCAGAACGCCAAGAACGCCGGCCTCACCGTGCAGAACTGGATGCAGGCGAGCGCCGCCCACATGACCACCCTGCGCAACACCGAGACCAAGCTGCTCGCCGAGGTCGTCGACGACGCCGCGACCATCAAGTCGCGCGCCCAGACCGACGCCTTCCTCAACTCCGGCATCGTGATCGCCGCCCTGGCGCTCGCCGGTCTGCTCACCGGCTTCATCGCCCGCTCGATGATCCTCGGTATGCGCACCCTGAACACCGCGGCGCTGGACATCGCCAACCACCGCCTGCCCGACCTGGTCGAGAAGCTCTCCAAGACCGACCCGGACCGGGTGGACACCTCGGTGGCACCGATTCCGCTCCGCGGCAAGGACGAGATCGGCGAGGTCGCCCGGGCCTTCGACCAGGTCCACTCCCAGGCGGTGTCGCTCGCCGCCGAGCAGGCCCTGCTCCGAGGCAACCTGAACGCGATCTTCTCCAACCTGTCGCGCCGCAGCCAGAGCCTCATCCAGCGCCAGCTGGCGCTGATCACGGACCTGGAGAACAACGAGGCCGACCCGGACCAGCTGGAGAACCTCTTCAAGCTGGACCACCTGGCGACCCGTATGCGCCGCAACGGTGAGAACCTCCTCGTCCTCGCGGGTGAGGAGCCCGGCCGCCGCTGGAACACCCCCGTGCCGCTGGTCGACGTGCTCCGCGCCGCCGCGTCCGAGGTGGAGCAGTACGAGCGCATCGAGCTCGCCGGCATCCCCGACGCCGACGTCGTCGGCGCCGCCGTGACCGACCTCGTCCACCTGCTGGCCGAGCTGCTCGAGAACGCCACCACCTTCTCCAGTCCGCAGACCCGCGTCCTGGTCAACGCCACCCGCCTGCCGGACGGCCGCGTGCTGGTCGAGATCCACGACAAGGGCATCGGCCTCACCGCCGACGACTTCGCCGAGATCAACGAGAAGCTGGCCGAGCCGCCCACGGTCGACGCCACCATCTCGCGCCGCATGGGCCTCTTCGTGGTCGGCCGGCTGTCCCAGCGGCACGACATCCGCGTGCAGCTGCGTCCGTCGGGCGAGTCCGCCGGCACCACCTCGCTGGTCATGCTCCCGCAGGGCCTGACCCAGCTGAACGCCGCGCCGGAGCCCGAGGAGGAGTTCACCGTCTCCCGGATCTTCTCCGAGCAGGAGCCCACCCAGGGCTGGCAGGAGGAGTGGGGCCAGCGCAGCGCCGCCGAGCTCGGCTTCGACGACCACCTGACCGGCACCAACGGCAACGGCTTCAGCCCCGCGCTGGAGTCCATGCAGCGCTCGCAGCGCCGCCGCGCCGAGGCCCTGGAGCCCGCCGAGGCCGACCAGGTCATCGACGCCGAGGCGATCGAGACCGACGGCCCCTACGCCGACGAGTACGCCCAGGGCTACGACCAGGGCCAGTACCAGGAGCAGGGCTTCCAGCAGGACGCGTACGGCAACGAGTACCAGGGCCAGGGCTACGACCAGGGCGGCTACTCCGAGCAGCAGCCCTACGGCCAGGACCAGTACGACCAGTACCAGGGCCAGTACGACCAGGACGGCTACGACCGCATCCCGCAGCAGCAGGGCTACCAGGGCGACGGCTACGAGCCCTACGGCTACGGCGACCAGCCCTCCGGCCACCCGTACGCGGCCGAGGAGCAGCCCGCGCTGCCCCCGGCGCCCGCGTCCGGCGGCGGCCTGCCGCAGCGGCGCCCCGGCCAGCAGCTGGCCGGCGGCGGCCCCGGTGCCGCCTTCGGCGGCGCCGAGGAGAAGCCGAACTGGTTCGCCGGTGCCAAGGACACCTCCGGCCCCGGCGAGAACCGCGGCCACGACGTGTCGGCGCTCGGCGGCTACGGCCCCACCGGGCCGACCTCGTCCGCCGCGTGGCAGTCCGCCAACGACGGCGGCTGGCAGCGGGCCGAGCAGGTCCGCGAGCCCGCCTCCGGCGGCACCACGCCGTCCGGCCTGCCGCGCCGCGTGCCCAAGCAGAACCTCGTGCCCGGCAACGCCAAGCCGACTCCGCAGGAAGGCCCGCAGGTCTCCCGCAACCCGGAGGAGGTGCGCGGCCGGCTGACCAACCTGCGCCGCGGCGTCGAGCAGGGACGCAGCGCCGGCGGTGACCCGGGGGCCACCGGCAGCTTCCGCTTCGACTCGAACCAGGGTCGCGGCAGCAACCAGAACAGCAGCACCGATCTCTTCGGCGGCTCGAACCACCAGGAGCGTTGAGTTGAGTCAGATGAGCCAGGCCGCACAGAACCTGAACTGGCTGATCACCAATTTCGTGGACAACACCCCCGGGGTGTCGCACACGGTGGTGGTCTCCGCCGACGGTCTCCTGCTGTGCATGTCCGAAGGCTTCCCCCGGGACCGCGCCGACCAGCTCGCCGCCGTCGCCTCCGGCCTCACCTCGCTGACCTCCGGCGCCAGCCGGATCTTCGAGGGCGGCGACGTCAACCAGACCGTCGTCGAGATGGAGCGCGGCTTCCTCTTCCTCATGGCGATCAGCGACGGCTCCGCCCTCGCCGTCCTCGCCTCGCCCGACTCCGACATCGGCCTCGTCGGCTACGAGATGGCACTCCTCGTCGACCGCGCAGGCGCCGTCCTCACCCCCGCCCTCCGGGCAGAACTCCAGGGCAGCCTGCTGCACTGACGGTTCGTCGGATACCGTCCTGGTATTCGAAAGACCTCATTGCCCGTCCCCGAGTCCTCCGGCACCCGCCGGCGGACTCGGGTTCGGGCGTTGTACGGCCTTCGCACCACGGGCCCGGACACCCCCGTGTCCGGGCCAGCACCGCACCGCCGCACCCTGTGAGGAGAGGAACCGTGACACCGCCAGACGACCGCAGCGGTCAGTACGGCGTCCCGTACCCCGGTACCGGCCACGACGCGTTCGGAGCCCCCGGCGTCGGCCACGGACAGCCGTACCAGCAGCAGTACGCCGCGCCCGCGGGCCAGCAGTACTTCACCCAGCCCTACGGCGATCCCCAGCCCTACGGCGGCGCCCAGCAGGGGCACTACGGGCAGGAGGCCGGGTACCAGGACTACCCCGGTCCCGAGCCGTTCCCTGAACAGGCACCCCAGGAGCCCGGCCACGTCGAGGAGCTGGAGGAGGAGGACCCGGACTCCGGTCCCCTGATCCGGCCGTTCGCGATGACCGGTGGCCGCACCCGGCCTCGCTACGAGCTGGCGATCGAGGCGCTCGTCTCGGCCAGTGTCGACCCGGGCCGCCTGGCCACCCTGCTGCCCGAGCACCAGCGGATCTGCACCCTCTGCACGGACGTCAAGTCCGTCGCCGAGGTGTCGGCGCTGCTCGGCCTCCCCCTGGGTGTCGCCCGTATCCTCGTCGCCGACCTGGCCGAGGCCGGCCTGGTCACGATCCACCAGCCCGCTGCCGGCGGCGAATCCGGCAACCAGCCCGACGTCACGCTGCTCGAAAGGGTCCTCAGTGGACTTCGCAAGCTCTAACGCGGCCGCCCCCAGCCGCGCCACCACCTCCGCGAAGATCGTCGTCGCCGGCGGCTTCGGAGTCGGCAAGACCACCCTCGTCGGCGCCGTCTCCGAGATCAACCCGCTGCGCACCGAAGCCGTCATGACCAGCGCCAGCGCCGGCATCGACGACCTCACCCACACCGCGGGCAAGACGACGACCACCGTCGCCATGGACTTCGGCCGCATCACCCTCGACGAAGACCTGATCCTCTACCTCTTCGGCACCCCCGGCCAGGACCGCTTCTGGTTCATGTGGGACGACCTCGTCCGCGGCGCCATCGGCGCCGTCGTCCTCGTCGACACCCGCCGCCTCGCCGACTGCTTCCCCGCCCTCGACTACTTCGAGAACTCGGGCCTGCCCTTCGTCGTCGCCCTCAACGGCTTCGACGGCCACCAGCCGCACACCGCCGACGAGGTCCGCGAAGCCCTCCAACTCGGCCCCGACACCCCCATCGTCACCCTCGACGCCCGACGCAGGGACAGCGCCAAGAGCGCCCTCATCACCCTCGTCGAGCACGCCCTCCTCGCCCGGCTCCGGTAGAGCACGACGGGCCGGGCCGGACATGCCGGAGGGGGCGCGGAGTTTCCGCGCCCCCTCCGGCGTCCGTACGGGCACTCAGTCGGTCTCGTCGGGCTCCAGGCCGGCCCGCAGCAGCCCGTAGGTGTACGCGTCCTCCAGGGCCCGCCAGGAGGCCGCGATGACGTTGTCCGCCACGCCGACGGTCGACCAGGTGGCCACGCCGTCCCCGGACTCCACCAGCACCCGGGTCTTGGAGCCGGTGCCGTGCTGGCCCTCCAGGATGCGGACCTTGTAGTCCACCAGTTCCAGCTTGGCCAGCTGCGGGTAGATCCGCTCCAGTGCGGTGCGCAGCGCCCGGTCCAGCGCGTCGACCGGGCCGTTGCCCTCGCCGGTCGCGATCCGGCGCTCACCCTTGGCCCACAGCTTGACGGTGGCCTCGTTGCCCGAAGCGCCGTCCGCGCGCTGCTCGCTGATGGTCCGCCAGGACTCCAGGGCGAAGAACCGCTCGCGGCGGCCGCGCACCTCGTCGCGCAGCAGCAGCTCGAAGGAGGCGTCCGCGGCCTCGTAGGTGTAGCCCAGGTTCTCCTGCTCCTTGACCTTGGCGACGACCCGGCCGACCAGGTCGCGGTCGGCGGAGAGGTCGTAGCCGAGCTCCTTGCCCTTGAGCTCCACGGAGGCGCGGCCGGCCATGTCCGAGACCAGCATCCGCATGGTGTTGCCGACCAGCTCGGGGTCGATGTGCTGGTACAGGTCCGGGTCGACCTTGATGGCGGAGGCGTGCAGGCCGGCCTTGTGCGCGAAGGCGGAGAAGCCCACGTACGGCTGGTGGGTGGAGGGCGCGAGGTTGACGACCTCGGCGATGGCGTGCGAGATCCGGGTCATCTCGGCGAGCCGGCCCTCGGGGAGCACCCGGCGGTCGTACTTGATCTCCAGCGCGCCGACCACCGGGAAGAGGTTGGCGTTGCCGACCCGCTCGCCGTAGCCGTTCGCGGTGCACTGCACGTGGGTGGCGCCGGCGTCCACCGCGGCCAGCGTGTTGGCGACCGCGCAGCCGGTGTCGTCCTGGGCGTGGATGCCGAGCCGCGCGCCGGTCCTCGCGAGCACCTCGGCGACGACCTCGCGCACCCCGCCGGGCAGCATGCCGCCGTTGGTGTCGCAGAGCACCACCACGTCGGCGCCGGCCCGGTGGGCGGTGGCGACGACCGCCAGGGCGTACTCCGGGTTGGCCTTGTAGCCGTCGAAGAAGTGCTCGCAGTCGATGAACACCCGGCGGCCCTGCGAGCGGAGGTACTCGACGCTGTCGCGGACCATCTCCAGGTTCTCGTCCAGCGTGGTGCGCAGGGCCAGTTCCACGTGGCGGTCGTGGGACTTGGCGACCAGGGTGACGACCGGGGCACCGGAGTTCACCAGGGCGGCCAGCTGGGGGTCGTCGGCGGCCTTGCCGCCGGCCCGGCGGGTGGCGCCGAAGGCGACCAACTGGGCGTTCTGGAGGTCGAGTTCCGCTGCCGCCCGGGCGAAGAACTCGGTGTCGCGGGGGTTGGCGCCCGGCCAGCCGCCCTCGATGAAGCCGACGCCGAACTCGTCCAGGTGCCGGGCAATGGTCAGCTTGTCCGCGACGGTGAGGTTGATGCCCTCGCGCTGGGCGCCGTCGCGCAGCGTGGTGTCGAAGACGTGAAAGCTGTCGTTCGGGTGGCTGCTGGCCTCGGTCATGGCCCTGGGTTCTCCGTTCGGTGGAGTGCACTGCTGTTGCCGGTGATGGGTCCGGCTCCACTGTCCAGCATCCCGCGCGCCGCCCGGTGTCTCCGAACCCCTTGTGGGGGTTCGGCCGGTCCGGGGCAAAACAAAAGACCCCTCGCGGGTGCGAGAGGTCTGCGCGCGGGTCTGGACGCTCGTGGTCGCTCCGCAACGGGGTGGTGCGGGGCGGTCACTGCGGACCGGCGCGCCTGCTGCTAATGATCAGCGAAAGCGAGGACACGCTCGCAGTCTTGCACACCATCCGCCATCCGGCCCGCACCATCCGCATGCCGAGACGCGCCTGTCGGCGGCGGGGAGGGGTGAACCACAAGGGGCGCGCGGGGGCACCCCTTGCGGTTCACCGCTCGCGAGGGATCAGACGATCCTGTGGAGCCAGTTGTGGGTGTCGGGGGCCTGGCCGCCCTGGATGGCGAGGAGGGCCTTGCGGAGCTCCATGGTGGTGGGGCCGGGCTCGCCCTTGCCGACCGTCCAGTCGCCGCGGGCGGACTTCACCGAGCCGACCGGCGTGATGACGGCGGCGGTGCCGCAGGCGAACACCTCGGTGAGGGTGCCGTCGGCGTTGCCCTGCTTCCACTCGTCGGTGGAGATCCGGCGCTCCTCGACGGCGTAGCCGAGGTCCGAGGCGAGCTGCAGCAGCGAGTCCCGGGTGATGCCGGGGAGGAGGGCGCCGGAGAGCTCGGGGGTGACGATCTTCGCGTCCTTGCCCGCGCCGAAGACGAAGTACAGGTTCATGCCGCCCATCTCCTCGATCCACCGGTGCTCGGCGGCGTCGAGCCAGACGACCTGGTCGCAGCCCTTCTCGGCGGCCTGGGCCTGGGCGATCAGCGAGGCGGCGTAGTTGCCGGCGCACTTGGCGGCGCCGGTGCCGCCCGGCGCGGCCCGGACGTACTCCTCGGAGAGCCAGACGGAGACCGGCTTGATGCCGCCGGGGAAGTAGGCGCCGGCCGGCGAGGCGATGATCATGAAGAGGTAGGAGTTGGCCGGGCGGACGCCCAGGCCGACCTCGGTGGCGAACATGAAGGGCCGCAGGTAGAGGCTCTGCTCGGCCTCGTTCGGCACCCAGGCCTGCTCCTGCTGGACGAGCAGTTCGACGGCCTCGACGAAGGTCTCGACCGGCAGCTCGGGCATGGCGAGGCGGCGGGCGGAGGCCTGGAAGCGGGCGGCGTTGGCCTCGGGGCGGAAGGTGGCGATGGAGCCGTCGGCCTGGCGGTACGCCTTGAGGCCCTCGAAGATCGACTGGCCGTAGTGCAGCGTCATGTTGGCCGGGTCGATCTCCAGCGGCGCGTACGGGGTCAGCTGGGCGTCGTGCCAGCCCAGGCCCTCCGTCCACCGGATGGTGACCATGTGGTCGGTGAAGATCCGGCCGAAGCCGGGGTTGGCCAGCCGGGCCTGGCGCTCCGCGTCGGACAGCGGGTGCGCGGAGGGCTTGAGCTCGAACGTGATGGGCGCCTGGGTGGGCGTACTCATGACTGTCTGTCCTTCACCGTGGGGTTGGTCCGGGCCGCCTCCGCCGGTGAGAGAACGCACGACGGCACGGCCCACTGTCGATACTCGCATCCAGAGGGCCGTGCCGAACAGCCGGTCGGCTGCTGTGCTGTGCGGTTCCGGGCCCTTCGGGCCGGAACGGCGCTGTTCCCGGCCCGTCAGCCGGATACTCGGGCGGCGAGCGCGTCGCCGACCTCGGAGGTGGAGCGGGGGCCGGTGCGCTCGGCGAGGTCGGCCGCGACGGCGGCCTCGACCTTCGCGGCCTCGGCGGTGTAGCCGAGGTGCTCCAGCAGCATGGCGACGGACAGCACGGTGGCGGTCGGGTCGGCCTTGCCCTGGCCGGCGATGTCGGGGGCGGAGCCGTGGACGGGCTCGAACATCGACGGGAAGGCGCCGGTGGGGTTGATGTTGCCGGACGCGGCCAGGCCGATGCCGCCGGTGACGGCCGCGGCGAGGTCGGTCAGGATGTCGCCGAACAGGTTGTCGGTGACGATCACGTCGAAGCGCTCGGGCTGGGTGACGAAGAAGATCGTCGCCGCGTCGACGTGCAGGTAGTCGGTGGTGACCTCGGGGAACTCCCGGCCGACCTCCTGGAAGATCCGCGTCCACAGGTGGCCGGCGTGGACCAGCACGTTGTTCTTGTGGACGAGGGTGAGCTTCTTGCGCGGGCGGGCCTGGGCGCGGCGGTAGGCGTCGCGGACGACCCGCTCGATGCCGAAGGCGGTGTTGAGGCTGACCTCGGTGGCCACCTCCTGCTCCGTGCCGGCCCGCAGGGTGCCGCCGTTGCCGACGTACGGGCCCTCGGTGCCCTCGCGGACGACGACGAAGTCGATCTGCGGGTCGCCGCCCAGCGGGGACTTCACGCCGGGGAAGAGCTTGCCCGGGCGGAGGTTGATGTGGTGGTCGAAGGCGAAGCGGAGCTTGAGCAGCAGGCCGCGCTCCAGCACGCCGGAGGGGACGCTGGGGTCGCCGATGGCACCGAGCAGGATCGCGTCGCGGTCCTTGAGCTCCTCCAGCACGGCGTCCGGCAGGGTCTCGCCGGTGCGGTGGTAGAGCCGGGCACCGAGGTCGTACTCGGTGGTCTCCAGCTTCACGTCGGCGGGCAGGGCGGCGCCGAGCACCTTGAGGCCCTCGGCCACCACTTCCTGGCCGATGCCGTCACCGGGGATCACTGCAAGACGAAGGCTGCGAGACATGTTAAGGACCCTACTCCGCGTCCCAGCCACTGACACCTTCTGTCCAGTATCCGGACATTCGCGGATACGGCGGACGCAATGGGGGCCCCGAAGACGTACCGGACTGCTCCGTTAAAATCCGACAGATCTGCACGGGGAATTCACGGGGGACTGCACTATGGGGGGTCCGATCAGCAGACGCCGCGCGCTCTGGCTGACCGGTGGGGCGCTGGCGCTGCCCGCGGCCGGCTGCGGTGTCTGGCTGGGGGTTCGCGAGGACCGCACGCCCGATCCGGAACCGGACGGGCCGACGCGGGTGACCGGCATCGCCAATCACAGCATCACACAGTCGTTCGTGCACGTCATCGCGCATCCGGACGACAATCTCTACTTCATGAATCCGGACCTCGACCATGCGCTCGCCTCCGGCGCCGCCTGTGTCACGGTCTGCCTCACCGACGGCGAGTCCGACGGCCGCAACGTCCTGCACTCCGAGCTCGGCCGGGTCGCCCGGGCCGACCGGCCCGCGTACACCCGGGCCCGGATCAACGGACTGACCGCCGCCCTCGCCCTGCTCACCACCGGCGACGAGAACAGCCCGTGGGACACGTCGCTGGTCAGCTACCTGGACGGCCGCCTGGTCGAGCAGCACACGCTGCGGGCCGCCCCGCAGGTCCAGCTGATCCTGCTCGCCCTGGTGGAGGCCCGGTCGGTCAGCCTCCCCCGTGCGGAGAGCCTGCGCGGCCTGTGGCTCGGCGAGACCGACTCCCTCGACACCCTGCCGCCGGTGCGCAGCGGCCTCCCGCCGGGCGCCGGCTACAGCCGCGAGCAGCTGATCGCCACCCTGCACGCCGTCCTCGACCACTTCCGGCCCACGGTGGTGCGCACCCTCGACCCCAACCCGGACCACTCCCCCAAGCCCCCCAAGGACCCGCGCAGCGGCCACGTGTACCTGGACCACCAGGACCACACCTACTCCGCGTACTTCGCGCAGGCCGCCCTCGCCCGGCACTGGGCGGGCGACCGGGCCAGGAACGGCACCGTGGAGCACTACCTCGGCTACGTCAACGCCGCGCTGCCGCACAACCTCGACCAGGCCGCGGTCGGCCGCAAGGTCCTCGCGCTGAACAGCTACGGCTGGGCCGACAACCGCCGCTGCGGCGACCCGGCCGGCTGCGGCGACCGCAAGGTCGGGGCCGGCGCACTGCGCAACGGGTGGGCGCAGTCCACCCGTTACCGCGCCCCCGGAAGCGGCGCCTGGCTGCAGCCGCTGGCCGACGGCCGACTGGCCGCCTTCGGCCTGCTGAACGGCTCCGCGGTGCACTGGGTGCAGTCCGAACACGGCTGGGCCGGCCCGCGCCGGATCGCCGGCAGCGGCCTGGAGGGCCAGCTGCAGGCCGTCCGGCAGGCCGACGGGCGGATACGGCTGCTCGGGGTGCGCACCGTACTGCGGTACGCGGCCGCCGAGCACCGCCGCGAGGTGGTCACCTGCGTGCAGACCGGTCCGGACGCGTTCGGCCCCTGGGAGAGCCTCGGCGCACCGGACGGCCCCGACCCGGTGCGCTCCATGGAGTTCGGCTACCCCATCGGCGCGGCCCTGCCCGACGGCACCGTGCAGGTCGCCGCCCGCACCTGGGGCGGCTCGGTCGCCGTCCGCACCACGGACGGCCCCTGGACGGCGCTGGCCCTGCCTCCGGCGGCCGGCGGAGGCGTCCAGGACGGCCTGGGCGCCGTCGTCGACGGGCTCGGCAACACCCACGTCTTCGCGCCCGGCGCGCGCACCGTCGTGCACTGGGCCTCCGACGTCCCGGGCGGCCCGCTTCGCCCCGCGCCGCCCACCGGGCTGCCGGTGCCGGCCGGGCCGGTCACCGCCGAGCTCGGCGAGGAGGGCGCGCTGCGGGTGCGCTTCCGCGAGCCGAAGAGCGCCCGGGTGCTGACCGCCGAGCGCGCGCCCGGCTCCGAGGCCTGGCGGGTGGTCTCCGAGTCGGCCCCGCCGGGCGGCTTCGGACGGATCGCCGCCACCGCCGGGGCGCTGGCCGTGCGCGACGACCGGGGGCGGACGGCGCTGCGCGCCGAGGGCCGCGACTGGCAGCACGACGGCCCGCTGCTCTCCCACACCCCCGCACTGGCGGCCGACTCCGACGGCCGGCTGGTCGCCGCGGCGCTCGGCTGCGACGGCCACCTGTACACCGCCCGCCAACCGGTGCCCGGCGCCCCCTTCGGCGCCTGGAACCAGGCCGGCTAGGCGCGCCGTCAACGCAGTCGGGTGCCCCGTGGGGAGCACGGTCGCGCTCGAGGGTGACCGCCCGCGTGCCCGTGCGGGCCGTGATCGGGCGGTCCGGGCGTTGCATATGCTCGGTCCGCATCCCCCGCACCCGCGTCGGCCGCCGCGTGCCCGCCGGCCGGTCCCGTACGACCCCTTCGGCCCGCCAGGGCCAGGCAGGAGCACCGCGCAGTGAGCCAGCGATCGGCCCCGGCCCGCCCGCGAGTCCGCGAGGCGGAGGAGGAGGCGCCGCCGCTGCCCCGCCGCACCCGCGGCCGCGAGGCGCAGGCCGCCCTGCTGGCGGCGGTGCTGGCGATGGGCGCGTTCTGCCTGGCCACGGCCCTGCGCGGGACCTATCCCTTCGGCGGGCGGTCGCGGGCGGTGAACGACCTGGGCAACCAGTTCGTGCCGTTCCACGCCCACCTGTGGGACCTGATGCACGGCGAGTCCACCGGTGACCTGCTGTTCAACTGGAACAGCGGCTACGGCGCCCCCTTCCTGGGGGACTTCGTCACCTATCTGATGAACCCGTTCTCCTGGCTGGTCGGGCTCTTCCCGCGGGACGCGGTCGGTTTCCCCGTGTTCCTCGTCACGCTGCTGAGCATCGGCCTCGGCTCCGCCACGATGACGGTGCTGCTGGGCCGGCTGGTGCCGGGCAGCCCGTGGCCGCGCGCGCTGCTCGCGGTCGGCTACGGGCTGTGCGCCTGGGTGCTGAACGACGGATCGCCGGACCCGATGTGGATGTGGGGCCTGGTCTCGCTGCCGGCGATCGGCCTGGCCTGCGACTGGTGCCTGCGGGAGCGCCGCTGGGTGCTCGGCACGCTGCTGGTCGCGGCCGCCTGGGCGGGCAACTTCTACACCGCGGCGATGGCAACCGTCGCCTCCGGCCTGGTGCTGCTGCTGCGCCTCGCCCTGGCCGACGGCTCGCGGCGGGCGCGGCTGCGGACGGCCGGCCGGGCCGCAGGCATGTTCACCGTCGGCGTGCTGCTGGCGGCACCGGCGATGACCGTCTCGCTGAAGGCCAGCAAGGCCTCGCAGCCGGCGCCGCTCGCGACCTACGAGGGCGCGCCCGGCCTCACCGACTACCTGGCGCAGCTGCTGCCGGGCGGCCGCTCGGACCACTCGGTGCCGAACGTCTTCGTCGGCATGCTCGCGCTGCTGCTGGTCGCGGCGCTGCCGTTCCACCGCCGGGTCCGCCCGGCGGAGCGGATCGGCTGGTACGTGCTGCTGGTGGCGGTCGGGGCGAGCTTCGTGTGGGAGCCGACGATCCTGCTGTGGCACGGCCTGGCGATCCCCAACGGCAGCCCGTACCGGGCCTCGTTCGTGCTGAGCGGTCTGCTGGTGATGGCCGCCTGGGCCTCGCTGGCGCGCCGCCCTGACGTGCCCGCGCTGCTGGGCGGCGCCGGGCTGGTGGCGCTGCTCGCGCTGGCCGGGCACGGGCAGAGCTCGGTGCGCTGGTCGACCTGGATCGAGGTGGGGGCCGGCGGCGCCCTGGTGCTGGGTGCACTGCTGGCGCTCGCCCGGTGGCGTGCGCGCCCGCTCGTGCGCCGGTACGCCGGCGCGGTGCTGGTCCTCGCTGTCTTCGCCGGGGCCGCGCACACCGCTCATGCGGTGACCGGGATCCGCGACCGGCTGCCGTTCTACCAGCCGCGCACCACGGTCTCCGCCGAGTCGCTGGCCGCCCGGGACGCGCTGCGCGAGGCCGACGACTGGCCGCACAGCCGTACCGATCCGGGCCCGCACGAGTTCGCCAACAACGACCCGCTGCTGCTCGGCGGCCAGGGCGGCTCGTACTACAGCAGCTACCTGCCGGCGGTCACCGCCGAGATGCTGCAGGGCCTCGGCGCGGGCTGGTACATCCAGGGCCGGCACACCCTCAGCCCGGCCGACCCGGTGGGGCAGGCGCTCTTCGGCGTCACCACCCGGCTGGACTCCACCGGCCGGCCCGGCGGCTTCGCGGTGAAGCACGCCCCGGCCGCGCCGCTGGTCACCGTGCACCCGGCGGCGGCCCCGGACACCCGCTCGGTGTGGAGCCGCCAGGAGTCCCTGCTCGGCGCGAGGGTCTACGAGACCCCCGAGCCGGAGTGGACGGCCGGGCCGCGGCCGGTGCGCTCGGCCGACGGCGGCTGGAAGGTCCCGGCCACGCCGAAGGGCCGCGCCTGGACGACCTTCACCGCCGCCTGCACCCCCGGGCGCACCGCCTTCCTGTACGCGCCCTGGCTGGGCGGCACGGTGACCGGCCCGAGCGGCTCGTACACCAGCTGGGGCCGGCAGCCGATGACGGCGATGCCGATCCGCGAGCTCGGCCCGGTGCCGGCCGACGGGCGGCTCACCGTGCAGCTGCGCGCCTCGGCGAAGGCGGAGATCCCCGGGCTGCCGCTGGGCTGCCTGGACCGCTCCGCCCTGGACTCGGCGCTGCGCGGGCTGCACGGCGCGACGAGGGTCACCACGGGCGGCCACACCCTGACCGCCGAGCTCCCGGCGGGCTCCACCGGCACCGCGCTGATCTCGGTACCGGCGGTGGACGGCTGGCGGTGCTCGGTGGACGGCCGCCCGGCCGCGGCTCCCCGGTCGGTGCTCGGCATGATGGGCGTCGACCTGGGCGCCGGCGCCTCGGAGGTCTCCTGCGGCTACCGCCCGCCGGGCCTGCTGCCGGGTCTCGCGGCGAGCGGCGCGGCCGCGGCGGTACTGCTGGGCGTGGCGCTGCTCACGCGGCTGCGGGGCCGCGGCGGGCGGACGGCCGACGGCGGCCCGGTACCATCTGTGTGAAATCAGACAGGCAGGGCGAGGGGGCAGTGCTTTCGGCCACCGACTGCGTCAATGGCCGGAGGTGACCTGGTGCGACTGTCCGTGGTGGTGCCCTGTTTCAACGAGGAAGCGGTGATCGAGCTCTTCGACACCGCGATCCGCGGGAGCCTGGACGCCCTGCCGGTCGAGTACGAGCTCTGCTACGTCGACGACGGCAGCGCGGACGGCACCCTGGAGCGGCTGCGCAAGATCGCTGCCGAGTACCCGGACACCACCCGGTACGTCTCCTTCAGCCGGAACTTCGGCAAGGAGGCCGGCATGCTGGCCGGCCTGCGGGAGGCCACCGGCGACGCCGTGGTGCTGATGGACGCCGACCTGCAGCACCCGCCGGAGCTCGTCGAGCGGATGCTGGAGCTGTACGACCGGGGCCACGACCAGGTCATCGCACGCCGCACCCGCGAGGGCGACCGGCCGGTGCGCACCGCGGTCAGCCGGCTCTACTACCGGATGGTCAACCGCTGGGTGGACGTCGAACTCCAGGACGGGGTCGGCGACTTCCGCCTGCTGTCGCGGGCCGCGGTGGACGCGCTGCTGTCGCTGCCGGAGTACAACCGGTTCTCCAAGGGCCTGTTCTCCTGGATCGGCTTCGACACCGTCACCTTCGACTACCAGAACGTCGCCCGCGAGGCCGGCGAGACCAAGTGGCACTTCGGCGCCCTGCTCAACTACGGCATGGACGGGCTGATCTCGTTCAACAACCGGCCGCTGCGGATCGCCATCTACCTGGGCCTCGCCCTGGTAGGCGTGGCCGCGCTGTACGCGGCCTGGATCACCGGGGTGGCCCTGGTCGACGGCGTCGACTCCCCCGGCTACGTCACGCTGATCGTGGCGATCGTGGGCCTGGGCGGCCTGCAGATGGTGATGCTCGGACTGATCGGCGAGTACATCGGCCGGATCTACTACGAGACCAAGCGCCGGCCGCACTTCCTCGTCAAGGAGACCAACGTGCCGCGGGCCGCGTTCCGCGCGGAGAGCCACCGCACAGGAGAGGCAGTATGAGGCCGCAGTTGTGGCAGGTCGTCAGGTTCGGCCTCGTCGGTGTCGTCAACACGGCGACGTTCTACCTGCTGTACCTGGTGATCCACCCGTACCTGCCGTACTTCGCCGCGTTCAGCGCGGCGTTCTTCCTGAGCATGGTCGGGTCGTTCTTCATGAACACCTACTTCACCTACCGGACCCGGCCGACCTGGCGGAAGTTCCTGCTGTTCCCGCTGCCGAACATCACCAACTACCTGGTGCAGAGCGGCGGCGTGTTCGCGCTGGTGGAGTGGGCCCGGGTGGACGACCGGATCGCGCCGCTGCTGGCGGCAGTGGTCGCGATCCCGATCACCTACGTGCTGTCCAAGCTGGTGCTGACCGGGCGGGGCGAGGGCCCCGCGGCCGGCTCAGCCAAGAGTGACGACCTCGGCCCGGCGCCCGTCCGGGTTGAGGTGGTGGAGCAGTAGCAGCCTGGCGCCGGCGGCCGCCCGGGTGACCTGGAGGACGCTGCCGGGCCGCTCGGCGACCGCGACGGCGGCCGGCCCGTTCACCCCGTCCCTGATGTCCAGCGCCGGGTGCAGGACGTCCAGCGACAGGGTCGGCCGCCCGCCGGTGAGGCCGATCGAGCCCAGCACGTCCTGTTCGGTCGGCGTGCCCGGCACGACCTGGCCCGTCCACAGCGCGTAGCGGACGGTGCTCGCGCCCGGGCGCAGGCCCGGCAGCGCGGAGAGCCGGACGGGCAGCACCACGGCGTCGCCGTCCAGCAGGCCGGTGTCGGTGTCCCCCCAGCGCGCGTTCAGCGGCTGGACGTCGAGCTCCTTGCCGGTGCGGGCGTCCGTGGTGCGGGCCACCAGGACGTCGCTGCCGCGCAGCCGGTGGGCGGCGACGATCGCGTCGGTGCGGCCGTCCCCGTCGGTGTCCAGCGAGGCGCGGACGCCGAACAGGCCGACCGGGCTCGCGGCGGGCTCCCACAGTGCGGCGGCCAGGTAGAGGGTGCCCTCGGCGATCGGGTCGCCGTGCGCGGGGGCGTCGCTGGCCGCGCCGGCGTAGCGCAGGTTGGCGGTGCGCTCGCCGGGGCGTTCCACGCAGATGTCGTCCTGCTCGCCGGCGGTGGCGCAGTCCGGCCAGCGGGCCGCCTCGCCGCCGTGGACGAAGGCGCTGAGCAGGCCGGCGCCGCCGGAGGTCGGGGCACCGGATCCGGCCAGGGCGAGCAGGCTGCCGGTCGCCCGCCCGGAGGCGAGCAGGGGGCCCGCCGTGAGGTCGGAGGCGGCCCGCGGTGCGGCGAACAGCGGCACCCGCAGCTGCGGCAGCGCGGTGTCGGCCGGGGTCAGCAGCAGCCGGCCGGAGAGCTCCCCGCGGTAGCTGCGGGCGTGCCCGGCCTGGGTGAGGGCGAGCGTCGGGTCGGGGGTGCGGCCGAGGCTGCCGGGCACCCGGAGGGTGACGGTGACCCGGGCGGTGCCGCCCGGCTCCACGGTGACCCGGGAGGGCGTGATGCCGAAGGAGGCGCCGGGCAGCTCGGTGGCCGGGGCGTAGCCGGTGGTGTAGTCGACCGGGCCGTCGCCGTGGTTGCGGATCTCCACCTGGCGTTCCAGGGCGGTCGGGCCGGTGACGGCGACCGGTCCGAAGGAGAGCCCGACGGCGCCCTCCACCGCGCCCTCGCCGGCGGCGTAGGCGACGGCGGGGGTGGCGACGGCGGCGTCGACCCGGGCCCGGCCGGCGCCGGTGCGTTCGGGGCCGTACACCGGGCTGTCCGGGTCGGCGCCGTACCGGGTGTCGACGGAGGTGTTCATCAGCGCGGCCTTGACGTCGGCGACCGGCCAGTCGGGGTGCGCGGCCCGGACGAGCGCGGCGAGGCCGGCGACGTGCGGGGCGGCCATCGAGGTGCCGTCCTCGCGCATGCCGCCGCTGCCGCTGCCGGCCTTGGCGGACCAGACGGTCTCGCCGGGGGCGGCGACGTCCGGCTTGACCAGGCCGGGCACGCCGATGCCGCGGGAGCTGAAGGCGGTCAGGGTGTCGGTGCGCTGCGGGAGGTCCTGGGAGACGGCGCCGTGCAGGGTGTTGCCGGGGCCGGCCAGCCGGACGCGGACGGGGCCGGCGGCGGCCGCCGCGGTGAGCGGTTCGGCGTCGGTGCGGGCGAGCAGGACGGCGGGGATGCGGTCGTTGCCGGCGATCTCGGCGAGGGCGTCGCCGTCGGCGGCGAACACGGCGCCCACCGCGCCGGCGTCCGCGGCGTGGTCGGCGCGCGCGGCGGAGCCGCAGGCCCGGTCGGAGTCCCGGCTCTTCCAGTCGAGGAGGGCGATGCGGCCCTTGAGGCGGGCGGCGTCGGCGGCGCCGAAGGCGGTGCAGCCGTCGGCCTGGTCGGCGGGCAGGGCGAGGTCGGCGACGACGTCCTGGGTGGACCAGCCGGTGTACTCGGCGCTCCAGTGGCCGGGGACGACCCCGGCGAGCGCCTCGGGGGCGAGCACCCGGATGCCGTCGGCGTCGCCGTGCGGGTCGACGGAGGCGGCGACGGCGACCACCCGGGCGGCGGTGCCGGGGCTGCCGCCGATCCCGTACACGTCGCCCTCGTTGCCGGCCGAGGCGACCACCACGGTGCCCAGGGCGGACAGCTTGTCGGCGGCGAGCGAGTCGGCGTCGTCGGGGCTGCCGAAGCCGCTGCCGAGGGAGAGGTTGACCACGTCGAGGCGGTCGGTGAGGTCGCCGTCGCCGTCCGGGTCGGCGGCGAGGTCGAGGGCGTTCGCGAGCTGGTCGGTGGAGCCGTCGCAGCCGAAGACGCGGATCGCCCAGAGGGTGGCGCCCGGGGCGGCCCCGGGGGCGACCAGGAAGCCGGCCGGGTCGAGGCCGGGCCGGTAGGGGCCGGGGTAGGGCTTGCCGTCGCGGGTGACGCCGAGGCCGGCGGCGGTGCCGGCGACGTGGGTGCCGTGGCCGTTGAGCGCGCAGTCGATCGGGTTGGCGTCCGGGTGCGGGACGGGCTGGTAGTGCGCGGAGGACGGGTCCGGGTTGTAGTCGTCGCCGACGAGGTCCCGGCCGCCGGTGACCTTGGCGTTGGGGAACAGCCCGGCCGGTGCGGCCTTCGCGCCGTCGACGGCGGCGAAGGCCTCCGGGGTGCCGGGGCCGCCGAAGTCGGCGTGGGTGTAGTCGATGCCGGAGTCGACGACGCCGATCCGCACGCCGGTGCCGGTGTTGCCGCTCGGCCCGGACCACACCTCGGGCGCGCCGGTGAGCGGCACCGAGTGGCCGTTGTCGCGGTGCTTGAGGGCGATCCGGTGGACGGCCCGGACGCCCGGCAGGGCGGCCAGCCGCGGCACCGCGCGCGGGGGCACGCTGACGGCGAGGCCGCTCAGCAGGGTCTGGGTGCGGTAGACCACCCGGGCGCCGGGGGCGGCGGCGCGGACGCTCCCGGCCAGCCGGTCGGCGGCCCCGGCGGCGCGGGCCCGCTGCTCGGCACCGGCCGCGGCCGCGGCGGCCCGGACGGCCTCCGGGGAGCGCCGCTGCCGCCGGGCGTCGGCGGCGGCCCGCTGCCAGGCGGGCGCGGCCGCCTCGGTGTCGAGCTCCAGCAGGACGGTGACGGGTGCGCCCGGCGGGGCCGGGGCGCGGCCGGCGGCCGGTTCTGCCCAGGCTGCGGGGGCGGCGAAGGTGACGAGGGCGAGCGCGAGGACTGCGGGCGTACGCACGGGAGCGGTCTCCCCGGCAGGGGTGGCCTGATCCTGCGGCCGCCCGCACCGCGCGGACGTCGATCACCCTCCCGGACGCCCCAAATTAGGATCATCGCGCCGGGGTGGGCGAGCCCTTTCCCTCGTGGGGGTCGACTGTGCACTCGTTCAGGTGACGGTACGTCAGTCTTTCGGCCCAGCGGGGTCGTCAGTGCAGGTGATGACCCGTCACGCCGCCGTTGTCGCGGCGGTCGAGGGCGCGCTGCAGGGCGTCGGCCGCGAAGCGCGGGGTGGGCTCGGTGCGCCGGCGGCGGCGCGGGGCGCGGGTGTCGGGGGCGGTGGGGGCGTGGCGGTCTGCGTGGGGCATACCGGCTCCTTGGTGCGTGCGCACCTGCTGCAGGGCGCGAGGAATGGCGGAGGGTGGGTACGCCGGGCAGGGGTCGCCTGCCGGTGCGCGTACGGGCGCACACGGGCCACGTCCCTGGGCTTGCAGGGGTGGCTCACCGTATGGCCCTTTCACGGTACGACGCCGGAGCGAGGATGTCTGCACGAATAGTTGGATTTCCTAGTATCTGAGACGCGGACGCCGGCCGGCCGGCCTCCGGCGTCCCCCGAACGCAGCAGGGCCCGGACCGCCGAAGCGGTCCGGGCCCTGGTCACAGGCCTTGATGCAGGCTCAGCCGAGGTTCACCGCGCGGGCGAACTTGGCGCCGATCTCGGCGGAGATGGCGTTCAGCACGTCCTGCGAGATCTCGCTGTCGACGGTGATCGAGGCGAGCGCGCCGGAGCCGTCCCGGGCGACCTGCATGCCCGCGATGTTGATGCCGGCGTCGCCGAGGATGCGGCCGAGGGTGCCGACCACCCCGGGGCGGTCCTCGTAGGTGAAGAAGGCCATGTGGTCGGTGAGCGCCACGTCCACGTCGAAGCCGTCCACGCCGACGATCTTCTGGACCTGCTTCGGGCCGGAGAGGGTGCCCGAGATGGCGACCTCCTCGCCGTTCGCGAGGGTGCCGCGGACGGTGATGACGTTGCGGTGCTCGGGGCTCTCGCTGGAGGTGGTCAGACGGACCTCGACGCCGCGCTCCTGGGCGAACAGCGGGGCGTTGACGTAGGACACCGTCTCGTCCACCACGTCCTCGAACACGCCCTTCAGCGCGGAGAGTTCGAGCACCTTGACGTCGTGCTGGGTGATCTCGCCGCGGACCTCGACGTCGAGCCGGACGGCGACCTCGCCGGCCAGCGCGGTGAAGATCCGGCCGAGCTTCTCGGCGAGCGGCAGGCCCGGGCGGACGTCCTCGGCGATCACGCCGCCCTGGACGTTGACCGCGTCCGGCACCAGCTCGCCGGCCAGCGCGAGGCGCACCGACCTGGCGACGGCGATGCCGGCCTTCTCCTGGGCCTCGTCGGTGGAGGCGCCCAGGTGCGGGGTGGCGACCACGTTGTCGAAGGCGAACAGCGGCGAGTCGGTGCACGGCTCCTTGGCGTACACGTCCAGGCCGGCGCTGGCCACCCGGCCGTCCTTGAGGGCACTGGCGAGCGCGGCCTCGTCGACGATGCCGCCGCGGGCCGCGTTGACGATGCGCACGGTCGGCTTGACCTTGTGCAGCGCCTCGTCGCCGATCAGGCCGATGGTCTCCGGGGTCTTGGGGAGGTGGACGGTGATGAAGTCCGAGACCTCCAGCAGCTCCTCCAGCGAGACCAGCTTGACGCCCATCTGGGCCGCGCGGGCGGCCTGGATGTAGGGGTCGTAGGCGACGATCTTCATGCCGAAGGCGGACATGCGCTGCGCGACCAGGACGCCGATCCGGCCGAGGCCGACCACGCCGAGCACCTTCTCGGAGAGCTCGACGCCGGTGTACTTGTTGCGCTTCCACTCGCCCTGCTTGAGCGCGGCGTTGGCCGGCGCGATGTTGCGGGCGACGGAGATCAGCAGGCCGCAGGCGAGCTCGGCGGCGGTGACGATGTTGGACGTCGGCGCGTTGACGACCATCACGCCGGCCTTGGTGGCGGCGGAGACGTCCACGTTGTCCAGGCCCACGCCGGCGCGGGCGACGACCTTCAGCTTCTTGGCGGCGGCCAGGGCCTCGGCGTCCACCTTGGTGGCGGAGCGGATGAGGATCGCGTCCACGTCGGCGATGGCGGTCAGCAGCTCGGTGCGGTCCGCGCCGTTGCAGTGGCGGATCTCGAAGTCGGGGCCAAGGGCGTCGACGGTGGCGGGCGACAGCTCTTCGGCGATGAGTACTACGGATTTGCTCACGACAGTGTGTCCTTAACTGTCCGGTTCGCCCCGGCACGAGGGTGGCGTGACCAGCGGGGGAAGGTGGCATGCCGCGTAGCTAGACGCACGACGCTGTGGGCCTGACGCGCACTCGGAAGTGTATCGGCGGGCTTTGGGGCGGGCTGCTCCCGTCCGGAGAAATCACCCGGACGGGAACAGCCGAGTTGTACAAGGGGGATGACCCCCGGGAGGTGCTTACGCCTCCTCGTCGACCCAGCTCATGAGCTTGCGCAGCTTCTTGCCGGTGGTCTCCAGCAGGTGGTCGGCGTCGGCGTTCTTGTACTCGTTGTACTTCGGCAGGCCGGCCTTGTACTCGGCGATCCAGGTGTTGGCGAAGGTGCCGTCCTGGATCTCCTCGAGGACCTTCTTCATCTCGGCCTTGGTGTCGGCGGTGATGATGCGGGGGCCGGTGACGTAGTCGCCCCACTCGGCGGTCTCGGAGACCGACCAGCGCATCTTCTCCAGGCCGCCCTCGTACATCAGGTCGACGATGAGCTTCAGCTCGTGCAGGCACTCGAAGTAGGCGATCTCCGGCTGGTAGCCGGCCTCGACCAGGGTCTCGAAACCGGCCTTGACCAGGGCGGCGGTGCCACCGCAGAGGACGGCCTGCTCACCGAACAGGTCGGTCTCGGTCTCCTCGGTGAAGGTGGTCTTGATGACGCCCGCCTTGGTGCCGCCGATGCCCTTGGCGTAGGACAGGGCCAGCGCGAAGCCGTTGCCGGTGGCGTCCTGCTCGACGGCCACGATGCACGGGACGCCGCGGCCCTCCTCGTACTGGCGGCGGACCAGGTGGCCCGGGCCCTTCGGGGCGACCATGCAGACGTCGACGTCCGCCGG
The DNA here is from genome assembly GCF_050749075.1 of Kitasatospora dryopteridis. Taxonomy (NCBI): domain Bacteria; kingdom Bacillati; phylum Actinomycetota; class Actinomycetes; order Kitasatosporales; family Streptomycetaceae; genus Kitasatospora; species Kitasatospora dryopteridis. The sequence continues at coordinate 5,204,420 of NZ_CP192749.1, read as the reverse complement.
GGGCTTGATGAAGCCGAAGCGGATGTTCAGGCCGTGGCCGAAGAACAGGGCGTCGCCCGCCTTCAGGTTCGGCGCGATGGACTCCTCGTAGACGTCGGCCTGGATCGGGTCCGGCACCAGGATCATGATGACGTCGGCCTCGGCGGCGGCCTCGGCGGGGGTGACCACGCGCAGGCCGGCCTCCTCGGCGACGGCCTTGGACTTGGAGCCCTCCTTCAGGCCGACGCGGACGTCCACGCCCGAGTCGCGCAGGGACAGCGCGTGGGCGTGGCCCTGGCTGCCGTAGCCGATGACCGCGACCTTGCGGCCCTGGATGATGGACAGGTCGGCGTCGTCTTCGTAGAACAGCTCGGCCACGGGGGCACATCTCCTTGCAGTGATGGTGATGCCGGGTGGTGCGGTCTCCACCGTAGGTGACCCGGCGGGGGTTTCGGGGCGGTGCTTCAGGGGGTGAGACGACCTGGCTACGCGCTGCGGTCGAGGGCGCGCAGCGAGCGGTCGGTGATCGAGCGGGCGCCCCGCCCGATCGCCACCAGGCCGGACTGCACGAGCTCCTTGATGCCGTACGGCTCCAGCATGCGGAGCATGGCCTCCAGCTTGTCGGAGCTGCCGGTGGCCTCGATGGTCACCGCGTCCGGCGAGACGTCGACCGTCTTGGCGCGGAAGAGCTGGACGATCTCGACGATCTGCGAGCGGGACTCGGCGTCCGCGCGGACCTTGACCAGGACCAGCTCGCGCTGGACGGCCTGGCTCTGGTCGAGCTCGACGATCTTTATCACGTTGACCAGCTTGTTGAGCTGCTTGGTCACCTGCTCCAGCGGCAGGTCCTCGACGTTGACCACGATGGTCATCCGGGAGATGTCCGGGTGCTCGGTCGGGCCGACGGCGAGGGAGTCGATGTTGAAGCCCCGACGGGAGAACAGCGAGGCGATCCGGGCGAGGACGCCGGGCTTGTTCTCGACCAGGACGGAGAGGGTGTGCTTGGACATGGTGGTCATGGACTCTCTATCGGAAGGTCGGGGCCGTCAGTCGAGGTCGTCGCCGAAGTCGGGGCGGACGCCCTTGGCGAACTGGATCTCGTCGTTGCTGGTGCCGGCGGCCACCATCGGCCAGACCATGGCGTCCTGGTGGACGATGAAGTCGATGACGACCGGGCGGTCGTTGATCTCCATCGCCTGCTTGATCACGGCGTCCAGGTCCTCCGGGCGCTCGCAGCGCAGGCCCACGCAGCCCATCGCCTCGGAGAGCAGGACGAAGTCCGGGATGCGGGTGCCCTGGGCCGGCGGCTCCTTGCCGTCGTGCTCCGGGCCTGCGTGCAGGACGGTGTTGGAGTAGCGCTGGTTGTAGAACAGCGTCTGCCACTGGCGCACCATGCCGAGGGAGCCGTTGTTGATGACGGCGACCTTGATCGGGATGTTGTTCAGGGCGCAGGTGACGAGCTCCTGATTGGTCATCTGGAAGCAGCCGTCGCCGTCGATCGCCCAGACCGCGGTGTCCGGCTTGCCGGCCTTGGCGCCCATCGCGGCGGGGACGGCGTAGCCCATGGTGCCCGCGCCGCCGGAGTTGAGCCAGGTGGCCGGCTTCTCGAAGCGGATGAACTGACTGGCCCACATCTGGTGCTGGCCGACGCCCGCGGCGTAGATGGCGTCCGAGCCGACCAGCTGGCCGATCCGCTCGATGACCTGCTGCGGCGACAGTTCGCCGGCGGGGGCGGGCTCGTAGCCCAGCGGGTAGGTCCGCTTCCACTCGTCGAGCTTGCTCCACCAGTCCGCGTAGTCGCCCTTGTGGCCGGCGTCGTACTCGGCCTGGACGGCGACGATCAGGTCGGCGATGACCTCGCGGGCGTCGCCGACGATCGGCACGTCGGCCGGGCGGTTCTTGCCGATCTCGGCGGGGTCGATGTCGGCGTGGACGACCTTGGCGTTGGGGGCGAAGCTGTCCAGCCTGCCGGTGACGCGGTCGTCGAACCGGGCGCCGAGGGTGAAGAGCAGGTCGGCCTTCTGCAGCGCGGTGACGGCCGGGACGGAGCCGTGCATGCCGGGCATGCCCAGGTGCTGCGGGTGGCTGTCGGGGAAGACGCCGATGGCCATCAGGGTGGTGACGACCGGGGCGCCGGTCAGCTCGGCGAGGATGCGCAGCTCGGCGCTGGCCCGGGCCTTGAGCACGCCGCCGCCGACGTAGAGGACCGGCCGCTTGGCGTTCACCAGCATCTTCGCGGCCTCGCGGATCTGCTTGGCGTGCGGCTTGGTGACCGGGCGGTAGCCGGGCAGCGAGGTCTCGATCGGCCAGCGGAAGACGGTGGTGGCCTGCAGGGCGTCCTTGGCGACGTCGACGAGCACCGGGCCGGGGCGGCCGGTGGCGGCGATGTGGAAGGCCTCGGCGATGACCCGGGGGATCTCGGCCGGGTCGGTGACCAGGAAGTTGTGCTTGGTGATCGGCATGGTGATGCCGCAGATGTCCGCCTCCTGGAAGGCGTCGGTGCCGATCGCCTTGGAGGCGACCTGGCCGGTGATCGCGACGATCGGCACGGAGTCCATGTAGGCGTCGGCGATCGGGGTGACCAGGTTGGTGGCGCCCGGGCCCGAGGTGGCCATGCAGACGCCGACGCGGCCGGTGGCCTGCGCGTAGCCGGTGGCGGCGTGGCCGGCGCCCTGCTCGTGGCGGACCAGGATGTGGCGCACCTTGGTGGAGTCCATCAGCGGGTCGTACGCGGGGAGGATCGCACCGCCGGGGATGCCGAAGACCGTGTCTGCGCCTACGGCTTCGAGGGAGCGGATGAGCGACTGCGCTCCGGTCATCGTCTCGACGGTGGTCTGCTGACCCGGAGCGTGGGCTGCCGGGGTGTCCCCGCGGCGGGGGGATGCGGCGTGCTCAGTCATCTGCCTGTCTCTTCTCGGGTTCTGCCGGCCCGGGCAGCTGAGGGTCCTGCCGTGCGTCGGGCCGGTAAGCCGGCTCTGCCCCAATCGTCCCGATTTGCGGCGCTTGGGGCCAGTGGTCTTGCAGGGGTGGAACAGTTCGCGTGCAACAAAAAACCCCTCGTGCCCAGGGCATGCGAGGGGTGGCGCGTCGGTCTGTCTGGAGCGGAGCACGGGGCCCACTCAGCCGACGCGCCCGCCAAGTACGAGAATTCGGGTGCGCATGGCACCGACCTTCCTCCCCCGCGGCAGCGGGTGTCAAGCTGGTGGGACGGAGGTCTCACCATGCGGACCCCCGGACGGACCGCCCACGGCATGGCGTTCCGGCAGGTCGGACGGGGTGTGGTGGTGCCCGACCCGGGCTGCGGGCGGCTCGGTGCGGCCACTCGTACGGGTGTCCGGTCCGAGGTGCGACCGGCGGCCCGTGGACGCCCCGACCGGGCGCGGCAGCGGGTAGGACCGGCGGGCCAGCGCCCGGCGCAGCCGCGGCTCGTCCAGCGGCGGGGCGAAGACCGGGCCCTGTGCCTGCCGGCAGCCCAGCTCCTGGAGCACCGCGGCCTGCCGGGGGTGGTCGACGCCCTCGGCGGCGGTGACCAGGCCGAGGTCCCGGCCGAGCCGGAGGGCGTGCCCGGCCAGCGCCCGCGCGAGCGCGGAGTCGGCGACCCCCTGGACGAGGCTGCGGTCGAGCCTGAGGGTGTCGAACGGCAGCCGGGCGAGCGCGCCGAGCGAGCCGCCGCCCGCGCCGAAGCTGCCGACCGCGGTGGACACCCCGAGCCTGCGGAGCGCGGCGAGCCGGCGGCCGAGCTCGTCGGCGGTGCTGTCCGGGCCCGTCCTGGCGACCTCGACGACCAGCTGGTCGGCGGGCAGGCCGGTCTCGCGCAGGGCGCCCGCCACCGTCTCGTACAGGCCGGGCGAGCAGATCCGCTCGGCGGTCAGCCGGACCCAGACCGGCACCGGGCCCGGCAGGTCGCGGCGGCGGGCGGCCGCGGCGGCCACCGCCTCCTGGAGCAGCCAGCGGGCGAACCTGGCGGCCGCGTCCCCGTGCTCGGCGGTGCGCAGGAACTCCGCGGGGGTGAGCAGCAGGCCCTGTGCGGACCGCCAGCGGGCCTGTGCGTCGACGCCGGCCACCAGGCCGGTGGCAAGGTCCACCACGGGCTGGTGGAGCAGGGTGAAGCCGCCCTCGCGGACGGCGGTGCGCAGCCGGGCCTCCAGTTCGGTGCGGCGCTCCACCTCGGAGCGCATGCCGGGCCGGTAGAGCACCACGCGGCCCTTGCCCTGGGACTTGGCGCGGTACATGGCGAGGTCGGCGTTGCGCATCAGTTCGTCGGCGGCGGCCTTCGGGTCGGCGACGGGGGCGGTGTCGCGCGGGGCGAAGGCGATGCCGATGCTGGCGGCGACGCCGAGCTCCGTGCCGCCGATCCAGTACGGCTCGGAGAGCGCGGCGCGGACCCGCTCGGCGAGGTCGCGGACGCGGTCGGGGCCGAGCCGGCCGCAGACCAGGACGGCGAACTCGTCGCCGCCGAAGCGGGCCACGGTGTCGTCGGCGCGGACGGCGCGGCGCAGCCGTCCTGCGGCCTGGACGAGCAGTTCGTCGCCGGCCTGGTGGCCGACGGTGTCGTTGACCGCCTTGAAGCCGTCGAGGTCGAGGAAGAGGACGGCGGCGCCGCCCGGGTCTCCGGCGCGCTCGCCGCGGCCGTCGGCCCGGCCCGCGCCGAGCGCGGCCTTCAGCCGCTGCACGAACAGGGCGCGGTTGGGCAGGTCGGTCAGCGGGTCGTGGAAGGCGTTGTGCTGGAGCTGGGCCTGGAGCCTGACCCGTTCGGTGACGTCCCGGCTGTTGAGGATGAGGCCGTCGCGGTGCTTGTTGACGGTGGACTCCACGTGCAGCCACTCGCCGGTGCCGGAGCGGATGCGGCACTCCACCCGGGCGGAGGGCTCGGTGCTCTCGGCGAGTCCGGGCAGGTGCCGGCGGGCCAGGAAGCGGCGCACCTCGCGCAGCACCCGCTCGATGTCCTCGGGGTGGACGAGGTCGAGCAGGTTGCCGCCGACCAGCTCCTCGGGGTCCCGGGAGTAGACGCCGAGGGCGGCGGGGCTGATGTAGGAGAGCACGCCGTCCCCGCCGGCGATCATGATGACGTCGCTGGAGCCCTGGACGAGCGAGCGGAAGTGCGCCTCCTTGTGGGCGAGCTCCTGGGCGAGCGAGAGGTTGTCGAGCAGCATCACGCCCTGCCGGACGATCAGGGCGAGACCGACCGTGCAGGCGGCGGCGAGCACCACCCGGTCGAGCGGGTGCCCCTCGCCGAGCGCGTTGTAGAGGATGCCCGCGGTGCAGACGGCGGCCGCGGCGTACGGGGTGAGGGCGCTGAAGGTGGAGGCGACGCGGCGGCGCGGGAGGCCGCCCGCCGAGGGGTGCTCGCGGGAGGAGCGGCGGGCGTCCGGCGACCAGGGGGCCCAGGCGAGCAGCAGGCTGCCGGCGAACCAGCCGGCGTCGAGCAGCTCCCCGGAGTGGTAGTTGCTGCGCAGCTCGGGGGAGGTGAACAGGGCGTCGCAGACGACGGTGACGGCGAGCGCGACCATCGCGGTGTGGACGGCGGCGCGGTTGCCGTCGCGGCGCCGGAAGCGCAGCCCGACGACCAGGCTGACCAGCAGGATGTCCATCACCGGGTAGGCGAGCGCGAGGGCGACCTCCAGCGGGTCGCCGGCCTGGCCCTGGGCGGTGCGGCCGAGGGCGAGGCTCCAGCTGAGGGTGAAGAGCGAGCCGGCGACCAGCCAGCCGTCCAGCAGCAGGCAGAACCAGCCGGCCGGGGTGCGGGGGCGCTGGGCGAGCACCAGCAGGCCGGTGATGGCGAGCGGGGCGAACAGCAGGAAGGCGTAGTCGGCGGGCGAGTCCTGTGGCAGCGGGGTGCCGAGGACGACCTCGTACCAGCCCCAGGCGCCGTTCCCGAAGGCCACCACGGCGGAGGCGAGGCCGAAGAGCAGCCAGGCGGAGCGGGCCGGGCCGCCGACCCGGAAGCTGTGCACCAGGCAGGAGGCGGCGGCCGCGGCGGCGGCCGCGGCGAGGCCGAAGTCACCCATGACGAGCGAGACCCCTCGGGAGCCCCAGCCGAGGGCCGCCCCGGTGGTGTATCCGGCGCACAGCAGGACCAGCAGGGCTGCGGGTCTGCCGATGCGGCCGGTGGCGCGGGTGAGGGCCCTGGAGAGCGTGCGGCGGGACGGGGCGGGCTCGTGCCGGGGTGCGGGGGCGGGGGCCGCGGCGGACAGCACCGCATCGGTGGAGTTCACTCGACATCTCCCCCTCCGGCCCGGGGCTCGTCCGCGCCCGGACCTCGGCTGTGCGGCGGCGCCGGCGCGGTCTGACGCCACGTCACCATCGTGTCGCAGGGGGCCTTTTCCGCCGTGCCGCACCGGTGTTCCCACTCGGGACACTACACCACTGCCGTCACTCAACGGCACGCCCGCTCAACTTAGAGTAATGACCGGAGGGCCGGTGGCAGCGCTGGTCCAGTCCTTCCGGGTGGTGTCGGCAGCGCACGGACGAGGGGCGCGCATCCCCGCGCGCCCCTCGCGCCCCCCGTTCGGCTCAGCGGGCGGGCGCCGTCAGGCCGGCGTCCCGGCGCCGAACAGCCGCAGCCGGTAGGCGACCGCCGCCGCCTCCCCGCGACCGTTCACCCCGAGCTTGGCGATGATGTTCGAGACGTGCACGCTGGCGGTCTTCGGCGAGATGTAGAGCTCCTCGGCGATCTGCCGGTTGGTGCGGCCCAGGGTCAGCAGCCGCAGCACGTCGCGCTCGCGCGGGGTGAGGCCGAGCGCCGGCTCCTCCTCGGCCGGCTCCCCGCCCTCCCGCTCCGCGGCGGGGCCGCCGGTGAGGCGGGCCCGCTCGGCGAAGTGCGCGGCCTCCTCCTCCAGGTACCGGTCGCCGCTGGCCCGGGCGGTGTCGGCGGCCTCCTTGAGCAGCCGGCGGGCCTCGTCCCGGTGGCCGCCCGCGGCCGCGCTCTCGGCGGCCCGCAGCAGGGCCAGGGCGAGCGGGCCCGGCAGGCCGACCGGCCGCAGCAACGCGATCGCCGCGGCCCAGTGCTCGCGGGTGTCGAGCCCCTGGGCGCGGGCGAGTTCGCCGTCCAGCAGCCGGGCCCAGGCCCGGTGCAGCGGCACCTGGGGGTCGAGCCGGGCGGCGGCCTCGGCGATCCGCCGCAGCACCACGGGCCGGCCGAGGTCGGCGGCGGGCAGGCCGCGCGAGTCGGCCTCGGCGCCGGCGCCGTGGACGAGCAGCGGGAGCATCAGCGCCTCGTGGCCGGCCGTGAGGTCGAGGTCGAGCGCGACGAGCAGTTCGGCCCGTGCCTCCAGCGGCCTGCCCTGCCGGGCGTGGATGCGCACGGCCAGGGTGGTGGAGGGGAGCACGTTCTGCGGCTGTCGGGAGAGGTCCGCGGCGCGGGCCCGCCGGTTGAGCTCCGCGGCCTGGTCGAGGTCGCCGGCCAGGAAGCTCAGCTCGCCGCGCAGCCGGTCCAGGAACTCGTGGTACGGGTCGAGCGGGGGTCCGTACTCCCAGGAGTCCAGGGTCGCGGCGGCCTCGGTGCACCGGCCGAGGGAGATCAGCGCCTCCACCAGGTTGCCGGTGAGGCAGCCGCCCGCGGTGCCGAGCAGGCCGGTGCGGCCGGCCACCTGGAGGCCCTCGCGGGAGGCCTCCAGGGAGTCCGCGGACCGGCCGAGGCTCTGCAGCATGCACGACCGGTTGTTGAGGCCCCGGCAGAGCACGTCCGCGGCGCCCAGCTCGCGGGCCCGTTCGATGGCGTCGGCCAGCAGGCCGAGCGCCCGCTCCGGCTCGCCGAACTCCTCGTAGAGCCCGGCCAGGGTGATCCGGGCGTGCTGCTCGACCGCGTCGGCCCCGACCGCGCGGGCGATCTCGGCGGCCTGCTCGGCGACGCCCATGTGCGAACGGTCGGGGTTGCCGAGCATGCCCTGGGCGGCGTCCATGGCCAGCACCTCGGCCTGGACGGCGGACGGGCCGAGCCCGGAGACCAGCCGGTACGCGTACTCGATCTCCCCGCCGCCGGGCCGCTCCAGGTGGCCGCAGGTCTTGGCGAGCTGCACCCGGAACCAGGCCGCGCGGGCCGGGTCGCGGTCCTCGTCCACCAGGGCCAGGGCCCGCTTCACCAGGGCGACGGCACGGTCCCAGTCGCCGCTGCGGCGGGCCGCGACGACCGCCTCGGCCAGCACGTCGACGAACTGCAGGCCGGCGCAGGACGGCTCGTGGGCCTCCCCGGTGCAGCCGCACGACGGGTAGGTCTCGGCCCGGTCGCGGGGGCGGACCGGGACGGCGCGGACGGTGTCGGGCACCTCGTCCCACAGCTCCAGGACGCGTTCCAGCATGCGCAGCTGCTCGGCGAAGGCGTTGCGGCGGTGGGCCTGCAGGGCCGCCTCCAGGGCGGTGGGCAGGGCGCTGGCGGGCTCGTGCGCGTGGTACCAGTAGTTGGCCAGGCGGGCCGCGCAGGCCTCGCCGCGGACGAGGCCCGGGTCGGCGTCGAGCACGGTGGCGAAGCGCCGGTTGATGCGGTGCCGCTCGCCGGGCAGCAGGTCGTCGGAGACGGCCTCGCGGACGAGGGCGTGCCGGAAGCAGTAGCCGTCGCCGTCGATGTCCGGCCGCAGCACGCCCGCGCCGACGGCGGTGCGCAGTGCCTCGATCAGCACCTCCTCGGAGCCGTCGAGGACGGCGGCGAGCAGGTCGTGCTCCACGCAGGTGCCGCCCTCGGCGGCGATCCGCAGGATGTGCTGGGTGTCGTCGGGCAGCGTCTCGACGCGGACGAGCAGGATGTCGCGCAGGGTGTCGGGGATGCCGGCCGTGCAGCCCTCGCGCTGGGCGCTGGCGAGCTGCTCGACGAAGAACGGGTTGCCCTCGGCCCTGCGGTGGACGCGGTCGACCAGGACGCGGTCGGGCGACTCGGTGCCGAGGATGCCGGCCAGCTGGGCGGCGACCTCGGCCGGGCCGAACCGCTCCAGCTCCAGCCGCTGGACGGTGCGCAGCCGTTCGAGCTCGGCCAGGTAGGGGCGGAGCGGGTGGCGCCGGTGCAGGTCGTCGCTGCGGTAGGTGGCGACGACCAGGACGCGGGCCCGGTGCAGGGTGCGGATCAGGTAGGCGAGCAGGTCCCGGGTGGAGCGGTCGGACCAGTGCAGGTCCTCGACGACGAGGACCAGCGTGCGGTCCTCGGCGAGGCGCTCGACGAGGCGCACGGTGTGGTCGAAGAGGCGGGCGCGGCCGAACTCGTCGTTGAGACCGGCGTCGGGCTCGCCGAACTCCGGCAGCAGCCGGGCCAGGTGGCCCTCCATGCCGGCCGCGGCCTCCTCGAAGGCGGGGCCGAGTTCGCTGTGCAGCCGGCGCAGGGCGGTGGCCAGCGGGCCGTACGGCAGGCCCTCGGCGCCGACCTCCAGGCAGCCGCCGACGGCCGCGACGGCCCCCGGCGCCCGGACGCCGTGCAGGAACTCCTCCACCAGGCGGGTCTTGCCGATGCCTGCCTCACCGCCGACGAGGACGGCCTGGGGCTCACCGGCCCCGGCCCGGACCAGCGCGGTTGCGAGGAGCTCGGTCTCTCGGCTGCGGCCGACGAAGACCGGGCTGACCGAAATCTGCTCCATGCTGGCGAGCATGGCACAAGGTGCGGACACGAACTGAGATGCGGTCCCAGGGTGTGGACGGCCGACGGAGAGGGCGCCCGTGGCGTCCTCCCCGTCCGTGTCCCCGGAGCCGCGGGCCATCAGCATCCCGCCGGTCCGACGGTCTGCAGCGGCGCTGCCGGGGCGGCGTGCCGCAGGCTCCGGGCGAACCGGCGCAGTGCTCCGACGTGCGGCCCTCCGGCTTGAGCGGCCTGCCGGGCCATCCGCTCCAGGTGTGCCCGGTGCTCGAGTTCCGCCTGGCGCTGCATGAAGAGCTCGTACTCCAGCATGGCGCTTCTCCTCGTCTCGTCCCTGGGGGGCTTCCCGGTTTCGAGACTCCTCCCCCAGGGGGGCCGGGCACATCGGCAGCCTGCCGGATCTTCCAGGGGCGGCGGGCTCAGGAGGGCGGCCGCAGGGACAAAGAAGGCCCGTGCCCACCCCTTAGAAGGGGCGGGCACGGGCCCTGCGGTGCGGTCGGCCGCCTCTGAGGTACCTCAGAGGCGGCCCCGGGGGCCTCAGGCGCCGAGGCGCTCCAGGATGAGGTCCTTGGCGCGGGCGGCGTCGGCCTGGCCACGGGTGGCCTTCATGACGGCGCCGACGAGGGCGCCGACGGCCTGCACCTTGCCGTCGCGGATCTTGGCGGCGACGTCCGGGTTGTCGGCGATGGCCTGGTCGACGGCCGCGCCGAGCGCGGAGTCGTCCGAGACGACGGCCAGGCCGCGCGCGGCCACGACCTCGTCCGGCTCGCCCTCGCCGGCGAGGACGCCCTCGATGACCTGGCGGGCCAGCTTGTCGTTGAGCTTGCCCTCGGCGACCAGCGCGCAGACCCGGGCGACCTGGGCCGGGGTGATCGGCTGGTCGGCGAGCTCGGTGCCGGTCTCGTTGGCGCGGCGGGCGAGCTCGCCGAGCCACCACTTGCGGGCCTGGTCGGCCGGGGCGCCGGCGGCGACGGTCTCCAGGATCGGCTCGACCGCGCCGGCGTTCAGCACGGCCTGCATGTCCTTGTCGGACAGGCCCCACTCGGCCTGCAGCCGGGCCCGGCGGATGCGCGGCAGCTCGGGCAGCGTGGCCCGCAGCTCCTCGACCCATTCGCGGGAGGGGGCGATCGGCACCAGGTCCGGCTCGGGGAAGTAGCGGTAGTCCTCCGCCTCCTCCTTGACCCGGCCCGAGGTGGTGCTGCCGTTGTCCTCGTGGAAGTGGCGGGTCTCCTGGACGATGGTGCCGCCGTCACCGAGGACGGTCGCGTGCCGCTGGATCTCGAACCGGGCGGCCCGCTCGACGCTGCGCAGCGAGTTGACGTTCTTGGTCTCGCTGCGGGTGCCGAACTTCTCGGTGCCGTTGGGGCGCAGCGACAGGTTGACGTCGCAGCGCATCTGGCCCTTGTCCATCCGGGCCTCGGAGACGCCCAGGGCGCGGATGAGCTCGCGGAGCTCGGCGACGTACGCCTTGGCGACCTCGGGGGCGCGCTCGCCGGCGCCGACGATCGGCTTGGTGACGATCTCGATCAGCGGGATGCCGGCCCGGTTGTAGTCGAGCAGCGAGTGCGAGGCGCCGTGGATGCGGCCGGTGGCACCGCCGACGTGGGTCGACTTGCCGGTGTCCTCCTCCATGTGGGCGCGCTCGATCTCCACGCGGAAGACCTCGCCGTCCTCCAGCTGCACGTCGAGGTAGCCGTTGAAGGCGATCGGCTCGTCGTACTGGGAGGTCTGGAAGTTCTTCGGCATGTCCGGGTAGAAGTAGTTCTTCCGGGCGAACCGGCACCACTCGGCGATCTCGCAGTTGAGGGCGAGGCCGATGCGGATCGCCGACTCCACGCCGACCGCGTTGACGACCGGCAGCGAGCCGGGCAGGCCGAGGCAGGTGGGGCAGGTCTGCGTGTTGGGCTCGGCACCGAGTTCGGTGGAGCACCCGCAGAACATCTTGGTCCTGGTACCCAGCTCGACGTGGACCTCAAGGCCCATCACCGGGTCGTACGAGGCCAGCGCGTCCTCGTACGAGACCAGACTGATGACGCTCACAGCGTTTCCTTCACTTCTTCTTGGAGGTCCGTCAGCCGAGCAGCACGTCGTCGTCGCCGAGCCGCCGGAGCTCGCGGACGAGGAGCGCGGTGCCGGTGATCAGGGCGGCGGCGCCGACGAGGGCGTTGATCAGCTTGAGCGTGTCGTTCTCGGACCGGGCCTTCTTCACGTCCTTGGCGATGGAGACCGCCCCGAACGCGCTGGTGCCGATGGACAGCCACAGGCCGGGCTTGCTGTGCTTGAAGCCCTTGGCCTTCTCGATCCTGCTCACAGTGCCGGTGCCTCCTCCAGCAGGGGGTGTCCCCACTTCTCGTTGAGAGCGGCCTCGACGGCGCCGCCCACGCGGTACAGGCGGTCGTCCGCCATCGCGGGAGCGATGATCTGCAGGCCGACCGGGAGATTGTCCTCCGGGGCCAGGCCGCAGGGCAGCGACATGGCCGCGTTGCCCGCCAGGTTCGACGGGATGGTGCACAGGTCTGCCAGGTACATCGCCATCGGGTCGTCGGCGCGCTCGCCGATCGGGAAGGCGGTGGTCGGCGTGGTCGGGGAGACGAGCACGTCCACCCCGGCGAACGCGGCGTCGAAGTCCCGCGAGATGAGCGTCCGGACCTTCTGCGCCGAGCCGTAGTAGGCGTCGTAGTAGCCCGAGGAGAGGGCGTACGTGCCGAGCATGATGCGGCGCTTCACCTCGGGGCCGAAGCCGGCCTCGCGGGTGAGGGCGGTGACGTCCTCGGCGCTGCGGGTGCCGTCGTCGCCGACCCGCAGGCCGTAGCGCATGGCGTCGAAGCGGGCCAGGTTGGAGGAGGCCTCGCTGGGCGCGATCAGGTAGTACGCGGGCAGCGCCAGGGTGAAGGACGGGCAGGACACCTCGACGACCTCGGCGCCCAGCTCGCGCAGCAGCTCCACCGACTCGTTGAAGCGCTGCATCACGCCGGCCTGGTAGCCCTCGCCGCCGAACTCCTTGACGACGCCGATCCGCATGCCGCGGATGTCGCGCATCCTCGCGGCCTCGACGACGGCCGGCACCGGCGCGTCGATGGAGGTCGAGTCCAGCGGGTCGTACCCGGCGATGGCCTCGTGCAGCAGCGCCGCGTCCAGCACGGTGCGGGCGCAGGGGCCGCCCTGGTCGAGCGAGGAGGAGAACGCGACCAGGCCGAAGCGGGAGATCGCGCCGTAGGTCGGCTTCACACCGACGGTGCCGGTGACGGCGCCGGGCTGGCGGATCGAACCGCCGGTGTCGGTGCCGATCGCCAGCGGGGCCTGGTAGGCGGCCAGCGCGGCCGCGGAGCCGCCGCCGGAGCCGCCGGGGATGCGGGAGAGGTCCCACGGGTTGCCGGTCGGGCCGTAGGCGGAGTTCTCGGTGGAGGAGCCCATCGCGAACTCGTCCATGTTGGTCTTGCCGAGGATGACGACGCCGGCGTCCTTCAGACGGGTCGTCAGGGTGGCGTCGTACGGCGGCACCCAGCCCTCGAGGATCTTCGAGCCACACGTGGTCGGGATGCCCTTGGTGGTGAAGACGTCCTTGAGCGCGAGCGGGACGCCGGCCAGCGGGCCGAGCTCCTCGCCACGGGCGCGCTTGTCGTCGACGGCGCGGGCGGCCTTCAGCGCGCCCTCGGTGTCGACGTGCAGGAAGGCGTTGACCTTCTTGTCGACGGCCTCGATCCGGTCCAGGTGCGCCTGGGCGACCTCGACGGCCGAGACCTCGCCGGCGGAGATCGCGGCAGCGGTCTCGGCAGCGGTGTACTTGATCAGCTCGGTCATCGCTCAGTCCTCCCCGAGGATCTGGGGCACACGGAAACGCTGCTCCTCGCTCGCCGGGGCGCCGGACAGCGCCTGCTCGGGGGTGAGCGACGGCCGCACCTCGTCCGCGCGCATGACGTTGGTCAGCGGCAGCGGGTGGGAGGTCGGCGGGACGTCCTGTCCGGCGACCTCGGAAACGCGGGCGACCGCGCCGATGATCACGTCGAGCTGCTCGGCGAAGTGGTCCAGCTCTTCGGCCTGCAATTCGAGACGCGACAGCCGAGCGAGGTGGGCGACCTCCTCGCGCGTGATGCCAGGCATGCAGCGATCCTCAGGTTCGGGTTCGGGTGAGACCGGGGGCTTGCCCGTCCTCTTGGTCTAAGGACACATCCTATGGCGCACACGCCCGCACCCGGCGCCGCACAAGGCCCGGACCCGAAAGCGAGGCGCAAGGGCCAGTCACAGCGACATGGTTGCGGGGTCTGTCGGCTCGCCGCTGTCGCTGTTCAGGCGGTCCAGGTCGAGGGTCTCGGCCGGGGACGGCGCCTCGGCCCTGACCGGCACGCCGAACTCCTTGAGCTCCACCCGGCCGGTCTCCTCCCCGCCCGTCTTCTCCATCCGCAGCGGGTACGGCTCGCCGCGGGTGGCCACCGTCAGGGTGCTGGTGCCGTCGTCCGCGGTGCCGCTGACGGTGACCGCGGGGGTGCCGTCCACGGTGGCGGGGCCGCCGACCGCGAGGCTGTCCGGGGTCTGCTCGAGCAGGGCGCCGCCGAGCGCGTCCAGGTCGCACACGTCGCCGATCTGCGAGAAGTCGGTGTTGTCGGTGGTGGTCTTCAGGTACTTCTCGCCGACCAGGTCTTCGGCGGCGGCGCCGCCGTGGCTGCGCCAGAACACCGCGTCCGGCTTGACCCACAGTTCGGTGCCGAGCTTGACCAGGCGGAAGGTGCCCTGGCCGCTGAGGCCCATGGTGCCCGCGCAGGTGCCGGAGGTGTCCGTGGACAGGTCGAAGGTGACGGACTGGCCCTGGCTGCTGCCGCGGCCGGTGATCCGCACCGAGCCGGCCGCCTTGAGCGCCCCCACCGAGCGCTCGACGATCTCGCGGGCGGGGAGTGCGGCCACGCCGTTCTCGGGCCTGGCGGAGGCGGAGGCCGTCGGCCCGGAGGCGGAGCGGGCCGAGCCGCCGGAGGCGCTGCCCGGGGCCGCACCGGGCGCCCCGGCGCCGCCGTTGCAGGCCGCGGCGCCCGCCAGCAGGACGAGACCGGCCAGAACTGCGGCCGTCCGCTGCTCGCTCACGGCGGTTCTCCTTCGACGACGTCCGGTGGTGTGCTCAGAGGGTCACACTCAACCGGAATCACCGCATCCGCAACAAGGGGCGCGAACGAAGGAAGCCGCCGTCCGCCCCGGACGGCCGGCCGTGGTGGACCCGCGCGCACGTCTGCCCGCGGCCGCCGTCCGTACACGGCCGGGGGCGGGCGGATGCCGTGTGCGGGGCCCGCGGGCGGGTCACTGCTGGGTGGTCGGCGCGGGCAAGGGGGTGGTCGGGGCGGGCAGTTCGGCCTGGGCCGAGACGGTCGGCAGCGACCGCGGCTGCGGAACGGGCGGGGTGAGCGGCTGCTGGGGGGCGAGCCGCTCGACCCGGGCGGTGCCGGTCTGCCGCACCATCAGCCAGGCGGTCGCCTGGTCGGCGGGGAGTGCGGCCGACACCAGCCAGCCCTGCACGGCGTCGACGCCCATGCTGTGCAGCCGCTCCCAGGTCTCGTCGTCCTCGACGCCCTCGGCGACCACGGTGAGCCCGAGCGAGTGGGCGAGCTCGACCGAGCAGCGCACCACGGCGGCGTCGTGGTCGTCGGCGACCATCCGGGAGACGAAGGAGCGGTCGATCTTCAGCTCGCCGACCGGCAGGCTGCGCAGCCGGGCCATCGAGGAGTGGCCGGTGCCGAAGTCGTCCAGGGACATCCCGACGCCGTAGCGGCGCAGTTCGGCCAGGGTGTCGGCGGCGCGCCGGGAGTCGTCGAGGAGCAGCCGTTCGGTGATCTCCAGCTGGAGGGCGTGGGCGGGCACGCGGTGCCGGGTGAGGTGGCCGGCGACCCGGGTGGCGAAGCCCGGGTTGAGGACGTCCCGGGGCGAGACGTTGACGGCGACCGGCACCTGCAGCCCCTGTTCGCGCCAGGCGGCGAGCTGGCCGACCGCCGCCTCCAGCACGTAGTCGGTGAGCCGCGGCATCAGGCCGCTGGACTCGGCGAGGCCGATGAACTCGTCCGGGGGGACGCGGCCCTGGCCGGGCCGCTCCCAGCGCAGCAGTGCCTCCAGGCCGACCACCCGGCCGTCGAAGGCGACCTTCGGCTGGTAGTGCAGCTGCACCTCGCCGGTCTCCAGGGCACGGCGCAGGTCGCCGAGCAGGCCGATCCGGTACGGGGTGTCGGTGTCCTGGGCCTCGTGGTAGACCTCGACGCCGCTGCGGCCGCGCTGGGCGTGGCCCATGGCGACGTCGGCGCGGCGCAGAAGCGATTCGGCGTCCCGGGCGTGGGCGGGGTACACGCAGACGCCGGCGCTGGCCTCCAGGACGAGCAGCAGGCCGTCCAGGCGGATCGGGGCGGCCAGCTCCGCGATCAGCGCCTTGGCGATCCGCTCCAGCGTCTCGGGGCGGCCGACGCCGGGCAGCAGGACGGCGAACTCGTCGCCGCCCATCCGGGCGACCACTGGCCGGCCGCCGCGGTGCAGCGGGGAGGGCAGGGCGGCGGCGACCTCGTCGGGTCCGGTGCGGGCGGGCACGGCCGACGTCCGGGAATGGCCGGTCCGCAGCGCCCGGTGCAGTCGGCGGGCGATGTGCACCAGCAGCCGGTCGCCGGCGGTGTGGCCGAGCGCGTCGTTGAGCGAGCGGAACCGGTCGAGGTCGAGCAGCACGATGCCGACGCTGTAGTCCTCGTCGCCGTCGTGCCGGGCGATGGCGTCCTGGGCCGCCAGGAGTAACGCCTGACGGTTCGGCAGGTCGGTCAGCGGGTCGGTGAGCTGGTCCCTCGCCCGGTCCCTGGCGATCCGCCAGGCGGCGACCAGCACCGCCAGCGGGACGGCGAACAGCGGCAGCAGTTCCGGTTCGTACCGGTAGACCAGCACGGCCAGCGGGATGAGCGGCGCGGCACCGGCCAGCAGCACGCCGAGCAGCAGGACCGCCCCTGCCACCCCCTGCGGCGGGCGTGTGGGCGCGCCGCCGGTCGTACGATCCATATGCCCTGTCCTCCGTCGGGCCCGCCCCGACAGGCCGCCTCACGGTGAGGCACCTGGCGGTGCCGGTGGACGTCAGGTATCGGGGCGCCCCACGAGCGGCGGCCGGAACCGTCGCCATTTCACCCCTGCTGACACTCTGTTGCGCCAAGGGTAAGCCGGAGTCCGCCGACAGGGCGGACTTTCGGACAACCCTGGGCGCGCCACCGGCAGACCGATGCCGGACAGTGACACAATGCCCGGTTTCCGGCTCGGTGCACCCGTGACGCGGTGTCAGGACGATAACAGGATCGGGCCGTGGGACGCCGCCGGACTCCCCCGGCGGACGCGCTAGCCGGCGGCCTCGGCGTCACCCGTGCCGGCGAGGGCGCGGGCGGCCTCGGTGCCCTGTTCCAGCAGCACGGCGAAGCCCGCGTCGTCGAGGACCTGCACCCCGAGCTGGACGGCCTTGTCGTACTTCGAGCCCGGGTTGTCGCCGACCACCACGAAGTCGGTCTTCTTGGACACCGAGCCGGTGACCTTGGCGCCGCGCGAGGTGAGCGCCTCCTTGGCGCCGTCCCGGGTGTGGCCGGTCAGGGTGCCGGTGACGACCACGACGAGGCCCTCCAGCGGGCGCTCGCCCTCCTCCTCGGCGCCGGTCTCGGTGAACTGCACACCGGCGGCCCGCCACTTCTCCAGGATCTCCCGGTGCCACTCCTCGGCGTACCACTCCTTGACGGCCTTGGCGATCTTCGGGCCGACGCCCTCGGCGGCGGCCAGCTCCTCCTCGGTGGCGGCGAAGATCCGGTCCAGGTCGCGGAACTCGCGGGCCAGCGCCTGCGCGGCGACCGGTCCGACGTGGCGGATCGACAGGCCGTTCAGGTACCGCCACAGCGGCCGGTCGGTGGCCGCGGCGAGGTTGTCGAGCAACGCGGTGAGGGCCTTCTTGGGGGCTCCGGCGGTGGTGGCGAAGAAGAAGACCTCCTTCTCCTCGCCGGTCTCGTCGTCCAGCTTGGGCATGCCGGTCTTGGGATCGCGCACCAGCACCTTGATCGGCAGCAGCTGCTCCTCGGTGAGGCCGAAGATGTCCCCTTCGTTCTTGACAGGCGGCTCGGCGGGCTCCAGCGGCTGGGTGAGCGCGGTGGCGGCGACGTAGCCGAGGCCCTCGATGTCCAGCGACTCGCGACCGCCGAGGTACGCCAGGCGCTCGCGCACCTGTGCCGGGCAGTACCGGGCGTTGGGGCAGCGCAGGTCGATGTCGCCCTCGGACATCGGGCGCAGCTCGGTGCCGCACTCGTGGCAGTGCGTCGGCATCACGAACTCCCGCTCGGTGCCGTCCCGCAGGTCCTCCACCGGGCCGAGGATCTCAGGGATGACGTCGCCGGCCTTGCGCAGCACCACGGTGTCGCCGAGCAGTACGCCCTTGGCCTTGACCACCTGCTGGTTGTGCAGGGTGGCGTACTGCACCATCGAGCCGGCCACCTTCACCGGCTCGGCCATCACCGCGTACGGGGTGGCCCGGCCGGTGCGGCCGATGCCGATCTTGATGCTGGCGAGCTTGGCGGTGACCTCCTCCGGCGGGTACTTCCAGGCGATCGCCCAGCGCGGGGTCGAGGAGGTGGCGCCGAGCCTGCCCTGCAGGGCGATCTCGTCGACCTTGACGACCACGCCGTCGATCTCGTGCTCGACGGAGTGCCGCTGCTCGCCGTACTGCTTGATGAAGGCGCGGACCTCGTCGAGCGTGCCGACCACCTTGTTGTGCCGGGCGGTCGGCAGGCCCCACTCGCGCAGCAGGTCGTAGGCGTGCGACTGGCAGTCGATGTCGAAGCCGACCCGGGTGCCGATGCCGTGCACCACCATGTGCAGCGGGCGGGAGGCGGTGACCAGCGGGTCCTTCATGCGCAGCGAGCCGGCGGCGGCGTTCCGCGGGTTCATGAACAACTTGACCATCGCATGCGGGCGCCGGCCCTCCTTGGCCCGCTCCTCGTTCTCCTGCCTGCGCCGCTCGTTCTCGGCGGCGAAGGAGGCGTTGAGCGCCTCGAAGGCCTCCGTCGGGAAGTACACCTCGCCGCGGATCTCCACCAGTTCGGGGACGTTGTCACCCTGCAGCCGGTGCGGGATCTCCTTGATGGTGCGGATGTTGGCGGTGATGTCCTCGCCGACCCGGCCTGTGCCGCGGGTCGCGGCCAGCACCAGCTCGCCGCGCTCGTACGTGAGGTTGACGGCGAGGCCGTCCACCTTGAGCTCGCACAGGTAGTGGTAGTCGAGGCCGTCGAGCTCGCGGGCGACGCGCTCGGCCCAGGCCGCGAGCTGCTCGTCGTTCATCGCGTTGTCGAGGCTGAGCAGCCGCTCCCGGTGCTCGACCTTGGTGAAGCCCTCGGCGACGGCGCCGCCCACCTTCTGGGTGGGCGACTCGGGCGTGCACAGCACCGGGTGGTCGACCTCGATCGCCTGCAACTCCCGCATCAGGGCGTCGAACTCGGCGTCGCTGACGACCGGCGCGTCCTGCTCGTAGTAGCGGACGCGGTGGTCCTCGATCTCGGCCGCCAGCTCGGCGTGCCGCCTCCGGACCTCCGCGGGGACGTCCTCCCAGCCCTCGACCGCCGCCACCGTGCGCCTCCTAGCGTCTCACTCCGGGTTGTCCACCAGGCTCTGCGCGGCCCTCGCGCTGTACGACAGCGCCCGGCGCGCGTACGCGGGGGACGCCCCCGCCAGCCCGCAGGTCGGCGTCACCAGCACCCGGCGGCCCAGCAGCTCCGGGCCGAACCCGAGCCTCTTCCACAACGTCCTGACACCCTGGACACTACCGGCCGGGTCGGACAGTCCCCCGTCGATGGAGGGCACGACACCGGCAAGGATCACCGTGCCCGCCTCGACCGCCTCACCGAGGTCGTCGTCCTCACGCTCCGTCAGCAGCGAGAAGTCCAGGGACACTCCGGCCACCCCGGCCCGGCGCAGCAGCGGGATCGGAACGCCGGGGGCGCAGCTGTGCACCACCACGGGCACGTCCAGGGCGCGGATCACCGAGCGGAGCGCCTCCTCGGCGACCTGGCGGTCGACGGCGCGCAGCCGCTGGAAGCCGCTGGCGGTCTTCACCGCGCCGGCCAGCACGGCGGGCAGCGAGGGCTCGTCCAGCTGCAGGACGAGCTGCGCGCCGGGCACCCGCCGGCGGACGTCGGCGAGGTGGCGGCGCAGGCCCTCGGTGAGCGACTCGGCGATGTCCCGGCAGGCGCCGGGGTCGGCCAGCGCCTTCTCGCCGTGCTTGAGTTCGACCGAGGCGGCGAGCGTCCACGGGCCGACGGCCTGCAGCTTGAGCGCGCCCTCGTGGCCCTGGGTGAACTCCTCCAGGGCGTCGAGGTCCTCGCCGAGCCAGGAGTGGGCGCGGCGGGTGTCGCGGCCTGGCCGGTCGGCGAACCGCCAGCCGCTGGGCTCCACCTGGGCGAACAGCTCGACGAGCAGGCCGGCCCCGCGGCCGATCATGTCGGCGCCGGGACCGCGGGCCGGCAGCTCCGGCAGGTGGGGCAGCTGCTCGAGCGCGCCGACCGCCGTCCGGGCCGCCTCACGGGCGTCGGTGCCGGGCATCGACCCGACACCCGTGGCGGCGCCGTACAGCTCGGGGAAGGGGAATTCAGTGCTCACACCGCCCGAGCCTAGCCAGAACGGGCGTCCCCCGCGGCTACCGGCCCGGGCGGACGGTGATCTCGGTGAGTTCGGCGTCGCGCGGGAGGTCGATCGCGGTGAGGATCGCGGTGGCGACGGACTCGGGGGCGATCCACTGCGCGGGGTCGTAGTCGCGGCCCTCCTGGCGGTGCACCTTCTCCTGCATCGGGGTGGCGGTGCGGCCCGGGTAGACGGTGGTGACCCGGACGCCGTTGCCGTGCTCCTCGGCGCGCAGCGAGTCGGCGAGCGCCCGGACGGCGAACTTGCTGGCCGCGTAGGCGCTCCAGTTGGCGTGGGCGTACAGCCCCGCACCGGAGTTGACGAAGACCACGTGGCCGCGGGCCTGCCGCAGCGAGGGCAGCAGCAGCCGGGTGATCTCGGCGGGGGCGACCGCGTTGACGTTCAGCTGCTCCTGCCAGGCCTTGACCGGGAGGTCGCCGACGTTGCCGAGTTCGACCACTCCGGCGATGTGCAGCAGCGAGTCGAGTTCGACGGGCAGGCTCTGGTGGCCGAACGCCCAGGAGAGCTTCGCCGGGTCGGCGAGGTCGCCGACCAGGGTGGCGGCGCCCTGGAAGCGCTCGCGCAGCTCGGCTGCGCGCCGGGCGTCCCGGGCCAGCAGCAGGACGTCCTCGCCGCGGGCCAGCAGCCGCTCGGCGACGACCGCGCCGATGCCGGAGCCGGCACCGGTGATCAGGTGGGTTCCCATGGGGTGGTCCTGTCGTCAGAGGCGGTCGAGGGCCGCGAAGGCCTCGCCCGGGGTGGTGGCGAACACGACGAGCTCGTCCAGCGGGCGGGGCAGGAAGCCCTCGGTGTCCATCCGCTCGAGCTGGGTGCGCAGGCCGGAGTAGAAGCCCTCGGTGTCCAGGAAGACCACCGGCTTGTCGTGCAGGGCGTGCTTCTTGAGCTCCAGCACCTCGGTGACCTCGTCCAGCGTGCCGAGGCCGCCGACCAGCACCACCAGGGCGTCGGCGCGCTCCAGCAGCAGGGCCTTGCGGGTGGCGAGGTCGGGGGCGGTGACCAGTTCGTCGGCACCCTCGTAGGCCTTGTGCGCGAGGAGTTCGACGGAGATGCCGACGAGCCGGCCGCCGGCCTCCTTCACGCCGTCGGCGAGCAGGCCCATCAGGCCGGCGTGCGAGCCGCCCCAGACCAGGGTGTGGCCGCGCTCGCCGAGCAGCCGGGCGAACTCGGCGGCCGGGGCGGTGTAGCGCTCGTCGAGCGAGTACGCGGAACAGAAGACGGTGATGTTCATAGGGCCCCAGGTGTACACGGGCGGCGCCCGCCCCGCCGGGAATTCCGGTCCGTGGTCCGGACGGGTCCGGGCCGGGGCGCCGCAGTCGGCGGTCGGCAGTCGGCGGTCGGCGGTTGGCGGTCGGCGGTTGGCGGTGCGGTCGGAGGTCGGCGGTGCCGGCCGTCAGACGGTGACGGTGCGGCGCTCGGTGGTGGCGATGGTGGCCGAGCCGACCACCCGGGTGCCGTCGTACAGCACGACCGCCTGGCCGGGCGCGATCCCGCGGGCCGGGCTGTCCAGGCGCACCCGCAGCTCGTCGCCGTCCAGCTCGGCGGTGACCGGCACCTCCTCGCCGTGGGCGCGCAGCTGGGCGGTGTACCGGCCCTCCCCCGCGGCGGGCTCGCCGCACCAGCGCGGCTTGACCGCGGTCAGCGCCAGTACGTCCAGGCCCTCGGCCGGGCCGACGGTGACGGTGTTGGTGACCGGCGAGATGTCCAGCACGTAGCGGGGCTTGCCGTCCGCGGCCGGGCGGCCGATCCGCAGGCCCTTGCGCTGGCCGATGGTGAAGCCGTACGCGCCCTCGTGCTCGCCGAGCTTGGTGCCGTCGGTGTCCACGATGTCGCCGGTCGCGGTGCCCAGGTGCTTGGCCAGGAAGCCCTGGGTGTCGCCGTCGGCGATGAAGCAGATGTCGTGGCTGTCCGGCTTCTTCGCGACCGCCAAGCCGCGGCGCTCCGCCTCCAGCCGGATCTCGTCCTTGGTGGTGTCGCCCAGCGGGAACAGCGAGTGCGCGAGCTGGTCGGCGTCCAGCACGCCGAGGACGTAGGACTGGTCCTTGGCGGCGTCCACCGCGCGGTGCAGCTCGCGGCCGCCGCCCGGAAGGTCCACGATCCGGGCGTAGTGGCCGGTGCAGACCGCGTCGAAGCCCAGCGCGACCGCCTTGTCCAGCAGCGCCGCGAACTTGATCTTCTCGTTGCAGCGCAGGCAGGGGTTGGGGGTGCGGCCCGCCGCGTACTCGGCGACGAAGTCGTCGATGACATCCTCGCGGAAGCGCTCGGCGAGGTCCCAGACGTAGAACGGGATGCCGATCACGTCGGCGGCCCGGCGGGCGTCGCGGGAGTCCTCGATGGTGCAGCAGCCGCGGGCACCGGTGCGGAACGACTGCGGATTGGAGGACAGCGCCAGGTGCACGCCGGTCACGTCGTGGCCGGCCTCGGCCGCACGCGCGGCGGCAACGGCCGAATCCACGCCGCCGGACATCGCAGCGAGCACACGGAGGCGGGGGGTGTTCGGGTCACCGGCGAAGTCACTCATGATGCCCCCAAGCGTACGTGCTCGGGCCAACCACATTTCCGGGGTACGGACACGGCCAACCCGAACCGGCCCTGCCGGCCCGGAGGGGTCAGTGGCGGGCGGTGGCGAGGCCGGCGTTGCGGGCCCGCTCGACGGCCGGGGTGATGGCGGCGGTGAGGGCGTCGACGTCCCCGGGGGTGGAGGTGTGGCCGAGCGAGAAGCGGAGGCTGGCGCGGGCGAGCAGCGGGTCCGCCCCCATGGCGAGCAGCACGTGGCTGGGCTGCGGGACGCCCGCCGAGCAGGCGGAGCCGGTCGAGCACTCGACGCCCTGGGCGTCGAGCAGCATCAGCAGTGCGTCGCCCTCGCAGCCGGGGAAGGAGAAGTGGGCGTTGGCGGGGAGCCGTCCGGCCGGGTCGGGGTCGCCGTTGAGGACGGCGTCGGGGACGGCGGTGGTGACGGCGGCGACGAGGCCGTCGCGGAGTGCGCCGACGCTGGTGGCGAAGTCGGTGCGGCGTTCGACGGCGAGGGCGGCTGCGGCGGCGAAGCCGGCGGCGGCGGGCACGTCGAGGGTGCCGGAGCGGACGTCGCGTTCCTGGCCGCCGCCGTGCAGCAGCGGGACGGGTGCGGCGTTGCGGGCGAGCAGCAGGGCGCCGATGCCGTACGGGCCGCCGATCTTGTGGCCGGTGACGGTGAGGGCGGTGAGGCCGGAGTCGGCGAAGGAGACCGGGACCTGGCCGAGCGCCTGCACGGCGTCGGCGTGCATCGGGATGTCGAACTCGCGGGCGACGGCGGCGAGTTCGACGACGGGCTGGAGGGTGCCGACCTCGTTGTTGGCCCACATGACGGTGACCAGGGCGACGTCTGCCGGATTGCGTTCGATCGCCTCGCGCAGCGCGAGCGGGTGGACCCGGCCGTGGGCGTCGACGGGCAGGTACTCGACCTGGGCGCCCTCGTGCTCGGAGAGCCAGTGGACGGCGTCCAGTACGGCGTGGTGCTCGACGGGGCTGCACAGCACCCGGCGGCGCAGCGGGTCGGCGTCGCGGCGGGCCCAGTAGAGGCCCTTGACGGCGAGGTTGTCGGATTCGGTGCCGCCGCCGGTGAGGACGATCTCGCTGGGGCGGGCGCCGAGCGCCTCGGCGAGGGACTCGCGGGACTCCTCGACCACCCGGCGGGCGCGGCGGCCGGCCGCGTGCAGCGAGGAGGCGTTGCCGACGACCCCGAGGTGGGCGGTCATGGCGGCGACGGCCTCGGGCAGCATCGGGGTGGTGGCTGCGTGGTCGAGATATGGCATGGCGGCTCCCAGTGTAGGGGCCGTCACGGGGTGCGCCGGGCGGGAGGTCCGGCGGGGTCACGATTTGGCCATTGCAGCCTGTGCAACGCGCCGTTAGCCTCCTGCCTCACTGCCGTGCGTTGAGGGGTGGACGGATGTCGCAGACGGTGGACCGGGCGCTGACGATCCTCGCCTCGCTCGGGGACGGCCCTGCCTCGCTGGAGCAGGCGGCCGCGCGGATCGGGGTGCACAAGTCCACGGCGCTGCGGCTGCTGCGCACCCTGCAGGAACACGGTTTCGTGCACCGCCAGCCGGACCACCGCTACCGGCTGGGCGGTCGGCTGTTCGGGCTGGCGCAGCAGGCCCTGGAGGGCATCGACATCCGGCAGGTCGCCGCGCCGTACCTGGCGTCGTTGAACGAGCGGTACGGGCACACCGTGCAGCTGGCGGTGCTGGAGGACGGCGCGGTGCTCTACCTGGACCGGGTGGAGGGCCGGTACCCGGCGGTGCAGGCGGGTGCGCCGGAGGCGGCCGGGCGGATCGGCACGCGCATCCCCGCGGCGGCCTGCGCGGCGGGCAAGGTGCTGCTGGCGGATCTGCCGGAGGAGCAGCTGACGGCGTTTCTGGAGGACCTGGACGGCAGCGGTACGGGCACGGAGCCGCCGGACCCGCGGCTGCGGACCGAGCTGGAGGCCGTCCGCCGCCGCGGCTGGGCGGCGGACCAGGGCGGCTACCGGGAGGCGGTGGACTGCGTGGCGGCGCCGATCATCGGCGCCGAGGGCCGGTCGATCGCGGTGTGCACGATCTCCGCGCCGGCCCGGCTGGCCGTGGAGGCGGAGCTGAGCCGGCTGCTGCCGGAGCTGCTGTGCACGGCGGAGGCGATCTCGCTGGCGTACGGCGGTTCGCCTACTCCTCGCTGGTGCGAGAATCGTTGCGGTGCCAAGCACGTGGTGCGCGCCAGCCGTACCTGAGCGCGAGCATCCGGATGGCGAAGGCGCTGAGCGCGGCCGCGCCGGCGTTCAGCGGGGTGAGCCGGTTGCCGGCGATGAGCGCCGCGACGACGGTGGAGCCGACCAGGGCAGGCACCGCGTAGATCTCGCGGTCCCAGCGCAGCAGGGCGGGCGGTTCGAGGGCGAGCAGGTCGCGGACCACGCCGCCGCCGGCAGCGGTCAGCATGCCCAGGGCGACGGACGGGACGAAGCCCAGGCCGTAGTCGTGGGCCTTGATGGTGCCGGCGACGCAGAACAGGCCGAGGCCCGCGGCGTCCAGGGTCTGCACGGCGGTGTTGATCCGTTCGACCTGCGGGTGCAGGAAGAAGACGACGAGCCCGGCGGCGAGCGGGGTGGAGAAGTAGCCGAGGTTGGTGAAGGCCGCCACCGGTGTGGCCCCGATGACCAGGTCGCGCATGACGCCCCCGCCGAGGGCGGTCGCCTCGGCGAGGACGCAGATGCCGAAGATGTCCATGTTCTTGCGGACGGCCAGCAGGCCGCCGGACAGGGCGAAGACGAAGATGCCGACCAGGTCCAGGGCCTGCTGCAGCCCCGGGGAGAAGATTTGCGAGCTCACCGCCCCATCCTCCACGGTCGGATTGTCCGATCTTGCACCACCCACGCCTGTGGGTCCGCCCGGCCGTGGGATCGCACGGCTGCGCCGGGTTCCGGCAGACTCGTCCCCGAGGGGCGAGGGAGGGGGCGCGGGTGCCGTACACATCCGCCGACAGGTGCGTCTGCGGCACCGTCCGACCGGACGGGCGGCAGCTGGTGTGCCACGGCTGTCTGACCCCGTACGCGCTGCTGCGGCCCGGGCCCGCGCTGCGGCTGGTCTTCCCGACCGGCGCGGTCGAGCTGGCCGCCGGGGAGCAGGCGGTGCTCGGGCGCGACCCGGTGCAGTCGCCGTACTCGTACCTCTTCCGCGGACTGCCCACCATGTCGGGCCGCCATCTGCGGGCCGGGCTGGCGGCGGACGGGCCGGCCTGGGTGGAGGACCTCGGCTCCACCAACCGCACCAGGCTGAACGGACGGCGGCTGCCGCCGGGGGTGCGCCGCCTGCTCACCGACGGCGACCGGCTGCGGGTGGCCCAGGACATCCGGGTCGAGGTCCGGCTCACCGCCGGACACCCCGGCTGACGGGCCGTCGGCCGAGCGCCGCTGCGACCCGGCCGGTCAGTGCGGCGGCAGGCCGCGGACGGCGCGGGCGAGCGGGTGGTGCTCCGGCAGTGCGGCTGCGGTGTCGGCGGCGAGCGCGGCCAGCCGCTGGGCGGCCTCCTCGCGCCGGCCGAGTCCGCGCAGTGCGCGCACCGCGCCGAGCCGGGCGGCGAGCGCGGCCGGGCTGCGGCCCTCCCCCTCGGCGGCGAGCCGGTCGGCCAGTGCGGCGAACCGGTGCCCCGCCGCAGCCTGCCGCCCGGAGGCCAGCTCCCGTTCGGCGAGTTCGAGCTGCTCCCACGCCGCCTCGTGCCGCTGCCCCGCGGTGCTCTCCCGCGCCGGGACCGCGCCGGAGGCACCGGCCGCGGAGACCGGGGCGGAGGCCGCCGCGGCGCCGGTGGGCACGTCCCACTCGGCCGCGGCGAGCAGCCGGGCGGAGGTGGCGGTGATCTCCGCGGCCTCCCCCACGCCCTGCCGGAGGAGCCCGCCGAGGGTGTCCCGGACGGTGGCCGCGGTGGGCCGGTCGCCGGGCCGCTTGGCCAGCATGGCCAGTACGAGTGCGGCCAACCCGGCCGGCGCGGAGGGCGGTTCGGGCGCCTGGGCGAGCACCGCGCGGACGAAGTCCGCGTGGCCCCCGGTCGGCAGGAAGGGCGGCACGCCGGTGAGCAGGGTGTGCAGGACGGCACCGAAGGCGTACAGGTCGGCGGGGGTGTCCGCCTCCTCGCCGACCAGCTGTTCCGGCGCCATGTACAGCAGCGTGCCGAGCACGGTGCCGAGCCGCGTGTAGCGGGTGAGCCCGGCGGCCGGGGCGACCGCGATGCCGAAGTCGAGGACCCGGACCTCGCCGCGGCGGTCCAGCATGAGGTTGGACGGCTTGAGGTCGCGGTGCACGACCGGGGCGGGCCGGGTGTGCGCGTGGTCGAGGGCGTCCGCGACCCGGACGCCGTGGCGGAGCACCTCGGCCACCGGGAGCGGACCGCCGTGCTCCCGGAGCAGGACCTGCAGGTCGGGGCCGGGCAGGTACTCCATGACGATGAACGCGGTGCGGCCGTGCATGCCGCGGTCGAGCACGCCGACGATGCCCGGGTGGTCGAGCCCGGCCAGCAGCCTGGCCTCGCGGTCGAAGCGGCCGCGCACCACGGTGTGGCCGTCGCCGGCGGAGGGGTTGAGCACCTTCACCGCGATCTCGCGGTCCAGCACCCGGTCGTGGCCGCGGAAGACGGTGCCGAAACCGCCCCGGCCGCGCTCCTGCAGCAGCAGGTAGCGGCCGGCGAGCAGGTCGCCGGCCGCGGTCACCGCCGCCGTCCGGGTCTCCGCGGCGGCGGCTGGATCCAGGTGGCGCGCAGCGCCTCGCCCTGCGGCGGCGCCTGGCCGGCCTCCTCGTCGAAGGCGAACTCCTTCCCGCTGAGCAGGAGTTCGACGGTGTCGTGGAGCAGCACGACGTCCCCGCGGGCCAGCGTCCGGCTCTGGCCGCGGCGCAGCAGGATCTCCTGGCCGCCCTGGCGGCGGATGCGGGTTCCGTTGCTGCTCAGGTCCTCGACGGTGATCCGCGGGCCGGCCTGCCGGACGGCGACGTGGTCGCGGCTGATCCACTCCCGTGCGGCGCCGGAGAGCCAGGCGGCGAGCGGGACCCCGGGTTCCCGGGAGGCGCGGCCGACGGTGAGCGGCCGGCCCTCGGCCACCACCCGGCGGCAGCGCACGATGCCGTCGATCCGCACCTTGAGCTGGCTGCGGTGCGGCGCGTCGCCGAGGTCGGCGAGCGGCCGCTGGTGGGTGGGGCAGTGCGGGGTGCGGCGCCCCCGGCAGTCCGGCAGCGGGCCGGCGGCGGGCGCCCGCCGGCCGAAGGTGGGGCAGCCGTCGACGGGGCAGCGCCAGCGGCGGGAGAGCAGCTCGCGGCGCGGGCCGGCGCCGCGGCGGTCGTAGAGGCCGGCGGCGATCAGCGCACTCTCCTCCTCCTTGCGGGAGATCACCCAGTCCGGCGGGAGCTCCATGTACCGGGGCCGGACGGCGATGCCGGGCGGGGCAGGGGTCGCCACGGGCTGCAGGAAGCGGCGGCGGCTGCCGGCGATCCACCGGTACTGGCGGAGGTAGTCGTGGAAGTTGTCGCTGCTGACGACCGGCCGGCCGGTGCGGTCGGCGAGTTCGAGCACCCGGTCGTCGGCGACCGGGAGCACCTCGATCAGGGTGCGGCGCTCCCAGTCGGCGAGCGTCTCCCGTTCGGCGCGGGTGAGTTCGGGCAGGTCGAGCAGCGAGCGGTCGCAGACCGGGTAGACGTGCACGGCCGGGTCGCCGGTGTACCGGACGAGGGCGGCGAGGAGCGCGGTGAAGCGGCCGAGGTCGGCCTTGCGGCCGCTGCACAGACCGGTCTCGCGCACCACGTTGGAGAGGTCGACGACGACGGCGGCGGCGAGTACGTCGACGGCGAGGTGCGACTCCGGCTCCATGGCACGGAAGGTAGCACCCCGCCGTCGGACGGTGACGGGTCTTCGGGGAACGGCCCCGATCAGGCGAAGGACTCCACGGGGGCCGGGCCGCCGAGCGCATTGCGCCGCTCCGGCATCGCCAGGGTCGTCATCCGCCGCCAGCCCAGGGCCCGTTCGTACGCGTAGACGGCGTGGATGCCCGCGGCGAGGACGGCCGACTTGGCGCGCGGCCAGCGGAGGATCTCCCCCATGTGCGCCATGACGGCGAGGCTGACGTCGCGGTAGGTGCGGATCTCGGCCCGGGCGCTCTCCTGGAGGGTGTCCAGGATCGCCCGGCCGTGGCCGGCGGCGGCGAGGCGGAGCAACTCCTCGTGGCAGAAGGCCAGGTGGTTGTCCTCGTCGTTGGAGATCATCCGCACCGCGCGGCCGACCACCGGGTGGTCGCCGAAGACCTTCTTCAGCAGCTGCATCTGCTCGGCGGCCCGCTGCTCGGTGACCCGGCTGTGCGCGAGGTAGGTGATGACGTCCTGCTCGGTGAGCGGCTCGTCGCGGCGGAGCCGGCTGTGGGCGAGTCCGATGCCCTGGTGCTCCAGCAGCATCGTGTAGTCGGTGTCGTCGGGGACCTCGACCGGCGCCAGCCCGCGCTTGTGCAGCAGGGCGTTGAAGATCCGCCCGTGCTTGTCCTCGTCCGCACCGTGCCGGGCGATCTTGGGGGCGAGGACCTGGTCGGTGACGAGCGTGGAGATCCGCGCGTTCTCCCAGCCGCCCTGGTCCTCGCCCTTCGCCGCGATGCTGCAGAACAGGCGGAACGACTCGTCGTTGTCGTGGATCTCCTGGAACAGGCTGCGTGCTGAGAGCATCTGGCCCAACTCCCCCGGCCGCCCGGGCAGGCGCCGTCGTCGATCGGTCCGAACACCGTCAGTGAACGCAGCCTCCCGACGACCCGCAACACCAGACCCCGCCCACTGGTCCGGACGAAGGACCCGGGGACGACCCATGAGGGGCACGGGACAACCCTCGGGGGCTTGCCCCACTACCGCCGGGTGGCGCTCGCGACCAGGGCGGCCACCGGGAGGCCTTCGGCCGCGTACGGGGCGGCGAGGCGGAGGTACTCGGCGCGGATCAGGGCGACCGCCTCGGGCGGCCGGTTCTCGATCAGCGCGGAGGTGAGCACGGTACCGCCGAGCACGTGCTGCCACCAGGCCGCCGGGTCGACCCGGTGCGTCCAGCGGACCGGCCGGACCTCCACCTCGGCGAAGCCGGCCGCGTCGAGCAGACCGGCGAAGCCCTCGGGCGAGGCGTACCGGGAGAAGGGGGAGGCACCGGGCAGCCCCGCGGGATCGTCGCCGCCGACCGCGCGGACGGCGTCGAAGAACAGGCCCTGGGCGCGGTTGGCTGCCAGGCTGTCCCAGCAGGAGAGGGCGAGGCGGCCGCCGGGGGCGAGCACCCGGTGCAGGTCGGCGGCGGCGGCCGGCGGGTCGGGCACGTGGTTGACGACGAAGGCGCCCACCGCCGCGTCGAAGCTGCCTGCCGGGTAGGGAAGCCCGGGCAGGGCGGCCTGCTCGACCCTGGCGCCGGGCAGCGCCGCGGCGGCGACGGCGGCCATCTCGGCGACCGCGTCGGTGGCGACCACCTCGGCCCCGCGGGCCAGGGCGACCGCCGAGAGCCTGCCCGGGCCGCAGCCCACCTCCAGCAGTCTGGTGCCGGCGGTCACCCCGGCCGCGTCCAGCAGCACCGGGTGGACGCCGGCGGTCATGGCGCCGAAGCCCTCGTCGTAGCCGGTGCTGCGCCGGGCCCAGCCGCGCCGTTCGAACTCTGCGAAGTCCATCGCTCCCCCTGTACCGCTCACCGGAACCACCGTGCCGCTCACTGGACGCAGAACTCGTTGCCCTCGGGGTCCGCGAGGGTGACGTGCCGGCTGCCCGGCTCGTCGATGCGGGCGAGCACGGTGGCGCCGAGGGCGGTCAGCCGGTCGACCTCGGACTCGCGGCGCTCGGGGCCGGCGTGCAGGTCCAGGTGGAGGCGGTTCTTGACGCTCTTGGGCTCCGGAACGGCCTGGAAGAGCAGGCGCCGGCCGCGGCCGATGCCGGTGGCCGGGTCGAACGGGTCGTCGGGGTGCCGGACGGCGGCCATCGTGCGGAAGGCCTTGCGGCCGTCGACGACCGTCCAGGCCTCGGCGGGCAGGGCGCCGCCGGCGAGCAGGTGCTCCACGACGGGGCTGTTGTCCTCGACCAGGTAGCCGAGCGCCTCGGCCCAGAAGGCGGCCTGGCGGTGCGGGTCTGCGCAGTCGACGACGATCTTCCAGTCCAGTGTCATGCTACCGGTTATAGTGGTTACATGAACGACGCCGCAACCGGACTCGTGCTGCACTCCCCCGAAGGCACCGCGTGGCGTTTTGACCCCGGCGCGCTCTGCCTGGAGCTGCTGCCCACCGGCGGCCCCGGCCCCTACGCACGTTACGAGGTGCTGCACCGGCCCGCCGACCTCGCGGACTGGATCGCCGCGTGCCGCCTGGAGACCGGCGGGGTGGAGGTCGGCGAGGCCGAGGTGGGTGCCGCCCGGGAGCTGCGCGACGCGCTCTGGCGGCTCGCCGAGGCCCGCGCACAGGGCATGCCGGGCGCCCCCGCCGACTACGACGTGCTCAACCGGGCGGCCGCCGCGCCGCCGCCCGTCCCACGGATCGGCCACGACGGGCGGCCCGCCGCCCCGGCCCCGACCAGTGCGACCGCCGTGCTCTCGGCCGTCGCC
The DNA here is from genome assembly GCF_050749075.1 of Kitasatospora dryopteridis. Taxonomy (NCBI): domain Bacteria; kingdom Bacillati; phylum Actinomycetota; class Actinomycetes; order Kitasatosporales; family Streptomycetaceae; genus Kitasatospora; species Kitasatospora dryopteridis. Next base: position 5,173,147 of record NZ_CP192749.1, on the reverse strand, counting down.
CGGGACGCCGTCGCACTCCTCACCGGCCCCTTCGCCGGGCGCATCCGCGCCTGCGGGGCCGACGACTGCCAGCTGGTCTTCGTCGACACCTCCCGGCCCGGACGGCGGCGCTGGTGCTCGATGGAGCGGTGCGGCAACCGGCAGAAGGTCAAGGCGCTGCGCGCCCGCAGGGCCGGACAGGAGGGATGACCGTGTCCGCCGCGAATGCACGACCCACCGGGCTGACCGCGGACGCCGGCTGGGAGATCGGCGTCTCCCGGACGCTGCCGTACCCGCCCGAGGCGCTCTGGCGGCTCGTCACCTCGCCCGAGGGGCTGGCCCTCTGGCTCGGCGAGGGCACCGGGCCGCTCGGCGGGAAGGGCGCCGCGTACCGGACGGCCGACGGCACGGCGGGCGAGATCCGCAGCCACCACCCCGGTTCCCGGCTGCGGCTGACCTGGCGGCCGCCCGGCCGTGCGGGCGACACCACGCTGCAGGTGACCGTCTCGCCCGCGCCGCGCGGCGCGGTGCTGCGCTTCCACCAGGAGCGGCTGGCCGATGCGCAGGAGCGCGAGCGGCAGCGGGCGCACTGGGCGTCGGTCGTCGACGCCCTGGCACAGCTCGGCCCGGGTGCCTGAAACAGGCACCCGGGCCGGCCGGGGGTACTGCGGGTCAGCGGAGGTCGGTGCCCCGCTGGGCGTGGATGCCGCCGAGCCGCTTGGCGTGCGCGCCGGTGCCCGGCCCGGAGGTGTTCTCCGGGAAGTGGCAGGCCACCTGGTGACCCGGGGCGGCCGCGACCAGCGGCGGCTCCTGGGTGGCGCAGACGTCCTGCGCCTTCCAGCAGCGGGTGCGGAAGCGGCAGCCGCTCGGCGGGTTGAGCGGCGAGGGGACGTCACCGGTGAGCAGGATGCGCTCGCGGCGCTCCTTGCGGCGCGGGTCCGGCGTCGGGACGGCGGACATCAGCGCGTTGGTGTACGGGTGCATCGGCGCGCCGTACAGCGCGTCCCGGTCGGCGATCTCGACGATCTTGCCGAGGTACATCACCGCGACGCGGTCCGAGACGTGCCGGACGACCGAGAGGTCGTGGGCGATGATCAGGTAGGTCAGGCCCAGCTCGTTCTGCAGGTCGTCCAGCAGGTTGACCACCTGCGCCTGGATCGACACGTCGAGCGCGGAGACCGGCTCGTCCGCGACGATCATCTTCGGCTTGAGGGCGAGCGCGCGGGCGATGCCGATGCGCTGGCGCTGGCCGCCGGAGAACTCGTGCGGGTAGCGGTTGTAGTGCTCCGGGCTCAGGCCGCAGAGCTCGAGGAGCTCCTGCACGGCCCTCTTCACGCCGCCCTCGGTCGCCACCTTCTGCAGCCGGAACGGCGCACCGACGATGGTGCCGACCGTGTGCCGCGGGTTGAGCGAGGAGTACGGGTCCTGGAAGATCATCTGGATGTCCCGGCGGAGCGGGCGCATCGCAGAGACGCCGAGGTGCGTGATGTCGGTGCCCTCGAACTCGATCTTTCCGCCGGTCGGCTCGTCCAGACGGGTCACCAGGCGGCCCATCGTGGACTTGCCGCAGCCGGACTCGCCGACCACGCCGAGGGTCTCGCCGGCCCGGACCTCGAAGTCGAGGCCGTCCACGGCGCGCACGGCGCCGGACTGGCGGCGCAGCAGCCCCTTGGTGATCGGGAAGTGCTTGGTCAGCCCGGTCACCTTGAGCAGGGGCTGACGGTCGGAGGCGGGCGCGGGTGCGGGGATCGCCGCCGTCTTCGAGTCCGTCATCGGTTGTCTCCTGAGTGTGGTACTGGCGGCCGGGTCACAGCCGGGGCGCGATCTCTTCGGCGAAGATCCGGTGCCGTTCGGCGATCGGCAGGTGGCAGGCCGCGAGGTGCCGGGGGGCGGCCTCGGCCAGCACGGGCACCTCGGAGGTGGAGCGCCCGCCGGTCAGCTCGGCGTACGGGCAGCGCGGGTGGAAGGCGCAGCCGGACGGCACGTTGATCAGGCTCGGAGGGGTGCCCTTGACCGGGATCAGCCGGTCCTGGAGCTCCCGGTCGAGCCGGGGCATCGAGCCGAGCAGGCCCCAGGTGTAGGGGTGCTCGGGTGCCTCGAAGAGGGACGCGGCGGGGCCGCGCTCGACGGACTTGCCGCCGTACATCACCAGGATGTCGTCGGCGAGCTCGGCGACCACGCCGAGGTCGTGGGTGATGATGATGACGGCCGAGCCGAACTCCTTCTGCAGGTCCCGGATGAGGTCCAGGATCTGCGCCTGGACGGTGACGTCCAGGGCGGTGGTCGGCTCGTCGGCGATCAGCAGCGAGGGGTCGTTGACCAGGGCCATCGCGATCATGGCGCGCTGGCGCATACCGCCGGAGAACTCGTGCGGGTAGGCGTCCACCCGCTTGTCCGGCTGCGGGATGCCGACCCGGTCGAGCATCTCGATCGCCCGGGTGCGGGCCTGCTTCTTGGTGGCACCCGGGTGGTGCGCCCGGTAGCCCTCGATGATCTGCGCGCCCACCGAGTAGTACGGGTGCATCGCGGTCAGCGGGTCCTGGAAGATCATCGCCATCTTCTGGCCGCGGAGCTTGCGGACCCGGTCGGGGTCGGCCCCGACCAGCTCCTCGCCGTCCAGCCAGACCTCGCCGGTGATCCGGGGGGCGCCGCGCTTGGTGCCGGTGCGGTGCAGGCCCATGATCGACAGTGAGGTGACGGACTTCCCGGAGCCGGACTCGCCGACGATCCCGAGGGTCTTGCCCTTCTCGAGGTCGAAGGTGAGCCCGTCCACGGACTTGACCAGGCCGTCCTCGGTGGGGAAGTGGACCCGCAGGTCGCGCACCGAGAGGAAGGCCGAGGGCTTGGTGGTGTTCAGGGTCTTGCTCATGCCAGCCTCACCCGGGGATCGACAACTGCGTACATCACGTCAACCAGCAGGTTGGCCAGGATGATGAAGAATCCGGCGAAGAGGGTGACACCCATGATCACCGGCAGGTCGCTGGAGTTGACCGCGGTGACCGCCTCGTAGCCGAGTCCGCGGAAGTTGAAGGTCGACTCGGTGAGCACCGCGCCGCCGATCAGGGCTCCGAGGTCCATGCCGAAGACGGTGAGGATCGGGGTGAGGGTGGAGCGCATGGCGTGCTTGCCGATGACCGTCCGCTCGCCGAGGCCCTTGGCCCGGGCGGTGCGGATGTAGTCCTCGCCCAGCACCTCCAGGAGGGTGGCGCGGGTGAGGCGGGCGTAGGTCGCGGCGTAGAGGAACGCCAGGGTGACCCACGGCAGCACGAGGTTCTGGAACCACGCGACCGGGTCGTCGGCGAAGTTCACGTAGTCGTGCGGGAACCAGCCGAGCTGGTAGACGAAGATCGCGCTGGCGAGCATGCCGGTGAAGTAGATCGGCAGCGAGACGCCGGCCAGGGCGGTCGTCATGGTGAAGCGGTCCAGCAGGGTGCGGCGGCGCAGCGCGGAGACCACACCGGTGGCGGTGCCGAACACCAGCCACAGCACGGCCGCGCCGGCGGCGAGCGAGGCGGTGACGCCCAGCCGGTCGAGCAGGACGGGCCACACCTCCTGCTCGGTCTTGAAGGAGTAACCGAAGCACGGCGCGGCACAGTGGGTGAGGTCCACGCCGGTGCTGTAGTCGCGCCCGACAAACAGGCCCTTCAGGAACAGGAAGTACTGCTCGACGATGGACTTGTCGAGGCCCATCTTGTGTCGGATACCCTCGACGGCCACCTTGTCGGCGATCTTGCCGACGTAGAGCAGCGCGGGGTCGGTCCCGGTCAGCTTCGGCACCATGAAGAAGATGCCGAAGGTGACCGCGGAGACCACCAGCAGCATGGCGACGACATTGACGAGCCGTCGGATGAGATATACGAGCACTGCGGTCGGCCCCGCCCCGGGCCGGCCGCGTCCCTGTGGGGACGCCGACCGGCCCGGGCGGAGCCTTCACCTGCCCTTCGGACTAGCTGTGCGAACTACGGGTGCGGGAGGGGCAGGTCACTTGCCGTCGGAGACGCCCAGGGCCTGGAAGTCGACCTCGCCGAACGCGTCGTTGATGAAGACGTTGGTCAGGCGCGGGTTGCGGTAGTTGAGCGCCTTGTCGGCCACGATCGGCAGCCACACCGCGGTGTCGACGACCTTGTGGTTGATCTGCTTGTAGATCTCGGCGGCCTTGGCCGGGTCGGTCTGGGCGGCGGCCTCGTCGAAGAGCTTGTCGATCGCCGGGTCCGAGGTCTCCGGGTAGTTGCTGTTGCCCGTCTTGGTGATGAAGCGGCTGTCCATCAGGGGCTGCATGTAGCCCGCGCCGTTCGGGTAGTCGGCGCCCCAGCCGGCCACGATCAGGCCGTAGCCCTTCTGGTGGACGACGTCCGGCGAACCGGCGACGGAGGCGAGCAGCTTGCCGTCGTACTGGTCGACGTTGACGGTGACGTTGATGGCCTTGAGGGCGGTCTGCAGCGCGACGGCCGAGTTGACCTCCTTGGCCTTGTTGCCACGGACGGCGATGGTGGTGGTGAAGCCGTCCGCCTTGCCGCACTCCTTGAGCTCGGCCTTGGCCTTCTCCAGGTCCGGCTTGCCCTTGGTCAGGCCGAACGGGTCGTAGTCGTCCGAGCCGAGGATGTTCGGGGGCAGCATGTTGCCGTAGGTGGAGCCGGCGACCGAACCGCCGCGGGCGGTCTGCAGCGCGGTGGTGTCGGCCGCGTACAGCACGGCCTTGCGGCAGTGGATGTTGTCGAAGGGCGCGACCTTCTGGTTCAGCGCGATGAAGCGGATGAAGCCGTTGTACGGGTCGTCCGTGTTGGCCTTGAGCTTCTCGTCCTGGAGGACCTTGACCTGGGCGGCCTGGGAGAGACCGGTCTGGCCGAAGTCGACGTCGACGGTGCCGGCCAGCAGGCGGGCGTCCATGTCGTCGGCGTTGGAGGTGACGGTCAGCTTGACGGTGTCCGGCAGCGCCTTGCGGAACGGGTCGGTGGCCGGGTCCCAGTTCTCGTTGCGGACCAGCTCGTAGCCCTTGCCCGGCTCGACCTTGGCGAACTTGTACGGGCCGGAGGAGACCGGCTTGTCACCGTACTTGGCGCCGGTGTCCAGCTTCTGCGGGACGGGCGAGGCGGAGCCCATCGCGAGCAGGTACGGGAAGGAGGAGTCCGGCTTCGCCAGCTTGAAGACGATGGTGGTGTCGGACGGGGTCTCGACCGACTTCAGACCCAGCTTGTTGGGGTCGGTGTCGGTGTAGGGGCCCTTGTAGTCCTGGCCCTGGTCCAGCGACTGGATCAGGTAGGTCGGACCACCGGCGACGACGTCCTGCGCGAAGATGCGCTCGATGCCGTACTTGATGTCCTTCGAGGTGATCGGCGAGCCGTCCTCGAACTTCACACCCTGCTTCAGGTGGAAGGTGTAGGTCTTGCCGTCGGAGGAGACGGACGGCATGTTGGCCGCGAGGTCCGGGACGAGCTTCAGGCCGTCCTTGCCCGGCTTGGCGTCGTAGGACAGGAGGGTGCGGGCGTAGAACCGCTCGAAGTTCCACACCGAGGCGTAGTAGGCGCGACCCGGGTCGAGCGAGTCGACGTCGGTCGACGTCCAGAGGTTGAGCGTGCCGCCCTTCTTGTCGGAGGGGTTCAGCACCTTGTCAACCGCGGCGTTGAAACCGCCGGTCGAGCCCTTGCCGGCGCTGTCGCTCGTGCCACCGCCCTTGGTACCGCCGCAGGCCGCGGTGGTCAGGGCGAGCACAGCCACGAGGGAGGCTGCGGCAAGTGTCCTGTTGCGCTTCATGGGTACGGAGTCCTCCTGATGATGTGCGGGCACGAACGGTCCGCCGGGGGCGGGCAGGCTGAGAGGGACCTGCCGGGTCTGTGGGGGGTGCGGGCTAGTTGCCCTTGGGGTCGAGCGCGTCACGGAGGCCGTCACCGAAGAGGTTGAAGGCGAGCACCGTGACGAAGATCGCGAGACCGGGGATGACCATGTAGGTCGGGTCGGCCTGGTAGATCTTGGTCGCCTCGGAGAGCATCTGGCCCCAGGAGGGCGTCGGCGGCTTGACGCCCGCGCCCAGGAAGCTGAGCGCCGCCTCGCTGAGGATGTTGGTGGGGATGATCAGCGTCGTGTAGACGAGGATCGGTGCGACCAGGTTCGGCAGCAGCTCGCGGAAGAGGATGTGGATGCTGCCGGCGCCCAGGCTGCGGGCGGCGTCGACGAACTCCCGCTCGCGCAGCGACAGGGCCTGGCCGCGGACGATGCGGCCGATGTACGGCCAGCCGAAGAAGCCGATGACCAGCACGAGGATGCCCATGCGAAGGGCGGTTCCGCCGAGGCCCAGCAGCGAGTTCGGCATGACCGAGACCAGCGCGATGGAGAACAGCAGCTGCGGGAAGGCCAGCAGGACGTCCATCACCCGGCTGATCGCGGTGTCGATCCAGCCGCCGAAGTAGCCGGCCGCGGCGCCGAGCACCACGCCGATCACCACGGAGACGGCGGCCGCCAGGAAGGCCACGGTGAGCGAGATCTGGGCGCCGTAGAGGATCCGGCTGAAGACGTCGCGGCCGAAGGTCGGGTCGACGCCGAGCAGGAACTCGCCGCTCATACCGCCGTACGCGCCCCTGGGGAGGCCGAGGTCCGGGTTGATCTGGTCCGGGTGGGGCTCGTCGACCGGGTGGCCGAACAGCGCCGTCAGCACCGGCGCGAAGATCGCGGCGAGGATCAGCAGGAGCACCACGGCGCCGCCCGCGAGGGCGACCTTGTCACGCTTCAGCCGGTCCCAGGCGATCCGGCCCGGAGAGCGGCCCTGGATGCGCTTGGCCGGGGCGGCAGTTGCGGCCTCGGGCCGGGCAGAGCCGGTGGTCTCGGTGGGTGTGGTCATGAGTCAGTTCGTTCCCCTCGCCGACGGTGGCCGGCCCACGGCCCGGTCCGGCGGGGCGACCCGGGCCCGATCAGGGCCCGGACCCCGGTGCGGTCCGGAGTTCGCGACAGTGCGGTGCAGAGCGGTGCGGTGGTTCCGTACGCCGGTGCGGCGGTGCAGAGTTCGTTTTCGGGGTGCCGGAGCCGGCCGGCCGGACTCGGGGACCGGGGCGGCGGGTTCGCGGCGTTGCGGGGTGGAGCGGGTCCTGCGTGGTGCCGGTGCGCGGCATGCACATCGCGCGGTTCGGCGGGTTTCGGAGGGCGCGTTCACCTTTGTGGGGATCGGCTCGCGCACTGCGTTGGGCAGCACTCTCTGTCATCGGAGAGGCGTTCCGCCAGAGGGGGCAACCGAAGGATGCCTAACTGTGATCTGTCCGCATGCAGACCCGTCCGGCCTCGAATAGGCGTCTTCACACGGCTGAAACAAGCCTGTCAAGACGGGTACTGACGGAAGCCCGCCAACGGCGGGAAACCGCCACCACCTGGGCGCGACCCGCCACTGGCGGACCTCCGCCACAAGGCTCGGTAAAGCGCGGGAAAAGGAAAGTGGATCAGCGGCCGGGGTAGCCGGGCCACGGCTGCTGGGGCCAGGGCTGCGGCCCCGGCGCCGACTGCGGAGAGTAACCATAGGCCGGGTAGGGGGCCCCGCCCTGCGGGTGCCCGTACTGGGCGTCGCGGTCGAAGAACGGGCGGGCGTTGGCGCGCATCCACATCGCGACCGGGTCGAACTCGTCGGCCATCGCGACGGTGGAGACCGCCAGCCCCTCCGGGGCCAGCTGGGCGGCGCGCTGCACCAGCGCCCGCGCCGCCTCCACCGCGGGCGGGGAGTTGTCGTACAGGTCCAGCCCGACGGCCAGGTACGCCTCGCCCAGGGCAGGCTGCACCCAGGCCTGGCGCAGCGAGCGCAGCGGCCGGACCTGCACCGCCTGCTGCTCCAGCAGGCCGTAGAACTGCGGCGCGTGCAGGCGGGATTCGGAAATGCGCAGCGGGCCGGCCGGGAGCCGGTCCAGGCCCACCGCGATGCGTCTGAGGTCGGCCCACGGGATGCCGACGCCGCCGCCGGGCGCGTGCGGGTTCAGCCACAGGCCCCAGCGGGTGCGGAACAGCGCGGCGGCGATCTCGGTGCCGGAGATCACCTCGTGGCCGCGGGCCCAGCCGCTGGCGGCGAGCTGCTCGGCGGAGGTGACGGCGGGGGCGTAGCCGTGCCCGCCGATGTCCATGTTCCCGTACTGGGCGTCGGGGCTGCCGGGGGTGCCGTGCCAGAGCAGCATCCAGACCTGCCCCTGGGCGAGGGCCCGGAGCAGGTTCTCGTACGCGTCGTAGCGCTCCGGGGCGACCGCGCCGAGGGCGCGCTCGATGGCGCCCGGGTCTCCGCCCGCGGGCGCCACGGGTGCCCGGCCCCACTGGCCCGGCCCGCCGCCTGCCGCTGCCGCGCTCATGCGCCCGCCTCGCTCCGCTCGCTCACGTCGCCGTGCCCCGTCTTGTCCGTCTTCCGCCGCTCGCCCTCACTGTCGGGGAGCACCCTATTGCGCAAGGCCGACAGGCGTCATGCCGCATACCCCCCGGCCGCCCCGCCGCCGTGCGGCGCAGGCGGTCACCCCCGGACGTAGAACGGCGCCACGGCGGTGAGCAGCCACTCGACGACGGGGTCGTCGGCAAGATCGAGCAGCACCAGGTGGACGCCCCAGGGCGGCGGCGCGGTTCCCATCGCACGGCCGAGCGCCTCGTTGACCTGCGCGGGATCGGCCGGCCAGGCCGGGTCGAGCTGGATCCCGACGTACAGCTGCGGGGCGTCGGCCTCCACCCGGGCGAGCGCCCGGCGCGCCGTCAGCACGCCCGGCAGCGCCTGGAGTTCGGCGGTCGCCGCGGCGAGGAAGGCGTACGGCTCCTGGTGCGGCTCGGGCTCGCGCAGGGCCACCGCGGCGCCCTCGGAGACGGGCTCGGCGTCCCAGCGTTCGCCCTGCGGTCCGCGGCGCAGCTCGCCGACGCCCTCGGGCGGCACCGGGATGCCCACCGGCGCCTCCGGGTTGACCGCGATGCCGATGCCGAGCGGGAGGCCGCGGGCGAACTCCCAGACCGGTGCGATCGCGAACGGCATGCCGGGGGCGTGCTGCAGGAACTGCTCCTGCGAGGAGAACACCGGGACGTACGGGGTACCGGCCAGCTCGATGGTCGGCAGGTCCAGCGAGGTGCCCTGCGGGTCGGCGCCGGCCGGCAGCGGGATCCACACCTGGCTGCGGGCCAGCACCTCGATCACCCGGGGCGTCGCGCCGGGGTCGCCGAGGGCCGCGGTGAGCACCTGCTCCAGTTCGTTGGACGGCCAGCCGCCGCCCTCCGGCGCCGAGCCGGGACCGGCCCACGCCTGTGCCTCGCCCGGATAGCCCATGTACCGCCCCTTCGATCGACCGCTGTACAGAGCCTAGCGGGCCGCCCCCTCTCCCATCAGGCCCGGCGGCATGCCATGATGAGCGCGCTCGACCTCCAAGTTCATACTGGCCGCTCGAACCCGCGCGGGAGAGTCCGGAACGCCCCCAGGGCGCGGCCGGCGCCGAAGGAGCAAGTCCTCCCCGGAATCTCTCAGGCACCCATACCGCACGGGCGAGGCACATCTGGAAAGTGGACACGGCCGCGCCGTGCGCCCACCCACGGTGCAAGCCGCCATCCTTGAGGTGGCGGTGAAGCTCTCAGGTTGTTGACGACAGACGGGGAGACTCCACCAGCCCGTCCTGCCCGCCCCCGGGCAGGAGGGTCGCCCGCGTGCCCGCAAGCAGCCAAGGAGTCCTGCCGTCATGTCCCTCCGCCTCACCGCGCTCGACGCGCTGCACCGCTCGCTCGGTGCCACCATGACCGACTTCGCCGGCTGGGACATGCCGCTGCGCTACGGCAGCGAGCGCGAGGAGCACCTCGCCGTCCGGACGAAGGCCGGCCTGTTCGACCTCTCGCACATGGGCGAGATCACCGTCTCCGGCCCGCAGGCCGGCGAGATGCTGGACCACGCGCTGGTCGGCTTCATCTCCGCGCTCGGCGTGCTGCGCGCCCGCTACACCATGATCTGCCGCGAGGACGGCGGCATCCTCGACGACCTGATCGTCTACCGCACCGCGGAGGACGAGTACATGGTGGTCGCCAACGCCTCCAACGCCCAGGTGGTGCTGGACGCGCTGACCGAGCGCGCCGAGGGCTTCGACGCGGTCGTCCGTGACGACCGCGACGCCTACGCGCTGATCGCCGTCCAGGGCCCGGAGGCGAACGGCATCCTCGCCTCGCTGACCGACGCCGACCTGCCCGGCCTGAAGTACTACGCGCTGCTGCCCGCGACCGTCGCCGGCAAGCAGGTCTGGCTCGCCCGCACGGGCTACACCGGCGAGGACGGCTTCGAGGTCTTCTGCGCCCCGGCCGACGCCGAGCACCTGTGGCAGGCGCTGACCGCGGCGGGCGCCGACAAGGGCCTGGTGCCGTGCGGCCTGTCCTGCCGCGACACGCTGCGCCTGGAGGCGGGCATGCCGCTGTACGGCCACGAGCTGTCCACCGACCTGACCCCGTTCGACGCCGGCCTCGGCCGCGTGGTGCGCTTCGACAAGACCACCAACGAGGGCGCCTTCGTCGGCCGCAAGGCGCTGGAGCAGGCGGCCGCCGAGGCCGAGTCCGCGCCGCCGCGCAAGCTGGTCGGCCTGGTCTCCGAGGGCAAGCGGGTGCCGCGCGCCGAGTACGCGGTGGTCGACGCCCAGGGCAACCCGATCGGCCGGATCACCTCCGGCGCGCCCTCCCCCACTCTCGGCAGGCCGATCGCCATCGCCTACGTGGACGCGGCGCACGCCGAGCCCGGCACCGCCGTCGCCGTCGACGTGCGCGGCAAGGCCGAGCCGGTCGAGGTCGTGGCGCTGCCGTTCTACAAGCGCGCCCGCTGAGCGCCGAAAAGCCCCTTCCCCGAGCGGTCCGCCCAGCGGACGGCCACGCCCCTCCCCCTTGCGATCCTGGAGAATGACGCCATGAGCAACCCCACGCACCTGCAGTACACCGAGGAGCACGAGTGGCTGACCGCCGCCGTGGACGGGGTGTCGACGATCGGCATCACCGCGCACGCCGCGGACGCCCTCGGCGACATCGTGTACGTCCAGCTCCCCGAGGTCGGTGACACGGTCACCGCCGGTGAGACCTGTGGCGAGCTGGAGTCCACCAAGTCGGTCAGCGACCTGTACTCGCCCGTCACCGGCGAGGTCGTGGAGGTCAACCAGGCCGTCCTCGACGACAACGCGCTGGTGAACAGCTCCCCGTTCGAGGAGGGCTGGCTGTTCAAGGTCCGCGTCGAGGAGACCGGCAAGACGCTCGACGCCGACGCGTACACCGCCTTCATCGGCGGCTGACCGCCCGCTCTCCGGGGCGGCCGCAGCGCAGCGGCCGCCCCGCCCTGGCCCTTCGCTCCACGGGGAGACCCCACCTCATGACGGTTCTCAACCAGTCCCTGCACGCGCTCGACCCGGAGATCGCGGCCGCGGTCGACGCCGAGCTGCACCGCCAGCAGACCACCCTCGAAATGATCGCCTCCGAGAACTTCGCCCCCGTGGCGGTCATGGAGGCCCAGGGGTCGGTCCTGACCAACAAGTACGCCGAGGGCTACCCCGGCAAGCGCTACTACGGCGGCTGCGAGCACGTCGACGTCGCCGAGCAGATCGCCATCGACCGGGTGAAGGCTCTGTTCGGCGCCGAGCACGCGAACGTCCAGCCGCACTCCGGTGCGCAGGCGAACGCCGCGGCGATGTTCGCGCTGATCCAGCCGGGCGACACCATCCTGGGCCTGAGCCTGGCGCACGGCGGCCACCTCACCCACGGCATGAAGATCAACTTCTCCGGCAAGCTCTACAACGTGGCCGCGTACCACGTCGACGAGAAGACCGGCCAGGTCGACATGGCCGAGGTCGAGCGCCTGGCCAAGGAGCACCAGCCGAAGCTGATCATCGCCGGCTGGTCCGCCTACCCGCGCCAGCTGGACTTCGCCGAGTTCCGCCGCATCGCGGACGAGGTCGGCGCCCTGCTCATGGTCGACATGGCGCACTTCGCCGGCCTGGTCGCCGCGGGCCTGCACCCCTCGCCGGTGCCGTACGCGGACGTGGTCACCACCACCACCCACAAGACCCTCGGCGGCCCCCGCGGCGGCGTCATCCTCTGCAAGGAGGAGTGGGCCAAGAAGATCAACTCCGCGGTCTTCCCCGGCCAGCAGGGCGGCCCGCTGGAGCACGTGATCGCCGCCAAGGCCGTGGCCTTCAAGGTCGCCGCCTCGGAGGAGTTCAAGGACCGCCAGCGCCGCACCCTCGAGGGCGCGAAGATCCTGGCCGAGCGCCTGCTCCGCCAGGACACCGTGGATGCCGGCGTCTCGGTGCTCTCCGGCGGCACCGACGTGCACCTGGTCCTCGTCGACCTGCGCAACAGCGAGCTCAACGGCCAGGACGCCGAGGACCGCCTGCACGAGGTCGGCATCACGGTCAACCGCAACGCCGTCCCGAACGACCCGCGCCCGCCGATGGTCACCTCCGGCCTGCGCGTCGGCACCCCGGCCCTGGCCACCCGCGGCTTCCAGGCGGAGGACTTCCGCGAGGTCGCCGACGTGATCGCCGAGGCCCTGCTGCCGGGCTTCGACGAGGCCAAGGCCACCGCCCTCAAGGCCCGCGTGACGGCGCTGGCCGCGAAGTACCCGCTCTACCCCGAGCTGTAGTCCGTCTCCTCCCGGCGAACGGCCCCACCCCGGCCGTTCGCCGGGAATTCCGGGGCACCGAGCACACTGGACAGTGCGCACGGTGCCCCGAACCGTGTCACCCAGCAAGTCCTTCCACGAGACCAGACAAGGACGTCCCCCCGTGGCCATCAGCGTCTTCGACCTCTTCTCCATCGGCATAGGGCCGTCCAGCTCGCACACCGTCGGCCCGATGCGCGCCGCCCGGATGTTCGCGCGCCGCCTCAACTCGGAGGGGCTGCTGGACCGCACCGCCTCGGTGCGGGCCGAGCTGTTCGGCTCGCTCGGCGCCACCGGCCACGGCCACGGCACCCCCAAGGCCGTCCTGCTCGGCCTGGAGGGCAACTCGCCGCGCACCGTCGACGTCGACCAGGCCGACCTCGACGTCGAGCGCATCCACCGGGAGAAGCGGCTGCGCCTGCTCGCCCAGGACAAGGACGTCCAGCACGAGATCGCCTTCGACCCGGACAGCCAGCTGGTGCTGCACCGGCGCCGCTCGCTGCCGTACCACGCCAACGGCATGACCCTCGCCGCCTACGACGCGGCCGGCGTGCCCGTCCTGGAGAAGACCTACTACTCGGTCGGCGGCGGCTTCGTGGTCGACGAGGACGCGATAGGCGCCGACCGCGTCAAGCCCGACGACACCGTGCTGCGCTACCCCTTCCGCACCGGCGAGGAGCTGCTGCGGCTCACCCGCGAGACCGGGCTGTCGATCTCCGGCCTGATGCTGGAGAACGAGAAGGCCTGGCGCACCGAGGCGGAGATCCGGACCGGGCTGCTGGAGATCTGGCACGTCATGCAGGAGTGCGTGGCGGCCGGCATGGGCCGCGAGGGCATCCTGCCGGGCGGGCTGAAGGTGCGCCGCCGGGCCGCCGCGGGCGCCCGCGCACTGCGCGCCGAGGGCATCGGCCCGGCGAACGCGATGGAGTGGGTCACCCTGTACGCGATGGCGGTGAACGAGGAGAACGCCTCGGGCCGCCGCGTGGTCACCGCACCGACCAACGGCGCCGCGGGCATCGTCCCGGCCGTGCTGCACTACTTCATGAACTTCATCCCCGGCGCCGACGACGACGGCATCGTGCGCTTCCTGCTGGCGGCCGGTGCGATCGGCATGCTCTTCAAGGAGAACGCCTCCATCTCCGGCGCCGAGGTCGGCTGCCAGGGCGAGGTCGGCTCGGCCTGCTCGATGGCGGCCGGCGGCCTCGCCGAGGTCCTCGGCGGCACCCCGGAGCAGGTCGAGAACGCCGCGGAGATCGGCATCGAGCACAACCTCGGCCTCACCTGCGACCCGGTCGGCGGCCTGGTCCAGATCCCCTGCATCGAGCGCAACGGCATGGCCTCCGTGAAGGCCGTCACCGCGGCCCGGATGGCGCTGCGCGGCGACGGTCGGCACCACGTCTCCCTCGACAAGGCGATCAAGACCATGAAGGAGACCGGCGCCGACATGAAGATCAAGTACAAGGAGACCTCGCGCGGCGGCCTGGCGGTGAACGTCATCGAGTGCTGACCGGGCCGAGCACCGCCCCGACCCGGAGGCCGCTTCGGGCTGCAGCGCCGGACGGCAAGCATTCATAGGCCGTTCATCCGACTTTGGTAAGTCTTCGAAGGTTACGGGCCGCCCGCACCTTTGGATCGATTTGTCCAGACCGGTCCCGGCGTGCGAAAGTAGAGGCATTCCACGGCCTCCACCGACCCGGTTCGGCCGTTTCCACCGCGGGCGCGCACCCCCCTGGCCGCGCGGTGACGCGCACGGGCCCCCGACACCGCACACCGAGCGGAACGGGGGCCCTGCTCATCTCCGGGCACCTCGTCCCCGGGCGCCTCGTCTCCCGGCACCGCGCACCCGCCGGTCAGACGGCTCTCTCGCGGACCCTCAGCTCGCACCAGACGGCCTTGCCGCGGGGCATCAGGTCGGCGCCCCAGCGGTCCGAGACCGCGTCCACCAGGACCAGGCCGTTGCCGTTCTCGGTGCCGCCGCGCTCGGCCGCCACGATCATGCAGGGCAGCGCCCGCGAGGAGTCGCGGACCTCGATCCGCACCCAGCCCGGCCGGCGCGCCATCTTCAGGCCCACCGTGCGCCCCCCGGCGTGCCGGACGGCGTTGGCGACGAGCTCGGCGACCAGCAGCTCGCCCGCGTCCTGCTGCTGCGGCAGCTCCCAGCAGCGCAGCACGGCGAGCACCAGGCGGCGGGCGATCCGGGCCGACTCCGGCCGGGAGGGCAGCCGCACCTCCTCCTCGGCCGCCGGGTCGCGGAGCAGCTCGAAGGCGGCCTGCTCCAGCTCCCGCGCGGTGAGCCGCTCCAGGGCCGCCAGCGCGAGGGCGGGGCGGGCCGACGGATCGTCACCGGCCGTGCCGAGCACCCGATTCGACGCCTGGTCCGCCTCACGCCATCCCGCCATGGCCCACATCATTGCGGAACGCATGCGGGTGCGTACGGACAATGAGCAAACGATCACGGCGGGCGGACATATGACAGCGGCACGCCTGAGGGCCTACCAGGCAGTCCAGGGCACGTTCCAGCCGCTCAGGCCGTTCTCGCCGGAGACCTGCTCGCCCTTGGAATTCACCACGGTGACGACGTCGCCGATCATTGACGCGTTGTAGAAGCGGCCGGCGTCGGTGCCGTCGCTGCCGTAGCGGGTGTCGGCGATGCCGATGCAGCCGTGGCTGGCGTTGGCCCGGCCCATCGAGCCGATCGCCCAGGAGTTGCCGTGCACGTAGGTGCCGGTGTCGGTGAGGCGCAGGGCGTGCGGCACGTCGTCGAGGTCGTACTCGTCGCCGGCCCGGATCCCGCTGACGCCGTTCGAGGACATCCGGGTCTTGCGGGCCATCTCCTCGATGACCATCGTGCCGTTCCAGCTGTCGAAGCCGGCCTTGCCCGCGGTGAACTTCACGGTGTCCACGGTCTGCCCGTTCTCCACCACGGTCATCCGGTGGGTGGCCACGTCGGCGGTGCTGACCCGGGAGCGGCCGACGGTGAAGTGGTCGTCGCCCTGGAGGTCGCCGTACACGCCCGGGGCGACCTCGGCGCTCTTCAGCCGGTAGTGGACGGTGACCTTGGTCTGCGGCGTCCAGAACTTCTCCGGGCGGAAGTCGACCCGGGTCTTGCCGAACCAGTGCGGCTTGACCACCGTGCCGTCGGAGGTCTCGAAGACCACCGCCTTCTCGATCTCGGCGCGGTTCTCCACCGGCTTCCTGAAGCGCAGTGAGACGATCATGCCGACGCCGTAGGTCCCGTTGTCGTCGATGTTGACGTCCGCACCGATCTTCTTGCTCGGGGTGAGCGTGGTGAAGGTGCTCTCGGCGGTCGTCTCCAGGCCGTCGGCGTCGGTGGCCCGGGCCGTGACCCTGTACTGCTCGCCGACGGCGAGGGCGGCGGAGGGCGTCCAGCCGAGGCCGTCCGCGGAGACGGCGCCGGGGACCTCCTTGCCGCCTTGGCCGGTGACCTTGACGGCGGTGAGCTTCCCGCCGGTGGCGGTGACCTTGAGGGTGCCGGACGGCTTGACGTCGGTCGCGCCGTTCTTCGGCTCGATGGCGACCACGGCGGCCGGGACGGTGGGCCTGGGCCTGGCCGCCGTCGTACCTGCCTTGGACGCGGTGGCGTCCTTCCCCTCGCCGGACGGGCCGCAGGCCGCCGCCGCGAGCACCAGTGCTCCCCCGAGCACACCCGCCGTCAGACCTCTGCGCACCGACCCCATGGCAACTCCCCCCGTGTCCGGTCGCGCACTCCCTTGCGCGATCCCCACCTGTTGAACGCTCCGGGAGGCACCGCGGGTTGCGGCCGGGCGTGCGACGATCCGGTCACGAAGCAGCAACGGCCCGGCCGCTCGACGGGGAGCGGCCGGGCCGTGGCGGGTGTCCGGGTGGAGGGGCAGGCCTACCAGTTGCTCCAGGAGAGCGTCCAGCCGCTGAGGCCGTTGTCCGGGGAGACCTGGCGGCCCTTGGAGTTGACGATCTTCACCACGTCGCCGATCAGCGAGCTGTTGAAGAAGGTGCCGGCGGACGAGGACTCGCTGCCGCCCTTGACGTCCTTCAGGCCGACGCAGCCGTGGCTGGCGTTGGACTTGCCGAAGGCGTTGCCCCAGTAGTTGCCGTGGAGGTAGGTGCCCGTGGTGGTGAGGCGCATCGCGTGCGGCACATCCGGGACGTCGTACTCGTCGCCCTTGACGTTGGCCACGGTGGCCGAGTTCATCCGGGTCACCTTCTCCTTGCTGGAGATGACCATCGTGCCGTTCCAGGACGGGTTCTGGTCGTTGCCCGCGGTGATCGGGATGGTCCTGGCGGAGCCGTCGCCGCTCGCCACCGACATGGTGTGCTTCGCCGCGTCGACGGTGCTGACCTGGTAGCGGCCGATGGTGAAGGGCTCGTCGCGGTCCACGTCGCCGTAGATGCCGGGCGAGACCTCGACGCTCTTCAGCCGGTACTTGACGGTCACCTTGGTGCCGGGCTTCCAGTACTCGGCCGGACGGAAGTCCAGGCGCTGGCTGCCGAACCAGTGGCCCTTCACCGTGGTGCCGTTGCTGGTCTCGAAGGTGATGCCCTTGACGACGGCGTCCTTGTTCTTGACCGGCTTGTTGAAGGACACCGAGACGATCATGCCGACGCCGTAGGTGGCGTTGTCGGCGATGTTGTCGTTGGTGCTGACCTTCTTCGCCGGGGTCAGCGTGGTGAACGCGGAGGAGATCGCGGCGGGCAGGCCGGCGTCGTCCTTGGCCTGCGCGTTGACCGTGTAGGCCATGCCGACCGCGAGCGGCGCGTTCGGCTTCCAGCTGAGGCCGTCGGCGGCGATGGTGCCGGCGACCGCCTTGTCGTTCTTGTCCTTCACCTCGACGGAGGTGAGCTTGCCGCTCGCCACCGTCACGGTCAGGCCGCCGGGCTGGACGTCGGTGGCACCGTCCTTGGCGCTCACGCTGAGCACCGCGGCGGAGGTCTTGGGGGCGGCCTGGGTGGTGGAGCCGCCGGCCGAGGCGTCCGCGTTCGCACTGGCGCCGGAGCCGCCGGAGCTCTTGGAGCCGCCCGATCCGCCGTCGCCGTTGCAGGCGGCGGTGAACAGCAGGACGCCGCCCATGGCCAGTGCGACCGCCGCGGTGCGGGCGGTGCGGCGGGTGCGGTCCGATCCGGCCGCACCTCTGACTATCGCGGCCTCGGCCGCCTGAACCGCCTTCACGGTTGCTCCCCTCCCGGTGTTCACGCTGCATACACGCGCCGCCGCCCGGGTCGGTTTCACCGGGGCGCGGACTTCTTTCCGCGCGCACCCCCTCCGGGCGGACCGGCGGGCGCGGCACGCCAGGATAACTGGCCCGAATGAGTGAATCTTCGGCAGGTTCGGTGAATCCTGACGCAGCGCTGTGAGGGTGCCCCGTCAGGGGGCCCGACAGTCCTATCGGGTGTCCGGGGGACCGAGGGCGCTGCCGTCCAGCCAGGCGGGCCAGGGCATGTTCCAGCCGTTGAGGCCGTTGGAGGGCGGGACGGTCGCGCCGGTGTCGCCGTGCACCTCGACGACGTCGCCGACCAGCGAGTGCTCGAAGAACCAGCCGGCCGGGGACTCGGGGTCGCCGCCCCGGCGGTCGGCCAGGGCGATGCAGCCGTGGCTGGTGTCGGCCGTCCCGAACACGGCCTCGTCGGCCCAGTAGTTGCCGTGCAGGAAGGTGCCGGAGTCGGTGAGCCGCATCGCGTGCGGCACGTCCTTGATGTCGTACTCGTCGCCGAGGCCGACCGTCCGGGAGTTCATCCGGGTCTCGGCGAACTTCTCCGAGATCACCATGATCCCCCGGTAGGTGGGGTGCTGCGGGCCGCCCGCGGTGATCTTCAGGGTGCGCACCGGGACGCCGTCCTCACGGACCGTCAGGGTGCGGGCGGCCGTGTCGACGGTGGAGACCCGGGCCCGGCCCACGGTGAAGTCCGTGTCCTTGGTCTGGGTGCCGTACTCGCCGGGCGCGACCTCGACGTCCTTCAGCCGCAGCGAGACGGTGACCCGGGTGCCCGGCTCCCAGTAGTGCTGCGGCCGCACGTCCAGCCGCCGGTTGCCGAACCAGTGCGCGGCCAGCGGCACCGGCGGGTCGGCGGTCACCGTCACCGCCCGCTCCACCGCGGCGCGGTCGGCGATCGGCCGGGTGAAGCGCAGCGAGACCGGCATCCCCACCCCCACCGTGACGCCGTCCTCCGGGGTGAGGAAGGCGGCCACGCTGTGCGCCGGACCGGCCGTCACGAAGGTCGAGTGGTGGTCGGCCCGCAGCCCGTCGGCGTCCTGCGCGACCGCGTCCACGGTGTACGGGGTGGCCGGGGAGAGCGGCTCCTCCGGGATCCAGCGGCTGCCGTCGGGCGCCGTCCGCCCCGGCACGGCGACCCCGCGGTCGTCCGCCAGACGGACCGACAGCAGCTTCCCCTCGGCCACGGTGACGGCCACCTCGGCGTCGGAGTGCACGTCCTGGGTGCCGTCGGCCGGCACCGCGGCGATCGCCGCCCGGGAGATCCGCGGCCCGCCGCGGCCGGCGTCCGGCGACGCGCCGTCACCACCGGGCGGCGCACCGGTGCATCCGGCGAGCAGGACGAGCCCCGCCGCGGCCGCCCGCAGCGCCCAGCGCCGTGCCATGGCGGGCATGCCGCTCCCCCGTCCTCCGCCGTCCGGGCGCGGACCGCCCGCACCTGGTGCAACCATGCCGCGGAGCACCGGACACTCGGCCGCGCCACCCCGTGGACGTCCTCCCGTTCACCCAGCGTCACAACACGATCGGCCACGTGACACCTGCACGGGATCAGGGAACAACTGGAGAGCGGGTACGGGACCCCCGCGCAGGGAGGGTGCGGCGATGACGGCGTGGCAGGAGCTGGGACGGAGCACGCGCCCCGGGAGCGGCCGCCATCCGGCGGCCGGGCGCCCCACCGCCCCGCAGCCGGCGCCCCCCGACCCGTGGCCGGGCAGCTGGCAGCCGCTCGGCGCCCGCTTCCGCACCGCCCCGGACGGCGGCTGCGGCACCAACTTCGCGCTGTGGGCGCCCGGCGCCGAGGCCGTCGAGCTGTGCCTCTTCGACGAGGACGGCACCGAGACCAGGCACCGGCTGACCGAGCAGACCTTCCAGACCTGGCACGGCTACCTGCCCGGCGTGCTGCCCGGCACCTGCTACGGCTACCGGGTGCACGGCCGCTGGGACCCGTGGACGGGCGCCCGCTGGAACCCGGCCAAGCTGCTGCTCGACCCGTACGCCCGGGCGATCGACGGCCGGTACACCAGCCACGACGCCACCTGCACCGCGGTCCGCGGCTGGCCCGAGCCGGACGTCGCCGACACGGTGCGCGACAACCGGGACTCGGCGCCGTACGTGCCCAAGGCGGTCGTCGTCCACGACGACGACGACTGGTACGACGACCAGCGGCCGAAGACCCCGTGGGCCGAGACGGTTCTGTACGAGATGCACGTGCGCGGCTTCACCATGCGCCACCCGGACGTGCCGCCGGACCTCCGCGGCACCTACGCGGGCCTGGCGCACCCCGCCGCGATCGCCCACCTCACCCGGCTGGGCGTCACCGCGGTGGAGCTGCTGCCCGTCCACCACCACGTCAGCGAGGACCATCTGCAGTCCCGCGGCCTGACCAACTACTGGGGCTACAACACGCTCGGCTACTTCGCCCCGCACGCCGGCTACTCCGCCTCCGGCAGCCGCGGCGGGCAGGTCGGCGAGTTCAAGCGGATGGTGCGGGCGCTGCACGCGGCCGGCATCGAGGTGATCCTCGACGTGGTCTACAACCACACCGCCGAGGCCGGGGTGATGGGCCCGGCGCTGTCGCTGCGCGGCATCGACAACGGCGGCTACTACCGGCTGGACCGCAGCCGGCGCGGCTACGCCGACTACACCGGCTGCGGCAACACCCTGGACACCCGGCAGCCGCACGTGGTCCGGCTGATCACCGACTCGCTGCGGTACTGGGTGGGCGAGATGGGCGTCGACGGGTTCCGCTTCGACCTGGCCGCGGCGCTCGCCCGCGGCAGCGACGGGGTGGAGATGCACCACCCCTTCCTCGCCGCCGTCTCCCAGGACCCGGTGCTCAGCCGGGTCAAGCTGATCGCCGAGCCGTGGGACGTCGGCCCGGGCGGCTACCAGGTCGGCGGCTTCCCGCCGCTGTGGGCCGAGTGGAACGACAAGTACCGGGACACCGTGCGCGACTTCTGGCGCGGTGCCAGACCGGACGTCCGGGAGCTCGGCTACCGCCTCTCCGGCTCCTCCGACCTCTACCAGCGCGGCGGCCGCCGCCCCTACGCCTCGGTCAACTTCGTCACCGCGCACGACGGCTTCACCCTTCGCGACCTGGTCTCCTACAACCGCAAGCACAACGAGGCCAACGGCGAGCACAACCGGGACGGCACCGACGACAACCGGTCCTGGAACCACGGCGCCGAGGGCGAGACGGACGATGCGGCCGTGCGCGGGCTGCGCCACCGCCAGCTGCGCAACCTGCTCGCCACCCTGCTGCTGTCCAGCGGCGTGCCGATGCTCACCGCGGGCGACGAGTTCGGCCGCACCCAGCACGGCAACAACAACGCCTACTGTCAGGACAACGAGACCGGCTGGATGGACTGGTCGCTGCTGGACGACCCCGCCTGGGCCTCCCTCACCGACCTGGTGTCCACCCTGGTGCGGCTGCGCCGCTCCCACCCGGTGCTGCGCCAGCGGGCGTTCTTCTCCGGGCGGGAGACGGTGCCGGGCGGGCAGCGCGACCTCGCCTGGTTCACCCCGCGCGGCGAGCAGATGACCGAGGCGGACTGGTTCGCGCCGACCGCGGTGCTCGGCATGCTGCTCTCCGGCAGCGCGATGTCCGAGCGCGACCAGCAGGGCCGGGCGGTGACGGACGACAGCTTCCTGCTGCTGGTCAACGCCGGCGCCGAGCCGGTCGTCTTCCGGCTGCCCGGTGCACCGTGGGCGGACCGCTACGAGACGGTGGTCGACACCGCGGCCCCGGCGGACGGGGCCGGGCCGGCCCGCCACAGCGCGCCGGGCAGCGTCGTGCTGGGCGGGCGCTCGCTGCAGCTGCTGCGCGCACCCGCCCCGGACTGCGGTGGGGCGTTCAGCCGAGCGGGCGGTTGACCTCGACGTTCTCGAGGATTCCGAGCGCGTCCGGGACGAGGACCGCCGCCGAGTAGTAGGTGCTGACGAGGTAGTTGATGACGGCCTTCTCGTCGATGCCCATGAAGCGCACGTTGAGGCCCGGCTCGTACTCGTCGGGCAGGCCGGTCTGGTTGAGGCCGATGACGCCCTGCTCGGCCTCGCCCGCGCGCATGGCGATGATCGAGGTGGTGTGGCCGCCGGTGACCGGGATCTTGCCGCAGGGCAGCAGCGGCACCCCGCGCCAGGCGGGCAGGTGGTGGCCGCCGACCTCGATCGTGCCGAAGTACAGGCCGCGCCTGTTGCACTCGCGGCCGAAGGCGGCGATGGCCCGCGGGTGCGCGAAGAGGTGGGTGGTCTGGCGCCGCATGCTGAGCAGCTCGTCCAGGTCGTCCGGGGTGGGCGGGCCGGAGTGGGTCTGGATGCGCTGGTCGTAGTCCGCGTTGTTGAGCAGGCCGAACTCCGGGTTGTTGACCAGCTCGTGCTCCTGGCGCTCGCGCAGCGCCTCGATGGTCAGCCGCAGCTGCTGCTCGGTCTGGTTCATCGGCTTGTTGTAGAGGTCGGCGACCCGGGTGTGGACCCGCAGGACGGTCTGCGCCACGGACAGCTCGTACTCGCGGGGCGCGACCTCGTAGTCGACGAAGGTGGCCGGCAGGGTGTGCTCGCCGACGTGGCCGGCGGACATCTCGATCGCGGCCTCGCCGTGGCTGTTCTGCGGCCGGTGGCCGTTGCCCGACAGCCCCCGGACGTGGTCGTGCAGCTGCCGGTACTCGGCGGCGACCAGCTGGTACGCCTGGTGCGGCAGCGCCAGCACGGTGACCGCGGTGGCCGCCTTCGCGGTGAACTCCCAGTCGCCGTCCGGCCCGGCGAGCACGTGGCCGCCGAAGGAGGCGCCGTCGGCGAGCACGCCGAGCACCGTCTCCTCGCCGTACTTGCCGGCGCCGATCTGCTCGACCCGGCCGTGCGCGATCAGGAAGACGTGGTCGGCCGGGCGGCCGCGCTCGACGATGACCTGGCCGGGCTCGAACTCCTGCTGGACGAACCGGCCGGCCAGCGCCCCCAGCGCCGTCGGGTCCTCGAAGCCGCGCAGCAGCGGCAGCTCGCCGAGCTCGGCCGGGACGACCTGCACCCGGGAACCGGTCTTCACGAACGTCAGCCGGCCGTCGCCGACGGCGTAGCTCAGCCGCCGGTTCACCCGGTAGGTGCCGCCGGACACCTGGACCCACGGCAGCGACTTCAGCAGCCAGCGGGAGCTGATCTCCTGCATCTGGGGCTGGGACTTGGTGGTGGTGGCGAGGTTCCGCGCCGCCGCCGTGCTCAGGCTGAGCTGGAACTGCTCCTGGGCACCGGCCGGCTGGGGCTCCGTCTCGACCGTCATCGGGCACCTCTCGTGTCGTGGGGGGCCGCCATGGCAGATCGGCGACCACTCTCCGCATGCAGATGAAATCGGAGGGCGACACCCGGACGGCCGAGGCGCGCGCGGCGCGCGCAGGCGCCGGATGCACTCGAATGGCCGCGCGCCCCTGCCGTACCTCCCGCGCCGTGGACGCCCGCGGCGGCCTCGGCCGGATGTCGCCGTCAGGGGCAAAAAAGCAGATGAGAAATGACGGAACAGCGCCTACCCTCGGGCGCGATGTCCACGAACCAAGCCCCCGACGGCCACCGCCGGTCCACGGTGCGATCCCTGCTGCGCCTGTGGCCCTACGCCCGGATCGCCCGCTGGCGGATCGCCGGATCCGTCGCCGCCGCCCTGACCGCCTCGGCCAGCGTGCTCGCGGTGCCGGTGGTGCTCCGCCTGATCGTCGACGGCCCGATCGCCGACCACGACATGGCGGCCCTGTGGCCGCTCGCCGGGCTGCTCCTGCTGCTCGGCCTCGCCGAGGCCGGGCTGTTCGGCGTGCGCCGGGTGATCGTGGCCCGGCCGCTGGCCCGGGTCGAGGCGGCGATGCGCGGCGACCTCTACGGCAAGCTGCAGCGGCTCCCGGTCTCCTTCCACGACCGCTGGCCCTCCGGCCAGCTGCTGTCCCGGGCGACCTCCGACATGTTCACCATGCGGCTGTTCCTGGCCTTCCCGCTGGTCTTCCTGATCGTCAACACGACGGTCTTCCTGATCGGCACCGGCCTGATGTTCACCCTGGACTGGCGGCTCGCCCTGATCGCGCTGATCCCGATGGGCCCGCTGACCTGGCTCACCCACCACTTCGAGGGCCGCTACTCCGGCGCCGCCCGCCGCGCGCAGGACCAGAACGGCGACCTCGCCACGGTGGTCGAGGAGTCGGTGCTCGGCATCCGCATCCTCAAGGCCTTCGGCCGGCACCGCACCATGGCCGACCGCTTCGCCGAGCAGTCCCGCTCGCTGCGCCGCACCGAGCTCGGCAAGGCCGGGATGCTGGCCAACCTGTGGGCGGTCATCGTCGGCCTGCCCGAGCTCGCGCTCGGCGCGGCACTGGCGCTCGGCGCCGTCCGGGTCGCCCACGACGAGATGTCGGCCGGCACCCTGGTCGCCTTCCTGTCCACCGCACTCGCCCTGCGCTGGCCGGTCGAGTCGCTGGGCTGGCTGGTCGCGTACGCCAACGAGGCCGCCACCGCCACCGACCGCTTCTACGAGGTGATGGACGAGCCGGAGCCGACCGACACCACCGCCGCGGGCGGCACCGCGGCTGCGGACGGCGACCTCGGCATCCGGCTCACCGGGGTGCGCTACCGCTACCCCGACGCCCCCGCCGACAGCCCCGACCTGCTCGGCGGCGTCGACCTGCACATCCGGCCCGGCGAGACGATGGCCCTGGTCGGCGCCACCGGCAGCGGCAAGACCACCCTCACCGCCCTGCTCCCCCGGCTGTACGAGGCCACCGGCGGCACCATCACCCTGGACGGCCGGGACATCCGCGACATCCCCCGGGCCAGGCTGCGCGAACTGGTCGCCGTCGCCTTCGAGGAACCCACCCTGTTCTCCGCCTCGGTGAGCGAGAACGTGCTGATGGGCGCCCCGCACGCCGGCCCCGAGCAGCTCGCCTCCGCACTCGCCACCGCGCAGGCCCACTTCGTCGACAAGCTGCCCGCCGGCACCGCCACCCAGGTCGGCGAGCAGGGCCTCAGCCTCTCCGGCGGCCAGCGCCAGCGCCTCGCCCTGGCCCGCGCGGTCGTCGGCGACCCGCGCTTCCTGGTGCTGGACGACCCGCTCTCCGCCCTGGACGTGCACACCGAGGCGCTGGTCGAGCAGGCGCTGCGCCGGGTGCTGGAGGGCACCACCGCGCTGGTGGTGGCGCACCGGCCCAGCACCGTGCTGCTCGCCGACCGGGTCGCGGTGCTCGACGGCGGCCGGATCGCCGCCGTCGGCACCCACCACGAACTGCTGCAGAGCTCCGCCGTCTACCGCGAGCTGATGACGGGCGAGGCCGCCCCCGCACCGGAAGGGATCAGCGCCCGATGAGCACCACCGCCGTCGAACCGGCCGAGGAACTGGCCGAGGAGCTGCCGCACCCGGCCGAGGACGAGGACATCCCCGTCCCGCCGGGCGCCGCCCGGCGGCTGCTCGGCGAGCTGCTCGGCCCGCACCGCGGCCGGATCGCGCTGGCGATGCTGGTGATCCTCGTCCAGCAGGCGGCGCTGCAGTCCGGGCCGCTGCTGGTGGCCTTCGCCATGGACCGCGGCATCCCGGCGCTGCGCGAGCACGACAGCGGCCCGCTGATCGCCGTGATCGCCGCCTACCTGGGCTGCGCGGCGCTCAGCACGGTCCTGCAGCGCGCCTTCATCCGCTTCAGCGCCCGGATCAACCAGGACGTGCTGCTGGAGCTGCGCGGGCGGATCTTCCGGCACGCCCAGCGGCTCAGCCTGGACTTCCACGAGCGCTACACCTCCGGCCGGATCATCTCGCGCGCCACCAGCGACGTGGACGCGCTGCGCGAGCTGCTCGCCGAGGGCCTGCAGGAGCTGCTGTCGGTCGTCCTGTCGGTGTTCTACATCTCGCTGGTGCTGATGGTCATGGACTGGCGGCTCGGCCTGCTGTCGCTGCTGTCCTTCCTGCCGATGTACCTGAGCATCCGCTCGTTCCGGCGCCGCTCGCTGAAGGTCTACCGGCGCTCCCGCACGGCGGTGGCGTCGGTGATCGTCCGCTTCACCGAGACCATGAACGGCATCCGCCCGGTGCAGGCCTTCCGCCGCGAGCGCGCCAACGACGAGGCCTTCGGGACGGTCAACCAGCAGTACGCCGCGGCCACCGCGGACGGCCTGCTGGAGATGGCCCGGTACGTGGCGGTCTCCCGCACGATCGCCAATGTGTGGATCACCGGCGTGGTGGTGGCCGGCGCCCTGCTGGTCTCCGACGGCTCGCTGGAGCTCGGCGTGCTGACCGCCTTCGTGCTCTACCTGCGGCGGCTGTACGACCCGATCGACCAGCTGGCGATGTTCCTCAACAGCTACCAGTCGGCGGCCGCCGCCCTGGAGAAGATCGCCGGCCTGCTGGCGCACGAGCCCTCCGTGGCGGAGCCCGCCGAGCCGAAGCCGCTGCCGGAGCACACCGTGAAGGGCCGCACCGTCTCCTTCGACGGCGTCCGCTTCGCCTACCGCACCGGAAAGGAAGTCCTGCCGGCCTTCGACCTGGTGCTGCCCGCCGGTCGGACGACCGCCGTGGTCGGTGCCACCGGCGCGGGCAAGTCCACCCTGGCCAAGCTGCTCGCCCGTTTCTACGACCCCACCGACGGGCGGGTCGCCCTGGACGGCGTCGACCTGCGCGACCTGGCCGGAGACGAGCTGCGGCGCAACGTCGTGATGGTGACCCAGGAGTCCTTCCTGTTCTCCGGGACGGTCGCCGAGAACATCGCCATCGGCCGCCCCGGCGCGACCCGCGCCGAGGTGGAGCAGGCGGCGCGGGACATCGGGGCGTACGAGTTCGTCACGGCCCTGCCGGACGGCTTCGACACCGACGTGCGCAAGCGCGGCGGCCGGATCTCGGCCGGCCAGCGGCAGCTGGTGGCCTTCGCCCGGGCCCTGCTGGCCGACCCGGCGGTGCTGATCCTGGACGAGGCGACCAGCTCGCTGGACGTGCCCGGCGAACAGGCGGTGCAGCGGGCCATGCGGACGGTGCTGGCGGGCCGCACCGCCGTGGTGATCGCCCACCGGCTCTCCACGGTCGAGATCGCCGACCGGGTGCTGGTGATGGACCAGGGCCGGATCGTCGAGGACGGCACCCCGGCCGACCTGATCGGCGGCCGCGGCCGCTTCGCCGACCTCCACCGCGCCTGGCGCGACAGCCTGGTCTGACGGGCCCGCAGGAGCACGGGGCGCCCGGCGCGCAGGGGACACCCCAGGGGCGCTGGGGGCACCTCCCGGCCGAAGGCTGGGGCGGAACTGCGCGAAACGGAAGGCACCGGACCGCAACCTCCCGCCTCGCGCAGTTCCCCGCGCCCCCAGTGGTGACCCCTGTTCGGACGAGCGACCGCATCCCGCTTGCGCAGTTCCCCGCGCCTCTGGGGGTGTCCCCCGGTGGTGACCGGTGCTGGCGTCTAGCCACATGACTAAGCGCTTGCTTAGAATCCGGTCGAGAGCCCGGAGCCGCGCCGCTGCGGCACGGCCGCCAGCGACAGGAGCCCGCCATGACCGCCGCCAACCGCCAGATCCGCCTCGCCGCCCGTCCGCAGGGCGAGGTGAAGCCCGGCGACTGGGAGCACGCCGACGCGCCGCTCGCCGAGCCCGGCGACGGCGAGTTCGCCGGCCGCACCCGCTTCATCTCGCTGGACCCGGCCATGCGCGGCTGGCTGGACGACCGCCCCTCCTACCTGCCCCCCGTCGGCCTCGGCGAGGTCATGCGGGCCGGCTCGGTGGTCGAGGTGACCGCCTCCAACCACCCGCGCTACCAGGTCGGCGACTTCGTCGTCGGCACCTTCGGCGTCCAGGAGCACGTGGTCTCCGACGGCCGCGGCTCCCTGCGGGTCGACCCGTCCGCCGCGCCGCTCTCCACCTACCTCGGCGCCCTCGGCATGCCCGGCATGACCGCCTACTTCGGTCTGCTGGAGGTCGGTGCGCTGAAGGAGGGCGAGACGGTCGTGGTCTCCGGCGCCGCCGGTGCCGTCGGCAGCATCGTCGGCCAGATCGCCAAGGTGAAGGGCTGCCGGGTGATCGGCATCGCCGGCGGCGCCGACAAGTGCGCCCTGCTCACCGACGAGCTCGGCTTCGACGCGGCGATCGACTACCGCTCCGAGGACGTCCGCAAGGCGCTGCGCGAGCACGCCCCGGACGGCATCGACGTCTACTTCGACAACGTCGGCGGCCCGATCCTGGACGCCGCGCTGACCCGCCTCGCCATGCACGCCCGGGTGGTGATCTGCGGCGCGATCAGCCAGTACAACGCCGAGTCCAAGGTCGAGGGCCCGTCCAACTACCTGTCGCTGCTGGTGCGCCGCGCCCGCATGGAGGGTTTCGTGGTCTTCGACTACGCAGCACGCTACAAGGAGGCCGCCGCCGAGATGGCCGGCTGGATCGCCGAGGGCCGCCTGAAGGTGAAGGAGCACATCGTGCGCGGCACCGTCGACGACTTCCCCGGCACGCTGCAGATGCTCTTCCGCGGCGAGAACGTCGGCAAGCTCGTCCTGGAGCTGGTGTGACCGGCCCAGCCCCGCGGGACTGGGCTGCGTTCCAGTACGAGATCTACCTCAACGGCATGACCGGGGCCGTCCCCCGGCTGCCCACCGACCTGACCCGGCTGGAGCAGCTCGCCGAGCACCGGCTCGGCCCCGGCCCGTACGGGTACGTGGCGGGCAGTGCCGGCAGCGGCGCCACCGAGCGGGCCAACCGGGCCGCCCTGGACGCGCACCGGATCGTGCCGCGGATGCTGCGCGACGTCAGCGCGCGCGACCTGCGCACCGAGCTGCTCGGCCGCACCCTGCCGGCGCCGATGGCGCTCGCCCCGGTCGGCGTGCTGTCGATCGTCCACCCCGACGCCGAGCCCGCCGCCGCCCGGGCCGCCGCCGAGGAGGGCGTGCCGTTCGTGCTGTCCTCCGCCTCCAGCACCCCGATGGAGGAGGTGGCGGCGGCGATGGGCGACGCCGAGCGCTGGTTCCAGCTGTACTGGTCCAAGGACCGCGAGGTCACCCGGTCCTTCCTGGAGCGGGCGAGGGCGGCGGGCTTCACCGCGCTGTTCGTCACCCTGGACACGCCGCTGCTCGCCTGGCGCCCGCGCGACCTCGACCAGGCGTACCTGCCGTTCCTGCACGGCGTCGGCACCGCCAACTACTTCACCGACCCGGCGTTCCTCGCCGGGCTGGCCAAGCCCCCGCACGAGGACCCGAACGCGGCCGTCCTGCACTTCGTCTCGCTGTTCGCCGACCCGAGCCGGACGTGGCCCGACCTCGCCTTCCTGCGGGAGCACTGGGACGGCCCGATCGTGCTCAAGGGCGTCCTGCACCCGGACGACGCCCGGGCGGCCGCCGAGGCCGGCATGGACGGCGTGGTGGTCTCCAACCACGGCGGCCGTCAGGTGAACGGCGCGATCGGCGCCGCCGAGGCGCTGCCCGCGGTGGCCGCCGCGGTCGGCGACCGGCTGGCCGTGCTGTTCGACAGCGGCATCCGGACGGGCGACGACGTCCTCAAGGCGCTCGCCCTCGGCGCCGACGCGGTGCTGCTCGGCCGTCCGTACGCCTACGGACTCGGCCTGGACGGGCAGGCCGGGGTCTCCCACGTGATCCGCTCGCTGCTCGCCGAGTTCGAGCTGACACTGGCGCTCTCCGGCCGGCGCACGCCCGCCGAACTGGACGCCTCCGCGCTGGCCTGACGGCGGCACACGGGCAGGGCGGCCGAACGCCCGGGGTGCGGACGTGTCCGCACCCCGGGCGCCCGTTGCGGCGTCAGCGCAGCACGCCGGCGTCCATCCCGGCCGACTCGGCCGGCAGGGCGACCAGCCCCGGCTCGGCCGGCGAGGCCAGCAGGTGGTGCGTCGGCAGCACCCGCACGGTGTAGCCGAACGGGCCGGTGCGGCCGAGCTGCAGCGAGCCCTCGTAGCGGTGGCGGCCCTCCAGGTCCGGGCCGCCGGCCGGCTTCAGGGCGAGCACGGCGGCGTCCGAGATCCGGTCGGACTCGTCCACCCGGCCCGAGACCACCTGCACCTCGACGTCGGCGGGCTCCAGCGCGCCGAGCGAGACCTGCACCCGCAGCTCCAGCGCCGAGCCGAGCTCCTGCGCCTCACGGCAGCCCTCCGCCTCGACGTGCTCGACCCGGACGGCGGGCCAGGCCTCGCGGACCCGGGCCTTCCACTCGGCGAGCTCGCGGGCACCCGCGTGGCCGGTGCCGCCGACCGCGACGGCCAGCGCCCGCTGGGCGGTCGCCGCGGGGGCGTACAGCCGCTCGACGTAGTCGCGCACCATCCTCCCCGCCAGCACCTTGGGCCCGAGGGTCACCAGGGTGTGCCGGACCATGGAGATCCAGCGGTGCGGCAGGCCGTCCGCGCCCCGGTCGTAGAACCGGGCGGCGACCTGGTGCTCGATCAGGTCGTAGAGCGCGGCCGCCTCGATGTCGTCGCGCCGCTCGGCCTCCGGGCTGTCCGGGTCGAGGCGCTCGGGACCGGAGCCGTCGGCGGTGGGGATCGCCCAGCCGTTGCGGCCGTCGTACCACTCGTCCCACCAGCCGTCCAGGATGGACAGGTTGAGGCAGCCGTTGAGGGCGGCCTTCATCCCGGAGGTGCCGCAGGCCTCCAGCGGGCGGAGCGGGTTGTTCAGCCAGACGTCGCAGCCGGGGTAGAGGTGCTTGGCCATCGCCATGTCGTAGTCCGGCAGGAAGACGATCCGGTGGCGCACCCGCGGGTCGTCCGCGAAGGCGACCAGCTGCTGGATGAGCCGCTTGCCGCCGTCGTCGGCCGGGTGCGCCTTGCCGGCGACCACGATCTGTACCGGGCGCTCCGGGTCCAGCAGCAGGGCGCGCAGCCGGGCTTTGTCCCGCAGCATCAGCGTCAGCCGCTTGTACGAGGGGACGCGGCGGGCGAAGCCGATGGTCAGCACGTCCGGGTCGAGGACGCCGGACGTCCAGCCGAGCTCGGCGTCGCCGGCGCCGCGCTGGCGCCAGGAGGTGCGCAGCCGGTGGCGGGCCTCCTCGACGAGCTGGGCGCGCAGGGTGCGGCGCACCTCCCAGATCTCGTCGTCGCCGATCTGCTCGATGCCCGTCCAGCGGCGGGCCTCGCCGGTGGTGATGGCCTCCTCGGCGCGCTCGGCGCCGATCTGGCCGGCGCCGAGCCGGACGACCGCCGGGTCGATCCAGGTCGGTGCGTGGACGCCGTTGGTGATCGAGGTGATCGGCACCTCGGCGGAGTCGAAGCCGGGCCAGAGGCCGTTGAACATCTCGCGGCTGACCGCGCCGTGCAGCGTGGAGACGCCGTTGGCGCGCTGGGCGAGCCGCAGGCCCATGGCGGCCATGTTGAACAGCTTCGGGTCGCCGCCCTGCCAGGTCTCCGCACCGAGCGCCAGCACCCGGTCGGCCGGGACGCCGGCCAGCGCCGCGTCGCCGCCGAAGTGACGGGCGACCAGCTCCCGGTCGAAGCGGTCGATGCCGGCCGGGACGGGCGTGTGGGTGGTGAAGACCGTGCCGGCCCGGACGGCCTCCAGCGCGGCGGAGAACTCCAGGTCGCGGCCGCCCTGCTCGACGGGGGCGACCAGCTCGCGGATGCGCTCCACGCCGAGGAAGCCTGCGTGCCCCTCGTTGGTGTGGAAGACCTCGGGGGCGCGGTGGCCGGTGAGCCGGCAGTAGGTGCGCACCGCGCGCACGCCGCCGATGCCGAGCAGCATCTCCTGCAGCAGCCGGTGTTCGCTGCCGCCGCCGTACAGCCGGTCCGTCACGTCCCGGTCGGCCGGGGCGTTGGACTCGATGTCGGAGTCGAGCAGCAGCAGCGGGACGCGGCCGACCTGGGCCTTCCAGATCCGTGCGCCCAGGGTGCGGCCGGCCGGCAGCGCGAGGTCGACCCGGCAGGGGCTGCCGTCCTCCTCGCGCAGCAGGCTGACGGCGAGTTCGTCCGGGTCGAGCAGCGGATAGCGCTCCTGCTGCCAGCCGTCCCGGTCGAGCGACTGCCGGAAGTACCCGTGCCGGTAGAAGAGCCCCACGCCGATGATCGGGACGCCCAGGTCGCTGGCGGCCTTGAGGTGGTCGCCGGCCAGGATGCCGAGCCCGCCGGAGTACTGCGGCAGCGCGGCCGCGATGCCGTACTCGGGCGAGAAGTAGGCGATCGCCTCCGGTAGCGGGCTGCTGCCGTCGCCGACCGGTGGCGCCGACTGGTACCAGCGCGGCCCGGCCAGGTAGTCCCTCAGGTCGTCGTGGAGGTCGCCGAGTCGGCGTAGGAAGCGGCGGTCGGCGGCGAGCGCGGCAAGCCGGGCGGCCGGCACCTCGCCGAGCAGCCGGACCGGGTCCTCCCCGACGGCCGCCCAGACCTCAGGATCGACGGAGCGGAAGAGCTCCCTCGTCTCGGGGTGCCAGGACCAGCGGAGGTTGAGCGCGAGCTCGTGCAGCGGCTGGAGTTGTTCGGGCAGGACGGTGCGGACGGTGAATCTGCGGATTGCCTTCACATCGTGAAGCCTAGAGCCTGATGGCCGCGTGAATGGCTGTCAGCTGACGCATTGCACACCCGTTCGGCCTATTGATGAGATCGCAATCGGCGCAGTGCTGCGAACGGGGGGCGCACGGGGCGCACGCGGCCGAAAAGGCGCGCACCTGGCGCGTGAATATCCCGCAACGGCTGCGTTTCCACTGGCCGATATGCCCCTGCATACCGTCCGAAATCGCGCGATTACCGGCCCGTAGGTCTTGCCGGTGGTGCGAGGATGCAGAAAGGTCGTTGGTGCGGCAGGGAGTGCGAGCCGGATGGCGCCCCCTGCTGTTCCATGTCCGGAACATGTCCTGCTGACGAGCCCTCACCCTCCATCGCCCATTCGGCCGCTGCCGTCGCCCACTGGCGTGTCCTCACACCTCACCCGGTCGTTTTTCGGGTGGGTCGGGTCGCTCCGGGGCGCGCCCCACAGGGCGCGCGCCGGGACGCACGTGCCTTGTGGCGGCGTGTCACGACGCCGGGCCGGCGGTCGGGTCGCCGGGTCCGCCCGCACGGGCACCGTTCCGAACGCACGGCCACCCCACCCCACAGTCCTCCCGGTACTCCCCCGGCGCCACAGCCGCCGACGGGAGCCGCCGCCGATTCGGGCAGGAGTTTGGCATGCAGGGCGACACGCGGGACCAGTCCACCGCAACGACGGAGGGCCCCGAGACACCGCCGACCACGGAGCCGCCGCTGCCGGCCCCGCGCGCCGCCCGCAGCACCGCCCCGGCCGCCCCCGCGGCCAAGCGGACCGCGGCACGCAGGGCCGGCACCACCAAGGTCGCGGCCGGCAAGACCACCACCACCAGGAGCACCGCGGCCAAGACCACCGCGGCCAAGAGCGCAACGGCCGGGAGCAGCGCGGCCGGGGAGGCCGCCGGCGCGGCGGCCGCGAAGAAGACCGCCGCCAAGAAGACCGCCGCACGCAAGACCACCACCCGCAAGAGCACCGCCCGCAAGACAGAGAGCGACACCGTGATCGGCCGCATCCCCGTCCTGGACGTCACCCCCCTCGTCGACTCCGGGCGGCGCCCGGCCAAGGCGGTGGAGGGCGAGAGCTTCCAGATCACCGCCACCGTCTTCCGCGAGGGCCACGACGCGGTCAACGCCAACGTCGTGCTCCGCGACCCGCGCGGCCGCAGCGGCCCCTGGACCCCGATGCGCGAACTCGCCCCCGGCTCCGACCGCTGGGGCGCCCACGTCACCCCGACCTCGCCCGGCCGCTGGTCGTACCTGGTGGAGGCGTGGAGCGACCCGGTCGCCACCTGGCGGAAGACCGCCGCGGTGAAGCTCCCGGCCGGCATCGACACCGCGCTCGTCCTGGAGGAGGGCGCCCAACTGCTGGAGCGGGCGGCCGGCGGGGTGCCCAAGAAGGACGGCCGGGCGCACGTGCTGGCCGCGGTGGACGCGCTGCGCGACCCGGGGCTTCCCCCGCTGAGCCGGTACGCGGCAGCGCTCGCCCCCGAGGTGCTCGCCCTGCTCGAGCGTCACCCGCTGCGCGAACTGGTCAGCGCCAGCCGCCCGCTGCCGCTCCAGGTGGACCGCAAACGGGCGCTGTACGGCGCCTGGTACGAGTTCTTCCCGCGCTCGGAGGGCGCCGTCGTCGACCCGTCGGGCCTGCAGCCGCCGGTCTCCGGCACCCTGCGCACCGCCGCCGAGCGGCTGCCCGCGGTCGCCGCGATGGGCTTCGACGTGGTCTACCTGCCGCCCGTTCACCCGATCGGCCGCGCCTACCGCAAGGGCCCGGACAACTCCCTGACGGCCGGTCCGCACGACGTGGGCTCACCCTGGGCGATCGGCTCGCCGGAGGGCGGCCACGACGCCGTCCACCCGGACCTCGGCACCCTGGAGGACTTCGACCGCTTCGTCGCCGAGGCCGAGTCGCTGGGCCTGGAGATCGCACTGGACTTCGCCCTGCAGTGCTCGCCGGACCACCCCTGGGTCAACAAGCACCCCGAGTGGTTCAGCCACCGCGCCGACGGCAGCATCGCGTACGCCGAGAATCCGCCGAAGAAGTACCAGGACATCTACCCGATCAACTTCGACCAGGACTTCGACGGCCTGGTCAAGGAGACCGTCCGCATCCTGCGCTTCTGGATGGGCCACGGGGTGCGGATCTTCCGGGTCGACAATCCGCACACCAAGCCCGTGGTGTTCTGGGAGAAGGTGCTCGGCGACATCGCCCGCACCGACCCGGACGTGATCTTCCTGGCCGAGGCGTTCACCCGCCCGGCAATGATGCACACCCTGGGGAAGATCGGATTCCACCAGTCGTACACCTATTTCACCTGGCGCACCACCAAGCACGAGCTCACCGAATACCTCACCGAGCTCACCGGCGACGCGGCCTCGTACATGCGGCCGAATTTCTTCGCCAACACCCCGGACATCCTGCACGAGTACCTCCAGCACGGCGGGCCGGCCGCGTTCGCCGTCCGCGCCGTGCTGGCGGCGACCCTCGCGCCGAGCTACGGCGTCTACGCGGGCTACGAGCACTACGAGAACGAGCCCGCGCACCCCGGGTCGGAGGAGTACGCGCGCTCCGAGAAGTACGAGCTGCGCCCGCGCGACTGGAGCCGGCAGGACACCCTCGCCCCGCTCCTCACCGCCCTCAACCGGCTCCGCCGCCGGCACCCGGCCCTCCAGCAGCTGCGCGGCCTGCGCTTCCACCCCACGGACAACGAGCAGGTCATCGCCTACTCCAAGCGGGCGACCAGCGAGGACGGCATCGAGGACCACGTGATCACCGTGGTGAACCTGGACCCGCACCACGTCCAGGAGGCCACCGTCACCCTCGACACGGAGCTGCCGCTGGCGGTGCACGACGAGCTCACCGGCGCCACCTACCACTGGGGCCGCCACAACTACGTCCGGCTCGACCCATCCGCCGAGCCGGCCCACCTCCTCACCGTCCGGAGGCACCCTCAGTGACAGTCAACGAGCCCGTTCCCGACACCTTCGCCGAGACGCCGGCCAGGGACCGCGACCCCGAGTGGTTCAAACGCGCGGTCTTCTACGAGGTCCTGGTCCGTTCCTTC
The DNA here is from genome assembly GCF_050749075.1 of Kitasatospora dryopteridis. Taxonomy (NCBI): domain Bacteria; kingdom Bacillati; phylum Actinomycetota; class Actinomycetes; order Kitasatosporales; family Streptomycetaceae; genus Kitasatospora; species Kitasatospora dryopteridis. Next base: position 5,137,873 of record NZ_CP192749.1, on the reverse strand, counting down.
CAGGACAGCAACGGCGACGGTGTGGGTGACCTCAAGGGGCTCACCTCGAAGCTCGACTACCTGCAGTGGCTGGGGGTGGACTGCCTCTGGCTGCCGCCCTTCTTCGCCTCACCGCTGCGGGACGGCGGGTACGACGTGGCCGACTACAAGTCGGTCCTCCCGGAGTTCGGCGACCTCGCCGACTTCGTGGAGTTCGTCGACGCCGCCCACGCCCGCGGCATGCGGGTGATCATCGACTTCGTGGTCAACCACACCAGCGACCAGCACCCGTGGTTCCAGGCGTCGCGCACCGACCCCGACGGGCCGTACGGCGACTTCTACATGTGGGCCGACGACGACAAGCAGTACCCGGACGCCCGCATCATCTTCGTCGACACCGAGACCTCCAACTGGACGTACGACCCGGTCCGGAAGCAGTACTTCTGGCACCGGTTCTTCTCCCACCAGCCGGACCTCAACTACGACAACCCGCGGGTGCAGGAGGAGGTCGTCGCCGCCCTGCGGTTCTGGCTGGACCTCGGGATCGACGGCTTCCGGCTGGACGCGGTGCCGTACCTGTACGCCCGGGAGGACACCAACTGCGAGAACCTCCCGGAGACCCACGAGTTCCTCAAGCGGCTCCGCAAGGAGATCGACGCCGACTACCCGGACACGGTGCTGCTGGCCGAGGCCAACCAGTGGCCCGAGGACGTCGTCGACTACTTCGGGGACTTCGCCTCGGGCGGCGACGAGTGCCACATGGCGTTCCACTTCCCGGTGATGCCGCGGATCTTCATGGCGGTCCGCCGGGAGTCGCGCTACCCGGTCTCGGAGATCCTCGCCAAGACGCCGGCGATCCCCTCCGGCTGTCAGTGGGGCATCTTCCTGCGCAACCACGACGAGCTGACCTTGGAGATGGTCACCGACGAGGAGCGCGACTACATGTACGCGGAGTACGCGAAGGACCCGCGGATGCGGGCCAACGTGGGCATCCGCCGGCGGCTCGCACCGCTGCTGGAGAACGACCGGAACCAGATCGAACTCTTCACCGCCCTGCTGCTCTCGCTGCCCGGTTCGCCCGTGCTGTACTACGGCGACGAGATCGGCATGGGCGACAACATCTGGCTCGGCGACCGGGACGGCGTCCGCACCCCGATGCAGTGGACCCCGGACCGCAACGCGGGTTTCTCCTCCGCCGACCCGGGCAGGCTCAGTCTGCCGCCCATCATGGACCCGGTGTACGGCTATCAGGTGACCAACGTCGAAGCGCAGCAAAGCAGTTCGAGTTCGCTGCTGCACTGGACGCGTCGCATGATCGAGATCCGCAAACTCAACCCTGCGTTCGGCCTCGGCAGCTACACCGAGCTGCCCTCCAGCAACCCCGCGGTGCTGGCCTTCGTGCGCGAGTACGAGGGAGACCTGGTCATGTGCGTGAACAACTTCTCGCGGTTCGCGCAGCCGACCGAACTGGACCTGCGGCGGTACGGGGGGCGGTACCCGGTCGAGCTGATCGGCGGCGTGCGCTTCCCGTCCATCGGTGAGTGGCCCTATCTGCTCACCCTCGCCGGGCACGGCTTCTACTGGTTCCAGCTGAGGAAGCCCGGAATCAAGTAGCGGCGGCCGCCCGGCGCCCGAAGTAACGATCCACCAGGTCGCCAGGCGACAACCCTGCGGGGGCGCGAGAGTCACCACCCCCGCGCCCCCGCAGGGGTCTTCGCACCATCGCGTACGGAGAACAGCCCAACGGCCACCCACACTATGGCGTGACACCCGAGCCCCGCTCGCGTGCCTCCGCCGCCGCGCCGCCGAAATCCGGAAGACTGACAGGCCCGGTGACGACCTCGGGCAGCCGGCCCGCTTCCGGGGAAAGGGAGTCATGTCCGAAACCTCCCGTTCTCAAGCCCACGTGCACCGCGACCTACCCGACGGCGCCCCCGGGCCCGTCGGCACGCGCGGGACCACGGGGCGGAGAACCACCGCCGGGATCAGCGAACTCGTGGGCGCCGCCCTGCCGCTGATCGCCGACTGGCTCCCCACCCAGCGCTGGTACGCCGGGAAGGGGCGCCCGATCAGCGGGCTCACCCCGGTGGTCGGCACCCCGCTCCAGGTCGGCGACCCGACCCTGCTGCACCTGCTGCTGCGGGTGGAGCACGGCACCGGCGCGGCCGCCCAGGGCGACATCTACCAGCTGCTGCTCGGCATCCGCTCGCAGGACCCGTCCGGGATCGGCCCGGCCGCCGTCCTCGGCCGGCTCGCCGGCGGCGGGCCGCACGACGGCGCGGTGCTCTACGACGCGGTGCACGACCCCGAGCTGACCGGGCGCCTGCTGGAGCACCTGGCCACCGGCGACCGGTTCGGCGCCCTGTCCTTCCGCCGCACCCCGGGCCCGGGCCTGCCCGGCAACCTGCCCGGCCGGGCCTCCACCGCCGAGCAGTCCAACAGCTCGGTGATCTACGGGACGTCCTTCATCCTCAAGCTGTTCCGGCGGATCAGCCCCGGCACCAACCCGGACCTCGAGCTCTCCCTGGCGCTCTCCCGGGCCGGCTCCACCCGCATCCCACGGGTCGCCGCATGGTTCGAGTCCCGGCTGGAGCGCTCGGAACCGGCCACTCTCGGCCTGCTCCAGCGCTACCTGCCGGACGCCGAGGACGGCTGGGAGCTCGCCCTCGACCAGGTGGCCCGGCTGAAGGGCGACCCGACGCCGGGCAACTTCGCGGTCGAGGCGCACCGGCTAGGCCGGGCCACCGCCGAGGTGCACCGGGTGCTGGCCCGCTCCATGCCCACCACCCGGCTCGACCGCACCGAGATCGGCCTGCTGGCCGGCGCCATGGCCGACCGGCTGGACAGTGCCGTTGCCGCCGTGCCCGGCCTGCTCCGCTACCGCTCGGCCCTGCGCGCCGCCTTCCAGCAGCTCACCGCCGACCACCTGGAGGGCCTGTCCGTCCAGCGCATCCACGGCGACCTGCACCTCGGCCAGGCGATGCGCACCCCCCAGGGCTGGGTGCTGCTGGACTTCGAGGGGGAGCCGGCCAAGCCGCTGGCCGAGCGCCGGCTGCCGCAGCCCGCGCTGCGGGACGTCGCGGCGATGCTCCGCTCCTTCGACTACGCGGCCGCGCACCTGCTCGCCGGGGCGCCAGGCCCCGACCCGGAGCTGGCCCACCTCGCCAATGCCTGGGCGGCCCGCAACCGGGCCGCGTACTGCGCCGGCTACACGGCCGGCGGCGGCATGGACCCGGCCACCGCGCCGGAGCTGCTGCGCGCCCTGGAGATCGACAAGGCGGTGTACGAGGTCGTGTACGAGGCCCGGCACCGCCCGAGCTGGCTGCCGATCCCGCTGGCCGCCATCAACCGTCTGGCCCTGACCGTCTGACGCCCGCATTCCCGCCACCAGGAGGACCCGACGTGACACCGCTCGGACCCACGCCCGACAGCTCCACCACCCCTCCGCCCGCCGCCGTCCGGGCGGGCTCCGGAGCGTCCGCGCCGGCCCGGCGGGCCCGGGCGGCCCGGCGGCGCGAGCCCGTGGCACCACCGCGGGGAGGGAAGTCGGCTTCCTCCCCGCTGCGGCTGCCGGAGGCCCCGCTGCCGCCGGCCGAGGTGGACCGGCTGGTCTCCGGCGTGCACCACGACCCGCACTCCCTCCTCGGCGCGCACGCCGCCCTGGAGGGCACCGCGATCCGGGTGCTGCGCCCGTTCGCGGAGCGGGTCGTGGTGGTGACGGAGTTCGGCCCGGCCGAGCTGACCCACCAGCAGTCCGGCCTGTTCACCGGGCTGCTGGCGGGCCGGGAGTACCCGCCGTACTCGCTCCGGGTGACCTACCCGGGCGGCGAGCCGCTGGAGCAGGAGGACGGCTACCGCGCCGCGCCGACCCTCGGAGAGCTGGACCTGCACCTGATCTCCGAGGGCCGGCACGAGCAGCTGTGGCGGGTGCTCGGCAGCCACGTCCGCGAGGTCGGCGGGGTGGCCGGCACCTCCTTCGCGGTCTGGGCGCCGAACGCGGTCGGCGTCCGGCTGGTCGGCGACTTCAACCACTGGGACGGCACCGGCCACCCGATGCGCTCGCTCGGGTCCTCGGGCATCTGGGAGCTGTTCGTCCCCGGCCTCGCCGAGGGCACCACCTACAAGTACGAGATCCGCACCCGGCAGGGCTGGGTGCTGCAGAAGGCCGACCCGCTGGCCCGCGCCGCCCAGTGCCCGCCGGAGACCGCCTCGGTCGTGCACACCTCCGACTACACCTGGGGCGACGCCGACTGGATGGCCCGGCGGGCCGGCACCGTGCACCACCAGGCACCCATGTCGGTGTACGAGCTCCACCTGGCCTCCTGGCGGCCGGACCTGACGAGTTACCGCGAGATCGCCGAGGTGCTGCCCGGCTACCTGGCCGGCCTGGGCTTCACCCATGTCGAGTTCATGCCGGTGATGGAGCACCCGTTCGGCGGCTCCTGGGGCTACCAGGTCACCGGCTTCTACGCGCCGACCGCCCGGCTCGGCGGCCCGGACGACTTCAAGTACCTGGTCGACGCCCTGCACCGGGCCGGCATCGGCGTGATCGTCGACTGGGTGCCCGCGCACTTCCCCAAGGACGGCTTCGGCCTCGCCCGCTTCGACGGCGAGCCGCTGTACGAGCCCGCCGACCCGCTGCGCGCCGAGCACCCCGACTGGGGCACCCTGGAGTTCGACTACGGCCGCACCGAGGTCCGCAACTTCCTGGTCGCCAACGCGGTGTACTGGTGCGAGGAGTTCCACGTCGACGGCCTGCGGGTGGACGCCGTCGCCTCCATGCTCTACCTCGACTACTCCCGCGAGAGCGGCGCCTGGTCGCCGAACGCATTCGGCGGCCGGGAGAACCTCGACGCCGCCTCCTTCCTTCAGGAGATGAACGCAACGGTCTACCGCCGCTGCCCCGGCGTGCTCACCATCGCGGAGGAGTCCACCGCCTGGGACGGCGTCACCCGGCCCACCGACAGCGGCGGCCTCGGCTTCGGCCTCAAGTGGAACATGGGCTGGATGCACGACTCGCTGGTGTACATGTCCAAGGACCCGGTGCACCGCAAGTACCACCACAACGAGATGACCTTCTCGATGGTGTACGCCTACTCGGAGAACTACATCCTGCCGATCTCGCACGACGAGGTGGTGCACGGCAAGCAGGCGCTGGTCTCCAAGATGCCCGGCGACTGGTGGCAGCAGCGCGCCAACCACCGGGCGTACCTCGGCTTCATGTGGGCCCACCCCGGCAAGCAGCTGCTCTTCATGGGCCAGGAGTTCGCCCAGGGCGCCGAGTGGGACCACGAGCACGGCCCGCAGTGGTGGGTGCTCGGCGACGACTGGCCGGCCGCCGCCGAGCACCTCGGCGTGCAGCGGCTGGTGGGCGACCTCAACCGCACCTACCGGGACACCCCGGCGCTGTGGGAGCAGGACACCACCCCGGACGGCTTCCGCTGGCTGGACGGCGGCGCGGCCGACGACAACGTGCTCTCCTTCGTCCGGTACGCGGCCGACGGCACCCCGCTGGTCGCGGTCTGCAACTTCTCCCCGGTGGTCCGGCACGGCTTCCGGGTCGGCCTGCCGGAGCTGCCCGGCACCGACCAGCTGTGGGAGGAGGCGCTGAACACCGACGCCGAGGAGTACGGCGGCAGCGGCACCGGCAACTCCCACCCGGTCAAGGCCGAGGCCACCGGCTGGAACGGCCAGAACCGCAGCGCCGAACTGGTGCTTCCGCCACTCTCCACCGTGTGGCTCCGCCCCAGCTGAAGGCAGTAGTACCCACCCAGGGCCGCCCCGGACACCTCCGGGGCGGCCCTTCGTACGCCGAGATGCAAGGGCACCCCCGCCCCGAGCCACAGAGCCCGGAGGCGAGCGGGCGACACCCGCCCCGAGCCACAGGGCCCGCCGGTGCCGAAAGTGAGGAGCGCGGGAGCGCAGCGACGGAGCATGGGGGCACCTCCCGGCCGCCAGGCTGGGGGAGACCGTCGGCGCCGGGTCAGGAGGGCCCGGAGGCGAGCGGGCGACAGAACAGCGGCGAGCGGGCGAGTGCGAGCCACCGGATGTGCCCGGGTAAGGTCAACATTGACCGCTTCCCGGACGGCAGGACGGAGTGAGCCGCGTGGCGCGCAGCGTGTACGTGACCGGTATCGGCCGGGGGGACGGCCGGCAGGCCGTCGAACTCGGGGTCATGGAACTGCTCACCCGCCAGGTGGACACCGTCGGTGTGTTCCGCCCGCTGGTGCACACGGGCGCCCCCGGCGAGACCGGCTCCGACCACGTCGTCGAGCTGCTCCGTGCCCGCTACCGGGTCGACCTGCCGGTGGCGGACCTGTACGGCCTCGGCTACGAGGAGGCCGCCGCCCTGCAGGCCGCGCAGGGCCAGGACGAGCTGGTGTCGGTGCTGGTCGACCGGTTCCGGGCGGTGGAGCGGCGCTGCCAGGCGGTGCTGGTGCTCGGCACCGACTTCGCCGGCACCAACATCCCGGACGAGCTGGCCTTCAACGCCCGGCTCGCCAACGAGTTCGGCGCCTGGGTGCTGCCCGTGGTCGGCGGCCAGGACGAGGACGCGCACGCGGTGGTCGCCGAGGTCCGCAACGCGCACCGGGCGTACACCGACCTCGGCTGCTCGACCCTGGCGATGATCGCCAACCGGGTGGCCCCCTCGGCCAAGCAGCAGATCCAGCGCACGCTGACCGAGAAGCTGCCGGTGCCCGTCCACGTGATCCCCGAGGAGCCGGCGCTGTCGGCGCCGACCGTGGCGCAGCTGGTCGAGGCGACCGGTGCGGAGGTGCTGCTGGGCGACGCGGCGGGCCTGGCCCGGGACGTGCGCTCCTTCGTGTTCGGCGGTGCGATGCTGCCGACGTTCCTGGACGCGCTGACCGAGGGCGCCCTGGTGGTCACCCCGGGCGACCGGGCGGACCTGCTGATCGGTTCGCTGGCGGCGCACGCGGCGGGGGCGCCGCCGATCGCCGGCGTGCTGCTCACCCTCGGGCAGCATCCCGGGCCGAACGTGATGGCGCTGGCCTCCCGGCTCGCGCCGGGCACGCCGGTCGCGGTGGTGCCGGAGGGCAGCTGGCTGACCGCGGCGGCGCTCACCCATCTGGAGGGCCGGATCGGGCCGGACAGCCAGCGGAAGGCCGAGATAGCCCTCGGTCTGTTCGAACTCCACGTGGACACCGCCGAGTTGACCAAGCGAATAGAGCTCGGCAGGTCCGAGCGGGTCACTCCGATGATGTTCGAGCACGCGCTGCTGGAGCGGGCCCGCTCGCAGCGCCGGCACATCGTGCTGCCGGAGGGCACCGAGGAGCGGGTGCTGCGGGCCTCCGAGGTGCTGCTGCGCCGCAACATCTGCGATCTCACCCTGCTCGGCGAGCCCGATACGGTGCTCCGCCGGGCGGCCTCGCTCGGCATCGAGCTGCCGCACCCCGAGGAGGCCGCCGACCGGTCCCGGCTGCGGATCGTCGACCCGGCCACCAGCCCGCTGCGGGAGGGCTTCGGCGAGCTGTACGCGAAGCTGCGCGCGCACAAGGGCATGACGGTGGAACGGGCACTGGACGTGGTCACCGACGTCTCGTACTTCGGCACGCTGATGGTGCAGGAGGGGCTGGCCGACGGCATGGTCTCCGGCGCGGTGCACTCCACCGCGGCGACGATCCGCCCGGCGTTCGAGGTGATCAAGACGTCCCCGGGGGCGGCGATCGTCTCCTCGGTGTTCTTCATGTGCCTGGCGGACCGGGTGCTGGTGTACGGCGACTGCGCGGTCAACCCGGACCCGGACGCCCAGCAGCTGGCCGACATCGCGATCCAGTCCGCGGAGACGGCCGCCCAGTTCGGGGTGGAGCCGCGAGTGGCGATGCTCTCCTACTCCACCGGCACCTCCGGTTCGGGCGCGGACGTGGACAAGGTCCGGGAGGCGACGGAGATCGTCCGCCGGGAGCGGCCGGACATCCTGGTGGAGGGCCCGATCCAGTACGACGCCGCGGTCGACCCGCTGGTCGCCGCGACCAAGCTGCCGGGCTCCACGGTGGCGGGCCGGGCCACCGTGCTGGTCTTCCCGGACCTCAACACCGGCAACAACACGTACAAGGCGGTGCAGCGCTCGGCGGGCGCGGTGGCGGTCGGGCCGGTGCTGCAGGGCCTGCGCAAGCCGGTCAACGACCTGTCGCGCGGCGCCCTCGTCGAGGACATCGTCAACACCGTCGCGATCACCGCCATCCAGTCGCAGCGCCCCGCCGAAGGAGCCGAACAGTGACCGAAGGGACTCTGGTCCTCGTCCTGAACGCGGGGTCCTCCTCCGTGAAGTACCAGCTGATCGACATGCTGGACGGCTCCCGCCCGGCGGCCGGGCTGGTCGAGCGGATCGGCGAGGCGAACGGCCGGCTGGTGCACACCCCGGCCGCCGGGGAGCGGCGCGAGCGGCTGGAGGTGTTCGCCGACCACACCGCGGCCCTGGCGGCCGTCGCCGAGGAGCTGGCGGCCGACGGCCTGGGCCTGGACTCGCCCGGGATCGCCGCGATCGGGCACCGGGTCGTCCACGGTGGGCAGCGGTTCACCGCGCCGACGCTGATCACCGACGAGGTGGTCGCCGAGATCCACCGACTGATCCCGGTCGCGCCGCTGCACAACCCGGCCAACATCATCGGCATCGAGGTGGCCCGCGGGCTGCGGCCGGACCTGCCGCAGGTCGCCGTCTTCGACACCGCCTTCCACGCGACCGTCCCGGAGGCCGCGGCCCGCTACGCGATCGACCGGAAGACGGCCGACGAGCACCGGGTGCGCCGGTACGGCTTCCACGGCACCTCGCACCAGTACGTCTCGCGGGCGACCGCCCGGCTGCTCGGCCGCGACCCGGCCGAGCTGAACGTGATCGTGCTGCATCTGGGCAACGGCGCGTCCGCCTCGGCGGTGGCCGGCGGGGTCTGCGTGGAGACGTCCATGGGGCTGACGCCGCTGGAGGGCCTGGTGATGGGCACCCGTTCCGGTGACGCGGACCCCGGGCTGGTCTTCCACCTGCACCGGGTGGGCGGCCTGACGATCGATGAGATCGACGACCTGCTGAACCGCCGCAGCGGCCTGCTCGGCCTGTGCGGGGACAACGACATGCGCGAGGTGCTGCGCCGGGCCGGCGAGGGCGACGAGGAGGCCCGGCTGGCCTTCGACACGTACGTGCACCGGCTGCGCAAGTACATCGGCGCGTACTTCGCGGTGCTGGGCCGGGTGGACGCGATCGCCTTCACCGCGGGGGTGGGCGAGAACGCGGCGCCCGTCCGGGAGGCGGCCTGTGCGGGGCTGTCGGCGCTGGGCATCGAGGTGGACCCGGCGCTGAACGCGGTGCGCTCCGGTGCGGCCCGGGTGATCTCGCCGGCACTCTCCCGGGTGACGGTCGCGGTGGTGCCCACCGACGAGGAGCTGGAGATCGCCAGGCAGGCCTTCGCCCTGGTGCACGACAGCATTTGAGATGACAACCCGTCAGCGTCCCACCCCTCGGGATGGTTCGTTGGCGATTCCTCCCGATTCGGACGCAATGCACCGATAACTCGAACGGATAGACTGACGGATATGCGCCGAGCGAAAATTGTCTGCACCCTGGGTCCGGCCACGGACTCCTACGAACAGCTGAAGGCCATCGTCGAAGCGGGCATGAACGTCGCCCGACTCAACATGAGCCACGGCTCCCACGCGGAGCACGAGGAGCGGTACCGCAAGGTCCGCCAGGTGTCCGAGGACACCGGCCGCACCATCGGTGTGCTGGCCGACCTGCAGGGCCCGAAGATCCGGCTGGCCACCTTCGCCAACGGACCGGTGACCGTCGACAACGGCGACACCTTCACCATCACCACCGAGGATGTGCCCGGGGACCAGCACATCTGCGGCACCACCTACAAGGGCCTGCCCGGCGACGTGAAGCCCGGCGACCCGATCCTGATCAACGACGGCGTCATCGCCCTGGAGGTCGTCAGCGTCGACGGCCCGCGGGTGAAGACCGTGGTGGTCGAGGGCGGCGTGCTCTCGAACAACAAGGGCATCAACCTGCCCGGCGCGGCCGTCAACGTGCCCGCCCTCTCCGAGAAGGACAAGGACGACCTCCGGTTCGCCCTGCAGATGGGCGTCGACATGGTCGCGCTGTCCTTCGTCCGCAACGCCGCCGACATCGACGACGTGCACAAGGTCATGGACGAGGTCGGCATCCGCGTGCCGGTCATCGCCAAGATCGAGAAGCCGCAGGCCGTCGAGGCGATGGAGGAGATCGTCCTCGCCTTCGACGCGATCATGGTGGCCCGTGGCGACCTCGCCGTCGAGTACCCGCTGGAGCGGGTGCCGCTGGTGCAGAAGCAGCTGATCACCCTGGCCCGCCGCAACGCCAAGCCGGTCATCGTCGCCACCCAGATGATGGAGTCGATGATCCACGCCTCGCGCCCGACCCGCGCCGAGGTCTCGGACGTCGCCAACGCCATCCTCGACGGTGCGGACGCGGTCATGCTGTCCGCCGAGTCCAGCGTCGGCAAGTACCCGGTCGAGACGGTCAAGACCATGAGCCGGATCGCCGAGAAGGCCGAGGAGGAGCTGCTCTCGCAGGGCCTCCAGCCGCTGAACCCGGGCCGCAAGCCGCGCACCCAGAGCGGCTCCATCGCCCGCGCCGCGTGCGAGCTGGGCGACTTCCTCAACGGCAAGGCGCTGGTCGCGTTCACCAAGTCCGGCGACACCGCCCGCCGGCTGTCCCGCTACCGCTCGCCGATCCCGGTGATCGCGTTCACCCCGGACGCCTCCACCCGCGCCCAGCTCTCGCTGAGCTGGGGCGTCGAGGCGTACGTGACCGAGCAGGTCGAGACCACCGACGAGATGGTGCAGCAGGTCGACCGCGAGCTGCTGCGGATGAACCGCCTCGCCGAGGGCGACACCGTGATCGTCACCGCCGGCTCGCCCCCCGGCATCCCCGGCAACACCAACATGGTCCAGGTCCACCACCTGGGCAGCCGCGACCGCCACTGACACCCGGCGCACACCGCCCGACGCCCGCGGGGCGGCCCCTCCTCCTCGGAGGAGGGGCCGCCCCGCGGTGTTCCACCGGGAGACCGGCAGGTCCCGGACCGGCGGCACCACCGGTCGGCGGACCCCCGTTCCCGGTTGTCCGGTCCCGCGAAAGCCGGCGGCCCGGCCGGTGCTCCGGCCGGGCCGCCGACTGCGACGGGGTGGGGCTCAGCCCTCGTAGGGCTGGTCGTCGTTGAAGAGGTGCATGCCCGGGATCTTCAGCGTGCCGCCGAACTGGCCGGCCTGGACGGCCTTGGCCTTGTCCAGCGTGATGTCGAGCGGGATGGGCACGGTGCCGATCAGGTCCCACAGCCACTTGGGCAGGGTGTCCGGGGTGAGGGTGATCTCGCCCAGGTCGATCGGGATCGGCAGGCCGTAGATCGCCGAGAGGTGCCCGGAGAGGCTCTCCACGTACATGGTGATCGGGCCGTTGCGCATGGTCGAGGTGGTGCCGGGCGCGGCCTGCACGTGGAAGGTCTTGCCCTTCACCTCGATCGTCGACATGTCCAGGTCGCCGATGTCCACCGAGGCGGTGGTGAACTTCAGGACGCGCTTGGAGCCGGTCGGCGTCTTCACGTCGTACACGCCGTTGAACACCGAGCCGTGCAGGGCCAGCTTGCTGGAGCGCAGCGTCCAGTTCTGCTCCGGCACGACGTGCCCGGTCGGCGCCGCCAGGGCCTTCTCCTTGCTGGTGTCCACCAGGCAGTTGGGGCCGGTGGCGGACGGCGAGGGGGTGGCCGAGGGCTTCGCGGCCGGCGCGGAGGCCGGGGCGGAGGCCGGGGCGGAGGTCTCGGCGCGCGGCGCCACGGCCGTGGCGGACGTGGTCGGGTGAGCGGTCGGCGCCGGCGTGGTGGCCGGCGTGGTGGCCGACGCAGTGGCCGCCGTGGTGGCGGTCGGCGTCGGCGTGGACACCGCGGTCGGCTTCGTCGGGTGGAAGATGCCGTCCAGGATGTCGCCGATCAGGTCGCGGGGGGCCGCGCCGACCGGGGCGGCGGACGTGGCCGTCGCGCTCGGGGCGGGCTGCACCGCGGTGTTCGGCTTGGCCGCGGTGGCCGTGGCCGTCGGCACCGGCAGCTTCACCGTCGACGGCGAGGCCGTGGCGGTGGGCTTCTTGGCCGCGGTGGCCGTGCTCGACGGCGCCGGCAGCACCTTGATCTCGCTCTTGGGGACGGGCGTCTCCTCGAGCACGGTGTCCGGCGCGCTGGCGCAGGCCTTGTCGCTCTGGGTGTCGGCCACGGCGAGCGTGGTCGGGGTGTAGGCGGCACCGACCAGCATGGCGGTGGGCACGGCGGCGATCGCCATGACCCGGCCGCGGATGCGGGTGCGGACACCCACTCTGGGGGCTGCGTGGCGCGGCCCCGGCACGGCTGCGGTGGTGGGCTCGTCCCGCTCGGTCACCGCGGCTCCCCCGGATCGGCGGCGGGTGCCGCACTGTCGGCGGCGTTCTCGGGCGTCTGCTGGGCCGGCAGGAGGGGCTGGGTGGTCTCGGCCGGCGCCTCGGCGGTGTACTCGGCCGTCGCGTCGGCGGCGGGCACGGCCTCGGCGGCAGGCACGGCCTCGGCCGCGGGAACGGGCTTGAGCGGCGCCCAGGCCATCAGCAGACCGCCGGCGACCAGGCCGAGGATCAGGCCGAAGCCGAAGCCGCCCAGGTTGGAGACCGGGATGGAGATCAGCGAGAGCAGCGTGGTCGCCACACCGCAGAAGATCCGCACCAGCGGCTGGAACCACGCGGTGAGGCCGAGGCAGATCATCAGGACGCCGATGATCAGCGAGCCGGCACCCGCGGTGGTGGCCATCGACACCGTCATGCCGCTGAGGTTGAGCTTGGCGTACGGGAAGTACAGGATGGGCAGGCCGGCGATCATGGCCAGCAGGCCGCCCCAGAAGGGCCGAGAGCGGCGCCAGGCACGGAACCGCATCCGAAGGTTGATTCCGCCGTCTTGCTCGGGCCACGCCTGGGCAGTTGCGCTGGACACGATGCAACTCCTCGATGGTTCGCTGCGAGGTGGAGAGAACTCCTGAGCTGCGGCCGGGAGGGGGCGTGGGCCCCGCTCCCGGCCGCGGGAGATCCGTCGTCACGGCGCACCGTGCGGTGCGCCGTCAGACGAGGATCAGTAGCACTCCTTGCCGTTGCCGTCGTTGCCGACGTACAGCTTCAGGTCCAGGCCGTTCAGCTTGAAGGTGCCCGCCGAGGTGGCCCAGGCGGTCTGCTTCACGTTGGTCAGGTGCGCCTTGGGGGCGGCCTGCGCGAAGCCCAGCGGGCCGGACGGCTTGCCGGTGCCCAGCGCGCTCTTCCAGTTGGCGGTCGCCTCGCCCTTCAGGGTGGAGGCGTCCTGGCCGATGTTGATGTCGGTGAACTCGGCGTCGGCAGACAGCTGGTCGAGGTCGATCAGCAGGTTCTTCGCGGAGACCTGCTTGTTGACGTCGTCGCTCTTGCCGGCCTCCAGGCGCAGCGTCACCTTCGGCAGCTTCAGGCCGAGCAGCGAGGGCTCGCTGACCACGGACTGGCACATGCCCTTGATGGTGGCCGAGTCGAAGGCCGAGATGGCGACCGCGTGCGGGGTGCCGTTGGTCTCGACGTCGAAGGAGCCGAACTGGGCGAAGTTCTCGCCCTGGAGGTCCTCGGCGGTGACCTTGAAGCGCTGGCCGGACACGTTGAACGAGGCGGCGAGGGCGTTGTTGGCAAGAGCGACGCCGATCGCAGCGGTCGCGGCGATGCCCGGCACCATGGCGACGCCGAAGCGCTTCCAGCTGGTCTTGCCGAAAGTCTGGGACATGCGTGTCCTCCTTCTAGGACGTACATCTCCGGCCGCGTCCCGCGTGTCGAGCACCGGGCCGCGCCTGGGATGGGAGAGAGCTACGTCCTCGGTAGCGGAGAGCGCCAGGGCGTCGTGGGCCGACGGACATGGCGATCACCCCCGAGCGACAACCGGCGACCACGCGGCTGCGCGGTCGCAGAAAGGACAGGAACCGCGTGTGGGATCTGCGGCTACCCCCCTGCCCTCAACCGCCGACCGGGGCCGGCGGTTACCCGATGGGGATTCCCTCGAAGGGACCGGGCGTGGCCGATCGTGCTGGAATCCCGGGCGAAGCACAAGGGGTCGATTACTGACGGGTAATCCAACAACAGATGCCATTGATCATGGAATCGAAGGTTTGACTACCCTGCGTGACATCAGCTGGGGACAGTGCCGACGCAACCCGCAGGAAACACCGCTGAAACACCGCGGCCGGTCACATGGCGTGACCGGCCGCGAGGCGTTGTCAAGATTTGATTAAGCTCTACGAAATCTCCCGGAATGTCGCCAAATCCCCAGCGACACCGCAGGTCACACAGCGTGCCACCGACGACGCGTCAGAACAGCACCCGGGCCAGCGCACTGCGCGCCGCCATCACCCGCGGATCGTCCGGGCCGATCACCTCGAAGAGCTCCAGCAGCCGCAGCCGGGCGGTGTCCCGGTCCTCGCCGGCCGTCCGCCCGACGGTGTCGACCAGGCGCCCGAAGGCGTCCTCGACGTGGCCGCCGACGAGATCCAGGTCGGCCGCGCGCAGCTGCGCCTCGACGTCCTTCGGATCGGCGGCCGCCGCCGACCGCACCTGCTGCGGGTCGATGCCCTCGACCCGCTGCAGCAGCTGCGCCTGGGCCAGGCCCAGCTTGGCCTCGGTGTTGCCGGGCTGGTCGACCAGCACGTTCTGGTACGCCCGGACGGCACCGCCCAGGTCACCGCGGTCGAGCGCGTCGTGCGCGGCCTCCAGCGCCGGGTCGGACGGCACCCGCGGTGCTGCCGGGGCCTCGCCGCCCGCACCGGCCGCCAGGCCGGTGATGCCGAAGCGCTGCTCGGCGACGGCGATCAGCTGGTCCAGGATCTTGCGGACGTTGGCCTCGTTCTCGGCGCCCTGGAACAGCGGGACGAGCTGGCCCGCCACCACCGCCATCACCGCGGGGATGCCCTGGATGCCGAACTGCTGGGCGATCAGCTGGTTGGCGTCGACATCGATCTTGGCGAGCACGATCCGGCCGGCGTACTCCTCGGCGAGGCGCTCCAGGATCGGACTGAGCTGCTTGCACGGGCCGCACCACTCGGCCCAGAAGTCGACCACCACCGGCACCTCGGCCGAGCGCTGGACGACCTCGGCCTCGAAGGTGTCCTCGGTGACGTCGAGGACGAGCTGGGACGGCGCGGGTGCGGGGTCGCCGCCGGCCGCTGCCTGGCGGGCCCTTTCGGCCCTGGCCTGCTCGGCCTTCTGGGCGGCCTCGCCGGCCGCCTTGACCGCGGCGAGGTCGACCGCTCCACGCAGGGCGGCGCTGTTGAGACGCGAATTCCGTGACTGCATGGCACCATCCTCCCCCGTCCGCGCGGGTGACGGGCGCCAACCGGCCGGAAACCTCGCCGAGCCGTCGCGCCGACGCCACCCGCCCGTGCGACGGGGGCTGCCTCCCGGTGTAGCCGCTGCCGGCGCGAATCCCCATTCGCGCCCCGCACCGGCCCGATCCCATGGGCCCGGCGCGTGGTTGCCGCTCTTTCGCTACGAGTCGTAGCGTATCTGCTTCCCGGGCCGGTCCCGCAAGACCCCCTCCGCACTCCGGGACGTGAGCTGCCCCACTTTCCGGGGGGCGGTAGCTGGTGACCACGGCCTTCGCTCGCTACCGTTACCCGGTCCAACCAAGTTACCCACCGGTAAACCAGCTAGGAGGCTCGGTGGCCCCCACCACCCAGCAGCCTGCTGCCCCGGACGGCACCGCCCTCCCGCGCGGCAAGGGCCGTCCCCGCAGCGCTGCCGCCGACCGGGCGATCCTCGACGCGACCCGTGAAGCCCTCGCCGAACTCGGCTGGGGCGGCCTCACCATGGGCGACGTCGCCACCCGCGCCGGAGTCGCCAAGACCACCCTCTACCGGCGCTGGCCGTCCAAGAACGAACTCGTGGTCGACGCCGTCGCCAGCCTCTTCGACGAACTGGAGATGGCCGACCTCGGCAGCCTGCGGGCCGACATCGCCGCCACCGTCGCCCAGTTCGCCGACCTGCTCGCCCGGCCCGAGTCGCAGGCCGCCCTGATGGCGCTGTTCGCCGAGGGCAGCCGGGACCCGCTGCTGCGGCGGCGCATCCGCGAACGGATCGTCGACCCGCAGAAGCACCTCGTACGGACCGGGCGGGCCAACGCCCAGGCCCGCGGGGAGCTCCGCTCGGACCAGGACGAGGCGGCCGCCTGCGAGGAGATCGACCTCGTCTTCGACATGATCGCGGGCGCCGTCGAGCACCGCCTCCTCGTCGCCGGCGAACCCATCACCCCGCGCTGGCTCGACCGCTTCACCACCCTCATGCTCAGCGCCCTCGTCGGCCTCGACACCTGAACCCGCCCCCCACGGCCGACCACAGGGGGCGCGGGGGCTTCTTCGGCTAGAAAGCCGCAGGTTCGCGGTAGACGCCCCACTCGGTGCGGAGGGTGTTGCAGATCTCGCCCAGGGTGGCTTCGGCACGGACGGCCCGCAGCATCGGCGGAATCATGTTCGCGCCGGACCGCGCGGCGGCCAGCACGGCGGCCAGGCCGGCCCCGACCGCGGCGTCGTCCCGGGCCGCCCTGCGGGCGCGGAGCACGCGCACCTGCTCCCGCTCGACCTCGTGGCCGACCCGGAGGATCTCCAGCTCCGGGGTCACGGACTTCGGGTGGCAGTTGACGCCGACGACCCGCTTGTCGCCCTCCTCCAGGGACTGCTGGTACCGGAAGGCGGCCTCGGCGATCTCGCCGGTGAAGAAGCCCTCCTCGATGCCCCGCAGGATGCCGGAGGTCATCGGGCCGATCGTGTGGTCGGCCGAGCCCCTGTCCAGGATGTGCCGGAAGATCTCCTCGGCCTGCGCCTCGATCCGGTCGGTGAGCGCCTCCACGTACCAGGAGCCGCCGAGCGGGTCGGCGACGTTCGCGACGCCGGTCTCCTCCATCAGGACCTGCTGGGTCCGCAGGGCGATCTCGGCGGCCTGCTCCGAGGGCAGCGCCAGGGTCTCGTCCAGGGCGTTGGTGTGCAGCGAGTTGGTGCCGCCGAGGACGGCGGACAGCGCCTCGACGGCGGTGCGCACCACGTTGTTGTACGGCTGCTGCGCGGTGAGCGAGACGCCGGCGGTCTGGGTGTGGAAGCGCAGCCACTGGGCCCGGTCGGTCCGGGCGCCGTACCGCTCGCGCATCCAGCGGGCCCAGATCCGGCGGGCGGCGCGGAACTTGGCGATCTCCTCGAAGAAGTCGAGGTGGGCGTCGAAGAAGAAGGAGAGGCCGGGCGCGAAGGCGTCGACGTCGAGGCCGCGGGAGAGGCCGAGTTCGACGTAGGCGAAGCCGTCGGCGAGGGTGTAGGCGAGCTCCTGGGCGGCCGTGGCCCCGGCCTCGCGGATGTGGTAGCCGGAGACGGAGAGCGGCTTGTAGGCGGGGACGCCCTGCGCGCAGTACTCCATGAGGTCGCCGATCAGGCGCAGGTGCGGCTCGGGGGCGAAGAGCCACTCCTTCTGCGCGATGTACTCCTTGAAGATGTCGGTCTGCAGGGTGCCGTTGAGGACGGCCGGGTCGACGCCCTGGCGCTCGGCGGCGACGAGGTACATGCAGAAGATCGGGACGGCCGGGCCGCTGATCGTCATGGAGGTGGTGACGCCGCCGAGCGGGATGCCGTCGAAGAGGACGTCCATGTCCGCGGCGGAGTCGACGGCGACGCCGCAGTGGCCGACCTCGCCGAGCGACTTGGCGTCGTCGGAGTCGTAGCCCATGAGGGTGGGCATGTCGAAGGCCACCGAGAGGCCGCCGCCGCCGACCCCCAGGATCATCCGGTAGCGCTCGTTGGTCTGCCGGGCGTTGCCGAAGCCGGCGAACTGCCGGACGGTCCAGGTGCGGCCCCGGTAGCCGGTGGGGTGCAGGCCGCGGGTGTAGGGGTACTCGCCGGGCCACCCGATGCGTTCGAAGCCCTCGTAGGGCTGTCCGGCGGGCGGGCCGTAGACCGGCTCCACCCCGTCGCCGGACAGGGTGGTGAAGTCGGCGTCGCGTTTGCGGGCCCTGTCGTACCGCTGCTGCCAGCGCAGGCGGCCGGCCTCGATCTCCTCGGCGTCCATCGGCTGCGGGCTCCACTCCGTGCGGCCGCCGCGGTCGGGCCGGCGGCTCTGCCAGGGTGCCCACCAATTTACTCGGACGTCCTACTATCCGTCGACGGCGCGCCGCCGGACCCTCCCGGTTCGGCCCCGGGAACGCAGAAAGCCCCTCCCCGGGCGGGGAGGGGCTCGTCGCAGAGGCGGACGGAGGAATCAGGCGGAGACCGGCTCCGGGGTCTCGATCAGCGGGGCGACGTCGCGGGAGACGCGGCGCTCCACGAAGAACACGGCGGTCGGGATCGTGCCGGCCAGCAGCACCCAGGCCAGCTTGCCCATCGGCCACTTCGCCTTGGTGCCCAGGTCGAAGGCGAGCACCAGGTAGACCACGTAGAGCCAGCCGTGCGCGATGCCGACGGCGCTGGTGAAGCCGCTCGCCCCCGAGATGTCCAGCACGTACTTGGCGATCACGCCCACGGTCAGCAGGATCAGCAGGACGCCGGTGATGTAGGCCAGCGCCCGGTATCGGGTCAGCACGCTCTGCTTCATACCGACGAGGGTAACCGCAGGCAACGGCGGCTCCGGCCGCACCCCCGCCGGACGCACCGGCCGGGTCAGGCGCCGCCGCCCTCCGCGGGCGGGGAGAAGTCGCCGGCCGCCACCCGGAGCGGGCGGAGCAGCTCGAAGACCTGGTGGCACTGGTCGGCGTCGTAGCCCTCCAGGCCGAAGTCGACGGCCATCAGTTCGCGGGTGGCCTGCTCGACCACGTCGCGGCCGCGGTCGGTGATCGCGGCGAGGACGCCGCGGCCGTCGGCGGGGTTGGGGCGGCGGGCGACCAGCCCGTCCCGCTCCAGGCGGTCGACGGTGTTGGTGACGCTCGTCGGGTGCACCATGAGCCGCTCGCCGATCTTGGAGAGCGGCAGTTGGCCGGTCCGGCTGAAGGTGAGCAGCACCAGGGCCTCGTAGCGGGCGAAGGTGAGGCCGTACGGCTTCACCACGGCGTCCACCCGGGACAGCAGGATCTGGTGGGCGCGCATCACCGAGGTGATCGCCGCCATGGACGGGACGCCGCCCCAGCGGCGGGTCCAGAGCTCGTCCGCACGGGCGATCGGGTCGAAGTCGAGGGCGAGGGGCTTGGGCACACCCCCACCGTACCGGCGCGCCGGGAACGGGGTAGCAGGTGTCCACGATGGTGGACAAGGGCACCTTCTGGCGGGATCACGCCAAGCGTTTTCTGGTCCGTACCAGGGCTTTCGCGGCCCGAAATGTCGCCGCAACAATCAAGCTGACGGCCGTAGTTGACGCTGAAAGGCCGTCATTTCGGCTTCGTGCGTGCGAAAACGACCGATCGGACGGGCGATTTACACCAATAGCGAGCTTTGAGGTGCGGAGTCCGGATGGCGAGTGGTGGCCAACTCCCGGCACAGACCTGTCATTTCACGATCTCCATTGTCATGCTTCTGGCCAGCTTCGTTCGACCCGCCGAGCCCCCACCCCTCCGGCGGATGTCACAGACCGCACGAAGCAGCACGTCCGCGCCCGTTCCGCCCCAGCAGGCACTAACCCCGGTGCCCCGGGACGCGGCGCCACCGCGCACACGCGGTTGATCGGAAGGAACCCGTACGTGAAGCGAAAGCTGGCACTCGGAGCCGCCCTCTCTGCGTCGGCGGTCCTCGCCGGCGCCATCCAGGTCAGCGCCCAGGCCGCCCCGGCCCCGGCCGCCCAGGCCGCGCCCGGCGAGCAGCGCGCCGCCCTCATCGCACAGGCCGGCACCGAGGCTCCGTCCGCGGCCCGCACCCTCGGCCTCGGCGGCCAGGAGTCCCTGGTCGTCAAGGACGCCGTGGTCGACGCCGACGGCACCCGCCACGTGCGCTACGAGCGCACCTTCGCCGGCCTGCCGGTGCTCGGCGGCGACCTGGTCGTCCACCAGGACGCCAAGGGCTCGGTCAAGTCCGTCGACCGGGCCGTGAAGGGCTCGATCGCCCCCGCCTCGCTCACCCCGAAGCTCTCCGCCGGCCAGGCCGCCGCCAAGGCGCACGGCGCCGTCGCGGCCACCGTCGGCGTCGCCAAGGACGCCGACGAGCCGGCGCTCGCCTCGGTCGCCGCCCCGGCCAACGGCCGGCTGGTCGTCTGGGCCGCCTCGGGCACCCCCCGCCTCGCCTACCAGACCACCGTCGAGGGCATGCGCGCGGACGGCACCCCGTCCCGCCAGCTGCTGGTCACCGACGCCTCCACCGGTGCGGTGCTCTCCACCCACGAGCAGGTGCAGACCGCCAACGCGGCCGGCACCGGCAAGGGCGTGTTCGTCGGCTCCGTGGCGCTGACCACCAACTACACGGGCTCGACGTACCAGCTGAAGGACGCCACCCGCGGCGGCCAGTACACGACCACGCTGAACAACAAGACCAACGGCGCCGGCACCCTGCTGACCGACGCGGACAACGCCTGGGGCACCGGCCTGGTCTCCAGCAGCCAGTCCGCCGCCGTGGACGCCCAGTACGGCGCCGCCGCCACCTGGGACTTCTACAAGAACACCTTCAACCGCCTCGGCATCAAGAACAACGGTGTCGGCGCCTACAGCCGCGTCCACTACGGCCGGAACTACGTCAACGCGTTCTGGGACGACTCCTGCTTCTGCATGACGTACGGCGACGGTGCGAGCAACACCCACCCGCTGACCGAGCTGGACGTGGCCGGCCACGAGATGAGCCACGGCGTCACCGCCAACACCGCCGGCCTGAACTACTCGGGCGAGTCCGGCGGCCTCAACGAGGCCACCAGCGACATCTTCGGCACCGGCGTGGAGTTCTACGCCAACCTCGCCTCCGACAAGCCGGACTACCTCATCGGCGAGCTCATCAACATCAACGGCGACGGCACCCCGCTGCGCTACATGGACAAGCCCTCCAAGGACGGCGGCTCGGCCGACTACTGGTCCTCCTCGGTCGGCTCCCTGGACGTGCACTACTCGTCCGGCGTCGGCAACCACTTCTTCTACCTGCTGGCCGAGGGCAGCGGCGCGAAGACCATCAACGGCGTCAGCTACAACTCGCCGACCTACAACGGCTCCACCGTCACCGGCATCGGCCGCGACAAGGCCCTGCAGGTCTGGTACCGGGCGCTGAGCGTCTACATGACCTCGACCACCAACTACAAGGGCGCGCGCACCGCGACCCTGAACGCGGCCGCGGACCTCTACGGCAGCGCCTCCCCCGAGTACGCCCAGGTTGCCGCTGCCTGGGCCGCGGTGAACGTCAGCTGACGCACCGCGG
This sequence comes from Kitasatospora dryopteridis, assembly GCF_050749075.1. Taxonomy (NCBI): domain Bacteria; kingdom Bacillati; phylum Actinomycetota; class Actinomycetes; order Kitasatosporales; family Streptomycetaceae; genus Kitasatospora; species Kitasatospora dryopteridis. Next base: position 5,116,549 of record NZ_CP192749.1, on the reverse strand, counting down.
GCGATGAACGCAGCAGCCGGGCCCTCCGGAGGGGAGGCCCGGCTGCTGTCCGTTCCGGCCGTGCGCCGCCCGGTGCCGGGCGGCGCACGGGGGGCAGGTGCACGGAAGGCGGCAGAAATACGCCAACTCTTGTCGCAGACCTGTCATTTGACGACCGATCTTGTCATGCTTCCTTCCAGCTTCGTACGGCCCGGCCGGCCACCCCAACCGGTCCGGTGCCGCATGACCGCACGGAGCAGCACGTCAGCGCTCGTTCCGCCCCAGTCGGCGCCGGACCCGGTGCCCCGGAGCGAGGCGCGACCGCGCACACGCGGTTGATCCGGAAGGAACCCGTACGTGAAGCGAAAGCTTGCCATCGGCGCCGTCCTCTCCAGCTCTGCCCTGCTGGCCGGCGCGATCCAGGTCGCCGCCGGCACCGCCCAGGCCTCGCCCGCCCCCGTCGCCGCGCAGCAGCGGGCCGCCCTGATCGCCCAGGCCGGCGCCGAGGCCCCCGCCACCGCCCGCGCCCTCGGCCTCGCCGGCCAGGAGCAGCTGGTCGCCACGGACGCGATCGTGGACGCGGACGGCACCCGCCACCTGCGCTTCGACCGCACCTTCGCCGGGCTGCCGGTGATCGGCGGCGACGTCGTCGTCCACCGGGACGCCAAGGGTGCCGTGAAGTCCGTGGACCGCGCGGTGCAGGGCTCGGTCGCACCCGCCTCGCTCGCCCCGAAGCTCTCCGCCGGCCAGGCCGCCGCCAAGGCGCACGACGCCGTCGCGGCCACCGTCGGCACCGCCCCGGACGCCGACGAGCCGGCGCTGACCTCGGTCGGCGCGGCCTCCGGCGCCGAGCTGGTGGTGTGGGCCGCCTCGGGCGCGCCCCGCCTGGCCCACCGGACGACCGTCGAGGGCATGCGCGCGGACGGCACCCCGAGCAGCCGACTGGTCGTCACCGACGCCGCGACCGGTGCGGTGCTCTCCTCGGAGGAGCAGATCCGCACCTCCAACGCGACCGGCAGCGGCAAGGGCGTCTACGTCGGCTCGGTCACGCTGACCACCAACTACACCGGTTCCACGTACCAGTTGAAGGACAACACGCGCGGCGGGCAGTACACCGTCGACAAGAACGGGACGCTCTACACGGACGCCGACAACGTGTGGGGCAACGGCAGCGCCTCCAACGGGCAGTCCGCGGCGGTGGACGCCCAGTACGGCGCGGCGGCCACCTGGGACTTCTACAAGAACACCTTCGGCCGCAACGGCATCAAGAACAACGGCGTCGGCGCCTACAGCAAGGTCCACTACGGCAACAACTACGTCAACGCGTTCTGGAGCGACAGCTGCTTCTGCATGACGTACGGCGACGGCTCCGGCAACACCCACCCGCTGACCGCGATCGACGTGGCCGGCCACGAGATGACCCACGGCGTCACCTCCAACACCGCGCGGCTCAACTACTCGGGCGAGTCCGGCGGCCTCAACGAGGCCACCAGCGACATCTTCGGCACCATGGTCGAGTTCTACGCCAACCTGTCGGTGGACACCCCGGACTACCTGATCGGCGAGCGGCTGAACCTGAACGGCAACGGCACCCCGCTGCGCTACATGGACAAGCCCTCCAAGGACGGCGCCTCGGCGGACTACTGGTCCTCCACGGTCGGCAACAAGGACGTCCACTACTCGTCCGGCGTCGCCAACCACTTCTTCTACCTGCTGGCCGAGGGCAGCGGCGCGAAGACCATCAACGGCGTCAGCTACAACTCGCCGACCTCCAACGGCTCGACGGTCACCGGCATCGGCCGGGCCAAGGCGGCGCAGATCTGGTACCGGGCGCTGACCGTCTACATGACCTCGACCACCAACTACAAGGGCGCCCGCACCGCGACGCTCAACGCGGCCAAGGACCTCTACGGCAGCACCTCCACCGAGTACAGCCGGGTGGCGGCGGCGTGGAGCGCGGTCAACGTCAACTGACCCGCCCCGCACGCGCGACGGCCGGGCTCCCCTCGCGGGGGGCCCGGCCGTCGGGTTTCCGGCCGTGTTCCGGGGAGGTCAGGCCGCGGCGGCGGCCGCCGGCACCTCGCCGCGCTCCTCCTTGGCGAGCATCCGCTCGGCGAAGAAGCCGCCGGTCGGCAGCACCGAGAGGACGAACAGCACGATGCCGCGCTTGGCGTCCCAGCGCTGCTGCTGCCAGGCCAGGGCGAGGAAGACCACGTACAGCACGAACAGGCCGCCGTGGATCGCGCCCATCACCGGCACCGCGTTGAACTCGGTGGTCCGCTTGAGCACCGAGCAGACGAGCAGCAGCAGGAAGGACAGGCCCTCCGGGCCGGACACGAGTCGCAGGCGGTGGACGGCAGGGCTGGTCTTCACGGGTCACCTCGGGGGGAATCGGCGAGTGAGCTCGTGAACGCGATCACAAGCCTCGTTCATTATCACCGACCGAACACCCGCGCCGTGGCCGGGGTGGCCGGTGCCACGGCGGGCGGCCCTATCCTGCTGCGGCACGGCCCGGCGTCCGGGCCGACCGACCACGGGGGTGGACATGTTCCGCATCGACTGGAACCGCCGGACCTGCTCGCGGCGCGGGCACATCACCTACGCGCCCGACGAGACCGACCTGCGCGACCGCCTGCACGCGCACACCGCGCTCGGCGACGCCTGGCGCTGCCTGCGCTGCGGGGACTTCGCGCTCGGCACGCCGCACGGCTCCGGCCCGGCCGACGAGGCTCCGCTGGTGCCCCGCGGCAAGGCCCTGAGGGACCTCTTCATCCTGCGCTTCCTCGCCGTCGAGCGGGCGCTGCGCGGCCTGCTGATCCTGGTGGTCGCCTGGGGCGTGTGGAAGTTCTCGAACAGCCAGGACGCGGTGCGCCGGATCTTCGACGAGAACCTCTCCGTCTTCCGCCCGGTCACCGAGCACTTCCACTGGGACCTGGAGCACTCGCCGATCGTCGACACCATCCGCAGGACCTTCGAGTACAAGCACAGCACGCTGCTGATCGTGGCCGGCGCGCTGGTGCTGTACGCGCTGGTCGAGATCGTCGAGGCGGCCGGCCTGTGGGTGGGCGCCCGCTGGGCCGAGTACCTGACGGTGGTGGCGACGGCGGCCTTCCTGCCGCTGGAGGTGTACGAGCTCACCGAGCACGTCAGCGCCCTGAAGATCGGCACGCTGGTGCTGAACGTCCTCGCGGTGCTGTGGATCATGCTGTCCAAGCGGCTGTTCGGCCTGCGCGGGGGCGTGGCCGCCTTCGAGGCGGAGAAGCACTCGGCCTCGCTGCTGGAGGTGGAGCTCGCCGCGGGCACCGCGCCCGGGCAGCACCCGGCCCCGGCCCTCTGACCCGGCCGTCTGACCCGGTGTGATTTGTCGCAGGTCGGTACCAGAGGCCCGCGCCCTCTCCCGGGTGCGGGCCTCTGCCGCTACATTCGCCCGGTGGCACAGTTTCGACTCCAGGGCTCCAAGGTGCTCGCCGTAGACATGGCGGGCGATTCGGTGAAGGCCCGTAACGGCACCATGGTGGCCTACACGGGCCAGATGAACTTCAAGAAGATGTCCGGCGGCGGTGACGGCCTGCGGGGCATGGTCACGCGTCGGCTGACGGGTGAGCAGATGGAGGTCATGGAGGTGAAGGGGCAGGGCACCTGCTACTTCGCCGACCGGGCCACCGAGGTCAACCTGGTGCGGCTGAACGGCGAGACGCTCTACGTCGAGTCGGAAAACCTGCTCTGCACCGAGGCGACCCTGCACACCGGCACCAGCTTCACCGGCCTCAACGGCATGGCGTCCGGCAACGGCCTGTTCACCACCAAGGTCGAGGGCCACGGCTGGGCCGCGCTCACCTCCAAGGGTCCGGCGATCATCCTGCGGGTCTCCCAGGGCATGCCGCTGCGGGTCGACCCTGGCGCGTACGTGGCGCACACCGGGAACCTCAGCCGCAACCTCAAGTCGGGCGCCGGCTGGACGACGATCATCGGCGAGGGCGGCGGCGAGGCCATGCAGGTCGAGTTCTCCGGCGAGGGCCTGGTCTACGTGCAGCCGTCCGAGAAGATGACCTTCGGGGGCGACGTCTGATGCCGTTCACCAAGATCAACAACAAGATGGTCGAGGCGAAGATCATGCCCGGCCAGCGGGTCTTCAGCCAGCGCGGCTCGATGCTCGCCTACACCGGCGAGGTCAGCTTCACGCCCAACGTGATGGGCGGCCAGGGCGGCGTCATGTCGATGATCGGACGCCGGGTGGCCAACGAGGACACCCCGCTGATGACCGTCGAGGGCCAGGGCAGCGTGATGTTCGGCCACGGCGGCCACAACATCCACGTCATCGAGCTCACCGGCGACGCGCTGTTCGTCGAGGCGGACCGGCTGCTCGCCTTCGACGGCACCCTGCAGCAGTCCACCATGTTCATGGGCCAGCAGGGCGGCGTGATGGGCATGGTCCGCGGTCAGGTGACCGGCCAGGGCCTGTTCACCACCCAGCTGACCGGGCAGGGCTCGGTCGCGGTGATGGCCCACGGCGGCGTCATCGAGCTGCCGATCGGCCCCGGCCAGCCGGTGCACGTCGACCCGCAGGCGTACGTGGCCCACCGCGGCCAGGTGACCAACAAGCTGTCCACCGCCCTGGGCTGGCGCGACATGATCGGCCGCGGCTCCGGCGAGGCCTTCCAGCTGGAGCTGTCCGGGCACGGTGTGGTCTACGTGCAGGCGAGCGAGGAGAAGCTCTGATGTCCTACCCGCCTCAGCAGCCCTACGGGCAGCCGTACGGCCAGCCCCAGCCCGGCCAGCCCTACCAGCAGCCTGGCTACCCGCCGCCCGGCCAGCCCTACCCGCCGCAGGGACAGCCGTACCCGCCGCAGGGGCAGCCGCAGCCCGGCTACCAGCAGGCCTACCAGCCGACCCAGGCCGGCCAGCCGTACCCGCCGCAGGGCCAGCCCTACCCGGCCCCGCCGCAGGGCAACTTCGGCGCACCGCTGCCGCAGAACGGCGGCGAGGGCCCGGTCGTGCACGACGCCATGAGCCTGCCGGCCAACGACAACGTCAACCCCTACGCCTTCTCGGTCGACCTCAACGGCGCCTACTACCTGCAGAAGGGCAAGATGATCGCCTACTACGGCGACATGCGCTTCTCGGGCATCGGACGCGGCGTCATCGACCAGATGCTGGAGCGGAACTTCAACTCCCCGCTGCACGCGTCCGACTGGGTCGTCGCCGAGGGCCGCGGCAAGCTGCTGCTCGCCGACCGGGCCTTCGACCTCAACTCGTACGACCTGGAGGAGGGCAACCTCACCGTCCGCTCCGGCAACCTGCTGGCCTTCGAGCCCACCCTGAAGCTCAAGCAGTCGATCATCCCGGGCTTCCTGACCCTGATCGGCACCGGCAAGTTCGTGGCCGCCTCCAACGGCCCCGTCCACTTCGTCGAGCCGCCCATCCGGGTGGACCCGCAGGCCCTCGTCGGCTGGGCCGACTGCCCTGCGCCCTGCCACCACTACGATCACGGCTACATGCACGGCCTGATCGGCGGCCTGCGGCACCTGACCGGGCTCGGCGGCGCCTCCGGCGAGGAGCACCAGTTCGAGTTCATCGGGGCCGGCCAGGTCCTGCTGCAGTCGACCGAGACCCTGATGGCCGAGCGCTCGGTCGGCGTGGTGCACGCCGAGGCCGGCGTCCCCGGCAGCGGGGTGCCGCACCAGCCGGGCGTGCACGGCGGCGGGCAGCAGCTGCCCAACGTCAACATCCCGGGCCTGGGCAACCTCGGCGACCTCGGCCGGAGGTTCGGCCTCTGAACCGGTGAGCGCCGTGCGGCTGGATTCGTAAACTTGTACAACATTTAACAAGCACGGCTATGCTTGGGGCATGGACACGCACGTCACCGACGCCCCCGCCGTCTCCTCCTCGGCCACCGCGGAGGAGACGCCGTGGCTGAGCACCCGCGAGCAGCAGTTCTGGCGAGCCCACCTGGAGGTGAGCAAGCTGCTCGAGTACCAGCTCAGCCGCGAACTCCAGCCGCACAACCTCGCCATCAACGACTACGAGATCCTCGTGGTCCTCTCCGAGGCGCCCGAGCGCCGGATGCGGATGACCGACCTCGCGACCGCCACCCTGCAGTCGAAGAGCCGGCTCTCGCACCAGATCACCCGCATGGAGGGCGCCGGGCTGGTGCTGCGGCAGGAGTGCCCCGGTGACCGCCGCGGCCTCTTCGCCCACCTCACCGACCAGGGCTGGGAGACGCTCCAGAAGGTCGCGCCGGACCACGTCCGCAGTGTCCGCTCCCACTTCGTCGACCGCTTCACCCCCGAGCAGATCGACGCCCTCTACGAGGCCCTCGCCCCGGTCGCCGACCACCTGAGAGCCCTCCGCGGGCGCGCCTGAACCAGCCCCTCCGGGGCGGAACGGACAGGGCGACTTGCCCGCTACTCGCTGCTCTCGGTGAGGCCGGCGACGAGGCGGTCGGCGGCGCCGTAGGGGTCGAGTTCGCCGGCGGCGACCCGGGCGGCGAGGCCGGCGAGGTGGCGGTCGCCGCGGAGGTCGCCGATCCGGGCGCGGAGGGCGGCGAGTGCGATCGCCTCGATCTCCTCCGCGGCGCGCCGGGTCCGCCGGGCCTGCAGCTCCCCCGTCTCGGCCAGCCAGGTGCGGTGCTTCTCCAGGGCCTCGACGACCTCGTCCACGCCCTCGCCGCGGGCGGCGACGGTCTTGACGATGGGCGGCCGCCAGTCCCCAGGCTCGCGGGCCTCGCCGAGGCCGAGCATGTGGTTGAGCTCGCGGGCGGTGGCGTCGGCGCCGTCCCGGTCGGCCTTGTTGACGACGAAGACGTCGCCGATCTCGAGGATGCCGGCCTTGGCGGCCTGGATGCCGTCGCCCATGCCGGGGGCGAGCAGGACGACGGTGGTGTCGGCCTGGGCGGCGACCTCGACCTCGGACTGGCCGACGCCGACGGTCTCCACGAAGATCACGTCGCAGCCGGCGCCGTCCAGCACCCGCAGGGCCTGCGGTGCGGTCCAGGAGAGCCCGCCGAGGTGGCCCCGGGTGGCCATGGAGCGGATGAACACCTCGGGGTCGGTGGCGTGGTCCTGCATCCGGACGCGGTCGCCGAGCAGGGCGCCGCCGGAGAACGGCGAGGACGGGTCGACCGCGAGCACGCCGACGCGCTTGCCGAGCCGGCGGTACGCGGAGACCAGCGCGGAGGTCGAGGTGGACTTGCCGACGCCGGGCGAGCCGGTGAGGCCGACGGTGTACGCGTTGCCGGTGTGGGGGGCGAGGGCCGCCATGGCCTCACGGAGCTGGGGGGCGGCGTTCTCCACCAGCGAGATCAGCCGGGCCACGGCCCGCGGGCGTCCCGCACGGGCCTGCTCGACCAGCGTCGCCACATCGACCATGAAGGTTCTTCTCCTCGATCCGAAGCGGGGGCGCACCGCGTGGGTTCTCCACGCCGTGCGCCCCCGACGGTCACGCCGAAAGGTCAGCCCTGGGCGGGGACCTTGATGATCAGGGCGTCGCCCTGGCCGCCGCCGCCGCAGAGCGCGGCCGCGCCGGTGCCGCCGCCGCGGCGCTGGAGCTCGAGGGCCAGGTGGAGGACGAGGCGGGCGCCGGACATGCCGATCGGGTGGCCGAGGGCGATGGCGCCGCCGTTGACGTTGACCTTCTCGTCGGTGACGCCGAGGTCCTTCATGGACTGGTGGGCGACGGCGGCGAAGGCCTCGTTGATCTCGATCAGGTCGAGGTCGGCGACGGTCAGGCCGTCCTTGGCGAGGGCGTGGGCGATCGCGTTGGACGGCTGCGACTGCAGCGAGTTGTCCGGGCCGGCCACGTTGCCGTGGGCGCCGATCTCGGCGATCCAGGCGAGGCCCAGCTCCTCGGCCTTGGCCTTGCTCATCACGACGACGGCGGCGGCGCCGTCGGAGATCTGCGAGGCGGAGCCGGCGGTGATGGTGCCGTCCTTGGTGAAGGCCGGGCGCAGCTTGCCGAGGGTCTCGACGGTGGTCTCGCCGCGGATGCCCTCGTCCTGGCTGAAGAGGACGGGCTCGCCGCGGCGCTGCGGGATCTCGACCGGGACGATCTCGGCGTCGAAGATGCCGTTCTTCTGGGCGGCGGCGGCGCGCTGGTGCGAGGCGGCGGCGATCGCGTCCTGCACGTCGCGGGCGATGCCGAGGCGGGTGTTGTGGTTCTCGGTGGACTCGCCCATCGGGATGTTCTCGTACGCGTCGGTGAGGCCGTCGTACGCCATGGCGTCGAGCATCTCGATCGCGCCGTACTTGAAGCCCTCGCGGGACTTCGGCAGCAGGTGCGGGGCGTTGGTCATGGACTCCTGGCCGCCGGCGACGACGACGTCGAACTCGCCGGCGCGGATCAGCTGGTCGGCGAGGGCGATGGCGTCCAGGCCGGAGAGGCAGACCTTGTTGATGGTCAGCGCCGGGACGCTCATCGGGATGCCGGCCTTGACGGCGGCCTGGCGGGCCGGGATCTGGCCTGCGCCGGCCTGCAGCACCTGGCCCATGATCACGTACTGGACCTGGTCGCCGGTGATGCCCGCGCGCTCCACGGCGGCCTTGATGGCGATACCGCCGAGGTCTGCACCGGAGAAGCCCTTGAGCGAGCCGAGCAGGCGGCCCATCGGGGTGCGTGCACCCGCGACGATCACAGAAGTAGTCATGAGACGAGCCCCTTCGCGCGTCAGGCATGAGGGTGGGGGGATGCGGCTCAATGTACTGACACGTAACCCGTGCGTCACCGGCGCAAGGGTGTGATCAGCGGCACTGTCACCCCCCAGTGAACACCGTGCCATCGGGGAGGCGTCGGATTCCGGCCGAAGTACGGCCGTCCCGGGGGCGTGTGAGCAGGCTCGCACCCTCGGTGGTGGCCAAGGCTCGGCCCGATGCGCTGCACTGGTGCCACCCTCGTCGACTCCCACCTTGGAGGCCACCGCCGTGCTGACCCGTATCGACCACATCGGCATCGCCTGCTTCGACCTCGACAAGACCGTCGAGTTCTACCGCGCGACGTACGGCTTCGAGGTCTTCCACAGCGAGGTCAACGAGGAGCAGGGCGTCCGCGAGGCCATGCTGAAGATCAACGACACCGGTGACGGCGGTGCGTCCTACCTGCAGCTGCTGGAGCCGACCCGCGAGGACTCGACGGTCGCCAAGTGGCTCGCCAAGAACGGCGAGGGCGTGCACCACATCGCGTTCGGCACCGCGGACGTGGACGGCGACGCCGCGGACATCCGCGCCAAGGGCGTCCGGGTGCTGTACGACGAGCCGCGGATCGGCTCGATGGGCTCGCGGATCACCTTCCTGCACCCCAAGGACTGCGGCGGTGTGCTGACCGAGCTGGTGACCTCGGCCGGCTCGGAGCACTGAGCCCGGACGGAAGCGGAGGGGGTCGTACCGCAACGGCCCCCTTCCCGACCCGCCGGTAACCTCGGAAAACCTCCACTCGGCCATTCCGCTGCAAGCCGGGCACACTACAATGCCCAAGTGCGCCGGAGCTCCGGGAAGGACCGGTCCGAGGGGCACGGCCGAAGGCGGGAACGGACGGGGCGACCCGACTGCTCCCACCGCAGGGGAGTCCATTGAGCGGGCACGGCTGAACAGTCGCAGGTCGGATCTGTCACCATTCTCCACTAGGCAAGAGTTCGCCCAGGAGTCCACTCGGACGGGGGAACGCGGCACGGCCGCGCACCACCGGCCCGGCGGACTCCGACCGCGGCAGGTGCCGCGGCTGCAAGGACCAGTCGGTCCGGCCCCCAGGACAGGGAGAGGGGCGCCGGCACGGCCGGGTCGAGGACGCGACCAGGAGATGGATGGGACCGCGGAGTGCGGGGCTACGACCGCTACGAGGTTGAGGATCACCTCTCCAAGTTCGAGGCCGAGATGGATCGGACTCGCAAAGAGCGTGACAAGACCATCCAGCATGCCGAGGACCTCGCCTATCAGGTGGAGGTGCTCCGGGCCAAGCTGCACGAGGCCCGGCGGCAGCTGGCTCAGCCGCGTGCCTTCGACTCCGTCTCGGGCCAGGCCGAGCAGCTGCTCCGCACCGCCGAGATGCAGGCCGAGCAGCTCCGCGCCGACGCCGAGCGCCAGCTGCGCGAGTCCCAGGCGGCCACCCAGCGCCTGATGGCCGAGGCCGCCGAGCGCACCGCCCGCCTGGAGTCCGAGTTCGCCGCCCGGCGCCACCAGCTGGAGGAGGAGCTCAACGAGTTCCGCCGCTCCGCCGAGCGCCACGTCAAGGAGAACGTCTCCTGGGCGGAGCAGACCCGGGCCGGCACCGAGCAGGAGGCCCAGCGCCTGCTCCAGGACGCCCGCATCGAGGCCGAGCGGATGATGGCCGCGGCCCGTGCCGAGGCCACCGCCCTCGCCGACCAGGCCCGCGCCCAGACCGCCGCCGACGTCGACGCCGCCCGCGGCGAGGCCCAGGCCGCCGCCGAGGCCGCCCTGCACCGCGCCCAGACCGACGCCGAGCGGCTGCTGCGCGCCGCCTCCGAGCAGGCCCAGCAGGCCAGCGCCCAGGCCGAGGAGCTCCGCGGCAGCGCCGCCAACGAGGCCCAGCAGCAGCTCGCCCAGGCGCACGCCGCCGCCGAGCGCCGCCTCGCCGCCGCCCAGGCCGAGATCGGCGAACTCAAGCGGCAGGCCCTGGAGGACCAGGAGCGCGCCGAGGCCGCCCTCGGCCGCGCCCAGGCCGAGATCGAACGGCTCCGCGCCGAGGCCCTCGCCGAGGCGGAGCGCGCCCGGCAGGAGGCCGCCGACCAGCTGGCCGCCGCCCGCGACGCCGCCGAGCGCCTGCAGACCGAGGCCGCGGCCGCGGCCTCGCAGCGGGTCGCCGACGGCGAGGCCGCCAGCGAGCAGCGCTCGCTCACCGCCAAGGCCGAGATCGCCAAGATGGTGGCAGCCGCCACCAAGGAGGCCGACCTCATCAAGGCCGCCGCCGCGACCGCCCAGGCCGAGGCCGACGCCGCCAAGGCGGCCGCCGCCGAGGAGAGCGAGCGGCTGCGCGCCACCGCCGAGTCCGTCGCCGCCGAGCTGAAGGCCGAGGCCGAGGCCGCCATCGCCGACCTGCGGGCCGAGGCCGAGGGCGAGGTCGCCGCGCTCCGCGCCGAGGCCGAGGCCGCCGCCCAGACGCTGCGCGTGGAGGCCGAGGAGCGCGGCCGCACCGACGGCGCGAAGGACGCCGCCGTCCACCTCGCCAAGGCCGCCCGCCGGGCCGAGGAGGTGCTCGCCCGGGCCACCCGGGACGCCGACACCACCCGCGAGGAGGCCGCCGCCGAGGCCGAGCGCGTCCGCACCGGCGCCGCCGCCGAGGCCGAGCGGCTGCGCGAGCAGGCGATGGCCGCGGTCGAGGAGGCCCAGAACGCCGCCCTCGACGACGCCGCCTCCATCCGCGAGCAGATGGAGCGGATGCACGAGGAGGCCGCCCGGCTGCGCGCCGAGGCGGAGGAGCTGCGCGCCCAGGCCGCGGCCGAGGCCGACCGGGTGCGCAGCGACGCCCGCCGCCAGGCGGTCGTGCAGATAGAGGAGTCGGCCAAGAGCGCCGAGGAACTGCTCACCCGCGCCAAGAAGGACGCGGACGAGCTGCGGGCCAGCGCCGCCAACGACACCGAGCGGCTGCGCGCCGAGGCCAAGGACCAGGCGCTCGCCACCCAGGGCCGCGCCGAGCAGACCCTCGCCCGCGCCCGGACGGAGGCCGAGAAGCTCCTCGACGCCGCCGACCAGCAGGCCCAGGACGCGCTTGCCGCCGCCCGGGCCACCGCGGCCGACCACCGCACCACCGCCGAGCGGGAGACCGCCGAGCTGCGCCGCGAGGCCGCCGAGGACGTCCGCCGGATGCGCGCCGACGCCGAGGAGGCCGCGCAGGCCCGGCAGGCCGAGGCCGAGGAGGCCGCGCAGGCCCGGCAGGCCGAGGCCGAGGAGGCCGCCGGGGCGGTCCGCGCCGAGGCCGCCGCCGACGCCGAGCGCGAGCGGGCGGAGGCCACCGCGGAGGCGGAGTCCGTCCGCGCCGGGGCCGAGGCCGCCGCCGAGGCGCTGCGGGAGGAGAGCCGCCGCGAGCGGGAGGCCGCCTCCGACGGCCTGCGCCGCGAGCAGCAGGAGACCGCCGAGCAGCTGGCCGCCGCCCGTGCCTCCCGGGAGGCCGCCGAGCGCGAGGCCGCCGAGCTCACCATCCGTACCGCGGCCGAGACGGCCGCCGTGCGGGACGCCGCCGAGGCCGAGGCCGGGCAGTTGCGCACCGAGGCCGCGGAGGCCCTCGCCGCCGCCCGCGAGCAGGCCGACACGCTGGCCGCGGACGCCGTCGAGCAGTTGGAGAAGGCCCGTACCGAGGCCGAGGAGACGCTCCGCAAGGCCCGCGACGAGGCCGGTGCGCTGACCGCGGGCGCCGAGGAGGAGGCCGCGGCCGTCCGCCAGTCGGTGGCCGGCCTGCACGAGGCCGCATCGAAGCAGATCGCCGAGCTGAAGGCCGCCGCCGAGCGCGACGCCGCCGAGGTCCGCGAGCTCGCCGACCGGGAGACCGCGGAACTGCGCGAGCGGATCGCCGCCGAGGTCGCCGCCGAGCGGGAGGCCGTCGCCGCGGAGATCGAGCGGCTGCGCGCCGAGGCCGCCGCCTTCGACACCGCCCTGCGCCGGGAGGCGGAGACCGAGCGGGCCGCCGCGAAGGAGTTCGCCGAGCAGCACCGTGCCGAGGCCGAGGCCGAGGTGCGCCGCACCCTCGCCGACGCCGAGGAGCGGGCCGGTGCCGCGGTCGCGGAGGCCGAGGAGTTCGCCGCGGCGCTGCGCACCGAGGCGGAGGAGTACGCCCTCGCCACCCGGAAGCTCGCGGACGACTACGACGCGTCCACCCGCAGCCGGGCCGACGCCTACGACATCGAACTCCGCGAGGCCGCCGAGCACTTCGACCGCGCCACCCGCGAGCAGGCCACCTCCGTGCTGGAGAAGGCCTTCACCGACGCCGAGCAGCTCGGCGAGGAGGCGCAGACCACCGCGCTGGCGACCACCGCGGCCGCCGAGGAGCAGGCCGACGCGATGGTGGCCGCGGCCCGCAAGGAGGCCGAGCGGCTGGTCGCGTCCGGCGAGGCCGCGGGCCAGGCCGAGGTCGAGAAGGCCCGGTCGGACGCGGACGCGCTGCTCTCCGAGGCCCGCCGGGACTCGACGGCGATCCGTGACCGTGCCCAGGAGCTGCGCGAGCGCACCGACGCCGAGATCGAGGCGCTGCACGAGCGGGCCCGCAAGGAGAACGCGCAGGCCATGAAGTCGGCCGGCGAGCGGGTGGACGCGCTGGTGACGGCCGCCCAGGAGCAGCTGACCGAGGCCGAGGACCAGGCGGTGGCCACCGTCGCGGAGGCGGAGGAGCGGGCGGCGAAGCTGGTCGCGGCCGCCGAGGAGCGGGCGTCCGAGCTCACCTCGGAGGCGTCCGCGGAGGCCAGCAAGGTCCGGATCGCGGCCGTCCGCAAGGCCGAGGGCCTGCTCAAGGGCGCCGAGCAGAAGCTCGCCGACTCCACCGACCGCGCCGAGCGGCTGATCGAGAAGGCCGAGGCCAAGCTCGCCTCCACCGAGGAGGAGGCCGACCGCAAGCTGGAGGAGGCCTCCGCCGAGGCCGAGAAGCGGCTGGCGAAGGCCGACGAGTCGGCGTCGGAGCAGCTGCGGCTGGCCGAGGAGGAGGCCGAGCGGGTGCTCGCCGAGGCCCGGGCCGAGGCCAAGCGGATCACCGACGAGGGCCGTCGGGAGCTGGACGAGCTGGTGCGCCGGCGCAAGGACATCAACACCGAGATCTCCAGGGTGCAGGACGTCCTCTCCGCGCTGGAGGCCTTCGAGGCGCCGTCGCCGGTGCAGCAGGCCAACGGGGGAAGCAGTGTCAAGAAGGACGGGCCCCGCGCCGGAGCCGGTGTGGGCGCCCAGCGGTCCGCGGGCAGCCGCCCCGGAAACCCGCCACCCGATTGAGCGGACATTGTCCGCGAAGCATCGGCATTTCGCCGATGACACACCGATAACGTGTCAGGATTCCCTCAACCATCTCAGCGGTCTGACGACAGGAAGCCCAACATCCCATGAGCGACAGTCACTCCCCCCACGGCTTCGACCTGGTGCGCCGTGGGTACGAGCGCGCCCAGGTCGACGAGCGGATCACCAAGCTGGTGGCCGACCGTGACAGCGCGCTGGCCCGCATCGGTGCGCTGGAGAAGCGCATCGAGGAGCTGCACCTGGAGACCCAGACCGCGCAGGCGGCGGTGACCGAGGCGGAGCCCTCGTACGCCGGCCTCGGCGCCCGGGTGGAGAAGATCCTCCGTCTCGCCGAGGAGGAGGCGAAGGACCTCCGCGACGAGGCGCACCGCGCCGCGGAGCAGCACCGCGAGCTGGCCGAGGCCGCCGCCCAGCAGGTCCGCACCGAGGCGGAGAACTACGCCAAGGACCGCAAGGCGAAGGCCGAGGACGAGGGCCTGCGGATCGTCGACAAGGCGAAGAGCGACGCGGCGCAGCTGCGGGCCGAGGCCAACAAGGACGCGCAGAACAAGCGCGAGGAGGCGGACGCCCTCTTCGAGGAGACCCGCACCAAGGCCGCGCAGGCCGCCCTGGAGTTCGAGACCAACCTGGCCAAGCGCCGCGAGCAGTCCGAGCGCGACCTGGCGGCCCGTCAGGCCAAGGCGGAGAAGCGCCTCGCCGAGATCGAGCACCGCGCCGAGCAGCTCCGCCTGGAGGCGGAGAAGCTGCGCACCGACGCCGAGCGCCGGGCCCGCCAGACGGTGGAGACCGCGCAGCGCCAGGCCGAGGACATCGTGGCCGACGCCAACGCCAAGGCCGACCGCGTCCGCAGCGAGTCCGAGCGCGAGCTGGCGGCGCTGACCAACCGCCGCGACTCGATCAACGCGCAGCTGACCAACGTGCGCGAGATGCTCGCCACGCTGACGGGTGCGGCCGTGGCCGCGGCCGGCTCGCCGTCCGACGACATGGGCCTGCCCGTCCAGCAGTCGCGCTGACGCACGTGCCGTGAGCCGGCCCCCGCCCCACCGGGCGGGGGCCGGTTCGCTGTTCACCGGCCGGTCGACGGACCGTCAGTCCGAATCCGAGCGCCCGTCGCCGCGGCCGCGGGAGGCTGATCGGCCATGCGACTCACCCGTACCGCCGTGCTCGCGGCGGCCGCCCTGGCCCTCACCGCCCCCGTCTGTGCCACCGCCACCGCGGCGGAGCCGCCCGTGCCGCGGCACGACGGCGCCTGGACGTACCGCTCCCCCGCCCCGATCGGCGGCGGGTTCGCGCTCGGCGGCTTCAGCGACCTCTTCCCCGCCGACTCCTCGGGCCGCGAGTTCTGGACGGTCACCGACCGCGGACCGAACGCGGACGCCCCGGCGGACACCGACAAGATCTTCCTGAAGCCGGACTTCACCCCGCAGGTCCTGCGCATCCGCCTCGCCCGCGACGGCGGCATCGAGGTCCTGCGCCGCATCCCGCTGCGCGTGCCGCACGGGCAGACCGACCCGGTCACCGGCACCCGTTTCCTGACCGGCCTGCCGCCCGCCGCGCTGACCGCCGAGCGCCCGGTGGACATCGCCGGCAAGGTGCTGCCGAACGACCCGTACGGGCTCGACGGCGAGGGCCTGGTGCGGCTGCCGGACGGCTCGTTCTGGATCAGCAGCGAGTACGGCTCCGGCCTGCTGCACTTCTCCGCGCGGGGCGTGCTGGACACCGTCCTGGTGCCGGCCGGTTCGGCGTACACGGCGCCCGGGGTGCGGGTGCTGCCGATCCTGCCCGCCGTGGAGGCCAAGCAGAAGAACAACAAGGGCCTGGAGGGCCTGACCGTCTCCGCCGACGGCCGCACGCTGTACGCGGCGCAGCAGACGCAGCTGTCCAACCCGGACTCCAGGGCGGCGAAGAAGTCACTGGTGCAGCGGGTGTTCCGGATCGACGTCTCGCGGACCCCGCGGGTGACCGGCGAGTTCGCCTACGCCCGGGAGGCGGACAGTGCGACCGACGGCGGCTGGTCGACCTCGGCGATCGCCTGGCTGGGCCGGGACCGGCTGCTGGTGGAGGAGCGGGACGCGGTACGGCCGACCGTCCACACCCGGCTGTTCGAGGTGGACTTCCGCTCGGCGACCGACCTGCACGGCACCCGCTGGGACGACCCGGCGACCGTGCCGGCGCTGGAGCTCGACCCGTCGGCGGTGGTGCCGGGGACCAAGCGGCTGGTGTTCGACGCGGCTGCGGCGGGCCTGGCCAACGGCAAGATCGAGGGGATCGCGGTGCGGCCGGCGCAGCGCGGTGCGGTGGAGCTGTTCCTGGTCGGGGACAACGACTTCGGCGTGGAGGCGGTGAAGGACGGCGCGGTGGTGCCGAACAACGCACCGGGCCGGGTCGACCGCTACACCCTGCCGGCGGGCACGGTCTCGCTGTCCCGCCGCTGAGCCTCGGCAGACCCCGGGCGGGTCGTCAGAGGCGATCGGGAACCACGTGAGGGGCGCGGGGAACTGTGCGAATCGGGAGAGACGGCGCCGCGCCTCCCGTCCCGCGCAGTTCCCCGCGCCCCCGTGGGGGGCGACCCCGCGCGGCTCAGCGGACGCGCTTGAGCAGGTCGCGGACGGCCGCGTTGAAGGTCTCCGGCGCCTCCAGTGAACTGAGGTGGCCGACTGCGGGGATGACGGTGAGTTCGGCGTCCGGCAGGGCCTCGGCCATCAGCCGGGCCTCGCCGAGCGGGGTGACGGCGTCCGCCTCGCCGACGATGACGGCGGCCGGGACGGTGACCTTGCGCAGCACGTCCAGGGAGTCGCCGCGGGCGGCCATTGCGCGCTGGGCCCAGGCGACGGCGTGCGGCGGGGCCTCGGCGATCATCGCCCGGACGTGGGCGACCAGCGACGGGTCGGTGGCGGGCCCGAGCAGGCCGTCCTCGATCTTCTCGTCGGCGAGGATCCGGACGCTCTCCCGGGCCTCGACGGCGCGGGCGATCCGCTCGCGGTTGGCGCGGGCCTGCTCGGTGTCGGGGGTGGCCTTGGTGTCGGCGAGCACCAGGCCCGAGAGCCGGTCGCGGTGGCGGCGGGCGAAGGCCATCGCCGCGTAGCCGCCCATGGAGAGGCCGCCGACGACGGCCTTCTCCAGCCCGGCGGCGTCCAGCAGCCGGGCGACGTCGTCGGCGACCGCGTCGAGCGAGGGCTCGTCCTCGCCGAGCGGGGCGGCGCCGAAGCCGCGCTGGTCGGGGACGATCACCCGGGCGGATTCGCCGGCCGGGCCGGGCAGCCGCTCCAGCTGGCAGGCCCACATCCGGGCGGAGAGCGGGAAGGCGTGCAGCAGGACGATCGGGGTCCCGGTGCCGTTCTCTTGCGCGGCCGGCGCGCTGGGGAGGCTCATGCAGCCACCGTATTGCGGCTCGCCGAGGGGGCGCAGCCACCGCAACCGTATGTCCTTTTTGTCATAGCCTGGCGAGGACTGAGGGAGCGGGAATGATCGAGCTGCACGATCTGACGAAACGCTACGGCGACACCTTGGCCGTGGACGGACTGAGCTTCCAGGTCCCGCGGGGCGTGGTCACCGGCTTCCTCGGGCCGAACGGCGCCGGCAAGTCCACGACGATGCGGATGATCCTCGACCTCGACCGCCCGACGGCCGGCCGGGTCACCCTGGACGGCCGGCGGTACGGGCAGCTCTCCGAACCGCTCACCTACATCGGCGCACTGCTGGAGGCGAAGGCCGTCCACCCGGGCCGCACCGCCCGCGACCACCTGCTGTGGATGGCCCAGAGCAACCGGCTGCCCCGGCACCGGGTGGACGAGGTGCTCGAACTGGTGGGTCTGAGCGCGGTGGCCCGCAAGCGGGCCCGCGGGTTCTCGCTGGGCATGAGCCAGCGCCTCGGGATCGCCTCGGCGCTGCTGGGCGACCCGGAGATCCTGATGTTCGACGAGCCGGTGAACGGGCTCGACCCGGAGGGCATCGTCTGGATCCGCACCCTGATGAAGGGCATGGCGGCGGAGGGCCGCACGGTGTTCGTCTCCTCCCACCTGATGAGCGAGATGGCGCTGACCGCCGACCACCTGGTGGTGATCGGCCGCGGGCGGCTGCTCGCGGACCTGCCGATGGCCGACTTCATCAAGCAGAACTCCCGCTCGGCGGTGCGGGTCCGCACCCCGCAGCCGGAGATGCTGCTGGACGCGCTGCACCGGGCGGGCGTCGGCGCCGAGCCCGGCCCGGACGGCTCGTGGGAGGTCCCGGACGGCGACCTCGCGTTCCTCGGCGAACTCGCCGCCGAGCACCGGATCACCCTGCACGAGCTGAGTCCGCAACAGGCCTCCCTGGAGGAGGCGTTCATGCAGATGACCGCGGAGTCGGTGGAGTACCGGGTCGGCTCGGGCGAG
Source organism: Kitasatospora dryopteridis (assembly GCF_050749075.1). Lineage (NCBI taxonomy): Bacteria > Bacillati > Actinomycetota > Actinomycetes > Kitasatosporales > Streptomycetaceae > Kitasatospora > Kitasatospora dryopteridis. The sequence continues at coordinate 5,098,263 of NZ_CP192749.1, read as the reverse complement.
GGCGGGCGGGACCGCCCCGCGGTCGGCCCGGCGGGCGCGGCACGGGCGGCCGCACCGGCACGGGCCTGGGGCTCCGACTGGCAGGCCCGCAAGCAGAAGGAGAACTGAGATGGCCGCCTTCCCCGCGATCCTGCAGTCCGAGTGGACGAAGCTGCGCAGCGTCCGCTCCACGCTGTGGACGCTCGGCCTGGCCTTCGTGGTGACCCTCGGCCTCGGTGCGCTGATCAGCGTCCTCGCCAACAACAACTTCGAGGACTTCGCGCCCGAGGGCTCGCCGTTCGACGCCACCGGGACGTCCTTCGCGGGGATCATCCTGGGCGAGATCGCCATGGTGGTGTTCGGGGTGCTGGCGGTCGGCAACGAGTACAGCAGCGGCATGATCCGGGTGTCGCTGGCGGCCGTGCCGCAGCGGGCCACCCTGCTGGCCGGGAAGTTCGCGGTGATCGGCGCGGTGGCGTTCGCGGTGGCGCTGGTGACCGTCTTCGTCACCTTCTTCACCGGCCAGGCGCTGCTCGGCGGCCACAGCACCTCGCTGGGCGAACCGCACGTGCTGCGGGCGGTGTTCGGGGCGGCCGGCTACCTGACGATGATCTGCCTGTTCTCGGCCGGGGTCACCGCGATGCTGCACAACCAGACGCTGGCGCTCGGCGTCCTGGTGCCGTTCTTCTTCCTGCTGTCGCCGATCCTGGGCGCCGTGCCCAAGGTGAAGACGGTGGCGCACTACTTCCCGGACTACGCGGGCCAGCGGATGCTGCTGGTCTACCAGGAGTCCGGGCAGCCGTACGGGCCGGGGCAGGGCTTCCTGATCTGCCTCGCCTGGACGCTGGCCGCGTTGGGCGGCGGCGTCCTCGTGCTGCGCAGCCGGGACGCCTGAGGGAGCCTCCGGGCGGCGGTCAGTGCCGGGGGGCGTTGCGGCCGCGCTGGATGCCGGCGCCGCGGCGCTCCCTGGCCCCCCAGCAGGCGCGGTGCCAGTGCCGCCGGTCCTCGACCCCCTGGCCGTAGTCGGGCCAGGCGACCACGTGGCCGACCCCGGGCGGGATCTCCTGGTCGCACCCGGGGCAGCGGTAGAACCGGCCGGGGGCGCCGGCGACCGTCTGCACGACCCAGTCCTCGCCGCGGTAGCTCTCGGTGCGGCGCAGCCCGCCGAACGGGGCCGCCGGGGCGTCCTCGCGGTCGGTGGAGCTCTTCACACGATTGCGACGCGGGGACACGCCGAACCACCTCTCGACAGGGCACGGGGACCCCTCCAGGGTACGGGCCGACGCGCCGCCGAATGTGCCCGTATCACGAGATCGACAGGCTCTCTGGTGTTTTGGGTGAGATACACCCGATCTCCTGGGAAATTGGTGAAACCGCGTGCCTTTGGCACATGACATCGGCTACTCACGAGGTGAGACAGCGGGGTTCGTAGTCCCTGCGGGCCCCCGAGGAGGCACCCGATGACCAAGACCAGCCGACGGCCCGACACCGGCACGCCCCTGGGAGCGGGCGGCGCACCCGAACCGGGCACCGCCCTGCTCCCCCGCCCGGCGGCGACCGACCGGATCGCGGTCGGCGCGTTCCTGCTCTCCGCCCAGTTCCCGGGGCAGGGCCACGCCGAGGTGCTGACGCGCACGGTGGACGCGTCCGTCGCCGCGGAGCGGGCCGGGCTGGACGCGGTCTGGCTCGCGGAGCACCACTTCGTGCCGTACGGCATCTGCCCGGACGCCGCGACGCTGGCCGCGCTGCTGCTCGGGCGCACCCGCCGGATCGGCGTCGGCACGGCGGTCAGCGTGCTCTCCACGGCCCACCCGGTGGCCCTCGGCGAGCGGGCGGCGCTGCTGCACCTGACCTCGGGCGGGCGGTTCACGCTGGGCGTGGGCCGCGGCGGCCCGTGGATCGACCTGGACGTCTTCGGCACCGGCCTGGAGGCCTTCGAGTCCGGCTTCCCGGAGCGCCTCGACCTGCTGCTGCGCTGGCTGAACGGCACCCGGGTCGGCGCCGACGGGCCGCAGTTCTCCTTCCCCGAGGTCGCCGTGGTGCCGCGGGCCGGCGAGCCCGCCCGCCCGGGCCTCGCCGACTGGCTCGGCCTCGGCCGCCCGGGGCCCGACGCCGACCCGCTGCGGAACTTCCCCCGGCAGCGCCAGGAGCTCGGCGAGCAGCCGCAGTCCGGCCCGCCGGTGGTCGTCGCCTGCACCTCGCCGACGGGGGTGCGGACGGCCGCCGAGCGCGGCCTGCCGATGCTGCTCGGCATGCACTCCGGCGACGAGGACAAGCAGCAGATGCTGGCCGCCTACCGGGAGGCCTGGAGAGCCTGCGGGCGCGGCGAGGAGCAGCTGGCCCGGGTGGAGCGGGAGCACGTGGCGGCGGGCGTCGTCCAGGTCGGGGACCGCACCACGGCGGCCCGGGCGAGCCTGCTGAGGGCCATGCCGGGCTGGTTCGAGTACGGGCTCGGGGCGCACCGCACCGTCGACGGCCGGGAGCGCCGGATGCGCGACCCGCACGCCTACACCGAGCTGCTGTGCGACCTGCACGCCGTGGGCACGCCGCGGCTCTGCGCCGACCGGCTGCTGGCCACCGCCGAGCGCACCGGCATCCGCCGCTTCGCCCTGCTCGCCGAGGGCTCCGGCGACCGCGAGGCCACCCTGCACAACATCGAGCGCCTCGGCGCGGAGGTCCTCCCGGAGCTGGAGTAGGACGCGCCGCGGGGCCGGCCGGGGGTGCTCCCCCGGCCGGCCCCGCGGGCGGCGTCAGCAGTCGCGCAGTTCCGGCGACTGGTTGAGCAGCTGGGCCCGCACGGACGTGAAGCGCCGGTAGCGCTCCTCGTTCTCCGCGGACGGGGCGAAGACCGCCACCCGGTGGCAGTTCTGGAACGCCAACTGCACGCCGAAGTGCCGCTGGAGGGCTCCCCGGATCGCGTCGCTGGCCATCGCGCGCAGCAGCTGGCCGCGGGCCTGCTCGCTGGGCGGCGGGACGTGGTTGTCGGCGAAGTCGGTGCCGTCGACCTTCGTCTGGGCGACCAGCGAGCTGATCAGCTCCCAGGCGTACGGGAGGGAGGTACGGACGCAGTCGACGAACTCCCTCTCGTCGACCTCGCCTCTCTCGGCCTTCTCGAGCAGGGCCGGTGAGACGTCGAGCGACATTGGGTTCTCCTCTCGCGGTCCACCGCGGCGCGGCCCGCCGGGGTGGTCTTGCGGTCGTGCTCGGTCGGTGCAGTCGTGCTCGGTTCGTGCGCGCGGACGGACCGCCCCGCCGCCGGTCTGACGGCCGGTCGGCGCGACGGTCGGTCGAGCCGCCCCCGAGATGCCCGGAACGGGCGCCGCGGGGGCGTGGGTGACGGTGGACGGGTGGCACCCGGGCGCACAACCGGCGCGCGGGCGTGCGCCGGCGCGTCAGCGTGCGGTCGCGCAGGGCGACGGACGCTCACACCAGGGTGACAGGCGATTGCTCAGTGCGACTGCGGATTGCGTCGAATACCATCGGAATCGGTGCCGAAGCAGCCAGATTGGCCGGATCGTGTCGGACCGTTCATCGCGAAGTCTCCGTCCCCGTGGGCGGCGACCGGCCGGCGGCGCCGGGCGGAGGCCGCGTGCACGGCGTGTGACCGTGCGGACACCATGGTTCGCCGAATCCGCGATCCCTTCACCCCGTCCCCCCGGAATCGCATCAACTGGCCCCAGTGGGCTAGCGTGGTCGACCGTGCGTCTCGTAATTGCCCGCTGCTCCGTCGACTATGCCGGACGGCTCTCCGCCCACCTCCCGTCCGCCACCCGCCTCATCCTGGTGAAGGCCGACGGGAGCGTCAGCATCCACGCCGACGACCGTGCCTACAAGCCGCTCAACTGGATGTCGCCGCCCTGCACGCTCAAGGAGGCCGACGGCACCTGGACGGTCGTCAACAAGGCCGGCGAGAAGCTGATCATCTCCCTGGAGGAGGTGCTGCACGACTCCTCGCACGACCTCGGCGTCGACCCCGGTCTGGTCAAGGACGGCGTCGAGGCGCACCTCCAGGAGCTCCTCGCCGACCGCATGGAGGTGCTCGGCAGCGGCTGGTCGCTGATCCGCCGCGAGTACCCGACCGCGATCGGCCCGGTCGACATCCTCTGCCGTGACTCGGACGGCGCCACGGTCGCCGTCGAGATCAAGCGGCGCGGCGAGATCGACGGCGTCGAGCAGCTCACCCGCTACCTCGAACTCCTCAACCGGGACCCGCTGCTGGCCCCGGTCAAGGGCGTCTTCGCCGCCCAGGAGATCAAGCCGCAGGCCCGCGTGCTCGCCACCGACCGCGGCATCGGCTGCGTGGTGCTCGACTACGACGAGCTCCGCGGCATCGACGACGACAAGCTCAAGCTCTTCTAGGCACTCCGAACGCGGTACGGGCACCCCTCGGAACGCGAGGGGTGCCCGTACCGCCTCGGCAACACCCCTACGGGACCGACGGGGACTCGCTGCCCGACGGGCTGGAGCTCGGCGAACCGGTCGGGGCCGGGCTCGTGGACGCGCTGGCGCTCGGCTTCGGCGTGGTCGGCGCGGTCGTGGTGCCGGTCGGGGTCGACGGGCGGGTGGGCTGGCCCGGGGTCGCGGTACCGGACTTGGTCGAGGTCGGCTTCCTGCTGCCGCTCGCGCTCGCCGAGGCACTCGCCGAGTCGGAGGCCGAGGCCGAGGGGCTGTCGGACGGGCTCCCGCCGGGTGCGGGCGCAGTGGCGCTGCCGCTGTTGAACGGGAAGTCGGCGCCGGAGGAACCGTCGTCGACCGAGGTGCCGGGCAGCGTCCGACCCGGATCCGCGGAGTCGTCCCCGCCCGTGCCGAGCCCGACCGCGGCGCCGATCACGCCCAGGGCGACCACCGCGGCCGCCGCGGCGACCACCGCACGCCGGGCCTCGCCGGCCCGCGGGGAGCCGGCCAGCCGCCAAGGCGCCCGCGCGATGGCCCGGATGACGGGCCGTCGGCCCACCGGCGCGAGTTCCTGCCCGCCGGCCGGCAGCTGCCGGGCCTCGGACTTGAGCAGGTCGAGCATCCGCCGTCCGGCCGCCCCCGTCCGCGGGTCGCCGAACGCGGCCCGCAGGGCGACCGCCGACTCCAGCTCCGCCAGCGCCCGCTGGTCGGCGCGGGTGCACAGCGCCAGCACCCCGAGCTCGTGGTGGAACCACGCCTCCTCCCCGGTGGCGCGCAGCGCCCTGGCGGCCTCCAGGCCGAGCTTGAGGACGCGCTCCCACGCCCCCCAGCGCAGCGACAGGGCGAGTGCCGGGGCGGCGGCCCTGGCCAGCCGCAGCACGGCCTCCGGGCGGTCCGCGGCGCGGTCGGCCAGCAGGGCGCCGACGACGACCTCGGCCTCGGCGGCGATCTGTTCGGTGGTGACCGAGCCGTGCCCGACCCACCAGGAGAAGTGCTCGGCGGCGCCGTACGCGACGGTGCCCGGCTCGAAGCGGCCGGCGAGGAGTTCCTCGACGCCGGTGGTGAGCCGGTGGTGGCCGCCGACCGAGACGGCGAGTCCGGCGTCGACGAGTTCGCGCAGGGCGCTCTCGCCGAGGCCGACGTCGATCAGGGCGGGCAGGTGCGGGGCGGTGGGGCACTCGCCGCCGAGCGCGAGCGACAGCCGCAGGACGGCCTGCGCGGGCTCGCTGAGCCCCTCGGCGAGCCGGACGGCCGGCGCCGCGCTCTCCGCGACGGTCGGCAGCGGCACGGTGCGCCGCAGTTCGCCCTCGAGGACCGCCGGGTCGTCCGGCTCCTCGATCTCCTTGACCAGGCCGAAGACGTGGTTGCGGTCCTCCTGGGCGGCGACCAGGGTGTCCACCGCGAGGTCGCGCTGACGCAGCAGGGCGGCGGCCTGGACGAAGCGCAGCGGCAGGCCCTCGGACTCGAACCAGAGGTCGACGGCCCAGGCCCGTTCGGCCTCGTCGAGCTGACGGCCCGCCAGGCGGCCCGCGAGGGCGAGGCAGGCGGACTTGGCGAGGCCGGCCACCGGGTGGTCCTCCAGCCGGGTGCCCGGCGGCAGCAGCGGGCTGCCGGGGGGCACGGTCACCAGGAAGGCGCAGTCCGGTGCGGCGTCGAGGAGGTCGTTCAGCTCGTCGGTGTCGACGTCGAGGTCGTCGATGACGACGACGGCGCCGACCTGGGCGAGCAGGGCGGCCGCGGTGCGGCTGTCCGGCCGGTAGTCCGGCGCGTGGTGGGTGGCGGCGAAGAGGTCCTGCAGGATGTCGGCGCCGGTGCGGCGGTGGCCGCTGAGCCGGACGACGCCGTCGGGGGCGATGCCGTCCGCGGCGTCGGCGACGGCGGCGAGCAGGGTGCTGCGGCCGGAGCCGGACTGGCCGACGAGCCGGACGGATCGGCCCTCGGAGAGCATCGCGACGAGTCGCCGGATGTCGTCCTCGCGGTCCAGCAGCGGGAGGTCGGCGGGGGCGCTGCCGAGGGCGAGCGGGCCGACGGCGGGGCTGGGGCCGAGTTCGGGGCGGCCCTGGCGGCGGTCGCGGGCGCGGCGGGGTTCCGGCCGCCAGCCCTCGGGGCACGGGCGCGCCTCGGAGCCGTCCGGGCCCCCGACGGCCAGCAGCAGGTCTCCGGAGACGACCTCGCCGGTGCGGGGGCGTACGCCTTCCTGCCCGAATTCACCGGTCGGCTGTCCCACGTTCCTGCTCCGCCCCATGGTGGGCCGCCGGAATCGGTGCCGGCGGCGCGTCGGACCGGCCGCACTGCGGGCCGTGGGCCCGCGCAGCCGTGCTTGTGAGCGCAGACTTTTCCACACTCGCCGCGCGCAGCACAGACCGGTACCCCGAAGTAGCTTCCGGGGGCGGGCGGGGTCAGGCGGTGGGCAGGGCCAGCGGGCCGGCCGGCAGGGTGCCGAGGGCGGGCAGGCTGGTGCCGTAGGCGTCCGGGACGGTGCCCTCGACGGCGAGGATGCGGTGCAGGCGGGTGGCGACCAGCAGGCGCTGCAGCTGGGCGGGGACGTGCCGCAGGACGAGGCGGCGGCCGATCCGGCCGGCCCGCCGGTGGGTGCCCATGATGACGCCGAGGCCGGTGGCGTCCCAGAACTCCAGGCGGCCGAGGTCGAGCACCAGGTCGCCCTTGCCGCCGTCGACGGCGGCGTGCAGGACGGCCCGCGCGTCGGCGGCGCTGCGCACGTCGAGCCGGCCCTCGATGGCCAGGCCGCTGTGGTCGCCGGTGATGCGCACGCTCTCCTCCTCCGCTCGCCGTTCGGGTGTTCCGGGGCCCGGGCCGGGCGGGCGTCGTGTCGTGGACGCCGCGCGCCGGGGGCCGCGCCGGTCTCCCCCTCGTCTGACGGTCAACCAACTCCGCAGGTTGCTCCCCTTCGGCGGAGTCCGGGCCAACTTCACCCGTCCGAGGGAATATACGCAGGAACTCCCCATACCTACGCTCGATTACCGCCCAAATCACCCGTCTGCGGCAGCATCGTGAGCAAACTCACCCACGCGGGTGCGCCGTTGTGAGGGCCGGGTCACACGGTGGGCCGCACGCTCTCGGGGGCGTGCGGCACACCGGTGTCCGCGGGCGGTTGCGGTCAGCCCTCGTACGGGTAGAAGCCGCGGCCGCTCTTGCGGCCGAGGTCGCCGGCGGTGACCATGCGGGCCATGATCTCCGGGGCGGCGAACTTCTCGTCCTGGGTCTCCGCGTAGATGTTGCGGGCGGCGTGCAGCAGGATGTCGACGCCGGTGAGGTCGGCGGTCTGCAGCGGGCCCATCGGGTGGCCGAAGCCGAGGCGGCAGGCGGTGTCGATGTCCTCGGCGGTGGCGACGCCCGACTCGTAGAGCTTGGCGGCCTCGACGACCAGGGCGGTGATCAGGCGGGTGGTGATGAAGCCGGCCACGTCGCGGTTGACGACCACGACCTCCTTGCCGACGCCCTCGGCGTAGGCACGGGCGGCGGCCAGCGTCTCGTCGCTGGTCTTGTAGCCGCGCACCAGCTCCACCAGGCGCATCAGCGGCACCGGGGAGAAGAAGTGCACGCCGACGACACTCTCCGGGCGGGAGGTGGCGGCGGCGATCCGGGTGATCGGGATGGCGGAGGTGTTGGAGGCGAGCACCGCGCCGTCCTTGGCGATCTTGTCGAGCTCGCGGAAGACACCCTCCTTGACCTCGAGCTTCTCGAAGACCGCCTCGACCACGATGTCCGCGTCGCCGACCGCGCCGAGGTCGGTGGTGGTGGTGATCCGGCCGAGCGCCGCCTCCGCCTCCTCGGCGGTCATCCGGCCCTTGGCGGTGAACTTCTCGTACGAGGCCCGGATGCCGTCGAGGCCGCGCTGCAGCGCCGCCTCGGTGACGTCCCGCAGCACCACCGGGTGCCCGGCCTGCGCCGAGACCTGGGCGATACCGGCGCCCATCAGGCCCGCGCCGATCACGGCGATCCGCTGGGTGGGTGCGTTGCTCATGGCTTGGTCTCCCGAGTGATGGTCCCGCCCTGGCAACCGGGGCCCGGGCGTCTGGCTGAGGGCGGCCCGGGGCAGGGTCACCCCCCGGAGCCGCGCCGCTCACGGCCCGGACTCTAATGCCCTCGGGCCCTCCGTGGTGAGAATGTGAAGTGTGATCTGTACCCGACGGCGGAGGGGTTTGGCCCAATGACCGCGGTGCACCCGCTGCTGGCCCTCCTGATCGGCCTGGGGCTGACCGGAGTGCTGGTGCTGCTGCTGCGCTGGACGTACGGGCGCGGCCACTCGCTGGTGGCCCGCCGCCCGCACACCGGCAACCCGGACGAGTACGGGCTGCTGGTGAGCGTCGCGGCCCCGGCGGACGCCTCCGAGGCGCGGCGGATGTCCGCGCTGCTGACCGCCGAGGGCGTGCGGCACACCCTGGTGGAGACGAGCGCCGGGCCGCGGCTGATGGTGTGGCCGGACGACTCCGCGAAGGCCCGCGAGGCGCTGGACCGCCGCTGACGCGCCGTCATGGTGCCTGCGCACGGCGGCAACGGGCCCATGGCGGGCTTCGGCGGGCCCGTGCGCGGCCTCGGATCAGCCGGCGGGCAGGATGCCGAGCTCCTGGGCCAGAACGGCCGCCTGGACCCGGCTGCGCAGCGCGAGCTTGGCGAGGATCCGGCTGACGTGCGTCTTGGTGGTGCCCTCGGCCATGCCGAGCCGTTCGGCGATCTGGGCGTTGGAGAGCCCGGCGCCGAGGCAGGCCAGCACCTCGTGCTCGCGGGCGGTGAGCTCGGCGACGGCCGCCCTGGCCTCCGCCGTGGCGGAGCGGGCGGGCCGGGCGAAGGCGGAGATCAGCCGCCGGGTGACGGAGGGGGCGAGCATGCCGTCGCCGCGGGCCACCGTGCGGATGCCGTCGATCAGGCCCTCGGCGTCGACGTCCTTGAGCAGGAAGCCGGCCGCGCCGGCGCGCAGCGCGCCGTAGACGTAGTCGTCGAGGTCGAAGGTGGTGAGCACCAGCACGTGGGCGGCGTCGGCGGCGACCACCCGCCGGGTGGCCTCCACGCCGTCCAGCCGGGGCATCTGAATGTCCATCAGGACGACGTCGGGCCTGAGTTCCAGGGCGAGGCGGACGGCCTCCTCGCCGTCCGCGGCCTCGCCGGCCACCTCGATGCCCGGCTCCGCGCGCAGGATCATCACCAGGGCGGCCCGTACCGCCGCCTGGTCCTCCGCGACCAGCACCCGGATGGTCATCCGTCCGTCCCCCTCGTCTCGCGCGGCAGCACCGCCCGTACCCGCCAGCGGCCGCCCTGCGGCCCCGCGTCGAAGTCGCCGCCCAGCAGCTGTGCGCGCTCCCCCATGCCGACCAGCCCGGCCCCGGCGCCCTGCAGCGCCCGGCCGGCGCCCTCACGGTACGGGCTGTCCACCGCGATCACCACGTCCGCCGGACGGTAGTCGACGGTGAGCCGCACGGTGCCGGGCGCGGCGTGCTTCACCGCGTTGGTCAGCGACTCCTGGACGATCCGGTAGGCCGCGAGTTCCAGCGGGGCGGGCAGCTCGCCCGGTTCGCCCGACTGGGCGGCCTCGAAGGCCAGCCCGGCGTCCCGGCCGGCGTCCCTGGCCCGGCCGATCAGCGCGTCCAGTGCGGAGAGCCGCGGCGCGGCGTACGAGCCGTCGGCGTGCTCGCCGCCGGAGAGCGGCCCGGGTGCGGCGCCGCGGCGGAGCAGGCCGATCATGCGGCGCATCTCGGCCAGGCCCTGGACGCTGTTCTCCCGGATCACGGCCAGTGCGGCCACCACCGGGTCGTCCTCGGGGACCTGCCGGCGGCGGGCCACCGACTGCGCGCCGGTGGCGTGGATGGCGACGGCCGACAGGTGGTTGGCGATGACGTCGTGCAGTTCGCGGGCCATCCGGGCGCGTTCGGCGGTGACCGCGGCCCGGCGGTCGAGCTCGGCGAGGAGCGCGGTCTGCTCGGCGCGCAGCCGCTCGGTCTCGGCGCGGTCCTGGTGGCGGCGGAGCAGGTCGGCCGTCCACACCGGGGCGAGGAAGACCAGCCCGCAGAAGCCCGCCACCAGCAGCGCGTCGGGCACGTCGCGGTACACCAGGGTGAGGCCGGAGAGCACCAGGGTGGTGGCGCCGCCGGTGAGGTGCAGGACCTTCGCCATCCGCGGCGGCCCGTAGAGCACCGCCGCGTACAGCAGGTCGGTGTACATCACGACGGTGGCGAGGACGGAGCCGGCGAAGATGCAGGCGGCGAAGACCAGGCCGCCGAGCGAGGCCGTCCAGATGGTGCGGGTGCGCCGGAACAGCTCCAGCACGGCCATCGCCAGCAGTGGCAGCGCCGCCACCCAGCGGGGGATGCTGCTGCTGTTGTCGTAGGCGCCGAAGGCGATCAGCAGCAGGCCGCCGAGCAGCCCGGCGAGGGCGATCGCGGCGTCGTGCCGGCGCGGGGTGAGGGTCACGGCGCCATCCCACCATCCCTCCGCCGCACCCGGGCCTGCCTTCCGGAGGAGCCGCCGGTACATCGAAGGTCTCATGCGGGATCGCCCCCGGCGACGACGAGGCGGGTCCCCGCGCGCGGCAGGCTGGGGACATGGTTTCCCTGATCGTGGCCGGCGAGGTCGGCTTCTGGGTGGTGCTCGCCGCGGCGCTGGCCGCACGGTACGTGCTGCACCTGCGCCGGGTCAGCACCGGCCTGCTGGTGCTGCTGCCGGTGGTGGACCTGGTGATCCTGGCCGCCACCGTGGCGGACCTGCGGGGCGGCGCGACCGCGGACTGGACGCACGGGCTGGCCGCCAGCTACGTCGGCTTCTCGGTGGCGTACGGCCACTACCTGGTGCGGTGGGCGGACGGCCACGCCGCCCACCGGCTGGCCGGCGCCCCGAAACCGGCCGGGCCGCCGAAGTACGGTTCGGCGCGGGCCGCCCACGAGTGGCGGATGTTCGCCCGCACGGTGGTCGCGTCGGCGCTGACCGTGGCCCTGGTCTTCGCCGTGCAGCGGCTGGTCGGTGACGCCCCGCGCACCGAGGGCCTCGACCCGTGGTACCCGCGGATGGCCCTGGTGGTCGGCATCAACCTGCTGATCGCCGGCAGCTACACCGTCTTCCCCAAGCGCGAGCCGGAGCACCGCACGGCACAGTAGCCCCCGTCAAAGGCACATGAGCAAACCGTCAGGGGCGCGGGGAACTGCGCAATTCGGATGCGGGCCGTCACACGTGTCGTGATTGGCCCATGCCTGCCCGTCGTGCTACCCGCACCCGGACTGCGCAGTTCCCCGCGCTTTGTGCGAAGGCCCGCGGCTAGCGGTTCTCGCCGGGTACCCAGAGGACGTCGCCGATCTCCTTGTTGGCCGTCCGGGCGAGGATGAACAGCAGGTCGGAGAGCCGGTTGAGGTACTTCGCGGTGAGCGGGTTGACGGAGTCACCGTGCACGTCGATCGCGGCCCAGGTGGAGCGCTCGGCCCGGCGGACGACGGTGCAGGCGAGGTGCAGGTGGGCGGCGCCGGGGGTGCCGCCGGGGAGGATGAAGCTGCGGAGCTTCTCCAGGGCGGCCAGGTAGTGGTCGCAGTCGGCCTCGAGCTTGTCGATGTAGCCCTGCTCGACCCGCAGCGGCGGGTAGGCGGGGTTCTCCACGACCGGGGTGGCCAGGTCCGCGCCGACGTCGAAGAGGTCGTTCTGGATGCGGGTGAGCACGGCGACCAGGCCGTCCGGCAGGGCGCCTGCGGCGATGGCGACGCCGATCGCGGCGTTGGCCTCGTTGGTGTCGGCGTACGCGATCAGCCGCGGGTCGGTCTTGGTGGTGCGGCTCATGTCGCCGAGGGCGGTCGTGCCGTCGTCGCCGGTGCGGGTGTAGATGCGCGTCAGGTTCACCATGGCCGCAGCCTAGCGCCGACGCGGAGCCGTTGTTAGGCGGTGTTAACCAGCCCACACGGGGTCACGCGACGTTGCCCCTCCCCCACCCCTTCGGGCGGGGGTGCCCCCATCCCGAGGGTCCGTCGCTACGCGACGTTGACCCTCTGGCCGGGCGGGGCGGCCTCGAGCCAGGCGAGGAAGCCGGTGAGGGCGTCCTCGCTCATGGCGAGCTCCAGCGGGGCGCCGTTGTGCAGACATCGCAGCACGACCGAGCCGGAGAGCAGGGCGAGCTCCTCCTGGCCCTCGGGATAGCGGCGGCCGAGCACCTCGATCTCGGTGCGCGGGAGCACCCGGCGCGGGCGGGGAGCATAGGAGAAGACGCGGAACCATTCGATGGAGTCGCCGCTGTACCGCCCGATACCGAAAACCCACCCCTTGCCGTCGGTCGCGTGGACCGGGGCCGGGGTGGGTTGGCCGTTCTCGTCGAGGTCGGGCTGCGTGGAGGCGTCCGCCGGCATTTTGAGCCGGAAACTGCAGTCGAACGTGCCGCCTACTCGCTGGATGACGCGGCGGCGTACCGCGAACGCCATCAGTCCGACCACGGCCGCGGCCACGATCGCCGCGCACACCACAAGGGCGAGGACCATGCTCACCGACCTCCTCGCTCCTGCGTCCCCGTGACGACCGGGTCACGGCCGCCTTTTCCTACCAACTGATACGACAGTCCCGGGGTCACGCTTCCGCGTCCCCGGGACCGTCGGTCGACCCCGCTGTCAGGGTCCGGTGCTCAGGCGTGGGCCTTGAGGCCGCGCGTGGCCGCCAGGCGGACCTCGGCGCGCCGCTCGGCGTGCGCGTCCAGCTCCGACTGCGCGTTCTCCAGCGCGCGCTGGGCACGGGCGACGTCGATCTCGTCCGCCAGCTCGGCCACCTCGGCGAGGATGGAGAGCTTGTTGTCGGCGAAGGAGATGAAGCCGCCGTGCACCGCGGCGAGGACAGTCCCGCCGTCGGTGGTGCGGATGGTGACCGGACCGGTCTCCAGCACGCTCAGCACCGGGGTGTGACCGGGCATGATGCCGGTGTCACCGGAGGCCGTACGGGCGACAACGATGGTGGCCGCACCGGACCACACCTTGCGGTCGGCTGCGACCAGCTCGACGTGCAGCTCAGCCAACGTGGGCTCCTAGGCTCTTGAAACCGCCGATTTCTCGATGGTTTCGGTAAGAATAACGGGCCCGTCCCCCTGTCATGAAACCAGGGACACGGAGATGACCGGAATCACAGCCGCTGTGCGCCGTGAGGGGTGGCCCCCGGAAGACGGGGACCACCCCTCACGGTCACTCGGCCGTCACGTCGGCCTGATTACTTCTTCGCCAGCTCGGCAGCGTTCTTCTCGAGGTCCTCGATGCCACCGCACATGAAGAAGGCCTGCTCCGGGACGGAGTCGTACTTGCCGTCCGCGATCGCGTTGAAGGCCTCGATGGTCTCCGACAGCGGCACGGTCGAGCCGTCGACGCCGGTGAACTGCTTCGCCACGTAGGTGTTCTGCGAGAGGAAGCGCTCGATGCGGCGGGCGCGGTGGACGGTGATCTTGTCCTCCTCGCTCAGCTCGTCGATACCGAGGATCGCGATGATGTCCTGGAGGTCCTTGTACTTCTGCAGGATGCCCTTGACGCGGATGGCCGTGTCGTAGTGGTCCTGCGCGATGTAGCGCGGGTCCAGGATGCGGGACGTCGAGTCCAGCGGGTCGACCGCCGGGTAGATGCCCTTCTCCGAGATCGGGCGCGACAGAACGGTGGTCGCGTCCAGGTGGGCGAAGGTGGTCGCCGGCGCCGGGTCGGTCAGGTCGTCCGCGGGGACGTAGATCGCCTGCATCGAGGTGATCGAGTGACCGCGGGTCGAGGTGATGCGCTCCTGCAGGAGGCCCATCTCGTCGGCCAGGTTCGGCTGGTAACCCACCGCGGAGGGCATACGGCCGAGCAGGGTCGACACCTCGGAACCGGCCTGGGTGAACCGGAAGATGTTGTCGATGAAGAGGAGCACGTCCTGCTTCTCGACGTCGCGGAAGTACTCCGCCATGGTCAGCGCGGAGAGCGCGACGCGCAGACGGGTGCCCGGCGGCTCGTCCATCTGGCCGAAGACCAGCGCGGTCTTGTCCAGAACGCCCGAGTCCACCATCTCGTGGATCAGGTCGTTGCCCTCACGGGTGCGCTCGCCGACGCCGGCGAACACCGACACACCACCGAAGTTCTCGGCGACGCGGTAGATCATCTCCTGGATCAGAACGGTCTTGCCGACACCGGCACCACCGAACAGACCGATCTTGCCACCCGTGACGTACGGGGTGAGCAGGTCGATGACCTTGATGCCGGTCTCGAACATCTCGGTCTTCGACTCGAGGTCCTTGAAGTCCGGAGCCTTGCGGTGGATCGGCCAGCGGGTCGTGACCTGGGCCTCGAACTCCGCCTTGTCGGTGTTCAGCACCTCACCGAGGGCGTTGAACACCTTGCCCTTGGTGATCTGGCCGACCGGCACGGAGATGGCTGCACCGGTGTCGGACACCTCCGCACCGCGGACGAGACCGTCGGTCGGCTGCATCGAGATGCCGCGGACCAGGCCGTCGCCGAGGTGCTGGGCGACCTCGAGGGTCAGGATCTTCTTGCCCGTGCCGTCGGGGTTGTCCACCTCGACGTGCAGGGCGTTGAACATGTCCGGAATCGCGTCGACGGGGAACTCCACGTCGACGACCGGGCCGATGACCCGCGCGACGCGGCCCGTCGCCGTGGTCGGCTCAACAGTGGTGGTCATACTCATTCGCTCCCGCGGCTCGCGTCAGCGAGCGCGTTGGCGCCACCGACGATCTCGCTGATTTCCTGGGTGATCTCGGCCTGACGGGCCGAGTTGGCAAGCCGCGTGAGCGACTTGATGAGCTCTCCCGCGTTGTCGGTCGCGCTCTTCATCGCGCGCCGACGGGCGGCGTGCTCCGAAGCGGCCGACTGCAGCAGCGCGTTGTAGATCCGGCTCTCGACGTACCGCGGCAGCAGCGCGTCCAGTACGCCCTCCGCCGACGGCTCGAAGTCGTACAGCGGGAAGATCTCGTGCTTGGCCTTGGACTCGTCGCTGAGCTCGACCTCGTCCAGCTTCAGCGGCAGCAGTCGGGCGTCGACCGCCGTCTGCGTCAGCATCGACTCGAACTTCGTCGAGACCAGGTGGAGCTCGTCCACGCCGCCGGTCTCCGCGGTGAACGCCTCGATGAGGTCGCCCGCAACGGTCTTGGCGTCACCGTAGGTCGGCTTGTCCGAGAAGCCCGTCCACGACCCCGCAACCTCAAGGCTACGGAAGTTGTAGTACGAGACGCCCTTGCGGCCGACGATGTAGGTCACCACGTCCTTGCCCTCGTCGCGAAGCTTCGCGCTGAGCGCGATGGCCTGCTTGATGGCGTTGGTCGAGTAGCCGCCGGCCAGACCGCGGTCCGCCGTGATCAGCAGGACGGCGGCCCTGGTGGCCTGCGGGTTCTCGGTGGTGAGCGGGTGCTTGGCGTTGGACCGGGTGGCCACCGCCGTCACCGCCCGGGTGAGCTCATCGGCGTACGGAGTGGAGGCTGCCACCGCGCGCTGCGCCTTGACGATGCGCGACGCGGAGATCATCTCCATCGCCTTGGTGATCTTCTTCGTCGCGGTGACAGAGCGGATCCGGCGCTTGTAGACCCGAAGCTGTGCTCCCATTGGGTCGTTACGTCCTTTCCCTCGTTACCGGACTCAGGCCTGCTCGGACAGGAGCTTGCCGTCAGCCGTGGTGTAGCCCTGCTTGAAGCCCTCGATCGCGCTGGTCAGCGCGTCGATGGTGCCGTCCTCGAGCTTCTGGGTCTCGACGATGCCGGCGAGGATGCCCTTGTGCTCCAGGCGCAGGTGGTCCAGGAACTCGCGCTCGAAGCGGCGGATCTCGGCGACCGGGACGTCGTCCAGCTTGCCGGTGGTGCCGGCCCAGATGGAAACGACCTGCTCCTCGACCGGGAACGGCTGGTACTGGCCCTGCTTCAGCAGCTCGACCATGCGCGCACCGCGCTCCAGCTGGGCCTTGGAGGCCGGGTCCAGGTCGGAACCGAAGGCGGCGAACGCCTCCAGCTCGCGGTACTGGGCCAGGTCCAGGCGCAGACGGCCGGCGACCGACTTCATGGCCTTGATCTGGGCGGAGCCACCGACGCGGGAGACCGAGATGCCGACGTTCACGGCCGGGCGGATGCCGGCGTTGAACAGGTCGGACTCCAGGAAGCACTGGCCGTCGGTGATGGAGATGACGTTGGTCGGGATGTACGCCGAGACGTCGTTGGCCTTGGTCTCGATGATCGGCAGACCGGTCATCGAGCCGGCGCCCAGCTCGTCGGAGAGCTTGGCGCAGCGCTCCAGCAGGCGGGAGTGCAGGTAGAAGACGTCACCCGGGTAGGCCTCGCGGCCCGGCGGGCGGCGCAGCAGCAGGGAGACGGAGCGGTAGGCCTCGGCCTGCTTCGACAGGTCGTCGAAGATGATCAGGACGTGCTTGCCGTCGTACATCCACTCCTGGCCGATGGCGGAGCCGGTGTACGGGGCGAGGTACTTGAAGCCGGCCGGGTCGGAGGCGGGAGCAGCCACGATGGTGGTGTACTCCAGCGCGCCGGCCTCCTCCAGGGCGCCGCGGACGGACGCGATGGTGGAGCCCTTCTGGCCGATGGCGACGTAGATGCAGCGGACCTGCTTCTTCGGGTCGCCGGAGCGCCAGTTGTCGCGCTGGTTGATGATCGTGTCGATCGCGACCGCGGTCTTGCCGGTCTGGCGGTCGCCGATGATCAGCTGGCGCTGGCCGCGGCCGATCGGGGTCATCGCGTCGATGGCCTTGATGCCGGTCTGCATCGGCTCGTGGACCGACTTGCGGACCATGACGCCGGGGGCCTGCAGCTCCAGGGCGCGGCGGCCGGTGGAGGCGATCTCGCCCAGGCCGTCGATCGGGTTGCCCAGCGGGTCCACGACGCGGCCGAGGTAGCCCTCGCCGACCGGGACGGAGAGGACCTCGCCGGTGCGCTGCACCGTCTGGCCCTCCTCGATGCCCGAGAACTCACCGAGGATGACGACACCGATCTCGCGGGTGTCGAGGTTCAGCGCGAGGCCGAGGGTGCCGTCCTCGAACTTCAGCAGCTCGTTGGCCATGACCGAGGGGAGACCCTCGACCTTGGCGATACCGTCCATGGCCTCGGTGACCGTGCCGACCTCTTCACGCGAGGCGGCGTCCGGCTGGTACGACTGGACAAAGTCGGCCAGCGCGTCCCGGATCTCCTCCGGACGGATCGTAAGCTCCGCCATCAGGCTTCCCTGCTCTCCTAGTTTGCGATCCTCGGCCCGCCATTGAGGGCCGCAAGTGCTCGACTCTCGGCCGGGTCGGGGTGAACCGGCCGTACGTTTTGCCGGTCCACTCGGTGTGAACCGACGCCCGACCGAGGGTCGGATGATGCTCTTCTTCGGTCAGCCTTCGAGGCCCTGACGAGCGCCCTCGAGGCGGCTCGCCACCGTGCCGTCGATGACCTCGTCGCCGATCTGCACCTTCACGCCGCCGACGACCTCGGGGTCGACGTCGATGTTCAGGTGGACCTGCCTGCCGTACAGGCCGGCCAGGGCGGCGGACAGCCGCTCCTTCTGCCGGTCCGACAGCGGCACGGCGCTGGTGACCAGGGCCACCACGCGGCCGCGCCGGGCGGCAGCGAGCTTGGAGTAGGACTCGAGGCCCTGCTCCAGGCTACGGCCACGCGGGGCGGTGACCAGGGAGACGACCAGGCGGACGGTGCCCGCGTTGGCGCGGCCGCCGAGCAGCTTCTTGACCAGGGCCGCCTTGGCGGCGGCGTCGGCCTTGGGCTCGGTGAGCGCGGCGCGCAGCTCGTGGGAGCCCGCGACGACCCGGCCGAACCGGAACAGCTCGTCCTCGACGTCGTCGAGGGCGCCGGCCTTGTCGGCGGCGATGACCTCGGCGTACGCGGAGAGCTCCTCCACCGCGTCGACCAGGTCGCGCGCACCGGACCAGCGGGACCGGACGAGGCCGGAGACCAGGTCGACCGTCTCACCGGAGACCTGGCCCGACAGCAGCGTGCCGACGAACTGGGCCTTGTCCTGGCCCGACCGCGAGGGGTCGGTCAGCACGCGGCGCAGCGAGACCTCGCGGTCCAGCAGTGCCGTGACGGCGGCGAGCTCCTCGGCGAGCTTGGCCGCGTCCACCGAGGTGTTGTCGGTCAGGCTCTCGAGGTTCTCCCGGCCGGCGGCCAGGGCCTCACGGCTGGCGCCGATCACTTGGCACCCGCCGAGGAGGCGGCCTTGGCCTCGAGCTCGTCGAGGAAGCGGTCGATCACGCCGCTCTGCCGGGCGTGCTCCTCGAGGGACTCACCCACGATGCGGGACGCCAGCTGGGAGGCCAGCGAGCCCACGTCCTGGCGCAGGGCGGCAGTCGCCTGCTTCTTGTCGGCCTCGATCTGGGCGTGACCGGCGGCGACGACGGCCTCGCGCTGACGCTGGCCCTCCTCGCGCATCTCGGCCACCAGGGCAGCGCCCTGCTCACGGGCGTGCTCGGTGATCCGAGCGGCCTCGTGACGCGCCTCGGCGAGCTCGGCGCGGTACTGCTCCAGCAGGGCCTGGGCCTCGGCCTGAGCAGCCTCCGCACGCTCCATGCCGCCCTCGATGGCGTCACGACGCTCCTGCAGCACCTTCTCGATGCTGGGGAGGAGCTTCTTGCCGAGGAAGCCGAAGACGATGAAGAAGCAGAGCAGGCCGATGATGACCTCGGGCCACGCGGGAAGGAGCGGGTTCATCTGCTCCTCTTCCGCGAGGAAGACCACGGGGTTCATATCTGAACCTTTCGTCGAAACGGGCTACCGGTGTGCCGGAAATTACTTGCCGAACACGAACGGCATGACGATGCCGATGAGCGCGAGCGCCTCGGTCAGCGCGAAGCCGATGAACATGTTGGAGCGGATCAGGCCGGCAGCCTCGGGCTGACGGGCCATCGCCTGCACGCCGTTACCGAAGATCAGACCGACACCGATGCCGGGGCCGATCGCGGCGAGGCCGTAGCCGACGGAAGCGATGGAACCGGTGACCTCAGCGAGAGCGGACATCTCAGCTAATCCTTTGCGGGATGGAATACCGGTGGGTGTTGGCCACCGGGAGTTCGGGGGCGCAGCCTGGGGCTGCGGTGCTCAGTGCGCCTCTTCGAGGGCACCGGCGATGTAGCTGCTGGCGAGCATCACGAAGATGTAGGCCTGCAGGAACTGGACCAGCAGCTCGAAGGCGGTGAGGCCGACGGCCACCACGAAGGAGGCGCTGCCGTAGAGGGCGCCGAGGCTCGGGCTGAGCAGGTACCAGGAGGCGACCGAGAACATGACGATCAGCAGGTGGCCGGCGAACATGTTCGCGAAGGCTCGGACCGCCAGGGTGAAGGGGCGGACGAAGATGTTCGAGAAGAACTCGATCGGCACCAGGATGAACATGACCCAGCCGGGGATGCCGGACGGCCAGCAGAGGTTCTTCAGACCGCCGACGAAGCCGTGCTTCTGGAAGGTCAGGCCCATGTAGGTCAGCCACACGACGAGCGCGAGGCCGGCCGGGTACGCGATGCGCGCCGTCACCGGGAACTGGGCGAAGGGGATGATGGACATGATGTTCATCACCCAGACGAAGAAGAACATCGAGACCAGCATCGGGACGTACTTCTCGCCCTTCTTGCCGATCGTCTCCAGCACGATGCTGCGCTTGACGAAGTCGTAGCCGATCTCGCCGACGAGCTGCAGCTTGCCGGGGAGCAGCTTCGGCTTGGCGAAGGCGGCCCAGAAGAAGGCGACCACCAGCAGGGCCACGATGATCGACAGGAGCATCGGCTTGGTGAAGTCGACGCTGCCGATGGTGAAGATCGGCTTGAAGTCGAACTCGTTCAGGCCAGGAGCGGGGAACCCGCAGCCAGCGTCACTGAAGTGGCAACTGCCAGAGGCGAGCAGCGCGGATTCAGTACCCACCACGGACTCCTTCGTCATGACGCATGGTTACGGCAACCTCGGTGTGTCGGCGCGGCGCGGGGCCACGGAGCGGCACTGGAACTTGTTGGATTTCTCGCGGACCCTGCACGGCGCGTATCCCTGCCGCGGGATCTTCGAAGACTTCGGGGAGTCGGGGGGCGATCCGTCCGATGATCGGAGAGACCCGGCCACATCTCGTACTCCGCCGTTGGGACGGACGATAGCAGCCCGTCAGGAGGGCATAAACACCGCCCCCCTCGCGAGGGGGACAGCCCGCCCCACTCACGGTTGACGCCCCGATTTGGGCTTGTCGTCCCGGGATTCGGGGTCGACGTAGTAGATCTTGGCCTTCATCGCACCGCGCACCTGGAAGCCCGTCCAGATCAGCGCGCAGCCGAGCAGCGTGAAGCCGAAGACCTTGGTGTCGAAGAGGGTGGTGTGCTTGAACACCGCCAGGACGACCGCGACCAGCAGGATCTGCGTCGTGTAGACGAGCAGCGCGGCTGCCATCATGATCTGCGGGTTGTTCCTGGTGAGCCGGTCGAGTGCGACCTGGCCGAAGCTGAAGAACGCCATCACCAGCAGCGTTGCGAAGACTGCGCCGATCAGTCCCTTGGCCCCCACGACCGCGAAGGCGATCACAGCGGCAATCAGGCCGGCGACCGCAGTGGGGATTGCGGCGCCTCGGATGATCCGGGCGTCGTGGGACGGCATGTCGGCAACTCCGGCGGCATGTCGGCAACGGGGGACTGGCATTTGGGGGTGTGCGGCGGTGACACCGCACCGGGAACCACAGCCGCAGGCCGGCCGCTGGACGGCGAGCCCGTCGAGGAGACCGACCGGGGGCGGGAGGACTCCACCCGTCAGGTCTTTCGGCGTGCTCTCGGTACTCGTGAACGGTATCACAAACTATTTGATGAGAGCTTTACCATGAACGTGTGGCACCTGTCACACCAATGGCCCAAGGGTGCCGCCGACCGGGTGAGCCCTCCCCGCGGGGATCTTGACGGAACGTCAGCCGTCCGTGGAGGGTGTCAGCCCTTGGCCCGGCTGCGCGGGCCGACCGCGGTGGCACCGCTGCCGATCCGGCTGAGCAGCGCCTTGTCCTTGGCGGAGAGCTCGGCCATCGCGGGGGCCCCGGTCTCCGCCTCCTCGGCGGCGGGTTCCGCGGCCGCGGCGGCCTCCACGGCGGCGGCCGGATCGGCGACGGGCTCCTCCGCCCGGCCCTTGCGGTAGCGGGGCGGCACGATGGCCTGCACGGCCCGCGGGGCGTGCGGGCGGAAGCGCGGCATCAGCAGCACCACCAGGCCGACCAGGCAGAGCCCGGCGAAGGCCAGCACCACGGTGCGGCCGGTGTTGGCGACCGAGAAGGCCACCGTGCCGAAGGCGATCAGCGCGGCCCAGAAGTACATGATCAGCACGGCCCGGCTGTGCGAGTGGCCCACCTGGAGCAGCCGGTGGTGCAGGTGCTGCTTGTCGGCGGCGAACGGCGACTTCCCGGCCCAGGTGCGGCGGACGACGGCGAGCAGCAGGTCGGCCAGCGGCAGTGCGATGACGGTCAGCGGCAGCAGCAGCGGGATGTAGATCGGCACCAGGGCGTGGACGGTGGCGGTCTGCGACCCGGTGACGGCGGTGACCAGGTCGGGGTCCACGCGGCCGGTGATCGAGATGGCGGCGACGGCCAGCATCAGGCCGAGCATCATCGAGCCGGAGTCGCCCATGAAGATCCGGGCGGGGTGCAGGTTGTGCGGCAGGAAGCCCAGGCACATGCCGATGAGGACGGCGCTGAACAGCACGGCGGGCGCGGCGTCGTTGACCCCGTAGCCGATCCACAGCCGGTACGAGTAGAGGAAGAACGCCATCGCGGCGATGCAGACCATGCCGGCCGCGAGGCCGTCCAGGCCGTCGATGAAGTTCACCGCGTTGACCATGACGACGACCAGCGCGACGGAGATGATCATGCCCTGGGTCGGGGTGACGGCGACCGGGCCGACGCCGGGCACCGGGATCGAGATGACCGTCACGCCCTGCCAGACCATGACGCCGGCGGCGATCATCTGGCCGCCCAGCTTCACCAGGGCGTCGACGCCCCACTTGTCGTCCAGCACGCCCAGGATCCACATGATCCCGGCGCCGGCGAGCAGAGCCCGGATGTCCGCGCTCTGGATGAACAGCCGACCGATGTTGGTCAATTGGGAGGCGACCAGCAGGCCCGCGCAGAGCCCGCCGAACATCGCGATGCCGCCGAGCCGGGGGGTGGGCTCGCGGCGGCGAGAGAGAGAGAGAGAGAGAGAGAGAGAGAGAGAGAGAGAGAGGGGGGGAGAGAGAGAGAGAGAGAGAGAGAGAGGGGGGGGGAGAGAGGGGGGGGGGGGGGGGGAGAGGGGGAGAGAGGGGGGGGGGGGGGGGGGGAGAGGGGGAAAAAAAAAAAAAAAAAAAAAAAAAAAAAAAAAAAAAAAAAAAAAAAAAAAAAAAAAAAAAAAAAAAAAAAAAAAAAAAAAAAAAAAAAAAAAAAAAAAAAAAAAAAAAAAAAAAAAAAAAAAAAAAAAAAAAAAAAAAAGAGAGAGAGAGAGAGAGAGAGAGAGAGAGAGAGAGAGAGAGAGAGAGAGAGAGAGAGAGAGAGAGAGAGAGAGAGAGAGAGAGAGAGAGAGAGAGAGAGAGAGAGAGAGAGAGAGAGAGAGAGAGAGAGAGAGAGAGAGAGAGAGAGAGAGAGAGAGAGAGAGAGAGAGAGAGAGAGAGAGAGAGAGAGAGAGAGAGAGAGAGAGAGAGAGAGAGAGAGAGAGAGAGAGAGAGAGAGAGAGAGAGAGAGAGAGAGAGAGAGAGAGAGAGAGAGAGAGAGAGAGAGAGAGAGAGAGAGAGAGAGAGAGAGAGAGAGAGAGAGAGAGAGAGAGAGAGAGAGAGAGAGAGAGAGAGAGAGAGAGAGAGAGAGAGAGAGAGAGAGAGAGAGAGAGAGAGAGAGAGAGAGAGAGAGAGAGAGAGAGAGAGAGAGAGAGAGAGAGAGAGAGAGAGAGAGAGAGAGAGAGAGAGAGAGAGAGAGAGAGAGAGAGAGAGAGAGAGAGAGAGAGAGAGAGAGAGAGAGAGAGAGAGAGAGAGAGAGAGAGAGAGAGAGAGAGAGAGAGAGAGAGAGAGAGAGAGAGAGAGAGAGAGAGAGAGAGAGAGAGAGAGAGAGAGAGAGAGAGAGAGAGAGAGAGAGAGAGAGAGAGAGAGAGAGAGAGAGAGAGAGAGAGAGAGAGAGAGAGAGAGAGAGAGAGAGAGAGAGAGAGAGAGAGAGAGAGAGAGAGAGAGAGAGAGAGAGAGAGAGAGAGAGAGAGAGAGAGAGAGAGAGAGAGAGAGAGAGAGAGAGAGAGAGAGAGAGAGAGAGAGAGAGAGAGAGAGAGAGAGAGAGAGAGAGAGAGAGAGAGAGAGAGAGAGAGAGAGAGAGAGAGAGAGAGAGAGAGAGAGAGAGAGAGAGAGAGAGAGAGAGAGAGAGAGAGAGAGAGAGAGAGAGAGAGAGAGAGAGAGAGAGGGGTGACGGCGACCGGGCCGACGCCGGGCACCGGGATCGAGATGACCGTCACGCCCTGCCAGACCATGACGCCGGCGGCGATCATCTGGCCGCCCAGCTTCACCAGGGCGTCGACGCCCCACTTGTCGTCCAGCACGCCCAGGATCCACATGATCCCGGCGCCGGCGAGCAGAGCCCGGATGTCCGCGCTCTGGATGAACAGCCGACCGATGTTGGTCAATTGGGAGGCGACCAGCAGGCCCGCGCAGAGCCCGCCGAACATCGCGATGCCGCCGAGCCGGGGGGTGGGCTCGCGGTGCACGTCACGCGCCCGCACCGCGGGCATGGCACCCGCCGCGATCGCGAACTTCCGCACCGGGCTGACCAGCAGGTACGTCACCGCCGCCGTGACGAAGAGCACCAGCAGATACTCACGCACCACTGGCCTCCTGCATCACGGTCCGACGGATGAGTACGGAGCGTACTCCCGGGAGAGTTCGGGGTTCGAGGTGCGTCGCCACGGTCACACCTTATTGAGTCGGACGAGAAGTGTGTGCACCGCGGTTCTCCTCCACGGCCCGCCGGCTCCCTGTGCGGCTCAGCGGCGGCCCGCGAACTCCCTGGCCAGCGCGCGCACCCGCTCGGAGATCCGGGGCTGCGGCCCGCTCCGCAGCAGGTCGCCGATCAGCCCCCCGACCTCGGCGAGCTCGGCCGGCCCCATGCCCTGGGCGGCCGCGGCGCCGGTGCCCAGCCGGATGCCGGAGGCCTCGGCGGCCGGTGCGGGGTCGAACGGCAGCGCGCACTTGCCGAGCATCAGCCCGGCCGCCGCACAGCGCCGCTCGGCCTCGATGCCGCTCACACCGAGCGGGCTGACGTCGGCGGTGACCAGATGGGTGTCGGTGCCGCCGGTCATCGGCCGCACACCGTGCTCGGCCAGCGCCCCGGCAAGGGCCCGGGCGCCGTCGACGGCCCGCCGCACGTACGCCGCGAAGCCCTCGCCGGAGGCCTCGGCGAGCGCCACCGCCTTGCCGGCCACCTCGTTCATGGCGGCCCCGCCCTGGGTGAACGGGAAGACCGCGCGGTCCACCCGGTCGGCGAGCTCCACCGTGCACAGCAGCATGCCGCCGCGCGGCCCGCGCAGCAGCTTGTGGGTGGCGGCGACGGTGACGTCCGCGTACGGCACCGGGGAGGGCGCCAGGCCCGCCGCGACCAGCCCGGTGATCTGCGCGGCCGAGGCGATCAGGTAGGCGTCGACGTCGTCGGCGACCGTGCGGAAGCCCTCCCAGTCGACGTGCCGCGGGTAGGAGATGCCGCCGGCGATGATCGCCTTGGGGCGGTGCCGGCGGGCGAGGTCGCGGACCTGCTCCATGTCGATCCGGCCGTCCTCCTCGCGCACGCCGTAGCCGACGAACTCGAACCACCGGCCGGAGAAGTTGGACCGCGAACCGCAGCTGAGGTGGCCGCCGTGCTCCAGCGACATCGCGAGCACCGTGTCGCCGGGCCGCAGCAGCGCCGCGTAGGCCGCGAGCATCGCCGAAGTCGCCGACCTGGGCTGGACGTTGGCGTGCGGGGCGGCGAACAGCTGGCGGGCCCGGTCGACCGCGAGCAGCTCCGCGGTGTCGGCCAGCGCGCAGCCGGTGTGGTGGCGGCGGCCCGGGTAGCCCTCGGCGTACTTGTCGATCAGCGGCCCGCCGAGTGCGGCCAGCACGGCCGGGCTGGTGACGTTCTCGCCCGCCAGCAGCTGGAGGCTCTCCGCCCGCCGCTCGGCCTCGGCGGACAGCAGGTCGGCCAGCAGCGGATCGGCCCTGCGGAGCGCCTCCGAGGCCTCCCAGTGCCGCCCGCCGGCGGGGGGAGCGTCGGTCTCGGTCGGGCCGTGCACGGTGGGGGTGACGGACATGGCGCAGCTCCCGGAAGCGGCGGTCAGATCCCTCCAGCGTAGGTCGGGGCCGTCTGGGCGGCCCGTCCGCGCGCGGCGGCGTGCCGCCGTCAGGGATGCTGCACTCTGCGAGCACCCGGCATGCACGGTTTCTCCACCCTATCCCCCACAATCCCCCACGGCCGCCGCACGCCCCACAGGGCCCGCGGACGCCGCACACGCCCACCCCGTCCCCGTACGCCCCGCAGGACGCCGCTCAGAGGCGTCCGTGCACCCCGGTCAGGGCGGTCACCACGGGGTCGAGGGCGTCGAATATCTCCTCGCCGCAGTTGCGGAACATGCCGATCGGCGCACCGTACGGGTCGTCCACCTCGTCCGACTCCGGCGAGGACGCCAGCAGCCAGCCGCGCAGCGCGGCGGCGGCCCGCACCAGGGCGCGGGCCCGCTCGGGCAGCTGCACGCCGCCGCGCGGGTCGGGCAGGGTGCCGGGGTCGATCCGGCGCACCAGCCGGGTGAACTCCTTGAGCGTGAAGGTGCGCAGGCCCGCCGCGTGGCCCATGGAGATCACCTGGGCGCGGTGGTCGAGGGTCGCGGTGAGCACCAGGTCGGCGTCGATCACGTGCTCGTCCAGCAGCTCGCGGCCGGCGAAGCCGGCGCTGTCCACGCCGTACTCGCCGAGCACGGTGGCGGCGTGCGCCTCCATCGGGGCGCCCTCGTGGCCCCAGGTGCCGGCGCTCTCCACCACGAAGCGGCGGGAGGCGGCGCCGAGCCTGGCGTCCAGCTCGTGCCGGGTGAGCCGCTCGGCGATCGGCGAGCGGCACACGTTCCCGGTGCAGACGAAGAGGATGCGGAAGGTGTCGGCCGGACGCGGCACGGCCGCCCGGTACGGGGCGGCCGCGAACCGGGCCGGGCCGGGGCCCGCGGCGTACAGCGACGCAGCGGTCAACTGCCGGCCTCCAGGTCCGGGACGACCTCCCTCAGCTGCTCGACGCTGATCGCGCCCGCCCGCAGCACGACGGGGGTCTTGCCGGTGACGTCGACGATGGTGGAGGCCGTGGCGTGGTCCGCGCGGCCGCCGTCCAGGTAGACCGAGACGGCGTCGCCGAGCTGGCCCTGCGCCTCGTCGCAGGTCGCGGGCGAGGGGCCGCCGGTCTTGTTGGCGCTGGAGACGGCGAGCGGTCCGGTGGTGTTCAGCAGCTCCAGGGCGACCGGGTGCAGCGGCATCCGCACGGCGACGGTGCCGCGGGTCTCGCCGAGGTCCCAGCGCAGCGAGGGCTGGTGCCGGGCGACCAGGGTCAGCCCGCCCGGCCAGAAGGCGTCGACGAGCTCCCAGGCCTGCTCGGAGAAGTCGGTGACCAGGCCGTGCAGGGTGGTCGGGGAGCCGACGAGGACCGGGGAGGGCATGTTGCGGCCGCGTCCCTTGGCGTCCAGCAGGGCACCCACCGCCTCCGGGGAGAAGGCGTCGGCGCCGATGCCGTACAGGGTGTCGGTCGGCATCACGACCAGCTCGCCGCGGCGGATCGCCGAGGCGGCCTCGCGCAGCCCGGTGGCGCGGTCCCCGGTATCGGCACAGTCGTAGCGGCGGCTCATCGGTGCGGTCCCCTTCCGAAGTTCACGGCGAAGTCACGAAGTCACGAGATCACTGGCCGGCCGGCCCCGCGGCGCCGTTCGGGCCGCGGTGCACCGGGTCGGCCTGCTTCACAGCGACGCCCGGCGGGCGGTCGTGAAGCGCGGACGGTTGTTGAGGTCGCGGTGGTCGGCGGCGTCCGTCCAGCCGCCGTCCTCGTTGAAGATCCACGGCACCTGGCCGCCCTGGGTGTCGGCGTGCTCCACGACGACCGCGCCGCCGGGGCGCAGCAGCCGGGCGGCGACCCGCTCGATGCCGCGGATGGCGTGGAGGCCGTCCTCGCCGGAGAACAGCGACATCTGCGGGTCGTGGTCGCGGGCCTCGGGCGCCACGTACTCCCACTCGGTGAGCGGGATGTAGGGCGGGTTGCTGATGACCAGGTCGAAGCGGCCGTCCCAGGCGTGCTCGCCCTCGAAGGCGCGGGTGGCGTCGCCCTCGTGCAGGACGACCCGGGCGCGGTCGGGGCTGGCGGCCACGTTGCGGCGGGTGTAGGCGAGCGCGCCCTCGTCCAGCTCGAAGGCGTGCACGGTGGAGCGCGGCAGCTCCTGGGCGAGGGCGAGCGCGATGGCGCCCGAGCCGGTGCACAGGTCGACGACCAGCGGCTCGGCGACGTCCATGTCGCGGACGGCGTTTATGGCCCACTCGACGACCGTCTCGGTCTCCGGCCTGGGCACGAAGACGCCGGGGCCGACCTCGAGCTCCAGGTAGCGGAAGAACGCCCGTCCGGTGATGTGCTGGAGCGGCTCACGGGCCTCGCGACGGGAGACGGCCTCCCAGTACCGGGCGTCGAAGTCGGCGTCCGGCACGGTGTGCAGCTGGCTGCGCTTGACGCCGTGGATGTGCGCCGCGAGTTCCTCGGCGTCGAAGCGCGGCGACGGCACACCGGCCGCGGCCAACCGCTGGGTGGCCTGCGCCACCTCGGCGAGCAGCAGGTTCATCCGATCACACCTCTGACTTCTCGGACGACGGGCTCGGTACTCAGTTCTCCTGGGCGGCTGCCAGCTTGGCCGCTGCATCGGCGTCCACGCAGGACTGGATCACCGCGGCCAGGTCGCCGTCCAGCACCTGGTCCAGGTTGTAGGACTTGAAGCCGGTGCGGTGGTCGGAGATGCGGTTCTCCGGGAAGTTGTAGGTGCGGATGCGCTCGGAGCGGTCCACGGTGCGGACCTGGCTGCGGCGGGCGTCGGAGGCCTCCCGCTCGGCCTCCTCCTGGGCCGCCGCCAGCAGGCGCGAGCGCAGGATGCGCATCGCCTGCTCCTTGTTCTGCAGCTGGCTCTTCTCGTTCTGGCAGGAGGCCACGATACCGGTCGGCAGGTGGGTGATCCGGACGGCCGAGTCGGTGGTGTTCACGGACTGGCCGCCGGGGCCGGACGAGCGGTAGACGTCGATCCGCAGGTCGTTGGCGTGGATCTCGACCTCGACCTCCTCGGCCTCGGGGGTGACCAGCACGCCCGCGGCGGAGGTGTGGATGCGGCCCTGCGACTCGGTGGCCGGCACGCGCTGCACGCGGTGCACACCGCCCTCGTACTTCAGCCGGGCCCAGACGCCCTGGCCGGGCTCGGTACCGCCCCTGGTCTTCACGGCGACGGAGACGTCCTTGTAGCCGCCGAGGTCGGACTCGTTGGAGTCGATGACCTCGGTCTTCCAGCCGATCCGCTCGGCGAAGCGCAGGTACATCCGGAGCAGGTCGCCGGCGAAGAGCGCGGACTCCTCGCCGCCCTCGCCCGCCTTGATCTCCAGGATGACGTCCTTGTCGTCGCTCGGGTCCCGCGGGACGAGCAGCAGCCGCAGCTCCTCGGTGAGCTCCTCGCGGCGGGCCTCGGCGGCCTTCGCCTCGGCGAGGAACTCGGGGTCCTCCGCGGCGAGCTCGCGGGCGGCCTCGATGTCCTCGCCGGTCTGCTTCCAGGCGCGGTAGGTGCGGGTGATGGGGGTCAGCTCCGCGTAGCGCTTGGCCAGCTTGCGGGCGTTCGCCTGGTCGGCGTGGACGGACGGATCGGCCAGCCTCGTCTCGAGGTCGGCGTGCTCGACGAGGAGCTCTTCGACTGCCTCGAACATGGGGTGGGCCTACTTCCCGTGGGTACCGGTGGGGCGAGAGGGGTGGTCCGGCCGCCGAGCGGCGGCGCGGACCGGGGAGATGCGAACGGCGCCGGCCCGACGCCCCCGCGGATGCGCGGGGACGCCGAGACCGGCGCCGTGGAAGCGCTAGGCCTTGCCGCCGCTGTGCTTCTTGCCGAAGCGAGCCTCGAAGCGGGCCACGCGGCCACCGGTGTCCATGATCTTCTGCTTACCGGTGTAGAACGGGTGGCACGCCGAGCAGACCTCGGCGCGGATCTCGCCGCTGGTCTCGGTCGAGCGGGTGGTGAACTCGTTACCGCAGGTGCAGGTCACCTTGGTCACGACGTACTCGGGGTGAACGTTGGCCTTCAAGGGTCTCTCCTAGGTTTCGGGAGGGCACCGGGTCGGCGGCAGGCAGCCGCGCGTGAACCGGGACCGACGGACCAGTGTGCCAGCACCGGCCGTGTCTTCCCAAACCGGGAGGCGGCCCCGGCTATTCCCGGCCGGCGACACCGGCCGGGGTGCGGCTCGCGGTGGCGCCCGGGGTGCGGGCCGCGGCGCCGGCCGAGGGGCTGGGCGTGCTGTCGGCCGGGTTGGAGGGCTGGATGCTGACCACCGACTGCGGCACCGAACCGTCGGCCTGCAGGGCCGCCCACAGCTGCGTGGCCTGCGGCGAACGCGGCACGACCCGGTTCGGGTCCGCGGGGGCGGAGACCACGGGCAGCGTCACCATCGTCATCTGCTCCGGCCCGATGCCCTTGAGGGTGTTGGCCAGGCCGACCAGGGCGCTGACCGAGGCGAGGTCGGAGTCCGTGGTCATCGAGCGGGTGAGCTTGTCGGCGATCGACCACAGGTGGGCCGGGTTGGAGGTGAGCCCCAGCGCACCGACCTGCTTCATGATCGACTTAACCATCTGCTGCTGCAGCTCGATCCGGCCGAGGTCGCTGCCGTTGCCGACGCCGTGCCGGGTTCGGACGAAGGCCAGCGCCTGCGCGCCGCTCAGGTGGTGGTCGCCGGCCGCCAGGTACAGACCGCTGTCGCGGTCGGAGATGTCGACGGTGGTGGTGACGTCCACCCCGCCGATCGCGTCGATCAGGCTCGCGAAGCCCGCGAAGTCCACCTCGACGAAGTGGTCCATCCGCAGCCCGGTGAGCTGCTCGGTGGTCTTCACCGCGCAGGCGGGCCCGCCGACCTCGTACGCGGAGTTGAACATGGCGCTGCGCAGGGCCGGGGTGGACCTGCCGTCCGGGCCGGTGCAGGCGGGGCGGGCGACCAGGGTGTCGCGCGGGATGCTGATCACCGAGGCGGCGGTGTGCTCGCGGTTGACGTGGACCACCATCGCGGTGTCCGAGCGGGCGGTGTCGCCGACGGCGCCGCCCGCCAGCGAGCCGTTGGCGCCGGCCCGGGAGTCCGAGCCGAGCACGAGGATGTTGAAGGCGCCGCCGACGGAGGCGGGCGGACGCCCGGGGCCGAGCTGGGTGTCGATGTCGACGCTGCGGATGTTGCCGTTCAGCTTCCAGTAGGCGTAGCCGGCGGCACCCGCACCCGCCAGGAGCAGCCCGACGGCGGTGAAGACCGCGATGTGCAGCACGCGGCGACGCCTGCTGCGGGGTTTGCGCTGGTCGGACATCCCCTCCCCTTTCTGCTCGAACGGGGCTTTTCGAGCATAAGGGAATCGGGGGTCCGCCGATCGGCGGGCGATCCGGGGACGGCCGGACCCGGGGTGCGTCTTCAAAGGTCGTGGGCGACCCGTCAGGGGTCGGCGGGCAGCACCGGCGCAGAAAAAAGGGCGAGGCCCCCACCGCGGATGCGGTGCGGGGCCTCGCCCTGCGGCGCGGGGCCGGATCAGTCGCCGGAACCGGGAGTGGTCTTGGCGATCTGCATCAGGAACTCGGCGTTGCTCTTGGTCTGCTTCATCTTGTCCAGGAGCAGCTCGATGGCCTGCTGCGAGTCGAGCGCGTGCAGCACCCGGCGGAGCTTCCAGACGATCGCCAGCTCCTCGTTGCCGAGCAGGATCTCCTCCTTGCGGGTGGAGGACGCGTCGACGTCCACCGCCGGGAAGATCCGCTTGTCGGAGAGCTTGCGGTCGAGCTTGAGCTCCATGTTGCCGGTGCCCTTGAACTCCTCGAAGACCACCTCGTCGGCGCGGGAGCCGGTCTCCACCAGGGCGGTGGCGAGGATGGTCAGCGAGCCGCCGTTCTCGATGTTGCGCGCGGCGCCGAAGAACTTCTTCGGCGGGTAGAGCGCGGT
The DNA here is from genome assembly GCF_050749075.1 of Kitasatospora dryopteridis. Taxonomy (NCBI): domain Bacteria; kingdom Bacillati; phylum Actinomycetota; class Actinomycetes; order Kitasatosporales; family Streptomycetaceae; genus Kitasatospora; species Kitasatospora dryopteridis. The sequence goes on along the minus strand of NZ_CP192749.1, from coordinate 5,066,765 downwards.
CGAGTCGACACCGCCGGACAGGATGCGGCCGGAGGCGGGCGCCGCCAGGTTGTAGGCACGGCCCAGGCGGGTGATGGAGTCCAGCAGGATCACCACGTCGTGGCCCAGCTCCACCAGGCGCTTGGCCCGCTCGATGGCGAGCTCGGCGACGGTGGTGTGGTCCTCGGCCGGGCGGTCGAAGGTCGAGGAGATGACCTCGCCCTTCACCGACCGCTGCATGTCGGTGACCTCTTCCGGACGCTCGTCGACCAGGACGACCATCAGGTGGCACTCGGGGTTGTTGTGGGTGATCGCGTTGGCGATCGCCTGCATGATCATCGTCTTGCCGGTCTTCGGCGGGGCGACGATCAGACCGCGCTGGCCCTTGCCGATGGGCGACACCAGGTCGATGATCCGGGTCGTCAGCACGCCCGGGTCGGTCTCCAGGCGCAGCCGCTCCTGCGGGTACAGCGGGGTCAGCTTGCCGAACTCGGGGCGGTTGCGGGCACCGTCCGGGTCCATGCCGTTGACCGAGTCGAGGCGGACCATCGCGTTGAACTTCTCGCGGCGCTCGCCGTCGCGGGGCTGGCGCACCGCACCGGTGATGGCGTCGCCCTTGCGCAGGCCGTGCTTGCGCACCTGGGCGAGCGAGACGTAGACGTCGTTCTGGCCCGGCAGGTAGCCGGAGGTCCGGACGAACGCGTAGTTGTCGAGGATGTCGAGGATGCCCGCGACCGGGATGAGGACGTCGTCCTCGCCGATCTGCGGCTCGGCGGTGCCGCCGCCCTCGAAGCCCTCGCGGCGGCCGCGGCCCCGGCGGTCGCGGTAGCGGCCGCGGCGGCCGCGCCGGCCGTCGCCGAACTCGTCGTCGTCGTAGCCGCCGGCCTGCTGCTGCCCGGCGGGCTGGCCCTGCCGGCCGGCCTGGCTGTCCTGCTGGGTGCCGGCCTGCTGCTGGCCGCCCTGGCGCTCGGCCCGGTCGCGGTCGCGGCGGTTGCGGCGGTCGCGGCGGGACTCGCGGGACTCGCCGTCCTGCGCCTCGGCGGCCTCGGTGCGCTCGCCGACCTCGCGGCGGTCGCGCCGGTCACGGCGGTCGCGGCGCTCGGCGGTGCGGCCCTCGCCCTCGGCGGTGCGGGGCTCGGCCGTCCTGGCCTCGGCCTTGGCCTCGGCGACGACGGTGCCGGCGGGCTCCGCGGCCTCGGCGGTGGGGGCGCCGGCGGCGGAGGTGGCGCGGCGGCGGGTGCGCTCGGCACGGGCCGGGGCGGCCTCCGCGGCGGCCTGGACCGGGATCTCGATCTGGGCCTGCGGCTGCTCCGCGGCCGCAGCCGCAGCGGCGGCGGTGGCGCGGGTGCGGCGGGCCGGCTTCTCCTCGGCGGGGGCGGCGGCGGGCGCCTCCTCGGCCTTGGCGGCGGTCTTGGCAGCGGTGCGCTTGGCGGCCGGGGCGGGCGCGGTGCCGCCGGCGAGCAGCGGGTCCCCGCCGCTCTTCTCCTTGATCGCCTCGATGAGCTGGCTCTTGCGCATGCGTCCGGTACCGCTGATTCCGAGGCCCGTGGCGAGCTTCTGGAGCTCGGCCAGGACCAGGCCGTCGAGGCCTGCGGCGGCGCTGCGACGGCGCCTGGCCGGGGCCGCGGGGGCGGCGGCTGCGTCCGACGCATCTGCGTCCGGGCGCGCGCCCATCAGATCGGTGGTGTCGCTCACTAAGGGTCCTTCCCTGGAGCGGACGTCGGCCTGTCTGGCTCGGCGACCGGTTGTGCTGTCCTGACCAACGCCGAATCACGCTGGTCCGAGGCGGTTGTCCCCCCGAAAGGACGAGCCGATCGGGAGAAGCGATGCGAAGTGCGGTGCACTGTGGTGCGAAGTGGCGCGGTGGGCCGGTCTCGTGCCGGCCTCGCTGCCTGTTTGGTTCCCGGGCCCCCGTCGCGTGGCGGTACCTCGGGCTCCGCCCGCCCGTGCCTCAGTGGGGAGGCCGCGGGTGGGAGTCAGGTGCCGTCACGGCTTCGGGATGCGCCGCAGTCGCGCATGCAGGCTGCGTACGCGCTGTGGTGGGCTCCCGGAAAATCGTGGTCCCGTCCTTCCGGACCCTGCAGGTGCGGACACTGCCAACCTGAAGGGGCGGGATCGGGACGTGGCGCACCGAGCCCCGGAGGACGTCTGGTGCAGCAATGAGGTTAACACTACAGACCCCCTGACACATTCCCCAGCCCTGTTCTTGTCAATCGTGTCCGTTCCCGCGGTTGTGGCCGCGTGCTGCTCCGGCTCACACGTCGAGCGGCAGTACACACGCACCGGTACGGTCCAACTCCAGCCGGTGGGCGGCGAACTCGGGCCCGGCGAGGCCGAGCACCTTGTCGGCGGACGCCTCGTCGGCGAGCGCCAGCACGGTGGGGCCCGCACCGGAGATCACGGCGGGGACGCCCTGCGCACGCAGCACGGCCACCAGGGCGGCGCTGTCGGGCATCGCGGAGGCGCGGTAGTCCTGGTGCAGGCGGTCCTCGGTGGCCGTGAGCAGCAGCTCGGGACGGCGGGTGAGGGCCTCGACGAGCAGCGCGGCGCGGCCGGCGTTGACGGCCGCGTCGGCCAGCGGGACGGTCTTGGGCAGCAGGCCGCGGGCGGTCTCGGTGAGCACCTCGGTGGCGGGCACGAAGACCAGCGGGACGACCTGGTCGGACGGGTCGAGCACGATGGTGCGGGCGCCGTCCTCGGCCGTCCAGGCCACCGTGAAGTTGCCGCGCAGGCAGGCCGCGACGTTGTCCGGGTGGCCCTCCAGTTCGGAGGCGAGGGCGAGCAGGGCGTCGTCGTCCAGGGCGGAGGCCCCGCCGATGGTGACCGCGCGGGCGGCGACGATCCCGGCGCAGATGGCGGCCGAGGAGCTTCCGAGGCCGCGGCCGTGCGGTATCCGGTTGGCGCAGACGACCTCGAGGCCGCGCGGCTGGCCGCCGAGGCGGTCGAAGGCGGCCCGCATGGAGCGGACGACCAGGTGGCGCTCGTCGCGGGGCAGGCTGTCGGAGCCCTCGCCGGCGATGTCCACCGAGAGCCCGGAGTCGGCGACCCGGACGACGATGTCGTCGTAGAGACCCAGGGCGAGTCCGAAGGCGTCGAAGCCGGGGCCGAGGTTGGCGCTGGTCGCGGGGACCCGGACCCGGACGGCGGCGGCACGGAACGCAGGACCGGCCATGCGGTGGACTCTCCTGGGGAATGAGGGCTGCCCGACGGATGGGGCCAGCGGTGGTACGACGGCGGGGCCCTGGACTCCAGAGACCCGGCGGTGCGGGAATTCGCGCATCATGCGCCTCCCGACGGAACCAGCCTATCGAAGACAGGTTCCACAGCGGTACACCCTGCTCGGCACCGATCTGCCGTGTTGCCGTTCGTGGCCGGAAACCGTACGGAAATCAGCCGGGAAATCAGCGCTGAATCAACACGTAAGTGTCATGGCGGGACGGCCGCGGGCCGACCCCCGAAAGGGTCGGCCCGCGGTGCGCGTCGGCTGAGCCGCCGTCAGTCGAGCAGTCCGAGGCGCCGCGCGGCGGACTCGGCGTCGACCGGGACGATCTCGGGGCGCTGCGGGGCGCCGGCCACGGCCCAGTCCGGGTCCTTGAGGCCGTTGCCGGTGACGGTGCAGACGATCCGCTGGCCCGGGTCGACCAGCCCGGCCTCGGCCTTGGCCAGCAGGCCGGCCACGCCGGAGGCCGAGGAGGGCTCCACGAAGACGCCCTCACGCGAGGCCAACAGCCGGTATGCGGACAGGATCTGACGGTCGGTCACCTTGTCGATGAGGCCGCCCGACTCGTCCCGCGCGGCGATGGCGAACTCCCACGAGGCGGGGTTGCCGATCCGGATCGCGGTGGCGATGGTCTGCGGGGAGCGGACGGGGGCGCCGTCCACGATCGGGGCCGAACCGGCCGCCTGGAAGCCCCACATGCGCGGGGTGCGGGTGGCCAGGCCGTCCGCGGCGTACTCCCGGTACCCCTTCCAGTACGCGGTGATGTTGCCCGCGTTGCCGACCGGCAGGACGTGGATGTCGGGGGCGTCACCGAGCATGTCGACGATCTCGAAGGCGGCGGTCTTCTGACCCTCGATCCGCACCGGGTTCACCGAATTGACCAGCGCCACCGGGTACTTCTCGGACAGCTCGCGGGCGAGCGTGAGGCAGTCGTCGAAGTTGCCGTCCACCTGCAGGATCTGGGCGCCGTGGATGATGGCCTGGCCCATCTTGCCGAGCGCGATCTTGCCCTGCGGCACCAGGACGGCCGGCACCATGCCGGCCCGCACCGCGTAGGCGGCGGCGGAGGCCGAGGTGTTGCCGGTGGAGGCGCAGATGACCGCCTGGGCACCCTCCTCCTTCGCCTTGGAGATGGCCATCGTCATGCCGCGGTCCTTGAAGGACCCGGTGGGGTTGGCGCCCTCGACCTTGAGGTAGACGTCGCAGCCGGTGCGCTCGGACAGCACCCGGGCCGGGACGAGCGGCGTGCCACCCTCCAGCAGGGTCACCACCGGGGTGGCGTCGGTGACCGGAAGCCGGTCGCGGTACTCCTCGATGAGGCCGCGCCACTGGTGGGTACGGGCGCCGCTCGCTCTGCTCTCGGCGATCGCGTTCATGATCGGTTACTCCCCTTCGACCCGCATGATGCTGGCCACGTCGCGCACGCTGTCCAGCGCGCGGAGCTTGTCGACCGTCGCCGACAGCGCGGCGTCGGTGGCGCGGTGGGTGACCACGACGAGCGAGGCGTCGCCGTCGCGGCCCTGCTGGCGCACGGTGTCGATGGAGACGCCGTGCTCGGCGAAGACGGACGCGACCTGGGCCAGCACGCCCGCGCGGTCGTCGACGTCCAGGCTGACGTGGTAGCGGGTGACGACCTCGTCCATCGGCTTGGCCGGCAGCTTGGTGTACACCGAGTCGCCCGGACCGGTGGCACCGGCCAGCTTGTTGCGGCAGACCGCGACCAGGTCGCCGAGGACGGCGGAGGCGGTCGGCGAACCGCCGGCGCCCGGGCCGTAGAACATCAGCCGGCCGGCCGCCTCGGACTCCACGAACACCGCGTTGTACGCCTCGCGGACGGAGGCCAGCGGGTGGGTCAGCGGGATCATCGCGGGGTGGACGCGGGCGGTCACCGACTCGCCGTCGGCGGCGCGCTCACAGATCGCCAGCAGCTTGACCACGCAGCCCATCTGCTTGGCGGAGGCGATGTCCGCGGCGGTCACCTCGGTGATGCCCTCGCGGTACACCTCGGCGGCGGTGACCCGGGTGTGGAAGGCGATCCCGGCCAGGATGGCGGCCTTCGCGGCGGCGTCGAAGCCCTCGACGTCCGCGGTGGGGTCGGCCTCGGCGTAGCCCAGCGCGGTGGCCTCCTCCAGCGCCTCGGAGTACCCGGCGCCGGTGGAGTCCATCTTGTCGAGGATGAAGTTGGTGGTGCCGTTGACGATGCCCAGCACCCGGTTGACCTTGTCGCCGGCCAGCGACTCGCGCAGCGGGCGGATCAGCGGGATCGCACCGGCCACGGCGGCCTCGTAGTACAGGTCGACGCCCGCGGCGGCGGCCTTCTCGTGCAGCTCGGCGCCGTCCTGGGCGAGCAGCGCCTTGTTGGCGGAGACCACCGAGGCGCCGTTCGCGAAGGCGGACAGGATGTGCTGTTTGGACGGCTCGATGCCGCCGACCACCTCGACCACCACGTCGATGTCGCCCCGGTTGACCAGGGCCTCCGCGTCGGTGGTGATGAGGTGTTCGGGCACTCCGGGGCGCGGCCCGGCCCGGCGCACGGCGATCCCGGCGAGTTCGACCGGTGCGCCGATCCGCGCGGCGAGGTCGTCGGCCGTCGTCGTCATGATGCGCGCCACCTCGGAGCCCACCACACCACAGCCCAGCAACGCCACCTTCAGCGGGCGCGTACGCATCATCCGACTCCGCTCTGCATTCTCGGTCTCCGTCGGGCAATTCCCCTTGCCCGACGGTATTCGGTCTCTACCAGTCTCCGGGACTTTCCGCACAGATCTACGGCCGGTCCATGATCTGAGACAAGAATTTCGTCAGCCGATATCGAGGCGCAGGAGATCCTCCTCCGTCTCGCGCCTGACGATCACCCGGGCCGCGCCGTCGACGACGGCGACCACGGGAGGCTTGAGTGCGTGGTTGTAGTTGCTGGCCATCGACCGGCAGTACGCGCCGGTGGCCGGCACCGCGATCAGGTCGCCGGGGGCCAGGTCGGCCGGCAGGAAGGCGTCCCGGACCACGATGTCGCCGGACTCGCAGTGCTTGCCCACCACGCGGACCAGCATCGGCTCGGCGTCGCTGCTGCGCGAGACCAGCGCCACGGAGTACTCGGCGTCGTACAGCGCGGTGCGGATGTTGTCGGACATGCCGCCGTCCACGCTGACGTAGGTGCGCAGGCCCTCCAGCGGCTTGACGGTGCCCACCTCGTACAGGGTGAACGCGGTCGGGCCGACGATCGCGCGGCCGGGCTCGACGGAGAGCCGCGGGGTGCTCAGCTGTGCGGCGGCGCACTCGCGGCGGACGATCTCCGCCAGTGCGGCGGCGATCTCGGCCGGCTCGCGCGGGTCGTCCTCGCTGGTGTACGCGATGCCGAGGCCGCCGCCGAGGTCGATCTCGGGCAGCTCGATGCCGTGCTCGTCGCGGATCTGCGCGAGCAGGCCGACCACCCGGCGGGCCGCGACCTCGAAGCCGGCGGTGTCGAAGATCTGCGAGCCGATGTGCGAGTGGATGCCGCGCAGCTCCAGGCTCTCCGGGTGGGCCAGCACCCGGCGCACCGCCTCCGCGGCGGCGCCGCCGTTCAGCGACAGGCCGAACTTCTGGTCCTCGTGCGCTGTGGCGATGAACTCGTGGGTGTGCGCCTCGACGCCCACCGTGATCCGGATCAGCACCGGCTGCCGGACGCCCTGCCGCTCGGCGACCGCCGCGAGCCGCTCGATCTCCTCGTAGGAGTCGACGACGACGTGGCCGACCCCGGCCTTCACCGCCTGCTCCAGCTCGTGCACCGACTTGTTGTTGCCGTGCAGCGCGAGGCGCTCCCCCGGCATGCCCGCGGCCAGCGCGACGGCCAGCTCGCCGCCGCTGCACACGTCGAGGTTCAGGCCCTCCTCGTGCAGCCAGCGGACGACCGCCTTGGAGAGGAAGGCCTTTCCGGCGTAGTAGACGTCCGCGTCGGTCCCGAAGGCGTCCCGCCAGGCGCGGGCGCGGGCCCGGAAGTCCGCCTCGTCCATGACGTACGCCGGGGTGCCGAACTCCGCCGCCAGCGCCTTCACGTCGAGGCCGCCGACGGTGACGGTGCCGTCCTCGGCGCGAGCGACGGTCTTCGACCAGACCTTGGGGTCGAGCGCGTTCAGGTCGGCCGGCGGGGCCTGGTAGTGGCCCTCGGGCAGCACGTCGCCGTGGCGGGGGCCTGCGGGGTGGGCGGAGCGGCTCATCTGTGGCTACTTCCTTGGCTTATGACGAGGGGCGGCGAACGGTCTCCGTCGACCGTCCGCCGCCCCCGCTGTGCGCATGGGGGTCGTGCTTACATCCGCTCGGGGGCGGATACGCCGAGCAGCGTCAGGCCGTTGGCCACCACCGTTCGGGCGGCGTCGGCCAGCCAGAGCCGGGCGCGCGTGAGGTCCGTGACCTCCTCGTCGCCCTTGGGCAGGATCTGGCAGTGGTCGTAGAACCGGTGGTACTTGCGGGCCACGTCGTCCTCCAGGTACCGGGCGACGTGGTGCGGCTCGCGGAGCTCGCCGGCCTTGGCGAGCACCCGCGGGAAGTCCGCGAGGGCGCCGAGCAGGTCGGACTCCCACTCGGTCGTGAGGAGCTCCGGTTTGAAGTCCTCGGCCGAGCCCTTGGTGATGCCCATGGAGTCGGCCTTGCGGGCGACACCGCACATCCGGGTGTGCGCGTACTGGATGTAGTAGACCGGGTTCTCGGCCGTCTGGCTGGTCAGCACGTTGATGTCGAGCGTGATCGTGGAGTCCGTGGAGGACCGCGCCAGGGTGTAGCGGGCCGCGTCCACGCCGATCCAGTCCACCACGTCGTCGATGGTGATGATGTTGCCGGCCCGCTTGGACATGCGGACCTCCTGGCCGTCGCGAAGCATCTTCACGAACTGGCCGATCTTCACCTCGATGTTGCGGTCCTTGTCGTCGCCCGCGCAGGCCGCGATGGCCTTGAGGCGGTTGACGTAGCCGTGGTGGTCGGCGCCCAGCATGTAGACGGAGACCTCGGCACCGCGGTCCCGCTTGCTCAGGTAGTAGGCGGCGTCGGCGGCGAAGTAGGTGGTCTCGCCGTCGGCCTTGATCAGGACGCGGTCCTTGTCGTCGCCGAAGTCCGTGGTGCGCAACCAGATGGCGCCGTCCTGGTCGAAGACGTGGCCCTGCTCGCGCAGCCGGTCGATGGCCTGGCCGACGGCGCCCGAGTCGTGCAGCGACTTCTCGGAGAACCACACGTCGAAGTGCGTGCCGAACTCCTCCATCGACCGCTTGATCTCGGCGACCATGAGCGCGAGGCCCTCGGCGCGGAAGACCTTCAGCTGCTCGTCCTCGGGCAGGTCGAGCACGCCGGGCACGCCGTCGGTGATCGCCTTGGCGATGTCGACGATGTACTCGCCGACGTAGCCGTCGGCCGGCACCGGGCGGCCGTTCGCGGCGGCCTGCAGCGAGGCGGCGAACTTGGAGATCTGCACGCCGGCGTCGTTGAGGTAGTACTCGGTGGTCACGTCCGCGCCGGTCGCGCGCAGGATCCGGGCCAGGGAGTCGCCGACGGCCGCCCAGCGGACGCCGCCGATGTGGATCGGGCCGGTCGGGTTCGCCGAGACGAACTCCAGGTTGATCTTCAGGCCCTTGAGCGCCTCGTTCCGGCCGTACGCCGGGCCGGCCTCCACGATGGTGCGGGCGAGCTCGCCCTGGGAGGCGGCGTCGAGGGTGATGTTCAGGAAACCCGGACCGGCGATGTCGACCTTCGCGACGCCGGTGGTCTCTCGCAGGCGGGCGGCCAGCAGTTCCGCAACGGCTCGCGGCGGCATACCGGCCGGCTTCGCGAGCTGGAGGGCCACGTTGGTGGCGTAGTCGCCGTGGTCCCTGTTCTTGGGCCGCTCGACCGTCACGTGCTCGGGCACGGCGACGGCCAGCTCGCCCGCCTCGACGGCGGCGCTCACTGCGGCCTGGACTGCCTGGGAAAGCTCTGCGGGTGTCACGACGCCAAGCGTAGGCGAGACGGGGTGGCCGTCCGCCACTCGGTTTACCCGTTGAGACGCGTTGCACCAGGGAGCGGGACGGTCAAGCCCGTTCTGTTCGCCCAGAGCGGAATACCACCGGGCGGTCGCCGCCCCCGAAGGCGAACCCGGGCGGGCGGCCCCCGCCCTCCTCCTCGGCGGGCGGGCCGGGCAGCATCAGCCGGCGCACCAGGGCCACCAGATCGGCGGGGTCGAAGGGCTTGGCGAGGTAGCCGTCCACCCCCACCGACTCCCCCCTGTCGAGGTCGGCCGGCGTGCAGGCGCTCACGATCGCGATCGGCAGGGCCCTGGTCTCCGGGGCGGCACGGAGCCGGGCCGCGGTGCGGAGGCCGTCGAGCCGCGGCATCACCACGTCCAGCGTCACCACGTCGGGGCGCACCCGGCGGACGACCTCCAGGCATTCGGCGCCGTCGGCGGCGGTGACCACCTCGAAGCCCTCGAGCTCCAGGTTCACTCTGATCAGCTGGCGGATCACCTCGCTGTCGTCCACCACGAGGACCCGCCCGGACGTTCCCGGCACATCACCGAGGGTAGCCGCGCGCCCACCCTCCCGTCCGGCCTTTGCCGAGTTCCGCCCTCCGGGCACGGCCGCGGCGGCTCCGAAACCCGTGCACGGATCGCCGTCCGGGCCTGGTAGTGTTCTCCACGTCGCAGCAAGTCGCGACGGCCGAAAGGCCCCCGTAGCTCAGGGGATAGAGCACCGCCCTCCGGAGGCGGGTGCGTAGGTTCGAATCCTACCGGGGGCACTTCTGTGTAAGTGCAACAAAGGCCCAGCCCAGCGGATCACTCCGCAAGGCCGGGCCTTCGTCGTTTCCGGGGCGGGATTCCGCCCGTGCCACTCACGTGCCAGATGCGTCCGGCTCTCTCGGCTCGGGAACCCGCCGGCGGCCCCTCCCCCGGGCCTTCTTGATCGCGGAGTCCATCCCGCGGGCGATCAGGAGGTCCCGCTCGCCCCGCATGTGCTGGTAGCGCAGGGCCGCGTCCATGGTCGAGTGCCCCATGCGGTGCATCAGCTCCCGGGTGCTCGCCCCGGTGTCGGCCGCCAGGTTGTTGCCGGTGTGCCGGAGGTCGTGGAAGCGGATGCTGTCCGCCTCGGTCTCGCCGAGGGCCCGGCTCCAGTCCACCTCGGAGTCGGCCAGCGCAGCTGTCCACACGCTGTGGAAATTGCTCCGCCGCAGCAGGCCGCCCCGAGGGCCGACGAAGACCCGCCCGGCAGCCCCGTCCTCTCCGAACCAGCGCAGGTGCTCCGCCAGCTCCGCCACGATCGAGGCATGAAAGGCCACCGGCCGCACGCCCGCGTCGCTCTTGGGCCGCTTGACCTTGAGCTGGCCGGTCTGGAGCTCGGCCTGAGCCCGCCGGACCCGGACGATGCCCTTGTCCAGGTCCACATCCCGCCGGCGGAGTGCGGCGAACTCCCCGAACCGGAGCGCGGAGAAGGCCGCCATCAGCACGAGTGCCCGGTAGCGCGGCTCGATCGAGTCGGCGATCGCGTAGACCTCTGCGATGGTGAGCACCGGCCGCTCGGCGGAGACCTCCTTGTCCGCGCCCTTGATCCGACACGGGTTCCGCTCGATCAGGCCGTCCTCATCTGCGGCCGTGTTCAGGATCGCCCGCAGTACCCGGGTACGACTTGGCGACGGTCGCGGCGCCCACCTCGGCTTCGAGCATCGCGGAGCGCCACGACCGGACACCGGCCGTCGTGATGGCTGCGACCGTCCCGGCCCCGAAGGTCGGCTTGATGTAGAGGCGGAGGACGCCCTCGTACCGCTCCAGGGTCCGATCGGCGAGACCCCGTTCCCGCAGCCAGGTGTCCGCGTAGTCGCCGAAGTTCACCTGCCCGGCGTCCGGGTCTTTCAGCTGGCAGCGCGCCATGTCGGCTTCGATCAGCGTCAGGGCCAGCTCGGCGTCCGTCTTCGTCGGGTAGGTCTGCTCGGCCGAGCGGAGCTGGCCGGTCACCAGGTGCCGATAGGGGGCCTGCCAGCGGCCGGAGGGGAGCCGGCGGACCGAGCCGAAGCGGCGGCGGTTGCCCTTCGTGTTCGCCATCAGGCCACCACCCGCAGGCGGCGCGGCCGGGGCACGGCCCGGACGGTGTTCGACTCGATGAAGTCGGCGAGGACGCTCTCCCTGATGCGGACGTGGCGTCCGACCTTCACGAAGGCGATCCGGCGTTCGGCGATCAGGCGGCGCGGGAAGCGCTCCTTGCTGGTCTCCCAGGTGCCGAGCAGCTTGGCAACCTCCTCCACGGTCAGCAGGCGGTCCATGTGCTGTCTTCCTCCTCATTGGCGAGTTGGGTCATGAGTTCCTGGCGGTCGGTGGTGCGGCGTGCGTGCAGCTCGCGGGCGACGGCGGCGGCGAGCATGGACTCCCCGGGCGAGTTGCCCGCCCCGGCGAAGCTCCAGTGCGCGAGGACGAGGGTCTCGGCATCGGCCAGGTCGTCGAGGTCGGGTAGGCCGGCGGCCAGGAGCCGTTCGCGCAGGGCGGTGCGGGCCTCGGTGGCGCGGTAGTCGGCGCGGACCTGGCGAAGCGCGCCGAGGTGGTCGAGTAGGTCGGGCTCTCGCTGGAGAAGTGGCCGCGGAAGCCGAGCATGTGCGACCAGTGCGCGAGCAGGCGTTCCGGGTAGAGCGGATCGAAGTCCCAGCACGCTTCGATCAGGCGGCGGGTGTGCTCGGGCAGGTCGTGCCGGTCGAGTTCGTGGCGCTCCACGATGCGGCGGTCCACGGTCTGGGTGGCCTCCGCCGACTTGGTGGCGTACTTGGCGACATAGGAGGCGACGGCCTGTTCGGAGATCTCGCCGGAGCCGAAGGCGCCGATCGGCCGGACGTCGACCTGCTGGCCCCACTGGAGAAGGCGGCTCCGGAGGTGGCCGGAGGCGGCGAGCGGGACGCAGGCCCGGCGGGCGGCGGCGCGGATGGCGGCGTCCAGGAGCGCCACGGTGGCCCAGTCCGGGGGCGGGGATCCTGGTCCGGTGGGCCCGTCGATGCGGATGACGGCGTGGAAGTGGACGGCGCCGCGGCGCTGGTACACGGCAACCTTGCCGAAGGACAGCTTGGCCTGTTCCTTGAACTCGTACTGGTAGAGGCCGGCCATCTTGGCCATGGTCCGGAACAGGTAGATGGTGAAGCGGCGCCACAGGTCGGGGGCGTGGTTGTTCCATAGCACGGCGTGCGCGTAGTCGTAGCGGTCCGCATCCAGCGGGGTACCGAGGACGGGTGAGCCCTCGGGGTGGGCAATCCCGCACCGGCAGGTGCCCCGCTCGGGCCGGTTGTGGACCGGGCCGAAGCCGGGGGCGGTGAGGGTGGCGAACACCCGCGGGTGAGAGCGGACCGCGACCGGCACGCCCTTGGTGTCGTCTCCGGCGAGGCCGGCCCGGATCAGGTGGAAGGTGTCGGCGGAGTAGGTGCGGGCGCAGGACGGGCAGCGGGAGGCCCGCCGGTTCCCGCACGCGACCTTGAGGCGGTGGCCGGGCTCGTGCTGCGTCGAGTACCGGTGCCACACCGCGCCGGTCGGGGCGTGCGTGAGGGTGCGGAAGCCCTGCAGGTGGATCGGGTTCGCGCAGCCGCCGGTGCGGCGGATCTGGTCCTGGAGCTTGGGCAGGTCCCCGCGGGCGGTGAGGCGGGCCAGGTCCGCGACCGCGAGCCGGTACGCCTCGGCGGTGGGCCGGTGGGTCACCACGCGGTCCCCGTCCCGCGGCAGGGGTGGCAGTCGGGGCCGGGGGTCGGTTCGGCGTCCTGGTGGCAGAGCCAGGTGAAGCCCCAACCGAAGCACTCCGGGCAGCGGCCCGTCTCGGTGGCCGAGGGCTCGGCCAGCACCAGGACAACCGTGTGGTCAGCGGTGACGGTCTTGGTGGTCATGCGGCCACCGCCAGCACTCCGGCCCGGCGATCGGCTGCCGGGCGAGAACGACCTGATGGAGACCTACGGCGTGGCCCGCATGACGGCCCGCCAGGCACTCGGCGTTCTGCAGAGCGAGGGCATCGCCGAGGCCCGCAAGGGTGCCGGCGTCTTCGTCCGGGACTTCAAGCCCCTCCGCCGACGCGGCATCCAACGCCTGGCCCAGGAGCAGTGGGGGTCGGGCCGCTCGATCTGGTCCGCCGACATCGAGAACCGCACACTGGTGGTCGACCAGGTCGCCGTCACCGAGGAGGGCGCGCCCGAACACGTGGCCCCGGTCCTCGGGGTCGAGCCCGGCGAGGCCACCTGCGTCCGCAGCCGCCGCTTCGTGCTGGACGGCAAGCCGGTCCTGCTCTCCACCTCGTACCTGCCCGCGCAGTTGGTCTCCGGGACGCGCATCACCGAGGAGGACACCGGCCCCGGTGGAACGTACGCCTGGCTGGCCGAGATCGGCGCCAAGCCGGTGCACTTCCGCGAGGAGATTCGCTCCCGGATGCCCACCGCGGACGAGACAGCGAGGCTCGGACTCGGCGCCGGCACCCCGGTCATCCTGGTCTGCCGCACGGCATTCGCCGAGGAGGGCCAGGCGGTCGAGGTCAACGAGATGACCCTCGACGCGGCCTCATACGTGCTGGAGTATGACTTCGACGCGTAACCGTCCGCCCCAGCCCCGACGAGCAGTCAGCGGGAAGGGGTGGGGAGTTGTTACGAGTTTCGCTACTTCATCAAGGCGCGCACAGCGTGCCAGCGCGCGGCCCTGGCCGCTCGCCGACGCTCCTGTCTTCGCCCCGCTCCGGCGGCGCCCCGGCCGCGCCGACGGCTGACGGCAGAAGAGGGCAAAGCCCAGAACCCCGCCGGGGCTGGGGGAGACGCTGTGGAACGCAAGCCCAAGATCGATGACTGGGCAGCAGGTGCGCACCTTCGCGGCTTGGCAATGATCGAGATCCGGGCGATGGCACGCCGCAGCAACCGTTGGCTACGTGGCCAGACGACGACTTCGTTGCATGTATCGCGTGGCTGGCTGACCTGTGCCACAACATGCCGACAGGCCATTCCCAGAGGCGTCGCTGGTGGCATCGGCGGGACAAGCGGCGGCCCATGGACTGGACCTGGAAGACTGCGGGACCGGCAGGCCGTGAGTGGATCCTGACATCGCTGGAGAAGGACGGAATGGACTGGACCCCGCCTTCAGCGGGCTAGGCCCTGTCTTTCACCTGGAGGAAGCCGGTTCCGGCAGATGGCCGGTGAGCGGTTGCCCGCCCGGCACCCGCCTGCCTACTTTCGATTCATCAACCGGCGGCCAGAGCAGAGGTCGAGAGATCCCACCCGCCGCCGAGCCGAGTGCTTGGCTACACTCCGGAAGGTTTGAAATGAGCATTCAGGGACGGAAGGTCGCCGTCATCACTGGCGCCTCGCAGGGCATCGGCGCCGGCCTCGTCGCGGCCTACGCCAAGCTCGACTACGCCGTCGTCGCCACCTCGCGGTCGATCGCCCCGACCGAAGACGCCGGTATCCTGACCGTACCCGGCGACATCGCCGACCCGGCCACCGCCGAGCGCGTCATCTCCGCCGGCATCGAACGGTTCGGCCGGATCGACACCCTCGTCAACAACGCGGGCATCTTCATCCCCAAGCCCTTCACCGACTACACGGCCGAGGACTACGCGGCCATGACCGGCGTGAACCTGTACGGGTTCTTCCGGATCACCCAACTGGCCGTCGGCCAGATGCTCGGTCAGGGCGGCGGCCACATCGTCAACCTCACCACCAGCCTGGTCGACAACGCCGACACCAGGGTCCCTTCCGTGCTCCTCTCACTCACCAAGGGCGGTCTGCAGTCCGCGACCAAATCCCTCGCCATCGAGTACGCCACCCGCGGCATCCGGGTGAACGCCGTCTCCCCCGGCACCACCCGCACCCCGATGCACGCCGGGGAGCCCGAGGACTTCCTGGCCGGCCTGCAGCCCACAGGCCGACTCGGCGAGGTCAGCGACATCGTCGACGCGGTCGTCTACCTGGAGAACGCGCCGTTCGTGACCGGCGCGATCCTCCACGTCGACGGCGGCATGAGCGCTGGCCACTGAACCCGGCCACCCGACAGCGCACCGTCAGCGGCTGGACGCCCCCACGCTGCGGTCGCGCACCGGGATCAGGGTGCCGTCCACGATCCACAGCCGCTCCACACCCGGCTGCGGCCGCGGCGCGGGCTCCAGAGCCGGCAGCGGACCGAGGCGCTGGACCACCCGGCACACCGTCGCTGTCGAGATCCCGAACAGCGGCGCAAGCTGCCGCATGGTGAGGTTGGTCCAGTAATAGACCGCCACCAGCAGCACCCGATCGGCCAGTGGCAGGCACCATGGCCGGCCCCCGCCCGGACCGTTGCCCCGCGTTCCCGCACCACCCGCACCAGGCCCTCGAACTGTCGCACCCGCAGCCCCGTGAACGTCTCCACCCACAACGGCTCAACCCGCAGCACCCCGCCCATCCACGAGAGATGCCCGCCCACAGGCTTCTGGAACAAGCTTTAGCGACCGGGGCCGTCTACGGTGTGATCGCCAAGAACCTGGGCGCATAGTCGCCCATGCCACAGGCGTGCCAGATCGAGCGGTACGCCACGGTCAGCCGGGGTAATCAGCGGTCTGGTTCGCTGGTCGCGGCCGAGGCTGCGACTGCGCAGGTCACGCAGGGTGAGCACCTCCCGCCCTCCGGAGGCGGGTGCGTAGGTTCGAATCCTACCGGGGGCACTTCACAGCAAGTGCAGCAAAGGCCCAGCCCAGCGGATCACACCGCCAGGCCGGGCCTTCGTCGTTTCCGGGGCGGGCCGTCAGGCCGGTTCGCCGGCCGCGGGGCCGGCAGGGGTGCGCCGTCCTCTCCGCGGTGCCACGGACTCCAGGACCAGGCCCGCGGGGGCCATGGCCGAGCCCGTGAAGAACAGCGGGTCGCCGTGCCGGGCGACGCCGCTCCCGATGAGCAGGTAGAGGCCGAGGAGCGCGGCCGCGGCCGCGGCCTCGAGCCACCGGCGTCTGCGCAGCCCGACCGCCGCCTGCGCGGCCCCGAGCAGCAGCAGGAGGGTCGTCACACCCATCCACATGGCGCGGCGGTACGCCGCCACGGGTCGCGGCTCCGGCGGGCGGGGCGGACGCCTGCGGTGCCGGGTCAGGCCGGGCGGGGGTGACGGGTGCGGTGCTTGACGAGGAGGGTGAGGGCGAAGACCTCGGCGGCACCGCAGAGGACCGCGGCCCAGGCGGGGAGCAGCAGGACGGCGGGGACGAGCAGGACCGCGGTGAGTGTGTGTGTGTGTGTGTGTGTGTGTGTGTGTGTGTGTGTGTGTGTGTGTGTGTGTGTGTGTGTGTGTGTGTGTGTGTGTGTGTGTGTGTGTGTGTGTGTGTGTGTGTGTGTGTGTGTGTGTGTGTGTGTGTGTGTGTGTGTGTGTGTGTGTGTGTGTGTGTGTGTGTGTGTGTGTGTGTGTGTGTGTGTGTGTGTGTGTGTGTGTGTGTGTGTGTGTGTGTGTGTGTGTGTGTGTGTGTGTGTGTGTGTGTGTGTGTGTGTGTGTGTGTGTGTGTGTGTGTGTGTGTGTGTGTGTGTGTGTGTGTGTGTGTGTGTGTGTGTGTGTGTGTGTGTGTGTGTGTGTGTGTGTGTGTGTGTGTGTGTGTGTGTGTGTGTGTGTGTGTGTGTGTGTGTGTGTGTGTGTGTGTGTGTGTGTGTGTGTGTGTGTGTGTGTGTGTGTGTGTGTGTGTGTGTGTGTGTGTGTGTGTGTGTGTGTGTGTGTGTGTGTGTGTGTGTGTGTGTGTGTGTGTGTGTGTGTGTGTGTGTGTGTGTGTGTGTGTGTGTGTGTGTGTGTGTGTGTGTGTGTGTGTGTGTGTGTGTGTGTGTGTGTGTGTGTGTGTGTGTGTGTGTGTGTGTGTGTGTGTGTGTGTGTGTGTGTGTGTGTGTGTGTGTGTGTGTGTGTGTGTGTGTGTGTGTGTGTGTGTGTGTGTGTGTGTGTGTGTGTGTGTGTGTGTGTGTGTGTGTGTGTGTGTGTGTGTGTGTGTGTGTGTGTGTGTGTGTGTGTGTGTGTGTGTGTGTGTGTGTGTGTGTGTGTGTGTGTGTGTGTGTGTGTGTGTGTGTGTGTGTGTGTGTGTGTGTGTGTGTGTGTGTGTGTGTGTGTGTGTGTGTGTGTGTGTGTGTGTGTGTGTGTGTGTGTGTGTGTGTGTGTGTGTGTGTGTGTGTGTGTGTGTGTGTGTGTGTGTGTGTGTGTGTGTGTGTGTGTGTGTGTGTGTGTGTGTGTGTGTGTGTGTGTGTGTGTGTGCAGCAGGCAGGGGACGTACCAGGCGAGGACGGACCGGGCGGGGTCGCCGTAGCGCAGGGAGATGGCGGCGTTGGTGGTGTAGAAGCCGAGGATGCCGGCGCACAGTGCCCAGTCCGCGCCGGACGGGAGGTGGTGGGTCGGTTCGGCGACGGCGGTGCCGAGGGCGGCGGCGAGCAGGGTGATCGCGGCGACCAGGAAGTAGGGCAGGTACATCACGGTGTCGCGGATGACGCGGGTGGCCTCGCCGGCCTGGGCCCGGGCGAGGCCGCGGGCCGCCGCGGTGGTGCCCCAGACGAAGAACACCGCAGCCAGTTCGGTCACCAGCAGGAAGGCGGCGAGTGCGGCCGCGCCGGAGGCGGCGGTGAGGTGGTCGGCGAAGGTCGAGACGACGGTGAAGACGGACTCGCCGAGCACGATCACCACGAACAGCGTGATCCGCTCGACCAGGTGCTCGACCGACACCCGGGCGTAGAGCTCGGCGCCGTACTCGCTGCGGACCGCGAGCAGCACCACCTCCAGGGCGACGGCGACGCCCCACAGGACGAACCGCCCGCCGCCCGGGACGGCGGCGGACACCGCCCACAGGACGGCCGGGACGAGGCAGTAGAGGACGGGGCGCCACAGCGGCAGCGCGGTCTCCCGCCGCAGTGCGGGCCGCACCCAGACCAGGAAGCAGACGACCTGCACCCAGGCCGCGCCCAGGGCGTACAGCCAGGCGTGGTCGCCGAGGCCCTCGGGGGCCGCCGCGGCCATCAGGCCGAGTCCGGGCATGGCGGCGACGAGCATCGGCTGGCTGAGGGCCCGGTCGATGTCGCCGCCGGAGATGTTCACGGTGGCGACCAGGTTGGCCCAGGACCACCAGGCCGGGAAGAACAGCACCAGGAACGTGCCGAACTCGGCGCCGCCCGGGTCGCCGTGCAGGCCGCGGGCGAGGATGGCCACGGTCACGACGAAGACCAGGTCGAAGAAGAGCTCGAACCAGTCCGCCCGGCGCTCCTCGGGTGCTGCGGCGGTCGGCCCGCTGTCGGCGGCGGTCACGGTGTGCGGCACCTCCGTTGTCCGGGTGCCGGGAGTGTACGGGGCAAACGGCGCGCAACTGCGGGAATGCGCCCCCGGCGCGCGCGGAAGGCCGACGAATGCCTCCGGTTCAGCGGATGCCGTCACCCTCCGGGGTGATCTCCGCGGGCACTCCGAGCTCGTAGACCAGCCGGCTCCGCTCGGCGGCGAGCACGATGTCGGCGGTCTCGACGGGTCGCCGGCCGGCCCAGTGGGTGCGCTCGATGGAGAGCACGGTGGAGCCCAGCGCCACGCCCAGCGGGCCGGACTCGACCTCCAGCACCGGGCGCGCGGTGACGTCCTCGGTGACCCGGGTGACGGTGACGCCGATCCGGGCCATCCGCTCGACCACGCCCAGGCCGGCCAGCGGGCCGAACTCCGGCAGGACGGCCACCGTGCCCTCGGTCAGCGCCAGCGGCTCCCAGCTGGTGGAGAGCTCCGCGGGCCGGTCGCCGGCCGGGAAGACGTACTGGGTCTGCATCAGCGGATCGCCCTCCGCGACCCGCAGCCGCAGCGCGAGTGCGCTGGTCGCCCAGGTCTTCTGGGAGTCGTGCGTCCAGCGCGGGGCGGCGCCCGTGGCCCGGCTCCCGGCGGCGAACGGGCTGCCCGCGGCGTCGTACCGCCCGCGGGGGATCCGGGCCGGGGCGGGGCGCAGGCGGACGTACGTGCCGGAGCCGGGGCGGCCCTCGGTGAGGCCCTCGGCGTTGAGCACCCGCAGGGCCTGCCGGACGGGCTGCTCGGAGAGCCGGTGCTCCCGGCACAGGTCGGCGATGCTCGGCATCCGCGCGCCGGGCGGATGCTCGCCGGAGGAGATCCGCGAGCGCAGCACGTCGGCCAGTCGCAGATAGGCCGGTCGCCCCAACTCGCCCACGTCAACCCCCATCTCACGGTTTCTCGGATCAGCTTGACAACGCCGTACCCGAGCTTTCAAGCTCGCATTCCAGCCTGACTGTCAGTAGTCACACGGCTGCGGAGAGATTGTCGGAGGGGTGCAACAGCATGAAGTGGATCGCCCGGTTCCCCGGTGTGCCGGAGTCCGTCAAAGCCGCCCGGCGGATGACCCGCGAGGCGCTCGAACCGCTGTCGCAGGCGGAGGACGCGGTGCTGATCGTCTCCGAGCTGGTGACGAATGCGGTGATGCACAGCCGTTCCGGTGCGGGCGGCTCGCTCTGGGTGGAAATCTGGCTGCGGCGCGGCGCCGTCCGCGTCGCGGTCACCGACGAGGGCAGCGCGGACGGCGGCCCGGCCCACCGGCCGCCCGCCGACAGCGGCGACTTCGGCCGGGGTCTGAAGATCGTGAACGCGCTGGCCGAGCACTGGGGCGCCACCAGCGAGGCCGGCGGGCGCCGCACCGTCTGGGCGGAGCTCTCCCCCGCCCGGGAGGACGGCGCGCCCGCCGTCCGGCAGGAGCCCCGCCGCTCCCCCGCCGCGGCTCCCGCCGCCGGGGACGGCCCGCCCGTCCGCCGGACCGTGCAGGCGGCCGTTCCCCCGCCCGCCGCCCGGCGCTGCCGGCTCTGCGGCGGGCCGCTGCCGCCGCGTCAGGGGGCTGCGGCGATCGCCTGCCGGTAGAGGGCCGTCATGGTGTGGTCGAAGTAGGCGCTGTAGGAGATGTCCTCGGTGTCGCCGCCCTCCTGGTAGCCGCCGATGACACCGATGACCTCACCCGTACGAGTGCTGATCCAGGGGCCGCCGCTGGTGCCGCCGGGGTAACCGGGGCAGTCGATGCGGCGCTGGGTGGCGGACTGCCGGGTGACGGTGTCGGTGCACAGCAGCGGGGACTCGGTGCGGGCGGGGTAGCCGTAGAGGCGGACCTTCGAGGTGAACACGTCGTCGAGGCCGAGGGCGTTGCCGCCGACGACGTCCTCGACGTCCCGGCCCCCGCCGGGGGCGACCCGGAGGATGGCGTAGTCGGCGTCCGGGTCGCGGTCCTTCGTCCAGGCGTCGGGGGCGAAGACCGCGGTCACCTGCCAGACCCCGTACGGGGCGGCGCCGTCGCGGTAGCCGGGGACGAAGCTCAGCCCGTCCGGGCCGGCGACGCAGTGGGCGGCGGTGAGGACGAGGTCGCGGGTGGGGCTCCGCAGCACGCTGGCGGAGCAGAAGTGGTGGCCGGGGCCGGTCTCGCCGCCGAACAGGGCGCCGACCCGGGCGGCGGCCCGGTCGGCGGGCGCGGTCCCGGTGGTGCCGGGGGCCCGGCCCGAGTCGGCGACCGCGGCGGTGAGCGCGGAGGCCGCGCCGGACACCCCGAGGACGTGCGACGCGGCCAGGACGCCCACCGCGGCCAGGGCCAGCGCCGGGGTGACCAGCAGCGGGCCGGGCCGGTGCCGGCGGCGGGGCGTGCGGGGGCGGATCATCGGCGAATCCTCCTGGCCGGGGGCGGTCGGCTCCACTCTCGACCGCCGGGCTGTGAGCCAGGTGATCCAGAGGTGGGAACCCCGTGAGAATCCGTACACGATCCCGCCCCGGTCAAGGGCGCGTCCAAGACCGGGGCGGCGTGTCGCCGGGAGTGTGCGCCGTCAATTCGGGTGGTCCCTCCCCACGGGTCGTTCGCGTCCCGGTGCGGGCCGGTCGTGCCTCAGTGGCTCGCTCAGTGCGGATCGGTCGCCGGACGGGCGGTCGCCGAGGCCCCGGCGGGCTCCTGGACGTGCCCCTCGGCCTCGCCGGGGGCGGGGCGGTGGTTGATCATCAGGAAGGCGATGACCGCGGCGAGCAGCAGGATGCCCATCGCGACGACGGTGGCGACCGTGTAGCCGTGCACCGCACCCTCTTTGAGGACCGCCGGGTCGGCTGCGTTGCGGGTGACCAGCCAGGTGGCCGTGGCGCTCGCGGCGATGGTGTTGAGCAGTGCGACGCCGACCGAACCGCCGACCTGCTGGGCACTGTTGATGATGGCGGAGGCCGCGCCGGTCTCCTTCGGGGAGACGCCGAGGGTGGCCAGGCTCATCGAGGGCATGAAGACCAGGCCCATGCCGAGGCCGAGCAGGAGCTCGGCGGGCAGCACCATGGTCGCGTACGGGCTGTCCACGTCCATCTGGGTCAGCCAGGCCATGCCGCCCGCGCCGAGCAGCAGGCCGGGGACGACCAGGTTCCTGGACGGGACCCTCGTCATCAGGTTGGCCGCGATGCCGGTCGCGCTGAGCACGATCGCACCGGTCATCGGGAGGAAGGACACCCCGGCCATGACCGGCGAGTACCCCTTGACCACCTGCATGTAGTAGGTGAGGAACAGGAACAGGCCGAACATGCCGACCATCGCCATGCCGACCGAGATCGCGCCGCCGCCGCGGTTGCGGTCGCGAACGAGGTGCAGCGGCAGCAGCGGGTGGTCGGTGCGGCGCTCGAAGAGCACGAACACGCCGAGCAGGGCGACGCCGCCGAACAGGCAGGTCAGCACCAGCCAGTCGCCCCAGCCGCGGCTGACGGCCTCGGAGGTGCCGTACACGATGGCGAGCAGGCCGCCGCAGCCGAGGAAGGCGCCCGGCAGGTCGAGCTTGACGCGGTGGTGCTTGGCGATGTGGTCGTGCTTGAGGACGTAGAACGCACCGAGGGCCGCACCCACCGCGATCGGGATGTTGACGAACAGGCACCAGCGCCAGTTGAGGTACTCGGTGAGCAGACCGCCCATGATCAGGCCGATCGCGGCGCCGCCGCCGGCGAGGGCGCCGAAGATGCCGAACGCGGTCGCGCGTTCCTTCGCGTCGGTGAAGGTGTTCGACAGCAGGGACAGCGCCGAGGGGGCGAGGACGGCACCGAAGGCGCCCTGGAGGGCGCGGGCGCCGAAGAGCATCCACGGCTCGGTGGCGAATCCGCCGATGGCGGAGGCGAGGGCGAAGCCGAGCAGGCCGACGGTGAAGGTGCGCTTGCGGCCGAAGAGGTCGCCGATCCGGCCGCCGAGCAGGAGCAGGCCGCCGAAGGCCAGGGTGTAGGCGGTGATGACCCACTGCCTGTTGGCGTCGGATATGCCCAGGTCCTCCTGGGCGGAGGGCAGGGCGATGTTCACGATGGTCGCGTCGAGGACGATCATCAGCTGGGCGATGGCGATGACTGCCAGGGCCCACCAGCGACGGGGGTCGACCGCCTGCTCGTCCTGTGCGTGCTGGAGGGACACCGTGGGCCGCCTTCCGGAGGGGATGTGGGAAGGGCGCACGCAGCGCTCCTCCCAAGGGAAACTCCGGCGACCGGCGAGGGGCAAGGTTATTTGTCAGTAAATGTCTGAATTAGGACCAAAGTCCTAAACCTCCGACCGTCCTCCGGCGGAGGTCCCCGGCCGCACCTGCCCGCCGCACCGGGACGGACCGGTGCGGCGGGCAGGCGGCGAACCTTCGATGTGCAGAGGGCCTCAGAGCGCGGAGAGCTCCGCGACCAGGTCGTCCAGGCCGAGCGAGCCCTGGGAGAGGGCCGCCATGTGCCAGGCCTTGAGGTCGAACTCCCCGCCGGCGGACTCCGCGGCGGCCCGGGCGGCGGCCCGGCCGGTCAGCCAGGCGCGCTCGCCGAGCTTGTAGCCGATGGCCTGGCCCGGCATGCCGAGGTAGCGGACGAGCTCGCTGTCCAGGAACTCCGAGGACAGGCCGCAGTACCGGCCGAAGAACTCCCGGGCGTCGTCCGGCAGCATCGCCTCGCCCGGCTTGAACGGCGAGTCCGCCGGGAAGTCCAGGCCCGCGTGCATGCCGATGTCGACGATGACCCGCAGCACGCGCATCATCTGCGCGTTGAGGTAGCCGAGCCGGTGGCCGGGGTCGGTGAGGTAGCCGAGCTCGTCCATCAGGCGCTCGGCGTACAGCGCCCAGCCCTCCACGTTGGCGCTGACGCTGCCGAGGGTGACCTGGTAGGTGGAGAGGCGGTCGGCGAGGTACGTCCACTGGGCGAGCTGCAGGTGGTGGCCGGGAACGCCCTCGTGGTACCAGGTCGAGACGAGGTCCCAGACCGGGAAGGACTCCCGGCCGAGGGTCGGCAGCCAGGTGCGGCCGGGGCGGGAGAAGTCGAGCGAGGGCTGGGTGTAGTAGGGCGCGGCGGCACTGCCGACGGGCGCGAGTTTGGACTCGACGCGCAGCAGCGGCTCGGCCAGGTCGAAGTGGGTGCCCTGCAGGTCGTTGATGGCCTGGTCCATCAGGCCCTGGAGGTACTCGCGGGCGTTCTCCTCGCCCTCGATCGCCGGGCCGTCCGTCTCCAGCCAGTGCATGGCCTCCATCGGGGTCGCGCCCGGCAGCACCTTCTGGGCCTCGGTGCGCATCTGGGCGTCCAGGTCGTGGAACTGCTCCCAGGCCCAGGCGTAGGCCTCGTCGAGGTCGAGGGAAGCGCCCGTCCAGTAGCGGACGAAGCGGGTGTAGCGCTCGCGGCCGACGGTGTCCGGGGCGTCGGCGACCGCCGGGCCGTACACGTCGCGGAGCCAGTCGCGCAGGGCGGCCAGCGCGTCGGAGGCGGCGACCGCGGTGACGGTCAGGCCCTCGCGCAGCGGCTCCGGGGCGTCCTGGACGAAGCTGCCGAACCAGCCGCCGGGGGTGTCGCCCTCCAGCCACTCGCCGATCTGGCCGACCACGGTGGTGACCTGGCGGGGGCCGGAGAGCAGACCGCGCTCGATGCCCTCGGCGAGGGTCGCG
Organism: Kitasatospora dryopteridis; assembly: GCF_050749075.1. Taxonomy (NCBI): domain Bacteria; kingdom Bacillati; phylum Actinomycetota; class Actinomycetes; order Kitasatosporales; family Streptomycetaceae; genus Kitasatospora; species Kitasatospora dryopteridis. Next base: position 5,042,749 of record NZ_CP192749.1, on the reverse strand, counting down.
CGGTACTGGTCGAGGGCGGCGGGCACCCGGGCGAGGCGGCGGCCGATCAGCTCCCAGTGCTGCTCGGTCTCGGTGGGCATGATGGTGAACACCTCGCGCACGTTGTGCACCGGCGAGCCGAGGTTGCGGACCGCGCGGTACTCCTCGCCCGTGTCGTGCAGCACGAGTTCGGCGGTGAGCCGCTCGCGGAGCAGCCGGGCGCAGCGGCGCTCGGCCTCGTCGTCCGCGGCACCGGCGGCCTCCGCGGCGTCCAGTTCGGCGAGGGTGGTGCGGGCGAGCTCCGCGAGGGCGGCATGACCGGCTGGCGAGAGGTCGGTGATGCGGTCGTCCTCCGGATTGAGGCCGAGGTACACCGCGGTCAGCGGGTCGAGGTCGGCGAGGGCGTGGACGTAGGCGTCGGCGATACGGCGCGGGGTGGGGCCGTCGGCGTCGGGGGTGATCGGTTCTTGGACCATTCGGCCATCCTGTCGTAGCGTCCGGCGATTTCAAGACCCTTTCGGTACGGGCTCGCACGATTGACGGACGGTCCACCGGGCGGGACGTGGGCACGGCGGCGTACTGCGTCACCGGCCGTGTGCGGACCCGTGCCCAGGGTGTGCGGCGGCCGCGCCCGGCACGTCGTGATCAACCCTGGCCGAGGCTGAACTGCGCGTTCTAGGCTGACGCTCATGGCAGCCAGATCAGCGACGTCTCCGACCGGCCCCGCGGATGCCCCGGACGCGACGGCCCCGGACTCCGGTGCGGCGGGCACGGACCGGCCGCGCCGTGCCGGGTACCGCCGACTGTCGGTGGAACAGCGCCGGGAGCAGCTGATCGAGGTGGCGCTGGAGCTGTTCAGCTCGCGTCCGCCGGAGGAGGTCGGGCTGGACGACGTGGCGCAGGCGGCCGGCGCCTCCCGCCCGCTGGTCTACCGCTACTTCGCGGGCGGCAAGCAGCAGTTGTACGAGGCGGCGCTGCGCAGTGCGGCCGAGGAGCTGAGCAGCCGGTTCACGGTGAACGGCACGGGGACGCCGACCGAGCAGCTGGCCGGGGTGCTGGACGGCTACTTCTCCTTCGTGGCCGAACACGCGGCGGGGTACGGCGCTCTGCTGCGCGGCGGTTCGGTGGTGGAGACGGCGCGGACGTCGGCGATCGTCGACGAGGTGCGGCGGGTCGCGCTGAAGCGGACGCTGCGGCACCTGGGTGTGCGGACGGCCGGGCCGCGGCTGACGCTGCTGGTCCGCTCGTGGATCTCGGTGGTCGAGGCGTCGGCCCTGAGCTGGTTGGACGAGGGGCGGCAGATCCCGCCGGAGTCGCTGCGGGACTGGCTGGTGGACGAGTTCGTGGCGATGAGTGCCGCGGCGGCGGTGCACGACCGGCAGGCCGCCCGGATGCTGGCCGGCCTGCTGGCCCTGGAACGCCCGGACGGGCCCGCCGCAGCACTCGTGACCCGTCTGCGGACCCTGCTCCCGGAGGAACTCGGTACCGCCTAGGGGCTCTGGGGGCACCTGAGTGGCTGCCCCCGAGCGCCCTGCGCCTATGCGGCGCCGAGGAGTTGGCGCTGGCGGCCGAGGCCCTGGACTTCCAGTTCGACGATGTCGCCGGGCCGGAGGAAGGGTGTGCCGGGGTGGCCGAGGGTGACGCCGGCGGGGGTGCCGGTGACGACGACGTCGCCGGGGTCCAGCACCATGAAGCGGCTGAGGTAGCGGAGCGTCTCCAGCACCGGGAAGATCATGTCGGCGGTGCTGCCGTCCTGCCGGAGCCCGCCGTTGACCCACAGCCGGAGCGACAGCTGCTGCGGGTCGGCGACCTCGTCCGGGGTGACCAGCCAGGGCCCGAGCGGGGTGAAGGTCTCGGCGGACTTGCCCTTGTCCCACTGGCCGCCGCGCTCCAGCTGGAAGGCCCGCTCGGTGACGTCGTTGGCGGCGGCGTAGCCGGCGACGACGGCGGCGGCCTCGGCGTCGCTCTCCAGGTAGCGGGCGGTGCGGCCGATCACCACGGCGAGTTCGGCCTCGTAGTCGGTCTTCTCGGAGCCGCGCGGCACCAGCACCCGGTCGTCGGGGCCGACGACGGTGTTGCCCGGTTTGAGGAACACCACCGGTTCGGCCGGGATCGCGGCGCCGGCCTCGGCCGCGTGGTCGCGGTAGTTGAGGCCGATGCCGACGACCTTGCCCGGGCGGGCCACCGGCGGGCCGATCCGGACGCCGTCGAGGTCGAGGCGGGGCAGGGCGCCGGCGGCGGCCTCGGCGGCCAGTGCGGCGGCGGCCTCGCGGTCGAGTCCGGCGAGGAAGGCGCCGTCGATGTCGCGGGTGCGACCGGAGAGGTCGTACGCGGCGCCGTCGGGGCCGAGGAGCGCGGGGCGCTCGGCGCCCGCGGGGCCGACACGGAGGAGCTTCACTGGCCGTCACCACCTGGTTCGTCGCATGTCGGCGGAGCTGACACTTTGCTCCACCCTGTGCATCCGAGGTATATCAACGCCTCTGACCTGCGAACCAGTGAGTGACCTTCGGCGAATTCCTATCAATTCGCACAAGCGCCGGGTGCCTGGAATCAGGTGGCCGTACGGTTGACAGCCTGCTCCCCGACCGCCCCGTCAGGTCTCCCGCTGCGGCCGGTACTCCTCCTCGGTCACGCCGAAGGTCCAGGCGACGCCGGCCCGGGCGGTGCGGGTGGACGGGGGGACGCGCAGCCAGTAGGTGCGGAAGCTGCCGTCCGGCTCGGCGGTGGAGTTGACCACCTCGACCATCACCACCGGCTCGTCGTCGGGCAGCACGATCCGCCACAGCACACCGGTCTCGTCACGGTGCAGCGGCTCGGCGCCGGACTCGGCGAGGTAGCGGTCGTAGCCGTAGTGCTCGAGCATGACGCGGCGCAGCTCGGCGTTCTCCTCGTCGCGGATGCGCTCGGGGGTGAGGCCGCCGAGGCCGCCGAGGAAGTCGGCGGGCACCGGCATGCCGCGCCAGGCGTGCAGTTCGAAGCCGTCCGCGAAGGCGAGGGCGGGGCCGTCGGCGCGGTCGAGCCGGCCGGCCTCGTCGCGGTGCAGCACGGTGGGCCGTTCGGCGACCAGCGCGACCTGCTCGTACGGCCACCACCAGCCGGTCTGGCCGGCCACGGCGGCCAGCGGAGCGAGCGTGTCCAGCTCGCCTGCCGCGTCGAAGGCGGCCAGCCAGGGGGCGTCCTGCTGGCCGAGGACGGCGTCGAGCAGGGCGAGCCGGACGTCCGAGCGGGCGGCGCGGGCCGCGTCGCGCACCGCGGTGTCGGCGTCCGGGTCGGCCTCGGGCGCCAGTGCGTCCAGGACGGCGCCGCGGACCCGCCCGGCGAGGGCCTGGGTCTGCGTCCACAGCTCGCCGCCGGTGAGCGCCCACAGCTCGGCCCAGCCGGGGGCGCCGAGCCGCCCGTGCACCCGGGCCCGGGCCTGCTCCCACGGGGCGGTGCGCACCGCCTCGCGGACGCTCTGCGCGCCCTCGGCCCGCAGGGCGAGGGCCGCCCGGGCGGCCGCGAGCGGCGAGTCGTACCAGAGCACCCGGTCGGGCTCGGGCAGGCCGGCGGCGCGGTAGGCGGCGCGCACCGCCTGCCCGGCCGCGGCCCGGTCGGCGGGGCCGGTGGCGGCCGCGGCGGAGCGCCAGCGGGCGGTGGCCGCCTCAGGCTGCAGGGTCTGCGTCATCGTGGTCCCTCTCCCTCTTGTCCCGGCGCTGTTCAGTCGGCGACGACGCGGACGGCGCCCGGCACGTACTCGCGCTGCCGCACCACCCGGTACCAGCCCTTGGGCAGCGGGATCGCGGCATGCTCCTCGTGCACCACGCGGCCGCCCTCGGGCAGGTGCAGCCAGGCGGTGCCGAACGGGCCCGCCTCGCGCCGCAGCGTGCCGGGCCCGACCACCGCGTGGGCGTGGCCGGTGACCTCGCCCAGCGCCAGCACCATCCGGCCGCGGGCGTCCCGCGGCAACGTCGGCAGGTCGGCCACCACCCGCGGCACCGCGGCCTCCGCGACCGGCACGATCAGCACATCACCCTGGCGGTACACGCGGTCCTCCCCCGGCTCCGGGCCGGCGGGGTGCCGGCCTCGACGAGGGGAAAGCTAGGGCCCGGGTCTGACAGCGCGTCGGCGGGCGGCCCCTCGCACCCGGGTGTCGGAGCGGCCTGGTAGACAGAACCCGGCCGACCGATCCCCCAGGAGCAGCGCATGGCGATCAGCAAGCACATCGAGCGGTTCGGCGGGCTGCCCGTCGTCGACTTCCTCGCCGCGGTGGAGGACGGCCGCGAGCTGCCCGACGCCCCCGACGCCGCCTGGAAGGTCGGCCTGGAGTACGACTCCGCGCAGACCTTCGCCGAGGCCTGGGAGCAGTTCCTCGGCGCCGTCGACGCCTCGCGGGTGACCACGGTCGTCATCGGCAGTTGGTCGCAGGAGGAGCCGGAGCTGCTCACCGGCCCGCTCGCGGCCGTGACCGACGCGGCCGGGCAGCTTCCCGCCCTGCGTTCCCTCTTCGTCGGTGACATCACCTTCGAGGAGTGCGAGATCTCCTGGCTGCAGATGTGCGACATCACCCCGGTGTTCGAGGCCTTCCCGCGGCTGGAGGAGCTGGTCGTGCGCGGTGCCGGCGAGGACTGGGACGGCAACGGCGGGCTGGCGCTCACCCCGCTGCGGCACGAGCACCTGCGGCGGCTGCGCCTGGAGGCCGGCGGCCTGCCCGGCAGTGTCGTCCGGGCGGTCGCCGCCTGCGACTTCCCCGCCCTGGAGAGCCTGGAGCTGTGGCTGGGCGTCGCCACCTACGGCGGCGACGCGACGCTGGACGACCTCGCGCCGTTCCTGGCCGGCAACCGACTGCCCGCGCTGCGCGCCCTCGGCCTGCAGAACAGCGAGCAGCAGGACGCGATCGCCGCGGCCGTCGCACAGGCCCCGGTCGTCGCCCGCCTGGACCGCCTCGCGCTGTCCATGGGCGCCTTCACCGACGCGGGCGCCGCCGCCCTGCTGGACGGCCAGCCGCTCACCCACCTGACCACCCTCGACCTTCACCACCACTACCTCACCGAGGGCATGCAGCAGCGGCTGCGCGAGGCGCTGCCCGGCGTCACGATCGACCTCTCCGACGCCCAGAAGTGGGACGACAACTGGCGCTACGTCGCCGTCTCCGAATAGCCGCGCCCACGCGGACGGCGACCGAACCGACACAGCGACAGGAGCCCATGATGAGCACGACCTTCCACGGCCTGCCCGTGCACGACCTGCTGCCCGCGCTCGACCGCGGCGAGGAGCTGCCCGCCGCCGGTGCGGCCGCCTGGCGGATCAGCCTCGGCTACCGGTACGGCGGCAAGACGGAGTTCGCGGAGGCCTGGCAGCGCTTCCTCGACGCGGTCGACACCACGCAGGTGCGCGCCCTGGTCGTCGGCGCCTGGTGGGCAGGCGACTACGACGGGCTGGCCGGCCCGCTCGCCCTGATCGTCGACAGCGCCGACCGGCTGCCCGCCCTGGAGGCGCTCTTCCTCGGCGACGTCAACTACGAGGAGTGCGAGATCTCCTGGCTGCAGATGTGCGACATCACCCCGGTGTTCGAGACCTTCCCGCGGCTGACCGACGTCACCGTGCGCGGCGGCTCCGGCCTGCGCCTGCAGCCCGTCCGGCACGACCGGCTGCGTTCGCTGTGCTTCGAGACCGGCGGTCTGCCCGGCCGGGTGGTGCGGGCCCTCGGCGAGTGCGACTTCCCCCAGCTGGCCGAGCTCGACCTGTGGCTCGGCGTCGACGAGTACGGCGGCGACCACACCCTGGAGGACCTGGCGCCGCTGCTGGCCGGCACCCGGCTGCCCGCGCTGCGCACCCTCGGCCTGCAGAACAGCGAGTACCAGGACGACATCGCCGCGGCCGTCGCACAGGCCCCGGTGGTCGCGCGGCTCGACCACCTGGCCCTCGGCATGGGCGTGCTGACCGACGAGGGCGCCGCCGCCCTGCTGGAGGGCCAGCCGCTCACCCACCTGACCACCCTCGACCTGGAGCACCACTACATCTCCGAGGGCATGCAGCAGCGGCTGACCGAGGCCCTCGCCGGGGTGGCCGTCGACCTGTCCGACGCACAGGACGAGGAGGACGAGGAGGACCGCTACGTCGCGGTCTCCGAGTAAGCCCATGACCGTCCGGCTCACCGTCCTCGGCAACCCCGGCCACCGCCGCGTCTCGCTCTTCGCCGCCGCCGCGCGCGCCGCGGGCCTGCCCGAACCCGCCGTCCTGCCCTGGCTTGACGTGCTGCACGGCAGGTACGAACTGCCGCCCGGCACCCTGCTGCGGATCGACTCGCCCGGCGAGGACGACGCGGTGGACGCGCACCTGCGCGGCGCCGCCCTCGGTGCCGGGTACGCGCCGACCCGGGTGGAGGGCGGCGCCGCCTGGTACGCCGGGGTGTGCGCCGCGCTGCGCGGCCTGGCCGGGCGGCCCGGGGTGCGTCTGCTCGGCGACCCCGAGGAGATCGCGGTGATGTTCGACAAGCGCCGGACGCACCGGCTGCTGGCCGCGGCCGGCGTGCCGGTGCCGCCCGCCCTCGGCGGGCCGCCGCCGGGCGGCTGGGCGGAGCTGAAGGAGCGGCTGGCCGCCGCCGGGATGCGCCGGGTCTTCCTGAAGCCGGTGCACGGGTCCTCCGCCTCCGGCGTGGTCGCGCTGGAGTTCGGTCCGCGCGGGCAGGTGCAGGCGACCTCCTCCGCCGAGCTCGCGCCGGAGGGCCTGCACAACTCCCTCGCGGTGCGCCGCTACCGCACCGAGGCGCAGGCCGCCGAGCTGGTGGACCGCCTCGCCCCGGACGGCCTGCACGTCGAGCAGTGGGTGCCGAAGGCCTCCCAGGACGGCCGCGCGGCCGACCTGCGGGTGGTCGTGGTCGCCGGCCGGGCCACCCACGCCGTGGTACGGACCAGCACCCGGCCGATGACCAACCTTCACCTCGGCGGCGCCCGCGGCGACCTGGCGCTCGCCCGCGAGGCGGCGGGCCCGGCCTGGCCGCGGATGCTGGAGGCCGCCGAGCGCGCCGCCGCCTGCTTCCCGAACTCCCCCGCGGTCGGCGTGGACGTGCTGCCGACCGCCGGCTGGCGGCAGGCCGCGGTCGGCGAGGTCAACGCCTTCGGCGACCTGCTGCCCGGCCTCACCGGCCTGCCCGGCGGCCCCGCCGATGGCCTGGACACCTACGGCGCCCAGATCGCCGCCCTGCTGCACGACGGGCACCACCAGGAGCCCGCTCGCACCACCCGGACGGAACCCACCCGATGAACCACCAGATCCCCGACATGAGGGCGGTGATCGGCAGCCACGACCTGCTGCTGGTCACCCTGGACACGCTGCGCCTGGACGTCGCGCAGGAGCTGGCCGCGGCCGGCCGCATCCCGCACCTGGCCGCGCACCTGCCCGGCGGGCGGTGGGAGGAGCGGCACACCCCCGGCAGCTTCACCTACGCGGCGCACCAGGCGATCCTGGCCGGGTTCCTGCCCACCCCGGCGAGCCCGGACGGCCCGCACCCGCGGCTGTTCGCGGCCCGTTTCGCCGGCTCGGAGACGACCGAGCCGCGCACCTGGGTCTTCGACACCCCGGACCTGCCCTCGGCGCTGGCCGCGGCCGGGTACCGGACGGTCTGCATCGGCGGGGTCGGCTTCTTCAACAAGCAGGGCCCGCTGGGCTCGGTGCTGCCGGGGATGTTCCAGGAGTCGCACTGGGAGCCGGAGATGGGCGTGCCCTCGCCCACCTCCTTCGAGGCGCAGGTCACCCGGGCCGAGCAGGTCTGCGCCGAACAGCACGCCGGGCAGCCGCTGTTCCTCTTCGTCAACGTCTCCGCACTGCACCAGCCGAACTGGTTCCACCTGCCCGGGGCGACCCGCGGGCACGGCGACAGCCGGGAGAGCCACGCCGCCGCCCTGGAGTACGTGGACGCGCACATCGGCCGGCTGTTCGCGGCGATGAGCCGGCGCCGCCCGTGCTTCGCGATCGTCTGCTCCGACCACGGCACCTGCTACGGCGAGGACGGCTACACCGGTCACCGGCTCGGCCACCCGGTGGTCTGGACGGTCCCGTACGCGCACTTCGTGCTGCCCGCCGCACCGACCGCCGCAGCCGGAGCGGAGGCCGGACGGTGACCGCGGTGACCACCACGGCGGCGGCCGGGTCGCCGTACCGGGCGTACGTCTACGCCTACCCGCACAAGACCGCCTACCGGCCGCTGCCCGGGCGGCCGCTGCTGCGCGAGCTGTGGGCGGGCGAGCCGCAGCACGCGCTCTCGCTCTACCTGCACGTGCCGTTCTGCGAGGTGCGCTGCGGGTTCTGCAACCTGTTCACCCGGATCGGCAGCCCCGAGGGGCTGACCACCGCCTACCTGGACGCGCTGGAGCGGCAGGCCGCCGCCGTCCGCGGCGCGCTGGACGACGGCGCCCGGTTCGCGCTGGCGGCCTTCGGCGGCGGCACCCCCACCTACCTCACCGCCGCCGAGCTGACCCGGCTCTGCGACATCGCCGAGCGGACCATGGGCGCCGACCTGCGGGCGATACCCCTGTCGGTGGAGGCCTCCCCCGACACGGCGACCGCCGACCGGCTGGCCGTGCTCGCCGAGCGCGGCACCACCCGGCTCAGCCTCGGCGTGCAGTCCTTCCTCGACGAGGAGGCCCGCTCGGCCGTCCGCCCGCAGAAGCGGGCCTCGGTGGAGGCCGCGCTCGGCCGGGTCCGGGCGGCGGGCATCCCGGTGCTCAACATCGACCTCATCTACGGCATCGACGGCCAGACCCGGGCCAGTTGGCTGGCCTCGCTGGATGCCGCGCTCGCCTGGCGGCCGGAGGAGCTCTACCTCTACCCGCTGTACGTCCGGCCGCTGACCGGCCTCGGCCGGCGCGCCCAGGACGGGCCCTCCCCGGAGTGGGACGCACAGCGGCTGGTCCTCTACCGCGCCGGCCGCGACCACCTGCTGGCCTCCGGGTACGAGCAGGTGTCGATGCGGATGTTCCGCCGGATCGGCGCGGCCACCGCGAGCGCGGGCGAGTACGCCTGCCAGACGGACGGCATGGTCGGGCTCGGCTGCGGCGCCCGCTCGTACACCTCGGGCCTGCACTACTCCTTCGACTACGCGGTGGACGCCCGCGAGGTGCGCGGCATCATCGACGACTACGTCGCCACGGAGGACTTCACCCGCGCCGAGGTCGGCCGGGCGATGGACGGCGAGGAGCCGCGCCGCCGCCACCTGCTGCAGTCGCTGCTGCAGGCCGAGGGCCTCGGGCTGGACGACTACGAGCGGCGTTTCGGCTCGCTCCCGGCCGAGGACTTCGCCGCCGAACTCGCCGTCTTCGAGGCCCGCGGCTGGCTGGCCGAGGCGCCCGGGCGGCTGGTGCTCTCCCCCGAGGGCCTGGCCCACTCGGACGCGGTGGGACCGATGCTGTTCTCGCCCGCGGTGCAGGCCGCGATGGACGCGTACGAGGCGAAGTGACCACCGACCTGGGGCTGCCGGGCCGCCGCCCGGCCGAGACGCCGATGGAGCTCACCCTGCTCTACCGGGGGCCGCTGGCCTCCTGCGACTACGACTGCCCGTACTGCCCGTTCGCCAAGCGGCGCGACAGTCCGGAGCAGCTGCGGGCGGACCGCGCCGCGCTGGAGCGGTTCACCGCCTGGGCGGCCGGGCAGACCGGCGACACCCTCTCGCTGCTGTTCACGCCGTGGGGCGAGGGCCTGGTGCGCTCCTGGTACCGGCAGGCGCTGGTCGAGCTCTCCCGGCTGCCGCACGTGCGCCGGGTGGCGATCCAGACCAACCTCAGCTGCCGCACCGGCTGGCTGGCCGAGGCCGACCTCGACACCCTGGCCCTGTGGATCACCTACCACCCCGGGCAGGTCGACCGCGGGCGCTTCACGGCGAAGATCCGCGAGCTGGCGGCGCTCGGCGTGCGGCACAGCATCGGCATCGTCGGCGAGCCCGAACACCTCGACGCAGCACGGGAGTTGCGCACCGAACTGCCCGCCTCCACATACCTCTGGGTGAACGCTGCGGACGGCCGCAGCTACACCGACGCGGAGGCCGCCGCCTGGGCGGCCGTCGACCCTCTGTTCGGCTGGAGCCGCGAACCGCACCCGAGCGGCGGCCGCCCCTGCCGGACGGGCGAGTCGGTGGTCTCGGTGGACGGCGACGGCACGGTGCGCCGCTGCCACTTCGTCCGACCGCCGCTCGGCAACCTCTACGACGGCTCCTACCGGGCCCAGTTGCTGCCCCGCCCCTGCCCGCTGCCGGTCTGCGACTGCCACATCGGCTACGTCCACCTGGAGAGCCTGCCGCTGTACGACGTGTTCGCGGGCGGCATCCTGGAGCGCATCCCGCACGGCCACTGACCGCAGCCGCGCGGGATGCACCCGCCGGGATCAGGCCGGGCCGAGCATCAGCGCGGTGGCCTGTTCGGCCGTCATCTCCTCGGGCACGGCGGCCAGCCGGCCGGCCAGGCTGCGGTGACCGGTGGCCCGCTCCAACTCGGTGAGATAGGCGTCCGCCTCCCGGTCGGAGTCGAAGTCCCAGACCAGCAGCCGGTGCACCATCGCCACCGCGGCCTCCGGCGGCAGCCCGCCGCCGCCGAACATCCGCCGCCACTGCGGCACCAGCCGGCCCAGCCCGCAGCGGGCCTCGCCGACCAGCGGGTGCCCCGGGCCGAGGTACTGCCGGATCACCGGGATCAGCTCCAGGTGCATGCCGACCGCCGAGACCACGTCGCCGGTGAGCGCGACGGCGTGGGCGAGCCGGGCCTGGGCGGCCAGCGACCGGGCGTCGTACGGGCCGAGCGCCTGCACCATGGCCGGCTGGACCTCGCGCAGCAGGTGCACGGCGCCGTACGGGTCGCCCCCGTCGCCGAGCGCCCGGGCGTGCTCCAGCCGGATCTGCAGGGTGTCCGGGTCGGCCGGGCCGAGGGCCTGCGCGGCGTCCGCGGCGACCTGGCCCAGCAGGTGGACGGCCCCGGCCGGGTCGCCGGCGGCCCCGCGGTGGCTGCCGAGCTGCCGCCAGGCGGCGAGGGTGTCCCGGTCGTACCGGCCGAGCAGGGACGTCATCTCCCGGGCGACCGACTCCAGCAGGTGGACGGCACCGTCGGGCGTGGGGGCCTCCTCGGCGCGCTCGCGCAGCCGGACGAGCAGTTCCCTCACGGCGGGCGGGGTGTCCGCGGACGGCGCCGGCGCAGCCACGGGCGGGGCGGCCGGAGCAGCCACGGGCGGGGCCGCGGCCGGGGCCGGCGGTACAGGTACGGGCGGCACGGCGCCCTGCGGCACCGCATCCCTCGGCACGGCGTCCCGCGGCGGCTCCGGGGCGGCCTTGGACAGCCCGGGCACGGGCGGCGCGGCGGGGGCGGGCAGCGGATAGTCCTGCGCCGCATCTGCGTCCGCGGGCGCCGGCGGCGCGGCCGCCGCGGGTGCCTGCGGCGGGACGGCGGGGGCGGCGGGCTCGATCACCGGGCCGAACCGGCCGGCGGGCTCCTCGATGGGCGGCATCCTCGGACCTCGTTCGCTGCAAGTCGTCGACGGTGGGCGCGGGCCATCCTCCCACTGTCCGGGACCGCCCCGGTCCCCCAGGGCCGCGGCAGTGCAAGGATGGACGAGGGCCGCGGCAACGACGCCCGTGCCCAGGTGGAGGAGGTTCCCGTCATGGCCAAGCAGGCCCCGCAGAGCGATCCGGTGCAGGACGCGCCGCGCGTGTCCGCGCCGCAGCACGCGGCAGCCGGCGTCCCGGCCGTGCTGCACAGCCTGAGGATGGCCGGCGAGCAGATGAGCGCGCGCCGCACGCTGGCCGTGCTGCGCAAGGTGAACCAGCCGGACGGCTTCGACTGCCCCGGCTGCGCCTGGCCCGAGCCCGGGAAGACGCACACCGCCGAGTTCTGCGAGAACGGCGCCAAGGCGGTCGCCGAGGAGGCCACCGAGCGCCGCATCACCGCCGACTTCTTCGCCGCGCACCCGGTCTCCGAGCTGGCGCAGCGCTCCGGCTACTGGCTCGGCCAGCAGGGCCGGCTGACCGAGCCGATGCTGCTCGACGAGGGATCCGACCGGTACGTCCCGGTGTCCTGGGAGCGCGCCTTCGAGATCGTCGCCGAGGAGCTGCGGGCGCTGGACACCCCGGACGGCGCCGCCTTCTACACCTCGGGCCGCACCAGCAACGAGGCGGCGTTCGCGTACCAGTTGTTCGCCCGCCGGCTCGGCACCAACAACCTGCCGGACTGCTCCAACATGTGCCACGAGTCGTCGGGTTCGGCACTCACCGAGACGCTCGGCGTGGGCAAGGGCAGCGTCTCGCTGAAGGACCTGTACCAGGCCGACCTGATCATCGTGGCCGGGCAGAACCCGGGCACCAACCACCCGCGGATGCTGTCCGCGCTGGAGCGGGCCAAGCGGGCCGGAGCGACGATCGTCTCGGTCAACCCGCTGCCGGAGGCGGGCCTGGAGCGGTTCAAGAACCCGCAGAACGCCCGCGGTCTGGCTGCGAACGGCACCAAGCTCACCGACCTCTTCCTGCAGATCAGGCTCGGCGGCGACCTGGCGCTGTTCCGCGCGCTCAACCAGCTGATCCTGGCCGCGGACGGCGGCACGGACGAGGCGTTCATCGCCGAACACTGCTACGGCTTCGAGGAGTTCGCGGCGGAGGCGGCCGCCACCGACCGCGCCGAGGTGCTGGCCGCGACCGGCCTGCCCTGGGAGCAGATCGAGGAACTGGCCCGGCTGGTGCTGGCCTCGGAGAAGGTCATCGTCTGCTGGGCGATGGGCCTCACCCAGCACAGGCACGCCGTGCCGACCATCCGCGAGGTCGTCAACTTCCTTCTGCTGCGCGGCAACGTGGGCCGTCCGGGCGCGGGCGTGTGCCCCGTCCGCGGGCACAGCAATGTGCAGGGCGACCGGACGATGGGCATCTTCGAGCGGCCCGGCGCCGCCTTCCTGGACGCCCTGGGCAAGGAGTTCGACTTCGAGCCGCCGCGCAAGCACGGCCTGGACTCGGTGGACACCATCCGCGGGATGCGCGACGGCCGGGTGAAGGTGTTCTTCGCAATGGGCGGCAACTTCGTCTCCGCGACCCCGGACACCGAGGTCACCGAGGCGGCGATGCGCCGCTGCCGGCTCACCGTGCACGTCTCCACCAAGCTCAACCGCTCGCACGTGGTGACCGGTGCCCGCGCACTGATCCTGCCGACGCTGGGCCGCACCGACCGGGACTGGACGGAGGCCGGCGCACAGTTCGTCTCCGTCGAGGACTCGATGGGCATGGTGCACTCCTCGCGCGGTGGGCTGCGGCCGCCGTCCGACACCCTGCTCTCCGAGGTGGCGATCGTCTGCCGGCTGGCCCGGGCCGCACTCGGCCCCGAGGACCCGACGCCCTGGGAGGAGTTCGCGGTCTCGTACGACGCCGTCCGGGACCGGATCTCCCGCGTGGTGCCCGGCTTCGACGACTTCAACGAGAAGGTCCGGCGCCCCGGCGGGTTCGCCCTGCCGCACGGGCCGCGCGACAGCCGCACCTTCCCGACCGCGACGGGGAAGGCCAACTTCACCGTCAACCCGCTCACCGCCCCCGAGGTCCCCGAGGGCCGGCTGCTGCTGCAGACGCTGCGCTCGCACGACCAGTACAACACCACGATCTACGGCCTGGACGACCGCTACCGCGGCATCACCGGCGGCCGCCGCGTGGTGCTGGTGAACCCGTCCGACGCCGAGCAACTGGGCCTGCCCGACGGTCTGTACGTCGACCTGGTGAGCGAGTGGAAGGACGGCGTGGAGCGGCGCGCCCCGCACTTCCGCGTGGTGCACTACCCGGTGGCCCGGGGCGGCGCGGCCGCGTACTACCCGGAGACCAATGTGCTGGTGCCGCTGGACTCCACCGCCGAGATCAGCAACACCCCGACCTCCAAGGCCGTGGTGATCCGCTTCGAGCCCGACACCGGAGCGCCGGTCGGCTAGCGCCTCAGGGGCGCGTGAGGGCACCTCCCGGCCGAAGGCCGGGGGAGAACCGCGCAATTCGGATGCGGGCCCACCGTACAAATCACGGCTTGGCCCATGCTGCCGTGATACCCACCCCCGGATTGCGCAGTTCCCCGCGCCCCTGAAGTGACCACCCAAGCACCTTTGAAGACAGCTCCTAGCGCCTCGAGGGCGCGTGAGGGCACCTCCCGGCCGAAGGCCGGGGGAGAACCTCGAGCGGCGGGAGGCCACGGTCCGTGGCCTCCCGCCGCTCGCGGTTCCGTTCCCTACTGAGCGCTCGGGGTGGCGGAGGCGGAACGCGAAGCGGCCTCGGTCGCGGACGCGGTGGCGGACGGGGTGCTGCTGCCGCTGGGGGTGCCGGAGCCGCTCGGGGTGCCCGAACCGGTGGGGGTGCCGGAGCCGGTGGGCGTGCCGGAACCCGTGGGCGTGCCGGTGCCGGTGGTCGGTGTGGTGGGCTTGCTCGGGGTGGGCTGGGTGGGCCGCGGCGGGACGGTGGTCGGCTTGGACGGGGCGATCCGCGGCGGGGCGACGGTGACCTGCGGCACCTTCCACTCGCCGCCCTTGTCGTCGGCGCCCGAGTCCGGGTCGGGGCGGACGGCGCCGAGGATCGGCATGGCGCCGACCTTGGAGATCTTGACCACGTCACCGGTCCGCGGGGCCTGCACGACGAGGCCGCCGCCGATGTACATGCCGATGTGGGTCGCGCCGCCGTAGTAGACCACCAGGTCGCCGGGGCGGAGCTGGTTCAGCGGGACGTGCTTGAGCTGGGCCCACTGCTCCTGGCTGGTCCGCGGGATCGGCCGGCCGGCGTGCAGCCAGGCCTGCGAGGTGAGGCCGGAGCAGTCGAAGACGTCCGGGCCGGCGCCGCCCCAGACGTAGTCCTTGCCGAGCTGCTTGAGCGCCCAGGCGACGGCCTTCCGGCCGGCCTCGGACGGGGTGCGCTCGCCCTTGCCGAGGGCACCGGAGGCGAGGAAGGCGAGCTGGGCCTCGTCGGCCTGGCGGCGCTCCAGCTCCTCCAGTTCGCTGCGCTGGGCGCCGGTGAGCGAGCCGACCATGTCCTCGACGGCGGTGAGGCGCTTGGCGACGTCGGTCTTGGCGGTCTCCTGCTGGGTGGCGAGCGCGGTGGCCTGGACGAGCGCCTGCTCGGCCTGGGTCTGCAGCTCGACCAGGGTGGCGCGGTCCGACTTGAGGCGGTCCAGGAAGGCCTTCTGGGAGCGGCCGGCCGCGTCGAGCAGCTGGGCGATCACCACGGCCTGGTAGGGGTTCTCGGCGAGCATCAGGTCGGCGAGGTCGGAGGCCCGGCCGTTGCGGTACTGGGCGGCGGCGAGCTGGGCGGCGATGTCCACGCCGGCGTTCACCGCGGCCTGCTGGGACGCGACCTTGGCGCGGAGGTCGGCGACCTGCTGCTGCTGCGCGGCCTGCCGGGCGACGGCGGCGTTGTACTGCTCGGTGGCGGCCTCGGCCTCCTGGTAGAGCTGGTGCAGCCGGTCGAGCATGGGCCCGAGGGTGATCTTGGCGTCGGCCAGCGGGTCCGCGCCGGCGGCCACCGTGAAGGTCGGCGTCGGCGTCGGCGCGGCGTACGCGGCCGTGGCCATCGGCAGGGAGAGCGCCGCTGCCGCGAGTACCGCGCCGCAGCGCATCGCGGCCCGAACCCACGGCCGGACGCCGTTCTCCGTACGCTGCCCAGCCGTCATCGGCCGCCCTCCCCCAGTCCAGCGCCGTCCGGGCCTGCCACCCGGTGATCTCTCCCCCGAATCCTGCCATGTGACCGTGCGGTAACGGCAGGGGGCCCGTGGTCCGGCCGGTGAATTCTCAGCCAGTCCTCACGAGGGCCCTCACAGCGCAAGCCGACGGAGTGTGAGGCAAGTCTCAACAAACCCCCACCAAGGCGGACCCAACCGGACACAACCGCCGCACAGAGGCGCCGTTTCCACGCTTTCACAACTTCTGCGCAACCCCCTCGCCACCATCGGAACCACGAATCCCGACCCTGTTCATCTTCCGTTCACCCGGGATCCCTACGGTCACGCCTGACAGCAGCGTCAGTCCGACAACTACGACGATTGTTTGGTTATGGAACACATCACGTTCCTGGTGGCCGTTGTGATCATCACGGCGCTCGCCTTCGACTTCACCAACGGCTTCCACGACACCGCCAACGCGATGGCCACCTCCATCGCGACGGGAGCCCTCAAGCCCAAGGTCGCGGTCACCATCGCCGCAGTCCTCAACTTCGCCGGAGCCTTCCTCTCCGTGAAGGTGGCCACCACCATCTCCGGCGGCATCGTCAACGAGAAGGCCGGCCTCCATCCGTCGATCATCTTCGCCGCCCTGGTCGGAGCGATCCTCTGGAACCTGCTCACCTGGCTGCGCGGCCTGCCCTCCAGCTCCTCGCACGCGCTGTACGGCGGCCTGATCGGCGCCACGGTCGTCGGCGTCGGCCTGAACGGCGTCAACTTCGACGTCGTCGCCACCAAGATCCTCATCCCGGCCGTGGCCTCCCCGCTGGTGGCCGGCCTGGCCGCCTGGGGCGCCACCAAGCTCGCCTACATGATCACCCGCGGCGGCCGCGAGGAGACCACCGAGAAGGGCTTCCGGCGCGGCCAGATGTTCACCTCCTCGCTGATCTCCCTGGCGCACGGCACCAACGACGCGCAGAAGACCATGGGCATCATCACCCTGACCCTGGTCTCCGTCGGCGCCCTCAAGCCCGGCGCGCTGCCCCCGACCTGGGTCATCGTCAGCGCCGGTGCGGCGATCGCGCTCGGCACCTACATGGGCGGCTGGCGCATCATCCGCTCGATGGGCAACGGCCTGACCGAGATCCGCCCCCGCCAGGGCCTGGCCACCGAGACAGCCGCCGCCACGGTCATCCTCACCTCGACCCACATGGGCTTCGGCCTCTCCACCACCCAGGTCTGCTCCGGCGGCATCATGGGCGCCGGCCTCGGCGGCCCGAAGCGCGAGCTGCGCTGGAGCCTGGTGCGCCGCATGGTCTACACCTGGGGCCTGACCCTGCCCGCCGCCGCCACGGTGGCCGGCATCGCCGCCTTCGTCGCGGACCAGGGCTCGTGGGGCGTGGCGCTGGTCGGCACCGCGCTGGTCTCCGGCTCCGCCGCCATGTGGTTCATCTCGCGCCGCCAGCCGGTCCACGCCGGCAACGTGAACGACGTCCAGGAGGTCGAGGTGCCGGCCACCGCCGTCCCGACCCCCGCCACCACCACCGTCGCGGCCTGACCGGCCGACCACTCAGAGAGGACGGGAAACCATGCACATCAAGTGGGACGCCCTCGCGCAGACCGCGGGCCTCAGCTTCGCCATCACCGTCGCGGTGGTCGCGGCCTTCTCCCTCGGCATCCTGGCGCTGTCGCGCCGCGAGGCCGCCCAGGAGGCCGTCCGGTCCGGAATCCCGGGTGCCGGCAGCGGCAACCTGGCCCTGGCCGGCGCCGCACTGAGCTTCAGCATCTGCGCCTCGGTGGTCTTCTACGGGATCACCCTGATCGCCGGCCGCTGAGCCGCACGCACGGACGAAGGGCCCGCGAGGTACACACCTCGCGGGCCCTTCCGCATTGCCCGTGCCGGCCGGTTCAGTCCTCGACGAGCTGGAGGGTGCGCCCGGCGGGGGCGTCCATGGTGGTCCGCAGCGGGATCTCGCGGATGAACAGCACCACCAGGAAGGCCAGCAGCGCGAACGGCGCCGCCATCAGGAAGACCACGCCGACGCCGTGCCCGAAGGCGTCCGTGACCAGCGGGACGACCGGTGCGGGCAGCCGGTGCAGGTCGGGGATCTCGCCGCCGCCGAGGGCCGAACCGGTCGGGTGCACGCCGGCCCGGGCGAGGTTCTCCGCGAGGTAGCGGGCCACCCGGTCGGCCATCAGGGCGCCCAGCGCGGCGACACCCACCGCACCGCCCATGGTGCGGAAGAAGGTGACCACCGAGCTGGCCGAGCCCAGTTCCTCCCGCGGCACGGTGTTCTGCACGGCGAGGACGAGGTTCTGCATGGTCAGGCCGAGGCCGACGCCGGCCACCCCCATGTACAGCGCGAGCAGGCCGTACGGGGTGTCGGCGCGCGCCGTGCCGAGCAGGCCGAAGCCGACGGTGAGCAGCAGGGTGCCGGCGACCAGGTAGCCCTTCCAGCGGCCGTAGCGGGTGATCAGCTTGCCGGCGACGGTGGAGGAGACGGCGAGACCGAGGATCATCGGCAGGGTGAGCAGGCCCGCCACCGTCGGCGACTTCTCCTTGGCCAGCTGGAAGTACTGGCTGAGGAAGGTCGTGGCGCCGTACATGCCGACGCCGACCAGGACGCTGGCGATCGCCGAGAGGGTCACCGTACGGTGCCGGAACAGGTGGAGCGGGATGACCGGCTCTGCGGCGCGGCGCTCGGCGGCGACGAACAGCACGGCGAGCGCGGCGGTGCCGGCCAGCATGGCGGCGGTCTGCCAGGAGAACCAGTCGTAGTTCTTGCCCGCCAGGCTGACCCAGATCATCAGCAGGCTGGCCGCGGCGGTGACCAGCAGCGCGCCGAGGTAGTCGATGCGGGCCTTGCGCCGCGGGGCGACCGGCAGCCGCAGGGTGCGCTGCAGCACCGCGATCGCCAGCAGCGAGAACGGGATGCCGACGTAGAAGCACCAGCGCCAGCCGAGCCAGTCGGTGTCGACGATGACGCCGCCGATCAGCGGGCCGCCGATGGTGGCGAGGGCGAAGACCGCGCCGAAGTAGCCGCTGTAGCGGCCGCGCTCGCGCGGGGGGACCATCGCGGCCAGGCAGATCTGGGCGAGCGCGGTGACGCCGCCGGCGCCGATGCCCTGCAGGACGCGGCAGGCGATCAGCTGGCCGGTGTTCTGGGAGAGCCCGGCCAGTGCCGAGGACAGGATGTAGATCACCAGGGCGATCTGGACCAGCAGCTTCTTGCTGACCAGGTCGGAGAGCTTGCCCCAGATCGGCGTGGAGGCGGTGAGCGAGAGCAGGGTGGCGGTGATCACCCAGGTGTAGGCGGACTCGCCGCCGTGCAGGTCGGTGAGGATCGTGGGCAGGGCGTTGGAGACGACGGTCGAGGAGAGCACGGCCACGAACAGGCCCAGGAGCAGGCCTGACAGCGCTTCCAGGACTTGTCGGTGCGTCATGGGTGTCGTCGGTGTCATGGAGGTCCTTCGCCGTGAAATTTCGTTGCCTTCGGCAACCGTAAGGCGAATGGTTGAGTAGGGCAACTTTCTTCAAGCGCAAGTAAAGCCCGGCCCCCTCAAGGGGAGCCGGGCCGGTGCGCATCCGAAGGACCGGTCAGGCCGGGGCGGACTCCGCAGGGCGCATGGACTCCGCCGCCAGATCGTTGAAGCGACCCAGCAACTCGGCGAAGCGCACCACGTCCTCCTCGTCCCAGGCGGCCATCAGCTCGCGGAAGCGGCCCATCCGGGCGTCCCGGGCCCGCAGGTAGCGCGCGGCGCCGTCCCCGGTGAGCGACACCAGCGAGGAACGCCGGTCCAGCGGGTCGACCTCGCGGCGGACCAGCCCCAGCTCCTCCAGGTGCTTCACCTGCCGGCTGATCGAGGCCTTGCCGATGCCGAAGTGCAGCCCGATGTCGGTCAGCCGCACCCGGCCGGACTCCTCCACGTACGCGAGCATCGCGTACGCCGCACCCTCCAGCTCCGGATGCACCCGCCGCGCCATCTCCGCGGAGCGCGCCCGCCCCCGCCGGAAGAGCAGCGCCACCTCCCGCTCGACGGCGCGGAACGCCCGGTCGGCCGACTCCTGGTCACTCATGGCGTCAGTATCCCGCAGCCCGTGCCTCCACTCCCGGACAACTGCTTCATGTTATGAAGCATCTGTTTCGCACCTTTTGCCCCTCGCGCCAAGGAGGCGGTCGATGCCCGGCCCGCGCCCCGGATTCCTCGCCGAGGTCGAGGACGCGGTCACCCCGCGCGCCTTCCTGCTCGTGCTCGGGGTGCTCCTGCTCCAACTCGGCTTCACCGCCGGTTACGTCGGCGCCCTCCACGACCCGACCCCCCATCGGCTCTCCATCGCGGTGGTCGGCCCCGCCCAGTCCGTCCTGGAGGCCACCTCGGCCCTGCATGCCGTCCCGGACGAGGCCGTCCGGTCCGGCACCGCACCGGACCGGGAGAGCGCCGTCCGGCTGATCAAGGACCAGAAGGTGTACGCCGCCTGGCTGGTCGACCCCGCCGGCACCCGGGACACCCTGCTGGTGGCCACCGCCCGCGGGCCCGCCGCGGCGACCGCCGCCGAACGGATCGTCGGCCCGCTGGAGTCCGCCCGGCAGCGGACCCTCGGCACCGAGGACGTCGTCCCGCTCGCCCCCGGCGACGCCGAGGGCCTCTCCTCCTTCTACCTGGTGGTCGGCTGGTGCGTCGGCGGCTATCTGGTGGCCTCGATCCTCGGCATCAGCGCCGGCTCCAAGCCCGCCGACACCGACCGGGCCCTGCTGCGGCTCGGCACGCTCTTCCTCTACTCCGTCGCGGCCGGCCTCGGCGGCGCACTGATCACCGGCCCGGTCCTGGACGCCCTGCCCGGCCCGGTCCTGCCCCTCTGGGGACTCGGCGCCCTGGTGGTCTTCGCGGTCGGGGCCTTCACCATGGCCATGCAGTGCCTGTTCGGGGTGGTCGGGATCGGCATCGCCGTACTGGTCTTCGTGGTCCTCGGAAACCCGAGTGCGGGCGGGGTCCGCCCGCCGCCGCTGCTGCCGCCCTTCTGGCGGGCGATCGGATCCTGGATCCCGAACGGCGCCGGCACCGACGCCGCCCGCTCCATCGCCTACCTCGGCGGCACCGCCCTCACCCCGCCCCTCCTCGTCCTCGCCGCCTGGGCCGTCACCGGCGTCGCCGTCACGCTCCTGGCCACCGACCGCGTCGTCGACGCCCCGACGGGAGCAACCCCCTAGTGCCACGGAAAACCATCAGGTGGAAGCCGCGGCTCCCGGCCCTGCGTCAGGCTTCGGCGGCGGCGAAGCGGCCAGGGTCGGCGACGACCGCGCGGACGACGCCGATGGCGGCGCCGAGCAGGGGGCCGCGGCGGCCCAGGGTGGAGACGGACAGCCAGTCGTCCTGCCAGGTGCGGACGGTGACCCGGCCGGCCAGTTCGGCCCGCATCGCGGGCACCAGCCACTCGGCGAGTTCGGCGTAGCCGCCGCCGAGGACCAGCGCCGCGGGGTCGAGCAGGTTGACCGCCCCGGCCGCGGCGACGCCGAGCGCGGAGCCGGCCGCCGCCAGTGCGGCCCGCACGGCGGGGTCGCCGTCGGCCGCGCGGCGGGCGAGCAGGGCCACCCAGTCGCCGCCGGCGTCGGCGAGGCCGGCGGCCCGCAGTACGGCGGCCTCTCCGGCGTACTGCTCCAGGCAGCCGCGGGCGCCGCAGGGGCAGTGGGGTCCGTCGGGGTGGACGGGGACGTGGCCGAGTTCGCCGGCGTAGCCGCGGGCGCCCCGCAGCAGGCGGCCGTCGATCACGAGGGCGGCGCCGATGCCGGCCTCGGCGGAGAGGTGGAGGAAGTCGTCGGGGCCGTCGCCGAGCCAGAGTTCGGCGAGGCCTCCGAGGTTGGCCTCGTTGTCGACCTCGACGGGCAGGGCGGCGAGGGTGTCGGCGTCGGCCTCGCGCAGGGCGCGCCGGAGTGCGGCGGCGAGCGGCACGTCGGACCAGCCCAGGTTGGGGGCGCGCTCGACGACGCCTTCGGCCGAGCCGACCAGACCGGGCACGGCGACGGCAAGGCCGGCGGGGGTCAGTCCGCAGGAGTCGGCGACCTCCCGCAGCAGGACGGCGAGGTCGCGCAGGACGTCCTCGGCCGGGCGGCCGCGGTTGGCGACGTCCTGGCGCAGCCAGCCGCGGACCTCGCCGCGCAGGTCGACGACGCAGGCCGCCAGGTGTTCGACGCCGATCTCGCCGCCGAGGCCGGCCGGGCCCTCCGGGTCGAGTGCCATGGCGGTGCCGGGCCGGCCGACGCGGCCGCTGGGCACGGCGGGCCCGCATTCGGAGACCAGGCCGGCGGCGGCGAGTTCGTCGACCAGGGAGGAGACCGCCGCCCGGGTGAGGCCGGTGGTGGCGGCGACCTCGGCGCGGGAGCGCGGGCCGGCCGCGAACTCGCCCAGTACGAGGGCCAGGTTGGCCCTCCTCATGCCCTGCTGGCTCGCGGGCCGGGCCCGTCTCGCCTCCGTCTCCCGCATCGCCTCGTCACCTCTCGTTCGACGGCCGAACACCCGGTCGACCGGTTGCAGGGTATCCGCGCCTGCCGACGGCGCCACCGCGGCACTCTCGGACGGACCCGTATGCCGTCCGCAGCCGGGTCAGCCCTGGTGGTCGGCGCCGAGCAGTGGCGCCCCGGCGGCGAGGACGGCGGCGATCCGGGCGGTGGCCGCGCCGTCCCGCTCGACCGGGTCGAGCACCGGTCCCGCGGCAGTGCCCCAGCGGCGGGCGATCCCGGCGGGGTGCTCGCCGGTGAGCAGGGCGGCGGCCTGGGCGGCGGCGCCGAGGGCGACGAGTTCGCCGGCGGCGGGCACCTGGACGGCCCGGCCGGAGAGCCGCCGCACGGTGTCCTGCCAGGCCCGGCCGCGGGCCCCGCCGCCGATCAGCAGCAGCGGTGCGTCGCCCGCGGCCTCGCCGCCGGCGTCGAGCACCAGGTCCAGGGCGGCGAGCAGAGCGTAGGCGGCGCCGTCGTAGGCGGCCTGGAGCAGCTGGCCGGGGGTGGTGTCGTGCCGCAGGCCGTGGACCAGGCCGGAGGCGTGCGGGAGTGCGGGGGTGCGCTCGCCGTCCAGGAAGGGCAGGACGACGGCCTCGCCGCCGGGTTCGACGGCCTGCCGGTCGAGGCCGAGCAGGGTGGCGATCCGGTCGACGGCGAGGGTGCAGTTGAGGGTGCAGGCCAGCGGCAGCCAGTCGCCGTGGGCGGCGGCGAAGCCGGCCACCGTGCCGCTGGGGTCGGCGGGCCGGCCGCGGGTGACGGCGTAGACGGTGCCGGAGGTGCCGAGCGAGAGGGCTGGCTGCCCGTACGCGGCGCCGGTGCCGCCGCCGAGGCCGAGCCCGAGGGCGGCGGCCGCGTTGTCGCCCGCACCGAGGGCGACCGGGATGCCGGGCCGCAGCCCGCCGAAGGAGCCGCGGGTCTCGCCGGCCGCGGTGCCGGGTTCGGCGAGCGGCGGGAGCAGGGCCTCGTCCAGGCCGACGAGGTCGAGGATGTCGCGGTCCCAGCCGTGCTCGCCCCACCAGCCGGTGCCGGAGGCGTCGCTGCGCTCGGCGGCGGGCCGGCCGGTGAGCTGCTCGGTCAGGTACTCGTGCGGCAGGCGGACGGCGGCGACCCGGTCGGTGAGGCCGCGGTCGCGCAGCCAGGCCCACTTGGAGACGGTGAAGGAGGCGTTGGGGACGCTGCCGGTGCGGCGGGCCCAGGCCTCCCGGCCGAGCTTGTCGACGAGGACGGCGGCCTGTCCGGCGGAGCGGGTGTCGTTCCAGAGCAGCGCGGGGTGGACGGGTGCGCCGTCGGCGTCGAGGGCGACCAGGCCGTGCTGCTGGCCGCCGATCGAGACCGCCTCGGCGCGTTCGGCGCAGCCGGTCGCGGCGATCGCGTCCTGCAGCGCCTGCCACCACTGCCGCGGGTCGCTCTCGCGGGCGCCGCCGGTACCGGTGACGGTGTGGGCCGCGCGGCCCTCGCCGAGCACCTCGCCGGTGGCCGTGTCCACCGCGAGGGCCTTGGTGGACTGGGTGGAGCTGTCCACTCCGATGACGATCCCTGCCATGTCTTCCTCTCCGTCCGCCGCGTCGGGCCTTCCCTTCCGTGCCTCGGGATATTAGTTTGTTTTCTGCCCTGACGAATAGACCCCTGGAGCACCGAGATGCCCTCCCCCACCCCCGCGGACAAGTTCACCTTCGGCCTGTGGACCGTCGGCTGGCAGGGCCGCGACCCGTTCGGCGACGCCACCCGCCCGGCCCTCGACCCGGTCGAGACCGTCCACCGGCTGGCCGAGCTCGGCGCCCACGGCGTGACCTTCCACGACGACGACCTGATCCCGTTCGGATCCTCGGACGCCGAGCGCGACGCGATCGTCAAGCGCTTCCGCACCGCCCTGGACGCCACCGGCATGAAGGTCCCGATGGCCACCACCAACCTCTTCACCCACCCGGTCTTCAAGGACGGCGCCTTCACCGCCAACGACCGCGACGTCCGCCGGTACGCGCTGCGCAAGACCGTCCGCAACATCGACCTGGCGGCGGAGCTCGGCGCCACCACCTACGTCGCCTGGGGCGGCCGCGAGGGCTCCGAGCACGGTGCCGCCAAGGACGTCCGGGTCGCGCTGGACCGCCTGAAGGAGGCCTTCGACCTGCTCGGCGAGTACGTCGAGCAGCAGGGCTACGACCTGCGCTTCGCCATCGAGCCCAAGCCGAACGAGCCCCGCGGCGACATCCTGCTGCCGACCGTCGGCCACGCCCTCGCCTTCATCCAGACCCTGGAGCGGCCCGAGCGGGTCGGCCTCAACCCGGAGGTCGGCCACGAGCAGATGGCCGGGCTGAACTTCGCCCACGGCATCGCCCAGGCGCTGTGGCACGGCAAGCTCTTCCACATCGACCTGAACGGCCAGTCCGGCATCAAGTACGACCAGGACCTGCGCTTCGGCGCCGGCGACCTGCGCAGCGCGTTCTGGCTGGTGGACCTGCTGGAGTCGGCGGGCTACGAGGGCCCCAGGCACTTCGACTTCAAGCCGCCGCGCACCGAGGACTTCGCGGGCGTGTGGGCCTCGGCCGCCGCCTGCATGAACAACTACCTGCTGCTCAAGGAGCGGGCGCTGGCGTTCCGGGCCGACCCGGCCGTCCAGGAGGCCCTGCGGGCGGCCCGTCTGGACGAGCTCGCCCGGCCGACCGCCGAGGACGGCCTCGGCGCGCTGCTCGCCGACCGCGCCGCGTTCGAGGACTTCGACGTGGATGCGGCCGCCGCCCGCGGCATGGCCTTCGAGCAGCTCGACCAGCTCGCGATGGAGCACCTGCTCGGCGCCCGCTGAGCGCTGCACCGCACCGGCCGTCCGCCGGGGGCGCTCAGACCCGCTCGGGTTCGAGGTCCTCGGCGGGCGGCTGGAGCCTGCTGCGGGTGAAGACCCAGCGGTTCATCGCCCAGAAGCGGAACAGCATCGCCAGGAAGGTGCCGACGAGCATGCCGCTGACGAAGTCGGCGATCTCCTGGCCCAGTGGGGAGACGTCCGGCTCCCGGAAGTCCAGCACGTAGCGGGAGAACACCAGCGGCAGGTCGTTGACCACCACCGCGAACGCACTGACCACGAAGAAGAGGATCGCCTCGCGCTGCCGGCCGTTCGCCCGGAACGACCACTGGCGGTTGAGCACGTAGGAGACGACGGTGGCGATCACCGTCGCGATGGTGAGCGCCACCACCGGCTTGTGCTGCAGCACGGTGAACTTCAGGCCCAGGTCGATCGCCGTGGTCAGCACGAAGCAGGTCCCACCCACCAGCAGGAACTTCACCAGCTTGCGGTGCTGCACCAGGAACGGCCGGTACCGCTCCGGGACTCGGGACAGGGCCCGTTGCGTAGGGGACGGCATTTCG
The DNA here is from genome assembly GCF_050749075.1 of Kitasatospora dryopteridis. Classification (NCBI taxonomy): domain Bacteria; kingdom Bacillati; phylum Actinomycetota; class Actinomycetes; order Kitasatosporales; family Streptomycetaceae; genus Kitasatospora; species Kitasatospora dryopteridis. The sequence goes on along the minus strand of NZ_CP192749.1, from coordinate 5,017,311 downwards.
GCAGTGTCGCACGCCGGGGTTTCCGCCGCGTACTCACCACGTCCGCACGGGGTAACGCCTCGGACGCGCAGGCCCACAGGGGCACGGGGAACTGCGCGCGGCGGGAGGCACCGGCCTGTGCCTTCCGCCGCGCGCAGTTCCCGCGCCCCTGCTGTCGTCGCCCCGACCTGTCGGCTCAGGCAGCCACCAGGACCTCCGCCGGTTCGAGGGCCAGCTTCAGGACCTCGCGGACGTCGGCGACGGCGTGCACGGTGAGCCGATCCAGCACCTCGGCCGGCACGTCGTCCAGGTCGGCCTCGTTGCGCCGCGGGATGATCACCGTGGTGACCCCGGCCCGGTCGGCGGCGAGCAGCTTCTGCTTCACCCCGCCGATGGGCAGCACCCGCCCGGTCAGCGACACCTCCCCGGTCATCGCCACGTCCGTCCGCACCTTGCGCCCGGAGAGCAGCGAGGCGAGCGCGGTGGTCATGGTGATGCCGGCGCTGGGCCCGTCCTTGGGGACGGCGCCCGCCGGGACGTGCAGGTGGATGCCGCGGTCCCGCAGCCCGGTGACGGGCAGTTCGAGCTCGGCGCCGCGCGAGCGGAGGTAGGAGAGCGCGATGTGCGCGGACTCCTTCATCACGTCGCCGAGCTGCCCGGTCAGGGTGAGGCCGGTGGAGCCGGTCTCGGCGTCGGCGAGCGAGGCCTCGATGTAGAGGACGTCGCCGCCCGCGCCGGTGACGGCGAGGCCGGTGGCGACGCCGGGGACGGCGGTGCGCCGCTCGGCGGGCTCCTGGGCGGACTCGGGGGTGTGGTGCGGCCGCCCGATCAGGCCGCGCAGGTCGTCGGCGCCGATCGCGGCGGGCAGCTCGCGCTCGCCGAGCTCGCTCTGGGCGGCGACCTTCCGCAGGATGCGGGCGATCGACCGCTCCAGGTTCCGGACGCCGGCCTCGCGGGTGTACTCACCGGCGAGCAGGCGCAGCGCACCCTCGTCGACGGCCACCTCGTCGGCCTTGAGGCCGGCCTTCTCCAGCTGGCGGGGCAGCAGGTGGTCGCGGGCGATGACGACCTTCTCGTCCTCGGTGTAGCCGTCCAGGCGGACCAGCTCCATCCGGTCGAGCAGCGGCTCGGGGATGGCCTCCAGCACGTTGGCGGTGGCGAGGAAGACCACGTCGGAGAGGTCGAGCTCGACCTCCAGGTAGTGGTCGCGGAAGGTGTGGTTCTGCGCCGGGTCGAGGACTTCGAGCAGGGCGGCCGCCGGGTCGCCGCGGTAGTCGGAGCCGACCTTGTCGATCTCGTCGAGCAGGACGACCGGGTTCATCGAACCGGCCTCCTTGATCGCGCGGACGATGCGGCCGGGCAGCGCGCCGACGTAGGTGCGCCGGTGGCCGCGGATCTCCGCCTCGTCGCGGACGCCGCCGAGCGCGACCCGGACGAAGGAGCGGCCCATCGCGCGGGCCACGGACTCACCGAGCGAGGTCTTGCCGACGCCGGGCGGGCCGACCAGGGCGAGGACGGCACCGCCCCGGCGGCCGCCGATCTGCCCCAGCCCCTGGTCGGCCCGGCGCTTGCGGACGGCCAGGTACTCGACGATGCGGTCCTTCACGTCGGCGAGGCCGGAGTGGTCGGCGTCGAGGACGGCGCGGGCGCCGGCGATGTCGTAGGCGTCCTGGGAGCGCTCGTTCCACGGGAGCTCCAGGACGGTGTCCAGCCAGGTGCGGATCCAGGAGCCCTCGGGCGACTGCTCGGAGGAGCGCTCCAGCTTGTCGACCTCCTTGAGGGCCGCCTCGCGGACCTTCTCGGGCAGGTCGGCGGCCTCCACGCGGGCCCGGTAGTCGTCCTCCTCGGAGGCGGACTCGCCGTTGAGCTCGGCGAGCTCCTTGCGGACGGCCTCCAGCTGGCGGCGGAGCAGGAACTCCTTCTGCTGCTTGGCGACCCCTTCTTCCACGTCCTTGCGGATGGTGTCGTTGACCTCCTCCTCGGCGAGGTGGTCGCGCAGCAGGGTGAGGGCGTACTCCAGGCGGGCGAGCCGGTCGGCCTCCAGCAGGACCTTGAGCTTCTGCTCGGCGGTGGCGAAGGGGGCGTAGCCGATGTTGTCGGCGAGCTCGCCGACGTCGTCGATGGCGGCGACCCGGTCGACGATCTGCCAGGCGCCGCGCTTGCGCAGCCACTGGGTGGAGAGCGCCTTGTACTCCTTGGCCAGCTCGGCGGCGCGGCCGGCCACCGCGGTGCCCTCGGAGGACTCCCGGAAGGGGGTGGTCTCGACCCAGAGGGCGGCGCCGGGGCCGGTGGTGCCGGCGCCGATGCGCACCCGGCGGACGGCGCGGACGAGCGCGGCCGGGTCGCCGTCGGCGAGGCGGCCGACCTGTTCGACGGTGGCCAGGGTGCCGGCGGCGGCGTACGAGCCGTCGAGCCGAGGCACCAGCAGCACCTGCGGCTTGCCCGTGCCGGCCGCCGCAGCCCGGGCGGCCTCGACGGCGGCGCGGACCTCGGCGTCGGACAGGTCGAGCGGGACGACCATGCCCGGGAGCACCACCTCGTCGTCGAGCGGCAGCACGGGCAGGGTGAGCGGAACGGACGTCGATGCCATGATCTCTCCCCAGTCAGTGAAGTTGAGCTGACCTGACTAAGGATTGGCAGGGCGCAGATGTTCCCCGGCAGTCGTTCGCTCTGAGCGATCATCGGCCGGACGTCGGAAGGGGGAGGAAAGGTGCAGGTCAGACGCGGGCGGGCTGCGGCGCGGCGGAGCGGCCGGGGCGGCGCAGCGGGCGACGGGGGCCGCGGCGCAGCGGGCGCCACAGGGCGATGCCGATGAGCAGGGCGGCGGGGTGGCCGATGCCGGTGACGAGGTCGGTGCCGGTGAGGAACTGCTCGGCCACCATCGCGGCGGCGGCGCCCAGGGCGAGGGTGCGGCCGGCGGGCGGCAGGAGCCCGGCGAGGGCGCCGAGGCTGGCGAGGACGCCGTAGCTGACGCCGATGTCCAGGGCGTCGAGTGCGTCGAGCGGCAGCCGGCGGGCGGCGACGGCGGCCAGCACGGCGGCCTGGGAGAGGAGGGTGGCGCCGACGTGGCCGGCGGCGAAGACCCCGGCGGCGCGGCGGGCGCCGATCCGCCGCTCCAGCGGGGCGACGGTGACCGCGAAGGCCCAGAGGTAGGGCGTCCAGACCGGCCCCGCCACCCAGAGGCCGCTGGCCGCGAGGGCGAGCAGGGGGTGGTGCGCGAGGTTGTGAACGTCCGTACTGGAGAGCGCCTGGAGGCGGTGCACCAGCTGCGGGTCGCCGAACCGGGCGAAGAGGGTGGTGCCGAGCAGCAGGGCGAGGTAGCCGAGGGCGAAGGGGTTGCGGCGCGGTGTGGGCAACGCCCGGCGCAGTCTCCGGAGGAGCCCGGCGCCCGGGCCGCGGCGCGCGCCGGTCAGACGCCGACCGTCCGCCGCCATGCCGCCTCCGTCCGCCGGATTCCGTCGCCCGCCCCCGTGCGCAACGTGTCGAGGGCGTGCGGAGTCCGCACGGACGGTGCCCGCGGAGACACCGGTGGCCCTTGTCGTGACCACGATACGTTCCATAGCTGGGAGGCTGCTGGGGAAGAGCTGTGAAGAATGCTTGAGCTTCGGCGCACCACGTCCACGCCTTGGTCCGTACCTGCCCTCCGTTCACGGACGAACGACCCAGTAGTAAGTGGCGAACCCGCAGTGCGGGTGCATACAGATCGTTACAGCTGCGAATTTCGCCGGGTAAGGTATCGCCCCGTGCCCGGTCCCGACGGGGATCGGCATCGATCCGTGGCCCGGATGTGTCCGGGCCACCTGCCGGAATGCCGCCGGTGTCCGTACTCTGCGTGGAGTGCGGGTCGGGTGTGCGGACCACACGGCGCATCCACGCCGCGCAGGGAGCCGACGGCGGAACGGCGCCCCGCGCACGCGGCAGGCCGGGCACAGCCCACGACGGACCAAGACGACTACGACGCGGCGCCGCCACCCCCACAGGTGACCGGCCCGCAGCCCTGGGGGCGGTGGCGTGACCGTGACAGAGATTCAGCAAGACACCGGCAGCAGCCCGGTCGGTACGCAGCGGCGAGTACTGGTGGTGGAGGACGAACCCACCATCGCCGAGTCCATCGCGGCCCGCCTGGGCGCGGAGGGCTTCAAGGTGGCGGTGGCCCACGACGGCCCCGGCGCGGTGGACGGCTTCCACACCTGGCAGCCGGACCTGGTGGTGCTCGACATCATGCTCCCCGGCTTCGACGGCCTGGAGGTGTGCCGCCGCATCCAGGCGCAGCGCCCCGTCCCGGTGCTGATGCTGACCGCCCGCGACGACGAGACGGACCTGCTGGTCGGCCTCGGTGTCGGCGCGGACGACTACATGACCAAGCCGTTCTCCATGCGCGAGCTCGCGGCCCGGGTGAACGTGCTGCTGCGCCGCGTGGAGCGCGCCCAGCAGGCGGCCAGGACGCCGGCGCTCGGCTCGCTGCGCTTCGGCGAGCTGGAGATCGACCACGTGCAGCGCCGGGTGCGGCTCGGCTCGGGCGACGTCCACCTGACGCCCACCGAGTTCGACCTGCTGGCCTGCCTCGCCGCGCAGCCCCGCGCGGTGCTCACCCGCGAGCAGCTGCTCGCGGAGGTCTGGGACTGGACGGACGCCTCGGGCACCCGCACGGTCGACAGCCACGTCAAGGCGCTGCGCCGGAAGATCGGTGCCAGCTGGATCCGCACGGTGCACGGCGTCGGGTACGCCCTGGAGGCACCTCTTTCCTGAGCCGCGCACCGAGGGCTGGGCCGCCGGGGGGCCCAAGCCTTCCCCTGCCGCGCCGCACGACACAGGGGCACGATGACCTTTCCACAGCAACGCAACGGGGACGCCGCCGAGCGTCCCGGCCCCGGCCTGGCCGGCCGGGCCGCCCGCCGGGTGTGGGCCGACATGCGGCCGTTCGACCCGGTGCGGTCCATCAAGGGCAAGCTCGCCCTGCTGGTGATCGTCTCCGTCTGCCTGGCCACCGGGATGGTGGTCGTCGCGATCAGGTCCGAGACGCAGATCCGGATCATCATGATCTTCTCGATGATCGCGTCACTGCTCTTCATGCAGTTCCTCGCGCACGGGCTCACCGCGCCGCTGCGCGAGATGACCGCCGCGGCCCGGGCGATGGCCCGCGGCGACTACAGCGCCCGGGTGGAGACCTCCTCCCGGGACGAGATCGGCGAGCTCGCCGACTCCTTCAACCGCATGGCGGCCGACCTGGAGGCCGCCGACCGGCACCGCCGGGAACTCATCGCCAACGTGTCGCACGAGCTGCGCACGCCGATCGCCGCGCTGCGGGCCGTCCTGGAGAACGTGGTCGACGGCGTCGTCCAGCCCGAGCCGAAGACGCTGGGCGCGGCACTGGAGCAGACCGAGCGCCTGGGCCGGCTGATCACCCACCTGCTGGACCTGTCCAAGCTGGACGACGGCGTCGTCCCGCTCGACGCCCGCCCCTTCGACGTCCGGCCCTTCCTGGACGGCGTGCTGCGCGGGGTCACCGTCGACGGCGCCACCGCCGGCGGCGCGTACGGGCGCCGCGGCGACGTGCTGCTGAGCCTGGACGTGGAGCCGGAGGGGCTGACCGCGGTCGCCGACGAGGAGCGGCTGCACCAGGTGGTGGCCAATCTGGTCGACAACGCCTGCAAGCACTCGCCGGCCGGCGGCACCGTGACGGTGCGGGCCCGCCCGGGCGAGGCGGCCGGCGGGCTGCTGCTGCAGGTCGAGGACCAGGGGCCCGGCATCCCGCTACAGGACCGCGACCGGGTCTTCGAGCGGTTCGGCCGCAGCGGTACCGCGACCGCCCAGGGGCCGGGCAGCGACGGCGGCACCGGCCTCGGCCTCGCCATCGCCCGCTGGGCGGTGGACCTGCACGGCGGCGAGATCCGGGTCGCGGAGACGGACCGGGGCTGCCGCATCGAGGTCACGCTGCCGGGTGACACGCCCGTACCGGCGTAGTTGTCACAGAACTGGGACATACCGGGGTCGACCCTGTTCGGGGTCGGCCCCGCTCCGTACCCAGACGTCCGTATTGTCAGATTTTATGGGGATAATGGAGCGGAGCAAAGGTGTCCGGATACCCGCTCCGGTGGGTTTCTAACGCACACAACCGGCCAATTTCCGGCCGACCACTGTGATCTGGGCGACGCCTGGCCAGGGGGGACTGCGCGATCACTGGTCGGAGGCGTAGCCTTAATCCCCGCTGTCCACCATCCCAAAAGGAAGCGGAAGAGGGCGGTTGCCCCGATGTCGCCACACCCTGAAACCCCCAGCTCGGCAAGCACCACTGGCTTCGGCCCCAATGAGTGGCTCGTCGACGAGATCTACCAGCAGTACCTCCAGGACCCGAACTCGGTAGACCGGGCCTGGTGGGACTTTTTCGCCGACTACAAGCCCGGTACCGAGGTGACTCCAGTGACCCAGGCCGCAACCCAGGTCGGCCCCACGCCGACCCCCGTTGCCGCTGCTGCTCCTGCCGCCCCAGCGGCGCCCGCACCCGCTGCACCGGCCGCGCCGGTCCAGCCGGCGCCTGCGCCGCTCGCCGCGGCCCCTGCCGCGCCGCCCGCGCCGAAGGCCACCGCACCCGCGGCGCCCGCGCCGGCCGCCCAGGGCCCCGAGCTCGTCCCGCTGCGCGGCCCCGCGAAGGCCGTCGCCTCGAACATGGACGCCTCGCTGGAGGTGCCGACCGCGACGTCGGTGCGTGCCGTCCCGGCCAAGCTGCTGATCGACAACCGCATTGTCATCAACAACCACCTGCAGCGCGCCCGCGGCGGCAAGGTCTCCTTCACCCACCTGATCGGTTACGCCCTCGTCCAGGCCATCAAGGCCTCGCCGGGCATGAACCACAGCTACAAGGTGGAGGACGGCAAGGCCTTCCTGGTCAAGCCGGAGCACGTGAACCTCGGTCTGGCCATCGACCTGGTGAAGCCCAACGGCGACCGCCAGCTGGTCGTCGCGGCCATCAAGAAGGCCGAGACGCTGGACTTCTTCGGCTTCTGGCAGGCCTACGAGGACATCGTCCGCCGGGCCCGCGCCAACAAGCTGACCATGGAGGACTTCACCGGGGTCACCGTCTCGCTGACCAACCCCGGCGGCATCGGCACCGTGCACTCCGTGCCCCGCCTGATGCAGAACCAGGGCACCATCGTCGGCGTCGGCGCCATGGAGTACCCGGCCGAGTTCCAGGGCTCCTCCCCCGACACCCTCGCCCGCCTCGGCGTCTCGAAGATCATGACGCTGACCTCGACCTACGACCACCGGGTCATCCAGGGCGCGGCCTCCGGCGAGTTCCTGCGCACCATCCACCAGCTCCTGCTGGGCGAGCACGGCTTCTACGACGAGGTCTTCGAGTCGCTGCGCATCCCCTACGAGCCGGTGCGCTGGGCGACCGACGTCGCCGCCACCCACGACGACGAGGTCAACAAGACCGCGCGCGTCATGGAGCTCATCCACGCGTACCGCGTGCGCGGCCACCTGATGGCCGACACCGACCCGCTGGAGTACAAGCAGCGCAAGCACCCCGACCTGGACGTCGTCCAGCACGGCCTCACCCTGTGGGACCTGGAGCGCGAGTTCGCGGTCGGCGGCTTCGGCGGCCAGAAGATGATGAAGCTCCGCGACATCCTCGGCCTGCTGCGCAACACCTACTGCCGCACCGTCGGCATCGAGTACATGCACATCCAGGACCCGAAGCAGCGCAAGTGGCTGCAGGAGCGCCTGGAGAAGCCGTACACCAAGCCCGAGCGCGAGGAGCAGCTGCGCATCCTGCGCCGGCTGAACTCCGCCGAGGCCTTCGAGACCTTCCTGCAGACCAAGTACGTCGGGCAGAAGCGTTTCTCGCTGGAGGGCGGCGAGTCCCTCATCCCGCTGCTGGACGCGACGATCGACGCCGCCGCCGAGCACCGTCTGGACGAGGCCGTCATCGGCATGGCCCACCGCGGCCGCCTCAACGTGCTGGCCAACATCGTCGGCAAGCCGTACGGCAAGATCTTCGGCGAGTTCGAGGGCAACCTCGACCCGAAGTCGATGCACGGTTCCGGCGACGTGAAGTACCACCTGGGCGCCGAGGGAACCTTCACCGGCCTGGACGGCGAGGAGATCAAGGTCTCGCTCGCGGCCAACCCCTCCCACCTGGAGGCCGTGGACCCGGTCGTCGAGGGCATCGCCCGCGCCAAGCAGGACATCCTGGACCAGGGCGGCACGACCTTCCCGGTGCTGCCGATCCAGATCCACGGCGACGCGGCCTTCGCGGGCCAGGGCGTGGTCGCGGAGACCCTGAACATGTCGCAGCTGCGCGGCTACCGCACCGGCGGCACCGTGCACATCGTGGTCAACAACCAGGTCGGCTTCACCGCCGCCCCGGCGTCCTCGCGCTCGTCGATGTACTGCACCGACGTGGCCCGCATGATCGAGGCGCCGATCTTCCACGTGAACGGCGACGACCCGGAGGCCGTGGTCCGCGTCGCGCGGCTCGCCTTCGAGTTCCGGCAGGAGTTCCACAAGGACGTCGTCATCGACCTCATCTGCTACCGCCGCCGCGGTCACAACGAGGCCGACAACCCGTCCTTCACCCAGCCGCTGATGTACGACCTGATCGACAAGAAGCGCTCGGTGCGCAAGCTCTACACCGAGGGCCTGATCGGTCGCGGCGACATCACCATGGAAGAGGCCGAGCAGGCGCTGCAGGACTTCCAGGGCCAGCTGGAGAAGGTCTTCGCCGAGGTCCGCGAGGCGGCCACCGCGCCGGCCCCGGCCGCCAACGGCAAGCCGGTCGCCGACTTCCCGGTCAACATCCGGACCGGCATCTCCGAGGAGATGGTGAAGCGGATCGCCGCCTCGCAGGTCAACCTGCCGGACTGGCTGACCGTCCACCCGCGCCTGCTGCCGCAGCTGCAGCGCCGCGCCGCCTCGGTCGAGGACAACACCATCGACTGGGCCATGGGCGAGACCCTCGCCATCGGCTCGCTGCTGATGGAGGGCCACCCCGTCCGCCTGGCCGGCCAGGACAGCCGCCGCGGCACCTTCGGCCAGCGCCACGCCGTCCTCATCGACCGCACCACCGGCGAGGACTACACCCCGCTGCTGTACCTGACCGAGGACCAGGCCCGCTTCACCGTCTACGACAGCCTGCTGTCGGAGTACGCGGCGATGGGCTTCGAGTACGGCTACTCGCTGACCCGCCCGAACGCGCTGGTCATGTGGGAGGCGCAGTTCGGCGACTTCGTCAACGGCGCGCAGACCATGGTCGACGAGTACATCGCCTCGGCCGAGCAGAAGTGGGGCCAGCACTCCGGCGTCGTCCTGCTGCTGCCGCACGGCTACGAGGGCCAGGGCCCGGACCACTCGTCCGCCCGCCCGGAGCGCTTCCTCCAGCTGTGCGCGCAGAACAACATGACGGTCGCGATGCCGACCTCGCCGTCGAACTACTTCCACCTGCTGCGCTGGCAGGCGCACAACCCGCACCACAAGCCGCTGGTCGTCTTCACCCCGAAGTCGATGCTGCGTCTGAAGGCCGCGGCGGCCGCCACCGACGAGTTCCTGACGGGCTCGTTCAAGCCGGTCATCGGGGACACCGCGGTGGACCCGTCGCAGGTGCGCAAGGTCGTCATCACCTCCGGCAAGTTCTACTACGACCTGGAGGCGGCCCGCGCCGAGCGCGGCGTCACCGACACCGCCCTCGTCCGCGTCGAGCGGCTCTACCCGCTGCCGGTGGCCGAGCTCCAGGAGGAGCTGGGCCGCTACGGCGACGACGTCCAGTTCATCTGGGCGCAGGAGGAGCCGGCCAACCAGGGTGCATGGCCGTTCATCGCCATGAACCTGGTCGACCACCTGCAGGTCGTCGTCGGCCGCAACGCCAACGGCGCCCGCCTGCGCCGCGTCGCCCGGACGGCCTCCTCGGCCCCCGCGGTCGGCTCGGCCAAGCGCCACGCCGCCGAGCAGCAGGCCCTCGTCGACGAGGTGTTCTCGCTCTGACGCGCTGTCGCTGACACAGCGTCACGGGGCCCGGTCCCGCCGTCCAGGCGGGGCCGGGCCCTTGCGTTCTCCGCGGCCGTTCCCCGTGCCCCGGCCGATCTGCCGGTCCGTCAGGTCGCTACCGTAGGGCCGTCGTATCGCACCTTCGGGGAGCCGCCGCATGTCCAACGATCTGCCGTCCGTGTTCCAGCCGCTGCAGCCGGAGGACCCGAGGGAGGTCGGCGGCTACCGGATCTTCGCGCGGCTCGGTGCGGGCGGCATGGGCCGCGTCTACCTCTCGTACACGCCGGGCGGCCGGCCGGTCGCGCTCAAGGTGGTGCGGGCGGAGTTCGCCGAGGACGGCGAGTTCCGGCGGCGGTTCGCCCAGGAGGTCGCCAACGCCCAGCGCATCCACGGCCTCTACACCGCGCAGGTGATCGACTCCGGCCCGGACGCCGAGGCGCCCTGGCTGGTCACCGCCTACGTGCCCGGCCCCTCGCTGCAGCAGGTGATCCGCGGGCACGGCGCGCTGCCGACCCGCACCGTGCTGCTGCTGATCGGCGGCATCGCCGAGGCCCTGCAGGCGATCCACAGCGTGCAGGTGGTGCACCGGGACCTCAAACCGGCCAACGTGCTGGTCGCCGAGGACGGTCCGCGGGTGATCGACTTCGGCATCGCCCGGGCCGCCGACGCCACCGCGCTCACCGGCACCGGTTACCGGATCGGCTCCCCCGCGTTCATGTCGCCCGAGCAGGCCCAGGGCAGACCGGTCACCGCCGCCACCGACGTCTTCGCGCTGGGCGCCCTCGCGGCGTACGCGGCCGGCGGCACCCCGCCGTTCGGCGAGGGCCCGGACACCGCGGTGCTCTACCGGGTGGTCCACGAGGAACCGGACCTGGCGGGCGTCCCCGCCGACCTGCGGGACCTGCTGGCCCGCTGTCTGGCCAAGGACCCGGCGCAGCGGCCGTCCCCGGCCGAGGTCATCGAGGCTGCCCGCAGCCACCCCGCGGTCGGCGGCCAGCTCCGGTTCGCCGACGACTGGCTGCCCGCCCAGGTGAACACCGAGATCACCCGCCGCTCCGATCTGCCGCGCACACCGGCGGGCCCGCTGCCGGTGCCGCCCGCCGCGCCCCCGATGCCGACCCTGCCGGCCACCACCCCGTCGATCGGGGCTCCGCCGGTGCCGACCGCCCCTCCCACCGCCCCTGCGGCGGGCCCCTCCCTGCCGCCGGCCGGCGGGGTGGCGCCGCCCCTCGGGATGTTCGGGCCCGCCGAGCCGGCCGCGGCCCCCACCGGGCCGATGCCGCCGGTCCACGGCGCGCCGGCCGGGTGGGGCGCTCCGGCGCCCGGTCCGCAGGCCGCCCCGTACCCGGCCGCGCCCCCGCCCGCGCCGACGGGCCGCGGCGGTGTCTCCTGGAAGGTGCTGCTCACCGTGGTCGCGGTCACGGCGGTGGCCGGCACCGCGATCGGGGTGGCGCTCAGCTCCGGCGACGACCGCACCGGGTCCGGGAAGGCACCGGGCACCGCCACAGCCGCCACGGGCGGCCCGGGGACCTCCGGGCCGCCCGGATCCGGGTCCACGACCGCCACCAAGAAGCCCGCGCCGACCGCGGCCGCGTACACCGCGGTCTACCGCGATACCACCCTGACCATCCCGCCGAACGCCCGGTACGAGTACAACCTCACCACCGGCAAGGTGGTGGCGGACGACGAGTCCTCCTGGTCGGTGCGGACCTTCGGCCCGGAGTTCCGGCTGAAGGACAAGTCGGACGCCTTCGTCGCCCAGGGCGGCGGCGAGCTCACCCCGGAAGCCTGCGCGGCCGGGGTGGACAGCTCCCCGCTCACCACGGTCAAGTTCGAGGCGGTGCCGGAGGGCAGTTCCTTCTGTGTCCGCCTGCGGACCTCCGGCGACCTCGTCGTGCTGAAGACGGTCAAGCTGGGCGACAGCGACGGCGCCGCGACCTGCACCCTCACCTACTGGCGCAAGTCCGGCTGAGCCGCCGGGCTCGCGCCCCCGCCGGTCTATCCTGACCGGGTCACACCCCACCGGACCGGAGCACAGCGTGTACTTCACCGACCGAGGCATCGAGGAGCTGGAGAGCCGTCGCGGCGACGAGGAGGTCACCTTCGAGTGGCTGGCCGAGCGGCTGCGCGAGTTCGTCGACCTCAACCCGGACTTCGAGATCCCGGTCGAGCGGCTGGCCACCTGGCTGGCCCGCCTCGACGACGAGGACGAGGACTGATCCGCAGCACCGCACGCGCACTGCACGACCAGGGCCCGGAAGGCATCCGCCTTCCGGGCCCTGGCACGTGTCGGGGTCGGGTGTCGGGGTCGAGTCGGGGTTGACTTCACCTCATCGCGATATATCGTGTTAATCAGTCGACGCGATACATCGCGAACGGGAGGACGGGGAATCATGAGCGAGTGGACGGTCGAAGGACCCGAGAAGATCACCATCGACGAGCCGGTCACCGGCCTGCACGTCCGGATCATCGGGGGTGCCGTCAACGTCGTGGCCGCCGACGGCCCGGCCCGCCTGGAGGTCACCGAGCTGGAGGGCGAGCCGCTGCAGGTGGACCTCAAGGACGGCGTGCTCACCGTGGCCTACAAGGACCTCGGCTGGAGCGACCTCTCCGAGACCGTGAAGTCCCTCCAGTCGGTCAAGGCCTTCCTCGCCTCGCTGCGCCGCAAGCGCCGCGCCGTCGTCTCGCTCGCCGTGCCGGCCGGCACCGAGGTCAGGATCGGCTCCGCCTCCGCGGACACCACCGTCTCCGGCATCGGCGGCCCGGTCACCGTTCACGGCGCGAGCGGCGCCGTCACCCTGGTCGGCCTCTCCGGGCGCACCCAGGCCAACACCGTCTCCGGCGACGTGGACGCCCAGTCGGTCTCCGGCGAGCTGCGCGTCCACACCGTCTCCGGGCAGCTCACCGTGGTCGCCGGCACCGCCGACAAGGTGCAGGCCAAGACCGTGAGCGGCGCCGTCACGCTCGACCTCGACGTGCAGACGCCCACCGACATCACCGTCACCACGGTCAGCGGCCCGGTCGGCGTCCGGCTGCCCTCGGTCGCGGACGCCAAGGTCGAGGCCGGCACCACCACCGGTGACGTCACCTCCACCTTCGCCGAGCTCACCGTCGCCGGCAGCTGGGGCGCCAAGCGGCTCTCCGGCCAGCTCGGCAGCGGCACCGGCCGGCTCCAGGTGACCACCGTCTCCGGCGCGATCACCGTGCTCCACCGCCCCGAGGACGAGGACGCCCCGGCGCCCGCCAAGGAGCTCACCACCGGCCCCGACCACGGCGGCCCCGACCTGACCAAGGAGGCCTGAGCGATGTCGCCCGTCTTCGGCCACGGCCGGCTCCGGCTCTACCTGCTCAAGCTGCTCGACGAGTCGCCCCGGCACGGCTACGAGGTCATCCGCCTCCTGGAGGAGCGCTTCCAGGGGCTGTACGCGCCCTCCGCCGGCACGGTCTACCCGCGGCTCGCCAAGCTGGAGAAGGAGGGCCTGGTCACCCACAGCACCGAAGGCGGCCGCAAGGTCTACCGGCTCACCGACGCGGGCCGCACCGAACTGGCCGCCCGCCAGGACGAGCTGGCCGAGCTGGAGGTCGAGATCCGCGACTCCGTCGCCCAGCTCGCCGGGGCGATCCGCGAGGACGTCCGGGACACCGCGAAGGACCTCCGCGAGGAGCTGTGGGGCGCCGCCAAGAAGGCCCCCCGCCCGGAGGCCGCCCCCGGCGGCGATGCCTGGGCCGGGCCCTGGGGCGACCGCGAGGCCTGGCAGCGCACCAAGGACGAGTACGAGCGCTTCAAGGCCCAGGCCAAGGAGCAGGCCACGCGCGCCAAGGAGCAGGAGCGCGCAGCCAAGGCCAAGGCGAAGGCGGCCGAGGAGGAGGCCCGTCGGCTGCGCGAGCAGTCCAAGGCCGCCCGCAGCGCCACCCAGCAGGAGGCCCTGCGGATCAAGCGGCGGGTCGAGGAGCAGGTCCGCGAACACGCCTCGCGCGGCGACTGGTCGACCGGCCTCACCGAGGGCCTGGCCGAGCTCACCCGCAGCCTGGGCGGGCTCGCCGACGCCGCCCGCTGGGGCCACCAGGCCCCGGCCGAGGAGGTCAGGGTGACCCGGATCGACCTCGACAAGGACACCCCGGACGACACCGCCCCGGCCGATCTGCCCGACTGGGCCCGCACCGATCCGGACGCCGACCCGGCACGCGAGCTGGAGCGCCTGCTCGACCGCTTCCGCGACCGCGTCCGCGACGCCGCCCGCGACAACGGGGTGACCCGTGATCAGCTGACGCAGGCCCAGGCCACGCTGGCCGCAGCGGCCAAGCGGCTGTTCGGCTGAGTACAGAGGCACCCCAGGGCCCTGGCGGACGACCGTCCGCCAGGGCCCTGCCGTGTCAGGGGGTCAGGACGAGCTTGCCGAAGACGTCGCCCTTGGCGAGACGGGCGAAGGCGTCGCGGGCCTCGGTCAGCGGCATGACGGAGTCGATGACCGGCCGCACGCCGGAGTTGGCGCACAGTGCGAGCAGCCCGGCCAGCTCCTCCTTGGTGCCCATGGTGGAGCCGACCACCTTGAGCTCCAGGAAGAAGATCCGGTTCAGCTCGGCGGCCTTCGGGCTCGGGCCCGAGGTGGCGCCGGAGATGACGATCGTTCCGCCCGGACGGAGCGACTTCACCGAGTGCGACCAGGTCGCCGCGCCGACGGTCTCCATCACCGCGTCCACCCGCTCCGGGAGCCGGGCGCCGCTCTCGAAGGCGGCGTCGGCGCCGAGGTCCACGGCGCGGGCGCGCTTGGCCTCGTCCCGGCCGGTGACCCAGACCCGCAGGCCGGCGGCCTTGGCGAGGACGATCAGCGCGGTGGAGACGCCGCCGCCGGCACCCTGCACGAGCACGGTGTCGCCGGGCTTGACCCCGGCGTTGGTGAAGAGCATCCGGTAGGCGGTCAGCCAGGCGGTGGGCAGGCAGGCGGCCTGCTCGAAGGTGAGCTCGGCGGGCTTGGGCAGCAGGTTCCAGGTGGGTACGGCGACCTTGGCGGCGAAGGTGCCCTGGTAGCGCTCGGTGAGGATGGAGCGCGGCTCGTCCGGGCCGACCCCGTGGCCGCTCTGGCCGACGACGGAGTGGATGACGACCTCGTTGCCGTGCTCGTCGACGCCGGCGGCGTCGCAGCCCAGGATCATCGGCAGGCGCTCGGCGGGCAGGCCGACGCCGCGCAGCGACCAGAGGTCGTGGTGGTTGAGGGTGGCGGCCCTGACCGTGACGACGCTCCAGCCCTCGCGGGCCTCGGGCTCCGGGAGTTCGCCCAACTCCAGTGCGCTCAGCGGGTCGTCCGGGTCGATACGGGCGGCGTAGGCAGCGAACATGTGACGGACGATAGCGGCGCGGACACGCGGCCGGTACCACGCAACCGTGTGACCTGCGCTACCGGAGCGCCTGCACCGCCGAGCGGGAAAGGGGCGCGGGGGCCTGCGCGGAGCGGAAGGCCGGCAGCTGCTGCCTTCCGTCTCGCGCGGCCCCCGCGCCCCGGGTTCCGCTCCTGCGGTGTGACCGCTACAGGCGGGCGACGCCCTCGGCGCGGGCGGCCTCGGCGACCGCCCGGGTGACGGCCGGTGCGACCCGCTCGTCGAACGGCGACGGGATGACCTTCTGCGGCGTCAGCTCGTCGGCGACCACGGCGGCGAGCGCCTGGGCGGCGGCCAGCTTCATGCCCTCGGTGATCCGGGTGGCCCGGACCGACAGGGCGCCGGCGAAGATGCCGGGGAAGGCCAGCACGTTGTTGATCTGGTTCGGGAAGTCGCTGCGCCCGGTGGCGACGACCGCCGCGTACCTGTGCGCGACCTCGGGGTGGATCTCCGGGTTCGGGTTGGCCATCGCGAAGACGAAGCAGCCCTCGGCCATGGTGGCCACGACGTCTTCCGGCACGGTGCCGCCGGAGACGCCGATGAAGACGTCGGCGCCGGCCAGCGCGTCGGCCAGCGAGCCCTTGATGCCGGTGCGGTTGGTCAGCGCGGCGATCTCGGCCTTGACGTCGGTGAGGTCCTCGCGGCCCTGGTGCACGACGCCTCGGCGGTCGCAGACGGCCACGTCGCCGATGCCGGCGGCGAGGAGCATCTTGGCGATGGCGATGCCGGCCGCGCCGGCGCCGGAGATGACGGCCCGCAGGCTGCCGATCTCACGGCCGGTCACCTTGGCCGCGTTCCACAGGGCGGCGGTGGTGACGATGGCGGTGCCGTGCTGGTCGTCGTGGAAGACCGGGATGTCCAGGGCGTCCTGCAGCCGGCGCTCGATCTCGAAGCAGCGCGGGGCGGAGATGTCCTCCAGGTTGACGCCGCCGAAGGACGGGGCCAGCCGGACGACGGTCTCGACGATCTCGTCCACCTCGGTGCAGGCCAGCGCGATCGGGACGGCGTCCACGCCGCCGAACTGCTTGAACAGGATCGCCTTGCCCTCCATCACGGGCAGCGACGCCTCCGGGCCGATGTCGCCGAGGCCGAGCACGGCGGTGCCGTCGGTGACGACCGCGACGGTGTTGGCCTTCCAGGTGTAGTCGTTCACCAGCTCGGGCTGCTCGGCGATGGCGGTGCAGACCCGGGCGACGCCGGGAGTGTAGGCGAGGGACAGGTCGTCCGCGTCGCGCACCGGAACAGTGGCCCGGACCTCCATCTTGCCGCCGCGGTGGAGTGCGAAAACGGCGTCGACCGGATCGTCGGTGTCCTGCGTGTTGGGGTGGATGATCTCCGCTGCCACGTTGACCTCTTCGTCAATTGATCAGCGAGGACGCACGGGCCGACGGTCGATCGACGCCGCGGACGCCGCCGCGGGGACGGCAGCGCCGGGTACGCCAGGCGCACCCGGTGTCCGGGGTCGGGGCGCGGCCGCCGGGCTGCGCCCTCGGGTGAGGGTTTTGGGTGTTCTGCGTAGTGCTTCCGGTCGTGCCCAGGCGCATCCGCATCAGTACGGACGGTGAGACGCACCGCTCGAGCCTAGGTCGGACAAAGGCACCGCACCTGTGCCTTTCCGTCCTCGACGTGCACCGTTCACCGCATTGCGGCCCTTGACAGTGCCGGATTCCGGTGGAATCCGGCCGCCGGGGGCGACAGGCGGCGGGCGGGACACGCACCCGCAGGAGTGAACGCAGACACGGAAGGGGAGCTGGTGCCTCGGCTACGGAGTCGGCGTCGTCGACTTCCGGTCCTGCGCACCCCGGATCCACCCGCTCGATTGTGAGCAGCGGAACCGGCGGTCTGCCTTCGTTCGTCGGGGGTCACCCGATACCAGATTCTGACATACCCGCGACCTCGGACAGCAGGGAGGGATGGCAGGATCACATTTCCCACACCGACATCCGGACATCCCTGTCCCGCTCGCGGACGGGCACGGCCCCCGCCGGTAACCCGTCCGGCACCACCCGCTCTCCCAGGAGGACCCCCGCATGCACGCCAACGCGCCCATATCCGCCAGAGCCCTCGCCATCGGTGCGGCGCTCGCCGCGGGGTCCCTCCTGCTGACCGCGTGCGGCAGCTCCGGCCCGGCCAAGCCCAGCGCGGACGACCTGCACGGCCGCCTCCCGGAGCGCATCCGGACCGCGGGCGTGCTGAAGATCGCCTCGGACCTGAACTACGCCCCGGTGGAGTTCAAGGCCTCGGACGGCTCCGCCGTGGGCATCGACCCGGACATCGCGACGGCCGTCGGCAAGCAGCTCGGCGTGAAGGTCGAGATCAGCGACACCGCGTTCGACAAGCTGATCCCCGGTCTGCAGGCCAAGGAGTTCGACGTGGCGATGTCCGCCATGACGGACAACCGGCAGCGCCGCGAGGGCACCGACGACAGCGGCAAGCAGGTCAACCCGGGTGTGGACTTCGTGGACTACTTCATCGCCGGCACCTCGATCCTGGTGCCCCAGGGCAACCCGGACAAGATCGGCAAGCTGGACGACCTGTGCGGGCACACGGTGGCCCTGCAGCGCGGCACCACCCAGGCGGCGATCATCGAGCGCCAGGTCGGCGCCTGCGCCCGGGCCCACAAGCCACTGACGGTGAACCTCTTCGACAACGACAGCGAGGCCCTGGCCGAGCTGGCGGCGGGCCGCGCCGACGCGGACCTGAACGACTACCCGGTGGCCGCGTACGTCGCCGCCAAGGGCGGCCCGAACGGCACCAAGTTCGAGGTGGTCGGCGCCCAGCTGCAGCCCTCCCCGTACGGCATCGCGGTGTCCAAGGAGAACACCGAGCTGCGCGACGTGCTGGCGAAGGCCATCAATCAGCTGATCCGTACCGGCGAGTACGAGAACATCCTGAAGAAGTGGGAGGTCTCCGCCGGCGCCGTGCAGAACGCGGTCGTCAACGGCGGATTCTGAGTGGCGGACGCTCCGGCCGGGTTTCCCGGCCGGACGGCACCAAGTCTGCATACTTATACGCAGGGTGACAGGAGGTCGGAATTCGTCCGGATAGCGGACAACAGGGCCCCTCGTTATCCGATTTTGATCTGAATCGGGGCCCGTTCACCGTCCGTGAGTGGCAGGATTCCACCCAACTCGGATCGAACATGCCTCCCCCTCGGGGGCGCCCTCCCTGTGAGGCGGTCCGACGTGCGCTCACCTCGGCGGAGGGTGGCGACATGCACGACGTGAAGACCCGTACAAGTGAACGACCGGGCCGGCGCAGCACGACGGAGTGCCACCGCCGACCGGGCGACCGCCACCCCCCGGCGTAGCGCTCCGCTCGTCTCTCCCCCAGGAGGAGATCCCCCTCATGACCGCTCGCACCCTGCGCCCCCGCATCGTCGCGGCAGGCGCCGCCCTCGCGGCCGGCACCCTGTTCCTCACCGCCTGCGGCTCCTCGACGAGCAGCACCGGTTCGGGTGCCGCGTCCCCGACGAGCTCCGTCAAGGCCGTCGCCGCCGACCCGTCGCTCGCCGCGCTCGTCCCCGCGGACGTGAAGTCCGGCGGCAAGCTCTCGGTCGCCACCGACGCCTCCTACGCGCCGAACGAGTTCAAGGACGACAAGGGCGCCATCGTCGGCATGGACGTCGACCTCGCCAAGGCCATCGCGGCGAAGCTGGGGCTCTCGGCGGACGTCCAGAACGCGGACTTCACCTCGATCATCCCGGGCATCGCGGCCAAGAAGTACCAGGTCGGCATGAGCTCCTTCACGGACACCAAGGAGCGCGAGCAGACCGTCGACATGGTCACCTACTTCACGGCCGGCTCCGCCATCGCCGTGAAGAAGGGCAACCCGGACAAGATCGACCCGAAGGACCTCTGCGGCAAGAAGGTCGCCGTCCAGACCGGCACCACCCAGGCCGACGAGATCAAGGACGTCCGCAACCCCGAGTGCGTGAAGGCCGGCAAGGCCCCGATCCCGGGCGACGGCGACAAGTTCTCGCTGCAGACGGACGTCACCCAGGCCCTGGTGGCCGGCCGTGACCAGGTCATGATGGCGGACTCCCCGGTCGTCGACTACGCGCTGAAGCAGACCAACGGGCAGCTGGAGAAGATCGGCGACACCTACGACAGCGCCCCCTACGGCATCGTCATCGCCAAGGGCTCGGACCTGAGCAAGGCCGTCCAGGGTGCCGTCCAGTCGCTGATCGCCGACGGCACGTACAAGCAGATCCTCGACAAGTGGGGTGTCTCGGCCGGCGCGATCACCACGTCCGAGATCAACGCGGCCAAGAGCTGACGTTCCGCAACCAACCCCCTGAGGCTACTCAACGTGAACCCTATCGATCAGGGGCCGGTGAAGACGGGACGGCCTGAGGCCATCAAGGCCGTCCCGGTCCGCCACCCCGGACGCTGGGCCGGAGCCGTCGTCGTCGTGGTCCTCGCGGCGATGCTGATCCACGCCCTGGTGACCAACCCCGCCTTCCAGTGGTCGGTGGTCGGCGACACCCTGTTCAACGACCAGATCCTGCACGGCCTGCTCGTCACCCTCGAACTGACCGCCCTGGCGATGGTCATGGGCGTGTTCGGCGGCATCGTCCTCGCGGTGATGCGGCTCTCGCCCAACCCGCTGCTGTCCGGTGTGGCCTGGGTGTACATCTGGATCTTCCGCGGCACCCCGGTGCTGGTGCAGCTGGTGTTCTGGAACTTCCTGGCCGCCATCTGGCCGAAGCTCTCGATCGGCATCCCGTTCGGCCCCGAGTTCGTCTCGGGCTCGACCAACAGCCTGATCCCGGTCTTCGTCGCCGCCCTGCTGGGCCTCGGCCTGAACGAGGCCGCCTACATGGCGGAGATCGTCCGCGGCGGTCTGCAGTCGGTGAGCGAGGGCCAGACCGAGGCCGCGCACGCCCTCGGCATGAGCCGGTTCCAGACGATGAAGCGGATCGTCCTCCCGCAGGCGATGCGGGTGATCATCCCGCCGACCGGCAACGAGACCATCTCGATGCTGAAGACCTCGTCCCTGGCGAGCGTCATCGCCCTGGAGGAGCTCTACCAGGCCGGCCACAACATCTTCTCCCGGACGTTCCAGACCATCCCGGTGCTGATCGCGGTCAGCATCTGGTACCTGTTCCTGACTTCCGTCCTCACGATCGGGCAGTACTACATCGAGCGGCACTACGCCCGCGGCGCCAACCGCACGCTGCCGCCGACGCCGCTGCAGAAGCTGCGCGGTCTGATCAGCGGCCGCCGCAAGCCGTCGAAGGCGCACGACGTGGTACCGGGTCTGGAAGGAGGCGGTCACCTGTGAGCGACCTGGCGAAGACCCCCGCCGACGCGACCCACGCCATGGTCCGCGCGGAGGGCGTCCACAAGTCCTACGGCCTCGTCGAGGTGCTCAAGGGCATCAACCTGGAGGTCAAGCAGGGCGAGGTGTTCGTGCTGGTCGGCCCGTCGGGCTCCGGCAAGTCCACCTTCCTGCGCTGCATCAACCACCTGGAGAAGATCAACGCCGGCCGGCTCTACGTCGACGGCGACCTGGTGGGCTACCGGCAGAAGGGTGACAGGCTCTACGAGCTGAAGGACAGCGAGGTGGCGCGCCAGCGGCGCGACATCGGCATGGTCTTCCAGCACTTCAACCTGTTCCCGCACATGACGGCGCTCGAGAACGTCATCGAGGCGCCGGTGCAGGTCAAGGGCGAGAACAAGTCCGCCGCCAAGGAGCGGGGCATGGCCATGCTGGACCGGGTCGGCCTGGCCGGCAAGGCCGGCAACTACCCGTCCCAGCTCTCCGGCGGCCAGCAGCAGCGTGTCGCGATCGCCCGTGCGCTCGCCATGCAGCCCAAGCTGATGCTCTTCGACGAGCCCACCTCGGCGCTCGACCCCGAGCTGGTCGGCGAGGTCCTCGACGTCATGCGCGGCCTCGCCGAGGAGGGCATGACCATGGTCGTGGTCACCCACGAGATGGGCTTCGCCCGCGAGGTCGGCGACGCGCTGGTCTTCATGGACGGCGGCGTGGTCGTCGAGTCCGGCGACCCGCGCGAGGTGCTCAGCAACCCGCAGCACGAGCGGACCAAGCTGTTCCTGTCCAAGGTGCTCTGACCCTGCGGTCAGCGCGAAGGCGCCCTTCACCCCCCGGGGAGGCGGGCGCCTTCGCGCTGACCGGTTCAGGTAATACCCTTGAGGCAGCTTGCCTGTTACCGGCCCCGGAAGGACCACTCGTGGAGCTCGCCTCGTACGCCGACTACGCCGTTCGGCTGGTCAACACCGAGGAACCGGACCGCGGCCGGGACGCGCTGACCTCGGTGGACTCCGTCCGTGCCCTGTTCGGGACGGCCGGCCGGGCCGCCGCCCTCGCCGACGAGGCCGACCTGCCGCGGCTGCGGGGCGTCCGCACCCGGCTGCGCGGCGTCTTCGAGGCGGCCGCCGAGGGCGAGGAGGTCCGGGCCGTCGACCTGCTCAACAGCCTGATGGTCGAGTACCCGGTCAGCCCGCTGGTCTCCGGCCACGACTACCTGGACGAGGCCGGCCGCCCGCGCTGGCACCTCCACCTGGCCGACAACGCCGCCACCGCCACCGCCAACTTCACCGCGGTCGCCTGCATGGGCCTGGCCATCCACCTCACCGAGCTCGGCGCCGACCGGCTGGGCATCTGCCAGGCCGCCCCCTGCCGCAACGCCTACCTGGACACCTCGACCAACCGCTCGCGCCGCTACTGCTCCGACCGCTGCGCGACCCGGGCCAACGTCGCCGCCTACCGCGCCCGCAAGCGCGAGGAGGCCGCCCGCGCCGCCCTCGCCGCCCGCGACTGAAGCCCTACGGCACCGGGGCGGCCGACAAGGGGCGCGGGGAACTGCGCCCCTACAGCTCCACGTCCAGCGGGCGGAAGGCACCCAGCCGGGCGGCGAGCGCCGGGAGGCGGGCCAGCAGCACGCCGTTCAGGGCGCGTTCCAGGGCGGGTGCCGGGGCCAGCCAGGCCGGGCGGGGCCGCAGCCGCAGCAGGACGCGGCCGAGCACCAGTTCCGCCGGCACCGCCCCGTACTCGCGGCTGTCGGTGGTCACCAGCGGGTTGTCCGACAGCAGCCACCAGCCGCCCGGACGGCGTCCGGCCGCCCGCTTCACCAGCAGCAGGTCCTGCCGCAGCGGGTGCCGCACCAGCACCACGGCCCCCGGCCTGATCCGGGCGCCGTAGCGGACCAGCACCCGGTCCCCGTCGCGCAGCGTGGGCCGCATCGAGGGGCCCGCCACGTCGATCACCCCGAACGGCAGCAGACCACCGCCGCCCGCCGCCCTCTCCTCGGCCATCCGCTCTCCCCTGCCCGTGCGTCGCCGTCCAGTGTCCAGCATGGCGGCGCGCCCGGCGCCCGCCCGATATCGACCGGTTGGGCCTCCTCCTTTTGCCCTAGGCCCCCGGGCCAACCGCGAAACGGCGGGGGCGGCGGGGTAATCTCGCTCGCGGGAAGACGATCTAAGGAAGGACTCCCATGTTCTCTCGTCTGTTTGCTCCGCGAGCCACCGCGCACGCCCACTGCGACCTGCCCTGCGGCGTGTACGACCCGGCCCAGGCCCGTATCGAGGCCGAGTCCGTGAAGGCCACTCAGGAGAAGTACCAGGCCAACGAGGACCCGCACTTCCGTGCGCGCGCCATCGTCATCAAGGAGGAGCGCGCCGAGCTGGTCAAGCACCACCTCTCGGTGCTGCACACCGACTACTTCAAGGCCCCGCACTTCGAGGCCTACCCGCAGCTGCACGACCTGTTCAACAAGGCCGGCAAGGCCGCCTCGGCCGCCAAGGCCTCCACGGACCCGGCCACCGGCCAGGCCCTGCTCGACCTGATCGCCGAGATCGACCGCATCTTCTGGGAGACCAAGAAGGCCGCCTGATCACGCATCAGTAACTCCGAAGGCCCGTCCGCGTCCGTCGCGGCCGGGCCTTCGGCATGTCGGCCGGGTGGCGGCGGCGTAGGCTCGTGTCACGGGTCGGACCGCCCGGCCGGGCCCGCCGTCCGAGCGAGGGAGGCCGCGATGGGCACAGCGGCACCCGGCCGCCGGCCGCCCCGGCGCAGGACGGCCGGATCGCCCCTCGGGCCGCGGTCCGGGCCACGGGCGGGCGGGCCCCTGCCGGCCCCGCCGTCGGAGGTCCGCGGAAATTAACCTTTCCGCCCGGCCGGTGCGTCCGAGTACCCTCGCCGTATGATCCGCACCGCCCTGGCCACCGACGTCCCCGTCATCCACGCCATGATCCGCGAGCTCGCCGAGTACGAGCGGGCCCTGGACGAGGCACGGGCCACCGAGGAGCAGTTGCACGACGCGCTCTTCGGGGAGCACCCGGCGGTGTTCGGGCTGATCGCCGAGGACGACGCCACCGGCGAGCCGGTCGGCTTCGCCCTGTGGTTCCGCAACTTCTCCACCTGGCGCGGCACCCACGGCATCTACCTGGAGGACCTCTACGTGCGCCCGTCCCGGCGCGGCGGCGGCCACGGCAGGGCGCTGCTGGCCGAGCTGGCCCGGATCTGCACGGAGCGCGGGTACGCGCGGCTGGAGTGGTCGGTCCTGGACTGGAACGAGCCGTCGATCGGCTTCTACAAGTCGCTCGGCGCGGTGCCGATGGACGAGTGGACGGTCTTCCGGCTGGCCGACGACGCGCTGGCCGAGCTCGGCGGGTCGGCAGGGCGGTGAGCGGCCGGGTCGCCCGTTCCCGTGATCGTGGCCGGAGATCGCGACATCGGCCCGCCGATCGCGGTAACGTCTCGGGCGGATGCGTGGCGTTCGGGGAGCCCCGGGTGGGTATGAACCGGTTCGTACCGCACCACCCCTCGGACGAGTTGGGGCGAAGCAGTTGAGCGAAGCAAGAGGAAGTGCCGCGGCCGTCCGGCCGCAAGCACCGCGCGTCACCCAGGAGGTGAGGGTGTCCCAGATCGACGGTGAGCCCGACGTGAAGGACTTCGTCGAGGTCCGGCTGCCCGCGGCGGGTGCCTACCTCTCGGTGCTGCGAACAGCGACGGCGGGCCTCGCGGCCCGCTTGGACTTCACCCTGGACGAGATCGAGGATCTCCGTATCGCGGTGGACGAGGCCTGCGCCATCCTGCTCCAGCAGGCGGTGCCGGGCTCCGTGCTCAGCTGCGAGTTCCGGCTGGTCGGAGACTCGCTCAAGGTCACCGTCGCCGCGCCGACGACCGACGGCCGCGCCCCCGAGCGGGACACCTTCGCCTGGACGGTGCTCTCCGCACTGGCCGGCGAGGTGGACTCGTCCGTGGGCGAGGACAACACCGTCAGCATCAGCCTGCACAAGAAGCGCGGCGGGTCTCCTGCCCAGCCGTAGCGCCGTGCGCCCAGGGCCGTACGCGCAGGTGTCGACCTGCGAGGACGACATTCCGCGCGTGCGGCTCCCCCGTACCGCAGTCCGCTGCGGTACACCCAGTGAGAAGTGCTCCCGGAACGGAACGGGTGATCGCCGTGAGTGATCTGGACCGCACAGGTGCCACCGGGGTGCCTGCGGCCACCGCAGACGTGGCCGTACCGCCCCAGGCGAGCGCTGCCCGCATCGCCGACGCCTCCCCGACTGACGACGCGTACCCGAAGGACGCCCGCCCGATGAGCCAGCCGACCGATCCGACACCGGAGCAGCCCGCAGCGGCGGACGCGCCCGCGGACGAGGAGCTGCGGACCGCCGCAGCCGTCGTGCGCGGCGCGGTGCCCGCCCAGGGCCACCGCTCGGCGGCGCCGGACCGCGAGGCCGCCAGGGCGCTCTTCGTGCGGCTGGCCGAGCTGCCGGAGGGCTCGCCGGAACGGGTGGAGATCCGCAACCAGCTGGTGCGGATGCACATCCCGCTGGTCGAGCACCTGGCCCGGCGGTTCCGCAACCGCGGCGAGCCGCTGGACGACCTGACCCAGGTCGCCACCATCGGTCTGATCAAGTCCGTGGACCGCTTCGACCACGAGCGCGGGGTGGAGTTCTCCACCTACGCGACGCCGACGATCGTCGGCGAGATCAAGCGGCACTTCCGGGACAAGGGCTGGGCGGTCCGGGTGCCGCGCCGCCTGCAGGAGCTGCGGCTGTCGCTGACCACGGCGACCAGCGAGCTCTCGCAGCGGCACGGGCGCTCCCCCACCGTGCACGAACTGGCCGAGCACCTCGGGATCTCCGAGGAGGACGTGCTGGAGGGGCTGGAGTCGGCCAACGCCTACTCCACGCTCTCCCTGGACGTGCCGGACAGCGACGACGAGTCGCCCGCCGTGGCCGACACCCTCGGCGCGACGGACGAGGCCCTGGAGGGCGTGGAGTACCGGGAGTCGCTCAAGCCGCTGCTGGCCCAGCTGCCGCCGCGCGAGCAGAAGATCCTGGTGCTGCGCTTCTTCCGCAACATGACGCAGTCGCAGATCGCCGCCGAGGTGGGCATCTCGCAGATGCACGTCTCGCGGCTGCTCGCCCGCACCCTGGCCCAGCTGCGGGAGAAGCTCCTCGTCGAGGAGTGAGGCCGGACGCGAAGGAGCGGCGGGGGCGCGGTGCGGACCGCGCCCCCGCCGCTCCGTCGTTCTCAGCCGCGGTCGCCGTACAGGGCCGCGGTGACCTTGGGGTTGAGCAGCGAGACGATGCCGGCCAGGCCGAGCAGGCCGACGGCCACCGCGGCGACCCGCACGGCGCCGCCGCCCTGCCACATGTAGTAGGCGACCGGCAGGCAGATCGAGTTGGTCAGCACGGCCGGGCTGCGGCCCCAGCGGCGCAGCCGCAGCAGCGCCCGGCCGGCCAGCAGTGGGAAGAGGCCCATCAGCAGCAGGACCGCGGCGCCGGCCTCGCTGCGGCCCAGTGCGGCCTGGTCGCCGACCAGACCGGCGACGACGTCGTAGAGGCCCCAGCCGGCCAGTGCGGCACCCTCCAGCAGGGTGATCACGGCACCCGCCAGCAACGGGGCCGGGCGGTCCCCGGCGGGGCTGTGGGAGCCCTCCTGGCCGGGCGCGGGGGCGGACGGGGGCTGGGCGGTCTCTGCGGTCACTCCAGCAGGGTAACCGTCGCGCCCCGCGTACCGACCCGTAGGCTGGCGTTCATGCGCGCTCTCCTGGTCGTGAACCCGAAGGCGACCACCACCAGTGGCCGCACCCGCGACGTGCTGATCCACGCCCTGCGCAGCGACCTCAAGCTGGAGGTCGCCCAGACGCGCTACCGGGGGCACGCGCGCGACCTGGCGCAGGCAGCGGCCGAGGACGGCGGGGTCGACCTCGTGGTGGCCCTCGGCGGGGACGGCACCGTGAACGAGGTGGTGAACGGGCTGTTGGCGCACGGCCCGTCCGACCGGGTGCCGCGCCTGGCGGTGGTGCCGGGGGGCTCGACCAACGTCTTCGCGCGGGCGCTCGGCCTGCCGAACCACCCGGTGGAGGCGACGGGCGCGCTGCTGGACGCGCTGGACGCGCGCCGCGAGCGGGCGATCGGCCTGGGCAAGGCGCTCTCCGAGGGACATTCGGACCGCTGGTTCACCTTCACCGCGGGGCTGGGCTTCGACGCCGGCGTGGTCGGGCGGGTGGAGGCGCAGCGCAGGGAGGGGCGCAGATCCACGCACGCGCTCTACGTCAACCAGGCGCTCCGGCACTATGTCACCGAGCGTGAGCACCGCCGGAACGGCCCCGTCACCCTGGAGATCAACGGGCAGGAGCCGGTGCCGGGCCTGGTGCTGTCGATAGTCAGCAACACCTCGCCGTGGACGTTCCTGGGGAACCGTCCGGTCTACCCCTCGCCCTCCGCGTCCTTCGAGACGCACCTGGACATCTTCGGCATCACTCGAATGACGGCGTTCGGCACGGCTCGAACGGTCCGTCAGATTCTGCGGTCGCACACCCCTGCGGAAGGCGGCGCCGCGGCTCCGGGACCGTCCGGGAAACACGTCGTCTCCTATCACGACGTTCGGCACTTCACCTTGGTTTCAGAGGAACCGGCCCCGTTTCAGGTCGACGGGGACCACCTTGGAGACAGGAGTCGCGTCAGTTTCACAGGCGTTCGGCGGGCACTGCGTGTGATTGTGTGACCAGAAGAGGGCTCCTCCCTTCTTCTCGAACGCGTTAGCCCCCTTCACCCCATAGAAGTACGGGCTGTGAGCTATGCGACACCGAAGAATCAAAAATTCCTTGCCGAAGGGGGTTGTATCCGGGCCTGAGGTTTGCGAACCTCTACATGGCGATCGGGACGGGCCGCAGCGGGACACGCGGCACTCCCTCGAATCGCCCGAACCCCACCTCAGCACAGACCACCCGGGCCTGATGGGCCTTTGGTCGCTTTTGTTGTTGCGGGATTCGTGAAAGCGTTCACATTCACAAGCCGTCGATTGCGTCGGCCGGGCCACCGCCCGCCGACCGGAGGAGTTGGACGACCATGGACTGGCGCCACCGCGCTGTCTGCCGCGAAGAGGACCCGGAGCTGTTCTTCCCGATCGGGAACACCGGTCCTGCTCTGCTGCAGATCGAGGAAGCCAAGGCCGTGTGCCGCCGCTGTCCCGTCATGGACCAGTGCCTGCAGTGGGCGCTCGAGACCGGTCAGGACGCCGGCGTCTGGGGCGGCATGAGCGAGGACGAGCGCCGTGCGATGAAGCGCCGCGCCGCCCGCAACCGCGCCCGCACCGCCTGACACGCCGTCGGCACCATCTGATCAACCCATGATCAAAGGTCCTGTCTCCCAGTGTTCCCAGGGCCTTCCGCACGATGGGTCGCGCATCACGGCGCGACCCGGACGACGCCGAGCCGCCAGGGGCCTTGATACTGCTCACTGAGAGCAATATTGTGGACCTGGGCCGCTCACCGTGTGCAACACGAGGAGCGCGTCGCACCCACAGAGCCCCCGTTCCGGCCGACTCCCCCCGACGGCCGGAACGGGTTGAGAGGCCCTGCCGACCCACCCCCCCGGTCGGCAGGGCCTCGTGGCGTTCCCGGCCCCCGAGGCCTACCGGACGGGGATCTCCAGGACGACCTTCGTCCCGCCGTCCGGGGCGGCGACCATGTCGAAGGTGCCGCCGAGTTCGCCGGTGACCAGGGTCCTGACGATCTGCAGGCCCAGGTTGCCGGCCTGCTGCGGGTCGAAGCCCTCGGGCATGCCGCGGCCGTCGTCCTGCACCGTGATCAGCAGGTACTCCTCGGGCCTGGCCCCGCCGTTCCAGCTGTCCGACCAGCCCATGCCGGTGGCGGGGGCCCTCCCCCGCAGGGCGCTGACCTCCAGGTTGCCCGCTGCCTTCGGGCCGAAGGCGTGTTCCAGCGCGTTCTGCATCAGCTCGTTGAGGATCATGGCGAGCGGGGTGGCGACCTCGGCCGTCAGGATGCCGAAGCTGCCGGTGCGCTTGGTGCTGACCAGCCCGTCCTGGGAGAGCTCCATCACCATGGCCAGCACCCGGTCGGCGATCTCGTCGAAGGCGACCTGCTCGTCCAGGGTCTGCGAGAGCGTCTCGTGCACGATGGCGATCGAGCCGACCCGGCGGACCGCCTCGTCCAGCGCGGCGCGGCCGGCGTCGGAGTCCATCCGGCGGGACTGCAGCCGCAGCAGGGCGGCGACGGTCTGCAGGTTGTTCTTCACCCGGTGGTGGATCTCCCGGATGGTGGCGTCCTTGGTCATCAGCTCGCGGTCGCGCCGCCGCAGTTCGGTGACGTCGCGGCAGAGCACCAGGGAGCCGGTGAGGGTGCCCTTCGGCTTCAGCGGGATGGAGCGGATGATGACCACACCGCCCTGGGCCTCGACCTCGGTCTGCCGCGGGGCCCAGCCGCTGGCCATCTTGACCAGCGCCTCGTGCACCGCGGTGCGCGAGGGCGGAGCCAACTCGGCGGTGGCACGGCCGAGATGACTGCCGACCAGGTCGGTGGTGAGGCCGATCCGGTGGTAGGCGGAGAGCGCGTTGGGGCTGGCGTAGGTGACGATGCCGTCGGCGTCGAGCCTGATCAGGCCGTCGCCGACCCGCGGCGCCGTGTCCATGTCGGTCTGCTCGGCCGGGTAGGGGAACGTTCCTGCAGCGATCATCTGCGCCAGGTCGGAGGCGCTCTGCAGGTAGGTGAGCTCCAGCCGGCTGGGGGTGCGGACGGTCAGCAGGTTGGTGTTGCGCGCGATCACGCCCAGCACCCGGCCCTCGCGCCGGACGGGGATCGACTCGACCCGGACGGGCACCTCCTCGCGCCACTCCGGGTCGCCCTCGCGCACGATCCGGCCCTCGTCGTAGGCGGCGTCCAGCAGCGGGCGGCGGCCGCGCGGGACGAGGTGGCCGACCATGTCGTCCTGGTAGGAGGTCGGCCCGGTGTTGGGGCGCATCTGGGCGACCGAGACGTACCGGATGCCGTCCCAGGTGGGGATCCACAGGACGAGGTCGGCGAAGGAGAGGTCGGAGAGCAGCTGCCACTCCGAGACCAGCAGGTGCAGCCACTCCACGTCGGCACCGGTGAGGGTGGTGTGGCGGCGGACGAGTTCGTTCAGCGAGGGCACAGGGCGAGCCTAACGAAAACGGCCCGGCGGGACCTGCCGCGATGTTGTCCAGACCAATCCCGGGCGACCTCTGGACAACCGCAATTGGTCTAGTCCACAATGGGAAACGCACCAAGGAGAGGCCCCCGCGCACACTGCCCTGACCGCGCGAGGCCGCTCCTCGGTCGGCGCACCGGCGGTCCGGGAGTCCCGCACAACTCCCGGCCGTACCGGCCGCCGACGACAGCTCCGGGCTGCGGTGCCGCACGGGTTGAGGGTCCTGTGTCGGCGCCGTGGCCCGTAGTGCTTTCCGCCGCCGGGCGGAAACGGCAGAAGGGGCGCGGTGAACCGCGCCCCTTCGTCGTGTGCCCGGCGTCAGTGCGTCTCGGTGACCTTGGCCAGCGCGCGCGGCGCGTCCGGGTCCTGGCCGCGGGCGATGGTGACCTCGTACGCGAGCAGCTGGAGCGGGAGGATCTCCAGGATCGGCTGGACCTCCTCGGGGACGCCGGCCGGCAGCGCGAAACCGGCGGAGGCCGCGTCCACCTGGGACTGCTGGCCGACGACCACCAGGTCGGCGCCGCGGCCCCGGAGGCGGTCCAGCACCGGCTGCAGCGCCTCGCCGCCCTTGCCGTCCGGGACGATCGCGATCACCGGGGAGACGTTGTCCACCATGGCCAGCGGGCCGTGCAGCAGGTCGGCGCCGGAGAACGGCGAGGCCGGGATGTAGGTGGTCTCCATCAGCTTCAGCGCCGCCTCGCGGGCGGTCGGGTAGCCGTAGCCGCGGGAGGTGATGACCAGGCGCTGGGCGAAGCGGTACCGCTCGGCGAGCGCCTTGACCTCCGACTGGCGCTCCAGGATGCCGGCGGCCAGGCCGGGCAGCCCCTTGGCGGCCGAGCCGTCGCCGCCGCGCAGGCCCTCGACGAACAGGTAGAGGGCGAGCAGCTCGGCGGTGTACGTCTTGGTGGCGGGCAGGGCCTTCTCCGGGCCGGCCATCACGTCGATGTGGAACTCGGAGACCTCGGCCAGCGGGGAGCCGGCGTTGTTGGTCACGGCCAGGGTGATGGCGCCGGCCTCGCGGGCGGCCTTGGTGGAGGCCACCAGGTCGGGCGAGCCGCCGGACTGGCTGACGGTGATCACCAGGCAGTCGGTGAGGTCGGGCTTGGCGCCGTACGCGGTGGTGGTGGACATCGAGGTGAGACCGGCCGGCTTGCCGAGCAGGACCTCGATCAGGTACTTCGCGTAGAGCGCCGCGTTGTCGGAGGTGCCGCGGGCGGTCAGCAGGACGAAGCGCGGGTTGCGGGCGGCGATCTCGGCCGCGATCTCGCGGATCTTGGGGGCGCCCTCGTCGAGGATGCGCTGCAGGACGGCCGGCTGCTCGGCCATCTCCGCCGCCATGATCCTGCCGGGGACGGTCTGCGGGTCGGACATCGGGTGTGCCTCCGTTGAGATGGTTCTGCCCCGCGGCGGGCTGCTGCCCGGCAGGGACCTCACGGCGGCGAGTCCGCACACTCGCTGCAAAAAAGGGTGGTGCCGCTCGATCCTACGGTGCGCGGGCCCCGGAACGAATTCCGGAGCCCGCCCGCGCGGCTCAGGACGGGTTGTTGATCAGCTCGTTGATCCTGGCGTCGGCGGCCTTGGTCGCGGCCTCGACCGAGGTGCCCTTGAAGATGTCGTTCAGCATCTCGACCAGGACGTTCTGCTTCTCGATCGCGGCCCAGCCGGGCGCGACCGGGGTGAACCAGGCGTCCGGGACGGCGTTGGCGGCGGCCGCGGTGGCCGGCTTGTTCTTCAGCGGGGCGAGCTGGGTGAGGTTGTTCGGCAGCGTGTCCTTGCCGGCCAGCACCTGCTGCGACTTGGTGCTGGTGAACATCCTGATCCAGTCCTTGGCGAGGTCCTGGACCTGCGACTTCGCGGTCACCGCGAGGTCGGAGCCGCCGATGAAGGAGGGCAGCGGCTTGCCGTTCGGGCCGGGCATGCCGGCGACCTTCACGACGTCCTTGAGCTTGGGGTCGCCGGAGAGCGGCTCGGACGCGGCGGCGGCCTCCCAGCCGTTGCCGTAGAGCATCGCGGTGCGGTGCTTGCCGAGCACGGCGGCCTGGTCGAGCTCGTTCACGGTCAGGTCGCCGTGGTTGTACTTCTTCACCAGGTCGACGAAGTGGGAGATGCCCTGCTGGGCCTCGGACTCGCCGAGCGTGCCGTGCCAGCGGCCGCCGTTGTCGAAGCGGGCGATGGAGCCGCCGTACGCGGCGACGTAGGACATGGCCGCGTACCAGTACGGGCCCGGCAGGTAGAGGGCGGAGAAGCCCTTCTTGTCGCGGTTCTTCGCCTGGACCTTGTCGAGGGCGGCGAGCAGCTCGTCCTCGGTGGCGGGGACGGCGGCGCTGCCGGTGGCCTCCTCGAACATCGCCGAGTTGTAGAGGGCGACGCGGGCACCCGCGTAGTAGGGGACGCAGTAGAGCTTGCCCTGGTAGGTGCAGGTGTCGACCAGGCCGCGGATCCAGGCCTGGTTGTTGTCGAAGGTGGTGCGGTCCACCGGCACGAGCGAGCCGTTGAGGATGTACTTCATCGTCTCGGTGTTGCCGAGTTCGACCACGTCGGGGACGCGCTCGCCCTCCAGGGCGGCGTCCAGGTTGCCGATCTTGTCCTTCCAGGTCTGGTACCTGAGCCGGAGCTCGACCTTGGGGTACTTGGCGGCGAACTCGTCGTTCACCTGCTGCACGAGCTCGGGCCAGCTGGTCTGGGCCTCGCCCATCAGCCAGACGGTCACCGTGCCGGTCGCGGCGGAGGCCGAGGCCGCCCGGTCCTGGCCTGTGGGAGTGCCGCTTCCGCACCCCGCCACGGTGGCCAGCAGCGCCGTCATGCCGATCGCAGCCGTCAACTGCCGCTTCACGCTTCCTCCGGAGGGTCGGGGAAGGTCTGCGCATTGGTACAGACCAGTTCGCAGAGCGTGGACCAGACCAATGACGGAGTCAACGGCGCACGGGAGCGTACGCACCAGTCGTTGCAGAGCCGTTGTCAAGCGCGCACTCAGCGTGAGCACACACTCACCACACGCTCCATTAGGGCTCCCTTAAGGAGCACTTGAGGGCGGGTTAGGCTGCAGACGGATCGTTCGCCATCTATGCCCGTTCGTGGGCCATTCGCCCGATTTCCCGGCCGGGATGGTCCAGTCCAAGCCCCGTCGACCACCAGAAGCGCACGGCTGTGTCAAGCGTTGATAACGGTGCGCCCCGAGGTGTCGAGAACCCTTGACGGTGCTCTTTGGTACGTGCCAATCTCCAGGGCAGTTGGTCTACACCAATGGTCTACTCCACCAAGTCGGTTGCCGCTCCACCCGTGCAGTTCCCCCATCGCAATCACCGGTGACATTCCCCCTGGCACGACGCTTCAGGGCCACGCCCCCACAGCCCGGTGCCACACCTTGCTCATCCCTCTGGAGGATGGTTTGAACCGCAAGATCGCCGCCGTGGCCGCCATTGCCACCGTTCTCGTCGCGTCCGCCTGCTCCTCGTCCGGCTCCTCCGGCGACGCCAAGCAGGCCACCCTCAGCAAGGACGGCAAGGGCAAGAAGATCACGGTCTGGCTGATGGACGACGCCCAGAAGGGCTGGCCGTCGGTCGTCGAGGCTGCCAAGAAGCAGTTCAAGGAGGAGACCGGCGCCGACGTCGACATCCAGTGGCAGACCTGGACCAACTACACCACCAAGCTCGACACCGCCCTCCTCTCCGGCAACGCCCCCGAGGTCATCGAGCTCGGCAACACCCAGACCGCCAAGTACATCGAGGCCGGCTCCTTCGTCGACCTGACCGGTGTGAAGTCCCAGTTCGAGAACTCGGACAAGTACCTGGACTCGCTGGCCGCCTCCGGCCAGACCGCGGACGGCTCCAAGACCTACGCGATCCCCTACTACGCCGGCGCCCGCGTCCTGATCTACCGCAAGGACCTCTTCGCCGCGGCCGGCGTGGCCAACCCGCCGACCACCCTGGCCGAGCTGAAGGACGCCCTCGCCAAGGTGAAGGCCGCCAACGCCTCCACCCCGAACTTCTCCGCCCTCTACCTCCCGGGCCAGAACTGGTACACCGCCGCCTCCTTCGGCGCCGGCACCTTCGGTGTGAAGAACATCGTCGCCAAGAGCGACGGCGACAAGTGGACCGGCACCCTGACCGACCCCAAGTTCGTCGAGGGCGTCAAGGTCTGGAACGACCTGCAGAAGGAGTTCTCGGTCGGCGGCACCACCACCGACGAGGCCACCCAGGACGCCCTGATGGCCAAGGGCAACATCGCCGCCATCGTCGGCAACGGCTGGGAGCTCGGCCAGGTCGCGGACCCGAAGGTCGGCGACCCGGGCCTGAAGGACAAGCTCGCCAGCATCGCCCTCCCGGGCACCGCGGCCGGCCAGCCCACCCCCGCCTTCCTCGGCGGCTCCGACCTGGCCGTCCCGGCCAAGTCCGCCAACCCGGGCCTGGGCGCGACCTTCCTGCAGATCTTCACCAACACCAAGCAGCAGACCGAGCTGGCCAAGTTCGCGATCCCGAACGCCAAGAACCTGGTCGCCGCCTACAAGGCCGCCGCGCCGGCCAACAAGGCGACCGGTGACGCGGCCGAGGGCCAGACCTGGTTCATCCCGAACTCCCCGATGTGGTCCGGTGCCGACGAGACCGCGCTGAAGAACGCCTTCGGTGCGATCGCCGCCGGCGGCGACCCGGCCGCGGAGCTCAAGAAGGTCGAGGAGACCGTCCTCAAGGACCTGAACGGCTGACGAGGCGTGCAGGGGGTGGGCAGTCCGTGCAGCAGCGCGGACTGCCCACCCGCGCACCACGTACCGACCAGTTCCGCGGGCCGGGAAGGACCCTGATGAGCGTGACAACGAACGAAACGCCGGTGGCGGTCGAGGAGACCGCGGCCGCCGTGGCCGCACCGCCGCCGCCCCGGCGCGGCATCCTGGCGGGCGGCCACTACATCCCGTACGCCATGATCCTGCCGGCCGTGGTGGCCCTGGTGGGCGTCCTGGCGTATCCGCTGTACCAGCTGTTCGACCTCTCGTTCCAGAACATCAACCGGTACTCGTACCTGGTCAACCCGGCGCTCGCGAAGTACATCGGGTTCGAGGGCTACACCAAGGTCCTCGGCGACGACCAGTTCTGGGAGGTCGTGCTCCGCTCGATCTACTTCACCGTCGAGCTGGTCGTCCTCTCCATGGTGCTGGGCATGCTCTTCGCCCTGCTGCTCAACCGGGTCTCCGGCTGGGTGAAGGTCGTCTGCATCACCGTGATGATGTTCGTCTGGGCCATCCCGGCGCTCGTCACCGGCACCATCTTCCGCTGGCTGTTCGCCTCCAACGGCGGCGTGGTCGACTACATCGGCTACCTCTTCACCGGCGACGAGAAGACCAAGCACTACGACTGGTTCGCCGACCCCACGGTCGGCCTGTACGTGGTCGGCGCCGCGGTCATCATCTGGGGCGCGCTGCCCTTCCTGGTGCTCGGCCTGAACGCCGCGCTCACCCAGGTGCCCAAGGAGCTGATGGAGGCCGCCAAGCTGGACGGCGCCAGCTCCCTGCAGGCGTTCCGGCACGTCGTCATCCCGGTCATCAAGCCGTTCCTGATGATCAGCGCCGCGCTGAGCTTCATCTGGGACTTCCAGGTCTTCGCGCAGATCTTCTCGCTGCGCAACACCTCGCCCGAGCCCGGCTACTGGACGATCGGCACCTACCTGTTCCAGAAGGGCATCGTCGCCTCGAAGTACAGCGACAGCTCGGTGATCTCGATCGCGATGATCCTCCTCATGCTGGCGGTGCTCGTCTTCTACATCCGCCAGATGCTCAAGATCGGAGCCCAGGACCGATGACCACCACCGTCGACGCACCGGCGGCCACCGCCGGGCCGAAGGTCCGGGCCAAGGTCCGCACCACCGGGCAGCGCCCCGTGATGACCTGGATCTGGAACACCCTCGGCCTCGGCTTCGCCGCGGTGATGGGCTTCCCGATCTACTGGATGCTCATCACGACCTTCAAGACCAACAAGGACCTGATCGCCAAGGACCCGACCTTCTGGCCGCAGGCGTTCTCGTTCGACAGCTACAAGACCATCTTCGACGACAAGGAGTTCCTGCCGGCGCTCCAGAACACGATCGCCATCACCCTGGGCTCGGTCGTGCTCGGCCTGGTCGTCGGCTTCCTCGCCGCCGTCGCCGTCGCCCGGTTCGGCTTCCGCGGCCGCAACTTCTTCATCGTCACCATGCTGGTCGTCCAGATGGTGCCGCTGCTGGCGATCATCGGCCCGCTGTTCGTGGTGATGAACAACGCCGGCATGACCGGCACCCTCTTCGGCGTGATGCTGGCCTACCTGGTCTTCACCGTGCCCTACGTGGTGTGGACGCTGCGCTCGTTCATCGTCAACATCCCGGCCGAGCTCGACGAGGCCGCCATGGTCGACGGCTGCACCCAGTGGGGCGCCTTCTTCCGGGTCATCCTGCCGCTCACCCTGCCCGGCCTGATCACCACCGGTGTGTACAGCTGGATCCAGGCGTGGAACGAGTTCATCGTCGCCAACGTGCTGCTCTCCACCGGCGGCCAGAAGACCTCGATGATCTGGCTGACCTTCTACGCCACCACCCCCACCCGCGGCGCCGACTACGGCTCGCAGATGGCCGGCGCGCTGCTGGTCTCGCTGCCCGTGATCGTGCTCTTCGTGATCTTCCAGAAGAAGGTGTCGGCGGGCCTGACCGCCGGTGCGGTCAAGGGCTGACGCCCCTGGGAGCGTCCCGCTCCCCGCACCCCCTCACCACCCGCACCCCACCCAGGGAAGGAACCATGGCGATTCCCGGTACGGAAAGCGTCGAACTGCTCACGGACGCCGGCGCGGTGCTCCAGCCGGGCTTCGCCGGGCTCACCGCCCCCGAGTGGCTGCGCCGCAGACTGGGCTCCGGCGAGCTGGGCGGCGTCGCGCTGTTCGGCCGCAACATCCGTACCCCGCAGCAGGTCGCCGCGCTGACCGCGGAGATGTACGCGCTCAACCCGGACCTGCTGATCGCCACCGACGAGGAGGGCGGCGACGTCACCCGGCTGGAGGTGACGAGCGGCTCCTCGTACCCCGGCAACCTGGCGCTCGGCGAGGTCGACGACACCGACCTCACCGAGCAGGTCGCCCGGGCGATCGGCCTCGACCTCGCCTCGGTCGGCGTCAACCTCGACTACGCCCCGGACGCGGACGTCAACTCCAACCCGGACAACCCGGTGATCGGCGTCCGCTCCTTCGGCGCCGACGGCGACCTCGCCGCCCGGCACACCGCCGCCTGGGTGCGCGGCCTGCAGTCCGCCGGCGTGGCCGCCTGCGCCAAGCACTTCCCCGGCCACGGCGACACCTCCGGCGACTCCCATCTCGGGCTGCCGCGGATCGACCTCAGCGCCGAGCAGGTGCAGGAGCACCTCAAGCCGTTCCGCGCCGCCATCGCGGCCGGCGTGAAGTCGATCATGACAGCGCACATCCTCTTCCCCGCGTACGACGGGCAGCTGCCCGCCACCATGTCCCGGGAGATCCTCACCGGCCTGCTCCGCGAGGAGCTCGGCTTCCGCGGGCTGATCGTCACCGACGGCATCGAGATGGGCGCCATCTCCGGCACCCACGGCGTCGCCGCCGGCTCGGTGCGGGCCGTCGCGGCCGGCGCCGACACCATCTGCGTCGGCGGCGGCCTGCAGGACGAGGCGGCCTTCCTCTACCTGCGGGACGCCCTGGTGTGGGCCGTCCGCGAGGGCCGGCTCTCCGCCGAGCGGCTGCACGAGGCCGCCGAGCGCAACCGCGCCGTGGCCCGCTGGTCCGCCGCCGAACGGGCCGCCCGGGCCGGTGCGCACGCCGAGGTCGGGATCGGCCTCGCCGCCGCCCGCCGGGCCCTGCGCATCCACGGCGAGCTGCGCCCGCTGGAGGGCGTCCCGCACGTGGTGGAGTTCTCCCCCGGCGCCAACATCGCGGTCGGCGACCAGACCCCGTGGGGCGTCTCCGGCCCGCTCACCGAACTCGTCCCGGGCACCACGCACACCCGGGTCGGCGCCCCCGCCACCCGGATCGAGGGCTCCGGACTGCTGCACGTGGCGGTCGCCGCCGAGGGCGCGGACGTCGACGTCCGGCCGCTGCTCGGCGCCGCGGTCAACCGGCCGCTGGTGATCGTCGTCCGCGACGTGCACCGGCACCCCTGGATGCTGCGCGCCGCGCTGGCCATGACCGCCGTCCGCCCCGACGCGGTGGTGGTGGAGATCGGCACCGCGCACGGCCTCGCCGACACCTTCGGCGGCCGCGGCACGACCGTCCTCGCCACCCACGGCGGCGCCCGGGTCTGCGGCGTCGCCGCGGCCGAGGCGCTGGCCGGGCTGGTCCTGGGCGCGGCGTCCGCCTGACCGGGCGCCCCGGCGCGCCGCCCGGACCGATCGGGAGTTGCAGGAGCTCACACTCGGCGGCCCTCGCGTGCGACCATGTGCTGATACAACGACGGAGGAGCCGGTGACGGCTGCAGGGCGAGGAGTGAGAGCGGCCATGAGCGGCGACAGAGGCACGGCGGCCCTCCCTGAGGGCACCACGGTGCCGGCGCAGTCCACGGCGGCGGCGACCGGTACGGCCGCACGGGTGCCCAAGTACTACGGGCTCAAGCGCCACCTCCTGCAGCTGACCGAGACGCAGCCGGCCGGCACGCCGGTGCCGCCGGAGCGCGCGCTGGCCGCCCAGTTCGACACCTCGCGCACCACCGTCCGGCAGGCGCTGCAGGAGCTGGTCGTCGAGGGCCGGCTGGAGCGCATCCAGGGCAAGGGCACCTTCGTCGCCAAGCCCAAGGTCGCCCAGGCGCTGCAGCTCACCTCGTACACCGAGGACATGCGCGCCCAGGGCCTGGAGCCGACCTCCCGGCTGATCGAGGTCGGCTACATCAGCGCCGACGAGCGGCTCGCCCCGCTGCTGGACATCAAGCCCGGCAGCCGGGTGCTGCGCATCGAGCGCCTGCGCCTGGCCAACGGCGACCCGATGGCGATCGAGGTGGCGCACCTGTCCGCGAAGCGCTTCCCGGCGCTGCGCCGCAACCTGGTCAAGCACAACTCGCTCTACACCGCGCTGCGCGAGGTGTACGGGGTCACCGTGGCCGAGGCCGAGGAGACCATCGAGACCACGCTGGCCAACCCGCGCGAGGCCGGGCTGCTCGGCTCCGACCTCGGCCTGCCGATGCTCCAGCTGTCCCGGCACTCCTTCGACGCGGAGGGCGCCCCGGTGGAGTGGGTGCGCTCGATCTACCGCGGCGACCGGTACAAGTTCATCACCCGGCTGCAGCGGCCCGAGCAACCGCCGGCCTGACCGCTGCGCACACGGCCTGATCCGGCCGGCCCCGGGCCGGCCGGATCAGGCCGTTTCTGCGCGTACTGGTGACACCGGTCACGTCCGTGCCCTACATTTCGCTCCCGTACTGACTGCCGATCACCAAAGGTGCTGCTCGGCGGGCGTGCGGGGCGAGCCCCGCGCGCTGCGGCGCCGACGAGGTGAGCCCTCTTCAGCCGGAGCCGCAACATGTCGTCAGAAGTGCAACCCCCCGCGGGGGACGAGGCCGCCGGGCCCGTCCCCGCCGTCACCCCGGCCCGGGTCCTGGCCGGACTCTGCCTCGCCGTGCCGATCGTGGCCACGCTCTGGGTGTCCTCGTACACCAAGGCCGGGCCGGGGATCGGCGGAATGCCGTTCTTCTACTGGTACCAGCTGCTGTGGGTGCCGGTGTCGGCGCTGTTCACGGTCGGCGCCTACCTGCTGCTGAGCCGGGACGAGAAGGCCCGCAAGGCCGCCCGGGGCGGTGGTGAGTGATGCACACCGGCGTCAACGTCACCGCGCTGACGGTCTTCGTCCTGTTCTTCGTGCTGGTCTCGGTGATGGGCTTCCTGGCCTCCCGGTGGCGGCGCGCCGACGACGCCCAGCACCTGCACGAGTGGGGCCTGGGCGGCCGCAGCTTCGGCACCTGGGTCACCTGGTTCCTGCTGGGCGGCGACCTCTACACCGCGTACACCTTCGTCGCGGTGCCCGCGGCGATCTACGCGACCGGCGCGGCCGGGTTCTTCGCGGTGCCGTACACGATCATCGCCTACCCGCTGGTGTTCCTCTTCCTGCCGCGGCTGTGGTCGGTCTCCCGGGTGCACGGGTACGTCACCCCGGCGGACTTCGTGCGCGGCCGGTACGGCTCCAAGGCGCTCTCGCTGGCGGTGGCGCTCACCGGCATCCTGGCGACCATGCCGTACATCGCGCTGCAGCTGGTCGGCATCCAGGCGGTGCTGGACGTGCTGGGCGTCGGCGGCTCCGGGAACTGGTTCATGAAGGACCTGCCGCTGTTCCTGGCCTTCGCGGTGCTCGCGGCCTACACCTACTCCTCCGGACTGCGGGCCCCGGCGCTGATCGCCTTCGTCAAGGACACCCTGGTCTACGTCGTGATCATCGTCGCGGTGATCTACATCCCGATGCGGCTGGGCGGCTACGGGCACATCTTCGACTCCGCGGCCCAGAAGTTCTCCACCGTCAACCCGGCCACCGGCAAGCCCAGCGGCTCGCTGATCCTCGGGCCGAGCTCGCACTGGACGTACGCCACGCTGGCGCTCGGCTCGGCGCTCGCCCTGTTCATGTACCCGCACTCGGTGACCGGCGTGCTGGCCTCCAAGTCGCGGAACACCGTGCGCCGCAACATGGCGATCATGCCCGCGTACTCGCTGATGCTCGGCCTGCTGGCGCTGCTCGGCTTCATGGCGATCGCGGCCGGCGTGGGCAAGGGCGTCAAGGGCTTCAACCCGCAGCTCTCGGTGCCGCAGCTGTTCGAGAACATGTTCCCGGACTGGTTCACCGGCGTGGCCTTCGCCGCGATCGGCATCGGCGCCCTGGTGCCCGCCGCGATCATGTCGATCGCCGCCGCGAACCTCTTCACCCGCAACATCTACAAGGAGTTCCTCAAGCCGGAGGCCACCCCGGCGGACGAGACCCGGGTCGCCAAGATCGCCTCGCTGCTGGTGAAGGTCGGCGCGCTGGCCTTCGTCCTCGCCATGGACAAGCAGTTCGCGATCAACCTGCAGTTGCTCGGCGGCCTGTGGATCCTGCAGACCTTCGTCACCGTCGTCGGCGGCCTGTTCACCCGGTGGTTCCACCGCTGGGCGCTGCTGGCCGGCTGGGCCGCGGGCATGGCCTACGGCACCTGGAAGGCCTACGGGATCAAGTCCGCCGCCACCAAGCACTTCGGCGGCAACTCGGCGGAGATCCCGTTCATCGGCGAGATCGGCTACATCGGCCTCACCGCCTTCGTGCTCAACCTGGTGGTGGCCGTGGTGCTCACCCTCGTCCTGAAGGCCGCCAAGGCGCCCGAGGGCGCGGACGAGACCCGCACCGGCGACTACACCGCCGACGCCGGCGACGAGGCCGTGGACCGGGCCCCGCAGCCCGCCGCGGCGCACTGACCGGCCCGGTACACGGGCCCCGCGCCCTTTCGGCGCACGCACCACCAGGGGCGCACAGTGCCGCCCCTCGTGCGCCCTGTGCTCGCGCCGCCACCACCGTCAACACTGGAGGTGGCGGCGCGATCATCGTGTCGGGGCGCGGCTCCCCACGGGCGCGTCCACCCCCCACCACCCGGGGCGCCGCCGCGCTCACCGCAGCGCGAGAAGACGAAGACGGGGAGACGGGCGATGGCAGAGGCCGGCACCATCCTGAACGGACACCGCACCGAACGCGAGAGCAGTCGGCCACTGCCCTCCGTCCTGATCGCCACCCGGCACGGCGA
Organism: Kitasatospora dryopteridis; assembly: GCF_050749075.1. Taxonomy (NCBI): domain Bacteria; kingdom Bacillati; phylum Actinomycetota; class Actinomycetes; order Kitasatosporales; family Streptomycetaceae; genus Kitasatospora; species Kitasatospora dryopteridis. The sequence continues at coordinate 4,975,807 of NZ_CP192749.1, read as the reverse complement.
GTCCGTCGCCAACGTCGAGTTCCGGCTCGCCGAGGAGGCGGGCGCGCTGACCGTCCCGATCACCAGCCGCGACGCCGACATCCCGCTCTCCCTGCACGGCCAGGCCCAGGCCCAGGCCCTCGGCCGCTGGTGGGCCGCCCTGCCGCCGGCCGACCGGCCCCGCTCCGTCTGGTGCTCCCCGTACGTCCGCACCGCCGAGACCGCCAGGATCGCGGTCGCCCAGGCCACCGGACTCGGCGCCGTCCCGGTGGGGCTGCCCGTGCGCTACGACGAACGCCTGCGGGACAGAGAACTCGGCGTCCTGGAGATGCTCACCCGGGCCGCCATCGAGAAGGAGCACCCCGCGGAGGCCGCCCGCCGCCGGCGGATGGGCGAGCTGTACTACCGGCCGCCCGGCGGGGAGTCCTGGCTGGACGTGGCACTGCGGGTGCGCGGGGTGCTCCGCGACCTCTCCGAGGAGGAGGCCGGCCGGCCGGTGCTGGTGGTCGCGCACGACTGCACCGTCCTGATGCTCCGCCACATCCTGGACCGGCTCACCGAGCCCGAGCTGCTCGACAGCGCCCCCGTCCACAACTGCTCCGCGAGCCTCTGGCGCGCCGCCGACGGCCGGCTCCGCCCCGACCTGTGGAACACCACCGGGCACCTGCCCGGCCCGGCCGACTGAGACCGACCGGCAATAGGGAGCGCGGATCAAGGAGCGGGTCGAGAGCCGAGTCTGGGCGTGCATCGTGAGGAGAGCGCAGCGGCGCTGCGTGCGACGAGGGATGTGCGGCCATGGGCCCCTCCTGCCCGATGGCGGGCAAGGAGGGAGAGAGCTGTCGGCGCGCGACGCCGCGGGCCCTATTGCCGGTCGGTCCAAGACCGGCGGCCCGGGCGGCCCGGCACGCTCAGGTGAGGAGGCGGCGCTCCTTCGCCGCGGCCACCGCGCCCGCGCGGGTGTCCACCCCGAGCTTGTCGTAGATGCGGCTGAGGTGCGTCTTGACCGTCGCCTCGCTGATGAACAGGGCGCGGGCGATCTCCCGGTTGCCGAGCCCCTCGGCGAGCCGGGCGAGGATCTCCTGCTCCCGGTCGGTGAGACGGCGGGCCGGCGCCCGCATCTGCGCCATCACCCGGGAGGCCACCGGCGGCGACAGCACCGTCCGCCCGGCCGCCGCCGCGTGCACCGCGGCGAACAGCTCCTCCGGCCGCTCGGCCTTCAGCAGGTACCCGGTGGCCCCCGCGTCGATCGCCCGGGTGATGTCGGCGTCGGTGTCGTAGGTGGTGAGGACGAGGACGTGCGGAGCCCCCTCGGCCGCGGTGATCCGCCGGGTCGCCTCGACCCCGTCGATGCCCTCGCCGAGCTGGAGGTCCATGAGCACCACCTGCGGCCTCAGCCGGGCGGCGAGCGCAACGGCCTCCTCGCCGCTGCCGGCCTCCCCGACCACCTCGATGTCGCCGGCGCTGGCGAGCAGCGCCAGCAGGCCGGCCCGGACGACGGCGTGGTCGTCGCAGACCAGGAGCCGTACCGACGGCGTCATGCGGACCTCCCGGGGTGCAGGGGGACGGCGGCGGAGAGCACGGTGCCCTCTCCGGGGGTGCTCTCCACGGTGAGCGTGCCGCCGAGCTGCCGCAGCCGGGCCCGCATGGCGGGCAGCCCGTGGCCGCGCGCCGGGGCGGGCGCCGCGGTGTCCGGCGGCAGGCCGCGGCCGTTGTCGGCGACGTCCAGGACGGCCTGGTCGCCCAGGTAGGAGAGGGTGAGGACGGCGCCGGTGGCGCCGGCGTGCTCCCGGACGTTGGCGAGCGCGCCCTGGGCGATCCGCAGCAGCGCGGCCTGCACGGCGGGCGGCAGCGGGACGGGCGCACCGTCCAGGTGGAACCGGACCGGCAGGCCGCTCTCGGCGCTCTCCCGCTCGGCGAGGGCCCTCAGTGCCCGGTCGAGGCCGCCGCCGTCGGCGAGCTCCGCCGGGGCGAGGTCGTGGACGAAGCGGCGCGCCTCGGCGAGATTACGGCCGGCGACCGCGGTGGCGGTGCGGACGTGCCGGCGGGCGGTGTCCGGGTCGCTCTCCCAGGTGCGGTCGGCGGCCTGCAGGAGCATCTGCTGGCTGGAGAGGCCCTGGGCGAGGGTGTCGTGGATCTCCATGGCGAGCCGCTCGCGCTCGGCGAGGGTGCCTTCGCGGCGCTCGGTCGAGGCGAGGTCCCGGCGGGTGCGGACCAGGTCGTCGACCAGGGCCCGCTGCCGGGCGGTCTGCCGCCGCATGGTGAGGAAGACCGCGGTCGCCAGGGCGGCGACGGTGGGCGGCAGGATCAGCAGATTGGCGTCCGCCGGGCCGGGCAGCCGGGCCTGGCCGACGGTCACCAGGGCGGTGAGGGCGGCGACCAGCGGCAGGGCCGCGCGGGTCGGCAGGGTGCGCAGCGCGGTGTAGACGAGCGGCACCGCGCACCAGGCGAAGCTCGGCGCCAGCACGACGAGGACCACCCACAGGGCGGTGACCAGGGTGAGTGCGGCGACGGCCGGCCGGTTGCGGCGGTCGGCCCCGGTCGGGGCGAGCAGCCGGGAGCCGGTGAGCTGGGCGACGGCCAGTGCCGTGGAGAGGCCGATCACCCAGGGGGTGGCGGGGCTGCCGGGGTGGTGGGTGAGGTAGCGGGTGAGGGAGCCGGCGAGGAGCAGCAGGAAGGCACCGTCGAGCACGAGGGCGAGCCGTCGCTCGTCGGCGTCGGCATCGGCACGCTGCGGGGGTCCCACCTGTCCTCCTCCTCTCGGGCAACCACCTGGGGGGTGCTCGCTCGTTCGGATTCTCGCCCGGCCGCGGGTCCCGTGCATCGGCCGATCGGTTGACCCCGGTGTCCTCCATCATGCCTGCGTACGGGGGCCGGACCGGCGACGCGCGGGGGGCCTCGGGGCGCGGAGGATCGGTGTGTGGCCGAGCCGCTGGGGCAGGCCGGGGATTCACCGAGGAGTGCGGGATGATCAAGTCGTCGACGAGGGCGCGGGTGCTGGGCGGTGCGCTGGCGGTGGCCGCGCTGGGTGCGGGCACCTTCGGTGCGGTGTCGGCGAACGCCGACACCGCCGGTGCGGCGGCCGCGCCGGCGGCGGTCAAGGCCGAGGCCGGCGGCAAGGACGTGGCGGAGTCCTCGCACCTGACGGTGGCGGCGGCGACCAGGGCTGCGCTGGCGGCGATGGACGCGGCCGGCAAGGGCGGGTACAAGGTGTCGGTGTCGGTCGTGGACCGCAACGGCAACACCGTCGTGGCGCTGCGCGGGGACGGTGCCGGCCCGCAGTCGCCGGAGTCGGCGGAGCGCAAGGCGTTCACCGCGGTGTCCTGGAACGCGCCGACCTCGGAGCTGGTGAAGCGGCTGGCGCAGACCCCGAACCTGAAGGACATCCCGGGCACGCTGTTCCTGGGCGGCGGCGCTCCGGTGCAGGTCAAGGGTGCGCCGGTGGCGGGCATCGGTGTGGCGGGCGCCCCGAGCGGCGACCTGGACGAGCAGTTCGCACAGGCGGGCGCCGCAGCACTCGCGAAGTAGCGCACGGCCTGCCCCTTGCGGACGGGTGCGGGGCGGGAGGCGCCGGTCGGCGTCTCCCGCCCCGCGCGCTCTTGCGCTCAGACCCCCGCCGGGACGTCCGGGCAGGCGAAGGCGCGGCGGTAGGCCTGCGGGGTGGTGCCGAGGCGGCGGCCGAAGTGGTGGCGGAGGGTGGCCGCGTTGCCGAAGCCGCAGCGGGCGGCGACCGCGTCGATGGACTCGTCGGTGCCCTCCAGGAGCCGCTGGGCGAGCAGTATGCGCTGGCCGGTGAGCCAGCGGTGCGGGGTGGTGCCGGTCTCCTGCTGGAAGCGGCGGGCGAAGGTGCGGGGCGACATGTGGGCGAGGGCGGCGAGCCGTTCGACGCCGGCGTCCTCGTCGAGGTGGTGGCGCATCCAGTCGAGGACGGGGGCGAGCGAGTCGACGCCCGGCTCGGGCAGCGGCCGGTTGACGAACTGGGCCTGTCCGCCCTCCCGGTGGGGGGCGACGACCATGCGGCGGGCGATGCCGCGGGCGACCTCGGCGCCCTGCACCTTGCGGACCAGGTGGAGGCAGGCGTCGATGCCGGCGGCGGTGCCGGCGGAGGTGATGACCGGGTCCGCGTCGACGTAGAGCACGTCGGGCTCGACGGTGGTGAGCGGGAAGCGCCGGGCCATTTCGGCGGCGTGCTTCCAGTGGGTGGTCGAGCGGCGGCCGTCGAGGAGGCCGGCGGCGCCGAGCAGGAAGCTGCCGCTGCAGATGGAGAGGGCGCGGGCGCCGCCCTCGACGGCGGCCCGCAGGGCCGCGATCAGCTCCGGCGGGTACTCGTCGCGCAGGCCGGTGGCGGTGAGCACGATCAGGTCGGCCTCGGCGAGGCGCTCGGGGCCGTACGGGACGTCGACGGTGAAGCCGGCGTGGGTGCGCTTGGGGCCCGGCCGGTCGGAGGCGAGGGCGAAGTCGTAGACCGGCAGGCCCTCGTCGGTGCGGTCGAGGCCGAACACCTCGCAGGCGACGCCGAGTTCGAAGGGGTGCACTTCTTCCAGGACGACGGCGACCACGTTCTTCAGCATGGCCCCAGGATGCCCTTGGCAGGATTTCGATGCAAGAGGTCTTTTCTGCCACTCGTCGGGCCGTGCCCGCCCCGGGACAGTGGAGGCATGACTTCCTCCTCCGTGTTCATGAGCGCCGTGATCCTGTTCGCCGCCGTCGGCGGCTTCGCCCTGATCGGAGCGGTGGTCGGCCGCGAGGTCGACCGCTCCGGCCGCAACGGCCGCGACAACTGGCACCGCCCCGGCGGCTACCCCGCCGACCCGGCCGTCCCGGACCGGCTGCACCGGGCCCCGTCCGGAAGCGGACGGGACGAGGGCAGACTGGGGGGATGGACGTCGTCATCCGCCGAGCCCGCGAACAGGACCTCGACCCGGCCGGGGAGCTCTCGGTCGAAGTCTTCGTCGGCGACGGCTACAGCCTCGCGGACGGCCGGTACGCCGCGCTCCTCCGCGACGCCCGCCGGCGCAGCGAGGAGGCCGAACTCCTCGTCGCGGTCGACGCCGGGGACGGGCGCGTGCTCGGCTGCGTGACCTTCGCGGTCGGCGGCACCGCCTGGGCCGACATCTCGCTGCCGCACGAGGGCGAGATCCGGATGCTGGCGGTGTCCCGGTCGGCCCGCGGCCGGGGCGTCGGCACCGCGCTGGTGCGGGCGTCGATGGAGCGCAGCCGCGAACTCGGCCTGGCCGGGATGGCGTTCTCCACCCGCCCGGACATGACCGAGGCCCACCGGGTGTACGAACGGCTCGGATTCCGCCGCTCCCCCGAGCGGGACTGGGCGCCGCTGCCGGGCATGGATCTGATGGTCTATGCACTGACCTTCTGACAGGGCACGTCGGAGGCTGGCCTAGGCTGTACCGCATGGGGATGCAATGGGCCGGACGGAAACGACTGTTGGTGGCGGTGCTGGCGTTCTTGATATCGCTGGTGGCGACCGTGACGGCGAGCGTCTTCACCCGTGCGTCCTCCTCCGCGGTCGCCGAGACACCGGCGGCGGTGCCGTCCCCGACCGCCCCGCAGAACGGCAAGCAGCTCCGCATCGGCATCGCCTTCGGCGACACCCTCACCTGGAAGTCGGACCAGGAGCTGGCGGTCGCCCTGGACGACTCGGTGGAGCTCGGCGCGAAGTGGATCCGCGTCGACCTGTCCTGGAACAACATCCAGCCGGACAGCCCGAAGAACTACCTGTGGCAGCGCTTCGACCGGGTCGTCAAGGCAGCGCACGCGCGCAAGCTGGAGGTCCTGCCGACCATCGGCTACACGCCGGGCTGGGCCCGTTCGGCCGGGTGCAAGGACGACCCGTCGTGCCCGCCGGCGAAGTTCGACGTCTTCGCCGCGTTCGCGCGGGACGCGGCGCAGCGGTACGCGCCGATGGGCATCCACATCTGGGAGATCTGGAACGAGCCCAACATCCCCTTCTGGGCGCCCAAGCCCGATGCGGCCGCGTACACCCGGCTGCTGACCGTCACGTCCAAGGCGCTGCGCGGTGCCGACCCCAAGGCGTACCTGCTGCTGGGCGGGCTGGCCGCGGTGGGCACCAACCCGGCGGAGGGGCACGTCTCGCACACCGAGTTCCTGGAGCAGGTGTGCCGGCTGGGCGGCAACAAGCTGGTGGACGCGCTCAGCTACCACCCCTACACCTATCCCCATCTGCCCAGTGCGAAGACCGACTTCGGCACGGCGATGGAGGAGATCAGCAGCGCGAAGAACAACCTGGTCGCCGTCCTGGACAAGTACGGCTCGGGCAACATGCCCGTCTGGATCACCGAGACGGGTGCGCCGACCAACGGCCCGGGCAGCGCGGCGGACGGCCGGACGATCCCGCCGAACGCCTCGCACGTGACCGAGGGGTTCCAGGCCGACATCGCCAGTGACACCGTCCCAGCCGCCGCGGCGAATCCGCACGTGACCGCGGTCTTCTGGTTCGCCGAGCAGGACTCGGGCACCACCAAGGACAAGCAGCGCCGGTCGCTGTTCTACGGCCTGCGCCGCTACGACGGCAGCCGCAAGCCGGCGTTCGCCGCCTTCAAGGACTCCGTCGCCGCCTACCAGCGCCGCGCCCAGTCGCAGCAGTAGGCGTCACGCTCCGCGGAACAGGTCGAGGTGGCGGTCGGTCAGCTTCCGCCAGTCGTAGCGCTCCTCGGCGCGGCGGCGGCCGGCGGCGCCGAGGCGGTCCGCCAGCGCTCCGTCGTCGAGGACCCGCCGGCAGGCGTCCGCCAGGGCACCGGGGTCGCCGGGCGGGACGAGCAGCCCGGTCCCGCCGTCCACGACGACCCGGGGGATGCCGCCCACCGCCGAGCCGACCACCGGCGTGCCGCAGGCCATCGCCTCCACCAGGACCATGCCGAAGGACTCGGCCTCCGTGCGGGAGGGCAGGACCACGAGGGCTGCGGTGCGCATCGCCTCGACGAGGTCCTGGCCGGTGAGCTCCCCCGGGGCCTCGACCCGGTCGGCGATGCCCAGCCGGTCGGCGAGTGCCAGGTGGTCGCCGACGGCGTCGCCGCCGCCGACCAGGCGCAGCCGCGCACCGGCCGGCCCGGTGGGTTCGGCGAGGGCGCGGATCAGGACGTCCACGCCCTTCCAGGCGGAGGACCGGTCCATCCGGCCGACGTAGAGGACCGTGCGGGGGCGGGTGGAGGGCGGTGCCCCGGGGGTGAAGCGGCCGAGGTCGGCGCCGGGGCTGATCTCGACGGCGTGCGGCTGCCCGTGCGCCAGCGAGACCGGGGAGACCGCGACGAGCGCGTCCGCGCGGCGGAAGACCCGCGGCAGCACGTGCGTCTCGTACAGGCCGATCAGCCGGTCCGCGGCACCGCTGCCGGTCTCCCCCTTGTGCATCGATCCCGCGTGGTAGGTGAGGACGGACCGCCGCCGGCCGGACACTGCGACCGCCACGTCGGCAAGGCCCGGGACGGGGCTGTGGGCATTGACCACCTCGGCGCCGCTGCGGCGCAGCCAGCGCCGCAGCTGGAACGGCCAGAGCGGGCTGAGCGGGGTGTTGGACAGCCGGAGCCAGGCGCCGAGGCGGACGACCTGCACGCCGTCCTCGGTGGTGACGGTGGTGCGCAGGCCGTCGAGCCGGGTGGTGATGACCACCGGCTGCAGCCCGGGGTCGTCGGCGGCTGCCCGGGCGATGCGTGCCGCGTAGTTCTCCACTCCGCCGATCTTCGGCGGGTAGTAGGGCGTGACGACGGCGACGGTGCGGATTCCGGTGCCGGACGGCTTGCGGCGCGGCATCAGGCGGCGGTCCTCATCGGTAGGGGCCCTCGGGGCGGACGGTCGGGTGGGGATACTGCGGAGCCGCGGGGCGGGGGTGCGGCGGTGCGGCCGGCCGGGGGTACGGCGGAGCGGCGGGGTACGGCTGCGGCGGCGGCACGAAAGGGCGGGGCTGCACCGGGGCGGCGGGTTCCGGGGCGACCGGCGCGTCCTGCCGCCCGGCGCGCGGCCGTGACACGAGCAGGGCCGCCGTCCCGTAGAGCCCGGCCAGCAGGCTGCCGGTGCCCCAGGCCAGGCCGACCCACACCAGCCCGCGCGGTGCCCAGAGCGCGGTGAGGCCGATGGTCGCGGCCGCGAAGAGGACGTTGCCGAAGATCAGGTGGCCCATCCTGCGGGCCGCCTTGAGGCCGAATCCGGCCCAGGTGTTCAGGGCCACGGCGAGCGCGCCGACCGCAAGGGCGACGAGCAGGCCGCGGCCCCGCTCCGCGTACGAGGGGCCGAAGATCTGCAGCAGCAGGGGGCTGGCCGCGGCCACGGCGAGCACGGCGGGAACCTGGACCGCGGCGATGATCCGGGCCGAGCGGCGCAGCAGTTCGCCGAAGCGGGACTCGTCCGAGGAGACCTCCGCGAACAGGGCGTCACCGACGGCACCGGAGACGGCGTGCAGCAGGCTGGCGATCTGGAAGGCGACGTAGTAGTAGCCGGCCGCAGCCGTGCCCAGGCGTTCCAGCACGATGAGCGGGACGACCATCAGCGGCAGCAGGTTCAGCAGGCTGGAGGTGTGGCTGGCCAGCGAGAAGCCGAGCTGTTCGCGCAGGCGGGTGCCGCGGGTGCGGAAGTCGAAGCGGAAGCCGATCCGGCGGTGCATCAGCAGCAGGGACGCCAGGACGGCGACGAGGTAGCCGCCGCCGGTGGAGGAGACGATGCCACCCGGTCCGAGTGCGACGAGCGCGGCCGGCAGTGCGAGCTTGGTCAGCCCCTGGATGATGCCGTCGACCAGCACGTTGAGCTGCGGGAGGCGGGCGCTGACGAAGACGGAGTCGGTGAGGGCGTTGACGGCTGCGCAGACGCAGAACAGGACGAACGCGGCGGCCTGCACCGGGTCGGAGCGGACGAAGAGCAGCTTGGGGCCGTACAGCGGCAGCCCCGCGAGGTAGAGCAGCGCGGCGATGCCGCAGACGGCCGCGACCAGGGCGATCGCCTGGGTGATCTGGGCGTTGCGGGCGGGTTCCGGTGCCGGGAAGCGGACGAGTGTGCTGTTCAGGCCGAACATGCTGAGGTAGGCGAGCAGGGAGATCGCCGAGATCAGCGAGGTGGCCAGGCCCACCTGCTCGGGCGTGTAGAAGCGTGCGACGACCACCCAGAACAGGAAGCCGAGCCCGGCCGTGCTCACCGAGGAGGCCAGCAGGAAGAAGGTGCTGCGGTACATCTGGTCCGGCGGCCGGGCGTGCCTGCCGCGGCGCCTAGCCACGGGTGCGGGCGCCCGGCCGGGGGCACGGGGTGCGGGGTCTCATGCGCGGGCCCCGTAGTGCTCGACCAGGGCGGCGCTGTGCTCGGGCCAGGAGAAGGCGTCGGTGGCGTACCGGCGGGAGTAGGCGGCCATGCGGGCCCGCAGGCCGGGGTCGGCGGCGAGTTCGGCGAGTGCGGTGCGCAGGCCGGCCTCGTCGCGCGGCAGCAGCCGGACGAGCGTGCGGTCGAGGGCGTAGGGCGCGTAGCCGGGGTCGTCGGTGGTGACCACGGGCAGGCCGGAGGCCATGGCCTCCTGGACGGTGAGCGGGAACCCCTCGGCGGTGGACGGGAGGACGAACAGGTCGCAGGCGCGGTAGGCGTCGGCGAGGTCCTCCGGGGCGAGGGCACCCAGGGCGTGCACGCCCCGGCGGCTGGCCAGGGCCTGCGAATCGCCGTCGCCGGCGAACACCAGGTCGTAACCGTCCTCCGGGCGGTGTGCGGCGAGCAGCAGGTCGTAGCCCTTCTTGGGCACCAGGCGGCCGGCGAAGAGGGCGAGGACGCGGTCGGCGGGCAGGCCGAGGCGTTTGCGGGCGTCGGCGCGTTCGGCGGCCGAGGCGGCGGGGCGGAAGAGTGCGGTGTCCACCCCATTGGCGAGGTGGCGGACGCGCTCGGGGCGGGCACCGCCGCGGACGGCGAACTCGGCGACGGCCGCGTTGAGGGTGATCACCCGGCGGGCGCGGCGCAGCAGGCCGCGGCCGGCGACCGCGTACACGGCTCGCTGGACGGCGCGGACCAGCGCGGAGGGGTGCTCGACCAGGGCGACGTGCTGGGTGAGCACGTGCGGGGTGCGGGTGAGCACGGCGGCGAGTCCGGCGGCCCAGGAGGTGAGGTAGAGGCAGTCGTGGATGTGCACCACGTCGGCCCGGCGGGCGTGCCGCAGGGCGGTGGCGAGCACGCGGGGCGACAGCACGGGGAAGGGCACGCCGGCCCGTTCGGCGCCGTTCCAGGCGGCGATCCGGATCACCCGCACGCCGTCCTCCTCGCGGACACGGCTGCGCTCGCCGCTGGTCAGCACGGTCACGTCGGCGCCCCGGGCGGCCAGGTGGACGGCCTCCTGGCGGGCGACGTTCTCGATGCCGCCGAGGTGCGGCGGGTAGTAGTGGCTGACCATCAGGACCCGCGGCGTCCCGGTGGGCGTGCTCATCGGTAGATCACCGCTCCCTCACTGCTGTAGATCCGGTTCTTGGTCGCACCCAGCAGTGCCGTCGGATATTTGTAGGTGATGAGGTCCCCACGGTAGAAGACCGTCACCTCGTCCTTGCGCAGGGAGGTCGTCCCCAGCAGGACGTAGGAGTTGGGGCGGACGAGGACGGGCTGGATGTCGCCCTCGGCGGGGCCGGTGATCAGGGTCTGCAGCCGGCTGAAGGTGAACCGGTCGGTCTGCAGCAGCTGCCGCTTGTCGGCGGCGATCTGCTGCTCCAGCCAGAACACCGCCATCTCCTCCTCGGCGTGCGGGTAGTAGATGTCGTACGCGCGTCCGGCGTTGCTGAGCTGGAGCTGGGCCGGGTAGCCGCCGAGCACCTTGGGAACGACGCCGGTCAGGTCGAGGAAGAGCGCGATCGCCAGGCCGGCGGCCACCGGTACGGTTCGGCGGCCGGCCCAGCGCAGCAGCCACAGGGTGCCGGCGGCGAGGAACGGCGCGAAGAAGAACAGCCCCTGCTGGAAGGCCCGGAGCACGCTGTAGTCCACCGACAGCTGGGGCAGCAGGGTGAAGAGCGCGACCATGGCGAGTGCGCCGACCGTCAGCGTGACCTGGTCCCGCAGCGGCCGGAAGGCGCGGCGGCGGGCCCGCAGGACGGCGGCGAGCCCCACCAGCACCAGCACTTGGAGCAATAGCGCCGCGCCCTGGCGGAGCACACCGTTCAACCCGGTGACGCTGACGCCGGCCGTGTCGAGCGCACGGCCGAGCGCGGTCAGCGGCATGTCCTCCTGGGTGACCGCCGCCATCTTCTGGCCCTCGACGGCCTGCAGCGGGAAGAAGTCGCCGGCCGCCCGCTTCGACCCGGTGGCCTCGACGGCCTCGGCCCGGTAGTCGTCCAGCCGCTGCTGCGGGCTGGCCTTCGTGCCGCCGAACAGGCTGTAGGAGGTGTCGGAGGAGCCGCCCTTGCCCTGGCCGGGGTGGAGGATCTCCTGGACGACGATGCCCAGCGTGCTCTTCAGCTGCACGCTGGTGTGGGTGACCGGCCCGGCCCACACGACGGCCAGGACGGCCGGGACGAGCACCAGCCACCAGGTGACGACCGGCTCCGCCTTGGCCACCCTGCTGCGGCGCCGCTGCCGCCGGCCCCGCTCGGCCAGCCGCCAGAGCAGTTCGACCGCGTAGGCGACGCCGAGGGTGGCCACGACGACGTAGGTCGTCGAGTAGTGCGAGAGCACGCAGCCGACGAGGAGCGCCAGGACGGCGATGCGCCGGGCGCGCAGCGGGCGGGCGGTGTCCGTCAGCACCGCCATGGCGCACCCCAGCAGCAGGAACGCGATCTCCTGCCGGCCGAGGAAGGTCATGTCGGTGAAGAAGGTCGGGAACAGCATGAAGTAGACGGCCGCGAGCAGCGCCGTGAACTGCGGCGCGACGTTGCGCACGGCGCGGTGCACGAGTACCGGCGTCAGGGCGAACAGCAACGGCAGGACGACCTTGAAGACGTAGACGTCCGGGATCGCCGTGAGCCGCGTGAAGGAGAGCGGGAGGAGCGTGACGCTGAGGCAGGCGTTGTACGCGTCGGGGTAGAGCTCGACGTTCCAGTAGGAGCCGCCGAGGGTCAGCCGGAAGTACTCGTACTCCCGCTGGATGTCGTGCCCGGCGATGCCCCAGCCGCGGAGCGAGTTCATGAGCAGGAGGGCCGCCGCGGCGGTGTACAGGCCGGCCGCGAGCAGCGGCGGCGGGTACTTCCGGCGGCGGAGCATCAGCAGGAGCAGCAGGGCGGCGACGGCGACCAGTGCCAGGGTGCTGACGGCGCCGCCGAGCCCGTTGTTGAGCCGGATCGGGCCGGCCACGGAGAGCACCAGGGCGAGCCCGGTGAGGCAGGCCAGGGCGGCCGTCCCGGGCGGGAGGCCGGTGCGGCGGCGGGCGGTGGGGCGCTCCTCCTCGGGGAGGAGGGCGCCGAGGACGGCGGCCGCCATGCCGCTGGCTCCGGCGAGGTTGATCCGGGTGAGCGGCTGGTCCGCGCCGAACAGCGGCAGCAGGGTGTTGACGCCGAGTGCGATCAGGATGTCCGTCACGACGGCCAGGCCGACGGCGACCATCAGGCCCGCCTCGCGGGTGGAGACCACCTTGGCGGCGGTGCCGCGCCAGAGCGCCACCGGGGCGCCGACCAGCAGCCAGAGCCCGGCTGCCGTCGCCACGGCGCCGGGCACGCCCGGCAGCATCTCGACCACGCAGGCCAGGGCACTGCCGAGGACGACGCCGTTGCGTCCGCGGAGGTACGGGAGGAGGGCGCGGGCGGTCACAGGCCGGCCTCGGCGTAGACCTCTTCGACCCGGGCGGCGACCGTCTCCCAGGCGTAGGCCCGGGCGGCGGCGGCGCTCCGTTCGGAGAGCCGGCCGCGCAGCGCCGGGTCGGCGGCGAGCCGGTCGATCGCGGCGGCGAGGGCGGCCGGTTCGGGTGCGGCCAGCAGGCCGGTGCCGGTGAGGAGTTCGCGGTTGCCGGGCACGTCGGTCGCGATCACCGGAAGGGCGGCGGCCATCGCCTCCAGGGCGACCAGCGGCATGCCCTCCCGGTCGGAGGGCAGGACGAAGACGTCGGCCGCGGCGTACGCGGCGACGAGGTCCTCGCCGTGCAGGCCGCCGGCGAACTCGACCGTTTCCGGGCCGAGCTGCCGGGCCCGGGCCTCCAGCCGGGAGCGCAGTTCGCCGTCGCCGACGATCCGCAGCCGGACGGGCCGCTCGGTCAGGGCCATCGCGTCGAGCAGCCGCGCGACGTTCTTCTGGGCGCTGAGCCGGCCGACGTACAGCAGCCGGAGCGGCCCGGGCTCCGGCGTGCGGACGGGCATGAAGTACTGGCGGCCGACGCCGTTGGGCACGGTGAAGACCCGCTCGGCGGGCACCCGGTAGGTGTCCCGGACGAAGGCGCCCTGGGCGTCGGTCAGCACGATGACGGCGGCGGCGGCCCGCATGACCCGGGCCAGGACGTGCTTCTTGTACGCGGGCAGCAGCCGGCCGAGCCGGCCGGAGGCGTCCACGTCCAGGTGGAAGTGCAGGACGAACCGCTGCCGGCGCAGCCGGGCGGTGAGCGCGACGAGTTCGGGCATCAGGGCGTGCGCGCAGTGCAGGTGCAGCACGGCGCCGCGTGGTGCGCGCAGCAGGGAGACCGGCAGCCCGGGGGCGAGCGCGGTGTGCGCCACCTCCACGGCCCGGTGCCGGCGGACGGCGACCGGTCCGCCGGTGCGCCGTCCGGCGCCGCCGGCGCCCAGCGCGGTGGTGACCACCCGCACCTCGTGGCGCTCGGCCAGCTGGACGGAGAGGTTCTCCACCACGCGTTCGAGGCCGCCGAGGTGGGGCGGGTAGTAGGGGGTGACCTGCAGGATCGTACGCATCAGGGTTCCAGGGCGGCGGCTCGTCGGGGGTGCGTCCGGTGCCTCAGCCATGAGGGGTCTGGGACTTCCCGAAGCGGAAGTAGAGGCTCTGCGGGTGGCCGACGAGGGCGACCCGGACGAGGGCGACGTCGGCGTTGGTCTGCAGCTTCGCAACCAAGGGCACCGGTGCGCCGTAGTGGGCCTTCAGGGCGGTCGTCGAACTGGCCAGGACCTGCCCGGACGGGGACTCCAGGGTGACCCGCACCCGGTACCCCTGGGATCCCTCGCCGTGGTCGGTGACGGCGACCGGGACGACGACGGTCGATCCCTCGAACCCGGGTGTGGCGGTGAAGAAGAGCTCGGCGTACGTCCGGGGCCGCTCGGTGAAGGAGTCGAGCAGGATCTCGCGGGTGGTGGGTGCCGTCCACAGGGTGAACCCGACCGCGACCGCCGCGAGGACGCCGGCCAGGACGACCGCCGGCCGCCGGCGGCGCCGTGCCGTGCGCCGCCGCCGTCGGCCGGCGGGCCCCGGGGCGGTCTCCTCCGGCGCGTCCTTCGGCAGCGCGTCCTCGGGCAGGGCGTCCTCGGACTGCGTGCTCATACCGCCTCGATGCGTTCGTTGCGCGGCTTCTGGGCGGGGATCCTGGCCTGCTTGCGGGCGGACACCGGGACCGGCTGCGGTCCGCCGTGGCGCCGGAAGCGGTGGTTGAAGAGCTGGCGGAGGTTGGCCATGCCGTCCGGCAGGGCGTTGAGCTTCACCTCGCCGCCGCGGGTGCGGTACTCGATCGGGACCTCCATGAAACGGTACCCGGCCGAGGTGGCGGCGTTCTTGATCTCCTGGGAGAAGGCCATGCCGCCGGAACGGACGTCCAGACCGTCCCAGATGTACCGTCGGAAGATCCACATGCCGGACTGGGAGTCCCGCAGACCGTTGCGGAAGAGCGTGCGGCTGAGTGCGCTCAGGGCGTGGTTGGCGACGAAGTGCGAGGGCTTCATGGCACGCCGGTTGCTGCGCCGGAGCCGATCGGTCGTCATGAACTCCACGTCGTGCTCGACCAGAGTGTGCAACAGGTCGGGCAGGGCGTCGAACGGATAGGTGCAGTCCGCGTCACCGGTGGCGATCACATCGCCGGTGGCCTCGTCGAAGCCCGCGAGATAGGCGTTCCCGTAACCCCGTTCCGGCTGCGAGACGACCCGGGCGCCCAGCGACCGGGCGACGGCCGCGGTGTCGTCCGTCGAGGCGTTGTCGACGACGACCACCTCGGTGTCCCAACCGGCTGCCGCGAGTTCTGCGACCGGCACCGTGCCCATCACCGCGGGAAGGTTTGACGCCTCGTTGAGCGCGGGAATCACGATGGACAGAGTGTTCACGGCTCTATTCCCCCCGAAAAAAGCAACTGCTCGCCCCGCCCCCTGGTGAGCAGCCGTTCCGGGGCCGGGCATCCGACGACAGGTCGGGACGGCCCGACGGTCGGTCAGGCTGCGGGCCGCTCCGCGGACGACGGCCGTCTGCCGGCCGTCTCCTGCTCGCCTGAACTCGCCGGGGGTTCCGGTCGGCCGCGCGCGGGCACTTCCGAAACCGATGCGCCCCCACTCGGCCTGATGCCGCCATCCCCGTTCGCTCGGCCGCCATCTTTTCACACCCCGAACGCCGGTGACACCGCGGCAGGCGTGAGGGAGGCCACGGCCGGGCCGTGGCCTCCCCCGGCAGCGGATCAGCCGCCGACGAGCCAGGAGTTGACCGGCTTGGCGCTGAGGCCCGTGCCGCCGGTCTTGAGGCTGGCGACCTGCTGGGGGTTCAGCGGCTCCTTCCAGACCAGGATCCGCCCGATCACGCCGGCCCAGTTGTCGCCCCAGATCCCGTGGTGCCGGCTGCGACCGAACTGCAGCGGCCCGGGCCCGGCCCAGATGGGGCCGTTGAGCTTGGCCGTGGCCGCCTGCGCGCCGTTCACGTACAGCGTGATGGTGCGCTGGCCGGCGTCGTAGACCGCGGTGAGCAGGACCCACTGCGTCACCGTCTCCAGGCTCTCGGGAGCCACCGCCTGGACGACCGTGCCGTCGGCGCCGCCGTCCGCGGTCTGCACCCGGAACGCCCACGCCTTCTTGCCGCTGGCGTCGTCGCGGGACAGGTCGAAGGAGTACGAGATGCCGTCGCCCTGGCTGATCGCCGTGCGCGATCCGCCGGGCGCCTCGTTGTAGACCCATGCCGCGATCGAGAAGCTCTTGCCGACGTCGACCAGCTGGTTCGCCGACTGGGCGTAGGAGTTGTTGTTGCTCCGCATGCGCAGCGCATAACCGCCCTCCACCTCGGCCAGCTGCGCGTCCGGGCCGATGGCGAGGTTCGCCTGACCGGACTTGTCGGCCAGCAGGTCGGGCTGGCCGGGCACGGTCGGCGAGTTGGCGGGGGCCGAGCCGGACGGGTGCGCCGAGGCCGAGGCGCTGGACGATGCGCCGGCCTCCGGAGTGCCGCCGTGCACACCCTTCATGACGGCCAGACCGACCGCGCCGCCGAGGACGCAGGCTGTGAGCACGATGCCGCCCGTCCAGATCAGCTTCTTGCGGCGCGACGAGGCCTCGTGCTGCTGGGCCAGCGCCTCCCAGTCCGGGATGGCGGTCTGCGCCTGCTGAGGCAGCGGCCACTGCTGGTGCGACGCCTGCGCGGGGAAGCCGGGCGGCGTGCCGAAGCCTGCCTGCGGCGGGAAGGACTGGGCACCCTGTGCCCCCTGCTCCGCGGGATTCGCCGGTCCCTCCTGGGACCCGGGCTGACCCGTCCAACCGGGCGTGGCCCCCGTACCGTCACTCATGGCCAGAGATCGTAGGCCATGGGGTGCGGCGCAGTCTCGGGTGGTGACCGTTCCGTGAGCACAACGGGTGGGTCAGGGGCGGGTCGGATGTGCGCACTGCGCTCACCGGAGTGTGTCCAGCCACGGACGCGACACGCTGCGTGCACAAGATATGGGGGTACATCACGGAGACACCACTACATGTATGCTCACTCTCGCTGTCGACGCAGGGGAACCCGGTGCAAGTCCGGGACTGCCCCGCAACGGTGAGCAGGCCCGTGAACGTCCGGGCCCGCACAGTCCGAGGGCCTGCCGACGGTGTGCCACCGGCTTCCCCGCAGATGCCATGAAGCACAGCTGTACGTCCGGGCCTCGCGGGTTGGCCGGGTGGCGACGCACGCCTCGACTCGGATCGGGCGTGCCGTTCTGCCCTGCCGCGCGCACGCCCTGACGCACCCCCGGCCCCCGGCCCGCGGGGTACCCGAAGCGTCCGCTGCCGCCACAGGAGAGAGTGCGCCTTGACCGTCGCTGCCTCAGTCACCCTGCCCTCCCAGGGAATCGCCGAGTCCGCCCAGACCGACCCCGGTGCTGCGCTGCTCCGGCTGCTCACCGACCGCAGCACCGACCTCCCCCAGGTGGACCCCGGCCACGTCGCCGCCGCCGCACTGCGCGGCCGCCACGCCGGCTCCGACTTCGCGGAGCTGCGCGGGCTGGCCGTGGAGGCCGCCGCGTCGATGATCGCCGAGGACCCGCAGTACTCGAAGCTCGCGGCCCGCCTGCTGGCGCTGGAGATCCGCGACGAGGCGGTCTCCCAGGGCGCGGTCACCTTCGCCGCCTCGATCGCCGTCGGCCACGCCGAGGGCCTGATCGGCGACACCACCGCGGCCTTCGTGGCCAAGCACGCGGACGCCTTCGACGCCCTGGTCGACCTGCAGGGCGACGACCGCTTCGAGTACTTCGGCCTGCGCACCGTGCAGTCCCGCTACCTGCTGCGCCACCCGATCACCCGCAAGGTGGTCGAGACCCCGCAGTACTTCCTGCTGCGCGTCGCCGCGGGCCTCGCGGTCGGCGACAGCGAGCAGTCGGTGGCCGAGGTGGCGGAGCTGTACCGGCTGATGAGCCGTCTGGAGTACCTGACGTCCTCTCCGACGCTGTTCAACTCCGGTACCAAGCACCCGCAGATGTCCTCCTGCTACCTGCTGGACTCGCCGCTGGACAACCTGGACTCGATCTACAGCCGCTACGCGCAGATCGCCCGGCTGTCCAAGCACGCCGGCGGCATCGGCCTGTCCTACTCGCGCATCCGCTCCCGCGGCAGCCTGATCCGCGGCACCAACGGCCAGTCCAACGGCATCGTGCCGTTCCTGCGCACCCTGGACTCCTCGGTCGCCGCGGTCAACCAGGGCGGCCGCCGCAAGGGCGCCGCCTGCGTGTACCTGGAGACCTGGCACGCCGACATCGAGGAGTTCCTGGAGCTCCGCGACAACACCGGCGAGGAGGCCCGGCGCACCCACAACCTCAACCTGGCGCACTGGATCCCGGACGAGTTCATGCGCCGGGTCAACGCCAACGAGGACTGGTCGCTGTTCTCCCCCGCCGACGTCCCCGAGCTGGTCGACCTGTGGGGCACCGACTTCGACGAGGCGTACCGCAAGGCCGAGCAGGCCGGCAAGGCCGTCCGCACCATCCCGGCGCAGACCCTCTACGCCCGGATGATGCGCACCCTGGCGCAGACCGGCAACGGCTGGATGACCTTCAAGGACGCCTCCAACCGGGCCGCCAACCAGACCGCGCTGCCCGGCCGCACCGTGCACTCGTCCAACCTGTGCACGGAGATCCTGGAGGTCACCGACGACTCCGAGACGGCCGTCTGCAACCTCGGCTCGGTCAACCTGGGCGCCCACGTCGCCGCCGGCGCCACCGCCGCCGACCTCGTGAACGCCATGGACTGGGAGCGCCTGGACGCCACCGTCCGCACCGCGGTGACCTTCCTCGACCGGGTCATCGACATCAACTTCTACCCGACCACCGAGGCGGGCACGTCCAACTCCCGCTGGCGGCCGGTCGGCCTCGGCGTGATGGGCCTGCAGGACGTCTTCTTCCAGCTGCGGATCGACTTCGACTCCGCCGAGGCGAAGACGCTCTCCACCCTGATCTCCGAGCGCATCATGCTCACCGCCTACGAGCGCTCCGCGGACCTCGCCGAGCAGTTCGGCCGCCACGAGGCGTACGGCGAGACCCGCGCCGCCCGCGGCGAACTGCACATCGACCACTTCAACGCCGCCGCCCCGCAGTGGACGGAGCGCTGGGACGCGCTGCGCGCCCGGATCGCCGAGACCGGCCTGCGCAACTCGCTGCTGCTGGCCATCGCGCCGACCGCCACCATCGCCTCGATCGCCGGCGTCTACGAGTGCATCGAGCCGCAGGTGTCCAACCTGTTCAAGCGCGAGACGCTCTCCGGCGAGTTCCTCCAGGTCAACCCGTACCTGGTGCGCGAGCTCAAGGAGCTCGGCGTCTGGGACCAGCAGACCCGGGACGCGCTGCGCGAGACCAACGGCTCCGTCCAGGAGCTCAACTGGCTGCCCGCCGACGTCCGTTCGCTGTACCGCACGGCCTGGGAGCTGCCGCAGCGCGCGCTGATCGACCTGGCCGCGGCCCGCATGCCGTACATCGACCAGAGCCAGTCGCTGAACCTCTTCATGGCCGCGCCCACCATCGGCAAGCTCAGCTCGATGTACGCGTACGCCTGGAAGGTCGGTCTGAAGACCACCTACTACCTGCGGTCGCGCCCTGCCACCCGGATCGCGCAGGCCGCCACGGGCGCCCGCGCCGCCGTGCCGGTGCCCGCGCCGACCATGAGCCAGGAGGAGCAGGACGCCATCGCCTGCTCCCTGGAGAACCCCGAGTCCTGCGAGGCCTGCCAGTGAGCACCGAAGACCGCCAGAAGATGCTGCTCGACCCGGGCTTCGAGCTGACGCTGCGCCCGATGCGCTACCCGTCGTTCTACGACCGGTACCGCGACGCCATCAAGAACACCTGGACGGTGGAGGAGGTGGACCTGCACTCCGACGTCGCCGACCTCGCCAAGCTGAGCGAGGGCGAGCGGCACATGATCGGCCGCCTGGTCGCCTTCTTCGCCACCGGTGACTCGATCGTCGCCAACAACGTGGTGCTGAGCCTCTACAAGCACATCAACTCCCCCGAGGCCCGGCTCTACCTGTCGCGGCAGCTGTTCGAGGAGGCCGTGCACGTCCAGTTCTACCTGACGCTGCTCGACACCTACCTGCCCGACCCGGACGACCGCGCGGCGGCCTTCGCGGCGGTGGAGAACATCCCCTCCATCCACCAGAAGGCGCAGTTCTGCTTCAAGTACATGAACGCGGTCGACCACATCGACTCGCTGCAGACCAAGGAGGACCGCCGCGCGTTCCTCCTGAACCTGATCTGCTTCGCGGCCTGCGTCGAGGGCCTGTTCTTCTACGGAGCCTTCGCGTACGTGTACTGGTTCCGCAGCCGCGGCCTGCTGCACGGCCTGGCCACCGGCACCAACTGGGTGTTCCGCGACGAGTCCATGCACATGGACTTCGCGTTCAGCGTCGTGGACACCGTCCGCGAGGAGGAGCCGGACCTCTTCGACGAGCAGATGGCCGAGCAGGTCACCGAGATGCTGGAGGAGGCCGTCGAGGCCGAGCTCCAGTTCGCCCGCGACCTCTGCGGCGAGGGCCTGCCCGGCATGAACACCGAGTCCATGCGCCAGTACCTGGAGGCCGTCGCCGACCAGCGCCTGGCCCGCCTCGGCCTGCCGATCCGCTACGGCTCCACCAACCCCTTCGGTTTCATGGAGCTGCAGAACGTCCAGGAGCTGACCAACTTCTTCGAGCGCCGGGTCTCCGCCTACCAGGTCGCCGTCGAGGGCTCGGTCTCCTTCGACGACGACTTCTAGGCCGCGGCGCACCGGTCACGCAGGAGGGCCGCACCCGGGTTCCGGGTGCGGCCCTCGCGCGTGCCGTCGGGCGGTCCGTCAGTCGTTCGGGACGGTGGCGTACTTGGGGGTGCCCTCGGCCATCTGCTTCAGGGCGTCCTTGCGGTCGCGCTTGGAGAGCCGGTCGATGTACAGGTAGCCGTACAGGTGGTCGGTCTCGTGCTGGAGGCAGCGGGCGAAGAAGCCGGTGCCCTCGACCCGGATCGGGTTGCCGTCCTTGTCGACTCCGGTGACGGCGGCGTAGTCGGGGCGGGCCAGGTCCATGTAGGCGGTGGGGACGGACAGGCAGCCCTCGGCGGAGTCGTCCAGGGCGCGGCGGCCCGGCGGCAGCTCCTCCAGCACCGGGTTGACGACGTGTCCGACGTGGCGCACGCCCTCGTCGTCGGGGCAGTCGTAGACGAAGACCTTGAGGTCGACGCCGATCTGGTTCGCGGCCAGGCCGACGCCGTCGGCGGCGTACATCGAGACGAACATGTCGTCGATGAGCGAGGCGAGTTCGCCGTCGAATGTGGTCACCGTGGCGACCTCGCGGTGCAGCACCGGGTTGCCGAAGACCGTGATCGGGCGGGCCGTGCCCTTGGAGAGGTCGGGCATCTCGCCGACGACCTTCTGCACCGGGGTCTCGTCCTGCTCGGGGTGGTCGTGCTCGTGCTCGTCGGCCATCGCTGGTTTCCGCTCCGTGGTTCCGTCCAGGTGTACCGCTCAAGGGTACGGCGCCGGGCGAACCCCTTCCTCAACAAACCTCTTCGAGGTCCCGGTACGCCCGGGTGGCGGGGGAGGCGGCGACCCAGCGGTCCAGGAGGGTGCGGACCAGGCCGGCGGGGGCGGCGATGCCGCACTCGCGCTCGGCGAGCCAGGAGGTGCCGATGCTGCCCTGGCTGAGGTGGCTGAGGTGGCCGGGGTGGGTGGGGTCGCCGTCGTCGTGCGGGTCGTGGTGGGCGGTGTGGCCGTCGTCGATGGCCATCCGGCTCTCCGAGCAGGCGCGGCACAGCAGCCGCACCGAGCTCGTCCAGTCCTCGGCGGCGTACCCGGCGTCGGCGACCAGACGCTCCAGCGCGTCCCGGTCACCCGCCGTGGCGGCCTGCAGCAGCACCACGAAGGTCGGCACCGGGGAGGGCGCCCACAGCTCGATCTCGTCGAAGACGGGGTAGGCGACGCCGTCGGCGACCCGCTCGCCGTGCGGGGCGCCGTCGTGCAGCACGACCTCGCCCCAGCGGCGGCCGGAGGACGGCAGCGGGACGGACAGCACCTCGATCCGGGCGGGGTCGAGCCGGCGGCCCCAGACCACCTCGGACTCGCCGTCCGGGGAGAGCCGCACCGGGGTGGTGCCGAGGTCGAGGTCGACGGGCCCGTCCGCGGGGACTCCGGGCCCGCCGGGGAGTCTCAGCCCGTACGCCTCCCAGGCACGGCGGGCGAGCGGCCAGTCCTGCAGGGCGGTGGCGGTGATGCCGAGGTTCCACCAGTCGGGTGCGCCGGTCGCCCGGTCGAGCAGGGCGACGGCGCGCAGCCCGGCGGTGCGGGCCTGCTCCCAGTCGCGGCGGAACTTGTGCAGCAGGGCGAGGTTGAACCAGGAGTCGGAGAGCCACGGCTCCAGGTCGGCGGCCATGACGAGCAGTGCGCCGGCGTCCTCGTAGCGGCCGTCGCCGATGAGCGTGAAGGCGCGGTCGGTCGTCTGCCGCCAGGTGGCCGACGGCCGGTGCCTTGCGCGGTGGAAGATCCTCACGTTCCGTCCCTGCCGTTGTCGTCCGCCAGTTCTCAGCACATGCTCCGAGGCCGGCTGCTGCAACGGGAACGATCCGGTGTGCCGGGTGGCCCCGCATCCGGTGTTCCACGCTACGACCGCATCCAACCACGCCTGTGGCGGCCCGCGCTCCCCGCGCGGCGGTTCATGCCGGTTCGCGGCCTGCGGCGCCCACTCTGGCCAAGGCGTCGACCACGGCAGGGTCGTAACCGCGGCCTCGCTCCAGCCGCAGCCGTTCCAGCGCCGCGAAGGCGGCGGTGGCCTCGGACAGCCCGCGGCCGCGGGCCTCGGTGCGCAGGTCGTCGTGGGCGTTGGCGACCCGGATGATGCGGGCGGACAGCGGCAGGCTGCGGTCGGCGGCGCCGTCCGGCAGCCGGAAGGGGTCGGCGAGCCGGGCGACCTGGTCGCCGACCCGCCGCGGGACGCCGGTGCGCCGGATGACCTCGCTGCCCAGGCGGGCGATCCGCTGCTGTTCGGCGGGCGGCAGCATGGCGGTGGCGCCGCCGGGTACGGGTTCGACCAGCGAGAGCTGGCCGATGTCGTGCATCAGTGCGGCGTACTCCAGAAGGGCGAGGTCCCGGGTCCCGAGCCCGAGTTCGCGCCCCAGCGCGCACGCCGTGTCCGCGACCCGGCGGGCATGCCCCGGTGGGGTGTAGCCGGCGACCTCGGTGGCCCGGGCGAGCGCCTCGATGGTCTGCCCGGTGGTGGCGCGGATCGCCGCGGCCCGCCGGAAGGACGCCTGGGCGAGCAGCAGCGGGGTGCAGAACAGCGGCAGCGCCCACAGCCCGACCTCGCCGGCGAGCAGGCTGACCAGCATGCCGGTGGCGACGATCGCCGATCCGATGCCGAGCAGCGAACGCAGTTCGTCCTCCAGTGCGGCGGCGAACCGCAGGCCGGCGCGGGCGCGGTGCAGCACCGCGGCCAGCACGGTGTCGCAGAGCGCGGTGAGTGCGGCGACGCCGGTCAGCAGGGCGCCGTACGCCGGGCCGGAGAACGGGGCCCGGTCGAGCAGGCCGCTGCCGTAGACCGGCTGGAAGAGCAGGGCGGCGAAGGCCGTGGTGAGCAGCCGCCGGGAGGCGGTGTCGGCGCGGGCGGTGTCCGGCGGGCCGGGGGCGGGCCGGGCGTGTCGACCGGGGGCGGCGCGGCGGGTGCGGACGCCGGGCAGGGCGAGCGGGAGCAGGCCGGCCAGGGTGCCGAGGCCGGTGACGGCGACGACCTGCAGTGTCCCGTGGCCGGTGGGGGTGCCGTGCAGCGGTCCGAGCAGGGCGTAGGCGAGGGCGGCGGCGGTGCCGAGCGGGGCCTGCTCGCGGTCGCCGGGCAAGGTGATCCTGGCCCGTTCGCCGGCCGCGACGACGGCGCCGAATGCGAGGGCCACCTGCGGCTGGACGAGGCCGTGCACGGCGACGTGGAGCAGGGCCGCGCCGAGCAGCAGGGCTGCGGCGGCGTGGACGGCGGACGGCCGGAGGAGGCCGCCGCGCCGGCCGGGTCTCACGGCGACCCGCCCGCGGTGATCCGGCCGCCCGGCCCGGGCACCCGGCGGGCCGGCTCGGGGACGCCGAGCGGGATGTCCGGGACCTCGCCGTCCCAGCCGCCGGGCGGGGGCGGCTCGGGCTGCCAGCCGTGCAGGTCGACGGCGGCGACCAGGGCCTGCACCATGGCCGGGTCGAACTGGCTTCCGGCGCAGCGCTGGAGCTCGGTGACGGCCTCGGTGACGGGGCGGCCGCGCCGGTAGGAGCGGGTGGAGGTCATCGAGTCGAAGGCGTCGGCGACCGAGATGATCCGGGCGAACTCGGGGATCCGGTCGCCGGCCAGGCCGGCGGGGTAGCCGCGGCCGTCGAGCCGTTCGTGGTGGTGCAGGATGCCCGCCCGGGCCTCGCCGAGGAAGGCGAGGTCGCGGACGAGTTCGTGGCCGAAGACCGGGTGGACCTCGACGGCGCGGCGCTCGGCCTCGGTGAGCGGGCCGTTGCGGCGCAGCAGTTCGGTGGCGACGCCGAGTTTGCCGACGTCGTGCAGGGTGCCGGCGAAGTGCAGGGTGCGGATGCGGTCCTCGGCCATGCCGAGCTGCCGGGCCATCAGGACGGCGGCCCGGCCGACGCGTTCGCTGTGGCCGCGGGTGTACGCGTCCTTGATCTCCACGGCCTGGACGAGGGCGCGGACGGTGGCCTGGTGGGCGCCGGCCTCCCGGTGGCCCTGGGCGAACATCCAGGCGGAGATGGAGAGCGGCAGCAGGGCGAGCACCGCCGCGAACGCGCCGTACGGGCCCTGCCAGAGGACCGCGACCATCAGGCCGCCGGCGCCCTGGACGAGTGCGGGCAGCACCACGGCGGCGGTGGCCCGGGCGAGGTCGGCGGGGTGGGCGGCGCGGGCCGGGCGGGCGGTGTCCAGCTGCCGCATGATCCCGACGAGGACGGCGTTGACCAGGCAGAACGCTGCGACGGCGGCCATCGCGCCGAGGGCCGCGGCGGGGAAGTCCGCGCCGAGCAGCAGGTGCGGGCCGCCGAGCAGCCGGTAGACGGCGGCGGCGGCGAATGCGGCGACGGCCAGCTGGGCGGCGTTCCAGAGCCGGCGCAGCCCGCGCGGTTCGGGGATGTGGGCGGTGAGCGCGCCGGGGACGGCGACCAGTGCGGCCGCGGCGGGCGGGAGCAGCAGGACACCGGCGAAGAGCACCGGGAAGAAGCCGCGGCCGGGCAGTGCGCGGGCGGGCTCGCGGGGTTCGCGGGGCGGGCGGCGCAGCAGCCGTCGGCCGACTCTGGCGCAGGGGGTGGGCAGTCCGACGGCGAGGGACTCGGCGCAGGTGTGCAGGAAGGCGAGCAGGGCGAGGCGGGGCCAGTCGACGGTGCCGCCGAGCGGGCCGCGCAGGGTGGTGGCGAGCGGGAGCAGGCAGCAGGCGGCGCCGGCCAGCACCGCGGCGGCGTATCGGGCCGCGGCCCCGGTCAGGGCGTCGCCCTCGCCTTCGCTTGCGATGTCAGCCTCCCCCGCCGTGCCCGCCCGTCCCGTTCGCGGGCCAGTGAGGAGAATAGGCCCGAGTCCGGGCGGCGGGGCGCACGATCGCGCAATGACGCAGTCGATGCAGCGCCAGCTCACCCGAACGAGTGAAAGGGCCCAATCGTCGGAACGGCTTGCCGGGAAGCGTGGCCGGGCACGGCTGTGAGAGCGCTTCCCGAAGGCTTCCTTAAGAGAGGCCCAAGCCTGCCGCACGGCCCTTGACCCTGTCAGTGGTCCAGTCCACCGTGGGGTGACCCCGTCCGGAAGGGGCCCGGCCGACCTGTGCGGCCGGGAGTGCACCACGGCATCGCCGCGCGGATGCCGACGTCCCGTCACCCGACCGCCCCGGCCGCTCGTACGGCCGGCGGTCCGTCCTGCTCTCCCGGAGAGGTCCCCCATGGAACGTGCCCAGCTCCGCTCCCCCGCGCCCGGCCGGCACCGCCGCCGGCGCGGCGCCGCCGCAGCGGCGGCCGTGGCCGCGCTCGGCCTGATCGCAGGCGGCGCGGCCGCCGCACTGGCCGGCGGCGACGCCCTCGCCTCCTCCCCTGCGGCGGCCGGCCTCGGCAGCAACTGGTACGCGTCGGCCCCTTATCTGATGCCGGAGGACAACTCGCCGCCGGACCCGGCCGCGGTGATGGACGCGACCGGCCAGAAGGCCTTCCAGCTGGCCTTCATCCTGGACTCCGGCGGCTGCACGCCCTCCTGGGGCGGCACCTCCTCGATCGAGACGGACACCGTGATGCCGGCGGTGATCCAGAAGATCCGGGCGAAGGGCGGCGACGTCTCGGTCTCGGTCGGCGGCTACGGCGGCAACAAGCTCGGCCAGGGCTGCGGCACCCCGGAGGCCACCGCGGCCGGCTATCAGAAGGTCATCACCAAGTACCAGTTGAAGGCGATCGACTTCGACCTGGAGGAGCCGGAGTACGAGAACGCGGCGGCCATCCACAACGAGATCGGCGCCGCGAAGATCCTCCAGAAGAACAACCCGGGGCTCTACGTCTCCATCACCACGGCAGGCACCAACGCGGGCACCGGCTGGTTCGGGCAGCAGATGCTGAACGAGGCCAAGTCCCAGGGCTTCACGCCGAACAACTTCTCCATCATGCCGTTCGACGGCGGCTTCAACGGCGCCGCGGCGCAGACCGATGCGCTGGTGAAGTTCAACAAGATCCTGCAGACCACCTTCGGCTGGGACGAGGCCACCGCCTACGCCCACGAGGGCGTCTCGCTGATGAACGGCCGCACCGACGTCGCCGAGTACTTCAAGCAGGCCGACTTCCAGGCCGTGCTGGACTTCGCGACCGCGCACAAGCTGGCCCGCTACACCTTCTGGTCCGTCAACCGGGACCGCCAGTGCCCCGGCACCGTCGACCCGGGGCTGTCCGGCTCCTGCTCCAGCGTGGCGCAGAGCGACTGGGACTTCACCAAGTACACGGTGAAGTTCGCCGGGGCGACCCCGCCCACCGCCACGCCGACCGCGACCCCCACCGGCACCCCGACGGGCACGCCCACCGGCACCCCGACCGGCTCGGCCTCGCCGACCGGGAAGCCCGGCACCTGCACGCTGCCGGCCTGGAACGCGTCGACCGTCTACACCAACGGCAACAAGGTCTCGTACCAGGGCCGGAACTACCACGCCAAGTGGTGGACGCAGAACGAGATCCCGACCAACAGCGGGCAGTGGGGCGTCTGGGCGGACGACGGCGCCTGCTGACCCCGGGTGCGGCACGGGCCGGCGCCCGGGGCGACCCCCGGCGCCGGCCCGTGCCGGACACGACCGTCCTGCAGTGCCTACTCGGTCGCCGCCGCGGTGGCCGCGGCGGCGCCGTGCCCGGCACCCTCCTCGGCCGACACCTGGGCGGAGCGCTGGCCGGCCCGGATGGAGTCGATCCTGGCGAGCACCTTGGTGCGCAGGTCGGCCGGGGTGTCGTCACAGCCGCAGGAGCGCTTGATCAGGGCCTTGATGGCCTGCTCCAGCCCGTACTTCTCCAGGCAGGGCGAGCACTCCTCGAAGTGCACCCGCAGCTTGACGCAGTCGCCCTCGGCCATCTCGTTGTCGAGGAATTCGTAGAGGTGGTCGAGCACCTCGCCGCACTCGGTGTCGTGCGGATCGCCGCAGCTCATGAGCCCGCGCCCTTCGCTTCCTGCCCTGCACCGGTGCCCGCCGGCACGAGGCCGCGCTCGCGGGCGTAGTCCTCCAGCATGCCGCGCAACTGGCGGCGGCCACGGTGCAGTCGGGACATCACCGTACCGATGGGTGTACCCATGATGTCCGCGATCTCCTTGTACGCAAAGCCCTCGACGTCCGCCAGGTAGACGGCGATCCGGAATTCCTCCGGGATGGCCTGCAGGGCGTCCTTCACGTCGCTGTCCGGCAGGTGGTCCAGTGCCTGGGCCTCCGCCGACCGCAGCCCGGTCGACATGTGCGACTCGGCCCGGGCGAGCTGCCAGTCCTCGATCTCCTCGGCCGCGGTGCGCTGGGGCTCTCGCTGCTTCTTGCGGTACGAGTTGATGAAGGTGTTGGTGAGGATGCGGTACAGCCACGCCTTGAGGTTCGTGCCCTCGCGGAACTGGTGGAAGGACGCATACGCCTTGGCGAACGCCTCCTGGAGCAGGTCCTCCGCGTCGGCCGGATTGCGGGTCATCCGCAGCGCCGCCGAGTACATCGGGTCCAGGAAGGCCAGCGCGTCGCGCTCGAAGCGCTCCCGGCGCGCGTCCTCGCTCTCGTCGGCGGACACCCGGAAGGTGTCCTCGCCGATGGCCTCGGCCAGCTCGTCCCCGGTGAGTGCCCCGCCCTCGGGCACGCCCTCACCCGGCACGGCACCCGGCACGGCCTCGTCCTCGGTCCCGACGACCGGACCCACCTCCTCGGAACTACGGGCCCGGCCCACCGCGGGCCGACCCGAAATGGAGGATATCCGGCCCACCGGCTTCTCGCCCGCGACAATCCATTCCGACCAGTCGGGCACGAGGGCGCCTTGCGCCGCCCGCTCCTCCGGCCGCTCGGGGCACGCGATCGAACCCATGGACGCTGCCTTTCCACCAGGACTCTGCTGACGGTCCTTGCAACCGCGCCCGGCGCCCGTGCATTCCCGCCGCCGTCACCCGATCGGCAGCACCGATCCCAGCCAGTGCTCAACGGCACCGGTGAGCCCGGCCAGCGCCTCCTCCTGGCCGACCGGCGCACGCTTGGGCACGGCGAAGCCGTGGCTGCCGTGCGCCACCTCGACCAGGCGGTGGGTCTCCGGCAGGCCGGGGAACTCCTCGGGGGTGCCGAAGGTGTCCGCACCGCCCTGCACCACCAGCGTCGGCAGCCCGGTGTGCAGCAGCTCCTCCGCCCGGCTCTTCTCCGGCTTGCCCGGCGGGTGCAGCGGGAAGGCGAGCGCGAGCACCGCAACCGCGCCGGAGGCCGCCCCCGTCCGGCAGGCGACCCGGGCGCCGGCGCTGCGGCCGCCCGCGACCAGCGGCAGCCCCTCCCCGGCGAGCTCCGCCATCACCGGCAGCCACGCCTCGTCCAGGGTCTTCGGCGCCGGGCCGATCCGCTTCCCGGCCACCCGCCAGGGCTGCTCGACCAACGCCACCGAGAAGCCGAGCGGCGGCAGTGCGGCGGCCAGCGCCTGCAGGTCCCGCGCCTCCACCCCGCCGCCGGCCCCGTGCCCGAGGGCGAGCAGCCCCCTGGCCCCGGCCTCCGCGTACACCGTCACCCGCGCATCGCCGACCGGTGTCGGCACCAGCTTCTGCATGGGAGGAGCCTATGCACGCCCGGCCTGCGGCACCGGCACCGGCACCGGCCGGCCTCCGGGGCACTCAGAAGAGAGTGGTGCGGTCGTCCTCGGTGAGTTCGCGGACGAGCTCGGGGCCGTTGTTGCGGATGTTGCCCACGGCCGCGCCCACCGGATGGACCTTCAGGGCGCCGGGCGGCGGCGGCACCAGCAGGCCGCGCAGCTCGTCCGGGTCGCTCAGGCCGGGGTCGAGCCAGGCGTCGAAGGCGCCCGGGTCGAGGAAGAGCGGCATCCGCTCGTGGATCGGGGCGAGCAGCGGCTCGGCCTCCGTGGTGACGACAGTGCAGGTCACCCGCCAGGCGTCCGGGTCGCCGGGCGGGCGGGTGCGGTCGCGCCAGAACTCGTACAGGCCGGCCAGGGCGAGCATGCCGCCGTCGGCGCGGGAGACGAAGTACGGCTGCTTGCGGGGCCGGCCCTTCCCCTCCTTGACCGTCTGCCACTCGTAGTAGCCGTCGATCGGGAGCAGGCAGCGGCGGGAGGCGAAGGCCTGGCGGTAGGCGGGCTTCTCGTGCACCGTGTCGGCCCGGGCGTTGATCATCTTGACGGCGGTGTCCGGCGAGTTCGACCAGGCGGGTATCAGCCCCCAGCGCAGCACCCGCAGCTGCCGCACCGGCCGCTGCTCGCCCTTGGGCGCCCGGTCCAGCACCGCGTACGCCGCCTCGGTGGGCGCCACGTTCCAGCTCGGGGCGACGGTCTCGGTCGGGTCCCACTGCCGGACGCCGAACACCTCGACGATGTCCTCGGGCCTGTTGGTGGAGGCGAAGCGGCCGCACATGGGGCCAGCTTGCCACGGCGCACCCGCCGCCCGGGGCGGGAATCCGGCACCGCCGGGGACGAACCGGACCGAACCGCCCGCTACCGCTGCGGCGTCCTGGCATGGGAGGCTGCCGGACCGGCAGGACCAAGGGAGGCGGGATCGGCATGGACATCGCGGAGGTCTGGGAGCGGGTGGCGGGCGTACAGCCCGACCCGCCGAACTGGCTGGTGATGACCACCGCCGCACTGGCCCTGCTGGCGATCGTGCCGTCCCCGGTGTGGCGGGTCAGCCGCACCGTGGTGACCATCGCGCACGAGGGCGGCCACGGCGTCGCCGCGCTGCTGACCCGGCGGCGGCTGTCCGGCATCCGGCTGCACTCGGACACCTCCGGGCTGACCATCTCCTCCGGCCGCCCGACCGGGCCGGGCATGATCCTCACCGCCGCGGCCGGCTACGTCGCGCCCTCGCTGCTGGGCCTCGGCGGCGCCGCGCTGCTCGCCGACGGCCGGATCACGGCACTGCTGTGGATCTCCATCCTGCTGCTGGCCGGGATGCTGGTGATGATCCGCAACGCCTTCGGGCTGCTGGCCGTGGTGCTCACCGGCGCGCTCTTCCTGGTGGTCTCCTGGTACGGCGGCAGCCAGGTGCAGGCCGCCTTCGCCTACCTGGGCGTGTGGTTCCTGCTGCTGGCCGGCGTGCGGCCGGTGGTCGAGCTGCAGGGCAAGCGGCGCAGCGGCGGGGCCCCGGACTCCGACGCGGACCAGCTGGCCCGGCTCACCGGGGTGAGCGCGGTGCTGTGGGTGGCGCTGTTCCTGGTGGTGGCGCTGTCCTGCCTGCTGGGCGGCGCGAGCTGGCTGCTGCACTGGAAACAGTGAGCCGAGGTCCGTGCGGTGACGGTCGGTGGGCACACCGCCCTCACGGAAACCGCGCAGACCCCCCGTCCGCCATGCGAATGCGCTCCGGGCCGCCGCGTCCGCGCCCCCTAGACTTGGCGGCATGACCGATGCCCTGTGGCCCGCCCCCACCGCCACCGCCGCCGTGGACGCGACCGTCACCATCCCCGGCTCCAAGTCGGCGACCAACCGCGCGCTGATCCTGGCCGCGCTCGCCGACGGCCCCGGTTGGGTCCGCCGGCCGCTGCGCAGCCGCGACTCCCAGCTGATGGCGGACGGCCTGCGGGCGCTCGGCGTCACCGTCGAGGAGACGGTCAACGAGGCGAGCGGCGGCACCGGCGGCGGCGAGGCCTGGCGGGTCATCCCGGCGGCGCAGCTGCGCGGCCCGGCCCAGGTGGACGTGGGCAACGCCGGCACGGTGATGCGCTTCCTGCCCCCGCTCGCGGCGCTCGCCGACGGCGCGGTGCACTTCGACGGCGACCCGCGCTGCTACGAGCGCCCCCAGCACGGCGTGATCGACGCGCTGCGCGCCCTCGGTGCCCGGATCGACGACGGCGGCCGCGGCGGCTTCCCGCTGACCGTGCACGGCACCGGTGCGGTGGACGGCGGCACGGTCGACGTGGACGCCTCCTCGTCCTCGCAGTTCATCTCCGCCCTGCTGCTGTCCGGTGCGCGCTACAACAACGGCGTGGAGATCCGGAACATCGGCGAGACGGTGCCCTCTCTGCCGCACATCCGGATGACGGTGGACATGGTGCGCAAGGCGGGCGGCCAGGTCGACGCGCCGGAGGACGGTGGCGAGAAGGACGTCTGGCGGGTCACCCCGGGCGCGCTGATCGGCCGCGACCTGGTGGTCGAGCCGGACCTCTCCAACGCGGCGCCGTTCTTCGCGGCCGCGCTGGTCACCGGCGGCCGGGTGACCGTCCGCGACTGGCCGAAGCACACGTACCAGCCGGGCGACCAGCTGCGCGAGATCTACACGCAGATGGGCGGCTCCTGCCGGTTCACCGACGAGGGCCTGGAGTTCACCGGCGCCGGCAAGATCCACGGGATCGAGGCCGACCTGCACGACGTCGGAGAGCTGACCCCGGTGATCGCCGCGGTGGCCGCGCTCGCGGACTCCGAGTCCCACCTGTACGGCATCGCCCACCTGCGGATGCACGAGACCGACCGGCTGGCTGCGCTCGCCAAGGAGATCAACGACCTGGGCGGCGACGTGTCGGAGACCGAGGACGGCCTTCGCATCCGGCCGCGCCCGCTGCACGGCGGCGTCTTCCACACCTACGAGGACCACCGGCTGGCGACCGCCGCCGCGGTGATCGGCCTCGCGGTGGAGGGTGTCCGGGTGGAGAACGTGGCGACGACCGCCAAGACCCTGCCGGACTTCCCGCAGATGTGGGCCGACCTCCTCGGCCAGGGCTGACGGGGGCAGAGCAGCATGCGCCGCTACGGCAAGGACGCCGACGAGGACGACATCCGCAATCGCCCGGCCCGCCGGGGCTCCCGGCCCCGCACCCGGATCCGGCCCAAGCACGAGGACGCCGCCGAGGCGATGATCCTCACCATCGACCGCGGGCGGCTGACCTGCCTGGTCGACGCGGGCACGAAGAAGGAGCGCGAGGTCGTCGCCATGAAGGCCCGCGAGCTGGGCCGCAAGGGCGTCGTCGTCGGCGACACGGTGAGCCTGGTCGGCGACCTGTCCGGGGAGCCGGACACGCTGGCCCGGATCGTCCGGGTCGCCGAGCGCACCTCGGTGCTGCGGCGCACCGCGGACGACGACGACCCGTACGAGCGGATCGTGGTCGCCAACGCCGAGCAGTTGGCCATCGTCACCGCGCTGGCCGACCCGGAGCCGCGGCCGCGGCTGATCGACCGCTGCCTGGTGGCGGCGTACGACGCCGGGATGGAGCCGCTGCTGGTGCTCACCAAGTCGGACCTGGCGCCGGCCGAGCCGCTGCTGGAGGCGTACGCGCCGCTGGGCATCTCGTACGTGGTGACCCGGCGGGACGAGCTGGGGACGGCGGGTGCGGAGGCGGTGCGCGAGTACCTGCGCGGGCGTTCGACGGTGTTCATCGGGCACTCCGGCGTCGGCAAGACGACGCTGGTCAACGCGCTGGTGCCGGAGCGGCAGCGGTCGACCGGGCGGGTGAACGCGGTGACCGGCCGCGGCCGGCACACCACCGTCTCGGCGCTGGCGCTGCGGCTGCCGCCGCCGCCCGGCGCCAAGCCCGGTTCGAAGAAGGCGCTGGATCCGGGCTGGGTGATCGACACCCCGGGCTTCCGCTCCTTCGGGCTGTCGCACATCGACCCGTCCCGGGTGATCCTCGCCTTCCCGGACCTGGAGCCGGGCACCGTCGGCTGCCCGCGGGCCTGCAGCCACGACGAGCCGGACTGCGCCCTGGACGCCTGGGTGGAGGAGGGTCGCGCCGAGGCGGCCCGGCTTTACTCGCTGCGCCGGCTGCTGGCCAGCCGCGAGGCCCGCGAGGACGACTGACCGCCGCCGCGGCGGTCCGGGCCGACGATTCCCGCCGGAGGTGTCGGACGGGCCACGGCCGGTGATCATAGGAAAGTCGGACCAAGTCGGCCCGGCGCTCCGAGGGGCAAGGAGTCAGCCCGATGGCATGGGCCATGGTGGTCCTCGCCGGTCTGCTGGAGACCGGCTTCGCGATCAACCTCAAGCTGAGCCACGGCTTCACCCGGCTCTGGCCCACCATCAGCTTCTGCGCCTTCGCCCTGGGCAGCTTCGGCCTGCTCACCCTCTCCCTCAAGTCGCTGCCGGTCGGTTCGGCGTACGCGGTCTGGACGGGCATCGGCGCGGCCGGCACCGCGGCCTACGGCATCCTCTTCTTCAACGAGTCCAGCAGCGTGCTCAAGCTGGTCTCCATCACGCTGGTGATCGCCGGCGTGGTCGGCCTCCAGCTGAGCGGTTCCGGACACTGATCCGCACGTTGGTTCGGTCCGCTGTGCGAGCCGTTCTGACCTGAGCGGCCCCGGGTCGCTAGGGTTTCGGCATGGCCGACTACCACGACGACCTCCGACTCGCCCACGTCCTCGCCGACTCGGCCGACTCGGTCACCCTGGAGCGCTTCAAGGCGCTGGACCTCAAGGTCGAGACCAAGCCGGACCTCACGCCTGTCAGCGACGCCGACAAGGCCGCCGAGGAGCTGGTGCGCAGCGTGCTGCAGCGGGCCCGCCCGCGGGACGCCGTGATGGGCGAGGAGTACGGCCTGCACGGCTCCGGCCCGCGCCGCTGGGTCATCGACCCCATCGACGGCACCAAGAACTACGTCCGCGGCGTGCCGGTCTGGGCGACGCTGATCGCGCTGCTCGAGGAGGGCATCGACGGCGAGCTGCAGCCGGTCGTCGGCATCGTCTCCGCGCCGGCGCTGAACCGCCGCTGGTGGGCGGCGCGCAACCTGGGCGCGTACGCCGGGCGGAGCCTGGCCAAGGCGACGCGCATCCACGTCTCCCAGGTCGGCCGGATCGAGGACGCCTCCTTCTCGTACTCCTCGCTGACCGGCTGGGAGGAGCGCGGCCGCCTCGACCCGTTCCTGGACCTCACCAGGGCCTGCTGGCGCACCCGGGCGTACGGCGACTTCTGGTCGTACATGATGGTCGCCGAGGGCGCGGTGGACATCGCCGCGGAGCCGGAGCTCAGCCTCTGGGACATGGCCGCGCCGTGCATCGTGGTGCAGGAGGCGGGCGGCCGCTTCACCGGCCTGGACGGCCTGGACGGCCCGAACGGTGCCGACGCGGTCGCCTCGAACGGGCTGCTGCACGGCGAGGCGCTGCGCCGGCTCAGCGTCTGAGCTGCGGCTGACGGCCCGTCCGACGGGCGTGTTTCGGCGGGTGGTCGGCGAGGTTGCCGGCCACCCGCAGTACATTCGCCGCAACGCTGAGGGAGCGGCAACTCCCTTGCAACAGAAGGCCCCTAGGCTCGGTGAACCAGTGGCCGGTATCCCCTACCGCGCCTCCGTCTCCCGTGCGCCCACCCCGCCGGGCCGTCTGCCGAGGGGGCCTCCCCACGTGCGTACGCTCCGCAGCATCCGCCACCGGCTCGCCCTGCTGCTCGCCCTTCCGACCGGAGCCCTGGTGGTGCTGGGTGCGGTCGGCACCGCCGGCCAGGCCGGGCGGTACTCCGACGCCGGCCGGACCGGGGACCGGGTGGCCCTGGTGGCCGCCACCGAGGAGTTCGTCCACCAGCTCCAGCGCGAGCGCGGCCTGACCTCCGGCCTGCTCGGCGGCGAGGAGTCCTTCCGGACGCAGCTCGGTCCGCAGCGCGAGGCCGCCGACCAGGCACGGCGGGCGCTCGACCAACGGCTGGCCGCCGATCCGCCCGGCGCGGACAGGGTGCGCACAGCGCTCGGCGGGCTGAGCACCCTGGCCCGGCTGCGCGGCCGGGCCGACACCGGCGCCGCCACCCGGGCCGAGGCCCTGGAGTTCTTCACCGGCTCGATCACCGAGCTGAACGCGGCGGCCTTCGCCGACCGCGACGGCACCGGTGACCGCCGACTGGCCGATGCCCTCGGCACCCTGCAGTCGCTCAGCGAGGCCACCGAGGCCGCCGCCCTGGAACGCGGCACCCTCAACGGCGTGCTGGCCGCCGGCGCCTTCCGCAGCGGTGAGTACCCGGCCTTCGTCCGGATCACCGCGGCGAAGAGTGCCGCACTCGCCGACGCCCCGCGCACCGCCCTGCCGGCCCGCGCCGCCGCCCTGGACGCGGTGCTGCGCAGTCCGGCCGCGGTGACCGTCGCCGGCATGGAGCAGCAGGCCCTGGACGGCTGGGCGGCGACCCGGCTGCCGGTGCGCGCGGACGCCTGGTGGCAGGCGGCGACGGAACTGGTCGACGGCCTGTACTCGGTGCAGTCGCAGGCGGCCGAGGACAGCCGGGCCCGGGCGGAGGAGCTGCGCTCGGACGCCCTGCGGACGCTGCTGGTCGACGCGGGGCTGGCGCTCGCCGCCGTGGCCGGCGCCGTCCTGCTCGGCCTGCTCGCCACCCGGTCGATCACCCGTCCGGTGGCGGCGCTGGCCGCCGAGGCGGAGGAACTGGCCGACCGGGTGCTGCCGGAGGCGGTGGAGCGGGCGCAGGCCGGCCGGGAGGCGGCCTCGCCGGGCTCGTCCGCGGCGGCCGGCACGGCGGAACTGGAGGTGCTGGGCGCGGCACTCGACCAGGTGGCGGGGACGGCGGTGCGGCTGGCCGTCGAGCAGTCGGTGCTGCGCCGCAACACGGCGGAGTCGCTGGCCGGCCTGGGCCGGCGCAACCAGGCACTGGTGACCCGGCAGCTGGGCCTGCTGTCGGCGCTGGAGCGCGGCGAGCACGATCCGGCGGCGCTGGCGAACCTGTTCGAGCTCGACCACCTGGCGACCCGGATGCGGCGGAACGCGGAGAGCCTGCTGGTGCTCGTCGGCGAGGCGAGTCCGCGCAGCTGGCCGCAGCCGGTGGCGCTGGGCGACGTGGTGCGCTCCGCCCTCGGCGAGGTGGAGGACTACCGCCGGGTGGTGCTGCGGCAGGTGGACGAGGCCATGGTGGACGGCGGCGCGGTCGCCGAGGTGGCGCACCTGCTGGCGGAGCTGATCGAGAACGCGCTGGCGGCCTCGCCGCCCGACACCGATGTGGAGGTCTTCGCCCGGGTCGGTGTGGACGGCTTCCTGATCGCGGTCATGGACCACGGACCGGGCCTGGACGACGCGCAGCTCGACCGGGCGAACGCCCGGCTGGCGGGCCGGGAGAGCTTCCTGCTGGGCGGTGGCGGCCGGCTCGGGCACTACGTGGTGGGCCGGCTGGCCGAGCGGCTGGGCGCGGTGGTGCGCCTCGCCCCGGCGCCGGTGCACGGGGTGACGGCGAGCGTGGCGCTGCCGTCGGAGCTGCTGGTGCAGGCACCGCGGCAGGTACCGGCCGGCGGGGTGACGGTATGACGGGCTTCGGGGACCCGGGGGCGGACGAGGTGGTCCGCCCGTTCGTGATCACCTCGGGCCGCACCCGGCCGGTCCGGGACGAGCTGCGGATCGAGACGCTGGTGACCGCCCCGCCGGCCGCACTGGCCGCGCCGCTGGGCTTCGAGCGCCACCGGATCGTCGAACTCTGCCAGTACCCGCGGTCGGTGGCCGAACTGGCCGCGCTGCTGCCGGTCCCGCTGGGAGTGGCCCGGGTGCTGGTCGCCGATCTGGCGGCCGAGCGGTACGTACGGGTGCACGAGCGGGCGGCGGAGGACGTGTCGGTGGCGCTGCTGGAACGCATCCGCGACGGGCTGCTGCGGCTGTAGCTCCGGACGTGGTTCGCGGGCCCCGGGTGCGCGGCTGCGCTCCCGGGGCCCGCGGGCTTCGATCGCTACTTCTGCTTGCGCAGCTCGCGGACGGCGTTCTCCAGCCGCAGGCCGTAGTCGGCGTCGGCCCGGCGGAAGTTCTCGATCGCCCGCTCGACGATGTCGTCGCGGTCGGCCGAGACCTTGGCGATGAACCCGGAGAGGTTCTCGATCAGGCGCTGCTTCTCGCCGTCGTCCATCAGCCGGTAGAGGTTGCCGGCCTGCACGAAGTCGTTGTCCTCGGCGTGCGAGGGCGCCTCGTGGTTGCCGGTGGCGCCGGCGACCGGGACGGCGGACCACAGCGGGCGGCCGGTCTGGACGGGGCCGCCGAAGCTGTTGGGCTCGTAGTTCTTCTGGCGGCCGTGGCGGCCGTCGTAGAGGTAGCCGTCGCGGCTGTTGGTGCGGGCCTCGGTGGCGTGCGGGCGGTTCACCGGCAGGTGGTCGGCGTTGATGCCGACGCGGTAGCGGTGCGCGTCCGCGTAGGCGAACAGGCGGCCCTGCAGCATCTTGTCCGGGGACGGGCCGATGCCGGGCACGAAGTGCGCCGGGGAGAAGATCGACTGCTCGACCTCGGCGAAGATGTTGTCGGGGTTGCGGTTGAGCTCCAGCTTGCCGATCTCGATCGGCGGGTAGTCCTCGTGCGGCCAGACCTTGGTCAGGTCGAACGGGTTGAAGCGGTAGTTCGCGGCGTCGGCGGCGGGCATGATCTGCACCTGCACCGTCCAGGTCGGGAACTCGCCGCGCTCGATGGCCTCGCGCAGGTCGCGCTGGTGGCTGTCCGGGTCCTCGCCGGCGAGGGCGTTGGCCTCGGCCTGGGTGAGGTTCTTGATGCCCTGGTCGGTCTTGAAGTGGTACTTCACCCAGAAGTACTCGCCGGCCTCGTTCTGCCACTGGTAGGTGTGCGAGCCGTAGCCGTTGAGGTGGCGGTAGGTGGCGGGGATGCCGCGGTCGCCGA
This sequence comes from Kitasatospora dryopteridis, assembly GCF_050749075.1. Taxonomy (NCBI): domain Bacteria; kingdom Bacillati; phylum Actinomycetota; class Actinomycetes; order Kitasatosporales; family Streptomycetaceae; genus Kitasatospora; species Kitasatospora dryopteridis. The sequence continues at coordinate 4,937,873 of NZ_CP192749.1, read as the reverse complement.
AGAGCCAGGTGACCTGGTGGGTGGACTCGGGCGACAGGCCCCAGAAGTCCCAGACGTTGTCCGCCTCCTGCGAGCCGCTGTACGGGTCCCGCTTCTGGGTGTGGATGAAGTCGGGGAACTTGATGGCGTCCTTGATGAAGAACACCGGGGTGTTGTTGCCGACCAGGTCGTAGTTGCCGTCCTCGGTGTAGAACTTCAGCGCGAAGCCGCGCGGGTCGCGCACCGCGTCGGCCGCGCCGAGGTTGCCGGCCACCGTGGAGAAGCGGAGGAAGGTCTCGGTCTGCTTGCCGACCTCGGAGAGGAACTTCGCCCGGGTCCAGGCCGTGACGTCGGCCGTGACGGTGAAGGTGCCGTAGGCGCCGGCGCCGCGGGCGTGCACCACACGCTCCGGGATGCGCTCGCGGTTGAAGTGGGCGAGCTTCTCGAACAGCAGCTGGTCCTGGATGAGCGCCGGGCCGCCGATGCCGGCCGTCTCGGTGTTCTGGTTGTCGGCCACCGGAGCGCCGGACTCCGTGGTGAGGGTGGGCCGCAGCTCGTCCTGGGTAGTCATGGTGAGGGTCCTCCGCGTGGTCCGGTCGTAACGGACTCGATCCTAACTTGGACTTTGTCTAAGTCAATACTGGAACCAACTCCGGAACGTCGCTTACCCTGAGCACATGAGTGACCTGCTGGAACGACTTCGCGGACGTGGGTGGCGGCTGACTTCGCAGCGCCGTGTGGTCGCAGAGGTCCTCGACGGTGATCATGTCCACCTCACGGCGGACGAGGTGCACGCGCGCGCCGTGGCGAGACTGCCGGAGATCAGCAGAGCCACGGTCTACAACACCCTGGGTGAGCTGGTCTCCCTCGGCGAGGTGCTGGAGGTCGCCACCGACGGACGCGCCAAGCGGTACGACCCCAACGCGCACCACGCCCACCAGCACCTGGTCTGCTCGGGCTGCGGCGCCATCCGCGACGTCCGCCCCGAGGGCGACCCGGTGGCCGCCCTCCCCGGCACGGAACGCTTCGGTTTCACCGTCACCGGCGCCGAGATCACCTACCGCGGCCTCTGTCCGGACTGTACGAACGCGTAAGCACGTCAGGGGCGCGGCAACCGCGCGACTCGGATGCGGGCCACCGTACGAATCGTGGCCGGCCGGTACTCCCCTGACGCCCGCACCCTGACTGCGCGGTTCCCCGCGCCCCTATCGGTTGCCCCTACGCGCTGAGCTCGGCGTTCAGCGCACCCAGCAGCCGGGCCGCCCGTTCGGCGACCTCGGCCGGGCCCGATTCGGCGGCCCGCCGGCACCAGTTCTCCGCCTGCACCGGCTCCCCGCGCCGCAGCGCCAGCAGGGCGAGGCGCAGCGCCGCCCGCCCGTGACCGGCATCGGCGGCCCGGGTGTACCAGAGCATCGCCTCGCTCTCGCTGTCCTGCCGGGCCAGCAGCAGCCCCAGGTTGAACGCCGCGCTGCGGCTGCCGGCCTCCGCGGCCCGCCGGTACCAGTGCTCCGCGGTCTGCAGTTCGCCGCGCTCGGCGGCCCGCACGCCCATCCGCACCTGGGCGCGGCGGTGGTCGGTCTCGGCCGCGACCGTGTACCAGTGCTCGACCTCCGCGTCGGCGTCGCCGCGCCGCTCCAGCACCGAGGCCAGCCGGAAGGCGCCCTCGGCGGAGCCGCCGACGGCCGCCTGCCGGTAGCGCTCCAGGGCGCCGGTCGGGTTGCCGCGCTGCTCGTGCACCACCGCGAGCTGGAGCGCGGCCTCGCCGTGTCCCTCGGCGGCCGCCCGCGCGTACCACTCGTGGGCCTGCGGCAGTTCGCCGCGGCCCGCGTGCAGCACGCCCAGGTTGAAGGCGCCGTCGACACTGCCGGCCTCGGCGGCCTTGGAGAACCACGGTTCGGCGCCGGACTCGTCGCCGCGCTGCAGCAGCACCACGGCCAGCGCGTTGCAGGCCTCCCGGTGCCCGGCGTACGCGGCCCGGCGGTACCACTGCTCGGCCTGGGCGTCGCGGCCCGTGCCGGCGCAGAGCAGGCCGAGGTTGAAGGCCCCGTTGTGATCGCCGGCGTCGAGGGCGGCGCGGTACCAGCGCTCCGCCTCGGCGGCCTCGCCGCGGCCGGCGTGCAGGGCGCCGAGCGCGTTGGCGGCGTTGCCGTCGCCGGCCTCGGCGGCCTCCTGCCACCACTCGGCGGCGGCCGCGAGGTCGCCGGCGTCGCGCAGCAGGAAGCCGAGGGCGCAGGCCGCCCGCGGCTCGCCGTTCTGCGCGGACTGGCGGTACCAGCGGGCCGCCTCGTCGAGTTCGCCGCGCTCCTCCAGCAGCACGCCGAGCCGCAGCGCCGCGCGGGCGTGGCTGCGGGCGGCGGCGGTGCGGTACCAGGTCTCGGCGGTGTCCTTGTCGCCGGCCGCCTCGCGCATCCGGGCGAGCCGGTACGCGGCCTCGCGGTGCCCGGCGTCGGCGGACACCTTGAACCAGCGTTCGGCGCGCACGTCGCGCCGATGCTCCATCAGATCGCCCAGCGCGTAGGCACCGAGCGGGTGGCCGTGCTCGGCGGCGAAGTGCAGCCAGTACTCGGCGGCCTCCTCCTCGCCCTGGTCGCGCAGCTGAAGGCCGAGCGCGTGCGCGGCCGGTGCGGAGCCGGCCACGGCGGCCTGCCGCCACCACTGGGCGGCCTCGGTGCGGTGGCCGCGCTGGTGCAGCAGCACGCCGAGGTTGTTAGCGGCGGCCCGCAGCCCGGCCGCGGCGGCGGCGCGCAGATACGGTTCGGCGTCCTCCAGGTCGCCGCGGCGCAGCAGCAGGGCGCCGAGCTGGCTGGCGGCGCCCGGGTCGCCGGCGTCCGCGGCGGAGCGGTGGCGGGTCTCCAGGGCGGCCTGTTCGCGGGCGGCGAGGGCGGTTTCGAAGCTGGCGGCGTCCTCCGGTTCGCCGGCGGGCTCGTCGTCGGCCGTGGCCGGGTAGCGGCCGACGGCGTCGACGAGCTGCTGGGCGGAGATCCGCACCAGGCTCTCGGGGCCGTAGCTGCGCTGGGCGGGCAGGCCCTGCTGGGTGTCGTCGGCGGACTGCGCCCAGGTGTCGGTGTCGACCTCGGCGTGCTCGTCCCGTCGGCCGGCCGGTGCCGGCCTCGCCCCCGTGTCGTTCCTACCGATCAGCTTCATGCCGGCTCCCGCTCCCCCAGTGCTGCGGCATCCGCCGGGGGCGCCGGTGTCGACGGCCTCGGCTCCCCCTCCTTCGAACAGGGAGTCAACAGCCGTTCCGCATCCCCCATGTGTTCCATCGTCGCATCACCCGGAACCCGCATACACCTGCCCCGGGCCCACGTCTGGGCGGAGCGGGCCGAAGCCTGCGGGATTGCTTCAGCGCTTTGTCGATTTCCCGACACTCGGGCCGCACAAACCCCGGCAGCGGCGGCGGGGCCGGGCCGGCCCTGCCGATACTACCGGAGCCGGGGCACTCTTGATCGGAAAACGTCAGGGCCCGGAGCGCCAGATTGTCTCTGGCGGGCTCCGGGCCCTGATCTTCAGTAGCGGGGACAGGATTTGAACCTGCGACCTCTGGGTTATGAGCCCAGCGAGCTACCGAGCTGCTCCACCCCGCGTCGGTGGATAAACCATAGCACGGACGCGGAGTGGACCAACAATCGGTTGTCGCAGCTCAGGAGGTGGCCGAGGGCGACGGCGAGGCCGAGGGGGACGGCGAGGGGCTCGCCGATCCGCCCGCCGGCTGCGCCTTGGCGGCCCGGTCCAGTGCCTCCTGAAGTGCCTTCTGCGCCTGCCCGTACGCCGCCCAGTCGCCGTTCTTGAGCGCCGTCTGGCCGTCGGTGAAGGCCTTCTGGGCGTCCTGGAGAGCCTTCTGCAGCTCGGGGTTGGCGCCCGTCCCGGGTGTGGTGGGAGTGGGCGTGGTCGGCGTGGTGGGGGCGGTCGGCGTGCCGGTCGCGCTGCCCGAGGCGCCCGGCAGCACGGCGGCGAGCGCCTTCGCCAGGTTGTCCTCCAGGGCGACCTTGTCCCCGTACACCGCCAGCACCTTCTGCAGCACCGGCGCCTTGGCGCCGCGTCCGAGCAGGTACACCGGCTCGATGTTGAGCAGGCCGCCGCCGACCGGGAGGGTCAGCAGGTTGCCGTACTCGATGTCGGAGTCGCTGCCGGTCTTCAGCAGGGTGAGCTGATTGGCCACGGCCTTCTCGGAGTTGAACTTCGCCTGGGTCAGCTTCGGCCCGAGCGCGCCCGATCCGGCCGGGATCTTCAGGATGCGGATCTTGCCGTACTCCGGCCCGGGGTCGGCGCTGACGGCCATGAACGCCGCCAGGTTGTCGCGGCCGCTCGGCACGAAGCTGCTGGAGAGCGAGAAGCTCGCGGACGGGGCGCCGGGCATCTTCAGCGTCAGGTAGTACGGCGGCTGGACCTCACCGGTGTTGGTGGTGGGGTCGAGCGGGACCTGCCAGATGTCCGTGCCGTTGAAGAACGCGTCGGCGTCGGTCATGTGGTACTGGCCGAGCAGATCGCGCTGCACCTTGAAGAGGTCCTGCGGGTAGCGCAGGTGCGGCAGCAGCGCGGCCGGGATGTCGGCGCGCGGCTTGACCGTGTCGGGGAAGGCCTTCATCCAGGTCTTCAGCACCGGGTCGCTGTCGTCCCACTGGTAGAGCGTCACCGCGCCGGTGTACGCGTCGACCGTGGCCTTCACCGAGTTGCGGATGTAGTTGACCGTGTTGACCGCGGTCAGGGTGCGGCCGCGCTGGTCGGTCAGCGAGTCCTTGGTGGACTCGCCCAGGGTGGTCTTGGAGGAGAACGGGTAGCCGTCCGAGGTGGTGTAGCCGTCCAGCACCCAGACCAGCTTACCGTCCTGCACCACCGGGTACGGGTCGGCGTCGATCGACAGCCACGGCGCGACCTTCTCCACCCGCTCCTTGGGCGTGCGGTCGTAGATCACCCGGGCGCCGTCGGTGATCGCCCCGGAGTAGAGGATCTGCGGCTCGGCGAACTTCACCGCGTACGCGGCGCGGGTCAGCGGGTTGTCCAGCGAGACGCCGCTGCCGCCGTTGTAGGTGAAGGTCTGGTCGGCGCCGGCCTCGGAGGTGTAGTCGATCTCCTGGTTGGTGCCGCCGACGATCGAGTACGTCCGGGTCTTCTCGCCGTAGTACACCCGCTGGCGGTAGTCGCCGAAGGTGCCCTCGGTGGGCAGGCCGGACTGGGTGTAGACCGGGTTGCCGTTGCCGTCGACCTGGTTGCCCTTGGCCGCGACGACGCCGTAGCCGTGGGTGTACTTGAAGTGGTCGTTGATCCAGTTCCGCTGCTGCACACCGCTCAGGTCGAGCTCGCGGACACCGAGCACGGTGTCCTGGTTGCCGTAGCGGTCGACGTCCAGCGTCCGCGGGAAGGCGTAGTACTTGCGCAGCGCCTCGTTCTGCTGGAACGTCGGCGCGACCACGTTCGGGTCCAGGAGGCGGATGTCCGCGACGGTCTGCGCGTCCGGCGCCGGGGCACCCTCCTTGGTGCCCTCCTTCGGGTCGTACTGCTGGGTCTCGGCGCCCGCGATGCCGTAGGCCTTGCGGGTCGCGTCGATGTTCTTCTGGATGTACGGCGTCTCCTTGGCCTGCTCGTTCGGCTTGACCTGGAACTGCTGCACGATCGCCGGGTACACCCCGCCGATCAGCACCGCGGAGAGCGCCATCAGGCCGAAGCCGATCAGCGCCGGCGCCCAGGTGCGGCGGATCGGCGTCAGGAAGAACAGCAGCGCGCAGATGACCGCGACGAAGAACAGGATGGTCTTGGCCGGCAGGAACGCGTTGGCGTCCACGTACCGCAGGCCCGTCCAGCCGTCCACGCCCTTGTACGCGCCGGACTTGACCGCCAGCGCGTACCGGTCGAGCCAGTAGGCGACCGCCTTCAGCAGCACGAAGATGCCGAGCAGCACCGCGAGGTGGCCCTGCGCGCCACGGCTGGCACGGCGGCCCGGGCCCTGCAGGCGCAGGCCGCCGTAGAGGTAGTGGACCAGTACCGAGATCAGCAGCGAGACGATCACCGCGCTGAAGGCGAAGCCGAGCAGGAACTCGTACCAGGGCAGGTCGAAGGCGTAGAAGGCGACGTCCCGGTGGAACTGAGGGTCCTTCACGCCGAACGGCGTCTGGTTGGTCCACAGCAGCCAGGTGCGCCACTGCCCGGACGCGGCCGCGCCGGCCACCAGGCCGGTCAGCAGCGCCACCGCCACGAGCAGCTGCTTCTTGTACGGGGCGACGCCGATCCGGTAGCGGTCCAGGCTCTGCTGCTCGACCGACATCGCGGCCAACGGGGGCCGCAGCCGGTAGGCCAGGGGGGGGGGGGGGGGGGGGGGGGTGGAATGGAATGGAATGGAATGGAATGGAATGGAATGGAATGGAATGGAATGGAATGGAATGGAATGGAATGGAATGGAATGGAATGGAATGGAATGGAATGGAATGGAATGGAATGGAATGGAATGGTAGAGGTAGTGGACCAGTACCGAGATCAGCAGCGAGACGATCACCGCGCTGAAGGCGAAGCCGAGCAGGAACTCGTACCAGGGCAGGTCGAAGGCGTAGAAGGCGACGTCCCGGTGGAACTGAGGGTCCTTCACGCCGAACGGCGTCTGGTTGGTCCACAGCAGCCAGGTGCGCCACTGCCCGGACGCGGCCGCGCCGGCCACCAGGCCGGTCAGCAGCGCCACCGCCACGAGCAGCTGCTTCTTGTACGGGGCGACGCCCATCCGGTAGCGGTCCAGGCTCTGCTGCTCGACCGACATCGCGGCCAACGGGGGCCGCAGCCGGTAGGCCAGCCACAGGTTGAGGCCGACCACGACGGCCATCAGCACGCCGAAGACCGCGAACAGGACGGCCTTCGTCCGCAGCCGGGTGGTGAACACGGTGCCGTAGTCCACCGACCTGAACCACAGCCAGTCCGTCCAGAAGCCGGAGACCAGCACGAACAGCATGAAGAGCGCCGCGAGGACGCCGGCGGTCGCCAGCGTGACCCGGGTGCGCCGTGAGGGCGGGCCGACTCTGGCGCGGAAGCCCGGCTCCGGGCGGTCCGGCATCTGGAAAACCAAGGTGGCACCTCTGCTGTGTCGTCGACGTGGTCGGTTCGGTCCTCAGTGCAACTTAGTCCGTCTTCACCTGAGTTCCCGCCGGGCCTCCCGAGACCCGACCGTTACCGGGAACGGCGGGCCTCCTGGGCGGTCCGGACGTGTGAGGATGGGGGCATGTCCGATGCACCCCTCACGCCCGCCGGCGACGGCCTGCCGCCGGCCGCGTCCCCGCTGACCCGCGCCGCCCTGGAGATCGACGAGTACGCGGCGACGCTCGGCTGGGACCTCCCGGCCCGGCTGTTCGCCCTGGTCGACACCGCCGCGCTGCGCAAGGCCGACCCGAGGCTGGCCCGCCAGCTCGGCCTGGCCGACAACGAGGCGACCGGACTGACCCCGGTCGAGCAGGAGGAGCTGCCGGCCGGCGCCGAGCTGGACAAGTTCCTCGGCACCATCGCCTGGCCCGACCAGGTCGCCGGCTGCGCGCTGGTCGTCGAGCGGCTGATGCTGCCCCCGGGCGCCGAGCAGTCCCGCCCGAAGAACGCCACCGAGAAGGAGCTGGCGGGCTGGGTGGCGAACCACCCGCAGCGCCAGGAGGTGCGGATCACCGCCGCCGTGCTGCGCGACGGCTCCCGGGAGATCGCCCTGCGGCTGCGCGAGAAGGACGTCGCGCGCGAGGTGCTGACCGGCCCCGACCTGGTGCCGGGCCTCACCGACGCCCTGCTCGCCACCTTCTCCTGAGGCTGAGGGCCGCCCTCCCCCGGGACCCGCACCCGGGGGGCGGCCCGGCCGCTACTTCGGGCAGGACGGCAGCGCCGAGGTCTGGCCGGAGCGGATCTGGTCCAGCGCCTTCAGCGCGCCGTCCAGCGAGTCCACCTTGACGAGCCGCAGCCCGCCCGGGGTGCCCTTGGCCGCCTCGGCGCAGTTGTCGGCGGGCGTCATGAAGTACTCGGCGCCCTTGTCCCGGGCGGCGATCAGCTTCATCTGGATGCCGCCGATCGGGCCGACCCGGCCCTCGTCGCTGATGGTGCCGGTGCCGGCCACGAACTTGCCGCCGGTCAGGTCGCCCGGCGTCAGCTTGTCCACGATGCCCAGCGAGAACATCAGGCCGGCGCTCGGGCCGCCGACGTCCTGCAGGCCGATGTCGATGGTGAACGGGTAGGTGTGGTCCGTCCCCGGCAGGATGCCGACGATGGCCCGCCCGTCGGACGCCCTGCCGGTGGTGATCGCCACCTTCTTCTCGGCCGCCGTGCCGCCGCCGCCCGAACTGCCGGCGCCGGCCGAGCCGGCGGTGTGCGGGACGACCGTGAACTCCACGCTCTCGCCCGGCTTGTGCTTGGTGACCAGCGCGGCCACCTGGTCCTTGGCGGTCACCGCGGTGCCGTCCACCGCGACGATCCGGTCGCCGGCGTGCAGCTTGCCCTCGGACGGCCCGCCCGCCACCACCGAGGACACCACGGTCTGCGAGCCGACCGGGATGCCGAGCTGCTTGAGGGCGGCGGTCTTGGCGCTGTCCTCGGAGGACGCGAACTGCTCGGCGTTCTCCTGCTGGGCCTCCTTGTCGGTCTGGCCCTTCGGGTAGACGTTGTCGTGCGGCACCACGAGGACGTCCTTGCGCAGCCAGCCGATCACCGCGGAGACCAGGCTCGGCTCGTACTTGGCGCCGGTCACCTGGACCGTCGTCATGTTGAGGTGCCCGCTCGTCGGGTAGGTCTCGCGCCCCTTGATCTCGATCACCGGCACCGACTCGCCCGACTTCTTCTCCTGCACGCCGAGCGTGTTGTACGTCGGGCCCGGGCTCATCTCGGTGTACGGCACCCGCATCAGCACGGAGGCACAGAGCAGGCCTATGAGCAGCAGGGTGGCGGCGAGCATCGTCGCGGAGCGGCGTGGCATGGCTCGACAGTACGGGACGGCGGCGGCCCGGCGCTGCCCGGCCCGGAGGCTCAGTTGCGGGAGGAGTCGCCGGGACCGGCGGTGGAGCGCTCCATCGCGGCGCGGAACCTCGCGTGCTCGGCGAGCGAGGCCGGGTCACCGGTGGCGCGGGGGGTGCGGGCCGCCCAGCCCGCCCAGACCATGGCGGCCAGTGCGGCGGCGACGGGGATGATCAACCAGGCGAGCGCAGCCATGTCCGTACTCCCAGCTCGTCGTGTCTATCAGCAGATTAACCGTCCGCGCAGACAACGGCGGCAGCACCGTCCGGGTTACGGCCGCGGGTTCACCCGCAACAGGGTCGTGGCACACCTGTGGCGGGCCCGTGGCGGACCGCCGCAGAGCCTCCGGCGGGGTGGGGCGAACGGGCGACGGCGCCCGTCGGCGGGCCCTCAGCAGGTGCCCGCGCCGACCCACTCCTCCTCGCCGTCGATGAACACCTGGTGCTTCCAGATCGGCACCTGGTGCTTCAGGTCGTCGATCAGCCGGCGGGCCGCCTCGAAGGCCTCGCCGCGGTGCGCGCAGGACACGGCGACGACGACCGCCTTGTCGGTGATCTCCAGCCGGCCGACCCGGTGCACCGCCGCCAGCGCCTTCACCGGGAAGTCGGCGACGATCTTCTCGGCGATCCGGCGCATCTCCCGCTCGGCGGTCGGGTGGGCGCTGTACTCGAGCGCGGAGACGGACTTGCCGCCGTCGTGGTCGCGGACCGTCCCCACGAAGACCGTGGTGCCGCCGGCCGCGTCGTCGCCGACCGCCTCGTACACCTCGTCCAGCGAGAGCGGGGTGTCCCGGATGGCGAGCAGGCGGATCGGGTCGTGGTTCTCGGACATGGCCACCATGATTCCCCATGCCGGGTGGCATTCGGCAAGGGCTTCCGCATCACGATTGCACCATTCCGCATACCGGAACGACGGCCCGGCCACCCCGAGCGCCTCAGAACCTCCTGCGCTTGCGGGCGCGGCGGACGAGGGCGGCGGTGCCGACCAGGGCCACGGTCGCTCCGGCGGCGCCGAGGCTGGTGGCGGCCTCCTTGCCGCCGAGGCGGCGGCCGGCGACGGCGTGCTTGCCGGAGACCTGGGAGAGGAGTTCGGCGAGCACCTCCTCGTTGCCGTACGACGGGCGCCAGCCCGCCTCGTGGAGACGGCTGCCGGAGACCACCCACGGGTACATGGTGTAGGCGAGGTCGCCGGCCGGGGCCGGGGTCAGGCCGAGGCGGTGCAGCCGGGCCGCCGTGCCGAGGGCGAGGGAGGCGGGCAGCTCCATGCGGCGGATGCCGGAGAGCTCCTCCACGTCCTCCTGCTCCAGCCAGCCGTCGCAGCCGACGGTGACCTCCCCCTCGACTAGGCCGAGCGCCGCGTACTCCAGCGCGGAGGCGAGGTCGTCGACGTGGCAGAACTGCCAGCACGGCCGCGAGCCGGCCACCACCAGCAGCCGCGGCGCCTCGAAGTGCCGGGTCAGCACGGTGTCGATGCCGGGGCCGACCACCACGGCCGGGCGGAGCACGGTGATCTGCAGGCCCGGGTGGGCGCGCGGGGCGCGCCGGGCGAGGCGCTCGATCTCCAGCAGGTCGCCGACCAGCGTGGCCTCCTCGGTGGCCCGCAGCTCGGAGTCCTCGGCGAGCGGCACCTCGTTGTCGGGCAGCGCGCCGTAGACCATGGCGGAGGTGCACAGCACCACCCGGGAGACGCCGGCGGCCGCGGCGGCGGTCACCACGGTCTGCGCGCCCCGCACGTTGTACGCGCTCCGGGCCCGCGGATCGGTCTCCATACCGAGGTCCATGGCCAGGTGGACGACCACGTCGACCCCGGCCAGCCGTTCCGCCACGGCCGGGTCGCGGACGTCCAGGATGCGCCACTGCACACCGGGCACCTCGCCGCGGCGGTCGTCGATCGCCAGCACCTTGCGGACCCCGGGCGACTCGACCAGGCGGGCCGCGACCCGCTCGCCGAGCACGCCGGCCGCTCCGGTGACGGCCACGGTCAGCGGCCTGCCGCCGTAGGCTGGAGACGGCGAACCCGCGGCGGCCGCGGTGTCGTCCTCACCTCCGGTCAGCCCAGAGCGAACGTCCGAAGGCGGGGAACTCACCGGCCATCCTCCACGGTTAGCTTATGTGCGTACGTACGAGTGTCACGTACCGTCCATCCTGCCCGAGGCAAGGGCCCGGCGGGCGCACCCGGCGCCATCGGGCCGCGAGACCATGGACACGTCCCGCCTTCGCGGGCACACGAATTCCCGCCACATCCCGCGTGACGGCCGAGCAGATCTGAGGACCCCGTGAGCGACCTCCCCTTCGGATTCTCCGTCCCGCCCGAGGAGCCCGAGGACGGCAAGAACAAGAAGGACGACCAGGGCGACGGCGCCGCCGAGGGCAAGGGCGGTCAGGGCGAGCCCCCTCAGCAGCCCTTCGGCTTCGGTGCCGGCAACCCGCTCGGCGCGCTGTTCGGCATGGGCGGCGCGGCGGGCGACAACCCGTTCGGCGCGATGATGGGCAATCTCAACCCCAACGACCTGGGCGCGGCCTTCCAGCAGCTCGGGCAGATGCTCTCCTTCGAGGGCGGCCCGGTGAACTGGGAGCTGGCGCAGAACATCGCCCGGCAGACGGTCGTCGCCGAGCCCGCCGAGGGCCGCAGCAAGGACCGCTCGGTCGGCGCGGCCGAGCGCACCGCCGTCACCGAGGCCGTGCGCCTCGCCGAGCTGTGGCTGGACGCCGCGACCGAGTTCCCGTCCGGCTCGACCACGGCGGTGGCCTGGAGCCGCGCCGAGTGGATCGAGGCGACCCTGCCGGTCTGGAAGGACCTGGTCGACCCGGTCGCCGAGCGGGTCGGCAACGCCATGGGCGGCGTGCTGCCGCCGGAGATGCAGGCCATGGCCGGCCCGCTGATGGGCGTGATGCGCTCGATGGGCGGCGCCATGTTCGGCACCCAGATCGGGCAGGCGCTCGGTGCGCTGGCGGCCGAGGTGGTCGGTTCCACCGACGTCGGCCTGCCGCTCGCCCCGGCAGGCAAGGCCGCGCTGCTGCCGCAGAACATCGCCGAGTTCGGCGAGGGCCTGAGCGTGCCCGCCGACGAGGTCCGGCTGTACCTCGCCCTGCGCGAGGCCGCCCACCAGCGCCTCTTCGCCCACGTGCCGTGGCTGCGGGCGCACCTGTTCGGCGCGGTCGAGGCGTACGCGCGCGGCATCAAGGTCGACACCTCGCGGATGGAGGAGCTGGTCGGCCAGCTCGACCCGACCAACCCGGAGGCCCTCCAGGAGGCGCTGGCCGGCGGCCTGCTGCAGCCCGAGGACACCCCGGAGCAGAAGGCCGCGCTCGCCCGGCTGGAGACCGCCCTCGCGCTGGTCGAGGGCTGGGTGGACGCGGTGGTGCACGCCGCGGCCCAGCCGCACCTGCCGCAGGCCGCGGCGCTCCGTGAGACGCTGCGCCGCCGCCGCGCCACCGGCGGCCCGGCCGAGCAGACCTTCGCCACGCTGGTCGGCCTGGAGCTGCGCCCGCGCCGGCTGCGGGACGCCTCCCGGCTGTGGGCCTCGCTCTCCGACGCCCGCGGCATCGAGGGCCGCGACGCCCTGTGGGAGCACCCCGACATGCTGCCGACCGCCGCGGACCTGGACGACCCGGACGGCTTCGTGCACCGCGCGGAGGAGGGCGGCATCGACTTCGACGCCCTCGACAAGCTGCTCGGCGAGGCCGCCCGCGGCGGGGACACCTCCGGCACCGGGGGCGGCGAGAACACCAAGGACACCGAGTCCGCCGAGGGCAAGGACGGCGACGAGGGCAAGGACGGCGGCAAGTGACCGACGCCCTGCACCGGGACGCCGTGCGCGTCCTCGGCGACTGGAAGCCGTCCGACCCCGCCCAGGACCGGCTGCGGACGGACTACCTCGACCACCTCGCCGACCGTCCCGACGGCATGCTGCGGGCCTGCACGCCCGCCCACATCACCGCCAGCGCGGTGGTCGTCGACCCGTCCGCCGGCCGGGTGCTGCTGACCCTGCACCCCAAGGTCGGCCGGTGGCTGCAGATGGGCGGCCACTGCGAGCCCGGGGACAGCACGCTCGCGGACGCGGCGCTGCGCGAGGCCACCGAGGAGTCCGGCATCGCCGGGCTCGCCCTGCTCACCGAGGGCGGCCTGCCGGTGCCGGTGAAGCTCGACCGGCACCAGGTGCACTGCGCCGGCAAGGACGCTCCGGAGAACACCCACCTGGACGTGCAGTACGTGGCCGTCGCCCCGGCCGGCGCGCAGGAGCTGATCAGCGAGGAGTCGCTGGACCTGCGCTGGTTCTCCTGGGACGAGCTGCCCGAGCTCACCGACGGCTCGGTGCGCACCCTCGTCGGCCTCGCCCGCGCCCTGGTCTGACCCGCGCTCCGCCCCCGGTGCCCGGCCGGCACCGGGGGCGGAGCCGTACGGTCAGCCGCGCGGGACGCGCTGCGGCGGCAGCAGCTCGCTGGGCTGCACGACGACGTAACCGCGGCCGGTGAAGGCCAGCTCCCAGCCCTCGGTGGCGGTGCCGCGGCGGCGCCATGCCTCGGTGTTGCTGCTCTGCGCCTGGAGCTGGACGTCCAGGCCGGACGACCAGCCGACCACCGCGTCCGCGTCGCCGTACACGTAGCTGCCGGGCTCGACCGGCAGCACCAGCGGCCGGCCCGAGGTCATCAGCACCAGGCTGCCGCTGCCGGAGAACTCCAGGCAGCGGCTGCCGACGCCGGCGATCCGGTCGCCGTTCTCGATCGCCACGGTGTGCCAGTCCAGGGTGGTGTCCAGTGCCAGCACATAGCTGTTGGTGACCACCAGGCGTTCCTGGTCCAGCTTCAGCACGTGCAGGTGCTGGGCCAGGTTGGCCAGGTAGACGGTGCCGGTGCCGGAGCAGCGCATCAGGTCGAGCACGCCGGCGTCGCGGCGCCGGTTGTTGTTGGCGCGGCGGCCCCCGGAGGGCGGGGTCCAGCCGGTGAAGTCGAGCCGGCCGACGTGGGCGACCATCGCGCCGCTGCGGGCCAGCACCTCGGACCGGCCGTCCAGGGTGACCCGGAGCAGCTGCGGGTTCTGCAGCGCGAAGCGGTCGGTGCCGGTGCCGGCGGTGTGCGACAGGAGGGGGCTCTGCACGGGAAGGGCTCCTCGAACTCGGTTCTCAGCCGCGGATCTTGAGTCGGTCGGCGGTGTCCTCGCTGGGCTGCACGACCACGAAGCCGGAGCCCCGGAAGCCGAGCTGCATCGCCTCGCCGCTGCCCCGGCCGATCAGCGAGCCGACCTTGACCGTCCGCCGGGTGCGCACCTCCAGGCCGGTGGTCCAGGCGACCAACGCGTCCGGGTCGACGTAGGTCTCGGCCTCGGCGCAGTCCAGCACCACGGGGACGCCGCGGGAGGTGACGGAGACCCAGCCGGTGCCGCTCACCGTGACGTTGTAGAGGCCGGTGCCGGCCAGCAGGGCGGCGCCGCGGACCTTCTCCACGGTGCAGCCGAGGGTGGCGTCCATGGCCAGCAGGTGCGAGCCGTTCACCGACAGCGACTCGTCGGCGAGCTGCAGGTTGAGCACGTCGGCGCCCATGTCGGCGAGGTACAGCGCGCCGTCGCCCGTCCACTGCAGCAGCGGGCTGCGTTCGCCGGACGCCCATTCGCCGAGCGCCCGACGGAAGGACTGCGGGACGGGCTCGTACTGCAGGAAGCCGTCGTAGGCCACCATCGCCCCGGCCTTGGCGTACACGTCCGCCCCGGCTGTCAGCGCGACCCGGCACATCGCCGTGCCGTGGTTGCTCATCCGCGCGCCGGTGTCGGCCGCCCGGTACGCGTCCAGCCCGCTCCCCGCGAGGAACTTCGCCTCCATGAATCCTCCTGGACCTCAGACCTCGAACGGCTGGACGACGACGAAGTTCCCCGGCGCACCGCGGAACTGCAGGCTGTACGATTCCGCGGCGTGCCCGGCGTACGCGGAGCGGCGGATCCGCACCGGCGCCGTGGTGATCACCTGCGAGCCGCGGGACCAGGCCACCAGCGCCTGCACGTCCACGTACGTCTCCGGGGCGGGCGTGACCGGCAGCACCACCGGGATGCCGTTGGTCTTCACCACGACCGTGCCGTGGCCGCTGAACTGCAGGGTGAAGAAGCCGCCGTGCGGCAGGCCCTCGCCCTCGATCCGGCGCACCTCGTGCTCCAGGCCAGCCTCGAAGGCCAGCACCCGGTCCGAGCCGACGCAGAACGAGTCGCCCTCCAGCCGCACCACGTGCAGGTCGCAGGCCTCGTCGGCGAGGAACACCTGGCCCTCGCCGGTGATCCGCATCAGCTTCAGCTGCTGCCCGGTCAGATTGCCGACCAGCTTGCGCAGCATGCCGGAACCCTCGTGCGCGAAGTCGGCCTTGCCCTGGTAGGCGACCATGCTGCCCTGCAGCGCCAGGATGTCCTGGCCCTTCGTCAGGCTGATCCGGACGAGGTGGTCGTTCTGCTTCACCCAGCCGGGGCTCTCCGGCAGCTCGGTGTACTTGGTCAGCGAGATCCGCACCCCGGCGGGGGCGGCGCCCGGGGCGGGCGCCGCGGGCGGGACGGGCACGGCGAGCAGCGTGGCGTCCGGGTACGGCTGCTGGGCGGGGACGGCGGGCGGCACAGGGACGGCGAGCAGGGTCGCGTCCGGGTACGGCTGCTGGACGGGCGGTGCTGCGGGCGCGGCCACCGGCTGGGGGGCGGCCGCCTGCTGCGGCACCGGCGCGGGGGCGGGGGCGGGGGCGGGGGCCGCCTCGGGGGCCGGCTGCTCCTCGTCGAGGACCTCGCCGCCGAAGTTCTCCAGCAGGGCGCGCAGGCCGCCGTCGAAGCCCTGGCCGACCGCGGCGAACCGCCACTCGCCGCCGCGGCGGTAGACGTCCGCCAGCATCACGGCCCGCTCGGTGGAGAACTCCGCGCCGGTGAAGCTGTACCGGCCGACCTCGGTGCCTCCGGCCACGATCCGGACGTGGCCGGAGGCCACCTGGGACATCTGCCCGTCGCCGTCGACGGTCGCGGTGAGCGCCAGCTTGTGGACGGCGTCCGGCACGGCCGGGAGCACCACCGCGAAGGCCTCGGAGTCGCCCTCCTGCGCGCCCAGCAGCCGGATCGACCGCTCGGGGCTGGCGGGCTGGTTGAAGAAGACGAAGTAGCGGTCGTCGCTGAGCCGTTCGTCGGCGTCCAGCCCGAAGCAGCTGATGTCGAAGGTCAGCCCCGGCGCCGCGATGTGCACCCCGAGGTAGAGCTCGGTGCTCGCGGTCAGCTCACTGATCCGGACGCGGGACGCCTTGGCGAGTTCCCTGGACATGGCGCGGACCGGCCCCCTCCTGGTGCGGCTGCTGATCCCCGAGACCATATCCCAGCGGCCCGCCCGCACAGCAGCCCCGACCGGCCCCGAATGTCAGTCGCAGTCGCCCGCCCCGACCGGCTCCCCGCCGTCGGCCCCGGGCAGGCCTGCGCCGGCCGGGGGGTGCGGCAGCCGGGCGGCCGCGGCCACGCCCTCCAGGTAGCCGCGGGCCCGCTCGGTGCGCGGGTAGGCCTCCAGCAGCGCCCAGAACCCCGGCCCGTGGTCGGCCACCAGCAGGTGCGCCAGCTCGTGCAGCAGCACGTAGTCCACGACGTACCCGGGCATGCCCTGCAGCCGGTGGGAGAGCCGGACGGTGCGCTCGGCGGGCGTGCAGGAGCCCCACCGGGTGTTCTGGTTGGTGACCCAGCGGACCTGCCGCGGGACGGCCCGCCCGCCCAGGTACGCCTCGGACAGCTCCCGGGCACGGGCCTCGAGCGCGTCGTCGCCGAGCGTGCGGCGGCTCTCCTGCCGGGCCAGCCGCTCCAGCATCTGGGCCACCCAGCGCTGCTCCTCGGCCTTCGACATCCGGGCCGGGATCAGCACGACGGTGCGGTCGCCCTCGCGGTAGGCGGAGACGGTGCGGCTGCGCCGGGCGCTGCGGCGGACCTCGACGGCGGCGGGGTCGACCGGCGGCGGGGCGGCGGAACCCGGCTGCGGCCCGGGCTCCGCCTGCGGCAGCGGGTCGGGGGGCGGCTCCGGCGTGCGGGCGCGCCCGTGCGCACCGGGCGCCGCGGCGTCGTACCCGGAGGCTGCCCGGGGACGTCGGCGCGGCGACGGGGATCGGGTGTCCGGTTCGGCCGCCATGGCACCCGACGTTACCCGCCGCCTCCGACAGAACGGGGCTGCCCGGCCCGTCGCGGCGTGCAGGGATGGCGCACGTCGCGCGAACGGAAATTGTCCACAGGGTGTACGCACCGATCTTCGGATCATGCGACCGGGCCTGTGGACAACGCCCGGCGGGACCGCCGCCGGATCGGGCATCCTGCCCTCACCGCGGCACCGCCCGCGGCACCGCACCGCCCAGGAGGGACGCCATGCGCCCGATGCTCAAACCCGCCCTCTCCCGCCTCTGGCGGGACGAGCGGACCCTGCAGTTCGGCACCGTCCGCCGGCACGCCCGGCTGGTCGAGCAGGTCGACCGCACCGTCGCCGCCTTCCTGGAGCTGGTCGACGGCAGCCGGGACACCGCCGGGCTGATCGCGGCCGGCGAGGCACTCGGCCTGGACGCCGGCGTCTGCCGGGCCCTGCTCGACTCGCTGGCCCGGGGCGAGCTGCTGGACGACGCCGAGGCCCTCCGCGAGGCCCTGGAGGGCTTCCCGCAGCCGCAGCGGGAGCTCCTCGGGCCGGACGCCGCCGGGCTCTCGCTGGTCCACCCCGAGCCCGGCGAGGCCGCGGAGGTGCTCACCGCCCGCCGGCGCGCCCGGGTGGAGGTGCGGGGCGCCGGCCGGGTCGGCACCGCGCTGGCCGCCGCCCTCGCGGCCGGCGGCATCGGCACCGTCACCGTGGCGGACGGCGGCCGGGTCACCGCCGCGGACTGCTCGCCCGCCGGCCTGCCGCCCGCCGACATCGGACGGCTGCGCGGCACCGCCGCCCGCGAGGCCGTGCAGCGGGCCGCAGGGGTGCCCCCGGCCGCCGGCCGCCGCCCCGCCCCGGTCGCCGCCGGGCCGCCCGCCCTGGTCGTGCTGGCACCGCGGGACGGCTCCGCCGCGCACACCGGCGGGGCGGTGGAGGCGCACGAGCTGGTCCGGGCCGGGGTGCCGCACCTGTACGTCGGGGTGCTGGAGCACCTGGGCGTGGTCGGGCCGCTGGTCGTCCCCGGCGCCTCGGCCTGCGGCGGCTGCGCCGCGCTGACCAGGCACGACGAGGACCCGGGCTGGCCGCGGCTGCTCGCCCAGCTGGAGGGCGCCGGCCCGGGGCGGGCCGGGACGCCCGCCTGTGACAGCGCGCTCGCCACCGCCGTCGCCGGGCTGGCCGCCCTGCACGCCCAGCTCTACCTGGACGGGGTGCTGCCGCCGAGCGTGGACGGCTGGTGCGAGCTGTCCGCCGCCGACGGCACGGTGCGGCGCCTCCGGCTGCGCGCCCACCCGGCCTGCGGCTGCCTCTGGCGCGCATCGGGCCCGCCGCCCCCGGCCCGGGCGGCCGCGCCGGGCGGGCCGGCAGGAGGGGGTGAATCCCTTCGGCAGGCGTTCGGGGTGCCCCGTTGAGGTGAACTTCGCGCGGTACGCCCCACCACCGGGTTGCGCGCCCGAATACCAGTCCGCATTATTCGCCGGACGTGCCCGGTGGAGCGGGCACAATGGCGAGGTGACCACTGCCCGTGGCGGGCCGCGTCCGGTGCCTGCGCGCCGACCGGCCCCGGCGGGCGCGATCCGACTGGGAGGCCCCGGGGTGAGCGATCTTCCGCGCAAGGCCGTGACGCGTACCGCACGGCTGGCGGCGCTGCCGCTCGGCTTCGCGGGCCGTGCCACGCTCGGGCTGGGCAAGCGGCTGGGCGGCCGGCCCGCCGAGGAGGTCACGGCCGAGCTGCAGCAGCGCACCGCCGAGCAGCTGTTCTCGACGCTCGGTCAGCTCAAGGGCGGCGCCATGAAGTTCGGCCAGGCGCTGTCGGTCTTCGAGTCCGCGCTGCCCGAGGACGTCGCCGGCCCCTACCGGGCCGCGCTGACGAAGCTCCAGGACTCGGCCCCGGCGATGCCGGCGGCCACCGTGCACCGGGTGATGGCGGAA
Organism: Kitasatospora dryopteridis; assembly: GCF_050749075.1. Lineage (NCBI taxonomy): Bacteria > Bacillati > Actinomycetota > Actinomycetes > Kitasatosporales > Streptomycetaceae > Kitasatospora > Kitasatospora dryopteridis. The sequence continues at coordinate 4,918,906 of NZ_CP192749.1, read as the reverse complement.
CAGCTCGGCGCCGACTGGCGGGAGCGGTTCCGCAGCTTCGACGACCGCCCGGCCGCCGCCGCGTCGATCGGGCAGGTGCACCGAGCGGTCTGGCACGACGGCCGCACGGTCGCCGTCAAGGTCCAGTACCCGGGGGCCGGCGACGCGCTGCTGGGCGATCTCGGCCAACTGGCCAGGCTGGCCCGGGTGCTGGGTCCGCTGATCCCCGGGATGGACATGAAGCCGCTGATCGCCGAGTTGCGGGCGCGGGTCGCGGAGGAGCTGGACTACGGCCTGGAGGCGCAGGCCCAGCGCGCCCACGCGGAGGAGTTCGCCGACGACCCGGACATCGCCGTGCCCGGGGTGGTCGACCGGGCCGGGCAGGTGCTGGTCACCGAGTGGATGGACGGCATCCCGCTGGCCCGGGTGATCGCCTCCGGCTCGGCCGCGGAGCGGGACAGGGCCGGGCAGCTGCTGGCCCGCTTCCTGTTCGCCGGACCGACCCGCACCGGGCTGCTGCACGCGGACCCGCACCCGGGCAACTTCCGGCTGCTCGGCGACGGGCCGGCCGGGGAGCGGCGGCTCGGGGTGCTGGACTTCGGCACGGTCGACCGGCTGCCGGGCGGGCTGCCCGAGCCTATCGGCACGGCGCTCCGGCTCGCCCTGGAGGGGGAGGCCGGGGCGGTCTACGACATGCTCCGCCAGGAGGGCTTCGTCCGGCCGACCATCACGCTCGACCCGGACGCGGTGCTGGACTACCTGGTGCCGATCATCGAACCGACCCGGGTGGAGGAGTTCACCTTCACCCGGGACTGGATGCGGGCGCAGGCGGCCCGGATCGCCGACCCCCGCTCGCCCGCGTACAACCTGGGCAAGCAGCTCAACCTGCCGCCGTCCTACCTGCTGATCCACCGGGTGACGCTGAGCACCATCGGTGTGCTCTGCCAGCTGGGTGCGAAGGTGCGGCTGCGCGAGGAACTGGCCGCCTGGCTGCCGGGGTTCGCCGGCCGCTGAGCCGGGGCCCGCGGGCAGCCCCGGACAGGGCCCGCACACGGCGACGGCCGCCCCCTTCCGCAAGGGGGCGGCCGTCGTTCCGTTCTCTGCCTGGTCACTGGACGGGCCGTCCGGCTCCGCCCCGGTCGGGGCGGGACCGGCGGCGGTCCGTCACATCAGGGCGGTGGCAAGCGCCCTGCGGGCGCGCAGCGACGCACGTTCGGCCTTCCGCACGAGGCGGTCGGCCCGTGCGAGGCGCGCGCCGAGTCGTTGGCGCTCCGCCTCGCGGGTTAGTTCCTGCATATGGGCGCGGGCCAGGGATTCCTGGAGGAGATGCATGTCGAAGTTCCTGTTCGGGGCGTGGAGTTCGGGGTGCTGCTCGAAGCGGGCGGGGTGATCGGCGGCGGGGGTCATGTGGTGGTCCTGCTCGTGGTGCGTGCTCGGGAAGGGGTGGCGGGCTGCGGCATCGGCCTTGGCGGCGGCGATGCGTACGGAGCGGCGCAGGGCGCTGTCCTGCGGGGGCTGCTCTCCCCGTCGGACGCCTGCGGTTCCGTGACCGGTGGGCATGTCGGCGGTGATCACGCCATGACCTCGGTCTTGCGCGGACGGCCCCGCGGCCGCTTGCGGGCCACGACCACGCCCTGGACGAAGAGCTCGCCGCCCCAGACGCCCCACGGCTCGCGCCGCTCCAGCGCGCCGGCCAGGCAGGCCTCCTTGACCGGGCAGGTGCCGCAGAGGGACTTGGCGTACTCGACGTCCGCCGGCGTCTCGGCGAAGAAGACCTCCGGGTCGAAGGCCCGGCACGGGACGGTCTGGCCGAGGGCGTCGGCCTCGTCGAGCGAAGAGAGCTGCTGCATCAGGGAAACCTCCGGGGGGTCGGCCTGGTCGGCCTTGGTGAACTTGTCTGTCGGTACGGACGGGAGGGGCGGCGTGATGACCGTGGACACTTCTTCCTCGTCTTTTCTCAGTGGTTCCGGTCCAGCCGGCTGGTGGGGCCGGACCGGAGGCCCCGAGGGGCCTGGGTTTGTCTTGACGTACCGGACAAAACAGAAGGGCCGCGGATCCCGGTGTGACGGGTTCCGCGGCCCTGGAGACCGACCTGAGGCTTCCTCAGGTGCGTTCACTCCAGGGTTCCGGGCCGCGGAAGGCCCTCATCCGGGTGGCCTGGGCGCCCATCTGGGCGGCCTGGGCCAGGTTGATCAGCTGCTCGTCCTGCTTGGTGGCTCCGGCACCGGAGACGCGCACATAGCCGCCATGCATGGCTGCCACTGCCACTGCCTTCGGTGCCTGGGTCGGTCGCTCGTCGCGCAGCCCGAGGCCGCCGCCGAAGATCGCCCAGTCACGGGACAGACCCGTCTCGCGGGAATCGGCGCCGCCGAGGCCAGTGAAGCCGGAGCCACTGACAACGGAGACATCGGTGCCCTGGAGACCCAGACCGTTGTCGGCCAGAACGACCACGCCGCGCAGACGCGAGACGGTGGTCGAGGTGCAACGGGTGCCGAACAGCGAGAGGGCGCCCGCGGGCATGGCGAATACGGTCTGGCCAGTCAGTTTGGTGATGGTCTTCGTGGTTTCCACTGTCTTCGCCTCCTCTCGGCGTCTCGCGGTGCCCAGTTCCCCGGGCCCCGGTGTTCGGATGTCGGTCGGTCCTGCTGGTGGTGCGGTGTTGCTGCTGTACCGGCGCTGTCGGACCCGAAAAGATCCGGTCGCGCCCGAACGGCACGCTGAAGGTGGCCCTCCGAGCGGCCTTGCGATCTCGTCCCCTTGACCGCTCCGGCAGGCTATTGCGCGCGGCGTACGGGGCGCAAACTATTTTTCCGGCGAGTTCCGGAGTGATCTCCGCGAGCGGCTCAGGCCGGCTCGGTCGGCTCCCCCACGAGCCCGTCCGCGATGTCGTCGACAGGCTCTTCCCCCGCGCACAACGACAGCACAGCGGCGCCGTACTTGTCCAGTTTCATGGCGCCGACCCCGGAGATCAGGGCCAGTTCGCGCTCGCTCGACGGGACGTCCTCGGCGATCGCCATCAGGGTCGCGTCGGTGAACACCACGTACGCCGGCGCACCCTGCTTCTTCGCCTGGCGGGCCCGCCACTCGCGCAGCCGCTCGTACAGCGCCTCGTCCATCGAGGAGGGGCAGCCCTCGCAGCGCCGCAGCTTGCGCTCCACCGCCTCGGTGAGGGTGCGGCCGCACACCCGGCAGGTGACCGGGCCGCGCGGGGCGCGGCGGGAGGCCGCGCGGGCCTCGCCGCGCTCGACCCCGCCCCGGCCGCCCCGGCCGCCGCCCTGCGCCGTGCCGGAGCCCGGCCGCAGGCCGTCCAGGAAGCGGGTGGGCCGGCGGCTCGCCCGGCCGCCGGGCGAGCGCGAGAGGGCCCAGGACAGGCTGAGGTGCTGCCGGGCGCGGGTCACGCCGACGTAGAGCAGCCGGCGCTCCTCCTCGATCTGCTCGTCGGTCTTGGCGTAGATGATCGGCAGGGTGCCCTCGCTGAGGCCGACGAGGAAGACTGCGTCCCACTCCAGGCCCTTGGCGGCGTGCAGCGAGGCCAGGGTGACGCCCTCGACGGCGGGTGCGTGCTGGGCCGCGGCGCGGGCATCGAGCTCGGCGACGTACGCGGCCAGCCCGGCGTTCTCCCCGGCAGCGAGGCGGCCGGCCTCGAACTCCTCGGCGAGCCGGACGAGCGCGGCCAGCGACTCCCAGCGCTCGCGGACGGCGCCGGAGCCGGCCGGCGGGACGGCGGTGAAGCCGCGGGTGGCGAGCACCGCGCGGACCTGCCCGGCGAGGTCGGGCGCGTCCGCGGTGAGCGGGTCGTCGGACGCGCGGGCGGCGCCCTTGAGCAGCACGCCGGCCTCGCGCACCTCGGGCCGCTCGAAGAACCGCTCGGCGCCCTTCAGCTGGTAGGGCAGGCCGAGGTCGGCGAGGGCCTGCTCGTACACCTCGGACTGGCCGTTGGTGCGGAACAGCACGGCGATCTCGCTGGCCCGCACGCCGCCGTCCAGCAGCTTGCGGATGCGGTGCGCGGTGGACTCGGCCTCGGTCGGCTCGTCCGGGTACTCGGCGTACTCGGGGTCCGGGCCGGCCTCCCGCTGGGAGACCAGCTCCAGGCGGTGCCGGGCGGCCTGGCCCCGGGCCTGGGCGAGCAGCCCGTTGGCCAGGTGGACGACCTGCGGGCTGGAGCGGTAGTCGCGGACCAGCTTCACCACGGTGGCGTCCGGGTGCCGGGTGCGGAAGTTCAGCAGGTAGTCGGGGGTGGCACCGGTGAAGGAGTAGATGGTCTGGCTGGCGTCGCCGACCACGCAGAGGCTGGCGCCGCCGGCCGTCCACTGCTCCAGCAGCCGCTGCTGGAGCGGGGAGACGTCCTGGTACTCGTCGACGGTGATGTGCCGGTACTGGGCGCGGACCCGCTCGGCGATCTCCGGGCGGTCCTCCAGGACGGCGGCGGTGAGCAGCAGCACGTCCTCGAAGTCGATCAGGCCGCGGTCGCGCTTGGCCTGCTCGTACGTCGCGTAGACGCGGGCGATCTCGGCCGGGTCGCGCGGGGCCTCGCGGCTGCTCTTGGCGACGGCGGCCGGGTAGTCGTCGGGCACGATCTGGGTGACCTTGGCCCACTCGATCTCGCCGGTGAGGTCGCGCAGCTCGGTGCGCTGCACGCGCAGGCCGGTGCGGGAGGCGGCCTCGGCGACCAGCTGGACCTTGCGCTCCAGCAGCCGCGGGACCTCGCCGCCGATCGCCCGCGGCCAGAAGTACTGGAGCTGGCGCAGCGCGGCGGAGTGGAAGGTGCGGGCCTGCACGCCCTCGGCGCCGAGCTGGCGGAGCCGCCCGCGCATCTCGCCGGCCGCACGGGCGGTGAAGGTCACCGCGAGCACCTGCTGGGGCTGGTAGACGCCGCTGCGCACGCCGTAGGCGATCCGGTGGGTGATGGCCCGGGTCTTGCCGGTGCCGGCGCCCGCGAGGACGCAGACGGGGCCGGTGAGGGCGGTGGCGACGGCACGCTGCTCGGGGTCGAGCCCGGCGAGCACCGCGTCGGCACCGGCGGGGGCGCCGCCCCAGGACTCGTACGGGTCGGACGGCATGCCCGAGAGCTCTTCCTGCATGACTACCATCCTCTCAGCCCGGCGGGCGGTGCGGCCGGACGCACATCCTGGCAGTCGGCGGTGACAGCCTGCGGGTTGTCCACAGGCCGGCTGCTGCGGTACGACGATCGGCCCGCCGCCCCGCGTGTGGCGTTCCGCACGCGCCGGGCGTGCGCGGAATGCCGGGTGCACGCCGGGCGTTGGGACCCACGTCCGTACGCCCCCTCTCCGAAGGAGCACGCCGCCATGTCCGGCACCGTCACGATGTACAGCACGACCTGGTGCGGCTACTGCAACCGCCTCAAGAGCCAGCTGGAGCGCGAGGGCATCGCCTACACCGAGGTGAACATCGAGCTGGACCCGGCCTCGGCGAGCTTCGTGGAGTCGGTGAACAACGGCAACCAGACCGTGCCGACCGTGCTGGTGTCGCCGAAGAGCGGCGGCGAGGACGTCGTCATGACCAACCCGAGCCTGCGCCAGGTGCAGGCCGCGCTGGCCGGCTGACCCGGCGTCGGCCCGCAGGACCCGCGGAGGCGGGCGCACGTACGCGTGTGCCCGCCTCCCGCGCTTCCTGAAGACAGCGCTGCCCGAAAGCCGTCAGCGGTTCAGGCGCAGGCTCCAGACGGTGAGCTCGCCGTCCAGCTCCCCGTACGCGCCCCGGTCGTAGTGGGTGGCGGTGACCTTGAGCGCGGCAACCGGCGAACTGCCCTCGGCCAGGCAGACCACGTCGCCCGCGGCCACGTCGACCTCGTCGCGGGACTGCGTCAGCAGAAGGTCCTTGCAGCCCTGGGCGGTGGGCGCGCCGGTGCCCGTCCAGAGCGCCACGGTGCCCTTGACCATCATCCCGTTGCTGCCGCTCCGCGCGGCCGCGGGACGGATGAAGGACGCGCTCCCCTTGCGCGGCGGCGACTGCGTCAGGTCGATGCCTTCGAGGCCGAGCACGATCGACCCCGACCAGCGGACGCCCTCCGCGGCGGCGTTCGTGGCGGAGGCCCCGGCGGCGGGCGGCACCTGCTGGGCGCTGCCGCCGGCGGGCGGCGGCGCGACGGTCACCGTCACCTGGGCCGACGGAGAGCGGTCCGGCACCGAGGAGCCTCCGGTGAACGCGGCGACCGCGCTGGCCACCCCCGCGATGGCGCTGACCACCGCGGCGACGGCGCCCCAGAGCTTGATGTGCGACCGCGGCGGGCCCTGCGGTGCGCCCGTACCCGTCGGAGGGTCGGACGGCGGCCCCTGGGGCGGCGGAAACGACGACGGTTGCTGCACAGGATCCCCCCGACGGGTACCGGCGGCCGCCTGGCGGCGGCGGGCCTCGCTGGACGCCCGGCATGCTAGCCAATCGGAGGCCGCGCCGCGTGCCCTCCGCGTACGGCGGCCCGGCCCCGGCGGACTCCTTCCGCCGGGGCCGGCTGCGTCCGGAGGCCGCTTCCGGACGGATCTGGGGCCGGGCGCCTCGAGGGGCCCGACCGCGGGGGGCGGCCCGTTCAGGAGACCCCGGCCGGCACCCGGAGGCCGGCTCCGGCCTCCGCGGCGAGCGGGCCGAGCCCGTAGAGCAGGCGGCAGCGGTCGGCCGCGTAGCGCGTCTCGACGACCCGTACGGGGCCGCGGGCGTCGCTGGTGACCCGGGTCTGCACCAGCAGCGGCACCCCGGGGCCGACCTCGAACCAGGCGGCCTCCTCGGGGCCCGGCATCCGCGCCACCAGGCGGTCCGCCGCGGCGGACTCGCAGCGGCCGATCGCCGCCAGCACCGTCTCGTCGCCGCCGGGCACCGGTACCGGTTCCATCAGCGGCGTGCCCGCGGCGAGGCCCGCGCGGTAGTGGCTCTCCTCGATCGAGTACGGCTCGCGGTCGGTCAGCCTCAGCTGGCGACGGACGACCACGGCCTCCCCCGGCAGCATGCCGAGCAGTTCGGCGATGTCGGCCCGGGCGCGCACCACGAGCATCTCGAAGTCGCAGGTCAGCCGGCGGCCGGAGGCGACGGCCTCGTCGGCGTAGACCGCGGAGGGGGCGGCCAGGCAGTCCGCCGGGCCGGCTGCGCCGTGCGGCGGGCCGTAGGCCCGGTGGTCGAGCATCGGCTGCTGCTTGAGGTAGGTGCCCTTGCCCTGGAGGCGGACCAGCCGCCCCTCGTTGACCAGGACGTCGACCGCCAGGCGCACGGTGTTGCGGGCGACGCCGTAGTGGTGCTCCAACTCGGTCTCGACGGGCAGCTGCGCGCCGCCCTGCCACTCGCCGGACTCGATTCGGCGGCGCAGGTCGGCCGCGAGGCGCTGGTACTTGGGAGCGGGCACTCCGGCTCGGGGGATCGTCACACCGGTGAATGTAGTCAGACGGCTTCCCGCATTTCAGGAAAACCGGCCAAGAACGCGGGTCAGGAGGTTTGGAACGGGCGCGAACAGCGCATGCGGGCGCACTCAGCCGCAGGTGGGCGCTGGTACGGACGGCTCCGGTCGGGATCGGCCGAACAGCACGGCAAGAACGAAAGCGGTGCGCACGAAATCGAAGGACCGAAGCAAAAGGGGGGCGCGCAGACAATCGCCGCGCGCCCCCTTTTCCGTGATCCGAATGCCCCGCCCGGGTGCTACCAGCGGGCCGCCGCGGGCAGCGGCTCGCCGTACCAGAGCTCGACCAGGTGCCGGGCGATCGAGATCCCCGAAGGCGGCAGGATCTCACCCGCCGCCATGCCCGCCTTCAGCTCCTCGCGGGAGAACCAGCGCGCCTCGGCCAGCTCCTCGCCGTCCACGGTGATCCCGGTGCCGGCCGGGTCGGCCCTGCCGATGAAGCCCAGCATCAGGCTGGACGGGAACGGCCACGGCTGGCTCGCCACGTACTCGACCTCGGAGACCCGCACCCCGGCCTCCTCGTGCACCTCGCGGGCGACCGCCTGCTCGATCGACTCGCCGGGCTCGACGAAGCCGGCCAGGGTCGACCAGCGGCCCTCCGGCCAGATCGCCTGGCGGCCCAGCAGGCAGCGGTCCTCGCCGTCGGTGATCAGCATGATCACCGCCGGGTCGGTCCGCGGGTAGTGCTCGGCGGCGCAGGAGGTGCAGCGGCGCACGTGGCCCGCGCCGGCCTTCTCGGTGCGGTGGCCGCAGCGCGAGCAGAAGCTGTGCAGCCGGTGCCAGTGCTCGAGGGCGACCGCGTGCACCAGCAGCCCCGCGTCCCGGTCGGAGAGCGAGGCGCCGACCTCGCGCAGCCCGGCCGGGCGGGCGTCGCCGTCCAGCCGGCCCGGCAGGCTCTCGCCGGCCAGGGCGAAGTACGAGACGCCGCCCTCGTCCGTGCCCAGGTAGAAGCGGTCACCGCTGTCCGGCGCCTCGAAGGAGGGCAGCAGGACGAGCTCGGTGCCCCGCTCGGTGTCGACCACGAAGGCCTCGCCGCCGGCGATCGGCAGCACCTTGGTGGTCGGGTGGCTCCACGCCGCGGCCAGCCACGGCTCGTCGAACCGGTGGTGCGCGGCACGGTCCACCCCGGCGCGGGCCAGGGCGAGGTGCCCGGTGTCAGACGCGCTGCTCAACTCGGTCCATCCCCGTTCGAAGTCCGCAATTCCCGATTTCCCGCATCGTCGTCATCAGGCCCGCTGCCCGTCCCCGGCCAGCTCGCCCCACAGGTACGCCGAGGTCTCGACGCCCTTGCGCAGGAGGTCCAGCTCCACCTTCTCGTTGACGGAGTGCCAGCCGTCGGAGGGCACCGAGATGCCCAGGAACAGCACCGGCGCGCCCAGCACGTCCTGCAGGTCGGCGGCGGGCCCGGAGCCGCCCTCCCGGGTGAAGAGGATCTTCTGCTCGAACGCCCGGCCCATCGCCCGGACGACCGCCTGCAGCGCCGGGTGGTCCAGCGGCGTCAGGCAGGGGCGGGTCGCGCCGGGGAAGGCGATCTCGTACCGGATGCCCTCCGGCACCTGCTCGGCCACCCAGGAGCGGACGGCCTCGCGGACCTTCTCCACCTCCTGGCCGGCGACCAGCCGGAAGGACAGCTTGAGGTGCGCCTCGGACGGCACGATGGTCTTGCCGCCGGGGCCGGTGTAGCCGCCCCAGACGCCGTTGACCTCGGCCGTCGGACGGGCCCAGACCCGCTCCAGGGTGGAGTAGCCGGTCTCGCCCTGGGTGCCGTACGACTTGGCGACCCGCAGCCACTGGGCCTCGTCGAAGGGCAGTTCGGCGAAGAGCTCGCGCTCCCGCTCGGTCAGCTCGACCACGCCGTCGTAGAAGCCGGGGACGGCGACCCGGCGGTCCGCGTCGTGCAGGGCGGCGGCCAGCGAGGCCGCCACCTCCGCCGGGTTGGGGACGGCGCCGCCGAAGGACCCGGAGTGGATGTCGGTGTCCGGGCCGAAGAAGTCGATCTGGCAGTCGGCCAGGCCGCGCATGCCGGTGCAGACGGTCGGCGTGGTCTCGGACCACATACCGGTGTCCGAGATGATCACGACGTCGGCGGCGAGCCGCTCGGCCTCGCGGCGCACCAGGGCGGCGAAGTTCGGCGAACCGGACTCCTCCTCGCCCTCGACCAGCAGCTTGAGGTTGACCGCCGGCGCGGTGCGCCCGGTGGCGGCGAGGTGGGCGCGCACCCCGAGGGTGTGGAAGAAGACCTGGCCCTTGTCGTCCGCGGCGCCGCGGGCGAACAGCCGGCGCCCGACCACGGTCGGGGTGAAGGGCTCGGTCTCCCAGCCGTCCTCCTTGGCCGCGGGCTGCACGTCGTGGTGCCCGTAGACCAGGACGGTCGGCGCGGAGGCGTCCCCGGACGGCCACTCGGCGAACACCGCCGGCAGGCCGTCGGTCTCCCACACCTCGGCGACCGGGAAGCCCGTGCTGCGCAGCGCGGCGGCCAGCCACTCGGCGGAGCGGCGGACGTCGCCGGCCCGGTCCGGTTCGGCGGAGACGGAGGGGATGCTCAGCCAGTCGGAGAGGTCCTGCAGGAAGGCGGGCTCGTGCTCGTCGATGTAGGAGCGGACGACGCTGTCCGGGGTTTTCGTCATACGGACGACTTTAGTTCGCCCGGACGGGTGCGTGCCGCCCTCCGGCAGCGCGCACCCCCGTAACCTCGATCACCCCGGTGAACCTGCAGGGGGGCGCGGGGATCCACACAGTCCGGGACATCCGAATTGTGCAGTTCTCCCCCGGCCTTCGGCCGGAGGTACCCCCACGCGCCCCTGTGGGTCGGCCCGTGCTCCTGTCCGCCGGTCAGGCCGAGCGGCGGGTGAGCATCAGGCGGGAGCGGGTGAACAGCATCGCCAGCAGGACGGCCACCAGCGGGAGGCCGACCAGGGTGACGGCGAGGTCCGTCCACGGGAAGGCGATGATCGTCTCGGCGGGCCTGACCATGGTGTACGAGGAGTCGTACACGGCGGCCGCCTCCATCTTCCGCAGTGCCACGGCCGGGATCACGCCGCAGACCGTGCCGAGGACGGTGCCCATCGCGGCGATCACCCCGCACTGGAAGCCGGACAGCCTGCGCCGGATGCCTCCGGTCGCGCCGACCGCGGCCAGCGTGGCCAGGTCGCGCTGCGAGTCGGCGGCGGCGAGGCCGGTCGCGATGCCCGCGGCGCCGAGGGCGACCAGGCCGGCGAAGCCGGTCAGGGCGAGGCCGACCAGGGTCTGGTCGGAGCGGTAGCCCCGCTCGACCTGGACGCCGGCGTTGTCGTCCAGCTTGCCGACGGCGGCGGAGGCCTTCTGCTCGGCCCCGTCGGAGGGCGCCGCCGCCGGGCGCCACACGCTGCCGGCCGGCCGGGTGCTCAGTCCGAGCCGCCCGGCGGTCTCCGGGCTGACCAGTGCCTGGGCGGCGACCACCTCGGCCTTGACGACGACGGCGTCGACGGTGGTGTGGTGCACGACCGGCTTGCTGGGCCTGGCGGCGTTGATGTCCTCGGTGGTCTCCGGCTCCGCGACGGTCAGGTCGAGGGTGATCTTCCCGTCCTTGACGTACTTCGGGTCGAAGACCACCGCCTTGCCGGCGGCGAGCGCCTGCTCGGCGGCCGGGTCGTTGACGCCGAACAGGTTGCGCAGCACGGTGGCGTCACCGGCCGGGACGTAGCCGGCCACGCTGCCGTAGATCACGTCCTCGGCGCACCGCGGGTCGGTGCGGTTGATCCGGCGTATCTCGGCGCCTCCCATCGCCGCGGCGTCGACGTCGGGGTCGTTGGTCGGGCAGCGACGCTCCTTGGGGACGCCCACCTCGACCCAGCCGCAGGAGATGCGGGCGCAGTCCTTCCCGTACGCGGTGGTCATCAGGTCGGCGCGCGGGCCGAGGTCCGGGACGGACCGCTCGACGGCGGCACGCAGCGCGGACAGGTCGGCCGGATTCGCCTGCGGTCCCTGGTCGGCCGACAGCCGGACGGCGCCGGCGGGCATTTCGGCGTGGTAGTTCAGCCGCTGTTCCCGGTCGGAGCTGGTGGTGTAGATGCCGACGGCGACGGAGCCGGCGACCGCGGCCATCACGGCGGCGACCGCGGGGGCGGTGCGGCCGCGGTGGCGCACCGCGTCGCGCAGCGCGAGGCGGGGGCTGAGCGGCAGGTGGCGGCCGAGGCGGCCGAACAGGCCGACCAGCATCGGGGTGCAGGCGATCATGCCGAGCTCGGCGAGGGCCGAGCCGCCGAGCACACCGAGGGTGCGGCCGGCGTCACCGGTGAAGGTGCCGAGCAGGGCGAGCGCGGCGCCGGCGCCGACCGCCACCAGGCCGACGACGGCGAGCCGGCGGCTCGGGGGCCTGAGCGAGCCGCGGCCGGTGAGCGCCTCGACGACGTCCGTCCGGGCGGCCTGGAAGGCCGGGACGACCGCTGCCAGCAGGCCGGTGACCAGGCCGATCAGGGCGATGCAGAGGAGGTCGAGCGGCTGCAGGTCGAGGTGGCCGAAGCGCTCGCCGGCGGCCTGCTCGGCCAGCGGGCGGAGCACCGCGACCAGGACGACGGCGAGGACCACGCCGACCACGGCGCCGGCCAGGCCGAGCACCACGCCGCCGCCGAGCACCACGGCCCGGACGTGCGAGCGGTCGCCGCCGCCGGCCGCGAGCAGGCCGAGCTGGCGGCGCGAGCGGCGGGCGCCGACCGCGAAGGCGGGGCCGGCCAGCAGCACGATCTCCAGCAGGGCCATGCCGACGACGGTGCCGAGGACGACCAGGGCCACCGAGTCGATGCCCCCGCCGCCGTACCTGTCCATGTCGGCGTAGTACGGCACCGCGGAGCGGGGCGGCGGGTCCATGAGCACGGTGCGGGAGGTCAGCCCGAAGCCGTACTTGTTGAGCTCCAGGACCTTCGGCCAGTCGAGGACGGCACCCTGCGGCAGCCGGACGAGCCACTTGTCGCCGCCGTAGCGGTCCTCCTTGCTGTTGTTCGCGGCGCGCAGCGGGGCGACGAGTTCGCCGGGCCGTCCGACCAGGGTGACGGCCCTGAGCTCGCCGGGGTACTCGGCGACGGCGGTGATGGTGAACGGGGTGCTGTCCAGGCCGTGCAGCACGGTGCGGTCGCCGAGGTGCAGGCCGGACTTGTCGAGGAAGTACCGGGTGGCGGCGATCTCGTGGGGGGCGCTCGGGGTGCGGCCGTCCACGATGTTCAGCCGGCCGCGCCAGACCGGGTCGGCGAGGTCGGCCTCGGTGGTGTCGACGCCGAGCCGGCCCTCCTTGGTGGTGGCGGAGGCGCGTTCGCCCGTGGGCACCGGCACCAGCACGGTGCCGGCCGGCAGGAGTTCCCTGACGAGCACCGCGGGGTCGGTCTTGGCGCTGCGGACCTGCTCGGCGGTGGGCTGCTTGCCCTGCTCCACGGGGACGCCCCAGCCGCCCTGCTCGGCGTTGGGCGGCTGGAGCACGGTCGTGCCCCGGCCGTACGAGGTGAGCAGCGCGTCGGTCGAGCCCATCAGGCGGACGGCCTGCTCGCGGGGCTCCAGTTCGCCGCTGCGGTACATCACGTCGGCGCCGGCCACGCCGAGCACCGGGAGGGCGATCATGGCGAGGACGAGGGCGCTGCGGCCCTTGGCGCGCAGGGCGTCGCGGCGGGCTATCCGCAGTGCGACCCGCCAGGCTCGGGGGTTCACTCGCCGGGCCCCTTCACGCTGTTGGTGGCGGCGGTGACCAGCAGGCTGGCCGCGTCGTGGCTGACGCTCTGGTCGACCAGGCGGCCGTCGCGCAGGAAGACCACGCGGTCCGCCCAGGCGGCGTGCCGGGCCTCGTGGGTGACCATCATGGCGGCCGCGCCGGCGTCGCAGCGGGCGCGCAGCACCGCGAGGACGGCCTCGCCGGTGGTGGAGTCCAGGGCGCCGGTGGGCTCGTCGGCGAGGACGAGCCGGCGGTCGCCGATCAGGGCGCGGGCGATGGCGACGCGCTGCTGCTGGCCGCCGGACATGTCGTCGGGGAAGCGGTCGGCGAGCTCCGGGATGCCGAGCTCCTCCAGCGCGGCGATCGCCTCGCGGCGGGCCGCGCGGCCGGAGACGCCGTCGAGCTCGCGCGGCAGGGAGATGTTCTCGGCGGCGGTGAGCGCCGGGATGAGGTTGTAGTCCTGGAAGACGTAGCCGATGGAGCGGCGGCGGACCTGGGCCTGCTGCTTGCGGGAGAGCTCGCCGAGGACGGTGCCCTCGACCAGCACCCGGCCGGAGCTGGGGCTGTCCAGGCCGCCGGCCAGGGTCAGCAGGGTGGACTTGCCGGAGCCGGACGGGCCCATGACGGCGACCAGCTCGCCGGGGTGGACGACGAGTTCGACGCCGCGCAGGGCGTGCACCTCGGCGGCGCCCTGGCCGTGCACCCGGCTGACCTGGTCGAGGTGCAGCACGGGTGGCCGCGATTCGGTGTGGGTGGTGCTCATGCTTCCCCCTGCTGTCGGTTGATCAGATGCGGCTGCGGCGGCGCGTGCGCGCGGTGCCGGTGGCCGGTGCGGATTCGGTGGCGGGCGCGGGAGCCTGCGCGGGACGCGAGGCGTGCTGGGCGAGACGGGTCTCGCAGTGGTCGAGCCAGCGGATCTCGGCCTCGGTCTGGAAGATCAGCTGCTCGAGGACGAGCAGCCAGGCGAGGTCGCTCTGCTGCTCGGCGGCGGTCAGCGCCTGGGCCTTGAGCCGGGTGTAGTCCTGCAGTGCCTTCATGCTGTGCCGGCGCTGGGACTGCACCACCGCCTGCACGTCGACCCCGGGGACGCCGACGGCCATCGCCAGCTTGATCGCCAGCTCGTCGCGCGGCGGATTGGTCCGGGGCACCGGGGTGTCGAACCATTGGCGCAGTTCCGTGCGTCCTGCCTCGGTGACGGCGTAGAAGAGGTGGCCCTCGTCGTCCTCGCCGGCGGGCTCCACGAGCCCGTCGCGCTCCAGCCGCCCGAGGGTGGTGTAGACCTGGCCGACGTTCAGCGGCCAGGTGGCACCGGTGCGGGCCTCGAACTCGGAGCGCAGCTGGTAGCCGTACCGGGGGCCCTGGTCGAGGAGGGCGAGGAGACCATGACGGATCGACATACCGAGTATGTATACCCGGTATGCCCGGGGGCCTCAAGCCCGGCACCGGGTACGGTCGGGGATGTGACCCAGCTGCGCATCGCCACCTTCAACCTGCTGCACGGTCAACCGCTCGCCGCCGACGGCGCTCCGCTGCCCCTCCCGGCCGACCCCGCCGCCCCGCTCGGTGACGCGATCGCCGAACTTGACGCCGACGTGCTCGCCCTCCAGGAGGTCGACCGCCACCAGGAGCGCTCCGGCCTGGCCGACCAGGCCGCCGTCGCCGCCAAGGCCATGGGCGCGGCCGACTGGCGGTTCGCCGCGGCCCTGCACGGCCGGCCCGCCCCGCTCGCCGGCTGGGTGCACGACCCGACCATGACGAAACTGCAGGTCTACGGACCCGCCGAGGTCGATTCCGCCACCGACCGGCCCGCCTACGGCACCGCCCTGCTGACCCGGCTTCCGGTGCACCACTGGCGGGCCCGGCGGTTCGCCCCCGCGCCCTTCGGGCTCCCCCTGCGGGTCGCCGGGCGGCGCGGGCTGACCCCCGTCCCGGACGAGCCGCGGGCCGCGCTGGCCGCCGTGCTCGAGGGCCGGCACGGCCCGTTCACCGTGGTCGCCGCCCACCTGTCCTTCGTGCCGGGATGGAACGTGGCGCAGCTCACCGCGATCCGGCGCTGGATCGCCGACCTGCCGCAGCCCTACCTGGTGCTGGGCGACTTCAACCTGATCGGCGCGGTCCCGCGGACCGTGCTCGGCAGCGCCACCGCCCTCGACCGCAGCACCTCACGCGAACGGATCAGGGCCGCCCGGGCCGCCCGCCGCACCCGCCTCGCCCAGGACGGCGGACGGCGGCGGCGGGTGCGGGAGCCGCGCCCCCGCCTCCAGGGCTGGTACGACCTGGCCCGCACCCCCACCTACCCCTCCCACAAGCCCGCCGTCCAGTTCGACCACGTCCTGGCGGTCGGCGTCCCCCGCACCGCGGTCGGCCCCGCCGCCGCTCCCCGCACTCCCGTCTCCGACCACCGCCCCCTCCTCGTCGAGGTCGACCTCTGAAGGCAGACGGCCGGGCCGCCGTACGAACCACGGACCGGCCCTAGCGTGTCTTCAAAGGTCATGGGTGTGCCACAAGGGGCGCGGGGGGGCACCCCCAGCCGAAGGCTGGGGGTGCCCCCACGCGTCTCCGAAGTGACCACCCAAGTACCTTTGAAGACGGCTCCTAGCCGATCCGGCCGGTGCCCTTGGCGAGCATGGGGCGGCCGCCCTGGGCGGGGAGGTGGGGGCCGACCGGTTCGTACTGGAGGAGCAGCATCGCCGCGTCGTCGCCCAGCTTGTGGCCGACGTGCCGCACCACGTCCTGGTGCAGGTTCCGCAGCACCTCCACCGGGCACCCCGTGGCGCAGTGCGGCAGCCGGTCGGTGAGCGGGTAGAAGGCCCCGCCGCCGTCCCGGGCCTCGATCACGCCGTCGGTGTAGAGCAGCACCCGGTCGCCGGGCCGCAGCGGCAGCCGCTGCACCGGCGGCCGGACGTCGGCCGGGTCGAGCACGCCGAGCGGCGGCACCGGCTCGGCCGGTTCCAGCAGCGCGACCGGTTCGCCGGTGCGCAGCAGGACGGGTGCGGGGTGGCCGCAGTTGACGATCTCCGCGGTGCCGTCCGAGCGGAGCCCGATCAGCACCAGGGTGACGAACTCCTCCTCGATGCCGGGGTGGTCGTTCTCGTGCAGGGCCCGGTCGAGGCTGACGGCCAGCCAGCCGGCCACCCGGTCGAGCGAGGCCTCCTGGTGGGCGGCCTCGCGGAAGGCGCCGAGCACGGCGGCGGCGGTCTCCACGGCGGCCAGGCCCTTGCCGCGGACGTCGCCGACCACGGCCCGTACGCCGTGCCGGGTGTTGACCACCTCGTAGAGGTCGCCGCCGATGGAGGCGTGTGCGTGCGCGGCCGCGTAGTGGACGGCGGCGCGGACGCTGCCGACCCGGTCGGGGACGGGCCGCAGCAGCACCCGGCGGGCGATCTCGGCGACCAGCTGGGCCTCGGCCAGTGCGAGCTCCTGGCGGAGCCTCAGGGTGGTGGAGACCCAGCCGATGCCGGCGACCAGGGCGATGGCGAGGACGGTGGCGCTGTGCACCGACTCGCCGAGCACCTGGTTGTAGCCGGCCATCAGGAAGGCGGCCAGTTCGGTCAGTACGCCGATGAGCAGCGGGTACCAGGTGCGCCGGCTGACCACGGCGGCCAGCGCCGGGACGGCGGTGAGCGCGGGCTCGACCGTCACCTCGGTGTTGCTGAAGAAGTCAAGGGAGACCACCAGCGCCATGCCGATGAACGGCAGCGCCAGTGCGGTTCTCGGCCAGGTGCCCGTCACCTTGCCCGGGTCGGCCCCCGGGGCGGGCCCCGCGAGCCGGTCTCTGATCCATCCGGTCGCGCTCAACGTCGGTCTCTCCAGCAGAAGGTCGCCGGCGCCGGGGGCACCTGCGATGATGACGGAAAGTCAGGGGCGTGCAGCCCCCGCATGCGGCCGGAGTACGGGGTGACCGGTTACCGACCCCACAATAGGCGCGAAAAGTGCACAGTGCACAGGTTTCGCACGATCCCGTGACGGCTTGGATGCTCTGCGTGACTCATTCTTCACTATTCCCGATCAGGAGCCTGGTCAACTCTTTTCGGTCAGGAAGTCCTGCGGGTCTGACGACCCGGCCGCTGCGCACGTACAGGAACGCCGCACTGACCTGCTCCGGCCCGACGCCCATCCGCTCGGCCCAGGCCAGCCGGTAGATGGCGAGTTGCAGCGGGTCGGCGGTCTCCTCCCGGTGGGTCTTCCAGTCGACCACCTCGTAGCGCCACGGGTGCGGTGACCCTGAGCCACCGTCACGCTCCCGGTAGACCGCGTCGATCCGGCCGCGCACCACGCGCCCCGCCAGCAGCAGCTGGAACGGCGCCTCGACCCGGTACGGCACCCGGTCCCCGTACGGGCTGCGCAGGAAGGCCTCCTTGAGCCGGGCCAGGTCGCGCTCGTCCTCGATGCCGTCGTCGTCCGCGCCGGGCAGCGCGTCCGGCTCCAGGAGCAGCAGCTCCTCCGTCTCGAAGCGGGACTGCACCCAGCTGTGGAAGCGCGTGCCGCGGCGGGCCGCAGGCTGCGGCGGGCGCGGCATCGGGCGGGCCAGGTCCCGGGCGAAGCCGTCCGGGTCTGCGGCCAGCCGCATCACCTGCGAGGCGGACAGCGAGGCGGGCAGGGGCACTTCGCGCACGGAGCGCCGGGAGCGCTCCAGCTCGCCGAGCAGCGCGTCCAAATCGCGGTCCCAGGAGGCGACCAGCCGGGCGTCCTCCGGGACGAGCTCCTCCTCGGGCGCGGGCGGCGCCCCGGCGAGCCTGCGCCGCACCACCTCGGCCACCCGGCGGCGGGCGAGCTGGGCGGGCGCGTCCAGCGGCATCGGCCAGGGCGTCTCCGCGGACCGCGCCAGCGCCGGGTTCTCCGCGTCCGGCAGCGGCTCCCCGGCCCACAGCTCGACCTCGCCGTTGCCGGGCAGGCCGCAGTGCTCGCGCAGCCCGAGCAGGAAGTCGGACGGGCCGCGGCGCCGCTTCTGGCTCGGCCCCCACCAGTGCCCGGAGGCCAGCAGCAGCTCCCGCGGGCGGGTGAAGGCGACGTAGCCGAGCCGGAGCTCCTCCACCTGGGAGTGCCGGGCCATCTCCTTCTTGAACAGGCCCATGCCCTTGGCCGTCCACGGCGGATCGCCGGGCAGGGTGTCGGCGTCGCCGCGCAGCGCGTGCGGCAGCACCCGGCGGGTGCTCGTCCAGCGCTCGCGGCCCTGGCCGGACGGGAAGCCGCCCTTCACCAGGCCCGGCACCGCAACCACGTCCCACTCCAGGCCCTTGGACTTGTGCGCGGTCAGCACCTTCACCGTGTCCTCGCCGCCGGGCAGCCCGGCGTCCAGGCCCCGCTCGTACTCCTGTGCCGCCCGCAGGAAGGCCAGGAAGGCGGACAGGCCCGGGTCGCCGTCCAGGTCGGCGAAGCCCGCCGCGATGTCCAGGAAGCCGTGCAGCGTCTCCCGGCGGCGCGCGGCCAGCGCGTTCGGCGAGGCCGACAGCTCGACCTCCAGACCGGTCACCGCGAGCACCCGGTGCAGCACGTCCATCAGCGGCTCGGCCAGCGCCCGGCGCAGCTCGCGGACCTCCCGCGCCAGCCGGGCGAACCGCACCCGCGCCTCCGGCGAGAACGGCAGCTCGTCCGGCTGCTCCGCCTCCAGGAAGGTCTCCAGCGCATCGGCCAGCGACACCACCTCGGTCGGGTCGGTGCCCGCCACCGCGGCCGCCAGCGCATCGCCCTGCAACCGCTCGGTGCGCACCAGCTCGGCGGCCCGGCGGCCCAGCAGGGCGAGGTCGCGCGGACCGATCCGCCAGCGCGGACCGATCAGCAGCCGCACCAGGGCGGCATTGGCCGTCGGGTCCTGCAGCACCTCGCAGACCGCCACCAGGTCCGCCACCTCGGGCAGCTGCAGCAGGCCGCCGAGGCCCACCACCTCGACCGGCACCTCGCGGGCCACCAGCGCCGCGTGCACGTCCGGGAAGGCGGCGCCGCCGCGGCAGAGCACCGCGATCCGGCCGGGCGCCGTCCCGGTGCGGACCAGGTGCGCGATCCGGTCGGCCAGCCAGTCGATCTCCTCGGCGTGCGTCGGCAGCAGTGCGCAGCGCACGAAGCCGTCCGCCTCCGCGTCCGGCGCCGGGCGCAGCGCCTCCACCCCCTCGTGCATGGCGCGCAGGGGTGCCGCCAGCTGGTTGGCGAAGGCCAGCAGCCGACCGCCGCTGCGGCGGTTCTCGCTCAGCGCGAAGCGCGCCGCCGGGGTGCCGTCCGCCCGCGGGAAGTGCACCGGGAAGTCGTCCAGGTTCGCCACCGAGGCGCCGCGCCAGCCGTAGATCGCCTGGCACGGGTCGCCGACCGCCGTCACCGGGTGGCCGCCGCCGTCGCCGCCGTCCGCCCCGAACAGGCCGGCCAGCATCAGCCGCTGCGCCACCGAGGTGTCCTGGTACTCGTCCAGCAGCACCACCCGGTACTGCTCGCGCAGCAGCCGGCCCACCTCGGGGCGCTCCTGCGCCAGCCGCGCCGAAGCCGCTATCTGGTCGCCGAAGTCCATCAGGCCGCCGGCCTGCTTGCGCCGGCGGTAGTCCTCCACCAGGCGCAGCAGCTCCTGCCGGGCCCGGGCCGCGTTCGGCACCGCCCGCAGGTCGTCGTTGGTCAGCTTCGCCGTCGCCAGCACGTCCAGCAGGTCGCCGTCCCACGCGCGGAGCCGCTCGGGCTCCACCAGGTGCTCGGCGAGCTCGGAGTCCAGACCGATCAGGTCGGCGACCAGCGCCGAGAAGGTGCCGGTCAGCGCGGGGTACGGGCCGCGGGCCGACCGCAGCACCTTGGCCGCCAGCTGGAACCGGGTGGCGTCCGCCAGCAGCCGGACGTCCGGCTCTATCCCCAGGCGCAGGCCGTGCTCCTTCAGCAGCCGGCCGGCGAAGGCGTGGTAGGTCGAGATCTCCGGCTCGCCCAGCGACTCGGCGTCGTCGGGCTCCAGGACGCGGGCGCGGACGAGGGCCGTGCGGACGCGCTCCGCGAGCTCGCCCGCCGCCTTGTTGGTGAAGGTCAGACCCAGCACCTGCTCCGGCGCCACCGCCCCCGAACCGACCAGCCACACCACCCGGGCGGCCATCACCGTGGTCTTGCCGGAACCCGCACCGGCCACGATCACGGCAGGCTCCAACGGGGCACCGATGGCCTGCATCTGCTCGGCGTTGAACGGTATGCCGAGCAGCTCCTTCAACTGACCGGGATCGTCGAGCACGGAACGCACCCCCCAACGCTAACCGGCTCCGCCGACAGCCCGTACCAGCGCCCGGGGTGAGCACATGGGGGCGCTGGGGGTCGGCCCGCGCCCCTGAGTGCCCCTCCCCTACTCGATCAGCTGGCGGCCGTCGCGTTGGGCGGTGCAGCTGCTGCGGAAGGTGCAGCGGGTGCAGCCGTCGCCCTGGGTGGGGACGAAGCGTTCGGCGAGGACGCGGCCCGCGGCGTCGGCGAGCAGGTTCTCGATCCAGGGTTCGCCCTCGGGCGGGGCCTGCTGCTGGACCTTGGGGGCCTCCTTGTCGGTCTTGCCGGGCTCGCGGAGGTGGACGAGTTCGGCCCCGCCGGAGGCGATCCCCTCGGGGATGCCGGGCAGCCCGTCGAGGGCGCCGTTGCGGACGGCGAGCTGGTAGACGGCGAGCTGCTTGTGCTCGGGGAGGGACTTCTCGGTGGGGATCTGCTTGCCGGTCTTGAAGTCGACGACGTAGGCGCGGCCGACGGCGTCCTGCTCGATCCGGTCCATGGAGCCGCGGATGCGGACGGCGACGCCGCCGACGGTGAGGGTGAGGTCGAAGCCGTGCTCGGTGGCGACGGTGGTGCGGCCGCGTTCGAGGACGTGCCAGTGCAGGAAGCGTTCGAGGGCGGCGCGGGCCTCGGTCTTCTCCTGGTGGGACTTCCAGGGGGCGTCGAAGGCGAGGGCGTCCCAGACGGTGTCGAGGCGCTCCATGAGGACGGCGAGGTCGGCGGGGGCGCGGCCGGAGCCGACCTCGTCGGCGAGGGCGTGCAGGACGTTGCCGAAGCCCTGGGCGGAGCTGGTGGTGCCGGCGGCGCGGACGTCCTTGTCGAGGAACCACTGGAGGGCGCAGCTGTCGAGCTGTTCGAGGCCGCTGCCGGAGAGCCGGACGGGGGTGTCCGGGGAGCGCAGCGGTTCGGGGGCGGCGGTCTGGTCGAGCAGGCCCCACCAGCGGTCGGGGTGGGCGGCGGGGACGAGCGGGGCGCCGTCGTCGTCGGCGGCCGCGGCGAGCCGGCCGAGGCGTTCGGCGGCGGCGCGGCGCAGGGCGGGCGAGCGGTCGGGGTCGACGGTGACGGCGCGGAGTTCGGCGACCAGGGCGGCGACGGAGAGCGGCCGGCGCGGGCGGTGGGTGATGTCGGCGACGGTGACCTGGGGGGTGCGGGTGCGGACCTTGCCGGTGCGCGGGTCGAGTTCCTCGCGGTAGAGCTCGCGCAGGAAGCGGGAGGGTTCGTCGCCGTCCTCGGCGGGTGCCTTGACGGCGGTGACGATCAGCCGGTCCTTGGCGCGGGTGGCGGCGGTGTAGAAGAGGCGGCGTTCCTCGCCGAGGAGGGCGGCCGGGGAGAGCGGTTCGGCGAGGCCGTCGCGGCCGATCCGGTCGGCCTCCAGCAGGGAGCCGCGGCGGCGGAGGTCGGGCCAGAGGCCTTCCTGGACGCCGGCGACGACGACGAGCCGCCACTCCAGCCCCTTGGAGCGGTGGGCGGTCATCAGCCGGACGGCCTCGGGGCGGACGGTGCGCACGGTGAGGGTGTCGGCGGCGATGTCCTGGGCCTCGAGTTCGGCCAGGAAGTCGGGGGCGCTGCGGTGGCCGGCGACCTGTTCCTCGGCGCGGGCGGCGGTCTCGAAGAGGGCGCAGAGCGCGTCGAGGTCGCGGTCGGCGTTGCGGGCGGCGGCGCCGCCGCGCAGGGCCGCGCGCTCCAGGCGTTCGCGCCAGCGGCGGCTGCCGTCCCAGAGCATCCACAGGGCGTCCTCGGCGCTGCCGCCGCCGGTGAGCAGTTCGCGGACCTTGCGCAGCAGGGTGCCGAGGTCGCGGGCGCGGCGGGCGGCGGCCGGTTCCATGGCGACGAGCCGCTCGGGTTCGACGAGGGCCTCGCGGATCAGTTCCTCGGCGGGCCGGACGGCGGTCTGCCCGCCGCTGTCCCGGAGGGCGGTGCGCTCCTCCTCGCGCAGGGCGCGGCCGAGCCTGCGCAGGTCGGAGCCGTCGAGACCGCCGAGCGGGCCGGTGAGCAGGGTGTGGGCGGTGTCGGGGGTGAAGCGGTCGACCGGTTCGGCGCAGACGCGCAGGGCGAGCAGCAGCGGGGTGACGGCGGGCTCCTCGCGCAGCGGCAGGTCGTCGCCGTCGATCTCCAGCGGGACGCCGGCCGCGGACAGCGCCCGCCGGACGCCGGGGATGGAGCGGGCGCCGGCCCGGACGAGGACGGCCATCTCGCCCCAGGGCACGCCGTCCTCCAGGTGGGCGCGGCGCAGCAGGTCGGCGATCGAGTCGAGTTCGGTGCCGGGCGTGGGGTAGGTGTACACCTCGACCCGGCCGCCCTCGCGGGAGGGCCGCAGGGCACGGTGCTGGGCGAGTTTGTCGGCGGGCAGCCGGCCCATCGGCATCCGGCGGGCGAGTTCGCGGGTGGCGGCGAGCAGGACGGCGCCGGAGCGGCGGGAGACCCGCAGCACCTTGACCTCGGCGGGCCGGCCGTCGGCCTGCCGGAAGGTCTGCGGGAAGTCGAGGATGCCGTTGATGTCGGCGCCGCGGAAGGCGTAGATCGACTGGTCGGGGTCGCCGACCGCGACGAGGTCGCGGCCGCCGCCGGCGAGCCGGCGCAGCAGCCGCACCTGGGAGGGGTCGGTGTCCTGGTACTCGTCGACGAAGACCACGTCGTAGCGGGCGGCGAGCCGCATCGCGGCGTCGGGGCGTTCGGCGAGCAGCACGGCGCGGTGGACGAGTTCGGCGTAGTCGAGGACGCCGCGCAGGTCGAGGACGTCGAGGTAGTCGGCGAGGAAGTGGGCGGCGGCGGCCCAGTCGGGGCGCTGGACGCCCTCGGCGAAGCGGGCCAGTTCGGCCTCGCCGAGGCCGAGCTCCCGGCTGCGGGCGAGCACGGCGCGGACCTCGTCGGCGAAGCCGCGGGTGGTCAGGCAGGCGCGCAGGTCCAGCGGCCAGGAGATCCGGCCGGTGCCGTCCCGGGCGTCCTCGGCGCCGCCGGCGAGCAGCTCGCGGACCATGACGTCCTGCTCGGGGCCGGAGAGCAGCCGCAGCGGCTCGGCGGCCTCCTCGGGCTCCTGCTGCTCGCGGAGCAGGGCGTAGCAGAAGGAGTGGAAGGTAGTGGCCTGCGGCGCCGCCCCGGCGGCGCCGATCCGGGCGGTCATCCGGTCGCGCAGCTCCATGGCCGCCTTGCGGCTGAAGGTGAGGACGAGGATGCGCTCCGGGTCGGTGCCGTGCTCGATCCGCCGGGCGACCGCCTCGACCAGGGTGGTGGTCTTGCCGGTGCCGGGGCCGGCGAGGACCAGCAGCGGCCCGCCGGCATGCTCGGCCACCGCGCGCTGGAACTCGTCCAGGACGGGCGGGGCCGGTCGTGCGAGCGGGCTGCGCACCAGGCGAAAGGGGGAGGTCACTGCGGTCCAGGCTGGTCGTGCGGCGGTCGTGCGGTTCGTACGGGCCGGCGGGCTGCGGTGGGCCGCGCGGGCGGGGCGTCCGGGCAAGGGATGTCGGGCAGGGGTGTCGGGCGGGCGCACCGGGGGTGGAGGCGTCCGCACCGAGCCTACGATCCTGCACCGACAGCCCCGTCCCGCGCACCCCTTCCGGGAATCCGGTCCGGCGGGCGGTCAGCTGCCGTCCCAGCGGGCCCGCCTCAGGTCGACGCGGGGTTCGCCGCCGACGGTGCGCAGCGGGGTGCCCTCGGCGCGGTACTCGGGGAGGGCGCGGTGCTCGTGGCCCGGCAGCGGGCGGCCGTCCGAGCGGATGACCCGCCACCAGGGCACTCCGCCGCCGTACAGTGACATGACCCGGCCCACTTGGCGCGGGCCGCCCTGCCCGAGGTACTCGGCGATGTCCCCGTACGTCATGACCCGGCCGGGCGGGATGCGCTCGGTGAGGTCGAGCACGGCTTCGGCGAAGGGCGGCAGGACGTCCCCGCCGGGTCCGTCGGTCTGGTGCGGCATTTCTCCCCATCCGGTCGATTCCTGGGCCCCGTGCGGGCGATCCGCCGCGCCCGATCAGGCCCCTGTCCCACACGAGGAGCCGCGGCATGGCAGCATCTTCGGGGCAGAACGTGGGTGATACGAGGACAAGACCAGATGACCGGGACGGCAGACGTGAACGTGGACAAGGGCTCCGACGAGTCCGCCACCGACCGGTCTGCGGGCCCCGAACCCGAACCGCCGACAGTCTCCCCGCAGCGGCACGCGCCGGGCAAGGACGGGCACGCGCAGGACGGGCACCCGCAGCACGGGCACCTGCAGCACGGCCATGACGCGATGGGCGACCTGCCGGCCGAGGAGCCGACCGGCGAGCACCTGGCCGTGGACGAGCCGCTGCTCGCCGCCCGCGCCCACCGGCCGTCGGACCTGCTGCGCTTCCTGGCGGGCGTGCTCGGGATCATCGCGGTGTTCGTGCTGGCGCAGGTCGCCGTGTCGACCACCACCGGTATCGAGACCGACATCTCCTCCAACGCCGACAAGGTGCCCGGCGTGTTCAGCACCATCGCCGCGCTGGCCTCCAGCGTGGCGGTGCTGGCGGTGCCGCTGGCCTTCGCGGTGGAGCGGCTGATCAAGCGGGACGGCCTGCGGGTCGCCGACGGCGTGCTCGCCTCGGTGCTCGCCTACGGAGTCTCACTGGGCGTCGACTGGTGGGTGGCGGCCGGGGCGCCGCCGGCCGTCCGGGACGCGCTGACCCAGTTCCCGCCGGGCGGCAGTGACACGCTCACCGACCCGGTGCACGGCTATCTGGCCCCGGTGATCGCCTACATGACGGCGGTCGGCATGTCGAGCCGCCCGCGCTGGCGGGTGGCGCTGTGGGTGGTGGTCTTCCTCAGCGGTGCCACCGAGCTGATCAGCGGCTACACCACGCCGCTGTCGCTGCTGCTCACCGTGCTGATCGGCTGGTCGGTGGCGTACGGCACGCTGTACGCGATCGGCTCGCCCAACATCCGGCCGACCGGCAAGCACCTGTTGATCGGGCTGCGCAAGGTGGGCTTCACCCCCTCCGGCGCGCACCGCGCGCCCGACGCCCCCGGCGAGACCCGCCGCTACCTGGTGACCCAGCAGGACGGCCCGCTGCTGGACGTCCACATCATCGACCGCGAGCAGCAGGCCTCCGGCTTCTTCTACCGGGCGTGGCGGCGGATAAGGCTGCGCTCGGTGGCCGTACGGCGCAGCCCGCAGTCGCTGCGCCAGGCGCTGGAGCAGGAGGCGCTGATCGCGTACGCGGCGGCCGCTTCGGGGGCACTCGCCCCGCAGCTGGTGGCCACCTCCGAGCTGGGCCCGGACGCCGCGATCCTGGTGTACGAGAACGTCGCCGGCCGGATCCTCGACGAGCTGGCCGACGACGAGATCACCGACGACGTGATGGTCTCGCTGTGGGAGTCGGTCGCCGCCCTGCACGAGCGCCGGATCGCACACCGCCGGCTGACCGGCGAGTCGCTGCTGGTGGTCGACGAGAAGACCGGCTGCCTGGTGAACCTCTCCGGCGGCGACATCGCGGCCGGCGACCTGACCCTGCGCATCGACGTCGCCCAGCTGCTCACCACCTTCGCGCTGCGGGTCGGCCCGGAGCGGTCGGTGACGGTCGCCAACCGGGTGCTGGGCGCCGACCGGGTCGCCTCCGCGCTGCCGCTGCTGCAGCCGGTCGGCCTGAGCCGGTCGACCCGGATCGACCTGCAGCGGATGACCAAGGAGCGGAAGGCCGCCGCGCAGGCGCTGGCGCTGGAGCAGGTCGCCGCGGGCGAGCGCACCCAGGAGCAGGCCGAGGAGGACATCGCCGCGGCCGGCGAGGACCTGCTGAGCCGCATCCGGCGGCAGATCCTGCAGATCGCCCCGGAGGCGCCGATCGCCCCGGCCAAGCTGGAGCGGCTCAAGCCGAAGACGCTGATCATGGTCATTGCGCTGACCTTCGCGGCGTACCTGGCACTGACCACCATCCAGCCCGGCCAGCTCAAGCTCTCCCAGATGGACTGGGGCTGGGCCGCCCTCGCGCTGGCGGCCGCGGCCGCCACCTACGGCGCCGCGGCGATGAGCCTCACCGGCTTCGTCCCGGAGAGGCTGCCGTTCGGCCGGACGGTCGCCGCGCAGCTCGCCGGCTCCTTCGTGAAGCTGGTCGCGCCCGCCGCGATCGGCGGCATCGCGCTGAACACCCGCTACCTGCAGAAGGCGGGCATCCGTTCCGGCCAGGCCGTCGCCAGCGTCGGCGCCTCGCAGCTGGCCGGCCTCGGCGGGCACCTGCTGCTGCTGTTCAGCTTCGGCCTGATCACCGGGTCGCAGAAGAACGGCGACCTCGGCGCCTCCCGCGCGGTGATCATCGGCGTGCTGTCGGCGGCGGTGCTCGCCCTGGTGGTGGCGGCCGTGGCGCCGCTGCGCCGCTTCGTGGTGACCCGGGTGCGCTCGCTGTTCTTCGGCGTGGTGCCGCGGATGCTCGACCTGATGCAGACGCCGTCCAAACTGATCACCGGCTTCGGCGGCATCCTGCTGCTGACGCTCTCCTTCACCGCCTGCCTGTACGCCTCGGTGCGGGCCTTCGGCGGCGAGATGAGCTACTCGGCGGTGGCCGTGGTCTTCCTGACCGCGAACGCGGCCGGTTCGGCGATCCCCACCCCGGGCGGCATCGGCCCGGTCGAGATCGCCCTGATCGGTGCACTGACGGTCGGCAACGTGCCGCCGTCCGCCGCGACCCCGGCGGTCTTCCTCTACCGCCTGCTGACCTTCTGGCTGCCGGTGCTGCCGGGCTGGATCTCCTACAACGTGCTGCAGCGCAAGGGCGCCCTCTGAACCCCGCCCCCATGCGGAAGGGCCCGCCCGGCTGCTGCCGGGCGGGCCCTTCGTCGTTCGCGGCCGTTCGCCGTCGTCCGCGACTAGTAGACCGGCTTCTCGGGCTCGATCTGGTTGACCCAGCCGATCACGCCGCCGCCCAGGTGGACGGCGTCGGCGAAGCCCGCCGACTTGAGGACGGCCAGCACCTCGGCCGAGCGGACGCCCGTCTTGCAGTGCAGCACGATCTTCTTGTCCTGCGGCATCTTCTCCAGCGCGCTGCCCATCAGGAACTCGCCCTTGGGGATGAGCGTGGCACCGGGGATGCTGACGATCTCGTACTCGTTCGGCTCGCGGACGTCGACCAGGAAGATGTCCTCCTCGTCGTCCAGCCACTGCTTGAGCTGCTTGGAGGTGATGGTGGAGCCCGCGGCGGCGGCCTGGGCCTCCTCCGACACGACGCCGCAGAAGGCCTCGTAGTCGATCAGCTCGGTGACGGTCGGGTTGTCGCCGCAGAGCGCGCAGTTCGGGTCCTTGCGGACCTTGACCGAGCGGTACTGCATCTCCAGGGCGTCGTAGATCATCAGTCGGCCGACCAGCGGCTCGCCGACGCCGGCCAGCAGCTTGATGGCCTCGGTGACCTGGATCGAGCCGATCGAGGCGCACAGCACGCCCAGCACGCCGCCCTCGGCGCAGGAGGGGACCATGCCCGGCGGCGGGGCCTCCGGGTAGAGGCAGCGGTAGCAGGGGCCGTGCTCGGCCCAGAACACGCTGGCCTGGCCGTCGAAGCGGTAGATGGAGCCCCAGACGTACGGCTTGCCGAGCAGCACCGCGGCGTCGTTCACCAGGTAGCGGGTGGCGAAGTTGTCGGTGCCGTCCACGATCAGGTCGTAGCCGGAGAAGATCTCCATGACGTTGGAGTTGTCGAGCCGGTCCTCGTGGAGGACCACGTCGACGTACGGGTTGATCTCCTTCACCGAGTCGCGCGCGGACTCGGCCTTGGAGCGGCCCACGTCGGACTGGCCGTGGATGATCTGACGCTGCAGGTTCGACTCGTCCACCGTGTCGAACTCGACGATGCCGAGCGTGCCGACGCCCGCCGCGGCCAGGTACATCAGCGCAGGTGAACCCAGGCCTCCGGCGCCGACACAGAGCACCTTCGCGTTCTTCAGCCGCTTCTGCCCGGCCATCCCCACGTCGGGGATGATCAGGTGGCGGGAGTACCGGCGGACCTCGTCGACGGTGAGCTCGGCGGCCGGCTCGACCAGGGGTGGCAGCGACACGGGGACTCCGATGGTCGTCAGTTCGGTAGGTCTTTTGCTAGGCCAACAGTGTCACGTGCCGCCGGTATTCCGAGACAGCGGGTCCGATATGTGAGATGGCCGACATCGGATACCGAGATGTCGGCCATTCCCGCGATGCCGCTGGTCACGGGCGTACGGGGGCTCAGCAGCGGGGTCACACCCGGCAGGCGGTTTCCAGCCAGACATCGCCCAGGGACTCCTCCAGCGGCACCTGCGTCCGCCATCCGAGACGGTCGCGCGCGGTCCGGACGTCCGCCTGGCGCCACGGGACGGGCTCGGGCAGCGGCCGCGGCTCGCCCGCCCGGTGGTGCTCGCCGCCCTGGCTCGGCAGCAGTGCCGGGCGCCCGTCCTCCGCCACGATCCCCTCGAAACCCGAGGCCCGGACCAGGAGGTGGGCCGCGTCCCGGGCGCGCACCGCGTGCCCGCTGCCGATGTTGATCACCCCGGTGGCCGCCGAGACCGCGGCCGCCTGGACGGCCCGGGCGACGTCCCGGACGTCGACGAAATCCCGGTATCCGGACAGGTCCGGCATCCGCACCTGCAGCTCGTCGTGGACCAGCGCCCGGCGCAGGCCGTCCGCCAGCCTGCCGAACAGCGAGGCCGGCGGCGCGCCCGGCCCGACCACGTCGAAGACCCGCAGCACCGCGGCGTCCAGCCCGGAGGCCAGCACCAGCTCGGTGCCGGCCAGCTTGGACACCCCGTACGGGCCGACCGGCCGCGGCTCGGTGCCCTCGCCGATCGGCGCACCGGGCTGCATGGGCCCGTACTCGGCGGCGGAGCCGATGTGCACCAGCCGGGCGGGCTCCCTGCTGCGCCGGATCGCCTCGCAGACGGTGGCCACGGCCAGGGTGTTGGAACGGATCAGCGTCCGCGAGCTGCCGTAGGTGGCGCCCGCGCAATTGATCACCACCTGCGGAGCCACCGCGTCCAGGAACCGGGACAGCGCGCCGGGGCTGCCCGCCGTCAGGTCGAAGCGGATGTCGGCCGAGTCCCGCCGGCCGAGCACGGTGACCTGGAGGTCGGGCTCGGCGAGCAGACGGTCGGCGACCCGGCGGCCGATGAAGCCGTCGGCGCCCAGCAGCAGCACCCTCATCGGGGGTGTCCTTCCACGAGGCCCGGCCGCATGCGGCCGGGCGTGACTACGGATGCGGTACGGAATGCGGAGCCGGCCCGGGCCGGTCAGTCCTCCGGCGGGCCGCCGGCGAGCCAGGCCCGGTAGGAGCGCGGGCTGCCCAGGGCGAGCCAGGTGTGCGGCGCCACCGCGGCGACCGCCGCGGCGCAGGCCCAGGGCGCCGCCCCGGCCGGCAGCAGCGCCAGCGCGGCCCCGGCCGCGGCGGGCCCGGCCAGCGCGGCCGCCGTCCGGCCGCAGCGCAGCAGCACCGCGGCGAGCAGCAGCAGCACCGCGAGCAGGGCCGGCACCGCCCCGGCCGCCGCACCCGTGCCCGCATCGGCGGGCAGCAGTACGGAGGCCGCGCCGGCCGCGGCGAGCTGGGCGGCGGCCGCACACGGCAGCAGCGCCCTCATCCGGGAGCGGAACTCGGCCTCGGTCTTCGCCGAGGCCAGGTGCCTGCGGCCGGCGGCGCGCAGCCGCCGGGAGGCGAAGTCCGCGGCGCCGGCGGCCAGCGCGAGCACGGCGGCGGGCCCGGGACCGCCCGTCGCCGCGGCGGCCATCAGCAGGCCTGCGCCGAAACCGTAGCCCGCCCGGGCGGACGGGCCGCGGGCCGGTGCGGCCAGGCTGAGCCAGCCCACCGCGAGCAGCGCCACCGGGACGGCCGCGACCGGGCCGACCACCTCGGCCAGCCACGGGACGGCGGCCAGCAGGCCGGCCGCCGGGAGGTGCAGGGCCGCGGTGGCGAGCGCACGGCAGGCCTCGGCGGGCCAGGGCGCGGCGGGGACCGCCGGAGCCGGCGCGGACGGGCGGCGGTCCACCCGGGCGTACAGCTCCTCGGCCAGGGCGAAGACGTCGGCGTGCCGGTAGCGGGCCGCGGTGGCGTCGGAGAAGCCGGCGTCCTCCAGCCCGGCGGCGATGTCGAGCGGGTCGACGGCCTGTTCGCACAGCCGCCTGTGGTCCGCCATCAGGGCGCGGACCGGGTCCCCGGAGGGCGTGTCCGGCGGTGCGGGCGGGCGGCCGGTGCGGGCCATCAGAGCGCCTCCGCCAGCGCCCCGGGCGCGGCCCGGCCGCCGTCCGGCGACGGGTCGGCCTCCGTGGCGGCCTCCGACGCGGGGGCGCTGCCGGGGGCCGGGGTGCGCGGCGCTTCGACGGTGACCGGCGCTCCGGCCACCCAGTACTCGGCGGGGCGGGCGAAGGGCTGCATCCGCGCGGCCGCCGCGGGGAAGGCCGGCCAGCGGGAGACCAGTTCCAGGTAGACCTCGCGGAAGGCGGCGGCCTCCGGCTCCAGGGCGAAGCGCTCCTGGGCGCGCAGCCGTCCGGCCAGCCCGAGCCGGGCGCGCCGCTCCTCGTCGGTGAGCAGGGCGAGGCAGGCGTCGGCGAGGGCCCGCGGGCTGCGCGGCGGGACGAGCAGCCCGGCCGGGCCGAGCACCTCGGGGGCGACCCCGACCTCGGTGGCGATCACGGCGCGGCCGCTGAGCATCGCGTCGGCGAGCAGCCGGGGGCTGCGCTGGGCGAGGGCGGTGAAGACCACGGCGGTGCCCGCCGCCCAGGCGTCCGCGGTGGCGGGCGGGCGGCCGGCGAAGTCCACGGCCGGTTCGATGCCGAGCTTGCGGGCGATGGCCCGGCAGTGCGCGAGGTACCCGGGGGCGGCCTCCTCGCCGTACATCCGGAGCCGGGCGGTGGGCAGCTCGGTGCGCACCCGGGCGAAGGCGTGCAGCATCAGCTCCGGGTCGCGGCCGGGCTCCAGCGCGCCGGCCCAGACCAGGGTGGGGCGCTCGGGCTCGGGCCCGGCGGGCTCCCGGGACGCCGCCGGGGTGGACTCGTGCACGACCCGGATCCGCGCCGGGTCGGCCCCGCAGCGCTCCTGCCAGCGGCGGTCGTACGCGCTGCCGGGGGTGAGCACCGCGGCCTGCCGGTAGGTCTCGGCGGTGAGCTGCCGGAAGAAGGCCAGCAGCAGGGCGCGGACCGGCCAGCGGTAGGGCGCGGTGCGGTAGCCGCGGTACTGCTCGCGCAGGTGCAGGCCGTGCTCGGTGAGGACGAAGGGCACGCCGTGCAGGTGCTTGGCGACCAGGGCCGGCAGCGCGGCGGGCCCGCCCCCGGCGACGTGGCAGAGGTCCGCGGAGCCGAGGCCGGTGGGGCCGGTGCCGTACCAGGGGGCGGAGAGCGGTCGGAGCAGTTGCTCCAGCAGGTCGCCGGCGACCAGGACGTCCCGGACGAGCGGCTGGCCGGCGGCGGTCTCGGCACCGGGTGCGCGCCAGACGCGCTCCAGGGTGCGGTGGGCCTGGCCGGAGGCCAGGAAGGCGGGCAGCGCGCCGTCCTCGGCGGCGAGCTCGGCCAGGCGGTACAGCGCGGGGCCGAAGCCGGCCCGGTCGGCGGGGCGGACGAGGGAGCGGACGAGCTCCTCGTACGCGGCGGCGTAGGAACGGCGGCGGTGTGCGGCGGGACGTCTGCCGGCCGGACGGCGGCCCCATATCGGGAGCTCGTGGACGGCGGCGAGCCCGCGCGGCGGCGGCCCGGCGTACTCGGGGCCGCCGCCGGTGCCGAGCAGGTAGAGCTGGAACTCGTGCTCGGCCAGCGCGCCGGCGAGTCGGCCGCACCAGCCGCCCCCTGCACGCTGTGCGACGGTATGGGTGCCCTCGGTGAGCAGAGCAATGCGCACGACGACCTCCGGAGCAGTGCGACGGATCGGGATTCGACGACGGCGAGACAGGGAGCCTGATCACCCAGTGACACCAATGCTCGGAGAGTCGGCGGCACCCGGCCGCGGCCGCTCTCCCCGCGGCCGCGGTGCACGGCTCCGCGGTGCAGCCGTCGCCCGGGCCGCTTCGGGCCCGGTGCCGGCTGCCGCTCTCCCACACCTGTTCGGTCTGACAGCACGAAGGTAGAGCGGATCGCCGAGAACTCTTCGGCCGCCCGCCGCCATGCCACCTGATCGAGTGAAAGGGCGTGACCTACCGCCGCCCGGCGCGTTGTACGGGGCGTTCCGTCGATTCGCGCGCGCCCGCATGGGCCGCGCCCGGGGCACGCTCGGGTCAGGCCTCGGCGAGCAGCTCGCGGACGGCCCGGGCCACCTGCCGGGGGTGCTCCATCATCGCCACGTGCCCGGACTCCGGCAGCACCAGCAGGCGGGCGTCGGGGAAGGCCGCACAGGCGCGCCGCGCGGAGCGGTACGAGACCAGCTTGTCCTTCAGCCCGTACACCAGCAGGACGGGCGCCCGGACGTGCGCGGCCTGCCGCCACAGCGCCTGGTCGCCGCGCTCGGTGTAGGCGGAGACGATGCCGCGGGCCGAGCCGATGCTGGCCTGCAGCGCGTACGGCAGGCCGAGCCGCCGCCGGTACTCGGCCACCGCGCGCTCGCGGCGCTCGGCGGGGATGCCCGAGATGTCGCCGTAGACCAGCCGCAGCAGCTCCTCGGTGGCCTGCTCGGCGCTCTTGCCGCCGGCCGCGGCGCGGCGGCGCAGCAGGGCGGGCACGCCGGGGAGGGCGAGGGCGGCGGTCGGCCAGGCGCTGACCTGCGGGGGCAGCTCGGGCAGGGCGGGCGAGATAAGGGTGAGGCTGCGCACCAGGTCGGGGCGGAGCGCGGCGAGCCGCACGGAGACCGCGCCGCCCAGCGAGTTGCCGAACAGGTGGACGGGCCCGCGGCCGGACTTCTCCAGGTAGCCGATGACCGCGCGGACGTGCCCGGAGAGTGAGAGGTTGCCGTCCTGCGGCGGGGCGGACCAGCCGAAGCCGGGCAGGTCGACCGCCTCGCCGGACACCTCGCCGGCGAGCTCGGCCATGAGGTCGGTCCAGTTGTCGGCGGAGCCGCCGAGGCCGTGGACGAAGAGCGCGGGCGGCAGGCCGTCCGCCTCGGCGGGCACGCTCGGTCCGACGGCGAGCACCGCGCCCGGCACCTCGACCGTGCGGTACGGCCCGGACTCGCTCTGCACCTGCTGATCAGCGCTCATGGAGCACGATCGTAGTGATCCGGGGGGTCGTTTCCCCAGCCCCCGGCGGGGTCTCACCCTGTGGACGGGGCGTACGCGGGTCGTATTGTGGGCTCCCGACAAGCCCGTTTCTACGCTTTACTCGGCTTTCCCAGGCGCAGATCGGGTTACCGAAAAGTAGACTCGGGCCCTGTCGGCTACGCCCAGATCGTGAAGTGAGGACCGCCGTGACGGCCATCCAGGAGGCGCAGGAGCGTCCGCGCGGTGCCCGCCTGCCGCGAAGCGCTCGCCGTGAACAGCTGCTCGGAGCGGCGCAGGAGGTGTTCGTCGCCCAGGGTTACCACGCCGCCGCG
This sequence comes from Kitasatospora dryopteridis, assembly GCF_050749075.1. Lineage (NCBI taxonomy): Bacteria > Bacillati > Actinomycetota > Actinomycetes > Kitasatosporales > Streptomycetaceae > Kitasatospora > Kitasatospora dryopteridis. The sequence continues at coordinate 4,885,239 of NZ_CP192749.1, read as the reverse complement.
ATGGACGACATCGCCGACCGCGCGGGCGTGAGCAAGCCCGTGCTCTACCAGCACTTCCCCGGCAAGCTCGAGCTCTACCTGGCGCTGCTGGACAAGCACTGCGACGCGCTCGTCGAGGCGACCCGCACCGCGCTGGAGGCGACCACCGACAACAAGCACCGCGTGGCCGCCACCATGGAGGCGTACTTCCACTACGTCTCCAGCGAGTCGGGCGCGTTCCGGCTGGTCTTCGAGTCGGACCTGACCAACGAGCCGGCCGTCCGCGAGCGGGTGGAGCGCGCCTCGGACATGAGCGCGACGCTGGTCAGCAAGGTCATCCAGGAGGACACCGACCTCCCCGAGGCCGAGTCCATGCTGCTGGCCGCCGGCGTCTGCGGCCTGGCCCAGATCACCGCGCGCTACTGGCTCTCGCAGGGCCGGGAGATCCCGCGCGAGGAGGCCGTCCGACTGGTGGCGAGCCTGGCCTGGCGCGGCCTCAAGGGCTTCCCGATGCACCCCGGCGAGGGCGAGAAGCCGGCTTCCGGCGAGTAGCGGCGGCCCGGCGGCGATCGGCCGACCTTCGCCGCACCGACCGGCCCGTGCTCTAAGGTGAAGCCGTACGGCGCGGCAATCTCGGACACCCGTTCGAACAACGCGCGTGAATGGCTGCAACCCCGGAGGGACGGAAGCCGTGGAGGTCAAGATCGGCGTGCAGAACGCGCCCCGAGAGATCGTTCTCGAGAGCCCGCAGACTGCCGACGAGGTCGAGGGTGCGATCGCCAAGGCGCTGGAGGGCACCACCAAGCTGCTGGTGCTGGCCGACGAGCACGGCCGCCGCATCATCGTCCCGGCGGAGCGCCTGGCGTACGTGGAGATCGGCGAGCAGGCCATCCGCAAGGTCGGTTTCGGCACGCTCTGAGACAACAAGGCCCGCAACCGCCCGGCCCGCAGGGCCCGACGGCAGGACCACCGGCGCCCCGCCCTCTTCCCGAGGGCGGGGCGCCGCCGTTCGTGCAGGCCGCCCCGGGTCCGAGCGGGGGAGTTCGCCGGCGGAGCGCGTACGACCCGGCGGCCCGGGGTATGGCCGGAGGCGAGGCACTGCACGACCCCGGGAGGTTGCCCGTGCTGGTGGAGACGATCGCCTACACGCTCATCGGCCTGTCCGTCGGCGCCGGCGTACTGCTGGCGCTGCCCGAGTACTTCCCGGCCTCCCGCACCCTGACGGCCTCCACCGCGGTGATCGCGGCCCTGCTCTCCGGGCTGGTCTCCCGCTACGTGCTGGCCGAACAGGAGCCCGGCGCCTCCCTCGCGGTCAGCGCGGTCTGCTCGGCCCTGCTGGTCTCCGTCCTGGCCCGCCCCGACCTCGTCGACCGCACCGCCCCCCGCCGCGCCCGCCACCACCGCCACGCCTGAAGGCGGCGCACGCCGGGCGCCCCGGGCAACCGGGTCACCCGGGGGCGCGATCGCTTCGACGGCGCCCCTCAGGACGCCAGGCCGAGGGCCGCCATCCGCTTGGTGTGGGCCTCGGTGATGCGGGTGAACATCTTGCCGACCTCGACCAGGTCGAAGCCCTCCACGCGGGCACCGCCGACCAGCAGGTTGGACAGCGCGTCGCGCTCGGCCACCACCCGCTGGGCCTGGCTGAGCGCCTCGCCCATCAGCCGTCGGCCCCACAGCGCCAGCCGTCCGCCGACCCGCGGGTCCTCCTCGATCGCCTGCCGCACGCGCTCCACCGCGAACTCCGCGTGCCCGGTGTCGGCCATCACCCGCAGCACCAGCTCCCGGGTGTCGTCGTCCAGCCGGACGGCCACCTCGCGGTAGAAGTCGGTGGCGATGGCGTCGCCGACGTACGCCTTGACCAGGCCCTCCAGCCAGTCCGAGGGGGCGGTCAGCCGGTGGAAGGCCTCCAGCGGCTCGACGAAGGGGGTCATCACCTCGGTCGGGTCCGCCCCGACCTCGGCCAGCCGGTCGTGCAGCTGCTGGTAGTGCTGGAACTCCGCGGACGCCATCCGGGCCAGCGCGGCCTTGTCGACCAGGCCGGGCGCGAACTTCGCGTCCTCCGCCAGCCGCTCGAACGCGCTCAGCTCGCCGTACGCCAGCGCACCGAGCAGGTCGAGCACCGCGGCCCGGTAGCCCGGGTCCGCCGCGCAGGACGCCCAGTCGCCGATCGAGGTGACATCGCCAGATTCCTGTGACTCCATGGCTCGCCACCCTAGCCGGGCCCACCGGGAACGGAGTAAGGCGCGTCACGTGTTCGAGTGGTCGCGCCCCTGTATGGTGGTAGTGAGGCCTGGTGTGATCGCGCGGCCCGCCAACGGTGGCAGGCCGCGCAGACGTGCTCAGCACGGACACCTCACCGGGCGCTCACGTACGCGGATGCCCGGTCGGAGAGCCGATCGGCTCCGACCTTGGCCCGGGCTTCGGGCCCAGGCACCGCACCAGTGGCCGAGCGAGGGCCGCCGCGGACCGCGCCGCACGGCGCAGGTCCCGCGCAAGCCCCTCGCGGGATTCCTCCCCAACGCCGCCGACGACGACGCCCCGAGACGGGGCGCCCACCCGGCAGGCGACCAGGGGCGGGCGCGGTTGTGCGTCCCGAGCTGTGACGGGGCATTCCTCCCCTGACCGCGGCGGGTCGCCCGCTGCTCCTCCCTCGCTCTCGGCCCCCCACATGGAAGAGGCAGCACCCTGTCCACCACCGAGACCCCCAAGACCACCTTCCGGGACCTGGGAATCCTTCCGGAGACCGCCGAGGCCCTCGAGTCCGTCGGCATCGTCCACCCCTTCCCGATCCAGGAGATGACCCTGCCGGTCGCGCTGACCGGCCACGACGTCATCGGCCAGGCCAAGACCGGCACCGGCAAGACCCTCGGCTTCGGCCTCCCGCTCATCGAGCGGGTCGTCGTGCGCGCCGACGTGGACGCCGGCCGCGCCACCGAGGCCGACCTCTCCGACAGCCCGCAGGCGCTCATCGTGGTGCCGACCCGCGAGCTGTGCACCCAGGTCACCAACGACCTGCAGACGGCCGGCAAGGTCCGCAACGTCCGCGTCCTCGCGGTCTACGGCGGCCGCGCGTACGAGCCGCAGGTCGAGGCGCTGAAGAAGGGCGTCGACATCGTCGTCGGCACCCCGGGCCGCCTGCTCGACCTGGCCGGCCAGCGCAAGCTCGACCTGTCCAAGGTCCGCTCGCTGGTCCTCGACGAGGCCGACGAGATGCTCGACCTGGGCTTCCTGCCGGACGTCGAGAAGATCATCACCATGCTGCCCGCCAAGCGGCAGACCCTGCTCTTCTCGGCCACCATGCCGGGCCAGGTCATCAGCCTCGCCCGCCGGTACATGAGCCAGCCGACGCACATCCGCGCCGCCGCGCCGGACGACACCGGCACCACCGTCGCCAACATCGAGCAGCACATCTTCCGCGCCCACTCGCTGGACAAGGTCGAGATGGTCTCGCGCATCCTGCAGGCCGAGGGCCGCGGGCTGGCGATGATCTTCTGCCGCACCAAGCGCACCGCCGCCGACGTCTCCGAGCAGCTGACCAAGCGCGGCTTCGCGGCCGGCGCCGTCCACGGCGACCTCGGCCAGGGCGCCCGCGAGCAGGCCCTGCGGGCCTTCCGCAACGGCAAGGTCGACGTGCTGGTCTGCACCGACGTCGCCGCCCGCGGCATCGACGTCGAGGGCGTCACCCACGTCATCAACTACCAGTGCCCCGAGGACGAGAAGACCTACCTGCACCGGATCGGCCGCACCGGCCGCGCCGGCGCCTCCGGCACCGCGGTGACCCTGGTCGACTGGGACGACATCCCGCGCTGGCAGCTGATCAACAAGGCGCTGGACCTGCCGTTCAACGAGCCGGAGGAGACCTACTCCACCTCGGCCCACCTGTACGAGCTGCTGCGCATCGCCCCCGGCACCAAGGGCGTCCTGCCGCGCTCCGAGCGCACCCGCGCCGGCCTGGACGCGGAGGAGGTCGAGGACCTCGGCGAGACCGGCGGACGCGGCGCCCGCACCCGCGGCGGGCGTGGCGGACGCGGCCAGGCCGCCGAGTCCGAGCCGGCCGAGCGCCCGCGCCGCACCCGTGAGCGCCGCCGCACCCGCGGCGGGGCGAGCGCCGAGGCCGAGGCCGCCACCGCGGACACCGCTGCCGAGGCCCCCGCGGCCCCGGCCGAGGGCGACGGCGAGGCCGCCACGCGGCGCCGTCGCCGCCGCACCCGCAGCAGTGCCGGCGCCGCCGAGGCCGCCACCGCGGTGGTCGAGACCACGGAGGCACCGGCCGCGGCCGAGCCGGCCGCCGAGACCATCCCGGCGCCGCGCCGCCGCACCCGCTCCACCGCGGCCGCCAAGCCCGCGGCGGAGACCGAGGGCACCGAGGCCAGGGCGACCACCCCGGCCCCGCGCCGGCGCACCCGCGCCAAGGCCGCGGCCGAGGGCACCGAGGCCGCCGCCACCGCCCCCGAGGCGGCGGCGGACGCCGAGGCCGCCCCGCGCCGCCGGACCCGCACCCGCCGCTCCACCGCGACCGCCGAGGTCGTCCAGGAGGGCTGAGCACCCGCGGAGGGCGGGCCCGGTCGCAACGACCCGGGCCCGCCCTCCGGCGTTTCCGGGCCCGGGCACGCACCCGGACGCCGCGGCACGGTCCGACAAGATCCGCAAGGCACGGCCTAAGCTCGGGAGCACGATCCCCTCGCGCCGCCTGGAGCCCCCCGCGATGAGCACCCCGCCGTTCCTGACCCTGCCCGGCTGCGCCCGTGCGCTGCACCTGGCCACCGCGCGCGGCGGGTTCGCCGCCCTGCTGGCCGAGCCGGACGGGCCGGTGCGGGGCACGGCCCTGCTCGTCCCCGGGTTCACCGGCAGCAAGGAGGACTTCATCGGGCTGCTCGCGCCGCTGGCCGCGGCCGGGTACCGGGTGGCCGCCGTCGACCAGCGCGGCCAGTACGAGACCGGCGGTCCGGCGGACCCGGAGGCGTACCGGATCGGCGAGCTGGCCGAGGACGTCCTGGCGATGTCGGCGGCGCTCGTCGACCGGGGGCCGCTGCACCTGCTCGGTCACTCGTTCGGCGGACAGGTGGCGCGCGAGGCCGTGCTGGCCGTCCGCGGGCCGCTGCCGTGGCGCTCGCTGACCCTGCTGGCCACCGGCCCGGGGGCGATCGACCCGGCCGAGGCGGCCCGGACCAAGCTACTGCTGGACGCCCTCCCGGCGATGGACCTGGAGGCGATCTGGCAGGTCATGAAGCAGATGGAGGAGGGCAGCGGGGCGGGCCCGGCGCCGCTGCCGGAGATCGCGGAGTTCCTGCACCGCCGGTGGGTGGCGAACGTGCCGCAGGCGCTCACCGCGATGGGCGAGCACCTGGTGGCCGCCCCGGACCGGGTCGCCGAGCTGGCCTCCGTACGGCTGCCGGTACAGGTGGTCTCGGGGGTGCGCGACTACGCGTGGCCGGTGGAGGAGCAGGCCGCGATGGCCCGCCGGCTGGAGGCCCCGCACGTGGTGGTGCCGGACGCCGGGCACTCCCCCAACGCCGAGCAGCCCGCCGTGACGGCCGCCGCCCTGGCCGCCTTCTGGGGCTGATCCCGCCGCGCCCGGAGGGCCCGTCCCGCTGCCGGGACGGGGCCCTCGCGCTTCGCCGGCCCGGCCTGCTGCCCTGCCCGCGCCCGGCCCTGCCCGGCAAAATCGCGGGACAGATTTCTTTAGGTCGGGTAATATTTGAGTCTGTCCGGGAATCATCACCCCTGCACCCCTGTTTCCCCCGTCGGCGGTATGCGACGAAACCGGGACTTTACGGACGGGCAACCGCCAGGAATCAGCACTCCGGCACTGTGGATCCATGAGGCGCTGTCGCCTCTCGGCAGCACAGGCCGCCCGACGCGCGAGGGGGGACGATGCGGGTAGCAGCAGCCGCCGGACGACAGACCCAGCAGGAGCCGGTCGCCGACCCCGTGGTCGGCGGCCCGCCACAGCCGCCCCGGCGGCCGGGAAGGGAGAGGCCCATGCGTTTCGAGATCCTCCGACTGGACGACGCCTCCGGTGTCGCCACCGACCGACTGATCGTCGACGCCGACACCGTCGGCCAGTACGTGAAGGATGCCGCCGCGACCGGCGAGCGCCTGTACATCCGGCCGTGCAAGAACGTGTGAGCGGCGGCGGGCCGGCCCCGGCCGCGCCCGGCGTTCCGGAACCCCGCTGACGCCCCGTCACCCCGCGAGAGGACGACGGGGCGTCAGTGCGTCCGGGTGGCACCCGGTGCGACCAGCGTGACGTTTGCCGCCGCCCGGGACGGGACATTTCCCAACGGGGCCGCGCGCCCCGACGCGAGGCACCCCGTACGGGTGATCGTCCTTGACGCGGCGGTCCGGAGGGAGGAGCGTTGTCGGCTATGAGGGGCGAGCCTAGCTGCCCGAGGTGCGCCGGTCGGGTCCGCGCCCCCGGTCTCTTCTCCGACACCTGGCAGTGCGACCAGCACGGTGCGGTCCACCCGATGCAGCCGGTGCTGCCGCCCAGTGTCGAGGCCCTGAACGTCGCCGTGGCCCGCTCCCAGGTGCCGGTCTGGCTGCCGTGGCCGCTGCCGGTCGGCTGGCTCTTCACCGGTATCGCACACGTCGGTGACGACCTCTCGGGCGCCCGCGCAACGGCCGTCGCCTGCGCCGGCCCGGCCCCGCTGGGCGGTTTCGGCGAGCTGGTGCTCGTCGCGGAGGAGCTCGGCGTCGGCCTCGGCGCCCGCTACGCCGGCCTGGACGGGCCCGACCCGGGCGAGACGGTCTCCCTCTACAAGCCGGCCGACGCCAAGCTGATGGCGGCCGGCCGCCCCACCCCGATGTTCCACGTGCCGGACGCCCCGGTGGACCGCGCGGTGTACGTCGGCGAGGCCCGCGGGCTCTGGCTGTGGGCGATCGCCTGGCCCGAGCAGTCGGCGCTGCTGATGCACGACGAGCTGGTGCTCACCGACCTCCGGGACGCCGGGGCGGAGCTGGGCCTGCTGCCCTGCGGTGCGCTGACCCCCCGCCTGCTGGGCTGAGCCGCCGGGCCGACCGCCGAGGCCGTACCGCCGCAGCCGGTTTCCGGCCCGGGCCCCGGCACCGGCCGTGCCCGCACTAGGCTGGGTCGGGCCAGCAGCAGCCCCCACCGGCCCCTGGAGCCCCTCCCGTGCGCATCGACCTGCACGCCCACAGCAACGCCTCCGACGGCACCGACAGCCCGGCCGAGCTGGTCGCGGCGGCCGTCGCGGCCGGCCTGGACGTCGTCGCGCTGACCGACCACGACACGGTCTCCGGGCACGCCGAGGCGGCGGAGGCCGTGCACGGCACCGGCCTGACCCTGGTCCCGGGGGCCGAACTCTCCTGCCACGTCGACGGCATCAGCATGCACCTGCTGGCGTACCTCTTCGACCCGGCCGAGCCCGCCTTCGCCGCCGAGCGGGAGCTGGTCCGCACCGACCGCTTCCGGCGCGGCCGGGCGATCGTCGAGCGCTGCCGCGAGCTGGGTGCGCCGATCAGCTGGGAGCAGGTGGAGCGGATCGCGGGGGCCGGCTCGGTGGGCCGCCCGCACATCGCCAGCGCCCTGGTCGAGGCGGGCGTGGTGGAGACCGTCTCCGACGCGTTCACCGCCGAGTGGCTGGCGAACGGCGGCCGGGCGGACGTCCGCAAGCACGAGACCGACCCGGTCACCGCCGTGCGGCTGGTCCGCGCGGCGGGCGGGGTGCCGGTGTTCGCGCACCCGGGCGCGGTCAAGCGCGGCCGCACGGTCTCCGACCGGGTGATCGCCGACCTGGCCGCGGCGGGGCTGGGCGGCCTGGAGGTCGACCACACCGACCACGACGAGGCGGCCCGGGCCCACCTGCGCGGCCTGGCGGGCGAACTCGGGCTGTTCACCACCGGGTCCAGCGACTACCACGGGCACCGCAAGACCGTCCGGCTCGGCGAGTACACCACCGACCCGGCCGCGTACGAGCAGCTGGTCGGCCAGGCGACCGGCGCGGTGCCGATCAAGGGCTGACGCAGCACCGGCCGGGGGCCGATTCCACGATCGGGGATCCGGCCCGGACGCAGGACACGCCCAAGGGCGGCGGTGTGGTTCTCATCACACGCCGGCCGGGCCCGCTGCTGTCGGCGAACGGCGTCCTCGCGTTCGTCGGGTCCTGCACCTGACCGCCCGTCGGCCGGGCCCCGGTCAGTCGAGCGGGACGGCCCGGCGGTTCGGGTCGCGCAGGTCGGTGCCGTGCCGCAGCCACCGCTCCTGGAGCTCGGCGGCGCCGTGCACGCGCTTGTGCCCGGCCTCGTTCGGGGTCATCGGCAGCAGCGGCAGGAAGCGGACCGGCTCGGCCGGTTCGGCGAGTTCCACGTCCTCGACCAGGCCGCCCGGTTCGGCCACCAGGACGGAGGTGAAGGGCGCGCCCTCCCACAGCGGCGAGCCCAGGTCGAGCGAGCCGCCGGGGGCCACCACCAGGCCCTCGACCTGCGGCGTCGCGGCGAAGGTGGCCAGCGTGCGGAGCACGTCGTCGCGCCCTCCGCGGACGGTGAGCACCAGTTCGGCACGCGGTCCGCGGACCGGGTCGGCGACCGCCGCGGTGGGGTCCGCCATCGGGCTCGCGGCCATGCCGAGGGTGGCGTAGCGGACGAGTCCTTCGGCGTCCGGGCCGAAGCGCAGCACCTCGATCCGCTCGGTGCCGAGGAAGGTGACCGAGGCCCGGCCGGTGCTCTCGCCGAAGGTGGTGAGCAGCCGCGCCTCGACGGCCGCCAGCACGGCCGTGCGGGAGAGTTCCGCGGAGCCGCCGGAGTGGTCGGAGAAGTCGCCGAACATCGGGAATTCATGGGCCATGCACGCGACCTTAGCGCCCGGGGCGTCGTCGCTTCGCGCACACCCCAGCGGCGGCACACCGATAACTGTTAGTGTGGGCGGCTGGCTACCGGGGATGCTAAGCCCCGGGGCCGCGGCATGAAGGAGGTGGTTGCGGTGGATACCAGCCGACCATGCAGTACCGGCAGCTCTGCCCGGCCTGTCCTTCTCCGCCGCACCCACCCCTGACGAGGTAGTTGAGGCGGCGTCACACCCGGCCGGGAGAGCACCTTCCCGGGAGCCGAGGCGCCCAAACCGAAGTCTTTCCCGTTTCTTGGCGGGTTCTTGGTGAGCGCCTGTTGCAGCCCGGCACGTCCATCGGTGTTCCTCGCCGTCGCACCACGGCCGCCACCGCCTGCCGTGCGGCGGTTCCTGCCTCAGGAGCCTGCCATGTCGATGATCAACAACCTGCGTGCGGCCGTCCGCCCGCACCGCCGTCGCGACACCTCCTTCGACTCCCTCCGCCCGGGCCACGCCCCGTCGGCCGTGGTCGACTGCGCGGTCTACCAGGACGGCAAGCGGGTCGGCGAGAGCTGCAGCCCGCGCGAGGCCGTCGCCCGGGTCAAGCTGTGCCGCCAGCAGGACGCCGGCTCGTTCAGCTGGATCGGCCTGCACGAGCCCACCGAGGCCGAGTTCGAGGGCATCGCCCAGCGCTTCGGCCTGCACCCGCTGGCCGTCGAGGACGCGGTGCACGCGCACCAGCGGCCCAAGGTCGAGCGGTACGACGACGTGCTGTTCGCGGTCTTCAAGACCATCCGCTACGTGGAGCACGACCAGCTCACCCCGACCAGCGAGGTCGTGGAGACGGGCGAGCTCATGGTCTTCGTCGGCCAGGACTTCGTCATCACCGTCCGGCACGGCGGCCACAGCTCGCTGAAGGAGCTGCGGCACCGGCTGGAGGCCGACGCGGACGGCTCCGGCCTGCTCGCCAAGGGCCCGTCCGCGGTGCTGCACGCCATCGCCGACCACGTGGTGGACAACTACCTGCTGGTCGCCGAGCGGCTGCAGACCGACGTGGACGAGGTCGAGTTCGACGTCTTCGCGGGCAAGGCCGGCCGCGGCGCCGACGTCGGCCGGGTGTACCAGCTCAAGCGCGAGGTGCTGGAGTTCAAGCGCGCGGTGGCGCCGCTGCTGCGTCCGATGCAGCTGCTCTCCGAGCCGATCCAGCGGCTGATCGACCCGGACATCCAGAAGTACTTCCGGGACGTCGCCGACCACCTGGCCCGGGTCACCGAGCAGGTGCACGGCTTCGACGAGCTGCTGAACTCGCTGCTCCAGGCCAACCTGGCGCAGGTGTCGGTCGCGCAGAACGAGGACATGCGCAAGATCACCGCCTGGGCGGCGATCTTCGCGGTGCCGACCATGATCACCGGCATCTACGGCATGAACTTCGACTACATGCCGGAGCTGCACCACAAGTACGGCTACCCGCTGGTGCTGGGCAGCGTCGTGGTGATCTGCGTCGCCATGTACCGGGGCTTCCGGCGCAACGGGTGGCTCTGACGCCCGGTCAGCCGCGGTCGTCCCGGCCGCCCCGGGCGACCAGCACCAGCCCCAGCAGGATCAGGCCGACCGCCGGGTACGCGGCCGCCGGCGGCCACTGGCCGAGCCAGACGGCCGCGATCAGTGCCGCACCCGGGGTCTCCAGCAGGATCGCCGTCGAGGTGACCGAGGGGCCCAGGGTGCGGACCACCCGGTTGCTCAGCGAGTGCCCGAGCAGCTGGGCGGCCACCATCAGCAGCACGATCTGCCACCACACCCCGGTCGGCCAGCCGGACAGCGGTGTGCCGGCCGCCAGGCAGACGCCCAGCAGGGCGACCGCCGTCGTGGTGTAGCAGACCAGGGTGTAGGCGGTGGTGCTGACGGTCCGCCGGACCTCTGCGCCGAGCAGCACGTACCCGGCGGCCGCCGCGCCCGCGCCGAGCGCCAGCGCGTCCCCGAGCAGTGCCCGCGGGGAGAGCGACAGGTCGACGCCGGTGAGCACCAGTACCCCCGCGAAGGCGACCGCCACGCCGATCCGCACCAGCCGCGGCGCCCGCTCCCCCATCAGCCGCAGCAGCAGGATCGTCCACAGCGGGGTGGTGGTGACCAGTGCGGTCGCCGAGGCCACCGAGGTCATCCGCAGGCTGGGCATCCACAGCGCGAAGTGCACCGCGAGCAGCAGGCCGGCCGCCACCGCCAGCAGCAGCGCCCGCCGGCCGATGCCGCGCAGCTCCGCCCGGTGCCGCAGCAGCGCGTACGGGCCGAGCACGCCCACCGACATGGCGTTCCGCCAGAAGGCGATGGCCAGCGGCGGGGCGGCGGTGGCGCTGATCAGCGGGGCGGAGAGCGAGATGCCCGCGATGGAGACGGCGAGCAGGAACAGGTCCGTCCGGGGCAGGGCGGGCCGGCCCGGTGCGGGAGCGGGGTGCAGCTCCGTGGGGGCGGTGGCGGCGGGCCGGGCGGGCACGGTTCTCCTTCGGGGCGGTGAGGGTCCGGACCGCACTACCGTAAGGCCTCAAATGCCACCATGGCACTGTCGTCCCGGGCTGTGGGACGAAGGACGGACAGCCCTCCGGCCGACGGGCCGCCAGGCCGTACGCTGTGGGCCATGGAGCGTACGACGACCACCGCCGAGGACTTCCTGGACCGCGCCCTGCTGGAGGAGGCGGCAAAGAAGTCCGGCCTGCTCTGGGTCCGGGCGGACGGCAGCCCGCACGGCCGGGCGCTGTGGCACGCCTGGCACGACGGCGCGGTGGTGGTGATCGGCGACGGCGCCGAGCAGCCGCTGCACGGCCTGGTGGCCGGCTCGACCGCGGTGGTCACCGTCCGCAGCAAGGACAAGGGCGGCCGGCTCACCGGCTGGACGGCCTCCGTGACCGAGCTCCCCCCGCACAGCGAGGCCTGGCAGGGCGCCGTCGAGGAGCTCAAGGGCAAGCGTCTGAACGCCCCCGACACCGACACCATCGGCGACCGCTGGGCCCGCGAGTGCCGCGTCCTGCGGCTGGAGCCGACCGGCCCGCTCGCCGAACGCCCCGGCGCCATGCCGGACGGCTCGCACGCCGCCGAGCCGATGCCCACCGCCGCCACCACCCGCCGCCCGATCCCGGCCGGCCTCCCCAAGCTCCTCCTGAAGCGCCGCAAGGGCTGACCCGCCCGGTCGGCGGGTGGTCGGGGCAGGGGCACGTGGGGCACCTCCCGGCCGAAGGCCGGGGGAGAACCGCGCGATTCGGATGCGGGTTGCCGTCCGGATCACGGCTCGGGCCGCACACTCGGCCGGACGCGCCGGGCCCGCAGGCCGGGCCACCGGCGGGCTGCGGCCCACTGCCGCAGGTAGCCTTGGCGCCGGAGGACGCGCCGGACGTACCCGCGCACGCGGGGCGTGCCCGTGCAGGCGACGGCGCGAACGGCCGCCGGAACCACCGCGGCCCCGCGCGAACGCCGGCCCGGCACCCAGCGGGCCGCCCGGAGAGAGAAGGGGAGCCCGATGGCAGGCGCAGGCAGCCGGGTCTTCATCTCGCACCTCTCCGGCCTCGCCGTCTTCGACCCCAACGGCGACCAGGTGGGCCGCGTCCGCGACGTGGTCGTCTCACTGCGCATCGGCGGCCGCCCGCCCCGCGTGCTCGGCCTGGTCGTCGAGGTGATCGGCCGCCGCCGGACCTTCCTGCCGATGACCCGGGTCACCAGCCTGGAGTCCGGCCAGGTGCTCACCACCGGCGTGATCAACCTGCGCCGCTTCGAGCAGCGTCCTTCCGAGACCCTCGTCCTCGCCGAGCTCCTCGACCGCACCGTCGTCCGGACGAAGACCGCCGAGGAGGTCACCGTCCTCGACGTCGCCATGGTGCAGACCCGGGTCCGCGAGTGGGAGGTCCGCAAGGTCTTCGTCCAGACCGGCCGGGTCTCGCGGCTGCGCAAGGCCCGCGGCGAGACGCTCACCCTCGACTGGTCCGAGCTCACCGGCTTCTCGCTCACCGAGGAGGGGCAGGGCGCCGCCAACCTGCTCGCCACCTTCGAGCAGCTCCGCCCCGCCGACCTCGCCAACGTCATGCACCACCTCTCCGCCAAGCGCCGCGCCGAGGTCGCCGCCGCCCTCGACGACGACCGGCTCGCCGACGTGCTGGAGGAGCTCCCCGAGGACGACCAGGTCGAGATCATCGGCAAGCTCAAGGAGGAGCGCGCCGCCGACGTCCTGGAGGCGATGGACCCGGACGACGCCGCCGACCTGCTCTCCGACCTGCCCGAGGAGGACGCCGAGCGGCTGCTGCGCCTGATGGAGCCCGAGGACGCCGCCTCGGTGCGCCGCCTGCTCTCCTACGAGGAGGACACCGCCGGCGGCCTGATGACCACCGAGCCGATCGTGCTGGAGCCGGACGCCACCGTCGCCGAGGCGCTGGCCCGCGTCCGGATCGCCGAGAACAAGCCCGCCCTCGCCGCCCAGGTCTACGTCTGCCGCCCGCCCAACGAGACCCCGACCGGCAAGTACCTGGGCACCGTGCACTTCCAGCGGCTGCTGCGCGAGCCCCCGTTCACGCTCGTGGGCTCGCTGGTCGACGACGACCTCGACCCGCTGCCGCCGGACACCCCGCTGCCGCTGGTCACCAGCTACCTGGCCGCCTACAACCTGGTGGCCGCCCCGGTCGTCGACGAGGCCGACCACCTGCTGGGCGCCGTCACCGTCGACGACGTCCTCGACCACCTGCTGCCGGAGGACTGGCGCGAGGCATCCCTGCTGGGCGCCGAGAGCGAGACCGTCCATGGATGACCGCAAGAGCCGCCGCGACGACATCCCGCGCCTGCGCATCCAGGGCGAACTGCGGGAACTGCGGCAGCTGCGCGAGCTGCGCGCCCGCGAGGGCGTCCGCCCGCAGCGGCCCGAGGGCACCGCCGGACGCAGCCGGCTCGACCAGCCGCGCACCGGCCGCCGCGCCCTCATCCCGATGCCGACCTACGACCCGGAGGCCTTCGGCAAGCTCTCCGAGCGGATCGCCCGCTTCCTCGGCACCGGCCGGTTCATCGTCTGGATGTCCGTCGTCATCGTCGCCTGGGTGGTGTGGAACACCCTGCTGCCCGCGACCGTCCGCTTCGACGAGTACCCCTTCATCTTCCTCACCCTGATGCTCTCCCTGCAGGCCTCGTACGCGGCGCCGCTGATCCTGCTCGCCCAGAACCGGCAGGACGACCGGGACCGCGTCAACATGGAGCAGGACCGCGCCCGCAGCGACCGCAACATCGCCGACACCGAGTACCTGACCCGCGAGGTCGCCGCGCTCCGGCAGGGCCTCGGCGAGGTCGCCACCCGCGACTTCGTGCGCTCCGAGCTCGTCGCGCTGCTCAAGGAGCTGGACGACCGGCGGGAGAGCCGCGACCTGGTGTGACTGCGGGCCCGCGGGGCGCCGGACCGGCCGCGGCCCCGTGTGACCGGCGGCACGCTACCGGCGAGTCGGGGGCCGCCCCCGGCGCCGTACCATCAAGGCATGGCCAACGAGACCGAGATTGCCGCCGGGGTGACGGAGGAGTCCGTCCGCAAGGCGCTGGCGACCGTCCACGACCCGGAGATCAACCGCCCGATCACCGAGATCGGCATGGTGAAATCCGTCGAGATCGCCGAGGGCGGCGCGGTGAGGGTCGGCGTGTACCTCACCGTCTCCGGCTGTCCCATGCGCGAGACGATCACCCAGCGGGTCGTCGGCGCCGTCTCCAAGGTCCCCGGCGTGACCGGTGTCGAGGTCGAGCTCGACGTCATGAGCGACGAGCAGCGCAAGGAGCTCTCCCAGCTGCTGCGCGGCGGCGCCCCCGAGCGCGAGATCCCGTTCGCCAAGCCCGGCACGCTGACCCGCGTCTACGCGGTCGCCTCCGGCAAGGGCGGCGTCGGCAAGTCCTCGGTCACCGTCAACCTGGCGGCCGCGATGGCCGCGGACGGCCTCAAGGTCGCCGTCGTCGACGCCGACATCTACGGCCACAGCGTGCCGCGGATGCTGGGCGTCGAGGGCCGGCCCACCCAGGTCCAGGACATGATCATGCCGCCGTCGGCGAACGGCGTGAAGGTCATCTCCATCGGCATGTTCACCCCCGGCAACGCACCGGTCGTCTGGCGCGGGCCCATGCTGCACCGTGCCCTGCAGCAGTTCCTCGCGGACGTCTACTGGGGCGACCTCGACGTCCTGCTGCTGGACCTGCCGCCGGGCACCGGCGACATCGCCATCTCGGTCGCGCAGCTCGTCCCCAACGCCGAGATCCTCATCGTCACCACCCCGCAGATGGCGGCCGCCGAGGTCGCCGAGCGGGCCGGCACCATCGCGCTGCAGACCCACCAGAAGATCGTCGGCGTCATCGAGAACATGTCGGGCATGCCCTGCCCGCACTGCGACGAGATGATCGACGTCTTCGGCACCGGCGGCGGCCAGACCGTCGCGGACGCCCTCACCCGGACCGTCGGCGCCACCGTGCCGGTGCTCGGCTCGATCCCGATCGACGTCCGGCTCCGCGAGGGCGGCGACGACGGCCGCCCGGTCGTCCTGGCCGCACCCGAGTCCCCCGCGGGCGTCGCACTCCGCTCCGTCGCCGGCAAGCTCGGCGGCCGCCAGCGCGGCCTCTCCGGCCTCTCCCTGGGCCTCACCCCGAAGAACAAGTTCTAGCGAACCGCAAGCCACAGAGGGGCGCGGGGAACTGCGCGAAACGGATGGGCACGGCGCGTGCTCTCCCGCTGCGCGCGGTTCCTTGCGCCCCTTCTGTGGCTTGCCGGGCCGGCTTCAGCGGCCGTTGTAGGCGGTGAGGTCGGGGAGGGCGGTGAAGCCGACGCCGTAGGCGCTCACGCCGCGGCCGTAGGCGCCGAGGAGGACGCCGGGGGCCTCGCCGGCCAGGACCCAGCCGTACTCGGACTCGCGGTAGCGGAAGGGCTGCGGGAGGCCGTTCACCGGGAGGGTGAGCGGGGACCAGCCGGGGCCCTCCAGGTCGTCGGCGAGGTCCCAGGCGAGCGCCGTCTGCTGGTCCAGCCAGTCCTGGCGGAGCGAGCGGTCGAGCTGGCCCGGGGGCACGGTGGCGATCAGGCCGGAGCCGGCCAGCCAGGCGGCGGAGGAGGCCGAGGTGGCCTCCAGCATGCCGGTGTTGTCGGCGCTGCGGCGGCCGGGGCGGCGGGCGACGGTCACCACCACGGCGAAGCGGCCGGCCTCGCGGGACTCGTACGGCCTGGCCGGCTCGTCGCCGTGGCCGAGCGAGCCGTAGTCGGTGCCTGCGCCCTGGCCTGCGCGGCCGGCGCTGGCCGGGGAGAGCCAGCGGCGGCCCGTCCAGCCCTCGTCGAGGCCGTACCAGGGGAAGTCCGCCTCCAGGTAGGGCGCCAGCGGGTCGGCGGGGCCGGCCTGGGCGCCCACCACGGGCGCCGCGCGGCCGCCCGGGGCGACCGTCTCACCCGCTCGGCTCGTCACGTCCATCGCCGGCCTCCTCCGTTCACCTGTGTCCTGCGGCGGCGTTCCATGGTGGCGCACCGGGCGCGTCGGCCGGGTGCGGTCGGGCCCCCGACACGTCGCGGCGTGACCGACGGCACAACGGAACTGCCGTGCGGTCAACCTGAACACCATAGCGGCGGACGCGGCTGCGCCCCGCCCGGTGAGCAGACCGGGCGGGGCGCAGGGGGGTCGCGGCGGCGCTCGGCCGCCTCAGGTGGCGTCCAGGTCGAACGGAGGGCGCTCGTCGGCGGCGAGCGGCGCACCGGCCTCGGCGGGCGCGGTCTTGGTGAGGTTCGCGGCACCGGCCACCCGGGCCGGGGGCTCGTCGTTGAGGACGGACTTGATGTCGAGGCCGTCCTTGAGCTCCTTGAAGCCCAGCGGGTCCTCGTCGCCGCCCATCAGCTGCTTGCGGACGAACGTCTTCGGGTGCAGGTCGGTGAACTCGAAGTCCTTGAACTCCGGGCCGAGCTCGCTGCGGATGTCCTCCTTGGCGCTGTCCGCGAACGACCGGACCTTGCGGACGAAGCCCATGGTGTCCTGGATGAGCTTCGGAAGCTTGTCCGGCCCGAAGATCACGATGGCCATGACGGCCAGCGCGACGACCTCCAGTGGGCCTATGTCACTGAACACGTACGCTCCCAGCTCCTGATGGACCAACCCGACGAGCTCGGCGGCAGCCGTCGCCACCAGGGTAATGGCCGCCGGCCGGTCTGTGACCCCGCCACCTGCGGAATGCGGTCCAGACCACCCGGCGGCCGGGCGCTTGCGTCCTAACGGAGCAGGTTGTGCGGGCCGAGCGGGGTCACCCCGTGGGCGGAGGCGTCCGGCCGGGGCACGGTGTCGGGCGGGGCCGAGGCCACCATCGGGACCATCGGGAAGTCCGCGGGGAGCTGGGCGTTGACCGGGACGGCGCCGCCGCCGGGGCCGCTGACCGGGCTGACCCGGGTGCCGTGCTGCTCCTCGCCGCCGACGGCCGAGGGGCTGCCCACACCGGCCAGGGTGACGGCGGCCACCGAGAAGGCGCCGGCTGCGGCGAACACGAAGCGGCGGCCGAACGGTGCGGCCGCGCGGGCCGCGGCGGCGACCGGCTCGGGCATGGCGGCCGGGCGGCCCCGGAAGGGCGCCGCAGGGCGGCGGCCGCGGGGCTCGGTGAGGCTGCGCAGTGCGGCGGCGGGGCGTGCCGCGGACGGCACCAGGGACAGCCTGTTGCCGGGGGTGGGCAGCGACGGGCGCCCGGCCCGCGGGTCGACGCCGGGGATCGGGGAGTCGGCGCCGAGTGCGCCGGTGCCGAACAGGGAGCCTGCGCCGCGGCCGAAGGAGCCGCCGGTGAGCCGGCTGCCGCCGAAGGTGCCCGGCGCGGCCTGCACGGCCGGGCCGGTGCCGGGGCCGCCGTCCTGCTCGTCGTCGGGGTGGGCGGCGACCGCGAGCAGCCGCGCCATCAGCATCGAGGACGGTCCGGGGGTGTCGGTGCGGGTCAGCAGGTGCTTGACCGCGCGGCCCTCGTCGGCCTCGGCGAGGCAGTCGGCGCAGGTGGCGAGGTGGGCCTGGACGCGTTCGCGCGAGTCGTGGCCGAGCTCGCCGTCGAGGTAGGCGGAGAGGCGGTCGCCGAGATGGTGCTCGTCCGCGGGCTCGGCGGGGCGGACGGCGACGGCGCGCATCTCGGGCGCCTCGGCGGCGGCCCGCTCCACCGGCCTGTCCTGGCCCTGGGTGTGGTCGCCGCGCCGGCCGAGCTGTGCCCAGGAGGGCCCGCGCCGGGAGCGGCCTTCGTCGAAGTGCCCGCCCACGGGCCCGCCGCCGGTCATGAGCCCCTCCGGTCGAGGCCGCCGGCCGGGCCGGGGTCGGCGCCGACCACGACGGGCTCCGCGGAGCCGCCGCGGCGCAGCCGCCCGGGGGCGGCATTGGGCGCGCGGTGCTTGAGGGCGGCGCGCAGGTGCGAGCGGCCGCGGTGGATGCGGCTGCGCACGGTGCCGAGCTTGACCCCGAGGGTGGCCGCGATCTCCTCGTAGGAGAGGCCCTCGATGTCGCACAGCACCACGGCGGCGCGGAACTCGGGGGCGAGGGTGTCGAGCGCCTGCTGGACGTCGGCGTCGAAGTGGGTGTCGCTGAAGTGCTGGGCGGGGCTGGGCTCGCGGCTGGGCAGGCGCTCGGCGGCGTCCTCGGCGAGGGCGTCGAAGCGGATCCGCTGGCGCCGGCGCACCATGTCCAGGAAGAGGTTGGTGGTGATGCGGTGCAGCCAGCCCTCGAAGGTGCCGGGGGTGTAGGTGGAGAGCGAGCGGAAGACCCGGACGAAGACCTCCTGCGTGAGGTCCTCGGCGTCGTGCTGATTGCCCGTCAGCCGGTAGGCCAGGCGGTAGACGCGGGCGCTGTGCGCCTCGACGATCTCCTCCCAGGTCGGCGGCGTCCAGCTCTGCGCGTCGGGGCCCTCGGCGAAGGTGGCGAGCGCGGCCGGCTCGGCCGTCTCGTCCGCCGCGGTGTTTGCGTCCAGGGGGGAGTGCGCGGGCTGGTTCATCACGGGCTTCGGCGTACGGGCCGACGAGGTGCCGCGGGGATCGCGGGGATCGCGCTGCACGGGGACGTCGCCCTCGGCCACACCTCCTCGGTCGGCTCTTCTGCCCAGCAGGGCCACCACCATATCCACCTCGCCCGTCAGATCCGGATAAAGTGCACTCCCCCCTCCGCCCGCTGCCCGGCCGGGCCGCTGCGGGGGCGTCGTGCGTACCCCGATCGCCAAGTCCTGTTCCCAACAACGGCCCGCCGCCGAACGCGGTTCCCGGTCGGCCAGTAATCTGTGGCTGAAAAATGTCGACATCGGGTCGGCATCAGGCGCTCCGGAGAGGCAGCCATCACCGAGTTCGGGCCCGAGCGGGCGGCTCTCGCCGACACCTATGTCGGCGAGGACGCGGTGCTGACCTACGCCCGGGCGCAGTCGGCGCGCGCCGGGATACGCGCGATCGGGCCGAGCGGCGGCGCCTTCCTGCGGCTGCTCGCGGCGGCTCTGGACGCCAAGTCGGTGGCCGAGATCGGCACCGGCACCGGCGTCTCGGGGGTCTACCTGCTGCGCGGGATGCGGCCGGACGGCGTACTGACGACCGTCGACACCGAGCCGGTCCGCCAGCAGTGCGCGCGGGAGGCGTACCTGGCCGCGGGGTTCGCGCCCAACCGGGCCCGGTTCATCCCGGGCCGGGCGCTGGACGTGCTGCCGCGGCTCGCGGACGGCCAGTACGACCTGGTGTTCTGCGACGGCGATCCGGCCGAGTCCCGCGCCTACCTCGCAGAATCGTTGCGGCTGCTGCGGCCGGGCGGCATCGTCTGCTTCGAGGGCGTCTTCCAGGAGGGCCGGCTGGCCGAGCCCGACCTGGACGACCCGCAGACCCATGCGGTGCGCGAGCTCGTCCGGGACGTCCGGGAGAGCGACCGGCTGCTGCCCGCGCTGCTGCCGGTCAGCGACGGCCTGCTCTGCGCCGTCAAGCGCTGAGCAGGGCACTGACGGGCCGTCCGGGTGCGCAGCGCCGTCCGGGCACGGCACAGGGCCCGGATTCTCGCTCGAATCCGGGCCCTGTCGGCATCTCCAGGAGATGAGGGGAGCACCCGCTGCGTCAGCCGCAGGCCTTCTTCAGGGCCTCGCCCAGGGCATCCGCCTCATCGGGCGTCAGCTCCACCACCAGGCGACCGCCGCCCTCGAGCGGAACTCGCATGATGATGCCCCGCCCCTCTTTGGTGACCTCGAGCGGGCCGTCACCCGTCCGCGGCTTCATGGCCGCCATGCTCGTTCCCCTTCCTGCAACCGCTCAGCTACGTACCGGGGGTCCGTCCACCACCGGTATCGAACGCATTGATCGGAAGCCATTATCCCGCATCCCGCACCCCGATGACCAACATCACTCTCCGCGCAACCGTGGCCGCACCCGCCCAAACCGACCGATCACCTGCCCAAAACCCCATTTCGACGGCGTTCGGCGCAACATTCGAAGGTGCGGTACCTCACACTCCCCAGCCGGCCCCGTGCTCCGTCATGCTGAGTCCACCGCCGCGGCCGCGGGCTGCGGCACCCCGCCACCCACCACGACCAGGGAGCCCTCACCCGATGTCCGACTCCGTGCTGTACGAGCTCGACGGCGGCCTGGCCGTCATCACCATCAACCGTCCGGAGGCGATGAACGCCCTCGACGTGGCCACCAAGGTGGCGCTGCGGGACACCGTCGTGCAGGCGGCCGAGGACCCGGCGGTGCGGGCGGTGCTGCTCACCGGCGCGGGTGACAAGGCGTTCTGCGTCGGGCAGGACCTCAAGGAGCACCTGGGCCTGCTCAAGCGGGCCGAGGAGACCGGCGAGGGCGCGCTGAAGACCGTCTCCGAGCACTACAACCCGCTGCTGCGGGCGCTCGCCGGGATGGCCAAGCCGACGGTGGCCGCGGTGAACGGCGTGGCGGCCGGCGCGGGCGCCGGGCTGGCCTTCGCCTGCGACTTCCGGATCGTCGCCGACACCGCCGGCTTCAACACCTCCTTCGTCGGCGTCGCGCTGACCGCCGACTCGGGCGTCTCCTGGACGCTGCCGCGGCTGGTCGGCCACGCCCGCGCCACCGAACTGCTGATGCTGCCCCGCACGGTGAAGTCGGACGAGGCGCTCGGCCTCGGCCTGGCCACCCGGGTCGTGCCCACCGCCGAACTCGCCGCCACCGCGCGGGCCTTCGCCGCCGAGCTGGCGGCCGGCCCGACCGTGGCCTACGCCGCCGTCAAGGAGTCGCTGGCGTACGGCGCCTCGCACTCCTTCACCGAGCTGCTGGAGAAGGAGGACGAGCTGCAGACCCGGGCCGGCGAGAGCGAGGACCACCGGATCGCGGTGCGCGCCTTCGTCGCCAAGGAGAAGCCGGACTACGTCGGGCGCTGACCGGCGGCCGCGCCGCGCGCGTGACAGTCCGCCAGGTGGTCGTCGACCAGGCCGCAGGCCTGCATCAGCGCATAGGCGGTGGTCGGGCCGACGAAGCGGAAGCCCCGCTTCTTGAGCTCCTTGGCGAGCGCGGTGGATTCAGTGGTCACGGCCGGCACCTCGGCCAGTGTGCGGGGGGCCGGCCCCCGGCTCGGGCGCGAACCGCCAGATCAGCTCGTCCAGCGAGCCGTCCAGTTCGAGGGCGGCGCGGGCGTTGGCGACGGTCGCCTCGATCTTGGCCCGGTTGCGGATGATGCCGGTGTCCTGCAGCAGCCGCTCGGTGTCGGCCGGGCCGAACGCGGCCACCGCCTCGATCCCGAAGCCGGCGAACGCCGCCCGGAAGCCCTCCCGGCGGCGCAGGATGGTGATCCAGGACAGGCCGGACTGGAAGGCCTCCAGGCTGACCCGCTCGAACAGCGCGTCGTCGCCGTGGACCGGGCGGCCCCACTCGGTGTCGTGGTAGACCCGGTAGTCGTCCGCGGAGTCGCCCCAGCCGCAGCGCAGCAGCCCGTCCGGGCCGAGGACGGCGCCGCTCACGACTGCTCCTTGCCGGGCTTCTTGAACAGGTCGGCGCGCGGGTCCGCGGGCCTCTCGTCCGGGGCCTGCTCGCCGGCGGGCCGCTCCTCCGCGGCCGGCGCAGCGGTGTCCGGCCCGACCACGGCGGCGAACTCCTCCAGGCCGGGCAGCGGCTCGTCGTGCGGCTGCACCGGGCCCGCCTCGACGGCGCCCTGCACCACGGCGGCCGCCTCCAGCTCGGCGATCCGGGCGTCGCGCAGGGCGAGCTCCACGCCGAGCCGGTCGAGCACGTTGTCGACCTCGTCCATCCGGTAGCCGCGCAGCGCCATCGGCAGCCGCAGCTCGTCCACGTCGTGCCGGCCGAGCGGCCGGTCCTGCGGGAGCCGGGCGGCGATCCGGTCGGGCAGCGCCTCGGGGAGCGTGCCGCCACCGCCGAGCGCCACCAGCGCCGCACCGCCGACCACCACGGCCATCGCCGCCACGATCACCCAGAACACGAGCCGCCTCCGTCAGTCCCCGGCCCGCCTCCGGCAATGGTGGGATCATGGTCCCCGGACAGGCCGGGGCCCATCATTGCACCCGGGCGAGCTGTGGAGGAGATTGCGGTGGCACTGCGCCTTGGCCCGCGTGAGTTCGGCGACGACGAGCTGGTGATCATGGCGATCGTCAACCGCACTCCGGACTCCTTCTTCGACCGCGGCGCCACCTTCGCCGACGAGGCCGCCTTCGCCGCGGCGGACCGCGCGATGGCCGACGGCGCGGCGATCCTCGACATCGGCGGGGTCAAGGCCGGCCCGGGCGAGGAGGTCACCGTCGAGGAGGAGCTGCGCCGCACGGTGCCGTTCGTGGCGGAGCTGCGCAAGCGCCACCCGGACGCGGTGATCAGCGTGGACACCTGGCGGCACGAGGTCGGCGAGGCGGTCTGCGAGGCCGGCGCCGACCTGCTGAACGACGCCTGGGGCGGGGTGGACCCGAAGCTCGCCGAGGTGGCCGCCCGGTACGACGCGGGGCTGGTCTGCACCCACGCGGGCGGCGCCCAGCCGCGCACCCGCCCGCACCGGGTCGGGTACGAGGACGTGATGGCCGACATCCTGCGGGTCACCCTCGGCCTCGCCGAGCGGGCGGTGGCGCTGGGGGTGCGGCGGGACGCGGTGGTCATCGACCCGGGCCACGACTTCGGCAAGAACACCCGGCACTCGCTGGAGGCCACCCGGCGGCTGCCGGAGATGACCGCGACCGGCTTCCCGGTGCTGGTCTCGCTCTCCAACAAGGACTTCGTCGGCGAGACGCTGGACCGCCCGGTCGACGAGCGGCTGCTCGGCACCCTGGCCACCACCGCGGTGTCCGCCTGGCTCGGTGCGCAGGTGTACCGGGTGCACCAGGTCGCCGAGACCCGCCAGGTGCTGGACATGGTCGCCTCGATCCGCGGCGTCCGGCCCCCGGCGGTCGCCCGCCGGGGGCTCGCCTGACGGCCCCGGATCAGATCCGGTTGCCGTTCGGCCGGCGGGTCTCCGCGAGGATCTTCAGCACCTCGTCCACCTCGTCCACCACGTGGAAGAGGTCGAGGTCCTGCGGGGAGGCCTTGCCCTCGGCGATCAGGGTGCTCTTCAGCCACTCCACCAGGCCGCCCCAGTAGGCGGAGCCGAAGAGGATCACCGGGAACCTGGTGACCTTGCGGGTCTGCACCAGGGTGAGCGCCTCGAACAGCTCGTCCAGGGTGCCGAGGCCGCCGGGGAGGACCACGAAGCCCTGCGCGTACTTCACGAACATCGTCTTGCGGACGAAGAAGTAGCGGAAGTTCAGGCCCAGGTCGACGAACTCGTTGAGGCCCTGTTCGAAGGGCAGCTCGATGCCGAGCCCGACCGAGAGGCCGCCGGCCTCGGAGGCGCCCCGGTTGGCGGCCTCCATGGCGCCGGGGCCGCCGCCGGTGATGACCGCGTAGCCGGCCTCGGCCAGCGCCCGGCCGATGGCCACGCCGGTCGCGTACTCGGTGGAGTCGACCGGTGTCCGGGCGGAACCGAAGACGCTGATGGCGGCCGGGAGTTCGGCGAGTGCGCCGAAGCCCTCGACGAACTCCGAGGTGATCCGCAGGACCCGCCACGGGTCGGTGTGCAGCCAGTCGGTCGGGCCGGTGGTGTCCAGCAGACGCTGGTCGGTGGTGCTCGTGCCGACCTGGTCGCGGCGGAGCAGGACCGGGCCCTTCTGCTTCTCGGGCCAGGGCTTCTTGGGTGCGGGCGCGTCGACCTCTTCGGGACCGTGCCCGTAGTGCTTTACGTCTCCAGTGCCTGTCATGACGAAACCCTACGCCCGCCGTCCACCGAATCCGGCGAACGGCGGGTGACTGCAGGGTGGACGTCAGGCGCCGGTCAGCCAGGCGCGCAGCCGCTCCTCGACCTCGGCGATCGCGCTCAGCGAGCAGTGCTCGTCGCGCTTGTGGGCGAGGTTGGGGTCGCCCGGCCCGTAGTTGACGGCGGGCACGCCGAGCGCGCTGAAGCGGGCGACGTCCGTCCAGCCGAACTTGGCCCGCGGCTCGCCGCCGACCGCCGTCAGGAAGGCCCGGGCGGCGGGCCGGTCGAGGCCGGGCAGCGCGCCGGGTGCGGTGTCGGTGACGCGGATCTCGAAGCCCTCGAACACCTCGCGGACGTGGTCGGCGGCCTGCTGCTCGCTGCGGTCCGGCGCGTAGCGGAAGTTGACCTGGACGGTGCACTCGTCGGGGATGACGTTGCCCGCGACGCCGCCGTCGATCCGGGTGGCGTTCAGGCCCTCGCGGTACTCCAGACCGTCGATCAGCACCCGCCGCGGCTCGTAGGCGGAGAGCCGGCCCAGCACCTCGACGGCCTTGTGGATGGCGTTGTCGCCGAGCCAGCTGCGGGCGGAGTGGGCGCGGGTGCCGGTGAGCACGATCTCGGCGCGCAGGGTGCCCTGGCAGCCGCCCTCGACGACCGCGCCGCTGGGCTCCATGAGCACCGCGAAGTCGGCGGCCAGCCAGTCGGGGCGCTCCTTGGCGAGGTGGCCGAGGCCGTTGCGGGAGGCCTCGATCTCCTCGCAGTCGTAGAAGACGAAGGTCAGGTCGCGGTTGGGCTCGGCGAGGGTGGCGGCGAGCCGCAGCTGGACGGCGACGCCGGCCTTCATGTCGGAGGTGCCGCAGCCGTAGAGCAGGTCGCCCTCGACGTAGGACGGGACGTTGTCGGCGATCGGCACGGTGTCCAGGTGGCCGGCGAGCAGCACCCGCTCGGCGCGGCCGAGGTTCGTCCGGGCGACGACGTTGTTCCCGTACCGGTCGACGGCGAGGTGGGGCAGGGCCCGCAGCGCGGTCTCGACGGCGTCCGCGAGGGCCTGCTCGTCTCCGCTGACGGACGGGATGTCGACCAGCCGGGCGGTCAGTGCGCCGCCGTCGAGGGCAAGGTCGAGGGACGTGTTCGGGCTGCTCATGGTGGTTTAGCGTATCGGTGCGGCGCCCCGCTCCTGCGGGTGACGCAACCACCGGTGCCGCACGGCCGTCCGAGTGGGTACGGTGTGCGCGAACGCGAGCGAGAGGGGCGGCGGTGGCCGGGATGGCGGAGGGCGGACCGGTCGGCTCCGCGGTGTCGGCGCGCCGGCGGCGGCCGCGGCTGCTGCGCCGGATGCTGATCGGCCTGGTGGCCCTGGCGCTGGTCGCCGGGCTGGTGCTGTACCTGAACCGGGAGAAGCTGGTCGTGCCGCCGGAGGGCTGCCGGATCACCACGGCGGCCGGCACCGGCACGCTGGACCTCGCGCAGGCCGCCAACGCCTCGACGATCACCGCGGTGGCGATGTCCCGCGGCCTGCCCGAGCGGGCGGTGACGATCGCGCTGGCGACGGCCATGCAGGAGTCCAAGATCCACAACCTGGACGGCGGCGACCGCGACTCGGTGGGCCTGTTCCAGCAGCGCCCGTCGCAGGGCTGGGGCACGGTCGAGCAGATCAAGGACCCGGTGTACGCCACCAACAAGTTCCTGGACGGCCTGGTGAAGGTGCAGGGGTACGCCCGGATGCCGCTGACGGACGCCGCCCAGCAGGTGCAGAAGAGCGGCTACCCGCAGGCGTACGCCAAGCACGAGTCGAACGCGACCCTGGTCTCCTCCGCGCTGACCGGCCGCGAGCCGGCCGCGCTGAACTGCGTGGTGCACGACCTCGCGGAGCCTGCGGCGGCGGCCGCCGCCTCCGGTTCGGCCTCGCCGTCGCCGTCCGCCTCGCCCTCGGGTGCCGCACAGCGCCCGGTGGACGTCGCGGAGCGGGTCCGCCGGGAGTTCGGCCGGATGGTGTCGGTGACCCCGGCGGCGAAGGCGCCCGAGGACGAGCGCACGGTGCTGGCGCTGGGCCCGCAGGCGTCCGCGTCGACCGACTCCGGCTCGGAGGGGCAGCGGCAGTCCGGCTGGGCGGTGGCCCAGTGGGCGGTGGCGCACGCGCAGGAGCTCGGTATCGGCGCGGTGGCGTACGACGGCCGGGTGTGGCGCTTCGACCGGCCCTCGGACGGCTGGCAGGCGAAGGCGGAGGGCTCCTCCTCGGCGCAGGTGATGGTCACCCTCGGCGCCCGCCGCGCGAAGTGACGGTACGTTGACGAACCCGTGAGCGGGCGTCGACCCGGCGGGTGACACCGGTCAACCCCGGGTGGACTCCGCACACATCCGGGCGGACGCGCCGCCCGCACCGGCCGGAGTGCGGCCGCGGCCCGGCGCGGCAAGGGGAGTGACGGTTCCCGGGTCACCCCGGCGAGGGACGCGATGTCCGGAATGCCAGAAAGAGGATCGTCCGATCTTTGCCTGCCCTTTACCTTCGCAGGGCGAAACCTTCCCGGCTCCCGAGCGGTATTCACGTCGTCCGCCCGCCGGACGGCCATGTCCTCTCGCCTTAGGAGCACCATGTCTCACCCCCTCACGCGCCGGATCGCCCAGGCCGCACTGCTCGTCGCGGCCGGCGCGACCCCCCTGATCGCGGCCGGCTCCGCCTCGGCCGCCGACCTGGTGCCGCAGGGGACCGACCTGGGATCCGGCCTGACCCAGCTCGACTCCCCCTCCGACACCGTGCAGGGCGCCGCCCACGAGCTCGGCCAGTCCGCCGGCGCCACCGGTGCCGCCACCGTCGCCACCGGCGTCCCGGCCGCGAGCGACGCCGCCGGCCACACCGTGGCCTCCGCCCTGCCCGACGCCGACAAGGCCCTCGGCCCGGTCAGCAACACGGCCGGCAAGACCGCCGCCGTCACCGGTGCCCTCACCACCGTGGCCGGCCGGGTGGCGCCCGCCGTGGTCGACAAGGCGGGCCCGGCGGTGGCCGAGAAGGTGCTGCCCGCGGTACCCGGCACCCGCAGCACGCGCGCCGGCTCCTCCCCGCTCTCCACCGTCACCGGCGCCCTGCCCACCAGCGGCCTGCCCACGAGCACCCTGACCAGTGCCCTGCCCACCGGCGGCATCCCGCAGGCGCTGCCCGGCGCGGACACCCTGGGCACCCTGACCGGCTCCCCGGCCGCGGCCAACCGCCTCGGCGGCGTGCCCTCGCTGGGCTCCAACCCGGCCGACCTGCTCGGCAGCACTCCGCTCGGCGGCGTCCTCGGCGGCACCCCGCTCGGCGGCCTGCTCGGCGGCATCGGCGGCGGCGGCATCGGCTGACCGCGGCCCCGCCGCACGCAAAAGGGCCGACCCCCGCTCGGGGGCCGGCCCTTCGTACGTCGCAGGGGAGTCAGCCGCCGAGGCGCTCCACGGCGGCGGCGACCCGCTCGTCGGTGGCGGTGAACGCCACCCGCACGTGCTGCTCGCCGGCCGGCCCGTAGAAGTCCCCGGGCGCCACCAGGATGCCCAGCTCCGCGAGCTCGGCCACCGTCTCCCAGCACGGCCGGCCCCGGGTCGCCCACAGGTAGAGGCTGGCCTCGGAGTGCTCGATGGTGAAGCCGTACGCCTCCAGGGCGCCGCGCAGTGCGGCGCGCCGGGCCGCGTACCGGGCCCGCTGCTCGGCCACGTGCGCGTCGTCGGCGAGCGCGGCCGCGGTGGCCGCCTGCACCGGCGCGGGCACGATCATGCCGCCGTGCTTGCGGATCTCCAGCAGCTCCCGGACGACCACCTCGTCGCCCGCCACGAAGGAGGCGCGGTAGCCGGCCAGGTTGGACCGCTTGGAGAGCGAGTGGACGGCCAGCAGGCCCTCGTGCGAGCCGCCGCACACCTCGGGGTGCAGCACCGACACCGGCTCGGCCTCCCAGCCGAGCTCCAGGTAGCACTCGTCGCTGACCAGCAGCGCGCCGTGCTCGCGGGCCCAGGCGACCGCGCGGCGCAGCGCGTCCGCACCGAGCACCCGGCCGGTCGGGTTGGACGGCGAGTTCAGCCAGAGCAGCCGCACCCGGGAGCCGTCGAGCTCGGCGACGTCGTCGTAGGCCACCGGCTCGGCGCCGCAGAGCCGCGCCCCCACCTCGTACGTCGGATACGCCAGGCGCGGGTAGGCGACCTGGTCGCCGGGGCCGAGGCCGAGCTGGCCGGGCAGCCAGGCCACCAGTTCCTTGGAGCCGACGGTCGGCAGCACCGCCTGCGGGCCGATCTGCGCGCCGCAGCGGCGGTTCAGCCAGCCGGCGATCGCCTCGCGCAGCTCCAGCGGGCCCCAGACGGTCGGATAGCCCGGGGTGTCGGTGCTGGCGGCCAGCGCCTTCTGGATCAGCTCGGGCACCGGGTCGACCGGGGTGCCGACCGAGAAGTCGCACAGCCCGCCGGGGTGCGCGAGGGCGGTCCGCTTGTACGGCTCCAGCCGGTCCCACGGGAAGACCGGCAGCAGCTCGGATACGCGGCGCGCCGCCCCCGGGTGTCCCGGGAACGGCGCGCGCGCGGTGTGATGGGTGCTCACGACTCAGTTGTCACCGATCAGTGTCGTCAGTGGTCGGCGTTCTGCGGCGGCAGGGCCGCGATGAACGGGTGGTCCTTCTCGATCAGGCCGAGCTTCGAGGCACCACCGGGCGAACCGAGGTCGTCGAAGAACTCGACGTTCGCCTTGTAGTAGTCCTTCCACTCCTCCGGAGTGTCGTCCTCGTAGAAGATCGCCTCGACCGGGCAGACCGGCTCGCACGCGCCGCAGTCGACACACTCATCCGGGTGGATGTAGAGGGAGCGCTCCCCCTCGTAGATGCAGTCAACCGGGCACTCTTCGATGCACGCCTTGTCCTTGACGTCGACACAAGGCTGCGCGATGACGTAGGTCACGCTGTCGTTCCTCCTCGGAAGGGCTGGCGGCCCAAACTGTTTGCTTGCGTGCGCGGGTGAGCGCGGCGTCGTCGATGCCCGCCCCTAGTATCGCGGGTCGGAGACCGCAAATGCACAGGAGGTGCCCTCGATGGCGGACAGAGCCCCCGCGACGGACCGTCCGGAGGTCCGGCTCGACCGCTCTGACGTGGGACGACGCGTGTCCGTGCGACGCGTGTCGGAGCTGGTCGAGGGCCGTCCGGTGTTCCGCGATGTGATCGGCGTGCTCGCATCCTGGGACGACGAGGGCATCGCCGTGGTGCCGCGCAGCGGCGAGCCCGTGGTGTTCGCCGAGGACCTGCTGGTCGCGGGCAAGCCGGTGCCGCCCTTCCCGGCCCGGCGAGTCCCGATGCCGGAGACCGACCCGGTCTCGCTCCAGCGGATCGCCGCCCGCAGCTGGCCCGCCGTCGAACAGGAGCCGATGGGCGAGTGGGTGCTCCGCGCCTCCGCGGGCTTCACCCGGCGGGCCAACTCCGTCCAGGCGCTCGGCGACCCCGGACGCCCGCTGCCGCAGGCCCTGGAGGAGATCCGCGACTGGTACGCGGCGCGCGGGCTGCCCGCCTACGTCGAGGTGGTCCGGCCGGGCTCGCCGGCCGACCTCGCCGCCGAGCTCGACCGGCTCGGCGCCGGGTACGCCGAGACCCTGGTGCGCACCGCGCCGCTGGCCCCGCTCGCCCGGGCCGCCGCCGGCCACGAGCGCGTCCGGCTGTCGCGCACCGCGGACGCCCGCTGGATGTCCCGCTACCGCCGGGTGAGCGCCGACACCGCGGTCGAGCGCGCCGCCGCCCGGGTGCTGCACGGCGGCCCCTCGGTCTGGTTCGCCACCGTGCCCGGCCCGGCGGGCGGCGCCCCGCTGGCGATCGGCCGGCTGGCCGTCGACGGGCCGTGGGCCTGCTTCGGCGCCATAGAGGTCGACCCGGAGGCCCGCCGCTCGGGGCTGGCCACCACGGTGATGGCCGTCCTGGCCGCACGGGCCGCCGAGGAGGGGGCGACCGGCGCGTACCTGCAGGTCGAGGCGGAGAACGGCGGCGCCATCGCCCTCTACGACCGGCTGGGCTTCACCACAAGTCACACTTACCACTACGCCCGGCTTCCCGAGCGGTAGCGTTCACCTCGCCACTTCTGTACCGACGAAGGCTGCTGTGACCGAGCAGAGCAGAACCCGCTTCCGCACCGAGGCCCGGGCCGAGCGCCCCGATCCAGTGCTGCTGTGCCTGCTCGCGGCCGCCGAGCACCCGCTCGGCAGCACACCCGGCGACCCGGCGCCGCCGCCCACCCTGGACGAGCTGCTCACCGGCTGCCAGGCCGCCCTGGACCGGCATGCGGCCGCCGTCCGCAAGGCGGTGGCCGAGCGCCGGCCGGCCGGGCCGGAGGAGACGGCGGCGCTGCTGGCAGCGGTGCTCGGCGGCCGGGAACGCTTCCACGGCCGCAAGGCGGACTACCGGCGGCTGGAGTCCTCGCTGCTGCCCGAGGTGCTGCGCCGGCGCCGCGGCCTGCCGATCATGCTCTCGCTGGTCTGGATCGGCGTCGCCGCGCGGGCCGGCATCACGGTGCACGGGATCGCGCTGCCGGGCCACTTCATCGTCGCGGTCGGCGGCCCGGCCGGCGGGAACGACTACGTGCTCGCCGACCCGTTCCACGGCGGGCGGCTGCTCGACCTCGACGACACGGCCGCGCTGGTCACCGCCGCCGGGCACACCTTTACGCCCGAACTCCTCACCCCCGCACAGCCGCTGGACATCGTGCTGCGGGTGCTCGGCAACATCCGCAGCTGGGCCGCGGACCGGCCCGAGCACGCCCGCACCCAGCTGTGGGCCACCGAACTCGCCCTGCTGCTCCCCCGGCACCCGGCGCAGCTGCGCCTGGAGCGCGCCGAACTCCTCGTCCGCACCGGTGACTTCCTGGCCGGCGCACGGGAGATGGAGGAGTACGCGCGGATTCTGGACGCCTTCGACCCGGAGTCCGCGGCGAAGGCCAGGCAGGACGCGAGGGCGGCCCGGCACCGGCTCAACTGAGGCCGGGCCACCGCTCGTTCACAGCCAGCCCTTCTCCCTGGCGACCCGCACGGCCTCGGCCCGGTTGCGGGCGCCGGTCTTCTGGATCGCCATCGACAGGTAGTTGCGGACGGTGCCCTCGGACAGGTGCAGCCGCTTGGCGATGTCCGCGTTGACCGAGCCGTCGGCCGCGGCGGCCAGCACGTCGAGCTCCCGCCCGGTCAGCGGGTTGGCGCCCTCGGCGAGGGCGGCGGCGGCCAGCGTCGGGTCGATGACCCGCTCGCCGCGCAGCACCCGGCGGATCGCCTCGGCCAGTTCGGCGGCCGGGGCGTCCTTCACCAGGAAGGCGTCCGCGCCGAGTTCCATGGCCCGCCGCAGGTAGCCCGGCCGGCCGAAGGTGGTGGCGATCACCACCTTGGTGTCCGGGCGGCGTCTGCGCAGCTCCCCGGCGGCCTCGATGCCGGTCATCCCGGGCATCTCGATGTCCAGCACGGCGACGTCCACCTCGTGGGCGGCGGCCGCGTCCACGACCTCGTCGCCCCGCCCGACCTGGGCGACCACCTCGATGTCCCCTTCGAGGCCCAGCAGGGCGGCGAGCGCCTCCCGCACCATCCCCTGGTCCTCGGCCAGCAGCACGCGAATCATTCGCGCACACTATCGGCCCCGGCCGCCGCGGGGACGGCCCGCAGCGGGACGGACGCCCGGAGCCGGAAGCCGCGGCCGCGCGGGCCGGGACCGGTCTCCAGCCGGCCGCCGACCAGGGCGAGCCGCTCGGCGAGGCCGGAGAGCCCGTTGCCGGGGCCGGACTTGCCGGGGCCGCGGCCGTCGTCGGCGACCTCCAGGACGGCGTACCGCCGGCCGTCGTCCTCCCAGGCCTCGTCCATGGTCACGGTGCAGGCGGTGGCGTCGGTGCCGTGCCGGACGATGTTGGTGACGGCCTCGCGCAGCGCCCAGGCGAGCGCACCGGCCTCCTCGCCGTCCAGGCCGGGGCGGGCGTCGGTCAGGCCGGGGGCGGCCTCCAGGGTGATCCTCGCGGTGGTCAGCGCCGTGCGGGCGGCGGCGAGTTCGACCGGCAGGGTGGGTCGGCGGAAGCCGCTGACCGCCTCCCGGACGTCGATCAGCGACTGCCGGGCGACGCTCTCGATGTCGGCGACCTGGCCGCGCGCCTCGTCCTGCTTGCCGGCGTCCATGAACCGTCCGGCGAGCTCGCTCTTGATGGTGATCAGGGACAGCGAGTGGCCGAGCAGGTCGTGCAGGTCGCGGGCGAGCCGCAGCCGCTCCTCGGAGGCGGCCAGGTGGGCCACCGCGGCCCTGGCCTCGCGCAGTTCCTGCATGGTGGAGATCAGCCGCTGCAGGCCGGTCATCGCGAGCCCGGAGAGGAAGCACGGCACCACGATCGCGACCAGCGTGTCGTGGTCGGCGTGCACCAGCAGGCCGACCACCAGGGCCAGCACGGTGGCCGCGGCCACGCCGGCCACGCTGAACCGGGCGGGCAGCACCACCGCGATGCACACCGAGGCGTAGGTGAACAGGGTCAGCCAGGCCTCGCCGAGCGCGAAGGAGGTGGTGACCGCGAGCACCACCATCACCGCGGCGATCACGTAGTGGCCCTGCCAGCCGGCCGGCCTGGTCGAGCGGAGGGCCACCAGCGACAGGTAGCAGGTCAGGTAGACGGCGAGCGCCGCCCAGCCGAGCGCGGTCGCGGCGGTGCCGTGGTGCCCGTCCAGCAGGTCCTTGACCGGATAGACCAGGTAGATCGCCCAGAGCGACATCCAGCAGAGCTTCACCAGCAGCTGCCGCCGGCTCTCCACCTTCGCCCCGGGGATGTTCCGGAAGGAGACGCCGGGCTCCGCCGGCCTGCCGTGCACGTCCTGGTCGACCATGTCGGCCATCATGCCGCGCGGGTGTCGCGGCGGTACAGGACGGCCGCCGCGGCCACGAAGAGGACCAGGAAGGCTGCCAGCCCGCCGACCGCCGCGGTGTCCACCCCGTGCCCGGGCTGCACGAAGGAGGCCAGCCGGTTGTACAGGTAGACCGGGTCGAAGCGGGCGACGGCCTCCAGCGAGTCGCCGACCGGGAACCAGGTGCCGCCGAGCAGCGCCATCAGCATGTAGACGATCATGACCACGGGCTGGACGGCGTCCGGCGGGGCCGCGCAGCCGAGCGCCACCCCGAGCGCCGCGAAGACGAAGCTGCCCAGCCACAGCACCGCCGCCAGGCCGAGCCACTGCCCGGCCGACAGCCGGACGCCCTCGACCGCGCCGATCGCGAAGACCACCAGGATCGCCGGCAGCGTGGTCACCGCGCACGCGGCGATCTTGCCGAGGGTGTAGGCCCGGCCGGGCAGCGCGGTCAGCCGCAGCTGCCGCACCCAGCCGCTGCGGCGCTCCAGCGAGATCCGCTGCGCCGAACCGGTCAGCACCGCGCCGACCGCCCCGAAGGTGGCCATCGACACCATGAAGTACGCCTTCGCCGGGACCCCGCCGGCCACGTCGCCGCCGCCGTACGCGCTGATGAAGAAGACGTACAGCAGCGCCGGGTAGAGCACGGTGAACAGCACGTACCGCTTGTTGCGCAGGGTGCGCAGGATCTCCAGCCGGATCAGGGTGGTCATCGCGCGTTCTCCTTCGCGGGGGCGGGTGCCTCGTCCAGGGCGGCCCGCTCGGTGATGGTCAGGAAGGCCTGCTCCAGGCCGAGGCCGGTGACCTCCAGACCGCGCGGGTGCAGCCCGGCGCGGTAGACGGCGGCCACGCAGGCGTCGGCGTCGGTGGCGCGGATGCGCACGGTGCGCACCCCGCCCGTCCGGCCGCCGAGCTCCAGGGCGGCGACGCCGGGCAGGGCGCGCAGCAGGGACTCGTCGGCGGGGCCGTCCTCCGGGTGCAGCTCGAAGCCGATCCGGCGGGCGCCGGCCCGGGCCTTGATCTCGGCGGAGGTGCCGTCGGCGATCAGCCGGCCCTTGTGCAGCACCAGCACCCGGTCGGCGACCGAGTCGGCCTCCTCCAGGTAGTGGGTGGCGAAGAGCACGGTGCGGCCGGCCGCGGCCTGGGCCCGCATCGTCGACCAGAAGGCCTGCCGGACGGAGACGTCCATGCCGGTGGTGGGCTCGTCCAGGACGATCAGGTCGTTGGCGCCGGCCACCGCGAGCGCGAAGCGGACCCGCTGCTCCTGGCCGCCGGAGAGCCTGTCGACCCGGCGGTCGGCGATCTCCTCGATGCCGGCCTCGGCCAGCACGGCGTCCGCGGCGTGGCCGCGCGGGTGGATGCGGCAGGCGAGGGCGACCAGTTCGCGGACCTTCACCTCGGTCATCAGGCCGCCGCTCTGCAGCATCGCGCCGACCCGGCCGGCCTCGATCGCGGCGCGCGGCGGGCCGCCGAAGAGCTCGACGCTGCCGCTGTCGGGCTCGCGCAGGCCGAGCAGCAGGTCGAGGCTGCTGGACTTGCCCGCGCCGTTCGGCCCGAGCAGTGCGACCGTCTCGCCCGGCCGCAGGACGAGGTCCAGCCCGTCCACCGCCCTGACCCGGCCGTAGCTCTTGCTCGCGTTCCGGAAGGCCGCGACCTCCCCCGTGCCCGTACCCATCGCCTGCCGTCCTCTCGACGCCTCGCTCCGACGTCCCCAGGCTCGCGCGGGCGGGGGTGCGGGCGGCAGTGCGGGCCGTCGTGTCCTCGGCATGACGGATGTCATGCCGAGGACACGAGTGCAGGTCAGAGCCCGAGCGAACGCTTCAGGAAGTCGACCTGGAGCAGCAGCAGGTTCTCCGCGACCTGCTCCTGCGGGGTCATGTGGGTGACCCCGGAGAGCGGCAGCACGGTGTGCGGCCGGCCGGCGGCCAGCAGCGCGGAGGACAGCCGCAGGGTGTGCGCGGCCACCACGTTGTCGTCGGCCAGGCCGTGGACGACCATCAGCGGCCGCTCCAGCTCGGGCGCGTCCTCGATCAGCGAGTTGGCGTCGTACACCTCCGGGTGCTCCTCGGGGTGGCCGAGGTAGCGCTCGGTGTAGTGGGTGTCGTACAGCCGCCAGTCGGTGACCGGGGCGCCGGCGACGGCTGCGTGGAAGACGTCCGGGCGGCGCAGCACCGCGAGGGCGGACAGGTAGCCGCCGTACGACCAGCCGCGGATCGCGACCCGGGCGAGGTCGAGCGGGAACTCCTCGGCGAGTGCGTGCAGCGCGTGCACCTGGTCGTCCAGGGTGATCCCGGCGAAGTCGTGGCGGATCGCCTTCTCCCAGGCGGGGCTGCGCCCGGGGGTGCCGCGGCCGTCCGCGACGACCACGGCGAAGCCCTGGTCGGCGAACCACTGCGAGGTGAGGAACGGGTTGTGCGCCTGCACGACGCGCTGCCCGTGCGGGCCGCCGTACGGGTCCATCAGCACGGGCAGCAGCCCGTCGCGGGCGCGGTCGTAGCCGGTGGGCAGCAGGACGGCGGCCGGGATGCGCCGCTCGCCGGCGAACCGGAAGGCGGGGGTGGCGGTGAGCAGCGGTGTCTCGGCGTGCGAGCCGACGGTGGCGACGGCCTTGCCGTCCACCAGCACCTGGACGAGGGTGCCCGGGCGGTCCGGGGAGGCGGTGGAGAGCACGGTGGTGCCGCCGGCGTGGACGGCCGCCGAGGCGCCGTCGCCGTCCGGGCCGAACGGGGCGGTGCCGTCCGCACCGACCCGGAACAGGCCGGTCCAGCCCGGCGGGCGGCCGCTGCCGGCGGCG
This sequence comes from Kitasatospora dryopteridis, assembly GCF_050749075.1. NCBI lineage: Bacteria > Bacillati > Actinomycetota > Actinomycetes > Kitasatosporales > Streptomycetaceae > Kitasatospora > Kitasatospora dryopteridis. Next base: position 4,849,654 of record NZ_CP192749.1, on the reverse strand, counting down.
CCCTCGGAGGCGGTGAACAACACCGCGTCGGCGGTGACGGCGAAGACCGAGCGGACGTGCAGCGCGGCGTCGGTGACGGGCTGTTCGCCGATCAGCAGGGTGCGGGCGCCGCCGGCGTCGGAGATCCGCACCAGCCGGCCGTCCGGGGTCCAGGCGGGCACGCCGTCGTGGAGCTCCAGCCAGGCGTCGTCCTCCTCGGCGACCAGCAGAGCGGTGCTGCCGTCGGCGGTGTCGACGGTGCGGATCTGCTGGCTGCGCTGGTCGCGGGCCTGGACGAGCAGCAGCGGCGGGCCGCCGGCCGACCAGTGCACCCGGGCGAGGTACGGGAAGGCCTCGCGGTCCCAGACCACCTCGGTGCGGGTGCCGTCCAGGTCGACCAGCCACAGGCCGACCTCGGCGTTGGGGGTGCCGGCGGCCGGGTAGGCGACCTCGGCGGGGGCGGTGGCGGGGTTGGCCGGGTCGGCGATCCACCAGCGGCGGACGGGGGTGTCGTCGACCCGGGCGGCGAGCAGCCGGCGGCTGTCGGGCGACCACCAGAAGCCGCGGTCGCGGCCCATCTCCTCCTGGGCGGCGAACTCGGCCTGACCCCAGGTCACCCCGTCGGCCCCGGGCTCGGCGAGGGCGCGGTCGCCGCCGCCGTCGGTGCGGGTGACCCGCAGGGCCCCGGCGGTGGTGGCGTACGCGACGAGGGTGCCGTCCGGTGCCGGGCGGGGGTCCAGCAGCGGGCCCTCGGCGGGCAGTTCGCGGGCGGTGCCGGCGGCGAGGTCGGCGGCGAACAGCCGGCCGGAGAGCGCGAAGGCGGCGAGTGCGCCGGAGGCGTCCAGGGCGTAGCCGACGATCCCGGCGGAGCCCTCGCGGCTGCGCTCGCGGCGGGCCCGCTCGGCCGCGGAGAGGTGCTCCTCGCCACCGCCGAGCAGCTCGGCGGGGTCGGCGGCGACCTGCTCGGCACCGGTGGCGGGGTCGAGGGTCCAGAGCCGGTTGGCGCGGTCGCGGCCGGAGCCGGAGCGGAGGAAGACGACCCGTTCGCCGTCGGGTGCGACGGCGAACGAGCGGGGGGCGCCGACGGTGTAGCGCTGGGTGCGCGCGTACTGCCTCGGGAAGGTGTCCGCAGGGGTCTCGGTGGTCATGGCACCCGACCCTACGGCCTGCCCGGAGTGGTGATCACTCGTTCGGAGCAGCGTCCACCGATCGCTCCGGAAAGCCCGGAACACCCCGTCCCACCGGCCGTTCGGCCGTCCGGAGCACCCTCGCGCCGCCGTTCGAGACCTCACGGTACGTAATACCGGCATCACCGATCGGGTATGTGTTGCTCATCGCGATACGGAGCCGGACCGTCCTGTTCCCTCCCGGCCCCGGATCGAGAGCCCGTCCCGCACGACCCGCCGCCCGCCCCGGGCGGCGCACCCGAGAAGGGGTGTGAGCCGTCATGGCTTTGTCCGTCTCCGCAGCCGTGCTGATGCTGGTCATCGTGGTGGTCCTGGTCCGCCGGTCCGGCCTGAAACTGGCCCATGCGATCATCTGTGCGCTCCTCGGCTTCTACCTGGCCTCCACCTCGATCGCACCGTCGATCCAGGAGGTCACCAGCAACGTGGCAGGGATGATCAATGGCCTGAAGCTCTGACGGACCTCCGGCCGCCAGTGCCGCGTCAGGCAACCTTCGCCTGATGCGGCACTAGGCTGGCGGCCATGACCGCAGCCTCCGACCGACCGCCCCGCCGCCTGCTCCTGGTGCACGCGCACCCCGACGACGAGTCGATCGTCAACGGAGCCACCATGGCGCGGTACGCCGCCGAGGGCGTCCTGGTCACGCTGGTGACCTGCACCCTCGGCGAGGGCGGTGAGGTGATCCCGCCCGGGCTGGCCCGCCTGACGGCCGATCGGGACGACACCCTGGGCGAACACCGGATCGGCGAGCTGACCGCGGCGATGCGCGCGGTCGGCGTCGCCGACTTCCGCTTCCTCGGCGGCCCCGGCCGCTACCGCGACTCCGGGATGATGGGCGTCGCCGACAACGAGCACCCCGGCTGCTTCTGGCAGGCCGACGTGGACGAGGCGGCCGGCCACCTGGTCGCGGTGGTCCGCGAGGTGCGGCCGCAGGTTCTGGTCGCCTACGACGAGCGCGGCGGCTACGGGCACCCGGACCACATCCAGGCGCACCGGGTGGCGCTGCGCGCCTACGAGCTGGCGGCCGACCCGGCGTACCGGCCGGAGCTGGGCGGGGCCTGGCGGATCGCCAAGGTGTACTACAACCGGATGCCGCGCTCGGTGATCGAGCGGGCCCTGAAGGAGACGGCGCAGGCCGCGGCCTTCCCCGGCACCGCCGCGGTCGGCGACATTCCGGGCGTGGTGGACGACGGGGCGGTGACCGCGGTGGTCGACGGCACCGCGTACGCCGGCGCGAAGGCGGCCGCGATGCGGGCGCACGAGACCCAGATCACCGTGGCGGGCAACCACTTCGCACTCAGCAACGACCTGGGGCAGCCGCTGCTGGCGACCGAGTACTACCAGCTGGTGCACGGCGAGCCCGGCGGGCCGCTGCCGGAGACGGACCTCTTCGCCGGGGTGGCCGGGTGAAGCCGCAGCAGGTCCTCCTCGGGACGCGGTCGCAGCGGCTGGCCGAGCCGCTGCCGCCGCGCGGCTTCCGGGTGGCCGCCTACGTGGTGCTGTTCCTGCTGGGGGCGGCGGTGGCATTGTGCGGAACCTTCGTGCAGGCCCTGTGGCCGCCCTTCGGCGTGCTGCTGGCCCTCGCCGGGACGCTCGGCGTCTTCTACGGCGGGCTCCGGCTGACCGGGACGAAGCTCGGCGCGGGCATCCCGCTGGCGGGCTGGTTCGCCGTGCTGATGGTCATGATGGCCCCGCGGCCGGAGGGCGACTTCGTGCTCGCGGCCGGGCTGACCTCGTACCTCTACATCTTCGCGGGCGCGGTGGCCGGGGTGGTCTGCGCGACGCTGCCGACCCGGACGGGCTTCGGCCTCGGGGCCCCGGCGGACGATCGGAAACGGCCTGTCAGGGACCCTCGCACATAAGTCGCATAGCGGAATAATCGGACAGATCGGGTTCTTCTGATCCAGGCCACCGCTCTGCGCTTCCCAGTAAGGTGGTGCCGGTGCGGGTGCCTCCGGTCGTGCGACCGGGGAACGACGGCCCCCGGACGCCGCGGATGCCGGGCGGAAGAGTACCTTCGGCCCAATCGCGTGGCGGCGGCGCCGTCTCAGCCAACACGTGAAGAAGCTGGTGTCGGAGGGTTCGTCCGGCCCGCAGCGCGGTGGCTTCCGTGCGCGCGGCGGGACGCCCCACAACCCGCGGCCCCGCCCACGGCGAGGCCGCGAACCCGGAGCAGAGCAGCATTGAGCAGCCGCGAATCTGACAGCGCGTACCCGCAGTCCCGTGGGGGCAACCCCGGCCGCCGTCCGGCGGACGGGGCGGACGCCTACCCTTCGGGCACCCCGCCGTACGGCACCGGCCTGCCGGGCGCCGCCGCCTTCGCGCACGGCCGCAGCGACGACCCCTTCGGCACGGCTTCCCAGGCCGCCGCGGTCGGCGGCCAGGAGGCCCCGGCCGACGACGTCCCGAAGACCGAGACCACCCTCACCACCCGGATGCGGATCAACATCCCCGGCTCCCGGCCGATCCCGCCGATCGTGGTGCGCAGCCCCGTCAAGAACGAGGAGCCCCCGGCGGCCCCGGCGGACGCGGGCGCGCCCCGGCACCGCTCGGAGGGCGGCGGCAGTTCGCCCGTCCTCGGCGTGATGGAGGCCGGCACCGCCTCGGCCCCGCCGAAGCTCCCGCCGGAGTGGCAGGAGGGCGCACCCGGCGGCCCGGGCGGTCAGGGCGGCGGCCAGGGGCCGCAGGGCGGCCCGAGCGAGTCCGAGTCGACCGGCGCCTGGTTCCGGCCCCGGCAGAGGGGCCGTCAGGACGCCGGGCCCGCCCCGGCACCCACGGGCGCTCCGGCCGGCGCACCGGCAGGCCGTCCGAACCCGGCCTCCCAGCCCGGCCCGGGCGCGGCCCCGCAGCCCGGCCCGCAGACCGCCCCGCAGCCCGCGGCGGCGTCCGGTGCCCCGCAGGCCGCCCCGCGCGCCGCCGCCCCCGGCCCGCGCGCGCCGCAGCCGGGCGAGCAGCGGCCGGCGCCGCGGCCGACCGGCGCTCCGGCCTCGCCGTTCGCCGGCGGGCCCGACGGTGCCCCGCAGGACCCGTTCGCGGCTCCCCAGGACCCGTTCGCAGCCCCGCAGCAGGGCCGCCCGGAGGGTGCCGCGGGCCCGCGCCCGACAGGCCGCTTCGCGCCGGACCCGTTCGCCGCGCCCGCCCCCGGCCCCGCCGCCGGTGCACCGCGCAGCGCCCCGGCGGACCCGTTCGCCGGCCCGACGCCGGAGAACCCGTTCCGCTCCGGCCCGGCCGACCCGTTCGCGGCCGGCCGCGCGGCCGGCGCCGCCGCGCAGGAGCCCGAGGACACCCAGATCGGCGGTTTCGAGCCGATCCGCGACGACGCGCGTCCGGGCGGCTCGATACCGGGCCTGCCGACCGCCAACCTGTTCGGTTCCGCCCCGCCGGCCACCGGCCCGGCGGCGGACCCGTTCGCCACCTCCCCCGCGGCCGATCCGTTCGCCACCTCCCCGGCCGCGGACCCGTTCGGCACCGCCCCGGCCGGCGACCCGTTCGCCGGCAACCCGGCCGCCGCGGCCGCCGACCCGTTCGGCGGGGCGCCGCAGCAGGGCGATCCGTTCGCCGCCGGCGGGCCGGGCAGCGGATTCGGCAGCGGATTCGACGGCACCGAGGGCTTCCCGGGCGCCGCCCGGAACCGCCCGGCACCCGCGGCCGAGCGGGCGCCCGAGCCCGCCCCCGAGCCGGCCCCGAAGGCCTCCTCCGAGCCGGCGCCCAAGCGGCGCGGCCGCGGCGGCAAGCTGGCCGGCTACGCGGTCGGCGGCCTGCTGTTCGCCGGCGCCGCCGCGTACGGCACCGGGCTGATGCTCAACCAGGCCGACATCCCCAAGGGCACCACGGTCCTCGGCACCGACATCGGCGGCAACACCCGCGACCAGGCGGTGAGCGCCCTCGACGAGTCGGTGGCCAAGACCGGCAAGGAGCCGATCAAGCTGAAGCTCGGCGGGCAGTCGCTGAGCCTGGACCCGGCCACCGCCGGACTGAGCTTCGACACCACGGCGACGGTCGACGGCCTGACCAAGCACAGCTACAACCCGGTCGACGTGATCGGCTCGCTGGCCGGCGGCACCAAGGCGGTCGCGCCGGAGGTCAAGGTCGACCGGGCGAAGCTCAAGGCCGCGCTGGACGAGCTGGCCGCCAAGTCCGGGCAGGGCCTGAAGGAGGGCTACGTCCGGTTCACCGAGACGGGCCAGACCGAGGTCGTGCCGGGCAAGGCCGGGCAGGCCCTGGACTCCGCCGCCGCGGCCGAGGCGGTCGAGGCCGCGTACCGCAACCGCGCCGCCGGGCAGGACGGCGGCGAGGTCGCCCTGGCCCTGACCGCGGCCCAGCCCAAGGTCGGCGAGGACGTCCTCAAGGCGGCCGCGGCCGAGCTCGGCAAGCAGGTCCTGGCCGGCAATGTGACGCTGAAGGCCGGCGCCAAGAAGTGGGACTTCGGCAAGGTGACGGCCAGCAAGGCGCTGACCCTCGCCCCGGACGCCTCCGGCAAGGTCGTCCTCACCTGGGACCTGGACAAGCTGGACGCCGCGCTCGGCGGCGTCTTCGACAAGTCCAAGACCCGCAAGAACGGCGCCCTGGTCCCGATCACCCCGCAGGACGTCGCGGACGGCATCGCCGCCGTGATCGGCAAGAGCGGCAGGGACCGGGTCTTCACCTTCCCGGCCTGACCACCGACCCGACCGCCGGCCCGAATCCGGGCCGGCCGCCGGCCCCGTGGGCCGGACCCAGCACAGCACGGCCGCGGAGGCCGGGCCCGCCGGCACCCGCCGGTCCGGGCCCGGCCTCCGCGGCGTTCCCTGGCGGTTACTCGCCAGTGGCGGGGCAAAACGGGGCAAGCTCCGCACCACGACCCCCTGCCGCCCCGCGTTACCAATCCTTGATCGGGACCAGGTCGACAATCCGCGCGCCCGGTCAGCAGGATGTCGCCCCAGCCGAGCCGCCCCATCCCGCGCAGACGGCCACCCCCGCCGCACCGCCCAGCTGGGAGACCCTCGTGACCAGACCCCGGTTCCCGCTCGCCCTGACCGCGTCGGCGGCCGCCCTGGCGCTCGCACTGTGCGCGTGCTCGGGCAGCGGCGATCCGGACCCGTCCGCGCTCGACGCCGGCACCGCCCGCGTGGCGGACGGCGGCGTCCAGCGGATGACGCAGGCCTCGGTCAACCCCAGGCCGCGCTCCGCGCTCCGCCAGGGCGGCACCCTGCAGTGGGCCGTCGACCGGCTGCCCACCCAGTGGAACCCGCTGCACGTCGACGGCACCGAGCCGGCCACCACCGCGGTCATGAAGGCGCTGCTGCCGACCTTCTGGCGCTCCGACGCCGGCGGCACCCAGACCCCCAACCAGGCCTACCTGCTGAGCGCCGTCAGCGAGATGCGCGACGGCCGCCAGACGGTCACCTGGACGCTCAACCCCAAGGCGCACTGGTCCGACGGCACCCCGATCACCTGGCGCGACCTGGCGGCCACCTGGCGGGCCCTGAACGGCACCGACCCGGACTACCGGACGGCCTCCACGACCGGCTTCGACCGGGTCGAGTCGGTCGTCCGCGGCCGTGACGACCACCAGGCGGTGATGGTCTTCCGGACCCGCTTCTCCGAGTGGCAGGCGATGTTCAACAACGCCGCGGACTGCCCGCTGCTGCCGGCGAAGTACACCGGCACCGCCGAGGAGTTCAACACCGCCTACACCGACCGCATCCCGGCCACCGCGGGCCCCTTCCGGCCGGTCGGGATCGACCGCGCCAAGGGGACGGTCACCCTGGAGGCCGACCCCGGCTGGTGGGGCCAGAAGCCGATGCTGGACCGGATCGTCTTCCGGGTGACCGACCCGGCCGCCACGGCCGACGCCTTCACCCGGGGCAGCGTCGACTACGCCGACATCGGGCCGGACGCCGCCGCCTACAAGCAGGTCTCGGCCGTCGCCGAGGGGGAGATCCGCCAGGCCGGCGGCCCCAACGTCCGCGCCCTGGTGCTGAACGGGCGCAGCGGGAAGCTGTCCGACCCGGCCGTGCGGCGGGCGGTGCTGCAGGCGATCGACCGGGAGGCGATCGCCCGCTCCGGACTCAAGGGCATCAACTGGCCCTACACGCCGATGAACAACCACTTCCTGGTGCCCGGCCAGAACGGCTACCGGGACAACTCGGGCGGGCTGAGCCAGTACGACGTGGACGCGGCCGACGACGCCCTGGAGCAGGCGGGCTGGCCCCGGCCGGGCTTCGCGATGCGCAGCCGGGGCGGCGAGCCGCTGACGCTCCGTCTTGTCGTGCCGGACGCGAGCCCGGTGGCCGCGGCGGAGAGCACGCAGGTCCTGGAGATGCTGGCGCTGGCCGGGATCCAGGTGGACGTGCAGAAGGTGCCCAACGCGGAGTTCCTCGACCGGTACGTGAACCGGCACGACTTCGACCTGACACTGATCAGCATCGCCGGTACCCCCTTCCCGGCGACGTCGTTGGCCAGTACCTTCCAGCAGGGGGCCGGTGGGAACGTCTCCCAGGTGGGGAGCGAGGCACTGGACCGGGCCATCGCTGACGCAGCGTCGAGCGCGACGGCGAAGGAGGGCTACGAGGCGATCAACCGTGCCGATGCGGAGGCGTGGCGGGTCGCCGGCCTGATACCGCTGTACCAGCGGCCCGCGATCCTCGCGGCCCGGCGGACGGTCGCCAACCTGGGCGCGCCCGGACTGTCCGATCCGGTGTACGAGGACATCGGCTTCCAGAAGTAGCGCAGAAGAATGCACGGCGAATACTCGCCAGTGGCGTGAATTTGCCATCCAAGAGCGGGGGCGAATTGCTCTGCGGCACACCCCGGACATGCCCAAAAATTCGAGCCGGCTACCGTAAAACGGTAGTGTCCGATTATCGGACGGTTCAACGCGGGCCACATTTCGCCAAAGAATGCCCAAAACGGACAGCATGTCTACGCGCATCGACAACTGGCCGGCGCCGCCGCTGCGTCCACATAGCGGATGCCCATCCAGCACGTTACGGACGCGTGAACAGATTTTGATGGCGTATGTCCGAATATGACCGTCTCATCCGAGCCATGTCAAGGCATTTCGCACTACGAAGTGGTTGATATTGCAGCACGAAGCAAGAAATGGGCATCCGCAGAGTGAGGAACTCTTGACGTTCGATTAACGACTTGCAAGAGTCCGTGCATCCAACTTTTTCTCCTTGCTGCACACAGACCACGGTCGGGAGCTTTAGCACCATGACGACGCCTACCGGGGCCACGACGGACGACGACAGCGTTCTGGTCGGGTCCACATCGGACCTCGCCGCCAACACCTCGGCCGACGCTCCGTCAGATCCGGGCTTCCGGGGGCTCTCCCCGGGCAAGCTGATGTGGCGTCGTTTCATGCGTGACCGCACCGGTGTGGTGAGCGGCGTCGTGGTGGTCGCCTTCGTCCTGGTCGCGCTGCTCGCCCCGCTGATCTCGATGGTCTACGGCAAGGACCCGGTCACCCACTACGGCCAGAACGCCCCCGACCTGCTGACCGACTCCGGTCTGCCGATGGGCCCCAACGGCGGTATGAGCGGCGACTTCTGGTTCGGCCTCGAGCCGGGCCTGGGCCGCGACGTGTTCATCCTGCTGATCTACGGCATCCGCACCTCGCTGCTGATCGCCGTCGCGGTCTCCCTGCTCACCACCGTGATCGGTGTGGCGCTGGGCATCGCGGCCGGCTACCTCGGCGGCAAGACGGACTACTTCATCGGCCGGATCATCGACATCCTGATGTCGTTCCCGTCGCAGATCTTCCTGATCGCCACCATGCCGGTGGTCACCAGCCTGCTGGTCGCCAACAACGAGGCGCAGCCCACCTGGCTGTCCTTCACCGCGGTGACCATCGTCCTGTCGCTCCTCGGCTGGATGTCGCTGGCCCGCATCCTGCGCGCGACCACCCTGTCGCTGCGCGAGCGGGAGTTCATCGAGGCCGCCAAGGTCACCGGTGCCTCGCCGGCGCGGATCATCTTCAAGGAGCTGCTCCCCAACCTGTGGACGCCGATCCTGGTGCAGTCGACGCTGGCGCTCCCCGCCTTCGTCACCGCCGAGGCCGGCCTGTCCTACCTGGGTGTCGGTGTCACCGAGCCCACCCCCGACTGGGGTCGCATGATCGCCGATGCGGCCCAGTACCTGCGAACCGACATCACCTTCCTGCTCTTCCCGGGCCTGGCCATGGTGCTGTTCGTCCTCGCGTTCAACCTGCTCGGCGACTCCGTCCGGGACGCATTCGACCCGAAGGCCAACCGCTGACCCCACCGGCGGCGCCGAGCAGCCCCACAGACTCCGGGGGGATGGGCACCCCAGCCCCGGGCACCCAACTGAAATCGCAGACACCTTCCAAGGCAGGATGAAGATGAACGCTCGCAAGTCGCGGCGGCTCGCCGCCGCCATCATGGTGGCCGGGGCCCTGACCGTCACCACCGCCTGCTCCAGCGGCCACAGCAACGGCGACGGCGCCGCCAACGGCGCCTCGAAGGCTCCGGTCAAGGCCACCACGATCTCCGTGGGCACCGCCGAGGACTCCAAGGGCCCCGCCGCTGCCGAGCCGAACGCGAAGAAGGGCGGCACGGTCAACATGATCGACCGCGACGACTTCTCGCACCTGGACCCGGCCCAGATCTACATGAACTACAACAGCGAGGTCTCGCTGCTGCTCACCCGTCAGCTGACGGGTTACAAGTACCTGCCGGACGGCACCCAGAAGCTGGTCGGCGACCTCGCCACCGACACCGGCACCACCACCGACGGCGGCAAGACCTGGAAGTTCACGCTGAAGGACGGCGTGAAGTGGCAGGACGGCACCCCGATCACCTCGGCCGACGTCAAGTACTCGATCGAGCGCACCTTCGCGCCGTTCGTGAAGTCGGGCCCGATCTACATCCAGCAGTGGCTGGCCGGCGACAAGTACCGCGACGCCTACCCCGGCCCGTACGAGGGCAAGAGCCTGGACGGTGTGCAGGCGCCCGACGCCAAGACCGTCGTCTTCACCTTCAAGGACGCCCACCCGGACGCCAACTTCACCCTGGCGATGACCGGTTACGGCGTCGTGCCGAAGGCCCAGGACACCAAGGAGGCGTACGACAAGAAGCCGTTCTCCTCCGGCCCGTACCAGATCGCCGAGCACGTCACCGACAAGTCGCTCGACCTGGTCCGCAACCCCAACTGGGACCCGGCCACCGACCCGATCCGGAACGCCTACCCGGACAAGTGGCACATGGAGTTCGGCGTCCAGGCCCAGCAGTCCACCGAGCGCTTCATCGCGGACAACGGCGCGGACAAGACGGCCTTCAGCTTCCACAACCAGGTCCACACCAGCTTCATCGACCAGGTCAAGGCCGACGAGAAGCTCAAGCCCCGCACGCTCGAGGGCCTGACGCCTTACGTGGACTACTACTACATCAACAACACCCGCATCAAGGACCAGAAGGTCCGCGAGGCGCTGCTCCGGGCGTTCCCGCACCAGCAGACCCGCCAGCTCCAGGGCGGCACCAGCTACGGCGACTACGCCACCACCTACATGAGCCCGACCGTCCTCGGCTACGAGAAGAGCGACGTCTTCGACACGCTCAAGAAGCCGCAGGGCGACCCGGAGGCGGCCAAGAAGCTGCTCACCGAGGCCAACGCCGTGGGCCAGACCATCGTCTACGCCTACAACAACACCCCGGTCCAGCAGAAGGTCACCGAGGCGATCCGCGTCGCCCTGGAGGCGGCCGGCTTCAAGTTCGTCCCGAAGCCGCTCGACGCCAAGACCTACTACGACGCCATCGGCCTCGTGAACAACGAGTACGACCTGTACTGGGGTGGCTGGGGCGCCGACTGGCCGACCGGCTACACCTCGCTGCAGCCGGTGTGGGACGGCCGCGCGATCGCGGACGGTGCCTCCAACTACGCGCACCTGAACGACCCGGAGGTCAACGCCGCGATCGACGCCGCGGTCAAGATCGCCGACCCGGTCGAGCAGGGCAAGGCCTGGGCGGCCCTGGACAAGAAGCTGCAGGAGAAGGCCGTGTCCATCCCGGACGTGTACCAGCGCTCCCTGAGCCTGTACGGCTCGGGCCTGGGCGGCGTGAAGTTCGACACGCTGTTCGGTCTGCAGTCGCCGCTGAACATCTACGTCAAGTAGTCCTCGGCACAGTGCAGTAGCCCAAGGTGGGGCATCGGCCGGAACCACCCGCCGGTGCCCCACCGCCCTGGCCCCCTAAAGCCCCACTCGCCCTCTGCTCGCCACCGCACCCGCAGCCGGCGCCCCGATCAGGAGAGCCCGACCCCATGCTCCGTTTCCTAGTCCGCCGATCCATCGGCGCCCTCGTCATCCTGCTGATCATCAGCATGGTCACCTTCGCGCTCTTCTTCGCCATCCCGGCGGACCCGGCGCGGCTCTCCTGCGGCAAGGTCTGCACCCCCGAGAACCTTGCGCTGATCCGGCACAGCATGGGGCTCGACGAGTCGGTGCCCATGCAGTACTGGCACTGGCTCACCGGCATCTTCGTCGGCCGTGACCTGCCCGGCTCGCTCCCGCACTGCGACGCACCCTGCTTCGGCTACTCCTTCGTCAAGCAGGAGATGGTGCTCGACACCCTGCTGGACCGCTTCCCGACCACGCTGTCGCTGACCGTCGGCTCGGCCATCGTCTTCCTGATCTTCGGTATCGGCACCGGCATGCTGGCCGCCCACAAGCAGGGCAAGGCGCTGGACAAGGTCGCGAGCGCCGCCTCGCTGGTCGCCACCTCGATGCAGATCTACGTCGCCGGCCCGCTGGCCCTGTGGGCGCTGGTGTACAGCACCGACCTGATGAAGCAGCCGACCTACGTGCCGTTCACCGAGGACCCGCTCGGCTGGTTCACCGGCCTGCTCGTGCCGTGGATCGTGCTCTCGCTGATCTGGACGGCCAACTACACCCGTATGACGCGCTCCTCGATGGTCGAGCAGCTCACCGAGGACTACGTCCGCACCGCCCGCGCCAAGGGCATGTCGGGCACCTCGGTCTTCATGCGCTACGCGTGGCGCGGCGCGATGGGCACCATCGTCACCGTCTTCGGCATCGACCTGGGCGTGCTGCTCGGCGGTGCGATCATCACCGAGACCACCTTCGGCCTGCACGGTCTGGGCCAGCTCGCGATCGGCGCGTTCATCGACTCCGACCTGTCGATGCTGATCGGTGTGACCCTGGTGGCCGCGACCCTGATCGTGTTCTTCAACATCATCGTCGACGCCGCCTACGCCCTGATCGACCCGCGCATCCGCCTGGCCTGACCGGCCGCACCCCTGGCCGAACCAGCCGTTCCCGACCTCACGTACCGCACCGAGGAGCCCAGTCCATGACCACCCAGGCCAAGCCCGAGGAGGCGGCCGCCGGCAGCGGCGGCAGCACCGCCTTCCTCTCAGTCCGCGACCTCTCGGTCCGATTCAGCACCGAGGACGGCGTGGTCCGGGCCGTGGACAACCTCTCCTTCGAGGTGGAGCCGGGCACCACGCTCGGCATCGTCGGCGAGTCCGGGTCCGGCAAGTCCGTCACCAACCTGGCGATCCTCGGCCTCCACAACCCGGAGAAGACCGACATCACCGGCTCGATCAAGCTGGCCGGACAGGAGCTGGTCGGCGCGCCGACCAAGGAGCTGGAGAAGCTCCGCGGCAAGACGATGTCGATGATCTTCCAGGACCCGCTGACCGCGCTGTCGCCGTTCCACACCATCGGCAAGCAGATCGGCGAGACCTTCCGCAAGCACACCGGCGCTTCCAAGAAGGAGGCCCGGGACCGCGCCATCGAGATGCTGACCAAGGTCGGCATCCCGCAGCCGACCGTGCGCGTGGACGACTACCCGCACCAGTTCTCCGGCGGCATGCGCCAGCGCGCGATGATCGCGATGTCGCTGGTCTGCAACCCCAAGCTGGTCATCGCGGACGAGCCGACCACCGCGCTGGACGTCACCGTGCAGGCGCAGATCCTCGACCTGCTCAAGGACCTGCAGCAGGAGATGGGCACCGCCATCATCCTGATCACCCACGACCTCGGCGTGGTCGCCAACACCGCGCAGAACATCATGGTGATGTACGCGGGCCGTGCGGTGGAGCGGGGCACGGTGCGCGAGGTGCTCAAGACCCCGCAGCACCCGTACACCTGGGGCTTGCTCTCCTCCATGCCGAACCTGACCGGCCCGGTCGACGTCCCGCTGCGGCCGGTGCGCGGCACGCCGCCGAGCCTGATCCACCTGCCGTCCGGCTGCCCGTTCAACCCGCGCTGCGACCACCGCGAGAAGGTCGTCGGCGGAGGCTGCACCACCGAGCGCCCGGCCCTCCTGCCGGAGGCCGGCCACGCCACCGCCTGCCACCTGACGGCGGCCCAGAAGCAGGACATCTTCATCGATCAGATCCAGCCGCGGCTCGGCTGACAGGGACGGGCAGAACACCATGAGCAACGAGCTGACCCTCGACAAGTCCGCGCCGGCCGCACCGGCCTCCGCCGACCCGCTGCTGAGCATCTCCGGCCTGCAGAAGCACTTCCCGGTGATGGACGGCTTCCTGTTCAAGCGCAAGGTCGGCGCCGTCCACGCCGTCGACGGCATCGATCTGACCGTGCACTCCGGCGAGTCGGTCGGCCTGGTCGGCGAGTCCGGCTGCGGCAAGTCGACCACCGGCCGCCTGGTCACCCGCCTGCTGGAGCCCACCGCCGGTTCCATCAGCTACGCGGGCCGCGACATCACGCACGCCTCCCGCAAGGAGCTCGCGCCGATCCGGTCCGAGATCCAGATGATCTTCCAGGACCCGTACTCCTCGCTGAACCCGCGGCACACCGTCGGCTCGATCATCAGCGCGCCGATGGAGATCAACGGGATCAACCCGCCCGGCGGCATCCAGCGGCGGGTCCAGGAGCTGCTGGAGACCGTCGGCCTCAACCCGGAGCACTACAACCGCTTCCCGCACGAGTTCTCCGGCGGCCAGCGCCAGCGCATCGGCGTGGCCCGGGCGCTGTCGCTCAACCCGAAGCTGATCGTCGCCGACGAGCCGGTCTCCGCCCTGGACGTCTCCATCCAGGCGCAGGTCGTCAACCTCCTGCAGCAGCTGCAGAAGGACCTCGGCATCGCGTTCCTCTTCATCGCGCACGACCTCGCGGTCGTCCGGCACTTCTCGCAGCGGGTCGCGGTCATGTACCTCGGCAAGATCGTGGAGATCGCCGACCGCCAGTCGCTGTACGAGAGCCCGCGGCACCCGTACACCCACGCGCTGCTGTCCGCCGTCCCCGAGCCGGACCCGGACGACGCCCGCGAGCGCATCCGCCTCACCGGTGACGTTCCGTCGCCGATCAACCCGCCGTCCGGCTGCCGGTTCCGCACCCGGTGCTGGAAGGCGCAGGAGAAGTGCGCGACCGAGGAGCCGCCGCTGGTGCAGCTCTCCGGCAACCGCGAGGGCCACCTGACCGCCTGCCACTTCCCCGAGGACGCGCCCGAGGCCCCGGCCAAGGCCGCCGTCCCGGAGCAGCGGGACACCAAGCAGCTCTGACGGCCGCAGGGCCGGTACAACGGCGGCGGGCCCCTTCCCACCTGTGGTGGAGGGGGCCCGCCGCCGTTTCCGTGCCCGGCCGGGCTAGGGCGTGCCGCCCGGGTTCTCATCGGTCTTCCGCTCCGCCGCGCTCTGCTCGATGTCGCGCTCCGCCGCGCTCTGCTCGATGTCGCGCTCCGCCGCGCTCCGTTCGATGTCGCGCTCCGCCGCGAAGTGACAGGCTGACTCGTGCGCGGCCCACCCCTCCAGCCACGGGCGGACGGTGAGCAGCGGGATCTCCATGGCGCACTTCTCCTGTGCCTTCCAGCAGCGGGTGCGGAAGCGGCAGCCGGACGGCGGGTTGGCCGGGGAGGGGATGTCACCCGAGAGAATGATCCGCTCGCGGCGCTCGCGGCCGGCCGGGTCGGGGACGGGGACGGCGGAGAGCAGCGCCTGGGTGTAGGGGTGGGTGGCGTGCTCGTAGATCTCCTCGTCGGAGCCGATCTCGACCATCTTGCCGAGGTACATCACGCCGACCCGGTCGGAGATGTGCCGGACGATCGAGAGGTCGTGGGCGATGAACATGTACGACAGGTTGAAGTCGTTCTGCAGCTGCTCCAGCAGGTTGATCACCTGGGCCTGGACGGAGACGTCGAGGGCGGAGACCGGCTCGTCGCAGATGATGACCTCGGGCTTGAGCGCGAGGCCGCGGGCGATGCCGATGCGCTGGCGCTGGCCGCCGGAGAACTGGTGCGGGTACCGGTTGATGTACTCCGGGTTGAGTCCCACCACGTCCAGCAGGTCCTGCACCGCCTTGCGGCGGTCCCCCTTCGGCGCCACCTGGGGGTGGATCTCGAAGGGCTCGCCGATGATGTCGCCGACCGTCATCCGGGGGTTCAGCGAGGTGTACGGGTCCTGGAACACCATCTGGATGTTGCGCCGCACGCGATGGAGTGCGGCGCCCGTGAGGTGGGAGATCTCCTCGCCCTTGAACCGGACCGAGCCGCTGGTGGCGGGCTCCAGGTTCATCAGGACCTTGGCGAGGGTCGACTTGCCGCAGCCGGACTCACCGACGATGCCCAGCGTCTCGCCCTGCATCAGGTCGAAGGAGACGCCGTCGACGGCCTTGACCGCACCGACCTGCTTCTTGAAGAAGATGCCCTGTGTCAGCGGGAAGTACTTGACCAGGTCCCGGACCTGCAGGATCGGCTCACCGCGGGGCACGTCCTTCTCGAAGGCGGCCTCCTGCGGCACCGCGGCGTCCACCGCGCCGGCCCCGTCAGACGTCATGGAGGGTCTCCTTCCAGAAGAAGCAGGCGCTGCCCCGCCCCGGCAGGCGGGTGCCGTCGTCGGCGGTGACCTCGAACAGGTCGGGCACCTCCTGCCGGCAGATGGCCTGGGCCCGGGGGCAGCGCGGGTTGAAGGCGCAGCCCGGGGGGATCCTCAGCAGGTTGGGCGGGAGCCCCTTGATCGCGTACAGCTCCTGGCCCTTCTGGTCCAGGCGCGGGATGGAGTCGAGCAGGCCGCGGCTGTAGGGGTGTGCCGGGCTCTTGTACAGCTGATCGACCGGGGCGGTCTCGACGATCCGGCCCGCGTACATCACGGCGATCTTGTCGGCCACGTCGGCGACCACGCCGAGGTCGTGGGTGATCAGGATCAGGCCCATGTTGTACTCGGCCTGCAGCTCCGCGAGGAGGTCCATCACCTGGGCCTGGACGGTGACGTCCAGGGCGGTGGTGGGCTCGTCCGCGATGATCAGGTCGGGTTCCAGGGCGAGCGCCATGGCGATCATGATGCGCTGGCGCATGCCGCCGGAGAACTGGTGCGGGTAGTCGTTCACCCGCTGCTTGGCGGCCGGGATGCGGACGCGGTCCATCAGCTCGACGGCCTTGTCCTTGGCCTCCTTGCGGGAGACGCCGCGGTGCACCCGGTACATCTCGCCGAGCTGGGTGCCGACGCTGTGGACGGGGTTCAGGGCGGACAGCGCGTCCTGGAAGATCATGGCCATCTGCTCGCCGCGGATCTTCCGCCGTTCCTCGGCGCCGAGCTTGAGCAGGTCGCGGCCCTTGAAGACGATCTCGCCGCCGGTGACGAAGCCGGGCGGGCTGTCCAGGATGCCCATGATCGCCTGGGCGGTGACGGACTTGCCGGAGCCCGACTCGCCCAGCACGGCGAGGGTCTCCCCCGCGCGGACGGAGTAGTCGACGCCGTTGACCGCCTTGGCGACGCCGTCGCGGGTGCGGAACTCGACCTGCAGGCCGCGGACGTCGAGCAGCTCGCCCCCGGGCGTGGCGGTGACGGCCGCACGGGTGTCGATCCGGATGGCGCCGCCGCCGGCGTCGCTGTTGCCGCTGTTCATGGTTGGTGGGGGCCCCTCTCAGCGCAGCTTCGGGTCGAGAGCGTCGCGGACGGCGTCGCCGAGCATGATGAACGCCAGGACGGTGAGGCTCAGCGCCCCGGCCGGGTAGAGCAGCATGTGCGGAGCGTTGCGGAAGGTCGCCGAGGCCGAGGAGATGTCGATGCCCCAGGAGACCGTCGGCGGCTTGAGGCCCACGCCGAGGAAGCTCAGGGTGGCCTCCAGGGCGATGTAGGTGCCGAGCGCGATGGTGGCGACCACGATGATCGGCGCGACCGCGTTGGGCAGGATGTGCCGCAGCATCAGCCGGCTGTTGCTCGCGCCGAGGGCCCTGGCCGCGGTCACGTAGTCCTGCTGTTTGGCGGTGATCACGGCGCCGCGGCCGATGCGGGCGATCTGCGGCCAGCCGAGCACCACGATGAAGGCGACCACGATCCAGATCGACCGGCTGGGGATGACCGACAGGAAGACCAGGCCGCCGAGCAGGATCGGGATGCCGAAGAAGATGTCGGCGACCCGGGAGATGACCGAGTCGGACCAGCCGCCGAGGAAGCCGGCCAGGCCGCCGAGCACGGTGCCGAGCAGGGCGGCGCCGACGGTGGCGCAGACGCCGACCGTGATGGAGGCGCGCGCTCCGTGGACGGTGCGGGAGTAGACGTCGCAGCCCTGCCCGTCGTAGCCGAAGGGATGGCCGGACTCGGCGCCCTGCTGGGCCTTCGACAGGTCGCACTTCAGCGGGTCGGTGGAGGTGAACAGACCGGGCCAGATCGCCATCACCACCAGGAAGATGATCAGCAGTCCGGAGATGATGAAGATCGGGTTGCGGCGCAGGTCGCGCCAGGCGTCCTGCCAGAGGCTGCGCGGCTTGACCCGGTCGTCGGCCGCTGGGATCTCCGGTTCGTCGTCGAGTCGCTCGTTCTTGATTAAAGTCTGCGCTTCCATGGTGCCGAGGTCGAAGGTGCGGCTCTCGATGGCACTCTGGATTTCCTCTTCCTCGGTGCCGGCGTCCGCGAGCGGGTCCGCCTTGTTGTACTTCTCCTGGTCAGGCATAACGGATCCTCGGGTCCAGGACCGCGTAGAGCAGGTCGACGAGCAGGTTGGCCGCCAGGTAGATGATGATCAGGATGGTCACGAAGCCGACGACCGTGGCGGTGTTCTGACGGACGATGCCCTGGTAGAGGTAGAAGCCCACGCCGTGGATGTTGAAGATCCGCTCGGTGACCAGCGCGCCGCCCATGAGGGCGCCTAGGTCGGCGCCGAGGAAGGTGACGACCGGGATCAGCGAGTTGCGCAGCAGGTGGTTGAGCACCACCCGGCGGCGCGGGAGGCCCTTGGCCACCGCGGTGCGCACGTAGTCGGCCCGGGAGTTCTCGGCGACGGTGGTGCGGGTGAGCCGGGCGACGTAGGCGAGCGAGACGGACGCGAGCACGATGCCTGGCAGCAGCAGGGACTCGAAGGTGAGGTCCTCGCCGGCCGTGGCGGGCAGGACGCCCCACTTCACACCGACCAGGTACTGGAGCACGAAGCCGGTGACGAAGGTGGGGATGGAGATGACGATCAGGGTGAAGATCAGCACCGTGTTGTCCGACCAGCCGCCGCGGCGCAGGCCGCTGATCAGGCCGAAGCCGACACCGAAGATGACCTCGATGGAGAAGGCCACGGCGGTGAGCTTGATCGTCGCCGGGTAGGCGGTGGCGAGCAGCGAGGTGACCGACTGCCCGTTGAAGGTGGTGCCGAAGTCCCAGCGGAACAGGTTGCCCATGTAGATCAGGTACTGGAGCCACAGGGGCTCGTCCAGGTTGTACTGCTCGCGGATCTGCTGGGCGACGACCGGGTCGGGGGCCCGGTCGCCGAAGAGCGCGTTCACCGGGTCGCCGAGCGCGTGGACCATCACGAAGATGAGGAAGGTGCTCCCGAGGAACACCGGGATCATCTGCAGCAGGCGTCTGATGACGTAGCGTCCCATGCGAACCTCCAGGGGGCCGCCGGAAGGGCGGCCGCCGGGGCCCGGGGCCCCGGCGGCCGCTGCCGACTACTTGACGGTGATCTGGTCGTAGACCGGGACGCTGAACGGGTTGAGCAGGACGTTGTCGACGCGGGAGGACCAGCCGACGGTGCCGTTCTGGTACCAGAGCGGGATGGCGGGCAGGTCGGTGGCGAGCAGCTTCTCGCCGTCCTGGAACTGGCTGATCGCGGCGGACTTGTCCGCGTTGGCGTTGGCCTGGTTGACCAGGGAGTCGAACTGCGGGTTGCTGTAGCCGGAGTCGTTCGACGAGGCACCGGTGGTGTAGACGGGCTGCAGGAAGTTCTGGATCAGCGGGTAGTCCATCTGCCAGCCGGTGCGGAACGGCCCGGTCATCTTCTTGGTGGTGACCTGGTTGCGGAAGTCCGCGAAGGTGCCGATCGGGTTGCCGACGCAGGCGCTGGTGTTGCCGAGGGCGTTGTTGATGCTGTTGCAGACGGCGTCGACCCACTCCTTGTGGGGGCCGTCGGCGTTGTAGGAGATGGTGAGCTGGCCGCCGGGGATGCCGCCGCCCTCCTGGACGAGCTGCTTGGCCTGGGTCGGGTTGTAGGTGCAGGCCTGGCCGCAGATGCCTTCCTTGAAGCCGCCCGCCTCGCCGAGCACCGGCGAGGTCCAGTCGCTGGCGGGGGTGCGGGTGTCGTTGAAGACGACCTTGGTGATGGTGGGCCGGTCGATCGCCATGGCGAGGCCGAGGCGGACCTTCTGGGCGTTCGCGGTGTTCCAGTTCGGGTCGTAGAGCGGGAAGGAGACCGTCTGGATGATGCCGGCCGGAGTGTTGAGGAAGCGGCCGTTGAGGTCGGTTTCGACGGTCTTCAGGGCGCTGTTGGGCAGGCCGTTGTCGACGTCGAGGTTGCCGGCCTGGAGGTCGGCGTAGGCGGCGTTGGTGTCGGTGTAGACCCGGAGGTCGATGCCGCCGTTCTTGGGCTTGTCCGCGCCGCTGTAGCCGGAGAACGGCCGCAGCTCCATCTTCGCGCTCTTGGTCCACGAGCTGATCTCGTACGGGCCGTTGCCGATCGGCTTGTTGAGGTAGGCCGCGTGGTCGGAGAAGAAGGCCGCCGGGAGCGGGACGAACGCCGAGTAGCCGAGGGTGGCGGGCCAGGTGGAGAACTTCTGGGTGAGCGCCACGGTGAAGGTGTTGTCGTCGACGACCTTGAGACCGGACAGGGTCTGGGCCGTCGGGTTGCCGGAGGCCGGCGCGACCGCGTCGTAGCCCTGGATGTACGAGAAGAAGCTGCTGTTCAGCTGCTTGTTCGTGGAGAGGGCGCCGTAGTTCCAGGCGTCGACGTAGGACTTGGCGGTCACCGTGGTGCCGTCGCTGAACTTCCAGCCGGGCTTGATCTTGACGGTCCAGTTCTGCTGGTCGTCCGAGGTGATCGACTCCGCGTTGGCGTTGCTCGGCTCGCTGGTCTTGGGGTCGTACTGGACCAGACCGGTGAAGATCATGTCGATGACGGCGCCGCCGTTGACCTCGTTGGTGTTCGCCGGCTCGAGCGGGTTCTGTGGGTCGCCCCACCAGGCGGTGACGATGCCGCCGGTGCCCCCGCTGGCTCCGCTGCTGCCACCGCCACCGTCGCTGCTGCAGCCGGTGGCCACCAGGGCCACGCTGGTTGCGAGAACCAAGGCCCAGCGCACTCTGGTCGCTGCAGGCATGGGGCTTCCTCCTCTGGGTGTATGACGCATCACACCCCATCGAAGGAGCGGGGCCACGGCGGCGCGACCTGGATACCGCCGGATGGGTGCCGAAACGCCGCGGGCCCGCGGTGCGGTCGCACCACGGGCCCGCAAAGGGCGTCCGGACGGGTCAGGAGGCGGCGGCGACGGCCTCGCGGACCTCGGCGAAGTGGCAGGCCGAGGCGTGCTTGGCCGGGCCCTCGCCGATCTCCGGGACGGCGAGCAGCGGCAGCTCGGTGCTGCAGCGCTCCTCGGCCTTCCAGCAGCGGGTGCGGAAGCGGCAGCCGGACGGCGGGTTGGCCGGGGAGGGGATGTCACCCGAGAGAATGATCCGCTCGCGGCGCTCGCGGCCGGCCGGGTCGGGGACGGGGACGGCGGAGAGCAGCGCCTGGGTGTAGGGGTGGGTGGCGTTCTCGTAGATCTCCTCGTCCGTGCCGATCTCGACCATCTTGCCGAGGTACATCACGCCGACCCGGTCGGAGATGTGCCGGACGATCGAGAGGTCGTGGGCGATGAACATGTAGGAGAGCTCGAAGTCCTGCTGGAGCTGCTCCAGCAGGTTGATCACCTGGGCCTGGACGGAGACGTCGAGGGCGGAGACCGGCTCGTCGCAGATGATGACCTCGGGCTTGAGCGCGAGGCCGCGGGCGATGCCGATGCGCTGGCGCTGGCCGCCGGAGAACTGGTGCGGGTACCGGTTGATGTACTCCGGGTTGAGGCCCACCACGTCCAGCAGGTCCTGCACCGCCTTGCGGCGGTCCCCCTTGGGGGCGACGTCCGGGTGGATCTCGAAGGGCTCGCCGATGATGTCGCCGACCGTCATGCGGGGGTTCAGCGAGGTGTACGGGTCCTGGAACACCATCTGGATGTTCCGGCGGACGGCCTTGAGCGCCGCGCCGGACAGCCGGGAGATGTCCTCGCCCTTGTAGAGCACCTGGCCGGAGGTGGCCCGCTCCAGGTTCATCAGGACCTTGGCGAGGGTCGACTTGCCGCAGCCGGACTCGCCGACGATGCCCAGCGTCTCGCCCTTGTGCAGCTGGAAGGAGATGCCGTCGACCGCCTTGACCGCACCGACCTGCTTCTTGAAGAGGATGCCCTGGTGCAGCGGGTAGTGCTTGACCAGGTCCTTGACCTCCAGGATGGGCTCAGCCATGGAGGGTCTCCTTCCAGAGGTGGCAGGCGCTGCGGCGGCCCGCGAGCTCGGCGCCGTCCTTGTCGAGCACCTGGTGCAGCACCGGAGTCTCGGTGCGGCAGAGGTCGGTGGCCGCGTCGCAGCGCGGGTTGAACGCGCAGCCGGACGGCACCCGGAAGAGGTTGGGCGGCAGGCCCTTGATCGCGTACAGCTCCTCGCCCTTCTGGTCCAGTCGCGGGATCGACCGGAGCAGGCCCTTGGTGTAGGGGTGGGCGGGGTTGGCGTACAGCTCGTGGACGGGGGCGGTCTCGACGATCCGGCCCGCGTACATCACGGCGATCTTGTCGGCCACGTCGGCGACCACGCCGAGGTCGTGGGTGATCAGGATCAGGCCCATGTTGTACTCGGCCTGCAGCTCCGCGAGGAGGTCCATCACCTGGGCCTGGACGGTGACGTCCAGGGCGGTGGTGGGCTCGTCCGCGATGATCAGGTCGGGCTGCAGGGCGAGCGCCATGGCGATCATGATGCGCTGGCGCATGCCGCCGGAGAACTGGTGCGGGTAGTCGTCGACGCGCTGGGCGGCGGCCGGGATGCGGACGCGGTCCATCAGCTCGATCGCCTTGGCCCGGGCCTCCTTGCGGGAGGCGCCCTCGTGCACCCGGAACATCTCGCCGAGCTGGTAGCCGACGGACAGCACCGGGTTCAGCGAGGAGAGCGCGTCCTGGAAGATCATCGCGATCTTCCGCCCGCGGATCCTCCGGCGCTGCTCCTCCTTCATGGCGAGCATGTCCTCGCCGCGGAAGAGGATCCGGCCCTGGGTGATCCGGCCGGGCGGCATGTCGAGGATGCCCATGATGGTCTGGGCGGTCACCGACTTGCCGGAGCCCGACTCGCCGAGCACGGCGAGGGTCTCGCCGGCGGCCACGGAGTAGTTCACGCCGTTGACGGCCTTGGCGACGCCGTCGCGGGTGCGGAACTCCACGTGGAGGTCGCGGACCTCCAGCAGCGGCGTGCCCACGGCGAGCCGCTCGGTCTTCTTGGTCTCGATGGCGGTGGTCATCCGATCGTCACCTCTTCTCTCAGCGCAGCTTCGGGTCGAGGGCGTCGCGGACCGCGTCGCCGACCATGATGAAGGCCAGCACGGTGACGCTCAGGGCCGCGGCCGGGAAGAGCAGCACGTGCGGCGCCTCCAGGAAGCGGTTGGACGCGTCGCTGATCATCAGGCCCCAGGAGATCTGCGGGGGCTGGACACCGATGCCGAGGTAGGAGAGCGCGGCCTCGGCGCCGATGTAGACGCCCAGGCTGATCGCGGAGACCACGATCACCGGCGCGATGGCGTTCGGCATGATGTGCCGGAAGGTGATCCGCAGGTTGCCCGCGCCGAGCGCCCGGGCGGCCACCACGTAGTCGTTGTGCTTGTTGGCGATCACCGAGGCGCGCATGATCCGGAAGATCTGCGGCCAGCCGAGCGCGGCCAGCACCAGCGACACCGACATGACGTTGCCGGAGCCCCAGAACGACATGATCAGCATGCCGCCGAGCAGCGACGGGACGGCGAAGAAGATCTCGGTGAAGCGGGACAGCACGCTGTCCAGGACACCGCCGACCCAGCCGGCCAGCAGGCCGAGCAGGCAGCCGACCACGGTCACCAGGGTGGTGGTCAGCACGCCGACGACGATGGAGTTGCGGGCCGACCACACCGTGCGGGTGTAGACGTCGCAGCCCTGGATGTCGAAGCCGAACCAGTGGTCGGCGCTGGGCCGCTTCAGCGAGTCGGCGAGGTCGCAGGCGTCGTTGGCGAACGGGCTGCCGCTGGTGAACAGCTGCGGCACCGCGGAGACGACCAGCAGCAGGAGCACCAGGGTCGCACCGATCACGAAGACCGGGTTGCGGCGCAGGTCGCGCAGGGCGTCGCTCCACAGGCTCGCGACGCGCTCGGGCTTCTGCTTCTTCTCCGGCTCGCCCTCGGGGCCGGTGCCCCCGGCGGCCGGGACCGCGGGGTCGACGACGATCGTGTCACTCATAGCGGATCCTCGGGTCGAGCACGGCGTACAGCATGTCCACGAGCAGGTTGGCGACCAGGTAGACCAGCACCAGCAAGGTCACCACGCCGACGATGACCACGCCCTGCTTGTTGTAGATGGACTGCGCGAGCAGACCGCCCACACCGTGGATGTTGAAGAGCTTCTCGGTGATGACCGCACCGCCCATGAGCGCGCCGAGGTCGGCGCCGAGGAAGGTGACGATCGGGATCAGGGCGTTGCGCAGCGCGTGACGACCGATCACCCGGCGGCGGCTGAGGCCCTTGGCGACGGCGGTGCGCACGTAGTCGGCGCGCATGGTCTCCATCAGGCTGGTGCGGGTCAGCCGGGCGACGTACGCCAGCGAGGTGGAGGCCAGCACGAACGCCGGCAGCAGGTAGGCCCGCAGGCCGTCCTCGTCCTTGAAGGAGACCGGGAAGAAGTCGATGCCGTAGTCGTTGCGCAGCTTCACGCCGAGCACCAGCTGGAGGGCGGAGCCGAGCACGAACACCGGAATGGAGATGACCAGCAGCGTGGTGATGAGCACCAGCTGGTCGAGGAACTTGCCCCGGCGCAGGGCCGCCAGCACACCCGCCGACACACCGATCAGGGCCTCGATCGCGAAGGCGACCAGGGCCAGGTTGACGGTGTACGGGAGCGCCTCGCTGATCATGTCGATGACCGCGCGACCCCTCATGTCCTCACCGAGGTTGCCGGTGAAGACCCCGCTGATGTAGTGCCAGTACTGCACCAGGAACGGGTCGTTGAGGTGGTACTTCTCGCGGATCAGCGCGGCGACCAGCGGGTCGGGGCGCTTCTCGCCGGAGAGCGCCTGCACCGGGTCGCCGGGCAGTGCGTTCACCAGGTAGTAGATCAGAAGCGTCGCGCCGAGCAGTACAGGGATCGCCTGTATCAGTCGGCGGATGACATAGCGGCCCATCAGACCTCCACACTTTCGGGCAAGGAAGGAGGCGGGCGGCCGGGTCCAGGAGCCCGGCCGACCGCCCCCGATCGTCTGCTACCGGGTCAGCCGGCGAGCTCGACGTTGGCCAGGTCCATGCGGCCGAAGGCGTCGGTGTCGACGTTCTTCACGGACTTGGTGTAAGCGGCGGAGGACATGTTGGTGTACACCGGGATGTACGGCAGGTCCTGGACGAGGATGTCGTCGGCCTGCTGGTACAGCTTCAGGCCCTCCTCCTGGGTCTTCGCCTGGTCGGCCTGCGAGAGCAGCGCCTCGAACTTGTCGTTGACGTAACCGCCGTAGTTCGAGCCCTGGTCGATGGCGACCTTGGAGAAGATCGGGCGCAGGTAGTTCTCGGCCGACGGGTAGTCCATCGACCAGCCCATGCGGAAGGCGCCCGAGTACTGCTTCTCGCCGAGCGCGTCCAGCATCTTGCCGAACTTCTCGAACGGCTTGGCGGTGACCTCGACGCCCAGGTTCTTCTTGAGCTGGTTGGCGACGGCCTCGATCCACTCCTTGTGGCCGCCGTCGGCGTTGTAGCCGAGCTCGATGGTGTTGCCCGGGACGCCGCCGGCCTGGGTGAAGAGCTCCTTGGCCTTGGCCGGGTCGTACTTGGCGGCCTCGCCGAGGGCGCCCTTGCGGTAGCCGGCGACCAGCGGGCTGATGAAGTCGTCGGCCGGGACGCGGCTGCCGTTGAAGATGGTCTTGCTGATGGCCTCGCGGTCGATGGCCATCGAGATCGCCTTGCGGATCTCGGGCTTGCCGTAGGTGGCCGGGTTGGTGGCGATCGGGAAGCCGATGTAGCCGACGCCGGACTCCGGCTTGTAGATGTAGCGGTCGCCGAACTCCGCCTTCACCGAGGACATCGCCGAGGTGGGCAGCTTGTCGGTGATCTGGATCGCGTCGGTGCGCAGGTCGTTGTAGGCGGTGTCCAGGCTGTCGTAGATCTTGAAGGTGACGCCCTGGAGCTTGGCCTTGCCGTCCGCAGCGGGGAAGGCGTCGTAGCGCTTCACCTTGATCTGCTTGTTGTGCTCCCAGGCGCCGTCCATCTGGAACGGGCCGTTGCCGATCGGCTTGTCGCCGAAGGTCTTCGGGTCGGTGAAGAACGCCTTGGGCAGCGGGTAGAAGGCCGTGTAGCCCAGCATGGTCTTGAACTGGGAGAACGGGGCGGTGAGGGAGACGGTGAAGGTCTTCTCGTCGACGACCTTCAGGCCCTTGAGCTCCTTGGCGGTGGGCTTCTTGTCCTTGCCCGGAGCGAGCTCCTCGGAGCCCTCGATCTTGGCGAAGAAGGGCAGGGCCTCCTGCGCGTTGTCCTGGTTGGCGCCGTAGTTCCAGGCGTCGACGAAGGACTGGGCGGTGACCTTCTCGCCGTTGTGGAAGGTGTAGCCGTCCTTCAGCTTGATCGTCCAGACCTTGCTGTCGGGGGACTCGATCGACTCGGCGACGCGGAGCTTGGGCTCGCTGGTCTTGACGTCGTAGTCGACCAGACCGGCGAAGAGGGAGTTGAGGACCTCGGCGCCCTCGGACTCGGCCGTGTTGGTCGGGACCAGACCGTGCTGCGGCTCGCCGAGCTGAACGGCGATGGAGCCGCCGCCCGCGGCGGCCGCCTTGTCGCTGCTCTTGCTGCCCGTGCTGCAGGCCGTCGCAGCGAGAGCGACAGCAGTGGCGGCCACGATCCACTTGGCCGGGGTTGCACCGCGCATGGGGGATGCCTCCTGATGTGGTTTCAACGTGGAGGCACCGCATGGGGGATGGCCGGCGGGGTCGCCTTGGCCTGTGGTGCCTCCTCGCCCGAGGTTCGGCGCGCACCCCTGCGCGTGACCCGTGACCCGAGCTCGACTGTCCCACTATCGGACACTCGGAGATACGGAACCGACCATTACGGATCTCAATTTGGTCACATGCGCGACCAATTGGTTTCGCAAAATGGACATTGAGGGCATACCTAACCGGCACTAAACGGACAGTCGTGGCTGACAACCGTCAGTCATGTCCGATTACCGACTCTCAGGCGCCCCGAGGATGGTGGCGCACCTCACCCCGGCGGGCGGGCCGCCCTCCGGATATCGGACGCCCGGCCCCACGGGCACGCAAAAGCCGGCCCGCACCCCGAGGGGTGCGGGCCGGCTTGCGGTACTGCCCCGTGTCAGGACTTCTTGGCGCGCGAGGCGGTGCGGCCGCGCTCCTTCTGGTCCAGGACGACCTTGCGGATGCGCACGGTCTCCGGGGTCACCTCGATGCACTCGTCCTCGCGGCAGAACTCCAGCGACTGCTCCAGGGAGAGCTTGCGCGGCGGGACGATCGACTCGGTCACATCGGCGGTCGAGGACCGCATGTTGGTGAGCTTCTTCTCCTTGGTGATGTTCACGTCCATGTCGTCGGAGCGGGAGTTCTCGCCGACGATCATGCCCTCGTACACCTCGGTGCCGGGGTCGGTGAAGAGCACGCCGCGCTCCTGCAGGTTGGTCATCGCGAAGGCGGTGACCACACCGGCCCGGTCGGCGACCAGGGAGCCGTTGTTGCGGGTCGTCAGGGCGCCGAACCACGGCTCGTAGCCCTCGTGGATCGAGTGCGCGATGCCGGTGCCGCGGGTGTTGGTGAGGAACTCCGTCCGGAAGCCGATCAGGCCGCGGGACGGGACGACGAACTCCATGCGGACCCAGCCGGAGCCGTGGTTGGACATGTTGTCCATCCGGCCCTTGCGGATGCCCATGAGCTGGGTGACGGCACCCATGTGCTCCTCGGGGACGTCCACGGTGAGGCGCTCGACCGGCTCGTGGGTCTTGCCGTTGACCTCGCGGGTGACCACCTGCGGCTTGCCGACGGTCAGCTCGAAGCCCTCGCGACGCATGGTCTCGATGAGGATGGCCAGCGCCAGCTCACCGCGGCCCTGCACCTCCCAGGCGTCCGGACGCTCGGTGTCCAGCACGCGCAGCGAGACGTTGCCGATCAGCTCGCGGTCCAGGCGGTCCTTCACCTGGCGGGCGGTGACCTTGCGGTCGACCTTGGCACCGGACTTGGCGTCCGCGCCCTTGCCGGAGCCGCCCTTGCCGACCAGCGGCGAGGTGTTGGTGCCGATGGTCATCGAGATGGCCGGCTCGTCCACCGTGATCAGCGGCAGGGCGATCGGGTTCTCGGTGTCGGCCAGGGTCTCGCCGATCATGATGTCGGAGATGCCGGCGACCGCGCAGATGTCACCCGGGCCCGCCACCTCGGCCGGCTTGCGGGTGAGCGCCTCGGTCATCAGCAGCTCGGAGATGCGGACGTTCTGGATCGAGCCGTCGCGCTTGATCCAGGCCACCGTCTGGCCCTTGCGCAGCTCGCCCTGCTCGACGCGGAGCAGCGCGATGCGGCCGAGGAAGTTGTCGGCGTCCAGGTTGGTGACGTGCGCCTGCAGCGGGGCGGTCTCGTCGTAGGTCGGGGCCGGGACGTGCTCCAGGATGGTGGAGAAGAACGGCTCCAGGCTGGTGGAGTCCGCCGGGACGGTGCCGTTCTCCGGCTTGGTCAGCGAGGCGACGCCGTCACGGGCGCAGGCGTAGACGATCGGGAACTCGATCTGGTCCTCGTCCGCGTCCAGGTCCAGGAACAGGTCGTAGGTCTCGTTGATGACCTCGTCGATCCGGGCGTCCGGACGGTCGGTCTTGTTGATGCAGAGGATGACGGGCAGCCGCGCGGTGAGCGCCTTGCGGAGCACGAAGCGGGTCTGCGGCAGCGGGCCCTCGGAGGCGTCGACCAGCAGGACGACCGCGTCCACCATCGACAGGCCGCGCTCGACCTCGCCACCGAAGTCGGCGTGGCCCGGGGTGTCGATGATGTTGATGGTGATCGGCGCGCCACCGTCCTTGGGGTGGTACTTGACCGCGGTGTTCTTCGCGAGAATGGTGATGCCCTTCTCGCGCTCCAGGTCGTTTGAGTCCATCATGCGGTCGTCGAGCTGCTGGTGGGCGGCGAAGGCGCCGGCCTGCTTCAGCATGGCGTCGACCAGGGTGGTCTTGCCGTGGTCGACGTGGGCGACGATGGCGACGTTACGGATGTCGTTGCGCGTGGGCATGCGGAGCGGAATCTCCCGGTTTCGTGGGTTTCGGCGCCCGGCTGCGTGACGCCGACTTGCGATCCCTGTCGATCGCGGCCGCCCGTTCCGCCTGCTACTACCGGTCCACCCGCCGGGCACACCATGCCACGGCTCCTCCTATGGTACGGGGATTCGTGTCAAGGGCCGAAACGGCCGGTGGCACCGGGTGCAAGATCACATCGCCCGCCGGACGGGCCGTACCCGTCCGGATCGGGGCTCCGGTCAGTCCTGCCGGAAGCCGACGTCCTGGTAGCGCGGGGTGGTGAAGCCGTACGCGCCGGCGGCGGCGACCCCGTTGCGGACGGCGACCAGGTCGGGCCGGCGGTAGAGCGGGACGACGTCGGCGAGCTGCCAGAGCCGGGCGTCGGCCTGCTGCAGCAGGCGCTGCCGGGCCGCGGGGTCGAGCTCGGCGTCGGCGCGGTCGAGCAGCCCGTCGATCTCCGCGGTGCCGGCCCGGGCGTAGTTGCGGCCGACGACCGGGACGCCGTCCGGGCCGGGCTGCGGCTTGGCGTACAGCGGCCGGGCGTCGGAGGGGAAGGCGCTGGCCGGCCAGGAGAACAGGGCGAGCTCGAAGTCGCCCTTGTCCAGGTGGTCGGCGACGAAGGTGTCCGGGGCGGCGGCCTTCACGGTGAGCGCGATGCCGGCGGCGGCCAGGTCGGCAAAGAGCGCGTCGGCGGTGCGGCGGGCGGTGGTGGAGCCGTCCGGGACGAGCAGGGTGAGCGCGAGCTTCTTGCCGTCCTTGCTGCGGGTGCCGTCGGAGGACGTCCAGCCGGCCTTGTCGAGCAGGGCGCCGGCCGCGGCGGAGCCCAGGGCGCCGCTGTTGTCGCGGTAGCCGTCCTGGCCGGCCACCAGCAGGTGGTTGCCGAGCGGGACGGTGCCCAGGCCGAGCGGGCCGAGGGCGGCCGCCGCGGTCTTCTGCCGGTCGACGGCCCGGGCGACGGCCTGGCGGACGGCCGGGTCGGTGAGCGGGCCCTTCTCCGCGTTCAGGGTGAGCTGGGTGTAGGCGGCGGCGGGCGCCCGGTGCAGGGTGAGCCCGGGCAGCGTCTCGGCCCGGCGCAGCGCCTGCGCGGACGCCTCGACCATGGCGGCCGCGTCCGGCGGTGCGGCGGCGGTCGAGCCGCCGGGCACGGCCCGGTCGACGGAGGCGGTCACGGCGGCGATGTCGAGTTCGCCCTTGGCCAGGGTGTCCAGCCGGTCGGGCGCCGGGACGGCCAGGAAGTCGATCTCCTGGGCCTTGGCCGGATCGCCCCACCAGCGCGGGTTACGGGTCAGCGCGGCGCGGCCGGCGTCCTTGTCCCAGGCGCTCAGCGCGAACGGCCCGGCCGAGGTGCGGAAGCCGCCGTCGAGCGGCTGGTTGAAGGCGTCCGCGGTGGCGGTGCGGGCGGCCGGGTAGAGCGGCGAGAACAGCGAGCGCCAGTCCGCGTACGGGTGCTTGAAGACGACCTTGACCTCGTGCGGGTCGTTGCCCTGGGCGACCGAGGCGATGTCGTCGTAGCCGGCCGGGCGGTCGCTGCGGAAGGCCGGGTCCGCGCCGGACAGGGCCTTCCACTGGGCGGTGAAGTCGGCGGCGGAGAGCGGCGAGCCGTCGCTCCACACCGCGGCGGGGTTGAGCCGGTAGGTGACGGTCTGCGGGGTGCGGCCGGCCGGGGTGGAGTCGGCACCGGCGAGGTAGTCCGGGTCGGCGGCGGCGCGGCCGCGGTCGTCCAGCCGGAACAGGCTCGGCAGCAGGGCGCGGGCGATCAGCTCGGAGTCGGCGGTGGCCTCGGGCTGGTAGACGTTCAGGGTCGCCGGGACGGTGTCGACCGCCCAGCGCACGGTGCCGCCGTCGCGGGTGCGGGCGCGGTCGGCGGCGGTGACGTCGGAGCCGGACGGCCCCTCGGAGGAACCCCCGGTGCAGCCGGCGAGGCCGGCGGCCAGGCAGAGGGCGGTGGCCGCGGCGGCGGCTCGGCTGGCGCGCATGCGCTCCTCCGTCGGGGTGTGGGCCGGCCCGAGGAATCCGGGACTCTCCCCCACTGAAGGGCATCCGCGCACCGCCCCGCCCGCTGACACGGCGCCCGGGCGGACAGATCCACCCGGGCGGCGTAGGGCGTGCCTTCCCGGGTGCTCGCGCCCCTGGGCGGCTCCGGCCCCGGGCGGCTCCGGCCGGGGCCGGTGTCAGAGGGTCAGCTCGAACCAGACGATCTTGCCGTTGGGGGTGCGGCGGCTGCCCCAGCGCTCCGCGAGGAGGCTGACCAGCTGCAGGCCGCGGCCGCCCTCGTCGGTCTCCTGGGCGCGCCGCTGCCGCGGCTGGGCGTAGCCGTCGTCCCAGACCTCGCAGACCATGGTGCGGTCGCGCATCAGCCGCAGCCGGATCTCGCCGCGGCCGTGCCGCAGCGCATTGGTCACCAGCTCGCTGACCAGGAGCTCGGTGGTGTCGACCAGCTCGTCGAGGCCGCGGTTGATCAGCCAGTCGCAGGACCGCTCGCGGGCCCGGCCGACGGACGTGGGCTCCGAGGGCAGCTTCCAGTCGCCCACCGAGTCGGCGGGCAGCGCCTGGACCTTGGCCATCAGCAGGGCGATGTCGTCCTCGCCGTGGTGCGGGATGAGCTCGTCCAGCACCTCGTCGCAGAGCTGCTCCAGTTGCTTGGAGCCGTGCGTGAGGGCGGCGCGGAAGGCGCGCAGGCCCTCGTCCAGCTGGTGCTTGCGGGACTCCACCAGGCCGTCGGTGTAGAGGCCGAGCACCGCGCCGTCGGGCAGGGTGAGGGTGACCTCCTCGAAGGGCTCGCCGCCGACGCCGAGCGGCAGGCCGGGCGGTACGTCGAGCATCCGGGCCGGCTCGCCGGGGCTGAGCAGCGCGGGCGGCAGGTGTCCGGCGCTGGCGAAGGTGCAGCGCTGGGTGACGGCGTCGTACACGGCGTAGACGCAGGTCGCCAGGTACACCTCGGCGGCGCCCTCGCCGGAGGGGCCGCCGGACGGGTCGCCGTCGCCGAGGCCGCGGGCGATCTCGTCCAGGGCGCCGAGCACCTCGGCCGGGTCGAGGTCGAGCATGGCGAGGGTGCGGACGGCGGTGCGCAGCTGGCCCATGGCGACGGCGGCGCGCAGGCCGCGGCCCATGACGTCGCCGATGACCAGGGCGGTGCGGCTGCCGGGCAGCGGGATCACGTCGAACCAGTCGCCGCCGACCTCGGTGTTGTTGTTGCTCGGCAGGTAGCGGCGGGCGATCTCCAGGCCGGTGGCGGCCGGGTTGCCGGGGGGCAGCAGGCTGCGCTGCAGGATCAGGGCGCGCTCGTGCTCGCGGCGGTAGAGGCGGGCGTTGTCGACGCAGACGGCGGCGCGGGCCACCAGTTCCTCGGCGATGGCGACGTCCCTGGCGTCGAAGGGCTCGGAGCCGATCGCGCGGGAGAGCTGGACGAGGCCGAGCACCTGGTCGCGGGCGACCAGCGGGACGACCAGGGTGGAGCGCAGCAGCGGGTCGGGGCCCGGCTGCGGGACGACGCTGCGGCCGGTGCGCAGGGCGCGGGCGTGCGGGGAGCGCGGCGGGTAGCAGAGGATGCCGCCGGCCTCGGCGACCGGGACGGCGGCCAGGCCCTCGCCGCCGAGCACGGAGGCGGCGCCGCCGACGACGCTGGAGACGGCGACCCGGCGGAGTTCGCCGGAGCCGTCGAGCAGGCCGGGACCGCCGGAGATCGGGCCGGAGTCGCCGGAGAGCAGGGCGGTGTACAGGTCGACGGTGGCGACGTCGCAGAACTGCGGGACGATCACGTCCAGCAGCTCCTTGGCGGTGGTCTCCAGGTCGAGGGTGGAGCCGATGTGGGTGCTGGCCTCGTTGAGCAGGGCGAGGCTGCGGCGGACGCCGGCGGCCTCGCGCTCGGCGACGTGCCGGCTGGTGACGTCCTGCACCTGGCCGGCCACGCCCATGGGGGCGCCGCCGGGGCCGTTCAGCCGGAAGAGCGCGATGGACCAGCGGCGGCGGCCGTCGCGGGCGCCGGCGGCGGGGGTGCCGCTGCTGAACCGCAGGTCGAGGATCGGGTCGCCGCCGGTCAGCACCTTGCGCAGGGCGACGAGCAGCCGGTCGGCCTCGCCGGGCGGGAAGAGCTCGGCGGGCTGCAGGCCGGGGAGCTCCTCGGCGGGCCGGTCGACGCAGGCGGCGAAGGCCTCGTTGACGCGTTGCAGGCGCAGGTCGAGGTCGAAGAGGAAGAAGCCGGTGGGCGTCTGCCCGAAGACCGCCTCGGAGGCGGCCAGCTCGGTCTCCAGGGTGCGCAGCCGGCCGACGTCCACGGCGAGACAGGTGGCGCCGGTGGCGGGCGGGGCGTCGGCGGGCATCAGGTAGAGCTCGGCGAGGCCCTCGCCGCCGTCGGCGTCGCGGTACGGGGTGGTGCCGATCCACTCCTCGCCGGCCAGCACGCGCTCGAGCTTGGCGCGGCCGCGCTGCCAGAGTCCGCGCGGGACGAGGGTGGTGATCGGGTCGGCGCCCAGGGCGTCGCCGGCGGGCATGCCGAAGAACTCGGCGGCCCGCGCGCTCCACTGGCTGATCCGGCCGTCGGGGCCGATCGCGAAGGTGGCCACCCGCAGGTGGTCGTAGATCGACCCGGGCCTGAGCCGGCCGCGGCCGGCCGCGCCGTCGCGCGGGACGACGCCGTCGTCGTCTGGTGCGCCCGGCTGTCCGGGCACGGCGGCATGACCGCTGCTGCTCGGCGCCTGCGGCGCCGGAATGCTGTTCAACGGACCGACCCCTCCAACCAGTGCCCATCCGGATGTCGAGAAGACCGAGTATTCATCATCCGGGTGCGAGCGCACACGCCCCCGAGCATCACAACATCGAATCGGGGAGGCCCGCCCGGTGCTCCTTACCCGGCCGCCGCTGTTCGAACCGGCTCGGCCTGCACGGATCGGGAGGATCAGTCAAGAGTCGTGAAGGACACGGCTCCGCTGTGCCCGGATTCGGCAGGATCGGTGCGCTGCCTGTCTCGAAACCGCCTGCAGATTCGGGCATTTCATCACATGACACATTATCAGCGCCAGCCCTCCCCGAGCCGCCGCGGCCGTCGCCACGGCCTCCCGCCCGGGGGCCGCCCGCGGCCGGCCCGGGCACCCCGAGGGTGGGCGCCCGTGCCCGCTAAATCGTAAAAGTCGCACTTTTTCGGTCCGGCTGCCGGACGCCTCCGCCACCGTCCGCGCCCGCCCGCGCGCGTTCCGCTCGGCCACTGCAGGTGACGCTGCTACTGCTCCGAGTAGTCGCCCTCGGGGTCGTCCGGGGAGAGCTCGAACCAGACGACCTTGCCCATGCCCTCGGCCCGGGCGCCCCACCGCAGGGCGAGGCGGCGGACGAGCTCCAGGCCGCGGCCGCCCTCGTCGGCCTCGGCGGCGTGGCGCTCGCGCGGCGGGTCGGGCAGCGGGTCGCTGATCTCCACCAGCAGGGTCTCGCCCAGGGTCAGCCGGACCCCGATCGGGGCGCTGGCGTACCGGACGGAATTGGTGACCAGCTCGCTCACCAGCAGCTCGGCGGTGTCGGTGAGGTGCTCGACGGCCCATTCGGCGAGGGTGCCGCGGACCAGCCGACGGGCCCGGGAGACGGCGGTCGGCTCGGCCGGCAGCGTCCAGCCCGCGGTGGGGGTGCCCGCCTCGCCGTGGCTGAGCCGGGCCAGCAGCAGGGCGACGTCGTCCGGCTCGCGGCCCTGCTCCATGGTGTCGAGCACCGCCTCGCAGGCCTGCTCGATGGAGGCGTAGGGCTGTTCCAGCACGCTGATCAGCCGGCCGAGGCCGACGTCGAGGTCCTTGTCCCGGGACTCCACCAGCCCGTCGGTGCACAGGGCGAGCAGGGTGCCCTCGGCGACGTCCAGCTCGACGGACTCGAAGGGGACACCGCCGACGCCGAGCGGGGCGCCCGAGGGCAGGTCCAGCACCTGGCCGACGCCTCCCGGCAGCGGGCCGCCCGCCGCGGGGGCGGGCCCGTCGCCGTCCTTGGGCACCACCAGCACCGGCGGGATGTGGCCGGCCTTGGTCACCGTCAGCCGCCGCCGGACGGGGTCGAAGACCGCGTACACGCAGGTCGCCAGCAGCGCCTCGTCGGGGCCCTGGGCGAGGTCGTCGGCCAGCTCGTGGACGTGCCGCAGCAGGATCTCCGGCGGCAGGTCGAGGGCGGCGAGCACCCGGACGGCGGTGCGCAGCCGGCCCATGGTGGCGGCGGCGCGCAGGCCGTGGCCCATGACGTCGCCGACCACCAGGGCGGTGCGGTCGCCGGGCAGCGGGATCACGTCGAACCAGTCGCCGCCGACCTCGGTGCCGCTGCTGCCGGGGACGTAGCGGTAGGCGACCTCGACGCCGGTGGGCTGCGGCACCTGCTGCGGCAGCAGGGTGCGCTGCAGGGTGAGGGCGGCGGTGCGCTCGCGGGCGTAGAGGCGGGCGTTGTCCAGCGAGCTGCCGGCCCGGTCGGCGAGCTCCACGGCGAAGGCCAGGTCGTCGCGGTCGAAGCCCTCCCGGTAGCCGGCCCGGCTGACCACCAGCAGGCCGATGACGATGCCGCGGGCCCGCAGCGGGACGACCAGCCGGGAGTGCACACCGAGCTCGTGGGCGGCCTGCGCCTTGGGGTCGCCGGGGTAGCTGAGGTCCTCGGACTCCTCCTTGCCGGTGAGGAGCTCGGGGATGCCGGTGCGCAGCACCCGGCCGAAGGCGGACTCCTCGGTGAAGGTGATCCGGGCGCCGCGGCGGAGCATCACCTCGACCTCGGGGCCGTCCTGGACGGAGGCGGTGCCGAGCTGCAGCAGCGAGGTGCGGCGGTCGTGGCCGTGCCGGGGCAGGTCGTCGCCGTGCGCGACGGCCTGCAGCAGGATCACCGCGGAGTAGTCGGCGAGCCGCGGCACCACGGCCCCGGCGAGCTCCTGGGCGATCCGCGAGGCGTCCAGCAGGTCGCCGATCCGGGAACCGAACTCGTTGAGCAGGGAGAGCCGGCGGCGGGCGTGCTCGACCTTGGAGACCGCCCGGTAGCGCTCGGTCACGTCCATGACGGTGCCGGAGATGCCGAGGACGCGGCCGGCCCGGTCGGTCATCCGGCTGTAGGAGATCGAGCGGAAGCCGGTGCGGGCGGTGACCGGCGCGGCGAGGGTGACGTCGATGACCGGCTCGCCGGTGGCGAGGACCTGCCGCTGGATGGCGGTGATCTCGTCGGCGGCCCTTTCCGGGAGGGTCTCGCCGGTGGTGCGGCCGACGTGCTCCTCGGCCGGGACGCCGTTCATGTCGGCGAGGGTGCGGTTGACGGCGGTGTAGCGCAGTTCGGTGTCGAGGACGGCGATGCCGAGCGGGGACTGCTCGAAGAGGGCGTCGCGGACGGCGAGGTCGCGCTCGACGGCGGCGACCGTCCGGGCGTCGGCGAGCGCGACCTGCAGGAAGGGCGTGCCGTCGCCGTCGACGAGCAGTGAGATCCGGACCTCCACGGGGACGTTGGCCCCCTCCCGGTCGCTGAGCCGGGTGATGCCGTGCCAGCTGCCGACCCGCAGGGTCTCCTGGATGGCGATCCGGGCCTGGCCGACGAGCTCCTCGTCGGCGATCAGCTGGTCGATCCGGCGGCCCACCAGCAGTTCGCTGGGCCAGCCGAGCATGTCCTCGGCGGCCGGGCTCCAGAGCACCACCCGGCCGGAGGTGTCGAGGATGGCGATGGCGACCTTGACGATGTCGAACAGGCTGCCGCGGGTCGGCTCGGCGACCTTGGCGCCGGCCGCCGGGGTGCCGGGGAAAGGGAGGATCGGGCGGCCGCGCGGCGAGGCGGCAGGCGGGATGTCCCGCGCCTGCGGCCGCTGCCCGGGCTGCTCGGCCGGACGGGAGCGCCCGCCGCGGCGGAGCCGGGCGCGGGCGGCCGCGCTGCCCGCCGCGGTACCCGCGGGGCGGCCGGGCACGCCGGGAGCGGCCGCGCGCTGCGATCCGCGCCGGGGGAGGCGCCGGGCCCGCCGCTCTCCCCCGCCGTTTCCCGTGCTCGACACCGACGGCGCCTCCGGCTCGTGGGCTGGTCACCACGGCCCGGGGCCGGGGTGCGAGTGGGGTCGGCGGGGCGCCGGTGCGCCCCGCCGATCCTGAAGAATTCTGCCGAACTGTGACATACCCCACGCAATGGGTTGATATCCCGGTAAGCGGGTCGTCTTTTGCGATTCGGCTGCGTGGAGCAACCGGCCGCACACGGGGTGCGTACCCGCTGCGGGGGCGGCTCAGCCGTACTCGGGCCCGGGGGCGCGGCGGCGGCCGGCCGGGCAGGCCGGCTCAGCCCTCGGCGAGCAGGGCGGCGACGTGCGGGAGGACCTCGCGGTCGTGCGCCAGCCACTCGACGTCGCCGAGTTCGGCGGGGCCGAGCCAGCGCAGCTCGGAGTGGTCCTCCAGCGCCCGGGGCTCGCCGGAGAGCAGCTCGGCGGCCCAGATCCGCAGCTCAAGACCGGCCCGGACGGTCCAGCTGCCGGGCAGCGGGCGCAGCGCGCGGGCCCGGACGCCGAGCTCCTCGGCGAGCTCGCGCTCCAGGGCCTGCTCCTGGGTCTCGCCGGGTTCGGCCTTGCCGCCGGGGAACTCCCAGAAGCCGGCCACCTCGGCGGGGGCGCTGCGGCGGGCGGCGAGCACCCGCCCGCGGTGGACGAGCGCGGCACCGACGACGTACCGGACCTGCTCGGCGGCGGGCGCCTCGGCGCGGGGTGCGCGGGGCTCGACGGCCTCGACCCAGTACAGCTGCTTGTGTCCGCGGGCCTCGAACTCGGCGGCCAGCGCCTCGGCTTCGGCACGGCCCAGCCCGGTGGCGACGAGGAAGCGGTTGCCGTTGTCGTCCTGCCGCATCACCCGGTGATCGTCCATGCGGCCACCGTAACGGGCCCGGCCCGGTGGGGGACAGGCCGGACCCGTGCCGCCGAGGGTAGGGGCAGTTTGTTACTAGCCGGTACGTCGCCCGTTTACGCGAGGTAAGAGGGTGGACGCACCAGGGCGCCGACGCCGGGCGGTCAGCACCGGGCCAGCAGTTCGCCGTGCAGCACCGCGAACCAGCCGTCCGGGTCGGCCGCCCAGCGGCGCCAGCCGTCCGCGATCCGCGCCAGGTCGTCGGCGGTGGCCAGGCCCTCGGCGAGGGCGGTGGCGGCGGTGGCCGACTTCTCGGTGCGCTCGGCCCAGCTCTCGCCCCACCACCCGCGCCGCTCGGGGTCGGCGAAGGTCCAGCTGCTGGAGGTCGCGGTGAGGTCGGTGAACCCGGCGGCACGGGCCCAGGCGGCCAGCCTGCGGCCGGCGTCGGGCTCGCCGCCGTTGGCCCGGGCGATCCGGCGGTAGAGCGACGACCACTCGGCCAGCTCGGGGAGTTCCGGGTACCAGGCCATCGCCGCATAGTCGGCGTCGCGGACGGCGACCAGGCCGCCGGGCGCGGTGACCCGGCGCATCTCGCGCAGGGCGGCCACCGGGTCGGCGACGTGCTGGAGCACCTGGTGGGCGTGCACCACGTCGAACGCGCCGTCGGCGTACGGCAGCCGGTGGACGTCGGCCACCTCGAAGGCCACCGTGCCGATCCCCCGTTCCGCGGCGTGCGCGGCGGCCTGGGCCAGCACCTCCGCGGAGGTGTCGACGGCGACCGTGCGGCCCTCGGGGCCGAGCCGTTCGGCGAGGTCGGCGGTGATCGTGCCGGGCCCGCAGCCGACGTCCAGGAGCCGCTGCCCCGGCCGGAGTTCGGGGAGCAGGTAGGCGGCGGAGTCGGCCGCGGTGCGGCTGCGGTGCGAGCGCAGCACCGACTCCTGGTGCCCGTGGGTGTAGACCGTCCGACGGTTCGTCATGCTCGGCTCCTCTCGGTGCCGCCGAGCGTAGATCCTGTCTCGCTTTCCGAGAAATATCGTCCCAATATTCAAGATGATGACCCGTCGGCATGGTCATCGGAAGGACCGTGCGACGACAATCTGAGCATGGGAAAGACGTACGAACGCATTGACGGCAGACTGCGCGCGTTCATCGAGCGCCAGCCGGTCTTCTTCACCGCCACGGCGCCGCTGGCCGGCGACGGGCACGTCAACCTGTCCCCCAAGGGCCGCGCCGGCACGCTCGTGGTGCTGGACGAACTGACCCTGGCCTACCTGGACTTCGGCGGCAGCACCGCCGAGACCATCGCCCACCTGCGGGAGAACGGCCGGATCACGCTGATGTGGTGCGCCTTCGACGGTCCGCCGACCGTGGTGCGGGTGCACGGGCAGGGCGAGGCGGTGTTCCGCGACGACCCGCGGTTCGCCGGGCTGATCGGGCGCTTCCCCCCGGAGGCGGACGGCTCCGGTCTGCGCGCCGTCGTCCTGGTACGCGCCGAACGGGTCAGCGACTCCTGCGGCTTCGCCGTGCCCTTCATGGACTACCGGGGCGACCGCGACCTGCACACCCAGTACTTCGACCGCAAGACCGACGAGGAGTTCGCGGCCTACTGCGAGGGCAAGGACCACGTCGGCCGGAGCATCGACGGCCTGCCCGCACTGCCGCTGCCGCTGCCGCCGCGGACGGGCTGAGGCCCCGCGGCGGCAGCGGCGGTGGATCAGTCCAGGGTGAACCAGGTGGAGCGGGACTTCTTCCACTCCGGGTGGGTGAGGTCCTTGGCCTCGATGCCGTCGCTGTAGAGGTCCGCGGTGCCGTCGTCGGTGATCAGCTGGGCGCGGCCGCCCGGCACGGTCAGGTCCGGCACGTCCACCACGGCCTCCCAGGCACCGGCGTCGGTGGTCGGCAGGTCGCGCAGCTTCACCGGGGCGTCGGTCGCCACGCCCGTCCAGCCGTAGAGCGCGTACGGGTCGGAGTTGTCGTCCGCGGCCCAGGAGCCGACCACGATCAGGTACTGGTCGGCGGCGTTCTTGCGGATGTCGCGGACGGACAGCCCGCCCAGGTCCAGAGTGATCGGGGTGCCGAACGCGGCGTGCACCGAACCGCCCGGCAGCCGGTCGAAGTTGGTGACCGGCACCGGTAGCGCCCTGCCGCCGTTCGCCGGCGGCACCAGCGGCGCGCGGAAGGCGACGTACGCGGTGGTGGTGCTGCCCGGCGCGAACTCCAGGCCCTCCACGTTGAAGCCGTCGATCTGCTTCGGCACCGGGCCGAACGGCGAACGGCACCGCTCGAAAACCGTACGCGGGATGCCGTGGACACGACCGGAAACCGTCCCGACCCGGCGGTGACCGTACGGTGGAGCGGTAGCCGACAGATCGGAGACCCCGTGCCCCGCCGCCCGTACGTCCTGCTGAGTGCCGCCGTCTCCGTCGACGGCTACCTCGACGACGCGTCACCGGAGCGGCTGCTGCTGTCCAACCCGGCCGACTTCGACCGGGTGGACGAGGTCCGGGCCGGCTGCGACGCCCTGCTCGTCGGCGGCAACACCCTGCGCCGCGACAACCCCCGGCTGCTCGTCAACTCGCCCGAGCGGCGGGCGCAGCGGGTCGCGGACGGCCGCCCGGCCTTCCCGCTCAAGGTCACCCTCACCGCGGGCGGCGGCCTCTCCCCCGGCCTGAACTTCTGGCACACCGGCGGCGCCAAGGTCGCCTACACCACCGACGCCGCGGCCCCCGCGCTGCGCGCCTCGCTGGACGGCCTCGCCGAGGTCGTCGGCCTCGGCCCGTCGGTCGGCCTCGGTGCCGTCCTGGACGACCTCGGTGCGCGCGGCGTCGAGCGGCTGATGGTGGAGGGCGGCGGCAGCGTCCACACCCAGTTCCTCGCCGAGGGCCTGACCGACGAACTCCAGCTCGCCCTGGCACCGCTGCTCGTCGGCCAGCCCGCGGCGCCCCGCTTCCTCGGCCCCGCCGCGTACCCGGGCGGACCCGCCCGGCGGATGCGGCTGCTGGAGGCACGTACGGTGGGCGACGTCGTCCTGCTCCGCTACGCCCCCAAGGAGTCCGCCCCGTGACCAGCCACGACCTGCCCGGCCAGGAGCCGGAGCCCGGCAGCGACCTGTACTGGCTGGCGCGCGCCGTCGGGCTCTCCCGGCGCTGCCCGCCCTCGGAGACGGCCTTCTCGGTCGGCGCGGTGATCGTCGGCGCGGACGGGGAGGTGCTCGCCGAGGGCTTCAGCCGCGAGGCGGACGCGCACGACCACGCCGAGGAGTCCGCGCTCGCCAAGCTGCCGGCCGGCGACCCGCGGCTGCGCACGGCGACCGTCTACAGCTCGCTGGAGCCCTGCGGGCAGCGCGCCTCGCGGCCGCGGACCTGCGCCCAGCTGATCATTGCGGCGGGGGTGCCGCGGGTGGTGGTCGCCTGGCGCGAGCC
This sequence comes from Kitasatospora dryopteridis, assembly GCF_050749075.1. NCBI lineage: Bacteria > Bacillati > Actinomycetota > Actinomycetes > Kitasatosporales > Streptomycetaceae > Kitasatospora > Kitasatospora dryopteridis. The sequence continues at coordinate 4,808,584 of NZ_CP192749.1, read as the reverse complement.
GGACCTCTTCGTGCAGGCCTGCCAGGGGACGGCGCTGCTGGAGGCGGCCGGCGTCGAGGTCGTCGAACTTCCGGAGCTCGCCAGGCCTGCGCGCGCGGTCAACGCCCATCTGCTCGGGGCGGGTTGAGCACTCCCCCGGCGTCTGCGGGGCACCCGGGGCGTCCGGTGCGGCTCCCCTTTCCGCGGCACTTTTGTATCCTGGAGAGACAAACGCACCCTTCCGAGGAGCCCGACGCATGACCGCCACCACGATCACCGCCCGTGCCCTGCTCCTCGACATGGACGGCACCCTGGTCAACTCCGACGCCGTCGTCGAACGCTGCTGGCGCCGCTGGGCGGCCCGGCACGGCCTCGACGGCGACGGCGTGATGCAGGTCGTGCACGGCCGCCAGGGCCACCTGACCATGGCCCTGCTGCTCCCCGAGCGCCCGGTCGAGATCAACCTCGCCGAGAACCGGCAGCTGCTCGCCGAGGAGACCGCCGACACCTACGGCGTCGTGCCCGTCGCAGGTGCGCCCGCCTTCATGGCCGCCCTGCGCGGGCTGCCGCACGCCCTGGTCACCTCCGCCGACGAGCCGCTCGCCCGCGCCCGGATGGGCGCCGCGGGCCTGCCGCTGCCGGAGACCCTGATCACCGCCGGCTCGGTCGGCGCCAGCAAGCCCGACCCGGAGGGCTTCCTCAAGGGCGCCGCGGCGCTGGGCTTCGCCCCGTCCGACTGCCTCGCCTTCGAGGACTCCGAGGCCGGCATCACCGCCGCCCTGGACGCCGGCATGCCGGTGGTCGGCATCGGCCCGCGGGCCCTGCGCCACCCGGCCACCGTGCACGCCGAGAGCCTGGAGCAGGTCGCCGTCGAGGCGGCGCCGGACGGCGCGCTGCGGATCACCGTCGGCTGACGGCCCGCAGCCGGAAGGCGGCCGGCCCCGGGGCGCGGTGCGCTCAGTCCTCGCCGGCCAGGCAGAACGGGTGGCCCGCCGGGTCGATCATCACCAGCCACGCGCCGCCGCCCGGCTGCTCCTCGGCCCGCACCGCACCCAGCGCGGCCAGCTCGGCGGCCGCCTTCTCCGGGTCGTCCACGGTGAAGTCCAGGTGCGCCTGCGCCCCGCCGGACGGCCAGCCCGGCGCCCGGTACCCGGCCACCCGCTGGAAGCCCAGCCGCACCGGCCCGCTGCCGATGAACACGAAGGTGTCGTCCCGGTACGTCACCTCCCACCCCGTCACCGCGCCGTAGAAGGCGGCCAGTTCCTCGGGATCGGTGCAGTCCAGCACCGTGGCACTCGGCCGGGCGATCGGCGGCACGGCAACTCCTCCTGGCGGACGACGATGTCGCCCGGCACCCTACCCGCCCGGCCCCGCGCGCGGCGTCTCCCCGCCGGGTGGGGTGCCCCGGCGCGGCGTACCGTGGAGAAAGGCCGATCACGGATCGCCGGCTCCCTGCCCCATGACCCGGGCCGGCCGAGGGGGTCGAAACGGTCAGGAGCGGCTGTCATGGGCATACAGACGATCGAGGAGCTGGCGGGCGCCGTCCACGGGAGCGTGGTCAAGCCCGGTGACGAGGACTACGACGAGGCCCGCAGGGTCTACAACGCGATGATCGACCGCAGGCCGGCGGTGGTGGTGCGGTGCGCCAACGCCGGCGACGTCATGGCGGCGGTCGACTTCGCCCGGCAGAGCGGGATGCCGCTCGCCGTCCGCGGCGGCTCGCACAGCGTCCCCGGCTACGGCACCTGCGACGGCGGCGTGGTCGCGGACCTCACCGGAATGCGCAGCGTCCGGGTCGACCCGGTGCGGCGGACGGCCCGGGTCGAGGGCGGCGCCACCCTCGGCGACCTCAACGCGGCCACCTACCCCTTCGGGCTCGCCGTCACCGGCGGCATCGTCTCCACCACCGGCGTCGGCGGCCTCACCCTCGGCGGCGGAATCGGCTACCTGGCCCGCAAGTTGGGGCTGACCTGCGACAACCTGCTGTCCGCGGACGTGGTGACGGCCGACGGGCGGATGCGGGTCGTCAACGAGAAGGAGGAGCCGGACCTCTTCTGGGCGCTGCGCGGCGGCAGCGGCAACTTCGGCGTGGTCACCTCCTTCGAGTTCGGGCTCGGCCCGGTGAAGGACATCTACGGCGGGCCGATGCTCTTCGAACTGGAGCACGCCGAGGCCATCCTGAAGCGCTACCGCGAGTACATCGAGGAGGCCCCGGAGGAGCTCGGCGCCTTCCCCGGCTTCCAGATCGCCCCGCCGCTGCCGTTCATCCCGGAGGACCGGCACGGCGACACCTTCGCCATCGTCGTCGCCTGCTGGGCCGGACCGATGGACGAGGCGGAGGCCGCGATCCGGCCGCTGCGCGAGGTCGCGCCGCGGGTCGCCGAGATGGTCGGCCCGATGCCGTACCCGGCTCTCAACAGCGCCTTCGACCCACTGGTGCCGCCGGGCCTGCAGCACTACTGGAAGGGCGTCTTCTCCACCGAACTCACCGACGACGCGATCGCCGCCCACCTGGAGCACGGGCCCAAGGTGCCGAGCATGAGCTCCACCATGCACATCTACTCGATCAACGGGGCCTGCCACCGGATGCCGCCGGGGTCGACCGCCTTCGCCCACCGCGAGGCCACCTTCGCCACCGTGATCGCCGGCATGTGGCCCGACCCGGCCGAGAACGAGGCCAACACCGCCTGGGTGCGCGACTACTACGGCGCCGTCGCCCCGCACTCCGAGGCCGGCGGCTACGTCAACTTCATGGCCGAGGACGACCAGCACCGCGCCGCCGACAACTACGGCGACAACTACGCCCGCCTGGTCGAGGTCAAGCGCGCCTACGACCCCGGCAACCTCTTCCGCGTCAACCACAACATCAAGCCGTAGCCGGAAGCGAAGCCGCGGCCGCCGCCGCAGCCGTCAGCCGAAGACGGCGCCGGCCAGCTGCATGATGACCGGGGCCTCGGCGCCGTCCAGGCCGGTCGGGTTGAGCGAGTAGACCACCGTCCGGGAGAGGTCCCGGGTGGCGAACACGCCGTTCGTCCAGCCCGGCCGGGAGCCGGTCTTGCCCCAGATCTCCACGCCGCCGACCTTCGTCCGCTCCAGGCCCATGCTCATGCAGGCCCGGCCGGCGTCCGGCCCGGTCTCGCAGTGGCTGCTGTGGTGGGTCGGCACGTCGGGGACGGTGAACAGCGCCTCCTGCTGGGCGGGCGGCAACAGGCGGCCGCGGAACAGTGCGGTGATGAAGCGGTCCAGGTCGGCGGCGCTGGAGATCAGCCCGCCCTCCGCCCACGGCCAGGGGCTCTGCTCGGTCACGTCCACCTGCCGCGGGGCGCCGTCCGGGCCGGGCACGGTCAGCCGGGGGCGGGCGGCCGGGTGCCGGAGCGCCGGGTCGTCCGCGTCCGGCACCGAGGTGTCGCGCAGTCCGAGCGGGCGGACGATCCGCTGCTGCACCTCGTGGGCGTAGCCGTGCCCGGTGACCTTCTCGACGAGCAGGCCGGCCACGAAGGTGTTCATGCCGTTGTACTGCTGCGCGGTGCCGGGTGCGAAGGCCATCTCCTGGCCGTTCGTCGTGGCCACCACGCGCTCCGGCGACCAGGACTCGAAGCGGTGGTCGACGAACCACGCGGCCGTGCCGTCGCCCCACGGGCCGTTGCCGCCGTTCGGGAGTCCGCTGGTGTGGTTCAGCAGTCGGCCGACCGCGATCGGCGGGAAGGAGGCCGGCAGCAGGTCGGGCAGGTAGTGCTGGACGGGGGTGTCGAGGTCGAGGCGGTGCTCGGCGGCCAGTTGGAGCACCACGGTCGCGGTGAACACCTTGGAGATCGAGCCGATCCGGAACCGCCCGTCGGCGTCCGGGGCCCGACCGGTGGCCGGGTCGCCGATGCCGCCCACCGCGTCCAGCCGGCCGGCCCGGCCGGAGACGTGCACCAGCGCCCCGGACACCTCGGCGGTCGGCAGTCCGGCGAGCACCCGGCGGACTGCCGACCGGTCCAGCGGCGGCAGCGGGGCGGCCTGCTGCACCGCTGCGCCCTGCATCACGGCCACCGGCCCGGATCCGGCGGACGCGGGCCCGGCCGCCGTCCCCACCGCCAGCGCGGCGAGCACCGCTCCGGCGGCGGCAACGGCGGTCCAGCGGGTGCGGCGCACAGCAGTAGCCACGACAACATCTCCTGACGGTCGGTCATCACGGGCCGGTCCGCCCGGCCCCGCACAGGAGTCTGGCGAAACCGGCCCGCCGAACCATCCGGGACGGCCCCCCACCCGCCCCCGATCCCGCCCCCGATCCGCCCCCGGAACAACCCCGAGGCCGACCGCGGCGCCCGTCCGGGCCGGACGCCGCCGCAGGCGGCCGAACCTCTGACCTTCAGGGGGTCGTTCTCAGGGCGCACGGAAGAGCGGCCCGGCCTGCGCGGTGCAGGCCGGGCCGCTCTTCGTGGAGGGGGCGTCAGACGTTGAAGCGGAACTCCACGACGTCGCCGTCCTGCATGACGTACTCCTTGCCCTCGATGCGGGCCTTGCCCTTGCTGCGGGCCTCGGCGATGGAGCCGGTCTCGACCAGGTCGTCGAAGGAGATGACCTCGGCCTTGATGAAGCCCTTCTGGAAGTCGGTGTGGATGACACCGGCGGCCTCGGGGGCGGTGGCGCCCTTCTTGATCGTCCAGGCCCGGGTCTCCTTGGGGCCGGCGGTCAGGTAGGTCTGCAGGCCAAGGGTCTCGAAGCCGACCCGGGCGAGGGTGGCGAGGCCGGGCTCGTCCTGGCCCATGGACTGGAGCAGCTCCAGCGCCTCCTCGTCGTCGAGCTCGATCAGCTCGGACTCGATCTTGGCGTTGAGGAAGATCGCCTCGGCGGGGGCCACCAGCGCGCGCTGGGCGTTCTTGAAGTCCTCGTCTGCGAGCTCGTCCTCGTCCACGTTGAAGACGTAAAGGAACGGCTTGGCGGTGAGCAGGTGCAGCTCGCGGATCGGGTGGGTGTCGAAGCGGGCCTCGAAGAGGGTCTTGCCGGTCTCGAGGATCGCCTTGGCGGCCTCGGCGGCGGCCAGCACCGGCGCGGTGTCCTTCTTGAGGCGCGCCTCCTTCTGCAGGCGCGGCAGGGCCTTCTCGACGGTCTGCAGGTCGGCGAGGATCAGCTCGGTGTGGATGGTCTCGATGTCGTCCTTCGGCGAGACCTTGCCGTCGACGTGCACCACGTCGGGGTCGGTGAAGGCGCGGACGACCTGGCAGATCGCGTCCGACTCGCGGATGTTGGCGAGGAACTTGTTGCCCAGGCCCTCGCCCTCGCTGGCGCCGCGGACGATGCCCGCGATGTCGACGAAGTCGACGGTGGCCGGGAGGATGCGCTGCGAGCCGAAGATCCCGGCGAGCTTCGCCAGCCGCGTGTCCGGGACGCCGACGACGCCCACGTTGGGCTCGATGGTGGCGAACGGGTAGTTGGCCGCCAGCACGTCGTTCTTGGTCAGGGCGTTGAACAGGGTCGACTTGCCGACGTTCGGCAGGCCGACGATTCCGATCGTGAGCGACATGAAGCGATGTCCCGTGGGCTTGGAGGGCGTGGAGCGGCCGGAGGCGGCCGATCCCCCAGTCTACGGGGCGCGCTCAGCCCGTCCGGTCGGGCTCCAGGAACTCCAGCCGGTTGCCGATCGCATCGGCACTGTGGAAGCGGCGGCGCCCGGGGACGGAGTCGTCCCACAGGACGGGGTGGCCGTGCTCCTCGAGCCGGGCGGCGAGCGCGTCCAGGTTGTGCACCAGGATGCCGGGGTGGGCCTTGGGCGAGGGCGCGAAGGCGGGGACGACGCCGAGGTGCACCTCCACTCCCCCGCCGCGGAACCAGCAGCCGCCGCGCGCGGCCAGCACCGGCGGCTTGGCCAGCTCGGTCATCCCGAGCACCCCGGCCCAGAACGCCCGGCAGGCGGGCTCCGCACCGGCCGGGATGTCGAGCTGCACGTGGTGCACCCGCTCGAAGGAGAAGCCCGTCATCACTCCCCCCTCCACTGGTGATCACATCCGGTCACGTCCGCTCACGGTTCGGCCCCGTCCGATCCCTGCCGGGCCGGGCTGCGAGCCGCCTCGGTCGTGGACGACGCTACCCCTCTCCGGACACGCCCGGGCAGGAATTCCGGCATTACACACTGTGGCGATGATCGGACCGTACGTTGGGCGGGTGGAGCAGCAGAGCATCCGTACCCAGCCCCCCGGGCCCCGTCGGCGGCCGTCGGCCGGCGGCGCCGACCGGGCCGCCGTTCCGGGCCCCGCCGCGCCCGTCGACTCCCGGCTGCGGACGGCCTCCGGCCAGGCCCCCGTCCGCCGCCCGCGCCTGCCGTGGGCGGGCCGCGGCCGGGAGCGGTCCGGTCGGCCGGCCCGGCTGACCGCGGTGGGCACCGGGGTGGCCGCCGCCGCCGGGACGCTGCTGGTCGCCGGGGTCGACCGGGCGCTGTTCGGCGGGCTGGGCGTGCTCTTCGGCCTGGGCTACCTGGTGGTCTGCTTCCAGCTGGCCGTCCGGGTGCGGTATCCGGACCTGCCGGCGGCGCCGATCAGCGGGCCGATCGCGTTCGCGCTGGCGCTGGCGCTGCTCCAGCCGGTCGCCTCGCCCGGGGTGACCGGGCGGGTGGTGGGGCTGGCGAGCGGGCTCGCGGTGCGGGCCGGCTGGCTGTTCACCGGTACGGGCCTGGCCACCGTGATCGTGGCGGCGCGTTTCGTGGCCCAGCGCCGGGTCCGCCGCGCACGGTGACGCGGCCGGCCCGGCGCCGGTCCGGTGGGCAGGGCGCTACCCGGCCCTGGCGGCGGCCATCGCCGCGCCCACGATGCCCGCGTCGTTGCGCAGCTCGGCCGGGACGACCTCGGCGTCGCGCTTGCGGAGCAGCGGCAGGAACTTCTCGTGCTTGCGGCTGACCCCGCCGCCGACGATCACCAGCTGCGGCGAGAAGAGCATCTCGACCAGGTCGAGGTACTCGTCGACCCGCCCGGCCCACTCGGCCCAGGACAGCCCATGCCGCTCCCTGGCGGCCGAGGAGGCCCGCCGCTCGGCGTCCTTGCCGCGCAGCTCCAGGTGGCCGAGCTCGGTGTTGGGCACCAGGGCGCCGTCGACGAAGAGCGCGCTGCCGATGCCGGTGCCGAAGGTGAGCAGCAGGACGACGCCGCCGTGGCCGCGGCCCGCGCCGTACGCGACCTCGGCGATGCCGGCCGCGTCGGCGTCGTTGACGACGGTGGCGGGCAGGTCGAGGGCCTCGCGGAAGAGCCCCTCGGCGTCCATGCCGATCCAGTCCTTGTCGACGTTGGCGGCGGTGCGGGTGCGGCCGTCGACCACCACGCCGGGGAAGGTCAGGCCGACCGGCCCCTGGTGGCCGAAGTGCCGGACGACCTCGACGACCGCCTCGACCACCGCGTTCGGCGAGGACGGCTGCGGGGTGAGCACCTTGAACCGCTCCTCGGCGAGCCCGCCCGCGGCCAGGTCGACCGGTGCGCCCTTGATCCCCGAGCCGCCGATGTCCACGCCGAATACCGTCGCCATTGCCGCCGTTCCTCCATCGAATCGTTGTCCACAGCCTGTGCACAGCCACGGGCTGTGCACCAACCTACGGGCGGGCGGCCGGGGCCGCCCGCCGTACCGTCCGCTGTGGTACCCGGTGGCGGACAGCGCGAAGCCCGGGCCCCCGTCGGTCGGGGCCCGGGCTTCGCGGTGCAGGTCAGAGCTTGCCGGCGGCCTCGGCTCGCAGGTCGCGGCGGAGCTCCTTGGGCAGCGAGAACTGCAGGTGCTCCTCGGCGGTCTTGACGGCCTCGACGTCGGCGTAGCCGCGCTCGGCGAGGAACTCCAGGACGCCGTCGACCAGGATCTCGGGCACCGAGGCGCCGCTGGTCAGGCCGACCGTGGTGACGCCCTCCAGCCAGGCCTCGTCGATCTCGTCGGCGAAGTCGACCAGGTGGGCGGCCTTGGCGCCGTACTCCAGGCCGACCTCGACCAGGCGGACGGAGTTGGAGGAGTTCTTGGAGCCGACCACGATCAGCAGGTCGGTCTCGGGGGCGAGCTTCTTCACCGCCACCTGGCGGTTCTGGGTCGCGTAGCAGATGTCGTCGCTGGGCGGGCTGACCAGCAGCGGGAAGCGCTTCTGCAGCTCGCCGACGGTGGCCATGGTCTCGTCCACGGAGAGGGTGGTCTGGGAGAGCCAGACGACCTTGGACTCGTCCCGGACCTGCACGTTCGCCACGTCCTCGGCGCCGTCCACCAGGTGGATGCGGTCCGGGGCCTCGCCCATCGTGCCGATGACCTCCTCGTGGCCCTCGTGGCCGACGAGCAGGATGTCGTAGTCCTCCTCGGCGAAGCGCACGGCCTCCTTGTGCACCTTGGTCACCAGGGGGCAGGTGGCGTCGATCGTGGCGAGCTTGCCGGCCTTCGCCTCGTCGTGCACGGACGGGGCGACGCCGTGCGCCGAGAAGACCACGATGGAGCCCTCGGGCACCTCCTCCGTCTCGTCGACGAAGACGGCGCCCTTCTTCTCCAGGGTCTGCACGACGTACTTGTTGTGGACGATCTGCTTGCGGACGTAGATCGGCGCCCCGTACTGCTCCAGGGCCTTCTCCACGGCGATGACGGCGCGGTCGACACCCGCGCAGTAGCCCCGGGGGGCGGCGAGCAGGACGCGGCGCTGTGCAGTGGTGGACATGGCTCCATCGTACGGGCGGCCCGCCGCCCCGCCCGACGGGCCGGGCCCCGGCGGGGCGGCCGCACCGTCGGCGGGCGGCGCTAGCCTCGTACGCATGGCGAACAGCAGCTCTCCCGAGGCACCCGTCCCGGTCGGCAAGGTCTCGGCGATGATCGGGAGTTGGATCGACCGGCTGGGCGAGGTCTGGGTGGAGGGGCAGATCGCGCAGCTGAGCCGGCGGCCCGGCGCGGGGATGGTGTTCCTGACGCTGCGCGACTCGGAACGGGACGTCTCGCTCACGGTGACGTGCTTCCGCTCGGTGTTCGAACAGGTGGCGGAGGCCGTCCAGGAGGGTTCCCGGATCATCGTCCGGGCGAAGCCCGAGTGGTACACCGCCCGCGGCACGCTGTCGCTGCGGGTCTCGGAGATCCGGCTGGTGGGGCTGGGCGAGCTGCTGGCGCGGCTGGAGCAGCTGAAGCGCAAGCTGGGTGCGGAGGGGCTGTTCGACGCGGACCGCAAGCGGCCGCTGCCGTTCCTGCCGCGCTGCGTGGGGCTGGTGACCGGCCGGGGTTCGGCGGCGGAGCGTGACGTCCTGGAGAACGCCCGGCGGCGCTGGCCCGCGGTCCGGTTCGAGGTGCGCAACGTCCTGGTGCAGGGCCCGAGCGCGGCCGCGCAGGTCGCGGCGGCCGTCCGGGAGCTGGACGAGCACCCGGAGGTCGACGTCGTCGTGGTGGCCCGCGGCGGCGGCAGTGTGGAGGACCTGCTGCCGTTCTCCTCGGAGGACCTGGTGCGCACCGTGGCGGCGGCCCGCACCCCGGTGGTCAGTGCGATCGGGCACGAGCCGGACCAGCCGCTGCTGGACTTCGTGGCCGACTTCCGGGCGTCGACGCCGACCGACGCGGCGAAGCGGGTGGTGCCGGACGTCGGCGAGGAGCTCGCCCGGGTGCACCAGCTGCGGGACCGCGCCCGGCGGTACGTGGTCGGCCGGGTCGAGCGGGAGCTGCAGGGCCTGGAGGGCGTGCGCAGCCGCCCGGTGCTGGCGGCGCCGCACCGGCTGGTGGATGGCCGGGCCGAGGAGCTGACGGCGCTGGTGGAGCGGTCCCGGCGGGTGCTGGGGCACCGGCTGGACCACGCCCAGACGGACCTCGGGCATGCGCTGGCCCGGGTGGTGGCGCTGTCCCCGCTGGCGACGCTGCAGCGCGGGTACGCGGTGCTGCAACGGGCGGACGGCACGGTGGTGACCGATCCGGCGCAGGTCGCGGCGGGCGACGGGCTGCACGCGCGGGTCGCCGGGGGCGGCTTCGAGGTGACGGTCGACGGGGCCTGAGACCGGCCGGCGTCACTCGGTCGGTATCCGGGCGTGCGGGGGCCGGCTCATGCTCTCCTGGACGAGGCTGTTCCACTCCCGGCTGAGGTCGGCGAGTTCGGCCTGGGCCCGGTCGGCGGCCTCGTGGGCGTGCCGCAGTTCGCGGTGGACGGCCTCCAGCAGGCGCAGCAGGGCGTCGGCGCCGAGCTGCCGGCCGTCGCCCACGGGCGGTGCACCGGGCGGCGGGGCGACGGCGTGGCCGGTGACCGCGGGCGGCGCGGCCGCGGGTACGGCGACGGCGGAGGGCCCGGCCGCGGTCGGCACGGCGGCCGGCGGCGCGACGGCGGGCCTGGCGGCCGGGAGCGGTGGAGCGGGAAGGGCCCGGCGGGCTGCGACGAGCTCGGCCTGACGGTCCGTCCTGGCCTCGGTCTCGCGCATCCAGCGCCGCATCCGGGCGAGGGCGTACTCGGTGGTGGAGAGCGCAACCACGGCCAGGCAGCCGAGGAGCGGAATCCAGCGCGTGTTGTAGGTGCCGGCGACGATCAGTGCTACTCCGCCGACCGCGCCCACTGCTCTGAGCGCGTCGGCCGCCACCGGAGAGATTCTCGGCATTCCTGGCCTCACCTCTGCATGTGCACTGCCCCTCCCCCGCGGCCCTCGTCCGGTGGAAAAGGGGCACGCTCGCTTTCCCGCTGCAGGCCGATCGCCTGGGCGATGGAGGCGAGAAGGAATTTCCGGATCATGGGGTGGGTGACACCCCAGGCATCCAACGCTTCCTCAGGGGTGATGGGTGAGCGTACTCCCTGGGAGAGATCGTTTGCGGATTCCTCGGAAATCACTCCGCCGCGCACTAGCAGCTCGTGCAGGTCGACGTGCACGACCTGCGCGATTCTCTGGAATTGGGACGGCCTCGGAAGTGTCTCGCCGCGCAGCATGCGCCCGACAGCGGAGGCGCTCATGCCGGTGTCCCGGGCCAGGGCGAGCCTGCCGCCCGCGCCGGGGGTGAGGTCGTATCCCGCGCGCCGGGCGGCCTCGTGCACGACGGCGCCGAAACGTTGGGCGGGGGTGGTCTCCGAGGTGGTGTCCTCAGTCGGCTGCATGGCGGCCAAGGCTATCGCGTGTCATGTCCCAGATGCATCGACTTGCATGAGTGCAAGCCAGTGACGATCCGTCAGGTCCCGCAAATTCGGGCCTCCGGTCGGAATAACTGACGGAATGTCGGAATCGCTTGCACGCATGCATGCCCACTCGTATCGTTGCGGCACCTGCTCTCCGGGAGGTCCGGTATGGATGGGACGCTGCGTGGAACGCCGCGTGCAACACCGCACCTGATCGAGGCCGCCAAGGCCGGCGACCGGGACGCCTGGGCTGAGTTGTACCGCCGCTACCGGGGACCGGTACTGGCGTTCCTCACCCGCCGAACCGGGAATCGCGCACTGGCCGAGGACCTGACACAAGACACGTTCGTCCGCGCAATGGCCTGCATTGACGGCTACCGCTGGACGGGCAAGGACATGGGCGCATGGATTTTCACCATCGCCCGGAACATCATGTTCGACCACGACAAACGCCGCGCCACCCGCAGCGAGTCCACCGTGGCGGCCGTCGCGGATTCGGACGCGGGAATCTGCGTCGAGGACGACGTCCTCGCCCACGTGGAGGCCGAGCGGGTATTCGCCGCCCTCGCGGTATTGACCGAGCACCAGCGCACCGCACTCACCCTGCGCTACTGGGACGACCTCAGCTCGCGCGAGGTCGCCGACGCCATCGGCATCCGGGTCGGCGCCGTGAAGACCCTCACCTACCGGGCGCGCACCACGCTCCGCCGCACGCTGGAGCCGGCGGGCTAGGTCTGCCGTCCGGCCCCTGCCGGAGTCAGTCCGCGACGAGCCGCTGCCGGGAGAGCGCCCGGGAGTGCTCGGCGAAGCCGAGGCTGCGGTACAGCTCCTCGCCGGAGTCGGTGGCGTGCAGGTCGACCCGCGTCGCCCGGCGCCCGTCGAACCAGGCGATCAGCGCCTCGGTGCAGCTGCGGGCGTAGCCGCGCCGGCGGTGGCCGGGGTCGGTGCAGATGTTGAAGACGAAGCCGAACCGGCCGTCGGGGTGGCCGGGTGCGGGCAGCCGCTCCTCGAGCGTGCCGACCGCGCAGGAGGCGAGCCGGCCCGGGTGCTCCGGGTCGTCGACCACGTACGCCTGGAGGGTGCGCCGGGCGTCGGGCTCGGCCAGGCGCTCGCGCAGCACCTGCTCGGCGGTGGCCTGCCAGGGGCCGGCGCAGTCGCCGCCGGCGTCGGACATCGCCGAGAACATCAGGGCGCGCAGCCGGACCAGCTCGGGCGCGTCCCCGGCCTCGGCGGGGCGCACGCCCGCCCGCTGCATGGTGGTCATGGCCGGAGGCTAGCCGCGGCGGCGCCCCGGGCACATCCGATTTGTCGGCCGGAGCCCCTACGCTGGCCGCATGGCAGATCAGCAGCAGACCGGCGCTCGGCCGGCGGGCGGGGAGCAGACGGGCCTCGGCGGGGGCGCCGCCGACGAGTCTCTGGGGTACGAGCAGGCCAGGGACGCCCTGCTGGAGGTCGTGCGGCAGCTGGAGACCGGCGGCACCTCGCTGGAGGAGTCGCTGGCGCTGTGGGAGCGGGGCGAGCAGCTGGCCAAGGTCTGCCAGCGCTGGCTGGACGGCGCCCGGGCACGGCTGGACGCGGCGCTGGCCGCCGAGGAGTCCGCCGACGGGCAGTGAACACGGGCGGGCACCCGGGAGAAGTGACCGGCGTCACTCTTCCTTGCGGAATAGTTTAAGTTTCACCTAACGTTGGAGCCCGTGAACGGTCCTCCCGGGCCGTCCCGCCCGCTTTCCCGTCTTCCGTACGAGGTGGATTCCGCAATGACCCTGGCACTCGACGCCGCCGCACAGGACCTGCTCTTCCGCGAGGCCCGTACCGCCAACACCTTCACCGACGAGCCGGTCAGCGACGAGCAGGTCCGGGCGATCTACGAGCTCGTCAAGTTCGGCCCCACCGCCTTCAACCAGCAGCCTCTGCGCATCGTCCTGGTCCGCACCGACGAGGGCCGCGAGCGCCTGCTGCAGCACATGGCCGAGGGCAACCGCGCCAAGACCGCCACCGCGCCGCTGGTCGCCATCCTCGCCCAGGACAACGAGTTCCACGAGGAGCTGCCGTCCCAGCTGCCGCACTTCCCGCAGGCGAAGGACATGTTCTTCTCCGAGCGCCCCGTCCGCGAGGCGTCCGCCACGCTGAACGGCGCCCTGCAGGCGGCCTACTTCATCATCGGCGTGCGCGCCGCCGGCCTGGCCGCCGGCCCGATGACCGGCTTCGACGCCGCGGGCCTGAACAAGGAGTTCTTCGGCGACGGCGAGCACTCGGTGCTGGCCGTGGTCAACATCGGCAAGCCCGGCGAGGACGCCTGGTTCCCGCGCTCCCCGCGCCTGGAGTACGACCAGGTCGTCACCACCGTCTGATCCGGCACCGGGCCCTGCCCGTACGGCACGGCACGAACACGGCGAAGGCCCCCGCGGTTCACCGCGGGGGCCTTCGTCATGCACGGGGGAGGTGGCGCTACTTCAGCGCGCCGGCCAGCTGCGCGAGCTCCTCGTAGGAGGCGGAGCCGGTGACCACGGTCGTCGCGGTGCCGCCCGGCTGGGCCAGGCCGCGGTACTTGGTGCCCTGGAAGCGCTGCCAGTCCTGCCCGGCCACCGGTGCGCTGCCGTCCGCCTTCGCGCCCGGCACCACACCCGCGATCACCTCGTCGCGGCCGCCGCTGGACTGCTCCAGGGCCGCGTACTGGCCGGACGGGGTGACGAACCCGAGGTGCCACACCGCGTTGCCCTTGGCGTCCTTGCGGTACTCCACCGAGGTCGCCCGCCACTGGTCGGAGAGGCCCTGCGGGCCGAGCACCGGGTAGGGGGCGGCGCGCTTCGCCGAGGCCAGCGCGACCCGGTAGTCGACCACGTGCACCCCGTCCCCGCCCGAGTGCGGGATGAAGAGGTAGCCGAAGAAGACCACGACACCGACCGCCAGCATCGACAGGATCATGTCCCGTACGGTCTGCCGGCCTCTCTTGCTGCTGCTGCCTGCCACCCGTCCATGGTGGACCATCGCCCCCCGGCCCCCGACCACCGGGTACCCCCCGGCGCGTGAAGCGGGACGAACCACCGCATACCCGCTGGTCGCGCCGGGTGCGGCACAGACACCCGTCCGGTCGGCGGATACGATCGCAGCAACCCTCACCACGGCGTTCGACCTGGCAGTAGTCGGGCGCTCACTGGCCGTCGCGTACAGAGAGGTAACGACGATGACCACGCAGTACCCGCACAACCTCCCCAGCTCGCTGGAGGTCGCCCCGGAGGCCCCGGACCGCAACCTCGCCCTGGAACTCGTCCGCGTCACCGAGGCCGCCGCGCTGGCGGCCGGCCGCTGGGTCGGCCGCGGTGACAAGAACGGCGCCGACGGCGCGGCCGTGAAGGCCATGCGCACCCTCGTCTCCACCGTCTCGATGAACGGCGTCGTCGTCATCGGAGAGGGGGAGAAGGACGAGGCCCCGATGCTGTACAACGGCGAGCGGGTCGGCGACGGCACCGGCGCCGAGTGCGACGTCGCCGTGGACCCGGTGGACGGCACCACGCTGACCGCCAAGGGCATGCACAACGCGGTTGCCGTCCTCGCGGTCGCCGACCGCGGCACCATGTTCGACCCCAGCGCGGTCTTCTACATGGACAAGCTGGTCTGCGGCCCGGAGGCCGCCGACTTCGTCGACATCACCGCCCCGACGGCCGTCAACATCCGCCGGGTGGCCAAGGCCAAGGGCAGCGCCGTCGAGGACATCACCGTCGTCGTCCTGGACCGCCCCCGCCACGACGGCCTGGTCAAGGAGATCCGCGAGGCCGGCGCCCGGATCAAGTTCATCTCCGACGGCGACGTGGCCGGCGCCATCATGGCCGCCCGCGAGGGCACCGGCGTCGACCTGCTGATGGGCATCGGCGGTACCCCGGAGGGCATCATCGCGGCCTGCGCCATGAAGTGCATGGGCGGTGTCATCCAGGGCCGGCTGTGGCCCAAGGACGAGGCCGAGCGCCAGAAGGCGCTGGACGCCGGGCACGACCTCGACCGGGTCCTCAGCACCGACGACCTGGTCAGCGGCGAGAACGTCTTCTTCGTCGCCACCGGCATCACCGACGGCGAACTGCTGCGCGGCGTGCACTACCGCCAGGAGACCGCCACCACCAGCTCGCTGGTGATGCGTTCCAAGAGCGGCACGATCCGGCGCATCGACTCCACCCACAAGCTGTCCAAGCTGCGGGCCTACAGCGCGATCGACTTCGACCGCGCCAACTGACGCACCGTCCGCACCGCGGCCCCGGGCAGGCGCCCGGGGCCGCGGTGCGTCTCAGCCCGCTATGCGGCCCGCCACCGTGCGGCGCGCCTCGCGCAGCTCCGCCTCCCGGCGCCGCCGCCGGGCCAGCACCACCCGCCGCTCGGCCGCGGTCAGCCCGCCCCACACCCCGTACGGCTCCGGCTGGGCCAGCGCGTGCTCCCGGCACTCCAGCAGCACCGGGCACCGGGCGCAGACCTGCTTGGCGCGCTCCTCACGGGAGAGCCTGGCCGCCGTCGGCTCCTTGGACGGCGCGAAGAACAGCCCGGCCTCGTCGCGGCGGCAGGCCGCCCCGGTGTGCCACGGATTGTCCTCCAGCGGGTCCGTGGGCGCGGCCACCGCCACCGGGCTGCGGCGGACGGCGGCAGTACCGGTGGCGCTGGACTCGATCGGATGTAGCACGGCAACTCCTGACGCGGTTCGAGACTCGGGGAAGCTCGCATCCCTGCCCGACTGCCCCGTGCCCGCCCGTCGCGGCACCGCCGCCCTCCGGGTCACAGCCGTAACAAGAACCGATGTGCGGGGGAACTACCCCCTCGCCCTCCGATTCATGCACACCGCACGCAACCGACTACTCGCTGCACTCGACGCAACGCCGAGTGCCCGCAGCCGAGTTGGCCCGCCCGCCGGTGCACACGGCACCGCACGGCCGGGCCCTGCTCAGAGTTCCAGCTGCTTACGTGCCCACTCCAGGAGCTTCTTGCCGCGGCGCGGCTTGGCGTCGCAGCCGCCGAAGATCGCGGCACCCTTCACCCGCACCACCGGCGCGTACGGATCGGCCGCGGTCTGCTCGCGCACCGAGAAGCCGCCGAAGATGCCCACGCCGCCGCCGTGCAGGCTGACGTTCTCCGGCACCTTGATGTCGACCCCGCCGAAGATCGCGGTGACCTCGATGACCACCTCGGGCGACTCGAACACCGCGTCCGTCAGGTCGATCTCGATCCCGCCGAACACCGCGACCGCCTTCAGGTGGGAGCCCACCCGCCAGCGCCCCTTGCGCTCCGCCCCGCCGAACACCGCCAGCATCGTCGGCGACTCCTGCCGGGCCGGCGGCATCGGCGGGCGCTCCCGGCGCAGCGGCGGCTTCTCCATCGACAGCGGCGCGTCCGTGGGGGCCGGCAGATCCCGGGTCAGCGGGACGAGGTCGCCGAAGGTCTTCGCGGCGTACGCGGCCTCGATCCGCTCCGAGTGCTCCTCCACCGTCAGCCGGCCCTCGGCGTACGCGTCGCGCAGCAGGTCGGCGACCCGCTCGCGGTCCGCGTCCGAGCAGCGCAGATCGGCCTCCGCGACCGGCGCGGAGAGCACCGGCGCCGCCTTCGGGACGGGGGCGGGCTCGGCCTTCGTCATGGGTACGGGCTGCTGCCCCTGGTCGTCGTGCGAGTCGTCGTGCGACGGCGAAGTGTCCACGGGGAAAGCCTAGCCACCGGGGCCCTGCCGAACGAGAGTTCGGCGCAGAAAGGCGTGAGCCCCGTCACGCAGGCTCACCTGCGCTCCTTCGCCGCGCCGCCTGCACCTACCCTGGAGGGTGCTTCGCAGACGCAGCCGACCTCGCTAAGGATCTCCCCCCATGGCCACCCCGGAATTCGAGTACCGCGACCTCCTCCCGATCGGTGCCGACCCCACGCCGTACCGGAAGCTCACCTCCGAGGGCGTCTCCACCTTCGAGGCGGACGGCCGCACCTTCCTCAAGGTCGAGCCCGAGGCGCTGCGGCTGCTCACCGCCGAGGCGATGCACGACATCTCCCACTACCTGCGCCCGGCCCACCTCGCCCAGCTGCGCCGCATCCTGGACGACCCGGAGGCCAGCCCCAACGACCGCTTCGTCGCGCTCGACCTGCTGAAGAACGTCAACATCTCGGCCGGCGGCATCCTCCCGATGTGCCAGGACACCGGCACCGCCATCGTCATGGGCAAGCGCGGCCAGAACGTCCTCACCTCCGGCCAGGACGAGGCCGCCATCGCGCGCGGCGTCTACGACGCGTACACCAAGCTGAACCTGCGCTACTCGCAGATGGCGCCGGTCACCATGTGGGACGAGAAGAACACCGGCAACAACCTGCCGGCCCAGATCGAGCTCTACGCCACCGACGGCGACGCCTACAAGTTCCTCTTCATGGCCAAGGGCGGCGGCTCCGCCAACAAGTCGTACCTGTACCAGGAGACCAAGGCGATCCTCAACGAGTCGTCGATGCTCTCCTTCCTGGAGCAGAAGATCCGCTCGCTGGGCACCGCCGCCTGCCCGCCGTACCACCTGGCGATCGTGGTCGGCGGCACCAGCGCCGAGTTCGCGCTCAAGACCGCCAAGTACGCCTCCGCGCACTACCTCGACAACCTGCCGACCTCCGGCGACGCGAAGACCGGCCACGGCTTCCGCGACCTGGAGCTGGAGCAGAAGGTCTTCGAGCTCACCCAGAAGATCGGCATCGGCGCGCAGTTCGGCGGCAAGTACTTCTGCCACGACGTCCGCGTGATCCGCCTGCCGCGGCACGGCGCCTCGCTGCCCGTCGCGATGGCCGTCTCCTGCTCCGCCGACCGCCAGGCGCTCGGCAAGATCACCGCCGAGGGCGTCTTCCTGGAGCAGTTGGAGACCGACCCGGCCAAGTACCTGCCGGACACCACCGACGCCCACCTGGACGACGAGGTCGTCAAGGTCGACCTGAACCAGCCGATGTCCGACATCCGGGCGCAGCTGTCCAAGTACCCGGTCAAGACCCGGCTGTCGCTCAGCGGCACCCTGGTCGTCGCCCGCGACATCGCCCACGCCAAGATCAAGGAGCGGCTGGACGCCGGCGAGGGCATGCCCCAGTACATGAAGGACCACCCGGTCTACTACGCCGGCCCGGCCAAGACCCCCGAGGGCTACGCCTCCGGCTCCTTCGGCCCCACCACCGCAGGCCGGATGGACTCCTACGTCGACCAGTTCCAGGCGGCCGGCGGCTCCATGGTCATGCTCGCCAAGGGCAACCGCTCCAAGCAGGTCACCAAGGCCTGCAACGAGCACGGCGGCTTCTACCTCGGCTCGATCGGCGGCCCCGCCGCCCGCCTCGCCCAGGACTGCATCAAGAAGGTCGAGGTGCTGGAGTACCCCGAGCTCGGCATGGAGGCCGTCTGGCGCATCGAGGTCGAGGACTTCCCGGCGTTCATCGTCGTCGACGACAAGGGCAACGACTTCTTCGCCGAGGTCACGGACGGCCCGTTGATCACCAGCCTGCGGGTCCGCTCCGCGGAGTAGGCGCACAACGGCGCGCGCCCCGGTCCTCGTGGACCGGGGCGCGCTCACTGCCGTGTCACGGGCGGTTGATCACGTTGCCGAGCGGTTCGAAGACCTCGTCCGACTTCGGCTGGTCGCCGGCCGGCGCAGGGTCGGCCGCGGGCTCGTCGGCGGACAGGTCCTCGATGATGTCCTGCAGCGACTGCGGGTCCACCGTGGCGTCGCTGAACTCGACTGCTGCCGGGGTGGTGTCGGTGGCGGGCGCCGCGGTCTCGTTGTCGGCCATGAAGGGGCCGCCTTTCACATCGTCAGGTTTGTGCGTACCGGTCGGTTCGGTCCGACCACGCGGCCAGTATCGTAGGGGTCGTTAAATGTCCTATAAACACCGCGCCGCCTGTGCACTTCTCCAACGTTTGCGTGCTTGGCCCTAAGCTGGCGCCTCGCCGCAGACCGGCGGACGGCACAAATCGGGAATCGCCACACCGGCCATCGGGGGGACCACGTGGAACAACGGGAGACGCGGCACGCAGACTCGCTGCGTTTCCAGGTACTCGGCCCTGTCCAGGCCTGGCGCGGCGACCAGCAGCTCACCCTGGGATCACCGCAGCAGCAGGCCGTACTGGTGGCACTCCTGTTGAACCACGGCCGACCGGTCAGCACTCAGGACCTGGTCGACGGCCTCTGGGGCGACAGACCTCCACCCCAGGCCGTGGCCGCACTGCGCACATACATCTCACGACTGCGATCGGTCATCGAACCGAATCGCGAACTCCGCGCCCCTGCAGAGCTGCTGGTATCCGTCAGCGACGGCTACGCGTTGCGCATCGCCCCGGAGTCGCTGGACCTGGCGGTCTTCGACTCCCGCACCACCCGGGCCGGCGCCGCCAAGACCTCGGCCGACAGCCGCAGCGCCCATGAACTCCTGGTCGACGCACTCTCCTTGTGGCGCGGCAGGCCCCTCTCAGGCATCCCCGGCCCGTACGCCGAGGCACAGCGATCACGGCTGGCCGAGCGTCAGATCACGACGCAGGAGGAGCGGTGCGCCGCAGCCCTCGACGTGGGGCTGCACGCCGACACGGTGGCCGAACTCAGCGCCCTCGCTGCAGAGCACCCGCTCCGCGAACGGCTGCGCGAGCTCCTGATGCTGGCCCTCTACCGGTGCGGGCGCCAGGCCGAATCCCTGGGCGTCTACGCGGACACCCGCAAGCTGCTCATCGACGAACTGGGCGTCGAGCCGGGGTCGGCACTGTCCTCCATGCACACACGCATCCTGGCTGCCGATCCGGACCTGATGCCGGTGCAGGCGCAGGCGGACCGCAGGGCCTCCGAAGAGGCACCGACCTTCATCCCTCCCGCCCAGCTCCCTGCCGACGTCTCCGACTTCAGCGGTCGCACGAAGATGGTCGGAGAACTCCAGGACGTGCTGCGCAGCGGCACCGGGCAGGCTGTGGTGGTCACTTCGCTCGCCGGCATCGGCGGTGTCGGCAAGACCACGCTGGCCGTGCACGTCGCGCACAGCATCCGGTCGTCCTTCCCGGACGGTCAGCTGTACGTCGATCTGCGCGGAGCCGGTGGCACGCCCGCCGACCCGGCGGTCGTCCTGGGCGACTTCCTCTACACACTCGGGGCGACCGAGGTCCCGGACTCGGTGGAACAGCGCGCCGCCCTGTACCGGTCGATCCTGGCCGAACGCCGCGTGCTGATCCTCCTGGACAACGCGAGGGACGCCCGCCAACTCCTGCCGCTCATCCCCGGAGTATCGGGCAGTGCGGTCCTGGTGACGAGCAGGTCCCGCCTCGCCGAGATCCCCGGCGCCCACCTCGTCGACGTCGAGGAACTGACGCCTGAGGAGGCGCTCGTCCTGTTCTCGGCCATCGTCGGCCACGAGCGGGTCGCCGCCGAGCCGGAGGCCGCACTCGCCGTCGTCACGTCGTGCGGGTTCCTCCCGCTTGCCGTGCGGATCGCTGCCGCGCGACTGGCCAGCCGTCCCCGCTGGAGCGTCTCGGACCTGGCCCGGCGGTTAGCGGACCAGCGGCGGCGGCTGCAGGAGCTCCAGCTCGGCAACCTGGCCGTGGAGACGACGCTCGGCCTCGGCTACGGCCAGCTGCGCCCGGCGGAGGCGCGTGCCTTCCGGCTGCTGTCGCTCGTCGACTCGCCCGACCTGCCGCTGTCCGCCGTGACGGCGCTGCTCGGCTGCGGGGAGGACGAGGCGGAGGAGCTCGCCGAGGCGCTCGTCGAGGCGAACATGCTGGAGTGCTTCACCCCCGGCCGCTACCGCTTCCACGACCTGTTGCGGCTCTACGCCCAGCGGCAGAACGAGAAGCTGCAGGACCTGGCAGAACAGCGGGCCGCAGTCCTACGGCTCCTCGACCTGCTGCTGGCGACCATGCGCAATGCGGCGCAGGTGATCGAGCCCGACGACGTACTGCCCGAGCCGCTGCACCACCCGACGTCCGCAGGCTTTCACCACCGGGACAGCAGCTCGGCCCAGACATGGCTCAGGTCCGAGATGGCCGTGGTGCTCGCAAGCCTCGAACGAGCGGTGAGGGACCCCCGCGAGCTCCTGCGGCCGGCCGTCGAACTCTTCATCGTGCTGCGCTTCCTGGTCGAGGACCCGATGCACGGCCGGAGGATCAGGGAGGTGCTGCAGACCGCGGACCAGCACGCCGAGTCCTTCGGGGACACTGCGGCACTGGCACGCATCCGATTTGCCCGGGGGTACCTGCAACACGTGGCGGGCGAGTTCTCGCAGGCGGAGGTCTCCCTCCGCCAGAGCATGGAGCTGCAGGACCACGGCGAGCGGACCCACCTGCGAATCTCCGTCGCGAACGCGCTGGCGATCGTGCTGAGCCTGGCCGACCGTTCTGCGGAGGCACTGGAGTTCTTCGAGGAGGCCCACTCGATCAGCCGCAGCCTCGGCGCCTCGGTGAGCGAGGCCCGGCTGCTGGGGAACATCGCCCGTGCCCACCTCGACCTGGGCCAGCACGAGGATGCGGCGCGCACCGCGCAGGAGGCCGTGGCGGCGGCCCGGTCGTCCGGCAATGTGCCGTGTCTGGCCGACACGCTGTACCAGCTCGGCGTGGTCCTGCGGTCGACGGGCTCGCCGGGCGAGGCGGCCGGGCACCTGCGTGAGGCGCACCGGCTGTACGAGCTGCAGCAGCACCGCATCTGGGAGGGCTACTCGCTGGCCCGGCTCGCGGCGTGCCTGCTGGCGGACGGCCTGGCCGGCGGAGGCCGCGGAGTCGGCGGACGAGTCACTCGCCATCGCGCAGGAACTGGACGCCGCCTACTGCCAGGGTCTGGCCAATGCCGCGCTGGGCGAGGCGCTCCTGGAGCTGGGGCAGCCCGCGCGTGGGCTGGCCTGTCTCCAGGAGGCGCACTCGGTGTTCAGCCGGCTCGGTGTGCCCGAGGCCCTCCCCGTTCGGGACCTCATCGCGGTGCAGCAGCACACCGAGCCCTTCTCTCCCCCCGCGCCGTAGGCCGTCCGTCCCCCCGACGGGCGGCCTTCCCCCCTGGGGCGCCGGCGCTCCCGCAGCCCCCCGGCTGCGGGAACGCTTTGACGCTTCCCCGGCGCTGAGAAGACTCTGGCAGTTGCCGATTGACGTTCGATAAACGCCCGCGTTGATGACGTTTGCGCAGGTCACAGTAGTTGACCGGCGCACGCCGACAAGTGCACCACCCTGCTCCGCTCCGGTCTGCCCCCGGCCCGGCGGCCCGTTTCGTCCGAAACCCGGCCAACTGCGGCCGACTGCGGTGAGTTGGCCGGAAAGGTGCCCCACGGCGAAGTGATCACGCTTATCCTCGAAGGCCAGCAGACACATCGACAAACCGACGCGGGGGCGGAGACTGTGGCGGGTCGGTCCCGCCGGGAGCCAGGTGGAGAGGTGCCCAAGGCGTGACAACCGGACAGATCTCGGACCCGTCCCACGTCGGCCGTCGGCGCCGCTCCGAACGGGCCCTGCAGGCGGTCGCCTTCGACGCGATCGGCCCGCGCTACGACGAGGTCTTCCCCGACCGCACCGGCCAGACCGCCTGCGGCGACTGGCTGCTGAACGAGCTGGCCTCCGGCGCACGGGTGCTGGACGTCGGATGCGGTACCGGTGACCCGACGGCACGCCAACTGTCCGCCGGCGGGCTGCGGGTGACCGGCATCGACCTCTCGGACGGGATGCTGGCCGCGGCCGCCCGGGCGGTGCCCGGCGCCGAGCTGCACCGGATGGACATGTACGACCTGGCGACCCCGCGGGCCGCCACCGCCTGGGGCGTCCCCGGGCTCGGGCCGGACGCGGCAGGGGAGTTCGCCGCGGCCACCGCCTTCTTCTCGCTCGTCCTGCTGCCCAGGGCGGAGATCGCCGTGGTGCTGCGGCGCATCCGCACCCTGCTCCGGCCGGGCGGGCTGCTGGCGCTCGGCATGGTCGAGGCCGACCTGGACGACGCGCCGCTGCCGTTCCTCGGCCGCGAACTGCGGATCAGCGGCTACCTTCGGGAGGAGCTCGTGCAGACGCTGGCAGCGGCCGGCTTCGAGGTGGAGGCGTGCACCGGCCACCCGTACGCGCCCGCGTCTACCGCCCTGCCGCCGGAGGAACAGCTCTTCCTGCGCTGTCGGCGCACCACCTGACCGACCAGGCCCGACCACCCTCGACAGCTCAAGAACGGGCAGCCCGTGCGCGACCACTCCACGCCCCAGGCGGGGCGGCCGACCGCCGCCGCGCCACTGGTCGGCGCCCAGCGCTCCGCGCCGGAGCAGGACGACCGGCCCGGCCTGACCGAACGGCTGGGGTACCTGGAGGCCGCCACCCGGCGGATCAACGGCTCACTGGACCTCCGCACCACCCTGCGCGACCTCGGCCGCTCGGTCGTCCCGGCGCTCGCCGACGCCGCCGTGGTGCACCTGCGCGACCCGCTGCCGCCGGTGGAACGCGACCCCGGGCCGCCCACCGCACTGAAGCTGCACCACGGCCACGGCACCCGGCTGGGCCGCCGCTCCCGGCTGTGCAGGCCTTCCGCCGACGGCCCGCTCGCCCGGCTGCTGGCCGGCCCGGCACCGTACGGGCCCGCGGTGCTCGGCACGCCCGCCGCGGACCGGCTCCGCCCGCTGCTCACCGAGCTGTACGGCGCCCGTACCCTGGGCCGCCTCGCCGCGGGCACCGCACTGCTGCTCCTGCCGCTGCGCGGCCGGAAGGCCGTGCTCGGACTCCTGCTGCTGATCCGCCGTCCCGGCAAGGCGGGCCCGGCCCGGTTCGAGCCCGCCGACACCGCGATGGCCCGCCACCTGGCCACCCAGACCGGCCTCGCGGTGGACACCGCCCTGCGCTACGCCCGCGAGTTCGAGACCGCCCGCGAACTGCAGCGCCGGATGCTGCCCGCGCACCTGCCGCAGCCGCACGGGGTGCGGCTCGCCCACCGCTACCTGCCCGGCGAGCGCGGCGCCCAGGTCGGCGGCGACTGGTACGACTCGGTCGAACTCCCCGGCAACCGGGTGGCGCTGATCGTCGGCGACGTGATGGGCCACTCGCTGACCTCGGCCGCCGTCATGGGCCAACTCCGCACCAGCGCCCAGACCCTGGCCGGCCTCGACCTGCCGCCGCACGAGGTGCTCTACCACCTGGACGAACAGGCCCAGCACCTCGGCGCCGAACAGCACCTGGCGACCTGCGTGTACGCGGTGTACGACCCGATCGCCAACCGGGTCGTGCTGGCCAACGCCGGCCATGTGCCGCCCGTCCTGATCGGCCCCGACGGCACCGCCGAGCTGCTGGACCTGCCGCCCGGCGCCCCGATCGGCGTCGGCGGGGTCGACTTCACCTCCACCGAACTCCCCGCTCCCCCCGGCTCGGCGCTGCTGCTGTTCACCGACGGCCTGGTGGAGAGCCGCCGGCGGTCGCTGGCGACCGGCCTGGAACAGCTGCGCAACCGCCTCGCCTCCGCGCACCGGCACTCGCCCGAGCACGTCTGCCAGGAGGCCCTGCGGGTGCTGCCGTCCGGCGAACGGGCCGACGACATCGCCCTGCTCGCGGCCGCCTTCGACGGCATCCCGGCCGAGGACGTCTCCTACTGGTACCTCCAGCCGCGGCACGAGACCCCCGGCCGGGCACGGCGGCTGGCCGCCCACGCACTGCGCCGCTGGGGCCTGGAGGAGCTGTCGGAGACCACCGAGCTGATGGTCTCCGAACTGGTCACCAATGCGATCCGGCACGCCACCCGGCCGGTGACGCTGCGGCTGGTGCGGACCTCCCGGCTGCGCTGCGAGGTCGGCGACGACAGCCCGGCGCTGCCGCGCGCCCGCCGGGCCGGACCGGACGACGAGCACGGCCGCGGCCTGCAGATAGTCGCCCGCTGCGCGGACGACTGGGGGGCGACCCGGCTCGGCGCGGGCAAGGTGGTCTGGTTCGAGCAGCGCCTGCCCGCCCGCGGCCGGGCGGTGCCCGCCTCCGCGGGGCCGCAGCGCCCCTGACGGGCATCCCTAGCGGCGGTCGAATTCGGGTTCGGTGGTGACGAGTTCCTGCACCACGGCGGCGAGTCCGGGACCGAGGACGGCCTCGGCGAGGGGTGGGGTGCGGCGCAGGACGAGGACGGTGCGGAGCACGTCCGCGTGGTGCAGCAGGCGCAGGGCGTCCAGGAATTCGCGCTGCTCGCGGGTGCGGCCGGCGGCCCCGGCCGTGTGCCAGGCGCCGAGGAGCGACTTGACGACGGTGAACATCATCCGGCGGCCGCGGACGAGTTCGGCGCGGGAGTTGAGGCCGAAGACGTCGATGGTGGCCTCGCCCTTGGCGGTGAGCGGGTCGTAGGCGCCGGACTCCAGGTAGAGCACCAGGTGGTCGGCCGGGTCCTCGCGGGACGGGTCGACCAGCAGGTGTTCGCCGGTGGCCGGGTCGCAGGGGAAGCGGTCGCGTTTCTGGTTGCTGTTGCAGTGGGCGCAGGCGAGCAGGTGGTTCTGCCAGTCGAAGGTGCGCAGCGGGTCGCGGGCGATCGGCTCGAAGTGGTCGATGTCGGTGCCGAGGTTGTCGCCGCAGTACATGCAGCGTTCCAGGCCGGGGGCCATCCGCCGGAGCATCAGGCGCAGTTGGGCCTTGGGCTGGCGGGCGGTGCGCCAGGCGGCCCGGCCGGCGGCGGTGCTGGGCCCGGCGGCGCGTATGGCGGCGGTGCGGCGGGCGAGGTCGGCGGTGAGCGAGGGCGTGAGCGGCGGCCTCCGGAGCGGGATCACGGCTGGTCGCCCAGCAGCCGGGCGGCGAGTTCGTCGGCGCGGGCGCCGAGGGAGCTGTTGAGCTTGGCGCCGAGCCGGCGGTAGGCGTCGCGTTCGGCGCTGGTGGCGCGGCCGGCGTAGAGCTTGCGCTCCAGCCGGACGAGCAGTCGGCGTTCGGCCTCGGCGGCGGCGGAGTAGGCACTGGGCAGGCCGAACAGTTCGGACAGGGCGGTGTCGTCGCCGCTGCCGTACAGGACGCGCTGGTGGACGTCCTCGTCGAGGACGCGGGGCGGGGCGGCCTCGCCGGGGGCGGCGAGGCGCACGAGCGTGCCGGGGTCGGCGGCCTGGCAGACGTACGGGCTGTGCGTGGCGACCAGGAACTGCACGTTGGGGAAGCGGGTGGTCAGCCAGCCGCCGATCGACTGCTGCCGGACGGGGTGCAGGTGCAGGTCGATGTCGTCGATCAGGGCGACGGCGGCCCGCGGCACGGTGGTGGCGCCGTCGACGGGTTCGGTGCGGGCGTCCCCGGCGAGGGCGGCGGTGATCGCAACGAGGGCGGCGGTGCCGCTGCCGAGGGCGGCGAGCGGCACGGTGCGGCCGTCGGGGCCGGCGGCGAGCGCGCGGTCGGGGTCGGCGATCCGCCACCCGTCGGGCAGCAGGCCCTCCTCCAGCAGGGCGGCGGCGGCCGGGGTGAGTGCGGTGGGCGGGGTGCGGTCGGCGCCGAGGTGGCAGGTGCGGGTGCGGCCGGTGCGTTCGGCGCCGTCGGTGCTGCTCCAGCGGGCGAGGCCGGGCAGTTCGACCGCTCCCGGTGCGCCGCCGGCGGGCGGGCCGGCGCTGTCCGTCCCGGGTGCGCCGAGGGCGAGGGCCAGGGCGTGCAGCAGGGTGGTCTTGCCGGAGCCGTTCGGCCCGGCGAGGACCGTCCAGCCGGGGCCTGGGTCGACGGCGAGGTCGGCGGCGCGCGGGCCGTCGAAGCACCCGAGGCCGGCCACCTTGATCCGCGAGACGTACACGCGCCCACCCCCTTCGATCGGATCTTCGGTGGAGGTATGCCCAGCGGGCCGGGCCGCGATGCGGGCCGCGCGGGTGCGGTGGGGGCTACTCGACGATGCGGACGGGCAGCTCGCGGAGCACGCCCTTGAGGGCGGCGGCGAAGCGGTCGTACTCCTCGCTGCGGGCCGAGCCGGGGCGGGTGGCGAGGCCGATCCGGCGGCCGGGGGCGGGGGCGGTGAAGCGGACGGCGGCGAGCCGGTCGGAGCGCCCGGCCTCGACGTCGAGGGCGGTGGCCGGCAGCAGGGTGGTGCCGAGACCGCCGGCGACCAGCTGGACGAGGGTGGAGAGCCCGGCGATCCGGGTGGTGCCGGCAGCCGCGTCGGCGCCGACCTCGCGGCAGATGTCGAGGGCCTGGTCGCGCAGGCAGTGGCCCTCCTCGAGGAGCAGCACGTCGAGGTCGAGCAGGACGTCCCGGGGGACGTCGGTGCGGCCGGCCAGCGGGTGGCCGGGCGGGGCGACCAGGACGAAGTCCTCGTCGAAGAGCGGGATGTCCCGGGTGGGTGCGGCGCCGCCGGCGGGCAGGGCGAGGAGCAGCACGTCGAGCCGGCCGGAGGCCAGCCCGTCCAGCAGCGAGGGGGTGCGCTCCTCGTGGACGTGCAGCTCCAGCTCGGGGTAGCTGTCGCGGACCAGCCGCAGCACGGTTGGCAGCAGGTACGGTGCGACCGTCGGGATCAGGCCGAGGTGCAGCGGGCCGGTGAACGGCCGGCGGGCGGCCTCGACGGCCTCGGTGAGGGAGTGCAGCGAGCCGAGGACGCGGCGCGCGTGCTCGGCGACGCGCTCGCCCAGCGGGGTGATGATGACGCGGCGGGTCGTACGCTCGACGAGCTGGGCGCCGAGGGCCTCCTCCAGCGCCGCGACGGCTCCGGAGAGGGCCGGCTGACTGGTGCCGGTGGCCGCGGCGGCCTCCCGGAAGTGCCGGTGCTCGGCGACGGCGACGAAGGCGCGCAGCTGGGCGACGCTGGGGGTGCGGGGCTTGCCGTGGTGCAGGGCAGTACTGATAGCTCTCTCCGATCAGATGCGACGAGTCTAGCTATTTCCCCGATCAGTCCGTGGTGTGCGAGGGTGGGTGGCGTCCGGATACGTCGAACCATAGGCAATTCGGGCACTTTCCCTCATATCTCAAACCAGGAGAAGCGAACGTGCTCACGATCGGTGACAAGTTCCCCGAGTTCGAACTCAACGCCTGTGTCGACCTCGACGCCGCGAACGCCTTCGCCGAGATCAACCACAAGACCTACGAGGGCAAGTGGAAGATCGTCTTCTTCTGGCCGATGGACTTCACCTTCGTCTGCCCGACCGAGATCGCCGCGTTCGGCAAGCTGAACGAGGAGTTCGCCGACCGCGACGCCCAGATCCTCGGCGTCTCCGGTGACTCCGAGTACGTCCACCACGCCTGGCGCAAGGACCACAAGGACCTGCGCGACCTGCCGTTCCCGATGCTGGCCGACGTCAAGCACGACCTGATGCGCGCCTGCGGCGTCGAGGCCGCCGACGGCACCGCCCAGCGCGCGGTGTTCATCGTCGACCCCAACAACGAGATCCAGTTCGTCATGGTGACCGCCGGCTCCGTCGGCCGTAACCCCAAGGAGGTCCTGCGGGTGCTCGACGCCCTGCAGACCGACGAGCTGTGCCCGTGCAACTGGACCAAGGGCGAGGACACCCTCGACGCCCAGGCCCTCCTGGCGGGCTGACCCATGGCCCTCGACGACCTGAAGGCCGCCCTCCCCGGCTACGCCAAGGACCTCAAGCTCAACCTGAGCGCGGTCATCGGCAACTCCGACCTCCCGGCGCAGCAGCTCTGGGGCACGGTGCTGGCCTGCGCGATGGCCACCCGCTCCCCCGCCGTGCTGCGCGAGCTGGAGCCGGAGGCGAAGGCGAACCTCAAGCCGGAGGCGTACGACGCCGCCAAGGGCGCCGCCGCCGTCATGGGGATGAACAACGTCTACTACCGGACGCTGCACCTGCTCTCCGACAAGGAGTACAGCAGCATGCGGGCCGGCCTGCGGATGAACATCATCGGCACCCCGGGCGTCGAGAAGGCCGACTTCGAGCTGTGGTGCTTCGCGGTCTCCGCGATCAACGGCTGCGGCCAGTGCCTGGACTCGCACGAGGCCGTCCTGAAGAAGGCCGGCGTCGAGCGCGAGGTCATCCAGGCCTCCATCAAGATCGCCTCGGTGATCCAGGCCGTCGCCGCCACCCTCGACTCCGAGGCCGCCATCGCCTCGATCTGAGGTACCGGGCACACCGCAAGGGGCGCGGGGAACTGCGCGAGACGGAAGACGGCTGAGCTCAGCTTCTCCCGCCGCGCGCAGTTCCCCGCGCCCCTGTTGGTGTTCCCCGGGCGTTGGGTCCGCTACTTCTGGCGGGCGTTCTCCAAGGCCTCGAAGACCTCCAGGCCGGCAGCGTTGCGGCGGCGGAGGTGGGAGACGACCGTGTTGGTCACGGCGATCAGCGGGACGGCCACGATGGCGCCACCGATGCCGCCGACGATCGAGCCCGCGGCCACGCCGAGCACCACACCCAGCGGGTGCACCGCGACCGCACGGCCGAGGATCAGCGGCTGCAGCAGGTGCCCCTCGATCTGCTGGACGGCGACCAGCACGACCAGCACCATCAGCGCGGTGAACGGCCCCACGGTGACCAGCGCGATCAGGACCGCGATGGTGCCGGTGACCAGTGCGCCGACCAGCGGCACGAACGCACCCAGGAAGATGATCACTGCGAGCGGCAGCGCCATCGGCACGCCGAGCAGCTGGATGCCGATGCCGATGCAGAGCGCGTCGATGAAGGCCACGAAGACGGTGCCGCGCACGTACGCGGTGAGGGTGGTCCAGGCCTTGGGGCCGGCGCCGGCCATCGCGTAGCGGGAGTGCCGCGGCAGGCACCGCAGCGCCCAGGACCAGATCCGGGCTCCGTCGTAGAGCAGGAAGAACGTGGTGAAGGCGGCGAGCACCACGCCGGTGAGGACCTCGACGGCGATGGTGACGCCGGTGAAGCCGGCCGAGGTGATCTGCTCGGAGTTGCTGCCGATGGCGGTGGAGATCTGCTTGGCGAAGTCGTTGATCTGCTGCTGCGTCAGGTGCAGCGGGCCGGTCACCAGCCACTCGCGGAGCTGGTTGACACCGGCCTGGACCTTGCCGGTCACCGACTCGAGGTTGGTGGTCACCTGCCACACCACGAACCAGCCGACCAGGCCGATGCCGGCGATGCCGCTCAGGAAGGTGCCGGCAGCGGCCAGCGAGCGCGGTACGCCGAGCCGCTTCAGCCAGGAGACGGTGGGCTCCAGCAGGGCGGAGATCAGCAGCGCCGCGAGGACGGCGAAGGCGACCAGCCGCAGCATGTCGACGACCTGGAAGACCACGTAGAGGGCGACGCCGAGCAGCAGCAGCCGCCAGGTCGACTCGGCGGCGACCCGCAGGCCCCACGGCACGGCCTCGGCCGGGGTGGCCGGCCGCCCGGGGTGGTGGACCTCGCGGCCGGGGTGGGTCAGGCGCTCGGGCTCGGCCCGGCGGGGCTGCGGGATGTGTTCGGCCGACTCGCCGTCGGCTGCGGTGTCGGTGTCGGCCTGGGCCGCGGCCCGGCGGCGCCGCTCGACGGCGGCCCACACCCCGGCGGCGACGGCACCGGTCTTGGCGAGCGCCTTGAGGACCTTCCGGTCCCGCGCCCCGTCGGCTCTCTCGGCTGCCACGTCCTCGCCCCTCCCCGTCGGTTCCCGTCCGTTCGGCGCCGCCCGTCGGGCCGTCCGCCGCGGACGTCAGGGCGACGCTACCCGGCCGGGGTGTCCGCGGTCCCGTGCACCCCGGGGCCCACTGCGGAGCAAAAGGTGTGAATCAACGTAAACATGATGGTTTCGGACTCCCCCGAGGGGGGAGGACCCCCAGTACAACGGACCAACTGCCGGCGGACCGGCCGGTGCCGGAGGTCCAGGACCCGCTCCGGCGCCCCGCGTCCGCATCGAGCCGCACCGCCCGTGAGCGCCCTGGTCAGCGCCGCCCGGGCGGCGCGGCCCGCCTTTCGCCCCCGGCACGTCGAAGGCCCCCGACCTGAGCGGTCGGGGGCCTTCGGGGCACGTGTGGGTGCGGCAGGATCAGTACCAGTGGTGGGACTGCCAGAACGACCAGGCGCCGCAGGGGCTGCCGTAGCGGCTGTTCATGTAGTTGAGACCCCACTTGATCTGGGTCGCCGGGTTGGTGCGCCAGTCGTCGGCGACGGATGCCATCTTCGAGCCGGGCAGGGCCTGCACCAGGCCGTACGCGCCGGAGGACGCGTTGGTGGCGGTGTAGTTCCAGCCGCTCTCGCGCTTCACGATCTCGCTGAAGCAGGAGAACTGGGTGGCGTCGCCGATGATCTGGGCGGCCATCGCCTGCACCGAGCCGGCCGGAATGGCGGCCAGGGCGCTGCGCGCGGCGGCGCGGTTGGCGGCCTCCTGGTCGGCCTTCCGCTTCGCCTCTTCGGCGGCCTTGGCGGCCTTCTCCGCATCCGCCTTGGCCTGCGCGTCGGCGGCGGCCTTCTGGCGCGCGGCCTCCTCGGCGGCCTTCTTGGCGGCCGCGTCGGCGGACACCTGCTGGGCGCTCGCCTGGCGGGCGAAGTTGTCGCTGACGGTCTGTGCCTGGGCACCCGAGGGGACGTCGGCGAGCAGCGTCGCGCTCGCGACATCGACCGTCTGCGCGGTCTTGCCCTCGCTGCCAGAGGCCGCGCCCACGACGGCACCGACAGCGGTGACGGCGGTGGCGGAGGCGACAGCAACTCCCCGGACCGAGATCCGAGTCACATGGTTTCCTTCCGGCGGCGCCCATGCGTGACCGTACAGGCGCAACATGCCCCTTGCCGCTCGCCTCCGTCGGTGCTGGTCACGGGAGACACTGGCCCGGCTGCCGGGCCGAGCTGGCTCGGAACGGCTTGGTGAACGGGCGGCGTACGGCTCATCGGTGTTCAGTTGTGTGCCCGCCGACCGGAGTTGCCGGGCGTGATTCAGCCGTACGCGGGGCCTGACAGAACCCTCACCATGCCGCACGGGGACGTGTCTACGCAATTCCCGGTTGCGTGGCGGATCTCACAATCTTTGCGAGCTGGGCTTTTGTCCGAAAGGTCGTCGGCGACCCGTCCGATCCGATGACAGGACGAGGGGCCTGCCGCTATGCGACAGGCCCCTTGACGGTCATTCATGCGGTTTTGTCCGCTTTTGACCGCTACGTCATCACGGCTGCACGTCCTCCAGCATCTCGGTGACGAGGGCCGCGATGGGCGACCGCTCGGAACGGGTCAGCGTGATGTGGGCGAACAGCGGGTGCCCCTTCAGCTTCTCCACCACCGCGACCACGCCGTCGTACCGGCCGACCCTCAGGTTGTCCCGCTGGGCGACGTCGTGGGTGAGCACCACCCGCGAGCCCTGGCCGATCCGGGAGAGGACGGTCAGCAGGACGTTCCGCTCCAGCGACTGGGCCTCGTCCACGATCACGAAGGCGTCGTGCAGCGACCGGCCGCGGATGTGGGTGAGCGGCAGGACCTCCAGCATCCCGCGGGAGATGACCTCCTCGATCACGTCCGGGGTGGTGACCGCCGAGAGGGTGTCGAAGACCGCCTGCGCCCAGGGGCCCATCTTCTCGGCCTCGCTGCCCGGGAGGTAGCCGAGCTCCTGGCCGCCGACCGCGTACAGCGGACGGAACACCATCACCTTGCGGTGCTGCCGGCGCTCGAGCACGGCCTCCAGGCCGGCACACAGCGCCAGCGCGGACTTGCCCGTGCCGGCCCGGCCGCCCATGGAGACGATGCCGACCTCCGGGTCGAGCAGCAGGTCGAGCGCGACCCGCTGCTCGGCGCTGCGGCCGCGCAGGCCGAACACCTCGCGGTCGCCGCGGACCAGCCGCACCCGCCCGTCGTGGGTGACCCGGCCGAGCGCCCGGCCGCGCTCCGACTGCAGGACGAGACCGGTGTGCACCGGGAGTTCGGCGGCACCGTCGACGTCCACCGCGGCGTCGTGCGGGGCGCCGAAGAGCGCGTCGACCTGGTCGCCGGGGATGTGCAGCTCCGTCATGCCCGTCCACCCGGAGGTGATCGCCAGCTCGGCCCGGTACTCCTCGGCGAGCAGCCCGACCGAGCTGGCCTTGATCCGCAGCGGGAGGTCCTTGGAGACGACGGTGACGTCGTACCCCTCGGCCTGCAGGTTGCGGGCGACCGCGAGGATGCGGGTGTCCGCCTCGCCGCCGCCGACGCGGTAGCCGGCCGGCAGTATCGACGGGTCGGAGTGGTTCAGCTCGACCCGGATGGTGCCGCCGAGCTCGCCGACCGGGATCGGCTCGTCGAGCCGGCCGTGGCGGATGCGGTAGTCGTCGAGGAGGCGGAGCGCCTGGCGGGCGAAGTAGCCCAGCTCCGGGTGGTGCCGCTTGGCCTCCAGTTCGGTGACCACGACCACCGGCAGGACGACCTCGTGCTCCTCGAAGCGGGTCATGGCGAGCGGGTCCGCCAGGAGCACGCTGGTGTCGAGAACGTACGTGCGCCGGTCTGGTGTCCGGCGGCTCTTGGAACTGACCACTAGGCCTCCAGAGCGGATGACCCAGCGTCACCCGCGGCTCACCGGTCCCCGCGACCCCGGTGGCCGGGGTACCGGTCTGACCGGTATATGCCCCGGTGACGGCCCGTGCATACCCCCGGGCGCGAACTGTCGGATCACAACAGGAGCACGTTTTGGGCTCGTGGCCTGCGGGTATTTCGTTTGACCCGGCGTCAGTGCCGCCCGGTCGGAGGGCTCAGAGCCCCATCCGCCGGTTCCGCAGCTGGTAGTCGCGCAGCGCCCGCAGGAAGTCGACCTTGCGGAAGGCCGGCCAGTACGCCTCGCAGAAGTAGAACTCGCTGTGCGCGCTCTGCCAGAGCAGGAAGCCGGAGAGCCGCTGCTCGCCCGAGGTGCGGATAACCAGGTCCGGGTCGGGCTGGCCCTTGGTGTAGAGGTGCTCGGCGATGTGCTCGACGTCGAGGATCTCGGCGAGCTGCTCGATCGGGGTGCCGCGGTCGGCGTGCTCCTGGAGCAGCGAGCGGACGGCGTCGGCGATCTCCCGGCGGCCGCCGTAGCCGATCGCGACGTTGACGGTGATGCCCTCGATGTGGGCGGTGTCGTGCGCCGCTTCCTTCAGCACCTGGGAGGTGCGCGGGGGCAGCAGGTCGAGTGCGCCGACCGGGTTGATCCGCCAGCGGCGGGCCTCGGCCAGGCCGCGGACGGCGTCCTCGATGATGCCGAGCAGCGGGACGAGCTCCTCGGCGGGCCGGGAGAGGTTGTCGGTGGAGAGCATCCACAGGGTGACGACCTTGACGTGCGTCTCGTCGCACCAGCCGAGGAATTCGCTGATCTTGTCGGCGCCGCGCTGGTGGCCCTGGGCGGTGGTGCCGCCGGTGGCCTTCGCCCAGCGGCGGTTGCCGTCGAGGATCACGCCGATGTGGCGGGGGGTGTTGTCGAGGTGGACCTCGACCCGCCGGCCGTAGAGGCGGTAGGCGTTGTCCAGCAGGGTGCGCAGACCCGGCGTGCGCTCGACCACATCGCGCAGACCCATGTTCCTCGGCCCCTCCGTGCTCGTCGCCGATCGCCGGCCCTGGTGCGAAAAATCCCTGCGCAGCCTACTCCGGCCCGGTGCGCGGAGGTAAAGCCGCAGGTACCGATGGGGTCACGGCTTCGTTCCCGAACCGTCCCGGGCCGCCCCGCGCCCGCGAGGACACGGTCCGGTCTCCGCTTCCTTAAATCGGCCGTAAGCCGGGCGTAAAGCGGCAGCGGGGTCCTTGACGCCCGGCATTGGTCTAGTCCAGCTTGTGAGCGAGGGCACACCGGAGCCCTTCCCGACACTTCTGCGGACCCCTTCGTCCCTCCCCCACGGAGCCGCCGCGACCCCCACCGCGGCGGCTCCCCTCCCTCCTCACAGGAGACCGCCCATGGCCCGTCCCGTCGCGCAGCCGTCCCACCGGCGGCGCCGCACCTCGCTCCCGGTCGCCGTCGCGGCCGGCACCACCGCCCTCGCCCTGGCCGGGGCCGGCCTGGCGCTGACCGCCGGCGGGGCCGGCGCAGCCGTCGGCAACCTGGTCACCAACGGCGGCTTCGAAGCCGGCAACCTGTCCGGCTGGACCTGCACCGGCACCGCGAGCGCCGCCTCTTCCCCGGTGCACGCCGGCTCGTACGCGCTGAGCGCCGCGCCGAGCAGCTCCGACACCGCCGAGTGCACCCAGACCGTCAGCGTGCTGCCGAACACCAGCTACACGCTGGCCGGCTTCGTGCAGGGCCCGTACGTCTACCTCGGCGCCCGCGGCACCGGCTCGACCGACCCGTCGACCTGGTCCAGCCAGAGCAGCTGGAACCAGCTGTCGACCACCTTCACCACCGGCGCGTCGACCAACAGCATCACCCTGTACGTGCACGGCTGGTACGGCCAGGGCGCCTACGGCGCGGACGACATCACGCTGACCGGCCCGGGCGGCACCGCCACCCCGACCAGCAGCGCCACCTCGCCGAAGCCGACCGCGTCGACGTCGCCGACCACCTCGGCCTCGCCGACCACCTCCCCCACCTCGTCGCCGACCTCCTCGCCGACCTCCAGCCCCACCTCGACCACCACCACGACGCCGCCCAACGGCAACCTGCCCAAGCACGTGCTGACCAGCTACTGGCAGAACTTCGACAACGGCGCCCCGGTGCAGCGGCTGCGCGACGTGCAGAGCGCGTACGACATCATCGCGGTCTCCTTCGCCGACGCCACCGGCACGCCCGGCGCGATCAGCTTCACCCTGGACCCGGCGCTGAGCAGCAAGCTCGGCGGCTACACCGACGCGGACTTCAAGGCGGACATCGCCGCCAAGCACGCCGCCGGCAAGCGCGTGGTGCTCTCCGTCGGCGGCCAGAACGGCGCCATCAGCGTGGCCAACTCGGCCGCGGCGACGAACTTCGCCAACACCGCCTACGCGCTGATCCAGCAGTACGGCTTCGACGGCGTGGACATCGACCTGGAGAACGGCGTCGACCCGACGTACATGTCGCAGTCGCTGCACACCCTGCAGTCCAAGGTCGGCTCGAAGTTCATCCTGACCATGGCCCCCGAGACCATCGGGATGTACAGCACCGCCGGCGCCTACTTCCAGCTGGCGCTCAACACCAAGGACATCCTGACCGTCGTCAACACCCAGTTCTACAACTCGGGCGGCATGAACGGCTGCGACGGCAAGGTCTACACCCAGGGCACGATCGACTTCATCACCGCCCAGGTCTGCACCCACATCCAGGGCGGCCTGCGGCCGGACCAGGTCGGCATCGGCGTCCCGGCCTCCAGCCAGGCGGCCGGCGGCGGCTACGTGAACTCGACCGTCGTCAACAACGCGCTGGACTGCCTGGCCACCGGCACCCACTGCGGCAGCTTCGTCCCGCCGGCGAAGTGGCCGACCATCCGCGGCGCGATGACCTGGTCCACCAACTGGGACCAGAAGAACGGCAACGACTTCTCCACCAACGTGGGCGCCCACGCCCACGCGATGCCGTAACCCGCACGGGGCGCGCCGCCTCCTGAGGGTGGGGGCCGGTGCGTCGCTCAGGAGCCCGCCGTACTGCTGGGGTACGGCGGGCTCCGCCCATGTCCGGGGCGGGTCGCCGGCCCGTGCCCGGCGGACGGCGGCTCAGGCCGCGGCCAGCACCGCGAGCAGCGCGCCGAGCAGCAGCGGCGGGCCGAACGGCAGCGCATCGCCGCGCCCGGCCCGGCGGGTCACCAGCAGGACGGCGCCCCACACCCCGCCCAGCAGGAACGCCGCGAACACCCCGCCGACCACCGCGCTCCAGCCGTACAGGCCGAGGACAGCACCGAGGCTGGGCGCCAGCTTGGCGTCGCCGAGGCCGATCGGCAGCAGCAGCGCCAGCCCCCCGTAGAGCAGGCCGAGCGCGGCCGCGGCCAGCAGGCAGCGGAGCAGCACCTGCGGCCGGTGGTCGGCCAGCGGCAGCAGCACGGCGGTGCCGGCGGCCAGCCGCAGGGTGAGGGCGTCGGGCAGCCGCAGCACCGCGGCGTCGACGAAGCCGAGCACCACCCCGAACAGGCCGACCCAGCAGAACAGCAGGGCGCTGCCGCCGTCGGCCGCCCACCCCAGTGCGGCGCCCACCGCGACCGCGGCGGCCTCCACCGCGCCCGGGCGCAGCTGCGCGGACGCGTCCCCGCAGCCCGTGCAGCGGCCGGTCGGCAGCCGCCCCCACCGCCCGGCCGGACAGCAGTGGCGCAGCGGCTCCCCGTACGGCACGGCGTGGCGCACCGCGGCGGCCCGCAGCAGCGGTGCGGCGGCCAGGCCCAGCAGTGCGCCCACCCATGGCCCGATCATCACGTCCCCCTTTCTCCTCGTGATTCCCGGCGATCTTCGCGCAGTGTGCGGAGCCTGTGGTGTGGAACACGTGATGATCCGCGTTACGGCGCCGTAAAGTAGTCAGGCATGCAGGTCATCCAGTCCAGCAAGCTCGCCAATGTCTGTTACGACATCCGCGGCCCGGTGCTCGACGAGGCGATGCGGCTGGAGGACCAGGGCCATCGCATCCTCAAGCTGAACACCGGCAACCCTGCCGCCTTCGGCTTCGAGGCGCCGCCGGAGATCCTCCAGGACATTCTGAAGAACCTCTCCTCCGCGCACGGCTACGGCGACTCCAAGGGCCTCCTGTCCGCCCGCCGCGCCGTGGTGATGCACTACGAGGAGCGCGGCCTGCACGGCCTGACGGTCGAGGACGTCTTCCTCGGCAACGGCGTCTCCGAGCTCATCCAGCTGGCGATGACCGCGCTGCTCGACGACGGCGACGAGGTGCTCGTCCCCGCCCCGGACTACCCGCTGTGGACGGCCTCCGTCTCGCTGGCCGGCGGCACCGCCGTGCACTACCGCTGCGACGAGCAGTCCGAGTGGTACCCGGACCTCGCCGACATCGAGGCCAAGGTCACCGACCGCACCCGGGCCATCGTGGTGATCAACCCCAACAACCCCACCGGCGCGGTCTATCCGCGCGAGGTGCTGGAGGGCATCGTCGAGATCGCCCGCCGGCACAAGCTGGTGGTCTACGCGGACGAGATCTACGACAAGATCCTCTACGACGACGCCGAGCACGTGCCGCTGGCCACGCTCGCCCCGGACCTCTTCTGCGTCACCTTCAACGGCATGTCCAAGGCTTACCGGGTCGCGGGCTTCCGCTCCGGCTGGATGGTGCTCTCCGGTGACCGGCACCGGGCCGCCAGCTACATCGAGGGGCTCACCGTGCTGGCCTCGATGCGGCTGTGCGCCAACATGCCGGCGCAGCACGCGGTGGCGGCGGCGCTGGGCGGCCGGCAGTCGATCAAGGACCTGGTGCTGCCGGGCGGCCGGCTGCTGGAGTCCCGCGACACCGCGTACCGGCTGCTGAACGACATCCCCGGCATCACCTGCGTGAAGCCGAAGGGCGCGCTGTACGCGTTCCCGCGGCTGGACCCGCAGGTGTACAAGATCAAGGACGATGCGCAGATGGTGCTGGACCTGCTGCGGTCCCAGCGCATCCTGGTCGTCCAGGGCACCGGCTTCAACTGGCCCGACCCGGACCACTTCCGGCTGGTCACGCTGCCCCGCCCCGAGGACATCTCCGACGCCGTCACCCGCATCGGCGAGTTCCTGAGCGGCTACGCGCAGCCCTGACGGTCCGCCGGCTGATCGGTACACCTATGATTCCCGCGTGAGTCGGCCTTCCGGCACGTGTCCGGACGACCGGGGGGCGGGTGTGCCGGATGCCGGCGGGCCCGGTGCCGGCTCCGTTCCGGCACCGCCGTGGACATCCCCTGCCCCGATCACTCGTGCAAGGGAGCACCACTGTGCCCGTCCACGGAGCACTCCGGCGGCTGCGTCCGGCCGCCGCGGCCGTCGGTCTGTCGTTCGCGCTGGCTGCCGCGCTGCCGGCCACCCCGGCGAGCGCCAGGACCGGCGGATTCGTCGTCCCCAAGGCCAGTACGGTCGTGAACGTGCATTCCGGCAAGTGCCTGGAGATCGCCGACTGGCGGAGCGACAACGGCGCCCCGGCCCGGCAGTGGGCCTGCACCGGCGGTGCGAACCAGATGTGGGACTTCGTCCCGCTCGACGGCGGGATCATGCTCGTCAACCGGCACTCCCACAAGTGCCTGGAGATCGCCGACTGGCGCACCGACAACGGCGCCCCGGCCCGCCAGTGGACCTGCACCCGCGGTGCGAACCAGCACTGGAACTACTCGGGCGACATCGGCCCCCGCAAGGACCTCGGCCTGCAGAACCTCAACTCGGCCAAGCTGCTGGAGATCGCCGACTGGCGGAGCGACAACGGCGCCCCGGCCCGGCAGTGGGCCGGCCAGTACCCGAACCACGACGGGAACAAGCGCTGGATCACCGCGATCCGGCTGACCTGACGGCAACGCCGAGGGGCGCGCGAGGAATGTCCTCGCGCGCCCCTCGGCGTCGGTCCTTGCACGGCGGTTCGAGCAGCGCCGCCCCCCGGTGAGGAGGAGGGGCGGCGCTCCCTCAAACCCGGGCCGTCAGCCCAGGCGCTTCACCAGTGCGCGGTACTCGTCCCAGAGCTCGGTCGGCGTGTGCTCGCCGAACATCTCCAGGTGGGAGGGGACCAGCGCGGCCTCCTGGCGCCAGATGTCGGCGTCCACGGAGAACAGCAGGTCGATGTCGGCCTGCGGGATGTCGAGGCCGGTGAGGTCGAAGCCGTCGACCTCGGGCAGCACGCCGATCGGGGTCTCGACGCCCTTGCCGGTGCCCTCGAGGCGCTCCACGATCCACTTCAGCACGCGGCTGTTCTCGCCGAAGCCCGGCCAGACGAACTTGCCGTCGCTGTTCTTGCGGAACCAGTTGACGTAGTAGATCTTGGGGAGCTTCTCGGCGTCGGCCTGGGCGCCGATCTTCAGCCAGTGCGCGAAGTAGTCGCCCATGTTGTAGCCGCAGAACGGCAGCATCGCGAACGGGTCGCGGCGCAGCTCGCCGACGGTGCCCTCCTGGGCGGCGGTCTTCTCGGAGGCGATGTTGGCGCCGAGGAAGACGCCGTGCTGCCAGTCGAAGGACTCGGTGACCAGCGGGACGGCGGTGGCGCGGCGGCCGCCGAAGAGGATGGCCGAGATCGGGACGCCGGCCTGGTCCTCCCACTCGGGGGCGATGGTCGGGCACTGCGCGGCCGGGACGGCGAACCGCGCGTTCGGGTGGGCGGCGGGGGTGCCGGACTCCGGGGTCCAGTCGTTGCCGCGCCAGTCGGTGAGGTGTGCCGGGGGCTCCTCGGTGAGGCCCTCCCACCACACGTCGCCGTCGTCGGTGAGGGCGACGTTGGTGAAGACGGTGTTGCCCCAGAGGGTGTCGATCGCGTTGGCGTTGGTGTCCACGCCGGTGCCGGGGGCGACGCCGAAGAAGCCGGCCTCCGGGTTGATGGCGTAGAGGCGGCCGTCCGCGCCGAAGCGCATCCAGGCGATGTCGTCGCCGATCGTCTCGACCTTCCAGCCCGGGATGGTGGGCTGGAGCATGGCGAGGTTGGTCTTGCCGCAGGCGGACGGGAAGGCGGCCGCGATGTACTTGGCCTCGCCGCTCGGCGGGGTGAGCTTGAGGACGAGCATGTGCTCGGCCAGCCAGCCCTCGTCGCGGGCCATGGTGGAGGCGATGCGCAGCGCGTAGCACTTCTTGCCGAGCAGGGCGTTGCCGCCGTAGCCGGAGCCGAAGGACCAGATCTCGCGGGTCTCCGGGAAGTGCGAGATGTACTTGGTGGTGTTGCAGGGCCACGGCACGTCGGCCTCGCCCTCGGCCAGCGGCGCGCCGACGGTGTGCACGGCCTTGACGAACTCGCCGTCCTCGCCGAGCTGGTCGATCACGGCCTGGCCCATGCGGGTCATCACGCGCATGGAGACGGCAACGTAGGCGGAGTCGGTGATCTCGACGCCGTACGCGGCCAGCGGGGAGCCGACCGGGCCCATGGAGAAGGGCACGACGTACATGGTGCGGCCCTTCATGGAGCCGCGGAAGAGGCCGTTCTCGCCCGCGAAGACCTCCCGCATCTCGGCCGGGGCCTTCCAGTTGTTGGTCGGGCCCGCGTCCTCCTCCTTCTCGGAGCAGATGTAGGTGCGGTCCTCGACCCGGGCGACGTCGGTCGGGTCGGACGCGGCGTAGAAGGAGTTGGGGCGCTTCTCGTCGTTGAGCTTCTTGAAGGTGCCCTGGGCGACCAGCAGCTCGGCGAGGCGGTGGTACTCCTCCTCCGAGCCGTCGCACCACTCGACGCGGTCGGGCTGGGTCAGCTCGGCGATCTCGGCGACCCAGTCCAGCAGCTGCTGGTGGCGGGTGGGCGCGGACTCGGCGAGCGCAGACTTCAGAGGCGACACGTTCGCTCCGTTTCACACCATCTCGGCCAGGAGACGGCATCGCGGGGGTTTGAGGGTGGTTACACCGTAGCCCCGAACACCACCTCCTTTTGATGCAATTCGTAGTACGTTCTCGTTTTCTTACTCCATACTGTCGAATTTCTGGCAGGGCATGGGCACCTTTCGGCCGCCCCGAAGACGCCATTGAGACCTGGCTAACACTCCAGAACGTCTAAAAGTGACGATCGCCACTTACTACCTGGCAGTAACCTACGGTTCCGTAAGATGTCGCGCATGACTGCTGCGGACCTCACTGTGGACCTCGTCGCCTCCGTCGAGTCCCTGAAGCCCAAGTGGCGCGGCTGGCTGCACGCCGGCATGTTCCCCGCCTCGCTGGCCGCCGGGATCGTCCTGATCTGCCTGGCCGACTCGCCCGCCGCCACGGCCGCCTGCGCGGTCTACTCGGTCAGCGCCTGGCTGCTGTTCGGGGTGAGCGCGGTCTACCACCGCTTCACCTGGGGGCCGCGCGGCGAGGCGATCCTGCGCCGCCTCGACCACGCCAACATCTTCCTGATCATCGCGGGCACCTACACCCCGTTCACCATCCTGCTGCTGGACGGCGCCCGGCAGCAGTTGCTGCTCTGGGCGGTGTGGGGCGGAGCACTGCTCGGTATCGCGTTCCGGGTGTTCTGGGTCGGCGCACCGCGCTGGCTCTACACCCCGGTCTACCTGGCTC
The DNA here is from genome assembly GCF_050749075.1 of Kitasatospora dryopteridis. Lineage (NCBI taxonomy): Bacteria > Bacillati > Actinomycetota > Actinomycetes > Kitasatosporales > Streptomycetaceae > Kitasatospora > Kitasatospora dryopteridis. The sequence goes on along the minus strand of NZ_CP192749.1, from coordinate 4,766,799 downwards.
TCGGCTGGGCCGCGGCCTTCTTCCTGCCGGACTTCCTGCACGCCGGCGGCGCCGCCGTACTCACCCTGATGATCGTCGGCGGCGGCCTCTACAGCCTGGGCGGCGTGGTCTACGGCCTGAAGCGGCCCAACCCCTCACCGCGCTGGTTCGGCTTCCACGAGGTCTTCCACGCCTTCACCCTCGGCGCGTTCATCGTCCAGTACGTCGGCGTCTCACTGGTCGCGTACAGCACGGCCGGCTGAGGCCGCCCGCATCTCCAGTCGCTCCTGGGCCCGGCGGCAGCGCTCACAGTGCGCCGCGCCGGGCCCTTCGCCGACCGGGCGGGGGTGCGCCTTCGCCCGGAAGCGCCGGGCCACCCAGGCCATCACCAGCAGCGTCTCCACCGCGGCGACCGTCCAGACCGCCCTGGGGCCGCCCACCAGGTAGGCCGTGATCACCGCGAGGGCGGCCGACACCGCCACCACCGCACCCCAGAACTGCGCGCTCCGCGCCATCGGCTCGCCTCCCGCCAGGTGACAGGTCGTCAGACAGTCGTCCCCACCTACGGTGACATGCCCAGCACCCTCCGAGGAGAACGGGGGATCAACTCTGCGGCAACACCTCGTGCAGACCGGATGCTCCGCCTCCGAATCGGCTACCGTGCCGGACCGAACGGGCGAGCGGACATCGATCAGGGGCGCGGGGACTGTGCAGCCCCCGCGCCCCTCGGTGGCGCCCGTGTGCCTAGGAAGGCCGGGCGCTCCGGCGGCGGGCGGCCAGCCCCGCCCCCGCCAGTGCGGTGACCGCGAGCGCCACGCCCGCCGCCACCGCCGGGCCGCGCCGCGACGGTTCCTCGGCTGCGCCGTCCGCCCGGTAGCCGCCGCCGGCGCCCGCGCGGTCGTACGCCGATCCGGGCAGCCGGTCGCCGTACCGCTGCTGCACCAGCGTCCGGTAGGCGGCCAGGGTCACCCCGTCCGGGCCGACCGAGCGCCGGGCGTCCTCGTCGAGAGGCAGCACCCTGCCGCCCCGCAGCACGTACCAGGCGTCGATCTGCGGCTCGCGGAAGGCGGTGCCGCCGCCGGTGGCGGCGGCCTGCGCCGGGTAGTCGGTCTCGTCGCCGCCGGAGGCGATGTTCACCACCCGCCAGCCGGCGCCGTCGCGGACCGTCCACACCGAGGCGGTGCGGCCGTCGGCGGCGACCGCCTTGCTGGCCACGAACTCCACCCGGGCCACCGGGGCCCCGGCCGTGCCCGCGACGAAGCCCGCGTTCAGGCTGTACACCGCGGCCGTCCCGCCCGTGAGCGCGGGGGCGGCCCCGGCGGCGCCGCGGGATCCGGCCGCCGGGGAGAGGCCGGGCGGCCCCGCCTCCCCGGCGAAGAACCGGCCCACCTTGTCGAGGGCGGCCGGCGACTGCGCGGCGGCCCGGGCGGCGGCGAGCTCGGCCGGGGCGACCGGCGCCGGGGCGCCGGGGCCGTCCGCCGCGAAGGCGGGCGGTACGGCGGCGGCACCGAGGGCGGCACCGAGGACGAGCGCGGCGAGGTATCTGGGGTATGCGGTCACGGCTGTCTCCTCACGCGCCGATCCGGTACAGGGAGTGGGTCCAGGCGAACTCGCCGTTGCTCACGTAGTAGCGGTAGTCCGCCCAGTTGTAGCGGTAGTTGGAGGGCCAGGGGTCGCCCCAGTAGACCCAGTCGCTCGCGGTGTCGTAGCCGTACAGGACGTGCATGTGGCCGCCGCCGGAGGACCACTGGATGCGGGTCTCCACCGGCCGTCCGGCGTTGATCTCGCCCTGGACGGTGGCGTATCCGAGGTACCCGCCGACGTAGGAACCGCGGCTGATGCCGATCCGCCCGAGGGCGTTCTGGACGTCGCCGAGGGTGGCCTGGCTGTTCGGGCAGGCGGAGTTGACGGACCGGTTGAAGGCCAGGTTGCAGAACTGGTTCTGGCTGTAGCCGTAGCCGTAGAAGGTCGCGATGGTGTTGCCGCTCGCCGCCCAGCACCAATTGCTCTGCTGCTGTTGCTGCATGGTGATGCCGAGGGTGCGGGCGCCCAGCAGGGCGGGGGCGGCGGGTGCCGCCGGTGCTGCGGCCGGCGGCCGGACGGGGGCGGCCTGGGCCGGTGTGCCGGCGGCCGCGGTGACGGCCGGCGCCAGGACGCCGAGCGCGAGTGCGCACAGCGCACGGCGCAGGCGAACAGGGGGATGTGGCATGGGAGTTCCTCCTGCGGTGGGGCGTAGGAAGAGGGTGTGGGGGGGCGCGTCCGGACGCGGTGCGAAGAGCATCGGGCGCCGCCCGGAGGCCGTCAACGCACCGCGCGGCGGCCCGGCGGACGGTGTGAACACCGGCCTCCCGGTGTGAACGGCGTCCGCCCCAACCCGCCTGTCACGGCCGTTCCTGATGACACGGCGGACACCAGGTGTGAATATTCACCCAGCCTCGGAGGTGCAGATGCAGCCGACCGTCCGGCCCGACCTCGCGGCGGTGCTCCGCACCGGACCGTTCCATCTCGCCCTGCGCACCGCGATCGCCGCCCGCGGTCTGGCCCTGCAGCGGGTGCAGGAGCGCCTGGCGCGGCGGGGTGTCCGGGTCGGCGTCACCAGCCTCAGCTACTGGCAGCAGGGCCGCCGCCGCCCGGAGCGCCCGGAGTCGCTGCGCGCGGTGACGGCCCTGGAGGAGGTGCTCGACCTGCCGGAGCACTCGCTCACCCGGCTGCTCGGCCCCCGCCGGGCACCGGCCGGGCCGACCGGGCCCGCCTCGCTGCCGTACCGCGACCTGATCCGGCCGCCGAGCGCCGTCGACGGGCTGATCGAGGCGATCTCCGGGCCGCCCGACTCCGGGCTGCACACCGTGGTGCACATCGAGCGGATCAGGATCGACGCGCAGCGGCGGCTGGCCCGGCGGGACTCCCAGCACGCCCTGCGCGCCCACCGGGACGGCGTCGACCGCTACCTCGCCATCCACCAGGGCGATCCGGGCGCGGACCCCGGCCGGGTGGTGGTCCGCGCCGAGGAGAACTGCCGGCCCGGCCGGATACGCCGCGACCGGGCCGCCGACCTGCTGGTCGCCGAACTGCTGCTGGACCGCCGCCTGCGCGCCGGGGAGACCCATCTGCTGCGGTACGGCTTCGACGACGCCCCGACCGCGACGCCGAGCTGCGAGTACGTGCGCGGCTTCAACGCGGGGGCCGGGCAGTACGTCCTCCAGGTCACCTTCGACCCGGCCGCACTGCCCGTCCGCTGCTACCGCTTCGCCGTCCGCGCGCCGGGCGAACCCCCTTACGAGACGGAGGAGTTGACCCTGGACGGGCACCACAGCGCCCACCACGTGGCGACCGGCCTGCCGCCCGGCCTGCTCGGCATCGGCTGGGCCTGGGACTAGCGCGGGTCACCCTTCACAGGGCTCGTTCACAGGGCTCGGGCTTCCGCGAAGTCCATCGTCACGTGGTCGGCCAGCGGGCGGTAGCCGAGCTTCTGGTAGATCGAGTTGCTGGTCGGGTTGGCGAGGTCGGTGTACAGCAGCACCTCGTCCGCCCCGGCCGCCGAGGCGTGCGCGGAGGCCGCGGCGACGACCCCGCTCGCGTAGCCGCGGCCGCGCAGCGCGGCCGGGGTGTAGACCGGGCCGATCCTGGACATCCCGGCGATCACCGGGCTGGCCCCGGCGAAGGCCACCGGGCGGCCGCCGTCCTCCCAGACGTGCAGGCTGCCCTCGGCGAGCCGGGCGTCCACATAGGCCTCCTGGTCGATCGCCCGGCTCTCGCCGATCTCCACCATGAAGGCGGTGCACCACTCGACGAGTTGCTCGCGGTCGGCGGGGCCGGCGGGCCTGGCCAGGCCGGCCGGCTCCGGCGAGGGTCGCCGGAGGCCGTCGAGGCGGTACAGCCGTTCGTCGATCGCGACCTCGGCCCGGACACTGCCCGCGGCGGCGGGCGGCCAGGCCGCGGCGAACGCCAGGGTGGCCTCCCGGTCGCCGCCCACGCCGGTCGCCTCGCTGCCGCGGGCGTGCAGCAGCGGGGCGAGTTCGGCCGCCGCGGCGACGGGCATCCGGCCGAGCCGCACCGGGAAGGGCGGGGTCAGCACGAAGACGCCCGCCACCGGGGCGCCCGGCCCGGCCCGCCAGTGGCCGAAGAGCGGGTCGGCCTCGCCGTAGGCGTGCAGGCCGCTCTTCGCCAGCCGGTCGAGCAGGGTGAGCAGGACGGTGTTCTCCGCCGGGTGGGCGGCGAGGAAGCCGTCGGCCGCGGCCCGGAAGGCGGCGAGGTCGTGGGTCAGGGTCCAGGTCATGCCCCATCCTGGCGCCGCGGACGACCCGTACGCACCCGGATTACCGCAGCCGCTCCGCGAGTTCGGCGGCGTCGGCGGTCGGCGCGTCGCAGCTGAAGTGGCGGCAGACGTAGGCGGCGGGCCGCCCGTCGAGCAGCGGGCGGTCGGCCAGCAGCGGGACGTGCTTGCCGCCGGGCTCGCCGACGGCGACGACCGCGCCGGGGGCGGTGGCGAGCAGTGCGGTGCGGTGCAGTTCGGCAGTGGCCGGGTCGTCGGCCGGGCCGACGACGGCGATCTCGCGCGGGCCGTCGAGCAGTGCCTCGGCGACGGCCAGGCCCCAGCCGACGAACCGCGGGGCGCGCGAGCCGAGCGCGCCGACCACGCCCAGCGCCCGCTCGGCGGCGGTGCGGTGGCGCTCCGAGCCGGTGTAGGCGGCGTACCCGATCAGGGCGCCGGCGGCGGCCGTCCAGCCGGAGGGGGTGGCGTTGTCGGTCGGGTCCTGCGGGCGCCGGATCAGTTCCTCGGCGTCGTCGGCGGTGTCGTAGAGGGCGCCCGACGCGGTGTCGGTGAAGTGCGCGAGCACGGTGTCGAGGAGCCCGCCGGCGAGGTCGAGCCATTCGGCCTCGCCGGTGACGGCGTACAGCGCGAGGAAGCCCTCGGCGGTGTCGGCGTAGTCCTCCAGGACGCCGGCGTTCTGCCCGGCCCGGCCGTCGCGGGAGGTGCGCAGCAGGCGTCCGTCGGCGGTGAGGTGGACGGCGAGCAGCAGGTCGGCGGCGCGTTCGGCGGCGTCGACCAGGTCGGGGCGGTCCAGCAGGGCGCCGGTCTCGGCGAGGGCGGCGATCGCGAGGCCGTTCCAGGCGGCGACGACCTTGTCGTCCCGGGCCGGGGCGGGCCGCTCGGCGCGGGCCTCGAACAGGCGGCCGCGGATGCGCTCGTACGCCTCGGGGTCGGCCGGGTCGCGGAGCAGCTGGAGGACGGAGCTGCCGTGCTCGAAGGTGCCGGTGACCTCGAAGAGTTCGACGGCGAGGGCGCCGTCCTCGGGGCCGAGGACGGCGGTGAGCTGCTCGGGCGTCCAGGCGTAGAAGGCGCCCTCGGCGGGCTTCCCGGTGGCCGGGTCGAGCGAGTCGGCGTCCAGGGCGGAGGCGAAGCCGCCCTCGGGGGTGCGCAGTTCGCGCAGCAGGAAGTCGGCGGTCTCCAGGGCGACGCGGCGGGCCTGCGCGCTGCCGGTGCTGCGCCACAGGTGCAGGTAGGCGCGGATCAGCAGGGCGTTGTCGTAGAGCATCTTCTCGAAGTGGGGCACGACCCACTCCGCGTCGACGGAGTAGCGGGCGAAGCCGCCGCCGAGCTGGTCGTAGACGCCGCCGCGGGCCATCGCCTCGCAGGTGCGCCCGGCCATCTCCAGCGCGGCCTCGGAGCCGGTGCGGGCGTGGTGGCGCAGCAGCCACTCGACGACCATGGACGGCGGGAACTTGGGGGCGCCGCCGAAGCCGCCGCGGCGCTCGTCGAAGCCGCGGCCGATCTCGACGAGGGCGGCGTGCAGTTCGGCCTCGCCGGGGGCGGGCAGCACGCCGGCGCCGGCGCCGTAGACCCGGGCGCGTTCGGCGAGGTCGGCGCGGATGCGGCCGGCGACCTCGCCCACCTCCTCGCGGCGGTCCCGCCAGGCCGCGGTGACGCCCTCCAGGACCTGCCGGAAGCCGGGCATGCCGTGCCGGGGCTCGGGCGGGAAGTAGGTGCCGAAGTAGAACGGCTCCTTGTCGGGCGTGAGGAACACCGTCATCGGCCAGCCGCCCTGGCCGGTGGCGGCCTGGACGGCCTCCATGTAGACGGCGTCGACGTCGGGCCGCTCCTCGCGGTCGACCTTCACGGCGACGAAGTGCTCGTTGGCGTACGCGGCGACCGACTCGTCCTCGAAGGACTCGTGCGCCATCACATGGCACCAGTGGCACGCTGCGTACCCGACCGACAGCAGAACGGGGACCTGGCGGCGGGCGGCCTCGGCGAACGCCTCGGGGCCCCACGGCCACCAGTCGACCGGGTTGTCGGCGTGCTGGAGCAGGTAGGGCGAGGTCGCGTCCGCGAGACGGTTCGGCATGGCCCCCATCCTTGCGCATCCCCGCCCCGGACGTGGGCCGTGCCGCCTGGCGCGGCGGCTACTCCTTCGGAGCCTCCGGCTCCTCGGCGAAGTCGATCTTCTTGAAGCGGCTGTTCATGGACTTCAGCAGGAACCAGGTGGCGATGCCGAGGGCCGCGAAGACGACGAAGCCGAGCAGGCCGGGGGTGACCTTGCTCTCGTCGAGGGCGAGGTCGGCGGCGAGGTGGGTGAGGTTCACGGGGGTGCTCATCTCTCCATGGTGGCCCGGCCCTACAACGGCCGGGCCACCGGGGTGGTGCGGGGGGTGCGTGCTACTTGCGCAGGCCCGCGAACAGGTCGTCCTCGGGCAGGTCGGTGTCGACGTGGGAGCGGGCCAGCTCGTAGTCCTCGGTGGGCCACACCTCGCGCTGGACGTCCAGCGGGACGCGGAACCAGGGGCCGTCCGGGTCGATCTGGGTGGCGTGCGCGATCAGCGCCTTGTCGCGGATCTCGAACCAGTCGTCGCACTTCACCCGGGTGGTGATCTCGCGCTCCTTGCGGCCGCTCTTCTCCCAGCCCTCGATCCACTCGCCGTACGGGGAGTCGTGCCCGTTGTCGGTGAGGTAGGCGTGCAGGGCGCGGATGCGCCCCATCGGGAAGCCGTGGTTGTAGTACAGCTTCTGCGGCTGCCAGGGCTCGCCGGCCTCCGGGTAGGCGTCCGGGTCGCCGGCGGCGTCGAAGGCCACCATGGTGATCTTGTGGGTCATGATGTGGTCCGGGTGCGGGTACCCGCCGTTCTCGTCGTACGTGGTGATCACGTGCGGGCGGAACTCGCGGATCAGCCTGACCAGTGAGCCGGCCGCCGCATCCACGTCCTCCAGGGCGAAGCAGCCCTCGGGGAGCGGCGGCAGCGGGTCGCCCTCCGGCAGCCCGGAGTCGACGTAGCCCAGCCAGGCCTGCTGCACGCCGAGGATCTCCCGGGCGGCGTCCATCTCCTTGCGGCGCACCTCGTGGATGTTCTCCTCGACCCACGGGTCGCCCTGCAGCTTGGGGTTGAGGATCGACCCCCGCTCGCCGCCGGTGCAGGTCGCCACCAGCACGTCCACCCCCTGGGCGACGTACATCGCCGTGGTGGCGGCGCCCTTGCTGGACTCGTCGTCCGGGTGCGCGTGTACCGCCATCAGTCGCAACTGCTCGCTCAACGCCTGGTTCCCTTCCAGGTATGTCCGGTTCGTCGGGTCGGCTCCCCCGCCGCCTCCGGCGCGGACGTGCCCCTTCTATAGTGACGGACTGAGGAGCCGCTCCATTCCCTCTCCCGCCCGAGCGCGCCTCGTCGAAAGGACCGAGCCGGACATGGACTCCAGCCGTACGACCGCCGCCGTTCCGGACGGGCGGTACAGCCGCCGCTCCGATGCCGAGGCGGACCGTCGGCTGCGGATCGCCGCGGTGGTCTGCGGCGTGCTGTTCCTGGGTGTGGTGGCCTGGCTCGGCGGGTCGTACATCATGCGCGAGAGCGCGATGAACGGCAGCGTGCCGACCTTCGAGGCGGTGTCGGACCACGAGATGCAGCTGCAGCTGTCGGTGCGCAAGGAGGCGGGCACCGCCGGCGTCTGCACCGTACGCTCGATGGCGGCGGACAAGGCCGTGGTCGGCCAGTTCGACTTCCCCGTCCCTGCGGAGGGCAGCAGCTGGTCACAGGTCGTGACCCTGCGGACCACCGCACGCGGCGTGACCGCCGAACTCCTGGGCTGCGTCCCGCGCCGCTAGAGCGGCTGCCCCGGGTCGTCGCCCCCGACTCGTTCACCCTCGGGTGTTTGCCTCCAGGGGTTGCCCCGGGGGTGAATCCCCTTTGCAGATCTCGCCCCTCCGGGCGCATATTCGAGCGTACGGGCGGGCATCCGTACCGAGTGCCGCACGCCCTGCGGCAGTCGGCCGGCGCCGACGCCCGCGAGCGCCCCTCCCGCCGGGAGGCGGAAATTGTTACGCTCGTGGTTTCGCCCCTTCCGAGCCCCTCAGCCCGGGAGCGGGCGTTGCTTTGTAGTTACGACCGATACCCAGCTGACGATCAACCCTCAGCACAGCCCAGTACCGACGAGGAGCACCTGTGACCCAGACCAGCGAAGACGTGACCTGGCTCACTCAGTCCGGCTACGACCAGCTCAAGGCCGAGCTGGAGCACCTGACCGGCCCCTGGCGCATCGAGATCGCCCAGAAGATCGAGGCGGCGCGCGAGGAGGGTGACCTCAAGGAGAACGCCGGCTACCACGCGGCCAAGGAGGAGCAGGGCAAGTACGAGGCCCGCATCCGCCAGCTCACCCAGCTGCTGGAGCGCGCCAAGGTCGGCGAGGCCCCCGCGGACTCCGGCATCGTCGCCCCGGGCATGGTGGTGACCGTCGCCTTCGACGGCGACGAGGACGACACCATGCGCTTCCTGCTCGGCTCCCGCGAGGTCGCCGGCGACGACCTGGACATCTACTCGCCGCAGTCGCCGCTCGGCCGCGCCATCAACGGCAAGAAGGTCGGCGAGGACGCCACCTACGAGCTGCCGAACGGCAAGCAGGCCAGCGTGACGATCATCGAGGCCAAGCCGCACGCCGGCTGAGTCCACGCGCACCACGAGGGGCGGCCCCGGCGCGATGCCGGGGCCGCCCCTCGTGCCGTACCGGCCGCCGGTCAGCCGGCGGCGGAGCGGTACTTGCGCACCGACAGCCAGGAGAAGACGGCCGTGATCACCAGCGACCAGACGATCGAGACCGGCACCGCGTGCTGCATCGGCCAGGAGTCGTCCACCGGGCCGACCTGGTTGCCGAACAGGTCGCGGCAGGCCTGGACGGTCGCCGAGAACGGGTTCCAGTAGGCGATCGGCTGCAGCCAGCCCGGCATCGAGCTGATCGGCACGAACGCGTTGGAGATGAAGGTCAGCGGGAACAGCCAGATCAGGCCGGCCGAGGTGGCCGCCTCGGGGCTGCGCACCGAGAGGCCGATCAGCGCGCCGATCCACGAGAAGGCGTAGCCCAGCAGGAGCAGCAGTCCGAAGGCCGCCATCGCCTCCCAGAAGCCCTCGTGGATGCGCCAGCCGACCAGCAGGGCGACGAGTGCGAGCACCAGCAGGATGAAGGCGGTCTGCACCAGGTCGGCCATGGTGCGGCCGACCAGGACGGCCGAGCGGGTCATCGGCAGCGAGCGGAACCGGTCGACCAGGCCCTTGGTCATGTCCTCCGCGATGCCGGCCGAGGCGCCCGCCACCGCGAAGGTGACGGTCTGCGCGAAGATGCCGGCCATCAGGAACTGGATGTACGCGTCCTGGCTGGCCTGCGTCCCCGGGATCTGGATCGCGCCGCCCATCACGTACGAGAACAGCAGCACGAACATGACGGGCTGCATCAGGCCGAAGACGACGATCTCGGGGATGCGCAGCATCCGCCGCAGGTTGCGGCGGGCGACCACCCAGGAGTCGTGCAGGATCGCGGCGACGCCGGTGCGCTGGCGGGGGACGGCGTGGCCGATGGCGTGCTCGGTGGCGGTGGTCGCCATCTCAGGACTCCTTTCCGTGGCCGTGGCGGCCCCTGGCCTGCTTCTGCTGCCCGTTCCCGCCGTTCTCCTCGGCCTCGGTGACGTGGCCGGTCAGGGACAGGAACACGTCGTCGAGGGTGGGGCGGCGCAGGCCGATGTCGTCGATCTCGATGGAGCGGGCGTCGAGCTCGCGGATGACGTCGGCGAGGACCTTGGAGCCGCCGCTGACCGGGACGGTGATCCGCCGGGTGTTGCGCTCCACGGCCGGGTCGCCCTTGGCGTAGGGGGTGAGCGCGGAGACGGCCTCGGCGACCTCGTCCGGGCGGTGCACCACCAGTTCGATGCGTTCGCCGCCGATCTGCGCCTTGAGCTCGTCGGCGGTGCCGCGGGCGATCACCCGGCCGTGGTCGACCACCGCGATGTCGTGGGCGAGGCGGTCGGCCTCCTCCAGGTACTGGGTGGTGAGCAGCAGGGTGGTGCCCTGGTCGACGAGGTTCTCGATGACCTCCCACAGGGCGAGGCGGTTGCGAGGGTCGAGGCCGGTGGTCGGCTCGTCCATGAACATCACCGGGGGTCGGACGACCAGGGCGGCGGCGAGGTCGAGGCGGCGGCGCATGCCGCCGGAGTACGTCTTGGCGGTGCGGTCGGCGGCCTCGGCGAGGTTGAACCACTCCAGCAGCTCCAGGGCGCGGGCCTTCGCGTCGCGGGTGCTCATCTGGTAGAGCTCGCCGACCATCTGGAGGTTCTCGCGGCCGGTGAGGTACTCGTCGACGGCGGCGTACTGGCCGGAGAGGCCGATCAGGCTGCGCACCTTGTTGGGGTGCGCGAGCACGTCCAGGCCGGCCACCGTGGCTCGGCCGGAGTCGGGGCGGAGCAGCGTGGTGAGTACCCGCACGGTGGTGGTCTTGCCGGCGCCGTTCGGGCCCAGCAGGCCCAGGACGGTGCCCTCGGGGACGTCGAGGCTGACCCCGTCGAGGGCGCGGACGTCGCCGAAGGTCTTGACCAGGTTCTCGGCTTGGATGGCTGGCGCCATGGCCTGCCTCATCTCCTATATGTCCGGATGTCGTCTGATCGTCACACAGGTGCCCGGCCGGGCGAGTCCCGAATCTCGCGATGTATCGCGAGAGGATGGCAGCTTGCGATATATCGCGTCAAGGGGTGCGGCGGTGCGCCACCCGCACGGCGGAACGGTCCTACTGGGTGACCACGTACCCCGCGGCGCGAAGTTCACCGGCCACCACGGCACAGTGCTCCGGGCCCTTGGTCTCCAGGTGCAGGTCCACCTCGACCTCGGTCAGCCCGAGCCGCGGGTCGACCCGCACGTGGGCGACGTCCAGCACGTTGGCGTCCACCCTGGTGAGCACGCCCAGCAGGTCGGCCAGCGCCCCCGGCTTGTCCGCGAGCCGTACCCGCAGCGACAGGTAGCGGCCGGCCGCCGCCAGGCCGTGCCGCAGCACCCGCATCATCAGCTGCGGGTCGATGTTGCCGCCGGAGAGCACCGCCACCACCGGGCCCTCGAACTCCTCCGGGTGCTCCAGCAGGGCCGCGATCGGGCTCGCCCCCGCCGGCTCCACGACCAGCTTCAGCCGCTCCAGGCCGACCAGCAGCGCCCGCGACAGCGCGTCCTCGGAGACTGTGCGGACGCCGTCGGCGAGCGTGTTCACCACGTCGAACGGGATGTCCCCCGGGCGGCCCACCATGATCCCGTCCGCCATGGTGGCGATCCGCGGCAGCGTCACGGGGTGCCCGGCCGCCAGCGACGGCGGGTAGGCGGCCGCGCCCGCGGCCTGCACCCCGACCACCCGGACGTCCGGCCGCAGCGGCTTCACCGCCGCCGCGATCCCGGCGATCAGCCCGCCGCCGCCGACGCCCACCAGGATCGTCCGCACCTCCGGGCACTGCTCCAGGATCTCCAGACCCACGGTGGCCTGGCCGGTGACCACGTCCCAGTGGTCGAAGGGGTGGATGAACACCGCCCCGGTCGCCTCCGACCAGCGCTGCGCGGCCTGCAGCGCCTCGTCCACGGTGGCGCCGTGCAGCCGCACCTCGGCGCCGTACTCGCGGGTCGCCGCGACCTTGGGCAGCGGCGCGCCGGTCGGCATGAAGACGGTCGACGGCACGCCGAGCAGCGAGGCGGCGAGCGCCACCCCCTGGGCGTGGTTGCCGGCGCTGGCGGCGACCACCCCGCCGGCCTTCTGCACCGGCGTCAGCCCGGCGATCCGCACGTATGCGCCGCGCAGCTTGAACGACCCGGTGCGCTGCAGGTTCTCGCACTTGAGGTGGACGGGCGCGCCCACCAGCGCGGACAGGTACCGGCTGCTCTCCATCGGGGTGACCCGGGCGACCCCGGCCAGCATCTTGTGGGCACCGCGGACGTCGTCGATGGTGATCGGCCAGCTCTGCATGCCGTCAGCGTACGGCCGTCGGACGCTCCGGACGGGCAGCACCGGGCCTGTTCCCGGGCCGGGCCCGCGCGCGTACGCTGCTGGCTCCGAGCACCCCGCACCGCCCTCTGGAACGTGAGCCGCGATGACGACGCCCTCGCCCCCGGCCGCCCCCGGCACCGACCCCCTCCACACCCAACTCCAGTACCAGGTCGCGGTGTTCGCCCGCCGACTGGAGCAGGCCCGGCACGAGGCTACCGGCTCGCTGGACCGCGCCGCCTACCTGCTCCTGGACGAACTGCGCCGGCACGGGCCGGCCAGCGTCAAGACGCTGGCCGCGGCACTCGGCGTCGACTCCTCCACCGTCACCAGGCAGGCCGCGCCGCTCGTCGAGGCGGACCTGGTCGGCAGGGTCCCGTACCCGGCCGACCGGCGTGCCGTACACCTCTCGCTGACCCCGCTCGGCGGCCGGAGGCTCGCCGAAGTCCAGGCAGGGCGCGAGGAGTTGATGCGCCGCCTGACGGCGGACTGGCCCGCCGACGAGCAGCGGGCCTTCCTGGTGCTGCTGGCCCGCTTCAACGACTCGCTGGAGTCGTACTCGGCGGGCCGGCAGCCCTGACGGCCGGCGGGCCCGGAATCAGCCGAGCGCGCGGCGGAGGTCCGCCAGCAGGTCGTCGACCGACTCGATGCCGACCGAGACCCGCACCAGGTCGCCCGGCACCTCCAGCGCCGAACCGGCCACCGAGGCGTGCGTCATCCGGCCCGGGTGCTCGATCAGCGACTCCACGCCGCCCAGCGACTCGCCGAGGGTGAACAGCTCGGTGCGGTTGCACACCTCCACCGCCGCCTCCTCGCCGCCGTTCACCCGGAACGACACCATGCCGCCGAACGCCTTCATCTGCTTGGCGGCGATGTCGTGCCCCGGGTGCGAGGGCAGGCCCGGGTACAGCACCTGGTGCACCTTGGGGTGGCCGGCCAGCAGCTCGGCGACCTTCTCGGCGTTGGCGCTGTGCCGGTCCATCCGGACACCCAGCGTCTTGATGCCGCGCAGCACCAGCCAGGAGTCGAACGGGCCGGCCACCGCACCCATCGCGTTCTGGTGGTAGGCCACCTCCTCGCCGAGACCGGCGTCCGCCAGTACCAGCGCGCCGCCGACCACGTCCGAGTGGCCGCCCATGTACTTGGTGGTCGAGTGCACGACCGCGTCGGCGCCCAGCGCGATCGGCTGCTGCAGGTACGGGCTGGCGAAGGTGTTGTCCACCACCAGCAGCGCACCCGCGCCGTGCGCCACCTCGGCGAGCGCGGCCAGGTCGGTGATGCCCAGCAGCGGGTTGGACGGGGTCTCCACCCACACCGCGCGGGTGTTGGGGCGCAGCTGGGCGCGGACGTCCGCCAGGTCCTGGGTGTTGGCGACGGAGAACTCCACGCCCCACCGGGTCAGGACCTTCGCGAACAGCCGGAACGTGCCGCCGTAGGCGTCGTTCGGGATCACGATGTGGTCGCCCGGCTTGAGGATCGTGCGCAGCAGGGTGTCCTCGGCCGCGAGGCCGGAGGCGAAGGCGAGGCCGCGGGCGCCGCCCTCGAGCGCCGCGAGGCACTCCTCCAGCGCGGTTCTGGTCGGGTTGGCGGAACGGCTGTACTCGTACCCGCCCCGGAGGCCGCCCACCCCGTCCTGCTTGTACGTGGACACCTGGTAGATCGGCGTGACGACGGCCCCGGTCTGGGGGTCTGCTTCCTGACCCGCGTGGATGGCGAGAGTCTCGAAGCCCTGGGGAAGCTGGTGCTCGGTCATGCCTTGAGCCTAGTCCGCAGGAGCCCGGGCGCACGGGGTGAGCGCGTACCCCCGGGCGCCGCGCCCCCTGTCGTGGGAAATCCCTTCGCACGCGACACTCCCGACCGCTACCATCACGCGTCCGCACACATGATCGACACATCGATCGCCCGTCCCGGGGAGAACCGAAACCGTGGGCACGACCCCGCCGCCCGCCGCCGCCAGCACCGCAGGACGCGCCGTCCTCGCCGTCTCGCTGCTCGCCGGCTTCTACCTGCTCGCCGCCGCCATCGTGCTCGGCCTGCTCGGCCTCGACATCGCGCTGTACGCCGGCCTCGGGCACGTCAGCGCCGGCCTGCTGAAGATCTACGCCCTCACCGCCGTGGTCGCCTACCCGGTGCTGCGGGTGGTCTTCCTGACCCGCCGTCCGCGCCAGGACTCCGACGGCGGACTGCTCGTCACCCGCGAGCAGCAGCCCGAGCTGTGGGCCCGGGTCGACCGGATCGCCGAACTCACCGGTGTCCGCGGCCCGGCCGAGATCCGGCTCGTCCCCGACGTCAACGCCGGCGTCCGCGAGGACACCCGGCTGCTCGGCCTGGTCCCCGGCAAGCGCCACCTGGTGATCGGCGCCCCGCTGCTGATCGGCCTCACCGAGGACGAGCTGGACTCCGTCCTCGCCCACGAGTTCGGGCACTACAGCAACCGCGACGTCCGCCTCGCCGGCGTCACCGTGGCCGGCCGCAGCGCGATCGTGCACACCATCGGCACCCTCCACCGGCGGGCCGACCGGCGCCAGGCCGAGCAGGCCGCCGAGATCGCCGCCAAGGACGCCAAGCGCCTCGCCAAGGGCAGGAAGGCCACCGGCGAGGAGGCCGGCGGCGGCGTCCAGCGCGCCCTCGCCCTGGTCTTCACCCAGTACGCCAAGCTCTACTTCCGGGTCTCCGAGGCCGTGAGCCGCCGTCAGGAGTACGCCGCGGACCGCTCCGCCGCCGCGATCGCCGGCCGCGCCGCGACCGCCTCCGCACTGCGTCGGATACCCGCCCTCGACGCCGCCCAGGGCTTCTACCTCGACCGCTACGCCACCCTCGGCTGGGACGCCGGCGTGCTGCCGCCGCCCGGCCAGTTCTACGGCGGCCTCGCCCACCTCCTCGCCGACCCGAAGCGCCGCAGCGAGCTCGAGGCACTCGGCCTGCCCGAGGGCGACGCCGACCCGTACGACTCGCACCCGCCGATCGCGCAGCGGATCGCCGCCGTCGAGGCCCTGCCCGAGGACGGCCGCACCGCCGGCACCGGCGGCTCCGCCCTCGCCCTGCTGCGCGACGCCGAGCGCACCCTCGCCGCCCTGGAGGCCGCAACCCTGGTGCCCGAGGCCGCCGCCAAGCAGCGCCTCGACTGGCCCGACCTGCTCCAGGCCGCCGGGCTGGCCGGCTCCCGCGAGGCCGCGCAGCCCGTCCGGGCGGCGCTCGCCGGCAGCGGCCTGCCCGACACCCTGCCCGCCCTGCTGGACGCCGTCGACGCCGGCCGCGGCTTCGAGATCGCCGGGCGGCTGCCCCGCAGCGAGGAGTCCGCCGCCGCGACCGGCCGCGCCCTCCGCGAGTTCCTCCGGCCCGTGCTGCGCGCCGCGCTGTCCCGGATGGCCGTCCTCACCCTCGCCGAGGCCGGTCTCGCGCACTGGGAGTTCTCCTGGGCCGTCCCCGCCGAGCTGCGGCTGCCCGGCGGCCTGGAGGACGAGCTCCCCGCCGCCCTGGACGCCGCCGTCGGCGACACCCCGGACACCGGGCCGCTGCGCGCCCTGCTCGCCGGGGCCGGTCTCACCGCCGCCGCCCCCGCGGACCCGCTCCGGAAGTAGACCCGCCGGCGGGCGCGGGGAGGGCAGCCCTCCTCGCGCCTGCCGCACCCGTCCTGCCCCGCCCACCACCGAGGACCGCCCCCGCCCATGGCCCGCCTGATCCTGCTGATCCCGGTACTGATCTTCGTCGCCGCCAAGCTGGTCACCTGGTACGCCAACCGGCGCACCGCCGAGCTGAAACGGAAGATCGCCGACGCCCGCAGCGGCGCCGACCACCTCGACCCGACCGCCTTCGGGCTGCCCGCCCGCACCGAGCTCGACGCCTCCCGGAGCACCGCCCCCGACGCGGCGGACGAGGCCGCCGCCCGGGCCGCGGCCGCCGCCGACGGCGGGGACTGGCGCCCGTTCGCCGCCCACCTCGCCGAGGCCGGCGACGACCACGAGCTGCGGCACGTCCGCATCCGCGACCTCGCCGAACACGCCGCCGAGGAGGACGGCTGGCTGCGCGCCTGGCGCACCGAGCAGCCCGACTCCCCGGACGCCGCGATCGTGCACGCCACCGCCCTGGTCGCGCTCGCCTGGAACGTCCGCAGCTCGCTGCGGGCCTCGGAGGTCAGCCGCGAGCAGTTCGCCGCCTTCCACCGGATCCTGGCCGAGGCCGAGGAGGCCTTCGACCGGGCCGCCGAGCTCGCCCCCGAGGACCCGGCCCCGTGGGCCGAGCGGATCCCGGTCGCGATGGGCCTCGGCTGGAGCCACGAGCGGTTCGAGCAGATCTGGCAGGAGGTCGTCCGGCGCTCGCCGCACCTGTTCACCGCACACCTCAACGCCCTGCAGTACTGGTGCGCCAAGTGGCGCGGCTCCCACGAGCTGATGGCGGACTTCGCCGAGCGCGCCGCCGCCGCGGCGCCCCCGGAGAGCCTGCTCGCCGGCCTGCCGCTGCTCTCCGTGCACGAGCTGGAACTCACCCAGGACACCTACGCGGCCTGGCGCACCCCCACGGCCCGGGCGGCGGCGGACCGCCTGCTCGCGGCCCTGGAGACGGTGCCCGCGGACGACCGCCGCGTCCCGAAGATGCGGCACCTCCTGGCGTACGCGCTCACCTTCGACGAGCGGTACGCCGAGGCCGTCGAGCAGTTCCGGCTGGCCGGCCGGTACATCGGCTGCCAGCCGTGGTCCTACAGCGGCGACCCGGTCGCCCGGTTCTGCGAGGTCCGCAACCGTGCCCTGGCCGGCTGGGAGAAGGCCGGCCGCCCGGCGGCGCCCGCCGCCGCCGAGGCCCGCGGCGGCACCGTCGGAGCCGCCTGACAGGATGCGCGGGTGCCCGACACCCGTACACCGGTGCGCCCCGAGTTCCGGGGCGACTTCGAGATCCACCTGACCGTCGCCCCGCAGCAGGGCCGGGCGCTCGCCGCCTGGGCTGCGGGGCGCGGCCTCAAGGTCGTCGACATCGAGCTCGCCCGGGGGGCCGTCCCCCGGCAGCCGATGCTCACCCTGACCGTCTCCGGCACGCTCGCCGAGGCCGAGGCACTCGCCGTACGGACGGGTGCGGAGGCTGGCTCCGCCGGCTTCACCGTGCTCCGCACGAAGATCGAGGCGGCGCCCTGGACGGCGGGCGTCCCCGCCACCGACGGGCAGGCGCAGGCCCTCGGCCCCGCGTACTACTTCGAACACCACGTCAAACTGCTGCTGGACGCACCGCCCGGGCCCGAACTGGCCGCCGCCGCCGAGCGCCACGACGCCCACCTGTCCCGCAACGCCCGCCGCACCCGGCCGGACGGGCAGATCGAACACTTCGTCACCCAGCGCTGCCGCCTGGTCGGCGCCGACACCGCCGGCCGGCGGCTCGACGGCCTGCTCGACGCCCTCGCCGGCCACCGGATCACCTCCGTCGAGCGGGAGTTCGCCGTCCTGGACACCGCCGAGGCCCTGGACGACGGCTGGATCACCGAGACCGCCACCACCCCGGCCACCACGGCCACCCGCGAAAGGCTCCCCCGATGACGGACTCCTGGCAGGACCTCGGTTACGGCCCCTGGAGCGGGCAGCTCCGGCTGCCGCACACCCGCCCCACCGACACCGAACTCGCCGAGCTCGAACTCCCCCGCTCGATCTGGTCGGTGGCCGGCGCGGGGGTCGTCCAGCGGCCGGTCTTCGACCCCTCGCTGCTCGGCTACGTCAAGGCGATGCGGGCCGGCGACCCGGAGTTCGCCGACGCGGCCACCGGCGCCCGCTGGTACGCCGCCCGGCGCGAGGCCCTGGACACCGTGCTCGCCGCCGTCGCCGCCTCCCGGTGGGCGGACCACCTGGTGCTGCGCGGATCGGTGCTGCTCACCGCCTGGTTCGGCGAGGACGCCCGCGAACCCGGCGACCTCGACTTCGTCGTCACCCCGGCCGACTGGGCGCTCGACGACCCGCGCACCGACGCCCTGTTCACCGACCTCGCGGCCGCCGCCGAGCGGCTCTCCGGCGGAGTCCGGCTGCACGCCGACCGGGCCGTCCGCGACGAGATCTGGACGTACGACCGCGTCCCGGGCCGCCGCCTCGTCCTGCCGTGGAGCGCCGACGGCCTGCCCGAGGGCACCGTCCAGCTCGACTTCGTCTTCACCGAGCCGCTGCCCGCCGAGCCCGTCCGCACCGCCTTGCCCCGCCTCGCCGGCCCCGGCGCACCCGCCGAACTGCGCACCGCCGACCGCGGGCTCTCGCTCGCCTGGAAGATCCTCTGGCTGGTCAGCGACGGCTTCGCCCAGGGCAAGGACCTGTACGACGCGGTGCTGCTCGCCGAGTCCGTCCCGCTCCGCTACGAGCTGCTGCGGGACGTCTTCCGCGGTGCCGGCGACACCTGGTGGGACACCAGGGCGGTCGTCGCCGAGGACATCGCCGAGCCGCTGGAGTGCATCGAGTGGGACGAGTTCCGCAAGGAGCACCCGCAGGCCGGCACCGCCGAGGAGTACGCCGCGCGGCTGCTCGCCGCCCTCGCCCCGGCCTTCGGCGGGCGCACCGAGGAGGAGCTGCTCGAGGTCTGGACCCGGACGGAATCCGGCGGCCCCGACGCGCGTTGAACCCCCTGCCACCCGACCCGCCGGACACCTGGAGCATGCCTTGCTGTTCAACCGCCACAAGAGCGCTCTCGTCACCGCCGACCAGGCGCTGCCCGGCCGCACCGCCCCCGCCTTCGCCGTGACCGACCTGCACACCGTGCTCGGCACCCCGCTCACCGGCCCCTACCCGGAGGGCCTGGAGACCGCCGACTTCGGCCTCGGCTGTTTCTGGGGCGCCGAGCGCGCCTTCTGGCAGCTCCCCGGCGTGTGGACGACGCTGGTCGGCTACCAGGGCGGCCACACCGAGAACCCGACGTACGAGGAGGTGTGCAGCGGCCTCACCGGCCACACCGAGGCCGTCCGCGTCGTCTTCGACCCGACCCGGATCTCGTACGAGACCCTGCTGAAGACCTTCTGGGAGGCCCACGACCCCACCCAGGGCTTCCGCCAGGGCAACGACGTGGGCACCCAGTACCGCTCCGCGGTCTACACCCACTCCCCGGCCCAGCAGGCCGCCGCCGAAGCCTCCCGCGACGCCTTCCAGCCCGGTACTGATTACTCAACTTCTTTCCGTGTTTCGTATTTGAGTATTTCAGCGGAACCTTTCGCGTCCGGTTGGTCATCTGTGACCGGTGTGGGGCGCCGCTAGCTCAGTTGGCAGAGCAGCTGACTTTTAATCAGCGGGTCCGGGGTTCGAGCCCCCGGCGGCGTACCGCGTCCCCGTCCGGCCACCCACTGGCCGGACGGGAGCGCCCACTCTCGTCCCGGCTCATGGCAGGCCGGGCGGTTGCCGGATCGACGTTGTTCGTTGGGAGGTTGCGGATCATGGTTCGTCGGGTTCTGCGGGTGGATGTCGTGCACGAGGACGGGAGTGTGTGCGAGCACCGCATCGCCTCCCAAGGAGCGTTCCGGGAGGCCGACTGCACCGGGCGGGCCGGGTGGACGGCCACCTGCTCCTGCGGCTGGCGCGCCTCGGCCGCATCGCGGGCCGGGGCCGAGGAGGAACGCTCCCTCCACGCCCTCGCCCACACCACCGCGGCCGTCCCGGTCCGCACCCTTACCGTCGTCCCGACACCGACGCCAGCGCCCTGCACGGCGGATGCGCCCCTGGCCGGATAGACCGGGCAACCACCACAGGCGAGTTCCGTACCGACCAGCCGACAGCCCGGCACGCCGCCGTCCTGCCGAACGAACACTTCCGAATCGGGAGATCAGATGAGCGTGGAGAGCGAGGCCACCCTCGCCGACCTTGTGGTGTTCGAGCGGGTGTGCCACCTGCTGCACTGCGCAGGCTTCGACATCGCCCACACCCGACCCACCGGCCTGCAGATCGGGCTGCGCCCGCACGGTGTGCTGGTGGGCTGGCTGCCCGACGAGGACGAGGACCCGTACCCGGCAGGTCCCCCCGGCCCCCGATGGTGGGCAGGTGCCGCGGCCGGGTCCGGACGCCTGGCGGTGGACCGTGCGGGAGTCGATGGTCCGGGCCCTGGCCGTCATCCTGCGGCAGGCGGGCTGCCAGGTGGTGCAGGACGGCCCGGATCTGCTGGTCACCGGGGTTGCGGTGCCCGCCGTGTGTGGAAGAGCCGCCGGTGTCCGTGTCGCCGCTGGCGCCTGCCGGCCGGTCCCGGCGGGGCCCGGTCAGGCGCAGGCGGGTGGCGGCGGCGCGCCGGGCGAACTGGGCGGTGGTGGCCGGTACCCGGTAGCGGCGGGCGATGATGTCCGTGCTGGGCAGCAGTCGGGCCATGGACCGTCCCGCTGCGGGTTCCTGGCCGCGGGAGCGCCAGAGTGCCGCGGCGCGGGCGATCAGGTCGTCGGCGATGATCTGGTAGCGCGGCCGCTGTTCGCTTTCATCTGTCGTCGTGCTTCGCTGGCCGTGCCGGTCGGCCGCGCCGGGGATGTGAGGGCGGGTGGTGTCGTGGGCCGGGCCGGTGCTGTGCTGCATGCGTGTGCCTTCGGCGGATCGGGACGTGCGGAGTCCGCTCAGTGCAGCGCCTGCCCCGACCTGGGCACGGGTACGAGGGGACGGCACGGGGCCGTCCAGTCCTCGGGGAACTGGGGCGGGTGCAGGGTCAGCAGGACCGTGTAGGCGTGGTCGGCGGTGCGCTGGCACCAGGCGATGCGCTCGGGAAAGCCCGTGGGGTAGTCGCCGACGTCCTGGGCGATGAGGGCGGTGCAGCCGCCGGGGACCCGGGAGCAGGCGGTCAGTTGTTCCACGATCGCCTGGCACACGGTGTGCGGGGTCGGCCGGTCCGAGGGGCGTAGGGGTGAGCAGTACAGGGCCTGGGTCCAGATCCGCACGGTGTGTTCGCGCAGGCCGTGGCAGGCCTCGTGCACCGGGGTGCCGGCCGACGCAGTGAGAGAGGGTCGGGCTGTTGTTGTGGCGATCATGGCCGCCTCCTGCCGGGCGAACGGAACGGGTTGTCGTGGACGCCGCCGCGTCGGGCGGTGGCCTTTAGTCGGTGAGGTCGGGCGGTGGCCTTTAGTCGGTGAGGTCGGGCGGTGGCCTTTAGTCGGTGAGCGGGAAGCCGGTGTCGATGTCGCCCGCCCACTGCGCCAGGCGATCCAGGACGGCCTGCACTTCTCGGCGCATACACACCCAGGCCACTCGCCCGCTCTTGAGGAAGGCAGAGACGATCGGCAGGACGGCTGCCGCCCCGGTTTGCTTGATGTCCACGAGTTTTCCCGCTCGTTCGGTCGGCAGCCATCGTGAAAGCCCGGGCGGCCAGGGCCAGAGCATCAGCGCCGGCTCTTTCGACCGCCCGGTCACGCCCGGCCGGTTTGCCGTTCCGCCGACTGCATCGATTGGTGGCGACAACGCATCCTCCAGCGACAGATCGGCGCTTGCTCAGGAACCGCCCCACGGGGCAATCGCCACGCTTTGCCGCCTACGACCTCCGAGTAGAGAGTGGAGCTTCACCATCACCGTGCGCCGCCGCTTCAGCAATCGCGTGAGCATGCACTGCTCACTTCGGTGGCGAACGTTCGACAAGTTGGCAGGTGCTGCGTGGAGGCCGCGCGACCGCAGGCGCGGCTGTCCGAGGCATCTCATACTGGGCATAAGGGCCGCTACAAGGGGCCGCCAAGGGGATGTGGCGGCCCCTCCTTGCGCGGCGCGTTGGCCGGAGCTGGGGGCGGGGCACTCCTGGCCGGCGGTGCGGATGGAGTGCAGTGGTCAGTGCTCCGCAGCGTTGAATGCGGCGATGACTTCCGGGAGTTCGGCGAGGCTGTCGATGCGGAACGTGGACCAGTCGGCCGCCGGGTCGTGCTGCTGAATCCACCCCCACGGACCCCGGCGGATCAGTGCCGTGCGCATCCCGGCCGCAAGCGCGGGGAACACGTCGTTGTCGAGACGGTCGCCGACGTGGAGGATTTCCCGCGGCGCGAACGGCGCGGCCTCGGCGACCCGGCGGAAGAATTCGGGGTCAGGCTTGCTCGCACCCCAGTCGTCGGAGGTGCCGATCATGTCGACGTCGCCGGTGAACAATTCCCGCAGGATGCCGCCCGCGCGGACGGTCTGGTTGCCGGCGACGGCAAGCCATAGGCCTTCGGCCCGGAGGCGGAGAAAGGTGCGGCGGACGTCGGGGTAGAGGTCCGCCTCGCCGAACCACTCCGGTCGGCCGGCCTCGGCCCGTTTCTCGCGCTCCTCGTACAGGTCTAACCCGGGCCGGAACACCTGGAACGTCTCCCGGTAATCACGGCCCTCGGCGATGATCGCGCCGAACTGGGCGGCGAACGTCTGCCGCGGTACGCCGAGCCAGTCCGCCCATGTGCCGTACTCCCTGGTCTCGTCCACCAGGCACTCGCCGACGTCGAACACCACTGCCTTGATCGTCATGGGCGGCAGCGTAGTCAGATCAGCACTCAATGTCAGCGGCGCCCCGGAGGCCGAACACCCAAATCGTCCTGCCCTCCGAAGAGGATGGGCAGTTCATTGGAAACCGTCGGCCCTACGATGACCGGCCTCGCGAGGCCAGGGGTAAGCGATATGTCTCAGCTGTCTGCATCTGTGGATATTCCTGTGGGCAATTCGATCGGGCGTTCATTACCCAGTTGGTGCGGGCCCGGCGGCCGAGGACACAGTTGCCGGACCCGCGAGGGGTCATGGTGACATCCGTGACGATGGGCAGACAAGACGGCCTCCACGGAATGGAGGGCTTATGCGCGTCCTCCTGCGATCCTCCACGGGCCGGAGTAGCGTGGTGATCAGCAGTCGTGGTTCCGAGTCTTCGCCCGCGGTCACAGGCCGCGGGCGTTTTGCTGCCCCGGGGCACGGCGATCACCTCCGCACGGATCCGCACGGAGCGGGTCCGGCATCCATTACGACAGGACACCAGCATGGCCAAGGGCACCGTGAAGTGGTTCAACGCCGAGAAGGGCTTCGGTTTCATCGAGCAGGACGGCGGCGGCCCGGACGTATTCGCCCACTTCTCCAACATCGCCGGCCAGGGCTTCCGTGAGCTGCAGGAAGGCCAGAAGGTCGAGTTCGACATCACCCAGGGCCAAAAGGGCCCTCAGGCCGAGCAGATCCGCGTGATCTGACCCAGCCTGCAGAGCCCGTGGTGGACGCCGCCCGTCTGCCGCGGGCTCTCTCGCGCCCCAAGGCGGGTGAGCTGCGTCGAGGTGCGCCCGGACCGGCATGTCCTTATGGTCGGCAACCGGGGGCCGACGCGGGTGCTCCGTCGCCGACATCGGCGTCGGCGCCCGCCAGACCAGCAGGAGTTGGCCAGCATGACGACTTCATCCGAGACGCCCGTTCTCGACACCCTCGCCGCCATGACCATGGACTCGATCGAGCGGTGCGGACTGACCCAGGACACGCTCATCCTCACGCGCATCGCCGCACTCGTCGCCATGGACGCACCCCCGCTCTCCTACCTCGCCCACCTCGAGCCCGGGATGAAGGCCGGCCTGACCGCCGACAAGCTGCAGGACGTCCTGATCGCGATCGCGCCGATCGTGGGCACCGCCCGGGTCATGTCGGCGGCCGGCCACATCGCCGAGGCCCTCGGCATCGCCATCGCGGTGACCGAGAACGAGACTGCGTAACTGGCGCGGCCAGCAGGTCCGGGAGGGGATGGTCGGCAACGGGGTGAACCCGTCGCGACTCGCCCCGCCCCTGCTCCGGCAGCGGCGCCCGGACGGTAGGCTCACTGACCGTGCCCTTCCGCTCACCCCCCGATGGGGCGGACTGGCTGACGCGGGTTGCCCCAGGGGTTGCAACCGGGGCGACCCGCACTCCTGTGCGGCGCTCGGGCGGCACGGCCCTCAAAAGGCGTCTGGCCTGGCAATCTACCGGGCGGTCCCTGCCGGCTCGAGGCGGTGGCTTTCGTCGTGGATCTTCGTGCTCCAGCGTGCCAGGGCCTCTCGGTGCTTGCGGCCGTGGTGGGCGCAGAAGAGCAGCTCGCGGCCGTGGTCGAACTCTGCGAGGACGTATGCCTGTGCGCCGCAACGGTCGCAACGGTCCTGGGAGGACAGCGAGGGGGGCGTAGAAGACATGGCGAGATTCCGTTCTGCGTCTGCCGGCCGGGCCGCCAATACCTTTGTGTCGGGGATGAGGGGCGGCCGGGCTGGGCCGCCGAGGCGGTCTGGCTTGCCGCCGCGACCTGGCGGGTTGGGGTCGTGGTGCAGGCGCCCGGGGCGGGGGCACGTCCGGGATTCGGGCCACGACGGCGCATCCGGTGCCGTCCGGGAGCGGAAGCACCTCGAGTTCGGCGGCAAGCTCCGCCGCCAGGTTCAGCCCGCGGCCGTCAGCGCAGGAGCCGGAGGTCCCGGCCCACCCACTGTCGGCCCGCTGGCGGACGGCCACCGCCACGTGGCCGGGCCGGCGGGCAAGCTCCAGGAAGAGGGGGCCGGCACCGGAGCGGACGGCACTGTCCACGAGCTCCGCAGCCACCCGCCCGGCCACAGCAGCAACGTGCTCGGATACGCCCCAGATCCGGAACTGCCGCCGCAGGACCTCACCGGCGGCCATCGCGGCGCCCTCCACGCCAGGCAGGTGCCAGACGAGGGCGGCGCCGAGAGCCCCGCACATCGGCGGCATCGGCCATGCGAGCCCGTCCGGGACTGGTGACTCCGCCATCTACCTGGGCCTCCTCCCATCCGCGGATGGCCTCACTGTCAAGGAGAACGGAACCCGTGGGCCTGCCGGTTGAGTAGCCGGTGCCTGACCTTCGGCGGAGAGCTCTGCCGTGTTTCCAGGCCCAGGAACATCACTCGAGCCGGGCGCCGGCACATGGGACTCCACCACCGCGCGGGACACGGCGGCCGTTGCGGTTCATCGGTCGATGGGCCGCCGCAAGTCCGACGAAATATGAGTGTTGATCACTCATGCGCATCCGATTTCTCCGATTGATCATGGTGATGCGGATGTGAGTGGATCCCCCTCTGCTCGCGCGTGGGCGGTGCGACCCATGCGGCTCTCCCCGGGCCTGCGTCGCACCGCCCCTTCCGAGCTGTCCGGATCCGGCGAGCTGGGAGCGCCTTGCAGCGGTTCGCTGTGAGAGCGTCGGGTGCGGATGTGTCGTTGCCGACAAGGTGGTTGCGTAGGGGCATGGTCTTGTCGGGGACGGCGGCTGTGGGCAGCGGGTCCATCCTGATGTCACTGGGCCCGCGCCCACAGGCCCCTTGGCCAGAGGAGTCCATCGCTGCGGAACGGCGTGGGCAGACCCGGGTGAGGTCATGCATCAGGTCGTGCCGTGATTTCTCGGGCGCGGGCCGCTCGGCCGAAGGATTGTCCCGGCCTCGCGGAGGAGAGTGTGGACGAAGGTGTGGGAACGCTGGCACAGCAGGGACAGCTCCCAGATCGTCGCCCCGTCCTCGTAGCGTGCGCGGAGACGGCCCGCGAGCCGGTGGCGATCCGCCCCGGTGATGTGGCCTGCGAAGCGGTAGGACCGCCTCGGCTCGGGCATCAGCAGGACTTCGTCCTGGCATACCGGGCAGGGCTGGATGGTCGCAGCCGGGGGCAGGATTACCGCACCCCAGCCCTGACACATCGGGCATCCGTCCGCGGTATCCAGGTTGGGCCGGAACAGGGTGGACGCCGGCGTAGCTGCCTCGAAGTGCTCGCTGTTGTACATGGGCTGATCTTTCTGCGGTCAGTCAGTGCAATAGCAGGCGCGCAGAGGCCGGCTGGGGACAGGCGCCTCGAGGGCGCATGTCGAAAACGTAAGAACGTCCGCCGCCCGGATGGTTCGTCGCGGACATTCGTCAGGGGGTCTGTCCGCGGTCTGCCGTGGGTCAGTAGGGCAGGGGGCGGCCGGACGGAGTCCGAAGGTCGAGCGGCGGCCGTGGGGCCGGCGTCGGGGGCTGCCGAAGGATCACCTGTCGCATCGCTATCACCGCCTGAAGGGGGACCGGGTCCTCCCCACCCTGGGCCGACGCGCCGACTGCTTGAGCGAGTAGGGACTACTTAGATTCAGAGCGTGAATTCGCGGTCACGTGGCTTGCCCGCGGGGTGAGATCACGGAGTGCCGCGGTCCAGGGGTGAGTGGCCGGGTTGCCCCGGCCGGGTTCGTTCAGCAGGCGGTAGCCATCGCCGAGCAGTACCCGGATGCCGGCGCCGCGCAGCGTCTCCACCGATTTGTCGAACTGCGGGTGTCTCAATCTCCGGCCGCCACACCCCCTTGATCTCCTCATCAAGATCCAGCTCGAAGATCATGCATCGCAGTCGCGCGGCCGACCTTGATGGCGCGGGTGAACATCTCCAGTGGAGCCGGAATCGGGTCGCTCACCATCCCCAATCGCGGGCCGTCTTGCGCCTCGGTTCCACGCCGGCTGGGCTCAGGGCGCTGCCTCCCAGTGGATGACACCGCCGGGACGACGCACCGGACGCATGCCGCAGATCGGATCCACTGGGTTGAACCCGCCCGAGGACGACGGCACCCGACCCGGCTGGGTCTGCACGATTCCCTGTGCCGCCGCGTTCCGGAGTGCCTCATCCAGGCTCGTGGCACCGAGTTTACGGCGGATATTGCGCAGCATGCTGCCCACCGCCTGCTCGGTCATACCGAGCCTGTTGCCGGTCTGCGCTGCGTCCAGTCCCTGGGCGGCCAGCCGGTGCGGCAGCTGGCCGAGGTGGAGGGGGTGCTGGAGCGGATCACCTACGCGAACGAGGAGACCGGTTACACCGTCGCCCGGATGGACACCGGTCGCGGCGCGAACGACCTGCTGACGGTGGTGGGTGCGCTGTTGGGCGCCCAGGTGGGGGAGTCGCTGCGGTTGTGTGGCCGGTGGGGCTCGCATCCGCGGTACGGCAAGCAGTTCACGGTGGAGAACTACACCACCGTGCTGCCCGCGACGGTGCAGGGCATCCGCCGCTACCTCGGCTCCGGTCTGATCAAGGGCATTGGGCCGCGGATCGCCGAGCGGATCGTTGAGGTCTTCGGCACCGACACCCTGGAGGTGATCGAGACCGAACCGAAGCGGCTGATCGAGGTCCCCGGCCTGGGCCCCAAGCGCACCCGGAAGATCGCGGACGCGTGGGAGGAGCAGAAGGCCATCAAGGAGGTCATGGTCTTCCTGCAAGGCGTCGGCGTCTCCACCTCGCTGGCGGTGCGGATCTACAAGAAGTACGGCGACGCATCGATCGGCGTGGTGAAGAACCAGCCCTACCGGCTGGCCTCCGACGTGTGGGGCATCGGCTTCCTCACCGCCGACAAGATCGCCCAGGCCGTCGGCATCCCCCACGACTCCCCGGAGCGGGTGAAGGCCGGCCTGCAGTACGCCCTGTCCCAGAGCACCGACCAGGGCCACTGCTACCTGCCCGAGGAGCGCCTGATCGCCGACGGCGTCAAACTCCTCCAGGTCGATGTCGGCCTGGTCATCGACAGTCTGGCCGAATTGGTCGCCGAGGACGGCGTGGTCCGCGAACAGCTCCCCGGCGAGACGGGTGAGCCCATCACCGCCGTGTACCTGGTGCCGTTCCACCGCGCCGAGATCTCGCTGGCCAACCAGCTGCTACGCCTGCTGCACGCCGACGGCGACCGGATGCCCGCCTTCGCCGACACCGCGGGCATCGATTGGGAGGCGGCCATAGGCTGGCTGGCCCGCCGAACGGGTGCGGACCTGGCCCCCGAGCAGCGCCAGGCCGTCCAACTGGCGCTCACCCAGAGGGTGGCGGTGCTGACCGGCGGCCCGGGCTGCGGCAAGTCCTTCACCGTCAAGTCGATCGTCACCATGGCACTGGCCAAGAACGCCAAGGTGGTCCTCGCCGCGCCGACCGGCCGGGCCGCCAAACGCCTCGCGGAGCTGACCGGCGCCGAGGCCTCCACCGTGCACCGGCTGCTGGAGCTCCGCCCGGGCGGGGCTGCGGCGTTCGACCGGGACCGGCCCTTGGATGCGGACCTGGTCGTCGTGGACGAGGCCTCCATGCTCGATCTGATCCTGGCCAACAAGCTCGCCAAGGCCGTCGCCCCCGGCACCCACCTGCTGTTCGTCGGGGACGTGGACCAGCTGCCCTCGGTCGGCGCTGGCGAGGTGCTGCGCGACCTGCTCGCCGACCACAGCCCGATCCCGGCGGTGCGCCTGACCCAGGTGTTCCGGCAGGCGCAGCAGTCCGGCGTGGTCAGCAACGCGCACCGAATCAACCGGGGCCTGCCGCCGGTCACCGACGGCCTGGCGGACTTCTTCCTGTTCGTCGAGGAGGACACCGAACGCGCCGCCGGCCTGACCGTCGACGTCGCCGCCCGCCGCGTCCCGCAGAAGTTTGGTCTCGATCCGCGCCGCGATGTGCAGGTGCTGGCGCCGATGCACCGCGGCCCGGCCGGGGCGGGCAACCTGAACACCCTGCTGCAGGCCGCGATCACTCCCGCGAACGAGGGCGTGCCGGAGCGCAGGTTCGGCGGGCGTACCTTCCGGGTCGGCGACAAGGTCACCCAGATCCGCAACAACTACGAGAAGGGCGCCAACGGCGTCTTCAACGGCACCGTCGGCGTCGTCACCGCCCTCGACACCGTCGAGCAGCAGCTCACCGTCCGCACCGACGAGGACGAGGACATCACCTACGGCTTCGACGAACTGGACGAACTCGCCCACGCCTACGCCGTCACCATCCACCGCTCGCAGGGCAGCGAATACCCGGCGGTGGTGATCCCGGTGACCACCTCGGCCTGGACCATGCTGCAGCGCAACCTGCTCTACACCGCTGTCACCCGCGCGAAGAAGCTCGTCGTCCTGGTCGGCTCCCGCCGCGCCCTGGCCCAGGCCGTGCGGGCGGTCAGCGCGGGGCGCCGGCACACCGCCCTCGACCACCGCCTCACCACCAGCTGACGCAACCACCGGGCACCGCCTCCGGGCTGTCTGCAGGCGCGGTGGGAAGACGGAGCAGGATGCCGCAAGCGTCGTGTCCTCGCGGGTCTCGCTGTTTCGGCTCTGGCTGTCAGTGGGATGTGCCAGACTCAGGGCATGCGCAACGATCTTCCATTGACGGTGATCGGGAACCTGGTCGAGGACCCGGAGCTGCGGTTCACCCCGAACGGGGTGTCGGTGGCCCGGTTCACCGTCGCCTTCACACCGCGCAGCTTCGATCGCGAGACCAACACCTGGCGCGACGGCGAACCCACGTTCCTGGACTGCACCGCCTGGCGTCAGCTCGCCGAAAACCTTGCCGCCTCCCTCACCAAGGGCGCCCGCGTCGTCGTCGCCGGCCGGCTGCGCACCGACCGCTGGGAAACCCCGGAAGGGGAGAAGCGCTCCCGCATGGTGCTGGAGGTCGACGACGCCGGCGCGTCCATGACCTTCGCTACCGTCGCGATCACACGCACCGCCCGCGGCACTGCGCCGCGTGAGGCGGCACCGGACGACGTGTGGGACACCGCCACCCCCACCCGGCCCACGGCACCCCGAGATCTTCATTGCGCGAGGCGCCAGTCTCGTAGGAGAGCCCACCGACGCGGAGGAAGCCGCCCGAATCGAATGGATCCCACTCGATGAGATCCCCGGGCTGATCGCCCGTAATGAACTGCTCGGGTCGGGCACGCTGGTCGCCCTACTTCACATCCTGGCGACACGCCAGCTACGCGCTACATCCGCCCAGTAAGACGCTCAATTCGCCTCCTGTGCCGAACGGATCCAGTCCGATTGGCCAGGAGGCGAGCTTGTTGCAGGTGCTTCCTCGCCTGGTCGAACTCTCCGCGCACCAGGTGGGCCTGGGCCAAGTCACAGCGCAGTCCAGCCGTTGCCCGCGCAAATGCAGGATCTATCCGTTCAAGTGCACCGTACAGTTCCGCCAGGGCATCGTCCTCACCAAGCATGGCCAGAGCATTACCGCGCCAGCGGGCCAGATGGTTGGCGTTCAGGAAGATGCTGAGCATGTCCGGATCCCGCGTTTCATCACCAGTCGGTAGAACCGTCGCCGCGCGGTCGAGAGCGCGTCGGCAGTCTTCTGCCAGACCTGCCTTCGCACACAACTCACCTTCAGCCGCGAAGAGCCACGCGGCAAGCCGCGGTGACACCTTCGTGCCGCCCGTACGCTGTGCGTCGCGTACCAGTTCCACCGCCATCTCGGCACGTCCAGCGTCGGAGAGCACGTACGCCTGTTCCGCCATGGCGTGCGCCAGGTACATCGGCTCTTCTGCCTCGGCCGCGGCCCTTTTCCCGAGTTCGTAGTGGCGCCACGCTCGCTCAACGGCGCCTACATCAAGCGCCTGCCATGCCGCGAGCGTGGCCGCGCCCGCCAGCGCCTTGGCCACGGGTCGCCGAGCATCGGGGAGGACCGCGAAGGTTAGTGCGTCTTCGAGTGAGTCGAGGTGAGCCCTCATCTGATCCACGAGAGACGCAGCCCCCATCTGCCGATCGAAGCTGCGAAGCAATTCCGTCTGCTGCAGGAAGGTGTCCACCATCCCAAGGCTGAGACTCCTTGCGGAGTCGATGCGGCCAAGGAGCTCGTCGTACCCATCGGCGAGCAGTGGCGCACTCCCCCCAGCGGAGCCGAACAGCTCGTCGTCTGTCTTGCCGAGCAGAGCACGCAGGATCGCCGCATAGGTCTCGGAGACTGTTCGCCGGTCGTTCTCCCACTCCGACACGTAGACCTTGAGGCTTGCCGGCGAAGCCACGTCGACGAGGTGCTGTCGCGCGTACTGGCAGATCTCCCTGACCAGACGGTCCTGGGACCAGCCGCGGGCTTTCCGAGCTTGTCGTAGACGCTGAGTCATGTCCCCACCTTGATAGTGGTGTTGCGCTGTCCACACAGCATGCAGCATGTCGGCCCAGGTCACCGGGGGTTAACAAAACTGGGTTAACCCCTGCTGGCTACTGGCTCGTCGGCATACGCCGTTTCATAGAAGCGGGGCTAGAACTGACGGCCCAACACCGAATCACTTGACACTGGTGCGCACCAGTTGCAGACTACTGGTGCGCACCAGTTAAGGGCGGCGCCAGAGGCACCGCCACGCGCAAGACGCTCGCCTGACGGCCGAGCGAGATCAACCCCCAGCGCCCCTATGCCTTCTTTGGGTTGCTCGGACGCAGGGGGCACCGCTTCACAACTCAAGAGAGTGATCCACCACCGCAGTCCTTCCGTGACCACGCCGGTCGGGGTGAGTGGAGACCAGTCGGCAGAGAAGGGGCGCACGCCCTGACACCTCGGTCGCCCTTAAGACGGCGGCCGTACATGGGACACGCAGCCGACTCTGGAAGGCGGCGGCCACCTCGGTGCACGGCCGACTTGCAGAAAGAACGACGTGGCAGACATTTCGCCGGCGACGACCTCCGGGAGCGATCTCCCCGGAGCGAGCCCGGTCCGCGTCCAGCTGAGATCGAACCTCTTGCTTCACCAGTGATCTCGGGCCCCGGCACCCCCGCGCACGGCACGACGGGTGTCGGGGCCCGTGGCTGCTCGTGACCTAGCGAGTGGTCTGGGCCCACGAAAGCGGGCCGCCGCGCTCCGGGCAAGGAGCGCGCGGCGGCCCTCGGGTCCACTCCCCGACGGACGAAGAGGTAGACCCGTGAAGTCGATTGTTGCAGGCCAGCACGCCGCGGACCCGGAGGAGTTCGCGGAGCTGGCGTTGGGCGTGGATGAGGAGCTGTTCGCCGGGGTGCCCGGCGAGTCGGCGATCGAGCGCGCCGCCCGGATGGACGCCGCCGCCGCGGTGCTGGCGGACCTGCGCCGGGAGGCCCCGGAGCTGGCCGCCTACGCCGAGCGCCTGCTGGACACCGCGCCGGTTCCGCTCACGAACCGCCGTGCGGCCGCCCGCCGGGCCGCCGGTCTGGGGGTGGCGGCGTGATCGGCCGGGGGATCGGGCGGTTCCTCGCTGGGGCCGTCGCGCCGGCCGGGATGGTGGTGACGGCGCCGCCGCTCACGGTGCTCACGGCCGCGCTCACCGCGCTCACGGTGTGCTCGTGGCGGCGGGGACGGTGGTCGCGGTGAGGACGTCGATCAGTGCCGAGCAGGTCCGCTCGGCGGAACGCGCGCTGGGCGCGGGGACGTGGACGATCACGTTCGGTGCGGTGCTCTACAGCGTGCTCACGGTGACCCCGCTGATGGCCGGCCACACCCCGCCCGGGTGGCGGTGGACGGCGCCGATCCTGCCGCTGGTGGTCGATGCGGCGGTGGTGATCGTGGTCCGGATGGACAGCACGCTGGCCCGCCTCGGCGGGGACGGCGGACGCTGGCCGACGGTGCTGCGGTGGATGACCGGCCTGATGACGGTGCTGCTCAACGTGGGTCTGTCCGCGTTGGACGGGGACCTGGTCGGGGTGGCGGTGCACGCGGTGGCGCCGCTGCTGCTGATCGTCACCGCGGAGACTTCCCTCGCCTACCGCAAGGCCATCGCCGCCGCCCTGACCGCCCGCGAGATGGCCGAGCGGCAGGAGCGGGCCGAGCGGGACCGCCGGGCGGAGGAGCGCCGCCGGCAGGAGCGGGAGGAGCGTCTCGCACAGTTCGAGGCCACCGAGCGGCGCGAGCGTGAGCGCCGTGAGCACGACGCCCAACTCCTTCGCGAGCAGCGCGAGCACGAGGCCCGCCTGCTGCGCGAGGACCGTGAGGAGGCCGCCCGCAAGGAGGCTGCCGAGCGGGCCGAACGCGAGTGCCGTGAGCGCGAGGTGAGCGAGCGTGAGCACCGCGCCCGTGCTGAGCGCCTCGCCCAGGTGGAGCGTGAGCGGGAGGCCGCCGAGCGAGCCCGCGCGGAGCTGCTGGCCGGTGGCCCGGCAGTCGAGCGGCTGCCGGAGGACCGCGCCCGGGAGATCGCCAGGGCCGCCTATGGGGCGGGGCTGCCGCAGCGCGCGGCGGCGGAGCTGACCGGCTGGTCGGCCGGCTGGATCGCCGCCCGCTACCAGGAAGCCCGCGACAACCGCACCCTCCACGCCGTCCCTGCCCTGATTGCCGACCACGGTAAGGAGCACGTCTCGTGACCACCACGACGTCCGACCAGATCCGCGCGGCCGGCGCGCTGATGTCCCTGCTCACCGCCCTGCCGCACCTGCCCGCCCCGAACGTCCAGCTGGAGCACCTGAAGGTGCCCGGCACCCCCGAGTACGCGTGGGGGATCAACGTCTCCCTGCACCACGGTCTCGACCACTTCGAACAGTGGCGACAGGCCCTCGGCCTCGACCCCGCGGACGTCGACCACCAGCACCACGCCACGACCGCCTGGCTGACCGTCACCGGCACCCACAGCGGCGTCCCGCTCGTGCTCCACGGCTACTACCGGCACAACCCCGACCAGACGGGCGACGAGCGGTGAGCCGCCCCCGGTTCTGGGACCCGCATGGGGAGCGGTTCGGCCTGCCGACCTACCCGTGGCGGATGGCCCCGGACGGCTACTTGACCCGCCGCCAGCTCCGCAGGCGGGGGCTGCGGCCGGGCGGTCAGCCGGTCGCCGCACAGATCCTCTGGCGCTCGCGCCGCACCAACGGTATGCGCGCCGCCCACCTGTACCGCACCTGCCTGGCTAAGCCGGTCCGGCCGATGACCCCCGCGAGGGCCGCTGCCCTCGCGGCGGCGAACCGGGCCCGCCGCACCTGCCCCGTCTGCGGGCGGGACGCCGGTTACGTGCTGCCCACCCACCTCGGCACCTGTCTTGCCTGCGCCGACGATCTCCCGGCCGTGGCGTGATCCATGCCCTGGTTCCCGGGCCTCTCGGCTGGCCGTCGGTGCACTCCGTGCGGGGGTGTTCCGACGGCCGGCGAAGGCGCCCGGCGCCGAGAACCACCCACGCATTTTCCCCGCTCAAGGACCCGGGAGGGCCACTGCCATGACCGATCGCGATTCGGTCTACAACGACGACGCGTACGACATCACCTCGGTGCCGGCCTGGAAGACGGCCCCGGCACCGCCGCTGCACGGCAAGTTCTCCCCGAACGCGAAGCTGTCCCCCCAGGCGATGGCCGGGATCGGCGCCGGTGCGGTGGTCCTGGCCGCCGTCGGCATGGTCGCCTGGTCGAACTACGCCGCCTCGGAGGCCGACGCCGAGGTCCGCAAGGCACAGATCGCCCTGGACGCCTCCAAGTTGGACCTTCAGCGGCAGCAGCAGGCCGCCGAGCTGGCGAAGGTCGGCGAGCAGGAGACCCCAGCGCAGAAGGCCCGCCGGGAGGCCGTCCAGGCGTGCGTGAACAAGGCCGGCGGCGGCTTCGGCGCTATCGCTGACTGCGGGAAGGCGTACCCGGCCGTGGACGCCTCCGGCATGGTCAACACCTCCCAGTCGGTGGCCACCGACAAGGACGGCGACGGCCCCGGCAACGGTGTCGGCCTGCTGGTCCTCGGCTCCGTCGGGGCCATCGTCGGCGTCGGCTGGGCGAAGAAGAAGTTCGCCCGCCTGTAACCACCCGTGACCTCCCACCCACCCCCCACCCACCCCGGAAAAGGGGCCCCACGCCTCCCCCCGGCCGGTTAGAGGACCGGTCCGGTCTCTTTCCGGCTGGGTGGGGGGTGGGTGGGAAGTCACCCAACGTGAGGAATCCAGTCGATGGCAACGCCCCCTGACGCCAGCCGCACACCACCTCCCGACCCGGCGAGCGAGGCCGCCGGCACCCCCGCAGGGCCGCCGGATCCGGGCACTCCGCCGGCTCCGTCCGGGCCGCTCGCCCAGATCTTCGCCCCCGTCGAGCCCGCGCGCACCGCCACCCCGATCGGCACCACCGCCACCCTCTCCCCGGACACCGCACCCAACCGGGCTGGTGGTGCCAAGCGGGCCGACGGGCCCGGCGGGAACCCCCAGGACGGCCCGGTCGGCGCCCTGGTCCGCGCGCTCGCCGACCGCCTCCGCCGGACCGGGACAACAACCCACATCAAGCGCCAGCACACCGTCACCGAGAACCGGGTCTCGGGTAACCAGGCCACCACCACCAACGCCAACAAGACCGACCGCGCCGCCAAGAACGCCCACAGCACCCAGCACCGCTCCAGCCGGGACGCCAAGCTGGCCGACCTGAACAACAAGGCCAGCCAGAGTCAGGACCGCGACAACCGGGACGTGAAGAAGGCCGACGCAACCGACGCGAAGACCTCCCACGCGAAGAGCACCAAGGCCGACACCTCCGCGAAGACCGGCAAGGACAGCCGCGACAGTCGCGACGTGAAGACGTCCGTTGCCAAGGCGTCGAAGGACGGCACCTCGGCCAAGCGCGCCGCGGACGACAAGAACCACGATGCGCGGTCGATCCGAACGTCCGACGCCAAGGGCCCTGACGGGCCGTCCGGCGCGAAGGCACCGAAACCGGACCGCCCGGGCCCGCCCGGCAAGGCGAAGAACCGCGACAGCAAGGCCAGCGAGCCGAAAACCGGTACCGGGAAGGACACGAGCCCGCAGAAGGGCCCGCACGGGCCCGGGAAGCCGGTCGTTTCGGCGCCGGACGCGAAGGGCCTGGGCAGCAAGTTCCCCGACACGAAGCCAGGGCCGGGGGAGCAGGCGAAGGCCCGCGCGGCCCGGATCCTGCCGGACACCTTGGTCAAGCGGCCCACCGCCCCGGCCGACGGCCCAGCCTCCCCCGCCCCCGTCCCCTCCACCGGGAAGGACAGCACGGCACCCATGGCAACCCGCCCCACCCCGTCGGCCAGTCCGTCGATGGCACCGGCCAGCGGTTCGACGGCCGGCCTGGCCAAGACCCCCACCCCGCCCGCCCAGCCGGCCCCGCCCGGCACTACCGCGGCGATTCCGGCGCAGGTCAACGCCGTTGGCGCGAAGGCCGTCCAGTTCACCGCCGACGGCGCCCAGCACAGCATGAGCCGCGGTGAGGTCCGCACGCTCAAGCAGTTCGAGCGGCGCCTGGGCGCCAAGCAGACCAGCCTCGCCCGGATCGCCGACGGTTCCAAGAACACCCGCGCCACCGCTGCCGAGCACGCCAAAGAGGCCCAACGTCTGGCCGAGCAGGCCCGGGACGTGGAGGGCGGCGAGCGGCTCGTGGGCGCCCTGCTGCGGCTGGCCGAGCACGCCCAGGCACTGCTCGGCAAGGCCGAGGAGATCGAGAAGAACGCGCACCGCGGCACGGACGCGGTGCGGGCGCTGGCCGCCAACGCCGAGAGCAGGCACGGCGTCATCTACCAGGCCGTCGTGGACAGCCCGCTCACCAAGCCGGCCGAGCGGACCTTCTACCAGGACACCCAGGGGAGCTGACGATGGCTGCTGGACTCACCTACCGCGAACTGCGCCGCCAGACCCGGGCCCTGGCCAAGAGCATCCGGGCGGCGACCGAGGCGCACCAGACGATGGCCAAGGCCCTCGGCGACGAGGCCAAGGACACCGGCCGCATCGCCGAGCAGATCGCCGCGCTCAAGGTCGACGCCGCGACCATCGCCGAGACTCGCGAGGTCTCCCAGATCATGCAGGGCCTGTCCACCACCGCCCTCGCCTACGCCACCACCGCGGACGAGGCCGCCCGCACCGCCACCGCCGCCGAGCAGGAGGCCGTGCGCCTCCACAACGGCATCCAGGAAGCTGCCGACACCTCCCCCGTCCGGATGGCCACGTCCGGCTGGTACGCCCAGGAATAGGAGAACGCGATCATGTCCACCCAGCAGACCAGCCCCACCGCCCCCGCAGGGGCCATAGGGAGCCCGTCCGCCGAGAAGACGTTCGCGATCGCGCAGATCGCCGCGCCGCTGGTGTGCGCGGGCATGATGCCGTTCCTGGACGCGCAGGCCGCCACCACCGTCTCCACGTTCCTCGCCGCCCCGGCGATGGTGGCGGGTGCGAACGCGGTCGGCCTGCTGTCCGAGCGGACGCTGGCCGTGGTGCCCGGCGGGGACATCCTCGCCGCGCACCGCCGCCCGTTCCTCGTCTCCACGATCGCCACCGCGACCGCCGCGGCGACCGCAACCCTGCACGGCCTGCCTGGCATCGATGCCCTGGTCGCCGGATGGATGACCATGCCGTCCCTGTCCGGCCTGGTCTCCGTCGCCTGGTGGGGCGCCGCCGGGTTCGTCGGCTTCTCCCTGCGGAAGGTCCTCGGCAACACCCGGCCCCGGCCCGCCCCGGCCGCTGCCCCGACGCCTGCGGTGCCGGTCAGCGACATCCTCGTGCGCTGGCACGCCTACATCTCCGGCGAACGGGGCGCGCACCCCGGCCAGCACCTGATCCTCACCGGACAGGGACCCGAGGCGTGGGAGGGCATCATCGAGGCCCCGCCCGGCCGGCCGGTCGCGGTCACCGCGGAGACCGTGTCCGGGGTGTACCGGATCCCGGCCGGATGGGTGGACATCACCGACGGCCCGCACACCAGCTCCAAGCACATCCACGTGCGCCTGGCCGCCGCGCCCGTCCAGGAGCGGCAGTACAGCGCGCTGGAGGAGCTGTGGCGCAAGCGCGTGGCCCGCCCGGGCGGCTGCATGCCCGGCACCCACCTGGAGAGCATCACCCCGGACCCGGCCACCGGCGGTGTCGCCGCGTGGGTCGTGGCGGACGAGGACACCGACACCGTCCCCGCGCCGGAGCCGCACCGCATCGCCGGCGCCCTGCGCACCACGACCCTGCTGGTCTCCATCGAGCCGACCCAGAACCCGCGCCGTGCCAAGCTGCGGCTGATGGACCGTTCCCCGCTGGAGGACGGCAAGCCCCTGCCCGGTGCGCTGGCCCTGCTCGCCAACCCCAACGGGTTCGTGCAGCTGGGCACCGGCGTGTCCGGCCGCCCCGCCCGCGTGCAGCTGTACGACAAGAAGGGCGGCGCCCGGCACGTCCTCATCGCGGGTGTCACCGGCTCCGGCAAGGGCGGCGTCCTCCAGCTGATCTGCCTCAGCTACCACGTCAACAAGGTCGCGATCATCTACGCCGACCCCAAGGGCAGCTCCAACCCGGACGTGGAGGACATGGCCGCCTACGCCGGCACCGGCCGCGACGGGGCGACGGGCGCTCTGCGGCTGGCCTACGCGATCCTCCAGCACCGCATCCGCCAGTCCCAGAGCCTGCGGATGAAGAACTTCCAGGCCACCGACGACATGCCGTTCATCGCCGTCGTCCTCGACGAGATGGCGCAGCTGCTCAGCGACAAGTCCCCGCACCTGGCGGAGGCCGCGATGATCGTGGCGGCGCTCGCCGAGCAGGGCCGTTCGCTGGGCATGTGCCTGGTGCTGTGCGGCCAGATCATCAACCTCGACAAGATGGGCGGCGACACGTCCATCCGGGACAACGTGTTCTACGGCGGCGCGCTCGTTCTCCTGCGCTCCGACGGGGCGCAGAAGCACCGCCTGGACCTGCCGGATGCGTTCGACGCGATCGACCCGTCGAAGATCCCCGCCTTCTGGCGGGGCGGCGACGACGACACGCTGATCTATGACCCGAACATCCCCGAGGACGACCCGTCCAGGACGTTCGGCGTCGGCTACGTCGTCGGCCCGGATGAGCGGGCGGAGATGATGCGGGCCTGGATCCTGGAGTCCGCCGCCGGCCTGTTCGACCCGGACCGGATCCTCCACCCCGCCGACTTCCCCGACTGGGGGGAGCGGGACCTGATCGCCGCGACCCCCGCCGACGCGGTCGGCACCGGCCAGAACAGCACGGCGTGGGTGCCGGGCCAGGCCACCGGCACCGCCGTGAAGGAGCCCACCGCCGAGGAGAAGATCCTCACGGTCCTCGGCGAGTGCCGCGACCCGCTCGGTGAAGAGGTCATGTACCTCCACCTCGACCAGATCACCGCCATGACCGGCGTCACCCGCAAGACCATCGAGAACACCTGCTCGCGCATGGCGAAGGCCCAGACCCTCGTCCGCGGCACCGCGGGCGAATACGGCCTCCCCCTCACGTAGGGCAACGGCCGTGGCCGCCCTCGACTGGCGCGATGCCCGGCACTACGACCGCACCCGCACCCTGCCGTGTCGCTGGTGCGGCCGTCCCACACCGCTGCGGGACGACGAGCGCAGACCGTCGCACAAGGTCTGCGCCGAGAGCAGGACGAACGACGACGGCGGCCCCCTTCCGCCAAGAACCGGGGCCGCCGCCTATCCAGCACGCTCGTAGAGAACTGGAGACACCCAGCATGACCCAACCGACCATGATCCGGGGAGAGCACCTGCCCGTGGCGCTCTCCCTGGCGCCGTTCGGCGTGCCCGTGCTGCCGTTGCGCGCCGGGAAGGTGCCGTTCGGAAACTGCCCGGCCTGCACCGGCAACGCGTGCGGCGGCCGGCCGAACATGAAGACCCCTGGCCCCTGCACCTGCCCGGCCCCGTGCCACGGCTGGGCCGCCGCCACCACCGACCCCCAGGTCATCAACGCGCCCGCGTGGGCGCGAGCCTGGCGCGAGGCCGCGGCGGTCGCCTACCACCCCGGCGCCGCGGGCCTGACCGTCGTGGACCTCGACAACGCGCAGGCCATCGAGTGGGCGCGCGCGAACCTGCCCGCCACCCGGACCGTCCGGACCACCCGCGGTGAGCACTGGCTGTACCGGGGCGCCATGCCCTCTGCCAACGCCGTCCGGCCCGGCGTGGACGTCAAGTCGCTGATGTCCTACACGCGGTGGCTCGGCCCCGGCACCGGCCCCCTCACCGACCTCCCGGACGCCGTCCGCGCCCTCGTGGTGAGGCAGCCCGCCCCGGTCCGGCCGACGGCCGTCACCGTGCCCGCCCCGGCCGGGAGCGGCAGGTGCCCGCACCGCACGCCGACCTACCTGGAGCGGGGCATCGCCATGGCCGAGCAGCGCATCACCGACGCGTCCGGGGGCGTGCACGCCACGGTGTTCGGGGCGTTCCTCGCCGTCTTGTCGACGCACGGCCGGTGCGGGTGCCTCACCTCGGCGCACACCGCCCGGCTGTTCGCCGCCGCGCAGGCCAAGGGCGAGACGGCCCGGCACTGCGCGGACGCGTGGGCCAACGCCCTGACCAGGTTGGGGCTGTGACCGTGGCCGACGAGGAGAAGACCCCGGCCCGCGAGATCATCGCCGACTACGCCCAAGCCCACTTCCGGTACTTCCGCACCGCCGACGGCACCGTGTACGCGCAGCGCAACGGCCACCCGGTGGCCCGCCCGATCCGTTCCCAGGGCACGACCGGCAGCCACCGCCAGGAACTCATGGTCAACCTGTACCGGGACGGGGTCGGGGTGTTCAACGGCACCGCCATGAAGGAGGCGTTGGACCTGATCGAGGCGCTCGCCCTCTCGGAGGAGGTGCGGGCCGTGCACATCCGGGTGGCCCCCGGGTCCGGCGGGGCGACGTGGCTGGACCTGGGCCGCGCCGACGGCCTGTCGGTGCGGATCCACCCCACCGGCTGGGACCTCGCCGTCCCGGACCCGCGGGAGGTGTGCTGGCGGCGCACCCAGCTCACCGGCGAACTCCCGGTGCCCGAGAAGGACACCGACGGCAAGGGCATCGATCTGCTGTTCCGGCTGTGCAACTTCGCGAACGCCAGCTCCGAGTGCCTGGCCATGGCGTGGCTGATCGGCTGCCTCGGTCCGTCCGTGCCGGTCCCGGCCCCGTTCCTCACCGGCCCGCAGGGTGCGGGCAAGTCCACCGCCGGCCGGATGCTGGTCCGGATCGTCGAGGGCATGAGCGGCGACCTGCGCCGCGCGCCGAAGGACGAGGAGAACCTGATCGCGGCGGTCGCGGCGGGATGGGTCACCGCCCTGGACAACCTCTCCCACATGACCCCCGACCTGTCGGATGCCATGTGCTGCATCGTGACCGGGGCCGAAAGCGTCAAGCGCGCCCTGTTCACCGACGGCGACGTGTTCCGGGTCGGCTACCGCCGCCCGATGCTGCTGACCGGCATCGACGTCGGCGTCATCCGCCCCGACCTCGCCGAACGCCTCCTGCCCCTGCGGCTGGAGCGGCCCGCCGTCCGCCGCACCGAGGCCGAGCTGTGGGCGGAGTACGCCGAGGTGCTGCCCGTCGTCCTCGGGTCGCTGCTCGACCTGACGGTGAAGGTCCGGGCGGTGGAGGCGGAGACCCCGACCGACCTGCGGATGGCGGACTTCGCCCACCTGTGCGCGCAGCTCGACGCCGCGACCGGCCTGGGGGCGCTGGCCGCCTACCGGGCCAGCCTGGACGACCTGAACGACGACGTGATCGAGGGCGACCTCCTCGCGCAGACCGTCCTGCAGCACGCCGAGACCATCGAACCCGGCACCGCGCAGCGCATGACCTCCACCGAGTGGCTGGCGAGCCTGGGCCGCGTCTACGCGGGCGACGAACTGCGAGCCCTGCCCAAGGGCTGGCCGACCACCGGCAAAGTCCTCTCCGACCGGCTCAAACGCCTCCAACCCACCCTGGCCGCCCGCCAGGTGCTCATCGAGTCGGGCCGGACGAAAGAGGGGCGCTACCTCGAAATGACCCGACCGGCCCCCACGCCCCCGCACGATCAGCCGCCGCTGCACTGACCGGGCCGCCGCCTGAACAGCAAGAAGAGCACCGTCGGCCGAGCGGGGTGCTCCTCTTGCTGTTCGGCGAAGCCGCCCAAAGGTCGCGCCGCGCAGCGGCTCCTCATTTCGCTCTGAGCGGCGCCCAAGTACCTACAGACACCCCCTCTTTTTCCCTAAGTAGGAAGACGCTGCGTCACCTGCGTCACCCGCACCGAAAAACGGCCCCTGAACTGCGGCTTTGGGGGGTGACGCAGACGGCAGGCTCTGCGTCATCCTGCGTCACCTGCGTCACCGGCTGCGTCACGGTGACGCAGCCGGTGACGCACCGGTGACGCAGACCCCGGCCGCTG
Source organism: Kitasatospora dryopteridis (assembly GCF_050749075.1). Taxonomy (NCBI): domain Bacteria; kingdom Bacillati; phylum Actinomycetota; class Actinomycetes; order Kitasatosporales; family Streptomycetaceae; genus Kitasatospora; species Kitasatospora dryopteridis. The sequence goes on along the minus strand of NZ_CP192749.1, from coordinate 4,724,934 downwards.
CGACACCCAAAACCGCAGGTCAGAAGCCCGGATGACGCTGATGACGCGGTGACGCAGAAATCCGCGCCTAGGACACACACGTACGGCGAGAAAGCCACCACCCCACGCCGTAGAAGCCCAGTGCCCGGCACCCAGCAAGACGCCAGACCCACCGTTCCCCGACCACAGGAGTGCGATTGGTCCCGAGCGAGCTTCAGCAGAGAGTCGCCGCATCACGAGCAGCTCAAGGGCTGCCGCCCACGATCCAAGACCCCACCGTGATCGAACGGGTTGCGCGGATCTTCGAGGCAGCCGAGGAGGCGTCAGCCAACCGCCATCCGCGGAGTGCGGCGCTAGACCACCCAGTCGAAGACGAAGCGGTCCGGGTCCCACTTCTTGCGGGGGCTGGCCGGTAGGACGTCGATCCGATGAACGGTGGCAGCGACAATCGCTCGACGTTGCGAGTCGTTGAGCTTGTGCTGCCACCGTTCTTGCATGTCCTCGTAGCTGCCCAGGAACCCGGCCAGCGCCGATCGGGGCGAGATCCTCGCCAGCCGTGCGCGGTTGGCCGTCAGCCGCTCCTCGAAGGGCGTCCGCGCTGCCATCCACTCGGCCCTGCTGATCCTCCGGGCGCCGAAGTCAGCAGCCAGCTCCTCCAGTTCCTCCTCATCAGCCCGGATCTCAGCCAGCAATTCCTCGTCCATTGACGGCTCTTGCTTACTGAGCCGGGCCAAGAACTGCTCGGACGCGAGCGCAGCCAGCACCATGTCACGGACATGGTTGTCCGTCCGCTCCGCATTGGTCGCCGTCCCGCCACAACTCGCGACGCCCGGGGTGTTAGGGCACACGTACCGCCGCACACCCGACCTGGGCCTCCCTACCATCCGCCAACCGCAAGCACGATGGTTCTCTGCGGGTTTGGCGCAGTGCAGGATGCCAGTCAGGAGGTAGGAGCGCGCACCGTTGCCGTCGAACGTGCGCCGGCCGGGCTCAGTGAGAAGGGTGCGGAGCCTGTCAGAGTCTTCAGCCGTGATGATCCCCGGCCACACCGCGTCGGCCACGATCTCGCCAACCAGCGGCCGCGTGGTCTCCCAGGAACTCCGGGGGCGGTGCTCTCGTCGGCCGCTGATCCGAGCTGATGCCAGGAGGCGCCGCAGGCTGCTGGCCGTGTACGGCCTGCCTCCTGTAGTCACCACGCCCCGCTTGTGGAAGTCCCGGCAGATGCTCGCCAGAGACTCCAGTGCGAGCGCCCGGCGGGCCGCTTCTCGTACGACTTCCGCCTCGTCCTCGCGGATCGTCATCCGGTCGTCCTCGTAGCCAAACGGCCGCGTGCCGCCACCAGCCACCTTCCCTGCCTCTGCGGCTTGCCGCCGCTGGCGCCGCTGCCGTTCGGCCTTGTGCTCGGCCTCGTGGCGCGCGGCGGCACCCAGCATCCGGGCGATCAGTCGACCGGTCGGCGTCGCAAGGTCAATCTCGCCGGTGACCGTGGCCAGCTCGACCCCGTGCCGGTCGGCAAGGTCAATCACATCTTCCAGTTCGCGCGGCGAGCGGGTGAGGCGATCCACATGCCAGCAGACGATCGCATCCACCACGCCCGCCCGAACATCTTCAAGCAGTTCTTGCCACTTCGGGCGCGGAGCACCGCTGTAAGCGCTCACGTCGTTGTCCGGGTAGACCGCCACGACCTGCCAGCCCTTACGCTCACAGAGCGCTCGACAGTCGGCCTCCTGGCGGGCGACGCCGAGCCCCGCCCCGTCGCGGTCCTGACTGATTCGACAGTAGATCGCTGCTCGCCTCGACATGCCTCAGATCATGTCCGTCGGAAGGGTCACATAGCAACAGTCTCGGCGGCACCGGCGCCTCCTGCCCGATCGGCGTCGCCAAGGCCGAGGGCTGACCCTCCGGTGACGACGGCCCAGGAGCTGTACCGGGCGATGCTGCGCGACAGCATCGCCCCGCGGCTCCGGGCCCTCGGCTGGAAAGGATCCGGGCAGCGCTTCGAGCTGCCGGACCCGGCGGCCTGGGTGCAGCTGGGCTTCCAGGGCTCCCGCTTCAACTCCGCGGACTCCCTGGACTTCACGGTCAACATCTCGGTGATCGGCCGACGGGCGTGGGACTCGTACCGGGAGGAGCACCCCGGACTGCCGGCCCGACCGAACCCGTCCACCTACTACAGCCGGCAGCTCTCACCGGTACGGATCGGCTACCTGCTCGCGGCCGGCCGCGACACCTGGTGGAACATCTCCACCGACCGCCCCCGCGACCGCATCGCCCGGACCGCCGACGGCGTCGTCGCCGCAGTGACCGACCACGCCATGCCCGAGATCCACCGCCGCCTTGCGATGCACGCACCCTGACGCCGCGGTCCGGTCCGACAAGATCCGTAAGGCGCACCCTAGGTCTCGGTCCTCGCCTCGGCGATGCTCCGTTCCAGCAGCTCGATCAGGTCTGCCGCGTCCATCTCCGCGACGGGCATGGGTTCGGGGGCGGTCACGATCTCCCCGCGGGCCGCCTTCGCGCCGACCAGTCCCTTCACCGCCTCCTCGTAGGGGTCGCGGTACTGCTCCGGCTGCCAGTCCGTCTCCGTCAGGGTGAGGAACTCCTCGGCGACGGTGAGCTCCTGCGGCGAGAGTTCGACGCCCTGCGGGAGGTGGTCGACCGTCGTGAGGGGGTCCCGGAGTTCCGCGGCGTAGTGCAGGGTGTGCACGACCAGGACGTCGGGCCGCGCCCGGACGACGGCGAGGTGGAGCCGGCCCCGCATGGTGAACCGGGCGATCGCCACCCGGTCGGACTGCGCGAGCGCCTGGTGCAGCAGTTCGTAGATGCGCCCGTGCTCCGCCGAGCGGGGCCCCATGTAGTAGCTGCGGTCGTAGTGCACCGGGTCGATCCGGTCGAGGGGGACGAATCCGGCGACCTCGATGGTCTTGGACGGCTCGGGGAGGCTCTGCTCCAGCTCGGCGGGCTCGATGGTCACGTACTGGCGGCCCGTGCCGTCGGGCAGCTGGACGCCCTTGACGATCTCCTCGTACGGCACCGGCTCCCCGGTGGCCGAGCTCACCCGCCGGTAGCGGATGCGGGCGCCGGTCGCCCGTTCCAGCTCGTGGAAGTGCTGCCGGCCCTGCTGCGTCGAGGCGTAGAGGCTGACGGGCAGGCTGACGAGGCCGAACGTCAGCGTCCCGGACCAGGTGCTGCGAGTCATGGCGTGGCCTCCTCCGCCCCCCGCACCCCATCGTGCCCCAGCGGCCCGCGGAGTTCGAGCGGCCGCGGACCCGGCCGGTTGCGGCCGGAGTTGTGCGGGGCACTGTCGGCACGGGCTGGGATGCTGCCCGCATGACAGGGACGGCGGGGACGGCGCGGGAGCTGTACCGGGTGCTGCTGCGGGACGAGGTCGCGCCGCGGTTGCGGGCGCTCGGCTGGAAGGGGTCGGGGCTGCGGTTCCGACTGCCGGACGCCGGGGCCTGGGTGCAGTTGGGCTTCCGGTCCTCGCGCCACGGCGCCGGCGCGCCGGTGCGGTTCACCTTCCACGTCTCGGTGGTCGGCCGCGCGGCGTGGGAGGAGTACCGGGCGGCACACCCCGAGGCCCCGGCCCGGCCGGGCCCGACGATCGCCTACGGCCCTGCGTTCCGGCCGGTGCGGATCGGCCACCTGATGGCGGTCGCCCGGGATTCGTGGTGGCTGGTGCGGGAGGGTGACACCCCGGAGCAGACGGCCGCCACGGCGGACAGCGTGTGCGCCGCGGTGACGGGCACCGCCGTCCCGGAGATCCGCCGCCGCCTGGCGCAGCTCGCGGCGCCCGCCGCGGACGGGATCCCGGGATGACCGGGAGCGCCGCCGGTGGTGGGCGCCGCTCCCGTTGAGGGTGGGTGTCAGACGGCGCTGCCGGCCTTCCAGGCGGCCCAGCTCATGTTCCAGCCGTTGAGGCCGTTGGCCGGGTTGACGGTCTTGTCGCCGGAGTTCACCACCTCGACGACGTCGCCGACCATGGAGCCCTTGAAGAAGACGGCGCCGTCGGTGCCCGGGTCGCCGGCGCCCTTGACGTCGCGCAGGGCGATGCAGCCGTGGCTGAGGTTCTCGGCGCCAAAGGCCGGGCCCGGCGACCAGTAGTTGCCGTGGATGAACGTCCCGGAGCTGGTGAGCCGCTGGGCGTGCGGCACGTCGGGGATGTTGTACTCGTCGCCGAGGCCGACGGTCTGGGAGTCCATCTTGGTCTGCAGGTACTGCTCGGAGATGACGAGCGTGCCGCCCCAGGTCCGGTTCTCGGGGGAGCCGCCGATGATCGGGTAGGTGGCGGTGACCTCGCCGTCGGTGGTGACGGTGAGGGTGTGGGCGGCGAGGTCGGCGACGCTGGTGCGGCTGCGGCCGACGGTGAAGCGCACGTCCTTGGACTGGGTGCCGTAGACGCCCTTGGCGCCCTCGACGTCCTTGAGCCGCAGGCCGAGTGTCACGACCGTGCCCTTGGCCCAGTACTGCTCGGGGCGGAAGTCGAGGCGGGTGCTGGAGAGCCAGTGGCCGACGATCTCGACGCCGGGTTCGGCGGTGACGGTGATGGCGTCCTGGACGGCCTTGCGGTTGGTGATCGGCCGGCTGAAGTTGATCGAGACGGGCATGCCGACACCGACGGTGGCGCCGTTCTCGGGGGTGAAGTGCCCGACGAAGGTGTTGGCGGGTGCGGCGGTGGCGAACTCGGCGTGTGCGGCGGCTTCCAGGGCGTCCGCGTCGGTGGCGACGGCGGCGACGGCGTAGTTGGTGCCGCTGCTGAGCGGGGCGGTGGAGGACCAGGTGAGGCCGTCGGCGGCGAGGGTGCCGGCGACCGGGCGGCCCTTGGCGTCGGTGGCGTTGACGGAGGAGAGCGTGCCCCCGGTGACGGCGACCCGGATCGGCCGGGTGAAGGGCGCGGTGGCGCTGCCGTCGGCGGGGGTGATGGTTATTCGGGCGGCCGAGGTCTTGGGTGTGCCGACGCCCTCGGTCGTGCCGGCACCGCCGGACGGCCCATCGGACGGCCCGCCGGAGCCGGCCGCGCCGGAGGCGCCCTTGCCGCCGGAGTCGCCGTCGCAGGCAGCGACCAGCAAGGCGGGTGCGGCGAGCAGGCCGGCGAGGACACCGCGCCGGCTCCAGCTGCTGCTGCGCCCGGACTGCTGGTTCTGGGGTGCCGTCACGTGGTTCTCCCTGCTGCTAGGCCGGCGCGGTCGGGGCGCCCGGTACGGATCGTGAGCACGGCACAACGGGGCGAATACACCCGTTCGGCGCACATACTCCAGACCGTACGAGAGTACTTGCCATACCTCCATATCGGACAAAAGGCCCGGTCCGGAGGGGTCCGGACCGGGCCTGGGCAGCGCAGCAGCGCACCGGCGGGCGGTCGGCACCGGGATGCCCGGCGCCGACTCGTCGAGCGAGGGCTAGTCGACGGTGTACTCGTCCCAGCTCTCGTCCTCGGGATCGAACTCGGTCTGCGCGGACTCCCAGGTGGCGGAGGTCAGCTCGATGCCCGGGACGTCGCCGAGCAGCGCCACCGGGTCGATGAAGTGGGCGAGCGAGCCGGACGGGTCCACCTCGATGGCCTCGACGGACTGGGTGCGCTCCTCGTCGTCGAGGTACTCGTCGTTCTCGACCCGGGCGAGGGCGGCGGCCTTGAGGGCCTGCTCGTCGGTGATCTCGGCGATGAGTTCGATCTTCAGTCGTACGTAGCGCGGTGCGTCCTGCGCGGGCAGGTCAGTGCTGGTCATGGCGGCGAGCCTAGGTCAGCCGGCGATCGGACCCAAACCGTGCCGGGGCAGCCGGGCCGGGACAGCGGGAAGGGCCGGCCCCCAGGAGCTGGGGACCGGCCCTCCCGCCTCCGCCGGGGCTCCCCCACCCGGGAGCCCGCGGAGACGCGCCTTTCGGCGCGATGGGTGCCGCGGGGGCCGCCGCACCCTGTTGATCGGTCGAGACCGAACAGGGGCGGGACGACGGCAACCCCCGCGGGCGGGACACGGAGGGCCGGGTCAGGGCCGACCGACGTGTCCGTGGTGACTGCGGTACCGGGGAGCCGCTCCCGGTCTCCGCTGCCACCATGCTCGGCGTCTTGCCGTTGACCAATACGATGCAGGACCGTTGTTAACGGGCCGATGCGCCGATGTGACGTCGGTGTACCAACTGGTGGGACGACGCCCTTTCACTCCTTCGGCCGGTGCACCCGGCCGGGCCGCCGACTGCGGGTCAGTGGCCGACCCGGCTGGCGAGGAAGGCCAGCAGGTCCTGGCGGGTGACGATGCCCTGGGGCTTGCCCTCGACCAGCACCACCACGGCGTCGGCCTTCTCCAGAACGGTCATCAGGTTGGTCACCGACTCGCCGGAGCCGACCACCGGCAGCGGCTTGGACATCACCTTGTCGAGGGTGTCGGAGAGCTTGATCTTCTGCGCGAAGAGGCCCTCCAGCAGCTCCCGCTCGACGATCGAGCCGATGACCTCGCCGGCCATGACGTCCGGGTGGCCGGCGCCGGGCGAGACGATCGGCATCTGCGAGACGCCGAAGTCGCGCAGCACCTGGACGGCCTCGGCGACGGTCTCGTTGGGGTGCATGTGGACGAACTGCGGGATGCCCTCGTGCTCGATGGCGTCCTTGCGGGCGAGCACCTCGCCGATGTGCGCCTCGTCGGTGGCGGTCGGCAGGAAGCCGTAGTCGGCCATCCAGTCGTCGTTGAAGATCTTGGAGAGGTAGCCGCGGCCGCCGTCCGGCAGCAGCACGACCACGACGTCGTCCGGGCCGAGCCGCTTGGCGACCTCCAGGGCGGCGACCACGGCCATGCCGCAGGAGCCGCCGACCAGCAGGCCCTCCTCCTTGGCGAGGCGGCGGGTCATCTGGAAGGAGTCCTTGTCCGAGACGGCCACGATCTCGTCCGCGACGGTGCGGTCGTAGGCGGTCGGCCAGAAGTCCTCGCCGACGCCCTCGACCAGGTACGGGCGGCCGGTGCCGCCGGAGTACACCGAGCCCTCCGGGTCGGCGCCGACGACCTGCACCTTGCCGCCGGAGACGTCCTTGAGGTAGCGGCCGGTGCCGGAGATGGTGCCGCCGGTGCCCACGCCCGCGACGAAGTGGGTGATCTTCCCGTCGGTCTGCTCCCACAGCTCCGGGCCGGTCGAGTGGTAGTGCGAGGCGGGGTTGTCCGGGTTGGAGTACTGGTCCGGCTTCCAGGCGTTCGGGGTCTCGCGCACCAGGCGGTCGGAGACGTTGTAGTAGGAGTCCGGGTGCTCCGGGGCGACCGCGGTCGGGCAGACGACCACCTCGGCGCCGTACGCGCGCAGCGTGTTGATCTTGTCGGTGGACACCTTGTCCGGGCAGACGAAGATGCACTTGTAGCCCTTCTGCTGGGCCACGATCGCCAGGCCGACACCGGTGTTGCCGGAGGTCGGCTCCACGATGGTGCCGCCGGGCTTGAGCGCGCCCGAGGCCTCCGCGGCCTCGACCATGCGCAGCGCGATCCGGTCCTTCACACTGCCGCCGGGGTTGAAGTACTCGACCTTCGCCAGAACGGTGGCGCTGATGCCCTCGGTGACCTTGGTGAGCTTCACCAGGGGCGTGTTGCCGACCAGCTCGATGATCGAATTGCTGTACCGCACGGGGATCCTCCCGATAGTGGCGCGTGTGACTGTGGGTGTCTAAAGGGTATGGCCACGGATGGCCGACGGCCGCCGATAGCGGCACCGCCGGGAGGGGTAGTACGGGTACAACGACTCTGGAGACCGCACAAGGGGGTGCAGGATGCCAGGGGCACAGGCGTCGAGGGCCCGGGTGGCCCGCCGGATCGCCACGGCGGCCGCGTACGGCGGTGGCGGGATCGGCTTGCTGGGCGTGGGACTGGCCGGGCTGCTGCTGACCGAGAGCCGGCTGGCCATCCGGGCGATCGGCCTGCTGGACGGCGATCCGCCGCGCTCGGACGGGGTGTACGGCGATGCCTTCACCGATGCGGGGACGATCGCCGCCGCCTCGGACGAGCCGCCGCTGGTGCTGGCCTTCCTGGGCGACTCGACGGCGGCGGGGCTGGGGGTGCACCGGGGCCGCGAGACCCCGGGGGCGCTGCTGGCCTCGGGGCTGGCGTCGGTGGCCGAGCGCCGGGTGCGGCTGGTGAACGTGGCGAAGTCGGGCGCCCGCTCGGCGGACCTGGTGGACCAGGCGGCGCTGGCGCTGCCGCACCGCCCCTCGCTGGCCGTGATCATGATCGGCGCCAACGACGTGACCCGGCACAGCCCGGCGGCGCAGTGCGTCCGTCAGCTGGGTGACGCGGTGCGGATCCTGCGGTCCACCGGCTGCGAGGTGGTGGTCGGCACCTGCCCGGATCTCGGCACGATCAAGCCGGTGCGGCCGCCGCTGCGCTGGGTGGCCCGGCGGCTGAGCCGGCAGCTGGCCGCGGCGCAGACCATCGCGGTGGTGGAGGCGGGCGGCCGGACGGTGTCGCTGGGCTCGCTGCTGGGGCCGGAGTTCGCCGCCCGGCCGGAGATGTTCGCGGCCGACCGCTACCACCCCTCGGCCCAGGGGTACGCGACCGCGGCGATGGCGATGCTGCCCTCGCTGTGCGCGGCGATGGACCTGTGGCCGCAGGAGGAGGACACCGCGGCCGAGCCGCCGGCCCAGGCGGTGCTGCCGGTCGAGGTGGCCGCGGCGGCCGCGGCGGGCCGTTCCGGCACCGAGGTGGCGGCGGCCGGGCCGGAGGCGGCGGCCAGGCGCTGGGCGCTGCTGCGGCACCGGCTGCGGCTGGGGCTGCCCGGCACGCCCGAGCCGGAGGCAGCGTCGGCCAGCTCACACCCGGGACCGGGTGACGCCGGGACTACCAAGCGGTAATTTTCCTCCCGAGTGTCATTGGGGGCAGATACGCGCCCTCAAGTGAATACTCGCTAGCCGGTCACTCAGCGAGGAGCCCACCATGCCCGAAGCCGTCATCGTCAGCGCCGCCCGTTCGCCGATCGGCCGGGCCTTCAAGGGCTCGCTGAAGGACGTCCGCCCGGACGACCTCACGTCGCAGATCATCGCGGCCGCCCTCGCCAAGGTGCCCGAGCTCGACCCGCGCCAGATCGACGACCTGATGCTCGGCTGCGGCCTGCCCGGCGGCGAGCAGGGCCACAACCTCGGCCGGATCGTCGCGGTGCAGATGGGCATGGACTACCTGCCCGGCACCACCATCACCCGCTACTGCGCCTCCTCGCTGCAGACCACCCGCATGGCGCTGCACGCGATCAAGGCCGGCGAGGGCGACATCTTCGTCTCGGCCGGCGTCGAGACCGTCTCCCGCAGCATCAACGGCACCTCGGACGGCATGCCGAACACCCCCAACCCGCTCTTCGACGACGCGCAGGCCCGCACCGCCAAGCGCGCCGCCGAGGGCGGCGGCGAGTGGCACGACCCGCGCGAGGACGGCCTGGTCCCCGACGCGTACATCGCCATGGGCCAGACCGCGGAGAACCTCGCCGCGCTCAAGGGCATCACCCGCGCCGACCAGGACGAGTTCGGCGTCCGCTCGCAGAACCTCGCCGAGAAGGCCATCGCGGCGGGCTTCTGGCAGCGCGAGATCACCCCGGTCACCACCCCGGACGGCACCGTCGTCTCCCAGGACGACGGCCCGCGCGCCGGCGTCACCCTGGACGCCGTCTCCGGCCTCAAGCCGGTCTTCCGCCCCGACGGCACCGTGACCGCCGGCAACTGCTGCCCGCTGAACGACGGCGCCGCCGCCCTGGTGATCATGTCCGACACCAAGGCCCGCGAGCTCGGCATCACCCCGCTCGCCCGGGTCGTCTCCACCGGCGTCAGCGGCCTCTCCCCCGAGATCATGGGCTACGGCCCGGTCGAGGCCACCAGGCAGGCCCTCGCCCGCGCCGGCATGACCATCGGCGACATCGACCTGGTCGAGATCAACGAGGCGTTCGCCGCCCAGGTGATCCCGTCCTACCGCGACCTCGGCATCGACATCGACCGCCTCAACGTCAACGGCGGCGCCATCGCGATCGGCCACCCCTTCGGCATGACCGGCGCCCGCATCACCACCACCCTGATCAACTCCCTGCAGTGGCACGACAAGCAGTTCGGCCTGGAGACCATGTGCGTCGGCGGCGGCCAGGGCATGGCGATGGTCATCGAGCGGCTGAGCTGAGCCGCAGCGAAGGGTGGAGGTCGCCGACCGAGGCACGAGGGAGGCGGCATCCGCCCGCAGCGCAGGCGAAGCTCGGCGCGACCACGGACACGAGCGGCTGAGCTGAGCCGCAGCGAAGGGTGGAGGTCGCCGACCGAGGCACGAGGGAGGCGGCATCCGCCCGCAGCGCAGGCGAAGCTCGGCGCGACCACGGACACGAGCGGCTGAGCCGAGTCGCAGCGGGGCCTGAGCGCGTGCGCGACACGCCGTACGGGGCGCCCGGAACCACCCGTTCGGAGTGACACTCCGTAATTGAGGGCCGGATCACACTCGAAACGTGATCCGGCCCTCGATTTTTCATTTCCGGGCCGTTTCGTCGACGGAGCGGAATGGCCTGACTGCGCTGCGTAGACGGGTTGTACCTAACAATTTGGGGACAAGTGAGGAAGTTCGCGATAAATGGGACATCCACCACTGCAGTAACCGGCCCGCATACGGCAATGTGGACGTGCAACCCCGTTCCACTCCTCGCAAGGAGTACATTCCGTGAGCGTCGTCTACATCTCCCTGCTGCTGATCCTGATCGTCGTCGCCGCCACCGTGCTGGTCCAGATCCGGGCGCTCGCGCGCCGTTTGGACGACCGGCACGCCAACTCCGCCCAGGCCGTTCTCGACGAGGCGTCGATACGACGGGCGGTCACCGAGGCACTTGCGGCGGACCGGGAACGGGAGATCACCGAGGCCCGGGCGTTCTGGGCCGAGCAGGAGGCGCGCGCCGCGGAGGACGCCCCGCTGTTCGACGGACCGTTCCTGAGCGTCGGCGAGGAGTGGCCGCTGTTCTTCCCCCGGCCGACCGGCCCGGAGACCGCCGCCGACAATGCCGGGACGATGGACCCGGGATTCGGCGAGGCGCTGCGCCATGCGCTCGAGGACATCATCAAGGACGGCGGCCCGGAGGGCGGCGTCCGCCCCGGACACCCCTCGCAGGGCGGTATCCCGCTGCCGGCCGAGGCCACCGGTGACGCCCGCGCCCGCCGCGAGGCGGACCTGATCGCGACCGGCCTGGAGGCCGGACTGCTGGACGCCGAGCCCGAGCCCGCCCCCGCCCCGGACCCGCGCCGCCACCCCTCGCACCCGGACTTCGTGCCGAGCCAGACCCCGTCCCGGGAGTGGACCGATACCCGGCTCGCCGTCCTGGCCGACGAGAAGATCGCCCTCACCGACGTCCGCCCCGGCCCGCTGGGCACCCTGGACGTGTACGCCTTCGCCGACGGCACCACCCTCTGCGTGGCCCCGGGCGACCGCGAGGCGGCCTACCGGCTGATCGACGCCGTCCAGGCCGGCGAGGACGTCCGCCTGCTCGGCGGCTCGTGCTTCTCCGGCTCCTACTCGCTGACCTTCTCCACCGACGACGAAGCGGTCTACGTGCTCGCCGACCGCGTGGTCGCGAGCATCTGAACCACCTGCAGACGTGAACACCGGCCGAGGGCCGGTCGGGCGGCCCCGGGGTTGCGCGCCCGACCGGCCCTCGGCGTGTGGCGCCTCAGGCGGTGAGCCGCTCGGCCTCCAGGACGGCGGCCAGGGCCTCGGCGAGTGCCTCCGGGCGGTCCTGCGCGGCGATCACCAGGTCGTGCCCGGTGACCGAGAGCTGGTCCCCCACGGCGAAGGCGCCAGCGTCCGGGACCTCGCGCGGCGGCTCGCCCTCCAGCTCCAGTGCCGTCGAGGCGAGGGTGCGGACCAGCGCCAGCGCGGCCCCGGCACGGGACGGGTGGCCGGGCACCGCGCCGAGCAGCCGGCTCTGCGACATCGAACGGAACCGGTCCGCGAGGCGGTCGACGGCTTCGACCAGGGCGGCGGCGGACGGCGGGTGCGCTTCGGACATGCAGCGAGGGTATCGGCCCGCACCCTCCGCCCCGAGCCGAAGGGTCCGCCGGTGCCGAAAGGGTGGGCCCCTCCTGCCCGTCGGCGGGCAGGAGGGCGAGCGAGGGAGCGCAGCGACGGAGCATACGGGCACCTCCCGGCCGTCAGGCCGGGGGAGACCGTCGGCGCCGGGTCCAGAGGGCCCGGAGGCGGGCGGGCGACAGAACAGAACAGCCCCCGGCATTGCCGGGGGCTGTTCTGTGGTGCGGCTCGGTCAGTCGTCGCCGCGGAGGATCGCGATGAGGCGCAGCATCTCGAGGTAGGTCCAGACCAGCGAGAGGGTGAGGCCGAAGGCGGCGCGCCAGGCCTCCTGCTGCGGGGCGCCGCAGCGGATCGCGTTCTCGATCTCGGCGAAGTCCAGCGAGAGGAAGAAGGCGCCCAGGGCGATGCCGACCAGGCCGACGGCGATGCCGAGCGGGCCGGAGCGCAGGCCGAAGTCCGCGCCGAACATCGAGGCGATCATGTTGACCAGGAGCAGGCCGAGGAAGCCCATGGCGATGGCCAGGCCGATCCGGGTGTACCGGGGGGTGACCCTGATCCGGCCGCTCTTGTAGGCGATCAGCATGGCGCCGAAGACCACGGCGGTGCCGAGCACGGCCTGGACGGCGATGCCGGGCAGGATCGTGTTGAAGACCTTGGTGACCGCGCCGAGGAAGAAGCCCTCCAGGCCGGCGTAGACCAGGATCAGCGGGGCGCTGACGCTCCGCTTGAAGGTGATGACGAGACCGACGACGAAGGCGGCCAGGGCGGCACCGGCGGCGAAGGCGTAGCCCTCGTCGGGGAGCGCGAACCAGGCGAGCGCACCGGCGGCGACCAGGGTGAGCAGGGTGAGCGTCGTCCGGGCGACCACGTCGTCCATGGTCATCCGGCCGGTCTGCAGCGGGCCCGCGGACGGGGCCTGGTACATCTCGACCAGCTGGTCGTCCGTCAGCTGGGTGCCGTCGGGCCGCGCGTAGGGGTTGGCACCGTAGGGGTTGGCGGCGTACGGGTTGTTGGCGTACGGGTCGCCGGCGTGGGGCTGCCGGGCGGTGTCGAACCCCGCGTATCCGGTGTCGCGGGTGAAGGAGCCCTCCCGCGAGAAGACCGGGTTGCTGCTTCTCATCTCATTCCCTCCGGGGCGGCACGGCGCCACCCACGGGAACAGGGTAATGGTTTGGCAAAAGAATTCGCGTACGCCGTGAGGAGGATCTCCTGCGGCGCCACAGTGGCGCTGGTGCCCGGGGCCGGACTCGAACCGGCACGGCCTCGCGGCCAAGCAGTTTTAAGCTGCCCGTGTCTGCGTTCCACCACCCGGGCGTGAACCGCGCGCCCGTGTCGGGCTCCCCTGAGCCTAGTCGCCCCGATGCCCGTTTCGCATGTTCGGGCCATCGGAAGTTGTCATGTTTCCTTGCCATCTGACGAACAGTCCGCGATTCGGCCACCCTTGCGATGAGATCCGGCCAGCGGCGCTTCTCAGGGTCGGTGTCATACCGCAGGAGGAGGGGACACGTTCCGGATACGCCTGGTGGCGGTCGCGGGAACCGTTCGCCGGAGCGACGAAGTCCATGATCACGCAGGAGACGATCGAGTAGACAGCCCGCACCCTCCCGACAGGAGCCCTCGTGACCACGACGACCGCATCCGCCGTCCGCACCGGCCAGGCGGCCGCCCGAGCCGACGGCCTGAGCAAGGTCTACGGGGCGGGCGAGACCCGTGTGGTCGCGCTGGACGACGTGAGCGTGGCCTTCGCCCAGGGCGAGTTCACCGCCATCATGGGGCCCTCCGGCTCCGGCAAGTCGACCCTGATGCACTGCATGGCGGGCCTCGACACGGTGAGCTCCGGCTCCGCGACCATCGGCGGGACGGAGCTGGTCGGCCTGAAGGACAAGCAGCTCACCCGGCTCCGCCGGGACAAGATCGGCTTCATCTTCCAGGCCTTCAACCTGCTGCCCACGCTGACCGCGCTGGAGAACATCACCCTGCCCATGGACATCGCGGGCACCCGGGTGGACAAGCAGTGGCTGGACCGCGTGGTCGACACGGTCGGCCTCTCCGGCCGGCTCTCGCACCGCCCCTCCCAGCTCTCCGGCGGGCAGCAGCAGCGTGTCGCCTGCGCCCGCGCGCTGGCCTCCAAGCCGGAGATCATCTTCGCCGACGAGCCGACCGGCAACCTCGACTCCCGCTCCGGCGCGGAGATCCTCTCCTTCCTGCGCAACTCGGTGCGCGAACTCGGCCAGACCGTCGTGATGGTGACGCACGACCCGGTCGCCGCCTCGTACGCCGACCGTGTCGTCTTCCTCGCCGACGGCCGGATCGTCGACGAGCTGATCGCCCCGACCGCCGACACCGTCCTGGACCGCATGCGCCGCTTCGACGCCAAGGGCCGCACCAGCTGACGCGCCCTCCGCAGCCCGCCCGCACCGACTCCTCCAGGACACCCATCCATGTACCGCACCGCACTGCGCAACGTGCTGGCCCACAAGGGCCGACTGCTGATGACGGCGCTCGCCGTCATGCTGGGCACGGCCTTCGTGGCCGGCACCATGGTCTTCTCCGACACGCTCGGCGAGGCCATGAAGAACAGCCTCTCCAAGAGCTACTCGGACGTCTCCGTCCAGGTCACCGACCCGGTCGCCGACTCGATCTTCCGCGCCCGTGAGAAGAGCGGGAAGAACCAGGCGAAGCTCACCGACGACACCGTGGCGAAGATCGCCGCGCTGCCCGGCACCGAGCGCGCCCGCGGCAGTGTCGGCGGCTTCGTCGGCGTCGCCGACCGCAAGGGCGACCTGATCGGCCAGGGCTGGAGCTCCCGCGGCGGCAACTTCCTGCCGGACGCCTCCGGCAAGGACTCCCGCTACCCGATGGCCGAGGGCCGCGGCCCGAAGACCTCCCAGGAGATCGCCCTCGACCGCCGCACCGCCGAGAAGGGCGGCTACCGGCTCGGCGACCGCGTCCGGACGGCCTCCGACGGCCCGGCCGTGGAGCGGACGCTGGTCGGCGTCTTCACCACCGACGACCCGCAGGTCGAGTCCGGCGGCACGCTGACCCTCTTCGACAACGCCACCGCCCAGCAGCTGCTGCTGGCGCCCGGCCAGTACAGCACCATCACGGTGACGGCGAAGCCGGGCACCTCGCAGTCCGCCCTGCTGCAGCAGATCACCCCGGTCCTGCCGGGTGACGGCCAGATGCAGGCCGAGACCGGCCAGGAGCTGACCGACAGCCAGACGAAGATGATCGCCGACGGCACCTCCGGCATGAAGACCGCGCTGCTCGCCTTCGCCGGTATCTCGCTCTTCGTCGGCATCTTCATCATCGCCAACACCTTCACCATGCTGGTCGCCCAGCGCACCCGCGAGCTGGCCCTGCTGCGCGCGGTCGGCGCCGGCCGCGGCCAGGTCACCCGCTCGGTGCTGATCGAGGCGCTGCTGATCGGCATCATCGCCTCGGTTGCCGGCCTGGTCACCGGCATCGGCATCGGCGCCGGAATGCGTGCCGTGCTCGACGCCCTGGACGCGGGCCTGCCGGCCGGCAGCCTGGTGGTGGCCCCCGCGACGATCGTGGTCTCCCTGGTGGTCGGCGTCGTGGTCACCACGCTCTCCGCACTGCTGCCCGCCGTCCGCGCCTCGCGGATCGCCCCGGTCGCCGCCATGAGCAGCGGCGACCAGCCCGCCCCGCAGAAGAGCCTGATCGTCCGCAACGTGATCGGCGGTCTGATCGCGGCCGGCGGCCTGGGCCTGGTCGCCCTCGGCGCCGCGTCCGGCGACTCCTCGGGCCGGATGCCGGTGGCCGCCGGTGCGGGCCTGGCCATGATCGGCATCTTCATCCTGCTGCCGCTGCTGTCCCGCCCGGTGATCGCCCTGGTCGGCCCGCTGCTGCGCCCGGCGGGCACCGCCGGCCGGCTGGCCCGGCAGAACGCGGTGCGCAACCCGCGCCGCACCGCCGCCACCGCTGCCGCGCTCACCATCGGCCTGGCCCTGGTCAGCTCGCTGACGGTGCTCGGCGCCTCGGTCGGCGAGGCCGTCGACCGCTCGGTGACCAGCAGCATGAAGGCGGACTACAGCATCAAGACCGCCAACGGCATCTCCCCCGACCCGAAGCTGGCCGCCTCGGTCGCCAAGGTGCCGGGCGTGGCCGCGGTGAGCCCGATGACCGACGTGTACTGGATGCTGGACGGTCAGGACCGCGCGATCAGCGGTGTGGACGCCGACGCGGTCGACCGGCTGGTCTCGCTGACGCTCGACAGCGGCTCGGTCGGCGCGCTGAAGCAGGGCGGCATCCTGGTCGAGGCGGACACCGCGAAGAGCCACAACCTGTCGGTCGGCTCCACCCTGTCGGTGGAGTACCCGGACGGCAGCAAGGGCCAGGTCACGGTCGGCGGCGTCTTCCAGAAGAACGAGCTGCTCTCGCCGGTGGTGATCGCCAACACCGAGGTGTTCAAGCACGCCGAGGACCCGTACGTCACCCAGATCCTGGTGAAGGCCTCCGACGGTCCGAGTGACGGCCTGCGCAAGGCGATCAAGGACGCCACCGGCAGCAACCCGGTGATCGAGGTCCGGACCAAGCAGGACATCCGGGACGAGTTCAACAAGATCATCACCTTCATGCTGAACCTGATGTACGGCCTGCTGGCGATGTCGGTGCTGGTCGCCGTGCTCGGCGTGATCAACACGCTGGCGATGTCCGTCTTCGAGCGGAAGCGGGAGATCGGCATGCTCCGCGCGATCGGCCTCGACCGGCGCGGCATCAAGCGGATGGTCCGGCTGGAGTCCGTGGTGATCTCGATGTTCGGCGCGGTGATCGGCGTCCTGCTCGGCTGCTTCCTGGCCTGGGCGGTCAACGGCACCCTGGAGTCCAGCATGCCGGGCCTGGGCACCGTCCTCCCGTACGGCAAGCTGCTGGTCTTCCTGGCGCTGGCCGGGCTGGTGGGCATGGTGGCCGCGATCTGGCCGGCCCGCCGCGCCTCCCGGCTGGACATCCTCTCCGCCATCAAGACGGACTGACCCTCCGGCTCCGCACAGGGCCCCGGCACCGACCAGGTGTCGGGGCCCTGTGCCGTCCCGTAGCGGGCCCGGTACGGCCCCGGGACGCAGCCCCGGGCATCCCCGGACGTGCCGTCAGCCGGATGCGCCCCTGCGGGTGCCCGGGCGCCCCCGGACGGCACGCCCCGGGCACGCCGAAGGCCCCCGCCCGGTTACGGCGGGGGCCTTCGGTCACTTCTGTACTCCGCCCGGCTCGCACGGCCGGCTGAGCACCACGGAGGTCGTGGTCCGGCGGCGTTGCCGGGCGGAGGGCCTCCGACTCATCCCCGGCCTGCACGGCCGGGGTCACAGTCGCTTACTTGCTGGTGGCGAGCTCCTTCTCGGCGACAGCCGGCTTCGCCTGGGCCGGAATGGCCTTGGCGGGGCCTGCGGCCTCCTGGAACGCCTCGAACGGCTTCTCCATCTCGGCGAGGCCGACGGTCTCGCGCTTGAGGAACATCGCCAGCGTCCAGTCGGTGAACACGCGGATCTTGCGGTTCATGGTGGGCACCCGGCTGCCGTGGTACAGGCGGTGGAACCACCAGGCCGGACGGCCCTTCAGCTTGTACTTGCCGAAGAGGATCGCCACACCCTTGTGCAGGCCGAGGCCGGCGACCGCACCGAGGTTCTTGTGCTTGTACTCCTTCTGCGGGAAGCCACGCATGCCGGAGACCACGTTGTCGGCGAGGACCAGGGCCTGACGCACCGCGTGCTGGGCGTTCGGCGGGCACCAGGCGCCCTCGCCGACGGCGAGGTCCGGGACCTGGGCGTTGTCGCCGGCGGACCAGACGTAGTCGAAGCCCTGCACCTGGAGGGTGGGAGCGGTGTCGACGTGGCCGCGCGGGCCGAGCGGGAGGCCGAAGTTGGCCAGCACCGGGTTCGGCTTGACGCCGGCCGTCCAGACGATGGTGGAGGCGTCGGCCTCGACACCGTTCTTCAGGACGACGTGCTGGTCGACGCAGGAGTCCATCGAGGTCTCGATGTAGATCTCGATGTTGCGCTCTTCGAGCTTCTCCTTGGTCCACAGACCGAGGTCCGGGCCCATCTCCGGGAGGATGCGGTTGGCCGCCTCGACCAGGATGAAGCGCATGTCGTCGCGGCTGACGGTCTTGTAGATCTTGGCCGCGTCGCGGGCCATGTCCTCGATCTCGGCGATCGTCTCGACACCGGCGAAGCCGCCGCCGACGACCACGAAGGTCAGCGCCTTGCGGCGGACGTCCGCGTCGGTGGTGGACTCGGCCTTGTCGAGCTGCGCCATGACGTGGTTGCGGAGGCTGATCGCCTCCTCGACCGTCTTCATGCCGATGCCGTGCTCGGCGAGACCCGGGATCGGGAAGGTGCGCGAGACCGAGCCGGTGGCGACGACCAGGTAGTCGAAGGGCAGCTCGTACGAGTCGCCGGCCGCGGGCTGGATGGTGGCGACCTTGCGGGCGTGGTCCACACCGGTGACCGCACCGGTGAGCACCTCCGCCTTCTTGAGGGCGCTGCGCAGCGGCGCGACGAGGTTGCGGGGCGCGACGTTGCCGCCGGCCGCCTCGGGAAGGAAGGGCAGGTACGTCATGTACGACCGCGGGTCGACGACCGTGACGGTCGCTTCGCCGTAACGCATCTTCTTGAGGATGCGCATCGCGGCATACAGGCCGACGTAACCACCGCCGACAATGAGGATGCGAGGACGCTCCGTGGTGCTCATATCCGAAAGTATCCACCCCCATCTGACGGGCACTTCGTGAGGCCCGTCACAAGCCTCTGGACACCCTCTGCTACACTGCGCGGCCGCATTTCGGGGGTGTAGCGGCCCGCTCACTGCGCGGGGCGGTGCCGGGTGAGCCCGGGGGCGGTCATGGCCGCGCTGAGCAGCAACGATCCCGGTCACGCCGGAGTTCCCGAGCGGAATTTCGAATCCATCGCCGACAGGCGAGCTCAGCCTGCGATCCGCTGGCTGGACACGGAGGGCGACCTTCGGTCCCACATATCGGACGGACCGGACACCGGAGTGCGCCGAAAGGCCGGTCGGCCATGTGAAGAAATTCACGAAGGTTCTTGCGACACGCGGTACAGGCGGCGGCCCCGGGCGCCGCGGGGGCGCTCCGGGGCCGCTCGGGTAAGGCCCTCAGCAGGTCAGGGGGCGATACTCCAGGCGATGCCGTCGAGGATGTCGTGCTCGCTGACGACCACCTCGGAGGCGCCGGTGCGCTCCATGATCTCCAGCAGGACGAGCGCGCCGGCGCCGATCACGTCGGCCCGGCCGGGGTGCATCACCGGGATGGCCATCCGCTCGGCGTGGGTGGAGTGCAGCAGCTTCAGCGCGGTCTCGCGGACCTGCTCCACGGAGAGCCTGGCGTGGTGGATCTTCTCGGAGTCGTACGCGGGCAGGCCGAGCACGATGCCGGCCACCGTGGTGACGGTGCCGGCGAGGCCCACCAGGGTGGCCGCCTCGGTGAGCGGGACGGCCTCGGCGGCGGTGTCGAGCGCGGCGCCGATGTCGGCCCGGGCGCGGGCGATCTGCTCCTCGGAGGGCAGTTCGGTGCCGGCGAAGTGGCGCTCGGTCAGCCGCACGCAGCCGATGTCCACCGAGCGGGCGGCCTGCACGTCCTCGCCGCCGAGCACGAACTCGGTGGAGCCGCCGCCGAGGTCGAAGACCAGGAAGGGCGGCTTGAACGAGCCGCCGGTGAGCTCCTTGGTGGCGCCGGTGAAGGAGAGGTGGGCCTCCTCCTCGCCGCTGACCACCTGGGGGGTGACGCCGAGAACGGCGTGCACGCCCTCGGTGAACTCGGCGGCGTTCTCGGCGTCCCGGGAGGCGCTGGTGGCGACGAAGCGGATCCGCTCCGGGCCCACGCCGTGCGCGGTGATGATCTCCGCGTACTCACGGCAGGCCGCGAAGGTGCGCTCCAGGGCGTCGGGGTGGAGGCGGCCGGTGGAGTCCACGCCCTGGCCGAGCCGGTTGATGACCATCCGGCGGTCGAGGTCGGTGATCGCGCCGGTGGCCGGGTCGAGGTCGGCGATCAGCAGCCGGATGGAGTTGGTGCCGCAGTCGATCGCGGCGACCCGGGTTGCGGTCACTGGCCCTCCTCCTCGGCGCGGGCGCGCTTGGCCGCGCGCTCGGCGGTCTTCTGCTCCTTGGCCGCGATGACGGCGGCGTGGTCCTGGTCCTTGGCGCGGTTGCGGAGGACGCGCTCGCCGGCGGCCTCCACCTCCTCCGCGGAGACGCAGGGGCCCTTGGCCCACCAGTCCTCCAGCATGCCGAGCGCCTCGTCGCCGAGCGGGTTGACGCCCGGTCCGGCGGCCAGCGAGTGGCCGACCAGGACGTGCAGGCACTTCACCCGGTCCGGCATGCCGCCGGCGCTCGGGAAGCCCTCCAGCACCTCGATGGCGTCGCGGCGGGCGATGTAGTCCTCGTGGGCCGCGCGGTAGGCGGCGGCGAGCTCCGGATCCTCGGCGAGCCGGGCGCTCTGATCCTTCATCACACCGTCGGCCTCCAGGGTGCCGATCAGCGAGGCGGCCTTGGGGCAGGTCAGGTAGTAGAGCGTGGGGAACGGCGTGCCGTCGGGCAGCCGGGGGGCCGTCTCGACCACGTCGGGGTTGCCGCAGGGGCAGCGGTGGGCCACGCCGCGCAGCCCTCGCGGGACCCGGCCGAGCTGGGCGGCGATGGCGGCGACGTCGGCGTCCGGCACGGCGGGGCCGGAGGGGGTGCCGGGGTGCTGTTCAGAAGTCATGGGGTGCTGTCTTCGTGAGGGGCGGTGGTCGAGTCGGCCAGGTCGACCGAGTCGAGGACGGTGGTGTACCAGGGCTTGGCGGCCCTGACCGGGCCGGTGGGCAGGGCGTCGGCGGAGGCCGGCCCGGCGGTGGCCGACGGGTCGACCGAGACGAACGGGGTCTCACCGGGCATCGCGAAGTGCAGCCGCTCGCGGGCCTGCGCCTTCACGTACTCCGGGTCCTGCCAGCGGGCCTTCGCCCGGCGGAGTTCGTCGACCTGCTGCCGGGCGTGCTCCGCCCTCGCCCGCTGGTCGGCGATCTCCGAGCGCTGCGTCAGGAACTGCCTTGCGGGGTAGGCGAGTATCGCCACCAGCGAGCACAGGACGAGCACGAGCACGGTCGCGCGGCTGGTGAAGCGCGGTCGCCCCGCCAGTCCCGGGATCTTCCACATCGCTCGTACCCCTCCTGCTCACGCCGGTGCCCCGGCCCCCACCCTACGGGGTGGTTGCCGGGGCACCGGTCCAGCGGCCGTGTGTCAGCCGCGGGGTGTCAGCCTTCGAACTTGAACCGCGGGAACGCGCCGCGGCCCGCGTACTCGGCGGCGTCGTCGAGGATCTCCTCGATGCGCAGCAGCTGGTTGTACTTGGCGACGCGCTCGGAGCGGGCCGGGGCGCCGGTCTTGATCTGGCCGCAGTTGGTGGCGACGGCGAGGTCGGCGATGGTGACGTCCTCGGTCTCGCCGGAGCGGTGCGACATCATGCAGCGGTAGCCGTTGCGCTGGGCCAGCTCGACGGCGTCCAGGGTCTCGGTGAGCGAGCCGATCTGGTTGACCTTCACCAGCAGCGCGTTGGCGGTGCCGGTCTCGATGCCGCGGCGCAGGCGCTCCGGGTTGGTGACGAACAGGTCGTCGCCGACCAGCTGGACCTTGTCGCCCAGCTTGTCGGTCATGGCCTTCCAGCCGTCCCAGTCCGACTCGTCCAGCGGGTCCTCGATGGAGACCAGCGGGTACGCGGCGACCAGCTCGGCGTAGTAGTCGATGAGCTCGGCGGAGGAGATCGCCTTGCCCTCGAAGGTGTAGGCGCCGTCGTTGTGGAACTCGGAGGACGCGACGTCCAGGGCGAGCGCGACGTCCTTGCCCGGGGTGTAACCGGCCTTCTTGATGGCCTCGACGATCAGGTCGAGGGCCTCGCGGTTGGAGTCCAGGTTCGGCGCGAAGCCGCCCTCGTCGCCGAGGCCGGTGGACAGGCCGCGCTCCTTCAGCACGCCCTTGAGGGTGTGGTAGACCTCGACGCCCCAGCGGACGGCCTCGGAGAAGGACTCCGCGCCGATCGGGGCGATCATGAACTCCTGGATGTCGACGTTGGAGTCCGCGTGCGAGCCGCCGTTGAGGATGTTCATCATCGGCACCGGCAGGACGTGCGCGTTGGGGCCGCCCAGGTAGCGGAACAGCGGCAGGTCGCTGGCCTCGGAGGCGGCGTGCGCCACGGCGAGGGAGACGCCGAGGATGGCGTTGGCGCCGAGCGAGGACTTGTCGGGGGTGGCGTCCAGGTCGAGCATGGCCTGGTCGATCAGGCGCTGCTCGGTGGCGTCGTAGCCGACCAGCTCCGGGCCGATCTGCTCGATGACGGCGAGGACGGCCTTCTCCACGCCCTTGCCGAAGTAGCGGTTCTTGTCGCCGTCGCGAAGCTCCAGGGCCTCGAAGGCACCGGTGGAGGCACCGGACGGGACAGCGGCACGACCGGTGCTGCCGTCGTCGAGGCCGACCTCGACCTCGACCGTGGGGTTACCGCGGGAGTCGAGGATTTCGCGGGCTACGACGACATCAATGGACGGCACGAGGCATCTCCTAGCGGAAGCGGATGAGGGTCGTTACGACCAGAGCCTAACCGCACGGGCCCACGGGGCCACGCCGCGCATGGCCCTGTCTCACCGTGTGACCTGGCTACTCGCCGGTAGTTCACCTGAAGGACCACAAAACCGGCCGTCCGCCCCCGGGTGCCGCCCCGCGGGCGGACGGGCCGTTCGTACAGTGCCGGTCCGTCAGTCCAGCTGCAGCTGCTGGCCGGGCAGGATCAGGTCGGGGTCGGCGCCGACGACCTCCCTGTTGTTCGCGTACAGCTGCTCCCAGCCGCCGGCCTGGCCGCGGTCGGCGGCGATGCCGGAGAGCGTGTCGCCGGGCTGCACGGTGTACGTCGCGCGGCCGACCGCGGGGACGGGGACGGCCTGGAGCGTCCGCCCGGAGTCCTCCGCCGCGGCGTCCCCGTCGTCGCCGCCGGCCGGCCCGGCCGGGGTCGGCGGCAGGTACCGCTCGTAGATCTCGCGGTGCGCCGTCCAGTACCAGCGGTCGTCCTTCTGGTACCAGTACACGCCGCCGGACGCGTCCCACCCGCCGTGGCCGGGGAACCGCGGCGAGCCCGAGCGCTGCCCGCTGCCGGACTGCCCGCTACCGGACTGGGCGGTGCCGGACTGGGCGGTGCCGGCCGCCCCGGTACTCGAGGCGGAGGCGCGGGTCAGGCCGGCGCGTTTGGAACAGACCGGCCACGCATTGGGCCCCTGGGAGGCCAGCACCTTCTCGGCGACGGCGATCTGCTGGCTCTTGCTCGCCTGGTGGGCGAGCGGCGCGTACCGGGCGCCGCCGAACCCCTTCCAGGTGCGTGCGCTGAACTGCAGCCCGCCGTAGTAGCCGTTGCCGGTGTTGATCTTCCAGTTCCCGCCGCTCTCGCACTGGGCGACCTTGTCCCAGATCGAGACGGGGGCGGCATGCGCGCCCGCCGCGGTGAGCAGCGGCATGGCGAGGCCGACACCGGCGACACCCGCGACGGCGACCGCCTTCTCGGCGGAGGTCCTGCGGCGGTGGCGGCCAGGTCCGGTGAAGAGCATGGGTTGTCCCTCTCCGAACGCCTGCGAGGTGAGCTGTCGGGTTCGGACCGGGAGGCTTGGCCCGGCCGCGGCCGCAGGAGGGGTCCTGCTGACGCGGCTTCACCCCTAGCCGTGGGGACGGCGACGAACGTGGTTCCCCCGCCCCTGTCCTTCGTCTTCGGTCGTCAGGCCCGGGATGCGGCGGACAGGATTCGGCGTTTCCGCAGCCGGGGTCCGCTGCTGCGGACTGATCCGGAGAGTAGGCAGAGCCGACGACCGATCACAAGCTCATATCGCTCATATCACGCAAGAATTACGGCGAACTGATTATCGCCCACGAACGATACTGGTTTGTCCTGATTGATGAGTGTTCAGTCCCGGTCTCCCGGCGGCGACACGACACACCGTCAGGCGGTGTCGTCCCGCCCGGGCGGCGGTGGAACGTCCGCCTTCGGGGTGAAGGCGACCGGCAGCTCGCGCAGCCCCCGCATGATGAGGCCGCCGCGCCAGCGCAGGTCGGCCGGGTCGGCGGCCAGCGCGAGGTCGGGCAGCCTGGTCAGCAGCGTCGCCAGCGCCGCCCGGCCCTCCAGCCGGGCCAACGGCGCACCGATGCAGTAGTGGATGCCGTGGCCGAAGCCCAGGTGCGGGTTGTCGGTGCGGGCGAGGTCCAGGGTGTTCTCGTCGGCGAACCTGGCCGGGTCGCGGTCGGCCGCCGCCAGCACGACCAGCACCGGGTCGCCGACCGGGATCTCCACCCCGCCGATCGCCAGCGGCCGGGTCGCGAACCGCCAGGTGGCCAGCTCCACCGGCCCGTCGTAGCGGAGCAGCTCCTCGATCCCGGTCTCCAGCAGGCCGCTCTCGCCGCGGGCCAGCGACTCCTGGAGCAGCGCCCGCTGGCCGGGGTTGCGCAGCAGCGCGTACAGGCCGTTGCCGATCAGGTTGACGGTGGTCTCGAAGCCGGCGAACAGCAGGATGAAGGCCATCGCCGCGGCCTCGTTCTCGGTCAGGTGCTCGCCGTGGTCGCTGGCCCTGATCAGCCCGGAGATCAGGTCGTCGCCGGGGTCGGCCCGCTTGCGGTGGATCAGCTCCGCTAGGTAGCCGCGCATCCGCTTCACGGCCCGGCCGACGCCGCCGCGCTGCCCTCCGTGGTGTCGGATCATCATTCCGGCCCAGTCCCGGAAGTCGTCCTGGTCCTCGGGCGGCACGCCCAGCAGGTCGCAGATCGCGTAGATCGGCAGCGGGAAGGCGAACTCGTGGATCAGGTCGGCGGTGCCGCGCCCGGCGAAGGAGTCGATCAGCCGGTCGGTGAGCTGCTGCACCCGCGGCTCGAACTCCGCGACCCGCCGCGGGGTGAACGCCTTGGACACCAGCCGGCGCAGCCGGGTGTGGTCCGGCGGGTCGATGTTCAGCAGGTGCGTCATCAGGTCGGCCTGCCGCTCACCCGGGATGCCGACCCGGCCGGAGCGGTGCGCCTGCTCGCTGTGGTGCACCGGGTTCTTCGACAGCCTGCTGTCCGCGAGGGCCTGCCGGGCGTCCGCGTACCGGGTCACCAGCCAGGCCTCCACTCCGCTGGGCAGCGTGGTGCGGTGCACCGGCGCGTGCTCGCGCAGCCAGGCGTAGGCGGGGTACGGGTCGGCGGCGAACTCCCAGGTGAAGAGTTCGGGCTGGTCGGTTCGGGACGTCTCCGGCATGCCCCGACGGTATCCGCTGGACGGCGGCCCGCCCGACGCCAGGCACCGTCCGCCGTGCACCCGTGGGACACGCCCCGGACCGTCCGCCCGGACGGGCGTGAGTCTGGTCACCTGGGGGGTAATCCCTGTTGCGGAGGGTCGCGGGGTGCCTACGATCCTCCGATAACCGATGACGGGCGGCCGTGCGGTGCCGTCCACGGGGAAGCGTGCTCAGAGAGGAGCAGGCCGTGCGAGTAGCCGGGGCAGTGGTGGTCATCGCCGTACTCAGCGGGGGCGAGGGGGCGGACCTCGCCCGCCGCTTCGCCGCCGCAGGGGCCGCGGGCATGCTCGTCGCCGACCTGCGCCCCGGCGTGGCGGAGGACCTGGCCACCGAGCTCGACCGCCCGGGCTGCCCGGTGGTCGGCGTCAGCGGCGACGCCCACCAGCCGAGCGACATCGCCGCCCTGGTGGAGACCGCCACCAAGCACCTCGGCCCGATCGACCTCTTCGCGGTCGCCGGCCCGCACGGCGAGCGGATCGTCTCCTTCGCCGACCTGCCCGACAGCCTCGCCCCGCTCGCCGAGCTGCTCGCCCTGGTCGGCGAGGCGATCAGCGAGGTCGTGCCCCCGCAGCGTCAGTCCGACAGCCCCTCGGCCGTCCGCACGGCCGTCCGGTAGCGGCGCGCGGCACCGCGCAGCGCCGCATCGACGTCCACCCCGGCGTCGTACGCCCGCTGCGCCACGGCCAGCAGCAGCTCGCCGGCGCTCTCCGCGGTCAGCTCGCCGGGCAGCTCGTACGGCGCGTCCGGCACCGCCGTGAAGCCGGCCCGGCGCACCCTCGACACCAGCTTGGCCGCGTACGCCAGTGCGGGCAGGCCCGACGGCACGCCGTCGAGCACCGACTCGCGCTGCTTCTCCGCGGCCTTCAGCTGCTCCCAGTTGGCCTCGACCTGGTCGGAGCCGGTCGCCTCGACGTCGCCGAAGACGTGCGGGTGCCGGTACATCAGCTTCTCCACGATGTCGCCGGCCACGTCGTCCACGGAGAACGGGTCCTCGGGGTGCTCCTCGGCGATCCGGGAGTGGAAGAAGACC
The DNA here is from genome assembly GCF_050749075.1 of Kitasatospora dryopteridis. NCBI lineage: Bacteria > Bacillati > Actinomycetota > Actinomycetes > Kitasatosporales > Streptomycetaceae > Kitasatospora > Kitasatospora dryopteridis. The sequence goes on along the minus strand of NZ_CP192749.1, from coordinate 4,698,622 downwards.
TGCAGCAGCACGTCCCCGAGCTCCTCGCGCAGCGTCTCGCGGTCGCCCTCCTCGATCGCCTCGACGAGCTCGTACGCCTCCTCGACCAGGTACTTCACCAGCGACTCGTGGGTCTGCTCGGCGTCCCACGGGCAGCCGCCGGGCGAGCGGAGCCGGTCCATCACCGAGGCCAGGTCGAGCAGCCGCGCCCCCGGCAGGTCGTACGAGCCCGGCAGCAGCTCGATCTCCGGCACCGAGCCGGCCTCCTCGACCGCCAGCCGGGCGAGCGCGTCGGTCAGGCCCGGGTCGCCGTCCGGGCTGCCCAGCCAGAGCACGGGCGCGGCCCCGGCCAGCAGGCGGGCCAGTGCCGGCGCGGACGTCCGCTCGACGATCTCCACCTCCACCCCGGCCTGCCGGACGGCGGGCAGCTGCGGGTGCGCCGGGTCGGCGGCCAGCACCCGGCCGGCCGAGCGCAGGGCCTCCCAGGCCGGCCAGGACAGCAGGCCGGGGGCGACCCGGTGGGTGGTGGTCAGCAGGATCAGCTTCGGAGTCTCCACACCCCCGAACCTACCGTTCCCGGCCTGCTGCCCGGCCGCGCTCGGGGAGCGGGGTGCGGGCCGGCGGCGGTGCGGGCGGTCAGCCGGCGGCGGGGCGCCGGGGCAGCCAGTCGGTGGTGGCGTCGACCAGGGCGATCTGCTCCGGGTCCCAGCGGCCGTAGCGCGGGTTGACCTCGACGCCGAGGGCGGTGCCGGCCTCGGCGAGGGCCTTGCGGACGACCGCGTCGCCCTGCTCGGTGCGCGGGTCCTGGCCGGCCGCCGCGGCGATCTTGCGGATGCCGATCTGCTGCCGGTAGAAGACCGGGACGTCGGCCGCGGCCACGCCCTGGCGGAGCAGCAGCTGCCGCTCCAGCGCGGCGTCCCCGCCGAGCATCTTCGCGTCGGCCTGCCGGGCCTCGGCGATCTCCCCCTCGGAGACGGACAGTCCGCGGTCGGCGAGGGCGCGGGCGATCACCCGGTCCAGGACGAGTTCGGCGACCGTCCGGCGGACCAGGCCGGCCTGCTCCGGCCGGGCGTTCTCGGGTGCGGCGGCCGCCGTTGCGTCCCGCAGCGCGGTCACCTTGGCCTGCACCTCGGCGATCGGGATCCGTTCGCCGCCCACCACCGCCGCCGCGCCCTGGTGCACCGGGGCGCCGCCGCACGCGGACAGCACGGCGGCCGCGAGCAGGACGCCGGCGGCCGTGCGGGCCGGGCGGAGGGCGGAGCGGATGCGGATCACGTGGGGCCTCCCGGGGCGGTGGGTGCGGCGTATGGCGTCCGATGGTTCTCCTGACTGGAGTGAACAATAGGGAGCCGTCCGCGCCTTGCCCAGACCCCGCACGCGGGCCCGTGTGCGCCGTGCCTCAGCCGCCGGTGGCGTACGGGTTGCCGGGCACCGGGGTCGGCGGCGGGCCGGCCTGGCCGAACAGCCGCGGGTCGGGCCGGGACGTCCCGGACGGCGGTGTGCCGGCCGCGGGCGCCGACGGGGTGGCGCCGGGCAGCGGGGTCGCGGTGCGCAGGGCGCCGATCCGGTCGAGCAGTGCGCGCAGCCGCCGGACGTCGGCGTGGTGCGGGCCGCGGCGGCGCTCGGTGTCCAGCAGGAGTTCGAGCAGGGTGTGCCAGGCCGCGTCGTGGTCGCCGGCGGAGGTCAGCAGCCGCCCGGTGCGCTCGCGGACCTCCAGGGCCTGGTCCGAGTCGGGCGGCAGTGCGGCGGTCAGCGCCCGGTACTCGGCCAGGGCCTCCGCAGAACGGCCGAGCCGCTCCAGACAGCCCGCCGCCCGGTAGCGGTGGTCGAGCGCCGCCGGATCGTACGGGCCGCGCTCGGCCGCGGTGGCGGAGGCCAGCAGCCGGTACTCGGCGAGCGCGTCCTGGGCGCGGCCCTCCTCCAGCAGCGTCCGGGCGTAGATCGTCCGGACGGTGTGCAGCAGCGGGGCGCCCTCGCCGAGTTCGGCGGCGGCCCTGGGCAGCAGCCGGGCGGCCAGGCCGATCACCTCGGTGTGGCGGCGGGCGGCCACCAGGTCGGAGAGCCGGGCGCAGGCGGCGGTCAGGTCCTCGGCCGGCTCGGGTGCGCGGGCCGGCTCCGGGGTGCGGTTCGGCTCCGGGGTGTGCGGCGGCCCGGCGGCGGCCGGGACGGCGGCCATCAGCACGGGGGCGTGGTCGGCCGCGGCGGGGTCGCCCGCCGGTGCCGGGGCGGGCAGCCGCACCCGCAGCGGGGCCGGCGCCGCCGTGCGGGCGGGCTGCGGCTGGTGCGGGTGGCGGTACGGGCGGGCGGGGTCGGGCAGCGCGCCGTACGGGGGCTGCGGCCCGGCGGTCGGGGCGGGCAGCAGCGGAAGCAGCGAGGCGTACACCTGCTGGGCGTCGGCGGGGCGGTCGGCGGGCTGCTTGGCGAGCAGGTCGAGGACGAGCCGCTCCAGCGCCGCCGGGACCTCCGGACGCAGCTCGCGCAGTGGCGGCGGCGGCTCGTCGACGTGCCGGCGCAGCACACCGAGGGCGGTCGGGGCTGTGAACGGCGCGTCGCCGGTGAGCATCTCGTGCAGCAGGCAGCCGAGCGCGTAGAGGTCGCTGCGCGGGTCGACGCCGGCGGCGAGGGCCTGTTCGGGCGCCATGTAGGCGGGGCTGCCGATCGGGGTGCCGGTCAGGGTGAGCCGGGTGGCGTCGGGGTCGAGGGCGGTGGCGATGCCGAGGTCGAGCAGCACGGTCCGGCCGTCCGGACGGACCATCACATTGCTGGGCTTCAGATCGCGGTGGACGACCGGGACGGCGTGCACGGCGGCGAGCGCGGAGCAGATCTGGGCCGCGGCGGCCGCCGCCCGGTCGACGGTGAGCGGGCCGTCCTCGGCGAGCAGGTCGGCGAGGCTGACGCCGGGCACCCGCTGCATGACGAGGTAGAGCTCGGCGCCGTCGGCGCCCGCGTCGAAGACCGTGACCAGGCCGGGGTGGTCGAGCGCGGCGCTGATACGGCTCTCGCGCAGGAAGCGGCGGCGCAGTTCGTCGGCGCGGCTGCGGGTGGTGTCCTCGGGGCCGAGCAGGTCGGTGCGGAGCAGCTTGACGGCGACCCGGCGGTCGAGGCGCTGGTCGTGCCCGGCCCAGACCTGGCCCATGCCGCCGTGCCCGATCTTCTCGGTCAGCCGGTAGCGGCCGTCGACCACCCTGGCGGCGGTCACGGGCGGCCGTCCCCGGCCTGACGGCGCAGCAGTTCACCGAGCTGCTGGAGGTCGTCGGCGCCGGGCGCGGACTGCACGGTGGGGGCGCCGGGGCTCGGCGCCGGGGGCTGGGCCGGGGCGGGCGTGTAGGCGTGCGGATACGGCTGCGCCGGGTACCCGGCGGGCACCGGGCCGGGGTGGACCCGGCCGGAGGGCATCGGGACGGCGGGCATGGGCGCGGGGGGCGTGGGGGCCGCGGGCGGGTACTGCGTCGGCAGGATCAGGCCCTGCGGGGGCCAGTGGGCCTGGACGGGCTCCGCGGGGGTGCCCCAGATCGACCGGCTGTCCATGACCAGGAAGTGCGCGGGCGCCCCCAGCCAGAGCAGGATCGCGGTCAGCCCGGTGACGTCGGCGTACCAGGTGCCGGTGGTGTCCTTCGGCGAGAGGCCGAGCACGACGTACATGGTCAGCTGGACGAGCCCGAACACCACCGCGCCGAGCACGTCCACCGCCCGGCGGCGGCGGGCCGCGAGCAGCACCGAGGGCAGCATGCCGAGCAGACCGAAGGTCAGGAGCGGCACCAGGCAGACGAGAATCCTGTGCAGCAGGCTGAACGGGCCTCCGGCGGTGCGGCCGGACTGCGCGTACAGGGGGCCGGACATGCGCGCTCCTGTGCGTGATCGAGGGTGTGTCGCACACCGTACCGCCACACCGCCCGGCGGAGCAGAGCCTTTCCGCCCGGACGCCGCCCGGACGCCGCCGGGACGGTTCGCCGGGGCACGACCGGGGCCGCCCCGGGCGTCCGGGTCCGCTCTAACGCTCCGTCACCGCGCCTGCTGCCAGGCCGTCGGTGAGGCCCTGGGCGAGGGCGCGGCCGAGGGCGGCGGCCTGGTCCAGGGCGGCCTCGAAGTCGGCGATCCGCCGGAAGGCCGCGCCGAGTTCGTGCTGGCGGCCGGGCGGGACGCGGGGCAGCTCCACCCGGCGGACGTCCAGCCGGGTGGTGGTGGAGGCGTAGCTGCTGGCGCGGCGGGCGCTGCCGGTGGCGCGCAGCACGCCGGCCAGGAAGTCGGGGTCGAGCTGGGCCGGGTCCGGGCGCAGCAGGTGCAGGCGGGGGCCGAGGGCGACGCCGTCGAGCGGGCCGCCGGCCCGGACGACGCGGGCGGTGCCGCCGCCGAGGGCGGGGGCGAGGACGTCGCCGGGGCGGGTGGTGAGGGCGGTGTCGCCGGCCGCCGCGGCGGCGCTCGGCGCGGTGCCGGCCAGCAGGTCCTGGTCGGTGAGGACGGGGATGCCGGACGGGCCGTCACCGCCGGCCGCAGGGCGGGCCCCTGGCCGCTGGAGTGCACCTCCAGGGCGCCGGCGCGGGCGAGTTCGCCGACCGTCACCGTCGGCGGGCCGGCCGGCGCGGGGGCGTCGGCGACGGCGGGCAGGGCGGCGGCCGGGTCGGCCGGGCCGGCGAGCAGCTCGGCGAGCCGGGCCTGCAGGTGCAGCAGGGCGGCGGCGCCGCCGTCCGGGGCGGCGGCGGGCAGGTGGCGGGCCGGGGAGAGGTCGGTCTCGTCGTCGAGCAGGTCGAGGGCGGGTACGGCGCGGTGCACGCCGGGACGGTCGGCGGGCAGCGGGCCGCCGTCCCGGGCGGCGGTGTCGAAGGCCCGCCAGGTGTCGAGGACGGTGCGGTGCAGGGCCGGCCAGTCGACCCGGTCGCGGCCGCCCTCGGCGGCGGGGTGGGCCGCGGCGGCGTCCAGCAGCAGCACCCGGCGGAAGTCGTCGCCGGGCCGGGGCCCGCGCAGCAGCCACAGGTGCAGCGGGACGCCGTACGGCGGGGCGGCGCCCGCAGGCAGTGCCACGACGGCGCGCAGCGTGCCGGAGCGGACGAGTTCGGCCCGGATGCGGCGGCCGGCGCGGCGTGCGGCGACGGTGGGCGGCAGCAGCAGGGCGGCGAGGCCGCCGGGGCGGGTGTGCGCCAGGCAGTGCAGCACCCAGGCGAGTTCGGACTCGCCGCGCGCAGGGACGAGGCCGCTCGGCCACCGCGAGTCGTACTGCAGCTCGTCGTGGCCCCAGTCGCGCTCGTTGTACGGCGGCTGGCAGAGCACGGCGTCGGCGGCCAGGCCGGGGTGGGCGTCGGCGCGCAGCGAGTCGCCGGGGCGGAGGGCGAGGGCGAGCGGGGCCGGTGCGGTGGGCGGGGTGTGCAGGGCCAGCCGGAGCAGGGCGAGGGCGGTGTGCACGGGGTCGAGGTCCTGGCCGTGGCGGGCGGCGGACGGGCCGGCGGCGAGCAGCAGGGCGCCGAGGCCGCAGGCCGGGTCGAGGACGCTCCCGCAGGGGCCGGCCAGGTCGGCGAGGAGTGCGGCGGCCTCCGGCGGGGTGGTGGCGAGCTGCCGGGGCCCGCCCTCGGCGTGCCGGGCGAGCAGTTGCTCGTACGCACCGGCCGGGCCGTGCTCGTCGGCGAGGCGGACGAGCAGCCGGACGAGGTCGAGGAAGGTGGCGCCGGCGAGGGCGGGCAGGCCGAGGAGGGCGGCGCCCTCGGGGCCGAGGACGCCGTGCGCGGTGCGGTGCAGCAGCCGGGGCAGCGCGCCGGCGAGCCGGGTGTCGGGTTCGTCGCGCAGGTCGGTCCGGGCGGACGGCTCGCGGTGGAGCAGCAGCAGGACGGCGCCGGCGGCGACGAGCGGGGCGGCGGGGTGGCCGTCCGGTTCGCGCAGGGTCTCCAGCTGGCGGTGGGCACGCTCCAGCACCGGCAGTTCGGCGATCTTGCCCTGGGCACGCAGCCAGCCCTCGACCTGGTCGAGCCGGAAGGCCGGGCTGCTGTCGGTGCCGCCGGAGGGCTGGGGGAAGTCGGCGTGCCGGCGGCGCCAGTTGCTGACGGCGGCCCGGCCGACGCCGGCCAGTCGGGCGATCTCGACGGCGGTCACCTCGGGACGGTCCGGCATCGGGGCTCCTCGGTCGGTGACGGCGGCGCGCGGGTCGGCCGCGGGTGGCCGCGGCCCGGCGGCCCGTGTGACCGCCCAGCATAGCCATGCGCCACCCGCCTTCGTTCACATGTGAACAGAGAGGTTTCTTGAATCACTGTTGACATGGTTCACAGCCACATGGTCTGATCGGGTCATCGCCGAAACGGCCGGATGCCGAGGCGAATCCACCCGACTCACTTGGGAGTTCACGTCATGGCCAGCACCGCCGCCCGCAGCACCGTCCGCCGCTCCGCCGCCGCCCTGCTCGCCGCCTCGCTGGTCGCGCTCGGCGCCACCGCCTGCAACACCGGCGACTCCTCGGTCTCCACCGAGGCGAAGAAGCCCGCTTCCAGCGCGCCGGCCGCCTCCGGCGGCGCCAAGCAGGGCGCCCCGGCCCCCGCCAAGGTCGGCGACACCATCGCGCTCAAGGGCTACGAGAAGAACGGCACCGCCGACGTCACCGTGGTCAAGATCGTCGACAACGCCGAGGGCGAGGACGAGTTCAGCAAGCCGGCCGACGGCAAGCGCTTCGTCGCCGTCCAGTTCCGGATCAAGGCCACCGGCAAGGCCTACAGCGACGCCCCGTCCAACAGCGCCAAGCTGCTGGACAACCAGGGCCAGTCGTACGGCACCGGCCTCTACGACACCAAGGCCGGCCAGGGCTTCTCCGGCTCGGTGAACATCGCCCCCGGCGAGAGCGGCCTCGGCTTCCTGACCTTCGAGGTCCCCAAGGACGCCGTCCTCGACAAGGTCCAGTTCACCCTCGACAGCGGCATGGCCGACCAGACCGGCCAGTGGAAGCTCGCCTGACCGGTGCTGCTCCCGCGGCGCACCGGTCGCGGAGCACTCGCACGGAGACCAAAAAGGGCGGCCTCGGGCACCTGACCCGAGACCGCCGGACGGAGCCGGGGGCGCTACCTGCGCGCCCCCGCCAGGTCGTCGAACATGGTGGTGAGGAACTCGGTGCTCCAGGCGAGGAGTTCGCGTCCGAGCAGCGGCTTGCCGCCGATCCGGCCGCCGCTCACCGGGCGGGGCACCAGCAGCTGGGAGGTGGCCGCCTTCACCTGGGTGCGCGGGTAGAGGCGGCCCAGCCGCAGCTGCTGCGACTCGCGGAGCTCCACCGGGCCGAAGCGGACGAAGTTGCCCTGCAGGGTGATGTCGCCGACGCCGCAGCGCCGCGCGTACAGCCGCAGGCCCGCCACCATCAGCAGGTTCTCCACCGGCTCGGGCAGCTTGCCGTAGCGGTCCGTGAGCTCCTCCCGGACGTGGACGATGTCCTCCTCCGAGTTGACCGCCGCGATCGAGCGGTACGCCTGGAGGCGCAGCCGCTCGCCCGGCGCGTAGTCGTGCGGCACATGGGCGTCGACCGGCAGCTCGATCTTCACCTCCAGCGGCTCCTCCTCCGGCTCGCCGCCGCCCTCCAGCGACTCCCGGAACTCGGCCACGGCCTCGCCGACCATCCGCATGTAGAGGTCGAAGCCGACGCCCGCGATGTGGCCGGACTGCTCGCCGCCGAGCAGGTTGCCGGCGCCGCGGATCTCCAGGTCCTTCATGGCGACGTACATGCCGGCGCCCATCTCGGTGTGCTGGGCGATGGTGGCGAGGCGCTCGTGGGCGGTCTCGGTGAGCGGCTTCTCCGGCGGGTACAGCATGTAGGCGTAGCCGCGCTCGCGGCCGCGGCCGACGCGTCCGCGCAGCTGGTGCAGCTGGGAGAGGCCGAAGGTGTCGCCGCGCTCCACGATCAGGGTGTTGGCGTTGGAGATGTCGATGCCGGACTCGACGATCGTCGTCGACACCAGGACGTCGAACTCCTTCTCCCAGAAGTCGACGACGACCTTCTCCAGCTGGGTCTCGCCCATCTGGCCGTGCGCGGTGGCGACCCGCGCCTCGGGGACGAGGTCCTTCAGCCGGGCGGCCGCCTTGTCGATCGACTCGACCCGGTTGTGGATGTAGAACACCTGGCCCTCGCGCAGGAGTTCACGCCGGACGGCGGCCGCGATCTGCTTCTCGTCGTACGGGCCGACGAAGGTCAGCACCGGGTGCCGCTCCTCCGGCGGGGTGGTGATGGTGGACATCTCGCGGATGCCGGTGACCGCCATCTCCAGGGTGCGCGGGATCGGCGTCGCCGACATGGTCAGCACGTCGACGTTGGCGCGCAGCTTCTTCAGCTGCTCCTTGTGCTCGACGCCGAAGCGCTGCTCCTCGTCGACGATGACCAGGCCGAGGTCCTTGAAGCGGGTCTCCGAGGAGAACAGCCGGTGGGTGCCGATGACCACGTCCACCGAGCCCTCGAAGAGCCCCTCCAGCACGGCCTTCGCCTCGGCGTCGGTCTGGAACCGGGAGAGCGCCTTCACCACGACCGGGAAGTTGGCGTACCGCTCGGCGAAGGTCGAGAAGTGCTGCTGGACGAGCAGCGTGGTCGGCACCAGCACCGCGACCTGCTTGCCGTCCTGCACCGCCTTGAAGGCCGCCCGCACCGCGATCTCGGTCTTGCCGTAGCCGACGTCGCCGCAGATCAGCCTGTCCATCGGGACGGACTTCTCCATGTCCGCCTTGACCTCGCCGATGGTGGTCAGCTGGTCGGGCGTCTCCGCGTACGGGAAGGCGTCCTCCAGCTCGCGCTGCCACGGGGAGTCCGGGCCGAAGGCGTGGCCGGGGGCGGCCATCCGCGCCGAGTACAGCTTGATCAGGTCGGCGGCGATCTCCTTGACCGCCTTCTTGGCCCGCTGCTTGGTCTTCGCCCAGTCCGCGCCGCCGAGCCGGTGCAGGGTGGGCGCCTCGCCGCCGACGTACTTGGTGACCTGGTCGAGCTGGTCGCTCGGCACGAACAGCCGGTCGCCGGGGTGGCCGCGCTTGGCCGGCGCGTACTCCAGCACCAGGTACTCGCGGGTGGCGCCCTGCACGGTGCGCTGCACCATCTCCACGTACTTGCCGACGCCGTGCTGCTCGTGCACCACGTAGTCGCCGGCCACCAGCGCCAGCGGGTCGATGGCGTTGCGGCGGCGGGACGGCATCCGCCGCATGTCCTTGGTGGAGGACTTCTGGCCGGACAGGTCGGTCTCGGTGACGACGGTCAGCTTCAGCGCCTCGTCGACGAAGCCGTGCTCGATCGAGCCGCAGGAGACGTACACGACGTCCCGGGTCGGCGCCTCGGCGAGGTCGGCGACCAGCCGGGCGGGAATGCCCTCGCCGGAGAGCACCTCGGCCAGCCGGGCGGCCGGGCCGTGGCCCTCCGTCACCATGACGACCCGCCAGTCGGCGTTCAGCCGCTCCTTGGCGTCGGCGATGGCGCGGGCGGTGTCGCCGCGGTACGCCTCGACGGCGTGCATGCCCAGCGTCAGGGTGTCCGCGTCGAACTCCAGAATCTCGCTCACCGTGGAGTCGCTGGTGGCGAACGGGCTGACCGACCACCAGGGCAGCCCGACCTCCGCCGCGTGCTCGCGCACGTCCGCGAGCGACCACAGCGAGGCCGCCGAGACGTCGATCTCCTCGACGTCGATCGGCCGGTCGCCGCCCGCCGCCGCGGCCACCCAGGACGCCTGCAGGAACTCCTGGCTGGTCGCCACCAGGTCGGCCGCCCGGGTGCGGACCCGCTCCGGGTCGCAGACCACCGCGATCGAGCCCTGCGGCAGCACGTCCAGCAGCAGCTCCATGTCGTCGACCAGCACGGGGGCCAGCGACTCCATGCCCTCGACCGCGATCCCCTCGGCGATCCTGTCCAGGATCTCGGCGAGGCCGGGGTGCTGCGCGGCGAGCTCCGCGGCCCGCGCCCGCACCTCGTCGGTGAGCAGCAGCTCCCGGCAGGGCGGCGCCCACAGGCCGTGCTGGGCGATCTCCAGCGAACGCTGGTCGGCGACCTTGAAGTAGCGGATCTCCTCGACGTCGTCGCCCCAGAACTCCACCCGCAGCGGGTGCTCCTCGGTCGGCGGGAAGACGTCCAGGATGCCGCCGCGCACGGCGAACTCGCCGCGCTTCTCGACCAGTTCGACCCGGGCGTAGGCGGCCGCGGCCAGCCGGTGCGCGACGGCGTCCAGGTCGTGCTGCTCGCCGCGCTGCAGCGCCACCGGCTCCAGCTCGGCCAGCCCCTTCACCTGCGGCTGCAGCACCGAGCGGACGGGCGCCACGATCACCTGCACCGGCCCGGCCGCCGCGTCGTCCGCCCGCGGGTGGACGATCCGGCGCAGCACCGCCAGACGGCGGCCGACGGTGTCGGAGCGCGGCGACAGCCGCTCGTGCGGCAGGGTCTCCCAGGCCGGGAACTCGGCGACCGCGTCGGCGGGCAGCAGCGAACGCAGGCTCGCCGCAAGGTCCTCCGCCTCCCGGCCGGTGGCGGTCACGGCCAGGACGGGACGGCCGCGCTCGCCGGCCTTCGCCGCCAGCGACCGGGCAAGCGCCGCGATCGCGAACGGCCGGGCCGCCGGCGGGCCGACCAGGTCGAGGTGCTGCCTGTGCCCCGTGGCCGCCGCCTCGATCGCCTCGGCGAGGGCGGCATCCCGTACGACGACATCGAGCAGTCCGGACAGGCTCATGCTTCTTGGCTCCACGGCTGGAGTGGCCCGGCGAGCGGTCGTCCGGGCAACGCGAACGGCCCGGTGCGCGAAACGCCCCGGGGGTGTCCAGCCTACGCCGCGGCGCCCTCCCGTACCCCCGTGCACGCCTGCGTCGCACCCGGTGCGGGCGGCACACAGCAGGGCAGAACGTCAAGAACTCGACATACTCCTGTCACTGCCCGTCCATGGACACCGCGCAGGATGGTTGCCGTGCCCGCCGCACCCAACCGTGGGGGATGGCTGCAGCGGCGCCGTCGCAGCCCGATGGGGGTCGGGAGTGCGAAGGCCGGACGGCCCTGGGTGGGGGCGGCCGGCAGTTGTGGAGGCCCGGGCAGCCTGTGAGGGGCGGCCCGGGCCTCGCCCTTCCTGCGGTGTACGGACCGTGGACGGCCCGCCCGTACCGGACCGCACGCGTTTGCGCGAAGCCGCCCGCACGCGGGTCCGGTCTCCGTACCCTCGTGTGAAGAAGGTGTGGGCCCGCCCCGCAGGGGGTGTGCGCACCGCCGCGATGGAGGGGGTACTTCGTCATGCGCGTGGTCATCGCAGGGCAGGGCTACGTCGGCCTGCCGCTGGCCGTCCGGGCCGCCGAGGTCGGGCACTCGGTGGTCGGGTACGACGTCGACGAGCGGCGCATCAAGCGGCTCGCGGTCGGCGAGTCGTACGTGGAGGACATCCCCGGCGGGCGGCTGCAGCCCCTGCTCGACAGCGGCGCCTACCTGCCCTCGGCCGACCCGGCGGACGTCGCCGGCTTCGACATCGCCGTGATCACCGTGCCCACCCCGCTGCGCGACGGCGTCCCCGACCTCTCCTACATCGAGGCCTCCGCCCGGCTGCTCGCGAGCCACCTGCGGCCCGGCGCCACCGTCGTCCTGGAGTCCACCACCTACCCCGGCACCACCGAGGAGCTGCTCGCCCCGCTGCTGGAGCAGGGCTCCGGGCTGCGGGCCGGCGCCGACTTCCACCTCGGCTACTCCCCCGAGCGGATCGACCCCGGCAACCCGCAGTGGAAGCTGGAGAACACCCCGAAGGTGGTCTCCGGCACCACGCCCGAGGGCCTGGCGGCGGTCGACGCCTTCTACGGGCAGCTGGTGGAGCGCACCGTGCCGGTCTCCTCCTGCAAGGAGGCCGAGCTGACCAAGCTGCTGGAGAACACCTTCCGGCACGTGAACATCGCGCTGGTCAACGAGCTGGCGATGTTCGCCCACGACCTCGGCATCGACGTCTGGGAGGCCATCGACGCGGCCTCCACCAAGCCCTTCGGCTACCTGCGGTTCACCCCGGGCCCGGGCGTCGGCGGGCACTGCCTGCCGATCGACCCCTCCTACCTGTCCTGGCGGGTGGAGCGCGCCCTCGGCCGGTCGTTCCGCTTCGTCGAGCTGGCCAACGACGTCAACAGCCACATGCCCGACTACGTGGTGCGGCGGCTCACCGAGGCGCTCAACGACCGGCAGCGCTCGGTCAACGGCTCCCGGGTCCTCGTCCTCGGCCTCGCCTACAAGGCGAACACCGGCGACGCCCGCGAGACCCCCGCCGCCCGGGTCGTCGAACTGCTGACCAGGATGGGTGCCGAGGTCCGCGCCGCCGACCCGCACGTGGTCGCCGGCGTCCACGTCGCCGAACCCACCGTCCCCGGCCAGCGCGTCGCCGCCCCCGACCACGAGGGCGACCCGCTGGCCACCGTCCACCGCGTCGAGGCCACCCCCGAAGAACTGGCCGCGGCCGACGCCGTGGTCCTGCTGGCCGACCATGACGAGTTCGACTACGAGGACATCACCGCCCACGCGCGGTACGTCCTGGACTGCCGCCGCCGACTGACGGGGGCGGCCGTCGAGGTGCTGTAGCCCCGAACGACGCGGGGGCGGTCAGCCGCGGCGGGTGACGCGGTTGGGGCGGGTGTCGTGGTCGATGCCGTCGTCCACGATGACGATCTTGGGGACGATCTTCGGCTCGGCCCCGGCCTCGGGTTCGGTCTCCGCATCGGCGGCCGGGGCCGCCTCGGCGGGGGCGGCCTCCTCGGCGGCCGGGGCGGCGGGCTCGGCCGAGGGCTTCTTCAGCAGCAGGTCGAGGGTGAGCTCGGGCTCGTTGGCGTCCTTGGCCGCGGCCTCCAGGGCGGCGGGGCGGCTGCCGGGCTCGATGCTGCCGAGGGCCGTGCCGGTGAGCTCGGCCAGCGTCTTCTTGACGGTGTCGAGGCGCTCCTGCATCTCGGCGTGCCGGTCGGCGAAGTCGGCCTGGTCGCTCTCGCTGTTCGAGCGGATGTTCTCGGCCTTGCGCCGGGCGGCGGAGAGCACCTCCTCGGCCCGCTTCTGGGCGTTGCCCTCGATGGTGCGGATCTCGGCGAGGACGGCCTCGCGGTGCTGCTCGGCCTCCCGCAGCCGGCGCTCGGCACCGGCGGTGATCTTCGCCTCCGCGGCGTCCGCCTCCGCCTCGGCCTCGGCGAACATCTCGTCGGAGCGGCGGCGCAGCTCGGCCAGCTTGGCCTCGGCGCGCTCCTCGGCCTCCGCGGCGGCGACCCGGGTGCGGGCGGCGTCGGCGGTGGCGGTGTCGCGGGTGGTCCGGGCGTCCTGCTCCGCGTGGGCGATCAGCGACTCGGCCTCGGCGCGGCTGCGGTCCTCGGTCTCGCGGGCGGCCTGCTCGGCCTCGCCGCGGACGGTGGCGGAGTACGTCTCGGCGGAGCGGGCGGCGGCCCGGCCGGCCTGCTCGGCGTCCGCCTTGGCCTGCTCGGCGTCGCGGGCGGCGTTGTCCCGGACGGCGGCGGTCTCGTTCTCGGCGATCAGCATGAGGGCACCGGCCTGGGCGCTGAGCCGGCCGTAGTCGGGCTCGGGGGCGTCCTCCTTGGCCTGGCGGATGTCGGCGAGCCGCTTCTCCATCTCGCGCAGGCCCGACCCGAGCACGCTGAGCCGCTCCCATGCCTCGTCGCGGTCGGCGGTCAGCGCCTGGAGGGTCGCGTCGACCTGCTCCATGGCGTAACCGCGGCGGGCAACCGTGAAGCCGTGCTGGGAGACGGCATCGCTCATCGGCTCTTCCCCTCGTGCTTGGGTGTGTGTCCGTTCGAGGGCGTCCCAGTGGGAGCCCACTTGACCTATTTTGCGCAGATACGGTCGAAAGCCCAACAAGGCGAGGCCGGGGGCGGGCCCCGCGGCCCGCCCCCGGTCCGCTACATCAGACCGTCCCAGAACTGCTCCAGGAGCACCGCCCACCAGCCCTCGGGGGTGTGCAGCGCCGCCGGATCGACCGCCAGCAGCTGGGCCTGCAGGTCGGTCGTCCAGCGACCGGCCTGCTCCGGCGTCAGGCCGTACCTGAGCCGCCACATCCGGCCGAGGACGGCGAGGCTGCGGACGAACTCCGGCACGCCGGTGTTGACGAAGCGCGGCGGCTCGCCGGTTCCCTCCAGGTCGACCGCGACCACCGCGGCGGTGCCGTACTGCACGCACAGCTGCCGGCCGTAGTCGTTGCCGAGCACCAGGTAGCCGCCGAAGTCCGGGGCGGCCGGGCGGCCGCGCTCGGCCGCGAGCTCGGCGAGCGTCGGGATCGGCCGGCCCTCCTGCGCCTGTGCCCAGAAGAACGGCGGGAACTCGCGCGGCAGGCCGGCCCACATCAGCGTCTGGGCGACCGCCTCGGGCACGCCCTGGCGGGAGACCGCGCGCTGCTCGAAGCGGAACACCGCGGGCCCGAAGGCCTGGCCGAGCTCGCCCGCCAGCTGCTGGGGCGGGAGCGGCGGCAGCTGCGGGACGGTGCCCGGCGGCGGCAGCGGCGCCTGCACCGGCCGGGGCCGCTTGGGGGCCGCGGCCAGCTGGTGCAGCTGGTCCAGATGGTCGAGCAGCATCGCCATGCCGCCCTGCCGGGCCTGCCGGTCGCGGCCGTACGGGACGGTGTGGGTGATCCGCACGTTCGGCCAGGAGGACTTCACCATCCGGGCGCAGTAGCCGCCCGGCAGGTCGCACAGCTCCAGCTCGGTGTGGAACTCCAGGACCTGGTCCGGCGGCACGCCGAGGCGGCGCATCTCCTGCAGGGCCTTCCACTCCGGGTGCGGGGTGCCGGGCTCGCTGGCCATGACCAGCGACTGCTCGGAGCCGTCGGGGCGGCGGTAGCTGATCACGGCCTGGGTGCCCGGGCCGATGGTGGGGACGCCGCCGGCGGGCGGCGGCGGTGCCACGGGCGCGGCCTGCGGCGCCGGGGCGGGAATCGCCGGCGGGGCATTGACCGGACCGGCCCCCGGGTAGCCGTATCCGGGCGGCGGCGGGCCCGGGACGGGGGCCATGCCGACCGGCGGCGGGGGCATCGCCGGGCCGGGCGCCGGTGCCGCGGGCGCACCCGGGCCGCCGGGCAGGTCGACGGCGTGCGCCAGCTGGGTGGCGGCGTACGCCACACCTGCCGCGTCGGGTGCGGCCGGGGACGGCGACGGGGCCGCCGGGCCGCCCTGGGCGAGGGAGGCCGGGGCGGGCGGGGGCGGCGTGCCCGGCGCGGATCGGCCGGCGGCGCCCGCGGCCGGGCCGGCGTCTCCGCGCAGCTCGGCGGGCGGGGGCGGCGGCGGGGCCGACTGCGCCGAGCGGCCGGTGCCCGCGGCCGAGCCCGGACCGCCCGCGCCGCCGCGCAGCTCCGCGGGCGGGGGCGGCGGCGGGGCGGACGGGCCGGAACGGCCGAGCTGCACCCCGGGCGCGGCGGGGCCGGGCGCACCGGGGGCACCGGGGGCACCGGGCAGGCCCATCAGTCCGGGCGGGCCGTCGGAGGCCAGCATGGTCGGGGCGTACTCGATGGCCGGGCCGGGCGCACCGGGGCCGGGCGGTGGCGGGGGCACCTGGCCGGGGGTGGCCAGCATGGTCGGGGCGTGCTCGACGGCCGGCGGCGGGACGGGTGTGCCGGCCGAGGGCGTGCCCGGGCCGGGGAACGGCGGCGATGCGGGCGGCGGCGACGGCGGCATCGGGGGCGCCGCGGCGGGCGGCGCGTCGAAGGCGAAGCCCTCGGGCATCGCCACGGTGGCGGCCGGCGGGGCGCCGACCGGCATCGGCACGGTGAGCCCCTCCGAGCCGGCCGGGGCCGGGACGGGCATCGGCACGGTCAGGCCCTCCGACCCGGGCGGGGCCTGCGGCGCGGCGGCCCGGTCGCCGGGGAAGGCGTCCGCCCGGGAGGGCGGGGCCAGCATGGTGGGCGCGTCGCCGGCCGGCCGGTCGGAGACGGGCGGCATGGTCTGCAGCGCCGGGGCGGCCGCGGGTTCGGCGGCGGGCGCCCCGCCCCCGGACGTCCCGCCGTCGGGCGGGCCGAGCCTGGCGTTCTCGGCGGCGATCGCCGCGGCACCCGCCTCCTGCAGCCACTGCGGGGGGCTGAGCAGGAAGGAGGTCGCCTCGACGGCGCCGGGCACCGGGCGGGCCGCGCCCGCCGGGTTGGGCTCCGCGCGGCCCCCGTAGGCCTCCTCGTACTGACGGACCACCTCGTTGACGGGCAGCGGCGGCCAGAGCGTGCTCGCCCCGCTGTCCCGGGCGATCACCAGCCGCACCTCGCTGCCGTCCGACGGCTCGTCGTCGGCCTTCTCCACCGCCCAGCAGACGAAGCCCAGGTCGAACTCCCGCACCCGTACCTCGCGCTGCCCGGAGCGCGGCACGCCGGCGTTGATCCAGTCCTCGGCGATCTCCTGCGCCTGCGCGTACGTCACCACGCCCGGCTCACCCCTCCGTTGCTCAGTTCACCGGGACGGCCCGGGCGAACCCGCCGTCCACCATCAGCTCCGCGACCGTCTCCAGCTCGGGCGGGCTGCCCGCCAGCCGGAGCAGGAACGCGTCGAAGCTCTCCCCGCAGGGCAGCAGCAGCCGCGCCACCCTCTCCTCCGGCGGCTCGGCGCCGCCGCTGTCGCGCGCGTCGTCGTACGGGCAGAACCAGACCGAACCCGTCCGCTCGCCGCGCACCTTGATCGCGAGCACGCCGCCCTGGACGTACGCGATGCCCAGGTAGTCCTTGGTGAGGTGGTCGCGCAGGCACTTGTTGGCGTACACCAGGTCGTGCACGCCGTACTCCTCACTCAGCGTCAGGAACGGCTGGTCGAGGAGCATGCCGCAGTCGACGTCCAGGGCGACGCCCGCCGGGCCGCGGCCGCCGGCGACCTTGAGGAAGCTGCGGTAGGCGCCGGGCAGCGGGTGGCCGAGGCGCTGTTCGGCCCGCTGCACCAGGTCCTCGGAGACGGTCACCGGGTCGCCGCCGTCCATGGCCAGCGGGAAGTGCACCGGCCGGCGCTCCTGGAGCGGGCGGGTGCCGCGGCGGGCGTGGTCGGCGGAGGAGCGGGCGAGGCCGCCGTGGTGCCGCAGCAGCGCCTTGACCTCGACGGGGACGAGTTCCATCCGCCGCCAGCCGGGCGCGGCCTTCCCGACCGCGTGGTGCCACGTCCAGCCGGGCGGGGTCGCCACGGCGGTGGGCAGGTCGGCCCAGAGTTCGTGGCCCTGGGTGTAGAGGGCGGCGTTGGCGGAGACGTAGTCGGTCAGTCTCAGTTCGTCCACGCCGAAGCCCTCGGGCGGGTCGGCGACCTCGGCGGCCGCAACGGCGTACGGCCCGAAGTCCGGGAAACCGTATTCGTCCACGCGGACACCGGCCGGGTGCTTCTCGGCCCGGATCGGGTCCGGGAACTGCACCACCTGGCCCGCGTACGCCGAGTTAGGCGCGGCGGCGGCGCCGGGCCGACCTGTCGTCATCAGGGCTCCCCCACTGGCTGCTGCACTGTTGCGGGCACCAGCGTAGGGGAAGGGACACCCCTGGAGACCAGGGGCGTCACTCCCGTACCGGCAGGGCCGCCGCGGAGGGCCGCCGCCGGACCGTCAGCGGCGGACGGCCTTGGCCAGGACCTCCGCCACCCGGGTCTGCTGGCCCTCGGTGATCTGCGGGAAGAGCGGCAGGGTGAGCAGCTGTTCCGCGGCCTTCTCGGCGACCGGGAAGGCGCCCTCGGCATGCCCGAGGCCGCGGAAGGCGGGCTGCAGGTGGACGGGCACCGGGTAGTGCACCCCGGCGCCGATCCCGGCCGCGTGCAGGTCGGCGAGGACGGCGTCGCGCCCGCGCTCCACCCGGACGGCGTACAGGTGCCAGACGTGCTCGTTGCCGGGCAGGGTGCGCGGCAGGACGACGCCGTCGAGGCCGCCGAGCAGCTCGTCGTAGCGGGCGGCGGCGGCGCGGCGGGCCTCGTTCCAGGCGGGCAGCCGGCGCAGCTTGGCGCGCAGCACGACGGCCTGCAGGGTGTCCATCCGGGAGTTGAAGCCGAACCGCTCGTGGACGTACTTGCGGCCGGAGCCGTGGTCGCCGATCAGCCGGACGGCGGCGGCGAGTTCGTCGTCGTCGGTGGTGACGGCGCCGGCGTCGCCGTAGGCGCCGAGGTTCTTGCCGGGGTAGAAGCTGGTTGCGGCGATCCGGCCCCAGGAGCCGGAGGCGCGGCCGTCCTGCCGGGCCCCCTGGGACTGTGCGGCGTCCTCGACCACCGGGAGGCCGTCGGCGATCTCCAGCAGCGGTGCCATGGGGGCGAGTTGGCCGTTGAGGTGGACGGGCACCAGCACGGCTGCACCGGGCAGCGCGTCGGCGGCCGCGGCCGGGTCGATGAGCAGGTGCTCGGGGTCGACGTCGACCAGGACGGGCCGCAGTCCGGCGCGGACGACGGCCTCGGCGGTGGCGACGAAGGTGTTGGCGGGCAGCACGGCGCCGCCGCCGGGCGGCAGGCCGAGGGCGCGCAGGGCGAGTTCGAGGGCGTCGGTGCCGTTGGCGGTGCCGACCGTGTGCCTCACGCCGGAGAAGGCGGCGTACTCGGCCTCGAAGGCGGCCACGTCGGGGCCCTTGATGTAGGCGCCGCTCGCGAGCACGGCGTCGAAGCCCGTGCGGACCTCCTCGGCGACCTCGGCGTGGGCGGCGTGCAGGTCGACGAGCGGGATGTCGGTCATGGGATACGCCCCTCGGCGGGTTCGGTGGACAGTGCGGGCACGGGCCCGGTCGGCGGTGCGGGCCCGGATGCGGCGGGCTCGGGTCCGACGCGCAGCGGGAGGCTGCCGCCGGAGAGGCAGGCGCCGGTCTCGGTGCTCCAGCGCCAGTGGTGGCGGGGGCACTCGACGACTCCGTCGGCGATCAGGGCGTGGCTCAGGTCCTCGCCGGCGTGCGGGCACCAGCGCTGCAGGACGAGGCCGTCGCGCCGGACGGTCTCGCCGAAGGCCCCGCGTTCGCGGACCAGCCGGCGGGTCTGGGCGGGCTGGTGGCCGTAGCGCAGCAGGGAGAGCAGGGTGAGGTCGAAGACGTCCGGGTCGCGGTGCAGGGCGAGGCGCATGGAGAGCAGGGCCTCCTCCCAGCCGGCCCGGCCGTCGAGGACGGCCCGCAGGGCGCGCGGCGGGACGCGGATGGTGTAGGCCGGGTCGACCGGGTCGTCCTCCAGGTCGACCCGGGCGGCGAGGTCGCCCAGGGGTATTCGCCAGGCCTCGCCGCCGGCCTCCAGGGCGAGTCCTGCGCGGTAGTCGGCGAGCAGCGGGCGGTTGAGCCGGCGGAGGCGGTCGAAGTGGGCGTCGACCTCGGCGGCGGTGGGCGGTTCGGCGGCGCCGTGGTGGTAGGCCTGCCATTCACCGCGGCGGCGTTCGCGGTAGTCGGCGAGGTAGCCGGCCGGGTCGGTGAGCCAGCGGCCGGGCGGGGCGGGGCCGTCGACGGTGTCGCCGGGGACGGTGTCGCCGGGGGCGGTGCGGACGACGGCGGTGCCGGGGCAGGCGGCGGCGAAGCCGGCGGCGACGTCCTCCCAGTGCGGGAAGATCGTCCGCTCGCGGTCGTTGAAGCGGTCGAGCTCGGGGTCGAGGAAGCAGGCGGGCCCGGCGGAGGGCAGGTAGCTGCGGGCGCCGGTGAGGCGGACCTTGCGGACCAGGCTGTCCATCAGACCGGCGCGGACGGCGGCGGTCTTCTCGGCCATCACCGCCGGCGGGTAGTCGTAGGCGTTGGGGTACCACATGGCACCGGAGTACTGGGCGGCCAGCAGGTCGACGCCGTCGGGCAGGTCGGACAGCGGCGGGTTGCAGTCGTTGAGGTCGAGGAAGCGCAGATCCCCGAGGTCGAGCAGCAGGCCGCTGTCCTCCTTGTGGCTGGTGTCGAGCAGCATGGTGGCGGTGGCGTCGGGGCCGAGCCGGTGGATCTCCCGGTGGCCGAGCAGCACCTGCCGGGTGAAGCCGAGCGCGGCGAGCCGGCGCTGCAGCGAGCGGGTGCGGTAGCGCGGGACGAGCACGGTGGTGTCCCGCGGGAGCTGCACCAGCAGCCGCTCGTCGAAGTGGTCCTCGTGGGTGTGCGAGACGTAGAGGAAGTCCCAGCGGCCGGCGAGGACCTCGGGCAGCAGGTGCCGGTTGTCCGGGTACGGGAACCAGGCGTCCAGGAACGCCGGGTGGAACCACGGGTCGATCAGCAGCCGCAGGCCGGCGTGCTCGACCGCGAAGCCGGCGTGCCCGAGGTGCCGGATCGACGTCACCCGACGGCCTCCCGGAGGGCCGCGGCGACGGTGTCCTGCTGCTGCTCGGTGAGGGTGTGGAACAGCGGCAGGACCAGCGAGCGGTGGGTGATCAGCTCGGTGGCGGGCAGCGGCACCCGGGCGGTCCCCTTGTACGGGGCCTCCAGGTGGGCGGCCATGATGCCGCGCCGGGCGAAGACGCCCGCGCCGGCGAGCCGGGCGAGCACCTCGGTGCGGTCGGGGGCGCCGTCGGGCAGCAGCAGCCAGCAGGACTGGTAGTTGCCGGTGCCGTGGGCCGGGTCGGCGACCAGCCGTCCGGCGAGCGGGCCGAGCAGGGTGCGGTAGCGCTCGGCGAGTTCGCGCCGCCGGGCGACCATGGCGGGCAGCTTGCCGAGCTGGACCAGGCCGACGGCGGCCTGGATGTCGGTCATCCGGTGGTTGAAGCCGATCTCGTCGTAGGTCTCGACGACGGCCGCGCCGCCGGAGGCGCTGTGCCGGTCGGCGGCGGAGACGCTCATCCCGTGCTCGCGCAGCCGGCGCAGGCGGGCGGCGAGTTCGGCGTCGTGGCAGGTGACCATGCCGCCCTCGCCGGTGGTGAGGAGCTTGCGCGGGTGGAAGGAGTAGGCGGCGATCTCGGCGCCGGCGCCGACCGGGCGGCCGCGGTAGACGGAGCCTGCGCCGCAGGCGGCGTCCTCGACGACGGTGGCGCCGCGCGGCTCGACCAGTGCCCGGATCGCGTCCAGGTCGACCGGGACGCCGCCCTGGTCGACGGCGATCACGGCCCTGGTGCGTTCGGTGAGCACGGCGGCGACGGTGTCCGGGGTGAGGTTGCCGGTGGCGGGGTCCACGTCGGCGAAGACCGGGACGGCCCCGACGTAGGTGACGGCGTTGGCGGTGGCGATGAAGGAGAGCGAGGGCACCACGACCTCGTCGCCGGGCCCGACGCCGGCGCCGACCATCGCGAGGTGCAGGGCGGTGGTGCAGGAGGAGACGGCGACCGCGTGCGGCACGCCGAGGTGCTCGGCGAAGGCCCGCTCGAAGGCGGCCACCCGGGGGCCCTGGGCGACCCAGCCGGAGCGGACGGCCTCGGCGGCGGCCTCGGCCTCCTCCTCGCCGAGCCACGGCACCATGACGGGGATGCCGGCCACGGGGGTACTGGACACGGGGGTGCTCCGAACTGCTCGCGGGTCGGTCGGGGTCACTGCGCGCGCCACCAGGCGACGAGCCGGCGCAGGCCCTCCTCGAGGCCGAGGCCGGGCTTCCAGCCGAGGTCGCGCTCGGCGGCGGAGATGTCGGCGAGCCGGCGGACCACGCCGCCGGCGGTGCCGCGGGCCGGGCCGTGCTCGACGTCGAGGTCGGTGCGGTCCATGGCGGCGAGCAGGGCGTCGGCGAGGCCGCGCAGCGATACCTCGCTCGCGGAGGCGATGTTGTAGACCCGGTCGGTGACCGGGGCCTCGGCGGCCAGCAGGTTGGCCCGGGCGATGTCCTCGGTGTAGACGAAGTCCATGGTCTGGGCGCCGTCGCCGAAGATCAGCGGGGGCTGCCCGGCGTTGATCCGCTCCATCCAGCGGATGAACACCTCGGTGTACTTGCCGTGGACGTCCATCCGGGGCCCGTACACGTTGAAGTAGCGCAGCGCGACGTAGTCCAGCCCGGTCATCGCGTGGAAGCTGCGCAGCATGCCCTCGTTGAAGGCCTTGGCGGCGCCGTAGAAGGTGTCGTTGTTGTAGGGGTGCTGGGTCTCCGGCGTCGGGAAGGTGTCGGCGAGGCCGTAGACCGAGGCGGTGGAGGAGGCGATCAGCTTCCGGACGCCCTTCTCGGCGGCGGCCTCGATGACGTCGAAGGTGCCGTCGACCATGATCTCCAGGGCGAGCCGGGGCTCGGCGGCGCACTGGGTGATCCGGATCGCGGCGAGGTGGAAGAGCAGGTCGGTGTCGTCGCCGAGGAGTTCGCGCAGCAGGGCCCGGTCGCGGATGTCACCGTCGACGACGCGCAGTTGCCCGGGGGCGGCGAGCTGCTGGGCGCGGGCGAGGTTCTCCGTGCGCCCGCGGACGAAGTTGTCGAGCACGACGACCTCGCGGGCGCCGGCCTCGACCAGTTGGTCGACGACGGTGGAGCCGATGGTCCCGGCTCCGCCGGTGACCAGGCAGCGGGACCCTTCGACGGTGACGGCGTTCATCGGGCGGTGGCCCTCTCCTGAGCGGTGGTCGGCTGGGCGGGGATCGGTGCGGTGTCGGCGCCCGGACCGACGGGCACGGTGGCGCCGCCGAGTTCGAGGCTGAGCGAGGCGGCGTGCAGCAGGCGCAGCACGCGCAGGCCGGCGCGGCCGTCGGTGAGCGGGGCCCGGCCCTCGGCGACGGCGGCGGCGAACTCGGCCATGACGTTGCGCAGCGCCTCCTGCTCGACCAGGGCGGGCGCCACCACGTCGCCGACCCGGTAGGAGATCAGGGCGCGGTGCCGGATGGCGTCGGTGAGCTCGTCGGGCGGGGTGAGGTCGACGCCGCGGTCGTGGATCGCCAGCCGGGCCTGCGGGTTGAGGTCGTCCCAGACCAGGGTGCGGCGGGAGCCGCCGATCAGGGTGGTGCGGACCTTGGTCGGGGAGAGCCAGTTGACGTGGCAGTGGGCGAGCGCGCCGTTGCTGAGCCGGACGGTCAGGTAGGCGACGCAGGCGCGGCCGGCGCCGATCGGGTCGGCGGCCTGGGCGCTGACGCCGACCGGCTCCACGCCGGGCGGCAGGACGAAGTCGAGGATGGACAGGTCGTGCGGGGCGAGGTCCCAGAGCACGTCCACGTCGGGCTGGACGAGGCCGAGGTTGATCCGCACCGAGTCGAAGAACTGGACGTCGCCGATCTCGCCGCCATGCACCAGCTCGCGGATGCGGCGGACCACCGGGGTGTAGCAGAAGGTGTGGTCGCACATCAGCACCAGGCCGCGTTCCTCGGCCAGTTCGCACAATTCGGCTGCCTCGTCGGCCGTGGTGGTGATGGGCTTCTCCACGAGCACGTGCCGGCCGGCCTCCAGGGCGGCCCGCACCAGCTTGTAGTGGGCGGCGGCGGGCGTGGCGACGGCGACCGCCCGCACCCGGTCGTCGGCGAGGACCTCGTCGAAGGAGGTGGTGGTGCGGACGGTGCTGTACTCACCGAGGACCCGGCGGGAGCGCTCCTCGTCCAGGTCGCACAGCCAGTGCAGCTGCAGCGCGGGTGTCTGCTGGGCGTTGCGGACGAGGTTGGGGCCCCAGTACCCGGCGCCGACCACGGCCAGTCCGATCCGGCCGGACGGTCCCGCCTCGGGTGCACCCGGCGTGGGGACGTGCTCCCCGGGCGCCTCGTGCGCCTCCTGCGCCGGCGCGCGACCCTGCCCGTACTGCATCGACATCGACAAGACCCCCCTTGTCCGGTGCCGGAGCGTCACTGCCCCGGTGCACCACGCGTCCGAACGGCGGCCCCGGACGATCGCCCCACCGGCCCTTCGGACGGCGGCGCCCCCACGGTGTGCCCAGGTGACCCCGTTGCTCGAACGGTACCGGCCGCCGTACGCCCCCGGGGTCCGAATCCGCAAACCCGAGGCGCGCCGTGACGGCGTTCGCAACGCTCCGTACACCCCGGGTCCGCGGCGCTGCGAAGGGTTTGACAGTCTG
This sequence comes from Kitasatospora dryopteridis, assembly GCF_050749075.1. Lineage (NCBI taxonomy): Bacteria > Bacillati > Actinomycetota > Actinomycetes > Kitasatosporales > Streptomycetaceae > Kitasatospora > Kitasatospora dryopteridis. The sequence goes on along the minus strand of NZ_CP192749.1, from coordinate 4,674,912 downwards.
GAGGCCCACAATGAGGGAGCGGTCGGCATCCGCCGTCCGTCAGCACACCGAGCACCGGCCGGAGACCGCGCGGAACGCGGATCGAGGAGAACCATGGCAGCGAGCCCGACGGCCGACCGGGAGCCGGTCACGACCGAGCAGCCGGCGACCCAGGCCGTGCCGCACCTGCTCCACCTGCGGGACAGCGTGCTGCCCGCGGTGGCGGCCGCGCTCTCGCTGAAGAACGGGGACGTGCACACGCTGGCCGGTGACAAGGCCGACCTCGTGCCGCTGCTGCACCCGCTGGTCGCGGACTTCCTCGCCGGCCTGCCCATCGAGCACCGCGAGCGGTTCACCGGGCGCTGCCCGGAGGCGGTGCTGCTCTCCCAGTACCTCGCCACGGTCGACGGGGCGCGCTCCAAGCGCGCCTCACGCAAGCCGCTCGGCCTCCACGACGCCCGCAAGGCGCTCAGGGGCGCGCGGCTGACCACCGTCCGCATCCGCGAGGAGGGCGATCCGGCGCACGGCACGCACGCGCCGCCCTGCCGTTCCTGCGCGGCCCTGCTGGACCACCTGAACGTCGCGAGCGTCGCCGTCGGGCCCACCGCCCGCTGATGCCCGCCGTCCCTGTCCCCGAACCACGGAGCAGACCCTGAACGCGACCGCTGTACGAACCCAACCGCGCTTCCCCGCCGACGTGGCCGCCGCGCTCAAGCAGGCCGGCTGGCACCCCGGACGCTGGGAGATCCGCCAGGCCGAGGCCTGGGCGGACGTGCTCGCCGTGCACGGCGGGCCCCTGGACACCCCGCACTCCGTCTTCCCGGCCGCCGTCGAGGCCTGGGCCGAGTTCGGCGGGCTGGCCTTCGACCTCGGCGGCGCCGGCCGGGTGCTGGCCCGTACGCCGTTCCTGCTCGACCCCCGCTGCGGCCTGCACCAGCCACGCACCCTGGCCGACCTCGGCCGGGCCCTCGGCACCCGTCTCGCCCCGCTCGGCGAGGAGCGGTACGGCCAGGCCCTGCTCGCCGTCGACGAGCGCGGCCGGGTCTACAGCCTCGACCACACCGGCGAGTGGTACCTCGGCGCCACCGTCGACCAGGCCATCGCCACCCTCGTGCTGGGCCTCGCCCCGGAGCGGCTGCGCGCCGGCGCCTGACGGCACGCCACCGGAATCCTCCACCGCACCGGCTGACCGACCGTCGGCCGGTGCACTTTCCCCCGGACCCCTCCCGCCCCGGGCGTCCCGGCGCCACACTGTGTGGCTATTCCGAGGAGAACACCGGGAGGAACCGCGATGAGCGCCGCCCCCACCGCCGAACCGGCCGCCGCCGGGACGGCACCCGCCGCTTCCCGCGCCGACGCCCCCGCGGCCGCGCCCGCACGGCTGCCGCTCTTCGACAACGCCAAGTTCGCGGCGGTGGCGCTGGTGGTGTGCGCCCACACCTGGATGCCGCTGGTCGGCGCGGACCGCACGATCGCCGCCGCGGTGCTCACCGTCGCCGCCTTCGCGATGCCGGTGTTCGTGACCCTCTGCGGCTGGTTCGCGCAGCCCCGGCCGGGCCGGCCGGTCGACGGCCGCCGCCTGGTGACCGGGGTCGCCGTGCCCTACCTGGTCTTCCAGGTGCTCTACAACGTAGTCGGCATGGTGCTGGAACGGCGCGCGGCCCCGTTCTCCCTGCTGGAGCCGCGCTGGCTGACCTGGTTCCTGCTGTCGCTGTTCGTCTGGCGGCTGACGGTGCCCGTGTGGACGGCGCTGCGGCACCCCCTGGCGGTCGCCCTGCTGGTCGCCGCGGGCTCGGGCGCCGTCCAGGCGCTGCCGGCCGAGCTGGCCCTCAGCCGCACCCTGGCGTTCCTGCCGTGGTTCGTGCTGGGGCTGGTCCTGCGGCCGCACCACGTCGCCCTGCTGCGCAGGCCCGCCGTCCGGGGCTGGGCCCCGGTGGTACTGGCCGCGGTCTTCGCCGTGCTGTGGCTCGCCGCGCCGAAGCTGCTGAACCCGGGCTGGGTGGAGTACACCGACAGCGCGGCCCAGCTGCACGTGCCGTACCCGGTGTGGCTGGCGGTCAGGGCCGCCCTCGGCCTGCTGTCGCTGGCCGCCGGCGCGGCGTTCCTGGCACTGCTGCCCGAGGGCCGCACCCGCTGGACGGCACTCGGCGCCGCCTCGCTCCACGTCTACCTGCTGCACGGGCTGCCGCTGAAACTCGTCCAGGCCTCCGGCGTCTACCACGCCGGGGCCCTCCACCACGCCTGGACGGCCCTGCCCCTGCTCGGCGCCTTCGCCCTGGCCCTCGCCGTCGCCCTCGCCCTGCCGCTCGCGACCCGCCTGTTCACCCCGCTGGTCCACCCGAAACCCGCCGACCGCCTGCTGAAGGCCGCCTGAGCGGGGGACCACCGGAGGGCGGGGGCTCCTGGGCGAGCCGTTCCGAGGGCACCGCCAGGCGTGACGGCAGCACCGCCTCGACGCGGAAGCCGCCGTCCGGTTCCGGGCCGGCGTCGAAGCTGCCGCCCAGCGCCAGGACGCGCTCCCGCATGCCGACCAGCCCGTTGCCGCCGCTCGGCAGCCGCACCGGCTCGGCCCCGCCCGGGCAGTCGTTGACCACGGCGACCCGGACCCCGTTCGGCACGTAGGCGAGCACCACCACCACCCGTGCTCCGCCGGCGTGCTTGTGCGCGTTGGTGAGGCCCTCCTGGACCACCCGGTACGCGGTCTGTTCGGCGTCCCCGCGGTACCGGCGGTGGTCGCCGCTGACGGTCAGGGACACCGCCATCCCGGCCGCCCGGGACTGCTCGACCAGCCCGGGGACCTCGGCGAGCCCGCCCGCCGTCTCGGCCGCCGCGGCCGGCTCGGCCATCCGCAGCACACCGAGGATCTCGCGCAGCTCGTCCAGCGCCTGCCGGCCGACCTCGCCCATCAGCTTGGCGCTGGCCTGCGCCTTCTCCGGGTCCTTGGTGATGATCCGCTCCAGGGCGCCGGCGTGCACCACCATCAGGCTGACCCGGTGGGCGACCACGTCGTGCATCTCGCGGGCGATCCGGGTGCGTTCCTCCAGGCGGGCGCGCCGGGCGCGTTCGCTGGCCTGCTCGGCGAGCAGGTCGAGTTCGGCCTCCAGGCCGTGCGCCCGGTCCTTGAGGGACTCCACCAGCCGGCGGCGGGCACCCACGTACAGGCCGGTCACCACCGGCGGCACGGTCAGGCCGACCGCCACCAGGCCGGCCAGCACCACGAACACCCAGGTCGGCGGCAGTTCCTCGGCCGGTACCTGGGAGGGCGCGAGCACGTACACCAGCGCCATGCCGAAGGTCTCGGCGAGGGCGAGCGCGGAGAGCGCCACCACCCGGCGGCGGCGCGAGGGCCACTCCCAGGTCGCGGCCAGGGTGTACAGCGACACCACCAGCAGGACCATGCCGAACAGCCCGGGCACGAACACCAGCGCCACCAGTACGGGCACGGCCGGCCACCGCCGCCGCACCACCAGCGTCGCGCCGGCCAGTGCGCCGAGCACCGCCGACACCACCGCGAGCGGTGCCCCCAGGTGCAGCCGGTCCCCCACCATGCCGTGCGCGCCTGCGGCGCACTCCAGAGCGGCCAGGCCGGCCAGCCCCACGTCCAGCAGCGCACTGCGGCGCCGGGGCCACCACCCCAGGGTGTGGACCGGCCCGCCCCCCTCCGGCGACTTGCTCATGGGGGACAGCGTAAGGCCGCTCCTCGGGCCGTCCCCAGCGAGTTCCGTTACGGCCTCCGCAGGTGCCGTGCTGTCCGCCATCCGGCCACTTCTCGGACGCGGCACCCGGTGCCACCTATGCTGTTCGCGTCGGACAGCGCGGTCCGCACACATCGCCACTACAAAGGTGATGAGAGCCGTTGCCGAACCCCCACCACCACAGGGAGAAAGCCGTGACCGCTCCGGTCCCCGCCTCGGCGGACACCACATCCGCGAGCCCCGAGGCCGACAACGCCGCCCTGCGCGCGGACATCCGGCGCCTCGGTGACCTGCTCGGCGAGACACTGGTCCGGCAGGAGGGCCCCGAGCTGCTCGGCCTGGTGGAGCAGGTCCGCCTGCTCAGCCGCACCGACGGCGAGGCCACCGCCGAACTGCTCGGCGGCATCGACCTGGAGACCGCAGGCAAGCTCGTCCGCGCATTCTCCACCTACTTCCACCTCGCGAACGTGACCGAGCAGGTCCACCGCGGCCGCGAGTTCGCCACCCGCCGCTCCCGCGAGGGCTCGCTGCTGGCGCAGACCGCCGACCAGCTGGCCGACGCCGACCCCAAGCACCTCCAGGACACCCTGGCGCACCTGGCGGTCCGGCCGGTCTTCACCGCGCACCCCACCGAGGCCGCCCGCCGCAGCGTCCTCAACAAGCTGCGCCGGATCGGCGAGCTGCTGGAGCGCATCCACCGCGAGCACGTCGCCTCCGGGCTGTCCGAGGCCGACCCCGTCCGGCACTCCTCGGCGAAGCGCCAGGCCGACCGCCGGCTCGCCGAGGTCATCGACCTGCTCTGGCAGACCGACGAGCTGCGCATCGCCCGCCCCGAGCCCACCGACGAGGCCCGCAACGCCGTCTACTACCTGGACGAGCTGTACCGCGACGCCGTCCCGGAGGTGCTGGAGGAGCTGCACGAGGAGCTCGCCCGGGTGGGCCTCTCGCTGCCCGAGGGCGTGCGCCCGCTGACCTTCGGCACCTGGATCGGCGGCGACCGCGACGGCAACCCCAACGTGACCCCGCAGGTCACCTGGGACGTCCTCAACCTGCAGCACGAGTACGGCATCAAGGACGCCCTCACCGCCGTCGACGACCTGCGCAACTCGCTCTCCACCTCGGTCCGCCTCGCCGGGGCGAGCGAGGAGCTGCTCGCCTCGCTGGACGCCGACCTCAAGGCGCTGCCCGAGCTCAGCCCCCGCTACAAGCGGATGAACGCCGAGGAGCCGTACCGGCTGAAGGCCACCTGCGTGCGCCTCAAGCTGGAGAACACCCGGGACCGCCTGGTCTCCGGCACCGCGCACGTCGAGGGCCGCGACTACGTCGGCACCCGCGAGCTGATCGCCGACCTGCGGCTGATCCAGGACTCGCTGCGCGCCCACCGCGGCGGGCTGATCGCCGACGGCCGGCTCGCCCGCGCCGTCCGCACCATCGAGGCCTTCGGCCTGCAGCTCGCCACCATGGACGTCCGCGAGCACGCCGAGGCCCACCACCACGCGCTCGGCCAGCTCTTCGACCGGCTCGGCGAGGAGGCCTGGCGCTACGCGGACATGCCGCGCGAGTACCGCCAGCGGCTGCTCGCCAAGGAGCTCCGCTCCCGCCGCCCGCTCGCGCCCGTCCCGGCCCCGCTGGACGCGGCCGGCGCCAAGACCCTCGGCGTCTTCAACACCATCCGCGAGGGCTTCGAGCGGTTCGGCGACGAGATCGTCGAGTCGTACATCATCTCGATGTGCCAGGGCGCCGACGACGTGTTCGCCGCCGCCGTGCTGGCCCGCGAGGCCGGTCTGATCGACCTGCACGCCGGCATCGCCAAGATCGGCATCGTGCCGCTGCTGGAGACCACCGACGAGCTCCAGGAGGCCGACCGGATCCTGGACGAGATGCTCTCCGACCCGTCCTACCGCCTGCTGGTGTCGCTGCGCGGCGACATCCAGGAGGTCATGCTCGGCTACTCGGACTCCTCCAAGTTCGGCGGCATCACCACCTCCCAGTGGGAGATCCACCGCGCCCAGCGCCGGCTGCGCGACGTCGCCCACCGCTACGGCATCCGGCTGCGGCTCTTCCACGGCCGCGGCGGCACCGTCGGCCGCGGCGGCGGCCCCTCGCACGAGGCGATCCTCGCCCAGCCCTGGGGCACCCTGGAGGGCGAGATCAAGGTGACCGAGCAGGGCGAGGTCATCTCCGACAAGTACCTGCTGCCGTCGCTGGCCCGGGAGAACCTCGAACTCACCATCTCCGCGACGCTCGCCGCCTCCGCGCTGCACACCGCCCCGCGCCAGGCCCCCGAGGAGCTGGCCCGCTGGGACGCCGCGATGGACCGGGTCTCCGACGCCGCCCACACCGCCTACCGGGCCCTGGTCGAGCAGGAGGACCTGCCGAAGTACTTCTTCGCGGCCACCCCGGTCGACCAGCTCGCCTCGCTGCACCTGGGCTCCCGCCCGTCCCGCCGCCCCGACTCCGGCGCGGGCCTGGACGGCCTGCGGGCCATCCCGTGGGTGTTCGGCTGGACGCAGTCCCGACAGATCGTCCCCGGCTGGTACGGCGTCGGCTCCGGCCTCGCCGCCGCCCGCGCGGCCGGTCTCGGCGACGTGCTGGACGAGATGTACGGCCAGTGGCACTTCTTCCGCAACTTCCTGTCCAACGTCGCCATGACGCTGGCCAAGACCGACCTGCGGATCGCCCGCCACTACGTCGAGCAGCTGGTGCCGGCCGACCTGCACCACATCTTCGACCAGATCACCGCCGAGCACGAGCTCACCCTGCGCGAGGTGCTGCGCCTCACCGGCGAGGACGAACTCCTCGACCACAACCCGGTGCTGAAGCAGACCTTCGCCGTGCGCGACGCCTACCTCGACCCGATCTCCTACCTGCAGGTCGCCCTGCTGCGCCGCCAGCGCGACGAGGCGGCCAAGGGCCTCACCGAGGACCCGCTGCGGGCCCGCGCCCTGCTGCTGACCGTCAACGGCATCGCCGCGGGCCTGCGCAACACCGGCTGACGCCGCATCAGGCCGACGGGCCGGGGCGGTCCCGCAGTGCGGGACCGCCCCGGCCCGTTCTCACTCCACGGTCTGCTCCACCACCTGCACCTCGTACGGCCGGTAGCGCTCGCGGATCGCCTCCGCGGCCGTACCGGCCTGCGGGGTGCCGACCACGATCCCGCTGCCGTCGATCCGCGAGCCCACGTCGCCGATCTGCACCCCGCGGTCCCGCCAGTAGCGGGTGTCCTGCACGACGGCGCTCACGGCGTGCGCGAGGTCGTCCTGCGACCAACGGGCGTCGCGCAGCACGATCACCTGCCCCGCGGGGAGCGGCCGGTGGGCCAGCCGGTCGTCCAGACCGCTGCCGGGCACCCGGAACACCACGATCCTGCCGTGCCCGCGGTCCACACAGACCCCGGCGACGTTGAACCGGAACTCCCGCAGGGCGATCCGCCACACCTCGTCGGCCGCCCGGTCCGGCCGGTCGTCGCCCACCGGGGCGGCGCTGCCGACGGGGCCGCCGGCGGCGAGGTCGGCCGGGCAGGTCCGGTCCGGCAGTTCCATGGCGGGCCGGTCCGTCGCGGACGGTGCGGGTGCCGGTGCGGCCGGCCCCGTCCGCTCCGGTGCGCCGCCGCCGAGCAGCGGCACCAGGCCGACCAGCAGCACCGCGGCGGCGGTGGCGGCCTGCGCCCCGCGCCTGCGGCGCAGTCGGCGCCGACCCTGTCGACGCACCTCGGCCAGCGGCGCCGTGCCCTCCTCCGCGGCCGCCGCGTCGGCCGCCGCCGCCAGCCGGCCGGCCAGCATGCGATCGAATCCGTCGCCGGTCCCGTCCGCCGGGATCTCCCACAGGTCGTCAGCCACGTCCGCTCACCTCCCGCTCGGGCGCGAGGTCGCGCCGGAGCGTGGTCATCGCCCGTCCGAGATGTGTCTTCGCCGTCGTGAGCGTGCAGCCCATCTCCTCGGCCACCGCAGAGACCGGCAGATCGGCCCAGTAGCGGAGCACGACCGCGGCGCGCTGCCGCGGCGGGAGGGCGCGCAGGGCCTCGGCCAGCCGCTCGTCCCCTGCCGCGGCCTCCGGCCCGGCGAGGTCCGGCAGGCGGTCGGTGAGGACCTCGCGCCTGGTGCGCCGCCAGCGGGAGATGTGCGTACGCACCATGGTGCGGCGCACGTAGGCCTCGGTCGCCGACTCCTCGCGGATCGACCGGCGCCGGACGTACACCCGGGCCAGTGCGTCGTGCAGCAGGTCCCGGGCGTCGTGGAGGTCGCCGGTGATCAGGAACGCCGCGCGGAGCAGCGCCTGGTACCGCGCTCCGACGAAGGCGTCGAACGGGTCACCCTTCATCGTCATGCCCACCTGACGCACCGGGCGGCCGGAACGGACGACATGCCGGGGAAAAAATTCCGGCGGCCGGACGTGCGAGGGGCCGACCCCGGCGGGATCGGCCCTGCGGCGTGCGGCGCGGACGGCGCGTCAGTCCGTCGCGACCCGGTCGGCGCGCTTGCGGCGCAGCCAGGTCGCCGCGCCACCGGCGACCACGACCATGCCGCCGGCCACCGCGTACAGGCCGGCCGATCCGCCGACCGTGCCGCTGACCGGCGGCACCATCTGTGCGGCGGCGGGCTCGGGGGAGGTGGCCGGACCCGCCGTCGAGTCGGCGGCCTCCGCTGCCGGGGCGCCGACCGTGGTCGTGGCCAGGCAGAACGCCGCACCGCCGACCATCCGTGCCACCCGGTGGGACCGAATCACGTTCCTTACCCCCAGATCGAACCCCTCAACCCCTTCGTACGGGACAGACCGTATCCGATGGAACCTGCCGATCTGACCGTGATTCAGCTTCCAGCGGCCAAGCGTTGCACGACCGTTGTGTACTGCGCCGAATCCTCACGAACGGTCCCGGCGTTCCGGGCAGGGGGCGGCCGGTCAGGAGTTGTAGGTGCCCTGCGCCCGCTCCAGCCCCTCGGAGATGAGCGCCTCGACCGCGTCCGCCGAGCGGTCCACGAACCAGTCCAGGTCCTTGCGTTCGGCGGAGGAGAAGTCCTTCAGCACGAAGTCGGCGACCTCCATCCGGCCGGGCGGGCGGCCGATGCCGCAGCGGATCCGGTGGTAGTCGGGGCCGAGCGACTTGGTGATGGACTTGAGGCCGTTGTGGCCGTTGTCGCCGCCGCCGCACTTCAGCCGCAGGGCCGAGTAGTCGATGTCGAGCTCGTCGTGGATCGCCACGATCGCCGCGTTGGGGACCTTGTAGAAGTCGCGCAGGGCGGTGGTGGGGCCGCCGGAGAGGTTCATGAAGGTCATCGGCTTGGCCAGCACCACGCGGCGCCCGGCGAGCCGGCCCTCGGCGACCTGGGCGCGGCTCTTGTGCGCCTTGAACTTCGCGCCGATCCGCTCGGCGAGCAGGTCCACCACCATGAAACCGATGTTGTGCCGGTTGCGGGCGTAGCCGTCCCCGGGGTTGCCGAGCCCGACCACCAGCCAGGGGCCCGTGTACTCGTCCGCCACCGCGCTCATCACCGATCTCCGCTCGCCCGAATCCTGACGCATCCATTATCCGCAGCGCCCGGGCCGCGGGCCGCGGCAGGGGCACCGGTGGCCGGGTCGGCGTACCGTCGGACGCGGACCACGACCGCCGCGAGCCGAAGGACCGCCCGTGACCGCACCCCCCGCCGCCGTACTGGCCGACGAGCTCACCGCGGCCCTGGAGGACTCCGTGGTGCCCGGCCGGGCCGAGCAGGAGAAGGCGTACCTGAAGAGTTCGCTGGACCACCTCGGAGTGCCGGTACCGGGAATGCGTGCCGCGGTGCGCGGCCTGCTCCGCCGGTACCCGGGGCTGGACCGGGCCGCGGTGCTGGCGCTGGCGGAGGAGCTGTGGGCGCGGCCGCTGCACGAGACGCGCAGCTGCGCGGGGTTCCTGCTGGAGGCCCGGGCACAACTGCTGGTGCCGGCCGACACGGCGCTGCTGGAGCGGATGCTGGAGGAGTGCGACACCTGGGCGCACTGCGACGTGATCGCACCGAAGGCGGCCGGTCCGCTGCTGCTGCGGTACCCGGAGACGGCGGCGGTGCTGCTGCGCTGGAGCCGCCGGGAGGAGCTGTGGGTGCGCCGGGGCGGGGTGCTGGGCTATCTGCCCGCCGTCCGGTCGCCGGAGCAATTCCCGCGCCGTTTCGGTGACTTCGGGCGGCTGGCGGACCCGCTGCTGGACGATCCGCGGTTCTTCGTGCGCAAGGCGCTCGGCTGGGTGCTGCGGGAGGGGGCGAAGCACAGCCCGGAGGAGGTCTGCGGGTGGCTGGCCGGGCGGCTGCCGCGGGTGTCCGGGCTGACGCTGCGGGAGGCGCTGCGGCCGGTGCCGCAGGAGCTCCGGCTGCGGCTGCTGGCCCCGCACGACTGAGCGGGGAGAGCTCGGACGGCGGTGCCGGGAACGCCGCTGCCCCGGCGGCCCCTCGCAGGAGGGGCTGCCGGGGCAGCGGTCGGGAGATCCGGGGATCAGGCCTCGACGGCCTCGCCCTCGGCGGCCTCCTCCTCGGTGGCCTCGGGGGCCTGGGCGCCGATGACCTGCAGCACGACGGCGTCGGCCTCGACGGCCAGGGTGGTGCCCTTCGGCAGGGTGATGTCGCCGGCGGTGATGGAGGCGCCGGCCTCCAGGCCCTCGACGGAGACGGTGACCGACTCGGGCAGGTGGGTGGCCTCGGCCTCGATCGGGAGGGCGTTCAGCACGTTCTCGATCAGGTTGCCGCCGGGGGCCAGCTCGCCCTCGGTGTGGACCGGGATCTCGACGGTGACCTTCTCGCCGCGCTTCACCAGGATCAGGTCGACGTGCTCGATGCTGCGCTTGATGGCCTCGCGCTGGACGGCCTTCGGCAGCACGTACTCGTCCTTGCCGTCGATCGGCACGACCAGCAGGGCGTTCGGGGTCTTGAGGGCCATCATCAGGTCGTGGCCGGGCAGGTTCAGGTGGACCGGGGCGTGGCCGTGGCCGTAGACGACACCGGGGACGAAGCCGGCGCGGCGGGCGCGACGGGCGGCACCCTTGCCGAACTCGGTGCGGGTCTCGGCGGCAAGGCGGATCTCGGACACGGCTGCACTCCTCGTGAGAAAGACTGGCGCGGGTGCAGGAACGACAAAAACCGCCGGGCCACACCCTCAAGTTCCTTGGGGGGTCGCTCGGCGGCGGACGACTACTGGAAGCAGCGCGTCGATCACGGTTGCGGCACCCGTACGGGCACACGGCATCCCTCGCCGAGCAGTCCCACGAGTCTAACCGCTGCCCGCGTCAACCGCGAAATCGGCCCCCGCACGCGTCGCGTGCGGGGGCCGACCGGCCGTGCGGGTGTCAGTGCACGCCCTCGAAGAGGCTGGTCACCGAACCGTCCTCGAAGACCTCCTTGATCGCGGCGGCGATCGAGGGGGCGATGGAGAGGGTGGTCACCTTGTCCAGCTGCAGCTGCTGCGGGGTGGGCAGGGTGTTGGTGAAGACGAACTCGCTGACGCGGGAGTTCTTCAGGCGGTCCGCGGCGGGGCCGGAGAGGACGCCGTGGGTGGCCGCGACGATCACGTCGGCCGCGCCGTTGTCGTAGAGCGCGTCGGCGGCGGCGCAGATGGTGCCGGCGGTGTCGATCATGTCGTCGACCAGCACGCAGACCCGGCCCTTGACGTCGCCGACGACCTCGGCGGACAGGATGGTGTTGGCCTGCGTCATGTCGCGGCGCTTGTGGATGATCGCCAGCGGGGCGCCCAGGCGGTCGCACCACTGGTCGGCGACCTTCACGCGGCCGGCGTCCGGGGAGACGATGGTGAGCTTGGAGCGGTCGACCCGCTCGCCCACGTAGTCGGCCAGCATCGGCAGCGCGAACAGGTGGTCCACCGGGCCGTCGAAGAAGCCCTGGATCTGCGCGGTGTGCAGGTCCACGGCCATCAGGCGGTCGGCACCGGCCTGGCGGAGCAGGTCGGCGACCAGGCGGGCCGAGATGGGCTCGCGGCCGAGGTGCTTCTTGTCCTGCCGGGCGTAGCCGTAGAACGGCAGGATCGCCGTGATGCTGTGCGCCGAGGCCCGCTTCAGCGCGTCGATCATGATGAGCTGTTCCATGATCCACTGGTTGATCGGAGCCGTGTGGCTCTGGATCACGAAGCAGTCCGCGCCGCGGGCCGACTCCAGGAAGCGGACGTAGATCTCACCGTTCGCGAAGTCCAGGGCCTTAGTGGGAACCAGTTCGGTCTCGAGCTCCCGGGCCACCTCCTCCGCCAGCTCGGGGTGGGCACGGCCGGAGAAGAGCTTGAGCTTCTTCTCACCCGACGTCGTGATCCCGCTCACTGCACCGTCTCCTCGAGTTGCTGCCGCACATGGACCCGCCACGGCGCACCCGGGCAGCAGCGCTCGGGACGTCGGTCGGCGGGGATTTGGGGTACGCCGAGACGCGGACGGTCAGCCCAGTGGCGCACGTATGTACTCCAGGTTACGCGGTGCGCCGTCAACCGTCCGCCCCGGGATCGCATCCCAAGATCCCCTGCAGGGGGCTCAGGCCTCGGGAGTCTCCGCAGCCTCGGCAGCCGCAGCGGCCCGGGCGGCCGCCGTGCCGGGGCGCTTGCGGGCCACCCAGCCGGCGATGTTGCGCTGCTGCGCACGGGCGACGCCGAGCGAACCGGCAGGCACGTCCTGGTAGATGACCGAGCCCGCGGCGGTGTACGCGCCGTCGCCCACGGTCACCGGGGCGATGAACATGTTGTCCGAGCCGGTGCGGCAGTGCGCCCCGATGACGGTGCGGTGCTTGTTCACGCCGTCGTAGTTGACCGTGACGGACGCCGCACCGATGTTGCTGCCCTCGCCGACGGTGGCGTCGCCGATGTACGAGAGGTGGGGCACCTTGGCGCCCTCGCCGATCTCGGAGTTCTTGATCTCGACGTAGGTGCCGGCCTTGGCCTTGCGGGCGAGCTTCGCGCCCGGGCGCAGGTAGGCGTACGGGCCCACCGAGGCGGACTCGCCGACCTCGGCCTCGATCACCGTGGCGTTGCTCACAGTGGCGCCGGCGCCGATGGTGCTGTCGGTGACGGTGGAGTTCGGGCCCACGGTGCAGCCCTCGCCCAGGTGCGTGGTGCCCTGCAGCTGGGTGCCGGGCAGGACGACCGCGTCGGGCTCGTAGGTGACCTGGACGTCCAGCCAGGTGGTGGCGGGGTCGACCACGGTGACGCCGGCCCGCATGGCGCGCTCCAGCAGCCGGTCGTTGAGCATCCGGCGGGCCTCGGCCAGCTGCACCCGGTCGTTGATGCCGAGGATGTCGCGGAAGTCGTCGGCGACCACGGCACCGACCCGGTGGCCCGCGGTGCGCAGGATCTCCAGGGTGTCGGTGAGGTACTCCTCGCCCTGCACGTTGTCCGTGGTGAGCCGGCCGAGGGCCTCGGCGAGCAGCTTGGCGTCGAACGCGAACACCCCGGAGTTGATCTCGGAGACGGCGCGCTGCTCGGCGGTGGCGTCCTTGTGCTCGACGATTGCGGCGACCGCGCCGTGGTCGTCGCGCAGGATGCGGCCGTAGCCGTCGGCGTCCGGGACGACGGCGGTCAGCACGGTCACGCCGTTGCCCTGCTCGGTGTGGGCGTCGGCGAGGGCGCGCAGGGTGGCGCCGGTCAGCAGCGGGGCGTCGCCGGTGGTGACGAGCACGGTGCCGTCGAGGACGGTGCCGTCCGCGGTGAGCGCCTCCAGGGCGGTGCGCACGGCGTGGCCGGTGCCGTTCTGCTGCTCCTGGACGGCGGTGCGCACGCCCTCGTAGTGCGCATCCAGGTGCGCGGTGACGAGCTCGCGCAGGTGGCCGACCACGACGACGAGGTGCTCGGGCGCCAACTCCTGTGCGGCGGCGACGGCGTGGCCGACGAGCGACCGGCCGCAGATCTCGTGCAGCACCTTCGGGAGCCGGTTGGACTTCATCCGGGTGCCCCCGCCTGCGGCGAGCACGACGACGGCGGCGGTCTTGTTGGCGGTCACGCGGGAGTCTCCTCGGTTGTTCTGAGGGAGGGTCGGGCGCGCCTGCCGGACGGCCGGGGCAGTGTGCTGAGCTCCCGGAGGAGGATTCGAACCCCCATAAGCTGGACCAAAACCAGCTGTCCTGCCCTTAGACGATCCGGGACGGATGCCGTGCACGGGTGACGCGCCGACGGACGTCGGCGGGCAATGCAGGGCTAAGAGTACGGGCTGCGCCGCTCTGCATCCACCACCCTCGGGAGTCCGCGGTTGCAACACGTCTTCCCATCGGATGCCCCAGAACCTACGATGCCGTAGGTTACGGATACGTAGGTAACGCTCCCTCCCCGAGGACGCCTCATGACCATGCAGGCCGGTGCAGCAGCACCTCCCGTCGCGGCCGGCAAGGCCCCCGCCCAGGTCTCCGCCACCCTCGGAGGGGAGAAACAGGGGCTGGCCGAGCGGATCACCCTGGGCCTGTTCATCGGCGTACCGTTCCTGGCCCTGGTGGCGGCCGCGCCGGTCGCCTGGGGCTGGGGCCTCGGCTGGGTGGACGTGGCGATCGCGACCGTCATGTACTTCGTGACCTGCCACGGCATCACGGTCGGCTACCACCGCTACTTCACCCACGGCTCGTTCAAGGCCAACCGGCCGCTGCACCTGGCGCTGGCCGTGGCCGGCAGCCTCGCCGTGGAGGGGCCGCTGGTGCGCTGGGTGGCCGACCACCGCAAGCACCACCGGTTCAGCGACAAGGAGGGCGACCCGCACTCCCCCTGGCGCTACGGCGAGAGCCTCCCCGCGCTGATGAAGGGCCTGTTCTGGGCCCACATGGGCTGGCTCTTCGACGAGGAACAGACCCCGCAGCACAAGTACGCGCCGGACCTGGTCGCCGACCCGGCCATAAGGCGGATCTCCCGGCTGTTCTGGCTCTGGACGACCCTGTCGCTGCTGATCCCCCCGCTGGTCGGCGGACTCGTCACCATGTCCTGGGCGGGCGCGCTGTCCGCCTTCTTCTGGGGCTCGCTGGTCCGGATCGCACTGCTCCACCACGTGACCTGGTCGATCAACTCGATCTGCCACGCGGTCGGCGCGCGGCCCTTCAAGTCCCGCGACCGGTCCGGCAACGTCTGGTGGCTCGCGGTGCTGTCCTGCGGCGAGTCCTGGCACAACCTGCACCACGCCGACCCCACCAGCGCCCGCCACGGCGTGCTGCGCGGGCAGGTCGACTCCTCGGCCCGGGTGATCCGCTGGTTCGAGCGGGCGGGCTGGGCGACCGACGTCCGCTGGCCGCGGGCCGAGCGGATCGACGCCCGCCGCGCCGTATGACCCGCCCGCTGCAGCATGATGTAGGGGTGAACGGGAGCAACGCAGACACCGCGGACGGCCATCAGCACGCACCGGGCGGGGACGGCGGCGCGGCGGGCCGCGCCCGCTCCACCCCCGCGGCGCGCGGCGGCAGGTCGGGCGGCCGGGTGCGGATGACCGGCAAGCAGCGCCGCGAGCAGCTGCTGGACATCGGCCGGTCGGTCTTCGCGGAGCGCGGCTACGACGGCACCTCGGTCGAGGAGATCGCCGAGCGTGCGGGCGTCTCCAAGCCGGTGGTGTACGAGCACTTCGGCGGCAAGGAGGGGCTGTACGCGGTCGTCGTCGACCGCGAGATGCAGCTGCTCCTGGACATGGTGACCGGGGCGCTGACCGGCGGGCACTCGCGGGAGCTGCTGGAGCAGGCCGCGTTCGCGCTCATGGACTACATCGACACCTCCACGGACGGGTTCAAGATCCTCGTCCGGGACTCGCCGGTCGCCCAGTCGACCGGCAGCTTCGCCTCGCTGATCAGCGACATCGCCACCCAGGTCGAGGACATCCTGGGCCTGGAGTTCAAGTCGCGGGGCTTCGACCCGCGGCTGGCGCCGATGTACTCGCAGATGCTGGTGGGCATGGTCGCACTCACCGGCCAGTGGTGGTTGGAGGTGCGCAAGCCGCAGAAGGCCGAGGTCGCCGCCCATCTGGTGAACCTCGCGTGGCACGGCCTGGAGGGGCTGGAGCGGCATCCGAAGCTGGTGGGCGAACGACGGGCGTGACAGCACCGAGGTGGTCGCGTGGTGGTCTTCATTCTGGCGGTGGGCGCAGCCTGCTTCCTGGGCCTGGGCTTCGTGCTCCAGCAGCACGCCGCCCAGCGGGCGCCCAAGAGCGACCTGCTGCACTGGCGGCTGCTGCTCGACCTGATGCGGATGCCGGACTGGCTGCTGGGCCTCGGATTCATGATCACCGGCCTGGTGCTCAGCGCGCTCGCGCTGAGCCAGGGCGAGGTGGCACTGGTGGAGCCGCTGCTGGCGACCAACCTGGTGTTCGCGATGCTGCTGGCCCGGACGCTGACCGGGACACGACTGGGCCGCTCCGGCTGGACCGGAGTGGCCCTCATCGCACTCGGGGTGACCGCGTTCATCGTGGCGGGCCGCCCGGAGGGCGGCGGCGCGGAGGCCGGGCCACTGCGGTTCTGGCTGGTGGTGGGGATCGTCGCCGGGCTGGCGCTGCTGCTGGTCCTCGTCGCCAAGCACATGCCGCTGTTCGAGGAGGCGACCCTGCTGGCGCTCGCCGCGGGCCTGCTCTACGGGCTGCAGGACGCCCTCACCCGGATGACCACGGAACGCCTCGACGACGAGGGCCTGCACGCGGTGGTGCGCAGCTGGCAGCCGTACGCCGTGGTGGTGATCGGCGTGGTGGGGCTGCTGCTGGTGCAGTCGGCGTTCGAGGCGGCGCCGCTGCGGATGTCGCTGCCGGCGCTGACCGCGGCCCAGCCGCTGACCGGGATCGCCTGCGCGGTCGGGTTCCTCGGCGACCAGCTGCGGGTGACGCCGGCCGCCGTGGCCTGGCAGGTGGTCGGCCTGCTGTCGGTGGTGGCCGGCGTCGTCCTGCTCGGGCGGCACCCGGCCATGCCGGGCCACCACCACTTCCACAAGTAACGGCGTGAACCCCTCATGGGCGCGTGGGGGAACCTCCCGGCCGAAGGCTGGGGGAGAACTGCGCGGTCCGGGAGCGGGTCACCGTGCAGAACCGGTCGAGCCCTGATCCGTACGGTGACCCACATCCGAATTGCGCAGTTCCCCGCGCCCCTTGTGGATCATCCCCTGGGGGAGCACCTCGACTAGCGGCGCCGGGCGACGGCGAAGATGCGGCGGAACGGGAAGACGGTGCCCTGCTCCCCGGCCGGGTAGGCCTCGCGCAGGAGGGCGCCGTACTCGGCGAGGAACTCCGCCCGGTCGGCGGGGTCGGCGAGCCGGGCGAGGACGGGCCGCAGTGCGGTGCCCTTGACCCACTCCAGGACCGGGTCGGGCCCGGTGAGCAGGGTGAGGTAGGTGGTCTCCCAGACGTCGGCGGTGCGGTCCGCGCCGAGCAGGGTGTGCAGGTAGTCGGCGGGGTCGTGGACGCCGGCCCGGCTCGCTCCGGTGCCGAGGGCCTCGCGCCAGCGGGGGCTGCGGCGGAGTCCGGCGAGCAGGGTGTGGCTGGGGGCGTCGAAGTTGCCGGGGACCTGGAAGGCGAGCACGCCGCCGGGCTTGAGGGCGGCGGCCCAGCGGGCCACCAGGGGCAGGTGGTCGGGGCGGCCGGCGCCGTCGGGGTTGAGCCACTGCAGGGTGGCGTTGGAGACGATCGCGTCGGGGGCCGCGTCGGAAGGGTCCCAGGTGCGGGCGTCGGCGAGCAGGTAGGCGGCGCGGGGTTCGCCGGTGGTGCGGGCGGTGTCGAGCATCTCGGCGGAGTCGTCGATGCCGGTGAGGTGGGCGTCGGGCCAGCGCTCGCGGAGCACGGCGGTGGAGTTGCCGGGGCCGCAGCCGATGTCGAGGACGACGGGGGCGGCGGGCAGGGCGGGCATCCGGGCGACGAGTTCGTGCAGCGGGCGGGTGCGCTCGTCCGCGAAGCGGAGGTACTGCGCGGGGTCCCAGGGGGTGGCGGACATGGCTGCTCCCAAGTATCTCGACATCAAGATATCCGGTCGAGAGGCTGCGCGCGAAAACTCTCGATGTCAAGAGACTTCACATCGACACATCCCCCGATACACTGATCGCCATGGAGGACGAGGTCGACCGCCTGGTCGCAGCATGGCGCCGCGAGCGCCCCGACCTCGACGTGGAACCGCTCGAGGTGCTCAGCCGGGTCAGCCGACTCGCCCGGCACCTGGACCGCGCCCGCCGCGCGGCCTTCGCCGAGCACGGCCTCGAACCCTGGGAGTTCGACGTGCTGACGGCGCTCCGGCGGGCCGGCACCCCCTACCAGCTCTCCCCCGGGCAGCTGCTCACCCAGACCCTGGTCACCTCCGGCACCATGACCAACCGGATCGACCGGCTCACCGGCAAGGGCCTCGTCCGCCGCCTGCCCGACCCGGACGACCGCCGCGGTGTCCTCGTCCGGCTCACCGACGACGGCCGCGACAAGGCCGACCAGGCGCTCGCGGGCCTGCTCGCCCACGAGCGCGAGCTCCTCGCCCAGCTCAGCTCCGACCAGCAGGGCGAGCTCGCCGCGCTGCTGCGCCGCCTGGTCGCCCCCTTCGACCAGGCCGGCTGAGACCCGGGCCCTCAGAAACCGTCCGGGTACGGGGTGGCCAGCGCCGCCACCGGGACGGCCTCCGGCGTCCGGTAGCCCGGCAGCAGCTCCGCCAGGCGCCCGCGCACCTCGGTGTCCGCATTGCCCCTGGCGGCCGCGTACAGCGCCGTCAGGCCGCCCGCCAGGTCCTCCGGGCCGCCGTCCCCGGCCGCCGTCGCGAAGATCCGGCCGTGCTCGGTCGGCAGCCGCTCCTCGCCCTCGGAGAACAGCGCCTCGTTGAGCTTCTCCCCCGCCCGCAGGCCGGTGTAGCGGATCTCCACGTCCTCCGCGCCCAGCTGCACCTGCCGGGCGAAGTTGTGCACCAGGTCGACGATCCGCACCGGCTCGCCCATGTCGAGCACGAAGACCTCGCCGCCCTCGGCCATCCGCCCGGCCTCCAGCACCAGGCCGACCGCCTCCTCGATGGTCATGAAGAACCGGGTGACGTCCGGGTGGGTGATGGTCACCGGGCCACCGCTGCGCAGCTGCTCCTCCAGCACCGACAGCAGCGAGCCGCGCGAGCCCAGTACGTTGCCGAACCGGACGGCCGAGAACACCCCGGTGCCCAGGTTCCGGGCGTCCCTGGCGTTCGCCTGCACGATCAGCTCCGCGAGCCGCTTGCTCGCCCCCAGCACCGAGGTCGGGTCCGCCGCCTTGTCCGTGGAGATCAGCACGAACCGCTCCACGCCGGTCGCCAGTGCGGCCTCCACCAGGTGGTCGGTGCCCAGCACGTTCGACTTCACCGCCTCGCTGGGGTGCCGCTCCAGCAGCGGGAGGTGCTTGTGCGCCGCCGCGTGGAAGACCACCTCGGGGCGCAGGTCGCGGAAGATCTGCTGGATCCGCGGCCGGTCCCGGATGTCGGCGATCACCAGCGAGTCGTCGGTGAGCAGCGCCTCACCCCAGATCTCCAGCTGGAGGCGGTGCAGATTCGATTCGTCGTGGTCCAGCATGTACAGCTCGGACGGGCCGAAGGCGTGCACCTGGCGGCACAGCTCGCTGCCTATCGACCCGCCCGCACCGGTGACCAGCACCCGGCGGCCCTCGATCACCGCCCGGACGTCGGGCGAGACCACGTGCACCTCGTGCCGGCCGATCAGCTTGTTGACGTCCAGACTGCGCATGTCCGAGCCGACCACCTCGCGGCGCAGCGCGGACAGGAAGGACGGCAGGTAGCGGACGGCGACCCCCGCCGCCGCGGCGGCCGTCGCCAGCGCCCGCACCTGCTGGTGCGGCAGCCCCGGGATCGCCAGCACCACCACCTGCGCGCGGTGGGTCACCGCTAGGGGGGTGAGCTCGGCCAGCGGGCCCAGCACCGGCACCCCCTCGACGGACAGGCCGGCCTTGGCCGGGTCGTCGTCCAGCACACCCACCGGGGCGAGGCCGAACTCCGGTGTCCTCAGCAGGTCCCGGACGAGCGCCGACCCCGCGGCGCCGCCGCCGACCACCAGGGCGCGCAGGCCGGGCGGGCCGGCCGGGGGCTCCGGGACGGGGCCGGACTGTGCATCGGGACGGGCGGCAATGCTGTTCGGCGACATCTGTCCTCCGGTCTCCTGACCTGACGGAGTCGGTACCTGGGTGTGGCGTCGGGCCGTTCCCCCCTGCCCGGCGCGGGCACGGAGAGAGCGGTCAGCCGGCGCCCGGGCCTGCGTTCGAGGCGACGGTCGGCGGATGCGGTGGCGGTACCGGGGCGGGCGGCGGCAGCGGCTCGGACGGGGTGATCCCGGCCCGGCGGGCCACCGCGACGGCGGCGAGGGTGGAGTGCACCCCCAGCTTGCCGAGGACGTTCTGCATGTGGGTGCGGACTGTGTGCGGCGACAGGTAGAGCCGCTCGGCGGTGGCCTGCCGGCCCAGACCGGCGACCATGCAGCGCAGCACCTCCTCCTCCCGCGGGGTGAGGGTGCCGACCAGTCGCTCGCTCTCCGTCCTGTCCCGCCGCGCGCTCGTCAACTCCCGCACCACACCGGTCAGCAGGGCCGGCGGCAGGTGCGTCTCGTCGCGCAGCACGCCGCGGACGACGGCCAGCAGCCGCCCCAGCGAACTCTCCTTGGCGACCCAGCCGGACGCGCCGGCCTGCAGCGCGCGGACGGCACGGCCCGGGTCGTCGTGCGCCGCCAGCACCACCGCGCGCAGTTCGGGATGGGTGCGGCAGATCCGGGCGACCAGCGCGATGCCGTCACCGGACGGCAGGCCGGGCACCGACTCACGGCGCGGCAACGGCACCACGGCGGAAGGGAGTTGGCCCCGCACCCGGGGCCCGGACCGGACGGCGGACGGGGTCAGGTCGGCATCCACCAGGGCGATGTCGTACGGACGGCCCTCGGCGGCGGCCCGCTCGAGGGCGCGCTCCGCCGCGGCCGGGCTGCCGGCCGCACCGACCTCGATCTCGGGTTCGGCGGCGAGCGCCGTGGCCAGCGCCTCGGCGAAGATCCGGTGGTCGTCGACCACCAGGACGCGCGTACGCCCCATCGTCCGTCCCCCCTGTTCGGCGCCGACCCCCACCGGTACCGGACTCAGCGTACGGGAGGGGCGGGTGAAGGGTGGGGGATTGGTGAAGTTTCTTCATCCCCTGGTGATTTGACCTTCGCGCAGCAACCACGACCGCGGGGGAGGCCGAGCTCACAGGGGCAACCACAAGGGGCGCGGGTCAGCCGATCCGGTGGGCGCCGGCGGCGGGGACGGCGGTGAAGGTGCGAGGGGTGGCGTAGCCGGCGCCGGCGAAGGCGGTGGTGACGGCGGCGGCGACGGTGTCCAGGGTGTCGGCGGCGACCAGGGCGATGACGGAGCCGCCGAAGCCGCCGCCGGTCATCCGGGCGCCGAGGGCGCCGGCCGCGACGGCCGCCTCGACGGCGAGGTCGGTCTCCGGGCAGGAGACCCGGTAGTCGTCGCGGAGCGAGGCGTGCCCGGCGGTGAGGATCGGCCCCAGCGCCGCGAGGTCGCCGGCGTCCAGCAGGGCGACGGCCTGCTCGACGCGGGCGTTCTCGGTGACCACGTGCCGTACCAGCGGGCGGAGTTCGACGGGCAGCCGGTCGAGGGCGGCGTCCAGGCCGGCCGGGGCGAGGTCCCGCAGGGCGGGCAGCCCGAGCAGCGCGGCGGCCCGCTCGCAGCCGGCCCGCAGTTCGGCGTAGGCGCCGTCGGCGAGGTCGTGCTTGACCCGGGTGTCGACCACCAGGAGCCGCAGGCCGGCCCCGGCGAGGTCCAGCGGGACCTGCCGCTGGGCGAGGCCGCGGGTGTCGAGGAAGAGGGCGTTGCCCTCGGTGCAGCAGACCGAGGCCATCTGGTCCATGATCCCGCAGGGCACGCCGACGAACTCGTTCTCGGCGCGCTGGGCGAGCCGGGCGAGGGCCGGGCCGTCGAGGCCGAGCCCGTGCAGGTCGCTGTAGGCGGCGGCCACCACGCACTCGATGGCGGCGGAGGAGGAGAGGCCGGCTCCGGTGGGCACGTCGCTGTCGATGTGCACGTCGGCGCCGCCGACCTCGTGCCCGGCCGCGCGCAGCGTCCACACCACGGCGGCCGGGTACTTGGCCCAGCCCTCCACGCTTCCGGGGGCGAGGTCGGCGACCGACAGTTCCACCGGGCCGCCGTCGGTCTGTGCGCTGTGCAGCCGCAGCAGACCGTCGGTGCGGAGCCGGACGGTGGCCCGGGCGGCCTGCGGCAGGGCCACGGGCAGCACGAAGCCGTCGTTGTAGTCGGTGTGTTCGCCGATCAGGTTGACCCGGCCGGGCGCCGCCCAGGCCCCTGCCGGGGCGGCGCCGTCGTGGACGGACTGGGAATCTGTCATCAGGCTCGCTTCTCCAGGGTGAAGGCCCAGGCGTCGGCGACGATGTCGTCGAGTTCGGGGCGGCGGGGGCGCCAGCCGAGCGCCTCGTGGGCGCGCTCGGCGGAGGCGACGAGGACGGCGGGGTCGCCGGGGCGGCGCTCGGCGGTGACGACGGGGATCTCGCGGCCGGTCACGCGCTTGACGGACTCGATGACCTCGCGGACGGAGAAGCCGTTGCCGTTGCCGAGGTTGCAGATCAGGTGCTCGCCGGGCTTGGCGGCGTCGAGGGCGAGCAGGTGGGCCGCGGCGAGGTCCGCGACGTGGATGTAGTCGCGGATGCAGGTGCCGTCCGGGGTCGGGTAGTCGTCGCCGAAGACGGAGATGTGCGGGCGCTGGCCGAGGGCGGCCTGGAACACCAGCGGGATGAGGTGCGACTCGGGGTCGTGGCGCTCGCCGTAGGCGCCGTACGCGCCGGCGACGTTGAAGTAGCGCAGCGACACCGCGGCCAGGCCGTGGGCGGCCGCCTCACTGGTGATCAGGTGGTCGACGGCGAGCTTGGTGGCGCCGTAGGTGTTGGTCGGCGAGGTGCGCGCGGTCTCCGCGATCGGGACGACCTCGGGCTCGCCGTACACGGCGGCGGTGGAGGAGAAGACGAGCTTGCGCACGCCGGCCTTGCGCATCGCCGAGACGAGCTCCAGGGAGCCGGCGACGTTGTTGCGCCAGTACTTCTCGGGGTCGGCGACGGACTCGCCGACCTGCGAGGAGGCGGCGAAGTGCAGGACGCCGTCGAAGGAGCCGTCGAGCACGTCGGAGGCGTCCTGGATGCGGCCGCGGACGAACTCGGCACCGGCGGGGACGCCCTCGGCGAAGCCGGTGGACAGGTCGTCGAGCACGGTGACCTGGTGGCCCGCCTCCAACAGGTGGGCGGCGACCACGCTTCCGACGTAGCCGGCGCCACCCGTGACCAGGTACTTACTCATGATGCGACCTCCCGCAGGCGCTGTGCCGCCGCCTCGGGCGACACATCGTTGACGAACGCGTCCATGCCGGATTCCACACCGGCCAGGAACTTGAGCTTGCCTACCGTACGACGAATCGTGAACAGCTCCAGGTGCAGTGCCAGCTCGTCTCCTCCGAGAGCGGGCGCCTGGTGCCATGCGGCGATGTACGGCGTCGGTGCGGCGTGCTCATTGTGCCCGGGCTCGATGAACAGCCGGTCGAAGCGGCGCAGGAGTTCCAGGTAGAGCCGGGGGAACTCGGCGCGTTCGGCCTCGGTGAGGCGGGTCAGGTCGGGCACCCGCCGGTTCGGGTAGAGGTGGACCTCGTACGGCCAGCGGGCGGCGAACGGCACGAAGGCCGTCCAGTGCTCGCCGGCCAGCACCACCCGGGCGGGGTCGGCCCGTTCGGCGGCGAGCAGGTCCTCGAAGAGGTTGCGTCCGGTGCGTTCGCGGTGCCGGCCGGCCTGCTCGACCGCGCGGGCGGTGCGCGGGGTGACGAACGGGAAGGCGTAGATCTGCCCGTGCGGGTGGGCCAGGGTCACCCCGATCTCGGCGCCGCGGTTCTCGAAGCAGTACACCTGCCGGACGCCGGGCAGTGCGGACAGCTCGGCCGTGCGGTCCGTCCAGGCGTCCAGGACCAGGCGGGCCTGCGGCTCGCTCAGGTCGGCGAAGGACAGCTCGTGGTCGGAGGTGAAGCAGACCACCTCGCAGCGGCCGGTGCCGGGCCCGGAGCCGGCGAGCGGGTGGTCGCGCCCGGTGACGCGGGCGGCGTCGGCGGCCAGCGACGGGAAGCGGTTCTCGAAGACCGCGACCTGGTACTCGGCGGCCGGGATCTCGCTGAGCCTGCCGTCCCGGGACGGGCAGAGCGGGCACTCGTCGGCCGGCGGGTGGTAGGTGCGGCCCTGCCGGTGGGCGGCGACGGTCACCCAGTCCCCGGTGACCGGGTCCCGGCGGATCTCGGACAGGCTCGCGGTGGGCTCCAGCGGGCGCAGGTCGGTGGAGTCCCTGAGGGCGGCGTCGTCCCCGTCGAAGTAGAGGAGCTCGCGGCCGTCCGCGAGTTTGGTGGTGGTCTTCTTCACGGTGAACTGCTCCGATCTCCTCGCTCCCGAACATAATCAAACATCGCCGACCACAAGTCAACAGACGGGATCGTGAGGAAACACCGGGCGGGCAGACGGGCCGAACGGAACGGTCAGGCCGAACGGCCGACCCGGTCCAGCAGGCCGGTCCGGGCGGCCACCGCCGCCGCCTCCAGCCGGGAGCGGGCGCCCAGCTTCACCAGGACGCGCTGCACATGGGTCCGGGCGGTGCTGGAGGCGATCCCCATGCCGGCCGCGATGGCCGCGGTGTCCTCGCCCTCCGCGATCCGGGCCAGCACCTGTGCCTCCCGCCGGGTCAGCAGCCGCAGCAGCCGCACCGCGTCGTCGTCCGGCTCCGCGGCCGGCCGCAGCAGCGCCTCGAAGGCCCCCTGCAGCACCTCGGCCGCCACCGCGGCCTCCCCGGCCCGCACCCGGGCGATCGCCCGCTCGACCACGTCGATCCGCTCGTCGCTGCGCACGTAGCCGGCCGCACCGGCGGCGAAGGCGGCGGCGACCCGACCCGGGTCGCCGACCGGCCCGAGCACCACGACGGCCAGCTCCGGGTGCTCCGCGCGCAGCCGGCGCAGCGGGGCGAAGACGTCCTCCCCCCCGGCGCCACCGGCGACCCCGAGCAGGCAGACCTCGGGCCGCCGCCCGGCGACCAGCGTCGCGGCGGCAGCGGCGGGCGCCCCCACGCCGAGCACCCGGTGGCCGCGCAGCTGCAGCGCGGCGGCCAGCGCCTCGGCCAGCAGGCGGTGGTCGTCGACGATCACGAGCCGAACGCCCACGGCGCCTCCCAGTCCCCCGTGCCGGCCGCCGGGGTCCTCCGCACCCGGCCGCGGCGCTTGACGCACCATCACAGCGCATACCCGCCCGGCCCGCCAGGCCGCAGGCCCGGGGGGAACGCAGAAGGCCCCCGCCTTGCGGCGGGGGCCTTCGAACTCCGGAGCCCCCATGCGGAATCGAACCGCAGACCTTCTCCTTACCATGGAGACGCTCTACCGACTGAGCTATAGGGGCCTGTTCCTCGGGCGCTTGCTGCTCCCTTCGAACGAGGAAGACATTACAGGGTCGTCGACCGGAAAGCGAAATCGATCGGCCGCCTCCCCCCTCGGAGCCCGGGAACGGTCAGGCAGGCCCCTGGACGCCGCCTGCGCAGTGCGCGGCGTCGAACCGCTCGCGTGCCGCCACCACCGCGCCGGCGTAGGACTCGACCCAGTCGCCGAGCGGGGCGATCCGTTCGGCCAGCGTGCGGCCGAGCGGCAGCAGCCCGTACACCACCCGCGGCGGGGTCTCCGGGTGGACGGTGCGCAGCACCAGGCCGTCCCGCTCCAGGGCGCGCAGGGACTGGGTGAGCATCTTGCGGCTGACCCCGCCGACCGAGCGCTGCAGCTCGGAGAAGCGCTGCTCGCCGCAGCTGTGCAGGCTCAGCACGAGCAGCAGGGACCACTTGTCGGCGAGCTCCGCGAAGACGTCCCGACTGGGGCAGACGGCGGCGAAGATGTCGAACTCCTCACCGGCCGCGGTACAGGAGGCCGCGGGTTCGGCGGTCGGGGCGGAGGTCTGCGGGGTGGCCATACCGCACAGGGTAACGCCGGCGGTCTCCAATCGGGAGTTGGTAACCATCGGAGACCTGGTCTACATTGGAGACCGTCAAGCCCGGCCGGGCCTTCCGAACGGCCGGGCCCCCGTCTGCCCTCTTCGAGGAGTCATCCCGCCATGACGACCGCCATCCGCCCCACCGTCGCCATCGCCTTCCACTCCGGCTACGGCCACACCGCCGTGCTGGCCGAGGCCGTGGCCCGCGGTGCCGCCGCGGCCGGTGCCGACACGGTGCAGATCGCCGTGGACACCATCACCGAGGAGCAGTGGGCGCAGCTGGACGCCGCCGACGCGATCGTCTTCGGTTCGCCGACCTACATGGGCACCGCCTCCGGCGCCTTCCACACCTTCGCCGAGGCCACCTCCAAGCGCTGGTTCGGCCAGGACTGGAAGGACAAGCTGGCCGCCGGCTTCACCAACTCCGCCTCGAAGAGCGGCGACAAGCTGCACACCCTGCAGTTCTTCACGGTGCTGGCCGCCCAGCACGGCATGCAGTGGGTGAACCTCGGCCTGCACCCGGGCTGGAACTCCACCACCGCCTCCGAGAACGACCTCAACCGCCTGGGCCTGTTCCTCGGCGCCGGCGCCCAGACCAACAACGACCAGGGCCCGGAGGGCGTCCACAAGGCCGACATCGCCACCGCCGAGCACCTCGGCGACCGGGTCGCCCGGCAGACCGCGATCACCCTCGCCGGCCGCGCCGCGCTGGCCGCCTGACGCAGCGCCGCACCGGCGGTCCGTCACCGCGCGGCCGCCGCACCCCCGTCCAGTGCCGGGGTGCGGCGGCCGCGTGCGTCCAGCTCCGTGCCGCGCGTCTCCGGCAGGCCCAGCAGGCACAGCAGGGACACCGCGCCGAGCCCCGCCAGGTACCAGCCGACCGGCACCGCCGTCCCGTACGCGGCGGTCAGCCGGGTCGCCACCAGCGGTGCGGTCGCCCCGCCGACCACCCCGGCCAGGTTGTACGTGAGCGCCGCCCCCGTGTAGCGCACCCGGGTCGGGAACAGCTCCGGCAGGCAGGCCGCCACCGGTCCCAGCATGGCCCCGAGCAGCGCCATCGCCCCCAGCAGGGCGAGCGCGATCCATCCCGTCCGGCCGGTCTCCAGCAGCGGGAAGAGCAGCACCGACCAGCCGGCCGCCCCCGCCGTCGCGGCCAGCAGGGTGCGGCGGCGCCCGAAGCGGTCGCTCGCCCGGGCGCTCAGCACCACCGTGCCGCCCTTCAGCACCGAACCGGCCATCAGCAGGCCGAGCACCGGCGACCGGGACACCCCGAGGTCCGCGGTGGCGTGCGCCAGCGCGTACGTCGTCGTCAGGTAGAACAGCGCGTACCCGGACATCACCGCGCCCGCGCCGAGCAGCACCGGACGGGCGTGCCGGCGCAGCACCTCCGCCACCGGCACCCGGGGCCGCACCCGCTCCGCGCGGAACACCGGGCTCTCCGCCACCCGAAGCCGGACGAACAGCCCGACCGCCACCAGGGCCAGCGAGGCCAGGAACGGCACCCGCCAGCCCCAGGCGAGGAACGCCGCCTCGTCCAGCACCCCGCCGAGCAGCAGGAAGACCCCGGTCGCCAGGAAGAACCCGGCGCAGGGGCCGAGTTGCAGCAGGCCGCCGTACCGGCCGCGGCGGCCCGGCGGGGCGTGCTCGGCGAGCAGCAGCGCCGCACCGCCCCACTCGCCGCCCAGGCCCAGCCCCTGGCAGAAGCGCAGCACGGTGAGCAGCACCGGCGCCCACACGCCCCACCGGCCGTGGTCGGGCAGCAGGCCGACCGCAGCCGTGGACAGGCCCATCAGCAGCAGCGACACCACCAGCACGGCCCGGCGGCCGAGCCGGTCGCCGAAGTGCCCGAAGAGCACGGCGCCCAGCGGGCGGGCCACGAAGGCCACCGCGTAGACGGAGAAGGCCGCGAGCAGCGCACCCGCCGGGCCCAGCCCGGGGAAGAACACCCGGCCGAAGACCAGGGCGGCGGCGGTGCCGTAGATGAAGAAATCGTAGAACTCGATGGCGGTTCCGAGGAGGGCCGCGGCGGCCACCCTGCGCAGGACGGCCGGATCGGGTGCCGATGGGGTGTCACTCGTCATGACGCCCACCCTGGCAAGGCGCTGACCTGCAAGGACAGCAGCGGCACGGGTGATTCGGAAGCGCACGGCCCGGCGGGAGCCGGGGTGGTGCGCCGGGCGGGCCGCGGCGGTATGGTGGCCGCTCCCGGATTCGAAAGGGCGCACGTGAGAGACGTGTTCGACGAGAACGGCGTGTTCGACAAGCTCTTTGCCGCGCTGTGCCTCGCCCTCAACCTGCTGCTGCTCGACCTCGGCGTCTCGCAGTACCGCCACGGCGGTTCGGCCGCCTGGGCGCTCTTCGCCGCGGCTCTGCTCCTCGGCACCGGCTACCAGACCGCCCGCCGGTTCCGGCCCAGGCGCTGAAGGGCGCCCCTTCAGGGGCGCCCCCGAGGCCTGCTCGGCGACTCAGACCTGCTCGGCGAGCTCCAGCCAGGCCATCTCCAGCTCCTCCTTCTCGTCGCGGACCTTGCGCAGCTGCGCGTCCAGTTCCGCGACCTTGGAGAAGTCGGCGGCGTGCTCCGCGAGCCGGGAGTGCAGCTTGGACTCCTGGTCGTCCAGCTTGGCGATCTGCCGCTCCAGCTTCTGCATCTCCTTCTTCGCCAGCCGGGTGTCGGCGGCGGGCTTGGCCGGTGCGGCCGGGGCCGCCACGGCGGGTGCCGACGCCTCGGCCATCCGGGCGCGGCGCTCCAGGTACTCGTCGACGCCGTTCGGCAGCATCCGCATCCGCCGGTCGCCGAGCAGGGCGTAGACGGTGTCGGTGGTGCGCTCGATGAAGAAGCGGTCGTGGCTGATCACGATCATCGACCCGGGCCAGCCGTCGAGGAGGTCCTCCAGCTGGTTGAGGGTCTCGATGTCGAGGTCGTTGGTGGGCTCGTCGAGGAAGAGCACATTGGGCTCGTCCATCAGCAGGCGCAGCAGCTGGAGGCGGCGGCGCTCGCCGCCGGAGAGGTCGCCGACCGGCGTCCACTGCTTGTCCTTGCCGAAGCCGAACTGCTCGCAGAGCTGACCGGCGCTCATCTCCCGGCCCTTGCCGAGGTCGACGCGGCCGCGGACCTGCTCGACGGCCTGCAGCACCCGGGTCTCCGGGTCCAGCTCGGCGATCTCCTGCGAGAGGTACGCCAGGCGCACGGTCTTGCCGACCTTGATCACACCGCCGGCCGGCTGCACGTCGCCCTCGGTCGCGTGGGCGGCCTGCATGGCCCGCAGCAGCGAGGTCTTGCCGGCGCCGTTGACGCCGAGCAGGCCGATCCGGTCGCCGGGGCCGAGCTGCCAGGTCAGGTGGTCCAGCAGGTGCTTGGGGCCGGCCTTGATGCTCACGCCCTCGAGGTCGAAGACGGTGCGGCCGAGGCGGGCGTTGGCGAACTTCATCAGCTCGGACTTGTCCCGCGGCTCCGGCACGTCGGCGATCAGGGCGTTGGCCGCCTCGATCCGGTAGCGCGGCTTGGAGGTGCGGGCGGGCGCGCCGCGGCGCAGCCAGGCGAGCTCCTTGCGGGCCAGGTTCTGCCGCTTCTGCTCCTCCGTCGCCTCGATCCGGGAGCGCTCGGCGCGGGCGAAGACGTAGTCGGAGTAGCCGCCCTCGTACTCGCGGACCTCGCCGCGCTGGACGTCCCACATCCGGGTGCAGACCTGGTCGAG
The DNA here is from genome assembly GCF_050749075.1 of Kitasatospora dryopteridis. Classification (NCBI taxonomy): domain Bacteria; kingdom Bacillati; phylum Actinomycetota; class Actinomycetes; order Kitasatosporales; family Streptomycetaceae; genus Kitasatospora; species Kitasatospora dryopteridis. The sequence goes on along the minus strand of NZ_CP192749.1, from coordinate 4,645,613 downwards.
GAACCAGCGGTCGTGGGTGACGCAGACCAGCGCCGAGCGGCGGGCCTGCAGGTGGCGGGCGAGCCAGGCGATGCCCTCCACGTCGAGGTGGTTGGTGGGCTCGTCCAGGACGATCAGGTCGGGCTCGCCGAGCAGCAGCTTGGCCAGCGCGATCCGGCGGCGCTCGCCGCCTGAGAGCGGGCCGATCACGGTGTCCAGGCCGTCGGCGAAGCCCGGCAGGTCGAGGCCGCCGAACAGGCCCTCGATGATGTCGCGGATCCGGGCGTCGCCGAGCCACTCGTGGTCGGCCCGGTCGGCGATCACCTCGTGCCGGATGGTGGCCGCCGGGTCGAGCGAGTCGTGCTGGGTGAGGACGGCCAGCTGCAGGCCGCCGGAGTGGGTGATCCGCCCGCTGTCCGGCTCCTCCAGCTTGGCGAGCATCCGGATCAGGGTGGTCTTGCCGTCGCCGTTGCGTCCGACGACGCCGATCCGGTCCCCCTCGCTGACGCCGAGGCTCACCCCGTCCATCAGGGCACGGGTGCCGTACACCTTGGTGACGGACTCGATGGTGGCGAGGTTGACGGCCACTGCTGCTGCGCTCCTGGGAGGGGTCGGGAGGTGTCTCCGACCACCCAGCCTAGTGGGAGGCAGGAACGTCCCGGCCCGTGCGAGAGTCGCAGCAGCGAACCGGAGAGCGGGAGGTGTGCGGTGACGGCAGTCGGAGGGCGGCCGCAGATGCTGCCCGAGGAGTTCGAGCGCATCGCCGTGGCAGCCGAGCGCGAGGACGTACGGATGGAGTTCGTCCACGGGCGGATCGGCGTCAAGGCAGTACCCGACGGCGACCACCACGAGATCGTCCGCCGGGTGACGCAGCAATGTGTGCAGCAGCGCCCCGACCTGTGGCTGTACCCCGGGCGCGGACTGCGGGTGGAGACCTACCGCAAGGGCCACGCCAAGCCGGACGGAGTGCTGTCCCCGAAGGGCAGCTTCGCCGGTCAGGGCGAGTGGGCCGACCCCGACCGGGTCGTGATGGTGGTCGAGGTGACCTCGTACGACACCGACACCGACCGCCGCGACCGGGACGAGAAGCCGCGGGCCTACGCGGAGACCGGCATCCCGGTCTACCTGCTGGTCGACCGGGACAGCTGCGAGGTGCTGGTCTTCGGCGAGCCCGAGGACGGGCAGTACGTGAACCTGGTGCGGCGGCCATTCGGCAAGACCGTCGTGCTGCCCGAGCCGGTCGGGATCAGCCTGGACACCGAGCCGTTCAAGGCCTGGGTGCGCTGACCTCCGCCCCCGGGACGGGGCCGCGGGTGGCGTGGGCGGTGCGGCAGGTGCCGGAGGCCCGCAGGGCGGCGGCGACGGCGGCAGCCGACTCGGCGTCCTTGGCCAGGAAGGCGCAGGTCGGGCCCGATCCGGAGACCAGGGCGCCGATCGCGCCGGCCTCGGTGCCGGCCCGCAGGGTGTCGGCGAGCGAGGGCCGCAGCGAGAGGGCGGCGGACTGCAGGTCGTTGGTGAGTGCGGCGGCCAGGGCCACCGGGTCGCCGGAGGCGAGGGCTGCGAGCAGGGCCGGGTCGGCGTCCGGGGTGGGGACGTCGGCCTCCGAGGAGCCGGTGCCGGCCTCCTCGCGGAGCCGGTCGCACTCGCGGAAGACCGCCGGGGTGGAGAGCCCGCCGTCGGCGACCGCGAACACCCAGTGGAAGGTGCCGGCCACCGGCAGCGCGTCCAGGATCTCGCCCCGGCCGCGGCCCAGCGCGACCCCGCCGAGCAGGGCGAACGGCACGTCGGAGCCGAGTTCGGCGGCGAGTTCCAGCAGGGTCTCGAGCGGGGTGGCCAGGCCCCACAGCGCGTCGCAGGCGACCAGCGCGGCGGCGCCGTCCGCACTGCCGCCGGCCATGCCGCCGGCCACCGGGATGGCCTTGGCAATGTGCAGGTGGACGCCCGGGTCGGCGAGGCCGTGGTGCGCGGCGAGCAGCCGGGCCGCGCGGGCGGCGAGGTTGCTGTCGTCCAGCGGGACGGCGGCGGCGTCCGGCCCGGTGCAGGAGAGCGTGACGCCCTCGCTGGGGGTGGCGGTCACCTCGTCGAACAGGCCGACGGCGAAGAAGACGTTGGCCAGGTCGTGGAAGCCGTCGGCGCGCAGGCCGCCGACCCCCAGCTGGACGTTGACCTTGGCGGGGACGCGAACCGTGATCATTTCTGGGCCTCGGGCTTGTGCTCGGCGATGGCGGCGAACTGTTCGACCGTCAGCATCTCGCCGCGCAGCTTGTGGTCGATCCCGGCGGCGTGCAGCGCCTCCTCGGCGGCGGCCGGGGAGCCGGCCCAGCCGGCCAGCGCGGCCCGCAGGGTCTTGCGGCGCTGTGCGAACGCGGCGTCCACCACGGCGAAGACCTCCGCACGGGAGGCGGCGGTCTTCGGCGGATCCCGGCGGACGAGCGAGACCAGGCCGGAGTCGACGTTCGGCGCGGGCCAGAAGACGTTGCGGCCGATCGCCCCGGCCCGCTTCACCTCGGCGTACCAGTTGGCCTTCACCGAGGGCACGCCGTACACCTTGTTGCCAGGCTTGGCGGCGAGCCGGTCGGCGACCTCGCTCTGCACCATGACGAGGGTGCGCTCGATGCTCGGGAAGGTCTGCAGCATGTGCAGCAGCACCGGCACCGCGACGTTGTAGGGCAGGTTGGCGACCAGCGCGGTCGGCGGCGGGCCGGGCAGCTCGGTGACCTCCATGGCGTCGGAGAGCACCAGGTCGAAGTCCTTCGCCTTCTCCGGCATCCGGGAGGCGACGGTGGCCGGCAGGTGCCGGGCGAGCAGCGGGTCGATCTCCACCGCGGTGACGTGCGCGGCGACCTCCAGCAGCGCCAGCGTCAGCGAACCGAGCCCGGGGCCGACCTCGACCACGCTGTCCTCGGCGGTCACCCCGCCCGCGCGGACGATCCGCCGCACGGTGTTGCCGTCGATGACGAAGTTCTGCCCGCGCTGCTTGGTCGGCTTCACGCCGAAGGCGGCGGCCAGCTCGCGGATGTCGGCCGCGCCGAGCAGGTGGTGGTCGGCGGCGGGTGCGGGATCGGTGCTGCTCACCCCGCAAGGATACGGGCGCCGCGGCACCTCAGAGTTCGACGACCTGCTTGAGGTCGATCTCCACCGGGAACGGCACCGCCGTGACCAGCAGCCCTTCGTGGACGGCCACCGGCAGGTAGACGCCCTGCTCCTCGTCCAGCCGGAACTCGTGGACGACCGGCAGGTCGTCGTCGCCCCGCTCGACCCGCCAGTAGGAGGGGATCTTCTTCTCGGCGTACTGGCCCGGCTTGCGGAACCGGTCGTTCGCCCGGGTGCCGTGCGACACGACTTCCACCATCAGCACCACGGCCTCCGGCGGAAGGCACTCCAGCTCGAAGACGTCGATGCCGGTCTTGTCGAAGACCACGACGTCCGGCTTCGTGGTGTTCTCCGGGTCGAGTAGCACACATCGCTCGGGCAGCACGCTGTACGGCGCTGCCCGCCCGGCGAAGAGCGCCCGCTCGATGCCGGAGCGCACCAGGTCATGCCAGAGATTCGTCTGCCCCCGCACCATGATGATTCCGTCCACCAGATCCCATTCGAACGGCAGATCGAGGTCCTTGACCTGCTCGTACGTCCACTCCTGGGACATCGGGTGGTTCCGGTCGATCGGCTCGGCGGTCATCGCCACCTCCCTCACCGCCCTCATGCTAACCAGCACGGGGGTGGCGCGAGGGTGCAGAAGCGTTCCGCCGGATTACGACCTCTGTTCGGGTCAGTACCCGAAGGCGCGGGCGGTGTTCTCGGCGATCGCGGTGGCCATCTCGTCCTCGGCGATGCCGCGGTGGGCGGCCATGGCGCGGAGGGTGACCGGGATCAGGTAGGGGGCGTTGGGGCGGCCGCGGAAGGGGTGGGGGGTGAGGAAGGGGGCGTCCGTCTCGATCAGGACGCGGTCGAGCGGGGTCACCGCCAGGGCCTCGCGCAGGGCGTGGTTGGACTTGTAGGTGACCGGGCCGGCGAAGGAGAGGTACCAGCCGTGCTCGGCGCAGACCTTGGCCATCTCGGCGTCGCCGGAGTAGCAGTGGAAGACGGTGCGCTCGGGCGCGCCCTCCTCCAGCAGGAGGGCGATGACGTCCTCGTGGGCGTCCCGGTCGTGGATGACCAGGGCCTTGCCGTGCCGCTTGGCGATCTCGATGTGGCGGCGGAAGGACTCCTTCTGGATGTCCACGCCCTCGGGGCCGGTGCGGAAGTAGTCGAGGCCGGTCTCGCCGACCGCCTTGACCTGGGGCAGGGCGGCGAGGGCGTCGATCTCGGCGAGCGCCTCGTCGAGGGCGGCGGCCCCGCCGGGGGCCCGGTGCTGCCCGGACCAGCCGTCGGGGTCGCCGAGGAAGATCCGCGGTGCCTCGTTGGGGTGCAGGGCGACGGCCGCGTGCACGGCCTCGAACTCGGCGGCGAGGTCCGCCGCCCAGCGCGAGCCGCGCACGTCGCAGCCGACCTGGACGACGGTGGTCACCCCGACCGAGGCGGCCCTGGCGAGGCCCTCGGCGGGGGTGCCGTTCTGCATGTCCAGGTGGGTGTGCGAGTCGGCCACCGCCACGGCCAGGGGTTCCGGCAGCGGCGGCGGGGTCGACCGGTCGTCGTCCTTCTTGGCCATCAGGAGGCGGGCTTCTCTTCCAGGCGGGGGAACAGGATGTCGCCCTTGGTGACGGTGGCACCGGCGGGCAGCCGGCCCCAGTCGGCCACGGTCGCGATGGTCTGCGAGGCGAGGGCGCCGAGGGACTCCTCGGCGCCGAGCGACTCCCACAGCTTGGCGGCGGCGGTCGGCATCAGCGGGTTGAGCAGGACGGCGGTGGCGCGCAGTGCCTCGGCCGCGGTGTAGAGGATGGTCGCGAGGCGGGCCCGGCCCTCCTCGGAAGTGTCCTTGGCGACCTTCCACGGCTCCTGCTCGGTGAGGTAGCCGTTGACCAGCTTGACGAACTCGAAAATCGCGGCGATGCCGCCGGCGAAGTCCAGCTCCTCGCCGATCTTCAGGTCGGCCGTGGCCGCGGCCTTCGCCAGGCCGTCGACGACCGCCTGCTCGGCCTCGCCGGCGGCGGTGGCCGCCGGCAGCGCGCCCTCGTAGTACTTGCCGACCATGGCGGCCACGCGGGAGGCGAGGTTGCCGAAGTCGTTGGCGAGCTCGGAGGTGTACCGGGCGGTGAAGTCCTCCCAGGAGAACGAGCCGTCGGTGCCGAACGGGATCGCCCGCAGGAAGTAGTAGCGGTAGGCGTCCACGCCGAAGTGCGAGGTGAGGTCGGTGGGCGCGATGCCGGTCAGGTTGGACTTGGACATCTTCTCGCCGCCGACCATCAGCCAGCCGTTGGCGACGACCCGCTTGGGCAGCGGCAGGCCCGCGGCCATCAGCATGGCCGGCCAGATCACCGCGTGGAAGCGGAGGATGTCCTTGCCGACCAGGTGGACGGAGGCCGGCCAGAGCTCCTCGAAGCGGGCGTTGTCGGTGCCGTACCCGGCGGCGGTGATGTAGTTCTGCAGGGCGTCGACCCACACGTAGAGGACGTGCTTCTCGTCCCAGGGCAGCGGCACGCCCCAGTTGAAGGTGGAGCGGGAGATCGAGAGGTCCTGCAGGCCCTGCTCGACGAAGCGCAGCACCTCGTTGCGGGCCGAGGCGGGGGCGATGAAGTCCGGGTTGGCCGCGTAGAACTCCAGCAGCTTCGGGCCGTACGCGGAGAGGCGGAAGAAGTAGTTCTCCTCCTCCAGCCACTCGACCGGGCGCTTGTGGATCGGGCAGAGCTTCTCGTCCTCGGTGGCACCGGGGAGCAGCTCGCCGGGGAGCTTGTACTCCTCGCAGCCGACGCAGTACGGGCCGGAGTAGCCGCCCTTGTAGATCTCGCCCTTGTCGAAGAGGTCCTGGACGAACTCCTGGACGCGGTCGGTGTGCCGCTTCTGGGTGGTGCGGATGAAGTCGTCGTTGGCGATGTTCAGGTGCTGCCAGAGCGGCTTCCAGGCCTCTTCGACCAGCTTGTCGCACCACTCCTGCGGGGTGACGCCGTTGGCGTCGGCGGTCCGCATGATCTTCTGGCCGTGCTCGTCGGTACCCGTGAGGTACCAGACGTTCTCGCCGCGCTGGCGGTGCCAGCGGGTGAGGACGTCGCCCGCGACCGTGGTGTACGCGTGGCCCAGGTGCGGGCGGTCGTTCACGTAGTAGATCGGGGTCGTGACGTAGTACGCCGAGCGCGGGGCGTCGGTGGTGCTGTGGTCTTCAGTGGCCGCCATGCCACGGAATCTTAGTCGCGCGAAGGAACCACCCTCGACCGATTACCGGCCCGGGGCGGCCCTCCGCTGCGGCCGGGGCGGGCCCGGCTCAGTCGGCGCGGTGGGTGAAGAAGCCGAACCAGCGGCGGCGCGGCCCGGCCGGCACCGCCTGCTCCGGCTCCTCGGGTTCGGGGTGGCTCTGGTATCCGGGGGCGTGGTGCACCTGGCCCTCGGCGCCGGCGACCCGCCCCTCCCGCATGATCCGGACCTTGTGGCCGCCGCAGCCCGGGCAGGTGGGCTCGCGCAGCGGCGAGGGGACGCGGACGCCGTTCGCCTTGTACTCGAAGACGATGCGGCCCTCCCGGTCCACGTGGTGCTCGATGTCGTACGCCTGCTCCCAGCCGTAGCCGCAGCTCAGGCACGCGAAGGAGTACGCCTCCCGGACGGTCTCGACCGTGGGGGGCCGTCGGGTGGTCAGTCCGACGCCGCTGGGCGTTTCGCCAGTCAGAGGGCTACCGATCGTCTCGCTCATAGCCGTCTCCCAGGTGCCCGCCGGACGGTCGTCCGGCTCGGGTCTTCCATCCCGGACCTTGCCCGCGCTGACGGGTTTCCCACCCGACTTGTCAAGTCTTGGACGTGCGTTGGGAAGACCTGTACGAAGCCGGTGCGCGCGGGGCACTCCCGGGGTGCTTCCCTCCACGGTACGCGCGGGACCCCCCGGGAGCACTCCTGGTCAGCCCGCGTTCTTCGCGGCCACCACGGCGTCGAAGACCTCGCGCTTGGGCAGGCCCAGCTCGGCGGCGACGGCGGCGATCGCCTCCTTGCGCCGCTCGCCGGCCTCCTCGCGGACGGCGACCCGGCGGGCCAGCTCGGCGGGGCCGACCTCCTCCGGGGCGGCCGGCGGGGCGCCGGCCACGACGACGGTGATCTCGCCCTTGACGCCGTCGGCGGCCCAGGCGGCCAGCTCGGCCAGCGGGCCGCGGCGGACCTCCTCGTAGGTCTTGGTGAGCTCGCGGCAGACCGCGCCGGGGCGGTCTGCCCCGAAGGCCTCGGCCATGGCGGCGAGGGTCTCGGCGATCCGGTGCGGGGCCTCGAAGAAGACCATGGTGCGCGGCTCGGCGGCGATCGTCGCGAGCTGGCGGGCCCGATCGCCGGCCTTGCGGGGCAGGAAGCCCTCGAAGGTGAAGCGGTCGACCGGCAGGCCGGAGAGGGCGAGTGCGGTGAGCACCGCGGAGGGGCCGGGGACGGCGGTGACCCTGATGCCGGCCGCGACGGCGGCGTCGACCAGGCGGTAGCCGGGGTCGGAGACCGAGGGCATGCCGGCGTCGGTGACCAGCAGCACCCGGGCGCCGCCGCGCAGCGCCTCGACCAGCTCGGGGGTGCGGGCGACCTCGTTGCCCTCGAAGTAGGAGACCACCCGGCCGGCGGGGGCCACTCCGAGGGCCTGGGTGAGCCGGCGCAGCCGCCGGGTGTCCTCGGCGGCGATGACGTCGGCGCCGGCCAGTTCGGTGAGCAGCCGGGGCGGGGCGTCGGTGACGTCGCCGATGGGGGTGCCTGCGAGAACGAGTACTCCTGTCACGGGCACCATCCTCCCAGGGCGGGCGGGCCGCCGGGGCAGCCGGGCGAACGGTGACGAACCGGGCAGGTTCGCGGGGAGGACCGGAGGGGGCCTCCTGCCGCCGGGAATGCGCCCCTACGATGTGGCGCGTGAGCGGCGACACGTCATCCGAGGCGCCTGCGGGCGCGGACCACACCGACCAGGGCGGCGTGGCGCTGCTGAGCGCGGCCGCGGCGGCGCCCGGCGGCGCACCGGGGGCACCGGCCCTGCCGGGCCCCCGCGAGCCGGAGCCCGGGCGGTCCTTCTGGCAGCGCCGGCTCGACCGGTACGGCTACCGCGCCCCGGAGCCGGTGCCGGTGGCGGCGCGGCTGGTGCCGCCGATGCCGGACGGCCCGGGGGTGACGCCCGACCGGGTGCCGCCCTCCCCCGTGCTGCTGCAGCTGGGACTCGCGGTGCCCGCCGGGCTGTGGTCCTGGCTGTGCCGCTGGGCGGGCTGGATCGGCCCGCTGGCGGTGGCGGTCTTCGGCGGCCTGCTGCGGTTCTGGCACCTGGGCGCGCCGAAGGCGCTGATCTTCGACGAGACGTACTACGCCAAGGACGCGTACTCGCTCTGGAAGGGCGGCTACGAGACCAGCTGGGCGGACGACGCCAACAACCTCATCACCTCGGCGCACCCGACCGTCCCCTACCGGGTGGACCCGGCGTACATCGTGCATCCGCCGGTCGGCAAGTGGATCATCGGCCTGGGCGAGCAGATCTACGGCATGAACCCGGTGGGCTGGCGGTTCATGACGGCCGTGCTGGGCACCCTGTCGATCCTGATGATCGCCCGGATCGGCCGGCGGCTGTTCCGCTCGACCCTGCTGGGCTGCGTGGCGGGCCTGCTGCTGGCGGTCGACGGCCTGCACTTCGTGATGAGCCGGGCGGCGCTGCTCGACCTGGTGGTGATGTTCTGGTTCCTGGCGGCGTTCGGCTTCCTGCTGCTGGACCGCGACCGCACCCGGGGGATCGTCGCCCGCAGGCTGGAGACCCGGCCCGGCGGGGACTGGCTGTTCCTCGGCTGGCGGCCGTACCGGCTGGCGGCGGGCGTCTCGCTGGGCCTGATGACCGCGACCAAGTGGAGCGGCCTGTACGCGCTGCTGGCGTTCGCCGTGCTCGGCGTGGTGTGGGACGCCTCCGCCCGCAGGGCGGCCGGCAACCGGCAGTGGCTGCTGTGGGGCCTGTTCGACGCGCTGGTGGCGCTCCCGCTGCTGTTCGTGGTCACCGTCGGCGTGTACGTGGCCTCCTGGACGGGCTGGTTCATGAGCAGCACCGAGCCCGGCAAGGGCGGCTACGGCCGGGACTGGGCGGTGCACCGCGCCGGGCTGTCGCCGGACACGGTGATGGGGCTGCCGCTGCCGCAGTTCGACATGAGCTGGGTGCCGGCCGGGCTGCGCGGCCTGTGGCACTACCACGCCACCATGTACGACTTCCACGTCCACCTGACCAGCCCGCACACCTACCAGTCGAACCCGTGGAGCTGGCTGCTGCTCGGCCGGCCGGTGTCCTTCTTCTACGAGTCCCCGAAGGCGGGCCAGGCGGGCTGCACGGCCGCCGAGTGCGCCCGCGAGGTGCTGGGCATCGGCACCCCGGTGCTGTGGTGGGCGGGCATCGCCGCGCTGGCGTACTGCCTGTACCGGTGGGCGCTGCGGCGGGACTGGCGGGCCGGGGCGGTGCTGTGCGGCGTGGCGGCCGGCTACCTGCCGTGGTTCGGCTACCAGCAGCGGACGATCTTCCTGTTCTACGCGGTCGCGTTCGTGCCGTTCCTGGTGCTCGCGGTGACCATGATGATCGGCGCCCTGCTGGGCCCGGCCGGGGCGAGCCGGGACCGGCGGCTGATCGGCGGCGCGGCGGCCGGCCTGCTCGTGTTCGCCGTCATGTGGAACTTTTTGTACTTCTACCCCCTGTATACGGGTGAGACGATCCCGATGGACGACTGGCGTTCCCGGATGTGGTTCACCAGCTGGATCTGACCGACCGCGGGCACGGACGTGCCATCTGTGACCGAAGTGTCGTAGGTGCACACATGTTCTGTGTTCTACCGTGGTGCGGTCTGCCATCGGCTGAACACTGGGGGGAACCGTGCACAAGGGCGTGAAGATCGGCATCGGCACCGTCGTCGCGGCGATGGTCACCGTCGGCGGATACGGCGTGTACAACATCGCCGACGCGCTGACCGGGAACGACAAGCCCAAGGGCCCGCGGACGGTGGTCGCCGGGTCGCCGAGCGACGAGCAGGCCGCGAACGCCGCCAAGGCGTTCCTCGCGGCCTGGGCCAAGGGGGACCTGGAGGCGGCCGGCGAGCAGACCGACCGGCCGGACACCGCCAATGCGGAGCTCGCCGCCTTCCGGGACAAGCTGAAACCGACCGCGATCACCCTCACCGCGGGCGGCCCGGCCGCCGCCCCGGCGGGCGCACCCGCCCAGGACTCGGCCAACGCGGCCAAGCCGGTGATGCGGGGCTTCTCCGCCAAGGTCGAGTTCGCGGGCAGCGGCAAGGCCTGGACGTACGAGGGCGTGCTGCCGCTGGTGAAGATGAGCGACGGCAAGGCCGCCGTGCAGTGGAGCCCCGCGGTCGTCCACCCGCACATGGCCACCGGCCGGACGATCGACGTGAAGCCGGTCTTCGCGCAGGCTTCCGAGGTCACCGACCGCAACGGCAAGCCGCTGACGGCCTTCCCGTCGCTGACCGGCCTGCTGGAGGGCTTCAAGAAGGGGGCGGACGGCGACCCGGCGGGCGCCGGCAGCGCGGTGGTGATCACCGGTACGCCCAAGCCCGAGCAGCTCTTCGTGATCACCGAGCCCAAGCCGGTGCCCTCGGTGAGGCTGACCCTGGACGCCAAGCTGCAGCAGGCCGCCGAGGAGGCGGTCAAGGAGCAGTCCAAGGGCGGTGCGCACAAGGCCTCGCTGGTCGCGATCGAGCCGAGCACCGGCAACATCCTGGCGTTCGCCAACGCGCCCGTCGGCGGTCAGAACCGCGCCTTCGGCGGCGCCACCGCCCCCGGCTCCACCATGAAGGTGGTCACCGGGGCGGCCCTGCTGGAGGCCGGCGTCACCCCGCAGAGCACGGTGGCCTGTCCGGAGACCACCTCGGCGGGCGGCCAGACCGTCCCGAACGACTTCAAGGGCGACCACCCCTCCTACACGTTCAAGGACGACTTCGCGCAGTCCTGCAACACCGCCTTCATCAACGAGGGCAACAAGCGGCTCAAGGCCGACTCCCTGCCGAAGATCGCCAAGGAGGTCTTCGGGCTGGGTCTGGTCTGGCACACCGGCCTGGAGAACTTCGACACCGACATCCCGGTGCCGTCCAACATCAACGGCGCGCTGCCGGAGTTCATCGGCCAGGGCGCGATCCGCACCAACCCGCTGGCGATGGCCTCCGTCTCGGCCACCGTGCAGAGCGGAACGTTCCACCAGCCCGTCCTGATCGCCGGCAAGAAGGACGTCGCCACGGCCTCCCGGCAGCTCAGCTCCTCGGTGCTGACCGACCTGCGGTCGCTGATGCGCGCCGTGGTGACCGAGGGCACCGCCAAGGACGCAATGGCCGGGATCCCCAACGTCTACGCCAAGACCGGCACCGCGGAGGTCGACGGCAAGGACACCAACAGCTGGTTCACCGCCTACCGCGGGAACCTGGCGGTCTCCGCCGAGGTCGAGGGCGGCGGCCACGGCGCCCAGGCGGCCGCACCGGCGGCGGCCAAGCTGCTGCACATCGGCAACAACTGACCGGATCACCCGGGCCGGACCGGCCCGACGCTCAGCCCCGGCCGTAGACGGCGGTGACGTTGTCGACGGCCGGGCGGGCGCGGCCGGCCGGGCCCGCGGCGAAGGCCTTCAGGACGTTCTCGGTGACCCGGCGCACCAGGTCGCCGGTCCGGGCGTCCATGCCGTGGTTGCCCCGGCCGCCGGGGCCCTGGGCGTCGAGCGCCTCCACCCAGCGCATGGTGCCGCTGGCGAACACCCCGGCCCCGCTCGGCGCCGTCCAGTAGGCGGTGTCGGCGAAGGACCGCCGGCCGTCGCAGACCACCGGCGAGTGGGCGACGATCTCGATCGGGCGCGGGGTGGGGAAGCCGGTGTTCACCCGGTCGTACTCGACGCCGACCAGGTGCGGGAAGGAGTCGCCCGCCTTCGCCCCGGTGCCCTCGAACAGCCAGTGGCCGGGGGCGGTGACCACGTACGGGGCGTCCACCGGGTAGCCGTCGTAGATCACCCCCAGCAGGGAGCTCTCCGGGTCGGCGTCGGGGGCGTCCCGGAAGTCGTTGGTGGCGGGCCGGCCGGCACGGCGGCCCGGGTCGTCCTTCCAGGCGCCCTTGTAGCAGACCACGATCCGGTCCGGGCCGAGCTCGGAGGGCTCGTGGCGGACCCGGCGGAAGCAGCAGTTCGCGCCGAGCACCGCCAGGTTGGTGCCGGCGTCCCGGGCCGCGGCGACGTGCGCGCGCTGCTCCGGCGACCAGTACTCGTCGTGGCCGAGCGAGAGCACCGCCGTGGCGCCCCGCAGCAGCTGCGGGTCGCGGGCCAGGTCGACGGTGGTGGTGTACGCCAGCGGCAGGCCGAGCCACTCGGCCAGCGCGATCAGCGGCGCCTCGTACACCAGGAACAGCCCGGCGCCGTCGGCGTAGCGGTACGGGCGGTCGAAGGTGACCTGCAGGGAGCGGGTGGCCAGGCCGCCGGTGGGGCCGTTGTACAGGTTGTGGCCGCCCCACTCGTTGTAGGCCTGCCAGGTGGTGACCGCGTTGACCACCACCGTCCGGCCGGCGGCGGCGCGGGAGCGGACGGTGACCGGGACGAACCGGCGGCCGGAGCCGTCCTCGGCGTCCAGCCGCAGCAGGTAGCTGCCCTCCGGCCAGCCGCGGGTCTGCACGGTGGCGCTGCGCCGCCAGCCGGCGCGGACCATGCGGGTGCCGGCGTCGACGGTGGGGGCGGCCTGGCGGGTGCCCGGCAGCGGGTCGGAGTGCCAGACGAGCCGGGCGCGGGCGCCGCCGTACCAGCCCATCCGGTAGGCGCGGACGCGGAACGCCGGGGCGGTGGTCGACACGTACAGCCCGAAGGGCTCGCCGGGCAGGACGCTCACCCGGTCGGCGAAGCCCTCGATCGCCTCGGGCGCGCCGGGCCTGTCGATGCGCCAGTCGGCGTCCCCGGGCAGGGCGTTCTCGGCGGCGGTCGAGGACGGCGCGGGACGGGCCGCCGACGACTGCGGGGGCGGCGCGGTGCGCCCGTCCGAGGAGGCGGGCGAGGGGGCGCAGCCGGCCGGGCCCGCGGTGGCGGCCCCGACCGCCGCAGCGCCCGCCGCCAGTCCCAGGAAGCGCCGCCGGGCCGTGCCCGCCGGGCCGTCGCTCTGCGCCATCCGTCGCCCCTCCGTCGTCCGCCCGTGGTTCCGCCGCCACGAGTGTTGTGGATCATCGTGGCGTACGGCGCGGGACGCGCCGGACGGCGGGGTCAGACCTGGACGAGTCCGCTGCGCGGGGGCAGCGCGGCCGCCTCCGGTGGTTTCCAGGTCAGGGTGCGGGAGGCCAGCCGGGGCCAGATCACCAGCACCGCGGGCAGCGCCAGGTAGCCGAACCGGCCGGCCGGGGCGAGCACGAACGCTATGGTCAGGCCGGCCGCGAGCAGGTCGCAGGCGGCGATCGCCGAGGTCGGCGGGTAGGCCAGCAGCCAGAGCGCGACGGCCAGGCCGCCGAGGCAGAGCAGGCTGAGCGAGATGGTGTGCCCGATCGGGCCGAACCCGGCGAGGATCTTGCCGGGCAGCGGGCTGCCGGCCGGGGTCTGCACCGCCGCCAGGCCCAGCGGGAAGCGGACGACCTGCTCGCGCATCTCGGCGCCGTCGGCCACCGCGAACGGCAGCACCACCAGGGCGGCGGCGCCCACCGCGATGCCCGCGGCGCCGGCGGCCGGGCGCCGCCCGTACAGCCGCCAGATCAGCAGGGCGGCGACCGGCAGCGCCGGCCAGGCCGTCCATTTGAGGGTGCAGGCGAGGGCCAGCACCACGCCGGCGCCGACCGTCCGGCCGCGGGCGGCGAGTGCCATGGCCAGGCAGCAGACGCCGATCAGCGGCAGGTCGACGCCGCCGACGGCGAGGGCGAGGCCGATCAGCGGCGAGGCGGTGAGCGCGGCGAGCGGCAGCAGCGGGGCGCGGCCCTGCGCGGGCCGCAGCAGCCACCAGCTGCCGAGCATGCAGCCGAGGAAGGTCAGCGCGAACCAGATCCGGGCGTCGCCGAGGAGCTGGGTCACCGGTCCTGCGCTGCCGAGGACCGCCCGCGGCAGGCCGAACAGCGTCATCGCCGGCAGGTACGGGTTGTAGTCGGCCGGCCGCACCGGGTCGGCGAGGTACGGGTCGCCGGAGTGCAGCAGCAGGTGGGCGGAGCGTTCGACCACCATCACCTCGGACTGGTGGCGCCCGTGCACGGCGAGCAGGACGAGCGGCAGCAGTACCGCTCCGACCAGCGCCACCGAGGCGGCCGCGCGCGGGCCGTACCGGCGCGGCAGCACCAGGCAGAGCAGCCCGGCGAGCCCGTAGGCCGGGGCCGCCAGGGTGCCCCAGAAGATCTGGTTCGGCAGGTCGGAGACGAGCGGGAAGGCCGCGGCCCAGCCGGCCGCGACGGCGCAGCCGAGCAGTTGGACGCCGCGGTGGGCGACCAGTCGGCGGGCCGCCGGGCGCCTGTCCGACCGCGGTCCGGGCACCCGGGGAACGGGTGCCCGGCCGACGCCGGGCTCGGCACGGCGCCGGAGCGCACGGCGCGCGGGCCGTGGCCGGTCGGGCATCCGGGGGCTCACCATGGCAGAGAGGGTATGGGCTGAGTGGGGCGGTGTCCCGGTGCCCCGACGGTTGATGGTGTGCGTCCTGCCACAGCGGGGCGGGTGGCACCCGGTGCCGCGGCGGCAGTGCGGGCAGGTCCGGGCTCCGGCGGGGGTGGCCGAGGGCTTTCCGAGGGTTCCGGGAGGTCAGCCTCCGGAGAGCACCGCCTGCAGGACCGAACGGGCGATGGGCGCGGCCAGGGCGCCGCCGGTGACGTCGGTGGCCTCGCTGTCGGCGATCACCACGGCGACCGCGACCGGGGGCACCCCGCCGGTGTCCGGGCGGGCCCAGCCGATGAACCAGGCGTAGGGGGTGTCGCCGTTGCCGGTGCCGTGCTGGGCGGTGCCGGTCTTGCCGCCGACGGTCGCGCCGGGGATGCGGGCTCTGCGGCCGGTGCCCTCCTCGACCACGTCGACCATCAGCTGCTGGACCTGGGCGGCGACGCCCGGGCTCATCGCCTGCCGGTAGAGCTCCGGGTGCATGACCTGGACGGCGGTGCCGTCGCTGCGGGTCAGCTTGTCCACGAGCTGTGGACGCATGACGGTGCCGTTGTTGGCGACCCCGGCGGCCACCATCGCCATGACCAGCGGGGTGGCGGCGGTGTCGTACTGGCCGATGGAGGAGAGCGCGACCTGCGAGGTGTTCATCCGGGTGTCGAAGTTCGACCGGGCGGCGCGCACCGGGACGTCCAGCGAGGCGTCGTTGAAGCCGAAGGACGCGGCGGTGGACGCCATCCGCTCCAGCCCGACCTGGGTGCCGAGCCAGCCCATGGTGCTGTTGCAGGAGTTCACCATCGCCTCGTCCAGCGAGAGGCCGGCCTCGTCGCAGGCGCGGCTGTCGTTGACCAGCTCGGTGGTGGTGCCGGGCATCACGTACGGGTAGGGCGCGCCGGTCGGGGCGTGGATGTCGCGGACGGTGCCGGCGGAGAGGGCGGCCGCGGCGGTGACCACCTTGAAGGTGGAGCCGGGCGGGTAGATCTGCCGCAGCGCCCGGTTGAGCATCGGCTGGTCGGTGTCGGCGCGCAGCCTCGTCCAGGCCTCGCGGTCGGCGGCGGAGGACCCGGCGAAGCTCCCCGGGTCGTAGGAGGGGGTGCTGGCGAGGGCGAGGATGCGGCCGGTGGCCGGTTCGATCGCGGCGACGGCGCCCTGCTGGCGGCCGAGGCCGCGCAGGGCGGCCTGCTGCGCGGCCGGGTCGATGGTGGTGTGGACGTCGCCGCCGGGGTTCTGCCGGCGGGCGACGGCGTCCCACACCGCCCAGCTGGACAGCCGCTCGTCGGCCCCGGACAGCAGGTCGTCGTAGATGCCCTCCAGCTGGCTGTTGCCGTAGACCTGGGAGGCGTAGCCGGTGACGGCGGCGAACGCGGGGCCGTCGGTGTAGGTGCGCTTGTAGTCGTAGCGGCCGCCGGTCGGGGTGGAGCCGGTGACCGGCTCGCCCGCCACCAGGACGTTGCCGCGCGGCTGGTCGTAGCGTTCGACGGTGAGGCGCTGGTTGGCCTTGTTGTGGTTGAGCGCGTCGGCCTGGAAGATCTGCACCCGGGTGGCCTGGGCGGCCAGGGCGACGATCAGCAGCAGGCAGAAGGTGCCGGCCCGGCGGCCGGTGGTGGAGATGCCGGGGCGGGTCTGCCCGTTGTCGCCGCGCGGTTTCACGTCCGGCTCCCGGGGCGGGGGCGGCGGGCGGTGTCGCTCATCCGCACCAGCAGCGCCACGATGATCCAGTTGGTGACCACCGAGGAGCCGCCCTGGGCGACGAAGGGCAGGGTCATCCCGGTCAGCGGGATCAGTGCGAGCACGCCGCCGGCCACCACGAAGACCTGCAGGCCGACGATGGCGGCCAGGCCGATCGCCAGCAGCCGCCCGAACGGGTCCCGCAGGGCCAGGCCGGTGGCGAAGCCGCGCGAGACCAGCAGCGCGTAGAGCAGCAGCACGGCGGTCAGCCCGGTCAGGCCGAGTTCCTCCCCCACGGTGGCGAGGATGAAGTCGGACTTGGCGGCGAAGCCGATCAGGATGGAGTGGCCGAGGCCGAGGCCCGCGCCGAGCAGCCCGCCCCAGGCGAAGGCGAACAGCGACTGGGCGATCTGGTTGGGGCCCTGCCCGGCGGCGATCGAGCCGAGCGGGTCCAGCCAGTCGGTGACCCGGCCGTGCACGTGCGGCGACAGCCGTCCCACGCCGAAGGCGCCGACGGCGGCGAGGAACAGCCCGATCGCGATCCAGCCGCTGCGCGCGGTCGCCACGTAGAGCATCACCACGAACAGGCCGAAGAACAGCAGCGAGGTGCCGAGGTCGGTCTCCAGCACCAGGACGCCGACGAACGCCGCCCAGACCACCAGCACCGGGCCGAGCACCCGGCCGCGCGGGAGCTGGAACCACAGGATGCGGCGGCCGGTCAGCGCCAGCGCGTCCCGGTGGCCGGCGAGGTAGGCGGCGAAGAACACCGCGAGCAGGATCTTCGCGAACTCGCCCGGCTGGATGGAGAAGGCGCCGACGGTGATCCAGATCCGCGAGCCGTAGACCGGCGGGAAGAACACCGGCAGCACCAGCAGCACCAGGGCGGCCAGCGCGCAGATGTAGGCGTACCGCTGGAGCACCCGGTGGTCGCGCAGCACCACCACCGCGGTCAGGAAGAGCGCCACCCCGATCGCCGACCACAGCAGTTGGGAAAGGGCCGCGGAGGAGCCCGGTGTCGCGCGGTCCAGGCGGTAGATGACGACCAGTCCGATGCCGTTCAGCAGCACCGCGATGGGCAGCAGCAGCGGGTCCGCGTACGGGGCCCGCCAGCGGACGGCGGCGTGCGCGACCAGCGCCAGCCCGCCGAGCGCCGCGCCGTAGGTCGCGGCGTCGGGCGGCGGCCGGCCGTCGATGTTCACACCGACCTCGACGTAGCCGAACACCGCGATCAGCACCGCCCCGACGACCAGCAGCAGCTCGGTGGTGCGCCGGGTCGGGGGCATCGGGGCCGCGGTGGGCGGTGCGGCCGCCGGGGTGGTGGGTGTGGCCACGGCCGTCCTCGCAGGCGGGCGGGTCGGCGGTCGCCCGGGGCGGGCGGCCGCGGGGGGTCACTCGCCGACGTGCGCCTTGGCCGCCTTGAGGGCCTCGACCAGGTGCTCCTCCTGCTCCGCGCTGAGCGAGGTCTGCAGGATCTCGCCGCCGTACTGGCCGAGTGCGGGCACCACCTTGTCGGCGGTGGCGGAGCGGACGAGCATGAAGACGGCGGCGGAGCCGGGCTCCATCTTCTGGCCGACCTGGCGCATGAACTTGTCGTCCACGCCGGTGTCGGTGGCGGCGCCGACGGCCGCGCCGGTGGCACCGCCGACCGCCGCGCCCAGGAACGGCATGAAGAAGAGCAGGCCGATGACACCGCCCCACAGGGCGCCGGAGGCCGCGCCGATGCCGGTGGTGTTCACCGCCTGGTGCAGCTTGACCTTGCCGTCCGCGCGGTGCTCGACGACGACGATGTCCTCCAGGTCGATCAGCTTCTGCTTCTGCAGACCGATCGCGGTGTCGCGGACCTGCTGCGCGGTGGCCACGTCGGGGTAGGCGATCGCGAAGAGATTGCTCACGCGCGGGTTCCTTCCGAGTCGTCGAGCGTGCGGACCCGGTGCCGCACCGCTGCTGGTGGTCCGCAGCCTAACGAGGATTTGCCATATTTATGCGGGATCGTGGCGGTGTGTCCGATATTCGGCCGCGGGTCGGCCGACCCCGGTCAGTCCGCCCGGCGGGCCGCCAGCGCCGAGGCCCCGGCCACCGCGGCCACCGCCAGCACCGCGGCGGCGGCGAGCGCCGGAAGCACGGTCGCCGGCAGGTCGACCTCCCCGTGCTCGGCCCCGCGGACGAGCTCCCGGACCACCACATGGGCCGGCGCCCAGGGCGCCAGCAGCACCAGCACCACCGCCCCCAACGCGGCGACGATCCCGTACGGCCCGGTCGGCAGCACCGGACGGTTGCACAGGGCGCCCACCGCCAGCCCCAGCAGCAGGCACACCGCGGTGGCGGCGAGGCCCGCGGCCAGCGCCGGGCCGGCACCCGCCTTCGACTGCCCGCCGGTGGCCAGGACGGCCGCCGTCCCGGCCGCACCCAGGACGGCGCCGACCGCGAGCGCCGCCAGCAGCGCGGCCCGGTGCACCCGCCGGGCGCCGGCCGCGGCGACCAGGCAGGCCCGGGAGGCCGGCGGTTCCGCGGTCACCGCGCAGCGCACCAGCCACGCGGTGACCGGCAGCAGCATCCCCGCGCTCCAGGCGTGTCCGGCGAGCGGCTCGTCTCCCCCGGACAGGCCGAGGACCATCAGCAGCCCGTAGCTGATCACCGGCGGCACCCAGCGGTGCGAGCGCAGCAGCAGCTCCAGGTGGTAGCGGACCAGGGCGGTCACCGGGCCTCCTCCGGGACGGGCGGCACGTGCTCCGCGGCCTTCTCCTCCGCCGTCCCGGCGGCCCCGCTCCCGGACTCCTCGACGGCGGTGAGGCTGCGCACGTGCAGAGCGCGGCCGCCGGCGAGCAGGGCGCGCAGCAGCGCGTCCGAGTGGGCGGCGGGCACCTCCAGCCGCGTCCCGCCGTCGGCGAGCGCGGTGCGGCGCGGCGACCCGGGCAGGTGCCCGGGCAGCGGCAGCGGGCTCTCCACCTCGATCCGCACGGCCGGCCCGCCGGCCCCGGCGGCCGCCACCGGGAGCAGCCCGGCACCGGCCACCTCGTACGCGGCGGTGGTGAGTCCGGCCAGCCGGCCGGGGTCGTGGTCGACGAAGAGCACCCGGCCGCCGCGGGCGGCCCGGTCGGCCGCGGCGTCGTCGAGCAGGGCGCGGGCGGCCGGGTCGAGGCCCGTCCAGGCCTCGTCGAGGACCAGCAGGTCGGCGTCGGCGAGCAGGGCCTGGGCGACGGCGACCTTCTGGCAGGTGCCCTTGGAGAGTTCGGCGAGCGGGGTGCGGGCGCGGTCGGCGATCCCGAAGACGTCCAGCCAGTGCTCGGCGCGGCGGGCGGCCTCGGCGGCGTCGAAGCCGCGGATGCGTCCGGCGTGCCGCAGGTAGCCGCGGGCGTCGAAGGGCAGTGCGGGCGGGAAGCGTTCGGGGACGTACGCCCGGGAGGGCGGCAGGACGGCCGTACCCTCGGTGGGCCGCTCGACCCCGGCGGCGATCCGCAGCAGCGTGGACTTGCCGCTGCCGTTCGGGCCGCCGATCCGCACCAGCTCGCCCGGCCCGACGGCGAGCGCCACCCCGCGCAGAATCCACGGTCCGCGCCGCCCGTACCTCCGGCCCATCCCGTCGAGTCGCATGCGCCCCCCTCTCGCGCGAGAGCCTAAATGTGCCGGACGGGGCGGGACAGGGCGCCCCGATCCGCACAATCCCCTTGGTTCGCACAGGCCCTGCACATTGGGTGAAGCGAACTGATGATCCATAGGATGCGCGCGTGACGACCATCAGACGACGAACGGCGACCCGCGCGGCGGGGCTGCTGTCAGCACTGGCGATATCCGCCGGCATGCTGCTCGGCACCCTCCCGGCGCACGCCGACGAACCCAGCGGCTCCGCAGCCGCCAGCACCGAGGCGCCCAAGGTCGACCTCGTCCTCGACGTCAGCGGCTCCATGCGCGCCACCGACATCCAGGGCAAGAGCCGAATGTCGGTCGCCCAGCAGTCCATCAGCGAGGTCATCGACGCGCTGCCCGCGGAGACCGAGTTCGGCATCCGCACCCTCGGCGCGACCTACCCCGGCACCGACAAGGCCGAGGGCTGCAAGGACACCAAGCAGCTCTACCCGGTCGGGAAGACGAACAAGGTGGAGGCCAAGACGGCCGTCGCCACCCTGCGTCCGACCGGCTGGACCCCGATCGGCCTGGCGCTGCGCGGCGCCGCCCAGGACCTCGGCGACGGCCCGACCACCCGCCGGGTGGTGCTGATCACCGACGGCGAGGACTCCTGCGCCCCGCCGGACCCGTGCGAGGTGGCCCGCGAACTGGCCTCCCAGGGCATCAACCTGGTCGTCGACACGCTCGGCCTGGCCCACGACGACAAGACCCGCCAGCAGCTGCTGTGCATCGCCAACGCGACCGGCGGCACCTACACCGACGTGCGGACGAAGGAGCAGCTCACCGAGAAGGTGAAGCAGCTGGTCAACCGCGCCGGCGAGACCTACCGGGTGGCGCCCACGAAGGTGGCCGGCGCCGACGCCTGCCCCGACGCCCCGCTGCTGCGCCCCGGCGTCTACAGCGACCGGGAGAAGTTCTCCGAGCACCGGGTCTACCGGGTGCCGGTGAAGCCGGGCGAGGAGCTGCGCGCCTCGGTGAGCGTCACCCCGGACCGCGCGGTCGCCCGCGACTACGGGGTGCTGCTGCTCGCCACCGACACCGGCGGCCAGGAACTCGTCCGTGGCACCGACGCGGGCAGCGGCCGCACCGATGTCGCCTCCACCGGTGTCCGCTGGTCGGCGCCCGCCCAGGACGAGGACGAGAAGCCCTCCGCCTCGCCCTCCGGCAAGGGGGCCGCGGAGCACGTGGTCTGCCTGGTCGTCAGCAACTCCTTCGCCGCGCAGGCGGGCGTGCAGGCCGAGCCCGGCCTGCCGCTGGAGCTGACCGTGGACGTCGCCAAGGCCTCCCCGGCACCGGACGGCCCGGCCATGGGCCTCGGCCGCGGCTGGATCCTGCTGCTGGTGCTGACCCTGGCGGGCCTGCTCGCCGGCCTGGTCTTCGGCTGGCTGGCACGCTGGCGGATCGCTGTCTGGCAGGAGAACTGACGATGCGTGCTTCGACGATGCGTTCCCTGACGGTGCGTTCCGCGCTCGTCCGTACCGCGGCCGCGCTGCCGCTGGGCCTCGCCGCCCTGCTGGCGGCCGCCCCCTCCGGCGCGGCGGCCTCGCCGTCGCCGTCGCCGTCGGGCTCCGCGGGCAGTGCCCCGGTGACCACGGCCGGCACGACCTTCCTCACCGCGACCCCGCTGCCCGCCGGGCGGGCGGCCTCGGTGTCCGCCTCGACCGGTGACTACCTGTACTGGGCGTTCGCCGCGACCGAGGGTCAGACGAACACCGTGCACGTCACGGTGGCGCTGCCGCCGTCGGCGGACCGGCACGGGAAGCAGACCTGGTCGGTGGAGCTGTTCGACGGCCTGCGCCGCCGCCAGTCCTGCACGGCCGGGCCGCAGAACGCCACCGCGGACACCGGCGCCCAGTCGGTCGCGATGAGCTGCGCCCTGCGGCAGGTCCGCTCCTGGGCCGAGCCGTGGTCCGGCGACCCGCTGCCCGGCACGTACTACGTGCGGCTGTCGGTCGCGGACGTCCCGCAGCAGGACCTCGGCCTCGCGGCCCAGGTGCAGCTGAACGTCACCGCCAAGGGCGGGGCGAACGACGCCCAGCCGGAGGGCGGCGAGCTGAAGGCGCCGCTGGTGCCTCCGGTCAACGCCGGCTCGACCGCGGCGCCCGGTGCGGCCGCCACGCCGAGCGCGGCGGCCTCCGCGTCCGCCTCGGCCTCGGCCGCGCCGGGCACCGCCAAGGTGGCCGCCCCGGCCGAGGCCGAGGAGCACTGGTACAGCGGCCTGTTCTCCGGCTGGAACACCCGCTGGTACTGGACCGTCGCCGGCGGCGCGCTGGCCGCACTGGCCGGCGTGTGGGGCTACACCCTGACCCGCCACCCGCGCGGTCGCCGGCCGGCCGGGCCGGCCCCGGTGCCGCCGCAGGCACCGGCACCGCAGCACCCGCAGTACCGCAGCTGAGCCGTCCGGCACGGCTGCCCGAAGGGCCCGGCCGGGGCGACGTTCCGTCGCCCCGGCCGGGCCCTTCGCCGTTCACGGGTCGCCGGGTCAGCCGACCGCGGCGGGCACCGGCCCGGCGTCCGTGGCGGGCTCCGGCTCGGCCGCCGTGGCGGGCGCGGACGGGCCGAGCGTGCGGACGGCGGCGACCAGCGGTGCGAGCTCCGGGCGGCGGCCCGCCGCGTCCAGCGCCTCGCGCAGGGCGTGGTCGTTGGTGGGCCGGGCCTGCTCCAGCAGGTCGAGGCCGGCCCCGGTGACGTTGGTGTAGATGCCGCGGCGGTCGGTCGGGCAGAGGTATCGGGCCAGCAGGCCACGGTCCTCCAGGCGGGTGACCAGCCGGGTGGTGGCGCTCTGGCTGAGGACGACGGCGTCCGCGAGCTGGGTCATCCGGAAGTGCCCGCCGTCGCCGTCGTGCTGCGCGCTGAGCACGTCGAGGACGGAGAACTCGCGCACGCTCAGGCCGTGCTCCGCCTGGAGGGCGCGCTCGATGTGCGCCTCGATCCGGCCGTGCAGGGCGGAGAGGGCGCACCAGCCGTGGGCCAGGCCCGGTTCGGGTCGCGTCATGGGGGACCACTGCTCCCTTCGCTGCGGTGTCCCCCCAGGATAGACCGGTTCCGCAATATCCCGCGTTTGCAACTATCAGCGTCTGCAATTAATGTCGGAGCCTGTAAGCCCTGCACGCAAACTTTGGGAAGGCCCTTCATGCCTCTCGCACTCCTGGCGCTGGCCATCGGCGCCTTCGGCATCGGCACCACGGAATTCGTGATCATGGGGCTGCTGCCGCAGGTGGCCGGGGACTTCGGCGTCTCCGTCCCCACCGCCGGCCTGCTCACCACCGGCTACGCCCTCGGCGTCGTCGTCGGCGCCCCGCTGCTCGCCGTCCTCGGCACCCGGATCACCCGCAAGCGGATGCTGATGCTGCTGATGGGGCTGTTCATCGCCGGCAACCTGCTGACCGCCCTCGCCCCCGCCTTCGGCCTGGTCCTCGCCGGGCGGATCACCGCCTCGCTCGCCCACGGCGCGTTCTTCGGCATCGGCTCGATCGTCGCGGCCGACCTGGTGGCGCCGCAGCGCAAGGCCGGCGCGATCGCCATGATGTTCACCGGCCTGACCGTGGCCAACGTGATCGGCGTCCCGCTCGGCACCCTGGTCGGCCAGCAGATCGGCTGGCGGGTCACCTTCCTGCTGGTCGCCGTACTCGGCGTGGCCGGACTGGCCGGCATCGCCGCGCTCGTCCCGGCCGACCACCGCTCGGGCTCCGGCTCGGGCAGCGGCGGCGGGCTGCGGCGCGAGCTGGCCGCCTTCCGCAACGTCCAGGTCGTACTGGCCATGCTGATGACCGTGCTCGGCTTCGGCGGCGTCTTCGCCGCGATCACCTACATCGCGCCGATGATGACCGAGGCCGCCGGCTACGCGGAGTCCTCCGTCACCTGGCTGCTCGTCCTCTTCGGGCTCGGGATGGTGGCCGGCAACCTGGTCGGCGGCCGGTACGCGGACCGGCGGCTGATGCCGATGCTGTTCACCACGCTCGGCGCACTCGCCGTCGTCCTCGCGCTGTTCTCCTTCACCGCCCACGACAAGGTGCTGGCCGCCGTCACCGTGCCGCTGATCGGGGCGCTCGGCTTCGCCACCGTCCCGCCGCTGCAGAAGCGCGTCCTCGACCAGACCGGCGACGCCCCGACCCTCGCCTCCGCCGTGAACATCGGCGCCTTCAACCTCGGCAACGCCCTCGCCGCCTGGCTCGGCGGCGCCGTCCTGACGGCCGGCCTCGGCGCCACCGCCCCCAACTGGGTCGGCGCCCTGATGGCCGCCGCCGCCCTCGCCCTGGCCCTCCTCTCGGCCGCGCTGGAGCGCCGACCGGCCCGTGGGGCCGCTGCCGCCGTCTCCACCCCGGCCTCCGCCTCCGCCTCCGCCTCTGCCTCTGCCCAGCAGCGCGTCCCCGTCAGCCACTGACCGACCCGCCCGCACCGACCACCTGCACGACCGACCGAACCGCGCCCCCGACCAGCACCACCGGAGCACTTCATGAGCCCCCTCACCACCGCCGACGCCGACCTCCTGATCTCCGCCGCCCACCGCGCCGCCGAGGCGCAGGGCGTCCGGATCTCCGCGACCGTCCTGGACGCCGGAGGCCACCTGCTGGCCTTCCGCCGCGACGACCGGGCCGTCCTGATCGCCGGCGAGACCAGCACCCGCAAGGCCTACACGGCGCTGCAGCTGGACACGCCCACGGCCGACCTGGTCGACGCCGTCAAGCCGGGCGCCCCCTTCCACACCCTGCCGACCGCCCTCGACCGCCCGCTGCTGTTCATCGCCGGCGGCATCCCGCTGCACCGCGACGGCCGGCTGGTCGGTGCGCTCGGCATCGGCGGCGGCGCACCCGGGCAGGACCACGGCTTCGCCGTCTCGGCCGCGGCCGAGTCCCGGCTCGCCTGACCATCCCTCAGGGGTGCCGCCGGTCGACGGCGGCACCCCTGAGGCGTGCGCGGCCGGATGTCGGTCCCCTCGGCAACACTGCCGGGCAGCGCGGTGCCCCCGCCCGCGCGGAGAGAGGACCACCGCACCATGACCGCACAGCCCGAACCCGCCGCCCTGCCCTGGGACCGTTTCTGGGAGTTGATCGACACCCTCGGCGGCCCGGCCGGGACATCCCGCTGCGCGGACCTGGAGGACGGCTGCGAGCGGCTCACCGGGCTGCTGGCCGCGGAGCCGGTGGAGGTGATCACCGGCTTCGGCGAGCGGCTCGCCGAGGCCCTGTACCGGCTCGACCTGGAGCAGCTCGGCACCATGCCGGTGCACGGCATGTCCCTCCCCGACGGCAGCCCCTTCCCGCAGTCGGACGACGGCTTCCTCTACTCCCGCGCCGCGGTGGTGGCTGCCGGACGTGCGACGTACACCGCCGTCCTCGCCCGCCCGGAGCTCTTCGCCCCGTTCACCGATGCCCATGCCGAGTGCCTGCTGTACGTGCACGAGGAGGCGTACGAAGAGGCCACCGGCACCGAATGGGACATCGACACCCGCTACGACTACGAGTCGTGCTCCAACGAGGAGGGCTGGCCGGGGCTCGCCCGCTGAGGCCCGTTCGGCAACCGGCACCCGGTGACACCGGGCCAGTGGTCCGGACCAGTTGACTTCGAGTGCACTCCAGCACCCAAACTGCTGACCGCGGACCGCAGTTGGCGGACCGCGGGAGGAGAACTGGCATGCAGTACCGCACGATCGGCACCGACCCGAAGACCAGCCGCGAGGTCAGTGTGCTCAGCCTCGGGGCCATGCTGATGGGAACGCTGACCGACGAGGCCACCTCGTTCGCCGTACTGGACCGCTACGTCGAGGCCGGCGGCACCTTCATCGACACCTCCAACAACTACGCCTACTGGATCGACGGCAGCCAGGGCGGCGCGAGCGAGGAACTCATCGGCCGCTGGCGCCGCAGCCGGGGCATCACCGACGAGGTGGTGATCGCCACCAAGCTCGGCGCCAGACCGCTCGCCCCCGGCACCGGTTACGTGGAGAACGGTGAGGGCCTGTCGGCCGGGACGATCCGGGAGCAGTCCGAGCGGAGCCGGCAGCGGCTCGGTGTCGAGAAGCTCGACCTGCTGTACGCGCACATCGAGGACACCGGGGTGCCGCTGGCCGAGACGGTCGAGGCCTTCGGCGCACTGGTGAACGAGGGGACGGTGGGACTGCTGGGCGTCAGCAACCACTGGACCTGGCGGGTCGAGCGGGCCCGCAACCTCGCGGCGGCGGCCGGACTGCCCGGGTACGAGGTGCTCCAGTACAGCCACAGCTACTTCCGCCGCCGGGCCGACCTGCCGGGCGCGCTCACCGCGGACGGCGACCAGGGCGTGGTCGCGGGCGACCTGCTCGCCTACGTGCGGGAGAACCCCTCGCTCGCCCTGGTGGCGTACTCGCCGCTGCTCGGCGGCGGCTACGTCCGGACGGACAAGCCGCTCGGCCCGGCCTTCGACCACGCGGGCACCCGTGCCCGGCGGGCCGTGCTGGCCGAGGTGGCCGCCGAGACCGGAGCCACCGTCAACCAGGTGGTGCTGGCCTGGCTGATCGGCGGCGAGATCCCGGTCGTCCCGCTGGTCGGCGCCTCCTCGGTGGCCCAACTGGACGAGAGCCTGGCCGCCGTCGACCTCACCCTGACAGCCGACCAGCGGGCCCGGCTCGACGCCGCCCACTGACAGACCGCCCCGTCCGCCCGAGGAAGCCCGGCCGGCGCACCGCCGCCGAAGCGCCCGTGCTTCCGGAGCAGTTGCTGCACTTCTTGCCGCACGAACACTCAAAGGCCCTCCCGGACAATCCCGGAAGGGCCTTTGACATTGGGTGGAGCTGAGGGGATTCGAACCCCTGACCCCCTCGATGCGAACGAGGTGCGCTACCGGACTGCGCCACAGCCCCAACGAGAAAGAACTCTATCACCTCTGCGGACCGGCTCGTGACCAGCGCCGCGAGGCGCGGCGCCCCGCCGTCCGCAGGGGCGGAGGCGGGGCGCCGGGGTCATTCGTTGGCGGCTCGGGCCCTCGGGGCGCAGTCCGCCTCCGGCGGGGGTGCGGCCGCCTCGGCGTACTGGTCGAACAGCGGGGTGCGCCGGGCCTCGGCCGGGCGGCCGGAGTCGCGGACCCCGGGTGCGGCGAGGTCGAGGCCGCGGGTGACCCGGGGGGCGACCGGCGCGGTGACGTAGGTCGGCAGCGGGACGGGCACCGGTTTCCAGGAGTCGGCGCCGGCCGGGCCGCGCTCCCGCATGCCGTCGACCCACTCCTCGTGGTCGGTGGCCTCGGCGACGGCGGTGGCCGGCGAGGCGGCGGGCGCGCCGTGCGCCGGGGCGTCGCCGGCCAGCCGCAGGTGCGGGCGGCCGGGCCCGTCGGCGGCGGGCGCCGCCTCGTGCACCGCGGCCGGGCGGGCCGGCTCCGGCTCGGCGACGGGCTCCGGCTCGCGCTCCCGCTCGCGGGCGCGCAACCGTTCGGCGGCCTGGGCGGCACGGACGCGGTCCAGCTTCACCTCGTAGCGCTGGCGCTCCAGGCGGCGGAGGTGGCCGATGTAGAGGGTGAGCAGGGCGGCGGGGAGTGCGGGCACCCAGATGAAGGCGATGCCGGCGACGGCCGCGACCACTGCGCCCAGGGCGAAGGCCAGGAAGAGCGCGGTGACCATGCGGCGGCGGCGGGCGAGCAGCCGGGCGCGGCGCTCCGGGGTGGGGCGGTGCACGGGGCGGTCGGCGTGCGCGTCGACGCCCGGGGCCTGCGCCTCCGGGAGGCGCGGGCCGTCGGCGGCCTGCGGCTCCGCCGGACGGGCGGCGGTGGGATCGGCCGACGGCCCGTCGGACACCTCCGGCGCCCCGGACGGTTCGGACATGCCGGAGGCCGGCGCGTCGTCGGCACCGGTGGTGCCGTCCGCGCCGGTCCCGCCGTCGGCGGAGTCGTCGGAGAGGGACCTCGATGCACGCCGCTCCAGCGCCGACCGGCCGGCCAGCAGGCGGATCGCGGTACTGAAGCGTTCCGTCGGACGCGACTCGTTGAGCTCGTCCTGCCTGCGGAGCCACATCGGCACCAGATAGGCGGCCCAGGCTCCCACGATGACCGCGTAGATAAGGCCGCTACTGCTCACGATTCACACGGTACGGGGGCATGCTGAGGCCTGGCAGCAATTTGGCGCGGCGTGTCGTGTGATCAAGCTGATTCTCCGACTATTTTGCCGGTGTTTGCCACCACTCGACCCGCGGCCCGATGCCATATCGATATCTATTTCGAACAAATATTCAATTAGTTCTCGGAGGTGCACTCCTGACGGAACGCCAGCGCGCCAGCATGCCCTCCGGCACCTCCTCCGCGGTCAGCGCGTACACCAGGTGGTCGCGCCAGTCGCCGTCGATGTGGAGATAGCGGGGGCGCATTCCCTCCTCGCGGAAGCCGAGTTTCTCGACGACCCGGCGGCTCGGCCGGTTCTCCGGCCGAATGCACACCTCGATGCGGTGCAGTCCGAGCGTGCGGAAACAGTGGTCGACGGCGAGGGCGACGGCGGTCGGCATGATGCCGTGGCCGGCGACCTCCTCGTCGATCCAGTAGCCGACATTGGCGGAGCACATCGAGCCCCAGGTGATGCCGCCGACGGTGAGCTGGCCGACCAGCCGGCCCCGGAACAGCACCACGAAGGGCAGCATCCGCCCCGCCGAGGCCTCGCCGCGCAGGTAGCGGACCATCTGCCGGTAGCTCGGCCGGGCGACCCCGCCACGGCCGGCCTGCGGCGGGGGCACGGTCGCCTCCCAGCGCCGCAGCCAGTCCCGGTTGCGGCGGCTGACCTCCTGCCAGGCCCGCTGGTCGCGGGCCCGGATCGGGCGCAGCACCACGTCGCCCTCGGTCAGCTCGACCGGCCAGCCGGCGCTCAGCTCTCGCTCCGCGCGGTGGCGTCGGGCCGCGGGTGGTCGCCGCCGCGGAGCTGGTCGACGGCGTGCGCGAGGAGCGGCTCCAGGACGGCCAGGCCGTCCCTGACGCCGCCGGTGGAGCCCGGGAGGTTGACGATCAGGGTCCGTCCGGCAAGGCCGGCGAGGCCGCGGGAGAGCGCCGCGGTGGGCACCTTGTCCCGGCCCTGGGCGCGGATCGCCTCGGCGATGCCGGGGATCTGCCGGTCGATCACCCGGGCGGTGGCCTCCGGGGTGAGGTCCATCGGGGAGATGCCGGTGCCGCCGGTGGTGAGGACGACGTCGTAGCCGGCCGCGACGGCCTCGCGGAGCGCCGCCTCGACGGGGTCGCCGTCCGGCACCACGCGCGGGCCGTCGGCGGTGAAGCCCATCCGGCGCAGCCCCTCGACGAGCAGCGGGCCGCCCTTGTCCTCGTACACGCCGGCCGAGGCGCGGTTGGAGACGGTGACGGCGAGCGCGCGCCCGGCGGGGGCGGTCACCGGGCGTCCTCGCGGGCCCAGTCGCCGCTCTTGCCGCCGGTCTTGGTGAGCACCCGGACGTCCTGGATCGCGGCGGCCTTGTCGACCGCCTTGACCATGTCGATGACGGTCAGTCCGGCGACGGCGACGGCGGTGAGCGCCTCCATCTCGACGCCGGTGCGGTCGGCGGTCCGCACCGTGGCGGTGATCTCGACGGCGTCGTCGGTGACGGCCAGGTCCACCTTGACGCCGGAGATGGCGATCGGGTGGCAGAGCGGGATCAGCTCCGGGGTCTTCTTGGCGCCCATGATCCCGGCGATCCGGGCGACGGCGAGGGCGTCCCCCTTGGGCACGCCCTCGCCGCGGAGCAGTGCGACCACCTTGGGGGCGACGGTGACCCGTCCGGCGGCGACCGCGGTGCGGACGGTGGTGGCCTTCTCGGAGACGTCGACCATGCGGGCGGCGCCGGTGTCGTCGACGTGCGTGAGGCGGTCGCCGGGTGGTGTCTCGGTCACGGGGTGCTCCAGTGGCGCGGGTCGAATACCGCGCTACCGTACAACCCCTGCGGCGTCAGTCCGTGAGAAGGACCACGTCCACGCCGCTGCCGGCCGGCAGGACGGTGGTGTCCTCGGGGACGGTGATCAGGCAGTCGGCCAGTGCGAGGGCGCCGACCAGGTGCGATCCCGCGCCGCCGACCGGGGTGACGGTGCCGTCCGCGCCGTACCGGCCGCGCAGGAACTGCCGCCGCCCGGCGGGTGACGCGAGGTCCGCGGTGCAGACCGCCCGGACGACGGTGCGGTGCACGTCGGGGGCGCCGAGCATGGTGCGGATCAGCGGCCGGACGAACAGCTCGAAGGAGATGTAGGCGCTGACCGGGTTGCCGGGCAGGGCGAGCAGCGGGACGCCGTCCTTGCCGATCCGGCCGAAGCCCTGCGGCTTGCCGGGCTGCATGCGCAGCCGCCGGAAGTCGACGCCGCCGAGGTCCTCCCCGCCGTGCAGCGGCTGCAGGGCCTCCTTGACCACGTCGTACGCGCCGACGCTGACGCCGCCGCTGGTGACGATCAGGTCGGCGCGGCCGAGCTGCTCCTGGAGCACCCGGCGGAGCACGGCCGGGTCGTCGGGGACGCCGCCGATCCGGGTCACCTCGGCACCGGCGGCGCGGGCGGCCGCGGTGAGGGTGAAGCTGTTGGAGTCGGAGATCCGGCCGGGGCCGATCGGCTCGCCGGGCTGGACGAGTTCGCTGCCGGTGGAGAGCACGGCGACGCGCGGGCGGGGGTGGACGGCGGCGGTGCCGCGGCCGATCGCGGCGAGCAGGCCGACCTGGGTGGGGCCGAGCAGGGTGCCGGCGGTGAGCACGGTGGTGCCGGCGGAGATGTCGCTGCCGCGGCGCCGGATGTGGGCGCCGGGGGCGACCGGGCGGAGCAGTTCGACCCGCTCGTCGGCGACGGGCGCGGTCATGGCGTCGGCCGGGGTTCCGGTGCCGGTGCCGCCGTCGGTCCACTCGACCGGGGCGACCGCGTCGGCACCGGGCGGCACGGGCGCACCGGTCATGATGCGGGCCGCCCGGCCCGGGCCGACCTCGGGGAGCTCGCCGGCGCTGGCCGCGATGTCGCCGACCACGGCGAGCACGGCCGGGGCACCGTCGGAGGCGCGCACGGCGTAGCCGTCCATCGAGCTGTTGTCGAAGGGCGGCAGGTCGACGGCGGCGGTGACGTCGGTGGCGAGCCGGCAGCCCTGGGCGTCGAGCAGGTCGAGCTCGACGGGCGGCAGGGGTGCGATCCCGGTGAGGACGTCGGCGAGGTGCTCGTCGACGCTCCACATCCTGGGCGGTGCCGGGGCCCCGGCGTCCTCGCAGCAGGGGTCGTTGCTGCCGTGCGCGGGGCCCGCGGTCATCGCCTCACTCGCTTCCTGGTGGGTCAGCCGTTCATCTCGGTGGCGACGAACTGCCGGAGGAAGTCCCGGAACTCGGGGCCGAGGTCCTCGCGCTCGCACGCCAGTCGGACGATAGCGCGAAGGTAGTCGGCGCGGTCGCCGGTGTCGTAGCGGCGGCCCTTGAAGAGCACGCCGTGGACGGGGCCGCCGTCGGCCTCGCCGCGGCCGGCCAGCTCGCGCAGCGCGTCGGTCAGCTGGATCTCGCCGCCGCGGCCGGGCGGGGTCTTGCTGAGCACCTCGAAGACCGTGGGGTCGAGGATGTAGCGGCCGATCACCGCGTAGTTGGACGGGGCGTCCGCGGTGTCGGGCTTCTCGACCAGGTCGGTGATCCGGAAGACGTCGTCGCCGAGGCCGTTCGGCTTGACGGCGGCGCAGCCGTAGAGGTGGATCTGCGAGGGGTCGACCTCCATGAGGGCGACGACGGAGCCGCCGAGCTCCTGCTGGACCTCGATCATGCGGGAGAGCAGCGGGTCGCGCGGGTCGATCAGGTCGTCGCCGAGGAGGACGGCGAAGGGCTGGCCGGCGACGTGCTGCTCGGCGACGAGGACGGCGTGGCCGAGGCCCTTGGGGTCGCCCTGGCGGACGTAGTGCATGTTGGCGAGCTGGACGGACTCCTGGACGCGGCGGAGCCGGTCGTGGTCGCCCTTGCGGGCGAGCAGCTCCTCGAGCTCGTAGGCGCGGTCGAAGTGGTCCTCCAGGGCCCGCTTGTTGCGGCCCGTCACCATCAGTATGTCGGACAGGCCGGCTGCTGCGGCCTCCTCGACGACGTACTGGATCGCCGGCTTGTCGACGACCGGCAGCATCTCCTTGGGTGTCGCCTTGGTCGCGGGCAGGAAGCGTGTCCCCAGGCCGGCAGCGGGAACGACGGCCTTGGTGACTGGGGTGCGGGCGTGCGTCTTCGTCATGCGTCGACCTTACTGAGGCGTTTCAGCGCCCTCTGAGAGCGCGGTGAGTCGGGTCTTTAAACCCCGTCCCGAGCAGCGGCCGTGGCGGCAGCGGCCGCAGCGGTGCGGGCCTGGCCGACGGAGGTGAAGGTGACCTCCTCGCCGGCACAAGCGGACACATTACCCGGGATTTCCGCGGCCCCTGCGAGGCCCTCCGCCCTCCTCCTGGACCACGCGGCGGCGGCCGGGGCCGCGGTGGCCGCGGGCACCGTCGGCACGCTCTCGACCGGGGCGCCGCGCCAGCAGTCGCCGCCGGCCCGCCGGGCCTCGGCCAGGGCCCGGTCGGCGGCGCGCAGCAGCAGGGCGGCGTGCGAGCCGTCGCGGGGCAGGACGGCGATGCCGACGGAGGCGGTGAGGCCGTTCCCGCGGGCGGTCGCGGTTGCCGTGGTCGGGTCGCCCGACCGGGTGCCGGCCCCGCGGGCGGTGCCGTTCGCGGACCAGTCCAGCAGCCGGTGCCGGCGGACCGTCCAGCAGAGCCGCTCGGCGACCTGGACGGCCCCCTCGGCGCCGGTGTCGGGCAGCAGCACCAGGAACTCCTCGCCGCCGTAGCGGCCGAGGGTGTCGGAGCGGCGGATCTCGACGGCGAGCCGCTGGGCGAGGTCGCGCAGCACGGCACCGGCCCGGCTGCGGCCGTGCTCGGCGACGACCGCGTCGAAGCCCGCGATCTCCAGCATCAGCAGGGCGAGCGGGCGGCGTTCGTCGGCGGCCTCGGCCCGGCGGGCGCGCTCGATCTCCTTGTCCAGGGTGATCTGCAGGTGGCGGTAGTTCCACACACCGGTGAGCGGGTCGCAGGAGGCGGTGCGCTGGAGTTCGTCCCGCTCCCTGCGGAGCTCGGCCACCCGGCCCTGCAGGGCCGCCTCGCGCTCGGCGGCCGCGGCGGCGCTGCGGCGCAGGCGCAGGCCGAGCAGGCCGGCGCTGGCCAGGGCGGGGGCGCTCAGCCCGGCGAGGGCCTGGACCAGGAGCGGAGTGGACATGTGGGGCCTTCCGCATGTCAGGCTCTGGGCACCGATCGGTGCCGAGCTGTGGGGAACCCTTGACTGCCAATCCATTGCACAACGACAAGGCCGCTTTGAGGTCACGCCTGCTGGCAGGACGCCGTGAGCTGTCACCCACTCGGCGGGCATCGGCGGCGGAAGGGCTGGCCGTGCGGGCCGCCGGGCTGGCCGAGCCGGGGTGGACGGTGGCGGCGTACGTGTCGGTCGGCGGCGAGCCGGGCACCGGGCCGCTGCTGGACGCGCTGGCGGCCCGGGGGGTGCAGGTGCTGCTGCCGGTGCTGCTGCCGGACAACGACCTGGACTGGGCACGGTACGAGGGGCGCCGGGCGCTGGCCCCGGCCTCCCGGGGGCTGCTGGAGCCGACCGGCCCGCGGCTGGGGCCGGACGCGGTGTGCGGGGCGCGGCTGGTGCTGCTGCCCGGCCTGGCGGTGGACCGCCGGGGCGTGCGGCTGGGCCGCGGCGGCGGCAGCTACGACCGGGTGCTGGCCCGGCTGGCGGCGGCCGGGGCGCGGCCGCTGCTGGCGACGCTGCTGTACGAGGAGGAGCTGCTGGAGCAGGTGCCGGGCGAGGAGCACGACCTGCCGGTGGACGCGGTGGTGACGCCGTCCGGCGTGCACCGTTTCCGCGGGGGCGCCGGCTGAGGGGCGCCCCCGCGGCGGGTCAGCCGCTGGTGAGCGTCATGGTGTGCTCGGTGGCCTTGGTGACGGCGTCCGCGGAGTAGGCCCAGGGCAGCAGGTCGCCCTTGGCCCACAGCTCGGTCTGGTCGTTGTAGTTGCTGTGGAAGGCGTGACCGGAGGCGCCGCCGACGTTGATCCAGCGGGAGGCGTCGAAGTCGCTGAGGTCCACGACCATCCGCATCGAGGGGATCCAGTCGACCTGGTACCCGGCGGCGGCGTTCCAGCCGGCGGCGTTCACCGCGGCGCTGCCGCCGGAGAGGCGGTAGGGGCCGCGGTTGAGCAGCCGGTGCACGAAGCCGGAGGCGATCGAGGAGTCGTCGCTGCCGAGCGTGTTCTCCTTGAGCGTCAGGGTGTGCAGGCGGCCCCAGCTCCAGGTGGAGATGGACTTGCCGAGGTAGGCGGTGAGGTCCTGGCGGGCGTTCTTCATCGCCTGGGCGAGCAGGTTGTTCAGGCCGCGCTGCGGCAGGTGGTCGGAGTCGATGTAGTTCCACCACTTGCTGTCGGGCTGCGCGAGCTGGGTGCGCACGACCTCCGTCCAGCGGTCGCCGCCGTCCGGCTGGGCCTGGTCGGGCTTGCGGGTGCCGCACTCGGTGACGGGCTTCACCTCGCCGTTGACCGCGTCGTCGGGCAGCGTCGAGTTGGACTTCTGACGGACCAGCAGGCAGTCGCCCTCGGCGCGCAGCGAGGCCGGGAGCTTCTGGCCGAAGGCGAGGGTGAGCAGGGCCCGCCAGACGCCGTTGTAGTAGGCGGCGGCCGCGGAGTCGGCGTCCTGGTGGTAGTTCCAGTCCTTGAGCAGGTCCTGGGCCTCGCGGACGTACGGGTCGCTGATCTTCACCTTGAGCAGCAGCGGCACGAGGGTCTTGGCCATCACGCTGGTGTTGTCCAGCTGCATGGCCTGCATGTCGTCCGGGGAGATCTTGCCGCCGTTCTTGAGCTTGCCCTCGATCTGGTCGGTGACCTCCTTGGCGCGGGTGCCGTACTCCCAGTCGGTGGTGAGGGTGTACGGGTAGCCGCTGCCGGCCACGGCCTGGTTGGCGGTGACGATGTAGCCGGCGGCCGGGTTGAGGCTGTAGGGCAGCGACTTGAAGGGGATCGGCTCCTTCTTCCAGTCGTAGGCCGAGTCCCAGCCCGGGGCCGGGTAGCGGCCGTCGCCCTTGCCGCGGACGGGGATGACGCCCGGGGTCTGGTAGCCGATGTTGCCCTTGGTGTCGGCGTAGATCAGGTTCTGGGCGGGGACGGCGAAGTCGGCGGCGGCCTTCTGGAAGTCCTTCCAGTCGGCGGCGCGGTCGAGCTCGAAGACGGCGTCCATGGTCCTGCCCGGGGTGAGGGCCGTCCACTGCAGGGCGACGCCGTAGCCGCTGGCGCGGTCCGGGGCGGCGTTGCCGGCCGGGGCGTAGGTGCCGACGTTCTGCTGCTCGGAGGACTGGTCGGAGATCAGCGGGCCGTTGACCGTGGTACGGACGGTGATGGTGCGGTCCTCGCCGCCGGCGACCTTGATGGTCTCCTTGCGGGTCTGGAACTTCACCTCCTTGCCGTCGCGCAGGTAGGTGTCCGGGCCGGTGACCTTCTCCAGGTAGAGGTCGGTGACGTCGGCGCCGAGGTTGGTGAAGCCCCAGGCGATGTCCTTGTTGTGGCCGATGACCACGCCGGGGGTGCCGGCGAAGGTGAAGCCGGCGACGTCGAAGCCGCACTTGGGGCCGACGGTGCGGCAGTGCAGGCCCATCTGGTACCAGACGGACGGCATGCCCGGGCCGAGGTGCGGGTCGTTGGCGAGCAGCGGCTTGCCGGTGGTGGTGTGGCTGCCGGAGACGACCCAGGAGTTGGAGCCGATGCCCTGGCCGTCCGGACCGAGCAGCAGCGGCAGGGAGGCGCTCTTGTCGGCGATGCCCTTGAGCGCGGCCTGGGTGGCGGTGCGGCTCTGGGTGGTGCCGGCGGCGCTGTTGCTGCCGCTTCCGGTGGTGCCGTTACTGCCGGCCGTGCCGTTGCCGCCGTTGCCGGCGGTGCCGGTGGCGCCCGTCGTGGTGGCGCCCGCGGAGGCGGTGTCGCCGGCCGGACGGTAGGTGCCGTCGGCGGCGAGGCTGCCGGCCTTGACGATGGTGCCGTTGCGGTCGAACGGGTACGTCGGGTAGAGCTGCTCGATCTCCTCCTGCTGGAAGTTCTGGGCCAGCAGCGAGCGGTCGACCTCCTCGGTGAGGTTGCCGGAGAGGTTCCAGGCCATCGCCTTGAGCCAGGCCACCGAGTCGACCGGGGTCCACTTCTCCGGCTTGTATCCGCTGGTCACCGCGCCGAGCAGGGCGTACTCGAGGGAGGCGCCGGCCCCGCCGGGGTGCTCGGCGAGCCAGGCGTTCACGCCGTCCGCGTAGGCCTGCAGGTACTTCTTGGTCTCGGCGGACAGGACGGTGTCGTACTCCTGCTGCGCGACCTGGCGCCAGCCCATGGTGCGCAGGAAGGCGTCCTTCTCGACCTGGCCGGAACCGAACATTTCGGACAGCCGGCCGGCGGTGATGTGCCGTCGGACGTCCATCTCCCAGAAGCGGTCCTGGGCCTGCACGTAGCCCTGGGCGCGGAAGAGGTCCTCGGAGGTGTCCGCGTAGAGCTGCGGCACGCCCTTGTCGTCGCGCTTCACGTCGACCGGGGCGGCCATGCCGGAGACCCGGACGGTGCCGGCCAGCTCCGGGAAGGACGCCCGCACGGTGTGGACCGCCCAGTATCCGCCCCCGCCCAGCCCGGCGATCAGCACCACGGCCAGCACGATCACGATCAGACGGGCGCGCCGGAACTTCTTCGAGCGGGGCATCTGGGTCCTTGACTGGGGGTCGTGGCGGCGGTGACAGCTCACCACATTAGGTCGGCTCAGGTGGCGGACGTGCACCGGGGACGCCCACGGTTGGAACAGAGGGGACGATACCCCGGCCGGGCGACCGGAAGGGAAGGCCGAGGGGCCTCAGTCAAAGATCAAGTAAAATGTTAGACTGAGTAACGACTCATCAGCCCCTCCTGCCGCCGAGGTGCCCCTGCGTGACCGTCGACCGCCTGAACGCGTTCCTGCTCGAGTTCTCCGCGATCCTCCTGGTCGCGGTGGTCGCCGTGCGCATCTCCACCCGCTCCGGGCTGCCCAGCCTGCTGATCTACCTGGGCATCGGCGTCGCCCTCGGCCACAACGGCCTCGGCCTGGTCTTCGACAACGTCGCCCTCGCCCAGGTCCTGGGCTACGCGGCGCTGGTGGTCATCCTGGCGGAGGGCGGCCTGAAGACCAGCTGGCGGGCGATCAGACCGGTCATGCCCGCCGCCACCGTCCTGGCCACGGTCGGCGTGGCCGTCAGCGTCTTCGTGACCGCCGCCGGCGCCCACTGGCTGGTCGGCCTGGACTGGCGCACCGCCCTGCTGCTCGGCGCGATCGTCTCCTCCACCGACGCCGCCGCGGTCTTCTCGGTGCTGCGGATGGTGCCGCTGCCGCGCCGGCTCACCGGCCTGCTGGAGGCGGAGTCCGGTCTGAACGACGCGCCGGTGGTCATCCTGGTCGTCGCCTTCGCCACCGCCGGCCCGACCGACCCCTGGTACGTGCTGGTCGGCACCATCATCGGCGAGCTCGCCGTCGGCGCCGCGGTCGGCTACGCGGTCGGCCGGCTCGGCGCCTTCGGCATCAAGCACGTCGCCCTGCCGTCCTCCGGCCTCTACCCGATCGCCGTGATGGCGCTGACCGTGCTGGCCTACGCGGGGGGCTCGCTGCTGCACGGCTCCGGCTTCCTCGCCGTCTACACCGCCGCGGTGATCCTCGGGAACTCCAAGCTCCCGCACGGCCCGGCCGTCCGCGGTTTCGCGGACGGTCTCGCTTGGATCGGGCAGATCGGCATGTTCGTCCTGCTCGGCCTGCTGGTGACCCCCAGTGAGATGGGCTCGGCGCTCGTCCCGGCCCTGGTCAGCGGCGCGGTCCTGGTCTTCCTCGCCCGCCCGGCCTCCGTCCTGCTCTCGCTCACGCCCTTCCGGCTGCCCTGGCGGGAGCAGGCGCTGCTCAGCTGGGCCGGCCTGCGCGGCGCGGTGCCCATCGTGCTCGCCACCATCCCGATGGTGGCGGCCGCGCCCCGGGCGCAGGAGGTCTTCAACATCGTCTTCGTGCTGGTCGTGGTGTTCACCCTGGTCCAGGGGCCGACCCTGCCGATGGTGGCCCGCGGGCTGAGGATCGGCGAGGGCGACCTCGGCCAGGACCTCGGCATCGAGTCCGCGCCGCTGGAGAAGCTGCACGGACACCTGCTGTCGGTCTCGCTCTCGCCCGAGTCGAAGATGTCCGGCGTCGAGATCGGCGAGCTGCGGCTGCCCAAGGGCGCGGCGGTCACCCTGGTCGTCCGGGAGGGCAGCAGCTTCGTGCCCGAGCGCACCACCATCCTGCGGGCCGGCGACGAGCTGCTGGTGGTCACCACCGAGGAGGTCGGCGAGGCCGCCGAGCGGCGGCTGCGCGCGGTGGACCAGGGCGGCAAACTCGCGGGCTGGCTGCGCGGACGGTGAGCCCGGGGGCTGACCACCGGCGCGCGGAGTGTGAGATGCCTTGCATCGCCAGCCTGCACAGGCCCCGCTGCCATATAATCGATTGATACGGAAGATCTACACCTAGAAAACCCGCAACATCTGCCTGATGCAGAGTTGGCGCGACCGCTCGGCGGCCGCGGTCCGCAGCACACAGCCTGACGCCGGCGAGCGCACCACCCCACAGCCGGCCGGACCCGGTATCTACCCCGGTCGACGCGCGAGAGGACGACTCTCGGCGCCGTCGGGGCCCACCCGTTCCCCGGCGCGCTACCAGGCAGCAGGAAGGACCGACCGTGACGGCCCGCCGAACGGTCGAAGACCCCCTGTCCCCCGGCACGCCCGCGCCCGCCGCGCCCGCCCGGGTCGGATACGCGGCACTGCTCCGCACCCCCGGCGCCTGGACGTTCCTGGCCCCCGCCTTCGCCGCCCGACTGCCGTACGCCATGCTCAGCCTGGGCATCGTGCTGCTCGTCCTGGACACCCACGGCTCGTACGGCACGGCCGGTGCCGTCGCGGCCGTCTCCGCCGTCGCCCAGGCCGTGATCGGCCCGCAGACCGGCCGGCTCGCCGACCGCTACGGCCAGGCCGCCGTGCTGCTGCCCAGCGTCGCGGTGCACGCCCTGTCGGTGGGCGCACTGATCGCCCTGGCCCTCGGCCACGCCCCGGCGTGGGCGCTGTTCGCGGCCGCCGCCCCGGCCGGCGCCTCGGTGCCGCAGATCGGCGCCATGGTCCGGGCCCGCTGGGTCGCCCGGCTGTCGGACTCCCCGGCCACCCTGAACACGGCCTTCGCCTTCGAGTCGGTCACCGACGAGTTCACCTTCGTGGTCGGCCCGGTGCTGGCCACCGCCATCGCCACCACCGTCACCCCGTCCGCCGCGCTGATCGCCGAGGCGGCGCTGACCGTCGCCGGCGGCCTGGCCTTCGCTGCCCAGCGCGGCACCGCCCCGGCCCGCCACCCGCGCACCGCCGACGGCCGCGGCCCGTCCGCGCTGTCCTCCCCCGGCGTCCGGCTGCTGGCCGCCTCGTTCCTCGGGGTCGGCAGCGTCTTCGGCGCCATGCAGGTCTCGGTGACCGCCTTCGCCGAGTCGGTCGGCCGCGGCGGCGCCAACGGCACCGTGTACGGCATCTTCGCCGGCGGCTCGATGCTCGCCGGCGTGCTGTACGGCCTGGTCGCCTGGCGCCGGCCCGCCCGGCAGCGGATGCTCGGCTGCTACGCCCTGCTGGTCCTCGGCTGCTCGACGCTGTGGGCCATGCCCAACCTGACCGCGCTGGCCGTGGCCGGCCTCTTCTGCGGCCTCGCCATCGCGCCCACTCTGATCACCGGCTACACCCTGGTCGAGACGCTCGTCGCGGACGGCGCCAAGACCGAGGCGTTCACCTGGCTCACCGGCGCCATCGGACTCGGCCTCGCGGCCGGTTCGACCGTCGCCGGACTGCTGATCGACGCGGGCGGGCCCTCCACGGGCTTCCTGGTGCCGGTGGTCGGCGCGGGCCTCGGCCTGATCGCCCTGGTCGCGCTGCGCGGGCTTCTGGTCGCACCCGCGAAGGCCGTCGGCGGGGAGCCGCAGTCCGCGGTCACCACCGTCTTCGAACCGGCCGCGGCGGGCAGTGCGGGCACGCGGGAACTGGTCGGCGCCGGGCGGGCCTGACCGCAGGCCGGCGGCGCCTCGGCCGGGCGGCCCGGTCCATCTCACACCCGGCATCGCTGGACTGTTCCAGCGGAATGCCGCATCATGGACGATCGTTAGCACTCATCAGGCGAGAGTGCCAGGAGGAAGCAAGTGCCCACGTACCAGTACCAGTGCACCGAGTGCGGCAACGGCCTGGAGGCGGTGCAGAAGTTCACCGACGAGGCGCTGACCACGTGCCCCGACTGCCAGGGGAAGCTCCGCAAGGTCTTCTCGGCCGTGGGCGTCGTGTTCAAGGGCTCGGGCTTCTACCGCACCGACAGCCGCTCCTCCTCCAGCAGCTCGGTGGGTTCGGGGTCGTCCTCGGCCTCGTCCGGCTCCTCGACGTCCTCCGCACCGGCCGCCGCGTCCTCCGGGTCGACGGCGTCGGCTCCGGCCGCGAGCTGAGCCTTCGGCCACGTCGCACGGCAGAGCCCGGTGCCGCCGCCCCTCGGGGCCGGCGGCACCGGGCTCTCCGCATGTCCGGGCCCGGGTGCGGCCCGTCCTGCCCCTGCCGGGTGCGGCCCGTCCGGTCCCCGTTCTGCGGGCGGGACGTTCCCCCGCCCGGGTGACGGAGTTTTCCACAGGCCCGGGTTTTCCACAGGAATGGGCTGGGGAATTCCGGGGCCGTTGTGGCCGCCGCATTCTGGTTCCCGCGGGCCCGGCCGGGTCCGCGCAGGACCGACCGAAGGCGGATGACCGCTGTGACCACCCACCTGGCTTCCCCGCTCCCGCTCCCCTTCGCCGTGCCGCCCCGCCGGGAGGTGCCGGACTTCCCGCCGATCCGGCGGGGCTCCGGCGGGCGCCACCGGCTGCAGCAGGCCGTGCGGCACCGCCCGAGCGTGCTCGCGGCCGGGCTGCTCGCCGCGGCCACCGCACTCGCCGCCGGGCCGCTGCGGCCCGGCCCGCACGCCCCGGCCGCCGCGGCGACGACCG
Organism: Kitasatospora dryopteridis; assembly: GCF_050749075.1. Classification (NCBI taxonomy): domain Bacteria; kingdom Bacillati; phylum Actinomycetota; class Actinomycetes; order Kitasatosporales; family Streptomycetaceae; genus Kitasatospora; species Kitasatospora dryopteridis. The sequence goes on along the minus strand of NZ_CP192749.1, from coordinate 4,604,722 downwards.
CCGCCGAGTCGGCCTCCGCGCCCCGCTGCACCGGCACCGCCCCGCCGACGGACTGAACCGGCGGCGCACCGGGCCCACCGGCGTGCCGAATTCCGATGCCGCCTGCACGCTGTGGTGTCGTTGCGGAATGAAGGGTTTCAGGGAATTCCTGCTCCGCGGAAACGTCGTCGATCTCGCGGTCGCCGTCGTGATCGGCGCGGCATTCACGAACATCATCAATGCGTTCGTGAAGGGCGTCATCAATCCGATCGTCGGCCTGTTCGGCACCAAGGACCTCGCGTCCTACCGGTCCTGCCTCAAGGGCCCCTGCCGACTGGCGCCCGACGGTACGGTCTCGTCCGGCATCTTCATCCTGTGGGGCGAGGTGCTCAGCGCCGTCGTGCAGTTCGTGATCACTGCCGCGGTGGTCTACTTCGTCTTCATTCTGCCGATGCTGCACTTCATGGCGAAGCGGAAGACCACGGATGAGGAGGTCCTGGAGGCGGAGGCGAAGGAGGTCGTCCTGCTGGCCGAGATCCGCGACGCCCTGGTGCAGCGCAACTGACCGGCCCACGGGTCCGGCGGGCGGGCCTCGCTCCGGGCAGCGGTGTTCCGGGCTGCAGCCCAGCCGGCCGCTACCCGCCGTGGTGCGGCGGCCGCTGGCTCAGGTACCAGTCGAGCCCGCGGGACGCGCCGCCCTCGCCGGGGCGCTCACCCCAGCCGCGGTCGGTGTCGTCGCTGCTCTGCCGGTCCAGCGGGTCGCCGAACACCAGCTTCGGGGCCGGCTTCGCGGGCCGGGCCGCCGTGCCCCCGCCGGTGCCCGCGTCCTTGCCGGGGCGCCCGTCCTCGGGCCGCCCGTCCCGCTCGGTGCCCCGCTCGGCGCCGCGGCCGCCGTCCTGCTCGCCCATCGTCCCGTCTCCAGTTCTCTCGTCCACCAGCCTAGGGCGTGTCCCACGGCGGGTCGGACACCGCACGGCCCCGGTCCCGGGCAGTGCCCGGGCCGGGGCCAAAGGAGTCGGCGTCCCCGATGCCGACCGGTCAGGCCGCTTCGAACCCGGCGTGATCGGCGATCTTCTTCAGCTCGGCCAGTGCGTGCTTCTCGATCTGGCGGATGCGCTCGCGGGTCAGCCCGTGCTGCTTGCCGACCTCGGTGAGCGTCCGCTCGCGGCCGTCCTCCATGCCGTAGCGGGAGCGGATGATCGAGGCCGTGCGGTCGTCGAGCCGCCCGATCAGGTCGTCGAGCTCCTCGCGGCGGAGCATCACCATGACGGCGTCCTCCGGGGAGACCGCGCCGGTGTCCTCCACCAGGTCGCCGAACTGCGTCTCGCCCTCGTCGTCGACCGACATGTTGAGGCTGACCGGGTCGCGCGCCCAGTCCAGCACGTCCTTGATCCGCTCCTCCGTGGTGTCCAGCTCGGCCGCGATCTCGGCCGGGTCGGCCTCACGGCCCAGCTCCTTGGACTTCTCGCGCTGCACCCGTCGGATGCGCCCGAGCTCCTCCACCAGGTGGACGGGCAGCCGGATGGTGCGCGACTGGTCGGCGATCGACCGGGTGATCGCCTGCCTGATCCACCACGTCGCGTACGTGGAGAACTTGAAGCCCTTGGCGTAGTCGAACTTCTCGACCGCCCGGACGAGGCCCGCATTGCCCTCCTGGATGAGGTCCAGCAGGGGCAGGCCGCTGCGCGGGTACCGGCGGGCCACCGCGACCACCAACCGGAGGTTGGACCTGATGAACACGTCCTTGGCGCGCTCCGCGTCCTCGGCTATCGCCTCCAGCTCCTCGCGCGTCACACCCTCGGGCAGGGCGCCCTCGTCCAGCAGGTGCTGGGCGTACACACCGGCCTCGATGCGCAGGGAGAGCTGGACCTCCTCGGCGGCGTCGAGCAGCGGCGTCCTGGCGATCTCGTCGAGGTACATGCCGACGAGGTCGCGGTCGGCCTCAAGGTTGGTCGGCCGGGCCGAGCGAGTCCGGTCGGCCCTGTCGCGAACGACGGCACGAGTGGCCATGCTTGCTCCCTTGCTGGATTGCCGGGTCTGGCGGCGGCGCCCGCGCGGGGCTGCGCTGCTCATACAAGTGCGGGCCTCCTGGAGGCTCACACGTAACGATCCAACGCGCAGAAATGGGACAACATTCCCAACTCACTCAGATTTTCGCGCCTCATGCAGTATCCTGCCGGATTTCACCCCGGCCGTTGGCTCTCCGTCACCGCACGCACACCGGGAGCAATCGACCGGCCTCCGCCCCGGCGCTCCCCGCAACGACCCGGCGGCATCAGGTCCAACGCCGGCAGGTGTGCCGACCCTTCCAACGAACGACACCGCCCGATCGCACCTTCTCCGCACAAAAGATGCCGAATCGCTATCCCGCCGGGTCCGCTCCGCACACCGGCGCTGGGAAGGTGACAGCCATGCACCCGTCCGCGCTTCCCGCCGTTCACCGGCCCGTCGCCCGACACGCCCTGTGGGCGCTCGGTGGCACGCTGCTGTTCGGCCTGCTGCTGGGGCTGGTGGCGAGCGGCTGGGCCCCGCTGGCACGACTGGACCAGCACTGGGTCGCGGCACTGCAGGGCTACGCCCGCCGGCACACCGCGTGGACGGCCTCGATGCAGACGCTCAGCGACATCACCGGCACGGCGACCATGCGCGTGGTGCTGCTCGGCGCGGCGGTCTGGCTGTGGGCCATCAGGGCGCGCGCCCTCGCCGCCTGGGCCGCGGCGCAGGCGCTGCTCGGCTGGGCCGCGGCGGTGGGCCTCCAGGCGGCGGTCGGCCGGGCCCGCCCGCACTTCGCGGACGCGGTGTCGCACGCCGAGGGCCCGGCCTTCCCCTCCGGGCACGCCACCGCCTCGGCACTCACCTGCGCAGCGCTCGTGGCGCTGGCCTGGCCGCTGACCGGGCGGGCGGGCCGGATCTGGGCCTGCGGCGCGGCGGCGGTCACGGTGCTCGCGGTCGGCTGGAGCCGGATCGCGCTCGGCGTGCACTGGCCGAGCGACGTCCTCGGCGGATGGCTGGCGGCGGCCGCGCTGCTGGGCTGGGTGACGGTCGCGGTGGAGCTCTGGCGTCCGGGCGCCCTGGCGCGGGACTTCCGCCGGGTGGACCGGCACACCGGGCCGCGCGTGCAGCGCGTCCTCGTCCGCGGCACGGCGCCGGACTCCACCGAGGAGGACGCCGACGAGGACGGCTCGGGCGAGGAGGGCGCCGAGGAGGAGGCCGACGGCTCCGGCAATGACCCGGACAGGGGCTCCGACGTGGACGGCGACGGGAGCCCGCGGGCCGACCGGGCCGACCGGACCCGGACCGCTCCGGGGCCCGGCGCGGTGGACATGCCCCGTGTCCACCACCGCCACAGCTGACGTGCAGTGAGAAAGGTCACACGATCGGGCGGCGACCCGGCGGTGAAGGGACACGGATGACAACCGATCACCCCGAACGGCCCGCCGCCCGTGGCGACATAACCGGACATAGCACCGCAATACACCACCCTTCGCGCCATCGCCCCTTCCGGAGCCCCGATATCCTCCGTGGACGCAGGGCTGCCACCCGGGGCACCGGACTCCCCAGGGAGTGCCGCGGTTTGGCAGACTGCTCCGGCTGGGTGCACCTGTGCGGAAGCCCCACAGCCCCACCGCCCAGGCACCGAGTGACGGGGGTCCGATGACCATGCACACCACGGGTGAGTCCCCCGACTCGTACGCGTACCCGGACCCGCCGACCATGGCGCTGCGTCCGATCCCGCCGCAGCAGCCGGAGGCCGGCGCCGCAGGCGCCGCTGCGCAGCCCGGTATCCCGCCCCAGCCCTCCGTCCCCGCCCAGCCCGGCGCCCCGGTCCACCCGGGCGTGCCGCAGCAGCCGGCCCAGCCCCCGCAGGCACCCGCCACCGTTCCGTCGCAGCGCCAGGGCGAGGCCCCGGCCGCTCCGGCGCCCTCGGCCGGCCGCAGCGGGATGATCATGGCGATCGGCACGCTCTCCTCGCGCGCCCTCGGCTTCGTCCGCAGCGCGATGATCGTCGCCGCGCTCGGCGCCGCCGGACTCGGCGACTCCTTCAACGTCGCCAACTCGCTGCCCAACGTCGTCTACATGATGCTCATGGGCGGCGTGCTGGCCTCGGTCTTCGTCCCCGAGCTGGTGCACGCCGCGCAGACCCACGAGGACGGCGGCGTCGCCTACACCGACCGGCTGCTGACCCTGTGCGGCGTCATCCTGGTCGTGCTGACCGTCGGCGCCTGGATCCTCGCGCCGACCATCGTCGACATCTACTCGAACTTCGACGGCGCGCAGCGCGACCTGACCATCGCCTTCGCCCGGTACTGCCTGCCCCAGATCTTCTTCTACGGCGTCTTCACCCTGCTCGGCCAGGTGCTCAACTCGCGCGACAGGTTCGGCGCGATGATGTGGACGCCGGTGCTGAACAACGTCGTGGCGATCGCGGTCTTCGGCCTCTACATCCTGGTCGGCAACGGCGCGGAGAAGGCCGAGCAGATGACCTCCGGCCAGACCATGCTGCTCGGCCTCGGCAGCACGCTCGGCATCGTCGTCCAGGCCGTCGGCCTGCTGCCCTCGCTGCGCTCCTCCGGCTTCCGCTGGACGCCGCGGTTCGACTGGCGCGGCGCCGGCCTCACCAAGCCGATCCGCGCCGCGACGTGGGCGCTGCTGCTCGTCGTGGTCACCCAGCTCTCGTTCGCCGTGATCAGCCGGCTGAGCACCGGCGCCGGCGTCCGCGCCGAGGACGCCGGGCTGACGATGGGCCTCGGCAACTTCGCGTACACCAACGCCTACCAGCTCTTCGTCGTCCCGCAGGGCGTCATCACCATCTCGCTGGTGACCGCGCTGCTGCCCGGCATGTCCCGCGCCGCCACCCGCGGCGATCTGACCAAGATCGGCTCCGACCTGGCCGGCATGCTGCGCTCCTCCGCCGCGATGATCGTCACCGCCACGGTGCTGTTCATCGCGCTCGCCCCGCAGATCGCCGCGATCGCCTACGAGCACGGCAAGGTCACCCCTGCCAGCTCCTGGGTCATCGCCCAGGCGCTGATCGCCTTCGCGATCGGCCTGCCCGCCTTCTGCGCCCAGTACGCCCTGGCCCGCGGCTTCTACGCGATGGGTGACGCCAAGACGCCGTTCTGGCTGACCGTCGTCTCCACGACGGTCAACTCCGGGCTGTCCGCCGTCGCCTACTGGCTGCTGGACCCGCGCTGGATCATCATCGGCATGGCCCTCGCCCAGAGCATCGCCTGCCTGGTCGGCGTCGGCATCACCGGCTGGGCCCTCAGCCGACGGCTGCGCAAGCCCGTGCCGCAGGCTGCGGCGCCGGCGGTTCCGGCCGGGCCGGACGCGACCATGGTGCTCGGCCTGCGCCGCGGCAAGCAGCGCAGCGGGCTCGACGGCGGTTCGGTCATCGCCCTGCACCTGGCCATCACGGCGGCCTGCCTGCCGGGTGCGGCGGCCGCGGTATGGATCGCGGGCCGGATCACCGACGCCGTCGGTGGCGGCCTGGTCGGCAACACGGTGGGCCTGGCAGCGGGCTCGCTGGCCGTCCTGCTCTCGCTGTTCGCCCTGGCCCGCCCGTTCGGCGCCGGCGCCGCGGTGGCCCCGCTCGCCCGCAAGCTCCGCATCCCCTACCCGGAGCCGGCCCCCGCCACGGGCAACGGCAAGCACCGCCGCTAGGAATCGTCAACGACCCCGGGCGCAGGCCGGCCGCAACTCCCCTCCACCCTGCGGTACTTCAGTGCGCCCGTGGGGCCGCTCGGGCAGCGCGGACCCCGGTGGATGGTAGGCGTCCGACCGAGTGCTACGTTCGCGTCGCCCTCCGTGCGCCAGGCGCACCGGCCGCACCCCGGCCGAGTGCCCCCGCGGCGGGCTCCACATGGGTCCGGCCCCCACGGCCGGTCGGGTACGGGAAGGTCCGCAGACTCCGTTGACTGCAGAACACAGAGCCGAGCGCGGCCCCGCCGGGGCCGCGCACCGCCGCAAGCACAAGCTGCGAATACCGCTGGCGATCACCGCGGCGGTCGTCGCCTCCGCCACCGGTTTCGCGCTCTTCGCAGGGGCCGACACGACGCCCGCCGCGGCCACTCCCGGTGCGGACGCACTGCAGCGCCAGTTCGCCGCCGCAGCATCCGAGTTCAAGGTGCCGGAGAGCATCCTGCTGGCGCTCTCCTACCAGCAGAGCCGCTGGGAGTCGCACCACGGCGAGCCGAGCACCACCGGCAACTACAACGTGATGGGTCTGACCCAGGTCGACCCGGCGGCGGTCGCCAAGGCCATCGACGCCGGTCCCGGCCCCGAGGTGGACGGCCGCGGCGACGACGCCCCCGTCCGCAAGGACGCGCCTCCGGTGCAGGTCGAGGACGGCCCGGAGCTGCACACGCTGGACAAGGCCGCCAAGCTGATCGACAAGCCGGCGGACAAGCTGAAGACCGACCCGGCGCAGAGCATCCGCGGTGCCGCGGCCCTGCTGGTGAAGTACCAGAAGGAGGCCGGCAAGCCGCTGTCGAACGACCCGGCCGCCTGGTTCACCGCGGTGTCCCGGTTCAGCGAGTCCCCGGCCGGGGAGGGCGGCGACGACTTCGCCGACCGCGTGCTCGGCACCGTCCGCGCCGGTGCGAGCCGCGTGACCGCCGACGGCCAGCTGGTGACGCTCGCCGCGGCCCCGGCCGTCACCGCGGGCGACTCGGCGGCGCTGCGGCTGAGCTCCGCCGACAAGCAGACCTCCGTCCCGGTCGCTCCCCCGGTGCCGAAGCGCCCCTCGGGCAAGCCGGCCAAGCCGGGCAAGACCACCACGCAGGGCACCAAGACCGGGTCCGGCACGTCGGGCACCGCGTCCCGCGCCGCCACCACGGGTGCGCGCACCGCCCTGCAGGCGTCGTACAGCGGTGTGCAGACCTCGGGCGTGCCGGCCACCGGCGCGCTGACCGCGGACGCGCCCGGCCCGGTCGAGTGCCCCACCGGCCTCGGCTGCGACTTCAGGGCCGCCGCGTACGCGCCGAGGACCGCGACCTCCGGTCCGGACGACTACGGCAACTACACGGTCGCGAACCGGCCGACCGACGGCCAGCGGATCGACTACATCGTCATCCACGACACCGAGGGCGGCTTCGACAGCTCCGTCCGGCTGTTCCAGAACCCGGCCGCCCAGGCCAGCGCGCACTACATCGTGCGGTCCTCCGACGGCCACGTCTCCCAGCTGGTGAACACCAAGAACGTCGCGTGGCAGGCCGGCAACAAGACCGTCAACATGCACAGCATCGGCATCGAGCACGAGGGCTACGCCTTCCCGGCGAACAACGCGACCTGGTACTCGGAGCAGCTGTACCAGTCCTCCGCCTCGCTGACCCGCTACCTGGCCGACCGCTTCGGCGTCCCGCTGGACCGCCAGCACATCATCGGCCACGACGACGTCCCCGGCCCGCGCCAGCAGGACATCGCCGGCATGCACTGGGACCCGGGCACGTTCTGGGACTGGAACCACTACATGGACCTGGTCGGCGCCCCGGTCCGGGCCAGCACCGGCGGTCCGATCCTGGTCGGCGGCAAGGTCACCATCGCCCCTGCCTTCGACTCCACCAACACGCCTCCGGTGGACGGCACCGCCGCCCGCCCGGAGAACTTCGTCTACCTGCGCACCTCCCCGAGCGCGAGCGCCCCGCTGATCGGCGGCGGCACCACCCAGGCCGCCAACTGGAAGGCCAAGGCGGTCGCCGGGACGAGCTACGTGGTCGCGGACCAGCAGGGCGACTGGACGGCCGTCTGGTACGGCAGCGTGAAGGGCTGGTTCTACAACCCGAACGGCCAGAGCGCCGCCGCCGACAACCGCACCGGCCAGACCGTGCTCGTCCCCAAGGCCGGCCGGGCCTCCATCCCGGTGTACGGGCGCTCCTACCCCGAGCGCGCCGCCTACCAGCCGTACCCGGCCATCGACGCGGTCTACGACTCGGCCAACCTCGCGCCGGCCGCCTACACGGCGACGATCCCGGCCGGGCAGGCGTACGTCGCGGGCGGCGACCAGCCGGTGTACGGCGACTACTACTACGCGCAGAACATCAACGGTGACGCACCGAACGACCGCACCCTGGTCGTCGGCAACGACACCTACTACCCGATCCGGTACAATCACCGGCTCGCGTTCCTGAAGTCGACCGACGTGGACGCGGTCACCGCGGCCACCCCCGCGCCGAGCGGCTACGCCCCGGTGACGCCGACCCGCCTGCTCGACACCCGGTACGGCACCGGCGCCCCCAAGGCGAAGGTCGGCCCGGGCGGCACCGTCGGGCTCCAGGTCACCGGCGGCGCCACCGGCGTCCCGGCGAACGCCACCGCGGTGATCCTCAACGTGACGGCGGTCGCGCCGAGCGCCGGCAGCTTCGTCACGGTGTACCCGGACGGCCAGCCGCGGCCGATCGCGTCCAACCTCAACTTCACCGCCGGGCAGACGATCCCCAACCTCGTGGTGGTGCCGGTCGTCAACGGCCGGGTGAACCTGTACAACCAGTACGGCAGCGTCGACCTGCTGGCCGACGTGGCCGGCTACTACGCTCCGGACGGCAGCGCGAAGCTCACCACGATGACGCCGACCCGCCTGCTCGACACCCGGTACGGCACCGGCGCCCCGCAGGGCCGGGTCGGCCCGGCGGGCACGCTCACCCTGGACCTGGCCGGCGTCCCGGCGGACGCCACCGGTGTGGTGCTCAACGTGACGGCGACCGGCCCCACCGCCGACAGCTTCGTCACCGTGTACCCGCACGGCAGCACGCTGCCCGTGGTGTCCAACCTGAACTTCCGGGCCGGGCAGACGATCCCGAACCAGGTCATCGTGCCGATATCCGACGGCAAGGTGAACCTGTACAACAAGGCGGGCAGCGTCGACCTGATCGCCGACATCACCGGCTACTACTCGCCGGCCGGCACCGCGAAGTTCACCAGCGCCGGCCCGAGCCGCCTGCTGGACACCCGCTACGGGACGGGCACCCCCACCGGCAAGCCCACCCGCCTGGGCCCCGACGGCACGCTGACCCTCACGGTCTCCGGCCGCGCCGGTCTGCCGACCACCGGGGTGACCGCGGTCGTCCTGAACGTCACCGCCGTGCAGCCGACGGCGGGCGGCTTCGTGACCGTCTTCCCGGCGGGCACCGAGCGCCCCGGCGTCTCCAACCTCAACTTCATCGCGGGCCAGGTGATCCCCAACCTGGTCGTCGTCCCGGTGAAGGACGGCAAGGTGTCGTTCTACAACCGGTACGGCAACGTCGACCTGGTCGCCGACATCACCGGCTACTACACCGGCTGACGCGGCGGACCGGACAGTACAAAGGCCGTGGCCCGGCCCCCGTTACGGGGGCCGGGCCACGGCCTTTGTACTGTCCGGTCAGTGGTCGTAGTAGCCGTTCACGTCGGCGATCACGTCCACGTTCGCCCAGCTGCCGTTGAAGAACTCCACCTGGCCGGCGTCGTCGGTCGCCACCACCGCGGCGTTCGGGACGGTCTGGTCCTTGACCCAGTTCAGGTTGGAGACCACGGGCCGCGCGGTGCCGTTGGGGTAGGCGGTCAGGAAGCCCGCCGCCACCGTGTTGGTGACGGTGAGGTTCATCGAGACCGCGGTGCCGTGCTCGATCGCCCGCAGGTGCAGCGTCTGGTTGCCGCCGATGGGAGCGGCCGGCTGCCACTCGCCCACGCCGGAGGCGAACCAGGGCTTGCGGGTGTCGATCACCCGGCTGGGCGCCAGCGCGTGGAACATGTCGCCGCCGGAGGCCGTGTAGTAGCCGGCCAGGTCGGCGATCACCTCGGCCGTGCCACCGCCGCCGCCGCTGAACAGCGAGACCTTCCCGTCCTTCACCGGCACGGTGACCAGGTTGGGAACGGTCTGGCCCGCCGTCCAGTTGAGGCTGGATGCGGTCGGGCGGTCGTCGCCGTGCGGGTAGACCGTGAGGTAACCGCGGTCGGTGGGCTTGGTGACGGTGACGTTGAGCGTCACCGCGCGGACGTCGGCGGGAAGGCCGGGAACGGCCAGGTCCAGCGTCTGGTTGGCCGCCAGCGGAGCCTTCGGGGCACCCGTCGCGTAGCGGGTGTCCAGGATGCGGCTCGGGCTCTTCGGGGTGAAGCCGGCACCCTCGGTGGAGAAGTAGCCGAACAGGTCGGCGACGACGTGCACGGTGCCGCCGCTGCCGTTGTAGAAGGCGGCCTTGCCGTCCCTGACCTGAACGGTCACCAGGTTCGCGGCCGTCAGGCCCGGCGTCCAGTTGAGGCTGGAGGCGGTCGGACGGCCGTCGCCGTGCGGGTAGACCGTCAGGAAGCCGCGGTCGGACGGCTCGGTGACGGTGACGTTCAGGGTCACCGCGGTGACGCCGTTCGCCGGGACGCCGTGCACACCGGTGACCGGGAGCTCCACCGTGGCGCCGGGCGCGACGGCCGTCGCGGTGCCGACACCGACCGCCTTGCGGGTGTCGAGCAGCCGGACGGGGCCGGTCGGGGTGTACCGGGTGCCGAAGTTGACCATCTCGACGGCACCGCGGTCGCGGCGGCCGGAGCCGGTGCCGGTGTCGTCGACCCACGGGTCGTCGGTGACCGCGGAGCCGACCCAGTCGGTCGCCTGCACGCCGGGCGCCGAGTCGTCCGCCGAGTCGATGAGCGCCGACTTCAGCTGGCCCGAGTCGCCGACCCAGCCCTGCATCTCGACGTTCCCGATGACGTCCCGCTCGCCCTGGCCGGAGGCCGCGGCGAAGGCCTGGACGTCGTCGTAGGAGGTGCCCTTCCAGTCGTAGGCGGGGCTGCCGTCCTGGGAGTCGTAGGCGTTGTAGGCGATCTTGGTGCCCTGCACGGCCTCGGCGGCCACCCGCAGGCCGACGAACGTGGGAGCGTCCTTGCAGAGGCCGTTGAGGTGGTTGTCCGCATCGGCTGTCGACAGCACGTTGTTCTCGACGACCGCGCCGGTGGACGCGCCGGTGAGCTGCAGCGCGTCACTACAGCCGCCGGAGAACGTGTTGCCCACGACCACGGTGCCGGGAGCGCCGTCCACGGTGACAGCCGGGCTCCGGCTCGACCTGGCGTAGTTGGTGGAGATGACGACGTCCTTGGCGCCGGGTTCCACCGCGACCAGGCCGTTGCGGCCGGGACCGTAGTTGTGGACGAGCGTGACGCCGGACGGGGCGCCGGAGAGCCGGACGGCCGGCTTGCCCGGGATCGATCCGCCGTCGAGCCCGTTGCCGGAGAAGGCGATGTCCGACCCGCCGTTCACCTGGACGGCGCCATGGTCGCCGGAGAGCGACATGTCCTTGAACCGGATGTGCTGGACACCCGAGAGCGTGAAGGCGTGCGGCACCCTGGAGAAGTCGCCGACCCTCGTCTGGTCCTGGTAGTACGTATTGGCACCCCCGGCCCCGACGAAGGTGATGGGAGCCTCGGCCGTACCCGACCGCGTCAGCGTGACGTGCTCCGGGTACTCGCCCTTGGCGATGCTCACGGTCTGGCCCGGCTGGACCTTCACAGCGGCCGCGGCGACGGTGCAGAAGGGCTGGGCGGCGGTGCCCTGGCCCGCGTTCGAGCAGTGCGCCCCGGACGCGTTGTTCACGTAGAGGGTGCCGGCAGCGGCCGAGGCACCCGTGGCGCCGATTGCCGGGAGTCCGGCCGCGCCGATGATGGCGGCGCCCGTCAGGACGCCGAGTCGAGTTCTGATGATGCCCCCCATGGGCTCAAGAAAGAGTGGGAGCAAGCCCGGAGCGCTGGAACACCCGCTCGAACGGACCGCGTGCGGATCATGCCACACCTCCCTGACGCCCCACCACGAGATATCACACACACCATCCGCTCCCCGCACGGCCCCTCCGCCGACGAAGCGCCGCCGGCCACTCCTCCTGCTCGTCTCCCTCGCGCACCGCCCGATCCGGCACGACTGTGGCACGGCCGTGGCACGGACAACGTCAGTGAGAACCGATGCCCCCGGGAGGCTGCTCCTGCCATGCCTGAGCCGGCCCGGCGGCCCGGCGGCCGGCGATGGCCGCGGCGAGCGCCAGCAGCGCTTCGACCTGTGCGACCTGCGCCCGGATTTCGCAGGAGGCCAACTTCCCGAACCTCATCGGCGCGATGAGATCACTGGCGGCCTGGGCGTGCCCCTGACAGCACGAAGGGCCAGCTTCCGAGGATCTTCCTCGTGAGCTGGCCCTTCTGACGTTCTGCGCCGCGGTCCGGCGACGTGCCCCAGGCAGGATTCGAACCTGCGACACCGGCTTTAGGAGAGCCGTGCTCTATCCCCTGAGCTACTGAGGCGGGGGTCTGCCGAAGTGCCTGCGCAGTGGCGGGCGGTGTTCGGCCGACGGCAGACAGACTAGCGGATCCGGCGCCGGGCGATCGTGTACGGGAAGTGGCGCGGGCTCGCGGAGCACGGTGCTGCGGAGAAGGGGTGTGCCTGCGGCAGGAGCTGCGGCGGTGACGGGAGCCGCGTCCAAGTCGTTACCATCGGCACGGGCGACGATCCGCACGAAGGGCTCCCGGCCGCGCCGGCCCGGGCCCTGCGGCGGCGTTCGTCCCGGCCGAGGCCCGGTGCGTCCCCGGGCCGACCGTGCTGCCGCCGGGGCGCCGCGAGGTGTCCGGGGCGGTGGCCGCGTCGGGCCAGAGCGGCCCGGCGCCGATGCGAAAGGCTGTGCCGTGACTGCCGCTGAGGAGACCACCTTCGCCGATCTGGGCGAGGTGCTGGTGATCATCCCGACCTACAACGAGGCCGAGAACATCGAGCGGATCGTCTCCCGGGTCCGCACCGCGGTCCCCGGGGCCCACGTCCTGGTCGCCGACGACAACAGCCCGGACGGCACCGGCGAGATCGCCGACAAGCTCGCCGCCGCCGACGCCCGCGTCCGCGTCCTGCACCGCAGGGGCAAGGAGGGCCTGGGCGCCGCCTACCTGGCCGGCTTCCGCTGGGGCATCGACCACGGCTACGACGTCCTCGTCGAGATGGACGCCGACGGCTCCCACCAGCCCGAGGAGCTGCCCCGCCTGCTCATCGCGCTGCGCGGCGCCGACCTCGTCCTCGGCTCCCGCTGGGTCCCCGGCGGCAAGGTCGTCAACTGGCCCAAGTCCCGCCTGCTGCTCTCCCGCGGCGGCTCCACCTACTCCCGCCTGATGCTCGGCGTCCCGATCCGCGACGTCACCGGCGGCTACCGCGCCTTCCGCAAGGAGACCCTGCTCGGCCTCGGCATGGACGAGGTCGCCTCGGCCGGCTACTGCTTCCAGGTCGACCTCGCCTGGCGCACCGTCAAGGCCGGCTTCAAGGTCGCCGAGGTCCCGATCACCTTCGTCGAGCGCGAGCACGGCGCCTCCAAGATGAGCCGCAGCATCGTCGTCGAGGCCCTCTGGCGGGTCACCGCCTGGGGCGTCACCGCCCGCCTCGACAAGATCACCAGCCGGAGCGGCAGGAGGTAGCCGCCCGCCGCGCGCGGGTGCGGGGCGCCACCGGCGGGGCGAGCATGGGGCTGGGTCTCGCACGGTGCACGCTCGCGGAGGGAGCCGGTGTGGCAGGTTCGCAGCAGCCGGGGATGCGGGCCAGGGCGGCCGGACTGGCCCGCTCGGTCAAGGCCGTGCCCGACCGCATGCCGCTGATCCGGCGGGCGCTGCACCAGATCGTCCGGGTCAACCTGCTGGACTGCGCCACCCGTCTGGCCGCACAGGCCTTCCTCAGTGCGCTGCCCGCGCTGATGGTGGTGGCGGTGTTCGCCCCGGCCGCGGTCAGGGAGGGCGTGGTCTCCTCGCTGCGCGATCAGCTCGGCCTGAAAGGCGCGGCGCAGCAACAGGTGGCGGCGTTCATGACGACCGGGCACGACGACGAGGTGTCGCAGAGCTTCGGAGCGGCGGGCGTGATCATCACCCTGCTGTCCGCGACCACGCTGAGCCGGGCCGTGCAGCGGGTCTGCGAGCGCTGCTGGGAGCTGCCGCGGGCACCTGGCCGGATCACCGCCTGGCGGTGGCTGCTGTGGCTGCTGGTGTGGCTGGTGGTCCTGGTGTTCCAGCACGCCCTGCACGACGGCTTCGGCGCGGGCCTGTGGCTGGGCATCCCGTTGACCTTCCTGCTGGACACCGTGCTCTGGTGGTGGACCCAGCACCTGCTGCTGGCCGGACGGATCCCCTGGCGTCCGCTGCTGCCGGGCGCGCTGCTCTGCGGCGTGGCCGTGGTGGGCGTGAACGCGGCCGCCGCGGTGTACCTGCCCCGGGCGGTGACCCAGAGCGTGAGCCGGTTCGGCCCGTACGGGGTGGTCTTCACGCTGCTGTCCTGGCTGATCGTGATGTTCACCGCGGTGACCTTCGCGATCGCGCTGGGGCGGGTGCTGACGCAGGAGCCCTCGGTCGCGCAGCTGCTCGGCACACCGCTGCCCGCCGCGGAGGGAGAGGCCGCAGCAGGAACGGCCCCGGCGGGTACGGCAGGACGACCCGGGGAGGATGCCCGGCCGGACGAGGACGGCGGTCCGCCGACCGCATCGGGCGGTCCTGGCCCGCCGGACGAGGCGTCCGGGGAGCCGCCGGGCCGGGTCGGAGGTCCGGCCGCCGGGTGACCGGACGGCCGCCTCGGACGGCGGTCCGGAGCACGGAGAGGGCCCCGCCGTTCCCGCCCGGAGGGGCTGGGAGCAGCGGGGCCCGGTGTCCGGCGCCGTGGCGGCCCGTCAGAGGATGCGGGTCAGCCTCGACAGGATGGACGGCGGTGCGAGGTCGCGCTCGAGGGTGACCGGCACCTCGATCCGACCGGCGCCCTCGCCTGCGGAGAGGGTGCCGACCTGGGTGCCGGCCTTCACGGTGTGGCCGAGCTTGATCGCGTCCAGGTTCAGCGTGGCGGTGATGCCGGACCAGCCCGCGACGGTGAGGTCCTTGGCGGCGACGATCGGCACCGTGCCGCCGAGGCCGTCCTCGACCTGGCCGACGACCTGGCCCTGCTTGGCGAGGGTCTGGCCGTTCAGGCCCTTCTGCACCGACTTGATGATCTTCAGGCTGGGCGCCTGGGCGACCTTGGCGAGGTCCACGCCGGCCACCGCCGGCTGGCGGAGGGTGACGCCGATGATGGTCCGCTTGGTGCCGCCGATCTCCTTGACCGCGGCCCACATCAGCGCGGACTGGGCGGCGGTGGAGGAGCCGGTCTTCACACCGATGACGCTGCCGCGCTCGGTGAACACCAGGTCGTTGGTGTTGGGGATGCGGACGCCGTTGTACCGCATCTCGGGCTCGGCGACGATCTGCCGGAACACCTCGTCCTGCATCGCCTGCTCGGCGAGCTTGAGCTGGTCGGCCGCGGTGCTCTTGGTGTCGTCGTTGTAACCGGCCGGGTCGGCGTAGGTGGTGTCGGCCATGCCGAGCCTGGCGGCCTCGGCGTTCATCTTCGCGACGAACGCCTCCTCCGAGCCGGCGTCCCAACGGGCCAGCAGACGGGCCACGTTGTTGGCCGACGGCAGCATCAGCAGCTCCAGCGCCTGGTACAGGCTGAGCTCCTTGCCCTCGACCAGCTGGGCGCGCGACTGGTCCTTGTCGGTGGACTCCTGGGCGGCCGCCTTGTCGACCACGATGTTCGGCCCGCTCTCACCCTTCTTCAGGGGGTGCGCCTTGAGGATCAGGTAGGCGTTCATCACCTTGGTGACGCTGGCGATGGACACCGGCTTCTGCTCGCCGGAGGTGCCGACCGGGCCTACCCCGATCACGGCGGCGGCGGACTGGCCCTTGGCCGGCCAGTCCACGGCCAGCTGCTCGCCCTGGAAGGTGAAGGAGGCGGGCAGGCCGAGCTTGGTCTCCGGGTCGGGGAGCGGGCGCAGCAGCTGGACGACGACCACGATGCCGAGCACGAAGGCGAGGAACAGCGTCCAGATCGCGGTCCGCTTGGCGGCGCGGCGCACCGGGCTGGCGGGGCGGGCGCTGAGGGTGGCGAGCACCTCCATCGCCTCGATGGTGTTCTCCGGCAGCGGGGCCGGGGGCGGCACCGGCAACGGGTCCGGCACGGGCAGTGGGGCCGGTGGAGCCGGCACGGGCTGCGGGCGCGGTGCGGGCCGGGGCTCCGGCTCGGGGCCGGGCTCCGGCTCCGGGTGCGGCTCGGGGGCCGGAGAGGGCTCCGGGGGCGGCTCGGGAACGCTGCCGCTGACCGGCTTGCGGGTGTCCTTCAGCGCGGCGCCGGCGACCTCGCGGCTGTCCCGCATGGCGAGGCGCGGGTCGGCGCCCGCGGGCTTAGCGGGGGCCTTGTCGGCGTCCTCGGCCGGGGAGGCGGCGGGAGCAGCGGGGGTACGGGCCTCGGGAGGCAGGCGCAGTGCGCGGGTGGCGTTGTCGACGGGGAGGCGCAGGGCCTTGGTGGCGTTGTCGACGGGTGCGCCGTCGGTGGCGGCCTCCGCGGGACCGTCGGCGGCGCCGGGGGCGTCCTTGCCGGCCTTGCCTCCCTTGTCGTCCTCGGCCTTCGCCGGCTTCTCCTCGACGGGCGCGGCCTTCGCAGGCTCGGCCTTCGCGGACGGAGCCTCGGCGGACGCGGCCTTCGCCGGCGCGGCCTTGGTGGCCTCGGCGGGCAGGCGCAGCATGGTGGTGGCGTCGCCGACGGGCGGCTCGGGGGTGGCGGCGCGCGATGCGGCGGCCCCGGATGCGGTGGCACCGGAGGCGGTGGCACCGGAAGCCTTGCGGAGCACCTCGGCGGGCACGCGCAGCATGGTGGTGGCGTCGCTCGGCGGCTCTGCGGCGGCCTCGACGGCCTCGGTGGCGGGTGCCGCCTTGTCCGCGGTCTCGGCCTCTGCCTCGACGGCGGTTGCGGCCCCGGCGGGCGACTCGGCGACGGACGGCCCGTCGGCCTTCGCATCGACCGCCTTCGCGTCGTCGGCCTTCGCATCGACCGCCTTCGCGTCGTCGGCCTTCGCGTCGACCGCCTTCGCGTCGTCGGCCTTCGCATCGACCGCCTTGGCGTCGGCCTTCGACTCCGAGGCGGCGGGCTTGCGGGCCTCCGGCGGGAGCCGCAGCGCAGTGGTGGCGTTGTCGACGGGGAGGCGCAGCGCCGTGGTGGCGTGGTCCGTGGTCCGGACCCGGAGGTGGACGGTGGAGCCGGCCGGGCCCTGCACGGCTGCGGCGGCGGCCTCGTCGAGCCCGCCGTCCTCGTCGTCGTCCTCCGTGTCGTCTTCGTCGTCCTCGGCCTCGGCGCCGTCCGAGTCGCCGTCCGCGTCGGCGTCGCGCCCGCCGTTCCCGGCGGTGTTCTCGGCCGGGTCGGCGTCGGTGCGGTCCCCGGGCTCACCGGTCTCCGGCCCGTCGGCCTCGGGGCGGGCCGCCTTGGGCCCGGCGCCGTCCTCGGGTGCGGCGGTGCGGTCGGACGCAGTGTCCTCCGTCGCCGAACGCTCGGCCGCCCCGTCGCGCCGCCCTGTGTCGGGGGACTCGCCCACTGACCCTCTCCTCCTCGTCCGCCCGGCGGACCGGCTGCCCGCCCGGGCCGGCGGGCCGTGGGCCGCGCCGATCCTTCATTTTTTCCTACGGGTTCTCGTCCCGTCGGGATGTCTGTACAGTCTCCGCCACCGGTGGCGCGACCGCTGCGCACACCCCGCCCGACCGGCCGTTTTTCTCCCCGTCCGGGCCCGTCCCCGGCTCAGACGCCGCGCCGGGGGCACCGGTTCCAGCCTGCCGTGCCAAGGTCACGATTCGGAGGCGTACTCGACAAGCCTGTGTGAGAGGCGTCACGCTGTCTGTCATCCACGCGGGGAGGCTTGGATGGGCAGGAGCCGCAGAACTATTCCTGAGGAGCTGTTGCTGCTCGCACTGGACCCGACCACGGGCACCACTGCGCAGCCGCAGACCCTCGACCTCGGACTCGCCGGGGCACAGCTGGTCGAGCTGTCCCTGGCCGGACGGATAGCCCCGGACGGAGACCGGATCGCCGTGGTACTCGCACGGCCGACCGGTGATCCGACCCTCGACCACGCACTGGAGCTGCTGCGACGGCGCGGCAGTGCGGTGCGGGCCGCGCACTGGATCGGCGGGCCCCGACTGGGCCTGAGGCAGACGTACCTGGCGCACCTGGAGCGGTGCGGCATGGTGACGGCGGTGCCGGGCCAGGTGTGCGGGGTGCTTCCGACGACGCGTTACCAGGCGTCGGACGACTGCACCAATTCCGCGATCAAGCAGCGCCTGGACACGGCGATCCGGACGGGTGTGCCGCCGGACCCGCGGACGGCCGCGCTGGCGGCACTGGCGCACGCGGTGGGTCTGGGCAAGCACCTGTACCCGGGCAACGAGGGCCGGTCGTCCCGGTCCCGGCTGCGCGACCTCATCCGCTACGACCCGCTGGGCGGGATGGTGGCGCACGCGGTGATGGACGTGCAGAACGGCCTGCCGGCCCAGCAGAACCGCTCGGGTGCTCCGGCGGCGGGCGCCCGCCCGGCCGCGGGGCGGCCCGCGGCGGCGAGGCCGGCGGTGAACGGACGCCCGGTCGCCACCCGGGTGGGCGCGCGTTGATCGGCGCGCGCCGTTAGCAAGGACATCAGGGGCGGCCCGCCCGGCAGGACCACTGCCGGGCGGGCCGCCCCTTTGCGTCGGCCTCCGGCCGGCGTTCCCGGCGTCCGGACGGGGTAGGAGGCGGACATCCCGCGCGCCGGGCTTGTACCGCGCGGGTCGACCAAGTGCAAGGCATGCCATCCCGATTGCACACTTTTCCGATGATCTGTTCTAGTCCGCTGGGAGGATTCCCCCGCACGGAGCAGAGACAAGATGGCATGCTCTCCACGTCAGGGGGGGTTGGTACCAATTTCCACACTGTTCCGAGGTGCAGCGCTGCCGTCTGTGCCAGAGGTCCGGCCGGAGGTCGATGTGTCCGCCAGCGTCAATCCCACCGTGCGCCGACGCCGGCTCGGTGCCGAACTCCGCCGTCTGCGCGAGCTCAAGGGCATGACCGCCGAAGAGGTGGCGGGCCGCCTGATGGTGTCCCAGTCGAAGATCAGCCGGCTGGAGAACGGCCGGCGCAGCATCAGCCAACGGGATGTCAGGGACCTCTGCGACGTGTACGAGGTGGGCGACGAGCGGGTCCGCGCCGGGCTGATGGAGATGGCCCGCGAGTCCCGCCAGCGCGGCTGGTGGCACGAGTTCGGCGACATTCCGTACAGCGTCTACATCGGCCTGGAGGCGGAGGCCTCCTCGATCCGCGCCTACGAGTCCTCCTTCGTCCCCGGTCTGCTGCAGACCCGGGACTACGCGGAGGCGGTGGTGGAGGGGACGTTCCCGGACTACGACGTCCAGGCGGTCAAGCGCCGGGTCGAGGTCCGGATGAAGCGCCAGCTGCGGATAAACGGCGATGCGGAGGACCGGCTCGGCAGCCTCTGGGTGGTGATAGACGAGGCGGTGCTGCGGCGCGAGGTGGGCAGCAAGGCGGTGATGGCGGACCAGCTCTGCCAGCTCCTGACGCTCAGCGAGCGGCCCAACATCAATCTGCAGGTGATCCCGTTCAGCCACGGGGCCCATCCGGGCATGAGCGGGACATTCTCCCTGATGGAGTTCCCGGAGTCTGCCGATTCGACGGTTGTCTACTTCGAAGGAGTGACGAGCGATCTTTACCTGGAGAAGGAAGCCGACGTGCGCCGCTATACCAATCTGTACGACCACCTGCGGGCCGCGGCGCTCAGTGTCGCGGACAGTCGGTCACTGATGCACACCATTGCAGAGGGGTTCAGGTAATGACCACCACGTCCACGACCAATCTGACCTGGCGCAAGAGCAGCCACAGCGGCGGCAACGGCGCCTGTGTGGAGATCGCCGTCCCGGACACCCGATCGATCGCGGTACGCGATTCCAAGGATCCGGAGGGCCCCCGGCTGCAGTTCTCGAACGCGGCCTGGGCCGCCTTCACCTCCGCCGTCGCGGCGGGCGCCTTCGGCGAGGTCTGACGGCGCCGCAGCGCCGCCACCACGCGCTACCCGGTGGGCTCAGCCGACCGGGTAGCGCTCCGTCCAGCCGGGCGTGCCGTGCAGCTCGGGCCCGTGCATCAGTTCCAGCGCGAAGTCGTCCGCCAGCTCCAGGATCGTGCCGCGCCCTTCCAGCTCCGCCACCAGATCGGCGGGCAGCGCCGTCTCCCCGTGCAGCACGCCCAGCAGGTTCCCGCAGATCGAGCCGGTGGAGTCGCTGTCCCCGGAGTGGTTGACGGCCAGCAGCAGACCGGCCTTCACGTCCTGGGCGACCAGGGCGCAGTAGACGCCGATGGCCAGGGCCTCCTCGGCCACCCAGCCCTCCCCCAGTGCCTCGACCCGCTCGGCCGAGGGCTCGCCCGCCCGCACCGCGTCCAGCGCGGCCCGCAGCGCGGTGGTGGTCTCCTCGTGCGAGGGCCGCTCGGAGAGCAGCGCCAGGGCCAGGTGCACGCCCTCCTCCAGGGTGCCGCCGCGGGCCACCGCGTGGACGATCACCGCGAACGCGCCGGCCGCCAGGTAGCCGGTCGGGTGGCCGTGCGTCAGGACGGAGCACTCCACGGCGAGCTGGAAGACCAGGGCCGGGTCCCACGCCGTCAGGAGCCCGAAGGGCGCCGCCCGCATCACCGTCCCGCAGCCCTTGGAGTGCGGGTTGCGGGGCGCGTCCACCGTGCCGAGCCGTTCCGCGTCCGGGCCGGACAGGCCGGTCAGGCAGGCCTGGCCGGGCGCCCGCTGCGCGTACAGCCACTCCTGGCGGCCGAGCCAGCCGAGGTCGGCGCGGCGCTCGTCCGGGCCCCAGTCGTGCTGGGTGGCGTGCCAGCGCAGGTAGGCGCGGTGCACGTCGGTGGGCGGGTGCCAGCTGCCGGCGTCCCGGCTGATGTGGGCCCGGATCAGCCCGTCCAGGGTGAACAGGCTCATCTGGGTGTCGTCGGTGACCGCGCCGCGCCGCCCGTACGCGGGGACGTAGCCGGTCACGCCGAGCGCGCCGTGCGCGGCCCGGATCTTCTCCAGCGAGTCGAACTCGACCCCGGCCCCGAGGGCGTCGCCCACCGCCCCGCCGAGCAGGCAGCCCCGGACCCGGCTGCGGTAGTCCTGCTGCTGGGCACGTGACCACAACGGCATCACGGGTCGTCGCCTTTCGTCCGGGGGCGGGCCAGGAGCCTGCACTGTATTCGAAGAACCGAACGGATCGGTGCCGGGGTCGAACACCTCCTCCCCGCACGCACCCGCCCCCGCATCCGGCCGCAGGCCGGCCCGGGGTCAGTCCAGCACCGGGAGGAGGACCGGCAGGTGCCCGTCGGAGGCCAGCGCCGCGGCCCGCCGCTCCGCCGGGACCTCCCCGTAGGTGGTGGTCCGCTGGCGCACCGGCCGCCCGGCGGCCGCCGCGATCGCCTCCAGCTCCCGCACGGACTTGTAGCTGCCCCAGGAGGAGCCGGCCATCCGGGAGATGGTCTCCTCCATCAGCGTCCCGCCGAGGTCGTTGGCGCCGGAGCGGAGCATCTCCGCCGCGCCGTCCGCACCCAGCTTCACCCACGAGGTCTGGATGTTGGGGATGTGCGGGTGCAGCAGCAGCCGCGCCATCGCCACCACCGCCCGGTTGTCCCGCGCGGTCGGGCCGGGCCTGGCCACGCCCGCCAGGTACACCGGGGCGTTGGTGTGCACGAAGGGCAGGGTGACGAACTCGGTGAACCCTCCGGTCTCCTGCTGGATGCGGGCCAGCAGCCGCAGGTGGCCGAGCCAGTGCCGGGGGGTGTCCACGTGCCCGTACATCATGGTGGAGGACGAGCGGATGCCCAGCCCGTGCGCGGCGGTGACCACCTCCACCCAGGTGGCCGCCGGCAGCTTGCCCTTCGTCAGCACCCACCGGACCTCGTCGTCGAGGATCTCCGCCGCGGTGCCCGGGATGGTGTCCAGCCCGGCCTCCTGCGCCTTCGCCAGCCAGTCGCGCACGGACAGCCCGGTGCGGGTCGCCCCGTTGACCACCTCCATCGGGGAGAAGGCGTGCACGTGGATACCCGGCACCCGCTCCTTCACGGCCCGTGCGATGTCGAAGTACGCGGTGCCCGGCAGGTCGGGGTGGATGCCGCCCTGCATGCACACCTCGGTCGCGCCGACCTCCCAGGCCTGCGCGGCCCGCTCGGCGACCTGCTCCAGCGACAGCGTGTACGCGTCCGCGTCGGTGCGCCGCTGCGCGAAGGCGCAGAACCGGCAGCCGGTGTAGCAGACGTTGGTGAAGTTGATGTTCCGGGTGACGCAGTAGGTCACGGTGTCGCCGACGGTGTCGCGGCGCACCGCGTCGGCGATGCCGCAGAGTGCGTCCAGCGCCGGGCCGTCCGCCCCGAACAGGGCGAGGGCCTGATCGTCGGTCAGCCGGGTGGGGTCGTCGGCGGCGACCGCGAGGGCCGCCCGGACGTCCGAGGGCAGCCGCTCGGGAGCGCCCGCGGCGACCTTCTCCCGCAGCACCTGCCAGTCGCCGTAGACGTCCTCGAAGTCCGCCCGGCGGTCGCCGGTGCGGCCCTCGGTGTCGATCTCGCGGTGCAGTTCGGTGCGGCCGGAGCCGGTCTGCGGCTCCTCGGGCTCCTGCCAGGGGAGGCCGGCCGGGAGGGCGTCCTCGCGGGCCAGCCCGGTCTCCGGGTCGGCCAGCGCGGTGACGTGCGGCAGCACCCGCGGGTCCAGCCAGGGCTCGCCGCGGCGCACATACTCCGGGTAGACCGTCAGCCGCTCGCGCAGGGTGAAGCCGGCGGCGGCCGTGCGGGCGGCGAGCTCCTCGATGTGCGGCCAGGGGCGCTCGGGGTTGACGTGGTCCGGGGTGAGCGGCGAGACCCCGCCCCAGTCGTCGATGCCGGCGCCGATCAGCAGCGCGAACTCGCCGTCGACCAGGTTCGGCGGCGCCTGGAGGCGCGCCGAGGGGCCGAGCACCAGCCGGGCCACCGCGACGGCCGCGGCCAGCTCCTCCAGTTCGGCGTCCGGCATGCCCCGCATCGCCGTGTCCGGCTTGGCGCGGAAGTTCTGCACGATGACCTCCTGCACCCCGCGGAACTCCCGAGCCACCCGGCGGATCGCGAACAGCGACTCGGCGCGCTCGCGCAGCGATTCGCCGATCCCGATCAGCACGCCGGTGGTGAAGGGCACCGAGGAGCGGCCGGCGTCCTCCAGGACCCGCAGCCGCACCCGCGGCTCCTTGTCCGGCGAGCCGTGGTGCGGGCCGGACGGGTCCGACCAGAGCCGTTCCGCGGTGGTCTCCAGCATCATCCCCATGGAGGGGGCGACCGGCTTCAGCCGCTGGAAGTCCGTCCAGGACAGCACTCCCGGGTTGAGGTGCGGCAGCAGACCGGTCTCCTCCAGCACACGCACGGCCATCGCCCGGACGTAGGCGAGGGTGTCGTCGTACCCGTGGGCGTCCAGCCACTCGCGGGCCTCGGGCCAGCGGTCCTCCGGCCGGTCCCCCAGGGTGAACAGCGCCTCCTTGCAGCCCATGGCCGCGCCCTTGCGGGCGATGTCCAGCACTTCGTCCGGGGAGAGGAACATGCCCTCGCCGGCACGGCGGAGCCTGCCCGGCACGGTCACGAAGGTGCAGTAGTGGCAGCGGTCCCGGCACAGCCGGGTGAGCGGAACGAACACCTTCTTCGAGTAGGTGATCACGCCGGGGCGGCCCGCCTCCGCCAGGCCGGCGTCCCTGACCCGGGCCGCCGACCCGCACAGGTCCGCGAGGTCGGTGCCCCGGGCGTGGAGCAGGACCTCCGCCTCGCCGACGTCCAGCGCGACGCCCTCGCGTGCCCGCCGCAGCGCGCGGCGCATCGAGGAAACGGTCGGCAGGGTGCGGGATGCGTCCATGCGCCGACGATACGCGACCGGGTTCCGCCATCGGGATGACACGACCCTGAGAGCGCCTCAGGGTCGGGTGCGACGACGGTCGGAGGCGGATCCAGCTCTGTGGAGCGATGCCCCAAGGGCCTTCGGCGTCTCTAATGGAGAGGGCAAGCAGTTGACGACTCGGAGGGGTTGAGGGAGATGGCGGAGCAGGAGCAGCAGGCACCGTACCGGTCGGGCCGCCGGACGCTGGTGCGGGTGGCGGTGCCGGTCGCGGTGGTCGCGGCGGTGGCCGCGGGCGTCGGGCTGGTGCCGGCGCTGGCCAGCGACTCCGGGCCGAGCCTGCCGTCGGTGACGGCGGAGCAGCTGGTGGCGAAGGTGCTGGGGTCGGACACCCAGGCGCTGTCGGGCACGGTGCAGGTGAAGGCCGACCTGGGGGTGCCGTCGCAGCTGCTGGGCGCTGCGGGCGGGGTCGGTTCGGGCGGCACCGGCGGTGCCGAGCCGCAGGCGAAGCTGGCGCAGCTGCTCGGGGGGCAGCACACCCTGCAGGTCGCGGTGGACGGTCCGGACCGGCAGCGGATCGGCCTGGTGGAGAACCTCGCCGGGTACGAGCTGGTGCACAACGGCCGGGACGTGTGGGCGTGGGACAGCTCCTCCAACGAGGCCGTGCACCTGACGGCCCCGCAGGGCGGCGCGGAGAAGAAGGCGGGTCTGCCGTCGGCGGCGGCCGCGGTGACGCCGCAGGAGGCGGCCAAGCAGTTCCTGGCGTTCGCGTCGGGCAGCACCACGGTGGCGGTGGACGGCACCACGACGGTGGCCGGGCGGGACGCGTACCGGCTGACCCTCACGCCGAAGGGGCACGGGTCGACGATCGCGCGGGTGCGGATCGCGGTGGACGCCGAGCGCGGCGTGCCGCTGTCGGTGCAGGCGACGGCGGTGTCCGGCGGTCCGGTGCTGGACGTGCACTACAGCAAGGTGTCCTTCGACCGGCCGGCCGCCTCGGCCTTCTCCTTCACCCCGCCGAAGGGCGCGAAGGTGACCGAGCACAAGGCCGACGAGAAGGCCGCGGCGAAGGCCGAGGAGCACGGTGCGGCGGCCGGTCGGCCGTCCGCCGGGGACCGGCCGGACGTGCAGGTGACGGGCGAGGGCTGGACGACCGTGGTGTCGACCCGGCTGCCCTCCGGCGAGGTGCCGGCCCAGGGCGGCAAGCACGGCGGGAAGAGCGAGCCGCAGAGCGCGCTGTCCATGGTGAAGGCGTTCGGCAAGCCGGTCGGCGGCGGCACCCTGATCGGCACCAAGGTGCTGAACGTGCTGGTGACGGACGACGGTCGGGTGTTCGCCGGCGCGGTGACGCTGCCCGTGCTGCAGTCTGCGGCCGGGGTGAAGTAGTGACCGGCGCTCCTTCCGGGGGGGCGGGGGGCCGGGCCGTCACGGGCCCGGCCCCCGCTGCCGCTTCCGACGACGTGATCCGCACCGGCGGGCTGACCAAGCGGTTCGGCGGCCGGGCGGCGGTGGACGGGCTGGACCTGGCGGTGCCGCGGGGCAGCGTGTTCGGCTTCCTCGGCCCGAACGGGTCCGGCAAGACGACGACGATCCGGAGCGGGCGGGGGGCCGGGCCGTCACGGGCCCGGCCCCCGCTGCCGCTTCCGACGACGTGATCCGCACCGGCGGGCTGACCAAGCGGTTCGGCGGCCGGGCGGCGGTGGACGGGCTGGACCTGGCGGTGCCGCGGGGCAGCGTGTTCGGCTTCCTCGGCCCGAACGGGTCCGGCAAGACGACGACGATCCGGATGCTGATGGGCCTGATCGCTCCCACCGCGGGGACGGCGACGGTGCTGGGGGCGCCGATGCCGCAGTCGGTGGGCGCGGTGCTGCCTCGGGTGGGGGCGCTGATCGAGGGCCCGGCGCTGTACGGGTTCCTGTCCGGACGGGCCAATCTGGCGCGGTTCGACGCGGCCGATCCGACGGCCGATCCGCGGACGCGGGACCGGCGGGTGGCGGCGGCGCTGGAGCGGGTCGGCCTGTCGGCCGCGGCCGGCAAGAAAGCCCGGGCGTACTCGCTGGGGATGAAGCAGCGGCTGGGGCTGGCGGCGGCGCTGCTGCAGCCGCGCGAGCTGCTGGTGCTGGACGAGCCGATCAACGGCCTGGACCCGCAGGGCATGCGGGAGATCCGGGCGCTGGTGCGGGAGCTGGCGGCGGAGGGCACGACGGTGTTCCTGTCCTCGCACCTGCTGGACGAGATCGAGCAGGTCTGCACGCACGCGGCGGTGATGTCTCGGGGCCGGCTGGTGGTGCAGGGCACGGTGGCCGAGCTGGCGGCGCGGGCGCAGGGCCGCCTGGTGGTCCGTACGGCGGACGCGGAGGAGGCGGCCCGGGTGCTGAAGGAGCACGGGGTGGCGGACCTCCGGGTCGGTGCCGGGGAGGTGGACGGCCTGCCGCCGGACGGTGAGGACGGGCTGCCCGCGCTGTGTGCGGCGCTGGTCGGGGCCGGGGTGCGGGTGCGCGGCTTCGCGGTGGAGCGGGGCACGCTGGAGGACGCCTTCGTGGCGCTGACCGGGGAGGGCTTCGATGTCGCGGGCTGAGGCGGTGCGGCCGGGCGCACCGGCGGCGGGTGCCCGCCGGGCGGGTGCGGCCGGGTACGCGGCGCTGTTCACCAGTGAGCTGGCGCTGACGTTCCGGCGGGCGCGGACGGTGGTGCTGCTGGGCATCCTGGCGGCGCTGCCGGTGCTGATCGGCACCGTCGTGCGGGTGGAGACCGGCGGGCGGGACGGCGGTGGCGGGGGGCCCGCGTTCATCGCCCAGGTGACGCAGAACGGGCTTTTCCTGGTCTTTACCGCCTTGGCCGTCACTTTGCCGGTGTTCCTGCCGATGACGGTGGGCGTGGTGGCGGGGGACTCCATCGCGGGCGAGGCGTCGATGGGGACGCTGCGCTACCTGCTGGTGGCGCCGGCCGGGCGGGCGCGGCTGCTGGCGGCGAAGTTCTCCGCGGCGCTGGTGTACTGCCTGGTGGCCACGGGGGTGGTGGCGGTGTCGGCGCTGGCGACGGGGGCGGCGCTGTTCCCGCTGGGCGAGGTGACGCTGCTGTCGGGGGACTCGATCGGGGTCGGCGAGGCGCTGCTGCGGGCGGTGCTGGTGGCCGGGGTGGTCGCGCTGTCGCTGGCCGGGCTGGTGGCGATCGGCCTGTTCGTGTCGACGCTGACGGGCAGCGGGATCGCGGCGATGGCGGCGACCGTGGTGCTGGTGATCACGGTGCAGATCCTGGACAGCTTCCCGCAGCTGCACGCGGTGCAGCCGTTCCTGTTCACGCACCAGTGGCTGAGCTTCTCGGACCTGCTGCGCGACCCGATGCACTGGGACAACGTGCTGGAGAACCTGGGGCTGCAGGCGGTGTACGTCGCCGTGTTCGGCTCGGCGGCGTGGGCGCGCTTCACCAGCCGGGACATCACGGTCTGAGCGGGCCGGGCCGGGGCTCCCCCGGCCCGGGCCCCGTCAGCGGACGGGGAGGATGCGCGAGGCGGCGGCGGCGCAGGCCAGCAGCGGCAGCTGCGCGGGGGCGATCAGGAAGAGCGGGGACCACTCCGGGCAGACCAGGCGGACGCCGGCGGTGAGCCCGTACAGCCGGGCCCGGTGGGAGCCCTTCAGCTCCACCCGGTCGAGCCGGTAGGGCCCGTCGAGGGTTATCGCCGGGCGGCCGTGGCGCTGCCACTCGATGCGCACTGCGCCGCCGGCGGGGGCGCCGGTGAGCAGGAGTTCGCCGGTCTCGGCGGCGTCGAGTTCGCGCCGGACGGCGGGCAGGCGGAGGGCCGCACCGCGGGCGAGGAGGTCGTCGGCGGCGTCGCGCAGCGTCTGGGCCGCGCGGCCGGGACTCTCGGCGACACGGCGGAACGGCCGGGCGAGCTGCCCTGTGAGATGACCCGTGAGGTGAACCATCACAACCCTCCTGTGGCCGTGCGGCGCCCCCTCAGGACGGGGTTTCCGTCGGCCGGCGGCGGTGGCACCCCGGACGTTAGCAGTCCGAGACCTTGGTTGAGGAGATCCGGCGGGGACTTCTTCACAGCAGGAGTGCCGGTGCGAACGGCCTGCGCGCGGAGCGCGTTCGGACGGTTTCAGCGGGTGACGGCGGAGGGGGCCGGAGCGTCCTCGGGGGCGGTCGCGGCCGGCTGCCCGGTGGCGGCAGCGGCCGCCGCGGCGAGCGCGGTGCGGTCGGACCGGACCCGGCGCAGCGCGTCGAAGGTGAGCACCGCGAGGGCGGCCCAGACGAGTGCGAAGCCGGCCCAGCGGGCGGGCGGCATGGACTCGTGGAAGACGGTGATGCCGATGAGGAACTGGAAGACCGGGGCGAGGTACTGGAGCAGGCCGAGGGTGGTGAGCGGGACGCGGACGGCGGCGGCGCCGAAGCAGAGCAGCGGAATCGCGGTGATGACGCCGCTGAGCACCAGCAGGCCGGAGTGGGCCCAGGCGGAGCCGGAGCCGGCGGCGTGGCCGAAGCTGCCCTCGCCGCGGATCTGCAGGCTGATCAGGAAGCCCAGGGCGAAGGGGAACATGGCGGCGCTCTCGAGTGCGAAGCTCTCCTGTCCGCCGAGGGCGACCTTCTTCTTCAGCAGGCCGTAGGTGGCGAAGCTGAGGGCGAGGGTGAGGGCGATCCAGGGCAGTCGGCCGTAGCCGACGGTGAGGACGGCGACGGCGGCGGCGCCTATGCCGACGGCGACCCACTGGGCGCGGCGCAGCCGCTCGCGGAGCAGCAGGACGCCGAAGGCGATGGTGACGAGCGGGTTGATGAAGTAGCCGAGGCTGGTCTCGACGACGTGGCCGGAGTTGACGCCCCAGATGTAGACGCCCCAGTTGACGGAGATGACGGCGGCGGCGAGGGCGACCAGGGCGAGGCGGCGGGGCTGGGAGAGCAGCGGGCGGATCCAGGCCCAGCGGCGCTGCACGAGGAGCATCAGGGCGACGGCGACGAGGGACCAGACCATGCGGTTGGCGAGGATGTCGGCGGCGTCGGCGGGTTCGAGCAGCGGCCAGAAGAGCGGGAAGAGGCCCCACATGCCGTAGGCGGCGGCGCCGTACCAGAAGCCGCGGCCGGTGTCGTGCTCGTCGTTGGTGCCGGCCATGCCGCCCTGCCTTCCGCGCGCTGCTGTCGGGTCGACGGTAGCGGCGGAACCTCCGGTTGTCACGCCCGTATCCACCGTTTGGTCATGACAGCTGCCGGTCGGTCTTATGTATCGGATTCCGGGCGGAGCGCGGCCAGTCCGTCCAGCACCCGCTGCAGCCCGAAGGCGTACGCATGGGCCGAACTGGAGGCGCCCCCGTAGGCCTCGCCGACCGCGGAGCCGACCCGGGCGGCGGTCGGGAAGCGCTCCGGGTCGAAGACCTTGGCCAGCAGGTCGGCGTTGCCCTCCCACCACTGGGCGTCGCTCATGGCGCTCTCCTGTTCGGCGGCCCGCTCGTCGGCGGCGGTACGGGCGCAGCCGTGCACGAAGGCCAGCAGGAAGGCGAGGGCGGCGTCGGTCTCGACGTCGCCGAGGCCGAGGCCCTCGGCGGCGCGCAGCTCGTACTCGTACTTGGCCATCAGCCCGGGGCCGAGCGGGGGGCGGCCGGTGGCGACGTCCGCGACCCAGGGGTGGGCGGCGTACAGGGCGGCGTTGTCGTCGGCGACGGCGGCCAGGCGGACCCGCCAGCCGCCGCCCTCGGGGGTGCGGCGGGGCATGGCGGTGTAGACGGTGTCGAGCATCAGATCGAGCAGTTCGGCCTTGCCCGGCACGTAGGTGTAGAGCGCCATCGGCGAGAGGCCGAGTTCCTGGGCGACCCGGCGCATGGTGACGGCGGCGGTGCCCTCGGCGTCGGCCAGGGCGATCGCGGCGGCGGCGATCTCCGGGGCGGTCCTGGCCTGGCGGGGGCCGCGCCGGCCAGGCCCGACGGTGGGCTCCCCCCAGAGCAGCGCGAGGGTCCGCGCCGGGTCGCCTGCACTGCTGCGGTCGGTCGCCATGGCCGGAATTCTCCCATCCCCATTCTCCGTACTGTGTATACTGTACGCAGTACGGAGAATAGGAGGCGCATGACCGAGTTCGACCGACAGCTGCAGCGGCTGATCGACCTGGGCTACCCCGCCCTGGCCGGACTGCCGGAGGGCGACTTCACCGACCTGCTCGCCCCGCTCCGGGAGGCCGCCGGGCCCGGCGGACCGCCCGACGGCGGCCGGGTGCCGTACGTGCTCGTGGTGACCCGCGACCTGGTGCCGATCGAGCAGGCGGTGCCGCTCACCGCGCTGGCCGGGCGGAGCCGTCCGGGGATCGTGGACCGGCTCTACCCGGAGGGCGACCTCGCCCGCTTCACGCCGACCGTGGAACTGCCCGCGGGCCGCGCCTACCTGCTGCTCGACGTCGACCGCGGCGAGGAGTTCTGCGGCGCCGTGCCGCGCGACGCCATGGCCGTGGTCGCCGGACGGGGCCGCACCCTGCTGACCGTCGAGGAGGGCGTCGCCGTGGTCACCCAGTACCCGGAGCTGCTGGCCACCAACAAGTGCTTCTCGCTCGGCGCCTCGCGCTGCGGCGACAGGCGGGTGCCCGCGCTGTGGATCAGCAAGGGCGCGCCCAAGCTCGGCTGGTGCTGGGAGGGCAACCCGCACACCTGGCTCGGCATGGCCTCGGCCGGCGGCCGGGCCTGACCGCACGGCACGACGGGGGCGGACAGCACGACGGGCCCCGGGGTCGTGCACCCCGGGGCCCGTCGTGCCGACGTGGGATCAGACCACCGTCCAGGTGTCCTTGCCGGTGAGCAGGTCGGCGAGGTCGCCGGGGCCGCGGTCGGCCCTGGCCTTCTCCAGTTGATCGGCCATCATGGTGTCGTAGACCGGCCGCCGGACCGATCTGAGCACGCCGATCGGGGTGTGGTGCAGGGTGTCGGCGTCGGCGAGGCGGGTCAGCGCGAAGGCGGTGGCGGGGCCGGCGGCGTGCGCGTCGTGGACGAGCACCGCGGCCTCGTTCTCCGGTGTGACCGCGTCGACGAACAGTTCGCCGTCCGGGCCGCGGAAGACGCCCTGGTCGGCGCCGAAGCGGATCGGCCGGCCGTGTTCGAGGCGGATCAGCGCCTCGTCGCGGGTGCCGGGCTCCTTGAGCACCTCGAAGGCGCCGTCGTTGAAGATGTTGCAGTTCTGGTAGATCTCCACCAGCGCGGTGCCCTCGTGCTCGGCGGCCGCCCGCAGCACGGACTGCAGGTGCTGGCGGTCGGAGTCGATGGCGCGGGCGACGAAGGTGGCCTCGGCGCCGATCGCCAGCGACAGCGGGTTGAACGGCGCGTCCAGGGAGCCCATCGGGGTGGACTTGGTGATCTTCCCGACCTCGCTGGTGGGCGAGTACTGGCCCTTGGTGAGGCCGTAGATCCGGTTGTTGAACAGCAGGATCTTCAGGTTGACGTTGCGCCGCAGGGCGTGGATCAGGTGGTTGCCGCCGATGGAGAGCGCGTCGCCGTCGCCGGTGACCACCCAGACGCTGAGATCGCGCCGGGAGGTGGCGAGGCCGGTGGCGATCGCCGGGGCGCGGCCGTGGATGGAGTGCATCCCGTAGGTGTTCATGTAGTACGGGAAGCGCGAGGAGCAGCCGATGCCGGAGACGAAGACGGTGTTCTCCCGGCGGATGCCGAGCTCGGGCATGAAGGCCTGGACGGCGGCGAGGATCGCGTAGTCACCGCAGCCGGGGCACCAGCGGACCTCCTGGTCGGTCTTGAACTCCTTGGCGCTCTGCGGGCCGTCGGCCTTGGGCACCAGGTCGAGCAGGCGGAACTCGGTCATCGCTGGTCCTCCGCATCGAGGGTGCCGATCGCCGCGTGCAGCACGTCGGCCAGCTGGGCGGCCTTGAAGGGCAGCCCGCGGACCTGGTTGTAGGACTGGGCGTCGACGAGGTACTTGGCCCGCAGCAGCAGGGCGAGCTGGCCGAGGTTCATCTCCGGGACGATGACCTTCTCGTAGCCGTGCAGCACCGCGCCGAGGTTGGCCGGGAAGGGGTTGATGTGGCGCAGGTGCGCCTGGGCGACGTGCCCGCCGTCGGCGCGGACCCTGCGCACGGCGGCGGTGATCGGGCCGTAGGTGGAGCCCCAGCCGAGGACGAGGACGCGGGCCCGGCCCGAGGGGTCGTCGACGGTGACCGGGGGCACGTCGATGCCGTCGATCTTGGCCTGCCGGGTGCGGACCATGAAGTCGTGGTTGGCGGGATCGTAGGAGATGTTGCCGGTGCCGTCCTGCTTCTCGATGCCGCCGATCCGGTGCTCCAGGCCGGGGGTGCCGGGCACCGCCCACGGGCGGGCGAGGGTGCGCGCGTCCC
This sequence comes from Kitasatospora dryopteridis, assembly GCF_050749075.1. NCBI lineage: Bacteria > Bacillati > Actinomycetota > Actinomycetes > Kitasatosporales > Streptomycetaceae > Kitasatospora > Kitasatospora dryopteridis. The sequence goes on along the minus strand of NZ_CP192749.1, from coordinate 4,572,760 downwards.
GCTTGTACGGCCAGAAGACGCGGCTGCCGTCCTCCAGCTCGTGGTTCGGCCCGGTGGCGAAGTCGACGGTCAGGTCGGGCAGTTCGTCGACGGCGGGGATGCGCCACGGCTCGGAGCCGTTGGCCAGGTAGCCGTCGGAGAGCAGCATGACGGGGGTGCGGTAGGTCAGCGCGATGCGGGCCGCCTCCAGGGCGGCGGTGAAGCACTCGGCGGGGGTGGCCGGGGCGACGACCGGCACCGGGGCCTCGCCGTTGCGGCCGAACATGGCCTGCAGCAGGTCGGCCTGCTCGGTCTTGGTGGGCAGGCCGGTGGACGGGCCGCCGCGCTGGATGTCCACGACCAGCAGCGGCAGTTCGAGCGAGACGGCCAGGCCGATGGTCTCCGACTTGAGGGCGACGCCGGGGCCGGAGGTGGTGGTGACGCCGAGCGCGCCGCCGAAGGCCGCGCCGAGGGCGGCACCGATGCCCGCGATCTCGTCCTCGGCCTGGAAGGTGCGCACGTCGAAGTTCTTGTGCCGGGACAGCTCGTGCAGGATGTCCGAGGCGGGGGTGATCGGGTACGAGCCGAGGAACAGCGGCAGTCCGGCGCGCTCGGCGGCGGCGATCAGGCCGTAGGAGAGCGCCAGGTTGCCGGAGATGTTGCGGTAGGTGCCGGACGGCAGGGCGGCCGGGGCGATCTCGTAGGAGACCGCGAAGTCCTCGGTGGTCTCGCCGAAGTTCCAGCCGGCCCGGAAGGCCAGGATGTTGGCCTCGGCGATGTCCGGCTTCTTGGCGAACTTCTGCCGCAGGAACGCCTCGGTGCCGCCGGTCGGCCGGTGGTACATCCAGGAGAGCAGGCCGAGCGCGAACATGTTCTTGGCACGTTCGGCGTCCTTGCGGGCCAGGCCGCTCTCCTTGAGCGCCTCCAGGGTGAGCGTGGTCAGCGGCACCTTGTGCAGCCGGAAGGCGTCCAGCGAGCCGTCGGCCAGCGGGTCGGCCGCGTAGCCGACCTTGGCCAGGGCGCGCTTGGTGAACTCGTCGGTGTTGACGATGATCTCCGCGCCGCGCGGCACGTCCGGCAGGTTGGCCTTGAGCGCGGCCGGGTTCATCGCCACCAGGACGTTCGGCGCGTCGCCGGGGGTCAGGATGTCGTGGTCGGCGAAGTGCAGCTGGAAGCTGGACACGCCCGGCAGGGTGCCGGCGGGTGCCCGGATCTCGGCCGGGAAGTTCGGGAGGGTGGAGAGGTCGTTGCCGAACGACGCCGTCTCCGAGGTGAAGCGGTCACCGGTGAGCTGCATGCCGTCACCGGAGTCGCCGGCGAACCGGATGATCACCCGGTCCAGCCGGCGGGTGGGCTTGACGGGCCGCCCCTGCCTGGCCGACGGAGGCGCCGAGCCGGCCCGGCCCTCGCCCCCGTCCGAGCCGTCCACTGCCTCTGACTGATCGACCTGACTGGTCACTGCCGCGGACCTCCTCGTGGCGCCAGCCGCGGGCGTGAGCCGTGTGCCCCGTCCGCCTGGTGCACCTATCGCATCCTAAGACGGCCGGGGATCACTCGACCGTAACTCGGGCAGGTGGAATCGCTCGATGCGCCATCTTCGATCGACGGACGACCACGGCCTGCACCCGGGCGGTCAGGAGTTGAGGTAGGTGAGCACGGCGAGCACCCGGCGGTGGTCCTCGGGGCTCTGGCCCAGGCCCAGCTTGAGGAAGATGTTGCTGACGTGCTTCTCCACCGCACCGTCCGACACGACCAGCTGGCGGGCGATCGCCGCATTGGTGCGGCCCTCGGCCATCAGCCCCAGCACCTCGCGCTCGCGCGGCGTGAGGCCCTCCAGGACGTCTCCGCGGCGGCTGCGGCTGAGCAGCTGCTGCACCACCTCGGGGTCGAGCGCGGTGCCGCCGCCGGCGACCCGGACGACGGCGTCGGCGAACTCGCGGACGTCCGCGACCCGGTCCTTGAGCAGGTAGCCGACACCGCGGGTGGAGCCCGCCAGCAGCTCGCCGGCGTACCGCTCCTCGACGAACTGCGACAGCACCAGCACACCCAGCTCCGGGTACAGGCCGCGCAGCGCCACACAGGCGCGCACGCCCTCGTCGGTGTGGGTGGGGGGCATCCGGACGTCCGCCACGACCACGTCGGGCAGGGCGCCGGCCGCGGCCAGCTCCTGGACGGTCCTGAGCAGCGCGTCGCCGTCGCCGACCCCGGCGACCACCTCGAGGCCGCGGTCGGCCAGCAGGCGGGTCAGGCCCTCCCGCAGGAGGACGGAGTCCTCGGCGATCACGACGCGCAGCATGAAGAGCCCCCTTCGGCGAAGGGCCGCCCCCGTGACCGGCCCGGTCTCACATGGTACGGATCGCGACGGCGTCGCAGAGCCCCTGCAGGGCCGCCTTGGCCGGGCACTCCGGCAGCGGGTCGAGCAGGGCGCGGGCCTCCTCGGCGTACCGCAGGGTCTCCCGGCGGGCCCGCTCCAGCGCCGGGTGGCGGCGCAGCAGGCGCAGCGCCTCGGCGTGCAGCTCGTCGTCCTCGGAGAGGTCGCCGTCGAGGAGCTCGCGCAGCCGCAGGTCGGCGGGGTCGTCCTCGTCCACCGGGGTCTGCCGCAGGAGCAGCACGGGCAGCGTGGGGACGCCCTCGCGCAGGTCGGTGCCGGGGGTCTTGCCGGACTCGTGGCTGTCGCTGGCGATGTCCAGGACGTCGTCGGCGAGCTGGAAGGCGGTGCCCATCCGCTCGCCGTACTGGGTGAGGATGTCGATGATCCACGGCTCGGCGCCGGCCGTCATGGCGCCGAAGCGGCCGGAGACGGCGATCAGCGAGCCGGTCTTGCCGGCGATGACGTCCAGGTAGTGCTGGAGCGGGTCGTCGCCGGGGCGGGGGCCGGCGGTCTCCAGGATCTGGCCGGTGACGAGGCGCTCGAAGGCGTCGGCCTGGATGCGGACGGCCTCCGGGCCGAGGTCGGCGAGGACCTGGGAGGCGCGGGAGAAGAGGAAGTCGCCGGTGAGGATGGCGACCGAGTTGTCCCAGCGGGAGTTGGCGCTGGGGGCGCCGCGGCGGACGGGGGCCTCGTCCATGACGTCGTCGTGGTACAGCGTGGCGAGGTGGGTGAGCTCGACGACGACGGCGGCCGGCACCACGCCGGGCGCGTACGGGTCGCCGAACTGGGCGGCGAGCATGACCAGCAGCGGGCGGAAGCGCTTGCCGCCGGCCTCGATCAGGTGGCTGGCCGTGACGGTGATGAACGGAACCTCGCTCTTCACCGCCTCGCCGAGCGCCGCTTCCACGGCGTCCATCCCGGCCTGGACGTCACGGGTCAGATCGCGGTCCTGCACGGTCAGCCCGAAGGGCCCCACGACGGTCACGCAGACCACTCCTGTCCCTGGTCGATCCCAGCGGCCTGGTCCCCCCGGTCGCCGCCTCTGCGCGTACGGCTGCACGCATTAGGCAGCGTATCCGGTCACGAGTGGATCACTGCACGGGCATGGGCCCCAACCAGCGCGTCGGGCACCGTACGGCGCTGTCCCGGCGGGCGGGCGGCACTGTCCGGGGACCGGGAAAAGGGCACCGGCCCCCGCCGGACGGCGGGGGCCGGTGTGCAGGGCGCGGCGCTAGCGGACGAAGAGCGAGGCCTTCGACGCCAGGTCGAGGAAGTACTGCGGCAGCAGGCCGAGGCCGAGGGTGACCAGCACGCCGACGCCGATGGCGGTGGCGGTGAGCGGGCTGGGGACGGCCACGGACGGGCCGTGCGGCTGCGGGTCGGAGAAGAACATCAGCACGATGACGCGGATGTAGAAGAACGCCGCGACGGCCGAGCTGAGCACGCCGACGATCACCAGCGGCATGGCACCGCCGGCCGCCGCGGCCTGGAAGACCGCGAACTTGCCGGTGAAGCCGCTGGTCAGCGGGATCCCGGCGAAGGCCAGCAGGAAGAGTGCGAAGACCGCGGCGACCAGCGGGGAGCGCCGGCCGAGGCCGGCCCAGCTGGAGAGGTGGGTGGCCTCCCCCTTCGAGTCGCGCACCAGGGTGACCACGGCGAAGGCGCCGAGGGTCACGAAGGAGTAGGCGAGCAGGTAGAAGAGGACGGCGCCCAGGCCCTGTCGGTTGGTGGCGATCACACCGGTGAGGATGAAGCCCGCGTGGGCGATCGAGGAGTACGCGAGCAGCCGCTTCACGTCCTGCTGGGTGACGGCGAGGATCGCGCCGACCACCATGGTGAGGATGGCGACGCCCCACATGACCGGCCGCCAGTCCCACTTGAGGCCGGGGAAGGCCACGTAGAAGAGGCGGAGGAAGGCGCCGAAGGCGGCGGTCTTGGTGGCCGCGGCCATGAAGCCGGTGACCGGGGTCGGGGCGCCCTGGTAGACGTCCGGGGTCCAGGCGTGGAAGGGGACGGCGCCGACCTTGAAGAGCAGGCCGACGGCGAGCATGGCCAGGCCGATCAGCAGCAGCGCGTCGTTCTGGGTGGTGACGGTGAGCGCCGGGGTGACCGGGGCGACGCCGGAGACCACGTCGGCGATGTCGCCGAGCTGGACGCTGCCCGCGTAGCCGTACAGCAGCGCGGTGCCGAACAGGAAGAACGCCGAGGCGAAGGCGCCGAGCAGGAAGTACTTGACCGCCGCCTCCTGGGAGAGCAGCCGGCGGCGCCGGGCGAGCCCGCAGAGCAGGTAGAGCGGCAGGGAGAGGACCTCCAGCGCCACGAACATGGTCAGCAGGTCGTTGGCGGCGGGGAAGAGCAGCATGCCGCCGACGGCGAACAGGGTGAGCGGGAAGACCTCGGTGGTGGTGAAGCCGGCCCGGGTGGCGTCGCGCTCCTGCTCGCCGCCGGGGACGGCGGCGCCCTGCGCGGTGAACGCGTCGACGCCGTGCCCGTTGAGCCGCGGCTCCAGCCGGCGCTCGGCGTAGGTGAGGACGGCGAGGACGGCGGTCAGCAGGATGACGCCCTGCAGGAACAGCGCGGGGCCGTCGATGGCGACCGCGCCCATGGCGAGCAGGCCGGCCTGAGTGGTGGCGTGGCCCTGCGCGGCGAGGACGACGACCGCGGCGAAGGCCCCGCCGAGGCCGAGCAGCGAGATGCCGATCTGGGTGGCGTAGCGGGCCCGGCGCGGCAGGAAGGCCTCGACGAGGATGCCCGCGATCGCGGCGCCGAAGACGATCAGCATCGGGGAGAGCTGGCCGTACTCGATGTGCGGGGCGGGAATGCTCGCGCTGTTGCCGCCCGCGGCGGCGAGCCACTGGGTGGGGCTCATTCGTGCTCACCTCCGGTGGTGGCGGCGACCGGGTGGGCCGGTGCCGGGTCGGTCCGGTGGACCTGGGAGAGCGTGGCGTCCACGGCCGGGTTCACCATGTCGGTGAGCGGCTTGGGGTACACGCCGAGCAGCAGGGTGAGCGCCACCAGGGGTGTCACCACGACGAGTTCGCGGACCTTGAGGTCGGGCATGCCCTCCATGCGGGGCTTGACCGGGCCGGTCATGGTGCGCTGGTAGAGCAGCAGGGCGTACAGCGCGGCGAGCACGATGCCGAAGGTGGCGGCGATGCCGATCGCCGGGTACCGGCTGAACGTGCCGACCAGCACCAGGAACTCGCTGACGAAGGGCGCCATGCCGGGCAGCGACAGGGTGGCCAGGCCGCCGATCAGGAAGGTGCCGGCGAGCACCGGGGCGACCTTCTGCACGCCGCCGTAGTCGGCGATCAGGCGGGAGCCGCGGCGGGAGATCAGGAAGCCCGCGACGAGCATCCACGCGGCGGTGGAGATGCCGTGGTTGACCATGTAGAGGGTGGCTCCGGTCTGGCCCTGGCTGGTCAGCGCGAAGATGCCCATGATGATGAAGCCGAAGTGCGAGATGGAGGCGTAGGCCACCAGCCGCTTGATGTCCTTCTGGCCGATCGCCACCAGCGCGCCGTAGACGATGCCGATCAGCGAGAGCACGAGGATCGCCGGGGCGAAGTCCTTGGAGGCGTCCGGGAAGAGGCCGAGGCAGTACCGCAGCATCGCGAAGGTGCCGACCTTGTCGACGACCGCGGTGATGAGGACGGCCGTTCCGGCGGTGGACTCGCCCATCGCGTTGGGCAGCCAGGTGTGCAGCGGCCAGAGCGGGGCCTTCACCGCGAAGGCGAAGAAGAAGCCGAGGAAGAGCGCCTTCTCCACGGACGGGTCGATCGCCAGCTTGCCGTCGGCGATCGCGTTGGTGAGCGTCGGCAGGTCGAAGGTGGCGAGGTCCTGGTCGGCGGCGGTGACGTACAGCCCGATCACCGCGGCCAGCATGACCAGGCCGCCGAGCAGGTTGTACAGCAGGAACTTCACCGCGGCGTAGGAGCGCTGCTTCCCGGCGTCGGGGCCGCCGGCCCGGTCGCCGAAGCCGCCGATCAGGAAGTACATCGGGATCAGCATGGCTTCGAAGAAGACGTAGAAGACGAAGACGTCGGTGGCCAGGAAGGACACCAGCACCATCGCCTCGACCGCCAGGATCAGGGCGAAGAAGCCCTGGGTGCGGCGCTTGGCCTCGAAGCTGCCCTCGGGTGCGGGGGCGGGGTCGGAGTCATGCCAGGAGGCGAGCATCACCAGCGGCACCAGCACCGCGGTGAGCAGGACCAGCACGGCGCCGATGCCGTCGACGCCGAGCGAGAAGGAGATGCCGAAGGAGCGGATCCAGCTGTAGGACTCGGTCAGCTGGTAGCGGGGGCCGCCCGGTTCGAACCGGGCGGCGACGGCGGCGGTCAGCGCGAGGGTGGCCGTGGAGACGGCCAGCGCGACGGCCTTGGTGGTGCGCCGGCGGGCCTCGCTGTTGCCGGCCGGCAGGGCGGCGGTGACCACCGCGCCCGCGGCGGGCACGGCGCAGGTCGCGGTCAGCAGGTAGCTCATGGCCGGCCTCCCCGCGGAGCCTCAGCAGTCATCTTGTGACCTTCCATCAGACCGACCTCATCAGCAGGGTGGTGGCGACCAGGACGAGCGTGCCGCCGAACATGGAGAGCGCGTACGTGCGGACGAAGCCGGTCTGCACCCTCCGCAGGCGGGCGGAGATGCCGCCGATGGTGGCGGCGAGGCCGTTGACGAAGCCGTCCAGGCCGCGGATGTCGAACCAGACCAGCGTCGCGGCGAGCGCGGAGCCGGGGCGGACGAGCACGGCGTGGTTGAAGTCGTCCTGCAGCAGGTCGCGGCGGGCGGCCCGGGTGAGCGGGGAGCCCACCGGCGGGGTGACCGGGATGCGGCTGCGGCCGTACATGGCGTAGGCGAGGCCGACGCCGGCCAGCATGCAGACGGTGGTGAGCCCGGTGACGACGGCCGCCGGGATCGGCGGGTGGCCCTCCTCGAAGCCGGTGACCGGCTCCAGCCACTTCAGGAAGGCGTCGCCGTAGGTGAACAGCGCGCCCGCGCAGACCGAGCCGACCGCGAGCACGACCATCGGCAGCGTCATGACCTTGGCCGACTCGTGCGGGTGCGGCTCCTCGCCGGTCTCCGGGTCGGGCTGCCAGCGCTTCTCGCCGAAGAAGGTCATCATCATCACGCGGGTCATGTAGAACGCGGTGACGGCCGCGCCGACCAGGGCGCACAGGCCGAGGACCCAGCCCTCGGTGCCGCCCTTGGAGAACGCCGCCTCGATGATCTTGTCCTTGGAGAAGAAGCCGGACAGGCCGGGGAAGCCGATGATGGCGAGGTAGCCGAGGCCGAAGGTGGCGAAGGTGACCGGCATGTACTTGCGCAGGCCGCCGTAGTGCCGCATGTTCACCTCGTCGTTCATGCCGTGCATGACCGATCCGGCGCCGAGGAAGAGCCCGGCCTTGAAGAAGCCGTGGGTCACCAGGTGCATGATCGCGAAGACGTAGCCGATCGGGCCGAGGCCCGCGGCCAGCACCATGTAGCCGATCTGCGACATGGTCGAGCCGGCCAGTGCCTTCTTGATGTCGTCCTTGGCACAACCGACGATCGCACCGAAGAGCAGGGTGACCGCGCCGACGACCGTCACCACGAGCTGGGCGTCGGGCGCCAGGTTGAAGATGTCCGCCGAGCGCACGATCAGGTAGACGCCGGCGGTCACCATGGTCGCCGCGTGGATCAGTGCGGAGACCGGGGTCGGGCCCTCCATGGCGTCGCCGAGCCAGGACTGCAGCGGCACCTGGGCGGACTTGCCGCAGGCGGCGAGCAGCAGCATCAGCGCGATCGCGGTGAGCTTGCCCTCGCTCGCGTCGTCGGCCGCCCCGAAGACCGGGCCGAAGGTGAAGGAGCCGAACTCGACGAACATCAGCATGATCGCGATCGACAGGCCGAGGTCGCCGACCCGGTTGACGATGAACGCCTTCTTGGCGGCCGTCGCCGCGCTCGGCTTGTGCTGCCAGAAGCCGATCAGCAGGTACGAGGCGAGGCCCACGCCCTCCCAGCCGACGTACAGCAGCAGGTAGTTGTCGGCCAGCACCAGCAGCAGCATGGCGGCCAGGAACAGGTTGAGGTAGCCGAAGAAGCGGCGGCGGCGCTCGTCGTGGGCCATGTAGCCCACCGAGTAGATGTGGATCAGCGTGCCGACGCCGGTGATCAGCAGGACGAAGGTCATGGACAACTGGTCGAGCTGGAAGGCGACATCGGCCTGGAAGCCGTTCACCGGGATCCAGCTGTACAGGAATTCGACGACCGGCCGCTCCTCCGTGGGCCGGCCGAGCATCTGGGAGAAGAGGACGAGGCCGAGGCCGAAGGAGGCGGCGGCGGCCAGGGTGCCGAGCCAGTGGCCGAACCGGTCGAGCGCGCGCCCGCCGAGCAGCAGCAGGGCGGCGCCGGCCAGCGGGACCGCGACCAGCAGCGGAATGAGTGAGTTCACCGAGGGCCCTCCGCCTACAGCTTCATCAGGTTGCTGTCGTCGACCGAGGCGGTGTGCCTGGTCCGGAAGATGCTCACGATGATGGCGAGGCCGACCACGACCTCGGCCGCCGCGACCACCATGGTGAAGAACGCGATGATCTGGCCGTCCAGGTTGCCGTGCATCCGGGAGAAGGTCACCAGCGCCAGGTTCGAGGCGTTGAGCATCAGCTCGACGCACATGAACAGCACGATCGCGTTCCGCCGGATCAGCACACCGGACGCGCCGATGGTGAACAACAGGGCCGAGAGGTAGAGGTAGTTGACCGGGTTCACGCCTCGTCCTCCTTCTTCTTCTCCTTCGTCGGCACCGTCTCCAGCGCGGCGCGCTGCTCGGGCGTCGCCGGGCGGGCGGAGGACGGGCGGCCCAGCCACTCGGCGGTGGAATCCTCCAGCTCCGCCATCCGCTGCAGCATCTCCTGGCTGACGTCGCGGATCTGGCCGCGCTCGCGCAGGGTGCCCATCACCGAGTCCTCGGCGACGGTGCCGTCGGGCAGCAGGCCGGGGACGTCGACGGCGTTGTGCCGGGCGTAGACGCCGGGCGCGGGCATCGGCGGCACCTGCAGGTTGTCCTTGACCCGCTGGGAGGCCAGCTCGCGCTGGGTCTTCGGCTTCTGCACGTACTCGCGGTGGGTCAGCACCATGGCGCCGATCGCCGCGGTGATCAGCAGTGCGCCGGTGACCTCGAAGGCCCAGACGTACTTGGTGAAGATCAGCCGGGCCAGGCCCGGCACGTTGCCCTCGGCGTTGGCCGCCGACAGGCCGGTGAAGTCCCGCAGCTTGGCGTTGGCCAGGCCCGCGATCAGCAGCACGCCGAAGCCGAGCCCGCAGAGCACCGCGGCGAACCGCTGGCCCTTGAGCTGCTCCTTCAGCGAGTCCGCGCTGGTGACGCCGACCAGCATGACCACGAACAGGAAGAGCATCATGATCGCGCCGGTGTAGACGACGATCTGCACCACGCCCAGGAACACCGCGCCCTGGGCCATGTAGCAGACCGCGAGCGCCAGCATCGTCGCCGCCAGGCAGAGCGCGCTGTGCACCGCCTTCTTCATCAGCAGCATGCCGAGCGCACCGCCGACGGCGATCACCGCGAGGACCCAGAACTGGACGGCCTCTCCGGTGGAGGTCATGGCTGCACCTCCTTCTCGTCCTGGTGCCGCTCCTGCTGCACGGTGCCGGGCGCGGCCTGGGTGATCTCGCCCCGGTAGTAGGCCTGTTCGTCGGCCCCGGGGTAGATGGCGTGCGGGCTGTCGACCATGCCCTCGGTGAGGCCGACCAGCAGCTGCTCCTTGGTGAAGATCAGGTCGGCCCGGGTGGAGTCGGCGAGCTCGTACTCGTTGGTCATGGTGAGCGCGCGGGTCGGGCAGGCCTCGATGCAGAGCCCGCAGAGGATGCAGCGGGCGTAGTTGATCTGGTAGACCGCGCCGTACCGCTCGCCGGGCGAGTAGCGCTCGTCGTCCCGGTTGTCGGCGCCCTCGACGTAGATGGCGTCGGCCGGGCAGGCCCAGGCGCACAGCTCGCAGCCGACGCACTTCTCCAGGCCGTCCGGGTGCCGGTTCAGCTGGTGGCGGCCGTGGAAGCGCGGCGCGGTGGGCTTCTTCTGCTCCGGGTACTGCTCGGTGAGCCGCTTCTTGAACATGGCCCGGAAGGTCACGCCGAAGCCGGCGGCCGGGCCGAGGATCGACGGCCGGGCTGTCGTGTCGTGCCCCGAGGTGTCGTCGGACGGCATGTCGGCTCAGCTCCCTTCGGTGTGGTCGGCCCCGTTGAGGGCGTCCTGGAGTTGCGGGGCGCGGCGCCGACGGCGCGGCACCGGCGGGAGTTCCTGGCCGGGCAGCGGCGGCACCGGATAGCCGCCGGCCATGGGGTCGAACGCGGCGGGCGGGGCGGGCTTCGCCTCGGCGGGCTTCTTCCGCAGCAGGTCCCAGACCAGGGCGAGCAGGAGGACGGCGGCGATCGGTGCGCCGACCCATAGCACCACCTGGGCGAAGTCGTAGCCCTCGTTGCGCAGGGCCCGGACGCTGGCCACCATCACCAGCCAGACCAGCGAGACGGGGATGAGGATCTTCCAGCCGAGCTTCATGAACTGGTCGTAGCGCAGCCGGGGCAGCGTTCCGCGGAGCCAGATGAAGAAGAACAGCAGCAGCTGGATCTTGATGATGATCCAGAGCATCGGCCACCAGCCGTGGTTGGCGCCCTCCCAGAACGCGGAGATCGGCCAGGGGGCGCGCCAGCCGCCCAGGAAGAGGGTGGAGGCGACGGCCGAGACGGTCACCATGTTGACGTACTCGGCGAGCATGAACATCGCGAACTTCAGCGAGGAGTACTCGGTGTTGAAGCCGCCGACCAGCTCGCCCTCGGCCTCCGGGAGGTCGAACGGCGCCCGGTTGGTCTCGCCGACCATCGCGATGATGTAGACGATGAACGAGACCGGCAGCAGCACCGCGAACCAGGTCGGCTGCTGGGAGGCGACGATCTCCGAGGTGGACATCGAGCCCGAGTAGATGAAGACCGCGGCGAAGGACAGGCCCATCGCGATCTCGTAGCTGATCATCTGGGCGGAGGAGCGGATGCCGCCGAGCAGCGGGTACGTCGATCCGGAGGACCAGCCGGCCAGCACGATGCCGTAGATGCCGACGGAGGCGGTCGCCAGGATGTAGAGCACGGCGATCGGCAGGTCGGTGAGCTGCAGCGGGGTGCGGGTGCCGAAGATCGACACCTGGTCGTCGGCCGGGCCGAAGGGGATCACCGCGAAGGCCATGAACGCCGGGATGGCGCTGACGATCGGCGCGAGGATGTAGACCACCTTGTCGGCCCCGGTGACGACCAGGTCCTCCTTGAGGGCCAGCTTGATGCCGTCGGCGAGCGACTGCAGCATGCCCCAGGGGCCGTGCCGGTTGGGGCCGATGCGCAGCTGCATCCAGGCGACGACCTTGCGCTCCCAGACGATGGCGATCAGCACCGTGAGGACGAGGAAGGCGAAGACGAAGACCGCCTTGAGCAGCACCAGCCACCAGGGGTCGCGGCCGAAGAAGGCGAGCGTGTCGTAGGCGGCGAGCAGCTGGGGGGCAGCGAGGTTGTGCATCACGCCTCCTGAGCCGGTGCGATGGTGACCAGGTGGCCGACGGTGGTGCCGAGGGCGCGCTGGGCGCCGCCCGGGGTGGAGTTGAGGGGCAGCCAGACGGTGCGGTCGGGCATGTCCTGGGTGATCTCCAGCGGCAGCACCACGGAGCCGGCCGGGCCGGTGACCCGCAGTGCGGCGGTGGCGCCGATCTCGGCGGCGGTGACCGGGGAGATCCGGGCGACGACCGGGTGCCTGGTGCCGGCGAGGTGCTCGTCGCCGGTCTGGAGGGTGCCGTTGTCGAGGAGCATCCGGTGGCCGGCGAGGACGGCCTGGCCGGTGGCGGGACGGGGCAGCGGCGCGGGGTGCGCGGCGGGGGCGGCCGGCCGGTCGCCCGTCCACGGGGTGAAGCGGTCGAGTTCGCGGCGGGCGGCGGTGACGTCCGGCAGGCCGAGCGGGCGGTCGAGGGCGTCGGCGAGCATGTGCAGGACCCGTACGTCGGAGTGCAGGTGGCGCTGCATCAGCTGGTCGGCCTTGAGCGCGGGCTCGAACATCCGGACCCGGCCCTCCCAGTCGAGGAAGGTGCCGGCCTTCTCGGCGACCGCGGCGACCGGCAGCACCACGTCGGCGTGCGCGGTGACGGCGGAGGGCCGCAGCTCCAGCGAGACGACGAAGGCGGCGCGGGTGAGCGCCTCCTCGGCGAGTGCCGGGTCGGGCAGGTCGTCGGTGTCGACGCCGCCGACCAGCAGGGCGTCCAGGTCGCCGGCGGCGGTGGCGGCCAGGATCTGGTCGGTGTCGCGGCCGAGCCGGGACGGCAGGTCGGGCACGCCCCAGGCGGCGGCGGCCTCGGCGCGGGCGGCGAGCACGGTGACCGGGCGGCCGCCGGGCAGCAGGCCGGGCAGGGCGCCGGCCTCGACGGCGCCGCGTTCGCCGGCGCGCCGCGGGACCCAGGCGAGTGCGGCGCCGGTGGCGTGGGCGAGCCGCAGGGCGGCGGTGAGGCCGCCTGCGACGGCGGCGAGCCGTTCGCCGACCAGGATCACCGAGCCGGGCGAGCGCAGCGCGTCGGCGGCGCGGCCGGCGTCGTCGGCGAGCACCTCGTCGCCGGCGAGGGCGGCGAGCCACTCGGCCTCGGTGCCGGGGGCGGCGGGCAGCAGGGCGCCGCGGAGCTTGGTGAGGCCGCGGGTGGCGTGCGAGGCGATCGCGTAGATGCGCTGGCCGTTGCCGCGGACGGCCTTGCGGAGCCGCAGGAAGACGATCGGCGACTCCTCCTCGGGCTCGAGGCCGGCGAGCAGGACGGCCGGGGCGTTCTCCAGTTGCTCGTAGGTGGTGCCGGTGCCGTCGAGGTCGGTGCCGCGGCCGGCGACGGCGGCGGCCAGGAAGTCCGCCTCCTCGCTGCTGTGCCGGCGGGCCCGGAAGTCGACGTCGTTGGTGCCGAGCACCAGGCGGGCGAACTTGCCGTAGGCGTAGGCGTCCTCGACGGTGACCCGGCCGCCGGCGAGTACGCCGGTGCGGGCGCCGCGCAGGCCCTCGGCGGCCCTGGCGAGGGCCTCGGGCCAGGAGGCGGGGGCGAGTTCGCCGTCCTCGCCGCGGACCAGCGGGGTGGCGAGGCGGTCGCGCAGCTGGGCGTAGCGGAAGGCGAAGCGGCCCTTGTCGCAGCTCCATTCCTCGTTGACCTGCGGGTCGTCGCCGGCGAGGCGGCGCATGACCTTCCCGCGGCGGTGGTCGGTGCGCAGCGAGCAGCCGGAGGAGCAGTGTTCGCAGACGCTGGGTGAGGAGACCAGGTCGAAGGGGCGGGAGCGGAAGCGGTAGGCGGCGGAGGTGAGGGCGCCGACCGGGCAGATCTGGATGGTGTTGCCGGAGAAGTAGGAGTGGAAGTCGTCGCCCTCGCCGGTGCCGACCTGCTGGAGGGCGCCGCGTTCGACGAGGTCGATGAAGGGGTCTCCGGCGATCTGCTGGGAGAAGCGGGTGCAGCGGGCGCACAGCACGCAGCGTTCGCGGTCGAGCAGGACCTGGGTGGAGATCGGGACGGGCTTGGGGTAGGTGCGCTTGACGCCGTCGAAGCGGGTGTCGGCGTCACCGGTGGACATGGCCTGGTTCTGCAGGGGGCATTCGCCGCCCTTGTCGCAGACCGGGCAGTCCAGCGGGTGGTTGATGAGCAGCAGTTCCATGACGCCGCGCTGGGCCTTCTCGGCGACCGGGGAGCTCAGCTGGGTGCGGACGACCATGCCCTCGGCGACGGGGATCGTGCAGGAGGCGACCGGCTTGCGCTGGCCCTCGATCTCGACGATGCACTGGCGGCAGGCGCCGGCCGGGTCGAGCAGCGGGTGGTCGCAGAACCGCGGGATCTGGGTGCCGATCTGCTCGGCGGCACGGATGACCAGGGTGCCCTTGGGGACCTGGACCTCGACGCCGTCGATGGTGAGCGTGACGAGGTCGGTGGATCCCGCGGCGGAGCCGCTGTTCGTCGGAGTGGTGACGGTCACGCGTGCACCTCCCTCTCGGTGGCGGACTCGTTGGCGTGGGGCCGCCCGGCCCAGACGGTGGAGGCGGCGGGGTCGAGCGGGCAGCGCCGCTCGGTGAGGTGCTGCTCGTACTCCTCGCGGAAGTACTGGAGCGAGGAGACGATGGGGCTGGCCGCGCCGTCGCCGAGGGCGCAGAAGGACTTGCCGTTGATGTTGTCGGCGATGTCGAGGAGCTTCTCCAGGTCGCCGGTCTCGCCCTGGCCGGCCTCGATCCGCTTGAGGAGCTGGACGAGCCAGTAGGTGCCCTCGCGGCAGGGGGTGCACTTGCCGCAGGACTCGTGGGCGTAGAACTCCGTCCAGCGGGTGACGGCGCGGACGACGCAGGTGGTCTCGTCGAAGACCTGGAGGGCCTTGGTGCCGAGCATGGAGCCGGCGGCGCCGACGCCCTCGTAGTCGAGCGGGACGTCGAGGTGCTGGTCGGTGAACATCGGGGTGGAGGAGCCGCCCGGGGTCCAGAACTTGAGGTGGTGGCCGGCCCGGATGCCGCCGCTGATCTCCAGCAGCTGGCGCAGGGTGATGCCGAGCGGGGCCTCGTACTGGCCGGGGTTGGTGACGTGGCCGGACAGCGAGTAGAGGGTGAAGCCGGGGGACTTCTCGGTGCCGAGGCTCTTGAACCAGTCCTTGCCGCGGCTGAGGATCGGCGGCACGGAGGCGATCGACTCGACGTTGTTGACGACGGTCGGGCAGGCGTAGAGGCCGGCGATGGCGGGGAACGGCGGGCGGAGCCTGGGCTGGCCGCGGCGGCCCTCCAGGGAGTCGAGGAGGGCGGTCTCCTCGCCGCAGATGTAGGCGCCGGCGCCGGCGTGGACGGTGATGTCCAGGTCGATGCCGGAGCCGAGGATGTCCTTGCCGAGGTAGCCGGCCTCGTAGGCCTCGGCGACGGCGGCCTGCAGCCGGCGCAGCACCGGGACGACCTCGCCGCGCAGGTAGACGAACGCGTGGTTGCAGCGGATCGCGTAGGACGCGATGACCATGCCCTCGATGAGGGAGTGCGGGTTGGCGAAGAGCAGCGGGATGTCCTTGCAGGTGCCCGGCTCGGACTCGTCGGCGTTGACCACCAGGTAGTGCGGCTTGCCGTCGTTCTGCGGGATGAACTGCCACTTCATGCCGGTGGGGAAGCCCGCGCCGCCGCGGCCGCGCAGGCCTGCGTCCTTGACGAGGGCGATGACCTCGTCGGGCGGCATGGCGAGGGCGCTGCGCAGGCCGGCGTAGCCGTCGTGGCGCAGGTAGGTCTCCAGCGTCCAGGGGCGTTCGTCGTCCCAGCTGGCGGAGAGGACCGGCGAGAGGAGCTTCTCGGCCGGTTCGGCGGAGGTCATCACGCTTCGGTCCCTTCGTGCCGGGGGGCGACCACCTTGGTGCCGGGGGTGCCGGGGAGGGCCTCGCCCTTGGCGAGCTTGAGGCCCGCGAGGGAGGGGGTGCCGCCGGCGCCGGACTCGTCGACGGCGCCGGGGCGCTCGTCGGGGAAGCCGGCGAGGATGCGGGCGGTCTCCTTGAAGGAGCAGAGCTTGGCGCCGCGGGTGGGGCGGACCTCCCGGCCGGCGCGCAGGTCGTCGACGAGCTGCCTGGCGCTCTCGGGGGTCTGGTTGTCGAAGAACTCCCAGTTGACCATCACCACGGGGGCGTAGTCGCAGGCGGCGTTGCACTCGATGTGCTCGATGGAGATCGCGCCGTCGTCGGTGGTCTGGTTGTTCTCGATGCCGAGGTGCTGCTTGAGCTCGTCGAAGATCTGGTCGCCGCCGAGGACGGCGCACAGGGTGTTGGTGCAGACGCCGACGTGGTAGTCGCCGGCGGGCCGGCGCCGGTACATGGTGTAGAAGGTGGCGACGGCGGTGACCTCGGCGGTGGTGAGGTCGAGCTGTTCGGCGCAGAAGCGGATGCCGGTCGGGGTGACGCAGCCCTCCTCGGCCTGGACGAGGTGGAGCAGCGGGAGCAGGGCGGAGCGGGCGACCGGGTAGCGGCCGATGAGTTCGCGGGCGTCGGCGGCGAGCCGCTCGTGGACGTCCTGCGGGTACGGCTTGGCCGGCAGTGCCGGGAGCCCGAGTTCGACGTTGGTC
This sequence comes from Kitasatospora dryopteridis, assembly GCF_050749075.1. Taxonomy (NCBI): domain Bacteria; kingdom Bacillati; phylum Actinomycetota; class Actinomycetes; order Kitasatosporales; family Streptomycetaceae; genus Kitasatospora; species Kitasatospora dryopteridis. Next base: position 4,556,311 of record NZ_CP192749.1, on the reverse strand, counting down.
ACCGGTCCACGCCTCCCATCACCGGGTCGATCCCGGCCACTGCGACGATGACGTCGGCGACCTGGCCGCCCTCGCACATCGCCGCCATCGTCTGCAGGTTGGTGAACGAGGGGTCGCGGAAGTGGACCCGGTAGGGCCGGGTGCCGCCGTCGCTGACCACGTGCACCCCGAGTTCGCCCTTGGCCGATTCGACGGCCGCGTAGGCCTGGCCGACGGGCACCCGGAAGCCCTCGGTGACCAGCTTGAAGTGGTGGATCAGGGCCTCCATGGAGGTGCCCATGATCTTCCGGATGTGGTCGAGGGAGTTGCCCATGCCGTCGGGGCCGACGGCGAGTTGGGCGGGCCAGGCGATCTTCTTGTCGCCGACCATGACCGGGCCGGGCTTCAGCCGGTCGAGGCACTGCTCGACGATCCGCAGGGACTGCTTCATCTCGTCCAGGCGGATCAGGAAGCGGCCGTAGGAGTCGGCGGTGTCGGCGGTGGAGACCTCGAAGTCGTAGTTCTCGTAGCCGCAGTACGGGTCGGTCTTGCGCAGGTCGTGCGGCAGGCCGGTGGCGCGCAGGATCGGGCCGGTGGCGCCGAGGGCGAGGCAGCCGGCGAGGTCGAGGTGGCCGACGTCGACCAGGCGGGCCTTGAACACCGGGTTGGTGGTGGCGAGTTTGTCGTACTCGTGCATCCGGGAGCGGAACAGCTGGACCGCTTCGCGGATCTTGTCGACGGCGCCGGGCGGGAGGTCCTGGGCGAGGCCGCCGGGGCGGACGTAGGCGTGGTTCATCCGCAGGCCGGTGACCAGCTCGAAGACGTCCAGGATGAGTTCGCGGTCGCGGAAACCGTAGATCATCAGCGTGGTGGAGCCGATCTCCATGCCGCCGGTGGCGAGCGCCACGAGGTGCGAGGAGATGCGGTTGAGCTCCATCATGAGAACGCGGATGACGGTGGCCCGCTCGGGGACGTCCGCGGTGATGCCGAGGAGCTTCTCGACGGCCAGGCAGTAGGCGGTCTCGTTGAACAGCGGCGTCAGGTAGTCCATGCGGGTCACGAAGGTGGTGCCCTGGACCCAGGTCCTGAACTCCATGTTCTTCTCGATGCCGGTGTGGAGGTAGCCGATGCCGCAGCGGGCCTCCTTCACCGTCTCGCCGTCGATCTCCAGGATGAGCCGGAGCACGCCGTGGGTGGACGGGTGCTGGGGGCCCATGTTGACGATGATCCGCTCGTCGTCGGCGCGGGCGACGGCGTCGACGACCTCGCCCCAGTCGCCGCCGGTGACGGTGAAGACCCGTCCCTCGGTGGTCTCGCGGGAGCCCGCCTCTTCGTAGTGAGTGGTCATCAGCTGTACGACCTCCGCTGGTCGGGCGCCGGGATCTGGGCGCCCTTGTACTCGACGGGGATGCCGCCGAGCGGGTAGTCCTTGCGCTGCGGGTGGCCCAGCCAGTCGTCCGGCATCATGATCCGGGTGAGGGCGGGGTGGCCGTCGAAGACCAGGCCGAAGAAGTCGTAGGTCTCGCGCTCGTGCCAGTCGTTGGTCGGGTAGACGCTGACGACGGACGGGATGTGCGGGTCGGTGTCCGGGGCGGTGACCTCCAGCCGGATCAGCCGGGTGTGGGTGATCGACCGCAGGTGGTAGACGGCGTGCAGCTCGCGGCCCTTGTCGGCCGGGTAGTGGACGCCGCTCACGCCGAGGCAGAGCTCGAAGCGCAGCGCCGGGTCGTCGCGCAGGGTGCGGACGGTCTGCAGGAGGTGCTCGCGGGCGACGTGGAAGGTGAGTTCGCCGCGGTCGACGACGGTCTTCTCGATCACGTCGGCGACGTCGAGGCCCTGCTCCTCGAGGGCGCCCTCGAGTTCGTCGGCCACCTCGTCGAACCAGCCGCCGTAGGGGCGGGTGCTGGCCGGGGGCAGGGCGACGGGGCGGGTGAGGCCGCCGAAGCCGGAGGTGTCGCCGGTGTCCTGGGCGCCGAACATGCCCTGGCGCTTGCCGATCACCTCGACGGGGATCTCCTTGCGGGTGGCGGGGAGGCCGTTCTGCTCGCTCATCGCAGCAGCCCCCGCATCTCGCTGACCGGGGTGGCGTGCAGGGCGACCTGCTCGGCCTGCTCCTCGGCACGGCGGCGGTTCACGCCGAGCTTCTCGTGCTGGATCTTCTCGTGCAGCTTGAGGATCGCGTCCATCAGCATCTCCGGGCGGGGCGGACAGCCCGGCAGGTAGATGTCGACGGGGACGATGTGGTCCACGCCCTGGACGATCGCGTAGTTGTTGAACATGCCGCCGGAGGAGGCGCACACGCCCATCGAGATGACCCACTTCGGGTTGGCCATCTGGTCGTAGACCTGCCGCAGGACCGGGGCCATCTTCTGGCTGACCCGGCCGGCCACGATCATCAGGTCGGCCTGCCGCGGGGAGCCGCGGAACACCTCCATGCCGAACCGGGCCAGGTCGTAGCGGCCGGCGCCGGTCGTCATCATCTCGATCGCGCAGCAGGCCAGGCCGAAGGTGGCGGGGAAGAGCGACGCCTTCCGCACCCACCCAGCGGCGGTCTCCACGCTGGTGAGCAGAAAGCCGCTCGGCAGCTTCTCCTCGATACCCATCAGATCCCTCTCAATGCCCTCAAGTCCGGTGGCTTGTCCGCCCGTTCACAAAGTCAGCGGTCAGTCCCACTCCAGACCGCCGCGGCGCCAGACGTAGGCGTACGCAACAAAGACGGTGGCGATGAACAGGAGCATCTCGACCAGCCCGAAGATCCCCAGGGCGTCGAAGCTGACCGCCCACGGGTAGAGGAAGACGATCTCGATGTCGAAGACGATGAAGAGCATCGCCGTCAGGTAGTACTTGATCGGGAACCGCCCGCCGCCCACCGGCTGCGGGGTCGGCTCGATACCGCACTCGTACGCCTCCAACTTGGCCCGGTTGTAGCGCTTCGGGCCGGTGAGCGAGGCCATCACGACGGAACCGACCGCGAACGCCGCCGCGATGGCACCGAGTACGAGGATCGGCGCGTAGGCATTCATAGCCCCCGCTCCCTCCGTCCAGTCGTCCTTGACTGCAGATAGGAACTGCCGGGTCACGCTGGGGTGATCCGGTGATCCGGACCATGAGATCAACTCCATGTGAGGCAGTTCACAAAGCCAGGATCGAGCGCATCCTATGCCCGTCGGCTTGTGATCTGCGACACGCGGTTCTGAACGATCTTTGTGATCTGCGCCACCTGACAAACGATCACCAAGGTGATCAAGCCACGCCTTAACCACCCGATGAAGGCAAATGGTCACAAACAGTCGCATTCACTTCTGAAGCGACTGGTCAGAGCCTTGTGCCTATATCAATCATGCTGCGGCCATCGCAAATTTCGGAGCACTCCATCAGGCGTGATATAGGTCCTCACCCGCCCGGGTGCGACGCCGTTGCAGCCGATTGACCTTTCCTTCACAAGCTCACGAACACGGCTCCCGGGGCCGGCCGCCTCCCGGGCCGCCGCACCCGTTCAGCGGCCGGCCGCCCACCGGGCGGGCCGCGAACCTTGATCCATGCCCCTCCCCCTCTACGGCGTGGCCATCGGCACCTTCCAGGCCTTCACCAGGGACCCTTCGCACGACTTCGGCCACTGGTACCACGGCCATCCGACCCTGGCGACGCCCGAAGGCCCGTACCGCGCGGCCCTGGACGTGGACTCGCCGAGCGACAACGGCGTCGCCCACCGGGTGGTGGACGGCCTGACCACCGCCGACATCGCCGCCGTCCGCGCACTGGCCGACGGCTTCCACCCGCTGGCCTCCACCCCGGCCTCCGGGCCGCTCGACTACGTCCGCAGCCCGGTGCTGCAGGACGTCACCTGGCTCGCCCCGCTCGCCGCCCTGGTCCGCCGGCTGCGGCTGCTGCTGAAGCGCCCCGCGGTGGGCGCCGCCGCCTTCGGCCCTGGCCTCGCCGACCGGCTGGCCGACCTGCTGCCGGTGCGGGCCTTCCCCCGGGTCGGCAGCAACGGCGACAACGCCCTCGACGTCCTCCGGCCGCACCTGCAGGCCGCGAGCCGGATCTACGTCTTCGGCCGGCGCTTCGACACCGGCCCCGGCGTCCACGACGTCCACCGGAACCAGGGCGACCCGTACGGCAGCCAGTGGTGGGACGACAACGGGCCCTGGCAGGACGGCGCGGTGGTCTGCGAGCACCCCACCGGGTCGGTGCTGGTCAGGCAGATCAAGTTCGACACCCAGGTCCTCACCACCGACGAGGACGGCCACCCCCGCTGACGCCCTGCCGGACCCCGGCCCCGCTCCCGTACGGTGGAGGCCCGCCCGTCCGACGCCGCACAGGAGCCGCCACCGTGGAGACCCGCAGCTGGGAGAGCATCGACCGCCTGGTGGGCTGGCTGGACGGCGCGAGCAGCCTGCCCTCCGGGGAGGAGCGGCTGCTGCGCGTCCTCAAGCTGTCCGAGGAGGTCGGCGAGGTCGGACAGGCGGTGATAGGGGCGCTCGGGCAGAACCCGCGCAAGGGCGTCACCCACAGCTGGGAGGACGTCCAGGCCGAACTGTGCGACGTGGTGGTCAGTGCCCTGGTCGCCCTGCGCACCCTCACCCCGGACGCCCGGGCCGTCTTCGAGGACCGCCTCGCCCGCATCGAGGCCCGCTCCCTGGCCGCCCACCGGGAACGCTGACGGGTTGCCCGGTGCCTTCGGCTACTGGCTGCCGCCGAGGCGGAAGGACGTGCGGCCGAAGCCGACCTGGTCGCCCGGGCGGACCCGTACCGGGCCGGTCACCCGGCGGCCGTTGACGAACGTGCCGTTGGCCGAGCCGAGGTCGTACAGCACCCAGCCGCCGTCCTGGTAGCGCAGCTCCGCATGGGTGCGGGAGACGGTGGAGTCCGACAGCCGCAGGCCGCTGCCGTGGTTGCGGCCGATCCGCAGCGGCTCGGGGCCCGGCTGCGGCAGGCCGAGTTCGGGCAGCTGCTGGTTGCGCCAGGTGCGCCGCAGCCGGACGTGGAAGGCGGAGACCCCGCCGACGGCGCGCAGCACGAAGCGGCCGACCGGTCCGCCGCCCGGCAGACCGGCGAGCGCCTCGTCGATCTCGGCGCGGGTACGGGCGACGAGGACGAGCTCCATCCGCCGCATGAAGGTGTCGTGGGACAGCCGTCCGTTGCCGACCCCGTCGCGCAGCACTCCGAGCGCCCGCTCGCGGTCGGCCTCGGACGGCCGGGCCACCTCTGCCCCGAACTCTGCTGACGCCATGGAAGGGATTGTCCGGCCAGCCGAACTTCCCTGTCCAGCGGCGCCGTGCGGACGGGCCGTCAGGCCCTCGGCGCGACCTTGGCGAGGCCGTTGATGATGCGGTCCATCGCGTCGCCGCCCTGCGGGTCGGTGAGGTTGGCGAGCAGCTTGAGCAGGAACTTCATCAGGATCGGGTGGGTGAGGCCGCGTTCGGCCGCGGTCTGCATGATCTTCGGGTTGCCGAGCAGCTTCACGAAGGCGCGGCCCATCGAGTAGTAGCCGCCGTAGACGTCCTTGAGGATCTGCGGGTAGCGCTGCAGGGCGCGCTCCCGACCGGCGTCGGTGACCCGGGCCAGCGCCTGGACGATGACTCCGGCGGCGATCTGGCCGGACTCCATGGCGTAGGCGATGCCCTCGCCGTTGAACGGGTTGACCATGCCGGCGGCGTCGCCGACCAGCAGCAGGCCCCGGGTGTAGTGCGGCTGCCGGTTGAAGGCCATCGGCAGGGCAGCACCGCGGATCGGGTCGGTCATGTTCTCCGGGGTGTAGCCCCACTCCTCGGGCATGCTGGCACACCAGCTCTTCAGCACCTCGCGCCAGTTGAGGTCGCCGAAGGCGGGCGAGGAGTCGAGGATGCCGAGGCCGACGTTGCTGGTGCCGTCGCCCATGCCGAAGATCCAGCCGTAGCCGGGCAGCAGCTTGCGCTGGCCGTGCCGGGTGTCCCAGAGCTCCAGCCAGGACTCCAGGTAGTCGTCGTCGTGCCGCGGCGAGGTGAAGTACGTGCGGTAGGCGACGCCCATCGGGCGGTCCTCCCTGCGGTGCAGGCCCATCGCGACCGACAGCCGGGTGGAGTTGCCGTCGGCGGCGACGACCAGCGGGGCGCGGAAGACGACCGGCCGCTTCTCGTCGCCGAGCTTCGCGGTGACACCGGTGATCCGGCCGCTGCGCTCGTCCAGCACGGGCCCGGTGACGTTGCAGTTCTCGTACAGCCGGGCGCCGGCCTTGGAGGCCTGACGGGCCAGCAGCTCGTCGAAGTCGGCGCGCTTGCGGACGAGGCCGTAGTCCGGGAAGGCGGACAGCTCGGGCCAGTCGAGCTCCAGGCGGACGCCGCCGCCGATGATCCGCAGGCCCTTGTTGTGCAGCCAGCCGTTCTCGGTGGAGACGTCGATGCCCATGTCGACCAGCTGCTTGGTGGCGCGCGGGGTCAGGCCGTCGCCGCAGACCTTCTCCCGGGGGAACTCGGTCTTCTCCAGCAGCAGGACGTCCAGGCCGGCCTGCGCCAGGTAGTACGCGGTGGTGGAACCCGCGGGGCCGGCGCCGACCACGATGACGTCAGCGGTGCTCTCGACGGGGCCGCTCAGGTCGATGGCGGTCTCGGACACAGGGGCACACTCCTGCACTGGAACGGCGGACGGCTGGGCCGGGCTGGCCCCGACTGAGTCTAGGGCGTGTCTCGTGGATCGGGCCGGACCAGGGTGCCGGGGCACGCGGGCCCGGCCCGATCCACAAGACGCGCCCCCGTCAGGGCTTATGCGCGGAAACCGCGGTGCAGCGCCACGATGCCGCCGGTGAGGTTGCGCCAGGCGACCTTCGCCCAGCCGGCCTGCTGCAGCTTGGCGGCGAGTTCGGGCTGGTCCGGCCAGGAGCGGATCGACTCGGCGAGGTAGACGTACGCGTCGGGGTTGCTGCTGACCGCGGTGGCGACCGGCGGCAGGGCGCGCATCAGGTACTCGGTGTAGACCGTGCGGAACGGCGTCCAGGTCGGGGTGGAGAACTCGCAGATGACGATCTTTCCGCCGGGCTTGGTGACACGGTGCATCTCGCGCAGCGCGGCGTCGGTGTCCTGCACGTTGCGCAGGGCGAAGGAGATCGTGACGGCGTCGAAGGTGGCGTCGGCGAAGGGCAGCTTCGTCGCGTCGCCGGCGGTCATCGCCAGCTCGGGGTGGCGCTGCTTGCCCTCGGCGAGCATGCCGGTGGAGAAGTCGCAGGGCACGACCTTGGCGCCGGCCTCGGCGAAGGGCAGCGAGGAGGTGCCGGTGCCCGCGCCCAGGTCGAGGACGAGCTGGCCCGGCTCGGCCGCGACCGCGTCGGCGACCGCCCGCCGCCAGGCGCGCGCCTGGCCGAGGGAGAGCACGTCGTTGGTGCGGTCGTACTTGGCCGCGACGTCGTCGAACATGGCGGCGACTTCGTGGGGCTGCTTGTCCAGAGAGGCTCGGGTCACGCCCCCATTGTTCACCCTGGGTCGGACGCTGCGGGACACGGGTGCACCTCGGGGTGGCGCGGCCCGCCCGCAGCCGGATGCTTCGCGGCAGAACCGCCGGGCGCATCGGGTGCCCCCGCGCGCCCCTGGGCGGCTGCCCGGGTGCCCTTCTAGGACTGCCTGCGGCGGCCGCCCCTGCGGCGGCGGCGGGAGCGCTTGCCGTGGGTGAGGGCGGGCATGCCCTCGGCGGCCAGCACCATGGTGGTCCGCACCCCGCCGTGCCCGGTGCGGGCGGGCCGGGTGCGGCGGTCGCGCAGGATGCGGGCCAGGCACAGGCCGAGGAAGAGCAGGGCGATCGGGACGCTGGTGCGGGCGAGGGTGATGCCGACCGGCTGCGGGTAGCGGTTGCCGCAGACCCGGACGGCGCCCGGGTCGTCGGCGGCGTGCTCCAGGCAGACGGTGTCGCCGAGCCCGGCGCCCTCGGGCAGCCACAGGTCGGCGGCGGTGAGGCGGCGGCCCTCGGCGGTGTAGCCGACCTCGCTGTAGGAGCCGCTGCCGCCGGGGAGCTGGGTGACGGTGCCCTGGACGCGGACGGGGTTGGCGGTGATCCGGTCCGCCTGGTCGGCCTGGCGCCAGCCGAGCAGGCACATGCCGAGGGCGAGCACGGCGCTCAGCACCGCCCCGAGGTACCAGCCGCGGCCGAGCCGGGGGGCTGGCTGGCGGGGGGCGGTGGCGGGTCGCATCGGTCCTTGTCCTGGCGGCCGGGGCCCGGTCGGGGCCCGGTGGTGAGGGACGCACCCCGGGGCCGTCCCGAGCAGCCGTCCCTGAGTGGCTGTCCGGGATCGTAGCCGCTGGCGGTGCCTCAGGTCACGGCAGGATGTGTGCGGTTTGTACGACCTTTTGCGGCGTCAGCCGGGGAGAGTGCGCCCGGCGGCCGGCGAGGGGCCGTCAGCGGCCGCGGTAGAGCAGCCGTCCGCCGAGCACGGTGGCCAGGCAGCAGCCCGCGCCGGCCTGCTCCAGGGCGGCCCGCGAGGCGGCGTCGAAGACCGCGAAGTCGGCCGGGCCGCCGGCCCGCAGCGGGCGGTGCACGGCCCGGGCGAGGCGGCGCCCGGCCAGCGGGTCGAGGCCGCCCTCGGCGCCGTCGCCGGGCACGGCCGTGAGCCCGGAGCGGGCCACCGCCGTCCGCACGGCCGGGTGTTCGAACGGGCCGGCGACGGCGGTCGTGCCGTGGCCGAGCATCCGCTGCAGGCCGCGCCGGGCGGAGCCGCCGAGTGCGTCCTCGGGCACCTCGACGGCCAGCGGCCGGTCGCCGAGCTCCTCGCGCGGGTCGGGGTGGTAGAGCCGCTCCAGCAGCCACGCCCCGTACGGGTTGAGCAGGCCGGGCACCAGCAGCCCCGGCCATTCCCGCAGGCGGGCGGAGGTGCCGGGCCGCTCGGCGTACGGGCCGAGCCAGGCGACCCGGGCACCGTCGACGAGCACCGCGCCGTCGGGTACGGCCTGCGCCGCCGGGTCGGCCGGGTCGGCGAGGAGCAGCGCGGCGCGGTGCAGCGTCAGCATCGGTGCGCGGTCAGTTCGCCGAGAGGATCTTCAGCTCCGGGTGGGCGGTGCCGCCCTCGATGGCGGTGGAGGCGATGTGCGAGGCGATCCGCGGGTCGACCGGGTCGTTCGCCGGGTCGTCGAGGACGCGCAGGTGCTCGTAGGTGGTGGAGCGCTGTGCGGGGGTGCGGCCGGCGGCCCGGATCAGGTGGATCAGCTCGGTGAGGTTGGAGCGGTGCTTGGCGCCGGCCGCGGAGACGACGTTCTCCTCCAGCATCACGGAGCCCAGGTCGTCGGCGCCGTAGTGCAGCGACAGCTGGCCGGCCTCCTTGCCGGTGGTCAGCCAGGAGCCCTGGATGTGGGCGACGTTGTCGAGGAACAGGCGGGCGACGGCGATCATCCGCAGGTACTCGAAGACGGTGGCCTGGGTCCGGCCCTTCAGGTGGTTGTTCTGCGGCTGGTAGGTGTACGGGATGAAGGCCCGGAAGCCGCCGGTGCGGTCCTGCACGTCGCGGATCATCCGCAGGTGCTCGATGCGCTCGGCGTTGGTCTCGCCGGTGCCCATCAGCATGGTGGAGGTGGACTCGACGCCGAGGCCGTGCGCGACCTCCATGATCTCCAGCCAGCGCTCGCCGGACTCCTTGAGCGGGGCGATCGCCTTGCGAGGCCGCTCGGGCAGCAGCTCGGCGCCGGCGCCGGCGAAGGAGTCCAGGCCCGCCCGGTGGATGCGGGTGATGGCCTCCTCGACGGTGACCCCGGAGATCCGGGCCATGTGCTCGACCTCGGAGGCGCCCAGCGAGTGGATCACCAGCTGCGGGAACTCCGCCTTGATCGCGGAGAACGCGCGCTCGTAGTACTCCACGCCGTAGTCCGGGTGGTGGCCGCCCTGGAACATGATCTGGGTGCCGCCCAGCTCGACCGTCTCGGCGCAGCGGCGGAGGATCTCGTCGAGGTCGCGGGACCAGCCCTTGTCGCTCTTGGGCGGCACGTAGAACGCGCAGAACTTGCACGCCGTCACACAGACGTTGGTGTAGTTGATGTTCCGCTCGATGATGTACGTGGCGATGTGCTCGACGCCCGCGTAGCGGCGGCGGCGCACCGCGTCGGCGGCCGAGCCGAGAGCGTGCAGCGGCGCGGAGCGGTACAGCTCCAGCGCCTCCTCGGGGGTGATCCGGCCGCCGGCGGCCGCACGGTCGAGGACGGCCTGCAGGTCGGCGGCGGGGGAGTCGAGGGTCTGCTCGGACACCTGGCGGGCCTACTTTCTTTCCAACGGCGGGGCCGGTGGGCGGCGGGGCGCCCCCGGACGGGCGGAGCACCCGGACGGCAGGACCGAACCAGCCTACGCCAGGGCTTTTCGCCGCCCCGTCACCCCTGCTTGGCGAGATCCCCGGAGGGGTCCATGCCGAGTGCTGCGCCGCTCACCTCCATGTGCAGCAGCCGGTTCCCGGCCGGGTTGTAGGTCTGCTTCTCGGGCTGGCCGGTGCACTTGGGGTCGGTGCCGACCGGGCGCTCCTGGAGTTCGATCCGGTCGGCGGAGGCGGTGAGCAGGGTGAGCTCCCCGCGGCAGACGGTGTCGCTGAAGGCCGAGGCGTTGCTGGTACGCCCGACGACCTGGCCGACCCGGCCCGCGGTGAACTCCACCCGGAAGGTGCTGGGCAGGCCGCCGACCCGGGTGGTGATGGTGCCCTGCCAGCTGCCGAGGTAGCCGGCCGGGAGGGTGTCGGTCGATCCGGCGCTGCTCGGTGCCGTACCGGTCGGCCCGCCGCTGCCCGGCCCGCTGCCGCCTGAGGAGCCGGGGGCCGAGGCCCAGCCGGACGGGAGGGTGGTTCTGGCGTCCTGGCTGCTCCCCCGGTCGTCGGACTGGCGCAGCACCTGCCACAGTCCGCCGCCGGCGGCGAGGACGGCCAGCACGGCGAGCGGCACCGCCCAGCGGGCGCGGGACCGGGTGCGGCGCGGAGCGGGCCGGTCGAGCTCGGTCGGGGTGCGGTCGTGCGGCATCGGCGGGGCGGCCGCGGGTGCGGGCGTACCGGCCGGGGTGCCTGCGGGTGGTGGCGGGGCGGTCGGGTGCGGCGGGGCGGCGGCTTCGGCGTCCGGGCCGTGGGCCTCCAGGTCGAGGAGTTCGACGGCGGTGCGGGCCACGGCGGCGGAGACGGCGGGCGGCAGCCAGTCGCCGCCCGCGGGGACGGCCCCGGGGGCGAGCAGGGCCCGCAGCTCGGCCGGGGTGGGCCGGTCGGCGGCGTGCTTGGCGAGGCAGGCACGGACGGCGTCGTGCAGCGGGCCGGTGATCCCGTCGAGGGCGGGCTCCTCGTGGAGCACCCGGTAGAGCAGGACGGCGGCGCTGACGCCCTCGCCGAAGGGGGCGGTGCCGGTGGCGGCGAAGGCGAGGACGGCGCCGAGCGAGAAGACGTCCCCGGCGGGCCCGGCCGGTTCGCCGGAAGCCTGCTCGGGCGAGAGGTAGCCGGGCGAGCCGACGACGTAGCCGGAGCGGGTGAGGGCGGTGGCGGCGTCCAGGGCGCGGGCGATGCCGAAGTCGATCAGGCGCGGCCCGTCGAGGGCGAGCAGCACGTTGGAGGGTTTGACGTCCCGGTGCACGAGGCCGAGGCCGTGCACCTGCTCCAGGGCCTCGGCGAGCGCCGAGCCGAGGGTGTGGACGGCGGGGACGGGCAGCGGGCCGTGCCGCCGGACGGCGGCGTCGAGCGAGGGCCCGGCGACGTAGCCGCTGGCCACCCAGGGCTGGTCGCCCTCGGTGTCGGCGTCCAGCACGGGGGCCGTCCAGCGGCCGCCGACCAGGCGCGCGGCGGCGACCTCCTGGCGGAACCGGGCCCGGAACTCGGGGTCGTCGGCGAGTTCGCCGCGCACCACCTTGACCGCGACCGTCCGGCCGCCGGCGGTGCGGCCGAGGTAGACGCGGCCCATGCCGCCTGCGCCGAGCCGGCGCAGCAGCCGGTACGCGCCGACCCGTGCCGGGTCCGCCCCGCTCAGTGGTTCCATCGCCCCCGCCTCCCGTACGGCCGTGCTCCCCGCCGGACAGTACCAACCGGGGGCTCCTGGGGTGGTGTTACCCGGCGGCGGGCACGGACTCCAGGAGGCTCACCGCCACGTCGGGGGCGAAGCCGCTGTCGTGCGCCACCCGGCGGGCGAACTCGGCGATCCCGGCGAGCTGGCGGTCGCCGAGCGAGTAGTCCAGGGCCTCGGTGAAGTAGCGCTCCAGCAGCGGGGCGTCGAAGGACTCCCAGCGGGCGGCCTGCTCGGCGACCTTGGCGGCCTCGGTGAGCGAGAGGTCGCGGGACTCCAGGAACGCGCGGTGCACGGCGGCGACGGTGCCGGGCTGCTGCTCGGCGTAGGAGCGGCGGGCGGCCCAGACGGCGAAGACGAAGGGCAGGCCCGTCCACTCCTTCCACATCGCGCCGAGGTCGTGGACGGCGAGGCCCTGGAGGGGGGCCTGCTCCAGGGAGGCGCGCAGGGCGGGGTCGCCGATCAGCACGGCGGCGTCGGCGCGGGCCAGCATGGCGTCCAGGTCGGGCGCGCAGGAGAAGTACTCGGGCCGCACCCCCTCGCGCTCCTCCAGCAGCAGCCGGGCGAGCCGGACGGAGGTGCGGCTGGTGGAGCCGAGGGCGACCGGGCGGCCGTCCAGGTCGGCGAGCGGCACCTTGCTGACGATCACACAGGACATCACCGGGCCGTCGCTGCCGACGGCGATGTCGGGGAGGACGACGAGCCCGTCGGCGTGCCGGAGGTACTCGACGCAGGTGATCGGGCCGATGTCGAGGCGGCCGCCGACGAGGTGGTCGCTGAGCTTCTCGGGGGTGTCCCGGGTGAGGTCGAGGTCGAGGAGGCTGCCGGTCCGTGCGAGGCCCCAGTAGAGGGGCAAACAGTTGAGGAACTGAATATGTCCGACCCGGGGCCTTACCGCCACGGAGCTGCTCTCATCCCGACCGGTCACCGCGTGCTCCCTCTGATGTTCGTACTCTCCCCGCAGCGTATGCCTGCCGTCTTCAGGTCCTGACACCAGGCGGGCGACACACCGGCGCGCCTTTCGGTCACCCCTGGTCGGGGCCGCGCCCGCGTGCTAACGTCTCTTCCAGTTGCAGTTTGATTCCCCTTGCAGTACTTGAAGCCTGCGGAGCATGTAACCGCGGGCTTTTCGTAGTTTTTCAGCAGTTTCAGCGCAATTGAGCATTGATTGAGCACTGTGCGAAAAACTCCGGAGCTTTCCGGAGGCAGGGCGATCAGCGCAGCGGACCGGAGGTCACACGGTGTGGCCTCCAATACGTCCCTCGCAAGGAGAACGGCATGGCTCAGGGAACCGTCAAGTGGTTCAACGCTGAGAAGGGCTTCGGCTTCATCGCCCAGGAGGGCGGCGGCCCCGACGTCTTCGTCCACTACTCCGCCATCAACTCGAGCGGCTTCCGCTCGCTGGAGGAGAACCAGGCGGTCACCTTCGACGTCACCCAGGGCCCGAAGGGCCCGCAGGCGGAGAACGTCACCGCTGTCTGACGATCCTCTGATGATGATCTGATCGCTCAGGACCTCCGGGTCCGCCGGCGGCCACCGGCCGCCTCACGAGCACGAAGAGCAGTACCAAGGGGGCCCGCCACGGCTGTGGTGGGCCCCCTGCCTCTTTCCGCCGCGATTCCCGCGCGCCCCTCGCCGGCTCCGCACGCCCCTGCCCGCCTCCGCGCACCCGCCCCGGCATGATCGACGGTATGCCCCGCCCGTCCAGGCTCCGCACCGCAGCCCGCCGCGCCGACCGGGCCCTGCACCGGATCGGCATCGACGGCTACATCCTGCTGCTGCTCGCCACCGTCGGCCTGGCCACCGTGCTGCCCGCCCGCGGGCACTCCGCCGACGCGGTCGCCGACGCCGTACGGGTCGCCGTCGGCCTGCTCTTCTTCCTCTACGGCGCCCGGCTCTCCCCGCAGGAGGCGCTGGCCGGCGCCCGGAACCGGCGGCTGCACCTGCTGATCCTGGGGTGCACCTTCGTCCTCTTCCCGCTGCTCGGCGAGGCCGCCCGGCTGCTGCCCGAGCAGGTGCTGCCCGCCCGGCTGTACATCGGTGTGCTCTTCCTCACCCTGCTGCCGTCCACCGTGCAGTCCTCGATCGCCTTCACCTCGATGGCGGGCGGCAACGTCGCCGCGGCGGTCTGCGCCGCCACCTTCTCCAGCCTGGCCGGCATCGTGCTGACCCCGCTGCTCGCGGCCTGGCTGCTGCCCGGCGGGTCCGGAGTGACGGTCGACGCGGGCCAGGTGGCGGACATCGTCCTGCAGCTGCTGGTGCCCTTCCTGCTCGGCCAGCTGCTGCACCGGTGGATCGGCCCCTGGCTCGGCCGGCACCGCGCGGTCACGCTGGCCGTGGACCGCGGATCGATCCTGCTGATCGTCTACGCGGCGTTCGGCGCAGGGGTCCGCGACGGGATCTGGCACCGGGTGACCGCCGGTCAGCTGCTGTGGCTGGCCGCACTGTGCCTCGTCCTGCTCGGCGTGGTGCTGGCGGTCAGCGGCGCGGCCGCACGGCGCCTCGGCCTCGACCGGGCGGACCGGATCACCGCCCGGTTCTGCGGATCGAAGAAGTCGCTGGCCAACGGGCTGCCGCTGGCGACCGTCCTCTTCCCGCCGGCAGCGGTGGGCATCGCCGTCCTGCCGCTGATGATCTTCCACCAGCTCCAGCTGATGGTGTGTACGGTGCTCGCCCAGCGCTGGGGCCGCCGCACCGCGGACGCATCACGGGGGAACGCCCCGTCGGAGGAGTGACGTACGCTCGTCGGCGGACGGCCTTCGCTCGATCGGGTGATCCTCAGGACGCGGGGCGGGCACGTTGTCGATTCGTGACCGGACGATTCGCACCCGAGGCGAAACTGCCGGGCCCTCCCGCGCGTCTAACGGGGGGAATACGGCGAAGGGGTATGGCAGTGAAGCGGGCGGCAGGCAGGGTTGTGGCGGCTGCGGTGCTCGGTGGCGCGCTGGTGCTGACCACCGCGTGCAGCAGCAGCGGGGGCGGGAGCTCGTCGACGGGCTCCGGCAAGCAGGAGGAGCAGAAGAAGTCCCAGGCGGTCGTAAGCATCGAACCCGCCAACGGCGCCACCAAGGTGAAGCCGTCCGGTGCGCTGAAGGTCGCGGTGGCCAACGGCAAGCTCACCGCGGTCAAGGTGACCGGCAAGGACGGCAAGGAGGTGCCCGGCACCCTCACCGCCGACGGCCTCGGCTGGACGCCCTCGCAGAACCTCGCGGTCTCCACCGAGTACAAGGTCAGCGCCCAGGCCGCCGACGCCTCCGGCGTGGCGACCACCGCGGAGAGCACCTTCACCACCCTGACGCCCACCAAGGGCGCGAGCCCGTACGACAACATCGCCGACGGGCAGACCTACGGCGTCGGCATGATCGTCTCGCTGAGCTTCAAGAAGGCGGTCGAGAACAAGGCCGCCGTCGAGAAGGCCGTCACCTTCGAGACCTCCGACGGCACCGTGCTCAAGCCGCACTGGTTCGGCAGCAACCGGGTCGACTTCCGTCCCGAGCAGTTCTGGAAGCCGCAGACCAAGGTCACCGTGCACTACAAGCTGAAGAGCGTCGAGGTGGCCAAGGACGTCTACGGCGAGGTCGACAGCGACCAGACCTTCACCATCGGACGCTCCCGGGTCAGCGTCGCGGACGCCGCCAGCCACCAGATGGTGGTCAAGGAGGACGGCAAGCCCGACGCCACCATCCCGATCAGCGCCGGCGCCACCTCGCCCGCCTCGCAGAACACCTTCAACGGCACCATGGTGGTCATGGCGAAGGAGGGGACGACCGTCATGGACTCCTCCACCGTGGTCAACCACGAGGGCCCGGCCTACAAGGTCGAGATGCCGCACGCCCTGCGCCTCACCCCGACCGGCACCTACGTGCACGGCAAGTACGCCCCGGGCGTCTTCGGCCGCACCAACACCAGCCACGGCTGCATCGGTCTGGAGGACACCTCCGGCAAGGACGGTTCGGACGGCTCGTCGGCCGGCCGCTTCTACGCGGCCGCCATCGTCGGCGACCCGGTCACCGTGCAGAACTCGGTCGGCCAGCAGGTCCGCCCGGACAACGGCATGAGCGGCTGGAACATCTCCTGGGACAAGTGGTGACGCACTGACGAACGCGCCGTCGGGGCGCCCGTCCGGAGGGGGGATCCGGACGGGCGCCCCGACGGCTTTTCAGCAACGGCGCTTTTCAGCAACGGCGCCCGGGTGCCGTCACCAGGCGGACGGCGCCGGCGGGGCCACCACCGGCGGGCGGTCGTCGCAGGTGATGGTGTTGGGCAGCTCCCACGGGGCCAGCCAGGCGCCGGTGGTGCCGCCGCCGTCGTTGCCGCCGAGGTCGGTGAGCGAGAACTCCGAGCCGGCCGGCGTGAAGTGGAAGGTGCCGCAGTTGTTGACGCCGACCGCGCCGACGTTGCGGGCGTCCACGTTCTCGAAGTCGGCCGAGCCGGCCGCGCGGGCGCTGAACACCGAGGTGCCGGTGCCGTCGACCCTGATGTCCTTGAAGTGCAGGCCGGTCACCTCGTACAGGTCCTTCACCGGCCAGTCGGCCACCACCATCGCCGCGTTGTAGGTGTTGTCGAGGAAGTCGTCCCCGGTCACCCGGATGTCCGCGGCGATGTCCTTCTCCAGCGCGAAGAACCAGATGGCGCCGAGGCCGATGTTCCAGTTCAGCTCGTAGGTGCCGGAGCGCACCGTGGTGTTGTCGGTGATCCACAGGTGCCCGGCGAGCGGCTCGGCGCCGAAGCGGGAGCCGACGTGGATCGCGCTGCCCTCCCGGACGGGGTCGGCGATCAGGTTGCCGGAGACGGTGTTGTCGCTGCCGCCGTAGATCGCGATGCCGTTGGCCAGCACCGGCGACTGCACGGTGTTGTGGTCGAAGGTGTTGCGGGCGTCCGCGGTCCTCTCCGACCACATGGCGAGGCCGTCGTCGCCGGTGTTGCGGACCAGGTTGTGCGAGACCACCGAGTCGGTGACGCCGGTGTGGAAGTTCAGGCCGTCGGCGATCTGATCGGTGATCACGTTGCGGGTGACCCTGAGGTTCTTCATCGGGCCGTCGAACCAGAGGCCCACCTTGGTGTGGTGGATGTACAGGCCCTCGATCGTGGAGTCGCTCATCGCGCCGCCGACGCCGTTCACCTGGTCGGTGTCGATCCGCTCGCGGACGTCGCCCTCGATCGCGAAGCCGGACAGGTGGACGTTGCGGCTGCCGCCCGCGGCGGCGTCCTTGCCGTAGAAGCCCACGCCGGTGTGCACCGAGCCTCCCGGCGCCGGGGTGGCGAGGTCGACCTGGTGGCCCCTGACGATCGTGTACCAGCTGCCGGCGCCCTCGATCGTCACGTCGTCGACCACGATGTGGCGGTTCACCTGGAAGGTGCCCGGCGGGAGGTGGACCGGCAGGTGGACACGGCGGGCGAAGGCGATCGCCCGGTCGATCGCGTCCGCGGAGTCGCGGCGGCCGGTCGGGTCGGCGCCGAAGGCGAGCACGTTCACGGCGGCGGGGTTCACGTGCGGGGCGGCCACGAGCTGCGAGTCGAGCAGGTCGATCACCGTCCACGCGGCCCTGCTGCCCGCCGGGACGGTCAGCCGGACGGTGTCGCCCGCCTTGTAGGTGCGGCCGAGCAGCAGGCGCTGCTCGTCGTAGAAGTGCGTGGGCCGGAACGGCTTGGAGATCTCCGGGGCGGGGGTGGTGACGGCCGGCACGCAGGAGCACTCGGTGATCCACCAGTCGGGGTGGAGCAGCCCGGCCTTCGGGTCGTTGCTGAACGGGTACTGGTTGTACAGCCAGGAGTACTGCGAGGTCAGCGTCATGGTGCTGCGGTTGCGGCCGTTCACCGTGACGTCCAGCGGCGCGGTGATGCCGCCGCCGTCGGGCGCGTCCGGGATGCTGTAGCGCACGGTGATCGCATTGGCCGCGGCGGGCAGCGTGAACTCCACGTACTGGCCGGGCACCAGCTTCACCGCGGAGCGGCCGGACGCCTCCGAGGGCAGGGTGTACGCGGTGCGGTCCGGGCCGATCACCGTGCCGGTGCTCCGGGCGTTCTCCGCCTCCTGCTCGGCCGTGCCGAGGTCGGCGCCGCGGCCCGCGACGAGGGACGGCGCGAGGCCGGCCCGCGTCACCACCGCCGCCGCGCCGCCGGCCCTGCCGTCGTCGGCGGCGGCCGGGCCCGCGTAGCCGACGGTGGCCGCGGTCACCGCCGCAAGCACCGCCGCCGCCCGTCGCGGCGGCGTGCCGACCCGGCGCGCTGCGGCTCCTGTGATGCTCCGTGACATCGCTTGCTCGATTCTCTCGGGGAGGTGGCACCAGGTGGCTCGCCGCGGAGCGTAGGGCCCGTGCATCTCACCCCACAAGAGTTGTGCAAGATATTTTCGCTGTTCTGTTGATTTGATGCAGTGATGGTCATCCATTCTTGCAGTCATCAGATGCGCCAGGGCCCCTCCCCAGGGTCGGGGAGGGGCCCTGGTCGAACGGGACGTCAGGCCGCAGCGGCCTCGGGGGCCGAGGCCTGCGCGGGCACCGGAGCGGTGGCGGGCTCGGCGAGCAGATCACCCGTCGGCCGGTTGTACGCGACCAGGTCGAGCGTCTTCTCCCGCGCCGAGACCAGGACCGGCACGACCGCCTGTCCCGCCACATTGGTGGCGGTGCGGATCATGTCCAGGATCGGGTCGATCGCGAGCAGCAGGCCGACGCCCTCCAGCGGGAGGCCGACGGTGGACAGGGTGAGCGTCAGCATGACGATCGCACCGGTGAGGCCGGCGGTGGCGGCCGAGCCGATCACCGAGACGAAGGCGATCAGCAGGTAGTCGCCGATGCCGAGGTGGATGCCGTACACCTGGGCGACGAAGATCGCGGCCAGCGAGGGGTAGATCGCGGCGCAGCCGTCCATCTTCGTCGTCGCCCCGAACGGAACGGCGAAAGACGCATACTCACCGGGCACGCCGAGGCGCTCGGTGACGCGGCGGGTGACCGGCAGGGTGCCGACGGAGGAGCGGGAGACGAAGGCCAGCTGGATGGCGGGCCAGGCGCCGCGGAAGAAGTGCAGCGGGTTGAGGCCGGCGGCGAAGCGCAGCAGCAGCGGGTACACGCCGAACAGGACGATCGCGCAGCCGATGTAGACGTCGGCGGTCAGGGTGGCGAAGGGGGTGAGCAGGTCCCAGCCGTACTTGGCGACGGACTTGCCGATCAGGCCGAGGGTGCCGAGCGGGGCCAGCCTGATGACCCACCAGAGGGCGGTCTGGGTGAGGTCGAGGACGGACTCGCTGAGCCGGCGGACGGGTTCGGCCTTCTCGCCGATCTTCAGCACGGCGGCGCCGGTGACGACGCCGAGGAAGACGATCTGCAGGACGTTGACCTCGACGAAGGCCGTCGCGATGTTGGTCGGGACGATGCCGGTCAGGAAGTCGACCCAGCTGCCGGCCTCCTCGGGCGCCTTGAGGCCCTCGGTGGAGAGGCCGGCGCCGCGGCCGGGGTCGGTGAGCAGGCCGAGCCCGAGGCCGACGGCCACCGCGATCAGCGAGGTGGCGAGGAACCAGAGCAGGGTGCGGACGGCCAGCCGGGCGGCGTTGGCGACGTTCCGCAGATTGGCGACGCTGACGACGATGGCGGTGAAGACCAGCGGCGGCACGGCCAGCTTGAGCAGCTGGACGAAGGTCTTGCCGACGGTGTCGAGGGTGGTGGTGAGCCAGGCGACGTCGCCGGCGCGGGCGATCCAGCCGAGCAGCAGGCCGAGCACGAGGCCGGCGGCGATCTGGGCCCAGAAGGGGACGCGGCGGATTCTGGTCAGGAGACCGGGCATGGGGATGCGACTCCGGGTCGGGTGGCAGACGGGGGAGGTCGGACACGGCGGCACGCGCGGGGCCCTTCCGGGCGGGGGCCGCGGAGGGACCGTCAGGAGAGGCGTGCCGCCCCGGTACAGCCGCAGGCGCGGCAGGCGCGGGGGCCGGCCACGGCTCGGGGCATGCAGGCGCGGCGGGGGGCGAGCGGGGTGCTCGTCCCGGCCTGGAGCGCGGCGCCTGCGATGGTCATGGCCGGAACGTTAGCAGTAAACATTTGAGATGTTCAAAGTATTGGTTTGAGCTATGGCCACGAACCAGCCAGTGGCCGCAGCGGCCGCAGCCGGTGCAGATTGACCGGCCGGGCTGGTTATACGTATAACTTCAGGCATGGGCTATCTCGCGCTGCTCCGCGCCCCGCACGTCACCAGGCTCCTCCTCGGCACCCTGCTCGGCCGGCTCCCGGCCGGCATGACCGGCCTGGTGATCGCCCTCGCCCTGCGCGAGGCCGGTGCGCCCTACAGCCGGATCGGCCTCGCCACCGCCGCCTACGCCGTCGCCGCCGCGGTCGGCGGCCCGGTGCTCGGACGGATCGTCGACCGCACCGGCCAGCCCCGCGTCCTGCTCACCACCGCCCTGGTCGCCGGCCTCGGCTACGCCCTGCTCGCGCTCGCCCCCGGCTCCGCGGTCGCCGCACCGGCCGGCGCGGCCCTCGCCGGCCTCGCCATGCCACCGCTCGAACCCTGCCTGCGCGCCCTGTGGCCCTCCGTCGTCGAGGAGGAGCAGCTCGACACCGCCTACGCCTTCGACTCCGCCTCGCAGCAGATCCTCTACGTCGCCGGCCCGCTCGCCGTCGCCGGGATCGCCGCCGGCTTCGGCCCGTCCACAGCCCTGTGGACGGCCGCCGCACTCGGCCTGCTCGGCTCCCTCGTCGTCGCCACCGCCGCACCCGCCCGGGCCTGGCGCGCACCCGCCCGCGAGGCGTCCGCCGGGCTCCTCGGTCCGCTGCGCTCCCCCGGCCTGGTCCTGCTGCTCGTCGGCCTGGCCGGCGCCGGCTGGACGGTCGGTGCCCAGAGCGTGCTGTTCATCGCGTACGCGGAGCAGCACCCCGGCGCACTGCCCGGCGGGGCCGGGCTGATGCTGGCGCTCGCGGCGCTCGGCGGGCTGCTCGGCGCCCTCGGCTACGGTGCGGTCCGCTGGCGCAGCACCACCGCGACCCGCACCTGGGTGATCGCCCTGCTGATGGCCGCCTCCTACCTGCCGCTGCTGGCGCTCCCGGGCCCGTACGCCATGGCGGGGCTGTCCCTGCTGTCGGGGATCGGGCTGGCCCCGCTGCTCGCGGCCGCCTTCGTCCTGATCGCCGAGCTGGCGCCGACCGGCACGGTGACCGAGGCCTTCGCCTGGCTGATCACGCTGTTCGCGACGGGCAATGCGGCGGGGTACGCGGTGTCCGGGGCCCTGGTGGAGGGGTCGCTGTTCCGGGTGGCGGTGTGTGCGGCGGCCGGCATCGGGGTGGGCGGGCTGCTGCTGTTCGGCTGCCGCCGCTGGTTCCGCCCCGCCACCCCGGCCGACGCCCCGGCCCGAACGGTCCTGGCGGCCTGAACCCGGGCACTCGTGCAGGTCGCCCAGGGATGCACCGGCAGGGCACCCCGGCTTTCGGTCAGGCCGGGCGGGTCGATGAGCGGACGACCAGGGTGGTGGGGAGGGCGGGGACGGGGGTGACCGGGTCTCCGTCGAGGAGGGCGGCGAGGGCCCGGACTCCGGTGCGGCCGAGTTCCTCGCCGGGGAGGTCGACGGTGGTGAGCGGCGGGGCGAGCAGGCCGGCCACCGGGATGTTGTCGATGCCGATCACGGAGACGTCGTCGGGGATGCGCAGGCCGAGTTCGGCCGCGGCCTGGTAGAGGCCGGAGGCGACCACGTCGTCGTCGCAGATCACGGCGGCGGGCCGGTCGGGCCGGCCGAGCAGGGTGCGGGCGGCCTCGCGGGCGGCCTCGGCGCCCTCGTTGAGGCTGACGCCGACCTCGATCACCTCCAGCGCGGCGGTGGCGGCCTCGAAGCCGGCCTGCCGGGTGCGGAAGGTGTGGGCGGAGAGGGTGGACCGCAGGTGGCCGATCCTGCGGTGGCCGGCCGAGGCCAGGTGCTCGACGGCGGCGCGCATGCCGTCGGCGACGTCGAGTTCGACGGTGGGGCGGCCGGGGTTGCGGGCCGGGTCGGCGTCCAGGAAGACCGCCGGGGTGTCGGCGGGGAGGTCGCCGAGCTGGCTGTCGTCCGGGGAGCAGATCAGCAGGCCGTCGAAGCGGCCGGCGGTGGCGGCCTCGGCCAGGGTGGCGCCGTCCCAGCCGGAGGAGACCACGACGGCGAGGCCGCGCCGGTGCGCCTCCTCGTGCACGCCGGAGAGCACCCGGCCGAAGAACGGGCCGAGCAGGTTGGGGACGGCGAGCATCACCGTGCCGCTGCGGCCGAGCCGAAGCTGCCGGCCGGCGGCCTGCGGCTGGTAGCCGAGGGTTCGGGCGGCCTCGCGGACGCGCTCGCGGGTGGCTTCCGAGACGCGGTGGCCGCGGGCGCCGGAGAAGACCAGCGAGACGGTGGCCTGCGAGACGCCGGCCAGCCGGGCCACGTCGCGCCCGGTGGGGCGGCGCGGCGGCGCGGGGTCGGCCAAGGTCAGTCCTGGCGGGCGGCGGAGCGGGCGGCGTCGACGGCCGCGTCCTCCTCGGCGTTCTGCTCGGCGATCCGCCGGGCGGTGCGCTCGCGCAGGCCGCCGACCTTGCCGGCGATCTGCTCGGACATCGCGTCGCGCTGCTTGCTGAGCACCACGTAGCTGATCGGGGCGGAGACCAGCATGGCGATCAGGACGAGGAAGACGACGCCGCTGCCGCCGGCGACCGGGATGACGCCGAAGTGCCCGAGCATCAGCGAGAGCAGCAGGCAGCCGAGGAAGATACTCGCCCGCAGGGAGGTGTAGCGGAGCGTGGCGTGCGACTTGCGGCTGCTCACGGGTGGCGTCCTTCTCGGCCGGGGGTACGACGGGCGGCGCGGGGGCGGGGCCGCCGCGGGGCGGCCGTCTCCTGGTGCCGGTCTCCCAGTGAAGCATGCCGGACGGCCGCGCCCGCACGGGGCCGGGGCGTGCCTGCCGGTCGGGTCGGCGGGGCGCCCCGGTGGGCGGGGGTGCGCCTACCGGAGGTCGAGCCACATGACGACGTCGTCGCGGTCGTCGCCGGGGCCGACGCGGATCGCGCCGGGCACCCGGCCGACCTCGTTCCAGCCGGAGCGGCCGTAGAACTTCTCCAGCCCGAGGCCGCCGCGGAGGGTGAGCTTGAGGCCGGCCAGGTCCCAGCCGCGGGCGATGCGCTCGGCCTCGGCGAGCAGTTCCGCGCCGTGGCCGCGGCCCTGCAGGCCGGGGTCGACCATGACCCGCTGGAGCAGCCGCCAGTGCTCCATGAGCTCGAAGCGCTGCGAGACGAAGACGAGGAGGGCGGCCAGCCGGCCGGTGTCCGGGTCGCGGCCGATCAGCAGGCGGTCCGGGCCGCCGGGGCCGAGGCCGGCGAACTGCTTCTCGGCGGTGGGCCGGACCTGCTCCGCGGTGACCGGGGGGACGAAGCCGACCGCGCCGCCCGCATTGCTGACGTCCGTCCAGAGCCCGACGATCTCGGCGCGCAGTTCCGGGGTGAGTTCGGGGTCCAGCGTGAAGGACAGTGTCATAGCCGATGAGGCTATCCGGTCCTTACGGCAGCTGCCCGTTCCGTGTCACGGACCGGACACCGGCGGCTCCGGCGGCCTCCCGTCGCCGCCGGACCGGCCCGCCCCGGTGTTCAGGCGGCCGCCGGCACGGCCGCGCGCTTCGGCGCGCCGCCGCGCAGGGCGAGGCAGAGGAGAACGGCGATCGCGCAGAGCCCGCCGGCGGCGTACCAGGCGAGGTCGTAGTCGCCGAAGCGGTCGCGGACGAGGCCGGCCAGGCCGGCCACCACGGCGGCGCCGATCTGGTGCGCGGCGAGCACCCAGCCGAAGACGATCGGGGCGTCCTCGCCGAAGTGGCGGCGGCAGAGGGCGACGGTGGGCGGGACGGTGGCGACCCAGTCCAGGCCGTAGAAGATCACGAAGGCGAGGATCGGCGGCTGCAGCGAGTGGCCGAACAGCTGCGGCAGGAAGAGCAGCGACAGCCCGCGCAGGCCGTAGTAGACGACCAGCAGGCGGCGGGAGTCGAAGCGGTCGGTGAACCAGCCGCTGGCGATGGTGCCCGCGACGTCGAACACGCCGACCAGGGCGAGCAGGCTCGCGCCGGTGGTGACCGGCATCCCGTGGTCGTGCGCGGCCGGGATGAAGTGGGTGCCCACCAGGCCGGCGGTGGTGGCGCCGCAGATCGCGAAGGAGCCGGCCAGCAGCCAGAACGCGCGGCTCCGGGCGGCGTCCCGCAGCACCCGCAGCGAGCGGGCGAGCGCGCTGCCGTCGGTGACCGGGGCGGGCGGCGCCTCGGTGGCGCCGTACGGGAGGAGGCCCAGGTCGGCGGGGCGCTCGCGCATCAGCAGCAGGACGGGGACGGCGACCGCGGTGGACGACAGCGAGACCACGACGACCGCGGTCCGCCAGCCGTGGTTCTCGACCAGGGCGGCGAGCAGCGGCATGAAGACCAGGTTGCCGGCCGCGCCCGCGGCGGTGAGGACGCCGGTGACCAGGCCCTGCCTGGCCTGGAACCAGCGGCCGGTGACGGTGGTGGCGAAGGCGCCGGCCATGGAGCCGCTGCCGAGGCCGGCCAGGACGCCCCAGCAGAGGATGAGCTGCCAGCTCTCGGTCATCAGGACGGTGAGCCCGGCGCCGGTGGAGATGGCGAGCAGGGCGCCGACCACGACGAGGCGGATGCCGAAGCGGTCCATCAGCGCGGCGGCGAACGGCGCGGTGAGCCCGTAGAGGGTGAGGTTGACCGAGACGGCGCTGCCGATGGTGGCGTGCGACCAGCCGAACTCGCCGTTCAGGGCGTCCATCATCAGGCCGGGGGTGGAGCGGAACCCGGCGGAGCCGAGCAGGACGAGCAGGGAGACACCGGCCACCACCCAGGCGTAGTGCAGGCGGGGGGTGCGGTTGTCCGTCGGGGGTGCGGGTCTGCGGGTGGTCAGTTCGGTCACCGGACGAGTGTCCCGGGCGGGGCGGCCGCGAACGAGTGGCCTGACTGCCAGCTTTCGTCAGGATCGGGCCAAACGGTCCGGCCGCCCGGCCCGCGGTCAGCGGCCGGCCACCTGCCGCAGGTCGCGGATCGGGCGGACGAGCAGGAGCGTGGCCACCACCAGCACCGCGACCGCGGCTCCGGCGAGGAGCACCGCCCTCGGGCCGAAGGCCTCGGAGGCCGGCCCGGCCAGGGCGGAGCCGACCGGCGCCATGCAGACCGATCCGGCCACCTCGTAGGCGTGGATCCGGTTGAGCACCTCGGCCGGCACCTGGGTCTGCACGTTGGTGGCCCACATGACGCCCCAGAAGGTGACGCCGACACCGGTGACGAGGAAGCAGGCGGCGAGCACCGGGAGGGGCAGGCCGAGGGCGATGCCGAGCGGGGTGAGCGGGAAGGCCAGCATGGCCAGCGCCCCGCCGCGCAGCGGGTGCCGGGGCCTGATCCGGATGCCGAGCAGTCCGCCGAGCACGGTGCCGGCCCCGAAGACGGCGTTGAGCACGCCGTACGCGGTGGAGCCGTGCTCGGGGACGAGCAGGCCGGCGGCGACCGGCAGCAGCGGGCCGAAGCTGAGGGCGCTGTAGAAGAACCAGATCACGATGACGCCCCACATCCAGGTGCGGGAGCGGAACTCGTGCCAGCCCTCGACCAGGTTGCGCCAGAGGCTGTTGCCGGGCGGCGGCGCGGGGGCCGGGCCGAGCCGCAGGGCGAGCAGGCAGCAGGCGCTCAGTGCGTACGCGCAGGCGGCGAGCACCATGACCCAGCCGGTGGCGGCCGCGCCCGCCAGCAGTCCGGCGACGGCCGGGCCGAGCAGGGCGGTGAGCGCCTCGGAGGTGCGCAGGACGCCGTTGGCGCCGTGCACGTCGCGGGCGGTGAGCGGCACGGTGGAGGCGGCGCCGGGCTGGAACATGGCGGCGGCCGTGCCGGCCAGGGCGAGCAGTGCGTACAGCTGCCAGAGCCGGTCGACGCCGGTGAAGAACAGCCAGGCCATCAGCACCCGGGTGGCCAGGTTCACCAGGTCCGCGGTGATCATCAGCCGGCGGGCGGTGAAGCGGTCCGCGAGGACGCCGCCGACCAGCACCAGGCCGGCGAAGGGGGCCATCAGGAAGGCCATGGCGTAGCCGACGCTGCCGAGCGGGTGACCGGCGCCGATCAGGCCGGCTGCGACGGCGACCGGGAGCATGGCGTCGCTGAGCAGGCCGGAGCTGCGGGCGGTGAAGTAGAGCCGGAAGTTGCGGGTCCAGATGGCCGGGCCGGCGGTCGGCGGGGCGGGTGCGGCGCAGGGGGCGGCCGGGGCGCCGGCGGGCGCGGGCGGGGGTGTCGGTTCGGGCACAGCAGCAGTTTTGGTCCAGACCACTTCCGCAGGCCAGGGGTTTACGGGTCACAATGTGGCACCGCCCCGCGCGAAGGGAGACCAGGATGGCAGAGGCCCCGCGGCAGCACCGGGTCGCGGTGCTGGCCCTGGACCGGGTGATCGCCTTCGAACTGGCCATCCCCGCACGGATCTTCGAGTCGGCGAAGGGCCCGGACGGCGTCCCGCTCTACCGGGTGGCCACCTGCACCGTGGACGGCGGGCCGGTCGCCACCAGCACGGACTTCCGGATCGCGGTCGACCACGGCCCCGAACTCCTCGCCGAGGCCGACACCGTGGTGATCCCGGCGCAGCAGGACGGCCCCGGCGACGTGGTCGACGGGGTCCTCGACCCGCGGATCGCCGCCGCCCTGGCGCTGGTCCGCCCCGGCACCCGGCTGGTGTCGATCTGCACCGGCGCCTTCGTGCTCGCCGCGGCCGGCCTGCTGGACGGCCGCCCGGCGACCACGCACTGGGCGTACACCGAGCGCTTCGCCCGGATGTTCCCGCAGGTGCGGCTGGACCCGGACGTGCTCTTCACCGACGACGGCGACGTGCTGACCTCCGGCGGGGTCGCCGCGGGCGTCGACGTCTGCCTGCACCTGGTCCGCCGCGACCACGGCAGCGCGGT
This sequence comes from Kitasatospora dryopteridis, assembly GCF_050749075.1. NCBI lineage: Bacteria > Bacillati > Actinomycetota > Actinomycetes > Kitasatosporales > Streptomycetaceae > Kitasatospora > Kitasatospora dryopteridis. Next base: position 4,529,476 of record NZ_CP192749.1, on the reverse strand, counting down.
CGCCAACGCGGTGGCCCGGGCCTGCCTGGTGCCGCCGTGGCGGGAGGGCGGGCAGAAGCAGTACGTCGGCGTGCCCGGCCCGGACCTGCTGCAGGGCGCGGGCACCGCCGCCGTCCGCGGCTGGGCGCTGGAGCACCTGGACCGCCCGCTGCCGCTGGGCGAGCTGGCCGCCCGGGCCGGCATGAGCGTGCGGACCTTCACCCGGCGCTTCCGCGAGGAGACCGGGAGCAGCCCGGGCGAGTGGCTGGCGGTGCAGCGCACCGAGCTGGCCCGGCAGCTGCTGGAGGAGACGGACCTGCCGGTCGAGGAGGTGGCCCGGCGGGCCGGGTTCGGCACGGCGGCCTCGCTGCGGCTGCGGCTGCGCGGCCGGCTGGACGTGGCGCCGAGCGCCTACCGGCGGACCTTCCGCAGTACGGCGCCGGTGCGGCGCCGCTCGCCGGACGGTGCCCCGCCGCGCACGCCCCGAGCACGGCACGCCGGAACACCGTCCGAGCGGACGCACGAGCCCTGAACCCGCGCGTCTGCGCTCCGCACTCGCCGAGGAGGCCTGCGGGCGGTCGGCAGCCGGTCCCCCTGATGTGCTGGCACCACCCGGGCGTCCCTCGGCGTCCCCTCGCGACGGAGCTGCACCCAAGCGTGATCAGTCGGATACGTCACGTCAATGGCTTGTCGTAAATTCGGCAAGGTTGCGGCGCATCGGCCGGGGCCGGAAGCACGCCCGGTCCGGCACGGACGACCGCCGCGCTCCCGCGCGCCGGGGGGCCGCCGGCCGGGCGGGGGCACCCGTGCTGTGCGGGAGCGGGTGCAGGGGCGCGGTCCGGCGCGGAGCCGTGCGGCGCGGCCGCGGGTGTGCCGCGGTGCGCGGTCAGAGCTGCCAGACGAGTTCGTTGAGGACGGGTGCCTCGGCCGGGAGGGCGGCCTGCGCGGCGGGGTCGATCTCGCACCAGACCCGCTTGCCGGAGCCCTCCGGGTACCAGCCCCAGCGCGCGCAGAGCAGCTCGACGAGCTCCAGGCCGCGGCCGCTGGTCGCGTCCCGGCCGGCGTGGCGCGGGGCGGGCGCGGTGCGGCTGGCGTCGGCGACCTCGACCCGTACCGGCGATGAGGCCGCGTCAGGCGACGCGGCATCGGGCACCGGCATGGTGAGTCTCAGCACGGCCGGACAGCCCGTGTGCACCACCGCGTTGGTGACGAGTTCCGAGACGACCAGCACGAGGGTCTCGGCGATGGGCGCGTCCGGGTCGAGCCCGTGGCCCTGAAGCCTGGTCCGTACCCAGCGGCGTGCCCTGCCGACCTCCGCCGGGTCCGCCTGGACCGCCAGCTGCACCTGAAGTACCTGCACCGCTCCACCACCCGCACTCGGTATTCGGCCACCCACACCCTGCCGCCCGGCCCGGGCGGCAGCGCCTTCATCACACCGGTCGGCCGGCCGCGCTCGGCCGGTCTGCCTGGTCGGATTACCCATGGCTTCGACACGAATACGCCTCAGGATGATTCGACCGGAGGGTCGCAGCAAGCGCTTCGGGCATATTCCAGCGATCGGGGGACAGCTCGGTGCATACTGTCCCGCTCACCCTGACGAGCGTCGTACGCGCCGATGATCGTCCGGCCGGGTCGGGGCCTGTGCACGAGCACAACGACGGTACCCCCACCACGGCCGAACGGGGCGCCCGCCACGAGCGAACCACCCTTCCCACATCTGTCCGAACCCGTCGTCGCCGCCGGGGTGGCAGCAGGATCTGACGGGGTGAAACTTCCCGCCCTCTCATTTCCGCATTTCACCCGGCCGGTCCGCGCTCTTGGATACCGTGGTGGCAGGCATGGCCCGCCGGCCGTCCGCCGCAGGGAGAACGCGTCGGCGACACGCCGGGGAGAGCCGGGAGGGACACCCTCGTGAGCAGAGAGGGCGGCACCGCATGAGCAGCTGCGACGAACGACTCGTGCTCCGCCTCGTCCGCGGCGAGGAGACGGCCCTCGGCGAGCTGTACGACCGGTTCGCGCCGCTCGTGCACGGCCTCGCGCTGCGCGTCCTGGACGACGAGGACGCCGCCGAGCAGCTCACCCGCGACGTCTTCGCCCGGGTCTGGACGGACCCGGGCGCCTGGCACCCCGAGCAGGGCACCCTGCGGTCCTGGCTGGGCACGCTCACCCACCGCTGCGCGGTGCAGCAGCTCCGCGCCGCCTGCGGCGACGAGCGGGAGGTCGCCGCCCGTTCCGCCGCCGCCCGCGCCCACCACGCCGTCGCCTCGCTGCCCGACCCGCTGCGCGAGACCATCGCCCCCGGCCACCACGACGGCCGGACCTACCGCGACACCGCCCGCCGACTGGGCATCAGCGACCAGGCGGCCAAACACCGGATGCGGCTCGGCCTGCAGCTCGTCGCCGGGGAGCTCGCCGCCGCCCGCGAGGGCTGCCGCCCGGAGCCCGTCCCGGCGGCCGGACGGCCGGGGCCGTGACGGCGCCCGGGCGGCACGAGGCACTGCGCTCCCTGCTGGGGGCGTGGGCGCTCGGTGCCTGCCCGCGGCACGAGGCCGCCGAGGTGGCCCGGGACCTGGCCGACTGTCCGGAGTGCGCCGAGGAGGCCGCCCGGCTGAGCGGCGCCGCCGCCGAACTCACCCCGGACGACCCGCTCGACCTGTCCTCCGCGCTCCGCCGCCAGGTCCTCGACTGGTGCCTGACCCGCCGTCCGGCCCGGCTGCCGATACCGGCCTGGGCCGGCCCGTACGCGGCGGAGAGCGCCAAACTGGACGCCCTGATGCGCGACCTCGGCCCCGCCGAGTGGCAGGAGGTCGCCGAGCTGCCCTGGCACGGCGGGGTGCAGCGCTGGCGGCCCGCCGAGGTGCTCTGCCACCTCACCGCGGTCGACGGCTACCTCGCCCGCTCGGTCGGCCTGCCCGACCCGCTCGGCGGCGCCCGACCGCCACTGGTCGGCCGCCGGCCGCCGGTGCCCCGGGTGCCGGAGCAGGGCGGCCCGTCCGGCGTCCTGGGCCGCACCTGGGCACTCATCACCGCGGCCGGCGGGGAGGACCCGGAGCAGGTGCGCCGGCGCTGGCGCCGGCAGAGCCACGGCCTGCTGCAGGCCGCCTCGGTGCACGGCGGCGACGGCGGCGTCCCGGTCGACTACGGGTTCGCCGTGCTGCCGCTGCGCGACGCCTTCCTGGACCGCGCCTTCGAGTGCTGGATCCACGGCGACGACATCGCCCGCGCCGTGGACTACCCGTACCCGCCGCCGGCCCCGGCGCACCTGCGGCGGCTCATCGACCTCGGCGCCCGGATACTGCCGCAGCTGCTGGCGGCCCGCCACCGGGCACAGCCGGCCGCCGCCGCGGCCGTACCGGGGCGGGCGCTGCGGCTGGTGATCGACGGTCCGGCGGCCGGGGAGTGGCTGATCCCGTTGGACGGGGCGGGTGAGGGCGCCGAGCCGGTCGCCGAAATGGCCCTCGACGGGCTGGAGTTCTGCTACCTGGCGGCGGCCCACCGCGACCCGGACCGCATCCCGGTCGGCGAGGAGGGCGACCGGGAGGCCATCCGGCAGGTGCTGCACGCGCTGCCGCTGCTGTCCCGGCCCTGAGTGCGGGGCCGCCCGGGCTGCCCGGGGGTGCCGCCCCGGGTGCCGCCCGGTGCTGCGTCAGGCGAAGACGACGGTGCGGCTGCCGTTGAGCAGGACGCGGCGCTCGCTGTGCCACTTGACCGCGCGGGCCAGCGCCTGGCACTCGACGTCCCGGCCGAGGGCGACCAGCTGCTCGGGGGTCACGTCGTGGGTCACCCGGGCCACCTCCTGCTCGATGATCGGGCCCTCGTCGAGGTCGGCGGTCACGTAGTGCGCGGTGGCGCCGATGAGTTTCACGCCGCGGGCGTGCGCCTGGTGGTACGGCTTGGCGCCCTTGAAGCTCGGCAGGAAGGAGTGGTGGATGTTGATCACCCGGCCGGACAGCTCCTTGCAGAGGTCGTCCGAGAGCACCTGCATGTAGCGGGCGAGCACGACCAGGTCGACCTGCTCCTCGGTGACCAGCTCCAGCAGCCGGCGCTCGGCGTCGGCCTTGGTCTCCCGGGTGACCGGGATGTGGTGGAACGGGATGCCGTAGGACTCGGTGAGCGCGCGGAAGTCGGTGTGGTTGGAGACCACCGCGGCGATCTCCACCGGCAGGGCGCCGATCCGGGTGCGGAACAGCAGGTCGTTCAGGCAGTGGCCGAACTTCGACACCATGAGCACGACACGCATCCGCTCGGCGGTCGAGTGCAGGTGCCAGTCCATGTGGAACGAGGCCCCGACGGCGGCGAAGCTGGCCCGCAGCTTCTCCGCGGTGACCGGCCCGGGCGCGGAGAAGTGCACGCGCATGAAGAACAGCCCGCTGTCGGCGTCACCGAACTGCTGGCTGTCGATGATGTTGCAGCCGGTCATGAAGAGGTAGCTGGAGACCGCGTGCACGATGCCCTGCTTGTCCGGACAGGACAGCGTGAGGACGTACTGGGCGTCGGCCCTCTGCTCTTCCACGTTCGGCTTCCTCCACTCGTTCACGCCAGGACGGCCAAGCGTGTCACATTCCGGACGGCCCGTGCGCCGCTGACCGGACTGCGGGACGCCGCCCGGACGCCCCGGGTCAGGCCGCCCGGGTCATGATCCGCAGCACCTCCAGGCTGCGCGGCGGGGTGTCCGGGTCCTCGCCGTCGTTGACGGCCAGCAGGACGTGCGCCTCGCGGGCGGCGGCGACCGCCTCGGGCCAGAGCTGGTGGCCGAGGTAGGCGGCGGCGGGGGCGTCCGCGCCGACCTGGTGCAGCACCCGGAGGACGCGGAGCACGGCGGCGTCCACAGCCGCGGCCTCGGCGGCGTCGCGGACGACCGTGCCGATGTACTTCTCGGCGGACCAGCGGTCGAGCCAGCTGTCCTCGACGAGGCGGTAGACGGCGTCGGTGACGTCGCCGTACCCGTCCAGGCCGGCCAGCCAGGCGTGCTGCTGGAAGGTCGGGTCGGAGAGCATGTGCAGCGCCGAGCGGATGCGGGCGCGCCAGCGCCACCAGGGCAGATCGTTGAGCGGCATGCGGCCCATCGTGCTGGAGCGACGGCCGCCGCGAGAAGAGCTGTTGGCGGACCGATACGAAGAATCTGTGCTGTCGGACATCGTCCTTCGATCGTACGTTCCCCGACGAGTTGCGCTCTACACGCGTCACCCCCCGGAGTTCCGCCTGCGTTGGCTTTCCGTTCGCCTTTCGTCCCTCTCGCCTTGCCCGGTCAGGTCAAGGCTTGTTTTCGGCCGATCGCAGCGGCCGTGAGGACCCGGGGAGGGAGTCATCATGAGGCGGAACGGATCGCCCGACGACCATCAGCCGACCGGTCGGCGGATCGCCGGCCCCAGTCGGGGAGCGCGTCGCAGAGCGGGCGTCCTGGCCGCCGCGGCGGCCCTCGTTCCCGCCCTGCTCGCCACCTCCGCCTGCGGCGGTCCGGCGGACGCCGCCTCCGCCTCCGCCGACCTGACCGTGATGACCTGGGCGCCGGCCGGCACCGGCTCCGCCGACCGGCCCGGCATGACCGCGCTGGCCGAGGCGGTCGGCCGCGAGATCAACGCCAAGGGCGGCCTGCACGGCCGCAAGCTGCGGGTGCTGACCTGCAACGAGCACAACACCTCGGAGGGCGTCACCGCCTGCGCCCGGCAGGCCGTGGACGCGCACGCGATCGCCGTGGTCGGCTCCTACAGCCAGTACGGCTCCGGCTTCGTCGCCATGCTGGAGCAGGCCGGCATCCCCTACCTGGGCGGCTACGGCCTCTCCACGCCGGAGTTCAGCAGCCCGCTGTCCTACCCGGTGGCCGGCGGCACGCCCGCCCTCATCGCCGGCAGCGGCCGGCAGCTGGTCGAGGCCGGCTGCAAGACCGTCTCGCTGATCCGCCCGGACACCCGGGCCGGCGACACCCTGGTCGGCTACCTGGACGCGGCGCTGCGGCCCGCCAACATCAGGCTGACCGACGTCAAGGCGCCCGAGCGGTCGAACGACTACACCCCGATCGCCCAGAAGGCCATCGGCGACGACCGTAACGGCAACTGCGTGACGGTCGCGCTCGGCCCCGAGCCCACCGCCAACCTGCTCGACCCGTTCCGCCGGCTCGGCCCCAAGCACACCGCGCTGGCCTCGGTGATCGGCAGCTTCCAGCAGTCCGTGGTGGACTCCACCGGCGGCGACAACGGCCCGCTCGGCGGCGCCTACGCCACCGGCTGGTTCCCCGCCGAGGCCTCGCCCGTCTGGGACGCCCTGCGCGGCACCGTCCGCAGCTACGGTGCCGGCGACACCGCCATCGACACCGCCGACCCGGGCGTGCAGACCACCTGGGTCGCGTACGAGGTGCTGCGGGCCGCGGCCGCACGGGTGGACGCGTCCAAGCCGCTCACCGCCAAGACCCTGCGGGCCGTGCTGGACAGCGGCGACCCGATCGAGACCAACGGTGCCACCCCGCCGCTGAGCTGGGGCATGACCAACATGCTCGCCAGCGCCGACTCGCCCCGGTTGGTCAACACCTCGGTCACCTTCCAGCAGGTGCAGGGCGGCCGGCTGGTGGAGCAGCACAAGGGCTTCGTCGACATCCGCTGGGTGCTCGCCGGGGGCAAGCCCACGGCGTGACACCGGGCCCTGAACGGCGCGAGGGGCGGACGGGATGCATCCCGTCCGCCCCTCGCGCCGTTCAGGGCCTCAGAGCTCGATCTTGTCCTTGGTCGGCAGGCCGGCCTGGGCGGCGATCGCGTTCCACAGCGTGGAGGCCTTCTCCTTCGCCCCGGTCGCCGTGCCGCTGGCCTCGGTGGCCGACTTCAGGTGCGGGTTGTTCTTGACCGTCGCCGGGTCGCAGCCGGCCGCGGCGTCGCCCGCCCAGGCCGCGTACTCGGTGTCCGCGTTGGCCGAGGCCTGCCAGGCCTTCTGCAGCTGCGAGGACAGCTCGGCGCCGCCGGTCAGCTTGTCCGTCTTGAGCGCGCCCAGCTTGGTCAGCAGCCCCTGCCGCTGCGCCGCGGCGTCGGTCAGGGCGGCCTGCGACTCCGGCAGCTTCTCGCACTTGCCGACCGCGGCCACCGCACCCACCACGGCCTGGCGGCTGGCGCTGGCGGTGCCCAGCAGGTCGGAGAGGGCCTTCGCCTGCCCCTTGGCCTCCGGGCTCAGCCCGCCGGCGCCCGAGGTCGCCGGGGCGCCGCTGGAGGCCTTGGCCACCGGGGTGGCGTCGGCTCCCGAGGGGGTCTCGTCGCCGCCGCTCATCAGCACGGCGACCAGGATGCCCGCCGCCGCGCAGCCGGCGATCACACCGCCGATGATCATCTTGTTGGACGGGCGCCCGGCGGAGCCGCCGGAGCGGCCGCCCGACCCGGGAACGACCGTCGGGGCGGCCGGGAAGGACTGCCCGCCGAAGGTCTGCTGCGCGCCGTACCCGGGCTGCGGAACGGCCTGTTGCGGCTGCGCCTCGGCGGGGAAGCCGCCGCCGAAGGTCTGGCCCCCGTACGACTGCTGGCCGCCGTAGGCGTGCTGGTCCCCGTAGGCCTGCTGGCCGCCGAAGGTCTGCTGGCCGCCGTACGACTGCCCCGTGCCCTGCCCGGGCTGACCCGGCATCGGCTGACCCGGTGTCTGCTGCGGCATCCCGCCCACCGAGGGGTCGGCGGTCGGGTACGGCGGCAGGTACTGCGTCTCCGGGGCGTGCTCGGCCGGCGCGGCAGGCTGGGCAGCCTGCTGCGCGGCGCCCGGCGCCGGGCCCCAGTACTCCGGGCCGCCCTGGCCGGGCACCGGCGGCGCGGCCTGCGGCACCGGCTGCTGGGCGGGCGGTGCCTGCTGTGCGGGCACGCCCGGCTGACCCTGCTCCCCTCCGGACTCCGGCCTGAACAGATCGTCCAAGTTGAAGTCGCTGGAGGAATGGGAGTGGGAGAAGCGGCGCTGGCTCAACGCGATTCCTCACCTGTGCCGCGCGCACGCTGACGGCGGACCACAACTGCTCGACGACCTGGGTAACGCTGCATAGCACGCCCACGCTACCCCGTCACCTGCACGGGTGACTACGCAGGGAGGGCGTTCCTCACCTGCTCCTCACGAAGCGGACCTTCCCCGGCTCAGGCAGCCTCCCCCGCCAGCCTGGCCTGGAACTCCCGGACGACCCGGTGCTCGCGGTACGGCTCCAGCCGGCTCCGGAAGTCGTGGAGGTACTCCACACCGCGGTTCGACCGCAGACCGCTCAGCAGCCGCACGGCCTGGGTGCCCGTCTCGCAGGCCCGCTCCACCTCGCGCTGCTGCAACTGCGCGGTGGCCAGCAGGACGAGGTCCACGGCACGCCGGCGCACACGGCTCACGGGGTGCAGCTCCAGCGCAGTACGGGCGTACGCCTCCGCCTTCGCGCCCTGCTCCAGGTCGCGGTGGCAGTGCGCGAGCTCGTCGGCCAGGTACGCCTCGTCGAAGTGGACGATCCAGTCCGGGTCGTCCGCGGGGTTGCGGTGCGTCATCGCCTCCTGGGCCCGGGCCGCCACCGCCTCGCACGCCCTCGCGTCGCCGAGCAGCGCGTGGCCGCGCGCCTCGGCCGCGTAGAACATCGCCATCGCGGTCGGGGTGGCGACCGAGCGGGCGCCCTCCTGGGCGGCCCGGGCGAGCTGGGCGATCTCCCGCGGGTTGCCGAGGGTGGCCGCCAGGTGACTCATCGAGGCGGCCAGCACGTAGCCGCCGTAACCGCGGTCGTCGGCCGCCTGGGCCAGCCGCAGCGCCTGGATGTAGTAGCGCTGGGCGAGGCCGGGCTGCCCGGTGTCCACCGCCATGTAGCCGGCGAGCTCGGTCAGCCGGGCGACCGCGGCGAAGAGCTGACGCCCCGTCTCGTCCCGGTAGCCGCCGGAGAGCAGGTTCGACACCACGCTGTTCAGGTAGTGGACGACCACCGGGCGGACGTGGCCGCTGCCGAAGCGGTGGTCGAGCTCGACCAGCATCTGGGTGGTGGCCCGGACGGCGGCGACGTCGGTCGGGCCGACCCGGGTGGCGCCGGCGCGGGCGACGACCGGGTCCGGCGGGGTGATCAGCCAGTCCCGGCTGGGCTCGACCAGTGCGGAGGCGGCGACGGTGGCCCCGGCGAGGAAGTCCCGCCGGCCCACGTCGCTGCGCCACAGTTCGCAGACCTGCTCCAGCGCGGCGTTCAGGTTGGGGGCGAACTGCAGGCCGACCGAGGAGCTGAGGCCCTTGCCGTCAGCCATGCCGATCTCGTCCACCGTGACGCCGCGGCCCAGCTTGCGGCCGAGCGCCTCGGCGATCACGGCCGGCGCCTGGCCGCGCGGCTGCTGCCCGCGCAGCCAGCGGGCCACCGAGGTCTTGTCGTAGCGCAGGTCCAGGCCGTGCTCGGCGCCGCAGAGGTTGACCCGGCGGGCGAGGCCCGCGTTGGAGCAGCCCGCCTCCTGGATCAGCTGCTGCAAGCGCTCGTTGGGCTCTCGTGCGACGAGTGGTCTCGCGGCCATGAACTTCGCCTCCCCAACGCCCCCGGCCCTGACCGCGGGGCGACGATTCTGCTGCTGGTGCCTGCGCCGGCGGGCGGGGGCGACCTCCCCCGGCCGGGTACCCGGCGACACCAGCGGAATACCCAGGGTGACGCATCCACTCCCCACGCGCCCTGGTGAATGCCTCTGTGCGCCCCCACTGCGCCCGTTACCGCCCTCGACCGGCCGCCCGGAAACGGGGACGCCTCACCGTCGAGGGTGACATCCACGGCGTCCGGCTGACCACCCCCCGCCCGGCCGTAACCGCCTTCACGCACGGTAGTTGAGCAACACGTGGACAACACCCCAGGAGCCCGCGAGCAGGGCCTGCCCCCGCTCCTCATCGAAGCCGTCAGTTACGCGGAGGACCGCCACTGGGAGGTCGTCCCCGGCGCATCGCTGGTCGACGGCGACGGACCGGCGCACTGCTCGTGCGGCGATCTCCGGTGCGCGCTGCCCGGCGCGCACCCGACGGAGGAGGACTGGCGGCGCAGGGCCAGCGCGGGCCCGGGCGTGGTGCGGCGCTGGTGGACGGAGCGACCGGAGGCCTCGATCCTGCTCCCCACCGGCAGCTCCTTCGACGTGCTGGACGTGCCCGAGATCGCGGGCTGCCTGGCGCTGGCCCGGATGGAGCGGATGGGGCTGCAGCTCGGCCCGGTGGTGGCCGTCCCCGCGGCCCCGGGCCGGGCCGGCCTGCGGCTGCACTTCCTGGTGCTGCCCGGTGTGGCGGCCAAGCTGCCGGAGATGCTCCGCAAGCTGGGCTGGGCGCCCGGCAGGCTCGACCTGGTGGCCCGCGGCGAGGGCGACTTCATCGTGGCCCCGCCCTCCCGGGTCGGGCCGTACAGCTTCGCCCAGTGGGCGCGGCCGCCGTCCGCGATCAACCGCTGGCTGCCTGACGCCGCGGAGCTGATCAACCCGCTCGCGTACGCCTGCGGCCGGGACGCCTCCCGGCCCGTCCGGCCGCAGCCCCGGCCGGTCGCAGCGGGCCTGCGCTGACCGGAGCCTGACGGGAATTCACCCGTCCGCCGACCGCCGCCCTGCTCCTATCGGGTGAGGGCGGGACCGCGCGACACCCTCGCGCGCATCCGGCGGGCCCCGCCTCCCACCGGGGGCGGGGCCCGCCTGACGCGTGTCCGCCCTGAGGCACCGGTGTACCCGCTGCTCAGCGTGGCAAGCCCGCTCATTCGGGTGACAAGTCTCAAGGATTGGCGCGATCTGCCGAGGGGACACATTCCGTCGGGAGGACGTACGAGAACGACACGAGAGGGGGGCACGGACCGGGGGGCCGGGGAGGGCGTTCGGTCGGGGAAGCCGGACGCGGACAGGGGGGCTTCGGGGGCTGCGGCACCGTCCCGGCTCGGGGTGGCCGGTGCCGCAGCACGAAGGGGAACAGGGAGGGAACGGAGGGGAAGCGGGTGGGGAGCAGCAGGGCCCGGCGCCGGGGAGCGCCGGGCCCTGCTCGCATCGCCGTGGGTGCCCCCGTGCGGGCCCTAGGCCTGGGCGACGAAGACGTGGGCGGCGATGTCCTTGCCGAGTTCGGCGGCGTTCTCTCCGGCGCCGACCAGCACGCCGCCGGTGGCTGCGGAGACCTGCACCGTCGCGCCCGGGCGGACACCGGCCCGGCGCAGGGTGCGCATCAGTTCCTCGTCGGTCTGGATCGGCTCGCCGATGCGGCGGACGACCACGTTGGTGCCGCCGCTGCCGGCCACCGCGTCCAGGGTGAGCAGGGCTGCGTCGAAGCCCTCGCCCTCGGCCTTGGTGTCGCCGAGCTCGTCCAGGCCGGGGATGGGGTTGCCGTACGGGGACTGGGTGGGGTGGCCGAGCATGGCGAGCACCTTGCGCTCGACCGTCTCGCTCATCACGTGCTCCCAGCGACAGGCCTCCTCGTGGACCTGCTCCCACTCGAGGCCGATCACGTCGACCAGCAGGCACTCGGCGATCCGGTGCTTGCGCATGACGCGGACCGCGAGCCGGCGGCCCTCCTCGGTGAGTTCCAGGTGACGGTCGCCGGCGACGCGGAGGAGGCCGTCGCGCTCCATCCGGCCGACGGTCTGGCTGACCGTGGGGCCGCTCTGCTCCAGGCGCTCCGCGATGCGGGCGCGCATCGGCGTGATGCCCTCCTCCTCCAGCTCGAGGATGGTGCGGAGGTACATCTCCGTTGTGTCGATCAGGCCAGACATCGCCGCTGGTCTCCGTTCTTCGGTGTCCTCACCGCCAATTCTGGCGTACCGCAGTGTCAACAGGGACCGGTCGTGGTACATGCCCGGCCCTTTTCATCGCTGTTGACAGCGGACCGCCGCAGGCAGCACCGTGCAGGCCGTATCTTCCTCCATGCGCGGTCTGGACCACCCGGCCGCCCAGAGAATCGGAGATTTCGATGACCGACCTGGTCGGGCAGTACTTCGACGCCGCCGTGGCCCACCTGGAGCGGGTCCGCCGCGAGGAGGCGGCGTCGATCGAGGCGGCCGCCGAGCTGCTCGCCGGGGCGGTGGCGGACGGCCGGAGGATCTTCGCCTTCGGGGCCGGGCACTCCTCGCTGGCCGCCCAGGACGTGGTGTACCGGGCCGGCGGGCTGGTCGTGATCAACCTGCTGAACGTGCCGGGGATGACGGGGGTGAACGTGATGCCGGCGCCGCTGGGCAGTGCCCTGGAGCGGGTCTCCGGGCTGGCGACCGCGACCCTGGACCTCACCCCGGCGGCCGCCGGCGACCTGCTGTTCCTGATCTCGCTCTCCGGACGCCAGGTGATGCCGGTGGAGCTGGCGCGGCACGCCCGGGAGCGCGGGATGAACGTGGTCGGGGTGACCTCGCTGGCGTATCCGGACGCGGTGACCTCCAACCACCCGTCCGGGACCTTCCTCAAGGACAACTGCGACGTGGTGCTGGACAACAAGATCGCGGTCGGCGACGGGGAGCTGTCCTGCGCGGGTGCGGAGACCACCTTCGGCCCGGTGTCCACGATCGTGACCAGTGCGCTGATGCAGGCGGTGGTGGTCTCCGCGGTCGGCCGGCTCACCGAGCGCGGGATCACCCCGCCGCTGTTCCGCTCCGGCAACGTCGACGGCGGCACCGAGTGGAACGCCAAGGTCATGGCGGACAACCGGGAGCGGATCTACTACGCGTTCTGACCGGCCCCACCGCCCGGCCCGCGGGACTCCGGGGGCCGGGCGGCGGGCGGCCTATGTCCGAACTGCACCTGTCGGCGGGCGACGGTCCGCACCCATACTGGCCGTTCCCCAGGCGTACCGCGCCGCCGCGCGGGGCACAACACTGCTGCTGGGGTCGGAGCGACGGTGGGGGGCCGACATGACCGCGGGGCCGGCACGTTCGATCGGCTGGGTGCGCGAGGACGACCTGCTGCCCGAGCTGTTCTGGGCCGCCGACTCCTCCTCGCTGCAGGGGCAGCGCCGGGCCGTACTGCTCTCCCGCTGGGAGCTGGTGCTGCTGGTCGCCGCCGCCGCGACGGGCTCCGCGGACGGCACGGTGTGGGCCTGGGTGGCGGCCTTCGCGTACCTGTGCACCGTCCTGATGGCCGCGCTGATGACCGTCCAGAACCCGCAGGGCCTCTGGTACGAGGGTCGGGCGGTCGCGGAGTCGGTGAAGACGCTGTCGTGGAAGTACGCGGTGCGGGCCGACTCCTACCAGCCGCCGCCGAAGAAGCTGCCGGACGCCGAGCGGCTGTACGCGATCCAGCTCGACGGCATCCTGGGCGAGTTCGAGACGGACCGGGTCATCCCCCAGATGTCCCGGGTCCGTTCGGAGCTGCAGGCCTGGCGGGGGTCGGCCCGGCACCCGCAGATCACCGAGAAGATGGAGCAGCTGCGTGACCAGCCGCTGCCCGTGCGCCGCGACGTGTACCTGCGCGAGCGGGTGCAGGCGCAGCGCGAGTGGTACCAGCACAAGGCCCGGCAGTGCGCCAATGCCGGCCGGCGGGCGGGGCGGCTGGGCATCGCCCTGCCGATGCTGGGCCTGGTGCTCGCCGTACTGCGGGCGCTGGGGTACTTCAGCTACGACGCGCTGGGCACGGTCTCGGCGATAGCCGCCTCGGTCTCGGCCTGGGCGCAGCTGCGGCAGTACCGGCCACAGGCCGCCGCCTATTCGCTCGCCGCGTCCGAACTCTCCCTGGTGGAACGCCAGCTGGACCAGCTGCGGCCCGATTCCGAGGACGCCGAGGAGACCTGGGCGCGGCTCGCCCGGGACGCCGAGGACGCGATCTCGCGGGAGCACACCACCTGGCAGGCCCGCCGTGAGGTGCGCAGCCTGGACGTGCCCAACTGATCTGGAGGAACTGCGTGGTACGACGACTGGTCGAGGCCGCGGCGGGACGGTGGCTGGCCGTCGAGACCACCGGTGACCCGTACGGGAAGCCGGTGTTCCTGCTGCACGGCACGCCGGGCAGCAGAGTGGGGCCGGTGCCGCGCAGCAGCGTGCTGGCGCGGCTGGGGGTGCGGCTGATCTCCTTCGACCGGCCCGGGTACGGGGAGTCGACCCGGCGGCCGGGCCGCCGGGTCTCCTCGGCTGCCGAGGACGTGGTGGCGATCGCGGACGCCTTCGGGCTGGACGGCTTCGCGGTGCTGGGCCGCTCCGGGGGCGGGCCGCACGCGCTGGCCTGTGCGGCGCTGCTGCCGGACCGGGTGGCGCGGGTGGCCGCGCTGGTGTGCCTGGCGCCGAGGTTCGCGGAGGGTCTGGACTGGTACGGCGGGATGACCCGGTCCAACGTCCGTGAGTACACGGAGGTGGAGCGGGGCGAGGAGTTCTTCGTCGATGCGTTCCAGGCCCGCTCCAAGCTGATCAGGGACAACCCGCATGCGCTGATCGACGACCTGGTGCCGGAACTCCCGCCGACCGACCGGGCGCTGGTCACGGACATGGGGATCCGGCGGATGCTGCTGGCGACGTACCAGGAGGCGTTCCGGCACGGTGCGGACGGGTGGATCGACGATGTGCTGGCCTTCACCGCGCCCTGGGGGTTCGAGGTGTCGTCGATCCGGGTGCCGACCCGGCTGTGGCACGGTGCGGACGACCAGTTCTCGCCGGTGGACCACTCCCGCTGGCTGGCCGACCGCATCCCGGGCGCCGACCTCTACCTGGAGCCGGGGGCGGCGCACTTCGGTGCGTTCAAGGTGATGACGGAGGCGCTGAAGTGGGCGGCGGGCTGACCCCGGTGGGCGGTTCGGCGCCGGCGAGGACGGCGAGCACGTTGTCGACCGCCAGGTCGCCCATGGCCTGACGGGTGCGGACGGTGGCGCTGCCGAGGTGCGGGGCGAGCACGGCCCGTTCCTGGGCGAGCAGCGCGGCGGGGACGGCCGGCTCGTGCTCGAAGTTGTCCACGGCGGCGGCGAAGAGGTGTCCGGAGGCGAGTGCGGCGGCCAGCGCCTCCTCGTCGACGACGCCTGCGGTCATGCTGACCAGGACGGCGCCGGCGGGCATCCGGGCGATCCTCCCGGCGTCGAGCAGGTGCCGGGTGCGGGCTGTCAGCGGGGCGGTCACCACCAGGACCCGGGAGGCGGCGAGCAGTTCGTCGAGCGGCAGGTGGCGGGCGCCCTGTTCGAGGTCGGCGGGGAGCCGTTGGCGGTTGTGGTAGCTCACCGGCATGCCGAAGCCGGCGGCGCGGCGGGCGACGGCCTGTCCGATCCGGCCCATGCCGAGGATGCCGAGCGGAGTGCCGGCCAGTTCCAGGCCGAGCAGGAAGGTCGGGGCCCAGGCCCAGGGGCGGCCGGAGCGCAGCAGCCGCTCGCCCTCGCCGAGCCGTCGGGTGGCGGCCAGCAGCAGGGCCCAGGCCATGTCGGCGGTGGCCTCGGTCAGGACTCCGGGAGTGTTGGAGACGGCGACGCCGCGGGCCGCGCAGGCTGCGTGGTCGATGTTGTGGGTGCCGACGGCGTGGTTGGCGACCAGCCGCAGGGCCGGGCCGGCGGCGTCGAGGAGTTCGCCGTCGACGGTGTCGTCGAGGGTGGTGACCAGGGCGGTGCAGCCGGCCGCGGCGGCGAGCAGCTCGGCGCGGGCCATCGGCTGCTCGCTGTCGTGGTGCCGGACGTCGCAGGCGGGGTGGAGCCGGTCCACGACGCCGGGGGCGAGCCGGCGGGTGACGAGGACCTTGGGCGCGGTGGTGTCGGTCATCAGGCCCGCAGGCTACACCGGCGACGGGCCCGCCCCGGTGGTGTCCCGGGGCGGGTCGTCGGGCGGCTCAGAGCGGCTGCGGTTCCAGGTCGCGGTTGATCCGCTGCCAGCCACGGGCGGAGACGATGGTCGGGTGGTCGTCGCCGAAGAGTTCGACCAGGGCCGAGATCGACTGCCGGCGCAGTGATTCGGCCTCGTCCTGGCGCCCGGCGGCGCGCAGGGTGATGGCGAGGTTGAGCGAGCAGACGACCGCGTCGGGGTGGTCGGGGCCGTAGCGGTTCTGCAGCCCGGCGTAGGCGGCGCGCCCGAGTTCTTCGGCCCTGGTGAGCTGGTGGTCGTCGCCGTAGGCGTTGGCGAGGTTGATGGTGGCGTTGAGGGTGTAGGGGTGGTCCGGGGCGAGGGACCGGGCGAGTCCGCTGACGGCCTCGTCGTTGTGCCGGATGGCGCCCGGCAGGTCGCCGCTGCCGCGGAGGTAGATGGCGAGGTTGTTCTGGCAGACCTGGGTGAAGGGGTGCTGGTCGCCCAGCTGTCGGCGGTAGCCCTCGTAGGCGGCGGCGGCGATGTCGCGGGCGGTCTCCTTGTCGCCAGCGGCGCTGTGGTCGGCGGCGAGGTTGAGCCGGCAGGCCAGGGCCTCGGCGTTCTCCTCGCCGTACCGCTCGACGTAGCGCTCGTAGGTCTGCTCGGTGAGTCGGCGGGCCTCGCGGACCTCGCCGGCGCGGCGGAGCGAGACGGCGAGCGACTTGGCGCAGCGCAGGTTCTCCGGGGCGTCGGGCTGGAGGATCGCGTCGAGGCTCTCGGTGACCTCGCGCAGCATGTCGACGGAGCCCTTGTAGTCGCCCATCTCGCGCAGGTCGCGGGCGAGGTTGGACTTGCTGGACAGCGTGTACGGGTGGTTCGGGCCGAGGACGGCGACCCGGCGGTCGTAGGTCTCCTGGTCGAGGTCGCGGGCGAACTGGGTGTTGCCGACGAGCCGGTGGTCGATGGCGAGGTTGTTGGCGGCGGTCAGGGTGCGCGGGTTGTCGTCGCCGAACAGGTCGCGGAACTGGTTGTGGGTGTCGGTGTCGAGGATGAGCGCCTCCTGGAAGCGCCCGAGGGCGCGCAGGTCGGCGGCGAGCGAGCCGGCGGTCATCAGGGTGAAGGCGTTGTGGTCGCCGAGGAGTTCCTTCTGTCCGGCCAGGGTGGCCCGGTCGAGTTCCAGGGCCTCGGCGAACGCGCCCTGGGAGCGCAGCACGTTGGCGAGCTGGAAGTTGAGGCTCAGGATCTGCCGGCGCAGGAAGCGGCGCTCGGCCGCGTTGGTCTCCGTCACGTAGCGGGCCGCCCAGGAGTCGCCGAGGGTCCGGGCGAGGGCCATGGCGCGGTCGAGGTCGACGCGCTTCCACAGGTAGCGGACGCGGTCGATGAGCATCTCTCGGGTTTCGCGCTCGCCGCAGTCCTGGGCCCGGGAGGGCAGCAGGTGGGGCCAGATCTTCTCGAAGGCGGGCCAGTTGGCGGGGTCGTCGGTGTCGCCGAGGGCGGGCCGGGCGCTGACGAGGATGCGGTGCACGTCGTGCATGGCGTCCTCCCGCTCGGCCTCGGTCATGCCGCTGCGGACGACGGCCTGGACGAGGCGGTGCACCTGGAAGCTGTTGCTGGCGGCGTCGGTCTTGGCGAGGGCGTAGCGGCTGACGGCCTGGATGACCTTGCCGAGCATGAAGCTGTCGGTGAGGTCCTCGTCGTAGGGGGCGAGGGACCTGGTCATCTGGTCGTTGTAGAAGAGGGTGAGCGAGATCGGCTCCGGTGCGAAGAAGGCGCAGAGCTGGAGGAGTCGGACGGCCGCCGGGGACTGCTCGCGCAGCCGGGCGATGGAGACGTTCCAGGTGGCGCCGACCGGGGTGGGGTAGTCGACCGGGGTGTCGCCGGCGGCGAGTGCCTTGGTGGCCTCGGCCTGCAGTTGGGCGACGTAGGTGTCGACCGGGGTGCGGGTGGTCTCCAGCCAGGCGGCGGCGACCTCGACGGCGAGCGGCAGGTCGCCGACGGCGTCGGCGACCCGGTCGGCGTCCTGCCGGGAGAGGCCGCGCACCCGGCGGCGCAGGTGGTCGATGCTCTCGCCGCGGGTGAAGACGTCGACGCCGAGCACCCCGGCCTGGCCGGACCAGCCCTGGTTGCGCGAGGTGATGAGGATGTGGCCGGAGCCGCCGGGGAAGTAGCGGCGGACCTCGGACGGCTCGTCGGCGTTGTCGAAGATCAGCAGCCAGCGGGCGGTGGGCGTGCCGCGGCGCAGCGCCTCGCGGGCGGCCTCGGCGGCCTCGTTGACGCTCTCGCCGACGCGCAGGCCCAGCCGGTCGGCCAGTTCGGCGAGGTCGTGCACGACGGACTCGGCCTGCTCCGCGTCGATCCACCAGACCAGGTCGTAGTGCGACATGTAGCGGTGGGCGTACTCCAGGGCGACCTGGGTCTTGCCGACGCCGCCGAGGCCGTAGAGGGTCTGCGGGGTGGGCAGCACGGCGGTGGGGCCGCCGACCAGTTGTTCGCGCAGGTCGTCGAGGACCTTGGCGCGCCCGGTGAACGAGGGATTGCGCTGCGGCACCGACCAGTAGGTGGGGCGGGTGCCGGGGAAGCGCGGGCTGCCGGGGCTGCGTTCGGTGGGCACCGGATCGGTGTGGCCGACGGCGCGCAGCAGGGTGAGGGCGGCCTGGATCTCGTCGCGGCCGACGAGGTCGACGGGGTTGCGGTTGTTGAACGGCGCGGTGAGCCGGACGTCACCGACGCGGACGGGGATGACCTGGCGGCGGGTGCCGGCCGGGTCGCCGCCGACGGTGCGCTCCCACAGTGCCTGGGCCTGCGGCGAGACGAGGTAGGCGGAGGAAAGCACGGCGACCGTGCGGAAGGCCGAGTCGATGCCCTGCTCGGTGGAGGAGCGCGGGTCGGAGCCGACGCCGAGGTCGCGGGAGACGACCCGGAAGCCGGCGTCGGTGAGCACGGCGGCGATCCAGTCGGCCCAGACACGGTCCTCGGCGACGTAGCTGAGGTACAGGTCGGCGGGGGCCGTGGGCCGCCGGCGGATGAACGCGTCGAGGTTGCGGAGCCGTTCGAGTTCGTCCATCGGCGGCAGGGCGGTGACCCGGTTGCGGGTGATGGCCGCGGTGAGCCGTTCGCAGGCGGAGAGCAGTGAGGCCGGCTGGCCGGGCGCGTCGCCGAACGGGGCGAGGATCTCCTCGTACGAGTAGAACGGGCGGTAGGGGATCTCCACGGAGGCCCAGTAGTGGGCGAGTTCGGGCTCGGCGAGGCCGGAGGGCAGGCCGGAGAAGCGGATCCGGGCGTGTGCGCGGCCGGCGTCGGCCTTCTCCTTCTCGTTCTCGTCGATGCGCATGGGCACCGGCAGGATACGGATGCCGCGGTCGCCGAACCGTCCGTCGACGGTGTGTGCGATCCGGGCGGCGCCGTCGATGCTCTGGTCGCTCAGGGTGAAGCAGACGACCAGTTCGTCGGGCATCTCGACGGTGCAGATGTCCGCGGTGTCGGTGAGGCCGGTCCGGCTGTCGATCAGGACGTAGTCGTAGTGGTGCTTCATGTCCTGGCGCAGCGACTGCAGGAAGCGCTGGCCGTTGTAGCGCTCGTAGAAGTCGTCCCAGTCGATCCGGTTGGCGGAGTAGTCCCGGTTGACCTGGCCGGCCGGCACGTAGTCGAGGCCGCCGGTGCCGGGGAAGCTCCAGGAGAGCGAGATGGCGTGCGGGTGGATGCGGGCGAAGTCCTCGTGCCAGTCGAGGGCGCGCTCGACGGGGCGGCGGGCCTCGTCGTAGTAGTCCGCGAAGAGGTCCATCATGCCGGTGGTGCCGTCGACGGCGGCCTGGTCGAGGAAGGGGTGGAAGAACCGGCCGAGGCCGGGTGCCTCCAGGTCCCAGTCGACGGTGAGCACCCGGAAGCCGTTGGCGGCGAGTATCCAGGCGGTGTTGGCGAGCGCCATGGTGCGGCCGGTGCCGCCCTTGTACGAGTAGAACGTGATGATCCGGCCCTGGCGGCCCTCGTCCGTCCTCGGCTCCGCCGCGGCGTCGGGGGCCGTGTACCGATGGTGTGTGGCGGCCCGGGTCTGGCTGTCGGTCATGGCTGTCCTCCCCCTGGCGCGGCCCTTCCGGTGCCTCCGCCGTCCTCGGCGTGCTGTGCTGGCTCGGCCTGGTCCCGCAGGCTCGGTCTGCGCGGGCCCGGCGGGTGGGCGGCGGGCTCGTTGCGGCGGACGAAACCTTCGTTGGCGCGGACGAGGGCCCGTTGCAGGGCCTGCCGGAAGGCTTCCAGGGTGGTCGGGGGTCCGGCTCCGCGCAGGGTCGGCCGACCGCCGCCCAGCACCTCGTTGCTGAGCCGGGTGAGTTCGCCGTCGCGGGCCGCGGACTCCTCGTCCGTACCGTTCCACGGTTCGAGGGTGCTGACCCAGGCGAGGCCGCGCCGGTCGAGCCGGGCCACCTTCTCGCGGCGGCGGTCGTCGTACAGGGCCCAGCGGTCGACCAGTACGACGGAGGGGGCGGTGGGTTCGGCCCCGCCGAGCAGCGCCGTTGCCTCGTTCTCGAATTCGTGGACGGTTGCCCGGAAGTCCATGTCCCGGGCGCACTCGACGGCGTCCTCGGCGAGGGGTCTGCGGGACTCCGGCCGGTAGGGCTGCCAGTCGGTGCGCAGCGCCCCGTAGTACTCGGCGCTGCGGCCGGGCGGCAGTTCGTCGCGCCGGTAGGAGTAGACCGCGATCCGTACCGCGTTCGGGCGTTCCTGCTCGCCGAAGGCACTGGGTTGCGCCTCGAAGTCGGCCGGCCGCCCGACCGGGATGATCGTCTGCTCCGCGACGTCGACGATCCGCTGGGCGAGCCGGTGCACGGCGAGTTCGTACTGGGGCCGGTAGGCGGTGAGCTTCATCAGCGCGTACAGGCCCTCGGTGGCGTAGTCGGGGCCGAAGCTCGCGTGGTTGAACTGGAGCTTGCTGGCGCAGCGGGGCAGCGTGTAATGGCCCATCGCCACCCAGAGGACGGGGACGATGCCGCTGGTCTCCTCGCTGTCCTGGCGTTTGCGGTAGACCGGGCGTTGGCTGAAAAGATGCCATTCCTGACCGCACGCATGGCTCTTGAAATACCTCGGCGAGTACAGCGGCACGAAGACCCGGCAGCTGGCGAGCTCCTTGGTGAGCCGGTCGGCCCAGAACTGCCCCTGGTGCATGGACTGGTCCATGAACCCGACGGGAACGCCGTCGGGCACGTCGGTCAGTTCGGTGATCGCCTCGCAGAGGTCCTCGAAGAGTTTGGCCACCCAGTGGTTGGGGTCACCGGCCCGGCTGGTGACGCGTGGTGTGTGTGCATAGCTGAGGAAGAAGTACGGCCTTACGGCAGCCTCGCCCCGTCCCCCCAGGCCGTTCACATGTGCCTCCCCCGAGACCCGTCACCTGACCCCCGCACGGGATTGCCAGTCTAGGAAGGTGTTCTTCCCCATGGAATAGGGCCGCAACTCACGACACATCAGAACTCGGTCAACTCTGGCTCTTCAGCAGCCACTCGGTCGCCACGTCGACGGTCTCCGCGATGGGCATCAGCACGCACCCGGCGTCCCCGAAGGGCCCCCGCTCCACGCCGGGGATGCCGTCGACGATCTCGGCGGCCATCTGCTCGAAGTGCGCGGTCTCCAGCCGGGGCGCCTCGAACCGCGCCCACGTGCGGCGCCCGTCCGCGCCGGTGACGACCGTGGCGTAGTGCTGCAGCGGCGGGTCGGGCCGGCGGTACTCGGCGAGGTGGAAGACCGTGCAGCAGGACCACGGCACGCTGATCAGCAGCACCCTGGCGCCCGCCTTGTAGAGCCGGTTCACCGGGGAGCGCTCGCCCAGGTGGCAGTCGAGGTCGTGGTCGGCGGTGAGCTCCTCGGCCATCGGGCCGACGGCGGTGAAGGAGGTCTGCGGATGGTTGCTGCGGACGGCGCCCCGCAGCAGCCTGATCTCCTCGGCGACCCGGCCCATGGTGGGCGAGGCCGGGGTGTGCTCGCGGTCGAAGGCCTTCATGCCGTCGACGAACCGGCGCAGTTCGTCGCCGGAGAGCCCTGCCGTGGCCGCCTTGTGCAGCGGGGAGGTACGCGAGTTCTCCGGTGTCGCGGTGTAGGCGACGAGGGTGCCGCCCTCGCCGAGCGCCTCGCGCAGGGCGGCGACGATCGTCCGGGTGCGGTCCCGGACCGGGCCGACGGCGCGGGCGGAGGACTGGACGAGCAGCACCTCCCCCTCGCGGACGCCGAGAGCGCGCAGATGGCCCGTCAGCTCCCGCTGGGAGTACAACCCGGTCTCCGTCCTCCGTGGCGAGTCACGGACCAAGGCTAGTGCTGATTCGGCGTCATAAACCCACTCGGAAGGAAGGGATCCCCACCTGTCCCGCTTCGACCAGCCGCGTTCATCTCCGGAACCCGGAAAAGTCACCCGGACGGAAGCATCCGTTCGCCTCACCCGTCGGCCCCGTCCCCCGGCCCGGCGCCCTCCAGCTCGGCGACGGCGTCCCGCGCCCAGCGGGTGTACGGGTCGTCGTGACCGAGGACGCTCTCCAGCTCGGGGAGCAGCTCCCTCAGTCGGCCCAGGCCCTCCTCCCGGTCGCCCAGGCGGGCCGTCCAGTAGGCGTGGTCGCCCCGGCAACTGAGGAAGGTCGGGTGCTCGGGCGTCAGCCAGCGGCCGAGTTCACCCAGCAGCTCGCCGAGCAGTTCGACCGCGCCCTCCGCGTCGCCCGACTCCCCCGTCCACTGCGCGAGCCGGCGCCGGAATCCGTAGGGCGTCGCATGGGCGGGGCCGAATGCGGCGGCGAGGCGCGGGAGGACGGCGGAGATCATCCGGAGCGCGGCGGCCGGGTCCCCGGCGACGCCCGTCCAGTGGCCGATCTCCGCCTCGGTGGCCAGGGTGAGCTGGTCGTCGGGACCGAACGCCCGGCGGACGGCGGGGAACAGCTCCCGCCAGAGCCGCAGTGCCGTGTCGGTCTCACCGCGCAGGCCCGTCAGCGAGGCGAGGTTGGCCCGGGTGCGCAGGGTCTCCCGGTGATCCGCCCCGCGCACCCGCAGCTGTCGGGGCAGCAGGTCTGCGAACACGTCCACGGCCGCGTCCCGGGAGCCGCCGTGGGCGAGCCAGAATCCGATCCTGGCGCGGCTGTGGAGGCAGTCCGGGTGGTCGCGGCCGAGCAGCCGCTCCTGGTCGACCAGCAGCTCGCGGTAGCCGTCGGCGGCCTGCGTCCACTCCCCCGACCGGCCGGTCCATTCGGCGACCGCCGCCCGCAGGCGGAGCAACCGCGGATGGTCCGGGCCGAGGCGTCCGGCAAGGTCGGCGTGCAGCTGGCGGAGGAGCCGCCGGGCGTTGTGCGGTGCCCCCGCCTCGCCGATCCACTCGGCGAGGTCGAACCGCCCGGCCAGCACCTCGGGACTGCCGGGGCCGTGGGCGGCGAGCAGCCGCTCCAGTACCTCCTCGCCGCGGGCCACCGCCTCGGCCCAACGGCCGGCGGCGACGTCGGCGGCCAGCTGCGGGTCGTGCCCGGCCAGCGTGCCGAACGGCAGGTCGGTGATCGGTCCGCCGTCCGCCGCCGGCACGAAGCGGGCGAGCAGCGGCGCACCGGCTCCGGCGAAGGCGGCCGCGCCGGGCGGCAACCCCCGGGTGCCGGCCGTGTCGGCCAGGAGCGCCGGCGCGTACCGGCCCTGCGGCTCCTGGTGGTGCATCACCTCGCCGACCAGCGCGGCGGTGTCCAGGGCGGCCCGGGCGGGCAGCGAGTCGAGCAGCAGCTCCCGCACACCGGCCCGGAAGTCGTAACGCCGCGGCCCGCCGGCCTCGTCCGCCCCCTCCACCGGGCTGCGCCGCAGGAGGCCGCCGAGCATCACCTCGGCCAGCTGGGCGGGTGCCGCCCGGCCGCGCAGCACGGCGCGCTGCACCAGACGCATCACCGGCAGGGTGAGCGGGCTCACCGCGGCCAGGTGGCCGGCCAGCAGGAACGCCTCCGGCGAGGCGGCGGCACGGAAGAGCGCCAGTCGGGCGGCCATGTCCGGGGCCGGCCCGGCAGCCTCGGGATGCGGCCCGGGGGGCGCGGCCACCCGGGGGGCGCCGGCCTCGGCGACCCTCAGCACCGCTGTGCCGCCGGTGACCAGGGCGGTCCAGGCCGCGAGGTGGACGGGCCCGAGTTCCAGGACGGGCACGGGCACCCCGCCGGGCGGTGCCAGGTCGAGCGGCAGCAGCGGGTCCGTCGCCCGCCATCCGGTGTTGGGGCCGCCGGGCCGGTCGGCCTGCAGCCGACGGGCGGAGGTGGGCAGTCCCGTGCCCGGCCACAGGCGCTGCGGCAGCGGCTGCAGGACGGCCGTGGGACAGCTCCGGGCCCAGGCGGACAGCAGCGGGTCCATCCGGCCGTCCCGCCAGGCGGTGCCGACGGTGTCGGACAGCACCAGGACCATGCCCCGGCCGTCGGCCGGCAGGCCGCTGCGGGGCGCCGCCGGGGCGGTGGCGCTGCCGAACGGGCGGGGTTTCAGCCGCGGTCCGCCGGGGTGGCGGGTGTCGAGGCCGTGGCAGCGCATCCGGCGGAAGAGCCCGGCACCGGCGAGCAGTGTCCGCAGCTCGTCCGCGAGGTCCGTCCAGAGTTCCATCGACAGGCCGTCGTCGACGACCAGGGTGAGGTCGAGCCAGCGCTCCCGCCGGGGGCGCAGGGCGAGGTCGGGCCGTCCGGTCTCGGCGACGAGGTCGGCGGTGGCCTGCTCGTCCGGTTCCTCGTCCCGCAGGGACGGGACCGTCCTGCGCAGCGGCCGCAGTGCCCGGACGATCCGGCGCTGGCCGGGCAGGGCCCGGGCGGAGCGGACGAGGACGGGGGCCGCGGCCACGCCCGCGGCGACCGTTCCGGCGGCCGCGTAGACGTCGCCGCTGCCCGGTGGCGGTGTCGGCGGGTGGTCCCCGTCCGGTCCCGGCGGGGGCAGCCGGGACGGCGGCGGGGGCGGCACGCCGGGATCGGCGGGCCGGGCCGCGGGCGGGCCCATCCGCTCGGCCAGCCACAGCACCTCGGCGAGTTCCCGGGCGG
The DNA here is from genome assembly GCF_050749075.1 of Kitasatospora dryopteridis. Lineage (NCBI taxonomy): Bacteria > Bacillati > Actinomycetota > Actinomycetes > Kitasatosporales > Streptomycetaceae > Kitasatospora > Kitasatospora dryopteridis. The sequence continues at coordinate 4,504,885 of NZ_CP192749.1, read as the reverse complement.
TCGCGTCGATGCCGGCCGCCGTGAGGGCCGCGCCGAGGCGGCCGGGGCCGGGGCGCCCGTTCATCCGGGCAGTCCGCCCTCGTCCAGCGAGCGCAGGACGGCGGCGTCGAGGTGCGCGCGGTCGAGGTCGGCGCCGCCGAGCCGTAGGTGGACGGCGTTCAGGAGCTGGTCGGTGGCCAGCACGGCCCGGCCGGTGTCCCGGCGGTCGAGGAAGGACTCGATCAGGTCCTCGGCCACCGCCAGGCCCTCCGCGCCGAGGTGGGCGCCGACGATGTCGCGGAGCCGGTCGCCGGTGGGCGGCTTGAGGTCGAGCCTGATGCAGCGGCGCAGGAAGGCCGGCGGGAAGTCGCGCTCGCCGTTGCTGGTGAGCACCGTGACCGGGAACTCCGCGCAGGCCACCCTGCCGTGGCGGACGGTGTGCCGGTCGAGCGAGCCCTCGACCATGACCTGCACCTCCGCCCGGTCCGGCCCGAGCCGGGCGAGTTCGGGGATGTGGAACTCGCCCTCCTCGAACACCACCAGGAGGTCGTTGGGCAGGTCGATGTCCCCCTTGTCGAGTTCGTCGACCAGCAGGACGCGCGGACGGCCCGGGACCCCCGTGGCCAGCGCGGTGCCGAGCGGCCCGAGCCGGACGTAGTCGCCGATGCCGGGCGCGTCACCGGTCCGGCCGGCGGTGCCGGCGTCCCGGAGCCGGCCGACCGCGTCGTAGCGGTACAGCCCGTCGGCGAGCACCGTCCGGCTGTTGACGTCCCAGCGCAGCGGTGCGTCGAGTCCGAGCTCGTGGGCGACGGAGTGGGCGAGCGAGGACTTGCCGGTGCCGGGAGGGCCGGTGACCAGCAGCGGGCGCCGCAGGTGCAGGGCGGCGTTCACGACGTCCGCCTCCTCCGGGCCGATGTGGTACTCGGCACCGCGGGCTGCCGTGCCACCGGCGAAGCACCGCCACGGCGGGGGCGGCGGCAGGGTTGCGGAGCGGCGCACCCGGTCGCCGCGGTAGAGGCGCCAGTCGCTGGTCTCGTCGTTCATCGTGGCCTTTCTTCCTGCTCGCGGGTGGTGGCACGGGTGCGGGCGGCGGGGCGACGGCGGGCTCAGCCGGGGTCGCCGAGGGGCAGGACCGGGGGGAGCCCGTCGGGGCCGTCGTAGACCAGGGCGAGGTGCCGGCCCGGCCCGCCGCCGGCGGCCGCGAGCCTGGCTTCGTACACCGCACGCGGCAGTTGGGCGGCCGTCAGCCCGGACGCCAGCTCGCGCAGGAAGCGCGGTGCGTCCCGGCCGGCCGCGGGGCGGGGCCAGACGACGGCGGGCACGCCGACCGCGAGCGCTATGGCGCGCAGCACCGAGGTGTCCGCCGGGGACCCGCACAGCGCCACGCCGGCCACCGGCCGAGGCCTGCCGCGCTCCTGGACCGTCGGTTCCCGCCGTTCCTGGGCCAGGACGTGCCCGGTGTGGCGGACCTGCCAGCGGTAGCGCAGCTCGGGCCAGTACTCGGGACGGCGGAGCTCGGGGCAGCGGAGCACCACCTGGAAGTCCTCGCCGAGCACGCCCGGGAAGAGCTCGTCCGGCCGGTACACCCACCGGTCGACGTCCAGGTCCAGCTGGTCCCGCTGGACGAACACCTCGACGGTGGGCAGTGTGCCGGGGCTGCTGCCCCGGACGGCCTCGGCGAGCAGGTCGGCGAGCTGCTCCTGCACGACGGAGCGGGCGACGGGTGTGTCGTGGCAGATCCGGCGGCGGACGGTGCCGTCGGCGGCGCGCTCCTGGAGGATCGCGCCGAAGGCGTCCGCGGTGCCCGTCCGCCAGAGCTGGAGCTGGACGACCGGTGCCGGAACACCGCGCCCCGGCGGTGCGGCCCGCACGGCCTCGGCGGCGAGGGTGCGCTGCTCGGCGAGCGCGGCCGCCAGGCCGAGCCTGGCGGCGACCGCGTCGTTCCAGTCGCGCAGGGCGTCGGCGGCGGTGCCGGCGGCCTCCCGGGCGGCGGCCTCGACCACCCGGAGGAGGCTCGGGAGCGACCCCGGCCGCGGGCGGTAGCCCTCGAGGTGCCCGATCAGCACCGGCCAGTCGAGGTCCTCCCAGAGCGGGCCGAGCGGCAGGGCGCGGGCGGCCAGGGCGCTGGGGCGGCCGGGATGGTCGGCGAGCAGTTCCAGCAGCCGGCGGTACTCCCGTGCGGTCAGCAGTTCGTCCGGGGCGGCCAGCACGGCCCGGGCCTGGAGCAGGGCGCGGTCCTCGGGCGCGGCGACCCGGGCCGCCAGGACGGCCGTCAGCGTGGCGGTGCCGTGGCTGTCCGCCGCCGCCGTGCGGACGAACCACTCCGGATCGGGTGCCTCGCCCTCCGGCCGCTGCCGCGAGCCGAGTTCACTGAGCAGTTCGGCGGCTGCATCAAGGCGTGCGGCGGCCGTCGGGAGGATCCGCCGCACCAAATCGAGCAGATGGTCCCGGTACGGCTCCGGCGGTGTCCGGGGGCCGTCGGAGGGTGCGGTGACGGCAAGCCAGGGGAGGCGCGCGGTGATGGCCCGGGCCGGAACGGCGAAGGCCCTCTCGCCGCGGCGGCTCACCACGAGGCCGACGACCCGCTGCTGCTCGCGGTCCCACAGCGGGCTCCCGCTGAACCCCTCGACCAGGCTCTGGGAGGAGCCGGGCGTGTCGAGGACGAGCCAGCGGTCGGTGACCCCCTGGACGAGGACGGCGGCGACGCTGCTCAGGGCTCCGCTGCCGAACCAGGCGAAGGCGGACGGGCCGAGCCGGTGGTCACCCAGGCCGGGGCCGGTCGGGCCGTCCGGGACGGGATCGAGCAGGCGGAGCACGGCGAGGTCGTCGGCCCACTCCGCGTCGCCCGCAACGGCGGGTTCGCCGGTACTGCGGCGGGGAGGGAACCAGTGCTCGAGCGCCACCCGCAGCCGCCGCGGCGCCCCGCGGCCGGGCAGCGCGGCCTGCAGCCCCACGACGGCACCGTCGGCCTCGTCCGGCGGCCGCTGCTCGAAGGTCTGCCGGCCGAGCGCCAGGTTGACCACGTGCGCACAGGTGATGACGCGGTCGCCGGCCACCAGCAGACCGCCGCCGCTCGCCTTGCGGCGAGCGGCGCTGTAGAGCGCGACGTGGGCGCTCTTGACGGCCCCGTCCGGGTCGCCGCCCGGGGCGGGGAGCCAGACCGGACCGGCGGCTGCGGTCAGGGCTCGGTTCCTTCCCGGGCGGCGGCCGGGATTCCCTCGTCGGGGGCAGAGCCCTGAGCGGGCACCGCGGCGGCCGGCCCGCCCGTCCTCCAGGTGGCCCGGACGGTCAGGGCCGCCTCCGCCCCGGCGGACACGATCCCCAGCCGGAGGTCCTTGCTGAGTTTCACCCCGAACTCGACCTCGACCTCCTGGGGCGGCCGCGCCGCGGACCGGACGGCTCCGTGCACCAGGTCGAGCACACCCCCGAGCGGCTGCAGCGCGTCGCGCAGTGCCTGGCCGGTGGTCCGGGTGGCGTCCCGGAGGCGTCCCACGGCGACGACCTCCCCGGCTCCGTCGGGCAGGTCGTCGTCGTCCGCGCCGGGGCCCTGCGGCTCCAGGTCGAAGACCTCCAGCAGGACGGAAGTGCCGTCCCCCAACACCACTTCAGTGAATCCGGCCATGCCCCTCACTGTGCCACCGGCCGCCCGCCGCGGCCGGTGGTTCCGGGATTTTCCCGCCTGCCCGGAGATCGCATTGACTGATCGTCAAATACGTTCGGACGCCACGGTCCTGGCCTCCCAGGCGGTCAGGGCGGAGGTGGCCTCGGCCCGGGCGGCGGCCTCGGCCGAGCGGCCGACCGGCACGTCCAGCCAGGGCCGGACGGCACGGCGCATGCCGTCGGCGAGGCGCTCTCCGAGCCTCGTGAGCGAGCCGGAGGCGGCCAGGGTCTCGACCGCGGTGGCGGTGTGCGAGCGCCAGAGCGCGAACTGGAGCCGGGCCCGGTCGCCGGCCGCACCGGCCAGCCCGTCGTACGCCCGCACCCGGGTGCCCCAGAACTCGGTCACCGCGAGGTGCGCGTAGGTGCCCTGCAGCAGCCCTTCCAGCGGCCGGGGGTCGGGCCGCCACGGCGCGTGGTAGAGCCGCTCGTCCTCGGGGTCGAAGAGCTCGTGCCGGTCAAGCACGGCGCCCAGCTTGACGTGCTGGAACTCGTGGACGAGCAGCAGTGCCAGGATCGGCGCGGTGGCCGGGCGGGCGATGCCGACGGCACCGAAGGCCTGCCGGGCGGCGGCGCTGACGTCCCGGCCGTCCGGGCCGGGGCGCAGCGGGGTGACGGTGCCGAGGCCGGCGGCGAGGCCGGGCGCGTATCCGGGCAGGTCGCGGCCGACGAGCTCCCAGGCCTCCCGCAGGGCACCTGTCCAGCCGAGCAGCTCGTCGTCGGAGAGCCGTTCGGCGACCGGCCACTGGTGGCTGTCCCGCTGCGGGTCGGTGTCCTCCAGGGCGACCGTCCAGCCCGGCAGGGCGACCCTGCGGACGGGCTGCCAGGCCCCGCCCGCCGGGGTGTCCCACCCGACGGTCGTGCCGCGGACGGTGAAGCCCTCGGCGCTGCCGGTGAGCCGGGCCTCGCCGGCGCCGCCGACGACGAGCCTGCCGAGGGTGGGCAGATGCACGGCGCCGTCGCGGACGGGGACCGGGAGGTCGACCTCGACGCGGGCGCGCAGTGCCGCGGCGGCGGCCAGTTCGGCCAGGCCGCCGAGGTCGGCGCCGCGTTCGCCGCGCAGGCAGCGGGCCGCCCAGGCGCGTGTGTAGGGGTGGCCGAGGACGGCGTCGAGGACCTGCGGGGCACGGCCGTCCAGCTCGGCGAGCAGCTGCCAGGCGTCGGGGCGGCCGTCGGCGAGCGCGGCGACCATCCGCCGGGTGAGCCCGAGCTGGGCGGCGGCCAGGGCGTCGACGGTGGCGCGGTCCCCGTGGCCCGAGGCCAGCTGGTCGAACTGTTCGTCCGTCAGGTCCGCTTCGGTGGGCGCGGCCTGGGCGGGCACGGTGGCGGCCGGACCGATCCGGTCGCGGACGGTGGTGATGAGACGCATCAGGTCTCCACAGAAGACCGAGGGGTTGGCGAAACCGCTGCCGCCGGTGCGCCAGCGGTGGGCGTAGAGACCGCCGCCGCAGGAGCGGACGACGGGGCAGGCCCGGCACTGCTCGGCCAGTCCGGCCAGGCCGGACTGGCGTTCGCGCATGCCGGGGTGGTCGGCGACCTGGTCGAGGGTGTGCTCGAACACGGTGAAGCCGGTGGCCGGGGCGCCGTCGTAGGCGGTCTTGAGGCTGTCGGCCTGCTCGAAGCTGCCGTCGGTCTCGATGACGACGAGGTCGGCGGGGTCGAGCCCGAGGGACTCGGTGAGGCTGGAGCGGCCGCGCAGGGTGCGGTGGATCGAGTCGAAGGTCCGCACCGGCACCGGGCGGCCGTCGGCGCTCCACCGCTCGTGGATCGCCAGCAGCCAGTCGGCGTAGGGGTGCGGGCCGAGCCGCTCCGGCCGCGGCGGCGGGGTGTCCCAGGTGGCGTGCGGGAGCAGGAAGTCGATCCGCGGCGGCGCCTCGGCGAGGAGCGCCTCGTACACGGCGATCGGGTCGTTCTCGACGTCGACGGTGCAGAGCAGGCCGGCGTAGAGGTGCCGGTACTCGGGGCGGCGCAGCAGCTCCAGGGCCTTGAGGACCTTGGCGTGGCTGGAACGGCCGTCGGCGAAGCGGCGGTGCCGGTCGTTGGCGGCCAGGTCGCCGTCCAGGGAGACGCCGACCTTGATGCCGTACTCGGCGAAGAGATCGAGGAACGCGGTACTCAGGAGCACCGCGTTGGTGTGGATCCGCAGGTCGAGGGCGCAGCCGTCCGGCAGCGCCCGGTGCAGTTCCTCGGCGGCCCTGCGCAGCAGCGCCGGTCCCGCCAGCAGGGGTTCCCCGCCGTGCAGCACGACGTGCACGGCGGGCAGGGAGTGGGCCCGCGCATGGTCGCCGATCCTCGCGGCCGTGGCGGCCAGCACCTCCGTACCTGTGGCCCTGGGGAGGCCACGCCAGCTGGAATCGGCGTGCTCGTACACGTAGCAGTGGTCGCAGGCGAGATCGCAGCGACTGTGCACCTTGAGCACGAACTGGCTGAAGGGTAATGGGCGGTGTGCCATGGCGGTCGGTCGGTAGGCGGCGCGGGACCCTGGCTCAGATCGACGACTGGAAGGCGGCCACCGGAACCTGCCGGGCTGCGACATCGGGAAGCGCCCGCTCCAGCTGGGCGACCAGTTCGTCGGCATCGAGGGCGGCGAGTTCGGCGAGGGAGGCACGACCGCGTGCGGATTCGGCCCGATTGTCCGTCAGCTCGATCGTAGCCGCGGAGGAGAGAGAGGTCGGCATGATGGGCGCCTTCTGGTAAATGAAAAAGTGACCGACAGTCATGGAACGGGCCACGGGGATCGAGGCAGCCGACCGCTGTGGCACGACACTTGCGGCCACAGTACTCGCCGTGGTCTCGACCCGATGCTCAACTCACGCACGGACTGCGCCGAGAAGGTGCACGGCGGGACCCCGGCGGGGCTCCTGCGGGACCCGGCGGACGGGCTCCGCCCACCGGAGGGCGCCAAGTCCTGGCTGGTCAGGGGCCGGGCAGTTCTGCCGGATCGTTTCGGCGTGCCGGCGCGAGCGGCCGCGGAGGCCGCAGGATGCCCGCCCCGGCCGTAATCCAAACTTCACCCGTGTGGCGGTTTCCGATGGGCCGCAGGCATGTCCGCCCGGCACATGCCGGGCCGTGGGCGACGTCAGGGGCACAGACGCTCGACGCGCCAGCCGTCACTCTCCGCGACGAAGAACAGACGATCGTGGAGCCGGTTCTCCCGGCCCTGCCAGAACTCGACCGTCTCGGGCACGACGCGGTAGCCGCCCCAGAACGGGGGGACGGGGACGCCCTCGCCCTCGGGGTAGCGGGCGGCCAGGTCGGCGTAGCGCTGTTCCAGGACCTCGCGGCCGGCCACCGGGCTGGACTGCTCGCTGGCCCAGGCGCCGAGCTGGGAGCCGTGCGGGCGGGTGCGGAAGTAGGCGGCGGTCTCGTCCCGGCCGACCTTCTCGACGCGGCCGCAGACGATCACCTGCCGGGCCAGCTCGATCCACGGGAAGAGCAGCGAGGCCTGCGGGTTGACGGCGAGTTCGGCACCCTTGCGCGATCCGTAGTTGGTGAAGAAGACGAAGCCGCGGAGGTCGAACCCCTTGAGCAGGACGGTGCGGGAGCTGGGCCGGCCGGCCGCGTCCGCCGTGGAGAGCACCATCGCGTTGGGCTCGACCACGCCCGCCTCGTCCGCCTCGTGGAACCACCGGGTGAACTGGGTCACCGGGTCCGCCGCCAGATCGCCCTCCGCCAGCCCTTCGTGCTGGTAGTGCTTGCGCATGACGGTCAGGTCCGGGCCCGGCCGGGGTTCGGTCGGCGCGGTCAGGGCAGTCGGGGGTCGTTCCGCGGTAGGCACGGCAACATCATCCCGTACGACAAGCGTTGCGGGCGGCTGCGTCCCGGCAAACCGCAGGGGGAGTTAAGGTGTCCCGCCATCGCTTGGCCTGCCACAACCCCGGGAATCGTCCGGTATGAACCGGTTTTCCCCCGGGTGTCCGCCGACGGCGTCGGACACCGGAGGGTCGAGCGCTCCCATGGGGGAAACATCACCGTCGTGGTGTATGGCGCAATGCACGCCGTGCCTGCAAGGCTGACACCGAGTGCCAACCCACCCGCGGTCACCCGGCCCGCCGCACCACTCACTGCGGCCCGCCGGATCGGATCATTGAAGGAGCCGTCTGATGTCCGACTTCGTACCAGGGCTCGAAGGTGTCGTCGCCTTCGAGAGCGAGATCGCCGAACCCGACCGTGAGGGCGGCGCGCTGCGCTACCGCGGCGTGGACATCGACGACCTGGTGGGCCACGTCTCCTTCGGCCACGTGTGGGGCCTGCTGGTGGACGGCAAGTTCAACCCCGGCCTGCCCGCCGCCGAGCCGTTCCCGATCCCGGTGCACTCCGGCGACATCCGGGTCGACGTGCAGTCCGCGCTCGCCATGCTCGCCCCGGTCTGGGGCCTCAAGCCGCTGCTCGACATCTCCGCCGAGCAGGCCCGCGACGACCTCGCCCGGGCCGCCGTGATGGCGCTCTCCTACGTCGCCCAGTCGGCCCGCGGCCAGGGGCTGCCGATGGTGCCGCAGCGCGAGATCGACAAGGCCGAGACCGTCGTCGAGCGGTTCATGATCCGCTGGCGCGGCGAGCCCGACCCCCGCCACGTCAAGGCCGTCGACGCCTACTGGACGTCCGCCGCCGAGCACGGCATGAACGCCTCCACCTTCACCGCCCGCGTCATCGCCTCCACCGGCGCCGACGTCGCCGCCGCGCTCTCCGGCGCGGTCGGCGCGATGTCCGGCCCGCTGCACGGCGGTGCACCGTCCCGCGTGCTCGGCATGATCGAGGAGATCGAGCGCACCGGCGACGCCGTCGGCTACGTGAAGAAGGCGCTGGACAAGGGCGAGCGCCTGATGGGCTTCGGCCACCGCGTCTACCGCGCCGAGGACCCGCGCGCCCGCGTGCTGCGCCGCACCGCCAAGGAGCTCGGCGCCCCGCGCTTCGAGATCGCCGAGGCGCTGGAGAAGGCCGCGCTGGAGGAGCTGCACAACCGCCGCCCCGACCGCGTGCTCGCCACCAACGTGGAGTTCTGGGCCGCGATCATGCTGGACTTCGCCGAGGTCCCGGCGCACATGTTCACCTCGATGTTCACCTGCGCCCGCACCGCCGGCTGGTCAGCGCACATCCTGGAGCAGAAGCGCACCGGCCGGCTCGTGCGCCCCTCCGCGCGCTACATCGGCCCCGGCCCGCGCAGCCCGCACGACGTCGAGGGCTACGACTCGATCGCACACTGACGAATCGCCCTTCCGGGCGGGTTCGGGCATCCCCGGGCCCGCCCGGAAGGGGCGGGGATCACATCTCAGCGGGCGGACGTCCGCCCCCGTACCACCCCCCGGGGCAGTAGGCTGCCGCCGTGGCCCAGATCCAGATCCCCGCTGACATCAAGCCCGCAGACGGCCGTTTCGGCTGCGGTCCGTCCAAGGTGCGCCCCGAGGCCCTGAGTGCCCTCGCCGCCACCGGAACCTCCCTGCTGGGAACCTCCCACCGCCAGGCCCCGGTCAAGAACGTGGTCAAGCGCGTCCGCGAGGGTGTGAGCAGCCTCTTCTCCCTCCCCGAGGGCTACCAGGTGGTGCTCGGCAACGGCGGTTCCACCGCGTTCTGGGACATCGCCGCCTTCGGTCTGGTGCGCGAGAAGTCCCAGCACCTGAACTTCGGCGAGTTCTCCTCCAAGTTCGCCTCCTCGGTCAAGGCCGCCCCGTGGCTGGCCGAGCCGTCCGTGATCAAGACCGAGCCGGGCACCCACCCGCTGCCGGTCGCCGAGGCGGGCGTGGACGTCTACGCCCTGACCCACAACGAGACCTCCACCGGTGTCGCCATGCCGATCCGCCGCCCCGAGGGCGCGGACGCCGGCTCGCTGGTCCTGGTCGACGCCACCTCGGGCGCCGGCGGCCTGCCGGTCGACATCACCGAGACCGACGTCTACTACTTCGCCCCGCAGAAGTCCTTCGCCAGCGAGGGCGGCCTGTGGCTGGCCACCTTCTCCCCGGCCGCCCTGGAGCGCGCCGCCGAGATCGCCGGCTCCGGCCGCTACATCCCGCCGTTCTTCGACCTGCCGACGGCGATCGACAACTCGTCGAAGGACCAGACCTACAACACCCCGTCGATCAGCACGCTCTTCCTGCTCGCCGAGCAGCTGGACTGGCTGAACGGCAACGGCGGCCTGGAGTGGGCGGTGGCCCGCACCGCCGAGTCCTCCTCGATCCTGTACTCCTGGGCCGAGAAGTCCTCCTTCGCGCAGCCGTTCGTCGCCAAGGCCGAGGAGCGCTCGCAGGTCGTCGGCACCATCGACTTCGACGACTCGATCGACGCCGCCGCGATCGCCAAGGCGCTGCGCGCCAACGGCATCGTCGACACCGAGCCGTACCGCAAGCTGGGCCGCAACCAGCTGCGCATCGCGATGTTCCCGGCCGTCGACCCGGCGGACGTCCAGGCGCTCACCGCCTGCATCGACTACGTGGTCGAGCAGCTCTGACCGCTGCCGCAACGGGACCGAAGGGCCACCGCCGGCAGGCGGTGGCCCTTCGCCGTCCGGTGCCGGGGCCGTCCGGTGTCAGGGCTTCCGGAGCCGTCGAAGGCCGCCGGGGCCGTCCTTGGGCGCAGGTCACTTCCGGACGAGCGAGCTGACGATCACCACTACGAGCAGCAACACCAGCGCGCCGGTCACGATCCGCATGCGAGTCTTCGGGTCCACGCTTCGAGGTTAGTCGGTCGTCCGGAGCCCCTCGGTACCGGCCCGGGGCGGCAGCCCGCCGCGGTACTCCCGCTCGCGGAAGACCGACGGGGCCACCCCGACCCGGCGGGTGAAGAGCCGGGTGAAGTAGGCCGGGTCCGGGTAGCCGACCCGGCGGGCCACCGCCGCCACCGGCAGCTCCCCCGCCGCCAGCAGCAGCTTCGCCTCGCTGAGCCGCACCGCCAGCAGGTACTCCTTCGGCCCGGCCTCCCCCACGGCACGGACCGCACGCCGCAGCCCGGCCACCGTCAGCCCCGCCCGGCGGGCGTGCTCGGCGACCGGCAGCGGCAGGAAGGCGTCCCGGCGCAGCGCCTCCAGCACGGGCGCTCCGCGCGGGTCCAGGTCGGCCCGCTGCCGGTGCAGCTCGACCAGCAGCTCGTGCACCGCCGCGCCGGCCTCGGCGTCGACCAGCGGGCCGCCGCGGCGGCAGGCCCCGGCGATCCGGGCGACCACCCGCTGGGCGGAGTCGGCGGCGAGCAGCGGGACGAGGTCCTCCTGCGGCAGCAGGCCGAGCTCGGCGTAGCCGGCGAGGCCGGGGCCGGTGAAGTCGACGAAGGACTCGGACCAGCCGCCGCCGTCCGGCGCGTAGTGGTGCGGCACACCGGGCCGCAGCCACAGCACCGAGGGCGCCGCCACCGGGCGGCGGGAGCCGTCCCGGGCGGTGTACCAGCCGCTGCCGGAGGTGACCACGACCGCGACCCAGCGGTCCAGGGTGCGCGGGCCGACCACGGGCAGCCGGCCGCGCTGCATGCCGACGCCCAGGCAGGCCAGCCCGGTCGCCGCCTGGGCCGGGCCGGGTGTCAGGTAGTGCCACCAGCGCTGCACCGCTCACCTCCGGCGACGACAGTCCAACACCTCACCGGGTTTTGTCCATGGCCGGGGGCGGAGCGTTCCTGCAGGCTGGTGGGCATGCTGACCTACGACCGGGCCGGGTTCCGGCTCGACGGCCGCCCGCTGCGCATCCTGTCGGGTGCCGTGCACTACTTCCGCACCCGCCCCGAGCAGTGGCCGCAGCGGCTGGCCGCCGTCCGCGCGATGGGCCTGAACACCGTGGAGACGTACGTCCCGTGGAACCTCCACGAACCCGCGCCCGGCAGGTTCGGGCGGACGGCCGAGTTGGGCGCCTTCCTGGACGAGGCGGCACGGCAGGGGCTGTGGGCGATCGTCCGGCCCGGCCCGTACATCTGCGCCGAGTGGGACAACGGCGGGCTGCCCGGCTGGCTCACCGCCCGGGTGGGGCGGCGGGCCAGGACCTCCGACCCGGAGTACCTGGCCGCGGTGGACGCCTACTTCGACGAGGTGCTGCCGGCCGTGGTGGAACGGCAGGTGGACCGCGGCGGGAACGTGCTGATGGTGCAGGTGGAGAACGAGTACGGCTCCTTCGGCAGCGACGCGGTCTACCTGCGTCACCTCGCCGAGGGGCTGGTCCGGCGCGGGGTGACCGTCCCGCTGTTCACCTCCGACGGGCCGGAGGACCACATGCTGACCGGCGGGACGCTGCCCGGCGTGCTGGCCACCGTGAACTTCGGCTCCGCGCCCGAGGAGGCCTTCGCCGCACTGCACCGGCACCGGCCCGATGACCCGCCGTTCTGCATGGAGTTCTGGAACGGCTGGTTCGACCACTGGGGCGAGCGGCACCACACCCGCGGCGCCGCGGACGCGGCCGACACGCTGCGCCGCATCCTCGCCGCGGGCGGCTCGGTCAACCTCTACATGGCGCACGGCGGCACCAACTTCGGCACCGGCGCGGGCGCCAACCACGCCGACCCGCCGTTCAACTCGACCGGGTGGACGCACTCGCCGTACCAGCCGGCCACCACCTCCTACGACTACGACGCACCGCTGGACGAGCGGGGGGCGCCGACCGCCAAGTTCGCGCTGTTCCGCGAGGTGCTGGCGGAGTTCGCCGCCGCGCACCCCGACGAGGCGCGCTTCCTCGACGACCGGGAGCCCGCCCTGCCCAAGCTGCCGCCGGTGCTGGGGGCGGCGGTCGTGGAGCTCGCCGAGACGGCCCCGCTGCCCTTCGGGGAGGCCGTCCACGCCCCGGTGCCGCCGCTGTTCGAGGAACTCGGCCTGGAGCACGGGCTGGTCCGCTACCGCACCCGGGTGCCGGCCGGACGCCCGGAGCTCCCGCTCACCGTGGAGGGCCTGCGCGACCGGGCGGTGCTCCGGGTGGACGGCGTACGGGCGGCCGCGCTGGAGCGCGGCATCCCGCAGCCGGAAACGGCCGTACCGGGCGGGGTCACCGTGGAACTGCTGGTGGAGTCGCTCGGCCGGGTCAACTACGGCCCGCAGGTCGGCGAGACCAAGGGGCTCGACGGCGTCCGGCACGAGCGGCAGTACCTGCACGGCTGGCAGGCCGAGGCACTGCGGCTGGACCCGCTGCCGGACGCGGAGTTCGGCCCCGAGGCGGACGGGGGCGCGGCGGACGGCGAGCGCCTGGCCCGGGGGGTGCTCGTCCTGGAGTCCACCGGTGACGCCTTCCTCGCCGTACCGGGCGGCGTGCACGGCCTCCTGTGGGTGAACGGCTTCCTGCTGGGCCGGTACGACGTCAGGGGCCCGCAGACCACGCTGTACTGCCCGCAGCCGCTGCTGCGCCCGGGCCGCAACGAGATCGCCCTCCTCGAGCTCGGGGACGCCCGCCCACGCAAGGTCGAACTCCGCCCCGCCCCGGACCTGGGCTGAAGGGCGGGCAACCCCGTCAGGCCGCTTCCCAGCGGGCCAGGGGCCAGGTGCCGAGGCTGCGGTAGCGGGAGGGGCCGAAGCCGGTCTCGCTGTGCATGAGGTGTATCTCGGCGGCCTCCCACTCCAGCCCGCGGAAGCCGTCCAGGCCGGCCGCGAGGTGCTGCAGTTCGGAGGCGGCCACCCGCTGCTCGGCGCGGCGGCGGCCGCGGCTCGACCCGGCCCTGGCCAGCGTGAGGTGCGGGTGGAAGCCGTACTGGTCGGTCTCGATGCCCACGTCGCCGACGGCGCCGCGGACGGCCTCGGCGAGCCGCCGCAGCGCCCACACCTCGCCGTCCACGCCCGCCCACAGCACCCGGTCGCCGAAGGTGCCCGCGCCGGCCAGCCGCAGCCGGTGCGCGCCGTGCTCACCGGCCGTCCGGGCGAGCACCGCCTCCAGTTCGGGGACGTCGGTGACCGGTACCTCCCCGAGGAAGGCCAGGGTGAGGTGCCAGCCCTCGATGCCGCTCCAGCGCAGCCGTTCCGCGCCGGGCAGCTCCCGGACGGGGGCCGCCGCGTCGACCAGTTCCTGCACCGCCTCACTCGGCGGGTTGACCGCCACAAAGAGCCTCATGCGCCCCATCTTCCCCGCAGGCCCCCTTCCCGTGGCGGTGTTCGGCGACTAGAACCGTCCGTATGAAGATCAGAACGGGAGGCCCCGAGGACGCGGCCGACACCCTCGCCCTGCTCGACGCCGCGGTGGCCTGGCTGGCCGCCCGCGGCCGGACCGGCCAGTGGGGCGACCAGCCGTGGACGAGCCTGGGCCGCGGTGGAGCGCATCCACCGCTACGCCGGCGACCACCTGCTGCGCGCCGCCGAGGACGCCGACGGGCGCACGGTGGGCGTCTGCGTGCTCGCCGAGGAGGCCCCGGAGTACGCCACCGCGGCCGGCGAGCGGGAGCTGTACGTCCGGCTGCTGGTCACCGACCGCAGCCGGGCCGGCTCCGGGATCGGTGCGGCCCTGGTCGCGGACGCCGTCGAGGAGGCCCGCCGCCGCGGCATCGGCCTGCTGCGGGTCGACTGCTACGCGGGCGACGACGGCAAGCTGGTCGCCCAGTACGAGCGGCTGGGGTTCACCCCCACCGACGCCTTCGAGGCGGCCCAGCCGGGCGGGCCGTGGCCGGGGCAGATCCTGGCGATCCGGGTCTGACGCACGGCCCGGCCGGCCCGCACCCGCGCGGTGCGGGCCAGCCGGGCCGGCGGGCCGCTCAGCAGGCGGTGGCGAGGTCCTTCCTGGGCAGGGTCCGCGGCACCACCGCCACCACCCGGCCGCCCGCACCGGGGTGCAGGTCGACGCGGACCTTCAGGTCGGCGGCGCGGGCCAGTACCACGGCGACCACGCCCGCGGCGGCGGCCGACACCAGGCCGCAGGCGAGCAGGCCGAGCCTCGGCCCGTACGCGGCGGTGACCCAGCCGACCAGCGGGGCGCCGATCGGGGTGCCGCCGGTGAAGACCAGCACCAGCAGGCCCATCACCCGGCCGCGGACGGCGGGCTCGGCGCCCAGCTGGAGGGCGGCGTTGACCGAGGTGTTGAAGGTCAGGCCGAAGACGCCGATCAGCATGAGCAGGGCCGCGAAGGTCCAGTAGCCGGGCGCGAACGCGGCCAGGACCTCCAGGGTGCCGAAGGCCACGGCGGCGCCGACCAGCCGGCGCAGCCTGGGGGCGCCGCGCCGCGCGGCCAGCAGAGCACCGGTCAGCGAGCCGACGGCCATCGCGGTGTTGAGCAGGCCGTACTCGCCCGCACCGACCCGGAAGGTGTCGTAGGCGAAGCCGGACAGCAGGGTCGGGAAGTTGAACCCGAAGGTGCCGATGAAGCCGGCCAGCACCATCGGCCACAGCAGCTCGGGCCGTTCCCGGACGTAGCGCAGGCCCTCGCGGAGCTGGCCGCGCTGCCGGGCGACCGGTGCGGTCGGGCGCAGTTCGCTCTCCCGCATCGCCAGCAGGCCGCCGATGACGGCGGCAAAGGACAGTGCGTTCACCGCGAACGCCCAGCCGCTGCCGACCGCGGCGATCAGCAGACCGGCGACGGCCGGGCCGACCAGGCGGGCGGTCTGGAAGTTGGCGGCGTTCAGGCTGACCGCGTTGGGCAGGTCGCGGGCGGGCACCATCTCGCTGACGAAGGCCTGCCGGGTCGGGTTGTCGACCACGGTGACCAGGCCGAGCAGCAGCGCGAAGACGTACACGAGGCCGGCGGTCACGGTGCCGGTGACGGTCAGTACGGCGAGGCCGGCGGCGAGCAGGCCCATGGCGCCCTGGGTGGCGAGCAGCAGCCGGCGCTTGGGCAGCCGGTCGGCGAGGACGCCGCCCCACAGACCCAGCAGCAGCATCGGCAGGAACTGCATCGCGGTGGTCACACCGACCGCGAACGGGCTGCCGGTGAGGCTCAGCACCAGCCAGTCCTGGGCGATGCGCTGCATCCAGGTGCCGGTGTTGGAGACCACCTGGCCGGCGAAGTAGTAGCGGTAGTTGCGGATGCGGAGGGAGGAGAACATCCCCCCGGGCCGGGTGAAGCGTGCCCCGGTGGGGCTGCCCGTTGCGGGGCGGGGTGCGGCGGTGGTGGCCGCCGCGGTGCGTTCGTCGGGGTCGTCGTCGCCGGTGCCGGGCAGGCCCACGGGTGCGGGCGCCTGGCTCTCGGCGGTCGCAGCGCGGTCGGCTGCGGGCTCTGCGGTGAGGTCGTCGGTACGGGTGGCGGCGGCGCTGGCTGCGGCCGGCGGTGTCAAGGTGTTCTCCCCTCGGGGCGCGGCGACGGGCAGGTGCGTCGCCGCGCGACTGGTGTCGCGGATGTGTCCTGCGGTGATGCGGTACTCCTTCGTTCGGTGCCGTGGGATGTCGTGCTCGTCAGAGGTGCGCGAGCTTGTAGAGCGCCGGTGCCGCCGCGCGGACCAGCGCCCATTCCTCCTCGGTCAGCCCTTCGGCCAGTTCGGCCAGCCAGGCGTTCCGCCGCCGCCGGCTCTCCATGAGGATCGCCTCGGCCTGCTCGGTGCTGCTGACGACCACCTGGCGGCGGTCGTCCGGGTGCGGCTCGCGCCGCACCAGCCCCTTCTCCTCCAGCATCGCGATGATCCGCGTCATGGACGGCGGCTGGACGTGCTCGCGCCGGGCGAGCTCGCCAGGGGTTGCCTTGCCGCAGCGCGCCAGGGTGCCGAGCACCCCCATCTCGGTGGGGCTCAGCGACTCCTCGACACGCTGGTGTCTCAGCCGACGGGCAAGGCGCATCGTGGACGAGCGCAGCTGGCTGATCGCTGCAAGATCGTCCTCGGACATCTCGGGCATGGTCATTAGCCTACGTCATTACCCTTTCTAAGGAAAATCCTTTACGAGGCCCGGCCGCCCACCCGCCGGCGCCATGCGGAGGTGGGCGGGACATCGCGTCAATCTCCGGTGACGAGATCTTGCCCCTAACGTGAAGTACCGCTACTGACCTGCGAGTTCACCGAATCTCCCGGCGTTGCCCACGAGCGGAGGGGGTGGCTAGGGTTCGCTGTTGTCAGGAACACAGCACGCCGGCACTGTGCACCCCCACTCCGTCCCGGGAGTCCTCTTGGGTCACATCCACCACGCTGTCTACGGCTGGGTGACACCGGCGTCCTCGTACCTCATCGCCTGCCTCGGCGCCCTGGTCGCCCTGCGCAGTACCCGCTGGGCCCTGCTCGCCGAGGGGCGCTCCAAGCGCAACTGGCTGCTGCTCGGGACGGTCTCGCTCGGCGGGGGCATCTGGAGCATGCACTTCGTCGCCATGCTCGGCTTCGCCGTGAGCGGCGCCGAGATCCGCTACAACGTCCCGCTGACCCTGGCCAGCCTGCTGGTCGCCATCGGCTTCGTCGGCATCGGCCTCTTCACCGTCGGCCACAGCACCCGGTCGCGGAGCGCCCTGCTGGTCGGCGGCGTGGCCACCGGCCTCGGCGTCGCGGCGATGCACTACATGGGCATGGCCGCGGTACAGCTGCCCGGCCGGCTGAGCTACGACCCCGTGCTGGTCGGCGCCTCCGTCGCGATCGCCGTCCTCGCCGCGACCGCCGCACTGTGGGCGGCGCTGAACATCAAGGGGACCGCGGCCGTCATGGCGGCCTCCCCGGTGATGGGCGTGGCCGTCTGCGCGATGCACTTCACCGGCATGCTCGCGGTCTCGGTGCACCTCACCGACACCGACCGCACCCCGTCCGGTCCGGTCGCGCTGCAGTTCGTCTTCCCGCTGGCGGTCGGCTTCGGCACCTACGTCTTCATCAGCGCCCTGGCCTTCGCGGTGGCACCGAGCAAGCAGCACCGCTCGCAGCCCGTGCTGACCGGCCCGGCCGCACCGCTGCCGCCGAAGAAGGCCGCCCGCCGGGCGCCGGACGACTGGCCGGAGTGGCCGCTGCAGGGCGCGGGGTCCCGGCAGGACGACCTCGGCTCCCCGTACGGCCAGGGCGCCTTCGGCCAGCGCAGCGGCCGGCGGGCCCGGCCCACGGCCTCCGCCCCGGTCTCGGGCCGCATCGTCCCGGCCTGGTCCGGCCCCCAGCCCGACGACCAGCCCCGCTACTGAACCGGTCGGGCCGCCCAGGGGCGCAGTTCCCCACGCCCCTGGGTGGCCCCCACGCCCCGGCGGGGAGCCTCAGCCCCGCAGGTGTTCCGGGGTGGCGGTGGGGCAGACCTTGTGGACGAAGTCCCGCCGCAGGCGGTGGTAGGGCTCGTCCGGGGCGGTGAAGTTGCGCCGCATGTGCGCCAGTTCCTCCGCGCGGTAGGCGGAGAGCGGCTTCTCGGCCTCGTCCGCGGCCCGGCGGCGCTTCTTCTCCAGCAGCCGGGTGCCGAGTTCGGGCGAGGCGGCGATCGCTGCGGCCTCCCGTTCCACCCAGCGGCGGAACTCTCCGGCACTGCCGCGCCGGACGCGGTCGACCAGCCCGATCTCCCCGGCCTCCCGGGCGCCCACCGGCAGTGCGGCGGCGGTGAGCCGGCGGGCGTTCTCCTCGCCGACCCGGCGGGGCAGCGTGTACGTCCAGTACTCGGAGCCGTACAGGCCCATCAGCCGGTAGTGCGGGTTGAGCACGGCGGAGGCCCGGCACCAGACCTCGTCGGCGGCGGCGGCGAGCATCATGCCGCCGGCCGCGGCGTTGCCGGCCAGCGCCGAGACGGTGACCTTGTCGGTGGTGGTGAGGACCGCCTCGACCAGGTCGTCCATGGCGTTGATGTTCTGCCAGGACTCCTCGGCGGGGTCGGCGGCGGCCTCGATGGTGTTGAGGTGGATGCCGTTGGAGTAGAAGTCCCGGGCGGGGCCGAGCACGACGACGCCGGTGGGCCGGGTGCAGGCCTCCCGGTAGGCGGCGAGCAGGCGGCGGCACTGCTCGGTGCTCATCGCGCCGCCGGGGAAGGCGAATTCGAGGTAGCCGACGCCGGCGTGCTCGCGGTAGCGCAGTTGGGACCAGGTGGTGCGGCGGGCCGCGTCGTAGGGGGTGACGGGCACCTCGGGCACCCCGGCGAGGAGGTCGCCGAGCACCTGGGCGGCGGGCAGCTTGAAGGTGGCCGGGCCGCCGGGGGTGCGGCGCGGGCGCAGCTGCGGGATCCACACGGCGCCGTCGGCGGTGGCGCGGCAGACCGCGCCCTCGCGGGTGGCGAGGACGGCGCCGGCCGCGCCGCGCAGCACGTCCTCGGGGTGGCCGCCGTGCAGGAAGTACTCGCGGCCGTACAGCTCGTCGAGGACGCCCGGCTGGGAGTCGCCGGAGCGGAGTTTGCGCAGCACGGTGGCGGTGTCGTCGCGGGCCCAGTCGATCCGGCGGTACTCCTGGGCGTGGTAGGGCCGCAGGCGGCCGCGGACGTCCCAGCGGGTGTAGTCGAGCGGCTCCGGTTCGAACCAGCCGCTCTCGTACCGCTCGACGGCGAGCAGGACGGCCTCCAGGGCGGCGTCGGCGACCTCGTTGCGGTAGGCCTCGCTCTTGCCGCAGGGCGGCAGGGTGAAGGGGACGGAGGCCCAGATCGGGCCGGCGTCCATCTCGGCGACGGCCTGGAGCACCGTGACGCCCCACTCCTCGGCGCCCTCGTGGATGGCCCAGTCGAGGGAGGAAGGGCCGCGGTCGCCCTTGGGGCCGGGGTGGACGATCAGCACGGTGTGCCGGCTCCACACGTCCTCGGGCACGGCCCGGGTGAGCATCGGGGCGAGGACGAGATCGGGGGCGAAGCCGCTCACGGCGGCGCGGACGGGTTCGTCGCCCAGGGCGAGCTCGACGGCCACGGTGTGGCCGCGGCCGCGCAGCTCGGTGTGGACGCGCTGGGTGAGGCTGTTGAAGGCGCTGGCGACCAGCAGGATGCGCAAGGTGGCCCTCCGACGACATGTCAGCGGTTGTGGGGGGATGGCCCGTCCGGTCGGCTCCGGGTGCCCGACTGCCTACCCGGGCACGCTGCCCGCGGCACCGGGGCGGGGCGTCCGGGTCGGGGGTCCGGGCTGCCGCACGGCGGGATTCGGCCATCCAAGCATGGTCATGCACACGCAAGTTGCCAGATCGGGGCGTGTCGCCATGCCTTGCACAACACCCGCCCCGAACACGCGCCCCCTTCGTCGAATCGACGCCGGATCGCCACCCGCACGCCCCCTTGTGCGCTGCTCTGCGCCTCCCCCGGCTGCCCGCACGCCGGCCCGGGAACGCCGACGGGCCCTCCCCGGTGTCGGGGGAGGGCCCGTCGGCTGCGGCGCGGATCAGAGCAGGCCGAGCGCCGGCATCAGGTAGTAGAAGGCGAACACCGCGGACACCGCGTACATCGCCACCGGCACCTCGCGGCCCCGGCCTGCGGCCAGGCGCAGCACGCAGAAGGCGATGAAACCCATGCCGAGGCCGTTGGTGATGGAGTAGGTGAACGGCATCAGGACGATGGTCAGGAAGGCCGGGATCGCGATGGTGTGGTCGGCCCAGTCGATCTCCTTGATCGAGTTGGCCAGGATCAGGAAGCCGACGGCGACCAGCGCCGGGGTGGCCGCCTGCGCGGGGACCATGGTGGCGACCGGGGTGAGGAAGAGCGCCAGCAGGAACAGCGCGCCGGTGACGATCGAGGCGAAGCCCGTCCGCGCGCCCTCGCCGACGCCCGCGGTGGACTCGACGTAGCAGGTGTTGGCGGAGCAGGAGGTGGCGCCGCCGGCGGCGGTGGCGATGCCGTCCACCATGAGGATCTTGTTGATGCCCGGCAGGTCGCCCTTCCCGTCCAGCAGGTGCGCCTCGTCGGCGACGCCGAGGATGGTGCCCATCGCGTCGAAGAAGCAGGACATCAGGACGGTGAAGACGAACAGCGCACCGGTGAGCGCGCCGGCGTGGTGGAAGCCGCCGAACAGGTCGACCTCGCCGACCAGGCCGAAGTCGGGGGCGGCGACCGGGCTGCCGGGCCAGGTCGGCACGGTGAGGCCCCAGCCCTGGCCGAGGCCGGCGACCTGCTCGATCACCAGGGCGACCGCGGTGGCGGCGACGATGCCGATCAGGATCGCGCCCGGCACCTTGCGGACCAGCAGCACGAGGGTGAGCACCAGGCCGAGCACGAAGACCAGCACCGGCCAGCCGGTCAGGTGGCCGCTGCCGCCGAGCTGCAGCGGGACGGTGGTGTGCGCGGCGTCCGGGATGCGGCTGACGAAGCCGGCGTCGACCAGGCCGATCAGGGCGATGAACAGGCCGATGCCGATCGCGATGGCCTTGCGCAGGCCGAGCGGCACCGCGTTCATCACCCGCTCGCGCAGGCCGGTGGCGACCAGGACGAGGATGGCGAGGCCCGCGAGGACGACCATGCCCATCGCCTCGGCCCAGGTCATCCGCGGGGCGAGCTGGAGGGCGACGATGCTGTTGACGCCGAGGCCGGCCGCGAGGGCGATCGGCACGTTGCCGACGACGCCCATCAGCAGGGTGGTGAGGCCCGCGGTGAGGGCGGTCGCGGTGACCAGCTGCCCGCTGTCCAGGTGCGCGCCGGTCATGTCCGTGGCGTTGGCCAGGATGATCGGGTTCAGCACCAGGATGTAGGCCATGGTGAAGAAGGTGGCGATGCCGCCGCGGATCTCCCGGGGCAGCGTGGAGCCGCGCTCGGTGATCCGGAAGAAGCGGTCGAGCGGGCCGGCCGGGGGCCTGGGGGAGGCGGAGGGCGCGGAGGTCTCGTCGAGCACGGGCGTCGACTGGGCCTGCGGAGACATGCGGGGGTCCTCGTCGGGTGGGGGCACGGGAGGAGGGACCGGGGGCAGCGCTGACCTGGTCCGCCGGCGGCCTGGGGGCATCGGAATGACGCGCGTAGCAGCAACCGGAAGCACAAGTATGAGTTTCCGCTCGTGCACACGCCATCTTCGCGCGTAGAGCATTGCCCCTTACGGCTGTCCGCGACGGAATCGGTGGTGCGGGGCCGCCACCCCGCTGTCGTCGCCCGGCCGCCCCGTACCCTAGGGGCCATGCCGAAGACCCCGCTGCGCCCCTCGCCCCCGCCCCTGGAGGCCAACGACGTCGCCATCGTCGGCGGCGGCACGGTGCTGTGGTTCGTCGCCTTCCTCGCCCTGCTGCCCTTCAAGAGCACCCTCGAGGCCCACGACCACGGCACCTGGCCGTGGATCTGCCTCTCCGGCGGCCTGCTGGGGCTGATCGGCCTCTGGTACTGCCGGTCCCGCCGGGACGCCATCCGCCGCGCCCGCGCCGCCGAGGCCGAGACCGCCGAGGGCCCCGCCACTCGTCTGGACTGACCGCTCCCCCGGCAGGGCGGCACCCGACCGGGTGCCCACCTAGAGTCGGTGCCATGACGCATCCCGCGGAGGGCATGGCCGAGGCAGGACACCCGGGACCGCCAGGGCGTCGGGGCGGGCTCACGGCGGCCGAGGTCGCCGAGCGGGTCGCCCGCGGCCAGGTCAACGACGTCCCCGTCCGCTCCAGCCGCTCCGTCCGCGAGATCGTCCGGGCCAACGTCTTCACCCGCTTCAACGCGATCATCGGCGTGATGTTCGCCATCATCCTGGTCGTCGGCCCGATCCAGGACGGTCTGTTCGGCCTGGTCATCGTGGCCAACACCGCGATCGGCATCGTCCAGGAGCTGCGCGCCAAGCGGACCCTCGACAGCCTCGCGCTGATCGGCGAGGCCCGCCCGCAGGTCCGCCGGGACGGCACCGAGCAGTCCGTGGCCACCGCCGAGATCGTGCTCGACGACACCGTGCTGCTCGGCATCGGCGACAAGGTGGTGGTGGACGGCGCGGTCACCGAGGCCGACGGCCTGGAGATCGACGAGTCGCTGCTCACCGGCGAGCCCGACGCCGTCCTCAAACGCCCCGGCGACCAGGTGATGTCCGGCAGCTTCGTGGTCGCCGGCTCCGGCGCGTTCACCGCCACCAAGGTCGGCCGGGAGGCGTACGCGGCCCAGCTCGCCGAGGAGGCCAGCCGCTTCACCCTCGTCCGCTCCGAGCTGCGCAGCGGCATCAACGAGATCCTCAAGTTCATCACCTGGCTGCTGGTGCCCACCGCGATCGGGCTGATCGTCAGCCAGCTCGCCGTGGAACGGCACGACTGGCAGGAGGCCGTCCGCCGGATGGTGGCCGGCATCGTGCCGATGGTGCCGGAGGGGCTGGTGCTGCTGACCTCGGTGGCCTTCGCGATCGGCGTGGTGCGGCTCGGCCGCAAGAAGTGCCTGGTGCAGGAGCTGCCCGCGATCGAGGGTCTGGCCCGGGTCGACACGGTGTGCCTGGACAAGACCGGCACCCTCACCGAGGGCGGCATGGACCTGCTGGAGCTGCGGCCGCTCGCCGACGGCAGCCCCGGGCCCGGCGCCGGACCGCTCGGCGAGGTGCTCGGCGCGCTCGGCGGCGCCGACGCCCGGCCGAACCCCTCGATGAAGGCCGTGATCGACGCCTACGGGCCGCCCCCGGACGGCCGCTGGCGGGTGGTCGAGGCGGTGCCGTTCTCCTCCGCCCGCAAGTGGAGCGCGGCCCGGCTCGCCGAACCGCAGGGCGGCGAGGCCAGCTGGCTGCTCGGCGCCCCCGACGTGCTGCTCCCCGCCGGGCACCCGGCGCTGGCCGAGGCGGACGGGCTCGGCGCGCGCGGCCTGCGGGTACTGCTGCTCGGCCGCTCCCCGCTACCGCTGGACGCCCCGGACCCGGCGGCCCGGCTGGAGCCGTGCGCCCTGGTGGTGCTGCAGCAGCGGCTGCGCGCCGACGCCGCCGACACCCTGCGCTACTTCGAGCAGCAGCGGGTCCGGGCCAAGGTGATCTCCGGGGACGCCGCGGTGGCCGTCGGCGCGGTCGCCGCCCACCTCGGGCTGCCCGGCGCCGACGACCCGGTGGACGCCCGGACGCTGCCCCGCGACGACGAGACGGCCTTCGCCGACACCGCCGACCGGACGTCCGTCTTCGGCCGGGTCACCCCCGCGCAGAAGCGCGACCTGGTCGGCGCCCTCCAGTCGCGCGGGCACACCGTGGCGATGACCGGGGACGGCGTCAACGACGTGCTCGCCCTGAAGGACGCCGACATCGGCGTCGCCATGGGCACCGGCAGCGACGCCACCCGGGCGGTCGCCCAGATCGTCCTGCTCGACGACTCCTTCGCCACCCTGCCGTCGGTGGTCGCCGAGGGGCGGCGGGTGATCGGCAACATCGAACGGGTCGCCAACCTCTTCCTGGTGAAGACCGTCTACTCGGTGCTGCTCGCCCTGCTGGTGGTCTTCACCCATGTGCCGTACCCGTTCCTGCCGCGGCACTCCACCGTGCTGTCCACCCTGACCATCGGCGTGCCGGCGTTCTTCCTCGCGCTGGCGCCGAACAACGAGCGGGCCCGCACCGGCTTCGTCCGGCGGGTGCTGCGGTTCGCCGTGCCGGGCGGGGTGATCGCCGGCACGGCCACCTTCACCGCGTACATGCTGGCGCGCGCCAACAACGGCACCGACCTGGAGGCCGACACCAGCGTGGCGACGCTGACGCTCTTCCTGGTCGCGATGTGGGTGCTGGCGATCGTCGCCCGGCCGTACTCGTGGTGGCGGCTGCTGCTCATCGGGGCGATGGGCGGGGCCTTCGCCCTGGTGCTGGTGGTGCCGTGGCTGTCCGACTTCTTCCAGCTGCAGCTGGCGGGCGTCCGCGACCCGTGGATCGGCGTGATCATCGCCGGGATCGCGGGCGTACTGCTGGAGATCAGCTGGCGGGTGATCGTGCTGCGCTCCGAACCGGCCGGGGACGGCGGCTGACCGCCGCCCCCGGCCGGGCCGGTCAGGACTCGTAGTCGCGGGCGTTCAGCAGTTCGTAGGCGCGGTCCGGCTCGGCCAGGGCGGCGAGGATCTCGAAGCGGCGGTGCCACTGGCCGACCGACCAGGCGAGACCGGCGGCCAGGCCCTCCGGGGTGGCCGCGTGCAGCAGGCCCGGAACCGGCGGTACCTCGAACTCGTCGTCCTCGTCGCCGGACTCGGCCTCCTCCGGGGCGTACGGCACCTCGGGGGTGTCGGCGGCGGTGTCCCAGCGCCAGTCGACGTTCGCCTCCTCGCCGTCCGGGCCGACCACCAGCAGCTCCTCGTGCTCCTCGTACGCGGCCGGGCAGCCCGGCAGCAGTTCGCGGACCACCGCCGGAACGCGGTGCAGCACGCCCTCGGACAGCACCCGGCCGCCGGCCACCTCGCTGGCCAGCGACACGTGCAGCCGCTCGGCGAGCGCCACGGCCAGCTCGGGGGCGACCGGCAGCACCGCGTGGTCGTGCAGCAGCTCCACCAGGTCGGGGGCGTCCGCGACGACCGCCTGCGAGGCGTCCACGACCACCGTGGTGTCGGGACGGCGGCCGGTCTCCGGGTCGAGCGGGGCCAGCGCCCGGACGACGTCCAGCGGTTCGACGCGCTCGGCGGGCAGCGCGGCCAGCTGGGTGTGGATGCCGTGCAGCTGGCGGTGGGTGACCTCGGAGGCGTCGTCGACCAGGCGGTCCAGCAGTTCCTCCGGGCCGTGCGGCTCGGCCAGCAGCGCGGCCAGCGTGGTCCGCACCCCGAGGGCGTGCAGGAACTGCTCGTCCAGGGTGGTACGGGCCTCGTCGTACAGGCCGCGCAGCAGCGGGTCCGCACCCGCCGCGCGCAGGCCTGCGGGCTCGCGGCCGTCCAGCACCGGGTGGTCGCGCAGCCACCAGGCGGTGTACGGCGGCAGGTCGACGTACCTGCCGTCCGGCAGCAGCGTCCGCACCGGGTTGACCACGGCGTCCCGGTACGGCGGGCGGGCCAGCACCGCCAGCGCCTCCGGCCAGGCCGAGTCGTCGACCAGGTCCAGGTCCCGCACGGCGAGCAGTTCGGCGGCGACCGGCGGCACGCCGAGCTCGCCGCTGTCGTCGGCGTGCAGGGATTCCAGGGCGTCCTCGCACCACTCGGCGAGGCCGTCCGGCGCCTCGTCGATCAGGCCGGTCGGGGAGCCGCCGACCGCCCGGTCGGCGGGGGCGGTCGGGTCCAGCCGCTCCAGGTCGTCCGGGTCGAGGACCACGTCCTCGGCGCGGACCAGCACGAACGCGGCCAGCGCACCGGCCGCGGCCAGCACCTCGGGGCCCCAGCGCTCCAGCAGGTCCTCGTCCACGAAGGCGGCGTCGCCCTCGCGGGCCAGGTCGGCGAGCGGGGTGTCCGGGATGATCAGCTCGCCGGCCCGGGTCAGCTCGCCCTCGTCGTCCGGCAGCGCCAGCCGGGCCAGCCACGGGTGGTCGCCCGGAGTCGCCTCCGCGGCCCTGACCAGTGCCAGCACGGCGTCCGCGAGGTCCACGGCGGCGTCGAAGTCGTCCTCGCCGACCTCCAGCGAGCGGGCGACGGCGGCCCGGACCTCCGGGGTGTCCAGCACCCCGGCCGGGGTCGCGGTCGCCGCGCCGAGCTTGGCGAGCAGCGGGTGCGCCGCCTCCGGGTGGGCCAGGCGCAGGTCCAGCAGGACGAGCGCCTCCGCCAGGGTGTCCGGGTACCCCTCGTAGCCCGCCCAGTCCGCCGGGTCCGAGGGCAGCAGCACCCGGCGCGGGCCGGTGACGGTACGGCCGTCGGCCAGCGGCACCGGCAGCGCGCCCAGCGCCTCCGGGTCGGCCCCCGCCAGTGCCGCGTACAGGTTGCGCCACCAGGCGGGCTCGCGCTCCAGGCCGCCGAGCTGGTCGACCACCTCGGCCAGCGGCACCCGCCGCACCTCCAGGGCGCGCAGCTCCGGGCGGCGCTCCAGGCCGGCCGGCAGCAGGCCGGGGAAGATCGGTGCCAGTGCGGCCACCACCGAGGTGTCGGCGCCCTCCAGCAGCGTCGCGTCGCGCGGCCGCAGCGCCGGGGTGCCGTCCTCGACCGGGCCGGGGTGCGGCAGGAACGGCGTGCCGGGCAGCCGGCCGAGGATCGCGGCGCGCAGCGCGTTGTCCAGCGCGCCGTGGCCGAGCCGGCCCGGCACCAGGGACAGCGAGCCGAGGTCCGCGCCGCGGGCCCGCAGCAGGTCGGCGTAGGCGTCGGCGGCGCGCTCGGTGAGGAAGTCGGTGAGCGGGCCGGGCGCGACGTGCCGGCGGGTGGAGTCCAGCGGGTAGCCGGCGATCAGCAGCGCGGGCACGCCCAGCGGCTCGTCGCTCGGCGTCGGCGCGTGCACCACCGGGGTGGTCCGCATCTGCTGCGGCACGCCCGTGTCGGAGACCGGGACGGCCCAGGTCACCGACCAGTACGGGCGGGCGCGCTCCTCGGTGGTGCGGTCGGCGAGCAGCTCCGCCGCGACGGTTCCCTCGGCGCCGACGGTCTGCCAGACGGTGGCGCGGTCGCCGTCGGTGATGGTGACGGTGGTGATGCCGTCCGGGCGCGGGGCGTCCGCGGACCGGGTCAGCGTGCGGGCGCCGTCCGGCGTCTCCACCACGACCTCGGCCAGGCCGGGCAGGGTGAGCAGCAGCGCGTCGTCGATCTCGGCGAGCAGACGGCGGGTCAGGTCCTCGGCCGCGGCGTCGCGCAGCGGCAGCACCACGACCGTGTCGTAGCCGTCCGGGGCCGCGCCCTCCGCAGGGAAGGGCAGCCGCAGCAGCGGGACGTGGCCCTCGCGGCGGCGCAGTTCCTCGGCCAGCTGCGAACGGGCCTCGGTCAGCGCGTACGCCTCCGACAGGGACCAGCGGACCGAGCCGTGCGAGGACAGCACGGCCGGCTCGTCGGTGACGGCGAGGACGGCCGAGAAGCCGACGCCGAAGCGGCCGACCGCGCGGGCGTCCTCGGAACGCTTGGCGGAGGCGCGGAGGGTGGAGAGCGACTCCACCGCGGTGGCGTCCAGCGGGGCGCCGGTGTTGGCGGCGGCGAGCACGCCGTCGCGGAGGATCAGCCGCAGGCGGCCGGGGGCGGTGCCGGCGCGGGCCGCGGCGTCGGCCGCGTTCTGGGCTAGCTCGACGATCAGGCGGTCTCGGTAACCGCCGAGGGCGAGTTCCTCCTCGGCGTTGGCGTCCTCACGGAAGCGTGCGGGGGCGGCGGTCCATGCCTCCAGGACGCGGTGGCGCAGGCCCGCCGTGTCGAAGACGTCCGCCGCCCGTCCGTCCGTACCGCCGATGATCCGAGGCTCCACTGGCCCTGCCGCCTTCCGCCGTCTGCACCCTGCGTACGGTCCGCATTCTCCCCTGTCGGGAGGACAGCTCCGGCCCAGGGGCGCTGACGGGTCACCCCGGGGGCGCGGGGTGCTGGAGGGGCACCCCCGGGCGCTCGCCGGGTGCGTCAGGCGTGGCCGAGCTCTTCGGCGGGGGCGTCGGGTTCGACGGAACCGCCGGTGCGGTCGGGGTGGAGGGCGAGGGGCTCGACGACGGTCTCGTCGAGGATCAGCTCGGAGGGGGTGGGCGGGGCGGGCAGCACGGCCGCCTCGGAGTGGCCGCCGCAGCCGTAGCCGAAGGCCACGACCTGGCCGTCGGCAGGACCGAACTCGTTGCCGCACACGCCGAACGCCTGCCCGAGCGAGCCGCCGATCGGGATCAGGAAGCCGCAGGTGTCGCAGTTGGCCGGGGCGGCCTGCGCCATCGGCGTCTGCGGGCCGAAGGAGGTCTCCCAGCGCTCGGCGGCGAGGTGGAGGCCGAGCCGGGAGAGCACCCGGGGCCGGGCGAGGCCGAGCTCCTCGGCGACCGCGCCGATCCGGGCGCGGGCCGGGGCGGGCTGGATGTGCGGGTCGGTGAGGACGACGTCCTCCTCCGCGGCCTCGCTGATGGCGGAGTTGGGGGCGGGCTCGTCCTCGCCGCTCCAGCCGGGCTCCAGCCGCAGGTCGTCGGCGCCGGTGGGGAGGAGGTCGCCGGGGCCCATGTCGCCGGGGCGCAGCCGCTCGCTCCACGGCACCCACTGCGGGGCCAGGACGGCGTCGTCGCCGGGGAGCAGCACGACCTCGTCGAGGGTGACGTTCTTGGCGCGCGGGGCGCGGGCGACGGTGACCGCCCACTGCCATCCGCGGTAGGCGGCGTCGAGGCACTCGAAGGTGTGGGTGACGACGCGGTCGGCCTCGGCGCGGGCGCCGAGGTGGGCGCCGACGGTCTCCGGTCCGACCATCTCGACGGCGGCCTGGCGGGCGAGTTCGACGGCTTCGGCACAGAGCCGGTCGGGGGTACGGCTTCGCATCGCAGCGCTCACGGCGTCGATTTCTCCCAGTCCTGTTGTCCGGCGGTTGTCCCGCGCACGGCCTGGGCCGTCCGGGGTGGTGCCCCGCAGGCCGCCGAAGCCGTACGAGGGGGCACTTCCATTCTGCGCGACCCGGGTCAGTCCCCGGTACCGGCCGCGCCGCCCCGCCCGGTCCGTCCCGCCCCGTGCGCGCGTAGTGCAGGCTACCCGCCGGTCGGTGCCTCGGCACAGTCCGGGGCGGCGCACGGCAGGTCGCGGAACCTCCGCCGGGTCACAGTCGTACGGCGGGTCATTCTCGGGCAGGATGGCGTATGTGGAGGACGAGACCCCCTCGCAGCACGGCGTGGACACTCCGCAGCCGGAGGGTCCCTCGGGGGTGAGGGCTGTGCCTCCACGGGATGCCGGCGCTCCCTCCGAAGCGCCGGACGGCGCGGTTCCGCCGAAGTCGGGCAGGCCGAAGAACCCGCTGGTGCGGGGGGCGTCCGCGGCGGGTGTGCGGACGGGGCGGGTGGTGCACGGCACCGGCCGCAGGATCCGGCGGGCGACCTCGGCGAAGGGCGCCGGCGAGTCGGGTCTGGCGAAACTGATCGAGCTGCATGCGCTGAACTCCTTCGGCGACATGCTGATCACCATCGCGCTGGCCTCCACCATCTTCTTCTCGGTGCCGACGGGCGAGGCCCGCGGCCGGGTGGCTCTGTACCTGCTG
The DNA here is from genome assembly GCF_050749075.1 of Kitasatospora dryopteridis. Taxonomy (NCBI): domain Bacteria; kingdom Bacillati; phylum Actinomycetota; class Actinomycetes; order Kitasatosporales; family Streptomycetaceae; genus Kitasatospora; species Kitasatospora dryopteridis. The sequence goes on along the minus strand of NZ_CP192749.1, from coordinate 4,475,639 downwards.
ATCACCATGGCGCCGTTCGCGCTGCTGGCCCCGGTGATCGGCCCGCTGCTGGACAAGCTGCCGAACGGCCGCCGTTCGGCGATGGCGATGTCGATGCTGGCGCGGGCGATCCTGGCCTGGACGATGGCCGGTTCGATCGCCGGAGGGGGGATCGCGCTCTATCCCGAAGCGCTGGGCGTGCTGGTGGCGTCCAAGTCGTACGGGGTGGTGCGCAGTGTGGTGGTGCCGCGGCTGCTCCCGCCGCAGTTGTCGCTGGTGAAGGCGAATTCGCGGGTGACGCTGGCCGGGCTGCTGGCGACCATGGTCGCGGCGGGGGTGGGCGGGCTGCTGCACCTGGCGGGGCCGGGGTGGCCGCTGCGCGGCGCGTTCCTGGTGTTCGTGATCGGCACGCTGATGGCGTTTCACCTGCCGCACAAGGTGGACTCGTCCAAGGGCGAGCAGCGTGCGGTGATGCACGCCGAGGGGCACGGGCCGCGGTCGTCCAAGGCGATCCTGCGGACGGTCGGCCCGTCGGTGATCCTGGCGCTGCGCGGGGTCTCCTCGCTGCGCTGGCTGGTGGGCTTCCTGGTGATGTTCCTGGCGTTCCTGATCCGCAAGGATCCGGTGAGCGGGGTGCCGGAGACGGCGGCGCTGGGCATCGTGGCGGCCTCCGCGGGGGTGGGCAACGCGCTGGGGTCGGTGTTCGGCTCGTGGCTGAAGACCCGCGGTTCGGAGGCGACGGTGGCCGCGATGCTGCTGCTGGCCGCGGTGGCGTCGGCCGCGGCGGCGCTCTGGTACTCCCTGCTGACGATGGCGATCGTGGCGGCCACCGCGGGCATGGCGGCCTCGCTGGGGAAGCTGGCGCTGGACGCGGTGATCCAGCGGGACGTGCCGGAGTCGGTGCGGACGTCCGCCTTCGCGCGGTCGGAGACGATCCTTCAGCTGTGCTGGGTGGTGGGCGGCGTGGTCGGCATCTCGCTGCCGCTGAACGCCACGCTGGGCCTGGCGCTGGCGGCCGCGGTGATGACGATGATGCTGCTGTGGACGCTGCGGTCGCTCTTCAAGGTCGGGGGGATGCGCAGACCGGCCGCTCGGCCACGGGTGGCATAGCTCCGGCGACTCGGCCACCCCCGCGTCGCGTGATCGCGAAAGCCCGGTAGCCTCTTGCCCATGAGCCTCAGCACCCGTGCAATCGCCGCCATCGGCGCCGTGGTCGTGATCGGCGCCGGCACGGTCGGCGGTTCCATCGCGTACGCCAGCAGCCAGGGCGCGCCCCCGGAGAACGTCGTCACCCTGACGGTCGGCCGCACGTCGATCACCTCGGAGCCGTTCTGCTACAACGACGGCAAGGCGCTGCAGCAGGACGTCCTGGCCAAGTGCCAGGTGGACGCGAAGAAGGCCCGCGAGGCCAACAAGCTGCCCTCCTCCGACGTGCTCGCCAGCGACCGGATCGGCGTGGGCGTGCCCCCGTCCGTGGCCGATCGCGGCTGGTTCGCCTTCACCGACGGCGGCACGCAGGGCCAGGCCCCGCTCGCCCAGGACACCCACGGCTCCACGTGGTCCGGCTCGGTGCTCGCCTCCACGGTGCTGAACGCCTCCGGCACCACCACGGTGACCGTCGTCGAGGCCGACCAGAAGACCCAGGAGATCCTCGGCATCTGGTACTTCGAACTCAAGTCCCAGGACTGACCGCAGCGGCGATGAGCCTTCCGTACGGCGGCGAGCAGCCCGGCACCACGGCCGGGCTGCTCGTCGTCGTTGCCGTTCAGGCCGAGGCCGAGGCGGTTCTGCGCGGACTCGGCAGCGGCCCGCGGCCGCTGCCGCTGCCCGGCGGCGGCCTGTGGCGCGGCGGCGAGCCCGGCGGGGTGCCGGTGGACGTGCTCGCGGGCGGGGTCGGCCCGGCCGCGGCCGCCGCGGCGACCGCGGCGGCGCTCTCCGCCGTGCGGTACCGCCTGGTCGTCTCCGCGGGCATCGCGGGCGGTTTCGCCCCGCACGCACCGGTCGGCGGCACGGTGGTCGCCTCGGAGATCGTGGCGGCCGACCTGGGCGCCGACACCCCCGAGGGCTTCCTGGACGTCTCCGAGCTCGGGTTCGGCGGTGTGCGGCACCGGCCCGCCCCCGGCGCCGTCGCCCTGGCGGCGAAGGCCCTGGACGCCGTGCCGGGCCCGGTGCTGACCGTCACCACCGTGACCGGCAGCGCCGAGCGGGCCGCCGGGCTGGCGGCCCGTCATCCGGGTGCGGCCGCGGAGGCCATGGAGGGCTTCGGGGTGGCCGAGGCGGCCGCCCGGTTCGGGGTGCCCGCCCTCGAGATCAGGACCGTGTCCAACCCCGTCGGCCCGCGCGACCGCGCGGCCTGGCGGATCGGCGAGGCGCTCGCGGCCCTGGAGCGGGCCTTCGCGGCCCTGCCGTACCCAGAACTGCTCCAGGAGGCCGCCGATGGCTGAGCCGCTGCGGGTCGCGTACTCGCCGTGCCCGAACGACACCTTCGTCTTCCACGCCTGGGCGCACGGCCTGGTGCCCGGTGCGGACGCGCCCGAGGTGCTGTTCGCGGACATCGACGTGACCAACGGCATGGCCGAGCGCGGCGAACTGGACCTGCTGAAGATCAGCTACGGCCAGCTGCCCTGGGTGCTGGACGAGTACGCGCTGCTGCCCTGCGGCGGGGCGCTGGGCCGCGGCTGCGGCCCGCTGGTGCTGACCCGCGAGGCCGGCGCCGACCTCACCGGCCGTACGGTGGCGGTGCCGAGCGAGCGCTCCACGGCCTACCTGCTCTTCCGGCTGTGGGCGGCCGAGGCGGTCCCCGGAGGCTTCGGGGAGATCGTGGTCATGCCGTTCCACGAGATCATGCCCGCCGTCCGGGACGGCAGGGTGGACGCCGGGCTGGTCATCCACGAGGCTCGGTTCACCTACCGGCAGTACGGGCTGCACAGCCTCGCCGACATGGGCGAGGCCTGGGAGCGCAAGACCGGCCTGCCGATCCCGCTCGGTGCGATCGTCGCCCGCCGCTCACTGGGCGCCGACCGGCTCCGGGAGCTGGCCGACACCGTCCGCGCCTCGGTGCGGGCCGCCTGGGACGAGCCGGGGAACTCCCGGGCATACGTGCTGGAGCACGCGCAGGAGATGGACCCGGCCGTCGCCGACCAGCACATCGGGCTGTACGTCAACGCCTTCACCGCGGACCTCGGCGAGGAGGGCTACGCGGCGGTCGCCACGCTGCTCACCCGGGCCGCCGCGGAGGGGCTGGTGCCCTCGGTCGACCCGGGTGCGCTGCACTTCTGACGCCCTCGGCGGGCGGTGCGGTCAGACGTCGAACTGGTCGGCGACCGCACGGAGCATGACGGCCAGCTTCTGGCCGGCCGGCTTGGCCGGGTAGCGGCCGCGCTGCAGACCGGGCAGGACGGCGTCCAGCGTGGTGATCAGGTCCTGCACGATCGGTGCCATGTCGTCGGGGCTACGGCGCTGGGCGGCCGCGACCGACGGCAGGGCGTCGAGCAGGGTCACACCCATCGCCTGGTCGCCGCGGTGGCCCGCGACGATCCCGAACTCGACGCGCTGGCCCGGCCGCAGCGTGGTGACCCCGGCGGGCAGCGCCTTGGTGTGGACGAAGACGTCGCCCCCGTCGTCGCGCGACAGGAAGCCGAATCCCTTCGTCTCGTTGAACCACTTGACCTGGCCGGTGGGCATCTCGAACTGTCCTCGGTGTGAGTGTGGGCGGGGCACCGGTTCGGCCGGACCCCGCCGGGTGGACGGCGAGCCGACCACCCTACGCGGGAGACCGGCGACGCTCAGCAGATTAATGATCCCTCAGCCGCTCATCCCCGAGCGGCACTCGATCCGTCCGGGGGCCTGACGCGGCCGGGACGCGACGCGGCGCGATCCACAGGCAGACACCCCCGATGACGAAGCGGGGTACCCGATCAACCCCGTGCGAGGGCTGCATACCCGGCCGGGGCGGCTGCCGAAACTTTGGGTCCCCGGAGAACTGCGAACAGTGACGGACGGCACGTCGCAGCGCTCCGCGGGCCCGCCCGGGCGCGCCGGACACGCCCTAGGCTGGCCGACATGGTTCTCACCGTGGGCTTCGACCTCGACATGACGCTGCTGGACACCCGCCCGGGGATCAAGGCGACGTACGACGCGCTGGCCGCGGAGACCGGCACCTGGATCGACAGCGAACTCGCGGTCAGCCGGCTGGGGCCGCCGCTGGTGCACGAGCTGGCGAACTGGTTCCCCGCCGAGCAGGTGGACGCGATCGCCGACCGCTACCGGGTGATGTACCGGGAGCACGCGCTGCCCGCGACCCTGCTGCTGCCCGGCGCCCTGGAGGCGGTCGCCGCGGTGCGGACGCACGGCGGGCGGGTCGCGGTGATCACTGGCAAGTACGAGCCCAACGCCCGGCTGCACCTGGAGCACTTCGGCCTGGACGCGGACGTCCTGGTCGGCGACCTGTGGGCGGAGACCAAGGGAGACGCACTGCGCGAGCACGGCGCCGGGGTCTACGTCGGCGACCACCTCGGCGACATCCGCGGCGCCCGGGCCGCCGGCGCGGTCGCGGTCGCGGTGGCCACCGGGCCGTACACCGCGGCGCAGCTGCGGGAGGCCGGCGCGGACGCCGTCCTCGACGACCTCACGGCCTTCCCGGACTGGCTCGCCGCCCACCGCGGGGCGATGCGGTAACGCAGTCCCCCGCTCCAGTGCCGCCCTAGGCGTCGGTGCCGGCGCGGCGGCGCTGGGCGCGGGCGGAGGTGAGCAGGCCGGCCAGGGACAGCAGGAAGCCCAGCGGCATCAGCATGCAGATCCAGTACGCCGCGGTGGGCAGCCTCGTCAGGTGGAAGAAGAGCGGGACGAAGGTGACCATGGTCGCGACCGCTCCGACGGCGAAGACGATCGCCCCGGCCCGGACGAGGGCGTCGCCGCGGTCGGCGGACGGCTTGCTCACAACTGGCTCCTCACTGCGTCGGCACGCATCAGTCTCCCAGCCTTCGGCCCCCGCCGTTCGGCGGGGGCGGATTCAGCCTGCGTGTCGAGTCCTCCCAGGAATCTCCCAGCGATCCTTGAAACTGAAGCAACAACGGGGGCGCCGGGCCGACCGGGGGGAGCGGACGCATGGGACTCACCAGCCACAAGGTGCTGGCACTGTCCGCATTGGTGGCGGTGGCTGCGATCGCGGGCACCGTCTGGCTCTGGCCCAGGCTGGCCAGGCCGACCTGGACGGCCGTGATGGCCCGGCTGGGCACCATCGTCGGCACCCAGCTGGCCGTCATGTGCACCCTCGGCCTGCTGGCCAACAACTACTTCGCCTTCTACAGCAGCTGGGACGACCTGCTCGGCACCGGCGACCAGGGCCCGGTGACGATCCAGAACCGGCTCGACGGGCGCCAGCACGGCGTGCAGCGGATCTCCGCCGAGAACGTCCGCGGCACCAACACCGTCGGCCGGGACGCGGCCCAGGTCGGCAAGCTGGAGAAGATCCGCATCCCCGGCGCCACCACCGGGCTGGCGACCGACGGGTACGTCTACCTGCCGCCGCAGTACTTCCAGCCGGAGTACAAGGACAAGCGCTTCCCCGCCGCGATCGCCATCACCGGCTTCCCGGGGGACGCCAAGAACCTGATCACCAAGCTGAACTACCCGGCCACCGAGCTCCAGCTGATCCGCGACGGCCGGATGAAGCCGACCGTCCTGGTGCTGATGCGCCCCTCGCCCGCCATGCCGCGGGACACCGAGTGCGAGGACGTGCCGGGCGGACCGCAGGCGGCGAGCTACTTCACCCACGACGTGCCGGCCGCGATCGGCAGCGCGTACCGGGTGGCCACCGGCCCCGGCAGCTGGGGCGTGATCGGCAACTCCACCGGCGGGTACTGCGCGCTCAAGCTGGCGCTGCGCAACCCCGGCGTGTTCTCCGCGGCGGTCTCGCTCTCCGGGTACTACAAGGCCGCCGAGGACGCCACCACCGGCGACCTGTTCGGCGGTGACGCCCGCCGCCGCGAGGACGCCGACCTGACCTGGCGCCTCACGCACCTGCCCCGGCCCGCGGTCTCGCTGCTGGTCGGCGGCACCAAGGAGGGCGACGGCGACTACTACCGCAGCACCGAGCAGTTCGTCGCGGCCGCCAAGGGCGGGCCGACCAAGGTCTCCTCGATCACCCTGGCGACCGGCGGCCACAACTTCAACACCTGGTCGCGGATGCTTCCCGCCTCGCTGGGCTGGCTCGGCGAGCACCTCCCCGACCCGCGCTGACGCCCACGCCGGTGACGGTTCCTCAGGCAGATCGGGCATTTCATCCATAATCGGATGCAGATGCTCGACCTCCGGGAGGTCCCGATGCCCCACCGGCCGACCCGCCGGGCGGTCCTGACCGCGCTCGCCGCCGGCTGCGGCGGCGTGCTCGCCGGATGCACCGGGCCAACCGTGCTCCGCGGCACCCCGGCCGCCACCGGCGCGCAGTCCGCGGCGAGCGGCAGTCCCAGCCCGCGCCCCACCCCGAGCACCACCGTCACCGCCGCGACCGGGCCGGTGACGGTGCCCGGCGGCCCCGTCCGCGTGGTCGTCCTCGGCACCCCCGAGCTGGACTCCGCGATGACGCTCGGCATCACCCCGGTCGGCTCGACCCGCTCCGCCCTCGACCCCGGCCTGCCCGACTACTGGCCGGCCTCCCGGCTCGCCGAGATCGCCCAGGTGGGCGACACCGGCAGCCCCGACCCGGCCCGCATCCGCAGTACCGAGCCGCAGGTCGTCCTCGGCAGCCAGTCCCGCGACGGCGCCCACCTGGAAGCCCTGCAGCAGATCGCGCCCACCGTGCTCACCCGCACCCCGGGCCCGCCGTGGAAGGACAACTTCCAGCTGCACGCGCAGACCCTGGGCCGCCAGGAGCAGGCCGCCGCGGTCACCTCCGAGTACCGCCGGCACATCGAGCGGGCCGCCCGGGCGATCCGGAACGCCGGTTCGGGCGGGCGCAGGATCAGCGTCCTGCGGTTCGTCGAGGGCCCGCCGCCCGGCATCCGCACCCACGGGCGGCAGAGCTTCCTCGGCAGTGTCCTCACCGATCTCGGCCTCGGCCGCCCCGACGCCCAGAACACCGAGCAGGACGAGATCGACCTGCCCCTGGACCAGCTCGCCCGCGCCGACGCCGACTTCCTCTTCTACGCCACCTACGGCGACCCCGACCGGGCCGGCACCACGGCGGTACTGCGCAGCCCCGGCTGGCTCGCCCTCGGCGCGGTCAGGGCGCACCGGGCCTTCCCGGTCGACGACCGGCTGTGGTTCCAGGGCGTCGGCTACACCGGGGCCAACCTGATCGTCGGCGAGCTGCAGCGCTTCCTGGGCGCCTGACCGGGCAGCCCGTCCGCGGCTGCCGACCGGGCCGGCGTCAGTCCGCGGCCTTGCGCCGGCGGAGCGTCACCGCCAGTACGACCAGGGCCGTCAGCACGGCGGCCGTCCGCAGCACGTCGGGGGCCGCCGTCCAGACGGCGTGGTTCATCGCGTCGCCCTCGGCCAGCGGCTCGCCCCAGCGGCCCTTCGTCCGGCCCCAGTACCAGAAGGCCGACGCGCTCATGGTGGCCAGCGGGATGCCGATCACCACGATCTTGCGGGTCAGGTCGGAGAACTGCCGCGACAGGTAGGCCGCCCCCCAGCCGAGCAGGATCGCCAGCAGCTGCCCGGTCACGGCGCCGGCCAGCAGTGCTGCGGCCGCGAACAGCAGCAGCGGGGAGGGCCGGCGGCCTGCCAGCAGGCCCTCCGGGGCGGGCTCGGCCGCGCGTCCCCGGTGCTGCCGCCCGCCGTGCTGCCGCCCTTCCCGGCCCGGCCCTTCCCGGGCTTGCCCTTCCCAGATGTGCGGCCGGTCGGCGCGGCGGGGGCCGGTTCGGTCGGGGCGGGTGCCTCGGCCTCCGCCCCGGCCCGCTGCGCGGGCACGTCGGCGGCCGGGTCCGCGGCCGCCCGAGCCGCCTCGCCGAGCGGGTCGAACTGCACCACTTCCCAGCCGGGCAGGGTCAGCCCGGGGCCGGAGGAGCCGAAGAGCGGGGCGTCCTGGGCCACCGGGGGCTTCGCCGCCTGCGGAGCCTCCGGAGTCTCCGGACCGGGCGCGGCCGGGGACTTCGGGGCGTACACGCTCTGCTCGTCGGCCGGGGTGTCGTCGGCAGCCGGGCGCGGCGGCCCGATCACCCGCCACGGCATCCCGGACTTCCACCACTCGCCGCCGGCCCCGCCGGCCCGGCCGCCGTCCTGCCCGGCGCCGTCCGCCGTACCGCCCGCCCCGCCGTCCGCCATCTCCCGCACCCCGCTCGCTCACCGGCCCCGCCCACTGCCGACGGTACCGACTGGCATGCCGCACACGCGAGAGGCGCCGCCGTCGCCCGCCTCCGGACCCCATCGGCCCGTCCTGCGACGGACCTGGCGCCGTCCGGCACTGGGCCCGGGGAAGGCGGGCCGACTAACCTGGGTCGGATGACCACCCAGCAGAGCGGGCCGTCCCGCACCCGGGCCACCGCACCCCGCACGCTCGCCGAGGAGCTCCGCGCCCGCAGCGACGAGGACCTCGCCGGGCTGCTCCGGGTGCGGCCGGACCTGCTGAACCCCGTCCCCGGCGACCTCACCCAGCTCTCGGCGCGGCTGTCCAGCCGGGCCTCCGCGCTGCGCGCCCTGGAGCGGCTCGACCGCTTCACCCTGCAGGTCGCCGAGGCGCTGGCCGCCGCGCCGGAGGGCAGCCCCGACACGGTCGTCCGCAATCTGCTGGCCGGTCCGGCCCGGGTGAAGCCGCACCCGCAGGCCGACCCGGTCGACCGTGCCGCGGTCACCGCCGCGCTGCCCGGCGCGCTCGCCGCACTCCGCTCCCGGGCGCTGCTCTGGGGCCCGGACTCGGCGCTGCGGCTGGTCCTGGCCGTCCGCGAGGCGCTGGCGCCGAGCGCGGCCAACCCCGGACGGACCGGCCTCGGCCCGACCGTGGCCGAGGCGACCACCGGCATGTCGCCGGCCCGGTTGCAGGAGCTGCTGGCCGGCGCGGGGCTGCCCGCCACTCCGGACCCGGTGACCGCGGTGGCCGCGCTCGCGGGCCTGTTCGCGGACCGCAAGCGCTGCGCCGCGCTGCTGGAGCAGGCGCCGCCGCCCGCGCTCGCCCTGCTGGACCGGCTGGTCTGGGGCCCGCCCACCGGCACCCTCCCGGACGCCGCCCGCCCGGTGACCGCCGAGCGGGCGCACACCCCCCTGGAGTGGCTGCTCGCCCGCGGCATGCTGCTGCCCTCCGGCCCCGGCTCGGTCGTGCTGCCCCGCGAGCTCGCCCTGCACCTGCGCGGCGGCCGCAGCCACCGCACCGTGGAGCCGGCACCGCCCGTGCTCGCACCGGCCGCCGAACGCGACCCGGCCACGGTCGACGCCACCGCCGCCGGACAGGCGTACACCGCGGTGCGGACCGTCGAGGAGCTGCTGGAGGGCTGGGGGCTCCAGCCGCCGCCCACCCTGCGGGCCGGCGGCGTCGGCGTCCGCGACCTCAAGCGGGCCGCCGCCGCACTGGAGTGCTCCGAGCAGACCGCGGCGTTCTGGCTGGAACTCGCCCACGCGGCCGGCCTGCTCGCCCCGGACGGCGAGGCGGACGAGCACTGGGCGCCCACCCCCGCCTACGACGGCTGGCTGCAGGACCCGGTGGCCGAGCGGTGGACCCGGCTCGCCGACGCCTGGCTGGCCGCCACCCGGGTGGCCGGGCTGACCGGCAGCCCGGACGCCAAGGGCAAGCCGCGGGCCGCCCTCGGCCCGGAGCTCGACCGCACCCTCGCGCCGTCCGTCCGCCGGGCGGTGCTCGGGCTGCTCGCCGGCCTGCCGCCGGGCGGCACCGCCACCGCCGGGGGTCTGCTGCCCGCGCTGCGCTGGCAGCGCCCGCTGCGCGGCGGCGCCACCGGCCCGGACGGCCGCGACCTGCGTGAACACCTCACCGACTGGACGCTGCACGAGGCCGAACTGCTCGGCGTCACCGGCCGTGGGGCGCTCGCCACGGCCGCCCGTACCCTGCTGGCGGGCGACGACCCGGTGCCCGTGCTCGCCCCGCTGCTGCCGCAGCCGCTGGACCACGTCATCCTGCAGCCGGACCTGACCGCGATCGCCCCCGGGCCGCTGCTCACCCCGCTCTCCCAGGCGCTGGCGCTCTGCGCGGACATCGAGTCCAAGGGCGGCGCGACGGTCTACCGGTTCACCGCGGAGTCCGTCCGGCGGGCGCTGGACGCCGGGCGCACCGCGTCCGACCTGCACGCCTTCCTGGAGCAGCACTCCCGGACGCCGGTGCCGCAGCCGCTCGCCTACCTGGTCGACGACGTGGCGCGGCGGCACGGCGTGCTGCGGGTCGGCGCCGCCTCCTCGTACCTGCGCTGCGACGACCCCGCGCTGCTGAACGAGGTGCTGGCGGACCGGCGCGCGGTCGAGCTGCGGCTGCGGCTGCTCGCGCCGACGGTGATGGCCGCGCAGGCGCCGGCCGAGACGCTGCTGGCCGTGCTGCGGGGGATGGGCTACGCGCCGGCCGCGGAGTCCGCCGAGGGCGATGTGCTGATCACCCGCCCGGACAGCCGGCGGACGCCGCCGCGCAGCGCGCCGGTGCCGGTGCCGGACGGGCCGCCGCGCCCGGACGACGCGCTGCTCGGGGCGGCGGTGAAGGCGATCCGGGCCGGCGACCGCGCGGCCACCGCCGTCCGCCGGGAGACGGTGGCCGGGCCGGCCGCGAACATGCCGCAGTCCGGCCCGGCCCGCACCGACCTGCGGCAGCTGCCGCGCACCGCGGCCGCCGACACGCTGGCCGCCCTGCAGACGGCGGTGCTGCTCGGCGAGCGGATGTGGATCGGCTACATCAACGCCGAGGGGATCGCCTCGCAGCGGGTGGTCGACCCGGTGAAGGTCGAGGGCGGGTTCGTCACCGCCTTCGACCACCTGTCGGACGAGGTCCGCACCTTCGCCCTGCACCGGATCACCGGCGTCGCCGAGGTCGACGAGCCGGCCTGAGACCGGAGGTCAGTGGCCCTGGGCGGCCTTGGCGTCCTGTTCGGCCTTCTGCTGCTTGGCCTGCTCGACGAAGGACTGCGGGTCGGGGATCTTGGGCTGCACGCCGGTCAGCAGACCGGTCGCGGTGAACGCGGTGGCGCCCAGCAGCCCGCCGGGCTGCCCGATGTCGGCGACCTGGTCGAGGCCCGGCTCGGCGGCCTGGGCGGGGCTCGCGCCGAGAACGGTGGCGAAGGCCGCGCCGGAGAGGGCGAGGCCGGCGAGGAGGCGGTTCGGCTTGTTCATGACCTACCCAACGAGGCCGCCGCCGTCCGGTCACCCCGGGCCGTCCGGGGAACGGCAGGAGCCCCGGGCACCGGCCCGGGGCTCCTGGGGAAGGGCTTCGGAAGGTCAGACGCCCGCGCCGACCGTCTCCTGGTCCTTCGCGCCGTCCTTCGGCTGCGGGGCCGCGTCACGCGCCGAGTCGTAGCCGATGAAGAACGTGGGACGGTGCTGGACCGCGGTGTAGATCCGGCCGATGTACTCGCCGAGCAGGCCGACGCAGATCAGCTGGACGCCGCCGATGAACAGCATCCCGACGAAGAGGGAGGTCCAGCCCGGGACGGTCTTGCCGCCGATGTAGATGCCGAGCGTGGCGAGCAGCATCGCGAAGCAGCCGAAGAAGCTGGTGACGCCGAGCCAGGTGGCGATCCGCAGCGGAGCCGCGGAGAAGTTGGTGATGCTGTCGACCGCCAGGCGGATCATCTTGCTCAGCGGGTACTTGGTCTCGCCGGCCACCCGCTCGTCGCGGAAGTACGTCACCTGGCCGCTCGGGAAGCCGAGCCACGGCACCAGCAGGCGGTAGACCTGCTGCTGGTCCGGCAGGGACTTGAGGGCGTCCACGGCCTCGCGGCTCAGCAGGCGGAAGTCGCCGGCCTGCGAGGGCACCCGCTTGCCGACCATGCGGCGCATCAGCCAGTAGTAGGCGCCGGCCGTCCAGCGCTTGAAGCCGGTGTCGGTGCTGCGGTCCGAGCGGACGCCGTAGACGATGTCGAGGTTCTGGCTCCGGGCCAGGTCCAGCATCTCCGGTATCTTCTCCGGCGGGTCCTGGAGGTCCGCGTCGATGCTGGCGACGTACGCGCCGACCGAGCTGTGCAGGCCGGCGGTGAGCGCGGCCTGGTGGCCCGAGTTGCGGCGCAGCTTGACTATGCGCAGCTCCGACCAGGTCAGGCGGAACTCCTCGAGGAGCTCGGCCGTGCGGTCCGCGCTGCCGTCGTCCACCGCGACGACCTCGTAGCTGACGCCCGTCCCGTCGAGTGCGGGCCGGAGGCGGGACACCAGTGCGGGGAGGGCCTCCTCCTCGTTGTACATCGGGATGACCACCGACAAGACTGTCGTGGTTGGCTCAGCCGCCATGGGATTCCTGCCTGCGGTGTCGGACTTGACGAAGATGGCGCCCTGACTTTAGTACATGCGCGCAAGCGGCCCGCAGGCCGCTCCGGCCACGGACCGGCCCCGGGGCGCCGGGCCTCCGGCGGGCTCCGCCCGGGCGGGCGCCCGTTCCGACGGTGCACGTCCCAGTGGGCCATATCAAGGCTGATAGTCTGACGATTCTCATTCGCTCCCCTGCGCAAGGGGGCGGGCGGCACCCGCACGGAACACCGCGGATCGCACCGGAACGCGCACAGGACTGCCGCCCGCGACCCCGCGGGCCGACCGGTCGGGGAGACCGGCCGACACCGCGCGCGGCGGAGCACCCGTGTGTCCGGGCAGCAGCAGCGACTCCGCCGGGCGCACCCCGGCCGACGGGTCGGCGGGCGCCGGTCGAGCCGGACACACACAGGAGTGGAAGAGCCCGATGGGCACGAGTCACAGCACCCCGCCCCTGGCGGACCGCGAACCCGTCGCCGTTGCGGCTCCGGCCCCGGGCCGGCCCACGAGCGGCGGAGGCGCCGACCGGGCGGGCCGTCGTCCCCACGCGGTCCTGCGCTGGCTGCCGGCCGCGGCCGCGGTGGCCGTCCTGGTCGCCTGCCTCCTCGCCACGGACACCCCGGTCGGCGCGATCCTGCGCTACGCCGGGTACGCGGCCTGGGGCGTCCTGCTGCCGGGCACCCTGGTCTACCGCTCGCTGCGGCGCCGGCCGCACACCCTGGTGGAGGAGCTGGCGTTCGGCGCCGCCACCGGCCTGGTCCTCGAACTGGCCGCCTGGGCGTTGTTCGTCTCGCTCGGGATCGAGTCCGCGGCGACGCTGTGGCCGCTGCTGGTGGTCGTCCCGTTCGCCGCCGTGCCCCGGCTGCGCAGGCACTGGTGGGTGCGCGGCCACCGGCCCGTCCCGCTCGGCTGGTCCTGGTCCGTGGCGGGCATCGTGGCCGCGTCCTTCGGCTACCTGTACAAGGTGTACCTCGAGCGGAACCCGATCCTGCCGCCGAACGACAGCGCCCGGCAGTTCGTCGACATCTCCTACCAGATGTCGCTGGCCGGGAACGCCAAGCACAACTTCCCGCTGACCCTTCCCCAGGTCGCCGGCGAGCCGCTGGAGTACCACTGGTTCGCCTTCGCGCACCAGGCCATGACCAGCCTGGTCGGCCACCTCGACCTCCCGGTCGTCCAGCTCCGGCTCATGATCCCGGCGCTGGTCGCGCTCACGCTGGTGCTCACGGCCGTGGTCGCCTGGCGGATCTCCGGCCGCGCCTGGGCCGGTCCGGTCGCCGCCCTGCTGATCTTCGCCATCGGCGAGTTCAACGCCTCGGCCACGGGCACGCCGTTCGGCTCGCCGCAGACCACCCTGATGGTCTGGGCGAGCATCTCGATGACGTACAGCCAGCCGCTGCTCTTCGCGCTGATCGGCGTCACCGCGGAGGGGCTTCGCAAGCGCGCCGCGGACGACGAGGTCCCGGCGCTGGGCCGCGGGGTGTTCGTCCTGGTCGCGCTGTTCGCCTTCGCCTCGTGCGCCGCCAAGGCCACCTCCGTCCCGGTGACCCTGGCCGGCCTCGCGCTCGCCGGACTGGTGGTCCTGGTGCGCACCCGGCGGCTCCCCCTGGCCGTCCTGGGCATGGGGCTGGCCGTGGCCGCGGCCCAGCTCTTCTCGACCGCCGTCATCTTCCGGTTCAAGAGCTACGGCCTGGAGGTCGGGCCGCTCGCCAACCTCAGCGGCAGCTGGGCCGACCCGCAGCAGCTCCGCTCCGGTGCCGGCCGGGCCGTGCTCGCCGCGCTGGTCTGCTTCGCGTTCCTGGTCAACACCCAGCTGCGGCTGGTCGGTGCGCTGCCGCTGCTGCTGCGCTCCCGGCTGCGACTCGACACCGTCCAGTGGTTCCTGCTCGGCGGCGCCGTCGCCGGACCGGCCGTCTTCCTGCTGGTCAAGGGCTGGAACGCCGGCTACTTCACGCACGCGGGCCTCGCCTTCGGCGTGGTGCTGTCGGCCTGGGGCTTCTGCGAGTCCTTCGAGCGGGCCCGGCTGTCCACCCGCGGCAAGGTCCTGCTGGCCCTGTGGGCGGTCGTCTTCACCGCCGTCGCCACCTGGGCGGTCGTCGACAGGAGCGCCGGGATGCGGGCGCGGGTCGCGGCCCGCGTCAAGCACTGGGGTTCGGACCCGTCCTCCGTCCTCGCCGCCTTCGGCGACGGGAAGGCCGGGCAGGCCTCCGGCCTGACCATGATCGTGGCCGGCGGCCTGCTCCTGGTGGCGGCCTCCGCGGTCTTCGCCGTGCTGTGGTGGGCGGCGTCCCGGTTCCTGCCCTCGCTGCGGCACCGCGGCGGCATCGTCGTGCTCACCACGGCGCTGCTCGCCGGCGCCCCCACGCTGGCCGTCGACCTGCCGAAGCCGACGTGGGACGCCACGGTCTGGGGCTCGTTCCCGCTGCCGGCCGGCAAGGTCGACGCGGCCCGCTGGCTGCGCGCCCACAGCGCCCCCTCGGACGTCGTCGCCACCAACGAGCACTGCTGGTCGGCGGACGACTTCGCGGACCCGGCCGCGCCGTGCACCGACCACCGCGACTTCGTGCTGAGCGCCTACTCCGAGCGGTCGGTCCTGGTCGAGGGCTGGTCCTTCGCCCCCCGGGTGATGGCCACCGGCTCCAACGAGTTCTGGGACCAGGAGCTGCTGCGCCGTAACGACGACGCGATCTACCACCCCACCACGGCCCTGCTGGACGAGCTCCGCGACGACCACGGCGTCCGCTACCTGTTCGTCAACCGCAAGGCCGGCCGCGAGTCCCCCGAGCTCGCTTCGCTCGCCGAGCGCGTCTTCGACAACGGCCGGATCGGCATCTACGAGCTCCGGCGGTAGTCCAGGGGCCGGCGGCCCGGCGGGGAGTGCCCGCCGGGTCGGCCGGGGCCGTCCGGGTGCGGGACACTGGAAAGTCTGCGACACGACAACCCGGAGGGTGCCCGCGTGAACGACGGACCGCTCATCGTCCAGAGCGACAAGACGCTCCTGCTGGAGATCGACCACCCCAGGGCGGCGGACTGCCGGCGCGTGATCGCGCCGTTCGCCGAGCTGGAGCGCGCCCCGGAGCACGTGCACACCTACCGCGTCACCCCACTCGGCCTGTGGAACGCCCGGGCGGCCGGCCACGACGCCGAGCAGGTGGTCGACGCCCTGGTCACCTACTCCCGCTACCCGGTGCCGCACGCCCTGCTGGTCGACATCGCCGACACCATGGCCCGCTACGGCCGGCTGCAGCTGCAGAAGCACCCGGTGCACGGCCTCGTCCTCTCCACCACCGACCGGCCGGTGCTGGAGGAGGTGCTGCGCTCCAAGAAGATCGCTCCGCTGGTCGGCGCCCGGGTCGACCCGGACACCGTGGTGGTGCACCCCTCGGAGCGCGGCCAGATCAAGCAGATGCTGCTGAAGCTCGGCTGGCCGGCCGAGGACCACGCCGGCTACGTGGACGGCGAGGCCCACCCGATCCACCTGGAGGAGGACGGCTGGCAGCTGCGGCCGTACCAGCAGCAGGCGGTGGAGGGCTTCTGGCACGGCGGCAGCGGCGTCGTGGTGCTGCCGTGCGGTGCGGGCAAGACGCTGGTCGGCGCGGCGGCGATGGCGGAGGCCAAGTCGACCACGCTGATCCTGGTCACCAACACCGTCTCGGCCCGGCAGTGGAAGCACGAGCTGGTGAAGCGCACCTCGCTGACCGAGGACGAGATCGGCGAGTACAGCGGCACCCGCAAGGAGATCCGGCCGGTCACCATCGCCACGTACCAGGTGATGACGACCCGCCGGAAGGGCGTCTACCCGCACCTGGAGCTGTTCGACGCCCGCAACTGGGGCCTGGTGGTGTACGACGAGGTGCACCTGCTGCCGGCGCCGGTGTTCAAGTTCACCGCGGACCTGCAGGCCCGCCGTCGCCTCGGCCTGACGGCGACCCTGGTGCGCGAGGACGGCCGCGAGGGGGACGTGTTCTCGCTGATCGGCCCCAAGCGGTTCGACGCGCCGTGGAAGGAGATCGAGGCGCAGGGCTACATCGCGCCGGCGGACTGCGTGGAGGTGCGGGTGACGCTCTCCGACTCGGAGCGGCTGGCGTACGCGACCGCCGAGCCGGAGGAGCGGTACCGGTTCTGCTCCACCACGGCGACCAAGCGCCGGGTGGTGGAGTCGCTGGTCCGCAAGCACGAGAAGGACCAGACGCTGATCATCGGCCAGTACATCGACCAGCTGGACGAGCTGGGCGAGGTGCTCGGCGCCCCGGTGATCAAGGGCGAGACGACCAACGCGCAGCGCGAGAAGCTGTTCGACGCGTTCCGGAACAAGGAGATCTCCGTGCTGGTGGTCTCCAAGGTGGCGAACTTCTCGATCGACCTGCCGGAGGCCACCGTGGCCATCCAGGTCTCGGGGACGTTCGGCTCCCGCCAGGAGGAGGCGCAGCGGCTCGGCCGGGTGCTGCGGCCCAAGGCGGACGGTCACATGGCGCACTTCTACTCGGTCGTCGCCCGGGACACCGTGGACCAGGACTTCGCGGCGCACCGGCAGCGGTTCCTGGCCGAGCAGGGCTACGCGTACCGGATCGTCGACGCGGACGACATCTGAGCGGGGCCCGCGGCCTGGGCCGGGGTCAGTAGGAGACGCCGTCGCGGCCGAGGAAGACCACGCGGGCGGCGGTGTCGAGCATGATCCCGACGTTGCGGACGGCCTTCGCCACCGGGCTGCGGTGGCGGGGGCCGGCCGGGTCCGTCCGGTCGGCGGAGCGGCGGTCGGCGGTGTGCTGCGTTCTGTTCCTCATGCTTCCACCGTAGGTTTCCGGCCACCGGGGCGCATCGGCCCGAAGTCCGTTTCCGCCGGTCCCCGGTGTCGTCCTGGAGGCGTAGGGCGACCCCGAGGTTCGGGGGTGGCGACCCCGAGACCACCCCGGGGGGTCATCGCCGGAGGCCGTCACCGCCGCCACCGCCGATGTCGCCTGCAAGAGGCAGACCGACCTGGTCGGTGTGTGGGCCGCGGTCGAGACGGCCTACCAGGACCGCCTGGTGGAGAAGAACGCCGAGGTGCTCCGGCTCGCCCGCACCGAGCAGGAGGAGCGGATGCGCCTGGTCGAGTCGCTGCTGCACCCCTGAGGGCCGCAGCGCACACCCGGATCCTTCGCCCGGTTCGCAGCCGATCGGCTATGATCGCCGGTCTGCCCCTCCCGAACCGTGGTGCCCCGTCGTGCGGCAGCCGGGGGAGGTCCGGCCGCTCGGCAACCGGCCGGTGTCCTTCTGCCATGAGCTTCCACCATGAGTCCGCTGCCCCCGCGCCGCCGTGCGCCGGCCGGGCAGCCGGGAAGGTTCGCCGTGCACTCCCCCCTCACCGACGCCGCCGATCCACTGCAGCGCGAGCGCGGCCACCTGGCCTCCTCGCGCGCCGCGCTGCGCGCCATGCGCGAGGACGTCGAGTCGCTCGACCTCACCGACGTCACCGGCACCTGGGTGTCGGCCGCCGTCCTGCACAACCAGATCCAGCAGCGGATCGCCGCACTGGCCGACCTGTCGCACACCCCGCTGTTCTTCGGCCGCCTCGACTACCTGCACGCGATCAGCGAGGAACTGGCCGAGGGCGGCACCGGCGAGCGGTTCTACATCGGCCGCCGGCACGTGCACGACGCGGACGGCGACCCGATGGTGATCGACTGGCGGGCCCCGGTCTCGCAGCCGTTCTACCGGGCCAGCCGCAAGGACCCGATGGACGTGGAGCGCCGCCGCCGGTTCGGCTACACCGGCGGCGAACTGACCGCCTACGAGGACGAGCACCTGAGCGACCCGGCCGAGGGGGAGACCCGGTCGGCGCTGCTCGCCGCGGAGATCGAGAAGCCCCGCGTCGGCCCGATGCGCGACATCGTGGCGACCATCCAGCCCGAGCAGGACGAGATCGTGCGCGCCGACATCGGCGGCACCGTCTGCGTCCAGGGCGCCCCCGGCACCGGGAAGACCGCCGTCGGCCTGCACCGCGTGGCCTACCTGCTGTACGCGCACCGGGAGCGCCTCGCCCGCACCGGGACGCTGGTGATCGGCCCGAACAGCTCCTTCCTGCAGTACATCGAGCAGGTGCTGCCCGCACTCGGCGAGCTGGACGTCGCCCAGGCGACCGTGCAGCAGCTGGTCGGGCACGTCGAGGTGCGCGGCGCGGACTCCGCCGAGGCGGCCCTGGTCAAGGGCGACGCCCGGATGGCTGAAGTGCTGCGGCGCGCCGTCCGCTCGGGCATCACGCTGCCCACCGAGCCGTGCGTGGTGGTCCGCGGCTCCCGCCGCTGGCGCGTCCCGGTGTACGAACTCGTCGAGATCATCGAGGAGTTGCAGGGCCGCGACATCCGCTACGGCGCCGCCAGGGACGCCCTGCCGCAGCGGATCGCGCATGCCGTGCTGGTGAAGATGGAGCAGTCCGGCGAGGCGCCCGACGACCGGGTGCAGGACGCGGTGGCCCGCAATGCGGCCGTCAAGGCGGTGGTGAAGGCCTGCTGGCCGCCGATCGACCCGGTGAAGCTGGTGCACCGGCTGCTCTCCGACGCGGAGTTCCTCGCGCGGTGCGCGGACGGCGTGCTGAGCGAGGAGGAGCAGCGGGCGGTCCGCTGGGCGAAGCCCGTCCGCTCCGCGCGCACGGCCCCCTGGTCGGCGGCGGACGCGGTGCTGGTGGACGAGGCGGCCGACCTGGTGCAGCGCACCCCGTCGCTCGGCCATGTGGTGCTGGACGAGGCCCAGGACCTGTCGCCGATGCAGTACCGCGCGGTGGGCCGCCGCTGCTCGACCGGCTCGGCGACCGTCCTCGGGGACATCGCGCAGGGCACCACCCCGTGGGCCACCGCAGACTGGCCGCAGGCCCTGCACCACCTGGGCAAGCCGGGCGCGCACGTGGAGGAGCTCACCCAGGGCTTCCGGGTGCCGGAGGAGGTCATCGCGTACGCCTCGCGGCTGCTGCCGGAGATCGCGCCCGGGCTGGCGCCGGCGAGCTCGGTGCGCGATGCGCCCGGTTCGCTGACGGTCCGCCGGGTCGACGGCGACCTGGTGGCCGAGGTGGTGGCGGCCTGCAGGACGGCCCTCGGCCGGGAGGGCTCGACCGGGCTGATCGCCGCCGACGCGCGCATCCCGCTGTTCGCCGAGGCACTGGCGGCGGCCGGGCTGCCGTTCGTCGAGCCGGGCACCGAGACCACGGCGGAGGCCCGGCTCACCCTGGTGCCCGCCTCGCTGGCCAAGGGCCTGGAGTACGACTACGTGGTGCTCGACGAGCCCGCCGACGTCGTCGCGGGCGAGCCGGACGAGCGGACCGGCCTGCGCCGGCTGTACGTGGCACTGACCCGCGCGGTCTCCGGACTGCAGGTGCTGCACTCGGCCCCCCTGCCGGACCGGCTCGGCGCATAAGGGGCCGCCGGGGAACGCCCGAGGGGCGCGTGGGGCACCCGAGTCGGCCGCCCGGGCGCCCTCGGATACGCGGTCAGGCGTCGGCCAGGGTCCGCCAGACGGCGACCTTGGCCGGGTCGACCGGGGTCGACCAGCCGTCCGCGCGGACGGCGCCGCCGATGTGGAAGGCGTCGAACCCGGCCGCCTTCAGCCCGGGGACGTGCTCGGCGCGCAGGCCGCCGCCGACCAGGATGCGCTGCGCGTAGCCGGGCTCGCCCGCCTTGGCGATCTCGCCCTCCAGCACGCCCTGGCCGGCGTCGACACCTGCGGGGGCGCCGGAGGTGAGGAAGGTGTCCACGCCCGGCAGTTCGGCGACCGCGGCCCGGACGGCGGCCCGGTCGGCGCTGTGGTCGAGCGCGCGGTGGAACGTCCACGGGCAGCCGGCCACGGCCTCGGCGACGGTGGCGGTGGCCGCCAGGTCGACGGCCCCGCGCTCGTCGAGGAAGCCGAAGACGAACTCCTCTGCGCCCTCGGCGCGCAGCGCGGCCGTCCGGGCGAGCAGGTCGTCCAGGTCGCCGGGGGTGAAGCCGTCGCGGATGCGCAGCATCACGCGCAGCGGCAGGGAGACCGCGGCCCGGATCTCGGCGAAGCCGGCCACCGACGGGGTGAGCCCGTCGGCGGCCATGTCGGTGACCAGCTCCAGGCGGTCGGCACCGCCGGATTCCGCGGCCCTGGCATCCTCGGCGGTCAGCGCGATGACTTCGACAATTGGTCTAGACATATGCGTACCCTGCCACATCGGGGGCCCGCTGGGCGAGCCCCCCTCCCCCGATCGGTCACCGGGCCGCCGGGGGACGCTCCACGGAACGGCTGCGGCGGAACACCAGGGCGGTGGCGGCGCCCAGCACCGCGGCGCCGACCAGTGCCACGGCGAAGGCCCGGGCGGCCCCCAGGACGACGAACAGCCCCCACAGGTCCTCGGCGGCCGTCACCGGCAGCAGTGCCACCACGACCGCGGCCGGAAGACGGCGCCCGCGGGCCATCACGGCGAGGCCGAGTACCGCCGGCGCGACGGAGAGCAGGAGCACGACGACGGGGGTGGCCGGCCCCATGGCGAAATTGTTGAAGGCATGGTCCAGCAGCAGGGCGGCGAAGGCGACCGCCCCGCCGAGCGCCGCGCGGCGTGGCCGGACCCGGCCCAGCAGGTCCGGCGGCGCGCCGAGCACGAGCACCGCCCAGATCAGCGGCGGCAGGACCTGCGCCACGACCTGGACCACGACGGACCCGAAGGGGCCGACCGACGGAGCGGTCAGCCAGGCGTACAACTGCAGGCCGGAACCGGCGGCGCCCAGCAGCACCGGCACCACCATCAGCCGCGCGACCGCCCACCGGCCGGCCAACACCGCGACGGCGGCGGCGATCTGGGCCGCGTCGGCCACCAGGGCCGGCACGAAACCGGAGCCACGGCCCATCACGACCGACGGGCCCGCCGCCGTCAGCGCCGCGAGGTCGAGGAGCGCCATGGCCGCCCCCACCGCCAGGACCATCGGCGCGGCGGTGGCGAGCAGGTGCCCGGCGGGCGAGGCCGATGTCAGCCCGGTGCGCAGCCGTAAGCCGTACCCGGCGATGCCGGCCGTCTCCCGGGCGGCGGCGAGGCGTCCGGCGCCGGACGTGGCGTCGGCGTACACGGCGGCGATCTCCGCTCCGCGTTCCGCCCGGTAGGAGGCGGGGTAGAGCCGCAGTGCCGCGGCGAGCATCGGTGTCGTCACGCGAAGGCCCCCCTGACCCTCGGGTTCTTCTTCGGGCGGGCGTTCGCACCGGCGGCCGCCATCCGGCGTTCCGCCTCCGCCACCACGGCCCGCAGCCGCTCGGTCTCGGCGGCCAGCACGTGCCGGCCGCCCTCGGTCAGCGCATAGGTGCGGCGGGCCCGGCCGTCCACCACCTCCTCGCGCTCGACCTCGATCAGCCCCTGCTGGAGCAGGCGGTCGAGGGCGCCGTACAGCGTGCCGGTGCGCATCCTGACCCGGCCGGAGGAGATCTCGGCGACCTCCTGGATCAGCGCGTAGCCGTGCCGCGGGGCGTCCGCGAGCGCGGTGAGCAGGAGCAGCGTGGGCTCCTGCATGCTTCGTTCCGTCATGTCGACTACATATACCGGTCACCGACATATGGAGTCAGGCGATTCGCCGAATCCGCGGGGGCGCAGAATGGGTGTCATGACCGATGCGCTGCTGGACCGTTGGAACGAGCTGCTGCACCGCTGCGGGGCCGCGGCGGACCCGGAGCCCTACGGGCGGGACCTGTTGGCCCGCTGGTCCGAGCCGCAGCGCCGCTACCACACGGTGGAGCACCTGGCCGCCGTGCTCGACCACGTGGACGCGCTCGCCGACCGCGCCGAGAACGCCGACGCGGTGCGGCTCGCCGCCTGGTTCCACGACGCGGTCTACCGCCCGGACCGTTCGGAGAACGAGGAGCGCAGCGCCCAGCTGGCCGTCCGCGCGCTGCGCGAGGCGGGCCTGGCCGAGGAACTGGTCGCCGAGACCGCCCGGCTGGTGCGGCTGACGACCGGTCACGGCTGCGAGCCGGGCGACCGCAACGGGGAGGTGCTCTGCGACGCGGACCTCGCGATCCTCGGCTCCGACGAGGACCGCTACGCGGCGTACACGGCGGCCGTGCGCGAGGAGTACGCCTTCGTCCCCGAGGAGGCGTTCCGGGCCGGGCGGGCGGCGATCCTGCGGCAGCTGCTGGAGCTGCCCTCGCTCTACCGCACGCCGGAGGCGCTGGCCCGCTTCGACGCCCCCGCCCGGGCCAACCTGGCGGCGGAGCTCAGGAGCCTGGAGAGCTGACCTTGCGCCGGCGCAGTCCGGCCGCGGTCAGCCGCGCGACCAGCTCCTTGCTGCCCACCGGCCGGGCGCCGAGGGCGACGGCCCGGTCGTACCAGGCGGCCGGGATGTCGTAGTGGTCGCGTTCGAAGCCCTTCGCCGGCGCACCGAGGAGTTCGGCGAAGGCGTGCAGTTCCTCGTAGCTGGCGTCGCTGACCAGGTGGGACCAGAACTTGCCGTGGCCGGGCCAGGTCGGCGGGTCTATGAGGATCACGAGAGCTCCCCGACCGGCGCCACCACCACGCCGCGCTTGCCGCACACCCAGTGCGGGTCGGGGCCGAGCTCCGGCTCCACGCTCAGCGCGTGCGGGTCGTCCTCGGCGGCGCAGTCCGCGCACAGCGGCCAGCGCCCGTACGCCTCCAGCAGGGCGTCCTGCACGTCCTGGGCGACCAGCCCGAGGACGAACCCGGCACCGTCCGGCCACTGCTCCAGCCACCACCGCCGGTGCGTCACCGCATCCTCCACCAGCGACACCACCGCCGCATCCGCCACGTCCCGGGCGGTCAGGTCGGCGAGGATCAGCGCACGGGCACCGTGCAGGGCGGCTTCGATCTCAGGACTGGCCATCCGCCCATTCTCCCGCAGCTCACTTGCCGGCCGGGAACCCCTCCGTGCTCAGCTCGATCGCGAACGGCTCGGGCAGCTCGACCGGCTGCCCGAACGGCGTGCGGACACCCCGCTGGTACCGCCCCTGGTCCGGCTCGGAGAACAGGGTGACGGTCGGCCCCTCCTCGTCGAACCGGTCGACCAGCAGGAAGAGCGGGACGGGTGCGTGACCGTACGCCCAGAGCTTCTTCGTGCGGTCGAGCCGGGCGGTGCGCTTCGAGGTGATCTCCACCGCCATCAGCAGCCCGGCCGCGTCGATCGAGGCTTCCTGCGCCACCAAGCGCGCCTTGTCCACCACCACCAGGTCGGGAACGTACAGCTTCTCCAGTGGGACGATCTCCGTGCCCAGGGTCTGGTAGACGCCAACCTCTCGCGGCAGGCACTCGAGCAGCGCCTGGTGAACCTCACCGGCAATCACGTTGTGGCCCACGTTGGGCGGCGGCACCAAGCGGATCTCCCCCTCGTCGATCTCCGCGCGCCAGCCCTCGGGGACGTCCAGCTCCAGCCAGGTGTTCAGCAGGTAGTCCCACTGACGCCCCGGCTCGACCGACATCGCAGTCACCGCCGACCTCCTGTCTCCCGTTCGACGCTCGTGGTCGTCACTGTACGGATCGTCCGAGGTGCCCCATCCGGTCATGGGCCCAGCGTCCCACGGAGGAGTGAACGGCGGGGGGAATGCCGCGAGGGCGGCCTCCCCGTGGTGGGGAGACCGCCCTCGCGGAGCGTTCCGGGCTGCTGATCCTCGGGAGGATCAGAAGTCCATGTCACCGCCCGGCATGCCGCCGCCGGCGGCCGCGGAGGCCTTCTCCGGCTTGTCGGCGATGACGGCCTCGGTGGTGAGGAAGAGCGCCGCGATGGAGGCGGCGTTCTGCAGCGCGGAACGGGTGACCTTGGCCGGGTCGATGATGCCCGCGGCGATGAGGTCGACGTACTCGTTGCTGGCGGCGTTCAGGCCGTGGCCGGCGGGGAGGTTGCGCACCTTCTCCACCACGACGCCGCCCTCGAGGCCGGCGTTGGTCGCGATCTGCTTGATCGGGGCCTCGAGCGCCACGCGGACGATGTTGGCACCGGTGGCCTCGTCGCCCTCCAGCTCCAGCTTGTCGAACGCGACACCGGCCTGCAGCAGGGCGACGCCACCACCGGCGACGATGCCCTCCTCGACGGCGGCCTTGGCGTTGCGGACGGCGTCCTCGATGCGGTGCTTGCGCTCCTTGAGCTCCACCTCGGTGGCCGCGCCGGCCTTGATGACGGCCACGCCGCCGGCCAGCTTGGCGAGGCGCTCCTGGAGCTTCTCGCGGTCGTAGTCCGAGTCGCTGTTCTCGATCTCGGCGCGGATCTGGTTCACGCGGCCGGCGACCTGCTCGCTGTCGCCGCCACCGTCGACGATGGTGGTCTCGTCCTTGGTGATGACCACCTTGCGGGCGGTGCCCAGCAGGTCGAGGCCCGCGTTCTCCAGCTTGAGGCCGACCTCCTCGGAGATGACGGTGCCGCCGGTGAGGATGGCGATGTCGCCGAGCATGGCCTTGCGGCGGTCGCCGAAGCCCGGGGCCTTGACGGCGACGGACTTGAAGGTGCCGCGGATCTTGTTCACGACCAGGGTCGACAGGGCCTCGCCCTCGACGTCCTCGGCGATGATGACGAGCGGCTTGCCGCTCTGCATGACCTTCTCGAGCAGCGGGAGGAGGTCCTTGACCGAGGAGATCTTGGAGTTGGCGATGAGGATGTACGGGTCCTCGAAGCTGGTCTCCATGCGCTCCAGGTCGGTGGCGAAGTACGCGGAGATGTAGCCCTTGTCGAAGCGCATGCCCTCGGTGAGCTCGAGCTCCAGGCCGAAGGTGTTGCTCTCCTCGACGGTGATGACGCCTTCCTTGCCGACCTTGTCCATGGCCTCGGCGATGAGCTCGCCGATCTGGGTGTCGGCGGCGGAGATGGAGGCGGTGGAGGCGATCTGCTCCTTGGTCTCCACGTCCTTGGCCTGGGCGAGCAGCTGGTCGGAGACGGCCGAGACGGCCTTCTCGATACCGCGCTTCAGGGCCATCGGGTTGGCGCCGGCGGCGACGTTGCGCAGACCCTCGCGGACGAGCGCCTGGGCGAGCACGGTGGCGGTGGTGGTGCCGTCACCCGCGACGTCGTCGGTCTTCTTGGCGACCTCCTTGACGAGCTCCGCGCCGATCTTCTCGTACGGGTCCTCGAGCTCGATCTCCTTGGCGATGGAGACACCGTCGTTGGTGATCGTGGGGGCGCCCCACTTCTTCTCAAGGACGACGTTGCGGCCCTTGGGGCCGAGCGTGACCTTGACGGCGTCGGCAAGCTGGTTCATACCGCGCTCAAGGCCGCGGCGAGCTTCCTCATCAAAAGCGATGATCTTGGCCATCTGAAGTGGTCCTCCGGGACACGGTCGACTGCTCGGACCAGAGGTGCCCGCGACGGACGGCCCTGTGAGCGGGGGTCCTTTCCCCTACCGCTCGCCGGGGCCTCACCGACCCGGTCCGCTTGTCACTCTCATGCTGTGAGTGCTAACGCCAATGATTAGCACTCACAGGTGGCGAGTGCAAGCCCGATCGCCGTGTCCCCGCGGACCGGCCGTACCGGTTCCGGACACGACGCAGGCCCGTACGACGTGTCGTACGGGCCTGTCGCGAAGAAACCGCCGACCAGCTCGTGACGAGCCGAGGGCTCCGCAGGTTTCGAAGGTCAGCCCGCGGCGGCACGAACCATGTCCGCCTGCGGCCCCTTCTGCCCCTGGGAGATCTCGAACTCGACCCGCTGGCCCTCTTCGAGGGTGCGGTAGCCGTCCATCTGGATCGCGCTGTAGTGGACGAACACGTCCGCACCACCGTCGACCGCGATGAAGCCGTAGCCCTTCTCCGCGTTGAACCACTTGACGGTGCCCTGAGCCATTCCGAACTCCCCTTGTGCTGTGCTGGCCATTCACGGGTCCGCAGTCTTTGCGGGCCCAGGTCCGGTGGGCCTGCCCGAGGGAACCCCCCCTGGGCGCAGCCCTGCACGCCGCAGACCACCGCCCGCGGCCCTTCAACGGGTCCGGCGGACGGGTGAATGCGTCGACCGCGGCTGAATGTATCCGGACAGGAGCCCTGTGCAACAGGGCCAACTTCATGGAAATCCCGGGCCATGACAAGGGATATGACGGGATGAAAGCGGCGGATCTCGGCAATTCACGCCGGACATAACGGGCAGAAAACGACATATTGCCGTATGAATTCTGACACTTGCCTGACAGGTTCGTCCCCGTGCCGTCCGTGCCCCGTCTCAGCGGGCGGACGTGGCCGTCGATCGGCCCCTGAGCGCTGCGCACACGATCCGACCGGTCGGCCGGGCTGCGGAATTCCGGGTATTGCGGCTGATCAGGGCGGGCGGCGCGGAGGGGAGCACTGCCACGGCCGAACTCTACTCCCCGTCAGGCGGTGGTATTTCCACCCGGCACGGCGAGAGCCGCCGCCGGGACCGGAAAATCGGGTTCCGGTCCCGGCGGCGGCTCTCCGCTTCCCGTCTCGGACGGGCCGTCAGCAGCCGCCGGCCACCGCGGGGATGATCGACACCGAGGCGCCGTCCTTGACCGCGGTCTCCAGGCCGTCGGCGAAGCGCACGTCGTCGTCGTTCACGTAGACGTTGACGAAGCGGCGGAGCTTGCCGGCGTCGTCCAGGATGCGGGCGGAGATGCCGGTGTGGTTCTGCTCCAGGTCCGCGATGACCGCGGCCAGGGTGTCGCCCTCGGCGGTCACCTCGGCGGAGCCGCCGGTGTAGGTGCGCAGGATGGTCGGGATGCGGACGGTGGCGCTCATGCGGTGCTCCTTGCGGACGGGGGTGGGCTGCTTAGACGAGGCCGGCGGCGCGGAAGGACTCCAGCGTCGGGCGGATGGTGGCGGTCAGACCGGCGTCGGCGACCGCGTCGAGGGTCTTCAGGCCGTCGCCGGTGTTGATCGCGACGGTCTCCTTCGACGGGTCCAGCTGCCCGGTCTCGACCAGCTTCTTGAGGACGCCGACGGTCACGCCGCCCGCGGTCTCGGCGAAGATGCCCTCGGTGCGCGCCAGCAGCTTGATGGCGGCCACCACCTCGGCGTCGGTGACGTCCTCGACGGCACCACCGGTACGGCGAGCGATGTCCAGCACGTACGGGCCGTCGGCCGGGTTGCCGATCGCCAGCGACTTGGCGATGGTCTGCGGCTTGACCGGGCGGATCACGTCGTGGCCGGCCTTGAAGGCGGCGGAGACCGGGGAGCAGCCCTCGGCCTGGGCGCCGAAGATCCTGTAGGGGCGGTCCTCGACCAGGCCGAGCTTGATCAGCTCCTGCAGGCCCTTGTCGATCTTGGTGAGCTGGGAGCCCGACGCGATCGGGATCACGATCTGCTCCGGCAGCCGCCAGCCGAGCTGCTCGCAGATCTCGAAGGCCAGCGTCTTGGAGCCCTCGCCGTAGTACGGGCGGAGGTTGACGTTGACGAAGCCCCAGCCCTCGCCGGCCGGGTCGCCGATCAGCTCGGAGCAGAAGCGGTTCACGTCGTCGTAGTTGCCGTCGATGCCGACCAGGGCGCCTCCGTACACACCGGCCATGACGATCTTGCCCTGCTCCAGGTCGTGCGGGATGAACACGCAGGACTTGAATCCGGCCCGGGCCGCGGCCGCGCCGACCGCGCCGGCCAGGTTGCCGGTGGAGGAGCAGGAGAGCGTGGTGAAGTCGAAGGCGCGGGCGGCCTCGATGGCGCAGGCCACCACCCGGTCCTTGAAGGAGTGCGTGGGGTTGCCCGAGTCGTCCTTGACGTGCAGCTGGGCGGTGAAACCGAGCTCGCGGCCGAGGTTGTCGGCCTTCACCAGCGGGGTCCAGCCGGGGTTCAGGTTGGGCTTGCCGGCCACGTCCGCGGGCACCGGCAGCAGCGGGGCGTAGCGCCAGATGCTGGCCGGGCCGGCCTCGATCCGCTTGCGGAGCTCCGCGGCGTCGTAGCCGGAGTAGTCGTAGGCGATCTCCAGCGGGCCGAAGCACTCGAGACAGGCGAAGCTCGGGCCGAGCGGGAAGCGGGTGCCGCACTCGCGACAGGAAAGCGCTGCGGCCGGACCGAGATCGACGGCGGCAACGGGTGCAGGGGTAGCGGTAGCCATGGTGGCGGAGGCCTCTCTCCTCATCTTCCCCGTGACGCGGTTGCGCCACAGGCCGGAATTGGCACCTGTCCCGCGGGCCTGCGACCGCCGCGCGAGAAGGTTGCCGGGACGTCAACGGGCCGTTCCCTCAGTCCCTCTGGATGAGCTCTGTGAAGTTGTGTGTCGTGCGCTGCGGCGACCCCGGCGTGCGAAGGCTCGATCGCAGTACGAAGACTGTATCCGAAGGCCCGGGCGCCGAGAGGTTGCGTCCGATCCGCGAGATGGAAGTTGCGAGGAGCGAGACCGTGACCGAGTTGCCCCGTCCCGACGTCCTCCCGGAGGTGGCGTCCTGGCTGCGTCGCCGCTCCTGGACGGCGGCCGACCGCCCCCTGGAGCGGCTGCTCGCCGCCAAGCGGGCGGCGGGCCGGGCCGGCACCGTCAGCGTCGTCCTGCCCGCACTCGACGAGGAACCGACCGTCGGGGAGATCGTCGCCACCGTCCGCGAGGAGCTGATGGAGCGCCACCCCCTGGTCGACGAACTGGTGGTGGTCGACTCCGGCTCGGTCGACCGGACCGCCGAGACCGCCCGCGCGGCCGGCGCCCGCGTGGTGCACAGGGACGACGTACTCCCCCGGCTCGCGGCGGCCCCCGGCAAGGGCGAGGTGCTCTGGCGCTCGCTGCTGGTGACCACCGGCGAGATCGTCTGCTTCGTCGACGCCGACCTGCGGGAGTTCGACCCGGCCTTCGTCTCCGGCATCGTCGGCCCGCTCCTCACCGACCCCGGGATCCAGCTGGTCAAGGCGATGTACGACCGTCCGCTGGAGACCGAGGGGGCGGTGGTGCCGGCCGGCGGCGGACGGGTAACCGAGCTGGTCGCCCGGCCGCTGCTCAACCTGCACTGGCCGCAGCTGGCCGGCTTCGTCCAGCCGCTCGGCGGCGAGTACGCGGCGCGCCGTTCGCTGCTGGAGCGGCTGCCCTTCCCGACCGGGTACGGGGTGGAACTCGGCCTGCTGGTGGACGCCCTGGAGGAGGTCGGCCTGGACGCGCTGGCCCAGGTCGACGTCGGGGTGCGGCACCACCGCCACCAGGACGGCCAGGCGCTCGGGCGAATGGCCGCCACGATCTACCGCACCGCCCTGGAGCGGCTCGACCGCGCCCACCGGCTGAAGGCCGGCGAGGACCTCGTCCACCCGCTGCTCACCCAGTTCAGCCGGGACCCGGGCACCCGCGGCTTCACCGCGCACACCCACGAGGTCACCGCCCTGGAACGCCCGCCGATGCGGACCGTCCCCGAGTACCGGGACCGCTGAGCGCAGCCCGCGCAGGACTTCGAATGGTTTGCCGCGGCGGTCCCGCGGCAAGCTAGGGGATATGGCCGATCTCGCGTTCGAACGTACGCAGCAGTCCGGCGCCGCCCCCGTCCTGGTGGCCTCGAACCGCGGCCCGGTGTCCTTCAGCAGCGGGGACGACGGCACGCTCACCCTGAAGAGAGGCGGTGGCGGCCTGGTCTCCGGGCTGTCCGCGATCGACGACCCCTCGGCGGTCTGGGTCTGCGCCGCCCTCGGCGACGCCGACCGGACGGCCGCCCGGCAGGCCCCGGACGGACGGCTCGACCTCGCCGGCCACGACGTGGGCGGACAGGCCGTCCGGATGCTGGACATCGAGCCCGGCACCTTCGCCCGCGCCTACAACGGCATCGCCAACTCCACCCTGTGGTTCGTCCACCACCTGCTGTACGACACCCCGGTCTCCCCGGTCTTCGACGACCGGTTCCGCCGCGAGTGGGAGTCCTACACCGCGTACAACACCGCCTTCGCCGAGGCGCTGGCCGCCGAGGCCGCCCCGGGCGCCGCCGTGCTGGTGCAGGACTACCACCTGTCGCTCGCCCCGGCACTGCTCCGCGCACTCCGCCCCGACCTGCGGATCGGACACTTCTCGCACACGCCGTGGGCGCCGCCCGAGTACTACCGGCTGCTGCCCGACGACGTCGCCGCCGAGGTGCTCACCGGCATCCTGGGCGCCGACCGGGCCGGCTTCCTCACCGAGCGCTGGGCGCTCGCCTTCGCCGACTGCTGCGAGAAGGTGCTCGGCGCCGAGGTGGACCGCGCCGCCCGCACCGTCACCCACGCCGGGCGCACCACACGGCTCGGCGTGCACGGGCTCGGCGCCGACGCCGACTTCCTGCGCGAGCGCGCGCACCGGCCGGACGTCGACGCCCGGCTGGCCGCGCTCCGCGAGTCGGTCGGCGACCGCAGGACCATCGTGCGGGTCGACCGCACCGAGCTCAGCAAGAACATCGTCCGCGGCCTGCTCGCCTACCGGCACCTGCTGCGCAGCCGGCCCGAGTGGCTGGACCGGGTGGTGCACATCGCCTTCGCCTACCCGTCCCGGCACGACCTGCCGGAGTACCGCGAGTACACGGCGGCCGTGCAACGGATCGCCCACGAGATCAACGACGAGTTCGCCACACCCTCCTGGCAGCCGCTGATCCTGCACGTCAACGACGACTTCCCGCGCTCGCTGGCCGCCTACCGACTGGCCGACGTCGCCCTGGTCAACCCGATCCGGGACGGCATGAACCTGGTCGCCAAGGAGATCCCGGTGGTCTCCGACGCGGGCTGCGCCCTGGTCCTCTCCCGGGAGGCCGGCGCCTTCGCGGAGCTCGCCGACGACTCGATCACCGTCAACCCGTACGACGTGATCGCCACCGCGGACGCCCTGCACCAGGCCCTCACCATGCCCGCGGGCGAGCGCACCGACCGCACCAAGCGGCTCGCCGCCGCAGCCACCGCACTGCCCCCGCAGCAGTGGTTCCTGGAGCAGCTGAACGCCCTCGGCTGAGGGCCTGACCGCTCAGGGGCGTACGGCCGCCCGCATCCGGATTGCGCAGCTCCCGCGCCCCTGAGTGGTCACCCGTGCGCCTTCGAAGGCACGCCTCAGCGCCGCGAGCCCAGTTCCCCGGCGAGGGCGGACAACAGGTCCACCAGGCCGGCCGGGCCCTGGACCACCAGGTCCGCCCGGTCGGCCAGTTCGCGCACCGGCGCCTCGCCGGTGGTCGGGCCGCTGCACACCAGCAGCCCCGGCGACCCCTCGCCGCGCCGCTTCTCGACCGCCGCGTAGGCGGCCAGGTCGCCCAGGTCGTCGCCGGCGTAGAGGACGGTCCGGGCGGACCGCTCGGCAAGGAAGGCCTCCAGCGCGGCGCCCTTGTCGACGCCCGGCGGCCGCAGCTCCAGCACGAACCGGCCGGGCTCCACGACCAGCCCGTGCTCGGCGGCGAACGCGGCCAGCGGGGCGCGCAGCCGGTCCATCGCGGGCTGCGGATCCGCGGTGCGGCGGGTGTGCACGGCGAGCGCCCGGCCCTTGTCCTCCGTCCAGGTGCCCTCGGGGGCGGCCTCGCGGGCCAGCACCCCGGGGAGGGCGGCCCGGGCGGCCGCGACGCCGGCCGGCGGCTCGGGGGCGGTCAGCTCCCCGGAGTGCGCGTCCCAGCGCTCGGCGCCGTACTGGCCGAGGACGGTGAGGTGCTCCAGACCGGGGACGCCGGCGAAGCCCCCGTACGCGACGGCGTCGGCGGCCGGCCGGCCGGTGACCACGACCACCGCCGCGACCTGCGGGGCCAGTGCGGACAGCACGGCCGCGGCCTCCGGGTGGGCCCGGGCCGCGGTCGGGTCGGCCACGATCGGGGCCAGGGTGCCGTCGAAGTCGAGTGCCACCACGGCCTCGCCGGGAGCGGCCAGCAGGGCGGCGAGGCCGTCCCGCCCGGCGGCCGTGCTCGGTGTGAACTGCTCAGGAATGCCCATGTCCGGGACGGTACCCAGGCGCGGGCGCCGGACACCGTCAGCGCGCGGCGCGCCTGCGCTCGCGGACCCGCCGCAGCCGGTTGACCAGCACCGGATCGGCGGCCAGCGCCTCCGGCCGGTCCAGCAGGGCGTTGAGCAGCTGGTAGTAGCGGGTGGCCGAGATGTCGAGCTCCTCGCGGATCGCCCGCTCCTTGGCACCCGCGGTGCGCCAGGGCCTGGCCTCCAGGGCGAGCACCGCGCGCTCCCGCTCGGTCAGTTCCGCCATCGTCCGCCTCCTCTTACGAGGTGTCATTCTGCCCGGCCGGTGCGACACACTCTGCCCGCCCCGCCCGGATGCCCGGCGCCGCTAGCGTCGGAGCCATGACCTTCGCACTGCACGTCCCCGACGCCGAGCTCGAGCCCGAGCCGCTCGACCCCGACCAGATCGTCTCCGGCACGCCCGAGGTGACCGGGAAGGTGCTGTGGACCTCGCCGGACGGGCGGCAGCTGCGCGGCCTGTGGCAGATCACGCCGGGGGTGGTGACCGACACCGAGGCGGACGAGCTGTTCGTGGTGGTGAGCGGCCGGGCCACCGTCGAGGTCGAGGGCGGCCCGACCCTGGAGGTCGGCCCCGGCGACGCAGCCGTCCTGCGCGCCGGCGACCGCACCACCTGGACGGTCCACGAGACCCTCCGCAAGGCCTACGCGATCACGCTGCCCTGAGCTGCCCCGCCCCGAGGCGAGCAGGCGAGTAATCAGCGCCTTGCGCGCCCTGCCTCGGCTGCGGCAGCGGCCTGGAGTTCTGCCAGGGCGTCGTCGCCGTCGCGCTTCACCGCCGCGCCGATCTGCTGCTTGACCAGCCCGCTGACCTTGTCCCAGGAGGGGTCGCCGTAGGGGTAGAAGTTGGCGGTCGGCAGGGCGTTGAGGAACTCGGTGAGGTCGCGGTGGCGGCCGCTGCCGGTCATGTCGGCGCGGGTCTCCTGGGTGACCGGGAGCAGGTTGTACTGCTCGTCGAAGGAGAGCTGGTTGTCCTTCTGGTAGAGGTGGCCGAGGAACTTCTTGATCTCGGCGCGGTGCCCGTTGGCCTTGAAGGCCATCATCCAGTCGGCGACGCCGAAGGTGGCCGGCTTCACCGAGGCGTCCTTGCGCGGGATCGCCGCCGTACCGTAGTCGATCTTCGCGCCGACGGCCTTGGCGATCAGGCCGGGGTGGCCGTTGAGCATCGCGACCTTGCCGCTGGCGAAGTCGTTGAAGGCGGTCTTGCGGTCGGTGGCGGCCGGGTCGGCGTAGGTGAGGTGCTTGTCGACCAGGTTGCCGCGCAGCCAGGCGAAGGTGGCCCGGTTCTGCGGGGAGTCGAAGGTGTAGTTGCCGGCGTTGTCGGCGAGGCCGCCGCCCCCGCCCATGGCCCAGATCATCGATTCGGCCTGGGCCTCCTCGGGGCCGAGCGGCAGCCCGTACGGGATCACCCCGGGCACCTTGGCCTTGATCTGTTCGGCGTCGCGGCGCAGCTCGTCCCAGGTGGTGGGCGGGGCGGTGATGCCGGCCTTGGCGAAGATCGCCTTGTTGTAGAAGAACACCCGGGTGGAGGCGACGAACGGGATGCCGTACTGGCTGCCGAGCACCTGGCCGGCCCGGGCGAAGGCGTCGATCATGCCGGCCTGGGTGTCGATGGAGAGCACGTCGGTGGCGGGGTAGAGCCGGCCGGCGGCGACCTGGTCGGCGAAGCCGCCGGTCTGCACGAGGTCGGGGACGTGGCCCTCGGCGATCAGCGAGGCGACCCGCTTGTCGATGTCGTTCCAGCTCTGCAGGTCGACCTGGACCTTGATCCCGGGGTTGGCCGCCTCGAAGCCGCGGACGACCTCGTCCCAGAAGCGCGAGGTGCTGTTGGCCTCGCTGTCGCCGTAGTCCGCGGCGACCAGGCGGAGCGTGACGTCGCCGCCGCCGTCGCCGCCGTCGAACGTGCCGCAGCCGGTGGCCAGCACCAGGGCGAGCGCGGGCAGGAGGGCGCGACAGGCGCGGAGCGGATTGGTGCGGGTGAGGGTGTTCACGCGGGTACCGCCTTAGGGAGGGGAAGCTGCGCCACCCTCCCAAGCCCTCGCAGGTGTGGTCCAGACCTGTTCGCGCGGTAGTTATCGAAGTGTCAGATGTCGTTGCACCGGATGCAATCGGAACCGGGCGAATCCGGACAGTCCGGAACCGTGTTCAGACGGTGACCACCTGGACGCCGGCCTCCGTGAACGCCCGCGTCAGACCGGCGTCGGCGCCGGAGTCGGTGACCAGGGTGTCGATCGCCTCCAGGCCGCAGATCCGGGCGAAGGCGCGGCGGCCGAGCTTGGAGGAGTCGGCGGCGACCACCACGCGCTTCGCCCGCTCGGCGAGCAGCCGGTTCACCCCGGCCTCGCCCTCGTGGTGGGCGGTGGCGCCGTGCTCGACGTCGATCGCGTCCACGCCCAGCACGGTGACGTCCAGGGCGAGTTCGGCCAGCATCAGCCCGGCGAGCGGGCCGATCAGCTCGTAGGACTGCGGGCGGGCGACGCCTCCGGTGACCACGATCTTCACCTGCGGACGGACCGTCAGTTCATTGGCGATGTTGAGGGCGTTGGTGACCACGGTGAGGCCCTGGCCGGCGCCGCCCTCGGGGCGCTCGGTGAGTTCGGGCCGGACGGCGAGCGCCCGGGCGACCTCGGTGGTGGTGGTGCCGCCGTTGAGTCCGACCACCTCGCCGGGGGCGACCAGGCCGGCCACCGCGGCGCCGATCCGCTGCTTGGCGTCGGCGTGCCGGGCGGTCTTGTAGCGCAGCGGCAGGTCGTAGGAGACGTGGTGGGCGACCGCGCCGCCCCGGGTGCGGGTGACCATCTGCTGGCGGGCCAGCTGGTCGAGGTCGCGGCGGATGGTCGCGGCGGAGACCTGGAGCTCCTCGGCGGCCTCGTCGACCTCCAGTCGGCCGTGCTCCGCCAGCAGTTCCAGCAGTGCGTTCCACCGCTCGTACCTGGACACCCCGCGCCGCCCTCCTGACCAGATCCGGCCGCTGCGCGCATGTGCGCGAAGCCTGCACAGCTTTGCACACCGCTTGCGCGGCGCGCCCGGCCGGGCGCAGGCCCGCGCCACGCCCGCCCTTCGCACCGTTGCGCATTGATGCGCGAAAGAGCTATAAATCAATCATCTTCACGCAGTTCCGGGTCACGAGTCCGAGGAGCCGCTCCATGCCCCAGCCATCCCTCACCGCCGAGGAGCTGGCCACCCAGCCCGCCGACTGGCGCACGGCGTCGGCGCTGGCCGCCGAGTCGGCCGACCGCCTCCCGCAGCGCGGGGAGCGCGTGGCCGTGGTCGGCTGCGGCACGTCCTGGTTCATGGCGCAGGCGTACGCCGCGCTGCGGGAGTCCGGCGGGCACGGCGAGACGGACGCCTTCGCCGCCTCCGAGTTCCCGCACGGCCGCCGGTACGACCGGGTGCTGGCGATCACCCGCTCCGGCACCACCACCGAGGTGCTGGAGCTGCTCGGGCGCACCAAGGCGCCCACCACCGCGATCACCGCGGACCCCTCGCAGCCGGTCACCGGCGCCGCCGACGCGGTGCTCGACCTCGGCTTCGCGGACGAGCGCTCGGTGGTGCAGACCCGCTTCGCCACCACCGCCCTCGCCCTGCTCCGGGCCCACCTGGAGTCGGAGGGAGCCCTGCCCGCCGGGGCGCGCACGGTCGCCCGGGCCGCCGAGGACGGGCTGGAGGCGGTGGCCGACCCGCTCCCGGAGGGGCTGGTCGGCTGCGAGCAGTTCTCGTTCCTCGGCACCGGCTGGACGGCCGGCCTCGCCCAGGAGGCCGCGCTCAAGATGCGCGAGGCCTCGCTCTCCTGGACGGAGGCCTACCCGGCGATGGAGTACCGGCACGGGCCGATCAGCATCGCCGCGCCGGGCCGCGCGGTCTGGGTCTTCGGCGACCTTCCGGAGGGCCTGGCCGGCCAGATCGCGGCGACCGGCGCGCTGCTGGTGGCCGGTTCGGGCGCGGACGGCATCGACCCGATGGCCGACCTCGTCAGGGCGCAGCGCCTGGCGCTGGCGGTCGCCGCAGCCCGCGGCTTGGACCCGGACCGGCCGCGGAATCTGACCCGGTCGGTGGTACTCGCCCCGGACGGGGCATGAGAAAGGAGGCGGGGCGGGAAGGAGCAAACCTCTCAGCTGCGGCGCAATGGCGACAAACGTCACCGACATGGACCAGACCAATCACGCAACTGGACTAGACCTCTCGGACCGGCTCAAGGGAGACTGTCCCCCGTGAAGCACGTCATCGCACTCGATGTGGGCGGCACCGGCATGAAGGCCGCGCTGCTCGCCCAGGACGGCTCCGTACTGCTCGAAGCACGGAGGCCGACCGGGCGGGAGCACGGCACGGACGCCGTCGTCGCCGCCATCCTCGACTTCGCCGCCGACCTGGCGGACGAGGGCCGAACCCGTCTCGGGAGCGCTCCCCTCGCCGCCGGCGTCGCCGTGCCGGGGACGATCGACGAGAAGAACGGGATCGCGGTCTTCTCCGCCAACCTCGGCTGGCGCGACCTGCCGATGCGCAAGCTGCTCGGCGAGCGCCTCGGCGGCCTGCCGGTCGCCCTCGGCCACGACGTCCGCTCCGGCGGGCTGGCCGAGGGGCGGATCGGCGCCGGCCGCGGCGTCGACCGGTTCCTGTTCGTCGCGCTGGGCACCGGCATCGCCGGCGCCATCGGCATCGGCGGACGGATCGAGGCGGGAGCGCACGGCTACGGCGGCGAGATCGGCCACATCGTGGTCCGGCCCGGCGGCCCGGCCTGCGGCTGCGGCGCCCGCGGCTGCCTGGAGACCCTGGCCTCGGCCTCCGCCGTCTCCCGGGCCTGGGCCGGGGCCAGCGGCGACCCGGAGGCGGACGCGGCTGCCTGCGCGGCCGCGGTCGAGGCCGGTGACCCGCGCGCGGTCGAGGTCTGGCGGACGGCGGTCGAGGCCCTCGCGGACGG
Source organism: Kitasatospora dryopteridis (assembly GCF_050749075.1). Taxonomy (NCBI): domain Bacteria; kingdom Bacillati; phylum Actinomycetota; class Actinomycetes; order Kitasatosporales; family Streptomycetaceae; genus Kitasatospora; species Kitasatospora dryopteridis. The sequence continues at coordinate 4,438,587 of NZ_CP192749.1, read as the reverse complement.
CATCGTGACGGCCCAGAGCCTGCTGGACCCGTCCACGGTGATCGTCGGCGGCGGGCTGGCCGAGGCCGGCGACACGCTCTTCACACCGCTGCGTGCGGCGGTCTCCGAGCGGCTGACCTTCCAGATGCCGCCCAAGGTCGTCCCGGCCGAACTCCGAGACACCGCCGCTTCCCTGGGCGCGGGCCTGCTCGCCTGGGACCTGCTCTCCACGGAGGTGACCGCGTGACCGCGGACCGCATTGCACTGGCCGGAGCCCGACTCGTCCTGCCGGGCGGCGTCGTCGAGAACGGCCGGCTCACCGTCGAGGGGTCGCGGATCGCGGCCCTCGGCGGCGAGCGCGAGCCCGCCGACCTCGATCTCACCGGGTGCACGGTCGTCCCCGGCTTCGTCGACCTGCACGTGCACGGCGGCGGCGGCGCCTCGTACGCCTCCGGCGACGCCGAGCAGGCGCTGGTCGCGGCACGCACCCACCTGGCACACGGCACCACCACGACGATCGCCTCCACCGTCACCGGCGAGATCGACGAGGTGTGCCGGCAGGCGGCCGTCCTCTCCGAGCTGGTCGAGGACGGCGTGCTGGCCGGCGTGCACTTCGAGGGCCCGTTCATCTCGCCGGGCCGCTGCGGCGCGCACGACCCCGCCCTGCTGCGCGACCCCGACCCGGCGGTCGTCCGCAAGGTGGTGGACGCCGCCCGCGGCACCGCGCGGATGGTCACCCTCGCCCCCGAGCTCCCGGGCGGCCTGGACTCCGTCCGGATGCTGGCCGACCTCGGCGTGATCGCGGCCGTCGGCCACACCGACTCCGACTACGCCAAGACCCTGGAGGCGATCGAGGCCGGCGCGACCGTCGCCACCCACCTGTTCAACGCGATGCCGGCCATAGGCCACCGCGCCCCCGGCCCGATCGTCGCCCTGCTGGAGGACGAGCGGGTCACCGTCGAGCTGATCAACGACGGCGTCCACCTGCACCCCTCGGTGCTGGACCTCGCCTACGGCACCGCCGGCTCCGGCCGGGTCGCGCTGATCACCGACGCCATGGGCGCGGCCGGCATGGGCGACGGCCTCTACCCGCTCGGACCCCTGGCGGTCCGGGTCGAGGGCGGCGTGGCCCGGCTGGTCGAGGGCGGCTCCATCGCGGGCTCCACCCTCACCCTCGACGTGGCGTTCAAGCGCTCCGTCACCGTCAACGGACTGAGCCTCGGTCAGGCCGTCGAGTCCCTGTCCACCGTTCCGGCCCGGCTGCTCGGCCTGGCGGACACCGTCGGGTCGCTGGAGACCGGCAAGAACGCCGACCTGGTCGTCCTCGACTCCCTCACGTACGACCTCGTCGCGGTGATGCGCCGCGGCGAGTGGATCACCGGCGCCGACCGCCTCTCCCAGGCCCTCCCGGTCTGATCCCCGCGTCCCACCGGGGTGAGTGGCGGTACTGCGTCCCGCCACTCACCCTCAGGGGGACACCCATGCCTCTCGCCGCCACCGCCGACCTGCTCGCCGCCGCGGCGGCCGCCCGCCGCGGTCTGCCCGCCTTCAACGTGATCACCCTGGAGCACGCCGAGGCGATCGCGGCCGGCGCGGAGACCGCCGGCACCGCCGCCGTGCTGCAGATCAGCCAGAACGCGGTCCGCTACCACGGCGGCCGGCTGCTGCCGCTGGCCCGCGCCTGCGCCGAGGTCGCAGCCGCCGCCCGCGTCCCGCTCTCGCTCCACCTCGACCACGTCGAGGACACCGACCTGCTGCACGCCGCACCGGCGGCCGGCTTCTCCTCGGCGATGTACGACGCCTCCCGGCTGCCGCACGACGACAACGTCAAGTCGACCGCGCAGGCCGCCGCCTGGGCGCACCGGCACGGGCTGCACCTGGAGGCGGAGCTCGGCCGGGTGGGCGGCAAGGACGGCGAGCCGCCGCTCTCCCCGCACGCCCCCGGCGCCCGCACCGATCCGGACGAAGCGGCCCGGTACGTCGCGGACACCGGTGTGGACGCGCTCGCCGTCGCCGTCGGCAGCTCGCACGCGATGACCGCCCGCACCGCCGAACTGGACCACGGCCTGATCGCCCGGCTGGCCGCCGCAGTGCCCGTTCCGCTGGTCCTGCACGGCAGTTCGGGGGTGCCGGACGGCCAGCTCGCGGACGGCATCGCGGCCGGACTGGTCAAGGTGAACATCGGCACGGCGCTCAACACCGCCTTCACCCCGGCCGTCCGCCGTCACCTGGCCGCGGACGCCCGGGTCACCGACCCGCGGCGCTACCTCGCCGAGGGGCGCGCGGCGATGGCCGCCGCGGTCGCCCGGCTCGCCGCCGTCGTCAGCTCTTCGGGTAGTCGCTGACCGACATCGGGGTCAGCGCGACCTGGTCGAGCAGAATGCTGCCGCTGCCGGCCGGGAGGGTCACCGTCAGGGTGTTCGTCCCGGCCACCAGCTGCGGCCATATGTTGGTGCTGTACCAGGCGCGGTCCGCGTCCGTGCTGCCCTTGGAGTAGTTCTTGAAGGTCACCCCGCCGGGGTGCTCCTTGCCGTTGACGGTCACCTGGGCCGGCGTGTCGGAGCCGGTGTTGTTGAAGTGCAGCCAGAACTTGGTCTGCCCGGCCTGCTCGGCCGTCACCGTCCAGGTCACCGTCGACCCGCCCTGCAGCGTCAGGTAGCTGCCGTCGGCGGAGATCGCGCCCTTCACGGTGCTCGCCGACGGGGCGTTCTGGGCCTGCAGCTTGGCGGCGTCGGCGACCGGCTTGCCGTCCGGCGTCGGGCTCGCCGACGCGGAGGGCGAGGCGGGCGCGCCGGTCGAGGCCTTCGCGGAGGCGCTCGGGTTCGGCGCGGCCTTGTCCTTCTTCCCCGGGTCGCCGGTGGACAGCGCGATGCCCGCACCGATCGCCACCGCGGCGATCACGGCCACGGCACCGATCACGGCGCCCTTGCCGCGGCCCGAGCTCGGGCGGTCCTCGCCCGGCTGCGGACGGGAGCGCTCGGCGTAGCGGCTCTGCTGCGGCGGCAGCGGTGTCGTCGGGCTGGTGGTCTGCTGGCCGTACGAGGGCTGCGCCGGGTGGGCCTGCTGGGGGCGGGGGGCGGCCTGCTGGCCGTACTGCGCGCGGCCGACCTCCATCGGGCGGCTGTACGAGCTGCGCGGCTGGCTGGGCGCGGCGGAGCCGTCGGCAGGGCGGTAGAGATAGGCGAACGGGTCGTCGTCGCCCGCGCCCTCGGGCGCGCCGTTGCTGCCGTCCGTGGTCACGGTGCTCACTCCCCGGGCAGATGATGGACGCTCGTACCGGGGAACCCTACCTGCAGGGCCCTGCCGCAGGGAAAGCCGATCAACAGCGCGACTACCCGGCGCGACGGTGGGAACGCTCCCCCCTCGCTCCCCTCACGGAACCTCCACGCGCCCGCTTCTCGTCGTACATCCGCTCGTCGGCGGCGTGCAGCACCTCCTCGGTGGACATGCCGCAACCCGCCCAGCCGATGCCGAGGCTGACGCCCACCCGCATCGCGCGGTTGTCGATCCGCATCGGCGGGATGATCGCGTTGCGCAGCCGCCCGGCGAGGTCCTTCGCCTCCTCGCGGCCGATGCCGTCCGCGAGCACCACGAACTCGTCACCGCCGAGCCGGGCCACCGTGTCACCCTCCCGGACGGCCTGCTGGAGCCGGCGGGCCACCTCGATGAGCACCGCGTCGCCCGCGTTGTGGCCGAACCGGTCGTTGATGGACTTGAAACCGTCCAGGTCGCAGAAGAGCACCGCCAGGCCCTTGTCGGAGACGGCCGGCATCCGGTGCGCGCCGTTCCACGGCTCGGCGCCCTCGGGCTGCTCGGCGGGCACCACGGTGTGCACGTGCGCCGGGCCGTGGTCGAAGCGCCCCAGCACCTCCCCGGCCGCGAAGGCCTCCAGGTCGCGGTCGAGGGCGCTGCCGGGCGCGCCGTACCCGTGCGCCAGCGGCGTCGGCGCACCCATGCCGTCGAAGGCGCTGTGCGCGCTGTAGGAGAGCCCGGAGGAGGCTAGCGCGGCACCGTGCTCGGCCGCACTCGGCGCCACGCTGCACAGCCGGCGGCCCAGCCTGGCCTTGAGTTCCGAGCCGTTCGGCAGCCCGGTCAGCGCGTCGTGGCTGGCCCGGTGCGCCAGCTGCAGCTCGTGCCGCTTGCGGTCCTCGATGTCCTCGACGTGCGTGAGCAGGAAGCTCGGGCCCTCGGCGGCGTCCGCCACCACCGAGTTGCGCAGGCAGACCCACTGGTAGCCGCCGTCCCGCCGGGAGAGCCGCAGCTCCGCCCGGCCGCCCTCGGCGCTGGTGCGCTGCAGCAGGGCGAGGTCCTCCGGGTGCACCAGATCGGCGAAGCTCTGCTGGCGCAGCGTCGCCCGCGGTCGGCCCAGCAGGCGGCACAGCGCGTCGTTGACCCTGGTCAGCTGGCCCCGCCCGACGCCGTGCAGCTCGGTGATCGCCATCCCGCTCGGTGCGTACTCGAAGGCCTGGCGGAAGCTCTCCTCGCTGGCCCGCAGCGCCTGCTGCTCCTTCTCCAGCCGGGCCAGCGCCCGTTGCATCTCGGCGCGCAGCCGGGCGTTGCCGATCGCGATGGACGCCTGCAGGGAGAACATCTCCAGCGCCTCGCGGGTCCACGCGCCGGGCCGCTTGCCGCTGCGCGGCCGGTCCACCGAGAGCACGCCGAGCAGGTCGCCGCCGGCGCTGTACATGGGGGCGAAGAGGAAGTCGCGGGGGTGCCAGTCGTTGGCGTAGACGGGCAGCGGGCCGTCGCCCGTCCAGGTCGGCACGTCGGTGCCGATCGCCCAGCCCCGGTCGTACGGCAGGAAGCGCAGCGTGCCCCAGTGGTCGCTGACGCTGAGCATCCGGTCCCAGGAGTCGCGGGAGCCGACCTGGCCGAGCAGCACCGCCGGGCCGCCCACCCCGCTCTCCTCGACCTCCCAGACCGCCGCCACCACCAGGTCGCCGTCGGGGCGGACGAGGCTCACCGCGGCCGCGTCGAACCCGAGCCCGTGCACGGCGCCCTCCACCACGGCCTGCAGGGTGCCGGCCAGGCTGCGGGCAGCGTTGAGGTCCGCCACGACCCGGTGCAAGGTGCGGAGGGTCGCGAGGCGGACATAGGGCTCCGACTCGGCTTCCATGCGGGGGCTCCCCGGCTGCTTCGGATTGGCGGTGATGGTTATCGTCCGATTGCCAGAAGAACTGAATCACAGCGAGCACAGCGATAGGCACGCTCGGTCAGCAATAGGCCATCACTTGTGACTCAAATCACACCGCCTGCCCGTGCCCTCACCTCGGTGAACGACGGGAAATCCGGATGAATCGGGACATCTTCCCGCGTCGCTTCCGCCTCACCGGCCCACGGTCCTACGACCAGGGCCCGATTCCGCTCCACAGGGCCGCGGACTACCGTGCGGTACGTGCACACCTCCTCGCAACCCTCCCACGCCCGCACGGCCGGCCCCGACGAGTTCCGGTCCGCCCTCTCCCAGCTCGCCTCCGGGGTCGCCCTGGTGACGGCGAACGACCCCGAGGACGGCGAGGACGCGGGCATGACGGCGACCTCGTTCCTCTCGGTGTCGCTGGAGCCGCCGCTGGTGCTCATCTCGGTCCGCGAGGACTCCCGGATGGACGACGTGCTCACCCGCGCCGAGACCTGGGCGGTCTCCCTCCTCACCGAGGAGCAGCGCACCGCGGCCTCGCGGTTCGCCATGAAGGGCCGGCTCAGCGACCGGCTGCTGTTCGCCGACACCCCGCACCGGCGGGGCGAGCACAGCGGCGCACCGCTGATCGACGGCGCCCTCGCCACCGTGGAGTGCCGCACCGAACAGCGCGTCCCCGCCGGGGACCACACCCTCGTCATCGGTCGCGTCCTGGAGGCCCGGGTGCAGGAACCCGGCGGACGGCCGCTGCTGTACTTCCGCGGCGACTACCGCCGGCTCGCCTGACACCGCCCCCGGACGGACGGCCCGTCGGGCCGACGGTCCGTCAGTCTGCGCCGCGGACGCGGCCCCTGCCCTGCTTCAGCTGGGCGCGGTGCCGCTTGTTCTCCAGACGGCGCTCGACCATGCCGCGGGTCGGCCGGGTCGCCCGGCGCACCTTCGGCGGCGGAGCGGTGGCCTCCCCCAGCAGGGAGGCGAGGCGGGCCGCGGCCACCTCCCGGTTGCGCCACTGCGAGCGGTGCTCGGACGCCCGGACGACCAGCACCCGGCCGTCCACCAGACGGTTGGCCAGGCGCTCCAGGGCACGCTCCTTCCACACCGGGGGCAGCGCGGCCGACCCCGCCAGGTCGTAGCGCAGCTCGACCTGGGTGTCGGAGGTGTTGACGTGCTGGCCACCGGGGCCGGAAGAACGCGAGAAGCGCCAGACGAGCTCGGCGTCGGGGACGACCACCGACCCCCGTACGCGGATGGGCTCGGACATACCCCCATCATCCCGCCCCACCCCACCCCGGGTCACCCGGTTATCGCCCCGGCCCACCAGGGCACCGGGCCGGGCACTCGGGGGCGCGGGCGCCCCTGCGGGCAGAGCCCGTGCCCGTGCGGGTCGCCCCGGCCGGTGGCGGAGAATGGGGGCGTGATCGAGCTCGGGTATTCCCTGTCCAACCGCTTTCCCGACCCGCCGCAGACCGACTACCGGGAGGCCCCCGTCCGCAGCCTGCGCCACGACCTGTTCTGCGGCGACGTCTACCTGGAGACGGACGGCGAGGCGGTGGAGACCCGCTGGGGCTGGGTGCCGGTGCTGGACTTCGCGTGGGCGCTGTGCGACGTCGTCGAGCAGCTCGACCGCGACCCGCAGGGCAGCCGTGCCGCCACCGTGCAGACCGCCGACCTCGACTTCACCCAGAACACCGAGCTGCTGCGCTTCGCCCGCCGCTTCGGCTGGGTGGAGATCACCGCCACCTGGCTGCGGGACGCCGAGCCGATCGTGGTCCGCCACGCGGACCTCCGCCGCGAGGCGCGGGACTTCCTGCAGGACGTGCTGGCCGATCTGACGGACCTGCACGAGGGCCTCGGCGACAATCCGAACATCTGGACGGTGCAGGGCCGTTTCCCCAGGATCTGACACCGGAGCCGCCCCGCGGCACGCCGCAGCGCGACGGTTCGTACGAGAAATTCGCTCCGGCCTGGAACCATGGCCCCCGCGACCAGCGTTCTTCCGAACAAAAGCGACCGAAGGGACACACACACCATGCCCGTGAGCCTCTCCAAGGGTGGCAACGTCTCGCTGACCAAGGAGGCCCCCGGTCTGAGCGCCGTCACCGTCGGCCTCGGCTGGGACGTCCGCACCACCACCGGCGCGGAGTTCGACCTCGACGCCAGCGCGATCGTGCTGAACAACGACGGCAAGGTGTACTCCGACCGTCACTTCGTCTTCTTCAACAACACCGCCACCCCGGACAACACGGTCGTCCACACCGGCGACAACCGGACGGGCGAGGGCGCCGGCGACGACGAGCAGATCAACGTGAACCTGGCCGCCCTGCCGGCCGACGTCACCCGGATCACCTTCCCGGTCTCCATCTACGACGCGGTCAGCCGCGGCCAGAGCTTCGGCCAGGTCCGCAACGCGTACATCCGCGTGCTCAACGCGGCCGGCGGCGCCGAGATCGCCCGCTACGACCTGTCCGAGGACGCCGCCACCGAGACCGCCATGATCTTCGGCGAGCTCTACCGCAGCGGCGCCGAGTGGAAGTTCCGCGCCATCGGCCAGGGCTACGCCTCCGGCCTGGTCGGCATCGCCCAGGACTTCGGCGTCAACGTCTGACGGTCTGCTCCGACGGGCCGTCAACGGCCCGCGCACCACGAACGGGCGATGCCCGGGACTCCTGCGGGAGTCCCGGGCATCGCCCGTTCGACGTCTGCCGGCACCCCGTCAGGAGCGGCCCGCCCGCAGCTCGGGAAGCTGCAGCATCTCGGTGTCCTCGTGCGGGGTCAGGTCGACCACCTCGGGCCGGCCGTGCTCGGTCTGCTCGGCGGGTTCGGACTGCAGCGGGGCGGGGGCGGGCTCGACCGGCCGCGCGGCGCTGTCGGCCGGGGCGGCGTAGCGGACGCTCTCCGCCAGCGCCTCGTCGCCCACCACGTCCGCCAGGTCGCCCACCGCGGGCGCCGGGGCGGCGGCCCGCAGCGCGGCGGCGGTGGCCGGGCGGCCGAAGAAGCTGAAACCCATGCGCCCGACGGGCCGGGGCCGGACGGCCGGGACGACGGTGCCTGCGGCCTGCGTCCGCAGGACGGGCGCCGAGGACACCGGCTGCGGCCCGGTGGCGGGCTCCTGGGCGGACGGCGCGGCGGGGACGGCCTGCGGCCGGGCGACCGGCACCGGCTGCGGCATCCGCGGGCGGAGCTCCAGCTGGGCCCGCGCCTCGCCCTCGCGGCGGCGCTCCTCGGCCTCCGCACCACGGCGCTCCAGGTGGCGCAGCGCGGCTGCGGCGCGGACGTACGCGGCCGGGGTGACGGGGTGCTCGGGGCGGGCGGCGTCGAGTGCGCGCTGGGCCGCCTCGGCCTCGCGCATCGCCTGCTCGGCGACCATGACGGCGCGTTCGCGCAGCAGCCGGGCGATCTCGGTCTCGGCCTTGGCCAGGCGCGACTTCTCCGCCGTCAGCCGGCGCCCGAAGCGGGTGGCCCGCTCCTCGGCGACCTCTGCGGCGTACTCGGCCTCGGCGAGCTGTTCCTCGAAACGCTCCTCCAGGCGCAGCCGCCTGGTCGCGGCGAGCTGCAGCGCGGCGCGGGCCGCGCGGTCGCGCTGGCGCAGCAGGAGGCCCAGGCCGACGGCCGCCACCACGGCGGCGACACCGACGGAACGCGCCACCACCGGATCGGGCGTGGCCACCAGTGCGGCCACCGCGGCGAGTACGAGAACGCCGGTGGCGACGGGAGGCACGGAACGGCCGAGGACGGAGGAATGACGGTGGCGTCCACGAGACATGCCAAGAAACTAGCGTGCGAATCGGGGCCCTGTCAGCCTCGCCACTCATTCGGCTCTTGACAGCCCGTCGGAAATACCCGGCGCTTCCGGGGCGTCACGGCCCGTTACCATGGCGGGCGTCCGACCGACCGTCAGAGCGAGGCGCCCGTGTCCCCCGGTTTCCGTGTGCACCCAGGCGAGTTGACCGCCGCCGGGCAGGCCGCCCGGCAGACCGCCGAACAGCTGCGCGGCGACGCCAGGGCGGTGCTCGGCCCGGCCGACGCGGCCGCCGCCGCACTCCCCGGCTGGCGCACCGCCGAGGCGCTGCGCGCCTGCACCGACGCCTGGCACCGGGTGCTGGAGCGGCTGGCCGACGACCTCGGCACGATCGGCACGGACCTCGGGCGGACGGCCGACGGGTACACCGCCACCGAGGAGGCCGTCCGGCGCAGCCTCACCCCGGCGGGCTGAGGTGGACGCCCCCGCCCTCGCCGCGGCCCGCCCGGCCGAACTGCTGACCGCCGCCGAGGCGTACGGCGCCCTGGCCGCCGCCCTGGACCGGCACCACGTCGCCTGGGCCCGGCGCACGGCGGACCGGGTGCGCGGTTCCGGCTGGCAGGGCCGGGCCGCCGACCTCGCCGGGGCCGCGGCGGACCGGGCCGCGGGTCGGCTGCAGGCCGCCTGGATGGAGCTGACGCTCGTCCAGGAGACGCTGCGCCAGGCCGCGGAGGCGTTCCGGGTCGCCCAGGCGGCACAGCAGGGCGGCGGCCCCGAGGGCGGGGTCGCACAGGCCGAGCGGGCCGACGCGGCCGTCGCCGAGCGGCTGGACGCGCTGGCCGCGGCGGCCCGGGCGGGCGGGCTCACCCCGGCCGCGGCGATGGCCGGGATGGTCCGGCTGTCCGACCCCCGGGAGCCGCTGAACGCCCGGCTGCGGGCCCTGCTGCCGCCGCTCGGCGCGAGCCCGGCACAGGTCGCCGCCTGGTGGCGCGGCCTGCCGCCCGGCGCGCGGGCGGCCCTGACCGAGGGCCGGCCCGAACTGGTCGGCGCCCTGGACGGGTTGCCGGCCCGCGACCGCGACCGCGCCAACCGGCTGCAGCTGGCCCGGCTGCTGGAGCACCCGGACACGCTGTCCGGCCCGCTGCGGGAGGGCCTGCGGGCGGTCGCGCAGAAGCTGGCCGCCGGCGACCCGGCGGGCGGCGACGTCCTGCTGCTCGCCCTCGGCGCCGAGGGGCAGGGCCGGGCCGTGCTGTCCTACGGGGACCCGGACACCGCGGACGACGTCGCGGTGTACGTGCCGGGCTTCGGCACCGGGCTGGCGAACGCGGGCGGCGGGGACGCCGACCGGGCGGAGCGCATCCGCACTGCCGCCGAGCGCTGCGGCACCGGGCGGACGGCCGCCGCGATGGTCTGGCTCGGCTACGACGCCCCGCCCAACGAGGGGCTGAGCCTGCGCTCGGCGCAGGTCGCGGGGGACGCCAGGGCCAGGGCCGGCGCGGAGGACCTGAACCGCTTCCTGGGCGGGCTGCGGGCCGCCCGCCCGGAGGAGCCCGCGCATGTCACGGCGGTCGGCCACAGCTACGGCTCGCTGGTGGTCGGGCTCGCGGCGCGGCAGGACGGCGCCGGCGTGGACGACGTGGTCCTGGTCGGCAGCCCGGGTGCCGGGGTGGAACGGGCCGACCAGCTCAGGGTGGGCAGCGGCCACGTGTACGTCGGGGTGGCCGACCACGACCCGGTGGGCCGGCTGCCGGACGGTGCGGACGTGGCCGGCGGGATGCTGCTGGGCGGGCTGCCGGTGGCGGTGGCCCGGCAGGCCTCGGGGCCGGACGAGCTGTGGTTCGGCCGCGACCCGGCGGACGCGGGCTTCGGCGCGCACCGCTTCGAGGTGGCCCCCGGCGACCGCGGGAACGCCTTCGCCAGCCACTCCGCCTACTTCGACACGGCGGCGGACGGCCCGTCGGCCTCCCTGGCGAACATCGGCCGGGTGGTCGCCGGCCGCGGCGCGGAGACCACCCCCGCCCCGCCCCGCTGAGCCGGGCTGCGGCAGCGGTCAGCGCGGGGAGGGCTCTGCCGGGTGGCTCGGTCCGTCGTGGTCCTCGGGGAGCTTGCAGACGTGCTGCAGCCACAGGGCGGCGGCCATCACGGCGGCGCCGGCCAGGACCGCGAAGCCTGCGGTGACGGCCTGGGACTTGCGGGCCGAGATGTCGAGCTGGCCGAGCAGGAAGACCCCGGTGCCGGCGTAGATGCCGGTGACCACGGCGGAGACCAGGGCGCTGGCCTGGGCGAGCACCACGGCCCGCGCCGCGTGCAGCGGGTCGACGCCCTTGGCCCCGGGCTGCCGCTCGCGGACCGCCTTCAGCCGGGACCGCAGCGAGATCGCGGTGGCGAGCAGCACCACGGCGACGGCCGCGAGCACCACCGGCGCGGCGGCCGGCACACCGGGGAGGCTGCCGAGGGAGCCCCACAGCTTGGCGCCGGACCAGGACAGCACCCCCGTCACGACGGTGATGCCGAGCAGCAGGCGGAGACGGATCGGCTTCACGCGGACGGTGTCCTTCCCGGCGGACGCGACGGACTGCTGTCCCTGACGGACCGTCGCTGGGTGGCGGTGCCAGCCCACCGTACCGGGCCGCCAGGTGCCACCTGTACGGACGGCCCGGCCCCGGGGGAAGTTCCCCACCGGGCGCCGGGCCGTACCGGCGGTGTCACTCGGGCAGCCTCAGCTGCAGGTCGGCGCGGCGGCGGACGCCCTGGGCCTCCTCGCCGCCGAGCCCCTTGAGGAGGGCGGCGGCGGGGCCGTGGCCGGGCACCTCGGCGTCCGGGTCGGCGTCGAGCCAGGGGGCGAGCACGAAGGCGCGCTCGTGCGCGCGGGGGTGCGGCAGCAGCAGCTGCGGGTCGTCGCTGAGGACGCCCTCCACGGCGAGGATGTCGACGTCGAGGGTGCGCGGGCCCCAGCGGACCTCGCGGACCCGTCCGAAGGCGTCCTCGACGGCGTTCCCGCGCTCCAGCAGGGAGTGCGGGGGCAGGGTGGTGCGCAGCAGCACCACGGCGTTGAAGTAGGACGGCTGGTCCTCCGGGCCGCCGACGGCGTCCGTCTCGTACACCGCGGAGACGGCGGTGACGCGGATGCAGGGGGTGTCCGCGAGGGCGTCGACGGCGCCCTGCAGGGTCTCCAGGCGGTTGCCCAGGTTGGCACCTAGGGCGATCGCGGCGGTGCGGACGGTCTGCAGCGTGGAGTCGGCCCTGTCGACCCGGCGCTCCAGGTCGAACGTGGTCGGCGAGGCGGTCGGGTCGCTGGTGCTCATCGGATTCCCTCTGCGGCTCGGGGGCGACGCGGCCGGCACGTCATGCGCGGCCCCGGTGGATGGTGACGGTCACATCGTCGAACGGGACGGTGATCGGGGCGTCCGGCTTGTGCACGGTGACCTCGACCTCCTGGACGGGCTCGTGCTTGAGGCACTGGTCGGCGATGCGCTGGGCGAGCGTCTCGATCAGGTCGACGGGGTCGCCGGCGATCACCGCGGTGACCTCCTCGGCGATCACGCCGTAGTGCGCGGTCTTGGTCAGGTCGTCCCCGGCGGCGGCCGGCCGGGTGTCCAGGAACAGCACGAGGTCGACCACGAAGGTCTGGCCCTCGACGCGCTCCCGTTCGAAGACGCCGTGGTGGCCGCGGGCACGCAGGCCCCGCAGGGTGACGCGGTCCAGCAAACGAATCACTGCTCCCAGGAGAACGGCCCCGGCCGAGGACAGGGCGACGGCGGGCACCGTCGCCCGCCGTCCCTCGAATCTACCTCCGGGTACCCGGGGTGCCTGACCGTCTACCCGGCAGCACGGGGCGTCACGCACGCCGGATCGGCGATTGACGTGAACGTTTCGTGCCGTTCCGGCGACGGCCCGGCGACCGCCCTCCGGGTCAGTCCTCGTCCTCGTCGTCCGCGCTGGTCAGGACGGGTGAGCCGTGGTGCGACCAGAGCCGCCAGCCGTCCGCGGTGCGGCGGAAGAGGTTGGTGGAGACGACCTTCCCGCCGACCAGCGGGCCCAGTTCGCCCTCCTCCTCGGCCTCGCCCTCGGAGAGGATGTTCTCGGTGCAGGTGACGAGGGCCACATCGCCCTGCACCTCGCACTCGACGTCGGTCAGGAAGAACTGGATGTACTCCGTGTTCGCCATGATCAGCATGTACGAGCGGGTGACCTGGGCCCGCCCGCGCAGCACCGGCCAGCCGGGGTGGACGCAGACCACGCCGCCCTTGTCGTCGGCGTCCGACGCGCCCAGCCAGATGGACTCGACGGCCTCCAGGTCGCCGTTCTCCATCGCCTCGTAGAGTGCCTGGTTCACCGCCAGGACGGCCTCGCGGTCCACCTCCAGGGCCGCTGCCCGCTCGCCGCCGCTCATCGTGCCGCCTCCGCCCGGCGCATCCGCCTCGCCGTCGCCTCGCACTGTGCCTCCTGCCGGGCTTCTGCCACGCCTACCCCCTTCGGGCGGCCTGCTGCCAGGCCGCGACCACTCGTACGGCGTCCGCCGTGCCGGCCACGTCGTGCACCCGGACGGCCCAGGCACCGGCCCGGGCCGAGAGCACCGAGACGGCCGCCGTGGCGTCGTCCCGCTGCCTGGCCGGGCGCAGCTCCCCGGTTTCCGGGTTGGCGAGCAGCGTACCCAGGAAGCGCTTGCGCGAAGCGGCGACGAGCACCGGGCGCCCGAGCGAGGTGAGCGCGTCGAGCCGGCCGAGCAGGGCCCAGTTGTGCTCGCTGGTCTTGGCGAAGCCGAGGCCGGGGTCGAGGACGAGCTGTTCCTCCTTGACGCCGGCGGCCAGCAGGGCGGTCATCCGGGCGGTGAGCTCGGCGGTGACGTCGGCGACCACGTCGTCGTAGACGGCGAGGGAGTCCATGTCGGCGGACTGGCCGCGCCAGTGCATCACCACGAAGGGGGCGCCGGTGGCGGCGACGACCTCGGCCATCGCCGGGTCGGCGAGGCCGCCGGAGACGTCGTTGACCAGCCTGGCACCGGCCGCCACGGCCTCGGCGGCGACGCGCGCCCGCATGGTGTCGACGGAGACGACCGCACCGGCGGCGGCGAGTTCGCGGACGACCGGGATCACCCGGCGCAGCTCCTCCTGCTCGGTGACCCGCTGGGCGCCCGGCCGGGTGGACTCCCCGCCGACGTCGATCAGGTCGGCGCCCTGCGCGGTCAGCCGGAGCCCGTGCGCCACCGCGGCGGCGGGATCGAGCCACAGGCCGCCGTCGGAGAAGGAGTCCGGGGTGACGTTGACCACCCCCATCACGGCGCAGCGGTCGAGGGTCGGGAGGCCGGGCAGCGGGTTGTCCATGGGGCCATTATCGAGCCACCGCCGGGGGCGGACCGGCCGCCGGACGCGCCTGCGGCGGGCACCGTGGGCCGGTGCCCGCCGCGGGCGGGTGGAGCGGGCCGCCGTGCGCGGCCGGGGGTCAGGCCGCCTCGGTCACCGAGGCGGGCCGGGTCAGGTCGGGCTCGGGCATGAGGCCCTGCCGCTGCTTCGGCCGGCCCAGGCGGGGCATGCCGAGCGTGATGAAGGCCTCGGCCTGCATCGCGGCGAAGCCGATCCGCGGGAGGTCGCGGGTCTGCTTGTAGACCAGGAAGCGGGGCTCCCACTCCGGCTGGAACTTGGCGTTGAACTTGTACAGCGACTCGATCTGGAACCAGCGGGAGAGGAACACCAGCAGGCCGCGCCAGGCGCGCAGCACCGGACCGGCGCCGATCCGCTCGCCGCGGGCGAGGGCGGAGCGGAACATCGCGAAGTTCAGCGAGACCCGGCGGACGCCCATGGCGGGCACCGCCTGCAGGGCGGCGACGATGAGCAGTTCGTTGAGGCCCGGGTCGGCCTCGCGGTCGCGGCGCATGAGCTCCAGCGAGATTCCGTCGGGGCCCCAGGGCACGAAGTGCAGCACGGCCTTGAGGTCGCTGCCGGGCGGGCCGGCCGGCTCGCCCTCCTCGGGCGCCTTGTGGGCGGTGACGACCACGCACGCGTCGTCGCCCTGGTCGCCGAAGCGGCCGAGCGCCATGGAGAAGCCGCGCTCGGTGTCGGTGCCGCGCCAGCGGCAGGCGGCGTCGGCGATCTGCCGCTTCTCCTCCAGGGTGAGCTCGCCGACCCGGCGGACCTGGCAGGAGTAGCCGTTGCGCTCGATCCGCTTCACCATCTGCCGGACGTTGCGCATGGCCCGGCCGGACAGCGAGAAGGTCGAGGTGTCGACGATCGCCTCGTCGCCGAGCTCCAGCGCGTCGAGGCCGGCCTCGCGCGTCCAGACCTCGCCGCCGACCTCGCTGCAGCCCATCACGGCGGGCACCCAGGCGTGCTCGCGGGCCTCCGCCATGAACACCTTGATCGCGCCGGGCCAGGCCTCGACGTCGCCGACCGGGTCGCCGGAGGCGAGCATCACGCCGGACACCACGCGGTAGGAGATGGCGGCCTTGCCGGAGGGCGAGAAGAGCACGCTCTTGTCGCGGCGCAGCGCGAAGTAGCCGAGGGAGTCCCGCTTGCCGTGCCGGTCGAGCAGCTCGCGCACCCGGACCTCGTCCTCGGCGGTGAGCTCGGGCTCGGGCTTCTCCGGGCGCAGCGCCAGGTAGCCGGTGGTGAAGGCGGTCAGCAGGCCGAGCGCGCCGAGCGAGTAGCCGACCAGGTCGGTGACGCGGTCGGAGCCGTACTGGATCGGGCCGTCGAAGCCGAACAGGCCGTAGAGGGTCTCCTCCAGGCGCTGCGTCATCGACGGGTCGCCGACCTCCGACTTGGGGTGGACGCTCACGATCAGCAGGCCGAGCAGGACGCTGAAGGCGCCCATGACGACCAGGTTGGCGACCGCGCGCCAGCGGGTGCGGGGGTCGGCCTTGGCGTAGAACTCGCGGCGGTGCACCAGGATCACGGCGAACAGCACGAGCGAGATCACCGCGGGGACGGTCTGGTGCCAGCGCAGCAGGTGCAGGGCGGCGCCGACCGGGAGCAGGACGCAGACCGCGCGCCAGGCCCGCCGCTTGCGGCGGCGCAGGGCGTGGGCGAGCAGCACCAGCAGCACGCCGACCATCAGCGTGCCGGCCGCGGCGAGGGTGGTGGTCGCGCCGGGCAGCTGGCCGGCGAAGGTGTGCATCCGGGTGTGGCGCAGTCTCGGGAAGACGGCGCTGCAGATGTCGAGCAGGCCGATCAGCAGGCACGCGTAGCCGACCACGCCCGGGAGCCAGGCGCGGGGGACCGCCGCGGCCTGGGTGCGCAGCGTCTGCAGCCCGCTGCGGCGGGGCTGCTCGGTCGACGGCTCAACGGACACGGGAACGCTCATGGAAGCTCAGCGTAGGGGCTGATCCGGCTCGTCCTGTCACTCCGAAGTAGGAGTTGTGATGGACCTTCATGCCTATTCCTTGATCGGGCAATCCGCCGGTCGGGAAGGGCCTGCCGGCGGGTGTGCCGGACGGGCGCCTCCGGGCCGGGGGGAGCCTGGGGACGGGTGGGTCCGCCGCCGGACGGGCCGGTGTGGGACCGGGCGGCCGGAGGGCGGGGCGGTAGCGGGTGACGGCTCACGGGCGCCGTCGCAACGGGACGGTGGTTCACGCACTACACACGGTGGACGCCGCATTCTAGGGCCTCGGTTGCAGCCGGATCGGCTCCCCCGCCAGGGCGGGAATCCGACGCCCGGTCAGGCTATCCCCGGTGGCCCCGGGCCGTGGGCGAACGGACGATGAACCCTGGCCCACCCCCGCCGGATGGAAGGCTCCGCCATGGGACTGACCAGCAGGTCGCTGGTGTACTCGCTGATCGCGACGGCGGCCGCGGCCCTGGTCGCCACCCTCTGGCTGTGGCCCCGGCTGGCCCGCCAGCGTCCGCTGCCGATGCTCGGGCGGCTGGGTCTGCTGACGGTGGTTCAGGCGTCGGTGCTGGGGGTGCTGGCCCTGGCGGTCAACAACTCGTACAGCTTCTACACCTCGTGGAACGACCTGCTGCACCCCGGCGGGGCGGCGCTGGCGCTGACCAGCTCGGAGCACGCCAAGGGGGCGGCGCCGGACTCCGGGAAGCTGGTCGAGCCGACCCCCGAGGGCGGCCTGGAGACGGTGAAGGACGTGCTGCCGGACGGGAAGCCGGAGGAGGTCGGACGGGTCGACTCGGTGAAGGTGACGGGCACCGAGTCCGGGCTGTCCGACCAGGTCTTCGTCTACCTGCCGCCGGAGTACTTCGTCCCCAAGTACGCACGCGAACGGTTCCCGGTGATGCTGGCGATCGGCGGGTACCCGGGGCCCTCGCTGCACCTGGTGGAAGGGCTGCGGGTGCCGCAGACGGTGTCGGAGCTGGAGCGGGCGGGCCGGATGTCGCCGACGATCGTGGTGATGGCCCGCCCGACGGTGGCGCAGCCGCGGAACACCGAGTGCGTGGACGTGGCCGGCGGCGGGCCGCGCTCGGAGACCTGGTTCGCCAAGGACCTGCCGGCCGCGATCCGCTCGGCGTACCGGGCGAGCCACTCGGCCGGCTCCTGGGGGGTGTTCGGCTACTCCACCGGCGGCAGCTGCGCGCTGCGGCTGGCGATGCGCAACCCGGAGGCCTTCCCGAACGCGGCCGGTCTGCATGCGGACTACCAGGTGCCGAACGACCGCTGGACGGACGGCGACCTCTTCCACGGCGACGCCCAGGCCGCCTCGCAGTCCGACCTGAACTGGCGGCTGAAGAACCTGCCGGCCCCGCACGCGGCCCTGCTGCTGATCAGCACCAGGACGGAGGACAACTACCAGACGACCCAGCAGTTCCTGGCCGCCGCCCAGCAGGTCGCGGCGAACAACCCGCAGTTCACCGCGGACTCGCTCTTCCTGGACGACGGCGGCCACAGCTTCGAGACCTGGCGGCGGGAGCTGCCGGCGGCGCTGGAGTGGATGAGCGACCACCTGGCCCCGCCGCCGGACCGCGAGCCCCGGCAGTAGCCCCTCGGGGCTACCTGGCGGCGATCAGGCTCATCGCCTCGGCGCGGGTGGCCGGGTCGCGCAGCTGGCCGCGGACGGCCGAGGTGAGCGTCTTGGCGCCGGGCTTGCGGATGCCGCGCATGGACATGCACATGTGCTCGCACTCGATGACGACGATCGCGCCGCGGGGCTCCAGGATGCGCATCAGCGCGTCGGCGACCTGGCTGGTCAGCCGCTCCTGGACCTGGGGCCGGCGGGCGTACACGTCGACCAGGCGGGCGAGCTTCGACAGGCCGGTGATCTTGCCGCTGGTGGACGGGATGTAGCCGACGTGCGCCACGCCGCGGAACGGCACCAGGTGGTGCTCGCAGGTGGAGAACACCTCGATGTCCTTGACCAGCACCATCTCGTCGTGGCCGATGTCGAAGGTCGTGGTCAGCACGTCCTCCGGCTCCTGCCAGAGCCCGGCGAATATCTCCTTGTAGGCGCGCGCCACCCGGGCCGGCGTCTCCAGCAGCCCCTCGCGGTCCGGGTCCTCTCCGACGGCGATGAGCAGCTCGCGGACCGCGTTCTCCGCGCGCTTCTGGTCGAAGTGCCCGACGGCGGTCTCGCCTTCGAGAGTCACCGGGTCGATCATGCGGGCCTCGCTTGCCTGTAGGTGTCCGATTTCGGGCACAGGGGCCCGGCAGCACGAATGCCGCGCCTCCAGGGTACAAACCCCGGTGGCGCGGCATTCATTCCGTACGGGTGCGGCCGGTCAGCCCTCGGTGCTGCCCTCGCCGCTCGGCGGCAGCTTCACGACGTCCACCGGGGCGGCCTCGTGGGAGGCGACGACGCCGTTGGTCAGCGCCAGCTCCTTCGGGGACTGCACGGGCGGGCGGGTGGAGGGGGTGCGGCGGGAGGAGCCCGTCCACGCCGGGCGGGCGGGGCGCTTCACGATCGAAGCGAAGATCTCGGCGATCTGCTCCTTGTTCAGCGTCTCCTTCTCCAGCAGCTCCAGCACGAGGTTGTCGAGCACGTCGCGGTTCTCGACCAGGATCTCCCAGGCCTCGTTGTGCGCGTTCTCGATGAGCTTCTTGACCTCTTCGTCCACCAGCCCGGCGATCTCCTCGGAGTAGTCGCGCTGGTGGGCCATCTCGCGGCCCAGGAACGGCTCGGAGTCGCTGGAGCCGAACTTGATCGCGCCGAGGCGCTCGCTCATGCCGTACTGGGTGACCATCGCGCGGGCCGTGGCGGTGGCCTTCTCGATGTCGTTGGACGCGCCGGTGGTCGGGTCGTGGAAGACCAGCTCCTCCGCTGCGCGGCCGCCCAGCATGTACGCCAGCTGGTCGAGCATCTCGTTGCGGGTGGTCGAGTACTTGTCCTCGTCCGGCAGCACCATCGTGTAGCCCAGGGCGCGGCCGCGGGACAGGATGGTGATCTTGTGGACCGGGTCCGCGTTCGGGGAGGCCGCCGCGACCAGGGCGTGGCCGCCCTCGTGGTACGCGGTGATCTTCTTCTCCCGGTCGGACATGATCCGGGTGCGCTTCTGCGGGCCTGCCACCACGCGGTCGATCGCCTCGTCGAGGACGAGGTTGTCGATCAGCTTCTTGTCCGAGCGGGCGGTCAGCAGGGCCGCCTCGTTCAGGACGTTGGAGAGGTCCGCACCGGTGAAGCCGGGGGTGCGCTTGGCGACGGCCGACAGGTCGACGTCCGGCGCGATCGGCTTGCCCTTCTGGTGCACCTTGAGGATGTCCAGGCGGCCCTGGAGGTCGGGGCGCTCGACCGCGATCTGCCGGTCGAAGCGGCCCGGGCGCAGCAGCGCCGGGTCCAGGATGTCGGGGCGGTTGGTGGCGGCGATCAGGATGACGCCGCCCTTCACGTCGAAGCCGTCCATCTCGACGAGCAGCTGGTTCAGGGTCTGCTCGCGCTCGTCGTGGCCGCCGCCGAGGCCCGCACCGCGGTGCCGGCCGACGGCGTCGATCTCGTCGACGAAGATGATCGCCGGGGCGTTCGCCTTGGCCTGCTCGAACAGGTCGCGCACCCGGGAGGCACCGACACCGACGAACATCTCGACGAAGTCGGAACCGGAGATGGAGTAGAACGGCACGCCCGCCTCGCCGGCCACCGCACGGGCCAGCAGGGTCTTGCCGGTGCCGGGCGGGCCGTACAGCAGCACGCCCTTGGGGATCTTGGCGCCGACGGCCTGGAACTTGGACGGCTCCTGCAGGAACTCCTTGATCTCCTGGAGCTCCTCCACCGCCTCGTCCGCGCCCGCCACGTCGGAGAAGGTGGTCTTCGGGGTGTCCTTGGTGAGCAGCTTGGCCTTGGACTTGCCGAACTGCATGACCCGGGAGCCGCCGCCCTGCATCTGGTTCATCAGGAACAGGAAGACCAGGACGATGATGACGATCGGCAGCATCGACAGCAGCAGGCTGACGAAGGTCGACTGCCGCTCCGGGGTGACGGTGTAGTTGTTGGGCAGCTGGCCGTTCTTGTACGACTGCTGGAGCGTGTCGGCGATGTCGTTCGCCTGGCCGTCCGAGACGTACGAGGCCTGGAACTTGCTGCCGCTGGGAGCCTTGCCGTTGGCCTTGGCCGGCAGCTGCTGGCCGTCCTTCAGCTCGATCTTGATCAGGTTGGAGTCACCGGTGGTGAGCTGCGCCTGCTTGACCTGGTTGTTGTTGATCGCGGCAATGACCTGGCCGGTGTCCGCCGTCTTGTAGCCGCTCGAGTCCGAGACGACCTGCATCAGCACGATGACGGCGAGGACGGCCAGCACGATCCACATGATCGGCGCGCGGAAGTATCGCTTGACGTCCATCCATGCGGGGCGTTGCCGCCCCGTCCCTCCTGCCACTCAACGGCGCTGCGCGGCCTCGGCCACCGGCGCATTCGGATGTGCTCATGAGAAGAGCAGTTCATTGGACCGTACCGCAGTACCACCCGCACGCGGCGGGAGCACGAGTCGGCACGACGTATTTTCCTACGTCGGCACAACGGGTGGGAACGGTGCACTGTTCCCACCCGTCGCCCGGACGGTCGTCAGCCGCCGTAGACGTGCGGCGCCAGGGTGCCGATGAACGGCAGGTTGCGCAGCTTCTCCGCGTAGTCGAGGCCGTAGCCGACGACGAACTCGTTCGGGATGTCGAAGCCGACGTACTTGACGTCGATCTCGACCTTGGCGGCGTCGGGCTTGCGCAGCAGGGTGCACACCTCCAGGGAGGCGGGGCGGCGCGAGCCGAGGTTGCCGAGCAGCCAGGACAGCGTCAGACCGGAGTCGATGATGTCCTCGACGATCAGCACGTCCCTGCCGGCGATGTCGGTGTCGAGGTCCTTGAGAATCCGGACCACACCGGAGGACTTGGTGCCCATCCCGTACGACGAGACGGCCATCCAGTCCATGGTCACCTGGGAGTGCAGCGTCCGGGCGAGGTCGGCCATCACCATGACGGCGCCCTTGAGCACACCGACCAGCAGCAGGTCCCGTCCGGCGTAGTCCCGGTCGATCCGCTCGGCCAGCTCAAGCAGCTTGGCGTCGATCTCGTCCTTGCTGATGAGCACCTTCGCCAGGTCGGCGCCCATGTCGTTCTGATCCACCGGGGATACGTCCTCAAACGTTCGGGGTCCTGTGTCGGCGGCGGCCCTGCGACGCGTTGCCGCTAGTCGCTCTGTCGCCGAAACACCAGCGTGCCACACCGGCGGCTCGCTTCGACCCCCCCGGGTAGGTGCAGCGGGCCCTGGCCGCGCCAGCCGGTGACGAGCAGGTCGACGCTCTCCAGGTGGCGGGCGAAGAGGTCTCCGGCCGGACAGCCCGCGCGCAGAGCGGCCCGGCGCAGCACCCGGCGGCGGACGGCGGAGGGCAGTTCGGAGAGCTTTCCGACGTCCAGGCCGCCTTCGGCCGTCCGGAGGTCGCGCTCGGCGAGGACGGCCCACTGGTCGAGTGCGTCGGCGTCGTCGCGGAAGAGCCTGGCGGTCCTGGCGAGCGCCTCGACCACGCCGCCGCCGAGGTGCTTCTCCAGCACCGGCAGCACCTCGTGGCGGACCCGGGCCCGGGTGTACGCCGGGTCGGAGTTGTGCGGGTCGTCCCAGACCGGGATGGACTGCGCGGAGCAGGCCTGACGGGTGGCGGCGCGGTCGAGTTCGAGCAGCGGGCGGCGGTAGCGGCCCTTCTGGGCGGGCATGCCGGCCAGCGAGCGGGCGCCGGAGCCGCGGGCGAGGCCCAGCAGGACCGTCTCGGCCTGGTCGTCACGGGTGTGGCCGAGGAGCACGGCGAGGGCGCCGTGGCGGTCCGCGGCGGCGTCGAGGGCGGCGTAGCGGGCGTCCCGGGCGGCGTTCTCCGGGCCGCCCTCGCGGCCGACCAGGACGGGGACGGCCTCGACCGGGTCCAGGCCGAGCTCGCGCAGCCGTACCGCGACCTGCTCGGCGCGCTCGGCGGAGCCGGGCTGCAGGCCGTGGTCGACGGTGACGGCGCCGACCCGCAGGCCGAGCTTGGGCGCCTCGAAGGCGGTCGCGGTGGCCAGTGCCATGGAGTCGGCGCCGCCGCTGACGGCGACCAGGACCAGCGGGGAGCCGGGGGCGGCGGGGGTGCGGGGCAGCCCGGAGGGGTGGCGGCGGGCGTTGCCGATCAGGGCGGTGGCACCGGCCGGCACCAGGGCGGGGGTCGCCGGGCGGCTCTGCGGCGCGCGGACCGGGGCGCCGGCTTCGACGCCGGCCTCGGCGGCGAGCTCGGCGAGGGTGCGGCGGACGGCGAGGCGTATCGCCGCGACGGCAGGGTGAGGGCCCACGGGGTGCACTCCTTGACGGAGAGGGGGAGGGGACGGGCGGACCGGCCCGGGCGGCGGGGCGGGGACCTCGCACGCTCACGGTCACCGGGCGCTCACAGATGGTCGCAGATAGTGGGCCGCTGCCAGGCCGTGCGCGCCAGCGCCGTCTCCACCGTCCCACGTACGGGTGAATGGAGAAACGTTCATTCGGCCGCCGTCCGCCCGGGTGGGGGCATCTGTACGGGCCGGACTCGCCTGCCTCAGCGGGCCACCCGGGCCACCCAGGCGGCCGGGTCGTGGATCTCCTCCTTGGTCGGCAGGGTGTTCGGCGACGTCCAGACCCGGTTGAAGCCGGTGATGCCGACCCGCTCCACCACGCCGCGGACGAACACCGCGCCGTCCTGGTACTGCCGCAGCTTGGCGTCCATGCCGAGCAGCCGGCGGAGCACCAGGTCGAGCCGGCCGGCGCCGCGGTCCCTGCGGCGCTGGAACTTCTCCCGGATCTCGCCGACGCTCGGCACCACGGCCGGGCCCACGCCGTCCATCACCACGTCCGCGTGGCCCTCCAGCAGCGACATCACGGCGGTCAGCCGGCCCAGCACCTCGCGCTGGCCGGGCGACTGCACGGCCTCCAGCAGGGTCTGCGGGCCGGAGCCGTCCCCGCGGCCGCCGAGGCCGGGGAAGCCGTCCGCGACGGCCTCCCGGGCCCGCTCCAGCAGCGCGCCCGGGTCGATGTCGGTCTGCGCCAGGAAGGACTGCACCTCGGACTGGATGTGGTCGCGCAGCCACGGCACCGCGCTGAACTGGGTGCGGTGGGTCTCCTCGTGCAGGCAGACCCAGAGCCGGAAGTCGTGCGGGTCGACGTCGAGCTCCCGCTCGACCTGGACGATGTTCGGGGCGACCAGCAGCAGCCGGCCGGGGCCGGGCGGCTCGGGACCGCGCCGCGGCTTGTCGAACAGCCCGGCCGGGCTGTCCGGCGCGGGCGGCAGCTCGGCCGGTGCGAAGGTCTCGTACTGGCCGAGCACCTTGGTGGACAGGAACGCCAACAGCGCGCCGACCTCGATGCCGGTGGCCTTCTCGCCGATGGCCCCGAAGACCTGTGCGCCGGTGCCGTCGCCGCGGCGCGCCTGCATCCGGTCCACCAGCGGCTGGACGATGGTGCGGAAGCCGGCCACGTTGGCCCGCACCCAGCCGGGCCGGTCCACCACCAGGACCGGGGTGGCCTCGGCGTCGGCCAGCCGGGCCGGCTGCAGCCCGGTGAAGGCGCGCACGTGCTCCTCGGCCTCCAGCGCGTGCCGGCGCAGCTCGGCGACGACCTTGACGGCCTCCTCCCGGGTCACCTCCGGGCCGGGCCTGGCCAGCCGGGTGGCGGTCGCGACCGCGAGGTTCCAGTCGACCATTCCTGCTCCGCCGCTACCGCTCGTCATGCCCTCACCGTACGTGCTCCGGGCCGGTGGAGGGAGGGAACCTGCCGCGCCGTCCCGGCCGGTCGCCCCGGCGGAGTGGGTCAGCGGCAGCCGCAGGCGGCGATCCGGGCGACGATCCGGTCCACGGCGGCCCTGGCGTCCCCGCCGGACGTCCGGCTCATCAGCGCGAAGGCCAGGACCCGGCCGTCCGCGTCGACGACCGTGCCGGCCAGGGTGACCACGCCGGACAGCGTGCCGGTCTTCGCCCGGACGATGCCGGCCGCCTCGGCGGCGCCGGAGCGGGCGCCGAAGCGGTTGGCCAGCGTGCCGGTGAAGCCGGCCACCGGCAGGCCGGTGAGCACCGGCCGCAGTTCGGGGTGGTCGGGCGCGGCGGCGCGGGCGAGCAGCTGGGTCAGGGTGACCGGCGGGATCCGGTTGTCCTGGCTGAGCCCGCTGCCGTCGTTCAGCACCACGCCGGCGGTCGGCACGCCGAGCCGCTCCAGCGCCTGCACGGTGGCGGCGGCCGCGCCCTCGAAGCTGGCGGGCCGGTGCGCGGCGATGGCGACCTGCCGGGCGACGGCCTCGGCCAGGGTGTTGTCGGAGGTGGTCAGCAGCCGCTCGATGAGCCGGGGGACGGTCGGCGACCGCACCGCGGCGAGGACGGCGGCGCCGACCTGGCCGGGGTGCCCGTCACGGTGATGCCCTCGGCGCGGAGCCGGTCGGCGAGGGCCGCCGCGGCCTGCCCGGCGGGGTCGAAGACCCGGGCCGGGGCCTCGTCGGGGGACTTGGGGTCGATCCGGCCCTCGTCGACCATCAGCGGGGTGACGGCGGCGATGTTGGTGGCGTCGTGCTCCTTGTGCAGCAGCGGGCCGGTGTACAGCGAGGTGTCGTAGCCGAGCTTCACCGTGGTGGTGCCGGCCGCGCGGAGCGCGGCGGCGGTGCGGGAGGCGAGGTCGGCGAGCGAGGCCGGGGCGGTGTCGGCGTCCACCAGCTGGCCGCCGATCCGGATCTGGTCGGCCGGCAGCACGGTGAGGGTCGGGTCGCCGCCGCCGACCAGGGTGATCGTGCCGGGCTCGGCCCCGCGCACCACGGTGGTGGAGAGCCGGGTGGTCGGCGGGATCAGCGCGAGCGCGGCGACCGCGGTGGCGAGCTTGGTGGTGGAGGCCGGGGTGGCCGGGGTGTTCTCGCCGGAGCCGTACAGCAGCTTGCCGGTGGCGGCGTCGGCGACCGCGAAGTTCAGCGTGCCGAGGGAGCCGTCCCGGACGCTGGTGCCGAGCGCGTTCTGCACGCCGGGGCCGGTGGGGGCGCCCACCGGGTCCGCGGTGGTGCCGGTGGCGGCGAGCACCGGGCCCTTGACCGGGGTGGCCCGGTGGCGCCCGGCCGTGCCCTTGCCGCCCCTGCCGTCGTTCCTGTTGTCGCCGGCACGGCGCCGGGTGCCGTCGACGTCGTCGCCGGAGTGGTGCCGGCCCTGCTGGCCCGGGGAAGGCGTGGGCCGGGCCGCGGCGGCCGTCGGGGCGGTCGCCGCCGCGAGGACCGCCAGCACCGTCGCCACGGCTCCGGCGGCTGCGGCTCTCCGGGCCCGCCCCACCCGTGCACCCTCGTTCACCGACCGGCCCCTTTCCCGAGCACTCCCTGCCGTGCGAGACACTGGATTCTGTCAGTTTCTACCTTGGAGGAACCTTGGAGTTCGACGTCCTGATCGAGATCCCGAAGGGCTCGCGCAACAAGTACGAGGTCGACCACGAGACCGGTCGCCTGCGTCTCGACCGGATGCTCTTCACCTCGACCCGCTACCCGGCCGACTACGGCTACGTCGAGGGCACGCTCGGCGAGGACGGCGACCCGCTGGACGCGCTGGTCATCCTGGACGAGCCGACCTTCCCGGGCTGCCTGATCAAGTGCCGCGCCGTCGGCATGTTCCACATGACCGACGAGGCCGGCGGCGACGACAAGCTGCTCTGCGTCCCGGCGACCGACCCGCGCTGGGAGCACCTGCGGGACATCCACCACGTCTCGGAGTTCGACCGCCTGGAGATCCAGCACTTCTTCGAGGTCTACAAGGACCTGGAGCCCGGCAAGTCGGTCGAGGGTGCCAACTGGGTGGGCCGCGTCGAGGCCGAGGCCGAGATCGAGGCCTCGATCAAGCGCCTGGAGGAAAAGGGCGGCCACTGAGCCGTCCCTCCCCTCGGTCGTCCGAGGTGACGAGGGCCGGGGCGAGCAGGTGTGCTCGCCCCGGCCCTCGTGCGTGCGCGCGGGCGCCCGCGCCCGGCGGGCGGGCGGCGCCGGCGGCGTGCGGCCGCCCGGGTGCCGTCAGCCCGCGTCGTCCAGCCGGAAGCCGACCTTCAGCCCGACCTGGTAGTGCTCGATCCGGCCGTCCGCGAGGTGCCCCCGGACCTGCGTCACCTCGAACCAGTCGAGGTTGCGGAGGGTGCGGGAGGCCCGCTCGATGCCGTTGCGGATCGCCGCGTCGATGCCCTCGGGCGAGGAGCCGACGATCTCGGTGACTCGGTAGACGTGGTCGGTCATGGCGCATCTCCCAGCGGTGGTGTGGCGAGGGTGGTGTGACGGGCCCTCGTCCACCGTGCCGCAGGACGCCGTGGCCCGCGCGCCGAGCCGCCGCCCGGGGGACCCGGCCGGCGGGTGCCCCGGGAGCCGCCGCGCCCGGACGCGGATGCGTCAGAAGGCGGCGCGCACCTCGCCGACCACCGTGCCGCCGCCGTGCAGCGGCTCGGCACCGATCCGGGCCAGCACCTCGTCCTCCACGCCCAGCCGGCGCAGTGCCGCGGCGAGCACCGGGCCGCGGGCGCGCTCGGCGCCGTCCTCGATCTTGAAGGCGAGGGCCCGGCCGTCGGCCAGGGCGACCACCTGGACGGCCTCGGCGCCCATCTTCGACAGCGCACCGGGCACCGCGCGCATCAGCCAGGTGTCGGCGCGGCGGGTGCCGGCCACGTACTCCGGGTGGGCGCGCATGGCGTCGGCGACGCGGCGCTGCGGGGTGCCGGGCTCGGCGAGCACCAGGGCGCGGTAGCCGCGGGCCAGGCCGGTCAGCGAGACGGCGAGCAGCGGGGCGCCGCAGCCGTCGGTGCCGACGTGTGCGGCCGGTTCGCCGGTGGCCTCCTCCAGGGCCTCGCGGGCCAGCCGCTGGATGGGGTGGGCGGCGTCGAGGTAGTCGGCGGTGTCCCAGCCGTTGGCGGCGCAGGCGGCCAGCCAGCCGGCGTGCTTGCCGGAGCAGTCCATGAGGATCGGGGCGGCGGCGCCGCCGGAGCGCAGCAGCAGCTCGGCCTCGACCCGGTCGAGCGGGAGGTCGGCCGGGGTGAGCAGGTCGGCCTCGGTGAGCCCGGCGCCGGCCAGCACAGCGCGGACGGCGTCCCGGTGGAACTCCTCGGCGGAGTGGCTGGAGGCGGCCAGGGCGAGCAGCTCGCCGTCGAGGGCGAGGCCGGCCCGGAGGGTGGCGACCGCCTGGAAGGGCTTGGCGGTGGAGCGGGGGAAGACCGCTGCCTCGGGCGAGCCGAGGGCGTACTCGACGCTGCCGTCGGCGGCGAGCAGGACGAGGGAGCCGCGGTGGCGGCCCTCGGTGAAGCCGGAGCGTATGACTTCGGCGAGGGCGGGCAGGGCGGACTGCGGCATGCGGGTACTCCTGACGGCTGTGCACTGGGTGAGGGTGGCCCGGCCGCCGCCCGCTCCTCAGCCCCCTGTGAGCAGGTCGTCGACCCGTGCTTCCCCCTCACGGTACCTGCGGGTGATTTCGGCACTGCAGTCGTCCGCCGTCCGCTGCAGCCGCTGGCGCCGGCCGGAGACCTCGCGCTCGTGCCGGGCGAGCCGCTCGACGGCCGCCAGCAGGGCCGACGTGGGGTGCGCAGCGAGGTCGGCGAGCCGGACGTCCCCCATGAGCGCGTCGGCCTCCCGCCGGTACTGCTCGCCGCGCGGCGGGCCCAGGGTGACGTGCCGGGCCGGGCGCCGGACGGAGGACGGCGCGTCGGCCAGGATGGCCGGCAGCCGGTCGACCAGGTCCGCGGGGACGGGCGGGGCGGGCTGGTGCGGCACCCGGCGGCCGGCCAGTTCGGCCCGCAGGATGTCCATCCGGCCCTGCAGCAGGCGCCGGAGGTACGAGAGGTCGGCCTCCTGTTCCTGCGCGTCCCGCCGGAGCGTCCGTAGCCGGTCGAGGCCCAGCCCGCCGATGTCGCTCGCGTCCATCCACCACCTGCCGAAGTTCCTGCGCCGTGTGCGGCCCGAACAGAGCACGCCCGCAGCCCCCGGGGAGTTCCCGGCGGGGCCCGGTGCCACCCGCTCGGGCTAGCCGCGCGGCCGGGGAGCCGGTCCGTTCGAACGTGCCGCGTCCCGAGTGGGCCCACCGACAGCGTGCCACCCCGGCGGGTGGCCGCGCACCGCCCGGCACCCGAACGGCCCCCCTGGCGAACCGCCATGGCTGGTACGACAATTGGCGGCTGCTCGCTGACCTGCGCCGACACTGGCGCACGCGCGCACGACCCGGCGCGCGCCGGGCCTGTGTGCGCCTCCGGCAGAATGGCGGCATGCGAGCAGTGGTGCAGCGGGTGTCGGAGGCCGCCGTCCGGGTGGACGGCGAGTGCGTGGGTGCGATCGACGGGCCGGGGCTGTGCGTCCTGGTCGGCGTGATGCACGAGGACACCCCGGCGAAGGCGGCCCAACTGGCCCGCAAGCTGTGGACGCTGCGGCTGTTCGAGGGCACCCCCGAGCGCTCCTGCGAGGAGCTGGGCGCACCGCTGCTGGTGATCAGTCAGTTCACGCTGTACGGCGACGCCCGCAAGGGCCGCCGGCCCACCTGGAACGCCGCGGCGCCCGGCCCGGTCGCCGAGCCGCTGGTGGACGCGGTGGTGGCCGAGCTGCGGGCGCTGGGCGCCAAGGTGGAGACCGGGCGGTTCGGGGCGGACATGAAGGTGTCGCTGGTGAACGACGGACCGTTCACCGTGCTGCTGGAGATCTGAGGCCGGCCGCGGGCTACTGCGGCACGATCACGTCCTGGGTGCCGGGCACGCCGTCGGCCACCAGCACCGCGTCGACCGGCACGTTCCGCTTGACCAGCGCCATCGCGATCGGGCCGAGCTCCCAGTGCCGGGCCGAGGAGGTCACGAAGCCGAGCACCCGACCGTCCTCGCCGTCCGAGGCCAACCGGACCTCGGCGCCGTGCGGCGGCAGCTTCTCCTCGGTGCCGTCCAGGTGCAGGAAGACCAGGCGGCGGGGCGGGCGGCCGAGGTTGTGCACCCGGGCGACCGTCTCCTGGCCGCGGTAGCAGCCCTTCTGCAGGTGGACGGCGGTGGCCAGCCAGTCGACCTCGTGCGGGATGGTGCGGTGGTCGGTCTCGAAGCCGAGCCGGGGCCGGTGCCCCTCGATCCGCAGCGCCTCGTACGCCCAGACGCCGGCCGCCGGGCCGTAACCGGCCGTCAGCTTCTCCAGCTCCGCCCGCGGGAGGAACAGGTCGCGCCCGTAGGGGAGTTCGCGGACGGCGGCGGCGCCGTCGGCACTGGCGGCGGAGCCGGCCGGCAGGTGCACCACGGCGAAGTCGGCGGTCGCGTCGGCGATCTCCACCCGGTAGAAGAACTTCATGCTCTCCAGGTAGGCAAGCAGTGCGGGGGCGGTGCCGGGCTCGACGTGCAGCCAGGTGGTGGTGCCGTCGTCGACCAGGTAGAGGGCGTGCTCGACGTGCCCGTGCGGGGAGAGGATCAGCGCGTCCGCGGCCTGCTGCGGGGGCAGCGCACTGACGTGCTGGGTCAGCAGCAGGTGCAGCCAGGAGAGGCGGTCGGCACCGCCGACGGTGACCACCCCGCGGTGCGAGAGGTCGACGAAGCCGCGGCCGGCGGCGAGCTCGCGCTGTTCGCGGAAGAAGTCGCCGTAGTGGGCGGCGACGCCCTCGTCGGGCCCCTCGGCGGGGACGGCACCGGGCAGGTCCAGCAGCGGGCTCTTGGTTCCGGTCATACCGGCCAGCTTACGACTGCTCGGCGCGGCGCTTTTCGGTGCAGTCGGCGCAGCGGCCGAAGATCGCGAAGTGCTTGAGGTCGGTGTCGAAGCCGTGCTGGGCGCGCAGGCTGTCGATCAGCGGCGCGGCGATCGCGGTGTCCGTCTCGGTGACCTTGTCGCAGTCCCGGCAGACCAGGTGGAGGTGGCTGTGGCGGCCCGCCAGGTGGTACGTCGGGGCGCCGTGGCCGAGGTGGGCGTGCGAGACCAGGCCGAGCTCCTCCAGCAGCTCCAGCGTCCGGTAGACGGTGGAGATGTTGACCCCGCTGGCGGTCTTGCGGACGTGGCCGAGGATCTCGTCCGGGGTGGCGTGGTCCAGCACGTCGACGGCCTCCAGGACGAGCTGGCGCTGGGGGGTCAGCCGGTAGCCGCGCTGCCGCAGGTCGCTCTTCCAGTCGGTGGGGGTGTCGGTGTTCGCCACGTTAGGTCCCTGCCCGGTTCGAGGTGATGGGACAAGTGTAGGGACCGACCGTACGGCCGGTCCCTACGTCGTGCGGCCTGCGCCGTGCGGGGGCGGCCCCGCGGCGGTCAGCGGAAGAAGGCGATGCCGTCGTCCGGCAGGTCGTTGATGTCCTTGATCAGCTGGGCGGGGCTGAGCACCTTCCGCAGCTGGGCGGACATGTACGGCCGCAGCGGAACCTCGGGGGCGGCCTTCTCGCCGACCCAGAGCAGCTCCTCCTTGACCATGCCGTACAGGCGCTTGCCGCCGGTGTACGGTGCGGCACCCTCGATCCGGGCGACCGCATCGGTGGCGAGGTCGATCTGCGGCTTGCCGTCGTGCAGCTTGCCGTACCAGACCTCGACCGTGCCGTCGTCGCGGACGGACGAGACCTCGATCTCGCGCTCGCCGGAGGTGCCGTGCTGGTTGCTGGTGATCCGCCAGAAGGCGTGCTCGTTCTCCAGCGGGCGGACCTTCTCGCCCTGCTCGTCCAGCACCCAGGTGCGGGAGCGGAACTCCAGGAACGGGCGCCCGTCGTGCCGGAAGACGACCTCCTGGCCGAAGTTGCACTTCTCGGTACCCGGGAAGTCGTAGACGCCGGCGCCCTCCCAGGTGCCCAGGAGGAAGGCCAGCGGGACGACGTCACGGTGGAGGTCTGAGGGGATCTCGATCATTTTCCTGCTGCTGTCGTCGGAGTCGGCCCGTTCCACAAGAACAGGCCCTGGACCCAACGGTACGGCAGTCCGGGCAGCGTCAGCGCTGGCCCTGGTACAGCTTCATCACGGAGAAGATGGCGAACCAGGTGATCAGCACGGCCATCAGAGCGAGCAGGCTGTCGAAGAAGATTTCCAGACCGGACACGAGGCGCTCCATTGCGGGCGGGCGGACAGATAGACGAAGGACGTCGCGAGTCTATCGGCCGCCCTCCGGCCGGTCTCGGTGAGCCCCGCCACGCCGTCGATAGTCTGGGCGGCATGTCGAAGAAGCTGGTCATCAAGGTCACGGCCGGGGCGGACGCGCCGGAGCGCTGCTCGCAGGCGTTCACGGTGGCGGCGGTCGCCGTCGCCAGCGGCGTGGAGGTCTCGCTCTGGCTGACCGGGGAGTCGTCCTGGTTCGCGCTGCCGGGGCGGGCGGCGGAGTTCGAGCTGCCGCACGCGGCGCCGCTGCCGGAGCTGCTGGAGTCGGTGCTCGCGGCGGGCACGGTGACGCTGTGCACCCAGTGCGCGGCGCGCCGGGACATCACGGAGAAGGACACCGTGAAGGGTGTCCGCATCGCGGGCGCCCAGGTCTTCCTGAGCGAGATCATGCAGGACGGGGTGCAGGCGCTGGTCTACTGACGGAGCTCGCGGGCCGCTCTACTGACGGGGCTCGTGGTCGGGGCGGTCCCGGTCGTGGCCGGGCCTGTTCCAGCCGGGGTCGTCCCAGCGCGGGTCGTTCCACCAGTCGTCGTCCGGGTCGCGCTTGTTGGCGAACACCGCGGCGAGCGGCGGGATGACCATGGCGAACAGGCACATCCCGACCGCGGCCGGGACGGACCAGAGGCGCACGACGCCCCAGGCCAGGACGAACATGCCGAGGCAGACGCCCATCATCACGAAGTAGCGGACGTGCCGCTGGTGTGCCTGCACGTCTCCAGGGTATGGCTGTGGCCCCCTGCACGGCAGGGGGCCACAGCACCGGTCTCCGGAGGTCAGACCGCGATCGCGACCTCGGTGAACTCGCCCTGGGCGGCGACGACCTGGCGGTCGACGGTCGCGCCCGGCACCAGTGCACGCAGCGTCCACTTGCCCGGACGGGCGAAGAAGCGGAACTGCCCGGTGGCCGAGGTGGGCACCTCGGCGGTGAACTCGCCGCCCTCGTCGAGCAGTCGGACGTAGCCGTTGACCGGCTCGCCGTCGCGGGTCACCGAACCCTGGATGATGGTCTCGCTTGCCACGTCAACTCCTGCCAGGTCCGGGCCGCCGGCCTTCGCACCGCACATGTCTTGTCTTCCCTTCCTACGGTTCCAGCCGGGGCTCAGTTGGAGCCGAGCTCGATCGGCACGCCGACGAGGCTGCCGTACTCGGTCCAGGAGCCGTCGTAGTTCTTCACGTTCGGCTGGTCCAGCAGCTCGTGCAGGACGAACCAGGTGAGCGCGGAGCGCTCGCCGATGCGGCAGTAGGCGATGGTGTCCTTGGCCAGGTCCACGCCCTCCTCCTGGTAGAGCGCGCGCAGCTCGTCGTCGCTCTTGAAGGTGCCGTCGTCGTTGGCGTTCTTGGCCCACGGGATGTTCTTGGCGCTCGGCACGTGGCCCGGGCGCTGCGACTGCTCCTGCGGAAGGTGGGCCGGGGCGAGCAGCTTGCCGGAGAACTCGTCGGGCGAGCGCACGTCGACCAGGTTGAGGTTGCCGATCGCGCTGATCACGTCGTCGCGGAAGGCGCGGATCGAGCTGTCGGCGGCCTGCGCCTTGTACTCGGTGACGGCGCGCTCGGGCACCTCGACGACCAGCTCGCGGGAGTCCAGCTCCCACTTCTTGCGGCCGCCGTCGAGCAGGCGGACGTCGCCGTGGCCGTACAGCTTGAAGTACCAGTAGGCGTACGAGGCGAACCAGTTGTTGTTGCCGCCGTAGAGCACCACGGTCTGGTCGTTGGCGATGCCCTTGGCGCTGAGCAGCGCCTCGAAGCCGGCCTGGTCGATGAAGTCGCGGCGCACCGGGTCCTGGAGGTCCTTCTTCCAGTCGATGCGGACGGCGTTGCGGATGTGGTTCTTCTCGTAGGCGGAGGTGTCCTCGTCGACCTCGACGATGACGACCTGCGGGTCGTCCAGGCGGGCCTGGACCCAGTCGGCGTCGACCAGGACGTCGCTGCGGCTCATGGTGATGTCTCCATCCGGGGGCGGTTTGCGGAAGGCTGCTGGGGGTGCTCGAAGGGCCCGGTTCCGAATAGGTGTCCACAGTTCGGACACTGCAGGTCATGGGCCTGTCGTGCGGTTCGGGTCATGGGCGCCGGGGAGCCGTCGGCTCGGGAGCGGGCCGTACGGGGCCCGGCATGCGGGGCGGGCGGGGCCTGACGGGCTGGTCAGAGCTGCCCGGTCAGCGCATTCGACACAGGCAGGTGGACACGCGGCACAGGTCTACCGCCCGCCGCTTCGTGAGATCCGCCTGTCGCTTCATGTCGACGATGCTAGGGACCCGGAACGCCCGCTGTCATCAGCGTGTCAAATAATGAGACCGAATGGCCCGAATACTGGGATTTGCCGATTTGCCGCCGCCGCGGCCAGCGAGAACGCGGCCCCGGCGCACGCACGGAACGGCCCCGGACGGCCGCTCGGACGCCGGGGCTGGACAGTGCGTCTCGCAGAGCGGGACGATCGGAGGGGCGGGAAGGGGTCGGCCGGAGTGTCGATCAGCCGATCACGCGGACGTTGTCGCCCTGGAAGGTGAGCTGCAGGCCGTCCGGCTGCGGCACCGCACCCGCGAGGTTCAGCCCCGCCGGCAGCTCGGTCAGGGTGAAGCTGCGCGCGCCGAGCTTCCCGGCCAGCGGGCCGTTCAGCAGCGAACCCATGCCGGTCAGCTTGAAGCCGTCCGCGGTGATGGTGTTGCCCTTGCTGTGCACGTCGCCCTGGCCGATCGAGACGCCCATCAGCGAGGCCTTGATCTTGCCGGGGCCGCCGTAGGAGAGCTCCAGGCGGTCGGCGCCCGGCACACCGGAGGCCGGTGCCGCCAGCCGCGCCGCATCGGCATAACTGATCAGACCGGTGCCGGTGCCGTGCCGCACGGTGGCGCTGCGGTAGTCGTCGCCGACCGCCACACCGGACAGCCGGGCACTGAACGAGCGCAGCGCCACCTGCTCGTTGCCGTTGCCCACCGTCATGCCCTCGCCGGAGAGCCGCACGTCGTCGAACTCCCGGGCGAGGGCCTGGGTCAGGAAGGGGAAACCGTCGATGTGCACGGTGGGCCGCTGCGACATCCGGCCGCTGCCGGCCAGCTTGTCGGCCGCCTCGTCCTCGGCGACCCCCGCGGCTATCCGGTCCGCACCGGCCAGCAGGCCTGCCAGGGCCGCCAGGCCGATCGTGAACTTCAGCCAGCCGCGCATCTCTCTCCCCGATGGTCGCTCCGTGTCGCCGTGCCGTTCGGAGACCTACGACGATCGGCCGACCCCTGCGGTTCCTGGGCGCCGGCCGGGCTCAGCCGCCGGCGAAGGGCGGCAGGACCTCCACGGTGCCGCCCTCGGTCAGCAGCACCCCGGCGCGGTCGCGCGTGCCGACCTGCTCGCCGTCCACCAGGAACGAGCAGTGCCCGAGCACCTGGAGCAGCCGCGGGCGGTCGGCGTGGCGCTCGTGCACCGCGGCCAGCGCCTCGGCGAGCGTGGCGGCCTCGTACGGCTCCTCGGCGGTGCCGGCCTCCGCCTTGGCGGCGGCCCAGTAGCGGATCGTCCCGGTCACCCGCACGGCCTCCGGAACCACTCCCCGGGGTGAAGCTGCGGCGGTGGTGCCCATGGCAAGCCCTCCTCGTCGTCCTCGCCCGGTGCAGCGGCCCGGCTCCGTCCGCCGGCCCGCCCACGCCACAGGTGTACACGTACGGTGCGGCCGGTGCGCTGCCCCCATGATGGCCCGACGGCCCGTCCGGGCGGTAACGGTGCAGTTCGGCCGGGCGGAATGCGGGCCTCCGAACGCCCCGGGGGCGCGCGCCGTGTGGCCCACCACTCCCGTACGCCCCTCCCGGAGCGGGGTGTGGTCGGCTATTCTCGACGCGTAAGGGATCCGGGCAGAGTCGCCCCCGGGTCCTTTTGTGCTTTCAGGACGCCAGTACGGACGTTCTTGCGAACGGCGCACCACCCGCGCCGGGAGCGGGAACACCCCGAGGACAGCGGCACAACGGAGTGCGCGTGGTCCGACGGGGCGTCAGGACCGGCGCCGGGCCCCCGCCCGGCGCGGGAGCAGACCGGAAGGTTCGCGGATGGGCAGGGCAGGAACGGTACGCCAGGGGTTGCGGGACCTCTGCCGTGCGCCCCGCTGTGCCGTGCGCGCCCACGAATCCGCCGGAACGACTCCCCGACGCCTTGCGAGCACACCCTCCACCTCCACCGCTCCCGCGTCCGCCGGCCGTGACCGCAGGCGTGGTGCGACCGCGACGACCCGGAAAGGGGACTACCGGGTATGAGTTCTCTCCTCCTGCTGACCAACGCCCTGCAGCCGTCCGCCGAAGTACTGCCCGCGCTCGGGCTGCTGCTGCACAACGTCCGGGTCGCCCCGGCCGAGGGATCGGCCCTGGTCGACACCCCCAGCGCCGACGTCATCCTGGTCGACGGGCGGCGCGACCTGCCGCAGATCCGCAGCCTCTGCCAGCTGCTGCGCTCCACCGGCATCGGCTGCCCGCTCGTCCTGATCGTCACCGAGGGCGGCCTGGCCGCCGTCACCGCCGAGTGGGGCATCGACGACGTCCTGCTGGACACCGCGGGGCCGGCCGAGGTCGAGGCCCGGCTCCGGCTCGCCATGGGCCGGCTCCAGGTCACCGCCGACGACAGCCCTATGGAGATCCGCAACGGCGACCTGTCCGTCGACGAGGCGACCTACTCGGCCAAGCTCAAGGGCCGGGTGCTGGACCTCACCTTCAAGGAGTTCGAACTCCTGAAGTACCTCGCGCAGCATCCCGGCCGGGTCTTCACCCGCGCCCAGCTGCTGCAGGAGGTGTGGGGCTACGACTACTTCGGCGGCACCCGGACGGTCGACGTCCACGTCCGGCGGCTGCGGGCCAAGCTCGGCGTCGAGCACGAGCAGCTGATCGGCACCGTGCGCAACGTCGGCTACCGCTTCGTCGTTCCGGAGAAGCCCGAGAAGGGCGAGCGGCACGGCGCCGAGCAGCGCTCCGCCGCCGTCCAGGAGGTCTGACGACCGGTGCCGGGCGGTCGGCCCTGCGGGGCCGGCCGCCCGGCTTGTCCGGATAGGGGCGGGTACCGGCACGACCGACCGGCCGGTACGTGAGACTCCTCCTACCGTCGACCTGCCACCCGCGTAGACTCCCTCCGTGGCCAAGGTGACGCGCGACGATGTAGCCCGACTGGCTGGGACCTCGACCGCGGTCGTCAGCTACGTGATCAACAACGGACCCCGCCCGGTCGCCCCGGCGACCCGCGAGAAGGTCCTCGCGGCGATCGAGCAGCTCGGCTACCGGCCGAACAGCGTCGCCCAGGCGATGGCCTCGCGCCGCACCAACCTGATCGGCATGGTCGTCCCCGACGCCCGGCAGCCCTTCTTCGCCGAGATGGCGCACGCCGTGGAACGGGCCGCCTCCGAGCGCGGCAAGCTCGTCCTGATCGGCAACTCCGACTACGTCGACGACCGCGAGGTCCACTACGTCCGGGCCTTCCTCGGCATGCGGGTGGCCGGTCTGATCCTGGTCAGCCAGGGCCCCTCGCAGCGCGCCGCCGAGGAGTTCGCGGCGATGGAGGGCGCCAAGGTCGTGCTGCTGCACCGCCGGCCCGAGGCCATCGACGACGTCGCCGTGGTCACCGACGACGTCGGCGGCTCCGAGCTCGCCGTCCGCCACCTGCTGGAGGTGCACGGCCACCCGTACGTGGTCTGCTTCGGCGGCCCGGTCGAGTCCCCCGCGCCCGGCGACCCGGTCATCGACCACGTCGAGGGCTGGCAGCGCGCCATGTCCGCGCACGGCCTGCCGACCGAGCAGCACCTGGTCGACGCCCCCTTCCACCGGTACGGCGCCTACGAGGTCGCGCTGGAGCTGCTGCGCTCGCCCGACCGACCGCCGGCGATCTTCTGCTCCACCGACGACCAGGCGATCGGCGTGCTGCGGGCCGCCCGCGAGGTCGGCCTGCGGGTGCCCGAGGACCTCGCCGTCGCCGGCTTCGACGACGTGCCCGAGGCCGCCCTCGCCGACCCGCCGCTGACCACCGTCGCCTCCGACCGCGACGCCATGGCCCGCGCCGCCGTCGACCTGGTGCTCGACGACTCGCTGATGGTGCCCGGATCGGACACCGAGCGGGTGCGGAAGTTCGAATCGCGCCTGGTCGTGCGGCGTTCCTGCGGCTGCTCCGGCGAGGAGCCCGCGCCCACTGCCTGACCAGGCTTTATGAGAACCTGACGGGCTTCTCGGAGCGTTCTGAGCGCGTTCTCATCAACCGTTCATGCGGCGGGCGGAACGTGGTTGCCATGAGCGACCAGTACCGCAGCAGCGACGACCCGTACCGCACCTCCGACGGCCACCTGGTGTGGCCCTCCGCCCACCCCGGGCAGCCGGCCCATCCGCCGACCGCGCACCTCGCCGACGCACAGCAGGCCACGGGGTACGGGCCGGCCCCGTCGCCGCCGACGGGCAGGCTCCGCCGTACGCCGCGGCCTTCGCGGACGCCCCCGAGCCGCCCACCCCGCCCGAGGGCCCCGGCGCGGTGCCCCCGGCGTCCTCCTCCGGCGCGCACGCCCGCCGCGGTTTCCTGCGCGGACGGCTCGCCCTGGCCGCGGCCGTCGCCGTCGGCGCGGCCCTGCTCGGCGGGGTCGTCGGCGGCGCCGTCGCCCGGGCCGGGGACGGCGGGAGCAGCGCCTCCAGCACCCTGGTCTCCCCGGTCGCCGCGAAGTCCGACGGCACCGCCGACGTCACCGCGATCGCCGGCGCGGTCTCCCCCAGCGTCGTCCAGATCACCGTCAAGGACGGCAGCGGCACCGCCACCGGCACCGGCGTCGTCCTCACCGCGAACGGCCAGATCCTCACCAACTACCACGTGATCGCCGGCGCCGTGGACGGCGGACAGGCCACCGTCACCTTCCAGAACGGCAGAACGGCCCAGGCCACCGTCACCGGCACCGACAAGTCGCTGGACGTCGCCGTGATCACCGCCTCCGGCGTCAGCGGCCTCACCCCGGCCGTCCTCGGCGACTCCGCCACCGTCCGGGTCGGCGACCCTGTCGTCGCCATCGGCAACCCGGAGGGCCTCACCGGCACCGTCACCTCCGGCATCATCAGCGCCGAGAACCGCGAGGTCACCGTCCAGGTCGACGAGGACTCCACCAGCGGCAACGGCGGCTTCGGCTTCCCCAGGCTGCCCGGCCTGGAAGGTCGGTCCGGCACCTCCGGCGACTCCGCCACCTACAAGGCCCTGCAGACCGACGCCGCACTCAACCCGGGCAACTCCGGCGGCCCGCTGATCAACGCCGGCGGCCAGGTCATCGGCATCAACTCCGCGATGTACTCGGCGAGCGGCTCCAACTCCACCGCCGACTCCAGCACCGCGGGCAGCGTCGGCCTCGGCTTCGCCATCCCGATCGACGACGTCAAGCAGGTCCTGCCGAAGATGCAGTCCGGCCAGAACCTGTAACCGCACACTCCCACGGGAAAGCACCTCCCGCAGGACAATGGCAGCACCCCCACGACACCGCCCCCACGAAAGCCAGAAAGGGCCCGAGCCCATGACGCCCCCCGCCGACGACCGCATCCCCGCCGAGCCCGTGGGCAGCAGCACCGCCCGGCTCCTGGTGGTCGACGACGAGCCCGCCCTGCGGGACGCCCTGGAGAGCAGCCTCGCCTTCGAGGGCTACGAGGTCACCACCGCCACCGACGGCTTCGAGGCCCTGGAGGCGGTCGAGCGCGACAAGCCCGACCTGGTCCTGCTCGACATCATGATGCCGCGGATGGACGGCCTCACCGCGGTGCGCCGGATGCGCTCCCGCGGCGACACCGCCCCGGTGCTCATGCTCACCGCCCGGGACGCCGTCGGCGACCGCGTCACCGGCCTCGACGTCGGTGCCGACGACTACCTCGCCAAGCCCTTCGAGCTCGACGAACTCCTCGCCCGGGTCCGCGCCCTGCTCCGCCGCAGCGCCCTCGCCAGCGAGGCCGCCGCCCGCGCCGCCTCCGCCGAGGACGAGGGCGAGGTGCTCGCCTTCGCCGACCTGCGGATGAACACCGCCACCCGCGAGGTCACCCGGGCCGGCCGGCCGATCGAACTCACCCGCACCGAGTTCATGCTGCTGGAGATGTTCCTCTCCCACCCGCGGCAGGTGCTGACCCGGGAGCAGATCCTCAAGGCCGTCTGGGGCTTCGACTTCGAGCCGTCCTCCAACTCGCTCGACGTCTACGTCATGTACCTGCGGCGGAAGACCGAGCAGGGCGGCATGCCCCGGCTCATCCAGACCGTGCGCGGCGTCGGCTACGCGCTGCGGCCCGCCAGCGGCGCGGCGGCGTGAAGGCGGTCGGCCGGCTCACTGGGTGGTTCCGCGGCCGATCACTGCGGAGCCGGCTGGCCGTACTCACCGCAGCCGCCGTCGCGGTGGCCATCGCCCTGTCCGCCCTGGCCTGCTGGTTCCTCGTCAGGGACCGGCTCTACCAGCAGGTGCGGAACAACCTCCGCAACGCGCCACCGGTGCTGGTCGGCCCGCAGCAGCGGCTCATCGCGTGCGGGGACGACGCCCGGACCGCGCTGGAGCGGGCCGCCACGGCCGCTGCGGCCGATCCCGAAAACCGCCGCAACCCCCAGCCCAACCGGTGGGACGTCCAACTGATCGCCGCCGACGGCTCGATCTGCTTCCCGCTCTCCAGCGAACGGGCGATCAAGACCAGTCCCTCGGACCTGTCCGTGCTCGGCACCCACGGCACGACCTTCCGCGACGGCGAGTATCTGGACGGCTCCCCCGCCATGGTGCGGCGCTCCTCCGTGACCCTCACCGTCGACGGGGTCACCGGCCAGTACGTGCAGCTGGTCGCCGAGGGAGTCAGCGACGTCCAGGACTCGCTGCGCGAACTCGCCTTCATCCTGATCGGCGTCGCCGCGGGCGGTGTGGTGCTGGCCGGGGTCGCCGGGCGGATCGTGGCCAGGTCGGCGCTCAAGCCGGTCGACCGGCTGAGCGACGCGGTGGAGCACATCGCCCGTACCGAGGAGGTCGGCACCACCATCCCCGTCCACGGCAAGGACGAGATCGCCCGGCTGTCCACCTCGTTCAACTCGATGTCCACCGCGCTGCTCAACTCCCGCGAGCGGCAGACCCGGCTGATCGCCGACGCCGGGCACGAGCTCCGCACCCCGCTGACCTCGCTG
The DNA here is from genome assembly GCF_050749075.1 of Kitasatospora dryopteridis. Lineage (NCBI taxonomy): Bacteria > Bacillati > Actinomycetota > Actinomycetes > Kitasatosporales > Streptomycetaceae > Kitasatospora > Kitasatospora dryopteridis. The sequence continues at coordinate 4,398,227 of NZ_CP192749.1, read as the reverse complement.
CGCACCAACGTCGACCTGCTGATCCGCAGCGACGAGACCGGGCGCCCGCTGCCGGCGGACACCCGCACCCGGCTGCTCGGCAACATGAAGGCCCAGATGCAGGAACTGACCCTGCTGATCGGCGACCTGCTGCAGCTGTCCCGCCCGGACTCGCCGAAGCCCGGTCAGAACCTCGCCGTGGTCGCCCTGCACGAGATCGCCGGGCGGGCGGTGGAGCGGGCCCGGCTGCGCGGGCCCGGCCTGGTCTTCAACCTCGCCGTCCACCCCTGGTACGTGCACGGGGACGCGGCGGCGCTGGAGCGGGCGGTGATCAACCTGCTGGACAACGCGGTGAAGTACAGCCCGCCCGGCGGCGCCGTGGACGTGTCGTTGATAGACGGCCGGCTGACCGTCCGCGACCACGGCCCTGGCATCCCGCAGGACGAGCTGCAGTACGTCTTCGACCGGTTCTGGCGCTCGCCGTCCTCGCGGCAGTTGCCCGGCTCCGGGCTGGGGCTGTCGATCGTGGCGCAGACCGTCCGGGACACCGGCGGCGAGGTGGCCCTCGGCCCCGCGGCGGACGGCGGCCCGGGGGCGCTGGCGAGCGTCGTCCTGCCCGGGCAGCCCGACCGCCCTGAGTGACCGGGCAGCCCGACCGCCCCGGAGTGACCGGGGAACGGCGAAGGGCGGGACACCCCCTCAGGTGCCCCGCCCTCCGCGGCTCGTGCCGGCGGTGCGTCAGTCCTTGTCGGTGCCGGGGCCGACCAGGGTGATCCGGTCGCGGGCCGGGACGGCCAGCGGCGCGGAGGCCGAGCTGTTGGCGGCCAGGTAGGCGTTGAACAGCTCCAGGTCGGCCGGGCCGACCAGGGTGTTGGTGCCCGCGGCGAAGGCCGGGAAGCCGTCGCCGCCGCCCGCCAGGAACTCGTTGGCGGCGACCCGGTAGGAGGCGGCCGGGTCGATCGCGGTGCCGTTGAGCTTGACCGAGGAGACGACCACGCGGGCGGCGCCGGTCTTGGTCATGTCCAGGGTGTAGGTGAAGCCCTTGGAGACCTGCAGGATCTTCGGCGCAGCGTCGTTCGGGCCGCTGACCTGCTGCTGGAGCAGCTGGACGATCTGGGCACCGGTGAGCGTCTTGACCTGCATCATGTTGGTGAACGGCTGGACGGTGAACGCCTCGCCGTAGGTCACCACGCCGTCGCCCTCGGCCGCGGAGGCCTTGTAGACCAGGTCCGAGCGGATGCCGCCCGGGTTCATGAAGGCGATCTGGGCGCCGCCCTTGTCGGCGGGCGCCATGCCGGCCAGCTGGGCGTCGGCGATGACGTCGCCGAGCGGCTTCTCGAGGTCGGCGGAGCCGCGGCCGTTGATGTCGGCCGAGATGTAGCCGATCGGGCGGTTGGCGATCGGGGCGGCCAGCTTGTTGTAGCCGTCGATCAGCTTGGTCATGTCCGGCGCCTTGGCGACGGTGCGGCGCACCACGTGGTTGGCGGCGGTGACCGACGGGCGGACGATCGCGCCCGAGCGCTTGTCGATCTGCAGGTTGATCTCGGTGTACAGGCGCCCGAAGGAGGCGGCGCTGGTGACCGAGCGCGGCACGCCGTTCTTGTCCGGGATGGCGCAGGCGTACGCGTTGTGGGTGTGGCCGGTGACGATCGCACCGACCGCGGGGTCGATGTTCTTCGCGATGTCGACGATCGGGCCCGAGACGCCGGAGCCGCCCGCGCCGCAGTCGTAGTTGTACGTGGTCGACGCCGGGAAGCCGCCCTCGTGGATCAGCGCGACGATCGCGTTGACGCCCTTGCGCTTGAGCTGGGCCGCGTACTTGTTGATGGTCTCGACCTCGTCGCCGAACTTCAGGCCCTTGACGCCCGCGGCGGTGACGATGTTCGGCGTGCCCTCCAGGGTGACGCCGATGAAGCCGACCTTCTCGCCGTGCACATTGGCGATCCAGTACGGGTCGAGGATCGGGCGGCCGGTCTTCTCGTTGGTGACGTTGGCGGCCAGGTACTCGAACTCGGCGCCCTTGAACTTGCGGCCCTTGGTGTAGCAGCCGTCGGTCGGATGGCAGCCGCCGTTCTGCAGGCGGAGCAGTTCCTTGGCGCCCTCGTCGAACTCGTGGTTGCCGACGCTGGTGACGTCCAGGCCGAGCTTGTTCATCGCCTCGACGGTCGGCTCGTCGTGGAACAGGCCCGAGAGGAGCGGGCTGGCGCCGACGATGTCGCCGGCGGCGACGGTGAGGGTGTTGCGGTGGCCCTTGCGGGCCTCGCGCAGGGCGGTGGCCAGGTACTCGACGCCGCCGGCCGGGGTGGAGACGACCTGCCCGGTCGCCGGGTCGACCTCCTTGATGGTGCCGGAGGAGCCCGCCGGGGGCTCCAGGTTGCCGTGGAAGTCGTTGATGGCGAGGAGCTGGAGGTCCTCGACCTTCGGCTTGTGGTGGCCGTGCGCCTCGGCGACGCTCGGCACGAACAGCGTGCCGACGAGGCCGGCGGCCGCCGCGGCGGCGAGCGCCGTCCGGCGGTATCTGCCGGTCCGACCGGATGTGGACATGAGGGTACCCCCGCACCGTCTGGGGCCCGGCGACGCCGGGGCCATTGTGCATGACCAGTGAAGCCTAGAGTCAACGCGCGTAGCTGTCAGGTCCTCTGACGTAACGGGAGGGTTTCCTGCTGCTGACGGGATGTTGATCGGCGGTACTCGGGTGCTCTGTCGCCCGCATGGAGAACGGGTCGCGCACCCGACCCGCGGGCGTGACGCCCGGCGGCCGGGGTGCGGTGGGCCCCGGCGGCCGGATCAGATCAGCGGCTCGGCGGCCAGTTGCTGTTCGGCGCGCTGGCGTTCGGCGACGGCGTCCTCGGTCATGGCGCGGTCGGTGTAGACGAGCGGCCGCTCGGCCTCGGTGATGATGTGCTTCACCACCTGGACGTTGCCGTTGACGTCCCAGACGGCGATGCCGGGGGAGAGGGTCGGGATGATCTCCACCGCCCATCTGGGCAGGCCCAGCACCCGGCCGGTGGCTCTCGCCTCCTCGGCCTTCTGCATGTAGACGGTACGGGTGGAGGCCATCTTCAGGATCGCCGAGGCCTCCCTGGCGGCCGCGCCGTCCACCACGTCGGAGAGGTGGTGGACGACCGCCACGAAGGACAGGCCGAGCCGGCGGCCGAACTTCAGCAGCCGCTGGAAGAGCTGTGCGACGAACGGGCTGTTGATGATGTGCCAGGCCTCTTCCACCAGGAAGATCCGCTTCACCCGGTCCGGCCGCAGCCAGGTGTGCTCCAGCCACACGCCGACGATCGCCATCAGGATCGGCATCGCGATGGAGTTCCGGTCGATGTGCGACAGGTCGAAGACGATCAGCGGCGCGTCCAGGTCGATGCCGGCCGTGGTCGGCCCGTCGAACATGCCGCGCAGGTCGCCGTCGACCAGCCGGTCCAGCACCAGGGCGACGTCCAGGCCCCAGGACTGCACGTCGCCGACGCCGACCCCGAGCGACTCCACCGAGGACAGGTCGGGGTTGCGCAGGGTGGTGATGATGTCGTCCAGCACGGGCTGGCGGTCCTTCACCGTGGCGTGCACATGGGCGTGCGCGGCCTTCAGCGCGAAGCCGGCCCGCTCCTCCAGCGCCCGCCCCATCGCCACCTCGATGATGGTGCGCAGCAGCGACAGCTGGCCGGTGGTGGTGATCGACGGGTCGAGCGGGTTGAGCTTCACGCCGCCGTCGCGGGCCGCCATCGGGTCGAGCCGGATCGACTTTATGCCCAGCGCGTTGGCGATCAGGTTCCACTCGCCGACGCCGTCCTCGCCCTGCGCGTCCAGCACCACGACCTGCCGGTCACGGAAGCGCAGCTGGCGCAGCACGTACGTCTTCTCCAGCGCCGACTTGCCGTTGCCGGACTCGCCGAGGACCAGCCAGTGCGGGGCCGGCAGCTGCTGGCCGTACAGCTGGAACGGGTCGTAGACGTAGCCCTTGCCGCTGTACACCTCGCGGCCGATGATCACGCCGGAGTCGCCCAGGCCGGGCGCCGCCGTCGGCAGGTAGACCGCCTGGGCCTGGCCGGTGGACGTGCGCACGGGCAGGCGGGTGGTCTCCACCTTGCCGAACATCAGGCTGGTGAAGGCGTCGGTGAGGTTGCCGATCACGGTGTCCCCTCCCTCAGCGGCGGATGCCGGTCGCGAACGGCAGCGTGTTGACGAACGCCCGGTGGTGCTCGCGGTCGCACCACTCCAGCTTGAGGTAGCTCTTGCCGGCCGAGGCGCGGATGGTCCGCTTGTCCCGGGCCAGCGCCTCGGGGCTGCGGGCCGAGACCGTGATGTACCCGACCAGGTTGACGCCGGCCGCGCCGGAGGCGAGGTCGTCGCCGCGCTGGTCGACACGGCCGGTGTGGGCCAGGTCGCGCGGGTCGACGGTGCGGTTCATCTTGGCGGCGCGGTTGGCCTCCGCCTCGTCGTTGGTCTTCTCGGTGAGCATCCGCTCGATGGCCACGTCGGTCGGCTCCAGGTCCATGGTGACGGCCACCGTGCGGATCACGTCCGGGGTGTGCACCAGCAGCGGCGCCAGGAAGTTCACGCCGACCGGGGTCAGCGGCCACTCCTTGACCCAGGCCGTGGCGTGGCACCAGGGCTCGCGGGTCGCCGACTCCCGGGTCTTCGCCGCCAGGTACTGCGGGTGCGTGGCGTCCAGCTCGGCCGGCCAGGCGTTGCGCCGGCTCATCGCCTGGATGTGGTCGATCTGGTGGTCCGGGTCGTACATCGAGTGCACCAGCGAGGCCAGCCGGGCCTGGCCCAGCGGCTGGCGGACCCGGATGTCCGCCTCGGCCAGCCGGGCGCAGATGTCGGTGAGCTCACGGGCCATCACCGTCGCCAGGCCCTCGTCGTCGCGCTGCCGCCGCCCGTCGGCCGTACGGCCCATCGCGTGCGCCTCGGCCGCCAGGTCGCGGGTGTAGTGCATGCAGGCGACCAGGTACGCCCGGTGCTGCTCCGAGGAGGTCGACACCATCGACTGCAGCTGGTCGTACGACTCCTGGAGCCAGCGCGGCGCCTCGTGGTCGCCGCGGCGCTCCACGTCCTTGGCGTGCGCGTCCGGGTCGGCGGGCAGCGTCCTGGCCAGCATCTGCAGCCGGGTCACGAAGCCGTCGCCGTTGGCCACGTGCTTGAGCAGGGTGCCGAACCGGTCGACCAGTGCCTCCTGGTCCTCCGAGTCGCGCAGGCCGACGCCCGGGCCCTCGATCTCAATCGCGGCGGTGACGGTGCGGCGCTCCAGGTGCATCAGCACGCCGACCTCGTCCGGCCCGAACGGCGCGGACAGCCAGCGCAGCCGGCCGACGCCGGGCGGCGGGCCGACCTCCACCTCACGGCCGTCCAGCCGGGTGCCGGCGTCGATCACGTCGGACTTCCAGACCGCCCGGCCGCTGCGCACGGTGCGCCGGTAGGTGCGGTTGATCTCCACCCACTTGTAGAAGGTGCGGCGGCGGTACGGCACGTACACGGCCATGATCGCCAGCAGCGGGAGGCCCACCAGGCCGGCGATCCGCAGCGGCAGGATCGGCATCAGCAGACCCCACATCATGCCGAGGAAGGCGCCGAAGATGATCAGCACGATCTCGCCGGACTCCCGGTTGCGCCCGATCGGCGCGTTCGGCCGGGACTTGCCGATCAGATAGGTGCGGCGCTGGTGCACGTACGGCTGGGCGTACTGGGCGCCGAACTGGCCGAGCGGTTCGCTGCTCACCCGTCACCCTCCCTTCGTGGGGTTGCTGGCCGGAGCCGGGGGCTGGGGCGGGCGGCCCGGGGGTGCGGCCGGCGTGCGCGGCGATGCCGGGCGCCACCGAACCGCCGCCCGAACCGGACGAGGCGTTGGCGGTCTGCGGGCCGCCGCGCGACCCGTGCGCGGAGATGCCCTGCTTCACCAGGTTCGCCGGGCCGTTGATCATCGCCGATCCGGCCGACACCGCACTCGCCCGGGCCCGGTGCATCTGCTGCAGCTCGTCGCCGAAGCCCGGCACGAAGCGGTAGACGGCGGTGCTGGCGAAGATCGACAGGAAGAGGATGGCCAGCCCGGACAGCACCCGGGCGAAGTCGTCGTTCGCCCCGGCCCCGGTGGCGACCGCGCCGGCCAGGCCCAGGATGATCACGATGATCGGCTTGGCCAGGTCCACCGCCAGCATCAGGCCGGCCCAGCGGCGGACGTGCTTCCACAGCTGCTTGTCGACCAGCCCCGCGTAGACGGCCGTGCCGAGCAGCGCACCCACGTAGAGCATCGCCGCCCGGATCAGCAGCTCGATCCAGAGCACCGCCGCGGCGAGCACCGCCACCAGCGACACGATGATCAGGATCAGCGGGCCGCCGCCGAGGGTGCCCTTCTCCAGGGTGTCCGCGAAGCCGCCCAGGTAGGTGCCGGTGTCCGACTTGGTGCCGGCCGAGATCGCCGCCGTCAGGCCGTCCGTGGCGGAGACCACCGTGTAGAGGATCAGCGGGGTGAACGCCGAGGCCACCACCGTCAGCCAGAGGAAGCCGATCGCCTCCGAGATCGCCTGGCCCAGCGGGGCCCCGCGGACCGCCCGCTTGGTCACCGCCAGCAGCCACAGCACCAGCGTGATGATGGTCGAACCGGCGAAGACCACCGCGTACTGCTGCAGGAAGGCGGCGTTGGTGAAGTCCACCTGCGTGGTGCCGTCGATCGCCCCGGACAGCTTGCGCACCACCCAGGCGGCCGCCTGCGCACACCCCTTGGCCAACGACCCGAGCGGGTCGGTCGCCGTTCCGACGGCTCCGGTACCGGGGATGACGGTCGCGTCCGGCGGCGGGCAGAGTTTGTTGCCACCGAGCCAGTCGGCGCCGCCCTGGCCCGTACAGGCCGACGGCGACGGCGTGGGCGAGGGCGTCGGGTCCGCGAACACCCGCTGGGCGGTGAGCAGGGCGGTCGTCTGAAGGACCGCCAGGGCACCGCCGAGCGCACCGGCCCTGCGGACGAAGAATCGCATCGAGCCGTCACCGCGCATAGCGGAAGCCTCCGAACCTCTGGACTGCGTCAGTGATCTCCTGGGCCGTGGCGGCCTGCTGATCACCCGGGACGGGGGCAGGGCCCGCGGCCCGGTCGAAGTCGGTCACCTTCCAGTCACTGCCGTTCCAGCGCATGGTGACGGTGAGTGTGTACCAGTCCTGGGCGACGGGCCTGGTCGAGCTCTCGCCGGCGAGGCCGTGCAGCCCGGTGCACCACACCTCCACCTTCGTCGCGGTGTCGGCGTAGTTGGCCGTCCGCGTACCGACGGGCACCGTCCGGCTGACGAAGGTGAGGCCCTTGGGGGCCTTGCCCTGGGCGTCGAGGCCGAAGCGGGCGTTGTTCTCGGTGGTGAAGGCGGCGTCGAGGCGCTGCTGGAGCCGGTCGGTGACGGTCGGGTCGGCGAGGGTGTCGACGATGCCGTGGCGGGCGGCGGTCTGGAACATCTCCGCGGAGCCCAGTGCGGTGGCGTAGTTGGCGGCGGCGGACTGCGCACCCTGGTCGGTGTGCGGGAAGCCGTTGGCGATGCCGTTGGCGGTGGTGTCGACGGGCCGGGTGCCGGTCGGGGCGGTGGCGGCGGCGCTGGGTGCGGCGTTGTCGCCGGAGCCGGTGGCGCCGGTGCCGGAGGAGGGGTCGGGTTTGCCGCGGTTGGCGATGGAGATGGCGATCACCAGCAGGGTGACCACGAGCAGGACGGTCAGCAGGGTGCGGACGGGTCTCGGCTGACGTGCGGTCTGGTGGGAGGGCTGTTCGCCGACCGGCAGCCGCGTACGGGTGTGCGGCTGGTCGTCGGACAACGGCACGGCGGCCCTCCTGGTGCGGGGAGCCCCGCGGGGCCCCGGTAGCGCGAACACGACTGCACCGGCAGAGACGCATGGCCGCCCTGCCGGTATGACTATCCGATCCGTACGATCGTCAGATCGCCATGCCGTAGACAATGGTGAACAGGGTGCCCAGCGATCCGATGATGAACACGCCGGTCAATCCTGCGATGATCAGTCCCTTGCCCTGCTCGGCACTGAACGTGTCCCGCATCGCGGTGGCGCCGATGCGCTGCTTCGCGGCCCCCCAGACCGCGATGGCGAGGCAGGCCAGGATGGCGACCGCCATCACGACCTCGACCATCACCCGCGCCTCGGAGCCGAGGCTCGCGAACGGCCCCCAGTCCGGGGCGATGCCGCCGATGATGGTGTCGATGTTGGCCTTCTTGGGTGGGTCCTCGGCCAGGTAGCCGACCACCTTGTTGTCCACGCTGCTCAGGTTCATTCCATCTCACCGCCCGATCAGGCAAATTCAAGGCCCCGGAGCACGGCTTCGCGAAGGGGCAGGACCTATTCTTGGCCAGATCTGATGTCGACTTGGCTATATCTCGCGGATTGGTCGTGAGGCATGGGACACGTACGACAGGATGTCCACCGTACGAAGGATACCGCTCACTCTTCGTATCTGTGTTGATTGCGCTGGGCAATGGCTTCCGGGACACTCGCAACTGACGCCACGTCGGGGATGGTGCAGATGGTACTCCGCAGAGCGGGCGCGGCGGCCGCCGCTGCAGCGGTGGTGACGGTCGGTTTCGTCGGCCTGGTCACGGTGGGGACGTTCGCCGCCAGCGGCACGCCCCGGTCGGGTGCCAACAATCTCGCGATCTCCTCCGGCACGGTGCCCGCCGCCTACCGTCCGCTGATCGAGAAATGGGGCACCCTCTGCCCCGAGATCTCTCCCCCGATGCTCGCGGCACAGCTGTACCAGGAGAGCGGATTCGACCCGACCGCCAAGAGCCCCGCCAAGGCGTACGGCATGGCGCAGTTCCTGGAGGGCACCTGGGCGACCTACGGGGTCGACGCGAACGGTGACGGCCGACGCGACATCTGGGACCCTGCGGACGCCATCGCCTCGGCCGCCACCTACGACTGCGCCCTCGCCAAGGATGTCTCCAAGGTGCCCGGCGACCGCCAGGCGAACATGCTCGCCGCCTACAACGCAGGCCCGTACGCGGTCATCAAGTCGGGCGGCATCCCGTCGTACCGGGAGACCCAGGGCTATGTGAAGAACATCCAGTCGCTCGCCCGCAGCTTCACCGCTCCCGCCCCGAGGGCGGCCGTCGGGCTCTCCTCGCAGGCCGCCGGGGCGATCTACTTCGCCCAGACCAAGCTCGGCACGCCGTACCTGTGGGGCGGCGAGGGCCTGCCCTCGCAGAAGGGGCGGTTCGACTGCTCGGGCCTCACCCAGGCCGCGTTCGCCAGCGTCGGCATCACCCTGCCGCGGGTCGCCAACGACCAGTGGTACGCCGGCGAGCACCCCTCCAGGGACCAGCTCCGCCCCGGCGACCTGGTCTTCTTCGCGAACGACCTCAACGACCCGCGCTCGATCCACCACGTCGGCATCTACGTCGGCGGCGGCTACATGATCGACGCCCCGCACACCGGTGCGGTGATCCGCTACGACCGCATCGACCAGCGCGACTACATCGGCGCGACCCGGGTCACCCCGGACGGGGCCGCAGCTCTCCCGGTCCGCAACGCCGACGGTACGATCAGCGGCGGCCGGGCTCCGGCAGGCAGCTGACCTGCCGCTCCGCCCGACTGTGGGCGGACGGTGGACGGTGGGTCAAGTTTCCGTAACGCGCGGTTCCCGTGGAACCGTGCGGCCTGCCCGCGACGTTGTGCCCGGTGCTGACGGAGCACCCGCAGTGCGCTGAACACAGAGAGGGAGGTGTGGCGTGTCGACGCTGCTCGCCGACACGGGCAACCCCGACCTGGGCCTGCTCCGGGCCGTCAACGGCATGGCGAAGTCCGCCCCCGACTGGCTGGACTCCGCGGTCTCCTGGATCGGCGAGTACGGCATCCTGCTCGGCCTCGCCGCCGTCTGCATCACCGCCTGGCTGCAGGCCCGCAAGCGGCCGGACGCCCCGGTGGCGGTGGCCGGCCTGCTCTGGGCGCCGCTCGCGGTGGCCATCGCAGAGGTGGCGAACCTGCCGATCTCCGCGATCGTCGACCGCCCCCGGCCGTTCGTCGACCACCCCGAGCTCGAGGTCCTGGTGGAGGGCAAGGAGGGCACCCTCTCCTTCGTCAGCGACCACTCCGCGATGTCCATGGGCATCGCCGTCGCCCTGTTGCTGGTCAACCGACGGCTCGGGCTGGTCGCCGGCGGGCTGGCGCTGCTGCAGGGCTTCTGCCGGATGTACATGGGCGTGCACTACCCGACCGACGTGATCGGCGGCTTCGCGCTGGCCACCGCGGTGGTGCTGCTGCTGGCGCCGCTGGCGATGGCGGTGCTCGTCCCGTTCTGCCACGCGCTGACCCGGACGGCCGCCGCACCGCTGGTGACCGCCGCCCGCCGCGGCGACCGCGGCGGTGCCGGGCGCTCCCGCCGTCGGCGCGAGCACGCCGAGGCCGAGGATCCGGCCGCCGAGTCCGACCTGGCCGCCTGAGCCCTGCCCGCCCCGCCCCGCCCCGCCCCGGGCACCTTGTCCTCCTGCGCCCGACCCGGTGCGGTCAGTCGTCCCCGTCGGCGCGCAGGTGCTCGTCGGCATCCCTCCGGGCCCGGTCCCGGGAGCGCCGCCCCGGGGCGAACCAGCCGCAGCTGCAATGGGCGAAACAGAACGATCCACGTTCTTCGACCGCCACCCGGTGGACGGTGGACGGGGCCCCTCCGGGCCCCGTCGGGAGCTCACTGCGCACGTGCTTCACCGTATCGCCCGGCGACAGGGGCGCGCGCCCGATTCCGTACGCCGGGACGACCGTAACCCGGGCGGCATCGGCTCGTTGGGCCCTGGAGAGCTCTGCCCATCCGGGGTGGCTGCTTGCCGGGCATCGGGGCCCGAGGGGGTTGTGTCGATCGTGAAGAAGCTGAAGCCCGTCCGTTCCGCCGCTGCGGCGGTGGCGCTGGCCGCCGCCCTGTCCGCCTGCTCCGGCGGCGGCGGAGGATCGCAGAGCGGCTCTGCGGACGTGCTCTCCGCGGACCCGCTGACGGCGGTGCGCTCCGCCGCCGACATCACCGGCCGGACGGGCTCGGCGCGGACCACCACCGAGCTGACCACGGAGTCCGCGGACAAGAAGGCGGTCTTCAAGGGCACCGGCGGGTACGACTACGTGAAGCGGATCGGCACCCTGGAGATCACCGTGCCGCCCGGCGCGGCCACCACCGGCACCATCCGGGAGGTCGTCCTGCCGGGCTCGGTCTACCTGCAGAACAGCGGCGCGAAGGTGCCCGCGGGCAAGTGGGTCAAGCTGGACGTCCGGCAGCTCCCGGACGGCAACCTGGTCAGCAGCGGGGCGACCGACCCGGCCAGTGCCGCGGGTGCCCTGCGCGGGGCGGAGTCCGCCGAGCTGGTCGGCACCGAGACGGTCGACGGCACCGAGCTGAAGCACTACAAGGGCACCCTGGACCTCGCCAAGGCCGCCGAGGCCACCGGCGGCCGCGGCGCGGACGGCCTGCGGATGGCCGCCCAGACCTTCACCGTGAAGCAGGTGCCCTACGAGGCGTGGCTGGACGCCCAGGGCCGGCTGCGCAAGGTGGTGGAGACCTTCTCCTTCGCCGGGGTGGCCGGTTCGAAGGAGGCCAAGGACCAGGTGAAGGTGGTCTCGACCACAGCACTGGCCGATTTCGGAGGGCCGGTGGAGGCCGCCGAGCCCGCTGCCTCCGACATCTACTCGCCCAAGGCCTCGGCGCCTGCCAAGTGACGGGCCACGGCACATAGTGCCTGTGGCCGAAGAGATGACCCGTCCGTGCCATACGGTGCGGGCCCGTACCTCCCTACCCTGGAAGGCGGGTACCGCCGCCCTGGCCGGGAGGCGGCGCTGGAGGGGTGGTGCAGGTGTCATCCTCGGACGGCCGCGCGGGCGGCCACGACAAGACCGCGCTCGACGAGATCGAGCTGGCCGGTGAGCTCATGATCGCCGCATCGGCCAGCTCCGACGAGAAATTGGCCACCGAGCAGATCGACCGGGTGCTGCTCGACCGGGTTCCGGCGGCGCCGCTGCCGGACGGGCCGGGGGCCTCGGCCGCCACGGACTGAACCCGTCGCACGCAGGCCGCCGGCGCGAGCCGTGGCCCGGGCCGCCGACCGGGAGTCACCGGCCTGGGGCGGCCGGCCGGAGCTTCCGTACGGCCGCGGCCCGGTGACCGCCCCTCAGGTGCGCAGCAGCCGGGAGATGGCCGCGGTCGCCTCGGCGACCTTGTCGTCCAGCTCGGCGCCGCCCTGATCCGCGGCCGCGGCCACGCAGTGCCGCAGGTGCTCCTCGAGCAGCGAGAGGGCGAAGGCCTGGAGGGCCTTGGTGCCGGCGGAGACCTGGGTGAGGATGTCGATGCAGTAGACGTCCTCGTCGACCATCCGCTGCAGGCCGCGGATCTGGCCCTCGATCCGGCGGAGCCGCTTGAGGTGCTCGCTCTTCTGCGCGCTGTAGCCGTGCGGCCCGTGCGGGTGCGCCGCCCCCGCCTCCGCGGTGATGTCGTCGCCCCCGGCCGCGGTGTCGGGGGTGTCGGTCTCGGCCGCGGTGTCGGGGGTGGTGGTGTGCCCGGTGCGCGTCTGAATCGTGGTCATCCGGCCCGCCTCTGTCTCCTGCTCGCCGTCCCTGGACCTCCAGTGTCCAACACCCGGGGCTTCCTGCGTGTTCCACCGTCCGGGCGGCGGCCCGGATCTCCCCGTGCACGGCAGGAGCAAACGGGTTCGGGTTCCGCCAGACTGGGAAACCGGATCAACAACCCCGTTTGCACGCCCGGGACGACGAGCGCCTAGAGTCGTTCAGTCCCTACCCCGCACATCGGAGATTTCCGTGCGTTTTAGCCTGACCCCGAAGGAGACGAGCTTCTACGACATGTTCGCCGCTGCAGCGGAGAACCTCGTCGTCGGGTCGAAGCTCCTGCTGGAACTGCTGGGATCAGACGTGTCGGCCCGCGCGGAGATCGTCGAGCGCATGCGCGCCGCCGAGCACGCCGGCGACGACACCACCCATGCGATCTTCCACCAGCTGAACTCCTCCTTCATCACGCCCTTCGACCGCGAGGACATCTACAGCCTCGCCGGCTCGCTGGACGACATCATGGACTTCATGGAGGAGGCCGTCGACCTGGTCGTCCTCTACGACATCGAGACGCTGCCGAAGGGCGTGGAGCAGCAGATCGAGGTGCTGGCCCGGGCGGCCGAGCTGACTGCCGAGGCGATGCCCAACCTGCGCTCGATGCAGAACCTCACCGAGTACTGGATCGAGGTCAACCGGCTGGAGAACCAGGCCGACCAGATTCACCGCAAGCTGCTGGCGCACCTCTTCTCCGGCCAGTACGACGCGATCGAGGTGCTCAAGCTGAAGCAGGTCGTCGACGTCCTGGAAGAGGCGGCCGACGCGTTCGAGCACGTGGCGAACACGGTGGAGACCATCGCGGTCAAGGAGTCCTGACCTCCGTGGACACGGCAGCACTGATCGCCGTCATCGGCGTGGCCTTCTTCTTCACCTACACCAACGGCTTCCACGACTCCGCGAACGCGATCGCCACCTCGGTCTCGACCCGGGCGCTGACCCCCCGGGCGGCGCTGGCGATGGCCGCGGTCATGAACCTCGCCGGTGCCTTCCTCGGTTCTGGGGTGGCGCACACGGTGTCCAGCGGCATCATCGAGACGCCCTCGGGCAGCCAGGGCATGGCGATCCTGTTCGCCGCGCTGGTCGGCGCGATCACCTGGAACCTGGTCACCTGGTACTTCGGTCTTCCCTCGTCCTCCTCGCACGCGCTGTTCGGCGGCCTGGTGGGTGCGGCGCTGGCGGGCGGCACCGAGGTGATCTGGAACGGCGTCGTCGACAAGATCATCATTCCGATGGTGGTCTCGCCGGTGGTCGGCCTGATCGGCGGTTTCCTGGTGATGCTGGGCATCCTGTGGATCTTCCGCCGGGCCAACCCGCACCGCGCCAAGCGCAACTTCCGGGTCGCGCAGACCGCCTCGGCCGCCGCCATGGCGCTGGCGCACGGTCTGCAGGACGCCCAGAAGACCATGGGCATCGTGGTGATGGCGCTCACCATCTCGGGGCACCAGAGCACCAGCGACATCCCGATCTGGGTGAAGATCTCCTGCGCGACGATGCTGTCGCTGGGCACCTACGCGGGCGGCTGGCGGATCATGCGGACGCTCGGCCGCAAGATCATCGAGCTGGACCCGCCGCAGGGCTTCGCCGCCGAGACCACGGCGTCGACCGTCATGTACATCACCTCGTTCGTCTACGCGGCGCCGATCTCCACCACCCACGTGATCACCTCGGCGATCATGGGTGTGGGTGCCACCAAGCGGATCCGCGCGGTGCGCTGGGGCGTGGCCAAGAACATCGTGCTCGGCTGGTTCATCACCATGCCGGCGGCCGCCCTGGTGGCCGCCGCGATGTACGGCGTCGTGGACCTGCTGTTCCTCTGACGCGCAGGCCGCGGCGCAGGACCCGCCCCGATAAGGGTGCAGGGCCCGCCCCCACATCACGGGGGCGGGCCCTGCGTACTTCGCGGCGGCACCGCCATGCAGCGCCGCGAAGTGCTCGGTGGGGCTCCGGGGAGCCCGGGCCGGTCAGCCGAAGCGGCCGGAGATGTAGTCCTCGGTCGCCTGGACGGACGGGTTGGAGAAGATCCGCTGGGTGTCGTCCAGCTCGATCAGCTTGCCCGGCTGGCCGACGCCGGCCAGGTTGAAGAAGGCGGTGCGGTCGGAGACGCGGGCCGCCTGCTGCATGTTGTGGGTGACGATCACGATGGTGTACTGCGACTTCAGCTCGCCGATCAGGTCCTCGATGGCGAGGGTGGAGATCGGGTCGAGGGCCGAGCAGGGCTCGTCCATCAGCAGGACCTGGGGCTCTACCGCGATGGCGCGGGCGATGCAGAGGCGCTGCTGCTGGCCGCCGGAGAGGCCGGCACCCGGCTTGTTCAGCCGGTCCTTGACCTCGTTCCAGAGGTTGGCGCCCTTGAGGGACTTCTCGACGACGCCGTCCAGCACGGTCTTCTTCCGGACGCCCGCCAGCTTGAGGCCCGCCACGACGTTGTCGTAGATGGACATGGTCGGGAAGGGGTTCGGCCGCTGGAAAACCATGCCGATCGAGCGGCGGACGGCGACCGGGTCGATGTTGCTCGCGTACAGGTTCTCGTCGTCCAGCATCACCTTGCCCTCGACGCGGGCGCCGGGGATGACCTCGTGCATCCGGTTGAGGGTGCGCAGGAAGGTGGACTTGCCGCAGCCGGACGGGCCGATGAAGGCCGTCACGGAGCGGGGTTCGATGGTCATCGAGATGTCCTCGATGGCGCGGGTGGCTCCGTAGTAGGCGGACAGTCCGCTGACGTCGATGCGCTTGGCCATGATCTTTCGTCTTCTCTCGTCTCGTACGTCAGTCGGGTCAGTGTCCGCCCTTGGGCGAGCGCCAGCGGGCGATGCCCCGCGCGACGAGGTTGAGCCCCATCACGAAGAAGATCAGCACCAGCGCGGCACCCCAGGCACGGGCGTAGCCGAAGTCGTTGTTGACCATCGAGTACTGCTGCCAGATGTACAGCGGCAGCGACTGCTGCGGTCCGTTGAACGGGTCGTTGTTGATCGCGTCCGCGCCGAACACCAGCATCATCACCGGGGCGGTCTCGCCCGTGATGCGGGCGACGGCCAGCATCACGCCGGTGGTGATGCCGCCGATCGCGGTCGGCAGCACGATCCGCAGGATGGTCTTCCACTTGGGCACGCCGAGGGCGTACGAGGCCTCCCGCAGCTCGTTCGGGACCAGCTTGAGCATCTCCTCGGTGGAGCGGACGACGACCGGCATCATCAGGATGGCCAGTGCGAGGCTGCCGGAGAAACCCGAGTAGTCGAACCCGAGCAGGATGTTCCAGAGCGAGAGGATGAACAGACCGGCGACGATCGACGGGACACCCGTCATCACGTCGACGAAGAAGGTGACCCACTTGGCGAGCGTGCCGCGGCCGTACTCCACCAGGTAGACGGCGGTCATCAGGCCGACGGGGGCGGCCATCAGGGTGGCCAGCAGGACCTGCTCCAGGGTGCCGATCAGCGCGTGGTAGATGCCGCCGCCCGGGCCGGAGGAGATCACGTTCTTCATGGAGTGCGTCAGGAAGTCCGCATCGAGCACCTCCAGACCCTGCTGGACGGTGTAGATCGTCAGCGCGGCCAGCGGCACGACGGCCAGGATGAAGGCGACCCAGACCACGGAGGTGGCCAGCCGGTCCTTCGCCTGGCGGCGGCCCTCGACGCGGGCGGAGAGCCCGTAGCTCAGCACCACGAAGAGCGCTGCGGCGATCAGGCCCCACTGGATGTGGCTGGCGAGCCCGGCGCCGGCACCGATGGCGCAGCCGAGGCCGATGGCGAGGACGGCGACGCCGGCCGGGGCCCACTTGGGGAGCCGGGCGGTGGTCAGGTCGCGGCGCATCTGCGGAGCCGCGTCGGCAATCGTCGTTGCGGCACTCATGCGTTGGCCCCCGAGTACTCCTTGCGGCGCGCGATGATCAGTCGGGCGGCGCCGTTCACCAGCAGGGTGATGACGAAGAGGACCAGGCCGGAAGCCATCAGGGCGTCGCGGCCGAACGGCTGGGCCTCGTTGAACTTGAGCGCGATGTTCTGCGCGAAGGTGCCGCCGCCGGGGTCGAGGACGTGCAGCGACAGGATGCTGTTGGCGGAGAGCACGATCGCCACCGCGATGGTCTCGCCGAGGGCGCGGCCGAGGCCGAGCATCGAGGCGGAGATGATGCCGGGCCGGCCGAACGGCAGGACGGCGGTGCGGACCATCTCCCAGCGGGTGGCGCCGAGGGCGAGGGCCGCCTCCTCGTGCATCCGCGGAACCTGCCGGAAGACCTCGCGGGAGACCGCGGTGATGATCGGCAGGACCATGATCGCCAGCAGGATGCCGACGGTGAACAGGTTGCGCGGGGTGACGCCGGCCTGGGTCTGGTCGAAGACGAAGGTCCAGCCGAGGTACTGGTCCATCCAGGCGGTCAGGCCGTCCATGTGCGGGACCAGGAAGAGCACGCCCCACAGGCCGTAGACGATGCTGGGGACGGCCGCGAGCAGGTCGACCAGGTAGGCGAAGGGCTGCGCGATGCGGCGCGGCGCGTAGTGCGAGATGAACAGGGCGATGCCGACCGCGACCGGTACGGCGATCACCATGGCGATCAGCGCGCTGACGATGGTGCCGAAGGTCAGGACGGCGATGCCGAAGACCGGCTCGGGGGCGTCCGGGTTCCACTCGAAGGTGGTGAGGAAGTTGCCTTCGTTCTTGGACAGCGCGATGCCCGAGCGGTAGGCGAGGAAGCCTGCGATGGCGGCCATGATGACCAGCAGGAGGATGCCCGACCCTCGGGAGAGGTTGAAGAAGATGCTGTCGCCGAGCCGGCTGTCGCTCCGGCTGCGGCGGGCCCTGCCTCGTGAGGCGGCAGGGGGTGCTGTAGTCATGATCTTTTACTCCGGTCTGACGGTGCTGCCCCCGTGGGGGACGGCACCTGGCGGCGGTGCCCCGGACGTGTGGTGCTTTGCGGTGGTGCTCCCGGCGGGGCAGCCCGTCCCCCCTTTGAGGGCCGCCCCGCCGGTGGTGCGGGGATCAGGCCAGGGTCGGGATGACGGCCTGGACCTTCGAGCTCAGCTCCTTCGGCAGCGGGACGTAGCCCTTGGCGCCGATGGCCTGCTGACCGGCGTCGCTGATCGTGTAGGTGAGGAAGGACTTCAGGGTGTCGAGGCTCTCGGCCTTGTTGCCCTTGTCGCAGACGATCTCGTAGGTGACCAGGACGATCGGGTAGGCGCCCTCGTCCTTGGTCGCGTAGTCGAGGCTCAGCGCCAGGTCGCTGCCGGTGCCGGCGATCTTCGCCTTGGCGAAGGTGGTGGCGGCGTTCTCGGCGGTCGCGTCGACCGGCTTGGAGGCGCCGGTGTTGATGGCGGCGCTCTTCAGGCTGTTGGTCTGGGCGTAGGAGAGCTCGACGTAGCTGATCGAGTTCTTGACCTGCTTGACCTGCGCGGAGACGCCGGCCGAGCCGTTGGCGGACTGGCCGCCCTTGCCCGCCCAGGTCTTGCTGGCCGGGTAGGTCCAGGCGCCGCCGGAGGCCTTGGCCAGGTAGCCGGTCAGGTTGGCGGTGGTGCCGGAGTCGTCCGAGCGGTGGATGGCCTGGATCGGCGCGTCCGGCAGGGTGACGCCGGAGTTGAGGGCGGCGATCGCCGGGTCGTTCCACTTGGTGATCTGCGAGTCGAAGATCTTGGCGATCGTCGGGCCGTCGAGGACGAGCTTGTCGACGCCGTCGACGTTGAAGACGATCGAGATCAGGCCGCCGACCATCGGCAGGTTGACGCCCTGGCCGCCGGTGCAGACCGCCTTGGAGGCGTCCACCTCGGCGGGCTTGAGGGCGGAGTCGGAGCCGGCGAAGGCGACCTTGCCCTGGTTGAACTGCTGCACACCGGCGCCGGAGCCGCCGCCGCCGTAGGTGATGGTGGAGCCGGAGCAGGCGGAGCCGTACGCGGCCTTCCAGACGTCGATCGCGTTGGTCTGGGCGGTCGAGCCCGCACCCAGCAGCTGGCCGCCCTTGCCGCAGGCGATCTGGGCCGCGGGGGCCGCGCCGGAGGCCGCGGCGCTGCTGCCGGTGCTGCTGGTCGAGTTGTCGTCCGTACCGCAGGCCGCGAGCGACAGCGAGCCGACGAGCGCCATGGCACCGATGGCGAGGGCCTTGGAGCCGTTCCGCTGGAGCTTCACTGGGATGTCCCTTTCTGAGGCATAGCCGACGCCCTGGCGAGCTCATCGATGGCTCGATCGGCGCGGGTTTGCTGTGGTCCGGGGCCCGTTCGGCCCTCCGGTGGTCCCGAAGGTAGGCGCGGCAGGTGACGCGTCAGGCGGTCGCAAATGAACGAAAGGTGAACCTCGAACGGACGACAGGAAACCGGGTCCGGTAGTAACGGTTGCGTCACGGTGAGGGCGCGGTGAGATCACCCCCGGCACCGCGCTGACCTGCACCGGAGCACCCCGGCGGAACCCCCGGAAAGGGCGCTCGGTCAGCCCTGTGCGCCGTGCGGCAGGGCGAGCAGCGCGTCCACCAGCGCCCGGTCCCGGACATGGGTGAGACGGGCCTTCGCCTTCTTCGGGGGCAGCCATTCCAGCCGGTCGACCTCGCGTCCGGGCGTGAACGAACCGACGACCGGCGAGGCCGCCCAGTAGCGGACCTCCTTGGGCCGCCCCTCGACCAGGTAGTGCTGGGTGGGCAGCTCCGGGCCGAGCACGCAGCGCATCCCGGTCTCCTCGTACAGCTCCCGCAGGGCAGCCGTCCGCCAGCCCTCCCCCGGGTCGAGCTTCCCCTTGGGCAGGCTCCAGTCGTCGTACTTGGGCCGGTGGATCACCGCGATCCGCGGCTTCTTCAGTCCGCCGCTCTTCTTGGGCGGCCCGGGCACCCACAGCACGCCGCCGGCCGCGAGGATCGTCGGCCCGTAGCCCGGCACGGCCTTCCGTGCGACCGTGCGGGCGCCGGCCCGGGCCCGCACGGGACGGCGGACGTGGAAGGGGTTGGCAGCGCGCTGCTGCGCTGCGGTCAGGCGGTCGCCCATTCGTGCCATCCGTGGTGCGGGAGCTTCGGCCACTGGTGGCCGAAGGCGTACCGGGCCGCCTCCACCTCCAGTCGTTGATCAGCATGCACCACACCGAGCACGTACGCGGTCGCCGGCGTGATCCTCGGGGTTCGCGCCGCGGTCGAGGCGGTGGCGGCGGCGTCGGAGGCGTCCCGGTGCCGGTCCAGGACGGCGTCCAGCCCGTCCAGCTCGGCGGTGGGCACCTGGCACACCTCCAGCGCGTAGCGGGCCCGCTTCACCAGCACCCGCACCCGGTGCCAGGGCTCGTCGTCCGCCGCGAGCAGGGAATCGGCGTCCGCCGCGGCCGGCGCCGGCCCGCTGCGGGCCGCGGGCACCGACGACAGCCGGTGCAGGCCGTCCCCGCCGTACGGCTGGACGGCCCTGGCCAGCGGCAGCTTCTCGGCCCCGGCGGCCAGCGCACCGAGCGCCGCGGACGCCTGCGGCAGCAGCGCGCTGCCCTCCTGCCCGGCGGTCCCGGCGAGCAGCGGCACCTCCCCGGTCAGCAGGGTCATCCGGTCGGCCAGCGCGTGCAGCCTGGCCGTCCGCAGCTGCTGCAGCAGCGAGGTGTGGGCCCGGGTGCGGGCCAGGGCGAGCTGGCGCTCCAGCAGCGCGCGGGCCTTGGGTGCGCCCGTGTGCCCGGACAGCATGCCGGGGGTCTCGGAGGCGGCGTCGCTGAGCGAGTCCAGGGCGGCCAGCAGCCGGGCCGAGCGGCGCCGGTAGCCGGGTTCGCGGCCGAGCAGGTCGAGCAGCCAGGCCAGCTCGGTCCGCAGCTCGCCGGCCCAGCCGGGATCGAAGGCCGCCGCATAGGTGTGCAGGGCACCGCCGATCCGCCGGACGGCGCGCAGGAGGTCGTCCGCGCCCGCCGCCGAGGCCGGGAGCGAGCCCGGTCTCGATCCGGCCTCGCCCACCGCCTGCGGCAGCGCGCGCAGGAACGCGCCGGCCTGGGAGGTGAGGTAGCCGGAGAGGACTTCCCCCGCGGATGCGCTCGGCGCCGCCGGGGCCGTCATCGGCGAATCGGTCATGGCAAGGACTCCCCCATGTGGTCGTCCCGGGCCGTCCCCGCGGCCGCCGGCCCGGCCACCGCCGGACCGGGAGCGCGGGCGGCGGCCCGGGCAGTGGTCAGCGGCTTGCGGCCGTGCTCCGGTGGCGCTTGCGCGAGGCGATGAGCAGGTCCTGGACGTGCCGCAGCGGCTTGCCCTCGGCGTCGGCCGAGTGGCGCGTCCAGCTCCCGTCCGCCCCGAGGTGCCAGGACTCCGTCTCGTCGGAGACGCCGAGGTCGAGCAGGCCGGACAGCTCGGCCCGGTGCGCCGGGTCGGAGACCCGCACCAGCGCCTCGATCCGGCGGTCCAGGTTGCGGTGCATCATGTCCGCGCTGCCGAACCACACCTCGGGCTCGCCGCCGTTGCCGAACACGAAGATCCGCGAGTGCTCCAGGAACCGGCCCAGCACGCTGCGGACCCGGACGTTCTCGCTCAGCCCGGAGACGCCGGGGCGGATCGCGCAGATGCCGCGCACCCACACGTCCACCGGCACCCCGGCCTGCGAGGCCCGGTACAGCGCGTCGATCAGCACCTCGTCGACGATCGAGTTGACCTTGATCTTCACGTACGCCGGCCGGCCCGCCCGGTGGTGCGCGATCTCCCCGTGGATGCGCGAGACCAGGCCGTCCCGCAGGCCGCGCGGCGCGGTCAGCAGGCGCCGGTACGACTCGCGGCGCGAGTAGCCGGACAGCCGGTTGAAGAGGTCCGAGAGGTCCGCGCCGACCTGCGGGTCGGCGGTGAGCAGACCGAGGTCCTCGTACAGCCGGGCGGTCTTCGGGTGGTAGTTGCCGGTGCCGACGTGGGCGTACCGGCGGAGCGTCTCGCCCTCCTGGCGCACCACCAGCGACAGCTTGCAGTGCGTCTTGAGGCCGATCAGGCCGTAGACGACGTGGCAGCCGGACTCCTCGAGCTTGCGGGCCCACTTGATGTTGGCCTGCTCGTCGAAGCGCGCCTTGATCTCGACCAGGACGAGCACCTGTTTGCCGGACTCGGCCGCGTCTATCAGCGCGTCGACGATCGGCGAGTCGCCGGAGGTGCGGTACAGCGTCTGCTTGATCGCGAGCACGTGCGGGTCGGCGGCCGCCTGCTCCAGGAAGGCCTGCACCGAGGTCGAGAAGCTGTCGTACGGGTGGTGCAGCAGCACGTCCCGCTCGCGCATCGCGGCGAAGATGTCGGGCTGGGAGGCCGACTCGACGTCGGTCAGCCCGCGGGCGGTGCCGGCGACGAACTTCGGGTACTTCAGCTCCGGCCGGTCGAGGTCCGCGATGCCGAACAGCCCGGTGAGGTCGAGCGGGCCGGGCAGCGGGAAGACCTCGGCCTCGCTGACGTTCAGCTCCCGCACCAGCAGGTCGAGGATGTAGGGGTCGATCGACTCCTCGACCTCCAGGCGGACCGGCGGGCCGAAGCGCCGCCGCATCAGCTCCTTCTCGAGCGCCTTCAGGATGTTCTCGGCGTCGTCCTCCTCGACCTCCAGGTCCTCGTTGCGGGTGACCCGGAAGGCGTGGTGGGCGAGGACCTCCATGCCGGGGAACAGCTCCTCCAGGTGCGCCCCCATGACGTCCTCCAGCGGCACGTACCGCTGGGGCGAGGCCTCCAGGAACCGGGAGAGCGACTGCGGCACCTTCACCCGGGCGAAGTGCTTGTGCCCGGAGACCGGGTTGCGCACCACCACGGCCAGGTTGAGGCTCAGCCCGGAGATGTAGGGGAACGGGTGCGCGGGGTCGACCGCCAGCGGGGTGAGCACGGGGAAGATCTGCTGCCGGAAGAGCGTGTGCAGCCGGGCCTGCTCCTTGTCCTCGAGCTCCGGCCAGCGCACCACCTCGATGCCCTCGGCGGCCAGGTCCGGCAGCACCTCGTGCTGGAAGGAGGCCGCATGGCGGGCCATCAGCTCGCGCGAACGCCGCCAGATCAGGTCCAGCACCTCGCGCGGCTGCAGCCCGGAGGCACTGCGGGTGGCGACGCCGGTCGCGATCCGGCGCTTCAGACCGGCCACCCGGACCATGAAGAACTCGTCGAGGTTGCTGGCGAAGATCGCCAGGAACTTGGCGCGCTCGAGCAGTGGTATGTCCGGGTCCTCCGCCAGTTCCAGCACCCGCTCGTTGAACGCGAGCCAGCTCCGCTCGCGGTCCAGGAAGCGGCCCTCGGGCAGGATGCCGAACTCGGTCTCGACGTCCGCCAGCGCGGAGTGCACGCCGCCGGTCGAGGTGGCGGCGGCCGCCGAGCGGGGCGTGCGCACGACCGCCGGCTCGTCGTTGAGCGGCAGGCCGAGCGCGTTCGAGATGACGCTCGGCAGCGTGGACGGCGGAGCCGGGGCCGCGGAGCGGGCCGCCGCTGCCTGCGGCTTCCCGTCGGCGACGGCCGCACGGCCGGCCTTGGGGACCCGCGTGCGGCCCTTGGCCGCCTTGGAGCCCGTGCCGGAGGCGGCACCGGAGGCCGCACCGGACGAAGCGGAGACGGGGCCAGGGATGGTCATCGGTGCCAGCTCCTCCTGCAGGGCGAAGTCCCGGGCGCACGTACCGCGGCCGTCAGCCGTTTTCACGGCGGCGTACGTGTGTGCGACGTACGCAGCGTCCTCGTCCCGCCACTCCAGCGCCCACCCGCCGGGGGCGACCGGATGGAACGGCGCCGGCCGGTGGGCCGAACGGGGACGAGGCACTACGGGCGTCATCCTGTGATCTTCGCGGCGTCAATTGAATCCACGGTAAACACCGCATGGCCAGGAGGAAAGCTGAGTCGGTCACCCCCGTGGGACGGGCCCGCCCGGCACCTCCGCCACCTGGACGCGGTACATCAGGTCCACCTCGTGGATGGTGAATCCCAATCGGTCATATACCCGCACCGCAGCCGGATTGTCAGCGTCCACATAGAGCAGTACGGCCGGCACCCCGCGGTCGCGCACCAGGTGCCGCAGTCCGGCCGCGGTGAGTGCCCGGCCCAGCCCGCTGCCCTGCTCGCCGGGGGCCACGCCGACCACGTATACCTCGCCGAGGCCGTCGGGGTGGACCTTCGTCCAGTGGAAGCCGACCAGGTCCTTCCCGCGGGTGGCCAGGAAGAAGCCCGCCGGGTCGAACCACGGCTCCGCGAGCCGGTCCGCGAGGTCGGCCTCCGTCCAGGCGCCCTGCTCCGGGTGGTGGGCGAAGGCCAGTGCGTTCAGCCGCAGCCACGCCGCGTCGTCCTCGCCGGGCCGGAAGGTGCGGAGCTCCACCCCCTCCGGCAGCACCGGTTCGGGCACCTCGCCGGCGGGCCGGCGCATCTGCCGCAGCTCACGGACGAGCTTCGCCCCGTACCGCTCGGCCAGCCGGGTCGACCCCGGGTGGCCGCCGTGCGCCCAGAAATCGATCCCGGGCAGGGTCTCGCCGTCCGGCACCAGCTGCGGAGCCGTGGACAGCACGGCATCGGCCAGGCGGCCGCCGAGCCCCTGGCGCCGCACCTCCGGGTGGACGGCCAGCTCCGCGGTCGCCGGCGTGCCGTCGCCCGGCACCTCGAGCTGCGCGTACCCGGCGGGGCGGCCGCCGAGCGTCTGCAGTACGTGCCGGACCCCGGGCCGCTCCGACGCCTCGCGCAGCCGCAGCCGGCCCGCCTCCGAGACCGCCTCCCGGCCGTCGTCGACGGCGGCCGCCGTCAGAACGGCCCGCGCGATCCGAAGATCCTCGGCCGACAGCTCGGACGTGACACGGATGCTCTCGCCTGTCGGCGACGTAGTCGTGGTCTCCATACCGCGACCCTACGTCGCACACGCTCGGCTTCCGGAGGAAACCCGGAAATGCGAGAAGCCCCGCCCGGGACCCGGGCGGGGCTTCTCTGAAGAATTGTTCGGCGGCGTCCTACTCTCCCACAGGGTCCCCCCTGCAGTACCATCGGCGCTACGAGGCTTAGCTTCCGGGTTCGGAATGTGACCGGGCGTTTCCCTCGCGCTATGACCACCGAAACACTGTGAAACACATCGAACAACCGGCACAAGGCCTGTTCGCGGTTTCAGAACCAACACAGTGGACGCGAGCAACTGAGGACAAGCCCTCGGCCTATTAGTACCGGTCAACTCCACCCCTCACGGGGCTTCCATATCCGGCCTATCAACCCAGTCGTCTACTGGGAGCCTTACCCTCTCCAGGAGGTGGGAGTGCTCATCTCGAAGCAGGCTTCCCGCTTAGATGCTTTCAGCGGTTATCCCTCCCGAACGTAGCCAACCAGCCATGCCCTTGGCAGGACAACTGGCACACCAGAGGTTCGTCCGTCCCGGTCCTCTCGTACTAGGGACAGCCCTTCTCAACACTCCTACGCGCACAGCGGATAGGGACCGAACTGTCTCACGACGTTCTAAACCCAGCTCGCGTACCGCTTTAATGGGCGAACAGCCCAACCCTTGGGACCTACTCCAGCCCCAGGATGCGACGAGCCGACATCGAGGTGCCAAACCATCCCGTCGATATGGACTCTTGGGGAAGATCAGCCTGTTATCCCCGGGGTACCTTTTATCCGTTGAGCGACGGCGCTTCCACAAGCCACCGCCGGATCACTAGTCCCTACTTTCGTACCTGCTCGACCCGTCAGTCTCACAGTCAAGCTCCCTTGTGCACTTACACTCAACACCTGATTGCCAACCAGGCTGAGGGAACCTTTGGGCGCCTCCGTTACCCTTTAGGAGGCAACCGCCCCAGTTAAACTACCCACCAGACACTGTCCCTGATCCGGATCACGGACCCAGGTTAGACATCCAGCACGACCAGAGTGGTATTTCAATGTCGACTCCACAACAACTGGCGTTGCTGCTTCAAAGTCTCCCACCTATCCTACACAAGCCGAACCGAACACCAATATCAAGCTATAGTAAAGGTCCCGGGGTCTTTCCGTCCTGCTGCGCGAAACGAGCATCTTTACTCGTAATGCAATTTCACCGGGCCTGTGGTTGAGACAGTCGAGAAGTCGTTACGCCATTCGTGCAGGTCGGAACTTACCCGACAAGGAATTTCGCTACCTTAGGATGGTTATAGTTACCACCGCCGTTTACTGGCGCTTAAGTTCTCAGCTTCGCCCGACCGAAATCGGACTAACCGGTCCCCTTAACGTTCCAGCACCGGGCAGGCGTCAGTCCGTATACATCGCCTTACGGCTTCGCACGGACCTGTGTTTTTAGTAAACAGTCGCTTCTCGCTGGTCTCTGCGGCCACCCCCAGCTCGGAGTGCAAGACTCGTCACCGGGGCTGGCCCCCCTTCTCCCGAAGTTACGGGGGCATTTTGCCGAGTTCCTTAACCACAGTTCACCCGAACGCCTCGGTATTCTCTACCTGACCACCTGAGTCGGTTTGGGGTACGGGCCGCCATGAAACTCGCTAGAGGCTTTTCTCGACAGCATAGGATCATCCACTTCACCACAATCGGCTCGGCATCGGGTCTCAGACTATGTGTCACGCGGATTTGCCTACGTGACGTCCTACACCCTTACCCCGGGACAACCACCGCCCGGGCTGGACTACCTTCCTGCGTCACCCCATCGCTCACCTACTACCACCTTGGGCCGCCGGCTCCACCACTCCCCTTCACCCGAAGGATCCGGGGCGGCTTCACGGGCTTAGCATCAGAGGGTTCAGCGTTGGCGCTTCACAGCGGGTACGGGAATATCAACCCGTTGTCCATCGACTACGCCTGTCGGCCTCGCCTTAGGTCCCGACTTACCCTGGGCAGATCAGCTTGACCCAGGAACCCTTGGTCAATCGGCGCAAGAGTTTCCCACTCTTGTATCGCTACTCATGCCTGCATTCTCACTCGTGAACCGTCCACGACTCGATTCCTCGGCCGCTTCACCCGGCACACGACGCTCCCCTACCCATCACAGCGGGCGTTGGCCCTATTGCTGCAATGACACGACTTCGGTGGTGTGCTTGAGCCCCGCTACATTGTCGGCGCGGAATCACTTGACCAGTGAGCTATTACGCACTCTTTCAAGGGTGGCTGCTTCTAAGCCAACCTCCTGGTTGTCTCTGCGACTCCACATCCTTTCCCACTTAGCACACGCTTGGGGACCTTAGTCGGTGTTCTGGGCTGTTTCCCTCTCGACCATGGAGCTTATCCCCCACAGTCTCACTGCCGCGCTCTCACTTACCGGCATTCGGAGTTTGGCTAAGGTCAGTAACCCGGTGAGGCCCATCGCCTATCCAGTGCTCTACCTCCGGCAAGAAACACGCGACGCTGCACCTAAATGCATTTCGGGGAGAACCAGCTATCACGGAGTTTGATTGGCCTTTCACCCCTAACCACAGGTCATCCCCCAGGTTTTCAACCCTGGTGGGTTCGGTCCTCCACACGGTCTTACCCGCGCTTCAACCTGCCCATGGCTAGATCACTCCGCTTCGGGTCTTGGGCATGCAACTCGAACGCCCTATTCGGACTCGCTTTCGCTACGGCTACCCCACACGGGTTAACCTCGCTACACACCGCAAACTCGCAGGCTCATTCTTCAAAAGGCACGCAGTCACAGTCCGAAGACTGCCCCCACGGCTTGTAGGCACACGGTTTCAGGTACTATTTCACTCCGCTCCCGCGGTACTTTTCACCATTCCCTCACGGTACTATCCGCTATCGGTCACCAGGGAATATTTAGGCTTAGCGGGTGGTCCCGCCAGATTCACACGGGATTTCTCGGGCCCCGTGCTACTTGGGAAATAGGCAAGCAAGCCGCTGATGTTTCGTCTACGGGGGTCTTACCCTCTACGCCGGACCTTTCGCATGTCCTTCGACTACACCAACGGTTTCTGACTCGCCGACCGGCCGGCAGACCGGTCAAGCCCACTCCCACAACCCCGTCACGGCAACCCCTGCCGGGTCTCACACCATGACGGTTTGGCCTCATCCGGTTTCGCTCGCCACTACTCCCGGAATCACGGTTGTTTTCTCTTCCTGCGGGTACTGAGATGTTTCACTTCCCCGCGTTCCCTCCACATACCCTATGTGTTCAGGTATGGGTGACAGCCCATGACGACTGCCGGGTTTCCCCATTCGGACACCCCCGGATCAAAGCTCGGTTGACAGCTCCCCGGGGCCTATCGCGGCCTCCCACGTCCTTCATCGGTTCCTGGTGCCAAGGCATCCACCGTGCGCCCTTAAAAACTTGGCCACAGATGCTCGCGTCCACTGTGCAGTTCTCAAACAACGACCAGACACCCAAACTCCGACACTGCCAAGCAGCGCCCTCGCATGGGGCCGGCATCCACGAGGAAACCATCGTTCCCTCAGGACCCAACAGCGTGCCCGACCCACCCGGCGGTGATCCACGTTCCACGCCCCGAAGAGCAGTACTGGTGACCCCTTACCGTGTGTGCCGAATAGTCAACGTTCCACCCATGAGCGAGCACTCCGGAACACTCGTCCGAAGCTGCTGTGTGCTCCTTAGAAAGGAGGTGATCCAGCCGCACCTTCCGGTACGGCTACCTTGTTACGACTTCGTCCCAATCGCTGGTCCCACCTTCGACGGCTCCCTCCCAAGGGTTAGGCCACCGGCTTCGGGTGTTACCGACTTTCGTGACGTGACGGGCGGTGTGTACAAGGCCCGGGAACGTATTCACCGCAGCATGCTGATCTGCGATTACTAGCAACTCCAACTTCATGGGGTCGAGTTGCAGACCCCAATCCGAACTGAGACCGGCTTTTTGGGATTCGCTCCGCCTCGCGGCATCGCAGCCCTTTGTACCGGCCATTGTAGCACGTGTGCAGCCCAAGACATAAGGGGCATGATGATTTGACGTCGTCCCCACCTTCCTCCGAGTTGACCCCGGCAGTCTCCTGTGAGTCCCCGACATTACTCGCTGGCAACACAGAACAAGGGTTGCGCTCGTTGCGGGACTTAACCCAACATCTCACGACACGAGCTGACGACAACCATGCACCACCTGTACACCGACCACAAGGGGGCTGATATCTCTACCAGTTTCCGGCGTATGTCAAGCCTTGGTAAGGTTCTTCGCGTTGCGTCGAATTAAGCCACATGCTCCGCTGCTTGTGCGGGCCCCCGTCAATTCCTTTGAGTTTTAGCCTTGCGGCCGTACTCCCCAGGCGGGGAACTTAATGCGTTAGCTGCGGCACCGACGACGTGGAATGTCGCCAACACCTAGTTCCCAACGTTTACGGCGTGGACTACCAGGGTATCTAATCCTGTTCGCTCCCCACGCTTTCGCTCCTCAGCGTCAGTAATGGCCCAGAGATCCGCCTTCGCCACCGGTGTTCCTCCTGATATCTGCGCATTTCACCGCTACACCAGGAATTCCGATCTCCCCTACCACACTCCAGCCTGCCCGTATCGAATGCAGACCCGGGGTTAAGCCCCGGGCTTTCACATCCGACGCGACAGGCCGCCTACGAGCTCTTTACGCCCAATAATTCCGGACAACGCTCGCACCCTACGTATTACCGCGGCTGCTGGCACGTAGTTAGCCGGTGCTTCTTCTGCAGGTACCGTCACTTGCGCTTCTTCCCTGCTGAAAGAGGTTTACAACCCGAAGGCCGTCATCCCTCACGCGGCGTCGCTGCATCAGGCTTTCGCCCATTGTGCAATATTCCCCACTGCTGCCTCCCGTAGGAGTCTGGGCCGTGTCTCAGTCCCAGTGTGGCCGGTCGCCCTCTCAGGCCGGCTACCCGTCGTCGCCTTGGTAGGCCATTACCCCACCAACAAGCTGATAGGCCGCGGGCTCATCCTGCACCGCCGGAGCTTTCCACCCACCCCCATGCAGGGGCGGGTCGTATCCGGTATTAGACCCCGTTTCCAGGGCTTGTCCCAGAGTGCAGGGCAGATTGCCCACGTGTTACTCACCCGTTCGCCACTGATCCACCCCGAAGGGCTTCACCGTTCGACTTGCATGTGTTAAGCACGCCGCCAGCGTTCGTCCTGAGCCAGGATCAAACTCTCCGTGAATGATGACCCGTTATCGGGTGCACACTCGCGTTGAGCGGCACGGCAACCACCGGAATAGGGCGGTCCCGCGCACTGCGTCCTCGCTGTGTTATTTCCAAAGGAATCTCCAACCGATCCACGAAGGACCGGCCGGGGATGTCAACATATCTGGCGTTGACTTTTGGCACGCTGTTGAGTTCTCAAGGAACGGACACTTCCTTCGGACCGCCTTCCAGCGGACCCTCCGGGCGTTTCGCTCTTTCGTGTTTCCAGCTTATCAGACCCGAGTCAGTGCTCTTCGCCGACCTGCTTTCTCCACCGCTTTGCCGGAACCGACCTGACGGCCCGTCCGACGTTTCAAACCTTAGCCGATCCCCGCTCCGAAAAGCGAATCCGACGCCGGCCCGAACACAATCCCCGAAAAAGCGCACACCGAATTCGCACTGAGACGCGACAGCACGCAGCAAGACGCGACCCAGCCCGAACCGGGAAGTGGTGTTTCAGAGGATTGGCCGCCCCGGGACCGTCCGCGCAGAACGCTCGTCCGGTGCTCCCTGTCAGGCAACTCGGAGAACTTTACACATCCGACGCCTCCGGTTCAAGTGGCAGCTGGAAGGCCAGCACGGCCACGTCGTCGTCGTGCTCCGCCGTGACGCCCATGGCCCGCAGCAGCCGGGCGCAGACCACCTCGGGGCTGCCGGCGGCGCCGGCCAGGGTGCGGGCGAGCAGGTCCAGGCCGTGGTCGATGTCCTCGTCGCGGCGCTCGACCAGGCCGTCGGTGTAGAGGACGCCGGTGGTACCGGGCAGGAGCTTCAGCGTGTGGGAGACGTGGCTGCCCGTCCCTGTCCCGAGCGGCGGGCCGTTCTGCTCCTCTCCCTGCAGGACGCTGCCGTCGGGGCAGCGCAGCAGTAGGGGGAGGTGGCCGGCGGAGGCGTACTCGAGGGTTCCGGAGGCCGGGTCCCAGACCGCGTAGGTGCAGGTGGCGATCTGGTTGGCGTCGATCTCCATGGCCAGGCCGTCGAGGAGGCCCATGACCTCGTGCGGGGGGAGGTCGAGCCGCGCGTAGGCGCGGACGGCGGTCCGCAGCTGGCCCATGACGGCGGCGGCGCGCAGGCCGCGGCCCATCACGTCGCCGATGACGAGGGCGGTGCGGCCGTTGCCGAGGCGGATCACGTCGTACCAGTCGCCGCCGACCGCGGCGTCGGCACCGCCGGGCTGGTAGGTGGCGGCGACGCGGAGGTCGGCGGGCTGTTCGAGCTTCTGCGGGAGGAGGCTGCGCTGCAGGGTGACGGCGGCCTCGCGCTGGCGGCGTTCGGCTTCCCGGACCCGGGTGGCGGCCTGGACCTGGTCGGTGACCTCGGCGGCGTAGATGAGCAGGCCGGCGGGAGGGCGGGACAGGTCCTGGGCGGCGGGGCGGAGCGGCTCGGCGCCGTCCTGCGGGGCCGGCGCCGGGGCGGCGGCCAGCGGGACGCAGGCGACGTTGTAGTAGCGGCTGCCGGCGGCGCCGAGGATGCAGCGGGCCTTCACACTGCGCGGCCGTCCGCCGCGGAGGGCCTGGTCCATGAGGGGGAGGACGCCGAGGGCGCCGAGTTCGGGGAGGCCCTCGGCGGCGGGCAGGCCGGCGGTGCGCTCGCCGAAGAGCTCGCGGTAGGCGTTGTTGGCGTACCCGAGCTGGTGGAGCGGCCCGTAGGTGACGGCGACGGGGGCCGGGAGCCGGTCGAGGACACCGCGCAGCTCGTACAGCTCGTGGATCTCGCGGTGGTCGAGAGCGCCGGGCACGGCGTCGGGGTCGCGGGGGCCGGGGAGGGGGACGGTTTCGATGGACGTCGAGGACGGGGCGGGGCGCCATGGGGTTCCGGTGAGCCGAGCGCTCCAGCGCATGAGGTTCAACGTCGGCCGCTTCCTCGGGGTGTGGGGGCTTGCGGTTTCTGAGTGGCCATCACACGACGTGCCCGGGGCGGCACGGGTGGTGATGATCGGGTGGGCTGATCCTGTCAGGCGGAGGTGTCGTTCCGGAAGTCGTATCGCCGGTACGGCGCATTCGCTACAGACCGGCGTGCGCGGGGGCGCTAACCGTGCTCGGGGAAGCCGGACTCGAACTCCGCGCGCGGGTGCTCGATGGAGCCCAGGGAGACGACCTCGCGGCTGAAGATCCCGCCGAGCAGCCAGTCGGTGAAGACCCGGACCCGGCGGTCGAGGCTGGGCAGTCGGCGCAGGTGGCGGGCCCGGTGGAGCCACCAGGCGCGGCGGCCGGTGACCCGCCCGCGCCGGGTGTGGGCGACGCCGCGGCGCAGGCCGAGCGAGGTGGAGCAGTGGATGCGCTCGGGGCGGTACGGGGTGGGGGTGCGGCGTTCCAGGTCGGCCGTCAGGTTGTCGGCGAGGAGCCGGGCCTGGGCGAGCGCGTGCTGGGCGTTGGGGGCGCACAGCGCGTCCTCGGACGCCGGGTCGGGGACGGCCGCGCAGTCGCCGGCTGCCCAGGCCCCGGCGAGGGGTGTGCCGCCGGGTCCGCGGACCTGGAGGGTGGGCAGGCAGCGGACGCGCCCGGTGGCGTCCAGCGGGAGGTCGGTGTCGCGCAGCAGCGGGGCGGGGCGGACTCCTGCCGTCCAGACCAGGGTGCGGGCGGCGAAGCGGCTGCCGTCGGAGAGGGCCATGACCCGGTCCGCGGCGGACTCCAGCCTGGTGGAGAGGCGGACGTCGATGCTGCGTTCGCGCAGTTCGGCGAGGGTGTGGGCGGCGAGGTCGGCGGGCTCCTGGGGGAGGATGCGGTCGGTGGTCTCGACGAGGAGCCAGCGGAGGTCGTCGGCGGTGAGGTTGTGGTAGCCGCGGACGGCGTACCTGGCCATGTCCTCGAGCTCGGCGAGGGCGCTCACGCCCGCGTATCCGGCGCCGACGAAGACGAAGGTGAGGGCGGCCTGGCGGAGCTCCGGGTCGCGGGTGGAGGAGGCCAGGTCGAGCTGCTCCAGCACGTGGTTGCGGAGGGCGACCGCCTCGCCGACGGTGGAGAAGCCGAGGCCGTGCTCGGCGAGGCCGGGGACGGGGTCGGTGCGGGAGACCGCGCCGGGGGTCAGCACCAGGTGGTCGTAGCGGAGTTCGGTGACAGCGGGGACGGTGCCGCGGGGCGCGGTGTCGACCAGGGCGCGGCGTCCGGCGTGGTCGATGCGGGTGATCCGGGCGGTGAGCACGCGGCAGTGCGGGAGGACCCGGCGCAGCGGGACGACCACGTGGCGGGGGTCGATGCTGCCGGCGGCGACCTCGGCGAGCAGCGGCTGGTAGGTCAGGTAGGGCTGCGGCTCGACCACGGTGATCTCGGCCTCGCCGGTGCGCAGGCGGGCGGCGAGGGACTGCTGGAGTGCGAGGGCTGCGGCCATGCCGGCGCATCCGCCGCCGACGATGAGAATCCTGATGGGGCACCCCCTGCCGTCCGTGGGCCGTGTGACCTGTTTCACGTCCCGCGGGGACGCCCTCCAATGAGGCAATGCGGGGGGTGGGTTTGTCCACAGGGCGAACCGGATCGGCCGGGTCGGATGTGGCCTCCGTGGCCGGATGTGTCGTGGCGGGGGTGGTTCGCGGGGGTCCGATCGGGTGCGGGAGGTCCGCTTCTGCCACGAACTCGCCTGAACTATGGTCGGATTGTGCTCCGTCAAGGTCGGGGTCGATCGAACCGGCGGCCGACTGGCCGACGGAGAAGTGGGGAAGGGTGTAGTCCGCACCCGTGAGTTGCGGACGGCATGAGGCCGCACCGGGGGGTGCGGCCGGTTGGGGCGGGCGCCGACGGTGCCCGCGGGGGAGGGTTGAAGTGACGGATCAGGATCGCCTGTCGGGTGGCGTGGTGTCGCCGGTGCACGGGCGGGGCGGGGCGGGCCACGGCTCGGTCCCTGAGCAGCGCGGCCCGGCCGGGGCGGAGCTGCTGGCGGCGGGCGGGCCGGCGGCCTCCGGGCGGCCGGGGCGGCTGCGTGTGGATGCCCGGCGCAACCTGGAGAGCGTGCTGCGGGCGGCCCGCCAGGTGTTCGGCGAACTCGGCTACGACGCGCCGATGGAGGAGGTCGCGCGGCGGGCCGGGGTGGGTGTCGGCACGGTGTACCGGCGGTTCCCGAGCAAGGAGGTGCTGGTCCGCCGGATCGCGGCCGAGGAGGTCGCCTGGCTGACGGCGCAGGCCCGTGAGTCGCTGTACGGCGGCGGCACGGCCTGGGAGTCGCTGGCGGAGTTCCTGGGGCGGGCGGTGGCGTCCGGCGCGGGCCGGCTGCTGCCTCCGGAGGCGTTCCGGTACGCGGTCGAGCTGGGCCGGGTGCCCGGGCAGCGCGGGTCGGAGGCCGGGCCCGAGGTGCTCGGGGCGGAGGACCGGGCTGCGGCGGACGCCGATCCGCGGCTGCTGCTGCAGTTGGTGGCGGCATTGGTGGCGCGGGCGGCCTCGGCCGGTGAGCTGCGGGCCGGGGTGACGGTGTCGGACGTGGTGCTGGTGCTGACGGCAGCGGTGCCGGTGCATGCGGCTGCGGCCCTCCCCGGGGGCGGCGATCCGACGGACGGTCAATCCGGCGATGCTCCGGCGCAGCGGCTGCTGCAGATCCTGCTGCAGGGTCTGCAGGCGAACTGAGCAAGGGAGTTGTTGCCGGGCCGGGTGTCCGGTGCGGCGCTCGTACGAGTGGGTCGCGGCAGGTCCGACTTCCGGCCGGCGCTGTGCTATGCAATCCTTTGCCCGTGCTTGGAGCCATTGTCCCGTTGCGCGCCGTTCCCGCAGTTCGCTGCCCGTGCCCGGTCGCCGGTGCCGTGGCGGCGCCTCCGGCGGTGGTGCCCGGTCCGGTGGATTCCGGGGGGCGCAGGTGAGCGCCGATGAGCGGAACGAACCCGGTGCGGGCGCGGGCCCGTCCGGCCATGTGCCGGACCAGGCGGGTGCGCCGCTGCGCGAGTCGCTGGTGGGCCGGGTGCCCGGCCAGGCGGCGGCCGGCCAGGGCGGTGTGACGCCGGAGGCGTTCGTCGGGGAGGAGTTGCCGGCGCGTGCCGTGGTGCCCGCGCCGGCCGAGCCGGTGGACGGCGAACGCCCGCCTTCCGATGCCGAGTTGACGGCCCGGGTGCGGGCCGGGGACGACGCGGCGTACGAGGAGGTCTACCGGCGGCACGCGGATGCGGTGCGCCGCTATGCGCGGACCTGCTGCCGGGACAGCTTCACGGCGGAGGATCTCGCGGGCGAGGTGTTCGCCCGGACGCTGCAGGCGCTGAAGGCGGGCCGGGGGCCGGAGTTCGCCGTCCGCGCGTACCTGCTGACCGCGGTGCGCAATGTGGCGGCGGCCTGGGCGCGCAGCGAGCGGCGCGAGCAGCTGGTCGACGACTTCGGTTCGTTCACCCGGGGTTCGGGTGCGGCGATCGAGTACGACCTGGCCGATCCGGGGGCGGACGCCTGGGCGATGGCGTTGGCCGACCGCCGGATGGTGATGCGCGCCTATGCCGAACTCCCGGAGGACGACCGGGTGGTGCTGTGGCACACCGAGGTCGAGCGGGAGTCGCCGAAGACCGTTGCGGTGATGCTGGGCAAGACGGCCAATGCGACGGCGGTGCAGGCGCACCGGGCCAGGGACCGGCTGGCCGCGGCCTTCCTTCAGGCGCACGTGTCGGGCAGCCAGGAGCAGTCCTGTGCGGCGTACGCGAACCGGCTGGGTGCGTACGCCCGGGGCTCGTTGCGCAAGCGGGCCACCACCGAGGTGGGCCGGCACGTGCAGGAGTGCGCGCGCTGCACGGCCGCCTGCCTGGAGCTGGCGGACATCAACCACAGTCTGCGGGCCGTGCTGCCCGGGGGCGTGCTGGTGTGGGTGGGTACGGGCGCCTTCACGGCTGCTGCGGCCGCGGTGCTGGGCGGTGCCGCGGTGGCGGGGGCGGCGGTCGGCGCTGCGGCCGCGGGCGGTGCCGCGACGGCCGGCGGTACGGCGGCGGGCGGCGCGGGCTCGGTCGGCGTGGTCGCCGGCGAGGGACTGGGGGTCGCGGCCAAGGCCGGGATCGCGGCGAGTGTGGCGCTGGCCGCGGCGGCCGTGGCCGCGTACGCGCTGAGCGGCCCGTCGGACGCTCCCCCGGTGGCCGCGCCCCGGCCGGTGGTGTCCGCCCCGGAGCGGCCGCCGGTGTCCCGTGCTCCGGAGCCGGTGCCGAGTCCGTCGGCGAGCCCGGAGGCGGTGCCGCAGCCGGCGCCGCCGCGGCGGCCGGCGGTGCCCGTCCCGACCCCGACGCCGACCGCGTCGCCGGTGGTGGAGCCGCCGTCCCCGGTGCGGACCCCGGAGCCCGTCCCGAGCCCGACGCCGACCCCGCAGCCCCCGACGCCCGCGCCGACGCCGACGCCGACCCCGCCGCCGGTGCCCACCGCGTTCTGGCTGGACGACCTGCCGTTCGCCGGTCCGGGCCGGCGGGAGGCGCAGGCCGAGGGCCGGCCGAGCATCCGGCACGGCGGCGGGACGCTGGCGCAGCGGCCGGGCCTGTGGATGGCCGGGCGGTGGCACTGGCATGCGCTGAGCGTCCATGTGCCGTCCAGGGTGGCGGTGGACCTGAACCGCAGCTGCACCGCGTTCGACGCGGTGGCCGGTCCTGACGACCTGGCGGTCGGCTACGGGGGTGTGGTGTTCAGCGTGCAGGGCGGCGACGGGACGGTGCTGTGGCGGTCGGGCCCGGTGCGGGCCGGCAGCGGTCCGGTGCGGGTGCACGCCGCGCTGGCCGGTCAGACCTCGATCCGGCTGGTGGCGGAGCGGGTCGACGGCGGCCGGGCGCTGATCGACGTCGCCGACTGGGCGGACGCCCGGCTCACCTGCTGACGGGTGGCCGGGCGCGTCCGCCGGAGCCGGTCAGACCGCGCAGGAGCCGTCCGCGCAGGCCCCGTCGGCGGCCTCGGTGCCGGGTGCCGGGACGAGGGCGCCGGTCTCCTCGGCGACCTGCTGCAGGACACGCAGGAAGGTGTCCGCCTCCTGGCCGCCCTGCACCGCCCAGCGGCCCTCGAAGACGAAGGTCGGGACGGCGCTGATGCCGAGCGCCCGGGCCCGGTCGAGCTGGGTCCGGACCTCCTCGGCGCCCTCCTCGCCGGCCAGGTAGGCGGCGGCGCGCCCGCCGTCCATGCCGGCGGCGACGGCGACCTCGGTGAGCTGCGCCCGGTCGCCGATGTCCACGCCGTCGGTGAAGTGCGCCTTGAGCAGCCGCTCCTTGAGGTCGGCCTGCACGGCGGCGCCGTACTCGGTCTCGGCGAGGTGCAGCAGGCGGTGGCCGAGGAAGGTGTTGGCGTGCAGGGCGGCGTCGAAGTCGTAGGTGATGCCCTCGGCGGCGCCGAGCTCGGTGACCTGGGCGTCCATGGCGACGGACTGCGGGCCGAAGCGGGCGGCGAGCCAGTCGCGGTGCGGGGTGGCCTGCTCGGGGGCGTCGGGGACGAGCTGGTACGGCCGGTAGACCACCTCGACGGCGTCCTTGCCCGGGAAGCGGTCCAGCGCCTGCTCGAAGCGGCGCTTGCCGATGTAGCACCAGGGGCAGGCGATGTCGGAGTAGATCTCGACCTTCATGGGGTTGCGGCTCCTGTTCGAGGATTGCGGTCCGTGCGCGGGCCAGGGGGTTGTGGGACCCGGTCCACCGAGGGTTGAACGGTCAACTGTCGGCCCGGCATTCCCGGCCGCGTGCCGGGGCGCCTTTTCCTTCGGAGCGGCGGAATATTCGGCCCGCCGAAGGGCGCGGCTACGCTGGCCCCATGGCCGAGCGACCGGACCCCGCCTCCGCAGACCGCCCCCGCGACGCGGTGCTCGCCCAGGTCCGCGAGGCCTGCCGGGCGTCCGGCGCCGCGGCGGCGGCCTTCCACACCGCGGTCGCCGAGAAGGCCGGTCTGGGCGCGAGCGAGGCGAGGGCACTGGACCTGCTGCAGCGCGGCGGTCCGCTGACCGCCAAGGAACTCGCCGAGCGCTCCGGCCTCGCACCCGCCTCGGTGACCGGGCTGGTCGACCGCCTGGAACGCAAGGGGTTCGTCCGCCGCGTCCCGCACCCGGCCGACCGGCGGCGCGTCCTGGTTGAGCACCTGCCGGAGGCGTCCGCGCGGCTGGCCGCGCTGTCCGAGGACTGGGAGCGCGAGGTCGGCGGGCTCTGCGAGGAGTTCGGCACCGCGGAGCTGGAGGTGGTGCTGCGGTTCCTGGCCGGCAGCGCCGCCCGGCAGCGGGCGGCGGCGGCACGCCTGGCGATCTGACGCACCGCACGCGGAGGGTGCCCCGGTCAGCCGGCGGGCGGAGCCGGGACGACCAGCACCGGGCAGTTCGCGTGGTGCACCGCCGCGGTGCTCACCGAGCCCAGCAGCAGCCGGGTGAAGCCGCCGTTGCCGCGGGTGCCGATCACCAGCGTGTGCTGCCCCGCGGAGGCGGCGAGCACCACCTCGATCACGCTGCCCAGCACCACGTGCAGCTGCAGCTCCCCGCCGTACGGCCGGGACCGGGCGACCTGGACGGTGTCCACCGCGCGGCGCAGCCCGTCGGCCATGCTCTCCGCCAGCAGCTCGATGCTCTGCTGGACGAGTTCGACCATGCCGGGCGGGTAGCCGGCCGGGGAGGGGTTGACCACGGCCAGGACGTACAGCGGCAGGCCGAACAGTTCGGCCTCGGTCATCGCCCGGTCGAGCGCCCACAGCGAGCCGTCGGAGCCGTCGCAGGCGGCCAGGACGCCGGGGCGGCCCGCCGGGGGCGGCTCGGCGAGCACGGGCAGGGGAACCATCGCGGCAGCCACCCGGTCATGATGCCGCGTCGGCGCGGCCCGCCACGGACGGACGCGCCGGGGCCGGACTCCGCGGCCGGCTCGGGCCCGCCCGGCCGGGTTCAGGCCGGTCTGGCGAGGGCCTTGCGCTCCACCGGTGGGAGGCCCGTCCAGCAGGAGCCGTGCCGGCGCGCGGCGACGCGGCGCAGCCAGAGCTCGGTGGCGATCAGGTCGGCGAGGCCGGCCAGGGTGCCGGGGGGCAGTCCGCTGCCGGGTTCGGCGGCGGTGGCGAGGGTCTGCCGGACGGCGGGCAGGTCGATCAGGCCGGCTTCGGCGAGGAGCGGGCGGTGGAAGAGCTCGGCCAGGCCGTCGGCGGCGCGGCGCAGGCCGGCGCGGGCCTCGTCGGCGCGGTCTGGCCTGGGGGTGCGGCCCCAGTCGGCGGGCAGGTCGGTGCGTCCGGCGCCGGTGAGGACCGAGCGGAGCAGGGCGTGCCGGGCGCCGGGCTGCAGCCGGGTGTCGTCGGGGAGCAGCCGGGCGGCGCGGACGACCTGGTTGTCGAGGAAGGGCGCGTGCAGGCGCTGGCCGCGCTGTTCGGCGGCCTGGACGAGGGTGCGGTAGGCGGTGGCGTGCCGGTGCAGGGCGAGGCGGGCGCGGCGGGCGCCGGGGTGTTCGGCGGGGACGGGGCCGCGGGCGGCCGTCCGCAGCCGCTGGGCGACGGTGGCGAGGGCCTCGTCGGAGAGCCAGCGGGCGGCGGGGCCGGGCACGGTCCAGGCGAGGTCGGCGGCGGAGCTGGCGCCGGCGGTACCGGGCGGTTCGGCGAAGTGGCGGACGGTCAGCCGGACGGCGAGGTCGTCGAGCGCGTCGGCGTAGCCGGTGCGGGCCAGTCGGTGGGCGGCGCGCAGCACGGTGACCGGGGTGCGGACGGTGCCGGTGAGGGCTCCGGCGGTGGCGCGGTCGGCTCCGGCGAGGGCGGCGACGGGGGCGAGGAGTTCGCGGGCGCGGCCGGCCCGGACGAGGTCGGCGAGGCGGGCGGGGTGGCCGTCGAGGACCTGGCGGGCGCCGTAGCCGGTGAGGTGGTCGGTGCCGCCGGCGCGGAAGCGGGTGGCGGTGAGGGCGGCGGCGGTGAGGGCGGGCCCGGGTTCGTCGGTGAGCGGTCCGGCGAGCGGGTCGTCGGCGACGTCGGTGTACGGGAGGCCGGGCGGGACGACGACGTGCCGGAGCCGGGGGACGTCGACGGCCAGGGCGAGCCCGTCGGTGTCGGCGTGGGTGACGGCGGTGAGGGCCTCGCCCTCGTTCCCGGGGCCGGCGTCGGCGGTGGGCCGGCGGGCCCAGGAGCCCTTGACGGCGCCGGTGCGCGGTGCCGCGGCGGCCGGGCGGGCGGGGAAGCGGCCGGCCGGTCCGGCGGCGGGGGCGATCGGGACGGCGGCGGCGAGCAGGGCGACGGTGGCCGAGGCGGTGCCGTAGGAGAGGTCGACGCCGAGCCGGGGGCGGTCGGCGGCGTCCTCGGGGGTGTCGGGGGCGGGGTTGTGCGCGGTGGTGCGGACCCGGCAGCGGACGGCCTCCAGCAGGGTCCGGGTGAGTTCGCGGACGGCGGGGGCGTCCTCGCGGCGGCCGGGGCCCGGGTCCTGCTCGTAGGAGGCGGGGTAGGGGCGACCGCCGCGGATGCCGAGGGAGTGTCCGGGCGGCACCCGGTGCACGCCCGCGTAGGGGGTGCTGTGGCCGAGCGCCTCGGGCGACTCGGGGCAGGCGAGCAGGGCGGCGAGGTGGCCGGTGTCCACCGGTGCGCCGATCAGGTCGGCGAGCGGCAGGGCGGCGGTGGCGTAGGCGGTGCCGCCGTGCCAGGGGGTGTGGAAGACCGGCTGGGCGCCGGCGAGGTCGGTGAGCAGCACGGTGGAGCGGGTGCCGGTGCGCAGGACGGCGGTGTAGCTGCCGGGCCAGCCGGTGAGGTGGCGGACGGCGCCGCCGCGGGCCGCGGCGAGGCCGTCGGCGAGTTCGGCGTCGGTGGCGCCGCAGCGGCCGAGGACGGCGAGGCGGGTGGTGGCCGGGGTGTCGGCGGGCTCGGTGTCCGGCCTGCCGCCGGGGGGCGGGCCGGTGGTGACGACGGGGTCGGCGCCGGGGCGCAGGGTGACCAGGCGGATCTCGTCGGGCCGCCAGTCGCCGACCGCCCAGAGCGGGTTGGGGCCCGCCCACAGGGCGGTGCCGGCGATCGGGCGGACGCCTTCGGGCGAGGGGCCGCCGGTGCCGTGCGGCCCTCCGCTCCAGCCGGTGAGCCACCGCATCGCGCCTCCACCTGACGAGGGGTCGGGCGCACGGGGTGTCCGGAAACGGTGCGCCGCAGGAGACATCGTGCCACCGGATGTGCGCCGTGTGAGCCGAGTTGCGGCAGCGGATCACGGCGGGCGCACGGAAGCGACGCCCGGCCGGCCCGGCCGGGGCGCGGCCGGATCACCCGATCTGATGGTCCGTCATCCAGGTTGCGGGGCAGGGCGGCAGCGCGGGGGCGGGCCTGCGGGGGCGCGGCCCGGCCGGCGGACGGGCCGGCCGAGCGGCGGTGCCCCGCGGGCGGACCGGGCCGCCCCCTCCGTGGCCCGGGCCGCCCCCTGCGCCTCGTGGCATGGACATCGACGGATGGCCGAAAGGCGTCGCACTGCCCGGGAGGGCATCCGCATGCCCTCCCGGACCCACCGCTGCCCGCGGGGATGGCGGCAGCGGTTCCCCCGGCCCGCCGGGTCCTCGACGGCGGGCCGATCCACGGGGTCCAGCGAATCGCCCACCTGCCGCTGCGGCCAGGGGGCACGGGCGGGCGCACATGGGCACGGGACCGGAGCACGGGAGTCCGGGACGGTGCACGGCCGAGCAGTGGATTCCGTCGCGCCCTCGGGCGGACCGTCGCCGACAGGCCGTTCGGGCGCGCGATCCCGCCATCCGGAATGCGGCCTCTTAACCCTCGGAACGCGTCCGACTACGCTAGGTGCAGCGGGTGGCCGCACTTCGCGCGCCACCCTCCGCGCAGGACCTCGCCAGGGGGTGCCACCGCCACCATGACCGCCAGCTCACGAGGGCCGAACGAACGGCTCGGCGCACTCCTGTCCCTCGCCCAGATCAGCAACGCCGGCCTGGCCCGCCGGGTCAACGACCTCGGTGCGCAGCGCGGTCTGACGCTGCGCTACGACAAGACGTCGGTGGCGCGGTGGGTCACCAAGGGCATGGTGCCGCAGCGGCCGGTGCCCCATCTGATCGCGACCGCGCTCGGCAGCAAGCTGGGCCGCCCGGTGCCGCTGGAGGAGATCGGGCTGGGCGACACCCAGCCGACGCCGGAACTCGGCCTGGAGTTCCCGCGCGAGGTCCCGGAGGCGGTGCGGTCGGCGACCGAGCTGTGGCGGGTCGACCTGGACCTGCGGCGCGGCCCGGGCGGCGGCCGGTGGAGCGACAGCCTGGCGGGCACGTTCTCGGTCTCGGCGTACGCGACTCCGGTCTCCCGCTGGCTGATCACCCCGGCGGACGGCTCGGTGGCGCGGGAGGCGGCCGCACCGGACCGCTCCGGGTACCGGGTCGGCCACTCGGACGCGGCGAAGCTGCGCGAGGCGGCCCAGGAGGCCCGCCGCTGGGACTCCAAGTACGGCGGCGGGGACTGGCGTTCGTCCATGGTGCCGGAGTGCCTGCGGGTGGAGGCGGCGCCGCTGCTGCTCGGCTCGTACAGCGACGCGGTGGGCCGGGCGCTGTTCGGCGCGACGGCCGAACTGACCAGGCTGGCCGGGTGGATGGCCTTCGACACCGGCCAGCACGAGGCTGCGCAGCGGTACTACATCCAGGCGCTGCGCCTGGCCCGGGCGGCCGGGGACGTGCCGCTCGGCGGGTACGTGCTGGCGTCGATGAGCCTGCAGGCGGTGTACCGGAACTTCCCCGAGGAGGCGGTGGACCTCGCGCAGGCCGCGCTGGAGCGCAACCGGGGGCTGGCCACCGCCCGGACGATGAGCTTCTTCCACCTGGTGGAGGCGCGGGCGCAGGCGAGAGCGGGCAACGCGGCGGCCTGCGCGACGGCGCTGGTCGCGGCCGAGGGCGCGCTGGACCGTTCCCGGCCCGGCGACGCCGACCCGACCTGGATCGACTTCTACACCTACGACCGGCTGGCGGCGGACGCCGCGGAGTGCTTCCGCGACCTCGGCATGCCGTCCAAGGTGCGGCAGTTCACCCGGGAGGCGCTGGCCAGGCCGACCGAGGGGTACGTGCGCTCGCACGCGCTGCGGCTGGTGGTGTCGGCGATGGCCGAGGCGGAGGCCGGCGACCTGGACGCGGCCGTGGCGGCGGGGGAGCGCGCGGTGGACGTGGCCGGGCGGATCTCCTCGCAGCGCAGCCGGGAGTACGTGCTGGAGCTGCTGCGCCGCCTGGAGCCGTTCCAGGACGAGCGGCGGGTGCGGGAGTTGACCGAGCGGGCGCGGCTGGTGCTGGCCGGCTCGACCTGACCCGGCGGATATTCGGGTGCGTGGCCGGCGGCCGGGTGGCTAACGTCTTACTCGTCCAGGTGCGCAGGCAGAGGTTACTTCCACTGTTAATGGGCGGGTCGCGGGTTCGAGTCCCGCCATCGGCTTCCGGGCCGGTGTAGCTCAGTCGGTAGAGCAGCACACGTCACCTCCGCCGCTTCTGTTCTCTGGACACCTACACGTTCATACGACTGCCACCTCCCGGTGCGCAGGACCGGTTACTTCCTCCAACGAAATGAGCCGGCACCCACTTTTGATCTCGGGAGGCAGCGTGCCGGGGCGTCCGGTGCGCAGGCGGGGGTTACTTCATTGGGATCAGGCGGTGCCGGGTTCGAGTCCCGGACGGCCGTGCGCGAGCACGGCCGGTAGCTCAGCCGGTAGAGCACCTGACTGTCACCTCCGCCGCGGCCGGCCCGCGAGGCCGGCACGACCTCGGGCGCCCCGGCTCCGTTCTGCCTCCCCGCAGGGGGAATCACCATGTCTCGCTTCAACATCCGCCGCCCGAAGACCGGCCCGACCTCGCCCGTGACCACGACCGGGCAGCACACCGCCAACCACGCCGGCGGTGCGGGCCACCTGCGCGACGAGAAGTCCGAACTCTTCCTGCTCGCCGTCGCCAACCTGGTCGGCCAGGACACCTACTACGAGCGCGGCGGCGCACGCGACAACCGGTACACCGCCCTGGTCCGCTCCCTCGCGGTGAGCGACCCGGAGTGGACGCTCGGCCTGCTGCGCTGGCTCCGGCACGGCGCCGCGATGCGCACCGCCTCGCTGGTCGGCGCCGCGGAGTTCACCCGCGCCCGGCTCGACGCCAAGGCGCCCGGCCACTCCCGGCAGGCCGTCGACGCGGTGCTGCAGCGCCCCGACGAGCCCGGCGAGCTGCTCGCCTACTGGACGTCCCGGTACGGCCGGGCGCTGCCGAAGCCGATCAAGCGGGGTGTCGCCGACGCCACCCGCCGCCTGTACAACGGCCGCGCGCTGCTCAAGTACGACACCGTCTCCAAGGGCTTCCGGTTCGGCGACGTGCTGGAGCTGACCCACCCTGCGCCGCACCCCGACAAGCCGTGGCAGGGCCCGCTGTTCCAGTACGCGCTGGACCGCCGGCACCGCCCGGACGAGGCCGTGCCGCCGACCGGCGACGCCCTGCTGACCGCAAGCCGCGAGCTGCTCGCGCTGCCGGTCGAGCAGCGCCGCGCGGTCGTCACCGGCCCCGGCGGCGCCGAGCGGCTGGCCGCGGCGGGCATGACCTGGGAGGCGCTGGCCGGCTGGCTGCAGGGTCCGCTGGACGCGGCGGTCTGGGAGGCGATCATCCCGTCGATGGGGCCGATGGCACTGGTCCGCAACCTGCGGAACTTCGACCAGGCCGGGGTGTCCGACGCGGTGGCCGAGCAGGTCGCACGGCGGATCTCCGACCGGGGCGAGGTGCAGCGGTCCAAGCAGTTCCCGTTCCGCTACCTGGCCGCCCACCGGCACGCGCCCTCGCTGCGCTGGGGCCACGCACTGGAGAAGGCACTCGGCCACTCGCTGGCCAACGTGCCGGTGCTGCCCGGCCGCACGCTCGTCCTGGTCGACCGCTCCGGCTCGATGTTCGACCGGCCGAGCGCGCAGACCATGCTCAACCGGGCGGACTCGGCGGCGGTCTTCGGTGCGGCGCTGGCGCTGCGCGCGGCCGACGCCGACCTGGTCGAGTTCGGCACCACCAGCCGGCGGATCAAGCTGGAGCGCGGCGAGGCGGTGCTGAAGGTCCTGGACCGCTTCTCCGACCTCGGCGGCACCGAGACCGGCAAGGCCGTCAAGAAGCACTACTGCGGCCACGACCGGGTGGTGATCATCACCGACGAGCAGGCGTACGGCGGTTGGCAGGGCGACCCGCTCGCCGCGGTCCCGGCGCAGGTCCCGGTCTACACCTGGAACCTGGCCGGCTACCGGGCGGGCCACGCGCCCTCCGGCGGTGCCCGGCGGCACACCTTCGGCGGCCTGACCGACGCGGCGTTCCGGCTGATCCCGCTGCTGGAGGCCGGCCACGACGCCCACTGGCCGTGGGAGC
This sequence comes from Kitasatospora dryopteridis, assembly GCF_050749075.1. Lineage (NCBI taxonomy): Bacteria > Bacillati > Actinomycetota > Actinomycetes > Kitasatosporales > Streptomycetaceae > Kitasatospora > Kitasatospora dryopteridis. Next base: position 4,353,573 of record NZ_CP192749.1, on the reverse strand, counting down.
AGAACCAGGCACCCGCATAGGGCGCGGGGTTCCCCGCGCCCCTATGCGGGGTGACCGACGCCGCCTTCTCGGTACGGTCCTGCCGTGGCACGATCGCTGCGGCGGGGGCAGCCGAACGAAGGGGCCGAGGTGCGCTACGACGTCGACGTACTGGTGGTGGGGGGCGGCATCGTCGGGCTGTCCACGGCGTATGCACTGACCCGGGCGCAGCCCGGGCTGCAGGTCGCCGTGCTGGAGAAGGAGCCGGCCCTCGCCGTGCACCAGACCGGCCGCAACAGCGGCGTCATCCACAGCGGCGTGTACTACCGGCCGGGCTCGCTGAAGGCCCGGTACGCGACCGGCGGCGCCGCCGAGATGGTGGAGTTCTGCCGCGAGCAGGGCATCCCTTACGAGGTCACCGGCAAGCTGATCGTCGCCACCTCGCCGGAGGAGCTGCCGCGGCTGGCCGCACTCGCCGAGCGGGGCCGGGCCAACGGCATCCCGGTGACCGAGCTGGACGCGGCGGGGATCGCCGCCCACGAGCCCGAGGTGCGCGGTGCGGCCGGCCTGCACATCGGCACCACCGGCATCTGCGACTTCCCCGCGGTGGCCCGCCGGTACGCGGAGCTCGCCGAGGAGAAGGGCGCCGTGCTGCGCACCGGCACCGAGCTGCGCGCGGTGGCCCGCCGGACGGACGGGGTGACGGTGCAGACCTCCGCGGGCGAGCTGCGCTGCGGGGTGCTGGTGAACTGCGCGGGCCTGCACAGCGACCGGGTGGCCCGGCTGGCCGGGGACGACCCGGGGGTGCGGATCGTCCCGTTCCGCGGCGAGTACTACGAGCTCGCCGAGCACCGGCGGGGCCTGGTCCGCGGTCTGGTGTACCCGGTGCCGGACCCGGCGTTCCCGTTCCTCGGCGTGCACCTCACCCGGGGCGTGCACGGTGACGTGCACGTCGGCCCGAACGCGGTGCCGGCGCTGGCCCGCGAGGGCTACGACTGGCGCACGGTGCGGCTGCGCGACCTGGCCGGGACGGCGGCCTTCCCCGGTACGTGGAGGATCGCGCGCCGGCACTGGCGGTACGAGCTCGGCGAGCTGCACCGCTCGCTGTCCCGGCGGGCGTTCACCACGGCGGTGCAGCGGCTGCTGCCGGCCGTGACCGCGGCCGACCTGGTGCCGACCGCGGCCGGGGTGCGGGCCCAGGCGGTGGCCCGGGACGGCTCGCTGCTGGACGACTTCGCCTTCGCCGGCTTCGATCCGGACGACCCGTCCTCCGCCCGCCGGGCGGTGCACGTGCTCAATGCGCCCTCGCCGGCCGCGACGGCCTCGCTGCCGATCGGCCGGGAGGTCGCCCGCCGTGCGCTGGCGGCGCTGGAGGCCGGCGGCTGAGCCGGGGCCGCGGCGGGGCGCCGGCTCGGGCGCCCTTGGCCGCCCGGTGTGGCCCGGGCCGCTCCTGGACGCCGGCGGGCCCTCGTAGACTGGGGCGATTGTGACTGCCACCGCCCCCAGCCCCGAGCTGTCCCCGTCCGCCCGGCTCTCCGCCGCCCCCGCCGGGTACCCCGCGCCGATGTACCCGCACAAGGCCACCGAGGCCCAGCACCGGGAGCGGCGCATCCGCAGCTTCCAGCCGCGCCGCGGCCGGATGACCAACGCCCAGGCCGATGCGCTGGACCGGCTCTGGGAGCAGCACGGCCTCGCGATCGACGGCACCCCGCTGGACCTGCCGGCGCTCTTCGGCGACCTCCCGGTCACCCTGGAGATCGGTTTCGGCATGGGCGAGACGACCGCCGCGATGGCCGCCGCCGACCCGGCGTCCGGCATCCTCGCCGCGGACGTCCACACCCCCGGCCACGGCAACCTGCTGCAGATGCTGGAGCGCGACGGCTCCCGCAACGTCCGGCTCGCCGCGGGCGACGCGGTGATCCTGCTCCGCGACATGCTGCCGGACGCCTCGCTGGCCGGTCTGCGGGTCTACTTCGCCGACCCGTGGCCGAAGCCCAAGCACCACAAGCGGCGCCTGATCCAGCCGCACTTCCTGGAGCTGGTGCTGCCCAAGCTCGCCCCCGGCGCCCTGGTGCACTGCGCCACCGACTGGGAGCACTACGCGGAGCAGATGCTGGACGTGCTCTCCGCCTCGCCCGAGCTGGAGAACCTTCACCCGGAGGGCGACGGCAGCGGCTGGCTGGAGCCCGCCGAGCGCCCGGCCGGCAGCGTGCCCGGCTACGCGCCGCGGCCGGACTGGCGGCCGCTGACCAAGTTCGAGCGCGCGGGCCTGGCCAAGGGCCACATCGTGCACGACCTGCTGTTCCGCCGCCGCTGACCGGACACCGCCACACCCGGTGGCGGGGCTGCGCCACCGGGAGCTGACGGTCCGTCACCCGGAGTGATTCCGGGCACACGGATCGTTCGGAGGACTCCCGCTGCGGCGGAGGCGTCGCCTACGCTTTCCGGGTGAGCCGTCCGCCCAGCGGCAGCCCGTCCCCCCACACCACGGCCCGCACTGCCGCCGACGAACCGCCCGCGACCACCGCCGGCACCCGGACCGACCCGGGGCCCCGGGTGCGCGGTCTGCGCCGCGTGCTGCCGCTCTGGGGCCGCATGGAGGCCCTGCACCGCTCGCTCCACTACCCGGCGCTGTCCTCCTCGCTGGCGGCATTCGCGCTGGCCGGCAGCGGGGTGCTGATCCTGCACCTGGTGCAGCGGCAGACCGGCACCACCGGGCTGCTGGTCGGGCTGGGGCTCGCCCTGCTGCCGCTGCCCTTCGTGCTCGGCTCACTGGCCTGGCTGAACCAGACGGCCCGGGTGCCGCTGCGGCACACCCTGTTCTGCCTCGCCTGGGGCGCCTGCGCCGCCACCACGGTGGCCCTCCTCGCCAACGGCTGGGCCAGCGACTTCCTGGTCGCCCACCAGGGCAGCACCCGCGGCGAGACGCTCGGGGCGGAGGTCGCCACCCCGCTGATCGAGGAGTTCTGCAAGGGGGCGGCCCTGCTCCTGCTGCTCGTCCCGCTCCGCCGCCGGCCGAACTGCCGCCAGGACCTGAACTGCGCACTGCTCGCCCGCGAGGAGGCCGGGGGCGCGCCGCCCCCGGACGGCCCGCCCGCGCCCGCGCCGGTGCCGCGGCCGCGCGGCTCGCGCACCCCGGGGCTGCCCCGGATACGCCCGCACCTGAGGCCGCTGCCGTACTTCCGGCCGCCGGTGCTGCCGCCTGCCGGCGGCCGGGCGCACCCGCGGGCCCGGTCCAGCCCGCGGACGCTCGCCGCCGGCCTCGTCCTCGGCGCGATCACCGCCTGCGGCTTCGCCTTCACCGAGAACGCCCTCTACCTGGGCCGCGCCTTCACCGACGACCAGCAGTCCCGGCTGGACTCCATCGGGTTCGGCGAGCCGCCCACGCTGCGCGACTTCGACTCGACGGTGCACACCTTCGTGCTGCGCGCCCTGCTCTCCCCCTTCGCGCACCCGCTGTTCACCGCGCTCACCGGCCTCGGCATCGCCGTCACCCTCACCACCGGCCGCCGCTGGCTCGCCCGGCTCGCCGCCCCGGTCGGCCTGGCCGCGGCGATCGGCCTGCACGGGGTGTGGAACGCCGCCGCCGAGCTGGGCACCGACGGCTTCCTGCTGATCTACGGCCTGGTGATGGTGCCCGCCTTCGCCACCCTGGTCTGCCTCTCCGTGTGGGCCCGCGCCCGGCGCTCGCGGCAGCCGGCGCGCCCGCCGCTGACCGAGTGACCGGCGCCCTGCCGGTAATGGATTTCCCTTCCACGCATCCGTCACGTAGTGTTGGGTTCACCGACGCGGGGTGGAGCAGCTCGGTAGCTCGCTGGGCTCATAACCCAGAGGTCGCAGGTTCAAATCCTGTCCCCGCTACTCAGTAGCACGAAGGCCCGGCAGATCATCTGCCGGGCCTTCGTCGTACCCGGGCAGAATCCACACCCGGAAATTCCATTGCCCTCCGCGGGGGTGCGTGCCTATGGTGGCCGCACACTGAAAGGAGGTGATCCTGAGTTGAGTACCACCAGGATGCGTGAGGTGGCTGCTCGCTAGAGCCGCCCCTGCCTGTGGCGGAGCGGGGCCCAACGGCCTCCGGCGGCAGGCGCAAACCCAAGCAGTCACCCGGCCCGTGGGCTCACCGGTACATCCCCGGTGCCTCGGGCGCAGGTCCTTCGCGGGCCTGTGCCGAGGAAACAGCCCGCGGGCCGTCTGCATGTCCGGGCCCGGCCGCACGGCGGCGGCCTGCAAGGACCCTGCAACGACTGCAGCGACCTCCCGGAGTGATCGGACGGTCCGCTACAGTCACTGCGGAATGACAGGTCCGGGGCAGGGGGTGGCTCGGTGCAGCTGGAGCGCGGCGGACAGCCGGTACCGGCGGTGAGGATCGGGCTGATCGGGGTGGTCGGCGCCGGCCTGGTCGGCCTGGCGCTGTACGCGCTGGCGAGCGAACACGGGATCCGGGCGCTCGGCGGCGGCCTGGTCGTCGCGGCGACCTTCGCGGTCGGCGGTGGCCTGCTGGGCTTCCTGTTCGGCATCCCCAAGCTGCTGACCAGCGGCGCCGCGGCCCACCCGGACGACCAGGCCGCGACCTCCACCGCGAGCTACGCACCCAACACCAATCTGGAGCAGGTCTCCGACTGGCTGACCAAGATCCTTCTGGGTGCCGGCCTCACCCAGATCGGGACGTTCCCGCGGCGGCTGAACGAGCTCGGCCAGGCGCTCGCCCCCGCCGTCGGCGGCGGCCCGGGTGCGGTCGGGTTCGCGGCGGCGCTCTCGGTGTACTTCACCGTCCTCGGCTTCCTCTCCGGGTGGCTGCTCACCCGGCTGCTGCTGGCCCGGGCGCTGTCCGCCGCGGACCGGCAGACCCTGGCCGACTCGGTGAACCAGACGGTGCTCGCCGCGCAGTCGCTGAACTTCAGTCCGCAGCAGGTGCGCGACCTCTTCGGAACGGGCGTGGAGGGCCTGCGGGTGCAGGCCCTGGCCCTGCTGCAGGGCAAGCCGGACCCGGAGAACCTCGACCTGGTCGTCTCGGCCATCGACCGGCACCTCTCGCCCTTCGAGCTGCTGCAGGCACTGCTCGCCGCCAAGGCGATGCTCGGCGGCGCCGCGCTGAGCGAGGAGCAGCGGGCGGCCCTGCGGGCGGCGGTCGCCTACAAGATCCGCAACACCAGGAACGTACCGCCGTACTCGCGGCGCAGGGCCGTGGCCGACGAGGTGCTGCGACGGCTGCCGGCCCCCGCTGCGGGCGACCCGGGCACCGGCGGCGACAGCGGCTCCGGCGGGGACGGCCCGAGCGAGGGCACGGTGCCCGGCCTCGGGAAGGAGCCTGCGCCGACGCCGATCCCGGCTCAGGTGCAGCAGTCGCCGGAGACACCTGCAGCGCCCTGAGACCGTACGGCCGGGCCACGGCGGGCGGTGCCCCGGCGGCCGGCGTAGGCCGGGCCGGGGGCCGCCCGGCTGCTCAGCGGGCACCCAGCAGGCCGCGGGCGGCGAGGCGGTTGACCCCGGTGAGGCCGCGGATCATCAGCGGGGTGAGCAGCACCAGGGCGATGCCGATCGCCGAGACGCCGGCGATCTGCGCGGGCGAGGTGATGTAGTACTCGTGGTGGCGGCCGGCGTCGGTGGTGAAGTCGAACACCCGGTACCCGGGCCAGTCGGTGTAGCGGGCGAAGACCCAGTGGTAGAGCGGGTAGAGGGCGACGACCCAGCCGGTCACCAGGAAGGTGACGGTGAGGGCGAAGCTCAGCACCGCCCAGGGGAACATCACCACCTGGTGCAGTACTCCCCGCCAGCCGGCGCCGTCGGCGAGGCGCGCGGTGACGGCGCCCCAGAATCCGGCCCGGGCGGGCCGCACCGGCGCGGGCGCCGCGATGTCGGCGCCGAGCAGGGTGCGGGCGCGGTACCGCTCCAGTGCGCCGAAGCCGCGGGCCGCGGACAGCAGCAGGGCCAGCACGGGCAGGCCGAGCGCGGTGACCGCCAGGCCGAGACCGGCCGAGAAGAGCGTCACGGCGACGGTGAACGCGGCGATCGCGATCGGCAGGCCCGTGAGGACGTAGCCGACCTCCCGGTAGGTGGTGCCGGAGAACGGCGCCCGGAAGAAGCCGGGCCGGCGGGCGGCGGGCGTGTCGGCCGGGTGCAGTCCGGTGGTCGAGTACAGCGGTGCGGTGGTCATCGGGGCCCCCTCGGTGCGTCCTGGTGTGCACACCACGGTGCCGGACCGGCCGCTCCGGCGTAATGCAGCCCGCTGCCGGATCCGGGGTGGGGCTGGCCCTACCCCCGTCCTGCGGCGGGCTGCACCCACTCGTCCTCCAGCAGGGAGAACAGCAGGGAGTCGTGCCAGGTGTCGCGCAGGTGGAGGTCGTGCCGGATGCGGCCCTCCAGTTGGAAGCCGGCCCGGGCGAGCACCCGGGCGGAGGCGGTGTTGGCCGGGTCGACGCGGGCGGCGAGCCTGTGCAGGCCGAGGGTGCCGAAGCCGAACCCGCAGAGCATGGCGGTGATCTCGCCGGCGTAGCCGTTGCCCCAGGTGTCGCGGCGCAGCACGTAGCCGATGGTGGCGGCGCGCTGCCCTTCGAGGCCGAGGACGGCGTTGCCGATCGGCAGCGCCTCCGGGCCGTCCTCACGGAGCGTCACGGCGAGGCGGTAGACGGTCCGCGGGTCCTTCTCGGCCTCTTCGAGGTAGAGCTCGATCTGGTCGGCGCACTCCTCCTCGTCGCGCGGTTCGAAGGGCAGGTAGCGGGCGGTCTCCGGGTCACCGAAGATCGCGTGCAGGGCCGCGGTGTCGTCCGGGGTGAGCCGGAACTCGCGGATCGCCAGGCGCGGTCCGGTCAGCCGGACCTGTCGCACCGTCCGGACCTGTTCGGGTGTCATGGCGGCCGACCCTACCCCGCCGCCCCGCGACGGGCCCGCCGTGCCGCACGCCGGTCGCCGCACCGGCTACGGTACGGGGCGTGGACGACGAAGACCTGCAGCTCATCCCCCGTACCTGCGCCGAGGAGCTGCTCGCCTGGGCGGATGCCGAGGGCCGCGCACCCGTCCCGGAGGAGGCCCTCCGGGAAGTGCTGACGCTGCTGGAACTGGGCGGCGCCCCGATGCACGACGGCCGGCCCGAGCTGGGCTCGGCCGTGCTGGAGCAGCTGCTGCACGAACGGCTCCACCTGTACGTGCAGCCGGCCGGCGACCCGGCGGTCTACGGGGAGGCGGTGCGGCTGCTGATCGACCGTCAGCGGGCGGCACGGCGGCTGAACGCGAAGCGGCAGGAGCGCCTGCACGCCGAGGCGGAGTGGCAGGGCGAGCTGCTGGGGACGCTGCTGCGGCGGCCGCAGCTGCTGACCTGGCCGCGGCTGTACACGCTGCTGCTGCGCGCCGACGGCGTGGACACCGGGGATGCGGCGGCGGTGCGGGCCTGGCTGGACGCCTTCCGCGCGCTGGAGCCGGACGGCCGGACGGCCGCGTACGAGGCCCTGGTGGAGACCGGTGCGCTGGACGCGATGACCGGTGCGGACGCCGCACTGGGCTGGGGCGAGGCGCACCTGCTGTCGATCGGCATGGCCACCGACGGGGCACGGCGGCTGCTGGAGTACGGGCTGATGCAGCGCAGCTACCGCAACCTGGCGGCGCTGACCGCGATGGGCGAGCCGATGCCGTTCGAGCTGCGGGGCGAGTTCGAGGACTTCGAGCAGGTCGTGGCGGACGTCGCGCTGTGGCTCTGCGGCGAGTGGACGGTGCCCGGGCTGCCGACCCTGCTGGTCGCGGAGTACCCGGACCTGGCCCCCGAGCCGGGCACCGAGGAACTGGAGGCGTACGCGGCGGCCCGGCAGACGCACGACGAGGAGTGAGCGAAGCCGGGGGCACGCGGGGGCACCTGAAGAATCAACCGCCCGCGTGCGTTCGGACCCTAGGGCTGGACGCCGTGGGAGCGGAGCCAGCCCAGCGGGTCGACGGGGGCTCCGCCGCCGGGGCGGACCTCCAGGTGGAGGCGGGGCGAGGTGACGCTGCCGGTGGCGCCGACCGCGCCGAGGACGGTGCCGCGCTCGACCGGGCCGTCGATGGTGGCGAGCCGGGCGAGGTGGCAGTACCAGATCTCGGTGCCGTCGGGCAGGGTCTGGACGATGCGGTAGCCGTACGAGCCGGCCCAGCCGGCCGAGGTGACGGTGCCCGGGCCGACCGCGGTGACCGGGGTGCCGGTGGCGGCCTCGAAGTCGAGGCCGGTGTGCAGGTGGGCCCAGTGCGAGCCGGACGGGCCGTACTGGGTGCCCAGGGTGTAGCCGGTGGTCGGCAGGGCGAGGGCGGTGGCCTCCACGGCGGCCTGCGCGGCGCGGCGGGCCTCGGCCTCCTGGGCGGCGGCGAGGCGGGCGGCCTCGTCGGCGGCGGTGCGGTGGTCGGCCTGCTGCTGGATGCGGGCGGCGAGGGCGAGGCCCGGGTCGGCGTCGGGTGCCTCGTCGGGGACGGAGACGGCGGGCTCGGCAGCGGCGGCCGGGCCGGCGGCGGCCGCGGTGAGGCCGGCGGCGCCGAAGGTGGCGGCCATGGTCGCGGTCACGCCGAGCAGCGGGCTGCCGCCCCTGGTCTGTCGGGGCAGCCGGTGGCGGGCCTGTTCGGCCTGCTCCCAGGGGTGGTCGAGGAGCTGGGTGGCTGCGGCGGTGGGGTCCGCCGAGTGCGTCGACGCCACGGGGCGCACTCCTTTCCTTCCCTCTCGCCGACCGGGTTAGCTGACGGGTTCGGAGCAGGAAGGTCTCCTACGGCTGGGCCACCGGCCCGGCCGATTCACCCCAAGGAAGGTGGTTCCCCGGCTCCCGGGCCCACCGGCGAAGGCAGACGCGGGATTGAGCGACACGCGCACGGTGCCGTGTCGGTACGGCGTTGCCGACCGCGCTGCGTTATCAAACGTTAATGCTATGCCCGCCCTGATTCCAAGCGCCTGAGCCAGTGGATTCGTCGGGACTACGGGCACGATGGGCGATTTGCCATGGATTGTCAGTTGGGTGGTGACTCAGGGTGATAAGCCATCGAAGCTGAGTATCCGTACTCATGCCGGCCTGCCGGCGCTCCGGGACGCTGCAGGCATGAGCGCACCCATGCAGCCCCGCACCACGGCCGCCTACTACGTGCAGGCCGTCCTGTCCTTCGCCCTCGCCACGGCCGCCCTCGCGATCGGGATCGCCTGCCTTCCGGTGGACGCCTGGGTGCGGGCCTTCCTGGCGGTCGCCCTGCTCTACGTCATCACCTCGGCGTTCACCCTGGCCAAGGTGGTCCGCGACCGCCAGGACGCGGGCGAGCTCGTCTCCCGGGTCGACCAGGCCAGGCTGGACAAGCTGCTGGCGGAGCACGACCCGTTCCGGGCGGACGGTCTCTGAGCCGCCCGCCCCGGTCAGCTGCCGGAGGCGGCGGCGCGGGCCCGCTTGGCGGCGAAGGTCTCGCCGCCGGCCGACCAGTTCTCGGCCGGGAGCTCCTCGATGGCGACCCAGATGTTCGACGGGTCCACCCCGGTGATCCGGGCGTACGTCGCGGTGAGCTCCCGGGCGATCTCCGCCCGCTGCTCCTCGGTACGGCCGGCCAGCTGCTTGACGTTGATGAAGGGCATGGCGCCTCGCTCTCTCGGTTCCCGCGGTCCGGCGGCACGCTACCGCAGGGCGGGGCCACACTTGACGGCTAAGGCTATTAGCCGTAGCTTTTTGGCTACAGGCAATCAGCCAGGCATTCAGCCACCAGGCCGAGGAGGCCCGCCGTGAACGACACCCGGAGCGCACTGAAGACCCGCCACCTGGACGTCCCGGGCGGCCGGCTGGCCTACGACGACACCGAGCAGGGCAGCGGCGTCCCGGTCGTCCTGCTCCCCGGCATGCTCGACCTGCGCGCCGCCTACCGGCACCTGCACCCGCTGCTGACCGCCGCCGGGCACCGGGTGGTCACCATGGACCTGCGCGGACTCGGGGAGTCCTCGACCGCCTGGGACGACTACTCGCCGACCGCGATCGCCGGCGACGTCCTCGCCCTGCTCGACCACCTCGGCATCCGCCGCGCCGTCCTGGTCGGCAGCTCGTACACCGGCGCCACCGTCGTCCGGGCCGCGGCCGACGCCCCGGAGCGGGTCGCCGGCATCGTCCTGATCGACGCGTTCTTCGAGAACTTCCCGCCCAACCTGCTGCAGAAGGCGATGGTCGGCCTGCTCGGCCCGGCCCTCACCTGGTTCCCCTCGCTGTGGGGCGCGGCGCAGAGGTTCTACTACCCGAACCGGCGCCCGGCCGACTTCGACGCGTACCGCGCCCGGCTGGTCGCCGCACTCAAGCAGCCCGGCCGCCGGCAGGCGGTGCGCGGGTACGTCCGCGGCGACTCCGCACCGACCGGCTGGGGCGCGGACGTCACCTGCCCGGCGCTGGTCGTCATGGGCGGCGCCGACCCGGACTTCCCCGACCCGGCCGCGCTCGCCGAGCGCCAGGCACAGGCCCTCCGGGGCCGTAAGGTGATCATCGAGGGCGGCGGCCACTACCCGATGGCCGGGTACCCGCAGGCCACCGCCGACGCCCTGCTGCCCTTCCTGGACGAAGTGAACGAGGTCGCCTGATGCCCAGGGCCGGACTGAACCCCGCCGCCGTCGTCGACCACGCGGTCGGACTCCTCGACGAGCAGGGCCCGGAGGCGCTGACCCTGGCCGCCGTGGCCGGCCGCGCCGGCGTCGCCACCCCCTCGCTCTACAAGCACGTCACCGGCGGACTCGCCGAACTGCGCCGCCTGGTGGCCGTCCGGGTCACCGACGAACTGACCGAACGGCTCTCCCGCGCGGTGCTCGGCCGCGGCGGGGACGAGGCCCTCGCCGCCCTGGTCGACGCCTACGTCGACTACGCGGTGCGCCACCCGAACCGCTACGCGGCGCTCCCGCAGGCCCCGCAGGACGATCCGGAGCTCACCGCGGCCGCCGGCCGGCTGGTCGAGGTGATCCTCGCGGTGCTGCAGGGCTACGGCCTGGCCGGATCGGAGCTGATCCACGCCACCAGGACGGTCCGCGCGACCGTCCACGGCTTCGCCTCGCTGGCCACCGCGGGCGGCTTCCGGCTCGCCGAGGACGTCGCGGTGTCCCGGCAGCGGCTGACCGGAGTGCTGGTCGAAGGCCTGCGGCACTGGCCGCGCTAGCCGTACTCGACTGCCCGTGGCCGGCCGGCCGTGACCTCGTGCCGCTGTGCGCGTTGTGCAGGGCATGAAGAAGCGCAGCATGCTCGCCTTTGCCTCCCTCGCCGTCGGCGTCGTCGCCTCGCTGACCGCCCCGAGCGCCCACGCCGACATGCCCCAGCAGCGCATCGGCGACGCCAAGGCCGTCACCGGCACCGAGCTGCCGGACACTGCCGCCGACGGGCAGGCGGCCACCGACGCCGACCTGCTGTAGGGACAGCAGGGCAGCCCCTCGGGGTGCCCTGGACTCCGATACCGACGGGCCCGCGCCGCACGGCGCGGGCCCCGGTGCTGTCCGGGCCCGGGGTTGACTCCGGGCCGGTCGGCGGCGGAAGGTTCGTGGAGCACCCCAGCCCCCGCACCAGGACCGCCGCCATGGACACCGTCACCGACCGACTCCGCAGCAACCTCACCGGCCAGCCGCTGCTGGCGACGCTGGGGGTGGAGATCGTCGAGCTGTCCCGCGGCCGGGTGGTGCTCGATCTGCCGGTCCGGCCCGAGGTCACCCAGCAGAACGGCTTCGTGCACGCCGGCGCGATCTCCACGCTCGCGGATGCGGCGGCCGGCGCCGCCGCGCTCTCCCTGATGCCCGAGGGCAAGGACGTGCTGAGCGTGGAGTTCAAGCTGAACCTGCTCAGCCCCGGGGTCGGCGAGCGGCTGCGGGCCACCGGGACGGTCGTCCGCAGCGGCCGCACCATCACCGTCGTCGGCGCCGAGATACGTTCGGTCAGCGGCGGAATTCCGGGCAAGGAAGTCGCGCTGCTGCAGGGCACGATGATCGCCGTCGAGCACACGCCGTGACCCCGCCCGCGGCGAACGGCACCGGCCCGGGAGGATCCCGGGACCGCCTTGTCGCCGAATCCGGACAGAACCGGCCGCCCCACGGGGTAGACCTCACAGCGGACGGCGAGAACCCGCCCCGCACCGGCGGCACCCGGCAGGAACACGGAGGACGTGGAGAGATGACGCAGACGGCCCGCAGCACCGCGCCCGCCACCGGCCTCATCCCCGGGCAGCGCCCGCCGGCCGAGCCCCCAGTCGTACCGGCGCCCGCCGAGCCGGAGACCGGTCTCGGTGCCGCTCTCCGCCGCGGCTTCGCCGTGGCCCGCGGCCTGCGCTCGCTGCGGCCCGTCCCGGCGCGCGCCCAGGAGCCGTACGGCGAGGTGGACGGCCAGTGACCTGCGCGGGTCCGGGAACCCGGGCCCGTCGGGGGAGTTGTCCGGCACCGACGGAAGGGCGCGGAAGGCGCCCCGAACACTGACGAAATGTCATGGCGAAAGCCGCTATTTGACGCGTCCAGATCACCAATCCTGCGATCTGTTCACACTTACGTAGGATCATCATCCTAGAATTCGCCGCGTGACGATGTCTCAGTGGTGCGCAGCGGCAGCCGTTGTCCTCGCCGTCCCCGCGGTCCTGACCGCCGCGAGGTACCGGTCCGTCACCCGCACCCTGCGCCGCCGGCTCGACGAGCAGCAGCGCGAAACCGACTCCCTGCGCGGCCGGTTGGCCGGCGAGATGGCGCGCCGCAGTGCGGAGGCCGCCGCGGTGCAGCAGGAGCAGGAGATCGTCGCCGCCACCCAGCGCGCATTCCTCAGCGTCGCCCGCCGCATCCTGGTGATGGCCCACGACCAGCAGGCCGGGCTGGACGAGATGGAGCGCACCCACGACGACCCCGTCCTGCTGGAGGGCCTGCTCAAGGCCGACCACGCCGCCGCCCAGCAGGCCCGGCTGGCCCAGACCCTGGCCGTGCTGTGCGGCGCACGCGCGGGCCGGCACTGGCCGGAGCCGGTCGCCCTGGAGGACGTGGTCCGCGGCGCCCAGTCGCGCATCCTGCCGTTCCAGCGGGTGGTGGTGCGCAGCCGGATGGAGACCGCCGTGGTGGGCGCCGCCGCGGAGGCGCTGATCCACGCGGTCGCCGAGCTGCTGGACAACGCCACCCGCTACTCCCCGCCCAGCACGCAGGTGTTCGTCACGCTGATGCCGGTGCACAACGGCGCCGTGATCGAGATCGACGACGCCGGCGTCGGCATGCCCGAGGGCGCGGTGGAGAAGGCGGCCGCCGCGCTGTCCGGCGATGTCGGGCTGGAGGTGTCCCGGCTCGGCGAGGTGCCGCAGCTGGGGCTGGCGGCGGTCGGCAGGCTGGCCGAGCAGTACGGCTTCCGGGTCACGCTCAGCTCCGCGCCCTCGCCGTACGGCGGTGTGCGGGTGGTCGTCCTGCTGCCGAACGCGCTGCTCACCGAGCCGCTGCCGCACTCGCCCGCACTTCCCGGCGGGCAGCCGCACCCCGCCGCCGAGCGGCCCGCCGCACCCGCCGCACCGGCGGCCGCGGCCCCGGCCGCACCCACCGCTCCTGCCGTACCGGCAGAACCGGCCCCGCAGGACGGGCCGTCCACCGGCGGGCTGCCCCGCCGCACCAACCGCCGCCGTGCCGCCCCCGCGGCAGGACGGCACGCCGCCGGACAGTCCGGCGGCACCGGCGGCGCCGTTGCGCCGCGCTCCGCCCGGGAGGCGCAGGCCTTCATGGCACTCTTCCAGGCCGGCACCGCCAGCGGGCGCTCGGCCACCAGGCAGGACCAGCAGGACCAGCAGCACCACACCCCGGCCGCACCCGCCCCCGGGCCGGCCGGGACGCTTCCCGCTTCCCCCCAACAGCCCCTGCGCGCAGGAGAGTTCTATGACCACCAACCCTGATCTCGGCTGGCTTCTGGCGGACATCGTCTCCGTCCCCGAGGTGCGGCACGCCGTCGTGGTGTCCAACGACGGCCTGGAGATCGGCCGCAGCGAACGGATCGGCCGCGACGACGCCGAGCGGCTCGCCGCCGCCTGCTCCGGCCTGCAGTCGCTGGCCCGCGGCGTGGCGCAGGGCTTCGGCGGACCGGGCAGCGCGACCCGGCAGATCGTCGTCGAGTACGGCGGCGGCTACCTGTTCATCGTGGCGGCCGGTGCCGGCGCCCACCTCGCCGTGGTCACCGGCGAGGCCGTCGACGCGGGCCTGGTGGCCTATCAGATGCAGGTGCTGGTCGAGCGGATCGGCACCCACCTGACCAGCCCGCCCCGGGTGGAGCAGGCGGCCGGGGACGCGCGGTGAGCGGCCCGGTCCGGCCGTACGTGATCACGGGCGGCCGGAGCCGGCCCAGCCGGAACGTCCTCGCGCTGGAGAGCCTCGTCTCCACCGTGCCCGGGGCCGACACCGGCGGTGCCGAGCTCAACCGGGAACACCAGCGCATCCTGGCGCTCTGCGGGCGGCTGCTCGCGATCGCCGAGATCGCCGCCCACCTGCACCTGCCGCTGAGCGTGGTGAAGGTGCTCGTCGGCGACCTGTGGGACCTCGGCGCCGTCCAGGTCCTCCCCCCGGCGACCGCCGTCCACCGGTCGCCGGACGTCCCGCAGGCCGAGCGCCTGCCCACCGCGCTCCTCGAGGAGGTGCTCGTTGGCCTCCGCCAACTCCGCTGAACCGTCCTACCTGCCCTCCACCGTGCAGGGCGCCGTCAAGATCCTGGTCACCGGTCCGTTCGGGGTCGGCAAGACCACCCTCGTCGGATCGCTCAGCGAGATCGCCCCGCTGCGCACCGAGGAGACCATGACCGCCGCCGGCGCCGGCATCGACGACCTCACCGGCCGGGTCGGCAAGACCACCACCACCGTGGCGCTCGACTTCGGCCGGATCACGCTCAGCCCGCAGCTCGCGCTCTACCTGTTCGGCACCCCCGGGCAGCAGCGCTTCTGGCCGCTGTGGGAGGACCTCTCGCGCGGCGCACTCGGCGCGATCGCCCTGGTCGACACCCGCCGGATCGACGAGAGCTTCGACGTGCTCGGCCAGCTCGAGGAGCAGGGCATCCCGTTCGCGGTGGCCGTCAACGTCTTCCCGGACACCAAGCGCCATGCCGAGGACGAGCTGCGCGCCGCCCTCGACCTGCTCCCGGACGTGCCGATCCTGCACTGCGACGCCCGCGACCGACAGGCCGCCTACGACGTGCTGATCGACTTCGTCGCCCACCTGCACGCCACCGCCGCACTGGAGCTCCAGCCATGACCACCCCCCTGCCGGAGGGCGGCCAGCTCCCGCCGCCCGGCTGCCCGATGCACCAGGGCGGCGGCGGGCACGCCGCACCGCTCTACGGCCCGGCGGTCTCCGACGACCCGCACGGCCTGTACGCCCGGCTGCGCGAGCAGTACGGGCCGGTCGCGCCGATCGAGCTGGAGCCCGGAGTCGAGGCCTGGCTGGTCATCGGCTACCCCGAGCTGCTCGAACTCACCCGCAACGAGCAGCTGTTCTCCAAGGACTCGCGGCGCTGGCGGGTGCCGCGGGAGGGCCGGCTCGCCGCCGACTCGCGGCTGCTGCCGATGACCGTCTGGCGGCCCACCCTGCTCAACCTGGACGGCGCCGAGCACCAGCGGCTGCGCGCCGCCGTCGCCGACACCCTGGCCAGGATCGACCACCGGCAGCTGCGCACCACCACCGAGGCCGCGGCCAACGCCCTGATCGACAGCTGGGGTCCGGACGGCACCGCCGACCTGATCGCCCAGTACGCGCGCCGGCTGCCGCTGCTGGTCTTCACCCAGCTGCTCGGCCTGCCCGCCGAGGCCGGCCCCCATCTCATCGAGCTGATCAGCCACTTCGTGGACAGCAGCGAGAAGTCGGTGCGGGCCAACGCCGAGTTCCAGGCGATCCTGGTCGACCTGGTGAAGCGCCGCCGCGAACAGCCCGGCGCCGACCTGACCTCCTGGCTGCTCGCCCACCAGGCCGGGCTCACCGACGAGGAGGCCGTCCACCACCTGGTGGTGATCCTGGTCGCGGGCAACGAGACCACCATCAACTGGACCGGCAACGCGCTGCGGCTGCTGCTCACCGACCGCCGGTTCCGCTCGACGCTCACCGGCGGCCGGCTGAGCGTCTCGGACGCCCTGGACGAGGTGCTGTGGCGCGACCCGCCGACCCAGAACTTCCCCGGGCGGTGGGCCACGAGCGACACCGTGCTCGGCGGCCAGTACATCAGCGCCGGCGACATGCTGGTGCTCGGCCTGGCCGGGGCCAACGCCGACCCGTCCGTGCACGGCCCGGACGGCATCGGCGGCAACCGGGCGCACCTGGCGTGGGGCGCCGGACGGCACGTCTGCCCAGCCCAGCACCCGGCCCGGCTGATCGTCGAGACCGCCGTCGAGACCCTGCTGCACCGGCTCCCCGATCTGCAGCTCGCCGTGCCTGCGGCCGAGTTGAAGTGGCGGCCGTCGCCCTGGTCGCGCGCGCTGGTCGACCTGCCGGTGCTGTACAGCGCGTTCACCCCGCCCCGCCCCGCCGCCACGTCCGAAAGGCCGACATGGACACCGCCGACAGTCTCACCCCCGTCAGACTCGACCCCTTCGGCCGCGACCAGCACACCGAGAACACCCGGCTCCGGGAAGCCGGCCCGGCGGTCCTGGTGGAACTCCCTGGCGGGGTGGTGGTCTGGGCGATAACCCACCACGACACCCTCCAGGATCTGCTCGCCGACCCCCGGGTCGGCAAGAACGCCCGGCTGTGGACGACGTTCCGCGAGGGCCGGCTGCCCGAGGGCTGGCCGCTGCTCAACTTCGTGACCGTGCCCGGCATGGTCACCGCGGACGGCGCCGACCACCGGCGGCTGCGCGGGCTGGTCACCCAGGCGTTCACCCCGCGCCGGATCGCCGAACTGGCCCCCGCGGTCGAGGCCCGGGCCGAGCGGCTGCTGGACGGACTCGCCGGCCTGGAGGGCGACTTCGACCTGCGCACGCACTTCGCGTACCCGCTGCCGATGCAGGTCATCGGCGAACTCCTCGGCCTGGACGTGCAGCAGCAGGACGAGCTGCACGAGCTGTCCAACACCCTGGTCTCCAGCTCCGCGACGCCCGAGGCGGCGATCGCGGCGCAGCAGGGCCTGTTCGCGCTGCTCGGTTCGGTGATCGCGGCCAAGCGGGCGCAGCCCGGCGACGACCTCACCACCGACCTGATCGCCGCCCGCGAGGAGGGCGACCGGCTCTCCGAGCAGGAGCTGGTCGGCACCCTGCTGCTGATGCTGGTGGCCGGCCACGAGACCACGCTGAACCTGATCACCAATGCGGTGCGCGCCCTGCTCGCCCACCCGGACCAGCTGCAGCTGGTGCTGGACGGCAAGGCGACCTGGTCGGCGGTGGTCGAGGAGACGCTGCGGTACGACTCCCCGGTGGGCCAGTTCCCGCTGCGCTACGCGGCGGAGGACATCGAGGTCGGCGGGGTGCTGATCCGGCGCGGCGAGGCGCTGCTGGCCTCGTACGCGGCGGCCGGACGGGACGGCGGGCACCACGCGGAGGCGGACCGCTTCGACGTCACGCGGACGGCCTCCCGGCACCTGTCCTTCGGGCACGGCCCGCACTTCTGCCTGGGTGCGGGGCTGGCCCGGCTGGAGGCGGAGACGGCGCTGCGCGGGCTGTTCACCCGCTACCCGTCGCTGGTGGCGGCGGACGGTCCGGCGCCCGAGCCGATCGCCTCGTTCGTCTCCAACAGCGTGCGGACGCTGCCGGTGCGGATCGGCTGACGCCGGGGCGGGGCGGGCCGGCGTACTGCCGGTCCGCCCCGCCCGGTCAGGCCGGGGTACTGCTCAGGCCGGGGTGATGCGGCCGTGCACGAGGCGGACGAGGGCGGCGTGCACGTCGTCCAGGCTGCGGTCGGGCTGGAAGGCCAGCCAGTCGAGGGCGACCACCAGCACCATGCCGAACAGCGCCGAGGCGATCAGCTGGGTGTCCAGGTCCTCGGAGAGCAGGCCTTCGCGGACGGCCTCGTCGAGCACCCCGGCGACCACCGCGACGGCGCTGTCGCGCATCATCCGCAGCGACTCGTGCCAGGCCCGGTTGGTGCGCCAGGTCTCGGCGACGAAGAGCTGCGCGAACGACGGGTAGGCGGCGATGAAGACCAGGCCGGCCCGGATCATCGCGTCGACGCCCTCCAGCGGCGGTCTTCCCTCGGCGGCCTCCCGGAGCGAGTCGGTGAGCAGCCCGGTGCCGTGCTTGAGCAGGCCCTCGAACAGCTCGGTCTTGCTGGCGAAGTTGTAGTAGACGGTGCCCTTGGCCACCTGGGCGCGTTCGGCGATCTCGTCGACGGTGGTGGCGGAGAAGCCCTTCTCGGCGATGAGGGTGACGGCGGCCTCGTACAGCTTCTGCCGGGTCGCGCTGCGGCGTTGGCTCATGGGTGCTTCCGGAGGGTGGGGGACGCCGGCCGGCGCCGGTGGGTGGGGAACGAAGAATGCCGGGCGCGCGGATCGTACCGCGCGCCCGGCAGGGTTTCGGCGGGGCGTCAGAGCGACAGCTCGGGGTGCAGCCGGGAGAGCGTCCAGACCTGGCGGCCGCGGGCGGTGAGCACGGTCAGGGCGAGCGCGCCGGCCCAGAAGGCGGCGAGCACGGCGCTGCCCGTCCAGACGGCGGTGAGGTCGCCGCCGCTGATCAGCCGGCGCAGTCCGGCGACGACGTAGGTCATCGGCAGGAACGGGTGGATCGCGTTGAAGAAGCCGGGGCTGGACTCCACCGGGTAGGTGCCGCCCGCCGAGGTGAGCTGCAGCATCAGCAGGGCCAGGGCGAGCAGCCGTCCTGCCGGGCCGAAGCGGGCGTTGATCCACTGCATGAGGGCGGTGAAGCAGAGCACGGTGAGGGCGAGGTAGCCGATCAGCCCGGCCATCCGCTCGGGCTCCAGCCCGAGGCCCCAGTGCAGGACGCCGAGCAGGGCGCCGGCCTGGGCGAGGCCGATCACGGCGGCGGGCAGCCAGCCGGCCAGGGCGACCCGCCAGGCGGGTGCGTTGCCGGCCAGGGCGCGCGGGCCGAGCGGGCGGAGCAGCATGTAGCTGACCATCGCGCCGACCCAGAGGGCGAGCGGGATGAAGTACGGGGCGAAGCCGGTGCCGTAGTTGGGTGCCTTGTTGAGCTCCTGCCGGGCGAGGGCGACCGGGTCGCTCATGGCGGCGGTGCGGGCGGCGCGCTGGCCGTCGGTGTAGTCGGGGATCTTCGCGGCGCCGTCCTGCAGTCCGGCGGCGAGCCGGCCGGAGCCGTCGGCGAGGGTGCCGAGACCGTCGTCGAGGCGGGCGGCGCCGTCGGCGAGCTGCCCGGTGGCGGAGTCGAGGGCGGTCATGCCGGTGGAGAGCCGGTAGATGCCGCCGGAGAGGCGGTGGGCGCCGTCGTCGAGCCGGCCGAGGCCGCTGTCGAGGCTGCGGATGCCGGTGAGGGCGACGGCGGTGCCCTGCTTGATCTTCGCGGTGCCGTCGGCGACCTGGTGGGCGCCGTCGTCCAGCCGGTGCAGGTCGGCGACCTTGGCGTCGAACTCGGCGGCGAGGGCGGGGTCGGCGAGCTTGCGGGCCGCCTTCTCCACGTCGCCGGCGTAGGCCGCCACCTGGTCCAGTGCGGGCGCCGCCCGGCGGATCAGGGCGTCGGCGTGCTCGGCGGCGGTGACCAGGCGGTGGCCGATGTTCGAGAGCTCGGCCTCCGCCCGGCAGTCGGCGGCGTCGCGGCCCGGGGCGGGGGCGCCGCCGGGGCAGTGCTGCGCGTACGAGGCGTCGATCTCGGCGGACACCTTGCGGGCGTCGGCGAGGACGGCCGCGGAGCGGGCGGGCAGGTCCTTCAGGTCGGTGGAGAGCTTCCCGGCGGCGTCGGCGGTCAGTTGGGCGGCGATGCGGATCTGCTCCGGGTAGGTGTGCAGCACCGGGGAGATCTTGCGGGCCAGCGGGTCGACCTCGTCGGTGAGCCGGCGGGTGCCGTCGGCGACCTGCTGGGCGCCGGTGGTCAGCCTGGCGAGGCTGTCGTCGATCCTGGCGATGCCGTCGTCGAGGCTGCTGCTGCCCTGCTTGGCCTTGTCCAGGCCGGTGGCGAGGTCGGAGGCGCCGGTGCGGGCGTCGCGGCCGCCGGCGGCCAGCTTGCCGGCGCCGTCCTTGGCACGTGCGGTGCCGTCGGCGAGCTGCGCCGAGCCGTCGTGGGCCCGGTCGGCGCCGTCGGCGACCTGGTGGGCGCCGTCGGCGGCCTGCGCGGTGCGGTCGTGCAGGTCGGAGAAGCCGAGGAAGATCTTGTCGTAGAACCCGGCGGAGGCCTTGGCGCTGGCGGCGGCCCGGACCTCGCTGAAGACGGTGCGGGAGATCGAGCCGACGACGTAGTTGTTGGAGTCGTTGGTGCGCACCTGCAGGGTGCCCCGCTCGGGGTGGTCGCCGTTGCTGCCCGCGATGCCGGCGCTGAAGTCGGCCGGGATGGTGAGGGTCAGGTAGTAGCGGCCGGTGGCGAGGCCCTTCTCCGCGTCGGCGGCGGTGGTCTCCTTCCAGCCGAAGGTGCGGCTCTGCCCGAGCTTCGCGGCGAGGTCGTGCCCGGCGTCGACCTTGCTGCCCTCCACCGTGACGGCGCGGTCCTCGTTGACGAGGGCGACCGGCAGCTTGTCGAGGCGGCTGTACGGGTCCCAGAACGACCAGAGGTAGAGCGCGCCGTAGAGCAGCGGGAGGAGCAGCAGGGCGGCCATTGCGGCGCGGGGCAGCCGGCCGCGGCTGAAGCGGCCGAATTCCAGGCGGGCCAGGCTAAGCGCGCGCATCGGCGGCCTCCTGTTCGGGTGCCGCGGGGGTCTCCGCGGGAGTGGTTTGCGCCGTCAGGTCGGCGAGGCCGGCGGCGCGTCCGGCGTCGGTGGTGGAGGCCAGCACGGTGATGCCGCGGTCGGCGGTGTCGCGGAGCAGTTGCCAGGCGGCGCGCCGGCCGGCGTCGTCGAGGCGCTCGTCGGGCTCGTCCACGCAGATCAGCCGGGGCTCGCCGATCAGGGCGAGTGCGGTGCCGAGCCGGAGCCGGTCCAGGGCGCCCAACTCGCGGGCGGGGGTGCGCAGTCCGTCGGGCAGCCGGTCGGGGTCGAGGCCGGCGGCGGCCAGCGCGAGGGCGGCCCGCCGGTCGTTGCCACGGCGCGCGGACGGTGCGAACGGGCGACCGTGCAGGTGGAGTTGCTCGCGCAGGTGGGCGGCGACGGTGAGTGCCGGATCGGGTTCGTTGACACCGGGGACGGGGCCCAGGGCGGCGATGCGGCGGACCTTGGCGGCCTGCTTCGGCAGGGCGAGGCCGTCGACGGCGGCACTGCCGCCGGTGGGGCGCATCCGCCCGGCGAGGGTGAGCAGCAGGGAGGTGCGGCCGGAGCCGGCCTCCCCCTCCAGTGCGACGAGGGCGCCGGGCGGCGCCTCGAACTCCACGTCCCGGTAGACCCAGCCGCGTGCGCCGCGCAGTGACAGCGCCTCCGCCCTGACTGCGGCCCCGGCATGCCGGTCGGCCATGAAGCCCTCCCCCGTTTTTGAACTGACCAGTCAGTTCAAATATAGGGGCGCCGCGGGCCCGGTCCGCACCGAACCGGGCCCGACGGGCTGTGAGATGGGTTACGGCCGGTGCCGCACCGGGGAGTTCGCGGCCTCAGGCCTGCTTGGGGGCGGGGCTCAGCCGGGAGGTGATGCCGATCCGGTTCCAGGAGTTGATGGTGATGATCAGGGCGATCAGCTGGGCGAGTTCGGGCTGGTCGAAGTGCTTGGCGGCCTCGTCGTAGACGGCGTCCGGCACGTGCCCCTGGGACACCAGGGTGACCGCCTCGGTGAGGGCGAGGGCGGCCCGCTCGCGGGCGGTGTACCAGGGGGCCTCGCGCCAGGCCGGCAGCGTGGCGAGGCGGTGTTCCTGCTCGCCGCCCTTGCGGGCGTCGGTGGTGTGCATGTCCAGGCAGAAGGCGCAGCCGTTGATCGCCGAGGCGTGGATCTTCACGAGTTCGGCCAGCGACGGATCGAGGCCGGCCCGGGCGGCCCGGTCCAGGTCGATCATGGCGCGGTAGAAGCCGGCGGCCTGCTCCGGGAGCGAGATGCGCTGGACGGGGGCGGGGACGTAGGCGGATTCGTTCGTCGTCATGCGTTCCACCGTAGGGACGAAATGGCCCCCGCCTGTGGTTCATTGGCAGCATGGAATCCTGGGCCACTTTCGGCGGCGACCTGCACCTCGACCTCACCGCCGGGCGCTCCCGCGGCCTCGGCCTGCGGGCCGCCCTGGAGGACGCGCTGCGCGAGGCCGTCCGCACCGGCCGGCTCGCCCGCGGCACCCGGCTGCCCTCCTCGCGCGAACTCTCCCGGGACCTGGGCATCGCCCGCAACACCGTCGCCGAGGCGTACGCGCAGCTCGCCGCCGAGGGCTGGCTGGCCTCCCGGCAGGGCTCGGGCACGGTGGTGGCCGACCGCGGCACGCCGTCCGTGCCCGTGCCCGCGGCCCTCGCGCCGCGCACCCCGGCCGTCCGGTACGACCTGATGCCGGGTCGCCCGGACGTGTCGCGCTTCCCGCGGTCCGCCTGGACGGCGGCGGCCCGCCGGGCACTGGCCACCGCCCCGCACGAGGCGTTCGGCTACACCGACCCGCGCGGCCGGATCGAACTGCGCCGCGCCCTCGCCGGCTACCTGGCGCGGGTCCGCGGGGTGCGGACCGACCCGGAGCGGCTGCTGGTCTGCGCGGGCTACACCCAGGGCCTCGGCCTGCTGAGCGAGGTACTGCGCGAACAGGGCGCGGAGACGGTCGCGGTCGAGGAGTACGGACTGCCGCCGCAGCAGCAGGTGCTGACCGCGAAGGGCCTGGCCACCATGGCGCTGCCGCTGGACGGCGGCGGGGCGCGCACCGACCTGCTGGCCGGCAGCGGCGCGGCCGCGGCGGTGCTCACCCCGGCGCACCAGTTCCCGACCGGGGTGCCGCTGCGGGCCGCCCGCCGGGCCGCAGCGGTGGGCTGGGCCCGGGAGAGCGGCGGGCTGGTGGTGGAGGACGACTACGACGGGGAGTTCCGCTACGACCGGCAGCCCGTCGGCGCGATGCAGGCCCTCGACCCGGAGCGGGTGGTCTACGCGGGCACCGCCAGCAAGAGCCTGGCACCCGGCCTGCGGCTGGGCTGGCTGGCCCTGCCGGCCGCCCTGGTCGGCCCGGTGACCCGCCGGAAGGAACTGGCGGACGGCCAGAGCGGGGTGGTGGACCAGCTGACCCTGGCCGAGCTGATCACCTCGGGTGCGTACGACCGGCACGTCCGCCGCAGCCGGCTGCAGTACCGGCGACGGCGGGACCGCCTGGTGGCGGTGCTGGCCGAGCGGGCACCCCGGGTGCGGGTCACCGGCATCGCGGCCGGGCTGCACGCGGTGCTGGAGCTGCCGCCGGGCTCGCTGGGCGAGGAGGAGCTGCTGCGCCAGGCCTCCTGGCTGGGACTGTCGGTGAACGTCCTCGGCTGGTGCCGCACCCCGGCGGCCGGCCCCGACCCGGAGCGCCCGGCCTCCCTGGTGATCGGCTACGGCACCCCGCCGGACCACGCCTTCGAGGCCGCCCTGGACGCCCTCTGCACGCTGGTCCGGCTCTGAGCGACCGCTGGCCGTTCTGCCGCCGGCCGGCCCTCCGTCAGCCGTTCTTCCGGCTGCCGATCTCGAAGAGCAGGATCACGAAGCCCGCGAAGGCGTGCGTGGCGGCCATGTAGATGGTGGCGCGGATCCAGACCCGGCGGTCGGTGCGCCGTCCGGCGTCGGTGGTGGGCTTGTCCATGTCCGTCCTCCTGACGGGGTGGCAGGTGCGGTCAGATCCGGGGTGCGTCGCCGAGGCAGAGTTCGCCGCCCGGGCTCTGCAGCAGCGTGTGCAGGAAGAGCAGTTCGACCCCGGCGGGCGATTCGGCGGCGATGCAGTGCGGGGTGAGCGAGTCGAAGTGCGCCGAGTCGCCCCGGTCGAGCAGGTGGACGGTCTCGCCGAGGGTGAGCCGCAGCCGACCCTCCAGCACGTACAGCCACTCCTCGCCCGGGTGGACCCGGACGACGGCGTCCTGGACGCTCGGCGGGACGTGGACGCGCAGCGCCTGCATGGCCCGGCCCTGTGCACCGGCCCGCCGGTAGCCCCAGCCGCCGGCCCGGCCGGGCTCGATGGCCCCGCCGCGGACCACCGGGTCCGGTTCCCCGGGCTGCTCGCCGAGCAGCCCGGAGACGGTCGTCCCGTACGCGCGGGCGAGACCGAGCAGCACGGGCAGCGAGGGCTGCCGTCGCCCGGTCTCCAACCGCGACAGATAGGCTGGGGAGAGCCCCACCCGGGCGGCCGCGCCCTCCAGGGTCAGCCGCCCGGCCAGCCGGTGCTCACGCAGTCGCGTGCCGAGGCCCGCGACCTCCTGGTCGTCCGTCATGCGACCAGTCCACACCCGCCGTGCCCACTGGGCAAGAAATTTGCCCCAGAGGCAAGCTCAGCCGATCAGCGCCGGCTCCCCGTCCTTCCGCACGGGCTCCGCAGCGGCACCGGCGGCATCGGCAGCCGGCTGCGGGCGGTGCCTGGGCAGCGCCCCCATCAGGACGAACACCAGCACCAGTCCGCCGGCCACCCACCACATGGAGCTGCCGAAGGCGTCGGCGAACGCCCGCCCGTCCGCGATCCCGGCCGGCCCGGCATCGTCCACCACGTTGAAGAACAGCACCGAGGTCAGGCCGAGCCCGAGCGCCACACCCAGCTGGTTGACCGTGTTGATCAGCCCGGACGCCGAACCGGCGTGCTCCCGCGGCACCTCGGAGAGCACCGCATCGGTCAGCGGCGCCACGATCAGACCCATGCCGGCGCCCATCACCGCGAGCGGCAACGCCATCTGCCACGGCGTGATGCCGGTGCCCAGCCACTCGGCGAGGGCGAGGTACAGCAGCGAACCCGCGGCCATCACGACCGCCCCGGCGCGGAGCACCCCGCGGCCGAACCGCGGCACCAGCTTCTGCACCGACAGCCCGGCCGCCGTGGAGACGGCCAGCGAGAACGGCAGGCCGGTCAGACCGGACTTCAGCGGGCTCCAGCCGAGGCCGAGCTGCATGTAGAGCGTCCACACCAGGAAGAACACGCCGCAGACCGTGCCGTGGCCCAGCTGCACGCCGATGCCCGCGGCGAAGCTGCGCACCCGGAAGAGCGAGAGCTCCACCAGCGGGGAGCCGTCCCGGCGGCTCTTGGCCCGCTCGTACCGGACGAACAGTGCCAGCACCACCGGGCCGCCCGCCATCAGCGCGTAGCCCCACAGCGGCCAGCCGAGCTCCCGGCCGCGGGTCAGCGGGTACAGCACCATCAGCAGGCCGGCGGTGGCCAGCAGCATGCCGACCAGGTCCAGCCGGAGCGCCTGCGGCGCCTTCGACTCGTCGATGAAGATCCGTCCGAGCACCAGGCCGGCCACCCCGACCGGCAGGTTGACCAGGAAGATCGGCCGCCAGCCGAGCCCGGCGACGTCCCACTCGGTCAGCAGCGCGCCGAGCAGCGGCCCGGTCACCGCGCCCAGGCCGACCATGGCGCCGAACAGGCCGAAGACCTTGCCGCGCTCCTCCGCCGGGAAGCCGGCATGGATGATCGAAAGCACCTGCGGCACCATCAGCGCACCGGCGGCGCCCTGCAGCACCCGGGCCGCGACCAGCATGTCCGGGCCGGTGGCGAGGCCGCACAGCGCGGACGCGACGGTGAACCCGCCGATGCCGAGCAGGAAGAGCCGCCTGCGGCCGTAGATGTCGCCGAGCCGGCCGCCGGTGATCAGGCCGACCGCGAAGGCCAGCGCATAGCCGGCGCTGATCCACTGCAGGGCGCTGAACGACGCCCCGGTCTCCTGCTGGATGCTGGGCATCGCGATGTTGACGATGGTCACGTCGACCAGGTCCATCAGGCTGGCCGTCATCACCACGGCCAGCGCGAACCAGCGCCTGCGATCCGGGTGTTGGGAGGTCATCTGCCGCTCCTCGGTGCTCGTCGGGGTACGCCTTCGACGGTAGGAGGTGATTAGGCCGGATTCCGTCCGCTACTCGCGCGAGACTGGAGCCATGACCGACACACCCGGCCGGCTGCTGGCCCTGCTCTCGCTCCTGCAGACCCCGCGCGAGTGGCCCGGCGGCGAACTCGCCGACCGCCTGCAGGTCAGCCCGCGCACCGTCCGCCGGGACATCGAGCGGCTGCGCGACCTCGGCTACCCCGTGGAGGCCACCCGCGGGCCGATCGGCGGCTACCGCCTGGTCGCGGGCACCGCCATGCCCCCGCTGCTGCTCGACGACGAGGAGGCGGTGGCCATCGCGGTCGGCCTGCGGACGGCCGCCGGGCACGCCGTGGACGGCATCGAGGAGGCCTCCGTACGGGCGCTGGCCAAGCTCGTCCAGGTGCTGCCCTCCCGGCTGCGGCACCGGGTCTCCGCGCTCGACACCGCCACCGTCCCGATGCTGCCCGGGGACGGCCCGCGGATCGACCCCGAGGAACTCGCCCTGCTCGCCTCGGCCGTGGCCGCCCGGGAGAAGGTCCGCTTCGACTACTGCGCCCGTGACGGCGCCGCCACCCGCCGACTGGTCGAGCCGCACCGGCTGGTCTCCGTCGGCCGCCGCTGGTACCTGGTGGCCTTCGACACCGACCGGGACGACTGGCGGCTGTTCCGGGTCGACCGCATCGCCGCCCCGCAGCGGACCGGCCTGCGCAGCACCCCGCGCGAGCTCCCCGCCGAGAACGCCGCCGCCTACGTCGCCGCCAAACTCGCCGGCCCGGCCCGCACCCACCGCGCAGTCGCCACCCTGCACCTCCCGCGGGCCGAGGCCGCCCGCCGCCTCGGCCCCGCGGCCGGCACCGTGGAGGAGATCGACGAGGACCGCTGCCGCCTGCACAGCCGCGCCGACTCCCTGGAGTGGCTGGCCGTCCGACTCGTCACCCTCGGCTGCGACTTCGAGGTCCACGAGCCCCCCGAGCTCGCCGACCACCTCCGCACCCTCGCCGCCCGCGCGGCCCGCGCAGCGGGTCCGGCGGACTGAAGGAGGACCGCTACGGCCGCGGGATGTTCCGCAGGTTCGACCGGGCCAGGTCGATCATCTTGCCGACGCCGCCGGAGAGGACGGTGCGGCCGGCGGCCAGGGCGAAGCCCTTGAGCTGGGCGGCGGTGATGCGGGGCGGGATGGAGAGGGCGTTGGGGTCGGTGACGACGTCGACGAGGGCGGGGCCGGGGCGTTCCAGGGCCTCGGCCAGGACGTCGCGGACCCTGGCCGGGTCGGTGACGCGTTTGGCGGGGATGCCGGACGCGCGGGCGATGGCCGCGTAGTCCACGTCGCCGTTGTCGATCTCCCACTCGGGGTAGCCGCTGACCAGCATCTCCAGCTTGATCATGCCGAGGGCGCCGTTGTTGAAGACGACGGTCTTCACCGGCAGCCGGTGCTTGGCGACGGTGAGCAGTTCGCCGAGCATCATGCCGAGCCCGCCGTCGCCGGACATCGAGATCACCTGCCGCCCGGGGAAGGCGAGCTGGGCGCCGATGGCGTGCGGCAGGGCGTTCGCCATGGAGCCGTGCAGGAAGGAGCCGATGACCCGGCGGCGGCCGTTGGGGGTGAGGTAGCGGGCCGCCCAGACGTTGCACATCCCGGTGTCGACGGTGAACACCGCGTCGTCGGCGGCGACTTCGTCGAGCACCGAGGCCACGTACTCGGGGTGGATCGGCGTGTGCTTCTCGATGTCCCTGGTGTACGCGCCGACGACCGTCTCCAGGGCCCGGGCGTGCCGGGCCAGCATCTCGTCCAGGAAGCTGCGGTCGGTGCGCTGGGAGAGCAGCGGCAGCACGGCCCGCAGGGTGGCGGAGACGTCGCCGTGGACGGCGAGTTCGAGCGGCACACGGCGGCCGAGCCGGGTGGCGTCGTGGTCGACCTGGATCACCCGCCGGGTCGGCAGGAAGGAGTCGTACGGGAAGTCGGTGCCCAGCAGCAGCACCAACTCGGCCTCGTGCAGTGCCTCGTGGCAGGCGCCGTAGCCGAGCAGGCCGCTCATCCCGACGTCGTACGGGTTGTCGAACTGCACGAACTCCTTGCCCCGCAGCGAGTGCCCGATCGGGGCCTGGAGGGTGCCGGCGAGCTTCATCACCTCCTCGTGCGCGTTGCGCACCCCGGCGCCGCAGAAGAGGGCGACGGTGGCGGCCGACTCCAGGGCCGAGGCGAGGGCCTGCACCTGGCCCCAGGGCGGTGCGGCGACGGCCTGCTCGGTGAGGAAGTGCCCGCTGCCGGTGGGCCCGGCGGCGGGCTGGGCGGCGACGTCGCCCGGGAAGGCCAGCACCGCGACGCCGCGCGCGCCGAGGGCGTGCTGGATCGCCACCCGCAGCAGCCGCGGCATCTGCGCCGGGGTGGAGACGGTCTCGCAGAAGCCGCTGCAGTCGGTGAACACCCGCTCGGGGTGGGTCTCCTGGAAGAAGCCGGTGCCGATCTGGCCGGACGGGATGTGCGAGGCGAGGGCGAGCACCGGCACGCCGCTGCGCTGGGCGTCGTAGAGGCCCTGGATCAGGTGGGTGTTGCCGGGGCCGCAGGAACCGGCGCAGACCGCGAGGCGGCCGGTCAGCTCGGCCTCGGCGGCGGCCGCGAAGGCGCCCGCCTCCTCGTTGCGGACGTGCACCCAGGAGATGCCCTCGGTGCGGCGGATCGCGTCGACGACCGGATTGAGACTGTCGCCGACCACGCCGTAGACCCGTTCCGCACCGGCCTGCCGGAGCACCTCGACCATCTGCTCGGCCACACTGCCCACGGGAGAACCGCCCTTCCGGCGCCGGTCACGGGTCGCCACCACCCTGCGACGGCGGCCCGCGGCGGGCACCCGGTCGGCGGCGAACGGGTGACCGCCCCGGCGTCACTCGGCGGGCAGGTGCTCGATCGGCTGGGTGTGCACGCCGGCCTGCGGGTGGCGGCGGGCCGGCTCGCGGCCGGGCGGCTGGGTGCACCGCTCCGGCGGCACCTCGTCGACCGTGGTGGGCCGGCGGACCGGCGCCCCCGACCCCACGGTCAGCACCTCGCCGTCGTGCTGGACGTCGATGCTCCGCCCGCGCTTCAGCGTGTAGGTGGTGGTGGCGTGGGTGATCTCGACCCGCAGCAGGCTGTCGCGCACCCGCAGGGCGAAGGAGAGCCGGCGCAGCCCGGAGGGCAGCCGCGGCCGGAAGGACAGCCGGCCGCCGCGGTCGCGCAGGCCGCCGAAGCCGGCCACCAGGGCGATGCAGGCCCCGGCGAGCGAGGCCATGTGCAGGCCGTCCCGGGTGTTGCCGCCGAGGTCGTGCAGGTCCATCAGTGCGGCCTCGGCGGTGTAGTCGTACGCGAGGTCGAGCTGTCCGACCTCGGCCGCGATGACCGCCTGGGTGCAGGCGGAGAGCGAGGAGTCCCGGACGGTGAGGCGCTCGTAGTAGGCGAAGTTGCGGGCCTTCTGCTCGTCGGTGAAGGCGTCCCCGCGGACCTGCATGGCGAGCACCAGGTCGGCCTGTTTGACGACCTGCTTCCGGTACAGGTCGAAGTACGGGTAGTGCAGCAGCAGCGGGTAGTTGTCGGCCGGGGTGTTCTCGAAGTCCCACAGCTGGTGGTCGGTGAACCCGTCGGCCTGCGGGTGCACCCCGAGGTTCTCGTCGTACGGGATGAACATGGCCGAGGCGGCGTCCCGCCAGGCGGCGGCCTCCTCGGTGTCCACGCCGAGCCCGGCGGCCTCCAGCGGGTGCCGGGTGGCGGCCTCGGCGGCGGCCCGCAGGTTGGTCTGCGCCATGAGGTTGGTGAAGACGTTGTTGTCGGCGACGGCGCTGTACTCGTCGGGGCCGGTGACGCCCTCGATGCGGAAGCGGCCGGCCGGGTCGTGGTGGCCGAGCGAGCGCCACATCCGGGCGGTCTCGACGAGCAGTTCCAGGCCCCAGGTGCGCTCGAACTCGGTGTCGCCGGTGGCGTGCACGTAGCGGACGACGGCGGCGGCGATGTCCGCGCCGATGTGGAAGGCGGCGGTGCCGGCCGGCCAGTAGCCGGAGCACTCCTCGCCGCGGATCGTCCGCCACGGGAACACCGCGCCGGCCAGGCCGAGCGTGGTGGCGCGCTCGCGGGCCAGCGGCAGTGTGGTGTGCCGCCAGCGCAGCGCCTGGTCGACGGCGGACGGCAGGCAGTAGGTGAGCACCGGCAGCACGAAGGTCTCGGTGTCCCAGAAGCTGTGCCCGTCGTAGCCGGGGCCGGTGAGGCCCTTGGCGGGGATGGCCCGCTCCTCGCTGCGGGCGCCGGCCTGCAGCACGTGGAACAGCGCGAAGCGGACGGCCTGCTGCAGTTCGACGTCGCCCTCGACCTCGATGTCGCTGCCGCCCCAGAACTCGGCGAGGAAGCCTTTCTGCTCGGCGACCAGCCCGTCCCACCCGGTGTAGCGGGCGGCGGTCAGCGCGGCCTCCACCTGGTCGCGCACCGCGGGCAGCGAGCGGGTCGCCGACCACCCGTACGCGACGAACTTGACCAGCCGCAGCCGCTCGCCGGCCTTCAGCACGGTGGTGACGCTGATCCTGCCCTGCTGCTCGGTGGCCTCGGCGGTGGCCTCGAAGCGGTCGGGCCCCTCGATGACGTGGTCCATGCCGGCGGCGACCCGCAGCCCGCTGTAGCGGGTGCGGTGGACCAGGACGGCCTTGGTGCCGACCGCCCCGTGCGCCTCGGCGACCAGCGGCGCCTCCAGCACGGCGGCGGCCCGGGGGTCGCGCTCGCCGTCGGGGAGCTGCTCGTTGGCGACCAGTTCGGACTGGAGCACGATCCGGACGGGGCCGTCGACGGCCTCGACGGTGTAGTCGAAGGCGGCGACGGCGCGCTGGGTGAGCGAGACCAGCCGGGCGGAGGAGACCTTGACGGTCCGTCCGGCGGGGGAGGTCCACTCGGCGGTGCGGTGCAGCACCCCGTCGCGGAAGTCCAGGCTGCGCTGGTGCTGGTGGAGGTCGCCGTAGCGCAGGTCGAAGGGCTCGTCGTCGACCAGCAGCCGGATGATCTTGCCGTTGGTGACGTTGATGACGCTCTGGCCGGACTCGGGGTAGCCGTAGCCGCTCTCCGCGTAGGGCAGCGGGCGGAGCTCGAAGACGCCGTTGAGGTAGGTGCCGGGCAGGCCGTGCGGCTCGCCCTCGTCGAGGTTGGCGCGCAGGCCGATGTGGCCGTTGGAGAGGGCGAACACCGACTCGGCGCGGGCCATGCCCGCGAGGTCCAGGCCGTGCTCGACGACGCCCCAGGGGTCGATGGCGAAGGTGTCCTGGCCGTTCACCGGGCCTCCCCGGTGCCGGGCCCGTCGGGCAGCAGGTCGGCGAGGTCGCGGACGACCAGGGAGGCGCCGTGCGCGCGCAGTTCCTCGGCCTGGCCGACCCGGTCGATGCCGACGACCGCGCCGAAGCCCCCGGCCCGCCCGGAGGCGACGCCGGCCAGCGCGTCCTCGAAGACGGCGGCGTGCTCGGGTGCGGTGCCGAGCGCCCGGGCGGCGGCCAGGTAGGTGTCGGGGGCGGGCTTGCCGGCGAGGCCGTCGCGCCTGGCGGTGACGCCGTCCACCACCACGTCGAACAGGTCGTCGATGCCGGCGGAGCGCAGCACGTCCCGGCAGTTGGCGCTGGAGGAGACCACGGCCCGCGGCAGGCCGAGGTCGCGCAGCCGGTGCAGGTAGGCCACGGAGCCCCGGTAGGGCTCGACGCCCTGCTCGCGGATCATCCGCAGCACGGTGTCGTTCTTGGCCCTGCTGAGCCCCTGCACGGTGCGGCTGCCGGGGGCGTCCTGCTCGCTGCCCTCGGGCAGGCTGATGCCGCGCGACTCCAGGAAGCCCCGGGTGCCGTCGAGGCGGGGTCTGCCGTCGACGTACTCGTCGTAGTCGGCGACCGAGTCGAAGGGCACGAAGGCGGTGCCGGTGCGGTCCGCCTCGGCACGCAGGAAGGTGTCGAACATGTCCTTCCAGGCGGCGGCGTGCACGGTGGCGGTCTGCGTCAGCACGCCGTCCAGGTCGAACAGGAAGGCGTGGATGTCGTCCGGAAGCCCCAGCATGGCTGCAAGTCTTGCCCGTGGGCGGTCCGATATGCCGCCCATTCGCGGACCGGCGTGTTGGCGCGTCGCGAACGGGCGGCCGTCGGGCCTCAGGCGGCCGGGGCCGCCGCGGTGATCACGGCGAAGGCGGCGCCCTGCGGGTCGGCGACCAGCGCGACCCGGCCGGCCGGGCCGTCCGAGGGCGGGGCGAGCACCGTGCCGCCGGCCTTCACCAGGGCGTCGACGGTGCTGTCGGTGTCGTCGACGGCGTACCAGACCCGCCAGTGCGAGGGGGTGCCGGGCGGGTCGTCCTGCAGCCCGACGACGCCCCCGACCGCGCGGCCGTCGACGTGGATGCCGCGGTAGTCGGGCATGCCGTCGATGGGTGCGACCTCGACGCCGAAGACGGCGGAGTAGAAGGCGGAGGCCGCCTCGGGGTCGCTGGTGTGCAGGTCGTTCCAGGTGAGGGCGCCGGGCTCGTTGACCACGCCCGCGCCGATGAACTCCAGCGGCTGCCAGACCCCGAAGACGGCCCCGGTCGGGTCGCTGGCGACCAGCATCCGGCCGACGTTCCCGACGTCCATGGCCGGCATCAGGGTGGTGCCGCCGGCGGCGTTGATCGCGGCGAGGGCGGCGTCGGCGTTGTCGGTGGCCAGGTAGGTCGTCCAGACGGTGGGCGGCAGCGGCTCGCCCTCGGGGGCCATCAGCGGGGCGATGCCGGCGACCGGGCGGCCGTTCAGCGCGCAGATCGCGTAACCGCCGAACTCGGCCGGGCCGACCTCGCCCTGCCAGCCGAACAGGTCCCGGTAGAAGTCGAGGGCGGCCTGCTGGTCCTTGGCCATCAGATCGACCCAGCACGGGGTGCCGGACCGGTAGCGGGTGGTTACCTCGGGCATTCGGTGCCTCCCAGGGCCGGGGTGCCACCCCGTGCCGTACGGGGCATTCCCCGCACCACCCTTCCCGGTGCCGGCGGAGGCCGCCACCGGAGCGGCCGGGACGGCACCGGAGAAGTGCCCGGAAAGGGGTGTGTGCACGGCCCTCCGCGACCGCGTCCGCACCGCACGGGGACGAACCACCGCACCTTCATGAGGCGGTGTCAGATCGGGAACCGGTTCCAGTCCGGTGGAGTCAGTGCTTGACGGTATGTTCGCTCCGCGGCCGGGTGCCGCAGCAGGAGCACCGCCCTCGGCCACCGACAGCCGGTGCAGGGCGTCCACCACGAGCAGGAGAACCATGAAGACCGTATTCCGGAAGGCGCGTATCGCCACTTCCGCCGTCGTCGCCGCGGCCGCCCTCGGCCTGCTGACCGCCCCCGCCGCCCAGGCGGCCCCGACCGCTGTGACCAACCCCGACTTCGAGGCCGGCGCCACTGGGTGGAACACGTTCTCGACGCCGTTCGGCGCCCAGGTGATCAACAACTCGGCCGGTCGGCCGGCCCGCTCGGGCAGCTGGAAGGCCGAGCTCGGCGGGCACGGCTACACCGGTATGGACCGGATATCGCAGCAGGTCACGATCCCGGCCCTCCGGGTGCCGGTGCTCACCTTCTGGATGCGGCTCGACTCGCCGACCCCGGCCACCTTCGGCTACCACGAGCTCACCGTCGAGGCCACCGCGCAGGACGGCACGCCGTACACCCTCGTCACCCGCACCAACAAGGACTCGAGCAGCGAGTACCAGAAGGTCACGGTGACCCTGCCGAGCGCCTTCTACGCCTCGGAGGAGAAGACCGCCACCATCTCCTTCCTCACCGTCGACGACGCCGCGAACCGGATGCCGTTCCTGATCGACGACGTTTCGATGGCCTACCAGCTGAAGGTCTACAAGCCCTGGCTCCCGCCGCTGTTCAAGCTCTGACGCACCGTCGTCCCGGCCCGCCGCCACGGGTCGGGTCGACGCACCGCCGGCGGGGGACGATCCCCTGTGCGCGGGCACCGCGCCGGCGCCGAACCGACCCGCCACGGAGCCCAGGGAGCCCAGGTTGACCGAGCAGCACCGGCCCTTCCTCTACGTCGTCGTCTGCGCCGCGGGCATCGCCTCCGACGTCGGCACGCTGATCACCGCCGCCCTCGACGAGGGCTGGGGCGTCGGCGTCGTCGCCACTCCCCACGCGCTCGGCTTCATCGACCGCGAGGCCGTGGAGGCACGGACCGGCCACCCCGTCCGCTCCGCCTGGCGCACCCCCGGCAGCCCGCAGCCGCTGCCCTGGGCCGACGCGATCGCCGTCGCCCCCGCCACCTTCAACACCGTCAACAAGTGGGCCGCGGGCATCTCCGACACCCTCGCCCTCGGCATCCTCTGCGAGGCGTACGGGCTGGGCACCCCCACCGCGGTACAGCCGTACGTCAACGCGGCGCAGGCCGCCCACCCCGCGTACGGGGCGAGCCTGGAGCGCCTGCGGGCGATGGGCGTGCTGTTCGGCGACGCCGTCCCGCACCGGGCCCGCACCGACGAGGGCCGCGCCGCCTACCGCTGGACGGCCGTCCTCGACCTGCTGCGGCCGGTGCTGACCGCCGCCCGCGGCGGCGCCTGAGACCGGCGGGCCGCGGGCCGGAACGCCGAAGTCCGGCACCGGGAGCCGGTGCCGGACTTCGGGACAACTGGTGGGCCGCCAGGGGCTCGAACCCTGAACCTACGGATTAAAAGTCCGCAGCTCTGCCAATTGAGCTAGCGGCCCGTCGGCGTGCGTCCGCACTGGTACAGCGCTCGCCGGGGCCGATCCTACCCGGTGATCCCCGGGGGGCCGCCAGGGGATTGTGCGCCGCGCCGCGGCTCGAACCGACGCCCGAACCCGCGCCCGGACGGCGGTCAGGCCGCCGACTCCAGGTGGGCGGCCCGCACCCGGCGCAGCCAGGCCTCCGCCGGGGCCTCGTCCGGCGCCTCCGGCAGCACGCCGGGCCGGTCGAAGCGGGCCTCCGCGGCGGCGAGCAGGCCGGCCGCGTCCTCGGGCCGCTCGGCGTACTGCTCGCCGAGGGCGCGGACCCGCTCCGGGTCGGCCAGCCGCACCACGATCTCGCCGCTCTCGTGCAGGGCCAGGCCCTGTTCGACCAGCCGGACGAGGTGCCTGGCGTGCTTGGCGGCCCGGGCGCGGGCCACCGGGTCGGCAGCATCCCGGGTCGTCAGTTTCCTGAACTGCTGGGTGGCGTAGCCGAGATAGGACCGGCGGACGGCGTGGCCGCTGAGGAAGGAGCGGCGTATGCCGATCAGTTCGTCGCCCAACGGGGTGCGCACCTCGTACAGGTCCTCGGGCAGCCAGACGAGTTCGGAGGCGGTGGGGTTGCCGCCGAGGGCGAGCCGGCACCACTTGGCGGCCTCGTGCAGGGTGCGGTCGGGCGCGGTGGTGACGTGCGACTCGGCGGGCCGGTGCAGGCCGTGGAAGTCGACCGTGGGCGCGGCGAACAGGCCGAGCCGGTCGACGTCGGAGCCCGGGTGGGCGAGGCCGTAGGCGGTGGAGCCGACGATGCCGGAGAGCAGGACGTGCACGGGCGGTCTCCGTCCGTCGGGAGTGGTCTCGGGAGTGGTCAGGGCCGCAGTCTGCCGCGCGGCCCGCCCGGCACGCGAGCGAATTGTGCTCACGTCGCTCCGCCCGGCAGCCGCGACACCCGCCGATACTGGGCGCATGGCGAGTGGGCTGACGAACAGCGCGATCCCGACGGCGAAGCTCCGGGCCTGGTGGGCGCACCGGCAGTGGCTGGAGGGCGGCCCGGGCGGGGCCCACGCGGGCGCCTCCGCCGCCGAGGTGCTCGCGGCGGCCGGCTGGGCCCGCTCGGTGGGCGGCGCGGCGCCGTACCTGGGCCTGTTCGCCCGGGCCGGGCTGCACCGGGAGGAGGTGGACGCCGCGGTCGCCGCGCTGGAGGTGCACGAGCTGCCGTCCGCCCGCGGCTGCACCTACGTCCTGCCGGCGGAGGACTTCGCGCTCGGCCTGGCCGCCGGCGCGGGCGCCCCGGAGGGCGACATCGCCTCGGCGGTGAAGCACCTGGGCGTCACCCGGGACGAGATCGAGAAGCTCTGCCTCACCATCGGCCAGTTACTGTCACCCGACGACCCGTTGGAGCCCGCGGCGATCCGCGAGGCGGCCGGCGGCGCCGTCCGCTCACTGGGGGAGGCGGGCCGCAAGCGCGGGACGTCGACGACGCTGCCGCTGGCCCTGGGGCTGCTGCAGGCCCGCGGCCAGGCCCGCCGGGTGCCGGTCAACGGCCGCCTGGACCAGCAGCGTTACGGCTACGTCCGGTGGGACCAGCCGGTGCGGGGCTCGGCCGCCGAACTCGCCGAGCGCTACCTGGCCTGGGCGGCACCGGCGGCCGTCCGGCACCTGCGGTGGTTCACCGGTTTCACCGCGGCGACCGCCAAGGCCGCGCTGGCCCCGCTCGACCTGGTCACCCTGCCCGGCACCGACCTCCTGCTGCCCGCCGGCCTGGTGGACGAGTTCGAGGCCTTCGTCCCGCCCGAGGAGCCCTCGTACGCGCTGCTCGCCGGGATCGACGGCCTCCACCTGCTCCACCGCGACCTGCCGCGGCTGCTGGAGCCGGAGGACGCCGGACGGACCCTCCCGGCCGGACGGGCCGGGCGCAGCTTCGGCACCGAGGCGGACCCGCAGACGCACATCGTGGCCGACCGCGGCCGGATCGTCGGCGTCTGGGAGTACGACCCGGAACAGCGCGAGATCGTGCACCAGCTGTACGTGCCCGTGGACGCGGCGCTGCGCGAGGCGATCGACCGCACCGAGGCGTTCGTCCGGGACGAGCTCGGCGATGCGCGCGGTTTCAGCCTCGACTCCCCGAAGAGCCGGGCGCCGAAGATCGCCGCCCTGCGCGCCGCGGCCGGCTGAGCGCGGCCCCGGTCGCGGCCCCTCGCGGCCGGCTCAGAGTCCGACGGGGATGTGGTCGAAGGACGCCTTGCCCGGGACACCCCGTGCCAGGGCCGCCGCGAGGGCGGGCGGCACCGCGGCGTGCACCCCGGGGAGCACCGGGAACTCCGGGTAGGCGAGCCGCTCGTCCTCCGGCGCGGTCGCGAACCGGGCGTCCATCCCCGGCCGGTTGCCGCGCGGGTCGATCCGCACCCAGTCCGCCCACCCGGGCAGGCGGACGGCGGCGAGCCCGTGCAGCACGTTCAGCGGCTGGTAGCACAGGCCGGCCGGGATGCCCTCGGCGCGCAGCAGGGCGACCAGCAGGTGGGCCTTGCCGTGGCAGACGGCGTCGCCCGCGGCGAGCACGTCGGAGGCCCGGACGGCGGCGCTCCAGCGGTCGACGTCGGCCGAGTGCGGGAGCTCGTCGCGGACGTGCTCGTACAGGGCGCGGGCCGTCTCCTCCGCGGTCGCCCCGCGCAGGCTGCGGGCGAGGGCGCGGACCGCCGGGTGGCCGTGGTCGATCACCTCGTCGGCGGCGAGGAAGGCCGGGTCGTTCGGGTCGGCCGGGGCCGGGTGCGCGGTCATGGGCCCCATCGTGCCGTCCTGCGGCGGTCGCGTCCCGGAGTTCACGGTGATCGGCTACCGTCGGCTCCATGAGCGACGACGTCCTTGTGGTCACCGGCGGCGGGCGCGGGATCGGCGCCGCCACGGCACGCCTCGCGGCGGCCCGCGGATACCGGGTCTGCGTCAACTACCGCAGCGACCGGGCCTCTGCGGAGTCCGTGGTGGACGGCATCCGGGAGGCGGGCGGCACCGCGATCGCCGTCCGCGCGGACGTCAGCCGGGCGGCCGGCGCGAAGGAGCTGTTCGCGGCGGTCGACGAGCAACTCGGCACGCTCACCGCCCTGGTGAACAACGCGGGCACCCTGGAGCGGCAGTGCCGCCTCGACGAACTGGACGAGGACCGGCTGGCCCGGATCTGGGCGGCCAACATCACCGGCCCCTTCCTGTGCGCGGGCGAGGCGGTGCGCCGGATGTCCACCCGCTACGGCGGGCGCGGCGGGGCGATCGTCAACGTGTCCTCTGCGGCGTCCCGGCTCGGCTCGCCGAACGAGTACGTGGACTACGCGGCGTCCAAGGGCGCCCTGGACTCGATGACCCGCGGGCTGGCCCTGGAGGTCGCCGCCGAGGGCATCCGGGTCAATGCGGTGCGGCCCGGCCTGATCCACACCGGCATCCATGCGCTCGGCGGCGAGCCGGGCCGGGTCGACCGGGTCGCGCCGGGGCTGCCGATGGGCCGCGGCGGGGAGCCCGAGGAGGTCGCCGAGGGCATCCTCTTCCTGCTCTCGCCCGCCTCGTCCTACGCCACCGGGGCCTTCCTGGACCTCGCGGGCGGGCGGTGACACCCGCCCGGGGCGTGTTTCGCGATCCGCGCCGGGCGGGGCGGCCGCCGGGCCTACCGTTGGGCTCATGACCGAGAGCGAGTTCGACGCCGACACCGCCACCGACACCGACGCCGCCGTCACCGGCACGGCCACGGCCGTGACGACCGCCGCCGGGCACCCCGCCGACATCCCCGCCCGGATCGACTACCAGCGGTCCCGGCCGCACCGCGCCGTCCCGGACGTGCCGAACTTCCGGGACGCCGGGGTGGGCACCGTCCGCAGCGGGGTGCTGTTCCGCTCCGGCACCCTCAGCCTGCTCACCCCGCAGGGCGCGCAGGCGCTCAAGTCGCTCGGCGTCCGCGTGGTCGTCGACCTGCGGACCTCCACCGAGCGCAGCCGCTGGCCGGACGAGCGGCACGGCCTGGACTACGAGGACCACCACCTGCCGCTGCTGCCCGACCGGGCGGAGACCGGCGTCGAATGGCCCGCCGGGGCGCTGTCCGTCTACGTCTTCATGGCCGAGACCGGCGGGTACGCGATCGCCGGCGCGGTGCGGCGGCTGGCCGCGCCGGACGGGCTGCCGGCGATCGTGCACTGCGCGGTCGGCAAGGACCGCACCGGCCTGACCATCGCCGTGCTGCACCACCTCGCCGGGCTCTCCGAGGAGGAGATCGTGGCGGACTTCCTCCGCTCCAACGTCCACCTCGGTCTGGACAACGGCCCCGTCCCGTACATCGACGAGAACGGCGACGAGCAGCTCTCGCACCCCGTGGAGGCGGAGAACCTGCTCGCCGCGCTCGCCCGGATGCGCGAGATGCACGGCTCGGTCGACGGCTACCTGCTCGCCCACGGCGTCACCGAGGACGAACTCACCACCCTGCGCGCGCTGCTGAGTCACTGACAGGCCGCCGCCGGCCCGCCGTGGGCACTATCGGCCGCGGGCGGGTCGGCGGCGCTCCTCCCAGGCGAACGCGGCCGCCATCAGCACCGCGATCGCAGCGATCTGGACGAGCGCGGACACCCGGGTGCCGACCGGCACGGTGGCTGCGACCAGCCCCGCCGCCACCGCCCGGGGCAGCAGCGGCCGCAGGCCGAAGGTGTACCGGATGCCCGTGTTGGCGAGCAGGAACAGCGCCGGGCCGGCGGCCAGCACCGCGGCCTCGCCCGTCCCGAGGACCGCGGTGGGACGGGCGACGCCCGACTCGGCGCCCGCCGCGAAGAGGATCACGGCGAGCAGCAGCGCGTAGTGCCCGATGTTGTGGACCCGGATGGCGATCCGGTTGCGCCGGGCGTCGTCCAGCACCTCCATGTACCGCACGGCCCGCTCGTCGTCGTCGTGCCCGAAGTACGCCCACCAGAGGCCGAAGCAGACCGCGAGCGCGCAGACCGCCGCGCTCACCGGGGCCGGGGTGAGCTCCTCGTGGCCGGCCGCGCCGGCACCCAGGGCGACGACCGACTCGCCGAAGGCGACGATCACCACCAGCCCGTGCCGCTCGACGAAGTGGTCGGACCGCAGGTGGAACTGCGGCAGGTCGACCAGGTACGGGATGACGATCTGCACGGCCAGCGAGACCGTCCACAGCGCCAGTTGGGCCGAGCCCTCGAGGTAGCCGCCGACCACCACCAGCGCCGCGTTGACCAGGTTCAGCCCGCCCATCCGCAGCACCGGCCCGCGGGCGAC
Source organism: Kitasatospora dryopteridis (assembly GCF_050749075.1). NCBI lineage: Bacteria > Bacillati > Actinomycetota > Actinomycetes > Kitasatosporales > Streptomycetaceae > Kitasatospora > Kitasatospora dryopteridis. The sequence goes on along the minus strand of NZ_CP192749.1, from coordinate 4,313,793 downwards.
CCCGGCCGCCGCGAACATCCCGGTGTGCACGGCGACCACCAGCAGGTACGCCCAGCCGAAGGCGGCGCCGCTGCCGTCGAAGGCGTGCGGGACGGCCAGCGAGACGACGAGGAACCCGACCATGCCCAGCAGCAGGAACGCCCGCCGGGGATGGGTGGACGGCGGCATCGCATTGGTGAGCCAGATGAACGCGTCGTACATCCACCAGATCACCGCCAGCATCACCAGGACCCGCACCAGCCCGCCCGGGGTGAGGTGGTGGGCCAGGCTGGCGGTCAACTGGGTGACGGTGAAGACGAAGACGAGGTCGAAGAACAGCTCCAGCGGGCCGACTCTCAGCTCGGCCTCGCCGCCTGCGGTGGTGCTCCCGGTGGCAGTGGTCACGGCCGCGAGTATGGATCAACTCGCCCGCCGGCGGGCGGCATTTCGGCGCCGTCGATCACCTTCGGGCCGCCGGGCGCGGCCGGCGGGCCGCCGCAGGGCCCAGCGGCGGGCGCCCGGCCGGGGCGGGTTATGGTCGGAAGGACACGTCCCGGACGGAGGAGAGCGGCGATGGCGGGTGTCCCGAGCACGGCGGTGGCGGCGGTCGGTCTGATCGGCGGCTACGGCACGGCACGGTGGAGCGGCCGCCGGGAGCTCGGCGGCGCGGTGCTGGCCGCGGCCGGGGCCACCGCGGCGGTGGGCTGGCAGCGGCAGGCCGGCACGGCCACCGCAGCGGCGCTGACCGGCCTGTACCTGGCGGCCTTCGGCGGCTCGCACCCGTTGGCCAAGAAGATCGGCGCCTGGCCGTCCGTCCTGGCGGTGACCGGTGTGGTCGCCGCCGCCTCGGCCCTGGCCACGCGCCGCTCCGCCTGACGCCGGCCCTTCGACTGCTGCAAGCGGCTCAGGCGGTCTTGAAGCGCTCCTCGAAGGCGGCGCGGTTCGCCGACACCGGGGAGCGGTCCCACACCGCGAAGACCACCCGGGAGAAGGCGGCGCCGTGCTCGTCCAGCGCGCCGGCGAACGCCTCGGCCACCACCGCCGGGTCGTTGCGGAACACCCCGCACCCCCAGGCCCCCAGCACCAGCTCGCGCACACCGTGCCGGGCCGCCACGGCGAGCACCCGCCCGGCCCGCTCCGCGAGCACCCCGGACACGTCCACCGGTCGCCCGGGCGAACGCAGCGCCAGCTGGCCCGCGTTGGGCGCCGGCGAGGTCAGGAAGGACAGCGTGTACGGCTCCGCGAGCAGCCCGCCGGGCCCGCGGACCACCGGGACGTGCGGCGACCAGATCACCCGGTGGCTGTAGCGCAGGTCGGCCGAGGCCCGGTGCGCCTCGTAGTAGTCGGGGGCCTCCAGCAGGCATTGGTAGAGCAGCGCGCTGCGGCAGAGGTCCTCCTCCTGGGCCTTGGCGCCGCGCAGGTAGCCGCCGCCCGGATTGCGCGCGGAGGCGAAGTTCAGCACGGCGACGTGCTCGCCGCCCTCCCGCACCAGCCGCTCGCCCGCCTGGATGCTGCCCTCGGCGGTGACCTCCATCTCCCCCGTGTACCGGCCCGCCCCGCGGCCCGGCGCCTCGTCCGGCCCGTACGAGACCGTGCCCGCCCGGGCCGCGGCCAGCAGCGGCCCGATCTCCACCTCCGCGCCCTCGCGCGTCCGGTAGCTCCCCCGCTCGGCGATCGCCTCGTTCTCGACCGCCACATGATGCATTCGACTCATGGCGGTGACGCTACGCGCGGCAGGGCCCGCCCGCCACCGATTATTCTCAATCGGAGAACAACGTGCCACGGAATCGGACCGGGAACGCGGACGGGCCCGCCCCACCGAAGTGGAGCGGGCCCGGCCTCACGCCGCAGGGGCGTCAGTTCTTCCAGCGCGGCTTGCGGTCGTCGCGGTTGAAGCCGCCGCGGTCGCGGTCACGGTCGCGGTCGTTGAAGGTACGGCCGCCGCGGTCGTCCCGGCCGAAGCCCTGCGGGCGGCCACCGGAGCGGTGGTCGTCGCGGCGGGCGAACGGACGGCTGCTGCTGCTGCCGCGGTCGCGGTCACCGAAGGACGGACGGTCGCCGAAGGAGCGGGCCGGACGGTCGCCGAAGGAACGGCCACCGCGGTCGTCGCGGTTGAAGCCACCGCGCTCACGGTCACGGTCACCGAAGGAACGGCCGCCCCGGTCGTCACGGTTGAACGAACGGCCGCCCCGGTCATCACGGTTGAAGCCACCGCGGTCGTCGCGGTTGAAGCCACCGCGCTCACGGTCACGGTCACCGAAGGAACGGCCGCCCCGGTCGTCACGGTTGAACGAACGGCCGCCCCGGTCATCACGGTTGAAGCCACCGCGGTCGTCGCGGTTGAAGCCGCCGCGCTCACGGTCACGGTCACGGTCACCGAAGGAACGGCCGCCCCGGTCGTCACGGTCACGGTCGCGGCCGAAGGACGGACGCTCCCGGTCCCGGTCACGGCCGAAGGACGGGCGGTCGCGGTCGCGGTCCCGGGTGTACGCCGGGCGCTCGCTGCGCGCCTCGCGGTAGGAGGCGGTGCGCTCGGGCTCGGCGGCCGCGACGGGCGCCTCGGCGGTCTCCGCCGCAGGGGCGGTCTCGGCCGCGGTCTCGGCGGCCTCCTCGGCCGGCTCGTCCTCGATGCCGAGGGCGGCCCGCTCGCGCGCGGCACGGGCGGCCAGGCGGTCGGCCTCCTCGCGCAGCTCGGTGGCGCGGCGCTGGGCGCGCTCCAGCTGGCGGGTCATGTCGGCGACCTCGCGCTCGGCGGCACCGGCGATACCGGCGGCCGACTCGGCCTGCACCTCGACGAGCGAGCGGGCGCCGGTGATCTTGGCCACCTCGGCGTCGAAGGCGTGGTCGAGGATGTGGCGGGAGGCCTCGACGCCGGCGTCCTCCATCAGGCGGAAGACGCCGCGGCGCTGGTGCGGCAGCACCAGGGTGACGACGGTGCCGGAGCGGCCGGCGCGGGCGGTGCGGCCCGAGCGGTGCAGGTAGTCCTTGTGGTCGCCGGCCGGGTCGACGTTCAGCACCAGGTCGATGCCGTCGACGTGGATGCCGCGGGCGGCGACGTCGGTGGCGACGACCACGTTGACGTAGCCGTCCTTGAAGTCGCCGAGGACGCGGGTGCGGGCGCCCTGGGTCATGCCGCCGTGCAGCGCGTCGGCCTTCACGCCGGCCTCGACGAGCTGCTCGGCGACGCGGTCGGCACCCATCTGGGTGCGGACGAAGATGATGGTGCGACCCTTGCGGGCGGCGATCGCGTTGGTGATCGGCGCCTTGTCCTTGGGCTTCACCACGAGGATGTGGTGGGTCATGGTGGTGACCGCGCCGGCGGACGGGTCGACCTCGTGGGTGACCGGGTTGTTCAGGTAGCGCTTCACCAGGGTGTCGATCTCGTTCTCCAGCGTGGCGGAGAACAGCAGGCGCTGGCCGCCGGCCGGCACCAGGTCGAGGATCTCGGTGACCTCGGGCAGGAAGCCCATGTCGGCCATCTGGTCGGCCTCGTCGAGGACGGCGATCTGCACGTCGTCCATCTTGGCGGAGCCGCGGTTGATCAGGTCGCGCAGGCGGCCCGGGGTGGCGACGAGGACGTCGACGCCGCGCTCCAGGGCGTAGATCTGGTTGGACATCGAGGTGCCGCCGCAGACCACCTTGAGCTTGAGGCCGAGCACCGAGCCGAACGGCTCCAGGGCGTCGGCGACCTGCATGGCCAGCTCGCGGGTCGGGACGAGGATCAGGCCGCGGGGGTGCTTGGCGCGGGTGCGCTCGCCGTCGGCGAGGCGGGTCAGCAGCGGCAGGCCGAAGCTGAGGGTCTTGCCGGAGCCGGTGCGGCCGCGGCCCAGCACGTCCTTGCCGGCCAGGGCGTCCGGGATGGTCGCGGCCTGGATCGGGAACGGCGTGGTGACACCGCGCTTGGCGAGGGCGCGGACGACCTCGTCCGGCAGGCCCAGGTCACCGAAGGTGATGGTGGGCTCGGCACTCGCGGTGTCGGTGTCGGTGTCCGCGTCGGCAGGCTCGACGGCGTCGAGCAGCTCGGTGGTGTCGGTGGTGTCGGCGGCGTCGAGACCGTTCGCGGGCATGGCGAAGCGGGCGTCGTCAACGAGAGACATGCAAAACCTTCCGGAAGTGGCACGCGCCAAAGTCCGGGGTTCTGTTTCACAACCGCCTCTATGCGGTCAGCCACGGATCGCCGGAACGCGCCAAGGGCGCCGGTTTGGGAATGGAGGCGCCAGTCAAATGGATCAAACGAACGATCTACCACCATAGAGGAGCCTGGGGATCGGAGGCAAACGCGCTGGCCAGCCGGTCAATGGTCGGGTGATCCACCGCCGGAGCCGGAGGAACCGGGGAGGCTGGGGAGCGGCCCCGGGTCGGACGGCGCGGACGTGGCGCTCCCGGACGGCTCCGGCGCGGACGTGGCGGAGGGCGCCGGGGCGGACGGCGAGGGGGGCGGGGCCGGGGTCTCCACGCTGCGGTTGGCCGGCACCGAGGCGGACGGCCCGGGCTCCGGCAGGACGGCCTCGGACTGCGCCGCGCCCGCGCTGCCGGCCGCCGCCCCGGAGGACGCCGCCCCCGTCCGCCCCGCGGCGGACGGCAGCGCCCCGCCGCGGGGCGCGTGCTTCCCGTCGGCCGGCCGCGCGCCGGGGGCGCCGGAGCCGCCCGCCGCATCACCCTGCCCGGCCTGCCGGTCGCTGGACTGCAGCTCGGCCGACCCGGCGCCGACCGCCATGCACCCGCTGAGCCCCAGCCCGGCGAGCGCCGCCATCACGGCACCCGCCACCGCGCGCCGGCGCCTCGCGCCGCCCGCCGACACTCCGGTCCTCACCCGAGCCACCACCCGAGCCACCTCTCGCCGCCCACCCGGGCCCACTGCCCTCCGGTGCCCAACGCGCGGGACACCCCGGCGGACACGGCCCCGCGCCTCTTCGGGCTCAGCCCCAGAACGCGTGCGCCAGCGCCGTCCCCGCGTACGCCGCGCCGAGCCCCGCCAGCACGCTCCCGGCGACGTTCGCGGCGGCCAGGAAGCGGGCACCGGCCTGCGCCAGCCGCAGCGTCTCGTACGAGAACGTCGAGTAGGTGGTGAGCGCCCCGCACAGCCCGGTGCCGAGCAGCAGCCGGAGGTCGGTGGAGGCCTCGCCGGCGGCTGCGGCACCGGTGAGCAGCCCGAGCACCAGGCAGCCGGCCACGTTCACGGTGAACGTGCCCCAGGGGAACACCGAGTCGTGCCGGGACTGCACGGCCCGGTCGGTCAGGTAGCGCAGCGGGGCGCCGACGGCCGCGCCGGCGATCACCAGCAGCCAGGTCACCGGCGGTCCTCCCCGTCGCCCGCACCCCGGACGACCTCGCACTCGTCGAGCAGCACCAGCCCGAGCCCGGGCAGGTCCTCCAGCTGCGGCAGGAAGGCCCTGATCCGCTCCGCCGCGTCCACCACGACCACGGCCACCGGCAGGTCCTCGCCGAGCGAGAGCAGCCGGGCGGTGTGGATCATCGAGGAGGCGCCGAAGCCCTCGATCCCGCGGAACACGCTCGCGCCGGCCAGGCCCGCGGCGTGCGCGCGGTGCACCACCTCGGTGTACAGCGGCCGCGAGCGGTGGCGGTGGTTCTCGCCGACCAGCACGGTCAGCCGCAGTGCGGTGCCCCTCAGCCTGGTCATGCCGTCCTCCCGACTGCCGGGCCGGGTGCCCGGCTCACACCGGCCGCCGGACGAACAGGCGCCTGGTCAGCGCGGCCGCGACCCAGACCGAGCCGAGCGCGGCCAGGACGGTCGCCGCGAGGTAGGCCAGCCCGCGGGCCGGTGCGCCGTGGTCGACCAGGCTCTGCACCTCGACGGTGGCCGTGGAGAAGGTGGTGAAGCCGCCCAGGACGCCCGTGCCGAAGAAGGGCCTGAGCAGCGGGTGCGGTGTGCCGAGCTCGGTGATCAGCACCATGAAGACGCCGATCACGCCGCAGCCCAGGGTGTTGACCAGCAGCGTCGTCCACGGGAAGGCGTCCGTCCCGGTCGGCCAGGCAAGCGCGGCCGCGTACCGCGCGGAGCCGCCGAGTGCGCCCCCCAGTGCCACCACGGCAATGGTCGGGCCCTGCCCGCGCAGCACCGGCGGACGGCCGCCGGCGGACTCCCGCGGCGGCGCCGCGACTCCGTCTGCCGGGTCCGAGCGCACACTCAAGTGAATCACCCCCGCCGATCACCTGGCACACCGTCACCGCACACCCGACAATGAGGCGGTGGAGATGACCCGGGACGAGTTCGAGACGCTGGTCGCCGACGCCCTCGACCAGATCCCCCCGAAGCTCGCGGCGATGATGGACAACGTCGCGATCTTCGTCGAGGACGAGCCGGACCCGTCCGCCCCCGACCTGCTCGGACTCTACGAGGGCACCCCGCTCACCGAGCGCGGCGAGTGGTACGCCGGGGTGCTGCCCGACCGGATCATCATCTACATGGGTCCCACGCTGCGGTACTGCGAGTCGTACGAGCAGATCGTCGACGAGGTGCGGACCACGGTGATCCACGAGGTCGCCCACCACTTCGGCTTCGACGACCACGAGCTGCACGAGCTGGGCTGGTCCTGACCGCCCGCCGCCCGGGTCCGGACCGGCCCGGGAGCGCGACACCGGACACGGCGGCGGAAACCGTTTTGGTGTTCCCGCCCGGCATCCCATATGCTTCTCGACGTCCCCGAACGCTGGATAACAGCCCGGGGGGCCGCAAGCCCTCATCGTCTAGTGGCCCAGGACGCCGCCCTTTCAAGGCGGTAGCACGGGTTCGAATCCCGTTGGGGGCACGCGTTACCGTAGTACAGTGCAGTGCCGCAAGGCCTGAGCGGAATTTTTCCGCACCAGGTCCCGTGGAGCAGTTGGTTAGCTCGCCACCCTGTCAAGGTGGAGGTCGCGGGTTCAAGTCCCGTCGGGATCGCTCGTCTCGCAAGAGACGGTGCAGTACGGCCAGGTAGCTCAGTTGGTACGAGCGTCCGCCTGAAAAGCGGAAGGTCGCCGGTTCGACCCCGGCCCTGGCCACCAGTGCTGAACAGCACAAAGCCCCCGAGCGCATCGCGCTGCGGGGGCTTTTTCGTGCCACGTATGCCAACCGGTATGCCAACGACTCAGGCGAACCGCTCGCTGAGCGAGCCGGGGGCCTTCCGCTGCTCGTCCAGCGAGGCATGGGCGTAGACCTTCATGGTCACCCCGATGTCGCTGTGGCCGGCGATCTGCCGGACGATGTGCGGCGGGACCCCGAGGTCCAGCAGCAGGGTCACGCAGGTGTGCCGGAGGTCGTGGAACCGGAGCGTGAGCCCGAGCCGATCCCGGAGCGGGTACCAGCTCCGCCGGAGGTTGTCCGGCTCGATCGCGGTCCCGACCCGGCTGGTGAACACCAGCCCCGAGTCCTTCCACCGGTCGCCGGCCGCCGCGCGCTCCTGGGCCTGCCTCTCCTGGTGCTCTCGGAGAGCCGTCAGCACCAGAGGCAGGAGCGGCAGCGTCCGGAGCGAGGAAGCCGTCTTGGTCGGCCCGAGCTGAAGGCTGCCATCCACGCGCTGAAGGTTGCTCGACACGATCAGCGTCCCCCGCTCCAGGTCGACCGCCGACCAGTGGAGTCCGACCAGCTCGCCGCGCCGCATCCCCATGGCCAGCGCCAGCACGTACAGCGCGTGCAGCCGGTCCGCGCTCGCCGCCTTCAGCAGAAGCCGCGCCTGCGGCACCGTGAGGCCCTTCCCAGTGCCGTAGTCGGGCGTCGGCACCTGAACCAGCTTGGCGACGTTCCGGAGAATCAGCTCCTCACGGACGGCGTTCTCGATCGCGTTCCGCAGGACGGCGTGGATCGACTGCACCATCCGGCGGGAGAGCCGCGTGTTGCAGCACTCCCCCGCCTCGCAGCACCTCGGCTCCTTGCGGGCCTTGTCCCACCCGTTCGCGCAGCAACGGTAGCCAGCCAGTACGCCAAGTAGTTCGCCATCTTCACGTTGGTATCCGGCGTCGGGATGCCCTGGTTGTCCTGAGCCTGGAAGGTCGTGATCTTCTCCCGGACGTCGTCCCGCGTCTTGCCGTAGACGGCGACCCGCTTGGGAACGCCGGAAGTGGTGGTCACGTAGACCGGCCTTGGAACAGAGCGCGGCTCTTCAGGTAGGTGATGCTGCCGTCTCCGTTGGCGCGCTTGGCGCTCAGCGGCAACGTAACCAACGTCACGCCGCTCCGGTCCGGCGGAAGCCGCACACTAACTTGACTGGGATGGCCGGGGCGCGCCGACCACGGCGCGGCCGGTGCTCCAACGGCGCAGGCCAGGCGGCAGTAGGGAGGTGCTTTCGATGGCTGTGTCGGTTCGCGCTGACGATGTTCGGGTGGCGGTCGTGCACGCGACGTTGGCGCCGTTCGCGTGGCAGTCGTTCACCACCGTGTCGCTCTGCCGCCGTGCGCTGGCCGCGATGGACGCCGAGCAGGTGTCTCACCGTCCCGGCCCGCACGGCCTTCCGCAGGAGGAGTGCGTCGCCGCGGTGGTGGAGTTCCTGAACGGCCGGCCATGGCGGTCGTACACGGTCGGCGGGCTGAGTCGACTCCTGGTGGGGGCTGCACTGGCTTGGCGGCAGGAGCAGGCCTGGTTCGACATCCGGCTGGGCCTGCTGCTGGACGGCGTGGACTGACCGGCAGCAGGCCCCGGGTGGGCGGAGGCCCTACTGGCGGGCCATGTGCATGCGCATCTCGCTGGGGGCGTCGACGATGAGGTCGCCGGACAGGTCGACGGTGACGCTGTGAAGGGTGCCGGTGAAGCGGAACGGTGCCTGGTAGTCGGGGGTGATGGCCGATCCCGGGTTGGCGCCGCAGGCCATGCCACCGGGGTTGAAGGCGATCGGGGTGGTGACCGGCATATCGGTCTCGCCGACGAGGCGCCCGTCGATGTACAGCTGGGCCTGGCCGGATGCGCCCTTGCCATGGGCGATGTCCGGGGCGCCGGTGGGCTCGAACTCGAAGCGCAGGGTGTGCCGCCCCTCGGGCACGCTCTCGCTGGAGGTCACGTGGTGCAGGGTCCGCTGGACGTAGTTGTGGGCGTAGTGGAGGTGGCCGTCCTTGAGGTAGAGGGACCAGCCGCCGGCGTTGGTGCCCTGGCAGAGCAGGACGCCCTGCGCGCCGCCGGGCGGGATCTCGACGTCGGCGGTGACGCTGTGCGGGCGGTTGAGGACCCGGGGCGCGACCGCGGCCGGCAAGGCCTGCGTGCCGGGACGGAAGGTGTAGCTGGTGCGGGCCTCGGTGATCTGCGGGCGCTCGGTCATGATGCGCTGCAGGACGCTGCCGTCGATCGGCATCACGTTGTACCTGCCGGCCTCCACGTACCACTGGGCGATCATCTCGATGAGCTTGCTGCGGTGCTCCTCGGCGAGGTTGCGGGTCTCGGCGATGTCCTCGTCGACGTGGTAGAGCTCCCAGTGGTGGGCGTCGAGGTCGTCCAGGTCCGCCATGGTGATGGGGGTGCCGAAGGGCCGCTCGGCCTCGGTGAAGTTGGGGCCGGGCCAGGGGCAGACCGCGCGCCAGCCGTTGTGGTCGATCGCCCGGTGGCCGAGCATCTCGTAGTACTGGGTGCGGTGGCGGGTCGGCGCGGCTGCGTCGTCGAAGGTGTGCGCGAAGCTGACCCCGTGCAGGGGCGACTGGGTGACGCCCCGGATGGTGGCGGGCGGCTCAATGCCGAGCACGTCCAGGACGGTGGGGACCATGTCGATGATGTGCGCGAACTGGCCGCGGACCTCGCCGCGGGCCTGGATGCCGGCGGGCCAGTGGACGAGGAACGGGTCGCTGACGCCGCCACGGTAGGTCTCCCGCTTCCACCGCCTGAACGGTGTGTTGCCCGCCCAGGTCCAGCCCCATGGGTAGTGGTTGAACGTGGCCGGGCCGCCGATCTCCTCGATCCGCGCCAGGCTCTCCTCCAGCGTCTCGGGCGCGTTGTTGAAGAACTGCAGCTCGTTGGTGGTTCCGGTCACCCCGCCCTCGGCGCTCGCCCCGTTGTCGGAGACCACCATGATCAGCGTGTTGTCGAACTCGCCGGTCTCCTTCAGGAAGTCCAGCAGCCGCCCGATGTGGTGGTCGGTGTGGGAGAGGAACCCGGCGTAGACCTCCATCATCCGCGCGGCCAGGCGCCGCGCTTCGGGCGTGAGCGACTCCCACGTGGGCACGTCCGGATCATGCGGCGACAGCTCCGCGTCCGCCGGTACGACGCCGAGCTCCTTCTGCCGGGCGAAGGTCCGCTCGCGGTAGGCCTCCCAGCCGGCGTCGAACCGCCCCCGGTAGCGATCCGCCCACTCCTTGGGCACATGGTGCGGGGCGTGCGTCGCACCGGGGCAGAAGTGCAGGTAGAACGGCTTGTCCGGGGCGACCTGCTTGGCGTCGGCGATGAACGACATCGCCCGCTCGACCAGATCCGCGGTCAGGTGGTAGCCCTCCTCCGGGGTGGCCGGCGGCTCGACCTGGTGGTTGTCGTAGACCAGGTCCGGGTACCACTGGCTGGAATCCCCGCCCAGGAACCCGTAGAACCGCTCGAAGCCCCGCCCCAGCGGCCACCGGTCGTACGGGCCCGCGGCCGACTCCTGCTCCGAGGGCATCAGGTGCCACTTGCCGACCATGTACGTGTTGTAGCCGTGCTGCAGCAGCATCTCGGAGAGGAACCCGTTCTCGAACGGGATCTGCCCGTTGTAGCCCGGGTAGCCGGTGGCGAGCTCCGTGATCGCCGCCATCCCGTTGGCATGGTGGTTGCGGCCCGTCACAATGCACGAACGCGACGGCGAACACAGCGCGGTCGTGTGCATGTTGTTGTACAGCAGCCCACCCGCCGCCAGCGAGTCCAGATTCGGCGTCTCGATCGGGCTCCCGTAGCAGCCGAACTGTCCGAACCCGGTGTCGTCCAGCACGATCATCAGCACGTTCGGCGCGCCCGGCACCGCTCGCACCGGCTGCGGCCACGCCGGGATCGACTCATCAGTGGTCCGCCCGATGACCCCGGGGAACCTCTGGCCCGGCCTGTACTCACCCCAGGATGACTGCGACATTCTGGCCTCCGTCGCACCAGCAGGCGCGAGAACCGGTGATGTTTGGGTACGCGGCTGTTCCACGGAGCCCTGTCGCCGACACGTCATAGGGGGGCCGGACAGCAGGCCCCCGGTGCCAGCCATCGGCTGGGAGCGACCTGGGCTCCTCCACGCTAGGCCGCCACCATCACCATGGCGACTGGGGCGCGGCATTCGGTCCTCACTGTGAGCAGAGATGGGGACCACGACGCTGTCAGATGCGGTCCGGCCACGGTCTCCCACTCTCGACATGTCTTCCTGCCGTGGCCGATGCGTATGCCAACGCGTATGCCAACAGCGGCGCACATCGGCACCCGGCCGAGCACCCCCCTGGGACCGAAAGCGCCTTCAGCCGGGCACGAGGAGCGTCAACCGCGCAGCCTGAAAAGCGGAAGGTCGCCGGTTCGACCCCGGCCCTGGCCACATCGCCTGACCAGGCACGATGCCCTCGAAGCAGCTCGCTTCGAGGGCATTTTTCACCCCGTCCGACGCCAACGCGGCGGCGGACGGCCACTCCCTCCCGGGACGCCGAGTACGTGGCGTACGAGCTCGGACTTCCCGAAGGGCGGATCGATCCCGCGCATTCGCCGGCCGACCTTCGTGAAGTCGTCGGACTCCCGGCGCCGGGGACGGCGGACCCGCCTCCCCGTCGCCCGGCGGCCGTCCCGCTCATGCACCGCGTGGGGACCGCGGGGGCGGGCCGCCGCGGCGCCCCGGGGCCTCCTGGGCCCTTCGGACGCCCGACGCGGGGCGAGCGCCGCGATTGCGACCGGCGGCGCGGCGGGGGTGTTCGTCCGCAAGGTCGGGTACCACCACGGGCACTCCGGTGGGTACGCGCGCACCGGTGATCCGGGCGAGTGCTTCGTCGCCGGGCCGGACACGGGCGGACTCGGGGGTGATGCCGGCGGCGGCCATCATGCGCGCCGTCCCTCGGCGCTGGTTGGGCAGCACGAGGGTGACGACCGTGCCGGACTCGCCGGCGCGGGCGGTACGGCCGCCGCGGTGCAGGTAGTCCTTGTGGTCGGCCGGAGGATCGACGTTGACGACCAGGTCGAGGCCGTCGATGTGGATGCCGCGGGCGGCGACGTTGGTGGCGATCAGCGCGGTGACCGCGCCGGCGCGGAACTGCTCCAGAGTGTGGGTGCGCTGCGGTTGCGACTTGCCGCTGTGCAGCGCGGCTGCCTTCACCCCGTTGGCCAGCAGGTCCTCCACCAGGCGGTCGGCTCCGTTCCTGGTCTCGGTGAACATGATCACGCCACCGTCACGGGACGCGATGTGGGCAACGGCGGAGCGCTTGTCGGAGTTCTGGACGTGCAGCACGTGGTGATCCATCGTGCTGACCGCGGCCGCCGGCGGGTCCACCGAGTGGGTGACCGGGTCCGTGAGGAAGCGATGCACCAGGCGGTCGACGTTGCGGTCGAGGGTGGCGGAGAACAGCATCGTCTGACTGTCCGCGTCGACCATGTCGAGCAGCGCGGTGACCTGCGGGAGGAATCCCATGTCGGCCATCTGGTCGGCCTCGTCGAGGACCGTGACGGTGATGTCGTCGAGCAGGCAGTCGCCTCGTTGAACCAGGTCTGCAAGCCGACCGGGGGTGGCGACGACGACCTCGGCCCCGCGGTTCAGCGCCAGTGCCTGGTGGTGGATCGGCATGCCACCCACGAGGGTGGCCAGCCGGAGCCGTACCGAGCGGGCGAAGGGGAGGAGGGCGTCGGCGACCTGCTGGGCGAGGTCACGGGTGGGCACCAGGATCAGGGCCAGCGGTCGGCGCGGCTCGGCCCGGCGTCCGGCGGTACGGGCCAACAGCGGCAGCCCGAAGGCGAGGGTCTTGCCGGAGCCCGTGCGTCCGCGCCCCAGGACATCGCGACCCGCCAGCGAGTTCGGCAGCGTTGCGGCCTGGATCGGGAACGGCGTGGTGACGCCCTGCCGGCTCAGCGTCGCAAGCAGCGCGCTCGGCAGGTCCATTTCGTCGAACGACCCGACCGGGGGCAGCGCCGAGGTGGTGCCGGACGGGGGAGCGACCGTGTGTCGGCGGCCGGCGGCCGGCGGGATCGGGCCGGAAGTCCTGTTCGAAGAACCGGTGGAGCGCATCATGCGGAACCTTCCTGGGAGCGGCACACCACCTGGAAGGCTCCGCGGCGTGAGACCGCGTGAAACTCGCAAGAACGGGCCGGGACTTCGAGGAGCAGTGCGTGGACGGTGGAGCAGTACGCCCTCACACCTCGTCAACGCGCACGTGACCAGCGGTGGAACGTCGACCGGGGATCCCCACGGCTGCACGGTCCATCCGGGCGCGGACCTGCGTAGCAGAAGCGCCGGAATGGCGGTCGGCGGCAAGGCCGAGGAGCCTTGGGGCCCGGGCCGATCCCCGTGAAAAGCCGAAGGGCCCGCACCGTGCGAGTGCGCGGTGCAGGCCCGGGCTGCCTGGCAGAGGCCGAGCAGCGGGAAGTACTAGAGCGGGCGAATGTTCTCCGCCTGCGGGCCCTTCTGGCCCTGCGTGACGTCGAACTCGACCTTCTGGCCCTCGAGCAGCTCACGGAAGCCGTTGGCGTTGATGTTCGAGTAGTGGGCGAACACGTCAGGACCGCCGCCATCCTGCTCGATGAAGCCGAAGCCCTTTTCCGAGTTGAACCACTTCACAGTGCCGTTAGCCATAAAAATATCCTTCGAATGGGTCGTCCGAAACTCACAGGGAGCAAGTTCCGCGTCGCCGCGATGATGACCCACCCGGGGAATGGCCGGGAAACAAAATGCACCTGCGGTCACAACCAGCAGGCGCACACAAAGTTCATGGGAACCACAACTGCAACTACCACGACTGTAGCAGGGTCCGGACCGTAACGGGGGAGTTCTCCTCGGCCGGTTCACCCACGCGGCCCCGACCGGCGATGGCGTCAGGCGCTCGTCCGTGCCCGCGGCTCCCCCGTTCGCCGGGAGTGCGCACCGTCGTTCACGCCCGCCGGCCGAGATCCAAAAATATTCGGCGGCTCGAGCCGCCCACTCCGTCGAAATCGGGCGCATACTGGCCGAAATGACGAATCCAGCCGCGCCCCGGCGCCACCTGCCCACCAGCCCCTTCCGACGGGCTCCGGCCCCGCCGCCGCCCAAGCAATTCGCCGTCGGAGACCGTGTGACGCACGACGAGTACGGCCTCGGCCGCGTCATCGGCGCCGAAGGCGACGGCGAGATCGCCGTGCTCGTCGACTTCGGCTCACGGGTGGAGCGGCTCCCCACGCCTTTCTCCAAGCTCTTCCTGTTGTGACCCTCGGCACACCGGTCGACTCGGACGCCGACCGGCGCGGGGGCGGGACGGTCCTCGACTCGATCCATCAGGAGCATGGCGACGTGCGGCGCCGATCGGCGCCGAGGCCGACCGCCCCGGACGGTGGCATCCCACTGCGGCCTTCCATGGACGGCACGGTCGCCCGGGCCAGGCAATGTCAACCGCCCGGCCCGGCCTGAAAGCGGAAGGTCGCCGCCTCGGCCCGGCCCTGGCACCAGCGGGAAGGCCCCGGAGAGATCACTCTCCGGGGCTTTTCGCATGCCCGGTACGCCGACCCGTACGCCGACCGTGGCCCGGCCGCGGGTGGCGTCCCGGGCACGGGTCAGCGCGGCCCGGGGCCCTGTTCCACCGGGAGGTCGGACGGGCGGCCCCATTCGCTCCACGAGCCGTCGTAGACGACGACGTCGCGGTAGCCGGCCAGCTCGGCGCCCAGGGCCAGGACGCAGGCGGTGACCCCGGAGCCGCAGCTGAGGACCAGCTTCTCCCGGCCGCCGGCCGCGGCCGTGATCCGGGCCTTCAGCTCCCCGGCGGGCCGCATCCGGCCGTCCTCCTGGAGGTCCGGGAAGGGCAGGTTCACCGCGCCGGGGATGTGGCCGCGGCGCAGGCCCGGCCGGGGCTCCTCGACCCGGCCGCTGTAGCGCTCGCGGCTGCGGGCGTCGAGCACCGCGCAGGCGTCGTCGGCCAGTGCCCCGGCCACCGCGTGGCGGTCCACCAGCAGCCCCGGGCGGGGCCTCGCCGTGAACGCTCCCGGCGCGGGCGGCTCCTCCTCGGCGCCCGCCTCCGCCAGCGGCAGTCCGGCGGCCTCCCAGACGGGCAGCCCGCCGTCGAGGACGGCGGCCCGGTCGAAGCCCATCGCGCGCAGCATCCACCAGGCGCGGGCGCTGGAGTAGATGCCCGCGTTGTCGTAGACCACCACCACGCTGTCCTCGTGCACCCCGAGCGCCCGCATCACGCGCTCGAACTGCTCCGGGGCGGGCATGGTGTGCGGCAGCGGGTCCGAGAGGTCGGAGAGCGCGCCGTCGATGTCGAACTCCCGGGCGCCCGGGATCGGCCGCCGGATGCCGCGGTACGCCCCGACGCTGGCGTCGAGCACCACCAGGCCGGGCCGGCCGAGCCGTTCCGCGAGCCAGTCGGCCGCCACCAGCGGCCCGGGGGGAGTCAGCAGAACCATGGCGCGCACCATCTCCGTTCCGGCCCGGCCCGCACACCGCGCGGGCATCCGACGCACAGTAGTGCACGTACCGACGACCCCGGCGGCGTTTGCGGGACAACCGATCGGTGGAGCGGGAGGCCGGCGGCGGGCCGGGGGACGGAGGCGCCGTACGCCTCGGCGGCGCCGGGGCCGCGGGCCGTGCGGGCGCCGCGGGCGGAAGCGGTGCCGGGCGCCGTTGCCCACCCCCGTGGGGCAGCGGCGCTCCGGAGTCTGCGGGGCCGGGTGGCGGCGGTTCGGCCGCGCACCGGCGGGCCGGTGTGGTCGATCCTGCTGAATGCGTGATGACCTGTCAACTATCGTGGATCGCGATGGGGGCTGCTCCCGGATACCGGCACGCCTCGTGCACCGGTCGGGCACTTCTCCCTCAACGATCGTGCAAGTCGGTGCCCCCGGGGGATACTGGCGGAGCGTCAGATCGTTCTATGATCCGCGCATGTCCACCGAATCTGCGCGACCGGCGGGCTCCGGCGGGCCGTCCGGCGAGGGTGCGGAGCCGCCGGGCTCCCCCGACTTCGCGGCCCGCTTCCGGCGCCTGATCAAGGTGATCTATCCGAAGGACCTCGGCCGCCCCTGGCGGGACTCCGAGATCGCCGTCGGCACCGGGCTGAGCGGCACCTACATCGGCAACCTCCGCAAGGGCACGCAGAAGCCGAGCCTGGAGAACGCCGTGAAGATCGCCAAGTTCTTCGGCGTCCCGCTGGACTACTTCAGCGACTCGGCGACCGCGCAGGCCGTCGAGCGCGACCTGCAGCGGATCGAGGCGCTGCGGGACGCCCGGGTGGAGCGGATCGCGATGCGGGCGGCCGGCCTTCCGCCGGAGATGCAGGACGCGGCACTCACCGTCGTGGAACAGTTGCGCCGGGCGGTCGGACTGCCCGACGACGGTGACCCGGTGACGTGAGTGGCGTGACCGGGCAGCAGACGCCGCTGGGCCACTGGCGGCTTCCCGAGGGGGAGCACGTGCGAGGTGTGGGGCGTACCCGCCGCCGGATGAGGGGCGTGGCCAGGCAGCTGGGACTGCCGCCGCTGAGCACCGTCGAGGAGCTGTGCGCGGCGGTCGCCGAGCGCTCGGGCCGGCCGGTGCGGCTGTCACCCCGCCGGATGCGGGTGGGGGAGCCGTCCGGCTTCGTCGAGCGGCTCCCGGACGAGGACGTCGTCCACTTCGAGCAGGAGACCTCCGGCCTGCACCAGGCGCACATCATCTGCCACGAACTGGCCCACCTGCTGTGCGGGCACCTGCCGGAGGCCCCGCCGCCCGGCGCGGAGGCCGAGCTGGTGGAGCTGCCCACCATCGACCCGGCCGTGCTGCGGCTGGTGCTGGGCCGCTCGCACTACGACGACGCCGCCGAGGAGGAGGCCGAGGTGCTGGGGGCCGAACTGCTGCGGATCCTGGTCCTGGCACCGGGCGCCGGGACGACCTCGCAGCTGGCGCCCGCCCTGGAGCACCGCAAGGGGCAGCATGTCTGAGCCGTACGCCGCTGCCGTGGCCTCCGCGGCCCCGGCGGTGTCCGAGGCGCCGTTCAACGCCGTCTACCTGGCGATCGGCGCGGCCGCCTGGGCGGTGGCCTGCCTCAAGGTCCGGGCGTGGCGCCGCGACCCCTCGGCGGGCCTGCTGGTGGTGGCGCTGGCGATCGCCTCGCCGGCCACCTCCTTCCTGATGGCCGCACCCGTCGTGTACCGGCTGATCGACCGGGTCGCGCACGTCGGCAACCTGGCGACCCTGCTGGTCTACCTGGGCATCACCGGGTTCTCGGCCGCGACCGTGGTGCTGGCGCTGATCTGGACGCCCCCGGGGGAGCGCTCCGGCGACCGGATCTGGGACGCCTCCTCGGCGGTCACCCGGCGCCGGATACGGCAGCGCCTGGCGGTGTTCGCGGTGCTGGCACCGCTGATGGCGGCGCTGTTCGCCGCGGGCCGGGCCGGCAGCCCGGAGACGCCGCTGACCTTCGACACCACCTTCGCCACGGTGCCCGCGATCGCCTGCTTCCTCGTCCTCTACCAGGGCGTCTTCGCCTTCGCGCTGGTCGACATCGGACGGGTCTGCCTGGGCCACGCGGCCCGGCTGCCGGACGGCTGGCTGCGCCGCGGCATCCGGCTGATCGCGTACGGCTCGGTCACCGCCTGCGGGTACGTGCTCTGCAAGATCACGGCGATCGCGGCGGCCGCGGTCGGCACCGGCGGTCTCGACTGGCTGAGCACCGCGGCGGGGCCCGCCTTCGCGGCGGCCGGCGCCCTGCTGATCACCGCGGGCTTCGCCGGCCCGGCGGGCGCGGCCTGGGCCCGCCGGCGGCGCGACTACCGGGCCCTGCGCCCGCTCTGGGACCTCGTCTACCGGGCGGACCGCCGCCTCGCCCTGGAGGCCCCGCCGGCCCGCTGGACGGAGCGACTGGCCCTGCGCGACCTGGAGTGGCGCACCACCCGGCGCGGCCTGGAGATCCGGGACGGACAGCTGACCCTGCGCCCCTGGGTGGACCCGGCCGTGGTCGACGGAGGCCTGCGGATCGCCGCACGGGCCGGGCTGGACGAGGCCGAGCGCGCCGCCCTGGTGGTGGCCGCCGGGCTGCGGTCCGCCGTCGCGGCGCTGGACGCCGGGCGCCCGCCGCTGCCCCGCGAGGAGCAGGCCGCGCTGCCCGGCCTCGACGCCGACCCCGCCGAGGAGCGGGCGCACCTCGTCCGCGTCGCCCGCGGACTCGACGGCCCGCTCACCGAAGAGGCCCTCGCCACGGCCCGGACGCCGTGAACACAGCCGACCCGGACGCCGCCGGCGGCCCCCGCCCCGCGGGCCCGCGCGACGCGTACGCCCGGCTGGTGCTGGAGGCGATGCCGGAGGAGTGCAAGGCCGGGCTGACCCTGGGCTTCGTCCGGACGTTCGCGGTGCCGGAGATCGCCGCGGTGCTGCACGGCACCGGCCGGGTCACCGGGCAGCCGAGGGCGCGGGGCAAGGCGACCGGTGCGGCGATGTTCACGCTGATCGGGTGCGGCCCGGACAGTGCGGAGGGCCGCGAGGTGGTGGCCGCGCTGCGGCGGATCCACGACCGCCCGGGCATCACACCGGAGCTGATGCACTACGTGCTGGCCTGTTTCACGGTCTGCCCGCTGCGCTTCGCGGACGCGCACGGCCCCCGTCCCGCGACGCCGGCCGAGCGGGACGCCGCGTACGCCTTCCACCGGGAGCTCGCCGCCGCCCTGGGCCTGCCCGAGCCGCCCGGCGGCGGCCTCACCGGCACCGAGGAGTGGATGCGCGGCTTCGAGCGCCGCCGCTTCGCACCGACCCCGGAGGGCAGGGAGCTGTGGGCCTCGGCCCGCGGCCTGCTGGCCTCCCGGCTGCCGCGGCGGCTGGCACCGCTCGTCCCGGTGTTCGCCGCGGCCCTGCTGGACGCGCCGCTGCGCGAGGCGCTCGGCGTCCGCCGGCCGCCGCTGCCCGTCCGCGCGCTGGTGGCGGGGGCGCTGAAGGCCCGCTCCCGGCGCCGTGCGGGCCGGCCGGAGGCAGGTGCCGCGCCCCGCTCCGAGTGACGCGGGCCTTACGGCGCCGGGAGCACACTGGAACTGCACGCCGGGCGTCTCCGGCACGGCGGTACGGGATCGGCCGCAGCTCCGCGGCCGGCGGTCCGCCGCCGGGCCCCGGCCCGGAGGTGCCCGTGGAATCGGCTCCGGCAGCGCCCCGGCGCGGCGGCCCCTCGGCCGTCCTGCGCCGACTGGCGGGCGGGCTCGGACGCAGCCGCACCCGCCCGCTGCCCGACCCCGCCGCCTTTTCGCTGGGCCGCCGGACACAGGCCGCCGCCCTGCTCGCGGTGCTGGACGAGGCGGTGGAGGAGCAGGTGTCCGCGGATCTCGCGCTCGCGATGTGCGGGGAGCCCGGTCCGGTGCCCCCGGGGCTGGCGGAGCAGTTGTCCCGGCAGTCCGTGCGCTACGCCCGGCTGGCGGGGTGGCTGCGGGCGCTGCCGGCCGACGGCGACCTGGCCGGGGTGCGCGACCTCGCGGTGCGGCTGGTCAGCTACCACCAGTGGATGCTGCACCAGTCCGCGAACCTGGCGTTCTCCGGCCACCACCGGCCGCGGTGCGAGGCGGCGCGGCAGCGGATCAACGGCCTCGGCGCCCCGGCGGACCGGCTGCGCGAGCTGCGCGACCGGCTGCAGGCCGAGGCCGGGATGTGACCCTTCATCAGCCGACGGTCCGACAGGGGCCGCGCCGGACGGCGGTGCAGCGGGGTCGGCGGCACCTAGTAGGCTCCACGGCGCACTTGTGGCCGCGGGCGGACCGTCCGCGGCCGGGGGCGGTCCGCCGGGCGTACGGCGGGCCGTGGACAGCCATCTAGGGGGAATCCGTCATGCGTATCCGTCCTGCGGCCATTGCCGCCCTGCTGATCGCGACCTCGTTCGGCGCGGCCGCCTGCGGCCCGGAGGACTCCGGGAGCGACACCGCGCTCCAGGCGCCGAGCACCGCTGCCGCCGCACCGTCGGCCCCGGCCGGCGAGCCGTCGGCCGACAAGGCCGCCCCGGCCGCCTCCGCGTCGGCCGGCAAGGCCACCGGCGCCGCGGAGGACGACAACGGCGGCCGCGGGCCGAACTGCAAGGAGTACTTCAAGACCCACAAGGTCATCCACGTCCGGTCGGTCGACAAGGGCTTCGGCAAGCTGGTCGCCCAGAAGGTGACCGCCAACTGCACGGACAACGGCCTCTTCTTCAACTGGGAGGAGAAGGACACCTCCTTCACCGTGTCGCCCGAGGCGAAGATCACCGTGTACACGGCCGAGTACTACGCGAAGGCGAAGACCGTGACGGTGAAGAACGGCACCGCCGCCGACGGCATGGCGCACGTGAAGACCTGCGCGGAGACGCCGCACGCCACCGAGCCGGAGAAGCTGCCCGCCGGGTACGTCTGCACCCAGGACACCTACGAGTACACCGTGGACTCGAAGGGCGCCATCACCTCGATGCGGGAGACCTGGAGCTCCTGACCGAAGGCCCGTGGCCCCCGGCGGCGGACCGCCGGGGGCCACGGGCCGCCGTGACCGCTACATCCCGTTCTTGCGGATGGCGGTGTAGGAGGAGAACTCGGAGAGCGAGGTCTCGCGGGAGACGCAGCCGCGGCTGCCGCTGTCCTCCAGGACGATCATCCGGGTGTGCGATGCGTCGGCCCAGCCGCCGAAGAGCACGACGTGCTGCGAGCCGCCCTCCCGGTGGACGACCATCGCGTCGCCGGGCTTCATCTCGCCCTTGGAGATGTGGTGGGCGATGCCGGCACTCTCGCTGATCAGCGGGCCGGTGGAGGTGCCGCCGCCCGAGGTGTTCAGGCCCCAGGCCGCGGACACGAAGCCCGAGCAGTCGACGCGGTAGCCGTTGGTGACGGCGCCCTGGCTGTAGCCGAGCTTCCGGTTGACCCGCTCCATGGCGCGCTCGACCATCGCCCGGCGCTCGTCGGAGACGCCTTCGAGCTTCGGCTGGGCGAGGGCGCCGGCGCCGCCGCCGTTGCGCGGGTGCCACTTGTGGCTCGGGCTCCAGTCGTCCCAGCCCTTGCCGTTGATCATGTGGGTCTTCCAGGTGCCGTCGCTCCGGTCCTTGATCTTCGGACCGTCGTGCCGGCCGCCGGGGCGCAGGGTGACGCCCGAGCCGTCGTTCCCACTGCTGTCGGTGCCCGTGTGGGGGGAGTCGGGGGTGTTGTGGTGGCCGCCGCCACCGCCGCTGCCGCCACCGCCGTTGCCGCCGCCCTTGCCGCCGCCGGTGCCGTCGATGCCGGTGTGCGGGCCCTTGGGCTTCTCCTGGCCGTCGTGCTTGCCCTTGAGGTCCTCGAGGATCTTGCGCTCCGCGGCCTCGTACTCCGCGATGACCTTCTTGATCTTCTGTGCGTCCTCGCCGAGGTGGTCGGTGAGCTGCTTCTTCGCGGCCTCCAGTGCGTCGGCCTTCCGCTCGATCGCCTCGATGTGCCGGGCGACGCTGTAGGCGACGGCGAAGAAGTTGACGACGCCGAGCGGGCCGCCCGCGGCGACGTCCATGGCGGCGGCCCGGCCGATGGCGCTCTTGATGGCGCCGACCTTCTGGGTCATCTCGGCCATGCGCTGGTTGATCTTCTGGAAGTCGTTCTGGATCTTCGCCAGCTCCTGCAGCTGGTACCCGAACTTGTCGCCCATGGGGCGCTCCCCCTCGTGTGGTGTGGATGACGGACGTGCGGCCGGGGCGGGGTACGACCGCGCCGGAGGCCGGCTCAGAAGGCGTCGGCGAGACCCTTGATCTCCTTGCCGAGGCCCTCGAGGTCGTCAGCCACGGTGTTGAGTTCCTTGACGCGGCCCTGGGCGTGGCCGATGAAGGCGTCGGCAGCCGGGCCGTGCCAGGTGAGGTGGCTCAGCGCGGTGTTGATCTCCTTGCCGAAGGCCTCCACCTCCTTGGCCAGCTGCTCCAGCTCCGAGGCGTACTTGGCGAGTTCGGCGTCAGGGTCGCCGAACATCTGGCTGAGCACCCAGTGTGCGATCTTCTGCGGGGCCCAGAAGACGTCCTCTACGACGTCCACCGCCGCGCTGCCGAGCTTCTTGATGTCGTCCCACGTACTCACAGCCGCTCCCCCATGACTTTCACGACAGGCTGATAGTCGGTCAAAAGGCTATCGGAACCGGGCATGCCGGGGGAGCCTGCCCGCCCCGCGGGCCGCGGGCTCCCCGGCCGCCCCCGGGGCTCAGCGACGCCCGACCGCCAGGACCGCCACCGCCGGGACCGCCAGCAGCCCGTCCGCGCCCGCCCGTTCGGCGGTCAGCCGGTCGTAGTGCCGCTTGATCTCGGCGACCCCCTCCGGCGACTGCGCGGCGACCACCTGGCCGAAGGACGCGATCCCGCCGACCGCGCCCCGCCAGTAGTCCTCGGCGGCCACCGTGTACGTCCAGCGCAGCTCGCGCCCGCCGGCCTCCGCCCAGCCCGCCTTCTCCAGCAGGCCGGCGAACCCGTCCGGCGTCCGCTCGAAGTCGACCGGCACGGTCGGGAACACCGGGCGCTCGACGCCGGCGGCGTTCAGCGCCTCGCCGAAGACCGCCATCGCGCCGTTGGCCGCGGACGCCCAGATCGTGGCCGCGAGCCGTCCGCCGGGCCGGGTCACCCGGCGCAGCTCGGCGAGCACGGCGATCGGGTCCTCGACGTGGTTGAGCACGAAGTTGCCGACCACCGCGTCGAAGGAACGGTCGGCGAAGGGCAGCTCGGGCAGGACGGCGTGCCGCACCGCGGCCTGCGGCACCCGGGCGGCGGCCAGCTCGACCATGCTCGGCTCGGCGTCCACCGCGGTGACCCGCGCCCCGAGCCGGACACCGGCCGCGGCAGCGGTGCCGGGGCCCGTCCCGACGTCCAGCAGCTCGGTGCCGGCCCCAGCGCCCGAGGCGGCGATCAGCTCCGGCACCGCGCCCGCGCACAGCGGCGCGAAACTGCCCTCGTACGCCTGTGCCCGACCCGCCCAGATCCTGCGTTCGTGTGCGTCGAACTCCCCCGCCACGGCGTTTCCCCCTCGTGATCGTTTCGGTACGGGCAGCCTAGCCCGGGTCGTTCGCCGTTCGAGCGGGCGGGCTGTGACACTGGAGGGGCTCGAAAACCGAGGTGCGCGCGCCCGTGCCTCCTTGCGAATCTAGAGGGATGCCCGCAGTGAGTTCTCCCGTAGCCCGGTCCGCCGATGCGCCCGCCATCGCGGAGCTGGCCGCCCGACTGCCCGAGCTGATGCTCCGCGACCAGCAGCGGATCGGCCGGCGGCTGGACGGCGCGCGGCGGGTGCGCAGCCCCGAGGCCCGGCAGAAGATCGCCGGGGAGCTGGCCGCCGAGGTCGCCAAGGCCGAGCTGCGGGTGGAGCAGCGCCGCGCCGCGGTGCCGGAGATCCGGTACCCGCAGGAGCTGCCGGTCAGCCAGAAGAAGGACGAGATCCTCGCCGCGATCCGCGACCACCAGGTGGTGATCGTGGCGGGCGAGACCGGTTCCGGCAAGACGACGCAGATCCCGAAGATCTGTCTGGAGCTGGGCCGCGGGGTGAAGGGCCTGGTCGGCCACACCCAGCCGCGCCGGATCGCTGCGCGCACCGTCGCGGAGCGGGTGGCGGAGGAGCTGGCCACGCCGCTCGGCGAGGCGGTCGGCTGGAAGGTGCGGTTCACCGACCAGGTCGGCCAGGACACCCTGGTCAAGCTGATGACGGACGGCATCCTGCTGGCGGAGATCCAGACCGACCGGGAGCTGCGCCAGTACGACACGCTGATCATCGACGAGGCGCACGAGCGCAGCCTCAACATCGACTTCCTGCTCGGCTACCTCAAGCAGCTGCTGCCGCGCCGCCCCGACCTCAAGGTCGTGATCACCTCCGCGACGATCGACCCGGAGCGCTTCGCCGCCCACTTCGACGACGCGCCGATCGTCGAGGTGTCCGGCCGCACCTACCCGGTCGAGGTGCGCTACCGCCCGGTCCTCGAGGAGGGCACCGAGGAGGACGAGGTCGACCGGGACCGCGACCAGGTCCAGGCGATCTGCGACGCGGTGGAGGAGCTCCAGGCCGAGGGCCCGGGCGACATCCTGGTGTTCCTCTCCGGCGAGCGGGAGATCCGCGACACCGCGGACGCGCTGAACCGGATGAAGCTGAAGTTCACCGAGGTGCTGCCGCTGTACGCCCGGCTGTCCTCGGCCGAGCAGCACAAGGTCTTCCAGCGGTCGAACAGCCGGCGCGTGGTGCTCGCCACCAACGTCGCCGAGACCTCGCTGACCGTGCCGGGCATCAAGTACGTGGTCGACCCGGGCACCGCCCGCATCTCCCGCTACAGCCACCGCACCAAGGTGCAGCGGCTGCCGATCGAGGCGGTCAGCCAGGCCAGCGCCAACCAGCGCAAGGGCCGCTGCGGCCGCACCTCGGACGGCATCTGCATCCGGCTGTACTCGGAGGAGGACTTCCTCTCCCGCCCGGAGTTCACCGACGCCGAGATCCTGCGCACCAACCTGGCCTCGGTCATCCTGCAGATGACGGCGGCCGGCCTGGGCGACATCGCGGCCTTCCCGTTCCTGGACCCGCCGGACTCGCGGAACATCAAGGACGGCGTCAACCTGCTGCACGAGCTGGGCGCGCTCGACCCGGCGGAGAAGGACCACCGCAAGCGGCTCACCCCGCTCGGCCGCAAGCTGGCCCAGCTGCCGGTGGACCCGCGGATGGCCCGGATGGTGCTGGAGGCGGACCGGCTCGGCTGCGTCCGCGACGTCATGGTGATCGCCGCCGCACTGTCCATCCAGGACCCGCGCGAGCGGCCCGCCGAGAAGCGCCAGGCCGCCGACGACCGGCACCGCCGGTTCAACTCGGAGACCTCGGACTTCCTCTCCTACCTGGCGATGTGGCGCTACGTCAGGGAGCAGCAGAAGGAGCTCTCCTCCTCGGCCTTCCGCCGGATGTGCAAGACGGAGTTCCTGAACTACCTGCGGATACGCGAATGGCAGGACGTCTACGTCCAGCTGCGGACGGTCGCCAAGCAGCTCGGGGTGACGATCGACGAACCGCATCCGGACGCCGAGCCCGATGCCGACCGCATCCACCAGGCACTGCTGTCCGGCCTGCTCTCGCACATCGGCCTGTTCGACGTGGAGAAGCGCGAGTACGGCGGCGCCCGGGGTGCCCGGTTCGCGGTCTTCCCGGGGTCGGGGCTGTTCAAGAAGCCGCCGCGCTGGGTGATGTCCGCCGAGCTGGTGGAGACCTCGCGGCTGTGGGCGCGGATCAACGCGAAGATCGAGCCCGAGTGGGTGGAGCCGCTGGCCGGCCACCTGATCAAGAGGTCGTACAGCGAGCCGCACTGGGAGAAGAAGGCCGGCGCGGTGCTGGCGTACGAGAAGGTGACCCTCTACGGGATGCCGGTCGTCGCGCAGCGCAAGGTGAACTACGGCCGGATCGACCCCGAGCTGTGCCGGGAGCTGTTCATCCGCAACGCCCTGGTGGAGGGCGACTGGGAGACCCACCACCGGTTCTTCGCGGAGAACCGCAAGCTGCTCGGCGAGGTCGAGGAGCTGGAGAACCGGGCCCGCCGCCGGGACATCCTGGTGGACGACCAGACCCTGTTCGACTTCTACGACGCGCGGCTGCCGGAGGAGATCGTCTCCACCCGGCACTTCGACTCCTGGTGGAAGAAGGCCCGGCACGAGCAGCCGGACCTGCTGAACTTCGAGAAGTCGATGCTGATCAACGAGTCGGCCGACGGCGTCACCGAGGCCGACTACCCGGACCACTGGCACCAGGGCAAGCTGCGCTTCAGGCTGACCTACCAGTTCGAGCCGGGCAGCGACGCGGACGGCGTGACCGTGCACATCCCGCTGCCGGTGCTGAACCAGGTGTCCGACGAGGGCTTCGACTGGCAGATCCCGGGGCTGCGGGCCGAGCTGGTCACCGCGTACATCCGCTCGCTGCCCAAGGCGATCCGGCGCAACTTCGTGCCGGCGCCGGACTTCGCGGCGGCGGCGCTGCGCGAGATGAAGGACCGCCAGGAGCCGCTGCTGCCGACGCTGGAGCGGGTGCTGCACCGGATGGGCGGCGTGGTGGTCCCGCCGGAGGCCTGGGACGACGAGCGGGTGCCGGACCACCTGAAGGTCACCTTCCGGGTGGTGGACGGCCGGAAGAAGCTCGCCGAGTCCAAGGACCTGGCGGAGCTGCGCCTGCAGCTCCAGCCGAAGCTGTCGGCGACGCTGTCCAGCGCCGCCTCGGGCCGCGGCATCGAGCAGGGCGGGCTGACCTCCTGGCCGGCCGGGCTGCCGGTGCTGCAGCGCACCTTCGAGCAGCGCACCCGCGGCCACTCGGTGCGGGCGTACCCCGCGCTGGTGGACGAGGGCGACACGGTGGCGGTCCGGCTGTTCGACACGCCGGAGGCCCAGGAGCAGGCGATGTGGGCGGGCACCCGCCGGCTGCTGGCGCTCCAGGTGAACTCCCCGGCGAAGTCGATCCAGGGCCGGCTGGGCAACCAGGCGAAGCTGGCGCTGTCGTACAACCCGCACGGGTCGATCCCCGCGCTGTTCGAGGACGTCGTGGCGGCGGGCATCGACCGGCTGATGGAGCTGAACGGCGGCCCGGCCTGGGACGAGGCGGCGTTCACCGCGCTGTACGACAAGGTCCGCGCCGACCTGTACGACCTGTCGGCGGACACCACGCTGAAGACGGCGACCGCGCTGATCGCCTTCCACCGGGCGACCACCCGGCTGAAGTCGGTCTCCAGCCCGGTGCTGCTGAACGCGGTGAACGACGTCCGGCTGCACCTGGCCTCGCTGGTGTACCCGGGCTTCGTCACGGAGACCGGCTGGCAGCGCCTGCCCGACCTGAAGCGCTATCTGCTGGCGGTGGACCGCCGTCTGGAGGCGCTGCCGGACCACCCGCAGCGGGACGCCCAGAACCTGCTGAAGGTGCAGGCCGTGCAGCAGGCCTACGGCGAGCTGCTGGCCCGGGTGCCGGCCGGGCGCGAGCCCTCGCCGGAGGTCCGGGCGATCCGCTGGATGATCGAGGAGCTGCGGGTGAGCTTCTTCGCCCAGGGGCTGGGCACGCCTGCACCCGTCTCGGAGAAGCGCATCCTCAAGGCGATGGACGCCGCCGCGGCGACGCTGTGACCGCCTCCGGTCCGGGGGCGGGCGCCCCCGGACCGGGCCCGCGGCGGCCGGTTCGACCTGGGGGCCTGCCATGCAGTACGATCTGTCTTGTTCGCGAGCGAGAGCAGACGAACGGATCAGAAATCTCTGGTCCCGTGGAGCAGTTGGTTAGCTCGCCACCCTGTCAAGGTGGAGGTCGCGGGTTCAAGTCCCGTCGGGATCGCAGTACAGGCAGAGGCCCGGAGCCGTAAGGTTCCGGGCCTCTGTCGTTCCCGCCGTCCAGGCTTGCTGACGGCACGTCAGCCCCTACACCGGGCTAGGTCTAGACCTCAAGATAACGACTGCGTGATGGTCGTCACTTATCCGTTCTTGAGATCGGACACTCGAGGGCCCCCTGCCGGGGGCGGGAATTTAATATATAAAATTGCACACGTATTCCCAGTAATTCCCCCCACCCCCGGCAGCCCCATCGGGAATGCCCGGTTCCGGCATGCCGAAGGGCCGCACCCCCGACCCGGCGGAGTCGGGGACACGGCCCTTCGAGAAAACCCCTGAGACCTGTCAGGCCTCGGTGCGCTGCGCCGGAATACCGGCCAGCAGAGCACGTACTTCCGCCTCCCGGTAGCGGCGGTGGCCGCCCAGGGTGCGGATGGACGTCAGCTTGCCCGCCTTGGCCCAGCGAGTGACCGTCTTGGGGTCAACGCGGAACATGGTGGCAACCTCTGCCGGCGTCAGCAGAGGTTCAGCGTCAGGGGTACGAGCGGTCATGAGCGGCCTCCTCGGGAGAACCGAACCAGGGCGGTTCTATCCTTCAAATTCTGCACCTTGACCCGCGATGCCCGAAATGGCACACACGGACCGAGTCGGTTATAGGACGAACGGCTTGTCCTGATGTCTACAACTACACCATCCGTCCAGCCCCATCGGCCAAACCGCCTAAATTGGCCCCTCAGGGGTTCAAGCGAGACGGATGGCCATGGACCATCTCATAACGGACAGTCACGATTTCGTGACATTCGGTAACGAGACGACCAGACCCTCCGCTTCCCCACAAAGTACGCACCACCGTCAGAACGACCCAGAAGTGGACACACCAGGTTGAACTTGGGCTGGTTGTCCCATTTTTGCATATAGGGGTAAGTTCGCGTCAACGGTGAGTAGTGTCACGTTCCAGGGGGATTGACCCTGCCGGGGCCCTTCGTCCCGGGATCGGGGCCGAACGACCCTTCCGTACATACCCGCCTCCACCCCCGGCCTCACCCGGCGGCGGTGACCTCGCGTCAGCTGGCCTGCCGGAGGGCCAGAACCCGGCGCCAACGCGCCGTCACCGACTCGTACGCCCGCACCGCGGCGGCCGTGTCCCCGGCCCGCAGCGCGCCGATGCCCGCCTCGACGTCCCCCACGGAGCGCTCGGCAGCCAGCGCCTCCGGCCCCAGCAGGTGCACCAGGCCCCCGTAGTCGAGCTCCACCAGCGAGCGCGGGTGGAACTCCTCCAGCCAGCGGCCGACCTGCTCCACGCCCAGCACCAGCTCCCCGCCGGGCCCGCTCCCCGCCCCCGGCACGGCCGTCCGAAGCGCCCGGTAGCCGCGCGCCACCCGCCGCCGGGCCTGGGCCATCGGCGTCAGGTAGAAGAGCGAGGCCGGCGCGGGCCGCGCCCCGGGCACGGACCCCGGCTCCGCCGGGACGAACCGGCGGTCCTCCTCGCCGAACGGCAGGCACCAGCGCACCGGGACCTCCCAGCGGCTGGTGAGGATCCACGGCCGGGCGTCCGGGTGGTCGGCCCGCCAGCGCGCCTGGTCGGCCTCGGCCTCGGCCCGCACCGCCGGCGGCAGCACGGTGTCCAGCAGGAAGGCCGGCATGGCCGCGCGGAGCTCCTCCAGCGCCTGCCAGCTGCGCAGCCGGGTCGTCCAGGGGCAGATGTAGGTGACCCGGTCGACGACCCGCACCAGGGCCCGCTCGCTCTCCCGGTCCGGCAGTGCGCCGGGGGTGCGGCCGGCCAGCTCGGCCAGGGCCCTGCGCTGCTCGGCCAGGGCGGCCGCGGCGACCGGTTCGGCGACCCCGTCGGCGTCCGGGCCGTGCTCCGCCGCGTACGCCTGCCAGCGGGCCCGCTCCGGCTCCGGATAGGCGGCCAGCGGCTCGTACACCCGCAGCTGGGCGGCGTAGGGCGGGAGCACCGAAGTGCGCACGGCGGTCACACCCGGCATCGTCGCACGCCCGCGGGGCCCCCGGGGAGGGTGCCGTCGGGGGGCCATCGGTCGTTATGTCCATGGGACCGTCAGGGGGCAGATCCGGTGACGGCCCCGGGGCTAGGCTTCGATCAGACGCCCGCACCACAGCCGCGGGCCCACAAATACTGGAGTCACCACAGTGACCGACGTACACACCGCGTCCGCCGCGCACCCCGCATCAGGTGTGCTCAGCAGGATCTTCGCGACCGGGCAGGACGCTGCCCCCGGGGACGGCCACGAGCAGGTCGTCCTCTGCCACGACCGGTCGACCGGTCTCAAGGCGATCATCGCCATCCACTCCACCGCGCTGGGCCCGGCCCTCGGCGGCACCCGCTTCCACCAGTACGACTCCGAGGAGGAGGCGCTGGAGGACGCGCTGCGGCTGTCCCGCGGCATGAGCTACAAGAACGCGCTGGCCGGCCTGGACCTCGGCGGCGGCAAGGCCGTGATCATCGGCAACCCCGTCCCCTCCTCGGAGGGCGGTGACAAGAACGAGGCGATGCTCCGCGCGTACGGCCGCTTCGTCGAGTCGCTGCGCGGCCGCTACGTCACCGCGTGCGACGTGGGCACCTACGTCCAGGACATGGACATCGTGGCCCGTGAGACCACCTTCGTGACCGGTCGCTCCCCCGAGTACGGCGGCGCGGGCGACTCCTCCGTGCTGACCGCCTTCGGCGTCTTCCAGGGCATGCGCGCCTCCGCCAAGGCCCGCTGGGGCCAGCCCACCCTGCGCGGCCGTCGCGTGGGCGTCGCGGGCGTCGGCAAGGTCGGCCACTACCTGGTCGGCCACCTGGTCGCGGACGGCGCCACCGTGGTCGTCACGGACGTCTCCGAGGCCGCGGTGAACCGCGTCCGCGCGGCCCACCCCGAGGTGGAGGTCGCCGCCGACACCGCAGCCCTGCTGCAGTCCGCGCTGGACGTCTACGCCCCCTGTGCGCTGGGCGGTGCGCTGGACGACGCCACGGTGGCCCAGCTCGGCCAGGCCGGCACCTCGGTGGTCTGCGGCGCGGCCAACAACCAGCTGGCGCACGCCGGCGTGGAGAAGGACCTGGCCGACCGCGGCATCCTCTACGCGCCGGACTACCTGGTGAACTCCGGCGGCGTCATCCAGGTCGCCGACGAGATCGAGGGCTTCGACTTCGACCGCGCCAAGAACAAGGCGACCAAGATCTTCGACACCACGCTGGAGATCTTCACCCGGGCCGCCGCCGACGGCATTCCGCCGGCGGTCGCCGCGGACCGCCTCGCCGAGAAGCGGATGCGCGAGGTCAGCGCTCTGCGCTCGATTCTGCTCCCGGGCGCCCGCCGGTCCTGATCGGCGGAGCGCACCGGTCCGGAGGGGGGCGAACGGAGTTCGCCCCCCTCCGGATCACAATGTGGAACCGGATTCTCACTTGGTAGCCCGATCGGGGGATACCGAGCCCTCTCGCGAGGGATAATCGGAACCGGAACGACGAGCCCGGGCACGCTCCGGGCAGCCTGCAGAAGCCCGAGAAACCTCCTGTGACCTGGAAAGACCCGGTTTCGGGGGTCGGCGGTGCGCGCCACGTCACACCCGCGACGTACCGTCCGGCGGCGGAAACAGGTACCGTTAATGCTCCAAGGGACGGCTCTCCCACTCCGGGCAGGCCGCTCCTGATCATGAACACGTGTCAGACTCGGGGCCGTGAGCCCCACCGTTGAGGGGGTCGACCCATGGGGCGCGGCCGGGCCAAGGCCAAGCAGACGAAGGTCGCCCGCCAGCTGAAGTACAACAGCGGCGGCTTCGACGCTAACCGTCTGTCTCATGAGCTGGGCGTATCTCCGTCCACCGCGATCGAGCCGGAGCCGATCGAGGAAGAGGACGACGACGACCCCTACGCGGCGTACGCAGATCTCTACGCCGACGAGGACGACGACGAGGACCCCGCCGACAACGGGCAGTCCCGCCGCCGGGCCTGACAGCCAGCACAGGACCGGCCCGGCGCTCATCGAGCGCCGGGCCGGTCTTCGGCGTATCCGCAGCCGTACGGCGGCCGCAGCCCGCCGCGGGCCCGCCCCGGGGTGGGGCGGGCCCGCGGGCCGGGCTCAAGCCAGGTCGAAGCCCTCGTAGGCGTTGTAGAGCGCCGCGGCACCGTCGTGCTCGTCGGCGCGCTCGACGATGTCGCCGAGCAGCCAGGCCTCCACGCCGCGGTCCTCCAGCACGGACAGCACCACGTCCACCGAGGACGGCGGGACGACGGCCACCATGCCGACACCCATGTTGAGGGTCTTCTCGATCTCCAGCGCCTGCATGTTGCCGACCCGGGCGACGGTCTGGAAGACCGGCATCGGCGTCCAGGTGCCGCGGTCCAGGCGGGCGTGCAGGCCGGCCGGAATGACCCGGGCCAGGTTGGCCGCCAGGCCGCCGCCGGTGACGTGCGAGAAGGCGTGGATCTCGGTGGCCCGGGCGAGCGCCAGGCAGTCCAGCGAGTAGATCCGGGTGGGCTCCAGCAGTTCCTCACCGAGGGTGCGGCCGAACTCCTCGACCTGGCGGTCGAGCTTCCAGCCGGCCTGGTTGAGCAGCACGTGGCGGACCAGCGAG
The DNA here is from genome assembly GCF_050749075.1 of Kitasatospora dryopteridis. Taxonomy (NCBI): domain Bacteria; kingdom Bacillati; phylum Actinomycetota; class Actinomycetes; order Kitasatosporales; family Streptomycetaceae; genus Kitasatospora; species Kitasatospora dryopteridis. The sequence continues at coordinate 4,281,951 of NZ_CP192749.1, read as the reverse complement.
TAGCCGTTGGAGTGCAGGCCCGAGGCGGCCATCGCGATGACCACGTCGCCGGCCCGGACGCGCTCCGCGCCGAGCAGCGCGTCGGCCTCCACGACACCGGTGCCGGCGCCCGCGACGTCGTACTCGTCCGGGCCGAGCAGGCCCGGGTGCTCGGCGGTCTCGCCGCCGATGAGCGCGCAGCCGGCCAGGGCGCAGCCCTCGGCGATGCCCTTGACGATCTGGGCGACCCGCTCCGGGACGACCTTGCCGACGCAGATGTAGTCGGTCATGAAGAGCGGCTCGGCACCGCAGACCACGAGGTCGTCGACGACCATGCCGACCAGGTCGTGGCCGATGGTGTCGTGCTTGTCCATGGCCGAGGCGAGGGCGACCTTGGTGCCGACGCCGTCGGTGGCGGTGGCCAGCAGCGGGCGCTCGTAGCGCTTGAAGGCGGAGGCGTCGAAGAGTCCGGCGAAGCCGCCGAGGCCGCCGACGACCTCGGGGCGGTCGGCCTTCTTCACCCACTGCTTCATCAGCTCGACGGCGCGGTCGCCGGCCTCGATGTCGACACCTGCGGCGGCGTAGGTGGCGCCGCCCTCGTTGCTGGTCACTGTCCGGTGGCCCTTTCAGGAATGGTCAGACCGTCAGGGGCGCGAGCAACGGCGCACCCGGCCGGCACCGTACGGGTGCCGGCCGGCCGCGCAGTTCCCCGCGCCCCTGGATCGTGCATGGTTACGGGCGACGGAGCGCGTCGGCCGCGCCGTGCCCGCCGATCAGCGACTGGACGCCGTCCAGGTCGCTGGTGGGCTTGCCGCGCACCGCCGGCGGCTGCTGGCTGCCGGCGATCTCGGCCTCCAGGAGCAGCTTCCCGAGCAGGGCCGGGTCCGGCAGCTCCATCGGGTACTCGCCGTCGAAGCAGGCCCGGCAGAGCTTGTCCTTGGGCTGCGCGGTGGCCTCGATCATGCCGTCGATCGAGATGTAGGCGAGCGAGTCGGCGCCGAGCGTCCGGCCGATCTCTTCGATGGTCATGCCGTTGGCGATCAGCTCCGCGCGGGTGGCGAAGTCGATGCCGAAGAAGCAGGGCCACTTGACCGGCGGGGAGGAGATCCGGATGTGCACCTCGGCGGCGCCCGCCTCGCGGAGCATCTTCACCAGCGCGCGCTGGGTGTTGCCGCGGACGATGGAGTCGTCCACGACCACCAGGCGCTTGCCGCGGATGACTTCCTTCAGCGGGTTGAGCTTGAGCCGGATGCCGAGCTGGCGGATGGTCTGGCTGGGCTGGATGAAGGTGCGGCCCACGTAGGCGTTCTTCACCAGGCCGGAGCCGTACGGGATGCCGCTGGCCTCGGCGTAGCCGATGGCGGCGGGGGTGCCGGACTCCGGGGTCGCTATCACCAGGTCGGCCTCGACCGGGGCCTCCTTCGCCAGCCGGCGGCCCATCTCCACGCGGGAGAGGTGCACGTTGCGGCCGGCGATGGTGGTGTCCGGGCGGGCCAGGTAGACGTACTCGAAGACGCAGCCCTTGGGCTTGGCCTCGGCGAAGCGGGAGGTCCGCAGGCCGTTCTCGTCGATGGCGATGAGCTCGCCGGGCTCCACCTCGCGGATGAAGGAGGCGCCGACGATGTCGAGGGCCGCCGTCTCGGAGGCGACCACCCAGCCGCGCTCCAGCCGGCCGAGGACCAGCGGGCGGATGCCCTGCGGGTCACGCGCCGCGTAGAGCGTGTGCTCGTCCATGAAGACGAGCGAGAAGGCGCCCTTGACCTTGGGCAGGACCTGCCGGGCGGTCTCCTCGATGGAGAGGTCCGGGTACCCGGCGAGCAGGGCGGTGACCAGGTCGGTGTCGTTGGTCGCGGCGGTGCGGCCGGAGCGGGAGACGTGCTCCTCGCCGGGCAGCTCGGCGACCATCGCCGCCAGTTCGGCGGTGTTGACCAGGTTTCCGTTGTGGCCCAGGGCGAGCGAGCCGTGCACGGTCGCCCGGAAGGTCGGCTGGGCGTTCTCCCAGACCGACGAGCCGGTTGTCGAGTAGCGGGCATGTCCGACGGCGATATGCCCGTGCAGCGACCCCAGCGAGGTCTCGTCGAAGACCTGGGAGACAAGCCCCATGTCCTTGAAGACGAGAATCTGGGAGCCGTTGCTCACTGCGATGCCCGCGGATTCCTGTCCGCGGTGCTGCAGGGCATAGAGGCCGAAGTACGTGAGCTTGGCGACCTCCTCGCCGGGAGCCCAGACACCGAAGACGCCGCAAGCGTCCTGGGGGCCTTTCTCGCCGGGAAGAAGATCGTGGTTGAGTCGTCCGTCACCACGTGGCACGTCTTCGAGTCTAGGGCAGTTCCGTACGCCTTCCCGAACAGGGATGCCGAGGATTATTGGCCGAACCGATGGCAACGCGCGTAGACAAAACCCCTTACAGCTCGGGTCATTTCTCCGGCGCGTTTTCCGGCGAGCGGCGCACTCCCTTGTCACGCGCGCCCTTCGGGGTGGCGCAACGGCTGACGGGGCGTCGGCCGGCGGGGCGCGGCGTGATCCTGCTCACCCGGCAGGCAGCATCAGCGCCCAGGCACCCGGATGCACCGTCCACGTCCGATGCCGGACGGGGCCCACAGGGCAGCCGTCCGCGGTGTAGCCGAAGCCCCGGCCGGCCACGCCGAGCGTGGAGGTGCGCAGCCGGCGGACGGGCCCGCCGGTACCGATCTCCACTTCGAGCTCGCCGCCGGCCGGCCGCGCGCGCAGCAGCCGGACCCGGTCGTGGACGTCGGCGAGCAGCCTGCCGCCGTCCGCCTCGACCCGCAGCGGTACGCCCTCCGGGTCGGAACCACTCGCCTGGTCGGGCGCAGCGAGTTTCGCCCATAGCGAACGCAAGGACAGCGGGGCCCTTCGGGGTTCCGCCCCGATCCGCAACTCGGCGAGCACCACGCCGCCGCCGTCGTCCACCACCAGGTCGAGCTTGCGCGGGGCACCGCCCAGCACCGCCCTGGCGGCGGCCACCGGCAGGTCCGGCACACCGAACGAGCGGCAGGCCGAGGTCGCCTCCGGCGGACCCACCGGAACCACCCCGACCGGGTCCGCGCCCAGGTCACGGTGCCGGTGGAGGGCCTGCAGCAGCCGCTGGACGGCAAGATCGGAACCGATCACCACCGGTCGCCGGCGGCCGCGGTGCGACAGCACGCGGTCCAGTTCGGAGGGGCTCTCGGGCAGCGCCACCTTGGCGTCCGCACCCCCGCAGAGGACGTCCCGGGCGATCCGCACCGACTCTCCGTCGGCCCGGCCGGCCGCCGGGTCGACCAGCACCAGCAGCGGCTCCCCCGGACCTCGCCCGTCGGGGCGGGATGCGGGCGTGGACAGGGACGACACGACCGGTCCTTCCTCAGGTAATCTCTCGGTGCAAGAGCCCCTTGCGCTATTGCGCCAGGGGCTTCGTCTATCTCGGGGCAGACTGCGGTCTTCCGCAGGATGCCCCAACCGGAAGGGGTGTACGCCTGTGCCGGCACTCGTGCTCGTTGGCGCCCAGTGGGGAGACGAGGGCAAGGGGAAGGCTACTGACCTCCTCGGTGGCTCCGTCGACTACGTCGTCCGCTACCAGGGCGGCAACAACGCCGGTCACACGGTGGTCATCGGCGACCAGAAGTATGCCCTGCACCTGCTGCCTTCCGGCATCCTCAGCCCGAATGTGACCCCGGTGATCGGCAACGGCGTCGTCATCGACCCGGGTGTGCTGCTCTCCGAGCTGAACGGGCTGAACGAGCGCGGCATCGACACCTCCAAGCTGCTGATCTCGGGCAACGCCCACCTGATCACGCCGTACCACCGCACCCTCGACAAGGTCACCGAGCGCTTCCTCGGCAAGCGCCGGATCGGCACCACCGGCCGCGGCATCGGCCCGACCTACGCGGACAAGATCAACCGCGTCGGCATCCGCGTCCAGGACCTCTTCGACGAGTCGATCCTCCGCCAGAAGATCGAGGCGGCGCTGCACGACAAGAACCAGATCCTGGTCAAGCTCTACAACCGCCGCGCCATCCCGGCCGACCTGGTGCTCGAGGAATACCTGGGCTACGCGGAGAAGATCCGCCCCTTCCTCGCCGACACCACCCTCGTCCTGGACGAGGCGCTGAAGGCCGGCAAGGTCGTCCTGCTGGAGGGCGGCCAGGGCACCCTGCTGGACGTCGACCACGGCACGTACCCCTTCGTGACCTCGTCGAACCCGACCTCGGGCGGCGCCTGCACCGGCTCCGGCATCGGCCCCACCAAGATCGACCGGGTCATCGGCATCCTCAAGGCGTACACCACCCGCGTCGGCTCGGGCCCGTTCCCGACCGAGCTGCTGGACGCCGACGGCGAGGCGCTGCGCCGGATCGGCGGCGAGCGCGGTGTCACCACCGGCCGCGACCGCCGCTGCGGCTGGTTCGACGCGGTGATCGCCCGCTACGCCACCCGCGTCAACGGCCTCACCGACTTCTTCCTCACCAAGCTGGACGTGCTCACCGGCTGGGAGCAGATCCCGGTCTGCGTCGCGTACGAGATCGACGGCCGCCGGGTCGAGGAGCTCCCGTACAACCAGTCGGACTTCCACCACGCCAAGCCGATCTACGAGACGCTGCCGGGCTGGAGCGAGGACATCTCGAAGGCGCAGACCTTCGCGGACCTGCCCAAGAACGCCCAGGCGTACGTGAAGGCCCTGGAGGAGATGTCCGGCGCCCCGATCTCCGCGATCGGCGTCGGCCCCGGCCGCACCGAGACCATCCAGATCAACTCCTTCCTGTAGGCAGCTCCTGCCTGCGGGGGCTCCTTCCTGCAGGCAGTGCCTTCCTGCAGGGCCGCAGGGCACCGCCGAAGGGCCCCGCACCTCCGGGTGCGGGGCCCTTCGCGCGCCCGCCACCCGATCGATTGCACTAGTGCAGAAACCCGTTGCACCTAGTGCGTACCGGGTCTATGGTCGGCGGCATGACTGCGAAGCTGCCCGCCCCGACCGTCCTGACCGGCCGCCACGTCCGGCTGGAGCCACTCGCCCAGGGCCATGTGCCCGACCTGTTCGCCGCGGCCGGCGGGGACGAGGAGGTGTTCCGCTGGATGTCGCACGAGGCGCCGCGCACCGAGGAGGAGATGGCCGACCGGATCGGGCACCGGCTCGCCGATGCGGCCGCGAGCGCCTGCGTCCCCTTCGCCGTGGTCTCGCCCGCCGACGGCCGGGCGATCGGCGTGACCTGCTACCTCGACGTCAGCCCGCGGGACGAGTCGGTCGAGATCGGCGGCACCTGGTACGCCCGCCGGGTGTGGCGCAGCGCCGTCAACACCGAGGCCAAGCTGCTGCTGCTCGCCCACGCCTTCGAGGACCTCGGCATGGGCCGCGTCACCTGGAAGACCGACCACCTCAACGAGCGCTCGCAGAACGCGATCCGCCGGCTCGGCGCCCAGTACGAGGGCACCCTGCGGCGCCACCGCCGCCGGCCCGACGGCACCTGGCGGGACAGCGTCTACTTCTCCATGCTGCGCGACGAATGGCCCGCGGCCAGGGCTCGACTGACGGAGCGCCTGGCCGCGGGCTGAAGGAAGAGGGGGGTGGGTCCGTCAGGCGATGGAGGCCGCGACGATGGCCGCCACCGAGAGGTTGCAGGCGGCGGTCACCCAGACCGCCGGGTGCGGCTCGGGGTCGACGAGGACGGCACCGAGCTTGCCCGGGGTCAGCAGGTCGACCAGCCAGAACGCGGCGGCCATCAGCACCAGGCCGAGCAGGCCGAACAGTGCGGTCGCCGCGAGGCCCTTCCCGAACTCGTCGTAGGTGTACATGATCGCGGTGAAGACGATGCCGCCGATGCCGATCAGTGCGGAGCTGAGCACCACGGCCGCGTTCCGGTTGCGCTCCAGCCAGATCTGCCGGCCGAGCTTGCCGGGCGTCAGTGCATCGACGAGGCCGACACCGAGCAGCAGCAGCACCAGGCCGACCGCACCGTAGGCGGCGGCCGTGCCCAAGCCGTGGACGATGTCGTTCATGCTGCTCCCCCGTGGCGAAGTGTCAAGGACCGGCAAAAGATATCCCATGGTTCCGGCTCCGGGGAGCCCTGAGTACCATCACCCGTCATGACGCAGACCGACCCCTCCTCCACCAGACGCCGCTCGGGCGTCGTCGCCCTCGGCATGGTGGGGACGCTGGCACTGGCCCTGTCCGGCTGCTCCTCCTCCTCGGGCGGCAGCACGCCGAGGCGCTGCGTCGACCCGGGCACCCTCAAGGTGCTCGACGACCACTCCTGCGGGGGCGGCACCACCGCCGCGGCCGGCCGCTGGTACTACTGCGGCTCCGGCTCGCTGACCGCCGCCGGCGGCACCTTCGACAAGGCCGCGACCAAGCGCGGCGGCTTCGGCTGCCCGTCGGGCAGCTCCGGCTCGGGCGGGGGCTGACCGCCGTGCGCCGCCGCACCGTCGAACCCCGCGCCGGCTGGCAGGCCGCGGTCGAGGCCCAGGGCCTGATCTACGCCGTCTGCGAGGACCCGCGCAACCCCGGCACCGAGTACGCCTACTGGGACGAGAGCGCCTACTACGAGTTCTCGCTGCCCGAGGTCGAGGCGCTGGAGGAGGTCGTCGACGAACTCCACGAACTCTGTCTGGAGGCCGCCGACCACGTGGTGCGGACCGGCCGGTTCGCCGACTACGGCATCACCGACCCGCGGCTGGCCGAGGTGATCGCGGCGTCCTGGCGGCGGCGCGAGGAGCAGCCGTCGCTGTACGGGCGGTTCGACCTCGCATACGACGGCACCGGCCCGGCCAAGCTCTTCGAGTACAACGCGGACACCCCGACCTCGCTGATCGAGGCGGCCAGCCCGCAGTGGTTCTGGATGGAGGAGCGCTTCCCCGACGCCGACCAGTGGAACTCGCTGCACGAGCGGCTGGTCGCCGCCTGGTCGCGGCAGAAGGACCTGCTGCCGCCCGGCCCGGTGCACTTCGCGCACTCGCGCGGCGACACCGAGGGCGAGGACTGGATGACCACGCTCTACCTCCAGGAGACCGCCGAGCAGGCGGGCCTGGAGACGGTGTCCATCGCCGTGGAGGACATCGGCCTGGACGGGCTGACCGGGCGCTTCGTGGACCTGCAGCACCGGTACATCCGCTCGGCGTTCAAGCTGTACCCGTGGGAGTGGCTGGCCGAGGACGAGTTCGGCGCGCAGCTGCTCGCCACCGTCGACCTGGGCGGCTCCACCGGCTCCACGCTGTGGATCGAGCCGCCGTGGAAGATGCTGCTCTCCAACAAGGCGCTGCTCGCCGTGCTGTGGGAGCTCCACCCCGGCCACCCCAACCTGCTGCCCGCCTACCTGGACGGCCCGCGGGAGCTGGCCGCCACCGGCTATGCGGCCAAGCCGCTGCTCGGCCGGGAGGGCGCGGGCGTACGGATCGTCGAGCCGGGCCACGGCGAGACGCTGCTGCCCGCGTGGGCCGGCGACCCGGACCGGTACGGTGCGGAGGGCTTCTGCTACCAGCAGCTGTGCCGACTTCCGGACTTCGACGGCAACCACCCGGTGCTGGGCGCCTGGGTGGTGGACGGCGAGGCCGCGGGCCTCGGCATCCGGGAGACGCACGACTCGCCGATCACCCACGTCGGCGCCCGCTTCCTGCCGCACGTCATCCTCTGAGCGGGGCCGGGCCGACCGGCCCGGACGATCGGGAGGGGAGTCCCGTGGACGCGAAGTACCCGGCGGTGGAGCCGTACGCACACGGCATGCTGGAGGTCGGCGACGGCAACTCCCTGTACTGGGAGACCTGCGGCAACCCTGACGGCAAGCCGGCGGTGGTGCTGCACGGCGGCCCCGGCTCCGGCTGCACGCCCGGGTGGCGGCGGTTCTTCGACCCGCAGGCGTACCGGGTGGTGCTCTTCGACCAGCGCGGCTGCGGGCGGTCGACGCCCGACGCGGCCGATCCGGCGACGCCGCTGGCCGCCAACACCACCGCGCACCTGCTGGCCGACCTGGAGCGGCTGCGGGAGCACCTGGGCATCGACCGGTGGCTGGTGTTCGGCGGCTCGTGGGGTTCCACGCTCGGCCTGGCCTACGCCGAACGCCACCCCGAGCGGGTCACCGAGCTGGTGCTGTTCAGCGTGGTGACCGGTGGCCGGGCCGAGGTCGACTGGGTGACCCGGCAGATGGGGCGGGTCTTCCCCGAGGAGTGGCGGCGCTTCGCGGACGGCGTCCCCGCCGAACTGCGCGACGGCTGCCTGGCCGACGCCTACGCCCGGCAGCTGGAGTCTTCGGACCCGGCCGTCCGGGAGCGCGCCGCGCGCGACTGGTGCACCTGGGAGGACACCCATGTCGCCACCGCCGACGGGCACCGGCCGGACCCGCGCTACGACGACCCGGTGTTCCGCTTCCGGTTCGCCCGGCTGGTCACCCACTACTGGCGGCACGCCTGCTGGCTGCCGGAGGGCGGACTGCTGCGGAACGCCCACCAATTGGCCGGCATCCCCGGCGTGCTGGTGACCGGCCGGCTCGACATCAGCGGCCCGCCCGACATCGCCTGGCAGCTCTCCCGCGCCTGGCCGGACGCCGAGCTGGTGCTGGTCGAGCGGGGCGGCCACGGCTGGGACGCGGACGGCATGAGCGCCGCCCTGCTGGCCGCCACCGACCGCTTCGCGGGCCGGAACTGAGGCGGTGCCGCAGGGCGGCGCGCACGCGCCGACCGGACGTCAGGCGTTGTGCTCGACCATCCGGTCCAGGCACACGGCGACGGCGAGCAGCAGGGGGACGTCCGCGCCGTCCGCGATCTCCACCCCGTAGGTGTCGCGGATGCGGAACCACTTGCGGGAGATCTCGGCGACGGTGTCGCCGTCGGACTCCACGGTGTACTCCTTGTCGATCAGGTCGCCGTGGACCTCCATCTCGCCGCCGGCCTCCAGCTCGACCAGGTACTTGTCCCGGAAGGGCGTGAACAGCTTCTTGCGGACGGTCGCCACGGTCTCGCCCTCGGCGTTCTCGATCCGCATGGCGTCCCGGACGGTGAGCACCTTCTCCTTGATCACCGCGACCACGGTGCCGGACGGGTCCTGCAGTTCGAAGGTGTCGCGCAGCCGCAGCACCTTGCCGTCCACCAGGAACGCCTTCTCGCCGTCGCCGTCCTCGATCCAGTAGTCGTCGCCGACCGCGAACAGCCGCTCCTTGACCACGTACTTCATACCCGTCCGACTCCCTCGTCCGTCTGCCCTGCCCGATCCGACGAGCACATCGTGCCGGACACCGGCCCCGCGGTCAGCCCCCGGCGGCACGGAACCCGGGACGTGTCCCTCCGGTGCCGGGCGCGTCCCCGGTGTCAGCCCGCCGCCGGCCGGGCGCGGAGCCTGCGCAGCATCCGCGCGTCCTGGAAGCCGACCGCGCGGGCCGCGGCCTCCACCGTCGCCCCCTGGGTGATCAGGTGCTCGGCGTGCTCCAGCCGCAGCTGCTGCTGGTAGCGCAGCGGGGTGAGGCCGGTCGCCTCGGAGAAGCGCCGGGTGAGGGTGCGCTCGCTGACCCCGGCGGTGGCGGCCAGCCCGGTGAGCAGCAGCGGGTCGGCGAACCGGGCGTCGATCACGTCCTGCACCCGGTGCACGGCGTCGCTCAGGTGCGCGCGGTGCCGCAGCATCGCGCTGGCCTGCTGCTCGTCGCCGTTGCGGCGGGTGTGGACCACCATGGTGCGGGCCACCTGGGCGGCGGCGAACGGGCCGTGCCGGACGGCGACCAGGTGCAGTGCCAGGTCGATGCCGCTGGCGATGCCGGCCGAGGTGAGCACCCGCCGGTCCTCCACGTAGAGGACGTCCCGGACGACGGCCGCCCGCGGATAGCGCCGGGCGAGTTCGTCCTGCAGGTCGTGGTGGGTGGTGCAGCGCCGGCCGTCGAGCAGCCCGGCCCGGCCGAGGGCGTCCGCCCCGGAGCAGACGCTGGCCACCGTGCCGCCGGCGGCATGGTGCGCGACCAGCCGGTCCAGCGACTCCCGGGAGAACACCGGCCCGCGGGGCAGCGCGGGGGAGCGCCAGCCCGGCACCACCACCAGGTCGGCCGGGGTCAGCTCCGGCCAGCCGGTGGCGGCGCGCAGGCCGACGCCCTGCGCGGTGGGCACGTCCTCCTGCTCGGCGACGTAGACCGTGCTGTAGCGGTGGCCGAATTCGTCCGCCGAGGAGAACACCTGGGCCGGGCCGGCGAGGTCCAGCAGGTGCAGCCGGGGAGCCAGCAGGAAGACGACCTTGCTCACGGTCTGCCGCCTCCTGCTCTGCTCACGATCAGGCCCTGCTCACGATCCGGTCAGCTCGGCCACGGTGGCGATCCGCGCGAAGCGGCCCGCCAGCGCGTACTCGGTGCGGGCGATGACCTCGTCCGTCGACAGCGTACGCGGGTCGGCCAGGATCTCCGCCAGGTCGCGGCCCGCGGGGGCGTCCCGGTGCTCGATCGGGTGGGTCGCGGTGGCGTCGGTGACGAACACCACCTGGTACCCGAGGTCGGAGGCGACCCGCGCGGTGGTCTCGCAGCACTGCTCGGTGCGGATGCCGCTGATCACCACCTTGCCGACGCCCTGCTGGGTGAGCAGCTGCTGGAGGTTGGTGGTGGTGAAGGCGTTGTGCGAGGTCTTGGTCAGGACGGGCTCGCCCTCGGCGGGCTTCAGGCCCTCGATCGGGCGCACGAACCCGAGCGCCGGGTCGAAGTCCCCGCCCGAGCCCGGCTCGGCGTGGAGCACCCAGACGACGAGGTCCCCCTTCTCCCGTGCGGCGGTCACCAGGCGGTCCACCTTGTCGGCGATCCCCGGGTCGGAGACGGCCGCCCAGTTGGGTCGCCGGCGGAAGGACTCCTGGACGTCGATGACGACGAGTGCGGTCTTCATGCCTCCATCCTGACCGCCCCGAGGCCCCGCCCCCAGGCATGATCACGCCCCACCCCGGACCGATCCGGTCACCCCGCCGAGCCGTACGGAATGCGGGCACCGCAGGTGGGGTTGGATGGGGGCATGGCTTCTCGTGCACGCGTACGCGCCCCCGAACTGGTGGGCAAGGGCGGATGGCTCAACACCGGCGGCAAGGACCTGACGCTGGCCGACCTCCGCGGCAAGATCGTCATTGCCGACTTCTGGACCTTCTGCTGCATCAACTGCCTCCACGTCCTGGACGAACTCCGGGAGCTGGAGGAGAAGCACCGCGACACCGTGGTGATCGTCGGCGTCCACTCGCCCAAGTTCGTCCACGAGGCCGACCACCGGGCCGTGGTGGACGCGGTGGCCCGCTACGAGGTGCACCACCCCGTGCTGGACGACCCCGAGCTCGCCACCTGGAAGCAGTACGCGGTGCGCGCCTGGCCGACGCTGGTGGTGATCGACCCCGAGGGGTACGTCGTCGCCCAGCACGCCGGCGAGGGCCATGCGCACGCGATCGCCGCCCTAGTCGAGGAGCTGGAGGCGGAGCACGGCGCGAAGGGCACGCTGCGCCGCGGCGACGGCCCGTACGTGGCGCCGGAGCCGCAGGCGGGCGACCTGAAGTTCCCGGGCAAGGCGGTGCGGCTGCCGGACGGCCACTACCTGGTGGCCGACTCCGGCCACCACTCGCTGGTGGAGCTGGCCGAGGACGGCGAGACGGTGCTGCGCCGGATCGGCGACGGCGAGCGCGGCCTGGTCGACGGCACCTCCCCGCGCTTCAGCGAGCCGCAGGGCCTCGCCCTCGTCCCCGAGGGCCTCGGCCTCGACTACGACGTCGTGGTGGCGGACACCGTGAACCACGCCCTGCGCGGCGTGCGCCTCGCCGACGGCAGCGTCACCACCCTGGCCGGCACCGGCCGGCAGTGGTGGCAGGGCTCGGCGACCGGGGGCGCGGCCCGCGAGGTCGACCTCTCCTCGCCGTGGGACGTCGCCTGGTTCGACGGCCGGGTGTGGATCGCCATGGCCGGCGTGCACCAGCTGTGGGCCTACGACCCGGCGGCCGGCACCGTCGAGGTCGCGGCCGGCACCACCAACGAGGGCCTGGTCGACGGACCGGCGGCCGAGGCCTGGTTCGCCCAGCCGTCCGGCCTCGCGGTCTCCGCCGACGGCGAGCGGCTCTGGGTCGCCGACTCGGAGACCTCGGCCGTCCGCTGGGTTTCACGTGGAACATTCACCGTCCACACCGCGGTCGGCACCGGCCTGTTCGACTTCGGCCACCGCGACGGCGCCGCCGACCAGGCGCTGCTCCAGCACCCGCTGGGCGTCACCGTGCTGCCGGACGGCTCGGTCGCGATCGCCGACACCTACAACCACGCGCTGCGCCGCTTCGACCCGGCGAGCGGCGAGGTGACCACCCTCGCCACCGACGTCCGCGAGCCCTCCGGCGCCGTGGTGGTGGACGGCGACATCGTCGTGGTGGAGTCGGCCCGGCACCGGCTGACCCGGCTGCGTCTGCCGGAGGAGGCCGTCCAGGTCGAGTCGGTGGCGCACCGTACCCAGCGCGCCGCCACCGAGGTCGCCCCCGGCGCCCTTCAGCTGGACGTGGTCTTCCAGGCCCCGTCCGGTCAGAAGCTGGACGAGCGCTACGGCCCGTCGACCCGGCTGCTGGTCAGCTCCACCCCGCCGGAGCTGCTGCTCTCGGGCGCGGGCGCGGACACCGACCTCTCCCGCGGGCTGGTGCTCAACGAGGCCGTCGCCGAGGGCGTGCTGCACGTGTCGGCGATGGCCGCCTCCTGCGACGACGACCCGGCCGTCGAGTACCCGGCCTGCCACGTGCACCAGCAGGACTGGGGCGTGCCGGTGAAGCTGACCGCCGACGGCGTGCGCCGACTGCCGCTGGTCCTCGCCGGCATGGAGTGACCTGAACGGGACGGGTCGACCGGGGGCCGTCCGCGCGGCGGCCCCCACCGCCCGCGCACCGGCCCCCGGCCCCGGCTCAGCCCTCCAGGAACGCCTTGAGCGCGCTCGCCAGCAGGTACGGGTCCTCCGCGCCGCACAGCTCGCGCGCCGAGTGCATGGAGAGCGCGGCGATGCCGCAGTCCACGGTGGTGATGCCGAGCCGGGCGGCGGTGATCGGGCCGATCGTGGTGCCGCAGGGCATGGCGTTGTTGGAGACGAAGGTCTGCCACGGCACGCCGGCCTTCTCGCAGGCGGCGGCGAACACCGCCCGGCCGACGCCGTCGGTGGCGTACCGGTTGTTGACGTTCACCTTGAGGATCGGGCCGCCGTTGGGCATCGGGTGGTGCCCGGGCTCGTGCCGCTCGCTGTAGTTGGGGTGGACGGCGTGCCCCATGTCGGAGGAGAGGCAGACCGTGCCGGCCAGCGCCCGGGCGCGGTCCTCGGCGGTGCCGCCGCGGGCGAGGACGCTGCGCTCCAGCACGTTGCCGAGCAGCGGGCTCTGCGCGCCGGTGTCGGACTCGCTGCCGGTCTCCTCGTGGTCGAAGGCGGCCAGCACCGGGATGTACGGCAGGGTGGCGTCGCCGGTGGCGACGGCGGCCAGCGCGGCGGTGGCGGCGTGCACCGAGAGCAGGTTGTCCAGGCGCGGGCCGGCGAGCAGCTCGCGGTCGCGGCCGAGGTAGGACGGCGGCTGCACGTCGTGGGTCATGAGGTCCCAGCCGACCACGTCGTCGGCGGCCACGCCGGCCTTGGCCGCGACGTACTCGACCAGGGCGCCCTCGGTCACCTCGCCGATCCCCCAGATCGGTGTGAGGTGGCGCTGCTTGTCGAGCTTGAGGCCCTCGTTGACCGCCCGGTCCAGGTGGATGGCGAGCTGCGGGACGCGCAGCAGCGGCTCGTCGATCTGCACCAGCCGGGCGGTGCCGTCGCGCAGCGCGAGCCGGCCGGAGACGCCGAGGTCGCGGTCGAGCCAGGTGTTCAGCGGGACGCCGCCGTAGATCTCGACGGCGACCTGGCGCCAGCCGGCCGAGCCGGTGTCCGGGATCGGCTTGACCCGGAGGTTGGGCGAGTCGGTGTGCGTGCCGACCACGCGGAACGGCGTCTCCGGCCCGGCCCCCTCGGGCACGTACCACGCGATCAGCGCGCCGCCGCGGACGAGGTACCGGCCGCCGGCCTCGGCCCCCCAGGCGTCGGTCTCCAGGACCCGGCGGAAGCCCGCCTTCTCCAGGCGCTCGGCCGAGGCGGCCACCGCGTGGTACGGCGAGGGCGCGGCGCCGAGGTAGGCGATCAGATCGTCGGTGTGCGTCCGGTCGAAGTAGGCCGGGCGGTCGGCGGTCGACATGCTGCTCCTGGGTTGAGGGAGGTCGGACGCCGGATGGGGGTACCGGCTCCGCATCTGAGCATATGCCCGTACACGGACATGACGCGGCGAACTCAAAAACGGTGACACAACGGTGAGGGCGCCGGGACACAGCGCACTCCTGACCGGACGTCAAGCAGTTCTCGACGGGGGGTTTGCCCGCATCCGTCCGGTGCGGAAACGCCGTGGGGCCCGGTCGTCGGACCGGGCCCCACGGCGTGAGGGTGTGTCAGGCAGACTTCAGGGGCCTCAGAAGGCCTCCTCCGCGAGCTCCATGATCTCGTTGTCCACGGCCTCCGCGATCAGGCGCTGCGGGGCGGTGGTGGGGAGGATGTTGCGGGCGAAGAAGCGGGCCGCGGCGACCTTGCCCTGGTAGAACGGCACGTCCTTCTCGGAGGCGCCGGCCTCGAGCTTGGCCAGCGCGACGGCGGCCTGGCGGAGCAGCAGCCAGCCGATCACGACGTCGCCGGAGACCATGAGCAGGCGGGTGGTGTTGAGGCCCACCTTGTACATGTTGGTGACGTCCTGCTGGACGGCGGTCAGGTCGGCGAGGAGCTTGCCGACGATGGCCTCCAGGTCGCCGGCGGCCTTGCCGAGCGCCTCGCGCTCGGTGGCCAGGGCGTCGCCGCCCTCACCGGTGGCGATGAACTTCTGGATCTGCTCGGAGACGGCGGTGAGCGCCTGGCCGCCGTCCTTGACGATCTTGCGGAAGAAGAAGTCCTGGCCCTGGATGGCCGTGGTGCCCTCGTAGAGGGTGTCGATCTTGGCGTCCCGGATGTACTGCTCGATCGGGTACTCCTGCAGGTAGCCGGAGCCGCCGAAGGTCTGCAGGGACTGGGCGAGCTGCTCGTAGGACTTCTCCGAGCCGTAGCCCTTGACGATCGGCAGGAGCAGGTCGTTCAGGCGCTCGGCGGCCTCGTCGGACTCGCCGCGCAGGCGGGCGGCCAGCACGTCGTCCTGGACGGAGGCGGTGTAAAGCACCAGGGCGCGCATGCCCTCGGCGTACGCCTTCTGCGTCAGCAGCGAGCGGCGGACGTCCGGGTGGTGGGTGATGGTGACGCGCGGGGCGGTCTTGTCCAGGAAGTTGGCGATGTCCGCGCCCTGCACGCGCTCCTTGGCGTACTCGAGGGCGTTCAGGTAGCCGGTGGACAGGGTGGCGATCGCCTTCGTGCCGACCATCATGCGGGCGAACTCGATGATCTTGAACATCTGGCGGATGCCGTCGACCTTCTCGCCGAGCAGCCAGCCCTTGGCCGGGTGCTTGGCGCCGAAGGTCATCTCGCAGGTGTTCGAGGCCTTGAGGCCCATCTTGTGCTCGACGTTGGTGGCGTAGACACCGTTGCGCTCGCCGAGCTCGCCGGTCTCCCAGTCGAAGTCGTACTTCGGCACGATGTAGAGGCCGAGGCCCTTGGTGCCGGGCTTGCCGCCCTCGGGGCGGGCCAGCACCAGGTGGATGATGTTGTCGGACATGTCGTGCTCACCGGAGGTGATGAAGCGCTTCACGCCCTCGATGTGCCAGGAGCCGTCCTCCTGCTTGATCGCCTTGGTGCGGCCGGCGCCGACGTCCGAACCGGCGTCCGGCTCGGTCAGCACCATGGTGGCGCCCCAGAGGCCGTCGACCATGCGCTGGGCGACCTTGTGCTGCTCCTCGGTGCCCTCCTCGTAGACGACGCCGGCGAAGGCCGGGCCGGAGGAGTACATCCAGATGGCGGGGTTGGAGCCGAGGATCTGCTCCGCGTAGGCCCAGACCAGGGAGGACGGGGTGACCTGGCCGCCGATGCCCTCCGGGATGCCCAGGCGCCACCACTCGGCGTCCATGAAGGTCTGGTAGCTCTTCTTGAAGGTGGCCGGGATCGGCGCGGTGTTGGTCTCCGGGTCGAAGACCGGCGGGGTGCGGTCGGTGTCGGTGAACGACGCGGCGAGGTCGTTCTCGGCGAGGCGGGAGATCTCGCTGAGGATGTTCTTCGCGGTGTCGACGTCCATGTCGGCGAACGGACCGGTGCCGTACACCTGGTCGCGGCCGAACACCTCGAACAGGTTGAACTCCACGTCCCGCAGGTTGGACTTGTAGTGACCCATGACCGTTTCTCCGGTTCGTCTGCTTGCCGTGGGCCCGCCGATCGAGCGCCACTTACCCACCAGTACGCACCATGATGCTACCCGGCAGTAACTTGTTCAAGCCCTCGCACGGCAAAGCCTTATGAACGTGGTCACGTCCCACAACCGCAGCCGCGGCCGCATTGTGCGGTCCACCCGCTCCCCGGAGGCGCCCGGCCCGCTAGCCTGGTCCCCGTGTACGGCTACGAGCAGACCGCGTACCAGGACCCCTACCAGCAGCAGGCGGGGATGAACGGCATGCCCGGCCCCGGCCCGTACGGCGACCCGCAGCAGGGGGCGGCCCAGCAGTCCCTCTACCCGGAGCCCTCGCCGCCCTCGCTGGCCGACGCGGTCCGGGCGTTCACCACCGGATCGATGCCGGTCGAGGACTTCCAGGCGATCTTCATCACCTCCAAGGTGCACTGCCCGCGCGGCGACCGCCCCGGCTTCCTCGCCCTGCACAACACCCCGACCCCGGTGATCCCGATGTTCAGCTCGCTCAAGGAGCTGAGGCGCTACGCCGGCAAGGAGTCCAAGCACTTCAGCGTCACCGGCGCCGAGGTGCTCGACCTGCTGCCGACGGGCTACGGCTTCGCGCTCGACATGGAGGGCGAACACCGCATGGTCTTCGACGCCAAGGCCGTCGAGCAGATGGTCGACTTCACCATGCGCCGGATGTACGGCTGACCCCACACCCCGCGGGAGGCGTGCGGCCTCCCGCCGACCTTTCACCATTTAGTTCAACATTCAACTTGCAGTTGGTTGATGATTGAACTAACCTGTCGGACGTAGGCCACAGACCCCTCCGAAGGAGGCCGACATGCCCGCCGTGACCGTCGAGAACCCGCTGACCCTTCCGCGCGTCGCCACCCCCGACCCCGCCGTCGCGGGCGCCCGGCCGGTGCTGGCCGTCGCCACCGCGCCGGAGGGCTTCGAGGGCGAGGGCTTCCCCGTCCGCCGCGCCTTCGCCAAGATCAACACCAAGTTCCTCGACCCGTTCATCATGATGGACCAGATGGGCGAGGTGGAGTACGCCGCCGGCGAGCCCAAGGGCACCCCCTGGCACCCGCACCGCGGCTTCGAGACCGTCACCTACCTGATCGACGGCGAGTTCATCCACAAGGACTCGCACGGCGGCGGCGGCCACCTCGGCGGCGGCGACACCCAGTGGATGACGGCCGGCTCCGGCATCCTGCACATCGAGACCCCGCCCGAGTCGCTGGTGCTGAGCGGCGGCCTGTTCCACGGCATCCAGCTGTGGGTCAACCTGCCGGCGAGCGACAAGATGACCCAGCCGCGGTATCAGGACATCCACGGCGGCCACGTGAAGCTGCTGACCAGCCCGGACGGCGGCGCCGTCCTGCGGCTGATCGCCGGCGAGCTCGACGGCCACCAGGGCCCGGGCGCCACCCACACCCCGATCACCCTGCTGCACGCCACGATCACCCCGGGTGCCTCGATCACCCTGCCCTGGCGGCCGGACTTCAACGCCCTGGCCTACGTGCTCAACGGCGACGGCACCGTCGGCACCGAGCGGCGGCCGGTCCGCACCGGGCAGGCCGTGGTCTTCGGCGACGGCGACACCATCACCATCGCCGCCGACGCCAAGCAGGATTCGCGCCACCCCAACCTGGACGTGATCGTCCTGGGCGGGCAGCCGATCCGGGAGCCGGTCGCCTGGTACGGGCCGTTCGTGATGAACAGCCACCGGGAGCTGGAGCAGGCGATGAAGGACTTCCAGTCCGGCTCCTTCGGTCACCCGATCGACTGACCGTGAGGTCCGGGGCCCCTCCGGGGGCCTCAGATCCGGGCGTAGAGGGCGCAGGCGTCGTCCGACTTCTTGCCCCTCGGCCACTGCGCGCAGTCGGCGTCGGCCTCCTCGACCGCCCGCACCTGGGCGATCAGCTCGGCCGGCCCCGACTCCGCCAGCAGCCGCAGCGCGTCCGACCAGCTGCCGAGCCCGAACCGCTCGGTGAAGCGGGCCGCGCCGTCGGTCAGCGCGGCCACCCCGCGCAGGTCGGCGAGCGGCACGAAGCCGGTCTCGGCGTGCTCGGCCGCACGCGGGGCGGCGGCCGCGATCCACGGCCCCTGCCCCGAGTTCCGCGCCGTGCGGACGGCCTGGGCGTACGCCATGTACAGCTCGGACCGCTCCGCGCTGCCGGGCACGGTCGTCCAGACCTGCCGGCGCAGCAGCTCGCCGCCCGGGAAGCGCTGGTTGTCCCCGATCACCCGGGGCGCGCCCTTCCGGGGGTGCAGCACCAGCAGGGAGTCCCCGAGCACGAGGTACTCCAGCGAGCCGCCGGTCAGCCTGGCGGCGACCACCATCGCGGCCGGGGTGTTGGGGTTGGCGAGGTCGCAGCGCCCGCCGTGCAGGGCGGCCGTCTCCGCGATGGCGTCGGCCAGGCACTCGGCGATCGAGCGGTCGGCCCGGTCGGTGAGCCGGGCGAGGAGGTGCACGCCGAGCCTTCTCGCGTACCAGGCGGTGCCGTGGCGGCACCCTGATTCCATCCCCTCCGGCATGCTGGAACCGTCCAGCAGCACCAGTGCTTCGGCAGAGGCGGCGGCGAAGTCCTCGCTCTCGCGGCCCGGCCCGTACGGTTCTCCGGCGAGCTGTACCTGCATCCGACCAGTCTGGGGGCGGGCGGGCGCCCGGTACAGGGGTCGGACGGCCTTCTGCGCGACGGCGCGGCGTGCGCCGGAGCGCGCGGTGGCGACCGGGCGGAGCGCGGCATACCGTCGAAAGATCAACCGGTCCCGCCCTGGAGTGTGCGATGGTCTGGCAGTTCTTCGTCCTGGTGATCGCGTCCATCGGCTTCCCGATCCTCGCGCTCTTCTACCTGATCGGCGGGCCGCGCTTCCCCGACGAAGTGAAATGAGCCCGACACTCGGCGGCAGGCATGGCAGGGTGTGCACTGCACACGGCCCCCGCCCCGGGGGCCCGTACCGGAGGTCGCGTCATGAGCCAGGAAGCAGCCCCACCCGCCGAGCAGCCGGAGGCCGCGGCCGCCCCGGCCGACGCGCCGACCGAGGCGCCCGCCCAGGACGACGTCAAGGCGAAGTTCCTCGCCGCGCTGGAGCGCAAGCACGGCGGCCGCGCGTCCGGCGGCGCCGGACAGGGCGGGGACGCGTCGAAGATCCACGGCACCCACGGTGCCGCGGGCGGCAAGCGCACGTTCCGCCGCAAGAGCGGCGGCTGACCCCACGCGAAGCCTGATGCAGCACCGGAGGGCGGCCCCGCACAGGGGCCCGCCCTCCGGCGTCGTGTCAGGCAGTGCTGGGCGCCGGCCTGGCGCTCGGCTCGGCCAGGAAGCCCAGCGCGTTGTCGAGGACGGAGGGCTCGGTGAGCACCCGCCGGTGGCCGAGCCGCCGGGTGGTGAGCAGCTCGACGCGGTCGCCGTACGCCGCCTTCAGCCGGTGGGCGTGCCGGATCGGCACCATCGGGTCGTCCTCGTCGTGCACCACCAGGGTGGGCGGCACCGATGCGGCCGGCTGCCGGGTGGAGTCGAAGCTGTCCCACACCGAGTCCACCTCCGGGAAGAGCACGGTCTCGATCCGGTGGGCGAGTTCGGTGCCGAGCCGCTCGGAGAGCCCCAGTTGGTGGCGGAAGCCGTCGACCAGGAAGCGGATGTCGGTCACCCCGGCGACCGCCACCACCCGGCCGACCGGCACGCCGCCGCCGAGCGCGAGGAACGTGGCGGCCACTCCGAAGGAGTGCGCCACCGCGGCCTCGAAGGGCCCGTGCCGCTCGTGCAGCCGGCCGATGATCTCCCGGTACTCCAGGATCGTGGTGGTCCGGCCGCCGGAGTCGCCGTGGCCGGGTGCGTCGAAGGCGACCGGGCTGAGTCCCGCCGCGAGCAGCCGGGACACCCACGGGGCGAAGCGCGAGGCGCGGGACTGCCAGCCGTGCACCAGCAGGACGGGACGGGTGCCGTCGCCCCAGCGGTAGACCGTGGTGCGCTTGCCCGCGACGGTGAGGTGCTCGGTTCGCGCCCGGTCGTGGACCTCGCGCTCGGCGGTGCGGACCCGGCTGCGTCCGCCGGGTCGGCGGAAGATCTCGAAGGTGGCGCGGCCGGCGAGGCCCGGGGAGAGCAGCGCGGTGCTGTTGAGCGTGCGGCCGAGCAGGGCGTAGGTGTCCATGGGGTCTCCCCGGTGGTGGTGCGGGGCGGGTGGAGCCTGACGGGGAAAAATATTAGCACGACCGTTCGTGCAGTTTTAGGGGGACGGAAATGCGGTGACGGTGCGGGAAGGGGTCAGGCCGCGGTGGACGCCTGGTCGAGCAGCCGGGCGACACCGGCCGCCGCCAGGTCGTAGCGGTTCTCCTCGCCGTACAGCAGCGACTGGGCGTTGGCCGTCTCCAGCAGGCTGATCAGCGAGAAGACCAGCAGGTCCAGGTCGGTGTCGGCGCTCAGCTCGCCGGCCGCCCGGGCGGCGCGCGCCAGGTCGGTCATGTGGCCCTCCCAGGCCCGGGCGACCACCGCGAGGGCGTCCCGCACCGGCCCCGGCCGGGCGTCGAACTCCGCCGACACCGCGTAGAAGAAGCAGCCCCCGGGGAACACCCGGCGCCGCGAGTACGCCAGCCAGGACTCGCAGAGGGCGCGCAGCCGGCCGAGCCCGAACGGCAGGCCGTCGACCGGGGCGACCACGGCGTCGTAGAAGATCCGCTGGGCAGCCCGCACGGTGGCCAGCTGCAGCCCCTCCTTGGAACCGAAGCTCGCGAACACGCCGCTCTTGCTCAGCCCCAGGTCGGTGGCGAGCCTGCCGATCGACAGCGCCTCCAGGCCCTCGACCGAGGCGAGCTCCACGGCGCGCCCCAGCACCGCGCGGCGGGTCTCGTTGCCCCGCTGCACCCGGCCGTCCGTGGTCGGCGCCTCCACCGCGCTCCTCCCGTCCCGGCGGTTGCTGTCGGCGGCCAGCCTACGCCGCGAGGCGGCCCTCGATCACGGCCGCGCGGGCGAGCAGCGCCTCGTCACCGCCCTCCGCCCCCACGCACTGCAGGCCCAGCGGCAGACCGTCCAGCCGTCCGGCCGGCAGCGAGACCGCGGGCAGCCCCGCGTGGCTCCACGGCAGCGACATCACGGCACTGCCGGTCGAGTCCAGGCCGAGCGGGGCCGGGCCGGTCGCGGCGGGCGTCACCCAGACGTCGACCCCGTGCTCCGCCGCCACCCCGGCCACTCGCCGCCGGAAGTCGGCGCGGGCGGCCAGCGCGGCCGCGTAGTCCGCCCGGTCGATCTCCCGGCCGTGCCGGACGGCGGCCACCGTCTCCGGCCGGTACAGGCTGCCGAAGCGGGTGAACAGCTCGTGGTGCACCTGCGCCAGCTCGTACCGGATGATCGTCCGCAGGTGGTGCTGGACGGCCTCGAAGTCGCCCAGCACGTCGACCCGGCGCACCGGCAGGCCGAGCTGCTCCACCGTGCGCTCGAAGGCGGCCAGCGCCTGCGGGCGGACCTCGTCCAGGTAGCCGCCGACCGGCACGCCCAGCACCGGCTCCGCCGCCGGGGCCGGCTCCTCGCGCCACCCGTCGCAGAGCACCGAGGCCGCCAGCCGCACCCCGGCCGTGTCCGAGGCGAAGCAGCCCATGGTGTCCAGCGTCGGCGCGTGCGCGATCACCCCGTCCACCGGCATCCGGCCGTACGTCGGACGGAAACCGACCACCCCGCAGTACGCCGCCGGGCGGACCACCGAACCCACCGTCTGGCTGCCGATCGCCAACGGCACCAGACCCGCCGCCACCGCCGCCGCCGAACCGCTGCTCGACCCTCCCGGTGTGTGCCCCAGGTCGTACGGGTTCCGGGTCGGGCCCGGCGCCAGTACGGCGAACTCCGCCGTCACCGTCTTGCCCGCGATCAGCACCCCCGCCGCCCGCAGCCGCCCCACCAGGGCGCCCTCCGGGCCCGCCAGCACCCCGGGCGGCAGCGCCGAGCCGCCATGGGTGGGCAGGCCCTCGACGTGCACGATGTCCTTCACCCCGACCGCCACCCCGTACAGCGGCGGGCGGGCGGCGGGCGACGGGTACCGCGCCTCCAACTCCTTGGCGGCAGCGGCGATCCGGTCGTGCCGGCCGGGCTCCGGGACGAAGGCGCGCAACGCCGGGTCGATCCGGTCGATCCGGGTGCAGAGGCGCTCGACGTGCTCGCCGAGCGGGGGGTCGCCGGCGCGGAGGCGGGCGGCGGCGGGGACAAGAGGCGTCATCGGCTCCATGGCGCCCACGCTACGGCTCCGCCGCGGCCCGCACCGGCGGTTCGATCACTCGTGTTCGGCCGGCATGTAGGGCGTCTCGCGCAGGAACAGCGCCCCGCAGGTGTGGCAGTTGAGGTCCGGCGCACGGGACCACAGCTCCGGGTCCTGGGTGAGCGCCGAAGCATCCAACTCCCGTCCACAGAGGGCGACCTCGGTGCCGCCGTGGGCGATGTGCCAGGTCTTCACCCCGTCGGACGGGCCGGACGGACCGTACTCGGCTCGCATCTCGTACCTCATGCCGCCATGCTGCGACGGCCTCCGGCCCACGGCAATCCGGCACGCCCGCCGCTGAAGGGGACTCGCCCCGACACGAGGGGTGCCCCTGTCGGGGTTTGCGTGCAGCGCCTCGTCAGGAGGCGGTGCGGAGGAGGGCGTCGTCCTGCCACTTGAGGATCTTGTCGAAGCTCACGATGGCGCCGCGCAGCGGGTGGTTGCGGAGTTGGACGTGGTCGGTGAGGGCGTGGATGAGGAAGAGGCCCCGGCCGGACTCGGCGGTGAGGTCGGGGAGGACGTCCGGATCGGGGGTGAGGACGGGGAGGAGCCGGCCGGCGGGCAGGACGTGGGTGTCGTACGGGGCGGGGTGTCCGGGCTGCCGCGGCCGGTGGCCGGCGAACAGCGAGGGGCCGAGGCTGGCGCGGCCCCGGCGGTTGCGGCACCGCCGCGGACCGGGGCGGGGTGCGGCGGCGGGCCCGGGGTGGGCCGGCGGGGGGAGCGTGCCGGGCACGGCGGGGGCGATCGGCGGCAGGCCCGGGCCGGAGTCGACGACCTCGATCCGCAGCCGGTCGCCGGCGATGGCGGCGGTGACCTGGAAGCCCTCGTCGGGGCGGCCGGTGACGGCGTGCTCGACGGCGTTGGCGCAGGCTTCGGAGAGTGCCACGCCGAGGTCGTGGGCGATCTGCGGGTCGACACCGGCGGTGTCCATGGCGCCGAGCAGGATGCGGCGGGCGAGCGGCACGCTGGCCGGGTCGCGCTTGAGGTGCAGAGTCCACCAGATGTCCACGGGAGGTCCCTCCTGGCTGCGGCTCCACATACAACTAGGTATCTCCGGGCGTTTCGGCAGTGAACCGTCGGCTCCGGCCGCGACCGCCCGTTCGGCGGATGGACTGATGCGGAACAGTGTGCCGCGCGGCGCGCGTGATGGCGCGCACGCCGGGCCGAAAGGGTCATTCGGCGTATTTCCCACCCTGCCCGTGGTGACGGTGTGAGCGGTGAGATGATGGCCCGGCCATGACTGCCGACCCCGCCGCCGCGTTCGCAGGCGCCGCCGCACCCTCCGACGGGGTGGCGGCCGCAGCCTGGGACCTCCGGGTGGCGCGGGCGGTGCCGTTCGCGCTGGTGTGCACGCTGGTTGCGGCCGCCGGGCACGCGCTGGTGGGTGGCGGGGACGTCGCCCTGCCGGCGCTGGGGCTCGGTTTCACCGCGGTGGTGCTGCTGGCCGCGGCCCTCGGCGGGCGGGAGCGCTCGCTGCCGGCGATCGCCGGGGCGCTTGGTGCCGGGCAGCTCGGTCTGCACCTGCTCTTCCACACGCTGACCCCGGCCCGGGCGCACCACATGGCGGGCATGTCGATGCCGGAGGTCGCCGGGCGGCTGCTCTGCGACGACGTGGCGGGCAACGGTGTCACCCGTGTGCCTGCCGGCACCTCCCCCGAGCAGTTGATCAGCGACGCCGGCCTGGACCCGCACATGTATGCCGCGTCCGGCGCCGGGCATGCCGCCCCGGACCTGTGGGGGACGAGCCCGGCGATGCTGCTGGGCCACCTGCTGGCGGCGGTCGTCGCCGGGTGGTGGCTGCGGCGCGGCGAGGCTGCGCTGTGGCGGCTGGTGCGGCTGACCGCGGAGGCGGCCCGCGAGTGGGCCGCGCCGCTGCGGCGCGCGCTGGTGCTGCTGGCGGCGGTGCTGCTGGGCGGTGTGCCCGCGGCCCGTCCTGCGGTGCCCGGCGGTCGGGCGGCGGACGTGCCGCTGCCCGGGGCCGCGGTCCTGTTGCACAGCGTGGTCCGGCGGGGTCCGCCGACGGGGGCGTTCGCGCGCTGAGCGGCCCGGGGCACCGGGTTCGCGGCGCGCAGTCCGGCCGTTCCCGCACGGAGTCGGGACGGCCCGTACCGCCCCACCCGAAGCCCGGTGCATGCCGCGGCCGTTGCCGCCGTGCACCCCGCTCCCCTTGGAGAGACCTGTCATGCGTACCACTTCCGCCCGCCGGACCGCCCTCGCCGCCGCCGTCGCCGGTGCCGCCCTCGTCGCGTTGGCCGGCCCGGCCTCCGCCCACGTCACCGTCCAGCCGGGCAGCGTCCCGCAGGGCGGCTACACCGCCGTGGCGTTCCGGGTGCCGGACGAGAGCGACACCGCCTCCACCGTGAAGCTGGAGGTCAGCCTGCCGATGGACCACCCGATGGCGTCGGTGCGCATCCAGCCGCTGCCGGGCTGGACGGCCGTCCTGGAGAAGTCGAAGCTCGACAAGCCGCTGAGCTCGCACGGCAAGGAGATCACCGAGGCCGTCTCCAAGATCACCTGGACCGCGGACGCCGGCACCAGGATCGCCCCCGGCCAGTTCCAGGAGTTCCGGGTCTCGCTCGGCGCCCTGCCGACCGACACCGACAAGCTGACCTTCAAGGCCCTGCAGACCTACGACAACGGCGACGTCGTCCGCTGGATCGAGGAGGCCAAGGAGGGCCAGCCCGAGCCCGCCAAGCCGGCCCCGGTGCTGACCCTCACCAAGGCCGCCGCCACCGCCGCCGCCGCGCCGGCCGCCGACCAGCACGCCTCCCAGGACTCCCACGGCGACAAGGCCGCCGCGAGCACGGGTGACGACTCCACCGCCCGCACCCTCGGTGTGGTCGGCATCGTCGTCGGCGTGATCGGCGCCGCCCTCGGCGTCGCCGGCCTCCGCCGCAAGAGCGGCACCGCCTCCTGACCGGGCGCCCGGCGGGGCCGCACCCCTGGTGCGGCCCCGCCGGGCCGAGCCACCACCGCACGATCGGAAACCCCAACGCCATGGCCCACACCCCCCGTCCGAAGGCCCGGCTGCTCGGCGCGGCCGCCCTGGCCCTGTCCGGCGCCCTCGCGCTCACCGCCTGCTCCTCCTCCGCCGGCAGCGGCACCGGCGCGGCGACGGTACGCAAGGAGAGCAGCGGCTCCGCGTACCAGGGCAGTGTGCTGAGCAAGCACTTCGACAAGCCCGACCTGGTGCTGACCGACACCTCCGGCCAACCGTTCGACCTGCGCAAGCAGACCGCCGGCCGGTCCGTGGTGCTGTTCTTCGGCTACACCAGCTGCCCCGACGTCTGCCCCACCACGATGGGCGACATCGGCGTGGCGATGTCGAAGCTGTCCGCCGAGGAGCAGAAGAAGATCGACGTCGTGTTCGTGTCCACCGACCCCGAGCGGGACACGCCGAAGGTGCTGCGCACCTGGCTGGACTCGATGGGCAGCGGCTTCATCGGCCTCACCGGCGACCTCGCCAAGGTGAAGGCCGCCGCCCGGACGGTGGGCGTCGCGGTGCAGGACCCGGTGGTCAACGCGGACGGCACCGTCACCTCCGCGCACGGCGCCCAGGTGCTGGCCTTCATGCCCTCCGACGACAAGGCGCACGTGCTGTGGATGGGCAGCAGCACCGTCCAGACCTACACCCACGACCTGGCGCTGCTCGCCAAGGGGGTGCCGGCATGAGCCGCGCCTTCCGCCGCTCGGCGCTGATCGGCGCGGGTCTCGCCACCGTGCTGACCGCCGGGACGATACTCGTGGCGTGCGGGACGGGAACCGACGACGGGCGCGCCGAGCTCAGCATCAGGGACAGCTACGTCCCGCTGCCCGCCCTGCCCGGCGGCATGGGCGCCGGCTACCTCACCGTGCACAACGACGGCGGGACGGCCGACCGGCTGGTCGCGGTGACCAGCCCGGACGCCGGGTCCGTCACCATGCACACCTCCGGCGGGTCCTCGATGACCGCGGTCGACAGCCTCCAGGTGCCGGCGCACGGCGAGCTGGAACTGGCCCGGGGCGGCCACCACCTCATGATCATGGGATGGCAGAAGCAGCCCGCCGTGGGCGACGAACTCGAACTGGACCTCACCTTCGCCAAGAGCGGCACCATCACCGTCACCGTGCCGGTGAAGCCGCTCACCTACCGGCCCGGGAGCTGACACACATGCTGAGGAGAGTCGCGGCACTGCTGGCCGTGCTGGCGGCGGCCGCCGCGGTGCTGCTGGGCAGCGCCGGCACCGCCGCCGCGCACGCCACGCTGGTCTCCACCGACCCGGCGCAGGGCTCGGTCGCCGCCACCGCGCCCGCCGCCGTCACGCTCACCTTCAGCGAGGGGGTCTCGCTCACCGCCGACTCGGTGCGGGTCCTCGACCCGGCCGGGAAGCAGGTGGACAACGGCGACGCGAGCCACGTCGACGGCAAGGACGCCAGCGCCCGGGTGACCCTGCGCCCCGGCGTCGGCAACGGCACCTACACCGTGGCCTGGCGGGCGGTCTCCGAGGACTCCCACCCGGTCGGCGGGGCGTTCACCTTCTCGATCGGCGCGCCGTCCGACACCAGCGTCTCCGCCTCCTCGGTGCAGGGCGCCGAGCCGGACGCGGTGGTCGCCGCCGCGTACGGCACCGCCCGCACCGTCGCTTACGCGGCGTTCGCGCTGCTGGTGGGGGCCGTCGCGTTCGTGCTGATCTGCTGGCCGCGCGGTGCCGCCGTGCACCCGGTGCAGCGCCTGATGATGACCGGCTGGATCGCCCTGCTGGTGTCGACCGTCGCGGTGCTGCTGCTGCGCGGCCCGTACGAGCGCGGCACCGGGATCTCGCAGGCCTTCGACCTCTCCCTGGTGCGGGCCACCCTGGACGAGCGGATCGGCACGGCGCTCGCCGCCCGGCTGCTGCTGCTCGCCGCCGGCGGCGTCTTCCTGTCGCTGCTGGTCGGCCAGCTCGGGCAGGAACGCGGCACGGAGCCTGCGGCCGACGCCGAGGACGGCGCTCCGGAGGAGGGCGGCTCCGCGGCGGCCGGTACGCCGGACGGCGAGGAGGCCGAGCTGCGCGCCCTGGAGCGGCGGGCGGCCGAACGGCCGCTGCGCGACGCCCGGCTGGGCCTGGGGGTGGCCGGCGCGGTGCTCGCCGTCGCACTGAGCGCGACCTGGGTCGGGGCCGACCACTCCTCCGTCGGCATCCAGGTGCCGCTGGCGCTGCCCATGGCGGCCCTGCACCTGCTGGCGATGGCGCTCTGGCTGGGCGGCCTGGCCACCCTGCTGGTGGGGTTGCGGCACGGGGTGCCGACCGCGGCGGTCGAGCTGTTCTCCAAGCTGGCGCTGGCCGCCGTGACCGTGCTGACGGTGACCGGTGTCTACCAGTCCTGGCGCGGTCTCGGCAGCTGGAGCGCGCTGGTCGACACCGAGTACGGGCGGCTGCTGCTGATCAAGACCGGGTTGGTGGCGGCGATGGTCGGCCTGGCCTGGATCTCCCGCGCCTGGGTCGCCCGGCTGCGGGCGGCCGGCGCCGAGGCGCCCGCGGCCGAGTCGGGGTCGGAGGCCGACGAGGCGGCGGAGGCCGCCGTGGGGACGAAGAAGAACGCGGCCGAGGGCGGTGCCGACCCGGCACGGCAGGCCCAGCTGGCCCGCCAGCAGGCCGCCCGCGACCGGGCGGCCGAGCGGCGCGTCCGCGACGGGGGCCCGGCCAGGTCCGGGCTGCGGCGGACGGTGCTGGTGGAGTCCGTGGTCGCGGTCGCCGTGCTGGTGGTGACCACCATGCTGACCAACTCGCCGCCCGGCCGGGTGGCCGAGGCGGTCGCCGCGACCTCGCAGTCCCCGGCGGCGCCCGGGGCGTCCACCGTGCCGGGCCGGACGGTGGAACTGAAGCTGCCGTACGACACCGGCGGCCGCACGCCCAACGCCAAGGGCACCGCGACGGTGACCGTCAACCCGGTCGCCACCGGCCCGAACGAGGTGCAGCTGAAGCTGGACGACTCCTCGGGCAGGCCGGTCGAGGTGCCGGAGGTGCAGCTCGCCTTCACCCTGCCCGACCGCGACCTCGGCCCGCTGCCGGTGACGCTGGCCGCACAGGGCACCGGGCGCTGGACGGGGACCGCGCAGCTGCCGCTGGCAGGGAACTGGGTGGTGTCCGTGACGGTGCGGTCCTCGGACATCGACCAGGTGACGGCGACCGAGCAGCTGAAGGTCGGCTGAGCGCGTCCCCGGGCCGTGGCGGCCGTCCGGAAGTGCCGGAGGGCACTCGGTGACATGCCCGGCCCGGGGCGGCGACCAGTGGGCGAAACGGTGTCCGGGCGGGCGCCGCGAGTGACTATGGTGGCAGGCCGAGTCCTGCTCAGCACCACCCTTGCGTTACGGAGGCGGCATGTCGGCGACCCGCTACACCTATCTCGGGCCGGAGGGCACGTTCACCGAGGCCGCGCTGCGCACGCTGCCCGAGGCGGCGACCCGCGAGCTCGTGCCGTTCGCCTCCGTCCCGGCGGCGCTGGACGCGGTGCGGGCGGGCGAGGCCGCGGGCGCGTTCGTGCCGGTGGAGAACTCGGTGGAGGGCGCCGTCACGGCGACCAGCGACGAGCTGGCCTCCGGCGCACCGCTGATGATCTACCGCGAGGTGCTGCTGCCGATCACCTTCGCGCTGCTGGTGCGGCCGGGCACCTCGCTCGCCGACATCAAGACCGTCACCAGCCACCCGGTGGCGCAGCCGCAGGTGCGGCGATGGCTCGCGACGAACCTGCCGGACGCCCAGTGGGAGTCGGCGGCGTCCAACGCGGACGGCGCCCGGCTGGTCCAGGAGGGCCGCTTCGACGGCGCGTTCGCCGGGGAGTTCGCGGCCGTGCTGTACGGGCTGGAGCCGCTGGTGAGCGACATCCACGACGCGGCCAACGCGACCACCCGCTTCCTGCTGGTGGGGCGGCCGGGCCGGGTGTCCTCGCCGACCGGCCTGGACAAGACCTCGATGGTGGTGTGGCTGCCGGACGACCACCCGGGTGCGCTGCTGGAGCTGCTGCAGGAGTTCGCGGTGCGCGGCATCAACCTGATGCGGATCGAGTCCCGGCCCACCGGTGAGGGCATGGGCAATTACTGCTTCCTCATCGACTGCGAGGGGCACCTGAGCGAGCGGCGGGTGAGCGAGGCGCTGATGGGCCTCAAGCGGATCTGCCCGCAGGTGCGTTTCCTGGGCTCGTACCCGCGGGCCGACAAGGGTTCGCAGCGGCCGGTACGGCCGGGCACCTCGGATGCGGACTTCTCGGAGGCGGCGGACTGGCTGTCCCGCTGCCTGGACGGCCGCGGGGAGCTCTGACCGTTTCGGTCGGGCGGCCGCCCGGCCGCCCGGGCGGCCGTTCATCCACAGGCGGGGCGCTTCGTCCACAGGCTGTGCGGGGCTGTGGTTATCCACAGGGTCGGGGTCGAGTCGACAAAGCGGTATAGCCATAGCCTGAACTGGTCAGATCATCACACTTAGCCTCGGAGACGACTCATCGGACCAGAGTCACCCTTCAGGCAGCAAATCACCCGTTCGAGCGAGCAAAATGCCTCACCCGAGAAGGCTCATCGAGGTTTCAAACCCCAATTCCTCTGCGAATCGAGGCGCGCGCCCCTGCTTTCGCTTCGTCCACAGGACCGGGGTGGGGCCTGTGGACAAACTCACGCCGAGCGAGTTCCCCACAGGAGTTATCCACAGGATCGAAGGGGTTATCCCCAGGGCTTCCGCCGCTCTCCACAGCCTCCGGCGCGCCCCCGCAGCGTCAGAACCCTGCCGGGACCGCAGAATCCCGGACAGGAATGGACATAGTGGGCGGGATTGCGATCGGCTCCGAAAGCAGTGAATCACATGCGCGGGTTCCGGCGGGGCAACCGCCGCGGGCGCTGCGCCGATCCGCGCGCAACCCGCGGAAACCGGTTCCGGTCCGGGGCCCGCTCACCGGTAGGCTTGGCCCGTGATTGACCTTCGCCTGCTCCGTGAGGACCCCGACCGAGTGCGCGCCTCGCAGCGCGTCCGTGGTGAGGACGTCGACATCGTCGACGCCCTCCTCTCCGCCGACGAGCGGCGCCGGTCCTCGGGCAGTCGCTTCGACGAGCTCCGCAACGAGCAGAAGACCCTCGGCAAGCAGGTCGCCAAGGCCCAGGGCGAGGAGAAGGCCGCACTGCTCCAGCGCACCAAGGACCTCGCCGCCGAGGTGAAGGCCGCCGACGCGGAGCAGAACGAGGCCAAGGAGGAGGCCGACCGCCTGCTCCGCTCGCTCGCCAACCTCATCGACCCGGCCGCGCCGGTCGGCGGCGAGGAGGACTTCGTCACGCTGGAGGAGGTCGGCACCCCGCGCGACTTCGCCGCCGAGGGCTTCGAGCCCCGCGACCACGTCGAGCTCGGCCAGATCCTGGGCGCGATCGACACCGAGCGCGGCGCCAAGGTCGCCGGCGCCCGCTCCTACTACCTGACCGGCGTCGGCGCGCTGCTGGAGCTCGCCCTGGTCAACATGGCGATGGCGCAGGCCACCGCGGCCGGCTTCACCGCCATGATCACCCCCGCCCTGGTCCGCCCGGCCGCCATGGACGGCACCGGCTTCCTCGGCCAGGCCGCCGAGAACGTGTACTACCTCCCCGAGGAGGAGCGCTACCTCGTCGGCACCAGCGAGGTCCCGCTCGCGGCGTACCACATGGACGAGATCCTGGACGTCGACCAGCTGCCGCTGCGCTACGCCGGTTTCTCCTCCTGCTTCCGCCGCGAGGCCGGCACCTACGGCAAGGACACCCGCGGCATCATCCGCGTGCACCAGTTCGAGAAGGTGGAGATGTTCGTCTTCACCACGCCGGAGGAGGCCGAGGCGGAGCACCGCCGCCTGCTCCAGTGGGAGAAGGACTTCCTCAACGCGCTGGAGCTGCCCTACCGGGTGATCGACGTCGCCTCCGGCGACCTCGGCGCCTCCGCCGCACGCAAGTTCGACATCGAGGCGTGGATCCCCACCCAGGGCAAGTACCGCGAGGTCACCTCGACCTCCAACACCACCGAGTACCAGTCGCGCCGGCTCGCCATCCGGGTCCGCGAGGAGGGCAAGGTGCGCCCGCTGGCCACGCTGAACGGCACGCTCGTCGCCGTCCCGCGCACCATCGTGGCGATCCTGGAGAACCACCAGCAGGCCGACGGCTCGGTGGTCGTCCCCGAGGCGCTCCGCCCGTTCCTCGGCGGCCGTGCGGTGATCGAGCCCGTCGCCAAGTGAGTACCGCCCCCGGTGGCGGCCTGCCGTACCGGCTGGTCGCCACCGACCTCGACGGCACCCTGCTCACCTCCACCGAGACGGTGAGCGAGCGGACGCGCACCGCCCTCGCCGGGGCGGTCGCGGCCGGGGCGCAGCACATCATCGTGACCGGCCGCTCGGCGGCCTGGGCCCGCCCGGTGTTCGACCAGATCGGCTACACCGGCATAGCGGTCTGCGGCCAGGGCGCCCAGGTGTACGACGCCGGTGCGCACCGCCTGCTGACCTCGCTCACCCTGGACCGGCGGGTGGCCGCGCTGGCGCTGGCCAAGATCGAGGCGGAGACCGGCACGCTCGCGGTGGCCGCCAACCAGGACGGGCTGGACGGCCAGGTGCTGGCCGGGCCCGGCTTCCGGCTGCAGATCGGCACCGAGCTGCCGGTCGTACGGGTGGCCGCGGACGAGCTGCTGACCGGCCCGCTCGCCAAGCTCTACATCCAGCACCCCACCCTCTCCGACGACGAGCTGGCCGACGCCGCCCTGCGGGTGGCCGGCGACCTGGTCGGCGTGGTGATGGCCGGGCCGGGTGTGGTCGAGCTGCTGCCGCCCGGGCTGTCCAAGGCGACCGGGCTCGCGGTGGCGGCGCTGCGCCTCGGGGTGAAGCGCGCCGAGACGATCGCCTTCGGCGACATGCCGAACGACCTGCCGATGTTCGCCTGGGCCGCGTACGGCGTGGCGATGGCGGGCGCGCACGAGCAGCTGCGCGCGGTGGCCGACGAGGTGACGGCCGGCAACGACGAGGACGGCGTGGCCCTGGTGCTGGAGCGGGTCTTCGGCCTGGGCTGAGCGCCCCTTCGGCCGACACACCCGGCGGGCGACGCGCCGGGGGCCGCCGGGCCGGAACTCGTCCGGCCCGGCGCCGCCGACGGTCAGCCGTACGAGACGTTGGAGCAGGGGTCGTCGTCCGCGGAGCGGGCCTCGTTGGCGACGCTGGACGGCAGGGCGGTGGGCACCGCGCTCGCCGAGCCGGCCGCGGCGCCGGAGGCGTAGTCCATGCCGAGGACCAGGCTGATGCCGGCCTTGCTGGAGGACTGCAGGGTGGCGCCCGGGAAGAGCTGGGCGACCAGCTGGGCGTTGGCCTTCTCGCCGGGGCCGTACTGGACGAGCGTGGTCTCGTGGTTCTGCGCCGCCGCGTTGCCCCGGCTGGTGACGGTGAAGCCGGAGCCGGTGAGGGTGGCGGCAGCCTTGGTGGTGAGGCCGCTGGTCAGGGTGCCGTTGTAGACGCCGAGCCTGATGCCCGCGCCGTTGACCGCGACCGGGGTCGGGCTGGGGCTCGGGGCCGCGGAGGCGCTCGCGCCGGCGCCCGCGCTGGCGTCCTGGCCGTCCAGGGTGCGGTCGGCCTTGAGGGCCTGCCACAGGGTGTCGACGTCGGGGTGGACGAGGTCGATCCGCGAGCCGGAGAACTTCCAGGGCGTGGTCAGGAACTTGATGTTGTGGAGGTCGATGTCCTTCATCTGCGTGGCGAAGGAGATCAGCTTGGTCGGCGAGTTCAGCCCGGGGTCGACGATCATCGACTTGGTGGCGGCGTCGGCGAGCGGCAGCAGCGTGGTCGGGTCCATGCCCTTGCTCTTGACGCTCTTGATGAGCGAGGCCATGAAGGCCTGCTGACGCTTCATCCGGCCCACGTCGGAGCCGTCGCCGATGCCGTGCCGCAGCCGGACGTAGTCGAGCGCGGCCTTGCCCTGGACCTTCTGCTCGCCCTTGGGGTAGAGCTGCTTGCCCTTCTTGCCGAGGTTGGGGTTGAGGTCCCCCTCGTAGATGGCGTTGGGGAGGCAGACGTTGACACCGCCGACCGCCGCGGTCATCGCGGAGAAGCCCTCGAAGTTGATCACCATGGTGTGGTCGACGCGTATGTTCGTGAGCGCCTCGACCGTGTTCTGGGTGCAGGCGGGGTTGCCCTCCTCGGTGTTGCCGGTCGAGAAGGCGCTGTTGAACATGACGTCGGTCTTCTTCTTCGTCCAGCTGCCGTCCGGCAGCTTGCACGGGGGGATGTCGACCAGGGCGTCGCGGGGGAAGGAGACGCCGACGGCGTGCTTGTGGTCGGCGTAGACGTGCAGCAGGATCGTGGTGTCCGAGCGCGCGCCGCCGTCCTCGCCGCCGCCGAGGTTCTTGTTGTCGCCGCTGCGCGAGTCGGAGCCGATCAGCAGGACGTTGATCGGGGTGTGGCCGTTGGCGTCGGGGGTGGCGGCGTCCGGGCGGTTCTTGCTCAGGCCGTCGCCGTCGAACGCCTTGATGTTGCCGCTGAACTTCAGGTAGAGCGCGCCGCCCGCGGCGGTGACCAGGGCGAGCGTGGTCACCGCGACCCAGACCACGGCCTTCTTCCGCCCGCGGGGTTTCTTCCGGGCGCGTCTGGCCTCGGCCCGGCTGCCGGAGCCGCCGTCGTCACCGCCGCGGCCCTGCTGGGCGCGTCTGGCCTCGGCCCGGCCGCCGGGGACGCCGTCGTCGCCGCGGCCCTGCTGGGCACGGCGGGCCTCGGCGCGCCCGCCCTGGCGGGGTACCGGCGGGCGCTCCGACTCGTCGCCGCGGCGGGGGCGCGGGGGCTCGTCGCCGCGGCGGGGGCGCGGGGGCTCGTCGCCGCGGCGCGGGCGCGGGGGCTCGTCGCCGCGGCGCGGGCGCGGGGCGGCGGGGCGGCGCTGGGGCGCGGAGAAGTACGCGTCGTCGCGCTGCGGGGCGTCGCGGCGGTAGCCGTCCTGGTAGGAGGCATCGTCGTGCCACCAGCCGGCGTCGTGTTCCGACGCCCCCGCCCTCTGGCCTGACATTCGTACACCTTCCACCGGCGCAGCCAACACACGACCGCAGCAGGGCACCGTGGTGGGGTACTGCCGCGTGAGCTTCTGCGGAGCATATAAAGGCATCAATGAAGAGTCACGGCCCGGGCCGCCGATTGCACAATCGGACAAGCCCGGTGTGCGGCTCTCGAAGGAGATGCGACGAACTCGGGAGTAGCCGATTCTAGGTCGGTTGCCGGTGCAGTCCAGTTGTAGGATGACTGGGCAAGCCGACCTCTGCGCTCGGAAGGGAGCCGCCATGCCCGGTCGTACCGACGGTCTGCACGCCGCCGGCCGCCGCTCCCTGGTGGACGAGACCATCGAGCAGCTGCGCGAGCAGCTCGGCGCCGGCGTCTGGGCGGTCGGCGAGCGCATCCCCACCGAGCACGAGCTCGCCGAGCGGCTGCAGGTCGGCCGGAACACCGTCCGGGAGGCCATCCGGGTACTGGTGCACGCCGGCATGCTGGTCTCCCGCCAGGGCGAGGGCACCTTCGTCCGCTCCACCAGCGACCCGGCCGCGGTGCTGCGCGGCGTGCAGCGCTCCGGTGTCCGCGACGTCCTGGAGGTGCGGGCCGCGCTGGAGGCCGAGGCGGCCCGGCTGGCCGCCGTCCGGCACACCCCGGAGGACATCGCCCGGATGCGGGCCGCGCTCGCCCGCGAGGCCGAGGTGATGGCCGCCCACCCGGAGCGGGCCGGCCGCGAGGCCACCGTCGAGCACGACCTCGAGTTCCACACCGCGGTGGTGGACGCCGCGCACAACCCGGCCCTGGCCGAGCTCTACCGCTACTTCGGCGCCTCGGTGCGCGAGGCGATGCGGACCGCGTTCGGTGACCACGAGATGCCCGAGATCTCCCTGGAGACCCACCGGGCGCTGGTCGACGCCGTGGAGAGCGGAAACCCGGACCGTGCCGAGGCGGCCTGTCGCGCGCTGCTGGCGGGGCCGACGGCCGCCGTCGAGCAGCTGATCGCCGCCATCGCGGCCCGGAAGTGACGACGGGCCCGCCCCCGTCCTCCCCCCGACGCACCGAACCCGAGAGAGCCCACGCAACCATGGCGGTCACCCGCACCCCGCAGCCCGTCGCCACCCAGGTGGTCCGTACCCGCACAGCCATCGCGCACCCCGCGCTGATGCTCGTCGGCATCCTGCTCGTCGCGCTCAACATGCGGGCCTGCCTGGCGGCGATCTCCCCCATGGTCGGCGAGATCCAGCGGACGCTCGGGCTGTCGGCCACCGCGAGCGGCCTGATCACCACCGTGCCGGTGCTGTTCCAGGGCATCGGGGCACCGCTCACCCCGCGGCTGACCCGCCGCTTCGGCGCCGAGCGGGTGGTGCTCGGCGCGGTGCTCACCCTCGGCGCGGGCGTGCTGCTGAGGGTGCTGCCCTCGGCGGCCGCGCTGTACGCCGGGTGCGTGGTGATCGGCGTGGCGATCGCCGTCCTGAACGTCTCCATGCCGGGCCTGGTCAAGCGGGAGTTCCCGCACCGGGCGGCCGCGATGACCGGCGTCTACTCCACCACCATGCTGGTCGGCGCCACCCTGGCGGCCGGGGTGTCCGTCCCGCTGGAGCACGCGCTGGGCGGCGGCTGGCGGGCCTCGCTGGGCGCCTGGTCGGTGCTGGCCGTGGTCGCGGCCGCCGCATGGCTGCCGCAGCTGCTGAACTCCCGCCGCCCGCAGGCCCCCGCCGTGCCGGCGCCGGCCGCCGCGGCCGCGAAGGGCGCGGGCCCCTGGCGCTCGGCGACGGCCTGGCAGATCAGCGCGTTCATGGGGATCTCGTCGCTGCTGGTGTACAGCCTGGTCGCCTGGATGCCCACCGTGCTCGCCGACCACGGCATGGACCGCGGCGAGGCCGGCCTGGTCTTCGCCTTCTCCAACCTGGTGCAGGTGGCCGGGGCGTTCCTGGTGCCGCTGATCGCCGGCCGGATGACCCGGCAGCGGGCGCTCGCCGTGGCGATGGCCGGGCTGAACGCGGCCGGGATCGCGGTGCTGCTGCTCGCCCCGGTCTCCGGCGCCTGGGTGGCGGCGGCCGTCCTCGGGGTGGCCCAGGGCGGCTCGCTGGGGCTGGCGCTGGCCTTCATCGTCCTGCGCACCGACAGTGCGGCCGGCGCGGCCGGGCTGAGCGGGATGTCCCAGGCGGTCGGCTACCTGGTGGCCGCGGCGGGGCCGGTCGGCGCGGGTGCGCTGCGCCAGCTGACCGGCGGCTGGACGGTGCCGCTCGCCCTGCTGCTGGTGCTGGCCGCGGCAGCCGGTGCGGCGGGCTGGGGCGCGGGCCGGAACACCACCGTCCGCTGACGGGGCACCCGAGGACACAACGGCCGCGGGGCGGGAGGTACGGTGCCGTACCTCCCGCCCCGCGGCGGTCCCCGAGCCCCCTCGGGCGACTACTCCTCGCCGGCCAGGGTGAGGCCGCCGAGCCGGACGGCGGCCAGCACCGTCGCCGCGACGGCGACCAGGGCGAGCATCGGAGCGGCCACCTTCAGGGCGACGTCCGCGGCGATCGCACCCTCGACGGCCAGCGGCTTGGCCACCGCCAGGCCCCACTGCTGGATGCTCAGCGTGCGGGCGCCGGGCACGAAGTTGCCGACCAGGCTCTCCCAGACCAGCGCGTAGCCGAGACCGGCCACCACCGCGTGCTTGGTGACCACGCCGAGCAGCAGGAAGAGCGCGCTGTACGCGGCGCCGGAGACCAGGGCGCCCACGGTGTACGCGACGGCCACGCCGTCCCGGGTGCCGCACAGCAGCAGGCCGGCGACCAGGATCGGCAGGGCCGAGAGCAGCCAGGTCGCGAAGACCGCGACCGCCAGCTTGGTGGTGACGATCAAGTGCCGCGGCAGCGGCTTGGACAGCAGGTAGACGATCGAGCCGTCCTCGATCTCGGTGGCGATCACGCCCGTGCCGACGACCAGCGAGAGGATCGGCAGCAGGGTGCCGAGGCCGAGCCGGCCGATGACGGTGGCGGCGAGGTCCTCCGGGGTGTCGGCGGTCAGCCGGGCGATCACGGCGACGAGCAGCAGCAGGGCGGGGACGACCAGCAGCAGGATGCCGCGGCGGCGCCCCAGCAGGCCGCGCGCGGTCAGCCTGGCGACGGTCACGTTCACGGTTCGGCCTTCCTTCGGGCGTGGTTCGGTGGTCTGGTCAAGAAGCGACGAGGTAGGAGAAGACGCTCTCCAGCGACTCGTCGGCCGGGGACACGGTGTACAGACGGATGCCGGCGTCCCGGGCGACCCGGGGGAGCAGGGTGGTGAAGCCCTGGAAGTCGACCGCCTGGATGCGCAGGGCGCGCTCCTGCCCGTCGAACTCGATGCCGGTGGTGGAGCCGTCCGCGATCAGGGCGGCGGCCAGCCGGCGGTCGTCGCTGGAGCGGACGAGGTAGCGGTGCGGGCGGTTGGTCATCAGCCGCCGGATCTTGCGGAAGTCGCCGGAGGCGGCGTGCCGCCCGGCCACCACGACCTCGATGTGCCGGGCGAGCTGCTCGACCTCCTCCAGGATGTGCGAGGAGAACAGCACGGTGCGGCCCTCGGCGCCGAAGCGGCGCAGCAGCTCCATCAGCTGGAGCCGCTGGCGCGGGTCCATGCCGTTGAACGGCTCGTCGAGCAGCAGCACGGCCGGGTCGTGGACGAGCGCGGAGGCCATCTTGACCCGCTGCTTCATGCCCTTGGAGTAGGTGCCGGTCTTGCGGTCCTGGGCGTACTCCATCTCGACCAGGGCGAGGGCGCGGCGGGCGGCCGCGGCCGGGTCGGCGAGGCCGTGCAGCTCGGCGTTGGCGAGGACGAACTCCCAGCCGGTCAGGTAGTCGTACATCGACTCGCGCTCGGGGACGAGCCCGATCGCCCGGTACGCCTCCTGGTTGCGCCAGATCGGCACGCCGTCCAGCGCGACCTCGCCGGCGGACGGCGGCAGGAAGCCGCTCATCATGTGGATGAGGGTGGACTTGCCGGCGCCGTTCGGGCCGAGCAGGCCGGTGACGCCGGGCCCGATCTGCATCGAGACGTCGTTGACGGCGACGACGTTGCCGAACCAGCGGGAGACCCGGTCGATGGTGATGACTGCCATGGCGAGCTCTCAGATCTTCCGGTAGCGGCGGTCGGTGAACCAGTAGCAGGCGACGGTGAGCAGCACGATCTCCGCGCCGAAGAGCACGGCGGCACCGGCACCGGGGGCGTGCACCACGCGCGAGTTGGCGACCAGGCCGAAGACCTGGTTGGTGAAGCCCTGGACGAGCCAGCTCGGGGAGAGCATCGCGGCCCAGTTGGCCTTCTCCGGGACGTCGGCGTAGTCGCCCCCGCCCAGCGCGTAGACGATCAGGGCGATGCCGCTGCTGACCACCATCGCGCCCATGATCGAGGCGACGCCGAAGCCGCGGCGCGGAGTGCAGGCGGCGATCAGCAGGCCGATCGAGGAGCCCACCACCGCGTACAGCAGTGCGGTGGCCAGGCCGAAGAACAGGTGGCCGGTGTGGTGGCCGAAGTCCTGGCGGCCGAGCAGCGAGCCGAGGTACAGCACCAGCAGCGGCGCCGCCATGACGATCATCATCGCGCTGATCATCGCGGCGAACTTCGCCCGCACGTAGTCGGCGCGGGTGATCGGGCGGGAGAAGTACAGCGGGACGGTGTTGTGGCGGAGGTCCCTGGAGAGCAGCACCGGCGCCTGGGCGGCCAGGAAGATCCAGGTCAGCATGCCGGTGGCGTCGAGGAACTCGGTGTAGTCCAGGATCGGCTTCTCGATCTTCATGACGATCTGAACGGCCGCCACGACGACGGCGATCATCAGCGGCAGCGCCAGGACGATCATGGGCAGCACCTTGGAGCGCCCGGAGCGGCCGAGCCCGAAGGCGGCGCGCAGGCTCTGCTCGTACAGCGAGCAGGTGGCGTAGCCGCGGCCGAGCCGGGGCCCCTCGTACCGGCGGTAGCCGATGTTGTGGATCACGCCGCTGTCGGCGGCGGTGCGGGCGTCAGGAGACGGCTGCATCTGCGGGACCTCCCGTCCGCTCGGTGCCGTGCGCGGGCTGGGTGAAGATCTCGGCGACCCGGTGGCGGCGCTGTTCCAGGCGCACCAGGCCGAGCCCGAGGTCGGCCACGGTGTCGCGGACGGTGTCGTAGGTGCTCTCGTCCTTGATCTCGACGAGCAGGATGCGGGAGCCGTCGGTGCCGACGGTCAGCCCGGCGGCGGCCAGCCGCTCGCGGACGGCGGCGTCCGGATCGGCGATCTCGTCCTGCGGGTGGTCGGTGACCTCGACCGCGAGGAGCTGGGTGGCCTCGGTGAAGGAGGCGGTGGAGGAGGAGCGCAGCAGCCGGCCGCCGTCGATGACGACCAGGTGGTCGCAGGTGCGCTCCAGTTCGCCGAGCAGGTGGGTGGTGACCAGCACGGAGATGCCGAAGTCGGTGTACACCCGGCGGATCAGGCCCAGCATGTCGTCGCGGCCGACCGGGTCGAGGCCGTTGGTCGGCTCGTCGAGCAGCACCAGCTGCGGGTCGTGGACGAGTGCCTGGGCGAGCTTGACCCGCTGTTTCATGCCGGTCGAGTAGCCGCCCATCGGGCGGTACCGCTCCTCGTAGAGGCCGACGTGGCGCAGGATGTCGGCGGTGCGTTCGCGGGCGGCGGCGGCCGGCAGGCCGGACATCCGCGCCATGTGCACCACGAACTCCGTCGCGGAGACGTCCGGCGGCAGGCAGTCGTGCTCGGGCATGTAGCCGACGCGCTCGCGGATCGCGGCGCCCTCGGTGGCGATGTCCAGGCCGAGCACGCGGCCGGTGCCGGAGGTCGCCGGGGAGAGCCCGAGCAGGATCTTGATGAGGGTGGACTTGCCCGCCCCGTTGGCGCCCACCAGGCCGACCACCCCGGGCTGCACCTCTACGGTCAGCTGGTCGAGGGCGGTGACCCGCGGGAACCTCTTGGTGAGGCCGTCCGTTGCGATGACAGTGGACACGTCCCTCAACGTAGTGGTGCCGCGCCCGCACGGGAATGAGCTGGGATGACGAGCCCGCCCTGATCCTTCGGGATGACGCGGAGGGGGCGTCCCCTAGGGGTCGCCCCCTCCGCACGGCCGGGGCCCGGTCGGCGCCGGGGCGGTTCGTCAGCGCAGCATCTGCGACTGCAGCAGCGCGACCTGACGGTAGGCCTGGACGGCGACCCCGTCCGGGTTGGTCATCACGATGCCGGCGACCACGTCGCCCTGCTGCAGGTACGCCGCCCGGGCGGTCGGCCCGTTCTTCGCCTTCTGGTCGCCCGCCTGCGCGGTGAGTGCCGCCGCGGGGAGCGACGGGTCGACCTCGACGTCGGCGCTGTGCAGCGCGGGGACGCCCTTCGGCTCCGACCAGCCGATCTCGCCGAACATCCCGCGCGCCTCCGTCTGCGAGCCGAACCGGAACAGCCAGATGTCGGTGCGGGTGCCGTCGGCCGCCGTCCAGGTCCGGCGGGTGGCGGCACGGCAGGCGTACTCGGCCATCGCCGCGTCGAGCCTGGCCCGGGCGCCGTCGCCCGCGGCGTAGTCGGTGCACGCCAGCCACGGCACACCGGCCGCGGCTGCGCTCGCACCGCTCGGCGCGGCGCTGCCCGCGGCGGAGGTCGCGGCCTTCCCCGGCGCCGCCGGCTGTTCGAGCACGGCGCCGCGCGGCGGCGGCAGCAGCAGCCCGCGCAGGTCGGCGTAGTGCCGACCGCCGGCGTCCACCTGCCCCGGGTCGGGCTTGCCCGAGGGCAGTCGGGGGAGCGTCAGCGGCGGGAAGGCGTACCGGCCGTCCTCGGGGGTGGCCAGGCCGGGGATGTCGGTGCGGTCCGGCGCGGTGACGGCCAGCGCCGCGGCCGTGCCGGACAGCAGCAGGACCAGCGCGACCGCGCCCCAGCGCAGCAGGGCGGCGCGGGTGCGGCGGCGGTCGGAGGCGGCGGCCTCCAGCAGCTCCGGGGCGAGGCTCCAGGCGTCGCCGGCCACCGCGGGCGGCGGCCCCGGCTGCTCGGGCCCGGGCTGCGGCGGCACAGCGGCAGCCGGGGGCGCGGCAAGGGCCTCCGGCGCCGCGGTGGGAACGGCCGGGGATGCCGCCGCGGGCACGTGGCCGGTGGTGTCGGTCATGCGGACGCTCCGGGGATGGCCAGCCGGTCGAGCTGCTGGGCGAAGAGGGGGACGATCCGGTCCTTCGGCAGCGGGGCGATGCCCTCGACGTGGAGCACCACCCGCAGGTCGCCGAGCGCGGCCGAGCACTCCAGCTCGTCGATCTCCGCGCCCGGGGCGAGGTCCGGCAGGTAGCAGTGCGCCTCGGGGTGGCCGGGGATCGGCGGTCCGACCCGGAACAGGCCGGAGTCCGACCCCAGCGCGGCGACCCAGGCGTCGTGCGCCTTGACCGCGGCCTGGTGGTACTGCAGCAGCCAGACGGTCGCCTGCATGCTGCCGTCCTCGGCCGCGAAGCTGCGGACACCGCCGCCCTTCAGCGGGATCTCCTGCCAGGCCTTGCGGACGGCGTCCTGCAGCTTGGCGGGCAGGCCGCGGACCTCGTCCTCCACCCAGGCCTTGCGCTGGGCCTCGGTCAGCTCGGTGTCGTTGCCGAACGCGCCCGAGTCCGCACCGAGCCGGAAGCCGGCGGGCACCGGCAGCAGCAGGTCGCGCATCGAGCCGAAGTGGGTGCCGTTCTGCTGCGCGCCGAAGGCCGGGCCCGCCGAGGCGGTCGGCGCGCCGGACGGCTGCGCGGTCGCGGCCGCGGGCGCCGGGGCGTCGTCGAAGCCGACCTCCAGGATGCCGAGGCCGACGCCCACGCCGAGCAGCGCGGCGGCGGCCACGGAGGCGGCGGCACGGACGGCGAAGCCGGCCCGCCGTCCGGCCGGCCCGGGCTCGACAGGGGCGTGCACAGCGGGCTCCGGTGCGGCCGGCCCGGGCTCGACAGGGGCGTGCACAGCGGGCTCCGGTGCGGCCGGCCCGGGCTGCGCCGCCGGGACGGGCAGGGTGGGCTCGGGCTGCGCCGCGGGCTCGGCGCCGGCCGGGTTCATGGTGGTGTCGCTCACTTCAGCCGCTCCCACTGACGCTTCGCCAGGTCCTTGATCTCGTTGGCATCGACCGGGTTCGGGGAGAAGACCGTGATCCGCATGACCACCGAGCCGCGGACGGCGGTCGCCAGGCCGTAGTAGTACTGCTCGGTGCTCTCGGCGTAGTGCGAGGCCTTCTTGGGGGCCTCGTACTGTCCGTTGACCGTGCCGTCGATCTTCCCGCCGTCCTCCGGGACGCCGATCGTGTAGGCCACGGTCGCCGGGCCGATGTCGTCCGGCCCGAACTGGATGAGCTCGATCCGGTAGAGGACGTCGCCGCGGCGGTAGGCGAGCAGCGCGTCCCGGCGGAAGTGGTACTGCATCAGACGGCGGAACTCGCGCTCCGAATTGCCGACCAGCATCGCCTTGTCGCCGGCCCGCAGCCAGCCCGACGCGTCGCCGAACCCGTTGTTGTCCCACTCCTGGGCATCGGCGGGCCGGTCGACGAGCAGCTTGCGCAGGTCGCCGTCGATTGCGAGCGGCTTGGGCTCGGCGGCCGCGGCGAGCGCCGGGTCGAGCGGCGCGGTCGGGTAGTGCAGGGTGTCGACGGCCAGCGGCGGCAGCGGCGTCTGCGGACGCGCGGCCTGGACGGCGTAGCCGACGCCGGCGCCGAGCACCGGACCGAGCAGCACGGCGGCGAGCATCAGCCGGGCCGTCCGAGGCGTCCGGGCAGCGGGGGAGCCGGACGGTGACGCGGCATCGGGTGCGTCGGCGGCCTCGGGGGTCCCGGGCGCGTCGGCGGATTCAGGGGTGTCGACGGGGTCGGCGGGGTCTGACGTGCCGTCGGCCGCGACCGGTGCGGGCTGCGGCGGCGCGGGCTCGTCGGGTACCGGGGTCGCCGGGGTCTCGGTGGTCACGGGGTGCTCCTGGTCGGAGGGGGAGGGTGCCGGGTCCGTCCCCGGCCTGGGCTCAGCCACCGGAGGCCAGCCGCTCGCGCTGGCGCTTCATGGCGTCGACCAGCAGCGCCTTGTCCGGGGTGCCCTTCACGTACACGGTGACCTCGTACTCGATGTCGCCGGAGAAGGAGACGCCGACCATCTCGCCGGTCCAGGCCTCCTGTTCGGGCTTGAGCATGATGCCCTGGGCGGCGCCGTCACCGGGGATGTCGAAGGTGTCCCCGTGCTTGAAGGTCAGCCCGGCGGCGAACTCCTTGGCCATCTGGCGGCTCTTGAAGCGCATCAGGCGGACGTACACCTCCTGCGTCCCGTCCGCGGTGCGGTAGCGGCGCTCGGCTGCGTCGTTCTTGTAGCCGTACGAGCGCAGGACCTCCGGCATCTCGGACGGGTTGCT
This sequence comes from Kitasatospora dryopteridis, assembly GCF_050749075.1. Classification (NCBI taxonomy): domain Bacteria; kingdom Bacillati; phylum Actinomycetota; class Actinomycetes; order Kitasatosporales; family Streptomycetaceae; genus Kitasatospora; species Kitasatospora dryopteridis. The sequence continues at coordinate 4,238,194 of NZ_CP192749.1, read as the reverse complement.
GAACTCCTCGGAGACCTCGTCGGTGCTCAGCTTGGCACCGTCCGGGGAGCCGTAGGACTCGGCGCCGGCCGGCAGCGGCAGCAGGAAGTAGCGGATGTCGCCGCCGTGCGTGGAGCCGTCGACCGTGCCGTGCAGGGTGCTGGTCGGCACGGGTGCCGCGGAGGGCTTCGCCGTGGGCGAGGCCGCCACGCTCGGGGACGCGGAGGCGGAGGCGCCGGAGGCCGACGCGGAGACAGTGGCGGCGGGGGCCGCGGCCTGCACCGTGTTGTCCGGACGGCCGACCGCCACCGTGGCGGTGGCACTGAGGGCGGTCACGGCGAACAGGCCGGCCGCCGCCAGCGCCACCGACCGCGGCGACCGGCGGGCGGTGGCCGCCTCGGCGCCGCCCTCGGGGACGGTGCCGGGCTGCCCGGCATCGGGCACCCGGTCGGCCGGGGCCTCGACGGCGGATTCGGCAGTGGGCTCGGCGGGTGCGTGGGCGGCAGGTGCGTCGGCGGCCGCCGGCGGCACGGCAGGCTCGGGCGGCGCGTTGTCGGGCGCAGACAAGGGACTCCCCAGAAAGGCAAACGGATTGCCGCGCGCGGGCCGGACGGGTCACCCCCGGTTCGCCGACGTCCGAGCCTCTGACCACGCGTGTCCGGGAATTATGAGAGTCCGTTGCCTGAGGCGACAACAGAGTTGTTCGAGACATTCCGCTCGACGCCCGCACATGTCCGACACGTCGTGATCGAACCGCAACGGTGCGGCAGTTCCGCCGGTGTCACTCCTCGCCGGTTCCGGGCTTCGCCGCCCCCGGTTCGGCTGCCGACGGGCCGTCGGCCGGCGGGCCTGCCTGGGCGGGGACGTCGGCCTCGGGCCAGGGACGCAGACCCGCCGCGGCGGCGAGCGAGACGTCCAGGCTCTCCCGGCGGATGCGGCGGTCGATGTACAGCAGGCCGTTGGTCAGCGGGGTCAGCGGCATGGTCAGGGCGGTGGCCGCCACGAGGCCCACCGCCACGCAGAACAGCATGACCACCAGGGCGCCGAGGGACGGGGCCGTGGGCTCGCCGTACGGGTCGGCCGGGTCCTCCCCCATGGACGAGAACAGCGTCACCAGGCCGACCACCATGAACGGGGCCAGCACGATCTGGGCGGCGAACGAGCCGATCAGGCTGACGACGTACGGGATGCCGAAGCTGCGCCACCAGTTGCCCTCGTTCAGCCGCCAGGCGCGGCGGAGCGCCGCGAGCGCGGTGGTGTCCTCCATCACCAGCACCGGCACCTCCAGCACCAGGCGCACCTGGACGTAGACCGCACCGGCCCAGCCGGGCACGGCCAGGAGCAGCGCCACCGCCGCGGTCGGGTCGCCGTGGGTGGCGATGCCGATCAGCACCGCCGGCAGGTAGGAGACCAGCACGATGCCGGTGGCGATGCCGCCGACGAGGAACTGCGAGACGACGACCCGCCACACGGCCGGCCGCGCCTCGGCCCAGATCTCCCGGCCGGACTTCCGGCGGCCGATCACCGCGTACCGGAGCACCACGGTGGCGGTGGCCGAGGACACCGCGTACAGGGCGGTCAGCGCGGCCGCCAGCACCAGGAAGGCGGCCGCCGCGACCGAGAGCAGCGCGACGAGGTCACCGGTGGCGGGCGTCTCCGTCGCGGTGACCGCCCGGTACGGGCCGTCCAGCACCGGGAAGGCGACGACGGCCAGCGCACCGAACACCACCAGCGAACCCAGTGCCGTCCACAGCAGCGGGACGAACAGCGCCGCCGGGTAGCGCTGCAGGGTGGCGAACACGCCGGAGATGACGTCGCCGACCTTCAGCGGACGCAGCGGCACCACCCCCGGCTGCGGTGCCGGGGCCGCCTGGCCCCAGGGCACCTGCCCTCCGCCGCCGCCCGGGCCGAACTGCGGCCCCTGCCATTCACCGTGGCTGCTCATCGCCGGTCCTCTCCCCTCGACCGCCGCAGTGCGCGGCGCGACACCGAAGCGTAGAAGGCAGGAGGGACGGCGGCCGGACGGGCCCCGGGGTCAGCCCAGCTGGGCCAGGCCCTCGACGGCGATCTTCTCGAAGACGGCGAGGTCGTTCTCGAAGATCGAGTCGGGGACGGGCCAGTGCACCACCAGCTCGGTGATGCCGAGCTCCCGGTAGGTGCCGGCCCAGTCGACGAAGGCGTCCAGCGAGGCCAGCGGCTTCTCCGCGGTCGAGCCCTGCAGCAGCACCTTCTCCAGCCCGGCGACGTCACGGCCCTGCGCCTCGCAGGCCGCGGCGAGCTTGGCCAGCTGCGCCTCGATCACCGCCGGGGCCTGGTCGACCGGCACGTCCGCCGGGCCGCGCGGGTCGCCGTAGGTGACCCAGCCCTGGCCGTGCTCGGCGGCCAGCCTCAGCCCGCGGGGGCCGGTCGCCGCCACGTAGAACGGCACGCGCGGCCGCTGCACGCAGCCGGGGATGTTCCGCGCCTCGACGGCCGAGTAGTAGCGGCCCTCGCTGGTGGTGGCGTCGCTGGTCAGCAGCTCGTCCAGGAGCGGCAGGAACTCGGCGAAGCGGTCCGCCCGCTCCTTCGGCGACCACGCCTCCTGCCCCATCGCCGTCGCGTCGTAGCCGACGCCGCCGGCCCCGATCCCGACCGTCAGCCGGCCGTCCGACACGTCGTCGACGGTCAGCAGGTCCTTGGCGAGGGTCACCGGGTGCCGGAAGTTCGGCGAGGTGACGAGCGTGCCGAGCCGCATCCGCTCGGTCGCCGCAGCGGCGGCCGTCAGGGTCGGCACCGCGCCGAACCACGGCGCGTCCCGGAAGGACCGCCACGACAGGTGGTCGTAGGTGTATGCGGCGTGGAAGCCGAGGTCCTCGGCCCGCCGCCAGATCTTCTGCCCCTCGCCCCACCGGTGGATGGGGAGGATCACGGTGCTCAGTCGCATGTCCCCGACCCTACGCGTACGCCCCGCGGGCGAGTCCGGGGCGGCCACGGCGGCCGGGGGCACCACGTCGTGCGCGGTGCCCGTCAGTCCGCGGGCCCGGACGCCGCAGGGGTGGCGAGCAGATCGCGCATCGACTCCGCGGCGCGGACGGCCGCGTCGCCGCAGCAGTTGTTGAACAGGACGTGGACCTCGCGGGCCCGGTCGGCCATGGCGCGGATGCGGGGTGTCCAGGACGCCAGTTCCTCGGGCGTGTAAACGTGGCGGAACCTGTCCTCCTTCGAGCCGGTCCTCCAGGCGGGGCTGCGTCCGTGGAAGCGCACGACCGCGAGCCGGTCGGAGGTGACCGGGGTGACCGGGGGTACGGACACGGGGAGCGTCTGCACCATGTCCACGGCCACGGCGGCCATCCCCAGCTCCGCCAACAGGTCGGCGGTGGCGGCGAAGTGCGCCTCCCGCCACCAGTCGGGGTGCCGGAACTCGACGGCCACGGGCCATCCCGCGGTGCGCTCCCGGCAGCGGCGCAGGAACGCCTCCGCCGGCCCGCCCGGGGCCAGCCGCGGGGGGAACTGGAAGAGGACGGTCCCCAGGCGCTCCGCCCGGCGCAGGGGCTGGAGGGCCTCGCTGAAGCGTCCCCACACCTCGTCGAGCAGTCCGGGGTCCGGCTCCGTCCGGCCGCGCTGCCGGGCGAGGGCCAGCCGCAGATCGGCCGGCAGCGCACCCGACCGGGTCGGGTGTCCGGTGAGCAGCGAGAACGCCTTCACGTCGAAACGGAAACCGGTCGGCGAGCGCTCCGCCCACAGGACGCCGTTGCGGGTGCTGGGCAGCCCGTAGTAGGTGGCGTCGACCTCCACCACCGGGAACTGCGCGGTGTAGTACCGCAGCCTGGCCTCCGCACCGCGGTGGCCCTCCGGGTACCAGCCACTGGCCACGAGCTCCCGGTCCGTCCATGAACACGTACCGACACGGATCTCTCCCATGCCCCGCGTCTGCCCGGTACCGCGGAACCGACTCGGCGACCGGGCCCCGGCTGCCGACCCCTCGTGGAGCAGGCCGACAACTTGCTCGCCCAGGCGTCGAACCACGACGCCCCGAGGGTCAAGGCGATGATCGAGCCTGCGGAGCGGGCCCTGGATGAAATGAGCCCGTTCTGACGGCGCCCGGGCTGCTCGGGACCGGATCGGCCGCCACGGCGAATGCCCCGGGCATGACAGGGGGACGGGTGGCGGGCGGACTGCCGAGTAGTGCCATTTCGTTGTACATGTTTTGACGCATTGTCATATGTGCGGTCGTCGATTCCGACGGCTTTCGCGATCTGATGATGATTTAGTTGTTCTCCGTGACCAGTCCATTCATACGAAAGACAGCTGCCGTCTGCGGGCTCGCCTCCGCGCTGCTCCTGGCCGGCTGCAGCAGTTCGGGCGGGAGTGGCACGGCCGCCCCGGTGCCGTCCGCCCCGTCCGCCCCGTCCGCCGCCGGCTCCTCGGTGTCGGGTGCACCGCTGGTGGCGGAGGCGCCGGACGCTCCGGCGCTGGCCGCCTCGGTGGCGCTGAAGCCGCAGGAGTGGGCGGCGGGCTTCGTCGGCGGCGAGCCGTACGAGTCGGCGCAGCTCGTGGAGCGGATGGTCGACACCTCCTGCGAGTACGTGGCGAACTCCCAGGGGACGGGCCGGATCGGCACCATGGCCCGCACCGTGCGCCTGCCCGCGCAGGCGGGCGGCAGGAGCGTCGCGGTGTACGCCCGCTCCACGGCGGACGTCTACGTCCGGGCCGAGGACGCGCACGAGGCGGTGTCCGCGCTGCGGACCGACGCCCGGCGATGTACCGAGGTCGTCGACCAGGAGTACGGCCGGAAGTACCGGGGCACCCGCGAGGTCGCGCCGCCGCGGACGACCGCCGCGGACGAGGTGTACGCCGAGGAGGGGCAGGCGGTCCTGATCGGAGGTGCGGGCGAGTTCCCGTTCGTCCACCTGGCGGCCCGCAAGGGCGCGGTGGTCGTCGACGTGTTCGTGGACGTGGAGCAGGGTCAGGGGGCGGCCGCCGCCCGCGACCAGTCCCGCAAGGCGCTGGCCGCCCTGCTGGCGAAGCTGCCCGACCGGTAGCCGCCCGGCGCCGCGCCAGGGGAGCCTCCAGCGCTGTGCCCGATACCGGTAGGGGGTATCGTCGGGCCGATGTGTGGGAGGCCGGCGAGGGGGCGGGCGGTGCACGGCAGGACGACAGGCGCTCGGGCGGCCGCCCGTGCGGCCCTGCTGTGCGCGCTGCTGCTCTGCCTCTTCCTGATGCACGGCAGCCCGACCGCCGCGGCCGCCGGCTGCCAAGAGATCGGCCGGCCGCCGCCGCTCCGTCGCACCTGCACCAGCCGGCCGCCGCCGACACCGCCCCGGGCGGGTCCGCCGCCCGGCCGCCGCAGCCCTGGGGCACCGGCACCCACTGCGTCTCCACCCAGGCGCGGGTGACCGCCTCCCCCACCGCCCCGGGCCCGGCGCCGCTGCCCGCGGACGGCGCGGACGCGGGCCCGGGCGGAACAAGCACTGCACCGGCCGCCCGGGACGGCGGGCGGGCACCGCCCGACGGCGGCCGCACCCTGCTGCTCAAGGTGTGCGTGGCACGGGCCTGACCGACCCACCCGGCTCCCGCAGGGGCCCGGGCGCCGCGTCCTGCACTCCCACGGCCCCGTCGCGGGCCTGCACCCTCGGAGAACCACCGTGACCACGAAGAACCGCCTCCTGCTCCCCGCTGCCGCCGCCGTCCTGACCCTCGTCCTCGCCGGATGCGGCTCCAACGGCGGCGGCATGTCCGGGATGCACCACGGCGCGGAGGGCCACACCCACGCCAGCGCCTCCGGCCACGGCGGCGACCACACCGACACCGGCCACGCCGCGGACGGGCACGCCACCGCCGGCGACGGCCTCGCCGCCGAACAGGCCGGCTACCGGCTGGACCTCGCGACCGCACAGCTGCCCGGCGGCAGCCCCGCCGAGCTCAGGTTCGCCGTCACCGGCCCGGACGGTGCGAAGCTCACCGCCTTCCAGCCGGAGCAGACGAAGCCGATGCACTTCTACGCCATCCGCTCCGACCTCAGCGGCTTCCAGCACCTGCACCCCGAGATGGCCGCCGACGGCACCTGGACCGCCCCGCTGACCGCGCTGCGGCCCGGCGACTGGCGCTTCTACGCCTCCTTCGTCCCGGACGCCGGCGCCGGCAGGGGCAGCGGCCTGGTGCTCAGCCGCACCCTCACGGTGCCCGGCTCCGCCGCCGACACCCCGCTCCCGCCCGCCTCCGGCACGGCCACCGCCGACGGCTACACCCTCACCGTCACCGGCTCCCCGAAGGCCGGCGCCGCCGGCGAGCTGAAGGCCACCGTCACCCGGGACGGCAAGCCGGTCACCGACCTGCAGCCCTACCTGGGCACCTTCGCCCACCTGACCGCCTTCCACGCCGGCGACCAGGCCTTCGCCCACCTGCACCCGCAGGCCGCCGAGGGGGCCGCGGGCGGCCCCGAGCTGACCTTCCACGCCGAGCTGCCCAAGGCCGGCGACTGGCGGCTCCACCTGCAGTTCCAGACCGGCGGCACACTGCACACCGCCGCGCTCACCCTGCACGCGGGCTGAGCCGGTCCCGGGAGGGGCGGCCCCGTCCCTCCCGGGCGGAACGCCCCCTCCCGGGGCGCCGCCGCCGTACGCGAAGATGGACCGGTGACCGCCACCCCGCCCCGCGCCCGCCTGATCGCCACCGACCTGGACGGCACCCTGCTGTGCCGCGGCGGGACCGTCTCGGACCGGACGGCGGCCGCACTCGCCGCCGCCGAGCGGGCCGGCCTGCAGGTGGTCTTCGTGACCGGTCGGCCGCCGCGCTGGATGGCACAGCTCAGCGGGCACATCGGCGGGCACGGCGTGGCCATCTGCTCCAACGGCGGCGCCGTCGTCGACGTGCACCGCGGCGAACTGCTGGAGTCCTTCCCGCTCGGCCCCGAGGAGGCGTTGGCGGTGGTCCGCGCCCTGCGCGAGGAGCTGCCCGGCACCGCGTTCGCCTTCGAGTTCCCCGGCGGCTTCGCCCGCGAGCCCGAGTACACCCTGGTCATGTGGGAGTCCGACAAGGAGCACCCGGTCGCCCGCGCCGAGGAGCTGATCGCCGGCGGACAGGTCGACGGCCTGTTCAAGGTGCTCGCCAAGCACTCCGAACTCGACCCGGACACCTTCCTCGTCCGGGCCCGCGAGGCCGCCGGGCACCTGGCCGAGATCACCCGCTCCAGCCCGATCAGCCTGCTGGAGATCAGCGCCGCCGGGGTCACCAAGGCCAGCACCCTGGCCCGCTGGTGCAAGGAGCAGGGCATCGACCGCAGCGAGGTCGTCGCCTTCGGCGACATGCCGAACGACCTGGAGATGCTCGCCTGGGCCGGCACCTCCTACGCCGTCGCCAACGCCCACCCGGACGTGCTCGCCGCCGTCGCCCAGCACACCGTCAGCAACGAGGACGACGGCGTCGCCGCCGTGGTCGAGACGCTCTTCTGACCCCGAGACGCTCTTCCGGCCCGCGGGCGGGAGCTCACAGCCGGGCCGTCCAGCGGACCCGGGTGCCGCGGCCGCGCAGGCCGGCCTCGTGCCAGGCGTCCCCGCCGAGCGCCTCGGCCCGCCGGGTCAGGTTGCGCAGCCCGCTGCGGCGGCCGCCCTCCGGGATGCCCACACCGTCGTCCGTGACGGTCAGCAGGACACCGGGCCGGCTGCTCTCCAGCGCCGGCGGGTCCGCGGCGAGCGGCCGGCCCTCCGCGTCCAGGTGGACGGTGGCGTCCACCTCCACCGCCACCCGCGACGCCCGGGCGTGCCGCGCCGTGTTGGAGAGCATCTCCCGCAGTGCGGCCAGCAACTGGCGGCCCGTCCCCTCCCCGACCAGGCTCTCCACCGGGCCGGTGAAGCACACCGACGGCTTGAAGCCGAGCGCCGCCCCGGCCTGGCTCGCCTCCCGCAGCACCCGGGTGCGCAGGGTGTCCGGCTCGTCCCCGGTGTCGTGCTGCAGGGCGTAGATCGTGGTGCGGACCTCCTGGATCGTCGCGTCCAGCTCGTCCACGGCCTTGCCGATGCCCGTCCGCACCTCCGGGACGACCGCCCGCCGGGCCGCGCCCTCCAGCATCATCCCGGTCGCGAACAGCCGCTGGATCACCAGGTCGTGCAGGTCCCGGGCGATCCGGTCGCGGTCCTGGAAGACCGCCAGGCGCTGCTGGTCCCGCTGGCCCTCCGCGAGCCGCAGCGCCAGCGCCGACTGCGAGGCGAAGGTCTGCGCGAGCTGCTTCTCGCCGTCGGTGAACGGCGCCGCCCCCCGGTTGCGCCACACCACCAGACCGCCCAGCACCCGGCCCGCCGACACCATCGGCACCGCCATCGCCGGGCCGAACCGGCGGGCCAGCCGGATCACCACGTCCGGATCGGTGGACATGTCGTCGAAGTAGACGCTCTCCCCCGCCAGCAGCCGCCCCGCGAAGCCGCCCTCCGGCATCAGCTCCCCGCGGACGAACTCGGCGGCCTCGCCCGAGGCGTGCGCCACCCTCAGCCGGCCGTCGCCCGTCGGCAGCAGGATCATCCCCAGCGCACCGGCCGCCAGGTCCCGGACCTGCTCGGCGGCCACCGTCAGGGCGACCTCGGCCTCGTCCGTGGAGAGCAGCGCGGTCGTGACCGCCGCCGCACCCGCGATCCACCGCTCCCGCCGCCGGCCCGCCTCGTACAGCCGGGCGTTCTCGATCGCCACCCCGGCGGCCGTGGCCAGCGCCTGCACCACCTGCTCGTCCTCCGGGGTGAAGCCGCCGCCGCCCTGCTTCTCGGTCAGGTACAGATTGCCGAACACCTCGCCGCGGACCCGGATCGGCACCCCCAGGAAGGACGTCATCTGCGGATGGTGCAGCGGGAAGCCCACGGAACGCGGGTCCTGGCTCAGATCGGCCAGCCGCAGCGCCTCCGGGCGGTCGATCAGGGCACCGAGGATGCCCCGGCCGGACGGGAGGGCGCCGATCCTCTCGGCCGTGCGGTCGTCGATGCCGACATGGATGAAGTCGGAGAGGCCCGTGCCCTGCGGGGAGACCACGCCGAGGGCGGCGTACTCGGCATCGACCAGCTCCGCGGCCCCGGCGGTGATCCGCTGCAGGGTCGCATGGAGGTCCAGGCCCACGCCGACGGAGACCACCGCCTCCAGCAGCCGCTGCATCCGGTCGGTGACCGCAGCGGCCGACTGCAGCCGCTCGGACACCTCGCTGACCAGGGTCTCCAGGCCGAGGGAGGCGATCTCGGGAACGCGATGCGGCTCCATGTCCCGAGCGTAGCTCCGCAAGGGAGCGCCCTCAGGGCTCGCCACCAGGGGCGCACCGTGAGCGCGAGGGTGCCCGCTCTCGGATTGCGCAGTTCCCCGCGCCCCTGCGGGTCAGCCTGCCCCTGGCCGGCTCACTGCCGGTCAGGGCTGGAGGGCGAGTTCTCGGTGGAGGAGGGCGGCGAGGCGGGTGTCGGGGCGGGTGGTGAGGTCGGACCAGCGGCCGCGTTCGGCGATGCGGCCGCGGTCGAGGACGAGGACCTCGTCGACGGTGGTGTCGTCGAGGCCGGCGAGGCGGTGGGTGATGAGGAGGGTGGTGCGGCCTGCGGTGGCGGCGAGCAGGTCTGCGGTGAGGGCGTCGGCGGTGGGCAGGTCGAGGTGTTCGGCGGGCTCGTCGAGGATCAGGACGGGGAAGTCGGCGAGCAGGGCGCGGGCGAGGGCGAGCCGCTGCCGCTGGCCGCCGGAGAGGCGGGCGCCGTGTTCGCCGACCATGGTGTCGAGCCCGTCGGGGAGGGTGTCGACCCAGGGGAGCAGGCGGGCGGCGGCCAGTGCGTCCCGGAGGGCGGCCTCGTCGGCGTCGGGCCGGGCGAGCCGGAGGTTCTCCCGCAGGGAGCTGTCGAAGACGTGGGCGTCCTGGGCACAGAGCCCGACGACCCGGCGGACGTCCTCGCCGGTGAGGGCGCGGGTGTCGACGGCGTCGGGGCCGAGGGTGATGCTGCCGGCGCTCTGGTCGAGGAACCGCAGCAGGGCGTGGGCGAGGGTGGTCTTGCCGGAGCCGGAGGGGCCGACGACGGCGATCCGGCGGCCGGGGGCGAGGTCGAGGTCGATGCCGTGCAGGGCGTCGGTCTGCTGTCCGGGCCAGCGGGCGGTGAGGCCGCGGACGGTGACCGGCAGCGGGTCGGCGGGCAGCGGTCGGGGGTCGGCGGGTTCGGTGACGGGTTCGGGGGCGGCGAGGACCTCGTCGAGGCGGGCCCGGGCGGTGCGGCTGCGCTCGCGGAAGCGGACGGCGGTGGGCATCCCGGCGACGGCCTCGAAGGCGGCGAGCGGGGTGAGGACGACGACGGCGAGGCAGACGCCGGGGAGGGCGCCGGTGGCGACGCCGTACACGCCGGCGGCGGCGGAGAGGACGACGGTGAGGCCGGTGACGAGGGCGGTCAGCCCGGCGCCGAGGGCGGCGCCGGCGGCTGAGCGGGCGGCGAGGCCGGTGAGGTCGGCGTCGGCGCGGCGGACGGCGGCGAGCCGGCCGGGGAGGGCGCCGGCGACGGTGAGTTCGGCGGTGCCGGTGAGGGTGTCGACCACGGAGGCGGTGAGCGCGCCGCGGGCGGCGGCCTGCCGGCGTTCGGCGCGGCCGGAGATCAGGGCGGCGAGGGCGGGGACGGCGGCGCCGGCCAGCAGCAGTCCGGCGGCGAGGACGGCGCCGGCGGCGGGGAGCAGCAGGCCGAGGGCGGCGGCGGAGCCGGCCGAGACGAGGACGGCGACCGCGGCGGGCAGCCGCCAGCGCAGGTGGTGGTCCTGGACGGCGTCGACGTCGGCGACGAGGCGGGCGAGCAGGTCACCGCGGCGGTAGGCGGGGAGGCCGGTGGGGGCGAGCCGTTCGAGGCGGCGGTAGACGGCGACGCGCACCCCGGCGAGGGCCTTGAGGACGGCGTCGTGGGAGACCAGGCGTTCGGCGTAGCGGAAGACGGAGCGGCCGATGCCGAAGGCGCGGACGGCGGTCACGGCGACCATCAGGTGGAGCACCGGCGGCATCTGGGAGGCGCGTGAGATCAGCCAGCCCGAGGTGCCGAGCAGGGCGACGGCGCAGCCGAGGGCGAGGGTGCCGAGCAGGACGGCGGCGGCCAGCCGGGGCCGGGTCGGCGGCCGCTGCTCGGGCTCGTCGTCGTCGGCGGCGGGCCGGACGCGGGTGCCGGGCCGGGCGGGGGCCTCGGGCAGGGGTGCGGCGGGGGTGTCGGCGGCGGGGCCGGGCAGGTGGTGGATGCGGTCGGCGGTGTCGAGGAGGGCCGGCCGGTGGGCGACCAGCAGGACCGTCCGGGTGCCGTGCAGGGCGCGGACGGCGTCGACGACGGCGGCCTCGCTGGCGGGGTCGAGGTTGGCGGTGGGCTCGTCGAGCAGCAGCAGGGGCCGGTCGGTGAGCAGGGCGCGGGCGAGGGCGAGGCGCTGGCGCTGTCCGGCGGACAGGCCGCTGCCGCCCTCGCCGAGGAGTGCGTCCGGGTCGGCGAAGTCGAGGGCGTGGGCCGCGGCGAGGGCGGCGCGGACCTCGTCGTCGGTGGCCCCGGGCCGGGCGAGCCGGACGTTGTCGGCGACGGTGCCGGCGAACAGGTGGGGGTGCTGGGGCACCCAGGCGATCTGCTGCCGCCAGGCCGCCGGGTCGAGGTCGGCGAGGTCGTGGCCGCCGATCCGGACGGTGCCGGCGTCGGGGCCGACCAGGCCGAGCAGGACGGCGAGCAGGGTGGACTTGCCGGCGCCGCTGGGGCCGGTGAGGGCGGTGGTGGTGCCGGGCTGCAGGGTGAGGGTGGCGCCGTCGAGGGCGGGGGCGCTGCGGCCGGGGCGGGTGACGGTGACGCCGTCCAGTTCGATCTGCGCGTCGGCGAGCGGCGGGACGGGCCGGGTGCCGGCGGCGGGCAGCGGGGTCTCCAGGACGTCGAAGACCTGTCCGGCGGCGGTGAGCCCCTCGGCGCTGGAGTGGTAGAGCGCGCCGACCTGGCGGATCGGCAGGTGGACCTCGGGGGCGAGGACGAGGACGAGGAGCCCGGTCTCCAGGTCGAGGCTGCCGTCGACGAGCCGGAAGCCGATGGAGACGGCGACCAGGGCGACCGAGAGGGTGGAGAGCAGTTCCAGGGCGAAGGAGGAGACGAAGGCGATCCGCAGGGTGCGCAGGGTGGCGCGGCGGTGGTCGTCGGTGATCCTGGCGATGGTGCGGGCCTGGGCCTTGGCCCGGCCGAAGACCTTGAGGGTGGGCAGGCCCGCGACCACGTCCAGGAAGTGGTGGGAGAGCCGGGCGAGGTGCTGCCACTGCCGGTCCATCCGGGCCTGGGTGGCGAGGCCGATGAGCACCATGAACAGCGGGATCAGCGGCAGGGTGACGGCGATGATCGCGGCGGAGACCCAGTCGGCGCCGAGGATGCGGGCCAGCACGACGGCGGGGACGACGACGGCGAGGGCGAGCTGCGGGAGGTAGCGGGCGAAGTAGTCGTCGAGGGCGTCGATGCCGCGGGTCGCGAGGGCGGCGAGTTCTCCGGTGCGGCGGCCTGCGAGGTACTCGGGGCCGAGGGCGGTGGCGTGGTCGAGCAGCCGTCCGCGGAGGGTGGACTTGACCCGGGCGACCGAGCGGTGGGCGGTGAGTTCGGTGAGCCAGGCGACCGCCGCCCGCCCGGCCGCGGTGGCGGCCAGGGCGAGCAGCGGCCCGGTGAGGTCGTACCGGTGCTGCTGGAAGGCGCGGACGACGATCTCGGCGATCAGTCCGGCCTGGACGACGACCAGGACCGCGCCCGCCCCGCCGAGCAGGACGGAGCAGACGAGGAAGGCGCGGGTGGCGGCGGCGTACCGCAGCAGGCGGGGGTCGACGGGCTTCATCAGTGCTGCACTGCCGCGGGGATGTGCTGGACGCCGATCCGGCGGCGGAACACCCAGTACGTCCAGCCCTGGTAGAGCAGCACGATCGGGGTGAAGACCACGGCGACGACCGTCATCACCTTGAGGGTGTACGGCGAGGAGGCGGCGTTGTCGACGGTGAGGCTGAACGCCGGGTTCAGGGTGGAGGGCATGACGTCGGGGAAGAGGGCGAGGAAGAGCATGGCGGTGGCGGCGGCCACGGCGGTGCCGGAGAGGGCGAACGCCCAGCCCTCACGACCGAGCTGATTGGCGGCCAGGGCGCCGGCCAGGGCGAGGACGGCGACCACCAGGGCGGCGAGGCTCCAGGCGTCGCCGGAGTCGGCCTGGGTCCAGATCAGGAACGCGGCGGCGAGGACGGCGGTGGCGATGCCGAGCTGCAGGGCCTGGGCCCGGGCGCGTTCGCGGATCTCGCCGACGGTCTTGAGGGCGGCGAACACGGCGCCGTGGAAGGTGAAGAGCACCAGGGTGGTGAGCCCGCCGAGGATCGCGTACGGGTTCAGCAGGTCCCAGAAGGTGCCGGTGTAGTTCTTCTGCGCGTCGATGTCGACGCCGTGCACGATGTTGGCGAAGGCGACGCCCCACAGGAAGGCGGGGACCAGGGAGGTCCAGAAGATGGCCTGCTCCCAGTTGCGCTGCCAGCGCTCCTCGGTGCGCTTGGCCCGGTACTCGAAGGCGACGCCGCGGACGATCAGGCAGACCAGGATGACCAGCAGCGGGATGTAGAAGCCGCTGAAGAGGGTGGCGTACCAGTCGGGGAAGGCGGCGAAGGTGGCGCCGCCCGCGGTGAGCAGCCAGACCTCGTTGCCGTCCCAGACCGGGCCGATGGTGTTGATGAGGACGCGCCGCTCGGTGGTGCTGCGGGCGAGGGTGCGGGTGAGGATGCCGACGCCGAAGTCGAAGCCCTCGAGGAAGAAGTAGCCCGTCCACAGGACGGCGATGAGGATGAACCAGAGGTCGTGGAGGTGCATGCCGTTTCCGTCCTCAGTAGGCGAAGGCGAGGGGCTTGTCGGCGTCGTCGCCGTCGGACGGTCCGCGCAGGACCGGGTCCTTCGCGGGTGGCTGCTCGGAGGTGTCCGGGCCCGGCTTGGCGTACTTGACGAGCAGTCCGACCTCGACGACGGCGAGGATCGCGTAGAGCGCCGTGAGGGTGATCAGCGAGGCGGTCTGCAGGCCGACGCCGACGCTGGGGGAGGAGGCGTTGGCCGTCTTCATCAGGCCGAAGACCACCCAGGGCTGGCGGCCCATCTCGGTGAAGATCCAGCCGAAGCTGTTGGCGATCAGCGGGAAGCCCATGGTGAGGATGCCGATCCGCCAGCTCCACCGGGTGAAGAAGGTGTTCATCTCGCGGTGCTTGGTCAGCATCAGGCGGGGCGGTTCGTCGTCGCCGGTGCGGTACTCCTCGGCGAGCCAGAACTTCCGCCGGGTCGTCCAGAGGCCGATCAGCGCGGCGACGAAGGAGGTCATGCCGAAGCCGATCATGAGGCGGAAGCCCCAGTAGGTGACGAAGATGCTGGGGATGTAGTCCTCGGGCTGCCCGCCGTACTTGGCGGCCTCGGCCTCCGCGGTGTCGTTGATGCCGGGGACGGCGGTGGAGAAGTCGCTGTGGGCGAGGAAGGACAGCAGTCCGGGGACCTCCAGCTCGACCGAGTTGCGGCCCTGGGAGACGTCGCCGACCGCGAAGATCGAGAAGGGGGCGGGCGCCTGGGTGTCCCAGAGCGCCTCTGCGGCGGCCATCTTCATCGGCTGCTGCTCGAACATGACCTTGGCCAGGGTGTCGCCGCTGACGGCGGTGCCGAGGCCGGCGACCACGGCCATCACCAGGCCGACCCGCAGCGAGGTGCGCATCGCGGCGGTCTTCCTCCGGTCCTCCACCTTGCCCCGCTTGGCCTTCCACAGGTGGTACGAGGCGATGCCGACCACGAAGGCGGCGCCGGTGAGGAAGGCGGCGGTCAGGGTGTGGAAGACCTGGACAAGGGTGGTGTTCTGGAACAGGACCCGGGCGATGTCGGTGAGCTGGGCCTTGCCGGTGGCCGGGTCGATCCGGTAGCCGACCGGGTGCTGCATCCAGGAGTTGGCGGCGAGGATGAAGTACGCCGAGAGCGCGGTGCCGATCGCCACCATCCAGATGCAGGCGCAGTGGATCTTCTTCGGCAGCCGGTCCCAGCCGAAGATCCACAGGCCGATGAAGGTGGACTCGAAGAAGAAGGCGATCAGCGCCTCCATGGCGAGCGGTGCGCCGAAGACGTCGCCGACGAAGCGCGAGTAGTCGGACCAGTTCATGCCGAACTGGAACTCCTGGACGATACCGGTGACCACGCCCATCGCGATGTTGATCAGGAAGAGCTTGCCCCAGAACTTGGTGGCGTGGAAGTACTTCTCCTTGCCGGTACGGACCCAGGCGGTCTCCAGGCCGGCGACGGTGGCGGCCAGGCTGATCGTCAGCGGGACGAAGAGGAAGTGGTAGACGGTGGTGATGCCGAACTGCCATCTCGCCACGGTCTCGTGGGCGACTGCTAGGTCCACAGCGCTCTCCTGACAAATGTGCCCTTGCCGGACAATCGGGTGTCTAGCACGCATCCGCGTCGAAGCATGCCAAGCTTGTCCGCTTGTGAACGTGAACACGTTCACAAGCGCAGTATGCACCACCCCTACATCGGGAGATGCGGCGGGGTGTGGTTTTGCGTCCATCGGATGATCCGACGGAATCCGGAGGCCTCACAACCGGCAGCCGGGAGGGCCGGTTCGACGTCCCGGCACTTGACAGCGCCGGGCAGCGGGCCTGCGGGTCAGAGCTGGCGGGGCAGCAGCACCTTGAACGCGGCGCCCGCGCCGGGCGCGGTGTCCAGCGTCAGCGTGCCGCCGTGCGC
This sequence comes from Kitasatospora dryopteridis, assembly GCF_050749075.1. Classification (NCBI taxonomy): domain Bacteria; kingdom Bacillati; phylum Actinomycetota; class Actinomycetes; order Kitasatosporales; family Streptomycetaceae; genus Kitasatospora; species Kitasatospora dryopteridis. The sequence continues at coordinate 4,222,526 of NZ_CP192749.1, read as the reverse complement.
GCCCACCAGCGCGGAGGCGATGGCCAGGCCGAGGCCCGCTCCCCCGCCCTCCCGGCGGCTGCGCGAGGCGTCCACCCGGTAGAACCGCTCGAAGACGAGGGAGGCCTGATCGCCCGTCATCCCCGGGCCCCGGTCGGCCACCTCCAGCAGGCAGCGGCCGTCCACCGATCCGACGCCGATCCGCACCGCGGTGCCCGCCGGGGTGTGCTTGACCGCATTGCCGACCAGGTTGGTGACGACCTGGCGCAGCCGCGACTCGTCGCCGAGGACGGGCGCGGCCTGCGGTGCGCCGGAGCCGTCCGGTCCGGTGAGCGAGACGGGGCGTCCCGGATCGAGGGCGGTCAGGTCGTGCAGTGCGTCCGCGGCGAGGGTGCGCAGGTCCATCGGGGCGAGGTCGAGCGGGCGCTCCTCGTCCAGCCGGGCCAGCATCAGCAGGTCCTCGACCAGGCCGCCCATCCGGACGGCCTCCGCCTCGATCCGGTCCATCGCCCGGTCGGTGTCCGGCAGCGCCCCCATCCGGTGCAGTTCGGCGAAGCCGCGGATGCCGGCCAGCGGGGTGCGCAGCTCGTGCGAGGCGTCGGCGACGAAGCGGCGCATCCGGGCCTCGGACTCGGCGCGGGCCGCGAAGGCCGCCTCGATCTGCGCCAGCATCCCGTTGAGCGCCGCGGACAGCCGGCCGACCTCGGTGCCGGGGGCGAGTTCGGGCATCCGGTGGGAGAGCTCGCCGGAGGCGATCCGGGCGGCGCCCTCCTCGATCCGGCGCAGCGGGCTCAGCCCGGCCCGGACGGCGAACAGCCCGAGCACGGCGATCAGCAACAGGACGACGCCGCCGATCGCCAGGAACGCGGTGCGCAGCCGGTGGACGGTGCCCCGGACGTCGTCCAGCGAGACCGCCACCAGTACGTAGGAGGGCAGCGGTTGGGCCTGGGGGGCCGCGGCGGTCGTGCCGGGGGCGGCGCTCGGGGCGGCGCCCGGCATGCCGACGGCGGCGGACGGGTCGACCGGCAGCACCAGCACGCGCCATTCGCCGCCGCCGTGCTCGGCCGGGACGTCGAAGGCGGTGAGCCGGCTCTGCTCCAGTCTTCGGCCGGTGAGGCCGGTGAGGGAGGGCGCGCCGTCGGATTCGCTGACCGGCTGGCGCAGCACCGTCTCCACCGCGCCGTCCGCGCCGAGGTACTGGACGACGTACTGGCTGGGCAGGAACTGGTTGATCCGGCGGCCCGCGCCGGCCCCGGCGCCCTGGCCCGCGCCGTCGCCCTGCTGGCCCGCTCCGGCCCGCTGGCCGGTGCCCTGGCCCGGGGTTTGCTGTGTCCGGCCGGGGACGCGGCGGGCGAGCGGCTCGCCGAAGCGCCGCAGCTGCTGGTCGGTCCGCTCGATCAGCTGGTTCTGGACGGTGCCGATCACCAGGGTGTCGCTCACCACCAGGCCGGTCGCGACCAGCAGCAGGGCCAGCACGAGCAGCCGGACGCGCAGGGAGAGCCGGGCCAGCACGGGTCAGGCCTGCTGGGGCCGGCGCAGCGCGTAGCCGATGCCGCGGACGGTGTGGATCAGCTTGGGGCCGTGCACGGCGCCGCCGGAGTCGAGCTTGCGGCGCAGGTAGGAGATGTAGGACTCGACGATGGAGAGGTCGCCGCCGAAGTCGTACGCCCACACGTGGTCGAGGATCTGCGCCTTGGACACCACCCGGCCGACGTTGGCCATCAGGTAGTGCAGCAGCTTGAACTCGGTGGGGGAGAGCGAGACCGTCCGGCCGCCGCGGGTGACCTCGTGGGCGACCGGGTCGAGGGTGAGGTCCGCGACGATCAGCCGGCCGTCCTCGGCGGGGCCGCCGGCCCGGCGGAGGATGGCCCGGATGCGGGCGATGAGCTCCTCCAGGCTGAACGGCTTGGTGACGTAGTCGTCGGCGCCGAGGGCGAGGCCCTGCACCTTGTCTCCGGTGCCGTCGCGGGCGGTGAGCAGCAGGACGGGCACGTGCTCGCCCGCCGTCGGCCACTGGCTCTGGTCGCGCAGCCGCTCGACGACGGTGAAGCCGTCAAGGTCGGGCAGCATCACGTCGAGGACGACGAGGTCGGGCCGCTCGGCGGCGACGGCGGCGAGGGCCTCCTCGCCGGTCGCCGCCGACGCGACCCGGAATCCGGAGAAGCGCAGGCTGGCGGAGAGCAGTTCGCGGATGTTCGGCTCGTCGTCGACGACGAGGAGGAACGCCTCACCGGGAGCGGCCGCCCCGCCTACGGTCTGTACTGTCCCTGACACGTGCCCTGCGCCTCCCGGTCCTCACGAAATCTTCTCATCGGACGATAGCCGGGGAAGGCTATGCGGGGTTGATGAAAGTTTGATGATTGTCGACCCCGTCATCGTAAGCGGTCCCCCGGGCTACCCCGCGGCCGCCGCCGTCGCCGCGGCCGCACGGGCCCGCGCCCGCTTGGCGTAGAGCACCGTCCACACCGCCAGGGCGGCGGTGGTGCCGTAGGCCAGCACCGGGTTCAGGGTGACCATCGCACCTGTGGACAGCGTGTAGGAGAGGGCGACCCGCAGCAATGCCTCGGCGACGTACGCGGCGCCCCAGCCGACCGTCAGGTTGCGCTGCACCCGGCGGAAGCCCTCGAACTGCCAGAGCCCGTTCCAGCGGGCCAGGCCCTCGGCACTGCCGTCGGTGCCGAACTTGCGGCCGAAGTAGAACATCAGCGGCCTGGGCGCGGCCAGCGACGCCAGGCAGACCACCCCGAACAGGCCGGTGACCAGCGAGTCCTTGACCAGCAGCAGCCGTGCCGAGTTCGGGCCGACCAGGGTCACCAGCACGGTGATGCCCAGGAAGACCAGGGTGATCGCGGCGAACTCGTCGATCCTGCGGTGCCAGGCCAGGTAGACCACCACGTCGACGATCGGCCACAGGCCGGAGAGCAGCAGGGCCGTCACCTCGCTGTGGCCGTGCTCGACGAGCTGGTTGTAGGTGAGGATCGGCGCCACGATGTTCAGGCCGATCGTCAGTATCCAGCCCAGCGCGGTCGATCCGCTGCGGTCAGGCTTGTTCCCCGACACGGTTTCCCCCGAATTCTCTGTACATGTCGAACCTCGGCAGCCTAGGTGATGCCGCGTCAGACCTGCCAGGAAAGAAAAGGTCAAGGAGACGGGCGGGCCCGGACCACCGGTCCGGCCCCGCCCGGGTTCGGGGGGGGTCAGCGGCTCCCGGTGCCGCCGACCGCAGCGGCGCCGGTGCCGCGGGCACCGCCGAAGCCGCCCGCGGCGGCACCCTCGGTGAGCTGGGTGGCGGTGTAGCCGCCGTCGGCGCCCTTCTGGCCCAGCACGGTGACGGTCTGTCCGGGCTGCAGGTCGGAGACCTTGCCCTCCTTGTTCAGGGTGACCTTGGTGGAGTCCCCGGTGGTGACCTTGACGGTGTTGCCGGAGGCGTCGGTCAGGTAGACGGTCGTCCCGTCGACGGAGGCGACGGTGCCCCGGGTGAAGCCGGCGTTCTGCCCGCCGCCGGGCACGGCACCGCCCGCCGCCGCGTTCCCGTTCCCGGCCCGGCCGCCGTAGCCCCCGAGGCCGCCGTAGCCCCCGAAGCCGCCCGGGCCACCGGCGCCCTGGCGGCCGGCGGCGACCTGGCCGCCCCCGGCCCCGTCGCCCTTCTGGAACCACACCCCGCCCGCGAAGGACAGGGTGGCTATCACCGCGCCGGCCAGCACCAGGGTGGGCCAGGGCAGGCGGGGGCGAGGCGGGGCGGCGAGTTCCGCGGCGATGTCGCGGGCGTCGGGCGCGGTGCTGAGCAGCTCGGTCGCCTCGACCGGGCCGAGGGGGCGGCCGGGCTCGTTCTCGCTGGTCATGTCGGATGCTCCTGGGTCACTCGTGGCGGAGGGCTTCGATCGGGCGCAGCGAGGCGGCCCGGCTGGCGGGGTAGCTGCCGAAGAACAGTCCGATGGCGACGGCGATGCCGAAGGCGCCGAGGACGGACTCCGGGATGACCACCGGCTCGATGCCGACGATCGTGAAGTGCGAGCCGATCAGGCCGGCGGCGACGCCGAGGCCGGCGCCGGTCACCGAGAGCAGGGTGGACTCGGTGAGGAACTGGCCGAGGATGACGGCGCGCGGGGCGCCGAGCGCCTTGCGGATGCCGATCTCCCTGGTCCGCTCGGTGACGGTCACCAGCATGATGTTGGTGATGCCGATGCCGCCGACCAGCAGCGAGATCGCGGCCACCGCGCCGAGCAGCACGGTGAACGTCTTGGTGGTGGACTCCCGGGCGGTGAGCAGCGAGGTCTGGCTGCTGATCCGGAAGTCGGCCTTGGTCGGGTCGGTGATGGCGTGGGTGCCCATCAGGATCCGGGTGATGTCGCTCTGCGCCTCGGTGGTGGCCTCGGCGGAGGCGGCCTGCACCATGATCTGGTTGACCGAGCCGAAGCCGGTGAAGGCGTTCTGCACGGTGGGCAGCGGGGCGATCACCACGTCGTCCGGGTCGTTGAAGCCGGTGGAGCCCTTGGCGGTGAGCACGCCGACCACGGTGAACGGCGTCCCGCCGATGACGATCCGCTTGCCGACCGGCTCCTCGGTGTCGAAGAGCTGCTTGGCCGTGGTGGCGCCGATCACCGCCACCTTGCGGGAGTTGAGCACGTCGTCGTTGGAGAAGTAGTCGCCGTCCCTGACCTTCTGGTTGGCGGTCTCGAAGTAGGCCGGGTAGGTGCCGACGATCGAGCCCGGCTGGTACGAGATGTTCCCGTACAGCGCGGTGCCGGTGGTGGTGACGACCGGCGCCACCGACTTGATCGACTTGGCGTCGGCGTCGGTGGCGAGCGCCTTGGCGTCGGCCACGGTGAGCGCCTTGGCGGCCGTGGCGGACCCGCGGCCGGCGTTGGAGGAGACGGTCAGCGCGTTGGTGCCGAGCGAGGTGATGGACGCCTTCACCGCCTCCGACGAGCCGTTGCCGACGGCGAGCAGCAGGATCACCGAGGCGACGCCGATGAGCACGCCGAGCATGGTGAGCGCGGAGCGGACCTTGTTGGCGACCAGGCCGCCGACCGCGAAGCGGATCATCTGCCAGAGGATCATGCGGGCACCTCCGCGGCGAGGGCGGGCGGCGGGCCGTCCACCGGCGCGCGGCGGACGTCGTCCACGATCGCGCCGTCGACCAGCCTGAGGACCCGCTTGGCGTGCCGGGCGACCTCGTCCTCGTGGGTGATCACCACGACGGTGCGGCCGGAGGCGTTGAGCCGGTCGATGATCGCCAGCACCTCGGCGGTGGAACGGGAGTCGAGGTTGCCGGTCGGTTCGTCGGCCAGCAGCATGGCGGGCGCGGTGACCAGGGCGCGGGCGACCGCGACGCGCTGCTGCTGGCCGCCGGAGAGCTCGTTGGGCTTGTGCCCGGCGCGCTCGCCGAGGCCGACCAGCTCCAGCGCGGCCAGTGCCCGGCGGCGCCGTTCGGCGGCCCGCACCCCGGCGTAGGCGAGCGGCAGCTCGACCTGGGCCAGGGCGGTGGTGCGGGGCACCAGGTTGAACGACTGGAAGATGAAGCCGATCTTGCGGTTGCGCACCAGCGACAGCCGGCCCTCGTCGAGGTGGCCGACATCGGTGCCGTCGAGCAGGTAACGGCCGGAGGTCGGCACGTCCAGGCAGCCGAGGATGTTCATCAGGGTGGACTTGCCGGAGCCGGAGCTGCCCATCACGGCCACGTAGTCGCCCTCCTCGATGTCGAGGCTGACGCCCAGCGGCTCGCCGGTCCCCGGTGCCGACGGGCCGCGCAGCGCGTGCACGGCGGAGTCGCCCTGGCCGTACGACTTGGTGACCCGGCTGATCCGGATCACCGGGGGCTTGGTGGCGGCCATCAGCGGGTGCCGCCGCCGGTACGGGTGCCGCCGGTGCTGCGGGCACCGCCGCCGCCGAGGCCGCCGGCTCCGCCCGCGGTGCCGAGGCCGCCGGCCGCCCCGCCCGCGCCCGGGAAGGCGCCGTTCGGGAAGCCGTTGCCGGTGGCGGCGGTGGTGGAGGTCAGCTCGACCTTGTCGCCCTCGGCGAGGCCCTCGACCACCTGGACGGTGGTGTCGCCCTCGATGCCGACGGTGACCGACACCCGCTCGGTGGAGCCGTCCTCGTGGACGAGGGTGGCGGTGCGGGAGCTGCCGGTGCCGGCCAGCGCGGCGGTGGGCACCGAGAGCGCGTTGTCGGCCTCGCCGACGACGACCGAGATGGTGGCGCTCAGGCCGGTGCGCAGCTTGCTGGTGTCGCTGGTGATCTGCAGCACCGCGCCGTACTGGACGGCGCTGCTGCCGTTGCCGCCGGAGGAGCTGGGCAGCGAGCTGACGGACAGCACCGTGGCGTTCAGCTTGGTGTCGGACTGCGCATTCAGGGTGACGGTGGCGGACTCGCCCTTCTTGAGCTTGAGCGAGTCCAGCTCGGAGAAGTTGGCGGTCACCTGCATGCCGCTCGGGTTGGTCAGCACCACGAAGCCGCTGGGGGTGGTGGAGGAGGACGTGCTGCTGCCCGTGCCCGTGCCGCTGCTGCTGCTCTTGCTGCCGGTGCCCGAGGCGCCGCTGCCGGAGGAGCTGCCCGTGCCGCTCACGGTGTCGCCGACCTTGCCGGCGACCGAGGCGACGGTGCCGTCCGCGGTGGCCTTGAGAGTGGTGCCGTCGAGGGCCGCCTCGGCATTGGTGAGGGCCGTCTCGGCGGAGTCCACCTGCTGCTGGGCCTGGGCGACCTGGGCGGCGTCCACCTTGGTGGTGGTCGTGGTGGTCGGCGTCTGCTGGGCGCTGCTGCCACTGCGGCCGCCGGTGGTGCCGGCGGTCGATCCGCCGGAGCCGCCGGACATGGTGGTGACGGTCTCACCGGCCTTGGCCTTGGTGAGATTGGCCTTGGCGGTGGCCAGTGCGGCCTCGGCGGCGTCCACGTCCTGCCGGGCGGCGGTGGTGTCGACGGTGGCCAGCACCTGGCCCTTGGTGACGGCGTCGCCGACGGCGACCCTGACCGAGGTGAGCCGGCCGCCGGTGGTGAAGTCCTGGCCGGTGTCGGAGGGCGAGGAGAGCGTGCCGGAACCCGACACGGTGGCCAGCACCGTGCCCTTGGCCACGGTGGCGGTGCGGACGCGGGTACCGCTCGCGGCAGAGCTGGTTCCGGAGTCCACGGTGGTGTACGCCAGCGCGGCCCCGCCGACCAGGGCCACACCGAGCGCGGAGTTGACGAGGACGGCACGGCGCCGTCGCGGGAGCACCTTCATGGCGGACAGCTTCGCCCCGTGCTCTTTCCGCTTCCTGGCGCCGTCCTGGGAGCCTGCTGAGCCCTCCGATGCGGACAATCGCGGCAAAGCATGCCTGCCGGGCGGATCCCTCTACCTGCCGGGGATGAAGCGTTGATCCGTCTCCCAGTGAGTTCCCAGCGTTTGTCCGCCGCTTTCTGAACCGGCACGGGAAGGGGCCCGCCGCCGTGGCCGGCGGCGGGCCCCTCCGGGCGGACGGCTCAGAGTTCCTTGCGGAAGGCCTCGGCGGTCGCCAGGAAGATGTCGTTGCCGGCGGTCTCGCCGATCGACACGCGGACGCCCTCGCCCGGGAACGGCCGCACGACGACCCCGGCGGCGGCGCAGGCCGCGGCGAAGTCCACCGTGCGCTCGCCGAGCCGCAGCCAGACGAAGTTGGCCTGCGACTCGACGGCCGTCCAGCCCTGGGCGCGCAGCGCGGCCAGCACCCGGGTGCGCTCGGCCACCAGCGACTCGACCCGCTCCAGCAGCGCCTCCTCGGCGCGCAGCGAGGCGACGGCCGCGTCCTGGGCGAGCTGGCTGACGCCGAACGGCACGGCGGTCTTGCGCAGCGCGGTGGCGACCTGCTCGTGGGCGACCGCGAAGCCGACCCGCAGGCCCGCCAGGCCGTACGCCTTGGAGAAGGTGCGCAGCACGCAGACGTTCGGCCGGTCGCGGTAGAGGTCGATGCCGTTGGGCACCTCGGCGTCCCGGATGAACTCGATGTACGCCTCGTCGACGACGACCAGGATGTGGCCCGGGACGGCGTCGAGGAAGCGCTCCAGCTCGGCGCGGTGGATCACGGCGCCGGTGGGGTTGTTCGGGTTGCAGACGAAGATCAGCCGGGTGCGGTCGGTGACGGCGGCCAGCATGGCGTCGAGGTCGTGCTCCTCGTCCGCGGTGAGCGGGACGGGCACGGGGGTGGCGCCGGCCACCTGGGTGATGATCGGGTAGGCCTCGAAGGAGCGCCAGGCGAAGATCACCTCGTCGCCGGGGCCGGCCGTGGCGAGCACCAGGGACTGGGCGACGCCGACCGAGCCGGTGCCGGTCGCGATGTGCTCGGCGGGGACGCCGAAGCGCCGGGCGAGCTCCTCGGTGAGGCCGGTGACGGCCATGTCCGGGTACCGGTTGAACGAGCCCGCGGCGGCGGTGGCCGCCTCCAGCACGCCGGGCAGCGGCGGGTACGGGTTCTCGTTGGAGGACAGCTTGTACGCGTCGGCACCGGCCGGCTTGCCCGGCTTGTAGGTGGGGATGCCGTCCAGGGTCGGCCTCAGCCGGGGCCCCTGCGCTGCGGTACCGCTCACGGTCGTTCTCCTTCTGTGCTCTCTTGGGCGCACGTGCCGGGCCGCGCACGCCGGGTTCGCCGATCCCGCGCCGCCCCTCGCCACACACCCGCGCCACCCCGGTCGGGTGCCCCGCACGATACCGGCCGGGCTCACCCGTGCGGGTGAGATGCACGATCGGGTTACGGGTGCAGATCAGCCATTCTGCCGCGTTCCGACGGCACATGTCAGAGGCGAGAGGCCCGAATCGGCGCAGGTATCGAAGGGTGCTATCCGTCCCGACTCTTGGAGAAACGTATCTTCAGACCGGTGGCCGGGCCCGGTCACAGCCCGCTGTCATGCGCCATACGATCGGTCCGCCATGACAGCAGCAGCCAACCAGAGCGGTCGGCGGTCCACCTCGCGGCGCCTGGAGCGGGCCGGCATCCGGGACGTGGCGGCGGCCGCCGGAGTGTCGATCACCACGGTCTCGGACGCCCTCAACGGGAAGGGCCGCCTGCCCGACGAGACCAGAAGCAGGGTGCGCGAGGTCGCCGAGCGCCTGGGCTACCGGCCCTCCGCGGCCGCCCGCACCCTGCGCACCGGCCGCTCCGGCCTGATCGGCCTCACGGTCACCACCTACGGCGAGGAGCCGTTCACCTTCACCGAGTTCGCCTACTTCGCCGAGATGGCGCGGGCGGCCACCAGCGCGGCACTCGGCCGCGGGTTCGCGCTGGTCGTCCTCCCGGCCTCCTCCCGGCACGACGTCTGGAGCAACATCGCCCTGGACGGCACGGTGGTCATCGACCCGCCCGACCAGGACCCGCTGGTCACCGAGCTCTACCGCTCCGGCGTGCCGGTGGTCAGCGACGGAAAGCCGGGCAACTGCCCGGTCACCGCCTGGGTCGACAACGACCACGAGGCCGCCGTCCTCGACATCCTGGAGCACCTCTCCGAGGCCGGCGCCCGCCGGATCGGCCTGCTCACCGGCACCAGCACCGACACCTACACCCGGCTCTCCACCGAGGCCTACCTCGGCTGGTGCCACCGGGTCGGCCAGGAGCCGGTCTACGAGACCTACCCCGCGCACGACCCGGCCGCCGGCGCCGTCGCCGCCGACCGGCTGCTCGCCCGCCCGGACCGCCCCGACGCGGTGTACGGGCTGTTCGACCCGAACGGCACCGACCTGCTCGCCGCCGCCCGCCGCTACGGCCTGCGGGTCCCCGACGACCTGCTGCTGGTGTGCTGCAGCGAGAGCGACGTGTACGCCGGCACCGAGCCGCCGATCACCACCCTCTCGCTCAAACCGCGCAAGATCGGCACCACCGTGGTCAACCTGCTGATCGACGCCATCGAGGGAGTCGACTCCGGCACCGGCGCGGCCGCCGGCGGGCGCGGCGAGGGCGCGCGGCTCTTCCCGCCGCGCTTCCGCACCGCGGGGACGGGCCCGCCGCCCGGCACCCTGATGCCCACCGAGCTGATCGTCCGGGCCTCCTCCCAGCGGCGCAGCCCCCGCAGGACGGTCAGCCCGCCCCGCACCCCGGGCGAGGTGTAGGGGTGCCGCCCAAGGCACTTGGGCACCCCACGGGGGCGCGGCCCACGACCGGAGTGCGAGGACGCCCCGGAGACCCGGACCGCGCCCGCGCCCGTGACGCTCCGAATGATTGGATGCCCACCAGGTGAGGACGGCGGGAGAGTGGTCTTCCTATGATGGTCGAATGACACCCGAGGACCGCTTCCCCGGGCCTGAACAGCCCCACTCAGGCCCCCGCCATCACCAGGACCTCGACGTGCTCCCGTACGGCACCTACTACGAGCCCGCCGAGCCGCCGGCGGGCTACGGATACGACGAGACGTACAGCGGCTACGGCGGCGCCCACTACCTCGAGCAGCACTGGCACGCCCCGGGGCACCCGGCGGATCCGCACGCCCCGTCCGGCCACGACGCCACCGTGCAGCTCGGCACCCTGCACGCCGCCGGGCACGACCCGGCGGCCGCCCAGGAGCAGGCGCAGGCGCCCGCCGTGCCCCGCGAGGACCCGCCGACGATCGAGCTCGGGCCTCCGCTGACCGAGCAGCCGGTCAACTTCCCGTACCCGCAGCCCGAGCCCGGCGAGGCCCCCGGCCCGCTGTACGTGATCGGCGACGTGCACGGCTACCTCGACGAGCTGCTCGCCGCGCTGCGGCAGGCCTCCCTGATCGACGCCGAGGGCCACTGGGCCGCGGGCCGTTCCCGGGTCTGGTTCCTCGGCGACTTCACCGACCGCGGCCCGGACGGCATCGGCGTGATCGAGCTGGTCATGCAGCTCGCCGCGGAGGCCGCCGCGGCCGGCGGCTACTGCCGCGCCCTGATGGGCAATCACGAACTGCTCTTCCTCGGCGCCGCCCGCTACGGCGACGAGCCCGTGCAGTCCACCGCCGGCACCGCCTCCTTCCTCGCCGCCTGGCGCCTCAACGGCGGCCAGCAGCACGACCTGGAGCGGCTGGAGTCGCACCACATCAGCTGGCTCTCCCGGCTGCCCGCCATGGCGCTGGAGGACGGCCACCTGCTGCTGCACTCCGACACCACCGCGTACCTGGAGTACGGCGACTCGATCGCCGAGGTCAACGACGCCGTCCACGACCTGCTGGCCGACGAGGGCGTCGACGAGTGGTGGGACTGCTTCCGCCGCTTCACCAAGCGCTTCGCCTTCCGCGGCGAGAACGGCCCGACCGCCGTCCACGAGCTGCTCGCCGCCTACGGCGGCTACCGCGTGGTGCACGGCCACAGCCCGATCCCGTACCTCACCGGCGCGGTGCACGCCGACGACGGCGCCCCGCCGCACGTCCCCGGCCCGTACATTTACGCCGACGAGCTGGCCATCGCGATGGACGGCGGCGTCACCATGGACGGCCGGCTGCTGATCGCCCGACTGCCGGTGAACTGAACTTCCGCCGGACCTGTCCTGACCCTGTGTCAGGACAGGTCCACGGAAAGTCGGAACACGGGCTGAACGACCGCCGACCGAGCACCTGACTACCGTCGAAAGCACTGAAAATCCGGAAAGCGACTGTCTGAGTCTCGGTGGTCACCCCTACCATCGAGGCACCGCGCAGCCGCCCGCCCGCCACCGGGCCGCCGCGCCGCACCAGTCCACCTCCGTGAATCAGCGGAACGGGGTCCCCATGACCGACGCCCCGCACCTGCTCGCCGAGGACCGCCCGGACTACGAGCGCATCCTCGACGAAGCACTGCGCGACGGAACCATCCTCGAAGCACTGAGCGCGCCCGAACCCCACCTCAACACCGAGCAGCTGCGCACCAAGGCCATGCTCAACGCCGGCGCGGTGGCCTCGGCCGCCGCACCGGAGTACCGCCACTACATCGGCCTGCGCGACGACCTCAGACACGCCCCCGCCGCCGAGGGCACCGGCCTCGGCGGCGAGCTCTCCGGACGGCTGCGCTCCGACGAAGGGGCCGGACTCTTCCCGGTGCTCACCGTGCTCGCCCCCGTCCTCTCCTGGGCCGCGGCCGCCCTGCTGCTGGCCATCGGCTACCTGCTGCGCGCCGTCCGGCCCGCCCTGCCGCTCGGCCGCAGCGTGGTCACCGCAGGCTGGGCGGCCATCGCGGTGGGCACCGCAGCGATGGCCGTCGGCATCGTCGGCCTGCTGCTCACCGCCCTGCGGGACGGCTCCGCCGGGCCCGCCGGACAGGACCCGAACCTCGCCGCCGACGTCGCCGAGGCCCGCCGGGCCTGGCACACCGCCCTGCTCGAACGGGCCCTGCTCCCCTACCTGTACGACAACCTGGGCTCCGACCCGGCGCTCTCGCCGCAGCCCGCCGGGCGGCCGGTGCCCCCGGACCTGCTCAGCCCCGGATACAGCCGGCCCGGGTACAGCAGCGCGGGGTTCAGCAGCCCCGGAGTGGAAGGGCTCACCGACCCCGAGGGGCGGGAGCCCCGGACGGCCGAGTTCACCGGGCCCGGCTACACCCCGCCCGGCTTCACCGGGCCCGACGAGGTCTCCCCCTGAGGCACCGCCGCACCCCCCGCCGCTCCGTCAACCGGCGCCCCGGCGGCTCACCCGGACGGGGTGTCATCCTGCTCCGAGCGGCGCACATCACTCGTGGCCCGCAGAACCGAACGGACCCACCGGCCCATCATCCCCGGCATGAAGACCTCTCCGCGGACCGTGCGGGCCGCAACGGTGGTCGCCGCCACCCTGGTGATCACCGCCTTCGTGCTGCCCGCCGACAGCCTCCGCACGGGCAGTGCGCGGGGCGCCGACCGCCCGGCGGCACCGCCCGCGGCCGTCCCGCCGCCCGCCCTGGACGCGACCGCAGCCGGCGTGCTCGCCGCCGCCGTGCCGCCGGTCGGCCTCCGCTGCCCGTCGCTCGCCGTGGTCGGCCACCGGGGCGCCCCGCGCGCCGCCGCCGAGAACACCATGGCCGCCTTCCGGGCCGCCCTCGACGGCGGCGCGGACTGGCTGGAGACCGACGTGCAGACCACCCGGGACGGCGTCCCCGTGCTGATGCACGACGCGACCGTCGACCGGGTCACCAACGGGCACGGCAAGGTCTCCGAGCTGACGGCAGCCCAGATCGCCGCCCTCCGGGTCACCGTCGGCCCCGGCCCGGCTCAGCCCGTCCCCACCCTGCAGGAGCTGCTCGACGAACTCGCCGGCACCTCCACCCGGCTGCTCATGGAGATCAAGGAGCAGCGCAGCCCCCAGGACGCGGCCCGGATCGCCCGGATCGCCGCCGCGGGCGGGGCCGACGTGGTGCTGTACTCGTTCTTCCCCGCGCTCCTGCAGGCCGCCCACGAAGCCGCCCCGGAGCTGCCCGTCGTCCTCCTCCAGGGCGCTTTCCTGTCCAACGACCCCGGCCGGCTGCGGCTGGACGCCATCGCCCTCGACGAACAGCTCGCCACCCCCGAACGGATCGCCCGCGAGCACGCCGCGGGCCGACAGGTCTACGTGTGGAAGCTCGACCGGGAGACCGCCTGGAGGACCATGGCCGACCGGCACGCCGACGGCCTGATCACCGACGTCCCGGCGGCCGCCCGCACCTGGACCGACGCCAACTGCCCGCCGGTGCTCTGACGGCGCGTGGGGCGGGCCTCGCCGCCGGGCCCTGCGGCGGGAGCCCGGCGGCCGAGTGCCCGGCTGGTGGCCAGTGGCCAGTGGCCAGTGGTCAGTGGTCGTGCAGGATGCCCGCCCGGCGGGCGGCGGCCAGCCAGGACGGGAACTCCGTCAGCAGCCGGTCGTAGAGCTCGGGGTCGGAGATCGAGTCGATGTCGTCGACGGCGAAGAAGCCCACGTTGTCGACCCGCCGGCCGGACAGCGTGTCGAACCGCTCCAGCACGCCGTAGTCCGCCTGCCCGAGCCCCACGAACTGCCAGAAGACCGGCTCCTCGACGGCCTCCCGCAGCTCCTGCTCGATCGCCGCGTTGCGGTAGACCCCGCCGTCGGAGAAGAACAGCACCAGGGTCGGCTCGGCCGTCGGATCGGCCCGCACGTGGTCGCGGACCTCGGCGATGACCTTCTGCTCCTCGTTCTGGATGCCCACCATGCGCATGTCAACCTGGCCCGGCAGCAGGCCGCGCCGCGGCTTCTTCGGCCGCCCGAAGAGGGTCAGCTCGCCGACCCGCACATGGCGGGGAATCCACTCCGCCAGCTCGGCGAGGTGCAGGTCCGGCAGCCGGGCGGGGTGGGTGGCGAAGGTCCACGCGGACATCCGGCCGTCCTCCGCGAGCTGGGCGGCCACCGCGGCCATCCGCTCCACCACCCCGGCCACCGTGCCGCGGCGGTAGAGCCCGGCCATGGACCCGGAGGCGTCCAGCACCAGCACCACCCGGGCCCTGACGCCCGCCGCGCCGTGCTTCTCCAGGCTGACCGCGACCTGCTGCTTGCGCAGCGAGAGCCGCTTGCGCAGGTCGATCGGCAGCGCGTCCTCCGGCGCGGCCCGGCCGGGCTCGGGCTCGGGTACGGGTACGGGTACGGGCGGGACCGGCGCGGTGGCCGGCGCCGGTGCGGGCGGGACCGGGGCCGGAACGGGCTCCGGCGCGTCCGTGGCGGCGGGCGGCGGTTCGACAGCGCCGTAGTCGGCGGTCAGGCCGGCCCACCCGTCGGCGTACCCCTGGCCCACCGCGCGGAACTTCCACTGGCCGGCCCGGCGGTACAGCTCGCCGCCGACGATCGCGGTCTCCCGGGTGGCCGCCATCGGGAAGCGGGCCGCCTCCGCGCCGGTCCGAGCATCCGTCAGCACCAGCTCCAGGGTGCCGAGTCGGCCGAGGGTGCCGCCGTCGGCGGTGGCGCAGAGCAGAATCCGCTCGATCTGCGCCGGGAGCGGGGCGAGATCGGCCTCGACGGCGCCGCCCCCGGCCGACCGCACCCGCCCGGACGGGTCCGCCGGCCGGCCGCCGCCCACCACGCCGTCGTCGGCCACCCGGCCGTCCGCACCGAGGAGCAGCGCCCAGACCCGGACGTCCGGCCCGCCGGGCGGCTGTGCCCAGGAGAAGGCCGCCCGCACCGACGGCGCCGCGACGACCAGATTGGCGCCCTTGCCCAGCGAACTCGAGGTCATCCCGCCAGTCTGCCAACAGGCCCGGCGGATCGGCAGCCTCGCCGCTCCGATTGCCGTGGACATTGCAGGAGCGATTACCGGCGAATACCACGCCGAATTACCGCTGTCCATCACGCAGTGGAACGGCTTGACTACCGATCGCGCCGGACGGTTGGATAACGCCAGTTGCCACCGGCGGGAATTCGCCGGTATTCGACCTCCACCGAGGGAGAGTTGTGCCTGAATTCACCGGGACCGGTCGAATACTTCGCCCTGCCGCCGGCGCCCGGTCGTTCCTGACCGGTTCCGACCGCATTCCCGATCGAATTCCGTGCTGCGGAGCGCGGGCGTGACAGAATTCCGTCCGGGCACCGGCCCGCCGCTGCCCGCCGTGGTGCGGACCGACGCGGCCGGCCGCCTTGCGACGGTTCTCTCCGCCACCCCGGGCGGGCGGCCGTCCGGCACGCTGACGGTGCTGGGAGACCCGGGCGGAGTGTTCCACCTGGCCTCAGGCATCATCACCGCGGTCGACTCCCCGGGCGCTCCGGACGTCGCCACGCTGCTGCTCCGCTCGGGGCGGGTCGGCGCCGCCGACTGGGAGGCCGCCTGCCACGCCGGCGCGGCCGACGGCCGGACGGGCGCCGAACTGGTCGCCCGCCAGCTGCTCGGCGCCGCCGAACTCCAGCTGATGTGCATGATGGCCGCCCTGGACGGCGCCTTCGCGGTGGCCGCCGGACGGGTCGACGGATGCACCCTGGCCGGCGGCCCGCCCGCCCACCGGCTGCCCGCACCCCAGGGTGTGGAGCCCGAGTGGCTGTTGCAGGAGACGGACCGCAGGCTCCGCGCGCTGGCCGCCCTCCGCCCGCCGCTCTCCCCGCTGCACGACCGGATCGGCCCCGCCCCGGGGACCGACCGCCGCAATGCCGGCGACGGCCGGGGCAGCCGGCTCACCGGCGAGCGGCGGGAGATCCTGCAGTGCGCCAACGGGCGGCGCAGCGCCCGGGACATCGCCTTCCGGCTCGGCCGCAGCCTCTACGCGGTCACCGTGGAGCTCTCGCGGCTGCTCGCCGACGGGCTGGTCGAGATCGTCCCGCCCGGTCCCGCGGCCCCGGTGGCGGGCGGCCGCCCCGGGGTGACGGCGGCCCGCCGCCCGCCGGACCCGTCGCCGGTCCACCAGCCGGCGGGCCGGCTGCCGCTGCCCAGGCGCCGCCGGGGAGCCAGCGGCATCAACGACGTCCTGTCGTGGCGGCCCGCGGCCGGCCGCCACCACCGCGCACCCGGTTCCTGAGCGGGCCGAGCTGCCCGGCCGGCCGTTGCCGGCATTTCTGCACCCAGCGCGACGGGCGGTTTCGGCATGCCGTGGAACGCGGCGCGCGGCCCCCGAGCAAGGAATTCCAGAACAGGAGAGATGTGAGCAGTGGAAACGGCGAATTGCTCGCCGAAATGCGCACCCTGCGGGACCGGGTGGCAGGTGTCACCGATCTCGCGCTGGCCGCCGTGGACGGTCTGCTGATCACGGCCGACGCCGAGGACGGGCTCGACACCGAGAGCCTGGCCGCACTGGCCGCCGCCGCCCTCGGCCTCGCCCGCCGGGCCGGCCAGGCCACCGGCAAGGGCCTGCTGCACCGCACGGTGGCGCAGTTCAGCCACGGCTACGTGGTCGTCCAACCGGTCGGCCGGATGGGCCTGATGACCGTCCTCGGCGACTCGGGCCTGGACGTCGCCCGCCTGCACACCGAGTCGCAGGCCGCGGCCGAGCGGATCGACCGCCTGCTCACCGCCGCACCGCAGGCCTGACACCCCGCCGGCCCGTCCTGCCGGCATTCCGACGTGCTGTCAGCCGTGTTGTCAGCCGTGTTGTCAGCCCAACCGCAGAGAAGGAGCACCATGAACTCACCGCAGGGATTCGGGAGCATGTCCGACCGGGTGCAGAACCTGGTCAAGGGCCTGCGCTCCGAGGTGCCCGAGTGCCTCGCCGCCGGCATCATCGACATGTCCACCGGCATGCTGCTGTCCGTCGAGACCGTCGACTCCCATCCGCCGGAGGTCCTCGACATGCTGGCCGCCGCCACCCTCGACCTGTTCCAGGGCCGCAACGTGGTAATGATCGAGGGCATCTTCAAGGAGCGGCGCGGTGTGGTCAGCGACCGCCACTACTTCCAGGAGATCCTGGTCAACAGCGACAACCTGGCGCACCTCTTCCTCCGCGTCGACAGCGGGGACGAGATCGTCGCCGTCGTCGTCTGCCGCAACACCGTGAACGTCGGCATGCTGTTCGCCCAGTCCCGCCGGGTCCTGAAGGAGACCGGCCGGCTCTGACCGCGATGCGCCGGGTCCGGGCCTCCCCCGACCGCGAGCTGCGCGGCGGCCGTACGGAGGTCCGGACCGGGCGTGCCCGCCGCCCCCGGAGGGGTCACCCGGCGGCGGGCCGCGGGTCGGCGGGCGGCGCCTGCTCGGCCGTCCGGGTGCGGTCCTCGGTCAACAGCATCACGGCCGCCAGCAGGACGAGGAGCGCCGCGAAGACGTGGACGCCCAGGACGGTCGCGAGCGTGCCGCCGTGGGTGGCCACGGCGAACGCGTCGCCGAGCGGGATGACGGCGTTGATGAGGACCACCCAGCCGAGGGCGCGGCGCTGACCGAGCGCCAGCAGCAGGAACGTGGTCGAGCCGACGGCGATGTCGCGGACGCCCTTCACGATGTAGTAGCCGCTCGCATTCCCCTGCGGCCACGGATCGATGCCGAAGCCGGGGGCGGAGCCGCCGGGGTTCAGCAGGAAGTTCAGTCCGAAGAACAGGACGGCCGCACCGGTCAGCGCGGCGAGTGCGGTGGTGAGGTGGCGCCTGGTCATGGGTCCCCCAATCAGAGTGCCTAGCATTGCTAGCTCTTGGAGCGATGCTAGACCTAGCGCCGCTTCCATGTCTAGCGCTGCTAGGATCGAGGCATGGCAGTACAGCAGCGCCGGGAGCGCGAACGATCGGAACGGCACCGCCTGATCATCAGTGCGGCCCGCGAACTCGCCGAGGCGGAGGGCTGGGGCGCGGTCACCACGCGCCGCCTCTCCGAGCGGGTCGAGTACAGCCAGCCCGTCCTCTACAGCCACTTCAAGGGCAAGGACGCCATCGTGGCGGCCGTGGCCGTCGAAGGGTTCGGGGAGATCGCCGAGGAACTGCGCCGCGCCCGCACCGCACAGGCCTCACCGCGCGCGGCGCTCGGCGCCCTGGCGGACGCGTACCTGGAGTTCGCCCGGGCGAAGCCCGCGGTCTACGCCGCGATGTTCGTCCGCGAGATCGACGTGGAGTTCGGCAGCGCGGCGACGCCGGCCCCGCTGAAGGCGGCCTTCGGCGAGCTCCTCGGCGCGGTCGAGCCACTGGCCGCCGCCCGCAACGCCGACCCGGAGGCCCTCACCGAGGTCTTCTGGAGCGCGCTCCACGGCCTGGCCACCCTGGAGGAGGGACACCGCCTGCGCCCCGGGGCCCACCGGACCCGGGTGGACCTCCTGATCGACCTGGTCGCCGCCGGCACGTGACGGTCTTCGGCGAGGCGACCACACCTCCCCGTGTCACGGCAGCCCTGGGGTGCGGCGCAACGCCACGATCCCACAGGTCACGAGCCGGCACGTACCGCGCTCCGCTTCGCGGCTCACAGACCGCATGTTCGGGCAGGACGGACAACCGCCGTTCAGCCGAGCAGGAGTTCTGCTGCCGGGGTGTGGTTTCCGGTCACCGAGGCTCCGGCCATGGCCGAGGCGGCCGCGCCCGGCGCGGTGCCGGGCGGCACCACGAGGAGCAGGAGGTGGTCCTGGAAGCCCCGGGTGACACTGATCGTCGCATCGCTGCCGGCGCACCAGTTGATCTTGATCATCAGGCCGTTCACCACGACGGACCGTGGCACGTCGTTCCAGGCCGAGGTGGCGAGGCCCACCCGGACGATGCGTCCGAAGTGGGCGCCGAGCGCGGTGATCAGGTCCGGCAGCTCCGCGAGGACATGGTTCGAGCGGGGCCACCAGGCGCCGTCGAACATCCCGTCCCGCGACATCGTGGGCTCCAGCACGAGGCGCGGCAACAACGGGGCGTCAGGTACGGACCACGGCCCGGGAGAGGGAGGGGTGGGAAGGGGGATCGGCATCATGAGGAGCCGCCCGTCCGGTCCACGAGGGACCAATCATGACCCAGGGCGACGCCGGCGCTGATGCCGGTATGCGGAATGTCCTTGGATACCTCCCACGGTACTCCGCCGCGGTCTCCCCGGAGCCGTTCTCCACGGGAGTAGGCTCGAAGAGATCCAGGGCATCCCGCATTCCGGTACCCCTTCCGGCTTCGTTCTGGGTGCAGACAGCCCGGCAGTCCCCGTGGACAGCCGGAGACGGGAACGGTGAACACCGTGACCACTCACCCGCAGCCAGGACGACACGGCCGCGGCCTCACGGTCGCCGACGCCATGGAGCCCTGCGACTACCAGATAGCCGACGACAGCACCGTCGACCAGGCCAACGACATCTTCCAAGGCGCTCGTGTCGAGTTCCTGCTCGTCCGCGACCACAACGGCCGGTGCGAGGGGCTGGTCACCCGCGCCGGACTCCACCCGTTCCTGTCCCGCTCGTGGTACACCGAGCGGACCGCGATCAGCGCCACCTCGCACCAGCGCGGCCCGTTCGCCTGGCCGACCATGGGTCTGGCCCTGGCCGCGATTTCCATGCGGATCAGGCGCCTGGTGGTCTGGCCCGTCGTCGACGAGGACGGCTACACGCTCGGCGTGCTCACGGCGGACCGCGCCACGGCCGTCCTCGCCGACGCGCCCGCATGAAGCGCCGCGTCCGGCCGGAGCACTGCTCCGGGAAGCCCCCTCCACCTCCCGGAGCAGCACCGACGACGAACGACCGTCAGTCCGCCAGCGGGAGGTAGACCCGGTTGCCCTGGGCGGCGAACTCGGCGGACTTCTCGGCCATGCCGACCAGCGCCTCGGAGTCGTAGCCGGACTCGACGGCGGTGGAGCCGTCGCCGTGCTCGTCGCGGATCTTCTGACTGATCTTCATCGAGCAGAGATTCGGCACGAACCCAGCACGTCCCCCGGTACCCGACGTGCCGACGGCCAACGTCCGCCAGATTCCGATACCCACCAGCCCGCCGAGTGTCGCATCTTCCTCGGCGTCACCCTCTGCTCTCGCAGGACCGCTGATGAAAGTCCACGAAAGAGGAACCCCAGCCGACGCACGGCTGGGGTTTCTCTATGCGGTAGTACCGGTCAACAGGTCGAGTCGGGCCCGTTCCTACGTGCCGGCAGGCCGCACCCGATCGTGATCACCGTGGGTGGGGCGGGTCAGCGCTTCAGGGTGAGGACGCCGGGCCGGTACGGCAGTTGGTCGTAGGGGCCGCTCGCGGTGGGGGACTTGCCCTGGTAGAGGAACTGCAGGTTGCAGGGGTCGATGGTCATGGTCTGGTCGGGGTTGCTGCGGACCAGGTCGCCGTGGCTGATGTCGTTGGTCCAGGTGGCACCGCTGTTGGCCTTGCCAGCGAAGGGGTTGCTCTCGCTGGCGGCCTGCGGGGTCCAGGAGCCGTTCAGGCTGGTGGCGGTGAAGGAGCGGAAGTAGCGCCCGTTCGCACCCTGCGCCTCAACGATCATGAGGTACTGGTTCTGGCCCTTGACCTTGTAGACCTGCGGCGCCTCGAACAGGTTGTTCGTCGTGTCGCTCATGACCGTCGTGTAGGACGAGCCGAAGCTGCCCGGGAAGTTCCCGATCGGCATGCTGGCCCGGTAGATCTTGCCGTTGTCACCGGCGAAGAACAGGTACATGTTCTGGCCGTCGGCGATCAGGGTCTGGTCGATCGGGCCGGTGCTGGACTTCGGGATGCTGCCGGTGAACAGCGGCTGCGGCGCGGACCAGCCGTTGGGGTTGGTCGGGTCGCTGGAGGTGCGGTAGATGAACGGCCACTGACCCCACTGGTACGCCAGCACCCAGATGTTCTTGGGCGCGAAGTAGAACAGCGTGGGCGCCACCGCGGCCTGGCCCATCCCGCTCTGCCCGGCCGACGCCATGTCCGACCAGTTCGTGAACGGGCTGAACATCATCGACCCGTACGACGATCCCGACACGTTCGACGCGTAGACCACGTGCTTGCCGTTGTACACCACATCGGTGAAGTCCTTCACCGACGCCCACCCGTTCGCCGGCTGCGCCAATGAACCCGTCGAAGTCCACCGGTAGGTCGACGGAAGGGCGCACGTGCCGCCCGGCGCGGGCGTGGTCGGGGTCGGGGTCGGGGTCGGCGCCGGGGTGGACGACCCGGACGACCTGAAGTTCCAGTGCTGGTTGGCTGCCCCCCAGGAGTCCCAGATCTGGACGGCGGTGCCGTTGGCGGTCTGGTTGCCGGGGGTCTCCAGGGCACGGCCGCTGGCGACGTTGATCAGGGTGAAGGAGCCGTCGCCGTTCTGGGCGGCCTTCCAGTGCTGGTTGGCGCCGCCGTTGGCGTCCCAGACCAGCAGCTTCGTGCCGTTGGCGGTCTGGCCGCCCGGCTCGTCCAGGACCCGGCCGCTGGCGACGTTGGTCAGCGTGTACGAGCCGTCGCCGTTCTTGGTGGCGCGCCACTGCTGGTTGGTGGCGCCGCTGGCGTCCCACACCTGGAGCGGGGTGCCGTTGCCGTTCTGCCCGGCGGGCTGGTCGAGAACACGTCCGGCGGCGCCCACCGCGGAGAGCGTGTAGACGGTGCCGGAGTTGATGCCGCCCGGCGTGCTGCCGCCGGCGCCGCCGAGGGCGGTGAGGACGGCGTTGTAGGCGGGCTTCTTGTTGCCGCTGTTGTCGAACAGCAGCGCGTTCTCACCGGTGCGCCAGGAGTCGCTGTCGCGGATGCCCCACACCGTGATGCCGGTGCAGCGGGCGACGGCGAGGCAGTCCTTGACGGCGTTGTCGTACGCGCTGGCGGACGCCTGGGCGATGTCGAGTTCGGTGATCTGGACGTCGACGCCGAGCGCGGCGAAGCTGGACAGGGTGGTCTGGAAGCTGGCCGGCGGGCCGCCCGCGCCGAAGTGGCTCTGGAAGCCGACGCAGTCGATCGGCACGCCGCGGGACTTGAAGTCCTTGACCATGCGGTAGACGCCCTGGGTCTTGGCGTCGGTCCAGTTCTCGATGTTGTAGTCGTTGTAGCAGAGCTTGGCCGAGGAGTCGGTGTTCCGAGCGGTGCGGAAGGCCTCCTCGATGAAGCCGTTGCCCAGCACGTTCTGGAACACCGAACTGCGGTGCTGGCCGCTGCCGCCGTCGGCGAAGGCCTCGTTGACCACGTCCCAGGCGTAGATCTTGCCCTTGTAGTGGGCCATCTCCTGGGTGATGTGGTTGTTCATCACACTGCGCAGGGTGTTGGCGTCGTTGATGGAGCCGACCCAGTTGGGCAGCTGGGAGTGCCAGACCAGGGTGTGGCCGCGCATGCGCTGGCCGTGCGCGGAGGCGTGGCTGACGATCGAGTCGGCGGCGCCGAAGTTGAACGACCCGCGGGAGGGCTCGATGGCGTCCCACTTCATCTCGTTCTCCGGGGTGATCATGTTGAATTCCCGGTCGAGAATGGTGGAGTACGTCGAGTCACCGAGCCTGCCCGCGGCCACCGCCGTACCGAAGTAGCGGCCGCTGCCGGCCGCTGCCGCGCCGAGGACGGTCGGCGTGCCGGCATTCGACGTGAATGCGGCCTGGGCGACCAGCGGTATGGCAGCACCCACGGCGGCGAGCACCACGGCGGCGGCGATCAGGCGGCGGGTTGCCGGACGGCGGCGATGAGAGCGGTTCTGATCTGGCAACAGCTTGTCCCTCTGGCGCAGTGGGCCTTGGTCTTGGCCACGGTTACCTGCCAGTTGCCGCCACGCACACAGAGGTTGCCGTGATCGGGAGAACTTTTTTGTCGAGTCGGAGATTGGCGCGGCCCTCGTCCCGTCGGGGCGAAGCCGCCCCGGACCACGAGGGCGCCCGCGGCGTTCCCGGCCTCGGCGCGATGGGTGTCGTCCTTGGTTTTCCGTCAGACGCGGCGGGACCGCAGGCCGTTTGACCTGCGGCCCCGCTCAGGGGGTCGGGATCAGGATGGGTCGCCGTACTGGAGGCCGCGTCCGTTGGTGCCGATGTAGACGCGGCCGAAGGTGTCGGGGTCGCCGGTGATGATGCCGAGGCTGCCGATGGCGCCCCACTGGTGGGCGTCGTCGTTGACGCGGAGCCAGGTGGCGCCCTTGTCGGTAGAGCGGAAGACTCCGGTGACGTCCTTGACGGTGCCGATCAGGTACAGGGCCTGGTAGTTGGCGCCGGGTGCGGCCTTGCCGAAGCCGAGGGCCGAGGCGGACTGCACCGAGCCGAGCGGGGTGAAGGTGCGGCCGCCGTCGGTGGAGTGCAGCAGCCCCTTGCCGCCGCCGGAGATCCACAGGTCCCCGGCGATGCCGGGGACGGCCGTGAGCCGGCCGGAGGGCAGGTTGCCGGTCCGGGCGGTGAAGGTCGCGCCGCCGTCGGTGCTGGCGTAGAGGGTGCCGCCGGACAGGGAGTAGAAGGTGTTGCCGGAGGAGCGGTCGGCGACGACCTCGGCGTCGGCGCCCAGGCCGCTGACCTTCGACCAGCTCGAGCCCTTGTCGGTCGAGCGGTACGGGACCTGACCGTCCTCGGTCCAGACGATGGTGGAGCCGTCCGCCGCAAGCGCGACATGGCCCATCTGGGAGCTGCTGACCGGCTCTGACTTGAAGCCGTTCCAGCTGCTGCCGCCGTCGGTGGAGTAGGCGCCGTCCTGCGCGCCGCCACGGCCGACGCGGACCATCATCGAGGGGTTGGACTGAGCGAAATCGATGTCGGTGCTGCTGCTCATCAGCGGGTTCTTCAGCCGTCCGGCGGGCACCTCGGTCAGGGAGTCGTGGCGGAAGCCGCCCTGGTCGCCCATGGAGGTGATGACGGTGGCGCCGCCGGGAGGGGCGATCGCGTCCGCCAGCGAGGTCTCCTCCAGCCCGCGGGCCCCGGAGGCCCAGTGGCTGGTGCCGCCGCTGTCGGAGGCGTTGGCGTCCTTGCTGCGCCAGATGCCGTTGCCGGTGCCGTACAGCGCGTGCCCGGAGTCGAAGGGATCGATGGCCAGCGCGGTCATCCAGTGCCCGGTGCCGGTACCGACGTAAGGAGCGCCGGAGGCGTCGCGCTGCGACTTGTCGGCCAGTGCCTTCCAGGTCGTGCCGCCGTCGGTGGTCCGGTAGACCTCGTCCTCGGGCCACCAGCGGTCGAGGGTGGTGACCATCACCGTGGACGGTCTCTGCGGGTCGACGGCCAGACCGGAGAACCCGTAACCGCCCTGGGAGGGGGAGATGTTCTTCCACGCGCCGCCGGACGGCGTGTACTTCCACACCGAGCCCGCCGTCGCGTCCATGGGGCCGATGCTGTTGCTGTAGGACAGGTACAGCGAGCCGTCACCGGAGACCACGCCGTGCTGCGGCATCTGGCCGGTGGGCTGCCCGGAGATGGCCTGCCAGGTGTTGCCGCCGTCGGTGGAGCGGTACAGGGAGGTGGACCTGTCGTTGACGCCGACGTAGATCGTGTTGCTGCCGGTCGGGCCGTACGTCACGAAGGAGATGCCCGCGCCGCTGCTCGCCCCGTCCTTGACGGGGAACGAGGAGACCTGACTCCATGTCGCGCCGTAGTCGGTGCTGCGCCACAGGCCGTTCTTGCGGGTGCCCAGCAGTAGGGTGCCGTGGTTCGCGGGGTCGATCACGAGCCGTTCGCCCGCCCCGCGGCCGGGTTCGTTGCCGCCCAGCTTGAACGGCAGATCGGTGCGCTGGAAGGTGCGGCCCCGGTCGGTGGAGCGCAGGATCGCGCCGTTGCCGGCCCACTCGTTGGTGTAGGTGCCCGTCGCGAGGTAGAGCCGGTTGGGGTCGACGGGGTCGGTGGCCAGCGCATCTATGCCCAGCAGGTTCCAGTCCTTCTCGCCAATCCAGTCGGTCAGCGGTATCCACTGCTCGGCCCCGGTGTCCCAGCGGTACGCGCCGCCCATGTCGGTGCGCGCGTACAACAGGCCCTTCTCCTTCTGGTTGAAGACCAGGCCGGTCACGTAACCGCCGCCCGCCACCGGGGCGTTCTTCCACACGTACGATCCGGACCCGGTCTGCGCGCCGCCGCTCTCCGCCACCTTCACCAGCTTCCACTGCTGGTTGGCGCCGCCCCAGCCGGGCCACTGGATGACCTGCGCGCCCCGGTCCGTGGAGCTTCCGGAGACGTCCAGGACCTGACCGCTCTTGCGGGAGGTGAAGGTGACGGCGTCGGAA
Source organism: Kitasatospora dryopteridis (assembly GCF_050749075.1). Taxonomy (NCBI): domain Bacteria; kingdom Bacillati; phylum Actinomycetota; class Actinomycetes; order Kitasatosporales; family Streptomycetaceae; genus Kitasatospora; species Kitasatospora dryopteridis. The sequence continues at coordinate 4,197,259 of NZ_CP192749.1, read as the reverse complement.
CCGCGCACATCGTCGATCCGCCACTGCTGGGACGCTGAGGACCTGTCCGTCTGCTGCTCGGCGGCAGCCGCCTGGCTGGTCGAGTCGCCCGCTATGCCCAGCACCTTGCCGCTGTTGCGGTTCACCAGCTCGTAGTAGCCGTCCCCGGTGGACTTCAGTTTCCACTGCTGGTTGGCGGTGTTCTGGTCGGTCCACTGCTGGATCCGGGTGCCGTCGGCGGTAGAGAAGGCGTTGACGTCCACCACCTGGCCGCTGCGTACCGAGACCAGCCTGTAGTAGGCACCGTTGTCGACCGTCGTGGCCTGGGAGTCCTCGGGTGTGAACATGAAGTACGAGACGCCGGCGAGGGGCACACCGAGCGCCAGAGCGGTGGCGCTGAAACGACGGCGGTGACGCCCGCGGCGCCCGCGGGTGGGGTTGCTCATGGGTAGACGTTCTCCTTGCGAACTGTGCACGAGGGAAAGGCGGATCGGGACACCGGAACTGGCCGGATCTACTTCCTTGTGGTCACAGGCTCCGCAAAGGGTTGCCGCGAGCCGGAAACTTTTTCCGGTCACCTCGTGGTGAGGTGAACGTTGATCAGCGTCCAGGGTGACGTCGGCGCCCTCGGCGTCGACGTTCCACACGCGCGTAGCCCAGAAGGGTCGGCGTCCTCATAAGCGGCTCAAGAACACGGCTGAGCAGGCATATCGGATGCGGTGGCGCTGAAGAGCACGGCCGCACACGTCGGCTGAACGGCTCCTGCCGACGCGCCACCGGCGCGGACCAGGCCGTCCAGCCATGCCCGGCGGCGGGTGAGCACGGACGGTTGGCGGTTCACTCGTCGTCCGCTTCTCCGCGCAGATACGCCTGATGTCACGCGCGACCGGCGCCGCACCATCCGAGTGCAGCGCTCCCTTGCCCCGAGACCCGGGCCGGGCGGAGCTCGAAGAGATTCGCCGGCTCTTTGACGGCCAGCTCGTCCACTGTGATGCCCTCGGCTGTGGCCTGCTCACGCAGACAGACCTCAACACCGTCCGGCACCTGAATGGACATGCGGACACCGCGCGCCTGCGCAGGAGGGCCGGAGCTCGGCGGAGACAATCCGGCCGCCCGGTAGGCCTGTACAGCGAAGCGCCGTCCCGGAAAGCGAAAGTCGCTCGGGACGGCGCTCGTCTGTAGGTCAGTCAGCCAGCGGCAGGTAGACCCGGTTACCCTGGGCCGCGAACTCCTCCGACTTGGCCTTCATGCCCTCGACGGCCTCCGCGTCGTACTCGGGCTCGGGCGCACCGTCGCCGTACTTCTCTGTGATGGTTCGACTGATCTTCATCGAGCAGAACTTCGGACCGCACATGGAGCAGAAGTGCGCGGTCTTGGCCGGCTCGGCGGGCAGCGTCTCGTCGTGGAAGTCGCGGGCGGTCTCCGGGTCGAGGGCCAGGTTGAACTGGTCCTCCCAGCGGAACTCGAAGCGCGCGTCGGAGAGCGCGTCGTCCCAGGCCTGGGCGCCGGGGTGGCCCTTGGCGAGGTCGGCGGCGTGGGCGGCGATCTTGTAGGTGATGACGCCGGTCTTGACGTCGTCCCGGTTGGGCAGGCCCAGGTGCTCCTTGGGCGTGACGTAGCAGAGCATCGCGGTGCCCCACCAGGCGATCATCGCGGCGCCGATGCCCGAGGTGATGTGGTCGTAGCCGGGGGCGACGTCCGTGGTGAGCGGGCCGAGGGTGTAGAAGGGCGCCTCGTCGCAGATCTCCTTCTGGAGGTCCATGTTCTCCTTGATCTTGTGCATCGGGACGTGGCCCGGGCCCTCGATCATCACCTGGACGTTGCGCTCGCGGGCGATCCGGCCGAGCTCGCCGAGCGTCTGCAGCTCTGCGAACTGGGCCTCGTCGTTGGCGTCCGCGATCGACCCCGGGCGCAGGCCGTCACCGAGCGAGAAGGTGACGTCGTACGCGGCGAGGATGTCGCAGAGCTCCTCGAAGTTGGTGTAGAGGAAGTTCTCCTTGTGGTGCGCCAGGCACCAGGCGGCCATGATCGAGCCGCCGCGGGAGACGATGCCGGTCTTGCGGCGGGCGGTCAGCGGCACGTACCGCAGCAGCACGCCGGCGTGGACGGTCATGTAGTCGACGCCCTGCTCGCACTGCTCGATGATGGTGTCGCGGTAGACCTCCCAGCTGAGGTCCTCGGCCCGGCCGTCGACCTTCTCCAGTGCCTGGTACAGCGGCACGGTGCCGATCGGCACGGGAGAGTTGCGGAGGATCCACTCGCGGGTGGTGTGGATGTTGCGGCCGGTCGAGAGGTCCATGACGGTGTCGGCGCCCCAGCGGGTCGCCCAGGTCATCTTCTCGACCTCCTCCTCGATGGAGGAGGTGACGGCGGAGTTGCCGATGTTGGCGTTGATCTTCACCAGGAAGTTGGTGCCGATGATCGCCGGCTCGACCTCGGGGTGGTTCACGTTGACCGGGATGACGGCCCGGCCGCGGGCCACCTCGTCGCGGACGAACTCCGGGGCCAGGCCCTCGCGGAGCGCCACGAACTCCATCTCGGGGGTGATCACGCCCTGCTTGGCGTAGGCGAGCTGGGTGACGGCGGTGCCGGCCCGGCCGCGCAGCGGGCGGCGCGGGCGGCCGGGGAAGACCGCGTCGAGGTTGCGGAGGTTCCCGCCGCGCGGCGAGGTGTGCTTGATGCCGTCGTCCTCGGGGCGGGCCTCGCGGCCCTCGTACTCCTCGACGTCGCCGCGCTGGCGGATCCAGGGGTCGCGCAGGGCGGGCAGGCCGCGCCGCACGTCGGGCTCGTAGGACGGGTCGGTGTACGGGCCGGAGGTGTCGTACAGCGGGACGGTGCGGCCGTTGGTGAGGAGGACCTCGCGGTACGGGACGCGGAGGTCGGGGCGGCTTCCCTCGCGGTGGGCCTTGCGCCAGGCCGGGGTGGGGTAGCCGGTGGACGCGCTGCTGACGTCCCGGCCGGAGGCAGACTGCGGCTGTGCTTCAAAGATGGTCATCAGACCCTCTACTCCCTACGCCGGCATTACCCGGTCAGGTTCCTGCGGTCGGCGCAGCGGTCGGTTCGCACACCTGCGATCCGTTCAGCGCCCTCTCAGCCCGGTGCTCCGAGCTCCCGTTGGTTGCGGGCGGGTGCCCGCAACAAGACGTCAACACCGTAGCGGCCGCATCCGGGCAGGTCCAGACGGGTTCCGGCCAGTGGACCGGCGCGGCAGACTGGCCGGCATGGTGGGCAGCACGGGGCGGGTGACCGGACGGATCGGGCCGGGACTGGTCGGCGAGGTGATGGTTTACGTCCGCGAGCGGAGCGGCACGGAGGCGTTCCTGGCCCACCCGGCTGTGCCGGGCGAGCAGTTGGCGGTCGGCACGCCGGTGGTGGTCGTGGAGTACCAGCCGCCGCGCACCGTGTACGTGGCCGCCCTCCCTTGACGGAATCTTGACGATCTCCTGGGCGGATCGGGGGCTCCCGCCCCTTCCGCGGGGATCACCGCAGGCGCAGAATCTCCTGCTGCCGCCGGCTCCCGCGCCTCCCTGCACATCAGCGCGCAGCCACGGGACGCCGGCGTGCCCTGAAGGGGGAATCAGCCGATGCTGATCGGCATCGCGGGGGCCGTGGCGGCCTCCATCGTCGTCCTGGTCGTGCTCTTCAAGCTCATGTGGCGGGTCGCCGAGCCGAACGAGGCACTGATCATCTCCGGCTCCCGGCACCGCTCCGAAGGCGTCGCCGACGGGCTCGGGTTCCGCATCGTCACCGGCCGCGGGACGCTGGTGATGCCCGGCGTCCAGGTGGTGCGCCGGCTCTCGCTGGACCTCAACGAGGCGGACCTCGACGTCGAGTGCGTGACGTCGCAGGGAATCCCGCTGCGGGTCAAGGGTGTTGTGATCTTCAAGGTGGGCGACGACCCGGTGTCGATCGCCAACGCCGCCCGCCGCTTCCTCGACCAGCAGAAGCTGATGGGCCACCGCGTCCACAACGTGTTCGCGGGCCATCTGCGGTCCATCGTCGGCGGGTTGACGGTCGAGGACATGATCCGCGACCGCGAGCGGATGACCGGCGAGACCCGGGCCGCGTCCGGCACCGAGATGGAGAAGCTCGGCCTGATCATCGACTCGCTGCAGATCCAGGAGATCCTCGACCCGACCGGCTACATCAAGAACCTCGCCGCGCCGCACGCCGCCGCCGTCCAGCGGGACGCCCGGATCGCCGCCGCCGAGGCGGACCGCCGGGCCACCGAGGCCGAGCAGGAGGCCTTCGCCCGCAAGGCCGAGGCCACCCGCAACTCCGGTATCCAGCAGGCCGGTTACCAGGCCGAGCTGGAGACGGCGCAGGCCCGGGCGCTGCAGGCCGGCCCGCTGGCGCAGGCCGCGGCCCGGCAGGAGGTCGTCGTCGAGGAGACCAAGGTCGCCGAGCTGGAGGCGCACCGCAAGGAGCAGCAGCTGCAGGCGGACGTCCGCAAGCCGGCCGACGCCCGCGCGTACGAGACTCGCACCAAGGCGCAGGCCGACCGCGACGCCCGGATCTCGGCGGCCGAGGCGCTCGCCAGGGAGACCGAGCTGAAGGCCGGGGCCGAGGCGAACCGGGTGAAGGTCGCCGCCACCGCCGAGGCGGAGGCCACCAAGGCCCGCGGCCTGGCCTCGGCCGAGGCCACCCGGGCCACCGGCCAGGCGGAGGCCGCGGCCGCGGAGGCCAAGGGCCTGGCGGCCGCCGAGGCGGCCCGCGCCCTGGGTCTGGCCGAGGCCGAGGCGATCAAGGCGCGGGCGGCCGCTCTCGCCGAGAACCAGGAGGCCGTGGTCGCCCAGCAGTTGGCGGAGAACTGGCCGGACATCGTCCGGGCCGGCGCGGAGGCCCTCGGGAACGTCGAGCACATGGTGGTGCTGAACGGCGCGGACGGCATGGCGGACATGCTCGCCAAGGCTCTCGCCATGGGCGGCACGGGCCTGGGCCTGGCCCGGCAACTGCTCGCGGCGACGGGCCCGCAGCAGCAGCCGGCCGCCGAGCCGGCGGCGGGCCGGGTGAGCCACCCGATCCCCGTCCAGGAGGGCTCCGACGACTAGGGATTGCACCGCGACGGCCCGCCGACCGCGCAGTGCGGTCGGCGGGCCGTCGGCTTCGGGCCGGGTGGGCGGTCAGGCGCGGTGGGCCTCGGCGAGGGCGGCGAAGACCGCCTTGGGCCTGCGGGCGCCGTCGAGCAGCTTGACCACGCCGTAGGAGCCCAGGTCGAGGTCGTGGGCCGGGTCCTGGGGGCGGTGCGGGGCACGGTAGCCGGCCCAGGTGAACCAGAAGGCGGCGTCCACGCCCTCCTCCTCGAAGACCGGCAGCAGTTCCTGCAGGTACCGGACCTGCTCCTGCTCGTCGCGGGCGAGGCCGGGGCGCAGCACGGGCGGTTCGGCGGAACGGTCGATCACGTCCCAGCCGAGGCCGCCGCGGTCGCCGGCGCCGGTGTAGGTGCAGCAGCCGAACTCGCTGACGGCGACGGGCTTTCCGTGGGAGGCGTGGGAACGGAGCTCCGCGCGGTAGCGGGCGGCGTTGTGCGCGTCCCGGTAGGCGTCGACGGCGACCAGGTCGAAGGGTGTCCAGTCGACCTCCTCCCAGGTGCCGGCGGCGTAGGTGATCCGGCCGCCGAACTCGGCCCGGCAGGCGGTGACGGTGTCGGCGAGGAAGGCGTTCAGCCGGGCGGCGACGGCGGACAGGGTCTGCCGGGTCTCCGGGGCGAGCAGTGCGGCGATCCGCTCGCCGAGGTCCGCGCCGGGCAGCAGGCCGTCGGCGAAGAGGGTGAGTTCGCAGCCGAGCACCAGGACGGTGTCGGTGCCGCCGGCCCGCAGCTGCTCGGCCCGGCGGGCGCAGTCCAGCAGCAGGGGCCGCATGCCGTCCTCGTCGAGGCCGCACGGGAAGGGCGAGAACCAGACCTCCAGGCCGTACTCGGCGGCGTGCGCGGCGGCGAGGGCGATCCGCTCCGGGTCGCCGCCGGTGATCCGGACGGCGGTGCAGTGCAGTTCCTCTGCGATGGTGCGCATCTCGGCGCGGACCTCGGCCGGGTCGAAGTGCGGGCGGCTGGTCTCCCCGTCGGGGGTGAAGCCGGTGTCGTAGTTGATGCCCCTGGCGCGCACGGTGCCTCCTCCGGTGGGTGTTTCGGGCCTGCGAGGCCTGCGAGGGCCTGCGGGTTTCTGTGCGGGGGAGGTCACTCGGACTCGGCGACGACCTGCTCGGCGATCCGCTCGGCGAAGACGTTGCCGCCGAGGATGCCCACGGCGATCGCGGCCACCAGGAAGACGGTGCCGAGCCAGACCATGGTCTCCACCGGCACGGTGTAGGCGCCGACCACCCGGGCGATGCACTCGGCGACCAGTGCGGAGCCCCAGACCAGCGAGAAGTTGCGCTCCTGTCGGCGGAAGGCCGTGGAGCCGGCGGCCAGGCGCTCCCAGGCGGCGGCCCGGGCGGCGATGCCCTTGACGACGAAGGGCTTGAGGCCGGCGGTCATCAGCGGCTTCCCGGCGAAGGCGGAGACGATGACCGAGAGGCCGATGACGCTGCTGATCGCACCGTCCTTGGCGAGCATCAGCCGCGGGTCTCCGCTGACCGCGGAGAGCGTGATGCCGACGGTGTTGACCACCAGCATCACCAGGGCGAGCCCGTTGAGGCTGCGGTGGCGGAGCAGTCCGGCGACGGTGCGGACGGCCGGGACGGCGCTGCTGATGCCCAGCGAGGCGACCAGGCCGAGGCCGAGCAGGCCGTGCGCCGCGTAGTAGACGCCGAGCGGCACGGCGACGTCGACCAGCAGGGGCTTGAAGGCGTCGAGCCTCGACGCGCCCGCCCCGGCCTGCCCGTTCTGCTCGGTCCGCTCGATCGCCGCGCTGCTGGTGATGGTGGCCATGGTGTCCGCTCCCCGTGTCGGTGGTGCCCGGTCTTCCCGATGCATCGAGAATCCCGCGGCGGGGGTGCCGCCCGGCAGTGTCGGCCGCACCGGGATCCGCATGACGGATGTCACGGCCCGGTCCCGGCAGGAAGGTTGGGGGCGATCACCGGTTCGGGCTGAGTACGGGTACTCAGGCCGCGGGCGTCCGGCGCCCGGCAGCATGGCGGCATGGACCTTCGAATTCCGAGCGTGGGCATCACCGCGGTGGGCTCCGGCCTGCCGGCCCGGGTGCTGACGTCGCAGCAGCTCCAGGACGAGGTGGTGGCGGGCAGCGGACTCCGGCTCCCCGAGCGGATGTTCGAGAAGGCCACCGGTATCGCCACCCGGCGGTTCGCCGCCGACGACGAGTACGCCTCCACGCTGGCGCTGGCCGCTGCGAGGAACGCCCTCGGCAACGCCGGGTACGACCCGCTCGACATCGACCTGCTGGTGTACGCCTCGGCCACCCGGGACGTCTGCGAGCCGGCCACCGCCCACCTGGTGCAGGCCGAACTCGGCTCCCGCGCCCACGCCTTCGACGTCTCCAACGCCTGCAACAGCTTCATCAACGGCATCGACGTGGCCCGCGCGATGATCCTCGCCGGACGGGCCCGCCGGGCGCTGGTCGTCACCGGCGAGACCCCGAGCCGGGCGATGCGCCGCGACCCGTCCGGGCTCGCCGATTTCCGGGACGGCTTCGCCGGCTACACCTTCGGCGACGCCGGCGCGGCCGTGGTCGTCGAACCGGTCGAGCGCGGCGGCATCCTGGACGTGGAGACCGAGACCGCCTCCGAGCACTGGGCGGTCGGCGGCATACCCGGCGGCGGCTCGCGGCACCCGCGCGGCGACGAGTACAGCTACTTCCGGGGCGGCGGAAAGGAGTTGAGGGGCGTCTTCGAGAAGATCGGCGGCGACATCCTGACCCGGGTCGCGGCCCGCACCGGGCTCGGCTGGGACGCGTACGCCCGGGTGCTGGTGCACCAGGTGACCGTGCCCTACCTGGAGCGCTTCGTGGAGCTCACCGGGGTGCCGCAGGAGAAGCTGGTGCTCACCGTCCCGGAGCTGGGCAACGTCGCCAGTGCCACCCTCGGTGTCCAGCTCGACCGCATCCACGGCGGGCTGCGCTCCGGCGACAAGGTGCTGATGGTCGGCCTCGGCGGCGGCGTCAGCCTGATGACCATGGTGTGGGAGGTGCCGTGACCGCGCTCTGGGTGATCGTGCCCGCCTACCGCGAGGAGGCCCGGATCGGCGAGACCCTGCGGGCGCTGGCCGCCCAGCGGGACACCGACTTCACCCTGCTGGTGGTCGACAACGCCTCCGACGACCGGACGGCCGCCGTCGCCGAGGAGTTCGCCGCGAACGCGCCGTTCCCCGTCCGGGTGCTGGTCGAGCCGGAGAAGGGGGTCGGCTGCGCCGTCGACACCGGCTTCCGGCACGCGATCGCCCACGGCGCCGACCTGCTGGCCCGCACCGACGCCGACTGCCTGCCCGAGCCCGGCTGGACGGCCGCCGCCCGCGCCGGGCTGCTCGCCTCGCGCGGCCTGGTCTGCGGCCACATCACCGCCCGCCGCGACGAGCACGGGCCGGTCGGCCGCCGGCTGTTCCGCACCCTGGTGGTGCTCGGCGCCTTCTTCGGCCGCATCCGCCCCGCACACCACCGCCGGCACGGCTTCCTGGTGCCGTACCGGATGCACGCCGGCAACAACATGGCGATCACCGCCGACCTGTACGAGGCGGTCGGCGGCATGCCGCGCCGGCCCTCGCCCACCGACCGGACGTTCATCAACCGCGTCCGCCGCCACACCACGGCCATCGTGCAGCGCCGCGACATGGTGGTGCAGAACTCCACCCGCCGCATCCGCGCCTACGGCGTCGTCGGCACCGCCCGCTGGTACCTGGACCGCGGCAGCGGCGGCCGCGGCGTCGACCCCCGATGAAGGAGCCGGACGTGCTCGACCACCTCACCCGCGTCCTGCGGGACGGCGCCGACCGGCCCGCCGTCCTCGGCTGCACCCGCAGCGGAGCCGTCCGGGTCCGCGCCCGCTGCGGCGAGATCGCCGACCTCGCCGACTCGTACGCCGCGGCCCTGCACCACGGCCACGGGCTCGCCGCCGGGGACACCCTCGGCGTCGCCGTCCGGCCCGGCCCGCGCGCGCTCGCCCTGATGCTCGCCGCCCACCGGCTCGGCCTGCGGGCCGCCGTCCTCGACCCCTCGGCCGGCCCGGACGTCCTGCTCGCCCGTCTCGAACTCGCCCGCCCGGCACTGGTCGTCGCGGACGCAGCCGCCCAGGCCGTGGCCGGCTGGGCCCGCGGCCTCGCCCGCCGCGCCTCGCTGGAACTGCCCCGTCTCGACGCGCTCGGCCCGGTCGCCACCGCAGGACCGCGCCGCCCCGGCTGCGCACCCGCCCTGCGCACCCCCGGCGGCCGCCCGCCCGCGCCCTACGACGGCGACGGCGACGCGGTGATCGTCTTCACCTCCGGCACCACCTCCGCCCCGCGCGCCGTGGTGCACACCCGCGCCTCGGTCGCCGCCGGGATGCGGGCAGTCGCCGGGCTGGTCCGCCCGCAGGCCGGGCAGGCCGTGCTCGGCGGCACCTTCTTCGTCCTCGTCCCCTCGCTGGCGGCGGGTGCCACCGTCGCCCTGCCCGCCCGCTCGCCCAAGGTGCTCGGCCGGCAGGTCCGCCGCCTCGCCCCCGCCGAGACCTATCTGACCCCGCCCCAGCTGCGCGGCCTCGACCACCTCACCGGCCGGGTCTGGACGGGCTCCGCACCGGCCTCCGCCGAACTGCTGCGCCGTGCCAAGCAGGCCGGCGCCACCGAGGCCTGGGGCGTGTACGCGCTCACCGAGCTGTTCCCGGCCGCGGCCGTCGAGGAGGCCGACAAGTCCGCCTTCGACGCCGACGGCGACCTGCTCGGCCACCCGCTGCCCGGCGTCACCGCCCGGCTCACCGACGGCGGCGAACTGCTCCTCGCCGGAGCCGCCGCCCGCGACCGTTACCTCGGCGAACGCCCCGACCCGTGGGTGCGCACCGGCGACCGCGCGAGCCTCGACCCGGACGGCCGGATCGTCCTCGCCGGCCGCTGCAAGGACATGGTGCTGCGCCGCGCCGAGAACATCTACCCGGGCCTGTACGAGCCCTCCCTGCACCTGCCGGACGTCGAACTCGCCCTGCTGGTGGGCGTGCCCGCAGGGGACGGCGACGAACGCCTGGTCGCCCTCGTCCAGCCGCGCCGCGGCGCCGACCGGCACCGGCTGCGCGCCGACCTCGAACGCCCGCTGGCCCGGATGGGCAGCGCCCGCCCGGACGCCGTCCTGCTCGGCGAGATCCCGCTGGCCGGCCGCTCCCGCAAGCCCGACCGGGCCGCCGCCGCCCGGCTCTGCGCCCGCGAGCTCGCCCGGTGAGCGCGGACCGCACGGCCGTTCCGGCGCGCGCCCACCGCACCGCCCGGCGGCTCGACCGGCGGGTCTACCTGGCCTCCCACCCGGTGCTGTTCGCGCTGCTCGCCGCCACCCGCCGGCGGCCGGTCGTCCGCCTCGGCAGCACCGTGCTGGTGCACGGCGCCGAGGCGTACCGCGAGGTGCTCACCCGCGTCCCGCTGGACCGCACCGCCGAGGGCACCACCGGCGGGGCCGCCGCCCGGCGCACCGACGGCGGACTGCTCTTCGACCAGGACGGCGGCGAGCACCGCGCCGCCCGCCGCGACCTCACCGAACTCCTCGGCGCCCACGGCACCGAAAAGCTGCGCCCGGTGTGGCAGACCGTCCTCGACCGCCGGCTCGCCGGACTCACCGGCACCGTCGACCTGGTGGACGTCGTCCGGGAGCTCGCCGGGGCCACCGCCGCCGCCCTCACCGGCAGCACCGCCGAACCGGCGGAACTCGCCCGCGCCTGCGCCGAGGCCGCCGCCGAGGCCGCCCGGGAGCACCTGCCCGGCCTGCCCCGGCGCACCTCCACGACGGCCGCCGAACACCTCAACTCCCTGCTGCCCAACGGCCGGGACGCCATGCTCGCGGTCGCCGCCGTCAACACCACGATCGCCGCCCTCCCGCGGGCCGCCGCCTGGTGCGCCCGGGCCGGCCTGTGGAGCGACGTCTCTCCCGAACTCGCCGTCGAACTGCTCCGGTTGACCGCACCCTCACCGATCCTGCCGCGGGTCGCCGCCGCCGACGCAACGGCGGCCGACTGCCCGATCGGCCGCGGCGACCGGCTGGTGCTGGTCGCCCGGCACGCCGCCGGCGCCCACGGCAGCGGGCCCGCAGACCCGCAGGCCGCCCAGGCGGTCTTCGGTTCAGGCCCGCACGCCTGCCCCGGCGCCCGCCTCGCCCGCGCCCAGCTCACCGACTTCCTGGCCGCCCTGGCCCCGCACCGGCCGGTGGTCGTCCGGGCCTCCGTGGACCGCCGTGCCGCCCTGCCCGGCTACTCCTCGCTGCTCGTACGGAAGGGTTGACCCGCATGCTCCGCATCGCGATCACCGGCGCCAGCGGCTTCTGCGGCTCGCACCTCGCCGAGGCCGCGGCCGCCGCCGGCGCCGAGGTGCGCTGCCTGGGCCGCCGGCCCGGCCCGGTCGGCACCCACGTCCGCTGGGACGCCGCCGCCGAGGCCCCCCACCTGAGCGGCGCCGACCTGGTGGTGCACTGCGCCGCCGCCGTCGGCGACCACCCGCCGGGCTCCCCCGCCGAGGCCGAGCAGCACGCCGTGAACGTCGACGGCACCGCCCGGCTGCTGGAGGCCGCGGCGGGCACACCGGTGGTCCTCGTCTCCAGCGCCAGCGTCTACGACCCGCGCACCGACCGCAGCCTGGTCCGCGAGGACCACCCGACCGGCGGCGGCCACCGCAATGCGTACGGCCGCACCAAGGCCGCCGCGGACCGGCTCGCCCTGCAGGCGGGTGCGGTGGTGCTGCGGCCGCGCGCCGTCTACGGCCCCGGCGACCCGCATCTGATGCCCCGCCTGCTGGAACGCGTCCGCCGCGGCCTCCTGCTGCTGCCCGGCCCCGACGTTCCGCTCAGTCTGACGGCCGTACAGAACCTCGCCGAGGCCTGCCTGGCCGCCGCCGAGTGGGCGCCCGGCGCGTACAACATCACCGACGCGGAGCCGTACCGGCGGGACGCTGCCGTCCGAACGGTGTGTGTGTGTGTGTGTGTGTGTGTGTGTGTGTGTGTGTGTGTGTGTGTGTGTGTGTGTGTGTGTGTGTGTGTGTGTGTGTGTGTGTGTGTGTGTGTGTGTGTGTGTGTGTGTGTGTGTGTGTGTGTGTGTGTGTGTGTGTGTGTGTGTGTGTGTGTGTGTGTGTGTGTGTGTGTGTGTGTGTGTGTGTGTGTGTGTGTGTGTGTGTGTGTGTGTGTGTGTGTGTGTGTGTGTGTGTGTGTGTGTGTGTGTGTGTGTGTGTGTGTGTGTGTGTGTGTGTGTGTGTGTGTGTGTGTGTGTGTGTGTGTGTGTGTGTGTGTGTGTGTGTGTGTGTGTGTGTGTGTGTGTGTGTGTGTGTGTGTGTGTGTGTGTGTGTGTGTGTGTGTGTGTGTGTGTGTGTGTGTGTGTGTGTGTGTGTGTGTGTGTGTGTGTGTGTGTGTGTGTGTGTGTGTGTGTGTGTGTGTGTGTGTGTGTGTGTGTGTGTGTGTGTGTGTGTGTGTGACCGCAGCCTGGTCCGCGAGGACCACCCGACCGGCGGCGGCCACCGCAATGCGTACGGCCGCACCAAGGCCGCCGCGGACCGGCTCGCCCTGCAGGCGGGTGCGGTGGTGCTGCGGCCGCGCGCCGTCTACGGCCCCGGCGACCCGCATCTGATGCCCCGCCTGCTGGAACGCGTCCGCCGCGGCCTCCTGCTGCTGCCCGGCCCCGACGTTCCGCTCAGTCTGACGGCCGTACAGAACCTCGCCGAGGCCTGCCTGGCCGCCGCCGAGTGGGCGCCCGGCGCGTACAACATCACCGACGCGGAGCCGTACCGGCGGGACGCTGCCGTCCGAACGGTGCTCGCCACCCAGGGCGTTCGCGCCCGGATCGGCCATGTGCCGGTCGCCGCAGCCGAGTTCGCGGCCCGCCGCGGCCTGCTGCCCGGCCTCACCCCGTACGCCGTCGACCAGCTCGCCCGACCCGTTGTCCTGGACACCACCAGGGCCGCCGACCAGGGCTTTCGGCCACGCTGGGAGTTGACCTCGGCACTGTCCGCCACAAATGATCACGAATGCGCAACACCCGCGAAGATCACGTGACACTTCGCATGCCACCCGCCAGAATCCCTCTGCCCGTGCGTGAGCGGACCACCGCCCGCGGGCCAGGGACTTTTCTGGGGGACAGGTCGCCATGCGCACCCGCCACACCGCTGCCCTCGTCGCAGCATGCCCGACGGCACCGCCCGTCGGGCACCGACGCACGGACGCCGACAACGGCCCCGCCGTCGTCCCGTTAGGCGCCGTCGCCCCCCTCGGCCCCACCGGCACCACCCCGTGGTGACCGCCCCCTCCGGCCGGTCCGCCGACGCCTGACCGGCCCACTCCACCCCCGGGAACCACCCATGCGCATCCGCCGCACGGCCGTCCTGACGGTCGCCTGCACCACCGGCCTCCTCGGCCTGGCCGCCCCCGCCCACGCCGAGACGGCCGCAACGCTCTACGTCAAGAACGGCACCGACGTTCCCTGTTCGGACACCGGCCCGGGCACCCAGGAGCAGCCGTTCTGCTCGATCGGCGCCGCGGCTGCGGTGGCCGTGCCGGGCCAGACGGTGGACATCGCCGCCGGCCGCACCTACACCGAACAGATCGCCCCCACCCGTTCCGGGGAGCCGGGCAGGCCGATCACCTTCCGCAGCTCCGGTCTGGTGAACATCCAGAGCGACGCCACCCGCAGCAGGGCTGCGATCGCGGTCAGCGGCGTGCACGACCTCGTGTTCGAGAATGTCCGCGCCCTGGGCGGAGTCACGGTCGACCAGTCCGACCGGATCGCCTTCAACAAGGTGCCCACGGCTGCCACCGGCACCCGGCCGGGCGTGCTGATCGGCGGCGCAAGCCACGATGTGGTGTACACCCGCTCGTTCATTGCCACGCAGTCCGGCAACCCGCAGTTCAGGATCGAGGGCGCGACCGGTACCGTCCTCAGCCGCAACCAGGGGTCGGGGGCAAGCCTCACTCCCTCCGTCATGTTCAGCGTGGCGGACGCCCCGAAGACGACGATCACCAACAACAGCAGTGATGCGGGATGCGGTGTCGTCCTCTCGGGCGGCTCGATCGACTCGAACATCTTCAACAACATCTTCGCGGCTGCCACCCCGGCCACCACCTGCAGCGGCGAGAAGCAGCCGCCGATCTCGGTCGCGGCGACGGCGGTCCCCGGCACCCGCGTCGGCTACAACCTGCTGAACGCCGCCCCGGGCACCGCCCTGTACTCATGGGCGGGCACGGACCACACCGACCCCGAGCAGTTCCGTACCGCCACCGGCCAGGGCACGAACGACCTGGTGGCCCCCACCGGCCAGGCCCCGAACGCCGACAAGGGACCGGCCGTCGACTCGGCCGACGCCACGGCACCCGGTGTGATCGACGCCGACAGGTCCGATGCGCAGCCCGCGGACGACCCCCGCGTTCCGAACACCGGTACCGGGTACGGCTACCTGGACCGCGGCCCGTACGAGAAGCAGGACCGCTTCAACGGCGTCACGCTGCTCTCCGTGACCAACACGTGGGCGCCGTACGGCACCAAAGTGACCGCGGCCGCCTGGGCCGACGACCTCTGGCCGGCGGCGCTGACGTACACCTTCGACTTCGGCGACGGCACCCAGGTGACCACCAAGGAAACGGTGGCCACCCACATCTACAGCTCGCCCTGCGCCTGCAAGGTGAAGGTCACGGGCGTGAACGGGGCCGGAGTGTCAAAGGTCAGCAACCCGGTGGACGTCAAGGTCACCACTCCCGGCCCGATCGTGCCGCCGCTGTCGGCCACCCCGGCCCTCCCGCTCGGCAACGACCCGATCAGCCACACCCCGCCGCTCTCCGTCGCGGTCGACGCACCGGTCCCCGACTCGGCGTGGCCGATCGCCTCGTACGCCTACTCCTACGGCGACGGTTCCCTGACCGAAAGCACCTGGTCGAACGGCCGGCACACCTACGCCAAGCCCGGCGACTACCAAATCACTGTGACCGTCCGGGACATCAAGGGCAACATCGGAACCGCCTCCACCACGTTCCACGCCGAGTACTCGAAGGCGACGTACACGCCGGTGTCGCCGTTCCGGGTGATCGACACCCGGTCGTCCCCGTCCATCCTTCCGGGCGGCGGCTCAATCACACTGAACGTCTCCAACGGCTACCCGGGTGGCGACAAGCCGGTCACCTCCGGCAGCCCCGAGGCGGTCGTCCTCAACGTCACCGCCACCAACGCGACAGCGGACACCTACCTCACGCTCTTCCCCAGCGGCCAGGACCGCCCGACCGCCTCCAACCTGAACGTGAAGGCCGGACAGACCGTGGCCAACCTGGTCACCGTTCCCGTCGGCAGCAACGGCATGGTCGAGCTCTTCAACTTCTCCGGACGCACCGACGTCGTCGTCGACTTCGTCGGCTACTACCAGCCCAACGCCGGCCAGGGTTTCACCGCCACCGGCCCGGCCCGGCTCTCCGACGCGCCGATGGCCGCCGGTGCCACCAGCACCCTGAAGGTCGTGGGCAAGGCCGGTGTGCCCGCCGACGCCACCGCGGTCGTCGTGAACCTCACTGCCGACAAGCCCACTGCCAACGGCTACCTCACCGCCTACCCGCACGGCATCAACCGGCCGACCGTCTCCAGCCTCAACTTCCGTGCCGGGCAGACGATCGCCAACCAGGCCATCGTCCCGGTCGGCGTGGACGGCTCGATCGACCTCTACAACTTCACCGGCAACACTCGCGTCGTCGTCGACGTCTTCGGCTACTACAGCCCCGGCAGCAAGGGCCTCTTCACCCCGGCAGCCCCCGTCCGCCTCACCGACACCCGCTACGACAACACCAAGCAGCCCCTCGGCCCCGGCGCCCAGCTCAACCTGCCCGTCGCCGGCACCCACGGCGTCCCCGCCGACGCCACCGCAGCGGTCCTCAACGCGGTCCTCCAACCCCGCCTCACCGTCTGGCCCGACCTCACCACCAGGCCGAACACCTCCAACCTCAACCTCGCCCCCGGCGTCACCACCCCCAACCACGTCACCACGCCACTCGGCACCAACGGCCGCGCGAACATCTACAACTTCAGCGGCAACACCCACGTCGTCGCCGACCTCGCCGGCTGGTTCACCAACAACTGACCTGCCCGCACCACCTTCCTGGGGAAAGCACTCCATGCGCATCCACCGCACGGCCGCCCTGACCGTCGCCGGCATCACCGGTGCCCTCGGTCTGGCGGCACCGGCCCACGCCGCGGCGCCCGGCACCCTCTACGTGAGCAACAACTCCGGTGCCGGCTGCACCATCACCGGTGACGGCACCCAGCAGAAGCCCTTCTGCACCATCGGCGAGGCCGCGGCCGTGGCCCAGCCCGGCCAGACGGTGGAGATCAGGGGCGGCATCTACCCGGAGCAGCTCATCCTCACCCGCTCCGGCGAGTCCGGCAGTCCGATCACCTTCCGGGCCGCCCCTGCCACCGGCCAGGTGACCGTCCGGTCCGACACGCAGGGTTCCAAGACCGCCATCGTGGTGAACAGTGCGCACGACATCGTGGTCGAGGGCTTCTACGGCTACGGCGGCGTCTCGATCGATGCCTCCGACCGGATCACCTTCAATAAGGTCACCACAACCGGTACCGGCACCCGGCCCGGCGTACTGATCGGCGGCGGCAGCCACGACGTGGCCTACACCCGCTCCATGCTCTTGGCGCAGCAGGGAGCACCCCTGGTCAGGATCGAGGGCGCCAGCGGCACGCTGCTCGGCCGCAACCGGGGCTACGGAGCCGTCGACAAGCCGTCCGTCCTGGTCAGTGCATCGGACGCGCCGCACACCACGGTCACCAACAACACCCACATGCGGGGATGCGGCGTCGTCCTGTCCGGGGATTCGACGGGATCGAACATCTTCAACAACGTCTTCGTGGCCACCACCCCGGCCCCCACCTGCGGCGGTGAGGTGCGGCCCCCGATCTCGGTGGCAGCGTCGGCGACCGCCGGTACCCGCGTCGGCTACAACATGCTGTCCGCTGCCGGCACGGCCATGTACTCCTGGGGAGGAGCGACCTACCCCGATCCGGACACGTTCCGGGAGGCCACCGGGCAGGGCCTGCAGGATCTGGCCTCTCCCGCCGGCACGTACCCCGCAGGGGACAAGGGACCGGCCGTCGACTCGGCGGACGCCACGGCACCCGGCGTTCTGGAGACCGACACAGCTGGCAAGAGCCCCGAGGACGACCCACGGGTGCCCAACACCGGCACCGGCTACGGCTACCTGGACCGCGGCGCGATCGAGCAGCACGACGACCTCGTCCGGGTGGAACTGGCCGTGGAACAGGCCTGGGCGCCCTACGGCACCACCGTCACGGCGACCGCGAAGCCGACCGACACCTGGCCGACGGGCCTGACCTACACCTTCGACTTCGGCGACGGGACGGTGGTCAACACCCGGGACACCTCGGTGAGCCACGTCTACGCCGCACCGTGCAAGTGCACGGCGAAGGTCACCGCCACCAACGGTGTCGGCGTCACGAAGACCAGCGAGCCGTACAGCATTCGGGTGACCGAGCCCGGCGACCTCCAGGCCGTCCTCGACATCGTGCGGGAGGGCCACAACGTGGGTCACACCGACCCCATGCCCTCCCTGACCTTCAGCGCCACCGCGGCCCGGAGCACGGCCCCCTGGCAGATCACCGGCGTCACCTACGACTTCGGCGACGGAACGCAGGAGACCACCAGCTCGCTCGAGCAGGGGAGCGGCCACACCTACACCGCCCCGGGCGATTACACCGTCACGGTGACCCTCCAGGACGCCAAGGGCCACACCTCGACCGCGTCCACCGTCCAGCACGTGGCCTATGAGGCCTCGAAGTACGTCCCCGCCACCCCGTTCCGCCTGGTGGACACCCGGAGCGGCGGCGGCGGACTGCAGGGCGGTACCACCCTCGACTTCAACGTCATCCGCGGCCCCTTCGAGTTCGACGAGCGCCTGCCGTCCTCGAACCCCGAGGCCGTGGTGCTCAATGTGACCGCGACCAACGCCACCACGGACACCTTCCTCACCGTCTTCCCCGGCGGCCAGGTGCGCCCAACCGCGTCCAACTTGAACGTGAAGGCCGGGCAGACCGTCGCCAACCTGGTCACCGTCCCGGTCGGCAAGGACGGCAAGGTCCGGATCTACAACCACTCCGGAAACTCCGAAGTGGTCGTCGACTTCGTCGGCCACTACAACGCGCTCTACGGCGACGGTTTCACCGCCACCGCCCCGGCCAGGCTCTCCGACGCGCCGATGGCCGCCGGCGCCACCAGCACGCTGAAGGTCGCGGGCAAGGCCGGCGTGCCCGCCGACGCCACCGCCGTGGTCGTCAACCTCACCGCCGACAAGCCCACCGCCAACGGCTACCTCACCGCCTACCCGCACGGCATCAACCGGCCGACCGTCTCCAACCTCAACTTCCGCGCCGGCCAGACGATCGCCAACCAGGCCATCGTCCCCATCGGGCCGGACGGCAGCATCGACCTCTACAACTTCACCGGCAACACCCGCGTGATCGTGGACGTCTTCGGCTACTACAGCCCCGGCAGCAAGGGCCTCTTCACCCCGGCAGCCCCCGTCCGCCTCACCGACACCCGCTACGACAACACCAAGCAGCCCCTCGGCCCCGGCGCCCAGCTCAACCTGCCCGTCGCCGGCACCCACGGCGCCCCCGCCGACGCCACCGCAGCGGTCCTCAACGTCACCGCCACCCAGCCCACCAACCCCGGCTACCTCACCGTCTGGCCCGACCTCACCACCAGGCCGAACACCTCCAACCTCAACCTCGCCCCCGGCGTGACCATCCCCAACCACGTCACCACGCCACTCGGCACCAACGGCCGGGCGAACATCTACAACTTCAGCGGCAACACCCACGTCGTCGCCGACCTCGCCGGCTGGTTCACCGAGAGCTAGCCGGAGCATGCCGAAGGGCCCCACCCCGCAACGGGAGTGGGGCCCTTCGGCGGCAAGGTCAGTTCCTGGCTGCCTTCTTGACCA
Source organism: Kitasatospora dryopteridis (assembly GCF_050749075.1). NCBI lineage: Bacteria > Bacillati > Actinomycetota > Actinomycetes > Kitasatosporales > Streptomycetaceae > Kitasatospora > Kitasatospora dryopteridis. Next base: position 4,178,240 of record NZ_CP192749.1, on the reverse strand, counting down.
GGATCACCACCGCGGCGCCGAGGCCGACCACCAGCAGGACCTTGATCAGGAATCCGATCAGCGAGCTGACCACGCCGACCACGAACCACAGCAGGTTCCAGGCCAGGATCAGCACCAGGATCGGGACGACGATGTTGCGCACCCACGAGGGCAGCGACTTCCAGAGCTCGGCCATGTCCGTTCCTTCTCTCCCCTCGGGCTCGGCGCCGGTCCGTCCGCCGCTTCCCGTTCGTTTCGGTACTTCGATCGTAGGGCGCCGCCTGCACCAGAACGAGGGCCCGGGCCCCGGAGAGAACCCGGAGATCACCCCGAGACCGGGCCCGGGGGACCCCCTGAGGGGTGCCCGAACGACCGGCTTCATACTTCTTTCACCAACGACTTGGGGGGACCACCAAGCCATGCGAAGAATCCGTGCCATCGGTCTTGCCGCCGCCACCGTGACGGCCGTCCTGGGCATGCCCGTTCCGGCCGCCGTCGCCGCGTCCGGCGACCTGTACGTGGACAACACCGGCACCTGCTCGGACTCCGACCCGGGCACCCGGGCCGCGCCTTTCTGCACCGTCGGTGCAGCGGCCGCCGTGGTCGGGCCCGGCACCACCGTCCACCTGAACGGCCGGTTCAAGGAGGACCTCCGCATCACGCGCTCGGGCGAGAAGGACGCACCGATCGTCTTCACCGGCCAGGGCGCGGTGACCGGGGTTGACCCCAACGACGCCACCCCGGCCGTGACCGTCGACGGCGCGCACGACGTGGTGTTCCGCGAGGTCCCGCTGTTCTCGGCGCTGGTGAAGAACTCGGACCGGGTCACCTTCGACCGAACCACGAGCATGTCGGGCAGCACGCCCGTCCCCCTCGTCGCCATCACCGGCGGAAGTGACAACAGGGTCACCCGCAACTGGCTGGACCAGGGCGGAAGCATCGGGGTCTCGGTCTCGGGCGGTGCCACCGGCACCGTCGTCAGTGGCAACGTCGTCGCCACCGACCGCAGGGGCATCGTGGTGGACGGGGCGACCGGCACGGTCGTCACCAACAACACCGTGCTGGACGGCTGCGGTCCGGGCATCGGTCTGTCCGGCGGTTCCACGGGCTTCCGCCTGTACAACAACATCGTCGCCTGGCACACCAGCACGCACCCGAACCCGCGGGACACCTGCGGCGAGGGCACTTCCGCCACCGAGGTGCTGGCCTCCGCGGACTCACTGCCCGGCAGCAGGGCCGACTACAACCTGGTCTGGCCTGCCAAGGACGGCCTGGCCTACTCCTGGGGCGGCACGGCGGCCAAGAGCGTCACCGAACTGCTGGCCGTGTCGAACGGCGAGGGCACCCACGATCTCGTGGCGGACCCCATGATCATCGCGGGCATGCCCGGCGAGGGCTCCCCGGCCATCGACTCCGCGGCCATGGACGCCCCCGGCGTCCTGGACACCGACCTGGTCGGCAACCCGCCCGTCGACGACCCGCTGGTCGCCAACAGCGGCTCGGGATTCGGGCTCCTCGACCGCGGGGCGTACGAACTCCAGGACGCGCTGGACTTCGTGACGCTCTCGGCCGACAACTCCTGGGCGCCGTACGGCACTGCGGTGACCTTCACGGCCAAGGCCCAGTCGCGCTGGCCCAGCACGCTGATCTACACCTTCGACTTCGGCGACGGCACGTCGGTGAAGCAGACCGGTCTTCCGACGGCAACGCACACCTACAGCACGGCCTGCACCTGCAGGGCGACCGTGACCGTCACGGACCAGTCCGGCCGACAGGTGAAGACGGCCCAGGTCGAGGTGAAGGCGACCACTCCGGGCGAGCTCACCCCGAAGATCACCGTGAACCCCGACCTGCCCTCGTCGAACAGCCCCATGTCCCACACCCCGCCGCTCACCGTGCGGGCCGACGCCGCGGCCACTGCGGCGCCCTGGCCGACCACCTCGTACGCCTTCGACTTCGGTGACGGCTCCCCGGTGGTGACCGGCGTCTACCAGGCCGAGTCGCACACCTACGCCAAGCCCGGTGATTACAAGGTCACCGTGACGGTCAAGGACTCCAAGGGCAACTCGGCCTCGACGAGCACGACGGCCCACGTGGAGTACGCGAAGGCGACGTACACGCCGGTCAAGCCGTTCCGGATGCTCGACACCCGGAAGACCTGGCAGACCCTCAACGGCGGCAACTCGCTGACGCTGGACGTCTCCAACGGCTACCCCAACGGCGAGAAGCCGGTCACCTCCGGCAGCCCCGAGGCCGTCGTCCTGAACGTCACCGCCACCAATGCGACCGCGGACACCTACTTCACCCTGTGGCCGACCGGCCAGACGCGGCCCACCGCCTCCAACCTGAACGTGAAGGCCGGGCAGACCGTCGCCAACCTGGTCACCGTCCCGGTCGGCAAGGACGGCACCGTCCAGCTCTTCAACCTCTCCGGACGCGCCGACGTGGTCGTCGACTTCGTCGGCTACTACCAGCCCAACACCGGCCAGAAGTTCACGGCCACGGGCCCCGCCCGCGTCTCCGACGGCGTCATGCCCGGCGGCACCACCACCGCGGTCAAGGTCACCGGAAAGGCCGGCGTGCCCGCCGACGCCACCGCCGTGGTCGTCAACCTCACCGCCGACCGCCCGACTGCCAACGGCTACCTCACCGCCTACCCGCACGGCACCGACCGGCCGACCGTCTCCAGCCTCAACTTCCGCGCCGGGCAGACGATCGCCAACCAGGCCATCGTCCCCGTCGGCGCCGACGGCAGCATCGACCTCTACAACTTCACCGGCAACACCCGCGTGGTCGTCGACGTCTTCGGCTACTACAGCCCCGGCAGCAAGGGCCTGTTCACCCCCACCACACCGGCCCGCCTCGCCGACACCCGCTACGACAACGCCAAGCAGCCCCTCGGCCCCGACGCCCAGCTCAACCTGCCCATCGGCGGCACCCACGGCGTCCCGGCCGACGCCACCGCGGCCGTTCTCAACGTCACCGCCACCCAGCCCACCAACCCCGGCTACCTCACCGTCTGGCCCGACCTCACCACCAGGCCGAACACCTCCAACCTCAACCTCGCCCCCGGCGTGACCATCCCCAACCACGTCACCACGCCACTCGGCACCAACGGCCGCGCGAACATCTACAACTTCAGTGGCAACACCCACGTCATCGCCGACCTCGCCGGCTGGTTCACCGACAACTGACCGGTACCGCAGGTACGAAGGCCCCGCACCCCCGGGCAGGGGGTGCGGGGCCTTCCGCGTGTGCGGCGGACCGTCAGACCGGCCAGGTCTCGCCGCGCCAGGCGGCGTCCCAGAACATCCACTCGTAGCGCGAGGTGGTGGTGAAGTGCCGGACCATCCGGTGCCGTTCGGTGGGGGAGATCTCCTCGCCGAGCCGGTCGGTGAGGTCGAGCACCCGGCGGACGACGGACTGGAAGGCCTCGTCACCGTAGGTGGCGATCCACTTGGCGTAGAGCGGGTCGGGGGAGGACTTCGCCAGCAGCGCCTCGCCGACCCGGGCGTAGATCCAGTAGCAGGGCAGCACGGCGGCCACGGCCTCGGCGAAGGAGCCGCCGTGGACGGTGGCCAGCAGGTAGCTGGTGTAGGCCAGGGTGGTGGGCAGCACCGGCTCGGCGGCCGCCTCGGCCGCGGTCTCGCCGAAGGCGGTCAGGAACTCGGCGTGCATCTCCTGCTCGGCGGCGAGGGCGCCCACCGCGTCGTCGGCGAAGGCGCGGACGTCGGCCTCGTCCGGCGCCTTGGCCGCGCACACGGCCAGCGCCCGGGCGTAGTCGCGCAGGTAGTGCGAGTCCTGGACGACGAAGTGGCGGAACGCCTGCCGGGGCAGGGTGCCGTCGGTGAGGCCGGCCAGGAAGGGGTGGGCCAGGATCTCGTCGTAGACCGGCTCGATCGCCGACCAGAGTTCGTCGGTCAGGGCCACTGTTCTCGCTCCTCGTCTCCGGGTGGTCGCGCCCGGCCGACCCTACCCGGCGGCGCCGGTCAGTCCTCCGGCGGCGAGAAGATCACCAGGACGCGCAGTTCCTCGGTGATGTGGTGGAAGCGGTGCGGCACCCCGGCGGGCACGTACACGACGGTGCCGCGGCCGACGGTGGTGGTCTCGCGGCCGACGGTGAGCTCGGCCCGGCCGCTGATCACCTGGTAGATCTCGTCCTGGTCGTGCGGGGCCTGGGTGTCGGTGTCCCCGGGAGAGAGCGCGTAGAGGCCGGCGGACATGTTCCGCTCCTTGAGGAAGCGCAGGTAGGAGCCCTGATGGGCAGCCCGTTCCGCATCCAGCTCGTCCAGCCGGAAGACCTTCATCGCGCGCTGCTCCTCTCCGGGCTCCGTTCCGGGCCGGGACCATTCAACACCCGGTCCGGACACCGCCGGTGCGGGCCCGGGGCGAAGAAGGCGCACGACGTTCCCGCCGAGAGCTTCCCAGCGGGCGGGCGGCCTGCGACCATCCGGTGCCATGAAGAGTTTCGTGATCAAAACGCTCATCAACGCGGTGGCCATCTGGGTCGCCGCCTGGATCGTCGACGGGATCACCCTGTCCGACGGCAGCTGGGGTCACCAGGCACTGACCGTGATCGCGGTGGCGCTGGTCTTCGGCGTGGTCAACTTCCTGATCAAGCCGTTCGTGAAGCTGCTCTCGCTGCCCCTGTTCGTGCTCACGCTCGGCCTGATCACCTTCGTGATCAACGCCCTGATGCTGTGGCTGACGTCCTGGGCGTCCGACGTGCTCGACCTGGACTTCCACGTGTCGGGCTTCTGGTCGGCCCTGCTCGGCGCCCTCATCATCAGCGTCGTGTCCTGGGGCCTGGACCTGGCGCTGGGCGACGACGACTGAGCGCCGGCCGTGCCGGCGGTCAGCCGGCGTTCTCGCAGCCGCCGCTGAGGATCAGGTCGAGCTGGGCCTCCAGCTCGACCTCGGTCTCCTCCTGGCCCATCGGGACGAGCTTGTCCGTCCGGGCGAGGAAGGCGATCAGCGGCGGCGCGGGCGCGCGCAGGGTGGCGTCCCCGTCGGGGGAGCGCAGGACGACGCAGACCTCGGTGAGGTCCTCGCCGATCGGGTGCAGGTGCACGTCGCCCTCGCCGGCCGGGCGGCTGATGCCCTCGACCAGCAGCTCGCGGGCGAAGTACCACGTGACCGGGGTGTCCCCGGGCAGGTGGAAGGTGAACCGCACCGCGTACGGGTCGTCGGTGTCGTACCCGAGGTCGACGGCGATACGGACGGAGAGGTCGTCACCCGCCACGAGGTCCATCACCACATGGCCCAGGACTGTGCTGCTGTGCATGCGCGCGCTACCTCCGCGATCCGTTGGTGTCGGCCTGCCCGGCTGGCGGCCATTGCAGCACAGGGGCCACCCCGCTTCAATCATTACGCCGGGTGAAGGCGCCGATTGGGCTTCAATTCCAAGAGCAAACTAGTGTCCGACCTTGTCGATTGACAACCGGAGTGCGATCTTCCTTTGAATGGAAGATCCAATTCCGTGACCGGCCGGACCGGGTCGAACACGCAGCGGCACGCCGAATCATCCGTTCGGCCCAACGTTTTCCCCCTGTTCGCCCATGTGTGCGAGTTTCATTCCGCCCCGTGCGCGGGAGAATCACGCACAACTCCCGTGTCCCGGAGGTGGCCATGGCCGTCCCCGTCCGCCCCGTCGTCAAGCGCACCGCGCGGGCGATCCTGTTGGAGGACGACCCGGGCGATCCGCACGCCCCGGCCACCATCCTGCTGATCCGCCGGGTCCGGCCCGGGGCCGTCCATCCGTACTGGATCACGCCCGGCGGCGGTGTCGAGCCCGGCGACCGGACGGTCGTCGACGCCCTGCACCGCGAGGTGGACGAGGAGCTCGGCGCCAAGGTCCAGGACGTGGTGCCCGCCTTCGTCGACACCGTCGCGCACTCCCACCACGACGACGGCACCCCGGCCCACCCGCACGGGGTCAAGGTCCAGCACTTCTTCGTCTGCCGGCTGGCGTCCATGGACCTCTCCCGGCGGCACGGCCCCGAACTGGAGGACCCGAACGGCGAGTACGAGATCGTCCGGCTGCCGTTCACCCGCGAGGGCGTCACTTCGGTCAACGTCGTACCTCCCAGCCTGCGCGCCTACCTCGCCGCCAACATCGAGGGCATCCGCGCCCTGCTCGCCCGCGACCTCGCCTGACCCGCCGATCCGGCGGCCTCCGTCGGGGCTCAGCCCGCGGCCTGCTCGGCGGCCAGGTCGTGGTGGATGCGCTCCTTCGCGATCCCGGCCCGCAGCAGCACGCCGACCGCCCGCCGCACCATCGCCGCCGGCCCGCCCAGGTAGGCGTCGTGGCCGTGCCACGGCGCGTACCGGGAGACCACCTCCGGCAGTTCGCCGACCACCTCGCCGCCGGACGCCGTGTCCTGCGCGGACACCACGGGGTGCACCTTGAGCCAGGGGTGCTGCCGGTCGAGGCCGCGCAGCTCCTCCAGGGCGTACAGCTCGGACGTGCTGCGGGCCCCGTAGAAGACCTCCACCGATCGGCCGCCGGGGCCGTGCTCGGCGACCTCCTCCACCAGCGCGGCGATCGGGGCGATGCCGGTGCCGCCGCCGAGGCAGAGCAGGTCGGCGCCGCTGCCGTGGTCGACGACCATGCCCCCGGCCGCCGGGCCCAGCCGGAGCACGTCGCCCGGTGCCGCGCGCCGGACGAGCGCGGTGCTCACCCAGCCCGCCTGGACGGACTTGACGTGGAAGGTCAGCAGCCCGTCCGGCCGGGGCGCGGTGGCCAGTGAGTACGGCCGCCAGACCCGCGGCCACCAGGGCGTCTCCACGGTGGCGTACTGCCCGGCGCGGTAGGGGTAGGGCTGCTCCGGCCGGACGGTGAGCACCGCGACGTCCCGGCCGCGGCGCTCGTTGGAGACGACCTCGGCCCGCCACCAGGCCGGCGCGCTGCGGGCGTCGTCCTCGGCGGCCTCGATCATGGTCCGGGAGACCAGTCCGTAGACCCGGCGCCAGGCCAGCTCGGTCTCGGCGTCCCAGCGGCTGCCGCTGTACTTGGCGAGCGCCGCCACCAGGCACTCCCCCATCGGCGCGTAGTGGGCGTTCAGGGCGCCGTACTTGCGGTGGGCCCGGCCGAGGCCGGACAGGTACTCGGTCAGCCGGGCCGGGTCGTCCGCGTGGCGGGCGATCGTGAGCAGCGCCCGGAACAGCCGGTCGCGCTGCACGTCCATGGCGGCCGGGAAGAGCGCCCGCACCTCGGGGTGGTGCACGAAGAACACGGCGTAGAAGTGCGCGGTGGCCTGGTCGGCGACCGGCTCGACGACAGCCAGGCTGTCCCGGACGAGGGCGAGGTCGCGCGGGGTGGGCGGCAGGCATGCTTCGGGGGGAACGGTCTGCGGCAGCGGCGCGGGCCGCGGTGCGCCGACGGGGGCGCCCGCCGTCCAGGCGCGGCTCCAGCGGTCGCCGGGGCCGGTCCAGTTGCGGGCCGGGGCGGCGGTGTGGCGGGGCAGCGCCGGCGCGGGGGTGCCAGGCGCCGGGGCGCCGGGTCCGGCCGCGTCCGGGTGGCCCGGTGCGGGGATGCGCGGCGGCACGGTGGGCGGCGCCGGCACGGGCCCGGGAGTGCCGGGCGGGGCCGCCGGGGCGGCGGGAGCGGACAGGGCGGGGAGGGCCGGGAGGGCGGGCAGCCCCGTCGGCAGCGGCACCGCCGCAGTGGGACCGTCCTCGGGGGCGGGGGCGGCCCCGGCGGCGTCCCGGTCGGCCGGGGGGAGTGCCGGGAGCCCGGGGAGTGCGCGGGTTTCGGCAGTCTCCGCGGCCGGGGCCGGGGTCTCGGGGGCGGCGGGTTCCGCCGGGGCCAGCCCCGGCACGGCGGCCGGGCCGGTCGAGCCCGATCCGGATCTGACCCGCATCGGACGTGCCTTCAACGCGACATGACGAGTAGCCAAGAGAATCGTTCCGCTTCCGGTCGCCCTGCACAGCCGAACGGCTGGTGCTGTATCTGCTGACGCCTTCAGCAGACTGGCACGACCGGGGTGCTCGTCCCACGAATCAACCGAACCCCGGACATACGACCGGCGTACGCGCTAGTCTCACGCAACTCGCGCCCCCTTTTCCCATGCGCACGCCGGGGCGCCCGTGCCCGGGCGCGTGTCCGCAAACGCGCGCGGGCCGGGCTCAGTGAGCCCGGCCCGGTCCGTCGGAGACGGTCAGAGCGTGCGCAGCAGCAGCCCCGGCTGCTCCACGCAGTCGGCGACGAAGCGCAGGAAACCGCCGGCCGTGCCGCCGTCGCACACCCGGTGGTCGAAGGTGAACGACAGCTGGGTGACCTGCCGGACGGCGAGTTCGCCCTCGTGCACCCACGGCTTGGGGGTGATCCGGCCGACGCCCAGCATGGCCGCCTCCGGGTGGTTGAGGATCGGCGTCGAGCCGTCCACCCCGAAGACCCCGTAGTTGTTGAGGGTGAAGGTGCCACCGGTGAGTTCGGCCGGGGTGAGCGAGCCGGCCCGGGCCGACTCGGTGAGCCGGGCGAGCTCGGTGGTGAGCTTCTCGGTGCCGAGCAGCTGGGCGTCCCGCACCACCGGGACGACCAGGCCGCGCTCGCTCTGGGCGGCGAAGCCCAGGTGCACCGCGCGGTGCCGGACGATGTGCGAACCGTCCTCCGACACACTGGAGTTGAGCTCGGGGAAGCGCTCCAGCGCGGCCGTGCAGATCCGGGCGAGCAGGGCCAGCACGCTGACCTTCGGCCCCGGGGCTCGGTTCAACTGGGCGCGCAGTGCCATGAGTTCGGTGGCGTCGGCATCCACCCAGCAGGTGGCCGCCGGGATCTCGCGGTGGCTCCGGCCGAGCTTCTCGGCGATGGTGCGGCGCAGTCCGCGCAGCGGGATCAGCTCGGCGTCCGCGGAGGCCGCCACCGCGGGGGCGGGGGCCTGGACCGGGGCGGCGTGGGCCGCGGTGTCCACGGCCCGCTGCACGTCGGCCCGCATGATCAGGCCGTCCGGGCCGCTGCCGGCGAGCCGGGCGAGGTCGATGCCGTGCTCGCGGGCCATCCGCCGGACGAGCGGCGAGATCACCGGCACCACGGCGGAGACGTGCACGGGCGCGGCCTGCGCGGCCGGGGCCGTCACAGCCACGGGGGCGGTCGCAGGTGCCGGAACGGCGGCGCCGGCCCTGACCCGGGCCCGGCGTGCGCCGCGCGACTCGGCGACGCCGTACCCGACCAGCGGGCGCTCCACCGGCTCGCCGGGGCCGCCCGAGGCGGTGGGTGCGGCGGAGCCGTCGGCCGGAGCGGCGACCGCGACGGTCACCAGCGGGGCGCCGACCGGCACCTCCTCGCCGACCTCGCCGAACAGCGCGGTGACCACCCCGCCGTACGGGCAGGGCACCTCCACCACGGCCTTGGCGGTCTCCACCTCGACCACCGGCTGGTCGACGGCGATGACCTCACCGACCTCGACCATCCACCGCACCACCTCGGCCCCGGTGAGTCCCTCACCGAGGTCGGGCAGGGTGAACTCGCGGACGACAGGCATCACGGTCACACCTCCCACTGCAGCCGGGCGACCGCGTCCAGGATCCGGTCCACCCCGGGCAGGTGGTGGTGCTCCAGCATCGGCGCCGGGTACGGGATGTCGAAGCCGGTGACCCGCAGCACGGGGGCGGCCAGGTGGTGGAAGCACTTCTCGGTGAGCCGGGCGGCGATCTCCGCGCCGGGGCCGGCGAAGCCGGTCGCCTCGTGGACGACGACCGCGCGGCCGACCGAGCGGACGACCTCGCAGGCGGTCTCCTCGTCGAAGGGCACCAGCGAGCGCAGGTCCAGCACCGCGAGGTCCCAGCCCTCGGCCTTCGCGGCCTCGGCGGCCTCCAGGCAGACCGGCAGCGAGGGGCCGTAGGTGATCAGCACGGCGGAGCGGCCGGTACGGCGCAGCACGGCCTTGCCGATCGGCTCGACCGGCGCGGCCGGGTCCCACTCGGCCTTGCCCCAGTAGAGCCGCTTGGGCTCCAGGAAGACCACCGGGTCGTCGGAGGCGATGGCCTCGCGCAGCAGCCCGTAGGCGTCGTGGACGGTGGCCGGGGCGACCACGTGCAGGCCGGGGGTCTGCACGTAGTACGCCTCGGAGGAGTCGCTGTGGTGCTCGACGCCGCCGATGCCGCCGCCGTACGGGACGCGGACGGTGATCGGCAGCGGCAGCTTGCCGGCGGTGCGGTTGCGCATCTTGGCGACGTGCGAGAACAGCTGCTCCAGCGCCGGGTAGGCGAAGGCGTCGAACTGCATCTCGACCACCGGGCGCAGGCCGTACATGGCCATGCCGACGGCGGTGCCGAGGATGCCGGCCTCGGCGAGCGGGGTGTCCAGGCAGCGGTCCGGGCCGAACTCGGCGGTCAGGCCGTCGGTGATCCGGAAGACACCGCCGAGCTTGCCGACGTCCTCGCCCATGACGTGCACGGTCGGGTCGGCCTGCATGGCGTCGCGCAGGGCCGCGTTGAGCGCCTGCGCCATGGTGCTGGTGCGGGCGGAGACAACTGTCGTCATCAGTGGTGCACCTCGGCCTCGGCGGCCAGTTCGGCGGCGAGCTGGGCGGCCTGCTCGCGCAGCTGCGGCGTGGGCTCGGCGTAGACGTGGGCGAAGAGCGACATCGGGTCGAGCTGCGGGTCCTCGTGGAACTCGGCGCGCATCCGGGCGGCGAGCGCCTCGGCCTCGTCGGCGGCCTCCTGGACGAGGGTGTCGTCGAGGATGCCGAGCGGGCGCAGGTGTCGCTCCATCAGCAGGATCGGGTCGTGCTCGCGCCAGGCGGCGACCTCGTCGTCCGTCCGGTAGCGGGTGGCGTCGTCGGCGTTGGTGTGCGCCTCGACGCGGTAGGTGAGCGCCTCGACCAGGGTCGGACCGCCGCCGTTGCGGGCGCGCTCGAAGGCCTCGGTGAGGACGGCGTGCACGGCGGGGGCGTCGTTGCCGTCGACCAGCCGGCCCGGCATGCCGTAGCCGACCGCCTTGTGGGCGAGGGTCGGCGCGGCGGACTGCTGGGTGAGCGGGACGGAGATCGCGTAGCCGTTGTTCTGGACGAGGAAGACGACCGGGGCGTTCAGCACCGCGGCGAAGTTCAGCGCCTCGTGGAAGTCGCCCTCGCTGGTGCCGCCGTCGCCGAGCATGGCGAGCGCGACGACCGGGTCGCCGGCCAGCCGGGCGGCGTGCGCGAGGCCCACCGCGTGCGGGGCCTGGGTGGCGAGCGGGGTGCAGAGCGGGGCGGTGCGGGTGGCGCGCGGGTCGTAGCCGGTGTGGGCGTTGCCGCGCAGCAGGGTGAGGGCCTCCAGCGGGTCCACGCCGCGGGCGACCACGGCGAGGGTGTCGCGGTAGCTGGGGAACAGCCAGTCCTGCTCGCGCAGGGCCATCGCGGCGGCGACCTCGCAGGCCTCCTGGCCGGTGGTGGCCGGATAGACGGCGAGGCGGCCCTGCTTGGTGAGGGTGGTGGCCTGCTGGTTGTAGCGGCGGCCGACGACCAGGCGCCGGTACAGCTCGCGCAGCAGCGCCGGGTCCGCCTTCTCCAGGGCCGGGGTGCCCAGGACGCGGAAGGGGGAGTCGTCCGGCAGCAGCGGGGCGGGGTCGGTCCGCGGGGCAGTGGCACCGGGCAGCCAGCCGGGTACCGCGGCCGCCTGGTGTCGGTGGTCGAGAACGGTCATCTCGGGGCACCTCCGGGGTGATGGGGGCTCCCTACCGATTGTTCGGTTGTCTGTTCATCTTGACCAGATGTGCGACAGGGTGGTGGACAATCGGCCCGATCAGCGGTCGACTGGAGGCAGCATGTCCAATCAGGGAGGGTGGGGGGCCATGTCGGCTGAACAGACGTCCAGGCTCGACCGTGTCGACCGTGCGATCCTGCGGTTGCTGCAGCAGGACGGCCGCGCTTCGATCCGCTCGGTCGCCGAGCGGGTGCACGTCTCCCGGGCCAATGCGTACGCCCGGATCTCCAGGATGGTCGACGAGGGCGTGATCCGCGGGTTCACCGCGCGGGTGGACCACGAGAAGTCCGGCCAGGGAGCCGCCGCGTACATCACGCTGAAGATCGTCCAGAACTCCTGGCGGACGATCCGCGAGCAGTTGCTGGAGCTGCCGGGGGTGGCGCACATCGCGCTGGTCGGCGGCGAGTACGACGTGCTGATGCTGGTGCACACCGCGGACAACCGGGCCCTGCGGGAGCTGGTGCTCAACCGCATCCAGGCGATCCCGGACGTCCTGGGCACCCAGACCATGCTGGTCTTCGAGGAGACCGACCAGGTGCCGCCGGACGCATGAACCGCGGCCCCGGGGGCAGCCGCCGAACGGCTGCCCGAGCGGCTAGCGGGCCCGGAGGCCGTCGAAGGCGAGGTGGACGACCGCGTCGGCGACGCCGTCGGTGCCCTTGGCGCCGGGGCGGTACCACTCCACGATGGAGTTGATCATGCCGAAGAGCAGCCGGGTGGCCATCCGCGGCTCGACGTCCGCCCGCAGTTCGCCGGCGGTGACCGCGGCCCGCAGCAGCTCGGCGACCCGGTGGTCGAAGTCGCGCCGGCGCTCCAGCGCCCACTGCTCGGTGGCGGTGTTGCCGCGCACCCGCAGCAGCAGGGTCACGTAGGGGAGTTCGGCGAGCAGCACCTCCGTGGTGCGGCGCACCACGTGCTCCAGCCGGTCCACCGCCGGGCCGGTGACGGCGGCGGGCTCCTCCAGGATGGCGAACAGCGCGTCCAGGGCACGTCCGACGGCGAGCCGCAGCAGTTCCTCCTTGCCGCGGACGTGGTGGTAGATCGAGGACTTGGAGATCCCGGCGGCCCGGGAGAGGTCCTCCATCGAGGTGCCGTCGTACCCGCGGTCGTTGAAGACCTGCACCGTCACGGCGAGCAGCGAGTCGACGGTGTAGGCGGTGCGGGGGGTGTTCTCGGCCATGTGCACGAGTATCCCCGCCCGATCGGGGCGTGATCGGCCGGGGTCGCCGTGGCGGCGGTCCCGCCCGTCACGCGGCTGGGACCGGTACGGACGGAACTCCTGCGGCGGGGCTGGAGTCCTGAACAGCAGCCGGTACGCTGGTCGGATTTTGCACAGGATGAACGGACGACCGGTGCCGCACTGCGGATGGCGCACGAGACGGGAGACCCGGTATGGGTTCGACGATCGGCACGGCCACGGAGCATCCCACGGCTCCGGACGATCCCGTCGGTGCAACCGGCCCGGCCGGGCGGCGCGGCCGTGACCGGCTCCGCGCCGCAGCCGGCCGCTACGGGCCGGCGCTGCTGGTCTACGGCGCGGTACGGCTGGTCGGCCTGACCGTCTTCGCCCTGCTCGCGAACTGGTCGGGGGATTTCCACAAGAACGATCCACGGTTCGGCGGCGGCCGGACCTTCTGGGACATCCTGGGCTCCTGGGACGGCTGGTGGTACCGGCAGATCGCGGAGAACGGCTACCACCCCCAGCTGATTGCCCTCCCTGCGGGTGGCCCGTGGGACTACGAACAGAACTCCGCGGCGTTCTTCCCGCTCTACCCCGGTCTGATGCGGCTGGTCTCCTCGGTCACCGGCCTCGGCTCCTACGGCGCCGGCATGCTGGTTTCGGTGGTGGCGTCGTTCGCCGCCGCGGCCGGCATCTTCGCGGTCGCGGCCCGGCTCACCGACCGGCGCACCGGCATCGTGGCGGCCGCGGTCTGGGGCGTTTTCCCGGGCTCCGGCGTCGAGTGGGCGGTGTACTCGGACTCCCTGTTCGTCGCCCTCGCCGCCTGGGCGTGCTACTGCATCCTGACCGAGAACTGGCCTGCCGCCGGCCTGATCACCTTCCTCGCCGGACTCAACCGGCCCACCGCGGGCACCCTGGTCGCTGCCCTCGGCACCGCCGCGCTGATCTCGCTGGTGCGCCGGCGGGGTCCGGTGCTCGCACCGATCGCCGCCACCCTGATCGCCCCGCTCGGCCTGACCGGCTACATCGCCTGGGTCGGCTGGCGGATGGGCGACCTCGGCGGCTACTTCACTCTCCAGCGCGGCGCCTGGAAGCACTACTTCGACTACGGCCGGCACACCCTGGACGTGGCACGCGGTGTCCTGTTCGGCCACTACGACTACGGCTTCGCCTATCCGACCGAGGACCTGATCGGCCTGCTGCTGGTGGCCCTGCTGCCCGTCCTGGTCTTCCTGTACCTCCGCCTCCGGCCGCCGGCCGCCCTGACCGTCTACACCCTGCTGACCATCGTCATGGTTCTCGGCAGCTACCAGATCTTCGGCAACACCTCCCGCTACCTGCTGCCGGCCTTCCCGCTCTTCCTGCCCATCGCGGTCGCCCTGCGCCGCCTGTCCCCCCCTTCGCTGGCGGCCGTGCTCGGCAGCGCCGCCGTCGCCTCCGGCTGGTACGCCGGTTTCGTCATCTTCGAGCTGGGAATTCCGTAACCCTGCCGGGCCGTCCGACCACCCGGCCGCGCCCTCTTGTCCCGACCGATCGTTCGGTTACTCTTTGGGGTGTCCCGTTCTCCGCTGTGAGGAGCGCACCAATGGCTGCTGCGACCCCCGACCCGATGGTCGCCGACCTGATCGAACGCCACCAGGAGACCCTCGACCGCGCGCTCACCGCGATGGCCGAGCGCGACTACTGGTCGCCGTACCCCGAGTTCCCCAAGGCGTACGGCGAGACCGGCGCCGAGGACGGCAAGGCGGCCTTCGACGCGCTGCTCGGCACCGTCTTCACCGTCGAGGGCCAGCCCACCGACGGCGACCTGGTGGGCGGCGAGGCCTCCCCGTACGGCGTCGAGCTGGGCATCAGCTACCTGCACACCGACCCCGACGCGCTGATCGCGGCGCTGGAGGCGGCCCGCCCCGCGTGGGCGGCGGCCGGCCCCGCGGCCCGCGCCGCGGTCTGCCTGGAGATCCTGGCCCGGATCAACGCCCGCTCGCACGAGTTCGCGCACGCGGTGATGCACACCACCGGCCAGGCCTTCGGCATGGCCTTCCAGGCGGGCCCGCACGCCCAGGACCGCGGCCTGGAGGCCGTCGCCTACGCCTACGCCGAGCAGACCCGGCTGCCGCAGAGCGCCGGCTGGACGAAGCCTCAGGGCAAGCGCGAGCCGCTGCAGATGGTCAAGGAGTTCACCGTGGTGCCGCGCGGCACCGCGCTGCTGATCGGCTGCAACACCTTCCCGACCTGGAACGGCTTCCCCGGCTTCTTCGCCTCGCTGGCCACCGGCAACGCGGTGCTGGTCAAGCCGCACCCGCGCGCCGTGCTGCCGCTGGCGCTGACCGTCCGGATCGCCCGCGAGGTGCTCGCCGAGGCCGGCTTCGACCCCAACACGGTGTGCCTGGCCGCCGAGCACGAGGGCGGCACCGCCGCCCAGGTGCTGGCCGTCCGTCCCGAGGTCAAGGTCATCGACTACACCGGCTCGACCTCCTTCGGCGACTGGCTGGAGGACAACGCCCGCCAGGCCCTCGTCTACACCGAGAAGGCCGGCGTCAACACCGTGCTGGTCGACTCGACCGACGACTACCGCGGCATGCTGAACAACCTGGCCTTCTCGCTGTCCCTGTACAGCGGCCAGATGTGCACCACCCCGCAGAACCTGCTCGTCCCGCGCACCGGCATCAGCACCGACCAGGGCGACAAGTCCTACGACGAGGTGGTCACCGACCTGGCCGCCGCGATCGACGGGCTGCTCTCGGACGACGCCCGCGCGGCCGCCATCCTCGGCGCGGTCGTCAACCCGGGCGTGCTGCAGCGCACCGCGCAGGCCGCCGGCGGCGAGTACGGCGAACTGGCCCTCGCCCCGCGGCAGGTGGAGTCCGCCGAGTTCCCCGGCGCGACCATCCGCACGCCCGCCCTGGTGAAGGCCGACGCCGACAAGCCGGACGACCGCGCGTCGTTCCTCGGCGAGCAGTTCGGCCCGATCTCCTTCGCCGTCGCGGTGGAGTCCACCGAGGCCGGCATCGAGCTGCTGCGCCGCAGTGTCCGCGAGCAGGGCGCGATGACGGTCGGCGCCTACACCACCTCCCCCGAGGTGGAGCAGTCCGTCGTCCGGGCCTGCCTGGACTCCGGCGTCTCGCTCTCGCTCAACCTGACCGGCGGGGTCTACGTCAACCAGACCGCCGCCTTCTCCGACCTGCACGGCACGGGCGCCAACCCGGCCGCCAACTCGGCCTACTGCGACGGCGCGTTCGTCGCCGGCCGGTTCCGCACGGTGGAGGTCCGCCGGCACAGCTGATCCGGCGTCCGGCACGAGTCGGCGGCCCGCTCCCGCACCGCGGGGGCGGGCCGCCGGCCTTCCCCGGCCCGCCGCCTCACCGGCGGGCGCGGCGGGGGTTGAACACCCACACCCGCAGCAGCAGGAAGCGCACCAGGGTGGCCAGCGCATTGGCGCCGACCAGGGCGGCGAGTTCCGCCGAGTGCCCGGCGGCCGGGGCGGCCGCACCGAGCAGGGCGATCGCGCCGCTGCTGAGGACCAGCCCGACGGCGAGGGCGATACCGCCCTCGACCTGGTGCTTGAGGGCGTCCCGGCGCCCCGTCACACCGAAGGTGAAGCGGCGGTTGGCCGCCGTGTTGAAGACAGCGGTGACCGCCAGCGCAAGGAAGTTGGCGGCCAGCGCCGGCATCAGCTGGCGCATCCCCAGGTACAGCAGCACGTACGCCAGGGTGGAGAGCGTGCCGACCACCGCGAAGCTGGCGAGCTGCCAGCCGAGGCCGGGCGGCAGCTGCGCCTGCCGGACCCGCTCGGGGGCCTGGATGTCGGCGGCGCCGGCCAGCGAGCGGCGGGCCACCCGGGCCATGCCCTTGAGGTCGTCGACCGCCGTCCGGACGATGTCCACCCGGCTGTCCGGGTCGTCGACCCAGTCCACCGGCACCTCGTGGATGCGCATCCCCGACCGCTCGGCGAGCAGCAGCAGCTCGGTGTCGAAGAACCAGGCGTTGTCCTCGACCTCGTCGAGGAGCTGCTTCACCACCGAGGTGCGCCCCGCCTTGAAGCCGCACTGGGCGTCCGAGAACTTCGCCGCCATGGTCGCCCGCAGCAGCAGGTTGTAGGTGCGCGAGATGAACTCCCGCTTGGGCCCGCGGACGACCGCCGAGCCGCGGTGCAGCCGGCTGCCGATGGCGAGGTCGCTGTGCCCGGAGAGCAGCGGGGCGACCAGCGGGAGGAAGGCCTCCAGGCCGGTGGACAGGTCGACGTCCATGTAGGCGACGACGTCGGCGTCGCTGTCGCCCCAGACCTGCCGCAGCGCGCGGCCGCGGCCCTTGAGCTCCAGGTGGACGGCGTTGACCTGGGGGATCTCCGCGGCCAGCGCCGTCGCGACCTGCCAGGTGCGGTCGGTGGAGGCGTTGTCGGCGACGGTGATCCGGTAGGGGTAGGGGAAGGTCTCGGCGAGGTAGGCGTGCAGCCGGCGGACGCAGCGCTCGACCGTGTGCTCCTCGTTGTAGACCGGGACGACCACCTCGACCAGGCTCGTCCGTACCTTGTCCCCGGTCGCCGGGGTGTCGGCCAGGATCGTTGCGGGCTCTGTCATGGCAAAGAGGCTCACAGCGCCTGATGGGCCCGGGATGATGGGAGTCTGAGAGCGGACTGAGAACCGCGCGGCCCGCTCGTCGTTACGACCAACGGGAGATGACACATGGCTGACAGGCAGCTCGACTCCGATGTCGTGGTCGTCGGCGCAGGGCCCACCGGGCTGCTGCTGGCCGGCGACCTGGCGGCCGCGGGGGTGCGGGTGACGGTGCTGGAGAAGCGCGGTGCGGAGTCCAACCTCACCCGGGCGTTCGCGGTGCACGCACGGACACTGGAGCAGCTGGACGCCCGCGGCCTGGCCGACGACCTGATCGCCACCGGCACCGCGCTGTCCTCGCTGCGCCTGTTCGGCCGGCTGCGGGTGGAGCTGGGCGACCTGCCGACGCGGTTCCCCTTCGTCCTGATCACCCCTCAGTCGAACACCGAACGGCTGCTGCAGGAGCGGGCGCTGAAGGCCGGTGCGGTGATCCGGCGGGGCGTCGAGGTGGTGGGGCTGCGGCAGGACGCCACCGGAGTGCGGCTGGACGTCCGGGAGGACGGCGAGCCCGCGGCGCACCGGGCGGCGTACGCGGTCGGCACGGACGGCGTGCACAGCACCGTCCGCGACCTGATCGGCCTGCCGTTCCCGGGCACCTCGGTGGTGGACTCGGTGATGCTGGCGGACGTACGGCTGGAGCAGGCACCGGAGGAGGTTCTGACGGTCGCCGCCAACGAGGCGGGCTTCGCGCTCGTCGTGCCGTTCGGCGACGGCTGGTACCGGGTGGTCGCCTGGGACCGCCACCGCAGCCTGCCGGACGGCTCCCCGGTGGACACCGTCGAACTGGCCGGGCTGCTCCGCGCGGTGCTCGGCTCCGACCACGGACTGCACGACGTGCGGTGGTCGTCCCGCTTCCACAGCGACGAGCGCCAGGTGCCGACCTACCGCTCCGGCCGGGTGTTCCTCGCCGGCGACGCGGCGCACTGCCACTCCCCGGCCGGCGGGCAGGGCATGAACACCGGCCTGCAGGACGCCGCGAACCTCGGCTGGAAGCTCGCCGCCGCGGTGCAGGGCTGGGCGTCGGACGCACTGCTCGACACCTACCAGGCCGAGCGGCACCCGGTGGGGCGGGCGGTGCTGCGCAGTTCCGGGGCGCTGATCCGGATCGCGCTGGCCCAGTCGCTGCCGGCCCGGCTGGCCGGCGGGGTGCTGACCGCCGCGGCGGACCGGCTCGGCCCGCTCGCCCGGCGCGGCGCCCGGACGGTCTCCGGCCTGGCCGTGGCGTACCCGCCGGCCGGGGAGGCGCACCCGCTGGTCGGACGGCGCATCCCCGACCTGCGGCTGGCGGTGGACGAGCCGGGCGACTCCCCGCGGCTGTACGAGGCACTGCGCTCCGGCCGTTCGGTGCTGATCGGCAACGACGAGCAGCCGGCCGCCGAGGAGTGGTCCGGCCGGGTGGTGACGGCGGCGCCGGCGGACCCGCACGGCAAGCTGCGGGACACCGTGCTGCTGGTCCGGCCGGACGGCTACGCGGCCTGGGCCGCGGTCGACCCGAGCCGCTCCGAGGTCCGGGCCGCCCTCACCCACTGGCTGGGCCGCCCCTCCCGCCCGTAGGAGGGGGCAGGGCTCTTGCAAGGTCTGATTTCTCTGGCATTCGCGCTGGTCAACGGGGGATGCCGAGGAGGTCGAGGGGCTTGGTGAAGGGTTCGTAGGACAGGTCGCGGACGGCCGCGGCGATGTTGGTGGCGCCGTCGGCGCGCAGGTGGTTGAGCGCGGTGTTGCGCAAGCCGGCCATGTTCTCCGGGCCGTGACCGGTGCGGACCTGGGAACGGTCCTCGTCCCAGAGGGTGTCACGAACGTAGTGGATCTTGTTCTCGATGCCCCAGTGCCCGCGGACGGCCTGGGCGAGGTTCTCGGGCTTCGCCCGCGACGAGGGCAGGTCGGTGACCACGTAGACGGTCTCGCGGGTCCGCTTGCCGGTGGCCTGTTCGGTGCGGTGACGAGTGATCCGGGCGACCTGCCTGACGTGCGGGAACGCGAAGTGGGAGACGGTGAGGACCTGGACGACCCGGGTCTCGGTGCGACCGTGGCCCCGGCTGCGGTCGTAGTACTTGGCGGTGGCCTGCTTCCAGGGCAAGGCCCGGCAGCTGGCGTGCAGGGTCGGCTGGTTGGCCTTCACCGTCAGGACGAAGTGGGCCTTCTTGTCCTCGACCAGGAACCGGGCGGTCTCGACCTGGGTGTGCAGGGCGTCGGCGGTGACGACCGTACCGGAGATGTCCAGCGCCGCCAGCAGGTCCCGCAGGCACGGGATCTCGTTCGTCCCGTCCGGCACCCGCAGCTGAGCCAGCAGACGGTCGTCCTGGTCGACGACCGAGAGCAGGTGGGCGGCCTGCCGGTCTCGGGTGCGTGAGCCCCTCGCGCTCTTGCCGTCCGCCGCGAGCCGGCGTGGCCGGGGACCCGGCTCGCCGACCGGCTGCAGCAGGACAGCGAGCCCGGCCGGGTTCAGCTTCTCGACCACACGGCGCACAGTGTCCATCGACGCCGCCGGCCGCACGCCCAGCGCGCCGCGCGGCGGGAAGCCCAGCCTCTCCAGCGTGTGCTGCGGGGCGCGCCGTAGCCACTGACCAATCGCCGCGTACGAACGGGCCCCGGCCACCACCGCGCAGGCCGCCGCGCGGACCAGTGCGAGCAGTGGATACCGCCGTCCGCGCCGATCCCGCGGGTCCCACGCCTCGGGCCCGTCACCCGCACCGGTGACAACGCACGACAGCACGGCCGCGGGCATGGAAGACTCACAGAACACCGAAGCTCCGTTGGTAGTAAGCGACTTGAGAGGTCACTCACACCAACGGAGCTTCGGTCTTTCCGGTCACACCCCCGATGACCAGGCGCTTTGCAAGATCACATCGACCTTGCAACAGCCCTGTAGGAGGGGGCGAGCCGCCAAGGGTGCGGGAACTGCGCAATTCGGATGCGGGCGTCAAAACGGAATGGGCCGGCCCATGATCCGTAAGGCAGCCGCTCCGAATTGCGCAGTTCCCGGCGCCCCTAAGGGGCAGCCGTGCGCTCGCCGATCGTCCGCTCGTAGTGGCGGGCGGCTTTCGAGCGGTTTCCGCAGACGGCCATCGAGCACCAGCGGCGGCGGCCGTTCTGCGATGTGTCGAAGAAGTGCAGAATGCAGGCGGGGTGTGCGCAGCGCTTGATGCGGTGGGCCCCCAGGCGGAGCAGGGAGAGGTAGTCGTCGGCGGCCAGCCAGGCGGCGAGCTGCTGCGGGGTGTCGGTCTCGGCGGTCTCGGCGGGGCCGTCGGCGGTGAGGGTGTGCCGGAGCCGGCCGTGCGCCAGGACGGCGTTGAGGGCGGCGACGCCCTCGGGGGTGCCGGGGGTGTCGACGAGGGCGTCCAGGGCGCTGCGGGCTGCCCTGACGGCGCTCAGCGAGGCCTCGTCGGCGGGGCAGCGGTCGGCGAGGCCGGCCGAGGAGAGCCAGGTGCGGTAGCCGTCGAGGTCGGCCAGGAGGTCCTGCTCACCGGCGTCGCGCCAGCGCGTGTTCAGCAGATCGAGCGCGAGCGGTTCGCCGATCAGCGGGCGCGGGTCGCGGGGGTCAGCCATGCCGCCGAGTGTAGTGCTCCGCAGCCCGGAACCATTCACTGTATGAATTCACATTCATTCTGTTGATGAATCCGGATTCCACAGTTGACTGTTTTTTAGCAAGCGATTGCTGCCGCATGGGCCCATTCCTGGGCGCTTTCTGAGAACTTCGTGCAAGCGTTTTCGATCCCGGAACGCCCCACACCTTCCGGAGGAACCCGTGCGACCCCGCTCGCTCGCTCTTTCCGCGGCCATCGCCGTCCTGCCCCTGACCGTTGCCTCCCTCGGCGCCTCCACCGCCCAGGCCGCCCCGACCCCGCAGGCCGCCTCCCGGGTGGCCCTGCCGAACACCGTGACCCCGGCGGTGGCCCGCTCGCAGAAGCAGGGCGACCTGCCCGCCGACCGGACGCTGTCCGTGTCGGTCAACCTGAAGCTGCGCAACACCGCCGACCTCGACCGCTTCCTCAAGGCCGTGAGCACCCCCGGATCGCCCGAGTACGGGCGGTACCTGACGCCGGCGCAGTTCACCGCCGCGTACGGGCCGACCGAGGCCGACGTGGCGAAGGTGCGCGCCTTCCTGACCGGCCAGGGCCTGACGGTCACCTCGGTGAGCGCCAACCGCCAGGTGGTGAACGTCCGCGGCACCGCGGACCGGGTGGCGAAGGCGTTCGGCACCCACGAGAGCTCGTACCGCGACCCGCAGCAGGGCGGGCGCACCTTCTTCGCCAACGACGCCGCCGCGACGGTGCCGGCCGAGCTGGCCGGCACCGTCGAGGGGATCTCCGGACTCGACAACCACACCGTGCGCACCTCGCGGGCCGTCAAGCCGAACGCCGCCGCACCGCTCGCGGCGCCGAACGGACTGGCCCCGGCGCAGTACGACGGCGCCTACCGACTGGACAAGGTCGGCGCCGACGGCACCGGCGTGACCGTCGCCCTCTGGGAGTTCGACGGCTACAGCTCCGCCGACCTGCGCACCTACGACACCCAGTACGGCCTGAGCGGCCCGGCGGTCTCCACCGTGTCGGTGGACGGCGCGAACTACGACTCCTCGCCGGGCGAGGGTCAGGGCGAGGTGGAACTGGACAGCGAGATCGTCCGCGGCGTCGCCCCGAAGGCCACCCAGCTGATCTACGAGGCCCCGAACAGCGACCAGGGCGAGATCGACATGGCCGCGAAGATCGTGTCGGACAACCGGGCCTCGGTCATCTCCATCTCCTGGGGCTCCTGCGAGCCGGACACCACCCCGTCCTCGATGACCGCGGTGAACAACTCCTTCAAGCAGGCCGCGGCCCAGGGCATATCGATCTTCTCCGCCTCCGGCGACGACGGCTCCCGCGACTGCACCCGCTCGACCAGCGGCTCCACCGTGAAGGCGGTCGACTTCCCGGCGTCCAGCCCGTACAACACCGGCGTCGGCGGCACCAACCTCAAGGTGAGCGGCAACGCGTACTCCTCGGAGAGCGCCTGGAGCACCGCAGGGGGCGGCGTCTCCACCCAGTTCGCCAAGCCGAGCTGGCAGACCGGCACCGGCGTCACCGGCACCATGCGCACCGTGCCCGACATCTCCTCCAACGCCGACCCGGCGAGCGGCTTCGCGATCTACACCACCGGCGGCTGGCAGGTCTACGGCGGCACCTCCGCCGCGGCCCCGCTGTGGTCCGGCTACACCGCGCTGTACAACCAGAAGGCCAAGGCCGCCGGCCAGGCCGTGCTCGGCGAGGCCAACCCCAAGCTCTACTCGCTGGCGAACTCGAGCAGCTACGGCAGCGTGCTGCACGACATCACCACCGGCAAGAACCAGGACTTCTCCACCAAGACCGGCTACGACCAGGTCACCGGCTGGGGCACCCCGATCGCCGACTCGCTGACCACCGCCCTGCTCGGCGGCGGCACCACCCCGCCGCCCACCGGCGGCTGCACCGCCGCCCAACTGCTCGGCAACGCCGGCTTCGAGACCGGCACCGCCGCCCCGTGGACGGCGTCCTCCGGCGTCGTCGACAACAGCGCCTCCGAGGCCGCGCACTCCGGCTCCTGGAAGGCCTGGATGGACGGCTACGGCTCCGCCCACACCGACTCGGTCTCGCAGACCGTGTCGATCCCGGCCGGCTGCAAGGCGGCCTTCACCTTCTGGCTGCACGTGGACACCGCCGAGACCGGCAGCACCGCGTACGACAGGCTGACCGTCACGGCCGGCTCCACCACCCTGGCGACCTACTCCAACGCCAACGCGGCGAGCGGCTTCGTGCAGAAGTCCTTCGACCTGTCGGCCTTCGCCGGGCAGACCGTGACGCTGAAGTTCACCGGCACCGAGGACTCCTCGCTGCAGACGAGCTTCGTCGTGGACGACACCGCGCTCACCGTCTCCTGAGCCGTCGCCCGCCGGCCGGCGCGGACCCCTTTCGGGCCCGTGCCGGCCGCACTGTTGCGGATGTGTTTCTATCCGCCGTGAACCAGGACTTTTTTGTCGTGACCACTGTCATATGTCCGAGTTGATGACGTAGCCTCTCGACGGTGCGTAGGGTGTGCCCCCAGCTCGGTGTGGCAGCCCGATCACGGAACGCTGGGCCGACGCCGCCGAACTCGCCTGGTGGGGGAGGTTTCCGGATGGGTTCACAGCAGCCGCAGCAAGCGGGCCGGCTCAGGCTGGTCGGAGAACGGGACGCAGGTCCGGCGTACGGCCGGCAGCCCCGGCCGGCGGCCGAGCGCGCCCCGGGCCCGGCGCCCGCGCGCACACCGGTCAGGCCGCCCGCGCAGCCCGCCGTCCCGCCGCAGCCCGCGCCCCCGCAGCCGGCCGCGGCCGGCCACGGCCTGGGCTTCGCCGAGGTGCTCAACGCCGCGATCGAGGCCAGCGGGCTCAGCCTCGACCGGATCAGGGCCGCCCTGGCCCACCAGGGCGTCAGGATCAGCGTCACGACCCTCAGTTACTGGCGCCGCGGGCGCAGCCAGCCGGAACGCGCCGCCTCGCTGCGCGCCGTCCACCTGCTGGAGGAGCTGCTGGCGCTGCGCCGCGGCACGCTCTCCTCGCTGCTCGGGCCGCCGCGCCCGCGCGGCCGCTGGATCGCCCCGACCACCCACGACGCCCTGCGGGTGGAGCAGGTCTGGCCGGGCGAGCAGGAGATCGCCGAGGTCTTCGAGGAGCTGGACGCCCCGCCCACCGGCGACCTGGAGCGCCTCTCCATCCACGACTCGTACTTCGTCGACGCCAACCGCCGCGGCCACCTGCTGAGGATGCGCCAGGTGGTGCGGGCGACCGTCGGCGGGGTGGCCCGCTGCGTGGTGGTGCACAAGGCGGACGAGGGCGCCGTCGGCTGCCCGGAGATCACCTCGGTGCGGCACGCCCGGCTCGGCCGGGTCCGCCGCCGCCCGGAGAGCGGGCTGCTCGTGGCCGAGCTGCTGCTGGACCGCCCGCTGGCGCTCGGCGACTCCACCGTCTTCGAGTACGAGGTGGGCATCCCCGACACCGGGCCGACCACCGACTACGGCCGCTTCTTCGCGGTGCCGGTGCGCGAGTACGTGCTGCAGGTGCACTTCGACCCGGGGGCGGTGCCCGCGCACTGCGAGCGCTTCGACCGGGACCCGGGGGCGGAGGTCGACCGCAAGCGGGATCAGCTGTGGATCGGCGCCTCGGCCAGCGCCCATGTGCTGGCGCCGGACCAGCCGCCGGGCCAGGTCGGCATCCGCTGGCAGTGGGAGTAGCCGGATCATCTAACCATTACACGACCCCATACCGGTTTGCGCCCCGATCATCTAACCCGTACTGTCAGTAGTACCGGTTAGACGACCGGGCCGTCCCCTCTTCCGGGAGTGATGCGTCGTGTCCACCGCCGCCCTGGCCCCCCGCACCCTGCAGACCGGCCACGTCGGGCTCAACGTCACCGACCTGACCCGCTCGGTCGCCTTCTACAGCCGCCTGCTCGGCCTGGAGGTGGCCGCCGAGTCCGCCGAGCCGGGCCGCCGCCACGCCCTGCTCGGCCGGGACGGCACCCTGGTGCTCACCCTCTGGGAGCAGAGCAGCGGCACCTTCTCCCCCGGCACCCCCGGGCTGCACCACCTCTCCTTCCGGGTCGACTCGGTCGAGGAGGTGCAGGCGGCCGAGGCCGTCCTCAAGGAGCTGGGCGCCGCGTTCGCCCACGAGGGCGTCGTCCCGCACGGCGAGGGCGCGGACTCCGGCGGCATCTTCTTCACCGACCCGGACGGCATCCGACTGGAGGTCTTCACCGCCGCGGGCGTGGCCGTCACCGGCGCCGCGGCCCCCGACGGCACCGCCCCGACCTGCGGGTTCTTCTAGACCATGTGGCACGAGGGCGAGCGGGCCGTACAGCGGCGCGCCGGGCAGCAGGAGCGGGCCGACCACACCGGGCGGTCGATCGGTCGCGTCATTCCGCCGGTGGCCGCCCGGTTCCTGGCCGAGCGGCGCACGGTCGTGGTCGGCGCGGCCGACCGCACGGGGCGGCTGTGGGCCACCCAGCTCTCCGGGCCGGCGGGATTCGTCCGGGCCGAGGGCGAGCACACCGTGACGGTGGCGGCCCGCCCCGTCCCGGGGGACCCGCTCGCGGAGGTGCTGGCCGGGCCGGCCGAGGTCGGCACGATCGCCCTGGACGCGGCCGGGCGGCGCCGGATGCGGCTCAACGGCCGCTCCGTCCCGCACGGCCCGGAGGGGCTGCGGATCACCGCCGACCAGGTGTACGCCAACTGCCCCAAGTACATCCAGCGGCGCAGCCCGCACGACCTCCCCGCGGCCGGGCCGGCCACGGCCGCCACCGCCTCCTCGGGAGGCCGGCTGACACTGGGCGGCCGGCTGGCCGTGGCGAGCGCCGACACCTTCTTCATCGCCACCGCCGGGCCGGACGGCCGGGTGGACGCCTCGCACCGGGGCGGCAATCCGGGCTTCGTCCGGGTGCTCGGCCCGGACCGGCTGCGCTGGCCCGAGTACCCCGGCAACAGCATGTTCATGACCCTGGGGAACCTGGAGCTCAACCCCTCCGCGGGCCTGCTGCTGCCCGACTGGGAGACCGGCGGCACCCTGCTGCTGACCGGCCGCGCCGAGGTGGACTGGTCCGACCCGGCCGCCCCGGCGGTCGACTACGCCGTCGAGCAGGTGGTGGAGCTGGCCCGGGCCACCGCCCTCGCCTGGTCGGAGCCGGAGTTCTCACCGGCCAACCCGCCGGTGCCGAGGTGAGCCGGGGCTGACACCCCGACGGTTCCGTCCGACATCTCTTCACCGGCTTGTAATATTTTGTTACTTAACAGGTGATATTCCGTCGGCTGACGGTGGAACACATCCCTCTCCCGCACAACGAGGAAGGGACCCAACCGTGCTGATGGAGTTCACCGAGGTCGAGCCGGACGACCGCTGCAGCTGCCGCGGCTGCGGCGCCCGCCGCCTCGCGCGGTCGCACGCCGCCCACCGCCCCGACGGGCGGCCGGCCGTCCACGGCGCCCGCCGAGCCGCCGTCCTGGTCGCGGCGGTCGGCACCGCGCTCGGCGGTGCCACCAGCGCCATAGCCGCCGCCCCGCGGGCCGCCGCCGCGGACAGCCCCGCACCCACCACCCCGCAGGGCGAGGTCGCCGGCCCGTTCGGCGCCGAGGCCGAGCAACCGCGGGCCCTGCAGCGCGCCACCACCCGGGAGGAGATCATCGCCCGTGCCCAGCGCTGGGTGGACCAGAAGGTGCCGTACTCGATGAGCCGCTACTGGTCCGACGGCTACCGGCAGGACTGCTCGGGCTTCATCTCGATGGCCTGGGGCCTCGGCAGCAGCCAGACCACCTGGACGCTGCCCAACTTCGCCGACCGGATCGGCAAGGACGAGCTCCAGCCCGGCGACGCGCTGATCTACAACGACTCCTCCAGCCCGCAGGGCGGCTCGCACGCCGTCCTCTTCGGCGGCTGGACGGACTCCTCGCACACCCGCTACACGGCCTACGAGCAGACCAGCCCCAACACGATCCGGCGCAGCACCCCCTACGCGTACTGGAACCACTCCGGCTCCTACCTGCCCTACCGCTACCGCGGGCTCGCGGCCACCACGGACGAGGCGGCCTTCCCCGGCCTCGGCTGGTTCGGCCCCGGGCAGACCAACCCCTACGTCAAGCGGCTCGGCGAGATGCTGGTCGCCCGCGGCGGCGGGCGGTTCTACCCCGAGGGGCCGCACTCGGCCTGGAGCGAGACCGACCGGCTGGCGACCCAGGCGTTCCAGCTCGCCCAGGGCTGGCGCGGCACGGAGGCGGACGGCCTGCCGGGCAAGGACACCTGGGCGCTGCTGGTGAGCGGCCGGGGCAGCGCCATTCCGGCCGCACCGCTGCCGGTGCCGCCCCCGCTTCCCGTGCCGCCGGTGCCGCCGGTGCCGCCGGTGCCGACGGTGCCGCCGGTGCCGACCGTGCCGCGGCTGCCGGGGGCTCCCGCGGCTCCGGCCTTCCCGGGGGTGGACGCCTTCGGTCCGGGGAAGGTCAACGCCGCCGTCTCACTGCTCGGCGAGCAGCTGGTACGCAAGGGCTTCGGCGCGTACTACGCGGTGGGCCCGGGCCCGGAGTGGACCGAGGGCGACCGGCGCAACGTCGAGGCGTTCCAGCTCGCCCAGGGCTGGCGCGGCGCCGAGGCGGACGGCTACCCCGGTCCGCACACCTGGCGGCTGCTGTTCGGCTGAGCCGCCGTCACGGGCGGCCGGCGCCGTTCCCGTGCACCCTGATCCAGGCGTGCATGGCGATGGCGGCGGCCGCCCCCGCATTGATCGACCTTGTCGAGCCGAACTGCGCGATCGAGCAGACCGCCGAGGAGTGCTCCCAGGCCTCCGCGGTCAGCCCCGGGCCCTCCTGCCCGAACAGCAGCACACAGCGCTCCGGCAGCTCGTACGTCTCCAGCGGCACCGCGCCGGGCAGGTTGTCGATGCCGATGACCGGCAGCCCCCGCTCGGCGGCGAAGGCGGCCAGCGTGGCCACCGACTCGTGGTGGCGCACGTGCTGGTACCGGTCGGTGACCATGGCACCGCGGCGGTTCCAGCGGCGCCGGCCGACGATGTGCACCTGCTCGGCCAGGAAGGCGTTGGCGGTGCGCACCACCGAGCCGATGTTGAAGTCGTGCTGCCAGTTCTCCACCGCGACGTGGAAGCCGTGCCGGCGGGTGTCCAGGTCGGCGACGATCGCCTCGCGGGTCCAGTAGCGGTACTGGTCGACCACGTTGCGGCGGTCGCCGGCGGCCAGCAGCTCGCGGTCCCAGTGGTCGCCCTCGGGCCACGGCCCGGGATGCGGGCCGACGCCGATCTCGCGGTCGTCGGCGGTCTGCACGAAGGCGTCGTCGTACTGCTCGCCCTCGTGGGGCACTCCGGTCTCGCTCACGTCCCCGAGGGTACGCGGCGCGGCCGGACGGCCTTCTCGAGGTCGCCCAGGGCCTGCAGCATCAGCTTGGCGCCGGCCCGGGCGAGCGCGTCCCGGTCGTCCTGGCCGGCGCCCGGGGCGTCGGTGTGCCCGGCCGTGGAGCGTTCCGCCCCGCGGTCCGGGCGACCGTCCCAGCGGGCATAGGCGTTGCGCAGCCCGTCGAAGTCGACCTGCTCGCCGATCAGCACGGCGGCCGCCGCGATCGCGGTGGAGTAGCGGAGCTCCTCGGCGAAGTCGGCGGCGCCGGGCACCGGCCGGCTGCCGGCGCCGGGCAGGTGGGCCTCCATCAGGACGGCGCTGCGGGCGAGGAGTCCGACCGCGGTGCGGGCCCGGTCGAGCTGCTTGCGGGAGAGGTCGGGCAGCCGGTCGGCGTGCCGGACGGGCTCGGCGTCGGCCCGCTCGATCGCCTCCAGCAGCTCGGCCCGGGCCTCGCGGGCGTCCAGCAGGGCGTCGCGGACCTCCCGGTCGTCCCGCCCGGCCGGGTCGCCGTACGCACCGATCACCGCGGCCCCGTAGCGGCCGGCCGCGGCGAGCCACTCGGCGAGCCGCTCCGCGAGCCTGGCGGTCTGCCAGGTCGGGAAGAGCGCGTAGGCGCCGAGCGCGATCGCGCCGCCGAGCAGGGTCAGCAGGACGCGTTCCAGCGCGGTCTCCAGCGGATCGCCGGCCTGCAGCCCGAGCAGGAACACCACGTAGGAGGAGACGCAGGCGGTGGTGAACGCGTACCCGGTGCGGATGGTCAGGTAGGCGCCGAAGATGCACACCACGGCGAGCGCCGTCGACAGCCACGGCCCCGGGTCCAGCACCTGGACGACGGCGGTGCTGACGGCCACGCCGACGACCGTGCCGGCCAGCCTCGCCACGCCCCGGCTGAAGGTCTGCGCGAAGTCCGGGCGCATCACCATGGCCGCGGTCAGCGGCGCCCAGTAGCCGTGGTGCAGCCCGAGCGGCCGCGCCGCCAGGTAGGAGAGGGTGACCACGCAGGACAGCCGGACGGCGTGCTGGAAGACCGCGGAGCGCGGCTGGAGCTGCCGCCTGACGGTCGCGAAGCCGACCGGCACCACCTGCCAGAACGACGGGCGGCGGCGCTGCGGCGTACGGACGGCGGAGCGGTCCTGCCGGTCGAGCGCGCCCACCGCCCGGCTGATCTGGGTGGCCAGCCGCTCGGCCGAGCGGCGGGCCGCCCGGGGCAGCTCGGGGCTCTCGGCGGCCTCGGCCAGGGTGAGTGCGGGGGTGCCGGTCGGCGGCCGCACCGCCTCGGCGGCCCGGACGGAGGCGGCCAGGGCGTCCAGCAGCTCGGCGGCCGCGGCGAGGATCTCCCGGGCCCGGTCCCGGCCGGGACCCTCCGCGGGGGCGCCCACCGCGGGGTCGGCGAGCGCGGCGAGCGCAGGGCGGATGTGCTCGGCGACGGCACGCAGCCCGTTCAGCTCGGGCGGGCGGTGCCTGGCCTGCCAGGCCGTCAGGGCGCCGGCCCGCCGGGCGGTCATGAAGGGTTCGGGGTCGACGATCGCGACCGGGTCGTGGCGCAGTCGGCGGGCGTAGTCGCCGAGTTCGGCGTAGGTGTCGGCGAGGGCGTCGCGGTGGCCCCGCCAGGGGTCGACCCGCCACAGGGCGCCGGTCAGCGCCTGCACCGCGCCGCCGAGCGCGCAGAGCAGGCCGTGGCCCACCGCGGTGGGGATGCTGACGGGCAGTTGGACGACGACCAGCATGACGGAGACCGTGGTGGCGGCGACGGTGCCGCCGGTCGAACCGATCGCCCAGATCATGCCCGCCCCGAACGACCAGACGGCCAGCAGGACGGGGAAGGCGCCCGGGACACCCACCGCCGCGTACCCGAGGAAGGTGCTGATGCCGAGCCCCAGGCCGGCTGCGGCCGCCAGCCCCGCCCGGGGGCGGAAGGTGCGCTGGAAGGTCGCGGTGCCCGCGATGAAGGCGCCCATCGCGGCGGAGGTGGCGGGCCCCGTCCCGGCGACGGCCAGCACCGGGAAGACCACCAGGGCGACGGCCACCGCCCCGCGCAGCGACCGCCGCGGGTCGGAGAGTTCGCGTGCCGGGACCAGTCCGGCCTTCGCAGTGTCACGAAGCGCAACGGACCAGGGCATATCGGGCAGTCTAGGCGCTGCGGCGCCACCCGGCCGGGAGGCGTACGGCGCCCAGCCGCAGCAGGAATCCGGTCGGCAGGAACACCAGGTCGGCGGCGATCATCGCCAGCGAGAAGAACGGCAGGCCGAGGACGACCGCGATCGCCGAGTGCTCGGCGATCATCAGGGCCAGCAGCACGTTCTTCAGCCGCCGGTTGACCAGGGTGAACGGGAAGGCGACCTGGAGGACGACCGTGCCGTAGCTGAGCACGAAGGTGATCAGCAGGCTGGAGCCGAGCAGCGCGGACAGCTCCGGCCAGGGGGTGAAGTAGTCCAGGTGCAGCGGGTAGTGCAGGGCGGTGCCGTTCTGCCAGCGGGAGCCCTGGACCTTGTACCAGCCCGCCGTGGAGTAGATCAGCACCACCTGTGCGGCGATGATCACCATGCCGCAGTTGTGCAGCATGGTGGCCAGCGCGTCCGCCACCGCCCGCACCTCCCCGGCGGGCGCGGCGGCCGGCGGGCCCGGCGCCGGGCGTCCAGCGACCACACCAGGCCCGAGCGGACGAGCACCAGGTACATCGCCATCAGGTGGACGACGTTGTCGCCGCCGTCACCGACCAGCACATTGCGGTTCTGCAGGGAGAGCACGGTGACGGCGAACAGCACGGCGGTGGCACGGGTGCGCCAGCCCAGCACCATCAGCACCGCTGCGGCGATCCCCAGGTGGTAGACGGTCTCGAACCAGAGCCGGCCGTCCGACCAGGAGAGCACGGTGAAGGCGTGGGTGGCCGACAGCAGCCCGTCGGAGAGCTCGGCCGACCAGGGCGACCTGTCCCCGTACAGCACCCGGCGGTGGGGCCACTCGCGGAGCAGGAAGCCGAGCCAGGCGAGGCCGAAGCCGATCCGCACCACGGCGGCCTGGTGGCGGCCGAAGACAGTGCCGGTGAAGGCGTCGAAGAAGCGCTCGAAGCGGGTGGGCGGCACGGCCGCCGCGGCGGGTGCCCGCTCGTCGGCGGGGGCGGCGGTCTCGGCGGTCTCGGCGGTGGTGCGGGTCTCGCTCACAGCAGCCCCCGGTAGTCGTCCTCGTCCACCGGCCACCAGGGCAGTTCCTGCGGCGCGGCGGGCTCCGCGGGCTGCTCGGTGCTCCACGCGGGCGGCGGCACGGCCACCGCCGCGGAGCGGAACTGGATCTGCAGGATGCGCTCGCCGCCGGCGGTGCGGCCGAACCGCTGCAGGGCTATTCGCTTGAGGTACTCCTCGGCGAGCTTGCCGCGCTGCCCGGGCGCGGGCGCGCCCTCCTCCGTCGGATGCGTGGACTCGTAGAAGTCCCAGGCGCGGCGCAGCATGTTCTGGTCGACGTGGCTGGGCGCCGGGTTGTGGCGTATCGCGGCGGCGTCCCGGGCGGTCAGGCCGACCCAGTCGCGGGTGTGCACCTCGCCGTCCTCGGCGATGGTCTGCACCCGGGCGTCGACGGTGACGTTCTGCTGCAGCGGATTGGGCGCGAACAGCTTCCAGTTCTGCTCGAACTCGGGGTAGACGATCCCGTCGAGCTGCTCCCGGTACTGCTGCGAGAGCGCATTGGGCGGGGCGTTGTGCAGGAACAGCACGCCCAGCAGGAGCGCGGTGCCGCCGAGCATGCCGGCCCCGGACAGGCAGATCACCGCGAGGGCGGGGGTGGACCAGGTGCGCACGGCGGTCTCCTCCCCTGCGGCTGCCCTGCGGCGACGGTTGCCGGCCATCCTGCCGTACCGCGGCGCCGGACGACAGGAGGATCACGGCGCCGGGCCGCGTACCGGCCCCGGCGCCGTGCGGGAGGTGTCAGAGGACGAAGGGTGCCCGGTCGTCGGTGCCGACCATCGGGCGGCCCGCCGCCTCCCAGGCGAACATGCCGCCGTCCACGTTGACCGCCTCGCGGCCCTGCGCGACCAGGTACTGCACCACCTGCGCGGACCGGCCGCCGACCCGGCAGACCACGTACAGCTTCTCGTCGGGCAGCTCGCCGAGCCGGGCGATCACCTGGCCGATCGGGATGTGCAGCGCACCGTCCACATGGCCGGCGTCCCACTCGTCCTGTTCGCGGACGTCGAGCAGGGCGGCGTCGGCCGGCACGGACGCGGCGTCGGTGGTGGGCAGCGCTTGCGCGAACATCGTCGGGTTCTCCTGGGAGTCGGGGCGGGAACGGTGCTGGGAGGGGTCCTCCCCTCCATTGTGCCGACCGCCGGAGTGCGGCCCCTGCGGATCGGCGCCGCCGAGCAGCCGTTCCAGCTCGGCGCGCCGCTCGGCGGCCCGGCCGAGCAGCTGCTCGGCGAGCTCCTCCAGCAGTCGCTCCGGCTCCTGCGGCGCCAGCAGCAGCAGCTCGCCCATCGGGGTGCGCTCCAGCCGGACCTGCTCGGCGGCGAGCTGGCCGATCCGCGCGGTCAGCCACTCCAGGCGGCGCAGCAGCCAGTCCGGGCGCTCGGGGGAGTCGGGGGCGGGCGCGCTCTCGGGGGCGGTGGACCACTCCCCGGCGAGCTCCTCCAGGGCGGCGTTGTCGCCCTGCGCGTACGCCTCGTTGACCCGGGCGATGAAGGCGGAGCGGCGCTCCTGCTCGGCCGGGTCGGTGGTCAGGTCGGGGTGGGCGCGGCGGGCGAGGTCGCGGTAGATCCGCTGGGCGTCCCGGTCGGGGCGGACCTTCGCGGCGGCCGGCGGCTCCGGGGCGAGGTCGGCGGCGGCCGGGTCGTCCGGCTCGGCGACCCGGCTGCGGGCCTCGGCGGCGCGGCGCAGCGCCTCCGGATCGCCGCTGCGGGCGGCGACGGTCTCGGCGATCAGCGCGTCCAGCTCGTCGAGGCTGGCGTAGAGCGGGCCGAGCAGCCGGTGGTGGACGAGGGCGAAGTTGTCGATCTCCACCCGGAGGGTTTCGACGTCGACGTCGAGGGTCAGCCAGGCCAGCTCGGCAGCGGCGACCCGCTCCTCCAGCAGCAGCCGCTCGTGATCGCTCCACTGGACGGGGCTCTCCGCGTTCACCAGTCCGCCTCCGCATGCACCCGGTTTCCGAGCCTGCCACCCTACCGGGGGGTGCGGACCGGACGCGGAGGCTCCGTCCGGGTACCCCGTCCGACTGAACTCGCAGCGCACACGGGCGCTCACCCAATGACATGTAACTGATACCGAGGAATCTCCGCGATTCGCTGTCGAAGCCGCCCTCGCACGTGCTTCGCTGGAGGACGCACCGGTGCTGCACCGCAGGCACGCCCCAGTGCCGCACGGGTGCAGGCGTACAACAGACGGGACACACAGGAGCGGCAGGAGACGAGGTCCAGTACGCCGCCGCCCCCACACGACGGCCGCCCCCAGGCACGGCGGCCAGGCGGGAGCAGACCGAATCCATGGTGGACGAGCCGAACTCCACACCGACCGCCGAAGACCGCACGGGTGACCCTCCTTCCGGAGTGGTCGCCCTGCTGCGCGTGGCCGCGGTGATGGTCGATCCGGACGGCCGGATCGCCCTGTGGAACCGCGCGGCCGAGGAGCTGTTCGGCCACCGGGCCGAGGTCGCCTGCGGCCGTACCGCCTCGGGCCTGCTGCCCGGCGTCGAGCCCCGGCCGGAGACCGGCTCGCCCCGCCCGGGCGCACCGGCCCGGCGCTGCGACGCCCTGGACACGCTCGACGACCTCACCCAGCTCGACACCGCCTGGGCCGGTTCGATGGCCGTGGTCGACCGGGAGGAGCGGCTGCGCGACGTCATCTGGTGGGCCTACCCCCTGGTCGAACCGACCGGCCGCAGCCTGCTCGCCCTGGCCGCGGACGCCCGCCCGCTGCGCGCCGGCGGCCCGCGGATCGCCCTCGGCGAGCGGCTGCTCGCGTACGCGGCGGCGCCGGCCGCGACCGGTGCCTTCCACCGGGTCGCCCCCGCCTTCGCCCCGGTCGGCCGCTCCGGCGCGGTGCCGTTCGAGAGTCTGCTGCCGCGCGGCTCCCAGGAGCGCCGCCGCCGGCTGCTCGACCAGGTCGCCGCGGTCGGCGTGCCCGCGCTCTGGGTGGACGCCGCGACCAGACTCCCCGTCCTCCCCTACGAGCCGACCGGCCGCGGTGCGGCACGGGTCGCGGCCGGGCTGGTCCGCCGCTACCCGACGCCGCAGCAGCGGGCCGACCGGCCGCGGGCGGCCCGCCGCCCGGCCGATCCGGCGGCGCCCGGCGGGCGCGGCACCATCGGCCTGCAGGTCCTCTCCGCGGGCGCGGCGCGCGGCGCCGACGACGGGCGGGCCATCGGCACCACCGTGCCCGGGCAGCGCGAGTCCGGGGCGGCCACCGCGAACGGCCAGAGCCAGGGAGGCCCCGCCATCGAGTCCATCGCCAACGGCACCGCGCCCGACCGCACCGCCGTGGGGTCCGCTCCGCCGCAGGGCGGACCGGACGGGCCGGACGCCCACCGCCCCGAGGTGCCCGGGGTGCCGGCCCCGCCGGCGCCGCCGTCCGTGGAGGTGCTGACCGTCAGCCAGGCCGGCGAGCAGCTGGCCCTGCTGAGCGAGGTCGGCAACCGGGTCGGCACCACCCTGGACCTCGACACCACCGCCCGCGAGCTGTGCGAGGTGCTCGTCCCGCGGGTCGCCGACTTCGCCTGCGTGGACCTCCTCGACGGGCTGATCTCCGACTCGGAGCTGCCCGACGAACGCCCCGACGACCGGACGATGCTGCGCCGGGTGGCCCGCGCGGTGAACAGCTCCCCCGGCCACTGGGACCACGTCCTGGACGAGGGCGCGCTGCTCGCGATGCCCCGCTCCACCCCGCCCGGCCTGGCCCTGCAGGAGAACCAGCCGGTGCTGGTGCCGGTGATCGACCCGGACGTGGCGGTGGACTACGCGGCCTCGCTCGGCGGCGGCCCGGACCTCGTCCCGGTGGTGGTCGGCCGCTCGATGCTGGTGCTGCCGCTGTCGGCGCGGGGCACCGTGCTCGGCATCCTCAAGCTGCTGCGGCTGTCCGACCGGTCGCCCTTCGACAAGTCGGACGCGGCGACCCTCAAGGAGCTGGCGGCGCGGGCCGCGCTGTCGCTGGACAACGCCCGGCTGCACCGGGCGGAGTCGCGGGTCGCCACCACCCTGCAGCGCTCCATGATCCCGACCCGCCCGCCGCGCATCCCGGGCGTGCAGATCGCCCACCGCTACCTGCCGGGCGACTCCCGGGCCGAGGTCGGCGGCGACTGGTTCGACGCCATCCAGCTGCCCGGCAGCCGGGTCGCCCTGGTGGTCGGCGACGTGATGGGCCACGGACTGCACTCGGCGGCCGCGATGGGCCGGTTCCGCACCGCCATGCAGACCCTCGCCGCACTGGACCTGCCGCCCGGCCAGCTGCTGCGCCACCTGGACAACCTGGCGCACAAGCTGGGCGACGACCACCTGGCGACCTGCCTGTACGCGGTCTACGACCCGATCAACCGCACCTGCGAGCTGGCCAGCGCCGGCCACGTCCCGCCGGTGCTGGTGCACCCGGACGGCCGCGGCGAGCTGCTGGAGATCCCGGAGGGCGCGCCGATCGGCGTCGGCGGCGTCCCGTTCGTGGCGAAGCGGATCGACGTCTCGGACGGCTCGATGCTGGTGCTGTGCACCGACGGCCTGGTCGAGGTCCGCGGGGGCGACATAGGAGAGGGCCTGGCCGCGCTGTGCGGCAACCTGATCGACCCCAAGCAGACCCCGGACGAGGCCTGCGACACCGTGCTGGAGCGGCTGCACTCGGACGACCGGGCCGACGACGTCGCCCTGCTGGTCGCCCGCTTCGACGGCGTCCCGCCGAGCGAGGTGGCGACCTGGGAGCTCGGCGTCTCGGAGGAGGAGGTGCGCCGGGCCCGCGCCCTGGTACGGGACCGGCTCGCCGGCTGGGGGCTGACCGCCCTCACCGACACGGTGGAGCTGCTGGTCAGCGAGCTGGTGACGAACGCCGTCCGGGTCGCCAGGGACCACGTCCAGCTGCAGCTGATCCGGGTGGACAAGCTGCTGGTCGAGGTCAGCGACGACAACCACAACCTGCCGTCGCTGGAGCCGGCCGAGTCGCTGGACGAGCACGGCCGCGGCCTCAACCTGGTGAGCAAGCTCGCCGAGCGCTGGGGCACCGCCCGCAAGGCGGTCGGCAAGGTCGTCTGGTTCGAACTGGCGCTGCCCCGGGCCTGACCGGTCAGTGCGCCGCCGGCACCGCCGCCCGCGGCCCGGCCTCGGCCGCCACCGAGGCCGCCGCGCCGACGCCCGCCAGCACCCGCGGCCAGAACTGGCCGAACACCTCCAGCGAGGCGGCGATCAGGCCGGCCACCAGCACCGCCACCACGTGCTCCAGGCCGGCGAGGTTGGGCAGCAGCACGGCCTCCACGACCATCGCCAGCACCACCGCCCCGCCCGTCCACCAGGCCCGGCAGCGGATCGCCACGCACACCGCGAGCGCCACCACCGCGGCCGAGGGCCCGGTGTCCCGCACGTGGCCGACCGCGCTCGGGAGGCCGAAGAGGTGCTCCGGCCCGAGCTGCACGCCGATCCGTGCGAACAGCGTCCCGGCGAGGGTGCAGGCGTAGGCGACGGCCACGGTGAGGCGTCGGCCGATGACGATCTCTGCGATCCCGAACACCAGGAACACCTGCACCAGCGCCCCCCAGACCGGCAGGTCCAGCGCGGGCACGTACAGCGAGAGCGGTGTCCTCAGCAGGGAGACCCCGAGCGGCAGCGCGGCCCGCACCACCCCGACCTGGGTGACCAGCCGCTCGCCGCCCGGCAGGTGCTGGACCACCGAGAAGGCCAGCACCAGCAGGGTGGCCGCGGTGGCCAGCGGGACGGAGGCGAACCGGTGCCGCCGCACATGGTCGCGGACGGTGCCGAACAACGATCCCCACTCGGCCGCGGCCGCCCTGACCGCCACCGGCGCCGGGCCCTTCCGCACGCCCCCCGTACGAGCCGTCCGCTCCACCGCTGAATCTCCCCGTCCGCTTTTCGGCCGGACGCCCCCCTCGACGCCCCGCCGTGCAATTCCCGGGACATTTCCCGTAGGGCCGGGATTCTCCGGCCGTACTTCCACGGTAGGGACGGGGGAAAAGGAGCGCGTCACCTTGCGAGGCGAATCGCGGATCATACTCAAGATGGAGGGGGGTTACCGATCCGGCGGGTGGCACCCCCCGATCGGCGGCCCTCCGCCCCCCGGCGGAGGGACTACCCCTTCCCGTCCCGCTCCGCCGCCGGCCCCCCGCCGGGCAGCGCCTGTGCGGCGGCGGCCCGGACATGCCGGCGACGGAACAGTGCGGGCAGACTCGGCACCGTGATGAAGCCTTCGGCGCGGGCGCTCGCGATACCGATGCGCGGAATCTCGCTGCTCTTCTCGAAGAGCAGATAACGCGGCTCCCAGATCGGGCGGTACTTCGCATTGGCGCGGTACAGCGACTCGATCTGCCACCAGCGCGAGAAGAATCCCAGCACGGAGCGCCAGAGCCGGAGCACCGGCCCGGCGCCCAGCCGCGAGCCGCGCTCGAAAACGGAACGGAACATCGCGAAGTTCAGCGACACCCGCTCCAGCGCGACCTCGTCGGCGCGTTGCAGCAGCTCGATCACCATGAATTCCATCAGGCCGTTCTCGCTGTCGCGGTCCCGGCGCATCAGGTCCAGCGAGAGGCCGTTGCGGCCCCACGGGACGAAGCTCAGCAGCGCGCGCAGCTCGCCGTCGCCGTCGTGGCACTCCAGCATCACGCAGCGGCCGTCGTCCGGGTCGCCGAGCCGGCCGAGCGCCATCGAGAAGCCGCGCTCGGTCTGGCCGTCCCGCCAGTGGTCGGCCTTGTCCAGCAGCGCCGCCATCTCCTCGTCGGGGATCTCCTCGTGGCGGCGGATGCGCACCGTGTACCCGGCCCGCTTGACCCGGTTGTACGCCTGCCGGACGACCCGCATGGCCCGGCCGTCCAGCGAGAACTCGTCGATCTCGACGATCGCCTCGTCGCCCAGCTCCAGGGCGTCCAGGCCGTGCCGGGCGTAGATCACGCCGGCCTCCTCTGAAGCGCCCATCACGGCCGGCACCCAGGCGTGCTCGCGGGCCTCCTGCAGCCAGGCGTCGATCGCCCCGGGCCAGGCCTCCGGATCGCCGATCGGGTCGCCGGAGGCCAGCGAGACGCCGCCGACCACCCGGTAGGCGACCGCCGCCTTGCCGGACGGCGAGAAGATCACCGCCTTGTCCCGGCGCAGCGCGAAGTAGCCCAGCGAGTCCCGCTCGCCCTGCCGGTCCAGCAGCTCGCGCAGCCGCACCTCGTCGGCCGCGGTCAGCAGCTCCTGGCCGCGCGGGCTGCGGAAGGCCAGGTACAGCACCAGCAGGAAGAGCACCGCGCCCATGGCGTTGATGAAGGCGTTCACCCAGGTCGGCACGGCGATCTCGTCGGCCAGCCGGCCGGACGGGGTGATGGTCACCATCCGGGCCACCGCGTAGCCGAACCTGGTGCCGAAGCCGGCGCCGTGGATGGTGTTGGTCAGCTGCACCAGCGCCGCACCGACCACGCCGCCGAGCAGCAGCCCGCCGAAGAAGGTCGCCACCCCCGTCTTGGGGTTGGAGCGGTCGCCCTTGGAGATGAACTCGCGGCGGCCCATCAGCAGCGCCAGGAAGAAGCCGACGGTCAGCACGGTGGAGACGTAGTTCAGCGGGTGGTCCGCGAACCCGCCGCCCGGCAGCAGCATCAGCAGCACGTACAGCACCGAGAACAGCCCGGACACCACCGCGTTGAAGATCCACGCGGCCCGCTTGCGCCGACGCATCGCCACCGCGAGGAACAGCGACAGCAGCACCGTGGTCAGACCCGCCGTCAGCAGGTAGGGGGTGAAGTACTCGCCCTCGTTGTGCTCCTGCACCTGGTCCCGGAACGGGACGGCGAGCACCGCCACCAGGTTGAGCAGGGCCAGCAGCCTCAGGTACCAGACCGTGCCCGCAGCGGCTCGCGGCCGCCAGCGGGCGAGCAGCCCGGCACGTGCTCCGAATTGCGCGGCGGGAACGGCGGTGGGCGCCGGCTTCACAGTGGACACAGCTCCAATTCCAGACGATCAACGTGGGGGACGCATCCGTACGACACCCGCGGAGGGACGGAGCGGCCCGCACACCCGGTCTCCGAGCGGCCAGGGCCCACAGGGGGCTCCGTGTTCCATGGTTCCGCACCCCGGATGAGAATTGCGTGAATCCGGTAGCCGATTCGGACCCCCGCCGATCGGCGGGGGTGTCCACCCCGCCGGTGGACCGAACCGCCGGCCGCCGACCCCTAGGCTCGAAGAGAGCCGCGCACGCCCGAGGAGAGCCATGCCACCGATCCGCGTCCTGATCGTGGACGACGAGGTCCTCGTCCGATCGGGCCTCGGCCTGATCGTCGGATCGGCCCCGGACCTGGAGGTGGTCGGCGGCTGCTCCGGCGGCCAGGCCGAGCAGCAGACCGTCGACCTGCGGCCGCAGGTCGTCCTGCTCGACATCCGGATGCCCGACCTGGACGGCATCAGCGTGCTGCGCAGGCTGCGCGCCCTGCCCGACCCGCCGGCCGTCGCCATGCTCACCACCTTCGACACCGACGAGTACATCGGCACCGCCCTGCGCGCCGGCGCCGCCGGCTTCCTGCTCAAGGACACCGCGCCCGAGCAGCTGGTGCACGCGGTGCGGGTGCTCGCCGCCGGCGGCAGCATGCTCTCGCCGACCGTCGCCCGCACCGTGATCAGCGGCTACGTCGAGGGCGGCGGCCCCGACGCGGACGCCGCCGCGCTCGCCCGCCAGCTCACCAGCCGCGAGCTCGACGTCCTCGCGCTGCTCGGCGAGGGCCTGTCCAACGCCGAGATCGCCGACCGCCTCTACCTGGGCACCGGCACCGTCAAGGACCACATCAGCGCCATCCTCGCCAAGCTCGGCGCGGCCAACCGCGTCCAGGCCGCCGTCGTCGCGCACCGCGCCGGCCTCGTCCGCAGCCAGGGCAACCCCGGCGCATGACCGGCCCGAGAGCACTCCCGGCCTGGTGCACCGCGACCTGGCTGATGCTGCTGCTGCCGGTGCTGGTCTCCCTGCTGGACGCCGCGCTGGTCTCCAAGGGCGCGCGCTGGTGGGAGGCCGCGCTGTCGGTGCTCGCCGCGCTCGCCCTGCTGCTGCGCCGCCGCTTCCCGGTGACGGTGCTGCTGCTGACCCTGCCCGGGGCGTTCGTCAACTACATCTGGATCGCACCGATGACCGCGGTCTACTCGGTCGCCGCCCAGCGGGCCGCGCTGCGGGTCACCGCAGTCTGCGCCACCGCCTTCGCCCTCGTCGAGTTCTTCCACTGGCCTCTCTCCGACCACCCGCTCGCGCTCGACCGGGACAACGCGCTCTACGCCATCCAGTGCGTGATGCTCGCGGCCGGCCCCGCCGCACTCGGCCTGCTCGCCCGCACCCGCCGGGAACTCGCCGACCGGCTGGACGAGCTGACCCGCGGGCAGCAGCGCGAGAGCCGGCTGCTCGCCGAGCGGGTGCTGGCCACCGAGCGGGCCCGGCTCGCCCGGGAGATGCACGACGTGGTCTCCCACCAGGTCAGCCTGATCTCCATCCAGGCCGGGGCACTGCAGGTCTCCACCGGCGACCCGGCCGCGAAGGACACCGCCTCGACCATCCGCGAGCTCGCCGTCCGCACCCTGCAGGAGCTCCGGCAGATGGTCGGCGTGCTGCGCGCCGCCGGGGTCCAGCACGACGAGCCGCTCGCCCCCCAGCCGCGCCTCGCCGACCTGCCGCGGCTGATCGGCGGCAGCGGGCTCGCGGTCACCAGCGACCTCCCCACCGACGGTCGGCAGTGGCCGGAGGCGGTGGAGAGGGCCGCCTACCGGACGGTCCAGGAGGCCCTGACCAACATCACCAAGTACGCGCCGGGCGCCGCGGTGACCGTCCGCGTGGTGGGCGGCGGCTCCCGGCTGCTGGTCGAGGTGCACAACGCCGCGCCGCCGGACGGCGCCTCGGAGCTGCCCGTCCTGCCGGGCGGCGGGCACGGCCTGGTGGGTCTTCGCGAGCGCGCCCAGCTGCTCGGCGGCACCCTGGTCGCCGGCCCCACCGCGGACGGCGGCTTCACCGTCCGCGCCGCCCTCCCGGCGACGGCGGACTGAGCCCGGGCACACGCGAGGGCGGCGCCCTCCCCGCGAGGGGAGGACGCCGCCCGGTGCCTGCCGAACCGATCGGGGATCAGTTCGCGCTGTAGTAGCCCATCAGGTCGACGATGACGTCGGCCGGGCTGTTGGTGGCGATGTCGACCGTGCCGTTGTTGACCGGAACGATCACCGAGTTGGCGATGGTCTGGCTGCCCGCGGTCCAGTTGAGGTTGGACGAGGCAGGCCGCGCGGTGCCGCCCGGCCAGGCGTTCAGGTAGCCGCCCCACTGGGTGTTGGTCACCGTGATGTTCAGCACGACCGAGGTCGCACCGGACAGCACACCGTTGTCGTTCAGGTCGAGGCGCAGCACGTTGCCGTCGCCGATCTTGCCGGGTGCGGCGGCGCCCTTGCCGGTACGGGTGTCCACCATGCGCTTCGGGCCGGCGACGTGGAACTTGCTGCCGGAGGCGTCCGAGGTGAAGTAGCCGAAGACGTCGGCGAGCACGTTCACCGCGCCGTCCATGCCGTTGTAGAAGGTCACCTTGCCGTCGGCGCCGACCGGCACGACGACCAGGTTCGGCACGGTCTGGCCGTTGGTCCAGTTCAGGTTGGACGACTTCGCCACGAAGGCCGGGTCGGTCGGGTAGACCGCCATCCAGCCGTTGCCCTGGCCGCCGGTCACGGTGGTGTTGAGCACGACCGCGGTGACGCCGGTCTCCGGCACGCCGAGCGGGGCACCCTTGGCGCTGACGCCGCCGGCGACCTTCACGTCGATCTTCTGCTTGCCGCCCAGCGGGGCCTGCGCCACGTTCGCGTCACCCGTGTAGCGGGTGTCGAACAGACGGGTCGGCGCCAGCGGCTTGAACGTCGCACCGGCGTTGTCCGGGGTGTAGTAGCCCATCAGGTCGACGACCATGCGGGCGGAGCCGGTCCAGCTGCCGTTGAACAGGCTGACCTTGCCGTCGGTGCCCACCGGCACGGTGACCAGGTTCGGGACGGCGACGCTGCCCTGCATCCAGTTGAGGTTGGAGGAGAGCGGCATCGTCTTGCCGGTCGGCCACGCGGTCAGGTAGCCCGGACCGTTGGTGTTCGCCACGGTGACGTTCAGCACCACCGAAGTGACACCGGACGGCACGCCGCTGCCGGCGGCGCCGGCCACCTGCAGCGAGGTGGCGGTGCGGGAGGCGACGCCCGGCGCACCGGTGTCCAGCAGTCGCTTCGGCTGGACGCTGGTGTAGGTGCCGGCCGGCTGCGAGGGCAGCTGCTGGCAGAGCGCCTGGATGATGCCGCGGCCCTTGGGGGAGCCGAGGCCGGTCGTCAGGTCGTAGCCGTAGCCGGCGCTGTAGTTGCCGCCGTAGTAGCCGGCGGCCGCCAGGGCGTTGCTGCCCGAGGTCACGTCCGTGAAGACCGCGCTGTTGCCGGCCAGCTTGTACAGGGCCGGGTTCAGGAAGCCGACCGGGCCGTTGGCGGCGCACTCCTTGGAGGCGTTCGCCGTGGCGATGATGGCCGCCCACAGCGGGGCCGCGGCGCTGGTGCCGCCCGAAATGCTGTACAGGGCCTGGCCCTTGGCGTTGTAGCCGCCGAGCACGAAGTAGCCGGTGCCCGGGTCGGCGAGGGCGGCCACGTCCGGCACCTGGCGGCAGTGCTGGCCTGCGGAAGCACCGCAGACGGCGGCGCTGTAGCCGGGGCCCTCGATCGAGCCCGCCGGGTTGACCGCGTCGTCGAGCTTCCAGTACTTGGAGACGCCGCCGCCGGTGGCACCGCCGTAGCTGTTCCACACGCTCTGCGCGGGGAACTTGCTCAGGCCGGTGTGGGAGGTGCCGCCGACGCCCGTCGCGTACGGCAGCGAGGCCGGGTTGTCGGTGGACATCGTCTTGGCGTACGGGTCCGACGGGTCGCCGTAGTAGCAGCCGGTGGAACCGGAGTCGCCGGAGGCGGCGACCACCGACTGGCCCTGTGCGGCCGCCTGCTTCAGCACCAGGTTGAGGGCGGCGTCGGAGCCCGCGAGGTCGCAGCGGCCCCAGCTGACGGAGACGACGGGGGCGCGGTTGTCGCTGACGATCTGGCGGTAGGTCGCCAGCACGCCGGCCTCGTCGGTCGTGCCCTGGTAGACGAGGATGTTGGAGCCGGGGGCGAGGCCGGCGACCATCTCGATGTCGAGTGCCGTCTCCCAGCCCTCGTTGCTGCCGTTCGGCGGCGTCCCGTTCTGGCCCACGACGCGGATGTTGCTGACCGCGGACTTGGTGCCGTTGCAGCTCTGCCAGTTGTTGACGGCGGAGGTGGAGTAGTTCTCCAGCGCCAGGATCGCCACCGTCGCGCCGGAAGCACCGTCCGCCATGTTGTCCATGTCGTACGCGTTCGCCAGGGACGGCGGGGTGTAGTACTGGCTTCCCTCGCTGTCGCCCCAGTAGGTGGCGACGTCGCGCCAGTAGGAGCAGAGCTGGGGGTGGACGTTGATGTTCCGGGCCGACATCCCGGTCGGTGCCGGGGTGTTGGCGGCCTTCGGCGCCGACTTCATGACGCTGCGCGGAGCCGCCTTGACCGTGTTGCTGAGGCCGGTGATCGACGCGATCCGCGGGGCCAGGTCACCGCGGAAGGCGGGGGCCTGGGTGTTGGCGATCGCGGACGAGCCGTCGGTCAGCCGGTAGCCGGCGAAGTCGGTGCTGAACGCCTTCTTCGCCTCGGCAACGGTCGCCTTGACCGGAATGGTCAGGCCGTCGGCCTCGACCTCGCCGGGCTCGAGGCCGGCCGCCGTGAGCGCCGCACGGACGCTCGCCACGGTGTTCAGGTCCGCGCCGAAGCGCTTACCGAACTCGCCGGTGCCCAGGTAGTGCTTGTACAGCGGGGAGCCGGGGGTGGAGACGGCGTTGACGAACGTGGTCAGCGCGGTCTGGTCCTTCGGCTGCAGGGTGATGCTGAGGTCGAGCTCGGTGCCGTCGGCCGGTGCCGCCGTCTTCACGGCACCCTTCGGCGCGACGGGGGCGGAGCCGATGCGCTTGGCCGCGGCCGGCTCCGCGTTGGCGGTCGCGAGAACGGGCAGGCCCGCTCCCGTGACCAGGGCGGCCGTGGCGACGGCAAGGGTGGTCGCACGTCCTGCCGCCCGCATTCGCGTCCTGGTCGGACCCGATGGGTCGAGCATCCGCGTTCTCCTTGGGATGACAATGCAGCGGATATGAGCGGAATTCCGGACAGAACGTCGTTTCCACGATCGAAAGACAAGAGGCCGGCGCGCCGCGTCAGCAGCGGTCTTCCGGCTGAACCCCCACGTACAACCCCCCGTGGAGACGCCCGAGTTGGCATCATCGGCGCCAAACGGACATTTCAATCGAACTGTCGGACGGAAATTCCGCTGCATGTTCTACCAGTCGGCGCCGACACGAACCGTTCGGGGGCACCTGCTGTTATCAGGCAGAGACAT
Organism: Kitasatospora dryopteridis; assembly: GCF_050749075.1. Lineage (NCBI taxonomy): Bacteria > Bacillati > Actinomycetota > Actinomycetes > Kitasatosporales > Streptomycetaceae > Kitasatospora > Kitasatospora dryopteridis. The sequence goes on along the minus strand of NZ_CP192749.1, from coordinate 4,133,334 downwards.
TGTCGGAACGCCGACATCCCGGAATTCGCCCGAACTCCCCCCAAATCCGCCCCGGCATCCCCCCGAGCGGTCGGCATTGCTCCGGTGAGGGCGCGGCACCGCCTCACAGCACAACGGCGCCGGGCAACGAAAAAGCCCCGCAGATCCGAAGATCTGCGGGGCTTCGCTGTGCGCGAGGGGGGAGTTGAACCCCCACGCCCTTTCGGGCACTGGAACCTGAATCCAGCGCGTCTGCCTATTCCGCCACCCGCGCATGGGTGCTGTCGTAAGATGCTTGCCGCTCTTCCGACCTGTCGAGAACCTTACCGTATCTCTCCGGGTCTTCCGTCCGGCTCCCTCTCGGGCGCCCCTTCCGACGTGGAAAACATTAGCACGGCCTGCGGGCTACCTCCGAATCCGTTTCCCCGCCACCCGTGCAGCCGCTCCCCTGCGGGGCGGACGAACGGGTGACCGAGGGATGAGGAGGGGCTCGTGCGGGTACCCCCCGCTTGCCGCGCGGCCCGTTCCGCGGCGGCGTCCGCGCCGGGCCACCGCCCGATCCGGCACCCGCCGGGCAGGTGGCGGGGGGTGTGCCCGGTCTCACGCCCCGGGACCACGTTCCCGGGGAACCGTACGGATGGGCCCGACGTGGATACGATCAGTACGGAAAACCGCAACCCGGCCCGCGAGCGCGGCCCGGCCGACGCCCTGGAAGGGGGTGCCCCGTGGGAGTCCTGAAGAAGTTCGAGCAGCGGCTCGAGGGTCTCGTGAACGGCACCTTCGCCAAGGTGTTCAAGTCCGAGGTCCAACCGGTGGAGATCGCCGGCGCGCTGCAGCGCGAGTGCGACAACAACGCCACCATCTGGAACCGCGACCGCACGGTCGTCCCGAACGACTTCATCGTCGAGCTCAGCCCGCACGACTACGAGCGGCTCAGCCCGTACGCGGGCCAGCTCGGCAACGAGCTCGCCAACATGGTCCGCGAGTACGCCGAGGCGCAGCGCTACAGCTTCATGGGCCCGCTCCAGGTGTCGCTGGAGAAGGCCGACGAGCTGGACACCGGCCTGTACCGGGTGCGCAGCCGCACCCTCGCCGGCGAGGAGCCCGCGCAGCCGCAGCCGCCGGCCGCCCCTGGCGGTTACGAGCGGCGTCCGACCCCGCCGGCGCCCGGCGCACCGTGGCAGCAGCAGGGCGCGGCGCCGTACGGTGCGCCGCCGCCGCCCGCCTCGCCCCCGCCGGTTCCGCAGGGCCCGCCCGCGGTCGGCGGCAACGTCCGCCCCTTCCCGGGTGCCGGCCACAGTGGTGCGAACACCCGCCGCTGGGTGGAGGTCAACGGCACCCGGCACCAGATCACGGGCAACGCGTGCGTGCTCGGCCGCTCGACCGAGGCGGACATCCGGATCGACGACCCCGGCGTCTCCCGCAAGCACGCGGAGATCCGGCCGGGGACGCCGGCGATGGTGCTCGACCTCGGGTCGACCAACGGCATCGTGGTGGACGGGCAGCACACCCAGCGCGCTACGCTCCGCGACGGCTCCCGAATCGTCCTCGGGTCCACCACCATCGTCTACCGACAGGTCGAAGGGTAGAGCGGGCCACTCATGTCAGAACTGACCCTGACGGTCATGCGGCTGGGCTTCCTCGCCGTGCTGTGGCTGTTTGTCATCGTCGCGGTCCAGGTCATCCGCAGCGACCTGTTCGGGACGAAGGTGAACCCGCGCACGTCGCGGCGCACCGCCCCGACCGCCGCCGCGTCCACCGGCCGTCCCCCCCAGCAGGGCGGGGCCGGCGCCCCGCCGCAGCCGCGCCAGCGCCGCGGTGCGCCCACCCACCTGGTGGTCGTGCAGGGCTCGCTCGCCGGCACCACCGTCGCCCTGCAGGGGCAGACGATCACCCTGGGCCGGGCGCACGACTCCACGATCGTGCTGGACGACGACTACGCCTCGTCCCGCCATGCCAGGATCTTCCCGGATCAGACTGGGCAGTGGACGGTCGAGGATCTAGGCTCCACCAACGGCACCTATCTGGACCGGCAGCGGCTCACTGCACCGATGCCGCTCCAGCCCGGAATGCCGATCCGTATCGGCCGGACCGTCATCGAACTGCGGAAGTAGCGGCGCATGAGGGACACCACCCCGTCCAAGACCAGCCGGGAGCGCGGCCTCCGCGCTGCCGCTGCCGTGCGCGCCCGCGGCATGGTCGCCACCGCTCGGGCCCGGAAGGGGGCGGCGACCGCATGAGCCTGGTGCTGCGCTTCGCCGCCGGCTCCCACAAGGGCCTGATCCGGGAGGGGAACGAGGACTCCGGCTACGCCGGTCCGCGGCTGCTCGCCGTCGCCGACGGCATGGGCGGTGCGGCGGCCGGCGAGGTCGCGTCCTCGGAGGTGCTCGGTTCGATCGTCCGGCTGGACGAGGACATTCCCGGCGCCGACCTGCTGACCCTGCTCGGAGACGCCGTGCAGGGCGCCAACGACCGGCTGCGGCAGATGGTCGAGGAGGACCCGCAGCTCGAGGGCATGGGCTGCACCCTGACCGCGATGCTGTGGACGGGCCAGCGGATGGGCCTGGTGCACATCGGCGACTCCCGGGCGTACCTGCTGCGGGACGGCTCGCTGACCCAGATCACCCAGGACCACACGTGGGTCCAGCGGCTGGTCGACGAGGGCCGGATCACGCCCGAGGAGGCGGAGACCCACCCCCAGCGCTCGCTGCTGATGCGGGCACTCGACGGCCGCGGCCAGGTCGAGCCGGACCTCTCGATCCGCGAGGTGCGGGCCGGCGACCGCTACCTGATCTGCTCGGACGGCCTGTCCGGCCCCGTCAGCCACCAGACCCTGGAGGACACGCTCGGGAGCTACTACGCCCCGGAGCAGACCGTCCAGGAGCTGATCCAGCTGGCGCTGCGCGGCGGCGGCCCGGACAACATCACCTGCATCGTGGCGGACGTCATCGACGTGGGCGCCACCGACACGCTCAGCGGCCGGCTCGCGGACATCCCCGTGGTGGTCGGCGCGGTCGCCGAGGCGCAGCCGCACCACGGCGACCACAACCTGCTGAACACCCCGGCGGGCCGTGCGGCGGGCCTCGGCCGCCCGCAGGCGCCGCAGGGCGCCTTCGGTCCGGCCAACGGCTACGACCCGGCCGGCTTCGGCCCGGCCGAGGGCTACGACGACGAGTACGGCGCACAGCAGGGCTACGGCGCGGAGGCGCAGCCGTACGACGGGTACGACGAGGAGCGGCCGTCCCGGCGCCGCCGCAAGGGCAGGAAGCTGAAGGTCTCGCTGGCGGTGCTGGCGGTCCTCGGCCTGCTGGGCGGCGGCGGGTACGTGGGCTGGCGGTGGACGCAGGACCAGTACTACGTCGGCGCGGACGGCGACGGGGTGGCGGTCTACCGCGGGCTGAACCAGTCGCTGGCCGGCCTGAGCCTGTCCTCGGTGTACGAGCCGCACGCCGACATCGAACTCAAGTTCCTGCCGACCTACCAGCGGACGCAGGTGACGAAGACCATCCAGGCCAAGAGCCTGGCGGACGCGCGCGAGCAGGTCCGTACCCTGGGAACCCAGGCGGCGGTCTGCAAGAAGGTCGCGCAGGGCGCCAAGCCCGCCGAGGGCGGCACTCCGCAGCCCGGGGCGAGCCCGAGCCCCAGTCCGTCCGCCTCCCCGTCCGTGTCCGGCACCGCGCTGACCACGGCCGGGTTCAAGTCCGAGACCGCCGCCCCCGGGGCGAGCCCGAGCCCCAGCCCGAGCACCGACACCCTGAGCACCGGCAATCCCGGCACCACACCCGAACTGACCGAGCAGGAGAAGCAGCTGGCAAGCTCCTGCCCGACGACCCCCTAGCACCAAGCCCGCCAGGGGCCTCAGCCGTCGGGGAGCGGCCTACACGTGAGCACCTTTGACCTGAGCAACAACGCCACCGAGCGCCGCGGCCTGCGGCGGGGCAACACCACGATCACCCCGCAGAACGCGCCGAACCGCCGCAACACCGAGCTCGCCATGCTCGGCTTCGCGGTGGTGCTGCCGATGTTCGCCTACGCCAACGTGGGCCTCGCCATGGACGGCTCGCTGCCGGCCGGCATGCTGGCGTACGGCCTCGGCATGGGCACCCTGGCGCTGGTCGCGCACGTGCTGATGCGCCGCTTCGCGCCGTACGCGGACCCGCTGCTGCTGCCGCTGGCGACCCTGCTCAACGGGCTCGGCCTGGTGATGATCTGGCGGCTGGACAAGGCCGGCAAGCTGCTGTCCAACAACTTCCCGGCGGCCGCGAACCAGCTGATGTGGTCGGGCCTGGGCATCGCGTTCTTCATCGGCGTCATGGTGCTGCTGAAGGACCACCGCATCCTGCAGCGGTACACGTACATCTCGATGGCGGTGGCCCTGGTGCTGCTCGCCGCGCCGGCGTTCTTCCCGGCCCGGGCGGGCGACTTCGGCGCCAAGATCTGGATCCACATCGGCAGCTTCTCGATCCAGCCCGGCGAGTTCGCCAAGATCATCCTGACGGTGTTCTTCGCCGGCTACCTGATGGTCAAGCGGGACGCCCTGGCGCTGGCCAGCCGCCGCTTCATGGGCCTGTACCTGCCGCGCGGGCGCGACCTCGGCCCGATCATCGTGGTCTGGCTGCTGTCGATCCTCATCCTGGTGTTCGAGACCGACCTCGGCTCCTCGTTCCTGTTCTTCGGCCTGTTCGTGGTGATGCTGTACGTCGCCACCGAGCGCACCAGCTGGATCGTCTTCGGCCTGGTGATGTCCTTCGGCGGCGCGGCCGTGGTCGCCTCCGTCGAGTCGCACGTGCAGACCCGCATCAACTCCTGGCTCGACCCGATGGCGGCCTTCGCCGACCCGCCGCCGCCCGGCACCTCCGAGCAGATCGGCCAGACCCTGATGGCCTTCGGCTCCGGCGGCGTCACCGGCACCGGCCTCGGCCAGGGCCGGTCCTGGCTGATCCAGTTCGCCGCGAAGAGCGACTTCATCCTCGGCTCGTTCGGTGAGGAGCTCGGCCTCACCGGCATGATGGCGATCTTCCTGCTGTACGGCCTGATCGTGCAGCGCGGCCTGCGCACCGCGGTCGCCGCCCGCGACCCCTTCGGCAAGCTGCTGGCGGTGGGCCTGTCCTCCGCCTTCGCGCTGCAGGTGTTCGTGGTCGCCGGCGGTGTGACCGGCCTCATCCCGCTGACCGGTATGACGATGCCCTTCCTCGCCCAGGGCGGTTCCTCGGTGGTGGCGAACTGGGGCCTGATCGCCATCCTGCTCAAGATCAGCGACAGTGCGCGCCGCCCGGCCGCCGACCCGGAGCCGGCCACCGCCCCGGCTGCGGCCTGAAAGGGATCGACACGTGAACAAGCCCATCCGCCGGGTCGCGGTCTTCTGCCTGATCCTGATCCTCGCCCTGATGGTGCGGACCAACTGGGTGCAGGGCGTCCAGGCGCACGCCTGGGCCACCAACAAGAACAACGACCGGAACAAGTACGACCGCTACGCCTACCCGCGCGGCAACATCATCGTGGGCGGCCAGCCGGTCACCAACTCCGACTTCGTCAACGGCCTGCGCTACAAGTACAAGCGCAGCTGGGTCGACGGCGCGATGTACGCCCCGGTCACCGGCTACTCCTCGCAGTCCTTCGGGACGAGCCAGCTGGAGTCGCTGGAGGACGGCATCCTGGCCGGCACCGACTCGCGGCTGTTCTTCCGCAACACCCTCGACATGCTGACCGGTGACGACAAGAAGGGCGGCGACGTCGTCACCACGATCGACGCCAAGGCCCAGAAGGCGGCGTTCGAGGGGCTCGGCAACAAGAAGGGCGCGGCGGTCGCGATCGACCCGCGCACCGGCGCGATCCTGGCGCTGGTCTCCACCCCGTCCTACGACCCGGGCACCTTCTCCGGCAGCTCGGCGGCGGACGCCAAGGCCTGGACCGACCTCAACGCCGACCCGAACAAGCCGATGCTGAACCGGGCGCTGCGCGAGACGTACCCCCCGGGTTCGACCTTCAAGCTGGTCACCGCGGCCGCCGCGTTCGAGGACGGGAAGTTCCAGAAGCCCGAGGACAAGACCGACACCCCGAACCCGTACCTCCTGCCGGGCACCAAGATCGAGCTGAAGAACGCCAGCAAGACCGAGCCCTGCGAGAACGCCACCCTGCTGACCGCGATGGACTACTCCTGCAACACCGTCTTCGGCAAGATCGGCGCGGAGCTGACCGGGCAGAAGCTGCGCGCGCAGGCGGAGAAGTTCGGCTTCAACAACTCTAAGGTGGAGGTCCCGATCCGGGCCACCACCAGCGTCTTCCCGACGAACTCCTCCCCCGACGGCACCGCGATGGACGCCATCGGCCAGCACGACACCCGGGCCACCCCGCTGCAGATGGCCATGGTCGCCGCGGCGATCGCCAACAACGGCACCCTGATGGAGCCGTACCTGGTCGACCAGGAGCGCTCCAGCACCCTCGCGGTGGTCTCCAAGCACTCCGAGAAGGTGATGAGCCAGGCGGTCTCGGCCGGCACGGCGCAGAAGCTCCAGCAGCTGATGGAGTCGGTGGTGCAGAACGGCACCGGCACCAAGGCGAAGATCGACGGGGTCACGGTCGGCGGCAAGACCGGTACCGCGCAGCACGGCCAGGACAACAGCGGCCTGCCGTTCGCGTGGTTCATGTCCTACGCGAAGGGCGCCGACGGCAAGCAGGTCGCGGTGGCGGTCGTGGTCGAGAACGGCAGCGACGACCGCAGCGAGATCAGCGGCGGTTCGATCGCCGCGCCGATCGCGAAGAGCATCATGCAGGCGGTGGTCCAGGGCAAGTAGCACGGGGGGCCGGGCACCGACCTGAGGGAATCGTCACAGTGGGACCGTTCCGATGCATACCGGTCTGGTCTCAGCTGGCAGGCTGTTCGGGTTGCCGCGGGTTCGCCCGGTAGCGTATCCGCCAGCAGCGGGTCTACCCACTGCCAAGCCGCGGCTCCGGCCGCGGTGTCGGCGCCACAGAACCGCTGGGGCGGCGGCAAGCGTCCAACAGTGCGTGCGGGGACACCTACGTCACATCCTCACCGGCCGGTGAGGGAGAGGGTCGGAACTATGGAAGAGCCTCGTCGCCTCGGCGGCAGGTACGAGCTCGGCGGCGTCCTCGGACGCGGCGGCATGGCCGAGGTCTACCTGGCCCATGACACCCGGCTCGGCCGCACGGTCGCCGTGAAGACCCTCCGCGCGGACATGGCCCGCGACCCCTCGTTCCAGGCGCGCTTCCGCCGCGAGGCCCAGTCCGCGGCCTCGCTGAACCACCCCGCCATCGTCGCCGTGTACGACACCGGCGAGGACTACATCGACAACATCTCCATCCCGTACATCGTGATGGAGTACGTCGAGGGCTCGACCCTCCGCGAGCTGCTGCACTCCGGCCGCCGCCTCCTGCCGGAGCGCGCGCTGGAGATGACCATCGGCATCCTGCAGGCGCTGGAGTACTCGCACCGCGCGGGCATCGTCCACCGCGACATCAAGCCCGCCAACGTCATGCTGACCCGGCAGGGCAACGTCAAGGTCATGGACTTCGGCATCGCCCGGGCCATGGGCGACGCCGGCATGACGATGACCCAGACCTCGGCCGTCATCGGCACCGCCCAGTACCTCTCCCCCGAGCAGGCCAAGGGCGAGACCGTCGACGCCCGCTCCGACCTGTACTCCACCGGCTGCCTGCTCTACGAGCTGCTGACCGTGCGTCCGCCGTTCGTCGGCGACTCGCCGGTGGCGGTGGCGTACCAGCACGTCCGGGAGGAGGCGCAGCCGCCGTCCGCCTTCGACCCCGAGGTCCGCCCCGAGGTCGACGCAATCGTGCTCAAGGCCCTCGCCAAGGAGCGCGACTACCGGTACCAGAGCGCCGACGAGATGCGCGACGACATCGAGCGCTTCCTCGACGGCCTCCCGGTGGCCGCGGCCCAGCAGGCCGCCGCGTACGGCATGGGCGGCGCCGGCTACGGCTACGACCAGGGCGGCGCCCCGCAGTACGACCCGTACGGCCAGACCAACCTGCTGCCGCAGCAGGGGGCGGCCGGCCCGACCACCATGCTCCCGCCGGTCAACTCCCCGCAGTCCGGCTACGGCTACCCGCCCCAGGCGCACGACGACGGCTACGGCGGCGGCCAGGGCGGAGGCTACGACGACGAGGACGGCTACGGGCGCAGCAGCCGCCGGCAGAGCCAGCAGAAGAAGAGCAACACCTCCTGGATCGTGCTGGCCGTCGCGGCGGTGCTGGTCCTGGTCGGTGCGTTCTTCGTCGTGCAGGCGATGCTGAACAGCGGTGGTGGCGGCGGCAAGACGACCGCACCGAACCTGGTCGGTCTGAGCCTCACCGACGCGCAGACCAAGGCCAAGGCGCAGAACGACAAGCTGCTGGTGCAGGCCGGCGACCCGATCGCCTGCCCGGACGCGAAGATCCAGAAGGATCAGGTCTGCACCCAGGAGCCGGTCGCCAACTCCCAGATCGACGTGAGCACCCCGATCAAGGTGCACCTGTCCTCCGGCCCCGTGGAGACGGACATCCCGGACGTCACCGGCCAGTCGGTTGACGCGGCGACCACGACGCTGCAGGGCAAGGGCTTCACGGTCAAGACCGAGATCAAGAACGACGACTCGGTCGCCCAGGACAAGGTCATCTCGTACGACCCGAAGGGCAAGGCCGCGGCCGGCACCCAGATCACCCTGACCATCTCCGGCGGCGCCGGCAAGGTCGCGGTGCCGAGCGTGGTCGGCCAGACCAAGGACGCGGCCAACCAGGCGATCACCGACGCCAACCTGCAGGTCAAGGTCAACACCCAGGCGGTGACCGACCCGGCCCAGGTGGACCTCGTCCTGGACCAGAGCCCCAAGAGCGGCCAGCTGAAGAAGGGCGCCACGGTCACCATCACGGTCGGCAAGCTCGCGGACAAGCCCACGGTGCCGATCCTGCAGGGCAAGACCTACAAGCAGGCCTTCGCGCTGCTGACCCAGAAGGGCCTCCAGCCGCAGGTCGTCTTCGGCCCGCAGGACGACAACGCCATCGTGCTGACCAGCGACCCGCCGTCCGGCACTCCGGTCGAGCCGGGCGCGACCATCCGCCTGACCACCAAGCCGGGTGACACGCCTCCGGGCAACTGACGACCGAACGCACCGGAGGGGCCGCGCACCGCGCGGCCCCTCCGGCGTTCCCGGGGCCGGGAGGAGCCCCGGCACTGCTCAGGCGAGTTCGGGCGGCGGGGTGCGCCGGGCGTCCACCGGATCGACCCGCACCAGGCTCCCCCACACCACCAGCCGGTACAGCGAGGTGTAGGCGGGCGTGCAGGTGGTCAGGGTGATGTAGCGGCCGGGGCTCCCGTACGGCGACCCCTCGGGGACGGGGGCGATCACCCCGGTGTTCTCGGGGGAGGTCTCCGGCAGAACGCCGTCGACCCGGTAGACGTACCAGTGGTCGTCGGTCTCGACGACCACCGGGTCGCCGGGGCCGAGCCGGTCCAGGTCGTGGAACCGCGCGCCGTGCCCGTCCCGGTGGGCGGCCAGGGTGACGTTGCCCTCCGCGTCCCAGGGCATCGCCGAGCGGTACGGCGCCTCGTACAGGCCCGCCACTCCGGTGTCGAGGACCTCGGGGCCGGTGCCGGACCTGATCAGCACCTCGTTGCCGCGGCCCAGGGCGGGGACGTGCAGGAAGCCGACGGCCCCGGCACCGGCGCCCTCCACCCGGCCCCGGTCGGGCGGGGCAGCGCTCCAGTCGGCCCGCAACCGGGCGCCGGCCTGCGCCGCCGCCCGGTCCGCGAGCACGTCCGTCCACCAGAGCGACCAGGCCGCGAAGAGCGCTACCACCACGCCGAGTGTGATCATCAGCTCGCCCGCGGCCCCGGCCACCGCCGCGATCCGCTTGCTGACGGCGACAGGGCTCACGGCGGGCCTCCCGGGAGTGCGGGACTAGCCGGTGAGCGCGGCGGGCTTGCCCTGGCTCCTCGGCCGTTCCTCGAGCATCTTCCCGAACACGATCAGGCGTCCACGGGCGCTGAACTCGGGTGTACACGTGGTCAGCGTGATGTAACGACCCGGTTGGGTGAACGGCGAGCCCTTGGGCACCGGCTGAATGACCGACACGTTGGTCGGCGGCGTCTCCGGGATGCCGCCCGCGACCTCGTAGGTGTAGAAGGCGGTGGAGGTCTCCACCACGATCTTGTCACCGGGCGCCAACTGGCCGATCTTCCGGAACGGCTGACCGTGCGTCGTGCGGTGCGCCGCGACCGCGAAGTTGCCTGCCTTGTCCCCCGGCATCCCGGTGCCCGTGTAGTGGCCGACCAGGCCCTTGTCGAGCACCTGCTGCTTCTGGGTGCCCTCGGCGATCGGGTACTTGAGGCCCAGTTTGGGGATGTACAGCAGCGCGAAGCCCCTGCCGGGCTCGAACTGCCCGGCAGGCGGGGCACCGGGGGTGGCGGGCGCGGTCGGCTGCGGGGCGCTGTTCCACTGCTGCTCCAGCCGGTCCCCCGCGGCGTTGGCCGAGGCGTCGGCCTGCACGTTGGTCCACCACAGCTGGTAGGCGACGAAGAGCAGCATCACCAGGCCCAGCGTGATGAAGAGTTCGCCGACGGCCCGGGCGACCACGACCCGCTTCTTCTCCTGGGGCCGCACCTTGGGCGCGGCCTGGCGGCCGGAGGCCCGGCGCCTGCCGGTGCCCGGGGCGCCCAGCCCGGCAGCCGCCCGGCGGCGCTCGGCGCGGCCCTGCGGCTCGGCACCGGGTGCCGTCCCCGGGCGGGGCAGCGGGGCGGCGGGCTCGGGCACCGTCCGCAGCTGCATCGTCCGGTCGTCGAGCGGCCAGGCGCCCTGCCCGGCATCCTGTGCGGCGCTCTGGGCGGCCTCGGGGGCGACGGGCTCGTACACGCCCCACTCGTCGGCCCCCCGGCCCGGCTGCGCGCCCCCCTCCGGGCGTACGGCGGTCACCCGGTCAGCTCCGGCCGATCACCGGGGCGAGCCCGCGGGAGCGCCCGACGGCCTCCGGGAACCCGCACTCGGCGAGCCAGTTGGCGAGCATCCGGTGGCCTCCCTCGGTGAGCACCGACTCCGGGTGGAACTGCACGCCCTCGACCGGCAGCTCCCGGTGGCGCAGGCCCATGATGACACCGCTCTCGGTGCGCGCGGTCACCACCAGACCGTCCGGCACGGTGCCCGGCTCGACGGCCAGCGAGTGGTAGCGGGTGGCGGTCAGCGGCGAGGGCAGCCCCTGGAAGACGCCGCCGTCCTCGTGCTCGACCAGCGAGGTCTTGCCGTGCAGCAGCTCCGGAGCCCGGCCGACGACGGCGCCGTACGCCACGGCGATCGACTGCAGGCCGAGGCACACGCCGAACACCGGCAGGCCGATCGACGCGCAGTGGTGCACCATGTCGACGCAGACGCCGGCCTCCTCCGGGGTGCCCGGGCCGGGGGAGAGCAGCACCCCGTCGAAGCCCGTGTCGCCGGCGCGGCGCACGGCGTGCTCGACGGTCACCTCGTCGTTGCGCACCACCTCGCAGGTGGCACCCAGCTGGTAGAGGTACTGGACGAGGTTGAAGACGAAACTGTCGTAGTTGTCGACCACGAGGATGCGGGGCGAGCCGGCCGAGCTCATGCGGGGCTTCTCCTGGAGGGGTCCGGGTGCGGATCGGGCTGGGACGGGGAGTGGCGGGCGGTCAGCCGGCGCCGCCGTCCTCCACCGTGACGTCACCGAAGGGCAGCAGCGGTTCGGCCCACGGGAAGACGTACTGGAACAGGACGTAGACCGCCCCGACGACGAGCAGCAGCGAGATGATCGCGCGGACCGGGGTGGGCCCCGGCAGGTGGCGCCAGATCCAGCCGTACATCGAGCTCCTCGGGTTCGGGTCGGGTCAAGCGTAGACGCCGTGCCGTCGGGGCACGCCGCCGATCGCCCTCCTCCCCCTCTAACGGCTGTCGGCCGGGCCGAGATCCACCGAGCCCTGGTAGCCGGGGACGGTGAGGTCGTTGCTCTCCTGGACCTTCCAACCGAGGCCGTACGCGGCGACGTACTGCAGGTAGTTCTCGATGGTCGGGTCGGCGTTCAGCGCCGAGCGGAGGGCGTCCGTCTTCCCGACCGCCTTGACGACGTACGGCGGGGAGTAGACGCGGCCCTGGAGCAGCAGGGTGTTGCCGACGCAGCGCACCGCACTGGTGGCGATCAGCCGCTGGTCCATGACCTGGATGCCCTCGGCACCGCCGCGCCAGAGGGCGTTGACCACGGCCTGGATGTCCTGCTGGTGGATGACCAGGTCGTTGACGCCGGGCTCGGGCACCCCGGGGATGCGGGCGGTGGCGTTCTGCGGGGCGTCGTTGAGGGTGACGGTGAGGCCGGGGCCGCGCAGCGGTTCGAGGCCGGCGCTGCGCTCCAGGCTGCCGAGCATGGCGGTGTCGGAGGGGTTCTGGCTCTGGACGCCGGCCAGCCCGTCCACCCGGTCGTGCAGCTCGCCGATCTGCGCCTGGATCTCCTGGTTCTGGGTGCTGCGCTCCTGTATGACGTCGCTGAGCCGCAGCAGGGAGTCGTCGGTGCGCAGGTCGGTGCCCTGGGCGGTCCGGGCGCTGATGTAGAAGAGCAGCCCGGCCAGCGCAAAAACGGCGCAGGTCAGGGCACGGCCGACAATTCGGATGCGCGAAGGGCGGCGAACTGCCGGAGAAGGGGGAATCATGGAATTAGGCACCGTACCCTTATCTCCTTCAGACCCGGCGAACCACTACGCTAACGGACGCCGGTGGCATGTGCGGAGCACGTCTCACGTACGGACCGGCCCCCACAGCCGCCCCGCTCCGCTGCACACCGCGCGGTCACAGCGCATCGACAGGAGAGCCACTCGTGCCGAAGTCCCGAGTCCGGAAGAAGGCCGACTACACGCCGCCGGCCACCACCGCCGTGAAGATCAGCTCCGGCCGCGGCTGGGTCGCCCCACTGATGCTGGCGATGTTCCTGATCGGACTGGTGTGGATCGTCACCTACTACGTGACGAGCGGCGACTGGCCGATCAGCAGCTGGGGCAACTGGAACATCCTGGTCGGCTTCGGCTTCATCGCGGCGGGATTCGGCGTCTCCACGCAGTGGAAGTAGCGGCCCCGGCAGCCGCGATCCTGCCATCGCCGCCCCGGCTCGGTCCGGGGCGGCGTTTCGCTGCCCCGCCGACGGCCGATCGTACGTTTATCCACACGGTTATCCACACTGGGGAAAACTCACCCCAGCCTGTGGATAACCTGCTCGTGGATTCCGTCCACACGCCCCTGCGCATTCCGCGCGACCGGCAATTCCACCAGTAAGACGCGCGTAGACGCGGTGTCCGCGGCCCGGCACCTGCACCCGCTGTGCACAACGCTGCGCGCGCTGTGGACAACCCGCCTGCACCCGGCCGTCCCCAGGCCGTCCTCAGGCCGCCAGACTGGCCGTCTGCAGGGCCACCAGCAGCACCACCACGGCCAGCACGCCGGCCACCGTCAGCCCCTGGACGAGATTGCGGTGCGCCCTCGGCGCGTACATCAGCCCGGCGCCCGTGACCGCGCCCGCGATCAGCCCGCCGACGTGCGCCCGCCAGTCGATCGCCGACACCGAGAAGGTGATCACCAGGTTGAACACCAGCAGGGCGATCACCGGCCCCAGCGGCGTCCGGGTCACCCGGAACAGCACGGCCGTCGCACCCAGCAGACCGAAGATCGCCCCGGACGCGCCCACCGAGAAGACGTTGCCCCCGGTCACCACGTACGCGAAGGCGTTGCCCGCCAGGCCGGAGAGCAGGTACAGCGCGAGATAGCGCGCCCGCCCCAGCACCCGCTCCAGCTGCGGCCCCAGCACCCACAGCGAGACCATGTTCATCAGCACGTGGAACGGCCCGGCGTGCACGAAGACCGCGCTCAGCAGCCGGTACCACTCCTCGGGCCCCTGCGCCACGCCGTAGCGCACCGGGACGCCCCCGAAGCTGGTCCCGCTGAGCATCGCCAGCCGGACGCCCCACTCGGGGCTCAGGTACTCGGTCACCAGGAAGACGAGCAGGTTCAGCCCGATCAGCACCTTGGTGACCAGCGCGCCGTCCGCCGTCGGCAGGCCGCCGAACCGCGTCCTGGCCGGCCGCGACTCGGCCGCCCCGCCCCGCACGCACTCCGGGCACTGGAAGCCCACCGAGGCACTCACCATGCAGTCCGGGCAGATCGGCCGGCCGCAGCGCGAGCAGGCCACCCCGGTCCCCCGCTCGGGATGCCGGTAGCAGCCGGGCAGCTGCGCCGTGCCCTCGGGCGTGGGACGTACGGGCTCGTCCGGGAGCATCCGGGATTCCCTCCTCGCGCGACAGGTCCCGGCGGCCGCCCTGCGGGGCACCACCGGGACCGTCCAGGCTACTGCGGGCGCGTCAGCCCCGGGTGATCTCCACGGACTCGATCACGACGGGCTGCAGCGGGCGGTCGTCGCGGTCGGTCGCCACGGCGGCGATCTTCTTGACGACGTCCTGGCTGGCCGCGTCGGCGACCTCGCCGAAGATGGTGTGCTTGCGGGTCAGCCAGGTGGTCGGCTCGACCGTGATGAAGAACTGCGAGCCGTTGGTGCCCGGGCCGGCGTTGGCCATCGCGAGCAGGAACGGCTTGGTGAACGCGAGGTCCGGGTGGAACTCGTCGGCGAACTTGTAACCGGGGCCACCGGTGCCGTTGCCGAGCGGGTCTCCACCCTGGATCATGAACCCGCTGATCACCCGGTGGAAGACGGTGCCGTCGTACAGCGGCTTCGCCTCCTTCTTGCCGGTGTTCGGGTCCGCCCACTCACGGGTGCCCTCGGCGAGCTCCACGAAGTTCGCCACCGTCTTCGGGGCGTGGTTCGGGAAGAGCGCGATCACGATGTCGCCGTGGTTCGTCTTCAGGGTGGCAGTCAGTTCCTGGGCCACGGTTGCCCTCCTTCTCTCCAGTCTCGATCAACACCGGAATCATCCCACGGCCCCGCGGACGGCTCAGCCCGGCGTGCCCCTCGGCATAACGGGATGCATGATCTCGAAAGAGGTGGAAATGTGCATACCGGACGCCACCGAAGAGGAGAAGCCCGTGACCCGTCTGGACTCAGCGCGCGAAAACACCGGCTGGAGCAAGGAGGCCGCCGCCGTCTACGCCGCCACTGCCAAGGACGCCGCCCTCCACTACGCGGACGAGGCCAGGCAGCGCTTCGGCCCGGCCGTCGAGGCGCTCGGGCCGAAGGCCGCGGCGGCCGGTGCACAGGCCCGCACCGGCGCCACCCAGGCGGCCCAGGCCGCCCGCATCCAGTACGCCAAGCACGTCGCACCGCAGCTGGAGCAGGCCTTCTACGCGCTGCCCCCCGGTGCGCAGCAGAGCACCCTGAAGGCCGTCCACCGCGCCCAGGAGGCCGCCCTGGCGGCCAAGATCAGTGCGGCGAAGGCCGCCGACCAGGCCAGGACGACCCTCGCGCCGAAGGTCAGCGATGCGTACTCCGGCGCCATGGCCACAGTCGTCCCGGCCGCCCACGAGGCGCAGGTGCGCGGGGCCGCGGCACTCACCGCCCTGCAGGGCCACGTCACCGCGGCCGAGATCAGCGAGCTCGCGGCCAGGAACATCAGGAAGGAGAACCGCAGCGGCTGGACGACCGGCCTCGCGGTGACCGGCGTCGTCGCGATCGGCGCCGGGGTCTTCGCCTGGCAGTGGTGGCGCAAGCAGAACAACCCCGAGTGGCTGGTCGAGCCGCCGGCCGACGCGGACGGCGCCCAGAACGGCACCACCACCGGGGCCGCCGAGGCGGACACCTCCCCCGGCAGTACGACCCCGACCGCGTCCGACGCCCCGGTGAACGGCTCCGTCCCGCACGAGCAGCAGCCCGACGACGACGCCGCCAAGCCCGGCCCGCCGTCGAGCCAGCCGAACGCCGACCAGCCGAACGCCGACCGGCCGAAGCCGCACGACCCGCGCAAGCCGCACTGACCGGGCGCGCTCCCCCGACGGGCGACACCAACGGCAGACGGCACGGGCCCGGAAACGACGATCGGCCGCCGACCTGATCCCAGGTCAGCGGCCGATCCGCGTGTGGAGCTTAGGAGATTCGAACTCCTGACATCTGCCATGCAAAGACAGCGCTCTACCAACTGAGCTAAAGCCCCAGCAACAGCACACGAAGCCGTGCACTGCGCACTAGCGTACCCGCTCCCGACGGAAATCTTGAGCGGGCCGCCGGCCGGTCCCGTCCCGGCAGGCCGGGACAGGGCCGACGAAGATCGTCCGGAGTCTCAGCGACCGGCCGGGACCGGGTCGGTGGCCTCGGTCCACAGGTCCTGCTCGGCGCGGTCCGCCTGGACCTGACGGTAGACAAAGAAGCCGCCGAGGGCGACCAGGGCGACCAGGAGAAGCTTCTTCACCGCGGGACCTCGTCCTTCTTGCAGATCGGATGTACGAGCACCTACGAGCGGTCGGGCCGACAGACCGCCCTGCGGCCGATGATACACACCGGTAACCCGCTTCCGAGCGGGCCGCCACCGCGTCCAACCCGGCCGTCCCCGTACCCGGTTGACACCGCACCCCGGGCGGGCCGTGCGATCAGGCGCGGCGGACGGGCAGCACGGCCGTCCCGCGCTGCAGGTCGACGCCGCCGCGCGGCGGCGCGCCGTCGCCCTCCTCGTCCCTGAGCATCAGGGTCGTGGTGCGCTGCTCCAGCTCGTGGTGCTTGCCCGCGGCGAACTGCGCGTGCAGCTGCTCGAAGCCGGTTGCGGAGACCTGGCCCTCGCGGCCGGAGCCGCGCCACGGCAGCCGGCCCGCCCGGCGCGCCCGCAGGGCCAGCTGGTCCACCAGGGCCAGCACGACCAGCGCACAGACCAGCCCCGGCAGGCTCATCGCCCAGAAAATCGCCACACCGGCCTCCTTCCGTCCGCGGGGACAAGCCTGCCCGCCACGGGACGGAAGGTCCAGGGTCAGCGGCCCGGGCCCACCTGCGCGGCCGCTCACGGGCGGAGAGCCGCTCACCGGCCTCAGCAGAAGCATCGCGATGTCGAGCACCGCACGGCGCGGACAGAGCGCCGTGCGCCATCCGCCATTCGGGTCAGACTGCAGAACGAAGCCCGAGCTGACCTGGGCGTTCGCCTGACTGTGGACAATCTTCGGCCCGTTGTCCACAAGCTCCGGGCGGCACCTGTGGACAACTGCGTCGATCGCGCGCCCGCCGGCTGCGAAGGCCCCGGAAGCTACTGGATCTGCTCGCAGGGCGGCCGGTTCGGCATCGACGTGTAGCGCCCGGCGTCGAAGCCTCCGACAGCGAGGATCGACATGCCGTGGCTGCCGCCGGTGCCGTATCCCAGTTCGGTGAGCCGACGGCAGAGTGCGAGCGCCTCGTCGCGGGTGGTGCCTTCCGTCACCCGGACGGTCATGGTCCGGCCCTCGACCGGAGCCGCCTCGGCGTCGGGCGGTACGACGAGCACCTCGCCGTCCATGACGTGAGGCAGGCAGCGAACGTCTTCCGGGAGTCCCCCGGTGGAACCGCCCATCCAGCTCACGGTGGGCTTCGGTGAGGCACACACCGCCGCGGCGGTCGCCGCTCGGGGGCTTCCCTGTGCCGTCGGGCCGCTGCCGGCGGCGGGCGGCGCAGTACGGCCTTCGGCAGACCCGGAGCATCCGGTGAGCATCGAGCCGGCCAGCACCGCGCCGGCCACGGCGATCTTCAGCACTGCAGTCCCCTCCGGGATCGCTGCCGCTCCACGGGCGGGGGCGGGTCGTTCACTGAGGCGGCGTTGGGCGTGCTGCGCCGGCGCAACGGCCAAACAGAAGGGCCCGGATGACGAATCATCCGGGCCCTTCTGGCAGGTGGGGCTAACAGGACTTGAACCTGTGGCCTCTTCCTTATCAGGGAAGCGCTCTAACCGTCTGAGCTATAGCCCCTTGCCGCACTGAAAGATTAGCGGACCGACGGCCGATCTCCCAAATCCGTATCCGCGGGCTCCGCCGAACGGAGCCGGTCGGAGCTGCGGCGGGCCTGTGCGAGCCACTCGTCGCGGGTTGCCGGGAGGCCGCTGGCACCGGCGTCGGTGGTGCGGACGGCGAGCACCTGGTTGATGCCGATGCGGTTCTCCTCGAAGGCCACCGCGGAGGCCGCCATGTACAGCCGCCACACCCGGGCGCGGCCGCGGCCGGCCAGCTCCGCGGCGACGGACCAGTGCGCCTGGAGGTTGGCCACCCACTCGCGCAGGGTCAGCGCGTAGTGCTCGCGGAGCGACTCGACGTCCCGCACCTCGAAGCCGGCCTCCTCCAGCAGGCCGACGGTGCTGCCCACCGGGGCGAGCTCGCCGTCGGGGAAGACGTACCGGTCGATGAAGGGGCTGGGGACGTACGGCTCGCCGGGGCGGTCGGGGCGGCGGGAGATCTGGTGGTTGAGCAGCCGCCCGCCGGGGGCCAGCAGCCCGTACAGGCCGCGGGCGTAGGTGAGGTACTGGACGGCCCCGACGTGCTCGGCCATGCCGACGCTGGAAACGGCGTCGAAGGGCCCGTCGGAGATCTCCCGGTAGTCCTGCAGGCGGACCTCGACCCGGTCGGCCAGGCCGGCCTCGGCGACCCGGCTGCGGGCGAGGTCCACCTGCTCGGTGGAGATGGAGACGCCGACCGCGGTCACGCCGTAGTGGCGGGCCGCGTGGATCAGCAGGGAGCCCCAGCCGCAGCCGACGTCGAGCAGCCGCATCCCGGGCCGCAGGCCGAGCTTGCGGCAGATGAGGTCGAGCTTGGCCTCCTGGGCGGCCTCCAGGCTCTTCGCCCCGGGTGTCCAGTAGGCGCAGGAGTACACCATGGTCGGGCCGAGGACGAGGCGGTAGAAGTCGTTCCCGACGTCGTAGTGGTGGCTGATCGCGGCGCGGTCCCGCCCGCGGCTGTGCGCGCGCCCGCGGGCGGTGCGGACCTCCTCAGGCGGGGGAGCGGGCTGCAGGCCCACGGCGCCCGCCCGCAGGGCCGTGTGCAGGGCGCGGCGGCCCGCGGGGCCGAAGGCGTCGCGCAGGCCCGGGTGGTGGATGTCGGGCCGCTCGCCGAACCGGCCGACGGCGGAGAGGACCTCGTAGAGGTCGGTGTCCGGGGCGACGCCGAGGTCTCCGGAGACGTAGGCGCGGGCGAGGCCGAGCTCGCCGGGCTGCCAGAGCAGGCGGCGCAGGGCGCGGCGGTTTCGCAGGACGATGCCGGGGGCGCCGGGCGGGCCGGCGGTGCTGCCGTCCCAGGCCGTGATGCGCACCGGGACACGGGCGCCGAGCAGTGCTTCCACCGCGTCGACGAGTTCCGTCGCGATCTCGGCCATCAGACACCTCCGAGCAGCCATACCGGACAGTCCGGGCGCCCCCGGCACCGCCACAGCCAACCGCCGCCGGGCACCGGAGGGCCGTCCGGCGCGCCGGGGCGGCCGCGGCTGTCACCCGGATGCCAGCGGGCCCCGACGGCTTCAACAGCCGTCGGGGCCCGTCTGTTCCCGGGAGTTGACCGGGTGTCAGCGTGCGGGGTGCGCTCAGTCCTCCTCGGCGAGGGTGAGCTCGATGCCGCCGGTGAAGCCGGCGGCGGTGTTGTAGATGAACGCCGAGAGGGTGGCCAGCGCCGTCATCAGCACCACGTCGACGATGGAGATCAGGGTGGTGAAGACCATCACCCGGCCGAAGCCGATGTACTCCATCAGGTCGAAGCCGCCGGAGGAGTCCGAGCCGGTGACGTCCTTCAGGGTGCCGCCGAGCGAGTCGAAGACGCCGAGCATGTTGAGGACGATCCACAGCACCGCGGTGGCGACGATGATGATCACGCCGACGGCGAGCGACAGCAGGAAGCTGACCTTCATCACCGACCACGGGTCGGCCTTGGCGATCCGCAGGCGGGCCTTGCGGACGCGGCCGCCGGCGGCGCCGGTGCCGGCACCGGGGGCCGCGGGGCGGCGGGCCGCGGAGCCGGACTGGCCGCCCGGCACCCGGGTGCCGCGGGCCGGCGTGGGCTGGCCCTTGGCGTAGGTGGTCGGCTGGGAGTACCCGCCGGCGGACGGCGGGCCCGCCGGCGCGGGCGGGGCGCCGGGCGGCGTGCCGCCGGCGCCGAAGCCGGTACCGCCGACACCGGGCTGTCCGGCCGAGGCGACGGGGGGCATCAGCGAGGTGGATGCGGCCGGGTGCTCGGCCGGCGGCTGCGGCACGCCACCGTAGGGCGCACCGCCCTGCGCGGCGCCCTGCGCTCCGCCGGCGGCACCTCCCGCACCGCCCGTGGCTCCACTCACCCTCGTCCTCCCGCCGTTCCCTCCCGGGCGGCCGCCGCCGCCCGGTCATCGTCTCCGTGCCGGTGCGCGGCCGGGTGGCCGCTGCCGGTCGGCGACCGGCGCGGCCCTCGGGGGAGGGCTGCACCGGCCGCCAGGACGTGCGGTCAGGCCTGGTCGGCCGTGCCGTCCGCCGTCGTCGTGTCCGTGACGGCCTCGGCCTCGCCGGCCTCGTCCTCCACGGTGTCCTCGTCCTCCGCCTCCGCGTTGCGGGCCATGCCCACGACCGCGTCGCGCTTTCCGAGGTTGATCAGTTGGACGCCCATGGTGTCACGTCCGGTTTCACGGACCCCGGAAACCCTGGTGCGGATCACACCGCCCGACAGGGTGATGGCCATGATCTCGTCGCTGCCCTCGACGACCAGGGCGCCGACCAGCGAGCCCCGGCCCTCGACGATCTTCGCCGCCTTGATGCCGAAGCCACCGCGTCCCTGCACACGGTACTCGTCGACCGACGTCCGCTTGGCGTAGCCGCCGTCGGTGGCCGTGAAGACGAAGGTACCCGGCCGGATGACGTTCATCGAGAGGAGTTCGTCGTCCTCGCGGAACGCCATGCCCTTCACGCCGGAGGTGGCGCGGCTCATCGGGCGCAGCGCCTCGTCCGTCGCGGTGAAGCGGATGGACTGGGCCTTGCGGGAGATCAGCAGCAGGTCGTCCTCGGCGGAGACCAGCTCGGCGCCGATGAGCTCGTCGTCCCGGCCCTCGTCGTCCTGGCGCAGGTTGATCGCGATCAGGCCGCCGGAACGGGGGGAGTCGTAGTCCTTCAGCGGGGACTTCTTGACCAGGCCGGCCCGGGTGGCGAGGACGAGGTAGGGCTTGTCCTCGTAGGTGCGCACCGCCATGACCTGGGCGATGTGCTCCTCGGGCTGGAAGGCGAGCAGGTTGGCGACGTGCTGGCCGCGGGCGTCGCGGCCGGCGTCCGGCAGCTCGTAGCCCTTGGCCCGGTAGACCCGGCCCTTGTTGGTGAAGAACAGGATCCAGTTGTGGGTCGTCGTCACGAAGAAGTGGTCGACGATGTCGTCCTGCTTGAGCTGGGCGCCGCGCACGCCCTTGCCGCCGCGCTTCTGCGAGCGGTACAGGTCGGAGCGGGTGCGCTTGACGTAGCCGCCGCGGGTGATGGTGACGACGATGTCCTCCTCGGCGATGAGGTCCTCGATGGAGAGGTCGCCGTCGGAGGGGATGAGGGTGGAGCGGCGCTCGTCGCCGTACTTCTCGACGATCGCGGTGAGCTCCTCGGAGACGATCCCGCGCTGGCGGACGGGGGAGGCGAGGATCTGGTTGTACTCGTTGATCTTCGCCTGCAGCTCGTCGTGCTCGCTGAGGATGCGGGCGCTCTCCAGGGCGGCGAGGCGGCGCAGCTGCATCTCGAGGATGGCGTTGGCCTGGAGCTCGTCGATCTGGAGCAGGCCCATCAGGCCGGTGCGGGCGGCGTCGGCGCTCTCCGAGGCCCGGATCAGGGCGATGACCGCGTCGATCTGGTCGAGGGCCTTGAGCAGGGCGCGCAGGATGTGGGCGCGCTCCTCGGCCTTGCGCAGCCTGAAGGTCGTCCGGCGGACGATGACCTCGATCTGGTGGGCCACCCAGTGCCGGATGAAGGCGTCCAGCGAGAGGGTGCGGGGCACGCCGTCGACCAGGGCGAGCATGTTGGCGCCGAAGTTGGTCTGCAGGTCGGTGTGCTTGTACAGGTTGTTGAGCACGACCTTGGCGACCGCGTCGCGCTTGAGCACGATGACCAGGCGCTGGCCGGTGCGCGAGGAGGACTCGTCGCGGACGTCGGCGATGCCGGCGATCCGGCCGTCCTTCACCAGGTCGGCGATCTTCAGCGCGAGGTTGTCCGGGTTGACCTGGTAGGGCAGCTCGGTGATGACCAGGCACTGGCGGCCCTGGATCTCCTCGACCTCGACGACCGCGCGCATGGTGATGGAGCCGCGGCCGGTGCGGTAGGCGTCCTCGATGCCGCGGCGGCCGACGATCAGCGCGCCGGTGGGGAAGTCGGGGCCCTTGATCCGCTCGATCAGGGCCTCCAGCAGCTCCTCGTTGGTGGCCTCGGGGTGCTCCAGGGACCACAGGGCGCCGGAGGCGACCTCGCGGAGGTTGTGCGGCGGGATGTTGGTGGCCATGCCGACCGCGATGCCGGTGGCACCGTTGATCAGCAGGTTGGGGATGCGGGAGGGCAGGACGGTCGGCTCCTGCGAGCGGCCGTCGTAGTTGGCTGCGAAATCGACGGTGTCCTCGTCGATGTCGCGCATCATCTCCATGGCCAGCGGCATCATCTTGCACTCGGTGTAGCGCATCGCCGCGGCCGGGTCGTTGCCCGGGGAGCCGAAGTTGCCGTTGCCGTCGACCAGCGGCATCCGCATCGACCACGTCTGGGCGAGGCGCACCAGGGTGTCGTAGATCGACGAGTCGCCGTGCGGGTGGTAGTTGCCCATGACGTCGCCGACGACGCGGGCGCACTTGTAGTAGCCCTTCTCGGGCCGGTATCCGCCGTCGTACATCGCGTAGAGCACGCGGCGGTGCACCGGCTTGAGGCCGTCGCGGACCTCGGGCAGGGCACGGCTGACGATGACGCTCATCGCGTAGTCGAGGTAGGAGCGCTGCATCTCCGTCTCGAGCTCGATCGGCTCGATCCGCAGGGTGCCCTGGGCCTCGGTGTTCTCCGGAGTCTCGTCGCCGTCCGGACGGTTGTCGTCGACCACTGGTGGTCAGTTTCCTTTCACGCGTGACTGGTCCGTGGAATCCCGAAGGGGGATCACACGTCCAGGAAGCGGACGTCCTTGGCGTTGCGCTGGATGAAGGAGCGGCGGGCCTCGACGTCCTCGCCCATGAGGACGGAGAACAGGTCGTCGGCGCGGGCGGCGTCCTCCAGGGTCACCTGCAGCAGCAGGCGGTGGGCCGGGTCCATGGTGGTGACCCGGAGCTCCTCGGCGTTCATCTCGCCGAGACCCTTGAAGCGCTGGATGGCGTCGTCCTTGGGGAGGCGGCGGCCGGCCTCGACGCCGGCTGCGATCACGGCGTCGCGCTCGCGGTCGGAGTAGGCGTACTCGAAGTCGTCCTTGCCCCACTTGATCTTGTACAGCGGAGGCATGGCCAGGTAGACGTACCCGGCCTCCACCAGCGGCCGCATGAAGCGGAACAGCAGGGTGAGCAGCAGGGTGCGGATGTGCTGGCCGTCGACGTCGGCGTCGGCCATCAGGACGATCTTGTGATACCGCAGCTTCTCGGCGTCGTAGTCCTCCTGGATGCCGCAGCCGAAGGCCGAGATCAGCGCCTGGACCTCGGTGTTCTGCAGCACCTTGTCGATCCGCGCCTTCTCGACGTTGAGGATCTTGCCGCGGATCGGGAGGATCGCCTGGGTGCGCGGGTCGCGGCCCTGCTTGGCGGAGCCGCCGGCCGAGTCGCCCTCGACGATGAAGATCTCGCACTCCGCCGCGTCCTTGGACTGGCAGTCGGAGAGCTTGCCCGGCAGCGAGGCGGTCTCCAGCAGGCCCTTGCGGCGGGTCAGGTCGCGGGCCTTGCGGGCGGCGACGCGGGCGCTGGCGGCCTGGATGGACTTGCGGATGATGTCCGCGGCCTCGTTGGGGTTGCGGTCCAGCCAGTCGGCGAGGTGCTCGTTGACGACCTTCTGAACGAAGGTCTTGGCCTCGGTGTTGCCGAGCTTGTCCTTGGTCTGGCCCTCGAACTGCGGCTCGCCGAGCTTGACCGAGATGATCGCGGTCAGGCCCTCGCGGATGTCCTCGCCGGAGAGGTTGTCGTCCTTCTCGCGGAGCAGCTTCTTGTCGCGCGCGTACCGGTTCACCAGACCGGTCAGCGCGGCGCGGAAGCCCTCCTCGTGGGTGCCGCCGCCGTGGGTGTGGATGGTGTTGGCGAAGGAGTACACGCCCTCGCTGTACGAGGCGTTCCACTGCATGGCGACCTCGACGGAGATCGTCCGGTCCTTGTCCTCGGCCTCGAAGTCGATGACGGACGGGTGGACCGGCTCGCCCTTGCGGGAGTTGAGGTGCGCCACGAAGTCGGCGATGCCGCCGTCGTACCGGTAGGTGACGGAGAGCGGGTTGCCCTCGTCGTCGTGGTGCTCGGGACGCTCGTCGGTCAGCGAGATGGTGAGGCCCTTGTTGAGGAACGCCATCTCCTGGAAGCGCCGCGACAGCGTCTCGAAGGAGTAGACCGTGGTCTCGAAGATGTCCGGGTCGGCCCAGAACGTGACGCTGGTGCCGGTGCGCTCCGTGGCCTCGTGCCGGTCGAGCGGGGCGGTCGGCGCGCCCATCTTGTAGTCCTGGGTCCAGCGGTGGCCGTCCGTGTGGATCTCGACCGCGAGGCGCGTCGACAGCGCGTTGACGACCGAGACGCCGACGCCGTGCAGACCGCCGGAGACGGCGTAGCCGCCGCCGCCGAACTTGCCGCCCGCGTGCAGCACCGTGAGGACGACCTCGACGGCGGGCTTCTCCTGTCCCGGCACGATGCCGACGGGAATGCCGCGCCCGTTGTCGACGACCCGGACCGCGCCGTCGGGGAGGATCGTCACGCCGATGGTGTCCGCGTGCCCGGCCAGCGCCTCGTCGACGGAGTTGTCCACGACCTCGTACACCAGGTGGTGCAGGCCGCGCTCACCGGTCGAGCCGATGTACATGCCCGGGCGCTTGCGGACGGCGTCCAGACCCTCCAACACCTGGATGGCGTTGGCGTCGTAGGACTTCCCGGTCGCCGGGTCGATGGATTCATTGGTCTGGCTGGGATTGCCGGAATCGGCCACGAAGCGCCCTCTCTGGCACAGCGCGGGCCGCATCCCCGTCCCATCGTCGGGCGGGTCTGCGACCACGGCGTTTCGACTCGGTTGCTGCGAGCAACAGCGTTTGCACTTCAGTCTACCGGTACGACTGACAGAGACGGGCGTTTGGCAGCCCCTGAGGGCAGATGTGCCGCCCTGAATCCCCTCCGCACATGTCCCGATACTCGACAGGGGGGCTCAGAGCCCCTACACGGGCCGCCAGGCGTTCCGGATTCGCTCACTCCGGGTGATTCCGTCAGCCCCAGGTGTCACCCGGTCCCCGACTGCCCGGCGCACGCAGCCGGCCGTACCCCCGCCGCGGGGCGTCCGGACCCAACACCTTGATCACCCGGACCGTGCCGTGCCCCAGCTCGTGGTTCAGTCTCGCCACCAACTGCCTTGCCAGAAGTCTGAGTTGGGTGGCCCATGCGGTCGAGTCGCACTGCACGGTCAGCACTGCCTCGGCCTCGTCGAACTGCTTGGGCACACAGTGCGCCGCGATGTCCGGGCCCACGATCTGCGGCCAACGGCCCATCACCCCGCCGACCGCGGCCGGCGCCTCCCAACCCCGTTCCGTGATCAAACGATTCAGCGCCGCCCCCAGCGGCACCGGGTCGCGGCCGTCCGCACGCGCCCCGCTGCGCAGACCGTGCCGCTTCGCCTCGCGCTTCTGGCTGACCTGCTCGCCGCGCTGCCGCGCCTGCTCCTTGGCCGCCCGCAGGGCGACCCGGGCGAGATCCACCCCCGACGGGCCGGACGACGGGCTCCCCGACGGCTGCGGCGTCTCGCTCATGGCGCGGCTCTCCCTCGATCCCGGCAACGGATGAGCCTTCCAGGGTACGCAACGGACCACCCGCCAGGGGCGCGGGGAACAGCGCGGTCAGGGATCGAGCCGGGCGACCGTGCCCTCGGAGACGCCGAAGCGCGCCCCTGCCAGCGCCTTCGGGACGTCCTCCGCCACCGCCGCCGTCACCAGCACCTGCTCGCCGTCGGCCACCAGCTCCGCGAGCCGGTCCCGCCGGCGGGCGTCCAGCTCCGCGAACACGTCGTCCAGGATCAGCACCGGCTCGCCGCCGTCCGCCTTCAGCAGCTCGTACGAGGCCAACCGCAGCGCCAGCGCGAACGACCAGGACTCCCCGTGGCTCGCGTACCCCTTCGCCGGCAGCGGGCCGAGCCGCAGCACCAGCTCGTCCCGGTGCGGGCCGACCAGCGTCACACCGCGCTCGATCTCCTGCTTGCGGACGGCCTGCAGTGCCGCCAGCAACTGCTCCTCGGCCTGCTCCCGGCTGGTCGGCAGCGCCCCCTCGAAGGAGCTGCGGTACTCCAGCACCGTCTCTCCCCCGCCGGGCGCCAGCTGCCGGTACGCCTCCGACACCAGCGGCTGCAGCGCGGCGACCAGCTGCAGCCGGAAGGCCGTCAGTTCGGCGCCGGCCCGCGCCAGGTGGCCGTCCCAGATCTCCAGGGTGGAGAGGTCCGCCCCCTTGCCGCCGCCCGCCCTGCGGGCCATCGCGGCCGTCTTGAGCAGGGCGTTGCGCTGCTTCAGCACGCGCTCGTAGTCCTGTCGGACACCGGCCAGGCGCGGTGCCCGCGCGGTCAGCAGCTCGTCGAGGAAGCGCCGCCGCTCCCCCGGGTCGCCCTTCACCAGGGCGAGGTCCTCCGGTGCGAACAGCACCGTCCGCAGCAGCCCCAGCACGTCCCGCGGGCGGACGTTGTCGGAGCGGTTGATCCGCGCCCGGTTGGCCTTGCCCGGGGTGATCTCCAGCTCGACCAGCGTGTTCCGCTGCTCCCGCACGATCGAGCAGCGGACGACCGCCCGCTCCGCGCCGAGCCTGATCAGCGGGGAGTCGGTGGCCACCCGGTGGCTGCCCAGCGTCGCGATGTAGCCGATCGCCTCGACCAGGTTGGTCTTGCCCTGGCCGTTGGGCCCGACGAACGCGGTGACGCCCGGGTCGAGGGGCACCTCGACCCGGGCGTAGGAACGGAAGTCGGCGAGCGACAGATGCGCGACATGCATGGTGGTGGACTGCGCCCGCCTTCCGTGGACTACTTCGACTCGACCGCGTGGCCGCCGAACTGGTTGCGCAGCGCGGCGATCATCTTCATCTGCGGCGAGTCCTCCTGGCGGGAGGAGAAGCGCGCGAACAGCGAGGCGGTGATCGCCGGCAGCGGCACCGCGTGGTCGATCGCGGCCTCGACCGTCCAGCGGCCCTCGCCGGAGTCCGCGGCCCAGCCCTTGAGCTTGGCCAGGTGCTCGTCGTCGTCCAGCGCGCGGACGGCCAGGTCGAGCAGCCAGGAGCGGATGACCGTGCCCTCCTGCCAGCTGCGGAACACCTCGCGGACGTCGGTGACCTCGGGCGCCGCCTCCAGCAGCTCCCAGCCCTCGGCGAAGGCCTGCATCATCGCGTACTCGATGCCGTTGTGGACCATCTTCGCGAAGTGGCCGGCGCCGACCCTGCCCGCGTGCACCGAGCCGAAGTCGCCCTCGGGCTTCAGCGCGTCGAAGACCGGCTGCACCTTCGCGACGTGCTCGGCGTCGCCGCCGTACATCAGCGCGTAGCCGTTCTCCAGGCCCCACACACCGCCGGAGACACCGCAGTCGACGAAGCCGATGCCCTTGGCGGCCAGCAGCTCGGCGTGCTTGATGTCGTCCGTCCAGCGGGAGTTGCCGCCGTCCACCACCACGTCGCCGGGAGAGAGCAGCTCGGCGAGCTGTTCCACGGTCTCCTGCGTCGGGCCGCCGGCCGGGACCATCACCCACACCACGCGCGGGCCGTGCAGCTTGCTGATGAGCTCCTGGAGGCTGTCGACGTCCGCAAGATCCGGGTTGCGGTCGTAGCCGATGACGGTGTGGCCGGCGCGGCGGATGCGCTCGCGCATGTTGCCGCCCATCTTGCCGAGACCGATGAGGCCGAGCTCCATGACAAGTCCTTCACTGTGGTGTCGTGCCTAGACGGCGGCGCCGTTGCCGCACTGCCCTGAGCCTACGCCGCCCAGGGATGAGGCCCCGCCGGGTCGCAGCCGACCGGGCGAGGCCTCGTCGTCCACAGCCTGTGGACCGGATGCGCCCGCCCTGTGGAGGGCGGGCCGCCGGTCAGCCGGAGAGCCGGACCGGCATGATCAGGTACTGGTACGCCTCGTCCGCCTCGGCGTCGACCGCGGGCTTGCCGCTGAGCAGCGCCGGCTTGGTCGGGGTGGTGAAGCTCAGCTGGGCGAAGGCGGAGTCGATGGCCTTGAGGCCCTCCTCCAGGTAGCCCGGGTTGAAGGCGATCGAGATGTCGTCGCCCTCGAGGTCGGCGTCGATCCGCTCGGTGGCCTGGGCGTCGTCGCCGGAGCCGGCCTCCAGGGTCAGCACGCCCTGCTCGAAGCTGAGCCGGACCGGGGTGTTGCGCTCGGCCACCAGCGAGACGCGCTTGAGCGCCTCCAGGAACGGCTGCGTCTGGATCGCCGCGACCGCGGAGAACTCGGTCGGGAAGAGGCTGCGGAACTTCGGGAACTCGCCCTCCAGCAGCCGGGTGGTGGTGCGGCGGCCGGCGCCCTCGAAGCCGATCAGGCCCTCGCCCGCACCGCCCGAGGCGAGCGCGATGGAGACCGTGTCGCCGCTGCCGAGGGACTTGGCGATGTCCTGCAGGGTCTTGGCGGGCACCAGGGCGACCGCGCTGATGTCCGGCTGCTCGGGCTTCCACAGCAGCTCGCGGACGGCGAAGCGGTACCGGTCGGTGGCGGCCAGGGTGATCCGGTCGCCCTCGATCTCGACCCGGACACCGGTGAGCACCGGCAGGGTGTCGTCCCGGCCGGCGGCGACCGCGGCCTGGCTGACGGCGGAGGCGAAGACGTCGCCGGAGACCGTGCCGGTGGCGGTGGGCATCGCCGGCAGGGACGGGTACTCGTCCACGGGCAGGGTCGGCAGGGTGAACCGCGAGCTGCCGCAGACCACGCTGACCCGCATGCCGTCGGTGGAGATCTCCACCGGGCGGTTGGGCAGGTTGCGGGAGATGTCGTTGAGCAGGCGGCCGGAGACCAGCACGGTGCCCGCCTCCTCGACGTCCGCCTCGAGCTCGACCCTGGCCGACACCTCGTAGTCGAAACCGGAGAGGGCCAGCGAGCCCTCCTGTGCCGTCAGCAGCAGGCCGGCGAGCACCGGCACCGGCGGCCGCGCCGGGAGGCTGCGAGCAGCCCAGGCCACCGCCTCCGCGAGGACATCACGCTCCACCCGGAACTTCACCGGTAACCGCCTCCTGGCTCACTGCTGCGCGCTGTGCGCTCGATCGTCTGCGTGCACTGGGCCGCCCGGCGCAACCACCCGGCTTCCAGTTGCCGAGAACAGTCTGACGTACTCCACCGACAGACGGAGCAGATGGGCGGAAGCAACCCGAACAGGTGTCGGGAATCCGTTGTCCACAGATTTCGGCCCGCCCCACCGTTGATCAAGGTCCGGGCTCTCTATGTGTAGCGGTAGTAGTAGGGCCTGTGGAAACCGTGGATAACCCCGTTTGCGCAGGTCAGGCCCGACATTTTGTCCACAGTCGCTGTGGATGGCGGATGTGGAAAACCAGGCCCTGCTGTGGACGACCGAGAGTTACCCACAGGCCACGCTGAGTATCCACAGGTTATCCCCAGGACTGTCCCCAGATCATGCCCCGGTTATCCACGGGCGCCGGGCAACATCACGTGACGCCTTTCACACCTGGGGGTGAACATTGACGCTGAGTTGTCGAACTGTGGATAAGCCTGTGGAGAACCTGGGGATAACCGTCGGCTTCCTGGGGACAACCGGTGGACAACCCGTTCGGCCAACTGGCGGGGTGTCAACTGTCCACAGCCTGTGGATAACTGTTGTGCACAAGTCCACAGCCACCTGACCTGCAGGGGAAGAGCGTAACGCGGAGAGCCCTGTGGACGAATTCTGGATAACCGGGGCGCTCCTGGG
This sequence comes from Kitasatospora dryopteridis, assembly GCF_050749075.1. Taxonomy (NCBI): domain Bacteria; kingdom Bacillati; phylum Actinomycetota; class Actinomycetes; order Kitasatosporales; family Streptomycetaceae; genus Kitasatospora; species Kitasatospora dryopteridis. Next base: position 4,103,422 of record NZ_CP192749.1, on the reverse strand, counting down.
CTGTGGACAGGGAGAAACCCCGCCGCCCTGTGGATTGCGCCGCCCCGCGCCGAGCCCGTTCGAATTGCCGCTCGGATGTTCCATTCGGCGCATTTCCCGCCCCTCGCGCCGCCACCGGGATGCTGCCCGGCCCCGGCGGCGTCCACACCTCTTGGCGCAGACCGCCGCAGACCGCTCCGTGGCAGCCTGCACGCCCGCTCGCGCCCCGGGGCGGGGTACGGCGAGGGCCCCGCCGACGATGCCGTCGACGGGGCCCCGAAAGCCCACAGACCTCCCTGCAGGAGGCCTGTGGGCCGTCAGCTCTTGATGCGGTTGGTCAGCTCGGTGACCTGGTTGTAGATGGACCGGCGCTCGGCCATCAGCGAGCGGATCTTCCGGTCGGCGTGCATCACCGTGGTGTGGTCCCGGCCGCCGAACTGTGCCCCGATCTTCGGCAGCGAAAGGTCCGTCAGCTCCCGGCAGAGGTACATGGCGATCTGGCGGGCCGTCACCAGGACGCGGCTGCGCGAGGATCCGCAGAGGTCCTCGACGCCCAGGCCGAAGTAGGCGGCCGTCTGCTGCATGATCACCTGGGCGGTGATCTCCGGGCCGGCGTCCTCGTCGCCGCCGGGGATCAGGTCCTTGAGGACGATCCCGGCGAGCTCCAGGTCGACCGGCGCCCGGTTGAGGTTGGCGAAGGCCGTCACCCGGATCAGCGCGCCCTCCAGCTCGCGGATGTTCCGGGTGATCCGGGAGGCGATGAACTCCAGCACGTCGGCCGGCGCGTTCAGCTGCTCCTGGATCGCCTTCTTCCGCAGGATCGCGATTCGGGTCTCCAGCTCCGGCGGGGTGACGTCGGTGATCAGACCCCACTCGAAGCGGTTGCGGAGCCGGTCCTCCAGGGTGATCAGCTGCTTGGGCGGCCGGTCCGAGGAGAGCACGATCTGCTTGTTGGCGTTGTGCAGGGTGTTGAAGGTGTGGAAGAACTCCTCCTGCGTGGACTCCTTGCTCGCCAGGAACTGGACGTCGTCCACCAGCAGGATGTCCATGTCCCGGTACCGCTTGCGGAACGCGTCCGCCTTGCCGTCCCGGATCGAGTTGATGAACTCGTTGGTGAACTCCTCGGAGCTCACGTAGCGCACCCGGGTGCCCGGGAAGAGGCTGCGCGAGTAGTGCCCGATGGCGTGCAGCAGGTGGGTCTTGCCCAGCCCGGACTCGCCGTAGATGAAGAGCGGGTTGTACGCCTTGGCCGGGGCCTCGGCCACCGCGACCGCCGCCGCGTGCGCGAAGCGGTTGCTCGCGCCGATGACGAAGGTGTCGAAGAGGTACTTCGGGTTCAGCCGGGCCGGCTCGTCCTTGCGGGCGCCGCCCGCCGGGGGAGCGCCGGGCGGGGCGGGGACGCCGGGAGCGGGGGTGCGCTCGGGCAGTGCCGGGGCGGCCGCGGGCGGCTGGACGGGCGGCCGGGGTGCGGCGGTGCGGCGGCCCGCTCCGCCGGAGCGCGGCCGGGCCTCGGACGGGTCCGGGCCGAGCACGCCGCCGAAGAGGTCGCCCTGCGCGGGGGTGCCCGCCGGCAGGCCCTTCGCCCGCGGCGGCTCGGGGTGCTGCTCGGCGGCCGCCGGCGGCTGCTCGTAGCCGGGCTGCCCCCAGCCGGCCGGTGCGGCGGGCTGCTCGCCCCACGGGCGCTGCTCCTCGGCGTACGGCGCCGGGGCCTGCTCGTAGCGGGGCGGCTCGTACCGCTCGGGCTGGTGCTGCTCGTGGCGCGGGGCCTCGTAGCGGGTGGTCTCGTAGCGCTCGGGGGCGGACTCGCCGTGGTACGGGCGGTCGGACCACTCGTCGGCGGCCGGTGCGCGCGGCGGCTCGGCCGGCTGAGGCTCGGGCGCGGCCGGGACGGGCAGCGCATTGGCGTCCACCATGACGGCGATCCGGACGGGGCGGGCGAACTCGTAGGTGAGCGCCTCGGTGAGCTGGGGGAGGAGACGCCCCTCCAGCACCTGCTTGGCCCGCTCGTTGGGGGCCGCCAGCAGGGCGGTGTCGTGCATCATCCACATCGGCTGGGTGCGGCGCAGCCACATCTTGTCGCTGTCCCCGACCCCGGAGTCGTTGACCAGCCGCTCTACGACCTTCGCCCAGAGCGGGACGAGATCGCTGTTGACATCAGCCACTGGTGCACGCTTTCTCGTTCCGCCCCCCGGTCTTCGGCCGGGGGTGCCTCCGGCGCGGGGAAGGGTGTCAAGGGACTCGGGGTGCCGGTCCGATCGATGAACAAACCCGACAAGTCCTGCAACGGTAGTCAGCGGACAGAGCTGATTCAAGTTGTTGTCCACAGGCTGTGGGCGACGGGCGCAAGGGCTGCCGGTTTGACCCTCCGGGGCGCCGCCGCGTACCGTAACCAGGTCGAGTTGTCGATGGCCGCTGCCGCATGCCCGCGGGTCCACCCGCTTCCACGAGGCGCGCAGCACGGGCGCCGTGGATGGCCTCAACACCAGCAGACCTGGGCCGTTGGGGCGGATTTCCCGCGAAGGGGAGATCGCGCGGACGCACGGTGACGGCCAAGCGACGTCCCGTCATCCTACGATTCACCTCAGGAGCCCCCGAGTGAGCAAGCGCACCTTCCAGCCGAACAACCGCCGTCGCGCCAAGACCCACGGCTTCCGGCTGCGGATGCGTACCCGCGCCGGCCGCGCCATCCTGGCCGCCCGCCGTGGCAAGGGCCGCGCCAGCCTGTCCGCCTGATCCGGCGCGCAGGTTCTGACCGTGCTGCCCTCCGAGAATCGGCTGCGGCGGCGCCAGGACTTCTCGACCGCGGTGAAACGCGGTCGCCGGGCCGGAAAGCCCCTGCTGGTCGTCCATCTCGACAGAGAGGGCGGCCGGCCGGGGCGGGCGGACCGGGACAGCGACTGTGGCCCGCACGTCGCCGAGGGGCTTCCTTCGGCGCGTGCGGGTTTCGTCGTGAGCAAGGCCGTGGGATCCGCGGTCGTGCGGAATCTCGTGAAGCGTCGGCTTCGTCACCTGGTCCGTGAGCGTCTGCCCCGGCTGCCCGCAGGTAGCCTGATAGTGGTACGCGCGCTGCCCCCGGCAGGGTCGGCGTCGTACCTCGATCTCGAACACGACCTGGACGCGGCGCTGCGGCGGTTGCTCCGGGCGGAGCCGACCGGCAGTGCGCCGACGGGAGCAGGGCGATGAAGTACCTGCTGATGGGGCTGATCAGGCTCTACCAGTGGACGATCAGTCCGCTGCTCGGGCCGGTGTGCCGTTACTACCCCTCGTGCTCGCACTACGGGTACGAGGCGGTGCGCCTGCACGGTGCGATCAAGGGGAGCGGTCTGACCGCGTGGCGCATCCTGCGCTGCAATCCCTGGTCGCCGGGCGGGGTCGACCATGTGCCACCGCGCAAGCACCCGGTGTGGCACCGCCGGGTCCGCAATCTGCTGAGCCCGAAGAGTGGGACCGCCGGGCCGGAGCCGGTGGCCAATCCTGATGTCCAAGGAGCCTGACCGGTGACCTTCTCCTTCCTGAATCCCCTCTACACAGCGGTGTCCTGGATCATCGTCCAGTTCCACTCGCTGTACAGCCACGTCTTCGATCCTGACGGCGGCTGGGCCTGGGGTCTGTCGATCGTCTCGATGGTGGTCGTCATCCGGATCTGCCTGATCCCGCTCTTCGTGAAGCAGATCAAGGCGACCCGGGCCATGCAGGCGATCCAGCCGAAGATGAAGGCCATCCAGGAGCGCTACAAGAACGACCGGCAGCGCCAGTCCGAAGAGATGATGAAGCTCTACAAGGAGGCGGGCACCAACCCCTTCTCGAGCTGTCTCCCGATCCTGGTGCAGGCCCCGTTCTTCACGGCCCTCTACGGTGTGCTGGCCTCGGTCGCCGCCGACAAGACGATCGGTGTGATCAACGAGCAGCTGCTCGACAGCGCCAAGCAGGCGCACATCTTCGGCGCCCCGCTGTCGGCGACCTTCCTCGGCAGCAGCGAGCTGAGCGTCAAGATCGTCGTCGCCGTGATGATCGTCCTGATGTCGCTGTCCCAGTTCGTCACCCAGCGCCAGCTGATGACCAAGAACGTGGACCTGACGGTCAAGACGCCGTTCATGCAGCAGCAGAAGATGCTGATGTACGTCTTCCCGATCATCTTCGCGGTGATGGGCATCAACTTCCCCGTCGGTGTCCTGGTCTACTGGCTGACCACCAACGTCTGGTCCATGGGCCAGCAGCTGATCGTCATCCGCAACAACCCGACGCCGGGCTCGAAGGCCTGGGACGAGCGCCAGGCGCGACTGAAGAAGGCCGGCCGGCTCAACCCGGACGGCTCCGTGCGCAAGGCCGGCTGGGTGGCCGCGCTGACCGGCGGCAACAAGCAGCCCGCCGTGAGTGCCGAGGCCGTGGTCGCCGAGACCGTGCAGGTGCGCCGCCAGCAGCCGCGCAAGCAGAGCAAGGCGCAGCGCCAGCAGGCCGCCGGACACCAGGGGGCGCAGGCGACCGCCGAGCACGCCGAGGAGCCGGCGGCCGAGGAGCAGCCGGTGGCCCTCACCAAGCAGGACGCTGTGCCGGCCGGCCGGTCCGCGGCCAAGCAGCCGGCGGGCAAGCCGGGCCCGCGCCAGCAGCCCAAGCGCGGCGGCCAGGGCGGCGGCCAGCGGCCGAAGAAGAAGTCCTGACCGGCCGTAGCCGGTCCGAGCGGCCCCAGATCTTCCCTCTCGGCCCCACCCGAGGGCCCATCCCCGAAGGAGTCCATCAGTGACGGAAGGCACCACCTCCGCCGTCGACGTCGAGGCAGGAGCGGAGTCCGGTGAAGGCCTCGTGGCCCGGCTGGAGCGCGAGGGCGACATCGCCGCCGACTACCTGGAGGGTCTGCTGGACATCGCGGACCTGGACGGCGACATCGACATGGACGTCGAGGGCGACCGGGCGCTGGTCTCGATCGTCAGCGAAGGCACCGACCGGGCGCTGCAGCGGCTGGTCGGCCAGGACGGCGAGGTGCTGGAGGCGCTGCAGGAGCTGACCCGCCTGGCGGTGCACCGGGAGACCGGCGAGCGCAGCCGCCTGATGCTGGACATCGCGGGCTTCCGGGCGCGCAAGCGGTCCGAGCTGGCGGCGCTGGGTGCCAAGGCCGCCGAGCAGGCGAAGTCCACCGGCGAGCAGGTGAAGCTCAAGCCGATGACCCCGTTCGAGCGCAAGGTGGTGCACGACGCCGTCGCCGCCGCCGGGCTGCGCAGCGAGTCGGAGGGCGAGGAGCCCCAGCGGTGTGTGGTCGTGCTGCCGAACTGACGCCGGTGCCGTGTCGAGCGACCCCGTCCGCCGTGTGCGGGCGGGGTCGTCGTCCCTTCGGGGGCGGTTCGTACGGCCCGGTTTGCGCGCGGGGCCGGGGCCCGCGTGAGGATGGGATGCCTGATGTGGGGTGGATACGGTGAGCGGAGAGGCTGACATGGAGACGGACGGCGTGGCGACCGAGGGCGGGCCGTCGGAGGACGCGCCCGGCGCGGGTGCTCCGGCGGAGGGCGTCGAGGGGAACGGTGCCGCGGCGGCGGAGGGTCCGGGCGAGCCCCCGGCCTCGGCGGGCGGCATTTTCGGCGATCGGCTGCCGGTCGCGGTGCGGTACACCGAGCTGCTGGCCACGGCCGGCGTGCAGCGCGGGCTGATCGGCCCGCGGGAGGTGCCCCGGCTGTGGGACCGCCATGTGCTGAACTGCGCCGTGCTGGCCGAACTGCTGCCGGCGAACGCCTCGCTGTGCGACGTCGGCTCCGGGGCGGGTCTGCCGGGCATCCCGGTGGCGATGGCCCGCCCGGACGTCTCGGTGACGCTGCTGGAGCCGCTGCTGCGGCGGACGACCTTCCTGGAGGAGGTGGTCCGCGAGCTCGGCCTGGAGAACGTCACCGTGCTGCGCGGCCGGGCCGAGGAGATGGTCGGCAAGGTCGCCGTCGACGTCGTGACGGCGCGGGCCGTGGCCCCGCTGGACCGGCTGGCCGGCTGGGGCATGCCGCTGCTGCGCCCGTACGGCCAGATGCTGGCGCTCAAGGGCGACACCGCGGAGCAGGAGATCGCGGACTCGCGTTCGGCGCTGACCCGGCTGGGTGCGGTGAGCTGGTCGGTGATCTCGGTCGGCGAGGGGACGCTGGAGACCTCGACCCGTGTGGTCCGGGTGGAGGCGGGCGAGAGCCCCGGCGGTGTGAAGGCCGCCACTCGGCGGGCGAAGGCCGCGCGGGCCGGCCGGGGTGCCCGGGAGGGAGGCCGCGGCGGGGCGCGCCGCCGGCGCTGACCGGGGCGCGGCAGGGATTTCGGAGCGGGTGGCCCTCGGGCCGCCCGCTCCGTTGTTTCCCCTGGTGGGAGCCATCGTTCGGCTGTCTGTGGGTGGCTGTTCGCCGACCGGGTGGCGTCGGGGCGGGTACGGAGTGTCGCACCGTCAGATTTATGACATTCCGGGCATGGTGTTTCACGTGAAACGTCGCTCAATGCTCCCCGGAATCCTCGACCGCGCCATGGCGGTGACTGTTGCCGCTCCGGTTTCACGTGAAACACTGACCCCCATGCAGGACTCGGAGACCATCCACCAGATCGACGACACGCCGATCGGGCGCGCCGCCCAGGCTGCCGTCCAGGCCATCGGGCGGGCAGAGGAGGGGCTGCCCAGGCCGGCCGCGACCCGGGTGATCGTGGTGGCCAACCAGAAGGGTGGGGTGGGCAAGACCACCACCACCGTCAACCTGGCCGCCGGCCTCGCCATGCACGGGCTGCGCGTGCTGGTCGTCGACCTCGACCCGCAGGGCAACGCCTCCACGGCGCTCGGCATCGACCACCACGCCGAGGTGCCGTCGATCTACGACGTCCTGGTGGAGGGCAAGCCGCTCGCCGACGTCGTCCAGCCCGTGGTCGACGTGGAGGGGCTTTTCTGCTGCCCGGCCACCATCGACCTGGCCGGCGCGGAGATCGAGCTCGTCTCGCTGGTCGCCCGGGAGAGCCGCCTCCAGCGCGCCATCGCCGCCTACGAGCAGCCGCTGGACTACATCCTCATCGACTGCCCGCCCTCGCTCGGCCTGCTGACCGTCAACGCCCTGGTCGCCGGCCAGGAGGTGCTGATCCCGATCCAGTGCGAGTACTACGCGCTGGAGGGCCTGGGCCAGCTGCTGCGGAACGTCGAGCTGGTCCGCGCCCACCTCAACCCGGCGCTGCACGTCTCCACCATCCTGCTCACCATGTACGACGCCCGCACCCGGCTGGCCGCCCAGGTCGCCGAGGAGGTCCGGACCCACTTCGAGAACGAGGTGCTGCGGACGGCCATCCCGCGTTCCGTCCGCATCTCCGAGGCGCCCAGCTACGGGCAGACCGTCCTCACCTACGACCCCGGGTCCACCGGCGCGCTCTCCTACCTGGAGGCTGCCCGGGAGATCGCGCTGCGGGCCGCGGAGGTCGGTTTCGCCGCCGGGGCTGCGGCGGGCTACGGTGCGGTCGGGCAGCAGCGGACCGCTGCCGGAGCGGCGAGCGCCGCGGTGGCACAGCACGGCACGATGGAGGGCAACCGGTGAGTGGTGGTCGCAGGGGACTGGGCAGGGGTCTGGGGGCGCTTCTGCCGGCCGGGCCCGCAGCGGCGGCGCCGGAGACGGTGCCGGTGGCCGACGGGGCAGCGGCGGCGGCCGTCCCCGTGCTGCCGGCCGGCCGCGGCACGGTGGCGGCCCAGGCCGCCGCGGAGAGCCTGCGGGAGCTGGCGGCAGAGGCGCATGCGCGCAGCCTGCCGGAGCCCGCGCTGGCCCCGGTCGACGGCGCGCGCTTCGCCGAGCTGCCGCTGGACGCCATCACGCCCAACCCCCGGCAGCCCCGCGAGGTCTTCGACGAGGGCAAGCTCGACGAGCTGGTGACCTCGATCAAGGAGGTGGGCCTGCTCCAGCCGGTGGTCGTCCGGCAGGTCGGGGCGGACCGCTACGAGCTGATCATGGGCGAGCGGCGCTGGCGGGCCTCCCAGGCGGCCGGGCTCGACGTGATTCCGGCGATCGTCCGCGCCACCGAGGACGACAAGCTCCTGCTGGACGCGCTGCTGGAGAACCTCCACCGGGCGGAGCTCAACCCGCTGGAGGAGGCCGCCGCCTACGACCAGCTGCTGCGGGACTTCTCCTGCACCCACGACCAGCTGGCCGACCGGATCGGCCGCTCGCGGTCGCACGTCTCCAACACCCTGCGGCTGCTGAACCTCCCGCCGGGGGTGCAGCGACGGGTCGCCGCCGGCGTGCTGACCGCAGGCCACGCGCGGGCGCTGCTGGGCGTGCCGGACGCCGAGCGGCAGGAGGCGCTGGCGAAGCGGATCAACGAGGAAGGCCTCTCGGTCCGCACCACCGAGGACATCGTCAGGCTGATGACTGCCGAGGAGAAGCCGAAGCGGACGGCGGCGCCGCGAGCCGGACGGATCGTCTCGCCGGCCTTCGACGACCTCGCCGGTCGGCTCTCCGACCGGTTCGAGACCCGGGTGAAGGTCGAGGTCTCGCAGCGCAACGGCAAGCTCGGCAAGGGCAAGGTCGTGCTGGAGTTCGGCTCGGTGGAGGACCTGAACCGGATCCTCGACAGCCTCGCCCCCGGCGAGGACGGGCTGCGACTCTCCCAGGGCTGACCGGCGGCCCGCCGGGAAACGGACGAGTGGGTGCATGTTTCACGTGAAACGTGCACCCCTCGCGTTTTTCGGAGCAAGCTCGTGGTGTGGGACCGAGCCGGAGGAGGTGTGTGGGGCGTGGGTCGCAGGCTCGCTCCGCTGACGCTGGACAACCTGGCCGATCTGCCGGACGGCTGCCGCTCGTGCGTGTTCTGGGAACTCGACCCGGTCAGCGGGCGGGCGGCGGTGGACGGGGGCAAGGGGGAGCTCGAGAAGGAGGGGTGGATCTCGGCGGTGCTGCTGCAGTGGGGCTCCTGCGGGCGGATCGTCTACGTGGACGACGTTCCGGCGGGGTTCGTGCTGTACGCGCCGCCCGCGTACGTGCCGCGGTCGCAGTCGTTCCCGACGAGCCCGGTCTCGCCGGACGCCGTTCAGCTGATGATCAGCCGGGTGGTGCCGGGCTACCAGCGGCAGGGGCTGGGCCGGGTGCTGGTCCAGGCGGTGGCCAAGGACCTGCTCCGCAGGGGAGTCCGGGCGATCGAGGCCTTCGGGGCGGTCGGCCGCCCGACACCGAGCTGTGTGCTGCCGGCCGACCACCTGCTCGCGGTGGGCTTCAAGACCGTCCGGCCGCACCACCGCTACCCGCGGCTGCGGCTGGAGGCACGGACGACGCTCACCTGGCGCAGCGACGTCGAGGGGGCGCTGGAGCGGCTGCTGGGCGGGGCACGGAAGGAACCCGCGCTGCGGCCGTTCTGAGCGGCCCGTGCCGGTGCCTGCGCGGGAAGCCTGTCGGCGGACGGGCCGCAGGAACGCCGGAGGGCCCCCGGATCGTCCGGGGGCCCTCCGTGGAGAACGGCGTCGGCTCAGATGAACTCGGCCAGCTCGCGGAGCAGGGCGGCCTTCGGGCGGGCGCCGGTGATGGTCTTCACCAGCTCGCCGTTCTGGTACACGTTCAGCGTCGGGATCGAGATGACGTTGTAGGCGGCAGCGGTCTGCTGGTTGTTGTCGACGTCGAGCTTGGCGATGGTCAGCTTGTCGCTGTGCTCGGCGGCGATCTCCTCCAGGATCGGGGCGACCTGGCGGCACGGGCCGCACCAGGTGGCCCAGAAGTCGACCAGGACGGGCTTGTCGCTCTTGAGCACCTCGGCGTCGAAGGTCGCGTCGGTCACGTTGATGGTGGCGCCGGCCACGGAACTCTCCTTGGGGTCACGGACGAGGCGGTGCCTCGCCGCCGCTGCGGGCGGCTCGGCACCTTCGGACGGGATAACAACCGCGAGGGCTGTTCTGTTTCGGGGGCGGCGGTCAGACCGCGACGGCGGCGGCCTGGGCCTCCAGGTCCGCGAGCGAGGCGAGGTAGCGCTCGGCGTCGAGGGCGGCCGCGCAGCCGGTGCCGGCCGCGGTGATGGCCTGGCGGTAGGTGTGGTCGACGACGTCGCCGGCGCCGAAGACGCCGGGGATGTTGGTGCGGGTCGAGGGGGCCTCGACCTTGAGGTAGCCCTCGGCGTCCAGGTCGAGCTGGCCGGTGAAGAGCTCGGTGCGCGGGTCGTGGCCGATGGCGATGAACAGGCCGGTGACCGGGAGCTCGCGGGTCTCGCCGGTGGTGGTGTCGCGCAGGGTCAGGCCGGTGAGCTTCGGGTCGCCGTGGATCTCCTGGACGGCGCTGTCCCAGGCGAAGGTGATCTTCGGGTCGGCGAAGGCGCGCTCCTGCATCGCCTTGGAGGCGCGCAGCGAGTCGCGGCGGTGGACGACCGTGACGCTGCGGGCGAAGCGGGAGAGGAAGGTGGCCTCTTCGAGGGCGGTGTCGCCGCCGCCGACGACCGCGATGTCCTGGTCGCGGAAGAAGAAGCCGTCGCAGGTGGCGCACCAGGAGACGCCGCGGCCGGAGAGCACGTCCTCGCGGGGCAGACCGAGCTTGCGGTGCTGGGAGCCGGTGGCGACGATCACGGCGCGGGCGCGGTGGACGGTGCCCTCGGAGTCGGTGACGGTCTTGACGTCGCCGGTGAGGTCGACGGAGACGATGTCGTCCGGCACGAGCTCGGCGCCGAACTTCTCGGCCTGGGCGCGCATGTTGTCCATGAGCTCGGGGCCCATGATGCCGTCGCGGTAGCCGGGGAAGTTCTCGACCTCGGTGGTGTTCATCAGCGCGCCGCCGGCGGTGACCGCGCCCTCGAAGACCAGCGGCTTGAGGGAGGCGCGTGCGGTGTACAGCGCAGCGGTGTACCCGGCGGGGCCGGAACCGATGATGATCACGTTTCGGACGTCGCTCACTGAGTCTCCTGGTTCGCTTCGCGACCCGCGCTGGTGCGGGGAGGGCGGTCCTGCTCCGCCGCCCGGGACAACGACTGCCCAGTCTCCCGCATTCCCGGGCCCGGCTGTACCACATGACCGCACTGTGGGAGCGGATGTTCCGATGGGTGACCGCTTTCCGGTGACGCACCCGGGCCCGGACGGGGCGGGTGAGGTCAGCGGGCGGGGAGGGTGCGGTGCAGCAGGACGCCCGGGGCCGAGCAGTCCGGAGTGATCAGGTAGACGTCGACCTCGTCGCTCGTACCGGGGACCGCATAGACCAGGGCGGTGACGGGGGAGGAGTGGTAGCTGCCGGGCGCGGCGGCGAGCGGGGCGCGCTCGCCCTGGCCGGTGATCGCGGCGGCGCAGGCAGGGGCGGAGGCGCCGGCGGCCGGCCGGCCGCCCTGGGTCAGCCCTTCGGGCGTCTTGGGGGCGCCCGCCGAGGGGGTGGCCGACGCCGCGTCGAGCAGCTGCCGGACCTGGGCCGCGAGGGCCTGGTCGCTGAATTCGGTGTTGCTGCCGAGGGCGGGCTGCTGTGCGCCGCCGGCGGCGGGCCGGGCGGCGCTGTCGGCCGGTGCGTCGCTCGCGGTGCCGCCGTTCTGGGAGGTGATGGGGACGAGCAGCGCGCCGAAGCCGATCGCGACGGCCGCAGCGGCGGTGGCGAGGGCGATGCGGGCAAGCCGCCTGCGGCGGCCGCGCCCCGGGCCGGTGCCCGCGGTGCCGGAGGGACCCGTGGGGCCGGTCTCGGCGGAGGGGCGCCCTGCCGTCCGGGGGAGCCGGCCGGCGGCCTTCCCCGGGTCGCCGGGAGGGCCGGCCGCGGTGTCGGCGGCCTCGGTGCGGGCTGCGGCGAGGGCGGTGTCGATCCGGAGGGCGACGTCCTCGGGCATGGGCGGAGTGTCGACGGAGCCGAGCAGCTCCTGGACCTCGGCGAGCGCGGCGAAGGTGTCTGCGCACTCCGCGCACTCGGCGAGGTGGGCGCGGAGCGCCGGTTCGTCGGCCGGGTCGGTGAGCTGCTCGGCGAGGTCGGCCAGTGCCTCGATGTCGGGGTGCCGGGGCTCGGGTGCGGACGGGGAGGAAGGCGTGTGCGGCGTCATCGCTTGTTCGCATCTCCTTCCAGCAGGGGCCGGCGTCCGGCGGCGTCCGTACCTGGGACGGTGCCGGGGCCGGACGGGTTCCCGCGCTTCGCCGCCGTTTCACGTGAAACACGTGTGCGGGCCGCGTCGCCGGGGGAGCCGTCCTCGGCGGTTTCACGTGAAACATCGCCGCCGCGCAGATGGCGGACGAGCGGCAGGAGGCGGGCCCGGCCGCGGGCGCAGCGGCTCTTGACGGTGCCGACGGGCACGCCCAGCACCGCGGAGGCCTCGGCGACCGAGTACCCCTGCATGTCGACCAGGACGAGCGCGGCGCGCTGCTCCACCGGCAGCGCGGACAGCGCGTCGGTGACCTCGCGCTGGAGCTCGGCCCGGACGACCGCGGTGTCGGTGGCCTCGGCGGTGCCGAGGGCGGCGTCGAGCCGCTGCGGGTCCTCGTCCAGCGATCCGGCGCGGCGGGAGGCCGCCCGGCGGGCGCGGTCGAGGCAGGCGTTGACCACGATGCGGTGCAGCCAGGTGGTGACCTGGGAGCGGCCCTGGAAGGTGTGGGCGGACCGGAACGCGGACACCAGCGCGTCCTGCAGGGCGTCGGCGGCCTCCTCGCGGTCGCCGAGGGTGCGCAGTGCGACGGCCCAGAGCCGGTCCCGGTGGCGCCGGACGAGCAGGCCGAAGGCGTCGGGGTCGCCGGCGACGTGCCGGGCCAGCAGATCGGCGTCGGAGGACTCCTCTGCCATGTCCGCCACCCCCTGCCCGTTCTCGCTCAGCCGTTCACCGTGATCTCGGCGACCTTGCCCTGGTAGCCGCCACCATCGTTGGGGATGGCGGTCAGCCAGATCAAGAGGTAGCGGGTGGTGATCGGCTTCGCCGGCTTGAGGTGGAGGTCGGTACCGCTCTCGGTGGCGACGGCGTTGCCGAAGGACGCGAAGCCCGCAGCGCTGACCTGGGGTGCGGAGGAGACGCCGGGAGCGGCCTTCAGCTCGACCGTGTGGCTGCCGCCGGCCGTCTTCACGTCGACCGAGCCGACCGCACGGGCGGTGCCGAGGTCCAGGAGCAGGCCGGTGCCGGGCTTGTAGCCGCCGGCCGTGAAGGGGTCCTGGTAGGACTGCGTGGACCAGATGGTGTCGGTCTTGCCGTCCTTGACGTTGGGCAGCGCGCCGGCGTGCTCGGCCTTCTCGTCGCCGTAGGCGTTGAACGAGGTCGGCGTGAAGTCGAGGGTGACGCCCGCGAGCGGCGCGGAGGACTGCTGGGCCGGTGCCCCGGAGGACTGCTGGGCGGGCGGGGCGCCCTGCTCGTCCTTGTTCCGGTTGAGGTGCTCGACGGCCTGCCAGGAGCCGACGACGATCGCGGCCAGCGCCACCAGCGAGGCGGTGGCCCGCAGCGCCGTCCGCAGCAGCCTGCGGCGCCGACGACGGGGCCGGGGGACGGCGGGCGCGGTGGTGTCCTGGTGGGCCGGGTGGTGCCCGGGCCGGGGGTGCGGGGCGGGCCGGGCGGCCGCGGTGTGCGGCGCGGGCTGCGGCTTGGGCTTCGGCTTGGCGGTGAACGCGGGCGCGGGCTGCTCGGGCTGCCGGATCTTCGGCATCAGCGCGATCGCCTTGGCCAGCTGCTCGGGGCTGGTGATCGGGTCCTGGTGGTGCGGCGGGTGCTCGCACAGGGCGCGGGCGGCGAGCTCGGAGAGGCCCTTGTGGACCCCGGCGCGGACCTGGTCCGGGGGGACGCAGCCGATGCTCTTGGGCATGCCGCGCAGGTCGTAGCGGTCCTCGGGGTAGGGCCAGCGGTGGGTCAGCGCGGCGAACAGCAGGGCGCCGATGGCGCGGGTGTCCGTCCGCTCGGCCTCCTCGGTGGGCAGGCCGCGCAGCGCGGCGTCCACCGCGATGCCGTTGATCCGGTACTGGCCGGTGTCGGTGCGCAGCACGCAGCGCGGGGTGAGCCGCAGGTGGGCCTGGCCACGACGGTGGGCGGCGGCGACCGCATCGGTGACCTGACGGACCATCTGGTACGCGTCGTAGGGCTCCATCGGCCCGTCGGAGAGCAGGTGGGCCAGGTCGGAGGCGTCCGGCAGCCACTCGCGGACGACGTAGACCAGGTCGCCCTCCTGGACGGCGTCGAGGACCTGGACGAAGCGCGGGTCGTTCAGCAGCGCGGCGGCACGGGCGGCGGTGAGGACGGCCTTGGCCCGGCGGTGGCCGGCCGCCATCAGGTGGACGCCGACGGCCCGGCGGAGCTTCTCGTCGACCGCGCGCCAGCTGCTGAACGTCTCCGACTGGGTGATGCACTCCTCCAGCCGGTAGCGGCCGCCGATCTTGTCGCCGCTGTGCCGGAGCGGGGCGGGCTTGGCGGCGGGCAGGGTGCCGGTGTCCGCATCCAGGGTCTCGGTGCTGACGGCGGGTCGGTCCTCGCGCTCCGGCGCGGCCGGGGAGGTGCGGGCGGAGCCCGGGACGGAGCGGCCGGACGGGCGGCGGGCGGGGGCGGCAGCGCCGCGGGCGGTGAGCTCGGCGGCCAGTTCGGAGGCGGAGAGCTGGGCGGTGGACTCCTCGGGCTCCTCGGCCGCCTCGGACTGTTCGGCGTCCTCGGCGTGCTCGGCCGCCGCGGGCCGGTCGCCGGCGGAGGCGTCGGAGCCGGGGTCGGATTCGAGGGCGGACTCACGAGCCGTCACGGCCGCCACGAGGGCCTCGGAGGCGGCCTTCCGGACGGCACCGGCCTCCTTGCCCTCCCCGGCGCCGGACGGCCCCCCAGCGGCCTCGGAAGACCCTGCGCGGGCCTCCTCGGCCGCCTCGTCGCCGGTGGTGGCCGCGGCGGTGTCGGAAGCGGCGTCAGCGGCGTCCGAGGCGTCGTCAGAGTCCCCGTCGGCGGGTGCCGGCCCGGCCGACCCGGTGCCGTCCTCGGCGATGTCCTCGATTGCCACGGCCAGCGCCGCCCCGTCCGCGACGGACGTGTCGACGACCGCCTTGGTGCCATCAGCCACCGTGGTCCTGCCTCCCCTTAGTTCCGGCCCGGTCCTGGGAAATCGGCCTGCCCGGCCGCCGGGCCCCGGGTCCCGCCAGGACAATTGTGCCCACTGTTTCTCCCCTGGTACGACCGCTGGGCCGCCCTACCGGTTGCGCAATCATCCGCGATCCGGTGGACGGCCCGTCATCGGGGTCCCCACTCGGCGCGGACGCTCGGGCCGCGCCGGGTTGACGTCATGTCATGCTCAGCGGCCGAGTCGGCTGCGCACCATCCCGAGCATCGAGTTCAGCTCCTCGATCCGCATCCGCCGGGCGACCAGCAGGAACGTCCCGATCTGCAGCGCGGCGGCCACCGCCAGGGTCAGCACGCCGGCCGGCCAGCCGTCCAGCAGGTCGAGCAGCAGCAGCTCGACGGCCAGGCCGAGGGCGGCGGCCGGCAGCGAGGCGATCACCAGCCGGACGTACGTCCGGCCGATCCGGCCGGTGTCCAGGCCGCCGATCCTGGCCTTCAGTCGGGGAACGGCCACGGCGACGCCGACCGCGTACGAGGCGCCGTAGCACAGGGCCATGCCGGTGACCGCCCACTGGGCGGGCAGCACCAGCCAGCACAGCACGGCCGTGGCTGCCTGGCAGGCCGCCACCCAGACGGTGTTGGAGAACGGGGTGCGGGTGTCCTCGTAGGCGTAGAAGCCGCGCAGCAGGACGTACTGCACGGAGTACGGGATCAGGCCGAGGGCGAAGGCGGAGAGCATGTAGCCGATGGACAGGGCGCCGTGTGCCGCGTCGCCGCCGTTGCCGAGGCCGTAGACCGCGTAGCCGATGACCGGGCCGAGGGAGAGGAAGAGGAAGGCCGCCGGCACGATCGCGACGGCGGAGGTGCGCAGCCCGTACGACAGGTCGTCGCGGACCGAGCCGGCGTCGTGGTCGGCGGCCGCCCGGGAGAGCCGGGGGAGGACGGCGCTCATCACCGACACCGTGACCACGGCCATCGGCAGCTGCCAGATCAGCAGGGCGTTGGAGTAGGCGGCGAGGCCGACGCCGAGGTGGCCGTCGGCCTCGGCGGCGATGCCCGCGGCGGTGGCGAGCTGGGTGATGACCAGGAAGCCGGCCTGGTTGGCGAGGACGAACAGGAACGTCCACTTGGCGAGCCGGGCGGCCTTGCCGAGGCCGTGGCCCCGCCAGTCGAAGCGCGGCTTGAAGGAGAACCCGGAGGCGCGCAGGTAGGGGATCATCGCCAGGGCCTGGACGGAGAGGCCGAGCAGGGTGCCGATGCCGAGCAGCCGGACGCCCTCCGGGGAGACCGTCTGGGGGGTCACCTGGCTGTGCTGGAAGGTGCCGTAGACCCAGATGTAGGCGCCGAAGGTGAAGATCACCACGAGGTTGTTCAGAACCGGCGTCCACATCATCGCGCCGAACCGGCCGCGGGCGTTGAGGATCTGCCCCATCACCACGTGCACCCCCATGAAGAACATGGTGGGCAGGCAGTACCGGGCCAGCGCGACCGTGGTCGCGGCGCTGTCGGCGTTCCGCATCAGCGAGTGCGAGATCAGCTGGACGAGCAGCGGGGCGGCGAGCACCGCGACGAACGCCACCCCCGCGAGGCCGGTGACGACCAGGGTCAGCAGGCGGTTGGCGTACGCGGTGCCGCCGTCCTCGTCGCTCTTCATGCTGCGGACCAGCTGCGGCACGAAGACGGCGTTCAGCGCGCCGCCGCCGATCAGGATGTAGAGCAGCGTCGGCAGGGTGTTGGCGGCGTTGTACGAGTCGCCCATGGTGCCGACGCCGATCGCGGCGGCGATCACCATCGTGCGCAGGAAGCCGGTGCCGCGGGAGACCAGCGTGCCGGCGGCCATCACCGCGCTGGAGTTGACCAGGCTCGCCATCCGGCCGGCCGCCGGCGATCCGGTGGCGGGTGCGGCGGCGGGTGCGGCCTCGGCGGGGGCCGGCGGAGGGGCGGCCGCGGCCGGGCGGGGCGGGGCGGTCGGAGGAGGCGGGGTGCCCTCGGCGAGGGCCTCGTGCAGGCTCGCCTCCTCCGCGGTGAGCGGCGGGTCGAACTCGATCGGCGGCACGAAGGGCTGCGGCTCGGGGGCGCTGCGGTCGCCGCTGAGCAGCGCGTCCACGCCCAGGTAGTCGGCGGCCTCCGCCTCGGCCTCTGCTTCGGCTTCGGCCTCCGCCCGGGCCGCTGCCTCGTCCTCGCCGTCCGGGCCGGGCCCGTCGGCGGTGTCCTCGCAGTCGCCGTCCGGGCCGTCCGGCTGCTCGGCGGTCAGGACCGGGGTGGCCGCCCAGTGCGGCACGGGCTTGCCCAGCGGCGGTGCCTGCGTCTCGGCCGGCTGGGGGCCGTGCTGTTGCGGCGGCAGCGCCGCGGCCGCCTCGGCGGCCCGCAGCCCGTACGGATCCTGCTCGGCCGCGCTGCCGAACGCGTCGCCGGCGTACGGATCACGGGAGTAGGTGTCGTCCACGTACCAGTCGGTGGCGGCGGGTTCGGCGGCCTCCGGCGCGCCCGTGCTGCCGGTGCCGCCCCGGCCCTGTGCTCGCTCCTCGCGCGGACCGCTGCTCATGCCACCTCTTCGCTGGTCGGTGGAGCCCGGACGGGGTTCCCTCAGTGACCAACCTTCTCATCACCGGTGGCCCGATCCCGGGCATCTGAGGCGGACTCCGGCGTTGAGTCGGACGGCTCTCCCAGGGCCCCGTCCGGTGCGGTGCCGGGGCCGTCGGCGGCCGCCCGGGACACCGGTCCGGTGACGGGCCCGGCCTCGGCCGCGTCCTCCCCGGGCGCCGGGGTCTCGTCCGCCTCCAGCAGCCGCTCCGGGTCGAGGTCGACCTCGCCGGCCGCGGAGCGCTTCTTGCGCTGCAGGTAGAACCGGACACCGGCCAGCGCCATCAGCACCACACCGCCGCCGATGACGTACATGACGCCGCTGGCCACCGAGGTGACCTCGACGGTGAAGGTGACCGGCTTGCCGTACGGCTGCGAGTTCGGCCCGGTCGTCCAGAGCTGGGCGGTCATCTGCACCGGGCCGTTGACCTGCGCCTCGGCGGGGAAGCGGAAGGTGCGGCTGGTGGTGGCGTCCAGCACCACCGTCGCGGCCTCGCCCACGTTGAGGCGGTTGACCTGGGAGGAGGAGACCCGCAGCTGGAGGTTGCCGACCGCCTGGTTGAGGTCGTTCTTGACGCTGATGAGCAGGGTGGCGTTGTCGCCCGGCAGCGTGATCACGCTCTTCGCGGGCACCTTCACCGCGGCGGCCAGGTTGGCGAGGTAGCTCTGCACGCCGTCCCGGTAGGCGGCGCCGGCCTCCGTGTGGTCGCGCCACTGGGTGGACATCGAGCGGACCATCGCCGCGTTGAACGGGCCCCGGACGCGCTGCGGCTGGGTCAGGATCAGCAGCAGCTGGTCCAGCCCGGTCTGCACGCCCATCACCGAGCCGAGCGCGGCCGAGGACAGCTCGGAACCCCGCAGGTCGCCCGGGTAGTCGCCGGGGACGGAGCTGTTGGCGTCCTGGTCGGCGGGCGCCGTGGCGACCGCGTCGAGCCGGGTCGGGGCCACCCAGCCGTTCGGCTGGGACGCCGCGCGCAGGGCCTCGGCGAGAGCCTCGGCGGTGCCGACGGTCAGGGTCCGGGACGGCATCACCAGCAGGCTGCGCTGGTCGTCCGGGCGCTGATTGGTGATCGTCATGGTCTCGGCGAGGAAGCGCTGTTCGGCGAGGCTCTGCGCCTGGTCGGAGTCGAGGTCGCCGGCGAAGAGCGAGGAGAGCACCGGGTCGGCGACCACCGCGGTCTGCCCGTTGCCGATCGGCCGGGCCGCGTTCGGGGTGTAGGAGAGCGAGCGGGACTCCGGCATGCTCGCCCCGTCCACCAGCACCAGGTCGGAGCCGGTGGTGCGGGCCACGCCGGCCGTGGCCTGGTCCAGCCGGCCCTGGTACGGCCAGGCGACCCCGCCGCGGACGTCCACCGCCAGCCGGCCCTCCGCGGTGACCTTGCCGGCCGTGGCGGCCTTGCGCAGCGCGGTGTCCATGCCGGGCAGGCCGCTGCCGTTGTGGGCGATCGAGGCCAGGTCCGGGTCGGCGTACGGCAGCGCGACCACCTGCGAGCCGTTGGCGGCCACCGCGGTGCGCAGCTGGGCCAGCCAGGCGGTCGCCGCGTTCTGGCCGGCGCCGGCGACGGTGTTCTCCTCCTTCGCCGACTCGCCCGCCGTGCCGGGCTTCTGCACCCGGTACGGCTTGGTCATCGCGAAGACCGTGTCGAGCAGGTCCGGGTCGATCACCCAGGTCAGGTTGGGCAGGGTCTGGCCGATGCTCACCAGCCTGCCGAGCCGGCCGTTGGGTGCGAGCTCGGTGGCGAGGCTGTCGTCGCGCAGCACCGGCATCTGGTCGTTGTCCGGCATGGTCTGGGCGACCAGCTCGGGGGAGTGGGTGATCGGCCACAGCGTGGCGACCTGCGTCTGCTTGCCGCCCGGGGCGGTGTTGTACGGGAGGAAGGTGCGGGCGATGCCCAGCGGCCGGTCCTCGTCCTCGTCGCGGACGTCCAACGCCAGCTCGTACACGCCGGCCGACTTCAGGCCCAGGTCGCCGGGGTTCACCTGGATGCTGTACGGACGGGACTGGCCGGGCGCGAGGTCGCCGAGGTCGGCCTTGTGGCCCGGCAGGACGGTGCCGTCCTTGCTGCCCGGGCTGGTGCGCCCGGCGACCAGGTTGATCGCGCTGCGGGTGTCCAACTGCTCCTTGGGCGAGCGGAGCACCACGTGCGCCGCCTTCACCGTGGACGAGCCGGAGTTGGTGACCCGGCCGGAGACGGTGATCATCGTGCCGTCGCCCGCGACCGGCGCGGAGAGCGAGTCGATCTGCACGGTCGCCGGGTACTCGGGGGAGGCGGCGGGGAAGCCCGTCCGCGCGGGCGCGGCGGCCGAGGCGGCGGGCACGGCGGACAGCAGGACGGTGCCGCCGGCCAGCACCGCGGCCAGGCGGCGGGCCGCCCGTCCCACGCGTCCGTACGCTGTCAGGCCGTGCCGCGCCTCGCCCACGTGCTGTGCCCTCGCCGTTTCTCGTTCGAATTCGTGGATAGCCATGCCCACCGCAGACCCGGTCGGGGCTCGTCCGGCGCCGGGCAGCCCCGACCGACCGGAGCACCCGCGGGCGCCGCCCGTACCGGGCTCTCCCGGCATGGTAACGACGTGCCCGATCCGCCGGTGGTGCGGGCCGCCGACTGCCCTCCTGAGCACCCGGGGCGCGCCCCCGGCGGCGACGCGCCACGGCCGGGAAACGGACGGGCGGCGGGACCTGCCGGGCACGTACCCTAGGGAGCCGTGTCCACTGCCAATGACTCCAGCGTGCATCATTCCAGTTCCACCGTGCCGACGGCCCTGCCCGGGCTGAGCGAGGCCCAGACCCTGGGCCTGCAGGAACTGCTCCGGGTCTCGCCGGTCGCCGACGAGATCGCCCGCCGCTTCCAGGCGGCCGGCTTCCGGCTGGCGCTGGTCGGCGGCTCCGTGCGGGACGCGCTGCTCGGCAGGCTGGGCAACGACCTGGACTTCACCACCGACGCCCGCCCCCCGCAGGTGCTCAAGCTGGTCAAGGGCTGGGCCGACGCGGTCTGGGACGTCGGCATCGCCTTCGGCACCGTCGGCGCGCGCAAGGACACCGCCGACGGCTCGTTCCTGATCGAGATCACCACCTACCGCTCCGAGGCGTACGACCGCACCTCGCGCAAGCCCGAGGTCACCTACGGCGACACCATCGAGCAGGACCTCGTCCGCCGGGACTTCACCGTCAACGCGATGGCCGTCGACCTGCCGGGCCGCGGCTTCGTCGACCCGCACCGCGGCCTGGACGACCTGGAGGCCCGGGTGCTGCGCACCCCGGCCACTCCGGAGGAGTCCTTCTCCGACGACCCGCTGCGGATGATGCGGGCCGCCCGGTTCGCCGCGCAGCTCGACTTCACCCCTGCGCCCGAAGTCGTCGCCGCGATGACCGCGATGGCCGAGCGGATCACCATCGTGTCCGCCGAGCGCGTCCAGACCGAGCTCAACAAGCTGCTGCTCGCCGCCCACCCGGTGAAGGGCCTGCGGCTGCTCGTCGACACCGGCCTCGCCGAGTACGTCCTGCCGGAGCTGCCGGCCCTGCGGCTGGAGAGTGACGAGCACCACCGCCACAAGGACGTCTACGAGCACTCGCTGACCGTCCTGGAGCAGGCGATCGCGCTGGAGCAGGAAGGCCCGGACCTGACGCTGCGGCTCGCCGCGCTGCTGCACGACATCGGCAAGCCGCGCACCCGCCGCTTCGAGTCCGACGGCCGGGTCTCCTTCCACCACCACGAGGTGGTCGGCGCGAAGATGACCCGCAAGCGGATGCGTGCCCTCAAGTACTCCAACGAGATGGTCGACGAGGTCGCCCGGCTGGTCGAGCTGCACCTGCGCTTCCACGGCTACGGCGGCGGCGAGTGGACGGACTCCGCGGTGCGCCGCTACGTCACCGACGCCGGCCCGCTGCTGGAGCGCCTGCACAAGCTGACCCGCTCCGACTGCACCACCCGCAACCGCAAGAAGGCCGCCGCCCTGGCCCGCACCTACGACTCGCTCGAGGAGCGGATCACGCTCCTCAAGGAGCAGGAGGAGCTGGACGCGATCCGGCCCGCGCTGGACGGCAACCAGATCATGGAACTGCTCGGCATCAGGCCCGGCCCGCAGGTCGGCCAGGCCTACAAGCACATGCTGGAGCTCCGCCTGGAGTACGGGCCGATGGACCACGAGGCGGCCGTCGCGGCCCTGCAGGAGTGGTGGGCCGCCCAGCAGGGCTGACCGCCCGGCTCGTATTCGAGCATGGCGGAGCGTAACCAGCCGGTCACCCCTGCGTTGCTCCGTCCGAGGGAGGGGACCTGCCCTTCCCCGGACGGAGGGACACGGCCATGGCTGTGGATGCTGTGCTTCTGGAGTCGCCCACCATGCGGGCGACGGTCGCGGACCGGGTCGAGGTGCTCGACCGGGTGCGTGCACTGGAACTGCTGCCCGACGGCGTGCACGTCACGACCGAGGGAGTGGCGGCGTACTTCGGGGTGGGGCTGGCGGCGATCAAGTCCGTGGCCTTCGACCACCGCGAGGAACTCACCTCCAACGGCTACCGGGTGGTGGCCGGTGCCGCACTGGGTTCCTTCAAGGAACTCAGTGGAACTCAGTCGCGGGCCCGCTCGCTGGCGCTGTTCACGCGGCGCACCGTGCTCAATGTCGCCATGCTGCTGCGGGACAGTGAGACCGCACGCCAGGTGCGCTGCTACCTGCTGGACGCCGAACAGGCGGCGCGCAGGGCGGCTGTGGACAGCGCCGTGCAGCCTGTGGACAACGCACCCCGGTGGCCCGAGGGTTCGCTCCAGGCGGCAGTCGCCGGCGTGGCCGAGCAGGTGGTGCGGGACGTCGTCGGCATCGCAGTGGTGCCGCTGCTGAATGCGCTGACGGTCGAGGTCGGCCGGAACAGCAGCAAGCTGGATGCGATGGCCGACCGGGTGGACCGGCTGGAGCGGGTCGTGCTGGACGACGACGAGCGGACGATCGCCCGGCGGCGCCGTCGGCTGCTGCAGGCGGTGGACGAGGGTGCGGCGGACGAGGAACCGGACGCCCTGCTGAGGTGACCGCCGGCCGTGGACGGGGGTGGACCGGAAAGGCCCGCCCCCCGTCCGCGGCGGTGCGGCTACGGCACGAGCGAGTGCAGGCAGAGGGCCAGCCGGTCGGAGCCCTCCCGGCGGGTGTAGTAGCCGTCGGCGTCCGGGAAGGCCCGGCAGGCGGTCCGGGCGCTGTCGGCGTCGGTGACCTTGCCGACGATCCGGGCCTCGGCGTCCTTGCCCGAGCAGGGCACCACCACGACGTCGGGGTGCACGTCGTGGTCCGCGGTGGTGACGTGCCGGTTGTGCACGCAGTCGCCGACGTCCGCGGACTCGGGGCCTTCGCTGCCGGAGAGCACGAGGGCCAGGGCGACGGCCACCGGGACGAGCAGGCCCAGGATCTCCGGGCGCTTGAACAGCGGGCGCCCCGGGTCCATCGGCCGGCCGGGGGCGCCCGGTACCGGGGGTGCCAGCTTGTTGATCTTCGCCCGGTTGAGCAGGTTGATCAGCATGGTGGCCGGGTTGACGATCGCCGAGGCGATGCCCCACCAGCCCTGCCACAGGCTCTTGGCGGTCATGTCGCGGTGCACGGCGATCCCGCAGTCGCGGCAGAACGGTCCCTCCAGGGTCAGGAACCGCATGATCACCACCAGGCCCCGGTGGCCGCGGACGGTCGCCCGGACGGCCGGGACCGAACCGCAGAAGCGGCAGACCGGCTGCTGCCCCGGCTGCGCGCTGTACGGCAGCCGGGACGGAGGTGTGGACAAAGGTCCCCCGGGGGCGAGGGCCGGGCGAGCCCGACCGGGTGTCAGAACTTCTTCGGCGAGGCGGACGAGGTCGGGGACTTGACCGTGCCGTTCACCGGGCCGAGGCAGAGCACGTAGTGCTTCTTCCGCCAGCGCCGCCCGGTGCTGCCGCTGAAGGTCGCCGTGGTGCCCGGGGTGCCGTCGCAGGCCGCCACGCTGCCGCCGCTGATGTTGTTCAGCACCTTGTAGTTGGCCTTCGGGTCGGTGCAGGAGATCTTGGAGACGCTCTTGTAGCCGGTCTTCTCCACGCAGTCGCCGGCCTTCGCCGAGGAGGGCGAGGAGTCGGCGACGAAGAAGCCGACGATCAGCACGACCGCGCCGGCCGCCACCGCGCCGACGCGCAGCCAGAAGCGGAATCCCCGCTTGGGCTTGGGCGCGGCGGGCACCGCGGGGCCGGGCGGCGGCGGGTAGGCGGGGGCCTGGTGGCCGGGGCCGCTGCCGTACGGGGGCTGCGGGCCTGCCGGCGGGGCGGGCGGTTGCTGGCCCGGGCCCGGGTAGCCGTACGCGGGCGGGGGCGGTGCGGGCTGGCCGTAGGCCGGGGGCTGCCCGTACGCGGGGGGCTGCTGCCCGTACGCCGGAGGCTGTCCGTAGGCGGGCGGCTGCCCGTACGCCGGCGGCGGCTGGGGTGCCCCGTAGGGCGGCTGTGGCTGCGGTGTCCCGCCGTACTGCGGCTGGCCGTACGGATTGTGCGGTGTGCTCATCGATCCCCCCGTGGGCTGCTGAGGTCGCGCCGGTGCGCGGACGTACCTTAGCGACTCGGGGCGGGCCGACGGGATGTCAGGTCGCCGCGGCGGCGGTCGGAACGGGCCGCGCGGGCGTACAGCAGGGCGCCCAGGGCGTAGACCAGGGAGACCCCGCAGACCACTGCCACGGAGCGCCCGTTCAGCGGAAGGACCAGGGCGGTCACCCCGGCGGCGGCCACGAAGGAGACGTTGAACAGCACGTCGTAGACGGCGAAGACGCGGCCCCGGTAGGCGTCCTCGACGGACTCCTGGACGAGGGTGTCGGCACAGATCTTGGTGCCCTGGGTGACCACACCGAGCAGCAGAGCGGCGACCAGCCCCGTGCCCTCCCGGAAGGTGAGGCCGAGGGCGGGGACGAAGACCGCCGCGGAGGCGAGGCAGGTGACCATCCAGCCGGTGAGGCCGAGCCGGCGGGTGCACCAGGGGCTGACGAGGGCGGCCAGGAAGAAGCCGACGGCGGAGAAGCCGACCGCGCGGCCCAGGCTGACCAGTCCGCCGGCGGCGTCCTCGGGCCGGTTGAAGGTGTAGCGGGAGAGCATGAGCACCACGACGATCAGCACGCCGTAGCAGAACCGGGCCAGCGTGACGGCGCCCAGCGCGTGGGTGGCGGGCCGGCAGTCGTGCACCAGGTGCCGCAGGGCGGTGCCGAGGTCGCGGGCGGCGGTGACCAGGGCCTTGCTCAGCGGCGGCCGGCCGGGGTGGTGCTCGGGGCCTAGCAGGTCGCGGTCGATGAGCAGGGCGGCGAGCGCGGCGGAGAGGTAGAGCAGCGCGGCGACGGTGACCAGGGCGGCGTCGGCGCGGGGGCCGGGCGGCAGGATCTGGTGGACGACGAAGCCGAGGCCGCCGCCGAGGGTGGCGGCCACCGTACCGAGGGTGGGGGAGACGGCGTTGGCGGTGACCAGCTGCTCGGGTTCGACGACCCGCGGCAGGGAGGCCGAGAGGCCGGCCAGGATGAACCGGTTGAGGGCGGTGACCAGCAGGGCGGCGGCGAAGAACATCCAGTCCGGGGCGCGGCCGAGCAGCAGGGCGGCGGTGGCCAGTCCGAGCCCGAACCGGGCGAGGTTGCCGTGGTACAGCACCTGGCGGCGGCGCCACCGGTCGAGCAGCACTCCGGCGAAGGGGCCGACGACGGAGAACGGCAGCAGCATGACGGCCAGCACCGCGGCGATGTCGGCGGGGGAGGACTGCCGCTCCGGGGAGAAGATCACGTATGCGGCGAGGGCGACCTGGAAGGTTCCGTCGGAGAGCTGGCTGAGCATTCTGACCACGAGGAGCCGCCGGAATCCGCGCCCGCGCAGCAGCCCGCGGAGGGTGGCGCGGTGGGGTGCCTGCTTGCCGTTGTCCTCGGTGATCGCCACCCGGACAGGTTGCCATGCCGGGCGGCGCCGTTTCACGTGAAACATCGCGGCATTGGTGCCGGAATGCCGAAGGGGCCCCGGTCCACGACCGGGGCCCCTCACGGGTGGTCCTGCTCAGCGCCTCGGCGCCGGGCGTCGACCGCTGGTCAGCGCTCGACCTCGCCGCGGATGAACTTCTCGACGTTCTCCTTGGCCTCGTCGTCGAAGTACTGGACCGGCGGGGACTTCATGAAGTACGAGGAGGCCGACAGGATCGGGCCGCCGATGCCGCGGTCCTTGGCGATCTTCGCGGCGCGCACGGCGTCGATGATGACACCGGCGGAGTTCGGGGAGTCCCAGACCTCGAGCTTGTACTCCAGGTTCAGCGGGACGTCGCCGAAGGCGCGGCCCTCGAGGCGGACGTACGCCCACTTGCGGTCGTCGAGCCACGCGACGTAGTCGGACGGGCCGATGTGGACGTTCTTGGAGCCCAGCTCGCGGTCGCGGATCTGCGAGGTGACGGCCTGGGTCTTGGAGATCTTCTTGGACTCCAGGCGCTCGCGCTCGAGCATGTTCTTGAAGTCCATGTTGCCGCCGACGTTCAGCTGCATGGTGCGCTCGAGGATGACACCGCGGTCCTCGAACAGCTTCGCCATCACACGGTGGGTGATGGTGGCGCCGACCTGGGACTTGATGTCGTCACCGACGATCGGCACGCCGGCCTCGGTGAACTTGTCCGCCCACTCCTTGGTGCCGGCGATGAACACCGGGAGGGCGTTCACGAAGGCGACCTTGGCGTCGATGGCGCACTGGGCGTAGAACTTGGCCGCGGCCTCGGAGCCGACCGGGAGGTAGCAGACCAGGACGTCGACCTGGCGGTCCTTCAGGACCTGCACCACGTCGACCGGAGCCTCGTCGGACTCCTCGATGGTCTCCAGGTAGTACTTGCCGAGGCCGTCCAGGGTGTGGCCGCGCTGCACGGTGACGCCGGTCGGCGGCACGTCGCAGATCTTGATGGTGTTGTTCTCGCTGTTGCCGATGGCGTCGGCCAGGTCGAAGCCGACCTTCTTGGCGTCGACGTCGAACGCGGCGACGAACTCCACGTCACGGACGTGGTAGTCGCCGAACTGCACGTGCATCAGCCCGGGGACCTTGCCGGCCGGGTCGGCGTCCTTGTAGTACTCGACACCCTGCACCAGCGACGCGGCGCAGTTGCCCACGCCCACGATGGCTACGCGAACCGAACCCATTCCGGTTGCTCCCTGTGTTCTCATGAGCCCCGCCGTGAGGCGGTTCTCGAATCCCTACTGGTATGACTGTCTGACGGGCGCGCGGCGCCCACTCCTCCCGTGGTCCGGTACCGGTGGGCACCGGGGCCTCGGGTCTCAGCGCTCCTGTGCGGAGCGCCCCGGGCGGTCGTGCGGTGGCCCCGGCGGGTCCGAGGACCCGGCCTCCTGGCCACGGCCGTCCGAAGTCTGTGACGCACTCGACGGCGCGCCGTTGCGCCCGGTGCGGTTGGCCCGCTCGGTCTCGATGAGCTCGTTGAGCCAGCGGACCTCGCGCTCCACCGACTCCAGGCCGTGCCGCTGGAGCTCGAGCGTGTAGTCGTCGAACCGCTCGCGGGTGCGGGCGATCGAGCTGCGCATCCGCTCCAGCCGCTCCTCGAGCCGGCTGCGGCGGCCCTCCAGGACGCGCATCCGCACGGCCTTGTCGGTCCGCGCGAAGAACGCGAAGTGGACGCCGAAGTGCTCGTCCTCCCAGGCGTCCGGGCCGGAGTCGGCGAGCAGCTCCTCGAAGCGCTGCTTGCCCTCGGCCGAGAGCCGGTAGACGATCTTCGACCGCTTGCCGTTGAGTGCGGTGGCGGGCACGTACTCGGTGTCCGGGTTGTCCTCGACCAGGAAGCCCTGGGCGACCAGGTTCTTCAGGCAGGGGTACAGCGTGCCGTACGAGAACGCGCGGAACGAGCCGAGCAGGACGTTGAGGCGCTTGCGCAGCTCGTAGCCGTGCATCGGGGCGTCGTGCAGCAGGCCGAGAACGGCGAATTCCAGCACTCCGGAGCGCCTGCTCATCCCCTGCCGCCTCCTCTCCCCGTGGCCGTGGGCCGACCCCCGAATGGCGGTTATGCCGCCCCGATGTATCGGCTCGATATATCGAGAACAGTAAACCGGGGTCACGGAACGGGCAAGGGGGGCACGCGTGAACGTGATCACAAGGTGGTCGTGGAGTGTGCGGAGGGCCCGGGTCAAGGCCTGGCGCGGCCCGCTAGGCAACGGCCATGTAATGATCTGCCGGACTTATGTACCTTTTGTCCTTTAATGTCCAATTGTTGACAGTTCAAGGGTGCGTACGCTGTCGCGTGTGCACGAGGACCACCTCCGGGGTTAAGGCGGTTGCGGGCATCGGAAGTGAACCCTGCCTTCGGGCCCGAAGAGCCCGACCGAGGAGTTGCTGAGAGATGAGCGAACACCGGCGAAGGTCGCCGAACGGCGGCGGCGACCGGCCCCCGGTCGGTCGGGGCGACGGCCGGCAGCCGCGTCCCCACGGCACGCCGCCGCAGGGTGCGCCCTCCTACGGGGGAGGGCGCGGCTCGGACGAGGTCCGTTCCGAGGGGCTGCGCCGCGCCCGTGCGGCCGGTCCCCGCGAGA
Source organism: Kitasatospora dryopteridis (assembly GCF_050749075.1). Classification (NCBI taxonomy): domain Bacteria; kingdom Bacillati; phylum Actinomycetota; class Actinomycetes; order Kitasatosporales; family Streptomycetaceae; genus Kitasatospora; species Kitasatospora dryopteridis. Next base: position 4,075,434 of record NZ_CP192749.1, on the reverse strand, counting down.
CCGCGCAGCAGCCGCGGCTGACCCGCGCCGAGATGCGCCGCCAGGCCCAGAAGGGCAGTGGCGGCGGTGGCGGCCGTGGGGCCGCGGGAGCGGCCGGCGGCCCCGGCAAGAAGCGCTTCATCGACTACCCGCGCTGGGGCAAGAGCGGCTTCCGCCGCTGGATCCCCTCGTGGAAGCAGATCCTCACGCTGTTCCTGATCTTCTTCGGCGGCACCACCGCGGCCGTGGGCGTCGCCTTCGCGATGACGCCGGTCCCGGACCCGAACAAGCAGTTCGAGGAGCAGAACAACATCTACTACTGGGCCGACGGTTCGGAGATGACCCGCAAGGGCGCCACCAACCGCCAGATCGTCCCGCTCGCGGACATCAGCCGCGCCGCGCAGGACACCACGATCGCGGCCGAGAACGAGACCTTCCGCACCGACAAGGGCATCGACCCCAAGGGCATCGCCCGCGCCGTCTACAAGATGGCCACCGGCGGCGAGACCCAGGGCGGTTCGACGATCACCCAGCAGTACGTCAAGAACTACTACCTGAGCCAGGACCAGACCCTGACCCGCAAGGTCAAGGAAATGTTCATCACGCTCAAGATCGCGGACGAGAAGGACCGGGTCCTCCAGGGGTACCTCAACACCAGTTGGTACGGCCGGAACTCCACCGGCATCCAGGCGGCGGCGCAGGCGTACTACGGCAAGGACGCCTCGCAGATCAACCTCTGCGAGGGCGCCATGCTGGCCGGTCTGCTCAAGGGCGCGGGCCTCTACGACCCCTCGATCAGCCCCGAGAACGAGAAGCGCATGGACGAGCGCTGGGACTACGTCCTCAACCGGATGGTCATCGCGGGCCTCGCCACCAAGGCGGACCGCGACAAGTGCGGTCAGAAGTTCCCCAAGCCGATCCCGCCCAAGGCCGCGTCCAACATGACCGGTGAGATCAGCTACCTGGTGGAGACCGCCAACAAGTACCTGACGAACAAGGACCCGTCCATCACCCAGGTCGCCCTCCAGCGCGGCGGCTACAAGATCTACACCACCTTCCAGAAGGACAAGGTGGACGCGCTGAAGGCCGCGGTGGACGGCTTCCAGAAGGACAACCTCAAGCCGGACAAGCGCGAGCAGGACAAGTTCGTCCAGATGGGCGCGGCCTCGGTCGTCCCCAACGACGGTGCGATCGTGGCCATCTACGGCGGTGCCGGCATCGAGAACGGCCACTACACCAACAACGCCGACGCCTTCGGCATCCCGGTCGGTTCGACCTTCAAGCCGTTCGTGCTGGCCGCCGCCATGCAGCTCGGCGTGCAGACCAAGATGGACTCGGACGGCCAGCCGACCCGGATCAGCACCGACAGCCGCTACATGGCCAACAACCTCTCCGAGATCTTCAAGCCGGACGGCAGCCCGGTGATCGGCGACAACGGCCAGCCCTACAAGCAGCGCAACGACAGCACCTCCAGCCCGGGGTACGTGACGCTGAAGGAGGCCATGCGCAACTCCTACAACGTGCCCTTCGTGCAGCTCAACCAGGACGTCGGCGGCAAGAACGTCGAGAGCCTGGTGACGGGGATGGGTCTGCTGAAGGGCAGCCTGGCGCCGTCCAGCACCATCACCTTCCCGCTCGGCACCTCGACCCCGAGCGCGATCCGGATGGCCTCGGCGTACTCGGTGTTCGCCGCCCGCGGGCAGCAGACCGACCCGTACTCGGTGAGCAAGGTGCTCAAGGACGGCGTCGAGATGCCGAAGTTCACCAAGCCCCAGGCGAAGAAGGTGCTCGAACAGGCCGTCGCCGACAACGTCACCGACGTGCTGGAGAACGTGGCCAAGAACGGCACCGGAAAGAAGACCAACGAGCTGGGCTTCCCGGTGGCGGGCAAGACCGGTACCACCGACGCCGGCACCTCGGCCTGGTGGGTCGGCTACACGCCGAGCCTGGTGACCTCGGTCGGCATGTGGCGCGAGGAGCCGGGCAAGCCCGGCCTGCTCTCGCTCAACGGCACCGCCGGCAAGAGCGAGATCCACGGTGGTGACTACCCGACCGACGTCTTCACCCGCTACATGAAGGTCATCGGCCCGGGCAAGCCGAAGAACTTCCCGGACCCGGAGGAGAGCGGTGTGAAGCTGGACGCCTCCGGCGCCCCGTCCACCGCGTCGCCGTCCGCCTCGGCCTCGGCCTCGACCAGCGCCTCGGCGTCGGCCTCCCCGTCGACCACGCCGAGCCCGACCAGCGGCCCGTCCGGCGGCACGCCGTCGCCGACCGCGTCGGACAGCTGCTTCATCCTCTGCCCGACCCGCACCCCCACCAGGCCCGGCAAACCCACGCCGACCGCCACGGACACCTCCACCCAGGGCGGTGGCGGAGGCCAGGCACCGGCCCAGTGACGGAACCCCGGCAGTGACGGAACCCCGGCGCCGGTCCACCCCTTCGGGGGCGGGCCGGCGCCGGAGTCTTTGCCGGGGTCTCCTCGTCGCGGGAGCGGTGGTGCGGCAGTATGTGCGCCATGACGTCCAGCACCCACGAGACCGCCGGGCCCGCCCCCGTCCCGGCGGCCGGCCCGCTGCCCAACACCGTCGTCGTGCCGGCCGACGAGGACCCGGTCGCGGCGGCCGGCAGTGAGGTGCTCGGCGGCCCGCCCGGACGCCGTGCCCTGCTCGGCGTCTCCTGGTGGACGCCGGCCCGCTTCCTGGCCCTGGTCGTCATCGTGACCTACGTGCTCGGCCTGGTGCAGAAGATCCCCTGCTACGACGGCGGATGGTTCCACGGCGCCACGACCCAGTACACGCACGCCTGCTACAGCGACATCCCGCACCTGTTCTCCGGGCGCGGCTTCGACAGCGGGCGCCACCCGTACCTGGACCCGCTGCCGTTCCCCACGGCGGACATGCAGTACCTGGAGTATCCCGTCCTGACCGGCCTGTTCATGCAGGTCGCCGCCTGGCTCACGCCGACCGGCGGTGAGCTCCAGGGCCGCGAGCAGTGGTTCTGGATGGTCAACGCCGGAATGCTGATGGTCTGTGCGGTGGTGGTCGTCGTCGCGCTCACCCGCACCCACCGCCGCCGCCCCTGGGACGCCCTGCTGTTCGCCGTGGCGCCCTGCCTGGCGCTGGACTCCACGATCAACTGGGACATGCTCGCGGTCGCGCTGGCGGCCGTCGCCATGGCGTACTGGGCGAACTCCCGGCCCACCGCCGCTGGCGTCTTCATCGGCCTGGCCACCGCCGCCAAGCTCTACCCGGTGCTGCTGCTCGGCCCGCTGCTGGTGCTCTGCTGGCGGGCCGGGAAGTGGCGCGACTTCGGCCGGGCGGCCGGCGGCGCGGCTGCGGCCTGGCTGATCGTCAACCTGCCCATCATGGTGGCCAACTTCAAGGGCTGGGCGACCTTCTACACCTTCAGCCAGGTCCGCAAGGAGGACTTCGGCTCGTTCTGGCTGATCCTCATGCAGGACCGCAACCAGCAGCTGCCCACCCTCAACACCTGGATCTCGGTGCTGCTGGTGCTGTGCTGCCTGGGCATCGGCTTCCTCGCCCTGGCCGCCGCCCGCCGCCCCCGCTTCGCCCAGCTGGCGCTGCTGGTGGTCGCCGCCTTCGTGCTCACCAACAAGGTCTACTCGCCGCAGTACGTGCTGTGGCTGATCCCGCTCGCCGCGCTGGCCCGGCCGCGCTGGCGGGACTTCCTGATCTGGCAGACCTGCGAGGTGCTCTACTTCCTCGGCGTCTGGTCGTACCTGGCCTACACCGGCGACTCCAAGCAGCACGGCATCGGCCAGGACTGGTACCACCTGGCGATCGCGCTGCACCTGATCGGCACCCTGTACCTCTGCGCCATGGTGGTCCGCGACATCCTGCACCCGGACCGCGACCCCGTCCGGTGGGACGGCAGCGACGACCCCTCCGGCGGTGTGCTGGACGGCGCCCCGGACAAATTCGTGCTCGGCACCGCCCGCCGCCTGCGCGAGGAGGCCACCTACGGGGCCTACGCCCCGCACGCGGACTGGCTGGTGGCCATGGCCGCAGAACACCGGGCCGCCCAGGAACGGCGGGAAGAGCCGACGGCCCAGCAGGAGGCCGCCCCCGAATGGCGCGCCCCGGCGCCCGAGGACAACGCCCGAGGCGCGTCGTAGGACATGCCCTAGCGGTACACCACGCGGTCGAAGTGGGTGGTGGTGTGGCGGACGGTCAGGGAGAGTTCGTCGCCGATCACCGGCGGTTTGACGTCGCCGGGCAGGAAGAGGATCGACACCTGCATGTGCGGCGGCTCGGCGAACCACAGCTGCCGGCCGTCCCAGGCGTACGGGGAGAGGGTGCGGTTCACGGTGGCGAGGCCGGCCCGGGCCAGGCCCTTGGCCCGGGGCAGCATTCCGTGCAGGTACTTGGGCGCCTCCAGACCGACCCCGTGCGCCGTGCCGCCGGTCACCACCAGCAGGTGCCCGTCGGAGGGCGCCTTGTGCTGCCGGTAGCCGTAGCGGTCGCCCTTGGCCACCGGGGTGACGTCCAGGACGGTGGCCGCGGCGTGCAGCGCCCCGACGTCGCCGAGCCACAGCCGGGTGCCGATCCGCGAGCGGAAGACCGTGTCCGGGAACATCCCCGACAGCCGGGCGAGGTCGGCGGAGCCCAGGTGGCTCAGGTAGACGGTGGCCGGCGGCGGCCCGGCCGCGGAGATCGCCCGCATCCAGTCGGCGACCTCCGCCACCGGGTCCGAGCCGTCCGGCCGGTCCAGCGGGAGGTGCAGGGCGAAGCCCTCGACCACCGGGCCGTCCGCGGACAGTTTGGGCAGGTCGGTGCGGGCGATGCCGTGGCGTCTCATGCCGGTCATGCACTCCACCACCACCCGGGTGCCGGGGGGCATGGCGCGCAGGGCGTCCAGGTGGGCGACCGTGCGGACCGTCCGCTGCGGCACGCCGGCCGTCTCCTCGCCGACGCGGTACGGGGTGAGCACCAGCAGCTCGCCGGGGAAGGAGACGGAGGCCGCCTCCTGGGCGGTGCCCACCGCCAGGATGCCGGTGCCCAGGAGTGCGGCCTCCTCGGAGAGCCGGGCGTTGCCGAGCCCGTAGCCGTTGCCCTTGGCGACCGGCACCAGGCCGGGGAACTCCGCCAGCACCGCCTGCTGGTGCGCCCGCCAGCGGGCGGTGTCCACGTACAGCGACAGGGTCATCGGTCACTCCCCGGGGATGTGGTGAGGGTGAGGGCGCCTCAGCGGCGCGACATGTAGAGGTCGAGCGCCTTGTGCAGCAGCTTGTTCAGCGGGAAGTCCCATTCGCCGAGGTACTCGGCGGCCTGGCCGCCGGTGCCCACCTTGAACTGGATGAGGCCGAAGAGGTGGTCGTCCTCCTGCAGGGTGTCGCTGATCCCGCGCAGGTCGTAGACGGTGGCGCCGAGCGCGTAGGCGTCCCGCATCATCCGCCACTGGATCGCGTTCGACGGCTTGACCTCGCGCTTGTGGTCGGCGGAGGCGCCGTAGGAGTACCAGACGTGCTCGCCGACCACGAGCATGGTGGTCGCGGCCAGCGGCTCGCCCTCGTGGTAGGCGATGTAGAGCCGCATCCGGTTGGGGTCCTCGGCGGTGAGCGACTTCCACATCCGCTGGAAGTAGGCCAGCGGGCGCGGGGTGAAGCGGTCCCGCTCGGCGGTGACGGTGTAGAGGCGGTGGAAGACCGGCAGGTCGTCGAAGCCGCCCTGGACGACCTCGACCCCGGCCTTCTCGGCCTTCTTGATGTTGCGCCGCCACAGCTGGTTGAAGCCGCGCTGCACGTCGTCGAGGGAGCGGTCGGCGAGCGGTACCTGGAACACGTAGCGGGGCTGGACGTCGCCGAAGCCGGCGCCGCCGTCCTCGCCCTGCAGCCAGCCCGCCTTGCGCAGCCGCTCGGCGACGTCGAAGGCGCGCGGCTCGTACCAGTCGGGGTCGACGTCGCGCAGCCGCTTGGCCTGCTGGGCGGCGATGGCGCCCTTGATGGTGGCGGCGTCCCACCGGCGGACGACCACCGGCGGGCCCATCTTCACGGAGAACGCGCCCTGGGTCCGCAGGTGCGCCAGCATCGGCTGCAGCCAGCTGTCGAGGTCCGGGTCGAACCAGTCGATCACCGGGCCCTCGGGGAGGTAGGCCAGGTACTTCTTGAGCTTGGGGATCTGCCGGTAGAGCACCAGGCCGGTGCCGACGATCGCGCCCGACCCGTCGAACCAGCCGAGGCTCTCCGAGCGCCACTCCGCCTTGACGTCCGCCCAGGCCGGTACCTGCATGTGGCTGGCGGAGGGCCGGGACTGGATGAAGGCGAGGTGTTCCTCGCGGCTGATCGTCCTCAGGCGCAGGCTCATGCTGGGGTGCTCCTCCTCGGTCGGGCGGTCCAGGGCGGGATCACGGCGACCCTATCGCCCGAATGGTCCGTTTCCGCTGGGGCTGGCGCCGACGTGCCGGTGCCCTCCCCGCATACCTGAGCACAAGTAGTTACGCGGGGAGGGCACCGGAGGTCACGCAGCGCTCCGGCGTACGGGTGTCACCACACGCCCCCGAAGAAGCCCCCGTGCGCGAGGCCCAGGTAGAACCCCACTGCCGACATGCCGACCGAGATCACCAGGACGAACCGCTCGGCCGTGGTCACCGAGATGAACTGGCCCCACATGCCGGTGACGATGCCGAAGAGCCCCGTCCAGGAGCTCATGATGTGCAGGTTGTCGAAGAAGCAGCTGACGAACGCCAGCACGCCGAAGACGGCGGCCACCGCGACCATCGTGTTCTCGCGCGGGTGCGCGTGGCCGTCGGTGTTGAGGGTGAGGGCCGGAAACCGGCGGACGGTCTGAGCCATGGGACCCACCTCCAGGGTGGACGGGCGGGACGGCGCGGACCGCGCGGCGCCGTCGGCGGCACGGCCGGAAGGCGTGCCGTTCCGTCCAGATTGCGGCCGATATGCCCTGGATCACAACCCCTATACGTTTTGGACCGCCGCGCCCGGGCGGGTAGGCTGTGCGGTCTGCACTGGTGTAGGTGTGCCCCCGTGTGCCCTTCGCCGGGCTCGGTTGTCAGACCCCGCCACTACGGTGGTCGGAGGTCGTCACCGCATCGGTGCGACGCTGCACAACCCTCCTGCCACGGAGAGACCGTGGCCGCTGAGTCCAAAGGAGGTGGGTTACCCATGCGTCACTACGAGGTGATGGTGATCCTCGACCCCTCGGTCGAGGAGCGCGCTGTCTCCCCCCTGATCGAGAACTTCCTCAACGTTGTCCGCACCGGTGGCGGCAAGGTCGAGAAGATCGACACCTGGGGTCGTCGTCGTCTGGCCTACGAGATCAACAAGCAGTCCGAGGGCATCTACTCGGTCATCGACCTGAAGGCCACGCCTGAGGTCGTCAAGGAGCTCGACCGCCAGCTCAGCCTGAGCGAGTCGGTTCTGCGGACCAAGGTCCTGCGCCCGGACACCCACTGAGCCACCGCTGACGCCTGACGGCGTCAGGTGACTCACGCACGGTGTTTCACGTGAAACACCGAGCGAGCACCGCAGAACTCCTTTTCCGAGAGGTCATCACCACCATGGCAGGCGAGACCGTCATCACCCTCGTCGGCAATCTCGTCGACGACCCCGAGCTGCGTTTCACCCCGTCGGGTGCCGCGGTCGCGAAGTTCCGCATCGCGTCCACCCCGCGCACCTTCGACCGTCAGACGAACGAGTGGAAGGACGGCGAGAGCCTCTTCCTCACGTGCAACGTCTGGCGTCAGCCGGCGGAGAACGTGGCCGAGTCGCTGCAGCGCGGCATGCGCGTGATCGTGCAGGGCCGACTGCGCCAGCGGTCTTACGAGACCAAGGAAGGCGAGAAGCGGACGGTCTTCGAGGTCGAGGTCGACGAGGTCGGCCCGAGCCTGCGGTCTGCGACCGCCAAGGTCACCCGGGCCAACCGGTCCGGCGGCCCCGGCGGCGGCGGCTTCGGCGGCCAGCAGGGCGGGGCTCCGTCCGGCGGCGGCTGGGGCGGCGGCCAGCAGGGCGGCGGCGGCGGTGGCTGGGGTGGCAACTCCGGCGGCCAGTCCGAGGACCCGTGGGCTTCCTCCGCTCCCTCTGGTGGCAACCAGGGCGGCGGCGGTGGCTGGGGTGCCCCGTCGGGTGGCGGCTACTCGGAAGAGCCTCCGTTCTAAGCGGTGCGCGCCGGGTCGGCCCTGCGGCCGGCCCCGGCATGCTGAGAGATTTCGTGCGGTCCGATCCGCCTCGCGGGTCCGGACCGTCCATCCCCAATGGAGCACATGATGGCGAAGCCGCCTGCTCGCAAGCCGAAGAAGAAGGTTTGCGTCTTCTGCAAGGACAAGGTCAACTACGTTGACTACAAGGACACGAACCTGCTGCGGAAGTTCATCTCCGACCGCGGCAAGATCCGTGCCCGCCGGGTGACCGGCAACTGCACCCAGCACCAGCGTGACGTCGCCACGGCCGTGAAGAACAGCCGTGAGATGGCGCTGCTGCCCTACACCTCCACCACGCGCTAAGAGAGGGTGACCGAAGAATGAAGATCATCCTCACTCACGAGGTCCCCGGTCTCGGCAGCGCCGGTGAGGTCGTCGAGGTCAAGGACGGCTACGCCCGCAACTTCCTGGTCCCGCGTGGCTTCGCCATCCGCTGGACCAAGGGCGGCCAGAAGGACGTCGACGCGATCCGTCGCGCCCGCAAGATCCACGAGATCCAGACCCTCGAGGCGGCCAACGAGGTCAAGGCCAAGCTCGAGGGCCTGCAGATCAAGCTGGCCGTCCGCTCGGGCGACGCCGGCCGTCTGTTCGGCTCGGTGACCCAGGCCGACGTCGTCGACGCCATCAAGGCTGCCGACGGCCCGGCCGTGGACAAGCGCGCCGTCGCGATCGCCTCGCCGATCAAGACCGTGGGCACCCACAAGGTCTCGGTCAAGCTGCACTCCGACGTGCAGGCCAACCTCGACGTCAACGTCGTGGCCGGCTGAACGCTCCGGTAGCGGTCCGAGGGCCGGTCTCCCGCCAGGGAGGCCGGCCCTCGGCCTTTGTGTCGGCCTTCGTGCGCGACGGCCGCCGCCGCGGTGCTCCGTCGGCCCTGCGCCGCTACGCGCGGACGGCTCCGGTGACCAGCCAGTGCCCGGTCCGCACCCGCAGCACCAGGAAGGCCGCCCGGGTCAGCATGAAGAGGTTCATCGCCCACCACAGGGCGGCCAGCCCGCCGCCCAGCGCGGGCACCGCGAACGCGGCCGGGGCGAACACCAGCAGCGTGCCGAGCATCGCGGCGGCCAGGTAGCCGCCGTCCCCGGCGCCCATCAGCACCCCGTCCAGGATGAACACCAGGCCGCCCACCGGCTGGGTCAGCGCGGCGAGCAGCAGCACGGTGGAGAGCTGCGCCTGCACCTGCGGGTCCGAGGTGAACAGCGGCACGTACAGGGGCCGGGCCAGCACCATCAGCAGGCCGAGCAGGACCCCGGCGCCGAGGCCCCACTCGACCATCCGCCGGGTCGCCGCCCGGGTGCCCGGCACGTCGCCGGCCCCCAGGAAGCGGCCGATGACGGCCTGCCCGGCGATGGCGATGGCGTCCAGCGCGAAGGCCACGAACACCCAGACGGTCATGGTGATCTGGTGGGCGGCGATCTCCGTGTCACCGAGGCCGGCGGCCACGGCCGTCGCGATCAGCAGCACCGCCCGCAGGCTGAGCGTGCGGACCAGCAGCGGCCCCCCGGCCCTGGCACCGGCCCGGATGCCCGCCGGGTCGGGCCGCAGGCTCGCGCCCTCCCGCCCGGCGCCGCGGACCACCACGACCAGGTAGGCGGCGGCCATCGCGTTCTGGGCCAGCACGGTGCCCCAGGCGGAGCCGGCGACGCCGAGGCCGGCGCCGTACACCAGGCCGAGGTTGAGGACGGCGTTCGCGGCGAAGCCGCCCACCGCGACCAGCAGCGGTGTGCGGGTGTCCTGAAGGCCGCGCAGGACGCCGGTGGCCGCCATCACCACCAGCATGGCGGGCACCCCCAGTGCGCTGATCCGCAGATAGGTGACGGCGTACGGGGCGGCGGTCGGGGAGGCGCCCAGCAGGGAGGCCGTCTGCGGGGCGAACGCCACCATGAGCAGTGCGAGGCCCGCGGAGAGCAGCAGGGCCAGCCAGATGCCGTCCACGCCCTGCTGGACGGCGGCCTTCCGGTCACCGGCGCCGATCCGGCGGGCGACCGCGGCGGTGGTGGCGTAGGCGAGGAAGACGAAGGCGCCGATGACCGTGGTGAGGGCGGCCGAGGCGATGCCGAGGCCGGCCAGCTGGGCCGTGCCGAGGTGGCCGACGATGGCCGAGTCGGCCATCAGGAAGAGCGGCTCGGCGACCAGCGCGCCGAAGGCCGGGACGGCGAGCGCGAGGATCTCGCGGTCGTGGCTGCGGCGGGCGGTCGGGGAGGTCATGCGAGTCAGCCTACTCATCCACAGGTAAGTGGTGAATAGGATCCGGATCACTTACTCGAATTCTTGATCGAGGGCCGGTGGAGATGGATGTCCACCGGTCGCCCGGTGAGCGGACGGGCGTGTGAACTTTTTCTCATGCACAGCTGTCCGAGTGAGTCATTGCAGGTCAGCGACTGGCAGTGGATGGGTGGTGTGGTTATCCACAGACCTGTCCACAGGGTTGTGCACAGGTTTGAGGCACTTCTCCACAGGCGCCGCCCCGTCGTCCACACCCCCTGTGGATAACCATCTTGGCCGAACGGCCCCCGGCGCCGTAGCGTGGGGCGCCGACCCCACCCCTGCCCATCGGCCCGTACCCGGGCGGCCGGGGACCGCCCGGTGCGACACCCGTCGCCCGGCCGCGGAAATGTCGGCCCGGTGGCGTAAGAAAGAGGGTGCGCCACCGGCAAGGCTCGCTCCACTCGCACGATTCGCTGAACGGGGAACACGCGTGACCGGCCCCCAGTACGACGACCACGACGTTCCCCCGCCGCCGGAGGACGACTGGCAGCCGTCCGACGACGCCTTCTCGCCCGGATCCTTCCCCAGCACCCCCAGCGACCGGCTGCCGGTCTCCCGCGGCCGGAACGACGGCGGGCGCGACGGCGGCAAGGGCTCCTTCCAGCGCGGCGACCGCCGCCGGCGGGACGAGGGTGGCGACACGGGCGACGGGCGCGGGCCGGCGGTCGACGGCTTCGAGCGCGTCCCCCCGCAGGACCTCGCCGCCGAGCAGTCCGTCCTCGGCGGCATGCTGCTCTCCAAGGACGCCATCGCCGACGTCGTCGAGGTGCTCAAGCCCGCCGACTACTACCGGCCCGCGCACGAGCTCATCCACGGCGCCATCCTCGACCTGTACGCGCGCGGCGAGCCCGCCGACCCGATCACCGTCGCGGGCGAGCTCACCAAGCGTGGCGAGCTCGCCCGGGTCGGCGGTCCCGGGTACCTGCACACCCTGGTCAACTCCGTCCCGACCGCGGCCAACGCCGAGTACTACGCCGAGATCGTCCACGAGCGCGCCGTCCTCAGACGGCTGGTCGAGGCCGGCACCCGGATCGCCGGCATGGGCTACGCCGCCGAGGGCGACGTCGACGAGATCGTCAACGCTGCTCAGGCCGAGATCTACGCGGTCACCGAGCAGCGCACCAACGAGGACTACGCCCCGCTCGCCGACATCATGGAGGGCGCCCTCGACGAGATCGAGGCGATCGGCTCCCGGGCCGGCCAGATGTCCGGCGTGCCCACCGGGTTCGCCGACTTCGACGCCCTCACCAACGGCCTCCACCCCGGCCAGATGATCGTCATCGCGGCCCGTCCCGCGATGGGAAAGTCCACCCTGGCACTGGACTTCGCGCGGGCCTGCTCGATCCACAACAACCTGCCGAGCGTGATCTTCTCGCTCGAAATGGGCCGCAACGAGATCGCCATGCGCCTGCTCTCCGCCGAGGCCCGGGTGGCGCTGCACCACATGCGCTCCGGCAACATGACGGACGACGACTGGACGCGGGTCGCCCGCCGGATGCCGGACGTCACCAACGCTCCGCTCTACATCGACGACTCGCCGAACCTGTCGATGATGGAGATCCGCGCCAAGTGCCGGCGCCTCAAGCAGCGCAACGACCTCAAGCTCGTCGTCATCGACTACCTCCAGCTGATGCAGTCCGGCGGCTCCCGCCGGGCCGAGAGCCGCCAGCAGGAGGTCTCCGACATGTCGCGAAACCTCAAGCTGCTCGCCAAGGAGCTGGAGATCCCGGTCATCGCGCTCAGCCAGCTGAACCGAGGCCCCGAACAGCGCACCGACAAGAAGCCGATGGTCTCGGACCTCCGCGAGTCCGGCTCCATCGAGCAGGACGCCGACATGGTCATCCTGCTGCACCGCGAGGACGCCTACGAGAAGGAGTCCCCCCGCGCCGGCGAGGCCGACCTGATCGTCGCCAAGCACCGCAACGGCCCCACCGCCACCATCACCGTGGCTTTCCAGGGCCACTACTCCCGCTTCGTCGACATGACCCGCGACATGGGCTGATGCCCTGTCCGGACCTGCCACCGGCAGGCAGCGTGACGCCGCATCAGGTGCGGCGGGTTCAGACGGACAGCACCACCGCGCCGCGGGTGCCGCCGGCTTCCAGGCGGGCGTGGGCGGCGGCGATGCGGTCGAGGGGGAGGACGGAGTCCACGCGTACGGTGAGCCGTCCCTCCGCCACGAGCCCGGCGAGGCCGGCGAGGGCGGGACCGTCGGGGCGGACGTCGTGGACGAGGACGTCGATGCCGCGTTCGGCGGCGGGCGCGGCCGGCGGGCGGACGGCGACGAAGGTGCCGCCGTCGCGTACGGCGGCCAGTACTGCGGTGCTGAGGCCTGCGGTGTCCAGGAGGGCGTCCGCACCACCGGGGGCGAGGGCGAGCACGGCGTCGACCGCGCCGTCGCCGCGCGGCACGAACTCGGCACCGAGGTCGGTGAGGTGGCCGGCGTCGCGGGGGCCGGCGACGGCCAGCACCCGCAGGCCGCGGGCGACGGCGAGCTGGGTGACGAGGTGGCCGAGGTTGCCGGCGGCGCCGGTGACCACCAGCGTGCCGCCGGGGGCGAGGCCGATGAGGTCGAGGGCCTGCAGCGCGGTCAGGCCGTTGAGGGGGAGTGCTGCGGCCGTGGTGGCGGGCACGCCGGCCGGTGCGGGGGCGAGCTGCGCGGCCGGCAGGACGGCGTACTCGGCGTGGGTGCCGTTCCGCGTGGCGAACCAGTGCGAGAGGCCGACGACCTCCTCGCCGACCGCGAAGCCGGCGACGTCCGCGCCGACCGCGTCCACGGTGCCGGCGACGTCCCAGCCCAGGCGGTGCGGCGGTGTTCCGAGCAGCGCCGCCATCAGACCGGACCGGACGGCCAGGTCGGCCGGGTGGACGGCGAGCGCCCGGTTGCGCACGCGGACCTCGCCCGGCCCGGGGACGGGGATCTCGGCCTCGGTGACCTCGGCCTGCTCGGGGCCGCCGTAGTTGTGGACGGTGATCGCGCGCATGGGTGCCTCCTCGTCGGTCGCCGGTCCGGGTGCGTCCCGGTCGGCGTACTTCGAGGTTTCCACCGGCCGCGCGGGCGCGGCAGAGGAGAGCCCACCCTGGGACCGGCAGTCCCAGGGTGGGCCGGGTGCCGTCGGTCAGAGGGTGACGGTGGCGCGGAAGACGGTCGCGCCCGGACCGCTGAGCGAGGTGTCGGTGCCGGTGGCGGGCAGGAAGGCGGACCGGCCGCGGTCGAGGTCGAGGACGGAGCCGTCGGCGCCGGTGAGGCGTGCCGCACCCTCGGTGCAGAGCAGGATCTGCGGGGCGCGGCCGTGGAGGACGGCGGGTCCGGCGCCGAGGGTGTAGCGGGAGAGCCGGAACTCGTCGATCGGTACCGGGTAGTGGTGCTCGCCGTCGGGGGCGGCCGCCGGGCGCAGGACGTCCGGCGCGGTGGGCTCGAAGACGACCACGCGCAGCAGTTCGGGGACGTCGATGTGCTTGGGCGTCAGGCCGCAGCGCAGCACGTTGTCGGAGTTGGCCATGATCTCGACGCCGGTGCCGCGGAGGTAGGCGTGCGGGATGCCGGCGCCCAGGTAGAGGGCCTCGCCGGGCTGCAGCCGGACGTAATTGAGCAGCAGGCCGGCGATCAGGCCGGTGTCGCCGGGGAACTCCCGTGCGGCGTAGGCGTATCCGGCGAGGGCTCCGGTCGGGTCCGTCCCGGCGGCGGCCTCGACGGCGCGGGCGACCTCGGCGACGGTCTGCCGGGCCTCGTCGCCGGTCATCGAGAGGATGGTGGCGAGCGCGTCGGCCAGCGCCTCCGGGGCGGGCTTGCCGAGCAGCGTCTCGACGAGCGGGGCGAGCGCGGGGACGTCCAGGGAGGCCATCAGCGCGGCGGCGTCGGCGGGCTCGCGGAAGCCGCAGAGGCCCTCGAACTCGTCCAGGGCGCAGATGAGTTCGGGCTTGTGGTTGGCGTCCTTGTAGTTCCGGTGCGGGGCGTCCAGCGGGATGCCGGCGGCCTCCTCGGCGGCGAATCCGGCGCGGGCCTGCTCGAGACTGGGGTGGGCCTGCATGGAGAGCGGCCGGCCGGCCGCGAGGACCTTGAGCAGGAACGGCAGGGCGGGGCCGAACCTGGCCACCGCGGCGGCGCCGAGCTCGCCCTCGGGGTCGGCGGCGATCACCTGGTCGAGGGTGGTCGGGCGGTGGCCGCGCTCGAGGCGGGACGCGTCACCCGGGTGCGCGCCGAGCCACATCTCGGCCTGCGGTTCGCCGGTGGGCTCCTCGCCGAGCAGGGCGGGGATGGCGGTGGTCGACCCCCAGGCGTAGGGGCGGACGGTGTTCTGCAGCCTGTCCATCGGCACGGTCCTCGCTGTTCCCTGCGGGGTGGTCGGAACCGACGACTCTAGCCGAGCTGTGTGCACGGACGGTGCGGTGCGGCGGCCGTGGCAGGCCGCCGCACCGGGTACCGGATCGGGTGCGCCGGTCAGGCGCGGACGAGGGCGAGGACGGCGTCGCGCAGTTCGGCCATCTTCGCCGGGTCCTTGGCCTCGACGTTCAGCCGCAGCAGCGGCTCGGTGTTCGAGGCGCGCAGGTTGAACCACCAGTCGTCGCCGGCCACGGTGAGTCCGTCGAGCTCGTCCGTGGTGACGCCCTCCAGGCCGCCGTACACGGCCTTCACCTCGGCGGTCCGTCCGGCCTGGTCCGCCACCGTCGAGTTGATCTCGCCGGAGGCCGCGTACCGGTCGTAGGCCGCGCAGAGCTGCGAGAGCGGCTGCTCCTGGCCGCCCAGTGCGGCCAGCACGTGCAGGGCCGCCAGCATGCCGGTGTCGGCCCGCCAGAAGTCCCGGAAGTAGTAGTGCGCGGAGTGCTCACCGCCGAACACCGCGTTGGTGCGGGCCATCTCCTCCTTGATGAAGGAGTGGCCGACGCGGGTGCGCACCGGGACGGCGCCGAGGTCGGTGACGACCTGGGGCACCGTCCAGGAGGTGATCAGGTTGTGGATGATCGTGGGCTTCTCCTCGCCGGCGGCGCGGGCGCGGACGATCTCGCGCTCGGCGACCAGGGCGGTGATCGCCGAGGGGGAGACCGGCTCGCCGCGCTCGTCGACGACGAAGCAGCGGTCGGCGTCGCCGTCGAAGGCCAGGCCGAGGTCGGCGCCGACCTCGCGGACCTTCGCCTGCAGGTCGACCAGGTTCTTCGGGTCCAGCGGGTTCGCCTCGTGGTTGGGGAAGGTGCCGTCCAGCTCGAAGTACATCGGCACGACCTCGACCGGCAGTCCGGCCAGCACCGCCGGCACCGTGTGCCCGCCCATGCCGTTGCCCGCGTCCACCGCCACCTTCAGCGGCCGCATCGCGGACAGGTCCACCAGCGAGAGCAGGTGCGCCGCGTACCCGTCCAGCGTCTCCTGCGCGGACAGGGTGCCGGTGGCCGTGCCCTCCGGGGCGGCCGGCACGGCGACCGTGCCGTCCTCGGCCATCCAGGACTCCACCAGCTCCCGGATATCGGTCAGGCCGGTGTCCTGGCCGACCGGCGCCGCACCCGCCTTGCACAGCTTGATGCCGTTGTACTGCGCGGGGTTGTGCGAGGCGGTGAACATCGCACCCGGCAGGTCCAGGCTGCCCGAGGCGTAGTACAGCTGGTCGGTGGAGCACAGTCCGATCTCCACCACGTCCGCCCCGAACGCGGCCGCGCCCTCGGCGAACGCCCGCGACAGCTCCGGCGAGGAGGGGCGCATGTCGTGCCCGACCACCACCGCGGACGCGCCCAGCACCTGCACGAAGGCGGCTCCGAACGCCCGGGCGTACGAGGCGTCCCACTGGTCCGGCACCACGCCCCGGACGTCGTACGCCTTCACCAACTGCTTCAGGTCCCGCATGGTGGCTCCCACCCTGTGGCTCGGTGCGGGACGGCCCGCACGGTCTTCGGTCGACACCCGGTGCGGGCTCCGGTTCGGCCGTGCCACCGCGCCGGGGGCAGGCTGTCGGTGGGCCGCGGTGCCGGGCGCGAGCGACCGGTTGCTGCGCGACCCGCGGGTGTTCAGGTGGACCTGAGACTACCTGCTGGCCGCCGCGGGCCCGTCGCTGCGGCGGGCGGGCGGGACCCCACGTTGTACGATCCGCATTCCGGGTGCCGTGCCCGGACCGACCCGGGCCCTCGCGAAGCACTCACGCTGTCGACCCCCCTCAGGCTGCGGGCTCGCCGCACCGTTTCCCGAAGTTCGAAAGGCTGTGCCGTGACTGCCGCTGAGGAGACCACCTTCGCCGATCTGGGCGAGGTGCTGGTGATCATCCCGACCTACAACGAGGCCGAGAACATCGAGCGGATCGTCTCCCGGGTCCGCACCGCGGTCCCCGGGGCCCACGTCCTGGTCGCCGACGACAACAGCCCGGACGGCACCGGCGAGATCGCCGACAAGCTCGCCGCCGACGACGCCCGCGTCCGCGTCCTGCACCGCAGGGGCAAGGAGGGCCTGGGCGCCGCCTACCTGGCCGGCTTCCGCTGGGGCATCGACCACGGCTACGACGTCCTCGTCGAGATGGACGCCGACGGCTCCCACCAGCCCGAGGAGCTGCCCCGCCTGCTCATCGCGCTGCGCGGCGCCGACCTCGTCCTCGGCTCCCGCTGGGTCCCCGGCGGCAAGGTCGTCAACTGGCCCAAGTCCCGCCTGCTGCTCTCCCGCGGCGGCTCCACCTACTCCCGCCTGATGCTCGGCGTCCCGATCCGCGACGTCACCGGCGGCTACCGCGCCTTCCGCAAGGAGACCCTGCTCGGCCTCGGCATGGACGAGGTCGCCTCGGCCGGCTACTGCTTCCAGGTCGACCTCGCCTGGCGCACCGTCAAGGCCGGCTTCAAGGTCGCCGAGGTCCCGATCACCTTCGTCGAGCGCGAGCACGGCGCCTCCAAGATGAGCCGCAGCATCGTCGTCGAGGCCCTCTGGCGGGTCACCGCCTGGGGCGTCACCGCCCGCCTCGACAAGATCACCGGCAAGCAGAAGTAACCCTCCGGGGTGACGGGAGCGCCCCGTCGCCGGGTACACCGACCGAGCGGTGTGCCACGGCGGCGGGGCGCTTCGCCGTGTCGGGGTGAAAGCCTCAGCAGGTGCCGCCGGGCGGGAGCGGGGGCAGGTAGCGCTCGGCCCAGGTGCGCAGCTCGGTGAGGGCGGGGCCGAGGGCGCAGCCGGACTCGGTGAGCAGGTAGCGGACCCGCAGCGGCGGCCCCTCGTCGACCTCGCGGAGCACCAGGCCGGCCTCGGCGAGCTCGGTGAGCCGGTCGGAGAGCATGCGCTCGCTGATGCCCGGGATGGCGCGGCGGAGCTCCGCGAAGTGCGCGGGCCCGTGGCTGAGCACCGCGACGACCAGCCCCGTCCAGCGCTTTCCGAGCAGGGCGAAGACCCGGGTGATGGTGACGTCCACTCCCGTACAGGCCGGCTGGGCCGGTGCCGTTTCCTGCGCCATGCCTCCCAGGGTACTGCCCGGTGACAAGTGACTATAGAAAAGTAAGCTGCTACGGTTGTGGAAGCTGCTCACGAAGATGCAGCTACTACCGAAAGGGAGGCATGCCATGCCCACGCTGCTGCACATCGACTCGTCCGCGCTCTCCGAGGGCTCCGTCTCCCGCGAGGTCTCCGCGGCCTACCGCGCCGCCTGGGAGGCCGCCAACCCCGGCGGCACCGTGGTCTACCGCGACCTCGCGGCCGAGCCCGTCCCGCACCTGGCAGCCGACGGCATCACCGCCGGCTTCGCCCCCGCCGAGCACCGCACCCCCGGGCAGCAGCAGGCCTTCGAGCTGCGCGAGCAGCTGATCACCGAGCTGGAGCAGGCCGACGCGGTGGTCATCGGCACCCCCATGTACAACTTCACGATCCCGTCCAGCCTCAAGGCCTGGCTTGACCAGGTGATCCTGATGGGTCGCAGCGCCGGCGAGCAGCCCTCCGCGGCCGGCACCCCGGTCACCGTGATCGCCTCCCGCGGCGGCGCGTACGGCCCGGGCACCCCGCGCGAGGGCTTCGAGTTCGTCACCACCTACCTGGAGAAGGTGCTGACCGGCATGCTCGGCCTGGAGGTCGACTTCGTGGTGCCCGAGCTCACCCTGGCCCGGGTCAACCCGGCGCTGGCCCAGTTCGCCGAGCACGCGGACGCCTCCAAGGCGCAGGCGCTCAAGGACGCGGTGGCCCGCGCCGAGGCCGTCGGCGTGCGCGTGGCGGCCTGACCGGCCGGCCCGCGCCCGGGCGGCGGCCACTGCACCCGCCCGGGCGCGCCTGACCGGCGATCGGTACCCCCACCGACCAAGCTGGTACGAACGAGCGGCCGCCGCGGGCCGCCCCGCCGACCAGGGAGCCGACGTGACGCCCAACCCGCCCGACGAGACCGCCGGACCAGACCGCGCGGCCCCCGGGCCCGGGTATCCGCCGCCGGCCCCGCTGGAGATCGACGTCTTCACCGGCCCCGAGAGCGCCTTCTTCGCCACCTCCGTGCTGATCATGGGCGTGTCCACCGCGATCCTGGTGGACGCCCAGCTCACCCGCAGCGCCGGCCGCGAGCTCGCCGAGTGGATCGCCGGCAAGGGCCGCCGACTGCTCGCCATCGTGGTCACCCACCGCCACCCCGACCACTACTTCGGGGCCGAGGAGGTGCTGCGGCTCTTCCCCGAGGCGCAGCTGCTGGCCGCACCCCCGGTCGTGGACGGCATCGCCCGCACCGCCGCCGCCAAGGTCGCCGAGTGGAAGCCGGTCTACGGGGACGACATCCCCGACCAGCCGCTGCTGCCGACGCCCCTGCTGCCGCAGCCGCTGGTGATCGACGGGCAGCAGATCCAGGTCCTGCCGCTCGGCCAGGCCGACTGCGAGGACTCCACGGTCGTCCACATCCCCAGCATCCGCACCGTGCTGGCCGGCGACTTCGTCTACAACGGCACCCACGTGTGGACGGCCGACACCGACGCGTACCGGCGGATCGACTGGGCGCACAACCTGGCCCGGATCGCCGACCTCGGCGTCGACCGGGTGATCGCAGGACACCGGGCCCCGGGCGCGGACGACGAGACGCTGCGGGTGCTGTCCTTCACCGGCGAGTACCTGCAGGACTTCGACCGGGCGCTCGCCGCCCATCCGCACGACGCCGAGGCACTCGCCGCCGCGATGAACGAGCGTTACGGCGCACTCACCCTGCCGGCCATCCTCGACCTCGGCGCCGCCGCCAACACCACCCCGTCCGAGGACGCCGAGATCGTCGACGCGGAGATCGTCGAAGAGGACTGAGGGCGGGTGTCTTCGAGGCACACGGGCGCCCCCGTGGGCCTGCCCGTGTGCGGTTCAGGGCGGCGGATACTGGCGGCATGACGGACTTCGACGTGGTCGTGCCGGCCGGGGGTGCGGCGAGCCGGCTCGGCGGGGCGGACAAACCGGGGCTGGAGGTCGGCGGCCGGAGCCTGCTCGACCGGGTGCTGGACGCCTGCGCGGACGCCCGCACCACCGTGGTGGTCGGGCCCGCCCGAGGCACGGACCGGCCCGGGGTGGTCCGGGTGCGCGAGGAGCCGCCCGGTGGCGGCCCGGTCGCCGCCGTCGCCGCCGGGCTCGCCGCGGTGGCCGCGGACCGGGTGCTGCTGCTCGCCGCCGACCTGCCGTTCCTGGACCGGCGGACGGTGCACCGGCTGCTCGACGCCCTGGACGACACCGAGGCCGAGGCCGCCGTCCTGGTCGACGCCGGGGGACGGGACCAGCCGCTCGCCGCCGCCTACCGGACGGCCGCGCTTCGCGCCTCCCTCGCCGCCCTCGGCACCCCTGCCGGGCAGCCGCTGCGGCGGCTCACCGGCCCGCTGCGGACGGTCCGCCTCGCCGACACCGACGCGGTCGCGTACGACTGCGACACCTGGGAGGAGCTCGCCCTGGCCCGCGACCGCGAACGGCGCGAGCGCGCCGAACCCTGAGCTCACCGGCCGTCCGGGCCGGACGTGAGGAATCGGACTCGTGCCGCACACGGCGGCCGCTGCACCGCCGGCACCCGGATCGGGCAGCATGGGGCCATGGAGCGCACGCTGGATGACTGGATCGCCGAGGTCCGCACCGAACTCGGCCTGGAACTCGACGTCGACGTGCCCGGGCTGCTGGACCTCGCCCGGGTGGTCGCGCACGGGGTCGCCCGCCCCGCCGCGCCGCTGACCGCCTTCCTGGTCGGGTACGCGGCGGCCGCGCAGGGCGGCGGTCCGGAGGCGGTCGCGGCCGCCGCTGCCCGCACCTCGGCCCTCGCCGAGCGGTGGGCGGCCGAGGCGCCGCCGGAGCAGGCGTGACGGGCGCCCTCGCCGACGTGAACCGCCCGCGCACCGAGCCGGCCGCAGCGCCGGCGGGAGACCGCCCCTGGCCGGTCGCCCGCCGGACGGCCAGGCTCGCCGTCGCGGCACCGCTGTCGGCCGAGGCCGTCCCGCTCGCCGCCGCACTCGGGCGCACCCTCGCCGAGCCGCTGGCCGCCGTCACCGACCTGCCGGGATTCGACACCTCCGCGATGGACGGCTGGGCGGTCGCCGGCCCCGGGCCGTGGCGGCCCGAGGGACGGCTGCTGGCCGGCGGCACGCCCGCCCCGCTGGCGGACGGCGCCGCCGTGGAGATCGCCACCGGTGCCCAGCTGCCGCCCGGCGCCACCGGGGTGCTGCGCCGCGAGCACGGCCGCGTCGAGCACGGGCTGCTGCACGGCGCCGTCGGCCCCGGCCAGGACGTCCGCCCGCGCGGCCAGGAGTGCCGCCGCGGCGAGGTGCTGCTGCCGGCCGGCACCCGGGTCACCGCGGCGGTGCTCGGTCTGGCCGCCGCCGCCGGCCACGACCTGCTGCAGGTGCGCCGCAGTCCGACCGTCGAGCTGCTGCTGCTCGGCGACGAACTGCTGGGGTCCGGGGTGCCCGGGCCGGGCCGGGTGCGGGACGCGCTCGGCCCGCTGCTGCCGCCGTGGCTTGCCGCGGCCGGCGCCGAGGTGTGCGGGGTGCGCCGGGTCGGCGACGACCGCGGGCTGCTGCTGGAGGCGCTGCGCCACTCGCCCGCCGACGTGGTGCTCACCACCGGCGGTACCGCCCTGGGCCCGGCGGACTTCCTGCACGGCGCGCTGGCCGATGCCGGGGCCCGGCTGCTGGTCGACGGCGTCGCCGTCCGGCCCGGGCACCCGATGCTGCTGGCCTCGCTGCCCGGCGGCCGCCACCTGGTGGGCCTGCCCGGCAACCCGCTGGCCGCTGCCGCGGGGGCGCTCACCCTGGCCCTGCCGCTGCTGTCCGCGCTGGCCGGGCGCAACCTCCCGTCGGCCCGGACGGAGCCGGCCGCGGTGGACCTGCCGGGCCACCCCCGGGACACCCGGTTGGTGCCGGTGGTCCGGACGGGCGACGGCGTGGTGCCGCTGCGCTTCGACGGGCCGGCCATGCTGCGCGGCCTGGCGCTGGCCGAGGGGGTGGCCGTGGTGCCGCCCGGCGGCCTCGCCGCGGGCAGCCGGGCCGAGGTGCTGGAGCTGCCCTGACCGCCCGGTGCGGGGTCAGGCGTGGCTGTGGGCGTCCCTGATGACGATCACCCGGTCCGAGGGCTTCAGGACGGCGACCTCCGGGTCGGCGTAGTCCAGCAGCCGGCGGCCGCGGACGACCGCCACCACGAGGTCCGCGCACTCCCGCGGGGAGCGGCCGGCCTCCTCGGCGGTCACCGGCCGCTCCGCCACGTCCAGGCCGGTGCCGTGGGTCAGCAGGTCCTCCATGACCGCGCCGGCGTGCGGGCTGAGGATCGACATGCCGAGCAGCCGGCCCGCCGAGCTGGAGCTGGTGACCACCACGTCGGCACCGGACTGCCGCAGCAGCGGCGCGTTCTCGTCCTCCCGGACGGCGGCGACCACGGTGGCTCCGCGGTTCAGCTGGCGGGCGGTGAGGGTGACCAGCACGGCGGTGTCGTCCCGCTCCGGGGCGACCACGATCCGGGCCGCGCGGGGCAGTTCGGCCTGCATCAGGGTCTCCGTCCGGGTGGCGTCGCCGACCACTCCGGTCAGGCCGTCCATGGTGGCCTGGTCGATCGCCTTGCGCTGCGGGTCCACCACCACGATCGACGTGCGGCGGATGCCCTGGCCGAGCAGCGCGGCGACGGCGCTGCGGCCCTTGGTGCCGTAGCCGACGACCACGGTGTGGTCGCGCACCGTGGAGCGCCAGCGCCCGATCCGCCACTGCAGGCGGGTGCGCTCGGTGAGGACCTCGAGGGTGGTGCCGACCAGGATGATCAGGAACAGCACGCGCAGCGGCGTGATCACGAAGATGTTGGTCAGCCGGGCGCTGTCGCTGACCGGGGTGATGTCGCCGTAGCCGGTGGTGGAGAGGGTGACCGTGGCGTAGTACGCGGAGTCCAGCAGGTCGAGCGAGTCGTCGGAGTTGTCGTGGTAGCCGGCCCGGTCGAGCCAGACGATCAGCGTGGTGGCGACCAGGACGCCCAGGGCCAGCAGCAGCCGGCGGGAGACCTGCCGGAACGGCGGCGGGGGAGTCCGGGTCGGCAGGGACACCCGGCCGCCCGACTCCACCTCGGCGTCCTGCGATCGGCCGGTGCGGTAGGCGCGCAGCCGGGAGGTTCTGCCGTCGGGGCCGGGGGAGCGGGTGCCGTTCGTCACGGGCACCAGCATGGCGGTGCGGCGGCGCCGCGGGCCACTGCCGCGCGGGGCGGGTCCGGTGGAGACCGGGTGCCGGTCCGCGGCGGGTGCGGGCCGGTGCGGCGGGCCCGGCGGTATCGTCGCCTGCGGCGGTGCGGCCGTGCCGCCGCAGGTCGGCGGTTCGCTGGAGGTCCGGTGCGGGAGCACACTGTCGTGGTCGGCTACGGCACCAAGGGCCGCAGCGCGGTCACCGCCCTGCTCGGCCAGGGGCTGCGCAAGGAGTCGATCGTGGTGGTCGACCCGCAGCGCAAGGCGTGCGACCAGGCGGGCCGGGACGGCCTGACGGCCGTGCTGGGCGACGCCACCCGGACGGACACCCTGATGCGGGCCGAACTGCCGCGTGCCGAGAAGGTGGTGATCGCGCCGGACCGCGACGACACCGCCGTGCTGGTGGCGCTGACCGCGCGCCAGCTGAACTCCGAGGCGATGCTGGTGGCGGCCGTCCGGGAGGACGAGAACGCGCCGCTGCTGCGGCAGTCCGGTGCCGACGTGGTGGTCACCAGCTCCAGCTCGGCGGGCCGGCTGCTCGGCATGTCGATCCTCAGCCCGCACGCCGGCGCGGTGATGGAGGACCTGCTGACGGTGGGCTCCGGCCTCGACCTCACCGAGCGCCCGGTCACCAAGGCGGAGGCCGGCCGCTCCCCGCGCGAGTGCGAGGACCTGGTGGTGGCGGTCGTCCGTGGCCGCCGGCTGCTGAACTTCACCGACCCCGAGGTCGCGGTGCTGCAGCTCACCGACCGGATCATCACCGTCCGACGCGGCGTCAACCACGGCTGACCGCAGGCCGGTACCGGCGGGCCGACGGTCGGCGGCAGCGGCGGCGCGCGTAGCGTGGCGGGCATGCGAGCCATCACCATTCCCCAGCCGGGCGGGCCCGAGGTGCTGACCTGGGCGGAGGTGCCCGACCCGGAGCCCGCGGCGGGCGAGGTCCTCGTCGAGGTCGCCGCGACCGCCGTCAACCGTGCGGACCTGCTGCAGCGGCAGGGCTTCTACAACCCGCCGCCCGGCTCGTCCCCCTATCCGGGCCTGGAGTGCGCCGGGCGGATCGCCGCGCTGGGCGCGGGCGTGGCCGGCTGGGCGGTCGGCGACGAGGTCTGCGCCCTGCTCACCGGCGGCGGCTACGCGGAGCGGGTGGCCGTTCCGGCGGGCCAGCTGCTGCCGGTGCCCAAGGGCATCGCGGTGGAGGAGGCGGCGGCGCTGCCGGAGGTGGCCTGCACGGTCTGGTCGAACGTCTTCATGGTGGCCCACCTGCGTCCGGGCGAGACCGTCCTGGTGCACGGCGGTGCCAGCGGCATCGGCACGATGGCGATCCAGCTGGCCAAGGCGGTGGGCGCCCGGGTGGTGGTCACCGCGGGCGGCCCGGAGAAGCTGGCCCGCTGCGCCGAGCTGGGCGCGGACGCCGGTGTCGACTACCGGCAGCAGGACTTCGTGGAGGCCGTCCGGGAGTTCACCGGCGGCGCCGGGGCGGACGTGATCCTGGACATCATGGGCGCCAAGTACCTGCAGCGGAACGTGGAGGCCCTGGCCGTCAACGGGCGGCTGGTGGTCATCGGCCTGCAGGGCGGTGTGAAGGCCGAGCTCGACCTCAATGCGCTGCTGCGCAAGCGCGGTGCGATCGCGGCGACCAACCTGCGCGGCCGCCCGGTGGCGGAGAAGGCGGCGATCGTGGCCGCCGTCCGCGAGCACGTGTGGCCGCTGGTGGAGTCCGGGGTGGTCCGCCCGGTGGTGCACCGGGTGCTGCCGGTCTCGGAGGCGGCCGAGGCGCACCGCCTGATCGAGCGGGGCGAGCACGTCGGCAAGGTGGTGCTGCGGCTGGGCTGACCGTGGCGCGGGCGGCGGCGGGCACGGGGAGTGAGCGTACGAAATGCCCGTTTTGTCGGACTGTGTGACGCTGGTCCGGAGCTGTCCCGCCGCCGACCGCGCCACTGCGCGGCCGCCCGTCGGAAGGACCTCCCGCCGTGGCTGCACCGCCGTACGCGTTCCGCGCTCTTCCTTCCGCGTTCCCCGTCGTGTACCGCCGGGCGGCCCTCGTCGGGGCGGGCCTCGTCCTTCCGGTCCTGCTGGCGGTTCCGGCCGTCGCCGCCGACGGTGCGGAGACCACCGGCGCGCCCCGCTCCACGGCCGAGGCGGCCGTGCAGCAGGCGCTCGAACAGGCGGCCTCGGCCCTCCCGCAGCCGGTCGTACCCACTACGGCGCTGCCCACGGCCCAGGGGGGTTCCGGCATGTCCGGACTCCCCGTCAGGCCGCCCGTGAACACCCCGGCGACCGTGCCCGAGCCGTCCGCCCCGGCTTCCTCGCAGCAACCCTCGTCCGAGGCTCCGGCGAGCCCCGCCTCCCCGTCCGGCCAGGACGCGCAGCCCGGGCCCGAGGACGGCGACGACTGCGCCGAGGAGGCGGAGGAGGCCGGGGACACCACGACGGAGCCGACCACCGCGCCCGCCGCCCCCGCCACTGTGCACTCCTCCGCGGACCCGGGCACCGTGCCTGCGGCCGCCGCGCCGACGCACGTCCGGCACACCCGTCCCGCCGCCGTGGTCGGGCACCCCGCGCACGGCCGTGCCGCGGGGTCCGCCACCACCGCGGCCAGGCCCGCCGCACCGGAGTCCTCCGCCGACCTGGCCGAGGCGCTGCCCGGCGCCACCGCCGCGGCGCCCCTCCCGCAGGCCGCCGACGTCGCCGCCCCGCTGCGCTGGTCCGACCCCTCCACCCGCCAGCTGCCGCTCGGCGCCGGGCTGACGCTGATCGGCATCGGCCTGGCCATGGTCGGCCTGCGGATGCGCCGCGGCTGAGCCCGAACTCCCGCATCCGGCCCGGAACTCCCGCATCCGGGACTGGACAAGATCGCCGGGCACTCCCCGTACCGAACCCCGGTGAGGGAGAATGCCATGCATGACGAACCCGATGAACGAGCGCTCGCTGCAGCAGGCCGTCGAGGCGTCGGGCGGACAGCCGGACGACAACCCGAAGGTGCTGATCGTGGGCCCGGACGGCATGCCGATCGGCGCCGTCCCGGGCGGACTGGGCCGGGGTGACGACCAGGGGGAACCGCGCGAACTGCCGGTGACCGAGATGGTCGAGCAGCCCGCCAAGGTCATGCGGATCGGCAGCATGATCAAGCAGCTGCTGGAGGAGGTCCGGGCGGCCCCCCTCGACGAGGCCAGCCGCGCCCGGCTGAAGGACATTCACGCCAGCTCGATCAAGGAGCTCGAACTCGGCCTCGCACCCGAGCTGGTCGAGGAGTTGGAGCGGCTCTCGCTCCCCTTCACCGAGGACACCATCCCCACCGAGGCCGAACTCCGGATCGCCCAGGCGCAGCTGGTCGGCTGGCTGGAGGGCCTGTTCCACGGCATCCAGACCGCGCTGTTCGCCCAGCAGATGGCCGCGC
The DNA here is from genome assembly GCF_050749075.1 of Kitasatospora dryopteridis. Taxonomy (NCBI): domain Bacteria; kingdom Bacillati; phylum Actinomycetota; class Actinomycetes; order Kitasatosporales; family Streptomycetaceae; genus Kitasatospora; species Kitasatospora dryopteridis. Next base: position 4,049,028 of record NZ_CP192749.1, on the reverse strand, counting down.
GGGCGCAGTTGGAGCAGATGCGCAGGGCGCTGCCGCCCGGTCTGCACGGCATGGAGCCGGGCGAGGAGGAGGTCGGTCCGGGCCGCGGAATCCGTTCGGGTCCGTACCTGTAGCGGCCCCGTGTCGCAGCTGTTCGGCAACCGCGTTGCAGGCCGGACACAGCTGCGCCCCTGCACCCGATCACGTCGGCGCGAGCCGATACCCTGGGCCCCTGCCGGTCGGCCTGCGTGCTGCCGGCGGGGGTCGGCGGCGCCGCGGGCCCGCGGACCGGGCAGGCCCCGGACGAGAGACCTGGAAGCAGGGGGACATGAGCGAGGACGGCACCACGGTCGAGGGCCACGCCCTGGGCAACGGTCGGTACGTGCTGCAGCGCCTGCTCGGGCAGGGCGGCATGGCTTCCGTGCACCTGGCGTACGACACGGTGCTGGACCGCCAGGTCGCGGTGAAGACCCTGCACACCGAGCTGGGCCGGGAGGCCTCGTTCAAGGAGCGCTTCCGCCGCGAGGCGCAGGCCGTCGCCCGCCTCCAGCACACCAACATCGTGCAGGTCTACGACAGCGGCGAGGACATCGCCGCGGACGGCGCGGCCACCCCGTACATCGTCATGGAGTACGTCGAGGGCCAGGCCCTGCGCGACGTGCTGAACGACGCGATCGCGCAGCACGGCGCGATGCCGACCGCCCAGGCGCTGAAGATCACCGCCGCGGTGCTGTCCGCGCTGGAGGCCTCGCACGACCAGGGCCTGGTGCACCGGGACATCAAGCCGGGCAACGTCATGGTCAACACCAAGGGCATCGTCAAGGTGATGGACTTCGGCATCGCCCGCGCGCTGCAGTCCGGTGTCACCTCCATGACGCAGACCGGCATGGTGGTCGGCACCCCGCAGTACCTGTCGCCCGAGCAGGCGCTCGGCAAGAGCGTCGACGCCCGCTCCGACCTCTACTCGGTCGGCTGCATGCTCTTCGAGCTGCTGACCGGCGGCCTGCCGTTCGACGGCGACTCGGCCTTCTCCATCGCGTACAAGCACGTGCAGGAGCCGCCGCCGGCGCCGTCGACGATCAACCGGGCGGTCACGCCCGCGGTCGACGCACTGGTCGAGCGTGCGCTGCGCAAGGACCCGGCGCACCGCTTCCCGACCGCGGAGGCCATGCGCGAGGAGGTCGAGCGGGTCGAGTCCGCCGCGCAGGCCGGCGGCGCGTCGCTGCAGGCCTCCACCCCGCTGGTGATCAGCGAGGGCCCGCGCTCGGTGCACGCCGCACCCTCGATGACCAACTTCCCGCAGGTCACGGGGGACATCCGGACGCCCACCCCGCAGGTGCAGCAGCCGTACCAGCCGCCGCAGGCCAGCACGCCGCCGCCGTACCCGCAGGCCCAGGCACCGCACACCCCGCAGCCCTTCCAGCAGGCCCAGGCGCCCCACACGCCGCAGCCGTTCCCGCAGGCACCGCACACCCCGCAGCCGTTCCCCCAGGCGCACACGCCGCAGCCCTTCCCGCAGGCCCCGCAGCCGTACCAGACCCCGCGGCCGTTCCCGCAGCAGGCGCACCCGACCGGGCCGATGCCGGCCCAGCCCGGCCCGTTCGTGGCCAAGCCGCAGCCGGCGAACAACAACGCGGGCTGTTCGACGGCGCTGGTCGTGGTCGGCGTGATCTTCGGCGTGATCGTCCTGGCGGTGATCATCGTGCTGATCGCGGCCGCCAAGGGCGAGCAGAACAAGAACAGCACCTACGGCAGCAGCTCCTCGGCACCGGTGGTCTCGCGGGTGCTGGAGCTGCCGCAGGACGGCCGGAACTGATACGCCGGCCCGAGCCGTGCGTTCCACGGTGACCGCACCGAAGCGGTAGCGTTTCACAGGACGTAACCGACAGGGCGACTGCGCGCCGAGCGAGGGCCCGGGGCGAGGAGCGATGGCACAGACCGATCGGCCGGACGACGGCGAGGGCGCGGACGTCCGGGCCTCCACCGAGGACGAGGCGGCCCGGGAGCCGGAGACCGCCGCGACCGAGGTCGTGCAGACCCCGGCCTTCGGGCACACCCCGGGCCGCGGTACCAAGGCCGCGCTCGGCACGGTCGGCGACGGCCGCTACCGGATCACCGGCCGGCTCGGCCGCGGCGGCATGGCGGAGGTCTTCTCCGCCCAGGACGTACGGCTCGGCCGCACCGTCGCCGTCAAGCTGCTGCGTGCGGATCTGGCCGAGGACGAGATCGCCCGGCTGCGCTTCACGCGCGAGGCGCACGCCGTCGCCGCGCTCAACCACCACTCGATCGTGGCGGTGTACGACACCGGCGAGGAACTGCTCGACGGCGAGTCCACGCCGTACATCGTGATGGAGCTGGTCGAGGGCCGGACGGTCCGCGAGCTGCTGGTGGACGAGGAGGCGCCGCCGGTCGACCAGGCGCTGATCATCATCGCCGGGGTCCTGGAGGCGCTCGCCTACAGCCACAAGCACGGCATCGTGCACCGCGACATCAAGCCCGCCAACGTCATCATCACGACCGGCGGCGCGGTCAAGGTGATGGACTTCGGCATCGCCCGCGCGCTCACCGGCGCGGCCACCACCATGACGCAGACCGGCATGGTGATGGGCACCCCGCAGTACCTGTCGCCCGAGCAGGCGCTCGGCCGGGCCGTCGACCACCGCTCCGACCTCTATGCGGCCGGCTGCATGCTCTACGAACTGCTGTCGCTGCGGCCGCCGTTCACCGGTGAGACGCCGCTGTCGGTGGTCTACCAGCACGTGCAGGACAACCCGGTGCCGCCGTCCCGGGCCAACGGGCGGGTGCCGGCCGAGCTGGACGAGCTGGTGCTCCGCTCGCTCGCCAAGAACCCGGACGACCGCTTCCAGACCGCCGACGAGTTCCGGGCCCACGTGCAGCACGCGCTGCGCACCATGCACGGGTCGCAGGGTGCCGGCTACGCGGCCGGAGCCGCCGCGGCGGCCGCGGCCGCCGCCGGTCTGGCGGCCGCGGGGCAGGGCGGCCACGGCCACCCCGGCCCCGAGGGCACGCCCGGCGGCGGCACCGCCGTCACCGAGCCGGTCGGCCGGACGGAGCCCACGGACCCGACGGCGGCACTGCCCTTCCAGGTCACCTCGCCCTACCAGACGCCGTCCCGCCCCTACCCGCCGACCGGCGGCCAGGGCTACGGGGACCACGGCTACGGGAACCAGGGCTACGGCGGCGGCGACGGGCCGGGCGACTACGAGGAGGACCGGCGCAGCCCGTGGGGCTGGGTGCTGGGCGTCCTCGCGGTGCTGGTGGCGGCCGGCGTCGGCATCGGGCTGGCGCTCAGCGGCGGCGGCGGGGGCGGGGGCAACACGCCGACCCAGCAGAACACGCAGACCACCGCCCCGGCGGACACCGGGCAGCCCACCGAGCAGCCGACCACGGCCGCCCCGTCGCGCACCCAGAACGAGACGACCCGGCCGACCGAGCCGACCTTCGGGACGCACTCGCCGACCGGCAGCCCGACCGCGACGGGTTCGGCCTCGCCCTCGGCCTCGCCGACGGAGACCACGTCGCCGTCGCCGACGCCGACCCAGACCAAGCCGACCCAGACGGTCCAGCCGAGCGACACCGCGACCCCGACCGCCAACCCCACGGCGACCTCGACCCAGTGACGCCCGGCCCGGTCAGTTGGTGAAGGCGTCCAGGACCTGCTCGTACTCCTGGCACCACCAGCGCAGCTGGCCGGCCGCGGCGGGGAACAGCGGGTCGGCCCGGTGGTCGCTGCGCTGGTAGTGCCACTGCAGCATCCACAGGTCGTTCAGCCGCTCCCACCAGACCCGGTGCACGGCGGCGGCCAGCTGGGCCGGTCCGGCCCCGGAGACCTCCCGGTAGGCGCGGGAGTAGGCGCGCACCCGGCAGAGGTCCAGCACGCCGGTGCCGCGGTCGTTGAAGACCAGGGTGGCGGCCCGGACGGCCTCCTCCGCGGTGGGGTGCAGGCCGAGCTTGTCCCAGTCGAGGACGGCGGCGACCCCGCCGTCCCGGTAGAGCAGGTTGAGCCCGTGGAAGTCGCCGTGCGTCCAGCCGGTGGGCGGGGCGGCGGCCGGCGCGGGGCGGCGGTGCCGGTGCGTGGAGATCAGGTCGAGCCGCTCGGCGAGGTGCTCCTCGGCGAGGGCGTCGAAGGGCTCCTGCGGCCGGTGCCGGGCGGCGAGCCGGCGCAGGTCGGCGACGAGCCGCGCGGTCTCGTCCGGGTCCGCGGCCAGCCGCCCGGCGGGCTGGCGGACAGGGGCGCAGACCTCGGCCAGTGCGCCGTGCAGCCGGCCGAGCAGCGCGCCGAGGTCGGCGCACTGCGAGGGGTCCAGCGAGGTGCCGTGCCGGTGGCCGCCCTCGATCCAGGGGAAGAGGCCGAACAGCCGGTCCCCGTGCGCCACGACGGTGTCCCCGCCGAGGGCGGGCAGCGGCCGGGCCACCGGCAGCCCGCGGGCGTGCAGCGCGGTGGTGGCCAGGTGCTGGGCGGTGACCGCGTCCCGCGAGGCGGTGGCGAGGTCGACGTAGCACTTGAGGAAGTACCGGCCGTCGGTGGTGGTGACCCGGTAGCCGCGGTTCAGCAGGCCCTCGGCGACCGGCCGGACGGAGACCGGCGGTGCGGTGCCGAAGCGGCGGAGCACGCCCGCCAGGGAGGTGTCGGCGACCGGCGGGCTGAGCGTGCCGACGGGCGGGGCGGACGGGTCGGGACGGGCCGGTGCGGCGGCGTGGCGGAGCGGCCGGGTGCGGCGGGCGGCGGGGGCGAGGAGGGAGACGGTGCCCTCCCCGAGGACGGGCGGGGAGGCCGGACTGGGAATCACGGAGTGAGCGTAGTCAGGGCGCGCAGGGGTGGTTGACAGATCGTCAGCCGTGTGCCTTTGCCTCCGGCGGGAGGTTGCGGGCCACGTAGGCGGCGGCCTGGGTGCGCCGCTTCATCCCCATCTTGGCGAGCAGGCTGGAGACGTAGTTCTTCACGGTCTTCTCGGCGAGGTGGAGTTCGTTGCCGATCTGCCGGTTGGTCATCCCCTCGCCGATCAGGTCGAGGATGCGGCGCTCCTGCCTGGTGAGCTGGGCGAGCCGCTCGTCCTCCTTTCCGCTGCCCTCGCGCAGCCGTTCCAGGACGCGGCCGGTGGCCACCGGGTCGAGCAGCGAGCGGCCGGCCGCGACGTCCCGCACCGCGGTGATCAGGTCGGTGCCGCGGATCGCCTTCAGTACGTACCCGGAGGCGCCCGCCATGATCGAGTCGAACAGGGCCTCGTCGTCGGAGAAGGACGTGAGCATCAGGCAGCGCACCCCGGGCACCCGGGAGCGGACCTCGCGGCAGACCTCCACGCCGTTGCCGTCCGGCAGCCGGACGTCGAGCACCGCGACGTCGGGCTCCACCGCGGGAATCCGGGCGAGCGCCTCGGCAGCCGTACCGGCCTCGCCGACCACCTCGATGTCCGCCTCGGTGGACAGCAGATCGTGCACGCCGCGCCGCACAACCTCGTGGTCGTCGAGGAGGAATACCCTGATATGTCCGTTTCCTGTCATGGGGGAATCCTTCCACGCCACCGTGTCGAAATCCCTGCTCCCGGCCGCTCCCCGGGGGACAGACCGGCGCGGAGGACACCGAATCGATGCCCGTTACCCCCTTACGCGGAGAGCTTTGCCCGGATACCGTGCGCTGGTGTCCTGACGGCCACCGACGCGAGACCCGCACCACACCGGCGGTTCTCGCAGGGGAACAAGTAGGACGTCCTAGCGCAAGCGCGCCAAGGGGCGCCGCTGGGTAACGTTCTCGTGAGGGACGCCGTCGGAGAAGGATCACCACCTGCCGAGCAGCCGGTGCGCACACCCAGCGCGCTTTGCCCGGAGGTGACCGGACCGGTCACCGGCGACCCCGGGCGGCCGGACAGACCGAGGAGTGAACGTGACCGTCAAAAGCACGGCGAGGGCGCGCAAGAAGGCCGCCCCCGGCGTCCCTGACAACCTCCGCGCAGGCACGGGAGCCGCGCCGGAGCTCGTACAGCTGCTGACGCCGGAAGGCGACCGGGTCGAGCACCCGGACTTCCCGCTGGCGACCACCCCCGAGGAGCTGCGCGCGCTCTACCGCGACCTGGTGCTGGTCCGGCGGTTCGACGCCGAGGCCACCTCGCTGCAGCGCCAGGGCGAGCTGGGCCTGTGGGCCTCGCTGCTCGGCCAGGAGGCTGCGCAGGTCGGTTCCGGCCGTGCGATGCGTCCCGGTGACTACGCCTTCCCGACCTACCGCGAGCACGGCGTCGCCTGGTGCCGCGACGTCGACCCGCTGAACCTGCTCGGCATGTTCCGCGGCGTGAACCACGGCGGCTGGGACCCGAACGAGAAGAACTTCCACCTCTACACCATCGTGATCGGCGCGCAGACCCTGCACGCCACCGGGTACGCGATGGGCATCACCAAGGACGGCGCGGACGACGCGGTGATCGCCTACTTCGGCGACGGCGCCTCCAGCCAGGGCGACGTCAACGAGGCCTTCACCTTCGCCTCGGTCTACAACTCGCCGGTGGTCTTCTTCTGCCAGAACAACCAGTGGGCGATCTCCGAGCCCACCACCAACCAGACCCGCATCCCGCTCTACCGCCGCGCCTCCGGCTTCGGCTTCCCGGGCGTGCGGGTGGACGGCAACGACGTGCTGGCCTGCCTCGCGGTGACCCGCTGGGCCCTGGACCACGCCCGCACCGGCAACGGCCCCGTCCTGATCGAGGCGTTCACCTACCGCATGGGCGCCCACACCACCTCGGACGACCCGACCCGCTACCGCGGCTCCGAGGAGACCGAGGCCTGGAAGGCCAAGGACCCGATCACCCGCCTCAAGGCCCACCTGGAGAAGGAGGGCCTCGCCGACGACGCGTTCTTCGCCGGCATCGAGGCCGAGAGCGACGCCCTCGGCCTGAGGGTCCGCGAGGGCGTGCGCTCCATGCCCGACCCGGACCCGACTCTGATCTTCGACCACGTCTACGCGGAGCCGCACGGCCTGGTGGCCGAGGAGCGGGCCGAGTACGTGGCCTACGCGGCCTCCTTCGAGGGCGGGGAGCACAACTGATGGCAGACCGGCTCAGCATCGCCAAGGCGCTCAACGACGCCCTGCGGAAGTCGCTGGAGAACGACCCGAAGACCGTCCTCATGGGCGAGGACATCGGCAAGCTCGGCGGCGTCTTCAGAATCACCGACGGCCTGCAGAAGGACTTCGGCGAGGACCGGGTCATCGACAGCCCGCTCGCCGAGTCCGGCATCATGGGCACCGCGATCGGCCTGGCCCTGCGCGGCTACCGCCCGGTGGTGGAGATCCAGTTCGACGGCTTCGTCTACCCGGCCTTCGACCAGATCGTCTCCCAGCTCGCCAAGATGCACGCCCGCTCCCTCGGGCACGTCAAGCTCCCGGTCACCGTCCGCATGCCGTACGGCGGCGGCATCGGCGCCGTCGAGCACCACAGCGAGTCGCACGAGGCCTACTTCGCGCACACCGCCGGCCTCAAGGTGGTCACCCCCTCCAACGCGCACGACGCGCACTGGATGCTCCGCCAGGCCATCGCCTCGGACGACCCGGTGATCTTCCTGGAGCCCAAGCGGCGCTACTGGGACAAGGGCGACGTCGGCGACAGCGCCGACCTGCCGCTGCACTCCGCGCGGATCGTCCGCCCCGGCACCGACGCGACCCTGATCGCGTACGGCCCGATGGTCAAGGTCTGCCAGGAGGCGGCCGAGGCCGCCCGCGAGGACGGCCGCAGCCTGGAGGTCGTCGACCTCCGCTCGCTCACCCCGGTCGACTTCGCCACCCTCGAGGAGTCGGTCAAGCGCACCGGCCGCGGCATCGTGGTCCACGAGGCGCCGGTCTTCCTCGGCATGGGCGCCGAGCTGGCCGCCCGGCTCACCGAGAAGTGCTTCTACCACCTGGAGGCGCCGGTCCTGCGGGTCGGCGGCTACTACGCCCCGTACCCGCCGTCGCGGGTCGAGGAGTCCTTCCTGCCCGACCTCGACCGGGTGCTCGACGCCGTCGACCGCGCGCTCGGGTACTGAGAGGAGCGACGCACATGACCACCGAAGTTCGCGCGCTCCGCGAGTTCAAGATGCCCGACGTCGGCGAGGGGCTGACCGAGGCCGAGATCCTCTCCTGGTACGTCAAGGTGGGCGACACCGTCACCGACGGCCAGGTCGTCTGCGAGGTCGAGACCGCCAAGGCCGCGGTCGAGCTGCCGATCCCGTTCACCGGCGTCGTCGAGCAGCTGTTCTTCCCGGAGGGCTCCACCGTCGACGTCGGCACCGCGATCATCGCGGTGGCGGTCGCCGGTGCGGCCCCCGCGGAGGCGGCTCCGGCCCCCGCCGCTGCGCCCGCGGCACCGGCTGCGGCGGCCCCGGCCGCCGAGGAGGCCGTCCCCGAGCGCCGTGAGGTGCTGGTCGGCTACGGTCCGCGCACCGGCGGCACCCAGCGCCGGGCCCGCCGGACCACCGCCGCCGTACCGGCGGCCGCCGCTCCGGTTTCACGTGAAACGCCGGCCGCCGCGCCGGCCCCGGTCGCCCCCGTGGCGCCCGCCGCCCCGGTCCAGGTGCCCGCCCAGGCGGGGGAGCGGCCGCTGGCCAAGCCCCCCGTCCGCAAGCTGGCCAAGGACCTCGGCGTCGACCTGCGCACGGTCGTCCCGACCGGTCCGGACGGCGTGATCACCCGCGAGGACGTGCACGCAGCCGTGGCACCGGCGCCGGCGCCGGAGGCTCCGGCCGCTGCCGCCCCCGCCCCGGTCGCCGCGCCCGCCGTCGTGCCGGTCGTCTCCGGCGCCGGCGACGTGCGCATCCCGGTCAAGGGTGTCCGCAAGGCCACCGCCGCCGCGATGGTCTCCTCGGCCTTCACCGCGCCGCACGTCACCGAGTTCGTCCAGGTCGACGTGACCCGCACGATGAAGCTCGTCCGCAAGCTCAAGGAGACCGGCGAGCTCGGCCAGGGCGTCCGGGTCTCCCCGCTGCTGCTGGTCGCCAAGGCGCTGCTCACCGCGGTGAAGCGGCACCCGGAGATCAACGCCGCCTGGGACGAGGCCGCCCAGGAGATCGTGATCAAGGGGCAGGTCAACCTCGGCATCGCGGCCGCCACGCCGCGCGGCCTGATCGTCCCCAACATCAAGGACGCGGGCGGCAAGACCCTGACCCAGCTCGCCGTCTCGCTCGGCGAGCTGGTGGACACCGCGCGCGAGGGCAAGACCTCGCCCGCGGACATGCAGGGCGGCTCGGTCACCATCACCAACGTCGGCGTCTTCGGCGTCGACACCGGCACCCCGATCCTCAACCCTGGCGAGGCGGCCATCCTCGCCTTCGGTGCGGTCCGGGAACTGCCGTGGGTGCACAAGGGCAAGGTGGTGCCCCGTCAGGTCACCACGCTGGCGCTCTCGTTCGACCACCGCCTGGTCGACGGCGAGCTCGGCTCCAAGGTGCTCGCGGACATCGCCGCGATCCTGGAGTACCCGAAGCGCCTGATCACCTGGGGCTGATCGCCCGGGTCCGATCCCTCGGTGAACGCCGCCGGCCCCGTCCCCTCCGTGGGGGCGGGGCCGGCGGCGTTCCGGGGACGGTCAACGGCGGGCGAGCTTCCGGGCGGCGAACAGGACACCGCCGCCCAGGGCGAGGGCTGCCGCGCCGGAGGCGAAGAGGAAGGCGGTCGGGGCGGACGGGCCGGTCTCGGCGAGTTCGGTGGCCGGGGCGGCGGGGGCAGTGGTGGCGGCGCCGCAGGCCGCCCAGGCGGCGGTGCCGCCGGACAGGACGGGCAGGCCGACGCCGATCGTGAGAGCGGCTGCGGTGGTGACGGCAGCATTGCGGACAAAACGGGAGATAGCGGGCGCGCGCATGACTGGTCCCCCAGGGAGGTGTGCTGACGGTGTGCGGGTGAAGGCTGCCCGGCGCATCGGCCCCCCGGCCGTTGTCCGCCGGTCCCGCTCTCCGTGCCTTCATCCTCATGGACGTCCATCTGCCCGAGGGGTTGCAGGTGGTCCGGAGAAATTTTTTCGGGTGCCGGGGAAGTCTCCGTGATACTGCTGCCCATGTCCGATCGTCAGACCGCGGTGCAGGTCGAGGCCGCCCCCGCCCCGCCCGAGCCCCGGCCCTCGCTGCGCCGGGACGTCTCGCTGCCCGCCCTGCTGGCCGGACTGGTCTGCATCGCCGTCTCCTTCTCCGGCCCGCTGGTGGTGGTGCTCGCCGCGGCCGCCGCCGGGCACCTGGACCAGGCGCACACCGCCTCCTGGATCTGGGCGGTCTCCATCGGCAGCGGGCTGACCTGCCTGCTGCTCAGCTGGTGGACGCGGACGCCGGTGATCACCGCCTGGTCCACGCCGGGGGCGGCCCTGCTGGTGGGCAGTCTCGGCGCGTACCCGTACCGGGAGGCGGTGGGCGCCTTCCTGCTGTCCTCGGTGGCGGTGGCGGTGCTCGGCGCGACCGGGCTGTTCGGGCGGCTGGTCCGGGCGATCCCGTCCGGCATCGTCAATGCGATGCTGGCCGGCATCCTCTTCACCTTCGGTGCGGGCATCTTCGCGGAGCTGCGCGGTGCGCCCGTCCTGGTGCTGGGCAGCTTCGCCGCCTTCCTGCTCGCCAAGCGCCTGGTGCCGCGGTACGCGGTGCCGGTGGCGCTGCTGGTCGGCGCCGTCCTGGCGGCGGCCACCGTCGGCCTGCCGCTGCACATCGGGGCGGGCGGGCCGACCCGCCCGGTGCTCACCGTGCCGGCGTTCTCCTGGGCGGCGACCGTCGGCCTGGCGCTGCCGCTGACCATCGTGGCGCTCGCCTCGCAGAACGCCCCGGGCCTCGCCATCATGCGGGCCTCCGGCTACCGGCCGGACGACCGGCTGCTGGTCGGCGCGACGGGTGCGCTCTCGGTGCTGCTGGCCCCGTTCGGCTCGCCGGGCGTCAACCTGGCCGCGATCACCGCGGCGATCTGCACCAGCGAGGAGAGCCACCCGGACCTGCGGCGGCGGTACGTCGCCGGGATGTCCGCGGGCGTGCTCTACCTGGTGGTGGGCAGCTTCGGCGGGGTGCTGGTGAGCCTGTTCACCGGGCTGCCGCACGTCCTGATCGCGGTGATCGCCGGGGTGGCGCTGCTCGCCTCCTTCCAGGGCAGCCTGGCCGGGGCGGTCGCCGACGAGCGCGGCAGGGACGGCGCCGTGGTGACCTTCCTCGCGACCGCCTCGGGGGTGACCCTGTTCGGCATCGGCGCTCCCTTCTGGGGTCTGCTGCTCGGGCTGGCCACCCACGTCGTCCTGCACCACCGCCGCGGCTGACCCGCCGGGCCGCGTCCCGGGTATTCCGCCGGAATCCACCGCATCCGTACGCGGAGGGTTCGTGGGCGCCTTTCACGGAAACCGTCGACCGAACGGCCGAGCCCGGGCTGCGATCATGATGTGCGCGCGGTAGGAGAAGGTGCCCCGAACGGCGGAATTCCGTGCGGGTACGGGCAATTCGGATCGAAATTCGCGACCGCCGGATCGTATGGCACGGCGGGCCCCGCGGGTAGGCTGAGGCGGCTCGATCCGGGTGCGGTGGGGAATTCGGAATCACCCGCTCCGGTGCACGTGAATTTCTTCCGACGGGCAGCGGTGAGTGGCTGGTGACGAGGCATTGAGTAACCTGATTCGGGAACCGGCGCAGGAATTCGACGCGGAGGAGACGGCGGAGGGCCGGCCTCCGGGCCGTTCGCGGATGGTGCTGCGGCGCCGCGCCCTGGTCGTGGTCGCGGTCTCCGCGGCGCTGGTCGCCTGCGGTGGGCTGGGCGCCGCCACGATGATCAAGTCGCCCGCGGAGCGGGCCGCGGACACCGCGCCCCCGCCCAGCACCCTGCTGACCGCCGAGGCCGCCCTGAAGGTGCTGACCCGCTCCACCGTCACCCGCGGCCAGGTCTACCCGCCGACCCAGTACAACATCACCCCGGCCTCCGGCTCGCCCGAGATCACCCAGCTCTACGTCTCCGCGCTCGCCGTGAAGCCCGGCGACGCGGTGGGCAACGGGCAGTTGCTCGCCGAGGTCTCCGGACGGCCGCTGTTCGTGCTGAAGGGCGCGGTGCCGGCCTACCGGGACCTGAAGCCCGGTGCCGAGGGCCCGGACGTCGCCCAGCTGCAGGCCGCGCTGGCCGGCCTCGGCCACGGCCGCGGCTCCGACGCCGAGGGCACGTTCGGGCCCGGCACCGCCCGCGCCGTCACCGACTTCTACCGGAAGCTCGGCCACTCCGCCCCGACCGCCGGCGCCGCCGCCCGGCAGGCGGTGGACACCGCCCGGCGGACGGTGGAGGCCGACCAGCACCAAATCGACGCACTGAAGGCACGCCAGGGCACCGGCACCGGCGCTGCCGATGCTGCGGGCCAGCTGGAGGAGGCCAGGCAGAAGCTCGCCGACGACAAGGCGGCGCTGGCCGCTGCCGAGGCCGCGAACGGCCCGGTGGTGCCGGCCGGCGAGGCGGTCTTCCTGCCCGTCGTGCCGGCCACCGTGACCGCGGTGAACGCCCCCGTCGGTGCCCCGGTCGCGGGCCCGTTGCTCTCGCTGACCAGCGGCGACCTGGTGGTGACCGGCCAGCTGGCGCCCGCCCAGGCCCCCGGCATCGCCCCCGGCATGGAGGTGGAGATCCTCGCCGAGGCCTCGGGGACGACGGCCAAGGGCCGGGTCGCCGGGCTGGACGCGCCGACCACCGCGCCGCCCGCGGGCCGGGTGATCGCCATCGGCGGCGGTGCGGCGCCCGGTGCCGCCGGCGCCGCCGGGACGGGCGCCGCGGATGCGGGGGCCGCCGGAGGTGCGGCCGCGCCGGCCGCTCCCGCAGCGGGCCCGCCCGGCGCCCCGTACGTGCCGCTGCGGATCGACCCGGCCGAGCCGCTGCCCGCCGCGTTCGCCGGCCAGAACGTGCGGATCACCGTGAAGCGCAGCGCCACCGCCGATCCGGTGCTGTGCGTGCCCGTGGCCGCCGTGTTCACCGACGCCACCGGCCGGACGGCCGTCACCCGGATCGACTCGGCCGGCCGCCGGATCACCGTGCCGGTGACCCCCGGCGTGAACGCCGACGGGTACGTGGCCGTCACCCCCGTGCAGAACGCGCAGCTGCAGCCCGGCGACCCGGTGGTGGTCGGCCGGTGAGCGAGATCGTCCGGCTCGAGGGCGTGGGCCGCAGCCACGCAGGGCCACCTCCGGTCACCGCGCTCCACCCGTGCGACCTGACCGTGCACAGCGGCGAGTTCCTGGCGGTCACCGGCCCGTCCGGCTCGGGCAAGTCCACCCTGCTGCACCTGCTCGGGCTGCTCGACACCCCGACCGTCGGCCGCTACACGCTGGACGGCATCGACACCGGGCAGCTCTCCGACCGGGACCGCTCCACCCTACGCGGGCGGCGGATCGGCTTCGTCTTCCAGTCCTTCCACCTGCTGCCGCACCGCACCGCGGAGGAGAACGTGCTGCTCGCCGGGGTCTACAACCGCACCCCCCGGGAACGGCGCCGGGCGGCCGCCCGGGACGCACTGGACCGGGTCGGCCTCGGACACCGGGCGGACGCCCTGCCGACCACGCTCTCCGGCGGCGAGCGGCAGCGGGTCGCGATCGCCCGGGCCCTGGTCAACCGGCCCGACCTGCTGCTCTGCGACGAGCCCACCGGCAACCTGGACTCGGTATCCGCCTCCGCCGTTCTGGACCGCTTCGAGCAGCTCAACGACGAGGGCTTCACCCTGGTGATGATCACCCACGACCCCGCCGTCGCCGCCCGGGCCCGCCGGGTGGTGCGGATCGGCGACGGCCGCCTCACCGAGCCGGCGGCGCACCGGTGAGCGGCACCGGCCCGGTCGGCCCGCCCTCCCGGCTGTCGCCGCGCGACCTGTTCGGCGAGGCGCTGGCGGGCGTGCTGCAGCGCCCCGGCCGCTCCGCGCTCACCGTGCTCGGCACCGTCCTGGGCATCGGCGCCTTCGTCGCCGTGCTCGGGCTGACCGCCACCGCCTCCGGGCAGATCGGCGCGAGCTTCGACCTGACCAGGGCGACCACCGTCACCGTCGCCGACCACCCGTCGGCCCAGGGCGTGGCCCCGGGCGCCGACCCGCCCACCGCGTTCCCCACCGACGCCGACGCCCGGGCCGGGCGGATCGACGGCGTCACCGCGGCCGGTGTCTGGTGGCGCATCCCCTCGGACGACCTGCGGATCTCCGCCTCCCCGGCGGCCGGCGGCGGGACCCAGGGCCTCGCCCTGTTCGCCGCCACCCCGGGCGCGGTCGCCGCCGTCCACCCCACGCTGGCCGCCGGGGTCACCCTCGACCCGTACGCGCAGTCCGCCTCGCTGCCCGTGGTGCTGCTCAGCAGCACCGCCGCGGCCCGGCTCGGGGTGACCCGACTGGACGCCCAGCCCGCGATCTTCATCGAGGGCCTGCCGTACACCGTGATCGGCATCTACCGGGACGTCCAGCGGCTGCCGGACACCCTGCTCGGCATGATCATCCCCGGCTCCACCGCACTGGAGCGCTTCGGCAACCCCGGCACCGGGGACGACCGGGCCGCCCGGCTGATCGCCGCCACCCGGGTCGGGGCGGCCGCCGTGGTGGCCGACCAGCTGCCCGTGGCACTCCGCCCGGACGCCCCGGACCTGCTGACCGCCACCGCCCCGCCGGACCCGCACGGCCTGCGCGACCGGGTCACCTCCGACCTCACCGGCCTGTTCCTGGCGCTCGCCGCGATCTGCCTGGTGGTGGGCGCCGTCGGCATCGCCAACACCACGCTCGTCGCCGTCCTGGAACGCACCCCCGAGATCGGCCTGCGCCGCGCCCTCGGTGCCCGCACCCACCACATCGCCGCGCAGTTCCTCACCGAGTCGGCCGCGCTCGGCGCCCTCGGCGGCCTGATCGGCACCTGCCTCGGCGTGCTGACCGTCCTCGCGGTGGCCGCCGCCCGGGACTGGACGGCCGTCCTGCAGCCCTGGGCCACCCTGCCGGCGCCGCTGGTCGGAGCGGTGATCGGCCTGCTCGCCGGCGTCTACCCGGCCGTCCGGGCGGCACGGACGGACCCGCTCGCCGCGCTGCGCAGCAGCTGACCGGGGCGGCGGGCAGCCGCCGGCCGGGAGCGTCCGCGGGCGCCGGCGCGAGCCGACACGCCGGGGTGCCGTTGGTCCGGTCCGGCGAACTTCGGATGCGTCCGGTCGGCCGGGCGTGTCGTCGTGGGTACGTGTGTGCGACCACCACCCGGCCCCCGCCGGGTGACCGGAGCCCGGAGGACGCACCCGCATGCCGCCTGGCAACCCTGGCCGGATCGTCCGGAGTCTGGCCGCCCTCGTGCTGATGTCGGCCGCCGTGCTGCCCGCGGCGCTCGAGGTCGCGGCCCCCGCGCCGTCTGCGGTGATAGGGCCGCCCGCCGGCCCGCTCGCCGAACGCGGAGCACCGCCGGCCCCCGACCGGATCGACCTGCGGGCCCCCGGTGCGGCCCCCAGCGTGGACATCCGCCGGGCCGGGGACCCGGCCAACAGGATCACCCTGGTGCTCCTCGGCGACGGCTACACGGCCGCCCAGCAGCCGCTGTTCCGGGAGCAGGCCGACCGGGCCTGGCGGGCGCTGATGGAGATAGAACCGTTCCGGACGTACCAGAGCTTCTTCAACATACGGCGGGTCGAGGTGGTCTCCCCGGTCGCCGGCATAGCCGAGGACGACGACGGCGGGCCCACGGACACCCCGCTCGGCATGCACTTCTGGTGCGAGGGCACCGCCCGGCTGCTCTGCGCGGACGAGTCCGCGACCGCCCGCTACGCCGGGGAGGACGCCGGCCCGCAGTACCTGATAGCGCTCGCCAACTCCGAGGAGTACGGCGGTGCGGGCGGCACCGGCGTCACCACGCTGGCCGGCGGCAGCCCCGACGCCGGACGGATCATCCAGCACGAGATCGGCCACACCGTGGGCGACCTCGGCGATGAGTACGACAGCGCCCCCGACGACCCCGGCTACGCCAACCTCTCGGCCGTGGACGCCGACGAGATGCTCCGCACCCACGCCAAGTGGTGGCGCTGGCTCGGCGCCACCTCGCCCGACGGCGGCGGCGTGGTGGGCGCGTACCGCAGCGCCAACGG
Source organism: Kitasatospora dryopteridis (assembly GCF_050749075.1). NCBI lineage: Bacteria > Bacillati > Actinomycetota > Actinomycetes > Kitasatosporales > Streptomycetaceae > Kitasatospora > Kitasatospora dryopteridis. The sequence continues at coordinate 4,033,004 of NZ_CP192749.1, read as the reverse complement.
GCTGTACCGGCCGACCGCCGACTCGGTCATGCGGACCCTCGGCGGCACGTACAACCTGCCCTCCCGGGAGGCGATCGTCGAGCAGCTCTACCGCCGGGTGAAGCCGCTGGACGGCGCGGCGCCCGCCCCCGGCCCGGTTGCCGGGCGGCCGCGGCTGCAGGTGAGCGCGGTGCCGCTGGAGGGCCCGCGGCAGCTGCAGATCGAGTGGACGGTGAACGGGAAGCCGGTGCCCGCCCCCGGCGGCAGCTGGCTGGACACCGCCACCCTGGGCCTCGCACCGGGAGCACGGGCGACCGTCACCGCGACCGTCCGGGACACCACCGACTGGGTGCGCGACGAGGCCTTCCGGGACCGGTACATGACCCGCACCGTGAGCTGGACGCTGACCGGCTGACGGGCGGGCCCGGTGGTCCGTCGGCGTCCGGTTCGTACCCTGCCCGATTGGTCAGGTCATGGGATGACTAGGCTCTGGTGCCATGAGCGCGGACCCTGCCGACACCGCCCGCCCCCTTCCCCCACTCCATTCCTCCCCGCCCCTGCTCCGGCCCGTCCCGCCGGGAGGGCGCGCCGCCTGGGCGGCCTGGGCGGTCGGCGCCTCGGTCTACCTGCTCGCCGTCGTCCACCGCACCAGCCTCGGCGTCGCCGGCCTGGACGCCGCCGCCCGCTTCGGCATCGGTGCCTCCGCGCTCTCCACCTTCGCCGTCCTGCAGGTCCTGGTGTACGCGGCGATGCAGATCCCGGTCGGCCTGCTGGTGGACCGGCAGGGCGCCCGGCGGGTGCTGCTGCTGGGCGTCCTGCTGATGAGCACCGGACAGCTGGCCTTCGCCTTCGCCGACTCCTTCGGCCCGGCGCTGGCGTCCCGGGCGGTGCTCGGCTGTGGCGACGCGATGACCTTCATCAGCGTGCTGCGGATCGCCGCGCACTGGTTCCCGGCCGCGAAGAACCCGCTGATCGCCCAGCTCACCGGGCTGGTCGGGGTCGGCGGGAACCTGGTCACCACGGTCGTGCTCGCCCGGGCCCTGCACGAGCAGGGCTGGACGGCCACCTTCGCCGCCATCGCGCTGGCCGGCGCCGGCGTGTTCGCGCTCGTCGCGCTGGTGCTGCGGGAGGGCCCCGGACACGGCCGCAGGGCCCGGCACGACGGCTCCGCACCGGGCCTCCCGGTCGGCCGGCAGATCCGGGACGCCTGGGCCGAACCCGGCACCCGGCTCGGCCTGTGGGTGCACTTCACCACGGCCTTCCCGGCCGCCGCCTTCGGCCTGCTCTGGGGCATGCCCTACCTGGTCGAGGGGCAGGGCATGAGCCGGGCCGCCGGCGGCGGCCTGCTGACCCTGCTGGTCGTCAGCAACATGGTCTTCGCGCTGGTCTTCGGCCGGACGGTCTCCCGCAGCCCGCGCACCCGGATGCCGCTCAGCCTCGCCGTGATCGCAGCCACCGCCCTCTGCTGGGCGGCCGTCCTGGCCTGGCCCGGCGGCCGCCCGCCGCTCTGGCTGCTGCTGGTGCTGATCGCCGTCATGGGCAGCAACGGCCCGGCCTCGCTGGTCGGCCTCGACTACGCCCGCTCCCACAACCCCGCCGAACGCCTCGGCACCGCCTCCGGCATCGCCAACATGGGCGGCTTCGTCGGCACCGTGGTGGCCCTCCTCGGCATCGGCGTCCTGCTGGACACCCTCGCCTCCGCCGACGGAACCCACACGGCCGAGGCCTACCGCTGGGCCTTCTGCTGGCAGTACGTCCCCATGGCGGTCGGCACCGCCATGATCCTCCGCCTCCGCCGCGGACTCGCCCACTGAGGCACACCGCCGGCCCGCCCCACGCGGGGCGGGCCGGCGGCCGGATCAGGCCGCGCCGATCTCCCGGAGCAGATCCGCGACGTCGAGCGGCGTCCCGGAGAAGCGCACCCGACCGAGCTCACAGTGCACCGTGCCGCCCGGGTGGTTGCGGCGGCCGGTCTCCGCGAGGTGCCGGACCAGCTCGACCAGCTTCAGCCTCGGACAGCGCGGCAGCGCCACACTTCCGCGGATGCCGACCCGCTCCACGCTCGGGCACCGGTAGTACGGCCCGAACGGAGGCCCGCTGTCCTCCTCCCGGCTCGGGACGCGGAACTCCATCTCGCCGTGGCGGCAGTGCACCGTCCCGTCCGAGCGGACATGGGCGCCGATTCCGTCACTGAAGGTGACGTCGGTAAGGATCTCCACCTGCTGGCCGACCGCCTCGGCCAGCGTCTCGCCCATCCTCCGGCGGTGGTGCCCCAGATCGAAGCCACCCCGGCGGACGGCGGGCAGGAGATCGCCGGTGACCCATTCCTGGAAGGGCTCGGCGGTCGGTTTGTCGGACCGCATGATCAGCCGGTAGAGGCCGGCCTCGCTGATCACCCCGACCACCGGGTTGCCGCGCCCATAGGGTTTTCCACCTGCGGAAACGTCGTAACCCTCAGGCCGGCTGAGGGTTACGGTCCGAAGGTCGACCCGTTGGATGTGGACCTTGTGCAGCCCCCTCACGGTCTCGCTCGGGTTGGTCAGCCCGAGAATCCTGCACACGTCCGCGGTGACGAACCACGGCTCCCCGTTGATCATCACCACCCTGATCGGCTGCCCGGTGACCGGGAAACTCGACGGCACCAACACCATGTCGGCCTCGTCGCTCATGCCGCCCCTCCTTCACTCTCGGTGATGGGTGCTGCACGAATCAACGAGGCCGAACAGATGAAGTGGCGGTCGGCAGGCGTCGCACGGGGGTGCGAGGGCGCACGCCACCCGGGTACGGGGCGCGAGCCCGGGCGGACGCCCCGGGTGTCAGGGGGTCAGGGTGAAGTGGGCGAGGATGCGGGCGGCGAGTTCGGTGTCGCCGTCGACGCGGATGGCGGCGGCGGCCGTTTCGGGGCGGATGCGGCCGCAGGCGAGCCGGAGATAGGTCTCCCAGTCCAGGTGGAACTGGACGTCGGGGGCGAGGCCGACTGAGGTGTCGACGGTGCCATGGCCGGAGGCGTCCACGCGGACGGTGCGCAGGAACTCCAGCGGCCCGGCGACGTCGAAGACCACCGTGGTCCCGGCCGGGGCGCCGGCCAGCTTGGCGACCACCTTGGGCAGCCCCTGGACGAGGTAATCGCGGGTGACCGCGGCGCCGGGGGAGTCCAGGTTGCCGGGCACCCGGAGGGCGCGCCGCAGGTCCTGCTCGTGCACCCACACGTCGAAGGCGCGGTTGCGCAGCAGCTCGACGTAGGGGATCTCCCGGGAGAGCGGCCCGGCCGGCCAGCGGACCAGGTCGTGCGGCTGGTGGCGGGCGTTGCGCAGGGCCCGCATCCGGCGGATGACGGTGTACTCCAGCTCGCTGGTGATCTCCACGGGGGTGTGGCAGCGGCGCTTGTCGACCGGCAGCTCGACGTACCGGGCGAACTCGGTGGTGACGTGCCGCAGGTCGCGGGGGAGCGAGTGGATCGGCCGCGGGTCGCCGAGCAGCTCGGACTCGACGGCGATGATGTGCGAGGCGATGTCGCGCACCGACCAGCCGGGGCAGTCGGTGGGCCTGTTCCAGGAGTCGGTCGGCAACGGGGCCAGCAGTTCGGCCACCGATTCGATGGACTGCGTCCAAGCATCGGTGTAAACCTGCACGGTCTGGTTGTCCGCCACAAGCATCTCCGGGCCTCCGTCAGCTTCCAACACGCTCCGCCGGCCGCCGCCGGGACCTGGGGGCGCAAGTGCTACCCGCACGTTACGCTGTCGGGTCACAGCGGGACAGCGCTTTCGGGTGATGATCGTAGGACTCTTGCCGTGGACGGTGGTACTGTGCGCGCTTCATTGATCCAACTCGCGGTCTCCGACACCGAGCCGCCGGCCGAGCGGCGCTCCCGCGCGGCTGCGCTGGTCAGGGCCCAGGAGGGTGCGGATCTGGTGGTGCTGCCGGAGCTCTGGGCGCTCGGCGGCTTCGCCTACGAGGCATGGTCGGCGGGGGCCGAGCCGCTGGACGGCCCGACCGCCGAGGCCATGTCGGCCGCCGCCCGGGCGGCCGGGGTGTGGCTGCACGCAGGTTCGATCGTCGAACGCGATCCGGACGGCCCCATCTACAACACCTCGCTGCTCTTCGCGCCGGACGGCGCCCTCACCCACACCTACCGCAAGATCCACCGCTTCGGCTTCGACAGCGGTGAGGCGGTCGCCATGGGCGCGGGCCAGGAGATCGTCACCGCCGACACCGGCGTCGGCCGGCTCGGCCTGGCCACCTGCTACGACCTGCGCTTCCCCGAGCTGTTCCGGGCCCTGCTGGACGACGGCGCCGAACTGCTGGTCGTCCCGGCCGCCTGGCCGGAGCGCCGCCGCGAGCACTGGACGCTGCTCGCCCGGGCCCGCGCGGTCGAGGAGCAGGCCTTCGTCCTGGCCTGCAACACGGCCGGTACCCACGGCGGCGTGCCGCAGGCCGGGCACAGCCTGGTGGTGGACCCGTGGGGCCGGGTGCTCGGCGAGGCCGGGGCGGACGAGGAGGTGCTCACCGTGGACCTCGAGCCCGCCGAGGTGGGCAAGGCGCGGGCCGACTTCCCGGTGCACCGGGACCGGCTGCTCGGCATTCCGGCACCCGTCCAGCGCTGACCCGGCCGTGGCCGGGCGGCCGGACCTGCCCCGGCCGGGCTGTCCGGTTATGGGCGTGATGAGGCACTGTGCACCCCGGGGGCGTGTTTGAGAAGATGAGCCGCCATCGCGTTCCGCGCTGGCTCCGTGACACCGCCGGAGGAGGGTGGCCCGCATGTACGGCACCGGTGCCGCCCGTCCGCCGATCCAGCGCAACAGCCTGCGCGAGCAGATCGCCGACGCGCTGCGCGAGGAGATGATGGCCGGCCGCCTGGCGGCCGGCCGGAACTTCACCGTGAAGGAGGTCGCCGAGCTCTACGGGGTGTCGGCGACCCCCGCCCGCGAGGCCATGGTCGACCTCGCCGCCCAGGGGCTGCTCCGCGCCGAGCACCACCGCGGCTTCACCGTCCCGGCCTTCACCTGGCTGGACTTCCTGGAGATCTTCGAGGCGCGGACCCTGCTGACCGACAGTGCGCTGCGCAGGCTCACCGCCCACCCGGCCCGCGGCTCCGGCGGCTACGACTGGTCCCGGATGCCCTCGCTGCGCCGCCGGGCCGACGCCGCCTCGCGCGCCTCCCGGGCCGGCCAGCTGGACGTGCTGGTCGGCTGCGACCTGCGGTTCTGGCAGGAGGCGGCGGCGCTGCTCGGCAACGCCCGGGTCGCCGACTATCTCGGCTGGCTGCGGGTGCAGGCCTGGATGTTCGCCGCCCCCTACCTGCGGCAGGCGGCGGACCTGGGCGGCGTCTGCTGGGACCGCCACGGCGACCTGGTCGACCGGATCGAGGCCCGTGACATCGCCGGGGCGCACCAAGTGGTCAACGACTACAACCTGTTCACGCTGGAGCTGCTGGCCCGGCTGGCCGGCGAGGACGTCGAGTCGGTGCCGGTGATCGGTCTGCTGCGCACCCCGGTCGCCGGGCCGGAGGCGGCCGTCCCGCGTCCCGCCGCCCCGGCGGCGCTGCCGGACGAGGCCACCCGGGTGCCGCTGCCGCGGTCGGTGCCGCCGGGCCGGTTCGGCCGCCCGGTGCGGCCCTCCGGGCCTGTCCAGGGCCGGCCGGGGCCGTCCTGAGCCCGCGGCCCCGCCCGCCCCGTCGGCGGCCGACCCGAGGGCGACGTGCGGCGCCGGCGTCCGGGTAGGGTGGGCGCTCGTTCCCCGACCACCGTCGGCCGCGCGCGGCGCCCGACCCCCGGAGAGGATGGGCCGGCCCATGGCCTGCGACCTCTGGCTCGTCCCGCTCGTGGACGTCCTCACCTACAGCCCCGAGAACCCCTTCCGGGACGATCTCGTCCGCTACAACTCCGTGCTGGCCGGCCACGGACTGCCCGAGGTGCCGGTGCACGGCTACGCGCCGGGCATCACCGGGGACGTCGAGCCGATAGCCGCCTTCGACTACGACTCGCTCCACTTCCTGCGCCGCGCCTACCTGTTGGGCGTGACGGGTTTCCAGATCACCCCGGTGGACGCGCTCGGCGGCGACTACGAGCAGCTGCTGGAGATGTTCGAGTCGACGGCCGAACAGTCGCACCTGGTCTGGCACTTCGACCACGCCGGGGCGTACGTGCCGGTGGAGTTCCCCGTCCCGCTGGTGGACGACGAGCTGCTGGCCACCGGCGGGCCGCTCGGCTCCTCGTACGGACTGCTGCGCGAACTACAGGCGGTGGCACCGGTGTTGGGCATCGACGTACTGGAGCCGCCGGCCCCCACACGGCCGCTCTCGCCGACCGGCCTCGAGCAGCCGTTCGCCCCGCCGCTGGACGACGCACACCACCCGTACGCACGGGAGCGGCACGCCTGGGCCGGGCTCTACGCGGCGGCCACCCGCAGCGTCACCCAGGGCTCGATGATCGTCTTCGCCTGACCGCCGCAAGGCGCCCCGCCCCGCCCCGAAGCGCCCGCCGACGCGAGGGCGACACCCGCCCCGAGCCGAAGGGCCCGCCGGTGCCGAAAGTGAGGAGCGAGGGAGCGCAGCGACGGAGCGACGACCGTCGGCGCCGGGTCCAGAGGGCCCGGAGGCGAGCGGGCGACAGCACAGTGCCCGGAGGCGAGCGGGCGACAACACAGGCCCGGAGGCGAGCGGGCGACGATCAGCGCAGCGGCCCCTCCGGGGGGCGCTGGCGGGGCATGGTGGGCCGGGTGCCCGGCGGGGGCAGGACGCGGACCTGGGCGCCGAACCCGCCCTCGGAGCGGCCGCCCCAGACGCCGGGCGCCTGGGTGGGCAGCTGGGTCATCGAGGCGCGGAACTCCAGCATCCACTCCGAGGTCTCGGTGCGGACCATGTCCGAGACGTCCTCGCAGAAGCGCCGCAGCACGCCCAGGCAGCGCTCGGCGGCCTCGCCGGCGGTGCCCTCGGTGGGGCCGAGCACCTCGCGGACGCACTCCGAGGCCCAGTCGAACTGGAAGGCCTCCAAACGCCGTTGCAGCGCCTGGGCGGTGGAGACGTCACGCATCCAGCCGGAGGTGAGGCCGAAGCCGCGGTCGGTCAGCAGGCAGGCGGCGGAGAGTGCGAGGCCGAGGTAGCCCCAGCCGGCCGCCCCGTCCAGCACCCCGGTCAGCCCGACCAGCGGGGCGCTCACGCCGCCGACCGCGGACACCCCGGCGCCGAAGCGCAGCAGCCGCGCCCATCGGCGCTTCCAGACGCGGTCCCTGCGGTACCAGTCGATGGCCTCCACGGCCCGCTCCTCGGACCACCGGTAGAGCTCCTCGAGCCGCTCGGCCGGCTCTCCCCAGTCCCCCAAAGGGAATTGGCGGGCACTCAGATCGGTGCGGCGGCGCGTGGGGGTGCGGCCGGCCGCGGCCACCGAGGGCTGGTCCTCCTCGCCGACGTCCTTGCCCCAGGGACTCTCCTCGGGTTGCATTTCCGGCTGGCTCACCTGTGGGGCTCCCTGTGGCGGGTGACAGTGCAGTCCTGGCTGGACGCCCGGCTGACGCCGCGTCGGGCCGACGCGTCGTCGGACATGGCTCCGTGCGGCGGTGCGAGCCGCCCATGGTGCCGTGCTCCGGCGCGTCGCCGGTTTTCGTCCATCAGCATTTCTTACCCCCAAATGGCTTACCGTGTGGGCGCTTCGGCTGTGATCGTTATCCGAATTCGGGTCCGGAAGCCAAGGTGAGAGGGTTTCGCCGGGCGGCGAGATTTCACTCTTCCGAGCGAGGCCCGAGCGGCCTGCGGGCATGACCCCGGGGCTGCGGCGCAGCCCCGGACCGGCGCCGGATTGGACGATCCTCCAGATCGGATGCGGAGAAAAGCGGCACGATTGGAGGTTTCGCCACGGCCGCCGGGAGGGCGGAACCGGCCACCGACTACCCTTGCCAAGCGTGAAGGTCCTCGTAATCGGCGGCGGCGCCCGCGAACACGCCCTGTGCCGCTCACTGTCCCTCGATCCCGCTGTCACCGAGCTGCACTGCGCCCCGGGCAACGCCGGGATCGCGCAGGTCGCCACGGTGCACCCGGTCGACCAGCTGGACGGCGCGGCCGTCACCGCCCTGGCCGCCGAGCTCGCCGCCGACCTGGTCGTGGTGGGCCCGGAGGCGCCGCTGGTGGCCGGTGTGGCCGATCCGCTGCGCGCGGCCGGCGTCCCCGTCTTCGGCCCGTCCGCGGAGGCCGCCCAGCTCGAGGGCTCCAAGGCCTTCGCCAAGGACGTGATGGCCGCCGCCGGCGTGCCGACCGCCCGCTCCTACGTCTGCACCACCGCCGAGGAGGCGGCCGCCGCGCTGGACGCCTTCGGCGCCCCGTACGTGGTCAAGGACGACGGCCTCGCCGCCGGCAAGGGCGTCGTGGTCACCTCCGACCGCGCGGCCGCGCTGGAGCACGCCGCCTCCTGCGAGCGCGTCGTGATCGAGGAGTACCTGGACGGCCCCGAGGTCTCGCTGTTCGCGATCACCGACGGCACCACGGTGCTGCCGCTCGTCCCCGCGCAGGACTTCAAGCGCGCGCTGGACGGCGACGAGGGCCCCAACACCGGCGGCATGGGCGCCTACTCGCCGCTGCCGTGGGCCCCCGAGGGCCTGGTCGACGAGGTGCTGGCCACCGTCCTCCAGCCGACCGTGGACGAGCTGCGCCGCCGCGGCACCCCGTTCTCCGGCCTGCTGTACGCGGGTCTGGCGCTCACCTCCCGCGGCACCCGGGTGATCGAGTTCAACGCCCGCTTCGGCGACCCCGAGACCCAGGTCGTGCTGGCCCGGCTGCGCACCCCGCTGGCCGGCGTGCTGCTGGCGGCCGCCGACGGCACCCTCGGCGAGCTGGAGCCGCTGCGCTGGGACGAGGGCGCCGCGGTCACCGTGGTCGTCGCCTCCGAGGGCTACCCGGCCGCGCCGCGCACCGGCGACCCGATCGAGGGCCTGGACGAGGTGGCCGACGAGCACACCTACGTGCTGCACGCGGGCACCCGCAGCGGCGACGGCGGCGAGGTGCTCAGCGCGGGCGGCCGGGTGCTCTCGGTGACCGCCACCGGTGCCGACATCGCCGAGGCCCGCGAGCGCGCCTACCGCGGCATCGCCCGGATCTCGCTCAAGGGCTCGCACCACCGCACGGACATCGCGCTGAAGGCCGCGCAGCAGTAGGCCCGGCCGCTCGCGCCGAGGGCGCTGCGCCGTGGGGACACCCCCATGGCGCAGCGCCCTCACCCGTTTCCGGATCCGCCACGCCCGGCCCCGGGGGCCGTACCTGGCCGGGAATCCAGCCCTTCGGGTGACTCATCGGGCATCCGGCTGACGCAACGGGGGCTGCAGTCGTAGGGTGCGCTGAATCGCGCCCGCCCGGGGCACCGCTGCCATGGCCGCCACCGGGTGGTGCGACGCTCCCGGGGGGATGCTGGGGGCGTCCGGATCGTTCGCGCCGTCACCAGGACGAGTGGAATGCAGTGCGATCCGGAACACCCATCTGCACGAGGGCGTCAAAACTGTCAGAAGAGCCATGCAGGATGCACAACCGGGGGCGGCTGCCGCCGTGTCCCGGTCGGATACTGATCATTTCGAGTCGCTCGGACGTCCCGGCCCCCGGTCATCGTCATCCCGGTCCGCCGACGCCCGACTGCTCCGAAGGGGGTGCCGCGCCGAATGGCTGCTGTCGACGCCGCACGCGCGCATGCCCAGGCCGTGCTGCGAATCCGCGGCTGGGCCCTGGCCGCCACCGTTCTCCCCGCCGCCCTGGCCGTGGTGCTGTTCGCGGGCCGGTTCACCGGCCGGATCGGCGCACCCGGTGCGCCCGACGCGGGCCCGTGGGACGCCGTCCGATGGGTGGTGGCCGGGGTCGCCGTCCTGGCCCTCGCCCTCGGCTGGCTGGTCCGCCGCTCGCACCACACCGCCGTGCCGCCGGTCACCCCGGCCGTCCCGGTCCGCCCGGAGGAGGCTCCCGAGCTCTACCGGCTGCTGGCCGACCTCGCCGAGCGGCTGGAGGTGCCCGCCCCGTCGGGCATCGCGCTGACCCCGGACTGCGACAGCTGGCTGGAGGAGCCGTCCGGCCCCCGCCGCCGCGGCCTCCCGCACCCGGCCCCCGTCCTGGTGATCGGCTCGCCGTTCCTGTGGTGGATGCGCGCCGGTGAGCTGCGGGCGCTGCTGGCCCCGGTGGTGGCCGGCACCGCGGCGGCCGCCGACCACGACATCGCCGCCGCCCGCCGGTTCGTCCGCAGCCTGGACGCGTCGCTCGGCGAGCCGCACCGCGGGCCCGCCGCACTGATCGACCGGATCAACCGGGCGCTGCTCTCGGCCTGCCGGGAGCACTCCGCCGAGCTGGAGCGCTCGGCCGCGGCCTGGGCCTCCCACCAGGCCAGGGCGGTCGACTACGGGCTGCGGATCGCCGCCCAGGAGCAGGTCGGCCTGGCCTACGCCGGGTGGGACCGCCTGCTCACCCGGGTCGCCCTGCCCGCCTGGCGGCTCGGCCGCCACCCCGAGCACCTGAACGCGGGCGTGGTGGCCGCCCTCACCGAGCTGGCCCGCCGCGACCGGCTCGCCGACGGGTACGAGACCCGGCTCGGCGACCGCCCCGCCTGCGACCTGCTGGAGGAGCCGGGCCGGGTGGACGCGGCCGTCTCGCTGCTCGCCGCCGAGCTGCTGCACCAGGTGCCGTCCGGCGGCTGGCAGCCGCTGGACTGGGAGGCGTACGCGGCGGAGGTCGCGGCCCGCGGCTGGCGGGAGAAGTCCGCCGGGCTGGAGGCCGCGCTCAACGGCGCCGGGCGGGCCGGCGGGCCGCCGCTCGGGCGGGTGCTGGCCCGGCTCGCCTCCGGCGGCGGTGACGACCTGGCCGAGGCCCTGGCCGCCCGCAGCGACCGCGCGGCCGTGCCCCGCAGCGGGCGCGACCTGCTGGCCGAGCACCTCACCGCGATGGTCTGCTGCGCCGTGGTGGACGCGGGTGCCGCCGTGCCGGGGCTGGACTGGCTGGACGGCCCGGTGCTGCTGATGGGCGGCGTCCGGCGGGCCGACCTCGCCGCGGTGGTCGCCCAGGCCGTCGAACTGGGCAAGGACGCACCGCTCCGCGGCTGGCTGGAGACGGCGGGCGTGCGGCTCGCGCGCCCCGTCCGCAGTTGATGACGAATCAGGCCGAATCGGGCGTCTTGCCTACCAGTTGCTACGGTGGGGTGACGCAGTGCCAGCAACCTGTGGTGTGCTGGACCGCACGCACATCCGTGTGGCACATGCCAGCCGCGGACGGGCGGGTCGAGCCCGATGCCGGCGACCGTGGGAGGGGCCCGTGGGGACGGAACTCAACCGCCGGTGGGAGTCCGGCACGCTGGCACACGGCGTGTCCGACCCCTTCGGCCAGGGGCCGCTGCCGTGGCTGCGCAGCCCCGACCAGTACCTCGCCGACGGCGGGGTGCCCTGGTACGTCAGCGTCGACGCGCCGGGCCAGCAGCCGTTCACCGCGCCCCGCCCCGCGGTGCCGGTCAACAGTCCGGCCAACGCCGACGACGTGGACCAGCAGATCAAGGGATTCGCCTCGGCCGGCGTGGTGCGGCCCGGCGGTTCCGTGGACTTCCGGGTCACGGTCAACCCGCCCCGCGAGTTCACCGTGGACGTCTACCGGATCGGCCACTACGGCGGCGACGGTGCCCGGCACGTCAGCTCCAGCCCGCTGATCTCCGGCCTCGCCCAGGCCGCACCACTGGTCGTCGGCCGCACCGTCTCCTGCCACCACTGGTGGCAGTCCTGGCGGCTGCACATCCCCCCGAGCTGGCGCGCCGGGGCGTACGTCGCCGTGCTCACCACCGCCGACGACCGGCACCGCAGCCACATCCCGTTCACCGTCCGCGACGCGGACCCGGCGCACCCGGCCGAGCTGCTGCTCGTCCTGCCCGACGTGACCTGGCAGGCCTACAACCTCTTCCCCGAGGACGGGCACACCGGCGCCAGCCTCTACCACGCCTGGAACGCCGAGGGGCGGCTGGTCGGCGAGTCCGAGGCGGCCGTCACCGTCTCCTTCGACCGCCCGCACGCGGGTGCCGGGCTGCCGCTGCACGTCGGCCACGCCTACGACTTCATCCGCTGGGCCGAGCGCTACGGCTACGACCTCGCCTACGCCACCGCCACCGACCTGCACGCCGGGCAGGTCGACACGTCGAAGCACCGGGCGATGGTCTTCCCCGGGCACGACGAGTACTGGTCCGAGCCGATGCGGCGGGCCGTCGAGGAGGCCAGGGACACCGGCACCTCGCTGGTCTTCCTCTCCGCCAACACCATGTACTGGCGGGTCGACCTGTCGCCCGGCCCCTCCGGCGAGCCCCACCGGTTGCTCAACTGCCGCAAGCGGCAGCGGGTCCCGGCGGGCAGCCCGGCCGCCGGGCTGTCCGGCAGCGCCAGCGCGCTCTGGCGCGAGGCCGGCGAGCCCGAACAGGCCCTGCTCGGCGTGCAGTACGCGGGGCGGGTGCCCGTGCCCGCGCCGATGATCGCCCGCAACACCGCGCACTGGCTCTGGTCCGGCACCGGCCTCCAGGAGGGCGACCCGCTGCCCGGCCTGGTCGCCGGCGAGGCCGACCACTACCACCCGCGGGCCCCGCTGCCGGACCACCTCGAGCGCACCCTGCTCGCCCACTCCCCGTACCGGGACAGCGCCGGCCGGCTGCGGCACCAGCAGACCTCCCTCTACCGGGCGCCGAGCGGCGCGTACGTCTTCGCCGCCGGCACCTTCGCCTGGTCGCCCGCACTCGACCGCCCCGGGCACACCGACGACCGCATCCAGCGGGCCACCGCCAACCTCCTCGACCACCTCTGCAAGGAGGCCAGGCAGCTCTCGTGAAAGACTCGGGCCGTCAGCCCCCTTCCCTGAGGACGAGACGACCTTGAGCGGATTTGTCACCAAGCCCGAGCCCGTCCAGGTTCCCGGCCTGGTCCACCTGCACACCGGCAAGGTGCGCGACCTGTACCGCGCCGCCAACGGCGACCTGGTGATGGTGGCCAGCGACCGCACCTCCGCCTTCGACTGGGTGCTGCCCAACGAGATCCCCGACAAGGGCCGCATCCTCACCCAGCTGTCGCTGTGGTGGTTCGAGCGGATCGCCGACATCGTGCCCAACCACGTGATCTCCACCGAGCTGCCGGCCGGCGCCCCCGCCGACTGGAAGGGCCGCACCCTGATCTGCCGCAGCCTGGAGATGGCGCCCGTCGAGTGCGTCGCCCGCGGCTACCTCACCGGCTCCGGCCTGGAGGAGTACCGGGTCTCCCGCACCGTCTGCGGCATCGCCCTGCCCGAGGGGCTGGTCGACGGCTCCGAGCTGCCCGCCCCCATCTACACCCCCGCCCTCAAGGCGGAGGTCGGCGAGCACGACGAGAACGTCCCCTACGAGGAGACCGCCCGCCGGGTCGGCGCCGAACTCGCCGCCAACCTGCGGCAGACCACCCTCGCCGTGTACACCCGGGCCCGGGACATCGCCCGCGAGCGGGGCATCATCCTGGCCGACACCAAGTTCGAGTTCGGCCTGCTCGACGGCGAGCTCGTCATCGGCGACGAGGTGCTGACGCCGGACTCCTCCCGGTTCTGGCCCGCCGACCAGTGGGAGCCGGGCCGCGCCCAGCCGTCCTTCGACAAGCAGTTCATCCGCGACTGGCTGGCCTCGCCGGAGTCCGGCTGGGACCGCAAGAGCGAGCAGCCGCCGCCGGAGCTGCCGGCCGCGATCGTCGAGCGCAGCCGCGCCAAGTACATCGAGGCCTACGAGCGCATCACCGGCACCACCTGGGCCTGAAGGGGCAACCCATAGGGGCGCGGGGAGCCGCGCAATCCCGGATGCGGGCATCGCGACTGAATCGGGCAAGCCCTGATTCGTACGGTGACCGGCATCCGGATTGCGCAGTTCTCCCCCCAGCCTTCGGCCGGGAGGTGCCCCCACGCGCCCCTGTTCTCGCCTGGCCTGTTCCCGGAGCTAGATCCAGCCGTGTTCGCGGGCCAGGCGGACGGCGGCGTGGCGGTTCTCGGCGCCGAGTTTGCCGGCGGCGGAGGACAGGTAGTTGCGGACGGTGCCGGGGGAGAGGGCGGCGCGTTCGGCGATCTCGGCGATCGAGGTGCCGTGGGCGGCCAGCTCCAGGACGTCCGTCTCGCGGGGGGTGAGCGGGCTGTCGCCGGCGCTGATGGCGTCGGCGGCGAGTTCGGGGTCGACGTAGCGGCCGCCGGCCACCACGGTGCGGATGATGCCGGCGAGGTCGGAGGCGGAGACGGTCTTCGGGAGGAAGCCGCGGACGCCGACCTCCAGGGCCCGCTTGAGGTATCCCGGCCGGCCGTGCCCGGTGACGATCATCGTCCGGCAGGAGGGCAGGACGTGCCGGAGTTCGGCGGCGACCTCGATCCCGTCCAGGCCCGGCATCTGGAGGTCGAGGACGGCGACGTCCGGCCGGTGGGCGCGGGCCATGGCGAGGGCCTCCGGCCCGGAGGCGGCCTGGGCCACCACCTGGAGGTCGTCCTCCAGTCCGAGGAGGGTGGCGAGGGCGCCGCGGATGAGGTGCTCGTCGTCGGCGAGCAGGACGCGGACGGGTTCGGTCACGGGGCGGCCACCTCCAGGGCCGGCAGGTTCAGCGGGAGCGATGCGGTGAGGCGGAACCGGCCCGGGTCGGCGGGCGGGAGGGCGAGCCCGCCGCCGTGGGCGGCGAGCCGTTCGCGCAGGCCCAGCAGGCCGGTGCCGGGGTGGTCGCGCGGTTCGGGGCGCTCGCCCACGCCGTCGTTCTCCACCTCCAGCCGGGCGTGGCTGCCGTCGAGCCGCAGGGTGACGGTGCAGTGCCCGGCCTCGCTGTGCCGCAGCACATTGGTGGTGGCCTCGCGGACGACCCAGCCGAGCACGGACTGGGCGACGGCGGAGAGGGAGGCGGCGTCCGGCCCGAGGTCGATGTCGCACTCGACGCCGGCGGCGCGCAGCACCGAGCGGGCGCCGGCGACCTCGGCGGCGAGGTCGGCGGTGCGGTAGCCGCGGACGACCTCGCGGACCTCGCGCTGCGAGTCCTGGGCGATCCGCTGGACCTCGACCATCTGGTCGGCGGCCTCGGTGCGTCCGCGGCGGGCGAGCTGGACGGCGAGCTCGCTCTTGAGGGCGATGGTGGTGAGGTTGCGGCCGAGCACGTCGTGCAGGTCGCGGGAGAAGCGGAGCCGCTCCTCGGCGACGGCGAGCCGGGCCTGGGCCTCACGGGCGGTGTCGAGTTCCCAGACCACGGCGACGATCCAGGCGGAGCTGCGCCAGGTGGCGCCGACCAGGACCATGGAGACGGCGTTGCCGACCGCCAGGCCGGCCGCGGCCCCGGCGGGCATGCCGCCGACCAGGGCGGCGGGGGCGCAGAGCAGCAGGCCGAGCAGGCCGATCGGGGCGCAGGCCTTGGCGGGTACGGCGATGGCCAGCGGGGCGAACCAGAAGACCAGCAGCCAGGTGGCCGCGACGACCCCGGAGGGGACGGGCTCGGTGCTGCCGGAGTGGTAGGTGCCGAGCACGGCCCAGTACCCGCCGAGGGCGGTCGCGGTGAAGGCGGTCAGCCAGCCGGTGGGCCGCGGGCGGCGGCCCAGGTAGTGCTCGAGCCCGGTGCGGCAGCACACGAGGAACAGCGCCGTGGTGGCGAGCGAGGCCGTGGCGATCGCGATCCGGGTGGGGGCGGGCAGGTCCTCGCCGTCCTGCCCGGTGAGCGCGCCGCCGACGACCAGCGGCTGGAGCAGGCCGGTCAGGTACAGCGACCAGCGGATGAAGATCTCGGTGCGCTTGGGCTTGCCGACCTCCCGCCAGCGCCGGGCCGGCTTCGGCATGTCCACGTCGTCCCCTCTCGACGGATGCACGGTCGTCAGATCCTCCCATCAGCGGCGGTCGGCGGAGTACGGGCGTGTTCCGGCGGAGTACGGGTGCGGTCAGCGGCGGGGCTCCCAGCGGAACCAGCGGCGGGCGGCCCAGACGCCGGCGGCCAGCCACAGGACGCCGAGTCCGAGGTGGGGGAGGGCCTCCAGCCAGCTGCCCAGGAAGCCGGTGGGCTCGTCGGAGCCGTCGGTGCCGAACCAGCCCAGGCGCATCAGCTGGAAGGCCGGGGTGGTGGGCAGCAGGCGGCAGGCGGTGGCCAGGCCGTCGGGCATGGTCTCCAGCGGGATGAGCAGGCCGGAGCCCATCTGGGCGAGGAACAGCAGCGGCAGTGTGGTGATGCCCGCGGTCTCCACCGTCTTGGTGAAGGCGCTGGTGGCGGCGGCCAGGGCGATCAGCAGTCCGGTGCCGAGGAGCAGGCCGAGGGCCATCAGCAGCGGGTTGACCGGGGAGGGCAGGCCGAGCCGGGCGGCGCCGACCGCGCCGATCAGGCCGCACTCCAGCAGGCCGAGGACGACCGAGGGCAGCGCGGTGCCGCCGAGGATCTCCAGGTCGCGGGCCTCGCCGGTGCGCAGCCGCTTGAGCACGAGCTCGCCGCGGCGGGCGACGTAGGCGGTGGTGAGGTTGTAGTAGACGACGAAGAGCAGGACCAGACCGGCGACGCCGTTGACCAGGTTGGCGTGCAGGTCGAGGTTCGGGGTGGTCGCGGCCTGCTGGTCGAGGATGCCCTTGAGGGCCACCATCATGACCAGCGGCATGGCGGCGGCCATGAAGAGCGCGGTGCGGTTGCGGAGCAGCAGGGTGGCCTCGGTGCGGCCGAGGGCGAGCAGGCGGCCCGCGGCGGTGGTCGGGGCGGGGGCGGCGGACGCGGTCATCGGGTGCTGCCGATCGTCTCGGGGGTGGCGGCCGCTTCGGCGGCAATGGCGAGGAAGGCCTCTTCGAGGGTGGCGCTGCGGGCCTCCAGCCCGCCGAGGGCGACGCCGTGGTGGGCGGCCCAGCCGAGGAGGTCGGTGAGGTCGCTCTGCAGCCGGCGGGTGCGGACGGTGATCCGGCGCCCTTCCGCGGTGACCTCGGCGGCGGGCAGGGCCGGCAGGCCGAGTGCCTCGTACGGGCCGCAGCGCTCGGGGAGCTCGAAGGCGATCCGGGCCGGGCGGTCGGCGATGACCTCGCCGACGGTGCCGGTGGCGGCGATCCGTCCGGCGTGCATGATGGCGAGCCGGTCGGCGAGCTCCTCGGCCTCCTCCAGGTAGTGGGTGGTGAGGAGGACGGTGGTGCCCTCGCCGCGGAGCTCGCGGATCAGCCGCCAGACGGCGGCGCGGGCCTCCGGGTCCAGGCCGGTGCTGGGCTCGTCGAGGAAGAGCACCTCGGGGCGGCCGAGCAGGGCGACGGCGAGGTCGAGGCGGCGGCGCTCGCCGCCGGAGAGCTGCTTGACCCGGACGCCGGCCCGGTCGCCGAGGCCGACCAGGCCGAGGGCCTCGTCGACGGGCCGGGCGCCGGTGGTGAGCCCGGCCCAGCCGCGGCAGGTCTCGGCGACGGTGAGGTCGCCGGGGAAGCCGCCCTCCTGCAGCATGATGCCGATCCGCGGCCGGACGGCGGTGCGCTCGCGGTGCGGGTCGCGGCCGAGCACGCGCACCTGGCCGGCGGTCGGGGCGGCGAGGCCCTCCAGGAGTTCCATGGTCGACGTCTTGCCCGCGCCGTTGGTGCCGAGCAGGGCGAAGAGCTCGCCGCGGTGGACGGTGAGGTCGAGGCCGCGGACGGCGTCGAAGCCGTTCGGGCCGGCCGGGCCGTAGCGGCGGTGCAGTTCCACGGCCTCGACGGCGGGCCCGGAGTGGCTGGTGTCCTTCATGCCTCCAGCCTTCCGGCGCGCGGCGCGCACGGTCAGTGCGCGCCGTCATCGGCTGCCCGTGCGCTTCCACGGGTCGGCGGTGACAAATGTCATGGCGCCCGGCGGGGCCGGACGCGGGAGGGGCCGGAAACCACGAAGGGCCCCCTCGTGAGAGGGGGCCCTTCGTATTCGGAGCGGACGACGAGATTCGAACTCGCGACCCTCACCTTGGCAAGGTGATGCTCTACCAACTGAGCCACGTCCGCATGCTGTTGAGTTGTACTGCCGGGTCGGGCGGAACTGCTGTTTGCTCGACACTGCGAGCGGACGACGAGATTCGAACTCGCGACCCTCACCTTGGCAAGGTGATGCTCTACCAACTGAGCCACGTCCGCGTGGTGCCTGGGCACCGATCGCCCCGCCCGGCTGCCTTTCGGCCCCCGGTTGCGGCGACGAGAAATACTCTACCCCATCGATCGGAGTGCTCGCCCCACCCTTTCCCCGGAGGGGTACCGGGGCGGGGCGACTGCTGCTGCGGCCGGACCTCAGTTGGCCTCGGCGAACTGCTCGTAGACGGCCTTGGGGATGCGGCCGCGGGCGGGCAGCTCCATGCCGTGCGACTGGGCCCACTTGCGCACGGCGGCCGGGTCCGGGGTGAGGGCGGTGCGCCGGAAGGACTTGCCGGTGCGGCTCTGCCGACGGCCGGCCGCGACGAACGGGGCGAGGGCCTCCCGCAGCTTCTCCGCGTTCTCCACGGAGAGGTCGATCTCGTACGACTTCCCGTCGACACCGAAGTGGACGGTTTCTGCGGCGGCGCCGCCGTCCAGGTCGTCGGAGAGCGTGACGACTACACGCTGAGCCATGGGTGTCAATCCTCTCGGGCAATTCGGCCGCCGGGTGCTGGTGCCCGGTGGCCCGTCCGCCGGCGGTGCGGGCGCATGACGGCAGGCAGGCATGCCGTGCCGAAAGACAGCCGCTTGCTGCCGCCGGTCGCCCTATTCTGCACCCAAAGGGGCTGGAAATCGAAGGCCCCGGCATTCCTTTTTTCCGGATATTCACGAGGCTTCACGAGGAGGAGGATTGCCGCCGATAGGCGTGGCCGACATGTCCGGTGTGCCGGTATTCGGGCGTTCTCGGTGGGGCCGCCCGGGCGGGGATTGGAACCGGAGAAAAGGGGCGCCCCGGAGGATGCCCGGGAGAGCTTGGAACGCCCGGAGCCCTTGCTGCGTAAGGGGCGTTTGTCTACGCGCGTCGCTAGGAGCGGCCCGCGGAGGGGCCCGAAATCCCAGGTAGTCTGAAGGTCCCCCGCCTTCACGCAATCACCACCGGGAGTGCCAGTGGCACGCGTCGTAGTCGACGTCATGCTCAAGCCGGAGATCCTCGACCCCCAGGGACAGGCGGTGCAGCGTGCACTGCCGCGTCTCGGCTTCGCCGGGATCGCCGACGTCCGCCAGGGCAAGCGTTTCGAGCTGGAGCTGGAAGGGCCGGTCGACGACGCCGCGCTGGCCCGCATCCGCGAGGCCGCCGAGACGTTTCTCGCCAACACCGTGATCGAGGACTTCACCGTCCGCGTCGAGGAGGAGGCGAAGTGACCACCCGCGTTGGCGTCGTCACTTTCCCCGGATCCCTCGACGACCGCGACGCACAGCGCGCGGTCCGCCTCGCCGGCGCCGAGCCGGTCGCCCTCTGGCACCGCGACAAGGACCTGCACCAGGTCGACGCGGTCGTTCTGCCGGGCGGATTCTCGTACGGCGACTATCTGCGCTGCGGGGCCATCTCCCGCTTCTCGCCGGTCATGGACACCATCATCGAGCAGGCCCGGCAGGGAATGCCCGTCCTCGGTATCTGCAACGGCTTCCAGGTGCTCTGCGAATCGCACCTGCTGCCCGGTGCGCTCACCCGCAACGACTCGCTGCACTTCATCTGCCGCGACCAGAAGCTGCGCATCGAGAACGCCGACACAGCGTGGACGTCCGATTACAGCAGCGGCCAGGAAATCGTCGTGCCGCTGAAGAACGGCGAGGGCCGCTTCGTCGCCGACGAGCACGTCCTCGACGAACTCGAGGCCGAGGGACGGGTCGTGGCCCGTTACCTCGACGTCAATCCGAACGGTTCGTACCGCGACATCGCCGGCATCACCAACGCCGCCGGCAACGTCGTCGGCCTGATGCCGCACCCGGAGCACGCCGTGGAGCCGCTCACCGGCCCGACCACCGAGGGCCTGGGCTTCTTCACTTCCGTCCTGAAGCAGCTGGTGAACGCCTGATGAGCCTCGACACCGTCAAGAACGCCGAGCAGACCCCGGACGCCGCCCAGCCCTGGGCCGAACTCGGCCTCAAGGAGGACGAGTACGCGCGCATCCGGGAGATCCTCGGCCGCCGCCCGACCGGCGCCGAGCTCGCGATGTACTCCGTCATGTGGTCGGAGCACTGTTCGTACAAGAGCTCCAAGGTCCACCTGAAGCAGTTCGGCGAGAAGGCCCCCGAGAACGACGCCATGCTCGTCGGCATCGGCGAGAACGCCGGCGTCGTCGACGTCGGCCAGGGCTACGCGGTCACCTTCAAGGTCGAGTCGCACAACCACCCGTCGTACATCGAGCCCTACCAGGGCGCGGCCACCGGCATCGGCGGCATCGTCCGCGACATCCTCGCGATGGGCGCCCGCCCGGTCGCGGTGATGGACCCGCTGCGCTTCGGTGCGGCCGACCACCCGGACACCCGCCGGGTGCTCCCGGGCGTCGTCGCCGGCATCGGCGGCTACGGCAACTGCCTGGGCCTGCCCAACATCGGCGGCGAGGTCGTCTTCGACCCCTGCTACCAGGGCAACCCGCTGGTCAACGCGCTCTGCGTCGGCGTCATGAAGCACGAGGACATCCACCTCGCCAAGGCCTCCGGCCCCGGCAACAAGGTCATCCTCTACGGCGCCCGCACCGGCGGCGACGGCATCGGCGGCGTCTCGGTGCTCGCCTCGGAGACCTTCGAGTCCACCGGCCCGGCCAAGCGCCCCGCCGTCCAGGTCGGCGACCCGTTCCAGGAGAAGCTCCTCATCGAGTGCACCCTGGAGATCTTCAAGGAGAACCTGGTCGCCGGCATCCAGGACCTCGGCGGCGCCGGCCTCTCCTGCGCCACCTCCGAGCTCGCCTCGGCCGGCACCGGCGGCATGCGGATCGACCTCGACACCGTGCCGCTGCGCGACAACACGCTCTCGCCCGAGGAGATCCTCATGAGCGAGTCGCAGGAGCGCATGTGCGCCATCGTCGAGCCGGACAAGGTCGAGCGCTTCCTCGCCATCTGCGAGAAGTGGGACGTCATCGCCACCGTCATCGGCGAGGTGACCGACGGCGAGCGCCTGGAGATCTTCTGGCACGGCGAGCAGGTCGTGGACGTGCCCCCGCGCACCGTCGCCCACGAGGGCCCGACCTACCACCGTCCCTTCGCCCGCCCGAGCTGGCAGGACGCGCTGCAGGCCGACGCCCCCACCGCCGAGCGGCTCGCCCGCCCGGCGAACGGCGCCGAGCTCAAGGACGCCCTGCTCAGGGTCGCCGGCTCGCCGAACCAGGCCTCCAAGTCCTGGATCACCGACCAGTACGACCGCTACGTGCTCGGCAACACCGTGCTCTCGGTGCCCGAGGACTCCGGCATGATCCGGATCGACGAGGAGACCAACCTCGGCGTCTCGGTCGCCACCGACGGCAACGGCCGCTACGCCAAGCTGGACCCGTACACCGGCGCCCAGCTGGCCCTGGCCGAGGCGTACCGCAACGTCGCGGCCGGCGGTGCCAAGCCGCTCGCCGTCTCCGACTGCCTCAACTTCGGCTCCCCCGAGGACCCGGACGTGATGTGGCAGTTCGCCGAGGCGACCCGCGGCCTCGCCGACGCCTGCCAGGTGCTCGGCACCCCGGTCACCGGCGGCAACGTCTCGCTGTACAACCAGACCGGCGAGGTCGCCATCCACCCGACCCCGGTGGTCGCGGTGCTCGGCGTCATCGACGACGTCACCCGCCGCACCCCGATCGGCTTCGGCGAGCAGGGCCAGCTGCTGTACCTGCTCGGCGACACCGAGGACGAGCTCGGCGGCTCCGCCTGGGCCCAGGTCGCCCACGACCACCTCGGCGGCCTGCCGCCCAAGGTCGACCTGGAGCGCGAGCGGCTGCTCGGCGAGATCCTGATCGCGGCCTCCCGCGACGGCATGATCGACGCCGCGCACGACCTCTCCGACGGCGGCCTCGGCCAGGCCCTGGTCGAGAGCTGCCTCAAGGGCGGCAACGGCGCCCGCGTGGTCGTCCCGGAGGGCACGGACCCGTTCGTGTTCCTGTTCTCCGAGTCGGCCGGCCGTGCGGTGGTCTCCGTGCCGCGCAGCGAGGAGGTCCGGTTCAACGACATGTGCGGTGCCCGCGGCCTGCCCGCCGCCCGGATCGGCGTCGTCGACGGCGACGCGCTGGAGGTCCAGGGCCAGTTCACCGTCACGCTGGCGGAGCTGAAGGACGCCCACACCGGCGTCATCGAGGCCCTGCTCGCCTGACCGGCGTACGTCCCGAGGGGCGGCCGGCTCTCCGGAGCCGGCCGCCCCTCGGCGCTACGCTGCCCGTATGCCGACCAAGACCCGCACGTACGACCCGGCGAAGGTGCGCACCGCGCTCGCCGGGCAGACCGAGGCGCTGCGCGGCGCCGTCCGCGGCCTGACCGGGGACCAGCTGGACCTGCCGACCCGCCTCGGCGACTGGCGGGTACGGGAGTTGGTGTCCCACCTGGGCATGGTCGTCAGCTGGGTGCCGACCCACCTGGACGACCCGCTGCCGGACGCCGCGGCGATCACGCCGCTGGACTGGGCCCGCAGCACCCGTACCGCGGCCGCCACCATCAACGACATCGCCGAGGAACTCGCCGCCGGCCCCTTCGCCGGGACCCAGGACGAGGTCGCCGCCGAGTTCGACCGCCGCTGCGACGAACTGCTCGCCGTGCTCGCCGGCCCCGCCGCCGCGGAGCCCGGGCGGCGGATCGCGATGCGCTTCGGGCCGATGCCGCTCGCCGACTTCCTGGTCACCCGGCTGGTGGAGACCGTGGTGCACGCGGACGACCTCGCGGACGCACTCGGCCTCGACGCCTTCCCGCACGACCGGCAGGCGGTGGCCGCCGCCACCCGGCTGCTCGCCGACGCCTTCGCCGACCAGGCGCCCGGCGGCGCCGTGGAGTTGAGGATTCCGCCGTACGCGGTCGTGCAGGCCGTGGCGGGCCCCCGGCACACCCGCGGCACCCCGCCGAACGTCGTCGAGACCGACCCGCTCACCTGGGTCCGGCTCGCCACCGGACGCCGCGCCTGGCCGGACGCCGTCGAGGCCGCCGAGGTGCAGGCCAGCGGCGAGCGCAGCGACCTCGGCGGCCTGCTGCCCGTGCTGGGCTGACGCACCGCCGCCGGCCGCCCGCCACACCGCCGCCCGCGGACCGGTCGCCGTGGCGGTGGGGTGACGGGTGGTAAGTAAGGCCGACCGGCACATGGGGGATGGGAGAAGGAGCGGCGTCAGGGCCGAGTCCGGGCGGCGACTGAGGAGAAGCCGGCCGGGCGACAGCTGTGGCACTGCGACGCCGCCCCCCATGTGCCGGTCGGTCTAAGCTCATGGGTCGTTCACCGGGCTACGAGGGGACCAGGGCATGAGTGACGGCGCGCTTCGGATACCGCCGCTGAGGGCGGGCCGCAGGCCGGCCGGGCGGGCGCTGCTCGGCTGGCTCGCGGACGAGCGGGCGCCGCGGCTGTGCCGGGTGGCCGGCTCGGCCGGAGCGGGCAAGACCCACCTGCTCTCCTGGCTCGCCGAGGCCGGCGCCGGCGAGGACGTGCCCGAGCACCGGCGGGTGCACGCGGTGCTCGCCGGGGAGCGGCTCACCGTCGACAGCGCCCTCTGGCAGCTCGGCCGGCAGCTCGGCCACCTCGTCCGCCGCCCGGACGAACTGCTCGCCGCACTCGAGGACGACGGCCGGCGCATCGTGGTCTGCGTCCCCGACCTCGGCCGCGCCGTGCACCCCTCCCACCTGGTGGCCGGGCTGCTGCGGCCGCTGGCCGAGTCCGAGCTGGTGCGGATGGTCGTCGAGGCGCCCGACGGCGGCGCCGCGGCGGTCGCCTTCGGCACGGTGGTGCCCGAGCCCGCCGTCCTGGACCTCGACCTGCCGCAGTGGACGGAGCCCGCGCGGTTCGCCGCCTGGGCCGCCGCGGCCGGGGCCGACCCCGCGGCCTACCCCAGCCCCGGTGCGGCCGACGGAACGGCCGGCCGCCCGGCCGAGACGGGCGCTGAGCTGATCGCCCGGGTGCCGCGCCACCCCGACGGCCGGCCCGACCTCGCTGCCGCGGACGCCGCCCTGCTCGGCGACCTGTGGACCGCCGCCGCCCGCGACGGCTCGGCCGAAGGCCTGCTCGTCGACGCCCAACTCCTCAGCCGCGCCGAACCGGTGGCGGTCACGGCGGCCCTGGACCAGGTGTACGGCGCCGTCCCCGCCGCCTGGACGGCGGCCGGCCCGGCACTGGTCGGCGAGCCCGACCCGGCCGTCCGTGCGGCCGTGCTGCGGACCCGGCTGATCGGCATGGACGACGAGGCCGCCGAGCGCCTGGCGGCCGTCCCCGCGCCCTGGCGGGCGGTCTGGGCGATGTGGCCGGACTCCTCGAAGGGTTGGCCGGGACCGGTGGCCGGCCTCGCGGTCGGCACCGGCGGCTACGCCGGGCAGCTGCTGCTGGCCGACCCGTCGGGCGTCGTCCGCACCGTCGACGCGCCGACCGGCCGTCCGCTGGCCCGGGTCGCGCTGCCCGCCGCCGCCCGGCCGCTGCGCGGGCTGACCGCGGCCGCGGACGGCACCGTCGTCCTGCTGGACGCGGAGGGCACCGCGACCGCACTGCCCCAGCCGGGCGCCGCCCACCCCGCAGAGGCCGTCGAGGCGGCCCTGGAGGCCCTGCGGGAGGCCGTCCGGGGCGGGTTGAGCGCGATCGCCGCCACCGGCGCGGAGGGCCTGCCGGCCGTCGGCGACGACACGGGCGCCGTCCACCGGTACGGGACCGGCGTCGGGGCGGTCGGTGAGAAGCTGCACGAGGGCCCGGTGACGGCGCTGGCCGGCACGGCCGGGCTGCTGGTCAGCGGCGGGTTCGACGGCTCGGTGCGGGTGTGGGCGAACGGCGCCGACGCCCCGGCCGACGAAGCCCTCGACCGCCGCGGGGGCCAGGTCACCGCGCTCGCCGCGGCCGACACCCCGGCCGGCCCGGTGGTGGCCGCGGCCTGGGCGGACGGCCTGGTGCGGGTCCGGGTGCCGGGGGCGGCGGAGCCGCTCGACGTGCGGCTCGGCTCGCAGGTCTGGGCGCTGGCCCTCACCGGGGGGCTGCTGGTGGCCGGCACCGCGGAGGGCGTGGCGGCGATCGCCTACTGACCGGGCGGGCGACCCCGGGTGGACCGCCAAGTGCCTCGGACGGGCCCTACGGGACGCTCGGGCCGCTGATGTAGACGCCCTCGGCGGTGTACGGCCAGGCGTTGGAGACGCAGCCGTTGAGGCCGTAGATCTGCTGCATCATGGCCGGCGCGGGCTTGCCCTTGCCGGGGCAGCCCTCGTGGCCGTGGCCGATCCGGTGCCCGACCTCGTGGTTGACGATGAGGGCCCGGTAGTCGTCGAGCGTGCCGCTGAACTGCGGGGAACCGGTCAGCCAGCGCTTGGAGTTGACGACGACCTGCTTGCCGACGTCGCAGTTGACCTCGCCCTTGGTGTCCAGGCCGGCCGATCCGCAGATCCGGTCGACGGTGTCGGGCGAGGCCACCTTGACGGTGAAGTCGTACACGCCGTCGGAGACCAGCTTGAAGCCGTTCTTGCCGTCGGCCGTCCAGCTGCGCTTGTCGCTGAGGATCGCCTGGACCTGCTGGGCGGCGGCCTGCGGGTCGATGCCGATGCCGTCCTCGACCTCCACGCGGTAGCGCCGGGTCGTCCCCTTGCCGACCGCGCTGCCGCTGGCGGTGGCGATCGTGAAGGTGCCCTTGCCCTTCTCGGTGACCGCGCTGGGGCTGGGGGTCGGGCTGGGGGTCGGCGTCGGGGTGGGTGCGGGAGCCGGGCTCTCGGGGGCCTTCTGGGTGGTCGTCGAGGAACTGCTCAGCGGCGGGATCGGCCGGGCCTGTGCGGTCGGGCCTCCGGAGCCCGTGCCGTCCTTGTCGCCGAGCACCATGAACGCCGTGACGCCCAGCACCGTGAGTGAGCAGAGCAGGCCTATGCCGAAGGCCGTGCGCCGCCGCGCCCGCCGCCGCCGCTGCTGACGGGCGCGGCGTCTGCTGGGCGCGGGTGCGTTCCTGGTGGCGGAGGCTGCTCGCACGAGGGACTCTCTGGTCGGGGACAGGATGTGACGGAGTGTCATGTGTTGCAGAATCGATACCGTCGATCCACCCTCGCACGCAAGCGACCCCCATGTCCACATACCCGGTATGCACGGTGCCGTTTGGACGGTGCCGTCACGGGTCCCGTCCATCGCGGAAGGACGCGTTCCGGTCCGGCTCGGTTGCAGGCCGTCCGGCCGTGGAGGGCCCGGGCCCGTTCCCGTACGGCGCCGGTGCCGGCCGGTGTCAGTAGCGGGAGAAGGTGCGGGAGGGCCGGCCGCTGCCGGGGGCGAGGTCGACGAGGCGCACATCGCCGTCGGGGCCGGTGAGGCGCAGCCGGTCGGGGCCGGCCCAGTCCACCGAGGCGACGCCGAGCGCGGGGTCGTCGCTGCTGAACTCGCCGACCTGCCAGCGCCACAGGGTGAGTCCGGAGCCGTCCTCCACGGAGACCCGGGTGAGCGTGTCGATCCAGTCGGAGGCCTGCTCCACCACCACGGTGCGCTCCGCGTTCCCGGGCGCGGGCTTCCGGTCCGTCACCTCCCAGTCCGGGACGAGCCCCATGGCCTGCAGGCCCACGGCCCCGGCGGTCAGGGTGGCGGCGACCAGCACGGTCTCGGCCCGGACGATGCGGGAGCGCGTCCGCAGGAACAGCGCCGCGGTGAGCAGGACGAGGGCAAGGACGCCCGGCACCACCGGGTGGTCGCCGACCCGGGCGACGAACGCCGGGCCGCCCGAGCTGCCGACCCACAGGCCGATGCCCTGGACGGCGATCAGGGTCAGGCCGGCCGCCGCGAGTGCCGCGGGTCTCGGTCGCCGGGTGTCCGCCATGTGCCTTGCTCCTGCCCGTGCGGCCGCACCCGTCGTGCGGCGGTCCGTCAGGCGCACAGTCTGCCCTGCCGCCCGCGGGCCCGGGACGCGCGGTGGCGGAGCGATCGGCGGAGCGTTCGGTGCTGCGGCGGGGAGGCTCAGCCCCGGTCGAACGTCCAGGACATGACGGTCTGGCGTTCCTCCGGGTCGCCGCCGGCCGCGCGGTACGTCGCGAGAGCGGCCGCGTTGTCCCCGCCGGTGACCGTCCACATGCCGTAGCAGCCGCGTTCGCGGGCCAGGCCGGCGAGGGCCGCGACGAGGGCCCGGCCGACGCCGCGTCCGCGGTACGGCTCGTCGACACCGAGTTCGTAGAGGAACATCTCGGTGCCCTTGTCGGGGTGGGTCGTCTCCACCCCGGTGGCCATGCCGGCCGGGGCGCCGTCCAGGTAGGCGATCAGCAGGTGGTGGCCTTCGTCGGCGAGGAAGCGCCGGGTGGCCGCCGGCTCGGGGGCCGCGTCGAAGAGGTGCGCGGCGGCGGTGACGGCCGCGGGGTCGGTGATGCGGCGGATGTCCACTGGTGCGGGTTCCGTTCGCGCGGGCCGGGCCGGCCGGGTGCCCGCGGGCGGTCCCGGGACCGCCCGCGGGTCCGCCGTGGCCGGCGGCGGTGGGTCAGCCCAGGGTGTCGGCGGCGGTCGGCGAGCTGTCGCGCAGGAACTGGGCGCAGCGCTCGGCCTCGTCCTTCTCGTCGATGGAGGCGGCGGCCCGGCCGAGTGCGTGCAGGGCGCGCAGGAAGCCGCGGTTGGGCTCGTGCTCCCACGGCACCGGGCCGTGGCCCTTCCAGCCGTTGCGGCGCAGCGCGTCCAGACCCCGGTGGTAGCCGGTGCGGGCGTAGGCGTACGACTCGACGACCCGGCCTGCGGCGTACGCGTCGTCGGCGAGCTGCGCCCAGGCGAGCGAGGAGGTCGGGAACTTCGCCGCGACCTCGGAGGGCGAGGCGCCCTGGGCCAGCGCCTCCAGCGGCCCGGGCTCGGCCGGCAGGTGGGTCGGCGGGGGGCCGCCGAGCAGGTTCTCGTGAATGCTCATGCGGTCCAGTCAACCACTGTCGGGCGGCGTGCCCGGGTACCGCCGGGTGGGACGGTGCCCGGGCACGCCCGGGGGCGCGGTCCCGAGGGGTCAGGCCACGCGGGTCATGGTGGCGCTGTGCAGCTGGCCGAGGCGGGTGCCGGTGGCGGTCTGGAAGGTGAAGTAGACCTGCACGGTTTTGTTGTTGAAGTTCATCACGTGGCTCACGGTGACGCCGTTGGGCTCGACCCAGTTGGTGAAGTAGAGGTTCCAGCCGACCTGGGAGGTGGCCAGGGTGGCGTCGAAGACCTCGCCGACGCCGTTGCCCTGCACGGTCTCGGAGTGCAGCTGGGTGCCGTCCGCGGAGTAGGTGTTCTTGTAGACGTTCCCGTTGTCCACGGTGATCAGGAACGTCTTGCCGGCGAACGGGGGCAGGGCGTTGTAGCCGGCGGTCGAGGCCGCGGCCGTGCTGCCGTCGTCGGCGGAGGCCTGGCCGGCGACGAGGGTGGCGCCGCCGGCGGCGATGGCGAGGGCGGCGGTGAGGGCGACGAGGCGGCGCTTCATGGGGCTGGTCCTTCCACGGTTGGACGGTGAGCTGGCGCGGTGGGGTGGTGCCCGGCCGAAGCTACCGACCGGCCGGACGGGGGTGTTGCCGGTCCGCGCACCGGCCGTCGTGGATCTGCGCACGCGTGCGACGCCGCAGGTGGGAGGGGGTGCGGCGGCTCGGGGAGGGCCGGGTCCTGCGGAGCATCGGAGCTGCCGATTGCTATTGATACCTTCGGGAAGGTTTGTTTCCATCGGGGAGGTGTCCCCGACGCGTGCCCGCGCATTCGGCGGCGACCGCGTGCAGCGACAAGAGCCCGACCTTCCCCAGCGACACCGCCGGGCAGGTGTTCCGGCGCCCCAGACGATGGATGAACCAGAAGGGCCAACTCCAGCCCACTGGAACGGAGTTCGAGATGATCAAGCTGCAAGACGCCCTGCGGCACGCCGCTGAAAGGCCGGACCGTGTCGCCCTGGTGGACGGCGGACGCCGGATCACCTGGTCCGAACTGGCCGACGAGATAGCCAAGGTGGCCGGCGGCCTGGCCGCCGTGCTGCCGGAGGGGCGCCCCGCCCGGGCCGCCTTCCTCTGCTGCAACGGCTGGGAGCTGGTCGTCACCACGGCCGCCTTCGAGACCCTGGGCGTGCCGATCACCGGTCTCGACTTCGAGGCCTCCGCCGAGGCCACCGCCGACGCCCTGGAGCAGCTCCGGCCGACCGTGGTGGTCAGCAGCAAGCTGCACCGCCCGCTGCTGATCGCAGCCGGCTGGGCCGACCGCGAGGGCGTCCTCCAGGTCCACCTGCACGGCGTGGGCGAGGAGTTGGCGGCCCCCGAGCCGATCGTGCCGGACCCGCAGGCGGGCGAGCCGGTGGCGTACTCCACGCTGGCCGCCGCGCAGACCGCGGTCACCGCCCCGATCTCGCAGCCCTACGAGTCCTTCGCGGTCAGCTACGACGCGGCCGGCTCGCCCCGTCTGGTGATCCGCCGCCGCTCCTACGAGGCCCGCCGACTCGCCGAACTGGTCGACGAGTTCGCCTTCGACGAGGACGACACCTACCTGGTCACCGTGCCGATGTACCACGCCTCCAGCCCCGGCTGGGCGCGGGTGTTCTTCGCCCTCGGCGGCACCGTCGTCCTGGGCCCGTACCACGATCTCGCCGAGATGTGTCGGCTGATCACCGACGAGGGCGTCACCGCCACGCTGATGGTGCCCCCGGTGCTCTCCCGGCTGCTCGCCCACCCGGCCTCCGCCGAACTGCGCGAGACCTCCCGGCTGCGCTTCCTGCTCACCGGCGGCCAGCACCTCAACCGCTGGATCGTGAACGAGGCCTGGGACCGCTTCGGCCCCGTCCTGCACCACTACTACGGCTCCACCGAGACCGGCCTGGTCACCGTGCTCGGCCCGGACGAGCTGGCGCTCTCGCCGTGCCGCTCCGGCCGTGCCATGCCGGGCATCGGCATCGCCGTCCTGGACGGCGAGCACCGCCCGCTGCCGCCCGGCGTCCGCGGCCGGGTCGCGGTCGCCAGCTACCAGCTGATGGACGCCTACGGGGACGCCCCCGCACCCTCCGTCCTGGTCGACCTCGGCGACGGCCAGGGCCCGCGGCCCTTCCTGCTCACCGGCGACGACGGCGTCATCGACTACGAGGGCCGGCTCGAGCTCACCGGCCGCACCGCCGGTGCCGTCCGGGCCCGCGCGGCCGGCGACCGCGACGCGGCCTTCTTCGGCCTGGAGACCGAGCTGCTGGACCAGCCGGCCGTCCGCGACCTCGCCGTGCTGCGGGTGAACGTGCCCGACCACGGCCCGGTGCTGGCAGTGCCGTTCGTCCCGGTGGCCAGGGACCTGGAAGCGGCCGCGTACCGGGCGGTCAGCGCCGTCTGCGCCCGCCGCACGCCGTGGATCCCCGCACACGTGATCCCGGTCGACGCCATCCCGTACAGCCCCACCGGCACCATCCGCACCGGCGAGCTGCTCACCGAGATCATGCCGCTGGTCAACCTCTACATCCACCTGGACAAGCAGTCAGCTACGGAGATTCCCGCATGACCACGCCGGTTCCGCCGCACACTCCCGAGGACGAGCTGGAAGAAGCCGACCTCGAAGCCCGGCTCCTGCTGCTGGAGCGGGCCCTCACCGAACTGCCCGCCGCCCGCCAGACCGCGATCCTGATCGGCGAGATCCCCGACTACGGCGATCTGCTGCTGGTGGCCTTCGTGCCCGCCGACGCGGAGCGCGAGGAGTCCACCCAGCGGGCCGCCCGGGCCGCCTGCGCCCGGCTCGTCCCGGTGCTGCCGGCCCTGGTGATCCCGGTCGACGACATCCCGTACACCCTCGACGGCGAACTGTGCGGCCAGCAGCTCTTCGACGAGATGCTCCCGCAGATCGCCCGCGACATGCTCCTGCCCAAGGAGATGTCGGCCTGATCCCCGGAGCCCCGGGGGCACGAAACCCCGGGGCTCCGGCTCGCTCTTCACCTTCAGCCGGCGAAGGCCGCCAGGCCGGTGCGGGTGTATTCGGCGGCTGCGGCGTCCCAGCTGAGGGCGCCGTGCGCGGCCAGGGTGTGGACGTCCCGCCAGGACCGCTGGAGGGCCGAGTCCTGCCACTGGGCGGCCACCCCGCCGGCCCGGAACAGCCGTTCCACCGCGGCGACCGCGAACTCCACGGCCAGTGCCGTGTCCCGCATGTTGTGGCCCACCGCCCGGTCGCCGACCGGTCCGGCGTCGGCCCGCGCCGCGGCGTCCGCGAGCAGTGAGGCGGCGATGTCGATCTCGGCGGAGGCCCGTGCCATCACCTCGCAGCGCGCCGGGCTGACGGCGGGGCCGCCCGGCCCGTGCGCGTCCGCCAGCGGGGCCGCCCAGGCCCGCAGCGCGCAGCGCGCAGCGCCCACGGCGGGTGCGGCGAAGGCCAGTCCGGCGACCATCCGCGGCGGCACGCTGTGGCAGCGCGCCCGGCCGGCCCGGCCGGACTCCCGGACCAGGTCCATGAAGGCCGTGCAGCGGTGGGCCGGGACGGCCAGCGGCTCGGAGACGCTCACGTCGTGGCTGCCGGTGCCCCGTAAGCCGTTGCTGTGCCAGGTGTCGTGCACCGTGACGGCCTTCCGGGGGACGGCCGCGATGACGAAGTCGCCCGGCAGCGCGTCCGGATCGGGCAGTGCGAGCAGCACCCACGCCGCGTGCCGGACGCCGCTGACGCACCGCCAGCGGCCGGTGATCGTGATCCCGCCGTCGGCCGTCCTGGTCAGCCGGCCGGTCGGGGGCACCAGGGCGGCCGCGATCGGCACGTCCGGGGTGTCGCCCCAGATCTCCCGCTGGCCCTCCTCCGGCAGGAAGGCGGCGAGCCGCCCGTGTGCGGCCTGCAGCGCCGCACACCAGGCGGCGGAGGTACAGCCCTCGGCGAGGGCGGAGGCGGCGGCCACCAGTTCGGCGAAGCCGCCCTCGGTGCCGCCCCAGCGGCGTGGCACGAAGTGCCGGGCGAAGCCGGCGCGGGTCACCTGCTCGGCCAGTGCGGCGTCGAGGCTGCGCCGGCGGTCGGCCTCGACGGCCTGGCCGAGTGCCGTGGTGCGCAGGGTGTCCGCGGCGGCGGCGAGGGCCCCCGGCAGTGCGGCGGGCCCGGCTGTGGTGCGCGGATCGTCCAGAATGCTCATCTTTTCTCCCCCTGTCGTGGACGTGCGTCAGGTGTCGGGACGACCCCGACGGCCCAGCCCCGGTGGTCGCGGGCGGAGCGGGCGCGACGGCAGTCGCCGGCGCGGACAGCGTGGCCGACGGCGGCGGGCCGCGGAAGGCGGCCGCCACCGTCGGTACGGACGGAGGTACGCGAGGGCGCGCGCGCAAGGCGACGCGCCGTCGTGTCGCAGAATATTGGGAACATACCTTCGTGACGTTATGATTCGCGCGAAATCCGGCACGACCGTGTGCCGGCACCCCTGGAGGTTGAGCCATGGCGGCCAGCGGGCATCCGGACGGCGGCAGTACCGTCCGCAATGCGGTGGGTCGGGGAACGCCGACGCTGAAGCAGGCGCGTGCGGTGCGCACCCGGGCGACGGTCCTGGAGGCCGCCGCAAGACTGTTCGCCCGCAAGGGCTTCAAGGTCGTCACCATGCAGGAGATCGCCGAGGAGGCCGGGGCCACCAAGGGTGCGGTCTACTTCCACTTCCCCAACAAGGAGGCGCTGGCGGCCGAGTTGGTGGGCGGTTTCTACGCGGCCGCGCCGAAGACCACCGAGGCGATGGACGACCCGGGCCTCGAGCCGCTGGAGACCGTCCGCCGGCTGACGATGGCGACGGCGTACCGGGTGCGCGACGAGGTGGTGGCGCAGGCGGCGGTGCGGCTGCAGACCGAGCGCATGATCACCGACGCCGACCTGCCGCTGCCGTTCGTCGACTACATCAACGTCTACACCCTGCTGCTGGAGAAGGCCAAGGAGGCCGGTGAGCTGCCGCCGGAGACGTCGGCGGAGACGCTGGCGAAGACGGTCGTCGCCTCGTTCTTCGGGGTGCAGCACGTGTCGTGGATCCTGCACGACCGCGCCGACGTGGTGGAGCGGGTCGAGGAGCTGCTGGACCTGATCCTGCCGAGGCGGTAGGGCCGGCCCTCCCCGCCCTGAGGGCCTTGTGGCCCTTCCGGGCCTCCGGCCCGGTCCGCCCGTGACGTGCGCGGCCCCCGCCCCGGGCGGGGGCCGCGGCATTTCCGGGCCCGTTCGTGCGGAGCGGTGCCCACCGCTTTTCCCTTGTGCAGGTGGGCAGTTGGCGAAGGTCAACGCTTGGCAACATACCTTCCCGGAGGTATATTTTCTTTCGGTCCCAGCGTCGGACCCTGGCCAGTGCCCTGTCGTTCACAGCCCCGTGGGGGAAGGCTCGCGATGGACACCTTTGCACCAGATCAGCTGACCCATCCGACGGCCGGACTGCTGCCGCGGCAGCGGGTTGCCGCAGATCTCGACTTCCATCGAACGGTGTCGCGCAAACTGGTCCACAAGGCCGCCGTGTCCGAGGTGTTCCTCACCGATTCGGCCAGAGCCGCTGCGGACAGCTACCTGCTGGCCGCCCAGTGGCCCCGCGACCACGCGGTCTTCCAGCCCGGACCGGGCGGGACCGCGGACAGCATGGTCATCATCGAGACGGTCCGCCAGGCCACCATGTTCACCTTCCACGAGTACTACGGCATACCGTTGGAACTCCCTTTCGTCGCCCGTAGTTTCGACTTCCAACTGACAGATTGTCAGGCGGCTCGGGCCACCGCGGCCGCTCCGCAGGAAGTCACCCTCGACCTTGCCGTCGACATGCAGGCCGGGTGCCGGGTCGGGCGGCGGATGCCGTTCCGCACGCACACCGTCGTCCACGCGGGCGCCGGCCGTCCCTGCGCCCGGGTGACCATCGGCGGCGAGATCCTCGCCCCGGCCCTCTACCAGCGACTGCGGGGCGCCCGCCCCGCTGGAACGGACCTTCCGCGGGGCACCGCGGGACGTCCGGCCGCCACCCCGGCCCAGGTCGGCCGCCGGCGCCCCGACGACGTGGTGCTGCTCGCCGCCGAACCGGGCGACGGGGCCCGCTGGCGGCTGCGGGTCGACCAGGACCACCCGACCTTCTTCGACCACGGTTCCGACCACGTCCAGGCCGTGCTGCTGCTGGAGGCCATCCGGCAGAGCGGGCTGCTCGCGGACGCCCCGCACGACGGCGCGTCCAACGAGGTGCTCACCGGCCTGCGGGTCGAGTTCCACGCGTACGGCGAGTTCGGCGCGCCGATTCTGCTCGACGCCCAGCCGTCGGGCGGGGCGCCCGGCTCGCGCACCGTGCGCGCCACGGCGGCCCAGGCGGGCCGCACGATCGCCGAGGCGGAGCTGACGTTCCGCCGTGCCGCCCTGACCGGCGGCCCCACGTCCTGACGGACCGTCGGGTGCGCGCAGCGCCGTCCGTGCCCGCCGGCCCGCTCGGAAGGAGTCCTGATGGAACTTCAGCATCTGCGTTCGTTCCTCGAGGTGTCGAGCGAGATGAGCTTCACCCGGGCCGCCAAGAAGTTGAACTACGCGCAGTCCAGCGTGACCGCGCAGATCCAGCACCTTGAGGCCTCGCTCGGCACCGTGCTGTTCGATCGGCGGGGGAGGCGGATCGCGCTCACCGAGAGCGGATTACGGCTGCGTCCCGTGGCCGAGCGGATCGTGGCGCTGGCCGACCTGGCCCACCGCGAGGTGGCCGGGGCGGCCGACCGGCACTCCGGCCGGGCCGCCGAGCGTCCGGCCGGCGGCGGCCCGGCGCTGGGGCGGGCCGCCGCGGCCCGGCCGGCGGGCATGCGGCTCCCCGCCCAGCGGGGCACCCTTCAGCTGACCACCCAGCGGGCGCCCAGGGCCGGCAGCAGCACGTCCCAGGAGGAGCGCACCCGGGTGATCAGATCCAGCTCCTCGCGCACCGACCCGAGGTAGTGCGCACCGAAGATCACGGTGGTCATCAACTGGGCGACGGGCTCCGCCGGATAGGCGGAGTCCATTTCGCCGCACTGCTGCGCCTGGACGACCAGGCGCAGCAGTGTGCGTTCCACGTCCGACACGAACGCCGGCGTCCGCTTGGAGGACTGGGCCTCCTCGAGCAGCAGCCGCAGTGCCGCGTTGACCCTGATGTCGCGGTGCAGCCGTGCGACCAGTGCGCAGGTCACGTCCTTCAGGGTCGCCACCGGTGACTCGGGGTTCTCGCCGACCCCGTCCTCGATCAACTTCCATGCGTCGTCCAGGTGTTGGACGAGTGCTGCGGCCAGCTCCTCCTTGGAGGCGAAGTGGCCGTACAGGGCTCCCTTGGTGACACCGGTGCTCTGGGCCACATGGCCGAGGTTGGTGTTGGTGTAGCCGTGGGCGGCGAACTCCTTCGCCGCGGCGTCCAGCACCGCCTCGTACGTCCTCCTGGCCCGCTCCTGCTGTGCCATCGGCTTCCTTCCGTTCGGCCCTCTGTGCCCGGAACTCACGTACCGCAGTTCACGGTTCGAGGGCAAACACTTCTGCCGGACCCCCGTCTGTTGTCCATTCCCTCTCCATAAACACGGCGAGCGGCCCCCGGCCGACCAGGGTCCGGGTCGGGGGCCGCTCGTGCCGTGCATCGCGAGGGGTGTCAGGCCCGGGCGTTCCGGCCGGCGGCGCCCGCCTCGTACCGCTTGCGCAGCTCGGCGCGGCGGAGCTTGCCGATGCCGGTCTTCGGCACGTCCTCGCGGGCGAGGGTCACCACGTCGCCGAGCCGCACGCCGTACCGCTCGGTGACCAGGTCGCGGATGCGGCGGTCGGCCTCGTCGGCGGAGACGTCGCCGCGCGGGTGGTAGAAGACGACCAGCTCCTCCTCTTCGCCGCCGGCCGCGGTGCACGGCGAGACGATGGTGAAGGACGGCTCCACGAAGGGGAGTTCCTCGACCAGTGCCTCGATCTCGTGGCCGTGGTACTCGGCACCGTTGAGCTCGATCAGGTCGTCGACCCGGCCGGTGACGGTGAGGATGCCGTCCTCGACGACGGCGAGGTCGCCGGAGCGGAACCAGCCGTCCGCGGTGAAGCACTTGGCGTTCTGCTCGGGGTTCTCGTAGTAGCCGGAGAACACCGGGGCGCCGGTGACCTGGAGCCGGCCGACGGTGCCGGCCGGGAGCGGGGCGTCGTGCTCGTCCACGATCCGCAGCGAGACGCCCGGGTGCGGGCGGCCGACCGGGACGAAGCGCTCGTCGCCCATGGTGTCCGGGTCGAAGACGAAGTCGACGATGCCGGCGGAGGTCTCCGACATGCCCCAGCCGGGGTGCATGGAGGTCCGCGGCAGGCCGAACGGCGCCAGCATGTCGAGGAAGCGCCGGATGACCCGGGCCTTGACCGACTCGCCGCCGTTCATGATGTAGCGCAGGCTGCGCAGGTCCCAGTCGCGGCCGGCGATCTCCTCGGCCCGGTCGTTGACCAGGCCGAAGGCGAAGTTGGGCGCCCAGGTGGTGTCGCAGCGGTGCTTGGAGATCTGCTCGAACCAGCGGGTCGGGTCGGCCAGGACCCAGTCGGTTCGGGCGTGCACCTGGGTGCAGCCGAGCAGCACGTCGCGGGCGTGGAACATGACCAGGCCGCCGATGTGGTCCAGCGGCATCCAGTTGAAGGAGCGGCTGGTGACGTCCAGGTTCCGCACGGCCGCGGTGGCGGTCGAGCGGGCCAGGATGTTGCGGTGGGTCAGCGCGACGGCCTTGGGGACGCCGGTGCTGCCGGAGGTCAGCAGCAGCACGGCGAGGTCGTCGGCGCGTGCCGGGTGCAGCTCCTCGGCCGGGGCGTGGGCGCGCAGCTCGCCGGTGCGGCCGAGCCAGCGGTCCGACCCGGCCATCGCCGGGCCGGCGGCGGCACCGTCGTCGCCGACGACCACCCAGGGGTTCCGGTAGCCGGCCCAGATCCACTCCAGCTGCTGGGCGGCCGCCTCGGGGGCGTCGCTGCGGCCGGGCGGCACCGGGATCGGTACCAGTCCGCCGAGGACGGCCGCCCAGAACGCGGCCAGCAGGTCCTGCTCCTCGCGGATCTGGAGCAGCACCCGGTCGCCGGGGCGGGCGCCGCCGGCCCGCAGGCCGGTGAGGATGCGGCGGGCGCCGTCGAGCAGCTCGGGGTAGCCCAGCGAGGCGTCGGAGCCGTCCGGGCGGACGAAGTGCATCCGGCCCGCGTCGGGCCGGGCGGCGGCCCGCTGCAGGGCCTCGCCGAGGTTGCAGACCGGGAGTTCGGGCGCCGGGCCGCCGTCGAGGACGGCGGGCGGCAGGGTCCGGGTGGCGGCGGGGGCGGTCATGCGGCGGCCTCCTTGCCGGACGCGGCGGCGCGGGCGACGAACAGCAGCGGGCCGCGGCCCATCCGCGGGCCGGGCTCCTTGCGGAAGCCGCCGTACTCGGCGACCACCTCGAAGCCGGCGTCCACCAGCAGGTCGCGCACCTCGGGGGCGGTGAAGACGGTCTGGTCGAAGAAGTTGGCGTACATCGAGACCGTGCCGCCGCCGTCGCGGGCGATGATGGTCTCCTCGTTGCGCCACACCGCTCGGTGGGCGTGCACGGACTGCCGGGCGAGCCGGGTGACCAGCAGGCCGTCGCCCTGGTGGTGGGCGATGATGTTCGGCTGGTAGCCGTCGACGAAGTTCAGCAGGTGGCCGATGTCGACCACGACGTGGCCGCCGGGGGAGAGCCAGCCGCGGACGGACTCCAGCAGGCTCCGCAGCTCGGCCCGGGTCAGCTGGTTGAGCGTGCTGAACAGGCTGTAGACCAGGTCGAAGCGCTGCTCGGTGCTCCACTCCTCGGCGCGGGTGTGCACGTACTCGACGCCGGCGGCGCCCGGCTCGGCGGCCGCGGCGGTCGCGTACGCGGTGAAGGCCGCGCTCTGGTCGAGGCCGGTACCGGGGTGGCCGAGGGCGGCGAGGGCCCGCAGGTTGGCGCCGGTGGCGCTGCCGATGTCGAGCACCCGGCCGCCCGGCGGCAGGTACGAGGCGAGGAACTCGGTCTCGGTGGCGAGGTCCCGGAAATCCTTGCGGATCACCTCGTAGAACTCGCCTGGGTATTCGAAGCTGGACAAGGGGAGGGCCTTTCGGTCGGGACCGGCGGCGCCGGTCGTCCCTCTCTCTCTCTCTCTCTCTCTCTCTCTCTCTCTCTCTCTCTCTCTCTCTCTCTCTCTCTCTCTCTCTCTCTCTCTCGGCGGCGGCGGCGGCGGCGGCGGCGGCGGCGGCGGCGGCGGCGGCGGCGGCGGCGGCGGCGGCGGCGGCGGCGGCGGCGGCGGCGGCGGCGGCGGCGGCGGCGGCGGCGGCGGCGGCGGCGGCGGCGGCGGCGGCGGCGGCGGCGGCGGCGGCGGCGGCGGCGGCGGCGGCGGCGGCGGCGGCGGCGGCGGCGGCGGCGGCGGCGGCGGCGGCGGCGGCGGCGGCGGCGGCGGGGGGGGGGGGGGGGGGGGGGGGGGGGGGGGGGGGGGGGAAAAAAAAAAAAAAAAAAAAAAAAAAAAAAAAAAAAAAAAAAAAAAAAAAAAAAAAAAAAAAAACAACAACAACTCTCAATCTCTCAATCTCTCAATCTCTCAATCTCTCAATCTCTCATCTCTCATCTCTCTCTCTCTCTCTCTCTCTCATCTCTCATCTCTCATCTCTCATCTCTCATCTCTCATCTCTCATCTCTCATCTCTCATCTCTCATCTCCATCTCTCATCTCCATTCCATTCCATTCCTCTCTCTCTCTCTCTCTCATCTCTCTCTCTCTCTCTCTCTCTCTCTCTCTCTCTCATCTCTCTCTCTCATCTCCGGCGGCGGCGGCGGCGGCGGCCGCGCTCTGGTCGAGGCCGGTACCGGGGTGGCCGAGGGCGGCGAGGGCCCGCAGGTTGGCGCCGGTGGCGCTGCCGATGTCGAGCACCCGGCCGCCCGGCGGCAGGTACGAGGCGAGGAACTCGGTCTCGGTGGCGAGGTCCCGGAAATCCTTGCGGATCACCTCGTAGAACTCGCCTGGGTATTCGAAGCTGGACAAGGGGAGGGCCTTTCGGTCGGGACCGGCGGCGCCGGTCGTCCCGGGGTCGGTCCGGTCGGTGTCGGGCGGCGGTGCTGCGGTGCGGCGGACGGTCCGTCAGGCCGTGGCGGCCCGGCTGTGGTGGTGCCGGTCAGGCGGCGGCGTCGGCCAGGCGTGCGTGGTAGCGGCGGTACTCGCGCGGCGAGATGCCGTAGCGGTCCCGGAACAGCCGGCTGAAGTGCGAGGCGCCGTACAGTCCGGAGCGCTCGCCGATCATCGCGATGGTCAGGTGGGCGAGCCGCGGATCGCGCAGCTCGGTGCAGCTGTGGTGCAGCCGCTCGTCGCGGATCCAGCTGGCCGGGCTCTGGCCGTGCTCCTGGAAGAGCTTCTGCAGGTAGCGCAGCGAGATGTGGTGCTGCTGGGCGAGCATCTCCGGCTTCAGCTCGGGGTCGGCGAGCCGGGCCCGGGCGAAGTGCTTGATCCGCTGCAGCATGGCGCGGCGGGCGAGGCCGGAGCTGCGGGCGGGGCGGGGCGCCTCCAGGCCGCGGTCCATGTAGTCGGCGCAGGCCTGGGCGACGAGCCCGGTGATACCGCGGGCGAGCAGCTCGGTGGTGCGGTCGGCCGGCAGTGCTCCCTGGTCGGCGAGCCGGCGCAGCAGTTCGGGGACGGCGAGCGGGTCGGCCAGCGGGCAGCTGACCCGCAGGTAGGCCTCGCCCGCGCGGTTGCGGTACTGGGAGATCCTGATGTCCTCCCCGGCGGTCTCGGGGGCGGTGCCCTCGACGACGGTGATCAGGACCTTGCCGAGGCTGACCTCGCTGACGTTCTCGGTGGCAGGTGGCGAGAGCGTGTCCGCGTCCGGGCGCCCGGTCGGCCCGCTCTCGGTGTGCCCGTTCTCGATGGGCAATGCATCCATGGCTCCCCCGCTGGGACTTGAGGCCGCGTTTGCCGACACCCGGTCCGCTCCGGGAGGGCGGACCCCTCCATCATGGAAACATACCTTCTGGAAGGTATGCAGATTTCATCGGCAGCAGTGATGCGGGCCCCGCTGTGAAGCCGTCCGGCCGTATCGTGCGCCGCGGTGCAACAACCGGTGCGCGTTCCGACAAGTGGGCCCCGCAGGGCCCGCCTAGCGTCGGCGGTACAGATCAGTGC
The DNA here is from genome assembly GCF_050749075.1 of Kitasatospora dryopteridis. Taxonomy (NCBI): domain Bacteria; kingdom Bacillati; phylum Actinomycetota; class Actinomycetes; order Kitasatosporales; family Streptomycetaceae; genus Kitasatospora; species Kitasatospora dryopteridis. The sequence goes on along the minus strand of NZ_CP192749.1, from coordinate 3,993,048 downwards.
CGGGCGCGCGGATCACCGGCGCTGCGCGCGCTCCCCTGTGCACCCACCCAGAAGGGGCCCCACCCGTGGCAATCAAGGTAGGCATCAACGGATTCGGCCGGATCGGCCGGAGCTTCTTCCGCGCCGCACTTGAGCAGAACGCCGACATCGAGATCGTGGCCGTCAACGACCTCACCGACGCGGCGACCCTGGCCCACCTCCTGAAGTACGACACCACGCTCGGCAAGCTGCCGGTGCCGGTGGCCGCCGGCGACGGCGAGATCGTCGTGGACGGGCGCAGCATCCGCGTCACCGCCGAGCGCAACCCGGCCGACCTGCCCTGGGCGGAGCTGGGCGTCGACGTGGTCGTGGAGTCCACCGGTGTCTTCACCGACGCGGAGAAGGCCAAGGCGCACCTCGCGGCGGGCGCCCGCAAGGTGATCATCTCGGCCCCGGCCACCAATCAGGACCTCACCATCGCGATCGGCATCAACGACGCGGTGTACGACGAGGACGTCCACAGCGTCGTCTCCAACGCCTCGTGCACCACCAACTGCCTCGCCCCGCTGGCGAAGGTGCTCAACGACGGCCTGGGCATCGAGCAGGGCCTGATGACCACCGTGCACGCCTACACCCAGGACCAGAACCTGCAGGACGGTCCGCACAAGGACCTCCGCCGGGCCCGCGCCGCCGCCGGCAACATCGTGCCCACCAGCACCGGTGCCGCGAAGGCCATCGGCCAGGTGCTGCCGGAGCTCAACGGCAAGCTCGACGGCTACGCGCTGCGCGTCCCGGTCGTCGTCGGCTCGGTCACCGACCTGACCGTGACCGTCGCCCGCGAGACCACCGTCGAGGAGGTCAACGCGCTGTTCGCGCAGGCCGCCGAGGGCGCGCTGGCCGGCGTCCTGCGCTACAGCGACGAGCCGCTGGTCTCCAACGACATCGTCACCGACCCGGCGTCCTGCATCTTCGACTCGGGCCTGACCAAGGTCATCAACGGCACCACCGTGAAGGTCGCCGGCTGGTACGACAACGAGTGGGGCTTCTCCAACCGCGTCGTCGACACCGTGCTGCTGATCGGCAAGCACGCCTGACCGGCGCCGCCGACCGCACGCGCGGGCCGGGCCCCGGGGGCGCACCCCGGGCGCCCGGCCCGCGCCCGTGAACCGACCGGACGACGGGCGGCCGGGCGCCGCACCGGACACGAACACCCGCACAGAGAGGGCCGACCGATGGTCAAGACGCCGTACCACGAGGGCGAGCAGGCGGTGCAGCAGCGGGCCGGCGAGGGCCACCCCGGCTGGGGCTCGCCGATGTTCGAGGCCGCGATCCCGCCGCCGTTCGACATGTTCCTGCGCCGCCAGCGGATGCTGGTGATCGGCGGCGTGGACGGGGACGGCGCCGCCTGGTCCACCGTGCTCACCGGCCCGCGCGGCTTCGCCGGCGCCGTCGGCAGCCACACCATCCACGTCAAGGCCCTGCCGGTGCCGGGCGACCCGCTGGAGAAGGTCTTCGACGAGCAGCGGGACATCGGCATGCTCGCCATCGAGCCGCAGACCAGCCAGCGCATCCGGATCAACGGCGTCGCGCAGCGGGACGGCGACACGCTCGTCGTCACCACCGAGCAGGTGCTCGGCAACTGCCCCAAGTACCTGCAGCAGCGGGTGCTGCGCCCGGACGCGCCGCAGGCCGCCGCCCCGACCGTGCGCCGCTCGGCCGTCCTCGACGAGGACCAGCAGCGCTGGATCACCGGCGCCGACACCTTCTTCATCGCCAGCCGCGCACCGCAGCACGGCGCCGACGCCTCGCACCGCGGCGGCGCCCCCGGCTTCGTCGAGGTCCCCGCGCCGAACAGGATCGTCTGGCCGGACTACTTCGGCAACTCCTTCTACATGACCCTCGGCAACCTCCAGCTCGACCCCGCCTGCGGCCTCACCTTCCTCGACTGGGAGGCCGGCCACGCCCTGCACGTCACCGGCAAGGCCCGGATCGACTGGGACGAGAGCCGCACCCAGGCCGTCAAGGGCGCCCTGCGGCTGGTCGAGTTCGACGTCGAGCAGGTGGTCGAGGTCCGCGACTTCACCACGCTGCGCTGGAAGTTCGCCGCCCCCTCGCCCTTCAACCCGACCTGATCGGGCCCGACCGCAGGAGGTACCCGCCATGAGCCGCTACGACGCCCCCCGGCTCAGAGCCGAGCTGGCAGCCGTCCCGGACTACGTCCCCGGCCGCTCACCGGGCCGGGACGGCGAGCACCTCAAGCTCTCCTCCAACGAGAACCCCTACCCGCCGCTGCCCTCGGTGGCGGCCGCCGTCCGCCGGCAGGCCGACCGGATCAACCGCTATCCCGATCCGGCCTGCACCGCGCTCACCGAGGCCCTCGCCGACCGCCTGGACGTCCCCGCCGACCGGCTGGTGCTCGGCACCGGATCGGTGGCGGTCGGCCGGGTACTCGTCCGGGCCACCGCCGGCCCCGGCGACGAAGTCCTGTACGCCTGGCGGTCGTTCGAGGCCTACCCGATCATGGCCGAGGTCTGCGGGGCCACCTCGGTACGGGTGCCGCTGCGCGCCGACGAGAGCCACGACCTCGACGCCATGGCCGACGCGATCACCGAACGCACCCGGATCGTCTTCCTCTGCACGCCCAACAACCCCACCGGCACCGTCGTCCGCCGCGCCGAACTGGAGCGCTTCCTCGACCGCGTCCCGCGCGACGTCCTGGTGGTGCTGGACGAGGCGTACATCGAGTTCGTCCGCGACCCGGAGGCCGCCGACGGCATGGAGTTCCAGCGCACCCGCGGCAATGTCGTGGTGCTGCGCACCTTCTCCAAGGCGTACGGCCTGGCCGGCCTGCGGATCGGCTACGCCGCCGCCCACCCCGAGGTGGCGGCCGTGCTGCGCAAGGTGGGTCTGCCCTTCGGCGTCAGCCAGCTCGCCCAGGACGCCGCGGTCGCCTCGCTCGCAGCCGAGGAGGAGCTCCTCGCCCGGGTCGAACTGCTGGTGAAGGAACGGGCCCGGGTCACCACGGCGCTGCGCGAGAGCGGCTTCGCGCTGCCGGACAGCGAGGCGAACTTCGTCTGGCTGCGGTTCGGCGACCGCACCGCCGAGTTCACCGCGGCCTGCGCCGCACTCGGCGCCTTCGTCCGCCCGTACGGCGCGGACGGCGTCCGGATCACGATCGGCGAGCCGGAGGCCAACGACGTGGTCCTGCGGGCGGCCGCCGTCTGGCGGCACTAGGCGTACGGGCGCACCGGGAAGGGGGCGTCACCCACCGGGTGGCGCCCCCTTCCCGGTGCACGGTCAGGCGAAGAGACGGGCGAACTCGGTGTGGAACTCCGGGAAGGTCTTGCCGACGCAGGCCGGGTCGTCCAGGACGATGCCCGGCGCCTTCAGTCCGAGCACCGAGAAGGACATCGCGATCCGGTGGTCCCGGTGGCAGTCGACGGTGCCGCCGTAGACCGGGCCGGGGTGCACGGTGAGCCGGTCCGGGCCCTCCGCCACCTGGACACCGAGCCGCCGCAGGTTGCCGGCGACCGCGGCGATCCGGTCCGACTCCTTGAACCGGGCGTGTCCGATCCCGGTGACGGTGATCGGCCCGTCCGCCAGCGGTGCGATCGCCGCCAGCGTCATGAAGGTGTCGGAGATGTCGCCCATGTCGACCTCGAAACCGCCGCGCAGCCGCCCCGTCCCGGTCACCGTGGTCGCCTCCGGGCCGATCTCCACCTCGGCGCCGGCCTTCCGCAGCACCTCGGCGAACCGCAGGTCGCCCTGCAGGCTGTCGCGGCCCAGCCCCGGCACGGTCACCGTCCGGCCGGTCACCGCGGCCGCGGCGAAGACGTACGAGGCGGTGGAGGCGTCCGGTTCGATCCGCAGGTCGGTGGCCCGGTAGGTGCCGCCCACCCGGAGCCGCCCGCCCGGGTCCTCGGTCACCTCGGCGCCGAAGCGCCGCATCAGGGCCACCGTCATGTCGATGTACGGGCGGCTCACCAGGCCCGCCGCGTGCACCGTCAGCGGGGTCCGCATCAGCGGGGCGGAGAGCAACAGGCCGGTCAGGTACTGGCTGCTGGTGGTGGAGTCGAGCGCGATCTCGCCGCCCTGCAGCCCCTCGGTGCGGACCACCAGCGGCAGGCGGCCGCCGCGGGCGGCCTCCACCCGGGCGCCGAGCCGGACCAGGGCGTCGACCAGCGGGCCGAGCGGACGGGCCCGCAACTGCTCGGTGCCGTCCACCTCGAACCGGCCGAAGCCGGTCGCGGCGAGCACCGGCAGGAAGCGGGCCGCGGTGCCGGCGTCCTCGCACCAGATCCGGGCCCGCCCGTGCGGGCCGCGGCCGGTGCCGTGCACCACCCAGTCGCCGTCCCCCTCGGCCACCTTGACGCCGAGTTCCTCGAGCGCCCGCCGGAAGGCCACGGTGTCCTCGCTGACCAGCGGCGCCCGCAGCCGGCTGGGCCCGAGGGCGGCCGCGGCGAGCAGCAGCGCCCGGTTGGTGATGCTCTTGGAACCCGGGATGCGGGCGGTCGCCCCTCGGGCAGTGGTGGTCACGCGGTGGCTCCTTGGCGTTCCGGGTGGGTGCCCGCCCCGGTGAGGCGGGCGACGGCGTGCAGCGCGAGTCGGTAGGAGTCCGGCCCGAGGCCGGTCACCGTGCCGTCGACCACGTCGGACAGCACCGAGATCCGGCGGAACGGCTCGCGCGCGTACGGGTTGCACAGGTGCACCTCGATCGCCGGTGCCCGCCGCAGCGCCAGGGCGTCCCGCACCGGGTACGAGCAGTGCGTGAACGCGGCCGGGTTGAGCACCAGCGGGGCCGCCTCCTCGGCGACCCGGTGCAGCCAGCCGACCAGCTCCGCCTCGCTGTCGGTCTGCAGCACCACGGCGCGCAGGCCCAGTTCGGCGGCGGTCTCCTGGCAGGCCCGGACGAGTTCCGGGTAGGCGGGGCGGCCGCCCGGGCCCGGCTCGGACAGGCCGAGCCGGGCCAGGTTGGGGCCGTTGAGCACGTAGACCAGCGTCACCGACGGCTCCTTCGTCAGCTCGGCACGGAGACCCGGTCCGCGGGTCCGAAGTCCCGCTCCGCCGAACCGGCGGAGCGGACGGAGGCGTACACCGGGCGGACCCGCTGCACCGTCCAGTTGGCGGCCAGCAGCCGGTCGGCCAGGAGCCCGGCGGTGTCGGTCGCCACCACCAGTTCGACCAGGCCGCTCGGGCGGCCGGTGGAGTGGTCGATGGAGACGTCCTCGATGTTGACCCCGGTCTCCTGGACGGCGGCGAACAGCCGGGCGAGTTCGCCCGGGCGGTCGCCGATCACCACCGGCACCACCGCGCCGCCCGCGGCGCCGGGCTTGCCGGGCAGCCGGGCCCGGCCGGCGTTGCCGCGGCCCAGCAGGTCGATCACCCGGGTCATCTCCTCCGCCCGCTTCGCCGCGTCGACCTCGGCGAGGCCGCGCAGCGCTCGGACGGTGGTGGCGAGGTCGTCGGCGAGCTCGCTGAGTACGTCGGCGACGGCCGTCGCATTGGACTCCAGGATGTCGCCCCACAGGCCGGGGTCGCCGCCGGCGATCCGGGTCATGTCCCGGACGCCCTGGCCGGCCAGCCGGGACGCCTCCTCGGGGGCGTTCTCCAGCCGGGCGGCCATCAGTGCGGCCACCACGTGCGGTGCGTGCGAGACCAGGGCGACCGCCCGGTCGTGCGCGGTGCTCTCCATGACCACCGGCACCGCGCCGCACATGGCGACCACGGCCAGCGCCCGGTTCAGGGTCTCCCGGGAGGTGTGCTCGCAGGCGGTCAGCACCCAGGTGCGGCCCTCGAAGAGGTTGGCGCAGGCGGCCAGCGGCCCGGAACGCTCGCCACCGGCCATCGGGTGGCCGCCGACGAACAGACTCGGGTCCGGTGCGCCGCCCATCACGGCCTGCTCCGGTTCGTGCTTGACGCTCGCCACGTCGGTGTAGGCGTACGCGAGGCCGCGGGTCTGATGCTCGGCCAGCACCCGGCCGACCGCGCTCGGCGGCACGGCGAGGACGGCGATGTCCACCGGCTGCTCCGGCGGGCAGTCCACCCCGCCGCCGAGTGCGACGGCGGTGCGGACGGCGTCCCGGTCGGTGTCGATCAGGTGCACCAGCACCCCGCGGCGGCTCAGTGCGAGCGCCACCGAGGTGCCGATCAGCCCGGCCCCGACCACCGCGGCGGTACGGATCACCGGGCACCCGCCAGCCGGTCGGCCAGGTCTGGGCGCAGCGCCCGGGCGCCCCCGAGGTAGACGTGCCGGATGCGGTCGCGGGTGAGCGGGGTCTCGGCGGTGACGAGCACCCGGACGGTGCGCGGCAGGCCGCCGTCGATGTCCAGCTCCTGGGCGCACATCAGCGGCACGTCGGTCAGCCCGAGGTCGCGGGCGGCCCGGGCGGGGAAGCCGCTGCGCAGGTCGGGGGTGGCGGTGAAGAGGATGGACACCAGGTCGTCGGGGACGAGCGAGTTCGCCGCCATGACCTCCTCCAGCAGCAGCCGGGTGGCGTCCATGACCTCCGCCGGGTCGTCCCGGTCGACCTGGATCGCTCCGCGGACGGCGCGCATCAGATCACCGCCTGCAGGGTCTTGATGCCGGCGGCGGTGCCGCGGCCGCGGTACATCTCGGCGACCAGGAAGGCGAGGTCGAGCGACTGGCTGCGGTTGAGCCGGGGGTCGCAGGCGGACTCGTAGCGCTGGTGGAGGTCCTCGGCGACCAGGCCGAAGCCGCCGCCGACGCACTCGGTGACGTCGTCCCCGGTGATCTCGACGTGGATGCCGCCGGGGTGGGTGCCGAGGGCGCGGTGCACGTCGAAGAAGCCGGCGACCTCGTCCAGGACCGCGTCGAAGCTGCGGGTCTTGTGGCCGGTCGAGGCGGTGAAGGTGTTGCCGTGCATCGGGTCGCAGACCCAGGCGACCTTGGCGCCCTCGGCGGTGACCTTCTCGACCAGGGAGGGCAGCAGGTCGCGGATCTTCTCCGCGCCCATCCGGGTGATGAAGGTGAGCCGGCCGGGGATGCGCTTGGGGTCGAGCCGGTCGATCAGGGTGAGGGCCTCGTCCGCGGTGGTGGTCGGGCCGAGCTTCACCCCGATGGGGTTGCGCACCTTGGAGGCGAACTCGAGGTGGGCGCCGTCCAGTTGGCGGGTACGCTCGCCGATCCACAGCATGTGGGCGGAAACGTCGTAGCGGTCCTTGGAGCGGCTGTCGAGGCGCGACATGGCGCACTCGTAGTCCAGGATCAGCGCCTCGTGGCTGGTGTAGAACTCGGTGCGGTGCAGCTCGGTCGGGTCGACGCCGCAGGCCCGCATGAAGGAGAGCGCGGAGTCGATCTCCTCGGCGAGCTGCTCGTAGCGCTGGCCGGCCGGCGAGGTGCGGACGAAGTCCTGGTTCCAGGAGTGCACTTCGCGCAGGTCGGCGTAGCCGCCGGAGATGAAGGCGCGGACCAGGTTCAGGGTGGCCGCGGAGGAGTGGTACATCCGCAGCAGCCGCTGCGGGTCGGGCGTGCGGGCACCGGCGGTGAACTCCAGTCCGTTGACCGAGTCGCCGCGGTAGGAGGGCAGGGTGACGCCGTCGCGGGTCTCGGTGGACTGCGAACGCGGCTTGGAGTACTGGCCGGCGATCCGCCCGACCTTCACCACCGGCACCGAGGCGCCGAAGGTCAGCACCGCGGCCATCTGCAGCATGGTCTTCAGCTTGGAGCGGATCTGGTCGGCGGAGACCCCGTCGAAGGTCTCCGCGCAGTCGCCGCCCTGGAGCAGGAAGGCCTCGCCCCGGGCGACGGCCGCCAGCCGGGCGGTCAGGTTGTCGCACTCCCCGGCGAACACCAGCGGCGGGTAGGTGCGCAGCTCGTCGCAGACCTGTTCCAGGGCTGCGGGGTCGGGCCACTCCGGCTGCTGGGCGGCGGGCAGGGTCCGCCAGGACTCCTCCCGGGGCAGGACGTTGGTCGAGGTACCGAACGGCATGACGATCTCCGGCTCGTGAAATGGACGCGGTGCGGCAGAGCGTGCGAGGCGACTGGGGGCGCGACGCCCGTCTTTCAGTGGTTCCGGGGGACTTTCGGTGCTTTCGGGGGAGCGGGGTCCGCCCCGCCGGGCGTCGGCCCGGCGGGGCGGGGGTGGCGGATCAGGCGTGCGCGGCCTGCTCGGTGCGGGAGTCCGCGCCGACGGCGGTCGGGGCGGCGCCCGAGGAGCGGGTCAGCGCCGCGAACGAGGCGAGCGCGCCGCAGCCCAGGACGGCGATGACGATGCCCATCGGCACCGCGGTGGACTCGCCGGCCAGGCCGACCAGCGGCACCACGGCCGCGCCGATGATGTGCTGGGACAGGCCGAGCAGGGCGGCGGCCGAACCGGCCGAGTCGCCGTGCTCCTGCAGGGCCAGCGCGGTCGCGGTCGGCATGACCAGGCCGACGCTGGAGACCACCACGAACAGCGCGACCAGCAGCGGCACCAGGCCCGCGTCGGCGAGCACGGTGGCGAGCAGGCCGAGGCCGCCGACGGCGGAGCCGGTCAGGCCGACGGCCAGCAGCGGGCGCGGGCCGGTGCGGTGCACGATCCGGCCGCAGATCTGCGCGCAGACCACCAGGCCGGCCGCGTTGACCGCGAACACCGCGCTGAAGCCCTGCGGCGACATGCCGTGGATGTCCTGCAGCACGAACGGCGAGCCGGCGATGTAGGCGAACATCGCCGCGAACGCCAGGCCGCAGGCCAGGTTGTAGCCGACGAAGACGCGGTCCGAGAGCAGCTTGCGGAAGACCGGGCCGGTGGCCCTGAGGCCGCCGGTGCGCCGCTTCTCCACCGGGTGGGTCTCCGGCAGGGCGACGGCGACGACGGCGAGCATCAGCGCGCCGAGGATGCCGAGCAGGGTGAAGATGCCGTGCCAGGAGGTGAAGCGGAGCAGCTGGCCGCCGGCCACCGGGGCGAGCACCGGCGCCAGGCCGGTGATCAGCATCAGCAGCGCGAAGTACTTGGCGGCCGCGGCGCCCTCGTGCTTGTCGCGGACGACGGCGGCGGCGATCACGATGCCGACCGCACCGCCGAGACCCTGGATCGCGCGCAGCGCGACCAGCAGCCAGATGTTCGGTGCGACGGCGCACAGCAGCGCCGCCACGGTGTAGACGGCGAGGCCCCACAGCAGCGGCTTGCGGCGGCCGGCGGCGTCCGAGATCGGGCCGGCGAAGAGCTGGCCGAGGCCGAGGCCGAGCAGGCAGGCGGTGAGGCTGAGCTGGCCGGCGGAGGCGCTGGCGTTCAGGTCGTGGGTGAGGTCCGGCAGGCCGGGCAGGTAGGTGTCGTTGGACAGCGGGCCGAGGGCGGTGAGTGCGCCGAGGATGGCGACGACGGCGCCGCCGCCCTTGGCCCGGGCGTCGGTGGATGACATGGTTTCGGGTTCCCTCCGGGGTGGTGGCCCGTCCGGCCCGCGCGGTCACCGTGAGGACGGTGACCGGCGGCCGGTCGGGCCGGTGGTGCTGATTCGAGGTGCGGGCCGCCGGGTGGGGGACCGGCGGCCCGGTGACGCGGCTGGCGTCAGTACGCGACGGAGACCCTGGTGCGCAGGGCCTGCCCGCCTTCGAGCTGGTCGGCGAAGGCGACCGCGTAGTCCGGGATGCTGATCCGGGTCCGGCCCTCGGCGTCGACCAGCAGGTCGTCTCCGCCGAGCCGGTAGACCCCGGTGCGCTCGCCGGGCTCGATCAGCTTGGCCGGCGAGATGTACGTCCAGTCGAGGTCGTCGACCGCGCGGTAGCGTTCGAGCGCCTCGATCTGGGCTAGGGCGTTGGCCTTCCACAGGTCGGGGAAGTGCGGGTCGTCCACCACGCGGGTGCCGTCGGCGGTGCGCAGGCTGCCTGCGCCGCCGAGCACCACCAGGCGCTTCACGCCGGCCTTGCGCAGGCCGGCGACGAGTCCTTCGGTGGCGCCGAGGAGGATCGTGCGGTCGTCGTCGGAGCCGATCCGCGGTCCGACCGCGGAGGCGACCGCGTCGTGGCCCTGGGCGAGCTCGGCCACCTGCTCGGCGTCGGCGACGTCACCGGCGACGAGCGGGACGGCCGAGTCGGCGCCGGAGCCGCCGGACCGGGTCACCCCGGTGACCTCGTGTCCGCGGGAGACCAGTTCGGCGGCGATCGCGGCACCGATGTTCCCGGTCGCTCCGAACAGCAGAACCTTCATGACCACTCCTCGTGTGGCAGGGGTGTGCGGGGTGCCCGACGGGGCGTCACTCGTCGAGCAGGTCGGGCTGCTCGTGGACGATCTCGTCCCAGAGCAGCTGGAAGCTGAAGCGGCCGAGCTGGGCGTCGCCGAAGCCGGCGCCGGCGGAGACGGCCTGTTCGTGGGTGAAGCTCTTGGGGGTGCCGGCGGCGAGCGCGAGCAGCTGCACCTCGGCGCAGCTGTCGAAGGTGAAGAACCAGTGCACGGCCTCCTCCAGCGAGCCGCCGACCGTGATCAGGCCGTGGTGCTGGAGCAGGATCGCCCGGTTGTCGCCGAGCTTCTGCGCGATGTCCTTGCCCTGCTCGACGGCGACCGAGGGACCCTCGTACTCGGTGTAGAGCACCTGCTTGCCGTAGAAGGCCGCGGACTCCTGGTCGATCGGCTCGAGCAGCCGGCCGAGCGCGCCGAGCGCCCGGGAGTGGGCGGTGTGGCCGTGCGCGGCGGCCTCGGCGTCCGGGTTCATGTCGTGGATCGCGGAGTGGATGACGAAGGCGCTCGGGTTGACCTTGTGCCTGCCCTCCACCACGTTGCCGTCGGAGTCGACCAGGATGAGGTCGCCGACGGTGACCCGCTTGAACGAGACGCCGAACGGGTTGACCCAGAAGTGGCCGGGCAGTTCGGGGTCGCGGACCGAGATGTGGCCCGATATGCCTTCGCCGAAGCCGTACTTGCCGAACAGCCGCAGGGCGGCCGTGAGCCGCTGCTTGCGGTACCGGCGCTCCTCGGCGGCGGTGGCGAACTGCGCGTCGCCGGGCAGCGGCAGACCGGTGGCGGTGTCCGCCAGGTAGCTCGGGGTGGTCGTGGTCACGGGGTGCTCTCCTTGGCTGTGGGCTCGGTCGGGGCGCGGTCAGGCGCTCTGCAGGACGCGCTCGGCGCGCAGGCCGGCGATCCGGTCGGAGTGCGCGAGGACCGCGCGGACGATGTCCTGGCTCCGGTCCACCAGGGAGGGGATGCCGAAGGTGAAGAACAGCGTCCCGGCGGCGATGTTGCCGAGGGCGTACCAGCGCGGTTCGGGCCGGCCCTCGACGGAGAGTCGGCTGGTCGCCCGCGCGATGTGCAGTCCGCCGTGCGGGTGGCGGTCGGCGAGCCGGTTGCGGGTCAGCGAGTTGACGAGCGGTGCGGCGGCGTTGGGGATCTTGCCCTCGGAGGCGTTGACGGCGTTGATCACCACGTCGGCGCGGAAGGCGTCCTGCTCGGAGGTCTCGATCGTGTAGCCGCCCTCGGGGCCGGCGGAGACGTCCTGCAGGCCGGAGACGATGGACAGCTGGCCCTCGTCGGCGAGCCGCAGCAGCTCGGTGGCGCTGCTCGGCGGCATGGGGCAGCAGAGGCTCATGATGGTGCGGTAGTGGGTGCGCAGCAGCTCGACCTTGTCGCGCTCGGAGAGCAGCGGCCAGATGTCCGGGCCGGTGTCCGGCACGGCGCGCTGGAGGATGCGCAGGCCCAGGTCGGGCGAGTCGACCTCGGACAGCTGGCGGCGCAGCCGCTCCACCGGGTGCTCGCGGTGCGCGCCGGTGATCTCCTCGATCACCGCGGTCAGGTCGGCGCCGGCCTCGGCGAACTCCTTGCCGATGAGGTCGGCGAGCTCCTGGATGCGCAGGCTGGTCTGACGCCGCGACAGGCGCTGCATCTTCTCCGGGGTGACGTGCTTCAGGTCGAAGTGCACCGGCTTCTGCCGGACGCCGGGCAGCATGCCGCGCCGGGAGAGCAGGCTGATCCGGCCGCGGTGCCCGCGGGAGGCCAGCGAGATGATGATGTCCACGGCGGTCAGGCCGCTGCCGATCACCGCGACGTGCTGGTCGGGCCCGACGGCCTGGAGCTTCTGGGTGATCGGGTACGGGTCGCCGATGAACCCCTGGGAGCCGGTGAGCCCGTACACGTCCTTGGGGCTGTCGCCGCCGACGCACAGCACGGCGTAGTCGAAGGCGCGCACCCGGCCCTCGTTGGTGCGGAGCATGGCGCGGCCGGCGGCGAGGTTGGCCGAGGTGACGGACTCGCTCACCAGGTCCACCCGCCAGCCGCGCAGGCGCAGCTTGGCGAGCGCGGCGTGCGCGGTCTGCTCCAGGTACTCCCCGTACTCGGTGCGCGGGGCGAAGCGGGCGCCCGCCCTGGGGTCGAGGCCGGTGACGCCCTCGGGCAGTCCGAGGATCCGGTCCCTGGTCATGAGCCACCGCTCGAAGTGGCGGTCGTCCCCGGCCCGGACCGACATGTCGTCCGGGGTTGCGTTGACCCGCACCGTGGTGGTGTCGGACTGGTACGCCCGGCCGCGCCACAGGTGCGGCGACGGCTCGAAGACCGTGATGCTGCCCGGGACGGTGTCCCGCTGGGCGAGGGCATCGATCAGGCAGACCGCCGAGGCCCCGCCTCCGATGACTGCGAGTGAGATCGCCGATGACATGTCAGTTTCCTGCCACTCGTGGATGTCCGGCGCCGTCCATGCGCTGTCTCCTCCGCGTATCCGAACGGCCTGTGGTTTGGGCCCGGCACCGGGAGCGGGGATGTCCCCCGGTGCCGGGCCGCGGGGCAGGGCGGGGGAGAGCCCTGCCTGATCGATGGCTCAGCCTCAGCTGTGCTGGTAGTTCTCCATCGAGACGATGTAGTCGCTGCGGTTGGCGCGGTACTTGATGCAGTAGTCCTTCGGGTACCAGCCGGACACCTGCCAGGCCTGCGGCTGCTTGATCGGGAAGCATCCGCTCTGGTTGGCGCCGGTGGCCAGGCCGTCCAGGTACGCCTTCGTGATCATCGGCTCCAGGAAGCTGATCTTCGCGTCGTAGGCGCCGTAGATGAAGGTCTGGGTGAACTTCTGGCCGTGCCACTCCGGCGAGCTCTGGTCGATCAGGTGGTTGCCCATCGCGACCTCGGCCACGCCGTTGTCTATGTAGCCGCTCGGCATGTACTGCGAGGGGATCGGCTTGGTGGCCGTGGCGAAGTCGTCGCAGTTGATGGCGAGCGCGCACGGGCCGGGGCGGATCGCGTCCCGCTCCGCCTTCGGCTGCACGTAGAAGTGGAAGTCGAAGTGCGGGGTGTCGTAGATGCCCTCGGGGCCGTGGCCCATCGAGTTGTAGTTCAGCAGCGCCCACTTGTACGGGATGTCGGCCGTGTTGGTGAGGGCCGCCGGCAGGTCCAGCGGGCGCTCGTGGCCGCCCATGCACTCGGTGTGCTCGTCGATCGCGCCGTTGCCGTTGATGTCGTAGCAGTGGTGCTGGTCCGTCATCGTCGTCGGCAGGTTCTGCAGCGTCGACTTCGGGAAGACGAAGCCGATCGAGAGCGGCTTGCCGTTCGGCTCCTGCTGCGCGTAGGTGCGCACGTTGCCGTTGCCCAGGGCGCTCGGCGCGCCGTACGAGGCGCACGGCCCCAGGTATGACGGGGTCGCCTGCAGCACCGGGTCGACGGCCACCTTGGGCAGCGTGACGTTGAACTCGGCGGTGGTGCTGGTGCTCCCGGTCAGACACACCTTCACCGGCGTGGTGTCCGCCGCGGTCGTCGCGGCGTCGGCCGTGGTGGCGGCGGGCGCAAGCAGTGCGGCGGTGCCGAGCAGCGCGGCCGCGGCCGAGGAGGCGATGAGGGGTCTCTTGTACGCGTTCTTCGACGTGCTCATGGTGGTGCGATCTCCGTTGTCTCAGGAACGGGTGAGTTCGAGGGTGTGGAATCCGCCCTGGAGAAAGATGAGCGGCGCGGTGGAGTCGGCGGCGCCGAGCTTCACGACCTCGCCGATCACCATCACGTGGTCGCCGATCACCAGCTCGTCGCGGTACGCGACCTCCATCCAGCCCGCCGCCTCGAGCAGCAGCACGCCGGTGGCCTCGCCGAAGCTGTGTGCGGCCTCGGTCAGGGAGGCGCTGCGCGACTCCGGGTCCTTGGCGAACGCCCGGGCGTAGCCCTCGGAGTCGCCGTCGAGGATGGACACGCCCCACACGCCGGCCGTGCGCAGGTCCGCGAGGAACCGCGAGTCGTGGCGGAAGCAGAGCGTGATGATCGCCGGGTCGAGCGAGACCGACGTCAGCGAGTTGACCGTGATGGCGTCGTGCCGTCGGCCGTCGGCGCCGTCCGTGTAGGTGCTGACGACGCAGACCCCGGTGGCGAAGTGGCGCATGACACTGCGTAGATCGTGGTTCATTACCGCCTCCTGTGAGCGGGGCGGGCGGCCGCTCCGTGCGGCCGCCCGCCGGGCCGGGATCAGTCGGTCTTGGCCCAGCGGCCGGAGCGCCAGCCGTCCAGGTCGTAGTCATCCATGGCCTTCTGCACGAAGTCGCCGTACTGGTCGAGCAGTCCGGCCGCGCGGGTCCAGTTCAGGGTGTCGAGGCGCACCTGGTCCGGGCCGCCCGCGTAGTTGAGCTCGTAGAGCTCGTGCCGCGCACCGAACTCCGAACCGACCGCGTCCCAGGCCATCTTGAAGAGCTTGGCGCGCTCCTCGGCGGTGGTGCCCGAACCGCGGTAGTAGCGGTCGAACAGCGGGCGCAGCTCCGGGTTCTGGAGGTCCTTGTGGCTGGACGGCGTCATCAGCAGCGCGCCCGCCAGGTGCTCCTCGAAGAACTTGTGGGTGCGGTCCCAGCTGATCGGGGCGAGCGCCCGGTAGCCGGCCGAGTAGTCCATGCGCGGCAGGACGGTGCCGCCCTCGGCGGGCTCCGGGTCCATCGCCATCGCGGTGGTGACGGCCCAGGTCTGGTGGCGCCAGGCGAGCAGCTCGCCGAGGCCGGCCTGGACGCCGCGGAACTTGTCGGTGCCGTTGAGGCGGGTGCCGCGGTCCAGGATGCCCGCCATGAACTCCAGCTTCACGGCCATCCGGATCGCGCCCTGGAAGAAGCCGCGGGAGAGCAGGCCGGAGCGCGGGAAGTACTGGTGGATCTTCTCGGTGTCCCGGTAGATCAGGACGTTCTCCCACGGGATGAACGCCTTGTCGAAGATCAGCACCGCGTCGTTCTCGTCGAACCGGCTGGAGAGCGGGTTGTCGAACGGGCTGTTGGCCTTCTTCTCGTACGACGGGCGGCAGATCACCTTCATGCCCGGCGTGTTCAGCGGCGCCATGAAGGCCAGCGCCATGTCCTCGGCCTTGCCCTTCTCCAGGTTGGCGAGGTGGATCTGGCCGACGAAGGCGACGTGGGTCAGCGCCGATGCGGTGGCCATCAGCTTCGCGCCCTCGACGACGATGCCGTCGTCGCGCTCCTCGACGACCTTCAGGTAGACGTCCGGGATGTCGTGCGCGGCCTTGTGGCGGTCCACCGGCGGGTTGACGATCGCGTGGCTGATCGCCAGCGCCTGGCGGGCGTACTTCTCGTACCAGGCACGGGCGTTGTCGCCGAACGGCTCGTAGAACGAGTGGGTGACGGCGAGGCCGGCCATGAAGGACGCCTTGTAGTCCGGCGTGCGGTTCATGAAGCCGTAGCTCAGGCGGGCCCAGTGCTCGATGGCGTCGCGGGCCTTGACCAGGTCGTCCGCCGTGTGGGCCGGGGTGAAGAACCGGTGCACACGGGCGCCGGTGTACCGGTCGACCGTGGTCATCATGTCCTTGGTGTCCGGGTGGTGCAGCGCGTCGTACAGGTGCGCCATGGAGCGGGCGGCGTTGCGGAACGCCGGGTGCTCGGTGACGTCCTTGACCAGTTCGCCGTCGATGTACACCTGGCGCCCGTCACGCAGGCTCTCCAGGTACGTGTCGCCGTTGAGCAGGTCGTTGGGCGCCTCGGCGCCCTGCTGTGCCAGGTCTGATTCGGCCTGAGCCATCGTGCTTCACTCTCCCCATCGGGCATTCGGATCTGCGTGTCCGGGTCTGGCACATCCGAAACTAGAAAAGATTCCCGTGAGTCAGTTATGAGGTCGCGCACGGCCTCTGGCCGTTGCGCGCACACCGGGTGCGGAGCCGTTCCGGCACGCTGGACCCGGCGCCAGACTGGCCCGGAGCCGCCGCACTGCCCGCGCAGTGCCGACCGGGAACCCGGGCGCGAGCGGCGACGACGGCCGAGGGAGCACGATGCGCGCGCACGGCACACCGCTGACCACCCCCGCCGACGCCCGGCTGACCCTGCTCGACCTCGCGCTCGGCGGCCCGGGCCCCGACGTCCGCCGGCACGGCCCGGCCGGCACCGCCCGCACCGCCGACCCGGCCGACCGGCGCCCGCTGCTCGGCGAACCCCTCGCCCTCGACCTGCTGAACACCCGCTGGGACGCCCCGGAGGGCCCCGCCGACCTGCTCGACGACCTGGACGGCTTCCGGATCTGGCTCTCCTCCGCGGGGCTGTCCGGGCTCTGCCCCGCCGACGCCGCCGCCCTCTCCGCCACCCGGCACACCCGCGAGGCGATCCAGGCCACCCTCGCCCCGCCCTACGACCAACGCCGGCCCGGCGGGGCCCCGGCCGACCCGGACGCCGTCCGCGAGATCGACCGGCTGCTCCGGCACGGCGCGCTGCGCCACCGGCTCACCGCCGCCGGGCCCGCCACCACGGTCGAGGTCGACGATCCGGCGTGGCTGGCCGGCTGGCTGGCCCTCGAGGACTACCTGCAGCTGCTCGGCTCCTCCCCGGAACGCATCCGCAGCTGTGCCGGGCCGCACCGGCTGCCGCTGTGGTTCCTGGACACCTCGCGCAACGGGATGCGCCGCTGGTGCTCGATGGCCGAGTGCGGCAACCGCGCCAAGGCCGCCCGGCACTACCGGCGGCTGCGAGGCGAGGAGCCCGCCCCGCGCGGCTCCGCCCGGGTCGCCGTGGGCTAGTGCCGCGTCAGGCGGAGCCTGCCGGGCGCGCGGCGCCGGAACGCGGAACGGCCGTGCCCCCGGGAGCGGACTCCCGGGGGCACGGCCGTCTGTCACGCGCCCTCGCGGACGCGGTGCGTCCTGGACGACGCGGTGCGCCCTACTTGATGCGGTTGCCCGCCGAGCGCAGCTGCTGCGCGGCCTCGACCACGCGCGAGGCCATGCCGGCCTCGGCCAGCTTGCCCCAGGTGCGCGGGTCGTAGGTGTTCTTCTTGCCGACCTCGCCGTCGACCTTCAGCACACCGTCGTAGTTGCGGAACATGTGGTCCACGACCGGACGGGTGAAGGCGTACTGGGTGTCGGTGTCGAGGTTCATCTTCACGACGCCGTTCTCCAGCGCGGTGGCGATCTCCTCGGCGGTCGAGCCGGAGCCGCCGTGGAAGACGAAGTCGAACGGGTCGGCCTTGCCGTACTGCTTGCCGATCTCGGCCTGGAGCTCCGCGAGCAGCTCCGGCTTCAGCACGACGTTGCCCGGCTTGTACACGCCGTGCACGTTGCCGAAGGAGGCGGCCAGCAGGTAGCGGCCCTTCTCGCCCAGGCCGAGCGCCTCGGCGGTGCGCACCGCGTCGTTGACCGTGGTGTACAGCTCGTCGTTGATCTCGTGCGAGACGCCGTCCTCCTCGCCGCCGGTCGGGGTGATCTCGACCTCGAGGATGATCTTGGCGGCGGCGGCCTGGGCCAGCAGCTCCTGCGCGATCGCCAGGTTGTCGGCCAGCGTCTCGGCCGAGCCGTCCCACATGTGCGACTGGAACAGCGGGTTCCGGCCCTTGGCCACGCGCTCGGCGGAGATCGCCAGCAGCGGGCGGACGTAGCCGTCCAGCTTGTCCTTCGGGCAGTGGTCGGTGTGCAGCGCGACGGTGATGTCGTACTTCGCCGCGACGATGTGCGCGAACTCGGCGAGCGCGACGGCGCCGGTCACCATGTCCTTGTTGTGCTGGCCGCCCAGGAACTCCGCACCACCGGTGGAGATCTGGATGATGCCGTCGCTCTCGGCCTCGGCGAAGCCGCGCAGCGCGGCGTGCAGGGTCTGGGACGAGGTCACGTTGATGGCCGGGTAGGCGAACTTGCCCGCCTTGGCCCGGTCCAGCATCTCGTTGTAGACCTCGGGAGTTGCGATGGGCATGCGAATCCGCTCCTGTCGGTGTGGGGCGATCGGACGACGCTGTCCGACGCTCGATACGCCTGTGGCTCACGGCGTGGTTCGCGGTACGAGAAGAGGGTGGTACTCGACCGCAGGCCGGACACCGGGGCCCATCTTCCCAGACTCCCCGTTTCCGGTCACCCATGGCCCGCCAGTCGGGACGGGCCGGAACGCTACGCGCCGGTAGCCCGGAGTCCGCACCCCGGTACGCCCGGCGGTGCTCTTTAGGCCGCTCTCAACAGGGGGGGCGCTATCCTGCGCGCGTGGACTACAACCAGCTCGCCGTCAATCTCCTCGACGCCAAATCGCTGATCTCGTCGCTGGGCGCCATCGGCCTGCTCGCGATCATCTTCGCCGAGACCGGCCTGCTGGTCGGGTTCTTCCTCCCCGGTGATTCCCTGCTGATCCTGGCCGGTGTGGCCGCCTCGAGCGCGGCCTCGTCGGTGCTCGGGGACGGGGCCAAGCTGCCGATCGCGCTGCTGCTCGTCGGGGCCCCGATCTGCGCCATCGTCGGAGCCCAGCTCGGGCACCTCATCGGGACGAAGGTCGGCCCCCGGCTCTTCGACAAGCCGGACTCGAAGATCTTCCGCCGCGAGTACGTGGTGAAGGCCGAGTACTACTTCGACAAGTTCGGCCCGGCCAAGGCCGTGGTGCTGGCCCGCTTCATCCCGATCGTGCGGACCTTCCTCAACCCGGTCGCCGGCACCCTGGAGATGCCCGCCAAGACCTTCTTCGTCTGGAACGTCGTGGGCGGCGTGCTGTGGACCGAGTCGATGCTGCTGATCGGCTACTTCTTCGGCGACGCCATGGCGCCGGTGATCGACAAGTACCTGATCCCCGCGGTCGCGCTGATCGTGCTGATCTCGATCTCCCCGATCATCGTCGAGGTGATCCGCGAGCGCAGGAAGAAGAAGGCGGGCGGCGACGCCGAGGCCGCCGAGCCGGTCGGCACGGGCCGCCACCGCAAGGGCTGACGAGCGCGGCCCGGCGGACGGGCCCGAGAAACGAGCGACGGCCGGTGTGACACGTGGTTTCACGTGAAACACCGGCCGTCACTGTTTCCGCTGCTCCTGCGGACCGGGAGAGGGCGGGCGGGCTCAGAGGCCCAGGTCGTCCAGGGTGTAGGCGGTGATGTACGGGAGGCCCGTCTCCGCGATCGCCGGGGCCGCACCGCGCTCCACGATCACCGCGACGCCCACCACCTCGGCGCCGGCCTCGCGCAGCGCCTCCACGGCGGTGAGCACCGAGCCGCCGGTGGTGGAGGTGTCCTCGACCGCCAGCACCCGGCGGCCCTTCACGTCCGGGCCCTCGATCCGGCGCTGCAGGCCGTGCGCCTTGCCCGCCTTGCGGACCACGAAGGCGTCCAGCTTCCGGCCGCGGGCAGCGGCGGCGTGCAGCATCGCGGCGGCCACCGGGTCGGC
The DNA here is from genome assembly GCF_050749075.1 of Kitasatospora dryopteridis. Classification (NCBI taxonomy): domain Bacteria; kingdom Bacillati; phylum Actinomycetota; class Actinomycetes; order Kitasatosporales; family Streptomycetaceae; genus Kitasatospora; species Kitasatospora dryopteridis. The sequence goes on along the minus strand of NZ_CP192749.1, from coordinate 3,973,584 downwards.
GCCCAGGGTCAGACCGCCGACCGCGTCGAACTCCAGGTCCGCGGCCGCATCCAGCATCACCCGGCCGACCAGCGGCGCCGCCTCGGCGTCCAGCGTGATCCGGCGCAGGTCGACGTAGTAGTCGGCCTCCCGCCCGGAGGAGAGGGTGACCTTGCCGTGCACGACGGCCTTGTTCTTGATCTGCGCCAGCAGGGCGTCGCGGTCCTCAGTGCTCATGAGCAGCCAGTCTACGACGTGTGCACCCACGGTCAGCGACGGCGCAGCGCCCGCACCAGCACCACGGCGCCGCCCAGCAGGGCCACCCCGCCGCCGATCACCCACGGCATCGCACTGCGCTCGCCGGCACCGCCGTTGAGCAGCTTCGGCTCCGCGCCGCCCCAACGGCTGGCCGCCCGGGCGCGGGCGCTGCGGGCCGGCGGGGTGGGGGCGTACCGGCCGTGCGGCGGTGCGTGGTCCACCTCCTCCGCCGAACGGCCGACGATCGAGCGCCGGACGGGGCCGGACATCGCCGGCTCGGGCTCGTACTCGAACGCGGCGGGCTCCTGGTCGGGGGCGGGCAGCGGCTCGTCCTCGTCGGAGAAGGCGATCAGGTCGGACAGGTCGTCGTCGAGGTCGCGCACGGCGTGGTCGTCCAGGTACACGACGGTCGCACCGGCATCCTCGTCCTCGCCGGCCTCGTCCTCGCCGCCCTCCTCGGGCTCCTCCTCGCCACCCTCCTCGGCCTCGGCGGCGGGCTCCTCGGGTGCTTCGGCGGCCACTTCCTCGGTCTCGGCGGCGGGCTCCTCGGGTGCTTCGGCGGCCACTTCCTCGGTCTCGGCGGGCTCCTCGGCCTGCTCGGCCTCGGCGGCGGGCTCTTCGACCTCTGCGGCCACGACCGGCTCCGCGGTCTCCTCGGCGGCCGGGGCCTGCTCCTCGGCGACCTGCTCGGCCTCCGCGGGCACCTCGATCTCGGCAGCGGGTTCCTCGGCCTGGGCGGCCACGACCGGCTCCGCGGTCTCCTCGGCGGTCTGGGCGGCCGGGGCCTGCTCCTCGGCAGCGGGTTCCTCGGCCTGGGCGGCCACGACCGGCTCCGCGGTCTCCTCGGCGGTCTGGGCGGCCGGGGCCTGCTCCTCGGCAGCGGGTTCCTCGGCCTGGGCGGCCACGACCGGCTCCGCGGTCTCCTCGGCGGCCGGTACCTGCTCCTCGGCGGCGGGCTCCTCGGTGACCTCCGTGGTCTCCACGACCTCGGCCGCGGGGGCCTCCTCGGCGGCCTCTTCCTCGGGCTCTGCGGGGGCCGTGCCGCCGCCGGCCTCGGCGGTGAGCGATTCGGCCAGGCGGTCGAGCAGGCGGCGTCCGGCGGTCTCCAGGGCGTCGTCCGGGAACTCGGCGAGTCGGCCCTCGGCGCTCAGGTCGCCGGCGAAGCGCAGCACGCTGCCGTCCGGGTGCTCGTGCACGCTCACCCGCACGGTCGCCGTGACCTCGCCGCTCCCGCGCACCTCCTCGCCCTCGGCGAGGGCCGTCAGTACGCCCTCGCGGCCGGGGATCAGCGACAGCGAGCCGCGGTAGGTGATGGTGGAGCTGCCGACGCGGACCTTCAGCCGGCCGTCGATCTGCCCGTCCGGTGTGCGCGACGACCCGGCGTCGGTGCTCAGGCCGGGGACGCAGCGGGCCAGCAGCTCGCGGTCCTGCAGGGTCTGCCGGACGGCGGTGGCCGGCAGCGGGACGACAACCTCATGCTCCATACCGGCGAGCCTACCCACCCGGGTGCCCGCTGCGGAGGGTTGGCGTCGGGTCGTTCGGCGGACGGTTGCGAGCTGTACACGGACGGCCCCCGGCTGTGGTCGGTCCTAGCCGAGCAGCCGGTACGGCGTCGGCAGGCGGGCGGGCCGCCGGGCGGCCAGGCGGGCGGCCGACTCGCGCAGTCCGGCGGCGGTCAGGGCGCGGGGCGGCGGGGCGTCCCGCGCCAGTGCCAGCACGGGCTGGGTGCGGGAGGCGAGCAGGAACGCCGGGGCGGTGCCCGTACCGCCGGCCCCGCCCTGCACAGCCGTGGCCCGCTGCTCGCCGGCGGCCGCCGGGCGGGCGTACGGGCAGGCCGGCCGGGCGCCGGCGGGTGCCTGGTAGGCGACGGTGCGCAGGCCGTCCGCACGCAGGCCGGCCTCCGCGGTCCACAGCCCCTCGGCGACCGGGCCGCCGCGGACGGCGATCCGCCCGCCGGGGGCGAGCCGCCTGGCCGCCAGCCCGAAGAACTCCTGGCTGTGGGCGGTACGGCCGTCGTCCCCGGACGGCACCGGCAGGTCGGAGACGATCACGTCGTAGGGTGCCGCGCCCGCTCGGCCGGTACGGCGCAGCCAGCCCATCGGTTCGGCGTGCACCAGTCGCACCCGCGGGTCCTCGTAGGCGTGGCCGGTCAGGTCGGCGAGCGCCGGGTCGTCGCGGACGAGGCCGGTGAGCGCGGCGTCCGGCTCGACCACCACGACCTCGCGGACGGCGGAGTGCCGCAGCACCTCGCGCACCGCGGGCCCGCCGCCGCCGATCACCAGCACCCGCCCGCTGGGCCCGCCGGCCAGTGCGGGGTGGACGAGCGCCTCGCTCTCGCGGTACTCGTCGGGGCCGCAGACGGCGAGGCGCCCGCCGACGAACAGCTCCAGCGGGCCGTCCGCCCCCGGGCCCCCGGCGAGCACGATCTCCTGGTCCCGGCCGGGTACGGCGAGCCGGACCTGCGCCCCGTACAGGGCCTGCCGGGCGGCCCGCTCGATCGCGCCGGTGAAGGCGGCGGCGCAGGCCAGGACGGCGAGCACCAGGCCGCAGCCGGCCCACAGCAGCAGCCTGGCCCGCGGCGGGGGCTCCTCGCGGAACAGCCACAGCACCACGGCGGCCCCGGCCACCGCGTTGACCGCGCCGGTGGCCAGTGCGCCGGCGGCCGGGCCGAGGGCGGGGAGCAGCAGGAAGGGGAAGGCCAGGCCGCCGATCAGCGCGCCCACGTAGTCGGCGGCGAACAGGTCGGCGACCGCCCGTCCGGCGTGCTCCCGGCGGATGCGCTGGATGAGGGTCATCAGCAGCGGGATCTCGGCGCCGATCAGCACGCCGATCAGGAAGGTCGTGGCGGTCAGCCCGACCGAGGCCGCCCGGTGGCCGTCCAGCCAGGCCCAGCAGGAGTACAGCGCCAGTACGGAGAGCCCGCCGGTGAGCGCGAGCACGCACTCGACCAGGGCGAAGGAGGTGGCGGGCCGGCGGGCCAGCCGCTTGGCGAGCAGCGAGCCGACGCCCATCGCGAACACCATCACCGACAGCACCAGCGAGGTCTGGGTGACCGAGCCGCCGAGCAGGGTCTGGCCGACGGCGACCAGTTCCAGTTCGTAGACCAGGCCGCAGGCGGCGCAGACGAACGCGGCCAGCAGCACCAGGGGCCGGGCCAGGCGGCGGCGCAGGCCGGGCGGTGCGGCACCGCCCTTCCACGGCCGGGCGAGGGCCCGGACCCGCGGCGTTTCGGGAAGGCCGTCGAGGCCCGGCTGGACGGGTGGACCCGCCGGACGGTTGATCATGCACAAACGCTAGCGACATCGCCCGCCCGCGGCGGCACCCGTTCGAATGACAACGCCCCAGACGGAGTTGACGGCTCGTCGGAAGAGCCGGGCCGCACTGCTCCGTCCGTGTGAACCCCGCGGACCGGTCCGGCCGCCGTCCGGGCCGTCCGGGTCACTCGGCGCGGCCGGTGCCGGACGGGCCCTGCAGCACCAGCGAGGAGCGGGTGCACACCAGGCGCCCCTCCTGCGGGTAGGCGTGCCAGGTGCGCCACAGCACCCGCGTCTCCTCGCACTGCGCGACCAGCGCGGTGAAGGCGCACGGGTCGCCGGGGAAGGTGCCGGCCAGGCCGTACGGGTGCTCCGCCACCAGCGCCAGCAGCTCCTGGGCGCGGGCGGCGAAGGTGTGGGCGGGGAGTTCCTCGATCCGGGCGGCGAACTCGTACTCCCAGTCGGCCACCCGCTCGGCCACCCGGGCCGGCAGCGGGGTGCGCCGGCCGGGCAGGCAGGCCACCGTCTCCAGGCAGTTGCCGGGGCCCGCTGCCACCACGACCTGGTGCGAGGCGCCGAGCAGGCGCAGCTGCAGGGTGGCGCCGCCGCCCGAGGGCGCGTCGAAGCTCAGGTCCCGCACCGCCAGGGCGGGCAGCGGATCACCGCCCAGCTGCCAGGCGAGGTCGCCGGCGCGGGTGTCCGTGTAGGCGGTCTGCAGTGTGGTGAGCATGCTCGCTCCGCGTTTCAAACTCCGTAACGCGCCCGCCGTCAGCGTCCGACCCACCGTCGGGCCGGCGTTCGAGGCTGTGCGGTCCAGGACGCGGCCGACCGTGGAAGGAAGGATTCCGGCTGGAGACTCAGCAGCAGAGAAGCACGAATTCTCCGGGTCCGTCGGGGATTTACCCATCCTCGACCAGCATTCACCGTTCCGAGTGCAGTCGCCGGAGCACCCCGCTCATTCGGGGTGTCGAGTCTGCGAACCGTGTTCCCATGCCCCCGCGCACGCGCCTCCCGCGCCGGCGGTGCGCCCCCGCGCACCCGGCCGCCCGTTCGACCCCGTTTCGGTTGGTGGCCGCCGCATGTGACCGCACGTCGGCCGGGGCGTGCGGCTGCCCGTCAGAGCCGGCGCAGCCGTGCGACGGCCTCCTGGAGGACCTCGTCCCGCTTGCAGAAGGTGAAGCGGACGAGACTGCGCCCCTCGTCCGCGTTGTCGTAGAAGACCACGTTGGGGATGGCGACGACGCCGCAGCGCTCGGGCAGGGAGCGGCAGAACTCGAGGCCGTCCTTCTCGCCGAGCGGGGTGATGTCGGTGGTGATGAAGTACGTGCCCTCGGGCCTGAACACCCGGAACCCGGCCTCGGCGAGCCCGTCCGCCAGCAGGTCGCGCTTGCGGCCCAGGTCGGCCCGGAAGCCGGTGAAGTAGTCGTCGGGCAGCCGCAGCGCCTCGGCGACGGCGTACTGGAACGGGCCGGCGGAGACGTACGTCAGGTACTGCTTGGCGGTGCGGACGGCGGCGACCAGCTCCGGGGCGGCGGTGACCCAGCCGACCTTCCAGCCGGTGAAGGAGAAGGTCTTGCCGGCGGAGGAGATCGAGACGGTGCGCTCGCGCATGCCGGGCAGGGCGGCGATCGGGTGGTGGTTGCCGCTGAACACCAGGTGCTCGTAGACCTCGTCGGTGACCACCAGCAGGTCGTGCTCGACGGCGATCTCGGCCAGGGTGCGGAGCTCCTCGGCGTCCAGCACGAGGCCGGTGGGGTTGTGCGGGGTGTTGACCAGCAGCAGCCGGGTGCGCGGGGTGATCAGCGCGCGCAGCTCGTCCAGGTCGGGCCGGAACGCCGGCGGGCGGAGGGTGAGCGGCACCCGGGTGGCCCCGGCCATGGCGATGCAGGCCGCGTAGGAGTCGTAGAAGGGCTCGAAGGCGATCACCTCGTCGCCCGGCTCCAGCAGGGCGAGCAGGGCGGCGGCGATGGCCTCGGTGGCTCCGGCGGTGACCAGGACCTCGGTGTCCGGGTCCCAGGTGAGCCCGTGGAAGCGCTGCTGGTGCTCGGCGATCGCGGTGCGCAGCTCCGGGATGCCGGGGCCGGGCGGGTACTGGTTGCCGCGGCCCTCGCGCAGTGCCCGGACGGCCGCCTCGCGCACCTCCTCGGGCCCGTCGGTGTCCGGGAAGCCCTGCCCGAGGTTGATAGACCCGGTCGCCGTGGCCAGCGCGGACATCTCGGCGAAGATCGTGGTGCCCAGGCCGTGCAGGCGGCGGTTGAGCAGGGGCCGGGCGTCCATGGGTGTCTCCAGCGGTCTCGGCGGCGAGGTGCGGCCCACCGTAGTGCCCCGGCGGGGCCGTTCCCAGTGGCCGCGGAGCGTGGCGGCGGACGAGCAGGGCCCGCTTCCCGGCATCCGGGAAGCGGGCCCTGTGAGGTGGCGGGGTCAGGCGTCGTCGCCGCCCTCGGACTCCTCGCCGTCCTCGATGTCGTTCTGCAGGCCGAGGCGCTCGACGATCCACTGCTCGAAGCCGACCGAGGCCTGCGTCCAGTTGGCGGTGGTGGTGACGAAGTACTCCAGGCTCACGCCGGTGCCGACGATCATCTGGGACTCGCCGATCAGACGGACGACGCCGTCCTCGTGGGTGTGGGTGTAGACCTTCGGCCAGAGGGTCTCGCGGTTCCACTCGTCGACCAGGTCGAGGATCTCACCCTTGCGCTCCAGCGGGTACGCGCGGTCGTAGAAGGCGCGGACCGCGAAGAGCTCCTTCTGGTCGCCGCGGAACATGTAGTAGACGCGGAAGCCCTCCCAGGGGGCGGTGAGGTCGCCCTCCTCGTCCACCACGTGCTTCAGCTGCATCTGGTCGAGCAGCTGGGCCACCAGGTTCTGGTCCGGCACGATCACCGGCGGGGGGCCGGCCGGGGCACCGCCGGGCTGACCGCCCTGCGGCCCCTGGGGGGCGCCGAACGACGGGATGGACGACGGGTCGATGCTCATGGTGATCCTCAGTCTCAAAGCACGGGGGTGGTCGGCAATGAGAGGCCGCCCTTCCATGTCCCATCCTGCCTCATCCGAGGCCCAGGGCACAGGGGCTCCCGGCGGCGGCGGGTCCGGCCGCTGCCGGGCGGCCCGGCAGGTCAGAAGATCTGCAACCACCGCACGGTGCCCTGGGCGCCGTTGTCGTAGTAGTGGTCGTCCTCCCAGGTCCACGGGTCGAGGTGCCGGGTGACCCCGCCGTTGATGCTGGTGTAGTAGTACAGCAGGTTGTTGCCGGAGTAGATGTTGTCGACGCTGTAGATCGTCACGTCGGCGTAGCCCGCGTTGGCGAAGCACAGGTGGCCGGACCAGCCGTAGTTGTAGATGTTGACGAAGTCCATCCGGCCGGCGCAGTTCACCCGGTTGATGGCGGAGGCGTCGGTCGCGGGCAGGGCCAGGGCGAGTACGGCGGCGGCCGCCGCGGTGAGGGCGGCCTGCTTCCAGCGGCGTGTCATGCGGTCACCGTTCCTGTTGCGTGGCCGGCCGGGCCGGCGGGGGTCGGTCGTGGTCGACCGGATCTTTGCAACAGCCCGGTCGGGCGGCCAGGCGGTTGACCGGACGTTCGGCGGCGGAACAGCCGACGGCCGACGGCAAACCCGACTCTTGAGTGATGCATGTCACGCACCGGGTGGTCGGAACGCGTTGCCGCCCGCCGCCGCCGCGGTTAGTTTGCGGTGCAACCATCTCGGCGGCGCCAAAACCCGCCGCCGGACGTCTGGTTGGGTTTCGTCGGTGGATGGGGGAGTCGTCGGTGGGGCAGTCCGAGACGGGGGCGGTACCGGACCGGCTGGGGGCGCTGCTGCGCAGCCTCCGGCTGGACCGGGGGATGACCCAGGAGGAGCTGGGCGCGGCGTCCGGAATGAGCGTGCGGTCGATCCGGGACCTGGAGCGCGGGGTGTCCTGCCCGCGGATCTCCACGCTCCGGCTGCTCGCCCACACCTGGCAGCTGTCCGAGGCGCAGGGGGCGGAGCTGCACCGGCTCGCCCGCGCCAAGCGGGACGGGACCCCGGGCCGGCAGGGCAGCGCGGTGCGGTCGTGACGGCGGCCGGGAGGGCCGCGACCGCGCTGGCGGCGCTGCTGGCGCTGGCAGGGTGCTCCGGCGGGGGCGGGAGCACCGCCCCGGCGCTCACCCCGCCCGCGGTCGGCTCGCCCGCACCGCCACCGTCCGGCCGGGAGGGCATGGTGGCGCTCCCGCTGTCCGCGTACGGGCTCGACCGCGACCAGGACGCCCGCCAGCAGCAGGCCGTCCGCGCGCTGACCGCCGACTGCATGCACACGGCCGGCTACACAGCCTTCACGAGGGACGACGCCTTCGAGAGCAGCAGCGGACAGGTGTCCGACGCGTCCGCCATGCCGGCCGGCGCCTTCGGCTACCTGCGGGCGGAGATCGCCTCCGTCCAGGGCTTCCACGGGCCGGTGTCCACCGCCCCGCCCAAGGCTCCGAAGCCGCCCGCCTCGGAGGCGGAGGGCGCGGCGACCCAGGAGTGCGTGAAGAAGGCGCTGACCGCCGTCCAGCCGTCCGACACCTCCGGGTCCGAGCTGGTGAAGGGCCTGTTCGGGCAGTCGCTGGAGGCGACCGGCCGGGACGGGCGGGTGGTCGGCGCCACCCGGGCCTGGACCGACTGCATGAAGGCCGCGGGCTTCCCGGACGTGACCCCGGAGGGCCTGGTCACGCGCTACCACGGGCCGGGCCGGCCGACCCCGGAGGAGTTGGCCGCCGCCACCGCGGACGAGCGCTGCACCGCCGGCAGCAACCTGGCCGGCATCTGGTTCGCGGTCGCGGCCGGCTACCAGCAGCAGCTGATCGCGGCCAACCAGGAGAAGCTGACCGCTTACCGGAAGTCGGTGGCCGAGCAGACCGCGAAGCTCACCCGGCTGGTCGGCGGCTGAGACGCCGACCGGCCCGGGCTGCGGGAGGACCCCGCTGCCCGGGCCGGCAGTGCCGTACCCCGGCTCACTCCACCGGTGCGCCCCGGCTCACTTCACCAGCGACGCCTTGGGCTCGACCGAGAGCCGGTCGTGCTCCTCGTCCCGGTCGACCAGGACGGTGTCGCCGTCGTGTACCCGGCCGGAGAGGATCTCCTTCGCGAGCTGGTCGCCGATCGCCGACTGCACCAGGCGGCGCAGCGGCCGGGCGCCGTACGCCGGGTCGTAGCCGGTGAGCGCCAGCCAGTCCCGGGCGGCCTCGGTGACCTCCAGGGTGAGCCGGCGGTCGCGGAGCCGGTCGGCCAGCCGGGACACCTGCAGGTCGACGATCCGGCTGAGCTCGCCGGTGCCCAGCGGGTCGAAGACCACGATGTCGTCGAGGCGGTTCAGGAACTCCGGCTTGAAGGCGGTGCGCACCGACTCCAGGACGAGGTCCTTCTTCCGCTCCTCCGGCGTGGTCGGGTCGACCAGGAACTGGCTGCCCAGGTTGGAGGTGAGGATCAGGATCGCGTTGCGGAAGTCCACCGTGCGGCCCTGGCCGTCGGTGAGCCGCCCGTCGTCCAGCACCTGCAGCAGCACGTCGAAGACCTCCGGGTGGGCCTTCTCCACCTCGTCCAGCAGCACCACGCTGTACGGGCGGCGCCGGACGGCCTCGGTGAGCTGGCCGCCCTCCTCGTAGCCGACGTACCCGGGCGGGGCGCCGACCAGGCGGGAGACCGAGTGCTTCTCGCCGTACTCGCTCATGTCGATGCGGACCATCGCCCGCTCGTCGTCGAAGAGGAAGTCGGCGAGCGCCTTGGCGAGCTCGGTCTTGCCGACGCCGGTCGGGCCGAGGAACAGGAAGGAGCCGGTCGGGCGGTCCGGGTCGGCGATGCCGGAGCGTGTCCGGCGCACCGCGTCGGAGACCGCGGTGACGGCCTCGGCCTGGCCGATCAGGCGGCGTCCGATCTCCTCCTCCATCCGCAGCAGCTTGGCGCTCTCGCCCTCCATCAGGCGGCCGGCCGGGATGCCCGTCCAGGAGGCGACCACGTCGGCGACATCGTCCGGGCCGACCTGCTCCTTGACCATGGTGGCGTTCGGCGCGTCCGCGGCGCGGTCCTGCGCCTCGGCGAGCTCGCGCTCGGCGGCCGGGACCTCGGCGTACATCAGCTTGGAGGCGCGCTCGAAGTCGCCGTCGCGCTGGGCGCGTTCGAGGGAGCCCCGGAGGTCGTCGAGGCGCTCCTTCAGCTCGCCGACCCGGTTGAGGGACTTCTTCTCCTGCTCCCACCGGGCGGTGAGCACGCTCAAGTGCTCCTGCTTGTCGGCGAGATCGCGGCGCAGGCGGGCCAGCCGGTCGACCGAGGCGGCGTCCGACTCCTTCTCCAGCGCCAGCTCCTCCATCCGCAACCGGTCGACGGCGCGCTGGAGTTCGTCGATCTCCACCGGGGAGGAGTCGATCTCCATGCGCAGCCGGGAGGCGGCCTCGTCGACCAGGTCGATGGCCTTGTCCGGCAGGAAGCGGGCGGTGATGTAGCGGTTGGAGAGGGTGGCCGCGGCGACCAGCGCCGCGTCCGAGATCTCCACCTTGTGGTGGGCCTCGTAGCGGCCCTTGAGGCCGCGCAGGATGGCGATGGTGTCCTCGACCGAGGGCTCGCCGACCAGCACCTGCTGGAAGCGGCGCTCCAGGGCCGGGTCCTTCTCGATCCGCTCGCGGTACTCGTCGAGCGTGGTGGCGCCGACCATCCGCAGCTCGCCGCGGGCCAGCATGGGCTTGAGCATGTTGCCCGCGTCCATCGCGGAGTCGCCGCCGGCGCCCGCGCCGACCATGGTGTGCAGCTCGTCGATGAAGGTGATGACCTGGCCGTCGCTGTCCTTGATGTCGGACAGGACGGCCTTCAGGCGCTCCTCGAACTCGCCGCGGAACTTCGCGCCGGCCACCATCGCCGAGAGGTCGAGGGCGACCAGGCGCTTGCCGCGCAGCGACTCCGGGACGTCCCCGGCGACGATCCGCTGGGCGAGGCCCTCGACGACGGCGGTCTTGCCGACGCCGGGCTCGCCGATCAGCACCGGGTTGTTCTTGGTGCGGCGGGACAGCACCTGGACGACCCGGCGGATCTCGGTGTCCCGGCCGATCACCGGGTCGAGCTTGCCGTCGCGGGCGGCCTTGGTCAGGTCGGTGCCGTACTTCTCCAGCGCCTTGTAGGTGCCCTCCGGGTCGGCGGAGGTGACCCGGGCGCTGCCGCGGACGTCCTTGAACGCGGCCAGCAGGGCCTTGGGGGTGGCGCCGTTCTGCTTCAGCAGGTCGGCGACCGCACCGCCCTCGGCGGCGAGGCCGACCATCAGGTGCTCGGTGGAGAGGTACTGGTCGTCCAGGTCGGCGGCGCGCTTGCCGGCCTCCTGGAGCACGGCGAGGGTGTCGCGCGCCAGCTGCGGGGCGGCGACGGTCGAGCCCTGTGCGGTGGGCAGGGCGGCGAGCTGCTGGCGGGCGGCGGCGGCCACCCGCGCCGCGTCCGCCCCGACGGCCTCGAGCAGCGGGCGGGCCATGCCGTCCTGCTGCTCCAGCAGTGCCAGCAGGACGTGCACCGGCTTGACGTCCGGGTTGCCTGCGGCGCTGGCCTGCCGGATCGAGGCTGACAGGGCGTCCTGCGTCCTGCTGGTGAACTTGCCGGCATCCACTGGTGGCGTGCTCCTTCCGGGAGGGTCTGGGGGCGACTTCGACAGACCGGGCTGTCCGGGTCTGACTTGTACAGCATGCAATAAGTTGAGTCTATTCCACTCAACTTTCCCCGTCCAGCAGGTCCGGGTCCCGTCACCCGCTGTTCACCCGCGCCGGGACGGCTCCCGGGTCAGCCCCAGCAGCACCCGGGCCGGGCCCGCGGGCCGTCGGCCGACCGGCCAGACCGCCCGCAGCGGCCGGTGCAGGTCCAGGCCCTCCTCCACCGGCACCGCCACCAGCCGGCGGGTGGCCAGCTCCTCCACCACGGCCAGCTCGGAGAGGCAGACCGGCCCGGCGCCGGTCATCGCCGCCGCCTTCAGCGCGGTGGACGAGGCCAGCTCCAGCCGCGGCGGCGCCGTCCCGCCGTGCGGCGCCAGCGCCTGGTCGAGCACCTCGCGGGTGCCCGAGCCCGGCTCGCGCAGCACCAGCGGGGTGGCCACCAGCTCGGCCCCGGTCAGCGGTCTGCGGCGGCGGGCCCACGGGTGCTCCGGCGCCACCACGACCACCAGCCGGTCGGCCGCCACCACCGCCCCCGACAGCCCCGCCGGCGTGCCGGCGCCCTCGACGAAGCCGAGGTCGGCGTCGCCCGCCAGCACGTGCGCCGCGACGTCGGCGGAGTTGGCCGTCCGCAGGGTCACCGCGGTCTCCGGGCTGACCTCGTTCAGGGCGAGCAGCCACCTCGGCATGAGGTACTCGGCGACGGTCAGGCTCGCGACCACCACCAGCCGGGCGTCCCGCCGTCCGCGCAGTGCGTCGATCCCGGCGTCCAGTGCCTGCGCCGCCTCCACCACGCTGCGGGCCCACTCGACCACCAGCAGCCCGGCCTCGGTGGGGCGCGACCCGCGCGGCGAGCGTTCCAGCAGCGCCACGCCGATCTGCCGCTCCATGCCCCGGATGCGGGCGCTGGCGGCCGGCTGGCTCACCCCCAGCTCCGCGGCGGCCCGGCCCACGCTGCCCAGCCGGGCGACCGCCAGCAGGAGCTCCAGGGCGCCGATGTCGGGGACCCGCGAGGAGAGAGGCATAGAGCCAGGTTATGTCCTCATAGGCCGCCGCCCGCTACCGCCCGGATGCCCGGCACCGGAGGCTGCCGGTGTGTCCACCCTCATCGCCCCCACCCGCCCCGCGCCGCACGACGGCGCCGCCCCGCCCGCCCTGCCGCAGCCCGATGACGTGCTGCCGGACGGACCGAGGCCCACCGCCCCGCGCCCGGGCCTCGGCCGACTCGGGCCGAACTGGTACGCCGCCGTCATGGGCACCGCGATCACCGCCACCGGAGCCGCCGTCCTCCCGGCGGGCGTGCCCGGCCGGGAGGGTCTTGCGGCGGTGCTCTGGCTGCCGGCCGTCCCGGTACTGCTCGCGGTGGCGGCCGCCCGGGCCGTGCAGCTGGTGCGGCGCCCGGCGGTGGTCCGGGCCCAGCTGCTGGAGGAGCCGGCCGCCTCGGTGTTCCAGGGCTGCCCGCCGATGGCGCTGCTCGCCGTCGGGCACGCCACCCTGGTGGCCGGCGGCGCGGTGATCGGCGCCGGCCCGGCCCTCGCCGTCGACCTGGTGCTGTGGTGCCTCGGCACGGTGTACGCGGTCGCGGTCGCTGCGGGCATCCCCTATCTGATGATCACCAGGCACCGGATGGCGCTGCGCGAGGCGAACCCGACCTGGCTGCTGCCGGCCGTCGCCCCGCTGGTGGCGGCCTCGACCGGCGCGGCGCTGGTGCCGCACCTGCCCCAGGCCTGGCAGCCGGCCCTGCTCTACGGCGCGTGCGCCCTGTTCGGCGCGGGTCTGCTCGGGGTGCTGCTCGTCCTGCCGGTGGTCTTCGCCGGCCTGCTGCAGGGGCGGCTCGCCCCGGCCCTGACGCCCTCGCTGTTCCTGGTGCTCGGCCCGCTGGGGCAGTCCGCCACCGCCGCCGGCGGGCTCGCCGACGCCGCGCGGACGGCGGCCCCCGCCCTGGCCGGGTCCGGCCGGGCGCTGTCCGTGCTGTACGGCGTGGTGGTGCTGGGCTTCGCACTGCTCTGGCTCTGCCTGGCCGGTGCCGCGAACCTGCGGGCGGGCCGCGCCGGAATGCCGTTCGCGATGACCTGGTGGGCGTTCACCTTCCCGGTCGGGACGCTGGTCACCGGGATGGCCGCGTTGTCCCGGCACACCGGCTTCGGGGGGTTCGCCGGGCTCGGTGCACTGCTCTACGGGCTGCTGCTCGGGGTGTGGGCGGTGGTGGCGCTGCGCACGCTGGCCGCACTGCCGTTCCGGTTCGGAAAACCCGCCCTCCCTTGACGTATCCGCGTCAAAGTGGCGCGGGGAATGAATGATTCCCGTTGCGGACCGGCGTGCGATGCGGCAGCCTTCCGCAGCGTGGCGGAGAACACGCTGCCGGGGAATTCACCGCCTTTGCGGTGACGCCTTCCGGCTGCCCGCTCCGGTGTTTCGGGAATCCGGCCGCTGTGCCGGCCGGCGAATCGTCCGGGCCGGATTCCCGTTGCGCCGGTGGCCGCCGCACGGCCGCGGCCGCCGGTGGCGGGCCGGTGCCGTCCGCGGCTGCTGCCGTCCAGGTGGGAGCCGCTGCGGCGGGGCGGCGGGTTCGATCGGATGTGCGATCGGGCGGCCCGCCGGGCGTACGGCGGACGAATTCTAGGCAAGGGGGGGATCGTCCGTGTGGAGGCCTCCTGGACGCCCAATGGACGTTTGGTAGGCACCGCACGCCGGTCGGACACCCGGGAACTCCGGCGGACCGGAGATTTCCGTTCCGGTGCGGCGGCCGAAGACTGCAAGTTCCTGCACTTGCGGAAACCTGCAGGCGGTGGCCACTTGTGACCCGGCCGTCACGCTGTGAGGGTGGAACCACGCCAGGTCGTCCGGGCCACCGCAGCCCGAGGACGGCGACTTGCTCTTCAGTGTGGGCGGCAGTGCACAGCACCGCCGCCGCGGGGGGAAGAGCGCCGGCCGGGACGCCATGTGTGGTGATGGCCCCCGGTACCGGAGTCGGCGAGGCGTTGCTGCTCCGCCTCGCTGGAAGCGCCTTCGGCAACGGCGTGACATGACGGGTCCCCCGGTCCGGCGCGCTCCGTGTGCGCCGGACCGGGGGACGCGTCGAAACGGGGTACCGAATCCCTCCCGATCCGAACTTGTTGAGATCATGATCCGACACCGAGGGGAAAGTTCGGCAGGGAGAGTTCGAGGTGGCTGCGGAACCGATGGACCGGGGCTCGGGACTGCCCGACGAGGCGGGCCGCGAGCTCTACCTGTCCGTCCTGGCACAGGGCGGTCGGATTCCGCTGTCCACCGTCCCCGTGGGCGACCGCGAGGCCGTCGACCAGCTCGTGGCGGTCGGCCTGCTCATCCCCAACCTGATCGACGGCGCCTACGTGGCGGTCAGCCCGCGCGCGGTCGGCGAACGGATCGGCTCCGAGATGCGCTCCGCGGCCGCGGACCTCCTCTGGAAGGCCGAACGCCTCCCGGCCGACCTGGACCACCTCACCCGGGCCTACGACTCCCTGCCCCGGCAGAGCGACGACCCGCAGCGCGCCACCTACGTCGACGGCCGCGAGCGCATCCGCCACCGGATCGCCGAGCTGGTCTCCGACTGCAAGCAGGAACTCCTCACCGCCCAGCCCGGCCCGCGCCAGCCGGCCACCATCACCCTCGCCCGCACCCAGGACATCGCCCTGGTGCAGCGCGGCGCCCGGATGCGCACCCTCTACCAGCCGCAGGTCCTCGCCGAGCCCTGGACGCTCGGCTACGCCGCCGAGCTCACCGAGCAGGGCGCCGGCCTGCGCGTCCTCGACGAGCCCTTCGAGCGGATGCTGATCATCGACCGCGAGGTCGCGGTCGTTCCCGCCGCCAACGACTACAGCCGCGCCGCCTTCATCTCCGACCCGGCCGCGGTGTCCGTGCTGGTCAAGATCTTCGACCGGGACTGGGCCCGCGCCGACGTCGTCCAGTGGGCCGAGATCGACGCCCCCGCGGTCGCCGCCTCCGCGGGCCACCGGGTCGGCCGCCTGCTGGCCCAGGGCCTCACCCAGCGCGCCGTCGCCACCAGGCTCGGTCTGAGCGAGCGCACGGTGGCCGCCCACATCTCCCGCCTCCGCGAGAAGTACGGTGCCCAGACGCTCTTCCAGCTCGGCTGGCTGATGCGCGGGAGCCGCCGTGACTGACCGGCCGGGTGCGGCCGTCCGGCCCGCCCGGATGCCCCCTGTGACGTTTTCCGCCGCCGGGCGCTGTTTCACAGCGGGACACTCGGAACGGGGAGAGCGGTATGGCTGACGGCGGCACGGGAGCGCTCCCGAACGAGGAGGAGCGGGCCTTCTACCGGGCTGTGCTGGCCCAGGGCGGGCGCGTCATGTTCCGGGAGGCGCTGGAGGAGAACCCCTCGGCCGTGCTCAGGCTGGTGCAACTGGGCTTCCTGATCCACCACAGCGAGGACGCCTCGCTGACGGCCGTCAGCCCGCGCACGGTCGGCGACCGGCTCAGCGCCGGACTCCGCTCGGCCGGCACGAGGATGCTGCTGCAGGCCGAGGAGATGCCGGACGCGCTGGAGGACCTCGTCCAGGCCTACGACGCCACCCCGCCGCGGGTGGACCGGGCGAGCGAGGTGCAGCACGTGCACGGCTTCGGCCAGATCCGCCACCGCATCCTGCAACTCGAGGCGGAGGCCCGCGAGGAGGGGCTGGCGCTGCAGCCCGGCGGTGCCCGGCCGTCGGCCCACCTGGCCGCCGGGAGGGACCGGGCGCGGGAGTTCCTGGCACGCGGTGCCACCCTGCGGACGGTCTACCAGCCCGGCGCGCGGCTGGACGAGGCGACCGCCGACTATGCCGCCGAACTCACCGAGCACGGCGCCAGGTTCCGCATCCTCGCGGAACCCTTCGTGCGGATGCTGATCTTCGACCGCCGGATCGCGGTGCTGCCCGCCGCTGCCGACAACAGCAGCGCGGCGTTCGTCGAGGACCCGGCGGCGGTCGCCTTCCTGGTCGGCGTCTTCGAGCGCGACTGGGCCCGGGCGGAGCAGGTCCAGTGGCGGACCGTCCACCAGGACGGCAAGGGGCTGCCGGTGCACGAGCAGGTCGGCAGGCTGCTGGCGCAGGGGCTGACCCAGCGCACGGTCGCCGGCCGGCTCGGCCTCGGCGAGCGCACGGTCGCCGGCCACATCGCCCGTCTGCGCGAGCTGTACGGCGCCGAGACGCTCTTCCAGCTCGGCTGGCAGATGCGCGGCGGGGCCGCGGACCAGCAGGCGGACTGACGCCCCTCAGCCGGTGGCGATCTCCGAGGACCAGTAGCCGAACGAGTCGCCCTTGGACTGGCGCGGCACCGGGAACTGCTCGCCGGGGGCCGTCCAGAAGCCCTCGCGCAGGGAGAGCGCCATGCCCGCCCAGTCCAGCGCGGTCTCCACGGTGTGCTGCAGGGCGTCCTGCGACCAGCTGTCGTCGAAGACCAGCGGCAGCACCGGGGCCACCTGCTCGATCGTCGCGATCAGCGGGTTGTGGGTGATCGCCTCGTCCACCAGCAGCACGATCGGCTTGCGCAGCGCCGACGCCCAGCCCAGCTCCAGGCTGACCCCGGCCGAGAGGGGCGCGCCGACGTACGCGAAGACCAGGTCCGCGGTCTGCAGGGCGCGGAAGTCGGAGGGCACCCGCGGCTCGGGGGCGCGGCCGGCCACCGTCCAGGCGTCGCTGTGGTGGGCGCTGTAGACGGCGGCGCCGCTGCGCAGCAGCGTGGTCCGAAGGGTCGTCAGCCGGGTGCGGCTGGCCAGCGTCACCACACTGTCGGCCGGGCCGGTGAGCCGCATCAGCGGCGCTGCCAGGAAGACCCGTGCGCGCCGGCCCTCGGAGGTGTGGGCGGTGCGGTGGCGCAGGTAGGGCTCACTCATGTCGACTCCGGGGATTGGCCGCTGGCTGGTCTGACGTCCGGCGAGCGATTGGTGTCCGGCTCGCCCCGAGGCGAGGTCCGCTGTGGTGTGGTCGGGGGGCGGTGCCGTCGTGGCTGCTCGGGCACCGCACATGTGGTGTGACCGTGCTGATCGTCCAACGTTCGTGACCGACAAGTCCACCGGCACGTGGTGTCATATGGCTGCCTGGCATCGAGATGACGCACCGCGGGAATGCACCGATCGTGACACTGGCCATGCTGTTGCGGCATGATTTGGGCCAATGTTCGAGACTTCTCTATTCACTCGGTAGGGATTACCGGAGAAGGGATTGGTCGCAATGTCTCGTATGCGCCGGTTTGTTCGGCTTGCGATCGTGCCACTTGTCATGGGTGCGGCGATATTGACGGGTAGTAATCCGGCGGCGGCCGACAGCGCGTGGACGCTCCGCGGCGTGGACGCCGCGGAGGCTCCCGCGGTGGCTGCCTCGCAGGTCGCCAGTGCGACGCTGCTGCTGGACGACTCCGCCTGGACGTGACGGGCGGCACTGGCACTGCATCCCGGGCGGGACGGGGCGCCCGGGCCGACCGGTCAGCCGAAGTCGCCCTGGTCGGGCGGTGACTCCTTGGTCGTGCGGGCGAGGACGTAGCCGAGCTGGAACAGCGACTCCACCTGGTAGTCCTCGCGCATCTCGGCGATGTGGCGGGCGAGGGTGCGCTCGCTGATGCCCAGGCGCCGGGCGATGACCCGGTGATTGATTCCCTTGAGCATGAGATCGACGATCGTCTGCCGAAGCCGGGAAACGACCTGCGGCGGAACTGTCGGTGAGCCGTCAAAATCCAGCGCCCGGCTCCAGTTCCGCTCGAAGACCTCCTCGATGAGGTAGCTGATGACCGCCTGATCGTGAATGAACGCGGCCAAGTTGAGGTCCTCGGCCACCGGGATCACCGCGGTCCGCCGATCGATCACGATCAATCTGGTGTAGGGCTCGTCGAGGGTGCGGACCCGCCCCCCGGCCGTGGTTATCGAGGCGACATAGTCGCGGGTGGGCGCGTGATACCGGGTGCTCGGGTGGTAGATCGTCCGAATGGTCGCCCCGCGGCGCAGTGTTTCGAGATCCCGCGCGATCACGCCGGCCAGCGCCTCGGGCGGGCGGGGGCCGCCGGGCTGGGCGGCCAGCATCTCCTCCGTGCAGCCGCTGACCAGCTGACCCAGGCGCTGGTTTATCAGCACCTTGCCGTGGACGTACTCGATGATGCCGCCGGCCTTGCGCGGGGTGCGGAACTCCTCGGCGAGGTCCTGGAGGTCGGCGGGCAGGGCCACCGCCCGGTGGAGCAGGTCGAGGGCCTTCCGCTGCCAGAGGTTGGTCAGTCGCGCGGAGAGCTGCTCGGGGTCGACGGCCACCAGCACGTCCGGATCGTCGGTGTCCGGGACGAGCAGGCCGATCTCCAGCAGCTCGTCGAGGGCCTTGCCGTCGGCCGGGGCCTCCTCGGCGGGTGCCACCCGGCCGTGCGACTTCAGGACGCTGCGGTAGAGCTGACGGGCCTCGTGCGACAGGACGCCCAGCCCGCGTGGGGTGAGGCCCGGTTCGTCGGTCTCACTCATCAGGCTCCTTGCCATCGGTCAAACCGGTACGGCGCGGCCGCTACCGCTTCTCCGGGGATCATAGGCGCCCGGGAGCTGCGGGGAGCGGCCGCGCCGGACATTCACATCGCCCGGGGATGCCGGTCAGACCCGCACCTTCTCATCAAACACCCGGCCGCCGGCACCCCCCGGGAGGAGGGAACCGGCGGCCGGGGAACGGCACGTGCCACGGGTCAGCGCTTGGGGCGCCAGACCACCAGTGCGCTGGACTGCTGGACCTGCTGGTACGGCACCAGGTCGCGGCGGTAGGAGGCGTGCACCGCCGCCTCCCGCTGCTGGATCGCCGTGGCCGCGCCGTCGAGGGCGTCGGCCAGCTCCGCGACCCGGGCCTGCAGGGCGGTGACCTGGTTCTCCAGCTCGATGATCCGCTTGATGCCGGCCAGGTTGATGCCCTCGTCCTGGGACAGGCGCTGGACCTCCCGCAGCTGCTGGATGTCCCGGGCCGAGTAGCGGCGGCCGCGGCCCGCCGTGCGGTCGGGCGAGACCAGGCCGAGCCGGTCGTACTGGCGCAGGGTCTGCGGGTGCAGGCCGGAGAGCTCCGCGGCGACCGAGATCACGTACACCGGGGTGTCCTCGGTCAGGACGTACTGCGGAGCCGGGTTGCCGCGCGCGCCGGACGGGCGGCGCGCAGCCCCGCCGGGGAGGCCTCCGCCGATGCCGGGGCCGATCGGGCTGTCGGGGGTCGTCATCTGGTCACGCTCCCTCCGCCGCCTTGAAGAGGGCGGCACGCGGGTCGTCCGAGGTGGTGGCCTCGCGGTACTGCTCCAGTGCGGTCAGTGCGTCACCGGTGACGTGCTTGGGGACGACGACCTCGACGGTGACCAGTAGGTCGCCGCGGGTGCCGTCCTTGCGGGTGGCGCCCTTGCCGCGGGCCCGCAGGGTGAGGCCGTTGGCGCTGCCGGCCGGCAGCTTGAGCTTCACCGAGGGGCCGTTCAGGGTCGGGACCTCGATCGTCCCGCCGAGAGCCGCTTCGGGGAAGGTGACCGGCACGGTCACCGTGAGGTTGTCCGCCTTGCGGCCGAAGACCGGGTGCTCGTCCACGTGCACGGTGACGTAGAGGTCGCCGGGCTGGCCGCCCCGCTCGCCCTGGGCGCCCTTGCCCTTGAGGCGGATGCGCTGGCCGTCCTGGACACCGGCCGGGATGCGGACCTGCATGGTGCGGGCGGAGGAGGCGCGGCCGCTGCCGTGGCAGACGGTGCAGGGGTCGTCGACGATCATGCCGCGGCCCTTGCAGTCGCGGCACGGGTCGGACAGCGCGAAGGCGCCCTGGCCGCGGCTGACGGTTCCGGCGCCGACGCAGGTCGGGCAGACCCGCGGGGTGGTGCCGGTCTTCGCACCGGTGCCGGCGCAGGCGCGGCACGGGGCCTGACTGGTCATCCGCAGCGGCACGGTGGCGCCGTCCACCGCCTCGACGAAGGCGAGCGTCACCTCGGTCTCGACGTCGGAGCCGCGCCGCGGCTGGGCCTGCCGGCCGCCGCGGTTGAACAGGCCGCCGAAGACGTCGCCGATCCCGCCCCCGCCGCCCCCACCGGAGCCGGAGAACAGGTCGCCGAAGTCGAAGTTGTAGTTGCCGCCGGCACCGCCGGGGCGGAAGCCGCCGTTGCCGAACAGGCTGCGGGCCTCGTCGTACTCCTTGCGGCGCTTCTCGTCCGAGAGGACGTCGTACGCCTCGGAGATGTCCTTGAACCGCTCCTCGGCCTTGGCGTCACCCTTGTTGGCGTCGGGGTGGAACTCGCGGGCCAGCTTGCGGTAGGTCTTCTTGATCTCGGCTGCGGTGGCGTCCTTGGGCACGCCGAGGACCTTGTAGTAGTCCTTCTCCACGTAGTCCTTGGTGCTCATGGCTGCCGCCACCTCCCGAAATGTGTCTGCACGGCGCTGCGGAGTCGCACCCCGACGATGTCGGTGCGCGACTCCGCAGCACACAGATTGTCAGCTGTCCGCCGCACCGTCACCCTTGGCGGACTCCGGCTTGTCGGCGTCCGGGGCGGACGTGGTCTGGGTGCCCGGCTGGGGCTCCGCGACCGCGACCATCGCCGGGCGGATGATCCGCTCGCCGATCCGGTAGCCCGGCTGGAGGATCTGCACGCAGGTGTCCTCGGTGACGTCCGAGGAGTAGCTGTGCATCAGCGCCTCGTGCAGCGTCGGGTCGAAGGGCTCGCCCTCCTTGCCGAACTGCTGGAGGCCCAGCTTGGCGACCACGGTCTCCAGCGACTCGGCGACCGACTTGAAGCCGCCCGTCACCTCGCCGTGGTCGCGGGCCCGGCCGATGTCGTCCAGCACCGGGATCAGCGACTCCAGGATGTTGGAGACGGCGATCTCCCGGACCGTCAGACGGTCGCGCTCGACCCGCTTGCGGTAGTTCTGGTACTCGGCCTGGAGTCGCTGCAGGTCCGCGGTGCGCTCGCCCGCCTCGCGCTTGGCCGCGGCGAGCTCGTCGGCGCCCGCCACGGCCTCCTCGGCGGCCTTGAGGACGGCCTCCTCGGCGGAGTCGTCGCCGGGCTCGCCGCCCTGCGCCTTCTCCGTCATGCGGCACCGCCCTTGGGCTTCTCGTCGTCGATGATCTCGGCGTCGACCACGTCGTCGTCCTTGGCGCCCGCGGCCTCGCCGGCACCGGCCGCACCGGCGGCGTCGGCCTGCGCGTAGAGCGCGGCGCCGAGCTTCTGGGCGGTGGTGGAGACCTTCTCGGTGGCCTCGCGGATGGCGGCGATGTCCTCGCCCTTCAGCGCCTCCTTGAGCTCGCCGATGGCGGTCTCGACCTCGGTCTTGACGTCGGCGGGCAGCTTGTCGGCGTTGTCGGCGATGAACTTCTCGGTCGAGTAGACGAGCTGCTCGCCCTGGTTGCGGGTCTCCACGGCCTCGCGGCGCTTGTGGTCCTCGTCCGCGTACTGCTCGGCCTCGCGGCGCATGCGGTCGACCTCGTCCTTCGGCAGCGAGGAGCCGCCGGTGACGGTCATCTTCTGCTCCTTGCCGGTGCCGAGGTCCTTCGCGGCCACGTGCATGATGCCGTTGGCGTCGATGTCGAAGGTGACCTCGATCTGCGGCAGGCCGCGCGGCGCCGGCGGCAGGCCGGTCAGCTCGAACATGCCGAGCTTCTTGTTGTACGCCGCGATCTCGCGCTCGCCCTGGTAGACCTGGATCTGCACGGAGGGCTGGTTGTCCTCGGCCGTGGTGAAGATCTCGGAGCGCTTGGTCGGGATCGTGGTGTTGCGCTCGATCAGCTTGGTCATGATGCCGCCCTTGGTCTCGATGCCGAGGGACAGCGGGGTGACGTCGAGCAGCAGGACGTCCTTGACCTCGCCCTTGAGGACACCGGCCTGGAGGGACGCGCCGATGGCGACGACCTCGTCCGGGTTGACGCCCTTGTTGGCGTCCTTGCCGCCGGTCAGCTCGCGGACGAGCTCGGCGACGGCCGGCATGCGGGTCGAGCCGCCGACCAGGACCACGTGGTCGATCTCGGACAGCGCGATGCCGGCGTCCTTGATGACGTTGTGGAACGGGTGCTTGCAGCGCTCGAGCAGGTCCGCGGTCAGCTGCTGGAACTGGGCCCGGGTGAGCTTCTCGTCCAGGTGCAGCGGGCCCTCGGCGGAGGCCGTGATGTAGGGCAGGTTGATCGAGGTCTCGGAGGACGAGGACAGCTCGATCTTGGCCTTCTCGGCCGCCTCGCGGAGGCGCTGGACGGCCATCTTGTCCTTGGACAGGTCGACGCCGTGGCCGGCCTGGAAGGTCTTCACCAGGTGGTCGACGACGCGCTGGTCCCAGTCGTCACCACCGAGGTGGTTGTCACCGTTGGTGGCCTTCACCTCGACGACGCCGTCGCCGATCTCCAGCAGGGACACGTCGAACGTGCCGCCGCCGAGGTCGAAGACCAGGATGGTCTGGTCGTCCTTGTCGAGGCCGTACGCCAGGGCGGCGGCGGTCGGCTCGTTGACGATGCGCAGGACGTTGAGGCCCGCGATCTCGCCGGCCTCCTTGGTGGCCTGGCGCTCGGAGTCGTTGAAGTACGCCGGGACGGTGATGACGGCGTCGGTGACCGTCTCGCCCAGGTAGGCCTCCGCGTCCCGCTTCAGCTTCTGCAGGATGAAGGCGGAGATCTGCTGGGGGTTGAAGTCCTTGCCGTCCAGGTTGATCTTCCAGTCGGTGCCCATGTGGCGCTTGACCGACCGGATGGTCCGGTCCACGTTGGTGACCGCCTGGCGCTTGGCGACCTCACCCACCAGGACCTCGCCGTTCTTGGCGAAGGCGACGACGGACGGCGTGGTCCGAGCGCCCTCGGCGTTGGTGATGACCGTGGGCTCACCGCCCTCAAGAACACTGACGACAGAGTTCGTCGTACCGAGGTCGATGCCGACCGCGCGTGCCATCGTAGATACCTCCACGGAGAAGTTGAGCGTTACGGGCTCAAGCATGCATGACCGACCGGGCAGCGTCAACAGCCATGAGTCGGCGCCGCTCAACTTTTCTGCGCGGCTGGGATCAGGGGGCGGGCTGCGAGCCTGGTCGGCGCGTCTGCGGAGTGCCGCCCTCCGCGGGTGCCGCCGGATGGGTGAGTATGTCCTTAGTGACTGTCGCCATACCTTGAGCATCTTCTGGACAGGTGCTACGGGACGGTAATGTCCGGGCGTTGGGTCGATAAGTTACCGACCAGTACACTTGAATCGATTCCTTGACAGAGCCGCTGGAGACGGAGAGCCGATGCAGCTAGCAGCGATCGTCATCTCGCTGGTCACCACTGTGATCGGCACTGCGCTCGCCGCCCGGGCGGCCGCGTACATCTACAAGGTCGTGAAGACCGGCCAGCCGGACGGCACCCGCACCGGGCAGCCGGTGGGCCGGGTGAAGACGGTGGCGACCGAGTTCCTCGGGCACACCCGGATGAACCGGTGGGGCATCGTGGGCATCGCCCACTGGTTCGTCGCCATCGGCTTCTTCACCCTGGTGACCACCCTGGTCACCGCCTTCGGCCAGCTCTTCGACGCGGAGTTCGTGCTGCCCGTCATCGGGCACTGGCTGCCGTTCGAGATCTTCACCGAGCTCGTCGGCACCTTCACCACGCTCGGCATCGCGGTGCTGATCGTCATCCGGCTGCTCAGCCTGCCGTCCCGCTCGGGCCGCAAGTCCCGCTTCGCCGGATCCATCGCCTGGCAGGCCTTCTACGTCGAGTACACGATCCTCGGCATCGGCCTCTGCATCATGATCCTCCGCGGCCTGGAGGGCGCGCTCGCCGGCGTGCACGGGTACGAGGCCGCGTACCTGGTCTCGTACCCGCTGGTGCTGGCCTTCAAGGGCCTGTCCACCGCGACGCTGACCAACCTGATCTACCTCTTCGCGATGCTGAAGATCTGCATCTCCTTCGCGTGGGCGACCACCATCGGCATCAACCCCTCCATGGGTGTGGCCTGGCACCGCTTCCTCGCGTTCTTCAACATCTACTTCAAGCGCGAGGAGGACGGCGGCACCGCGCTCGGCGCCCTGCGCCCGATGACCAGCGGCGGCGAGCCGATCGACTTCGAGGACCCGGCCGAGGACGCCGTCTTCGGCGTCTCCCAGGTCGAGCACTTCTCCTGGAAGGGCATCCTCGACTTCTCCACCTGCACCGAGTGCGGCCGCTGCCAGTCGCAGTGCCCCGCCTGGAACACCGGCAAGCCGCTCTCGCCCAAGCTGCTGATCATGAGCCTGCGCGAGCACGCCTTCGCCAAGGCCCCCTACCTGCTCGCCGGTGGCGGCAAGGACATGGAGGGCGAGGAGAAGGCCACCTCCGAGCAGCTGAAGGACGTCCCCGCCGCGGCCCTCGCCGAGGCCGAGCGCCCGCTGATCGGCACCGCCGAGGAGGGCGGTGTCATCGACCCGGACGTGCTGTGGTCCTGCACCACCTGCGGCGCCTGCGTCGAGCAGTGCCCGGTCGACATCGAGCACATCGACCACATCGTCGACATGCGCCGCTACCAGGTCATGATCGAGAGCTCCTTCCCGACCGAGGCCGGGACGATGCTCAAGAACCTGGAGAACAAGGGCAACCCGTGGGGCATGGCCACCAAGGCCCGCCTCGACTGGGTCAAGGAGCTCAAGAAGGAGACCGGCATCGAGGTGCCGGTGATCGGCGAGGACATCGACCCCGCCGAGGTCGAGTACCTCTACTGGGTCGGCTGCGCCGGCGCCCTGGAGGACCGCGCCAAGAAGACCACCAAGGCCTTCGCCGAGCTGCTGCACACCGCGGGCGTGAAGTTCGCCATCCTCGGCAAGGAGGAGTCCTGCACCGGTGACTCCGCCCGCCGCCTGGGCAACGAGTTCCTCTTCCAGATGCTCGGCGCGCAGAACGTCGAGACGCTGAACGCCGCGCTCGAGGACGCCCCGGTCAAGCGGATCGTGGCCACCTGCCCGCACTGCTTCAACACCATCGCCAACGAGTACCCGCAGCTGGGCGGCCACTTCGAGGTCATCCACCACACCCAGCTGCTGCAGCACCTCATCGACGAGGGCAAGCTGATCCCGGTCAACCCCGTCGAGGGCCTGATCACCTACCACGACCCCTGCTACCTGGGCCGCCACAACAAGGTCTACAGCCCGCCGCGCGAGATCATGGACAAGGTCCCCGGTCTGCGCCAGCAGGAGATGCACCGCCACAAGGAGCGCGGCTTCTGCTGCGGCGCCGGCGGCGCGCGGATGTGGATGGAGGAGCGGATCGGCAAGCGCATCAACACCGAGCGCGTGGACGAGGCGCTGTCCCTCAACCCGGACATCGTCTCCACCGCCTGCCCGTTCTGCCTCGTCATGCTGTCCGACTCGGTCAACGGCAAGAAGAACGAGGGCGCGGCCAAGGAGCACCTGAAGGTCGTCGACGTGGCCCAGCTGCTGCTCGACTCCGTCAAGGCCCAGCCGGTCGAGCCCGAGCCCGAGCGCGTCGAGGCCTGACACCCCGGCACCACCGCACCGGCCCCGTGCGCCCCTCCCGGCGCACGGGGCCGGCGCACGTCCGCCCGCCGTCCGGGGGCATCCACGTGCCTTGACATGCCCTAGCATGTGCGCCCATGAGCGACGGCGGGGGCACAGCGCACACCGGCAGCGGCATACCCGGGCCGGTGGGTCCACCGGACCGCCGACTCGTCTTTCGCGGTTTTCATGATCGAAAGAGGGGGCTTGTGTCGTAGACGTGCGGAAGCATCGACGGGTCTGTTCCACCTCTGTCGAGGGGCCGTCGACCTCTGTCGAGGGGCCGTCGATGCTTCCACCGGGGACCGTACCCCCTTCGCTGTTACTCGTGCTGGCGGTCTTCCGGGATTGCTTCACCGCGCCGTCGTTCGAGACGCTCGCGGCGCTGGTCACGGGGACGGTGACACGTACTGGGCGGCGGACGGTGACCGGGATGCTGACCGGCGCCGGACTGTCGGCCCGGTGGCCGCACGACCGGGCCCACCGGTTCTTCGCCGCCGGGGTGTGGGACCTGGACCGGGTCGGCCTCGTGCTGGCCCGTCTGATCGTGGAGCGGCTGCTGCCCGCGGGGGCTGCGCTGCAGGTCGCCGTCGACGACACGCTGTTCAAGCGCACGGGGCGCAAGGTCTTCGGTGCCGCGTGGCAGTACGACGGTGCGGCCACCGGACCGAAGCCCATCGGGCGGGGGACCTGCTTCGTGGTGGTCGCCCTGGTGGTGCGCCTGCCTTTCCTCACCCGCCCGATCGCGTTGCCCATCCTGGCCCGGCTGTGGCGCCCCAAACAGGGGAAGACGAAAGTCGATCTCGCCCTCGACCTGGTCGCGCTGCTGGCCCGCGCGTTCACCGACCGGCGGATCGACGTGGTGGCCGACGGCGCCTACCACGGCCGCGCCCTGCGCGAGCTGCCCGGCACGGTGACGTGGACGTGCCGGCTGCCGGTCAACGCCGCCCTGTACGAACTCGCCCCGCCGCCGACCGGCCGCCGTGGCCGGCCGTGCCTGAAGGGCGCCAAGATCGGCACCCCGAAGAGCTGGGCCGAGCAGGCAGTCTTCACCGCGCACACCGTCACCCGGTACAACCGGCCGCCCGCGACCGTGCACATCGCCGAGCTCGTCTGCCTGTGGTACGGCAGCTTCCACACCCGCACCATCCGCGTCCTGCTCGTCCGCGACCCGGGCTCGACCAAGCCCTTCGACCTGGCCCTGGTCACCACCGACCTGACCACCCCCGCCGCCGAGCTGGTGGAACGCTACGCCGGCCGCTGGTCGATCGAGACCACCTTCGAGGAAGTCCGCGAACACCTGGACGTCGGCCAGGCCCAGAACAGGGTCCGGGCGGCGGTCGAGCGCACCGTGCCGTTCGGCCTGTACGTCTACAGCCTCACCGTCATCTGGTACGCCCTTCACGGCCACCACCCCGCCGACGTCGCCGAGCACCGGGCCCGCGCCCCCTGGTACACCACCAAGACCACCCCGTCCTTCCAGGACATGGTCGTCAAGCTCCGGCGCACCGTCATTGCGGCCAGGAATATGCCCGAACACGCAGGTCAGCCCACCGACCACGAAATCGCCGCCGTCCACCGGGCCTGGGCCGCCGCAGCCGCGTAGCCCACAAGACGATCAAGAAAACCGCGAAAGACGAGGCCACGTCGCCGCCGGCGCCGACGTCACCCTCCACCTGACCCGGGTCGAGGACCCGCGCGCCTTCGGACTGGTGCCCACCGACGGGAACGGCCGGGTGCTGGAGTTCCTGGAGAAGCCGGAGACCCCGGAGCAGATCGTCACCGACCAGGTCAACGCGGGCTGCTACGTCTTCACCCGTTCGGTGATCGACCGGATTCCGCCCGGCCGGGAGGTCTCCGTCGAGCGCGAGACCTTCCCCGAGCTGCTCTCCACCGGCGCACTGCTGCGCGGTGTCGTCGACACCTCGTACTGGCTGGACCTCGGCACCCCGGGCGCGTTCGTCCGCGGCTCCGCAGACCTGGTGCTCGGCAAGGTCGACTCCCCGGCCGTCCCGGGCCCGACCGGCGAGGCCCTGCTGCTCCCCGGTGCCCAGGTCGACCCGGGCGCCGTGCTCAGCAACGGCACCGTCGTCTCCGAGGGCGCCGAGATCGAGGCCGGCGCGATCGTCGAGGGCAGCGTCATCCTGCCCGGCGCGGTGATCGGGGCCGACGCGTACGTGAAGGACTCCATCGTCGGCGCGTACGCCGTCATCGGCGCCCGCACCTCGCTGGACGGCGCCGTGATCGGCGACGGCGCCACCGTGGAGTCCGACAACGAGCTGCCCAGCGGCCTGCGGATCGCCTGCGGCACGCTGCTGCCGGTCGGCGCCGTCCGCACCACCGCCGGCCCCGGCGGCTGCCCGGCCGGCGAGACCCCGGCCGTCACCGTGCACGGCCCGGCCATCGGCGCCCAGCGCTGAACCCCCGCTGACCGGCTCCCGGCCCGCCCCCGCGGCGGACCGGGAGCCGGCCTCGTCACAGGACGGCTGCAATCCGGTGCCCGGCCGTTGATCAACCGACGGCCGGTCAGTCGGAGCAGGTACCGTCGAGGCGTGGCTGGCAATCGATACGACAACGGGCGGGGCGCCGACCCCCGGCAGGGATGGTCCGCGCCCGCCGGCCCGCCGCCGCGGCAGCAGCCGGGCGGCGGGCCCACGGGGGAGCCCGAGTACTTCACCGCGCCGTACCAGGCGCACCCCGGCAGCAACGCCCCGGGCGGAGACGCCCCGGGCTACGGCGGCGAGCCGTACCAGGCCGGCTACGGCGCCCCGTACGCCGACGGCTACGGGGAGGAGCCGCAGGGGCACACCCGCGCCTTCCCGGTCGGCCAGGACCCGTACGGCCCCGACGGCTACGGCGCCGAGGGGTACGGGCCCGAGGGGTACGGCCAGGACGGCTACGGGGCCCAGGACAACGTCGCCGTGTACCGCGCGGGCGGCCAGGTCGCCCCGCGCGTCGCCGGGCCCCGCCCGACCTGGAAGGAACTGCTCGTCGGGATCTACCGCGAGCCGGCCCGCACCTTCGACCGGATGCGGGACCACCAGGCCTGGCTGCCCGCCCTCACCGTCTCGCTGGTCTACGGCGTGCTCGCCGTGCTCGGCATGGGCGCCACCCACGACGACATCGTCAACTCCACCTTCTCCGTCGCCGCCTGGGCACTGATCGCCGCCGCGATCGGCTTCGCCCTGGCCGGCGCGATGCTCGGCGCGGTCACCTACGCGCTGGCCCGCCAGCTCGGCGGCGACGGCCCGTGGCAGTCCACCGTGGGCCTGGCCGTGCTGATCGGCTGGACGAGCGACACCCCGCGGCTGCTGCTCGCGCTGTTCCTGCCCGCCGACAACATGGCCGTCCAGGTGGTCGGCTGGGCGACCTGGCTGGTCTGTGCGGTGCTGCTCACCACGATGGTCCGCCGGGTGCACGACCTGCCCTGGGGCAAGGCCGCCGGGGCGGCCGCGCTGCAGCTGCTGGCCCTGCTCGTCCTCATCAAGCTGCCGACGCTGAGCTGACGCCGCCTGCCGACGCCGTGTCCCGCCGGCCGGCGCCCCTCCCCGGGGTGCCGGCCGGCGGCATGCTCGGAGCGGAACGGGCCGCGGCGATAGGGTGGACGGTCTGTCCTCTTCTGACCGCGCAGTTCTGCCCGCAGTGCACGGAGCCACCCTCATGACCCTCCCCACCACCCACGTCAGCTTCCCGTCCGGCGCGGTGGCCGGCACCTCGCAGGTGCTCGCCGTGCACCCGCTGGACGGCGGCCGGTACGCCGTCGTCACCGAGGCGACGCCGTTCCACCCGCTCGACCACACCTGGCCCGACCAGCCCGCCGACCTCGGCACGCTCACCGTCGACGGGGTCGCCCACCCGGTGGTCGACTGCCTGACCGGCGCGGTCGGCCCGGCCGGCGGGGAGCTCCTGGTCGGCGCCGACATCCCGGTGCGGCGCGGCGACGAGGAGTGGTCCTGGCTGGTGCTGCACATCGTCGAGCAGGAGCCCGCGGACGCCGTCGGCAGGACCGCCGAACTCGCCGTCGACGCCGAGCGCCGCGGCCTGCTCTCCGCCTCGCACAGCGGCTGCCACCTGCTCGCCCTCGCCCTCAACGCCGCCCTCGCCCCGCGCTGGCGCAAGGACCCGGGCCGCAGCGACGCCTTCGGCAACCCGGACTTCGACAGCCTCGCCATGGCCTCCTCGGTGATGGACACCGAGGCCAGCACCGACACCTACCGGCTCGGCAAGTCGCTCCGGAAGAAGGGCTTCACCACCGAGGCCGGCGAGGACTTCCCGGCGCTCGCCGACGCCCTGCCCTCGCTCACCGAGGCCGTCAACGCACAGCTCGCCGCCTGGGTGGCCGCCGACGCCCCGATCGCCGTCGAGGTGCCCGGGCCCGAGCTCACCGCCCGCCGCCAGTGGCACTGCGAGCTCCCGGCCGGCCCCGCCCGGATCTTCTGCGGCGGCACCCACCTGCACCACCTCGGGGAGCTCGCCGAGCTGCGCACCGAACTGACCCTCTCCGAGGACGGCAGCGAGCTGGTCGCCGTCACCCGGCCGAAGCGCGGCTGAACTCGCGGGGGCGGGCAGGGGTTCCCGGTTTGCACCCCTTTCCGGTTGCAGATCGGTAACGCACTGCAGTTATGCGGCAATTGTTCGAATTGTTCGGCGCGGGGCGGGGTGGCCCTCGGTAGCGTTCGCGTGCACTCAGTAGCCCGCACCCAGCCGAGGAAGACCATGACGACCCCGCAGCCGCCCCAGGGCACGCCCACCGACCCGTCGGCGCAGGGCGCCTTCGGCCCCGCCCAGGGCTACGGGCAGCCTGCCGCCCCCGGTCAGCCCGCCCCCGCCTACGGCCAGCCCGCGCCCGCGTACGGCCAGCCCGCGCCGGGCTACGGCCAGGCTCCGGGCCAGCTGCCCGACGGCTACGCCCAGGCCGCCCAGCAGACCGTGCTCGCGCCGAAGAAGAGCCCGCTCAAGAAGATCCTCATCGGTGTCGGCACCGTGGTGCTGATCATCGCCGTCAAGATCGGCCTCGGCCTCGGCATCGGCTACGCGACCTCAGACAAGCCGGTGCACGCCAAGCCCGGCGAGTGCGTCAAGGTGACCGGCAGCGACAACGACCCCAAGGTCGACACCGTCGACTGCGGCAGCGCCGACGCCAACTACAAGGTGATCTCGGTCGTCGACAACTCCTTCGACCCGGACGCCTGCAACAACGTCGAGGGCTCCACCGCCGGCCTCGCCCAGCAGCTGTACAGCGACAAGTTCGTCCTCTGCCTGGCCGAGAAGAAGTAACCGCGACGAAGCGGCCGGGGCGCAGCCACCGGCCGCCGCGGACACACCAGTGGGCCGCCGATCACCGATCGGCGGCCCACTGGCGCTGCGCTCCCCGGAGGCCGCGGGACGCGGCCCGGCCTCAGACCCGGGTGCGGTGGAAGTTCAGGTACGAGCGGGACGGCGTCGGGCCGCGCTGGCCCTGGTAGCGCGAGCCGTACCGCTCCGAGCCGTACGGGTGCTCGGCCGGCGAGGAGAGGCGGAACAGGCACAGCTGACCGATCTTCATGCCCGGGTAGAGCTTGATCGGCAGGGTGGCCACGTTCGACAGCTCCAGCGTGACGTGGCCGCTGAAGCCGGGGTCGATGAAGCCGGCCGTGGAGTGGGTCAGCAGGCCGAGCCGGCCCAGGCTGGACTTGCCCTCCAGGCGCGAGGCCACGTCCTCCGGCAGCGTGATCACCTCGAAGGTCGAGGCCAGCACGAACTCGCCGGGGTGCAGGATGAAGGCCTCGTCACCCTCCGGTTCGACCAGCCGGGTCAGGTCCGGCTGCTCCTCGGAGGGGTCGATGTGCGGGTAGCGGTGGTTCTCGAACACCCGGAAGAAGCGGTCCAGCCGGACGTCGATGCTGGAGGGCTGGACCATCGCAGGGTCGAACGGGTCGATCACGACCCGGCCCTTGTCGATTTCCGTCCGGATGTCCTTGTCAGAGAGCAGCACGCAGTCGAGGTTAAAGGCAATGCGGGGCCCCGGACGAATCAGGTCCGATCCGCCCGGGGCCCCGCGACCCGCCCGAACCCTCTCAGGCGAGGAATTCCACGGCCTCCAGCCGCATGGCGCGCGCCAGTTGCGCTCCGGACAGCTCGCTCACGTCCGCCGGCACCGAGCTCCGCAGGCGTCCGCACTGCGGACACCGGATGAGTCTGCCCGGCCCCAGCCGGGCGGCGCCGAGATTCTGCATCGGGAACGTGGTGGTGCTGAACAGGTGCCCTTCGGCACAACGAACGACGGTGCGCTGCTCCATCGATCCCCTTCCCATACTTCCCCGTGGTCCCCGTCCGCCTCGCGCCCCCGGCGCGGCCTGTACGGCGGCCCCGCACGGCTGCCGTGGCCCGCCCGGGCGGCGCCAGCGTCACATTAGGGGATGTTCCGGACATTCCATGTGGCGGCTCGCCGCCTCCCGCGGCCGGAACGGCCCACACAGTACGCCCCTCGGGCACCCGCCTGCACCGGCCCGGCGGCGCGTCCACGCCAGGCCCCGTGCCGCATCGCGGATGGGGTACAGTGGTGCTTGATCGGGCGATCCCTGACGGGTCGTCAGATGCGGGCGTAGTTTAATGGTAGAACATGAGCTTCCCAAGCTTAGAGCGCGAGTTCGATTCTCGTCGCCCGCTCCAGCGAGAAACCCCAGGTCAATGGCCTGGGGTTTCTGCTTTGTCCAGACCTCTTCGGGTGCCTTGCACCGGATCCGCACCAGATCGCTCCCGGACGGACTTCCGGTGTGCCTGGACGCGGGCGTCGAGCGCCTCGGCGATCTCCCTCTGTCGATCGAGGTCCGAGTGCCGGTAGATCATCGCGGCGCGCTCGGACGACTGCCCCGCGCGCACCATGGTGTCCTCGGGCTCGGTCCCGCCCAGGACCCGCCTGCCATTGGCCAGTTCGCCCGCCAGGTGCGCACACGCGAAGGAGTGATCTCGTCCAAGTCCCAGGCCCGAAGATGGGCAGGATGTGCTTCTTCAGGAGCTCCTCGAAGCTCACCCTGCCGGCGTTCGGGTCGCGCCAGTCGCGGCGGGACGGGTCGGCTTCGATCCGGGAGAGCCAGATTTCGGCGGCCTTCTTCGTCCCGAAGGTCTCCGGCGAGCGGTCTCCTGCCCGTCGGGCGCGCGGTAGGACGCCGTCCACCGGCCGGAGCGGTACTGGCGGACAGCACCGAAACTGCGCTTGCAGCCCTTGCTGTTGGCCGTCAGGCAGCTCTCCGCAGACGGGTCCGGCGGACAGCGACCGGCTGGACCGTGTTGGCCGCGATGTAGTCGGCGAGGACCGCCGCAGAGATGCGGACGTGGGGTCCGACCTTCACGAAGGCGACCCGGCGTTCGGCGATCAGGCGCCGCGGGAAGCGCTCCTTGCCGGGGCGGGCAGATGGGTAGAACCGCTCCACCACCCGCGAGCGCAAGGCGACGCGCTGAACCGTACCGAGTCACCGGTTACCGGCCCCCGCCGGCTCTCGGCTTGCAGGACAGAACAGTCACGGCGTGGCGCCGATGGGGACGGCCACGGCCGCGGCTTCGGTGGCGTCGGCGGGCACCGTGGCTTCGGGGCGGCGCAGGTCGAGCACAATGAGGACGGCGGCGGCGACGCCCAGGTAGACGAGCAGGGTGGTCAGGGCCTGGCCGGTTCCGTGGCCGTCGAAGTAGATCGTGTGGTGCAGCAGGATGTAGCCGTTGCGAGGTGGCAGGTAGGGCCCGATGTCACGCCAGAAGGCGGGCAGGTACGGCACTCCGGTCGCGCCGCCGGAGGACGGGTTGCCGAACAGGATGATCACGACGACGGTCACCAGGGTGCCCACCGGCCCGAGCAGCTTCTGCAGGATCGCTGCGACGAAGGCGACCACGGCGACGATCAGCGAGCAGATCGGCCAGGTGATCCAGAACTTGCTGCTGGGGAACCCCTGCAGCCAGTAGCACACGATCACATCGATGACGAGGCCGCTCACGACGGCGAATCCGGCGAGCTGGGCGGCTCGCCAGCGGCCGGCCGCCCTCCCGGTCGCGGCCATGAGCAGGGTCGAGCTCATGTATCCGCCGATGAGCAGCGGGACCAGCATGAGCCCCTGGACCAGGCCGAAGGGGTCCTTGGCCGCCAGTGGTGTCGGGGCGTACTGCTGCACCGTCAGGGTCTGGCCGGTGGCCTTGGCCGCGTCCTCGAACTTCACCGCGAGGTCGAGCGGTGCCAGGTCGCTCATGGACGGCACCACGATCAGGGTGTTCGAGGTGCCCGAGGAGATCAGCGCGCCGAAGAGCCGGGCTTCGTCCATCGCGGTCTTGGCGGCGGCTTCGTTCGGGTACTGGGTGACCTTCAGGGAGATGCTCTTCTCGGCCGCGGCCAGGACGGGGGAGGCGCCGACCGCACCGAACGGCAGGTTGGTGGCCTTGGGGGCGTGCGAGGCGCTCATGTAGTTGGTCGCGAACAGGCACTGCATGACGGCGCAGATACCCAGCGCCACGAGGATTCCGATCAGGGCGCGCCGGCGGTCGGGAGGATTCGCTGCAGGGGCGGTCGACGCCGCTGCGTCGGGCTTCCGGGCTGCCGCCCTGGCCGGTCGGATGCGGCCGTACCAGGCGATGACGGCCGTGCCGGCGAAGGCGTAGAGGAACAGGACGACGAGCGGGGTGGAGATGTCACTCCCGCCGAAGTAGAGCACGTGGTTGATCAGGGTGACCGCGCTCTGCGGCGGGAGGATCACGCCGATGTTGCGCCAGTAGACCGGCAGCAGGTAGGTGCCCAGCCCGCCGGCGGGCGGGCCGCCGATGACGATGAAGAGCACCGCCACGAGCAGGGTGCCCATCTTGCCCACCATGGCCTGCAGCGCGGCAGCGGCCAGTGCCACCGCCGAGGTGATGAGCCAGAAGCACGGCAGCAGCGGCCAGAAGTGGCTGCTGGCGTACGCGCCGATCCCCAATCCGGCGATCAGGTCGGTGAGCAGCGCGCCGACCAGCGCGTATCCGGCCAGGATGGCCGCGCGCCACGGCGCGGCGGCGGTGCCGTGGGCCGCCTTGTAGACCAGTACGGCGGCCAGGTATCCGCCGATCAGCAGCGGCAGCAGCAACAGCGACGTCACTGCGCCGACCGGGTCGGTGGAGGCGAGCGGCTTGACGGTCTGGACGGTTACCGGGCGACCCAGCTTGTGTGCCGCATCGACGAATGCCGGCTCCAGCTCGGTCTGGGCGAAGAAGCTCTTCGACGGAACCACGATCAACGTGTCGGCCGAACCGCCGCTGACGTATGCGCCGTACAGCTCGCCCCGATCGGCCGCATCCGTCACGGCTGAGGCGCTCGGATAGCTGGTCAGGTCCAGCCCGGTTCTGGACGCGACCTCGGCGACCACGGGCGAGGGCGGCCCGGTCACACCGAAGGGCATGTTCCTCGGCACGAGCAGCTGCTGGGCACTGACAAGGGACAGCGCGAGCAAGGCCTGCGCGAAGAGCACCAGCCCCAGCGCGAAGGCGATCTTCGCTGCGGCACTTCGTGTGCCCGCAGCCGAAGCAGCCTGCTTCGCCATCCCCAGTCCTCCAGCCGACCGTCGTTGCGGGCACCTGAGACGTACTCGCGTGCCCGCATGCACGGCACCCCGAGGTCCTGTGCCAGGATCGCGGGCCGCCTGCCGGCCTTCGAGCGGGCGCGTGCTGGATTGCACAAGCTCCGCACCGGAGCTCGACCCCGGCCCCGGCAGGACTGAGCTGCCATCAGCCCGATTCCCTCTTGTGAGCAATCACGACACGGGCCCGATCGCCCGGCAACTCAGGAGACGCCTCCAGGTGAAAGCCGCGCGGGCCTTGCGGCAGCGCTGGAGGTGAATCCTTTCCGGACCTCCCCGTCTCTTATCCGTGTGCCGGCCGAACGGGTCGGCGGAACCGGGAGGACACCAATGATGGTCACTGGCCTCGTAGTGGTCGGAGCCCTGCTCGTGGGCGCGTGCACCTGGCACCTGATGCGGCGCTACAAGGGCCGAGGCTGACCGGTGCCTGTGCACGGGACGCCTTCCGAGTGTGAGCAGCAAATGAACCAACGCTTCCCCTGGCCGGACGAGCGGCTGATCAAGGCCGCTCAGGACGGCGACGTCACCTCGCTCACCGCCGTCGTCATGAAATCGCAGCCTCATGTGCGCAAGTTCGCCGTATCGCTGTGCGCCTCACCGCAGGACGCGGAGGACGCGGCGCAGGAGGCGCTGATCATCCTTTACCGGAAGATCGGCACCTTGCGGGCCACCGGTGCGCTTGCCTCGTGGATGTTCCGGATCGTGCGCAACGAGTGCCTCCGGCAGGTGCGGCTGCTCGTCCCGCGGAGCGACGGGGCGTCGGCCGGACCGGAGGCGTCCGCGGAACCGTCCGCCGAGGATGCGGCGCTGCACAGGCTGGAGGTGGAGCGGATCGCGGCTGCGGTCTGTGCCCTGCCCCGTGACCAGCAGCAGGTCTTCATCATGCGGGACGTGCAGGGCCTGCCCGGCAGGACCGTCGCCCATGCGCTCGGTCTGAGCAGCGCCGCGATGAAATCGCGGCTGCACAGAGCGCGCGCAGCACTGCGTCACTCGCTGGCAGTGACCGATCAAACCGCCGACCGAGCCATCGACCAGCCAGTCGGAGGAGACTCATGACCGTCAACACCATGAAGCCCGTGCAGGGGGCGGACTTCGCCAGCAAGTCCGTCCTGCGCCACCTGGCGCGCGGCGCCATCGGCTTCGGGTTGATCATCGGCTCGATCGGCCTGGTGCCCGTCGTCGGCCCGGCCACCCTGCTGGCGGCCCCGTTGGCCCTGATCGCCTTCCGCGGCTGCCCCACCTGCTGGATGGTCGGCCTGGTGCAGACCGTTTCCCGCGGCCGTCTGGAGCGTCAGTGCGTGGACGGCGTCTGCACCCTCACCAAGGCGCCCCCGGCGGCGAAGGACGGGGACGAGCCGACAGCCGGCATCAAGATCCCCGCCGCTTCCCGGTGACCGGGCCATCCCGGTTCCCTTCGCCCGCTCCAGTGGAAAGCCCCAGGCCGTCGGCCTGGGGCTTTCGCCCTGTCCGGACCTTCCCGGGCGCCCTGCACCGGATCTGCACGCGCGGAGGGCGAGTACGGTGCCGGGCCGGGAGACCGGATGGGGTCAGAGGAGGCCGTGCCACATCTGCTCGAGCAGGACCGACCACCAGGTGGTGTCCCGGTGGAAGGCCTGCGGGTCGATTTCGGCCAGCTCGGTCTGGAGCTTCTCCAGGGCTGCCGCGGCGTCGTACGGGTCGAGCCCGGCCAGGACGGGCCAGGTGGAGGCGAGCAGTGCGAGGCTGCGCACGAAGGCGGAGACCGAGCTGTTGACGAAGCGCCCGCTGCCGGTGCGCGGGTGGACGGCCCAGACCGAGCCCTCGTCGTCGCCCGCGTGCTGGACGGCGACCATGCACAGCCCGTCCGAGCCGATCCGGGTCCAGTCGGCGAGCACGTCGAGGACGTCCTGCCCGGCCGGCGATTCCGCGGCGAGGAAGTGGGTGCGCAGATCGGCGAACAGGCCGCCCGCGGGCGGGTCGGCCGGGCGGTCCGCGGTGAAGAACAGCGGGAGGGCGGTGGGCAGTCCGGCCGACAGGCAGACGGACGCTCGGGCGGACGAGGGCTCGGCCGTGCTGTTCCGGGTGCTCCGGCCGGAGCCCCGGCTGCGCCTCGGCCTGGCCGAGGCGCGGGAGTTGGCGCCCCTGGTCGCCAGCTGGCTGGAACGCGGCAGCGGACCGGCCGACCTGGCCCAGGCCCTGCTGCCGCGCCTGCCCGCCCGGGTCCACTCGGCCTTGGGGATGCTTCGCTATCGCCTTCAGCACCTGATGCCTCCGGAGCCGGGCCCCAGGAGCCGGCGGTTGCGCGGTACTCGGAGTGCGGCAAGTGCCACGACCCGGTGCCGCAGCCCGGAATCTGCCGCGCCTGTGCGGGTCTCGGCACGAGAACGATCGCGGTCGGCAACGGTGCGGCGGCCACCCGCCGCGGGGCGGCCATGGTCCGCGACGCCCTGAGGAGCGCGAGAGGCGCAGTCCTCCGTCCGGGCACCGCGGCTGCCGCAGGCCAGTGACCCGTACGGGTGCCAGGGCCCCTGCTGTGCCGGTCAGACCGGATCGTGGAGCTGGACGAGGGCATGGGTGCCCGCGGTGCGCCAGGCCGGGTGGACGGTGTCCAGGCGGGCGACGGTGGCGGGGGCCAGGCCGACGGCGACGTCGGACTTCAGGGTGCGCAGGGCGGCGACCGCGGAGGGGAAGTGTCCTGCCACCTCGGCGAACGGGGTGGTCGGCGGCCAGTGGCGGTCGCCCACCAGGCGGCGGTAGTTGAGATCGCCCTTGAGGACCGTCACGGCTGCGCCGGCGAGTTCGGCGCGGAGGTCGTCGGGCATGTCGCGGTAGGGCAGCGGCGCGCAGAAGAACGGGTGCGTCCCGATCCGCAGGGCGCCGCTCTCCATCGCCTGCCAGAGGCGGTCTCCCACCGCCCGGGCGGGGGCGGGGGCGGCCGTCCGGAGGCGGTCGACCGTGGCGAGGACGTCCGCCATGGTGGCGTCGGAGACGAAGTACGGCCGGGGCTTCACGTACAGGACGACCCGGGCCGTCCGGACCTCGGCGAGGAGGTGGTCGACGAGGACGAGGTCGGGCAGCAGTTCCCGGCCGGCGTTGTCGGCGACGACGCAGACCGTACGGCCCCGGGCCCGGTCCAGTGCGGCCAGGAGTGCGGGGGTGTCGTCGGCGACGAGGCCGGCGGCCGCCTCTCCGGCGGACTCGGCGGTCATCCGGAAGCTGAGGTCGGCGCGGTTGCCCCAGAGTGCGGAGGACAGCAGGGCCCGGGCCCGCGGCCCCGCGGGCAGGCCGGCGAGTTCGCCGAGGGCGGCGAGTTCCCCGTCCACCGCCTCGCCGGCCAGCTCGGCGTCCTTGAAGGGTGCGAAGGGGTCGATGCCCTGCCAGGGCCCCGGCCTGAAGTACCCGGTGGCGTCGAGCAGCCGTCGGTAGAACCAGCTCTCCGCCCACAGGAAGGGCGCCTCGCGCCACGGTCGGCCCCACAGGCCGGCGCCCCACGCCAGCCAGTCGGCGTGGTCGTGGGCGTCGTCGCCGGGACGCTCCAGGACGCCGCCGGTGCTCTCCGCGAGCAGCCGTTCCACCGCGGCCCGCTCGGCCGGCCCGTACGGCCGCACCGCCAGCACCTGCCGGACGAGTTCGGGGTGCCGCTCGTGGAAGACGCCCCACGGGAACGATCCCGGGACGTTGATGCGGATCACGGGTGCGGTCGGCACGTGCGGGGCCCGTCCCTCGGTCGTCGGCGGCGGTCGGACGGCCGGCGGCAGCGGGCCGGCGGCGCTGCCGACAGTAGAGCAGACCGCCCGCGCGGCGACGCCCCCGCGCCGACCGCCCCGCGTCAACCGGGCGACGCCCTGGCCTCGATCGTGTGACGATGGCGGGATGGTGACGGACGATCGGCCGGACTCGGCGGCCGGCTACCGCGAGGACGCGGCGGCGCTGGCGGTGCAGTACGAGAGCGTGGGCTTCGAGGAGGTGCACGCCCAGGTGCTGCACCTGGTGCCGGAGCGGCCCGGCCGGGTGCTGGACGTCGGTGCGGGGACGGGGCGGGACGCGGCGGCGCTGGCGGCACGCGGCCACCGCGTGCTGGCGGTCGACCCCACCGTCGAGCTGCGGGTGCACCGGGGCTTCCCGTGGCTGGCCGACTCGCTGCCCGAACTGCCCAACACGAACGGCGAGTTCGAGCTCATCCTGGTGACCGCGGTGTGGATGCACCTGGACCGGCCGGAGCGCGAGCGCGGGATGCGGCGGATCGCGCAGCTGCTCGCCCCCGGCGGGCGGGTGCTCATGCTGCTGCGGAGCGGGCCGGTGCCGGCCGGTCGGCGGATGTTCGACGTCGGGCCGGACGAGACCGCGGCCCTGGCCGCCGCCTGCGGCCTGGCCGAGGTGCACCGCAGCGAGCGCGCCGACGCCCACGGCCGGGCCGGCGTCGTCTGGACACACCTCGCCCTCGAGGCGCCGAAATGAGCGGCCTCGGCCGCCCCGCGCGCGTACGGTGAGGCGCAGACAGGGCCCGAGACCACCGCACCGGCACTGGAGCACCCGGGATGACCCGACAGCTGATCACCAGCGCGCTTCCGTACATCAACGGGATCAAGCACCTGGGCAACATGGTCGGGTCGATGCTCCCGGCGGACGTGTACGCGCGCTACCTGCGCCGGCGCGGCCACGAGGTGCTGTACATCTGCGCCACCGACGAGCACGGCACCCCGGCCG
Organism: Kitasatospora dryopteridis; assembly: GCF_050749075.1. NCBI lineage: Bacteria > Bacillati > Actinomycetota > Actinomycetes > Kitasatosporales > Streptomycetaceae > Kitasatospora > Kitasatospora dryopteridis. The sequence goes on along the minus strand of NZ_CP192749.1, from coordinate 3,933,789 downwards.
AGCTGGCCGCCCAGGAGGCCGGCCTGCCCGTTGCCGAGTTCTGCGCCCGGGCGCACGAGCAGCAGCGGGCGGTCTACGAGGGGTTCCGGCTCACCTTCGACCACTTCGGCCGCAGCTCCTCCGCGCAGAACCGGGAGATCACCCAGCAGATCGCCCGCGAGCTGCACGCCAACGGCTTCGTCGAGAAGCGGTCCGTCCGGCAGGTGTACTCGGTCGCCGACGGCCGCTTCCTGCCGGACCGGTACATCGTCGGCACCTGCCCGTACTGCGGCTACGACCGGGCCCGCGGCGACCAGTGCGAGAACTGCACCCGCGTCCTCGACCCGACCGACCTGCTGGAGCCGCGGTCCGCGATCAGCGGCAGCACCGACCTGGAGGTCCGGGAGACCGAGCACCTGTTCCTGCTGCAGTCGGCACTGACCGGCGAGGTCGAGCGGTGGCTGGCCGACCGGGCCGGCGGCTGGCCCGTCCTGGCCTCCTCGATCGCCCGGAAGTGGCTGGCCGAGGGACTGCAGGACCGCTCGATCACCCGCGACCTGGAGTGGGGCGTGCCGGTGCCGGCCGACGTCTGGCCCGAGCTGGCGGCCGAGGGCAAGGTGTTCTACGTCTGGTTCGACGCCCCGATCGAGTACATCGGCGCCACCAAGGAGTGGGCCGACGCCGCTCCCACGGGCGAGGTCCGCGACTGGAAGTCCTGGTGGTACGAGGCCGACGACACCGTCCGGTACACCCAGTTCATGGCCAAGGACAACGTCCCGTTCCACACGGTGATGTTCCCCGCCACACTGCTCGGCTCGCGCCGGCCGTGGAAGAAGGTCGACCACGTCAAGGCCTTCAACTGGCTGACGTACTACGGCGGCAAGTTCTCCACCAGCCAACAGGTCGGCATCTTCACCGACACCGCACTGGAGCTGCTGCCGGCGGACTACTGGCGCTGGTTCCTGATGGCGCACGCCCCCGAGTCCGACGACTCCAGCTTCACCTGGGACCTCTTCGCCGCCGTGGTCAACAAGGACCTCGCCGACACCTTCGGCAACTTCGTCAACCGCGTGCTGTCCTTCAGCCGCAAGCGGTTCGGCGGAGAGGTGCCGGCCGGCGGCACGCCCGGCGACGCCGAGCGGCGCCTCGGCGCCCGGGCCGCCGAACTGCTCGCCGAGTACGAGGCCCACCTGGACGCGCTGAACTTCCGCAAGGCCGTGCAGAGCCTGCGCGCACTGTGGAGCGCCGGCAACTCCTACCTGGACGAGAAGGCGCCGTGGCTCCAGGTGAGGACCGATCCGGAGGGGGCCGCGCTCACCCTGCGCACGGCGATGAACCTGATGTTCCTCCACGCGGTCGTCTCCGAGCCGTTCGTCCCGACCGCGAGCCGGGCCGTCCGGGAGGCCTTCGCCCTCGCCGACGACGCGCCCGCCCGAACGCAGACCTGGGTGGACGCCGAGCAGGCCGGGGCCCTGGAGCTGGTGCCCGCCGGCACGCCGTTCACCGTCCCGCCGGTCCTCTTCGCCAAGGTCGCCGACGAGGACCTGGCCGCCTGGTCCGCCCGCTTCGGCGGCGGGCCCGAACGGGCGACGGGCAGCACCCCGCTCGGGTAGGGTGGCCGTCGTTCCGGGCAGGAACCGATCGAGGAGGTGGGACCCATCAACGCAGGTGCAGGCAGGGTGCCCTCCTCGTACGGCCGGACGGCCCGACCGCTGTAGCGGTCGCCGGGGGCGCCCTTCGGAAGTTCCCGAAAGGCTCCCGTGTCGCTCTCCCGTTCGCTCCACGACTTCCCGTCCCTCGTCCTGCGGCTGCGCGCCGCCGGCTGCGTCTTCGCCGAGGACGAGGCGGAACTGCTCCTCTCCACGGCCGGCTCGGCGGCCGAACTCGACGCCATGGTGGACCGGCGTGCCGCCGGCCTCCCGTTGGAACACGTCCTCGGCTGGGCGGAGTTCTGCGGCCTGCGGGTCGCCGTGGACCCCGGCGTCTTCGTACCGCGCCGCCGCACCGAGTTCCTGGTCGGCCGCGCCGCCGGACTGGCCGGCCCCGCACCCGTGGTGCTCGACCTGTGCTGCGGCGCCGGAGCCGTCGGGGCGGCCCTGGCCGCGGCCCTCGGCGGGGCGGCCGAACTGCACGCCGCCGACATCGACCCGGCTGCGGTGCGCTGCGCCCGCCGCAACCTGGCCGCGGCCGGCGGCACCGTGTACCAGGGAGACCTGTACACGCCGCTGCCCGAGGCCCTCCGCGGCCGGGTGGACGTACTGGTCGCCAACGCCCCCTACGTGCCGAGCGCGGCCATCGGCCTGCTGCCCGCCGAGGCCCGCGACCACGAACCGCTGGTCGCCCTCGACGGCGGGGCGGACGGCCTCGACGTGCAGCGCCGGGTGATCGCCGACGCACCCGCCTGGCTGGCACCCGGCGGCCACCTCCTGGTGGAGACCAGCGACCGCCAGGCGCCGCGCACCCTAGCGGCCTTCGCCGCGGCCGGGCTGGAGGCCCGGACCGCGGAGTGCGAGGACCTGGACGCCACCGTCGTCGTCGGCCGGCGGCGACCGTAGGCAGGACTCCGGAGGCGCGTGGGTGCCCCAAGGGACGCCGGGGGCACCCACATGCCTCAGGAGGCGCCGGTGATCAGGCCGAGGCGGCCGTCGAAGCGGCGGTACAGCACGCGGCCGCGGCCGTCGGCGGGGCGGGCGTAGAAGAGGAAGGGCAGTTCCGCGCCCACCAGTCGCTCGACGGCCTGCTCATCGGCGAGCAGCGGTGCGCTGTGCGGGCTGACGGTCAGCGGGGCCGCGGTGTTGCGCGGCGGGGCTGCGGCGATCGTCCGGGCGAGCCGGTAGCCGGTCGGGCCGACCCGGAAGACGACTGCGTCGGTCTCGGTGGCCGGGTCGGTGAACAGGTGGATGCGGTAGTCCATCGCGTCCAGCGTGCGGGCCGCAGCGTCGGGCGAACACCACACCAGAGAGGGCGACTTGACCCGGGCGATCGGCGGCGGACCGTCCGCGGGACGGATCGGCGGCGCGGGCGTGCGGTTCGGCTGCGGCCAGGCGCGGGGCGTCCAGGTGCCGGTGACGGAGGTGATCCGGCGGCGCAGCCCGTCCGCGAGGCGGTCGAGCGCCTCGCCGACGCCGCGGGCCGTCTCCTGCACCCTGATCCGCCGTCCGTCGACCTCGGCGTTGACCTGGGCGAGCCCGGCCGGGGAGAGCCGGACCCGCAGGGATTCCACGAGCGCGTTGGCGCAGTCCGCTGCGGCTGCGATCCGGGTACGGGCCTCGTCGAGCATCTCGCGCGGGACTCCGTCGAAGCCCTGAACGGTGATCGCCTCGGTCATGGACCGCTCCTCCTGCCGGTTCTGGTGTCTGCCTGCACCCCTCCTCTACCCAACTCCGGGCCGCGGCCCGCGCACAGGGCCGAACGGCCCGGCCGGAGGACCGCGGATGCGGTCACGGGCGGCTCCGGGCCGCGGTGACGGCGAGGACGGTGCCGAGTGCCGCGGCGGCCGCAGCGCAGGCGGCGACCGCGGGCGCCGGGACGGGGTGCGCCCGGCCCGCGGCGAGCAGGACGGCGGTGGCGACGGAGGCCGCGGCGCTGCCCGCCACCAGCCATCCGAGCAGTGCGGCGCGGGGCCGGACGGTCGGCACCGGCCGCGCCCCGGCCGGGCGGACGGCGGCCCACCGGCGGGCCTCCTCCCGCTGTTCGGCCCGGCGGCGCACTGCGGCAGCGAGCCGGAGCGCGCCGGCCGCGAGCGCGCCGCCGGCCGTGGTGGAGAGCGCCCAGCGGCCGGGCACGGGGGTGAGCAGCAGGGCGCTCGCCGCGGCCGTGCCGAGCCACCAGGTCAGGCAGGCGAGGGCGGCCAGGCGGGTGGAGTGCGGCCGGTCGTCGCCCGCCCGCAGGTCGGCGAGGGCCGGGAGGTACCAGACGCAGCCGGCCGCGGTGACCGCGGCGGCGCCGACGGCCGGAACGGTGTGGCTCATGGCTTCTCCTTGCCGCTGTGCGGCGGTCCGGCGGGGTGGGTGGGGTCGGGGCGGACCGTTCCCGCCCCGGCGGGGGAGTAGCAGGGGCGGGAACGGCGTTCGGTGGTGTCGCCGGCGCCGGGTCAGCCCTCGGAGCGGGGCCGCCGCGGCTGCGGGGTGTCGTACTCCGCGGGGACGACCCCGGCCAGGTGCTTGGCGGGTTCGCCGTGGTTCTCCAGGTGGTCGCGGGCGGCGATCTCCGGGTGGTGCAGCTCGAAGGCCGGGGATTCGGAGCGGATGCGCGGCAGGGTGAGGAAGTTGTGCCGCGGCGGCGGGCAGGACGTCGCCCACTCCAGCGAGCGGCCCCAGCCCCACGGGTCGTCCTCGGTCACCTTCTCGCCGTACTTGGCGGTCTTCCAGACGTTGTAGAGGAACGGCAGGATCGACAGGCCGAGCAGGAAGGAGCCCACGGTCGACACGGTGTTGAGGGTGGTGAAGCCGTCCGAGGCGAGGTAGTCGGCGTAGCGGCGGGGCATGCCCTCGGCGCCGAGCCAGTGCTGGACCAGGAAGGTCGTGTGGAAGCCGACGGTGAGCGTCCAGAAGGTGATCTTGCCGAGCCGCTCGTCGAGCATCTTGCCGGTCATCTTCGGCCACCAGAAGTGGAAGCCGGCGAACATCGCGTACACCACCGTGCCGAACAGCGTGTAGTGGAAGTGGGCGACGACGAAGTACGAGTCGGAGACGTGGAAGTCGATCGGCGGCGCGGCGAGGAGCACCCCGGTGAGGCCGCCGAACAGGAAGGTGACCAGGAATCCGGTCGTCCAGAGCATCGGGGTCTCGAAGCTCAGCGAGCCCTTCCACATGGTGCCGACCCAGTTGAAGAACTTCACGCCGGTCGGCACCGCGATCAGGAAGGTCATGAACGAGAAGAAGGGCAGCAGCACCTGCCCGGTCACGTACATGTGGTGGGCCCAGACGGTGACCGACAGGCCGGCGATGGCGATGGTGGCGGCGATCAGGCCCGAGTAGCCGAACATCGGCTTGCGGCTGAAGACCGGGATGACCTCGGAGACTATGCCGAAGAACGGCAGCGCCAGGATGTACACCTCGGGGTGCCCGAAGAACCAGAACAGGTGCTGCCACAGCATGGCGCCGCCGCTCGCCGGGTCGAAGACGTGCGAGCCGAACTTGCGGTCGCACTCCAGGGCGAGCAGTGCCGCCGCCAGCACCGGGAAGACGATCAGCACCAGGACGGCCGTGAGCAGCACGTTCCAGACGAAGATCGACATCCGGAACATCGTCATGCCGGGGGCGCGCATGCAGATGATGGTGGTGATGAAGTTGACCGCGCCGAGGATGCTGCCGAAGCCGGACAGCGTCACGCCCATGATCCACATGTCGGCGCCGACGCCGGGGGAGTGGACGGCGTCCGAGAGCGGCGCATAGAGGAACCAGCCGAAGTCGGCGGCGCCCTGCGGGGTGGCGAAGCCGGCCGCCGCGATCAGCGAGCCGAACAGGAACAACCAGTACGACAGCATGTTGAGCCGCGGGAAGGCGACGTCGGGGGCGCCGATCTGCAGCGGCATGATCCAGTTGGCGAAGCCGGTGAACAGCGGCATCGCGAACAGCAGCAGCATGATCGAGCCGTGCATGGTGAAGGCCTGGTTGAACTGCTCGTTGGAGAGCAACTGCGCACCGGGACGGGCCAGTTCGGCGCGCATCACCAGTGCGAGCACACCGCCGACCAGGAAGAAGCCGAACGCCGACCACAGGTACAGCGACCCGATCGTCTTGTGGTCGGTCGTGGTCAGCCACCGCACCAGTACCGCCCCGGGCCGCCGCCGCGGGGCCGGGCTCCCGACCCCTTCCTGTGTCGCCTCGATGGCAGCCACCGGACGCCTCCTCACTCGCTCGCCGAACCTCGTACTGCCGCGCGGGCGTACGGGAGGGGAGCACGCGCACGGGCGCCGCTCCCGGCTCCGGCCGGCGGCGATCCATGCTCTGCGGCGGCGGGGCAGGCGCCCCAGGGCCGTTGGTCCCCGCGCCGCCGGGTCCACCGTCCCCGGCCCGGGGCCGGTCGACCGGGCCCAACGGACCGCCGCCGAAAGCAAACGGGCACCCCTCAGGGGTGCCCGATGTCGATCCGGTGCGGCCGGGGTCAGCGGCGGGTGGCGGGTGCCTTGGCGGCGGGAACCTGGGTGGCGAGCACCGCGGCCTGGACGCGGCGCTCCACGCCGAGCTTGGCGAGCAGCCGGGAGACGTGGTTCTTGACGGTCTTCTCCGCCAGGTAGAGCCGCTCGCCGATCTGCCGGTTGGTCAGCCCCTCGCCGACGAGCGCCAGGATCTGCACCTCGCGCTCGGTCAGTGCGGGCAGCGGGGACGGCTGCGGAATCGAGGTCTCGCCGCGCAGGCGGGCCATCAGGCGGCCGGTGGCACCCGGGTCGAGCAGCGACTGGCCTGCGGCCACCGTGCGGACGGCGGAGACCAGGTCGGTGCCGGTGATCTGCTTGAGCACGTAGCCGGAGGCGCCGGCCATGATGGCGTCGAGCAGCGCCTCCTCGTCGTCGAAGGAGGTCAGCATCAGGCAGGCCAGCTCCGGCATCCGGGAGCGCAGCTCGCGGCAGACCGAGACGCCGTCGCCGTCCGGCAGGCGCACGTCGAGCACGGCGACGTGGGGCCGCAGCGCGGGCACCCGGGCGAGGGCCTGTTCGGCGGTGGCGGCCTCCCCCACGACGGTCAGACCGGGTTCGGAGTCGAGGAGGTCCTGTACGCCCCGGCGGACCACTTCGTGGTCGTCGAGCAGGAAGACCCGCACGGGATCCTCGGCACCCGTCCGTACCGTGCCGTCGAGCATGGCACAACTCCTTCCCCGGCCCTTCCACCGCGGAGGGGCCACCGCATTCTGTCCGGCCGCCGAGGACCGCGGACAGGGCCGTCCGGCCCTAATCGGACTGTCGGCCGGCCGTGGTCCTGCTTGCGGCGGGCGGTGCGCGGGCCGAGATTGGGAGACGGAGTCCGCCGCGGCCGTCGCGGCGGCGCGGAGCCGAGGAGGGCCGGGATGGCGGTTCTCGTGGAGGTCGACCTGCTGGGGGCGACCGCCGAACAGTACGAGGAGTTCCACGAGCGGCTGGCCCGGGAGGACGGCATCTTCGCCGGCTGTCTGGCCCATGTCGCCGCGGTGACCGGTGACGGCATCCGGGTGGTCGACCTGTGGGACTCCGAGGAGTCGATGAACCGCTTCGCCGAACGGATGCGGGCAGTGGGGCTGTCGGTGCCCGACGTCTCCTACACGGTCTCCGCGGTGCACCGCTACGACCTGTCCCCGCAGGGCTGACTACGGGAACCACCAGGGGCACACGGGCAACCACCAGGGGCACCTCGTGCCCCTGGTGGTTGTCGGCTAGGCCGGGCAGGTGAGGGCGAGGCGGATGGCGTCGGCGAGGCCCTGGCGGTGGCCCTCGCGGAACTCCTTGCCGCGGGCGGCCAGCAGCGACACCGTCCAGTGCATCCTCGGCACGCCCGGGATCGGCGCCAGGCTCGCGCCGTACGGCTGGGCGGCGAGGCCGGTCGGCAGCATCGCGCAGCCCAGCCCGGCCTGGACGGTGGCGTGCACCCCGTCCATCGAGCCGAGTTCCAGGCTCTCCGGCGTCTCGCCGCCCCGCAGCCGCAGGAACTCCGGCAGCCAGCGCTGCGAGGGGCAGTCCGGGTCGGCCACCACGACCTGGTGGCAGGAGAGCGGGGGACGGGCCGCGGCGCTCGTGCTGGGAGTGAACTCCAGGTCCTGGACGGCGATCTCGGTGGGCGCCTCGGGCCGCTCGCGGACGGCCGAGGCGCGCTCGGCGAGCAGTGCGGTACGGGCCCGGGCGCCGGCACGGCCGGGGGCCGCGGTGAGTGCGGCGACGGGGGCGGCGGCGCGGTGGTCGCGGCCGGTCAGCAGGATGGCGCCGTCCAGGCCGCCCGCGCGCAGGGCCGCGTGGATCTCGGCGGTGCCCATCACGCGCAGCGCGAGCTGTACACCGGGGAGCAGGCGGCGGCCGAACTGGGCGATCCTGGCGAGCTGTTCGCCGTAGGCGAGGGCCGGGACGAGGCCGACCTTCAGCCGTGGCACGGTGGCCGAGGGGCCGCGCAGGGCGTGCTCCATCTCGTCCACCAGGGTGAGTAGTTGGCCCGCGTATCCGCGGAGGGTGGAGCCCGCCGGGGTGAGCCGGACCCCGTTCGGCAGGCGGTGGAAGACGGGGGCGCCGACCTGTCTCTCCAGGGCGCGCATCTGCGCGGTCACGCTCGACTGCGAGTAGCCCAGCCGGTGGGCGGCGCTGGTGAACGAGCCGGTTCTGATGACCTCGCAGAACGTTCTCAGGGTCTTGACGTCGATGTCCACTGCTGCTGCTCCCGCATGCCGCCCGTGTGGTGCCGGTGTGGTGGTGGGTGGGCGGCCGCCGGCGGGCGGCGGGGGCGTCCGGAGTGCTGTCTCCGGGCGCCCCGCGACCGCGGCGGCCGTCAGGCCAGGGTGTGGGCGTCGACCAGCGGGAAGTCGAGCTCCGGCTCGGCGACGTGGTTGAAGTAGTTGGACAGCACGTTCAGGGCGACGTGGCCGACGATCTCGGCGATCTCGGCGTCGGTGACGCCGGCCGCGCGGGCCTCGGCGAGGGCCGTGTCGGAGACCCGGCCGCCGCTGGCCATGATCTCGCCGGTCAGCTTGAGCACCTGGTCCATGTGCGGGTCGGCGTCGGTGCCGCGGCGGGTGTCGAGCAGCTGGCCCTCGCTCAGGCCGACCTTGCCGCCGCGCATGGTGTGCGCGGAGACGCAGTAGGTGCAGCTGTTGCGCTGGGCGATGAACAGGGCGAGCTGCTCGCGCTGCTTGGTGCTGAAGGTGCCGCCGACCAGTGCCTCGCGCATCGCCAGGTAACCGCGGAGCGCGGCAGGGCCGTTGGCGAGTGCCGCGTACAGGTTCGGGACCTTGCCGAGCTGCTTGAGGGTGCTCTCCAGCAGTTCGCGCTGCTCCTCGTCGGCGGTCTCGGTGGTGAGCTGGGGCAGACGGGACATGGGTCTCTCCTCGGTTGCGGCAGAGATGGAACCGATCGGTACCAAACAGCTAGGACGGTACCGATCGGTTCCGTCTTCCGTCAACGCCCATCGAAAAATCAGAACCGAGTGGTACCGTTTTCGGATGCCGAGCAATGCGAGAGAACGACTCCTCGCCGCCGCGGAGCGGCTGTTCTACGAGGAGGGCATCCGCGCGGTCGGGGTCGAGCGCATCCTGAGCGAGTCCGGCGTCGGCCGTGCGTCCTTCTACCGGCACTTCCCGAGCAAGGACGACCTCGTCGTCGAGGTGCTCCGGCGCCGCGACGCCGCCTGGCGCACCTGGCTGGCCGACACCGTCCGGGCCAGCCCCCGCGGCACCGGCGAGCTCCCGCTCGCCCTCTTCGACGGCCTCGCCGAGCGCTTCGCCGCCGACGACTTCCGCGGCTGCGCCTTCATCAACACCATGGTGGAGGAGGCCGATCCGGCCAGCCCCGCCCACCAGGTGGCCGCCGAGCACAAGCAGAAGGTGATCGAGTACCTGGACGGGCTGCTCGCCGCCGGCGGCTACCGCGGCCACCGCGACCTCGCCGGACAGCTCGCCCTGCTGGGCGACGGCGCCATCATCACCGCACTCCGCGAACGCACCCCGGACGCCGCCCCGCGCGCCCGCGCCGTCGCCGAGGCACTGCTCGCCACCGCCGACCGCGGCACGGCACCGCAGGGCTGACGGGCCGCCCCGGGAGAGCCCGGAGCCGCGGACGGCCGACCGGCATCCGGTCAGCCGTCCGCGAACCGTGCGGCCAGCTCCGCACGGCGCACCTTCCCGGACCGGGTCCGCGGCAGCTCCGCCGCGAACTCCAGCCCGCGCGGCACGAACATGGGGGCGAGCCGCTCGGCCGCCCGGGCCAGCAACTCCCCGCGCAGCCGGGCCGCCGCCGCCCCGCTCGGCGGCTCCCCGCGGGTCGCGACCACCGCGTACGGCACCAGCCCGCCGGCCGGGTCCGGGCGGGGCACCACCGCCGCGTCCGCCACCTCCGGGTGCCCGCGCAGGACCGCCTCGACCTCCACCGGCGACACCCGGTGCCCGTACGACTTGAACACCTCGTCCAGCCGCCCGAGCAGCCGGATCGAGCCGTCCGCGCAGACCTCGCCGACGTCGCCGGTGCGGTACAGGCCGCCGGCCAGCGCCGCGGCGGTGCGCTCCGGGTCGTCCGCGTAGCCGGCCATCAGGCCGACCGGCCGTTCCGCGAGGTCCAGGCAGACCTCGCCGGCCGCGCCGAGCTCACCGGTCGCCGGGTCGCGCAGCACCACCCGGTAGCCGGGCAGCGGGTGGCCGAGCGGCGAGAGCGGCGCAGGGTCGTCCGGGGTGCGGCCGATCAGCGCGGTGGCCTCGGTCTGCCCGTAGCCGTCCCGGACCTGTACGTGCCAGGCGGCGGCGACCGCGGCCGACACCTCGGCGGTCAGCGGCTCGCCGGCCGCGGTGGCCTCGCGCAGCCGTACGGCCGACCGGGTGCGGTGCAGGTGCGGCAGCATCGCCCGCCAGGCGCTCGGCGGGCCGCAGAAGCTGTCCACGCCGTGGTCGGCGAGCACGCCGGGCAGCACCTCGGGCGCCAGGCCGCCGTCGGGCGGGGCGAGCACCGCGGCCTCGGCCGTCCACGGCACGAAGAAGCTGCTCCAGGAGTGCTTCGCCCAGCCCGGCGCGGACAGGTTGAGGTGCAGGTCGCCCGGGCGCAGGCCGTTCCAGTACAGGCTGGACAGGTGGCCGACCGGGTAGCTGGCATGGGTGTGCTCGACCAGCTTCGGCAGCGAGGTGGTGCCGGAGGTGAAGTAGCAGAACGCCGGGTCGGCCGCGGGCGTCGGGCCGTCCGGCAGGAACGGCACCTGCACCGAGCGGGTGTCCGGGTAGGCCGTCCAGCCCGGTGCCGGACGGTCGGTGAGGGCGATCCGCAGGCCCGGCACCGGCAGCCCGTCGAGCAGCGCGGCCGCCTCCTCGGCGCAGAGCACGTGCCGGATGCGGCCGCGGCCGATCCGGTCGGCGGCCTCCTCCCGGGTCACGTCCTGGTACGAGGGCACCACCACCGCGCCGAGCTTGAGGCAGCCGAGCAGGCTCTCCCACAGCTCGGCCCGGGTGCCGAGGAGCAGCAGGACGCGGTCCCCGCGGCGCACCCCGAGTCCGGCCAGCGCGACCGCCAGGGTGTCGGAGCGGGCCGAGAGCTCGGCGAAGGACAGTTCCTCGGCGATCCGCGTCCGGCCGTCCGCGCCGGCCGGCGACAGCAGCCGCAGGGCGGTCCGCGGATTGCCCGCGGCCACCACGTCGAACCACTCCAGCGCCCAGTTGAACTCCCGGGCGCGCGGCGGCCGGAAGGACTCGCAGGCTGTCGCACGGTCGCCGCGCAGCCGGATCAGCAGGTCGCGGGCGGCCCGGTACTCCTCGTGCGCGGCGGTCCGCCGGTGGCGCCACCAGCCTTCGTCCAGGCGCCCGTTCACCGGCCGGCCCGCCCGGTCAGCGCGGGCTCGGCCGCGGTCTGCGGTGCCGCGTCGGCGAGCAGCGCCTCGGCGATCGCGTCGGCGTCCCGGGTGAACGCGCCCCAGGGGCCCGGCCGGCCGCTGCCGACCTGGGTGAACCAGCGGGTGTGCTCGCTCGGGATGCCCAGCACGAACATGGTCCGCTCGATCCCGCCGTCCGCCCGCACCGGGTGGAACGGCGAGTCGGTGGTGGCCATCCCGCCGGTGTCGAACGCGCCGCCCGCCCAGGAGTTGACGAAGGTGCGGATCACGCCGTCGGCCAGCAGCCCGCGAATCAGCGGGTCCCGGTCCGAGCGCAGGTCGGTGCCCGGCACCCGGGCGTCGACCAGCGCGTCCAGCCGCACCCGCGAGTCCTCGACCTGGCCGGACTCCACGGTGAAGCAGCCCAGGTCGCGGTCGGCCCGGAACCGGGCCGCCGGACCGACCGGCTCCAGGACGCGGGCCGCCAGCAGCGCCAGGAACTGCTCGGAGCGCATCGCCGGCGGCCCGGTGGAGATCACCGCGGCGGCCGGGTTGAAGTCGGCGAGGAACCGGCGGTGCGAGTCCGGGGTCAGCCCGGCGAAGTCCACCACCGAGCGGATCGTCGCCCGGACGTCGCGCAGCACGTCGCCGGCCGCCTTGACCGGCCCGTCGACATTGCCCCGCAGCGCCTCGGCGAGGTCCTCGCGCAGCCAGGCGGCGAGGTCCCGGCGGTACTCGGCGGGCGAGGCGAACCGCCGCCCGGCGAACGGCCGGGCCAGGCGCCACAGCGCGGCCAGCGGTTCCCCGGCCGGGCCGAAGCCCTCCGCCAGCACGGCCAGCGCGGCCGGGCTGGGCGGCTCCTCCCGGAAGGTCGCCGCCGCCAGGTCGGCGAACTCCTGCTCGGCGTCCGGCCCGGCGGCGTGCCGCAGCCGGGTGCCCAGCAGGACGAGGTTCATCTCCGCCAGCAGCCAGGGCAGCACCTGCGACTGGAAGTCCAGCGGCCCGGCGGCCCGCAGGGCGGCCATCCGCTCAGGAGTGAACAGCCTGGCCCGGTAGCGGAATTCGGCGCTCTTCTGGTTCCGCCCGCGGGTCAGCAGCGGGATGCCGCTGCGCGAGGCGGGGACGATCCGCGGCTCCCGGCCGCTCGGCAGGTAGCGCAGGCCGCCGCCCTCGGCGGGCACGAACCGACCGCCGCGGCCCAGCGTCAGCGCCGCCACCACGTCGTAGAAGGTCAGCCCCATGCCGAGGACGCCCACCGCGGCACCCGGCGGGATCGCGTCCAGCGGCATCTCCGCGGCCGAGTCGCCGACCACGTACCGCACCGGCGGGTGCGCCTCGGCGAAGGCCTGCCACTCCCGCTGCTGCTCGTCGAGCTCGTTGGTGGGGTGGCCGGAGGCCAGTACCAGCCGGTCCACGGTGAGCACGTCGCCGCGGTCCAGCCGGACCCGGTGCACGGGCTCGCCGGTGCCGTCCTCGGCGGGGCCGCGGTCGGCGGTGAGCGCCCGGGCCTTCACCGGACGGATGGTCAGCCCCGGCACCCGGGCGTCCAGCACCAGGCCCAGCACGAACCGCAGGTACCGGCCGTAGACCACGCGCGGGGCGTAGCCGTCCGGTTCGGCGTTCTCCGGGTCGGCGACGGCCCACCACTCGGCGAGGTCGGGGCCGGCGCCGGGCCGCGCCGGGCCGCCGTCGGACGGCCCGGAGAACATGGTGACCTCGCGCGCCGGGGTGTTCATCAGGAACCACGGGGACTGCTCCGGCCGCCAGATCCGGCCGGCGCCGATGCAGTACGGGTCCACCGCGGTGACCTCCACCGGCCGCTCCGGCGGCTGCTCGGCGCAGCGGGCCACCAGCCGCTCCAGGATGGACAGTCCGCGCGGTCCGCCGCCGATCAGGCCGATCCGCAGCGGCGCCGGCTCGGCCGGCACCGCCTCCGGCTCCGGCGCCTGCCGGGCGGCCTCGCGGTCGTGCTGCTCGGCGACCCGGCGGAGCATGCCGGACAGCCGCCCGGAGGTCATCGCCCCGGAGCGGCCGACGGTGGCCAGCAGCGGCATGGCGCCGACCTCGGACCAGCGCAGCCGCCCGTCGTCGCCGATCGTGCCGCGGGCCGCGCCCCGGTTGTCGGGGTGCAGGCAGTACGGGATGTCGAGGATGCCGCGGTGGAAGGCGCGCAGCAGGGCGGTGCCGACGTCGTCCGACAGCGACAGCACCGCGGTGATCAGCGCACGGGCCTCCAGCAGCACCTCGGTGGCCTCGGCGGGGGTCTCGCGCGGGGCGTCCGCCAGGTCGCGACGGGCGCGCCGGGCCTGCGCGGCGGCGGCCCGCAGCGCGGTGAGGTTCTCGGCGACGGTGGGGATGCGGTGCGCCTCGGCGCCGGTCTTGACGATCAGGCGCTCCGCGCCGCCGCGGACGGCCAGTTCGGCGCTGCGCTTCAGCAGCAGGCCCGCACCGGCGGTGCTGCGCGGGAAGACGCCCATGTAGGTGTAGAGCACGACGTGCCGGTCGACGGTGGGCGGCAGCAGCTCCTCGGCGAGCAGGCGGAGGGCGGCGAGCGCCTCGACGTCCTGCTGCGGGCTGGTCTGCTGGGCGTAGCTGAGCGAGACGCTGGTCATGCCGTTCTGGGCGAAGAACAGGCACTCCAGGACGGACATCGCCACCAGCAGGGAGGGCGGGCAGAGCTGCCCGAGCAGGCAGCCGCCGAAGGACTCCAGGTGGGCGCGGACACCGTTGGCCCGGCTCTCCTCGGCGAGGAAACGGGTGGCCTCCCGCCAGGCCGCGACGGATTCGGCGAGCGGGGTGCGCCCGTACGGCAGGCAGTACGAGACCGGGCCGCCCTCGCTGGTGCCGAGGCCGGCGGCGGCCATGGTGCGGAAGATCGCCCGCGGGTCGGCGGAGCCGTGCCGCACCTGCACGGGGGTGTGGCGGCCCGCGGCGGCGGCGACCTTGGCGGTGGTGCGCGGGCCGTGGCCGACCAGCGGGAAGCCGTTGAGCGGCTTGCCGGCCCGGACGGCGACGACGGCGGCGCTGTGGTCGCCGACCCGGGTGTAGCTGTCCAGGGTGATGGTGGCGACGGTGCGTTCGGCGAGGCCCGCGACGGCGGTCAGGCCGGCCGCCATCTCACTGGGGACGGCCATGCCCATGCGGGGCTGGACGACGAGTTCGCCGGCGTTGGCGGCGGCGCGGACGTAGGCGCCGAGGTCCGGTGGGGAGGCGGGTGAGCGGGTCACGCGGCGGCCCGCTCGGTACAGGTGGCGGGCAGCTGGGCGAGGTAGGCGAGCAGCACGTCGGGGCGGGTGCCGTCGGGGTGCACCCGGTCGAAGCCGGCCGCGAGGAGTTCGGCCGTCCGCTGCTCGGCGCCCTCCGGGGAGATGCCCAGCAGGCCGCCGATGACCAGCGGGATGTCCCGGGTGGTGCGCTCGTCGCGCAGCGCGCGGGCGGCCCGCAGCCCGTCCAGGTGGCCGTGGCCGTTGACCGAGCTGAACACCACCAGGTCGGGACGGGTCAGCTGCGCGGTGTCGACGAGCAGCTGCTCCGGCACGCAGGGGCCGAGGTTGAGCACCGAGTGGCCGTTCTCCTCCAGCAGCAGCTGCAGGTGGACGAGGTTCCAGGTGTGCGCGTCGGAGGAACCCGTGGTGAGCAGCACACGGCGGCTCTCGGCGGGCTCCGGGGCGGCGGCAGCGGCGGGGCGCAGCGGGTACGGCGTCAGGGTTCGGGAAGGCGACATGGCTACTCCTCGGGTGGCGTCGGTGCGTGGCCTGGCAGCGGTGCCGGGCGCCTCGGCGGCGGCCGGCGCCCGTCGTGCGGCGGCCGGGTACCGGGTCGCGGTGTCGGTCGCGGCCCGGTACCCGGCGGCGGGTGGACGGCGGGTCAGCTCGCGGCGCCCGCGCCCACGCCGGTGGTGATCTCTTCGGGCTCCGGGGTGCGGGCCGAGGCCGGGCGGGCCCGGACGGCGAGCACGGTGCACCCCTCGGCGCTGGACATCTGGTGCCGGGTGCCGGGGTCCTCGACGACGAGGTCGCCGCGGTGGAAGCGGCGGCCGTCGCTGTGGTCGAGCACGCCGTCGAGGACGAGCATCAGCTCGTGGCCGAGGTGTTCGTGGAAGTCGCCGTGCGCGCCGGGCGGGAAGCGCAGCAGCAGGGCCGCGGAGTCCTCGCCCTGCTCCGCGTCGGGCCCCCACAGGACGACGAACTCGACTCCCACGCGGCCGGGTTCGGTCCACGGCACCCAGGGCAGGTCGGTCTGGTCGAAGCCGTTGCGCAGCACGTCGCGCATCACGGTCACGTCAGGCATGGGCCACCTCCGAGGTACGGACGACGCCCCAGGGCAGCGGCCCGGAGACGATCGGGGCGCCGATCAGGGAGCCGAACTCCCGCCAGGCGCCGTCGTAGTTGGCGACGCCGGGGCGTCCGAGCAGCTCGTTCAGGACGAACCAGCTGTGCGCGGACCGCCAGCCGATCCGGCAGTAGACGACGGTCGGTGCGTCCTTGTCGAGCTGGCTGTAGAGCGCCTCCAGCTCCTCCTCGTCGCGGAAGGTGCCGTCCGGGCGGACGGTCGCGCTCCACGGGATGTGCTGGGCGGACTCGGCGTGGCCGGGCCGCACGCCCTGGTCGTCGGGGACGCCGGGCGGGGCGGTGCGCTCGCCGAGGTACTCCTCCAGGGAGCGGCAGTCGACCAGGTTGATCGAGCCGATGCCGTTGATGACGGTGTCGCGGTGGGCGCGCAGCGACTCGTCGAACGGCCGGACGGGGTACTCGACCGGCGTCCGGACCGGGGCCTCGACGGTGAGGTCGCCGCCGAGCGCCTCCCAGCGGGCCCGGCCGCCGTCCAGCAGCCGCAGTTCGCGGTGGCCGTGCAGCCGGAACTGCCAGAACCCGGCCGCGGCCCACCAGTTGCTGTTGCCGCTGTAGAACACGACGGTGTCGTCCGGGCCGATGCCGTGCCGGCCGAGCAGGGCGGCGAACGCCTCCGGGCCGACGAGGTCGCGGCGGACGCGGTCCTGCAGGTCGGTCGTCCAGTCGAGGCTGACCGCCCCGGGTATCCGGCCGCCCGGGTTGGGGCCCCCGTCGGTGATCTCCACGAGGACGACGCCCTCGTCGGAGCCGTGGGCCCTGACCCAGTCGCAGTCGACCAGGACGTTGTCGCGGTCCATCGTTTCTTCCCTCCTGTCGCTGAGCCGGGCGTACCGGCGGCCCGCGGCCGCCGGTACGCCGGTTGCGGTCACCACCAGTAGGTGGGGTACTTGCCGATCGCGCCGATCCGGGAGGCCAGCAGGCCGACCAGGACCAGCAGGACGCTGCCCGCCGCGAGCAGCAGCAGGAAGCGCACCGGGGCCGGGTGCTGGACGACGACCAGCACGGCGGTGGCGGCGGCCGGGGCGTGGACGGCGCGCAGCACGCCCATCAGTCCGACCGAGAGGCCTGCGGCGACCGAGGCCGTCCACAGCGAGTGGCCGGCGACGGCGGCGGCCGCGTAGCCGATCAGGGCCGAGCCGAGCTGGCCGATCAGCACGCCGCGCGGCTGGGCCGGCGGCAGCGCAGGGCTGGCGCAGATGATCATTGCGGTGGCGGCCAGCGGGGCGATCAGCAGCAGTGAGCCGGTGGCCTCGCCGATCGCCGCCAGCACCAGCAGCGACACGATCGTGGTGAGCGTGCCGGCCACCGTGGCCCGGGTCCCGGCGAACGCCGGGGCGCGGCCGCCGAGGCCCCCGCCGGACGTCCCGGCCGGGGCGGGCGCGGACGGCCGGTTGACGGTCTGGTTCGTCATGGTGTGTCAGCTCCCGTGGGTGCAGCGTCAGTTGTGCTGACCGTGGGCGAGTTCCACGGTCTTGCGGTGCACAACGCGGCCGATCTTGTGGCCCATCTCCAGGCCCGGTCCGTTGTCGAAGCTCCAGTGCATGCCGCCGTAGACGCGGGAGATGCCGGCCTGCTCGGCCGCGGCGGTGAAGGTGGGCCAGGACAGCGTGACGTCCACGGCCGGGGTCAGGCCGGGCTCGACGGTCGAGGTGCCGGCCTTGAACACGAAGGAGTCGCCGAAGGAGTCGCTGCCCGTCCAGCGCCGCAGGAACTCGGCGGCCGCGCCGGAGAAGGTGGAGTGCCCGGACACGGTGGCGGGGAAGCCCGGCACCGCCACGTAGGCCCGCCAGTGCACGCCGTCCATGGTGACGGTGCCCTGGCCGGGGCCGCCCCAGGAACGGATCTGCCGGCCGCGCTGGTCGTACGGGACCAGGGTGGACGGGCGGGCGAAGTCGTACTGCCGCTTGACCGCCCAGGAGCCGATCGCGGCGTCGCACTCGGCCATGTTGAGGCCGAAGAACAGCGGCACGTCCTCGTCGATGCCGTAGCCGTCGCGGGCCGAGACGAAGCGGCCCCACATCTGCTGGGCGCCGGGCGGGGTGACGTCGTTGTTCAGCCAGAACTCGGCGATCGCCTTGCGCTCGTCGTTGAGACCGGCGCTGACCTCCAGCAACTCCTCGACCGCGTCCGACATCCGGGTGGACGGGTAGGCGGGCGGTGCCGGCACGGTGAACTGGTCCGGGCGGCTCAGCGCGAACGGCTTCGTCACGGAGAACTGCGGGGTCAGGAACTTCTGGGTCTTCCCGCCGACGATCAGCGGGGTCCAGTGCTCGGGCGCGGTGACCAGGCCGGGGTCGAAGGCGGCGATCGACTGCGGCTGGTTGAGCGCGGTGTATCCGGTGGTGTCGGCGTAGCCACCGCCCTGGTTGGCGCCGTCCTGGTGGCGGAAGTCGAGCACGGCCCGGGCGGTGCGGCGGCCGATGCCCGCCGGGGTGTCGGGGCCGGCCTGGGCGTCCGGCTCGTAGCCGAGGCTGCGCAGGAAGGAGTCCGCGGCGGCGGCCTGGTTGGGGAAGAGGTCGCGCATCGCCAGGTGCGCGGCGTAGCTGACGGCCTCGTTCTTGTTGGCCAGGGTGCGCTCGCGGCGGGGACGGCGCAGCGAACCGCCGAACCGGGTGCCGACCGCACAGGAGTCGTAACAGGCCCAGGCGTCGAATATGGCGTTGTGGATGACGGCCAGCGCCCGCGCGTTGATGGTGGCGGGGCCGAACACCGTGCCGGCCAGCCGGTACTCGGTCATGATGGCGTCCATCACGGCCTGGTTCCAGCGCACGACGACGCTGACCTGGTGCGCGCCGGGCGCGCGGTGCCCGGTGCGGGTCTCGGCGGCCCAGGCGGTGGCCGGCAGTGCGAGCGCGCCGGCTGCGCCGAGTCCGGCGGCGATGACCCGGCGGCGGGTGGTGTCTCGGGTGGTGAGGGGCAGGGTCATCGGTGTCGTTCCTTCTCGCGTGCGGGCCGACGGCCGGGGAAGCGGCTTTGTGCGGAAGGTATGTGACGGTTCGTGGCATGAACGTTGCAGCGGCATTGCACCGTGTTGCAGCGAGGCTGACGGCGCCCCGTCAAACATTTGTGCGGACACCGATCGATGCTGCTCAGGCGTTCGGCCCGGCCGCAGCGGTCGATCGGCTTCTTCTATGGCTCCCATGCAATGCGGCGATGGCGCTCGCTGCCGCCGACCGGCGGTGGTTAGCGTGGAAATCAGGCCGCCCGACCACAGGGAGCGGATCGACCAGCGGCACCGGGCACGGCACTGCAGCGCGGACGACACCGCGGCGAAGCGCCGGTCCCCGGCGCCGCGACGCCACGGGCACCGCCTGCGGGCGGCACCCGGGTGAGGACACGGGGGCAAGCCATGATCCAAGCACTACCGGGTGGTGGCGGCATCAGGGCCGTCGCCGCCACCGGGGGAGGCCAGGCGCGCCGGAGCGCCGCGGCCGACCTCGCACCACCGCGGCCGCGCACCCTGCGGGCCGCCGACGGCCCGGACGGCCACCGGCCGTGCCCGGCCGGAGGAACGGCCGCCGGCGTCCGGCTCGACCTGTTGGGCGGCTTCGCCCTGCACATCGACGGCGCCGAGGCCCAACCGGGCATCGGCGCCCGCCGCCTGCTGGCCCTGCTCGCCGTCGAACCCGCCGGACTCACCCGGGCCCGGGCCGCCGCCGTCCTCTGGCCCGGCCTCGACCCGGCCAGGGCCGGCGCAGCCCTGCGCACCGCACTGCACCGGCTGCCCGGCTGCCGCACGGACCTGCTCCACGAAGGCCGGGAACGGCTCAGGCTCGCCCCGGACGTCACCACCGACCTGGGCGACCTGCGCGCCACCGCCACCCGGGTGCTCAACCTCGCGCTCCCGATGGACGCCGAGGAACTCGGCCGGGCCGCCGCCTGCGACTTCGGCCACGACCTGCTGCCGGACTGGGAGGAGGACTGGCTCGACCACCACCGGATGCGCTGGCGTGAACAGCGGCTGCACACCCTCGAAGCACTGTCCTTCCGGCTCGTCCAGGCCGGCTGGGTCGGTGCCGCGGTCGACGCCGCCCTGGTCGCCATCCACGCCGACAACCTGCGCGAGAGCGCACACGAGACGCTGGTCGCCGCCTACCTGGCGGCCGGCAACCGGATCGCCGCCAACGCCTACCGGACGTCCTACCGCGACCTGCTCCGGCGGGAGCTCGGCGGCCGCGAACCCGCCCCCGGCGAGGGCGGCGCACCGCAGGTGCGCAGTCTCCGCAGCCTGCACCGCCCCGCCCCGGGACGGCAGGACACCCCGTAGGGGGTGTCCTGCGGATGTCGTCGGGCGGTCGATCGGGGGTGCGGGGAACTGCGCGAGGCGGAAGAGACGGCGCCGCACCTTCCGCCTCGGCCGCCGTGCAGGATCCGCTGCTCGCTGCACCGTCCTGACCCGTCATCAGCCGTGTTCTGGAGGCACACCGCCGTGACCGTGACCCCCGAGCTCAAACCGCCCGGACCCCTGCTGCGCACCGCGCCCGCGCCGGACAGCCGCACCGCCCGCCTGCTGCCCGGTCTGCACCGCTGGGGGCTGACCCTGCTGCGGGGCGGCCTCGGTGTGCTCTACGTGTGGTTCGGCATCCTGAAGATCATGGAGCGCAGCCCGGCCGCCGTCCTGGTGACCGGCACCATTCCCGGGCACCCCGGCGGCTGGGTCGTGCCGGCCCTCGGCTGGCTCGAGGTGCTGCTCGGGCTGTGGCTGCTCACCGGCCGGGCCCTCGTCCTGGCGATGCCCGTGCTCGGCGCGCACCTGTGCGGCACCTTCGGCGTGCTGCTGCTGATGCCCGGCACGGCCTTCGACGGCGGCAACCCGCTGCTGCTGACCCTGGTCGGCGAGTTCGTGGTGAAGAACCTGGTGCTGCTGGCCGCCGTGCTGGTGGTCACCACCAACTCCCGCGATCGGGCGGACACCGCCCGGTAGTAGGCGGGCGGCGGGTAATTCCGTTGCCTCTGCGCCGGGCGGCGCCTACGGTCACCGGGCCGTCCCGTCACCCGGACCCGGAGTCGCCCGTGCCGATCCACCTCACCGCCCTGACCGACCCCGCCGCCCCCACCGGCGGCCGCCGGGCCGCCTGGCTCGCCGCCGACGACGGTGTCCCGGTGGGCACGGCCTTCCTGTGGCTCTCCGACCGAGACGAACGGCGCCACCTCGCCGAGTTGGAGCTGACCGTGCACCCGGCGGAACGGCGGCGCGGCGCCGGCACCCTGCTGTTCGACGCCGCCGCCGCGGCGGCCCGCGCGGACGGCCGGCGGATCCTGCTCGCGGTGGCCGAGGAGGGCGGGCCCGGCGAGGCCTTCCTGGCGGCCCGCGGGCTGCACCGGGCCCTGGTGCTGGTCGAGGCCCGCCTGCCGCTCGCCGAGGCGGACCGGCACCGGCTCACCGCGCTGGTCGAACGCCCGCACCCCGGCTACCGCCTGGTGTCCTGGGAGGGCACCGTCCCGGACGGTCTGCTGGAACGCTACCTCGCCGCCCGCCCGGCGATGGACGACATGCCGATGGGCGACACCGGCCACCCCGCCGTCCGCTGGGACGCCGAGCGACTGCGGGCCGCGGCCGAGGCCGTCGCGGCCCGCGGCGAACTGCTGCACACCGTCGCGGTGCTGGCCGAATCGGACGGTGCGATGGTCGGCTTCACCGAACTGGTGCTGCCGGGCGAAGGGGCCGGCGACGGCCAGCACTACGGCACCGGCGTGCTGCCCGGCCACCGGGGCCGGGGCCTGGCCCGCTGGATGAAGGCGGAGTCGATCCGTACCGCCCTCCGCCGCCGGCCCGCACCGGACGGCCTCATGACCGACACCGCCGAGGAGAACACCGCGATGCAGCGCGTCAACGAGGCCTTCGGCTACCTCCCGACCCGCCGCATCTGCCACTACCGCCTGGACCTGTAGGGCAGAACCACAGGGGCGCCGGGAACTGCGCAGTTCCCAGCGCCCCTCATCGGGTACCTGTTGCCTCAGACGTTGACGCCGTAGTCGAGGGCGATGCCGCGGAGGCCGGAGGCGTACCCCTGGCCGATGGCGCGGAACTTCCAGTCCGCGCCGTGCCGGTAGAGCTCGCCGAAGACCATGGCGGTCTCGGAGGAGGCGTCCTCGCTGAGGTCGTAGCGGGCGACCTCGCGGCCGGTGGCCTGGTCGACCACGCGGATGAAGGCGTTGCGGACCTGGCCGAAGTTCTGCAGCCGGCTCTCGGCGTCGTAGATGGACACCGGGAAGACGATCTTCGTGACGGTGAGCGGTACGGCGCTCAGGTCGACCTTGATCTGCTCGTCGTCGCCGTCGCCGCCGCCGGTCAGGTTGTCGCCGCTGTGCTCGACCGAACCCTCGGGGCTGGTCAGGTTGTTGTAGAAGACGAAGTGCTGGTCGGTCAGCACCCGGCCGGACTCGCCGCACAGCAGTGCGCTGGCGTCGAGGTCGAAGTCGGCCCCGGTGGTCGAGCGGACGTCCCAGCCCAGACCGACGATGACCGCCGTCAGGCCCGGGGCCTCCTTGCTCAGCGAGACGTTGCCGCCCTTGGCCAGCGAGACTCCCATGGCTTCCCCTCCCGGAGTGCCGCACCGGGCCCGTCCGCCCGGCCGATCCGATCACTGTGACGCAAGAATCTACAGCACTGTAGAGGCCGCGCGGACCGCCTCCGGAACGGACTGACGCGACCTCACCGGGCGGGCGGGAGCGAACTGCTCAGTAGGATGGCCGCGCGCCGCCCCACCCGCGGCGTACACGGTCAAGGAGGGCCAGGCCTTCCGGGGACGCACGGGGAGGCGCCGCCATGGTCCAGGAGCGCGAGCCCTCCGCCGGGGGGTTCCGGGCCCGCCGCCGGGGCCAGGGCGAACTGGAGGCCCAGGTGCTGGCGGTGCTGCGGGAGGCGCCGGGCCCGGCCACTGCGGGCTGGGTCCAGGAGCGCCTGGAGGGCGGCCTCGCCTACACCACGGTGGTCACCATCCTCTCCCGACTGCACGCCAAGAACGCCGTGTCGCGCACTCGTTCCGGCCGCTCCTACCGGTGGCTGGCCGCCTCGGACGCGGCCGGCCTGGCCGCCCTGCGGATGCGGCGGGTGCTCGACAGCGAGGCCGACCGCGACGCGGTGCTCGCCAGCTTCGTCTCGGCGCTGCTGCCCGACGACGAACTGCTGCTCCGGGCCCTGCTGGACAGCGCCTCGGAGGGCCCGGGCAGGACCGCCGGCGGACCGTCGGCGGGTGACCGGCCGGCGGGCCGCGAGGGCTGAGCGATGGGCGTCTCCGTCTTCCTCTTCCTCCCGCTCGTCCTGCCGCTCACCGCCCTGCCGATCTCCCGCCTCGCCGAGCAGCACCTGCACCCGCGCTCCGCGACCAGGCTGCTGACCGGCTTCGGCCTCGCCATGGCCGTGTGCAGCATGCTCTGCCTGGGCCTGCTCGGGGTGCTGGGCACCGCCCAGATCCCCGGCAATCCGCTGCCGGACAGCTGGTCCGACCCGGAGGTGCGCGACATCGTGCCCTTCCACGTCGAGGTCGGCGCGGGCGCGATCGCGATGCTCGTCGTAGTGCTCGCCGCGGTCGCCCGCACCCTCGTCCGCCGGCTGCGGGTCGGTACCCGGGCGCGCCGCGCGGTGGCGCACGTCCCGTACGGCGAGGGGCCCGCGGTGCTGCCGGACGACCGCCCGTACGCCTATGCGCTGCCGGGCACGCAGGGCCGGATCGTGGTCTCCACCGGCATGCTGGAACACCTCGCCGAGGACGAACGGGCCGCCCTGCTCGCCCACGAGCAGGCCCACCTGACGCACCGCCACCACCGCTACCTGCTGGCGACCCGGCTCGCGGCCTGCGTCAACCCGTTCCTGCGGCCGCTGCACCGGGCGGTCGCCTACGGCACCGAGCGCTGGGCCGACGAGGAGGCCGCGGGCGCGGTCGGCGACCGCCGGGCCACCGCCCGCGCCGTCGCCAGGGCCGCCCTGGTCACCCACCGCGCCGCCGTGCCCGGGCTGGCGGCCTTCGCCGATCCGTCGCCCGGCCCGGTGCCGCGGCGGGTGGCCGCACTGCTCGGCCCGGTGCCGTCCGGCCGCGCCTGGCCGCCGGCGCTCAGCCCGGCCGGCCCCGCCGCGATGCTCGCCGCGGCCGGCACCGCGGCCTCCGCACTCTCCGCCCTGAACGCCGCCACCGCCCTCCTGCTGGTCCTCAAGGCCGCCACGCCGTTGTAGGGCAGCCGGATGCACCACAAGGGGTGCGCGTCATTGAGGGCGCGCCCCTGAACTGACCGCCCGAGTGCCTTCCGAAGACGCGCCCCCCGGGGCGGACGGGGTCAAGGGTGGGCAAAGTACGATCGTCGCGGCCTCACCACCCGACTCGGTAAGGAGAGCACCGATGGTGTTCAAGCGGCTTCTCGGCGCCCTGGGCGTCGGCGGACCCACCGTGGACACGGTCCTGTCCACGCCGACCGTCCGCCCCGGCGGCACGATCTTCGGACAGGTCAATCTGGTCGGCGGTGAGCGGGACGCCGAGATCAACGGCATCACCCTCAGCCTGATCGCCCGCGTCGAGGTCGAGTACGAGGACCACGAGGGGCACACCAACAAGACCTTCGCCTCGGCGGCGGTCAGCGGGCCGCTCCGCCTGGCGGCGGGCGAGCACCGCGCGGTTCCGTTCTCGTTCCCGGTGCCGTTCGAGACCCCGGCGACCTCCATCGCGGGCCAGCACCTGTCGGGCATGGCGCTCGGCGTCCGCACCGAGGTGGACATCGCCGGCCAGCTGGACAAGGGCGACGCCGACCCGGTGGCGATCGAGGCCCTGCCGGTGCAGCAGCGGGTGCTGGACGCCCTGCTGGCGCTGGGCTTCCACTTCACCCGGGCCGACCTGGAGGCGGGCCACATCCGCGGCACCCGCCAGACGCTGCCCTTCTACCAGGAGATCGAGTTCCGTGCGGCGCCGCAGTACGCGCACCGCTGCAACGAGATCGAGGTGACCTTCATCGCCGACCCGCACGGCGTCGAGGTCGTCCTGGAGTTCGACAAGCGCGGCTTCCTGCACGGCGGCGACTCGGTCCGCACGTACCACCTCGACCACGCGGCGGCCCAGCAGGACCTCACCGCGGTGGTGGACGGCTGGATCCGCGCCGCGCTGTAGCGGCAGCAGAGACCCGAACGACGGCGGACCGCCGGGGCGCATCCCTCGCCCCGGCGGTCCGCCGTTCCCGTTCCCCCGTCCCCCGTTTCCCCGTCCCCCGTTTCCCCGATCCCCCGTGCCCGGCCGGGGTTACTCGACGACGAGCTCGACCGGGATGTTGCCGCGGGTGGCCTTGGAGTACGGGCACACCTCGTGGGCCTTCTTGATCAGCAGCTGGCCGGTCTCGCCGGAGAGCTCCTCCGGCAGCTCGACGCGCAGCACGACGGAGAGCCCGAAGCCGTTGTCGTCCTTGCCGATGTTGACCTCGGCGGTCACCGAGACCTCGCTGGTGTCCACCCGCATCTGCCGGCCGACCAGGCCGGCGGCGCTGGCGAAGCACGCCGCGTAGCCCGCCGCGAAGAGCTGCTCGGGGTTGGTGCCCTGCCCGTTGCCGCCGAGCGCGGGCGGCATGGCGAGCGGCAGGTCGATCTGGCCGTCGGAGCTGACGGCCCGGCCCTCACGGCCGTTGGCGGTGGCGACAGCGGTGTACAGCGCGTCCATGGACCAGTCCCTCTTCTCGGGTCGGATCGGCGGCCCGGTGCCCGGGCCGCCCCGTTGCCACAAGTAGAGCACACAACTGAATTGCGCACAACTTAAATGCTCGCGGCACGGCTATCCTTGGACCATGACCGTGCTGCCCGAGGTGCCCGAGGAGGAGCTGCTCCGCCTCGACCGCCAGATCTGTTTCTCCCTGTACGCCGCCTCGCGCGCGTTCAACGGCCTCTACCGGGTCGTCCTCAAGGACCTCGACCTCACCTACCCGCAGTACCTGGTGATGCTGGTCCTGTGGGAGCACGGCGATCTCCCGGTCAAGGAGATCGGGGAACGGCTGCGGCTCGACTCCGGCACGCTCTCCCCGCTGATCAAGCGCCTGGAGGCGTCCGGCCGGGTGCGCCGCGAGCGCAGCGCCGAGGACGAGCGCTCGGTCACCGTCCGCCTCACCGAGGAGGGCGCGGCCCTGCGCGAGCAGGCCCTGCAGATGCCCCGCGGGATCCTCGCCGCCTCCGGGGTCTCCCTGGAGGAGATCGTCGGGCTGCAGCAGCTGCTCGGCCGCATCACCACCGCCCTCGACACGGCCACCGCGGCCGCGGGCTGACCGCCTTCCGGTCCGCCCCCGCGGGCCGTGCGTGTCGCCGGTCCGGGCGCGGGGTGCGCATGATCGGCTGGGCGCCCATGAGGACCCTGCTCGCCGCGCTTGCCGTGCTCGCCGCCGCCACCCCGTCCGCCGCCGCCCGGGACGCCCGCCCGGCCGGGCCCGACGCCGCCCTGGTCGACGGCTTCCTGCACGCCTACCGGGACGCCGTGCTCGGCCTCGGCGACAACGGGCTCACCCCGTCCGAGGTGCGCGCCGAGTGGCTGGCGCCGGAACTCAACCGCCGCCTCGACGACTGGCAGGCCCGCCACGGCGGCACCGACCCGGTCTTCCGCGCCGGCACCCCCGACTCCTGGACGGTGCACGCCGAGGGCGGCGCCGCCGGGCTCGGCCTGGTCGGGGTCGCCGAACACCGGCCGGGCGGGCCGGACCGGTGCCTCCGGTACACCGTCCGCGACGCGGACCGGACCGTCGCCGACCTCCGCGACAGCCCCGCCTGCACGGGCTGACCCGGACGGGCCGATCCCGGAAGGGCTGGCGTTGACGTCGGCGGCAAGGTCTACCGTCTCAGGCATGCGGATCGGCGAACTGGCCCGCCGCGCGGGCACCACGACACGGGCACTGCGGTACTACGAGTCGCGCGGGCTGCTGCCCGCCCGGCGCGACGGCAACGGCTACCGCGAGTACGACGAGGAGGACCTCCGGCTGCTCCGGCAGATCCGGACGCTGCAGGACTTCGGGTTCGGCCTGGAGGAGACCCGGCCGTTCGTCGAGTGCCTGCAGGCCGGCCACCCGGCCGGCGACTCCTGCCCGGCCTCGCTGGACGTCTACCGGGCCAAGCTCGCCGAGCTGGACGGCGTCATCGGGCGGCTGCAGGCCGTCCGGGACGAGGTCGCCGCCCAGCTCGCCCGCGCCGAACTCGAAGCCGACGCGGACCTCCCGGGCGGCCCCGAACCCCGCTGCGGCCTCACCCCTCACGGGGGTGCCGGCTAGGGGCGCGGGGGCGCCCCTGAACCAACCATCCGAGTCCGACCGAAAGGACCACCCCATGGCCGTCCCCGGAATCGACGCGGTCACCGACGAGACCTTCGCCGCCGAGGTGTTGGCCGCCGACCGGCCCGTGCTGGTGGACTTCACCGCCGAGTGGTGCCCGCCGTGCCGCATGATCGGGCCGGTACTGGCCGAGGTCGCCCGCGAGGAGGGGCACCGGCTGCGCGTCGTCCAGCTCGACGTGGACACCAATCCCGAGACCCAGGCCCGGTACGGCGTGATGTCGATGCCCACCCTGATGGTCTTCCGCGGTGGCGAACCCGTGAAGAGCATGGTCGGCGCCCGGGCCAAGGCGAAGCTGTTGCGCGAACTCGAAGACGTGGTCTGAGCTCGCGGGGGTGGGCGGCGGCCTGTCCAGGACCGCCGCCCGCGAACCCGTCCGTACCGGAACGTACTCCTCCGCCCTGCGGTTGTAAAGTGCAACCTCGTGGCCGGTTCGGGACAGCCGCCCCGGCCGCCGTACGGTGGTCCCCGGCATCCCCCACCGAAGGAGCACGCATGCCCGACCGCGACGCCGCCCTGGACGCCATCCAGCGCGAGCTCACCGCGTTCGCCCGCCGGGCCCGCCACAAGGCCGCGCAGATGCACCCCGGCCTGACGCTGGTCACGTACAGCATGCTCGACCTGGTGAAGGAGCGCGGCAGCTGCCGCGCCGCCGACCTCGCCGCCCACTTCATGCTCGACAAGTCCACGGTGAGCCGGCAGGTCACCGCCCTGGAGAAGCTCGGGCTGATCACCCGCGAACCCGATCCCGACGACCAGCGCGGCCAGCTGCTGCGGCCCTCCGTGAACGGCCTGCGGCTGCTCGCCGAGGCCGCCGAGCAGCGCCGGCTGGCCTTCCGCGAGCGGTTCACCGGCTGGAGCGACGGCGACATCGAGCAGTTCGCCCACTACCTGACCCGGTACGGCGCCGGGGACTGACGGCGCGCCGCCCCTCCGGGCCCGGCCGGACGCACCAGGATGGGCCGCATGACCCGGATGACCGAGCCGCAGTGGCGCGCCTTCCTCAGCCACGGCACCCGCACCGCCAAGCTCGCCACCACCCGCGCCGACGGCCGCCCGCACGTCGCACCCGTCTGGTTCGTCCTGGACGGCGACCACCTGGTGATCACCACCGGCAGCACCACGGTCAAGGGCCGCAACCTCACCCGCGACCCCCGGGCCATGGTCTGCGTGGACGACCAGCAGCCGCCGTACTCCTTCGTCCTGGTCCAGGGCCGCGCCGAGATCTCCGAGGACCCGGAGGAACTCCGCCACTGGGCCGGCCGGCTCGGCGCCCGCTACATGGGGGAGGAGCGCGCCGAGGAGTTCGCCACCCGCAACGGCGTCCCCGGCGAACTCCTCGTCCGCATCCGGATCGACAAGGTGAACGCCCAGGGCGCCGTCTCCGACTGACCGTCCGCGGGAAGAACCCGCCCGCGGCCCGTTGTTGGACGCTGGTGCCGGCCACCGTCGGCGCCGTCACCACGACACCACGGAGCCCCCATGGCCGACCGGGCCCAGCGCCGCTTCCTCTTCCTGCTCGGCTCCACCCGCTCCGGCGGCAATGCCGAACTGCTCGCCCGCCGCGCCGCCGAGCACCTCCCCGCCGGCGCCGAGCAGCAGTGGCTCACCCTCACCGACCTGCCGCTGCCCGCCTTTGCCGACCAGCGCCACGACGGCGAGTACCCGCCGCCCACCGGGCACGCCCGCACCCTGCTGGACGCCACCCTCGACGCGACCGACCTGGTGATCGTCTCGCCGCTCTACTGGTACAGCGTCAGCACGCCCGTCAAGCACTACCTCGACCACTGGTCCGGCTGGATGCGCGTCCCCGGCACCGACTTCAAGCCCCGGATGGCCGGCCGCACCCTCTGGGCCGTCAGCGCCTACGCCGGCAGCGACCCTTCCGACGCCGACCCGCTCGCCGGCATGCTCCGCCGCAGCGCCGACTACCTGTCGATGCGCTGGGGCGGCCTGCTGCTCGGCTCCGGCAGCCGGCCCGGCGACGTGCTCGCCGACGAGGACGCGCTGCTCGCCGCCAAGTCCTTCCTCGCCTCCGCCTGAGCCGCCGGCTCCCCGGAAGCCCCCGGCCGCCCGACCGCTCCCGGCCGCCCGAACAGCAGCGCCGCCAGCGCCAGGCCGGCCGCGGCACCCGCGCACTGCGCCAGCACGAAACCCGGCACCGAGCCGGGCGCGATCCCGGCCGGACCCTCGGCCAGCGCCCGGCCCGCGGTGACCGCGGGATTGGCGAACGCCCCCGAGGAGGTGCCCCAGCACGCCGCCGCGGCCCACCCGGCCACCGCCATCGGCGCCCACCGGCCCCGGCCGCCGAGCAGCAGCCCGCAGACCAGCAGCACCAGCACCCCGGTCGCCAGGCCCTCCGCCAGCCACAGCGGCCCGCCGGCCCGCGGCACCGCGGCCGGCCCCAGCAGCGGCCGGCCGAACATCGCGTTCGCCACGGCGGCGCCCGCCGCCGCACCGGCCAGCTGCGCCGCCGCGTAGCCGCCCAGCTCCCCGGCGGACGGGCCGCTGCCGTCCCGCCGCCCCGCCCACCAGCCGGCCACCGTGACCAGCGGATTGAGATGGGCCCCGGACACCGGCGCGAACAGGGCGATCAGCACGCCCAGCGCCAGGGCCGGGGCGAGGACGCCGCCGACGGCGCCCCCGCCGCCGTCCCCGCCCGTCGCCGCGGCCCGGAGCCCGGAGCCGATCAGCACCGCGGCCAGCACCGCGGTGCCGACCGCCTCCGCGGCCAGCCGCCTGAACAGGGGTGTCGTCCTCATGCCGCCATCGTGTTCGGACGGCGGCGCGGCGACAATTGTCCGGTGCACCAGGCTGTGCCCCGGCCCGGTACCGCCGGCTCGGAGACTCGCACGGCCGGGGCCGGACGGAATCGGCTTGACCCTCACGCACCGTGAGGCCGGAGGGTGGAGGCCACGAGGAGGGAGCGACCGCGATGACCAGCTACTCGGTCGGCCAGGTGGCCAAGGTGGCCGGGGTCACCGTACGGACCCTGCACCACTACGACGAGATCGGCCTGCTGTCCCCGAGCGGACGCACGCCGGCCGGCTACCGCCGCTACGAGGAGAAGGACCTCGACCGGCTGCAGCAGGTGCTGTTCTACCGCGAACTCGGCTTCCCCCTCGACCAGGTCGCGGCCATCCTGGACGACCGGTCCGTCTCGCCCAACGAGCACCTGCGCCGCCAGCGCAGCATCATCGGCGACCGGATCGAGCACCTCCAGGAACTCGCCGCGGCAGTCGAACGAGCCTTGGAGGCACAGAAGATGGGCATTCAGCTGACACCGGAGGAGAAGTTCGAGGTGTTCGGGAAGGACTACCAGGAGAGCTGGGAGGACGAGGCCGAGCAGCGCTGGGGCGGCACCGACGCCTGGAAGGAGTCCCAGCGGCGCACCGGCGGCTACACCAAGGCCGACTGGCAGCGCATCAAGGCCGAGGCCGACGGCCTCAACGCCCGCCTGGCGCAGGCGTTCACCTCCGGCACGGCGGCCGACTCCGAGGAGGGCGCGGCCCTCGCCGAGGAGCACCGGCAGCACATCACCGGGAACTTCTACGAGTGCACCTACACCATCCACCGCGGCCTGGCCGAGATGTACGTCGCCGACCCGCGCTTCACCGCCACCTACGACCGGATCGCCCCCGGTCTGGCGCAGTGGCTGCGCGACGCCATCCTCGCCAACGCCGACCGCCGCGAGTCCTGACCCGGCGCACGGGTCCTGCTCCGGCAGGGCCCGGTTATGCCGCGCCGCGGCCGAAGGTGCGCCGGTAGGCGGTGGGGGAGACCTGCATGGTCCGCCCGAAGTGGTGCCGGAAGGTCGCGGCGCTCTCGAAGCCGACCGCGGCCGCGATCTCCTCGACGGTGCCGTCCGGCGACTCCAGCAGCGGCAGGCTCGCCGCGATGCGCTGGGCGGTGACCCAGCGCATCGGGCTGGTGCCGTTGCGGGCGGTGAAGTGCCGCAGGTAGGAGCGGTCCGACATCCGGGCGGCGCGGGCCAGCAGCGGCACCGTGAGGGGCTCGGCCAGGTGGTCCAGTGCCCACTGCATGGAGCGGGCGACGCCGTCGTCCTCCGCCGCCACCGGTGTGACCGCCGCTTCGATGAACTGGGCCTGCCCGCCGTCCCGGTGCGGCGGCACCACGAAGCGGCGGGCCACCGTGTTGGCCACCCGGGCGCCGTGGTCCCGGCGCACTAGGTGCAGGCACAGGTCGATGCCGGCCGCGCTGCCCGCGCTGGTCAGCACCGAGCCGTTGTCGACGTACAGCACGTCCGGGTTGACCTTCACCGCCGGGTGGCGCTGCTGCAGCAGGCCGGCGTACCGCCAGTGGGTGGTGGCCTCCAGGCCGTCCAGCAGGCCCGCGGCGGCCAGCGCGAAGGCGCCCGAGCAGATCGAGACGATCCGGGCGCCGCGTTCGTGCGCGGTGCGCAGTGCCGCCACCAGCCCGGGGGAGACCTCGCCGCCGAAGGCGTTGGGGACGGCCACCACCATCACCGTGTCGGCGGCGGCCAGTTCGTCCAGCCCGTGCGGGGCGGTGAGGGTGAAGCCGCCGACCGCGTTCAGCGGGGTGCCGGGACGGTCGGCGCAGACCCTGACGTCGTACCAGGGCGCGGCCAGCAGCCCGCTCAGTTCGGGCCGGGCCAGGCCGAAGACCTCGACGACGACGCCCAGTTCGAACGGGGCCATGCCGTCGAAGGCGTACACGGCGACGGTGTGCACCGGCTCCGGGCGGCGGCCGACGGAGACGGCCACCGGGCGGCTCGGCTGGCGGTCGTTCACGGCGCTCCCCTTCGTCCGGGCTGGCGGGATCTTGGCGAGTGTAGTCGTCACCGCCACTGTCGGGCGCCGACGCCCGCCGGAAGGATCGGAGACGTCGCCGCACCGCAGTTCCCGGACCGTCAGGAGCCCGCAGATGACCGTTGCCGTCTCGCCCGTGACCGAGATCCCCGCCCTCGCCCCCGACCGCGCCTTCGCCTTCTTCGCCGAGCGCCTCGGCTGCCAGGCCGACCCCGCCGACGTCCGGTACGCGATGCGCGACGGGCAGCAGGACTTCACCCTGGTCGACGTCCGCGCCGAGGGCGCCCACCGCAAGGCCCACCTGCCGGGGGCCGTCAGCCTGCCCCTGGCGGAGATCACCGCCGAGCGGGTCGCCGAACTCCCGTCCGGCCTGCTGGTCGTGTACTGCTGGGGCCCGGCCTGCAACGGCTCCACCAAGGGCGCCATGAGGCTGGCCGCGCTCGGGCGCGAGGTCAAGGAGATGATCGGCGGTCTGGAGTACTGGGTGCGCGAGGGCTGGCCCACCGAAGGCCGTCGCCCGATCGACCCGAAGGCCGCCACCCCGGCGGACCTCGGCCTGGTCTGCTGACCGCGGGCCCCGGTGGGGTGGAGCCCCTGGCAGGGCCGGACTGTCAGTGCCCGGCCCTAATCTGAAGATGTGTCCGAGACCGGCTGGCGGTCCCGAGGCTGGCAGTGAAAAAGCAGTGGGAGCCCGCCCCGTCCGTCGGGGAGGATGCTGTTTCGTCAGGACGAGGGCCCGGGGGACGGGGCCGGTGCGGCTGAGCCGACCGGTGGGCCTCGCCGTACACATCCACCACCACATCTGCAGCGATCTCTTTGGGGGGTCATGCCTTGAACACGTCCGTTGTCTCCACTTTTGCGAATAACATCCCCGCTCCGATCCGGATGTCCGGCTGGGGCCGCCGCGGCGCCCGCCGCTGATGGATCATTCAGGTGCCCGGCGCTGTCGCCGGGCACCTCTTCGTGTTCTCGGCACGCCGTGGTGCCCGGTGCGGGCGCCCGAAAAAATTCTCCACACCCCACCTGCAACCCCCCGACGGGATGCACGTCTATCAGGACGAGAGCCAGGGGAACGGAGCCGGAGGGCCCGCCCGAGGCCGACCGGCGGCTCTCACTCCGTCCGACGACCATGCCGCACCCTGGGGGAACCTGCCGTGGATGTGCCCGTTATCTCCGTATTCGGGACGAAAAGTGCTCCGCCGATCGGCCGCTCCGGATGGGGCCGCCGGGACCTTCGCCGCCCCGCCGCGACCGGCATGCGGGCCGCCCCGCAGGCGCACTGACGGCTCCTGGCACAGTCGCCCCGCCCATCACCATGATCATTATGTTCCCGGTCGAGGGAGCCCGCGCCGAGCGGTGCCTCCCGGGCGGGGAGAACGGAACCCGCACATGTCCATGGCCGTCGCGCCGATATCGGGGCTGCCGGTACGGCGCCCCGCCCCGATCCGAGGCGTCCTGCGTCTGCTGTTCGGCGCCGATTCCGCCGAGGCCGCGCCCGAGCAGGAGCGTGCCGGCCGTCCCGGTCTGCGCCTGCTGTGAGGCGGACGGAAGCCGGCCGAGGACCGGCCCACCCTCACCGACCTCTACCACGCCCACCGGCTCGGCCTGGTCCGGATGGCCGTCCTGCTGGTCGACCAGCAGGACATCGCCGAGGACGTGGTCCAGGAGGCCTTCGCCGCGCTCTACCAGCGCCACGGCGAGCACCTCGACGACCTCGACAACGCCCTCGGCTACCTGCGCACCTCGGTGGTCAACGGGGCCCGCTCGGTGCTCCGCCGGCGCAAGACCGCCCGCGAGTACGTCCCGCCGCACGAGGCCGACGCCCCTTCGGCGGAGGACCACGCCGTCCTCAACGACGAGCACCGGCGGGTGCTCGTCGCACTCCAGGAGCTGACGCCCCGCCAGCGCGAGGTGCTCGTCCTGCGCTACTGGTCCGATCTGTCGGAGGCGCAGATCGCCGAGGCCCTGGGGCTCTCCCGGGGCGCCGTGAAGTCCACCGCCAGCCGGGCCCTGGACGCCCTGGAGAAGGCCCGATGACCGACAAGCCCACCCCCGAAGAGACGCCCGTGGAGCGCCTGCTGCGCGAGGCCCTCGACGCCCGCGCCTCCCTGGTGACGGCGCAGAGCCTCCGCCAGGACACCCCGCCCTCCCGCCGGCTCCGCCGCCTGCGGCCGGTCCTCACCGTCACCGTCCCGCTGCTGGGCCTCGCCGCCGCCGTCGCGATCGGCGTCGTCCGGACCGACGGCGACCAGGTCGCCAGGCGCGACGACACCCCGCCCGCCGCCACCCTCACCGCCGGGCCCAGCCCCTCGGTCTCCGTCTCCGTCTCCGCCCCGCCCGGCCCGTCCGCCACGGCGACCGGGAGCGCGATCAACCCGGCTGCCACCGCGGGCACCCCGTACGAGTTCGGCGACGTCGGCCTGGAGGTCCCGGCCGGCTGGCGGATCGCAGCGGACGATCCCCTGCGACTCTGCCTGCTGAGCCCCGGCGCCCCGACGAGCGCGACGTACCACGACTGCCAGCCGTACGGAGTGATGATCGCCGCCTACTCCACCGCCGGCCTCGAGAACGTCACCTGGCCGTCCGAGGCAGCTCTCGACTCGCCGTCGGGCTGGTCGCACCAGCCCTTCTGCCCGCTGTGGGGCAACCCGCACTTCCCGGAGACACCACGGACTACAAGCGCGTCGGCCTTCCGCAGCGCTCCACGCAGGCGGTCAACGGGCGCTGGGCGTCGATGACGAAGTGGCAGGTGGACTGTGAGGGGCAGCAGTTCACCGCACGGATGTGGGGCTTCCACAAGGAGCAGGTCTTCGTCGTCGCCGACGGGCTGAAGTCGGACTACGAGGGCGGCCTGACCTCGATCCTGAACAGCCTCGACGTCAGCGGGCGCGGAGACGTCCTGCACAAGGGCAAGGCCGGCGACATCAAGGTCCTGCTCGGAGAGCCGTCCTCGACCACCGAGAACGGCATCGAGACCGTCACCTTCCAGGTGACCTGGACGAACGTCAGCCAGACCTCCTACAGCCACGTCGAGCCGGTCGTCGTCGGGAAGCGCGACGAGAAGGAGTTCGACACCCAGGCCGGCCCGGTCGAGGAGCGGATCCCGACCGGCACGCTGGAGCGCAAGGACGGCTCCACCTGGACGGCGCTGCCGCTCAGGGCGGGTACGGGCACGGACTACGCGGGCCTCGGCCGCTCCGCCGCCTTCTCCCTCGCCGGGCAAGAGCCGCACCCTCACCTACCGGATGAAGCTCACCACCAAGGACCGGACAGCAGCGGTCGGCATGCTGGGCCAGGCCTTCCTCGACGGCGGCTCCTACACCAAGATCGGTGATGCGGCCGGCTCGGTGCCGATCCACCGGAACCGCTGACACGGCGGCGGCCGGACACCCCCCACGGGTGCCCGGCCGCCGTGCGTGCCGTGCGGTCAGCCGGCCAGGCCGGCCATCCAGGACTCGACGTCGTCGGCGGTGCGGGGCAGGCCGGCCGAGAGGTTCTCGTTGCCCTCGGCGGTGACGAGGATGTCGTCCTCGATCCGGACGCCGATGCCGCGGTACTCCTCCGGCACGGTCAGGTCGTCCAGCTGGAAGTACAGGCCGGGCTCGACGGTGAGCACCATGCCCGGAACCAGCTCGGCGTCCACGTACTCCTCGCGGCGGGCGTGCGCGCAGTCGTGCACGTCCAGGCCGAGCATGTGGCCGGTGCCGTGCAGCGTCCAGCGGCGCTGCAGGCCCAGCTCCAGCACCTTCTCGACGTCGTACACCGACGGGTCGAGCAGGCCCCACTCCAGCAGGCGCTCGGCGAGCACCCGCTGCGCGGCGTCGTGGAAGTCGCGGAACCGGCCGCCCGGCTTCACCGCGGCGATGCCGGCCTCCTGGGCGTCGTACACGGCCCGGTAGATCTTGCGCTGCAGCTCGTTGAAGCGGCCGTTGATCGGCAGGGTGCGGGTGACGTCGGCGGTGTACAGGGTGTGGGTCTCCACACCGGCGTCGAGCAGCAGCAGCTCGCCGGGGCGGACCTCGCCGTCGTTGCGCACCCAGTGCAGGGTGGTGGCGTGCGGGCCGGCCGCGCAGATGGAGCCGTAGCCGACGTCGTTGCCCTCGACCCGGGCGCGGCGCCAGAAGGTGCCCTCGATCCAACGCTCCGAGGTGGCGACGGCCTGGCCGAGCTCGCGGACGACGTCGGTGAAGCCCTTCACCGTCGCGTCGCAGGCGGCCCGCAGCTCGCCGACCTCCCACTCGTCCTTGACCAGGCGCAGGCTGGACAGGAAGACCTTCAGCTCGTCGTCGCGCTCCTCGTCGAGCACCCCGGCCAGCGCCTCCTCCAGACCGGCGTCGTAGCCGCGGACGATGCGGGTGGGCACGCCCTCGACGGCGGCGAGCTCCTCGGCGGCCTTGCGGACGTCGCGGGCGGGCAGGCCGAGCAGCGCCTGCGCCTCCTCCAGGCTGTGCCGGCGGCCGACCCACAGCTCGCCCTGGCCGTCCAGCCAGAACTCGCCGTTCTCCCGGTCGGAGCGCGGCAGCAGGTACAGCACGAAGTCGTGGCCGCTGTCGCCCGCCGGCTCGGCGACCAGGACGGCGTCCTCGGTCTGGTCGCCGGTGAGGTGCACGTACTCGCTGGCCGCGCGGAACGGGTAGTCGGTGTCGTTGGCGCGGACCCGCAGCCGGCCGGCCGGGACGACCAGCCGCTCGCCCGGGAAGCGGGCGGACAGCTTCGCCCGCCGCTCGGCCGCGTACGGGGCCTGGGCGACCGGCTGCAGCCCGCGCAGCTCGGTGTCGGCCCAGCCGGACTTCATGGACGCGGCCAGCTCGTCGGAGACCTCCCCGTACAGGCCGTTCTTGCGGCCCTTGATCGGCTGGTCCTCCTCTTCGGCGGCCAGCCCCTCGGGGTTGTCGGACACAGCCGGGGTGCGGTCCTCGGTCACGTACGTCGCCTCCTTGCGCGCGTCTCCCCGCCCCGGGCACGTCGGATCGCGACGTGGGGGACGGCCGTGCCCCCATGGTACGAGGACGGACCGAACGGTTGTCCGGGGCCGTCGGGTACGCCCCGGGGCGGGCGGTCAGCCGAAACGGAGTGCCAGCAGCACCAGGTCCTCGGTGCCCGCGGTGTCGCCGCCGGTGACCTCCAGCAGGTGGCTGCAGAGCCGGTCGGGGTCGAGCCGGACGTCCCGCGGGGCGTCGGCGGCCGCCCGGCGCAGCGCGGCCTGCCCGGCGTGCAGGCTCGGGCCGCAGCGGCGGGCGAGGCCCTCGGTGTAGAGGAGCAGCAGGTCGCCGCGGTCGGCGGTGAGGTCGACGCCGGGCGCCTCCCAGCAGCTGAGCACGCCGAGCGGGGCGGAGAGCGAGGTCTCGACGAACCGGGCGTCGTCGCGGCTGACCAGGATCGGCGGGCAGTGGCCGGCGCCGGCCAGGGTGACCCGCCGCTCGCCGGGCTGCACCCAGGCGTACACGGCGGTGGCGGTGCGCGCGGGCTCGGTGGTCTTGAGGAGGAGTTCGAGGTCGCCGAGGACGGAGACCGGGTCCTCCCCTTCGAGGACGGCGTAGGCGCGCAGGGCGGCCCGGATGCGGCCCATGGCGGCCGCGGCGCCGGGGGCGGAGGACGGGCCGGCGCCCGGGCCGTCCCCGGAGACGCTGCCGACGGTGAGGGCGAGGGTGCCGTCGGGGAGTTCCACCGCGTCGTACCAGTCGCTGCCGGTGGCGTTCTCCAGGCCGGCGGTGACGCAGCGGGCGGCGAGCCGGACGTCCTCCAGGACGGGCAGGCGGTCCGGCAGCAGGCCGCGGCGGAGCGCGTCGCTGGCCCGCCGGGAGCGGTCGGCGGCGAGCTGCCCGGCCAGCACGGGGGCGGCGAACTCGCAGTACCGGCGCAGGAGGTGCTGGCGCCGCTCGCTGGGCTCGGCGGGCTCGTCGTAGAACCAGGCGGCGGCGCCGAGCGGACCGTCCTCCGGGGTGCCGAGCGGCAGGGCGAAGCAGGCGCCGAGGCCGAGCTGGGCGGCGACCTCGCGGAACCGCGGGCCGACCGACGGGTCCCCGGCGAGGTCGGTGACGAGCAGCCGGCCGCCGTCCCCGGCCCGGCTGAGCAGCCCGGCGAACGGGCCGTGCTCGGCGGGGACGGTCTCCAGCGCTCCGATGCCCGAGCGGTCGAGGCCGAGGCCGACCGGACGGCCGGCGCCGCGGGCGGTGGTGGTGATCAGACCGCGCCGGGCACCCAGCAGGGCCGCGCCGGACTCCAGGACGGCGGTCAGCGCGGCGTCCAGCCCCCGTGCGCGGGCGAGCAGTTCGGTGTGCTCGTGGAGGCTGGTGAAATCGGACAGCCATTCGGCCAAACGGTCCTGCAGGCCGCCGTCGGTCGGGTCGCCGAACTCGTCGCCGAACAGTGCGGTCAGCGGGAGCACCGGTGCCAGCACGGCGCCTGCGGGAGCCGTCCCGCACGGTGCCCGGTCCGACCCGAGCGCTCCCGTGCCGGGCAGCGCCGCGCCGGTCACGGCCAGTCCGCTCGGCTGGGCGTCGGTCATGTCGCAACTCCCCACATACTGGTACGTGTCACGCAGGACTCCCGAGACCGGACAGAACGAGTGCTATCTCACTGTTCGGCAGCAATCCACCACTTGTACACAGGCCGATCGGGGCATGTCCAGAAGCGTGACGGGGTCTCTGCCGACCGCTTGCGCGGACCGTCGCGGGAGGCGGCGGTCGTGCCGGGGCGGGCCCGCGGCTGCGCCGTGCGGCCGCCCGGCCCGGCGCGTTGTCTGACGCTCGGTCAACCTGCGGTCCGGATCGTATGCTTCCGCCCCGCGGCCGCTCCCCGGCCGGTGGCCGACTCACTCGTACGGTGGAACCGGCGGCCCACAGCGCGCGTCCATCCGGCCGTATGAGGGATTCTCGTTCCAGGGGCGCACGTCCGAAGATTTTCCGCGCCCCTCCCTCGTCTCGAACCGCCCGCGCCCCGTGCGCCCACGGCGGTCCTGATCCCCACGGTCGCGGAGAGGAACGAGCACCCATGCGTCGGATGCAGTTGCGGTGGCCCGGAAGCCGCCGGCGGGAGCAGGGCGCGCTGCTGTTGGCGGCGCTGGAGGCGGCGGACCGCGGCTGGCCGGTGGTGCCCGGCGCGCGCGCCGTCCGGGGGATGTTCGGCCCGTGCTCCTGCGGGGAGCCGCGCTGTCCGCTGGCCGGCGCGCACCCGCACGACCCGCCGCTCGCGGCGGCCACCACCGACGGCCGGATGGTGCAGTGGTGGTGGGAGCACCGGGCGCCCGGCTCGCCGGTGCTGGCCGCCACCGGCGGCGCGGTGTGCGCGGTGAGCCTGCCGGCCGCCGCAGGGGAGCGCGTGCTGCGGTACTTCGCCGAGCTGGGCGTGCCCGTGGGCCCCGTCCTGGCCACCCCGTCGCGGTACGCGCTGCTGGTGGCGCCGTTCACGCTGGAGGAGCTGGGCGGGCTGCTCGCCGAGCGGCCCTGGGTGCCCGGCTCGCTGCGCTACCACGGCACCGGCGGGTACGTGCTGCTGCCGCCCTCGCAGACCGGCTCCGGCGGAGTGCACTGGGTGTCACCACCGGCCGCGGACGGGCTGTGGCTGCCTCAGGTCGGCACCCTGCTGGAGGGGTTGATCGCGGCGAGCGTGGCCGAGCCGGACGGCAGCCGGCTGGCGTACTGAGCGGCGGCGTCCACCCGGGGCGGGGTCCGGCGGCAGGGGCCCGCGGGCCGACGACACGGGCTCCGCGGGAATGGAAAATCCGGTCGCTGGCGACGGGGGATGCACCAGCGACCGGACTGTTTAAACAGTAACAAAGATCCGGCGGGGAGCCAATTTGTCCGCCCATGGCCGACCTGGCATTTTCGTCCCGCCGCCAGAAATGTGACCGGAGTCACATTCCCCGTCAGTTCAGGGTGATCTGACGGCTCACCAGGTTGGCCCGGGCCCGGCGCTCCTCCGCGCTCAGCGGGGCGGTCTCGGCCAGCGCCTCGGCCAGTCGCCCGGCGAACTCGCCGGCCGGCTTCTCGCAGTCCGCCGCGGTGAACTCCAGCGGCAGGTCCCACACCGGCACGGTCAGACCGTGCGCACGGAACGAGCCGACCAGCTTGGTGCCCTCGCCCAGCGAGGTCCGGTCGGCCGCGGCCAGCCGTGCCAGCGCGTCCAGCAGCTTCTCCTCCGGCACCGTCATGACCCAGCGCAGGTGGTTCTTGTCCGGGGTGCCGCACCAGTAGGCGGCGTCCACGCCGGCGACCTTCTCGGTCGGGATCGCCGAGGCGTTGGCGCGCTCCAGGGAGGCCGCGACCTCGCCGGTCGCGGACTCGGCGTCCTCCAGCCAGAACTCGAAGCCGGTGTGCACGGCCGGGGTGAACTCGGCCGAGGTGTCCAGCAGGTCCTGCAGGCGGCGGCCGCCCGGCACCGTCCGGCGGGACGGCACCGGAGTGCCCGGCTCGGTGGCCAGCGCCAGCTCCAGGGCGTCCGCCAGGTCCCGGCTCAGGTCGCCCGAGCCCGACTGGGTCTGCAGGCCGAGCAGGATCGACCCGTCGGCGCGCCGCAGCGCCGGCCAGGCCAGCGGCAGCACGGTCGCCAGCGTCACCGACGGCACCTCGCCGACCGCGCCGTCGGCCACCCCGGCGGCCAGCGCCAGCGGCACCGTCGCGGCCGGCACCAGCTCGCGCAGCGCGACCCAGTCCGCCTCGCCCGGCAGGCCCTCGAACGGACGGTGCACCAGCTCCTGCACCGCGTGCGCGGCCTCCCGGCCGTGGCAGGCCTTGTACCGGCGGCCGGAGCCGCAGGGGCACTTCTCGCGCGCGCCGACGACCGGGATCTCGCCGGTGGCGGTGGCGGTGCTGGTCTGCGACGAGGACTTTGCGGCCTTCTTGGCCATGGTTTCGGCTCCCGGGTACGGCGACAGTGCACCCGCAGCCTACTGAGGTTCGTGCCGCGCCCCGGTGCGGACGCACCCCCGCGCCCGACCGGCCGCAGCGCCGCCCCGCCCCGCACGCCCCGCGCCGGCCCGTTGCCGCGCCGCCACTGCGCCGCCGCTATGCCGCCGGTTCGTCCCGCTTGTCCGGCCGCAGCGCCAGGGCGGCCCAGACCGTGACCTCGCCTGGCGCGTCGCGGACGCCCCAGGCACTGGCCAGCTTGCCGACGATGCTCAGCCCGCGGCCGCCGCGGGCGGTCAACGAAGGGCTGGCGGGCAACGGCCGGGTGCTCGCCCCGCCGTCGGTGACCTCCACCGTGAGACCGTCCGCATGCGTCCACCAGCGGACCAGGATTCCGTCCTGACCGGGCTCGCCCGGACGTTCCCTGGTGCCGTTCCCGGACACCGTGACCGACCGGGTGAGCAGTGCGTCGACCATGCCGGCCGCCGTCCGATCGCCGAGTTCCTCCAGCTTTCCCAGCGGCCGTGCGTATCGACAGGAATTGCTCAGCAGTTCGGAGAGGATCAACACCGCGTCGTCGATGACCGTGTCCGGTATCGAGCGATCGCCGAGCTCGCTGCGCATCCTCCGCCGTGCCGCTCCGACGCCTGCCGGACCGTGCGGCACCGCCATGGTCGACGAAGTCGGCCCTACCTTTTCGGGCACAGCACGCGCCACCATCAACGCCACCCCCGGGACCTCCTTCAGCGTCTGCCGAGGGATGGATGCCCCTGGAGAATGCGTCGGAAACAGCCGTGAGGCGATCACTCGCGGACATTTCAAGAGGCCGCGACGCACGGTATTCAACCGCCGATAAACCGCTTACGGTCCGTTGTGAAAGTCTTAGGAATTGAGCGTTCTCTGAGCATCTGTCAGCAGTTTGCGCTCCCCCGTGCGCGCTCCTTGCACTCCGATCCGCCGGGGTCGCGCGCTCAGCGGCCGAGCTGCGCCAGCACCTCGCGCGGGCGGTTGGTGATCAGCGCCTCCACGCCCAGCTCCACGCAGAGCTCGACGTCGGCCGGTTCGTCCACCGTCCAGACGTGCACCCGGTGCCCGGCCCGGCGCAGCGCCGTCACCAGCCCGGGGTTGCGCCGCACCAGCTCGATGCCGGGCCCGGCGATGCCGGCCCCGCCGGGCAGCGCACGGGTGCGGCCCAGCACCGGCAGCCGCCGCTCCAGCAGGTACACCGTCGGCACCGCGGGCACCGCACGGCGGATCCGGTGCAGCGACAGCTCGGAGAAGCTCATGACCCGGACGGTGGACTCCTCCGGGGTGCGCGGCAGCAGCCCGAAGCGGTCCAGCAGCCGCACCAGCTCGGCCTCCGTCCGGCCCGCGTGGCGGGTGGGGTGCTTGGTCTCGATCGCCAGCTCCACCGGGCGGCCGGCCTCGGCCACCAGCTCCAGCAGCCCCTCCAGGGTGAGGATCGAGCTCGGCCGCGGCGTGCCGGGCGAGTGCCAGGATCCGAAGTCCAGCTCGGAGAGCTGGGCCAGGGTCATGGCGGAGACCGCGCCCCGGCCGTCCGAGGTGCGCTGCACGGTGCGGTCGTGGACGCACACCAGCCGGCCGTCGGCGGTCAGCCGGACGTCGCACTCCAGCCCGTCCGCGCCGTCCTCCAGCGCCCGCGCATACGCCTCCAGGGTGTGCTCGGGCAGCGCGGCGGAGGAGCCCCGGTGAGCGATGACCTTGACCGTCCGGCGGTCCCGGGCCTGGCCGCCGGCGGCCGGAGCGGCCTGACGGAGTTTCTGAGTGTCCACATCAACACCCTACGAGTGGTCCGATGTCGGGACGGATTCGCCACGGAAAACCCGTGGTGAACAGCTCCGTCCGGCGCCCCGGCGGGGCTGCGCGGGTCAGGCCGCGGTGCGGTCCGTCCGGCGCGAGGTGAGCAGTGCCAGGGCCCAGGTTGCCAGGGCCGGCACCAGGAAGCCGAACAGCGAGGCCGAGGTCCACGGCTGCGGGGTGAAGTGCAGCGCCGACTGCAGTTCCTTCCAGAAGCCGGTCCACCAGTCCGCGATGCCGGTCGGCGCGATGAACTGGTAGGTGGCGAAGCCCAGCGCCCACGGCAGCAGCATCAGCCACCGGGACGGCGCGTCCTGCGAGGTGTTCCAGCCGTACCGGCCGGCGCCGAGGAAGTAGTCCACCGCCAGTACCGCCAGCAGCGGCACGAACACCGCGCCGATCAGGTACAGGAAGTTCGCGTAGGTGGCGTAGAACTCGCCCTCCTGGATGCGCAGCGCCAGCAGCGTCACCAGGACGCCGATGCCGCCGGTGAGCAGGCGCCGGTCCACCTTGGGCAGCAGGTTGTGGACGGACATCGCGGTCGAGTACACGTTCGCGAAGGACTGGTCGGTCTCCCGGATCACCAGTACCAGGAGGAACACCCAGCCGGCCGCGACGCCGGTGAACGAGGAGAAGATCTTCGAGGTGTCGCCGCCCGACTGCAGCAGCGCGATCAGGCCGAGGATGTAGCACCAGGCCTGCGCCAGCGAGTAGCCGGCGAAGGTGCCCCAGTACGCCGAACCGGGGGTGCGGGCGTGCCGGGTGTAGTCGGCGGCCAGCGGCACGAAGGAGATCGACACCGCGATGATCGCGTCCGTCGCGGACAGGAAGCCGTCCCAGTTGCCCGCACCCGGGTCGGGGAAGCCCTGCCGGCCCAGCTGGACGGTGAAGTACACCATCGCCACGCCGACCGCGACCGCCACGTACTTGCGCAGCACCGCGATCGAGCCCAGCGGCCAGATGGTCAGCACCGTGGTCAGCACGCCGGCCAGCAGCACGAACAGCCAGCGCCAGCCCTGGGTACCGGCCACGGTCTGCGCGCCGCCCGCGATCACGATCAGTTCGAAGACGCCCCACCCGATGCACTGCAGGATGTTCAGCACCGTCGGTACGTAGGAGAGGCGGGTGCCGAACAGGCCGCGCAGCATCGCCATGGCCGGCGCGCCGGTGCGGGCGCCGATCAGCGCCGCGACGCCCAGCATCGCCGTACCGATCACCGTGCCCGCGATGATCGCGGTCACCGCGGCGGCGAAGGAGAGCTGGTGGCCGGAGACGACGAGCACGGTGACCGCGCTCTGGAAGCCGATCAGGCTGACGCCGAGGTTGGCCCACAGCGCGAACTGGGCGCGGAAGTCGAGCGTCCGCGGAGGGGCGGTGTCCAGGACGAGCGGCGCCTCGACGCGCCGACCGGCCTCGGCACCGGGAACAGGGGCAGGCGAAACAGCCGTCATGGC
Organism: Kitasatospora dryopteridis; assembly: GCF_050749075.1. Taxonomy (NCBI): domain Bacteria; kingdom Bacillati; phylum Actinomycetota; class Actinomycetes; order Kitasatosporales; family Streptomycetaceae; genus Kitasatospora; species Kitasatospora dryopteridis. Next base: position 3,889,811 of record NZ_CP192749.1, on the reverse strand, counting down.
CGATACTCCCTACGCCGGCATTACCCGGACAGGTTCAGGCGGTCAGCGCCCCCTCGTCCGGCCCGGAACGGACCCGGCCGGTCGATCGGCGCACTCTCAGCCTGGAAGGTCCAAGCTCCCGCGTGTTCAGATTGGGACGACAGGCTAGCCGGACCCGCCGGGAACGCCAAGGCCCGGAGGTTTCCGTTCCGTATCGCGGGACCGCGGGCCGACATCCGCGCGCCGCCGCCGTCCGGACCCGCTCCGGTGCAGGTCGGAGGCATCCTGTCAGGGACGCCTAAGGATTCTTAGACGTTCTTCAGGGGGCTCCTTACGGCAACCGAATCCGACATGCGAAACACTGTGGGCCAAGGTCCTGTCAGCTATGGAGGTCGTCCTTGAGCACCGAGCACGCGAGTGGATCCACCGGGCCGCAGGAGGCGCAGCAGCAGCCCTCCGGCGAGCCCCGCACGGTGGTTCCGGCTCCCGACACCGCGGCGGCCGACGTGCCGCAGCCGGTCGTCGAGTCCGCGCCGACGCTCGCCCTCAGCAAGCTGAGCGAGCCGGCCCCGGCCGCGCCGTCCCCGTACATCGACGCGCCGCCGCCGGCCGCCCCCGCGGCCCCCGCTTACATCGACGCCCCGCCGCCCGCGGCCCCGGCCGCGCCGTCTCCGTACATCGACGCCCCGCCGCCCGTGGTGGCGCCCCCCGTCCAGCCGCAGCCGGCCAACCCCTACGCGGCTCCGCCCGTCGCCTCCACCGACCCGTACGGCACGCCCGCGGCCCCGCCGCCGGCGCCGCCGATGCCCACCGGAGAGGTGCACCACCCCTTCGGCGCAGGCCACCCGGTCGGCGGCTGGGGGCACCCGGCGGGCGGCCCCGGTACTCCCGGTGCGGGCAACCCGGGCGAGCCCGGCGGCCCCGGCCACCCGTACGCCTCGGCCGGCAGCCAGCCCCCGCGCCGCAAGCGCGGCGGGATGATCGCGCTGATCGCCGCGGTCGCCCTGGTGGCGGGCGTGGCCGGCGGCGCCATCGGTGCCGCCGTCACCGGCGACGACAGCTCCGGCGGCACCAGCCGCACCAGCACCACGGTCAGCGTCAGCGACAGCCGCAAGGTCACCGACCGCGCCCCGGACTCGGTCGCCGGCATCGCCGCCAAGGCGCTGCCCAGCACCGTCACCATCAAGGCGCAGGGCTCGCAGGAGTCCGGCACCGGCACCGGCTTCGTCTTCGACACCGAGGGCCACATCCTCACCAACAACCACGTGGTCGCCCCGGCGGCCTCGGGCGGCAAACTCACCGTCAAGTTCTCCGACGGCTCGTCCTACACCGCCTCGGTGGTCGGCCGCGCCCAGGGCTACGACGTGGCCGTGATCAAGCTCGACAACCCGCCGAAGGACAAGCTCAACCCGCTGCCGCTCGGCGACTCCGACAAGGTCGCGGTCGGCGACGCCACCATCGCCATCGGCGCCCCGTACGGCCTCGAAGGCACCGTCACCACCGGCATCATCAGCGCCAAGGACCGCCCGGTCGCCTCCGGCGACGAGACGGGTGCCCAGGCGTCCTACATGAACGCCCTGCAGACCGACGCCTCGATCAACCCGGGCAACTCCGGCGGCCCGCTGCTCAACGCCTCCGGCGCGGTGATCGGCATCAACTCGGCGATCCAGTCCAACGCCAGCGGCAACGGCCGGGCCGGCTCGATCGGCCTCGGCTTCGCGATCCCGATCAACCAGGCCAAGTGGGTCGCCGAGACGCTCATCAAGGACGGCCAGCCGGTCTACGCCATCCTCGGCGTGCTCCGCAACGACGACTACAAGGGCGACGGCGCCCAGATCCAGACCGCCGCCGTCCAGGGCACCCCGGCCGTCACCCCCGGCGGCCCCGCCGACCAGGCCGGCCTCAAGGCCGGCGACGTGATCACCAAGCTCGGCGGCATCCCGATCGACAGCGGTCCGACCCTGGTCTCCGAGATCTGGACGCACAAGCCCGGCGAGAAGGTCGAGGTCGAGTACACCCGCGACGGCAAGGCCGCCAAGACCACCGTCACCCTCGGCGAGCGCAAGGGCGACAACTGACCGCGTCCCCGGAAACGGAGTGCACCGAACCCGCTCCGACCCGTTAGGCTGACCTCCGCCAGGAGGGTTGCCCGAGCGGCCTAAGGGAACAGTCTTGAAAACTGTCGTGGCCTCTGGTCACCGTGGGTTCAAATCCCACACCCTCCGCACAGGTGGGTGAAACTGCCTGATCAGGGCGGGTGCCGTCAGCAAACCGGCACCCGCCCTGTTGCTCTCTGTGTCAGGGTGTCCCACCCGTGTCCCACCCCGGGCCAGTGTGTCGGGGCCAGACGGGGGCCACTCGGGGCTACTCCGATGGCCTCTCCGAGTGCCCCATGGCTTCGTTCAGCGCCCGCTCGATCTTCTCGTTTGCCTGATCGCGCTTGCCGTCGAGGACCTTGGCGTAGAACCGGTACAACACCGCCACACTGTGGCCGGCGCGGCGAGCGACCTCGGTGGGGTCAACGCCGGAGACCAGCCAGAGCGAGATCCCGGCGTGCCGCAGCGAGTACGGCACGTCGGCCAGCGGTGTGGCCGCCTGCTCCTCACTCAGGCCCACCGCGCGGGTCGCCTTCCACACGGCGGAGTAGTCCTTGGTGAGCACGACACCGCCCTCCGAGGCGCGGAAGAGGCGCCCACCCAGGCCGGTCCCGAAGGTTGCCAGGTGCTCCCGCAACAACTGGACCAGCGTCGGCGGGATAGGCACCTCGCGGGTCGTCTTTCGGGCTCGCCGCTTCAGACCACGCTCGTCGTGCGACTTGCCGTCATCCGTCCAGGTGGAACCCGCCCGGGGCGAGCTGCCAGCCAGCACAAGTTGCCCCCATCCGGACTCGGGCAGAGTGCAGTCCCGCTTTCGCAGGTCCATGACTTCAGCCGGTCGCATGCCCGCGTAGTACATGCAGGCGAAGAACGCCGCCAGGTGCCGCCCTCGGGGGCTGACCGTACGTGCCGCGTTGAGAAGCGCGCTGACCTGCTGTGGGTTCGGGACGTACCGCCAGTCGATCTCATCGTCAGTCGCCGGAGGGGACCAGTCCACGAACTGCAAGGGGTTCGAGTCCAGCTGGCGGCGCTCGATCGCATATCGCAGGCAGTTGTTCAGCACCATCCGCTTCCGCCGGATGGTGGTTGCCGCCGCCTGCTTGCCGTTGAGCTGCAACGTGATCGCGTCGAGGCCTGCCCGCAGAACGTCCGACTCCTCCAACTGTCGGATGGGAACCGACTTCTGCTCGATCCAGGCGAGGGCCGCCGCAATGTCGGCTGGCGGCTCAGGAAGGCGACCCGAGAAGTTGAAGGCCCATCCGGTCAGCGCCCGGCGGAGTACACGCGGAAGGGGAGCACCCCGGCGATCCGTCACCAGCGCCGGCGTGATGGTGGCGAGGGCGTCCGCGCGAGTGCCCCGGCTCTTGGCAGACGAGCCGGGCCACTTCATCTCCGCGTACTTCTTCGCGTGCTGGAACCACGTTCCCTGCTGCATGGCCCGCAGTTCGGACACGGGAAGCCCGGACTCAACGTCGAACTGCTCGCCCTTGCGCATGGCAGTGCGTAGCTCGGACTCTCGCCCCTGGGCCAGGGTCTTGGTGGCAAAGCTCTTGGAGTGCCGTTCGGGGCCCACCGTCCAGCGCAGCTCGAACGGCTTCTTCCGGCGGGCGCGTTCGCGAATCGCGTTGATTCGCACGTCAAAGGTGAGCAATGGCTTCCTCGTAGTTGAGGGCCCCCGGAATGCCGGGGGCCCATGGTGTACGACGGAGATGTCAGGCGGCGGCCTGCCGGTCCCACCACGCGTCGAGGGCAGCGCGGCTGACTCGGATCTGGCCGTTGGGGAGCTGCTTCATCTCCGGAGCCCTCCCACGGGCGCGCATCCGGTAGAAGGCCGAGCGTGACATGTCGATCTCTTCCAGGACCTCGGTGAGCTTGAGCCACTTCTGGTTGGCCACGGTGGGCGTGCTCCTTCTCGCTGGGGCGTGGTGGTGGGAGCTTGGGTCCCCGCAGAACCCGCAGAACCTGCAAAACCTCCTGGGAGGGGTTCTGAGCTGCGGGTTTGCGGTTGATCTTGGGTTCCGCAAAACCTCCGGAAACTCCTGCAAAACCTCCGGGCCCTGGCCTGCGGTTTCGGGGCGGTGGGGTTCTGCGGGAGTTTCCGGGGGTTTTGCGGGAGCGGGCGGCCCGCGTGTTCGCACAGGTCAGATGGGGTGTCGGGGGGTTTTGCAGGTTCTGCGGGTTCTGCGGCGGGGTTCGGCGGGCCGGTCAGGCTCCGCGGTGGGTGACGGTGGGGTGGGTCTGGTAGCGAGGGGACGGCGGCCGGCCGCCGCGGCTGGTGCGCTTGGGCGGCTCGACCTGCCTGATCCAGCCGTGGTCTTCCAGCAGGGCGAGGGCGGGGTCGAGGTCGGCGACGGTGGGGAAGTCCGCGCGGGAGAGGGCGTTGAACAGCTCCCGGCGGCTGATGGACTCGCGGGGGTTGGCGGCGAGCCAGGCGAGGGCGGTGCGGGCCTTGGCGAGGGCGGCGTCACTGCCCATAGCGTCGAACACGGCGAGGGAGTGGGCGGTGAAGTACTCGCCGATGGCGCCCGCGGCGGTCATGGTGTCGCCACTGATGGCGAGGTTGGTGCCGTCGGGGTGGGCGGCGAGGTGGAGCAGGGCGGCGATCCGGCACACCGCGCCGTCCAGCTTTGGGGCCCACTTGTTGGTGCCGGCCTGTGCGAGGGCCGCGCCGGGGCGCTGGGCGGCCTCGGTGCGCCGCTGCTGGGCGAGCAGGATCGCGTTCGCCTCATCGGTGAGGGTGAGCCGCACCGTCTCGGTGCGGGCGTGCATGGTGCGGGTGAGGGCGCCCATTTGCCGGTCGTACTCGGCGGCGACGTCGTCGGGGATCAGCTCGGGGGTGACGTTGCGGTAGCCGATCATCGACTTCGGCAGGGAGTACAGGAAGCGGGCGAGCAGACCGCGGGCGTCGGCGCCCTTGGTGTTGGCGAGGTCCCGGAACACCTCGGGCTGCACCGACAGGCCCATGGTCAGGGCCGGGTCGTCGAGGAACTGGGCGTCGCGGCCCTGCCGGTTGACGCGGAGCAGGTCCCCGGCGTGGCCTTTGAGGAAAACCTCCATGTTGGGGGTGCCGGAGTAGCGGCCGGCCATGATGTCGAAGATCCCGCCCTCCGGGGAGAGGATCGCGGCCCGGCCGCCCTGGTCGGCCATGAGGGTGGCGAGACCTTCGGGGGTGATGTCGTCGGCGATGAGCTGCGGCCGGGTCGGGATCGGCATACTCTCCGCCCGCTGGGCCAGGGCAATGGCCTCGGCGGTGGCCCCGCGGCGCTCCTCCGGGTTGGCGGTGGCGGCGCGCTTGGTGGCGGCCTCGGCGGCGGCGCGGGCGACCTTCGCGGCCACCTCGGCCTCGGCGCGGGCGGCAGCAGTCTGCTCCACCAGCGCCTTCTCGACTACGAGTAGGGGCCGGATCATCTCCGCGACCACGGCGCTTTTGCGGTTGCCGGGCGGCAGGGCCACGGCGGTGTAGAGGTTCACCGGCTCGCGCCACCGGCCGCGGACGGTCACCTTGGCCTTTCCTCCACAGGCGGTGGACAGGGCGGCCAGGGCCATGCATCCGGCGAGGTCGGGCGGGGTCTGGGTCTCCTCGGCGACGGCAGCGACCATGTCGGCCAGCCAGCCGGGCAGCACGGTGGTGGGGAACAGCGGGAGCGCGCGGGCCTGGCCGAGGGGGACGGGGCTGTCCCACACGTCCGCGGCCTCGGGCGGGGGCTCCATGTGCTCCCAGCCCTCGCCGAACAGGCTGGTGACGTTGTCGTACGGTCCGTCAGGCGGGCTGGCGGGGATGGACACGGGCGGTTCCTCTCTGCGCTGCGGTGCAGGGGTCTGAGGGGTTGTGAGGGCCACCGGCCGGGGTGGGCCAGGATGGGCAGGTGCAGGTGAGGGGGAGGCCGGGGAAGGCTGCTTTCCCCGGCCTCCCCCTGGCAGGGGCGGTGGGTCAGGCTGCGGACCGCAGGTGGCGGGTGCCCTTGGCGAAGCCGCGCCGGATGGAATGCGCGCACTCGGCGGGGGTCAGGCCGATGGACAGGCCGGCCGCCTCCAGTTCGTCGTAGGCGGCGTCCTCGCCAACGGTCCCGGCGGCGATGAGGCGGCCGAGCGAGGCGGCGCACGCGAACAGCCGGTTCGCCCGGCCCGGGTGCTGCTGGGCGCGGACCTTGGCAGCCTCGCCCTCGATCGCAGCCCGGGCGTAGGCGCTCTGGTCGTGCACCCGGGCCGGCCGCACCGCACCCGCCACGGCCGCGGGTGCGGGCGGGGGCGTGAGCAGGGCCAGCAGGGCAGGCGGGCACGGGGCGATGCTGCTCGGGTCGGTGCCAGGTGCGAAGACGTAGCGGCCGGCGGTGCCGAGGGAGCCGGGGCCGACCAGGTAGCCGGCCGGGCCGCGTACGTCGATTCCCGGTGCGACCTTGCCGACGGAGTTCGGGAACACCGCGTCGGGTGGGGCGCTGAGCCAGGCGTGGAGCCCGCCGGAGGGCGTGGCGACGGTGGCGGTGGCCGGCACGGTGAAGCCGTGTTCGGTGGCGAGTCGTTGGAGTTCGGCGGCGCCGTCGAGGCCGTTCTTGCGGTCGAGGTCGAGGCCCACCAGGTGGTGCGGGGCGCGGCCGCAGGCGATGCCGTAGCCGGTCGCCCACGGCGCCGCAGCGAACAGGGCGTCGATGCGGTCGTGGTCGGTGGTGGCGTCGTGGACACCGTGCCCCATCCGGCCGCAGGCGGCGCGGCAAGTGTCGCGCTCGCGGCCGGGCGGGTGCGGGCTGGGGATCGCCGGCCGCTTGGACTTGGCGATCGGGAACACCGCGAAGTCGCGGGCGGCGGCGTGGTGGGCGGAGGTGAGGGCGTGCTGCCAGTCGGTCAAGGGCGTCTCCTCACGGGTGGTCAGTAGGTCGGCCACGGCAGGCGCCGCGGGCACCGCGGTGGCGGGCGTTGGCGTGGCTGCGGTGGTGGTCTGGTGCTCGGCGCAGACCTTGTGCGCTGGGCGGCGCTGGTCGTCGCGGAGTGGGGTCGGGGCGCCGCACCAGCGACAGGGCTTGTCGGTGGTGCGGTCGTAGTGGTGGGTGTCGCGCCAGTCGAGGACGGGCACGGCCCGCCCCTACGCGGCGCGGCGGTGGGCGGGGAAGTCGATGACGGTGGCGAGCCGCGGCGGGGCCGCGGGGGGCGCCGGGTGGGGTGCGGGTTCGCGGGCCGGGGGCGGGGTGCCGCCCTCGTCCTGCTGCTGGGCGCGGGCGGCGCGTTCGGCGGCGGACTCGGCGAGGACGGTGCGGACGGCCTCCGCGTCGGTGGTGCTCGATCGCCAGGTGGCGCCGAGTGCCGCGCCGCCGAGGGCGGCGGGGGTGAGGAGGACGGCGGCGGCGATGAGGTCGGCGGCGCTCATGCGGCAGCTCCGTTCGCGGCGGTCTGGGCGAGGACGTCGAGCAGGTCGGTGCCGAGCAGGGCGAGGCGGTGTTCGATGCCCTGCCAGGACTCGTTGTCGATGTGCATGAGCGCAGCGAGGGCGGTGGCGGGGTCGTGGTCGGCGGTGGCGGCCAGGGCCTCGCGGAAGTGGGTGGCGGCGAGCGGCCGGATGACGGGAGCGGGCATGACGGGGCCCCTTTCTCGGGCCGCACAGGGCGAGGAGAGCGGCCCGCCCGCGGCAGGCGGGCGGGCCGAGGTGTTGCGGAGCGTGGCCATACTGGGGTGGGCGCTGGGTAGTGGGCACTGGGGAATCACCAGTACGGGACCCCTCTGGGGGCCTGTGGGGTGGGTTCGGCGGGTAGTGGGGTGGTCCCCACTACCCGCTGCCCGGTAGCTGTGTGTGACGGCCTGTTAGGCGTGGTCGGGGTGGACGAAGACGGACAGCGGGCCGTTTTCGCGGTAGACCAGTTCGCCGCGGGCGGCGGCGGCCTGGAGCCCGTTCCGCACGGTCTTGCGGTCGCGGTTGACGAAGTCGGCGATGGCGGCGACCTTCAGGCCCATGTGGCCGGCGGACTCGATCGCGTCGATCGCCTCCGCCAGCCACTCCGGTCCGGACGGCGCCGCCGGGGCGGGCGCGGGGGCCGGGGTCTGGCCGCGGAGGCTGGAGAGGTTGAGCCCGGCGGGGCGGGCGTTGGGGAACGCGATGATCTCCGCCAGGCCGTCCGCGGTGTCCTGTGCCGCGGGCGCGGTGGCGCGGAGCGATCCGAGGTTCAGCCCGCCGCCAGTGCCGGCCGCCCGCGCGGTCCCGGCGCCCGGGGAGTCCGTGTCCGCGATGGTGGTGCCTTCCCAGAGCCATCCGGCGTGGTCCGCGTCCCAGCGGCGGGCGTAGTCCTCGCCCGCGGCGCGGGCGGAGACCTGGTCGAGGTGCGGGCGGCGGGCGTTGGTGGCCAGCACGGCCTCGCGGACCATGCTCGGGCTGGTCTTCCAGCCCTTGAAGCCGGTTGGGGCGAAGCCGTCCGCGCCGGCGGCGCCGATCACGCCGCAGCCCTTCGCGGTGAGCTGCCTCGTGTCGACCCGCGCGGACGGGAACAGCTTGGCGAGGTTGTTCCCGGACGACTCGCCGGAGGTCAGTGCCGCGCCGACCGGGGAGAACTTCCGCACCGAGGTGTCCCCGAGGGCGGAGACGTTGCCGTCCACCGCGGTCAGCACCAGGCGGATGCCCATGGCGCGGGTGGTCCGCATGGTCTTGCCGACCAGCTCCTGCAGCTCCTTCATGACCGGGTCGCCGAACGAGCGGGCGGACAGCAGCTCGGCGCCCTCGTCCATGACCACCATGATCTGCGGCAGCTTCGCGGAGACCGGCAGGAGCGTGGTGTCGTTGGCGTCAAGCAGGTCCTGGTACTGCTGCTGGCGCGCCTTGTTGATGGCGATCACCGCGCGGAACATCCGCAGGGCCTCGGTGGGCGTGCTGGCGAGCCAGTCCACGCCCGGCCGGGTGCCGGCCGGGGCGGGGTCGGTGCCGGGCTTCGGCGCCTTCAAGCCCTGGGCCTCCAGCCACGGGCGGACCCAGGGGATGCCGACAGCGCCGGCCTTCAGGTCCACGACCCAGGTGATGACGTCGGTGCAGCGGGCGAACCCGGCGAGGACGGAGTCGAGGAACGTGGACTTGCCCGATCCGGGCGGGCCGAGGACCAGCGCGCATGCCTCCCGCAGGAACACGTCCACCAGCTCGGAGTTGGGCAGCAGCCCCCACGGGATGCCGGTCAGGATCGACAGCTCGGAGTAGTCGTCCGGGTAGGGGTAGGCGCCGGCCATCACGTTGACGGTGGCGATGTCGAGAATCACGCGGCCCTGCCGGTCACCCTCCTCCACCCCGACCGTGCAGCCCAGCGGCAGCCGCGCGTCCGTCGCCAGCGCCCGGGCCGCGCCGGCGATCCGGTCCCACGTCGCACTGCCGCCGGGCAGCTCCGCGGCGAGGGAGAACCCGGCGCCGGTCTTCCAGAACTCCACCGCGAACACCGCCACCTCGATGCCGGTGACACGGCGGATGCGGTCGGCCCACTCGCGGGCGATCGCCTCCCGCTCGCCGTTCATCTTCCGCGCCGCGTCGCGGGCTTCCGCGCTCATGCGCTCCAGCTCGACGGCCTCCTCCCGGATGGCCGCGTCGGCGGCCATCGCGCCGATCCCGACACCGAGCGCGGCCAGGGTGCCGGCCGCCACCCAGGACAGCGGGCCGGTGGCGATGGCCCAGGTGGTCCAGCCTCCGGCGAGCAGCCACGACGCGGCCCGGGTGGCCATGGTGCGGCCGGTCAGACGGCGCCGAACACTGGCGCCGATGCCGTGCCCGATCGCCCCGGCCGCACCGACCGCGAGCGGGATGCCGGGCGGCATATGGGTGGCGGCGCCAAGCAGGGCCAGCGCGCCGGCGCCGGTGGCGGCGGAGATCGCGCCGGAGACGGGGCCGTGTTCGGCGGCCCAGTCCAACGGCGGCACCCACGTGGCCTTCGGGTTCTTCGGGCCGCGGGTGCGCGGCTTGGGGGTGTTGGTGAGGTTCAGGGTGGGCTGTGGCTCGGCCACGGCAACTCCAAGGTTGGGTCGGGTGGTGCGGGCGAGCGGGGCATGGGGCGGGCCGCCCCCGGAGAGTCGGGGGCGGCCCGTGGCGGTGCGTCAGGCGTGGTCGAGCGGGGCGGCTACTGGTTGCTGCCGATGTCCCACTTCTCCTCGCCGGTGCGAGGGTCGTCGTGGCGGGCGATGTCGCTCTCGTGCGCGCCGCGGAACGCCTTGCCGACCTCCTCCGCGGCGGAAACGGCCTGCATCAGGAGGGTGTAGACCTCGTTCAGGGACTCGCCGACGACCTTGTCCAGCGGGAACTCGTCGTCGGAGCGCTCCGCGAGGACGCGGAAGGTGTTGGCGATGGACTCCAGCCCCTCGGGCAGGGACTCGATCGCGGCGAGGACGTGCATCATGCCGTCCGGGTCGTAGTTCATGGCGGCGCCGTACATCTCCGAGGCGACCTCGGAGAAGTTGAAACCGGCGTCGGTCGGGTTGGTCACGTCGCCTCCCAGGGCGTCCAGATCGGTGTTGGCGTGGTTCTTCGGGGCCCGCGGCACGGCCTCACCGACCGGCGCCGGGGTATCGGTGGCGGCCTGATCGGCGGCCGTCTCGGCCTCGGCCTGGTCTGCACGGATCTGCTGGTCGCGGGCGGTGCGGGCCTCGGCCGACTTCGCGGCGAGGCGGCGGTAGAGGCGCCGGCCCGGGTACATCAGCCAGGACAAGCCGAGCTTGCGACCGATCGGCGTCAGCACCATGCCGAGCACGCCGACCGGCAAGGCAAGCGCGGCGGCCAGCAACCGCCGGCCGTGGTGCCGGGCGGCGGACTTCACCAGCTCCCGGCGGGCCGCGCGCCGGGCCGGGGCTTTGCGCACCTCGGCCCGCGCGTCACCGACCTTGGCGTTCAGGCGCTTCTCCGACCCCGCCCGGGCCCTGCTCCGGGCGGTGTCGAGCGAGCGGCGAACCGCGGTGCCGGGCTTGGCGAGGGCCTTGCCGGTGGGGCTCTTGGCGGCGGTCTTCCGGTCCCGCTCGGCGGCCTTCACCGTGCGGCGGGCGTCGGTGACCTGCCGGCGGGCGGTGGTCTGGCGCTCGCGCCGCTCGGCCCGCGACGGCGCCGCGGCCCGCTCGGCCTTCCGCACCGCCTTCACCGCGCCGACCTTGTCCGCCAGGCGGCGGCCGGGCGAACCCGGCTTCTTCGCGCCGGTGTTGGGGACCGAGGCGAGGCCGGAGCGCTGCCCGCCCGTACGACTGGTGCCGCCGGCGCCGGGGCGGCTCTGCTTGGGGATGCTGCCCGTGGCCTTTCGGCCGGTGCTGGTGGTGGGTTTGACCAGGGACAGGTGCCCCTTGCCGTTGGTGCGTCCGGCGCGCCGGGCGAGGCGCCCGGCGGCGGCGCGGGCGGTGCGGGTGGCGATCGCCGTGGTAGCGGCGGTGCCAGCCGCCGCAGCCAGCGCCGCGAGGGGACCTGCGGTCAGCACGCCGGCGGAGGCTAGGCCGACCACCGTGTTGGCGCCGGTGATCGCGAGCGGCACGGCGGGCAGGCCGCCGCGCTGGTGCGAGGCCGGAGAAGCACCCTTCTGGCCCGCGGCGGGCTTTGGCTTCTCGGCGGCCGGGTTGGGGTTGGGGGCCGGTGTGGTGACCGGCGGTTCGGCGAACGTCTGGGACATGGCCGGGATACCTCCGGGCAGGTCAGGCCGCGAACGCGGCGGGTTCGGCGCAGGGCAGGCAGGTGCCCAGGTGGGCGGGCAGCACGTAACCGGCGTCCCGCCCGCACAGCGGGCAGGTGCGGCGGGCCCGGTTGGCCGCGGCCAGGGCCGCGGCCCTCGCCGGGGTCATCGGGCGGACGGGCTTGGCCAGGCAGGTGCGGTAGAGGTGGGCGGCCCGCACGGCTTTGGTGCGGCGCGAGCGCCACAGGATCTGTGCGGCGACCGGCTGGCCACCCGGCCGCAGCCCCCGCGTGCGGAGCTGGCGGCGGGTCAGGTAGCCGTCGGGGGCCATCCGCCACGGGTAGGTCGGCAGGCCGAACCGCTCCCCGTGCGGGTCCCAGAAGCGGGGGCGGCTCACCGCGGCCCGCTCTCGTCCGGGTCGTCGGTGTCGTAGTAGGCGATGACCTCGATGGGGATGCCGGCGTAGTCGGCGGTGGCCTTCAGCCACGCGAGGGTGCCGCTCCCGTGCTGGTCGACGTGCTCGGGCAGGATCGCGAGGGCTTCGCGCCACTGCTCGAAGCCGCCGAGGTCGTGGTGGAGGCTCACCCGCACCATCCAGGGCACGCCCTGCGAGGGCAGGGCCTCGCGCAGCTCGATGCCCGCGGCGGGCAGGTCGGTGAACTCGGTGAGCAGGGCCAGTACGGCGCGGGCCGCCGGAGCCTGCCCCGAGGTGGTGGGGGTGTTCATGATGCCTGCTCCTCGCTGCCCTCGCCGCTCTCCGGCGCCGGGTCGATCGGGTCGTCATCGGCGGCGCCGGTGGTGTCGGGGACGGCGCGCAGACCCGGCCGGGCGGCCTCGGTGCGGTCGGCCCTCAGGGTGTCCCGCAGCATCCGGGCCCGGGCCGGCGAGGTCCGCAGCGCGGCACGAATCCGATCGGCCGTCAGCTCCGCCTCGGACCAGTCGGCCGTGACGGATCGGGCCTCTGCGAGCAGCTCCTCCTCGGTGCGGATCGGCACCCGACTGCGGGCCGACTTCGGCACGCTGCCGGTCGTCCGGCGCGGCCGACTCACCGCCGCCGCAACAGCCCGCACCCGCACCGGCTCCGCGGCCGGGATCGGGTCGGCGATCGGCTCGGGATCGGCCGACTCGTACACCGACTCGTTCACGTTGGGATCGGCCGATCCCGGCAGGTCAGACCCCGACCGGTTTGCGGTGGTCTGGTCGTTTTCTGCCGGTTCGGGCCTGTGGTGGAGCACCTTGGCCACCAGGTCCGATCCGAAGAAGATCGAGCCGACCGGCAGGCACGACGCGAGCAGCACCAGCGCGTAGTGCGCGGGCGCCCAGTCGGCCAACCGCACCCGACCGCCGCCGTGCAGCGCGGGCACCAGACCGTGCACATAGTTGAGCACCAGACTGGCGGCGGTGTAGCCGCCCAGCACCCGCAGCGCGAACTTCCGGTCGTCCCCGACCAGGATCAGCGCGGCCACCAGCGCCAGCGCCATCAGGCCGTCCACCACTAGCGGGTAGAGGCCGGCGGCGAGCGGATCGGCGCCGATCGCCCGGGCCACGTCCTTCAGCGCGTTCCACGAGACGCGGAACGCCATGCCGACCACGACCAGCAGCGCGGCGACCATCCACCACTTCGCACGCCGGCTCACGCCGCCACCCCCAGCACCGCCGGGCGGCGGCGGGCGGCGGTACGGCGGGGAGTGTGCAGCGGCACCGGCGCGGTGGAGAGCAGGCGCTCGGCGTAGGCGGCCAGCTCCGGCGCTTCCCGGCGCAGATCCGCCAGCACCGCCACCGCCACGTCCATCCGGGCGGCACGGTCGACGGCCGACTCGCCGGGCACGCCGGCGAACAGCTCCTCGTCCACGCCCAACGCCAGCTCCGCGAACTCGTCCGGGTTCGCGGCGTGCTGGCCTGCAACAATCGACTTCACGGGTCTACCTCTTCGTCCGTCGGGGAGTGGACCCGAGGGCCGCCGCGCGCTCCTTGCCCGGAGCGCGGCGGCCCGCTTTCGTGGGCCCAGACCACTCGTCACGAGCAGCCACGGACCCCGACACCCGCCGCGGTCATGCGCGAGGGTGTCGGGGCCCGAGATCACTGGTGAAGCAAGAGGTTCGGTCTCGGCTGGACGCGGACCGGGCTCGCTCCGGGGAGATCGCTCCCGGAGGTCGTCGCCGGCGAAATGTCTGCCGCGTCGTTCTTTCTGCAAGGCGGCCGCGCACCAAGGTGGCCGCCGCCTTCCAGAGTCGGCTGCGTGTCCCATGTACGGCCGCCGTCTTAAGGGCGACCGAGGTGTCAGGGCATGCGCCCCTTCTCTACCGACTGGTCTCCACTCACCCCGACCGGCGTGGTCACGGAAGGACTGCGGTGGTGGATCACTCTCTTGAGTTGTTGATCGGGTGGTGCATTTGGGCAGGTAATGACGTTTTTGGGCGTGACCCATCGACGCCATCTTGTCCCCCTTGAGCCACTGGCTCAACTGGTAGGTACAAGCTGCTGAACATGATGCTGCACTCACGGAGAGCAAGCGTCAAGCCCATTGGTTCAACATGTAGGAACCAGTTGGCCCAGTGGGGCATTATGGGAGGTATGAGTAGCCAGCCGCTGTACCGCCGAGTCGCAGACGTGCTCCGGAACGAGATCAGCACCGGGGTGTTCCCGCCCGGGGCTCGCCTGCCCTCCGAGCGGGACCTGTGTGACCGGTTCGACGCCTCCAGGAACACGGTGCGCGCCGGCCTGAACGTCCTCGTGACTGAAGGGCTGATCTCAGCTAGCCAGGGGCTCGGCTATGAGGTCCGCTCGCATGAGGTGTTCAACTTGAACGCCTCGCGCTTCGAGAACCTCACGTTCCCCCAGAACGGGGACGCCTACAACACCGACGTGACGCATGCCGGACGACGACCTCACCAAGAGTTCAGGGTGGAGATGCAGCCAGCTCCGGCGACCGTGGCCGAACAGCTACGGGTGGCTGAGGGAGCGACGACCGTTCTGCGGTTCTGCCACCGCTACGTCGATAGCGTGCCGTGGTCCACTCAGGCCACCAACTACCCCATGTGGCTAGTCGAGAAGGCGCCTCGGTTGGCGGAGCCGGGCGACATCGAGGAAGGGACCACCAGGTATCTGGCCGGGCTGGGAGTGGAGCAGGTCGGTTACTTCGACGACATCTCCACCCGGATGCCCACACCGGACGAAGCGCGGCTTCTCCAGGTCGGGGCTGGCGTGCCGGTGCTGGTATGGGTGCGGACCGGCTATTCGCAGGACAAACCGATCCGGTGCACCATCACCACGTTCCGCGGCGATCTCAACCACATGAACTACGAGATCGGGAACCTTGCGGCGCGGGAGGCGGAAGCGTGATCATCGAGTCAGCAACGCCAGCGGACCTGAGTCAGCTTCTCGCCTTCCGGGAAGAGGCGGCAGGGTGGTTGAGTGCACTCGGTAGTGACCAGTGGAGTCGCCCCTACCCGGCAGACAAGCTCCTGGCCACGATCGAGGCCGGCACGGTCTTCATGCTCCGGGACGGATCGGAGACCGTGGGGACCATAACACTCACACCCGATGCCGAGGACGGACTCTGGACGCCGACCGAACTCGGCGAGCCTGCGCGCTACATCAACAAGCTCACGGTGTCGCGCGTCTATGCGGGCCGGGACATCGGGGGACGCCTGCTGAACTGGGCGGGCACCCGTGCCGCCAGCCAAGGTGCACGGTGGCTTCGGCTCGATGCGTGGACAGCAAATGAGCGCCTGCAGCGCTACTACCTCGATCATGGGTTCACGTACGTACGCACGGTCCGGGAGGGAGTGGCGGTGAACGGCGGCCCGCGCGTCTCCGGATGGATCGCGCAGCGGCCCGCGGTTCCTGCCGAACACGGCTTTGAGGACGCCACCGCTGTGGGGGCGGCGGCTACTTACTGACGTCGGCGCGTCAGGGTGAACTGTCCCGAAGCCCCTGATGGGCGTGGTGTGGTGGCTGTATCTGATGGTGTGTGAGGTATGCGGATGGGGGCGGGCTGACAGCTGAGGGTCGGCTGCGCCGGGAGTCAGTGCGGATGCAGGCGGCTGAGCTGTTCGAGCAGGGGGTCAAGCCGTCGGAAGTGGCACGGCGCCTGCGGGTGAGCCGGAAATCGGCTTACTACTGGCATGAGTTGGGCCGGGACACGAGGTCACGGAGGGGCCGGGCAAGCTGGTCGGGTTCGCTTGGCCGGTTCGGCAAGCTCAACGGACGAAACCACAGACCTTGTCGGGCGGGCACGGCCTGACACTACCGCCGCGGTCGTTGGTGAGCGAAATCAGGAAGAACACCGCCATCATCAGCAAAAAGCCGCCTATGGCGACCCACAACGCATTGCGGCCCCACCAAGCCGTCATCTTCTCGCGCCGGATGCGGCGAGCCGGGCCGGCCCCGTCGTGACGGTCACCCGTCATGATTCCCCCCCAGGATTGCTCACTCTGTGGACATGAGTACCTGGGCTATTCCCACCTCTGCCCGACGGCATGCGGATCGCCCGGGACAGTTCACCCTGACGCGCCGACGTCAGTAGAGCTCGTAACACGATCTTGCAACTGTCCTACGCCGCCCCCGTTTCGCACACTTGGCCGACCGAGATACTTGGGGGATGGACAGCTATCAGGGGCTAGCGACGCTGGAGTGGTGGGCCAATGGGTCGACGTGTCTGGGCAAGTTCGACGTGCAGGTATCGATCCGTGTCGCCGACGGCAACTGGGCCTGTGACGCGGTACTCGGCCCTGAGCGCCTGTCGGATGATCATCGCGAGGTCTTCGATCTCCTGATGGATCTCGATCCGGTCTTCACGCTGCGCTTCCACGAGGGCAGCGAGATCCTGGTCAATGCCGTGACAGCCAGGGACGGCGAGCGTCTGGCGCTCACGGTCTACGAGCAGGCTGCCTGAGACGTCGCCAGCAGATGACCGCGCAGGCAAGTGAGACGAGGGCTTCGTGCAGGTCGAGACGCCGTTCCCAGCGGACGGCGAGGCGCTTGATCTGCTGGAGGCGGCTCGGATCATCGAGTGGGCAGTCCTAGAAGGAAGGCCAACAGGATCCGGGGGGAGGCGTGGGGTTGACGCGGCTCCCGTCTCGCATCTCCAGTGGCCAGCGCTGGTCAATGACGGCCGCCGTCTTCTTGCAGGCTCCGCAGGCGTTGCTCCAATCCGGCACCCACAAGTACGGCGAGACGGAGAGGCCGACGTGCTCTATGCCGCACAGGGTCGCGCCGGAACCTGTGTAGGCATAGGCCGTGTCATAGGCGTGGGCCACGTCCTGAGGCAGCGACGGTGAGTCTGCCCGCTCCCAGCGCCCGTACATGGGCTGGTACTGCGGCCGTGAAACCTCACCGGGTTCGTGTCCCAGCTCGGTCCATGCGTAGCACCAGGAGCAGAACCACCGCTCCTTGACTGGCAAGTCCCATGCCATTCGCGGTCCCGCTACCGGTGCCTGCCGCATCTCGTGTCCACACACATCGCACGTCACAGCTGGATCCTGTCATGGTGACTCCGCGCGTACCGTCGGCAGCAGCGTCCCCAGCCAACCCGCATTCCGTTAGGGGTTCTTAGGCCCCAACTAGTACTCCAGCCGTAGATCGTGATCATGGATGTCGAGGCCGGTCGTCGGTAGCCTGCGCGTGTGGCTGAGACCTGGGATGAAGTGCAGCTGATCGCTGACGGCTTCGAGCGTGTGTACGTCGAGTTGGAGTGGTGCAGCGGGCCGCGTGCCGGCCTCGCCGATGTCAATGGCAAGCCCTTCTACTTCCAAGGCAACGACTGGGATGACGCCGACGAGGCCGACGAGTACAGCGTCTGGCCCGCGAGCGACGCGGCAGTGGAGCTTGAGCGCGAGCAGTGGGCGATCTTCGCCAGGTGGATCGAGCGCCATGAGGCAGGGACGGTGGGGCCGGAGACCCACCCGGGCCAGGGCGGGATCGACGCCCGTTACGACGAGCTGGCCCTGCTGCTGGCGCCATACCGTCAGGCGCCGGACGACGCGAGGCTACTGGTGGGCGAGGTGCGCTTTGACGCCGGTGCCCGCTACCGGGCCGAGGGTCTGGACTACTGGTTCCGTTGGCGTCCGAGCAGGTGAGGCCGCCGTTGATCATTAGGTGTTGTGTGGACAACCAATGATCACGCGGCGACCTCGGACGCCAGCGTAGTGCCTGCCCGCTGGCAGGAGGCATTCGAGGACCTGATGGGCCGGATTGCGGGCCGGTTCGCCCGAGTTGAACCCCGCCGCCGGGTGCGGCGGTTCGTCTCCGGGCTGCTGTCAGACCTGCCGCGCAAGAACTGCTGGACCCTGGCCGAGCATGCGGGCGACGCAACTCCGGACGGCATGCAGCACCTGCTCCACCGTGCGAAATGGGACGCCGACGCGATCCGAGACGACGTACGTGGCTACGTGGTCGAGCACCTGCACGACACGGAGGCCGTGCTCGTGGTCGACGAGACGGGTGATCTGAAGAAGGGCACGGCGACCGTCGGCGTCCAGCGCCAGTACACCGGCACGGCCGGCCGCATCGAGAACGCCCAGGTCGCCGTCTATATCGTGTACTCCGCCGGCCGTGGACACGCTGCCATCGACCGGGCCCTGTACGTGCCGCGCTCATGGACGGAGGACCCGGACCGCTGCCGGAGCGCGGGCATCCCCGACGGCCTGGCCTTCGCCACCAAGCCCCAGCTCGCGGCCCGCATGGTCGAGCGGGCCCTGGACGCGGGAACACCGGCCCGCTGGGTCGCGGGAGACGAGGTCTACGGCGACAACCCGCACCTGCGGACCGCCCTGGAACAGCGCCAGTTCGGCTACGTCCTGGCCGTCTCCAGCACCCACCCCGTCGTCACGCCCGCCGGGAAGTTCCAGGCCAAGACCCTGGCCGCGCGGATCCCGAAGCGGGCCTGGCAGCGGTTGTCGGCTGGAGCGGGCGCGAAGGGCGAGCGGTACTACGACTGGGCACAGATCGAGGTTCACGGTCCGGCCGGTCGGCTCGGACAGTGGTGCCTGCTGGTCCGCCGCAACCGGCGCACCGGCGAACTCGCCTTCTACCGCTGCTTCTCACCCCGCCCGGTGCCGATGTCCGAGCTGGTGCGGGTCGCCGGACGGCGCTGGATGGTCGAGGAGACGTTCCAAGCCAGCAAGGGCCTGACCGGCCTGGACGAGCACCAGGTCCGCCGCTGGACCTCGTGGCACCGCTGGGTCACCCTCACCATGCTCGCCCACGCCTTTCTCGCTGTCACCGCAGCCACCGAACGCCGCGACCGACCCGCCCCGGACGGCTTGATCCCCTTGACCGGCAATGAGATCCAGCACCTGTTCGCCGCACTGATCAGCCCCGTCCACGACCTCGCACACCGCCTGCGTTGGTCACACTGGCGACGCCAGCACCAAGCCTGCGCACGTCTGTGTCACTACCGCAGGCAAGCCGCCACCTGGCCGTGAAATTAGCTCGTCAGGCCTTCGCGCCATCGTCGAGCGGCTTCAGGCTGGTCTTCACGCGCATGAGGAGCCGTCTCGATGAGATGCAGGAGCACCCAGCCCACGCCGTAGCACTCGTCCTCGCCGAAGCACTCGGCCAGGGCGTGAGCCTCCTCGTCGGTCACCGGGCGTGCGATGCGGCCCAGAAGATCTGCGGCATGGTCGACGGCAGCTGCAACGATTTCGTCCGGCCTTTCATCGTCCTCGGATGGGAGCTTGCCCAGAGCAATGAATTCAGCAACCTCCGAACGGATCACGACGCACCCTCTCTGCCATGGGATGAAGCCGACGTGGCGGCCTCACCGCAGGCTACCGGGACGGGAGACACCGACCCATGATCACGATCTACGGCTGGAGTACTAGCCTGCGGGGCAGTGGTGAGTGAGGAATGATGCTCGTACACACCCGAGAGGAGCGCGCGAAGATGCCCCAGCCGCACGAGGGAATCCTGGTACCCACGACCCCCGCTCACGGTGACTGGAATATGCGGTGGGAGGTCAGGTGCCCAGCGTGTGGTGAAGAGGGGATCGAGACCGCTGGTGAGGGTGGAGATCACAGTGCCGTGACCGTGCACCCCGACCGAGACGACTACGACAGTCCTATCGGCACTCGGGGCGGATACGTCCAAGTCGATCTTTGGTGCACCGCCGGCCACGAGTTCGCTCTCGTGCTCGCCAACCACAAGGGTGCCCAGTACCTCGGGGTTGTCCCGCGAAAGGCTCGGGGCTGAGCGCTCACCATTCCCCGGGGCCAACTCGGGGCCACCGCTCCGGTGATGCTCGGGAGATCCCTACCGGCGTCCAGGTCAGCCGCGGTGTTTGCGGTGCAGCGTCTTCGGCCTTGAAAACTGTCGTGGCCTCTGGTCACCGTGGGTTCAAATCCCACACCCTCCGCACAGGTGGGCGGTAGTCCCAGCTCAGGGCGGGTGCCGACGTCGGTCGGCACCCGCCCTCTGCGTTTCCCGTCCCGGACTGTCCCGCTCGGACACCCCTCCTGTCAGGGCGTGCGGAACACCCGTGGAACGGATTCGGCGTCCGACGAGCCGGGCCCTCGCCGTTGAGGAAGCGCTCGATCACGGCGTCGGCCTGCTCTTCCCGGCTATTGATGATCTTGGCGTAGAAGCGGAGCGGGACGGCGACGCTGTGGCCCGACACGCGCGGTCGCACCGTCGGAACGACCTACGCCGACCGACCTCCACCACCTCAGCCGCAGTGGGAGCCGAACTGCTGCGCGGAGTCGTCGTCGATCTGGGCAGCCCGGTCGATGCACCGGCCCGGCGCGTACACGTAGACCGGTCCGGCGTAGGTGCCGTAGTAGTCGCCGTCCTTGTGCCGGGGGCTTCCCCCGACGGCGACCCTGATGGATGCGATCACGTACACCGGACTGCCGGGACTGTTGCGGACCGTCACGGCGCAGTTCTGCCCGGTCGAGCTGTCGTACGTCAGGAACGCGGTGTCATCCGCGAGCGACATCGAGTCGACGATGTGGTGGCCCGAACCGCAGACCCCGTTGTAGTCGGCGGCCTGCGCCACCGAGGGGCGGCGACCACGGCGCCAGCGGTGGCGACCACGGCGACACCCACGCGAACGAGAGTCTGCTCGGTGCTTCGCTGCATGAGCGTTGATGCTGCACATGTGACGGTGGATCAGGTGCTGGGTGGTCGTGCGCGATCCCGCGCTGTTACGGCGGTGTTGTCGCGGTCTTTGCCGAAGCCCGGCTCCGGCACGCCGGTACGCCGGTACGCCGGAACGCGTACCGGCGACCGGTTGCCATGTGGGTGGGGCTCAGCAGTCCTCGGCGAACCTCACCGAGGCGTTCTCGTTGTACGTGTTGACCAGGTTCGCGGCATTGCGGTAGTTGAACATGTCCATCGGGCCGCTGTAGTTCGAGTTGTAGTACACCCGGACCGTCATGCACACGTTGGAGACAGCCGATGCGGCGTTGTTCTTGACGTGCTGGCCCTGGCCGTTGCCGGGGCTGGTGAAGGTGTACCCGGCGAGGTCGCGAATGTTCGTCGACATCGCAATGTGGGAGCCCTGCTGGTTCGAGTTGTAGAAAAGGCAGAATTTGCCGTCCGGACAGTCGCGGACGGCGGCCTGCGCGGAGGTGGCGAGGGTGGGGACGAGCAGGGCAGCGCCCAGGGCTGCTGCGGCAAGCTTGAGGGTGCGCTTCATTTCTTTGATCCTCTCTTCATGGGACGTTCCAGGCGTGTGTGCAATCCCCTCGGCGTACCTGGGGAAGGTCGGGCGCGCCCGGACGTGAAAAAGTGTCAGCCCACTACTTCACTGATCGCGCAGCACGGCGTCGGCCTTGGCGAGTTGCTCGGTCTTCGCCGCGAGCACCGCCGTGAATTCGGCTTGTTGCCGTGCGATCAATTCCTTCTGCAAGGAAGCCTCGACCGCGAACCAGGTGTCGACCAGATCCACTTGCTGCTTGCAGATCACGTCAGCCGTCGCCACCTGGAGCTCCAGCGGTGTGGGTGAGTCCCCCAGGAAGCGCCGGTCGCCGATGGCATCCATCGGATTGGGGTAGGAGTAACCCCTGTTCTTCATGCAGCCGGACCACGCCTCGAATGCCTTCGTGACCTGCGCCACCGACATGCTGGCCTTGAAAGTCTGGAAGTTGGCCTGCTGGGCCACGCTGCTCGGGCCCAGTTCCCCCGCACCGGCCAGGCCGCGCTTCGCCTCGTCGTAGCACCCGCCCGGTGGTACCGGTACGCCGTTGACCTGGAGGTTCGTTTCGTCCGCACCGGTCTTCCCCGGGAGGTGCCCGGTGAGCACCTGCTGCTGCTCGGCGGAGAACTGCGGCGGGCGGACCGGGTGGGTGCGCGGGTCGCGGTCGCCGAGGTGGTAGCCGTTTGCCGCCGCCTCGGCCGGGTCCGTCAGGCCGTACCGGCGGTCCATGAACGTGCGCGGTCCGGTCGGCGGGCCGGCGGGGCTGATGGCGTAGTCGAGGCCGAACCGCTGCATGCACGCCTTGCGCAGCACGGCTCCCGCCCTGGTCAGCTTCTCCGCCTCCGCCTCGGAGAAGAGATACGGCTCGACAGGAAGATGCGGATCAGGACTCGCCGGGAGTGCGGACGGCGACTGCGTGGTCGGCACCGCCTCTGCGGCTGGCTGCCCGGATGACGAACAACCGGCCAGGGCAAGGCACATGAGCCCGGCCAGCCCGGCCAGCCCTACCCGCAGACCTCTGCCGGTCAATCGCTGATGCACGGCGGAACTCATACGCCGACAGCCCCGATCGCGGTCACCGTCGGACCCGTGGCCACGTGCTTGCACATCTTCCGCATCTCGTCCCGCGTCCTCTTCCGGTCCGTTGGCAGTGGGCCGCCGGGTGAGCCCTCGCCCTGGACGCCATCGTGGTGCGCGGAGGTATCGCGGCGGTCTCGTGCCCGTATCGTGGTGCGCGGAGGTATCGCGGCGGTCTCGTGCCCGTAATACCCGGCGACGCCGACCGGGAGCCTCGGCGCCCGGGTCAGTCCTGCCGGGCGAGCCGGATCGCCGCGTTGCACCTGAACCAAGGGCAAGCGCCGGCGCACGGTACCGACGGCTCTCGGCGTACCGGCACTCCGAAGACCAGGACGCCGCCGACACCCCCGCCGACCGGCCGACGTACCCGCCCGGCCATCGACTTCGACAGAGCTGCCAGCTCGGACGGGTCTTGGCAAGGCACGGCGTCAAGCTGAATAGCCCTCCCTCGCCAAGTGCCGAGCTCGGTGCGTCACCGGGGCTTTGAGCCACAGGCCATTGTCGCGAGGAGTGACATCCATGACGGCTGGACGAGGTTCGCAGCCGCGCCCGCCCCACGTAGTCGACGTACGCATCGAGCTTCTTCTCGTCCCACCGGACCCGTAAGGCTTGCTTGTGCTTGCTGCGTTCCATCAACTGATTCGTGACGTACGCCGTTAGCGAGCCCAGCAGCACAGCAGCGATGGTCACCAATTGAGTGATGGTGTCCACTCGTCCCCTGCCTCCCGGCTGACCACGATGGCCAGAACCCGGAAGATCATAGAGAGCAGCCCGGTAGGTGGGAGCGTACTTCTACGCCAAGCTTCTGGAGCTGTGACAACTCGGCCCGGTTCGCGAGTGTCACAGCTGTCACTCTGTCACTCAACCACCTCTGAACTGGGGAATGGCAGTGACAGCGCAGTGACGGCCTCGGCGCGGGGTGTCGTCGCTCAAACGGGCAGGCTGGAACATCTTGGTGTTCCAGCCTGCCCGCTCGCCCAGCACCTTCTGTCCCATGCGTGTCCCGGTATCGCGAGGTGCGGGTCGGCCGAGGGGGCGTTTTGCGAGGTCAGGCGGCCCAATGGCTTGGCGGCTACTTTGGACCCTTGAAAACTGTCGTGGCCTCTGGTCACCGTGGGTTCAAATCCCACACCCCCCGACTGATCCGATCAGATCGGGACTGCCCCTGCGTGCGCGTGCCTGCGATGCCCTCTGGCGGATGTGCTGCCGTTGTGCCCCATCGGGATGGTTGATGACACGGGCGTTCCGGGGTTCTTGAAATCTGCTCACACAGGCGGCCGACCCGGGCTCGGGTCAGGCCGTTTTCGGGCCGTCACCCATGCGGTGCGGGACCGCCGGAGAGTAGCCTGGACATCACCGAAGGCATTTCGCATGCCGGCAATGGACACTGGCGTCGTCTCCGGCGAACGGATATGCCGGACCCGGCCGGGTCCGGAGACAGGTCCTTCATCATGACCGCGATCCTCGATCGTGTGACGACGCCGCCCATCCCCGAATCCGCCGTACGGCTCGCCCTCGCGCCCGAGGGCGTGCGGGCCGGTCGGCTTGACGGGGCCTGGTGGCCTCGCTCGCGTGATCTTCTTCTCGAATTCCCTTCCCTGGCCGCCCAACTCGACGAGCGGTGGGGCCGGGTCACCCGGATCACCGTGAACCCTGCGCAGTGGCCGGTCGTCCCACGGCGGATCCCGGTCGCGGGCCACACCGTCCACGCGGGCTGGTTCACCACCGAGCAGGACGAGCACATGATCATGGTCTGCTCGTACGCCCCGCGCCGGTTGAACCTGCTGGTCGTCCCGCCGCAGGCGGATGCCGCCGAGGCCGCCCGGCTGATGTCGGAGGCCGCCGCACCTACGAACACTCGGACCGCGAGCGCCCTGATCGCCACGGCAACGGGCGGAGGGGCGGCCGAGGCGGAAACGGCGAAGCAGGGGCCCCGCTCCGGCTTCCTGCCGTCGGCCACCATGCCCGCCGACGGCGTGGGTGAGGCCGACAGACGTGCGGACGTTGCCCGGTCCCGTGCCGCGTCCTGGCCCGAGCCGGCCCACCGGTGGGGCGGGGCCTCCGTGCGGACCGGGACAGGGCCGACACCCATGGGCCTACTCGCGTGACCACTCGGTCTCGGCCTGTGGCTCGCCGACGGGCTGCGGCCCCTCCCAGAGGCGGATCCTGATCGCCCGAGGGCCGGGTGCGGGCCGGGAGAGCGTGCGCACGAACACGTCGCGCAGGTGGTTGGCCGCCTGCCGGGGCGGACCCTCGTACTCCAGCGGGTCCGGCATGGGATCACCGTCATGCCGGGACCACCGGCCCTCGTCGTCCTGGGTTTCGAGAACCCAGCGGTAGCGCCGCATCCTGGCCTCCTGTGACAACGGACCCGCCCCGGAACACGACCGTAAGGGGACGGACGTGCCGACCGCGACCGGTGGCCCGCCGCCCGCATCGCAGTGCGACCGGGCGACCGTCGGGCTGCCCGGTCCGCGCCCCTGACGACCGCGGGGCGGGTGCGAAAAACACCGCGGTGCCACGATGGAAAGACGAATCACAGGAGGTCGGCCGGTGTTCGATGCAGGTGACATCCGGGACCGGCGCGGCCACGGCGTGGTGAACACCGACGGCCACAAGATCGGCAGGCTCGAAGCCGTCTACGTGGACACTGAGACCGACCAGCCCTCGTTCGCCACCGTCCACGGTCGACCTGCCCACGCGCCACCGTCTGGTGTCCGCCCCGCTCGTGGGCGTGACGGTCGGCCCCGGCTACGTGAGGTCACCCGCTCGAAGAGCCGGGTGAGGCAGCGCCCGCGATCGACACCGACGGAGAACTGCCCGCCGCGGAGGATGCGGCGGTCTTCACCCACTACGAACCGGACTGTGCGCCGGGTACGGGCGGGGAGCGCCGCCCGGCGCTCCGGTGGGGGCCGAGTACGGCGGTAGGACCCCGGGCTGTGAAGGAGACCCAAGATGGCACTCGTGCTGCTTCTGATTCTCGTGGCGATCGTGCTCGGCATCATCGGCGTCGTCGCCGACGGGCTGCTCTACCTGCTGTTCATCGGCATCGTCGTGCTGGTCATCGCCGTGACCGTCTCCGCCGTCCGGTTCCGGCACGGCGGTCGCTCGGCCCAACGGTGAGCCGCCCCCCGTCAGTATGCGGAACCGCTGCGCAGGAAGGTGCCCGCGACCTGGAGCCATGCCCCGGGGCTGAAGCACGCTTCGACGATGTGCGGAGTGTCCTCGAAGACGCGCAGGACCCGCAGCGCGCCGCTCGGGTGGAGGTCGTACTCGAATGTGACGCCGTCGGGGCTGTCCTGGTACTGCAGGTCCAACGGCCCCTTCGACGGCTCCGCCGGTGACCTGGCCTCGGCCGAGAGCTTCACGTAGACGGACATGTCTTCTCACGCCTTCCTTCCACCCGGCCGGCCGAAGCGGGGCGCGACCGGTCAGGTCGGCTCGACGGTCGGCTCGGAGCCGAGGCCGGTGGCGACGAGGATCTGTCGCGCCGAGCCGGTACGGCCGGCCCGGATCGCCCGCGCCATCGCGGCATGCGCTGTTTCCGCGCTCGCCTGCGGCGGGACGACGAGCAGCATGAAGTGGTCGCGGTCACCCCGCGTGATGATCACCGTGTCATTGCCGACCGGGTACTGGTCGATACGCACCGGCCTGCCGCCGATGACCAACCGGGGTGGCACGTTGTCCCACGCATCCGCGTCCAGACCGACGCGGGCGATCGGGCCCGGGTGCTCGGTCAGCGCCATGACCAGACCGGGCAGTTCGGCGCCGATGTCCCGGGAACGCGACCACCGGGCGCCGTCGAACTCTCCCTCGCGCGACTGCGTGGTCTCCAGCCGCAACAGCACGGAACCCGGCTGCGCCGACTGGCGAAACCGGTCCGGAAGGAGCGCAGGGTGCCGGTGCCGGATTCGTCCGCCATGGCCCGCCGCCTATCCACAAGCCCGGCAAGGAGCCCGCTGAGAGGGAGGGGACAACGGCCTGATCTTCTCTGATCCGCGTCGCCCTCGTCTCTCCCACCGTACTCCGGCCCGCCGTCCCGATCGGAGGACCGGTGATCATCCGCAGGAACAGGTACGGAACGCAGGACCCCCGCACCGGTCGCTGTTCGATCGTTGCGGCCGGTCGGAGCCGGATACCTCGCCTGCGGACCGGGTGTCCTTGAAAACTGTCGTGGCCTTGCGTCACCGTGGGTTCAAATCCCACACCGTCCGCGCAGGTGGGCGATAGTCCCAGATCGGGGCGGGTGCCGACTCCGGTCGGCACCCGCCCTCGGCGTTTCCCGTCCCGGACCGTCCCCTCGTGCACCGGAGCGGAAGCCTGTCACGCGGCTTTGCTGCGGTGATTGCGCAAGGGAATGTTTTTACAGAATTTGCGCATGGGTCTGCGTGTTCGTTCCGCCGTTCAGATAGACGGCGATGTTGCGCACTGCTGCAGTGAGCTCTTCGATCACTCGCGAGGCCTGGTCCGTCGTGCGGATTTCCGGATGAATGTCCGGGGTGTATTCGGCCGCGCCTGCGAGCTGCGGAATCGAGGCGGCGGGCCCGAGGTGGGCACTGGGAAGCGGGTGCGCCGTGTTGACGCAGGGCGGCTGGCAGGGATGCATGTGGGGGGTCGCCGGATGAGTTCTGTCCGGCGCGGGGGCCGCCTGCGGCGCGAGTGCGGACGCACTTGCGGCAAGGGGGTAGTTACTGACCCGCAGTGCCATTTCCGGCAAGCTCGCCTGATCAGGCGCAGGCCTCGTCCTGGGAAGTGCGAGGATTTCGGCGTTCGCTTCGGGGAACAGGGGCTCGGGAGCCGGCCGGGAATTTTGAATGTGCGTGTTCTCCCATTCCCTGCGGTAGCGGTCGACCTGGTCGGAGCAGCTGGTGCGGGTGTGGAAGGCCGCGCTTCCGTCTCCGAGTTCGGGGTACCAGAGGTTGGGGCCGGGAAAGGTGATCGCCCGCATCCGGGGTTTGATGAGTTCGGCGCATCCCATGCAGCAGCCGATCGGGACGATGAGCGGGATGGATCCGTTGTGGTCGTCGCGCCTGGGTCCCCCGTCCCAGCGGTGTTCGCCGTTGCGGCAGGGCGGGAGTTCGCCGCACGCGCGGCACACGGCGTAATGCTCGGGAAGGACGTGCCAGTCGTGGCTGGCCGGTGCGCACCAGTGCTTCGGCGCGGATCTGGGGAGATTTTCGTTGCGCAGGGCCAGGATTACGGGGCGCTTGTAGAAGTTGGCCCGGTCGGGGGGCGTGGTGGTTCGGTGTGCGCCGTGGAGGTTTTCGGAGTGCCTCCAGAGTTCTACGTGCTCGCGCCATGATTTCTGGTAAGGCTCCGGCCATTGGAAGTAGGGGTACTCGTTGATCTCGAGGACCAGCCAGGGCTGGCGGTCCAGGACAACGGTTTGCCCCGTCTGCAGGCGCTGGAAGACCTTGTCGTCCCGGTGCTCGGGCCAGTCGATGCGGCCAGTTCGGACAGGCTGGTCGGGGAGCCACTCATTGATCGGCACGGCAGTGCTCCTCGTGGTCTGGGCGAGTCGGCTGTCACTGGGACGGTTCCAGAGATTCTGGTGCAATGCCCGGTCCGCGAGAGCCCTGACACGCGCACGAACCGGCCTTCCCCGCCAAACAGCGCAATAGCAATAGGAGTGCACTCCGGGTCAATGCGGGTGGTGGCGTGCTGCGGAGACGGCCCGTTGATGTGGGCGGCGGTTTTGGCGGTCTCGCCCCCTGTCAGGGGTTGTGGGGACCTGCAGGGCGTCCGGGGCGGTGGTAGACGGCGAGGGTGTCGACGGGGGTGAATCCGGCGTGGGAGAGGAGTCTGACGGCGGGGTCGTGAGGGTCGGTGGCATCGGTGGTCGCGGTCAGGCGGGGGGCTCCGGTGCGGGCGGCGTGGAAGAGGCACTGGTCGAGGAGATGGCGGCCCAGTCCCCGGCTGCGGTCGGCTTCTGCCACTACGAGGCGGTGCAGGTGGGCGGTGCCGCGGTCCGGGGTGTCGATGCGGGCTTCGGCGGCCGGGGTGCCGTCCGTTCGGGTGAGCCGGAGCAGGAGGCCGCGGGGGCCGTGCTGCGGAGCGGTCGTCGCCAGTGGAGGGGGGAGAGGACCTGCCGGTGGATTCCGGCGCAGGTCGCGGTTCCAGTACTGGCGTTCGGCGATGGCGGTGAAGCCGGTGGTGCGTAGGGCATGGGTGGTGGCGGGGCGCCTGCTGAGGGCGAGGCCCTCGGTCGTGCTGGTGGCGGGGATGCCCGGGAACGCGTACCAGGGGCGGTCGGGGCCGAGGCGGACGCGGGCCCAGCCCATGAGGACGGCCATGGTGGAAGGGTCCTCGGCCGCGTGCGCCCACAGGACGACACCGGCGCCGTCGTAGGGACGCAGGGCGTAGGAGATGACCCCGGTGATGTGACGGCGCGCGTCGAGGAGGATCTCGGTGACGGGTGGCTGCAGGGCGCGGGCCTGGGGCCTTCCGTCCGGGCCGCGTGCGCCCAGGGCGGAGACGAGTGCGGTCGCGGTGGGTCGGGGCTGGCCCGGCAGCCGGTCTGCGGCGATCAGGGCGAGCACCGCGCGCCGGTCCGACCTACGGAAACCGCGCATCGTCAACGATTGCATGGCATACCCCACGCCGGGTTCGACACCTGTGGATCATGTTCACCATAGGGCTGCTCCACATCGCCGGCGGTTCGGCGCGCTGTCCGGCCTGCAGGCGGCGGCTCGGCTGCCGACCGGCTTCCTCGGAGGCTGTTCGGCCGGGACCTGACGGTGTTGCAGACCCGTGCTCGGTACGCGGGGCGTGCCCGACCGTCGTCAGGGTCGTTCTTCGTACATGACGAAGCCGACGGCGGTACCGGGACCGCGGCGGGGGAGGACGGAAACGGTCCTCCACTTCCCGGACGTGCCGATCTACACCCAGCTGGCTGTCCTGTGGCGGGAGACCGGTCGGAGCGTGCCCGGCCAGCCCGACCCGGAGTGGGATGCGCTGGCCGGCTCCCCGGAGCCGGGGACGGGGGCTCCCTGATCGCGGGCACGAGCGGTGCGGGTGTCCCCGTTCGGGTCGCCCGCGTTGCCCGGGTTGGGGCGGGGCCGTCGGATGGACGTGTGCCGTGCCCGTGACCGGTGCCGTCCAGGGTGCCGGGCCGACGACAGGAAGCTGCCATGTACGTCCGCACTCTCTACGCCACCGGCGACCCCGCCCTCATCGACGAGGCGCTCGACGCGCTGCGCGCCGAGGCCGTCGGCCTGCTCACCGACCAGCCCGGCTACCGCGGCTACGGCCTTTTCGCCGACCGGACGGTCGGAAAGATCGCCATGGGCTCCTGGTGGGAGAGCGAGCAGGCCCAGCGCGACAGCAACGAGGCGCTGAAGGCCCGCCGCGCCGCCCTGCTGGCACCGTTCGCCGGCACCGTGGCCGTCGACGTGTGGGAGGCGGCCGCCTTCAGCCCGCCGACCCCGGCCTCGCCCGGCGCCGGATTCCGGATGGTGCGCGCGGACATCGACCCGGCCCGCATCGACGGCCTGGTCGAGCGGTTCCGCGAGACCCTGCTGCCCGGGATGGGGCAGATCGACGGTTTTGTCTCCGGCGCCCTGCTGGTGAACCGCGCGGAGGGCCGCGCCTCGGTCGGCACGATCTTCCGCGACCGCGCCGCGCTGGAGGCCTCGCGCGGCCCGCAGGCGGCCCTGCGGGCCAAGAACGCCCCTGCGGCCGGGGTCACCGTCCGCAGCCTGGAGGAGTTCGAGGTGGTCATCCTCGACCGGCCGACCCACCACGGCTGAGCCCGCCCGCCCCGCCGCTCCGGCGCCCCTGACCTTCCGTCAGGGGCGCCGATCGGTGTTTGCGCACCGTCCTTGCCGTGCCCGCCCGGCAGGGGCAGAGTGCAGAGCGGACAGGTGCGCGAGAGGCGGAGGCTGCCGTGGGTGATCTGGTCGACCGGCTGGTGTCGGGGCTCCCGGAGGCGGCGGTCGCCGTCGACCCGGACGTGGTGGCCTCGTACGCGCACGACATGGCCGGGTTCTGCGAGGCCGGGGCGCCGGCCGTGGTGGTGTTCCCGCAGACCGTCGAGCAGGTGCAGCACGTCCTGCGGACGGCCACCGAGCTGCGGGTGCCGGTGGTGCCGCAGGGCGCCCGCACCGGGCTCTCCGGCGGCGCGAACGCCGTCGACGGCTGCATCGTGCTGTCGATGGTGAAGATGAACCGCATCCTCGAGGTCGACCCGGTGAACCGGCTCGCCGTGGTCGAGCCGGGCGTCGTCAACGCCGAACTCTCGCGGGCCGCCGCCGCGCACGGCCTGGCCTACCCGCCCGACCCGTCGAGCTGGGAGTCCTGCACGATCGGCGGCAACATCGGCACCGGCGCGGGCGGGCTCTGCTGCGTGAAGTACGGCGTCACCAGCGAGTACGTGCTCGGGCTCGACGTGGTGCTGGCGGACGGCCGGCTGCTGAGCACCGGTCGGCGCACGGCCAAGGGCGTGGCCGGCTACGACCTGACCCGGCTGCTGGTCGGCTCCGAGGGGACGCTGGGCGTGGTGGTGCGGGCGGTGGTCGCGCTGCGGCCGGTGCCCGCACCGCAGCTGGCGCTGGCCGCCGAGTTCCCGAGCACCCGGAGCGCGAGCGACGCCGTCTGCGCGGTGATGGCGGCCGGGCTCGTCCCGTCACTGATGGAGCTGATGGACGCGACGACCGTCCGGGCGGTGAACGCGATGGCCCGGATGGGGCTGCCGGAGTCCACCCGGGCGCTGCTGCTGGTCGCCTTCGACGGCCCGGCGAAGCAGGACGAACTGGCGGTGGTGGCCCGGCTGTGCCGGGAGGCGGGGGCGAGCGAGGTCGTTCCGGCGGAGGACCAGGCCGAGTCCGACCTGCTGCTGGAGGCGCGCCGGCTCTCGCTGCCGGCGATGGAGAAGCTGGGCACCACCATGATCGACGACGTGGCGGTGCCGCGGTCCCGGCTCGGCGAGATGCTGGACGGCGTGGCCGCGATCGCCGACCGCCACCGGCTCACCATCGGCGTGGTCAGCCACGCGGGGGACGGCAACACCCACCCGGTGGTGATCTTCAATGCCTCGGACCCGGACGAGACGGCCCGGGCGCGGGCGTCGTTCGACGAGATCATGGAGCTCGGCCTCGGCCTGGGCGGCACGGTGACCGGCGAGCACGGGGTGGGGCTGCTCAAGCGGGAGTGGCTGGCCCGGGAGCTCGGCCCGGTCGGGCTGGAGCTGCAGCGGCAGATCAAGGCGGTCTTCGACCCGCTGGGCATCCTCAACCCCGGCAAGGCGCTGTAGCCATGGGGAGAGGCGTGCGGTGGCCGGTGTGCGCCCCCGGCGGAGGGGGACCGCGCGCGGACCGGCCGTGAGCCGGGTGACATCACGCTAAAGGGCGAAAAGGGTTCGTCGAGCTATGACTTTGTCGATTTGTTGCGGGATTCTTCTGTCGACGGTCCCGCCGAGGAACCCTGGACGGAGGACACGCATGGCACGCTTCCCCATCCGAGCAGGCTGAGCCGGGCCTCCGGTCGGTCCGAGCCGGATGTGCCGCTCCATCCCCGGCGGGGGCGCCGGGCGGAGGAGGTGCGGGCGGGCCGAGCGGGGCGACACCGGACGACTGGCGCGGAAAGGGTCTCCGCAGCCTCTCGGGCGGGCGGTGCCGTAGGACGGCACCGCCCGCCCCTGTCTCGACGGCGGCCCCGGCCGCAGCGTCAGCGCCGCGCCGTCAGCGTCGCCCCGACGCTGGCCGCGACCACGCAGCCGATGCCCGCCAGCTGCACCCCGCCGAGCAGCTGCCCCAGCACCACCAGCCCGACCAGCGCGCTCACCGCCGGGTCCAGGCTCACCAGCACGCTGAACACCCGCTGCGGCATCCGCCGGAGCGCCGTCATCTCCAGCGCGTACGGCACCACCGGGAAGAGCAGCGCCACCCCGGCCACCGCGAGCAGCAGCAGCGCCGGCGCGGAGGCGTCGGCCAGCCCGTGGAAGGCCTGCGAGGCGCCGAAGGGTGCGACGGCGAGGGCCGCGATGGTGAAGGACACCGCGAGCCCCTCGAAGCCGCGGAACACCGCGCCGACCTTGTCGGTGAACAGGATGTAGCCGGCGTAGCAGGCCGCCGCGCCGAAGGCGTACGCGAGCCCGACCGGGTCCAGGGCGGCTCCGCCGGTGCCCTCGCCGAGCAGGGTCAGCAGCACCACGCCGCCGGCGGCGAGCAGTGCCCACAACAGGTGGCTCGCCCGGCGGGAGAGGGCGATCGCCACGGCCAGCGGTCCGAGGAACTCGATGGTCGAGGCGGTGCCCATCGGCAGCCGGTCGGTCGCACCGGCGAAGAGCAGGGTCATGCCGGCCGAGGCCAGGCCGAGCAGCACGGCCGAGGCCAGGTCGCGGCGGCTGCGGCCGCGCAGTCGGGGGCGGGTGGCGGCGAGCAGCACCACCGCGGCGACGGTCAGTCGCAGGAAGGTCGCCCCGCCGACGCCCAGCACGCCGAACAGCGACTTGGAGGAGGCGATGCCGAGCTGGCAGGTGACCATGGCCGCCACACACAGCAGCGGCGCCGGGATCGATCCCAGGCGCCGCTGCGAGGTGGTGGTCCGTTCGGGACGGCCGGCCGGTGGCCGGTGCCGTTCGGCTCCGGTGGTGGCCGTCCCGGTGTCCGGGGGTGCAGCGGCTGCCGGGCCGCGTCGTCGCCAACCACCGCGCTCGCCGGCCGGCTCGCCCTTGGGGGAGGGCGGCATGGAGCGTGCGTCGGCGAACGGTTCGCCGGTGGGAGCCGTGAGCACGGGCTCGAAGGAGTTGGCAACGGGCATGCCGCCGAGTCTGACGTAAGGAGTCACATGGCCGCAAACCCGTTACCACTATGCGGGACGGGCCCACCGGCCGGGTGAATCGGCCGCCGGGCGGCGCGCGCCTGCCGCTGGTGTCCGACGGTCCGTCAGTAGGACTGTGGGGTGCGCTTCCTGGGAACCGCCGCGTCGGCCGCGGCCTCGTCCGTCCTGCTGCTCGGCTCGATCGGCGTCCCGGCGGCCGGTGCGGCCCCCGGCGCCGGTGTGCCGCGGCTCACCCGGACCGTCCTCGCCGACCCGGCGACCGATCCGGGCGGCGCGGCCCGGCTGCCGGCGGGCGAGGTCTACCAGGGGCCCGGCTTCGACACCTGCACCGCCCCGCCGCTCGCCACCATGCAGACCTGGTGGGACGACTCCCCGTACGGGGCGGTCGGCATCTACGTCAGCGGCGGCCAGCGCGGCTGCACGCAGTCCCGGCTGACCGCGGACTGGGTGGCGAAGTCCCGGGCGATGGGCTGGCGGTTCCTCCCCACCCACGTCGGCCTGCAGGCGCCGTGCAGCACCAACAGCGCCAAGCCCCGGCACATCGACCCCGCCGACGCGGTCGGCCAGGGGCAGCGGGAGGCCGCCGAGGCCGTCACCGCGATGCGCATCCTCGGCTTCGGCGCCGGGACACCGGTCTACCTCGACATCGAGGCCTACCCGCGCGGCGACACCCGCTGCAGCCAGGCCGTGATCGACTTCACCGTCGGCTGGACGCAGGCCCTGCACGCCGCCGGCCACCTCTCCGGGTTCTACTCCTCCGCCGAGTCGGGCATCACCGACCTGGCCGCCGCCGCCCGGGCCGGCAGCTCCCCGCTGCCGGACGCCGTCTGGTACGCCCGCTGGGACGACCGGGCCAACACCACCGACGGCGCCGGCGCCCTCAACCCCGACCTCTGGACGGAGAGCCGCCGCATCCACCAGTACCGCGGCAACGTCCAGGAGTCGTACGGCGGCAACGCCCTCACCGTCGACCGGGACGAGCTCGACTCCCCGGTCGGCTGACCCGCCCGGCCGACCCGCCCGGCCGACCCGCCCGGCCCGCCGGGCCCCGCTCAGCCCCGGTACGGCGGGGTGATGCCCCAGTCCCAGCGGGGCATCGGGGTCTCCGGCAGCGGCGGCGGATTGGGACCCGAGTAGATCAGCGCCATCCGGGTGCCCCACTCCAGGTAGTACGCGAAGACGGCCCGGAACTCCGGGTCGGCGGGCAGCCCGACCTCGTCCGCGGTGTCCGTCAGCAGCGCCACCCACCGGCGGCGCTGCGCCTCGGTGATGCCCCGGCCCAGGTGCCGGGAGGCCATGTGCCGGTGGCCGCCGTACTCGGCGCTGTACCGGGGCGGGCCGCCGAACACCTCGCCGAGCCAGGCGGCGACGTGCTGCGCGTGCGCCGGGTCCTTCCCGGCGAAGACCGGCGCGAGCAGCTCGTCCCCGTCGACCCGTTCGTAGAACCGGGTGAACAGCCGCTCGAAGGCGGGCGCCCCGCCGGCCCACTCGTAGAGCGTCGGCACCGAGCCGCCGCGGCCCGCGACCGGGGTCTCCTCCTCCAGCAGCAGCCCGTCCGGCTCCGCGTACGGCTCGAGCCCGTCGAAGAAGGAGGAGCCCTCCCGGCTCTCCCAGAAGGCCCGGCGCCCCTCCGCGGACGTCCAGCGGATGCGCAGCCCGTACCCGGGCGGCTCCCCGGCCGAGCGCTCCAGCGCGTAGTCCACGCACTCCCCGGCCTCGGCGAGGGCGGCCACCGCCCGTCGGCAGGCGGCCTCGAAGGCGGCGCGCTGCTGCGGCCCGGCGAGCCGGTACCGGATGTACTCCACGGTCATAGGACGACTGAAGCGCGCCCCGCCGCCGGGGGCAACCGCCCGGCCGCGGGCCCGGGCCGGAGATGCAGGTCTCAACTCCGCCACGGTTGCTGACACCGGGCCCCGGCCGGGGAAAGAATCGGCACGTCAGCGGCGACTACCTGCCAGTAGCCCCGCGAGACCCACCACCGGTCAAGGAGGACCCGCGTGTTCAGCACCATGCAGGACGTACCGCTCACCGTCTCCCGAATCCTGGCGCACGGGTCGACCGTCCACGGCGACTCCACCGTCACCACCTGGGACGGCACCGGCCCCGTGGTCCGCAGCTACGCCGAGGTCGGCGCCCGCGCGGCCCGGCTCGCGTACGCGCTCCGCGACGAGCTCGGCGTGAACGGCGACCAGCGGGTGGCCACCCTCATGTGGAACAACGCGGAGCACCTGGAGGCGTACCTCGCCGTCCCGTCGATGGGCGCGGTGCTGCACACCCTCAACCTGCGCCTGCCGGCCGAGCAGCTGGCCTTCATCGTGAACCACGCCGCCGACCACGTGGTCATCGTCAACGGCACCGTCCTGCCGCTGCTGGCCGGCGTGCTCGACCGGCTGAACGACACCCTCAAGCACATCGTGGTCAGCGGCGAGGGCGACCGCTCGCTGCTCGACGGCTTCGCCGGCACCGTCCACGAGTACGAGGACCTGATCGCCGACCGCCCGACCGACTACCCGTGGCCCGAGCTCGACGAGCGGCAGGCCGCCGCGCTCTGCTACACCTCCGGCACCACCGGCGACCCCAAGGGCGTCGTCTACAGCCACCGCTCGGTCTACCTGCACTGCCTGCAGGTGATGGCCGCCGACAGCTTCGGCATCACCTCCCGCGACACCGCGCTGCCGGTCGTCCCGATGTTCCACGTCAACGCCTGGGGCGTGCCGCACACCGCCTACATGTCCGGCGCGAACCTGCTGATGCCCGACCGGTTCCTGCAGCCCAAGCCGCTCGCCGAGATGATCGACCGGGTGAAGCCCACCGTCAGCGCGGCCGTCCCCACCATCTGGACCGGCCTGCTGGACGAGCTCGACGCCGGCGACTACGACACCTCCGCGCTGCGCATGGTGGTCATCGGCGGCTCGGCCTGCCCGCCCGCCCTGATGAAGGCCTTCGAGGACCGCCACGGGATCAACGTCGTGCACGCCTGGGGCATGACCGAGACCTCCCCGCTCGGCACCTTCTCGCTGCCGCCGGGCGGCCTCACCGCCGAGGAGCAGTGGCCCTACCGGCTCACCCAGGGCCTCTTCCCGGCCTCCGTCGAGGCCAGGCTGATCGGCCCCGGCGGCGAGCGGATGCCGCACGACGGCAAGGCCGCCGGCGAGCTGGAGGTCCGCGGCCCGTGGATCGCCGGCGCCTACTACGGCGGTGCGGGCCGCGACCCGGAGCGCCCCGAGGACAAGTTCAGCGAGGACGGCTGGCTGCGCACCGGCGACGTCGGCACCATCACCCCGAACGGCTACCTCACCCTCACCGACCGCGCCAAGGACGTCATCAAGTCCGGCGGCGAGTGGATCTCCTCGGTCGAGCTGGAGAACCAGCTGATGGCGCACCCGCAGGTCGCCGAGGCCGCCGTGGTCGCCGTGCCGGACGAGAAGTGGGGCGAGCGCCCGCTGGCCACCGTGGTGCTCCGCCCCGGGGCCACCGCCGACCTGCGCGAGCTGCGCGCCTTCCTCGCCGAGCGGATCGCCTCCTGGCAGCTCCCGGAGCGCTGGGCGATCGTCGAGGCGGTGCCGAAGACCTCGGTCGGCAAGTTCGACAAGAAGGTGATCCGGGCCGACTACGCCGCCGAGCGGCTGGACGTGACCGTGGTCGGCAAGGAGTAGTCGGAGTTTCCCTCCCCTCGCGGGGAATACCCCCAAGGGGTATCGCGTTCCCGAACATCGGAACCCGCGAGGGGAGAGGAGCCCGCACCATGGAGCACCACCCGCACCACCCGAGCACCGCACCCACCGGCCACGTGCCCGAGACGCAGCACGCAGGCCACGCGCACCACACAGACCACGCCCACCACATGCACCCGCCGCAGCGGCCCGGGTCGGGCTGGAGCACCGCCGTCCGGGCCACCCTGCACTGCCTCACCGGCTGTGCCGCCGGCGAGATCCTCGGCATGGTGATCGGCACGGCCCTCGGCCTGCACGCCGGCGCCACCGTCGCGCTGTCGGTCGCCCTCGCCTTCGTCCTCGGCTACGCCCTGACCATGCGCGGCGTGCTGAAGGCGGGTCTCGCCCTGGGCGCGGCCTTCCGGGTCGCCCTGGCCGCCGACACCGTGTCGATCCTGGTCATGGAGCTGATCGACAACACCGTCATGGTCGGCGTGCCCGGCGCCATGGACGCCGGGCTCGGCAAGCCGCTGTTCTGGCTGGCCCTGCTGTTCTCGCTGGCGGTGGCCTTCGCGGTGACCGTGCCGGTCAACCGCTGGCTGATCGCCCGCGGACGCGGTCACGCCGCGGTGCACGCCCACCACTGAGCGGGCGTCAGCCGCCGGCGACCGCCCCCGCCTCGGAGAGCGAGCCGATCCGGCCGAGCAGGTCGACGATCCTGGACTGCACGTCCTCGGTCGTCGACCGCTCGGCGAGGAAGAGCACCGCCTCGCCGGTCCGCAGCCGCGGGAGTTCCTTCCGGTCGAGGTCCACCGAGGTGTAGACGACCATCGGGGTGCGGTGCAGCCGGTCGTTGGCGCGCAGCCAGTCGAGCAGGCCGAGCTGGCGGCGCTCGATCCGCAGCAGGTCCATCACCACCAGGTTCGGCTGCACGCTGCTGGCCCGGGCCACCGCGTCGTTCTCGTCGGTGGCGTGCTCGACGTGCATGCCGCGCCGCTCCAGGCTGGCGATCATGGCGCCGGCGATGTCCGGGTCGGACTCCACCAACAGCACCCGCGGGGCGTGGTTCTCGCTGTCCCGCGGGGCCAGCGCCCGCAGCAGGACGGCCGGGTCGGCACCGTACGCGGTGTCCCGGCCGGCCTGGCCGAGGCCGGCCGTGACCAGCACCGGCACCCGCTGGTTGAGTGCCGCGGTGCGCAGCGACTCCAGGGCCGTCCGGGTGATCGGGCCGGTCAGCGGGTCCACGAACAGGGCGGCCGGGAAGCCGGAGACCTGGGCGTCGACCTCCTCCCGGGATCGCACGATGACCGGACGGTAGCCGCGGTCCTGCAGGGCCTGCTTGGTGGAGGCGTCCGGCTCGGGCCAGACCAGCAGCCGACGCGGGCCGCCGTCGAGGGCCGGCACCAGCACGGTCGGCTCCTCGGCGGGTGCCGGCGCGGCCCCGGCCGGGGCGAGCTCGGACAGCGGGCGCGGAGGCGTCCGCGCCTCCAGTGCTGCGGGCGCCGCGGGCTCCTGGGTGCGGGCGGGTGCGGGCAGCGCGGCCTGGGCGCCGTTGCGGCCGCCGGCGGCGGAGGCCGTGTCCGGCTGCTGCGGGAAGGCGCTCGGGAAGGCCGCCGCGAAGGCACTCTGCAGCGGCCGCGGCGGGCTGAGCTCGCCGAGGCCGGTGCCGACCGGCTGCGGCTGGGCGGGCACGGCGGGGCGGGCCGGTTCGAGCTCCGCCGCCGGTGCGGGCGCGTGGGCGGGCTCGGCAGCCGGAGCCGGATCGGCGGCCGGTGCGGGCAGTGCGGGCAGCCCGGCCTGCGGCGCGGGCTCGGCGGGGCGCTCGGCCGTGGCGGCCTCGGGCTCGGCGGGTACGGCGAGCCGGCGGCGGCGCCCGGTGGGCTGGACGGGCGGCGCGGCCGCGACCGGCGGGCCGGCCGGCAGGGCGTGCTCCAGGCCGGGGTAGACCGGGGTGCCCGGGTCGGGGACGCCGGGCAGCGCGATGGCACCGGAGGGGGGCTCGTCGGCCGGGGCGCGGCGGCGCCGGCGGGACTGCCGGGGCTCCTCGTTCGGTGCCTGGCCCTGCTGGGCGTCGGCGGCTCCTGCCGTCGGGGTGCCGGACGGCGGGGTGTCGCCGTCGGCGGCCGGCGCGGCGTTGCCGGCCGGGGCCGCGCCGGGGCGGTCGCCGGCGTCGGTGGGGGCGGCGGCGAGCGGTCCGAGCGGGATCGGCCCGCTGCGGTCGCGGTCCGGGTCCTCGGCGGGCGCGGCGGCGGGCCCGGCCTGGCCGTTCTCCCGCGGCTCGGCCGCAGGCAGCTCGGGGAGGTCCGGCAGCATCGCCGTGTCGGTCTCCTTGGGCACGCTCGGGCGCCCGGCCGCCGCACGGGCCGCGGCCGGGTCGAGCGGCAGCTCCACGACGTACGTGGTGCCGGCCCCGCCGGGCAGCTCGTGCCGCTGCAGGACGCCGCCGTGGCGCTCGACGGTGCCGCGGGCGATCGGCAGGTGGACGGGGCTGCTGCGGCGCGCCGGTCCGCGGACCTCGATCCGGGCGACCTCGCCGCGCTGCGCGGCGGCGACCACGACCATCGGGGCCTCCCCGCCGACCGGCGGCAGGGCGGGCACCCCGAGCGAGGGGGACGCATTGGTGCCCGGCGCGTCCAGCGACGGGGTGATGCCGCTGACGTCCGCGACCAGGTGGGCCAGGGCGCGGGCGAGCCGCTCGCGGTCGGCGGTCACGTCGACGGCGGCCGCGTGCACCGAGTAGCGCACCCGGCCGGGGCCGACCAGTTCGCCGGCGTGCTCCACGGCGCGCTGCACGACCGCGTCCAGGCCGACCGGCTTGCGCTTGAGCTGCTGCCGCCCGCTCTCCGCCGCGGCCTCGAAGGCCTGGTGCGAGAGCACGCCCTCGATCAGGGTGCCGAACCGCCGGCACTCGTCGGCCAGCCGGCGCAGCGTCCAGTTGGCCTCGGGCCACAGCTGCCCGGCCGGGTCGGCGGCCAGTGCGTCGATCCGGCGGTGCAGGGCGGTGAGCGCGTCGCCGAGCTCGGTCTCGAGGACGGCGGTGAGGTGCTCGTTGCGGGCGACGAGGGCGAGTTCCCTCGTCCGGTCGGTGAAGGTCATCACCGCGCCGACCAGCTGCTCGCCGTCCCGGACGGGGGCGGTGGTGAGGTCGACGGTGACCGGGCTGCCGTCCTTGCGCCAGAGCACGGCGCCGCGCACCCGGTGCTTCCGTCCGGAGACCAGGGTGTCCATCAGCGCCGAGCCCTCCACGGGGAGGGGCGTGCCGTCCGCCTGGGAGTGCTGGACGAGCGGGTGCAGCTCGCGGCCGCCGAGCTCGCTGGCGCGGTAGTCGAGTATGTGCGCGGCCGAGGGGTTGACCAGCACCACGCGGCCGTCGAGGTCCACGCCGAGGACGCCCTCGGCGGCGGCCCGCAGGATCATCTCGGTCTGCTTGTGCTGGCGCCGCAGCTCCGCCTCGACGCCGAGCCGGCCGGAGAGGTCGCGGACGAGGAGCAGCAGCAGGTCCTGGCCGGAGCCCTCGCGGTAGGGGTCGTACGGGGTGTAGCCGAGACCCTCGGCCGCGCCGTCGTCGGTGAAGTCGTTGCCGGACACCTCGACCGGAAAGGTGCCGCCGTCGGTGCGGCGGGCGGTCATCCGGACGGGCTTGTCCAGCCCCTCGGCCTCGGTGGTGGCAGGGCGCATGGAGCCGGGGATGCGGCTCGGGTCGAACTCGGGCAGCAGGTCGAGCAGGCCGCGCCCGACCAGGGAGGTGCCGGGCGCCTGCAGGCTCTCCACGGCGGCCTTGTTGGCGTCCACGACGGTGCCGTTGCTGTTCACCAGCAGCAGTGCGTCGGGCAGCGCATCGAGTATCGCGGCGAGGCGAGCAGCGCCTCGGATCGGCCTGCTGCTCACGTCGACAGGTCTCCTCACGGCTTGGGCGCCACGTCGGCGAGGGCTCGCCGGGTGGTCACGGCGGGCGCTCGCGGCTCGCGCTCTCCTCGGGCCCCGGCAGTATCTCATTGTTCTTTGCGCTGTGGACGACCCGCCTAGTAACGTTGTCGGTGGTTGGTGTCGGGCCCGTGGGCTGTGGCATCATCACTTGCGCACGGAGTGCGTCCGGGGTTCCGGATGCGGTCCGGGTGGAGGAGGCTTCGCCTAGTCCGGTCTATGGCGCCGCACTGCTAATGCGGTTTGGGCCTTAAAGCCCATCGAGGGTTCAAATCCCTCAGCCTCCGCCTCGTGGGAGCCCCGTCGGCACATCGCCGGCGGGGCTCTCTGCATGTCCGGGCGGGCCGCGTCGCACGTCCGGCAGTCCCCCGGCCTGCCCGGGGACGGCCCGGCCGGCGCCCGGGATCAATCGATTTCACCCCAGGTCGACGGTCATGTAATGTTGTCCCCGCACCGCCCCGGTGGCCAGCCGCCAGGGCGAGCGCTCATAGCTCAACGGATAGAGCACTTGACTACGGATCAAGAGGTTGCAGGTTCGAATCCTGCTGAGCGCACCACAACCCGCCGCCGCGGCCCCTTCGGGAGTCGCACAGGCGCTCATAGCTCAACGGATAGAGCACTTGACTACGGATCAAGAGGTTGCAGGTTCGAATCCTGCTGAGCGCACAGATCGAAGGCCCCCGGTTCGCCGGGGGCCTTCGCCGTTTCCGCGGCCGACCGGTCAGGCCAGCTCGGTGCGGTTGATCCAGGCGACGTCGCGCCGTTCCAGGAACCAGTCCGACGCGGTCAGCGGGCGGCTCCGGTTGAAGGTGGCCGGCACCGGGTCGTGCCGTACGAGCTCCGGGTCCGCGCCGAGGCCGATCAGCCGGGCGGCCACGGCGGGCGCCAGGTCGGGCGGCCCGCTCAGCAGGACGTCCCGGTCCGAGACGTCGCCGAGCCGGGCCAGGCCCTCGTGGACGAGGGCGACGGCCGCGGCCCGGTCGGCCCGGTCCTCCGGGGCCGCGAGCACGACCTCCAGCCGGGCGTACCGGTCGACCAACTCGCGGACCGCCGCCAGGTCGTAGTGGTCCGCGTCGCTGCGGGCGCAGAGCAGGACGGTGGCCGGCCGGGTGCCGTCCCGGGCGAGCTGCTCGACGACGGCCTTGACCTGCGCCCAGCCGGTGCCGCCGGCCACGGCCAGCAGCGGCCGCGGGGAGGCCCGGTCCAGCACCGCGCCGCCGAGCGGCGGGCCGAGCCGCAGCTGCTCGCCGGGCACGACGTCGTCGACCAGTGCGGTGGAGAGCAGGCCCTCCGGCACCCGGCGGACGTGCACGTCGAGGGTGCCGTCGGCGCGCGGCGCGCAGCCGATCGAGTACGGGCGCCAGACCCGCGGCGCCCGCGGCGAGCAGAGCGTGAGGTACTGGCCGGGGGTGAACGGATAGGGGTGGTCGGGCGCGAGGGTGAGCACCGCGACGTCCGGCGCGGCCCGGCGCCGGTGCACCACCTCCGCCTGCCACCAGGCGGGGCGGTCGGCGGGGACGGCCGCCGCGGCGTCGATCATGGCCTGGGAGACGACCGTCCACGCCTCCGTCCAGGCCTTCTCGTGCTCCTTCGTCCAGGTGTGGCCGCAGAAGTGCTTCAGCGAGGCGATCAGGCTGGCGCCCACGGCGGGGTAGTGCTCGGGCAGGGCGCCGAACTTGCGGTGGTCGCGGCCCAGGGCGGCGAGGTAGCCGGTGAGCCGCTCCGGATCGTCCAGGCGCTGCACCACACGGGTGATCGCGGCGAGCAGCCTGTCCCGCTGTTCGTCCATCCGCTCCGGGAAGAGGTCGCGGACGCCGGGGTTGTGGGTGAACAGGTGGGCGTAGAAGTAGGCGGTCAGCTGGTCGGCGCGCCGCTCGACCACGGCGAGGCCGGCCCGCAGGACCGCGGGGTCGAAGGGCACGGGCCCGGCCTCACCCGTCCGCCCCGGACGTGCCGGCTTCCGCCAGCGCCCGGCCCATGGTGTCGGCGACGATGCCGTACACCGCCGCCCAGGCGGCCTCGGCCTCCGGCGACCAGGTGTCGCCGGCGAAGTGCCGCAGGGCGGCTATCAGGCTGGCGCCCACCGCGGGGAAGTGCTCCGGCAGGGTGCCGTACGCGGCGTGCCGGCGGCCCAGCGCGGTCAGGGTGCCGACCAGGGCGTCGGTGTCCTCCAGCTGGGAGACGAGCGTGCCGAGTGCGGCGAACAGGCGGTCCTGCTGCTCGTCCATGTGCTCGGCGAACAGCGGCCGGACGTCAGGGTGGTGCTCGAACAGGTGCCGGTAGAACCAGGCCGTCACCTCGGTGCCGTGGGACTCGGCGGCGGCGAAGGTGCTCTTCACGAGAACGGGGTCGATGCTCACGGGCGCCGACTCTACTGACGGTGTCTCATGTCGAACAGGGCGCAGCCGGGGACGATCGGAAAAGCGCAGGGAATCCGGATCGTGATTCGGCCGGAACGGCCGAAAATTGCCACCCGCCCCGCGACGGCGGCACGTGGACGACCAATCGGGTACACCTGCGGGCCGGCCCGCGGGTGTCGGAAGGTGACGGGCCGTCGGGCGTGCTTCGCTCAGGTCGGATGTTATGGCCGCGTCATCCCCGGCTCGCGGCCCGTCCACGGCAGCGAAGGAGAGCGGGATGAACCGACGGTTCCCCCCGGCCGCCGTGCCCCGCCGCGCCCTGGCCGCAGCGGCGGCCGCCGGGCTGCTGCTGCCCGCCGCCGCGGCCGGCCGGGCCCCGGCCCAGCAGACCCCCTCGGGCTGGAGCCAGGAGCGCCGCGCCACCCTGCCCTCCGGCCTCACCGTCCAGCTGGATCTCGACACCCTTCCCGGAATCACCGCGAAGGCCTCGCCCGGAACGCTCGGCGAACA
This sequence comes from Kitasatospora dryopteridis, assembly GCF_050749075.1. NCBI lineage: Bacteria > Bacillati > Actinomycetota > Actinomycetes > Kitasatosporales > Streptomycetaceae > Kitasatospora > Kitasatospora dryopteridis. The sequence continues at coordinate 3,846,203 of NZ_CP192749.1, read as the reverse complement.
CGCCGGCAGCGGTGCGGCGTACACGGACGGACTGCGCGCCGGTGATCCCGCCGAGATCTTCGCCGTCACCGCCGACCGCCCCTCCGCGGACGGTTCCTGGCGCACGATCGGCACCCTGCGGATCGCCTTCTCCAGGCCCGTGCGCAACCCCAGACTGCACGTCAGCGGCCTCACCGCGCGCGCCACCGCCACCACGGGCACCACCGCCACCGCCGTCCGGCTCGCCGTCGCCGACGGCACCCCGACCGCACCCGCCCTCGTCGGCCGCACCGCCTGGACGGGCTGGACGGTCACCGGGAACGAACTCTCCCCGCCCGCCGACGCTGACGCCGACGGCATCGGCACCCTCGAACTCACCGGCACCGTCGGCACCGCCACCCTCCGCCTCGAACAGCGGACCACCGCCCGGGACGGCTCCACCACCCCGCCGCCCCCGCTGCGCACCGCCGTCACCGTCACCGTCGACGAGTCGCTCGGCACCGCCCCGCAGGGCTACGGCAACGCCTCGCACCTGCTCTCCGACCTCTGGCTCGGCCGGGACGCCGCCGACGAGGCGCACCGGGCCCGGGCCGTCCCGCCGGCCGCCACCCGGCCGCTGGTGGCCGGCCCCGGCGCGGCCACCACCTCCTCGGACGCCGAACCGGCGGCCACCCGGCCGCTGGTGGAGATCGCCTTCGCCGGCCCGCACAGCATCTGGGCCGCCCCCCGGCAGCCGCGCAGCGGGCCCGGCCGCAGCGAGTACGCCGGCGACGACCCGACCCTGGCCTTCCCCGCCGAGGCGGCCACCGGCGACTACTACCGGCTGGACGTCCCGGTCGCCCCCGGCGGCGGGCCCGCCGTGCTGGCCGGCTGGGTGGACTTCGACCGCAACGGCCGCTTCGACCCGATGGAGCGGGTGCAGGCCGAGGTGCCGACCGGTGCCACCGGCGCCCGGCTGGAGTGGGCCGTCACCGGCCGGGTCGTGGCCGGCGAGACCTGGGCACGGCTGCGCATCGCCCGGGACGCCTCCCAACTGGTCGCCCCCGGCGGCTTCGCCGACTCCGGCCAGGTCGTCGACCAGCGGATCAGGCTGGCCGCCGGCTCCGTCCGCCCCGAGATCACCGCACCGGTCGACGGTGCCGTCACCGCGGACGTCCGCCCGGAGATCGCCGGCGCCGGTGCGCTCGCGAGCGCGACGGTGGCCGTCACCGAGGCCGGTGCGGAGCTCTGCCGGGCGGGGGCGGCGAAGGACGGCGGCTGGAGCTGCCGCCCCGCTGCGCCGCTCGCCGACGGGCCGCACACCCTGGTCGCGGTGGAGACCACCCGCACCGGCGCGGTGCTGCGCAGCGAGCCCGTCCGACTCGCCGTCAAGACCGCGCCGCCCGCCGCCCCCGTGCTGACGCTGCCCGAGTTCACCAACGACCCGGGGCTGCCGATGGCCGGCAGCGGCGAACCGGGCAGCACCGTCTCGGTGACCGACCCGGGCGGGACGACCCCGTCCGCCGGGGAGCTGTGCAGCACCGGCGTCGGTGCGGACGGCGCGTGGTCCTGCCTGCCGGTGGAGAACCTCGCCGACGGCGTGCACCGGCTGACCGCCACCGCCGTCGACCCGGCCGGCAACAGCACCCACGGCCGGGAGGCCGCGCTGACCGTGGACACCGCCGCTCCGCCCCGGCCCGTCCTCGACGCGCCGAAGGCCGGTGAGACCGTCGGCGCCCGCCCGAGGTTCGCCGGCCGGGCGGAGCCCGCGGCCACCGTCGCCGTCACCGCCGGGGGGGCAGACGGCCGGCGGCGAACGGCTCGCGCTGTGCACGGCCACCGCGGCGGCCGACGGCGGCTGGGCGTGCACCGCCGACCGCCCCCTCGCCGACGGTGACCAGGTGCTGCTCGCCACCGCCACCGACCGGGCCGGGAACGGCACGCCCGGGGAGCTGGTGGCGGTGCACGCGGCGGCCGCGCCCGTGCCGCCGGAGGCTGCTTCGCAGCCCCCGTCCGGCGCTTCGTCGGAGATCCCCGCTTCGGCCGGGCCGTCGCCGGAGCCGTCCGCGTCCGGGGGAGAGGACGGCGGGTCCGCCGCGCCTTCCGGGCGGGTGCGGGCGGTGCCGCCGCCCCTGGAGCGGCCGGCCGCGGAGCCCTCCGCGCTCCCGGTCGCCGGGCTCCTCGCGGTGTACGGGGGTCGGTGGCGGCGCTGGTGGCCGCCGGGCTGCTGCTGCGGCGCATCCTGGCCCGTGGCACGGGGAGCCGCAGGCGCCGCTGACAAAGCGTCAATTCACTTGCCCGGCAGGCTTCGACACGCCCACCGGCGTCCGAAATGTCGCATTTGATGACCGGTCAATTTAGCCTGAAACCGGCGTTGCCCGCCCGTTCTCGCAGACGGGCCGCCCGTTGCGCCGCACCCGAACCCGAGGACCGTGCATGGACGTCACCCGCGACTCATCGCCACGACCCGTTTCCCGGCCCGCCGGTCCGCCCGACCTCCCGGCCGGCGGCTCCGGAGAGGCCGGCGCGGCCGGGTCCACCGCGGCCACCGGCCGGGCCCAGCCCGTCCGCGCCGCGTCCGGCGGCCTCGCCGCGCCACCCACCGGGAAGACCCCGCCCGCACCCGCGGACGACCCGGACGGCCCGCCCACCTGCCGGCTCACACCCGTCCGCCCCGAGGTGGACGCCGCCGGGCCCGCGAGCCGTCGCCCGCCGCGGGTCGACCAGGCACTGCGCGAGCGGCACGCCCTCGCCGCGCCCGGCTGGCTGGCCCTGTTCGTCCTGCTGCTCGGCACGGCCGGGCTGCTCGTCGTCCTCGTCCGGGCCGGAGTGGTACCGGAGTTCGAGGCGCTGCCGGACATCCGCAGCGAGGCCGTACGGCGCGGGGGGCCGACCGGACTGACGCCCGCCGAGATCGCGGCGGTCGCCGCCATCGGCCTGCTGATGGTCACCGTCCTGGCCGGACTGCTGTCCAACCCCGGCGGCGAGGCCAGGGTCCTGACCCGCTGGGGCCGCTACCGCGGCACCGTCCGGCGGGCCGGGCTGCTCTGGGTCAACCCGTTCGTCCGGCGCCGCCGGGTGGACGTCAGGCTGCGGCACTGGCGCAGCGACCAGGTGACGGTCACCGACCGCACGGGCACCCCGATCGTCGTCCGGCTGCTGGTGGTCTGGCGGATCCGGGACACCGCCCGCGCCGTGCTCTCCGTCGCCGACCACGAGACGTACCTGCGCGAGCAGATCCACGCGGTGCTCAGCCGCACCGCCAGCCGGCTGCCCTGTGACTCCAACGCCGGCCCCGGGCCCGCGCTGCGTGACGGCCAGTGGTTCTCCGACGAGCTCAGCCGCTCCCTCGCCGCCGAGGCGCACGCGGCGGGCCTGGAGGTGTACTCCGTCCAGCCCGTCGCCCTCGAGTACGCGCCCGAGGTCGCCGAGTCCATGCGCCGCCGTCGGCTCGCCGACCTGGACGCGGGCCTGCGCACCGTCCTGGTGGACGACGCGGTGGAGGCCGCCGCACTCGCCGTCCGCCGCCTGGAACGCGCCACCGCCCACCAGCTCGACGAGGCGGCCCGCAGCGCCCTGATGGAACAGCTGTTGGTCGCCTTCGTCGCCCCGGCCGGCGTCACTGCCCCCGTGCCCGCCCCCGCCGTTCGCGCCGCCCGCAAGGAGGGCACCGCCCGCAAGGAAGGCCGGCCGGCGTGACCGGACGGTCCACCGCAGCGCCCACCCGGACCGGACGGCCGCCGCGCCGGCCGGCAAGGCGCCGGGCGCGCGGCCGGCCGTACGGCCCGGAACCCGGGCACCGTCCGCATCGCCACCCTGTGGGGCGTGTCATCGACCCCGGCTGTGGGCCGCCCCGGGGGCGCGAGGAACTGTGCGAGGCGGAAGGTTCCACGCCGTTTTCCCGATTCGCGCGGCTCCCGTGCCCCCGCCGGGCTCAGTCGGAGGCCGCGTCCAGCAGGGCGATCTCGTCCTCGGCGAGCTGCAGGCCGGCCGCGGCCAGCAGCGGCGGCAGCTGGTCGACGGTGCGGGCGCTGGCGATCGGCGCCGCCACCGTCGGCCGGGAGGCCAGCCAGGCCAGTGCCACCGTGGCGGGCTGCACGCCGTGCACGGCGGCGACCTTGTCGAGCGCCTCCAGCACCAGCGGGCCGCGCGGCTCCGCCAGGTAGCGGGCGGCGCCCTGGGCCCGGGCACTGGCCACCCCGGTGCCGCCCGGTCGGTACTTGCCCGTCAGGAAGCCCGAGGCCAGCGCGTAGTACGGCACGGCCGACAGCCCGTTCGCCGCGACCACCGCGGCGAGCCCGCCCTCGTAGGTGCCGCGGGAGACCAGGTTGTAGTGCGGCTGCACGGCCACGTAGCGGGCCAGGCCCTCGCGGTCGGAGAAGGCGAGCGACTCGGCGAGCCGGTCCGCGCCGATGTTGGAGGCGGCGATCTCGCGGACCTTCCCCTCCTTCACCAGCTCGTCCAGGGCGGTGACGATCTCCTCGACCGGGGTCTCGGGGTCGTCCCGGTGGGTGTAGAAGAGGTCGATCCGCTCGATGCCGAGCCGGACGAGCGACTGCTCGGCGACCCGCTTGATGTTGGCGGCCTTGAGCCCTGGAGCGTCCGGGTGCATGCCGGCCTTGGTGGCGACCACGATGTCGTCGCGGTTGCCGCGGCTGCGCAGCCAGTTGCCGATCACGGTCTCGGACTCGCCGCCGGTGTTGCCGGGGACCCAGGCCGAGTAGACGTCGGCGGTGTCGACGAAGTTGCCGCCGGCCGCCGCGTAGGCGTCGAGGACGGCGAAGGACTCGGTCTCGTCCGCCGTCCAGCCGAAGACGTTGCCGCCGAGGGAGAGCGGCGAGACGGCCAGGTCGGAGGCGCCGAGGGCCACCCGGCGGGCGTCGTTGCGGGTTTCGGTCATGCCGCGAGTCAACCCGATCGCCGCTCCGGCCATTCCGCGGTCCGGTACGAGTTCACGATCCTGTCGCACGGGCGTTGCACGCGCAGGTGGGGGGAGCCTGTGGAGATCCCCCCGGCGAGGGGTCCGGGCTGTTCCGCGGGCGGCCGGGTTGGCTAGAGTCCCTGCCATGGCTGACAACGACTACGACCCCGCCGGCAGCACCCAGATGTTCCGGGCGTTCGTCGACGAGACCCCGGCTCCGCAGGCTCCCGGCTCCGTGAACACCTACGGCACCAGCTCCAACCGCAGCGGCGCGATCATCGCCGCCGTGGTGCTGGCCCTCCTCGTCATCGGTGGCGTGGTCTGGCTCGCCGTCAAGTAGGCAGGGGACGGGCGCGCGGGTCCCGCCGGACGGGGCGGTCCCTAGACTGATCGGGCCCGCGCCCGCCGCACCACCGCGCCCCAGGAGGCCGCCGCCGTGACCCAGCCCACCGAGACCGCTCGCAGCCTGGGCCTGAGAGGCGCGGTCAACGCCCGCGACCTGGGCGGCTACCGGACGGCCGACGGCCGGACGGTGCGGCCCGGTGCTGCGCTGCGCGCGGACGCGCTCAACCGCCTCACCGAGGACGACCTGCACGCCCTCGCCGACCACGGCCTGCGGCAGATCGTCGACCTGCGCAGCCTCGACGAGGTCCGCGAGGCGGGCCCGGACCGGGTGCCCGGCCTGCCCACCGCCGAGATCTCCGCGGCGGAGCTGTCCGCGACCCCGGTCACCGTCGAGCGCACCGCCGCCGACGGCATCACGCTGCACCACCTGCCGGTCTTCGCCCGCGACTTCGACATCTACGTCGCCCTGCGCAACGCCCTCGCCGACCGGGACGCCGACAAGCAGCGCGCCCTGCTCGGCCACGGCAAGGCGGAGGCGATGATGGTCGGCCTCTACCGCTGGTTCGTCACCGACGCCGTCGCCCGCGACCGCTTCGCCACGGTGATCCGGCTGCTCGCGGAACCCGGCGGCACGCCGCTGCTCTTCCACTGCACCGCAGGCAAAGACCGCACCGGATGGACGGCCGCGCTCCTGCTGACCACACTAGGCGTTGACCGGGACACCGTCTTCGACGACTACCTGCTCACCAACGAGCGCACCGCCGCGATCGTCGAGCACGTCGTCGACAGCTTCGGCACCCGCGGCCTGATGGAGGAGCCGGCGCTGCTGCTGCCCGTCTTCCGGGCCGACCGCAGCTACCTGGACGCCGCCTTCGAGGAGGTCGCGGCCGGCTGGCCCACCTTCCAGGACTTCTGGCGGGACGGTCTCGGCCTGGACGGTGCGGTGCTCGACGGACTGCGGGCCAACCTGCTCTCCTGACCCGCCGGACAGCGCCGCCCGCCCCACCCGGGCGGGTGCCGCGGGCAGGGCGTCGGACAGCCATCGCCCCGGTCAGCCCTCCGCGGTGAGGCCGGCCCGGAGCTGTGCCAAGGTCCTGGTCAGCAGCCGGGAGACGTGCATCTGCGAGATGCCGATCTCCTCGCCGATCTGCGACTGCGTCAGGTTGCCGAAGAACCGCAGCATGATGATCCGCCGCTCGCGCGGCGGGAGCTTGGCCAGCAGCGGCTTCAGCGACTCGCGGTACTCCACGCCCTCCAGCGCCAGGTCGTCGTAGCCCAGCCGGTCGGCGAGCGGCCCCTCGCCGTCCTCCTCGCCGGGGACGGAGTCCAGCGAGCTGGCGGTGTACGCGTTGCCGACGGCGAGGCCCTCGACGACGTCCTCCTCGCTGACGCCCAGGCAGACCGCCAGCTCGGCGACGGTGGGGGAGCGGTCGAGCTTCTGCGCCAGCTCGTCGCCGGCCTTGGTGAGGGCCAGCCGGAGCTCCTGCAGCCGCCTCGGCACCCGCACCGACCAGCTGGTGTCCCGGAAGAAGCGCTTGATCTCGCCGACCACGGTGGGCATGGCGAAGGTCGGGAACTCCACCCCGCGGTCCGGGTCGAACCGGTCGATGGCCTTGATCAGCCCGATCGTGCCGACCTGGACGATGTCCTCCATCGGCTCGTTGCGGCTGCGGAACCGCGCCGAGGCGTACCGCACCAGCGGCAGGTTGAGCTCGATCAGCGTGTCCCGGACGTAGGTGTGCTCCTCGCCGCCCGGCTCCAGGGCGGCCAGCCGCCGGAACAGCGAACGCGAGAGCGTCCGGGTGTCCAGCGGGCGGTCGCCCACCAGCGGCTGCCCGCCGCCGCCCGGCGCCGGCCCGGCCTCCTGCACCGCGGCCGCACCGCTGCCTTCCTGCGGTGCGCCCTGCTGGCGCGGGATCGCCTGCACCACGGCCCGCACGGCGGCCACCCGCTCCACAGGGATCTCCTCGACGACCGCACCGACCGGCGGCTCTCCGGACACGCGCCCCACCCCCTCGTGACTGACTGTTCAACGGGCACCACCAGTGCGTGGTTCCCCCCGACGTGCCCTCCCTCCACCCCCATACCGGCCCACCGGCCCCGGCAAACCCGGCCGTTGCGAGATGTCACACGGCGGTAACGCGGCGCGACCCCCGCGGGGGCTCACTCCTCCCAGGAGTTGCCGGTCCGCAGCCGGGTGAGGATGCGCGAGAGCAGCCGCGAGACGTGCATCTGGGACATCCCGAGCTCGGTGGAGATCTGCGACTGCGTCAGGTTGGCGAAGAACCGCAGCATGATGATCCGCCGCTCCCGCTCGGGCAGCTGCACCAGCAGGTGGCGCACCATGTCGCGGTGCTCGACGTCGGCCAGCGCGGAGTCCTCGTAGCCGAGCCGGTCGAGCAGGGCGAGACCGCCCTCGTGCTCCTGCGCGGCCTCCAGCGAGGCGGCGTTGTACGCCCGGCCGGCGTCCAGGCAGGCGCGGACGTCCTCCTCGGGGATGCGCAGGCTGGCCGCGATCTCCGGCACCTTGGGGGCCCGTCCGTGGGTGACGGTGAGCTCCTCCATGGCACCGCTGACCTGCACCCACAGCTCCTGGAGCCGCCGCGGTACGTGCATGGTGCGGACGTTGTCACGGAAGTACCGCTTGATCTCGCCGAGGATGGTCGGCAGCGCGTAGGTGGGGAACTGCACCCCGCGGCTGGGGTCGAACCGGTCGATCGCGTTGATCAGCCCGATCGTGCCGACCTGGACGATGTCCTCCATCGGCTCGCTGCGGCTGCGGAACCGGGTGGCGGCGTACCGGACCAGCGGGATGTTGATCTCGATCAGGGCCGCCCGGACGCGTTCCCGCTCCGGGGCGTCGGGGGGCAGCTCGGCGAGCCGCTCGAACAGGACCCGGGTGAGCGTGCGGACGTCCACGGGCGTGCGGGTGCCGTTCTGGCGGTCCCTCAGCCCGGCAGCCTTCAGCTCCGCGACGAGGCTCTCCGCGGGCTGCGGGGCGGACTGCTCCCCGTCGGTGCCCCGCGCGCTGTCCTGTGTCCGCACGGACACGTCACCCCTCCCAGAGTCGGCATCTGCGATTCGGCCGCCGTCCGGGCGGTCCGGCCGCGCTCACCACCTCGTCAGATCCGGCAAAACTGGTCATAGCATCACAAGTCGTCCACAGCGGCGGCAAGCACCACTCGTACGCGTGTTGGCTGACAGTGGTGCGGCTCCGGAACGCACCGAAGCCCTCCGCCCGGGGTCGGGCGGAGGGCCGCAGGGGTGGTGCGTATGCGATGTTCTGGGCGGGGGATCAGACCTCGATGTCGGCGATCACCCAGGTGGCGAACTCCCGCCACTGCCCGGCGGCGGCCTGGTGGGCCGGGTGGGTCAGGTACGACTGCAGCGCGTCCCGGTCCTCGACCAGGCTGTTGATCGCGTAGTCGTAGGCGATGTCGCGCACGGTGGTGTTCCAGCCGCACTCCCACTCGCGCAGCTCCGGGATCTGCGGGCCGAGCTCCTCGAACGCCTTCGCGCCGGCGATCGCCCGCTCGTCGTCCCGGGAGACGCCGTCGTTGAGCTTGAACAGGACCAGGTGCCGGATCACGATGCCGCTCCTAGCTGAAGAGGGTGGACGAACCCCGCCACGGTAGCCGCTCGCCGGCCGGCCTCAGTTCACCAGCCCGGTCATGAACGTCCCGACCGCCTTCGCCGCGTCCGAGATGCCCACGAACCCGGACTGCACCAGCTCCGCCGCCCTGGTCGGTGAGGTGATGATCGTGTAGATCACGAAGATGAGCAGGAGATACATGCCGATCTTCTTCGCCTGAGCCATCGAACTGGCCTGCCTCCCTGCCACGGGCCGCCCCCGCTCTCCCCGGACGCCCCTCCGCTGCTGCGCAGCTTATCCACCGGACGGCCCATCGGGTGAGGGCGGCGTTCACTCCCCGGGACGAAGGTCCCCGCGAGTGGGGGCTTTGTACGGGTGCCCGGCACCGCCCGGTGCCGCACGATGGAGGTGTGCCGCGGGATCTGGCAGGAATCCCCGGTGCTGGGAACCGGGACTCCCCGCTGTGGGACCGGGCGCCGCTGCTTCCCCCTGACGCGGCGCCGGTAGTGGGAGACCCGACGGGGGCGCGGCCCCTCCCCCGAGGCCGCGCCCCCTCCGACTCCGAAGAGGCCGCCGGGTCACCGACCCGGCGGCCTCTTCGCGCGCCTGACGCCCCGCCACCGCCGCCCGGGCGGCCGCTCCGGGGCGGTCCACGACGAACAGCACACGACGAAGGGCCCCGACCGCTGAGGTCGGGGCCCTTCGGAGAAGCGGTAGCGGTGGGATTCGAACCCACGGTGGAGTTGCCCCCACACACGCTTTCGAGGCGTGCTCCTTTGGCCGCTCGGACACGCTACCGAGGGAGACTCTACCGGACGGATCGGGCGGTCACGAAATCCGTATTCAGCGCTGGGTCTCGAAGAACGCGAGCAGCTGTGCCGAGCACTCGTCGGCGAGGACGCCGGGGACGACCTCCGGCCGGTGGTTGAGCCGGCGGTCGCGCATCACGTCGAAGAGCGAGCCGGCCGCACCGGCCTTGGGGTCGAGGGCGCCGTAGACCACGCGGTCGATCCGGGAGAGCACGATGGCGCCGGCGCACATGGTGCACGGCTCCAGCGTGACGACCAGGGTGCAGCCGCTCAGCCGCCACTCGCCGACGGCCGCGGCGGCCTGCCGGACGGCCACCACCTCGGCGTGCCCGGTGGGGTCGCCGTCCGCCTCGCGGACGTTGTGGCCGCGGCCGATCACCTCGCCGCCGGGCCCGAGCACGAGCGCCCCGACCGGTACGTCGCCGGTGGCGGTGGCCAGTGCCGCCTCGTCCATGGCGAGGCGCATCAGGTCCTTCCACCGGTCACGTACCGGGTCGGGGCGGACGGGGGCGGGCAGGGGGGTGATCTGCGGGGCAGGTGCGGACTGCATGGCACCAGTGTCGGGCACCGGCACGACCGCTACCGAACGGCCTCCAGCACCTCGCCGGCGCCGAGCGCATCGGCGATCTCGGCGAGCGCGTCGCCGGGGACGGCCCCTTCGCCGGCCAGCGCCAGCAGCTCCCGGGCGGAGAGCCCGAAGTCGGCGAGCAGGTCGGAGTCGCCGAGCGGACCGGCCTGGGCGCCGATCGGGCCGTCGGCGTCCTCGTCGTCGGCGTCCTCGCCGGACTCCGCCGCCGCCTCCTCGTCGTCCTCCTCGACGTCCGCGACGAGGGCGTCGAGGTCGTCGAAGTCCTCCGTGTCGATCAGCTCGTCGGTCAGCACCGAGCCGTACGAACTGCGCGCCGCGGCGGCGCCGTCGGAGACGAAGATGCGCGGGTCGTCCTCACCGTCCACGCGGACGACGCCGAACCAGGCGTCCTCCTGTTCGATGAAGACCAGGACGCTGTCGTCGTCCTGAGCGGCCTCGCGGGCCAGGTCGGCCAGGTCGGCCAGGGTTTCGACGTCGTCGAGTTCCGTCTCGCTCACATCCCACCCGCCATCGGTGCGAGCAAGCACTGCAGCGAAGTACGCCACCAGGGACACTCCCAAGATTGGTCTCGGCTGTAGGCGATCTCGGGCGAACGCGGTCTGGCCGCCCCCGCGCCAGAGGCGGTCCGCTGTTCGGACCGTCCCTCCGGCATCGTGACAGAAAGCCCGGCGCTGCGGGGGGTGTTCGGCAGCGCGTCTTTGCAGGTCGTGTCGGAATGGCTGGTCGGCGGCCGACGAGTCGGGAGCTCCCGCGTCAGATCCGGAAGGTTCGCATCCGCATGGCCTCGCGCATCCGCCGCTCCTTGGTGCGCCTGGGCTGGACCCGGGCCCGCAGCTCGCGCGCCTCCGCGAGCTCGCGGAGGAACACGGCGCGGCGCTTGCGGCGCTGGGCCTCGGTCTCGGGGGCGTCGGGCCCGGACTCGTCTGTCGAGCCGGCCCCGGTGTCCGGGTTGCTCTTCATACGGTCCGACTTTCCCAGAAGTGTCCGCTTGATACCACGCGGAAGGTCTCGGTTCGGCTTCCCCGGTTCGCCCGCCGTCACACCTGGTTCCGGGCCGTTCTCCGGCGAGTCGTACGCATGTGCCCCAGGCCGTTATCGTCGAGACATGCGTCTCCACGTCGTCGACCACCCCCTGGTCGCCCACAAGCTCTCCACCCTGCGCGACGAGCGCACCGACTCGCCGACCTTCCGCCGCCTCACCGACGAGCTGGTCACCCTGCTCGCCTACGAGGCCACCCGGGACGTCCGGACCGAGCAGGTGGAGGTCACCACTCCGGTCGCCGTCACCACCGGCACCCGCCTGAGCCACCCGCGGCCGCTGGTCGTCCCGATCCTGCGGGCCGGCCTCGGCATGCTGGACGGGATGACCCGGCTGCTCCCGACCGCCGAGGTCGGCTTCCTGGGCATGGTCCGCAACGAGGAGACGCTGGAGGCGTCCACCTATGCGACCCGGATGCCCGACGACCTCTCCGGCCGCCAGGTCTACGTCCTCGACCCCATGCTGGCCACCGGCGGCACCCTGGTCGCCGCGATCCGGATGCTCCTGGAGCGCGGCGCCACCGACGTCACCGGCGTGGTGCTGCTGGCCGCCCCGGAGGGCGTCGAGGTGGTCGAGAAGGAGCTGGCCGACCAGCCCGTCAGGATCGTGACCGCGGCCCTGGACGAGCGCCTCAACGAGCACGGCTACATCGTCCCCGGCCTCGGCGACGCGGGCGACCGGCTGTACGGCACCGCGGGCTGACCGCCCCCGACCTGCCCGAAGGGCCCCGCTCCTCCCGGGAGGAGCGGGGCCCTTCGGCTGTCGTGCGGGCTTGCGGCGCGGTCCGCGCTGCTCAGCAGGAGCCGGGCTGCGGGGAGGGGGTCGGGGACGGCTTGGTGGCCTCGGCCAGGGCGGCCGCCGCCTGGGTCGGGTCGAGCAGGGCGGCGAAGCTGTCGCCGATCACGAAGTCCACGGTCGCGTCGGTGCGGGTGTCGGCGGTCTTGGACGCGCTCGCCACCTGCGAGCCGAGCAGCGTCGCGGCGCCCAGGCCGGCCGGGCCGCTGATCACCTGGACGGTGCCGGGCACCTTCTTGTCCAGTGCGGCCGGCGCGTTGCCGACCTGGCCGACGGTGAAGCCGCGCTTCTTCAGCTCCTCCGCGGTGCGGGCGGCCATGCCGGACTTGTCGGTGGCGTTGTAGACGTTCACCGTCACGGCCTGCGGCTGGGGCACGGCCGTACTGGTGGCGCCGGGTGCGGGCGAGGCCCCGGCGGAGGCCGCGTCGGAGGCCGGGGCGGCCAGCGGCTTGCCGGAGGTGCCGGAGGTCGGGCACGCCTGCGCGGAGGCGTGCCGCCCGCGGAAGATGTCCACCAGCTGGACACCGCCGAGGGCGATCAGAGAGAGCGCGAGCAGGGTGCCGAGAACGGCCAGCACCTTGCGGCTCCTGCGGGGCGGGCGGCCCAGGCGGGGGTAGGAGTTGCCGGTGACCCGGTACTGCTTCCCCTTCAGTCCCTGGGGGGTCAGCATGCTCACGTCGGTGTCCCCCTCGTGCCAGGACAGGCTCGGTCTCGGGTGCGGCCAAAAAAGGGGCGTACGCCGGGAAATCGGCCGTTGGTCAGCAGATTAGTGCTACAGCTGCTGTGAAGGTACTAAATGATCATCATCTGGAGTACCCGGGCACCCGAAAGGATGTACCGGCGCCGTCCGGAGCCGTGCGTGAGGGCTGGCGGGAGGGTGGTTCGTGTCCGGCCCGATGTCGGTCAGTCCATCTCCAGCACACGCGCGTGCAGCACCTGGCGCTGCTGCAGCGCGGCCCGCACCGCGCGGTGCAGACCGTCCTCCAGGTAGAGGTCGCCGTGCCACTTCACCACATGGGCGAAGAGGTCCCCGTAGAAGGTGGAGTCCTCCGCGAGGAGCGTTTCGAGGTCGAGCTGACCCTTGGTGGTGACCAGCTGGTCCAGCCGCACCGGACGCGGCGCGACGTCCGCCCACTGGCGGGTGCTGGTCCGGCCGTGATCCGGGTACGGCCGCCCGTTGCCGATGCGCTTGAAGATCACACGGAAAGCCTACCGTCATGCGCGCGGGGGGCGCAGCAAGCGCGGCGCTACCGGTCCGGGTCCGAGTGCGGCGGTTTGATGGGTCGTACCCCTTTTGTCAGCTCTGTCCGGGAGCCCGCCGAGATGACCGACCCCCACAACCCCGACGCCGCGGACCTGCCTGCCGCCGTCCGGGTGATCGCCGACGGGTACGCCTTCACCGGCCCCGTGCTCGAGCTCGGCGCCGCGACGGAGGGCGCCACCGCCTTTCCCGCGGCCCGGGTGCGCATCCCGCTGGGCGTGCTCAACCGGCACGGGCTGGTCGCCGGCGCGACCGGCACCGGCAAGACCAAGACCCTCCAGCTGATCGCCGAACAGCTCTCCGCCCAGGGCGTGCCGGTGTTCCTGGCCGACATCAAGGGCGACGTCTCCGGCATCGCCGCCCCGGGCACGCCCGACGACCGGGTCACCGCCCGCGCCGCCGAGGTCGGGCAGCAGTGGACGCCGCAGGGCTGCCCGACCGAGTTCTACGCACTGGGCGGGCAGGGCACCGGCATCCCGCTCCGGGCCACCGTCACCAGCTTCGGCCCGCTGCTGCTGGCCAAGGTGCTGGAGCTCAACGAGACCCAGGAGGCCTCGCTCGGCCTGATCTTCCACTACGCCGACAAGGCCGGCCTGGAGCTCTACGACCTCAAGGACCTCTCCGCCGTCATCGGCTTCCTCACCTCGCCCGAGGGCAAGGAGGAGCTCAAGGGCATCGGCGGGCTCTCGGCGGCCACCGCCGGCGTCATCCTGCGCTCGCTGACCGTGCTGGACAACGAGGGCGCCGGCACCTTCTTCGGCGAGCCGGAGTTCGACACCGCCGACCTGCTGCGCACCGCGGCGGACGGGCGCGGCACCGTGTCGGTGCTGGAACTCCCGGCCGTCCAGGACCGGCCGCGGCTCTTCTCGACCTTCCTGATGTGGCTGCTCGCCGACCTCTACCAGGAGCTGCCGGAGGTCGGCGACCTCGACCGGCCGAAACTGGTGTTCTTCTTCGACGAGGCGCACCTGCTGTTCAACGGCGCCTCCAAGGCCTTCCTGGAGGCGATCACCCGGACCGTCCGGCTGATCCGCTCGAAGGGCGTCGGGATCTTCTTCGTCACCCAGACGCCCGAGGACGTGCCCGGGAACGTGCTGGCGCAGCTCGGCAACCGGGTGCAGCACGCCCTGCGGGCCTTCACCCCGGACGACGCCAAGGCGCTCAGGGCCACCGTCTCCACCTTCCCGCGGTCCTCCTACGACCTGGCCGAGGTGCTGACCGGGCTGGGCACCGGCGAGGCCGTGGTGACGGTCCTCTCCGAGCGCGGGGCGCCCACGCCGGTGGCGGCCACCCGGCTGCGGGCGCCGCAGTCCCTGATGGGGCCGCTGGAGCCCACGGCGCTGCAGGCCGCGGTGGACGGCTCGCCGCTGGCACCGCGCTACCGGGACGCGATCGACCGGGAGTCGGCGTTCGAGAAGCTGGCCGCCAGGCCCCCGGCCCGGGAGGAGCCGGTGGCGGAGCCCCGCGAGGCGCCGCAGCGCCGATCGTCGGCCGGGCAGGACGAGGAGGGCGGGCTGCTGGGCTCGCTGCTGCGCAACCCGGCCCTGAAGTCCTTCGCACGGTCGGCGGGCACCCAGCTCGGTCGCGAGATCACCCGCAGCCTGTTCGGCACCTCCCGCCGCCGCAGGTAGGGACGGTCGTCGAAGGCGGGCAGCCGCTCAGGGCATCAGGGCGGCGCCGATGCGGTCCAGTGAGGAGAGCCGCATCAGGCCGTAGTGGTAGAACTCCACCTCCGGGACGCCCAGCTCGCGCAGGACGGCGATCTTGGCGGCCAGGTTCGCCGGGCCGTCGCAGTCCTCGGCCATGGGGCGGAGGATGACCGCCATGGCCTCCGGCCGCACGCCGTGCAGGGCGAAGGCGGCGACCTTCTCGCGGACGGCCTCCGGGGTGCGCGCGTAGCCGAGGGTCTCGATCTGGTGGGCGGCCCCGGCGAGCGAGGGGAGGTCGATGCCGGAGAGCCAGCCGCGGCCCGGCCCGGCGCCGTCCATGAAGGTCAGCCGCATGCCGCCGGCGGCGGCCGTCGCGGCGAGCTCGGCGGCGAGCGAGGTGACGGTGCGGGTGGCGGAGTCCAGGTAGGCGGCGAGTGCGCCGCCGGCGAACTCGTCCAGGGCGGCCGGTTCGGCGGCCCGCTTCTCGTCGGCGAGCCGGGCGCGCAGATCCTTCCGGACGGCCTGGCGGACCTCCTCGGCGGGGACGCCCGCGGCGTTGGCGGCGGCCGTGCAGTGCGGGCAGAAGCAGATGCCGAGCAGGGCCTCGGCGACGTGTCCGAGCTCCTCGAAGTAGCGCTCGTGGTGGTGGCCGTGCCGCAGGCCGTGGAAGTGCAGGGACTCGGCGCGGATCGCGTCGACGCCGTAGCGGCCGAGGTCCTCGACCAGGGTGCGGGCGTAGTGGCGGACCTCGGGGTTGGCGGGGCAGAGGTCGGTGAGGTGGCGGTCGCCGAAGGCGTTGGCGGGGGCGCAGTCCGGGTGGAGGAAGCCGAGCCGGTCGTTGTGGCAGAAGACCGTCCAGGCGTGCAGTTTGAGGCCGCGGCGCCCGGCCTCGGCGGCGGCCTCGGCGAAGGGGTCGCGGTCGCCGATCGCGGTGGACGGCGTCGGGACGAGCCGGTGGCCGGCCCAGCGGGCCGGGTCGGGGCGGAAGTAGGCCGCGCCGGGCTCCAGGTGGCGCACCACGCGGCGCGGGTTGTGCGGGAAGACGTCGCGGGCCTCGTGGTAGACCGAGGCGAGGGTCAGGCCGCCGACGCCGGCCCGGTCGGTAAGGTGGCCGAAAAAGCTGTCTGCGCCCTCGTCCAGCAGGTCGGTGGCGAAGGCGAGGACGGACGACTCCACGGGGCGGCTCCGGGGCAGGCGGTGCGGGTGCGGCGGCATGCGCTTCCCACGCTAGCCCGGCACCCGGCATTGGTCTATACCTGACGGATCGTAACGGGACCTGACGAGCGAGGCGGGCATGGCGCCGGTGTACCGGGACTTCGACCACGACGAGCTGGCGCGCGAGTACTCGCCGAGCAGCTGCGTCGAGGACATCGCGGTGGAGCTGGCCGCGTACACCGGGCGGAGCGCGGCCGCCTACCGGGCCCTGGAGGTCCGCCGCGACCTGCGCTACGGGCCGGCCGGGCCGGAGCTGATCGACTTCTTCCCCGCGCAGGGCCGGGCCCCGGAGGCCGGCGTGCCGCTGCACGTCTTCGTGCACGGCGGGTACTGGCAGGAGCTGGACAAGACCGACTCCGCCTTCGCCGCGCCCGACTTCACCGCCCGCGGCACCGCCTACGCCGCGGTCGGCTACGGGCTGGCCCCCGACTGGCCGCTGGACGTGATCGTCGACCAGGTCCGGCGGGCCGTGCACTGGCTGCTCGACCACGCCGAGGAGCTCGGCGTCGACCCGGGCCGCGTCCAGCTGAGCGGCAGCTCGGCCGGCGCCCACCTCGCCGCGATGGCCCTGCTCGGCCCGGCCGCGCCGAGCGGCCGCCGGGTCAACGATGCGGTGCTGCTCAGCGGCATCTACGACCTGGAGCCGATCTCCCTCACCTACGTCAACGACGCGCTCGGCCTGGACGCCGCGGCGGCCCGCCGCAACAGCCCGCTGCACCTGCTCGCGGACGGCCCGGCGCTGCCGCCGCTGCTGCTCGTCCGCGGCGAGCACGAGACGGGCGAGTTCGGCCGCCAGCAGGAGGAGTTCGCGGCCGCCGCCCGCCGGGCCGGGGCCCGGGTGGAGACGGCGGTCGCCGCCGGCCGCAACCACTTCGACCTGCCGCTCGACCTCGGCCGCACCGACACCCCGCTGGGAGGGGCCGCGGCGGCGCAGTCGGCTCCCTAGACTGCCGGTGTACCGACGCCCCTGCAGCGCGACGAAGGAGAAGGTGCCCGGCTCATGACGCTCCGTCCGCCCCTGCCGTACGACTTCCTGCCGAAGGTGCCCGCCTTCGAGCTGACCAGCCGTGACCTCGCCGAGGGCGCGGTGATGCCCGACGCCCACGTGTACGCCCACGGCAACGAGTCGCCGCACCTCGCCTGGTCCGGCTTCCCGCCCGAGACCCGCGGCTTCGCGGTGACCTGCTACGACCCGGACGCGCCGACCGGCTCCGGCTGGTGGCACTGGCTGGCCCTCGACCTGCCGGCCGGCACCACCGAGCTGCCCCGCGGCGCGGGCGCCTCCGACGCGGCCCTGCCCGGCGGGGCCTTCCACGCCCGCAACGACTTCCCGGGCCACAAGTACGACGGCGCGGCCCCGCCGCCCGGCCCGGCGCACCGCTACGTCTTCGCGGTGCACGCTCTGGACGTGCCCACGCTCGGGCTCACCTCCGACACCCCGGCCGCGGTGGTCGGCTTCAACATCACCTTCCACACCGTGGCGCGGGCGCTGCTGACCGTGGAGTACGCGAGCAGCTGACCCGCGGCAGCGGGGGCCGGGCGGGTCAGGCCGTGAGCACCTTCGCCAGGAAGTCGTCCAACCGGCCGACCGTCCGGGCGATCTGCTCCTCCAACGGCAGTGACTCGTCCGGCCGGCTCACCAGCGCGGACTTCTTGAGCCCGCGCACGTACAGCGAGCAGGCCAGGTCGGCGCAGACGTAGGTGCCGACCGTGTTGCCCTCCCGGCCGGCCGCGCCGGCCCTGCGGGCGGCCAGCAGCGCGACGCCCGAGCCCGCGTGCGTGGTGATGCACAGCGAGCAGGAGTTGGACCTGGTCAGGCTGCGGCGCGGGCCCTGCGGGACCCGCAGGGTGATGCCGACCGGGCCGCCGGGCCGGTCGGCGACCAGGTAGCAGCGGTCCGGTGCGCCGCCGTCCCGCCAGCCGAGGAAGTCCAGGTCCGACCAGGGCCGTTCGGCCAGGTCACGCGGGACGGGCAGTCGGCGGGACTCGCCCTTCGAACAGTTGACGAAGGACTCGCGGATCTCGGACTCGGTCAGCGCACGCATGGGCCGCACGCTAACAACCCGTTCGCCCCGTGTCGCCCGAATTCGCGGCCGGCGCCGGACGGGCGCACGGCCGGTCAGCCCTTCGCGGCCTTCGCGGCGGCCTTCGCCTCCTGCTTGAAGGCGCGGACCTGCGCCAGCGACTCCGGCCCGGTGATGTCGGCGACCGAGCGGAAGGACCCCTCCTCGCCGTACGGGCCGGCCGCCTCGCGCCAGCCCTCCGGGGCGACCCCGTACTGCTTGCCCAACAGGGCGAGGAAGATCTGCGCCTTCTGCTTGCCGAAACCGGGCAGCGCGTTCAGCCGCTTCAGCAGCTCCCGGCCGTCGGGGGCGTCCCGCCAGACGGCCGCGGCGTCGCCGTCGTAGTGCTCCACCAGGTACTGGCAGAGCTGCTGTACCCGGTTGGCCATCGAGCCCGGGTAGCGGTGCACGGCCGGCTTCTGCGACAGCAGCGCGGCGAACTCCTCCGGGTCGGCGGCGGCGATGCGGTGAGCGTCCAGGTCGTCGGCGCCGAGCCGGGTGGCGATGGTGTACGGGCCGGTGAACGCCCACTCCATCGGGACCTGCTGGTCCAGCAGCATGCCGGTGAGCGCGGCCAGCGGGCTGCGGCCGAGCAGCGCGTCGGCCTCCGGCTGCTGCGCGAGGTGGACGGTGACGCTCATCGGGGCGGCCCCAGGGTGCGGCGGTCGGTCAGGTCCCCTTCATCGTCGCAGCCCGCCGGCGGCACCGGTCCCCAACCCGCCCCCGGTGGTGCGCCGGCGACCCGCCGCGGAGCGGCAGGATACGCTGCGCCGACCCGGGTGCGGCAATTCCCGGTGACCTGCCGGTAGAGCTGTCAGCAGCTGCCGGAATTCATTCCCCGAAGCTCAAATAAAGCTCTGAGAATCGCGCAGAATCAGTTTCCGGGGTTACCAGAATCCGAAGTCCGGGCTACGTTCCTGCGGGTGTGCGGCCGACCCCCGCCGCACCGGAGAGGCAGTAGAACACCATGAGCCCGGACACCACGACGCGCTCGCGCACGCCTTCCCAGGCCGCCCCGCCCACCCCGCCGGGAGCGGCCGGGGACGGCCACCTGAAGGCCGGACTGAAGAACCGCCACCTGTCGATGATCGCCATCGGCGGCGTCATCGGCGCCGGCCTCTTCGTCGGCTCCGGCGCCGGCATCGCCGCCACCGGCCCGGGCATCCTGCTCTCGTACGCACTGGCCGGCGCGCTGGTCGTCATGGTGATGCGGATGCTCGGAGAGATGGCCGCCGCGGACCCGCAGAGCGGCTCCTTCTCGGCCTACGCGGACCGCGCGCTCGGCCGCTGGGCCGGCTTCACCATCGGCTGGCTGTACTGGTTCTTCTGGGTCGTCGTGCTCGCCGTGGAGGCCACCGCAGGCGCGAAGATCCTGCACGGCTGGGTGCCGGACGTGCCGCAGTGGGGCTTCGCCCTGCTGGTCATGGTCGTCCTGACCGCCACCAACCTGTTCTCGGTCGCCTCCTACGGCGAGTTCGAGTTCTGGTTCGCCGGCATCAAGGTGGTCGCGATCGCGGCCTTCCTGGTGGTCGGCGGCCTCGCGGTGTTCGGCGTGCTGCCGCACACCGAGGCGGTCGGCACCGCCAATCTGCTCGACCACGGCGGCTTCCTGCCGAACGGCGTCGGCGCCGTCTTCAGCGGCATGCTGACCGTCGTCTTCGCCTTCATGGGCAGCGAGATCGTCACCCTGGCCGCCGGCGAGTCGCCCGACCCGGCGCGGGCCGTCACCAAGGCCACCAACAGCGTGATCTGGCGCATCGGCGTCTTCTACCTGGGCTCGATCGCCATCGTCGTCACCCTGCTGCCCTGGGACTCCGCGGACGTCCTCGACAGCCCGTACGTCGCGGTGCTCAAGCACGTCGGCATCCCCGGTGCGGCCCCGCTGATGGACCTGATCGTGCTCACCGCGGTGCTCTCCTGCCTGAACTCCGGCATGTACACCGCCTCCCGGATGGCCTTCTCGCTCGGGCAGCGCGGCGACGCGCCGAAGGCCTTCGCCAAGGTGACCGGCCGCGGCGTCCCGCTCACCGCCATTCTCGCCTCGGTGGTCTTCGGATTCGTCGCGGTGTTCTTCAACTACGAGTTCCCGGACACCGTCTTCAAGTTCCTGCTGAATTCCTCCGGTGCCGTCGCGCTCTTCGTCTGGCTGGTCATCTGCATCTCGCAGCTGCGTATGCGGAAGATCATCGAGCGGGAATCCCCGGAGAAGCTCACCGTCCGGATGTGGCTGTACCCGTACCTCACCTGGGCCACCATCGGAATGATCGGCTTCGTGGTGGCGTACATGTTCACCACCCACGACGGCCGGATGCAGATGGTGCTCTCGCTGGTCGCCGCCGCGGTGGCACTCGTCGCCGCCCAGGTGGTGCACCGGCGGCGCAAGGCGGTCGCCGAGACGTCCTCCTGACGGTCCATCGGACGCCTCCGCGATTGCGCCGGGCGGGCGACAGGCGGCCTGTCGCCGCCGGAGCCGCCGCCGTGCGGACCGCACGATGAACCGACGAGCAGATGGTCGGCCCCGGCCGGTACTCCCCGTACCGGCCGGGGCCGACCTGCTCGTCCGTGCGGTCCCGCCGCGCCGCCGGCCGCGGTACCGGGCCGCGCTCACCGCGCATCCCAGGCTGACGGCGGGTCGCAGGAGGCTCCGTGCACCGATCCAGATTCACCACGTCCGCGCTCGCCCTCGGCACCGGTGCCGCGCTGCTGGCGGGCGCCGCGGCGGCACCGGCCGGCGCGGCGCCACCGGGCCGGGTGACCGTCGCCGACCCGGCCCAGTACGTCAACGCGTACGTCGGCACCAAGCAGGGCGCGCCGGACTTCGGCAACGGCGGAGGCGCCGGCAACACCTTCCCCGGCGCCTCGGCGCCGCTCGGCATGGTGCAGTGGAGCCCCGACACCGCCACCTACCAGCACGGCGGCTACTTCTACGACGACCACCGGATCGCCGGCTTCAGCCTCACCCACATCTCCGGCGCCGGCTGCGGCGACTACGGCACCACCCCCTTCATGCCGGTGCTCGACGGCCGCCCGGTCTCCCACTCCGACTTCTCGCACGCCGACGAGACCACCGCCCCCGGCTCCTACGCCGTCACCTTCAAGAACGGGCTGCGCACCGAGCTCGCCGCCACCCAGCGCTCCGGCATCGCGCGCTTCAGCTACCCCGCGGGCCACACCGCCTCGCTCACCGTCGACGCCGGCAAGGCCTTCAACGACGCCAACGGCTCGATCAGCATCGGCACCGACACGCTCTCCGGCTGGACGGAGAGCGGCGGCTTCTGCGGCACCGGCAACCGCTACCGGGTCTACTTCCACGCCCAGTTCGACCGGCCGTTCAGCAGCGCCGGGATCGTCCGCGCGGCGGCCGACGGCAGCGGTACCGTCGACACCGGCCGGCGCAGCGCCACCGGCACGAGCGAGGGCATCGCCCCGCAGCCCGCCCGCACCGCCGAGGCCCGGGAGCGCCGCACCGGCAGCGGCGGCGACCAGCACCCCGACCGGCAGCGCGCCGCCTCCGGCGCCCAGGCCATGGTCTCCTTCGACACCGGCGCGGACCGCACCGTCACCGCCCGGGTCGGCATCTCCTTCGTCAGCGCCGACGGCGCCCGCGCCAACATGCTCGCCGAACAGCGCGGCGCCGCCTTCGACGAACTCCGCACGGCGGCCCGCACCACCTGGAACGACCTGCTCGGCCGGATCGCCGTCGACGGCGGCACCACCGCCCAGCGGCGCATCTTCTACACCGCGCTCTACCACGCGCTGCTCCACCCCAGCGCGATCAGCGACACCGACGGCCGCTACCCCGGCTTCGACGGGAAGATCCGCACCGCCCGGCCCGGCCACACCCAGTACGCCGACTTCTCCGGCTGGGACGTCTACCGCTCCCAGGTGCAGCTGCTCGCCCTGCTCGACCCGGCCCGCGCCGCCGACATCGCCCAGTCGGTCGCCGACCAGGGCGCGAGCGCCGGCTACTTCGACCGCTGGACGCTGGCCAACGGCGGTACCGGCGTCATGGTCGGCGACCCGTTGCCGATCATCGCCGCGAGCATCCAGGCCTTCGGAGGCACCGACTTCGACGCGGCCGGCCTGTTGCGGACGGCCACGGCCGGCAGCCGCGACACCCGGCAGCGCCCCGGCCACGGCCCGTACGACACCATCGGCTTCATCCCGGCCGACGCCGGAGGGATCTGGGGCTCCGCGGCGACCACCCTGGAGTACACCAGCGCCGACTTCGCCCTCGCCCAGCTCGCCGACCGGATCGGCGACACCGCCGCCCGGGACACCCTGCTGCACCGCTCCGCGAACTGGCGCAACCTGATCAACAGCGGCAGCGGCTGGCTCCAGCCACGGGACACCGACCACTCCTGGCCGGACTTCCGGCCGGCCCAGCAGGACCACTTCGTGGAGGGCAGCGCCGCCCAGTACACCTGGATGGTGCCGTACAACCACCGCGGGCTGTTCGACGCGATGGGCGGCGACGCGGCCGTGGCCGGCCGGCTGGACGACTTCTTCGCCGAACTCAACGGCGGCCCCGACTCCGAGCACGCCTACCTCGGCAACGAGCCCTCGTCCAACGTCCCGTGGGCGTACGCCTACGCCGGCCGCCCGTACCGCACCCAGGACGTGGTGCGGCGGGCGCTGAACGGGCTGTTCGCCGACGCCCCGGACGGCGAGCCCGGCAACGACGACCTCGGGCAGATGTCCGCCTGGGTGGTGTGGGCCGCGCTCGGGATGTACCCGCAGGCTCCCGGCCGCGCCGAACTCGTGCTGGCCAGCCCGCTGTTCCCGTCCGTCACCGTCCGCCGCGGCAACGGTGCGGTGATCGACCTGGACGCGCCGGGCGCCTCCGGGTCCGCCCGCTACGTGCACGCCCTCACCGTGGACGGCACCGCCAGTACCCGGCCCTGGCTGAGCGAGGACTTCGTCCGCCGCGGAGGCACGCTCGCCTACACGCTCTCCGAGACCCCCGACCCGGCCTGGGGGAGCGCCCGCGAGGACGCCCCGCCGTCCTTCGACGTCGGCCCGGCCCGCCCGGCCACCGGCGCGATCGCCGGCCTCGGCGGCAAGTGTGCGGACGTGGAGGGGAGTTCGACGGCCAGCGGGACGGCCGTCCAGCTCTGGGAGTGCAACGGCAGCACCGCCCAGCAGTGGACCACCGCCTCCGACGGCACCGTGCGCGCCCTCGGCAAGTGCCTCGACGTCGACGGCAGTTCGGTCTTCAACGGCGCCGCCGTCCAGCTCTGGGACTGCAACGGCACCGGCGCGCAGCAGTGGTGGGCGCGCGCAGACGGCTCACTTCTCAACCCGCCCTCCGGCCGCTGCCTGGACGTTCCCGGAAGCAGCACCGCGAGCGGCACCCGACTGCAACTGTGGGACTGCAACGGCACCGGCGCCCAGCGCTGGACCGTGCCCGCCTGACACGGAGGACCGCATGACCGACCAGCCCGCAGCCGCCGCAGGCGGCGCCGACCACTCCCGGGAGCGCGCCGATCTGCTGGAGGTTCTCGGCACCCACCGCGGCTTCCTCCGGTACACCGTCCGCGACCTCGACGACGAGCAGGCCAAGCAGCGCACCACCGTCAGCGAGCTCTGCCTCGGCGGTCTGATCAAGCACGTCGCCGGGGTCGAGGAACGCTGGATGCGCTTCGCGGTCGGCGGCGCGGACGCCATGCGCAGCGAACCCGTCGACTGGGAGGGCCAGTTCAAGATGGCCGAGGGCGAGACCCTGGCCGGCCTGCTCGGCGCCTACGAACGGGTCGCCGCCCGCACCGACGAGCTGGTGGCCACCCTCGACCTGGACGCCGCCCACGCACTGCCCGAGGCGCCCTGGTTCAAGCCCGGCGCGACCTGGTCCGTCCGGCGGGTGCTGCTGCACGTCCTCGCCGAGACGTCCCAGCACGCGGGGCACGCCGACATCATCCGGGAGTCCCTGGACGGGGCCAGGACCATGGGCTGACCCGGCCCGGCACCCGTCACCCACCGACCGAGAGGAAGAACCATGGCCGTGCAACCCGAGGGCACCCCCTGTTGGGTGGATGCGATGTTCCACGACGTGGAGGGCGCAAAGGAGTTCTACAGCGCCGTCCTCGGCTGGACCTTCGGCGAGGCCTCCGCCGAGTTCGGCAACTACACGCAGGCCTACAAGGACGGCAAGGCGGTCGCCGCGGTCGTCCCGCCGATGCCCGGCGAGGAGATGCCCTCCGTGTGGTGCCTCTACTTCGCCTCGCCCGACGCCGCCGCCACCGCGGAGAAGGTCCGCGCCGCGGGCGGCGAGATCATGATGGAGCCCATGCAGGTCGGTGACTTCGGCACCATGGCGCTCGCCCGCGAACCCAGCGGAGCGGTCTTCGGCATCTGGCAGGCGGACAAGCACGAGGGCTTCGAGATGGTCGGCGAGCCCGGCTCGTACACCTGGGCCGAGCTGTGCACCCGCGACCCCGCCCGCGCGGACGCCTTCCTGTCGGCGGTGTTCCCGTACCGCGCCCAGCAGATGGAGGCCGGCGGCGAGATCGACTACCGGGTCTACAACGTGGGCGAGAACCCGGTGCTCGGGCGGATGGAGATGGGTTCGGACTTCCCGGCCGAGGTGCCGCCCTTCGTCAGCGTCTACTTCGGCGTCAGCGACTGCGACGCCGCCGTGACGAAGGCCACCGAGCTCGGGGCCCGCCTGGTGTTCGGCCCGATGGACAGCCCGTTCGGCCGCTTCGCCGCCTTCACCGACCCGCAGAACGCCCCCTTCGCGGTGATCGACATGGGCCGCACCGAGGGTGAGATGCCGAAGATGACCGACGCCTGATCCGGCTGCGAGCACCGGCCCCGCCCGGATTCCCGGGCGGGGCCGGTGCGCGTGCGCCCGCCGGTCGTGCCCGTCATACGGGTCACGCCGGGGAGGCGAAGACCTGCGTCCACCAAGGGCCGCCCGCACCGAAGTCCACGCCGAGGCCGATCACCTTGAAGTCGCAGTTCAGGATGTTCGCGCGGTGGCCTGAGCTGTGCATCCAGGCGTCCATCACCGCCGCCGGGTCGGGCTGGCCGTACGCGATGTTCTCGCCCCACGCCCCCGGCCGGTAGCCCGCCGCCTTCAGCCGGCTGTCCGCGTGCCGCCCCTCCGGGTCGGCGTGCTCGAAGTAGTGCCGCGCCACCATGTCCGCGGAGTGCGCCGTGGCGGCCGCCGTCACCTTGGCGTCGAGCACCACCGGCCCGCAGCCCGCCTTCGCCCGCTCCGCGTTGGTCAGGTCCGTGACCTCCCGGGCGAACTGCGCGGCCTTGCCGGTGGGCGCGGCCGCCCCGCCCCGCCCGGCCGCCGCCCCGCCCGGCTTGGCGGCCGGCGCCGAGGCCGCCGAGGACTTCGGCGCGGCACTGGCCGAGGCCGAGGGCGACGCGCTCGCCGACGGCGAGACCGACGGGGACGGCGAGGCCGAGGCGGTGCCCCCGGACGGCGCGGCAGCCGCAGCCGACAGCACGACCGGCCCCGGGACGTGCTCCGCCGCGACGGCCGACCCGCCCTCCGACCCGCCCGAGGCCGCCAGTCCGTACACCGCCGAGCAGCCGAGCACCAGCGCCGCGGCCCCCGCGACCACCAGGGTGCGCCGCCGCCCGCCCGCCGCAGCCCGTCGCCGGGAGCGCCGGCGGTGCGCCCCGCCGCCGTGACCTGCGCCGGGGGCGGCCGGGCCGCCGTACCGGCCGTCCTCCACAGGGAGGTGGGGGAGGGGGAACCGGGTCGTGGAGTCGTCGTTCATACTGGTCTGCTTCCTGAGCGGGTCTGCGCCGGCACTCTTCGCGCCGCTGCGGTCGGTGCCGGCGCTGTGCGCGCCGACGCTCTGGGAGATCGGCGCCCCCGGGTGCCATAACGGAAAAGGTCAGGCCGGGAACATCACTCGGAAATCCTGTTATCCGCCCCGGCCGTGCAGGTCTCCGTCCAGTGGGGGCCGTGGAAACAGGACGAGCGAGGACAGTGCATGGGCAGCGAAGGCGCAATGGACACCGCGGTGGTCGAAGCGGCCCGGGCCGGCGACGACACGGCCCGTGACCGGCTGGTCGCCGACTGCCTGCCGCTCGTCTACAACATCGTCGGCCGCGCCATGAACGGACACTCCGACACCGACGACGTCGTCCAGGAGACCATGATCCGCATGGTCGGCGGCCTCGGCGGTCTGCGCGACACCTCCTCCTTCCGCTCCTGGCTGGTGGCGGTCGCGATGAACGAGGTCCGCCGCTGCCGCACGGCCCGGCAGAGCGGCCCCGTCCCCGACCTCGACGGCATGGTGCACGTCGCCGACCCGGCCGGCGACTTCGTCGACCTCACCGTGCTGCGCCTCGGGCTGTCCGGCCAGCGCCGCGAGGTCACCGAGGCGACCCGCTGGCTGGACGACCGCGACCGCGACCTGCTCTCGCTCTGGTGGCAGGAGGCGGCAGGACGGATCACCCGCACCGAACTCGCGAACGCCCTGGAACTGTCGCCCCAGCACACGGCCGTCCGGGTGCAGCGGATGAAGGAGCAGCTGGAGGTCGGCCGGACGGTCGTCCGCGCGCTCGCCGCCGAACCCCGCTGTCCCGGCATCGAGGAGCTCACGGCAGCCTGGGACGGCCGTCCGAGCGCGCTGTGGCGCAAGCGAATAGCCCGCCACCTCCGTTCCTGCCGCGTCTGTGAGCGCGTCGGCCGCGACCTCGTCCCCGCCGAGGGGCTGCTCGCCGGCCTCGTCCTGGTGGTGCCGATGCACGGCTTCTCGCTCGGTCCGGAGCTGTTCGCCGGCCGGCTCGCCGCCCTCGCCGACCCGGGCACCGTCGGCTCCGCCGCCGTCCCGCCGACCCCGCCGTCCACCGGCCTGGGACAGCACGCACTCGACCTCGCCGGCTCGCACGGCGCCCGCGGCCTCGGCCGGGTCGCCCGGCACGCCGTCACGGCGGCCGGGGTGCTCGCCGCCACCGCAGCGGTGCTGGGCGTCGTCCGGGCGCTCCCCGACGACGCGCCGCCGCCGCCCGCGCCGCCGATCGCCGCGCCCACCCCCGACGCCGTCGTCCTCAGCGCGCCGGTGCCGAGCCCGTCCGCCTCCCCGGCCTCCCCCAGCCCCTCCGCCCCGCCGTCGCCGTCGGCGAGCCCCAGCCCGAGCCCGACGGCGCGCAGCCTCGAACGGCAGCTCGTCGACCTGATCAACGCCGAACGGGCCAAGGGCGGCTGCAAGCCGCTGCGCATCGACGCGAAGCTGCACACCGCGGCCCAGCGGCACTCCGAGGACATGGCCGCCCGCCGCTACTTCGACCACACCGACCGCTCGGGCAACGGCCCCGAGGAGCGGATCAATGCGACGGGCTACCGGTGGCGCGCCTGGGGCGAGAACATCGACCAGCGCCGCAAGTCCCCGGCCGACGTCTTCGAGGACTGGATGGACGACTCCTACCACCAGGACAACATGCTCGACTGCCGCTACCTCGACGCCGGCGTCGGCGCCGCCCCCGTCGCGGCGGGCGGCTTCCTCTGGACCCTCGACGTTGCCACCCCCGCCTGACGGGGATTCCGGAAGGTCCGCCGACCGCGCCAAGCGGCTGTCAGCGGTGCCCGGCGGAGGTCCAGCCCCGGTGGTGCAGCCGCTCGAATCCGTCCAGGAGCAGGTCGAGGGCGAACTCGAACTCGAACTGGTCGTCGCAGCCCCGGCCCACCACCGACCCGTCGTCATGGGCCCCCGCCGTGGCGATCTCGACGATGCGGGGGTACCGGTCGGCTGCCTCGCGGAGGGCGGCCGCCTGTGCCTGCGGGTCGCCGCCCCGGCCGTGGAACAGCTCCTGGGTGAAGCCCCACACCCGGCTGCCCAGGGCGTGCATCGCATGGTGGGTGAGGTCGGCGGAGAGGCCGCCGGCCCGGAACATGCCGATCACCGACTCCAGGTAGTCCAGCGTGCCCGGGGTGGGGGCGGTGCGTGACTCGACGACCTGCGAGGCCCAGGGGTGGCGCAGCAGCGCCCGCCGGGCGGACAGCACGCGCCCGCGGACCGCGCTCCGCCAGTCGGCGCCGTCCGCGGGCGGGTCGATCTCGCCGACGATGACGTCGACCATGCCGTCGAGCAGCTGCTCCTTGTTGGCGACGTGCTTGTAGAGCGCCATCGGCACGACGTCCAGCTCCTGGGCGAGGCCGCGCATGCTCAGTGCCCCGATGCCGGCGCGGTCGGCGAGGGCGACGGCGGTGTGCAGCACGCGGTCCCTGGTGAGCGGGGTCCGCCGTGTGCCGTCGGCTGCCTCGGCCTGCGCGTCCTGGAGGCCGCCGTCATCGCGGTCGGCGTCGTCGGCCTCCTCGCGGTGGTGACACTCCGTCGGGAAGCAGTGGGCGGACAGGACGCGGCCGCCCTCGCCACCACCGCCAGGGCGCTGGTCGCCGTCCACGGCTGGACCTTCCTGCTCGGCCCCAACTTCGTCTGCGGAGCCAACACGACGGTGATCGCGTACGTGATGTACCGCTCCGGCCTGGTGCCCCGGCCCATTGCCGTCATCGGGCTGATCGGCGGACCGCTGATCTTCGCCTCGGCGGTGGCCGTGCTCCTCGGCCGCTACGAGCAGCTGTCCGGCTGGGGCGCCCTCGCCGCCCTCCCGGTGTTCGCCTGGGAGCTGGCCCTGGCCGGCCGGCTGACTGCCCGGGGATTCGGGCGGGCCGGCGGGGCGCCGGCCGCGCCTCCGTCCGCGACGGCGGGGGCAACCGCCGGCTGACGGCACGACGGGCCGGTAATCCGCTGCCGCTGGGCGACCCCCTGCGGAGGCGGGCGCCGGACGTGACCGGGGGCGTAACACGCCGCCGTCGGGCGTAATGGAAGGACCGGCCCGGTGAACCGCAACGGAGTGTCGGGGTCGATCAAGTCCGTGCCGACGGCACACGACGGCGACGAAAGTACGGCGGTGAGCAGGGATGAGCGGTGAGCGACGGCGTGCCGCAGGAGGGCCGGACCGGTCGGAGGGCTTCGGCGAGCGCCTGCTGGGGTCCCTGCTGGACCAGGCCCATGAGCTGTCGCCCGAACTGATCGCCCCGCTGGTCGCCGGCGCCCTGGGTACGCTCGGGGGCCGTGACCCGGCGCTCCTGATGCAGGACTACGGCCAGCTGGTGCTGGTGCCGCTGCCGGGTCGGGGTCTGGCCCCCGGCGCGCCCGTGCCGATCGACGACTCCCCTGCGGGTGCGGCCTTCCTGCGCGGACGTCCCGTAGAGGTGCCGCAGGCCGACGGGGTGCGGATGTACCTGCCGCTGCTGGCCGGCGGCGACGAAATCGGAGTGCTCGCCCTCACCCTGGACGACGTCGACGACGATGACCGGCGGCTGCTGCGGCGCTTCGCGGCCCTGGTCGCGGATCTTCTGATCACCAGGAGCGGCTACACCGACCGGATCTTCCAGCCCAGGCGTCTCGAACCGATGAGCGTCGCTGCGGAGATCCAGTGGTCGCTGCTGCCGCCGTTGTCGATGACCGTCCCCGAGGCAGCCGTGGCGGGCATCCTCGAACCCGCCTACCAGGTGGCGGGCGACAGCTTCGACTACGCGCTCAACGGCGATCTCCTGCACGTGGCCACGATCGACGCCATGGGCCACGGGCTGGACGCCGCCACCATGGCGACCGTTGCCATCGGCGCGTACCGGCACGCCCGCCGTGCCGACATCGGACTGGCCGAGATCTACACGTTCATGGACCGGGCGATTGCCGAGCAGTTCGGGCCGGACCACTTCGTCACCGCGCAGATGATGCGCCTGAACACCGGAACCGGCCACCTCCAGTGGGTGAACGCAGGCCATCCTGCACCGCTGCTGATCCGCGACCACGTCGTCGTCGAGCGGCTGGAGAGCGCGACCACCCTCCCGGTGGGGTTCGGCGGCGAGGAACCGGTGATCAGCGAGCGGGCGCTGCGCCACGGCGACCGGGTCCTGTGCTTCACCGACGGCCTGGTCGAGGAGCGCGAGGCCGGCGGTCAGCAGTTCGGGGAGGAGCAGCTCATCGACTGGGTCAACCGCGTCGAGCGCCCGGAGGACGGGGTACGGGCCACGGTCCGCGCGATCTCGCACGTCCTGAAGGAGAAGCGGGGCGGGCGGACGAGCGACGACGCAACCCTGTTCCTGATCGAGTGGCGCTGAGGCAACCAGCGTCCGCCGGGCGCTCCACCACGTCTCCACGGCGGGGTACCGGGCCCTTGCGGGCGGAGTACCTTGGGGATACCGGGACGGGCCCGCGCCGCTGCAGCCGATGATCCGCCCCGCTGTCGGCAGGCCCGGTCCACGCCCGGAGATGGGTGGCGAGTCATGTCGGACGAAGCCCGCGCCTTCGACCCGGGGCGATTGCCGGACCGGTTCCGGCAGGCGGCGAAGCCGGGGACGGTCCTGTTGCGCCTGGAAACCACGCAGTCACGCGAGGGTGCGCTCGACGGCGCCTGGTGGCCGCGCTCACGGGACGTCGGCGCCGAGCTGCCCGGCCTGATCACCGCGCTGACCGAGCACCTCGGCCCCGTGGTGACCGTGGGGCTGGACGCGGACGCCTGGGACGACGTCCCGCCCCGGCTCGTCGTCGGCGGCCGGTCCGTGCACATCGACCGGTATCCGGTCGGCGACGACACGGTGATCATCACGCGGGGCGACCGCGATCACTTCAGCCTGCTGGTGGTTCCGCCGCAGGCGAGCCGGGAGGCCGCTCTGGCCGCGATGGAACGGGCGGTCCGGGCCGGCGGTACCGATTCGGCCCGGCAGATCCTCATCGCGACCGGAGCCGGATCCGGTCCCCCGGCCGAAGCGACCTGAGAGGGGCCGGGCTCCCGGCGGCGTCCGCCGGGGTGCTCAGCGGTTCGCGGACCGGCTCCCGCGCCGGAACGGGCGGCGGAGAGGAGCGCCGCGACGATCAGCACGGCGATACCGATGAACAGCAGATGGAGCGGGCCTTCGGCGACGGCGCCGATCGCCGGTGGACGGCCGGCGGCGTACAGGCGGGAGCGGGCCGGCCGCCCTCGGGCCGTCCGGCCACACGGCCGTTCACCCGGGCGGACACGGCCGCAGTGTCCGGGCCCTGTCAGACGCGCCCGTAGCGGACCGCCTGCTCGGCGAATTCCCGGGCCATCTCCGCGGTCACGGTCGGACGCGTGCGGTGGAGGGCGTCCAGGTAGTCGTCAGTGGTGGGCTGGGTCCGCTCCCCCGTATCGAGAGTGCGTTCGAATACGGTCTGGGCGACCGCCATGGCGACCTGCCTGATGTCGGCGGGGGTGAACCCGTCGCTGGCATCGGCCAGGACCGCCGTGTCGGCAGCGGTGCCAGTCTTGGCCGTGTAGCCGACCCACAGCGCGTTGCGGGCCTCGCGGTCCGGCGGCCCGACCGGCAGGACGTAGTCGAACCGGCCGTGGCGCAGGAAAGCCGGGTCCAGGGCTGACACCGAGTTGGTGGCGCAGACGAGCAACCGGCCGTCGCGGTCCCGGAATCGCACGATCGATTTGAGGAGTTCGTTGACCACGCCGACCGACGCGGGGTCGGCGAGGCTGCGCGTGCCGGCGACCTCCTCGACCTCGTCGATGAAGGCCAGCACGTGGTCGAGCTGCGCCATCTCCTCGAACCGGCGGCCGAGTCCCGTGGCGAGCCCGTCCTCCGATGCGAGCCGGGAAGGGAAGAGTTCGACGAAGGGCCAGCCCAGCCGACCGGCCACGGCCTTGGCGAACGTGCTCTTGCCCGTGCCCGGCGGACCGAACAGCACGACCGCGCGGGGCGGCTCCACTCCGTGGGCGTCCGCGAGTTCGGGGTTGGCCAGGGGCAGCACCAGGCGCCGTTCGATGAGCCGCTTCTCGTCGGCCATGCCCGTGAGCTGCCCCCAGAGCCGGGACTCGGGCACGACCGCGCCCAGCAGGGCCAGAACCGCCGAGCCCTGGGCGCTCACGGCCTCCGACTTCTCGAAGTACGTGAGCCCTCGGTGGGGACGGAACCCGGAGTTGAGCAGCGCTGTGGCGCCGGTCTCCGCATCGGGCAGCAGCGATGCGACGATTCTGGCGCCGGCGGCCCGCAGCCGGTGCTCCAGGGCGGACAGCAGCGCGGTGCCCAGACCGAGATTCCGCCAGGCGGGGTGCAGGGCGATGCGCAGTACCCAGGCCCGGTCCCCGTCCACCCGGCCCACCGCCGCGCCCACGAGATGCCCGTCGGCCACCGCGACGACGCTCGGATCCCGCGCCTGCAAAGCGGCGACGACATCGGAGAGGCGGAAGACGGCCGGGCGGTCCGTGGTGGCACTCTCACCGTCGAGCCGCACCAGAGCTTCCAGATCGTCCGGGGTGAAGTCCCGCACGTGCCACACAGCCATGCCAAGCCCTCGAAGCTCGCGAGTCCCTGGACTTCCATCATCGGTCGGCCCCTGCACGGCCGCCTGCCCGGAGGGGCGGCCACGGCAGCCTCGCGTCGGCGGCGTGCCGGGGCCGAAACGGGACGGGCCGCGGACGCGGTGCGGGCCGGCCCCCGCTCCGGAGGGGAGCGGAGGCCGGCCCGGGGGACGGCGGGTGGGTCAGACGGTCGGGAACTTGGCGGTGAAGGCGGTCGGGACGCTGACCACGTCGTCGAAGCTGAGCTTGCCGGGGCCGAAGGCGTCGGCGGTGAGGGCCTTCTTCTTGCCGGCGGTGATCTGCCAGACGGTGTTGCTGTCGGGGGAGAGCAGCATGGTGCCGTCGGCGGGGGCGGCCTTGGCGGCGGCGGACTTCAGCCACTCGCCGGGGGCGCCCTCCAGCGGGCGCTTGTCGTAGCCGAGGCCGGTGAAGTCGGCGTAGGTGAGCGGCACGGCCACGCCGCCGGCCATGGCGTACACGGTGGCGTCGGTGCCCGAGGCGTCCTTCACCACGGTGCCGTTGGTGACCTGCTTGGCCACGGTGGAGCCCAGCCACTCGCCGGGGACGCCCATCAGGGAACGGGTGTTGTAGCCGTTGGCGGTCC
Organism: Kitasatospora dryopteridis; assembly: GCF_050749075.1. NCBI lineage: Bacteria > Bacillati > Actinomycetota > Actinomycetes > Kitasatosporales > Streptomycetaceae > Kitasatospora > Kitasatospora dryopteridis. Next base: position 3,813,062 of record NZ_CP192749.1, on the reverse strand, counting down.
ACTCGGAGGCCGAGATGTGCACGGCCGCGCCGTTCAGCATCACGTACCGCGCCGGGTCGTTGCCGGACTGGTCCATGATCACGGTGCCGGTCGGCACCGTCTTCGCGACGGCCCCCTTCAGCCACTGGCCCGGGACGCCCATCAGCATCTGGGTGTCGTACCCGTCGGCCGTCCACTCGGCCGCCGAGATGTGCAGCGCCGCGCCGTCGACCATCACGTAGCGCGCCGGGTCGTTGCCCGTCTGGTCCATCACGACGGTGCCGGTCGGCACGGTGCGCTGCGCGGCAGCCTTCAGCCAGGCGGTCGGAACGCCCATGTCGGCACGGGTGTTGTAGCCCGCCGGGACCCAGTCCTCGCCGCCGATCAGCAGAGCTGCGTTGTCGATGACCACGTAGCGGTTGGCGCCGCCCGCCTGGTCGTGGACCACGGTGCCGGCCGGGGGCGCACTCGGCAGGGCGCGGAAGGCGGAGTCGTCGATCAGCACGATCTTGCTCAGGTCGTAGTTGTCGGGGGTGACGTCGGAGCCTGCCACCGGCACGCCGGAGCCGGCGATCATCACCTTCACGTCCGGGCCGTTCGGCGACTTCACCAGCGTCCCGGCGGGCAGCGAGGCCGGGTTGGGGTACTGCGGGTTGGTGGTGCCGGCCGGCGAGATGTAGCCGCTGATCCGCTGGCCCCAGGGCGCCTGGCCGACCCGCCAGCTGGTGGTGGAGTTGGTGGAGACGTGGCCCGGGTATCCGCCCTGGTTGCCGCCGGTGATGGTGACCCGGTCGTCGCTCACGCCGGTGACGAGGGCCACGTGGTCCGCGTAGTCGCTCCCGTTGTAGTTGTAGACGACCGAGTCGCCGACGTGCGGAGTCTGGGACAGGGTGCCGTACTTCTTCCCGTAGTCCATGAAGCTGGCCGCCCGGTCGTCCAGCGTGCCGAGGCCGGTGACCCCGTTCCGGGCCCAGACCCAGCCGGCGAAGTCGGCGCACCAGGCGTGGGTGCGGGTCGTGCCGCCGGTGCAGCTGCTGCTCTGGTTCGGTCCGCCGACGTAACCGCCTTGGGCGCAGTAGGAGTTGCCGTCCTCTGCGCGGGCCGTGGCCGAGATGCCGTCGGTGAGCGGCGAGGCGGCGGCCGGGACGGCGACGACCGTGGCGAGCACGGACACGGCCAGGGCGGAGGCGGAAGTCAGGCGGACGGCGGCGGTCTTGAGGTTCTTGGACACGGCGGAGCTCCTGGAGGCAGGGAAGAAGGTCTGTGGGGTGCTGCAGGTGTCGCAGCAGGCATGGCGATGCCGAAGCGCGTGGGCGCCGCACCGTGGCGGGACGGCTGCCCTGCAGGAGCAGTCGGACCGGTGGACACGGGGCGCCCGAGGCGCTGTGGGGTGACGAGGGTGGGCGCTCGGGGGGTTCTGACCCCTGAAGGCGCCGGGAGTGCGGTGCGGGGCGCGACCCGGGGCCGCGGGCCCGGTTACTCCCAGACGGTGGTGGCCTTGCCGGCCGGGGCGATCTCCCACACGGTGGTGGCGGTGGTGCGGGTGTGCTGGGCGGCGGTGGCCTGGGCGACCAGGGCGGGAGTGACGGCGGCGGCGCCGAGGGCGAGGGTGGTGACCGCGGCGGTCCGGACGAGGCGGGTGCGAAGCATGGGAGTGGTCCTTTCGAGAGCCTGGGTGAAGCGGTGGTGGTCCGGTGTGCGCGTCCCGCGGTGACGCTTCCTCCGGTGCTGCCTGCCGGGTCCGTGTGCTGTTCCCTGCCGGCGATCACTAGCTTCGTCGCAGCTCAAGGCATGTGGAAGGGCTTTCAGGTGGACGGAAACGGTCCTGGACGATTCCGTCCAGCGAGGCCGGAAGCGGCCGTCAGGAGGCGCTCGTAGTACGGCGCCACCAGGGGGGCGCCGACCCTGGCGACCGTCCACCCGCGCAGCGCGGGAACCTCCTGGAGGGCGCGTCGGCAGAGCGACTCCGTACGGCGCTCCGCCTCGCCCAGGCTGGCGGCGAGCAGGTAGACGCCGAGAACCGGATCGGGCTGGGCCTGGGGATGCGCGCTGACGTGCTCCACCGGGCCCTCGGAGTCGGCCAGTCCGCGCACGAAATCTGCACATTCCGAGGGGAGTTGGGTCATCGGGGCGGGTGCGCGGAGGGCGGCGTGGATCAGGTACATGCGTGCACTCTGCCGAACACCGGCCCGAGGTGGGGCGGCACCGGACTGGACGTTCCGGTCCATGGCCGGAACCGTCCACGCATTGGTCACATCGTGCACGACGTGCAGCGATTCGAGGACCTTGATCGAAAAGGCTCACACGGGGGCAACCGCTGTGCTCGCCACTCTCGGCCTAGACGCCACGGCAGAGGCTGTCTACCGCGTCATGCTCGCGTACCCGCAGGACGGAGTACGGGCGCTCGTCGAGCGGCTCGGGCAGCCCGAGGACGCCGTCCGGCGCAGCCTGGACACCCTCAGCGAGCTCGCCCTGGTCCGGCCGTCCTACGAGCGGGAGGGGCAGCTGCGCGCGGTCTCCCCCGAGGTCGGCATGGAACTCCTGATGCCCGCCAACAGGCCGAGCTGGCGGCCCAGCAGCTGCGCATCGAGGCCTCCCGCGCGGCCGCGACCCAGCTCATCGCGGAGTTCGCGGACCTGACGCCCTCCGTGGCCAGCCCGGGGGTCGAGCAGCTACTGGGCCTCGACGCGATCCGCGACCGGATCTCCGGCCTCGCCCGCGAGGTCCGCAGCGAACTGATGACCTTCGCGCCCGGCGGCGGCCACCGCCCCGAGAGCCTGGAGGCGTCCAAGCCCAACGACCAGGCCCTGCTCGGCCGCGGCGTGCGGATGCGCTCGCTCTTCCTGGACAGCGTCCGCAACAGCCAGTGCACCGTGGCCTACGCGGCCTGGCTCGGCGACCTCGGCGGCGAGGTGCGCACCGCACCGGAACTGCCCACCCGGCTGATCATCTTCGACCGGTCCACCGCCGTCATCCCGGTCAGCAGCGACGACAGCGCCGCCGGCGCGGTGGTCCTCACCGGCCACGGGACCCTGACCGCGCTCTGCGCACTTTCCGACAACGTCTGGTCCGGCGCCCGTCCCCTGGGCACCGCCGAGATCCCCCGCGACGAGGGCGGCCTCAGCGCCCAGGAGACCACCGTCGTCCGCCTGCTCGCCCAGGGCCTGACCGACGAGGCCATCAGCAAGCGCCTTGCCGTCTCCCCGCGCACCGCCCGCCGCCTGGCCAACGACCTGATGGACCGCCTCAACGCCCGCAGCCGCTTCGAATTCGGCGTCCGCGCCGTCCAACGCGGCTGGCTCCCGCACAGGGAGTGACGCCCGCGGGCGCCGGTCACCCCAGGACCGGGACCGGACCACGGTCCGGTGATGCCGGTCGTCCGTGCGCCACGGCACTGCCGCCGGGCACGGCGACCCCGCCCGGGCGAGGCCGCCTCCGGTGGGCGTGGCCCAGAGCCCGGACCGTGCTACACCGCCCCCGCCCACCGGCGCAGCACGGCCGACGCCGCCGCGGCGTCAGCAGCCGGCAACTGCGCGATGCGCGCCGCGTGCGTACCTCCGGGCACCAGGAAGAGGTACGAGTCCCGGGAGCCCTGTCCCAGCCGGAAGGGCTCGGCCACCGCCGGGTCGGCGCCGCCGTTGACGAACATCAGCCGCTCGCCGTGTGTGCGCACCCAGCGGTCCACGTCGCGCATCGCCTGCGGCCGGTGGCGAAGCGGAACGTCGCGGGGGACAAAGGTGCGCGGCTCGGTCGCGCCGGGGTGGCGGAGCAGGTCGGCCAGGTGGGCGGTCTCGACCGGGAAGTACCCCAGCTGGGTGCCCAGCTGGTAGAAGTACGGGACGAACTGGTTCGCCACCGAGTCTGCGTAGACCGGGAGCTGCGCGACATCGGAGAGCCAGTCGTACAGCGCTTCGTCGGAGGTGTCCGGAGCGGGTACCGCTGCGCACCCGGCCTGGCCGCGGCCCTGCCAGAACATGAACGGTGCCCGCAGCACGGCGATCTCGAAGGCCTTGTCGGCGCTGCCGATCAACCGGAAGCTGTTGCTCCGGGAGTCCGCCCACGCCTGGTAGCGGGCGACCAGGGCGGCACGGCGCTCCAGCAGGGCCCGCTGGGCGGACCGGAGGGCGCCGCGGCATTCGGGGGTGCCGACGGTTCGCAGGAAATCGAGGTAGGCGGAGTCCTCGTGGTCGTCGACGTTGTTCGGCGCGGAGTAGGCGACCGAGCCAGCCACGTCCTGCGGGTAGAAACGGCGGTGGTAGACGGTGGCCATGCCGCCCTTGCTGCCACCGGTGGAGATCCATGCTGCCCGGTAGACCTGGCGCAGCGCCTCGACCACGTGGTGGTGGTCGGCTGCGGCCTGCCGGATGTCGAGGTCCGTCCAGTCGGCGGGCTCGGGGCGGGAGGAGCCGAAGAACCGCTGCTCGGTGTCCACCTGGTTGCCGTCGAGGAGCTCGGCCGGCTCCGAGCGGACCTGGGCGGTGGAGACGGTGTACCCGCTGGTGTACAGCACGGTCGGCCGGTCGGCGCCCCGGTGCAGGAGTGTGAGCCGCTGCTCGAAGCCGCCCCTCTCCGGGTGCCGGTGGTCGGCGGGCTGGTGCAGTGTCAGGACGAAGAAGCGGAAGCCCGGCGCAGCCGGCTTCTCCTCCACGACGCGCAGGCCGGGAACTGCCTCGATCGCCGCCCGGATGTCGGCCGGCCCCGTCCCCTGTGCCGCCGCGGCGGGTACCGCGGCCGCACCGGCCATCAGGACCGCCATTGCGGTCCGGGTCAGCAGGCGCCCGATTCGCTTGCGCATCATGATTTCCTCCCCGGTCGTCGATGGCTCTAGCCAACCGGCGCGGCGAGTGCCGCAGATCCCGCCGGGGTGGGGTTCCCATCCCTCCCGAGAGGGAGATCGGATTGCGGAGCTCGTCGCCTGCCGCTCGGGATCGGGGACGACGAAGGCCCCGACCGAAACCGGTCGGGGCCTTTCGTCCGCCCTGGCGGGCAGAGACGGAGGATGCGAGATTCGAACTCGCGAGGGGTTGCCCCCAACACGCCTCCCAATTGCCCCGCATGCTGCCCAATCGCGGTCGCACCTGTTCTGACCTGGTGCGGTGCGATCCCTTCCCACGGCACCGGACGTGGCTGGACCGCGCTGAACGAGACCGGAACCGAGACCACCGGTGCCGGCGGTCGGTTCCCGGTCGCCGCTTCGTCCGCCACCGCCGGAACCGGCAGGTCAAGGCCTTCGTCACCATTGCCCCGGGTCGTGGGCGGCGAGACGGTGGAGTGAGACGGGTAGGGCGTGCTCCTCACACCAGGCGAGCAGGACGCCGATCGGCACACCCCGCTCGCGGCGGGCACGCCAGATGAGTCGGGTCAGGTCTTCGGGGGTCGGCGTGCCGGTGGCCCTGCGGAGGAACCAACGCCGGCTGCCCGTCAGACCGGCCTTGAACGCCGCGATCTCGCGGCCGGCCGACTCGACCAGTGGGGCCGGGAGCGGCGCAAGACCCAGCGGCGTCCTGATCACGGCGTCCGCCAGCCGGAGCACGGGGACCAAGGCCTCGGGTCGGGCGCCGGCGAGGACCACCTCGGAGGCCGCGCGTCGCACCAGCTTGCGTACGACGTAGGAGCGGCCTCGGGGGCCGGGGGCGACGCCGACGCCGAGGAGGAGCGCGACGGTGCAGAGGTGGTCGGCGATGACCTCGACGGCCTGCGCGCCTCGGATTCGGGTGGACAGTTCGGGGAAGTCCGCGCGGATCCCGTCCGGCAGGGCACGCAGGGCCGGCAGGTCGAACGGGCTGCGGACTCCGGCCGACACGCAGCCGATCATGTACTCCAGCAGCACCGCCTCGAAGGTCGGGCGGCGCCCGCTCGGGTCAGGTCCCGGACGGAGGAACTGCCCGTAGCCGAGCCGGAGGTAGCGACCGCAGGGGCAACCGGGGCCGCAGTGTGCGGAGCACGCCGAGCCGACCGGGGACTCCAGGACGAAGGACGGGCCCAGCTCGGGCCGCATCCTTCGCGGTGTCCCCCTGGGCGTGGCGTCCGTGACGGCGCTCGCGCGGATGCCGACGGCGGCCAGAGCACCGTGGAGTGACTCGGCGTCGTCCACGGCGGGTGGGGAGGACGTTGTGCGGGCGGTGAGAGCGAGCCGGCTCACACCGCTGTCCTCCAGCGTGCCCAGGAGATCGTGGAGTGAGTCCGCGAGCGGCCGGTGCCCGACATGGACCGCGCCGACGACCCGTTGCGCGGTGGGCGGCTCGACGGCGGGCACGGCGTCCAGCCTGCTGGTGTCGAAGCGCCAGGACAGCGTGACGGCGCCTCCGCCACCTCGGGCCACGGCGGACAGCAGGTGCTTCTGCCAAGCGGGGGCGGACGGGGTGATGAACAGGGCGCCGTCACGGCGGGACGGGGTCAGGGCCGGTGGTGCGGCGCGGCGGTACCCGCGCCGTACCAGTCCGTCCACGAGGGCGTGGGCGACCCCCCCGGCCTTCCTCGTGCTCGGCAGCATCCGCCCCCCTGTTGATGACTCAATTATTGACAGCGTGACATGACATCTAAATTTCTGTCAATATCTGTCGCGTTTGGGGTGGTGTGTACGGTCTCACAAGGCTGGAAACCGCCGTAAATCCGGACATATCAACGCTGCGCGCAAGCCTTGACAGGAATCGCCGCGCGCAGTCAATATCGGCCCAAGAAATTTTGGTTCGCAGCAATATCGGTGCAAGTAAGGGAACTACCGTGCGCAAGGCTCTGTCGACCGTTCTTCTGATGATCGCCGCTCTCGTGGCGGTCCCCGCCGCCCCCGCACTGGCTTCCGCCGTCACCGGACCGGTGACCACCGCCCAGGTTGCCGTCGCCCCGGTTGCCGTCACCCGGGACATCCCGCTCTGCTGCTGAGTACGAGAACGCCGTAGGGGTGGACCGTCCGGGAACGGATGGTCCACCCCTACGGCGAAACGAGGTCAGCTCCGGCTCAGAAGCCCCCCGGTGGGGAGCATTCGGCCCTGCTGTCCCATGCACCGCATGCCCTGCCGGTATGCCCAGATCGCGCGCTCCGGCTGGCCGGTCGCCTCCAGGATCTCGGCGAGATCGGCCCAGGCCGCAGCCGCCTGCCGGCCGGCCTCCGAGGCCTCCAGCATCAGGGCACTCCGCTCGTACGCCTCCTTGGCGGCGGCCTGATCGCCCTGGGAGAGCCTGGCGGCGGCCAGCACCAGCAAGGTGCGCGCACTCTGCAGTCGGTGCAGCGGGCCGAGCAGGCCGAGGGCCCTCTCCGCGTGCCCGACCGAGGCCGCCAGGTCGCCGCTGCGCAGATTCACCCGGGCCAGCGCCGTTTCCGCGTACGCGATGTCGATGTCGCTGCCCACGTCCGACAGGTCTCCGACGCTCTGGGTCAGCAGCCGCTCGGCCAGCGCGGTGTCCGGCTCCTCGAACTCCAGCAGTACCGCCGCGTAGGCGTTGCGCAGCCGGGCCAGGGCGCGGAGGTCGTCGCCCTCCGAGTAGATCGCCAGGGCCTGCTCGATGAGCGCGATCGCGTCCGCCGTCCGCCCGTTCCGGTGCATCGCCACACTGGCGTTCCACAGCGCGGCGCCGAGGGCCTTCCGGTCGGACACCTGACCGGCCTTCTCGATCGCCCGCTCGGCGAGATAGCTCGCGCGGTAGAGATCGCCCCGCTCGCAGTGCAGGCCGACCAATGTGGACAGCAGTTCGATGCCGAGCGTGGTCGGCGCGAGGTCGAGGCGCTCCAGCTCCGCCGCCGTCTCCTCGGCGATCGTGATCGCGTGCGACAGGTCCCCCAGCTCCCGGTAGCAGCGGCAGAGCGCCACCACCACGGGAAGACCCGCGGTGAAGTCCTGCGTGCGGGTCGAGGCCGTCCGAAGCCCCTCGTAGCGGGCGACCGCCTCCTCCAGCCGACCCAGCCGCTCCAGCGTGTTGGCGATCCCCGCCTCGGCGGCGAGCCACAGGGCCCGCTGCTCCTTGCGGTCGATGGTGTCCTGGATGCGCTGGTAGGCGGCCAGCGCCGCCTCCGGGGAGCCGTTGAGCGCCGTCATCTCGGCGTACTTGAGCTCCAGCTCGATGTCCTTGACATCGACCTGCTGCTCCATGCCGGGCAGGTCGGTGACCTCGCAGTCCAGCCGTTCCGCCAGATACTGCAGGACATCCGCCGAGGGGGTCCGCTTGCCCGCCTCCAGCAGCGAGATGTAGCTCGGCGACAGCTTGGGGCCGGCGAGCTCGGCCTGGGACATGCCGGCGGCCCGCCGAAGCTGCGCCACGCGCACGCCGAGCGCCTTGTCTTTCACGCTTCGCTCCTCGGGTTCGAATGCGGTGGGGGAGGTGATGGAGGAATTGACGAGGTCACATGTGAAGCAAGCGGAAGCGAGGTGTCACTCGCATCGTCGATGCCCGGGTGCGGGCGGCTGAGTGGTCGATGTGCCTGGTGAGGGTCGCTCTCACTGCTATCGAAATCGTATTCAAAGGTGAAAAATACCACTCTGTAAAGAAAGTTGTCAAGCTTCCACTCAATTACCATCGATTCGCATGTGCGCTCGCAATTCGCGGACGACTGTGGCGGAATCCTCCAGATGGAAGAAGTGTCCGCCGTCGAACAGCCGGCAGGCGAAGGAGCGGCCCGCGTGCCGCTCCCAGGCGGCCAGCGACTCCATGTCCACCAGGCCGTCGGTCCGGCCGCCGAACGCGACGATCGGGACCGGCAGCGGCTCGTCGGTGGGGAGCAGCGGGGCCAGCTCGCCCAGCGCGAAGTCCGCGCGCACCGTCGGCAGCACCACGTCCAGCAGCGCGTCGTTGGCGAGCACCGTCTCCGGCGTCGCCCCCATCGCCCGGAGCTTCGCCACCAGTCCCTCCCGAGGCAGGTCGTGGACCAGCGGGAGGCTCGGCGGCAGGTGCGGCGCCCGGCGGGCCGCGACCACCAGCACCTCGGGGGCCGGTAGGCCTCGCCGAAGCAGGGCGCGGACCGTCCGGTGGGCCAGCAACGCGCCCATGCTGTGCCCGTACACCGCGTACGGTTCACGGCACCAGGGCGCCAGCGCGTCGGCCGTGAGTTCGGCGAGGGCGTCGGCGTCGGTGAACGCGGGCTCGTTGAGCCGGGCCTCCCGTCCGGGCAGCAGGACCGGGACCACCTGGGCCGCGTCCCCGAACATCGGGGCCCAGGACCGGTAGGCCGCGGCGCCCCCGCCGGCGAACGGGAGGCAGAACAGGCGGAGCCTGCCGTCGGACGGCCCGTCGGGCGCGCGCAACCACTGCCCACCGGCCGTCCGCCGGGCGGCCCGCGGTGTCACCGTGACCGTCATGCCGCCGGGGCTCCTTCCGCCGCGGCGACCAGCTCGGCCAGGGCCTCCACGTACGGGTCGGCGAAGACGTCGCGGAGGCTGACGCTCAGGCCGAACTCGACCTCCAGCCAGGCCATCAGGACGAGTGCGCTCTTCGACGTCAGCCCCAGGTCGAAGAGGTCCGCCCGGGCCAGCTCGGCGTCGGTCGTGGTGTCGGGCAGGGCCAGCGCGGTGCGGACGTGCCGGGCGATGCGCTGTTCTGCGGTGCTGCGGGTGTTGTCCATGCAGGACGCTCCTCTCGGTTGGTGGATGCGGGTCGGGTCAGGCCGTGGTGGCGAGCGCGCTGAGACCGGCGCGAGCGGCCCGCCGCAGTGAGCGGGCGTCGCCGGCGGCCACCGGGGCCGGGGCGGTCGGCGGCGCGTCGGCGGCACCCTGATCGAGCGCCTCGGCCAGCCGGCGGACCGTCGAGTGCTGGAACAGCGTCAGGGCCGAGACCTCGATGCCCAGTTCGGCGCGGATCAGGGCGTGTACCCGTACCACGGTGAGCGAGGTACCGCCGAGGTCGAAGAAGTTGTCGTCCGGGCCGACCGTCTCCACTCCGAGCACCTGCCGCCACAGCCGGAGCAGGTCCCGGTGCAGGCGGTTCCGGCCGAGCGACGGGCCCCGGACGGCCGACGGGGCCGGTGCGGGGTGCGGGACGGGAGCGGTGGCGGTCGCCCTGAGGTCGACCTTGCCGTTGGGCGTGAGACGCAGGGCCGACACGATCCTGATCTCCTCCGGCAGATGGCCGGCCGGGAGCCGCTGTGCCAGCTCGGCCGCGAGGCCGTCCTCGGTGAGGGCCGTCCCCGGTGCCGGGACGACGAAGGCGACCAGCCGGGAGCCCTCGCCGGCCTCCTCGACCGCGCCCGCGGCCGCCTGCTCGACACCGTCGAGCCGGCGCAGCTCGTGGACCACCTGGGCCGGCGAGACCCGGTTGCCCCGGACCTTCACCAGGGCCGCGCTGCGCGCGACGAAGGCCACCGTGCCGTCCCAGCGGAGCCGGCCCCGATCACCGGTACGGAACAGCGCGTACCCGGGCTCGCCCCACGGGTCGGGCAGGTACACGCGGGCGGTGGCCTCGGACTCGTCCAGGTAGCCCAGGGTGAGGAGCGGGCTCCGGACCGCGATCTCGCCGATTTGCCCGGGCTCCACCGGCACGTTGTCCTGGTCGAGCACGAGCAGCTGGGCCTCCACCGTGCCGGCCCCGAGCACGGGCTCCGGGCCGATCGGGCGACCGCGTGTCGGCTCGTGGTGGCTCGCCACCTGCGGTGTCTCGGTTGTGCCGTACACCGTCACCACCCGTGAGTGGGGGGCCGCTGCACGCCAGGCCTCGACCGTGGCGTCGGTCAGCACGTCGCCGCCGAAACAGGCCAGCCGTACGGCGGGCAGCAGGGTGCCCGAGGCGGCGGCCCCGCCGGCGATCGCCGCGCCGACCAGCGGGGTGGCGTGCACCACGCTGATCCGATGCTCGGCCAGCCAACGGGCCAGTCGATCGGTGTCGAGCCGGGTCCGGGCAGGCGGGACGACGGCGGTGCCGCCGTTCCACAACGGGAGCAGCAGATCGCGCAGCAGCGGGTCGTGGGACCGGCCCGACAGCACGCTGAACCGGTCCTCGGCGGTGATCCCGTGCAGCTCCGACCACCGGTCGAGGAAGGCGACCAGCGGGGCGTCGGCGCCCAGCACCAGCCGGGACCTGCCGGTGGAACCGGAGGTCGGCAGCAGGTAGCAGGGCTCGCCCCTGGTCCGCCCGGTGTCCGGCACCCGCTCGGCGGGCCTCGGCGCGGCGCGGTCCACGGGAAGGACCTGCGGCCCGGTCGGACCGCAGCGGACCGCCCAGTGCGGCCGGGCCAGCGCGGTGAGGTCCTCCCGCCACGACCGGGGATGCTCCGGATCGACCGGCAGCACCACGCCGTCGGCCTGCCAGATGCCCAGCAGGCCGACCGCGAGGTCACGGCCGTGGGCCTCCCGCAGCTCGACCAGCTCCCCGGACCGCAGCCCGGCCGACCGCAGCCGGCCCGCGAGCGCGCCCACCCGGGCGGCCAACTCGCCGTAGGTGCACTTGCCCTGTTCGTCCACCAGGGCCACCGCGTCCGAGGGATGGCCCAGCACCCGCTCCACCAAGGCGGCTTTCGTGTCGCCGGCAGGGCCGCGAAGTGGCGCCGGGGGTGTCCGGTGCGGCACAGCGGCGGCAGCCGGCCGGGCCGTCCACGCCGCGATCGTACGGACCACCTGGTCGAGCAGTTCGGTGGCCCACGGCCGCTCGAAGCGGGCCGCGTCGAAGGCGAGGTCGAGGGAGAGCCCACCGTCCCGCTGGTCCACGTAGAGCGACAGGTCGAACGGGATGCCGGGCACCGGTGCGGGCAGCCGTTCGGCGTCCACCCCGGCCAGGCGCAAGCCACGTACGGGGAAGCTCAGCGCGTTGAACCACACCGAGAAGAGCGGTGCCCCTCGATCCACCGCCAAGGCCGCCACGACCTCCTCGTACGGGAGGTCCTGGTGCAGCTGCGCTCCGGTCAGTGCCCGGTGGGCGTGCCGGACCAGCTCGGCCGGGGACCGGGTGGCGGACACGTCGAGCCGAAGTGCGACGGTCGCGTTGAAGAAGCCCACGGTGTCGGAGGTGTCCGCCGTGGTCCGGCCACTGAGCGGAGCGCCCAGCACCAGATCGGCGCAGTCGCCCCAGCGGCCGAGCACCGATCCGAAGCAGGCCAGCAGGACGGTGGCCGGGGTGGTGCGCAGGCTCCGGGCCAGCTCGGCGACCGCCTCGGCGAGCCCTCCGTCCAGCGAGACGGTGTGCCGGGCCGTCCGTCGCTCGCCGCCGGCAGGGGTGAGCGGGAGCCGCAGTGGCGCCGGAGCGTCGCCGAGCTCCTTGCGCCAGTACTCGGCGTGCTCCGGGGGCACCGGCCGGGCCGCCTCGCGGGCGCTGTGCGCGGCGTAGCCGAGGGCGACCGGGGGGAGCTCGGGGAGACGGCCGGCGGCGCGGGCGGCGTAGCAGTGCGAGAGCTCGTCCCAGAAGACCTCGACCGACCAGCCGTCCAGCACCAGGTGGTGCGCGACCAGGACCAGCTGGTGGCGGTCCGGGCCGGTGGGCAGCAGGACGCACTTGACCACCGGACCCGTGCTGATGTCGAACCGGGTCCGGGCCAGGCGCGCGACGCTCTCCTGCGCCGCGTCCTCGCCCAGCGGGCCCGGGGCGAACTCCAGGCCGCCGATCGGACGAGGGTGCACCACCTGGACCGGCCCGCGCTCGCCGGTCCGGAAGGTGGTGCGCAGCGCCTCGTGACGGCTCATCACATCGGTGACGGCCAGCGCGAGTGCGGTGCGGTCGAGCGAACCCGACAGCGTCCACACGTCCACGACGTTGTAGTCCACCTGGCCGGGTGCCAGCTGTTCCTGGAGCCACAGCCGGCGCTGTGCGGGTGCGAGTGGGACCTCACCGGCCGGGCCGGGAGTGGCCGGGGCGGGCGCGGGGGCGAGGCCCGCGATCCGGGTGGCCAGGCCACGGGCCGTCGGGGCGGACAGCAGGTCGGAGATCCGGATTTCCGTGCCCAGCCGCTCCCGCAGCCGGACCAGGATCCGGGCGGCGATGAGGGAGTGCCCTCCGCAGGCGAAGAAGTCGTCCTCGGGCCCGATGCCCGGGTCGCCCAGCAGCTCGCGCCAGATGTCGAGCACGGCGCGTTCGGTCGGGGTGCCGGCCTGCCCGGTGGTGCTCGGCCCGGTGCTCGGCCGGTGCTCCAGCAGGGCGAGCAGGGCGGTCCGGTCCAGCTTGCCGGACGGGGCGAGCGGCAGCCGTTCCACGGTCAGGATGCGCGCGGGCACCATGGCCGGCGGCATCCGGTCGGTCAGCGCGGACCGGATCACCTCGGGCGATGGCAGCAGGCCGCCCGGGTCGGTGAGGAAGGCGGCCAGCTGGGTCGCGCCGGTGGCGTCGCGGAACGGGAGGACCGCCGCAGGCCCGGCCTTGAGCGTGTCCACGAGTTGGCGGCGGACCTCCTCCGGTTCGATCCGCTGGCCACGGATCTTCACCTGGTCGTCGATCCGGCCGTGGTACTCGAGTTCGCCGTCCGGCCGCTGCCGCACCAAGTCACCGGTGCGGTAGCGCCGACCGCCGGGCCGGCCCGGATCGGGCAGGAACGCACGGGCCGTCAGGTCGGGTCGGCCCAGGTAGCCCCGGCCGACACCGGGGCCGCCGATCCACAGTTCGCCGACCGCGCCGGCCGCGACCGGTCGGCCCTCCTCGTCCATGATCGAGATTTCGGTGCCGGCCACGGCCGGCCCGATGCTGACCTCCCCGGTCGGGTCACCGGCCCGGGAGATCCAGCAGGTGGCGAAGACCGAACACTCCGCCGGGCCGTAGAGGTTGACGACCTCCGCCCTGGACCAGCCGCGCAGCTCCGCCAGCATCGCGGGCGGCAGGGCCTCACCCCCGACGACCAGGACGCGCAGCCGGTCCAGGGCCCGGAACTCCCGCTGCTCCGCCAGCACGGCGAGCATGGACGGCACGAACTGTGCCACCGTCACCTCGGCGGCGCGCATCTCGCGCACCAGGTGGACCGGGTCGGCGTGCAGCCCTGAGGGCACCACTCGGAGGCGGGCACCGCAGGCGAGCGGCCAGAACACCTCGCAGACGGAGTAGTCGAAGGCATAGGCGGTCTTGTGCAGGGCCACGTCCCGGCCGTCCAACGGCAGCCGGTCGGCCAGCCATTCGACCTTGTCCACGATCGCCCCGTGCTCGTTCGCCACACCCTTCGGGCGACCGGTCGAGCCGGAGGTGAAGACCACGTAGGCGGCGTCGCCGGCCGCCACCCGGGGAAGCTCCACCGCGTCCTTCGCACCGGCCAGCAGGTCGAAGGACAGGGCGGGAACACCTGCGGGAACGGCCTCGGCGGGCCCCGCCGGGTCGGCCACGACCAGGCGGACGCCGGCGTCCGCCACCATGCCCCGGAGCCGGGCGACCGGCTGGTCCGGGTCGAGCGCGAGGTAGGCGGCGCCCGCCCGCAGCACGGCGAGCAGGGCGACCACCACCTCTGCGCTACGGGGCATCAGTACGGCGACCACGTCACCGGGGAGCACCCCCTGCGCGATCAGCGAACTTGCCACCCGCTCGCTCCGAGACCAGAGTTGACTGTACGTCAGGCACGTGGCCTCGCTCTCCAGCGCGACGGCGTCCGGGGTGCGGGCGGCCTGTGCCCCGACCAGCCCGTGCAGGGTCCGGTCCCGGAGGTCCGGGACGGCTGACAGCGGCACGGCCGTCACCCCCTCTCCCGGACCGCGGCCACCAGCTCGCCCAGCGTGGGGTGGTCGAAGAGCGTGGAGATCGGCAGGGCGACCCCGAGCTCGCCGCGGATGCGGTCGATCAACTGGACGGCGGCCAGGCTGTCGCCACCGGACTCGAAGAAGTCGTCCTCCGAACCGGCCTCGGTGCCGAGGATCTCGGTCCACAGACCGGCGACTCGGGCGGCGAGCCCGTCCTCGGCCGTGGCCGGGGCGGCCGGCTCGGCGGGGCGCGGGGTGTCCTGCTGGTCGCCGGCCGGTCCGCCGGGCGACCGGACCGTCGCGGCCGTGAAGTTGTCGCTGCGCCGCAGCTTCTCGCGCAGGCCCTCGGGTGCGACGATCACCTGCGGGCCGAAGTCGTCCGTCAGGAACGTCTCCAGCAGGGCGGCACCCGTCTCGACGTCGAGGAAGGCGTTCGGGGCGATGCCCGAGGAGCGTAGCGGCGTCCCACCGTTCTGCCCGACGGACCGGGTGACGCTCGCCCGGTCCACGTGGACGAGGGTGAAGTTGCTGATGGTCACCACCTCGCACCCGTCCTCGTCGATCAGGGCGAGGTTGCGCACGACGGCGCCCTTGGGCTGCTCGGGCCACGGGTGGATGAGCGCGGTCACCCGAGTCGGGAGTGGGCCCCGGACCACCACCTCGCGGTAACTGAACGGCAGCGCGTTGGTGCCGGCCGGGAGCGGCAGCACGAAGGAGGTGGCGCAGTCGAGCAGCGCCGGGTGCAGCAGGTTGGTCTCGGCGTCGCCGTGGTGGGCCGAGGGCAGGGCCAGCTCGGCCAGCGCGCTTCCGTCACCGCCGCTCACCCGCTGGACGGTGTGCCAGCGGGCGCCGACGGTCATCAGCCCCGAACCGTCGTTGAGCCGGGGCCCGGGGAGCGGCACGGTGTGCGCGGCGCGCAGGGCCGCCAGGTCGTGCCGGGGGGCGGCGCCCTGGAAGGGCTCGACCGCGCCTCCGGCGTGCCGGACGGCGCGGGCGCCGTCGGCCTTCGACTCGACCCGGAAGCGCCAGCCCGAGTCCTCCCGCTCGAAGCGAATGGTCAGGTCGAGCGGTTGGGCGACGGTGAGCGGAGCGGTGAACGCCACGTCGGACAGGCGCACCGGGCCGGGGTGGAAGGTGCGGATCGCCCGGAGCACCAGCTCCAGGTAGCCGGTGCCGGGCAGGACCGGCGTGTTCCCCATCCGGTGCTCGTCCACCATCCAGACGTCCGGGGTGAGCCGGACGGTGAAGGTCGGCGCGGCCTCCGTGCCGGGGACCGCGCTGAGCTCGGGCTCGCGGTTCGGGCGGCCGGGGTGGAAGCGGGAGTGCTTGGCGGCGGCCTCCACGGCCATGCCGGCGCCGTCCCAGGACGGCCAGTTGATCGACAGGCTGCGGCCGGGGCGGCGACGCGAGCGCTCGTGGGCGAAGGCGTCCAGGAAGGCGTTGGCCGCGCCGTAGTCGGACAGGCCGAACTGGCCGGTGACGGCGGCGACGGAGGAGAACAGGACGAAGCTGCGGGGCTCGTCGCCGAGCAGTTCGTCCAGCAGCAGGGCGCCGTCGATCTTGGGCCGGAGGATCTGCTCGGCGGCGGCGGCGTCCTTGACCGCCAGCATCCCGCCGCCACTCAGCCCGGCCGCGTGGATCACCCCACGGACCGGCCCGAGGCTGGCGCGGACCTGCTCGACGGCCGAGGCCAGCGAGGCCCGATCGGCCACGTCCGCCGCCAGCGGCAGCACCTGGCAGCCGGCCGCCTCGATCCGCCGGATCGCCTCGATCGCGCTGCGCAGGCCATCCGTCAGACCGTCCTGTTCGGACCAGAGGTGACGCTCCGGCAGGCCGGAACGCCCGAGCAGCGCGATCCGGGTCGCGCCCCGGGCGGCCAGCCGCTCGGCGGCGACCAGCCCGAGGGCTCCCAGGCCCCCGGTGATCAGCCAGGCCCCGTCGCCGGCGTCCGCCAGCCGCGCACCCGGAAGGGGCACGCTGTGGAAGGTCGGGTGCCAGTGGCGCCGGCCGCGCAGCGCGACCCGGGTCATCCCGGCCTCGTCGTCACCGCTCAGCAGCGCCCACAGCGCCTCGGCCCCGAGGTCGGCGCCGGCCGACACGTCGACCACCCGGGCGCGGAGCCGATCGCTCTCCCGGACGGCGCTGTGCAGCAGCGCCACCACGGGCGCCTTGGCCGGCTCCAGCGGCTCGGAACCGGTGACGTCCCAGAGCCGGTCGGCGAGCACGGTCAACCGGACCGGACGGTCCGGGCAGTGCCGGGCCAGGTCCTGGACGATCCGCTGGACCGATCGGAACCCCCGGTCCAGCCAGTGGTCGGCGGTCCGCCGGGCGTCGCCGGCCGGTGCCGGGCCGGCCAGCCACAGGTGGACGATCTCCAGCGGCTCCCGGTGGTCGCGCAGCTCGGCCCGGATCGCGGCGCCCAGCCGCTCGGGCTCCGCGTCGTCGGCCTTGACCAGCTCGGCGGTGATGTCGGCCGCGGTCAGTCGGTCGAGCAGCGGCGCGGCCTGCCCGGCGTCCTCGGCCAGCAGCAGCCAACGGCGGCCGGCCAGGGCGCTCTTGGTCCGCTGTGGTTGGACCTCGGCCCAGCCGGGGACGGTGATGCGGTCGTCCTCGGCCGGGACGGACCGCTCGACGGGCGCGGACTCGGTGGGGGCGGAGTCGGAAGGGGCCTGGGGAGCCGGCGCCGGGTCGGGGGAGATCCAGTACTGCCCACGGTCGAAGACGTAGCCGGGCAGGGCGATCGGCACGATCCGCTCGTGCTCCAGCAGGGCCCGCCAGTCGATGTCCAGGCCGGCCTGCCAGAGCGCGGCGACCGCGCGGTACAGGACGGTGGTCGGTGAGGTGTCGTCGCCCGCCGCCGGGAGGGAGGCGATCGGGCGGTGTCCGGCGGCCGCCGGGAGGCGGCGGACCAGCTGGGTGAGTGCCTGGCCGGGACCGACCTCCAGCAGGACACCGCCCTCGACGGCGGCGGCGCGTTCGGCGCCCTCCCGGAAGCGGACCGGGCGGCGCAGGTGATCGGCCCAGTACTCCGGGTCCACCGCCTGGGCGTCGGTGATCCAGTCACCGGTCACGTTGGAGACCCAGGGGACGGTCGGCCGGCCGAGGGTCAGTCCTCCGACGAACTCCGCCAGCTCCTCGGCCGCCCGGCCGGTGGCCGGAGTGTGGAAGGCCCGCTCGACATCGAGGGCCACCCAGCGCCGGCCGGTGGCGGTGAGCTCGGCGGTCAGCTCGTCCACGGCGGTCACCGAGCCCCCGACCGTACAGCTGCGGGAGCCGTTGTCGGCGCTGATCCAGACCTCACGGCCCGCCACCAGACGCTCCGCCTCGGTCGCCGGCATCGCCAACGCGATCATCCGCCCGGCGGGTGCCGCGGCCAGCAGCTCACCGCGCCGGACCACCAGACGGGCGGCGTCGGCGAGCTCGAAGACACCGGAGAGGGTGGCTGCGGTGATCTCGCCGACGCTGTGGCCGATCATGGCGACCGGCCGGATCCCCAAGGAGGCCCACAACCGGGCAAGGGCCCACTCCACCGCGAAGAGCGCGGGCTGGGTCAGCGCGGTGTCGCGCAGGCGGTCCGTGGCGTCCGGGCCGTTCTCCAGCAGCGCGGAGCGCAGTGCGGTGGCGATCTCCGCGCCGAAGTGCTCCAGGCAGCGGTCGAACTCGGCGCGGAAGACCGGCTCGTGGGCGTACAGCTCGGCGGCCATGGCGGGGTGCTGGGTGCCCTGACCGGGGAACAGGAAGACCGCACCGGTGGCCGGCGCACCGGCGGCCCGGTCGCGGTCGGCGAGGTCGGTGAGGGCGTCGGCGAGGGTGATGCTGTCGTCACCGACCACGGCGAGCCGGTGGCGGTGGTGCAGCGGACGGCGGTGCAGCGTCCGGGCCACCTCGGTGAGGTCGGCGTCCTCGTCCACCAGGTGGGCGGACAGCTGCTCCGCCATGCCGCGCAGCGCGGGCAGGGAGGCGGCGGCCAGCGGCAGCACCGCCGTGCGGCGGCGGGCCGGGCGAGGTTCGGCCGGTGCGGCGGCCGGGGGCTGCTCGACCAGGACGTGGACGTTGGTGCCGCCGATGCCGAAGGAGCTGACACCCGCGATCCGAGGGCCGTCCACCAGCCACGGTCCGGCCTCGGACCGGACGGTGAAGGGGGTCCGCTCCAGCTCCATCAGCGGG
Source organism: Kitasatospora dryopteridis (assembly GCF_050749075.1). Taxonomy (NCBI): domain Bacteria; kingdom Bacillati; phylum Actinomycetota; class Actinomycetes; order Kitasatosporales; family Streptomycetaceae; genus Kitasatospora; species Kitasatospora dryopteridis. The sequence goes on along the minus strand of NZ_CP192749.1, from coordinate 3,794,355 downwards.
TTGGCCGCGTCGAAGTTGGCGGTACCGGGGGCGATGCCCCGGTTGACGGCGAGCACCGCCTTGATGAAGCCCGCGATGCCCGAGGCGGGGCCCAGGTGGCCGATGTTCCCCTTGGCGGAGGAGAGCAGGCAGTAGTTGGTGCGGTCGGTCTGCGTGCGGTAGGCCCGGCTCAGCGCCTGGACCTCGATCGGGTCACCGAGAGCCGTTCCGGTGCCGTGCGCCTCCAGGTACCCCACCTCGGCGGCGTCCACGCCGGCCACGGCAAGGGCCTCGTACACCGCGGCGAACTGGCCGTCGGCACTGGGGGCGGCGAATCCGGCCTTGCGGTTCCCGTCGTTGTTGACGGCGGAACCACGGATCGTGGCGAGCACCCGGTCGCCGTCCCGCAGCGCGTCGGCGAGCGGTTTGAGGACGACCGCGCCCGCTCCGTCGCCGAAGATCGTGCCGTCGGCGGCCGCGTCGAAGGGGCGGCAGCGCCCGTCCCGGGAGAAGATGCCGCCCTCCACCCAGCGGTGGCCGGCGCCGTGCGGCAGCTCCAGCTGGACGCCGCCGGCGACCGCGATGTCGCACTCGCCGTTGCGCAGCGCCTGGCAGGCCAGGTGCAGCGCGACCAGCGAGGTGGAGCAGGCGGTGGCGACGGTCAGTGCGGGTCCGCGCAGGTCGAGCTTGTAGGAGACGATCGTGGCGATGTAGTCGTTGTGGTTGCCCGACTGGATGCCGACCTCGCCGTAGTTGCGGACGGCGGCGGCATTGCGCCGGACGTTCAGTTCGGCGTAGCGGTTGGTCGCGCCACCGGCGAAGACGCCCACCGAGGCCGGGCCGCCGGTGGCGACGCCGGCGTCCTCCAGCGCGCTGTAGGCGACCTCCAGGAAGATCCGCTGCTGCGGGTCGCGCAGCTCGGCCTCGCGCGGGGTGAAGCCGAAGAGACCGGCGTCGAAGCCCGCGACGTCGTCCAGCAGCGGGGCCCGCTTGACGTGGTTCGGGTCGGCGATGGCCGCCTCGGAGAGGCCGGCCTTCCGCAGGGTGTCGTCGGAGAGCTCGGTGAGGCTGACGGTGTTGTTGAGCAGGTTGGTCCAGTAGCTCTCGACGTCGGGGGCGCCGGGGAGCCGACAGGCCATTCCGATCACGGCTATGCGGTCGTCGTCCGCAGCGGGGTTCATCGGATTCCTCCAAGAAGACGTGCCGCGGCGGGCGGCCGGCAGTGTTGGTCGGTGTCGAGCTCGCGGGTGATCGCGGCGAGCAGGGCGTCGGTGGCGTGGCCGAGCAGGTGGTGCGGGCCGGGGACGGACTCCCGGCGGTGGCTGCCGGTGGTCCAGCCGGACCAGCCGGGGCCGTCCGGGTCGAGCACCCGGTCCTGGTCGCCCCGCAGTTCCAGGACGGGAGCGGCCAGCAGGCGGTCGGCGGGGGCCGGCACGGTCCAGGTCTCCAGGGCGCGGAAGTCCGCCCGGATCGCCGGCTCGGCGAGCGAGTAGAGGGCCCGGCCGGTCGGGGTGTCCTGGAGCGCCCCGTAGCGGGCCAGATCGGCGAACAGGTCTTCGCTGTCCAGCAGGTGGGTGGTGCCGCCGATCGTGCCGTCCGGTGCCGGGGCGGCGGCGGCGATCAGCCGCAGCAGCTCCGTCCGTCCTCCCTGCTCCAGCAGCCGGGCGGTCCGGTAGGCGGCCACCGCGCCGAAGCAGTGCCCGAAGAACACCACCGGGCCGGTCAGCTCGGCGATCTCCCGGGCGGCCGCCCCGGCGATCTCGTCGAGCGAGCCGAGCGGGGTCTCCCGCAGGCGGCTCTCCCGGCCGGGCAGCCGGACGGCGCTGACCGCCACCCACGGCGGCAGCAGCCCGGCCCAGCCGGCGAACGGGGCGGCCCCCGCGCCGGCGTGGGCGAAGCAGACCAGATGGACCCGGGCCTCGGGGGAGGCCGGGAACCGGACCAGGGCGGGCCGTGCGGTCACGGCGTTCATGCGGACAACTCGATCGTGCCGCGCCGCCGTTCTCCGGCAACCGCACGTTCCAGCAGGACCACGCCGAGCGCGGTCCAGGCCAGGGCGACCAGTGCCTCGCAGCCGAGGCCGGCGAGCACGGTGGAGGCCGGTGCGCCGGCGAGCAGGTCGCGCAGCGCCTGCAGGGCGTGGGTGAGCGGGAGCAGTTCGGCCAGGGCGGCGATCGGCGCGGGCCAGTGGTCCACCGGGACGTTGACCCCGCAGAAGGTCATCAGGGACATGTAGCCGGTGTTGAGCGCCAGCCACTGCAGCCCGGGGCGGCGCAGCACCAGGGCGCCGACGGCCGTACCCAGCCCGTAGGCCGAGCAACCCGCCAGAGCGAGGAAGAACGGGACGAGCAGCACCTGCGGGAAGGGCATGGACAGCCGGAAGATCATCGCTGCGGCGGCGAACACGCCGGTGCTGCTGACGATGCCGACCAGCAGGCAGTACGCGCCACGGGCCAGATAGGTCAGCGCGAAGTCGGCGGGGGCGGCGACCTGGAGCGCCAGGGTGCCCTGGCCGCGCTCGCGCACGGTGGTGGTGATGACCACCATGGCCTCGATGCAGACCACCACGGCCGCGTTGCCGACGGCCAGGTAGCGCACCCGCTCCTCCGAGCCGGAGAGCAGGCCGATGGTGCCGAAGAACACCACCTGCGCGATCAGCCGGAGGAACCAGCCGAACACCCAGGTGCGCCAGGTGTAGAAGGTGACCAGCTCGCGGAAGCCGATCCGGGAGGCGGTGGCGACGATGCCGTACCACCGGGAGAGTGCGTTCACGAGAGGCCCACCGTGCCCTCCGACTTCAGGCGAATGATCATCCGGTCCACCAGGACGGTGCCGGCCAGGTACGCGACGGCACCCAGGAGCAGCAGTGCCCCGAGCCGCCAACCGAAGTCCCCCACCGGCTCGGGGCGGGTGACCGCCCGGAGCAGGTCCGCCGCCCAGGACAGGTAGATGACCTTGCTGACCGGCTGCAGCCAACCGGGGAGCAGCGCGACCGGCACCAGCACGCCGCCAAGCACGTAGCACGGGTACCCGAGCGCGTTGGCCCAACGGCGGGCCGAGCCCGCGGTCACGAAGGCGGCGGCGAGCACGGTCGCGGTGCCGAGGGTGGCGAGCGCGGTCGCCGCCAGGGTGCAGACCAGCAGCCAGGGGTGGTGCACGGGGAGCCGGACATCGAAGAGGACGGCCGCCGTGAGCCAGGACTCGGCGAAGGTCGCCGCACCGAGCACCGCGATGACGGCGACCCGGCCGGTGACCAGCCGGGTGAGGCCGGCCGGTGAGCCCAGGAACAGCTCCAGCGTGCCGCCGCGCTTCTCGTCGTCCACGACCGACCCCGCCAGGTCGAGCGAGACCAGCCAAAGGCCCATCAGGGCGGGTGCGAGGACTGCGTAGGCCTCCAGGTCCGGCCGGTCCGCCTGGCGTACCGAGGACAGGAAGATGGCGGTGAAGAACGGGATGGTGGCGAAGACCAGCAGGTGGCCGGCGTTGCGACGGAACAGCCGCAGCTGCAGCAGGGCGCCGGTGAGGATCTCGGTCATACCGTCAGCCCTCGATCGCCGATGACCTCCAGGTAGACGTCCTCCAGGGTCGGCAGCGAGGTGCGGACCGTGGTGACCCCGGCGTCCACCAGTGCACGCAGCACCGGTCGGACCGCGCCCTCGGCGTTGGTGGCGATCCGGATCCAGCCGTCGGCCAGCTCCTCGATGCCGGCCACGCCCTCCAGCAGGGCGACGCTCTCCCGCAGCGGGGCCGGTACGTCCCGGGCGTCCACCCGCTCGTGGGCGGTGATCCAGCGTCCGACCTCTGCGGGCGCCTCGGTGCCGACCACCTGGCCACGGTCGATCAGGGTCACCCGGTCGCAGACCGCCTCGGCCTCGTGCATGTCGTGGGTGGTCAGCAGGATGGTGCGGCCCTCGGCCCGGAGTTCGGTCACCAGCGAGCGGAACTCGCGGGCGGCCACCGGGTCCATGCCGACCGTGGGCTCGTCCAGGAACAGCAGCTCCGGGTCGCCGACCAGACCGCGGGCGAGGTGCAGACGCTGCTTCATGCCACGGGACATCCGGTCCACCTGGGTGTCGGCGCGGTCGCCGAGCCCGACCCGGTCCAGCAGCGCGGCAACCGCGTCCTTGCGGCCGCGCGTCCCGTACAGGGCGGCCCAGTAGTCGAGGTTCTCCCGCGCGGTGAGCCGCCCGTAGAGGCCGCGCTCGCCACCGAACACGATGCCGATCCGCCGGCGGAGCGCCCTGGCGTCGGCTGCGACGTCCAGGCCGAGCACGGTGGCCCGGCCGTCGGTGGGCAGCAGCACGGTGGAGAGGATCTTGACGAGGGTGGTCTTGCCGGCGCCGTTGGGGCCGAGCAGACCTCGGATCTCACCGCTCGCCACGTCGAGGTCCAGGCCGTGCAGCGCGGTCACCACCTCACCGGCCCCCGCTCCACGGCGACGGCCCTTGGCATAGGTCCGGGTCAGCCCCCGGACTTCGATCGCCGTACTCACTGTTGGTCGTCTCCTCGTCGTGTCGCGGGTGTGGCCGCTCGGTCGAAGTTCAGGTCCCCGCTGGGTGTGGGGAGGGAGATGCCGCCGTCCACCGGGAGGTTCACCCCGGTGATGAACGAGGCGGCGTCGGAGCAGAGGAAGAGCGCGGCGGAGGCGGAGTCCTCGGGGGCGGCGAGTCGGCGGAGCGGTGTCCGGCGGCGCTGGAGCTCGAAGGACGGCGGGTGGTCGGTGCGCCCGACGGCCATGCCGCCGACCGCGCTCTCGGTGGGGGTGGGGCCGGGCCCGAGCGCGTTGACCCGGATCCCGTGCCGGCCCCACTCCGCCGCCCAGGTGGAGGTGAGCGCGAGGACCCCCGACTTGGCGGCGGCGGCGTGGGCGAAGTAGGGCAGACCGCGGTGCGGGTCGGTGATCGCCACGTTGAGGATCACGCCGCCACCCTGGGCGATCATGTGCGGGACGACAGCCCGTCCGCAGTGGAATGTGCCGTGGAGATCGATCTCCACGACCGTCCGGAACGAGCGCGCCGACATCGTCTCGGCCGGCGACCAGAAGTTGGCCGCCGCGTTGTTGACCAGGACGTCGATGGCCCCGTAGCGGGACATCGTGCGCTCCACCGCGGCCTTGACCGTGGCCTCGTCGCGGACGTCGCACACCACGGTGTCGTTCTCCACTCCGAGGGCGGTCAGCCGGCGGCCGGCCGCCGAGAGTCGTTCGGCGTTGCGGGAGGCGAGCACGACCTGTGCGCCGTGCAGCCCGAACGCCTGGGCCATAGCGAAGCCGATACCGGTGGCTCCTCCGGTGATGAGCACGGTACGCGAGTTGTAGAGGCCGTCAGCGAAGTGAGGCATGACCTGGACCCGCCCTCCGATCAGTTCATGACTCGATGACATTACAAATTGTCATATTACTTGGTCAATATCATTCTTAGAGTCCGTGGAGGCGGGTTCAGGCCCGGATCTCCTGGCAGAGCTCGCGCACGATCAGGTTCTCCAGCCGGCTGCCGCCGCTGCCGGGCGGCACCACGCCGCTGGAGAGGAAGGAGACCGCCAGTTCCCGGTCCAGGTCGGCGACGACCATTCCGCAGCCGTACGCGGTGTGCCCGGCGACCCGGGTGCCGCTCGGGGCGCTGAACCAGGCCCGGTCGGTGCACATGCCGAGGCCCCAGGCGAGGTCGAGGTCGCCGAAGTTGCGGTCGGGCAGTCCGCTGCGGTGGTCGGCGGTGAGGATGTCCACGACCGCGCGGTCCAGGCCCAGGTCGGGCAGGCGCTCGGGGGCGGCCAGGCAGTCCACCAGGCGGGACAGCTCGTTCGCCGGCCCCCAGGCCCCGGTGCCGGGGAGGTGGGGCGCGAGGACGTTCGCGGAAACCCGTCCGGTCGGCTCCTGGCGGCCGTCGATCTGCTCGTAGAGGCCCACCGGGCGGGGCGCCCCCTGCTCGCCGAAGGCCGTCCGGGTCATGCCCAGAGGGCGCATGATCCGTTCGGCCACGTACTGCGGGTAGCTCAGGCCGGACCGTCGCCGCACGATCTCGGCGACGACCACCCACGACTCCATGGCGCTGTACCAGCCCTCGCTGCCGGGTTCGCCGGTGAGCTCGATCGCGCAGGCGGCGGCGAACGCCTCCTCGTGACCCAGGGCCGAGAAGGGGTGGCGGACGCTCTCCTGCCGGAACGGCAGGGAGTGCGACATCAGCTGCGCGAGGTTCGCCCGTTCCTTCCCGCGCACCGCGTACTCGGGCACCAGCTCGGCCAGCGGAGTGTCGGCGGCGAGTGCCCCGTCCCGGATCAGTTGGCCGATCGCCAACGCGCCGAAGAGCTTGGTGCAGCAGATCCACGGTAGTTGGTCGTCGGTGGTGAGCCGGACCCCCGGTGCCGACTCGCCGAAGGCCTCGTCCAGCAGGACCTCACCGCGCAGCGTCACATGGAGCTGGATTCCCAGGTGGGTGCCCGACCGGACCGCCGCCGAGGCTCGCTCGCGAACGTTCTCCAGTGCCTTCAAGGCTCACCTTCCTCAATGGTGCTCGGATCTCCATCGGGGGTTCACCATGCCAGCCGGAGGGGTCTTCTTCAAGATGTTGACACATTTATTGACCAGGGAGTCATGTTCTGCGTAATGTTTGGGCCGTCCATCCGGAACGATTGCGAGGAGCGCCATGGCCGAGTCGCACACCGACCACACCGTCCCGCTCGGTGGTACGGGCTGGAGCCTCTGGCGTGATGCGGTCCTGCGCAGCGCGGGCTTCTCGGCGGATCGACTGGAGGCCCTGGTCGACCCCGAGCTGGCGGCGGCCGCCGACGCGGCCATAGCGGGCACGGCGTCGCCGGAGGCCTACCGGCAGGCGTTTCAGGAGGGGACGGTGCGGCTGAGCGGGGCCATCCGCAGCGCGGCCGCCGACCCGCTCTTCCGCGAGGCCGTCACCTGGCAGAACCGGCGACTGCTCGGCGACTGCCTGGACAAGGCCGCGGCGGGTGAGTCCCGCAACGTCCGTGGCCGGTCCCACGAGCTGGCCATCACCAGTTACCTCCAGCGGTACACGGTGAAGAACGACACGATCGGCTTCTTCGGACCGGTCGGCTGGGCGGACTGGGGCGACCACCCGGCGGCCCTCACCGTCGAGGCGGGGGAGCGGCTGGTCGGCCGACGCACCGTCTACTTCGAGTCCTGGGCGATCGACACCCTCGCCCGGGTGCTCGGCTCCGACCCGGAAATCGTCCCGTGGCTGACCCCCCGTCGTCCGGCCGCCGACCGTCTGGACGGTGATGTCCTGCACCGGGCGGGCAAGGGGGAGGAAAAGCTCGCTCCGTCGGAGGCCGCCGTCCTCGCCCGGTGCGACGGCTTCCGGACGGCCCGGGAGGTCTGCGCCGCCGGTGCCGGAGCCACCGACGCGGAGCTGCTGGCGGTGTTGACGGACCTGCGCGACCGGGGGTTGGTCTCCCTAGACCTGGAGGGGCCGGTGGAGGCCCACCCGGAGGCCACCCTCCGGGCGAAGCTCGTCCGGATCGGCGATCCGGACGCGCGGGAGCGCGCGCTGGCCGTCCTGGACGAACTCTGTCTGGCGCGGGACGCGGTCGCTGCCGCGGCCGGGGACGCCGCCGCGCTCTCCGCCGCGACGGACCGGCTCAACACCGCCTTCGTGGCGGCCACCGGAACGGCGGCCGAACGCCACCACGGCCGTAACTACGCCGGTCGGACGCTGGTCTACGAGGACTGCGTCCGGGACGTCGAGGTCCACCTGGGCGCCGCGCTCCGCGCGGAGCTGGCCGCCCCGCTCGGGCTGGTGCTGGACAGCGCGCGCTGGCTGGTCGGTCGGATCGCGGCCGAGTACCGCGCGCTGTTCCTCGGCATCTTCGACCGGTGGTCGACCCGGAGCGGTGCGACGGCGATGCCGCTCGCCCGCCTGCTGGCGTCGGCCACCCCGCACCTCTTCTACTCCGCGCGGGCGCTGCCGGCCCCGGTGCGGACGGCGATCGCCGACCTCCAGGAGCGCTGGCGACGCGCGCTCGGCGGGATCGAGGGCGCGGAGCCGGTGCTGCGTACCGGCGATGAGTTGGCGGAACGCTTCCGCCGGGAGTTCCCGACGGTCCGGCCGCCCTGGGCCGCCGCCGTGCACCACTCCCCCGACCTCATGATCGCCGCGCCGAGCGCGGCGGCCGTGAACGAGGGCCGCTACCTGGCCGTGCTCGGGGAGCTGCACACCGCGCTCAACACCATGGAGAGTCGGGTCTTCGTCGAGCAGCACCCGGAACCGGGGCGACTGCGCGCGGCGGACGCAGCCGACCACGGCCGACGTCGGATCTACCTGGTCCCCCCGAAGGACTGGCCCACCGTCACCTCCCGGCTGGCGCCGCCCTCGGCGCTGCTGTCGCCCGAGTACACGTACTGGACGCTCCGTGCGCCCAGCGTGGAGCCGGCCGGCCGGGTACTGGCCCTGGCGGACCTGACCGTGCACCGGGAGAACGGCGAGCTGGTGGTCCGGTCGGCGGTGGACGACTTCCGCTGCGACCTGCTGGAGATGCTGGGCGAGGTGCTGTCCGGTGTGACGGTCAACAGCTTCAAGCCCTTCGCCCCCGCCGCCCACCGGCCGAGGGTGACCATCGACCGGTTGGTGGTCGCCCGGGAGTCCTGGGCGATCGAGATCGAGGAGCTCGCCTGGGCGGCGCTGCGGGACGAGGCCGAGCGATTCCGTGCGGCCCGCGCGTTCCGGGCCGAGAGGAACCTGCCGGAACGGGTCTTCTATCGCTCTCCCACCGAGGACAAGCCCACTTTCCTCGATTTCGGGAGTATTCCGCTGGTCAACCTGTTCGCCCGGACGGTTCGGGGCGCCGCCGAGCTCCCGTCCGCCGTCTTCGGGCTGACCGAGATGCTGCCCGACCTGACGGACACCTGGCTGCACGACGGCCACGGGCAGGGGTACACCGCCGAGCTCCGGGTGGTGGCCCTGGACGACCTGCATATTGACAACAATATTGACCAATGAGTCGTAACATCTGTAATGTCCATCCTGTGAAAGGTTCATCAGAATGAAGCCGACCGCTGCGGTGACCGACCCGGACCGTTTCCTCAAGATCCTCGACGACCCGGCCATGAAGCTCCTGGTCCGCCTCCAGGACCAGCTCCTCCAGGTCACGGCGGACTTCTGGAAGCAGCGCCGCGCCCTCAACCTGCACCTGCCGATCACCACCGGCTCGGTCTCCAGCCCGATGGGGCTGGGCAGCGACAGCCTGCCGGTCCAGATCGACCTGTTCGGCGAGAAGGTCTACCTGGCCGACTCGATGCAGTTCCTGCTGGAGTACGGCTGTCGGATCGCCCCGGAGGGCGCCTGGTATCTCATGCCGAGTTTCCGCGGTGAGGAGGCCGACAAGACCCACCTGAACCAGTTCTTCCACAGCGAGGCCGAGATCCTCGGCGGCCTCACCGAGGTCCAGGACGTGGTCGGTCAGTACACCCGCACGCTCGCCCGGGCCGCCCTGCGGGACTTCGAGAGCGAGATCGCGGCCGTCGCCGGCTCTGTGGACCACATCGTCCGGATGGCGGAGATGGAGGTCATCCCGCAGCTGACGGTGGACGAGGCGGTCGAGCACCTGGGCAACGCGGCCGACTGCGTGCGCCATGACCCGGCCGGCTTCCGGACGATCACCCGGGCCGGCGAACGCCGGCTGATGGACGAGATCAGCCCGGTGCTGTGGCTGACCCACTTCGACCACCTGTCCGTCCCCTTCTACCAGGCCTACGAGCCCGGCACCGACAAGGCCCGCTGCGCCGACCTGCTGCTCGGTATCGGCGAGGTGGTCGGCGCCGGCGAGCGGCACGTGGACGGCGAGCAGACCCGCAAGGCCCTCGCCCACCACGAGGTCGCCGAGGAGGACTACGCCTGGTACGTCAAGATGAAGTCCGAGCGTCCGATGCTCACCTCGGGCTTCGGACTCGGTGTCGAGCGCTGGATGATGTGGCTGCTGCGCCACGACGACATCCGGGACCTCCAGCTCGTGCCCCGGCTCAACGGCCTCACCCTGGCCCCCTGAGCATGACGCTCCCGAGCACGACGCTGGAGAGCAGGCGGGCACTGCGCACGCGGGTGGCGGAGGACTTCGTCGAGTCCTTCCCGCAGGCCCGGCGGGTGCCGGAGTTGCCGGTCTCCTCCGGGGCCGACCGCTCCGTTCACCTGATCGGATCGTCGATCAGCGCGCTCAAGCCGTGGATCCCCGGTGGGGTCGCGGCGGGCGGGGTGGTGGCGGTCCAGCCGGCGGTGCGAACGCAGAACCTCCGGACGCTCGGTGACTGCGTCACCCCGTTCACCTGGGGCGGCCACTTCACCAACTTCTCGATCGTGCTCCCGGCCGGCTCCGCTGAGGGGCCGGCCGAGTGCACCGCCGCCTTCTTCCTCGACCGTTGCGGGTTCGCACCCGAGGACGTCCTGGTCCGGGCGAGCCGCGTTCACCGCACCCTGTTCCCGGCGCTGGAGGTGTTCGCCGAGAAGGTCCGGATCGAGTGGGACAGTCGGGAGCCGAGGTACTACACCCACTCGATCGGTGTCCCCGGTCTGTACGGCGTGAACTTCAACGTCGCCCTGCGCCACCCGGCGACCGGCGATTACGACGATGTGGGCAACTACATCGACTTCACGCCCGACGGGACGGGCCCGCTCGGTGAGCCCTTCACCGAGATCGGCTTCGGCGACACCACGATCCTGAGGGCCGGGCTCGGTCTCGACCACGTCCTGGACGCCTTCGCCTTCCCCGCCTTTCCCCCCTCGTCGGCCGTCGGACAGCAGGCCGCCCGCCATCTGCAGGACGCCTTCCTGGTCGCCGCGGTGCTCTGGAACGAAGGTCTGCGGCCCTCCAACCGGGACGGCCGCACCAAGCTCCTGCGGAAGTACCTGGAGGCGTGTCGGGCAGCCGTCGGCCGGACCGGTCTCGGCCCGGCGGAGCTGTACGGCTGGCTGCGGGACCTCTACGCGGCCGAGGGGTTCGCCCGCTCCGACCTCGACGCCCTCTGGTCAGAACATCTGGAGAACAACCTGTGGACCTGAAATACAAGAACGTCGCGTCCGTCTACGACCTCGTCTACGAGTCGCGCACCGACGACGTCCGGTTCTACTTGGACCAGGCGGTCGAGGCCGCACCCCGGCGACTGGCCGAATTCGGCTGCGGCACCGGGCGGGTGACCCTCGGGTTGGCCGAGCTCCTGCCGGAGACCCGGATCGTCGCGGTGGACATGGACGCCGACGAAGTCGAGGTCCTGAAGGACGCGGTGCGGGCTCGGGGCATCGACACCGTCGAGACCCGCTGCGAGCTCATCCAGTCCTTCGAGGGGGAGGGCATCGACCTGGCGATCGCCCCCTTCCGGGTGTTCCAGCACGTGGTGGAGCCGACGGAGTTCGAGGCCTGTCTGCGGCGGATCGCGCAGAGCCTCCGCCCGGGTGGCCGCTTCGTCTTCGACCTGTTCAACCCGTCGATCCCCATGCTCTCCACGACCGGTGTGATCGCCTCGCAGACCTTCGTGGACGGCGAGGGCCACCGCATCGAGCGCGTGGTGACCGTCAACGACCGGGATCACTTCCGGCAGACCCAGCTGATCGAGGAGGACTACACGGTCACCACGCCCGAGGGTGAGACCTACGACCTCCACTGGCACTACCGCACCCGCTACTACTTTCTCGGCGAGGTGGTGCCGCTCGTCGAGCGCGCCGGATTCGAGATCGTCCGGATCGACTCGGACTACCGGGGCACGCCGTTCGGCGAAGGGGAGTACCCGGGCGACCTCGTGTTCCACCTCGTTCGCAAGTAACCAGAAGTCAAGCCACCGCGACGGAGTCACAGAACAATGGCTGAAGCACCGGTCCTGGAGCAGGACCCGAACACCCCCCTCCCGACGGAAGCCCAGGCTTCCCCGTCCCCGAACGACCTGCGGGTGCTGCGGGCCACTGCGGCCCTGGTGCTCGCCATGGCGGTCCACGAGGAGTTCCCGGAGGCGCTGCCCGCCGGCAGCGGCCCGGCGGAGGACGGCTTCTACCACGACTTCGCCAACCTGGAGCCGGTCACCCCGGAGATCCTGAAGCGGCTCGACAAGCGGATGCGTCGGATCGTCAGGCGTCGGTCGGCGATCGCGGCCCGGCGGCTCGGCTCCGTCGCGGAGATCGGCGAGTACGCGGCGGGCAACGCCTTCGCGCGGGAGCTGGCGGAGGAGGCGCTGGCCGATGCGTCCGCCGAGGTCTTCGGTCTCGCGGTCGGCCCGGAGGGCGCCGAGCCGATCTGGACCGGTGTCGGCACCGAGGTGACCGCCTCCGACAGCGCTTGCCTGGTGGCGTTCGAGCTGACCGCCGCCTCCGCCGTGTACTGGCGGGGTGCGGAGGGGAACGAGAGCCTTCAGCGGATCAAGGGCACCGCGTGGCCGGACGAGGAGGCGCTGGCCCGCCACCGCGAGTTCCTGGCGGAGGCGGCGCGCCGGGACCACCGTCGTCTCGGCTCCGAGATGGAGCTGTTCACCTTCGCCGACGAGATCGGCCCCGGGCTGCCGATCCTGCTGCCGAACGGCGCGGCGATCCGGGACGAGATGCAGCGGTACTCGCTCGACAAGCACCGCCGGTCCGGCTACACCCTGATCAACACCCCCTTCATCGCGAAGGAGGACCTGTTCCTCCGTTCCGGACACCTCCCGTACTACGCCGACGGCATGTTCCCCGGCATGGCGGTGGACGGCAGCGAGTACTACCTCAAGGCCATGAACTGCCCGATGCACGCGGTCGTGTTCAAGAACCGCGGCCGCTCGTACAAGGAACTCCCGCTCCGGCTCTTCGAGTTCGGCTCGGTGCACCGGTACGAGCGCTCGGGCACCCTGCACGGTCTGACCCGGGTGCGGAACATGACCCAGGACGACGCCCACATCTTCTGCACCCAGGACCAGATCCAGGAGGAGCTGAAGACGGTCCTCGCCTTCGTGCTGGACCTGCTGCGGGACTTCGGTCTGCGCGACTTCTACCTGGAGCTGTCGACCCGGGACGACTCCGACAAGTTCATCGGCAGCGCGGAGGACTGGGAGAACGCGACCCAGGCGCTGGTCGCCGCCGCCGACTCCACCGGTCTCGAGCTGGTGCCCGACCCGGGGGGCGCGGCGTTCTACGGCCCCAAGATCAGCGTCCAGGTGCGGGACTCGCTCGGCCGGAACTGGCAGATGTCCACCATCCAGCTCGACTTCCAGACCCCGGCCCGGTTCGAGCTGTCGTACCAGGCGGCCGACGGCGCCCGGGTGCGTCCGGTGATGATCCACCGTGCGCTGTTCGGTTCGCTGGAGCGGTTCCTGGGTGTGCTGATCGAGCACTACGGCGGGCAGTTCCCCGCCTGGATGGCGCCGATCCACGCGGTGGGCGTCCCGGTGCGCAGCGACGCCGAGGCGGGCCACACCGAGTACCTGGCGAAGTTCTTCGACGAGCTGCGCGAAGAGGGCGTCCGTACACAGCTCGACTCCTCCAGCGACCGGCTGCCGAAGAAGATCCTGAACGCGCAGCGCCTGCGCGCCCCCTTCGTCGTGGTCGCCGGCGACCGGGACGTGGCGGCGGGCACGGCGGCCCTCCGGTTCCGGGACGGCTCGCAGGAGTCGGACGTCCCGCTGGCCGAGATCGCCGACCGGATCCGTCGCATCATCACCTCCCGCGCCACCGCGGGGCCCAGCGCGGTGCCGCCGTCCGACGGTGAGTGAGATGAGCGGAGGCGCCTTCCCGCCGCCCGTCTTCCCGCCGCCGCTGGAGCAGGGCGACGAGATCCTGGTGGTGTCGCTGTCCTCCAACACCGCGTCGAGGTTCGAGGACCGACTGCGGCGAGGCGTCCTGGAGCTGGAGCGGCGCGGGTTCCGGGTCCGGCTGGGCACCCACGTCGCGGACGGCCGGAACCCCGGTGCGGGGACGGTGGCGTCCCGGGTCGCGGACCTGCACCGGGGGTTCGCCGACCCGAACGTGGCCGCGATCGTGTCGGCGATCGGCGGTTGGGCCTCCCACCAGGTGCTGGACGCGCTGGACCTGGACCTGATCCGGGCCAATCCGAAGTGGTTCATCGGGTACAGCGACACCAGCTCGCTCCACCTGTACCTGAGTGAGCGGGCCCGGCTGGCGAGCATCTACGGACCGGCGGTGCTGCCCCAGTTCGGAGAGTTCGGGGGAGTGCACCCGTACTCCCTCGACTCTCTCCTCCGGGCCACCAGGGGGGAGGCCTACGAGGTGCCCTGGAGCGAGGTCCGGGTGGACGAGCGGCTGCCCTGGGGGAGCGGCGACCACGTGCGCAGGGCCGAAGTACCCGCCCCGGCCCCCGTCGTGATCAAGGAAGGGGCCGGACGCGGGGAGGTCCTGGCGGTCAACCTGGAGACCTTGCTGTCGCATGCCGGGACGGCCTACTGGCCCCGGCTCGCCGGCCGTCTCCTACTGATCGAGATCTCCGACAGCGCCCAGGAGTGGCAGGCCCTGCGCCTACTCCACCAGTTGAGCAGGCAGGAGGGGTTCGGGCGGATCGCCGGGCTCGCGCTCGGGCGGGTGCCCGCCGGCATCGGGATCGACGAGCAGGTGGTCCGCCAACGGCTCCGCGAGGTGACCGACGGGATCGAGGTACCGGTGGTGGCCGACCTCCCGTTCGGCCACGTCGATCCGATCATGTCGATCCCGCTCGGCCGGACCGCCGAGCTGACCGGGGCAGCGAGCGGGCAGGTCTCACTGCGCTTCGACGCGGTCCCGGGCGCCTGACCGACCTCGCCAGAAAGGTTCACCATCCCATGTCCGCAACACCACGACCGGAGCGCCCTGCCCCGGGGGACGTCGATCACCTGCTCACCGGCGATCCGTACCGGGCCTACTCCGCGCTCCGGGCCACCGGCCGGGCCGCCGCCCGGCACGAGCCGACCCGGTCCTGGTACGTCACCGATCCGGCGCACCTCCGGGAGATGCTGACTGACCATCGGTTCGTCGCACGCGGCGCCTCGCCCCTCGAGCCCGCCCTGGTCGGCGTGCCCGGGGCGGAGGCCGTCGAGCGGCTGGAGGCGTTCCTCGGACTCTGGCCGGTCTTCTCCGACGCGCCGGCACAACGCGCGGCCAGCCGGGCGCTGCGCCGGTACTTCTCCCGCACCCGGGCGGAGCAGTTGCGGCCGGCGTTCCGTGCGGCCTTCGAGGAGATCGCCCGGCGGGCGGACGGTCGCCGACCGGTCGCCGGCTTCGCCCGGCCGGTCAGTGAGGTGATGCTCGCCCTGCTGCTGCGGCTGCCGTCCGAGGAGATCGACCGGCTCAGGGCGATGACCGCCCCGACCATCGCGTACCTGTCCAACGACGGCCAGGACATCGGGATGGCCGATGCGGCGCTGGACCGGATCGGGGATCTGAAGGAGTGGCTGGCCGTACGCGCCCGAAGCGGGGAGGACTGGCTGCTCGCCGAACTGACCAAGGCCGGCGTGGAGTTGTCCCCGGACGAACTCGCCGCGCTCTACATGCAGCTCGTCACCGGGGCGCTCGACCCGACCTGCCACGCGCTCGTCGGCGCGCTGCGCTTCCTGCGCGGCTCGACGGAGGCACAACGCCTGGCCGAGCAGGGGAACTTCGCCGGACTGGTCGAGCTGTGCCTCGGGAATGACACGGGATTCCACTTCGCGCCGCGCCGGTCCCGCTGTCCGATCACCTTCCACGGGGAGGAGATCGGTGCGGGTGAGCGGGTCGTCGGCGTGTTGGCCTGGGCCGCCGCGGTGGAGGCCGCGACCGGGAGCGCGCACGAGGCCGGGACCTCGCCGGCCGGTACGTCCCTGGCCTTCGGCCACGGCCGGCACTTCTGCCTCGGCGCCGGGATCGCCCAGGTGACCTTGGAGGAGGCCCTGCGCAGCATTCACCTCCACCGCGACCTGGCCGACCTCGATCTCGACGCAGTCGAGAGGTTGCCGGCGCTCGGTGCCTCGATCTACCGGGACGGCCCCGGCCCGGTCGGGTGACCGGCGGAGGCCGGGCCGGGGCGCCGGCGATCGGTGCACCTGTGGGACCGTGGTCCGATGCGACACGAACCGATCGACCAAGCACGACGTCTCGTGCAGGACCGTTTCCCCGATGCCCTCGCCGTGGTCCTCGCGGGCTCCACCGTGCAGGGCCGGGCGACCGCAGGCAGTGACCTGGACATCGCGGTCCTGGTGGCCAGCGGTGGTGAGACCTACCGGGAGACGCTGCGCTTCGAGGGCCGGGTCGTGGAGCTCTTCGTCCACACCCGGGCCGGTCTCCGTGACCTGTTCGCCGTCGATGTCGCCACCCGCCGCGCGGTGCTGCAGAGCATGTACGCCACCGGCGTCGTCCTGGTGGACGTGGACGGGGAGGCCGGACGCGCCAGGGCCCTGGCGGACGCGGACCTCCGGCAGGGCCCGCCCGCACTGGAGCCCGGGACGGTTGAGACCAAGCGCTACGGGTTGACGGACGCCATCGACGACCTGCGGGACGCCACCGACCCGTTGGAGCGATTGGCCGTCGCGGGGTTCGTCGTCAACACCGCCGCCGACCTGCTCTGCGATCATCGCCGGACCTGGACCGGCACCGGCAAGTGGCTGGTCCGCCGCCTTGTCGAGGCGGACCCCGAGCGCGGCGGCGCCCTGCTGGAGGCCCACGCCCACCTGGGCCGGACGGAGGACCCGGAACCGCTGATCGACATCGCCTCGGCGATCCTCGACACCGTCGGCGGTCCACTCCGCGAGGGGTACCGCCGGGTCTGGCAGGGCGTCATCGACTCCGTCGCCCTCGGCGTCGGGCGCTGACCGGACCGACAGAGCCAGGTCGGGAGACCGAACCTGCAACGGGACGACGAAGGCCCCGACCGGAAACCGGTCGGGGCCTTTCGTTTGCCCTGGTGGGCGGAGGCGGAGGATACGAGATTCGAACTTGTGAGGGGTTGCCCCAAACACGCTTTCCAATTCTCCCGAACGTTGTCCGCCGGGGGTCACGCCTGTTCTGACCTGGGGTGAAGCGGGGCGCTGCCCAGGCTCTGAGCCTCGCTGGACGGCGGTGGATGAGACCAGAACCGAGCCCTTGGGTGGCAACTGCGCCCGCCGTGACGAGGTCGGCCCGGGCGCGAGAAGCGTCCGGACCGACGTCGCCTCACGTGTGGATTCACGCGTTTCGCAGCCGGAGGATCGCGCCGCCGAGGAGCAGCGCGCTCGCTGCCCAGAGGGCCAGAACGCCGAGGCCCGCCCAGGGGCCGATGGGAAGGTGGCGCAGGTTCGCCGTCGCCTGGATCGCGAGGCCCGCCGGCATCGGGCCGAGCTGCGCCAGCAGTCGCTGCAGGTGCGGCTCGGTGACGACATGACTGAGCAGCGGGAACAGGTAGAGCAGTGCCAGCACGACGCCGACCGCGACCGCCGCGTCGCGAACCGCTGCGGCGATGCCGAGTGCAAGCAGGGCCACCAGGACCAGGTAGAGCACCGAGCCCGCCGCCGCGCGCAGGGTCGGCCCGTCGGCGAGGGAGAGCTGGGTGTAGCCGTGGGCGGGGATGTATCCGGCGCCCGGCAGGAGCAGGTGGCCCGCGAGGACGGAGGCGAGCACGGCGACGCTTCCGACTGCGAGGACCGCTCCGCTGAGCACGGTGGCTTTCGCGGCCAGCACCGTGCCGCGCCTGGGTATCGCCACAAGCGTGGTGCGGATCAGGCCGGTGCCGTACTCGCCGCCTACGAGCAGGACGGCCGTGATCGCGGCGAGTACCTGACTCACCGACACCCCGGCCAGGCTGAGCCGCACCTGGTCCTGGCCGCAGCCTGCCGCCGGGCACGGGACGTTCGCGGACACAGCCGCGCCGACGCCGGCCGTGACGAGAACCAGGGCGACCATCAGCCAGCCGTGCCCGGCCTCGGTGTGCAGCTTCGTCCACTCGGCGCGGCAGGCACGGCGGAACCCGGCGGGGTAGAGGCCACTCATACGTCCCTCCGGCGCAGCAGCACGGTCGCCGCCGCGAGGGCGAGCGCGCTCCAGGCACCGAGCACGGCGAGGCCGCCCCAGGGGGAGAGCGGGAAGTATCCGGACGAGGGGGCGTAGACGGTGAGCACCTGGTCGTAGCGCGGCAGCGTCTGCTGGACGGCGAAGCCCGCCGCCGGGGTGAGCCGGAGCAACCACTCGGCCGGGCCGCTCGGCAGCATGCCACCGAAGGCGAGCAGATACGGGAGCACCGTCGCCGCCACCACCGCCGTGATCGCCGTGGCGCTGCGCCGCAGCACCACTCCGAGGGCCAGCGACAGGACTGCCGTCGCGGCCAGCAGCAGCCCCGTGCCGAGGACCGCGCGCGTCTGGACCGTCGTGGGTACGGTGAGTACGGCGAAGTGGGTGGCGCGCGCCCGTAGTTCACCGAGCGGGATGCTCACGGCGGCGGCCGCGGCGCCGACGGCGAAAGCTACCGTTGCCACGACGGCGGCCTTTGCGAGGAGCATCCGGCCGCGGTGGGGTGTCGATGCCAGGGTCTGACCGAGCAGCCCGCGACGGTACTCGGCGGTGACGAACTGCACGGCCACCACCGTCAGCATGATCAAGCCCACGAACGTGCCGACGAGGAAGGTCTCCACGGTGAACGCCGGTCCGAGCGCCGGTCCGCCGACCACGGGGGCGATGTCGCCCGCGCCGGTGACGGTGAAGCCCTCGCTGGTCGTCGTCCAGCCGCCACTGGTGCCGGGTGTGTAGCTGCCCGAGGTCCCGGCGTCGTCACCGACTTGCAGGCCCTGCCAGCCTCCGGCCGCCTGCCCCCAGGAGCCGCTGAGCGTTACGCGACCGAAGCTTCCCGTGGCCGTGGCCGGACTGCTGCTGCCGCCACCACTCGCCTGTACCGCCGCCGGGGCGGCGACGAACAGCCCCACCTGCACCGTTGTCGTTGACTCGGGCAGTCGTGCGGTGCCGACCTCGGTCCACCGCTCGCCGTCGGTCGAGTCGTAGCCGGTGACCGTCCCGCCCGTCCGGACGAGCCGCAGCCAGCGGGGCTCAGCGGTCGAGGGACTGCCGGTCAGGCCCGCGCGGTCGTGTGTGAAGTCGTCCTGCATCCGCACCCCGTGCGCGCCGGTGACCATCATCGCCGCGTAGGACGAGCCCTGGTCGAGACTCTGCTTGACCAGGATCCCGGCCTTGGACCACGGGGTGACGCCGGACGTGGTTCCGCTCGGCCCACCTGCCGTAGCAGCACTTGCCGTACCAGCACCCGCCGGATCAGCCAGTACGCCGGTCAGCGCGGTAACCGGGACGGTGATGCCGCCGTCGCCGGACAACGCCCGGTGCACGAAGTAGAAGCTGTCGTTGACCGCCCCGCCGCCGGGGCCTGCGGAGAGCGCCGTCGCCCGCTGCGGATGCTCGTTCGACGAGGCCGTGCCGACCAACAGGAACAGTGCGGACGCCAGCATCGCGCCGACGGCGCCCAGTGCCCAGCCGCGCACGGTGCGGAACTTGGTCCACTCGGCATGCAGCGCCCTCATCGCTCCACTCCCGCCGCCGCGTCGGCACTCCGATACTGAACGGCATCCCCGGTGAGCGCGAGATAGGCCTCCTCCAGCGTCGCGCGGTGGGTAGACAGTTCGGCGAACGGCACGGCCGCCGCGGTGAGCCGAGCGACGATCGCCTCGCCCGGCAGCCCGGTGATGCCGAGCGTCTCGGGCCCGGTCACCTGCACTGCTGCGCCGGTGCCCGACAGCACTTCGGCGGCGACGAGCGGTGCAGAGGTACGCAGCGTCACCCGGCCGGCCGCGACACCCGCCAGCAGTTCGCGCACGCCGGTGTCGGCCACGACCCGGCCGCGCCCGACAACCACCAGGTGGTCCGCGACGTCCTCCAGCTCGCCCATCAGGTGGCTGGAGACCAGTACCGCGCGGCCCTCGGCCGCCAGCGAGGTGAGCAGGCCGCGGATCCACCGGATGCCCTCCGGGTCCAGGCCGTTGAACGGCTCGTCCAACATCAGCGCGGGTGGGTCGCCGAGCAGCGCCGCCGCGATGCCGAGCCGCTGCCGCATGCCCAACGAAAAGCCGCCCGCCCGGCGCCGTGCCGCGCCGGCCAGCCCCGCCTGCTCCAGCACCTGGTCCACCCGGCGGGCCGGAAGGCCCTGTGAATGAGCCAGCCACAGCAGGTGGTTACGGGCGGTCCGGCTGGGTTGCAGAGCTCCGGCGTCCAGCAGTGAGCCCAGCCGCGTCAACGGACTGCGCAGACTCCGGTACGACCGGCCGCCGACCAGCGCGTGGCCCGCGTCGGGCGTGTCCAGACCCAGCACCACCCGCATGGTGGTGGACTTGCCCGCGCCGTTCGGGCCCACGAAGCCGGTCACCCGACCGGGCCGGACCGTGAACGTCATCCCGTCCAGTGCCTGCGTCTTCCCGAAGCGCTTCCGCAGCCCGGCCAGCTCGATTCCGACGTCGTCCCTCATCGCAACCGCCCGTCCTCTCACACGGTTCTCGGTTTCCGGCCCCACCATGCGTGCGAGGGCGTGACACGGGCGGAACGGGCGCTGTCATGTCGCTGTTAGGTCGCCTCGCCTAGCCTGATCAGGCAGCCAGGTGGTGCGGGAGAGGGAGGACCGATGACGGTGGACCAGGGTCTGCCCAAGCGACCCGTGCCACGCCGCCGCAGTGTCCGTTGGCAGTTCACGACCCTGTATTCCAGCCTCTTCCTGGCCTCGGGCGCCATGATGCTGGCGGTGGTCTGGCTGATCGCGGGCGGCTCGCTGGAGGTCACGCCCGCTCCGGACAACGGGACCGGGCCCATCGCCCCGGGCGCCCAGGCGCGGATCGCGAGCCTTGAGCACCAGCTCGCCGAGGCCCACACCCAGCAGACGCACCAACTGCTACTCGGCTCGGCCGTCGGCCTGACCGTGATGGGCCTGGTCTCGGTGGTGCTCGGCTGGTACGCCGCCGGGCGCGTGCTGCGCACACTGCGTGCGATGACCACCGCCACCCGCCGGATCTCCGCCGACAACCTGCACGAGCGGCTTGCCGTCCAGGGCCCGAACGACGAGCTGAGGAACCTCGGCGACACCATCGACGAGCTACTGGTGCGCCTGGAGGGCGCGTTCACGGCCCAGCGGCGATTCGTCGCCGACGCCTCCCACGAACTGCGCACCCCGTTGGCCACCATGCGGGCGGCAGTGGACGTGACGCTCGCCAAGCCGGGCCCCCTCCCCGAGCAGACACGGAGGCTGGCGGGCCGGGTGCGCGCGGAGCTCGACCAGGTCGACCGGCTGCTGGACGGCCTGCTGACACTGGCCCGCGCCCAGCACGGCGTGCTGCCGGGCACCGAAACCGTCCGCCTGGACGAGCTCGCCGCCGAAGCCCTCGACGAGCGGGCCGACACCATCGCCCGCCGCGGTCTGACGGCGACCCGCGAGACCGACTCCGACGTCCGCGTGCACGGCAGCCGCACGCTGCTGTGCCGACTGGTGCAGAACCTGGTCGACAACGCGGCGCAGCACAACGAGCCCGGCGGCTGGCTCCGCGTCGCCGTCCGCACCGGCAGCGACGCGCCCGTCCACCTGGTCGTGGAGAACGCCGGACCGAAGCTGACGCAGGACGAGGCGGCACAGCTCGTCCGCCCGTTCCGCCGGATCGGCCCGGATCGGCGCGGCGGCAGCGACGGATCGGGTCTCGGGCTCGCCATCGTCGCGGCGGTCGCCGAGGCGCACGGCGGCACGCTGGAGCTGCGTGCCCGCTCCGAGGGCGGCCTGCGGGTCACCGTCACCCTGCCGCAGGTCGGCGGAGACCAGGAGCCCGTGGCATGAGGGTTCTGGTGGTCGAGGACGCCCGGGCGCTCGCCGACCTCGTGGTCGAGGGCCTGCGCGACCAGGGCATGGCAGTGGACGTCGCCTACGACGGTCTGGAGGCCGCGGCAAAACTGAGCACCGCCGCGTACGAGGCGGTGGTGCTGGACCGGGATCTGCCGGGCATCCACGGCGACGCGCTCTGTCAGATGATCGCCGACCGGGACGAGCGGCCCATGGTGCTGATGCTGACCGCCGCCGACTCGCCGGGCGACCGCGTCGACGGTCTGAGCCTGGGTGCCGACGACTACCTGGTCAAGCCCTTCCACTTCCCCGAACTCGTCCTCCGGCTACGGGCCCTGGCCCGCCGTCGGCCCTACGCCCGCGCCCGCGTGCTCCGCGTGGCCGGCATCGAGCTCGACCCCGTCCGCCGCGCCGCCAGTCGGGACGGGCGACGACTCGACCTCTCGGTCAAGGAGTTCGAAGTCCTCGCCGCCCTGCTGCAGGCCAGCCCCGCCTTCCTCAGCACGGAGGCCCTGCTGGAACAGGTGTGGGACGAGCACGCCGACCCGTTCACCAACACCGTCGCGGTGACCATCGGCAGACTCCGACGCAAGCTCGGCGATCCACCAGTGATCGCCACCACACCCACGGTCGGCTACCGGATCGCCGATCCGACAGAGTGATCGCCTGTGCGAGCCGCCGCTGCACCACTTGCGGCAACGGCGACCCGCTGACGACGAAGGCCCGGACCGCGTGGTGCGGTCCGGGCCTTCGTGAAGGCGGAGGATACGAGATTCGAACTCGTGAGGGGTTGCCCCCAACACGCTTTCCAAGCGTGCGCCCTAGGCCTCTAGGCGAATCCTCCGTGGGAGAGCTTAGTACATGTCGAGGGGTGCTCGCGAACCGCTATCCCGCAGGTGGCCGTGCGCGGTCGCCTGCGGATCTCAGACGGGGTGGATGGGCCACCCCGCGGCTGGGATCCGCTACTCTTGGGGCAGCCCCTCGTGCGGCGTTATCTCTCTGAACCCCCCCAGGGCCGGAAGGCAGCAAGGGTAGGAGGGCTCTGGCGGGTGCACGGGGGGTCCTTGCGTTCAGGGGCGTCCGGCCGTCGAGGGACGACGCGTTTGTCGGCCCGTCCCGATATCGTCGGTGGCGTGTCCCTAGCCCTGTACCGCCGCTACCGCCCCGAGACCTTCGCGGAGGTCATCGGGCAGGAGCACGTGACCGCCCCGCTCCAGCAGGCCCTGCGCAACAACAGGGTCAACCACGCATACCTGTTCAGCGGGCCGCGAGGCTGCGGCAAGACGACGAGCGCCCGCATCCTGGCGCGCTGTCTGAACTGCGAGCAGGGCCCGACCCCGACCCCCTGCGGCGAGTGCCAGTCCTGCCGTGACCTGGCGACCGGCGGCCCGGGGTCGATCGACGTGATCGAGATCGACGCCGCCTCGCACGGCGGCGTCGACGACGCGCGCGAGCTGCGCGAGCGGGCGTTCTTCGCCCCGGTGCACAGCCGGTACAAGATCTTCATCCTGGACGAGGCGCACATGGTGACCTCGGCCGGCTTCAACGCCCTGCTGAAGGTCGTGGAGGAGCCGCCGGAGCACCTCAAGTTCATCTTCGCGACCACCGAGCCGGAGAAGGTGATCGGGACGATCCGGTCCCGCACCCACCACTACCCCTTCCGCCTGGTGCCCCCCGGCACCCTGCGCGACTACCTCGCCGAGGTCTGCGGCCGCGAGGGCATCCAGGTCGAGGACTCGGTCTTCCCCCTGGTCGTCCGGGCCGGTGCGGGCTCGGTGCGCGACTCGATGTCGGTGATGGACCAGCTGCTGGCGGGCGCCGGCGAGGCCGGTGTGACGTACCAGATGGCCACCGCCCTGCTCGGCTACACCGACTCCGCGCTGCTGGACGAGGTGGTGGACGCCTTCGCCGCGCACGACGGCGCCACCGTCTTCCAGGTGGTGGATCGCGTCGTCGAGGGCGGCCACGACCCGCGGCGCTTCGTGACGGACCTGCTGGAGCGGCTGCGCGACCTGGTGATCCTCGCCACAGTGCCGGACGCCGGCGAGAAGGGTCTGATCGACGCCCCGGCCGACCGGGTCGCGGTGATGCAGGCACAGGCGGACCGCTTCGGTGCGGCCGAGCTCAGCCGCGCCGCCGACATCGTCAACACCGGCCTGACGGAGATGCGCGGCAATGCCGCGCCCCGCCTCCAGCTGGAGCTGATCTGCGCCCGGGTGATGCTGCCCGGTGCGTACAGCGACGAGCTCTCGCTGCAGGCCCGGCTGGACAAGCTGGAGCGGCGTGCCACGGTGGGCGGTTTCCCCGCCGCGGGCGCCATGGCCGCCGGGCCCGGCCCGGTGATCGCTGCCGCCCCTGTACAGGCCGCCCCCGTCCAGGCAGCCCCCGTGCCGGTCGCCGAGGTGTCGCCCGTGCACCAGCCGCCGGCCCCGGCCCCCGTCCAGGCCCCTGCCACGGCCCCCGCGCCGCAGCAGGCAGCCGCCCAGGCCGCTCCGGCTGCTCCGGCGCCCGGCGCCTGGCCGATCCCGCGCAGCTTCCCCGCCCCCGGCGGGGCCCCTGCCCCCGGTACGGCCCCCGCGGCCGCCCAGGCACCGGCCCCGCAGGCCCCCGCGCCCGCGGCCCCTCCGGTGCAGCCGCCGGTGGCCGCGCCCGCCCCGGCGTCCGGTGCGCAGCCGTCCGCGGCCGCCCAGCAGGGCGCGGCCCAGATCCGGCAGATGTGGCCGCAGATCCTGGAGGCCGTGAAGAACCGCCGCCGTTTCACCTGGATCCTGCTCAGCCAGAACGGCCAGGTCGCCGGCTTCGACGGCAGCGTCCTGCAGGTGTCCTTCGTCAATGCGGGCGCCCGGGACAGCTTCGTGGGCAGCAACAGCGACGAGGTGCTGCGCCAGGCGCTGGCGGACGCGCTCGGTGTGGACTGGCGGGTGGAGTGCATCGTCGACCCGTCGGGCGGCGCCGGTGCGCCGGCCCCGGCCCCGCAGGGCGGGGGCGGTGGCTGGGGTGCTCCACCGCAGCGTCCGGCCGCCCCGCCCGCGCAGCCGTCGTACCAGCCGCAGTCCGCTCCGCCGCCGCAGCAGCCCGCCGCCCCGCAGGCCGCTCCGGTGCAGCCGCCGCGGCCCGCGGGCCCGTCCGCGGTGCAGCCTGCCGCGCCGGTGGCGGCTCCGCCGCAGGCCGCGGGCGGCTACCAGGCGCCGCAGCCGCCGCCGGTGGCCCCGGAGGACGACGTCCCGGAGGACGACGACCCGGATCTGACCGAGGAGGCCTTCTCCGGCCAGGAATTGATCATCCGTGAGCTCGGGGCGACGGTCCTGGAGGAGATCCACCACAACGGCTGACGCGCCCCGGCGGGCGGTGCCGGGCCGCGGCGGGGTTCCCGGCCGCGGCGCCCGGTGGCGCCGCGTAGGCTCGGGGGCGACGACGTCGTTGAAGGCAGGAGAGTGCCGTGTTCCCTGGTGGCCAGCCCAACATGCAGCAGCTGCTGAAGCAGGCGCAGAAGATGCAGGAGGAGCTCGGCCGGGCTCAGAAGGAACTGGCCGAGACGAAGGTGAGCGGTTCGGCGGGCGGCGGCCTGGTCGAGGCGACGGTGACGGGCGCCGGCGAGCTGGTGGCGCTGACCATCGCCCCGGCCGCGGTCGACCCGGAGGACACCGAGACCCTGGCCGACCTGGTCCTCGCCGCCGTCCGGGACGCCAACGCGGCGGCCCAGCGGCTGCAGGCCGAGCGGATGGGCCCGCTCACCCAGGGCCTCGGCGGCGGCATCCCCGGTCTGCCGTTCTGACCTGTGTCGCGAACCGGGTCCGCCCGCGGTGTCCGGCGGTTGCGGCCTGTCACCGGCGCGGTTCCCGGCGGGCCGGAACGCGCCGGTGCTGTGTGATTTATGGGTGAGTCGGGCGCCGGACGGTGTGTCCGGCGCCCGATTCGTTGGATGATGGCACCGGAGCGACGGGCCCGGAGCACTGGGCACCGGGCCGTGGCCCGGCCGAAGGAAGGCGTGACGTGTACGAGGGCGTGGTTCAGGACCTGATCGACGAACTGGGCAGGCTGCCCGGCGTCGGGCCCAAGAGCGCGCAGCGGATCGCCTTCCATGTGCTGCAGGCCGACCCGGTGGACGTCCGGCGGCTGGCGAACGCGCTGATGCAGGTGAAGGAGAAGGTCCGGTTCTGCGCGGTCTGCGGCAATGTCGCGGAGTCCGAGCAGTGCCGGGTCTGTCTGGACCCGCGCCGCGACCTCGCGGTGATCTGCGTGGTCGAGGAGCCGAAGGACGTGGTGGCGATCGAGCGGACGCGCGAGTTCCGCGGCCGGTACCACGTGCTGGGCGGCGCGATCAGCCCGATCGAGGGCGTCGGCCCGGACGACCTGCGGATCCGGGAGCTGATGACGCGGCTCGCGGACGGCACGGTCACCGAGCTGATCCTGGCCACCGACCCCAACCTGGAGGGGGAGGCGACCGCCACCTATCTGGCCCGGCTGTGCAAGCCGATGGGCCTGAAGGTGACCCGGCTGGCGAGCGGCCTGCCCGTCGGCGGGGACCTGGAGTACGCCGACGAGGTCACCCTCGGCCGGGCCTTCGAAGGGAGACGACTGCTCGATGTCTGACCACAGTGACACCGCCCACACCCGGGAACCCGACGACTTCGCCGTCCAGATCGCCGACTCGGTGGAGAGCTTCGTGCTCGCCGTGACCGAGGTGGCCAAGGGCGACGAGCCGGGCAGCGCGATCTCGCTGCTGCTGCTGGAGGTCTCGCAGCTGCTGCTGGCGGGCGGCCGGCTGGGGGCCATCGAGGACGTCCTGCCGGAGGACCGGTTCGAGCCGGACACCGGGCCGGAGCCGGACGGCGTCGAGCTGCGCGAGCGGCTCGCCGAGCTGCTGGCGCCGATCGACGTGTACCACGAGGTCTTCGACCCGTACGGGCCGCCGGAGAAGCCGAGCGCCTTCCGGATCTCGGACGACCTGGCGGGTGTGGTCGCGGAGCTGCGGCACGGCCTGGTGCACTACCGGGAGGGCCGGGTCAGCGAGGCGCTGTGGTGGTGGCAGTTCTCGTACCTGTCCAACTGGGGTTCGACCTGCACGGCGGTGCTGCGGGCGCTGCAGTCGCTGATCGCGCACGTCCGG
Source organism: Kitasatospora dryopteridis (assembly GCF_050749075.1). Lineage (NCBI taxonomy): Bacteria > Bacillati > Actinomycetota > Actinomycetes > Kitasatosporales > Streptomycetaceae > Kitasatospora > Kitasatospora dryopteridis. The sequence goes on along the minus strand of NZ_CP192749.1, from coordinate 3,767,549 downwards.
CTGGACAGTCCGATCGGTGCGGCGGTGGACGGTGCGGACACCGACCAGGACGGGCTCACCGACGAGCAGCTGGAGCAGCAGGCCGGCGACCTGATGGCCGCCGAGCTGGGGCTGTGAGGAAGGTTCCACCGAATCTCCACAACGTGAAATCCGGGGTCGGGCTGGTGCCCGGCCCCGGATTTTCTTTCGGCGGGCGGGGCTCCGCCCGCAGACCTGCCTGTTCCCGCTGCTCACCAGGCGATATGGTCGTCTCGTCATATGGATGGCTCCGGTCGCCCGCGCCCCGCTCGATAGACTGGCCGCGACCGCAGAAGGGGGCCACCACCCCCGAAACGACACAAGTCGAGGAGCGCACGTGGGCCTTGTCGTGCAGAAGTACGGCGGCTCATCCGTTGCGGATGCCGAAGGCATCAAGCGCGTCGCCCGACGGATCGTCGACACCAGGAAGGCCGGCCATGAGGTCGTCGTCGTGGTGTCCGCGATGGGAGACACGACGGACGAGCTCATCGAACTCGCGGAACAGGTGACCCCTATTCCGTCCGGCCGTGAGTTCGACATGCTGCTGACCGCAGGAGAGCGCATCTCCATGGCGCTGCTGGCCATGGCGATCAGAACGCTGGGCTTCGACGCCCAGTCCTTCACGGGCAGCCAGGCGGGCGTCATCACCGACGCCACGCACAACAAGGCACGCATCATCGACGTCACGCCCGGCCGCATCCGCAACGCCCTGGACGAGGGCAACATCGCGATCGTGGCCGGCTTCCAGGGCGTGTCGCAGGTCAGCAAGGACATCACCACGCTGGGCCGCGGCGGCTCGGACACCACCGCCGTCGCCCTGGCGGCGGCGCTCGGCGCCGAGGTCTGCGAGATCTACACCGACGTGGACGGCGTGTTCACCGCCGACCCGCGCGTGGTGAAGAAGGCCCGCAAGATCGACTGGATCGCCTTCGAGGACATGCTGGAGCTGGCGTCGTCCGGCTCCAAGGTGCTCCTCGACCGCTGCGTCGAGTACGCGCGCCGCTACAACATCCCGATCCACGTTCGCTCGTCGTTCTCCGGTCTGCCGGGGACAATCGTGAGCAACGACAACCCCAACAAGCCCGAAGGGGGCGAGATGGAGCAGGCCATCATCTCCGGAGTCGCCCACGACACGTCCGAGGCCAAGATCACGGTCGTCGGGGTGCCGGACAAGCCGGGCGAGGCGGCCCGCATCTTCCGCGCCATCGCGGACGCCGAGGTCAACATCGACATGGTGGTGCAGAACGTCTCCACCGCGTCCACCGGCCTGACCGACATCTCCTTCACCCTGCCCAAGACCGACGGCCAGAAGGCCATCGACGCCCTCGGCAGGGTCAAGGACGGCATCGGCTACGAGTCGCTGCGCTACGACGACGCCATCGGCAAGCTCTCGCTGGTCGGCGCCGGCATGCGCTCCAACCCGGGCGTCACCGCGACGTTCTTCGAGGCGCTCTCCGAGGCCGGGGTCAACATCGAGCTGATCTCCACCTCCGAGATCCGCATCTCGGTCGTCACCCGCTCCGAGGACATCCCGGAGGCCGTGCGCGCCGTGCACACCGCCTTCGGCCTGGACACGGACACCGACGAGGCCGTCGTCTACGGCGGCACCGGCCGCTGATCCACCGGACGGGCCGGGCGCACCGATCTGCGGTGCGCCCGGCCCGTTCGTTCGTGGAACGGGAGCACCGTCACGGTTTCTCCCGATCCTGCCGAGACAATCCGTCATAATCACCCGTTGTCCCGCTGGAGCGGCCTCCCGTTCGTACGGAAGAATGGCAGGCCGTCCGGGCAACCATGACGGGGGATCGAGTGTCCAACAGGCGTGTCGAACGTGATCGAGGCGGTGCCGGTGGTGTCGCTGCCGCTGCCGGTGCGCCGGTCGGCAGCTAGTCGGATGGGCTCGGCCGCGGCGGCGGACGCGACGGGGGCCAGCGTCGACCAGCTCACCGAGACCTACCAGGCCCACTACCGGTCACTGCTGCGCCTTGCCGCGCTGCTGCTGGACGACCTCTCCTCCTGCGAGGACGTCGTGCAGGAGGCGTTCATCCGGGTCCACGCCGCCCGCAAGCGGGTCCGCGAGCCCGAGAAGACCCTCGCCTACCTGCGGCAGACCGTCGTCAACCTGTCCCGCTCCACGCTGCGCCGACGCATCCTGGGCCTCCGCCTGCTGCCCAAGCCCATGCCTGACATGGCCAGTGCAGAAGAAGGGGCCTACGATGCGCTGGAGCGCGATCAGCTGAGGACCGCGCTGAGAGGGCTGCAACGCCGTCAGCGGGAGGTGCTCGTGCTGCGCTACTACGCGGACCTGACGGAGGCCCAGGTCGCCGAGGTGCTCGGCGTCTCCGTCGGCTCGGTCAAGGCGTACGGCTCGCGCGGACTGGCCGCCCTGCGCGTCCTGATGGAGAGCAGCCATGACTGACGACCAGCAGGGCCGCGAGCGCGCCGAGTACGAGCTGCGCGCCCTCCTCCGCGAATCCGTGGCCGCCGTCGAGCCCGACCCGGCCGCACTCGGCCGCATCCGCCTCGCCGTGCCCCGCCGCCGCGCCCGCCGGCGCCACGCCTGGACGGGCGCGGTCGCCGCCACCCTGGTCGCGGCCGCCGCCCTGCCCACCCTGCACGCCGTCCGGCCCTTCGACCTCTCCGGCGGGCCCACCGCCGGCAGCGCCGACGCGCACGGCGCCAGCAGCGTGCCCCGGCCCAGCCGGGGCAGCCCCGGTGGCCCGCGCAGCACCCCGCTGCCCGCCTTCCCCGACGGGCGTCCCACCCCCTCGGCGAGCGGCAGCGGCACCGCCACCGACCCCGGGCGGTCCGGCACCCCCGCCAGCGCGCCCCCGGCCGTCCCCGCCTGCCTGCGGGCCGACCTCGGCCGCGCCACCGCCCACCTGGACACGGCCGACAGTGCCGGCAGCATCTACGGGTACTTCACCGTACGGAACACCTCTGCCCGCAGCTGCGGGCTGACCGGCCCCGGCACCGTCGCCGCCACCGCGGGCGGCCCCGCCGAACAGGCCCGGATCAAGGTCGTCGACCACATCGCCGGCGACGCCGCCGCGGCACTGCCCGCCCCGACCGCCGTCCCCCTCCCGCTGGTGCTCGCGCCCGGCGAGGGCTACCGCGTCCGGTTCGGCTGGGTGCCCGAGGGCACCTGCCCGAGCAGCGCCCCCCGGGCCGCCGGGCCGGCCGCCGCCCCCGCCGCCGACAGCGCCGCCCCGGCCGCCCCCGGCGCGGCCGGCACCGAGACCAGCCCCAGCCCGACCCCCTCGGCCGTCCCGCCGAGCGTCACCGTCGCGCACACCCCCGAGGGCGGCGTGCCCGAGGCGGCCAGTGCGGTGATCACCGGGAGCTGCGGCGGCACGGTCTACCGCACCGCCCCCGAGACCGTCCCGGTCGAGCCGCCCACCGCCGCACCCACCTCCGGCTGACCGCCGCGCGGCGCGGCGCGCCGGCCCGCGACGGCACCCCTGCGGCCGGGGCCGGCGTAGGGGTCGTTACCGTGGTGGTGTGTACCGGTTTCTCCTGACTCCGCGGTGGATCGCCGCCAGTGCCGTCGGCGTGGCCGCCATCGTGGTCTGCCTGATGCTCGGCAGCTGGCAGCTCGGCCGGTTCGAGGACCGGGTCGACAGCCACCGGGACACCGCCCGGGCCTCCGCCGCCGCGGCCGCCTCCGCCGCCGCACCGCTCACGGACGTGCTCACCGCCGACCGGCCGCAGGTCGGCACCGACACCGTCGGCCGGGCCGTCACCGTCACCGGCAGCTACGACGGCGCCCACCAGTTCCTCGTCCCCGGCCGCACCGTCGACGGGAAGCAGGGCTACTACGTGCTCACCCCGCTGCGCACCACCGACGGCCGGGCCGCCGCCGTCGTCCGCGGCTGGGCGCCCGGGGAGCCCGGCAGCGGGCAGGCGCCGCCCGCGGCGCCGACCGGCGAGGTCACCGTCGTCGGCCGGCTCCAGGCACCCGAGAACAGCGGCAGCGGCGGCGCCGTCGCCGGCGGCCTGCCCGCCGGGCAGCTCGGCACCATCAGCCCCGCCACCCTGATCAACGTGCTGCCCTACCAGGTGTACGACGGCTGGATCGCCGCCGACAGCGTCACCCCGCCGCTGGCCCAGGTGCCGACCGTCGAACCGCAGGGCGGCAACGGCCTCACCCTGCGCGCCTTCCAGAACCTCGGCTACACCCTGGAGTGGTTCGTCTTCGCCGGCTTCGTGGTGTTCATGTGGTTCCGGCTGGTCCGCCGGGAGGCGGAGGCCACCCAGGACCGGGCCCTCGGGTTGGACCCGGTCCAGTAGGCCGCGCCCGCTAGCGCTTGGTCGGCAGCGGGGTCTTCGCCGTCGGCAGCGGAGTCCGAGGCGAGGGCAGCAGGCTGCCGGAGCCCGGCACCGGGCTCGGCGAGAAGGACCACGACCGGCTCGGCACCGGGCTCGGCGAGGAACCGCAGCCGTAGCCGTCACCGCTCGACCCGCTCGTCGAGCCGGACGTGCCCGAGTGGTGGTGCACCGTCCGGCTGCTCTTGGACTTCTTGGCGCTGCGCCCCGACTTGGCCATCAGCTGCGCCGACAGGTCGCCGCCGAGCGCCCCGCCGTCCACCGAGACGGCCGGAGCACCGGCCGCATCGGGGTCGCAGGGGTCGTCGCTCTCGTCCGAGCATGCCGTCGCCGTCAGCAGTACCGTCAGCACTGCGGCCGCAGCCAGGGCGGTGCGTCTGCTCATTGTCCGTCTCCCCCGTGCACAGGGCCGCCGAGGTGCCGCTGCGCGAAGTCGATCTCAAGCCTCAGCTGCCGGATGCGCTCCTCCACCACCAGCGAGCCGTGGCCGGCGTCGTAGCGGTAGACCTCGTGCACCTTACCGAGGCCCTCCAGCCGGGCGACATAGTTCTCGATCTGCCGGATCGGGCAGCGCGGGTCGTTCACGCCCGCGCTGATGTACACCGGGGCCTTCACCTGCTCCACGTACGTCAGCGGCGAGGACGCCCGCCAGCGGTCCGGCACCTCCTCCGGCGTGCCGCCGAACAGCGTGCGGTCCAGCGACTTCAGCGCCTCCATCTCGTCCGCGTACGCCGTGAGGTAGTCCGCGACCGGGACGGCCGCCAGGCCCAGCGTCCAGTCCTCGGGCTGCACCCCGAGACCGAGCAGCGTCAGGTAACCGCCCCAGGAACCGCCGGACAGCACCAGCCGGGCCGGATCGGCCAGCCCCGACGCCACCGCCCACGTGCGGACCGCGCCGATGTCCTCCAGCTCGATCAGGCCCACCCGCTCGCGCAGCGCGTCCGTCCAGGCCTGCCCGTAGCCCGTCGAGCCCCGGTAGTTGACCCGGACGACGGCGAAACCGTGGTCCAGCCAGGCGGCGGGCCCGGCCGCGAAGGAGTCGCTGTCGTGGTGGGTCGGGCCGCCGTGGATCTCGAAGACCGTCGGGAACGGGCCCTCGCCGGCCGGCCGCTGGACCAGCGCGTGCACCCGCCCGCCCGGCCCCTCCACCCAGACGTCCTCCACCGGCACCGACCCCGGCGGCACCGGGCCCGGAGCCCGCAGCACCACCGTGCCCGCCGTCGAGCGGACCGCCGACGGCTCCGCCGCCGACGACCACAGGAACTCCACCGTGCCGTCCGGCCGCGCCGTCGCCCCCGCGACCGTGCCGCGCGGCGTGTCCAGCCGGGTCAGCTCCGCCGCCGCCAGGTCGTACGAGAAGAGCTCGCTGCGCGCCTCGTACTCGTGCTCGATGAGCAGGGACCGCGCGCCCGGCCGCCACTGTGCCGACAGGTCGCCGGGGAACTCCCGGCCCTGCTCGTCGCGGAGCACCAGCTCGGTCTCGGTGCCGGCCACGACGTCCCACAGCATCGGCTCCCAGCGGCCCCGGCGCTGGTGCGCGACCAGCAGCCGGGTGTCGCCGTCGGCCGGCGCGAAGCCCAGGCAGGCCACCCCGCGCGGGTCCTCGCGCCCGGTGACCTCGTCCAACTCGGCGACGGCCGCACCGTCGGACAGCCGCAGCACCCGGATCGCCGAGTGCATCGCGTCGCCGTGCTCGGTGTGGTCCACCGCCAGCAGCGAACCGTCGTACGACAGGTCGCCGATGCCGCCGTACTCGGCGTGCCGGTACACCACCTCGGCCTCGGACGAACCCGGCCGGCGCAGGTACAGCGCGGTGCCCTCGTCGTCCGTGGAGGTGCCCACCACCACGGTGCCGTCCCGGCCGAGCGCCAGACCCGCCGAGTACGCGGCGGGCACGCCCGGCACCGCCTCCTCGTCCGGGCCGCCCGCGAACGGCTGACGGCGCCACACCCCGAACTCGTCGCCGTCGGTGTCGTCGAACCACCACACCCAGGCGCCGTCCGGGCTGAGCTCCGCATCGGTCGTGCCGTTCGGGCGGTCGGTCACCCGGCGGTGCGTGTCCGTCACCCGGTCCCAGGCGTACACCTCGTAGGTACCGGTGCCGTTCGACACGTACAGCGCCCGCTCCGGGGCCTCCTCCGCCCAGTCGGGCAGCGACACCCGTGCCGCCCGGAACCGCTGCTCCCACGCCGGTGCGGCGCTCTTCTCCTCGCTCATCCCCCCATCCAACCCGATGCCCGGCGCGGAACGGAACGCGTCCGCAGCGCCGGGCACCGGACGGCCCCGCCTCAGGCGCCGGGCACCTTGTCGAGGAAGCCCGCCACCGAGGCGACCCGGCCCTCGCCGTCCACGGCCAGCACGTCGAAGCCCTCCACCAGCGGCTCCGCCCCGGCCGGGCCGAGACCCCAGGTGAACCGGGCCACCCGGTGGTGCGCGTCGACCGGTCCGAGCGTGAACACGAAGCCCGGGAACTGCGCCTGCACCGCCGCCACCGTCGCGTCCAGCCCGTCCCGCCCGACCACGTCCACCAGGGGGTCGGTGTAGCTGCCGTCCTCGGCCCACAGGGCGTCGATCGCCGCCAGGCGGGCGCCGCCGTCGGTCTCGTTCCACACGGAGATGTACTCCTCGACGATCTGCCGGAGGTCGCTCACGATGCTGTCCCTTCGATCCGCCGCGGGCCGTTCCCCGCTGCTCACGAAGGTAGCCGCGGCCCAGTGCCCGGCGAATCGGTCGGCCATAGGCAACTGTCCCGCCCCGCACCGGACATGGCTGGGTAGGGTGGCAGACGTGCTGTACGGCAGGACGGGGGAGCAGGCAGCGGTCGAGGCCCTGCTGGGCGCCGCGCGGGAGGGCCGCAGCGGCGCCCTGGTGCTGCGCGGCGAGGCCGGCATCGGCAAGACCGCGCTGCTCGACGCCGCAGCCCGCACCGCCGACGGCTTCCGGGTGCTCCGGGCCACCGGCATCGAGTACGAGGCCGAACTCCCCTTCGCCGGGCTGCACCTGCTGCTCGCACCCGCCCTCGACCGCCTGGACGCCCTGCCCGGCCCGCTGCGCCGCGCCCTGGAAGGCGCGTTCGGCCTCGCCGACACCGGCCCCGGCGACCGGCTGCTGCTGGGCCTCGCCACCCAGCACCTGCTCGCCGAACTCGCCGGCGACCGGCCGCTGCTGTGCCTGATCGACGACGCCCAATGGCTGGACGCCGCCTCCGCGGAGGCCCTGCTGATCGCCGCCCGCCGGCTCCGCGAGGAGGGCGTGGCGCTGCTGTTCGCCGCCCGCGACGGCGAAGGCGCCTTCCCTGCAGGCGGGTTGGCCGAACTCCGGCCCGCCCCGCTGGCCACCGCGGACGCCGAACAGCTGCTCCCCGCCGGGCTCGACCCCGCCCTCCGCCGCCGGGTGCTCGCCGAGGCGCACGGCAACCCGCTCGCCCTCACCGAACTCCCCGCCGCCCTCGCCGCCGGCGCCCAGGCGGGCCCGCTGCCGCTGCCCGGCCGCCTCCGACTCGCCTTCCACGGACGGCTGACCCGCCTGCCCGCCGCGACCCAGACCCTGCTGCTGGCCGCAGCCGCCGAGGAGACCGGCGACCTCGGCACCGTCCTCGCCGCAGCCGCCGCACTCGGAGCCGGCCCCGCCGACCTCCCGCCCGCCGAGCAGGACGGCCTCGTCCGCGCCGCCGACGGCGGCATCGCCTTCCACCACCCGCTGCTGCGCGAAGCCGTCCTGCAGCGCGCCCCGCTCGACCAGCGGATCGCCGTCCACCGGGCCCTCGCCGGCGTCCTCGACGGCGACCGCCGCACCTGGCACCTCGCCCTCGCCGCCACCGGACCCGACGACGGCCTCGCCGACGCACTCGAAGAAGCCGCCCACCGTGCCGAGGCCCGCGGCGGACACGCCGGCGCCGCAGCCGCCTTCGAGCGGGCCGCCCGGCTCACCGCCGACCGCGACGGACACACCAGGCGCCTCGTCCTCGCCGCCGAGGCCGCCGCCGACGCCGGCGAGAGCGACCGGGCCGCCGACCTCGCCGTCCGCGCCCGTGCCCGCACCGCCGACCCCGTCGCCCACGCCCTGATCGACCACCTGCGCGCCGCCGCGGCCTTCCAGCACGGCGACCACCCCGCCGCCTACCGGCTGCTCCTCGACGCGGCCGGCCCCGGCACCCCGGCCCCGCACGCCGCCCGGATGCTCTTCCTCGCCTTCCACGCCGCCTGGTACCTCGGCGAGGCCGAACTCGCCACCGCCGTCGACCGGCTGGCCGCCCTGGAACTCCCGCCCGACGACCCGGCCGCGCCGATCGCCGACTACCTCCTGGCCGGCACCCTCCCGCTGCTCGGCCGCCCCGCACCGCCCGCCCCCGACGCCGCCGAGGCCGTCGACCGGGCCCGCCGCGCCGGTGCCGACGCCGTCCGGGACTTCGCCCAACTCAGCGGCGTCACCCTCGTCCTCGGCCGGGACGAGGAGACCCACCGGGTCACCGCCGCCCTGATCGAGGAGGCCCGCCGGGCGGGCGCCGTCGGCACCCTCCCCACCCTGCTCTTCTTCCACGCCGAGGCCCAGCTCTTCCACGGCCGGCACCGCGAGGCCGAGATCACCGCCGACGAGGGCCTCTCGCTCGCCCGCGACACCGGCCAGCACCAGTGGGCCAGCCAGCTCGGCGCCCTGCTCGCCCTGCTCGCCGCCCTGACCGGGGACGCCGGGCGCTGCACCGCCCTCGCCGCCGAGGCCCTCGACGGCCGCGGCCCGGCCCGGCCCGCCGGACGCGCCTGGACGCAGTGGGCACTCGGCCTCCTCGACCTCGGCGAGGGCCGCGCCGCCGAGGCCCTGGACCGGCTCGCCGAACTCACCGGCGGCAGCCAGCGGCACCACGTCTCCGGCACCCGGGCCGTGCCCGACCTGGTCGAGGCCGCCGTCCGGATCGGCCGCCCGGAGCAGGCCGAGGAGCCGTACCGGCGGTTCGCCCGCTGGGCGGAGGCCTGCGGACAGCCGTGGGCCCGCGCCCTGCTGCTGCGCTGCCAGGCCCTGCTCGGCCCCGACGAACTCGCCGAGGCCGGCTACCTCGCCGCCCTCGACCTGCATCGCACCGCCGAGCGCCCCTTCGAACAGGCCCGCACCGCCCTGCTGTACGGGGAGTGGCTGCGCCGCTCGCGCCGCCGCACCGACGCCCGGCCGCACCTGCGGGCCGCCCTGGAGGCCTTCGACCTGCTCGGCGCCGGGCCCTGGGCCGACCGGGCGCGCACCGAACTCACCGCCACCGGCGTCGGCGCCCCCGCCGCACCGGCGGCCGGACCGCTCGCCGCCCTCACCCCGCAGGAGCTGCAGATCGTCCGGCTCGCCGCCCAAGGCCTGAGCAACCGGGACATCGCCGCCCAGCTGTTCCTGAGCCCGCGCACCGTGGGGCACCACCTCTACAAGGCCTACCCCAAGCTGGGGGTGGCCTCCCGCCAGGACCTCGCCGGCCTGCTCTGACGACGGCCGCGGGTTCGTGCCGCGGGTTTTGCGTGGTCCGCCCTGCCGGTTCTTGCGTGGTCCGCTCTGCCGACACGCCGGACGGCCGCGGCGACCTGTCGGCCCGTTCCTTCGGGGTGCCCGCCGCCCCTCCGCCCCGCCGCTCGACGCCGCGACCTCGCGGTTCGCGGGCCGGGGGCCGGCCGGTCCGGCTGCCCGTCAGGGCGCGGGGACTCGCCCGCTGCCGCGGCCCGCGTCGCCGCGGAGAGCCTTCCGGGTTATCAATGAAGCTGCGACAAACCCGGACAAAAGGACCAGCGCCATGCCCGTCTCCAACCTCATCGTCGGTCCGCCGCCCCCACTGACCGTCACCGTGGACGGCTCCGCCCTGATCACCGAGATCGAGGACTACCTCGCCTCACTGCCGCCGTCCGCGCGTATCCCCGTCCCGTACGTCTGCCCGCTGGGCCGGGCCCTCCAGCCCTGGAACGCCGACCAGCCGCTGCCCCGCCGCACCGTCCTGGACCGGCTGGCGCACCGTCCGCCGCGGCCCGTCCCGGTGTCCGTCGCCGGGCACCTCCAGCTGACGTCGCGCTACCTCACCGCCTTCGGCTGGCTGCAGGGCGCCCTCTGGGACATGCACGGCCGGGTCTGCCTGCTCGGTGCCCAGACCGCCGTGCTCGCCCACGGCTACGGCACCCCGCAGACCGTCCGCCGCGCCCGTACACAGGTCATGGAGGTCCTGCACGCCGGCGGCATCACCGTCAGCTCGCCGGACGTCTACAACGACGCCCCCACCACCCGCGAGGCCGACATCCACCGCCTCCTCGCCTCGGCCGCAGCCCGCGCCCACCACCTGGGCATCTGAGGCGGGCCGGTCCGGCCGACGGCGGGCGGTGCGGCCGGGCGGTGTGGCGGGGGCGGGGCTCAGCCGGCCGTGCCGGCCGGCTTGACCAGGTCGACCGCGGCGGCCAGACCGAGGCCGGGGACGGCCCGGCGCAGCTCGCGGACGGCGCGCACCTCGTCGCCCTGCGGATCGACGCCGGCCTGCACGAGCGCGCCTGCGACCCACCGCCCCTTCACCTGCCGCTCATTGCCGACCGGCCCGGCCAGGACCGACGGGGGCGCGCTCCAGCCCGGGCCGCTCCTCGGCGCCGGCGACGGCCGGCGACTGCTGCAGCGCCTCGCGGGCAACGTTCGGCTCGCGCAGGGCCACCAGGCGGGTGTCTTTTGACGAAAGCATGATCAACCCCTTGCCGGTCAACGTATCAGAGTGATCGTCAGATCGATCCGGCCCGCAAGGTCGAGCACCTCTGCGCAGGGCGAGGCTTGCTCGGGATCCGACAGCCCGGGGCTAGCGGGAGAGCTGATCGTGTGACAGCCCGTAGCCCGCAGGGGGTGATGCCAGCCCGTGGGCACCGCCGGGCCTGGGCTGAGGCGGGGCCCAGGGCGAGGTGCCGGGCAGAGGACGGCACACCCGGCCCCGGCCCCGGGTGTGCCGTCCTGGCCGCCGTATCTGATGCCGGCGCCGCCGCCCGCAACGGCCTGGGCATCGCCGCCATGCTGCTCGGGATCCAAGGGCGCTGAGTGCTCCGGGACCACTGGGTGGGCCAGGGGTGGGACCGTCTGCCAGCCGGCGACAAGGGGGAGCACACCCTCGCCTTCACTCCGCCGTCCGTACCGAGCCCGACCATCCCGCGTCCGCCGGGCCTTCCGCGCCGCCATCACCAAGATGGAGGGCGTGACTGGGGTCGAGTGGACTCCGCATGAGCTGTGCCGCAGCTTCGCGCCCTGCTCGCTGGAAACGGTGCGCCCTGAGGCGCAGTCACGCAGTTAGACACGCACAACGAGAAAGGGCCCCACCGGATCTCTCCGATAGGGCCCTTCCCACTGGGTCGGGGTGGCGGGATTTGAACCCACGGCCTCTTCGTCCCGAACGAAGCGCGCTACCAAGCTGCGCTACACCCCGGTCCTGCTCTGTTGCCTTCCGTCTCCGGCGCAACGAGTAGAACTCTACAGGAGGTGTGCCGAGAGACGAAATCCGATTCCTCTCGGGGCGTCGTGGCTGGTCAGCGGCCCGGTGTCAGGGTGAGGAGGGTGGCCTCGGGCGGGCAGGCGAAGCGGACCGGGGTGTAGCGGTTGGTGCCGCAGCCGGCGGACACGTGGAGGTAGGAGCGGTGGCCGCCGGCCTTGTGGGTGGAGAGGCCCTTGACCCGGTCGGTGTCGATGTCGCAGTTGGTGACCAGGGCGCCGTAGAAGGGGATGCACAGCTGCCCGCCGTGGGTGTGCCCGGCGAGGATCAGCGGGTAGCGGTCGGCGGTGAAGGCGTCCAGCACCCGCAGGTAGGGGGCGTGCACGACGGCGAGCGACAGGTCGGCGTCGTCGGAGGGGCCGCCGGCCACCTTGGCGTACTTGTCGTGGCGGATGTGCGGGTCGTCCAGGCCGGTGAATTCGACGTCCAGGCCGCCGATCGTGAGGCGTCCGCGGGCGTTGTTGAGATTGAGCCAGCCGGCCTCGTCGAAGCCGTCGCGGAGCTTCTGCCAGGGGTTGTGGACGGCGCCCTTGATGCCGCGGCGGCCGGTGCCGTCCGGGTTGTTGAGGCCGTGCACGCCGGTGCGCAGGGCGGTGAGGTACCGGGTGGGGCTCTTGCGGGCCGGGCCGTAGTAGTCGTTGGAGCCGAAGACGTACACGCCGGGGAAGTCCATCAGCGGCCCGAGGGCGTCCAGGGTGGCCGGGACGCCGAGCGGGTCGGAGAGGTTGTCGCCGGTGTTGACCACGAGGTCGGGGCGCAGGCCGGCGAGGCTCTGCAGCCACCGCTGTTTCTTCTGCTGTCCGGTCACCATGTGTATGTCGGACACCTGCAGGATCCGGATCGGCCGTGCGCCGCGCGGCAGGATCGGGACCTCGACGCGGCGGAGGCGGAACGAGCGGACCTCGTAGCCGGCGGCGTAGGCGAGGCAGGCGGCGCCGGTGGCGGCGATTCCGAGCGGGACGGAGTACAGCGGTCGCATCGGTCCATGCTCTCAGACCCCGCCGGGGCCCGTGAACGGGCTGGTCACCCCGGGTGGCGGCGCACCGCGACGACGCCGCTGAGGTCGGCGGCGAGCGGGAGGTCGACGGCGCGCAGGGCGGGGTGCTGCAGCCAGTGCAGGCGGGCCTCGTCGGGCCGGCCGTCGAAGAGCGGCGGCCAGCTGTCGGCCGGGGTGAAGTCGTCCACGACCAGGACCCCGCCGGGGGTGAGCAGCTTCTCCGGGTCGGCGGCCGGGCCGCCCTTGCCCTGCCCGCCGCCGTCCAGTACCAGCAGGTCGTACGGGCCGTGGGCGTACAGCTCGGTCCAGTCCGCGGTCAGCACCCTGACGTGCGGGGCGTCCGCGAAGAGGGCCGCCGCGGCGGCCGCCCGCCCGGGGTCGCGCTCGACGCTGACCAGCTCGATCCCCGGCCGTGCCCCGGCGGCCAGCCAGGCCAGCCCGACGCCGTACCCGGTGCCGCTCTCGCCGATCCGCAGTCGGGCGCCGCCGGCCAGGACCTGCAGCAGCCGCCCCTGTTCGGGGCGGCAGGAGTACGGGAATCCGGCCCGCCGCGCCGCTGCAACCGCCCTGGCCACCCCGCCGGGCAGCCCGGTCTCCCCGGTGTACGCGTCCGTCCCCGCCGTCGACATGGGCGGATCGTCGCACGCCTGCGGGCAGCCTGTGGGCCCTTTGCCGGTCCCCGCCGGGGAGAGAGAGAGAGAGAGAGAGAGAGAGAGAGAGAGAGAGAGAGAGAGAGAGAGAGAGAGAGAGAGAGAGAGAGAGAGAGAGAGAGAGAGAGAGAGAGAGAGAGAGAGAGAGAGAGAGAGAGAGAGAGAGAGAGAGAGAGAGAGAGAGAGAGAGAGAGAGAGAGAGAGAGAGAGAGAGAGAGAGAGAGAGAGAGAGAGAGAGAGAGAGAGAGAGAGAGAGAGAGAGAGAGAGAGAGAGAGAGAGAGAGAGAGAGAGAGAGAGAGAGAGAGAGAGAGAGAGAGAGAGAGAGAGAGAGAGAGAGAGAGAGAGAGAGAGAGAGAGAGAGAGAGAGAGAGAGAGAGAGAGAGAGAGAGAGAGAGAGAGAGAGAGAGAGAGAGAGAGAGAGAGAGAGAGAGAGAGAGAGAGAGAGAGAGAGAGAGAGAGAGAGAGAGAGAGAGAGAGAGAGAGAGAGAGAGAGAGAGAGAGAGAGAGAGAGAGAGAGAGAGAGAGAGAGAGAGAGAGAGAGAGAGAGAGAGAGAGAGAGAGAGAGAGAGAGAGAGAGAGAGAGAGAGAGAGAGAGAGAGAGAGAGAGAGAGAGAGAGAGAGAGAGAGAGAGAGAGAGAGAGAGAGAGAGAGAGAGAGAGAGAGAGAGAGAGAGAGAGAGAGAGAGAGAGAGAGAGAGAGAGAGAGAGAGAGAGAGAGAGAGAGAGAGAGAGAGAGAGAGAGAGAGAGAGAGAGAGAGAGAGAGAGAGAGAGAGAGAGAGAGAGAGAGAGAGAGAGAGAGAGAGAGAGAGAGAGAGAGAGAGAGAGAGAGAGAGAGAGAGAGAGAGAGAGAGAGAGAGAGAGAGAGAGAGAGAGAGAGAGAGAGAGAGAGAGAGAGAGAGAGAGAGAGAGAGAGAGAGAGAGAGAGAGAGAGAGAGAGAGAGAGAGAGAGAGAGAGAGAGAGAGAGAGAGAGAGAGAGAGAGAGAGAGAGAGAGAGAGAGAGAGAGAGAGAGAGAGAGAGAGAGAGAGAGAGAGAGAGAGAGAGAGAGAGAGAGAGAGAGAGAGAGAGAGAGAGAGAGAGAGAGAGAGAGAGAGAGAGAGAGAGAGAGAGAGAGAGAGAGAGAGAGAGAGAGAGAGAGAGAGAGAGAGAGAGAGAGAGAGAGAGAGAGAGAGAGAGAGAGAGAGAGAGAGAGAGAGAGAGAGAGAGAGAGAGAGAGAGAGAGAGAGAGAGAGAGAGAGAGAGAGAGAGAGAGAGAGAGAGAGAGAGAGAGAGAGAGAGAGAGAGAGAGAGAGAGAGAGAGAGAGAGAGAGAGAGAGAGAGAGAGAGAGAGAGAGAGAGAGAGAGAGAGAGAGAGAGAGAGAGAGAGAGAGAGAGAGAGAGAGAGAGAGAGAGAGAGAGAGAGAGAGAGAGAGAGAGAGAGAGAGAGAGAGAGAGAGAGAGAGAGAGAGAGAGAGAGAGAGAGAGAGAGAGAGAGAGAGAGAGAGAGAGAGAGAGAGAGAGAGAGAGAGAGAGAGAGAGAGAGAGAGAGAGAGAGAGAGCGGCCGCTGCGGGCCCCGCCCAAATTGCTGCGCGGAAAGCGGTCCGGCCTGCGAAGATTTGGGCCATGACGACGCTCAAGGAGCAGCTGCAGGAGGACCTCACGGCTGCGATCAAGGCCCGGGACGAGCTGCGCTCGTCCACCCTCCGGCTGACGCTGGCCGCGGTCACCTCGGAGGAGGTGGCGGGCAAGACCAAGCGGGAGCTCTCGGACGACGAGGTGCTGAAGGTGATCGTCCGCGAGGCGAAGAAGCGCCGGGAGGCCGCGGAGGCGTTCGAGAACGCCGGGCGTGCCGAGTCCGCCGCCCAGGAGCGGGCGGAGGGCGAGGTGCTCGCCGGGTACCTGCCGCAGCAGCTCTCGGACGAGGAGCTGGCCGCGATCGTGGCCGAGGCGGTGGCCGAGAGCGGTGCCTCCGGGCCGCAGGCGATGGGCGCCGTGATGAAGCTGGTGCGCCCGAAGGTGGGCGACCGGGCGGAGGGCGGCCGGGTCGCGGCCGCCGTGAAGGCCGCGCTGGCGGGCTGACCGGCCCGACGGACCGCGGAGGCGAACGCCGGAGGGCGGCCACCCCGTGTCGGGGTGGCCGCCCTCCGTGTGTCGCGGGGCCGGTCGCTCAGTGCCTGGGGCGGCCGGTGTTGCCGCCGAAGGTGCCGGGCGGCAGGGTGAAGCCGCCGTTGATCAGGCCGGTGGCGTTGCCGTTCCCGTTGCCGTTCCCGTTCCCGTTGCCGCCGCCGGGCGGCGGGGCAGGGGAGTTGGTCGGCGCGGGGTTGGAGTCGGGCACGCTGACGACCTCGAAGGAGCTGCGCTTGGTGCCGACGAGCACCTCGTTCATGGCCTTCTCCCAGATCGGGCCGGGGCCGTCGGCGCCGTAGACCGCGGAGTAGTACCGGCCGCCGATGCGGATGTTGCGCATCGAGACGTTGCCGGTGGGGCCGCCGAGCCAGACCGAGGTGGCCAGGTCGGGGGTGTAGCCGGTGAACCAGGCGGCGTACCGGTTGTCGGTGGTACCGGTCTTGCCGGCGATCTGGCGGCCGTCGGTGATGCTGATGCCGGAGCCGGTGCCCTTCTCGGTCACGCCGAGCAGCAGGGTGTTGATGCCGTCCGCGGTGGACTCGGCCATCGCCTGGAGGCAGTCGGCCTTCGGCACGGGGAGCTTCTTGTTCTCGGCGTTGACGACCGAGGTGATGGCGATCGGCTTGCAGTACTTGCCGCGGGAGGCGAAGGCGGCGTACGCGCTGGCCATGGTCAGCGGGCTGACCTCCTGGGTGCCGAGCACCATGGACGGGACCTGCTTGATCGCGCTGCCGTTGGCGAGCTTGCCGATGCCGAGCTTGGTGGCCATCTGCTTCATGGCGCAGAGGCCGACCTCCTCCTCCATCTGCACGAAGTAGGTGTTGACCGACTTCGCCATGGCGTCCCGGAGGCTGTACGGGCCGACCTCGCCGGAGCTCTCGTTCTCGACCGGCACGCCCTTCTCGTTCCAGGTGCCGTCGCAGGTGGTCATCCGCGGGTAGTCCATCTTGTACGGCGAGGGGTACTGCTGGTCGATCGGGATGCCCGCCTCGAGCGCCGCCGCGGCGAGGACCGGCTTGAAGGTCGAACCCGGGGCAAAGCCGTTGCCGCCGCCCATCGCGGCGTCGACGTTGAGGTTGAGGACGGTCTGGTTCTGCTTGGAGTCCAGGCCGTAGGGGCGGGTCTGGGCCATCGCGAGGATCTCGCCGGTGCCCGGCTTGATCATGGTCATCGCGGCGGACACCGTGTCGGTCGGCCGGACCTTGGTGGTGACCGCCTTGTAGGCCGCCTCCTGCTTGTCCGGGTCGATGGTGGTGTAGATCTTGAGGCCGCCCTGGCTCCACAGCTTCTGGCGGTCGGCCGCGGTCTTGCCGAAGACCGGGTCCTGCTTGACCGCGTGGCGCACGTAGTCGCAGAAGAAGCCCATGCCGGACTGCGCGGTGATGCAGCCGTTCAGCGGCTCCTTGTACTTGATGCCGAGCGGGGTGGCGATGGCCTCCTTGGCCTGCTCCGGCGTGATGTGCTTGTTCTCCAGCAGCTTGTTGATCACGGTGTTCCGGCGGGCCTCGGCGGCCTTGGGGTGCAGGATCGGGTCGTAGGCCGAGGGGTTCTGCACCAGGCCGGCGAGCATGGCGGCCTCGGGGAGGGTGAGGTCCTTGGCGCTCTTGCTGAAGTACCGGGTGGAGGCGGACTCGACGCCGTACGCCTGGTGGCCGTAGAACGTGATGTTGAGGTAGTTGGTGAGGATCTGGTCCTTGGTCAGGTCCTCTTCCAGCTTGATGGCGTACTTCAGCTCCTGGACCTTGCGGCCGAGGCTCTTGCGGGTGGCGTCCAGGAAGGCCTCCTGGTTGTCGCCGGCCTGCTCGACGAAGACGTTCTTCACGTACTGCTGGGTGAGCGTGGAGGCGCCCTGGGTGGCGGATCCGGCCTCGGCGTTCTTGGTGATCGCGCGCAGCACGCCCTTGAGGTCGACGGCGCCGTGCTCGTAGAAGCGGCTGTCCTCGATGTCGACCTGGGCCTGGCGCATGATCGGCGCCATCTGCTCCTTGGTGAGGATGGTGCGGTCGCGGTCGTAGACCTTGGCGATCACGCCGCCCTTGGCGTCGTAGATCATGGACGCCTGGGAGAGCGGGGGCGTGGTGAAGTCGCTCGGGATGTCGTCGAAGCTGTCGGCGGTGTCCTTGGCGGTCAGTCCGAGTGCGCCGACGGCCGGCAGGGCCATTCCGGCCACCAGGATCCCGGCCAGCACGCTGGTGCCGAGGAGCTTGATGCCGAGCCCTGCCTTGTCGAGTGCGGAGCCCAAGGGTCGCTGAGTCGCCATGGGGAGAACACTACGTCGCCGATTCCCGTACAGGGGGGCAGGTGTTCGCCTACGCTTGTCACAGAACTGCGACAGCTTCGCTCTGTTTATCGTCATCACTCTTGTGAGTGATGAGAATTGTCCGATTCGCCCGGGTTTGCCGCCCGCCGTCCAGCTGTGACGGGCGATACCCGGTTGCGCAGTGTGACGAGAGTGGTCCTGAGGGTTCTGGCAAGACCCGTGACCTGCGATCACTCCAACGAGTGAGCTTCCGGGCACCCATAGTCCGATTGGGCCATGCGAGATTGAGCCCGAAGGGGCTGTTGCTCGCTGCCGTTCTTCCGTAACGTCCTCAACTGGCAGCGGTGAATATGCCGTTGCCGCCGTGGGGGAGCCCCGATTCGGGAGAGGACGGCGCCGAAATGGGCTGGGTGGACGACTGGAGTGCGCAGGCGGCCTGCCGCACTAGTGATCCGGACGAGCTGTTCGTGCAGGGGGCGGCGCAGAACCGCGCCAAGGCGGTGTGCAGTGGCTGCCCGGTGCGCACGGAGTGCCTTGCCGACGCACTGGACAACCGGGTGGAGTTCGGCGTCTGGGGAGGGATGACCGAGCGCGAGCGCAGGGCACTGCTTCGCCGCAGGCCCACGGTGGTCTCGTGGCGCCGACTGCTGGAGACCGCCCGCACCGAGTACGAGGCCTCGCTGGCCACCGGTGTGGTGCTGACGGACTACGCACAGGCGGGCTGAGCGGGCGGCGGGCCCTGCGGTCCGCCGTCGGCCGGGACACCACACCTGGCGGGCGCTCAGTTCACCGCGCCCGCGGGGTCGGTGGTGCCCAGGCGATCACCGATGGCCCGCAGTCCGTCCAGGTCGTGGACGTCTCCGGCCAGCGCGGCCACCTCGACGATCGGCACGTCCGGGTAGACCGAGACGAACCGGTCCCGGGTGCGCATTTCCCGCGCCATGATCTGCACCCGCTCGGCGTGCAGCCGCAGCAGTCCGACCGCCAGCGTCTCGGCCGCCACCGACGACGTCTGCGAGCCGTTCTCCTCCAGCGCCTCCGCCGCCGCCAGGGCCCGTTCCGCGGTCAGC
The DNA here is from genome assembly GCF_050749075.1 of Kitasatospora dryopteridis. Taxonomy (NCBI): domain Bacteria; kingdom Bacillati; phylum Actinomycetota; class Actinomycetes; order Kitasatosporales; family Streptomycetaceae; genus Kitasatospora; species Kitasatospora dryopteridis. The sequence goes on along the minus strand of NZ_CP192749.1, from coordinate 3,748,650 downwards.
TGCGGCGCGCCCGTGCCGTGCACCCGGTTCAGCACCAGCCCCGCCAGCGGCATCTCGTCCGCGGCCAGCCGGTCCACGAAGTACGCCGCCTCGCGCAGCGCGTCCCGCTCCGGGGCCGCCACCACCAGGAAGGCCGTGCCCGGCGCCTTGAGCAGCTGGTACGTGCGGTCGGCGCGCTCCCGGAAGCCGCCGAACATCGAGTCCATCGCCGCGACGAAGGTCTGGATGTCCGTCAGCAGCTGGGCGCCGAAGATCTTGCCGAGGGTGCCGGTGAGCAGCCCCACGCCCACGTTCAGGAACTTCATCGCACTGCGCCCGCCGACCTTGGCCGGCGCGGTCAGCAGCCGGATCAGCTTCCCGTCCAGGAAGGAGCCCAGCCGGCTCGGCGCGTCCAGGAAGTCCAGCGCCGAACGGGACGGCGGGGTGTCCACGACGATCAGGTCCCAGCGGTCCTCGGCGCGCAGCTGGCCGAGCTTCTCCATCGCCATGTACTCCTGCGTGCCGGCGAAGCCGGCCGACAGGGACTGGTAGAACGGGTTCTCCAGGATCGCCTTCGCCCGCTCCGGCTCGGCATGGGCCAGCACGACCTCGTCGAAGGTCCGCTTCATGTCGAGCATCATGGCCTGCAGCTCGCCGGGCCCCTGGGCGCCCTTGACCAGCCGCGGGGTGTTGTCCAGCTCGGTCAGGCCCATCGACTGCGCGAGCCGCCGGGCCGGGTCGATGGTCAGCACGACCACCTTCCGGCCGCGCTCCGCCGCCCGCAGCCCGATCGCCGCCGCCGTGGTGGTCTTGCCGACGCCGCCGGAGCCGCAGCAGACCACGATCCGGGTCTCCGGGTCGTCGATCAGCGCATCCACGTCCAGCACGGACGCCTGCCGGGGCTTCCGGGTGCCCGCCGCGGTCATGCCGCCCCCTGCCGCTTCAGCTCGCCCGCGAGGCGGTACAGCCCGCCCAGGTCCACGCCCTCGCCCAGCAGCGGCAGCTCGTAGGTCGGCAGCTTTGAGCGCTGCAGGTCGGCGCGCTGCTCGCGCTCCAGCTCGACCCGCTCGGCGTGCTCCCTGGCCTGCTCCAGCAGCGGGCCCAGCAGCGGCTCCACCGCCGCCCGGACGGTCTCCGGCTTGCGCGACCGGCCGCCCAGCCCGGCCTCGCCCAGCGCCACGGCGACCTCCTCCCGGTGGTCACCGTCCACCGCGGCCACCGCGGCCGCGTCCAGCACCGGGGGACGGACCATGTTGACCATCACCCCGCCCACCGGCAGCTGCGCCTCCCGCAGGTCGGCGATGCCGTCCACGGTCTCCTGCACCGGCATCTCCTCCAGCAGCGTCACGAAGTGCACCGCGGTCTCCGGGGACTTCAGCACCCTCATCACCGCCTGCGCCTGACCGTGGATCGGGCCGAACCTGGCCAGCCCGGCCACCTCCTCGTTGACGTTCAGGAAGCGGGTCAGCCGGCCGGTGGGCGGCGCGTCCATCACGATCGCGTCGTACGCCCGGCGGCCGTCCGGGCCCTTGCGCCGGGCCGCCTCGCAGGCCTTGCCGGTCAGCAGGACGTCCCGCACGCCCGGCGCGATCGTGGTGGCGAAGTCCACGAAGCCGACCTTCTGCAGCGCCTTGCCGGCCCGGCCCAGCTTGTAGAACATCTCCAGGTACTCCAGCAGCGCCAGCTCGGTGTCGATCGCCAGCGCGTACACCTCGCCCTGTCCGCTGCCGGGCAGCCCCAGCCTGGCCTGCGAGACCGAGGCGACCTTGCGCTCCTCGTACGGCAGCGCCGCCATCCCGAACAGCTCGGCGATGCCCTGCCGGCCCTCGACCTCGATCAGCAGCGTCCGGCCGCCGTCGGCCGCCAGTGCCATGGCCAGCGCCGCCGCGACCGTGGTCTTCCCGGTGCCGCCCTTGCCGCTGACGACGTGCAGCCGGACCCCCTCCCAGTCGGGGTCGGCCTGCCCCGATGGGCCGGGGGTGCTCGCCACGCTCCGTCTCCGTCCTGCGTCGACCGGGCACCGCACGGGTGCCCCTCCCTGGCGAGGGTAACCAGCCGACGCCGCCGATGGCGGGACCATCCGGGTGCCCGGCCGGATTCATGCCCCCTTTGTGGCCCACCTCACACCGCGGCCCTGCGCCGGGCCCCGCGGCCGCGGCCCCGTGGCGTCGCGGGCCGGGAAGCCGGACCGTCTAGAGTCACCCCCATGACCAAGTGGGAATACGTCACCGTGCCGCTTCTCGTGCACGCCACCAAGCAGATCCTGGACACCTGGGGCGAGGACGGCTGGGAGCTCGTCCAGGTCGTGCCCGGCCCGAACAACCCCGAGCAGCTCGTGGCCTACCTCAAGCGGGAGAAGAGCTGATGAGCAAGGTTGAGGAGAAGCTGGCCGAACTCGGCCTGACCCTCCCCGACGTGGCCCCGCCGGTGGCGGCCTACGTGCCGGCCGTCCGTTCCGGCGACCACGTGTTCACCTCCGGCCAGCTGCCCATGGTGGCCGGCAAGCTGCAGCACACCGGCAAGGTCGGCGCCGAGGTGACGGCCGAGCGGGCCAAGGCACTGGCGCAGATCTGCGCGCTCAACGCCCTCGCCGCGGTGAAGTCCGTGATCGGCGACCTCGACAACATCGAGCAGGTCGTCAAGGTCGTCGGCTTCGTCGCCTCCGCCCCCGACTTCACCGGCCAGCCCGCCGTCGTCAACGGCGCCAGCGAACTGCTCGGCGAGGTCCTCGGCGAGGCCGGCGTGCACGCCCGCAGCGCCGTCGGCGTCACCGTCCTGCCGCTGGACGCCCCGGTCGAGGTCGAGATCCAGGTCCGCGTCCGCGCCGGCGCCTGAGCACCGCGACGCACGTCGGGTGGGGTGGGCTCTGTCCAACCCCACCCCCGCGCGCTTAGCATCCGGGGCATGGATGATCGCGCACCGTCGGCCCCGATGCCTCCCGGCTGGCCCGCCCGCATCAGGGCGGTCGCGGCCGGCGAGCTGACCCCGGCCGTGCCCAAGGCCGCGGCCACCGTCGTGCTGCTGCGCAACGGCGCCGACGGACCGGAGGCCTACCTGCTGCGCCGCCGCACCTCGATGGCGTTCGCCGCCGGCATGTACGCCTACCCGGGCGGCGGGGTCGACCCCCGGGACGCCGACGCCGAGCTCGCCTGGGCCGGCCCCTCGCCCGCGGAGTGGGGCGTCCGCCTCGGCACCGACGCCCGCACCGCGCAGGCGGTGGTCTGCGCGGCCGTCCGGGAGACCTTCGAGGAGGCCGGCGTGCTGCTCGCCGGCCCCGACGCGCACTCCACCGCCGACGCCCGCGACTGGTCCGCCGAGCGGGCCGCACTGGAGGCCCACGAGCTCTCCTTCGCCGAGTTCCTCCACAAGCACGGCCTGGTGCTGCGCAGCGACCTGCTGGCCGGCTGGGCGCGCTGGATCACCCCGGAGTTCGAGGAGCGCCGGTACGACACCTGGTTCTTCGTGGCGGCGCTGCCGGACGGCCAGTCCGCGGCCGACCAGGTCGGCGAGGCGGACCGGGTGGCCTGGCTGTCCCCGGCCGAGGCCGTCGCCGGGTACGCAGAGGGCCGCTACGGCATGCTGCCCCCCACCGTGACGGTGCTGCGCGAACTGCTGCCGGTGCGGACCGCAACGGGCGCCCTGGAGGCGGCCGCCCGGCGCACCGTCGCGCCGGTCCTGGGCCGCGCCGAGGTGGCCGGCGACCGAATGACCGTCCGGTGGGCCGGGTATGACGAGCTGACCATCGACGGAGACTTCCCGGCGTGATCCCCGCGCCGGGCGAACCGAACACACGGAAGGACACTGGCCGATGAACCACAACGACGTGGCTCGCCGGACGGCGCACACCCTGCCCGCCCGCAGCCTCACCCCGAGGGCCGTCGCCTGCGACGGAGAGGTCGAGGAGCGCACCGCGGTGCGTGCGCTCGTGCGCGAACTGCCCGCGCGCGCACTGGTCCACAGCGAGGGCGGCCGGTGAGCGGTCTTCTTCCGGGCGACCCCGCCGCCACCGTCGGCGGCGGGGCCACCCCGCGGGCGCTCTGCGTGCTGGCGCCCAACCCTTCCCCGATGACCCTGGACGGCACCAACACCTGGCTGCTGTCCGAACCCGGCTCGGACCTCGCGGTCGTCGTCGACCCGGGCCCGCTCGACGAGGGCCACCTGCGCCGCGTCGTCGACGCCGCCGAGCAGCAGGGCAAGCGGATCGCGCTGACCCTGCTCACCCACGGGCACCACGACCACGCCGAGGGCGCCGCCCGCTTCGCCGAGCTGACCGGTACGCACGTGCGCGCGCTGGACCCGGCCCTGCGCCTCGGCGAGGAGGGCCTGCGGCCCGGCGAGGTGCTGGAGGTCGGCGGGCTGGAGATCCGGGTGGTCGGCACCCCCGGGCACACCGCCGACTCGCTGACGTTCCACCTGCCCGCGGACGGCGCCATCCTCACCGGCGACACCGTGCTCGGCCGGGGCACCACGATGGTCGCCCACCCGGACGGCCGGCTCGGCGACTACCTGGACTCACTGCGCCGGCTGCACACCATGGCGGCGGAACACGGCGTGCGCACCGTGCTGCCCGGGCACGGCCCGGTGCTGGCCGATGCGCTCGGCGCCGTCGACTACTACCTCGCCCACCGGGCGGCCCGGCTGGCCCAGGTGGAGACGGCCGTGGAGGCCGGTTGCCGCACCGCCCCCGAGGTGGTCGCGCGGGTCTACGCGGACGTGGACAAGGCCCTGTGGCCGGCCGCCGAACTGTCCGTCCGGGCCCAGCTCAGCTACCTGGAGGACCACGGCCTCATCTAGGGCTCATCGACCTGTGGGGCGACCACCCAGGGGCGCGGGGAACTGCGCCCCTGAGCGGTTCGCCCGGCGCCCCCTGAGCGGTTGCCAGTGGGCCCGGGCGAAGCCCGGTCAGCGGGAGCGGCGGGAGAGGCGCTCGACGTCGAGCAGGACGACCGCGCGGGCCTCCAGCTTCAGCCAGCCGCGGCCGGCGAAGTCGGCGAGTGCCTTGTTGACCGTCTCGCGGGAGGCGCCGACCAGCTGGGCCAGCTCCTCCTGGGTGAGGTCGTGGGAGACGTGGATGCCCTCCTCCGACTGCACGCCGAAGCGGCGGGAGAGGTCGAGCAGCGCCTTGGCGACGCGGCCGGGCACGTCCGAGAAGACCAGGTCGGACATGACGTCGTTGGTGCGGCGCAGCCGACGGGCGATGGCGCGGAGCAGCGCGATCGAAACCTCGGGGCGGGCGTGCAGCAGCGGCAGCAGGTCGCCGTGGCCGAGGCCGAGCAGCTTGACCTCGGTCAGCGCGGTGGCGGTGGCGGTGCGCGGGCCCGGGTCGAAGAGCGACAGCTCGCCGATCATCTCGCTGGGGCCGAGCACGGCGAGCATGTTCTCGCGGCCGTCCGGCGAGGCGCGGTGCAGCTTCACCTTGCCCTCGACGACGACGTAGAGCCGGTCGCCCGGATCGCCCTCGTGGAACAGCGACTCGCCGCGGGCGAGGGTCACCTCGGTCATGGAAGCGCGCAGCTCGGCAGCCTGGTCGTCGTCGAGGGCTGCGAACAGCGCGGCGCGGCGAAGAACGTCGTCCACGTGCTTCCTCCTGCATCGTCCGGTGGTGTTTCTCACCACCAAGGATGGCGCATGTCGCTCCGATCATATGAGGAGGGGTCGGCAGCGGAGCGTCCTACGGGGCCATTCGCACCCGCCCGTACCAGCGGTGCGGGCCCGTACCGCCGGTTATCCGGTGGCCGGTCGGCCGGGGAGCAGGGCGAGTTCGGCGGCGTCCAGGACGGTGTCGGCGGCGAGTGCGGAGTCTCGGATCGTGGCCGGACGGCTCGCGCCCGGGATGGGGACGACCGCCGGGGAGAGGGCCAGCAGCCAGGCCAGGCAGATGCGCTGCGGGGAGACGCCGCGGGCGGCGGCGACCCGGTGGAAGGGCGTGTCGGCGGCTCCGAGGTCGGAGGGGCCGTCCAGGGAGCTGCGGGAGAGGCCGCCGAGCGGGCTCCACGGCAGGAAGGCCAGGCCGAGCTCCTCGCAGAGCCGCAGTTCCGGTTCGGCGGTGCGGACGGCGGGGGAGTAGCGGTTCTGCACGGAGACCAGGGCGGGCCCGAGGATCGCACGGGCCTGGAGGATCTGTGCCGCGTCGGTGTTGGAGATGCCCGCGGCGAGGATCTTCCCGGCGTCCAGCAGGTCCTTGAGGGCGCCCACCGACTCGGCCCACGGCACCTGCGGGTCCGGCTTGTGCAACTGGTAGAGGCCGATCGCCTGGGTGCCGAGCCGCCGCAGCGACTCCTCGCAGGCCCGCCGGAGGTGGTCGGGGCGGCCGTCGACCGTCCAGGAGCCGTCGCCGGGCCGGCCGCGGCCGCCCTTGGTGGCCACCAGCACCCGGGCGCGGTCGCCGCCCCGGGAGGCGAGGGCGCGGGCGATCAGGCGCTCGTTGTGGCCCTGCTCGCCGGCGTGCCAGTGGTAGGAGTCGGCGGTGTCGATCAGGGTGACGCCCGCGTCCAGTGCGGCGTGGATCGTGGCGGTCGCGGCCTGCTCGTCGGGGCGGCCCTCGACGGACAGCGGCATGGTGCCGAGGCCGATCGCGGAGACGGTCGTGCCGCCGATGGCGCGCTGCTGCATCTCAGGCCGCCTTCCCGGCCGCGGCGGCCTCGTCGATCGCGCTGGGCAGCCAGTCGGCCGTCCGGGAGAAGCGGAAGCCGAGCCCGGTGGCGCGCGCGTTGTCCATGGCGTACGAGCGGTCGAAGGAGTACGGGGAGGCGGCACCGCCGTCCGCGGGCTCGAAGTGCGCGGTGGTGCCGAGCCGGTCGGCGACCAGTCGGCCCAGGTCGACGGCGGTGAGGGCGCCGTGCGAGCAGGCGTTCAGCGGGCCGGTGGCCTCCGCGGCGGCGGCCCACGCCAGGACGGCGGCGATCTCGCGGTGGTGGACGAAGGAGGTCGGCCGGGCGTCCTCGTGCACCGCGACGGGGCGGCCGGCGGCGATCCGGTCGACGTAGTGGGCGAGGCGCCCGGTGAAGTCCTGGGCACCGCCGCCGAGCACGTGGGCGCTGCGGATGCTCGCCCAGGAGAACGGCGCCGTTCGGGCGAGGACGGCCTCGGCCTGCCGCTTGCCCTCGGCGTAGCCGGTCGCCTCGTCGAAGTGCCGGGCGAGTGCCTGCGGGTCGTGCCAGGGCAGCCCGAGGTCGACGGCCCAGCGGGCGGGGTCGACCTGCGACTCGGCGACCGGGGCGGCGGAGGCCGGGACGAGCGGGGAGGTCGCCGGGTCGTAGACCTCCATGGTGGAGGTCATCACGTAGCGCGGGGTGCGGCCGGCGAAGACCCGGCAGGCCACGTCGGCCTGCGCCGGGGTGTAGAGCACCTGGTCGACGACCGCGTCGAAGGTGCGCCCGCCGAGGGCGGCGGCCAGCGCGGCCTCGTCCGACCGGTCCGCGACGAGGTGGGTGACGCCCGGGGGAGGGGCGGCGGAGCCGCGGTTGACCAGGGTGACGCGGGCGCCGGACTCCTGGAGGAGGGAGACGAGGTGCAGGCCGAAGTACCGGCTTCCGCCGATGACGCAGACGCTTCTCATGGCTCCACCCTCCTGCCGTATCGTCACCAGCGGAACTGGCGGCCTGCTGATGCAGTCGTAAGCCCAGCTGTCGACCGGGGAGGGTGCGGTGATCGACGTCCAACGGCTCAGGGTGCTGCAGGCGGTCGCCGAGCACGGGAGCTTCAACCGGGCGGCGGCCGCGCTGCTGCTTACCCCGTCCGCGGTGTCGCAGCAGGTCGCGGCGCTGGAGCGGGGCCTGGGGACACTGGTCGTGGAGCGTTCGACGCGCGGTGTCACGCTCACCGAGGCCGGGCGGCTGATGGTCGAGGCGGCCGGCGCGATCGGTGCCGAGCTGCGGCACGCCCGCGAGCAGATCGACCGGTTGAAGGCGCCCCGCCCGCGGTTCACCGTCGCCACCTTCACCACCGGCGGCCGGCACCTGCTGCCCGCGGCGCTGGCCCGGTTCGCGGCCGAGCATCCGGAGGCCGAGCTGCACGTGCTGGAGCGGGAGCCGGAGGACAGCCTGCCGATGGTCCGCGAGGGCGCCGCTGACCTGGCGATCGCCTACCACTTCGACGGGCCGCTGCCGGTGCAGCCCGGCGACCGCTCGGGCCTCGACTGGACGCCGCTGATGGAGGACCCGCTCTCGGTGGTGCTGCCGGACGGGCATCCGCTGGCCGGCCGCGAGGACCTGGACCTCGCCGAACTCGCCGACGACCGCTGGGTGGTGGGCTGCTCGAAGACCGAGGCCTTCCTGCACCGGCACGCGGCGCTGGCCGGCTTCCGGCTGCAGGTCGCGGGCAGCACCACGGACTACTTCTTCGCCCGGTCGCTGGTCGCCGCCGGGGTGGGCGTCTCGCTGGTGCCCTCGGTGGCACTGGACCCGCCGTTCCCGGGCGCCCGGGTGGTGCCGGTGCGGCCGCCGGGGCCGGCCCGGCACTTCGGCATCGCGGTGGCGCGGCGGCGCCGGCCGCAGCCGTACGCCGAGGCGCTGGCCCGGATCCTGCGGGCCGGGGCGGGTGCCGGCTGAGGCACCGGCCGGCGGCGGTCAGCGGTGCAGGACGGCGCTGGCGTTGCGGAGGTCGATGCGGGCGCCGCGGCGGCGGGTCCGGGCGCTGTCGTCGTGCGCGCGGCGGCCGGCGCCGGCCATCGCGTCCTGCGCGGTGAGGGCGCGGACGACGAAGCTCTGGGTGCCGGTGCGGCCGTCGTGGTGGGTGGTGGGCACGGTGACCAGCCACAGCGGGTGGTGGTAGGCGAGGCGGCCGGACCGCAGGGCGGGGACGGCGGAAGCGGTGGTGGCGGCGGGGCGTGGACGGGCCCCGGCCGGGGGGAGGCCGATGGTCATGGGGGCTGGCCCTCCTCGGACGGCACAGGCGGTCGCGTGGGGGCGCGACCGTCAGCGGATGGGGCGGCTGACCTGCGGGGATGGCACAGGAGGAGGGGCCGCGCGGGGTGGTGGCGGCGTACTCCCCGACGATGCGCCCGGCTGGGGCGGGGAGTCAAGGTTACCCGCAAGTATGAATGTAACTTTCTGCAAGACCTTGCCGAAATCCACCGCGGCTGTCCGCGCCGGAGGCCCCGGAAAGATGGCGCGACCGGCGCCGACCGTTTTCGGACCACCTGTCCTCAGGCGGGCGGCGGCGGTGCGGTGCTCTTGCGGACGACCAGGCTGGTGGCGAGCTCCAGCCGGGTGGCGGTGCCGCCCTCGGCGCGCATCCGGAGCAGCATCTGCGCGGCCTCCTCGGCCATTTGCCGCAGCGGCTGGTGAACGGTGGTCAGCGCCGGGCTGGTCCACTGGGCGACGGCGACGTCGTCGTAGCCGACCACCGAGAGGTCGTCCGGCACCTTCAGCCCGTGCACCCGGGCCGCCTCCAGCACGCCGAGAGCCTGCAGGTCGCTGCCGGCGAAGATCGCGGTCGGCCGGTCGGGCCTGGCCAGCAGCTCCATGGCCCGGCGCCGCCCGCCCTCGACGTGGAAGTCGCCGAAGGAGACGAAGTCCGGCGGGATCTCCAGCCCGGCCATGCCCATCGCTGAGCGGAAGCCGTCCAGCCGGGCCAGCGAGCAGAGCATGTCCTCGGGACCGGTGATGATGGCGATCCGCCGGTGCCCGCACTCGATCAGGTGGCGGGTGGCGGCGAGGCCGCCGGACCAGTTCGCCGAACCCACCGACGGCACGTCGGGCTCGGGGTCACCGGCCGGGTCGATGATGACGAACGGGATGGCGCGCGACCGCAGTTGCTGCTTGACCTCGAGCGGGAGGCTGGAGAAGACCAGCACCACGCCGAGCGGCCGGCGGCGCAGCACGCCCTCGATCCAGCCCGGGGCCGGGGAGTGCCGGGTGCCGCTCTCGGTGAGCACCACGCTCGCGTCGTGCTCCTTGGCGACGTCCTCGACCCCGCGGATCAGCTCCATCGCCCAGATGCTGTCGAGCTCGTGGAAGACGATCTCGATGAGCGGCGCCTCCCAGGCCGATTTGGGCGTGCGCTGGTAGCCGTGGATCTCCAGGAGGCGCTCGACCTTGAGCCTGGTCGGCCGGGAGACGTCCTGCCTCCCGTTGAGAACTTTCGAAACCGTGGAAACGGAGACGCCGGCCTCCTCGGCCACCTGGGCGAGGGTGACTCGCCCGCTCTCCTCCTCTTCGCGCATGCCGTGCAGCATAGGGCACGTGTCCAAGGTCACGTTCTGGTAACTGCGGAACCGGGGGTTGACCCCTCCCGAGGGGCGGTCTTAGCGTCACAGCGCGCCAAGAATTTCGGCGATGATGCCGAAACATTTCGAAAGGCACCGCGATGAGAAGACACGCTCGGCTCTCCCGTGCACTGGCCGCCGGCAGCGCGGCAGTCGTCCTCGGGATCACCCTGACGGCCTGCGGCAGCGGCTCCGGCTCCTCGGCCGACAGCGGCTCCGGCGAGATCCACGTCCTGGTCTACGGGGACGCCACCAACAAGGTCGAGAAGCAGATCGTCGAGACCTTCAACAAGACGTCGAAGGTCAAGGCCGTCCTGGACACCATTCCGGGCGCCGACTACCAGCAGAAGCTCCAGACGATCATCAACACCAAGCAGGCCCCGGACGTCTTCTTCAACTGGGGCGGCGGCAGCATCAAGCCCTTCGTCGACGCCGGACTGCTGATGCCGCTCGACGACATGATCGCCAAGGAGCCGGGCCTCAAGGCCAACTTCCTCTCCTCGGTGTTCGACACAGCGGTGATCGACGGCAAGTCCTACGGCGTCCCGATGCGCGGCACCCAGCCGGTGCTGCTCTTCAGCAACACCAAGGTGCTCGCCGACGCCGGCGTGGCCGCGCCCAAGACCTTCGACGAACTGCTCGCCGCGGTGCAGACGCTCAAGGGCAAGGGCGTCACCCCGATCGCCCTCGGCGGCGGCGACCAGTGGCCCACCCTGATGTGGTTCGAGTACCTCTACGACCGCGTCGCCGGCCCCGAGCTGTTCAAGAAGGCGCTCGGCGGCGACAAGGCGGCCTGGGCGAGCGAGGACAGCAAGAAGGCCCTCGGCATGCTCAAGCAGCTGATCGACGCGGGCGCGTTCGGCACCAACTTCGACTCGGTGAAGTTCACCGACGGCGGCTCCCCGGCGCTGCTCGCCCGCGGCAAGGCGGCCTTCGAGCTGATGGGCTCCTGGGAGTACTCCACCCAGCAGGACGCCAACCCGGACTTCACCAAGTCCAGCCTCGGCTACGGCTCCTTCCCGACCGTCGCGGGAGGCAAGGGCGACCCGAAGAACGTCGTCGGCAACACCAACAACTTCTACTCGGTGCTGAAGAAGACCAAGCACCCCGAGGCCGTCGCCGAGTTCCTCAAGCTGCAGTACTCCGACGAGTTCGTGCAGGGGCAGCTGGCGATCGGCAACCTGCCGACCACCGCCAACACGCCCAAGTTCCTCAGCAGCGCCGCCAACCCGGCCTACTCCACCTTCCAGTTCGACCTGGTGAAGGCCGCGCCCTCGTTCCAGCTGTCCTGGGACCAGGCGTACCCGCCGGCCGCGATCACGCCCATCCACCAGGCCGTCCAGCAGTTCTTCAACGGCCAGATCGACGAGAACGGCTTCATCAAGGCCATGCAGGCCCTGCCGAACTCCTGACACCAGACGGGCCGCACCATGACCACAACTCTTGCCACCGGGGCCGTGACGCGGCGCCGACCGGCGAGCCGGGCGGGCACCGCGGTGACCCGCCCGGGCTTCGCCTGGGCGCTCCCCGCCACGGTCTTCTTCGTCCTCTTCGCGATCGTTCCGCTCGTCCTGGTCGCCGTGCTCTCGTTCACCCGCTGGAACGGTCTCGGCTCGCCGGAATTCGCCGGACTCGACAACTGGAACCGGCTGTTCGACGACCCCGTGATGGTCAAGAGCCTGTGGCTGAGCCTGCTGCTCACCCTGCTCGGCGTGGCCGTCCAGACCCCGATCAGCATCCTGCTCGGGGTCTGGGCGGCCGGGCACCAGCGCAACCGGGCGGTGCTGTCGGCGATCTACTTCGTGCCGCTGCTGCTCTCCGCCACCGCCGTCTCGGTGCTGTGGCGGGCCCTGCTCGACCCGAACTTCGGCATCCCCGCCGAGGCCGAGTGGCTCTTCGGCGACGGCAACCTGTTCGGCACGCAGACCGGGGCGATCGGGGTGCTGGTGCTCGTCGGTGCCTGGCAGTTCACCCCGTTCCACACCCTGATCTACCAGGGCGCGGCGCGCGCCGTTCCGCAGGTGCTCTACCAGGCCGCCGCGATCGACGGGGCCGGCACCGTACGGCAGTTCTTCCACATCACGCTGCCGCAACTGCGCAACGCGATCATCACCTCGGTGATCCTCATGGTGGTCGGCGGCCTCACCACCTTCGACACCGTGCTCATCCTCACCCAGGGCGGGCCCGGCACCGACACCACCATCAGCGCCTACTACATGTACCAAAAGGCCTTCAAGGGCTTCGACTTCGGCACCGGCTCGGCCGTCGCCCTGCTGCTCGTCCTGGTGGCCACCGTCATCTCGCTCGCCGTCGTCCGGCTCTCCGGCTACGACCGGATGCGCAGCACCTCGGAGGGCCTGTGATGAGGCAACGACCCAACATCCTGGCCGGATTCGGCTCGCTGGTCTGGCTGTTCGTCGTCGGCCTGCCGCTGTACACCATGCTGGCCGCCACCCTGCAGAGCCGCTCCGACTACGCACAGAGCGGCCCGCTCGGACTGCCCCGGCACCTGACCCTGCAGAACTACCTGGACGACCTCGAGGGCGGCTTCGGCCAGTACTTCCTCAACACCGTCATCGTCACGGTCAGCGTGGTCGCCATCGTGCTGCTCGTCGTGCCGCCGCTGTCGTACGCCATCGTGCGCAGCCGCGGCCGGACGACCACCCTGGTGTTCCGGCTGTTCCTGCTCGGCCTCGCCATCCCTGCGCAGGCCGTGATCGTGCCGATGTTCTACGTCATCAGCAAGGCCGGCCTCTACGACAACCTCATCGGCGTCATCCTGCCGACCGCGGCGTTCTCGCTCCCGGTCTGCGCCCTCGTCCTCACCGGAGTGATGCGCGACATCACCCCCGAGCTGTACGAGGCGATGGCGATGGACGGCGCCGCCCCCTGGCGGGTCTTCGTCCAGCTGGTGCTGCCGCTCTCCAAGGGCGGGCTCTCCACCATCACCGTCTTCTCGGCCCTCCAGGCCTGGAACGGCTTCCTCTTCCCGCTCGTGCTGACCCAGTCGAACGAGACCAAGGTGATCACCCTCGGCCTCTACGACTTCCAGACCCAGTACGGCATCAACGTCCCCGGGCTGCTGGCGGCCGTCGTGCTGTCCATGATCCCGATCCTGCTCGTCTACCTGTTCGCCCGCCGCGCCCTCGTCCAGGGGCTCATGGGCGTCGGAGGAAAGTGACCGACATCGTGAACCTGGCCGTAGAGACCGCTTCCTCCGTCCCCGCCTGGCACGACACCGCCCTGGACCCGCAGGCCCGGGCGGACGCGCTGATCGCCGCGATGACCCTCCGGGAGAAGATCGCCCAGCTGTTCGGCGTCTGGGTGGGCGCCTCCGACGAGGGCGGCGAAGTCGCCCCGTACCAGAACGAGATGGAGCCAGCGGCCGACCTCGACGGGCTGCTGCCGCACGGACTCGGGCAGCTCACCCGGCCGTTCGGCACCGCCCCCGTCGACCCGGCGACCGGCGCGCTCTCCCTGCTGCGCACCCAGCAGCGGATCGCCGCCGCCAACCGGTTCGGCATCCCGGCCGTCGCCCACGAGGAGTGCCTGGCCGGCTTCGCCGCCTGGAAGGCCACCGCCTACCCCGTGCCGCTCTCCTGGGGCGCCACCTTCAACCCGTCGCTGGTCCGCCGGATGGCCGCCGCGATCGGCGCCGACATGCGCTCGGTCGGCATCCACCAGGGCCTGGCACCCGTCCTGGACGTCGTGCGCGACGCCCGCTGGGGCCGCGTCGAGGAGACCGCCGGCGAGGACCCGTACCTGGTCGGCACCGTCGGCACCGCGTACGTGCAGGGCCTGGAGTCCGCCGGGATCGTCGCCACCCTCAAGCACTTCGCCGGCTACTCCGCCTCCCGCGCCGGCCGCAACCTCGCCCCGGTCGGCATGGGCGCCCGGGAACGCGCCGACGTCATCCTGCCGCCGTTCGAGATGGCCGTCCGCGAGGGCGGCGTCCGGTCCGTGATGCACGCCTACACCGACACCGACGGCGTGCCGTCCGCCGCCGACGACCGCCTGCTCACCGAACTCCTCCGCGACACCTGGGGATTCACCGGTACCGTGGTCGCCGACTACTTCGGCATCGGCTTCCTCAAGACACTGCACGGCATCGCGGGCGACTGGGCGGAGGCCGCCGGTGCCGCCCTCGCCGCCGGCGTCGACGTCGAACTGCCCACCGTGAAGACCTTCGGCGAACCGCTCCTGGAGGCGGTCACCGACGGCCGCGTCCCCGAGGCACTGATCGACCGGGCGCTGCGCCGCGTCCTCGTCCAGAAGGCCGAACTCGGCCTGCTCGACCCCGACTGGACACCCGTCCCGGCCGTGCTCGCCGGCGCCGACCTCGGCGACCCGGCCGCCCTCCGCGGCACCGTCGACCTCGACCCGGCCGGCAACCGCGAACTCGCCCGCGAGATCGCCGAACAGGCCGTCGTCCTGCTCCGCAACGACGGCACCCTGCCGCTCGCCCGGCCCGCCCGGATCGCCCTCGTCGGCCCCAACGCCGACGAGCCGACCGCCGTGCTCGGCTGCTACGCCTTCCCCGTGCACGTCGGCCGCCAGCACCCGGACACCCCGGTCGGCGTCCGGCTGCCCACCCTGCGCGAGACGCTGGCCGCCGAATTCCCGGACAGCGAGATCACCACCCTGCCCGGCGCCGGCATCGACACCGCCGACACCGCCGGCTTCGCCGAGGCGGTGGCCGCCGCCCGCGCCGCCGACGTCGTGGTGCTCGCCCTCGGCGACCGGGCCGGCCTCTTCGGCCGCGGCACCAGCGGCGAGGGCTGCGACGCCGAGTCCCTGGAACTCCCCGGCGTCCAGCAGCAGCTGCTCGACGCCCTGCTCGACACCGGCACCCCCGTGGTGGTCACCCTGCTCGCCGGCCGCCCCTACGCACTCGGCCGGGCCGTCACCGAGGCGGCCGCGATCGTGCAGGCCTTCTTCCCCGGAGAGGAGGGCACCGGAGCCGTCGCCGGCGTCCTCAGCGGACGCGTCGCCCCCTCCGGCCGACTGCCGGTCAGCGTGCCCCGCCGCCCCGGCGTCCAGCCCTCCTCCTACCTGGCCGCCCGCCTCGCCGGACCCACCGACGTCTCCAGCACCGACCCGACCCCGGCGTACGGCTTCGGCCACGGCCTCACCTACACCGCCTTCGACTGGTCGGACCTCGCCGTGGAGAACGACCTCGCCGACACCGCGGGCGAGTTCCGGCTGGCGCTGACCGTGCGCAACACCGGCGGGCGGGCCGGCACCGAGGTGGTGCAGGTCTACCTGCACGACCCGGTCGCCTCCGTGGTGCAGCCCGTCCAGCGGCTGATCGGCTACCTGCGGCTGCCGCTCGAAGCGGGCGAGGCCTGCAGGATCACCGTCACCGTCCCCGCCGACCTGGCCTCCTTCACCGGGCGCGACGGCCGCCGGATCGTCGAACCCGGCGCGCTGGAGATCCACCTCGCGGCCTCCAGCACCGACCCGCGGCTCACCGCGGCCGTCGAGCTCACCGGCCCCGTCCGCACCGTCGACCACACCCGCCGGCTGCACCCCGCCTTCGACACGGTGTAGCCCCCGGACCCCACCTGCCCCGGCCTCCTGCACTCCGGACCCCGCTTCCCGGAGTGCGGCGGCCGGGGCCGGGGCAGGTGGACCCCGACAGCACAGCCGCACCACCGTCGAAGGAGCCGACGTTGTTCACCGACCTGCCCGAGGACCAACTCCGCTCGTACCGCAGCACCCAGACCGAGCCCGCCGACTTCGACGCCTTCTGGCAGAAGACCCTCGCCGAGGCCCGGGCCGCGGGCGGCGAGGCCACCGCCGTCCCCGTGCCGACCGGGCTGACCACCGTCGACACCTTCGACGTCACCTTCCCCGGGTACGCCGGCGAGCCCGTCCGGGCCTGGCTGCGGCTCCCGCGCGGAGCCGGAGGACCGCTGCCCGCGGTCGTCCAGTACGTCGGTTACGGCGGCGGCCGCGGCCACGTCCTGGAGAACCTCGTCTGGGCCTCCGCCGGCTTCGCCCACCTGCAGATGGACACCCGCGGGCAGGGCTCGGTGTGGAGCCGCGGCGACACCCCCGACTCGGGCCCCGCGGGCCCGCAGGTCCCCGGCGTGATGACCCGCGGCATCGAGGACCCGCACGGCTACTACTACCGGCGGCTGTTCACCGACGCCGTGCGGGCCGTCGACGCCGTACGCACCCTGCCCGCCGTGGACCCGGACCGGGTCGCCGTCATGGGGAACAGCCAGGGCGGCGGCACCGCCCTCGCCGCGGCCGGCCTCGTCCCCGACCTCGCCGCGATCGTCGCGCACGTGCCGTTCCTCTGCGACTTCCCGCGGGCCGTGGTCGTCACCGACGCCCACCCGTTCCGGGAGATCGCCGACTACCTCGCCATCCACCGCGGCCGCGACGAACAGGTGCACCGCACCCTCTCCTACATGGACGGCGTGCACTTCGCCGCCCGCGCCACCGCCCCGGCCCGCTTCTCCGCGGCCCTGATGGACCAGATCGTCCCGCCGTCCACGGTCTTCGCCGCCCACAACGCCTACGCCGGGCCGAAGCAGATCGACGTCTGGCGCTACAACGGCCACGAAGCCGGCGGGCCGGACGACGACGAGGCCGCCCTCCGCTTCCTCCGCCGCCACCTCGGCGGCTGACGCACGGGTGCAACGGAGGGGGCGCGGGGGCTGCGCGATCCGGAGGCTGTCGTGACGCCCGCATCCGAACCGCGCAGTCCCCCGCGCCCCCTCACTTGCCTGTCAGGCTGCCGAGGCCACCGCATCCGGTGCGGCCGCCGCAGCGGGCCTCGGGTTCAGCAGGCGCTCGGCGAGGTGGCCGAAGACCAGGCCGAAGCCCACCCAGAGGGTGGCCTGCACGGCCAAGGTCGCCAGCCGGAACTGCCACAGCAGGGTGGCCGAGAAGTCCGCCGGCACCTCGTTGAACGACGGCAGGAACGCGTACGCCAGGCCCACGGCCAGGACGAACGCGGCCACCGCGGCCACCGAGGCGTTCCAGTTGCCCAGACGCGGTGCCAGCCGCTTGCCGAGGATCACCGCGGCGATCGACAGCAGCAGACCCAGCAGCATCATCAGGAAGTACAGCGTGGTGCGCTGCCCGATGGTCTCCGGATCACCCACCGCGGGCGGGTTGGCCGGGTACTTGAGGAACGGGACGACGTACACGGCGACCAGGCCGGTGCCGGCGACCAGCATCGCCGTGGCCCGGGGGCCGAAGCGGCCGATCCGGCCCAGCGCGAAGCAGAACGCCAGGGCGAGGATGCCGCCCAGCGCCACGCCGAACACCAGGATGCCGGTGGCGAGGCCGGCCGTGGACTGCATCGACCGGCTCACCAGCTCCACCCCGTGCTCGTGGGTGTGGGGCTGCGACTCCTCGTACGCGATGGCGGCTTCGACCCGGGGCTCGCCCAGCAGGTAGGCGACCAGCAGGGCGGGCACGGCTGCGCCCAGCCCGCCCAGCATGCCGCGGACGAGCAGGGATCTGACGGGTGTGGAGTTGTTCACGGTGCCCGTCCCGTCAGTGGCAGGGGAAGCCGAGCAGGTGGCGACCGTCGTGCACCCACTCGTGCACGTCCTCGCCGGCGATGAGGGAGACGGCGCCCTGCTCGGCGCCGACGAAGTAGACGAGGGTCATCATCAGGATGCCGAAGAACACCGCCCAGGGCAGGATCGCCTTGACGGAGAGCGGTGCGGCGGACTGGCCGACGGGGGAGACGACCGCAGGAGCGGCGGACTGGGCCATGGCAGGACCTCCTCGGGAACTCGCGTCCCGCTAGATGGTGCACAGTCGACGGCAGTGGGTCTGACTCACCGACAGCCCGCCTCCCGCAGGGGGCGACCCGTCGGCACACAGTGGCGCGACCGTGCCGGAGTTCCACCGGGCTTCCGTCGTGCCGTCGCACATCGGCAAGAAGGTACCGTCAAGGGCAGGGCCCGCCAAGGGCGTGCGGACGGCGCATTCACCACCAATGGCGCGCCGCGGCACCCGGCCGTGCCCTCACCGGCGGCGATTCGCCCACCGGCAGACGGAGTTGGGGGAGGACGCGGTCATGCGCGTGACATTGATCTCAGCGGCCATGAGCGAGGCCGCCCGCGCCGCCCGCTTCGACGACGGCTCACCGCTCGACGACCACGGGCTGCGCGCCGCCGCCCGAGCCGCCGGCACCCTCCGCCCGGCCGGCCGGGTGCTGGCCTCCCCGTCCCCGCGCTGCCGGCAGACCGCCGAGGCGCTCGGCCTGCCCGCGCCCGCCGACGAACCCGCCTTGGCCGGCTGCGCCGTGGGCCGCTGGCGGGGCCGCACCCTGGACGAGGTCGCCGCGACCGAGCCGGAGGCCCTCTCCCGCTGGCTCGCCGAACCGGCGGCCGCCCCGCACGGCGGCGAGCCGCTGCAGGCGCTGCTCGACCGGGTCGCCGCCTGGCTGGACGGCCTCCCCGAGGAGCCGGCCTCGCTGATCGCCGTCGTCGAACCGGACACCGTCCGCGCCGCCGCGCTGCACGCCCTCGGCGCCCCTGCCGCCGCCTTCCGGCGCCTCGACGTCCGCCCGCTCACCGCCACCCACCTCAGCGGCCGGGCCGGCCGGTGGAACGTGCGCTGCGGCGAGCCCCTCTGACGCGCCGCCGATAGGGTGGTCGGCGGACGATCGAACCGGGGGGACCGATGACGCCCGCGCGTGCCGCACAGCCCGCAGCCCTGCCGAAGAACGGGCTCCGTACGCTGCTCGCCGTCGTGCTCACCACACTGCTGGCCGCTGTGCTCGCCGGGTGCGGCAGCACCGTCACCGGGCAGGGCACCCGGCCGGACGCCGCGGAGATCCCGTGGACGGTGATGGGGGTCTCCGCCGTCGACGCCGTCCGCACCACGCCCGACGGCCGTTCCCTGGTCGTCGATGTGAAGGTCCCGTCCGGTGCCGAGAACTGCACCCGCGGACTCACAGGCGAGGTGACGGGCTCCCGCCCCGGTGCGGTGGATGTCCGGATCACCTTCGAGTCCCGCTCCATGGACCGGAGTTCCGGCTGCACGAGCTCGGAGGCCGCCACCGTCGAGGTGCCGCTGCCGGCGCCGGTCGGCGACCGCACCGTCCTGGTCGGCGGCACTCACTCCTTCACCGCCGCGGGCGCCACCCCGCCGGCCCTCCGCCGGTGCGGGGAACTCGGCTGCAACCCTGCCCCGACCGGCTGCACCGCTGATTCGTACCGGCAGGCGCTGACCGGCGCCGACTCGCCGCAGCACACCGGCTGGACGGTGCGCGGCTGCGACGGGCACTGGCTCGTCCTCGACCTCTCGGCGCCGACCGGCCCGGTGTGCGGCGACCCCGGCCCCGGCTGCGACAACCACGTCCGTACCACCCGCTGGTTCTACCGGGCGGCGGCCTCCGGGTGGACGGCGGTCACCTCGGCCGGCGGCGCGGGCTGCACGGCCGTGCAGCGCGTCGAGCCTGCCTTCCCGACCGCTCTCTGCAAGGACCTCGGGGCCGTCCCGGCGGCCGGCTGACACCGCCGGCGTCGGTGGCCCGCCCTATCGTGGCCTGCCGTGACGATCCTGATGACCGACGCCGGCCCGATGGCGCCCGACGCCCTGCTCACCCGTACCGGCGGCGTGCCGCTGGCCCCGGCCGGGACGGACTGGCCGGACTGCGCGACCTGCGGCGGGCCGATGCAGTTCCTCGCCCAGATCCTGCTCGACGACCTCGGGCGGGAGGCCGGCGAGGGGGCCGCGGAGGGCCGGGGCCTGCTCGCGCTGTTCATGTGCCAGAACGACCCCGGCGGCTGCCAGGAGTGGAGTGCCGACGCGGGCGGCAACCGGGCGCTGGTCCTGCCCGCCGACGGCGTCCGCCCGCTGCCGCTGCCCGACCTCCCGGCAGGCCACGACGAGGACGACGAGGACCCGCGCCTGCTCGGCGCGGTGCGCGCCGTCGCCTACCGGGCGGCTCCCGGCGGGGACTACGCCCGGGCCCGACTGGCACCGCGCTCCGAGGCCCCGCTGGGACGGCTCGGCGGAGAGCCCGAATGGCTCCAGTACGAGCAGACGCCCGACTGTCCGTCCTGCGGGCAGGAGATGGTGTTCGTCGCCCAGCTGGAGGAGGGCCCGGATTCCCTCACGGCGATGAACTTCGGCAGCGGCTGCGCCTACGCCTTCGCCTGCGAGCCCTGCGGCAGCGGCGCCTTCCTCTGGCAGTGCTGACACCGGCCGTACTGACGGCCCGGCTGCTGCCCCGGCGTCAGGTGGTGTACCCGGCGTTGAGCCGGACGTAGCCCTCGGTCAGGTCGCAGCCGTACACCGTGAACTCCCCGTCGGCGATGCCGAGGTCGATCCGGACGACGACCTCGGCCCCGGCGAGGTGCGACCGGGCCCGCACCAGCGCCGCCGCGTCCGGCTCCCGCGGGAACATCTCCGTCCCGCCGTAGTGGATGCGCAGCCGGGACTGCACGATGTCGGCCTCGTCGGAGAGCTTGCCGACGGCCATCGCGATCCGGCCCCAGTTGGGGTCGGCCCCGTGCACGGAGGCCTTCACCAGCGGGGAGTTCACCACCGCCTTGCCGACCCGCTTCGCCTGGGCCGTGTCGCGGGCGCCGGTGACCCGCACCTCCAGGAGCTTGGTCGCGCCCTCCCCGTCCGAGGCGATGCTGCGGACGAGGGTGAGCGCCGCCCGGTGCAGCACCTCCTCGAACTCCGCCTCGTCCACCGGCCCGGCCAGGCCGTTGGCGAAGACGGCGGCGGTGTCGCTGGTCGAGGTGTCGGTGTCGATGCTGAGCGCGTTGAACGTCCGGTCGACCACCCGACGGAAGACGGCGTCGAGCCGGTCGGCAGCGATCCGTGCGTCGGTGAAGAAGAAGGCCAGCATGGTCGCCATGTCGGGCTCGATCATGCCGACGCCCTTGGCGATGCCGGCCACGGTCGCGGCCCCGCAGCGCAGGCGGACGGACTTGGGCCGGGTGTCGGTGGTCATGATCGCGGCCGCCGCGGCCTCGAAGTCGGCCGCCGGCAGGGGCGTCGGCACCGCCCCGATGCCCGCGCGGAGGCGCTCCATCGGATACGGGCGCCCGATCACCCCGGTCGAACCGATCACCAGCTCCTCCGGCAGCACCCCGGCCTTCGCGGCGGCGAGCCGGCGGACCTCCTCGGCGTGCAGCGCACCGACCCGGCCGGTCGCCACATTGGCGTTGCGGGCGACGACCACCATCCCGCGGCTCCGCTGCGGCGCGGCGTCGATCCTGCTCAGGACCACGCTCGGTCCGGCGAACCGCGACCGGGTGAAGACCGCCGCCGACACCGCCGGCACCTCGGACACCACCAGTGCGAAGTCGTCCGCCGAGTCCTTCAGCCCCATGTTCGCGGTGTACGAGCGGTACCCCCGAGGCCCTGCGACCGCCATGGCCGTCCCTCTCCCTAGAATGAATAGCAATGCAGAACTCAGCATAAGTACTCGGACTGATGGTCTGTCACCCGATTTCGGCGGCCGCCCGCACACCGCGGCGCCGGCCGGTGGCGGCGGCGGGCCAATCGGTCCCGCACGACCGGTCGCGGGGCGTAGCCTTCCTGCATGGCAGAGAGCAAGGTCCGGACGGCCAGGCCCAGGGCGGCGCGGCCGAAGAAGCCGGAGTCCCACCTGGCGATGGTGCGGCGGGCACGGAGGATCAACCGGGCGCTCGCGGAGCTGTACCCGTACGCGCACCCGGAGCTGGACTTCGACAACCCCTTCCAGCTGCTGGTGGCGACCGTGCTGTCGGCCCAGACCACCGACCTCCGGGTCAACCAGACCACCCCGGCGCTCTTCGCGAAGTACCCGACGCCGGAGGACATGGCGGCAGCCGTCCCCGAGGAGCTGGAGGAGATCATCCGGCCGACCGGCTTCTTCCGCAACAAGGCGAAGTCCCTGCTCGGCCTCTCCGCCGCACTGCGCGACAACTTCGGCGGCGAGGTGCCCGGCCGCCTCGCCGACCTCGTCACCCTGCCCGGCGTCGGCCGGAAGACCGCCAACGTCGTCCTCGGCAACGCCTTCGGCGTCCCGGGGATCACCGTCGACACCCACTTCGGCCGGCTCGCCCGCCGCTTCGCCTGGACGCAGGAGGAGGACCCGGAGAAGGTCGAGGCGGCCGTCGCCGAGATCTTCCCCCGCTCCGAGTGGACGATGCTCTCCCACCGCGTGGTCTTCCACGGCCGCCGCGTCTGCCACTCCCAGAAGCCGGCCTGCGGCGCCTGCCCGGTCGCCTCGCTCTGCCCCGCCTACGGCGCCGGCGAGACCGACCCGGAGAAGGCCGCGAAGCTGCTCAAGTACGAACTGGCCGGAAAGCCCGGCCAGCGGCTGCGCCCGCCCGCGGACTTCCCGGGCGAGGCGGCGGCCCGCGCCGAGGCCGACGCGCACGACGGCGAGGTCGCGGACATGGCGGTCGCCGGATGACGGCCGCGATCGAACGGGACGGACTGCCCGAGTGGCTGCTGCCGGTGCGGGCGGCCGCCGAGTCGGTACTGCCCGAGCAGCTCAGCCGCTTCCTCCCGCCGACCGAGGGCGGCCGGCCGTCCGCGGTGCTGATGCTGTTCGGCGAGGGCGCGGCCGGTCCCGACCTGCTGCTGCTGCTGATCGAGCGGGCCCGCTCGCTGCGGGCGCACGCTGGCCAGCCGTCCTTCCCCGGCGGCGCGCTCGACCCGGAGGACGGCGACCCGGCCGGGCCCGGGCCGGTCGCCGCGGCCCTGCGGGAGGCCGAGGAGGAGACCGGCCTCGACCCGACGGGCGTCCAGGTCTTCGCGACCCTCCCCGCGCTCTACATCCCGGTCTCCGGCTTCGTGGTGACCACCGTGCTGGGCTGGTGGCGCCGGGAGAGCCCGGTGGGGCCGGTGGACCCGGCCGAGACCGGCGCGGTCTTCCGGGTGCCGATCGCGGACCTCACCGACCCGGCGAACCGGGCCCGGCTGCGGCACCCCTCCGGCTACACCGGCCCGGCGTTCGAGGTCGCCGACCGACTGGTGTGGGGCTTCACGGCCGGGGTCATCGACCGGGTGCTGCACTACAGCGGCCTGGAGCAGCCCTGGGACAGGAGCCGCACCCTGGCCCTCTCCGAGGAGGCCCTGCAGCTCACCGCACCCGACCGGCAGCGCGACCGGGGCTCGCCCGCACCCCGCTGAGGGCGCCGGGCCGGTGGCCCGTGCGGGGCCGGGCTCCGTCCATGGGAGGGTATCTGGGTGAATGTCCTGGATCTGCTGCTGATCGCCGCCGCGGCGGGCTTCGCCGTGACCGGCTACCGTCAGGGCTTCGTGGTGGGCGTGCTGTCCGTCCTCGGGTTCCTCGGCGGCGGCCTGATCGCGGTCCAGCTGCTGCCGCTGCTGCTGCGCCGGCTAGGCCCGGGCACCACGGCGTCGGTGGTCGCGGTCGTGGTGGTGATCGTCCTCGCGGCGGTCGGCCAGGCGATCACCACGCACTACGGCTGGAAGCTGCGCGGCAGGATCGGCCGCCGCCGGGCCAAGACCCTGGACGCGATCGGCGGCTCGGTGGTCAACGTGATCTCGATGCTGCTGGTGGCCTGGCTGATCGGCTCGGCGCTGGCCGGCACCTCACTGCCCACGGTCTCCAAGCAGGTCCGCACCTCGAAGGTGCTCTCCACCGTCCAGGACGTGCTGCCGGCCGACGCACCGAACTGGTTCTCCGACTTCAGCAAGGAACTGGCCCGCAACGGCTTCCCGCAGGTCTTCAACCCCTTCGAACACGAGCCGATCACCGAGGTCGAGGCGCCGGACCCGGCCCTGGCCGGCAGTGACGCAGTGCGGCGGGCCCAGCAGAGCCTGGTCAAGGTGGTCGGCACCGCGCCGTCCTGCGGCAAGACCCTGGAGGGCAGCGGCTTCGTCTTCGCCCCGCACCGGGTGATGACCAACGCCCACGTGGTCGGCGGCGTCGACGAGCCCACCGTGCAGATCGGCGGTACCGGCAGGGTCTACGACGCGACCGTGGTGCGCTACGACTGGCAGCGCGACATCGCCGTTCTGGACGTCCCGAAGCTGAACGCCCCGGCCCTGCCCTTCGCCGGGGACGCGCGCACCAACGACAGCGCGATCGTCGCCGGCTTCCCGGAGAACGGCGCCTTCAACGTCCAGCCCGCCCGCATCCGCGGCCGCATCCAGGCCAACGGCCCGGACATCTACCACCGCGGCCAGGTCGTCCGCGACGTGTACTCCGTCCGCTCGCTGGTGCGCCAGGGCAACAGCGGCGGCCCGCTGCTCACCCCGAACGGCGAGGTCTACGGCGTGGTCTTCGCCAAGTCGCTGGACAGCGCCGACACCGGTTACGTGCTGACGGCGGCCGAGGTGCGCCAGGACGCGGCCGAGGGCGCGAGCGCCACCGCCCGGGTGGACACCGAGGGCTGCGCGCTCTGACCCTCTCCCGGAGGCACCGTCCTTCCCGGAGGCGCCGTTCGGCGGGCCCGCCGGCGGTTGCGGCCACCGGCCCCGTGCGCGGGCCCGGTCAGCCCTCCCGGCGGAGCCGGGCGCCCACCCAGCGGGCCCGGCGGCCCAGGATGCGGGGGATGCCGAGCCGGTGCGCCCCTGTGCCGTCCGGCCGTCCTGGCGAGGCCCCGTAGGACCACTCGGACTCGTGGGACTGGCTCTGCGAGGTGCTGCTCCCGCGGCGGCGTCGGCGCGGTGCGGCATCGCGATCGGGCATCCAGGTCATACCGGATGGATGCCCCTAGGCCGAGAGGAGTAACCGCCTCCGGACTTCCCATCTGGCCTATGCGATTGTCATATGAGTGATAGTCAGGCTCAGTCGGTGTGCTGACGGACCCATGCGAGCAGCTCTTCCGAGACCTGCTCCGGGGTCTCCTCGTGCGGGAAATGGCCGACCCCGGGCAGCAGCCGCCACCGGTACGGAGCCTCCACGTACTCGCCCGCGCCCAGCGCGGTCTGCGCCAGCAGCACCGGGTCCGCGGCGCCCTGGACGTGCAGCGTCGGCGCGGTGATCGGCTTCTTCATCCGGCGCGCGAACTGGATGCCGTCCGGGCGGGCCATCGACCGCAGCAGCCACCGGTACGGCTCGATCGAGCAGTGCGCCGTGGACGGGATCTGGATGGCCTTCCGGTACGCCTCGACGGCCTCCGGCTCGATGCCGTTCGGCCCCGTCCAGGCGCGGAGGTAGTCGGCGACCAGCGCGGCGTCGTCCGCGACCAGCTGCCGCTCGGGAATCCACGGCCGCTGGAAGCCCAGTACGTGCTCGAAGGCGGCGATCTGCCGCCGGTCGGTGAGCAGTGCCCGGCGCAGGTGCCGGGGGTGGGCCGCCGAGACGACGGTCAGGCTGCGGATCACCGAGGGCCGCATCACGGCCGCCACCCAGGCCAGCGAACCGCCGGTGGCGTGCCCCACCAGGTGGGCGCGGCGCTCGCCGAGCGACCGGATCACACCGGTGATGTCGAGCGCGAGGTTGCCCGGGTCGTAGCCGCGCGGGGTGCGGTCGCTGCCGCCGATGCCGCGCAGGTCCAGGGCGACGGCCCGGTACCCGGCCTCGGCGAGGGCGGCCATCTGGTGGCGCCAGGCCCACCAGTACTCGGGCCAGCCGTGCACCAGCAGCACCAGCGGGCCCTCGCCGGCCTCCGCGATGTGGAAGCGGGCCCCGTTGGCGGCGAGGTCGCGGTGCGTCCAGGGGCCGGGCGCGCGGACGCTCCAGGCGGCCCCGGCAGCGCCGTCCTGGCGTCCGCCGGGGGAGGACGCGGAGCGGCCCGCGGCGGGCCGGGGCGTCCCGGGCCGGGGCTCGGCGGGCTTCGCGGGTACGGGCTTCTGGTCCAGCGGCATACCGAGAGACTGTCATACCCGTGCTACGAACACGTCTCCGGCACTCGTGCCGCTTCGCAACGATCCGGTACGGGCGGCCGCCGCAGGGTCCGGCGGGCGCCGGCTCGTCAGGAGATCCGGCCGAGCGCCCGGTCGATCTCCTCCTTGGTGGCCGGCCGCGGGCGTGCGTTCTTCAGCACGTCGGCGGTCGCCTGGGCACCCTCGATCGTCCGGTGCGGCTTCTCGATCTTCTTGAACGAGCGCATCGCCAGCAGGCCGAGCAGGCCGGCCAGCAGCAGGTAGGCGCCGCCCACGATCAGGAACGACCAGCCCAGGGTCAGCCCGAGCGCCTGCAGGCCGTAGGCCGCGGCGAAGCTGAGCATCGGGACGGACGCGAGCGCCACCACGCCGGCGACCGAGAAGGAGGCGCCGCCGGCGACCCCGCGCTTGACGTCGGCCCGGATCTCCGCCTTGGCCAGCGCGATCTCGTCGTGCACCAGGGCGGAGAGGTCGGTGGTTGCCGCCGCGAACAGCTCGCCGATGGAACGCTCGCCCTCGTACGGGGCCCGGCCTGCGGTTCCTGCGGACATCGGCGGTTCTCCTTCGCGGCGGCTGCACTCGGTCGACAGCTCAGCATCATGCCTCCCCCGCATGCCCGCACACCACTCCGGCCCCCTATCCGGCGGCGTGTCAGGAGACAGCGCGTCAGTTGGGGCGCCCGTACACGTCCGGAATGCCGTCCTGGTCGGAGTCCGCGTTCTCCTCCTCGTACAGCAGGCGGTAGTGCCGGGTCCGCAGCTTCAGCAGGACGGTCGCGAACACCGCGCACAGCACCGAAGCGGTCAGCACCGCGGCCTTGGACTTCTCCGCCAGCAGGTGGTCGTCCGGGAAGGCCAGCTCGCTGATCAGCAGGGACACCGTGAAGCCGATGCCGGCCAGGGTGGACAGCGCGAAGACGTCGCCCCAGCCGAGCTGCGGATTGAGCTCGGCCCGGGTGTAGCGCGCCGCCAGCCACGTCCCGCCGAACACCCCGACCGTCTTGCCGGCCACCAGGCCGAGCACCACACCGAGCGGAGTGGCCTGCGAGAACACCTCGCCGAGCGCCTTTCCGGAGATCGTCACCCCGGCCGCGAACAGGGCGAACAGCGGCACCGCGAAACCGGCCGACAGCGGCCGCACCTGGTGCTCGATGTGCTCGCCGGGGGAGTGCTCCTCGCCCGGCCGTGTGTGGCAGCGCAGCAGCAGCCCCATCGCCACGCCCGCCACCGTGGCGTGCACGCCGCTCTCGTGCATCAGCGCCCAGATCACCAGCGCCAACGGCACGTACAGGTACCAGCCGTGGACGTCCCGGCGGTGCAGGAACCAGAACAGCACCAGGCCGGCCAGGGACAGCCCCAGCGCCCAGAACTTGATGCCGGAGGTGTAGAAGACCGCGATGATCAGGATCGCGATCAGGTCGTCGACCACGGCCAGTGTCAGCAGGAAGGCGCGCAGCGCCGAAGGGAGCTGACTACCCACCACGGCCAGCACGCCCAGTGCGAAGGCGATGTCGGTGGCGGTCGGGATCGCCCAGCCGTCGGTGTGGCCGCCCGGCCCGAGGTTGACGGCGGTGAAGACGACCGCCGGCAGCACGACACCGCTCACCGCCGCCGCCACCGGCAGCACCGCTGCGCTCGGCGAGCGCAGCTCGCCCGCCGTGAACTCCCGCTTGAGCTCGATCCCCGCGACGAAGAAGAAGATGGCCAGCAGGCCGTCCGCGGCCCACTCCTCGACGGTGAGGTCCAGGTGCAGCGGCTTGGACGGGCCGAGGGTGTACTCGATGACCTCCTCGTACGAGCCCGGCCAGACATTGGCCCAGACGAGCGCCGCGACCGCGGCGACTAGGAGCAGGACACCGCCGACTGTCTCGGTGCGCAGGGCGTCCAGGATGATCCGGCGCTCGGGCAGCGGCAGCAGGCCGAGGAAGACACGGCGCTGCGCGGGTACGGGCGGCTGGTCGGATGCGGACGGCCTGGCCACGGCGGGACCTCCTGGGGCGGGGCGGACGGTCTCCCGTGCGGGGACACCGGTGTGCAGTGCCGACCAGACTTCCCGGCGCGCCTCGGAGTTGCGTTGTGCCCCTGCATCCTATGGGGCCCGCGATTGCTGCTTCCTCGTCCGGTTGCTTGTCGGTTCGGCGGAGGGGCCGACAGGCCCCGCGCGGGGGCGGTGCACGGGTCGGGCGCAGTCTACGTGCGCGGCTTTCGCGACCGGCGCGACGCGACCGGCACTTGCCGCCGTGTCGGCGAGGGCCCCTCGGACGGTCTGCGACCGGATGCGTGAACGGAGGTCCGTCCTTATGGTCGGCTCGTGCGCCCGCCCGGGACACCGCACCCGTACGGACGGAGGGCACGGGCCACCCGACCACGCGGCGCCGCTTCGTACGGACCGCCTACGAGACGCTGCTGCTGCGGGACGGCTGCTCGGGAGCGTCCGGCGCCGTGCTCGGAGCGTCCGACGCTTGTGCGGTGCGCCCGGCCCTGTTGTGCAACGCCGCGGCCGTCCGGCCGCCCCTGGATTTCGGGGCGGCCGGACGGCCGTTGTCTGCCTGCCCTGCGGGCGGGGTTCCTGCCGGTGGTCAGTCCTCGCTGGAGGCGGTGGGCAGCTGGGCCTGGATGAGGCTCATCACCGAGGAGTCGGCGAGGGTGGTGACGTCACCGATCTCGCGGTTCTCGGCGACGTCGCGGAGCAGGCGGCGCATGATCTTGCCGGAACGGGTCTTCGGGAGCTCGTTGACGACCAGGACGCGCTTGGGCTTGGCGATCGGGCCCAGGGTGCGGCCCACGTGCCCGCGCAGGTCCTCGACCAGGGCGTCCGTGACCTCGGCGGTGCCGCGCAGGATGACGAACGCGACGATGGCCTGCCCGGTGGTGGCGTCGGCGGCGCCGACGACCGCGGACTCGGCCACCGCCGGGTGCGAGACCAGCGCGGACTCGACCTCGGTGGTGGAGATGTTGTGCCCGGAGACGAGCATGACGTCGTCGACCCGGCCGAGCAGCCAGATGTCGCCGTCCTCGTCCTTCTTCGCGCCGTCGCCGGCGAAGTAGCGGCCCTCGAAGCGGGACCAGTAGGTGTCGATGTAGCGCTGGTCGTCGCCCCACACGGTGCGGAGCATGGACGGCCACGGCTCGGTGAGCACCAGGTAGCCGCCGGAGCCGTCCGGGACCTCGTTGGCCTCGTCGTCGACGACGGTCGCCGCGATGCCGGGCAGCGCGCGCTGCGCGGAGCCGGGCTTGGTCTCGGTGACGCCCGGCAGCGGGCTGATCATGATGGCGCCGGTCTCGGTCTGCCACCAGGTGTCCACGATCGGGCAGCGGCCGCCGCCGATGTGATCGCGGTACCAGACCCATGCCTCGGGGTTGATCGGCTCGCCGACGCTGCCCAGCACCCGGAGGCTGGACAGGTCGAACTTGGCGGGGATGTCGTCGCCCCACTTCATGAAGGTGCGGATCGCGGTCGGCGCGGTGTACAGGATGGTGACGCCGTACTTCTGCACGATCTCCCAGAAGCGGCCCTGGTGCGGGGTGTCCGGGGTGCCCTCGTAGATGACCTGGGTGGCGCCGTTGGCGAGCGGCCCGTACACGATGTACGAGTGGCCGGTGACCCAGCCGATGTCGGCGGTGCACCAGTACACGTCCGACTCCGGCTTGAGGTCGAAGACGGCGTGGTGGGTGTAGCTGGCCTGGGTGAGGTAGCCGCCGGTGGTGTGCAGGATGCCCTTGGGCTTACCGGTGGTGCCGGAGGTGTAGAGGATGAACAGAGGGTGCTCGGCGTCGTGCGCCTCGGCGGTGTGCTCGGCGGACTGGCGGTCGACGACGTCGTGCCACCACACGTCGCGGCCCTCGGTGAAGGCGGTGTCCTGGCCGGTGCGGCGGACCACCAGGACGTGCTCGACGCCCGGGCAGCGGGTCAGGGCCTCGTCGATGGCGGGCTTGAGGGCGGACGGCTTGCCGCGGCGGTGGCCGCCGTCGGCGGTGATGACGAGCTTGGCGTCGGCGTCCTGGATACGGGAGGCGACGGCGTCGGCTGAGAAACCGCCGAAGACGACGGAGTGGGTGGCGCCGATCCGGGCGCACGCCAGCATCGAGACCACGGCCTCGGGGATCATCGGCAGGTAGATCGCGACGCGGTCGCCCTTGGCCACGCCGAGCTCGAGGAGGGCGTTCGCCGCCCGGCTGACCTCGTCCTTGAGCTGGGCGTAGGTGATGGTGCGGGTGTCGCCGCCCTCGCCCTCGAAGTGGATGGCGACGCGCTCGCCGCGGCCGGCCTCCACGTGCCGGTCGACGCAGTTGTGGGCGACGTTCAGCCGGCCGTCGGCGAACCACTTCGCGAACGGGGCGTTGCTCCAGTCCAGGGTCTCGGTCGGCTCGACGGCCCAGTCGAGGCGGCGGGCCTGCTCGGCCCAGAACGCGAGCCGGTCCTGCGAGGCCTGCCGGTAGGCGTCCGCGGTCACGTTGGCCGCCGCCGCGAGCCCTGCGGGCGGCGCGAAACGGCGCTCCTCCTTGAGCAGATTGGCCAGGCTCTCGTTGCTCAACGCGCACTCCTCATCGAGTCTCATCTGCCGGGTGATCCCATGCGGTGGGATTGTCCCGTGTGTCCCATGACACAGCTCACCAGGCGAACGGGTGTGTTGACAAGAGCCTCCCGAGAATTGGTGTAGACCTTTGCTCGGCTTCCTGTGCCTGACCGCCGGAGCCCGGCCACCGGAACCCGACCGCCGGAGCCCGTTGCCGGCGCCCGCTCCCGGTCGGCACTTCCGGTCGGCACTCCCGTGGTCGTGCCGTCGCCTGTCCGCCCTGAGGTGTCTGCGAGGGTGGCTGCAGGGGGCGCGCGCAGACATCCGCACACCTGTCCGAGGTGAGAGAAGTGTGCGGAGATGGGTGGAATTGCGCCACGTGGGGCACACCCACTTGGCAGGGCCGTCGTAGTGCGTCGGGCAAGGTCCTGCGGGGTTCCGCGCGATGCCGGCAGCCGTGTGCGAACCGGAGGACTCCTGGTGCAGGAGTACTTGACGACCCGACGCATCGGTACTCCACTGACCAGGCGGGCCTGCGGCGCAGCCGCAGGCCCGACCAACGGCGCATCTCGTGCGGCGGAGGTTCGAGTCATGCAGACACCTCCCTCTTCCTCTTCGTCCCACCCCTCGGCTCCGCGCCTTCCCGGGGATTTCGCAGTCGTCCGGATGGACGGCCACGTCGGCCGGCTCATCCGGGTCGGCCAGTGGCTCAACGGCGACGGATTCGCCGACTACGAGCACGCCTTCGTCTATGTCGGCGGCGGTGAGCTGGTCGAGGCGCAGCCCGGCGGAGCCGAACTGCGCCCCCTCTCCGTGTACGACAGGAGGTCCGCGCTCTGGTCCTCCGGCAGGTACGACCTGACGGACGCCCAGCGGGCGGCCATCGTCGCGGCCGCCCGCGGATACGTGGGCGTCGGGTACAGCGTGGCCGACTACTTCGCGCTGGCGGCGCACCGCTTCCGTCTGCCGGTCGGCCCGCTCATCAAGAACTATGTGGCCAGCAGCCGCCACATGATCTGCTCCCAGCTCGTCGACCAGTGCTATCTGGATGCCGGCGTCCACCTGTTCTCGGACGGCCGGTGGCCCGGGTACGTGACACCGGCGGACCTCGCAGGTCTGCTGCTGTCCTGACGGCGGGTCGGCCGGCTCCCCCGGGCTCCTGGTGCTTCTGGGCCCTCCGGCGGGTCGGCCTTGCCCGGGCGGCCCGAGGAAGCTGGTCGGCCCGGGGCCGCCTTCCGTCGTCGGCGCGGGTGGCCCCGGGCCGGGATGTCAGGCCGTCACCGGTGTCCGTTCCGGGAGCGGTTCGCGGTGCACCTCGGCACCCACCGGGGTGAAGCGGCCGCTCGGGCCGTCCAGGACGTAGGCCTGTGCGGTGGCGAAGTCGAAGTACATGCCGACCAGTCGCAGGGTCCCGGCGGCGACGCGGCGTTCGACGGCGGGATTGGCGAGCAGTTGGTCCAGTTGCTGCACCACGTTGGTGATGCAGAGCTCCTCCACCGGGTCGGCGGCCGGGCGGTCGCCGAAGCGGGCCGGTGCGCGCATGGACCGGGCCAGTGAGCCGCGGCCGTTGCGCAGCCAGCGGGCGAGCGGCGTCGGTGTCCCGGGTTGCTCGTGGATGCCGTCCAGCAGGGCCTTCATCGCCCCGCACCCGGAGTGACCGCAGACCGTGATGGAGCGGACCTCCAGGACCTCGACGGCGTACTGCACCGCCGCGGCCACCGAGTCGTCGGCAGCCCCCGGCTCGTGGGGGGCCGGCACCAGGTTGCCGACGTTCCGCACGGTGAACAGGTCGCCGGGGCCACTGCTGGTGATCATGCTGGTGACCATCCGGGAGTCGGCGCAGGTCAGGAAGAGCTGTGACGGTGCCTGGCCCTCCCTCGCGAGTCGTGCCAGCTCCTGCCGGACCAGTGGTGCGGTGTGCTCCTGGAAGCCGCGAACCCCGTCGAGCAGGCGCCCGTGCACGTCGTCGCCGTCCGGTTCGATGCTGTGGTGGCCCATCCACGGTGTCCAGGCACGGAACTGCTGGGACCCGGCGCCCGGGTCGGGGTGGAGGGTGCCGTCCGGGTCGAGGACCGCCTCCTGGCTGCGCGCTTCGGTGACCATGGCGACCCGTCCGCCGGCGGCCTGGTACATGGCCCGCCAGGTATGCAGCGCCTCGTAGGCGGCGTGGTCGAGGAACGAGCCGTCGTGGTGGACGGTGACCGCGGCACCCGGCGGGATCTGCGCGAGGGTGCGGCTGAGCCGGGGCACTGTGGCGAAGGTGAGCGGCCCGTGCGTGCGCACGTGGTGGGTGCCGTCGGGGTCGGCGGTCACGTCGACACGGGCGCGGGTCAGCCGGTACAGGGCGAGGAGCGCGGCGACCGTGCCGCCGAGTGCCACTCCGAGCGGGACGCCCAGGGCGACCACGCCGAGGACGGTGCCCAGGTAGACCGGGAACTCCCGGTGCCGGTGGACGCGCCGGATGTGGGCGAAACTGACCATCTGGATGCCCACCACGAGGACCAGTGCGGCCAGTGCGGCGAGGGGGATGCGGCTCAGCCCGCCGGCCAGGGCCAGTGCGGCCAGCACCACCCAGCAGCCGTGCAGGACGGCGGACCAGCGGGAGACGGCGCCGGCCTGCACGTTGGCCGTGCTGCGGACCGCGCCGCCGGCCACCGGCAGCCCGCCGAGCACCCCGGAGAAGAGGTTGGCGAGACCCTGCCCGCGCAGTTCGCGGTCCAGGTCGCTGGTGGTGTGGGTCATCCGGTCGACGGCGACCGAGGACAGCAGGGACTCCACACTCGCCACGGCGGTGACCGTCAGGGCCACGGCGAGCAGGGCCGGCCAGTGGTCGGCGAGCAGACGGCCCGTCGGTGCGGCCGCCAGCGCGTGGTGCTGCCAGCCGGGCAGTTCGACCCGGGCCAGCTGCAGGCCCAGCCCGAGGGAGAGGAGCGTGCCGGCGGCGACGGCGACCAGTGCCGACGGCAGCCGGGAGAGCCGTGCGCCGACCCGGCCGGCGGTGCCGGGCAGCCGGCCGAGGCGCGGCCAGCAGAAGAGCACCGAGACCGCGAGTGCCCCGACGGCCAGCGCCGGGAGGTGCGGGCCCGCGAGCTGGCCGGGCAGCGCGAGCAGATTGGCCAGCGCCGAACTCTGCGGGGAGCCGCCCAGGACCACGTGGAGCTGGGCGAGGGCGATGGTGAGGCCGACACCGGCGAGCATGCCGTGCACGATCGCGGGCGAGACGGCGAGCGCCGCCCGTGCGACCCGCAGCGAGCCGAGCAGCAGTTGCAGCAGGCCCGCGGCGACGGTGACGGCGCAGGCGATCCGCCAGCCGTACTGCGCCACGACGCCCGCGGTGATGACGGTGAGGGCGGCGGACGGGCCGCTCACCTGGAGCGGGGTGCCGCCGAGTAGGCCGGCGACCAGGCCGCCGGCGGCGGCTGCCACGAGGCCCGCGGTCAGCGGCGCGCCGGTGGCGAGGGCGATGCCGAGCGAGAACGGCACCGCGATGAGGAACACGGCCAGCGAGGCCGGCAGGTCGTGGAGGAGAACGGTGCGGCCTCGGCCGCGCGGCTTCCTCGGCGGGAGCGTCCGACCGGACGCCGGCGGCGCGTGGTCGGTGGTGTCGGAGGCGATGGGTGCGGAGGAGATGTCGAGGGTCATGGTGTCCCGTCTTTCCGGGGGAACGTACGCAGTCAGGTCCGGCGGTCGTGCATGTCAGCGGATCGGCTGTCGTTGATCGCGACGGTTTGGCGGGATGGTGTGGGCGCGGCGGCTGTCCCGCGGGGCCCAAGGACCATCAGTCCGGTCTACCAAGACTCGGTAAACCGAGAGTAATGGAATCTTTGCACAGCGTGAATACGAACGACAGGCCGGAGCGTTGGATTCACCTTTACGGGTGGAGGCTGCCCCGGCCGGGAACCCGATCGCCGGAAGGGCCGGCGAACACCCAGGTCAAGGGGGTGTCCGCCGGCCCTTCCGGCGATGTGGCGGCCGCGGTACGCGGCCGGGGCGGCAGGGCTCAGGCGCGGGCGGCGCCCAGGCCCGCACCGGCGCCCCGGAGGCCGAGGACGAAGTCGTGGTCGACCTGGGTCGCGAGGTCGTGGCCGACCTTGGCATTGCCCCAGCTCTCCGCGTTGCGGAGATGGAAGTGGACGGCCTGTGCGGTGTACTTCTCGGCGTCGCGCAGCGCGAAGGAGGCGTCGGCCTCGGCCTCGAGGTCGTCCAGGACGGCACGGTTGGCCGGCTCCAGGGCGCTGAGCGCGGGCTCGGCCCCCTGCTCCAGCTTCCGCACCCAGTCGGAGTGCCCGAAGGAGGTCAGCAGGTCGTCCCCGACCTCCCGGCGGAGGAAGGCGAGGTCGTCCGCGCCCTGCACCTTGTTGCCGACGACCCGGAGGGTGACGCCGAAGTCCCGCGCGTACTCCTTGTACTGGCGGTAGACCGAGATGCCCTTGCGGGTCGGCTCGGCCACCAGGAAGGTCAGGTCGAAGCGGGTGAACAGGCCGGAGGCGAAGGAGTCCGAGCCCGCGGTCATGTCGGTGACGACGTACTCGTCGCGGCCGTCGACCAGGTGGTTGAGCAGCAGTTCGACCGCGCCGACCTTGGAGTGGTAGCACGCGACCCCGAGATCCTCCTCGGTGAAGGCTCCGGTCGCCAGCAGCCGGACGGAGCCCTCGTCGAGCGCGATCGGCCGGGCGCACGCGGCGTACACCGGGTTTTCCTCGACGATCCTCAGCAGTCGCGAACCCCGGCCGGGGGGAGTGGTTTTGATCATCTCGTCGGCAGAGCGGATCAGCGGGTTGTCGCCCCGCAGGTACTCCTTGATCTCGGGCAGGTGGGCGCCGAGGGCAGGCAGGGCGGACGCCTGTTCGTCCGTCAGCCCCAGCGCCGGGCCGAGGTGTTGGTTGATGTCGGCGTCGACGGCGATGACGGGCCGGCCTGCGGCGGCCAGGTGGCGGATGAACAGCGCGGACAGCGTGGTCTTGCCGCTGCCGCCCTTGCCGACGAAGGCGATCTTCATCTGGGACTCCGGCTCTCACTGCGGCGGTCGGTGCCGCCGAAGGATGTTGGAAATCGTTATCGTCACCGATAGCCGTCATGCTAGCGGGGGTTTGGCGTGCGGCACATAAGGGAACTGCGGATTGCCTCGATCGGGTGATGCCGGGGTTGCTGTGAGGGGGGTGAAGGGTGGGTCACTACCCTCGGGTAGGTGAGCACTGGAACTGATTCCCTCGCCTCGCTGGCCGATCTGCCCGGGGTGCCCGAGGCCGTCGCCGAGGTGCGCAAGTCCGTCGACCGCCTCTACGGCCACCGCGTGATGCGCCGGCGTGCCGCCGAGGTGACCTCCGAGGCGGCGCTCCGCGGCGCCCGGGCCTCCGCAGCCCTGGACGGCGCCGACTGGTCCCTCGAGGAGATCCGGCGCCGCACCGACTTCGGCGGTGACGAGCAGGCGCGCACCGTCGGCGGCGCGCTCCGGATCTCGGCCGACGCAGGTCAGCTGCTCGGCATCTGGCGGCATTCGCCGCTGCAGGTCCTGGCCAGGCTGCACCTTCTGGCGGTCGGTGACGCCGATCCTTCGGCCGGGCGGCCGCGCCGCACCGGCGAGGACGCCTCCCCGCTCTTCCCGATCGACCTGGCCGCCTCGGAGGGGCACGAGAAGCCGACCGAGGGCGTACAGCTGCCGCCTGCGCCGGGCGCGGACGAGGCGGCCGCGAGCCTCGACCAGCTGGCGCAGCTGCTGGTGGCCCGGGCCGAGGGTGCCAAGAGCGCCACGCCCGCGCTGGTGGTGGCGGCGGTGGTGCACGGCGAGCTGCTCGCCCTGCGCCCCTTCGCGTCCCACAACGGGGTGATCGCGCGTGCCGCGCAGCGCATCGTCCTGATCTCCGAGGGCCTGGACCCGAAGGCGATCTGCCCCGCCGAGGTCGGGCTCGCCGAACTCGGCACCGCTGCCTACCGGGATGCCCTGGGCGGATACCTGAGCGGCACCGGTGAGGGCATGGCCCGCTGGATCGGCCATTGCGGTGAGGCGCTGCGGCTCGGCGTGCGGGAGAGCACCGCCGTCTGCGAGGCGATGCAGCGCGGCATGGTCTGACCGGCCTGCCGGTCGTGGACGCGGGCGTGCCGCGGACGCGGACACACAGATGCGGCGGCACCTGATCCTGCTCGGTGCCGCCGCTGGCACAGGTGCCGGGTTACCAAGCATGCACCGGAAGTGCCCATCAGGTGGGGATCTGGCCCGTTCACCTGGTGCGGCGGCCCGTCAGCGGGTCGGCTGCATGTGGGTGCCCAGCTATCTGTACGCGGTCCGTGGGCCTGAACTGCGTTGTCGGAACGACCCCTTCAGGGTCCTGACCGGGTCTCGCGGGCCGTAAGTCCTTTCTATCGCGGATCGCTGCAAAGCGGAACCCGAAACAAGAACTTTTTCCCGATTGTCCGATATGGCGCCAGGTGTCCGGGAGGCGGTCAGGCCGCGGGTCGTCGCCGCTTCGCCGAGTACCAGAACAGGCCCGCGGTGATCGCGGCCGTGCCGAGTGCCACGGCGAGCAGGACGGGCCGGCTGGGGGCGGAGAACTCCGGTAGCCGGCTGTGGAGTTCGACCGGCCGGTTGAACACCAGCACCGGCCACTCGCGGGCCGCGGCCTCCTTGCGCAGCGCCCGGTCCGGGTTCACCGCGGAGGGGTGCCCGACCGCCTCCAGGAGCGGGAGGTCGGTGGAGGAGTCGCTGTACGCGTAGCTGGCCGCGAGGTCGTAGCCCTGCTCCGCGGCGAGTTCGCGGATCGCCGCAGCCTTGTTCTCGGCGTAGGCGTAGTAGTCGATCTCGCCCGTGTAGCAGCCGTTCTCGACCTTGAGGCGCGTCGCGATCACATGGTCGGCCCCGAGCAGCCGGCCGATCGGCTCGACCACCTCCGAGCCGGAGCTGCTGACGATCACCACGTCGCGTCCGGCCGCGTGGTGCTGCTCGATCAGCGATGCGGCCTCGTCGTAGATGATCGGGTCGATCAGCTCGTGCAGGGTCTCCGAGACGATCTCGCGGACCTGCTGGACGTTCCAGCCGCGCGTCAGCGCCGAGAGGTACTGGCGCATTTTCTCCATCTGGTCGTGGTCCGCGCCGCCGACCAGGAAGACGAACTGGGCGTAAGCGCTCTTCAGCACGGCCCGACGGTTGATCAGGCCGCCCTGGTAGAAGGGCCGGCTGAACGCCAGCGCGCTCGACTTGGCGATGATCGTCTTGTCCAGGTCGAAGAACGCGGCAGTGCGCGGCGCGCCGTACGCTCGAAGTGGAGCGGGTCGGTCGGCGTCCTCGGCCTCGGCGTCGTCCTCGGCCTCGGCGGCCGTCGGGTCCGCCTCGTCGGCCGGGTCGTTCGGCCGCTCGGCGGGTTCGGTCGGGGCTGCGCCCGGGGTGGCGGCGCGCGCGGAGTCGGGACCGCGGTCGACGGCGTCGGCGTTCTCGGTGGTGTCCACGGGACCGAGGATAGAGGGCGCGGCAAAACCCCCCGCCATTCGGCGTACTAGGTGGCGCGCGGGTTTGTGTTTCTGGCCGCTCGGGTACACCATGGAAGTCACGGATCGTTCGCGACCGTGCTAACCCGGTCCGGCTCCTCCCCCCCGAGTCGGGCCGTGGATAGACGACCCCCGCTCTCCCCCCCGGCGGGGGTCGTCGCACGTCCGGGCCCGTTTCCAGGGCCAGTTGACACGCCCGGTGGCCGTCCGGAACGGCTCGGTGACCACAGCTCCCGGCCGGCTTCCCCGCGTGCACCGCGAGCGCCATTCTGTCACTCAGGGTGACCGATTGATCGGAAATCACGATCCCCTTCCGGCGTGCTCGTGCTTCTCACGCGTCAATTCCGTGATGCATTGCCCCCCGGGCGAGTGAAGAAAGTTATCCACAGCCCCGAGTTCTCCACAGGGAATCGGCCGAGCAGCGGCGGAGCACCTCCGGACGGCCACTGTGGTCCCCGGGCCACCGACCGTCCGGCCGACCGGGCAGGGCGGCGGGCCCGTGAATCGACGCGTGCCGCGCGCCGTGTGCCGCACCGATTCGGACCACTCGGACACCGCCCCGGACCACCGGGCACCGCCCATGGGGGAGACCGCCATGTCGACACCCACCACCGATTCCCACCCGACGGACCACCCGGCGCCGGCCGGCCCGTTGATCGTCACCGCGGACGACGCCCTCGCCGACCACCTGACCCGGATCTGCGCCGCCGCCGGGGCGGAGCCGCACGTCGTCCGGACGGAACCGACACGCGCACGCTGGGAGAGCGCACCGCTCGTCCTCGTCGGCGACGACCTCGCCGAACGGTGCAGCGGCTTCCCCCGGCGCTCCGGAGTCCTCCTGCTCGGGCTGGACCTCGACGACGGCAGCGTCTGGGTACGGGCCGTCCGGCTCGGCGCCGAGCACGTCCTGTTCCTGCCGGACGCCCAGGCCTGGCTGCTCGACCGGATCGCCGACGCGGCCGAGGGCGTCGGGCCGCCCGCACTCACCGTCGGGGTGCTCGGCGGCAGGGGAGGCGCGGGCGCCTCGACACTCGCCTGCGCCCTCGCCGTGACCGCGGCACGGAACGGGCACCGCACCATGCTGGTCGATGCGGACCCGCTCGGCGGCGGGCTCGACGTCCTGCTCGGCGGTGAGACCGCCGAGGGGCTCCGCTGGCCCGACCTGGCCGGTTCCCGAGGGAGGGTCAGCGGAGCCGAACTGGCAAAGGCGCTGCCGGAGCTCCAGGGCCTCAGCGCGCTCTCCTGGGACCGCAGCGACTGCCTGACCATCCCGCCCGAGGCCATGCGCAGCGTTCTTGCCGCGGCCAGGCGCCGCGGCGGGCTGGTCGTCGTCGACCTGCCCCGGCACCTCGACCCCGCAGCGGCCCAGGCCCTCGAACAGATCGACACCGGATTGCTCGTGGTGCCCGCCGAGCTGCGGGCCCTGGCGGCCGCCGACCGGGTGGCCGCAGCAGCCCGGATGCGGCTGACCGACCTGCGGGCGGTGATCCGTGTCCCCGGTCCGGTGGGCCTCCCCGCCGCCGAGATCGCCAGGAATCTCCGGCTCGCCTTCGCCGGCGAGCTTCCGCCGGAGCCCGGCATCGGCCTCGACGTCGAACGGGGCATGCCGCCCGGCCTGCGCGAGCGGGGGCCGCTGGCCCGCTTCTGCAGCGGCTTCCTGCACGAGGTCATGCCGCCGGTGGCGGCCGCAGGCGGAGGTGCACTGTGACGGACCGTCTGCCGCGGCGGCGGCCCTCCGACGCCCTCCGGAACGAACCCGGGGAGATCCGCCGCTCGATCGGTGCCGGGTTCCGATTCGGCGCCCGGGGCGCCGTCCGACCGGCACCCGAGGCCGGGCACGGCGGCCACGGCAGGCGCCGCGCCCTCGTCGGAGGCATCGGTACCGCCGCACACGGCGCGGCCGACGGCGGGGGTACCGGGCCCGGCGCACTGGTCGACGCCGTGCGCCTCCACCTCGCCGAGTCCGGCGCGCTGCCGACCACCGGATCGGTGGCAGCCGCGCTGCGCGCCAACCGCCCCACCCTGGGCGGCGGCGACGTGCTCGACACGGTGCGCGCCATCCAGGCGGAACTCGTCGGGGCGGGCCCGCTCCACGAACTCCTCGACCGCCCCGATGTCACCGACGTCCTCGTCAACGGGCCTGACGAGGTGTGGATCGACTGCGGAAGCGGGCTCCGGCGGGTTCCCGAGGTCCGCTTCCCGGACGTGGAAGCCGTCCGGCGACTGGCCCACCGGCTGGCGACGGCAGCCGGACGCCGCCTCGACGACGCCATGCCCTGGGTCGACGCCCGCCTCCCGGACGGCACCCGACTGCACGCCGTGCTGCCGCCCATCGCCGCCGGCGGCTGCACCCACATCTCGCTGCGGATCTGCCGCGCCCGCCCGTTCACCCTGGACGAGCTCGCCGCCGGCGGAACGCTCAGCGGGGCCGGCGCCGACCTGCTCCGCGGTGTGCTGCGGGCCCGCCTCTCACTGCTGATCAGCGGCGGCACGGGCTCCGGAAAGACCACCCTGCTGGCAGCCCTGCTCGGCCTCGTCGGGCCGGAGGAACGCATCGTCATCGCCGAGGACTCGGCAGAGCTGCGGCCCGACCACGCCCACGTGGTACGCCTGCAGAGCCGACCCCCGAACCAGGAAGGGCTCGGCGAGCTGACCCTGCGGGACCTCGTCCGACAGGCGCTGCGCATGCGGCCCGACCGGCTCGTCGTCGGGGAGGTCCGCGGAGCCGAGGTCGTCGACCTGCTGGCGGCCCTGAACACCGGCCACGACGGCGGCTTCGGCACCGTCCACGCCAACGCGGCCGCCGACGTCCCGGCCCGCCTCGAAGCACTCGGATCGCTTGCCGGGCTGGACCGGCTCTCGCTCCACAGCCAACTGCGTGCCGCCGTCGACCTGGTCGTCCACCTCGCCCGCGACCCCGCGACCGGGCAGCGGAGGGTCACCGAACTGCACACCGTCGAGGGCGACCCGCGTGGCCTGGCCACCACCCGCCCCGCCGTTCTGTTCAGGCCCGGCGACCGCTGCGACACAGGCCCGGGCTGGGCCGGCCTGCAGCGCGCCTGCGCCGAGCGCGGCGTGACCCTCCCCGGGAGGCCGGAATGACGCTCCGCCAGTTGGAAGGGCTTTGGATGCTGGCGCTCTGCGGTGTCGCAGGGCTGGCCTGGTGGCTGCTGGAATCGGCCGTGACCAGAGCCGGGCACCGCCCCGAGCGCGATGCGGAACGTCCTGCGGACCGCACGCCGGAGCGCACCTCGCGGAGGCCGCGATGAACTGGCCGCAGGTGCAGGCTGCAGCAGCGTGCGGCGGCCTGCTGGCCGGCCTGGCGCTCGGCCGCTGCCACCGAGTGCGCGGCACCACCCGCGTCCGCAGGGTGCTCTGCCACCCGCCGAGGGGAGATGCGGCCGCAGCCCTCAGGAATGCGCTTGCCGCGGTACGCCGTGCTGCAGGGCCGGACACCGTATTGCGGCGCCTGCTGGTGCCCGAGCTGGCACTGCTGCCCGTCGGGCTCGCGGCAGGCCGGTCGGTCCATTCGGTGGTGCCCGTCCTTGCCGCTGCGGCCGGAGTCGTCCCGCTGCGCCGGTGGCGTCGCTGGCGCCGTACGGCCGGCGAGGCCGGTCGCCGAGCCGCCGCCGTGATCGAACTGTGTGCCGGCCTGGTCGGAGAGTTGCGCAGCGGAGCCACGCCGGAGCAGGCCCTGCAGGCCGTCGTCGCCCGGAGCAGCGCGCTCCGCCGCGACCTCGGCGCCGAAGCGGCCGCACGGCTCGCGGCGGCCCGCTACGGGGCCGACGTGCCGGCGGCCCTCCACCTGGTTGCCGAGCAACCCGGCGGTGGGGGTGCAGCAGCCGTCGCCGCCTGCTGGCAGGTGAGCTGCGACAGCGGCACCGGACTGGTGGTCGGGCTGGACCAGCTGGCCGACGCCCTGCGGGCCGAGCGGGCCCTGTCCGAGGAGGTCGCCGGCGAGCTGGCCGGATCGCGGACGACCATTGCGCTGCTGGCCGTTCTCCCGGCTTTCGGGCTGCTGCTCGGTGGCGCGCTCGGCGCGCATCCCCTGGCGATGCTGCTGCACACACCCGCCGGGCTTGCCTGCTTCACCGTCGGCGGGCTGCTGGAGGCAGCCGGCCTGATGTGGACGGCGAGGATCGTCCGGACGGCCGAGG
Source organism: Kitasatospora dryopteridis (assembly GCF_050749075.1). Classification (NCBI taxonomy): domain Bacteria; kingdom Bacillati; phylum Actinomycetota; class Actinomycetes; order Kitasatosporales; family Streptomycetaceae; genus Kitasatospora; species Kitasatospora dryopteridis. The sequence continues at coordinate 3,706,526 of NZ_CP192749.1, read as the reverse complement.
ACAGGCCCGAGCATCGTCCGCCGATGCCGGTGCACTCCTGCGGGCTGCGCCGCCGCCGGGGCGACCGCGAGGAGCCGATCGCCGAGGCGCGGCATCCGGCCCGCACCCCGCGGTCGGAGGTGGCGACATGATCGCCGTGTTGGCGGCAGTGCCGGTTGCTGCTTTTCTGCTCGTGGCACTGCCTGCCGCAACCGCCCGGCGGGAGGTACGGCGGCGCACGCAGCGGTGCCTGCCGCACCGACGGCCGCCCGGCCGGTCCCGGTCGCCGTACACCCGGCCGTCGCCCGACCCGCAGGCTCGTGGGCCGCACCGCCGGCCAGTACCCCGGGCGACCAGGCGCCGCCCACGGCGGTGCCTGCCCGCCCGGGCCTGGCTCGGCCCGGTGGCAGTCGCCCTTGCGACTGCGGCGGTGATGGGCGGCTCAGCAGGGCTGGTGGCCGGGGCGCTTGCCGGTGCCGCGGCCTACCGGTGGCTGCCGCGACCGGCCGGCGCTGTCGAACGGCGGGCCGCACTCGAGGAGGAGCGCCTGCTGCGGCAACTGCCGCTCGCCGCCGAACTGCTGGCGGCCTGTCTGGGATCGTCGTCCGCCCCCGGCCGGGCGGCCGCCGCGGTGGCTGCCGGGATCGACCCGCCGATGCGGGACCGGCTCGGCGCGGCCGCCGCGCAGCTCTCCCTCGGCGCTCCGCCGGAGCTCTGCTGGGAACGCCTCGGGGCGGACAGCCCCGCGCTGGCCCCGCTGGCGCGCTGCCTCGTCCGAACCAGCCTGAGCGGGGCGCCGCCGGCCGCCGCACTGAGCGGGCTGGCCCAGGCACAGCGGGCGGCGGCCGCGCGTGCCGCGCACGCCAGGGTGCGCCGGGTCCTGGCGACGGCCCCGCTCGGCGTGCTTCCTCCCGGCAGGGTGCGCCTGGCGACGGCCCCGCTCGGCCTGTGCTTCCTCCCGGCATTCGTCCTGATCGGCGTGGTGCCCGTGGTCATGGGCCTCGCCTCCCTGTACGCCCACCGGATCTGATCACTCGCCACATCGGGAGGGGGCCGTCCCCCGCCCGAGCTGTGTCCGAACCCGAAACCCCATGGAGTCCGACATGTGCCTGCCTGTTCTCCGCACTGCCCGCATCTCGTCCGCTTCCGCCGCTTCCGACCGGCCGGCCTCGGCCGGGGCATCCGGCACTGGTGATACCGGCATCCGTCCGGTGTTGCTCCCGGCCCGTCTTCCGGGCGCCGTTGTGTCGACCCGCTGCACGCTCGGGTTGCGTCGTCTTGCCGCCGCGCGCCGACGCCTCGCCCGAGAGCTCGCCGACCGGGTGCGCAGGGCCGCTGTCGGGCCGCCGGACGCGGGCATGACGACGGCCGAGTATGCGATCGGCACGGTCGCCGCCTGTGCGTTTGCGGCGATCCTCTACCGCGTGGTCACCAGCGGGGCGGTCTCCGGGGCGCTCGGCGAAATCCTCGATCGGGCTCTCCATGCGGTCTGAGCGCCGCCGCCGCACTGCCCGCCCGCCGGACGCGGGCATGGCCACCGCGGAAACGGCGGTGGCGCTGCCGGCCATGGTGGTGCTCGCGGCGATGCTTGTCTGGGCCGTCCTTGCCGCGGCCGGAGAGGTCCGCTGTGTGGACGCCGCACGGGTGGGCGCCCGTGCGGCGGCCCGCGGCGACACCGATGCCGAAGCCCTGGCCCGTGCGGCTGCACCGCCGGGAGCCCGCGTCGAGGTGGCGCAGGGCACCGAGACCGTCCGGGTCACGGTCGAGGCGCCACTCCCTGCCCCCGGCAAGCTGGGAGCAGCGGTGGCTGTTCGCCTGAGAGCCTCTGCGGTGGCCGCCCGCGAGGACGTGGCTGGTCCTGGGGATAGTGGGGCGCCGTGGCCCTCATGAGCCGGTGGATGCGCCACCACCACCGCCACCGCCGCGCGGCGGCGGCGCGGAGACCGACAACGGCAGCCACGGGAACGGTTGTCGGGAGGGACAGCGGATCGGCCACCGTGTGGTTGCTCTCGCTCGGCATGCTGGGCTGTGCGGTCTTCGCGGCCGCCGTCGCGGTGGGCTCCGCCGTGGCTGTACGGCACCGCGCCGAGTCCGCCGCCGACCTTGCGGCCCTTGCCGCGGCGGAACGCCTGCTGATCGATGCCGACGGCGGCTGCGGCCGGGCGGGGCTGATTGCGGGGGAGAACCACGCGGCACTGGTCGCCTGTACACCCCGACCGGACGAGGACGCCGTCGAGGTGGTCGTCGAAGTGGCGACAGGTCACCTTCCGCTGCCGGTCGGCCCGGCGCGCGCCAGGGCCCGCGCCGGCCCGGTCTGGGCAGAGGGCGACGACTCGGGCGAGGACTCGGGCCCGGACTTGGGCCGGGCGGACGACCTGGCCGCACGGACAGGCGGCGACGCGGCGGACCGCCCGGCAGGGCCGCCCCTACTCCGGCGACGCCCGGTGCCGCCCGTCCTCGGCCGGGGCCTCGGCAGCCGCCTCGGGCGGAGCGCCGCCGACCGGACCACTGCCAGCCGGAGCGCCGCCGACCGGACCACCCCCGGCCGGAACGCCGTCCACCGGAGCCCCGGCCAGCAGCACGTCCAACAGCCGGACGGCGGCCGCCTTGTCCAACGGGTCGTTGCCGTTTCCGCACTTGGGGGACTGCACGCACGAGGGGCAGCCGCGCTCGCACTCGCAGGCGGCGATGGCATCCCGGGTGGCGGTGAGCCACTGCACGGCCCGGCGGAAGCCCCGTTCCGCGAAGCCCGCACCGCCCGGATGGCCGTCGTACACGAAGACGGTGGGCAGGCCGGTGTCGGGGTGCAACGGCACCGACACGCCGCCGATGTCCCACCGGTCGCAGGTCGCGAACAGCGGCAGCAGGCCGATCGAGGCATGCTCCGCAGCGTGCGCGGCACCGGGCAACTGGTCGAACGGGATCTCCGCGTCGAACAGCTGGTCCTCCGTCACCGACCACCACACGGCACGGGTGCGCAGCGTCCGCGGCGGCAGGTCGAGCTTGGTCTCACCGAGCACCTCGCCCGTGGAGATGCGCTTGCGCAGGAAGCCGACCACCTGGTTGACCACCTCGACCGAGCCGAAGCTCAGCCGGGCCTCGCCCCACCCCTGCGAGGTGTCCGTCGAGAGCACGGAGATGGAGGTGATGTCGCGGGCAGCCGTGGTGTAGGACGGGTCGGCAGCCTCGACCAGGGCGACCGAGGTCTCCAGGTCGAGGTCCTGCACCAGATAGGTGCGGCCCTGGTGCAGGTGGACGGCGCCCGTGTGCACGGTGGTGTGGGCGGCGGCCGCGTCCACCGTCCCCAGCAGCCGCCCCGTGGAGGCCTCCACGATCTGGACGGGGTTGCCCCCGCTGCCGCGGAGGTCGACCCGGTCGGCGGCCCGCTCCCGGCGCGTCCAGTACCAGGAGCCGTCGCCGCGCCGGCGCAGCAGGCCGCGGCGTTCGAGGATCGGCAGCAGCTGCGCCGTGGACGGCCCGAAGAGCTCCGTGTCGGACTCGGTGATCGGGAGTTCCGCCGCCGCGGCGCACAGGTGCGGCGCCAGCACGTGCGGGTTGTCGGGGTCGAGCACGGTCGCCTCGACCGGGTTGGCGAAGAGCGCCTCGGGGTGGTGCACCAGATAGGTGTCCAGCGGGTCGTCCCGGGCGATCAGGACGGCGAGCGCGCCCTGTGCCTCCCGCCCGGCCCGGCCCGCCTGCTGCCAGAGCGAGGCGCGCGTGCCCGGGTAGCCGGCCATGAGGACGGCGTCCAGCCCGGAGACGTCGACGCCGAGCTCCAGTGCCGAGGTGGAGGCGAGGCCGAGCAGCCGGCCGGAGTGCAGGTCGCGTTCCAGCTCCCGGCGCTCCTCGGCCAGGTACCCGCCGCGGTAGGCCGCGACCCGCCCGGCCAGCGGCTTGCCCAGCAGGTCCTGTGCCTGCAGGGCGACCAGCTCGGCCGCCCGTCGGGACCGGACGAAGGCGACCGTGCGCGTCCCGGACTCGACCAGGTCGGTGAGCAGGTAGCCGGTCTCGGCGGTCGCCGTCCGGCGGACGGGCGCCCCCTGCTCGCCGACGTGCTCGGTGAGCGGCGGCTCCCAGAGCGCGAAGACCAGCGGCCCGCGCGGCGAGGCGTCCTCGGTGACGGCGACCGCCGGCAGGCCGGTCAGCCGTTCCGCGGTCACGCCGGGCTCCGCGGTGGTGGCCGAGGCGAGCAGGAAGGTCGGCTGCGCCCCGTACCGCGCGCAGAGCCGCCGCAGCCGCCGCAGTACCTGGGCGACGTGCGAGCCGAACACCCCGCGGTAGCTGTGGCACTCGTCGACGACCACGTACCGCAGTGCCTTGAGGAAGGAGGACCAGCGCGCGTGCCCCGGCAGGATGCCGCGGTGGAGCATGTCCGGGTTGGTGAGCACGTAGGACGCGTACTGGCGGACCCACTCGCGTTCCTCGGGCGGGGTGTCGCCGTCGTACATGGCCACGCGGACCCGTGGCGGGACGAGCTCGGCGGCCCGCCGGCGTTGGTCGGCCGCCAGCGCCTTGGTCGGGGCGAGGTACAGGGCGGTGGCGCCGCGGCCGTTGCGGGCCTCGGTGCCGTCGAGCAGGTCGCTCAGCACCGGGGCCAGGTACCCGAGGGACTTGCCCGAGGCGGTGCCGGTGGCGATCACCACGGTCCGCCCCGCCTTCGCCAACTCCATCGCCTCGGCCTGGTGGGCCCAGGGTTCGGCCACGCCGAGCTCGCGCGCGGCCTCCCGGATTTCCGGACGGATTCCTTCCGGCCAGGAGGAGTGGCGCGCGGGACGGGAGGGAAGATGCTCCGTATGGGTGAGGCGGTCCGACCGGCCCCGGTTGGTGGACAGGGTCTTGAGCAGAGCCTCGGGCGAGGTGTGACGGGGCGGCATGAAGACCCAGTGTGTCACCGGCGTGACGGAGAATCGCCGCAAGCCATCGTGCGGGCATGGTCACAGGTGGTTCAATGAGGCCGTGACGGCCGCACGGCCGAGGGACGCACGCCGAACTGGTCAGGAGCGGCATGCCTCGCCCGGCCTGCGACCACGCGGTGGCGGCCGCCCGGCCGAGGATCGCAATGACGTAGCAAGGCAAGGTGCTGGAGGTTCCGTGGACCTGTCCCTGTCGACCCGTACGGTCGGCGATCGCACGGTCGTCGAAGTCGGCGGCGAGATCGATGTGTACACCGCCCCCAAGCTGCGTGAGCAGCTTGTCGAGCTCGTCAACGACGGCAACTACCACCTCGTCGTCGACATGGAGGGCGTGGACTTCCTCGACTCCACCGGACTCGGCGTGCTGGTGGGCGGGCTCAAGCGGGTCCGTGCACACGAGGGCTCGCTCCGCCTGGTCTGCAACCAGGAGCGCATTCTGAAGATCTTCCGGATCACCGGTCTGACCAAGGTCTTCCCGATCCACAACTCGGTGGACGACGCAGTCGCCTCCACCGACTGACCGTCTTTCCCGCACCGGCGGGGCCGTGCCGCGGCCCCGCCGGTCCGGCGGCGTCTGTCACGGGCGCCGCGCCGGGGCGCGTAAAGCGGCCCCGGCCGACCAGGGAGCAACCCCGGAGGGGCGAGGAATGGCAACCGTCGAACTTCGATTCAGCGCGCTTCCCGAGCACGTTCGCACGGCCCGGCTGGTCGCCGCCGCCGTGGCCAGACGGGCCGGGGTCGACGAGTCGGTGCTCGACGAGGTCCGCCTCGCCGTCGGCGAGGCCTGCTCCCGCGCCGTCGGCCTGCACCAGCGCGGGGACGCCCACGGGGCGATCCGGGTCGCGCTGATCGAGCAGGAGAAGCGTTTCCTCATCGAGGTCGCGGACGAGGCCGGCGACAACGGCACTTCTTCCTCGGCGGCCGACGACAGCTCCGACCCGGGCGAGGACGCCCTCGGCCTGGCCGTGATCACCGGTCTCGTGGAGGACGTCGAGGTGAGCAACGGCGGCGAGGGCGGTCTGATCCGCATGAGCTGGCCGGTTTCCACCGCACCCGTCGCGGTCTGATCGTTCCGCTCGTTCCACTCGTCCCGCCCGTCCTGCGGCGCTGCTGCCGCAGGCGTTCCCGGCGCACTCTTTCAGCCTGTTGCCTTCGGCCCGTCGCCGACGTGCCCTGCCCCGGGGCCGGCACGGCCGCTTCGGCGTGCCCCGACGCCTGCCCGCTACCCGCCCCGGCGTTGACAAACTGTTGAAGGTGGCGGTTTCCTGCTCCCGGCGCGACCGGTTCGGTTCGAGAACGACGGGACGAGTGACACCCATGCGGATACGCATCCTCTGGCCGGCCGGGCAGGCGACGGCCGAACTCCGGTCGACGCCCACCACCGAGAAGCTCTGGGCCGCGCTGCCGATCAGCTCCACCGCCCGGACCTGGGGCGACGAGGTCTACTTCGATGCCGGCCTGAGCGTGCCGTGCGAGCTCGATGCGGCCCAAATCGTCGAGCCCGGCACGGTGGCCTTCTGGACGGACGGGGACAGCCTGGCGCTGCCGTTCGGCCCGACACCGATCTCCCGTGACGGCGAGTGCCGGCTGGCGAGTCCGTGCAATCTGCTGGGTGCGCTGGACGGCGACCCGGCAGTGCTGAGGTCCGTCCGCGACGGGGACGCGATCCGGGTCGAGCGGGCGTAGCACCGTCGGCCGCAGGGCGGGGAGCAGGGCTCCGCTCCGGTCCGTGTCTGCGGCCGGAGCGGGCGGCCGTGTAGGTTCGCAGATCGACGTCCGCGACCGAAAGGCACCTGGTGAACAAGCGACTGCTGACCGTCCCCGCGCTCGGCGCGCTGCTCGCGTTCGGCGCCGTCGCGTGCAGCGACGACAACACGAAGCAGCTCGACGGCTGGGCGAAGGGCGTCTGCGATGCCGCCCAGAGCCCGATCGCGCAGTCGCGCAGCGCGCTCGCCGACATAGCGAAGGTGACCCCGGGGGAGGCGCCGCTGGACCTCCAGAAGCGGCTCTCGGCCGACCTGGCGGCCCTCGCCAAGGCCAACCAGGGGCTGGCGGACGCCGTCGACAAGGCCGGTGCACCCAAGTCCGACAACGGCGAGGCGGCCCGCACGGATGCGGTGAACGAGCTCCGCAAGGCGTCCCAGGGCTACGTCGACGCGCAGAAGAAGCTGGACGGCCTGGCCACCACCGATCAGGCGAGGTTCGCGGACGGGCTGCGCAGCGTCGGCGACCAGGTCCAGCAGCTCGCCCAGCTCTCCACCCAGGGGCTCAACCGCCTGCAGACCGGCGAGGCCGGTGACGCGATCAAGCGCCAGTCGGGGTGCAAGGCGAACGCCGCCCCGGCTCCCGAGTCGACCGACGCCCCGTCGGCGGGCGCGGGCCAGACCGGCTCCGGCCAGCCGGGTGTGGGCCAGTCCGGCACGAAGTCGTCGGCGCCGTCCGGGGCCGCCTCCGGGTCGCCCGCGGCGGGTGCGTCGGGTGCGGCGAAGTCGCCGTCCGCAGACGCGTCGGCGAACGGGTCCGAAGCGGCCTCGCCGAGCGCCTCCGCGAACTGAGAGCCTCCGCCGACTGAGCACCCCCCTCGAACCGGGCACCTTCTCGAACCGGGCACTCTCTCGACCCGGGCGCCTCCGCGAACCGGGCTGCGCGCCGCCCGGCCGAACTGCCCGCGAGGCCGTCGGCGCGCGGGGCCGCTCCGCCGCGGCCACGACCGTCACGGGGCGCGGCCGCGCGACAATGGCGGGGTGACCAACAGCCCTACCCCCGATCCCGCCCGCCTCGCCCGGTTCCGCGAGGCGCTGCTCGCCGCCCAGTACACCGCGGACGGCTGCCTCGACCTGCTCGGTCCCACCGCCTATGCCGCCCTCGCGCGCAGCGAGACGGTGCCCGCCCTGCGGGCGACCCGGGGCGGCAGCCCGCTGGAGACCCTGGTGCGGCTCTTCCTGCTCCAGCAGCCGGTCACCCGGGCGGCCGCCGCTGCCGCCCTGCCGGTCGACGACTGCCTCGCCGACGGCTGGCTCGCCCAGGAGGGCGACGAGGTGCGGGCGACGGTCGACGTGCGGCCGTACGCCAACGAGGTCGCCGGGCTGCCCAGTGCGGACGCCTGGGTGGTCTCCGACCTCGGCTGCGCGGTCGGCGGCGCCGGCGGCATCGGCGCCGGGGGCGAGTCCGGCGGTGTGCCGCGCCGCGACCTGGTGCTCGGTGTCGGCGGCGCCTCGACCACGCTGGCCAACCTGGCGGTCCGCCGTCCGGTGCGCTCGGCCCTGGACCTCGGCACCGGCTCGGGCGTGCAGGCGCTGCACGCCGCACGGCACGCCCAGCACGTGACCGCCACCGACCTCAACCCGCGGGCCCTGGACTTCGCCCGGCTCACCCTGGCGCTCTCCGGTTTCGACAACACCGAGACGGCCGAGGGCAGCCTGTTCGAGCCGGTGGGGGAGCGCAGGTTCGACCTGATCGTCTCCAACCCGCCGTTCGTCATCTCGCCGGGCAGCCGGTTCGTCTACCGGGACGGCGGGATGGCCGGCGACGACCTGTGCCGGAGCATCGTCCGGGGTGCGGCGGCCCGGCTGGAGCCGGGCGGCTACTGCCAGCTCCTCGCGAACTGGCAGCACGTCAAGGGCGAGGACTGGCACGAGCGGCTGGCCGGCTGGGTGGCGGGCACCGGCCTGGACGCATGGGTCGTCCAGCGCCAGGTCCAGGACATCGCCGAGTACGCCGAGCTGTGGCTGCGCGACGGCGGTGACCACCTCGGCCGGGGCGCCGACTACCGCGCCCGCTACGGGGAGTGGCTGGACGCCTTCGAGGCTGCGGGCGTCGAGGGCATCGGCTTCGGCTGGATCACCCTGCGGGCCGGCGGTGCGGCCGAGCAGACCGTTCGGATCGAGGAGTGGCCGCACCCGGTGGAGCAGCCGCTCGGCCCGCACATCGAGGAGTGGTTCGCCCGGCAGGACTTCCTGCGCGCGCACGACGACGCGGCGTTGCTGGCCGCCCGCTACGTGCTTGCCGACGAGGTGGTTCAGGAGCAGGTCGGTGCCCCGGGGGCGGAGGACCCGGAGCACGTGATCCTGCGTCACAACCGCGGCATGCGGCGGGCGACGAAGGTCGACACCGTCGGTGCGGGCTTCGTCGGCGCCTGCGACGGGAGTCTGGCGGCGGGCGACATCGTTGACGCCATCGCGCACCTGCTCGGGGAGGAGCGAGTGATGCTGCGGGACCGGGTGCCGGAGTCGCTGCGCCTGCTGACCGAGCAGGGCTTCGTCGCGCCGGTGGCTCCCTGACCGCCCACCCTGCCCCGCAGCCGCAGCCGCAGCCGCAGCCGCAGCCGCAGCCGCAGCCGCAGCCGGCCTGGCAGGCCCTCACACGGGCCGACGCCGGGCCGGGCCGGGTCACGGGTGGAACAGCTCGCTGATCTTGGTGATGCGGCCGGCCGAGTCCACCGTGATGTCGTAGTTGCCGCCGAAGCACCCGTAGGGCTCGGGGACCTCGCGGTGGTGGGCGCAGTCCTCGGCGTGGGTGGCGAACTCCGCCAGGCCGACGGCCTTGGGGGCCATGGTGCTGCTCATGGCGAAGAGTTCGGCGGTCGCGCCGGGGGCGAAGGTGTGGGCGGCGGCGGCGCCGGTGGCCTCGTAGTAGCCGTCGTTCTCGACCTCGGGTCCGCAGACGAAGCGGGTCGCCGTGGCGGTGACCTTGCTCGCGGTGGCGGCCGTGACGTTGACGACCTTGTGGCCGGGCCGCTGGGCGGCCGTCGTGCAGTCGGCGGCCGGGGTGCCCTTGCCGCTCGGCCTGGCGGTGGCGCTGCGGGAGGCGGACGGCTTGGCCGTGGGCTTGGCAGTCGGGGTGGCGCTTTGGCTCGCGGTGGCGCCGGTGGCGCCGGTGGCGGCCGTGCCGGACGGGCTGCTGCTCGCGGCCGGTGCCGCGGTGTCCGCACCGCCGGAGGCCTCCGGGTCGCAGGCGGTGAGCGCCAGCGTGGCGGCGCCGAGCAGGGCTGCGGTGGCGATGAGACGGCGTGCGGACATGGCGGTTCTCCCCCCGAGTGCGGCCGACGGGCTCCGGCCGGTGTGGTGTCGGCGCTGTACCGCCCGCGGCCTGGTCCGCAGGGCGGCTGCGCCCGGTGTGCTGCTGGTACCGGTGTACCCGCTTCCGGAGGGGTGCGAGGCCTCCCGTAGCGGGGCTGTGACAGCGCACGCGGACTCGTTACCGGAGGGGCGGCGCCGTGACAGTCCGTACGGCTTCCGGGCGCCGGCGCAGACGGCCGGCGGGCCGTCGTTCACCTGTCCGTCCCCCGGACGTCTCCCTCCGTACGTCGAACGTCAGTCCGGGGTTGTCCGCAGACTGCCACGCTCCGTCCACAGGCCTGTGGACGGAGCGCGCGCAGGGGCGGGCGCGGCGGGCCGGGGGCCAGTCGCCAAGGGAGGGCGGGGACGGTGGAGACGCCGACGGCGGTTGCGGCAGGGACGGTTCTGACGCTCTTCGGCAGCGCACTGCTGCTCTGGTGCGCCGCAGAGTTGCGCCTTCGCCACCATCTGCGCCGCCACGGCATACCGGCGACGGCCCGCGTCGTCGCCGACGGCGACCCGTACGGCGAGCCCTACGGCGACACCTACGGCGAACTCGACAGCGCACCCCTGCTCTCGTACACGGCGCTGCCCTCGGTGGAGGTCGTCGCGGTGCGCGGCGCGGCCGAGGCCGGCCGGGCACGGCCGGTGCGGGCGGGCGAGACGGTGCTGGCGCGGCCGCGCGGGAGCACCCCGCTGCGCCGGCCGTCCCGCATGGTGCCGGGCGCGCTGGTGCAGGTCATGTACGACGCCCGGCGGCCCAGCCGGGTGGTCCTGGCCGGCAGCGAGGTGCTGCCGACGCTGGCGAGCGACGTGTTCTGGGCGCTGCTCGGCACCGGGGCGCTGGCCGGCGGGCTGAGCCTGTTCGCCTCCCTGCTGGCGCACTGACCGCTCCGGCCGCGACCGTGTGCACCGACGTCGGCCGCTTCCGGCCCTGACCGCTGCCACCGCAGTTCGTCCACCGGCTTCCTCGCCCTGGCCGCCGAGCTCGGCCGCATCGCTGCGCGGTCCTTCGTCCACAGCAGGTCCGGGCGCGTGAGTACCGGCCGAGATCCGTCCTGATCCGGCCTCGCCGAGGGCCGGCCACCCCCTCCGCGGGGCGCGCGGCCCTCCCGTCGGGTTACCGTTCGAGTGGCGTCGGTCGGCCTTGCCGGTGAAAAAGCGGGAACCGTCCGTTTGACAAGGGTGGCCAGGGTACGGTCACACTCCGCTGGTGGGGTCGTCGCGCAGCGACAGCCCAGGACGGCGGTAAGGACGGGCGGAGCGCCTCCCCCGCCGCCCGCGCCGCCAGCAGAACGTAACGACCGGGAGAGAAGAGCGAAGGTGTCCCCGAGCAGCGAGACCGCGCACGGCAAGCGACTCGTCATTGTCGAGTCGCCGGCCAAGGCGAAGACGATCAAGGGCTACCTGGGCCCCGGCTACATCGTCGAGGCCAGCGTCGGGCACATCCGGGACCTGCCCGGCACGGCAGCCGAGGTACCGGACCGCTACACCGGCGAGGTCCGCCGGCTCGGTGTCGACGTCGACCACGACTTCGCCCCCATCTACGTGGTCAACCCCGACAAGAAGTCGCAGGTGACCAAGCTCAAGTCGCTGCTCGCGGAGTCCGACGAGCTCTACCTCGCCACCGATGAGGACCGCGAGGGCGAGGCGATCGCCTGGCACCTGCAGCAGGTGCTGAAGCCCAAGGTGCCGGTGCACCGCATGGTCTTCCACGAGATCACCAAGGACGCCATCCAGGAGGCGGTGCGCAACCCGCGCGACCTCAACCAGCGCCTGGTCGACGCCCAGGAGACCCGCCGCATCCTCGACCGCCTCTACGGCTACGAGGTCTCCCCGGTGCTGTGGAAGAAGGTCATGCCGAAGCTGTCGGCGGGCCGCGTGCAGTCCGTCGCCACCCGGCTGATCGTCGAGCGCGAGCGCGAGCGGATGGCGTTCCGCTCCGCCTCCTACTGGGACCTGGTGGGCACCTTCTCCACCGGCCGTACCGCGGCCGACGCCGCGAACCCGGAGAACTTCGGCGCCCGACTGGTCTCGGTCGACGGCAGGCGCATCGCCACCGGCCGCGACTTCGGTCCCGACGGGAAGCTGCGCGACACCGCCCTGGCCGCCAACACGCTGCACCTCGACGAACAGGCCGCCCGCGCGCTGGCCGCCGCCCTGGAGCAGAGCGCGTTCTCCGTCCGCAGCGTCGAGTCCAAGCCCTACCGCCGGTCGCCGTACGCGCCGTTCCGCACCACCACCCTCCAGCAGGAGGCCAGCCGCAAGCTGGGCTTCGGTGCCAAGCGGACGATGCAGGTCGCGCAGAAGCTGTACGAGAACGGCTTCATCACCTACATGCGCACCGACTCGACGACGCTGTCGGAGACCGCGGTCACCGCCGCCCGCGCCCAGGTCACCCAGCTGTACGGCGCCGACTACCTGCCGGACGCGCCGCGCGTCTACGCGAGCAAGGTGAAGAACGCGCAGGAGGCGCACGAGGCGATCCGCCCCTCCGGCGACCGCTTCCGCACCCCCGCCGAGACCGGCCTGTCGGGCGACGACTTCCGGCTGTACGAGCTGATCTGGATGCGCACCGTCGCCTCCCAGATGAAGGACGCGGTCGGCCAGTCGGTGACCGTCCGGGTCGGCGGCCGCTCCGCCGACGGCCGGGACGCCGAGTTCTCCGCCTCCGGCAAGATCATCACCTTCCACGGCTTCCTCAAGGCCTACGTGGAGGGCGCCGACGACCCCAACGCCGAGCTCGACGACCGCGAGCGCCGGCTGCCGCGCGTCACCGAGGGCGACCCGCTGGCCGCCGACCGGCTCAACCCGGAGGGCCACGCGACCAAGCCCCCGGCGCGCTACACCGAGGCCTCGCTGGTCAAGGAGCTGGAGGACCGCGAGATCGGCCGCCCCTCCACCTACGCCTCGATCATCGACACGATCATCAACCGCAAGTACGTCTTCAAGAAGGGCACGGCGCTCGTCCCGTCCTTCCTCTCCTTCGCCGTGGTGAACCTGCTGGAGAAGCACTTCGGCCGGCTCGTCGACTACGACTTCACCGCCAAGATGGAGGACGACCTCGACCGCATCGCGGCCGGCCAGGCCGAGTCCGTGCCGTGGCTGAAGCGCTTCTACTTCGGCGAGGGCGAGGGTGCGGCCGCCGGCAGCGCCGCGGAGGCCGGCAACGGCGACGGCGACCACCTCGGCGGCCTCAAGGAACTCGTCACCGACCTCGGCGCGATCGACGCCCGGGAGATCAGCTCCTTCCCGCTGAGCGAGGAGATCACCCTGCGGGTCGGCCGCTACGGCCCGTACGTCGAGAAGGCCGCCGCCGTCGAGGGCGAGCAGGGCCAGCGCGCCGACGTCCCCGACGACCTGCCGCCGGACGAGCTCACCGTCGAGCTCGCCGAGGAACTGCTGGCCAAGCCCAGCGGCGAGCGCGTGCTCGGCACCGACCCGGAGAGCGGCCACCCGCTGGTCGCCAAGGACGGGCGCTACGGCCCGTACGTCACCGAGGTGCTGCCCGAGGGCACCCCGAAGACCGGCAAGAACGCGGTCAAGCCGCGCACCGCCTCGCTCTTCAAGGCGATGTCGCTGGACACCGTCACCCTCGAGGACGCGCTTCGCCTGCTCTCGCTGCCCCGGGTGGTCGGCACCGACCCCGACGGCAACGAGATCACCGCGCAGAACGGCCGCTACGGCCCGTACCTCAAGCGCGGCACCGACTCCCGGTCGCTGACCAGCGAGGACCAGCTGCTCACCATCACGCTCGACGAGGCGCTGGCCATCTACGCCCAGCCCAAGCAGCGCGGGCGCGCGGCCGCCGCCGCCCCGCTCAAGGAGCTCGGCACCGACCCGGTCAGCGAGCGCCCGGTGGTCGTCAAGGACGGCCGCTTCGGCCCGTACGTCACCGACGGCGAGACCAATGCGACGCTCCGCAAGGACGACGAGGTCGAGACGATCACGCCGGAGCGCGGCTACGAGCTGCTCGCCGAGAAGCGCGCCCGCGGCCCGGTGAAGAAGACGGCCAAGAAGGCGCCCGCGAAGAAGGCGGCGGCCAAGAAGACGGTGGCGAAGAAGACCACCGCCAAGAAGACCGTCGCCAAGGCCACCGCCTCGAAGACGGCCACGGCCAGGACCACCGCGGCGAAGAAGACGACCGCGAAGAAGACGGTCGCCGAGAAGGCCGCCGCACCGACGCCCGAGGAGGGCTGAGCCGGACGCGCCGACGGGCCCGCACCCACCGGGTGCGGGCCCGTCGGCGCGTCACATGCGTCACAACCGTGTCATGACCGCCTTCCGGAACCCCTTCTCCCCGTTGGGCCCTAGCGCCCGACCGCTACGCTGACCGTATGACGAGTGAGGAGCAGACCACCGGTTCCAGCACCGCCCCGCCCGACCGCCCCGCGGTCTCGCCGGCCGGGACAACCGGTGAACGGGTCCGGGCCCTGCTCAGGCTCCGTCCCTACCGCAGGCTTTGGACCGCCCAGCTGGTCGGCGGCACCGCGGACCGCCTGGCCCTGCTGGTCCTCGTCCCGCTGACGGTGGTCGGCGCGGTGCTCGGCGGCCAGTTCGGCGACGGGTACCGGGCGTGGGCGCTCGCCGTCGCCGCGGTCTTCACCGCCCGGATGCTCGCCACCGTGCTGTTCGGGGCGGCCCTGCTCGGCCCGGTGCACACCCTGGTCGGCGAGAAGCTGGACCGCCGCTGGGCCCTGTTCGGCTCCGACGTGCTCCGCGCCCTGCTGATCGGCATCGCCCCCTGGTGGACGACCTGGACGCCCGGTGCGGCGACCTGGGTGCTGCTCGGCACCGTCTTCGCGGCGGGCGCCGCCGAACGCGTCTGGGCGATCGCCAAGGCCGCGGCCGTCCCCGGCCTGCTGCCCTCCGCCGACCCGTACGCGCCGGCCGACCGGCAGAAGCCCTCCCCGGCCTCGCTGGACGCCGTCCGCACCCTGGACGACCGCACCGGCTGGGGCACCGTGCCGCTCGCGGCCACCGCGCTGGTCGTCCTCACCCTGCTCAACAACGTCATCGCCGCGCTCGGCTCGGACTGGCTGAGGGCCCATCAGGTGACCTCCGCCGCGGTCGGCGCCGCGCTGCTGTTCGCCGCCTCCGCCGTCCTGGTCTTCCTCCAGGAACTGCCCGTCGTCCCCGCCACCGCCCCGCACTCCCCGCTGCAGGGCCTGCGCGCGCCGGTCGACGCGACCCCCGGCAAGGCGCTCAGCAAGGGCCGCACCGGCTCCGCCCCGTACTTCACCTTCGCCGTCGCCGCCGCCTACGCCTCGATGGCCGGTGTCGCCTCGCTCGGCCTACTGACCGCACTGGAGCACCGGGCCGGGCCGATCGGCTACGGCCTGGTCGTCCTCGCCGCGACCCTCGCCCCGGCCGCCGGCGTCCGGCTCACCCGGGCCACCCTCCCCGCCCTCTCCCGCCGCCGGCTCCTCGCGCTCGCCCTGCTCGTCCAGGGCGTCGCGCTGATCCTCGCCGGCCTGGTGCTGGACTTCGTCCTCGTGCTGCTGCTGACCGTGCTGGCCGGCGTCGCCGCCGGGCTCACCGTCTCGGTCGGCCGCGCCCTGCTCGCGCAGGAGGTCGAGGAGGCCCGGCTGCCCAAGGTCACCGAGCACCTGTACGCGGTGCTGCGGGCCGTGGTCGGCAGCGCGCTGATCGCCGTCCCGCTGATCGCCGCCGCCTACGGCGAGGTCACCCTGGGCCGGGTCGAGCCCGGCAGCTTCACCTTCATCCACGACGGCGCCGCACTCGCCGTGTCCACGGCCGGCCTGCTCACCCTGGTGCTGGCCGCGGTCGTCCTGCTGCGCACCGACGACCGCCGCGGTGTGACGCCGTTCGGCAAGGACTTCGTGAGGGCGCTGCGCGGCGGCGCCGAGCCCGCTCCGCACCGCGTCGCCGGCACCGGCTTCTTCATCGCCCTGGAGGGCGGCGACGGCGCCGGCAAGTCCACCCAGGCCCAGGCGCTGGCCGAGTGGATCCGCGCCAAGGGCCACGAGGTGGTGCTCACCCGCGAGCCCGGCGGCAGCCCGGTCGGCCAGCGGCTCCGCGGCCTGGTGCTGGACGTCGGCAACACCGGGCTGTCCCACCGCGCCGAGGCGCTGATCTACGCCGCCGACCGCGCCGAGCACGTCGAGAACGTCATCCGGCCCGCGCTGGCCCGCGGCGCCGTGGTGATCACCGACCGCTACATGGACTCCTCCATCGCCTACCAGGGCGCCGGCCGCGACCTGGCCGCGACCGAGATCGCCCGGATCTCGCGCTGGGCGACGGGCGGCCTCCTGCCCGACCTCACCGTGGTGCTGGACGTCGACCCGGCAGCCGCCCGGGAGCGCTTCACCGAGGCCCTGGACCGGCTGGAGTCCGAGCCGACCGAGTTCCACGCCCGGGTCCGGTCCGGCTTCCTGGCCCTCGCCGCCGCCGACCCGGCCCGCTACCTGGTCGTCGACGCCGCCCAGCAGCCCGCCCAGGTGACCACCGCGATCCGCCACCGGCTCGACCGCGAACTGCCGCTCTCCGAGCAGGAGAAGGCCGCCCGCGCCGAGCAGGAGCGGCTCGCCCGGGAGGCCGCCGAGCGCCGCGCCGCCGAGGAGGCCCGGGTCAAGGCCGAGGCCGAGGAGGCCGAGCGCAAGCGCCAGGCCCTGCTGGAGGAACTGCGCGCCGAGCAGGCCGAGAAGGAGCGCCTCGCCAAGCTGGAGGCCGAGCGGATCGCCGCCGAGGAGGCCCGCAAGGCCGCCGAGGAGGCCCGGCTCCGGGCCGAGGCGGACGCGAAGGAGCGCGCCGAGCAGGAGGCCAAGGCCCGCGCCGCGGAGGAGGCCCGGCTGAAGGCCGAGGCCGCCGAGCGCGAGCGCCGGGAGGCGGAGGCCGCGGCCCAGGCCGAGATCCAGCGCCAGCGCGAACTGCAGCGCGCCGAGCAGCGCCGCCGCGCCGAGGAGGCCCTGCAGCGCGCCGAGGAGGCCCGGCTGCAGGCCGAGGCGGAGGCCGCCGCGGCCGCCACCGCCACCGCCACCGCCTCCGCGGCCGCGGCGACCGCGGAGCTGCCGCAGGTCGCGCCGGCGACCGACGGGGAGACCACCATGGAGATCTCCGAGCGGGAGCGCCGGGACGCGGTGCGCGAGGCCGAGGCCGCCGACTCGACGGCCGTCCTGCCCACCGTTCCTGCGGCGGACGAGACGGCGGTGCTGCCGAAGGCCGAACCGGCCGACTTCAGCAAGCCGCCGCTGGCGGACGAGACCGCGGTGCTCCCGAAGGCCGAGCCCGCCAAGTTCACCAAGCGGCCGCTCGGCGACGAGACCGCCGTGCTGCCCAAGGCGGACGAGACGGCGGTGCTGCCGAAGGCGGACGACACCGCGGTGCTGCCCAGGGCCGAGGAGCCGTCCGGGGCCGACCGCGTGCCGCCGGGCCTCTGGCGGGAGGAGCCGCCCGCCGAGACGACCCGCGAGCTGACCCCGGTCGACCGCCCGCGGCCGTCCTGGGCGGAGGAGACTCCGCTGGACGACCTGCCGAGCCTGACCGACAGCCTGCTGGGCTCCCGCGACGAGTGGGCGCGCTGGGAGACCGATGAGGACGAGGGCGGCGCAGACGAAGGCCCGGACCGCGGCCCCCGCTGGGGCCGGCGCCGCCGCCGGGACTGACCCGCCGGACTGACCCGCCGGGCAGTCCGTCCGGGGCCGGATTCGTTCGGGGTCTGACGATCCTTGTCCTGGCCGTTCGGCAGTCGGTGCAGCGGGAGCTGGCGCCACGAAGGGGCACCGCAGTCTGAAAGACTGCGGTGCCCCTTCCGCCGTATGCAGCCCCCGAGGAAAGCCCGTTCCCGTGACCGTCGCCGCTGCCGTCCCGTCCGCCGCCACCGAGGCCGCCGCTCCGGGGGCGGCCCCGATACCGGGCGGCGGCCGGCTGCTGGTCCTGGACGGGCTGCGCTTCGTCGCCGTGCTGCTGGTCGTCGTCTACCACTACGTGGCGTTCGGCTCCGACTGGGGCCGGCCGCGTGCCGAGCTGTTCCCCGTCCTGTACCGGCCTGCCGCGTACGGCTGGATGGGGGTGCAGCTGTTCTTCCTGATCAGCGGCTTCGTGATCTGCCTCAGCTGCTGGGGCCGGTCGGTCGGCGACTTCCTGAGCTCGCGGGTGGTACGGCTGTTCCCCGCGTACTGGTTCGGGGTGCTGCTCACCACGGCCGTGGTCGCCGCCGTGCCCGGCGGCACGCACCCGCGGGCGATGCGGGACGTGCTGACCAACCTGACGATGATGGAGTACCCGTTCGGTGCGCCGTACGTCGACGGCGTGTACTGGAGCCTCTGGGTCGAGGGCCGGTTCTACCTGATCTTCGCGGTGGTGGTGGCGCTGGGCCTCACCTACCGCCGGGTGCTCGCCTTCTGCCTGCTGTGGTCGGCGGCCGGGGTGCTCGCCATGGCCGCGCCGGGGGAGCAGTTGCTGCAGGTGCTGGCCATGCCCGAGTACTGCTGGTTCTTCATCGGCGGTCTGGCCTTCTACCTGATCCGGCGGTTCGGCCCGGACCTGCTGCTCTGGCTGCTGGTCGGCTTCACCTTCCTCGCGGGCTGCCGGGCCGTCCTGCCCACCTACCGGTTCGTCGCGGCGCAGGCCGGTTACCCGGTGCCCGAGTGGGGCGTCGTGGCTCTGCTCGCGGTGTTCTACCTGCTGATGGCCGGCGTCGCCCTCGACTGGTTCCGCGCGGTGGACTGGCGCTGGCTCGCCACCGCCGGCGCGGTCACCTACCCGCTGTACCTGCTGCACGAGTACATCGGCTGGGAGGTGATCAGCACCCTCGGCTCGCGGGTGAACCCCTGGCTGCTGGTCGGCGCCCTGCTCGCCGTGATGACCGGCGCCTCATGGCTGGTGCACCGCTACGTGGAACGGCCCGCCGCCCGCTGGCTCAAGCCGCGGCTCCGGGCCTCCTTCGCCAAGGTCCGCGGGGTGCCGCTGCCCGCCCAGCGCTCCGGCCCCGGCTCCGGGGCGCGCACCGGGGCCGCCGGAACGGCGCGTGCGCCGGAGGCCGGGGCAGTCCGCGAACCGGTGGCCGGCCGCGGTGTCGGCAACGGGCGTTAGGCTCGAAGCGGACCCCGGCGGGCAGGCGGTGGGGCGGACGGTGGCCACGGCAGGGAGTGCGGCGTGAGCGTGTGGGACGACCTGGTCGGCCAGGATCGGGTGGTCGAGCAGCTGTCCGCGGCCGCCCGCGCGGCGCGGGCCACCGTCGCGGCCGGACGGGCCGGCGGCACCGCGGCGGCCGAGCCCGGTGCCAACGCCTCGCTGATGACGCACGCCTGGCTGTTCACCGGCCCGCCCGGCGCCGGCCAGACCACCGCGGCCCGCGCCTTCGCCGCCGCCCTCCAGTGCACCAGCCCCGACCTCGAACTCGGCGGCACACCCGGCTGCGGCTTCTGCGAGGGCTGCCACACCGTGCTCTCCGGCAGCCACGCCGACGTGAAGTACGTCCGCACCGACGGCCTGTCCATCGGCGTCGGCGACATGCGCGACCTGGTGCTGCGCGCCGCCAGCTACCCGACCGGCGGCCGCTGGTCGGTGATCCTCGTCGACGCCGCGCACCGGCTCACCGAGGCCGCCGCCAACGCCCTCCTCAAGGGCGTCGAGGAGCCGTCGCCGCGCACCGTCTGGCTGCTGTGCGCCCCCTCCGTCCAGGACGTGCTGCCGACCATCCGCTCGCGCTGCCGGCTGCTCGTGCTGCGCACCCCCACCGCCGAGGCGGTCGCCGACATGCTGGTCCGCCGGGACGGCGTCGAACCCGGCCCGGCCCACTTTGCCGCCCTCGCCGGCCAGGGCGACATCGACCGCGCCCGCAGGCTCGCCGTCGACGAGCAGGCCCGGGCCCGCCGCGCCGAGGTGCTGCGGATCCCGCTGGAGGTCGCCGACGTCGGCGGCTGCCTGGCCGCCGCCCAGCGGCTGGTCGACACCGCGAAGGCCGACGCCGAGGCCCTCGCCGAGACCCGGGACGCCAAGGAGACCGAGGACCTGAAGGCCGCGTACGGCGCCGCCGAGGGCAGCCGGGCCCCGCGCGGCATGGCCGGAGCGGTCAAGGAGTTGGAGAAGCGGCAGAAGAGCCGTGCCACCAGGACGCGCCGCGAGACCCTGAACGTCGCCCTGCTCGACCTGCTCGGCTTCTACCGGGACGTCCTCGCCCTGCAGTTCGGCTCGACCGGCAGGCTCGCCAACGAGGACCAGCGCCAGGCCCTCGACCGGGTCGCCGCCGCCGGGCCCGCCGAGTCCACGCTCCGCCGGATCGAGGCCGTCCTCGCCTGCCGCAGGGCCCTGGACCGCAACGTCGACCCGCTGCTCGCCGTTGAGGCCATGACCCTCGCCCTCCGCGCGGGCTGAGCCACCCGAGGCGGCCGGGCGCCGCCAGGGGCGCGTGGCGACACCTTCCGCCACGGAACGGCCCTGTACGGCTGCCGGGTGACGGCACGTCACCTCGCTCGTTCGAGTGAACGTCGGACGGCGCCCGCCCGGCCCCCGACACCCCGGACGGCCCGTTGTGCACCCTGTGGACGGTCGGTCCGAAGCCGTGGTCCGGCGACCGTACTCCTCCCGAGGTGGTGCGCCCATGCCCCGTTCGCTCCTCGTCGTACCCCTGCTGGCGGCCGCCGTGGCCGCACTCCGGCTCGGCCGCTCCGCACTCGTCAGCTGGCGCGACGTGCGCGCGGCCCGGACGTACGGGCTCCCCGCCGAGCAGCGGCCGCTGCTGCTGCGGGCCGCCGGGGCCGTGGTCTGCCTGGCGTGCACCGCCGCGCTGGCCGTCGCCGTGGTGCCGGGCCGCGTCCCCGGCGGATGGGGCCGACCGCAGCCCGTCCGCGCGGAGGCCGCCCCCTCGTCGGCCCCGGCACCGGTCGCCGCCGCACCGGCCGCCGCGGTGTCCGCGCCGCCGTCCTCCGTCTCCGCCCAGCCACTGCCGCCGGTGGTCACCGCCTTCACCCCGATCGGGCACCCCGCCGAGGGCGACCTGATGGAGGCCCAGGTCGCCGGACCGGACGGCCGGCCCCGCACGGTACGGGTCTGGCTGCCCTCCCAGTACCGCACCGACCAGCAGACCCGCTTCCCCGTGATCGTCCTGCACTCCGGCACCCCCCGGAAGACCGCCGACGCCGAACTGCCCGACGTCTTCGACGGCGTCGCCTCCGCCGTGAAGCTCGGCCGTGCCCGCCCGTTCGTCGTGGTGGCCCCCGAGGCCCCGAGCGGCACCGAGCACCCCTGCGACCTCGTGGCCGCCGCACCGCAGGCCGTCGCCGACGACAACGCCCTGCGCTCCGCCGTCAACGGCGCCTTCCGTACCCTGCCCGCCGGGCCCGGCGGCTGGGGTGTGCTCGGCATCGAGTCCGGTGCGCCGTGTGCCGCCGCGGCCGGCCTCGCCCGGCCCGACCTGTACGGTGCCGCGGCCGCCGTCTCCGGCCGCTACGACACCGCCGCACTCGGCGAGACCGGCGCAGAGGCCCCGGCCGATGCGTCCGCCCGCCTGCTGCTGGCCGCCGCCAAGGCGGACGGTGCGGGGGTCGGCGCCGCCCGCGGACTCCAGGCCGCCCTGCACGGCGGCAAGGGCCCGGCCGCCCGCGCGGAGGTCAAGGTCTCCGACATCGTCCAGGACTACACCCACGAGCGGGAGCGCCTGCGGCTCGTCCGGGTCGCCGTGCAGTACCTCGCCGAGAGCCTTGCCAAGGCCGGCTGAACCGTTACGCCGAGCCGCCGGCCCGAGCTGTGACCCCGAGCCGCCGGACGGGCCGTGCGGCACCGCAGGACGCCCGGGGTGTCGGCGCAGCGGCGGCCGGGGAGCCGACCGATACCCTGGGGGCGGTCCGGCGATCACCCGCCGAGCCCGGGACCGGCCCGCGCACTGCCCCGCCGTTCCGCGCCGTGCCCGCCCGAGGGAGACCCACCATGCGAGCCATCCGGCGGACCGGACCCGCGACCGCCCTGCTCGCCGCCGCGGCCGCCTCGGCCCTGCTGCTGGCCGGCTGCACCTCCGCCGGCTCCCCGGCCCCCGGGACGGGCCCCACCGGCGCCCCCGCGAGCGGCTCCAAGGCGGCCTCAGGTGCCGCCCCGCTGCAGCCGCTGCCCGAGCAGACGCCCGCCGCCCTCGCCCCGTACTACGCGCAGAAGCTCGTGTGGAAGTCCTGCGACGGCGAGTTCGAGTGCACCCAGTTCAAGGTCCCGCTCGACTACGCCAACCCCGGCGGCGGCGACATCACCCTGGCCGCGGTACGCAAGCCCGCCTCCGGCGGGGCCCAGCGGATCGGCTCCCTGCTGCTCAACCCCGGCGGTCCCGGCGGCTCGGCCGTCGAGTACCTGGAGGGCGTCTCCCGCGGCTACGACCCGCAGGTGCGCGCCGCCTACGACCTGGTCGGCCTCGACCCGCGCGGGGTCGGCCGCTCCACCCCGGTGACCTGCCTGTCCGGGGACCGGATGGACGCCTACACCACCGCCGACATCACCCCCGACGACCAGGCCGAGACGGACGCGCTGATCGCCGCCGACAAGGAGTTCGCGGCGGCCTGCAAGGCGAAGTCCGGGGCCGTCCTCGGCCACGTCTCCACCGTCGAGGCCGCCCGCGACATGGACGTCCTGCGGGCCCTGGTCGGCGACGACAAGCTGCACTACCTGGGCAAGTCGTACGGCACCTTCCTCGGCGCCACCTACGCGGGACTCTTCCCGGGCCGGGTCGGCCGGATGGTCCTCGACGGCGCCATGGACCCGTCCCTCGACTCCCGGGCCGGCAACCGCACCCAGGCCGGCGGCTTCGAGACCGCCTGGGCCGCCTTCGCCAAGGACTGCGCCGCCCGCGAGGACTGCCCGCTCGGCCGCAGCGAGAAGGAGGTCGGCGAGCGGCTCACCGCCCTGTTCCGGCAGATCGACGCCAAGCCGCTGCCCACCGGCTCGAACCGGCCGCTGACGGAGTCCCAGGCCACCACCGGCGTCATCCAGGCCATGTACGCCGAGTTCCTCTGGCCGCAGCTGCGCACCGCCCTGACGGACGCGGTGGCCGGTGACGGCACCGCGCTGCTCGCCCTCTCCGACGACTACTACGAGCGCGCCGAGGACGGCAGCTACCCCAACCTGATGGCCGCCAACATGGCGGTGAACTGCCTCGACCTGCCGGCGCCGTTCAACGGGCCCGCGGAGGCGAAGGCCGCGGAGGAGGACTTCGCCGCGGCCTCCCCGCACTTCGGCCGGGACATGGCGTGGATGGCGCTCTCCTGCACCTACTGGCCGGACCGCCCGACCGGGCAGCCGCACACCGTCCGGGCCGCCGGCGCCGCCCCGATCGTCGTCGTCGGCACCACCCGGGACCCGGCCACCCCGTACGCCTGGGCGCAGTCCCTCGCCGACCAGCTGGAGTCCGGACGGCTGCTCACCTACGACGGGGACGGCCACACCGCGTACGGGCGGCGCAACACCTGCGTGGACGGCGCGGTCAACCGCTACCTGCTGCAGGGCGAGGCCCCGGCCGACGGGACGCGCTGCGCCAAGTAGCGCCCCGGGGCGTACGCCTGTCCACCAGGTAAGACCCGTACCTGGCCGACGGTGCTGGCGGATAGCATGAAGCGCCCCCGTGTCCCTCGTCCCGACAGGAGCGCCCCCGTGCTCGGAGTCAACGACCTGGCGACGTACGTGCTCGGCGCCCTGGTCATCGTCCTGCTGCCCGGCCCGAACTCGCTGTACGTCCTGTCCGTCGCCGCCCGCAAGGGCGTCCGCACCGGCTACCGGGCCGCCGCGGGCGTCTTCGTCGGCGACTTCACGCTGATCAGCCTGACCGCCCTCGGCGCCTCCTCGCTGCTGGAGGCCAACCCGGCGGTCTTCGCGGTGGTGAAGTTCGGCGGCGCCGCCTACCTGCTGTGGATCGGGATCGGGATGATCCGCGCCGCCCGGCAGCTCTGGCGGGAGCGGCGTGCCGAGGCCGCCGGGCCGGAGACGGTCGAGGCGCTCCCGGAGAGCACCGAGAACCCGTTCCGCCGGGCGCTGGTGATCAGCCTGCTCAACCCGAAGGCCATCCTCTTCCTGCTGTCCTTCTTCACCCAGTTCGTCGACCCGTCCTACGGACAGCCGGTGCTCTCCTTCGGGCTCCTCGGCGGCGTCCTGCAGACCTTCAGCGTCCTCTACCTCTCCCTGCTGATCTTCGCCGGCACCACGCTCGCCACCGCCTTCCGCCGCCGCAAGCGCCTCTCCGCAGGCCTCACCAGCGGCGTCGCCCTCCTCTTCGCCGGCTTCGCCGCCAAGCTCGCCGTCTCCTCCGCCTGACCGGGGCCCGCGCCCCGCACCCGGGCGCGGTACGGATCACCCCGGGAAACTGTGTAGACTGGCCCGCGTTGCCGATGCGATCCTCGACCCCACGGTCGGGCTCCACCCGGCAACGGTGCCGCCTTAGCTCAGTTGGCCAGAGCAACGCACTCGTAATGCGTAGGTCGCGGGTTCGAATCCCGCAGGCGGCTCAGGACGAACCCCGGATCAGACCTGATCCGGGGTTCTTTCGTTCCCCGGTAGGGTCAGCCGAAGTCGCCCCGGAGCCAGGCGCTGAACGGTGTCAGCGTTGCCACGTCCGAGTCGACGGCGTGGAGCGAGGATGCGAAGTCCTGGGCCAGTGCGGTGCACATCGACATGAGGTCGCGGTGGGGGCAGACCTCGGTCGACGGGGACGGGATCCAGGTTGTCCGCGAGGTGCAGTCGACCAGGACCGTGTCGTCCTGGAACCGGAACACGAGTGATCGCTCGACCCCCTGTGGATAGAGGTCGATCTCGAAGGCCGAGCGCTGCTGCACCGCGTGCAGCAGGCCCTGGAGGCTCTCCAGGAACGCCGATGCGTCGTAGGAGACGTCGAAGGCCCAGTCGTCCCTGCCGAAACCGCCGATGCGGAAGGAGGCGTCCGTCTCGGCCAGGTCGGCACAGCCGCGCACGACCAGGTAGGCGTAGTCCTCCACGTCCTCGAGCGGTTCCCGCTCCTCGAGGTGCTCGCCGGGAAGCCGGTCGGCGGTCGGTCGGGTGAGGGAGAAGTGGAATGCCACGGTGTCGCCTTCCTGACGGTGCGGAGCCCTTGCTCGCCGGGCAGCCACCCTGATGAGGTCGGCATGGGTGCCGGCAGTGACGGGACGATCGTCGCCGAGAAGCCGGCGGCTGTGAGGCGCGATCGCCACGTAGGCCGGACGGACCGTCAGGTGCGGGGCGGGCCGTCGGAGTGACAGTGCGACGAGTCGTGACGGGTTGTCGTCATTTCACTCCTTAGCGTAACCGTATGAATGCAGATCGTTCTTTCGGTGCACTCCGGCGGCCGGGCGCGGCCGACCTGTCGCGGCGGAGCGGGTTCGCGGCGGTGTCCGTGCTCGCCCTCGCCCTGCTCACCCTTGTCGCCACCATCACGCCGGCCGCCGCGGCGCGCCGGGTGGGCGGCGTGGTGACGGTGTCCTTCGTGAACAACAGCGACCGCGACCTGATCGGCGTGGGGATGAGGATCGCCCACGGCTGTCTGAGCGCTCCGGCGCCGGGCCGGATCGCCGCGGGTACCACCGGGACCTGGACCTCCACCCCGTGCAACGACCCGGAGGGCACCGAGGGGACGCTCACCTATCAGATCGAGGGCGAGGGCAGCGCCGCCACCGAGGTGGGGTGGAACGTGCCGGTCATCGGCGCGAACACCTACACCGAGAAGGCGCCCAACGGCTATGTGATCAGCCACACCGGCGGCGGGGAGGCGGCCGTCCAGTTCACCTTCGACTGCAACTCCACGACCTGCGACGGCATCCCCGACGACTGGAAGCGGAACGGCGTCACCATCGACGTGGGCGGCGTCAAGAAGTTCATCGACCTGCCCAAGATGGGCGCCGACGTGAACAAGCCGGACATCTTCCTCCAGGTCGACTGGATGGCCGGTACTGCGCACAGCCACGCGCTCGACCCGGCCGCGATCAAGAAGGTGGTCGACGCCTTCGCGAACTCCCCGTACAACCGGCATTCGCCGACCACCGGCATCAACCTGCACATCGATGCCGGGCCCACCAGCATCATGAACTTCGCGACCAACACGACCTGGGGCGACCTCAGCCGGGCCAAGCAGCTGACCGAGACGGCGAACCTCGGGACGGCGGACGCGAACGGCATGTACCAGTGGGACGCCTTCAACAAGCTGAAGACCGCCACCGACGGCTTCGGCAGCACCGGGCGGGCGACGATCTTCCACTACGCGATCTCGGCGCACAACCTGCAGTCGGGTTCCCACTCCAGCGGCATCTCCGCCGGCACCCCGGGCAGTGACCTCATCGTCAGCATGGGCAGCTTCACCAACCAGGTCGGCACGGTCAACGAGCAGGCCGGCACACTGATGCACGAGCTGGGCCACAACCTGGGCCTGCGTCACGGCGGGGCCTTCGACCTGCCCAACCACAAGCCGCAGTACTTCAGCGTGATGAACTACTCGTACCAGATGGGCCTGGCGGCCGGGACCACGACGGGGCTGATCGACTACTCCCGCCAGGGCGGCGACATCGACGAGAACGCCCTGAACGAGCGCGTCTTCCCGAGCAGCAGCCAGAACTACGACGTCAGCCACTACTGCAAGAACCCGACCGGGGGCGGCTCGTTCGTCACCGTTCTGGCGAGCAAGGGCGCGATCGACTGGAACTGCGACGGCACCGTCAACGAGGCGGATGTCGTCTACGACACCAACAACGACATGCAGAACACCACGCTCAGCGGCACCAACGACTGGAGCGCCCTCCAGCTGCGCGGCGGGTCGATCGGCCACCCCGCGAACGCCTCCGGCGTGCACGCCCCCACCGAGGAGAACGAGCTGACGGTGGAGGAGGCTGCGATGGAGCTCCCGCTGGACATGACCCCGCCGGTCACCACGGCGAAGACGATCAACGGTGGCGACGAGCACTGGGGCCACCAGGACGAGAAGAACGGGGCCCACCACGAGCAGGTCCTGGTCAGGCTGCTCGCGACGGACGACCTGTCCGGCGTGGCCAGCACCCAGTACAACCTCGACGGCGAGGGCTGGACGAACTACACCGGCCTGATCAAGATCAGCGGCGAGGGCGAGCACACGCTGCTGTACCGCTCGATGGACCACGCCCAGAACCTGGAGGAGACCAAGTCGCTGACCGTCACGGTCGAGCCCGCCGAGGAGGAGGAGCGCGCGCCGAGCCGGGTCGGCTGATCCGGTGCCGGCCCGCCCCTGAACCGGGCCGGGCGCGTACCGCAGAGTGACGGAAGAACCCCGGGCCGAGCCTCTCGGCCCGGGGTTCCCGCATGTCCGGGCACACCCCGCAGAAGTTCCGGCTGCAGCACGAGCCCCGGACGGCAGCAGCGCCGCTTCCAGCCGGCCGGCGACGGGGGATCGAGGTGCAGGCCCGGGCTTCGCCGATGTGCAGCCGCGGCTCGGGGGCGGACGGCCCGGTAGAGGCGCGGGTCTGCTCGTCAGGCACGGGGCTGGGATGCGTGGGGGGCTTGACCGTGCGCCAGGATCGTCGATCAGGCCGCAGCCCGCGACCCGGCCGCGCCCCGCGTCCGGCGGGCCAGGAACTTGCCCGTCTCCCACAGCAGCAGCAGGGCCAGCGCCGCCAGCAGGGCCCAGCCGAACTGCTGGATGTTGATGCGGGTGGTGCCCAGGATGCGGCGGAAGCCGTCCATCTGCGTGACCATCACGGCGAGGACGAACTCGCCGAGGGCGGCCCAGTTCATCTGCTTGCTGTCGAAGGTCGTGGTGTTGAAGACCGAGGCGGTTTCGGAACGGCACTCGAAGGCCGCCACGATCAGGCAGAGCGCGAAGGCGGTGAAGGCGATGGAGCTGCCGGTCTGCACGTCGCCGTAGTGGTTCTGGCCGAGCTTGATCAGGGAGAGCAGGGCGAGGGTGATGGCCAGCCCGCTGAGCCCGACGGTCACCATCACCGGCCGGGTGAGCACCGTCTCGCCGCGCGGCCGCGGAATCCGCTGCATCAGCCCCGGACTCTCCTGGTCGAAGCCGAGCGCGAAGCCGAACGGGGCGTTGACCACGAAGTGGATCCACAGTACCTGCGGCGGCGGGAAGGGCTCGCCGCTCGCGATGTTGAAGATCGTGGCGCCGAGGAAGGTCAGCACGAAGGTGACCAGGAGCAGCAGCACGAAGCGGATGTATTTGGTGAGGTTGTCGTAGAGCTTCCGGCCCTCCGCCACCGCGTACACGATGGTGGCGAAGTTGTCGTCGGAGAGGATCATGCGGCTGGCGTTCTTCGCCACGTCGGTGCCGCTGCCCATGGCGATGCCGATGTCCGCGGCCTTGATGGCGGGCGCGTCGTTGACGCCGTCGCCGGTCATCGCGACGACGTCGCCCTTCTTCTTCAGGGTGTTGGCGAGCAGCACCTTGTGCTCGGGGGCGACCCGGCCGACCACACCGATGGTGTCGATCCGGTCCAGCTGCTCCTGCTCGGACATGGCGGCGAAGTCGGCGCCGAGGACGGCCTCGCCGTCGATCCCGAGCTGGCGGGCGATGGCCGCGCCGGTGGTGACGTCGTCGCCGGTCACCATGCGGACCCGGATGTGGGCGGCCTGCGCCTCGGCGACCGCCGCCTTCGACTCCTCGCGCGGCGGGTCCACCATGCCGACCAGGCTGGTCATCTGCAGCCCGTCGACCAGGGCCAGCAGGTCGCCGTCGGGGTCGAAGCCGGCCGGGTCGAGGTCCTTGACGGCGGCGGCCATGACCCGGCGCCCCTCGGCACCCATCCGCTCGGTGGCCTCCTGGGCGCGGCGGCCGAGTTCGGCGTCCCAGGGGACGGCGGCACCGGCCGCCAGCGCGGTCGCGGCCCGGTCCATCACCGCGGGCGCCGCGCCCTTGACGAAGCACCGCACCACCGGGCGCCCCGCGGCGTCGACCGCCGAGTTGAAGGTCGCCATCAGTTTGTAGCCGGGGTCGAAGGGCAGGGTGGCGAGCCGCGGGTGGCGCTCCCGGGTGCCCTCGATGTCCAGCCCGGCCTTGTGGCCCAGCACCAGCAGGGCGCCCTCGGTGGGATCGCCCACCACCTTGCCGTCCACCAGCTTGGCGTCGCTCGCCACCACGTAGGGGAGGATCGCGTCCTCGATGCCGGCGGCGGACCCCGCGGCGTGGTGGATCCGGCCCTCCAGGCCGTAGCCGGTGCCGGAGACCGTGTACCGGTCGGTGGGGCTGATCACCTCGACGGCGGTCATCTGGTTCATCGTCAGGGTGCCGGTCTTGTCGGAGTTGATCGCCGAGGTGAAGCCCAGCGTCTCGACCGACGGCAGCTCCTTCACGATCGCGTGCCGCTTCGCCAGGTTGAGGCTGCCGACCGAGAGGATCACCTGGGAGACCGTGGGCAGCGCCTCGGGGATGGCGGCGATGGCCAGCGAGACGGCGCTGACGAACAGCGCGTCCCAGGCGTCCCCGCGGCTGCGCCCGAGCGCGAACATCACGATCATCGTCAGGCCGGCTGCACTCGCGATCCACAGGGTGAGGGTGTCCAGCTCCTTGGTGAGCGGCGACTGCTCCCTCTCCGTCGCGGAGAGCATCCCGGAGATCTTGCCGAGCTCCGTGCCCGAGCCCGTCCCGGTGATGACCAGCAGCCCGCTGCCGTGCGTCACCGGGGTGTTCATGAACGCCATGTTCGACTGCTCGCCGGGCGCGAGGCGCTCGCCGGTCAGGGTGTCCGCGTCCTTCACCGCCGGGACGCTCTCGCCGGTGAGCGCCGACTCGTCGATCTGCAGCGCGTTGGCCTGGACGATCCGCCCGTCCGCGGGCACCTGGTCGCCGGCCGCGATCAGCACCACGTCGCCGACCACCAGCTGCTCGGCCGGGATCTCCGACTCGGTGCCGTCGCGCCGCACCCGCGCGGTGGCCTTCATCATCGACTTCAGCGCGTTCATCGCGCTCTCGGCCTTGCCCTGCTGGCGCAGGCCGACGACGGCGTTCAGCAGCGTGAGCAGGACCAGCAGGATCGCGGTGCTCCACTCCTTGATGACCATCGAGACCACGGCGGCGGCCACCAGGATGATCTGCATGTAGCTGCGGTACTCGTCGAGGAACCGCAGCCAGGTCGGCTTCGGCTTCTCCTCGGGCAGCGCGTTCGGGCCGTTCGCGGCGAGCAGCTCGGCCGCCCGGGCGGCGCTCAGACCGGCGGCCGGGTCGACGCCCAGCGCCGCCGCGACCTCCTCCGGCGGGCGGGTGTACCAGAGGGGGGTGCCCGACTGCTGGGCCGTCGGCTGCTGGGTCATCGGCCCGACCCCTTCCCGCCGCGCTTCCGCTTCTTCCTGCGCTGCTCGGCCTCGAACGGGTCCGCCGGGGCGCCCTTCGGGGCCTCCGCCTCCAGGGCGAGCCTGGTCGCCCGCAGGTCCTTGCGCGCCTGCTCGCCGACCACGGGGTACTGCGGGTCGATCCCGATCAGGGTGTGGGCGAGCACGGCGGCGGCGCAGATCCGGGCGAACCACTTGCGGTCCGCCGGCACCACGTACCAGGGTGCCCACTCGGTGCTGGTCGCGGACAGCATCCTGGAGAACGCCCGCTGGTAGTCGTCCCAGAAGCGGCGCTCGCGGACGTCGGCCGCGGAGAACTTCCAGTTCTTCTCCGGCAGGTCGATCCGCTTCAGGAAGCGGGTCCGCTGCTCCTCCTGGGAGAGGTTCAGGAAGATCTTGACCACCTTGAAGCCGTTGTCGGTCAGGTGGCGCTCCCAGTCGTTGATCGCCCGGTAGCGGCGCTTCCAGATGCCCGGCCCGCGGGCGGACTCGGGCAGGCGCTGGCGGTCCAGGATCTCCGGGTGCACCCGCACCACGAGGACCTCCTCGTAGTGCGAGCGGTTGAAGATGCCGATCTCCCCGCGGGCCGGCAGCCGGCAGTCGTAGCGCCACAGGTAGTCGTGGCCGATCTCCTCGGCGGAGGGCACCTTGAAGCTGCTGACCTTGACGCCCTGCGGGTTGACGCCGCTCATGACGTGCCGGATCGTGCCGTCCTTGCCGCCGGCGTCCAGCGCCTGCAGGCACATCAGCACGCCGTAGGTGTCCTGGGCGGCGAGCCGGGACTGGTACTCGGCGAGCAGCTCCACGCCGGTGCGCAGCAGCTCGACGCCGTCCTTCTTCTTGAGGCCGGCCTTGTAGGAGGGGTCGAAGTCCTCGGCGAGGTCGACCTTCGAGCCCGGCTCGACGCGCAGCGGTTCGATGAACCGCGCGATGGTCTCGGCCCGTTCGTCCGCCATGGCCGCGGCCCCTCTCCGGCAGGTCCCGCCCCCCGGGAAGGCGGGGGTCACCTGCCACGTTCCGCCGGGGCGGCGGGCCGGGCAAACGCTGTACGGCCGTTCGGAGACCGCCCCGCAGAGCGGTCTCCGAACGGGCTCGATCAGCCGGGGTGCCGGGCGGCGCGGCGCAGCAGGAGGGCGGCGAGCAGGCCGCCGGCGAGGACGGCCGCCGCGCCGGCGAGCTGGGCCGTCCGGGACGCGGCGGTGAAGGCGTCGAGGACGGCGGCGCGTTCGGCCTCGGTGCCGGCCGCGGCGAGCGCGGCGGGTACCGAGGCGGTGGCCGGGAGGAGGGCGGTGATGCGGGCGTTCATGACGGCGCCGAGGGCGGCGACGCCGAGGCTCGCGCCGACCTCGGCCATGGCGCCGTCGATGCCTGCGCCGGCGCCCGCCCGCTCCTGAGGGATGGCGCCGACGACCGCCTCGACGATCGCCGGGTTGGCGATCGCACAGCCGGTACCCATGAGCACCAGGCCGGCGAGCAGCGGGCCGTAGCCGTGGGCGGAGAGGGCGGCGGTGCCGAAGCCGGCCGCGAGGACGGCCATGCCGAGGGCGATGGAGCGGGGGTGGCCGAGCCGGACGATCAGCCGGGCGGTCAGGCCGGAGAAGTTGAGCGCGACCACGGTGAGGGCGAACGGCGCCATCCGCAGCCCGGCCTCCAGCGGCGGGTAGCCGCGGACGAACTGCAGCTGCTGGGTGAGCAGGAAGAGCACGCCGGTGCTGCCGAAGGTGATCAGGACGACGCCGGTGACCGCGCCGACGAACCGCCGGTTGCGGAAGAAGGAGAGGTCCAGCATGGGGTGTGCGGTGCGCCGCTCCCACCGTACGAAGGCGGCGAGCAGCAGCAGGCCGGCCGGGGCGGCCAGCAGGACGTGCGCCGTGCCCCAGCCGTGGTCGGGGCCGGAGACGATCGCGTAGACGAGGGCGGTCATGCCGGCCGTGGAGAGCAGTGCACCGACCAGGTCGGGCGGACCGCCGCCGGGGGCCCGGGACTCGGGGACGAGCGCCCGGGCGGCGACCAGGGCGACCAGCACCACCGGCACGTTCACCAGGAAGAGGGCGCCCCAGGCGAAGTGGGCGAGCAGCAGGCCGCCGACCGGCGGGCCCGCCGCGTAGCCGAGGGCGCTGACGGCGCTCCAGGCGGCGATCGCCCGGGTCCGCTCGCCCTCGTCGAAGATCTGCAGGACGACGGCGAGGGTGGTGGTCATCAGCAGGGCGCCGCCGACGCCCATGCCGGCCCGGGCGGCGACCAGCTGCCCGGTGCCGGCGGAGAGCCCGGCGGCCAGCGAGCCGAGGCCGAACAGCACGAGGCCGGCGAGCAGCAGCCGCCGGCGGCCGTACCGGTCGGCGGCGCTGCCCGCGGCGAGCAGCAGCCCGGCCTGGACGAGCGAGTAGGCGTTGACGATCCACTGGATGTCGGCGGTGTCCGCGCCGAGTTCGCGGCCGAGGGTGGGCACGGCCACGTTCAGCACGGTGTTGTCGAGCACCACCACCAGCTGGGCGAGGCAGATCACCGCGAGGACCAGCCACCGGCCGGGCAGCCGGTCCTCGCGGACGGTCTCCGCCTCCGCGGTGGCGGCGGTCACCGGGAGGCGGGGGCGAAGCGGGCGATCGGGTTCGCCAGGGTGCCGACCAGCTGGAGCGCCCCGGACGGATCGGCCAGGTCGACCATCTGCTGGTTGTTGCGCAGCTGCAGGCGGTTGAGGCAGGACAGCGCGAACTCGGGCGCGAACGGGTCGTGCAGCTCGAACCGCTCGGCGAGGTGCGGCACCGAGTCGCGGTAGTCGGCCACGCACTCGGCAACGGTCCGCCAGAAGGCGTCCTCGTCGAGCACACCGTCCTCGGCGAGGATCGCGGCGAGGTAGCGGAAGAAGCAGTCGAAGACGTCGGTGAAGATCGACAGCAGCTTCATGTGGTCCGGCACGGCCGCGCGGACGCGCTGGACGGCGGGCGGCAGCACCGCGTTCTCGTCCATGACGACGATCTCCTCGGCGATGTCCTTGAAGATCGCGCGCCGCACCGCGCCGCCGTCCAGGACGAGGATGGTGTTCTCGCCGTGCGGCATGAACGCCAGGTCGTAGGCGTAGAAGCTGTGCAGCAGCGGGGTGAGGTACGCGTCCAGGTAGCGGCGCAGCCACACCTCGGCGGGCAGGCTGGACTGCGCGATCAGTGCGGCGGCCAGCGAGCGGCCCTCGCGGTCGGTGTGCAGCAGCGCGGCCATGGTCATCGGCCGCTCGCCCGGGGCGAGGGACGGCACGGGGCTCTCCCGCCAGAGCGCGGCGAGCATCTTGCGGTAGGGCGAGTACCGGTCGGTGGCGGTCTCGTACTGGCGGTGCCGGTAGCCGATGGCGGCGTGCTCGCGGATGATCGTCAGGCCGGTGCCGCGCAGCACCTCGTCGTCGGCGATCAGCCTGGCCAGCCAGTCGTTGATGGCCGGGGTGGCCTCCATGTAGGCGGCCGAGAGGCCGCGCATGAAGCCCATGTTGAGCACCGAGATGGCCGTCTTCACGTAGTGCTTCGACGGGTCGCTGGTGTTGAAGAAGGTGCGGATCGACTGCTGGGCGAGGTACTCGTCGTCGCCCTCGCCGAGGCAGACCAGGCGCTGCTGGGCGACCTCGCCGGCGAAGGTCACCGACAGCTTGTTCCACCACTGCCAGGGGTGCGCCGGGAAGAGGTGGTAGTCGGAGAGGGAGAGGCCGCGGGCGGCCATCGCGGCGGCGAACCGGGCCAGGGTGGCCGGGGCGAGCTCCTGGCGGATCAGCGTGTCGTAGTCGATGTCCGCGCAGGAGGTGAAGACCGAGTGGTCGCGGTGCGCGGCCAGCCAGACCAGCCTGACGGGGGCGGCGGCCTCGGGCGCGTACCGGTGGTACTCGTGCACGCCGAAGCCGATCCGGCCGTTGTTGGCGACGAAGCCGGGGTGGCCCTCGGTCATGCCGGTCTCGACGGTCTGGAAGTCGGCCTTGGCGAGCTCGTCGGCGGCGGGTGCGGGCCGGCCGAGCTTGTAGGCGGTGCCGGCCAGGGTGGCGGAGATCTCCTCCAGGTAGACCGGCAGCACCTGGTCGGCCAGGCCGAGCGTCTCCCGCAGTTCGATGCAGAAGTCGACTGCGTCGAGGGGGAGTTCCTCCTCGCCGCGGTGCCGGGTGATCGACCCGGCGGGGATCTGCCAGTGGTCGAGGGCGCGCAGCCGGGCGGTGAAGCGGTACTCCACGGTGCCGTCGTCGCTGCGCACGGCGTACCGGCCGTCGGGCAGCTGCCCGGGGGTGAGCAGCCGCTCGTGGGAGAACTCGGCGAGCGCCTTGCGGACGAGCAGCCGGTTGGCCTGCGCCCAGGCGTCGGGCGTCAGGTGGGCGACGGCTTCGGCGGGCATCATGCGGCGGCTCCTGCGAGGGCGTGCTGGAACTGGGCGCGGGTGCAGACGCTGAGCAGGGCGTCCTTCTCCGGCTTGGCGACGGTGCGGACGACCTCGAAGCCGACCGCCGCGTTCAGGGCGTGGACGGCGGCGTTGCGCACGTCCGGCTCGACGACGACGCGGCGGGTGGCCGGGTCGTCGAAGAGGAAGGCCATCACGGTGGTGATGACGGCCCGGGTGAAGCCGTGCACCGGGGTGTCGGAGGGCCCGCACAGGAAGTGCATGCCGACGTCGCCGGGCTCCGGGTCGTACAGGCCGACGAGTTCGAGCTCCGCCGGGTCGTAGCGCTCGACGAGGAACGCCGGGGCGCCGTCGACCAGGCCGATGTACGCGTCGTGGTGGGGGTGTCCGGTGATCTGCCGGTACTCGGCGCGGACGTCGGCCACGGAGGCGTCCTGCATCATCCAGAACGCGGCCTTGGGGTGGGTGACCCAGGCGTGCAGCAGGGCGGCGTCGGCGTCCGGGTCGAGCGGGCGGATCGAGAGCTCGCCCACGCGGGCGTCGGTGCGGGTGAAGAGCGTCATGCGAGGACGCCCTCCGGCGCGCCGAACTCCTGGAAGGCGATGGCCTTCTCGATCGGGTAGACCTCGCGGCCGGTCAGCTCCCGGACGATCCACGAGTTGCGGTACGGGCCCATGCCCAGGTCGGGCGAGGTGATGCTGTGGGTGTGGGTGCCGCCGTTCTGCAGGAAGATCCCGCGCCCGGTGGTGTCGATGCTGTAGTTGCGGGCGACGTCGAAGCGGCCGCGGCCGTCCCACCGGATGCGGTCGTGCACCGGCTCCAGGAACGCGGGCACGGTGTACTTGTAGCCGGTGGCCAGCACCAGGCCCTCGGTGCTCAGGGTGAAGTCCCGCTGCTGCTCGGCGTGGTGGAGGCCGAGGGTGTAGGTGCCCAGCGTCTCGTCGTACGAGGCGCTGTGCAGCGCGGTGTTGGTGAGCAGCCGGGTCGGCACGGGGCCCTTGACGCTCTTCTGGTACAGCAGGTCGTAGATGCCGTTGATCAGGTCGGCGTCGATGCCCTTGAAGAGGCCCTTCTGCTCGGCCTCCAGCCGGTAGCGGGTCTCCTCCGGGAGGGCGTGGAAGTAGTCCACGTACTCGGGGGAGGTCATCTCCAGGGTGAGCTTGGTGTACTCCAGCGGGAAGAACCGCGGCGAGCGGGTCACCCAGTCGAGCCGGTAGCCGTGCACGTCGGTCTCGGCGAGCAGGTCGTAGTAGATCTCGGCGGCGCTCTGGCCGCTGCCCACGACGGTGATGCTGCGCTTCTTCTGGAGGCTCTGCTTGGCGTCCAGGTAGCCGGAGTTGTGGATCAGGTCGCCGCCGAGCCCCCGGCAGGCCTCCGGGACGTACGGCGGGGTGCCGGTGCCGAGCACCAGGTGCCGGGCGCGGTGCCGGACGGTCTCGCCGCCGGCCTCGGAGACCACCGTGTACAGGCCGTCGGCCTCGTCGTACTCGACCCGGGTGACGGTGTGCCCGAAGCGGACGTTGCGCAGCCTGGCGGCGGCCCAGCGGCAGTACTCGTTGTACTCGCTGCGCACCGGGTAGAACATCTCGCGGATGTAGAACGGGTACAGCCGGCCGGACTCCTTCAGGTAGTTGAGGAAGGAGTAGGGCGAGGTCGGGTCGGCGAGCGTCACCAGGTCGGCCATGAACGGCGTCTGCAGGGTGGCGAAGTCGAGCAGCATCCCGGGGTGCCAGTCGAAGTCCGGCTTGCTCTCCAGGAACAGGCCGTCGAGGCCGTCGATCGGCTCGGTGAGGCAGGCGAGGCCCAGGTTGTAGGGGCCCAGCCCGATCGCGACGAAGTCGTGGGTGGACATGCTTCTCCCGTGGTGCGGAGGGGCGGGCAGGATCAGCCGGCGACGCGGCAGAGTTCGGGGGCGGCCGTCTTGTCGTTGACGTACCGGCCGGCGTGCTCGGCGAGGAGGTCGAGGACGTGCGCGATGTCGTCCAGCGTGGTCTCCGGGTTGAGCAGGGTGAACTTCAGGTAGTGGTGGCCGTCGACCTTGGTGCCGGCGACGACGGCCTCGCCGGAGGCGGCGAGCGCCTCGCGGGCGTACAGGTTGGCGTCGTCGGCGAGTTCGCGGGCCGGGCCGGAGGGCGGCAGCCAGCGGAAGACGACGGTGGACAGCTGCGACTTGGTGACGACCTCGAAGCGCGGGTCCTCGGTGAGCATCGCCCAGGCTGCGGCGGCGCGGTCGACGACCTCGTCGAAGAGCACGCCGACGGCCTCGGCGCCCATGATGCGCAGCGTCAGCCACAGCTTGAGGGCGTCGAAGCGGCGGGTGGTCTGGATGCTCTTGTCGACCTGGTTGGGGATGCGCTGCTCGGCCATCCGGGCCGGGTTCAGGTAGTCCGCGTAGTAGGTGGCGTGCCGCAGCACGGCGCCGTCGCGGACCAGCACGGCGGAGGAACTCACCGGCTGGAAGAAGGACTTGTGGTAGTCGACGGTGACCGAGTCGGCCCGCTCGATGCCGTCCAGCAGGTGGCGGCGGGTGGGGGAGACGAGCAGTCCGCAGCCGTACGCGGCATCGACGTGCATCCAGGTGCCGGAGGCGGCGCAGAGCGCGGCGATCTCCGGGAGCGGGTCGATGGAGCCGAAGTCGGTGGTGCCGGCGGTGGCGACGACGGCCATCGCGGTGAGGCCCTCGGCCTCGCAGCGGGCGAGCTCGCGGGCGAGCGCCTCGGGCTCCATCCGGCGGCCGCGGTCGGTCTCGACGGAGACCACCGCGTCCATGCCGAGGCCGAGCAGTTTGGCGGACTTCTTGACGCTGAAGTGGCTCGCCTCGGAGGCGATGATGCGCAGCTTCGGCAGCAGCTCGTGCTTGGCCGGCGGGGTGTCGGCGGCGGCCGCGAGGGCGGTGCAGGCCTCCTCGCGGGCGAGCAGCAGGGCCTGGAAGTTGGACTGGGTGCCGCCGCTGGTGAAGACGCCGTCGGCGTCCGGGCCGAGGCCGATCCGCTCGGCCGTCCAGTCGATCAGGCGGCGCTCGATCAGGGTGCCGCCGGCGCTCTGGTCCCAGGTGTCCAGCGAGGAGTTGACGGCGGTGAGGACGGCCTCGCCGAGGAGGGCGGGGATGACCACCGGGCAGTTGAGGTGTGCCAGGTAGCGGGGGTGGTGGAAGTAGACGGCGTCGCGGAGGTAGACGTCCTCCAGCTCGGCGAGGGCCTCGGCGGGGTCGCCGAGCGGGCGGTCGAGGTCGATGCCGGATATCTCCGGCGCGAGCCTGTCGGGTGTTGTCCCGGTGAAGGGGCGGCGGGTGCTCGCGATCTTCGCGGCGACGGTGTCGACGCCGGCCGCAAGGGACTGCCGGTAGCCCTCCACCGTGCGGTCGTTGAAGAGGTGCGATCTGGCGCCCTCCAGGGTGGCGGTGCTGTCGGCCGACGGCTCGACGGTGTGGCCCTGGAAACTCATGGTCAGTCCTCAACGGTTCGCGGACGGGGTGGCGAAACTTAGGTTAGCCTACCCTAAGTTGACCCCATGCGCGAAGGCCCGGCCCCCGGTGGGCGGGGAACGGGCCTTCGAGGCTGTTCGGTTGACGATGTGACAGATCGACGGTGCGGCAGATCACTCGGCGTCAGGGTCGCTGCCGGAGGCCGCCTCCAGGCGGAGCTGCTCCTCCGAGGCGCCGCGGCGCCAGTATCCCGAGAAGGTCACCCGGCTGCGGTCCACGCCGCGCTCGCCGACCAGGTGCCGGCGGAGCGCCCGGACACTGCCGGACTCGCCGGCGATCCAGGCGTACGGGGTGCCCTCGGGCAGTTCGGCGGCCCGGACGGCGTCCGCCAGCGGGGCCGCCCCGCTCTCCCGGACCAGCCAGGTGATCTCCACCTCCGGCCCGGCCGCCAGGTCCTGGACGTCCCCGGCGTGCGGCACCTCGATCCACACCCGGGCCCGGGCGCCGGCCGGCAGCCAGTCCAGGATGCCGCCGGCCGCCGGCAGCGCCGTCTCGTCGGCCGCGACCAGCACCCAGTCGGTGCCGGCCGGGGGCCGGAAACAGACACTGCGGTTGTCCTCGACCGCCGGGCCGAGCAGGATCACCCGGTCACCGGGGCCGGCCTTCGCCGCCCAGGACGCGGCCGGCCCGGCCGCACCCGGGGAGTCCACCCCGTGCAGCACGAAGTCGACGTCCACCTCGTCGGGATCGCGGCGCTGCCCGCGGATCGTGTACGAGCGCATCACGGCCCGCACGTCCTCGTCCAGCGCCCGCCACGCGGCGAACCAGCCCTCGCCCTCCTCGACCGGCAGCACCGGGGCCTCCTGCCCCGGGTGGGGCAGGAAGAGCGAGAAGCTCTGGTCACGGCCGCCGGAGGCGAACCCGGTCAGCTGCTCCCCGCCGAAGGTGACCCGCACCAGCGTCGGCCCGAGGCGCTCGGTCCGGACGACCCGCGCCTCGAAGAAGCCGTACTGCGCCGCGATCTCGGAAGCGGTGGCCATCGGTGCGTCAGCTCACCTTCTTGGCGTTGCGGATGGCCTTGGCGAGGTTCTCCAGCAGCGGCGCGGCACCGGCGTACGAGAAGCGCGGCACGGCGTCCCAGCCGACGACCTGGCCGGCCTTGACGGCGGGCAGCTGGCCCCAGGCCGGCTTGGAGGCCAGGTCCTTGGGCTGCAGCGCGGTCGAGCGGTTGTCCAGCAGGAGCAGGTCGGCGGGGAACTTGTCGGCGTTCTCCCAGCTGAGCGCCTCGAAGTAGTCGCCGGCCTCCAGCTTGGTCGGCACCACGATGTCGACGCCGAGCTCGGCGAAGTACATCAGGTCGGTGGAGACCTTCGGGTTGGAGACGTAGAACACGTCGGCGGCGCCGGAGCAGGCCATCACCTTGATGCCGCCGCTGGCCTTGGCGGCCTGGCGCAGCTCCTCGGCGGCCTTCTCGAAGCGGGCCTTGGCGTCGGTGACCTTCTTGGCCTTCAGGTCCGCGCCGAGCGACTCGGCGAGCGCGGCGTAGCGCTCGATCGGCTTGGTCATCGGGACGCGGGCGGTGGTGATCGCGACGCTCGGGGCGAGCTGCAGGATCTTGTCCTTGCTCTCGTCCGGCACGTACCACAGCGCGTCCGGGTCGTACATGTGCGTCACCAGCAGCTCGGGGCGCAGGGCCGCGTACTTCTCGACGCTGAACTCGCCCCAGACGTTGCCGAGGATCTCGACCTTGTCGACCTCCAGGTCGCCGACGGTCGGGTCGGCCTTGCCGTCCGCGGTCTTGGTCTCGCCGAAGACGCCGACGATCTGCTCGTCCAGGCCGAAGTCGACCAGGGCGGCCGCGGTGCCGGTGTACGCCACGACCCGCTTCGGCGCGGCCTTGGCGGTGACCTCCTTCTTGCGGTCGTCGGTGAACGACCACGGGCCCGCGTCGGCGGGCTTCGCCGAGGAGGAGGCACCGTCCGAGCCCGAACCGCCGCTGCTTCCGCAGGCGGCGAGCACGGCTCCGAGGGCGGTGGCGCCACCGGCGGCGAGCAGGCCGCGACGGGAGAGGTGAGCGGCAGTTCTGGAACGCGGCATGACGGTGTCTCTCTCACTGGCGAAAGGGTGCGACTGCGGATCGGAACTGGCAGCAGACCGGCAGCGGGCATTAGGTTAACCTAACCTAAGTCATTGTCCAGAGAGGGTTCCGGAATCCGGTCCCCGCCAGCGCCGGAGCACCACCCGTGTCTCTCACCAAGCCACCCCGGGCCCACGGGGGTTCGGCCGAGCCCGCCGCGGCCGGTCGGCGCCCGCCCGGTGCCCGCACCGCACTCCGCGCCGCCGGCCTCGCCGCCGCCCTGGCCGTCCTGCTCGCCGTCCTGGCGCTGAGCATCGGCGTCGGCGCCAAGCAGCTCTCGGTCACCGAGGTCTGGCACGGCCTCGTCGACGGCGACTCCGACTCCTGGACGGTCGTCCACGAGATGCGGCTGCCCCGCACCCTGCTCGGACTCCTCACCGGCACCGCCCTCGGCCTCGCCGGCGGCGTCATGCAGGCCCTGACGCGCAATCCGCTCGCCGACCCCGGCCTGCTCGGCATCAACGCCGGCGCCTCCGCGGCCGTCGTCTCGGCCGGCACCTTCCTCGGCATCGCCACCTTCGACGGCTACGTCTGGTTCGCCCTCGCCGGCACCGCCGCCGTCGCCGTCCTCGTCTACGCCGTCGGCGGCGGCCGCGGCGCCACCCCCGCCCGGCTCGCCCTCGCCGGATCGGCCCTCAACGCCACGCTGTTCAGCTACGTCAGTGCCGTCATGCTGCTCGACACCGGCGCCCTGGAGAAGATGCGCTTCTGGACGGTCGGCTCCCTGGCCAGTGCGCAGAGCGGCACCGTCCTCAGGGTGCTGCCGTTCATCGCCACCGGCCTGCTGCTCGCCCTCGCCCTCGCCCGGCCGCTCAACGCCATGGCGCTCGGCGACGACTCCGCCCGCGCGCTGGGCGCCCGGCCCGAACTGATCCGCGCCGCCGCCATCGTCGCCGTCACCCTGCTCTGCGGCGCGGCCACCGCCGCCTGCGGCCCGATCGTCTTCGTCGGCCTGATGGTGCCGCACTTCGTCCGCGCCCTCACCGGCCCCGACCTGCGCTGGCTCTTCCCGTACTGCGCCGTGCTCGCCCCCGTCCTGCTGCTCGGCGCCGACGTCCTCGGCCGCGTCCTCGGCCGGCCCGGCGAACTCCAGGTCGGCATCGTCACCGCCGTCCTCGGCGGCCCCTTCTTCCTCTGGTTCGCACGCCGCGGAAAGGCGGCCCGGGCATGAGCACCCTCCGCATCGGCTCCGCCCTCTCCGTCCGCTACCGGCCCCGCGCCCTCGCCGTCGGCGCCGCCTGCACCCTGCTCGCCCTCGCCATGGGCGTCCTCGCCCTCGGCAGCGGCGACTACCCGATGAGCGCCTCCGACGTGCTGCGCACCCTCACCGGCGGCGGCAGCCCCGCCGAGGACTTCATCGTCAACGAGCTGCGGCTGCCCCGCGTCGTCACCGCCCTGCTCGTCGGCGCCGCCCTCGCCCTGGCCGGCGCCCTCTTCCAGTCCCTCGTCCGCAACCCGCTCGGCAGCCCCGACATCCTCGGCTTCACCCAGGGCGCCGGCGCCGGAGCCCTGCTGGTCGTCCTCGCCGGCGGCAGCAGCCTCGCCCTGGCCGGCGGTGCGGTCGCCGGCGGCACCGCCACCGGCGCCGCGATCTACGCCCTCGCCTGGCGGCAGGGCGTCCAGGGCAGCCGGCTCGTCCTGATCGGCATCGGCAGCGCCGCCATCCTCACCGGCATCAACGGCTACCTGCTGACCCGCACCCAGCTGATGGACGCCGCCCGCGCCATGCTCTGGCTCACCGGCAGCCTCGACGGCCGCGGCTGGCGCGACGCCGTCCCGCTGATGATCGCCCTCGCCGTCCTCGGCCCCGCCGTGCTGCTCGGCGCCGGCCGCGCCCTGCAGATGCTGGAGATGGGCGACGACGCCGCGAGCGGCCTCGGCATCCGCGTCGAACGCGTCCGGCTCGCCCTGCTCGCCACCGCCGTCCTGCTCGCCTCGCTCGCCGCGGCCGCCGCCGGCCCGGTCAACTTCGTCGCCCTCACCGCGCCCCAACTGGCCAAACGACTCACCCGCGCCCCCGGCCCCAACCTGCTCGCCTCCATGTGCACCGGCGCGGCCCTGCTCGTCACCGCCGACTACGCCGCCCAGCGCGCCTTCGCCGACCACCAGCTGCCGGTCGGCGTGGTCACCGGCGTCCTCGGCGGCGGCTACCTGGTCTGGCTGCTCGCCACCGAGCGCAGGGCGGGGCGGCTGTGAGCAGACGGCCCGAACCCCGCACCAGCACCACGCACCCGAACGGAGACCCGACCATGGAAAGCGGCGGATCGCGCCTCGGCGGCGCCGACCTGACCCTCGCCTACGAGAAGCGCACCATCGCCGAGGGCCTGACCGTCGCCGTCCCCGACCGGTCGTTCACCGTCGTCGTCGGCCCCAACGCCTGCGGCAAGTCCACCCTGCTGCGCGCCCTCTCCCGCACCCTCAGGCCGGCCGCCGGCTCCGTCCTGCTCGACGGCCAGGACATCGCCACCGTCCCCGCCCGCAAGGTGGCCCGCACCCTCGGCCTGCTTCCGCAGTCCTCCGTCGCCCCCGACGGCATCACCGTCGCCGAACTCGTCGCCCGCGGCCGCTACCCGCACCAGGGCCTGCTCCGCCAGTGGTCCCCGCGCGACGAGGAGGTCGTCGCCGAGTCGATGGCCGCCACCGGCGTCGACTC
Source organism: Kitasatospora dryopteridis (assembly GCF_050749075.1). Classification (NCBI taxonomy): domain Bacteria; kingdom Bacillati; phylum Actinomycetota; class Actinomycetes; order Kitasatosporales; family Streptomycetaceae; genus Kitasatospora; species Kitasatospora dryopteridis. Next base: position 3,663,784 of record NZ_CP192749.1, on the reverse strand, counting down.
CCTCGCCGACCGGCTCGTCGACGAGCTCTCCGGCGGCCAGCGCCAGCGCGTCTGGATCGCCATGGCACTCGCCCAGGAGACCCCGCTGCTCCTCCTCGACGAGCCCACCACCTACCTCGACATCGCCCACCAGATCGAGGTCCTCGACCTGTGCGCCCGGCTGCACGAGGAGCAGGGCCGCACCCTCGTCGCCGTCCTGCACGACCTCAACCACGCCGCCCGGTACGCCACCCACCTGATCGCCATGCGCGACGGCAAGGTCGTCGCCTCCGGCCCGCCCACCGAGATCGTCACCGCCGACCTCGTCGAACAGGTCTTCAAGCTGCCCTGCCGGGTCATCGACTGCCCCGAGACCGGCACCCCGCTGGTCGTCCCCGCCGCCCGCCGCGGCGCCGTCCGCCCCGAGGAGAGCCGGGCATGACCGCACGCACCTACCGCGACGCGTACGGCATACCCCACCTGCGCGCCGCCGGCCCGCTCGAACTCGCCCGCGCCCAGGGCCGCAACGCCGCCGCCGACCGCGCCTGGCAGATCGAGGTCGAGCGGCACCGCGCCCTGGGCACCTCCGCCGCCTTCCTCGGCGCCGACGCCCTCGGCTGGGACGTCTTCGCCCGGCAGGCCCGGCTCGCCGACACCGCCCGCCGCTGCCACGACGCCCTCGCCCCGGCGACCGCCGAATGGGTGCGCGCCTACGTCGACGGCGTCAACGCCGGCCTCGCCGAACACGGCGACCGGGCCCCCGAGTTCGCCGCCGCCGGGATCACCCCAGGCCGCTGGGAGCCGTGGACCCCGCTCGCCGTCTGGCTCTCCCACCACATCCTCTTCGCCGGCTTCCCCACCAAGCTCTGGCGCGACCGCGTCGCCCGCGCCCTCGGCGACGAGCACATCGAGCTCTTCGCCACCGACGGCCCCGGCACCGCCGGCAGCAACGGCTGGCTGGTCGCCGGCGAACGCACCGGCAGCGGCGCCGCACTGATCGCCGGCGACCCGCACCGCTTCATCGAGGACCCGGGCATCTACCAGCAGATCCGGCTGGCCTGCCCGGAGTTCGACGTGATCGGCCTGGCCGTCCCCGGCGTCCCCGGCATCGGCCACTTCGGCCACACCGGCGGCGTCGCCTGGGCCATCACCAACGCCATGGCCGACTACCAGGACCTCTACCGGGAACGGCTGCGCCGCACCGAAGGCCCCGGCGGCCCCGGCATCGAGGCGCTCGGCCCGGACGGCTGGCAGCCCGCCGCCGTGCACACCGAGACGGTCGAGGTCGCCGGCGCCGAAGCGGTGGAGATCGAGATCGTCGAGACCGACCGCGGGCCGGTGATCATCGGCGGTGCGGACGGCGCGGGAGAGGCGATCAGCCTGCGCCACCTGCCGCGGGCCGAGGCCGCCCTCGGCTTCGACACCCTGCCGGCCCTGCTGCACGCCCGTACCGTCGCCGACGTCGACCGCGCCTTCGACCGCTGGGTCGAGCCGGTCAACGTCGTCCAGGCCGCCGACACCGAGGGCGGCCTGCTGCACCGGGTGGCCGGTGCCGTACCGCTGCGCGCCCGCGAGAACAGCCTGCGGCCCGTCCCCGCCTGGGACGCCGAGTACGCCTGGCGCGGCCGACACCCGATGCCGCGCGCCGAGGTGCACGGCACCGCGGTGATGGCCAATCAGCGCGGCCTGGCCGCACCGCTCGGCGTCGAGTTCGCGCCGCCGCACCGCGCCGACCGGATCGCCCGCCTGCTGGACGCGAAGGTCGCCTGGGCACCGAGCGACATGGCCGCCGTCCACATGGACACCCACCTCGCCTCCGCCCGCCCGCTGCTCGACCTGCTCGCCGCCCTCGACGGGCTGAGCCCGGCCGCGGAGAAGCTGCGCGGCCGACTGCTGGACTGGGACCGCCGGATGGAGGCCGGCTCGGTGGAGGCCGCCCGGTTCGCCGCGCTCCGCTCCGCCGTCGTCCGGCGCCTCGCCGCCGACCCGGCACTCGCCGGCCTGGCCGGCCCGTCGCCCCACCCGGACCTCTTCCTGCCCTGGCTCGCCCTGCTGCCGCGGGTCGCCTTCGCGCTGGAGACCCTGCTGACGGACGACCACCTGCCCGGCGTGGACCGGGCGGAGCTGGTGCGGGCCGCCGTGGAGGAGACGGCCGGGGCGGGCGGCGAGGAGACCTGGGGCGCCACCCACCGGCTGGCCCCCTGGCAGGCCCTGCCCGGCGCCGACGGCACGGCCGACGAGGAGTGGCCGGGGTTGGCCGGCGACCACGACTGCGTGCTCGCCACCTCCAGCGTCCCCGGCTTCACCGACCGCAGCGCCCGCGGTTCGGCCGCCCGGTACGTCTGGGACCTCGCCGACCGCGACAACAGCCTCTGGGTGGTGCCCTTCGGCGCCTCCGGGCTGCCCGGCCACCCGCACCGCCGTGACCAGCTGCCGCTCTGGCTGAGCGGCGGCCTCGCCCCTGTCACCACCGATTGGACCCGCCTCACCGAGGAGCCGTGATGACCGCGAACACCCCCTCCCGGGCGGCCGCACCAGCGGACCGCCCGGCACTGCACGAGGAGAAGCTCCCCGCGTTAGGAGCCGTCCGGATCGTCGGGCTCGACCCGGCCACCGACGTCGGCCTGGTCCACCGCTGGGTCACCCAGCCGCGCGCCCGCTACTGGGGCATGCTCGACCACGATCGCGAACAGGTCCGGGAGATCTACGAGTTCGTCGACTCGCTGCCCACCCACCACGCCTTCCTGGCGCTGTGCGAGGGCCGCCCGGCCGCGCTCTTCCAGAGCTACGAGCCCGAGCACGACCCGGTCGGCGAGTGCTACGACGTCCTGCCCGGCGACCACGGGCTGCACCTGCTGATCGGCCCGGCCGACGGCCCGCCGCAGCCCGGGTACAGCCGGGCGCTGCTCGGTGTCTTCCTGCGCTACCTCCTCGCCGGGCCCGACCGCCGCCGGATCGTCGCCGAACCCGACGCCCGCAACGACCGGGCGATCGCCCTGCTGCAGCGCTGCGGCTTCGAACTCGGCCCGGAGATCGACAAGCCGGAGAAGCGCGCCCGGCTGGTCTTCCTCACCCGGGAGGCCGCCGAGCGCGCCTGATCCGGCCGCCTCGGCAGCGGCGGCCGGCTCGGCGTCGTCCCGCTCGACCGGGGTGATCAGGATGCCGCCCCCGGAGGGCTCCCGGTCGTTGACCATCGGGCCGGCCTCGGCCGGCCCCGCCCGCCGTCGATCCACCTGCCGGCCCGGCGCCGGCCGCCACACCGCCCTCGGCTCGGCCGTCGACCGGGTGGGCCACCGCTGCGGGTACGCCTTCGCCAAGGCCTTCAAGCGCGCGTAGGGACTCGCCGACGGCGCGGGCCAACACGCCGAGGCCGGCGGACGGGGCGCGCACGGCCCGTTCGCGGCGGATACTGGCGCCATGCGCCAGAACCCAGAGAACCCGGAGTTCCCCGAGGACTACGACGAGGAGTCGCCGGCCGTCATGGAGGCGGAGGACGAGGAACGGGAGGTGTCCGAGCGCCAGGGCGACGAGTTGGAGCAGCTGCGCGAGCGGCGGGCACTCGGCGCGGACCAGGCCGACGACGGCGACGCCGTGGAGCAGTCCCTGGTCGTCTCCATCGACGAGGACGACTACCGGGACTGACGTCCGCGGCACACGGGGGCGGCCACTCAGGTGCCCCCACGCGCCCCTGGGGCGACCCCCCTACAGCGCCCGGCGGCGTTGGAGCCAGGTGAAGGCGAGCCAGCCGGGGAGGACGGGGAGCAGGAAGACCAGCAGGCGGAAGAGCATCACTGCGGCGAAGGCGCTGCCCTGGTCCATGCCGCCGGTGTGCACCAGGCCCTCGGTCAGCAGTCCTTCGACCACACCCGCGCCGCCCGGGGTGGGTGCGGCGGAGCCGGCTGCGTTGCCGGCCAGGAACACCACGGCGACGGCACTGAAGGACGGCTTCGCGCCGACCGCCAGTGCGCAGCAGTACAGGCAGGCCACGAAGGCCATCGACACCAGCAGCTGGCCGGCCACGCCGACGGCCAGCTTGCGGGGCTGCTGCACCAGGTCCAGCAGGCGGGGCAGCACCTCGGCGCGCAGCGGCCGCAGCAGCCCGGCGATCCGCCGCCGCAGCCACGGCACGGCGAGTGCGGACAGCAGCACCACCGCCACCAGGCCGAGCCCGGCCGCGAGCCAGGCCGGGTCGGGCAGGTCGGCCTGCGGGCCGAGGCCCAGCATCGTGGTGAAGACGGCGAGTTGCAGCAGGTGGAGCACCAGGCCGAGGAGCTGGGCGGCGCCCACACTGGACAGTGCCTGTGCGGTGGGGATGCCGCTGCACTGCAGGAAGCGGGTGTTCAGGGCGACGCCGCCGACCCCGCCGGGGGACACCAGTTTGACGAAGGAGCCCGCGACCTGGGCGGCCAGGGCGCTGCGGGGGTCGAGCCGCTCCGGGACGAAACCGACGAATCCCATGGTGGCGGCGCCGTAGCTGGCCGCGGCCGCGAGCACGGCGGCCGCCAGCCACAGCGGGTCGGCGTCGGAGACCGCCCGGAAGGAATCCAGGCCGGCGCCGAACAGGGCCTGCAGCAGCAGGTATCCGCCCGCCATCCCGGCGGCCACGGTGGCCAGCGTGCGCGGCCGCAGCCGTTCCAGCCGGACCGGTTCCACCGGTGCCTGCGGGCGGCAGCGCAGCACCTCCGCGCGTATGGCGGCGGCCAGTTCGGGCTGTGCCGACAGCGCCTCGCGGGTCGCCCTGGGCAGTGCGATCGGCTGCAGCAGGGGCAGTGCGGCGCCGATCGCGGCGGGTCCGAGGACGGCGACGCCGGTGGCCACCGTGCGTTCCGCCCCGGCACGCAGCGCGAGGACGGTCAGCATTCCGGCCACGTCCAGGCGCAGCAGCAGTTCGCCGGCGGCTATCTCGCCGTGGGCGAGTTCGGCGAGCTGCACCCCGCCGTCGGGGCCGATCCGGACGGCGTCCGGGGTGAGCGCCCGGTGGGCGATGCAGCGCCGCTGCAGCAGCTGCAGCTGCTGCCAGGCGTCGGTGAGGAGTTCGTCGGTGACCTCGGCGGTCGGTACCTCGGCGAGCGGCCGGCCGGGCAGGTGGCGGTACGCCACCAGGGCGGCGTCGGCCCCGAGTTCGGCGGCGGCGAGCGGTTCGGGGGTGCGTACGCCGGCCGCGGCGGCGGCGTGCGCGAGCAGGGTCTGGTGCTCCAGGCCGGCCCGCAGCGAGCGGAGGCCGAGCGGGAGCGGTGCGGTGCGCAGCCGCAGCAGCTGCCACACGTGGTGGGGGAGGCCGAGGGCGCTGGCCCGGCGGTCGAGCAGCCGGACGTCGAGGTCGGGCCGGTCCTGGTGCTGGGTCACCAGGTAGCGGCAGGGCCCGGCGACCCGGACGGTGTTCGGGCGGGCGCCGGCGTTGCGCAGGGTGACCCAGATCTGCAGTTCGGAGGGTTCCCGGGTGGGCTCGCCGAGCCCCCAGGCCACCAGGTGCGCGGAGGTCCAGCCGACCAGCAGCCCCAGCAGCACCGACAGCGGGGTCGCGTACCCGGTGAGCAGCCCGGACAGGCCGGCGGTGGTGAGCGTTGCGGCCACGGCCGTCCGCCAGCGCGGCAGGCCGCCGGTGCCGACCGCCGTCATGAAGGCGAGGACGGGGGCGAGGTGCCCGTAGACCGGGTCCGTCCGGCCGATGCCCTCGGGGGAGGGGTGGGTGAGGGCGGTCAGGCCGCCCGCGGCCAGGTCGAGGGCGAGCGAGAGGGCGTACGCCAGGACGGCGGCGAGCACGCCGTCGGCGATCTGCCGGCCGGCGCGGCGCAGCAGCCGGCCGACGGCGAAGGCGAGCGGCACCACCAGCAGGGCGGCGGCGCTGACGGCGGCCACCAGCCGTACCGGCGGCCGGGGGAGCAGCCCGCTGCCCTCGACGACATCGGCGTCCATGCCGCCGGCGGTGCCCTGGGCGTACTGGGCGATCAGCAGGATCAGCCCGGTCACGGCGAGGCCGATCAGGGCGCGGGTCAGCGCCGCGGGGTGTCGCACCCGCCGGTGACGCGGGGTCGCGGGTGCGGTCCGCAGCTCTTCGGCAGGGGTCAGCGTGGCCACGCGGCATGCTCCCACATCGCGGTGCCGGGCCCGCGGGGGAACGGCGGGCTGCTGCCGTGCGGTGAAGCGTGCACTCAGGTATGAAAGGGCTAAAATCCGGACATAAAACCCCGTGCGGCCGGTGTTCCCCGAGCCCCGCGCCCCCAGCGGGCGGCCCGGCTGCCGAAGGGAGGCAGACCATGGCCAAGCAGACCACCGGAAAGATGACCAAACTCCGCCGCGGCACCCAGGAGCTCCTCGAACGCCGCGGCATGGCCACCAATCCGGGCCCGCTCACACCGCAGCTCCACACCGACACCCCGGCCGCCGCCCGGAGCGGACCGTACTTCGGCGACGCCGTGTTCAGCCACGGCGGACGCCGCACCGATGGGGCTGCCGGCCCGATGGCCGGAGTGGCCCACCACGTCGAACTGCCGGGCCACCGGCACCGCGGCGCGGAGAAGCACTCCGCGCACTGATCCGACCCGCCCGCGAGCCGCGCCCCGCCCGTACCGGCAGGGGCGCGGCCGCCTGCGCGGACGCGGCCGGGCAGGGACGGCCACGGGCGGCGGCGCCGATGCGGAAGAGTGGGGTGCGCGCCGCCGCCGGGCGGCCGACCGACCCGAGGAGCGCCGATGTCCGACAGCCCGCTGCTGCAGTCCCGCGAAGAATGGCTCGCCTCCCTGCCCCGCGTCTACGCCGCCGCGGGCTGCCTGATCACCGACCCGCACGGCCGGGTGCTGATCGTCAAGGCCGGCTACCGCGACCACTGGCAGTTCGTCGGCGGCACCGTCGACCTCGGCGAGAACCCGCAGCAGTGCGCCACCCGCGAACTCGCCGAGGAGACCGGCATCGAGAAGGAGGCCGGCCAACTGCTGGCCGTCGGCTGGACCAACCCCTCTGCCGAACTCGACCACCCGGCCTGCCACTTCCTGTTCGACCTGGGCACGATCCCGGCCGACACCCCGATCACCCTGCCGGCCGGCGAACTCGACGACCACCGCTGGGCCGAGGTCGACGAGGCCCTCGAACTCCTCGGCCCCGCCCGCTCGCTGCGCCTGGCCGCCGGCCTCGCCGCCCGCGCCGACGGCCGCACCAGGATGGTCGGCACCCCGGTCAGCGGCTTCTGACCGGAGCGGCCCCGGCCGGCCGCCTCAGAGCGCCAGCTTGAAGCCGTCGTGGCTGCGCTCGAAGCCCAACGAGGCGTAGAAGCGGTGGGCCTCGCGGCGGCGCTTGTTGCTGGTCAGCTGGACGAGCCCGCAGCCCTGCGCGCGGGCCCGGCCGATCGCCTGCTCCAGCAGCAGGCGGCCGAGCCCGCCGCCGCGCCGGTCCGCCCGCACCCGTACGGCCTCGATCAGTGCCCGCTCCGCGCCGCCCCGGCCGAGCCCGGGGATGCGGGTCAGCTGGAGGCAGCCGAGGACCGTGCCGTCGCCCTCGTCGAGCACCAGCAGTTCGTTGCGCCCGTCCGCCTCGATGGCGGCGAAGGCGGCCTCGTGCGCCGCACCCACCTGCACGGTGGCCGGGTCGGTGACGGCGTTCTCGTCGGCGAGCAGGGCGAGGACGGCAGGCAGGTCGCCGCGGGCGGCGGTACGGACGATCATGGCTGGAGTCTGGCAGAAGGGTCCCCGGAGGCCGGGGTGCCGGGCGGGCCCTCAGCCCAGCAGGCGGGCCCTGACCGCGTCGGCCGCGCCGGCCGGCAGGTACGCGGAGGGGTCGAACTCGGCGATCGTCTCCAGCAGCGCCGCCTCGGCGGTGGTACCGGCGCCGTCCAGCACCGCCTCGATCTCGGCGGTCTCGTCCGGGCGGCCGAGCATCGCCCAGAGCGGGCGCAGGTTGTCCGCGCTCAGCAGGTAGTCGTCGACGATCGCGTCGGCCGTCACGCCCGCGGTGGCGAGCAGGACGAGGGCGGCCAGCCCGGTGCGGTCGCGCCCGGCGCCGCAGTGCACGACCACGCCGCCCGGCCGGGCCCGGCCCACGGCGGCGACCACGTCCGAGACCGCCTGCGGGCAGTGGTCGAGGTAGGGCCGGAAGGACAGCGGGGTGCCGTCCAGGCCGCCGAACCGGGCCCACCACTCGGAGCCGGCCAGCTCGTCCAGCGGCACCCGCACCAGGTCCACCCCGTCCGGGCGCGCCAGCAGCGGCCGGTACTCCTCCTCGTTGCGCAGGTCGACCACGGTGCGTATGCCGTACGCCTCCAGCGCGGCCCAGCCCTCGGCGGTGAGCCGGTCCAGGTTGTCGGCACGGACGACGGCCCTGCGCCGTGTCCGCCGGCCGTCCCGGGTGGGCAGCCCGCCGAGCTCGCGCACGTTGAGGCAGCCGTCCCACACCAGGCGCCGATCGTCCGTCATGTCCCGTTCCCCCCAAGCCGTTGCGGGGGTCCGCGTCGGAGCCCCTCTGATCAGACTCCCGAGCACGGGCGGATGGTTCCCCGGGCGGCCGCCGGTCAGCGCCCGAACGCCCACAGGTCGCGGCCGGCGCGGTCCCGGCAGCGGACGGTGCCGAAGCGGGTGTCGCCCACCGACAGGAAGCCGGTGGCGGCGCCGCGCAGCACCTCGCGGGCGACCGCGTCGGAGGAGGACCAGTCGCCGTACAGCCGCAGGGCGCCGCCGGCCAGCTCGGTGCGGCGGATCGGCGCGACGTCGGCGAGCCGCAGGGCGGCGTTCACGTCGACCAGCTCGTCCGGGGCGAGGTAGCACTCGGCGCCCGCGGAGCCGCCCTCCAGCCGGCGGAGCAGCTCCGGCAGCGCGTAGTGGCGGACGGCGGCGACGGTGTCCTGTACGGCGACCGCCCAGCGCGGGCCCGGCGCGATCTGCCACCAGACGTCGCCGCCGACCGGCAGCAGCGGGCCGATCCTGGACCGCCAGGCCTCCAGGCCGGTGACGGTGTTCGGGTTGGGCCGCAGCGCGCGGCGGCCCCGGCCGGCCGTCCAGTCGGCCTTGCGGGTGAGGCCGAGGTTCACCGTGTAGCGGACGAGACGGTCGTCGGCGCTGCCGAGTTCGATGCCGAGCAGCGCCCAGTGGTGCTCGTCGGGCAGGGCGAACGTGTGCCGCCATCCGGTGAAGCCCATGGCGCGCAGGGCGGGCGCGAGGTGGTCGCGCATGCCCTCCGCGAAGAGCGTCCGGGCAGTGGTCATCACGGTGTCCTGGGGTAGGCGGGCCTGTGAGCGGGGCCGCGAGGGGTGGGGCGGCCCCCACCAACGTATGCCCCGGTCACCTCTGACGGCCTCGGACGAATGACAGCAACTGCCAGGACGTTGGTCCCGTACGGCACCCGGGCCAGACCACCGCTGACCTTGCCCCACCCGCCCCGGAGCGGCCCCCGATGGCCCATGATGTGGCGGGTGCACAGTGCAGACCACCACGGGCCGGGCGTCGGCGACCCGGCGGGCCCGATCACCAGCCCGGACCACCCGCCCGGCCGGGACGCGGACCTCACCGACACCGTACGGGCCGCCCAGGAAGGCGACGAACAGGCCTTCCGACAGCTGTTCAGAGCCGTTCAGCCCGGCCTGCTGCGCTACCTGAGAGTCCTGGTCGGCGGAAGACCCGAGGACGCGGAGGACATCGCCTCCGAGACCTGGCTGCAGATCGCCCGCGACCTCGGCACCTTCAGCGGGGACTGGGACGGCTTCCGCGGCTGGGCCGCCACCGTCGCCCGCAACCGCGCCATGGACCACCTGCGCCGCATGCGCCGCCGCCCCACCGCCGACCTCCCGGTCGACCGGCTGCTGGACCTGGCCGCCGCCGAGGACACCGCCGGCAGCGCCATCGCCACCGTCACCACCGCCGACGCGCTCGCCCTGATCTCCCGGCTGCCCCGGGACCAGGCCGAGGCCGTCCTGCTCCGGGTGCTGCTCGGCCTCGACGCCGAGAGCGCCGCGCGCGTGCTCGGCAAGCGCGCCGGCAGCGTCCGGATGGCCGCCCACCGCGGGCTGAAGCGGCTGGCCAGGATGCTCGAGCAGGCCGGCGGCCCGGCCGCAGGACTGCCCCGGCAGCAGCCCGCCGAAAAAAATTCTGCGCAGGGTGTGACACGCGCGCGGACCGCGACGCTGAAGGACATGAGATGAGCAAGAACCGATCCCGCCGGATCGACCGGGACACGGCCGAGCAACTGCTCGGCGGTGCCGCGGTCGACTCGGAGGCCGGTCCGGCCTCCCTCACCGGTCATGCGGCCCTCGCCGGGCTGCTCGCCGCCGCGGCAGCCCCACCCGCCGACGGCGCACTGCCCGGGGAGGAACAGGCCGTGGCCGCCTTCCGGGAGGCTCGTCGCACACCAGCACCGCAACCCGGGAGAGCAACCATGGCGGACCACGCGCGAAGGAGGGCCTTCACGCTGAAGGCGCTCGCCGCGGCGTTCGCCGTGACCGCCGTCGGAGGCGTGGCCGTCGCCGCCGGCACCGGGAACCTGCCCGAGGCCCTCGGCGGGAGCCCGTCCCGCGAGCACGGCCCCGCCGCCCCCGCGACCGGGCCGTCCGACGCCTCCTCCACCGCCCGGTCCGGCAGCAGCACCCCGGGCGCACCCTCCACCGCCCGGTCCGGCACCGGCAGCGCCGCCCCCTCGGCGACCGGCCCGGCCTCCGCGGCCTCGGCCCTGCCCGACCTCGCCGCGCTCTGCCAGGTGTGGACCGACGGGACGGGCCACGGCGGCAAGCCGCACGACCTGCTCGCCGACCCGCGGATGGCACCGCTGATCGCGGCGGCCGGCGGCGAGGCCAAGGTCGAGTCCTACTGCAAGGCCGCCAAGGGCAAGGGCCCGTCCGCGAGCCCCAGTACGGCCCCGAGCGCGAGCCGCGGCAACGAGGGCCGGCAGCCGACCGCCACCCCGACCAAGGGCGGGACCGGAACCCGGTCCGCACCCCAGGGCCTCGTCGACGACGCAGCCGGGAACGGCACCGCGATGAGGTGACCCCATGCTCCGGGCGGCCGGCGGGCACACACCCCCCCCGGGCTCGTCGGCCGTCCGGTGATGCACCACCCCCGAAGACTCCGGGGGGACGGTGGGCTCCCCCGTGTCCACCGCCCCTCCGGGAACCTCTCCGGACGGTCGCAGGCACTCCCCCGGGTCCTGCGCCCGTCCGGAACCGCCCCCGGCGGGCGTCACAGAGCCCCGGGCGGACGGTGGACCCCCCTGTATCCACCGCCCGCCCGGTCTCCGGCGGGCCACCCGGGGACGACGTTTGGAGCAAGAGCCGTGACCGACGACACGCTGCAGATTCCGCGTGTGGTGGCCGCACGCCCGGCCGACGGCGCCCCGGTGTTCGTCGACACCAGCGGCCGCCGCCTGCGCCGGGTCCGCAGGGCCGGCTGGCTGCTCGCCGTCCCCGCCGCCGGCTACCTCGCACTGCTGGCCAGCAGCCTGGTCGGCGGGCCCGTCCTGAACGCCCCCTTCCTCCCCGCACTCCCGGCGCACACGGCGACCCCGGCGGCCACCGTCCCCGCGGTGCCCGCCCCGGACCGGACGGAGAGCGCCGGAGCGGCGGCCGAACCCGCTCGCGCCGCCCGGACCGCCCCCGCCACCCGGACCCCCGGCACGACCACGGGCACCCGGGCGCCGGCCACCCCCACCGCGGGCCCGACGACCGCCACCCCCGCCCCGACCGGCACCGGCCACGGCAGGTCGACCGCCCAGCCCAGCCGCAAGCCCACCAAGAACCCGTGAGTGCCATCCAGTGACCACCGCCACCCGCTCCCGCCGGGGCTCCCGCCGAGGCCGCCGGGCCGCCGTCCGCCAGGCCCCGCTGCGCACCCACTGGCTGCTGCTGACCACCCTGGTGCTCACCCTGGCGGCCGCGCTGCTGCTGCAGGGCTACACCCGGCACATGTACGGGCACGCCGCGGACGGCGCCGCGCCCGACCGCGGCGGCAGTGCCGCCGTCCCCGAGCAGGTCCGCACCGGCGGGCCGGTCATCGCGACCGCGGACGGTGCCGAACCGCGCACCGCCCGCCCGGCCGCCGGGACGATCGCGCTCACCTTCGACGACGGCCCCGACCCGCGCTGGACCCCGCAGATCCTCGACGTGCTGCGCCGCCACGGCGTGCACGCCACCTTCTTCACCGTCGGCACCCAGGTCGCCGCCGAGCCCGAGCTGGCCCGCCGGATCGTCGCCGAGGGCCACCAGATCGGCGTGCACACCTTCACCCACGCCGACCTCTCCGCCGCCGCTCCGTGGCGCCGCACCCTGGAACTGCGCGAGGCCCAGCTGACCCTGGCCGGCGCCACCGGGAAGACCAGCACGCTGTTCCGCCCGCCGTACTCGGCCGGGAACGACGCGCTCACCGACGCGGGCTGGGAGGCCGTCCGGCAGGCTGGGCGGGACGGCTACCTCACCGTGCTGACCAGCCAGGACAGCGAGGACTGGCGCCGCCCCGGCACCGACGCGATCGTGGCAGCCGCCACCCCGAAGGGCCGCGACGGCCGCATCCTGCTGATGCACGACGCGGGCGGCGACCGCAGCCAGACCGTGGCCGCCCTCGACCGGCTGCTGCCCCGGCTGCAGGCGGACGGCTTCCGCTTCGAGACCGTCTCCGCCGCCGTCGGCCTGGCCGACCCCGTCCGCCCGGCCGGCACCGCCGAGCACTGGCAGGGCCTCGCCCTGATCGCCGTCCTCGGCGCCAGCTCGTGGGTGCTCGACCTGCTGGACTGGCTGCTCTGGGCGGCCGGCGCGATCGGAGTGCTGCGGGCGGTCGCCCTGCTCGCCGCCGCCCGCCGGCACAAGCGGCTGCGCGCCCACGGCTGGGGCCCGCCGGTCACCGAACCGGTGTCGGTGATCGTCCCGGCCTACAACGAGAGCGCCGGCATCGAGGCGGCCGTCCGCTCCCTGCTCGCCTCCGACCACCCGGTCGAGGTGATCGTCGTCGACGACGGCTCCACCGACGGCACCGCCGACCTGGTGGAGTCGCTGAACCTCCCGTACGTCCGGGTGTTCCGGCAGCCGAACTCCGGCAAGCCCGCCGCCCTCAACCTCGGCCTGCGCTACGCCCGCGCCGAGCTCGTCGTCATGGTCGACGGCGACACCGTCTTCGAACCGGACGCCGTCCGGATGCTGGTGCAGCCCTTCGCCGACCGCCGGGTCGGCGCGGTCTCCGGCAACGCCAAGGTGGTCAACCGCGGCGGCCTGCTCGGCCGCTGGCAGCACATCGAGTACGTGGTCGGCTTCAACCTCGACCGCCGGCTCTTCGACCTCGCCGAGTGCATGCCCACCGTGCCCGGAGCGGTCGGCGCCTTCCGCCGATCCGCACTGCTGCGGATCGGCGGCGTCGCCGAGGAGACCCTCGCCGAGGACACCGACCTCACCATGGCGCTCTGCCGGGCCGGCTGGCGGGTCGTCTACGAGGAGCGCGCCAAGGCCTGGACGGAGGCCCCCGCCTCGCTCGGCGCCCTGTGGCGGCAGCGCTACCGCTGGTGCTACGGCACCCTGCAGGCCATGTGGAAGCACCGCGGCGCACTCCGCCAGCGCGGCCAGGCCGGCAAGCTCGGCCGCCGCGGCCTGCTCTACCTGCTGATGTTCCAGGTGCTGCTGCCCCTGCTGGCCCCGGTGGTGGACGTCTTCGCGCTGTACGGCCTGGTCTTCCTCGACCCCGTCCGGATCGTCGGCCTCTGGCTGGCCTTCATGCTGATGCAGGTGGCCATGGGCGCGTATGCGTTCAGGCTGGACGGCGAGAAGCTCGGCCCGCTCTGGACCCTGCCGCTGCAGCAGTTCGTCTACCGCCAGCTGATGTACCTGGTGGTGATCCAGTCGGTGTGCACCGCGTTGGCCGGTTCCCGGCTGCGCTGGCAGCGGATGCAGCGCTACGGCAGCCTCTCCGTCCCGCCGTCCGCCGCCGGCTCCGCGGCGGGCCGCTAGGGTGCACAGGTGCACCAGGCGGGCAGCGAGGCCCGGACGACCGATGCGAGAGGAGCCGGACGGGTGATCGGACGCGCGCTCAACGGGCGCTACGAACTGACCGAGATACTCGGCGTCGGCGGCATGGCCACCGTCTACCGCGCCGTGGACCACCAGCTCGGCCGCCAGGTCGCCGTCAAGGTGCTCAACGGCGGCCTCGCCGACGACCCGCGCTTCGCCGAGCGCTTCGGCCGCGAGGCCCAGCACGCCGCGATGCTGGTGCACCCGCGGATCGTCATGGTCTTCGACTCCGGGCTCGACCAGGGCTCCCCGTACATCGTCATGGAGCTGGTGCAGGGCCGGACCCTGGGCCGCCTCCTCGCCGAGCAGGGCGTCCTGCCGGTGGACCGCGCCGTCGGCATCGCCGCCGCCGTCTGCGAGGCGCTGGAGGTCGCGCACGGCGCAGGCTTGGTGCACCGCGACGTGAAGCCCGGCAACATCATGATCGCCGACGACGGCGGCGTGAAGGTGGTGGACTTCGGCATCGCCCGCGCCAACGCCTCCGCCGGGCAGCAGCTCACCCAGAGCGCCTCGGTGCTGGGCACCGCCTCGTACTTCTCGCCCGAGCAGGCCACCGCAGCACCGCTGGACGGCCGCTCCGACCTCTACGCGGTCGGCTGCGTGCTGATGGAGATGCTCACCGGAGCGCCCCCGTTCGGCGGCGACACCCCCGTCGCGATCGCCTTCAAGCACGTCTCCGAGCAGCCCGCCCCGGCCTCGCTGCGCCGCCCCGAGGTCCCGCCCGCGCTGGACGTCGCGGTCATGCGGCTGCTGTCCAAGAACGCGGACGACCGCCCCGCCACCGCCGCCACCGCCCGCGCGGAGCTGCTGGCCGCCGTCCCGGTCGCCGCCGACCGCACCAGCGAACTGCTCGGCGCCGCCACCCAGATGCTCCCGCCGGTGGCCGGCCCGCCCGGCGGCTTCCCGCCCGCAGCCTTCCCGGCCGCGCCCCAGCAGCCGTACGTCGAGCAGCAGCGCACCTCGATGCTGCCGCCGCTGGAGATGCCGCGACGGGCCCCGGTGGACCACGAGGAGCACCACGAGCCGCCGACCGGTCGCAACCCCCTGGTGCTGGCCGGCGCCGGGGCGGCCGTGCTGGCGGGTGTGGTCGCCGTGGCGGCCTTCGCGTTCAGCGGCGGCCCGTCCGGCGGGGGCGCCGCCGCGGCCGCCACCCCCGCCGTATCGGTCTCCGCCTCCTCGGCGGCGCCGTCCGCCGAGGCGCCCTCGCCCACCGCGTCCCCGACAGGGTCGGCGAGTCCCTCGCGCTCCGCCTCGCCGGGCGGGAAGCTCGACCCGGCGGCCGCCCTCGCCGACCTGCGCTCCGACGTCGCGGGGGCCGAGCTGGCCAAGGACCGCGACCGCAAGGAGGCGCTGCTGCGCACCCTCGACGCGGCCTCCGCCGCGATGGCGGACGGCGACTGGGGCGAGGCCGAGGACAAGCTGAAGTCGGCCCAGCGGACCGTCCGAGACCTCGCCAAGCGGCACGCCCTGCCCGCCGCGACCTTCGCCTCCTGGCAGACCCGGCTGAGCGCGATCACCGCGGGCGCCCACGCCAGGGCGGACTGACCGGGCTCAGCCGCGGTCCGGCCGCCCCTCGGGCGGCTGCTGGCCCAGCCGGCGGCCCACCAGGTTGCGGGTCCGCCGGCTGACCGAGGTGGCGCCGGCGGTCAGGAAGATCAGCGTGTAGAGGATCTGCAGCATCACCACGCCGCGGGCCTCCTGGCTGGCCGGGGTGATGTCGCCGTAGCCGACCGTGGCCATGGTGATCACGGTGAAGTACATCGCGTCGAGCCGGGTGTTCATCGCGCCGTTGAACGCCCCCGGGGTCCGGGCCAGCGACTGGTAGCTGGTGGCGAAGACGATCAGCGCCGCGGCGATCAGCATCACGATCACGAAGGCGGGGTGGCCGGGCCGCTCGGTGAGCTCGGCCCAGATCTCGTGGAGCAGCGCCCCCGCCAGGCCCACCAGGGCCAGCGCGAAGACCGTCCAGCTGACCTCCGGGTGCTGCGGCCCGAAGACGCCGATCGGCACCAGGAACCACGCGGTCAGCATCAGCGTCGGCACGCCGAGCATGAGCACCAGTCCCCACAGGTTCGGACGCGGCCTCACGGCCCCACCTCCTTCGCCGGGCCCGCCGGGGCGCCCGGGTCGTCCAGCAGTTCCACCACCGCGAGGACGGCGAGCAGCGCCACCCCGAGCCAGACGGCGACCAGGGCCGTCGGGTGGCTCCAGAGCAGTAGGACGAGCACCGCCGCGCCCACCGCCACCCAGCACAGCCACGCCTTGAAGCGGTGGACGAACCGGCCGACCGGCCCGAGCCGCAGCCCCATCCGGCCCGCGGCCGTCCGGACGCCGCCCAGGCCCGCCTGCCACAGGCCGCGCACCGCGGTCGCCGAGCGGCCCGCCCCGCTCAGCCAGGCGCCGAGTGCCACCAGCAGGCCGAGCACCAGCACCAGCCGCACCGCGTCGCGCAGGTAGCGGACGAGGGTGTCGTAGACCGCGGCGGCGGCGTCCTGGTCGACGCCCGCGGGCAGCCTGTCCAGGTAGACCGCCCGGAAGGCGGTCAGCCCGAGCCCGAGCAGCCCCGCGGCCGCGGCCACCCCGAGCGCCGCGGCCACCGCGGCCCTGCGCCGCCGCACCGCGGCGAGCACCCCGCCCACCGCGCAGGCCGCCGCCAGCACCGCCGCCCAGTACCCGGCCAGTGACAACAGCCGGACCAGCGTGCGGACGTTGTCCACCTGGTCGGACCTGACCAGCACGTACGAGGTGTGGATCTCCGGGATGCGGTCGGCCGCCGCCACCCCGTCGGCGACCAGCGCCTGTTTGGCCCGGTCGATCACCGGCGCGAGGTCGAGGGTCACCGTGTCGTCTCGGATCTCCACGGCGCCGCCGCCCTTTCCGGTCAGCGCCCGGTCCACGGCGGCGTGGGCGCTGCGGTTCAGTTCGTCCCAGATCGCCGGGAAGGCATCGCTCTGCACCAGGCGCTGCACCCCGTCGTGGACGAGCCCGGTGACGCCGCTGTCCAGGGCGGAGCCGAGGCGCTGCAGGAGGGCGTCCAGCAGCGGGGCGCCACCCGGGACGAGGTCGGAGACCAGGGACTCCACCGGGAGGCGCTCGACGATCGCCGCGGTCACCCGGTCGGTGACGGCGGCCTGCACCGCCGGGTCGTCGGCGAGCGGTGCCATGGTGGCGACGTACCGGTCGGGGTCGGTGATCTCCGACTCCGACCAGGCGGCGACCACGGCCAACGGGGTGAGCAGCACGGCCAGCACGATCAGCACGGCGGCCACGGCGGAGCGCAGCCGGTGCCGCCCGCGCGGGGCCGTGGGTGCCCGCACGGGCGGCGGGGCCGGTACGGGGCCGTCCGGCCCGGCCGGCGTGCTGCTGGCCATCGGTGCCTCCACCCAGGGATGCGATGCGTCCCAGCAGACACCGGCCCGGGCGGGCGGGCCAGTCGGGAGAACGCCGAAGCCGCCGGCCCCTCTGGCGGGGGACCGGCGGCTCCGGGTGGAATCAGGCGCTGGTGGACGACTTGTTCGTCTCGGCAGCGGTGGTGACGCTGGTCGGGCTCACCGCCGGGCGCGGCTGCTCGGCCGCGGTCGACGAGGCGGTGGTGTTCTGCGCGTCGGCCGGGGCGTCGTCCTCGCGGAGCGCCTTCGTCTCGGCCTTCAGGATGCGCATGGACTTGCCGAGCCCGCGGGCCATCTCGGGCAGCTTCTTCGAGCCGAACAGCAGGACGAGCACTGCCACCATCACGAGGATGTGCCAGGGCTCGAGACCGTTACGGAACATCCCTGACCACCGGTCCTTCCGAGGAGTTCTCGTCGCTAGAGGAGCGCCGGACGGATGTGCCCGACTCCGGCCAGTATGCCTGGCCGGAGCGACGGGCGTATACACCGGCCCGGAAACCACGGTCAAAATGCAGGTGATTCCTCGATGGTGGTCTGGACCATTTCCGGCTCCCGGGCGGTCGGCCCGGCCGGCAGGTGCCGCATCAGGCGGTGCGCGGCCAGCGCGGCGCAGACCAGGAAGACCACACCGGCCGCGGCCGCGAGGTGCATGCCGTCCGCGAAGGCCGTCCGTGCGGTGTCGAGCAGGGCCTCGCCCGTCCGCCCGCCGAGCTGCGCCGCCGCGGTGACCGCGCCGCCGAGCGTGTCGTACGCGGCCCGGGCCGCGTCGCCCGTCACGCCGGCCGGCAGCCCGTCCTCCAGCCGGGCCTTGTAGACGGCGGCGCCGGCCGTGCCCAGCACCGCGATGCCCAGTGACCCGCCCAGCTCGGTCGCGGTCTCGGAGGCGGCCGAGGCGGCGCCCGCCTGCTCCGGCGGGGCGGCCGAGACGACCATCTCGGCGGTGAGCGTCATGGTGCCGACGGTGCCGGCCGCGATCACGCCGGCGGCGGTGAGCGGCAGCCAGAGCGGCGAGTCGGGTGCGACCAAGGTCATCAGCCCGTAGCCGGCCGCACCGACCAGGAAGCCCGCGGTCATCAGCGGGGCCGGGCGGACCTTCCCGGCCAGGGCGCCGACCGCGCCGACCGCGGCACCCACGCCGACCGAGGGGAGCAGCGCCCACAGCGAGGCGGTCAGCGGGCTCATGCCCTTCACCAGCTGCAGGTACTGCGAGGTGAAGAGGGTGAAGCCCATCATCGCGAACATCGCCACCGTGTTGACGGTGATCGCACCGGTGAAGGTGCGGATGCGGAACAGCGCCGGGTCGATCAGCGGGTGCTCGGCGGTCCGCAGCCGCCGGACCAGGGCGGCGCAGGCCACCGCCCCGGCGGCGAGTGCGGCGGCCGGCGCCGCGCCCCAGCCGTCGACGGCGAGGGTCTTGATCCCGTACACCGCGGGCAGCACGGCGGCGATCGACAGGGCGGCGCCGGGGAGGTCGAAGCGGCCCTGCCGCGGGGCGCGGTACTCGGGCAGAAGGAAGGGCGCGGAGGCGAGCAGCAGCAGCATCACCGGGACGGCGGCGAGGAAGGCCGAGCCCCACCAGAAGTGGTCCAGCAGCAGTCCGCCGGCGACCGGGCCGAGCGTGGCGCCGCCCATCATGGCGCCGGTCCAGACGCCGATGGCGGCCTGGCGCTGCTTGGGGTCGTGGAACATGTTGCGGATCAGCGCCAGCGTGGAGGGCATGACGGTGGCTCCGGCCACCCCGAGCAGTGCCCGGGCGGCGATCAGCCCGCCGGGCCCGTCGGCCCGTGCGGCGAGCAGCGAGGCCGCCGCGAAGCCGGCCGCACCCAGCACCAGCAGCCGGCGGCGGCCGATCCGGTCGCCCAGGGCGCCCATCGGGATGAGCATCCCGGCCAGCAGGAACGAGTAGATGTCCATGATCCACAGCTGCTGGGTGCCGCTGGGGCGCAGGTCCGTGGAGATGAACGGCACGGCGAAGAAGAGCACGCCCATGTCCATGGTCAGGACGAGCGTCGGCAGGAGGAGGACGGCGAGTCCGGTCCATTCGCGTCGGCCGGCACGGCCGTGGGTTGCGGTCATGACGATGACTGTACGGACGTATGACACGTTCGTCTAGTACAAACGTCTAAATCATTTGTCTCGCTCGCTCGTACAAGACATCCGTCCAGGTGGGGGCTAGCATCGGGAACATGGGAAATCGCGAGGATCTGCTGGCCGGCGCCAAGCGCTGCCTGCTGGAGAAGGGCTACGGGCGGACCACCGCGCGGGACATCGCCTCCGCCGCAGGCGTCAGCCTGGCCGCCATCGGCTACCACTACGGCTCCAAGGACGCCCTGCTCACGCAGGCGATGATGGAGGCCATGGGGGAGTGGGGCGACGAGCTCGGCCGGGTGCTGGCCGAACTCGGGGAGGAGACGGACCCTCAGGAGCGGTTCGTCGCCGCCTGGGACAAGGTGCTGGAGAGCTTCGTCGAGCACCGCGGCCTCTGGTCGGTGCAGATCGAGATCCTCGCCCAGATGGAGCACGCCCCCGAGCTGCGGGCGATGCTCGGCGGCGCGCAGAAGGAGGCCCGCCTCGGGCTGTCCGCGATGTTCCAGGGCGTTCCCGAGGTGCCGGACACCCCGGACGAGCTGGCCCGCGGCGCCTTCTACCAGGCACTGCTCGCCGGGCTGGCCTCCCAGTGGGTGGTCTCGCCCGAACTCGCGCCGAGCGGGCGGGAGTTCCTGCAGGGCCTGCGGCTGGTCGGCGCCTCGGTGCTGCCCGGCGCGGGAGCGGGGCCGGCCGTCAGTTCGTGACCGCGGTCAGCAGCACGACCGAGTCCTCGTGGGCGATCAGGCCGTGCCGCTCCTGCGGGATGCCGTGCAGTTCGCCGGCCGCCGCCTCCTGCCGCCGGCCCGCGATGGTCAGCGACACCCGCCCGCGCAGCACCTGGAGGCTGGCGGCGACCGGCGCGTTGTGCTCGTCCAGCGAACTGCCCGCGGTCAGGGCGATCACGGTCTGCCGCAGCACACCGTCGTGGAGGAGCAGATGGGCGCTGCGGCCGTGCGGGCTGGCGGCGGCGAGCGCGGCGTGCTCGTCGGCGAGCGCGCCGAGGTCGACGCGGACGGGTTCGGTCATCGCGGCCTCCTTGCGGACGGGTCGGCCTGATCCATGAGACACCTGTAGGGCATCCGGCCGCACCCGCACCCGTTCCGGCGTGCGGGTCGCGCGGACCGGCCCGATCGTGGATGCATGGCGACCAACCAGAAGTTCAGCAACCAGTTCCGCGTCAACCGCACCATGCTCGGCACCGGAGTGGTGCTCACCGGCATCGGTGCGGTGCTCTCGCTGGCCGGTACGGCGATCGTGTGCGCGACCCTCGCATCGGCCGGCCGCGACTTCGTCAACCGGATGGAGACTCCGCCGAGCGAGCAGGCACGCCGGGCGATGCAGCAGGCGAAGGCCGCCTCGATGGCCGGGCTGGAGGCCTGGCGCACCGAGGGCACCAAGACCTCGGCCAACTGAGTTCCGGCGCGCGGGCCGGGACGCGAGGTCAGGGCCGGGGCAGCGCCGCCCAGGCCTCCTCGCGCAGCGCCCGCTTGAGGATCTTCCCGGTCGGGTTGCGCGGCAGCGGCTCGGTGCGGAAGACGACGTGCGCGGGCACCTTGAACGCGGCCAGCCGGGCCGCCGCATGCGCACGCAGGGCCTCCGCGTCCGGCTCCGCGCCGGGCCGCGGCACGACCACCGCCGCCACCTCCTCACCCAGCAGCGGGTGCGGCACGCCCACCACCGCGGCGTCCGCGACGCCCGGATGACCGAGCAGGACCCCTTCGACCTCGCCGCAGTAGACGTTCTCGCCGCCGCGGATCACCACGTCCTTCAGCCGGTCCACCACGGACAGCTCGCCGTCCTGCAGGCGGGCGAGGTCGCCGGTGCGGAACCAGCCGTCGGCGGTGAACGCCGCGGCGGTGGCCTGCGGGTCCCCCCGGTAGCCGAGGAACACCGCCTGGCCGCGCAGCTGCAGCTCGCCGACCAGGCCCTCGGGCAGGGCAGCCCCGTCCGGGCCGACGATCCTGGCCTCCACCGCCGGGCAGGGGCGGCCGATCGAATCCGGGCGGGCCAGGTAGCGGGCGCCGACGTTGGCGGTCACCCCGCCGCAGGTCTCGGTCAGCCCGTAGCCGTTGCGGGCCTCCACCCGCTCGCCGAAACGCCGGGCGATCCTGGGTGCGAGGCCCGGCGGGGCCGGGGCGCCACCGGTGCTGATCATGGTGAGGCCGGCCAGCGGGTCGCCGGCGGCGTCGGCCGCGTCGAGCAGGCCCAGCGCGGTGGTGGGCACGCCGACGAAGGTCGAGACGCCGTGCCGGTCGATCAGCCCCCTTGCGGTGTCCGGCTCCCAGCGGTGCATCAGCACGGCCCGCCCGCCCGCGGCCATCACCAGGAGCATCGTGGTGAACGCCGCCACGTGGAAGAACGGGAAGGTCATCAGCACCGTCGGCGGCGGTGCGGCCTGCGGCGAGGCGCCCCGGCAGAGCGCAGCCTGGGCCGCGAAGAAGCGCGGGGTGTGGGCGCCCGCGCACCAGTTGGCATGGGTGGCGACCACGCCCTTGGGCCGGCCGGTGGTGCCCGAGGTGTAGATGACGGTGGCCACGTCCTCGGGGCCCGCGGACGGCTCGGGCGCGGGCGGCCCGGAAGCAGGCAGGTCCTCGAAGCGGTCGTGCGGGCCGTCGACGCCGACCGTGAGCAGCGGGACGCCGTGCGCCGCGGCCCACCCCGCGGTGCGCGCGGTGCGCTCCGGGTCGGCGACGATCAGCCCGGGGGCGCAGTCGTCCAGCGCGTACGCCAGCTCCTCCGCCCCCCACCAGGCGTTCAGCGGAACGGCGACCAGGCCGGCCGACTGGGCCGCCCAGAAGGCGGTCTGCCACTCCGGCAGGTTGCGCATGGCGATCGCCACCCGGTCGCCGGGACGCAGCCCGTACACCGTCCGGCAGCGGTGGGCCAGCGCACGGGCGGCGGCGTGGTGCTCGGCGTAGGTCACCGTGCGGTCGCCGGCCAGCAGGAACGGGAGGTCGCCGTGGGCGAGGGTGGCGTCGAGAAGCTCGCGCAGGGTGCCCGGCCCCCGGACGTACCGGGGGCCGCGCGGCCCGGGCTCCGCCTCGAACGGAGCGCCGGGCGCGCTCAGGGACGCCCGGACGCGGGTGACGACGGCGAGCGAGTCCTCCGGCCCGTCGGCCATGGCGCCCCTCACGCCCTACAGGCCGAGCGACTTGGCGATGATGGTCTTCATGACCTCGCTGGTGCCGCCGTAGATCCGGAACACCCGGTTGTCGGTGTAGAGACGGGCGATGGGGTACTCCAGGATGTAGCCGTAGCCGCCGTGCAGCTGCAGGCACCTGTCGATCACCTGGGAGGCCGACTCGGTGCAGAACAGCTTGGCCGCCGCGGCGTCCGCGACCGTCAGTTCGCCGTTCTGGTAGAGCTCCAGGGCGCGGTCCACCATCGACTGCTGGGCCACCACCTGGGCCTCGCAGTCGGCGAGCGTGAACTTGGTGTTCTGGAACTCGGCGACCGCCTGGCCGAAGACCTTGCGGTCCTTCACGTACTGCACCGCGAAGCGCACCGCGGCGGCCGCGGCGGCGTACGCGCCGACGGCGATCGCCAGGCGCTCCTGCACCAGGTTGTGGGTGAGGTAGGTGAAGGCCTTGCCCTCCTCGCCCAGCAGGTCCTCGACCGGCACCTTGACGTCGGTGAAGGAGAGTTCCGCGGTGTCCGAGGTGCGCAGGCCGATCTTCTGCAGCTTCCGGCCGACCGCGTAGCCCTCGGACGTGGTGTCCACGCACAGGATCGACAGGCCGGCCCGGCGGTTCGCCGGGTCGTACGGGGCGGTGCGGGCCACCACCAGGACGAGGTCCGCGAGGACGCCGCCGGTGATGAAGGTCTTGGCGCCGTTGAGGACGTAGTGGGTGCCGTCCTCGGAGAGCTTCGCCGTGGTGGCGATGCCCGCCAGGTCGGAACCCGCACCCGGCTCGGTCATCGCGATCGCCGTCATGATGTCGCCGGAGACGAAGCCCGGCAGCCAGCGCTGCTTCTGCTCCTCGTTGGCGTACTCCAGCAGGTAGGGCAGCACCAGGCCGGTGTGCACCCCGGAGGAACCGAAGCTGACACCCGCGCGGGCGACCTCCTCGGTGACGACCGCCTGGTACTTGAAGCCGCTCTCGCCGGCGCCGCCGTACTCCTCCGGCACCTCGATGCCGTACACGCCGAGCGCGCCGAGCTTGCGGTAGAAGTCGCGCGGCGGGTGGCCGGCCGCCTCCCAGCTCTCGTAGACCGGGACGACCTCCTTGGTGATGAAGTCCCGGATGGTCGCCCGGAACGCCTCGTGGTCCTCGTTGAACACCGTCCGGCGCACGGCTGAGCTCCCTTCGTTCGGCGCTGATCGCCAGACAAGTTAATCGCCGGTAGCCATGGGTGTCCAGCACTCCCGCGCCTCTGTTTCGCAGGTCACGGACGGATAAGTGAATCCTTGCTACCCTGTCGGCGATCACCGGACGGGCGGAGGAGTGCAGGTGGCAGCGGAGCGCGGGCCGGCCGCGGGCGGGCGTGTGGTGCGCAGGCCGCCCGGACGCAAGGCGCAGATCCTGGCCGCCGCGGCCGGACAGTTCCACCGGCGCGGCTACCACCGGGTCTCCATGGCCGAACTCGCCGCCGAAGTGGGCATCACCGCCCCCGCCCTCTACCGGCACTTCCGCAGCAAGCCGGAACTGCTGCTGTGCGCCGTCACCGCCGACCTGGACGCCCTGCACACCGCCGTACGGGCCGGCTCCGCCGGGCCCGCGGAACTCTGCGCCGCACTCGCCGCGGCCGCCGTCGACCACCGCACCCTCGGCACCCTCTGGCAGCGCGACGCCCGGCTGCTGCCACCCGCCCAACGCGCCGCGCTGCGCCGCCGGCTGCGCTCGGACGTCCGCCGGATGACCCGCACGGTGGCCGCCGCCCACCCCGAACTCGCAGATGGGCAGGCCGAGTTCCTCTGCTGGTCGCTGCTCTCCGGCTACGGCAGCCTCTCGTACCACACCTTCGCGCCGCCCCGGCGGTGGTTCGAGGAGCTGCTGCGGCGGATCGGCGCGGAGCTGCTCGCGGTGGAACCGGATCCCGCACCGCCCGCCCCGGCCCCCGCACTGCCGGATCCCGCACCGCCGCTGCCCGCCGGCGGCGAGTCGCGCCGCGAGGAGCTGCTCCGGGCCGCCGCCCGGCTGTTCCACGAGCGGGGCTTCGACAACGTCTCCACCGACCGGATCGGCGCCGCCGTCGGCATCTCCGGGCCCAGCGTCTACAAACACTTCGCCACCAAGGCCGACCTGCTCGCCGCCGCCATGGTCCGCAGCCGCGAACGGCTCCGGCACGAGGTCGAGGGCGCGCTCGCCGCGGGCGGCGGGCCGGCGCACTGGAGTCCGGCCTGCGCGCCTACCTCGCCTTCGCCCGGCGCCACAGCCACTACCTCGGGGTCATGCTCAGCGAGACCGAGCGGCTCGACCCGCCCGACCGCCGGGCCGCCGTCGACTTCCGCCGGGACTTCCTGCGGGTCTGGGTCGGACTGCTCCAGCAGGTGCGGCCCGACTACGACACCGCCGAGGCCAGGATCCGCATCCATGCGATGTTCGCCCTGGTCAACGACGGGGTCCGGCACCGGCCCGGCGGCACCGGACCGGCCGCCGACGCCCTGCTGGCGCCCGCCGCCCGCGCCGTGCTCGGCCTCCCCGGCCACCGCGCCGTCGAGTCCGCGGCGAGCTGACGAAAAGAGCTGGTCGGCGGATAGTCGTACTGGCAGAATCCGACCTCATGTCCCAAGGTCTGCCGCCCGCCGACAATCTGCGTACGACCGAGGTCGACCTCGGCGGGCTGGTGAGCGTTCTCGCCACCCATCTGTACTCCACCCCGCTGGTCGCCCTGCGCGAACTCGTCCAGAACGCCCACGACTCGCACACCCGCCGCCGCCTCGAGGACCCGGAGTGCGCCGACGCGCCGCTCATCCGCGTCCGCGGTGACGCCGCGCGGCGCACCGTCGTCATCGAGGACACCGGCGCCGGCCTCACCGAGCCCGAGATCCACGCATACCTCGCCACCGTCGGCACCGGCTACACCCGGATGCTGCGCGACCTGACCGGCAACCAGGACCTCATCGGCGCCTTCGGACTCGGCTTCCTCTCCGCCTTCTCCGTCGCCGAAGAGGTCACCGTCACCACGACCTCGCACCGCGAACCCGGACTCGGCCACCGCTACCGCAGCCGCGGCGGCGAGCAGTACGGCGTCGACCCGGTCGATCCGCGGCCCGCCCCCGGCACCGCCGTCGAACTCCGCCTCAAGCCCGAGCACGCCCACCTCGCCGACGAGGACGCCCTGCGCGAGGTCCTCGGCCGCTACTGCGTGCTGCTGCCCATCCCCGTGTACGTCGGCGACGACGAACGCCCCGTCAACGACGTACCGGTGCCATGGCGGCAGAGCGTGGACGGCGACCTGCACACCGCCCGGATGCAGTTCGCCTCCGCCTTCGGCCGCCGCTTCGAACCGCTCACCGCCTTCCCCGTCAGCCCCGCCGCCGACGACACCACCGACGCCGTCGGCCTGCTCTGGGTCCAGGACGGCGGCACCTACGGCTCCACCGACAACCGCGACCTCGCCGTCTACCTGCGCGGCATGCTGCTCGCCGACGACGCCCGCGACCTGCTGCCCAGCTGGGCCGGATTCATCGGCGGCGTCGTCGAGTCCAGCCGGCTCACCCCCACCGCCAGCCGCGAGGACCTCCAGCGCGACGAGCACTACCGCGCCCTCCAGAAGGCCCTCGCCGACGCCGTCGTCGACGGCCTCTACGAGACCGCCCGGCTCCACCCCGCCGCCTGGCGCCGCATCCTCGCCCGGCACGGCCAGGACCTGCTCGGCGCCGCCCTCTGCGACGACCGCCTCTTCACCCTGCTCGCCGACGACGTCCCCGTCCCCACCTCCCAGGGCGACCTCACCGCCGACGCACTGCGCGCCGCCGGCCGCGGCGCCCTGCACGTCGCCCTCGGCAGCAGCGGCGGCTTCGAGGAGATGCTCTACCGCGCCATGCAGGTGCCCATCGCCCGCGGCGACCGCTACGCCGTGCTGCCCTTCCTGCGGCGCTACGCCCAGCTCAAGGACTGCCGGATCGTCGAACTCGGCAGCGAGAGCGGCAACCGCGAACTCTTCCGCGACCCCGCCGAACCGCTGCCCGCCGAGGAGACCGCCTGGCTCACCGCCGCCCTCGCCGACGAGGGCGAACAGCTCGTGCCCGCCCGCTTCGACCCGCCGGGGCTGCCGCTCGTCCTCGTGCCCGACCGCGAGGCCGAACTCAAGGCCCGCATCGAGGACGACCAGGCCGACGCCCGGATACCCTCCGCGGCCCTGCGGCTCGCCCGGGCCTTCACCGCCCGCACCGACGGCACCGTCAAGGCCAGGCTCTACCTCAACCTCGCCTCGCCGGCCGTCCAGGACCTGCTCACCGCCTACCGGGCGGGGCACACGGGCAGCGCCACCGCCGCCGGGCTGCTCCGCTCACTGAAGGTGATCATGGCCGCCGCGGGCGGCTCCGCCAACGGCGACCTCACCGCCGCCCTCACCGGCATCGGCACCGCGGTCGCCGCCCTCACCTGGGCGTAGGGCGAGTACCACTAGCTTTCGTTCGTGGAGGAGTTCACCGTATGACCACCGACATCTGGGCCTGGGTGCGGGACACCCACGAGCAGCTGTCCGAGGCGGGCCACCACCGGCTCGCCACCGCCCTGGTGGAGATCGCCGGGCACG
Organism: Kitasatospora dryopteridis; assembly: GCF_050749075.1. Taxonomy (NCBI): domain Bacteria; kingdom Bacillati; phylum Actinomycetota; class Actinomycetes; order Kitasatosporales; family Streptomycetaceae; genus Kitasatospora; species Kitasatospora dryopteridis. The sequence goes on along the minus strand of NZ_CP192749.1, from coordinate 3,636,664 downwards.
CCGTGGAGGGCCGCAACGAGCAGCTCGACGCCATGTACCCGGAGGCGCTGGCCTCCGCCCGGGCGCTCGGCCTGCCCTGGGTCGAGGTCTTCCTGCGGCACTGGCGGATGCAGAACCTGCTGAACAAGCGCCACCAGGGCGAGGCCGCGATGGCCGAGGCCGTCGACCTGCTGGAGTTCGCGCACCGCGAGGAGACCGCCTCCTGCCCCCAGTCGGTCTGCGCCGTCCAGGACTTCACCATCTGCCACGCCAACATCGACGGCCCCGGCTACGTGCCCGAGCGGCTCGCCGTGCTGGAGGAGACGCTGGACCGGGTCGACCCGGCCCGCGCCTGCTTCGACTGCCTGTCCCGCGAGTACGCCGACACCCTGGAGGACGACGGCCGCGGCGAGGACGCCCTGGCCTACCTCGACCGCGCCCAGGCCCGCATCCAGGCGGCCGGCGAGCAGGTCTCGCTGGCCTTCGGGCACGGCAGGGCGGGCGCCCTCGTCCGGCTCGGCCGCCCCCAGGACGCCCTCGACGCGTACGACACTGCCGAGCGGGCCTACTCCGCCCGCCACGAACTCGACGACGACGACCGCCGCAAGCTGGCCGCCGGCCGGGCCGTGGCGCTCGCCGCCCTCGGCCGCAGCGAGGAGGCGCTGAAGCTGCTGCCGGACGCCGACGAGGCCGACCGCTTCCCCGACATCCGGCACCGCTGGGCGACCGCCGTGGAGACACTGGCCGGGGCGGGCGCGCTGCCGCACGGCGAACTCGCCAACGACGCCGCGCTCGGCGCCCGGCTCGCCCGCTGGGTGGGCTACCTGGACACCGCGGGCTCGCACCGCCCCTGCCTGGACCTGCTGCTGATCGTCGGCCGGCTGGCCGTCGCCCGCGGCGCCCGGACGGTCGCGCTCACCCTCGCCGCGACCGGCGAGCGCAAGCTCGGGCAGCTGCGCCGCACCGATGGTGTCGCCGACCGGCTCGCCGAACTGCGGGCCGCCGCGGAGGCGCTGCCGCTGCCCGAGGTGCCGGTGGCCGCGGCGGACCTGCCGGAGTGGCTCGGCACCCGCCAGGTCACCTTCGAGGAGGCGCTGGACCACTTCGCCGCCGCGAGCGCCGAGTCCCCGGAGGCCGCCGCGGAGCTGGCCCTGCAGACCGCGCGGGCGCTGGACGCCCTCGGCCACCCGCGGGCCGCCGCCGACCTGCTCTGGGCCCGCCTGCAGGAGGACCCGTCCGACGAGCACCTGGCCGGCATGCTCGGCCAGGTGCTGATCGACGCCGAGGACGCGGACGGCATCCGGCGGCTCGCCGAGCGACTGATGCCCGGCAGCCCCTCCGACGCGTACTGGCTCCGGGCCCGCTGGGCCGCGGCCGAGGGCCGCTGGGAGGAGGTCGGCGAGCACTGCGACGCCGTCCTCGCCCACGAGCCGGACGCCCTGAACACCCGCCGCCTCGCGGCCGCCGCCGCCACCCGCCTCGGTGACCACGCGCGCGCCCAGCGGCTCTACCAGGAGCTGCTGGAGCACGCGGTGCCCGCCGACGAGGCCGGCGAGGAGGAGCACCGCGCCGTCCAGGAGCCCGACCTGTGGCACCTGATCACCGCGGCGACCGCCAACCGGGACTGGGCCGCCGTCCGCAGCGCCGGCGCCCTGATCGGCATCGAGTTCGACACCGACGAGGGCCCGGTGGACGAGGAGTGGCAGATGGTCACCGTCCGCGCCACCCGCAGCAACGGGGCGAGCGTCGACCTGCCCGCCGTGCGCACCGGCCCGGCCACCGCGCGGATCCTGCCGGTGCTCGGCGACGACGTCCCGCTCAACCACCGCGACGTGGTGGTGTTCGGCCCGGCCGTGCTCAACGAGCGCCCCGACGAGGACGAGCGGGACGGCTGGCGGCCGGTCTTCGCCCAGCTCGCCCTGCTCGACCCGGCCGGCTACACCACGTACTGGCTGGACGGCGCCCGGCCCGACGGGGACGCCTGGTGGGCGCTGCGCGAGGCCCTGGAGGCCGAGGGGTACGGGCTGTGGGCGTACAGCGGCGAGCAGTACGAGATCACCGACCCGGCCGACGAGGACGGCGTCCTGCCGGGCATCTACGCCGCGCTCGGTGTGCCGCCGACCGCCTCCACCGCCGAGGCGGACGCCCTGCTGCAGCGCCTGACGGCCGACTGGGAGCACCCGCTGAGCTGGCTCGACCTGGCCGCGGCGGCGGGCGCCGACACCGCCCGGCACGAGGACATCGTCCGCCGCTACGGGCTCTGACCGGGGCGCGGCTCCCGGCCCGCGGGCCGGGAGCCGCACTGCGGGCGGTATGTTCGCGAATGTCCGGTCCGGTGTCCCGTCCGGTGTGCGGCGGCCGTCCGGTCCGCCGCTGCGGACATGTGCGTCCGCGCGTTCGATCGGGCAAGGTGGGGCGCAGGATCGGAGCGTGGCCGGCGCGGCCACCAGGGGCGGCGAGGAGTGGCGGACGTGCCGAAGCGGGGTCGGCCGGGCGGCGGCAAGAAGTCCAGGGGCGGCCGGCGGGCCGCGCCCGCGGCCGCGCACCCCGGAGACGCCCGCCGCGGCGCGCAGGACCGCGCCGCCCACCGAGGGGTTGCTCGGCCCCGACGCGCCCGCCCGCCCGCGGAAGACCGCGGTGCCGCTCGCCCCGCCGCCCCCGCCCACCGAGGGCCTGCTGACCCCCGCCACGGCCGGCAAGGGCCCCGAGGACACCCTCACCCCCGACGACTGGCGCGTCGCCGGCTACACCCCGGCCGCCGGCATCGACCTCTCCGAGCTGCAGGAGGGCACCCCCGGGGCGGCGCTCTGGCCGGACCGGATGCGCACCCTGCTGCGCACCCCGATGACCGAGCGGCCCGCGTTCGAGCGGACCCCGCGCGACCTGCACCCCTCCGCCGCCCGGCACGTGCCGCGGGTGCTCGACCTCACACTGCGGATCGGCGAGCTGCTGCTGGCCAGCGGCGAGGCCGCCGAGGACGTCGAGGCCGCCATGCTGGGCATCGCGCACGCCTACCGGCTGGACCGCTGCGAGCCGCAGGTCACCTTCACCCTGATCTCCATCTCGTACCACCCGTCGCTGATCGACCCGCCGGTCAGCGCGGCCCGCACCGTGCGGCGCCGGACCTCCGACTACACCCGGCTCGCGGCCGTCCACCGGCTGGTCGCGGACATCACCGCCGAGAGGATCCCGGTCAACGACGCCTACCGCCGGCTCGCGCTGATCCGCCGCAACCGCCACCCGTACCCGGTCTGGCTGCTGGCCCTGGCCACCGGCCTGCTGGCGGGCGCGGCCACCTTCCTGGTCGGCGGCCGGATCGACGGCAAGGCCTGGCTGGTCTTCGCGGGCGCGTTCCTGGCCGCCGTGGTCGGCGACCGGCTCGCCTCGCTGGTCGCCCGGCGCGGGCTTCCGGAGTTCTACCAGTTCGTGGTCGCCGCGACACCGGCCGCACTGATCGGCATCGTGCTGTCCTTCAACGACCTGCACCTGCGCGGCTCGGTGGTGATCACCGGCGGCCTGTTCGCCCTGCTGCCCGGCCGGGCGATGGTCGCCGCCGTCCAGGACGGCCTCACCGGCTTCTACATCACCGCCGCCGCCCGCCTGCTGGAGGTGCTCTACCTGATCGCCGGCATCGTCATCGGCGTGATGTCGGTGCTCTACCTGGGCGTCAACTACAACGCCAAGCTGCGACCGGACGAATCCATCGGCGGCACCGTCGACCCGCCGATCCAGCTGCTCGCCGCCATGGTGCTCGCCCTGGCGTTCGCGGTGCTGCTGCAGACCGACCGCCGCACCCTGCCGATGGCCGTCGTGATGAGCGGCATCGGCTGGTCCACCTACGGCGTGCTGGTGAACGCCGGGGTCTCGCCGATCGCCGCGACCGGCCTGGCGGCGGGCCTGGTCGGCCTGTTCGGCCAGCTCACGGCCCGCTACCGGCGCACCTCCGCACTGCCGTACGTCACCGCGGCGATCGGCCCGCTGATGCCCGGATCGGCGATGTACCTCGGCATGCTGGCCTTCGCCCAGGGACACGCCAGCGCCGGCCTGGTCTCCGTCACCCGGGCCGCCGCCCTGGCCATGGCCCTCGCGATCGGCGTCAACCTGGGAGGCGAGGTCGCCCGACTCTTCCTCAAGACCCCCGGCGCGACCGACCCGCTCGCGCCCCATCTGCTCGTCCCCCGCCGGGCGGCCAAGCGCACCCGGGGCTTCTGACCGGTCGTTGGCCCGTCGACGCCCCGGAGCACCACCGAGAACGAAGGCACCACCCGTGATCAACGACCTGCTGGACGGCTACCGCGAACACATCGTCGACGCGCACAAGCAGCCGCTCTTCCTGCTGCTCGTCGGGTTCATCGTGGCGTTCGTCGGCATCCGCTTCAGCGTGCGGATGATCCGTGCCCAGGTGCGCTGGTGGCCGGGCAACATCACCCCCGGCGGGCTGCACATCCACCACATGGTGTTCGGCCTGGGCTTCCTGCTGGTCGGCGGGATCGGCGTGTTCGCCACCAACGGCGGCCACCCCTGGATCGACTGGTTCGGCCTCTGCTTCGGCATCGGCTGCGGCCTGGTGCTCGACGAGTTCGCGCTGATCCTGCACCTGGACGACGTCTACTGGAGCGAACAGGGCCGCAAGTCGGTGGACGCCGTCGTCCTGGTCCTGCTCGGCACCGCACTGCTGCTCACCGGCTACGTGCCGCTCGGCGTCGTCCCCGGCCAGGACACTCGCTGGGGCCTGGTCGCGGTGATCTCGGTGAACGCCCTGGTCTCGGTCGTCGCCCTGATCAAGGGCAAGATGTGGACCGGCCTGCTCGGCATCATGGTGCCCGGCCTGGCCTGGGTCGGCGCCGTCCGGCTGGCCCGCCCCGGCAGCCCGTGGGCGCGCTGGCGGTACACCGGGCGGCCGCGCCGCATGCAGCGGGCCGTCCGCCGCGAACGGCTGCTGCACGCCCGCGCCGACCTCGCCCGCACCTGGCTCTTCGACCTGATCGCCGGCGCCCCCGACAAGGTGCCCGCGCACCACACCGCCACCCACCGGGTCGCCGAGCGGATGGCCGCCCGCGCCACCGCCCACCTGGACGCCCAGCACGCCCGCGGGCTCGCCCGCCGCTCGGCCCGGCTCGCCGACCGCCGGGCCGCCGCCCTCGCCGCCCGGCAGGCCGGCGCCACGGCCGCCCACCCCGTGGCCGCCGCACCCGACCCGGAACGGCAGGCCCTGGCGCACGCCCGCCGCCGCACCGTCCGGGCCGGCCGCCAGCGGGTGTACGCCGCCCGTCCGGCCCCGTCGGAGACCCCGGAACAGCACACCCCGTACCGCCACCCCCGCCTCCCGCACCCTCAGCCCCGCCGCCCCAACTGACCCGTGAGTGGCTTGCCTACGCTGCCACCGGCGTGCGTGCGGCGAGTTCGGTGATCCGGTGCGGGGCGTCGGTGGTCGGCTCCCAGCCGAGTTCGTGGCGGGCCCGTTCGGTCGACAGCCGCAGGTTGGTGGCGAGCATGGCGGCCGCCAGCGGCGCCGGCCGGAACAGCCAGCGCGGCACGCTCATCGGCCGCGGAGCACCGAAGGCCTCCGCGACCGCCCGGACGTGGGTGCCGAACCCGAGCGGCAGGCCGTCGGCGATGTTGTACGCCCGGCCGTTGCGGCCGCGCTCCAGCCCGAGGACCAGCGCCCGGGCGGCGTCGTCCACGTCCACCCAGGACAGCTTCCGGCCGTGGTCCGGGGTGACCGGCAGCGCCCGGCGGCGCAGCAGCGGCAGCACGGTGGTCTCGGTGACGCCCGCGCCGTAGAACAGGCCGAAGCGCAGGCTGACCGCCTCCAGGCCGTCGGCGGCGAAGGCGAGGTCCTCCTTGGCGCGCATGGCGTCCACGTGGGCCCGCTCCCGGAGGTCGGGCACCCGCGGGCCGTACGCGTCGCGGTCCTCCTCCAGCGGCCGGTCGCCGTGGTCGCCGTACCCGTAGCCGAACATCATCGTCTCCAGGATGATCCGCCGGGCGCCGACGGCCCGGGCGGCCTTCAGCAGGTTGACGGTGCCGGTGGTGCGCAGCGCATCGGTGCCGTCCATGTCCCGGTGCCGCATCATCGACCTGCCCTGCAGGGCGGTCGCGGCGTGCACCACCGCGTCGAAGGACTGCCCGTCGACCGCGCGCAGCACCGCCTCGCGGTCCAGCAGGTCCGCCCGGAGCGCGTTCGCCGGACCGCGGCCGAGCCCGGCGACCTCGTGCCCGGCCGCGGCCAGCTCCCGGGCCGTCCGCTGCCCGAGCACCCCGCTCGCTCCTGCCAGGAGAACCCTCATCGTCCTGCTCCCTCCGTCGCGGTGGCACCGGCTCCTGCGCGGCGCTCCACCAGGCGGACGGGACAGCGCCCCGGAATGTGACAGCGCCCGGCGCGCTCTGCGCCGCACCGCCCGCGCCGGAGCGGGGGCGCGGGAAATTCGGATGCCGGGCCCGCGGACCGGTCGTACGGTGACCGAATGGGCACCGATGCAGCGGCCGGGGACGGCCGACCCACCGACAGGCACACCGACGGACCGGCAGAGGGGCGGCAGGACGGCATCGAGATCCGCGCCGTCACCGCGGAGGAGCTCCCGCTGTGGGACCGCGCCGTCGCCCGCGGCTTCCTGCGCCCGCACCTCGACGAGGGCACCGAGTTCCGCCGCCTCAGCTTCCGGCCCGGCCGCTTCCTCGGCGCCTTCGACCCGTACGACCCGGGCCGCTGCGTCGCCACCTTCCGCAGCTTCGACACCGAGCTGACGGTGCCCGGTGGCGGCCTGCTGCCGGTGGACGCGATCACCGCCGTCACCGTGAACTCCACGCACCGCCGCCGCGGCCTGCTCTCCCGCATGATGGCCCGGGACCTCGCCGCCGCCCGGGAGCGCGGCGCCGCCGCGGCCATCCTGATCGCCGCCGAGTACCCGATCTACGGCCGGTACGGCTTCGGCCCCGCCACCCGCAACCAGTCCTGGACGGTCGACCTCAACCGCGGCCGGCTCCGCGACGACCTGCCGGCCGGCACCGGCCGCACCGACTTCGTCACCATGGCGGAGGCCCGCAAGTACGGCGCCGAGCTGCACGAGCGCTGGCGGCGCACCCAGCCCGGCGCGATCGGCCGCAACCCGGTCTGGTGGCAGCTGCGCACCGGCGAGGCCACACTGCCGGGCTTCGACTGGCGGGAGCCGTTCACCGCCCTGCACCGCGACGCCGGCGGCACCGTCACCGGCCTGATCAGCTACACCGTCGACGACACCTGGGTGGCCAACAACCCGGACTGCACCCTCACCGTCGTCGACTTCCTCGCCATGGACCGGGAGGCCGCCCTCGCACTGTGGCGGCTCGCCCTCTCGGTCGACTGGGTGCGCACCGTGGCGGTCGGCAACATCGGCCCGGACGACCCGCTGCCGCTGCTGCTCACCGACCCGCGCGCGGCCGTCCCGGCCAAGGACAGCTCCGACTTCCTCTGGCTGCGGCTGCTGGACGTGCCCGCCGCCTTCGCCGCCCGCAGCTACCGGGCGCCCGGCCGGCTCGTCCTGGACGTCACCGACCCGGGCGGCTACGCGGCCGGCCGGTGGGCACTGGAGACCGCGGCCGACGGCACCGGCCGCTGCACCCCGACGGAGGACCCCGCCGACCTCGCCCTGGACGCCCCGGCACTCGCCTCGCTGTACCTCGGGACGGAGTCCGCGGTGCGGCTGTCCGCGGCGGGCCTGGCGGCCGAGCTCACCCCGGGCGCGGCGGACCGCGCCGACCTGCTGCTGCGCACCGCGGTCCAGGCCTGGAACCCGGACATCTTCTGAGCTGTGTTGTCGCCCGCTCGCCTCCGGGCCCTCTGAACCCGACGCCGACGGTCGTCGCTCCGTCGCTGCGCTCCCGCGCTCCTCCCTTTCGGCGCCGGCGGGCCCTTCGGCTCGGGGCGGGGCGCTCCCGCGCGGCTCGGGGCGGGGCGCTCCCGCGCTCGCCCTCCTTGCCCGCCGACGGGCAGGAGGGGCCCACCCTTTCGACGCCGGCGGGCCCTTCGGCTCGGGGCGGGACTGCCGCCGTCAGGTCGCGGTGCGGCCGATGGTCGGCAGGATGAAGTCCTGGATGAGGCCCTTGACGTCCCGCACCAGCGGGCGGAACACCCGGTATCGGGAGAGCACGACCACCTTGGCGACCATGGGGGTGGACCGGCGGACGAACTCGCGGGTCCGCTCCTGGTCAGGGGTGTGGTCGAAGACCCAGTACAGCACGATGATCATCAGGTGCAGCCAGAGCAGGTCTGGCAGCAGCTCGCGGAGCTCCGGGTCGAGCTTGGGCGCGATGTCGGAGCCGGTGAGGACGTCCCGGAAGAGGCCGACGGCGGTGGCCCTGGCCCGGTGCGACTCGTTGGCGAACGGGCTGAGCGAGCTGTTCGGGTCGGCGGCCGTGCGGAAGAACTGGGCGGCGAACTCGTGGTACGGCGCCGCACAGTCCAGCCAGGAGCCCAGCGCGATGTACAGACGGTCGGCGAACTCGGTGTGGCCGTGCAGCTTCTCGGTGGCGTCCCGTGCGTGCTCGACCGTCATGCCGTCGTAGAAACCCTGGATCAGGAATTCCTTCGACGCGAAGTAGTAGTAGGTGTTCCCGACCGAGATCCCGGCCTCGGCGGCGATGGCGCGCATGGTGGTCTTCTCGTAGCCGCGCTCCTGGAAGAGGCGCATCGCGGTCTCGAGGATCAGGGCGCGGGTCTGCTCGCTCTTGCCGGTCTTGGGGCGCGCCCGACCGCCGGGGAGCTCCGCCCCGAGGGCCTGGTCCTGGGCGCTGTCGTCCATGCCGCGGGTGCTGCCCTTCTGCTCGTCCACGGCCCTGAGCCTAGCCGGGCCCGGGCGGCCTCCCGTCCCTGCCGGTGCGGCCGAGGGCCGTGCGGGTCCGTACCGGATCTCCCCTCCGTACCCGGTACGGCCCGCGTTTGGTTTCGAACGCGTTCAAAACCTGTGGAGACTCTAGAGGGGGCGGTGGACATGTTCAAGTGGCGGACGGATCCCCGAGGCGGCCCGGCGGCCCGGCGGCCCGGCGGCCGGTGCGGCTGTGGCAGGCTCGGGCCATGACCGCAGAGATCACCGTCCGGGCCGGGGGCCCCGCCGACGCGGACGCCGTCGCGGCCCTGCACGCCGACAGCTGGCGGACGGCCTATCGGGGGCTCGTCCCGGACGAGGCGCTCGGTGACGGTCTGCCCGCCCAGCGGCGGGAGATCTGGTCCCTGCGGCTCATCGTCGACTACGGCAGCCCCGAGAACACCCCCGACCTGCTGCTCGCCGAAGACCCCGGCGGCGACCTGCTCGGCTTCGCCTACCTCGTGCCCGAGCCGGACGGCCGCGTCCTACTCGACAACCTGCACGTCCGTCCGGGCCGCACCGGGGGAGGCATCGGCAGCCTGCTGCTGCGCGCCGCACTCGAACGGGCCGCACCCGCCGAACTCCGCCTGGAGGTGCTGCGCGCCAACCACCGCGCCGTCGCCTTCTACGAGCGCGAGGGCGGCGTGCGCACCGCCGAGCTGACCGGGATCTTTCCCGGCGGCCACGAACTCGCCGAGTACGAGTACAGCTGGCCGCCTCACCGGTCGTAGACGGTGACCGCCACGCCGCGTTCGGACAGCCGGGCGCGGACCAGCGGCTCGACCCGCTCCCACTTCCCGCCGGCCAGCCCGCAGCCGATCCGCGGCATGTGCACCGACGCGCCCAGCCGCAGGGCGTGCCCGGCCAGCGCCGCCAGCCCGGTGTCGATCGCCTCGTAGCGCACCGGCACACCGGTGGAACGGCCCGTCCGGATGCCGCGCTGGCCGACGATGTTGGCCACCCACAGGTACGGGCCGACCTGCACCAGTTGCACCGCGCCGAGCCCGAAGTCGTTCTTCGCCCGCCCGCGGTGCCAGGCCCGGTACGCGGCCTCCGGCTCCGGCCAGCGCCGGGACAGCGCCAGTACGAAGCCCTTGCCCCAGCCGCCCAGGTCGTTGCAGACGTGCGCGATCACCTTGGTGCCCGCGCCCTGCGGCGCGCTCGCGTCCCCGCGTACGTACGTGATCTCCGCCCCCATGCGCGCGACGTTAGCGCGCGGCACCGACAGCGGGCTCGTCCATTTCGGCGGGCTCCCCGGCGGGGTGTCCTGCAGCGGCGGGTGCCGCGGCCGGCCCGCCGCGCAGCAGCCGGAGACCGGAGGCCGCGATCAGCAGGGCGGTGGCCGCGGCGGCGGCCGGCACCAGGTAGCCGGTGCCCGGGGCGGCCCGCTCGGCGACCGCCCCGCCGAGCGCCGAGCCGGCCGAGATGCCGACCAGGATCGCCGAGACCGCGGCCGCCATCCCCTCGTTCAACCGGCCCGCCGGCACCAGCTGCTGCACCAGCGTCATCCCGCTCACCATGGTCGGCGCGGTGCCCGAACCCGCCAGGAACAGCGCCGGAGCCAGCAGCACCGGCCCGGCGCCCGAGAGGCCCGCGGCCAGGGGGAGCAGCAGCAGTACGGCCATTGCGGCCACCCCGCCCACCAGTCGCGCGACAGGACTGCGCCGTACCGGCAGCAGCCCGAACGCGAGCCCCGAGACGCAGGACCCGGCCGCCACCAGCCCGAGCAGCAGCCCGCCGAGCGGACGCACGCCGTGGGCGTCCGTCCAGGCGATCGTGGTGACCTCCATCGAGCCGAACACCACCCCGGAGCACAGGAACACCGGCACCAGCACCCACAGCCCGGCCGGTACGGCCCTCCCCCGCCGGTCGGCGGGCCCGGTGGGGTCGGCGCGCGGCGACGGCGGCGGCTCGGTGCCGCGCTGCACGGCCAGCAGCAGCACCCCGGTCACGCAGAACAGGCCGGAGGCCAGCAGCCCGGCCTCCGGGAAGAGCGCACCGCAGAGCAGCACCGCCAGCACCGGGCCGGTCATGAAGCACAGCTCGTCCAGCGCCTGCTCCAGGGAGTTGGCGAGGTGCAGGCGCTCGTCGCCGCGCAGCAGGTGGGCCCACCGGGCCCGCACCATGCCGCCCAGGTTGGGCACCACCGAGGACGCGGCCCAGCAGAGGAACAGCGTCCAGTCCGGCGCGCCGAGGCGGACGCACAGCAGCAGGCCGGTGATCGGCACCCCGGCCGCGAGCACGGCCGGCACCGCGACCCTGGCCTGCCCGTACCGGTCCACCAGCCGTCCGAGCAGCGGCATCCCGATCGCCAGGGTGGCCAGGCCGGACGCGGTGACGGCACCGGCCAGCGCGTACGAGCCGCGCCGCTCGGAGATCATCACGACGACGGACACCCCGCCCATCGAGGCGGAGAGGCGGGCGAGCAGCCCGGCCAGGGTGAAGGCGAGCGCCCCGGGCAGGGCGAGCAGGCGTCGGTACGCGGCGAACACGGAACTCCCGGTGGAGGCTTTGGCGGTGGCACCAGCCTGGCCGCCCGCGCGGTGCGTGGTCCAACACCTGTTCGGCCGGATCGACGCACTCTCGTTGTCAATCGCCGCACCGGCGCCTACGCTGCCGGGACCATGCCCCAGGACCTGCACCCCCGCCTGCTGCGCGGCTTCGTCGCGACCGCCGAGACCCTGCACTTCGGCCGCGCCGCCGCCCAGCTGCACGTCGCCCAGCAGGCGCTCAGCCGCGATGTCCGCGCACTGGAGCAGCAGTTGGGCGAGGTGCTGTTCCACCGCACCACGCGCAGCGTGCAGCTCTCCCCGGCCGGGGAGGCGCTGCTGCCGCAGGTCCGCCGCCTGCTCGCACTGCACGACGAGATCGTCTCCTCGAGACGGACCAGGCCGCTGCTGGTCGATCTCGGCAACGAGGTGGACGGCAGCGACCTGACGCAGTACCGGCTGCTCGCCGCAGCCCGCGCCGCCCTGCCGGACGCGGAGCTGCTGGCCCGCTTCCACGGCGGACTCGCCGCCGCGGCGGACGAGTTGCTCACCCACCGGCTGGACGTGTCCTTCGGCCGGTGGGCCGGACTGCCTGCCCCCGTGCAGGCCCAGCTCGTCCAGGTGCCGGTCCGGTTGGAGCCCGTGGCGGTCTTCCTGCCGGAGGACCACCCGCTGGCCGGGCGCCCCGCCGTCCCGATGGCGGCCCTGGCCGGCCACCCCGTGGACGTCCTGGTCGGCAACCCGGCCACCACCGAGTGGGCCGGTCTGGGGCTCGCCCTCCTGCAGGCGCACGGCCTGCGGGCCGCGGACGGGCACGCCCCACCGGTCGGCGCCGCCGAACTCGCCCGCTACCTCGCCCGGCACCGCGAGCCCGTGCTCACCACCGTCGGCGGCCCCGACATCCCCGGCACCGTCACCCGGCCACTGGTCGACCCGGTGCCGCTCTGCCTGGTGAGCCTCGTCCACCGGCCCGGGCTGCGGCACCCCGGGCTCACCGCGCTGCTCGCCGCGGCCGCGCGGCTCGGCGGCCCCGAGGGCTGGCTGCGCCGGCCGCCGGGCAGCTGGCTGCCGGACGAGGACGCCGCCCTGCTGTCCCGGTGAGCCGGTGCGGCCGGGTCGCCGCCGGGAGCCGCGGGTCGGCGGTCCGCGGTGAGGGTGCCGGCGCGGACGGCGCAGGCCGTCCCGGACATGGCGGCGCCCCCGCCGCGGGTGCGGTGGGGGCGTGGCCGGGTGGAGCGAACCGTCGTGCCGTCAGGCGGCCTTGACGGCGGAGATGTCGAAGGTGAGCTTGACCTTCTCGCCGATCAGCACGCCGCCGGTCTCCAGTGCGGCGTTGTAGGTGAGGCCCCACTCGGTGCGGTCGACGGTGGTGCGGCCCTCGAAGCCGACCCGGGCGGCGCCGTACACGTCGGTGGCGTGGCCGGTGTAGTCGAGGTCGAGGACGACCGGCTTGGTGGTGTCCTTGATGGTGAGCTCGCCGGTCATCCGGTACGTGTCCTCGCCGATCCGCTCGGCGGAGGTGGAGCGGAAGCGGATCTCCGGGTACGTCTCGGCGGCGAAGAAGTCCCCGGTGCGCAGGTGCTCGTCGCGCTGGGCCTGGTTGGTGTCGACGCTCGCGACCTTGATCACCAGTTCGGCGGAGGAGTTGGACGGGTCGCTGCCGTCCAGGCTCAGCCTGCCGTCGTACTCGGTGAACTCGCCGCGGACATTGGTCACCATCGCGTGCCGGACGGCGAAGCCGATGCGGCTGTGGGACGGGTCGATGGCCCAGTCGCCGCTGAGGTGGTCCAGGTCCGGGCCGGCCGCGGGGGTGGCGACGGCGGTGGTGGTGGCAGTGGCGGTGTCGTTGCGGCGGCTGAAGATGCCCATGGCTCCTCCTCGATCGCGAAGCCATATTGTTTAGGCTTCAACTTGTTGGCTCCACCATAACCCCATCTGGTTCAAAGTTCAACCATCAATGCGGGGTGGTTCCCGGAATCCCTCCGGGAACCACCCCTCCGGCCGTGCCGGAGCCGCTCAGGCGCCGGCCCGGGCCACCAGCTCGAAGGCCGTCCGGCCGTCGATCGTCTCCCGGATGATGTCCGCGTGGCCGGCGTGCCGGCCCTGCTCCTGGATCAGGTGCAGCAGCACCCAGCGCGCGGTGCGCCGGCTGTTCGGCGGGAACCACGGCGCCTGCGGCAGCGGGAAGTCCACCTCCAGGCTCGGCAGCGAACGGACGATCTCCTCGGTCTCCGCCGCCACCCGCTCGAACTCCTTCAGCCAGTACTCCACCGTCTCGCCCTCGCCCAGGCGGTACTCCTCCGCCCAGTCCTTCGGGCCGTCCTCGGCCCGTCCCATCAGCTGCTCGACGATCCAGTACCGCTCGGTGCGCGCCGCGTGCCGCAGCAGCACCGCCAGCGAAAGGCTGCTCACCGTCGGCGTGGCGGCCGCCTGCTCCTCGGTCAGCCCGAGCACCGCGCGGCGCAGCCCGCCGCGCTGTGCGTCCAGGAAGGACAGCAGGGCGTCGCGCTCGTCGGTCTCCGCGTTCACCAGCGTCGGCATCTCGGCCACCTCTCGTCGTCCCGCTGCCGGGATCTCCGGCTTCGGTACGACCGACGCTATCGAGCCTTGCGGACAACTCCTGTCCTCGACTGCGCTGTCGGCGGCCCCGGTTAAGGTGAACCGTCCGCCCACGGAAGGTGCCCCGATGGACGCGCTGCACGCGCTCTGGCAGGACGGCGGCCGGCTCGCCCTCTGGGCCGAGAGCGCCGCCGCGTACCTCGACCGGCACACCGGCCCCGTCCGGGCCGCCGGGGCTGCCCGGGGCGCCGCGCCCGCCACCCACCCGTTCGCCCTGCCGGCCGCCGGCACCGCCCGGCTGCTCGCCGGACTCGGCCCCGGCCCCGGCTGGCTCGCCGACCGGGCCGCCGAACGCTGGACCACCCTGCATCTGCCCTCGCTCGGCGCCGCCCCCGCCCCCTCCCCCCAACTGCCGGTCGGCACCCGGTCGCAGGGCACCGCACCCACTCCCTGGCGGGTCCCCGTCCTCGTCCTCTCCGGCCCGCACACCGCCCAGTTCCTCGGCGCGCTCTTCGACCCGCACCGGGCGAGCGCGCACTGCCAGCCCGACGACGGCCCGCCCACCGAACTCGCCTACGGAGCCTCGCTGCGCTGGCTCACCGCCGTCCACGACCTCGCCTGGCGGATGGTCGGCCGCGGCCGCGTCCTGCCCGCGCTGCGCGACCAGGACGGCACCCCGTACGCCTGCTGGCGGCCCGCACCCGACGGAGAGGACCGCGCCGAGGCCGCCGCCCTCGCCCGCGGCTGCCCCCGGGTCGTCCTCGCCGCCGACCCGGGGGCAGCCGCAGGCGGCCGCCGCGCCGACACCCTGCTCGCCGACGTCCTCGACACCCTCACCGACCTGGAGGCCAGGGCCGCCCTCGCCGACCTGCCGCCCCCGCCCGGCGGAGACCCCTGGCTGACCGCCCTGCGCGCCCCCGACGGCCGCCTCGACACCGCCCCCGACACCCTCCGCCCCCTCGCCGCAGGACTCGCCGCCTGGCACGCCAAGGCACCGGCCGACCCCGCCGTCCGCCTCGTCCTGCGCCTCGCCGAACCGCTCGGCCCCGCCGACGACGACCCCGACGGCCGCCCCGATGACGACGACTGGCGCCTCGACCTGCTGCTCCAGGCCGCCGACCGGCCGTCGCTGCTCGTCCCCGCCGCCGAGCTGTGGACGGAAGGCCCCGGCCACGCCGCACTCGCCCGCACCACCCGCCGCCCCGAGGCCGCCCTCGCCGCCGAGATCGACCGCGCCGCCCTGCTCTACCCGGCACTGCGCGGCACCGCCCGGGAGATCCGGCCGACCGGCCTCGTCCTCGACCGGGCCGGCGCCCTCGCCTTCCTGCAGGACGCCGCACCCGCCCTCGCCGACGCCGGATTCGGCATCCACCTGCCCAGCTGGTGGCAGCGCCGGCCCGGACTCGGCCTCACCCTCACCGCCCGCACCGGCACCCCCGGCGCCGTCGAACAGCCCGCCCGGATCGACCGCGACGACCTCGTCGCCTTCCGCTGGCAGGCCGCCCTCGGCGACACCGCCCTCACCGAGAACGAACTCGCCGAACTCGCCGCCGCCCAGCAAGGGCTCGTCCGGCTGCGCGGCCGCTGGACGGAGGTCGACCCCGCCCAGATCCGCGCCGCCCACGCCTTCCTCACCCGGCATGCCACCGGCACCATGGACCGCGCCGACCTGCTCCGCCTCGCCCTCGACGACACCGTGAGCATCGCCGGGCTCCCCGTCACCGCCGTGCACGCCGACGGCCCGATCGGCGACCTGCTGGCCGGCCGGGCCGGCACCCGCCCCGCCGACGCCGCCGACACCGACCCGCCCGGATTCCACGGCGACCTCCGCCCCTACCAGCGGCGCGGCACCGCCTGGCTGCACGCCCTCGGCCGGCTCGGCCTCGGCGCCGTCCTCGCCGACGACATGGGCCTCGGCAAGACCGTGCAGACCCTCGCCCTGCTCGCCCGCGAACACGCCGAGGGCGCCACCGGCCCCGTCCTGCTGGTCTGCCCGACCTCCGTGGTCGGCACCTGGCAGAAGGAGGCCGCCCGCTTCACCCCCGGGCTGCGGGTGCACGTCCACCACGGCGCCGAACGCGGCGCCGCCCGCGCCGCCGCGGCCCGCGCCGACCTCGTCGTCACCACCTACGACACCGTCCGGCGCGACGCCGCCGACCTGCGCACCGTGCGCTGGCGGCGGATCGTCGCCGACGAGGCGCAGGCCGTCAAGAACCGCGCCGCCGACCGCTCCCGCGCCCTGCGCGCGCTGCCCTCCGGGCCGCGCATCGCCCTCACCGGCACCCCCGTGGAGAACCGGCTCGCCGAACTCCACGCCGTCCTCGACTTCACCAACCCCGGCCTCTTCGGCACCGCCGAGTCCTTCCGCGAACGCTTCGCCGTCCCCGTCGAGCAGAACGCCAACCCCGCCGCCGCCGAACGGCTGCGCCGCCTCGCCGGGCCGTTCCTGCTGCGCCGGGTCAAGAGCGACCCGGCGATCGCCCTCGACCTGCCCGCCAAGCAGGAGTTCACCGTGCCCTGCGCCCTCACCGCCGAACAGGCCGGGCTCTACCGGGCCGTGGTGGCCGACCTGCTGCAGCGCGTCGAGGGCGCCCGCGGCGTCGAGCGCAAGGGCGCGGTGCTGTCCGCGCTCGGCCGGCTCAAGCAGGTCTGCAACCACCCGGCCCAACTCGTCCACGACCGCGGAGAACTGGCCGGCCGCTCCGGCAAGATCGACCGCCTCGAGGAGATCCTCGCCGCGGCCCTGGCGGGCGGCGACCGCACCCTCGTCTTCAGCCAGTACACGGGCTTCACCGCCCGGCTCCGCCCGTACCTCGCCGAACGGCTCGGCACCGATGTCCTCCACCTGCATGGCGCGGTGCCCCGGACGGAACGCGAGCGGCTCGTCGAGCGCTTCCAACAGTCCGACGGGCCGGGGGTGTTCCTGCTCTCGCTGCGGGCCGGCGGCACCGGGCTCACCCTCACCGCCGCCAACCAGGTCGTCCACCTCGACCGCTGGTGGAACCCGGCCGTCGAGGACCAGGCCACCGACCGCGCCCACCGGATCGGCCAGCGCCGGGGCGTCCAGGTGCGCCGGCTGGTGTGCACCGGCACCGTCGAGGAGCGGATCGGCGAGCTGATCGAGGCCAAGCGCACCCTGGCCGGTACCGTCGTCGGCGAGGGCGAGCAGTGGCTCACCGAACTCTCCACCGACGCCCTGCGCGACCTGCTGACCCTCTCCGCCGACGTGACCGGAGGCTGACGCCGATGACCGCCGAACGCAGCTCCGCCGAGCACTCCACCGAACGCAGCTCCGCCGAGCACTCCACCGAACCCGGTTCCGCCGAGCGCGCCGGCGAGACCCCCGCCGGGCTGCTGCCGCCGAGCGCCGCCGAGCGCGACCGCGCCTTCTGGGCAGGTGAGTTCACCCTCCGCTCCGACGACACCCCCGACCGCCCGCCGGCCCCCGCACTCGACCCGCTCGGCCCGTCCGGCACCACCGTCCGCGGCCGCGACCTCGCCGAGCTGCTCGCCCCCGCGTACCGGAGGTTCACCGGCCGCGGCTGAACCCGCCGGCAGCGCATGTCACGTTTCCGGTGCCTGCGCCGTCCACCCTCCGAAGTCCGCAACGACCCCGGAGGAACCGGTCATGGCCCGCATCGCGCTCACCCCGCCCCGCACCCTGCTCAACCGCATCGGCGCCTGGTACTCCCGGCGGACGTACGGCAAGGTCCTCGAACCGGGCCTCGCCCTCGGCCACAACGGCCGGGTGCTGCTCTCCTACGTCCGCATGGAACGCGGCGTCGCCCGCTGGAACGCCCTCGACCCCGGCCTCAAGCACCTCGCCGTGATGGCCACCGCCGCCAGGATCAACTGCTCCTGGTGCATGGACTTCGGCCACTGGGAGGCCGACGGGCTCGGCCTCCCGCTCGACAAGATCGCCCTGGTGCCGCAGTGGCGCGAGCACACCGAGGAGTTCACCGAGCTCGAACTCCAGGTGATGGAGTACGCCGAGGCCATGACCGAGACCGAGCCCACCGTCCCCGACGAGCTCGCGGCCTCCCTGATCGCCCGCCTCGGCGAGGCCGCCTTCGTCGAACTCACGGCGATGGTCTCGCTGGAGAACTTCCGCTCCCGCATCAACAGCGCCTTCGGACTGACCAGCCAGGGCTTCTCCGAGGCCTGCGCCGTCCCGGCCCGCGGCTGACCGGCCGCACCGATCCGACTGGACGTCATGTCGGCCCGGGGCGGCGGCGGAAAACCCGCTGCGCGGCCGGCCGGGCGGCTGGCAGGGTGGCCGGATGACCGAGCTGCGCCAGATCCGGGCCGACTACGACGACCGCACCATCGTGGTGTACCAGGCGTACGCACCGGCGATCGCCGGCCCGGCAGTGGCGGCCGGCCGCTTCGTGGACCCCTTCTCGCGCGGCCGGATGACCTGGATCAAGCCGTCCTTCCGCTGGCTGATGCACCGCAGCAACTGGGCCCGCAAGCCCGGCCAGGAGCGGGTGCTGGCCGTCCGGATCACCCGCGAGGGCTGGGAGCGGGCGCTCGCCGAGTCCGTCCTCACCACGGGCGACCCGGCCGCCCTGGCCGGTGCCGCCGTGCACGTCCAGTGGGACCCGGAGCGCTCCGCCGCCGGCGCCGCCCTCAACCACTACAGCATCCAGGTCGGCGTGGGCCGGACCCTGATCGGTGCCTTCGTGGACGACTGGACGGTCTCCGTCACCGACCTGACCCCGCAGGTGCACCGGATCGCCGGGCTGATCCGGGCCGGACGGAACGCGCAGGCCGTCCGGATGCTCCCCGCCGAGCGCCCCTACCCGCTGGCGCCCGAACTCGCCCGCCGCCTGGGGGCCATCGCCAGGCGCTGACGGGCGACTGCGCGGCCGGGGTGTGTGGCCGACGCGTGTGCGCGGCCGACGCGTGTGCTGCGGCGGCTCAGGGCTTCGGGCGGTCGGCGGGGCCGGTGACCGCGCCGAAGTCGGCCACGAAGCGGGTCAGCAGGCGGGCGAAGGCGGCGCGGTCGGCGTCGCTCCAGTCGACGGTGGCCTCGGCCACCACGAGGCGGCGGAAGGCGTGCACCCCGTCCAGGACGGCCCGGCCGTCCGCGGTGAGCCGCAGCAGCGAGCGGCGGCCGTCCGCCTGGTCCGCCTCGCGGCGCAGCAGCCCGGCCGCCAGCGCCTGGGAGGCCAGGCGGCTGGCCCGCGGCTGGTCCACGCCCAGGGCGGCGGCCGCCTCGGTGACCGTCGGGGCGCCGGACTCCTCCACGGCGTCCAGCAGGAGCACCACCGCGTCGGAGGGCGGGCCGGTCGGCCCGGCAGCGTCCGGTGCCTGCGGGGCAGCGCGCCGTTCGGCCAGCCGGGCGAGCGCCCGCCGGGACCGGCTGCGGCGGATCGCCACCAGTGCGCGGGCGATGTCGGCGACGTCCGGGGCCGCCGCCGGTGCCTCGTCGGGTTCGTGGTTGCGATCCATCGCCGTCCAGGTTCATAGTGGGAGACAACTGCATGTAACTTTACATGGATCTGGGGGAATCGCCGACATGCCCGGAACCGCCGAGACGACCGCCGACCCGACCGACCGCCCCATCGGGTACTGGCTGAAGCACCTGCACAACCTGCTCGAGGCCCGCTTCGAGGAGGCCCTGGCCGACCTCGGTGTCCGCCGCCGCCAGTGGCAGGCCCTCAACACCCTCGCCGCCGGCCCGTGCACACCTGCCGACCTCGCCCTGGCCCTCGCGCCGTTCCGGCCCGACGCCGCGGCCGGTGTCGACGACCTGCTGCACGGCCCCGACGGACTGCTGCCGCGCGGCTGGGCCGAGCCCGCCGGTGCGGGCACGGTCGCCCTCACCGCCGACGGCCGCGGCCTGCACGGCGAGGTCCACGGCAGGGCCGCCCGACTGCGCGCCGCAAGCCTCACCGGCCTGACCCCCGAGCAGTACGCCGAGACCGTACGGGTGCTCGCAGTGATGGCCGCCAACCTCGATGGCCCCGACGCGGCGGACGCACGACCCGCCGAGGGCTGAACCCGACGGAACCATCGCCCGCGAAGGCTCCCCGGCACGGGTGCAGGCACCCTTCCGCCCCCCTGGTCGAGGAAGCCCACGCCCGCATCGGTACAGCCTTCGGGCCCGACCGCCTGCACAGCGCCTATCTCTACGGGAGCATCCCCCGCGGCCGACCTGGCGGTGCTCGGTCTCCTGGTCGACGACCTCGCCCCGTGGCTGGCCACCGAGTACACCGCCGTCCACGGCCGGAAGGCGCCGCGGCCCTGACGGTCGTGCCCGGTGCGTCCGTCCGTTGCGCTGTGGATGCCCCGGCGTTGTGGAGTGCCCCGGCGCCGAGGGTTGCCCCGGGCGCTGCGGACGGGCTCAGTGCGTACCGATGTCGTGGACGGTGCCCCCGGCGACGGCCCGGAGCTTGTCCGGGTTGGCCACGTTGTGGATGGCGGTGATCCGCCCGTCGGCGCCGAAGTCGAGAGTGACCGTGGCCATGACCCGGTCCGGGCCGCTGAACAGGACACCCGGCCCGCCGTTGAGTTCGACGAGCTCGGCGCGCATGTCGCCCGGCGCGACGCCCTGGTAGCTGACCGTGCCGATCGCGGCGAACCAGGCGGCCACCGTGGAGGCGCCCACCACGGGGCGCATCGCCTGGCGGACCTTGCCGCCGCCGTCCGTCCACAGCGTGACGTCGGGGGACAGCAACTCCATCAGGGCGTTGACGTCGCCGCCGGTCGCGGCGGCGAAGAACCTCTCGGTGGCCTCGCGCTGCTGCGAGCGGACCGCGGTGAAGCGCGGCCGGCGCGCCCGGACGTGCTCGCGCGCCCGGTGCGCGGCCTGCCGGACCGCGGGCTCGGACCGCTCCACCGCCTCCGCGATCTCGGCATGGCTGAAGCCGAAGACCTCCTTCAGCACGAACACCGCACGTTCCAGCGGGCTGAGCGTCTCCAGCACCACCAGCATGGCCATCGACACCGAGTCGGCGTTCGCGACCTGATCCGCCGTGTCGCCGGTGGTGAGGATCGGTTCCGGAAGCCACGGCCCGACATAGGTCTCGCGCTTGTACTGGGTGGAACGCAGCCGTTCCACCGCCAGGTTCGACACGATCCGCGCCAGGTATGCCTTCGGGTCGGCCACCTGCGAGCGGTCGGCGGCCGACCACTTGAGCCAGGCGTCCTGAACCGCGTCCTCCGCGTCGGCCGCGGTGCCGAGAATCCGGTAGGCCACCGAGAACAGGAGATTGCGGTGCAGGTCGAACACCTGCTGGTCGGCCTCGTCGAACACGCCGGTCACTGCGCCTCCCCCCGCCGGGTGAAGCGGCCGCCGCGGGGCCAGAACGCCGCCGAGGCGGGCATCTTTCGCATGCGGCCGTACGTCGGCCAGGGTGAAGCAGTCACGGCCTCTTTGTACCGGGCCGCGAGACGACCCGTCAGGTGGATTCGCCGCGGGCTGTCGTCGGGGCGGGTGAACTGCACCACGGCGTCGTGCCGGCCCAGGCTGACCGGCGTGTGGTAGTAGCCGAACCGGAACGGCTTCGGCTGCCTGCCGTCCAGCGCACGGACGATCTGCACCGCGGCGTGCACACCGGTGGGCATGCCGCTCTGGCAGGTGCCGTGCATCACGCCGTACCGCTGGCGGACGGCGGCGGCGTCGCCCACCGCGTACACCTCGGGGTGGGACACCGAACGCAGGGCGGCGTCGGTGACGACCCGGCCGCGTCCGTCGACCTCCAGCCCGGCTGCGGCTGCCAGCGGTGACACCCGCGTCCCGCTGGTCCACAGCACCGCATCCGCGGCGACCGTCTCGCCGTCGGCCAGCTCGACCCCGCCGGGCAGCACCTTCACCACCTCGACCCCGCTGCGGACCCGGACGCCCAGGCGCTCCAGCGCGGTCCGCAGATAGGCCCTGGCCTTGGGGTTCATGGCCGCACCCGGTTCGGTCCGGCCCAGCAGGACGACGTCCAGTCCGGGGTACTGCTCGGCGATCTCCGCGGCCGACTCGATGCCGGTCAGCCCGCTGCCGCCGACCACCACCGTGCCGTCGCCGAGCCCTGCCAGCCGGTCGGCCAGCAGTCCGGCGTGTCGGGCGCTGTCCAGGGTGTACGCATGTTCCTCGACCCCGGGGACCGCCTCCGTATCGGCCACACTGCCCAGCCCGTACACCAGCGTGTCGTAGGGCAGCACCCGGTCGTCGTCGATCCGCACGGTCCGCGCGTCCGCGTCCACGGCCGTCACCCAGCCGTGCACGAACCGGGCTCCCGTGCCCTCCAGCAGTCCGGGGATGCTCAGCTCGGCGACCTGCTGTCCGGTGGCCGTCATGTGCAGCCGCAGCCGCTCGGTGAACCGCTCCTGCGCATTCACCACGGTGACCTGCACGTCTCCTCGCCGCCCGGTCCGCGCGGCGAGCTGGACCGCCGCGGCCATGCCCGCATACCCCGCCCCCAGGACCAGAACGCGGTGGGCGCCTGCCGTGCCTGCCGTGTGCTGTGTGCTCACTGCTCCGCCCTTCTCCGTCTTCCTCCGTGTCGTGCCGGCGACCACGGGACGGAAGCTGCGGCTTCGTTCGTGACATGCGGTTGATGTGACGCCCGTCACTTTCGACGGGGTGGATCGACGGCGCGATTGCAGGAGTTAGCAGCCTGCTTGCAATTGCAAGCACGGCTGTGCATGCTGGTGGCATGGCCTCACTGAACGTCGGCTCGCTCGGCGAGTACATCCGCGAGCAGCGGCGGAACGCCCAGTACTCGCTGCGGCAGCTGGCCGAGGCCGCCGGGGTTTCCAACCCGTACCTCAGCCAGATCGAGCGCGGGCTGCGCAAGCCGAGCGCGGAGATCCTGCAGCAGATCGCCAAGGCGCTGCGGATCTCCGCCGAGACGCTCTACGTGCAGGCCGGAATTCTCGAGGAGCGGCAGGAGGAGGGCCCGGGGCTGCGGGCCGCGATCCTCGCCGACCCGCTGATCAACGAACGGCAGAAGCAGGCCCTGCTCTCCGTCTACGACGCCTTCCTCAAGGAGAACCGCGAGAGCACCGCCGCTCCCGACGGGGCTCCTGCCGCAGCAGACTGACGCACCGTCGGGGCGCCGCCGAACTGCGGGCGCCGACCGCACGGGACCACCGCACGCACCGAAACTCCCGGGAGGACCGGCCATGCCGATCACCGAAGACCTCAAGAAGACCCTCAGCGACCCGACCCCGCTCTACGCCCTCGCCGGCGCCGGCGACCTCGCCTACGAGAAGCTGCGCGAAGTGCCCGGCCGGGTCGAGGCGCTCGCCGCCGACCGCAAGGGCACCCAGGAGAAGGCCGCTGCCCGGCTGCAGGAGGCGCAGGCCCTGATCGTCGAGGCCCAGGGCAAGGTCAGCGAGGCGGTCACCGCGCTGCCGACCGACCTGAAGGACCTCAAGGAGCTCCAGGAGAAGGCGCAGACCTTCGCCCTGCAGCAGGTCGGCCGCGCCGCCGAGTTCGCGGTGAAGGCCAAGGAGGCCTACGACGAGCTGGCCGTGCGCGGCAAGGCCGTCGTCGACAAGAACCGCGGCGGTGCCGGTGACATCGAGCCCGCCGGCGAGGTGGTGGCCGAGGCCGAGGTGACCGAGGTGGCCCTCGACGCCGAGCCCGCGCAGGACGAGGCCGCCGAGCCGGCCGCCGACGCGGCGGCGGAACAGCCGGCCCCCACCGCCAAGAAGAGCACCCGGGCCCGCAAGAGCTCCGGCAAGTAAGGGCAAGTAAGACCGCCCCCCAATTGCCGGTCGGTCCGAGGCGGTCCGCGGCTGACGGGGCGGCCGGAGCCGCCGTGCCGTCGGCCGTACCGGGCACGCCCGGGCGGTTCGGATCGTTGTCCCCGTCGCGGGCCGCCCGCCGTGCCACCATGGGCGGAGGAGCCGAGGCCGCAGTGAGGAGTCCGCAGTGTTCCACATCCTGCTCTTCGACGTGCTCAACCCCTTCTGGTGGTTGGCCGTCGCGATCATCGGCTTCAAGCTGTTCGCCTTCGTCGACGCAGCCGTGCGCCGTGAGGACGCCTACCGGGCCGCGGACAAGAAGACCAAGGGGTTCTGGCTGATCGTGCTCGGCCTGGCGCTCGGGCTGGACCTGCTGTTCGGCGCCAATGTGCTGGGCAACTTCCTTACCCTGATCGGCCTGGTCGCCGCGATCGTCTACGTGGTGGACGTGCGCCCCGCGATCAAGCAGCTCACGGACGGCCGCGGCGGTGGCCGACGGAACATCGGCCCGTACGGGCCCTGGTGACCGAACGGCCCCCGGCCGGGCCGGCAGTACGCCGAGAGGGCGGCACCCCTGCACAGGGGTGCCGCCCTCTCGGCGTACCGGTCGGTCGGCGGTGAACCGGTCGGGCCGCTCGGCCGCCGGCGTGCTCAGCCCATCAGCACGGGCGCCGGATTGCGCTCCAGTAGCAGGACGGCGACGTCGTCGGTCAGGGCGCCGCCGTTCAGCTCCTCCACCTCGGCGAGTGCGCTGTCGACCAGCCTGCCCCGGGACTGCCCGGCGGCCTGGTGGTCGGCGATCAGCTCGATCAGGCCGTCCTGGCCGAGGCGCCGGGAGCCGGCGCCGACCCGGCCCTCGACCAGGCCGTCGGTGTAGAGCAGCAGGCTCCAGCCGGGGTGCAGCTCCAGCTCCTGGGCGGGCCAGGCCGCCAGGCCGTCGTCGCACGGCAGCAGGCCGAGAGCCGGGCCCGCCTGGTCGGCGGGCAGCAGCCGCGGCGGGCCTTCGGGGCCGAGCAGCAGCGGCGCCGGGTGGCCGGCCAGGAACAGCCTGGCGCGCTCCGCCCGGGGCGCCGCGGCCCCGTCGGCCGGGGCAGGCCCGGCCTCGCCGAGGCCGCCCGGGTCGGCGTGGTCGCCCGGTACGAGGACGAGCATGCACAGGGTGGCGAAGATCTCGTCGCTGCGGCGCTCGTGCTCCAGCACGTGCTGCAGGGTGGTGAGCAGCTCCTGGCCGGTGAGCCCGGCGAAGACCAGAGTCCGCCACGCTATCCGCAGGGCGACGCCGAGGGCGGCCTCGTCCGGGCCGTGCCCGCAGACGTCGCCGATGACGACGTGCACGGTGCCGTCGTCGGTGCGGACGGCGTCGTAGAAGTCGCCGCCGAGCAGGGCCCGGCGGCGGCCCGGGCGGTAGCGGCGGGTGAAGGCGAGCCCGGCGCCGTCGAGCAGCGGGGTGGGCAGCAGGTGCCGCTGGAGGCGGGCGTTCTCCTGCCCGCGCAGCTCGGCCTCGACGAGGCGGCGGTGCGACTCGTCGGCGCGCTTGCGCTCCACCGCGTAGCGCAGGGCGCGGGCCAGCAGCGGGCCGTCCGTCTCGCGCTTGACCAGGAAGTCCTGGGCGCCGGCGGCCACGGCCGCGGCGCCGAGCTCGGCCCCGGCGGCGTCGGTGAGGACGATCAGGGCGACGTGCGGGGCGCGGCGGCGCAGCTCGCGGAGCCCGTCCAGGCCGTCGGACGGGAAGAGTTCGTCGGAGGGGTGCCCGGAGTGCCGGCCGTGCGCCGGGGCGGCGAGGTCGAGCAGCACGCAGTTGAAGTCGACCGGGCGGCTTCGGCCGCGGCGGGCCGCCATGGGCAGCGGGGCGAGCAGCTCGGCCGCCTGCTCGATGCCGTCGGCGCGGTGCAGCTCGACCTGGGCGCCACTGTCGGCGACCAGGGTCTCGATCAGCCCGATGTCCCCGGTGTCGCCGTCCGCGATCACCAGCAGCCGGTAGGGCGCCTCGCCGGAGGGCAGCCCGGCGGCGGGGGAGGTGCTCCGCGGATGCGGTATCGGCGCCGGCTCGCGGGGGCCCTCGGGCTGCGCGGATGCGGCGGAGTCGGCGCGGGTGCCCGCGGTGTCCCTCGCGGTGTCCTTGGCCCGCTGGGCGACCGGGCGGCCGGTGGCGGCGCGGCTGCCTGCGGCGGCGGACGCACTGCTGCCAGTGCCTGCGCGGTGCGCGGTGTCGGCGGCATCGGCGGTACCGAACCTGCCTGCGGCAGCGGATGCCCGCCCGTCTCCCGTTGCGGGCATTGGTCGATCCTTCCTTTCCCCGACTGCCCAACGGCTGACGTCCGTGTGCAGTGCCCGCCTGGCACTGCGGGTCGGGGAGCTTCTCGCGACCATAACGTGATCTCCGGAGATTTCTCTGACTGGCGGCCGCCGCTGTGGTTTTTGCCACGCTGTCGGCGGCGTGCGCGGCTACCGTGATGGCCGTGCGTGCGGGGCTGATGGGAGGTCGTTGGCGGTGACGCAGATCACGCTTGTTCAGGGTGACATCACGGATCAGCAGGTGGACGTGGTGGTGAACGCCGCCAACTCGTCGCTGCTGGGCGGCGGCGGGGTGGACGGCGCGATCCACCGCAGGGGCGGTCCGGAGATCCTTGAGGACTGCCGTCGGTTGCGTGCCTCGCACTACGGCAAGGGCCTTCCGACCGGCCGGGCCGTCGCGACGACCGCCGGGCGGTTGCCGGCCCGGTGGGTGGTGCACACCGTGGGGCCGGTCTTTCTGGCGGAGGACCGGGAGGAACGTGCTGGGCTGCTGGCCTCCTGCTATCGGGAGTCGCTCGCGGTGGCGGCGGAACTGGGTGCTCGTTCGGTGGCGTTCCCGGCGATCTCGGCCGGGATCTTCGGGTGGCCGCTGGAGGACGCCGCCCGGATTGCCCTGACGACCGTGTCGGGCGAGCTGGCGGCGGGGCGGGCCGGTGAGGTGGCGGAGGTGCGGTTCGTGCTCTTCGGTGCCGATGTGTACGGGGTGTTCGAACAGGTGTGGCGCGCGCTGGAGTCGGAGGGCTGAGGCCGCCGGGCCCACGGGCCTTCGGCGTGCGGTGCGGGGTGCGTGCCCGGTGTGCGGTTGGCGTGCAGAGGAGCTGACGGGGCCTCACGTGACGGACGGCAGCTCGTGCGATGTCCCCATGGTGGCGTGACGGGACGTCAACACGCCAGAGGAATTCGATAACTCGTTCGAGTGAATCCGCCTGGCCGTACAGAGGAGCCGCTACGGAGCCAGTGCGGCCCACTCCACGGTGGCCTCCCCGTGCCGCCACCTGCGGGTGTCGACCAGCGGCCAGCTCTGCGACAGCGCCGAGCAGGCGGCCACCCAGCGCTGCCGGGCCCCGAACGCCGCGTACGGCGCGGCCGCCGCCCACGCCCGGTCGAAGTCGGTGAGGAAGCGGTGCACCGGCCGCCCCGGCACGTTGTGGTGGATCAGTGCCTTCGGCAGCCGTTCCGCCAGGTCGGACGGGGTCTGCAGGTCGGCGAGGCGGGCGGCGAAGGTGACCGTGCGGGGGCCCTCGGGGCCGAGCGCGACCCAGACGTGCCGGCGGCCGATCTCGTCGCAGGTGCCCTCGACCAGCAGGCCGTCCGGCGCGAGGCGCCCGCAGAGGCGCTCCCAGACGGCGCCGACCGCCTCCTCCTCGTACTGCCGCAGCACGTTGGCGGCCCGGATGAGCTGGGCCGAGGCGCCGTCCAGCGGCACCTCGAAGCCGCCGCGTCGGAAGGTGAGCAGCGGCGGGTCCGCGTACGGGAGGGCGGCCGCCACCCGGGCGGGTTCGATCTCGATGCCGACGACCCGGATGTCCGGGCGGCCGGCGCGCAGCCGGGCGGCCAGTTCGACGGCCGTCCACGGGGCGGCGCCGTACCCGAGGTCCACGGCGATCGGGGGCCGGTCGGCGGCGCGGAGCGTCCGGGCGAGCGCGTGGGTGATCCAGCGGTCCATCCGCCGCAGCCGGTTGGTGTTGGTCGTGCCCCGGGTCACCGTCCCGACCGGGCGGGTCGAGCGCGGCCCGCGGGCGGGGGAGGGGTCGAAGACGGCCATGCCCGCAGCGTACGCGGGGGCGGGTCGCCCGGCGCCCGCCCGTCCGCCGGCGGGCGCCGCGGTCCGCAGGTCGGGACGTGCGGCGGGACGGGAATACCGGCCGGCGGCCCGCTGGTTGGCACACTGGACGTCTGTCCGCCCGGAACGATCGGTTCCGGGCGGCTGTGCGTCGGACGCGGGCCGCCGCGGCCGGATTCCCGGCCGCAACCGTCCCGCGCCCCCGCCCGCACGACCGGATGCACCATCGACCGGGGAGCACGAGGAGGCTTCAGCCAGGTGACGCAGCACCCCGTACGCACGGCCCGTCGAGAGCGGCTCGCACAGGCGGCAGGGATCGCCCAGGCCGCCGGAATCGCCCAGGCGGCCCGCCGAGGCCGGCTGCAGGCGCTGGTCGGCGGCCGTCCGCGGCGCCCGCGCCGGGTCGCGATGCTGAGCGTGCACACCTCGCCGCTGCACCAGCCGGGCACCGGCGACGCCGGCGGCATGAACGTCTACATCGTGGAGCTGGCCAAGCGCCTCGCCGACCTGAACATCGAGGTCGAGGTGTTCACCCGGGCGATCAGCTCCGACGACGCGCCGACCGTCGAGCTCGCCCCCGGCGTGCTGGTCCGCCACGTCACCGCCGGCCCCTACGAGGGGCTGGTCAAGGAGGACCTCCCGGCCCAGCTCTGCGCCTTCACCCACGGCGTGCTGCGCACCGAGGCGGGCCACCGCCCCGGCCACTACGACCTGGTGCACTCGCACTACTGGCTGTCCGGCCACGTCGGCTGGCTGGCCGCCGAGCGCTGGGGTGTGCCGCTGGTGCACACCATGCACACCATGGCGAAGGTCAAGAACGCGGCGCTCGCCGAGGGCGACACCCCCGAGCCGGCTGCCCGCGTGATCGGCGAGACCCAGGTGGTGGAGGCGGCCGACCGGCTGATCGCCAACACCGCCGAGGAGGCCGCCGAGCTCTCCCAGTACTACGACGCCCGCGGCGACCAGCTCGCGGTCGTCCACCCCGGCGTGAACCTCGACGTCTTCCGGCCCGGCAGCCGCGCCGCGGCGCGGGCCGCCCTCGGCCTGCCGCAGGACGCCGCCGTGCTGCTCTTCGCCGGCCGAATACAGCCGCTGAAGGCACCGGACGTGCTGCTCAGGGCGGTCGCGGTGCTGCTGGCCCGGCGGCCGGAGCTGCGCGAGCAACTGGTCGTCCCGGTGGTCGGCGGCCCCTCCGGCACCGGCCTGGCCAAGCCGGAGAGCCTGCACAAGCTGGCCGCCCAGCTCGGCATCTCGGACGTCGTTCGCTTCCACCCGCCGGTCGGCCAGGCCGCCCTCGCCGAGTGGTACCGCGCCGCGACCGCGCTGGTCATGCCCTCGTACAGCGAGTCCTTCGGCCTGGTGGCGCTGGAGGCGCAGGCCTGCGGCACCCCGGTCGTCGCCGCCGCGGTCGGCGGACTGCCCGTCGCCGTCCGGGACGGCGTCACCGGCACCCTGGTGCACGGCCACGACCCGGCCGACTGGGCGCACGCCCTGGAGCCGTACGCCACCCGCCCCGAGCTGGTGCGGGAGCGCGGCGAGGCCGCGGCCCGCCACGCCTCGGGCTTCGGCTGGGACGCGGCGGCCCGCGCCACCGCCGAGGTGTACGCCCAGGCGATGGGGCGACGGGGCGGGCTGCGGCTCGCCCAGGCGTAGGGGCGCGGCTCCCGGGGGCGCGCCCTCGGAGGCGCACGGGTGCCCGCCGAGGGCGCATCCCCGGGCCCGGTGCGGTGGCGTTCCTCACGTGCCGGGTCCGGCCGCGGCTGCTGCGCGCCCGCCGTACCGCCGAGTAGCGTCACCCCCATGGCAATCCGTACCAAGGACGAGGCGCTGACCCTGCTGCGCACCGCGCTCGACGAGGCCGGGGTGGGCTGGGAGCCGGCCGTCACCGACCCGTACACGCTGGTCGCCACGCTGCCCGGCACCCGCAAGCTCTCCACCACCTGCGCGCTGCGGGTCGGCGACCACACGCTGTCGGTCAACGCCTTCGTGATCCGCCGCCCGGACGAGAACCACGAGGGCGTCTACCGCTGGCTGCTGGAGCGCAACACCCGGCTGTACGGGGTCGCGTACGCGATCGACCGGCTCGGCGACGTCTACCTCGCCGGACGGCTGCCGCTGGAGGCGCTCACCCCGGACGCCGTCGACCGGCTGCTCGGCACCGTGCTGGAGAACGCCGACGAGCCGTTCAACACCCTGCTCGAACTGGGCTTCGCCACCGCCATCCGCCGCGAGTGGGAGTGGCGTACCAAGCGCGGCGAGTCCACCGGCAACCTGGCGGCGTTCGCGCACCTCGCCGGGCCGGCCCCGGACGCGGCACCGGAGCCCGAGCCCGAGGCCGGTACGGCTACGACCGGCTGAGCTCGGCCGCCTCTGCGATCCGGCCCTCCGGCACGGCCACCGGTGCGGGCCGCCGCCCCAGCATCAGGAAGGCGCCGGCCGCGACCGTCCCGAAGACCGCGCAGGCACCCCACACCGCCCGGCCGCCGGCGTGCTCCAGCAGGTAGCCGCCGGCCGCCGGGCCGACGAACGAGGCCAGCGACCAGGAGAGCGAGTACACGCCCTGGTAGCGGCCGCGGGCGCGAGCCGGCGACAGCTCCGCGACCAGGCCCATCATGGTCGGCGCCGCCATGATCTCGCCGATCGTCCAGACGGCCACGGTGAAGGCGTAGAAGCCGGCCGACCCGCCCGCCAGCGCGGTCAGGCCGAAGCCCCAGCCGGTGAGCAGGGCGCTCGCCACCAGCAGGCCGGTCCGGCTGCGGCCCTGCATGGCGCGGGTCAGCGGCAGCTGCAGGACCACGATGAGCACGCCGTTCAGGCCGATCACCAGGCCGTACTGGGCCGCCGAGATGCCCGCCAGCCCCATGTCCACCGCCAGCGTGGTGCTGCCCTGCTGGGCGACCACCGCCAGCAGCAGGTTCACCGCGACCAGCGCCATGAAGCGGCCGTCGCGGAACACCGTGCCGAGGCCGGTCCGCGGCTCCGCGGCGGACGCACCGGCCGGTGCCTCCGGCCGCTCCGGGCGCGACTCGGGGATGCGGACGAAGACCACGACCGCGCAGGCCAGCGTGGAGGCCGCGTCCAGCAGGAAGAGTGCGAGGTAGCCGTGCGCGGCGATCAGGCCGGCGACCGCCGCCGAGACGCCGAAGCCGATGTTGATCGCCCAGTAGTTCAGCGAGTACGCCCGCACCCGGTGCTCGGCCGGGACGATGTCCGCGATGATCGCCGAGACGGCGGGCCGCGAGGCGTTGCTCGCCAGGCCCACCAGGAAGGCCGTCACCGCGATCGCCACCCGGCCCTCGCAGAAGCCCAGCACCGCCGTGGACACCGCGGTGCCCAGCTGCGCGGCCAGCAGGGTCGGGCGCCGGCCCCAGCGGTCGGCGAGCACGCCGCCCGCCACCGCGGCGATCGCCGAACCCAGGCCGAACAGCGAGGCCACCAGACCCGCGTACGCGGGGGAGAACCCCCGGTCGCCGGTCAGATAGAGCGCCAGGAAGGTCACCACGAAGCCGCCGAGGCGGTTCACCAGGGTCGACGTCCAGAGCCACCAGAACGGGCGGGGCAGCCCGCCCACCGCCTCCGAGACGGTGCTGCGCAGACGGACGGCGGCGGACATCGGCGGCTCCCGGGCAGGGCTGACCGGCGCACGGAGGCAGGCAGGACGGGCCGGCCGACCGTGGCGGTAAGTGGCACAAGTGACAGCTGGACATTACCTGGGATGAGACGGTCCGACCAGCGGATAACCGCCTCCTCTAAACTGGCGCCCATGGCTGACACGACCTACCGACTCATCCTGCTCCGCCACGGCGAGAGCCAGTGGAACCAGAAGAACCTCTTCACCGGCTGGGTCGACGTCGACCTCAACGAGAAGGGCGAGAAGGAGGCGGCCCGCGGCGGCGAGCTCCTTCTCGCCGAGGGCCTCCTCCCCGACGTGGTGCACACCTCGCTGCTGCGCCGCGCCATCCGCACCTCCCAGATCGCGCTCGACAAGGCCGAGCGCCACTGGATCCCGGTCAGCCGCAGCTGGCGCCTCAACGAGCGCCACTACGGCGCCCTGCAGGGCAAGGACAAGGCCCAGACCCTCGCCGAGTTCGGCGAGGAGCAGTTCCAGCTCTGGCGCCGCTCGTACGACACCCCGCCGCCGGTGCTGGCCGACGACAACGAGTACTCGCAGGCCGGCGACGCCCGCTACGCCGAGATCCCGAGCGAGCTGCGTCCGCGCACCGAGTGCCTCAAGGACGTCGTCGAGCGGATGCTCCCGTACTGGTACGACGCGATCGTCCCTGACCTCGCCGCCGGCCGCACCGTCCTGGTCACCGCCCACGGCAACAGCCTCCGCGCGCTGGTCAAGCACCTGGACGGCATCTCCGACGAGGCCATCGCCGGCCTGAACATCCCCACCGGCATCCCGCTCGTCTACGAGCTCGACGCCGACTTCAAGCCGGTCACCCCGGGCGGCCGCTACCTCGACGCCGAGGCCGCCGCCGCCGCCATCGAGGCGGTCAAGAACCAGGGCAAGAAGTAGTAGAGATCGTGACCATGCCCCCGACCTGCGCATACGGCGCGGGGTGGGGGCATTTTCACGGCCTGGGCCCTCTGCGGGACCTCGGCGCGGTGGGCCCTGCGACGCCCGGTGGCACGCCGGAGGGGCGCAGGCCGCAGCCCACGCCCCTCCGGACCGGTGGAACAGCTCAGTTGACGGTGAAGAAGTAGTAGGCGGGAGCCGTCCGGGCCCCGTCCTTGGTGGTGCCGTAGACCTCCAGGGCGTACCAGCCGCTCTCGGTCGGGGTCCACGAGATCTGCGCCTCGCCGCGGCCGCCGGCCTTCACCGTGGTGCCCTCGCCCCAGTTGACGGAGTACGTGTAGCTGACCGCACCCTTGATCTTCGGGGTGAAGGCGAAGGTGCCGGGCACGCCCGCGCCGCCGCCCGAGCCGTTCTCGGGATAGACGTCCGAGGTCACGGTCGGGGAGGTGTCGGTGCCGCCGGTGCTCCACCACTGCTGCTGGCTCACCCAGCCGTTCGCGCTGGTGGAGGTGACGAGCAGCACGTCACCGTACGGGTCGTCCAGCGTGAGGTTCAGCTCGGCGATTCCGCTCGCGGACGCCTTGACGGTGGTCTTCGACTGGTTCTGCCCGAGGTGCTCGACGGTGTAGCCGATCACGGGGCTCACCGCCTGGAGACCCGGGTCGGGGGTGAGCTTGAAGGTCGCCTGCTTGCCGTACTGCGGCGAGTTGGAGACCTTGGTGACCGTCGGCGCATCCGGCTTGACCCAGATGTAGTAGGTCGTGGGCCGGGACATGTTGAACGCCCGGTCCAGGCCGGCCACCTGCAGGACCAGGAACCCGCTGTGCGGCGGCATCAGGTTCACCGTGGCCGAGCCGCCGAGGGAGTCCGCCCGGGCGAAGTAGTTCGGGCTGGTCTCGTACGGGTCGTGGTACTCCGGGATTCCGTGCTCCCCGATCGACGCGCCCCCGGCGACCGGGAACGTGCCGAACCAGGTGAACACGTAGCCGGCGATGTCACTCACACCGTTGGCACCGAACGTGAGCTTGATCGGGGAGCCGCCCTGGTTCTGCTGCCCCGCCGGGTAGTTCGGCGAGCTGACGGTCGGCTCCGCGCTCGGGAAGGTGTCGTCGGTGGCCACGTAGCACGGCGCCGACCAGTCGGAGGCGGCACTGCCGTCCGCGTCCACGCTCCGCGCCTGCCAGGCGTAGGTCTCGCCGTCGAGCAGCGGGGCGTTGTAGCCGCCCAGGGTGGCCGTCGCCTCGTTGCCCAGGTAGGAGTACGTCCGCTCGGCGGTGACGACCTGCGACGGGTCGGAGACCGGCCAGGCCCGGAACTGCGCGGTGACCCACCGGACGCCGGGATCGGTGTGGCCCGGGATGCCCTCCACGGTGAGACCGGCGCGCCCCGCGACGTACACGGGCTCGGTCTGGTCGGTGGAGCACGCCTGGTACGCGTTGTACAGGTCGGTCGGCGTCGTCGGCGTGCCGCCGGCCGCGTGCGCGGGCGCGGCAACGGCGAGCAGCGCGAGGCCGGCCGCGGCGACCGAGGCGAAGGCCGCACGGATGCGTGCGGCCGGGGTTCTGTTCACGTGGTGCCTCCCCTTGGAGCCCCGCCGGTGGCGTTCCGGTCGAACGCCGCTCGACGGGCGCGGGGAATGCTAGTGCACACGTACGAACGACTGTACGGGTTATCCGGGGCGGCGGTGACGGGGGGTCACGCTGCGGCCGACGGGTCGCCAGATCGGTTGTGGCGCAGACTGGTTCAGACCATTGACGGTCGGCGGCGGCGCTTCTAGCGTAGTGGTCCAGACCTGGCGCGGGCACGCCAAACCCCACACTGCGCGCTGCCCGCCGGGTGTTCCAGCACGTCCACGCACACGCACACTCCATCCACCCCCACGGAGGGAGCACCATGCGCAAGCGTCACATCCTCGCGGCCGTTGCCGCGGCCGTCGCCGTCCCGTTCGCCACCGCGATCCCCGCGCACTCGCACGGCTGGGTCACCACCCCGCCCGGCCGGGCCGCCCTGTGCGCGGCCGGCACCGTCGCCAACTGCGGCGACATCCGGTGGGAGCCGCAGAGCGTCGAGGGCCCCAAGGGCTTCCCGTCGCGCGGCCCGGCCGACGGCACCCTCTGCGCCGGCGGCAACAGCCGGTTCGCCCAGCTCGACGACCCGCGCGGCGGCGGCTGGCCCAGCACGAAGGTCAGCGCCGGCCAGCGGCTCACCTTCACCTGGAAGTTCACCGCCCGCCACGCGACCACGCAGTTCCGCTACTACCTCACCAAGCCCGGCTACAGCGCGAGCACCAAGCTGACCCGAGCCAACCTGGACGCCACGCCCTTCCTGACCGTCCCCTACAACGGCGCCCAGCCGCCCGCCACGCTGAGCCACACCGCCACCCTGCCGTCCGGCCGCACCGGCCACCAGGTGGTCCTGGCGATCTGGGACATCGCCGACACCGGCAACGCCTTCTACCAGTGCATGGACGTCACCTTCTGACCCGAGCTCCGAGGTCGTAGACGGAACTGCCCCGCCCGGACTGCACGGCCGGGCGGGGCAGTGTTGTCGCCCGCTCGCCTCCGGGCCCTCTGAACCCGGCGCCGACGGTCGTCGCTCCGTCGCTGCGCTCCCTCGCTCCTCACTTTCGGCACCGGCGGGCCCTACGGCTCGGGCGGTGTTTTCGCCGCTCGCAGGAGCCGTCAGTGGCCGCCGCAGCAGCCCCCGTCGGCGCCGCCGCACTGGCACGGTGCTCCGGACTGGCAGCCGCAGCCGCAGCCCGGCCCGCAGCCGCAGCCCGCGGCGACGACCGGCAGCAGCTTCGCGGAGGGCGGTGCGGCGGTGCCCGCCTCGGGCGTGGTCTGGGTCCGGGTTGCCTTCATCGCGCTGGCCTCCTCATCGACGGCGGTCGACGGCACGAGCGCAGTCGACGGCGCACCACGGCACGCGACACACGTCGGCATGCCTGGTACGAGTGAAGACCGGCCCCGGCCGGGGCGTCAACGGGCGCGCAGGGACAGGGCGCCCGCGCACGCGTGCGCCCCCGCCCCCGCACCGGCCCGTCCGACCACGGCCGGACGACCGCAACCGACGGGCCGCGACCGGCAGGCCGCGGGGAAGCCGTCAGTCCAGCTGGACGGCGGCGGCCGCAGCCACCTCCGCGGCGAACTCGGCCGCGTGCTCACCGGTCACCAGGTAGACCACCCGCTTGGCCACCGACACCGCATGGTCCGCGAACCGCTCGTAGTACCGGCCGACCAGGGTGACGTCCACCGCGGTCTCGATGCCGTGCTGCCAGCGGTCGTCCAGCAGGTGCGAGAACAGCTCGCGGTGCAGCGCGTCGATCGCGTCGTCGTCCCGCTCCAGCTCCAGCGCGGCGTCCACGTCCTTGGTGGAGATCACCAGGCCGGCCTTGGCGACCAGGCGCTGCGCCAGCTGCCCCATCTCCAGCACGATCGAGTGCAGGTCGTTGGGCACCGCCGACTCGGGGTAGCGCAGCCGGGCCACCTTGGCCACGTGCCGGGCCAGGTCGCCGCAGCGCTCCAGGTCGGCGCTCATCCGCAGGCTGGTGACCACGATGCGCAGGTCGGTCGCGACGGGCTGCTGCCGGGCCAGCAGGTCGATGGCCCGGTTCTCCAGGTCGTGGTGGAGGTTGTTGACCTTCTCGTCCGCGGCGATGACGCTCTCCGCCAGCGCCAGGTCGGCGTCGAGCAGCGCGGTGGTGGCCCGGCCCATGGCCGAGCCGACCAGCCGGGCGAGCTCGACCAGGCCGTCGCTGATCGAGTCGAGTTCCTCGTGGTACGCGTCGCGCATGCTTCTTCTCCTCCTGGCCGCCCGCCCCCGCT
Source organism: Kitasatospora dryopteridis (assembly GCF_050749075.1). NCBI lineage: Bacteria > Bacillati > Actinomycetota > Actinomycetes > Kitasatosporales > Streptomycetaceae > Kitasatospora > Kitasatospora dryopteridis. Next base: position 3,600,680 of record NZ_CP192749.1, on the reverse strand, counting down.
ACAAGGGTCGGCCGGTCCGTCAGTAGCTCTGTCGGTGGCGGTGCCGACCGGTCCGTCCGGGGACGGCCGCTGCTGGTGGCGCGAATGGTAGCCGCGTCACCGCCCGCACGGGCTTGCACCGACCACACTGGCCCGTTCGGGCGACCGCGCACGACCTCCGCAGTGAACCGGCAGAGGACTGAAGGTGAATTCTCGGCAACGCGTGGCCGATCCCTTGATCGCACCCTTGGGGAGCCCTCCCACCTTGCGCTTAGGCTGAATGGCATGGACGTGAATGTGGCCACCGCCGCTGCCTGCGCCATAGCCGGGCTCGGCGTCGGTCTCACGGCCGCCATCGCCTTCCGCTGGAGCGAGCGCGAGCAGGCCCGCGGTTTCACCCCCAGGGGCGGCACCGCCGGCAGGGCCGGGAGCAGCGGGCTCCTGGCGTACGACACCCCTCTTCCACCCGGTGTGGACACCGTGCTCTCCGTGCTGCGCTCCTGCGCGATCGTGCTCGGGGAGGGGGACGAAGTGGTCAAGGCCAGCTCCGCCGCGTACGCGATGGGCCTGGTCCGCGGCGGCGCGATGGCCGTCGACCCGATGCTCTCGCTGGCCCGCGCGACACGCAGGGACGGCGAGATCCGCCAGGTCGAACTGGAGGTGCCCCGGCCGGGCGGCGCCAGAGCGGCCGAACCGCTGGCAGTCTCCGTCCGGGTCGCCCCGCTCGGCTCCCGGCTGGTGCTGGTGCTCGTCGAGGACCTCACCGAGCGCCGCCGGATCGAGGCGATCCGCCGCGACTTCGTGGCCAACGTCTCGCACGAGCTCAAGACCCCGGTCGGCGCGCTCTCCCTGCTCTCCGAGGCCGTCGCGGACGCCTCCGACGACCCGGAGGCCGTCCAGCGCTTCGCCGGCCGGATGCAGATCGAGGCGACCCGGCTGGCCAGCCTCGTCCAGGAGATCATCGACCTGTCCCGGGTCCAGGACGACCAGCGGCTGGTCGATCCCGAGCCGGTGCCGGTCGACGAGCTGATCGCCGAGGCGATCGACCGCTGCCGCCAGCCCGCCGCCGCCAAGCAGATCCTCATCGCCGCCGGCGGCACCGGCGGCCTCTACCTGCACGGCAACCGCGGCCAGCTTGCAGCCGCGCTCGGCAACCTCGTGGAGAACGCCGTCAACTACAGCCCGCCGCGGACCAGGGTGGCCATCGCCACCCGCCGCATCTCCAGCGCCGCCGTCCTCGGCGAGGCCGACGGCGAGCTGATCGAGATCTCGGTGACCGACCAGGGCATCGGCATCTCGGAGAAGGATCGCGAGCGCATCTTCGAACGCTTCTACCGGGTGGACCCGGCCCGCTCGCGGGCCACCGGCGGAACCGGCCTCGGCCTCTCCATCGTCAAGCACGTCGCGGCCTCGCACCGCGGCACCGTGGCGGTGTGGAGCGTCGAGGGCCAGGGTTCCACCTTCACCCTGCGGCTCCCGGCCGGGCAGGCCCCGGCCGGCGACCGCGAGACCGTCCCGCCCGCCGAGGCGGGCGGGACGACCGAACAGACCGCACCAACCCCCCTTCCTGCCCCGGAGGCCCGATCGTGACCCGAGTACTGGTGGTCGAGGACGAGGAGTCGTTCAGCGACGCCCTCTCGTACATGCTCCGCAAGGAGGGATTCGAGGTGGCCGTCGCGGCCACCGGCCCCGACGCGCTGGAACAGTTCGAGCGCAACGGCGCCGACCTGGTGCTGCTCGACCTGATGCTGCCGGGCCTGCCGGGCACCGAGGTCTGCCGCCAGCTGCGGGTCCGCTCCAGCGTCCCGGTGATCATGGTCACCGCCAAGGACAGCGAGATCGACAAGGTCGTCGGGCTGGAGATAGGGGCGGACGACTACGTCACCAAGCCCTACTCCACCCGTGAGCTGGTCGCCCGCATCCGCGCGGTGCTGCGCCGCCGCGGCGAGGACGGCAACGGCAACGGCGACGGCAGCGGCCCGGGCGCGCTGGAGGCGGGCCCGGTCCGGATGGACGTCGACCGGCACGTGGTGACGGTGGACGGCGCCAAGGTCGACCTTCCGCTCAAGGAGTTCGACCTGCTGGAGATGCTGCTCCGCAACGCCGGCCGGGTGCTCACCCGGATGCAGCTGATCGACCGGGTCTGGGGCGCGGACTACGTCGGCGACACCAAGACCCTGGACGTCCACGTCAAGCGCCTGCGCGCCAAGATCGAGCCGGACCCGGGCGCGCCGCGCTACCTGGTGACCGTCCGCGGCCTGGGCTACAAGTTCGAGCCGTAGGCCGGCCCGGACGGAGCAGGACGACCGACGGCCGAGGGCCCCGCACGGTGCGGGGCCCTCGGCCGTTTCGCGGAGTGCGCGGCTGCGCGGCGGCTCAGTGGGCCGCGGCGGCCGTCGTGGTCGGCGAACCGGTGGCGGTGGCCGAACCGGTCGCCGTGGCGGTCGGGCTCGCCGAGCCGGTGGCCGTGGCGGTGGCCGAGGCCGAGCCGGTCGGGGAGGCGGTGGCCGAGCCGGAGGGCTTGGCGGTCGGCTCGGCCGTGTGCTCGGCCTTGGGGCCGAAGGAGGCGTACAGACCGGCGGCCGGGACCACGCCGACCGGGACGCCGACCTTGCCGTTGGTCTTGAAGGTGAAGTCGGTCGCGGCGTAGCCGCCCACCGGCAGCTTGGCCGACTTGAGGTGGACGGCCGGCTGGCCCTCGCCGCCGAGCAGCACCGCGCCGCCGGCCGGGATGACGATCTCGGAGACGGCCGCGCCCTTGGCGTCGGTGAAGGTGGCGGCGCCCGCGCCCTCCACCGAGACGGCCTGCAGCACCTCGGGGGCGGAGCCGGTGTTGGCGATGTTGACCGTCAGGTTGGCCGGGCCGGCCTCGTCCGAGGAGGCGCCCTTCTCGGTCACCAGCACGATGTTGTTGAGGCGGAGGTCCTGGCCGATGGAGGTGGCCGCGGTGTCCGGCTTGATCTGCAGGGTCTCCGCGTCGTTGCCGGCCGCGCAGGCGGACAGCGGAACAACGGTGGCGAGGACGAGGGCGGCGATCGCGCCGCGTCGAAGGCTCCGGCTCACGGCGGCGGATTCTCCTTGGATGTGGATCACGGATGTGGATCACGTGGCGGTGGTCAGCGATCAGACTACCGACCGCTTACGCCCGCCTCCCACGGGGTGGCCCCGTGTCGCGGAGCGCCGTCCGTACGCACGCGCAGCACGCTCCGCCCGTGGTCCGGGACGCCCACGAACCGGCGCAGGTCACACGGGTCCGGTCGGGCGGTGTGACGGATAACGGTTCGGACACGGCGGCGGATCGGACGAAAACTCAAGATCCAATCATGGTTTCGGCGGTGTTGCCAGAGGTTTCGCGGAGCTGTCGTACCGCCTCCGACCTGCGGGAAGCCCCCCTCGAACACCGGTCGCAGCACGTAATGGGGGTGCTTGTCAAGCCCTGAGACCCGCCCTGACCTGCGAAAACGCCCTTCGGGTGCGCCGAGAAGCGTGTTATTCTGGAAAGCCACGGAAGGGGTCCTGTCACATGACGTTCAAGGTTGGCGACACGGTGGTCTACCCCCATCACGGGGCCGCGCTGATCGAGGCCATCGAAACTCGCCAGATCAAAGGTGTGGACAAGACCTACCTGGTGCTCAAGGTGCAGCAGGGAGACCTGACGCTGCGTGTGCCCGCCGAGAACGCAGAGTTCGTCGGCGTGCGCGACGTGGTCGGTCAGGAAGGTCTCGACCGGGTCTTCGAGGTGCTGCGCGCGCCGTACACCGAGGAGCCCACCAACTGGTCCCGTCGCTACAAGGCGAATCTCGAGAAGCTCGCCTCGGGCGATGTCATCAAGGTCGCCGAGGTGGTTCGCGACCTCTGGCGGCGCGAGCGCGAGCGCGGGCTGTCGGCCGGTGAGAAGCGGATGCTCGCCAAGGCCCGTCAGATCCTGGTCAGCGAGCTCGCGCTGGCCGAGAACACCAACGAGGACAAGGCGGAGACGCTGCTCGACGAGGTCCTCGCCTCCTAAGCGGCTTCGCAACGCTCGGCGCCCGATGTCGGTGCGCGATCCCGGTCACACGGCTGTCCGGGTCGCTCTCCGACACCTCGGGCGCTTCGGCGTGCCCGCACACAGCCCGGGCGCCGACCCGGGGCGAGCGGTGTGCCGCGTCACGCCCCGGCGGGGTCGGGCCGGGCCGTGCAGGCGCACGCGCTCGTACGACCGCCCCGCGCGGGTGGCCGCGCCCCTGGCCGCGCGTCGGTCTGGCACGCGCGGGGGTCGCGGACTCGTCGGAGCGGTTCGACCAGCGGTTTGACTAACGTGCAGTCGGAAGGGGTCCTCGGCGTACGCCGCACGGCGCACGCCAAGGCCATACCCACTTCGCCGAAGGAGCGAAACCTGAACGGGTCAGCAGCAGTTGCAGCGGCGGTGGTGCCCGCCGCCGGGCGCGGGGAGCGGTTGGGGCCCGGCGCCCCCAAGGCCCTGCGCGAACTCGGCGGGGTGCCCCTGCTCGTCCACGCCGTCCGGGCCCTCGCCCGCAGCCGGGCGGTCGGCCTGGTGGTGGTCGCCGCGCCGCCGGACGGCGTCGCCGAGGTGGTCGCCCTGCTGGACAGCCACGGGCTGGACGGCAAGGACGTCCGGGTGGTCGCCGGCGGCGCCACCCGCCAGGAGTCCGTCCGTCTCGGGCTGGCCGCCGTCCCGGCCGAGGTCGGGACGGTGCTGGTGCACGACGCGGCCCGCCCCCTCGTCCCGGTCGAGGTGGTGGACGCGGTGGTCGCCGCCGTCCGGGCCGGCGCCGACGCCGTGGTGCCCGCCCTCCCGCTCGCGGACACCGTGAAGCGGGTCGAGCCGCAGGCCGCCGGTGTGCCCGAGCCCGTCCTGGAGACCCCGGACCGGGCCGCGCTGCGCGCGGTGCAGACCCCGCAGGGGTTCCGCCGCGCGGTGCTGCACGAGGTCCACGAGAAGGCGGTCGCCGAGGAATCGGCGGGCGGCCTGCCGCCGGTCACCGACGACGCCGGGCTGGTCGAGCGCTTCGGCGGCCGGGTGGTCGTGGTGCCCGGCCACGAGGAGGCGTTCAAGGTCACCCGTCCGCTCGACCTCGTGCTCGCCGAGGCCGTGCTCGCCCGCAGGAGGGCCTCCGATGGCTTCTGAGCAGACCGCACCCGCCGCCCCCGTCATTCCGCTGGTCGGCATCGGCACCGACGTGCACGCCTTCGAGGCCGGCCGCCCGCTGAGGGTCGCCGGACTCGACTGGCCGGACGCCGGCGACGGCCTGGCCGGCCACTCGGACGCCGACGTCGCCGCGCACGCCGCCTGCGACGCGCTGTTCTCCGCGGCCGGCGTCGGCGACCTCGGCGCGCACTTCGGCACCGACCGCCCGGAGTGGTCCGGCGCCGCCGGCACCGTCCTGCTGGCCGAGGCCGCCCGCATCGTCCGCGCCGCCGGGTTCGAGATCGGCAACGTGGCGATCCAGGTCGTCGGCGTCCGCCCGAAGATCGGCAAGCGCCGGGCCGAGGCGCAGGCCGCGCTCTCGGCCGCGGTGGGCGCACCGGTCTCGGTCTCCGGCACCACCACCGACGGGCTCGGCCTGACCGGCCGCGGCGAGGGCCTGGCGGCCATCGCCACCGCGCTGGTCTACCGGGTCGGCTGACGCCGCACCGGCCGGCCCCGCGCGGCGGGAGCCGGCCGGCGGGCGGGCAGGGGGTTCTGACCGGCCGTCAACCGGGCGGCCCGGCACCCGCCCCCCGCCCACCGCAAGATCGTCGGCCCCCGACGGGCCGACACCCGGCCCCGGAGGCCGGGCAGTGGCGGATGTCGCGGGCGCCAAAGGTGGCGGGGCACCCCCTCGCGCCCACTACGCTTGACGCTGTGAGCCTTCGCCTGTACGACACCAGCACCCGCCAGGTACGCGACTTTGTCCCGCTTGTACCGGGCTGTGTCTCGATCTACCTGTGCGGCGCTACCGTCCAGGCCCCGCCGCACATCGGGCACATCCGGTCCGGCCTCAACTTCGACGTGATGCGCCGGTGGTTCGCCTACCGCGGCTACGACGTCACCTTCGTGCGCAACGTCACCGACATCGACGACAAGGTGATCGCCAAGGGCCGCGAGTTCGGCATCCCGTGGTGGCAGATCGCCTACGCCAACGAGCGCGCCTTCAACGACGGCTACACGGCGCTCGGCTGCCTGCCGCCGACCATCGAGCCGCGCGCCACCGGCCACGTGCCCGAGATGATCGAGATGATGCGCGGCCTCATCGAGCGCGGCCACGCCTACGCCTCCGAGGGCAACGTCTACTTCGACGTGAAGTCCTACCCGGACTACCTGGAGCTCTCCAACCAGCAGCTGGAGAACCTCCTGCAGCCGGAGAGCGAGGGCGAGACCGGCAAGCGGGACGCACGCGACTTCGCCATGTGGAAGCGGGCCAAGGAGGGCGAGCCCAGCTGGGAGACCCCCTGGGGCCGCGGCCGCCCCGGCTGGCACCTGGAGTGCTCGGCCATGGCGCACAAGTACCTCGGCCGCGCCTTCGACGTCCACGGCGGCGGGATCGACCTGATCTTCCCGCACCACGAGAACGAGATCGCGCAGTCCAAGGCCTACGGCGACGACTTCGCGGCGTTCTGGGTGCACAACGCCTGGGTCACCATGAGCGGCGAGAAGATGAGCAAGTCGCTCGGCAACTCGGTGCTGGTCTCCGACATGGTGCAGCGCTGGCGCCCGATCGTGCTCCGCTACTACCTGGCCTCCCCGCACTACCGCTCGATGATCGAGTACAGCGAGGAGTCGCTGCGCGAGGCCGAGACCGGCTTCGCCCGCATCGAGGGCTTCATCGAGCGCGCCGTCGAGCGCTGCGGCCCGGTGGACGCGGCCCCCGAGGTGCCGCTCGCCTTCGCCGAGGCGATGGACGACGACCTCGGCGTCCCGCAGGCGCTGGCCGTCGTGCACACCGCCGTCCGCCAGGGCAACAGCGCGCTGACCGCGGACGACAAGGACAGCGCGGTGGCGCGTCTCGCCGAGGTCCGTGCGATGCTCGGAGTGCTGGGCCTCGACCCGCTCGACGAGTTCTGGGCCGGCACCGGCCGCGGCGACGACCTGCACGGCGTGGTCGACTCGCTCGTCCGCCTCGTCCTGGAGCAGCGCCAGGCGGCCCGGGAGCGCAAGGACTACGCGACCGCGGACGCCATCCGCGACCAGCTCGGCCTCGCCGGGCTGGCCATCGAGGACACCCCGTCCGGCCCCCGCTGGACGATCAACCAGTAGGCCCCGCCCCACGGGCGGGACCGACCGACAAGTAGCCCCGACCGCCGGGGCGAGCGTGGGCCGCAGCCGGAACCCGACCGGCTACGGCCCATCCTCATGACGAACCTCAAGACGTAGAAGAGACAGGAAGTACAGCCATGGCCGGCAACAGCCAGCGCAGGAACCGCCGCAACCCCGGGTCGAAGAAGGGCGCGAGTGTCGGTACCGGCGGCCACAGCCGGAAGGCACTGCAGGGCAAGGGCCCGACCCCGCCCGGCGAGGAGCGCAAGGGGCACCCCAAGCAGCGCGCCGCCAACGCCGCGCTCAAGCGCGAGCGCGACGCCAAGTCCCGGGCCGGCATGCGCCGCGCCGGTGCCGGCCGGGGCGGGCGCGGCGGCGCCGGTGCCGCCGAGCTGGTGGTCGGCCGCAACTCGGTGGTCGAGGCCCTGCAGGGCGGCGTGCCGGCCAGCGCGCTGTACGTGATGCAGTTCATCGACACCGACGACCGGGTCCGCGACGCGTTCCAGGCCGCCAACGAGCGCGGCATCCCGCTCATGGAGGCCCCGCGCGCCCAGCTCGACCAGATGACCGGCGGCCTCAACCACCAGGGCCTGGTGCTGCAGGTCCCGCCGTACGAGTACGCGCACCCGGACGACCTGGTCGCCGAGGCCGCCGACGCCGGCGAGGACGCCCTGATCATGGCCCTGGACGGGGTCACCGACTCGCGCAACCTCGGCGCCGTGGTCCGCTCCGCCGCTGCCTTCGGCGCGCACGGCGTGGTCATCCCCGAGCGTCGCGCCGCCGGCATGACCGCCGGAGCCTGGAAGACCTCCTCCGGTGCCGCCGCCCGGCTGCCCGTGGCCCGTGCGACCAACCTGACCCGCGCCCTGGAGTCCTACCAGAAGGCCGGTCTGATGGTCGTCGGCCTGGCCGCCGACGGCGAGACCGAGATCGGCGACCTCGACGCGCTCACCGGCCCGGTGGTCATCGTCGCCGGCTCCGAGGGCAAGGGCCTCTCACGGCTGGTCTCCGAGACCTGCGACATCCGGGTCCGCATCCCCATGCCCGGCGAGACGGAGTCGCTGAACGCCGGCGTCGCCGCGGGCATCGTGCTCTACGAGGCCGCGCGGCTGCGCGCCCGCCGCGGCTGAGCCGGCCCCCGAGGGGGTCTGCTCGTCCGGAACGGACAGCTTCATGGGAGGAACCGATCGGGTCCGGCCGGGCCCGATCGGTTTTCTCATGATCACTTCAAATCCACGCCGCGAGTCCACCCGGGAGAGTGTCCTCCGGGGCCGTCACCCGGTTAGAGGGGTGTGGACACCAGAACACCTCGGCGCCCGGGACAGGGCGGCACGGCCGGAATAGATTCCGGTCCGGGCCTCAGCACGGTCAGGGTGCCGTCCGATCCCGCGAAGCTCAGCAGCACCCAGGCCAGCTTCCGCGTCCGGCTCGCCGCACCGGTGGCCCCCATGATCGACGTGCCGCTCGGCGCGGCCTTCGGCGACCCGTACGGCATCCAGACCGGCGCGTCCGGCCTCGGCGCCCGTCCGCTGGTCACGCCCCAGGTCGTGGTGCCGAGCGCGCAGATCCCCGCCCTCGCGGGGGTCGGTGCGGCGGTGCCGCGGCGCAAGGGCAGGGTCACCACCGTCACCTGGAGCGGCCAGGCGGCACCCGGCGACGTCGCCGCCACCCGGCTGCTGGAGGCCGCCCGGCTCACCACCGTGCCCGCCCCGGCGGGCGCCCCCGGCTCGGCAGCCCTCGGCGGCGGTACGGGCAACGGCCTGGGCGGCGGATTCGGCCACGGCGGCCGTAGCTCCTCCGTGCTCGACGAGACCCAGCCGCTGCACGCCGTGCCGCGGCAGTCCGGCCCGCCCCCGCTGCCGTACGAGCCGGTCACCCGGGGCTGGGCGCCGAGCGGCGAACTGCCCGAGGTGTCCGCCACCGCAGGGCCCGCCGACGCCAAGCACGCCTGGTACCCGGGCCGCCGGGTCGACCTCGGCCTCGTCCTGCTGCCGCTGCGGGTGGTGCTGGGCTCGCTCTCGGTCTACGCCGGCTTCAGCAAGCTCTGCGACCCGGTCTACTTCGACGGCGGCGAGCGCGGCTCGATGATGCGCTGGCTGTCCTCGCTGCACCCGTGGAAGGCCGCCGAACCACTGCTCGCGTTCGCGATGAACCACCCGGTCGGTGCCGGGCTGGGCGTCGCGTTCACCGAGATCGTGGTCGGCGTGCTCACCGTCCTCGGCCTCTGGCAGCGGCTCGCCGCCGGTGCGGCGATGACCCTCTCCGCGGCGCTGCTGTTCACCGTCAGCTGGCGGTCGGTGCCGGTCTACGACACCCCCGACCTGATCTTCCTGGCGGCCTGGAGCCCACTGCTCATCGCCGGGGCGCCGTTCGGCTCGCTGGACGGCCGGATCGCCCTGGACGCCTGGCGGCAGTACGGGCCCGACGCGCCCGGGGCCGTCCGCCGCCGGGTGCAGCGCCGCGGTTCGGTGGTGGCCGCGGTGGTCGTCGGGTTGACCCTGCTGGTCGGGTCGATGCTCGGCGCGGCCGTCCGCACCGGCACGGGCACCGGCCCCGGGCCGGTCAAGCAGCCCACCGACTACGGCTCGCCGATGTGGCCGGGCAACGGCAGCACCCCGCCGTCCCCGACGCCGAGCACCACGCCGTCGCCCAGCCGCTCCGCCTCCCCGTCCGCCTCGCCGTCGGCCTCGTCCTCGTCGAGCAAGGGTTCCAAGGCGAGGTCGTCCAAGACCGGCAGCGCCGGGGGCGGCACGGGCACCCCGGGCGGCCGGTCCACCAGCACCCGCAGTACCACCGGCGGCAGCCACGGCAGCGGGGGTTCGACCCCGGGGCCGGGCAGCTCGGGCCTGATCGGCGGCGTGCTCGGCAGCGGCCCGCTGGGCGGACTCTCCGAGCTCGGGATGGACCGCCCCACCGGCCCGGCGCCGGCGGCCTGACGGCGGTCGACCGGGTGCCCCCGACGGGGCTTCCGGGCGGCAGGAGGGGCCTCCCACCGCGATGGTGGGAGGCCCCTCCTGCCGTTCCGTCAGGAGCGGTCGGCGGTGCGGGCGGGGTGGCGGTCGGCGGCCGCCGCGGTCAGCCGGACGACCGGCCGGCGGCGAGCTCCTTGGCGGCCTCGGTGAGGTCCTTCGCGGTGTCGATCGCCCGCCAGTAGCAGCCCTGCGGCAGCTGGTAGCCGGCCAGCTTCTTGGCCCGGGCCAGCTGCGGGAAGGTGGTGCGCTCGTGGTCGCCGACGTCGGGCAGCAGCGCGCGGAACGAGGGTCCGAAGACGTACAGGCCCGCATTGATGAGGAAGGGCGACGGCGGGGCCTCGATGAAGTCCAGCACGTTGCCGAAGCGGTCGGTCTCCACCGCGCCCCACGGGATGCGCGGCCGGGCCAGGGCCAGGGTGGCCACGGCGGCCCGCTCGTGGTGGAAGGCGGCCATCTCGCGCAGGCTGAAGCGCGTCCAGATGTCGCCGTTGGTGGCGAACCAGGGCTCGTCCGGGCGGGGGAGCGAGGCCGAGGCGTACTTGAGGCCGCCGCCCCGGCCCAGCGGCTCGCTCTCCACGACGGTGCGGACGCTCAGCGGCAGCTCGGTCGTGTCCAGCCACTTTTGCAGCACCTCGGCGAGGTGGCCGCAGGAGATCACCACGTCGGTGACGCCCTCAGCGGCCAGCCAGGCCAACTGGTGGCCGACGATCGGGGTGCCCGTGCCGGGGATCTCCACCAGCGGCTTGGGGCGGTCGTCGGTGTAGGGGCGGAGCCGGGAGCCCTGCCCTCCGGCCAGGATCACCGCCTGGGTGACGGCGGGAGCGGCGGCCAGGGCCACGGGATCGTGCGCGGCCGCGAGCTCCGCGGCCATCTCGGCGGGCGTCTGATCAGCGGTCATAGCCAGAACAATAGGGTCCGCGCGGAGCGGACCCCATGGGTTCGACAGCACCGGGCCCGCCGTGCGCCCGGTTTCCGCCCGCCGCACGCCCGGTTTTCCGGGCGTGTCGCGGCAGCCGGGTGGGCCCGTTCTGCCGATCAGGCCGCCGTACCGGGCGGCCCGCGGCTGTCAGGAGGTGGCGCCGGCGGCGAAGGAGCCGTCGCAGACCGGGCGGGCGAAGGAACGGGCGCGCTGCACGTCCCCCTGGTACTTGCGGACCGCGGCGCGGCCCAGCTCCGAGGCGAGCTCGGTGCAGTACGGGGTGAGCGAGGGCTTCTCCCGCATGGTGCGCTCCAGCAGGTCCAGCGCGGTGCCGGGGTTGTGGGCGTCCAGTTCGCCCAGCAGGTCGGCGCGGAGCGCATCCTGCGGGGTGCCCGGGGTGGCGGGGCTGCGGCCGATGGTGCCGTCGCTGCTGGACGCCGCGACCACCTGCTGGTCGAGCCCGGTCGGCGGCGCCCACGGGACCCGGGTCACGGCAAGGGTGCCGGTGGTCACCAGGAGCACCGGCAGGGTGAGGGCCATGGTCTGGCCGATACGGCGTACGAGCTGTTTCACGCACAGGAGCGTAGCGGTGGGTGGTGGCAACGGCGCTCTCCGTTACACCAATGAGTGACCGGTGTCCCGTTTTGTTCCGTCATGTGGTTGACGCCGCCGCCCGCGCGGCGGGGGAGGGGGGACGCGCAGGGGCCCCGGCGGACGCATTCCGCCGGGGCCCCTGGTGCGGCCTCGTGGCGCGGCCCGCGGGTGCGGGCCGCGCATCGGGTCACTTGCTCAGGCGCAGGCCCGTGCTGGTGGAGAAGACGTGGGTCTCGCCGCCGGTCGGGACCACGTGGATCGTCTCGCCCTTCTGCGGGACCTGGCGGCCGTGGACGCGCACGACGATGTCGGTGTCGTCGCCGCCGATCTTGGTGGTGCCGTAGACGTAGCCGTCGGCGCCGAGCTCCTCGACGACGTTGACGGTGACCGCGACGCCCTCGATGCCGCCGCCGGAGACGATCTCGAAGTGCTCCGGGCGGATGCCGACCGTGACGGTCTTGTCGGTGCCGGCGCCGGTCAGGTCCTCGCGGGAGATGTTGATGACCGAGCCGCCGAACTTCACGCCGCCGTCGACCAGCGGGACCTCGACCAGGTTCATCGCGGGCGAGCCGATGAAGCCGGCGACGAAGACGTTGGCGGGCTTGTCGTACATGTGGCGCGGGGAGTCGACCTGCTGCAGCAGACCGTCCTTGAGGACCGCGACGCGGTCACCCATGGTCATGGCCTCGGTCTGGTCGTGGGTGACGTAGACCGTGGTGATGCCCAGGCGGCGCTGCAGGCCGGCGATCTGGGTACGGGTGGAGACGCGGAGCTTGGCGTCCAGGTTGGACAGCGGCTCGTCCATGAGGAAGACCTGCGGCTCGCGGACGATCGCGCGGCCCATGGCGACACGCTGGCGCTGACCGCCGGAGAGCGCCTTCGGCTTGCGGTCCAGGTACTGGGTGAGGTCGAGGATCTTCGCGGCCTCTTCGACCTTCTGGCGGATCTCGGCCTTCGACACGCCGGCGATCTTGAGCGCGAAGCCCATGTTGTCGGCGACGGTCATGTGCGGGTAGAGCGCGTAGTTCTGGAACACCATGGCGATGTCCCGGTCCTTCGGCGGCAGGTGGGTGACGTCGCGGTCGCCGATGCGGATGGCGCCGCCGTTCACGTCCTCCAGACCGGCCAGCATGCGGAGGCTGGTCGACTTGCCGCAGCCGGACGGGCCGACCAGGACGAGGAACTCGCCGTCCTCGACGTGCAGGTCCAGGGCGTCGACGGCGGGCTTGGTGCCGCCCGGGTAGAGGCGGGTCGCCTTGTCGAACGTGACAGAAGCCATGGCTGTGCTCTCCTTCACCGGCAGGAACGTGCCGGACGATCCGAGTAAAGGTTGGATTGTCGGAACCCGGCCCACTCCGTTCAGGAGTCGAACGGGGCAGGGCTCTCCGCGACCGTACCCGGACGTTCGTCCGGTTGTCAGCCCCCGCCGGTGGCCGAATTCGGCATCAGTCGGATCACAAGCCGGACACATCGCCCAAATCACCCGCCCGGCACCCCGTCCCACCGGCCAAAACAGACGGCGCCGCCCCGCATCCGCCCGCTACACTTCCCGTGGTACCGCCGTGGTCCACCGCGGACGGTCACCGTGCCTCCTTAGCTCAGCTGGCCAGAGCACCGCTCTTGTAAAGCGGGGGTCGTCGGTTCGAACCCGACAGGGGGCTCGCCCATATCGGCAGGTCAACGGCCTGCCGAACGCGAAAGGCCCCGGACCGGCGACGGTCCGGGGCCTTTCGACATCTCAAAGTGACATCAGCGGGCGGGGCGGCGGCGCTTCAACAGCCGGTCCATGTGGCTCATGGCCTCCCGCTGGTGCGCCTGCACCACGTGCGCGTAGATCTCCATCGTGACCGCGATCTGGCTGTGCCCGAGGATCGCCATCAGGTCCCGCGGCTGCACGCCGGCCGCGGCGAGCAGGGTCGCGCAGCCGTGCCGGGTGTCGTGCAGCCGGACCGGCGGCAGCGCCTCGGCCGCCGAGATCCGGGTGAACGACCGGCTGAGGTTCCGCGGCTCCACCGGCCGCCCGCTCGCGGTGGTGAACACGAAGTCCGACACCTGCCAGTCCTGCCTGTTGGCGAGGCGCCGGCGCTGCTGCTCGGCCTGCCGCATCCGCTGCCACCGGAGCGGCGCCACGCACATCAGCGGCAGCGGGATCACCCGCATCCGCCGGGACTTCGGGCTGTCCGCGTACAGCTCGCCGCCGACCCGCTGAAGCTGCTGGCGGACCGTCAGGGTGCGGTTCTCCAAGTCAATGTCGCGCCAGTGCAGTCCCAGGATCTCGCCGCGCCGCAGACCGAGCGCCACGGCCAGGACGAACGCTGGATACAGCGGATCGGTGCGGGCTCCCTCCAGGAACAGCAGGGTGTCGTCGAGGCTCCACGGCCGGGTCTCGCGGTACTGAACTCGTGGAGCCTGCACCAGCTTGGCGACGTTGCGCGTGATCAGCTCGTCCCGTACCGCCGCCGACAGGGCAGTCCGCAGCACCAGGTGCGACTCCTTGGCGGTGGCCGCCGACACCTTCTTGGTCACCGTGGCGATCAACCGGCGGACGTCGGCCGTCCCAACTCCCTCCAGGGACTTGGAGCCGAGCACCGGCAGCAGGTGCAGCCGGATGTGCATGTCGTACTTGTCGTAGGTGGTGCGCTTCCGGTTGGGCTTGATGAAGTGCTCCAGCCAGTACGGTAGCCACTCGGAGAGCTTGGCCGAGCGGGTCGGGGTGGGGACGTTCTGGCGGTCGCGCCGCACCAGTTCCTGGCGCTTCTCGTCGCACTCCAGCCAGGTCTTGCCGTAGACGTACTTGCGGGCCCGGGTGCCGTCGGGCTGCGGCACGTAGACGGCCGCCTGGTAGCGGCCGTCCTTGCGCTTGGTCACCGTGCCGGAGCCGTTGGGGTTCCGCTTCTTCGCCATCAGGCGTTTTCCTCCATCTTGGTGCGGATGTAAGCGGCGAGGGAGTCGGCCGGGATGCGCCGGCTGCGGCCTTCGGTGAAGGTGGCGAGCTTCTTGGCGCGGATGAGGTCGTAGACCTTGCTGCGGCTCATCCGGAGTGCGGCCATGACCTCGGGGACGGTGAGGACTTCGGGGATGGCGGTGGCCAAGGGTGGGTCCTTCCCGGTGTAGGGCGGAGGGCGGAAGGGCGCGCGTGTGTCCCAGGTAGGGATTTCTGCGTCACCGCGTCATCAGCGTCATTCGGGCCTCTGACCTGGGGTTTTAGGTGTCGCAGTGGCCGGGGCCTGCGTCACCGGTGCGTCACCGGCTGCGTCACCGTGACGCAGCCGGTGACGCAGGTGACGCAGGATGACGCAGAGCCGGCCGTCTGCGTCACCCCCAAAGCCGCAGGTCAGGGGCCGTTTTCTGGCGCGGGTGACGCAGGTGACGCAGCGTCTTCTCTCTTAGGAAAAAAAGAGGGGCGTCTGTAGGTACTTGGGCGTCGCTCAGAGCGAAAAGAGGAGCCGCTGCGCGGCGCGCTCTGGGGCGGCGCCGCCGCCGAACTGCAAGAGGAGCACCCCCTTCGCGGAGGCCGGTGCTCTTCTTGCTGTTCGGGGCGGCGGCCCGGTCACTGCAGCGGCGGCTGCTTGTGCGGTGGGGTGGGTGCCGGGCGGGTCATTTCGAGGTAGCGGCCCTCTTTTGTCCGGCCCGCCTCGATGAGCACCTGCCGCGCCGCCAGGGTGGGCTGGAGGCGCTTGAGCCGGTCGGAAAGCACCTTGCCGGTGGTCGGCCAGCCCTTGGGCAGGGCCCGGAGCTCCTCCCCGGCGTAGACGCGGCCGAGGCACGCCAGCCACTCGGTCGAGGTCATGCGCTGCGCGGTGCCCGGGGCGATGGTCTCGGCGTGCTGCAGGACGGTCTGCGCGAGCAGGTCACCCTCGATCACGTCGTCGTTCAAGTCGTCCAGACTCGCCCGGTACGCGGCCAGCGCCCCCAGGCCGGTCGCCGCGTCGAGCTGCGCACACAGGTGCGCGAAGTCCGCCATCCGCAGGTCCGTGGGCGTCTCCGCCTCCACCGCCCGGACCTTCACCGTCAGATCGAGCAGCGACCCGAGCACGACCGGCAGGGCTTCCTCGTAGTCCGCCCACAACTGCGCCTCGGTGACCCGGACGCCGGGCCGCTCCAGCCGCAGCGGCAGGAGCCGCTCGGCGAGGTCGGGCCGGATGACGCCGACGTCGATGCCGGTCAGCAGCAGGGGCCGCCGGTAGCCGACCCGGAACACGTCGCCGTCGGTGAACAGGGCGCGCTTGACGCTCTCGGCCCCGGTCACGATGCAGCACATCGCGTCCGACAGGTCGGGGGTCATGTGGGAGAGGTTGTCCAGGGCGGTCACCCATCCGGCCGCGACCGCCGCGATCAGGTTCTCCTCGTCCTTCGGGGCGCGGCGCAGGTCACCGCTCATCCCCTCGATGATCCGCACCAGCATCCGGCCGCCGGTCGACTTGCCCGCGCCCTGCGGACCGGTCAGGAACGGGGCCGGGACCGGCACGGACGGGCCGAGGCAGCCGATCAGCCACGCCATCGCCAGGCACTCGGAGCTGGCGTTGGCGAAGTTGCACAGACCGAACAGCAGGTCGATCCCCTTGCCGTCGGTGTCCTTCTCGGGCACCGGGAGTTCGCCGGTGAGCTGGGTGCGCCGCCAGCACACCTCCCGCGGGTCCGGGACGGCGGTGTCCCAGCCGTCCGGGTGGATCCGCACCGACAGGCCGTCCGCGCGGCCCAGGTCCAGCCACGTCGCCCCGCCGAACCCGGGGGCCACACGGATGTGGACCGGCTGCACCTCCTCCGACAGAGCGAGCGCCTCGATCAGGTCCAGCGCCTCCTTCAACGCGGTCCCGTTGAACACCCCGACGCCGTCCTTGAACAGGTTGACCATGAGTTCCTGGCGGTGGCTGCCGGTCGTGCCCTGCGAGCGGATCGGACGGGCCACCGGGTGGCCGTTGCGCTGCGCGTACACGGTGCCGTCCGCGGTGCGGAAGTACCGGAAGTGGGCTTGGGCGTAGTCGGCGATGACCTCGCGGGCCGGGGTCTTCTCCTCGTCGGCCATGGCTACATCCCCAGCCTGGTCAGGGCGTTGGTCCATGCGTCGGTGCAGTGCCGGAGCGATTCGCCCTTGGCCTGTGCGGCGGCGAACAGCCTGGCGGTGTGTGCCTCGGTCAGGCAGCCGCACTGGCCGTGCGTGGACAGCACCGCGAGGAACGCCCCGAATACGGTCGCGTGTACCGCGCTGGCCGCCTCGGTGATGCGCTGCTCGGCCATGGCAATGCCCCGCTCCAGGTAGGTGGGCGTGCGGTGCGGGCACCTTCCGCCCCGGGCCGGGGCGGGCACGGTGACCGAGGTCGGCCGGACCGGGGTGGGCTCCTTGACCAGCAAGGCGCGGACGGCGTCGGGAAGGGTGGTGAGGGGGCCGGTGCCGGGTCCGAGCCACCGGGCATAGGACATCGCGGACTTGATGTCCACGCCGGGCCGCACGCCGTTGGCGGAGGGCATGACGCCCCGGTAGATCCAGTGCTCGCCTCGGGCAGTGGGTACGGTCCGGGTGGCGGGCAGGTTGGCGTCTGCCCAGGCGATGGCGTCCTCGTTGTCGAGGTCCACGACGGTGAGGCCGGCGCCGCCGGGGTGGTAGGCCACTCCGGCGGACTGGCGCCAGGCCCGGCCCCACACGCGGGAGTTGAGGATGTCGGGGTCGGTGGTGGCGGCGGCCCAGCCGTGGCAGGGGGCCAGGCAGGTGCAGGGGCCGGGGGTCTTCATGTTCGGCCGACCGCCGCACGCGTTGTCCGCGCAGTCCCGGCAGTTGCCGAACGGCACCTTCCCGGCGCGCAACGGCATCGCGGGCAGCCCGGAGGCACCCAGGGAGAGCGCCACGTGCAGGTGCTCTCCCCGAATGTGGGTGGGTTGGGTCATGCTGGAGGTCTCCAGTTCTCTATGAGCGTGCTGGATTGGCGGCGGCCCCCTCCGGCCAGGAATCGGGGCCGCCGTTGTCGTGCGGTGCTAGGCCGCGCTGGAGCAGGGCCAGCAGGTGCCGAGCGAGGTCGGGATGACGTATCCGGCGTCGCGGCGGCAGGCGGGGCAGGTGCGGCGGGCGGCCATGGCGGCGGCGAGGGCGCGGGCCCGGCCGGGGGTCATCGGCCGGACGGGCTGGGCGAGGTCGACGCGGTAGAGGTAGCCGACCATGGTCCCGCCGGTGCGGCGGGCGAGGCGGGAGCGGCAGGTGATCTCGGCGACGGGGTCCTGTCCGCCGGGCCGCAGCCCGCGGGCGCGGAGCTGGCGGCGGGTGGCGAGACCGGCCGGTGCGCAACGCCATCGGTAGGTCGGCACGGTCGCCGCGGGGGTGTCCGGGGCGGTGGTCATCGGCCGGTGGGGGTGAGTTCGTGGGTGTGGCACAGGACGGGGCCGATGAGCCAGCCGATCCGGTCGACGGTCCAGCGGCCGCCGGTGAGGGGGCCGGGCGGGACCTCGTCGACGATCCGGCCGGTGCGGCCGACGGCGCGGGGGTCGTCCTCGCAGGAGGTGATCAGGACCTCGGCGTCAGCGGTGAACACGGTTGCCTCCAGGTGGTGGCCGGGAGGGAGGCAGGGGGCACCCCGCCGGGCCCGTTTCCGGGCCCGGCGGGGCACCTCGTAGCAGTGGGTCCCTGCCTCCCTGTCAGGGAGTCTTTGCAGATCAGGGCAGGTGGAAGGGGTCAGGGAGGGGGCGAGGGAGATCTCCCTGCCTCCCTGCCGGCTCCCTCTACGCGAAGCCGCCGTCGGCGCTGTCGTCGGCGGCCTGCTCGTCCCGCTTGGCGATGGCGTCGGCGACGCGCTGCCGGGCGACGACCATCTGTCCGTCGGACTTGTACGGCGCCGCCCCGGCAGCCTCCAGCAGCGCCTTGAGGTCGGCGAAGGTCCACTCCCGGTACTCGCCGGGGTTGCGGGCGGCGAGAGCGGCGAGGACCTCCTGGGTGCGCATCCGCGGGGCGTCGCCGATCACGGCGGCGACGTCCGCGAGCGCGTCGACCTCCTGCTCGGGCCGGTCGACGGCGGTGAGGGTGGTGACGCCGGCGCGGCGGGCCTTGGCGCGGTCGGCGACCTCGATGGCCTGCTCGCCGGAGATGAAGTGCGTGCGGATGGTGATGGACGACTGGCCCGGGGCCAGCTTCACCCCGTCACCGGCGACGACCACGGTGCCCTTGTCGAGGCCCTGGCGGAGCTTGTGCGGGGCGGCGCCGCCGTTGACGGCCTTGTCGCCGAGCGCCATCCGGGCCTGCTCCTCCGTGCCGAGCACGAGCGAGGCGCGGATGTGCGCGCCCTCGCGGACCAGCTTGGGGAGGTTCTGGTCGGTGGGGTCCTGGGTGCCCTGCCACAGGATGACGTTGACGGCCCGTCCCTGGTTGTGGAGCTTGCGAGCAGCCATGAAGTAGCGGCTGGTGGCCTTCGTCCCGCCGTACGGGCGCTTGTCCTCGCCGACCGCCGGGCACATGAACGCCACCTGCGCCTCGTCCACCAGCAGCACGATCGGCCGGAACCTCGGGTCGGTGCGCGCCATGTCGCGGGTGACGCCGTCGGTCGCGCCGGACTGCTCCAGCAGTGCGATCCGCCGCTCCATCTCCCGCACGCCCGCCTCCAGCATGTGGGTGGCCTCGATGACGTGCTGGTCGGTGGGGCCCTGGATCAGGACGGTGGCGAGGCCGTCGAACATCCGCCAGTCGCCGACACCCTTGAGGTCGGCGAGCCGGAACTCCACCGACGTGTCCAGCGCCAGCCACAGGGCCAGCGCCCGCAGGCTCGCGGTCTTGCCCTGGTTGGACAGGCCGGTGATGAGCAGGTGCCGCTGCAGCAGGCTCAACAGGGCGGCATCGCCGCGCAGGTCCTGACCCCACGGCGCCCGGCCGGTGTACAGGTCGGCCGTGACGTCGGGGTCGGTGACCAGCGGGGACGGGCCGATCGGCTCGTCCAGCGCCCCGGAGTCGGCGATCCACAGCCGGACGGTGCGGGCAGCCTGCGGGATCGTCACGAACACCTCGTGCTCGTGCCGGGACAGGTTCTCCGCGAGCTTCCGGCGGCGCTTCTGCACCTCGTCGGTGGAAACGCCGGAGGGGAGGGTGACGTCGACCTCGACACCGCATCCGGCAATCCGGATCGGGCCGAGCATCGCCGCCCCGGCGTCGCCCATCTCCTTGATGGCGTTCCGCAGCGGTGCCACGCCGAGGTCCCGCAGCGCGGTGACCACGACGGACGGGGTGATGGGGGCGCCGTCGGTGGTGGTCTTCCCGGCGGGCATCGCCCATGCCGGGGCGGCCTGCCGGTGTCGGCCGATCGCCCACAGCGAGGCGAGGAACAGCCACGGCCCGGCGACCGTGACCGGCCCCCAGATGATGCCGATCAGGACGACCACCCACCGGATCAGGTCGATCACGGTCATGGTCGGCACCACGATCTGGGAGATGTCCTTCTCCGCGATCGCCAGCACCACGCCGAGGGCGAGCAGGGCGCCCTCCGCGGTCGCGACCCCGACCGCGGCCCCCTTCGCCACCGCGATCGGGGAGGTGATGAGGTCCATGCGCCGCTTGTGCCGGGCGGCGCGGAACGCGGCGGCGCGGGTCTCCCACTCCAGCACCTGTTCCGGCTGGCCGGCGGCCTCGGCGGCGCGCATCATCCGCTCGTAGCGGGCCAGCGTCCGGCCGTCCCACGCCCGCCGCGCGGCGATACCCCCACCAGCGAGGACGTAGGAGCCATGCCGGACCACGAACCGGCCCGTGGTGCGGGTGCGCTCGTGCGTGGCGACGACCCGCACCGCGCGGCCCCCGCGCACCCACACCGGCACCCGCGGCACCATCGGCGCGGACGGGGCGGCCTGCGTCGTGGTGGTGGGCGGCTGATCGGTGTCGGGCTTGAGCAGGTGCACCTGCGGCCGGGTGGCGCGGTGCTCGTTGAGGTCGTGGACGGTCCCGAGGACGGGCCCGGTGGCGGAGCTGTCGGTCATGATGGGACTTCTCCTGTCTGCTACTGCGGGTCAGGGGGCCCGGGGCGGCCGGTCGATGCTTGGCGGCTTGGCGGCCGCCCCGGGGCGCTGCTACTTGCGGCGCTTGGCGTCGCGTTCGACCTGCCGGGCCTCGGCCCGCACCCGGGAGTCCTCCTGGATGCGGTCCATCTGGGCCTCGATGCGGGCGGTGGACTTGCCCCGCTGTTCCAGCCGGTTGGCCTTCGCGCACAGCCGGAACAGACGGGCGGCGTCGGCGACGTTGTCGGCGCCGAACTTCTCGTGGTCCAGCTCGAAGAACGACATGCTGTGGATCTCCCGTCAGGGGCGGGCCGGGGCTGTCCCGGCTCCCCACCCCCTCCCGGCATCCCGGGCGAGGGCGGGCAGCCGTCAGCCGCGGTGCATGTCGCGGATGATCCAGCGGATCACCAGAGCCGTCACCGCCAGCGACAGGGCGGCCATACCGGCGGCGACCAGGGCCGCGGTCGTCGCGAGCAGCACCGGGATCAGCACCGCGGCCGCCCCGGCACCGGCGGCCACGTACTGGCCGACCGGCCGCGCCGCGGGCGGGGCGGCCTGCTGGGGGACCGGCAGCGGGGCCGGGTGGCGGTGGGCGTTGATCTCTGCGACCAGGGCGGCGAGCCGTTCCAGGTCGGCGGCGGGAAGGTGCTCGTTCACGGTGACCTCCGGTCAGTTCGCCGCGGCCGCAGGATCATCGGCCACAGGGTCGGGGACGGCGGCGAGGCCGGGCCGGGAGACCGCGGCCCGCTCCGCCTTGAGCACGTCGCGCAGGAAGCGGGCCCGGTCGGCAGAGGTGCGGAGCGTGGTACGCAGTCGGTCCGCGGTCAGGTCCGACTCGGGCCAGTCGGCCGTGACCGTACGGGCCTCGACCAACAGCTCCTCCGGGGTGCGAGTCGGTCGGGTGGTGCGGGCCGACTTCGGCACCGTGCCGGTCGTCCGACGCGGCCGACTCTCAACCGCCGCCACCACCCGCACCGGACGCACCGGCGCCGCCTCGACCGTGGGCGAAGTCGGCTCCGTGAGAGACGCTGCGGCGGGTGCCAGGTCGGGCGACTCGTAGACCGACTCCGCCGTACCCGGGGCGGCCGATCCGCGCAGGTCAGACCCCGACCGATTTGCAGTGGTCTGGGTGTTTTCTGCGGGTTCGGGCTTGTGGTGGAGGACCTTGGCGACCAGGTCCGATCCGAAGTAGATCGACCCGACCGGCAGGCAACTGGCGAGCAGGACCAGGGCGTAGTGGGCGGGCGGCCAGTCGGCCAACCGGGCCCGGCCGCCGTCGTGCAGGGCGGGCACCAGACCGTGGACGTAGTTGAGGACCAGACTGGCGACGGTGTAGCCAGCCAGCACGCGGAGGGCGAACTTGCGGTCGGGTCCGGTGAGCATGAGGGCGGCGACCAGGGCGAGGGCCATCAGGCCGTCGACGACCATCGGGTAGACGAACGCGGCCTGCGGGTCGGCGCCGATCGCGGCGACCACGTCCCGCAGCGCGTTCCACGAGACGCGGAACGCCATGCCGACCACCGTGAGCAGGCCGAGGACCATCCAAAACTTGCCTGCTCGGCTCACCGGAACCACCTCCGGCGCGGCTTGTCGCCGTCCGTGGTGAAGCCGGCGTATCCGCCCTCGGGCGGCTCCGGGTAGCCCACCGCCTGTCCGGCGGCGAGCGCCGTGGCGGCGAGGACGGACGCCGCGACGGCGGCAGCCGGGTGGCCCTGGTTCGCGGCGGCGGACGACAGCAGGCCGCCGAGCGTCGCCGCGCGGCGGTCGCCGGCCGGGTTCCCGTTCCCGTCCATGCAGAACGAGATGGCCGCTCGCTTGGCGGCCTCACGCAGACGCCCCATCAGGCCGCCACCCCCAGCACCCGCCGCGGGCGGTTGACCGTGCGGCGGGTCGTGGTGAGGGGCACCGGGGCGGCGGCCATCAGACGCTCCGCGTAGGCGGCCAGCTCCGGGTCCTCCCGGCGCAGGTCCGCCAGCACCGCGGCGGCGGCGTCCATCCGGGCGGTGCGGTCGATCGCCGACTCACCGGACACGCCGGCGAACAGCTCCGAGTCCACGCCCAACGCCAGCTCCGCGAACTCCTCCGAGTTCGCGGCACACTGGCCTGCAACAATCGACTTCACGGGTCTACCTCTTCCAATGGCGGGTGGGCCCGTGAGGGGCTGCCGCGATCCCGGCCAGGAACGCGCGGCAGCCCCACCTCACGGGCCCGATGGCGACAGCCCGGCGCATCCGACGCCGTGGCTGTCCGTGGACGGGGAGGGAGTCGCACCCTCACCCCCGCAGGGGCCCACTACGGGCCGCCCAACTCGGTCTGCCTCCGCCTCACCCCGATCACCTCCTCGTGCGCTGCCGCGCAGGGTTCTCGGCGGGACCTATGGAGTTCTCAAGCAACACGCGCTTCCATCGGGGGGCTGTCACACCACCCCTCCGGGCGCATCGGCGCAGCTCAGGGCAGCCCAAAGAAGGGCTAAGGATTGCCTAGGGGGGATATCCCCTTGCCGCGATACCCAAGGTAGGCAGGCCGGTCCTTTGCGTCAAGCCCCCCTGGCGGTAGCCTTGCTATGCCCCCTAAGCAGAGAAGAGATCATCGTGCACGAGGAACTGGAGCGGGTGGCGGGCATCGCCCCGCCCGTCGACAGGGCCAAGGCGGCGATCGACCTGATGGCGGACTATCAGGGCCGCGTGGTCGAGCTGTCCCGAATCCGCAGGGAAGCCATCGAGGAAGCCTCAGCGTCTGGCATGACTCAGGCGGAAATCGCCGCCCTTCTCGGCGTGAGCCGCGGCAGGGTCGGTCAACTCGCCGCCGCCGGTCCACCCCCCGAGCGCGCGTTCTTCGGTGTCGGGCCCGTCACCATCCCGGTCGCAGGCAAGTACGAGGCCAGCAAGACCCCGGACCAGAACCCGAGCGAGGTCGTCACACGGGAAGACCTCAAGAACTTCGAGCACCTGCGGAAGCTCATGGCGGGCATGAAGCTCGAAGCCGACTACGAGGTGATCCCTCCCACTGGCATTGTGAACCTCAACCGCGAACACCTGGTGGTCATCTGTGGGCCCCGGTTGTCGCCGATCATCGCGCAGGTACTCGAAGGTGACGATTACCTCCGCTTCCGCAAAGACACCGCCTGGCACCTGGTAGACCTGAAGACCAACACCGAGTTCAGGTCACCACTGGACACGGACGGCACGGCTGGCGACGTGGGCTACCTGGCGCGTCTTCCGCGGTTGGATGGGAAGGGCACCTTCCTGTACATCGCCGGCATCCACGCGATCGGCGCCAACGGCGTCGTGCACTATCTGGAGAACCACTTGGCCGACCTGTACCGAGAGGTCAAGACGCGGCGCTTCTCCACGTTGATCTCGTGCCGATATGACCCCGAGACTCTGGACGTACTGGAGAGCACCCGCGTGACTCCGATCTACCGGCACGAGGCCTGACATGCGAGTCTCGCTCGCAACAGAACCCGGCGGAACCGGGCCGAATGAGGACTGGGTCGCCGCGACACCGTCAGTTGCTGTGGTGCTAGACGGGCTAAGCACGGCAGGGCTCGATACGGGATGTGAACACGGTGTGCCCTGGTACGTGGCCAGCCTTGGCGGTCGCATCATCGCCGAACTGGCAGCACCCGACAGGTCTCTCGTCGAGGGACTGGCGCGGGCGCTCGATCAGGTGGCGCAGCTACATCCCCAGTGCGACTTGAAGAACCCGGGCACGCCGTCCGCCACCGTGTCCATCCTGCGAGAAGAAGCGGACCAGTACAGTCACCTGATCCTCGCGGACTCCCCTGTGGTCTACGAAGGTGTCGACGGCTACTCCGTTCACACTGATCTCCGCGTGGACTCGGTGGTGCCGGATCTCCGGGCGGAGACCGAGCGCTACGCGACAGGATCACCCGAGCACCTCGATAGCGTCAGACGCATGATCACGGCTCAGCGGCTTACTCGGAACACCCTGGGTGGCTACTGGGTCGCAGCTGGAGGCCCCGAAGCTGCTGAGCATGCATTGACGGGCTCTGTGCTGCGGGAGAGTGTGCGCTCCGCGGCCGTCATGTCGGACGGTGTGTCCCGACTGGTAACTGAATACAGGATGGTCGGGTGGGACGACGCGTTTGCCATGCTCCGTGAGGGCGGTCCCGCCCGCCTGATCAGCAAGGTGAGGGAAGTCGAAGCGACAGATCCCGACGGCCAGCGATGGCCACGTTACAAGGCCGGGGATGATGCTGCCCTCGCCTACTGCGAGATCTAATTTAATTCAGATCAGACACTCCCGGGACGGCGCCCGGTCGATGAGCCAGTGCTGGGCAAGCGAGACAAGGCCTGGTAGGTCATGGCGGCGCGGACAGTCCCGGCGGATCGGTAGCGGCGTGACCACGGCGCGAAGTCGAGCCCTCTCCCGCTCATGGGGAGGGGGCTCGACGGTTGGGCGTGGGTCTATCCGACTGCGATGTGGATGTTGCCGGTGCCGATCGGGTCGGGGGTGGCGTGGAAGGTGTTGCCGGTTGCGTCCGAGACATTCGTCCCGGTGTAGGTAACCGACTGCAGGTACAGGGTCTGGCCGTTCGGGCAACTGAAGCTACCCGGGCCAGGCGGGCCGACCGTCAGGCTCCCGGTGGTCTGTCCGTTGCGCACAGGGAAGGTGCCTGTGGTGTTGAGGGATTGCGACACGGTTGTCTTGTTGCCGGCCTTCGGGTGGTTGCCTCCGTTGTTGAAGCACTGGTAGACGGCGGACGCGTTGTCCACCGTGAGTGAGATCTGGACACTGCTCGTGCCGGTGCCGAGGCCGGCGTCCTTGAACGCGGTCGTCAGGGCGCCTGTCGTGCTGCTGACACTGTTGTTGGCGAACAGGAAGTGCGGGCTGTCGGCGAATGCCGGAGCGACGCCCAGAGCGATTCCGAAGGTCGCGGCAGCAAGCACGGTAGCGATACGTCGCATGGTTTTCTCCTCGGTGGCTCAATTCAGATCGAGAAGTGTTGATCCATCACCTCCTTCGGGATCAATAATTGCATTGTGAACCAGGCGCCCTGTTTTCCGGTCATGGACTACGCTAGGTATTGACGGAAAATGTCACAAGGGGTAGCGGCTCTTGAAATAGAATTGGGGATCGTAGTCAGGAGCCGTCGGCTCTCCTGCGCTCGTGTTCACCAATGGCGCGACGGGGCTGGCGTGTTGCTTGCCCAGTGCTATGGGCACAACGTCTCGGAGCGTCCCGCGAGGAGGTCGCACCGTGGGTCGTCGACACGCCCCGTAAGCGAAAGGAGACGGCGCTGCGGCAGATGCGCGACTCCCTTCTGCCCGCCGCGGACGCCGCCGGCAGGGCGATCCGCAGCGGGTGCTCGACTATGTGGGCGCCGCCGCGCACCGGCACCCGGCCCGCTGGGGCGTCAAGCGGCGACACGGCGGGCTCCACGACCAGGTGCACCCCGAGCGCCGGTCGAGTCGCCGACATCGGCATCCGACATCAACGGCAACGCACGTTGCCAAGCAGCCCCATCCGTAGCTGCGATGGTTTCCTGCCTGCTGAGACCGGTGCTGCACCAGGGCGAAGTGGCATGTCGAGCTTGTAAAGCGGGGGTCGTCGGTTCGAACCCGACAGGGGGCTCCAGAACGGACATAATTCCGGGGCATGTCGGACACTGGTCCGGGTATGACCCAGCGCTCTGAAAAGCGGTGCTCACGGATCTTGGAGGCCGTTGGCCTGCACGGGAGTGCAGGCCAACGGCCTCCTTCGTCGCCTGCGCTGAAGCTGCCGGGGCGTGGGTCGATGGTTGAATGTCTGGCTCGCCGAGGCGCGCTCACCTTGTGGGCGCCGTCGTGGCGCGGGTCAAGGGCGCCACAGCCCGCACTGGCCGGTGGGCCGGTGGCGCGCCTGCCCTCGGAGCCGGGCGTGCTACCGGCGGGTCTCTGCTTGCGCGCGGAACTGGCGGACGTGGTCCGCGGCCTTGGCGAGCCCGGTCGTGCTGTCGCCGTCGACGACGGTCACGTAGGTGTTTCCGTCCAGCCACGCACAGATGGTCGAGCTGAACTGGTGGTTGCCGAACGCGTCCGTCGATTCGATCTTCGTGAAGGTGACCTTGCATTTCATGACGCCGCCCAGCGGTCCCGGGTCCGCGTCCTTGACCTCGCCATGGGTCACCTTCATGCCCGGCACGTCCGCCGAGCCGTCATTCATGTCGGTCAGCGCCTCGGTGCGGTCCTCCTCGGAGAACGGGACGTCGCTCTCGACCGCGAAGACCTCCATGTGGTTCTCCCCGAACTGGCCGCTCTTGTACGTGGTCACGATGACGTGCTTGTGCGGGTCGTCCTGCGCTATGGCCTCGGCCCGCTGCCGCATCGCCGCGGTCCCGGGGGCATCGTCGTCGCGCTTCATCCCGAGGAAGGTGTCGGGCAGGTGGAGGCGACCCATCGTCTGGTTCCCCGCGCCCGGCGCCTGCTTGCCCGAACCCGCCCCTGCGTCGCCCACCGCCGGTGGGGCCGCACCTCCGGCCGGAGTCGCCGCAGCACCCGCCGGGGCCGTGCCGGGTTGCGTGGTGTCCCCCGACCTCGTCACGGCGAACGCCGCGCCGGCCAGGACGATCGCGCCGACGATCCCCAGCGCGATCCACGGCCCGGTGCGGGAGGGCCGGGCCGGTGCCGGCTGGTTCCCCCCGACCGGCGGTGGCCCGTACGCGTGCGGAGGCGGACCGTAGGCGGGTGGGAACGAGGGTGGTGGCGGGACGTTCCCGTCCGGCGGCTGTGCGGGTAACCCGGATGGCTGCTCGTGCATCTGCGAACTCCTGGACGTCGAGTGGCGATGTGGTGGAGGAACTGTGGGTCTGGAGGGAATATGCCTCAGCCGTGGGTGCCCCCGCACAGCCCGGACGATCACTGTTTCCGATCTGTAGCACACGCCGCCCCGGCGTTCCTGACCATCAGTCAGTACTCGTCCAGTCAGTACTCGTCGTTGCGGTGTCCTGCTCGGCGCTCCGGTCACCGCCTCAGCGACGGCCGCGGCCACCTGTAGCTGCACACCGTCCACGCTGTCGTGGTGTTCACCCTGATATTCCAGGGGGCGCCTTCGTCAGTACCAGCGAGTCGACGGTGGTACCGCCGTCGATCATCGTGTACCGCAGGGTGCCGTCCGGAAGGAGCTCCAGCTCCCGCTGTCCGGCGGCGCTGCATTTCACGCCCTTGGACTCGATCAGCCGCGAGGTGAAGCGCAGCTTGGTGCTGGACGCGGAGGTCAGCGTCCATGCCGCGTCGCAGTGGCCGCCTGCGGTGATCACATAGCCCTCGGCGGCGTTCGGGTCGTTGACCCGGGTGTTGTGGACTGTCACGGTGACCGCGTCCGTGCGGCCCACCTGCGCTCCCCAGATGCCGATGAAGGCGGCCCGGTCGCCGTTCGCCTCCGGGTCTCCGGACGGCGACTTCGACGCGGGCGGGTCCGACGCGCGGTCGGTCGCCTCGTCGCTGCCCGGAGTGGCCGAGCCCGGTGGGGCGGCTCCGGCCGAGGAGGTGGCCTTGGCGCCCGAGGTGCCGCCGGACCGGTCCAGTCGGGTGATGCCGTAGCCGACCGCGGCCGCCACCAACAGCGTGCCGACCGTGATCCCCGCGATCGGCCGACCGCGCCGCCCGGGCGCCGGTGGCGGGGCCGGTGGGCCGTAGGGCAGTGGTTCGGCGGGGCCGTAGACGCCCGGGGCCGGCGGCCCGAACCCCGGCGGCGGGGGCGGGGTGGTGACGGTGTCGTGGGTCCGGTGGCCGGAGAGCGGGGCGGGGGGCGTCGGGGCGGGGGCCGGGCCGTCGGTCTCCAGGTCGAGCAGGCGGACGGCGGTACGCCCGACGGAGGCGGCGAGGTCGGCGGGCAGCCAACTGCTGCTGCCGAGTCGGCCGGCGGCGCTGGCGTCGGGGTCGAGGCGTTCGCGCAGCTGCTGCGGGGTGGGCCTGGCCTCGGGGTTCTTGGCCATGCAGGCGAGGATGACGGCGCGCAACGGATAGTCGAGCGTGGACAGGTCGGGCTGTTCGTGCAGCACCCGGTAGAGAAGGACAGCGCCGCTGACGCCGTCTCCGAAGGGCGGGCGGCCGCTGGCGGCGAGGGCGAGCACCGCGCCGAGCGAGAACATGTCGCTGGCCGGTCCGGCGGGTTGCCCCTGGGCCTGTTCGGGGGACATGAAGCCGGGTGAGCCGACCACGTGCCCGGTTCGGGTGAAGCCGGTGGAGGCGTCCAGGGCGCGGGCGATGCCGAAGTCGATCAGCCGGGGGCCGTCCAGGGTGAGCAGCACGTTGGACGGTTTGACGTCGCGGTGGACCAGGCCCAGGGCGTGGACGTGGGCGAGCGCCTCGGCGAGGCCGACGCCGAGCAGCCGGGTGGTGGGTTCGGGCAGTGCGCCGTGCTCGTTCACGGCGGCGGCCAGCGAGGGGCCGGCCACGAAGCCGGTGGCGACCCAGGGCTGGGGGCCCTCGGTGTCGGTGTCCAGAACGGGGGCGGTCCACGCTCCGCCGACCCGGCGGGCGGCGGCGACCTCCCGGCGGAACCGCTCCCGGAACTCGGCGTCCCGGGCCAGGTCCGGCCGGACCGCCTTCACTGCCACCGTGCGGCCGCCGGGAGTCCGCCCCAGGTAGACCCGGCCCATGCCACCGGCGCCGAGCCGCCCCAGCAGTCGGTAGTCGCCCAGCTCCTGCGGATCGTCCGGCTCCAGCGGCTGCATGCTCTCACTCCATCGGCCGAAAACTTGTTCCCGTGCAGAAGGTAGCGGTTGTGGGGTCGTACGGAGGAGAAACTGAGGTTGCCGCAGAATGGGCCGCCGGACGTCCGGTGCCGGTGATGCCGGCTCCTTCGAGTGGGTCGTCCATGCTGCGCGCGCCGCCCCTGGCGACGTTCGTGGCCGTTCGGGCTTCCTCAGGCGTGGAGCTGCGTGAGCGGATGGCGCAGCGGGAGTCATCCAGGGGTGGATCACGAAACCAGGCGCATGGCGCTGACCTGCAGGTCGGTTCGAACCCGACAGGGGGCTCAGCGCCAAGAACGCCGGAAGGGCCGGCTCGACATGGCTCTTCCTTCCGGACCGGGATCAAGGAAACGCGCTTGTCGGACAGTTGTGCGGGCGGTAGCGGCGCGCGAGATGCCGCTCGGTTCGGCAATCCTGCGACAGGTCCCCCCAGGGCAAGAAGCATGCCGGCGGCTTGACTTGGTCGTTGAGATTCCACCGCCGGGTGGGCGACCTCGGCCGAGCGTTCGGTCGAAGTGCGGCACGAGTGGCCCACCCATAGCGTGAAGGCGTCGGGAGAAACCACTTCGAACGGTTTGTCCCCATCCTCCAGGGAGTCATCGTGCTCTACGTCATGACCCTCAGCTGGCAGCCCGGGCTCACCCCGGAGCAACGCGACGGTGCGCTGGCCCGCCGCGCCCAGTGGCAGTACCCGGACGGTCTCACGGTGCTGGGTGAGTACTGGACCGCGGCCGAGAATCCCGCGCTCGTGGCGGTGTTCGAGGCCGAGAACTTCTCCCCGTTCATGGACATCGGCCTGACTTGGGGTGACGTCTTCCAGATCAATACGTATCCGGCGGTCACCGCCGAGGAGGGGATGAAGCTCGGTCTTGCGGCGATGGAGCGGCGAGGTGCGTGAATCCACCGCCCACGCAGGGTGATCACGTCCTGCCGTCCGGAGGCGGTTGCCTCAACCAGTGCATCGGTCATCGTCCCCAGGGCGGGCGAGGTGCCCCACGCCAATCCCTGTGAAGCGGGGTCGTCGGTCCGAACCCGGCAGGGGGCTCAGCTCCATGAACACCGGAAGGGCCGGCTCACGAGGGTGATCCTCGGGAGCCGGCCTTCCTGGCTGTTCGAGCGGTACGGACGGCCGGCCAGGGCATCCCCGCTCACGTGCCGGACGGAGCTGCGCTTCCGGTGCTCCGGCGGGGAGCCGGTCAGTGGTGCCAGGCGCTCCAGCGGCCGGCGGCGTTGCGGTCGCGCTGCCAGTGCATGCCGACGTTGTCCCGGATGATGACGCCGAAGGCGTCCCTGCCCTGGCGGACGAGCGTGGGGCGGATCGTCGAGTAGCCGTCCAGCGTGGTCCAACGGCTCAGCCCGCCACCGGGGTTGGTCCAGCGGGTCCAGACGGCGCGGTCGGTCCCGATGGCGAAGATCTCCCGGGTGCCGTTGCCGAACTCGAAGAGCGCCTTGCCGTTCTCGTACTCGCCGCCGCAGTAGAACGTGCACCCGAAGAATTCGTCGGTGCAGGTGCTCACTCCCGGGCCGCCAGGGCGGGCGCCGGCGCGGAGACCAGCCCTGCGGTGGCCAGTGCTGCCGCGGCGAGGAGGGCGGGACGGGTCGTCTTCACGGTCTTCTCCGGATCGGTCTGCGGGTGGAGGGGGGCTGCCTGCTCTGCGGGCCGGCCGGTCATCCGGCCTGGGCGGGGGTCTGCTTGATCCGGTCGACGATCGCGCGGGTCATGACGGCATGGGTGAACACCACCGTGCCGGGCTTGATCAGGCCCTCACCGGAGGTTCCCTCCACCTGGACGGTGCGCTCGCCGAGGAAAGCGAGGGTCTTGTCGTCGAAGATCCATTCGGTGCGCTGGCCGGAGGTCTCGTCCAGGCGGGCGACCGCGACCCCGTGCCGGCCGGCGGCGTCGACCGCGTCGTCCACCTTGACCACCCCGGGGATCTTCGCTGCGGCCTTGTAGAGCGCGACCGTGAGCGCGGCCGGCGGGTAGCTCTCGCGCAGCAGGTCACCGATCGTGGTGAACGCCTCCTGGTCGGGGGTGCGGCCCTTGCCCCGGGTCTCCGTGTAGATCTTCCGCAGCAGCACGTCGGGGTCGGTGGGCAGAGCGGCGAGGTAGTTGTACGTGGGGGCGTTGAGGGTCGCCTTCGGCATCTGGCCCGTCTCGGTGGGCCCCGCCAGGGTGATGCCCCCGGGACCGGTGGTGCCGGCCTCGATCAGCCAGCCCTTGGTGCCGTCCGGGGAGTTCCAGGTCTGGCGCAGGTGCAGCTCGTCGCCGACCAGGCTGCTCTTGCCGTTCACGCTCTGCACGTGGGAGCCGGCCGACTTGGTACCGATGTAGACGAACTGGTCCTCGCGCACCGGCGACGGACCGGAGACGGTCGCGGCGGCCAGCGAGATGCGGTCCAGGAGCTGCGTGGCACCCTTGGGGTCGGCGGTGCCGATCCGGGTGGTCAGCACCGGGCCGGAGGCGACCCCGGAGCCGTTGTCGGCGGCGCCCCGGTCGCCGAGGACCTGGACGCCGGTCGCGATGGTGCCGGCCAGCACGCAGGCTGCCGCGGGCAGGAGGAACGCACGGCGAAGGAACGGGCTGCGCGGGTTCGTGGTGGAACCGGGCCGGGCGGGGGCCGCGGCGGAGCGAAGGTCGTCGTGGATCCGGGTCATGAGGCGCTCCTTGTGGAACTGGTGGCGGCCCGCCGGCAGTTCCCGCTCCGCGGACGGCAGGAGGTGCTCGATCTCCCCCCGCTCGGCCGGGTGGGGCTGGGAAAGGTTGGCGTTCATCGGATTCCTTCCTGTGCGGGCCGGACCGCGTTCGCGCGGTCGCCATGTGTCTGTCGCGGGCGACCGGCGAGTTCCCACCTGTTCTTCTTCAGTTCCGCGTCGGCGAGCTTGCGCAGCTTCGTGCGGGCCCGGGACAGCCTGGAGCGAACGGTGCCGAGCGGGACGCCGAGGACCTGAGCGGCTTCGGCGTACTCCAGGCCCTCCCACAGGCACAGGAGGAGGACTTCGCGTTCGGGCCGCCGCAGCGCACCCAGTTGCCTCAGCGTGACGGCGATGCGCAGCCGGTCGTCGAGCCGGCCGGCGACCTCCTCGGCGTGGTCGGGTACGAGTGGTACCGCCGCGGCGGCGGCAGCGGCCGCGGCCCGGTAGCGCCGATTGCTGCGGCAGTGGTTGCGCGCGAGATTGGTCGCAACGCCCAGCAGCCACGGCCGGAGTGAGCCCCCTTCGGGTTCCACCGCGTCGTGCAGCCGCCACGCCTCCAGGAAGGTCGCCGACATGACGTCCTCGGCCACGGACCAGTCCCCGGTCAGGCGGAACGCATGGTTGTAGACGGTGCGGGCGTAACTGTCGAAGAGCTCCGCGAAGGCATCGGGGTCCCCGGCCCGCACCCGGGTTCGCATGTCTGTGGTCACCCCTGTCGGCTGTCCGGCATCACGGGCGGGTTCCCGTGACGCGCATCACAGCCGGCCCCGGCGGGAGCGGAAGGGCCCGGCCAACCCCCGTTGGCCGGACGGAAACTGTGCACGGCGCAGGCTACGCCGCGCCGAACTCGAACAGGACGAAGCCTGCGTACCAGCCGGAGGCGGCTGCCGCGACGGCCAGCACGACGGTCAGCGAGGGCAGTGCGAGGCGGCGCAACGCCGTGGCGATCGGAATGACCAGGGGGAAGGCCACCAGCAGGTAGCCGGGGGCGTGCTCGAAGAGCCGACCGGTGCCGAGGCCCAGGATCAGGACCAGCGCAGCGTAGAGGGTGAGCACCAGCGGCGGACGCAGCCGGAGCAGCAGCAGTAGCAGGCAGGGGGCGGCGAGAAGCGTCAGCAGGCCGAGCAGATCTGCTGTGGGGTGGGAGGACGTGCCGCGGTCGAGCAGTAGATCGGTGACGGCGTGCCGGGTGTTGTGGCCGAAGTGGCTCAGCCATGCGTCCTGCTTCGCCTCGGCGTAGCCGAACAACTCGCCCGTGCGGTCGCCGACCCGGAGGAGGTGGCCGAGCAGGCCGAGCGGCGCGATCAGGAGCGCGACCAGCGGGCCGGTGATCTTCTGGCGGCGGACCAGCGCGCCCAGGGCGGACAGGCCGACGACCGCGATCAGCGCGGCGGCAGCGGGGTGGCTGAGACCGGCGAGGAGGGCCAGTGCTCCGGCCGTGAACCAGCGCCGGGTCATCAGCGCGTAGCAGGTCCAGGCGGCCAGCGCGACGAACAGGGACTCGCCGAAGACGGCCCACTCGAGACCGGAGCCGGGGAACACCGCCCAGAGGCCGGCCGCGATCACACCCGCCCGGTTGCCGCGCAGCCGTGCGGTGACCGCGAAGACGCCGGCGGCGGCGGCGAACGAGAAGGCCACGGAGAGCAGCATCCCGGCGCCGTAGGTACCCGGGCCGGTGAGGGACACCAGCCGGATCAGACCGGGGTAGAGCGGGAGGAAGGCGGCGGAGTCCCACTGGCCGGCCGGTGGGAGCAGGTGGAACTGGTAGCCGTGGGCCGCGATCTGCTGGTACCACCAGCCGTCCCAGGAGCCGACGACGTCCCAGACGTGGGTGCCGCCGCCGAAGCGGGAGTCCTTGGTGCGGTACCGGCCGGAGGCGGCCAGGAGTTCCATGAGCACCGCGAAACCGATCAGCTTCAGCATGCCGTAGGCGATCAGCGCGGACAGGTAGCCGCTGGGTCTCGCGGAGGGGCCGGTGGGTGCCCCGTCGGAGTCGGGGCCGGCTCCCCGGCTGCCCGTGGTCTCGGAGGTCCCGGTCGTCGCGTCCCTGGGCTTGAGGATGCCGGCGCCGGGGCTCAGGCGATCGGGGTCCACGCGCTCGGGGTCCGGGCTCGTGGGGCTCTTGCGCCGGGGTCCGGTGACTCCGGAGCCCGGACCGGGAGGACGGTTCCGTTCGGGGTTCGTGAACCGGGAATCCCTGTTCGTCGGTGGGCTGGACCTGGTGGGCTCGTCCAGCCGTCTGCCTGGTGTCGAGTTCATGGCGCCGCAGGCTAGCGGCAGGTTCTCCGACAGCCCGTTCCCGCACCGATTCCGCCCACTACCCGACCACCGCCGCCACAACGCAGCTGCGTCCGTCCCGACCGGCGCATCGGCTTATGTGCAGGTCAACGGCCTGCCGGTGCGGAGGGCCGTGCGGTGGACCGGCACGTCGGCCACCGACCCGGGGTCGGCGGCCGACCGGTGCAGTGCGGTCAGGCGCACTTCACCGCGGTGTTGAACAGCGACATCGCGGTGACCTTGCCGCCGTCGACCGCGAAGACCAGCTCCCAGTCCTGTGCGCCGTCGACCGGCAGAGTGTAGCCGCCCTCGATGGCCTTGACCGCGGGGTGCGCCTTCTTCAGGTCGTCCTCGGTGGAGCCGGTGCCGAGGCCTTCGGCGGTACGGGCCTTCGGCGGGGCGACCAGCTGCTTGAGCTGCCCGGTGGTGCCGAACTTGGCGCCGCCGACCGCCTCGAAGGCCTTCTCGCGGGCGACCAGGAGCTTGGTCTCGTCGGCGATGGCGGTGGTGGAGTCGGCGAGCAGCTGTGCGACCTCCGCCGAGCGCTTGGCGTCCTCGGCGTACTCCTGCGCCGAGGCGCCGGCACCGGCCCGCTTGGCGTCCGCATCGGCCTTGGCCTTGTCCGCCTTGTCGCCGGCCTCCTTCGTCTTCGCCGCGGCCGCCTTCTCCGCGGCGATCACGGCGGGGTCGGGGGCCGGGCCGTCGTGGTACGCGAAGACCGTGCAGCCGGTCAGGGCGGACATCGGCGCGCTCTGCAGGGCGCCGCTGCCCAGCGCGGCGTCCTTGGTCGTGCCCGGGCCGAGGCCGCGGTAGCCCTTCGGGCCGAACACCTCTGCCCGGGCCGAGGCGGAGCCCTTGCCGGCTCCCTTGTCGGAGCCGGCGCAGGCGGTACCGCCCACGGCCACCGCGGCGGCGACCAGGGCGGCGCACAGCAGCCGGGTGCGGCCGCCGCGGTACCCGGCCCGTCGTGCCGGTGCCTGCGACGGCTGCTCGAACCGGGCCTGCTGCTGTGCATTCGTCATGTAAGAACCTCGTGTTGCGCAAAAGACGGTGACGATCGTGGGCGGGGACGCCCGGTGCGGCGCTGCAGCGCCGACACGCTGCTCCGTACCTCTGCGGTGCCATGGGCCCGCTGCCCCCTGGCCGCCCGTCCAGCGGACAGCCGGCCGACAGCATGTCAGGTGCTTCGCAGGCGCTCAAACGGTTATCCGACCATCCGTCAGTCTGTGAGGAGTGCTCCGCGCGCCCGGGACGGCACGGACCGCCGCACTCGGCTCCGGCCAAGCTGCTCGGGGCGTCCCGTGGCCTCTGCCGGCAGCAGGACGCACTCTCCGGCCCGCGCCCTGCCGCCGGGCGCTGCGGCCACCCGCCGTGTGTCCCGTTCACTGCGTGACGGGCGCGCCGGAGCCGGGCGGCGGTCGTACGGTGGACAGGGGGTCGGAGACGCCTGGCGGCAGGCGTGAGACCCGCGGGAGGCCGCGATGCCCGGTTCTGTCACGATCGGCCACACCGATGCGCTGGTGATGCTCAGCCACGACGATGCCAAGCGGCTGTCGGCGATGCTCGGGGAGATGGCGCACATGTTGGAGGCGTCCGGCGCGAGCCGGCTCGGTGATGCCCAGGTCGCCGGGCTGTGCGAGGGCAAGGCGCAGTCCCGCGGCGAACTCACCGAATGGTGCCGGCACCTTTCGCAGTACCTGGCCGAGCACCTGTGAGGTGAGGCTGCTCAGCGCGGGGTACGGGCCGCGAGGCCGTCGAGCAGGGCGTCGACCTCGGCGGTGATCAGGTCCAGGGCGGCGGTCGGGTCGGCCGCCCTGGCCAGCAGCATGCCCGCTTCGCAGAGCGCGCCGAGCAGCAGGTGGGTGCGGATCGTGGGGTCGTCGGCCGGCGCCGCCCTGGTGAGGCCCTGGCGCAGCAGGGCGGTGGAGTGCGCCTCCTCGACGGCGCGGACCTCGTCCCAGCCGAGGACGGCGGGCCCGTCGAGCAGCAGGATCTGCCGTACCGCGGGGTCGAGGCAGCTGCGGAGGAAGGCGTGACAGCCGGCCCGTACGGCGGCCCAGGGTTCGAGGCCGGCGGCGGCCTCGGCGAGGCGGCGGGCGCGCTGTTCCTCGGCGCCGGTGAAGACGGCCCGGAGCAGGGCGGGCTTGCCGTCGAAGTGGTGGTAGACGGCGCCCTTGGTGAGGCCCGCGGTGCGGGCGATGTCGTCGATGGAGGTGGCGGCGTACCCCGAGGTGCCGAAGTGCTCGGCGGCCGCGGCGACGATCTGCCGCGTAGTGGTCTCGGACCTGTCCGCCTGGGTGCGCCGTGCCATGCCGTCCGCCGTCTTCCGCTGCCGGTGTTGACACGCATACTAGCGGTACGTAACTTGCATACCCGAAGTACGTACTCAAGGTATGCAACTGGACAGGGGTGGCGGGCATGGCCGATGCACATGGGGACTTCGTGGCGCGCTGGGCGGACTTCTGGGACGCGCCGGACCCGGCCCGGCTGGGCGGGCTGAGCGCGCCGGACATCGTGCTGCGCTGGCCCGGGCGGGCCGAGCCGATCCGGGGCCTGGAGAGCTGGTCGCAGCAGGTCGCCGGTGCGCTGGCGCGCTTCCCCGACCTGCGGCTCGAGGTCGTCGCGGACGCCGGGAACGGCTCGGTCTCCTTCATCGCCTGGCGGGCCGGGGCAACGGTGGAGGGCCGGCCGGTGCAGTGGGAGGGCGTGGACCGGATGGAACTGCGCGACGGCCTGGTCGTCGATTCGACGGTCGTTTTCGACACCGCGGCCCTGCGGGCGGCCGCGACGGAGTAGGTTCCGGGGTATGGAGCAGTTGTCCTGGGTCGCGGTGCCGACGCCCCTGCCCAGCGGGCCGATGCGCTTCGCCGTCACGCCGGTCGGCGTCGCCGCGGCCTCGTACTCCGGCGAGTCGGTGGCGGGGCTGCAGGCCGGCGTGCCGGAGTGCACCGAGCAGCGGGTGGTCGACATGCTGACCGGGCGGCTCGAGGAGTACTTCGGCGGCCGGCGCAGAGAGTTGGGCCTGCCGATCGACTGGAGGTTCGCCTCCGGCCCGCACCGGGTGGTGCTGGAGCGGCTGTTGGCGGACACCGGCTACGGGCACACCATCACCTATGGCGAACTCGCGGCCCGCAGCGGCGTCTTCGAGGACGTGTCGGAGCCCGGCCTGGCAGCCAGGACGGTGGGGCAGATGATGGGTGCCAACCCGCTCGCGCTGCTGGTGCCCTGCCACCGGGTGGTGGCCGCGGACGGCCTGGGCGGCTTCGGCGGCGGCCCGCACGGGATCGAGATCAAGCGCTGGCTGCTGACCCTGGAGGGCGTGCTGCCGCCCACGCTGGACTGGGACGGACCGGCCGGCTGACCGGGCCGTTCTGTCGCCCGCTCGCCTCCGGGCGCTGTGTTGTCGCCCGCTCGCCTCCGGGCCCTCCTGACCCGGCGCCGACACTCGTCGCTCCGTCGCTGCGCTCCCTCGCTCCTCCCTTTCGGCACCGGCGGGCCCTTCGGCTCGGGGCGGGTGTCGCCCTCGCGTCGGCGGGCCCTTCGGCTCGGGGCGGGTGTTGCCCTCGCGTCGGCGGGCCCTTCGGCTCGGGGCGGGTGTTGCCCTCGCGTCGGCGGGCCCTTCGGCTCGGGGCGGGTGTTGCCCTCGCGTCGGCGGGCCCTTCGGCTCGGGGCGGGTGTCGCCCTCGCTCCTCGCTTTCGGCACCGGCGGGCCCGCCCGCGCGTCGGGAGTCCGTGCGCTGTGGGCGGGCCGGTGCCTCAGACGGCGGCGGCCGGGGTGCGCTCCCAGTCGCGGGTGCGCTGCCGCGGCAGCACCGGCTGGATGCCGGAGACCAGGGTGTACTCGGTGTCGAGCAGGTCCGCGGGGAACGCGGTGACCGGCGACTCGCCGAGTGCGAGCTGCACCGCGGTCCACGGCAGGTTCAGACCGCAGAGCCGCAGCTGGTGCAGCCCGCCGGAGGGCCGGGTGTTGACGTCGAGGACGACCGGGCGGCCGTGGTGGTGCCGGTACTGGACGTTGGACAGGTAGGAGACCTGGAAGGTCTCGATCAGCCGGCGGGTGGGCTCCAGGTAGCGGGGGTCGGTGGTGAACGTCCGGCGTCGGCGGGTCTTGGTGCGGCCGACCGCGGCGAGCAGACGGCCGTCCGGGGCGGCGAGGCAGTCGACGGAGATCTCGGGGCCCTCCAGCAGCGGCATCACCAGCAGGTCGGCGGGCTCCGGGCTCTGCTCCAGGGCGTGCAGGACGAGGTCGAGCTGGACGCTGGCGTCCGGGAAGCCGGAGAGTCGGCGCAGGCTGAACGGCTCCCGGGTGAGCACCCGGAAGCCCTCGCCGCCGGCCCCGGAGGCGGGCTTGAGGCAGGCGGTGGAGCCGTCCGCCTCGATCTCCTCGACGGCGGCGACCAGCTCGTCCGCGGTGCGGACGTGCCGCCACAGCGGCACCGGGAGGCCGGCCGCGGCCATCGCGGCGTAGCCGTCCGCCTTGCTCTCGAAGGCGGCGATGGCGGGCGCGGTCGGGCACACCAGGGCGGTGCCGATCGCCTCGAAGTCGCGGCGGCGCAGGGATATCGCGAGCTGGCCCAGGCGGGGGAGGAAAACGTCTATGCTGTGGCGGGCGCAGAATTCCAGGGCGAATTCCACATAGGCCTCGGGGGAGAGGCCATCGGGTTCGAGCGACCCGAAGTCCGCGGCAGCGAGCACCGGGGAGTCCGGGTCGACGTGCGTCGCGTGGATCTCGACCGGGCGCGGGGCGGCGCGCAACAGGTCGATGAAGAAGACGTTCTCGGCGTAGGTACGGTTCAACCAGACGCGAACGGGGGCGCTCACGGAGTTCTCCCTGGAAAAGGGCGCAGCAGTGGGAGGGCGCGGTCGGGGGCGGCCTGCCTGCCGGCGTCATGCCGCGCTCTTGAGGTGGCACCTTAGCGCTCTGGCCGGGCCGGGTGTACGGGGGGTGGGGGGTCGACGTGGCGGTCGATCAACATGCGTGGGCATCAGGGTAGTTGGTGGTCGATGACAGGACTGTGACGGCAACTTCCGGCATGTTGCGATCAGATGAAATCGCGATCGGTCGGAGTGTGCGCACGGGTGCCGGACCCGGGAATGATGGACGTGCTCATGGCAGGCGGCGGACGACGTGCGGGCGGCCCGGGACGGACGGGCGCTGCCGGCGGCGGGTCGTGCCGCTCCGCGCGGTTTTCCGCGGGGATTTTTCGGTCGGTTCCGTCATTTTCGAGCACGCACTCTATTCGTACTATTTGCAGGCTTCAATTGACCACTCGTACGAGTGATTGCGGGCGGGGCCGAACGGGCGTCAGCATTGTTCGACAAAGCGGCGCGTCCGGCGCGCGCATGTCTCGTGCGAAGGGTCCGCGATTCTCGATGTCGACCGATACCAGCATCGGTGTTCCTGTGCAGGGGGGCGAGCCGCAAACGCGGCAGCAGTCCAGCCTGAGCACGGCCGGTGCGCGGAATCTGGCCAGCACCACCAAGTCGGCCCCGCAGATGCGGGAGATCAGCTCGCGCTGGCTGCTGCGGATGCTCCCCTGGGTGCAGGTCTCCGGCGGCACGTACCGGGTGAACCGGCGGCTGAGCTTCGCGGCCGGCCGGGGCAGGGTCGCCTTCGAGCGCACGGGCTCCCGGGTGCAGGTCTTCCCGCCCTCACTGTGCGAGCTGCCGCTGCTGCGCGGCATCGAGGACGGCGCGCTGCTGGCCGCCCTGGCCGGCGGCTTCGTCCAACGGGAGTTCCGGGCCGGCGAGCAGCTGGCCGCCGAGGGCGGCCCGGTCGACGAGCTGCTGCTGATCGCGCACGGCAAGGTGGAGCGGCACGGCACCGGGCCGTACGGCGAGCCCACCGTGCTGGGCTCCCACGCGGACGGGGACCACCTCGGCGACGAGGCCCTGCTCGGCAGCGGCGCGGTCTGGCCGGCCGGCCTCCGGGCCGCGACCGCCGGCACCCTGCTCTCCCTCCCGCGTGCGGTCTTCGAGCGGCTGGCCGACGGCGCCCCGGAGCTGCGCGAGCGCGCCCGGGCCCTCGCCGAGAGCGCCGGCCGCCCGCAGAACAAGCATGGCGAGGCCGCGATCGAGCTCTCCGCCGGCCACGTCGGCGAGCACGAGCTGCCCACCACCTTCGTCGACTACGAACTCGCGCCCCGCGAGTACGAGCTGAGCATCGCGCAGACGGCGCTCCGGGTGCACACCCGCGTCGCCGACCTCTACAACCAGCCGATGGACCAGACCGAGCACCAGCTCCGGCTGACCGTCGAGGCGCTGCGCGAGCGCCAGGAGCACGAGCTGGTCAACAACCCGGAGTTCGGCCTGCTGGCCAACGCCGACCACGGCCAGCGCATCCAGACCCACTCCGGGCCGCCCACCCCCGACGACATGGACAACCTGCTCAGCCGCCGCCGCGGCACCAAGTTCTACCTGGCCCACCCGCGGGCCATCGCCGCCTTCGGCCACGAGTGCAACAGGCGCGGTGTCTACCCCGGCTCGCTGGAGGTGCAGGGCAGCCGGGTGCCCGCCTGGCGCGGTGTGCCGATCTTCAGCTGCAACAAGATCCCGATCATCGGCGGCGACACCAGCTCGATCCTCGCCATGCGCACCGGCGAGGACAACCAGGGCGTCATCGGCCTCCACCAGACCGGGATTCCCGACGAGTACGAGCCCGGCCTCTCGGTGCGCTTCGCCGGCATCGACGAGAAGGCGGTCATCTCGTACCTGGTCACCGCCTACTACTCCGCGGCGATCCTCGTGCCCGATGCGGTCGGCGTCCTGGAGAACGTCGCCCTGTCCGGCCCGCGCGACTGACGGCCCGCCGGGCCGCCGAACAACAGCAGCACCGAGCAGTACCAACGGCACGGACGGGGGCAGGCCGCCGCCCGTGCCGCCACACCGAGGGGGAGGACCACATGGCGATCTTCGCGCCCGAGCGCGACCACACCGACGGGCACGAGACGGGCAACGTCCTGGCCCGCGCCCGCAGCACCGTCGACCCGGGCCTGCGCGCCGCCGTCGACACCCTGCCGGGCATGATGCGCCGCATCGCGGGCTACCACTTCGGCTGGTGGGAGGCGGACGGCACTCCCAGTGCCGCGGGCTCCGGCAAGGCCATCAGGCCCGCCCTCGTGCTCGCCGCCACCCAGGCCGCCGGAGGCGCCCCGGGCAGCGCCGTCCGGGCCGCCGCCGCCGTCGAGCTGGTGCACAACTTCACCCTGCTCCACGACGACGTCATCGACCGCGACCGCACCAGGCGCCACCGCCCCACCGCCTGGCGGGTGTTCGGCACCACCGAGGCCATCCTCGCGGGGGACGCCATGCACTCCCTCGCCCTCCGCGTCCTGGCGGAGGACACCCACCCCGCCGCACCGGCAGCCGTCCGGCGGCTCGCCGACTGCGTGGTCGAGCTCTGTGCCGGCCAGCAGGCCGACTGCAGCTTCGAGCAGCGCAGCGACGTCACCCTCGCCGAATGCCTCGCCATGGCCGAGGGCAAGACCGGCGCCCTGCTCGGCTGCGCCTGCGCCCTGGGCGCGCTCTACGCCGGGGCCGGGGAGGCCGCCGCCGACGTCCTGGACGCCTTCGGCCGGGAGATCGGCCTGGCCTTCCAGCTGATCGACGACCTGATCGGGATCTGGGGCGACCCGGCCGTCACCGGCAAGCCGGTCGGCGCCGATCTCGCCGCCCGGAAGAAGTCCCTCCCGGTGGTGTACGCGCTGAGTTCCGGCACACCGGCCGCGGCCGAGCTCGCCGCGCTCTACTCACTGGACCGCCCACTGAACGCTGCCGAGCTCGAGCAGGCAGCAGCAGCGGTGGAGCGGGCCGGCGGCCGCAGCTGGGCCCAGGGCGAGTCCTGCGAGGGGATGGCCTCGGCGATCGCTCACCTCGCCGAGGCCATCCCCGATCCGTCCGCGGCCGACGACCTGCTCGCCCTCGCCGAGCTGGTCACCCGCCGCTCGCACTGATCGGGGCGAGCCCGCGGACGTACCGCCGGCCGCAGTGCCCCTCTCCTCGGCGACGCCCAGCGGCGGGCCGATCCGGGTGTGCGGGGTGGCCCAGGGCCGCGTTCGCCGCCGGGCAACGGTTGCCGCGCCGCGGCCCGGGCAGGACCTAGTCTCGCTTCATACCGATTTGTCCCGAACAGGCAGCGTTGGGGAGTGAGACGGCATGGGTAACCCGGTCCTGGTGGATGCGGACACGGTGCGCGGCACGGCGGCGGAGGCCTGGATCTGGGGGCTGCCCCTGCTGGAGAACTACCGGACGCTCTACGCACAGGCCGTCGACGACGCCGACCCCCGCTACACCGGCGGCTTCGGTGTCTTCCGCCACTACCCGCACCCGGCCGCCCAGGACGACACCGACGCCGCCGCGCCCGACCACGACACCCCGTACTCCTGGGCCTGGCTCGACCTGCGGGCCGAGCCCTGGATCCTGGAGGTCCCGGCCACCGACCGGTACCACGTGCTGCCGGTGCACGACCTCGACACCTGCTACGTCGGGTTCGTCGGCTCCCGCACCACCGGCGGCCGGGCCGGCCGCCACCTGATCGCCGGGCCGGGCCGCCACGGCACGTCGGCCGAGGGCTTCGACAGCGTCCTGCGCGCCGACACCGAACTGGTCGGCATCGTCGGCCGGACGCACCTGGCCGGCCCGGAGGACGTCGACGCCCTGGAACAGGTCCAGGCCGGCTACCGGCTCCGCCCGCTGAGCGCCGACCGCGGCACCGCACCGCCCCCGCCCGCGCCGGACCCGGTCTGGCCGGTCTGGCGCGAGGAGGTCCTCGACAGCCTGGAGTTCTTCTCCTTCCTCGACTTCCTGCTCGGCTTCTTCCCGGTGCTCCCGGCCGATGCCGACCTCCGCCGCCGCCTCGCCGAACTCGGCGTCGGCACCGGCGACTTCGAGCAGGCCGCGCTGCCACTGGAGATCCGGGACGCCATGGTCCACGGCATCGC
The DNA here is from genome assembly GCF_050749075.1 of Kitasatospora dryopteridis. Classification (NCBI taxonomy): domain Bacteria; kingdom Bacillati; phylum Actinomycetota; class Actinomycetes; order Kitasatosporales; family Streptomycetaceae; genus Kitasatospora; species Kitasatospora dryopteridis. The sequence continues at coordinate 3,557,413 of NZ_CP192749.1, read as the reverse complement.
CGACGCACACGCCCAGCTGGCCGCGGAGGCCGCCGACAGCCGTGACTCCACCGGCCTCTTCGGCACCCGCGCCCAGCTCGGCACCGACCACCTCGGCCGGGCGATCGGGGTGTCCACCGGCCTGTACGGGCTGCCGGCCGAGGAAGCCTGGTACACCGCCTGGGTCTCCACCGGTGAGTCCGGGCCGGACGAGGGGACCGGGGAGCCGCTGGACGGCTCGGCCCACGCCTACGTTCTGCGCTTCCCGCCCGGCGGCCGCCCGCCCGCACGCTACTTCTGGTCGGTCGCCGTGTACGGGCTCCCCGAGCGGCTGCCCGTCGACAACCCGATCGACCGGTACGCCGTCGGCGACCGCACCCCCGGCCTGGTGGAGGACGAGGACGGCGCACTCACCCTCCACCTCCGGCGCGACCGCCCCGAGGAGCCGCAGGAGCAGGCCAACTGGCTGCCCGTCCCGCCCGGCCCCTTCACCGTCCTGCTGCGGGTGTACGGGCCCGAGCCGACCGTCCTCGACGGCCGCTGGCAGCGTCCCCCGCTGACCGTGCGGCCCTGACCGGGCCGCCCCGCCGACGCGGCGTCAGCCCCCGGCAGCCGGAAGAATCCCGGCCGGCCTGTAACGCCATGCCCTGCCGACCGCGTCGTACAGGCAGGGACGTGCAGGGACGGACGGGACGCAAGGGGCGGGGGCGACGGTATGGCCAGGGGTGGGCCCGGGCACAGCATCAGGGACGAGGAGTTCCTCGACTTCGCGGCCACGCGCTCCAGTCACCTGTACCGGTCGGCCTGCCTGCTGACCGGCGGCGACACCCATCTCGCCGAGGATCTCGTCCAGGAGACCCTCGGCAAGATGTACGCCGTGTGGCGGCCGGGCGGCGGCCGGCGGCCAGGCACCCGGCGGATCGACAACCCCGCCGCGTACGCCCAGGGCGTCCTCTACCGCCTGTTCCTCACCCACGTCCGGCGGCGCAGCAGTTCCGAGCGGCCCGTCGGCGAGTTGCCGGACCGGCCCGGGCCGGACCGCGACTCCTCGCTGCGGCTCACCCTGATCGAGGCACTGGCCGACCTGTCCCCGCGGGACCGCGCCGTACTGGTGCTGCGCTACTGGGAGGACGTCAGCGTGGAGGAGACCGCCGAACTCCTCGACGCCAGCCCCGGTGCCGTCCGCACCCAGACCTCGCGCGCCCTCGGCCGCCTCCGCCTGCTGCTCGGCGATGCCCTGCCCGACCTCGCCCTGCGCTGACGCCCTGCACCGCCCGCCCCGAGCCCTGCATTCCGAGACCTGCCCGAGCCGACCGCAGAGACGGTGAACCAGTCATGTCCGAACCACCCGAGGCCCTTCCCGAGGAGGAGCTCGTCCAGCTCTTCCGGGAGGCCGGTGACGGATTCGTGCCCGACCTCCCGCGGATCGCGCTCGGCGCCGTCGAGCGCGGTCGGGTGCTGCGCCGCCGCAGAGCCTCCGCCGTCGTCGGCGGGGCGGCGGCGCTCGTCCTGATCGCCGGCGGAGGCGCGCTGGTCAGGGCGCTCCCGGAGTTCCATCAGTCCGGCGGGCGGACGGTGATCGGGGCCTCGCCGACCCTCGGGCTGCCCGCCGGCATGACGGACCAGGAGATGGTGACCGCACTGCGGCCGCACCTGACGGGCTGGCGGATCGTCGACGTCCAGGGCACCGGGACGGCCGGTGCGGCCCGGACCGGGGCCGTCCCGCTGGCGGAGGTCACCGTGGACGACGGCAGCGGGCCGGCCGGGCTCCGGACGGCGGTGTGGCGCGATCCCTCCCGGGCGGTGCTGCAGACGATCGTCTGCACGAAGCAGCAGCCCGAGGTGTCGTGCAGCTGGGAGACACTGCCGGACGGCTCCGCCGCGATGACCTGGAAGTCGAGCGACCGGGGGACGGGCGCGAAGACCTGGTGGTGCCTGCTGGCCACGCCGTCCGGCAAGCGGGTGTCGGTGACGGAGTGGAACTCGGTCCAGCCGGGCGGCGCGATCAACCGCCCGGATCCGCCGCTGAGCATCGAGAAGCTCCGGGCGATCGCCGTCGACCCGGTGTGGGACCGGGCCGTGGACGCCTCCGCCGACTGGTCCTCCCACCACTCGGCAGGCTCCGGCGACCGGGGCTGATCCGGCCCTGCCGGCCCTGCCCCGACCCGGATCGGTGCCCGGTCGGGGCAGGACCGGCCGGTCACGGCTTCGCGCCGCCGCCTGTGCCGGGGCCGCCTCCGGAACCGCCGTCCGCACCGCGGTGGCCCGTGCCGTGCGAGGGGCCGCCCGCGTCGCCGTCGGCCGGCGGCGGGGAGGCCGAGCCCTGAGCGGGAGTCGGGTCGCCGCCCGGCGCCGGGTTCGACGGACTGCCGTTGGACGGACTGCCGCCCGGGGCCCGGTCACCGCTCGACTGGCCACCGCTCGACTGGCCCCCGCCCGGCGTACTCCCGTCCGACGGCGTCCCGCTCCCGGACGGCGGCTCGGGGCTCCGGCTCCCGCCGGTACCGCCCGCACCGCCGTCCGAGGGCTCGGCGGGGGCGGAGGAGCCGCCCGCGGGGTCGCCGGACTGTCCGCCGCGCTGGGTGGGCCCGCCCTCCAGAGTGACCACGGCCTCGGACGGCGGCAGCGCGATCCGCGCCGTCCAGTGCCCGGCGGGCACCCGCTCCTCGTCCACGGTCACCGTCACGGTGATACGCCGGCCCGGCTCCAGGGTGCCCTCGTCGCGGCTGAGCCGGAGCCAGTCGACCCCGACCTCCGTGTGCCAGTGGATGGTGGTGCCGCCGGAGTTGGTGAGGGTGATCACCGTACGGCTGCCCCACTCGCTGGCCTCCACGGTCAGCTGTCCGGGCTTCGCGGGCGGTGCCGACGGGACGGGGGCGAGGTCGGCGGCGGCCAGCGCCTGCGAGCCGTGCGACGGCACGGGGACGACCGCACCCTCGAAAGCCGGGAGCAACGTTTCTGCACCGACCGACCCGGCCAGCTGCAGCCCGTCGGACGCCGCATCCTGCCCACCGGCACCCGGCAGGCCCGACCCGTCCGGCTGCTCCGCCCCGGAGGCGTCCGGCGCCCCGGTCAGCGAGTCCACCCGGACGGAGGAGACCGGCGTCGCGGCGCCGACGTTCTCCCCGCCGCGGTAGGCCGCCCACAGCGCCGCCACCGGTGCCGTCAGCACCGCCGCCAGCACGCCCGTGGTCACCACCCGCTGCCGGACCATGGCGAGCCCGGCGGAGGGGGCGCGGTGCCGGGGGAAGCCGCGCTGGTCGAAGCGGATCGGTGCCGCGCCCTGCTCGGGCGAGACCAGCCGCCGTCCGGCCGCGGCACCCGCCAGGAAGGCCGCGCCCGCCGCACCGCCCGGCACCTGCGCCGCCGTGGTGCCCACCCGCACCGTCACCGGGGCGGTCAGCAGCGGCAGGCCCGCCGGGCCCGCCGGCCCGGGCTCCAGCTCGCCCGCCACCCGCCCGGCGGTGCCGCGGCAGGTCGGGCAGTCCACCACGTGCTGCACCAGCTCGCGGCGGAGCGCCGGGCCGAGCACCCAGCCGCTTCGGCCCTCGGCGCCCGTCCCGCCGAGCTGGGCGAGCTCGGGGCAGGTGTTCGCGCCCAGCACCAGCAGGGCCGCCCGGGTGCGGGCGACCTCGGCGCCCGCGGACTCCAGCAGTTCCTCGGCGGTCGGCGCCGGCAGCCCCAGGACGGCGGCGACCTCCGCCGCAGCGAGCCCGTGACGGACCGCCAGCTCCAGTGCCTCCCGCTGCTCCGGGCCGGTGCCGGCCGCCTCCGGCCAGGCCAGTTTGGCCAGCTCCGTACGCCGCTGGGCGACCACTGCCGCGCCGGGAGCACCGCCCGTGCCGATCGGGCCGGCACCGGCCGCACCGCCGCCGGCAGGACCGGAGCCGGCGGGGCCGGAGCCGCCCGAGCGGGCCCTGCCGCCTCGGGCGGCCGAACCCCTCCCGCCGGCCCGGCGCGCCGCCGCGGACGCGCTCCGGCGCACGGTGTCGACCGCCCGCGCGGGGCCGGCCGCGTCACGGCCGTGCCGGGCGCCCCCGGTCTCGCGGGTGGGGGAGGGGTCGGCGGTGTCGGAGGTGTCGAAGGCGGCGTCCGCCCCGTGCTCCAGGCGGCGCAGGCAGCAGTGCCGCGCCAGTGCGTACAGCCAGGCCCGGCGCAGGGCGGGGTCGGCCAGTCGGTCGCCGTGGCGCAGGGCCAGGTCGCGGACCTCGCCGACGGCGGCCACGGCCGCGTCGTGCTCGCACAGGACGGAGAGGCAGTAGGTGAACAGCCCGTCCACGTGCCGGCCGTAGGCGTGCAGGACCGGTGACCCGGCAGCCACCGGGCTTTCAAGCAAGCTCGTCACGCGTTCGACGGTAGGGACGGTGCCCGGCCGTTCCCGGGGTTTCCGCGGGCTTGTACTTCTTTCGGGTAACAGCACCGACCAGACCGTGACCCGGCGCGGGGACGGGCGTGTGCGGGCGGGTGCGCGCCGCCGGTGTGATGCACCTGCCCGTCCCGCCCATGGCCCCGCCGCCGGGCCTGTCCGGTGCGCCCGGAGGGCCCGGACCGTGCGGGGCGGCCCGCACTGTCGGACCCACCGGCTACGGTTGGCCGCATGGCTGCCCGCACCAAGACCACCGCCAAGCCGCGCCCGGCGTACCGCTGCACCGAGTGCGGCAACCAGCTCCCCAAGTGGGTCGGCCGCTGCCCGGAGTGCAACTCCTGGGGCACGGTCGAGGAGTACGGCGCCGTCCCGCTGCGGACGACCGCCGCGGGCCCGGTCAGCTCCCCGGCGAAGCCGATCGGCCAGGTCGACGGGCAGGTGGCGACCGCCCGCACCACCGGCGTGCCCGAGCTCGACCGGGTGCTCGGCGGCGGCCTGGTGCCCGGCGCGGTGGTGCTGCTCGCGGGCGAGCCCGGCGTGGGCAAGTCCACCCTGCTGCTGGACGTCGCCGCGAAGGCGGCCAGTGAGCGGCACCGCACGCTGTACGTCACCGGCGAGGAGTCCGCGGGCCAGGTCCGGCTGCGCGCCGACCGCATCAACGCGCTCTCCGAGCACCTGTACCTGGCCGCCGAGTCCGATCTGGGGGCGGTGCTCGGGCACATCGAGGCGGTCAACCCCGGGCTGCTGATCCTCGACTCGGTGCAGACCATCGCCTCCGCCGAGCTGGACGGCGCCCCCGGCGGCCCGGCCCAGGTCCGCGAGGTGGCCAACGCGCTGATCCGGGCGTCCAAGGACCGCGGCATGGCCACCCTGCTGGTCGGCCACGTGACCAAGGACGGCCAGATCGCCGGTCCGCGCCTGCTGGAGCACCTGGTCGACGTGGTGCTGAGCTTCGAGGGCGACCGGCACGCACGGCTCCGCATCATCCGCGGGGTCAAGAACCGCTACGGCGCCACCGACGAGGTCGGCTGCTTCGAGCTGCACGACGAGGGCATCGCGGGGCTGGCCGACCCGTCCGGCCTCTTCCTGACCCGCCGTGACAAGCCGGTTCCCGGGACCTGCCTGACCGTCACCCTGGAGGGGCGCCGCCCGCTGGTCGCCGAGGTGCAGGCGCTGATGGTGGATTCGCAGATCCCCTCGCCGCGCCGGACGACCTCCGGCCTGGAGTCGCCGCGGATCGCGATGATCCTGGCCGTGGTGGAGCGGCACGGCGGGGTGAAGCTCGGCAAGCAGGACATCTACACCGCCACGGTCGGCGGCGTGAAGCTCACCGAGCCCTCCGCGGACCTCGCCATCGCCCTTGCGGTGGCCAGCTCCTCCTCCGACACCCCGCTGCCCAGCAACCTGGTCGCGATCGGCGAGGTCGGCCTGGCGGGCGAGGTGCGCCGGGTGACGGGTGTGCAGCGCCGGCTGGCCGAGGCGCACCGGCTCGGCTTCACCCATGCGCTCGTCCCGCCGGACCCGGGCAAGGTCCCGCCGGGCATGAAGGTGGTCGAGGTGTCCGACATCGGCGAGGCGCTGCGGGCCATTCCGGGCCGCCGCCGCAGCTCCGGCCGGCCCCGGTCCGAGCAGTCCGCACCGCCCGTCGCGGCCCCGCGCGGCAGTGCCGGCGATCCGGCGCGGGCGGCGCTGGAGCGGTACGTCCCGGCCCACCCGGAGGAGCTGATGGAGGGGTGGGAGCCGGTCGGCGCGGACGAACTCGACTGACTCCGGCCCCGCTATTGCCGCACGCAGTTAGACTTTGCCCTGTCTAATGGGCAATCGGTAATTGGTGCAGTAATAAGCGAGAGACCGTCGGGCGCCGCGCCACGCGGTCCGGCTCGACCGGAGGAGTCACGTGGCAGCCAGCGACCGGGCGGACAAGTCCCCCCGCGAGGAGGCCCTGCTGCGGGCTTCCCTCAGTGCGATCGCGCCGGGCACGGCGCTGCGGGACGGCCTGGAGCGGGTGCTGCGGGCCAACACCGGCGGGCTCATCGTGCTCGGCTTCGACAGGGGCGTCGAGTCGCTGTGCACCGGCGGTTTCGTGCTGGACGTGGAGTTCACCGCCACCCGGTTGCGCGAACTCTGCAAGCTCGACGGTGCGGTGATCCTGGACAAGGACATCACCAAGATCGTGCGGGCCGGAGTCCACCTGATGCCGGACTCCACCATCCCGACCGACGAGACCGGCACCCGCCACCGCACCGCCGAGCGGGTGAACCGGCAGACCGGGTTCCCGGTGGTCGCGGTCTCGCACTCGATGCGGCTGATCGCGATGTACGTGAACGGCTCCCGCCGGGTGCTGGAGGACTCGACGACCGTCCTCTCCCGTGCCAACCAGGCACTGGCCACGCTGGAGCGCTACAAGCTCCGCCTCGACGAGGTCGCCGGCACGCTCTCCGCGCTGGAGATCGAGGACCTGGTCACCGTCCGGGACGTCGCCGCGGTCGTCCAGCGGCTGGAGATGGTCCGGCTGATCGCCGCCGAGATCGCCGGCTACGTGCTGGAGCTCGGCACCGACGGCCGGCTGCTCTCGCTGCAGCTCGACGAACTCATCGCCGGGGTCGAGCCCGAGCGCGAGCTGGTCGCCCGGGACTACTTCCCCGAGCGGGCCGCCAAGAAGGGCCGCACCGTCACCGAGGTCCTCGCCGACCTGGAGGCGCTCACCCACGCCGAGCTGCTCGACCTGCAGACGGTGGTCAAGGCGCTCGGCTACTCGGGCTCGCTGGAGTCGCTGGACTCGGCGGTCTCGCCGCGCGGCTACCGGCTGCTGGCGAAGGTCCCCCGGCTGCCCAACACCGTCATCGAGCGGCTGGTCGAGCACTTCGGCGGCCTGCAGAAGCTGCTCGCCGCCAGCATCGACGACCTGCAGACCGTCGAGGGCGTGGGGGAGACCCGGGCCCGGTCGGTGCGCGAGGGGCTGTCCCGCCTCGCGGAGTCCTCGATCCTGGAGCGCTACGTCTGACGGTGCGCGGCCCGGCCGCCCGGAGCACCGCCGGCCCGTCCGGTGGGGCGGACGGGCCGGCTGCTGCGACCACTCTCCCCTTCTGGCAGGGGCGCGACAAAGAGGCTTTCCCGAGACCGCACACACTCCTCACAGCGGCACCGCGTCCCCTCACAGCCCCCTGACGTGCGACGGCCCGCCCCGAGCTGCGGGGCGGGCCGTCGGCCGCGGCACGGCGCGGGCTCAGTCCTCCAGGCGGACGGACGTCCGGGCGGAGACCGGGCCGCCGGCGGGGGCGGTCAGATCGGCCTGGACGAGGTAGTTGCCGGGCCCGGCGGGCGCGGCGTCGGCAGAGGCGCACTGCGGCTTGCTGCGGCTGCGGTTCCAGGTGAAGCTCTCGGTCAGCCCGGCGCCGGCGGCCAGCTGCACCCAGGCCGCCTGTCGGTTGGCCGGGCAGTCGCCGGAGGACCAGACCCGCTCGCCGCTGCTGGCGGTGACGGTCAGCGTCGAGGCCGTGCGGCCGAGGTCCACCCGGCAGCCGGAGCCCGAGGTGTTGCGGACGGTCAGCGAGAGCCGCGGCTTGACCGTCGAGGTGTACGAGTTCTGGGCGCTCGCCAGCTCCAGCGAGACCTGGGAGGCCGAGCACACCGGCAGGGCCATCACCTCGGAGGTGTTGGTCGGCGGCTGCCCGGCGCCGCCGCCGGTCGAGGTGCCGCCCCCGGTGCCGGCCGCGCCCGAACTCCCGCTGCCCGTACCGCCGGTGCTCACGCTGACGTCGTCGCCCGAGGTGCCCGCGGAACCGGAGGGGCCGGCCGTGGAGGTGCCGCCGCCGGTGCTGCCGCCCCCGCCGCCGGGGCGCGAGGTGATGGCGGAGCCGGTCGGACTCGCCCCCGGTGTGATCGACTGCACCGGTGCGGCCTGCGCCGTCTTCTTGCCCCCCTGGGCGTCCTTGTCACCTGATCCGGCGACGAGCCAGGCGACCAGCGCGATGACGACGGCCAGTGCGGCGAGCACGACGAGACGCCGTCGCCAGTAGATCGAGGCCGGCAACGGTCCCACGGGTTGACGCAGAGAGGGCACGCGCAAACTCTACGAGACTGTGTGCACCCGTTGATGCATCAACACTGTACGGGGATCACTTCCTTCACATGATCCGCCATTTGCTCCGGACGGGCGCGGGCCGTTCGGGGTATTCCCGGGCCTGTCCGGGCTCCGGGCGCAGCCCTATAGTCGCGTCATGGCGACCGACCAGCGCACCGAACCCGATCCCGCCCGAATGATCGCCGAGGCGCGCCGCGCCTTCTTCGTGGTGTTCGGCCTCCTCTGCACGGTCTGGGCGGTGCAGATCGCCAACTGGCTCGCCGACTACGACCTCACCCTCGACTTCGGCATCCGCTCGCACCGGATCGACCGGGCCGCGGACGTCCTCGCCGCGCCCTTGCTGCACGTGAACTGGCAGCACGTGGAGAGCAATTCGGGGCCGCTGTTCGTCTTCGGCTTCCTCGCCGCCTACCGCGGGGTCAAGAAGTTCCTCGGGCTGACCCTGCTGGTGGCGCTCACCAGCGGGGCGGCGGTCTGGCTCTTCGAGCGGGAGAGCGTGGTGACCGTCGGAGCGAGCGGCCTGGTCTTCGGCTACTTCGGCTACGTGGTGCTGCGCGGCCTGATCGACCGGAACCTGATCGACAGCCTGATCGGCCTGGTGATGGCGGCCTCCTTCGCCTACATCCTGACCACCGCCGTCCCCGGCACCCCGGGCGTGAGCTGGCTGGGCCACCTCGGCGGACTGGTCGGCGGCCTCTTCGGCGCCTGGCTGTTCCGCGACCGCGGCGCCCGCACCGCCCGCCGTGCGCCTGCGGCAGCCGCGCCTGCGACCGGCGCGGCGTCGGCAGCCGCGGCCGGCGCCGCTCCTGGTCAGGGCACCGGCAACCGCCTTCCGGAGAGCCCGCGCGCGGCGCTGCTCAAGGAACTGGACGACCTCGGTCTCTGACGGCCCTGCCCGGGGGAGCCCCTGCCCCGGGCGCCGCCGTCGGCCCGGACGCGTCCGGCGGCGTGGGAGGATCGGAGTGCCATGGTTGCCATCAATGCCACTCCCGCCCGGCTGCACTCCACCGTCATCGGCTGGTACGAGGCCAACGCCCGCGACCTGCCCTGGCGGACGCCGTCCGCCACCGCCTGGGCGGTGATGGTCAGCGAGTTCATGCTCCAGCAGACCCCGGTGAAGCGGGTGCTGCCCGCGTACGCGGCCTGGCTGGAGCGCTGGCCGACCCCGGCCGACCTGGCCGCCGATGCACCGGGCGAGGCCGTCCGGATGTGGGGCCGGCTCGGCTACCCGCGCCGTGCGCTGCGGCTGCACGGTGCGGCCGTGGCCATCACCGAGAAGCACGGCGGCGAGGTGCCGGAGGACCACGCCGCGCTGCTGGCCCTGCCGGGCGTCGGCGAGTACACGGCGGCCGCGGTCGCGTCGTTCGCCTTCCGGCAGCGGCACGTGGTGCTGGACACCAACGTCCGCCGGGTGTTCGCCCGGGCGGTCACCGGCGTCGAGTACCCGGCACAGGCGACCACCGCGGCGGAGCGCCGCACCGCCACCGAGTACCTGCCGGCCACCGCGGACACCGCCGCCACCTGGGCGGTCGCGGTGATGGAGCTCGGCGCGCTGGTCTGCACCGCCCGCGGTCCCGAGTGCGCCTCCTGCCCGCTGCTCGCGGACTGCGCCTGGCAGCGGGCCGGCCGCCCGCCGTACGAGGGCCCGGCCCGGCGCGGGCAGACGTACGAGGGAACGGACCGCCAGGTGCGCGGGAAGCTGCTCGCGGTGCTGCGCGAGGCGCACGGCGAGGTGCCGCAGGCCCGGCTGGACGCGGTCTGGCCGGACGCCGTACAGCGGGCCAGGGCCCTGGACGGGCTGGTCTCCGACGGCCTGGTCGAGCCGGTCGCGCAGGGCGTCTACCGCCTGCCGCACTGATCTCCGCAGGACGTGCCGCCGAAGGCGGTCGGGCATGCCACAAGGGGCGCGGGGAACCGCGCGAGTCGGGAGGTGCGGTGCCGCACCTCCCGCCCCGCGCGGTTCCCCGCGCCCCTGGGCGTCCCTGGATCAGACCGCTTCGAGCTGCGTCTCCGGCTTCTGCGTGCCGGCGCCGCGCAGCGGCACCTCGCGCAGGAACAGCGCCGCGGCGACCGCGACCAGGCTGATCACGGCGCCCCACAGGAACACGGTGTGCATGCCGTTGGAGACGGCGTGGTGGTAGGCGTCCTGGACGGGTGCGGGCAGCTTGCGCAGCGCCTCGGGGCCCATCTGGCCGAGGTTGGCGCTCTTCGCGCCGTCCGCGCCGCCGAGCCGCTCCTTCATGGTGGCGGTGACCTGGTGCGTGAAGAGCGCGCCGAACAGCGCCACACCGATCGAGCCGCCGATGGTGCGGAACAGCGTGGCGGTGGAGGAGGCCACGCCCATGTCCTTGAGCTCGACGCTGTTCTGCGCGACCAGCATGGTCACCTGCATCAGGAAGCCCATGCCGGCGCCCAGCACGACCATCCAGCAGGCCGAGGTGAACCGGCTGGTGTCGGTGCCGAGGGTGGAGAGCAGCAGCGAGCCGCCCGCCATCACCGCGGTGCCGATGATCGGGTAGATCCGGTACTTGCCGGTCTTGGTGATGGCCTGGCCGACCACCAGCGAGATCACCAGCATGCCGAACATCATCGGCATCAGCAGCAGGCCGGAGTTGGTGGCCGAGGCGCCCTGGACGGTCTGCTGGTAGAGCGGCAGGAAGGTCACCGCGCCGAACATCGCGAAACCGACGACGAAGCCGATCACCGAGACCAGCGTGAAGTTGCGGTTCTTGAACAGCGACAGCGGGAGCATCGGCTCCTCGACGCGCTGCTCGACGTAGCAGAAGCCGATCAGGGTGGCGACGGCGAGCGCGCCGAGGCCCAGGATCTGCTTGGAGCCCCACTCGTACTCCTGGCCGCCCCAGGTGGTGACCAGGACCAGCGAGGTGATGCCGACGGTCAGCAGCAGCGCGCCCAGGTAGTCGATCCGGGCGGTGGAGCGGGTGGTCGGCAGCTTCAGGGTGATCACGATGAAGGCCAGCGCGAGCACGCCGAGCGGCAGGTTGATGTAGAACGTCCAGCGCCAGCTCAGGTGGTCGGTGATGAAGCCGCCGATCAGCGGGCCGCCGATGGTGGCGAGCGCCATCACCGCGGCGAACATGCCCTGGTACTTGCCGCGGTCGCGCGGCGGGACCAGCGCACCCATGATCGACATCACGCCGACCATCAGGCCGCCGGCGCCGAGGCCCTGTACGGCGCGGAAGGCGATCAGCTGGCCCATGGTGCCGGACAGGCCGGAGAGCGCGGAGCCGAGCAGGAAGATCGCGATCGAGAGGACGAAGGTGCCCTTCCGGCCGAACATGTCGCCCAGCTTGCCCCAGATCGGGGTGGAGGCCGCGGTCGCCAGCGTGTAGGCGGTGACCACCCAGGAGAGGTGCTCGGCGCCGCCGAGGTCGCCGACGATGGTGGGCATCGCGGTGCCGACGATCAGGTTGTCGAGCATGGCGAGCAGCATCGCGACGACGAGGCCGATCATCACCAGGCGGATCTCGCGCGGGGTGCGGGGGACGTCGTCCGAGACCTCCGGGGCCCCGGCTGCGGGACCTTCCGCGGCTTTTTCTACCTGTTGGTGTGACATCGAAGCGTCTCCCCGAGAGCGGCCTGCCGCGTGGTCCGCGGCTTACTTACTTGTCGACCGGCTAGTTGTCCGGTCGCGTCGCACGGTAAGTTGTCCCCCAGCCGGACGTCAAGCCGGTTTCGGCGGACCGCCCCCGGGCAGGGAGAATGGACCCTGGAGGTGCGCCGGAACCGGAGCGCTACCGCCACCCACCGCAGCCACGAGGCAGGCCAGCCACCGATGAGTACGACGCAGAGCCCCCGCAGCGACACCCGAGCGCGGATCATCGAGGTGGCCCTGGAACTCTTCGCGTCACAGGGCTACGAGAAGACCTCGCTGCGGGAGATCGCGGACCGCCTCGGCGTCACCAAGGCCGCGCTGTACTACCACTTCAAGACCAAGGACGACATCGTCCACGGCATCGTCGGGTCCATGGCCGCGCCGATAGACGAGGCGATCGCCTGGGGCCGCGAACGCCCCTGGTCCCCGGAGCTGCGGGACGAACTGGTGCGGCGCTTCGCCGCCGGCATGGCCGACCGCGCCCCGCTGCTGCGCTTCTTCCACGAGAACCAGCCCGCGCTGCGGGAGTCCGCGGCCGGGCTGGAGTTCAAGGACCGGATGCTGGCGATGATCGGGCTCATCCAGGGCCCGAACGCCACCTTCCGCGAGCGGCTGCGCGCCACCGTCTCGCTCTTCTCGATCAACTCGGCGTTCTTCCTGCTCAAGCAGGACGACACCGAGTCCGGTGAGGCGGCCGCCGCCTGCGCCGAGGCCCCGCCGGCCACCCTCGCGGAGGCCATGGAGGCGGCCGTCGAGCTCGCCCTGGAGATAGCGTCCGGCATCTCGGCCGGTGCCGCCGCCCCCGCCGCCGGAGCGACCGCCTCCTGACGTCCGCCCCGGCGGTCGTCGGCCCCTCCCAGGGCGCAGGGTGCGATCAGAAGTTCTTCGCGCCGTGCGCCGAGAGGTACTTGATCGGGTCGATCACCGCGGCGTACCGGTTGGCGGTGCGGATCTCGAAGTGCAGGTGCGGGCCGGTCGAGTTGCCGGTGCTGCCGGACAGGCCCACCCGGTCGCCGGCCTTCACCTTCTGGCCCGCGTGCACGCCGAGCTTCGACAGGTGTGCGTACTGGGCGAAGTGACCGTCCGCCAGCTTCAGCACGACCTGGTTGCCGTACGCGCCGGCCCAGCCGGCCGACACCACGGTGGCGTTGCCGACGGCGACCAGCGGGGTGCCGGTGCGCACCGCGAAGTCCACACCGGTGTGGAAGCCGGCCGCGTAGCCGTGGTTGGTCTTGTGGTACGGGTTGCTGGTCGGCGCGCCCGGGGCGGGGGAGGACCAGTCCGGCTGCGCGGGGGCGGGCGCCGGGGCGGGCTGCGCCTGCTGGGCCGGCTGCGGCTGCGGGGCGGCCTGCTGGGCCGGCGCCGGCGCGGCCGGCTGGGTGGGCTGTGCCTGCTGCGCGGGCTGCGGCTGGGCCAGGTTGCTCGCCACGCCGACCGAGTCCTGGGCGGAGACCGAACGCGGCTGCTTGTAGGTGCTCGGCTCGGACACCTGCACCACGCGGCCCTCCTGCTGCGGCGCCGAGGAGGCGGTGAAGACCGAGCTGCCCGGGACCGTCGGGTGGACGGTGGCCTGCGCCGAGGCGTGGCCCGGCAGCAGCAGCGCGCCCAGCGCCAGCGCGGCGACACCGCCCGAGGCGACCTTCGCCCGGTTGCCCAGCCGCGGGGAGGCCGCCGCCGCCCGCACGCCCGACAGGTCGCCCGTCCGACCGGCTCCCAGCAGGCCCGACAGGCCGCCCTCGCGGCCGGCCTCCAGCGCGCGGGAGGTCAGGGAACGGGCGTTGAGCATGGCCGCGGCGGTGCCGGCGGAGGCCGTGCGGACGATACGACGGGTGGCGTCGGAGAACGAAGGCATGGTGGCTGGACCTCGCGGAAGGGGGCGGTGCGCAGCGGAGCCGCACGGCTCCCTGGCGGGGACCACTCCGGTGTAATCGCTCTTCCGGAGCGGCCCAAACGGTGTGACCTACGACGGTCCGTCGTGCTGGACACCCCGCGGCCCACCCTCCGCCCCCGTGTCCCGGGCTCCGGGCGGCGCCGCCACTACTACCGGCGCTCGTACCGGCCCGGGGGCCTGTGACCACTGCCACCGCGGTACCCCTGTCGCCCGGGGGCCAATCGTGACCCGGGCCACAGCCGGGCACCGTTCCGGGGCGTGGCGCGCCCTGCGGCGGTCGCGTCCGGTCCGGACGGGGCGGAGGAGAAGCGGTACGGCAACTTCCCGCCCTCCTCGCTCCATCCGGCGCGCCGGGCGGGGATCTGGGCGAGGATCGGGGAGTGAACGAGGAATTCCAGCGGCGTCGCTTCGCCGCCTTCCGGTCCAGCGGCCGGCTGCTCTCGGGCAGCCGGCCAGCATCCGCGAGCGGATGGCGGCCCTCGCCGCCGACGCCGACCAGGTGTACGACCTCGACCAGCGGCCCGACGCGTACGGCGACGGCGCCGTGCGGGCCCTGGAGGAGAAGGTGGCGGCGCTGCTCGGCCGCCAGGACGCGGCCTTCTTCCCGACCGGCACCATGGCGCAGCAGGTGGCGCTGCGCTACTGGGCGGACCGCACCGGCAGCCGAGTGGTCGCGATGCACCCGCTGGCCCACCCCGAGCTGCACGAGCGGCGGGCCGTCACCCGCCTCACCGGCCTGCACACGGTGTGGCCGACCACCGCGCCGCGCCTGCCGACCCCGGACGAACTGCGCTGCTGCGAGGAGCAGTTCGGCACGCTGATGCTGGAGCTGCCGCTGCGCGACGCCGGGTTCGTGCTGCCGTCCTGGCAGGACCTGTCGGAGACGGTCGAGGCGGCCCGCGGGCTCGGGGCCAGGGTGCACCTGGACGGTGCCCGGCTGTGGGAGTCGACCGGTCACCTGGGCCGTACGCTGCCGGAGATCAGCGCGCTGGCCGACTCGGTGTACGTCTCCTGCTACAAGTCGCTGGGCGGCCTCAGCGGGGCCCTGCTGGCCGGCGACGAGCAGTTCGTCCGGGAGGCCAGGGTCTGGCGGCACCGGTACGGCGGCCGGCTCTTCCAGCAGTGGCCGGCGGCGCTGGCGGCGCTGGCCGGGCTGGAGCGCGAACTCCCGCGGCTGCCCGGCTATGTGAGGCACGCGAAGACGATCGCGGCGGCCCTGGCGGAGGCCCCGGGCGCCCGGGTGGACCCGTTGCCGCCGCACACCCACCAGTTCCGGCTGTGGCTGCCGCACACCGCGGACGCCCTCACCGAGGCCACCCTGCGGCTGGCCGAGGAGCAGGGGATCGCGCTGTTCTCGTTCTGGGACGAGCCGGGTGCGCCCGGTCTGGCGATGACCGAGGTGACGGTGGGCGGTGCCGCCCTGGAGTGGACGGCGGACGACGTCGCCAAGGCGATGGGCGAGCTGCTGGCGATGCTCTGAGCCCGGAAGCGCACGTCGGGCGTCCGCCGGGGAATGCACGTCGGCCCGGTTCCTCCCGCCGGAGGAACCGGGCCGACGCCGTTTCAGCTGTCAGTACCCGAGGGTGCCGATCAGAAGGCCGGGCGGACCATCAGGATGGTCTCCAGCTTGTTGGAGCTGTTCCACAGCACGTCGATCGCGGTACGGGTGTCCGGGACCTTCACGCTGCTGTACGGGGTCTTCTCGTCCCAGTACTTCTTGGTGTGGTCGTTGAAGGTGCTGACGCCCGGCGCGCTCGGGATGCTGGTGAGCACGTCGGCGCGGTGCAGCTGCAGACCGTCGGTCTTCTCGAGCCCGAAGGTGGAGTCGTAGCCCTGGATGCGCGCACGCATCGCGGTGCCGTCGGCCCACTTCAGCGGGGTCGGGTGCGAGTCGACCGGCAGGATCAGGCCGGAGCCCGGGTGGTCGGTGACGTTGTTGTCGGACTGCGAGGTGTCCCACAGCCAGATCAGGATGCCGTTCTGGTTCTGGTAGTGGTCCACCCAGTCCGGGCGGGCCGCGGAACCGAACACGTACGGACCGGTCTTCAGCGTGGTGTCGTAGGACACGTACTGACGGTTCTCGACGAGGTAGTACTGGGCGTAGTCCTTGGAGAACTTGCCCGTGATCCGCGAGAAGCCGGTGGCGGTCCAGCCGTTGTCGCCCTGCTCGGCGTCGTCGTTGAACAGCGCGGAACCGTCGGCGGTGACCGCGATGTTGTCCAGCGCGAGGCCCTTCATGTGCAGGCCGCCGTCGGTGGTGTAGTGGAAGCGGACCTTGACGGCCTTGCCGGCGTAGGCGTTCAGCGAGTAGGACAGGTCGCCCCACTTGCCGCCCGAGTTGCCGGTGAGGGCCGGCGCGTCGGCGCCGTCCTTCTGCAGGGCGGTGCCGTTGAAGGTGCCGTCGAGGGCGGTCCAGTGGGCGCCGCCGTCGGTGGAGACCTCGGCGTAGCCGTAGTCGTAGTCCTGCTCGATGTCGTACCAGGCCTTGGCGGACAGGGTCGCCGAGGTCTTGCCGGTCAGGTCGACATCACGCACCAGCGAGACGTTCAGGTCGTCCGCGCTGCCGCTCCACCACTCGTTCGCACCCGCGAACGGGGTGTTGATCTCGGTGGTGACGGTCTTCTTCGGGAGGTCCACCACCACGGCCTGCGGGCGCTTGGTGTTGTACTCCGCCGGACCGGTCCAGTGGAAGGACAGCTTGTTGGCGGCGGCCTTGTCGTACTTCAGCCACCCGAGCTGCATCTTGCTCCAGGCGTCGAGGTCGCCCGGCTTGTCACCGATCTCGGTCTTGCCGTCGCCCAGCCAGGAACCGGAGGACATCAGCGACCAGAAGCCGACCGAGTTGTCGTCCTTGCCCGTGGTGTCGTACAGGTCCGGCAGGCCGAGGTCGTGGCCGTACTCGTGGGCGAAGACACCGAGGCCGCCGTTCTCGGGCTGCATGGTGTAGTCGCCGACCCAGAGGCCGCTGGCGCCGACCTGGGTGCCACCGAGCTTGTTGTTGTCGGGGCCGGTCTTGCCCGCGAGGGCGCCGTACGCGTAGCTGCGGTGGGCCCAGAGCGCGTCGGTGCCCTGGACGCCGCCGCCGGCGGACTGGTCCTCACCGGCGTGCACGATCTGGAAGTGGTCGATGTAACCGTCGGGCTCGTTGAAGTTGCCGTCGTGGTCGAAGTCGTACCGGTCCCACTGGTCGTACTGCGCGATGGTGGCCTTGATCTGCTCGTCCGTCTGGCCCTTGGCCTTCTGGTCGGCGACCCAGGCGTTGATGCCGTCGCGGATCAGGTCCTGCGCGTTGTTGCAGACGTGCTGGCCGCAGTAGTCCGAGCCGTAACGGGCCTCGTTCCACGGCACCTTCACCCAGTCGGTGACCTGGCCGTCGACCGAGTAGCGGCCCGAGGACTGCTTCTCGTAGAAGGTCTTCAGCGAGTCGCCGTCACGGGAGAAGTACAGGTCCTGGTAGTGCTTCTGGTTGTAATCGGCACGCCAGGCAGTGGAGTTGTCCTTGGCGCGGTCCGGCTGCGCAATCAGGTTGTGCGCCGGGCCGGGCTGGCCGCCGTACTTGACCTTGCCGTCGGCCGTGGTGGTGGTGTTGTCCACCTGGTCGCCGAACTCGACGAGGATCGTGAAGATCTTGTCCGTGCGCTCACGGGCAAGCTCGACGTACTTGTCGCGGCCCAGCTTCACCGAGGTGCTGCTGCCGTGCTTCTCGATCTTGGCGGTGCCCGCCAGGAGCTGCTCGGTGGCGGCCTTCTGCGCGGCCTCGACCTTCTCGGTCAGCGGGCCCGGCAGGTCGTGGTCGACCTTGAGCGCCTGCGCATCGGCAGGGTCGTGCGTGACGGGGGCCGGAGTGGCGGCGGTGGCCGTCCCGGGCAGCAGGCCCGTGCCCAGCGCGGCCGTGACCGCGATGGCAGCAGTGGCCGCAGCGGCCCTCTTGGATATCTTCAACGTGGTGACGTCCTCCCCTTGCCGGCATGCTCTTGGCGCGCCGGCGAACCAATGAAAGACAGGTGGACGACATTTGATCCAAGCCACCGGGAAAAAGAAAGACCTTGACCATGCATGATCACGACGCTATCCTCCGGCGGCCGTGATCAACTGACGATCAGTCAAGAGTAAAGCCCCGCCTGCAGTTCAGGGCATCCATCGCACCCGTACCAGCGTGCGTGTCGCCCTGCCGGGGCGCCGAACAGGGCGAAATCACAGGTTATGGATGTCTAAACAGTTTTGAAACTGAAAAGGACTCGGCCCCGACGTTCCCGTCGGGGCCGAGTCCTTTTGCGTACTACCGGTTACTTCGTCAGGTCCGGGCCGGGCGAGCCCACGGCGGCCGGAGTGTCGGCCACCGGCGACTTCTCCTCGCCGCGGAAGGTGAACTTCGCTTCCTTGCCCTCGCCCTCGGTGCCGACGACCACGATGTGGCCGGCGCGCAGCTCGCCGAAGAGGATCTTCTCGGACAGGTGGTCCTCGATCTCCCGCTGGATCGTCCGGCGCAGCGGACGGGCGCCCAGGATGGGGTCGTAGCCCTTCTTCGCCAGCAGCTTCTTGGCCTCGACGCTGAGCTCCAGGCCCATGTCGCGGTCCTTCAGGCGCTGGTCCACCTTGGCGATCATGAGGTCGACGATCTGGATGATGTCGTCCTCGGACAGCTGGTGGAAGACCACGATGTCGTCGACACGGTTCAGGAACTCCGGCCGGAAGTGCTGCTTGAGCTCCTCGCTGACCTTCGCCTTCATCCGCTCGTACCCGCTCTGGGCGTCGCCCGTGGCCGCGAAGCCCAGGTTGAAGCCCTTGGAGATGTCCCGGGTGCCGAGGTTGGTGGTCATGATGATGACCGTGTTCTTGAAGTCGACCACGCGGCCCTGGGAGTCGGTCAGGCGGCCGTCCTCCAGGATCTGCAGCAGCGAGTTGAAGATGTCCGGGTGGGCCTTCTCCACCTCGTCGAAGAGGACGACGGAGAACGGCTTGCGGCGCACCTTCTCGGTCAGCTGGCCGCCCTCCTCGTAGCCCACGTAGCCGGGCGGGGAGCCGAACAGCCGGGAGACCGTGTGCTTCTCCGAGAACTCGGACATGTCGAGCGCGATCAGCGCGTCCTCGTCGCCGAACAGGAACTCCGCCAGCGTCTTGGACAGCTCGGTCTTACCGACACCGGACGGACCGGCGAAGATGAACGAGCCACCGGGGCGCTTCGGGTCCTTGAGGCCCGCACGGGTGCGCCGGATGGCCTGGGAGAGCGCCTTGATGGCGTCCTTCTGGCCGATGACGCGCTTGTGCAGCTCGTCCTCCATGCGCAGCAGGCGGGAGGACTCCTCCTCGGTCAGCTTGAAGACCGGGATGCCGGTGGCGGTGGCCAGGACCTCGGCGATGAGCTCCTCGTCCACCTCGGCGACGACGTCCATGTCGCCGGCCTTCCACTCCTTCTCCCGCTTGGCCTTCGCGGTGAGCAGCTGCTTCTCGTCGTCGCGCAGCGAGGCGGCCTTCTCGAAGTCCTGCGCGTCGATCGCGCTCTCCTTCTCGCGGCGGACCTCGGCGATCTTCTCGTCGAACTCGCGCAGGTCCGGCGGCGCGGTCATCCGGCGGATGCGCATCCGGGAGCCGGCCTCGTCGATCAGGTCGATCGCCTTGTCCGGCAGGAAGCGGTCCGAGATGTACCGGTCGGCCAGGGTGGCGGCGGCGACCAGGGCGGCGTCGGTGATCGAGACGCGGTGGTGCGCCTCGTACCGGTCGCGCAGACCCTTGAGGATCTCGATGGTGTGCGGCAGCGACGGCTCGGCGACCTGGATCGGCTGGAAGCGGCGCTCCAGCGCGGCGTCCTTCTCCAGGTGCTTGCGGTACTCGTCGAGCGTGGTGGCACCGATGGTCTGCAGCTCGCCGCGGGCCAGCATCGGCTTGAGGATGCTGGCGGCGTCGATGGCGCCCTCGGCGGCGCCCGCGCCGACCAGGGTGTGCAGCTCGTCGATGAACAGGATGATGTCGCCGCGGGTGCGGATCTCCTTGAGCACCTTCTTCAGGCGCTCCTCGAAGTCACCGCGGTACCGGGAGCCGGCGACCAGGGCGCCGAGGTCCAGGGTGTAGAGCTGCTTGTCCTTGAGCGTCTCCGGAACCTCGCCCTTGACGATCGCCTGGGCCAGGCCCTCGACGACGGCGGTCTTGCCGACGCCGGGCTCGCCGATCAGCACCGGGTTGTTCTTGGTGCGGCGGGACAGCACCTGCATGACCCGCTCGATCTCCTTCTCGCGCCCGATCACCGGGTCGAGCTTGGCCTCGCGGGCGGCCTGCGTCAGGTTGCGGCCGAACTGGTCGAGGACCAGCGAGGTGGAGGGGGTGCCCTCGGCGGGGCCGCCGGCGGTCGCGGACTCCTTGCCGCCGCCGGAGTAACCGGAGAGCAGCTGGATGACCTGCTGCCGGACCCGGTTGAGATCGGCGCCCAGCTTCACCAGGACCTGGGCGGCGACGCCCTCGCCCTCGCGGATCAGGCCGAGCAGGATGTGCTCGGTGCCGATGTAGTTGTGGCCGAGCTGAAGGGCCTCGCGGAGCGACAGCTCCAGGACCTTCTTCGCCCGGGGGGTGAAGGGGATGTGGCCGGACGGGGCCTGCTGCCCCTGGCCGATGATCTCCTCGACCTGCTGCCGGACCGCCTCGAGCGAGATCCCGAGGCTCTCCAGGGCCTTGGCGGCGACACCCTCACCCTCGTGGATCAGACCCAGGAGGATGTGCTCGGTGCCGATGTAGTTGTGGTTGAGCATCCGGGCTTCTTCCTGAGCCAGGACGACAACCCGCCGCGCGCGGTCGGTGAACCTTTCGAACATCGTTTTCGCTCCTCAGAGCGGTCGGCCAGTTCGGGGTCCGTCCCCGCCCTGTCCTTCCGCATGCTAGTCCCGCTCAGCGGCGCGGCCCACGGACAACCCCACTCGCGTGGGGACATCATGCTGCGCGACCAGCCGACACCAATCCCAACCTGATGCTGGGAGACGGTGTTCCCACAGGGGGCCCCGATGCACCCGATGACCGCTACGCCATCGGCGAACAGAGACCCCTGTGATGGGACGGCCGGCCGCGCGAACTGCCTCGGCCGGGGCCCTGCGACCCCGCCCACCTGCATTCATACCCGGTATCCGGGGGAGATTCGCGCAGTTTCCCCGGTGGCGCTGTTCGCCTGGCGAGAAGTCCGGCCCGGAGCGCCGGTCGGCGCGGCGGGAATGACGGCGCATCAGGCCGCCCGCCCTCGGTCGGGCGGTCGGCGGGGCCTGCGGGTACCGCCGGTCGGACGCCTCCCGCGAAGCCGTTCCGCTCCCTACAGCGTTGCACAGCCCGGGGTGCTCCCGCCGCCCGTCATCGGACCGGCCGATCATGCACCTGCCATGACAATGGCAGGCGATCGGCCGGTTCCGGTGCGCCGGGGCCCGGCCGCGCAGCCGTCCCTCAGGACGCGTGCGCCTTGTCGTACTGCGCCTTGATGTCGCTCGGGACGCGACCACGGTCGTTGATCTCCAGGCCGTTCTCCTTGGCCCAGCTGCGGATCTTGGCGGTGTCGGCGCCGGAGGCGGCCGACCGGCCGGTGCTGCGGCCGCCGGTGCTGCTGCGGCGGCTGCCGGCGATCCGGCCGCTCTGCTTGCGGCCCTTCTCCACGTACGGGGCCAGCAGATCGCGGAGCTTCTCGGCGTTGTCGCTCTTCAGGTCGATCTCGTAGGCAACGCCGTCGAGCGCGAACATCACGGTCTCGTCCGCGGAGCCGCCGTCGAGATCGTCTTCAAGAATGACCTGCACCCTCTGTGCCACGGGCTTCCCTTTCCGAGTAAACGAGTCATTGCCTAGGCAAAGGAAACCGCCTTTTCCCGGAAAACACAAACCCCTACCCGATCGGGATGCGTCCCGCAAGGCTCACAAGGGCGCGCTCAGAGGCGCAGCAGCATGCGCGAGTTGCCCAAGGTGTTCGGCTTCACCCGCTCCAGGTCAAGGAACTCCGCGACTCCTTCGTCGTACGAGCGCAACAGTTCTTCATAGACTTCCGTGGCCACGGCCGCCGGGTCTGACGTACGATCGTCGGTTTCCTCGATCTCGACGAAACCGTGTTTCGCGAAGAACGCCACCTCGAACGTCAAGCAGAAAATCCGACGGATGCCGAGCCACCGCGCGGTCTGCAGCAGCTTCTCCAGCAGCAGGTGCCCGAGGCCCAGTCCCTTGCAGGACGGGTCCACCGCAAGGGTGCGGACCTCCGCCAGGTCCTCCCACATCACGTGCAGCGCACCGCAGGCGACCACCGTTCCGGTGTCGTCGCGTTCGGCCACCCAGAACTCCTGCACGGATTCGAACAGTGTGACCGTGGGCTTGTCGAGCAGAATGCCGTCGCGCGAGTAGGCGTCGATGAGTGCCCTTACGGCCCGCACGTCGGTGGTCCGCGCCCGGCGGATGGTGACCTCCATGCCGGGACGTTATCGTGCCGCGGTACCCCCGGTCTCCCCGGTGCCCCGGCCGCGCTCCGGGCGGTCCGGTCCGGCGGGCAGCACCGCGGCCACCCGGAGGGCGTCCCGCAGTGCCTCGCGCTGCTCCGGCGACATCAGCCCGAAGAAGTGCACCAGCGCGGCGGCCGGATTGTCGCTCGTCGCCCAGGCGTCGTTCATCAGAGCGGCGGTGTACGCCTCGCGCGAGGAGACCGGCTCATATCGATAGGCCCGGCCGGCCTGTTCCCGGCGCAGCCAGCCCTTTCTGTACAGCTTGTCGAGCACGGTCATCACCGTGGTGTACGCGATATCGCGTTCCGTCCGCAGATCCTGCAGAACCTCGCGAACCGTGACCGGGCGGTTCCACTGCCAGACCCTGGTCATGATGTCGTTCTCGAGTTCTCCGAGTTGCCGCACCATAGTCCGGCCAGGATAGGAACTGATTCGGACAAAGTCGGCGATTCGGCAAGCGGACCGGCGCGCCGCCACCCCCGTGGCGGGGGCGGCGGCGCGCCGGTGGTGTCCTGCGGGCCCGCAGCGGCTATTCCGCGGCGCGTCCGGCCGTGGCGGCCATCGCGTCGGCGGCGGCGTCCTCCTTGGCCTTCTGGGCGCCGCCCTGGCTGCGGATGATCGCCCGCACCAGGAATCCGAAGCCGATCGCCATGACCAGCGGCGGCACGATCGCGCTGACGTAGTCCATCAGGTCACTCCTCTTCTGCTTCTGCGTCGTCCGCAGCGGCGGCGCCGCTGCTCTTGGCCTCGGGCTTCACCAGCGGGAAGAGCACCGTCTCGCGGATGTTCTTGCCGGTGAGCAGCATGATCAGGCGGTCCACGCCGAGGCCGAGGCCGCCGGTGGGCGGCATCGCGTACTCCAGGGCGCGCAGGAAGTCCTCGTCCAGCTGCATCGCCTCGACGTCGCCGCCGGCCGCCAGCAGCGACTGGGCGGTCAGGCGGGCGCGCTGCTCGACCGGGTCGATCAGCTCGGAGTAGGCGGTGCCGATCTCGGTACCGAAGATCACCAGGTCCCACTTCTCCGCGACGCCCGCGATCGAGCGGTGCTGGCGGGTCAGCGGGGAGACCTCGGTCGGGTAGTCCCGGATGAAGGTCGGCCGGATCGCGTGGTGCTCCAGCAGGCGCTCGATCATCTCCAGGACGATCTGGCCGTGGCCCCACTCCTTCTCCCACGGCACGCCGGCGCCGTCGGCGAGCTTGCGCAGCTCCTCGACCGACGTCTCCGGGGTGATCTCGGTGCTGAGGTGCGCGGAGATGCCCGGGTAGACCGAGACCTCCTCCCAGGGCTCGGCGAGGTCGATCTCGTGCTCCTGGCCGTCCGGGCCGACGCCCTTGACCACGGTGGTGCCGAGGGCGTCCCGGGCGGCGTTGACGATGATCGCGCGGATCAGCTCGGCCTGGGTGTCGTAGTCGCCGTAGGCCTCGTACGACTCCAGGGCGGTGAACTCCGGGTTGTGGGTCGCATCGGCGCCCTCGTTGCGGAAGTTCCGGTTGATCTCGAAGACCTTCTCGGCGCCGCCGACCACCAGGCGCTTGAGGTAGAGCTCGGTCGCGATGCGCAGGTAGAGCTCGATGTCGTAGGCGTTGATGTGCGTCTTGAACGGGCGGGCGTTGGCGCCGCCGTGGATCGGCTGCAGCATCGGGGTCTCGACCTCGAGGTAGCCGCGGTCCTCGTAGGTGCGGCGGATCGAGCGGATCACCCGGGTGCGCAGCTGGAGCATCTCGCGCGCCTCGGGGTTCACGATCAGGTCCACGTACCGCTGGCGGACCCGGGCCTCCGGGTCGGTCAGGCCCTTGTGCTTGTCCGGCAGCGGGCGCAGGCACTTCGCGGTGAGTTCCCAGCGGTCCACCATCACGCTCAGCTCGCCGCGGCGGGAGGTGATGACCTCGCCCTCCACGCCGACCTGGTCGCCGAGGTCGATGTCGGTCTTCCAGGCCGCCAGCCGCTCCTCGCCCAGCTTGTCGAGCGACAGCATCACCTGGAGGTCGCCCGAGCCGTCGCGCAGCGTGGCGAAGCAGAGCTTGCCGCCGGTGCGGGCCAGGATGACGCGGCCGGTGATGCCGACCCGCTCGCCGGTCGCGGTGTCCGCGGGGAGGTCGGGGTGCTTGGCGCGGAGGTCGGCAATGGTGGACGTGCGGGGGAAGCCGACCGGGTAGGGGTCGACGCCTGCCGCCCGGAGCCGGTCCAGCTTGTCGCGCCGCACGCGCATCTGCTCGGGGAGGTCGTCGGTCGCGTTGACGGTGCTCTGATCGCTCACCCCACAAGGGTAGCCACCGCCGGGCCGCGCTCCCGCACCGGTTTCGCGCGGCGGCCCCGGAGCGCCGCAGGGGCGCTCCGGGGCCGCCGGTGCGGAAGGGGTGTTACTGGTGGGCGCCCTTGCGGCGGCGAGCGGCCAGGAACACCGCGCCGCCGATCAGCACCGCGCCGGTGCCGGCCGCGGCGATGGTGCCGAGCCCGGACGCACCGGTGAACGCGAGGGCACCTCCGCCGGACGAGGCCGAGCCCGCACCCGCGCTCCGCGAGGCCGAGGCGGACGGCGAGGCGTGGGTGGAGGGCGAGGCGCTGCCGGTCGGCGTGCCGGACGAGGCGGAGGCGCTCGGGGAGGCCCCCGGGGTGGGCACGGAGCCGTCGGCCCTGGTCCCGAGCGTCACCCGGGTCAGGTCGTTGCCCGGGTTGTGGTCCCACGGCATGACGGCGGAGGGGTGGCCGGGCTCGTTGGAGCTCCGGGTGTTCTGCAGCGAGACCACCGCGACCGGGTCGGCGGCGGTGACCTTCAGGTCGAAGTCGTAGGTCTTCTGGAAGCCGGCGGGCACGTCCCAGGGCGCGCCACAGGACCACTTGACCGGGTTCTTGACCTCCTGGCCGTTCTCCCAGCGGACGGCGTTGCAGCCGGCGGGCTCCTTGGCCACGGTGACGCCCTTGGGGAACACCACGAGGACGTTCGGCGCGGACTCGCCGCCGCTGCGGTCGTAGAGGTGCCCCGGGCCGCTGTTGCGCAGGCCGACCGTCAGCTTCCCCTGGTGGCCGTCGGCACCGGGCTTCCACGCGCCGATGGCCGAGAAGTCGGCGGTGTTGTCCACGTCCAGCGCGATCGACACCATGTTCTCGGCGTACTGCGTGGCGTTCGGCGGGCCGGGCTTGGTGGCGTCCGACTCGGGCTTGCCGGCGGTGAGCCGCTTGCCGGCGGGGCCGTGCACGAAGGTCATGTTCTTGCGGTACCAGGCGGTGTCCTCGCCCTCGCCGGGGAGCACCGCGATGTCGACGTAGCTGTGCAGTGCGCTGCTGTCGACGCCGAACTTCATCGGGTCGACGGTCACCGTCTCACCGGGGGCGACCGAGGTGTTGATCGTGCAGATCGCCACCTCGTAGGAGGAAGCCTGGCTGCCCGAACCGGTGGCGTAGTCGCAGTTGGCGAACTGCCGTTCGGGCTTCACCCCGGCGATGCCGCTGAGGACGAGGACCAGCCGGCCGCTGGGGAGCGAGCCCTGGTTCACCACCTGGACGGACGGGGTGATCGTGGAGCCGGGCTTCACGCCCGTCAGCTGCTCCTTGGTCTTCACCCGCAGGTCCGGTCCGCCGACCGAGACGAGCACGTCGGCGCTGACCGTTCCGGCGTCGGTGGTCTCGGTGACCTTGAGGTGGCCGGTCTTGCCGAGCTCGGCGCCCTTGAGGGCGGTGAGCTGCGGGTTGATCTGGTGGTTGAGCTTGCCGTCCGGCGAGTAGAGCGAGCCCTTACAGGTGGTAACGGCGCCCTGGACGGTGCAGGAGGAGCCGCCGCCGAGGCTCGGGGCGAACTCCGCCAGGCCGGTCAGGCCGCTGGTGTCGAAGATGTACGTGATGTCGTGCGCGCCGGTCTTCACGGTGCCGGTCAGGTCCAGCGTGACGTGCTTCGCCACCGGGTCGCCGCTCGTGGGCGCCGGGACGAGGGACACCGCTTCCGGAGCGTCGAGCACGAGGTCGGCGGCGAATGCCGGTGCGGCGGCGGAGCCGCCGAGTGCGACGGCTGCGACGGCCGTCGCCAGGGCAAGGGCGCGCGTGCGTCCGATGCGCATTTTCCCCCCAGGGACTTCGGTTCTGTGTACGGCGCAGACCCTAGGGCGACCTCGGGGGAGTCGCGGGCAGATGAATCGGACAGTTCGGGACGTGACCGTTCGTACCGGCAGCGAGTGTTGTCGATCTGTGACCCGAAATTCCCGCAAACCCATTGCAGAGTCGACACATCGATGCGCGGCGGCCCCGGAGCGCGTGGGGGACGCTCCGGGGCCGCCGCCGAACGGGGGTCTCAGCCGGTGCCGGTGGCGAGCTCGGTGTCCTCGTCCTCGGGGGCGGGCGGCTGGGGCTGCTGCTGCTTGGCCTTGGGGCGGCGGCCGAAGAGTTCGGCGGGGGTGGGCATCCGGTGGGGCCGCGGCTGCTCGCCGTCGGCCGGCGGCCTGGGGTTGCTGCTCATCGGGATGCGTCCTCCAAGGTGGGTGGCGGGCAGGGGTTCGGCCGCCGGGCTCGGGACGGCCGCCAGGTGGCGCTGGCCGGAGGTGAGCGAGAGCCGCTCGCGGACCTCGGCCTCGGCCAGCGCGTGGCACCGGCCGGCCAGCCGCGAGCGGCGGGCGTGCTCGGCGGGGCCGCAGGGCAGCCGGGAGAGCGAGCGCAACGCGGAGAGGTCGTCGGGGGTGGGGAGGTATCCGTCCGTGACGGCCTCCTCCAGCCGTTCCAGGTAGCCGCGCGCACTGCCGGGCAGGGCCGCGCGGTAGCGGGCCAGGTCGGCGAGCAGGAAGCTGCGCAGCCGCCCGCCCTCGCGGACCGCCTCGTCGATGGACTCGGTCAGCTGCAGCGCCTCGTGGACGTCCTCCGCCCACGGCGCGGCGGACGGGACGGGCGGGTGCAGCCGGTCGGGCAGGACCGGGTGGAGGGCTTGGGCAAGGGCGCGGCGCAGCACGCGGACTTCGTCGGCGCTGAAGGCCATGCCGCCGCGCGATCCGTGTGGCGTAGGCATGAGGTGACAGTACGTGGCGTACGTCCGATTTCGGACGATTGGCGCCGCAGTTGTCCCGATTGGCGTATCTGCCGCTGATCCGACCTGCCGACGGCCGGTACCGTGTCCGACCGGCCGTCAGCAGCGTTGGGCACAGGGCCCGTTCAGGGCTTGTTGCGCTCCCAGATCAGCCGGAGGCCGATCAGCGTGAGCCAGGGCTCGTGCACGTCCACGGTCTCGGCCTCGCCGAGGACCAGTGGGGCCAGACCGCCGGTGGCGATCACCTGGACGTCGTCCGGGTCCTTGGCGAGCTCCCGGGCCATCCGGTTGACCAGCCCGTCGACCTGCCCGGCGAAGCCGTACAGGATGCCGGACTGCATCCCTTCAACGGTGTTCTTGCCGATGACGTTGCGGGGGCGGGCCAACTCGATCTTGCGGAGCTGTGCGCCGCGCATGCCGAGCGCCTCCACCGAGATCTCGATGCCCGGGGCGATCGCACCGCCCACGTAGTCCCCGCGGGCGTTGACGGCGTCGAAGGTGGTCGCGGTGCCGAAGTCCACCACGATGCACGGGCCGCCGTAGAGGTGGTTGGCGGCCAGCGCGTTGACGATGCGATCGGCGCCGACCTCCTTGGGGTTGTCCATCAGGACGTGCACCCCGGTCTTCACCCCGGGCTCCACGATCACCGCGGGCACGTCGCCGTAGTAACGGCGCGTCACCTCGCGGAGCTCGTGGAGCACGGCGGGCACGGACGAACAGATCGACAGCCCCGCCACCCGGTCGTCGGCGGACACGATGGGGTGAGCACCCATCAGACCCTGCAACAGCACCGCCAGCTCGTCCGCGGTGCGCCGCGGGTCGGTGGAGATCCGCCAGTGTTCGACGATGTCCTCACCGTCGAACAGGCCGAGCGTGGTCTGGGTGTTGCCGACGTCGATGGTGAGGAGCACAGGATGGCTTTCTGTCGAGAGACGGGGTCAGGCGCGGAGGTCCAGGCCGATGTCGAGGACGGGCGACGAGTGCGTCAGGGCCCCGACGGCCAGGTAGTCGACACCAGTCTCTGCGACCTCGCGCGCGGTGGCCAGGGTCAGTCCGCCGGACGCCTCCAGCTTCGCCCGGCCGCCGACCAGGGCGACCGCCTCCTTGAGCTGCGGCACGGTGAAGTTGTCGAGCAGGATCAGGTCCGCCCCGGCCTCCAGCACCGGCGCGATCTGCTCCACGGTGTCGACCTCGACCTCGACCGCGAGGTCCGGGTACGCGGCCCGCACCGCGCGGAAGGCCTCGGCCACACCGCCGGCCGCCACCACGTGGTTGTCCTTCACCAGCGCGGCGTCGGACAGCGCCATCCGGTGGTTGGCGCCGCCGCCGCAGCGGACCGCGAACTTCTCCAGTGCGCGCAGGCCGGGCGTGGTCTTGCGGGTGTCCCGGACGACCGCGCCGGTGCCCTCCAGGGCGTCCGCCCAGGCCCGGGTGGCGGTGGCGATCCCGGACAGGTGGCAGAGCAGGTTCAGCGCGCTGCGCTCGGCGGTCAGCAGGTCGCGGGTGCGGCTGCGGACGGAGAGCAGCACCTGTCCGGCCTCGACCCGGGCGCCGTCCTCGACGTGCCGCTCGACCTCGAACTCCTCCTCGCAGACCAGCGAGACCACGGCCTCGGCGACCCGCAGGCCCGCCACCACGCCTGCCTGCCGGGCGGTGAAGTCGGCGGTGGCGACGGCGTCCGCCGGGACGGTGGCCACCGAGGTGACGTCCTCCCCGCCGGCCAGGTCCTCGCCGAGCGCGAGCATCGCGATGTCCTCGACCTCGACCGGGTCCAGGCCGGCCTCCTCCAGCAGC
The DNA here is from genome assembly GCF_050749075.1 of Kitasatospora dryopteridis. Classification (NCBI taxonomy): domain Bacteria; kingdom Bacillati; phylum Actinomycetota; class Actinomycetes; order Kitasatosporales; family Streptomycetaceae; genus Kitasatospora; species Kitasatospora dryopteridis. The sequence continues at coordinate 3,528,230 of NZ_CP192749.1, read as the reverse complement.
GCCGCCAGCGCCGGGTCCAGCCCGGTCTCGTACGCCTCGCCCTCGCCGCAGGCGCAGCCGTCGCCGCAGCCGCCGGCGGAGGCGAGCGGAAGTTCGTCGTGGGTCATCGTGGTGCTCCTAGTTGATTGGCTGGGTCACGCCGGAGGGCGGGGGTCACCCCTGTACGCACGGGTGTCCGTCGGTGTCGAGGGTGGTGACCAGGTGGTGCTGCCAGCGGGCGTCGTCGCGGTCGGGGAAGTCCTCGCGCCAGTGGCAGCCGCGGGTCTCCTCGCGGCGGGCCGCGGCGGCGACCAGTGCGGTGGCGACCAGGTGCAGGTTGGCGGCCTCCCAGGTCTCCACCCGGGGGTCGGCCGGCTTGCCCTCGTCCAGGTAGGCGGAGGCCTCCCCGGCGAGGACGGCGAGGCCCTCGGCGGTGGCGGCCATCGACCCGGCCGAGCGCAGCACGCCGGCCCCGCGGGACATCAGCCGCTGGATCTCGGCGCGCGCCTCGGGGGCGAGCAGCGGCACGGTGCGGGCGTCCAGGGCGGCGGCGACGTCGACGGCCCGCTCGGGCAGGTCGCCGGCGGCGTGCCGCGCGGCCAGGTCGGCGGCGATCCGCTCGGCGAAGACCAGGCCCTCCAGCAGGGAGTTGGAGGCGAGCCGGTTGGCGCCGTGCACGCCGGTGCAGGCGACCTCGCCGCAGGCGTACAGGCCGGGCACGGTGGTGCGGCCGGTGAGGTCGGTGCGCACGCCGCCGGAGGCGTAGTGGGCGGCGGGGGCGACCGGGATCAGGTCGGTGACCGGGTCGATGCCGTGGGCCCGGCAGGAGGCGAGGATGGTCGGGAAGCGGTGCTCCCACATCTCGGCGCCGAAGTGCCGGCCGTCCAGGTACATGTGCTCGGCGCCGTGCAGCTGCATCTGCCGGGTGATCGCCTTGGCGACGATGTCGCGCGGGGCGAGCTCGGCGAGTTCGTGCTGCCCGAGCATGAAGCGCTCGCCGGAGGCGTCGACCAGGTGCGCGCCCTCGCCGCGGACGGCCTCGGAGACCAGCGGCTGCTGGCCCTCGGCCTCGGCACCGAGCCAGAGCACGGTCGGGTGGAACTGGACGAACTCCAGGTCGGCTACCTCGGCCCCGGCGCGCAGCGCGAGGGCGACGCCGTCGCCGGTGGAGACCGCAGGGTTGGTGGTCGCGGAGAAGACCTGACCCATGCCGCCGGTGGCGAGCACCACGGCGCGGGCCCGGATGGCGCCGACGCCGTCCCGCTGGCCCTCGCCCATGACGTGCAGGGTGAGGCCGGCGGCGTGCCCGTCGGCGTCGGTGAGCAGGTCGAGGACGAGCGCGTGCTCGATCAGCTCGATGCCCGGGTCGTTGCGGACGGCGGCGACCAGTGCGCGGGATATCTCCGCGCCGGTGGCGTCGCCGCCGGCGTGCGCGATCCGGCGGCGGTGGTGGCCGCCCTCGCGGGTGAGCAGGATCGAGCCGTCCTCGTCCTGGTCGAAGGCGGCGCCGACGGCGATGAGCCGGCGCACGGCGTCCGGGCCCTCGGTGACGAGGGCGCGCACCGCGTCCTCGTCGCACAGGCCGGCGCCGGCGACCAGGGTGTCGTCGAGGTGCTGCTCGGGGGTGTCGCCCTCGCCCAGGGCGGCGGCGATGCCGCCCTGGGCCCAGCGGGTGGAGCCGTCGTCCAGCATCGCCTTGGTGACCACCGTGGCCCGCAGGCCGGCCCGGCGGACGTTGAGCGCGACGGTCAGGCCCGCGACGCCGGAGCCGACCACGACGACGTCGGTGGTCGCGGTCCAGCCCGGGGCGGGGGCGGTCAGGCGGTACGGCATGGCTTCACTTGCTCCTTCAGCGCGCGGCGTCGGCAGTCGCGCCGTCCGCATCACGGTACGCCCGGTCGCCGCGGAGCAGGCCACTGCCCTCGGGCGCCTCGGCCGGGTCTCCGCCCATGCCGGTGATCCGGTTGTCCCCGTCGACGAAGACGACCTTGGGCAGGTACGCCTTGGCCTCGGCGGTGTCCATCTGGCCGTACGCGATGAGGATCACCAGGTCGCCGGGGTGCACCAGGCGGGCGGCGGCACCGTTGATGCCGATCACGCCGGAGCCGCGCGGGCCCGCGATGGTGTACGTCTCCAGGCGGGCGCCGTTGTTGATGTCGACGATGTGGACGAGCTCGCCGGGGAGCAGGTCCGCGGCGTCGAGGAGGTCCTCGTCGACGGTGACGGAGCCGACGTAGTGCAGGTCGGCCTGGGTCACGGTGGCCCGGTGGATCTTGGACTTGAGCATGGTGCGGAGCATCTGGTCACGCCTCCTGGTGGGACCCCCGGCCGGGCCGGGGGAGAGTGCATGCCTACGGGGGGGTCGAACGCGGTGGTGCTACCGGACGATGACGCCGACGTTGTCGATCAGGCGGGTCGGACCCACCTTGGCGGCCACGGCCAGTACTGCCTCGCCCGTGAAGTCGTCCGGCGCCTCGGTGAAGGAGTCCGGGTCGATCAGGGCGAGGTAGTCAAGGGTGACACCTTCGGCGCCGTCCAGGACGCCGGCGGCCGCCTCGCGGACCGCCTTCGCGCCCTTGGCGCCCGCGTCGCGGCCGGCGAACAGCGCCCTGGACAGGGCCAGCGCGTGGCCGCGCTCGGTGTCGGAGAGGAAGCGGTTGCGGGAGGAGAGCGCCAGCCCGTCCTCCTCGCGGACGGTCGGGACGCCGACGATCTCCACGTCGAAGTCCAGGTCGGCGACCATCCGGCGGACGATCGCCAGCTGCTGGGCGTCCTTCTCGCCGAAGAAGGCGAAGTCCGGGTCGGTGATGTGCAGCAGCTTGGCGACGACCGTCAGCATGCCGTCGAAGTGGCCCGGGCGGGTGGCGCCCTCGAAGCCGTCGCCCATCGGGCCCGCGGACAGCCGCACCAGCGGCTCGCCGTTCGGGTACATCTCCTCGACGGTCGGGGCGAAGACCACGTCGGCGCCCATCTCGCGGGCGAGCTCGAGGTCGGCGTCCAGGGTGCGCGGGTAGCGGTCGAGGTCCTCGCCGGCGCCGAACTGCAGCGGGTTGACGAAGACCGTCACCGCCACCCGGCCGTCCCGGCCGACCTGCTTGCGGGCCGCCCGGACCAGTGCGGCGTGGCCGGCGTGCAGCGCGCCCATGGTCATCACGACCGCGTTGTCCACCGGCTGCTCGTCCGGCCAGAACGCCGCCTCGAACTCGCCGACCGTCCGCGTGAGCACGGTGGTGCGGGGGGCCTTCGCCTTCGCCGGCTGCTTGCCGCGTGCCATCAGGGGGTCTCCTCGTTCAGTACGTCGAGCAGCGCCGCCGCCGCCCCTTCCTTGAGCGATCCGCCCCGGACCGCCCGCTGCGCGGTGGCCCGGGCCATCGCGCGGTACGCCTGCCCGATGTCCGGGGACACCGTGTGCAGCTGCTGCAGGTGCCGCCGGACCGTCCCGGCGTCGCCGCGGGCGACCGGGCCGGTGAGTGCGGCGTCGCCGGACCGCAGCGCGTTGTCCAGGGCCGCGCCGAGCAGCGGCCCGAGCAGCTGCCCGGGCTCGGCGACCCCGGCGCCGCGCAGCAGCTCCATCGCCTGCGCGACCAGGGTGACCAGGTGGTTCGCGCCGTGCGCGAGCGCCGTGTGGTAGAGCGGGCGGACCTCCTCGGGCACCCACTCCGGCTCGCCGCCCATCTCCACGACCAGCGCCTCGGCGACCGGCCGCAGCTCCTCGGGCGCGGTCACGCCGAACGGGCAGCCTGCCAGCCGGGCGAGGTCCACGGAGGTGCCGGTGAAGGTCATCGCGGGGTGCAGGGCCAGCGGCAGCGCCCCTGCGCGGACGGCCGGCTCCAGGACGGCGACGCCGTGCGCGCCGGAGGTGTGCACCACGATCTGGCCGGGGCGGATCGCCCCGGTCGCGGCCAGCCCGACCACCAGGTCGGCCAGCGCGTCGTCGGGCACGGTCAGCAGCACCAGGTCGGCGGCGGCCAGCACCTGCGGCGGGGAGACCAGCCGGACCCCGGGCAGCAGCGCCTCGGCACGGCGGCGGGAGGCCGCCGACACCCCGGAGGCGGCGACCACCTTGTGGCCGGCCAGCTGCAGGGCGGCGCCCAGCGCGGGACCGACCCGGCCGGTGCCGACCACGCCGACGGCGAGCCGGGCGGGCCGGTTCTCCGGGTCCAGCGGATCGCCGAAGGGGTCGGTCGGCCCGAGGGCCGGGGCATTGTCGGACGCGCTCACCGCTCGGCCCTCGTCATTGCTTCCCGTTCCAGTCCTGTGCAGGTACCAGACGTACCGCTCCATCGTACGGTGCGGCCGGATCGGCCCGGCCGCGCGGGCCCGGCCCGCGGTATCTCCACGGAAGCTTCACAACGCACCGGGGGACCGGGACGCTACGGGCGGGTAACTTGGCGCAGTCCAAGCCCCGGGACCCCGAGGGAGACCATGCCCAGACGCCTCGGCCGTGCCCTCCCGCGCCGCCCCCGCACCATCCGTACCCGGATCATCGCCCTGGTGCTGATCCCCCTGGTCGCCCTGGTCGGCCTGTGGACCTTCGCCATGGTCTCCATGACCGGCGACCTGCGCGCCCTCGTCCGGCTCAAGGACGCCTACGGGTACTTCGGCAGCCCCGTGGACACCGCCGTCGGCCAGATGCAGATCGAGCGCCGGCTGGCCGCCGAGTACCTCGGCTCCGGCGGCGACCCGGCCGCCCTCGCCGCGTACACCGCGCAGGAACGGGCCACCGACGAGAAGGTCCGCGCCATGCGGGCCGCCGCCGAGGACCCCGACCGGCAGGACGAACTCACCGCCGAGCAGCGGGACACCCTCACGGCGATGCTCACCGCCGCCGACGGCCTCGCCCCGCTCCGCCAGGCCGTCATCACCCGCTCCCTCGCCTGGGACACCGCGGTCGACCGCTACACCGCCGCCGTCGAACCCGCCTTCGCCGTCCAGTCCGCGCTCACCGCACTGCAGGCCGGCCTGCTCGCCCGCGAGGCGCAGACCGTGATCGAACTCGTCCGGGTCCGCGAATTCGTCTCCCGCGAGGACGCCCTCGGCTCCGGCGCCCGGGCCGCCGGCTCCTTCACCCCCGCACAGTTCCGCGCCTTCACCGCCGCCGTCGAGGACCGCAGGATCTTCCAGCGCACCTACGTCGCCGCGCTGCCCGCCGACTCCCGGGCCGCCTTCGAGGCCTTCGCCGCCGACCCCCGGTACACCGCCCTGGTGCGCGCCGAGGACGGCGTCCTGGAGTCCGGCGCCGACGCGGCCGCCCGCGCCGTCGACCGCGAGGGCTGGCGCACCACCATGGACCCGGTCGTCCGCCGCTACATGGAGCTGTGCAAGGACGCCGCCCTCAACTCGGCCGCCCGCGGCCGCGCCTACGCCGGCGACCAACTGCTGAGGGCCGGCCTCGCCGGCGGCGCCGGACTGCTCGCCGTGGCGCTCTCCGTCTGGTACTCGGTGCGCACCGGCCGCCGGATCACCCGCCGGCTCGCCCGGCTGCGGATCGCCGCCGACCGGCTCGCCACCCGCCAGCTCCCCGACGTCGTGCGCCGCCTCGCCGCCGGCGAGACCGTCGACGTGGAACGGGCCGCCCCCCGCCTCGCCTTCGCCGCCGGGGAGAACGAGGACGAGATCGGCGACCTCGGCCGCGCCCTCAACCACGCCCGCCGCGCCGCCGTGGAGGCCGCCGTCGAACAGGCCCGGCTGCGCTCCGGCATCTCCGGCGTCTTCGTCAACATCGCCCGCCGCAGCCAGGCCCTCGTCCACCGCCAGCTCAAACTGCTCGACGCCATGGAGCGCCGCGCCACCGACCCCGACGAGCTCGCCGACCTCTTCCGCGTCGACCACCTCGCCACCCGGATGCGCCGCCACGCCGAGGGCCTGATCATCCTCTCCGGCGCCGCCCCCGGCCGGATGTGGCGCAGGCCCGTCCCGCTGGTCGAGGTCGTCGGCTCCGCGGTCGGCGCCGTCGAGGAGTACGAGCGGGTGGTCGTCCCGCCGATGCCGCCGGTCTTCGTCGCCGGCCCCGCCGTCGCCGACCTCGCCCACCTGGTCGCCGAACTCATCGAGAACGCCACCGCCTTCTCGCCCCCGCACACCCAGGTCACCATGCGGGCCGGCGAGGCCGCCCACGGCTGCGTCCTGGAGATCGACGACCGCGGCCTCGGCATGGACGAGCACGAGCTCGCCGCCGCCAACCGCACCCTCGCCGAACCGCAGGAGTTCGACCCCACCCGCACCGAGCGGCTCGGCCTGTTCGTCACCGGCAGGCTCGCCCGGCGGCACGGCTTCGGGGTGTCGCTGCGCCGCTCGCCGTACGGCGGCACCACCGCCGTTGTCCTGATGCCGAGGACCGTCCTCGCCGACCCGCCCGAGCCCGAGCCGGACCCCGATCCCGGGCCGCGGCCCGAACCGCTGCCCGCACCGGAGGCCGGGCCGGAACCCGCCGACACCCCGGGCGCCGCCGTCCTGCCGATGCGGCGCGCCCTGCCCACCCGCACCCGCCAGGCCTCCCTCGCCCCCCAGCTGAAGGCCCCGGACACCGCACCCGGCACCGAGCCGGACCCGGCCGCCGGGGCGCCCGCCCGAGCACCCGCCGAGATCTCGGCCGAGCAGATGGGCGCCCTCTTCGGCGCGTTCCAGCGCGGCCTCGACCGGGGCCGGACCGCCGACGCCCGTACCCCGCACCACCCGGAGGACGAACGATGAGCACGCCCGAGACCACCGAGCAGGGCAGCGGCGGCCTGGACTGGCTGCTGGAGGACCTGGCCGACCGCACCGAGCACGTCCGCCAGGCCGTGCTGCTCTCCTCGGACGGCCTGCCCACCGCCGCCTCCGCCGGCATGAGCACCGAGGACGTCGACCACCTCGCCGCCGTCTGCTCCGGCTTCCACAGCCTCGCCCGCGGGGTCGGCAACCGCTTCGCGGCGGGCGGCGTCCGGCAGACCATGGTGATGCTGGAGGAGGCCTTCCTCTTCGTCACCCCGGCCGGCGAGGGCAGCTGCCTGGCCGTGCTCTGCGACCCGCAGGCCGACGTCGGCCAGATCGCCTACGAGATGTCGATGCTCGTCCGCCGGGTCGGCCGCCACCTGGCCGTGCCCGCCCGCGCCGCCGAGCCGGCCCGCGGCTGACGGGCGGGCCCATGAGCGGACACTGGTACGACGACGAGGCCGGCCCTATGGTCCGGCCGTTCACCCTCACCGGCGGGCGCACCCGGTCCGCCGCCGCCGAGCGGTACGACCTGCTGGCCGAGGTCTCCGCGGTGCCGGACGCCGAGCCGGCCACCCCGCTCGACCACGCCCGCAGCATCCTGCTGGAACGCGTCCGGGCCCGGCCGAGGCCGCTCGCCGAACTCGCCGCCGACGCCGACCTGCCGCTCGGCGCCCTGCGGGTGCTGCTGGGCGACCTCGTCCAGGGCGGCGTGGTCAGGGTCGGCCCCGGGCCGGCCGAGGCCGCCCGGCCGGACGTCCGGCTGCTGCGCGAGGTGATCCAGGGCCTGCGGCGCCTCTGAGCCGACCGCCCGGGCGTCGTTTTCTTCGGGCCGGGCCCGGTTCAGTCCGTGGCGCCGGCCCGGACCAGGCCGTTCTCGTAGGCGAGCACCACGGCCTGGACGCGGTCCCGCAGGCCCAGCTTGGCGAGGATGCGGCCGACGTGCGTCTTCACGGTGGCCTCCGACAGGGTCAGCCGGGCCGCGATCTCACTGTTCGACAGGCCCTGCGCCACCAGTAGGAACACCTCCCGCTCGCGGTCGGTGAGCGGCCCCAGCACCGGCGATCCCGGCGTGGTCGAGGGCGTCGGCAGCACCTGTGCGAAGCGGTCGATCATCCGGCGCGTGGTGGTCGGCGCGACCACCGCGTCGCCGCCGTGCACGGCGCGGATCGCCGCGACCAGCTCGGTCGGCGGGACGTCCTTCAGCAGGAAGCCGCTCGCCCCGGCCTTCAGCGCGGCGAAGGCGTACTCGTCCAGGTCGAAGGTGGTGAGGATCAGTACGTGCGGGGCTCCCGGGATCGGCACCCCGGAGGCGTCCAGGCAGATCTGCCGGGTGGCCTGCACACCGTCCATGCGCGGCATCCGGACGTCCATCAGCACCACGTCGACCTCCGCCCGGGCGAGCCGCTCCAGCGCCTGCGCGCCGTCGCCCGCCTCGGCGGCGATCTCGATGTCGCCCTGCGACTGCAGGACCATCCGGAAGCCCGTGCGGAGCAGCTCCTGGTCGTCGACGAGCATCACACGGATGGTCACGGTCGGTTCTCCTTCACCTGCGCCGCGGGCGGGGCCGCGGCGGTCACGAGGCCGTCTTGAGGGGGAGGACGGCCCGGATGCGGAAGCCGCCGCCGGGCCGCGGGCCGACGTCGAGGCTGCCGCTCACCATGCCGACGCGCTCGCGCATGCCGATCAGACCATGGCCGGGGCCGTCGGCACCACCGGCGTCGAGCTGCTCCGCGGTGCTGCCGCGGCCGTCGTCCTCGATCAGCACCTCCAGGTCGCGGTCGCCGAAGTCCACCGCGACCCGCGCCCGGGCCCCCGGGCCGCCGTGCTTGCGCACGTTGGTCAGCGCCTCCTGGACGATCCGGTACACCGTCAGCTCCAGGCCGCGGGGCAGCTCCCGCGGCTCGCCGGAGGTGGCGAAGTCCACCGGGAGGCCGGCCGTGCGCACCTGCTCCAGCAGCTCCGGCAGCTCCTCGACGCCGGGCTGCGGCACGTACTCCTCGGCCGTCTCCGAGGTGCGCAGCACCCCGAGCAGCCGGCGCATCTCCACCAGCGCCTGGCGGCCGGTGCCGGCGATGGTGGCGAGCGCCTCCTTCGCCTGCTGCGGTGAGTTGTCCAGCACGTAGGCGGCGCCGTCGGCCTGAACGATCATCACCGAGACGTTGTGCGCGACCACGTCGTGCAGTTCCCGGGCGATCCGGGCGCGCTCGGCGGCCACCGCGACCTTCGACTGGGCGTCCCGCTCGCGCTCCAGCCGGGCTGCGCGGTCCTCCAGCTCCACCAGGTAGGCGCCGCGGACCCTGGTCAGCCGGCCCCACGCCCAGCACAGCACGAACGGCGTCGACATCAGCACCGCCACGAACACCATCTGCCAGGTGCTCGGCCCCGCCGGGGCCGGGTCGCCCGGCGGGCTGTCCGTGCTGCTGTCGAACCGCCACAGCGTCAGCGGCCCGGCCACCAGGCCCACCGACAGCACCAGCCGCGAGGCCCAGGGCGAGCCGAAGGCCGCGCCGGTGTACGCGAAGACCAGGTAGCCGATGGAGGAGCCGCCCGGCACGATGTCCAGGACGAGCTGCCCCAGCCCGAGCGCGGTGCCCCCCGCCGCGGCCAGGTCCGGGTACCGGCGCCGCACCACCATCAGGGCGGCGATCGCCAGCGACACGGCCAGGCCCCCGTACAGCTGCCGGTCGGACTCCGAGAAGTCGGACAGCAGCCCCAGCAGGAGGACCACCAGCGCCCAGACGGAGTCGACCACCATCGGGTGACGGCGGAGCCAGGCGTTCAGTCGATGCACGATCCAAGCCTAGGCAGTCGGGGACCACCCCCAGGTCCGCCGCGAGAGCGATCCGGCATCCGCCGCAGGGTGGAGACGCCCCCCACCGGAACGCCCCTCCCGGCAGGTACCGTCCACACCCATGACCTGGATGCGGTGGCGGCCCGCCATGGAACGCGCACTCTACGGCGCGGACGGCTTCTACCGGGGCCCCGAGGGCCCGGCCGGGCACTTCCGCACCTCGGTGCACGCCTCCCCGCTCTTCGCCGGCGCCGTCGCCCGGCTGCTGGCCGAGACCGACGAGGCGCTCGGGCACCCCGCCGAGCTCGCCCTCGCGGACGTCGGCGCCGGCCGCGGCGAACTCCTCACCGGCGTGCTCGCCGCCCTCGACCCGGAGCTCGCCGCCCGGGTCCGCCCGTACGCCGTCGAACTCGCCGACCGTCCGGCCGGACTGCCGGACGAGGTGGTGTGGGCGGACACCCTGCCGACCGGACTGACCGGGCTGCTGTTCGCCAACGAGTGGCTCGACAACGTGCCACTGGACATCGCCGAGGCCGACGAGGACGGCGTGCTGCGGTACGTCGAGGTCGGCGCCGGGGGAGAGGAGCGGCTCGGCGGGCCGCTGGAGGGGGCCGACGCGGCCTGGGCGGCCCGCTGGTGGCCCGACGGCGAGCGCATCGAGATCGGCCGCACCCGCGACGAGGCCTGGGCCTCGGCGGTCGCCGCCCTCGACCGCGGCCTCGCGGTCGCCGTCGACTACGCCCACAGCGCCGCCGACCGCCCGCTCTTCGGCACCCTCACCGGCTTCCGGGCCGGCCGCGAGGTGCGGCCCGTCCCCGACGGCAGCTGCGACGTCACCGCGCACGTCGCCCTGGACTCGGCCGCCGCCCCCGCCGTCCACAGCCTGTGGACGACGCAGCGCACCGCCCTGCACGCCCTCGGCGTGCACGGCGGGCGGCCGCCGCTCGCCCTCGCCTCCACCGACCCGGCGGCCTACCTGCGGGCCCTCGGCGGGGCCGGCGAGGCCGCCGAGCTGACCGACCCGGCCGGCCTCGGCGGCTTCGGCTGGCTGGCCCAGACCGTCCGCATGCCGGTACCGCGGAGCCTGGAGGGACTCCCCGCGCCCGCGGGGTGGCAGACTCTGTTGCCATGAGGGAGACCACGGTCGGCATCGGCGCAGGTGCGCAGCAGCTCACGGGCGAGCTCGGCACCAGCGACATGGTGCTCAACATCGGCCCGCAGCACCCGTCCACGCACGGCGTGCTGCGGCTGAAGCTGGTGCTGGACGGCGAGCGCATCGTCGCCGCGGAGCCGGTCATCGGCTACATGCACCGCGGCGCCGAGAAGCTCTTCGAGGCCCGCGACTACCGCCAGATCGTCATGCTGGCGAACCGGCACGACTGGCTCTCCGCCTTCTCCAACGAACTCGGCGTCGTCCTCGCCGTCGAGCGGATGCTCGGCATGGAGGTCCCCGAGCGGGCGGTGTGGATCCGCACCCTGCTCGCCGAGCTCAACCGGGTGCTCAACCACCTGATGTTCCTCGGCTCCTACCCGCTGGAGCTCGGCGGCATCACCCCGATCTTCCACGCCTTCCACGGCCGCGAGGAGCTCCAGCACGTCCTGGAGGAGGCCTCCGGCGGCCGCATGCACTACATGTTCAACCGGGTCGGCGGCCTCAAGGAGGACCTCCCGGCCGGCTGGCTCGGCCGCGTCCGGCAGGCCGTCGCCGCCGTCCGCAAGCAGCTGCCGGTCTACGAGGACCTCGTCCTCGGCAACGAGATCTTCCGCGGCCGCACCGCCGGCGTCGGCGTGCTCACCCGCGAGCAGGTCCACGCCTACGGCGTCAGCGGGCCGATCGCCCGGGCCAGCGGCGTCGACTTCGACCTCCGCCGCGACGAGCCCTACCTCGCGTACGGGGAGCTCGCCGACCTGCTCACCGTCGTGGTCCGCGAGGAGGGCGACTGCCTCGCCCGCTTCGAGTGCCTGCTGGAGCAGACCGCCAACTCCCTCGACCTCGCCGAGGCCTGCCTCGACCGCCTCGCCGGGATCGCCCCGGGGCCGGTCAACCTGCGGCTGCCCAAGGTCCTCAAGGCCCCCGAGGGCACCACGTACGCCTGGACCGAGAACCCGCTCGGCATCAACGGCTACTACCTGGTCTCCCGCGGCGACAAGACGCCCTGGCGGCTCAAGCTCCGCTCCGCCTCGTACAACAACATCCAGGCGCTGACCGAACTCCTGCCCGGCACCCTGGTCGCCGACATGGTCGCCATCCTCGGCTCGATGTTCTTCGTCGTCGGCGACATCGACAAGTAGAGGGAGACCCGTAGGGACGAGGGGACTGCGCAGTTCTCCCCCAGCCTTCGGCCGGGAGGTGCCCCCCCCACGCCCCTACGGTCTGCCCGCCGGGTGCCCCTACTCGTCCGCGGGGTGCGGGGCGAGCTTCTTGTGGCCCTTGGTGGCGATGCGCTGCTCGCAGAGGGCGGCCAGGACGTCGTAGGCCTCGACGCCCATGAGTTCGGTGAGCTCGGCGCGGTAGCCGACGTACACCGGGTCGGGGGCGTTGTGCGCCTCGGGGCTGCCGGTGCACCACCAGTGCAGGTCGTGGCCGCCCGGGCCCCACCCGCGGCGGTCGTACTCGCCGATGGTCACCTGGAGGTAGCGGGTGTCGTCGGGCCGGTCGATCCAGTCGTAGGTGCGGCGGACGGGCAGCTGCCAGCAGACGTCCGGCTTGGTCTCCAGCGGCTCGAGGCCCTCCTTCAGGGCCAGGATGTGCAGCGCGCATCCGGCGCCGCCGGGGAAGTCCGGGCTGTTGCGGAAGAGGCAGGCACCGTCGATCCGGCGGGTCTGCCGGTCGCCGTCCTCGTCGAACATGGTGATGCCGCCGTCCAGCCGGATGCGGCCCTTGGCGTCGGTGCCGTGCGGGTGGTTCTCCCACATCTCCGGGGTGAGCCGGGCGGCGTGGCCGGCGACCCGCTGCTCGTCCTCCTCGTCGGACCAGTGGGCGCCGAGGGTGCAGCATCCGTCGGAGGCGCCGCGGCCCTCGCGGATGCCGTGGCACCCCCGGCCGAAGATGCAGCCCCAGTTGGAGGTGAGCCAGGTCAGGTCGCAGCGGAAGACCTGCTCGTCGTCGGCCGGGTCGGTGAACTCGGCCCAGGCGCGCGGGAAGTCCAGCGGAACCTCGGGCCGGAGGGTCGGCATCGCCAGGTCGACGACGGTGCCCGCGGTCGCCTCCGAGCCGTTCTTCCTGGACTTCTTGTGCTTTGCGGTGTCTGCTGCTGCCACGCTGCAAGGGTATGGCCTCGCCGCGGTGGACCGGGGGCGGGCGGCCCGCGCATTGGTGGCACACCGGCCCGGCACGCGCCGCGCACCGGCCGCGCACGGGTCGTGCGCAGCCGTCCGGCCGGTCGTGAAGGCAAGGTGAAAAGGCTCACCACGGCACCGGCGGCCCACCGCCCGGGGCCTAGGATGGCGGGCTGCAGACGGCTGCGTACGGGGACGAGCCGCGAGGACGGGGGACGGGGATGGCCGACAAGGTCCTGATCAAGCCTTGGGAACTGCACGGCGAGGGGCGGGAGTTCGAGAACGTCTCGAACGACTTCGCACGGGCGGCACTCGAACTGGAGAACGGCCTCGCGGCGCTCGGCACCCCCTGGGGGCGGGACGAGCCGGGCGAGGGCTTCGGCACGGCCTACGAGGGCGCCCGGGAGGGCGTCCTGGCCGGCCTGCAGGGCCTCGCCGACCGGATCGGCGGCATCGGCACCGGCCTGCACACCATGGCCGACAACGCCGAACAGGCCGACCGGGGCAACGAGCAGGCCTTCCGGGTCCTGCACCCGGGAACCGGCCCGGGCCCCACCGCGCTCTGAGTCGACGGACCGTCAAGCCGCACCACCGAAGGGGGACCACATGCCCAGGAACCTGCCCGCGGAGCTGGCCCCGGTCATGGCCCGGCTCGGCCGCCACTGGCCGGAGGCCGACGAGGACGCGCTGCGCCGCGCAGGCGGCCTGTGGCGGGAGTTCGGCACCGAGGCCGAGCGCCTGGGCCGCCGCGGCGCCTCCGCCGCGGAACGCGTCACCGGGGAGAACTCCGGCCCCGCCGTCGAGGCCTTCGCCGACCACTGGCGCGGCTTCAGCGGCGGCGGCCGCGGCCACCTCGACGACGCACACGCCGCCGCGGACGCGCTGGCCGGGGCCTTCGACAAGGCCGCCGCCGCCGTCGACAGCTGCAAGGCCGAGCTGATCGCGGTGCTCACCGAGCTCGCGGAGGAGGTCGCGGAGGCCGACAAGGCCGAGGCCGCGGCCGCCGCGCAGGTGAAGGCCGCCCGGGCGGAGGGGCTGTCCGGGCTGGTCGGCCAGGTCGTCGGGGCGGTCAAGGGAGCGGCGGCGGAGGCCGGCGAGGCGATCGCCGTCGAGGCGGCGAAGATCAAGGTCACCGCGCTGCTCGCCGAACTCGGCCGGGAGATGAAGGACGGCCTGCAGGCCGCCCTCAAGGAGCCCGCCGTCACCGCCCTGGAACGGATAGCGCAGGCAGACGGCGCCGGGAAGCACGGCGAGTTCCGCACGCTCAGCGCCGCCCGCTCCGGCGGCGGCCTCACCGGGCAGCTGGCCGGCTCCGCGGTCGGCGGGGCGGCCGTCGTGGCGGGTGTCCGCGGCGTCTCCGCCGCCCTCAACCCGGACGGCAGCGTCGCCACCGACGAGCAGGGCCGCCCGGTGCTGGTCGGCCCCGACGGCAAGCGCCTCCCCGGCCTCGACGGGGTCGCCGTGGCCACCGACGAGGAGGGCCGCCCCGTCCTCGGCGCGGACGGCAGGCCGGTGGTGGTGGACGCGGCCGGCAACCGGGTGACCGGCCTGGCGCTCGGCGCCGACGGCAAGCCGCTCACCGACGCCGCGGGCCGGCCGCTGACCGTCGCCGCCGACGGCACCGTCGGCGACACCGGGCTCGCGCTGGTCGTCGGCAAGGACGGCAGGCCCGTCCTCGACGAGCACGGCCGCCCGGTCATGCTGGACGCCGAGGGCAACCCGGCCGGCGGCCTCGCGGTCGGTACCGACGGCAAGCTCCTCACCGACGAGAAGGGCCGCCCGCTGGTCGCCGGCGTGGACCGGGACGGCCGCCCGCTGGTCGACGCCGCCGTCGGCCCGGACGGTGTCCGGCTCGGCGCGGACGGCCTCCCGGTGGCCGCCGCCGACCTCGGTACCGGCCCCGGCCCGCACGGCGGCCACGGCCTGCCCGGCGAGGGCCCGGAGACCGACGCCCCGGGCGCCCCCGGCGGCACCGGCCGACCCGGCCCGGTGGGCCTCGAGGTCGACGCGGCCCCCGCCGGCACGGGAGTGCAGGCGGGCATCCCGCCGGTCGCACAGGCGCCGCTCGGCGACGGCGGCGGCCACCGCACCGCCTCCGCGGGGAACAGCGGCGGCGGCTGGAACAGCACCCCGGGCGGCAGCCACCACACGCCGGCCCCGCCGGTGTACGAGCCGGACGGCTACGACCTGCCGCCCGCGGGACCGCGCCCCGGCCCGGTCTCGGTGCACACCGACTCGGTGGTGGTCACTCCGCCGTCGCTGCCCGTCCACGGCGCCCCGGTCGAGAGCGGCCCGGCGGCCCCCGGCCCCTGGCGCGGCGACCCGGTCGGCACCGGTCCGTCGGCCGGTGCGGGAGCCGGCTCCGGCTTCCCGCTGGGGCCGGTCGGCGGCGCCCCGACCGGCGGTGCGGTCGCACCCCCGGTCGGCGCCCCGGTGGGCGGCGCGGCCGGTGCGCCCGGCACACCCGTCGGCACCCCGGTCGGCGGCCCCGCGGGCCCCGGCACCCCGGGTGCCACCGGCACGCCGGGCGCACCCGGTGCCGGTGCACCCGGTGCCGCGGCGCCCGGTACGGCAGCGCCCGGCGCGGCCGGCCAGCCCGGTGCCCAGGGCGGCTCCTCCGGCGTCGTCGGCGCGGTCGTCGGCGGCCCCGGTGCGGCTGCCCGCACCCCGGCCGGCTCCGGCGCGCCCGGTGCCGGCGGGACGGCCCCGGCCCCGCTGCCGTTCCGGCTCGGAGAGGCCGGCGACATCCGCCGCCGGCCGGAGACGATGGGCCTGGAGCCGCACACCGGACCGACCGTCGTGCCGGTGCTGCACCCCGGCCAGGTCGCCGCGGCCTACCTGGCCGCCCGCGCCGGCCGGTCCGCGGAGAGCGCGCCCGCCGCGCCCGCCCCCGTACGCGGTATCGCCGACGGGCGCCCCCACGGCATCCCCGGCGGGCTCGGACCGGTCGACCCGGCCCACCAGGCCGAGGTCGAGCGGCTGGTGCCGCGCCGCCCCGACGGCACGCCCGAGCTCCACCCCGACCCGGCCGCCGGCTGGACGGAGGCGCTCAACGGCGGCGGCCCGCGGGAGCCCGGCCGCGCCAACAACACCGTCGACGTGGCACTCTCCTCGGTCGACACCTACTCCGGCCTGCCGGTCTGCTCCGCCCCCCGGCTGCCGGACGGCCCGGCCGGGGAGTACGGCGGCCGCGACCGCGCGGAGCGCGAGCTCGGCACCCAGTTCCTCGACCTCGGCGACGGCGAGGGCGGCTTCGCCCGGGTCGCCGAGACGCTGCTGCGCTCCGGCCCCGGCGCCCAGGCGGTGCTGCTGACCCTGGACGGCTTCCGCCGCTCGCACGTGTGGAACGCGGTCAACCACGGCGGCCGGCTGACCTGGATCGACCACCAGACCGGACGCAGCGGCGCCGAACCGCTGCACAGCGCCGAGCACGGCCTGTGGGCGATCGCCCTGGACGCCCGCTGCCACCCGCTCGACGTCGTGGACGCCAGGACCACCGCACCGGCCGCCGAGGCCGGGCCCGCCGCAGAGCCCGAGCCTGCGGGGCCCGGCCCTGCCGCGACAGGCCCCGCGGCCGGGGCGCCCCAGGCACCGCCCGCACCGCAGCCGGAGGCCGCGCCGGAACCGGCCCCCGAACCCGTCCGCCCCGCCGAGCCCGCCCCGCCGCGGTCCCGGCTCACCATCCACCGCACCGCCGCCGGGAGCGCCCGCCGATGACCACCCGCGAGCAGGCCCTGGAGGCCGCCCACCGCTGGATCAACGGCGCGCTCCCCGCGGAGGGCGCACGCCGCGTGCACAGCCACGAGTTCGAGCACGGCTGGGTGGTGTGGCCCGAGCCGCCGCCCGTCCACGTCAACCCCTTCACCGGGGTGCGCCGCGCCCCGGAGGAGATCGGCGCCGCCTGCGGCGTCGTCGACCGGCTCACCGGCGGGCTCACCGTCTGGCCGTCCGTCCCGGTACCGGACGTCGTCCGGATGTACCGGGACTACCTCGGCGCAGGCGACTACGACCCCTCGCTGCCGCCCGCCACCGGACCCGGCACCCGGGCCACCGTCCGCTACCGCGACGCGCTCGGCGAGGTGCAGACCCTGGTCGTGCAGTCCGCGACCGGCCACGCCCACCCCGCGCTGCGCGCCGCCGAACGCCTCGAGGAGCAGGGCGTGCCCGCCGAGGACCTGCTCGGCGTGCACACCGACCTGCGGCCCGCCGCCCTGCCCGGCGGTTACGCCGCGCACGCGCTGGCCGCCGCGCTGCCCGGTGTCCGGCTCACCCACGACCTCGCGTACGGGCCGTGGTTCGACCGCCGGGCCGAGGCCGTCCGGGCACTGCCCCCGCAGGACGGCGTGCGGCCCAACCGGGTGCCGTTCCCGCGCTCGGTGCCGCCGGCGCAGCCGGAGAGCGGCCAGGCACTGGCCGACCGGCTGGCGGCCCGGTTCGGACCGCAGGGCGTCCGCCGCTTCGACACCGAGGCGGTGGTGCTCGCCGACCTGCCGGAGGCCGTCGCCCGACCGCTGCTGCAGGTCGGCCTGCCCGTCGTGGTCGAGGGCTTCTTCGAGCTGCACCACCCCGAGCCGGACGGCGTCCACGACGGCACCCGCACCGACCCGGTGCTGCCCGAGGCAGCCGCCCGGATCGCCGCGCTCGGCCGCGGCGGCCGGGCCACCGAGGCCGCCCGGCAGGCGCTGCTCGGCCAGGTGGTGCTCGGCACCGACGGCTGGTCGCTGATCACCGTCGACACCCTGCAGGGCCGCGTCCGGGCGATCGACCCGGACACCGCGGCCGCCCGCTACTGCAACGCCGACCTGACCGCCTTCGTCCGCTGCCTGGTGCTGCTCGCCGAACGCCTCCCGGCCCTGCGCGGCCTCCACCCGTACGCGGCCGGCCCCGCCGTCGCCGAGCTGCAGTGGGCGCTGGCCGCCGTCGACCGGACGGTGTTCACCGACCCCGAGAACTGGTGGGCCGTGATCGTCGAACAGCTCTGGCACGGCCTGCTGTGACCGACCCCGCCCGACCGATCCCCCGGCCGACCGGCATCGGCGCAGCCCTGCTCGTCACCACGGTGCTCTCCCCGCTGGTCTCCTGGCTGATGGCGCTGCTGCTGGTCCGGTCGTGGCGGGACTGCCTCGGCTTCCTGGACGCCTCGGCCGGGGTCAGCCTGAACGCGACGCTGCTGTTCGGGGTCGTCGCCCAGTGGATCGCCGGGGTGGTCGCCGGCTACGGCACCGCCATGGTCGACCTGGAACGCCGGGACATGCCGCGGCGGCCCACCGTGGTCGGGGCGGCCGTCGCGGCGGTGCTACTCGTCGCCTTCCTGGTCCTCGCCGGCACCTTCGATCCGTCCGACAACGGCCACTGCCCGGGCCGCGCCGACTACTAGTGCCGGGTCAGGCAACCTTCGCCCCGTCGCGACCCGACGCATCCCGCCTGGACGCACCGCCGAAGCACCCGAGTACGTCCAGTACGAGGGCGCTCCGGCGGCACGCCCAGCCGGGCGCCTCGGGCCGCTCCTTGACGGGCGAAGGTTGCCTGACCCGGCACTAGGGCAGCGACGTGGGGGGATCCGGGCAGGTGAGCGGCCCGGATCGCGTAGCGTGGACCGCTATGCGACTCGGTGTCCTCGACGTAGGTTCCAACACCGTCCACTTCCTCGTGGTGGACGCGCACCCCGGTGCTGCCCCCATCCCGGCGTATTCGCACAAGGCCGAACTGAGGCTGGCCGAGCTGCTGGACGACACCGGGGCGATCACCCCGGAGGGCGTGGACCGGCTGGTCTCCATGGTGGCCTCCTCGATCTCGGTCGCCGAGGACAAGGGCGTCGTCGAGATACTGCCGTTCGCCACCTCGGCCGTACGGGAGGCCGCCAACGGCGAGGCCGTGCTGCGCCGGGTCGCCGACGAGACCGGGATCGAGCTGCGGGTGCTGTCCGGCCAGGACGAGGCCCGGCTGACCTTCCTGGCCGTCCGCCGCTGGTTCGGCTGGTCCTCCGGGCGGCTGCTCAACCTCGACATCGGCGGCGGCTCGCTGGAGATGGGCTGCGGCCTCGACGAGCAGCCCGACATCGCGGCCTCGCTGCCGCTCGGCGCGGGCCGGCTCACCGCGCGCCTGCCCGGCGACATCGCCGACGCGGACGACGTCCGCGAACTGCGCCGCCACATCCGTGCCGAGATCGCCCACGTGGTCGGGGAGTTCACCAGACAGGGCCCGCCGGACCACGCCGTGGCCACCTCCAAGACCTTCAAGCAGCTGGCCCGGATGGCCGGTGCCGCGTCCGCCGACGCCGGTCCGCGGGTGCCCCGGCGGCTCACCCGCAGCGGCCTCGCCGCCTGGCTGCCCCGGCTCGCCGGGATGACCGTCGCCGAGCGGGCCCGCATCCCCGGCGTCTCCGAGGGCCGGGCCCGGCAACTGCTCGCCGGCGCGCTCGTCGCCGACGCCGCGATGGACCTCTTCGGCCTCGACGAGCTCGACATCTGCCCGTGGGCGCTGCGCGAGGGCATCATCCTGCGCCGGCTGGACGCCCTGGACACCCCGGCCGACCGGAGGCCCGCCCTCACCCCGTGACGCCGCGGCCCGGCGGCCCCCCAGGGGGCGGCCCGCGCCCCGGACGGCGGCCCGCCGGGTGAGACCTGGCCCACGCTTCCTCCGGCTCTGCACCCATTCGTCCGCGCCGCCGCATACCCTGTGTCCCGTGGCGGAAGCACCGGACGAGGACGCATCGCCGGCCGGCCGCGCGGCCGAGGACGGCGCGCGGCGGGCTCCCGAGCCGCGCCGGGCCAGGGCGGCCACGCCGCGGCTGCGCACCGCCGAGAAGGAACGCACGCTCGGCGAGCGGGCCGCCGCCGTGTCCCGCACCACCAAGGGCGCGGCCGGCCGCACCGCGAAGGGCGCCGCCTCCCGGACGGCCCGCTCCGCGAAGTCCGTGCAGTCGGCCACCGCCGCGAAGACGGCCAAGGTGGCGAAGGTCGCCCGGGCCGTGAAGGAGGCCCGCCGCAAGGAGCCGGGCCGGGCGCCGCTGCTGCGCACCACCGACCGGCTGGTGCTGCCCCCGCACCCGGGGGTGCACGTCCCCGACACCAAGGTGGTGCTGTCCACCGCCTCCGTGTACCCGTCGACCACCGAGACCGCCTTCGAGCTGGCCGGCCGGCTCGGCTACGACGGCGTCGAGGTGATGGTGTGGAACGACCCGGTCAGCCAGGACGTCGAGGCGCTGCGGCGGCTGTCCGACGCCCACGGGGTGCCGATCCTCGCCGTGCACGCCCCCTGCCTGCTGATCACCCAGCGGGTGTGGACGACCGACCCGTGGACCAAGCTCGTCCGTGCCAGGGCCGCCGCCGAGCGGCTCGGCGCCGACACCGTGGTCGTCCACCCGCCGTTCCGCTGGCAGCGCCAGTACGCCCGGGACTTCGTCGCCGGGATCGGGCGGATGGCCGGGGAGACGGACGTCCGCTTCGCCGTGGAGAACATGTACCCGTGGCGGTACAAGGACCGCGAGATGCTCGCCTACGCGCCCGGCTGGGACGTCACCGAGGAGGAGTACCGGCACTTCACCATCGACCTCTCGCACGCCGCGACCTCCCGCATCGACGCCCTGGAGATGGCCGACCGGATGGGCGACCGGCTCGCCCACATCCACCTCGCCGACGGCTCCGGCTCCGGCAAGGACGAGCACCTCATCCCGGGGCGCGGCAAGCAGCCCTGCGCGGCCCTGCTCGAACGCCTGGCCCGGACCGGCTTCGAGGGGCACGTGGTGCTGGAGGTGAACACCCGGCGCTCCGGCTCCGCCGCCGAGCGGGAGGCCGACCTCGCCGAGGCACTCGCCTTCACCCGCCTCCACCTGGCCACCCCGGCCCGCACCGCCCCCCGCCGGGCCGTGCGGTCCCCCGAGCCCTGAGGCCTCCCCGGAGGCCCGTGCGGCCCGCTCCGGCGTAGGGTGGGGTCCGGACGCGAAGGGGCTCGTGGTGACGGATCTTCAGCAGCAGGCGCATGCGCTGTCGTTCGGCCCGGTGGCGGAGCAGTACGACGCGGCGCGGCCCTCCTACCCGGCCGGGCTGTTCGACGGGCTGGAGCGGCTGGCGGGCCGACCGCTCGCCGGGGCGGACGTGGTGGACGTGGGCGCCGGGACGGGCATCGCCACCCGGCTGCTGGCGGCCCGCGGGGCCCGGGTGCTCGCCGTGGAGCCGAGCGGCGGGATGGCGGCCAGGCTGCGCGCGGTGTCCCCGGAGATCCCGGTGGTCAAGGGCGTCGGCGACGACCTGCCCTGCCACGACGACTCGGCGGACCTGGTGACCTACGCCCAGGCCTTCCACTGGACGGAGCCGGAGCGCTCGGTGCCCGAGGCGCTGCGGGTGCTGCGCCCCGGTGGCGCCCTCGCCCTCTGGTGGAACGTCAAGGACCGCGCCGAGGGGTGGATCGCCGAGCAGGAGGCGCGACTGTCCGAGGCGCTGCCCTCGTACCACTTCTACGGATCCTCGCTCGCGGCGTTCGCCGAGCCGCTGGCCGGGCACGGCCTCGCGGTGGAGACCCTGCGGCTGCACTGGGCGCGGCAGGTCACCGTCGACAGCCACCTCGCCGACCTCGGCTCGCGCTCCTACTTCGCCGTGCTGCCGACCGAACAGCAGGCGCCGGTGCTGGCGGCCGAGCGGGCCGCGCTGCTGGCCGACCACCCGGACGGCCTGCTCACCGAGCCGTACGTGCTCGACCTCTTCGTGGGGCGCACGGCCGGGTGACGCGCTGACCGCATGGCGGACAGCGCGTCCGCCGCCCGGACCGGGGGGCGTAACCTCGGTAGGACAGCGGTCCTGCACCCTCTTCCACCAGCGCAGCGGCCGCCCGCAGGCCCCGAAGGAGTGGAGCGCATGCCCGAGCTGAGGTCCCGTACCGTCACCCACGGCCGCAACATGGCGGGCGCCCGCGCCCTTCTCCGGGCCGCCGGCGTAGCCCGGGAGGACTTCGGCAAGCCGATCATCGCGGTGGCCAACTCCTTCACCGAGTTCGTGCCCGGCCACACCCACCTGCAGCCGGTCGGCCGGATCGTCTCCGAGGCGATCAAGCAGGCGGGCGGCATCCCGCGCGAGTTCAACACCATCGCGGTCGACGACGGCATCGCGATGGGCCACGGCGGCATGCTCTACTCGCTGCCCTCGCGCGACCTGATCGCCGACTCGGTGGAGTACATGGTCAACGCGCACTGCGCGGACGCCCTGATCTGCATCTCCAACTGCGACAAGATCACCCCCGGCATGCTGATGGCCGCGCTGCGGCTGAACATCCCGACGGTCTTCGTCTCCGGCGGCCCGATGGAGGCCGGCAAGGCCACCCTGGTCGACGGCACCGTCCGCAAGCTGGACCTGGTCGACGCGATCTCCCAGGCGGTCAACGAGAACGTCTCCGACGAGGACATCGCGATCATCGAGGAGAACGCCTGCCCGACCTGCGGCTCGTGTTCCGGCATGTTCACCGCCAACTCGATGAACTGCCTCACCGAGGCGATCGGCCTCTCGCTGCCCGGCAACGGCTCGGTGCTGGCCACCCACACCGCCCGCCGCGACCTCTACGAGCGGGCCGGGCAGACGGTCGTCGAGATCACCGAGCGGCACTACCACCAGGACGACGCGTCCGTGCTGCCGCGCAACATCGCCACCCGCGCCGCCTTCGAGAACGCCATGGCCCTCGACATCGCGATGGGCGGCTCCACCAACACGATCCTGCACCTGCTCGCCGCCGCCCAGGAGGCCGAGCTGGACTTCGACATGCGGGCCATCGACGCGATCTCCCGCAAGGTGCCCTGCCTCTCCAAGGTCGCGCCCAACGGCTCGTACTACATGGAGGACGTGCACCGGGCAGGCGGCATCCCGGCGATCCTCGGCGAGCTGTACCGCGGCGGCCTGCTGAACGAGGACGTGCACACCGTGCACTCCGACTCGCTCGCCGAGTGGCTGAAGACCTGGGACGTCCGCGGCGGCTCGCCGTCCGCCGAGGCGGTCGAGCTGTGGCACGCCGCCCCCGGCTGCAAGCGCACCTCCGAGGCCTTCGCGCAGTCCGAGCGCTGGGAGTCCCTGGACACCGACGCCGCCAAGGGCTGCATCCGCAGCGTCGAGCACGCCTACTCCGTCGAGGGCGGCCTGGCCGTGCTGTACGGCAACCTCGCCGAGGACGGCTGCATCGTGAAGACCGCCGGCGTGGACGAGTCGATCTGGACGTTCAGCGGCCCCGCCGTCGTCGTCGAGTCGCAGGAGGACGCCGTCGAGGCGATCCTCGCCAAGCGGGTCAAGGAGGGCGACGTCGTCGTCATCCGCTACGAGGGCCCCAAGGGCGGCCCGGGCATGCAGGAGATGCTCTACCCGACCTCCTTCCTCAAGGGCCGCGGCCTCGGCAAGGCCTGCGCGCTGATCACCGACGGCCGGTTCTCCGGCGGCACCTCCGGCCTGTCCATCGGCCACGCCTCCCCGGAGGCCGCGTCCGGCGGCACCATCGCCCTGGTCGAGGACGGCGACATCATCGCCATCGACATCCCCGGCCGGAAGATCAACCTGGAGGTCTCCTTCGAGGAGCTGCACGAGCGCCGGCTCAAGCTGGAGGCCGAGGGCGGCTACAAGCCGAAGAACCGTCAGCGCCAGGTCAGCCAGGCCCTGAAGGCGTACGCGGCGATGGCCACCTCCGCCGACAAGGGTGCCGTCCGCGACATCAGCAAGCTGGGCTGAGGCCGCAGCAGCGGACCGGAAGGGCGGCCGTACCCCGCGGGGTACGGCCGCCCCTTCCGCCGTCCGGCCCCCCGGCCGGGCGACAATGGGTGCCGTGAACCAGCGCACCCCGGGCGGGAAGCCCGCCGCAGGCCCCGAGCCCGAGCCGATCCGGTTCTTCGGCACCACCTGGGTCGACCACGGCGGCGGCTACTGGCTGCGCCGGGTACTGGTCTCGCTCGGCGCCCTCGTCTGCACGGCCGCCGCCGCACTGGTGCTGCGGTTCGCCGTCGCGGGGGTGGCGCTCTCCGACGCCGGCCGCTTCGTCGACGTGCTGCTGATCGGCGCGGTCGCGATCTGCTCCTGCCTGGCCGCGATCCGCACCTGGAAGACCCTCGCCGAGGGCCGCCACACCCTGGACGGCTGGATGGCCGAGGACCGCTCGCTCGGCGCGGTCTGGCTCATCGGCGGGGCCGGCGCGCTCGCCGCCTACTTCTTCCGGAGCCTGGTCGAGGCCCCGGGCGAGGCCGTGCACCGCGCCGCCTACGAAAAGGCCCGCCGCGGCCGCCGCTGACGGCGCCCCGAGGGCGTGTCTTCAAAGGTCATGGGTGGTCACTTCAGGGGCGCGTGGGGGCACCCATGACCTTCGAAGACGGCTCCTGGCGGTGCCCCTACCGGGAAAAGGCGCGGTCGAGGTCCTCGAAGAGGTCTTCGGGCTCCTCCAGGCCGACCGAGAGACGCAGCAGGGAGGGGTGCGGGCGGGCCTCGGGGGCGACCGGGCGGTGGGTCAGCGAGGCCGGGTGCTGGATCAGGGTGTCCACGCCGCCGAGCGACACCGCGTGGGTGATCAGCTCGCAGCCCGCCGCGGTGCGCGCCGCGGCCTCGTACCCGTCGCGGAGCGAGAAGGCCAGCACCGAGCCGGCGCCGGACATCTGGCGGCCGACCAGACCCTGCGGGTCGCAGTCCGGCAGGCCCGGGTAGTAGACCTGCTCGACCTCGGGGCGGGCGCTCAGCCAGGCCGCCGTCTTGGCGGCGTTCGAGGCCTGGTGGCGCACCCGCAGCGGCAGCGTCTGCAGTCCGCGGTGCAGCAGGTAGGCGGCGAGCGGGTGGAGGATGCCGCCGGTCACCGCGCGGACCCGGCGCAGCCGGGCCGCCCACTCGGCGTCGGTGGCGACCGCGCCGGCCAGCACGTCGCCGTGGCCGCCGAGGTACTTGGTGGCGCTGTGCAGGACGAGGGTGGCGCCGTGGTGCACGGGCTGCTGCAGCACGGGCGTGGCGAAGGTGTTGTCGACCAGCAGCGGCACGTCCCCGCACTGGGCGGCGACGGCGGCCAGGTCGACCAGGTCCAGGGTGGGGTTGGCGGGGGTCTCCACGATCACCAGGCCGGTGTCCGGGCGGATCGCCGCGGCGACCTCGCCGGCGAGCGCCCAGGTGACCTCGGTGCCGAGCAGGCCGGTGGCCAGCACGTGGTCGGTGCCGCCGTACAGCGGCCGTACCGCGACGACGTGGCCGCGGCCCTCGGCGCGGGCGGCGAGCAGGCAGGCGGAGAGGGCGGCCATGCCGGAGGCGAAGGCCACCGACTGCTCGCAGTCCTCGAGTTCGGCGAGGGCCTGCTCGAAGCGGGCGGTGGTGGGGTTCCACAGCCGCTGGTAGACGGCGCTGCCGCCCTCGGGGAGCAGCCCGCCGGTGGCCAGTGCCTCGTAGCTGTCGCCGCCGGTCTCCACGCCGGGAAGCGGGTTGGTGGTGGAGAGGTCGATCGGCGGGACGTGGGTCCCGAGGCCGCGCAGGTCGGTTCTGCCGGCGTGGACGGCCCGGGTGTCGGCGTGGGGCATGGGTGGCTCCTCGGCGGGTGGGGGGGTGGCCCCATGGTGAAGAGTCCGCCGGTCAGCGGCCACAGTTCGGCAGAAGATTCGAGTACCGGCCGGTAGGTCTTGCGGATGTTCGAGTAGGGGGACGATCGTGGGCCCCGTGCCGAAGAATCCGCAGCGCGAACTCGCCCCCGTCGACCGGGCCATCCTGCGGCTGCTGGTCGCCGACGCCCGGATGCCCAACAACGCCATTGCGGAGGCGGTGGGCATCGCCCCGTCCACCTGCCTGGGCCGGATCCGGGCGCTGCGGGAGCGCGGTGTGATCCGCGGTTTCCACGCCGAGGTGGAGCCGGCCGCGGTCGGTCTCGGCATCCAGGCGATGATCGCGGTGCGGCTGCACGCGCACACCAAGGAGCAGATCAGCAGCTTCGCCGGCGGCATACCCCGGCTGCCGGGCGTGGTGGCCGCCTACCACCTGTCCGGCGCCGACGACTACCTGCTGCACGTCGCGGTCGCGGACACGGACGCACTGCGCGACTTCGTGCTGGACCACCTCACCGCGCACCCCGCGGTGCAGCACACCGAGACCAGCCTGATCTTCGGTCACGTCCGGGGCGCCGCCCCCACGGCGGGCGACTGACCCCGGACGGTTCGTCAGATCCGCGACAGCGTTCCGCAGCCCTCGTGGTCGTCCAGCTTGCGGTTCGGGTCGTAGGGGTCGACGGTCGGTCCGGTGTGCGGTTCGTCGGTGCCGAGGCCGAAGTCGATGCTGAAGTCCGTCTCCAGGTAGCCGCTGCCCGTCGCGCAGACGTTGTTGCCCAGGTCGGCGAGCCACTTGTGCAGGAACAGCTTGCCGCGCTGCACCTTGTACCGGTCCGGGTTGTAGAACCGGAAGTCCTGCTGGCGCCGGACGATCTCCCGCTCGACCCGGGTGCCGTCGCCGGCCTTCCAGGCCACCGGCTTGGCCGTGCCGCTGCCGCCGGCGCTCTGCCCGGGCCGCGGCGCGCCGGCGTCCGGGCCGGGCCGCAGGGCGTACACGAAGATGTAGTCGGTGTGCACCATCAGGCCGCGGTCGCCGTCGCTCTCGAAGGTCATGGTGCCCTGGGCCTTCACCACGTCGGTGACCGGCACCGCCCGGCGCGGGTCGAAGCGGCTCAGCCAGGTGGTGGCGTCCAGGTCCGCGGTGGGGTGGGCGAGTGCCTTCTCCAGGTCGGCGCGAGAGCCGCGGTCCAGCATGGCGAGGGCCGCGGCCGGGGTCTCGCCGCGGATGGTCTTCGGGTCGACGTTGGTGAGGACGAGGTACTGCCGGACCTCGGCGAGCAGGTCGGCCACCTCCTCCTTGTCGAACACGCCTACGGCCTTCGCCTCCGGCAGGACCAGGGCATCCGCCCCGGCCTTCCAGGTGTCGGCGGGCGAACCGGCCCAGGGGCGCTCGACGGTCGGGGTGTCCGGATCGGCGGTCGGCGGCGCGGCCGTCGCCGAGGCGCCGGGGCCGCCCGCCGACGCCGCCGAGGAGTCCCGGCCCCGCTCGTACCAGCCGTGCAGCCGGTCCACGTTCAGCGCGGCCAGGGTGACGGCGGCGGCGAGCACCACGAACAGCGGGGTCTGCCAGTTGCGCTTCCGGCGCCGGCCCCACGGGTCGACCGGCTTCGGACGGCGCCCGAAGCGCCTGCGCGGTGCCGACGGCGCGGGGTCGGCGGAGGCCCGCCACGGCTCGGGCTGCGGCGGCTGCCGCTTCCACTTGGCGGCCAGCATCCGGGCCCGGCCCGACTGCTCCTTGACGGCGGCACCGCGGACGAAGTCCTCGTCGAGTACGAGGCCGTCGAACGGGTCGTCGGGGCGGGGCGCGGGATCTTCGACTATCGGCACGCCGCACAGTATGCAGACGGCCCCCGACACACCTTCCGCCGGGTGGGCCCCGTCCGCGCGGCGGCCCCGGCCCGGGGCGGAAGGCCGTTCCGCTCCGGGCCGTCAGCTGTCCGTGCGTCAGGGCCGTCCGGCCCCGGCCGGGGTGGCGGCGGTCAGCCCCGCTTGCGGGCCTGCTTGACCGAGCCGACCACGCCGGCGATCGCCAGCAGCAGTCCGGCCGGGAGCAGCGAGGCGAACAGCGCGGCGGACAGTCCGGAGCTGCCGAGCAGCGTCATCGCCAGGGTGTCCAGCACCCACAGCGCGCCCGCCGCGGGCAGTGCGGACTGCCAGGGGTGCTCGTCGGCCCAGCGCTGCAGCCGCCGGTCGCCGGTGTCCCGGCGCAGCCGGCCGCCGACCGTGCCGACGAGGAAGAAGAAGAACAGGCCGAGTCCGGCGGGCCCGGCGAGGATGTCCAGGGACCAGTTCCCGGTGACGATGTTCACGCCGAGCGCGGCACCGCCGACCACCGTGCCGACGGCCGCGGCCGTGCGCCACGGGCCGAGAGTCGCCGCGGCGACGGCGACCTGACGGCTCTCACTTCGCGACAAATCTCCGTTTCCCATGCCTCCACCGTGCGCCCGGCGGTCCCTGGAAATCCATAGGGGGTATCCCCGAGTTTCCCCCGAGGCCGGGCTGGCGGCGGGGCGGCGCTTCGGCGCCCTTGACGCGGACGGGGGCCGATCCGTGCCAGGCTGTCATCCGACCTGTCCACCTACCAAAGGCAGAGCATGACGACGGTACGGCTGACCACCAACCTCGGCGCGATCGACCTGGAGCTCGAGGATGCCAAGGCGCCCGCGACGGTCGCCAACTTCGTGCAGTACGTCCGCGAGGGGCACTACGACGGCACGGTCTTCCACCGTGTGATCGACGGTTTCATGATCCAGGGCGGCGGCTTCACCCCGGAGATGAAGCAGAAGCCGACCCGGGCGGCGATCGCCAACGAGGCGGAGAACGGCCTGACCAACGACACGTACACCGTGGCGATGGCGCGCACCAGCGACCCGCACTCGGCGACCGCCCAGTTCTTCGTGAACGTGAACGACAACGCGTTCCTGAACTACAAGAGCAGCACCCCGGCCGGCTGGGGCTACGCGGTCTTCGGCCGCGTCGTCGCGGGCCAGGACGTGGTCGACTCGATCAAGGGCGTGCGCACCGGCAACCGCGGCGGCCACGGGGACGTCCCGATGGAGCCGGTCGTGATCGAGAAGGCCGAGATCCTCTCGGAGGGCTGACGGCCCGTCGGCGCCGCCCGCATCGACGGGCGGCGCCGACCAGATTCGTATGAACATCACTTGAATTGGGTCTCCCGGCGGGCCGCCGCTCGCTAGCCTGCGGCCGTCCCGTCCCCACAGCCGAGAGACTCCCCATGCTGATCCTCGCCGTCCTGCTCGTCGCCGCCGGCGCCACCCTGCTCGTCCTCCGGCGGCGCAGGGTCCTCACCGGCCGCGCCGTCACCGCGGGCGGCCTGCTGGCCTCCGTCCTCGGCCTGCTGGCCGGCCTGGCGACCTTCGTGCACGTGGTCGAGCCGTACGAGGTGGGCGTGCTCACCACCCTCGGCAAGGTCGGCGGGACGTGGCAGCCGGGCCTGCACCTCAAGTCGCCGCTGACCGACGTCACCACCTTCCCGACCCGCCCGTCCGACCTCGACCTCACCGGCAAGGACACCGTGGAGGTCCGGTCCTCCGAGGGCGGCGTGCTGTACGCCGACCTGACCGTGAAGTGGTCGATCGACCCCCGGCACACCCAGGCGCTCTACAAGCTGGCGGGCAGCGCCGACGCCGTCCAGCGTCGGCTGGTCTACCCGGACAGCCGGGAGATCGTCCGCAACGTCTTCGCCAGGCACACCGGCGTCGAGGGCTACAGCTCGCAGCGCGAGGCGATCGCCGCCGAGATCGAGCGGCTGGTCACCGAGCGGCTGGCGCCCCGCGGCATCCTGGTCAACGGCGTCAACCTGCGCAACGTGAAGCCCAGTGACAGCCTGCAGCAGGCGATCGACCAGAAGCTCAAGCAGGACCAGGCCACCGCCCAGGCCGAGGCCGCCGTGCGCACCGCCAAGGCGGAGGCGGAGAAGCGGAAGATCGAGTCCGAGAGCACCGCCGCCGCCAACACCGTCATCGCGAACTCGCTGACCGACAGGATCCTGATGAGCCAGTGCATCGAGGCGTTCAAGGCCGCCGCCGAGAAGAACCCGGTGTACGCCAGCCCGTGCGGCACGGCCGGCTCCCCGGTGATCGTCGACGGCACCAAGCGCTGACCGCCGCACCGCACCGGCACGCGCCGGCCGTCCGGGGGACCCCCGGACGGCCGGCGCGGCTCAGAGCGCCCAGTCCACGGTCAGCGTGGCCTTCGCACCGCGCTGCAGGAAGACGTACGCGGTGGAGGCGAGCGCCTGGTCGAAGCGCAGCCGCAGCTGCACCGTCGAGCCCGGCCGGATCGCGGCCAGTCCCGCCGGGGAGAACTCGCCGGACGTCCGGCTGCCGGTGGTGAACCGCGCCACGGTCGCCGCCGAGTCCGCACTCGCCGCGGCCGCCCAGTCGTCCGTCCCGGTGGTGCAGGCCGCGCCGAAGCACCCGCCGCGCACGTCGACCGCCAGCTGCGCGGCCGCCCACGGGTCGCCGCTGCCGCTGCCGTACGCGACGGTCAGCCGGGCGCCGGTGACGGTGGCCCCGGCCGGCACCGCCGAGGTGTCGAAGGAGAGCAGCGCACGGTTCTGCTTGCCGTCGGTGCCGCGGCCCACCGCGAGCCCCAGGCTGTCGGCGAGCGTGCCGAGGGCGGGCGAGCCGCCGTCCGCGGCGGCCTTCACATAGCCGTCCCGGGCGGTGTCGTCGGAGAGGACGGTGCTGGCCGTCCCGCCGGTGGGCGACGGGGAGGGCGTGGGCGTCGGCGAGGGGGTCGGGTTCGGCGCGGAGCCGTCCAGCCCCCAGAACCGCCCGATCCGGTACGAGGCACAGAGGTCGGCGTCCAGCACGTACGCGCCGGCGGTGCCGCACTGCTCGGCCCCGCTGCCCGGGTCGACGGGCTGGCCGTGGTCCATGCCGGTGATCGAGTACACCTCGACCCGGTCGGCGCCGGACGCGTCCCGGTACACCTGGTGCGGGTAGCCCGCCACGGTGTCGCTCACCGCGGGCGTCTGGCCGGTGCCGGTGACGTCCGTCCACTGCTTCATCAGCTCGGTGAGGTTGACCGGCTTCACCACCGAGTCGGACGAGCCCTGCCACAGCGACACCTTCGGCCGCGCCCCGGTCCACCCCGGGTACGCCTGGCGGACCAGGTCGCCCCACTGCTGCGGGGTCTTCGAGGTGCCCATGGTCATGCAGTTCACCGAGGCCTCGACGGCCGTGGTGGCGCAGCGGTACGGGATGCCGGCGACCACGCCGCCGCCCGCGAACACGTCCGGGTAGTCGGCCAGCAGAGCGGCCGTCATCGCCCCGCCCGCGGACAGGCCGGTGACGTACACCCGGGCCGGGTCGCTGCCGAGGTCGGCGACGGTCTTCGCGACCATCTGGCGGATCGACAGCGCCTCGCCCGAGTCCCGGCCGAAGTCGCCGGGCTGGAACCAGTTGAAGCACTGCGAGGAGTTGTTGGCGGACTGCTGCTGCGGCATCACCACGGCGAAGCCCCAGGCGTCCGCCCAGTGCGTCCAGCCGGCCGCCTCGCCGTAGGACGCCGACTGGGTGCAGCCGTGCAGCGCCACCACCACCGGCCGCCCGCCCGGCAGACCGGCCGGTGCGTAGCGGTACATCAGCAGATTGCCCGGGTTCGAGCCGAACCCGGTGACCTGGACGGTGCCCGCGGCACGGGCGGTGCCGGGCCCGAGCCCGAGCACCGCGCCGGCCGTCACGGCGAGCAGCGCGAGCGCCGCCCACCACCGTCTCCTCAGCGTTCCGTACGTCATGTGCGGCTCCTTGCAGGTGGGGGAGAGGCGACCGTAAGGGCGCCGCCCGGCCGCCCGGCACGGTGCGGACGGACACCCCGGGGCCCGCCGGGTGGCGGCGCGCCCCATTGCCCGGCTCCCCGGCCCCGCGGCACCGCCCGCGACGCGCTGCCCACGGTTCGGACGCCGCCCGCCCGCCCGCCCCCGCCGGTGCGAGGATGGCCGCAGCACCGTACGAAGGAGCGGCCCCATGCCCAGCAGCGCATCCGGACAGAAGATCGCCTTCCTCGGCACCGGCAAGATCGGCGAGGCCCTGCTCTCCGGCCTGCTGCGGGCCGGCGAGGACCCGGCCGACGTCCTGGTGACCGCCCGCCGCCCCGAGCGCGCCGCCGAACTCGCCGCCCGCTACGGCGTCACCGCGGTCAGCAACGCCGAGGCCGCCAAGCTCGCCGACACCCTGATCCTCGCGGTGAAGCCCCAGGACATGGGCACCCTGCTCGACGAACTGGCGCCGCACATCGCCCCCGACCGGCTGGTCGTCTCCGCCGCCGCCGGCATCCCCACCGCCTGGTTCGAGGAGCGGCTCGCCGCCGGCACCCCCGTCGTCCGCGTCATGCCCAACACCCCGGTGCTGGTCGACGAGGGCATGAGCGTCATCTCCGGCGGCTCGCACGCCTCCGAGGCCCACCTGGAGCGCACCGAGGCGATCTTCCGCTCGGTCGGCAAGGCCATCCGCCTCCCCGAGGCCCAGCAGGACGCGGCCACCGCGCTCTCCGGCTCGGGCCCGGCGTACTTCTACTTCCTCGTCGAGGCGATGACCGACGCCGGCATCCTGCTCGGCCTGCCCCGCCAGGTCGCCCACGACCTCATCGTGCAGTCCGCGATCGGCGCCTCGATCATGCTGCGCGACTCCGGCGAACACCCCGTCAAGCTCCGCGAGGCGGTGACCTCCCCGGCCGGCACCACCATCGCCGCCATCCGCGAACTGGAGAACCACGGCGTCCGCGCCGCCCTCCTCGGCGCCCTGGAGGCCGCCCGCGACCGCTCCCGCGAGCTGGCCGGCGGCGGCAAGTAGCCGCCTCGGCCCGGCACCGGAGCCCCGGTGCCGGGCCGGTAGGCTCGACCGGGTGAGCTACGACCTGGTGATCTTCGACAACGACGGGGTGCTCGTCGACAGCGAGCCCATCTCCAACCGGGTGCTGGCCGAGTACCTCACCGAACTCGGCTACCCGACCACCGTCGAGGACTCCTACCGGGACTACATGGGCACCGCCGCCCACCGGGTGCACGACGTCATCCTGGAACGGCACGGCGACCGGCTGCCGGAGGGCTTCGACGACCTCTTCCACGCCCGGGTGTTCGCCGCGTTCGAGGCCGAACTCACCCCGGTGGCCGGGGCGGAGACCCTCCTGAAGACCCTGCAGCAGTCCGGCGTCCGGTACTGCCTCGCATCTTCCGCCCACCACTCGTGGATCCGCACCGCACTCGACCTCACCGGGCTGCGCGGCCACCTCCCCGAGGAGCACATCTTCAGCGCCCAGGACGTCGGCGTCGGCAAGCCCGCCCCCGACCTCTTCCTGCACGCCGCCCGCACCATGGGCGTGCCGCCCGAGCGCTGCCTCGTCCTGGAGGACAGCCCCAACGGCGTGCTCGCCGCCCGTGCCGCCGGCATGGACGTCCACGGCTACGCCGCCCTCACCGACCCCGCCAAACTGACCGCCGCCGGCGCCACCGGCCTCTTCACCGCCCTCACCGCCGTCCCCGCCCTCCTGGGCAAGCGCGACTGACGCAGGGGCGCGTGGGGGCACCTCCCGCTGTTCCCCGCGCCCGTTATCGGCCGACCCCCTCCCGGAACGGCCCGCCAGGGCCTACGCTCTCGCCACCACACGTCGGTACCCACCAGTAGCGGGGGCTCCATGGCCGAGACCACCGGACGGCTGCGGCAGGCCCGCGCAGCCCTCGCCGCGAGCTTCCTGCTGCAGGGCGCCACCTTCGCCCTGCTGGTCAGCTGCATCCCCGAGATCCAGCGCCGCTACGGGCTGGACGACTCGCTGCTGCCGGTCTTCCTCGCCGCGGTGCCGATCCTCGCCGGCGTCGGCTCCGTCGCCTCCGAGCGGCTGGTACGGCTCAGCAGCCCGCGCGCCGTCCTCCGCACCGTGCAGCCCGCCGTCTGCCTCGCCCTGGCCGCCGTCGGCGTGGGCACCGCCCTGTGGCAGCTCGCCCTCGCCCTGGCCGCCTTCGGCCTCCTCGTGGGTGCCCTCGACGCCTCGATGAACATGCTCGGCGTCGGCCTGCAGCACCGCTACGGGCGCAGCATCATGCTCGGCTTCCACGCCGCGTTCAGCCTCGGCGGGATCGCCGGCGCGGCCGTCGCCGGCCTCGGCGCGCACCGCGGGGTGCCGCTGAGCGCGCTGTTCGCCGGATCGGCCGCGGTGCTCGTCCCGCTGGCCCTGCTGGCCGGCACCCGCTTCGCCGGCCCGGCCGAACTCGGCGACGCCGTCGAGGAGGCCGCCCTGGCCGCCGGGCGGGCCGTGCCGTGGCGCCCGCTGCTGCCGCTCTGCCTCGCCATGGCGGTCGCCTACATCGCCGACGCCTCGGTCTCCAACTACAGCGTCAAGTACCTCACCGACACCCTGCACAGCCCCGACGACGTCGCCAAGCTGTCCTACCTCGGCTACATGGTCGCGATGCTGGCCGGCCGGGCCGTCGGCGACCGGGCAGTGCAGCGCTTCGGTGCCGTGCCGGTGGTGCGGGCGGGCGCCGCGACCGCCGCCCTGGGCTTCGCCGCCGCCGCGGTGGCCCCCGCGCCCTGGGCCGGGATCGCCGCCTTCACCCTGCTCGGGCTCGGCATCTGCGCGATCATCCCGCAGGTCTTCGCCGCCGGCGGCCGCCTGATGCCGGCCGACTCGGACGCCGCGGTCGCCCGGCTCAACCTGTTCAACTACGTGGGCTTCCTGGTGGGTTCGCCGCTCGTCGGGGCCATCGGCGACGCCGGCTCGTACCGGGCCGCGATGCTCGCCCCGATGCTGCTCGTGCTGGCGATCCTGCCGCTCGCCGGTCACTTCGCCCCCGTACCGGCACCCGGGGCCAAGCAGCCCGCCGAGGCGCGCTGACCCCGTGCGTCCCGGCAGCCGCCACCCACTACGGTGGAGGCATGCCCGACGCCGAGCGTGACACCCCCTGCGGCCTGCACCTCTACTGGGACGACGCGGTGGCCGCGTACGACTTCGGCCCCGGCCACCCGATGGACCCGACCAGGCTCGTCCTCACCAAGCACCTGGTCGACGCGTACGGGCTGAGCAGCGGGCCGGGAGTCACGGTGCGCTCCGCACCCGCCGCCGGCGACTCTACGCTGCGCCTGGTGCACACCGCCGAGTACATCGCCGCCGTCCGCAAGGTCGCCGCCGATCCGGCCCTCACCGACCTGCGGCACGGCCTGGGCACCGACGACAACTGGGCGTTCCCCGGGCTGCACACGGCCTCCGCGCTGATCGCCGGCCAGTCGGTCGCCGCCGCCGAGGCGGTGTGGCGCGGCGAGACCCCGCACGCCGTGAACTTCGCCGGCGGCCTGCACCACGCCATGCCCGACCGGGCGTCCGGCTTCTGCGTCTACAACGACCCGGCGCTGGCCGTCGCCCGGCTGCTGGAGCTCGGCGCCGAGCGGGTCGCCTACGTCGACGTGGACGTCCACCACGGGGACGGCGTCCAGCAGGCGTTCTGGAACGACCCGCGGGTGCTGACCGTCTCGCTGCACGAGAACCCGGCCACGCTCTTCCCGGAGACCGGCTGGTCCACCGAGACCGGCGGCCCGGACGCCCCCGGCAGTGCCGCCAACCTGCCGCTGCCGGCCGGCACCGGCGACGCCGGATGGCTGCGCGCCTTCCACGCCCTGGTGCCCGAACTCCTCGCCGCCTTCCGCCCGCAGGTCCTGGTCACCCAGCACGGCGCCGACACCCACGTCGAGGACCCGCTCGCCCACCTCGCGGTCAGCCTGGACGCCCAGCGGCTCGTCGCAGAGTCCCTGCACGGCCTCGCCCACCAGTACGCCGACGGCCGCTGGATCGCCCTCGGCGGGGGCGGCTACGCCGTCGTCGACGTCGTCCCGCGGACGTGGACCCACCTGGTCGCCACCGCGGCAGGACGCCCGCTCGACCCGGCCGCCGAGACCCCGGCCGACTGGCGCGCCGAGGTCTACCGCCGCACCAGACAGCAGGCCCCGCTGCGGATGACCGACGGCACCAGCCCCGACTGGCACGACTTCCACGAGCGGGGCTACGACCCCGCCTCCCGCCTCGACCAGGCGATCATCGCCGCCCGCCGGGCCGTCTACCCCCACCACGGCCTGCTGCCCTGACCCCGCCCGCCGCCCCGGCCGGGTCGGCGCCCGCCGCGCGCCCCCGCGCCGGGCCGGTGCTTCCGAGCGCCCCGCAGGGCCGAAAGGCCCGGTCCGCCTGCGCCAGACGCCGATCGGCTACGTACTGCAACGGGGGGATGCCGCACCGTACAAGGACTGCGCATCCCCCTCTTCCCACTGGTACCACCCATAACTACTCTGGGGATACACGTGTGCCGGTGGAGTCACCGGAGGGGAAGCCGGTGCCTTGCACACGGGTAAGGGTCGGGTGATGGTCATGAGTTCGGGCGAACGCCCCCTGCAGGAAGTCGTCTTCCTGACCGTGGCCGAGGTGGCCTCGGTCATGAGGGTGTCCAAGATGACGGTGTACCGGCTGGTGCACAGCGGCGAGCTGCCGGCCATCCGGGTCGGGCGCTCCTTCCGTGTCCCGGAGCAGGCGGTCCACGCGTACCTGAAGGAGTCCTACGTGCGCCTCGAGAGCGCGTAGGCCTGACACGGCGGGGCCAGGATTACTGCTTACCCCGAGCGGACGGTAGGCTAGGCCCTCCGTCAGTCGTATGGACACCCGTCTCCCATGGACGGGGTCCGAGTGAGCGAGGGTTGTTCCGTGGGCTCTGTCATTAAGAAGCGTCGCAAGCGTATGGCCAAGAAGAAGCACCGCAAGCTTCTGAAGCGGACTCGCGTGCAGCGTCGCAACAAGAAGTAACCCGCGGCCGGACTACTTCCCGCTCACGCGGGGGGCCAGCCGCTTGCACCGACGGCCGCCTCGCGCGCACCAGGTGTCCGCACTGCCCGCCCGGGCCCAGCCCGGGCGGGCAGTGGTGTCTTCGCACCCGGTGCGCGTCGCGCCGGTACGGCCCGCGCGTGGCGCCGGTACGGCCCGGAAACATCCGCGCGGTACGGTGCACTCAGGGCGATTCCGAGGAGGCCGCAGCAGCGTGGGCAGGACCGTGCTCGTCACCGGAGTGGCACGGCACCTAGGTGCCCGCTTCGCCGCCGGCATCGCCCGCGAGCGCGGCGTGGACCGGGTCGTCGGCGTCGACGTCCAACCGCCCGCCGAGGATCTCCCGCCGGACGTCTCCTTCGTCCGCGTCGACCTCCGCCGCCCCGCCATCGCCCGGGTGATCGCCGAGCACGAGGTCGACACCGTGGTGCACCTCAACGTCTCCGCGACGGGCCCCGGCGGCCGGACGGCGGTCAAGGAGACCAACGTCATCGGCACCATGCAGCTGCTCGGCGCCTGCCAGAAGGCCCCCGGTCTGCGCCGCCTGGTGGTGAAGTCCACCACCGGCGTGTACGGCTCCGCACCCCGCGACCCCGCCGTCTTCGCCGAGCGGATGCAGCCCAAGGAACTCCCCGCCGGCGGGTTCGCCCGCGACGC
Organism: Kitasatospora dryopteridis; assembly: GCF_050749075.1. Lineage (NCBI taxonomy): Bacteria > Bacillati > Actinomycetota > Actinomycetes > Kitasatosporales > Streptomycetaceae > Kitasatospora > Kitasatospora dryopteridis. The sequence goes on along the minus strand of NZ_CP192749.1, from coordinate 3,491,481 downwards.
CGCCGAGGTCGAGGGCTACGTCCGCGGCTTCGGCCGCCGCCGCCCCGACGTCGCCGTCACCGTGCTGCGCTTCGCCAACATCGTCGGCCCCGCCGGCGACACCCCGCTCTGCGCCTACTTCACCCTGCCGGTGCTGCCCACCGTGCTCGGCCGCGACCCCCGGCTGCAGTTCGTCCACGAGGACGACGCCGTCGAGGTGCTCCGCCTCGCCACCCTCGACCCCCGCCCCGGCACGTCCAACACCGGCACCTTCAACGTGGCCGGCGACGGCGTGCTGCTGCTCTCCCAGTGCGCCCGCCGCCTCGGCCGGCCCACCGTGCCGCTGCTCCGCCCGGCCCTCGGCGCCGTCGCCGGGCTCGTCCGGCAGACCAGGCTCGCCGACATCTCGCCCGAGCTCATCCAGCTGCTCACCCACGGCCGGGTCGTCGACACCGCGCAGCTCCGCGAGACCTTCGGCCACACCCCGCGCTTCACCACCGCCGAGGCGTTCGCCGACTTCGTGGCCGCACAGCGGGCCGGCCTGCTGCCCCCCGAGCGGCTCGCCGCCGTCACCGACCGGCTGGCCGCCCTGCTCGGCCAGGACGACCGCCACACCGAGGAGCCGATGCCGCGATGACCGCAGCCCGCAGGACCGAGCCGGCCGAGGCCAAGGTCATTCCGATCGAGTCCGCCCCCAGCTGGCACGCCGGGCAGCCGCCCGCCGGCGGCCTCGCCGACCGCCTCGCCGAGGCCGTCGGCACCGCCCTCTCCGGGCAGCTCGGCGCCACCGCCACCAAGGTCTTCGGCAAGGGCTGGGAGGACCGCGCGGCGAGCGGCCTGGCCTTCCTGCGCCGCCGCATCACCGGCGACTACGAGGTCGACGAGTTCGGCTTCGACCGGGAGCTCACCGAGGAGGTCTTCCTCTCGCTGCTCCGCCCGGTCGCCGAGAAGTACTTCCGGGTGGAGGTCCGCGGCGTGGAGAACATCCCCGCCGAGGGCGGCGCACTGATCGTCGCCAACCACTCCGGCACCATCCCGCTGGACGCGCTGATGACCCAGGTGGCCATCCACGACCACCACCCGCACCGCCGGCACCTGCGGATGCTCGCCGCCGACCTGGTCTTCGTGCTGCCGGTCGCGGGCGAGCTCGCCCGCAAGGCGGGCCACACCCTCGCCTGCAACGAGGACGCCCAGGCGCTGCTGGAGCGCGGCGAGGTGGTCGGCGTCTGGCCGGAGGGCTTCAAGGGGATCGGCAAGCCGTTCTCCGAGCGCTACAAGCTCCAGCGGTTCGGGCGCGGCGGCTTCGTCTCGTCCGCGCTGCGCGCCGGGGTGCCGATCGTGCCCTGCTCGATCGTCGGTGCGGAAGAGACCTACCCGATGATCGGCAACCTCCGCTCGCTGGCCCGGCTGCTCGGGCTGCCGTACGTGCCCATCACGCCGACCTTCCCGTGGCTGGGGCCGCTCGGAGCCGTCCCGCTGCCCACCAAGTGGACGATCCAGTTCGGCGAGCCGATCCCGACCGACAGCTACCCGCGGGAGGCCGCGGACGACCCGATGCTGGTCTTCAACCTGGCGGACCAGGTGCGGGAGACCATCCAGCACACCCTCTACAAGCTGCTGGTGCAGCGGCGCTCGGTCTTCTTCTGAGCGGCGCCGGCCGGGTGCCCGGGCACGGGCGTGCCGCGGCGGCCGTGGGAGCTCGGGAATCCCACGGCCGCCGCGGCGTACGGCCTCAGCCCAGGGTGAGACCGGGCAGCAGACCGGGGATCAGCGGCGGGATGGTGATGCCCTGCCCCTCCGGTGCCGCGCTGGACGAACCGGTCGGCGCGGGGGAGGCGCCGGAGCCGGTCGTGCCGCCCGTGGCCGGGGCGCCGCTCTGCCCGCCGCCCAGGCCGCTGGTGAGGCCGTCGACCAGCCCGCCGACGCCCTGCGGGGCGGTGCTGGGCGCGGCCCCGTTCGGAGCGGTGCCGGTGCCGTGCGCGGTCGGCGCACCCGTGCCGCCCTGCGAGGTGCCCTGGACGGCGCCGCCGGACGCCTTGCCGGAGCCGGACTGCCCGCCGCTCGCCCCCGTGCCGGCCTGACCGCCCTTGCCGGGCTGCGCCAGGTGCAGGGGCGCGACGTCCTCGCTTATGTCGTCGAAGAGCTCGTCGACCTTCTCGGCCTGCGGGCCGAGCTGGCCGGGCAGCCGGTCGTGCAGCTGCGACCAGCGGTCGTCCTCGCCGTCGGCGAAGGTGGCGAGCTGCCGCATCGGGGCGAGCGAGCCGTTGGACCGGTAGACCGAACGCAGCAGGTCGCGGCCGCGGACGGCCTCGGCGTGCATGTCGTCCAGCGCACGGCGGACCTGCTCCACGGTGGCGGGGCTGAGCGTGTCCGGCGAGCCCGAGCGCTGCAGCAGGCTCTGCGCCTCGTCCAGCCGGGCGGAGGCCTGCTCGAGCAGCAGCGCGCCGCGCTCCGAGTCGGAGCCCGCCCAGTCCAGCCGGAGGCCCTCCAGCCCGCGCTTCATGCCGTACAGGGCGTCGCCCGGCAGTGCGTTGCCGCTGGCCGCCGCGGCGCCGGCGAAACTGCCGACCGCGACGCCCGCCACCAGACCGCCGATCGCCAGCCGGCGGCCCCAGCGGCCGCGGCCCGCACGGGCGGCGTGGCCCCCGCGCTGCCGGGGCACCGAGGGGGCCACGCCGCCGGCGAAGGCCTGCTCGAACGCGGCCATCAGCTGCGCCCGCTGGACCGCCTTGGCCTCCGCGGAGAACTCCGGGACGGGCAGCTCCTCCAGGGTGTCCGCCATGGCCAGCAGCTCGGCCATCGCGGTCGATCCGGCACGGTGGGAACCGCCCGCCGTGCCTCCGGCGGGGCCGCCCCCGCCGGGTGGGTTGTCCGTCCGGTGGGCCTCCAATGCCTCGGCGAAGGCCTTCGCCCGCCGGTGCTCCAGCACGTTTGCCGTCACGGGCCACACCTCCCTTCGTCGTTGTCGACACCGTGGCCAGCCGGAAGGTTGTCTCGGCGGGCCGAAACCACACCATCGGGTGATGCGGCCCGATCCTGCTTGACCGCAAGCCCGTCGGTGGTTTCCACGCTGGCCAACGAGCGGTGCCGGGAGTCGGTTACGCACGGCTGATCATGTGACCGCCCTTTCACCCGCCCGTGTCGGAGCACGGGCCCGGGTGACGGGCCGTCGGCGCCGGGCGGCGCGGCCCTGCCGCTCACCGCGCGTCCGGCGGCAGCAGGCGGGCCAGGGTGCGCACCGCGCGGTACTGGAGGGTCTTGATGGCGCCCTCGTTCTTGCCCATGATGCGGGCCGTCTCGGCGACCGAGAGGCCTTGCAGGAAGCGGAGGTTGACACACTCCTGCTGCTGCGGGTTGAGCCGCCGGACGGCGTCCCGCAGGGCTGCGTTGGCGAGCGACTCCAGCACCGACTCCTCGGGGCTGCGCTCGCACTCGTTGGAGTCCAGCATCTCGCCGGTGGTGACCTCCAGCCGGAACCGGCTGGACTTGAAGTGGTCGGCCACCAGGTTGCGGGCGATGGTTACCAGCCAGGCGCCGAAGTCCCGGCCCTGCCAGGTGAAGGTGCCGATCCGGCGCAGTGCGCGCAGGAAGGTCTCGCTGGTGAGGTCCTCGGCGGTGGCCCGGCTGCCGACCCGGTAGTAGATGTACCGGTAGACGGTGTCCGCGTACTGGTCGTAGAGCCGGCCGAAGGCCTCGCTCTCGCCGGCCTGGGCGCGCTCGACCAGCTCCATCACCGGGTTGTGCTCGGTGTCGGCGCCGGTGCCGCGGTCCGTCCGGGGACGGCTGCGGGCCGTGGCACCGATACCGCGGCCGCGGGTGCCGGCGGCGGTGCCGCCGGTCGTCGTCGAGCGCAGCAGGGTGCCCGGGCGGGCGGCGGGGACGGGACGGCGGACGGGCGCGGCGGCCGGGACGGCCCCCGCGACCGCGGGCTGGGGGACCAGCACCTGGAATTCGCGGACGGCGGCCCACAGCCGGTCCAGCCGGGCGCCGGTGCGCAGGGTGGCGGTCGACGGGCGGGAGGTGGCAGGCACGTCGTTCCGGACGGGTGGGTACACGGGACTCCCAGAGGCAGAACTGTGGACGGGTCACCTCCGCCTGTGCGGAGAGCACGCCCCCGGCCCCCGCCGGGGGGACACGCAGGTGCCGTGCATCCAGGAGAGGATAACGCTTTGTGCAATGACGGCTACACCCTGTGGCGGAACTGGTCGTTTGAGATCCGGATGGCGCGTATATTCAGCCGGTACTGATCGCCCCTAGCCGGTCCGGGCGCGCAATGTGTGATCGATTGTCGACGCGGTGTGACCGATTCGGGTGAACGGCGGGCGGTTTCCCTGCCTCGGGGTCCGGTAACCCACAACTTTCCCGAGGCGCCGAACGATCGGATCCGGTCGGCAACGAAGCGGACCCGACCGGCCGGCGCCCCTCCGGGATCGCCCTTCCGTGTGAGCGGTTCCCACCTGCGAAGTGGACGGCGAAGGCCCGGGTCGTCCGGTCCGGGTCGGCCCCGCGCCGCCCGTCCGGTGGCGGACCGTCAGGCCGTGCGCCGCCGGCGGTGGACGGCGAGGGCGGCGGCGGTGGCGCCCGCTGCGACGCCGAGACCCACGGCGGCCGGCAGGCCGACCCTGGCGGCCTTGCGGCCCGTCCGGAAGTCGCGGACCCGCCAGCCGTTGGCCCGGGCGTGCCGCCGCAGCGGGGCGTCCGGGTTCACCACGTAGGGGTGGCCGACCAGGCTGAGCATCGGGATGTCGTTGGCGGAGTCGCTGAACGCCGCGCACCGGGCGAGGTCCAGCTGCTCCCGGCGGGCCAGCGCCTGCACCGCGGCGGCCTTGGCCGGGCCGTGCAGCAGCCCGCCGACCAGCCTGCCGGTGTACTCGCCGTCGGCCGTCTCGGCGACCGTGGCCAGGGTGCCGGTCATGCCGAGCCGGCGGGCGATGATCCGGGCGATCTCCTGGGGCGCGGCGGTGACCAGCCAGACCCGCTGGCCGGCGTCCAGGTGCATCTGGACGAGGGCGCGGGTGCCCGGCCACACCTTGTCCGCGATGACCTCCTCGAAGATCTCCTCGCAGATCTGCTCCAGCTCGGCCGTCCGCTTGCCGGCGACCAGGCCGAGCGCGGTGTCCTGGGCGTCCGCGATGTGCGCCGGGTCCTCCGAGCCGTGCAGCCGGAACCACGCCTGCTGCCAGACGAACCGGGCGACGTCGCGGCGGGTGAAGAAGCGGCGGCGGTACAGGCCGACGCCCAGGTAGAACATGGCGGCGCCGCGCAGGATCGTGTTGTCGCAGTCGAAGAAGGCGGCGGCCCGCGGGTCGTCCGGGGTCGGGGTGTGGTCCTCGGCGGGTGCCTTGGGCGGACGCCCCGGCTTCTCGGCCTTCTCGGCCTTCTCGGCCTTCACCGTGGCGCTGCCGTTCCGCTCCGCGCGCCGGGCGGCGACGGCGAGCAGGTCGGCCTCGGCCGCGTCGGCGGCGGCCTCGCCCGCCAGCGCCGTCCGCTCGTCGGAGGAACGCCTTGCGAGGTGGAGCCTTCGTAGCGCGACCATGGACCGAGCATAGCCAGGCCTGCCGACTCTTCCCGTGACGCCCGCGTGCAGGTGCCGTTAACGGTGCGCATCGGGGCAGTGACCCGCGCCACGGGCGCACAATGGCGGGGTGAGCCTGCTGCGACGCGACAAGAACAAGAAGCCCGCCGACCGGGTCGTCACCCTGATCGGCAAGCCCGGCTGCCACCTGTGCGACGACGCCCGTACCGTCCTCCTCCGGGTCACCGGCGAGCTCGGCGCCGCCTTCGAGGAGAAGGACATCACCCAGGACGAGGCGCTGTACCGCGAGTGCGCCGAGCAGATCCCGGTGACCCTGATCGACGGCCGCCAGCACGACTTCTGGCGGGTGGACGAGCGCCGGCTGCGCGCCGCCCTCGGCGCCTGAGGCGCCCCCGCGGCGCCCGCCCACGCCTCTCCGCCGCCCGCGGAACCCCGGGCCGCCCCCGCCGATCGGCGGGGGCGGCGGACCGAATCGTTGCCTAGCCGATAGAGATCATCCGGCAAATCGGTGAATTCGTCGGCTTACGATCGAGCCTGTTTCGTGTCCGCCGGGGGCCTGCAGGCGAAGGAGAGAGCGCGATGGGCGGCTATGCCGTCGTCGACGTCGAGGCCACCGGCCGCAGCCCCTGGCGGCACCGGGTCGTCGAGGTCGCGGTCGTCCTGCTGGACGGCAGCCTCCGCACCGAGGAGGCCTTCTCCACCCTGGTCGACCCCGTCGGGCCGGTCGGTCCGACCCATGTGCACCGGATCACCCAGGACGACGTGGTCGGCGCCCCGCGCTTCCGCGAGGTCGCCCCCTACCTGCTCGACCTGCTGGCCGGGCGGGTCATGGTCGGCCACCACGTCTCCTGCGACCACGCCTTCCTGGAGCGCGAATTCGCCCGGATCGGGGTGCCGCTGCCGCCCGTCCAACTGCTCTGCACCATGCACCTCGCCCGCACCCACCTGCCCGCCGCCACCGGCTGGGGCCTCGCCGCCTGCGTGGAGGCCGCCGGACTCGGCTGGTACCCGGCGCACACCGCGATGGGTGACGCCCGGGCCGCCGCCGACCTGCTGCGCCACTACGTCCGCGCCGAGGCGCTGCCCCCGGCCGACCGCCGGGAGCCGCTCCGGGCGGCCGCGTCCGTCCCCTGGCCGCGGCTCGGCCGGGCCCGCTCGCTGGCCGAGGGGGAGGCGGTGCCGCTGCTGCGGCGGGAGGCCGCGCTGGGCCCGTGGCCGCTGGGCGCGGCCGTACCGGGGCTGCCCGACCAGGGCGCCGCGGTGGCGTCCGAGGCGGTGCCGACGGCGCCGGGCGGTGAGTGATGCGCATCACTGTGGAGGGACAAATCGGACACCATCTTTGTGCACACGTTCACAAACGCATAGCCTGGCTGCCTAAGCCCAGCTTCACCCTCGGGAGCACCGTGGCAATCGGCCGACCCACCCAGAGCAGTTCGCAGGCGCCCGACACCGGCGCCGCGCGCCGACCCTCGCGTGCCCGGGGCATCCCGGAGGCGACCGTCGCCCGCCTCCCCCTCTACCTGCGGGCCCTGACCGCGCTCTCCGAGCGGTCCGTCCCCACCGTCTCCTCCGAGGAACTGGCCGCCGCCGCCGGCGTCAACTCCGCCAAGCTCCGCAAGGACTTCTCCTACCTCGGCTCCTACGGCACCCGCGGCGTCGGCTACGACGTCGAGTACCTGGTCTACCAGATCTCCCGTGAGCTGGGTCTCACCCAGGACTGGCCGGTCGTCATCGTCGGCATCGGAAACCTCGGCCACGCCCTCGCCAACTACGGCGGCTTCGCCTCCCGCGGCTTCCGGGTCGCCGCCCTGCTCGACGCGGACCCGGGCGTCGTCGGCTCCACCGCCGCCGGCCTGCCCGTCCGGCACATGGACGAGCTGGAGCAGATCGTCGAGAGCCAGCAGGTCTCCATCGGCGTGATCACCACCCCGCCCGGCGCCGCCCAGCAGGTCTGCGACCGCCTCGTCGAGGCCGGCGTGACCAGCATCCTCAACTTCGCCCCCACCGTGCTGACCGTCCCGGACGGCGTGGACGTGCGCAAGGTGGACCTCTCCATAGAGCTCCAGATCCTCGCCTTCCACGAGCAGCGCAAGGCCGGCGAGGAGCCCGGCGGCACCGACTCGGTGCTCGACCGCGCGCCCGGCCCCGTCCGCGCCGCCGCCGCCAAGCTGCGCCGCGCCGCCGGCGGCACCGCCAAGGCCGAGCCCGCCCAGGGCACCGCCGCGCAGCCCGCCCCCGGCCGCGCCGCCAAGACGGCTCCGAGCCCCAAGACGGTCCAGACCGCCGGCGGCGAGGGCGACCTCTCGGCGGTGATGCCGGCATGAGCCTGCTCGTCGTCGGACTGAGCCACCGCACCGCCCCCGTCGGCGTGCTGGAGCGCGCCGCCCTCACCGGCGAGGTCCCCACCCGCCTGCTGCACGACGCCGCCGCCTCGGCCACCGTCGCCGAGGCCGCCCTGGTCAACACCTGCAACCGGATCGAGCTCTACGCGGACGTGGACAAGTTCCACGCCGGCGTCGCCGAGCTGTCCCTGCTGCTCGCCCACCACAGCGGCGTCGACCTGGAGGAGCTCACCTCCCACCTGTACGTCCACTACGAGGACCGCGCCGTCCACCACCTCTTCTCGGTGGCCTGCGGCCTGGACTCGATGGTCGTCGGCGAGGGCCAGATCCTCGGCCAGCTGCGCGACGCACTGGCCCGCGCCCAGGACGAGCACACCGCCGGCCGCGGCCTCAACGAGCTGTTCCAGCAGGCCCTGCGGGTCGGCAAGCGCGCCCACAGCGAGACCGGCATCGACAAGGCCGGGCAGTCCCTGGTCACCTTCGGCCTGGAGCAGGTCGCCGCGGCCGCCGGCGAGATCGCCGGCAAGCGCGTCCTGGTGGTCGGCGCCGGCTCGATGAGCTCGCTCGCCGCCGCCACCCTGGTGCGCTCCGGCGTCACCGACCTGCTCATCGCCAACCGCACCCCCGAGCGCGCCGAGCGGCTGGTCGCCATCCTCGGCACCGGCCGCACCGTCGACTTCGCCAAGGTCCCGGAGGCCCTCGCCGACGTCGACCTGGTCGTCTCCTGCACCGGAGCGGCCGGCGTGGTCGTCACCGCCGACGAGGTCGCCGCCGCCGTCGCCGCCCGCACCGGCGACGGCCCGCTCGCCTTCCTCGACCTCGCCATGCCGCGCGACGTCCACCACGACGTCCACGAGCTGCCCGGCGCCCTCCTGGTCGACATCGAGAGCCTCTCCCACGCGCACTCCGCCGCCGGCCCCGGCGCCGGGGACGTGGACGCCGTCACCGGCATCGTCGCCGACGAGGTCGCCGCCTTCGGCGCCGCCCAGCGCGCCGCCCGGATCGCCCCCACCGTGGTGGCGCTCCGGTCCATGGCCTCCGACGTCGTCATCGGCGAACTCGCCCGCCTCGAAGCGCGGCTGCCCGACCTCGACGAGCGCTCCCGCGCCGAGATCGGCCAGACCGTGCGCCGCGTCGTCGACAAGCTGCTGCACGCCCCCACCGTGCGGGTCAAGCAGCTCGCCGCCGAGCCCGGCGGCGCCTCCTACGCGGACGCGCTGCGCGAGCTCTTCGACCTGGACCCGGCGGCCGTTCACGCCGTCTCCGGCACCCCGGCGTCCGCGCCGGCCGCCGGCCGACCCGCCCACGGCGGAGCGGCCGGATGAACCCCGTAAATCCCCACCGGCACGACCTGGACGAGCACCTCATGAATGGTCAACTGAGCAGCCCCCCGGGCGCCCCCGAGCAGCCGCTGCGCCTCGGCACCCGGCGCAGCGCCCTTGCGATGGCGCAGTCCGGCATGGTCGCGCGCGAGGTGAGCCGGGTCACCGGCCGCCCGGTGGAACTGGTCGAGATCACCACGTACGGCGACACCTCCCGGGAGGCGCTGGCGCAGATCGGCGGCACCGGCGTGTTCGTCTCGGCGCTGCGCGACGCCCTCCTCGAGGGCCGCATCGACCTCGCCGTGCACTCCCTCAAGGACCTGCCCACGGCCGCCCCCGCCGGCCTGCGGCTCGCCGCCGTCCCGGAGCGCGAGGACTTCCGCGACGCACTCGTCGCCCGTGACGGCCTCTCCCTCCAGGAGCTCGTCGAGAAGCTCGCCGGCAGCGGCCGCGCTGCCCGGATAGGCACCGGCTCCCCGCGCCGGATGGCCCAGCTCAACGCCTGGGCCGCGGCCCGCGGCGCCGCCCTGGAGACCGTCCCGATCCGCGGCAACGTGGACACCCGGATCGGCTACGTCGCCTCCGGCGAACTGGACGCCGTGCTGCTCGCCACCGCGGGCCTCAACCGGCTCGGCCGCAGCGCCGAGATCACCGAGCACCTCGACCCCGAGCTGATGGTCCCGGCCCCCGGCCAGGGCGCACTCGCCGTCGAATGCGTGGACGCCGGCCTCGCCGCACAGCTCGGCGCGCTCGACCACACGCCCACCCGGGCCGCGGTCGTCGCCGAACGCGCCCTGCTCGCCGCCCTGGAGGCCGGCTGCTCGGCGCCCGTCGCCGCGCTGGCCACCTGGGCCGGCACCGAACTGAAGCTGGAGGGCGTGGTCGGCACCACCGACGGCGCCACCCTGCTGAGAATGACCGCCACCGGTCCGCTCGTCCTGGACGGGACGGCCGAGGAGCAGGCCGCGGCGCTGGGCCGCGCGCTCGCTGCCCGGCTGCTCGACCAGGGGGCGGCCGGCCTGATGGGGGAGCGAAACCGATGAGCCCCACCGCCGCCACCAGCCCCTCCAACGGCCCGGCCCAGCCGACCGGCCGCTGCACCTTCCTGGGCGCGGGCCCGGGCGACCCGGGTCTCCTCACCCTCCGCGCGGTCGACGTGCTGGCCTCGGCCGACGTTCTGATCGCCGACCCGCTGACCGCCGCCGCCGTCCGCGCGCACTGCCCGGCCGGCGTCCAGGTGCACAACCCCGCCGAGGAGGACGGCCTCGACGTCGCCAAGCTCGTCGCGGACGCCGTCCGCGCCGGCAAGCACGTGGTGCGCACCGTCGACGGCGACCCGGGGCTCGACGGCTGCGCCGCCGAGGAGATGCTCGGCTGCGCCGGCGCGGAGATCGCCTTCGAGGTGATCCCCGGCGTCGCCCAGTCGGTCGGCGTGCCGGCCTACGCGGGTGTGCCGCTGCGCAGCAGCCAGGGCGCCGACGTGCGCTTCGTCGACGCGGCGGCGCTGCTCGGCGGCGCCGGCGTCGACCTGGGCGCGCTGGAGACCACCCTGGTCGTCCGCACCACCCTCGGTCAGCTGCCGGCCACCGCCAACGCGCTGGTCGCCAACGGCCGCAAGCCCGAGGCCGCGCTCTCGGCGACGCTGTCCGGCACCACCACCCGGCAGCGGACCTTCACCTCCACGCTGGCCGGCATCGCCGCCGACCTGAAGGCGGCCCGGGTGCTGCCCTCCCCGGTGTCGGCCCCGGTCGACCCGGCGACGCCGGTGATAGCCGTGGTGGGCGAGCAGGTCGCCCACCGGGCCTCGCACTCGTGGTTCGAGACCAAGCCGCTGTTCGGCTGGAACGTGCTCGTCCCGCGGACGAAGGAGCAGGCGCACGGCCTGTCCGACCAGCTGCGCGGCTACGGCGCCGTCCCGCAGGAGGTGCCGACCATCGCGGTGGAGCCCCCGCGCACCCCGCAGCAGATGGAGCGCGCCATCAAGGGCCTGGTGACCGGCCGCTACGAGTGGATCGCGTTCACCTCGGTCAACGCCGTGAAGGCCGTCCGGGAGAAGTTCGAGGAGTACGGCCTGGACGCCCGCGCCTTCGCCGGCATCAAGGTCGCCGCGGTCGGCGAGACCACCGCGCAGGCCCTGGTCGACTTCGGCGTGAAGCCCGACCTGGTGCCGTCCGGCGAGCAGTCCGCGGCCGGCCTGCTGGAGGACTGGCCGCCCTACGACCCGGTCTTCGACCCGATCGACCGGGTGCTGCTGCCGCGCGCCGACATCGCCACCGAGACGCTCGTCGCCGGCCTGGTCGAACTCGGCTGGGAGGTCGACGACGTGACCGCGTACCGCACGGTGCGCGCCTCGCCGCCGCCGGCCGAGACCCGCGAGGCGATCAAGGGCGGAGGCTTCGACGCGGTGCTCTTCACCTCGTCCTCCACCGTGCGGAACCTGGTCGGCATCGCCGGCAAGCCGCACAACGTGACCGTCATCGCCTGCATCGGCCCGGCCACCGCCAAGACGGCCGAGGAGCACGGCCTGCGGGTCGACGTGATGGCGCCCGCGCCGTCCGCCGCCGCGCTCGCCCAGGCCCTCGCCGAATTCGGCGCCCGCCGCCGGGACACCGCGGTCGCCGCCGGCGAGCCGGTCTACCGGCCGAGCGAGCGCCGCCCCGGGTCGCGCCGCAAGGCCGCCCGCTGAACCCCGCCGCCGGGGAGGCCCCGAGCCTCCCCGGCGGTTTCGTGTCGTGAGAGAGAAGCAGCAGTTGTCCGCCGAATTCCCGACCGTACGCCCGCGCCGCCTCCGCTCGACCCCGGCCATGCGCCGACTGGTCGCCGAGACCCGCCTGCACCCGGCCGAACTGATCCTCCCCGCTTTCGTCCGCGAGGGCATCACCGAGCCGAAGCCGATCACCTCGATGCCCGGCGTCGTCCAGCACACCCGGGACACCCTGCGCTGGGCCGCCGTGGAGGCCGCCGAGGCCGGCCTGGGCGGCATCATGCTGTTCGGCGTGCCCGAGGTGCAGGACGCGGTCGGCAGCGAGGGCACCAACCCGGACGGCATCCTGCAGCAGGCCATCCGCGACGTGGTCGCCGAGGTCGGCGACCAGCTGGTCGTCATGTCCGACCTCTGCCTGGACGAGTACACCGACCACGGCCACTGCGGCGTCCTCGCCGAGGACGGCTCGGTCGACAACGACGCCACCCTGGAGCGCTACGCCGAGATGGCCGTGGTGCAGGCCGACGCCGGCGTCCACCTGGTCGGCCCGTCCGGCATGATGGACGGTCAGATCGGCGTGGTCCGGCGGGCCCTGGACGAGGCCGGCCACCAGGACACCGGCATCCTCGCCTACACCGCCAAGTACGCCTCCGCCTTCTACGGTCCGTTCCGCGAGGCCGTCGGCTCCTCGCTCAAGGGCGACCGCAAGACCTACCAGCAGGACCCGGCCAATGCCCGGGAGTCGCTGCGCGAGCTGGAGCAGGACGTCGCCGAGGGCGCCGACCTCGTCATGGTGAAGCCCGCCATGGCCTACCTGGACGTGCTGCGGCAGATCGCCGACGCCTCCCCGGTGCCGGTCTCCGCGTACCAGGTCTCCGGCGAGTACGCGATGATCGAGGCCGCCGCCGCCAACGGCTGGGTGGACCGCGAGCGGATCATCCTGGAGACGCTCACCTCGATCCGCCGGGCCGGGGCCGAGCAGATCCTCACCTACTGGGCGGTCGAGGCCGCGGGGATGCTGCGCTAGGGCGTTCCTTCAAGGCACCCGGGTGGCCGATCAGGGGCGGTGGTTGCCCGAGTACCTCGTTCGCGCCGACACAGGAGGCCGGGCCGCGGAATCCCGCGGCCCGGCCTCCTGCGTCGTGCGGCCGGGTCAGCCGATGTGGGCCTCGCCCTCGGTGCCGCCGCCGACGGCCGTGCTGGTCGCCCAGCCCCACTCCTGGCCGATCACGGAGATGTTGCTGGTCTCGGCCCAGCCGTGGCCCTCGCCCGCGACGAACGGGTCGTCGGCGGTGGCGACCAGGTGGGCGCCGCCGCCCGCGTCCACGTGCGCCTGGGCGGGCGCCGCGACGCCGGCCACGGCCAGCGCGCCGACGGCGGTCAGCAGGGCCTTGCCGAGCATGCTCTTCATGATGGAGGGGTCCTCTCTACGACGGTGATGCGGACTCAACTGATCACAACAAGCCGCCCCGACCCGGGAACCACGCGCCCGGCCTGACGCGCCGTCACCCGAACGCCACCCGGCCGGGACCGCTGTGCGGAACGGCCCCGGCGGGCGTCGGGGAGGTGCGGAGGCCCAGGGCCCGGCCGGCGGCCGGACGCAGAACGGCAACCGCCGGGCCCGGAGGAGCGGCTCCCCCGGGCCCGGCGGCAGATCGGACCGGCAGGATCAGCCGATCAGGTGGGACACGCCGCCGTCGCCGCTGCCCACGGTGTTCTGGCCCACCACGCAGGTCTGCTGCGGCTGGTTGTTGAGGACCGGGACCTCGATCGGCACGGCCAGGCCGATGACCGCGCCCACCGCGATGTTGTGGACCTCGGGCAGGCAGAGGTTCGGGTTGTCCAGGGTGTGGTAGTTCGGGCTGTGGTCACCGGTGGTGCCGGTGGCGTTGGTGCCGCCGTTGCCCTGGATGGAGGTGGCGGCACCGTCGGCGTCGCCGATCGCCATCGCGGGAGCGGCGGCCATGGCGACACCGGCGGCGGCGACGCCGGCAGCGGCGAGAGCCTTCTTGATCATCTCTGCGTTTCCTTCGTGGGAGGTTCTGAATGGATGGAGCCTCGGCCCGGCGGGTGGCTCACGCCGGGCGTCGTGCGCCGCCCCGGCCGGGGGAGCGGCCGGAGCGGGGAGTTGGGGTTCGGGGCGCCGGCCCCGGGGCACAGCGGTGAGCGGTCGTCAGCCGATCAGGTGGGAGACACCGCCGTCGCCGCTGCCGAGGGTGCCCTGGCCGACCACGCAGGTCTGCTTGGGCTGGTTGTTCAGCGCGTCGACCTCGACCGGGACCGCCACGCCGAGCACGGCCACGCCGATGTTGTGGATCTCGGGGAGGCAGACGTTCGGGTTGTCGGCGAAGTGGAAGTTGGGGCTGTGGTTGCCCCAGGTGCCGGTGGCGTTGGTGCCGCCGTTGCCCTGGATCGAGCCGGCGGAGCCGTCCGCGTTGCCGATCGCGCCGGCCGGGGCCGCGGCGGTGGCGAGGGCGGCGGCCGCCAGGCCGAGGCCCGCGAAGGTCTTCTTCAGCATGGGAGATACCTCTCTGAAATGCTCGGGTGCGGCGGCTCGGCGGCCGAACGCGGTATTCGTCGATTCCGGTCGTGTCGCCGTCGAGCTGCGACATCGGGTTAAAAGAACGACGGCCGGGAAAGTTACGCAGATTCTTCGCAGGCGTCTGATTGATCATCAGGTCGGCGGTATTCCAGTCCGACTATTAGCCCGTAACGGTCAACCGCCGCAATCCGGCCTGTGGTCGGTCGTTGCGCAGATTGCTTTTCCGCGGGGCTCTCCCTGCGGGACAGCCCCGGTAGAACGCACTCGGACAGAACGGTGAATTGCATGAAGCTCTCCAAGCGGGCCACCGGCGCCCTGCTGCTCGCGGTCGGGGCCGGCGTCGTCTCCGCCCAGGGCGCGGCCGAGGCCCGGCCGATGACCCCCGGCGAGGTGGCGGCCGTCGAGGACGGCCTCGCGGGCCAGGAGGTGCCGTTCAACGTCCCGCTGCCGCTGCTCACCCAGACCGGCACGCTCTCCGGCGGGCTGCCCGCCTCGCCGCTGCAGCCGCCGGTGCCCGAGGAGCGCCCGGGCTCCCAGCTCGTCCCGGACCGCATCGTCCCCGCGGTCAACACCGGCCGGGTCGGCCCCGCCGTCGACGCCGTGGTGCCGCTGCCCGCCGCCGACTCCAGCACCGAGCTCGGCCAGGCCGTCCTCAACGTGCCCGCCGCCCCGATCCGGACGGCAGGGCCGGCGCTGGAACTCGGCCAGCCGGTGCGCTACGCCACCGACCACAGCGGGGAGTTCGCCGACGGGGCGCTCTCCTTCGGCGAGCTCGACCCGCAGCTGGTGACCGCACCCGTGCAGGCCGTCCCCGGGGCCAAGGCCTCGCTCGGCGGCGACGACCAGAAGGTCTCCGTCACCGACGCCGTCGGCAACCTCACCGCGACCGCCACGGGCGCGCTGTCCGACAACGTCCTGGCCCAGCCCGCGGTGTGACCCGGCGCAGGCGCAGGAGAGCCCGGCACCCCCTCGGGGGTGCCGGGCTCCTCGGTGTGCGCGGCCGGAGCCGTACGGTGTGGCCGCCGGGCAGGTCAGCCGGGCAGCAGGCCGAGCGCCGGGCCGACCACGGGCAGGCTCTGTGCGCCGCCGCCGGCGCTGAGCGGCGCGGTGAGCGGCGCGGTGCCGACCTGCGGCACGCCGTTGTCCGGCTGGACGGCCACGCCGTTGTTGAGCACGTCGGCGGAGGACTGCGCCCAGGGGTCGAGCCGCAGGGTCTTCACCGGGGCCACCGCGTACCCGAGCGCACTGGTGGTGCCCTCGACCACGTGCCCGGTGTCGGTCGACTGCAGTTGGGCGGTGGGCCGGGGCAGCCCGGCCGGGGCGGTCTGCCCGGCGGCGGAGGCCGGGCCGGCCGCGGCGCCCACCACGGCGGCCGCACCGAGCGCGGCCAGCAGGCCGGTACCGGTCGTCTTCAGCACCATGGCTGAACCCTTCTTGTTCGCTGGGATGGCCGGGCCGCGGCCCGGCGGCGCCGTCGGCGCCGACGCGAACTGCCCCCCGGCCACCGGCCGGGGGGCAGACGCACGAGTGGTGCCGATCGCGGTGATCAGCAGTCCTCCTCGACCTCCGGCGCGTCCACGTTGGCGCAGGTGTTGCCGAACGCCGGGTTCAGCAGGCCGATGACGTTGACGGAGTTGCCGCAGACGTTCACCGGGACGTGCACCGGCACCTGCAGCAGGTTGCCGGAGAGGACGCCGGGCGAGCCCGCCGCCACACCCTCGGCGCCCGAGCCGGCGCTGGCAACGCCCGCACCGCCGAGGACGATGCCGGCCGCAGCGGTGAGGACGGCGGCCTTCTTCACGTTCTGCATGGGAGTCGATCTCCTAATCACACACGGGGAGGATGCGCCGCACCCGGCAGGGCCGGGTGCGGCACGGAGACGGCGTCAGCCGCCGCTGCTTCAGCCGACGTTGGCGCAGGAGTTGCCGAACGCCGGGTTCAGGGCGCCGATCACGTTGACGGTGTTGCCGCACAGGTTGACCGGGACGTGCACCGGGACCTGGACGAGGTTGCCGGACAGCACACCCGGGGAGCCGGCGGCGACGCCCTCGGCCCCGGAGCTAGCGGCGGCGACACCGGCGCCGGAGGCGACCAGGCCGGCGGCGGCGATGGTGAGGACAGCAGCCTTCTTGAACGTGCGCATGGGGATTGTTCCTTCGGTTCGTACCCGGTCTTCCGTGGCCGGAGGACGGGCGCCGGGCGAACAGGTGTCATCGCCCGGCATTTCCTGGATGCTCCGTGCTGGTTGCTCCGCAGCCCGATCGGCGTGGATCGCCCGTGGCTCGGGCGGGCCGTCGGCCGCGTTCGTTCGTGCGCCCCGCCACCATGTCCCGCACGGTGGGGACTTGGCGGCACCGGGCGCTGCCAGGAGGTCGCCGG
The DNA here is from genome assembly GCF_050749075.1 of Kitasatospora dryopteridis. NCBI lineage: Bacteria > Bacillati > Actinomycetota > Actinomycetes > Kitasatosporales > Streptomycetaceae > Kitasatospora > Kitasatospora dryopteridis. The sequence goes on along the minus strand of NZ_CP192749.1, from coordinate 3,474,677 downwards.
AGGGCTCCCCCTGGGAGTCGTGGGCCGGCCGCGGGCCGGATGCGGCCGCAGGGCGGCCGTCGGGGTCAGGCGTTGGCGCAGGCGTTGCCGAACGCGGGGTTCAGCAGGCCGATCACGTTCACGGTGTTGCCGCAGACGTTGACCGGGATGTGCACCGGGACCTGGACGAGGTTGCCCGAGAGCACGCCGGGGGAGCCGGCCGCGACGCCCTCGGCCGTCGCGCCCGAGGCGGACGCGGCGGCGGCGCCGCCGAGCAGCATGGCCGCTGCGGCAACGGTGCCGAACGCGCCGTAGGCGATCTTGCGCATGGTGCAGTCTCTTTCTGTTCGCTTGTCCCGCATCGGGTGCGCCGCGGGCCGGTGGGGGCGCCGCGGGCCTGCTCGGGCGGGTGGGTCCGGCACGGCCGGGGAGGCCCCGGGCCGTACCGGTGGAGCCGGTACGCAGGGAAGAACGACGGCGGCCGCCCGGGGAAACGGGCTGATCCCACGATCACCCGAATGCCTTCACTACTGCGTCCGGGTGAATGTCACGGCCGGTTCGGTACCGCACCGAGCAGACCTCGTTGGGCCCGGTGCACGTCCCGTGCCCTTCCGCGCCGAGCCTGTGCGGCCCATGGAAGAACCGAACAACGAGGAGACTCAAATGAGCGTCAAGAAGGCCGCCGCTGTCGGCGCCGCCGTCGTGGGCATCGTCGCTGCCGGTGCCGGCACCGCCATGGCGAGCAGCGGCGCCGAGGGTGTCGCGGCCGGTTCCCCGGGCGTCGCCTCGGGCAACAGCATCCAGGTTCCGGTGCACGTGCCCGTCAACCTGTGCGGCAACTCGATCGACGTCATCGGCCTGCTGAACCCGGCGTTCGGCAACTCCTGCGCCAACGTCGGCTGACCGGGCCCCGAGCCCGTCGGCCGTTCACCGGTCGATTCCGCACCGTTCGGGCCGCCGCCCCCGTCCCCTCCTCCTGGGGCGCGGGCCGGCGGCCCGTTGCGTTCCCCGCCGGGCGGTTGCGGTGCGGGAAATCCGCTGGCCGGAGCGCGGGGGTGGGCCTAGGCTGCGGCGGACACCGGGCGCTGCAGGGCGGGGAGCATGCTTTCGAACACGACCGTACGGGCCGTCAATTCGCTGACCGAGCGCTGGGCGGGCCTCGTCCGCACCGAGGGCGGCACCGTGTTCACCGCGGCCGGGCTGTGGCCGCTGCTCGCCGCGCTCGCCTCCGGGGCGGACGGTGCCGCGGGCAAGGAGCTCGCGGACGCGCTCGGGGTGCCGGCTGCGGACGCGGCCGAGCGCTCCCGCGAACTCCTCGCCGCCCTGGGGAAGTTGCCCGGTGTCGCGGCCGCCGTCGGCCTGTGGACCGAGCCCGGGCTGCGGGTCTCCCCGGACTGGACGGCCGGGCTCCCGGCCCATGTGCACCAGCCGCTCGAAGGCCCGGACATCCAGGCCCGCTTGGACGCCTGGGCCTCCCGTCACACCGACGGGCAGATCGACGCCTTCCCGTTGGAGGTCGCGCCCGGCACGGCGCTGCTGCTCGCCGCGGCGCTGGCCGTCCGCACCGACTGGATACGCCCGTTCAGGCCGGGTTTCCTCGATGTCGAGGCGGGGCCGTGGGCCGGGCGGGAGTTCGCCGGCCTGTACCGGACGACCTCCCTGCTGGAGCGGGTCGCGGTCGCGGAGACGCCGACGGGCAGGGTCTCCGAACTGCGGGTGCTCGGCGGCAACGGCATCGACGTCCATCTGCTGGTCGGTGAGCAGGACGCCCGTCCGGGCGAGGTGCTCTCCGGCGGCCTGGGTATCCTCGCGGGCCGGCACCGCCGGGTGACCGGTGACCTGCTGCCGTACGGCGAGGCGGGCCCGGGAGTCCTGGTCATGGCATCGCGCAGCTTCGTCCCGGAGCACGAACTCTTCGCCCGCGTCGCACGTTTCACGGTGAAGGCGCGGCACGACCTGCTGGCGGACGCCGCCTGTTTCGGCCTGGGGGCGGTCTCCCGGCAGGAGCCCGACGGCAGCGGCCACCTTCCGGGGATCTGTGCGGACCAGCCGCTCGTGGTCGAGGCCGCCGCCCAGGCCGCGACCGCGAGTTTCGGTGCCCTGGGTTTCCGTGCCGCCGCGGTCTCCGCCGTCGCGACCGCCGTAGGGGCGGCGATGTCACCGCCGTACCGGGTGCGCCGGGTGCTGTTCACCACGGACCGCCCGTTCGGCTTCCTCGCCGTGCACCGAACCTCCCGGCTGGTCCTGGCCTCCGGCTGGGTGGACACCCCCGATGCCTTCGACCGGGCGGAGCTGTGGGGCCCGCAGGACGAGGAGGAATCGTGGGACGAGGAGGAGCCGTGGGGCTGACCCGGAGCCCTGCACCGCCGCCGGCTTTACTGTCAACCGACGGTTGACGCCCCGAGGGTGTCAACCTATGGTTGACGCATGGTGAATCCCGTGCAGATGACCAATCCCGTGCGGCTCGACGACCTCATCGCGGCCATCAAGAACGTCCACACCGACGCGCTCGACCAGCTCGCCGACGCGGTGCTCGCCGCGGACCACCTCGGCGAGGTCGCCGACCACCTGATCGGCCACTTCGTGGACCAGGCCCGCCGCTCCGGCGCGTCCTGGACGGACATCGGCCGGAGCATGGGGGTGACCCGGCAGGCCGCCCAGAAGCGCTTCGTGCCCAAGGATCCGGGCGCGGGCGGCCCCGCCGACCTCGACCCGGGCCAGGGCTTCGGCCGCTTCACCGACCGGGCCCGCAACGTCGTCATGGCGGCGCAGAACGAGGCCCGTGCGGCCGGCAACGCCGAGATCGCCCCCGAGCACCTGGCCCTGGGCCTGCTCGCCGAGCCGGAGGGCTTCGCGGCCCAGGCCCTCCTCGCCCAGCGCGTCACCCCGGAGGCCCTGCGGGAGGCCCTCTCGGCCGCCCTGCCGCCGGCCGGCGGGGAGCTGCCCGATCTCATCCCGTACGACGCCCGCGCCCGCAAGGCGCTGGAGCTGACCTTCCGTCAGGCGCTGCGGCTCGGCCACAACTACGTCGGCACCGAGCACATCCTGCTCGCGCTGCTGGAGCTGGAGGACGGCGAAGGCCCGCTCTCCGGCCTCGGGGTCGACCGCGCCGCGGCCGAGACCCTGATCGCCGAGGCCCTCGCCGCCTTCGCGGCCGCCCAGAACCCGCCCTCGCAGGCCTGATCCCGCACGGACACCGACCGCCCCCGGCCTGCAGGCCGGGGGCGGTCGGTGGTGTCCGAGGGGGCGGAGCCCCGTCTCAGGGCCAGACCAGGCAGTACAGCTGGTGGCCGGCGTCGTGCAGGCGGTTGGCGAAGTCCTGCCACTCGTGGAGCATCTGGTAGATCACGAAGGCGTCGCGCGGCCCGCGCCGGTCCGGCACGGTCGACCAGATGAAGGCCGCGGCGCCGAGCTGGGTCTCGTCCGCCTTGCGGAGCGGTTCGACCACGTTGTGCGGCAGCTGGACGACCGCGTAGTCGGGGTGCAGGACGACCAGCTCCAGCGGCGGGACCTGGTGCAGGGGGACGCCCTGGATGCCGGTGAGGACCATGGCGCTCATGGTCTCCGGTTTGATCTTGGTGGAGAGGTGGCCGTTCAGCGAGCCGCTGGTCTCCATGAGGTCGCCCAGCCGCCCCAGGGCACCGAGCTCGCCGGCCTCCAGGCCGAGGCCGCCCGGCCCGAGCGCGGTGGGGACTCTCGCCGCGGTGGCCCGGTCGGGTGCGCCGAAGTACTTGTAGGTGACTCCCACGCGTCCCTCGCCCCGCCTTTCCCTGCCTGTACCCGTACCCCCGTGCGCGGCCTCCGAGGAGGGACGGGGGCCACCCGTGGCCTCCTCGAAGCCGTCCTGCGCCTCGGACACTCGGACCATCCTCACCGGAATTCGCCGGAATCGACAGACCCCCACACGCCCGGTGTCCTTCCGAACGTGCCACTTACCCGTCTTGTGCCGCCGTACACACTGCTTTGTCCGCACCGCCCAACGACCGCGTCGCAGCGGCCTGCCGGGCACGGTCCGAGCGGTCGCCCCCCGGCGTCCCTCGGCCCGATCCCGGGACGTGCGTCCCGCTGTGCCCCCGGACCCACGGCTCTCGGCCGGAATCCTTCGCGACGGTCGCACGGACAACCGTACCGTCCGAACCCCCGGTCAAGGCAGCAGCACACGGATCATCGTTCCAGATGATCGGGTCCGGCATGCATTGGGCAAGGACACGATTTGAGAGCATGTTCTGGTGACCAACCCCGTGAGCAACCCCGAGAGCCGGTCCGAGAGCGCCCCGCGGGCCGGCCTTCCCAGCTATCCGTACGAGGCTCCGCAGTCCCTGGAGCTGTTCGAGCGCGCCTCCGTCGTGACCCCCGGTGGCGTGAACTCGCCAGTCCGTGCCTTCCGCGCGGTCGGCGGCACGCCGCGCTTCATGGTGTCCGGCAGCGGCCCCTGGCTGACCGACGCCGACGGCCGCGAGTACGTCGACCTGGTCTGCTCGTGGGGTCCGATGATCCTGGGCCACGCGCACCCGGCGGTGATCGAGGCGGTGCAGCAGGCGGTCGGCCGCGGCACCTCCTTCGGCACCCCCGGTCAGGGCGAGGTCGAGCTGGCCGAGGAGATCACCGCCCGGGTGGCGCCGGTGGAGCAGGTCCGCCTGGTCTCCAGCGGCACCGAGGCCACCATGTCGGCGATCCGGCTGGCCCGCGGCTTCACCGGCCGCTCCAAGATCGTGAAGTTCGCCGGCTGCTACCACGGCCACGTCGACGCGCTGCTGGCCGCGGCCGGCTCCGGCGTGGCGACCTTCGCGCTGCCGGACACCCCGGGCGTCACCGGCGCCCAGGCCGGCGACACCATCGTGCTGCCCTACAACGACCTCGACGCCGTCCGGCAGGCCTTCGCCGCCCACCCCGGCGAGATCGCCTGCGTGATCACCGAGGCCTCGCCCGGCAACATGGGAGTCGTCCCGCCGCTGCCCGGCTTCAACCGGGGCCTGGCCGAGCTCTGCCGGGCCGACGGCGCGCTGTTCATCTCCGACGAGGTGATGACCGGCTTCCGCGTCTCCAAGGCCGGCTGGTACGGCCTGGAGGCCGCCCGGGAGGGCTGGGCGCCGGACCTCCTCACCTTCGGCAAGGTCATGGGCGGCGGCTTCCCGGCCGCGGCCTTCGGCGGCCGCGCCGACGTCATGGCGTACCTGGCCCCGGCCGGGCCGGTCTACCAGGCGGGCACGCTGTCCGGTAACCCGATCGCCACCGCCGCCGGCCTCGCCCAGCTGCGCCACTGCACCGACGAGGTGTACGCCGCCGTGGACCGGGTCGCCGAGCAGGTCTCCGGCCTGGTCACCGAGGCGCTCGCCAAGGAGGGCGTGGCGCACCGGCTGCAGAAGGCCGGGAACATGTTCTCGGTGTTCTTCACCGAGGAGCAGGTGAACGACTACGACGCGGCCCGCCGCCAGCAGGCGTTCCGCTTCAACGGCTTCTTCCACTCGATGCTGTCCCAGGGCGTCTACCTGCCGCCCTCGGCGTTCGAGTCCTGGTTCGTCTCGTCCTCCCACGACGAGCGGGCGATCGAGCGGATCGCCGCCGCCCTGCCCGCCGCCGCGCGGGCCGCCGCCGAGGCCACCGAGGAGGCCGCGTGACCAGCGAGACCACCGTCGTCCACCTGATGCGCCACGGAGAGGTGCACAACCCGGAGGGCATCCTCTACGGGCGCCTCCCCGGCTACCACCTCTCCGAGCTCGGCCGGCAGATGGCCGACCGGGTCGCCGAGCACCTCGCCGACCGGGACATCACCCACGTGGTGGCCTCGCCGCTGGAGCGCGCCCAGGAGACCGCCGAGCCGATCGGCAAGGCGCACGGCCTGGAGGTGGCCGTCGACGAGCGGCTGATCGAGGCGGACAACATCTTCCAGGGCAAGACCTTCGGCGTCGGCGACGGCTCGCTGAAGAACCCGGGCTACTGGAAGTACCTGACCAACCCGTTCAAGCCCTCCTGGGGCGAGCCGTACATCGAGCAGGTCGTGCGGATGATGGGCGCGCTCGCCGCGGCCCGGGACGCCGCGCGCGGGCACGAGGCGGTCTGCGTCAGCCACCAGCTGCCGATCTGGATCGTCCGCTCCTTCGCCGAGCGCCGCCGCCTGTGGCACGACCCGCGCAACCGGCAGTGCTCGCTGGCCTCGCTGACCAGCTTCACCTACGAGGGCGACCGGATCGTCTCGATCGGCTACCGGGAGCCCGCCCGGGACCTGCTGCCGGCCCACCTGGTCGGCAAGGGCGGCAAGGACAAGCCGGTCGGCAAGAGCTTCGGCGCCTGAGACCCTCCACCGGTCTCCCGCCGTCCCCGCGCGGGCCCTCGCCGGCACCCTCCGGAGTGACCGCCGCCACAGCGGTGAAATGCCCGGTCTAAGGGGATCATAAGTACAGAAACTGCAGGTCGGAGGGGGTTCGACACCTAACGTCGGACCCCCTCAAACCTGCCCAAAGTCCCATGCGAAACTTTTCACATGTCTGGGACGACCCGCCGCCGCGCCCGCCTCGCCGCCACCCTCGGCGCGGCCGCCGCGCTCGCACTGACCGCCTGCAGCAGCTCCGGCACATCCGGCGGAGACGGGCAGGCCGGCTTCATCACCGGCAAGGCCGGCATCGCCACCGCGAGCCCGGCGGAGCGGAAGGCGGCGCCGGACATCACCGGCAAGACCCTCGACGGCAAGCCCGTGTCGCTCTCCGACCACAAGGGCAAGGTCGTCGTCCTCAACATCTGGGGCTCCTGGTGCGGCCCCTGCCGGGCGGAGGGAAAGAACCTCCAGGAGGTCTCGCAGAAGTACGAGTCCCAGGGCGTCCAGTTCCTCGGCATCAACACCCGGGACGTCAACCCGGCGAACGCCGTCCGCTTCGAGCAGCAGACCGGCATCACCTACCCGAGCCTGTACGACCCGGACGGCACCCAGATCCTGCGCTTCCCCAAGGGCAGCCTCAACCCGCAGTCCATCCCGACCACCATCGTGGTCGACCGCGAGGGCCGGCTCGCCGCCCGGGCGATGCGCGCGCTCTCCACCGAGGACCTGGAGAAGATGATCACTCCGGTCCTCGCGGAGCAGAAGTGAGCGCGCTCGCGGCGTTCGGCACCAACGAGACGGTGTTCAGCGGGGCCCTCGTGCTCGCGCTGCCGATCGCCCTCGCCGCCGGGCTGGTCTCCTTCTTCTCGCCCTGCGTGCTGCCGCTCGTCCCCGGCTACCTCTCCTACGTGACGGGGCTGTCCGCCGCCGACCTCGCGGACGCGAAGGGCGCCCGGCGCGGCCGGATGCTCCTCGGCTCCGCGCTGTTCGTGCTCGGCTTCACCGCCGTCTTCGTCTCCGGCGGGGCGCTGTTCGGCGAGTTCGGCCGGACGCTCCAGGAGCACCAGCGGGCGATCGACGTCGTGATGGGCGTGGTGACGATCGTCATGGGCCTCGCCTTCATGGGCCTGCTGCCCGGCCTCAGCATGCGCGAGGTGCGCACCCACCGCCGCCCGGCGGTCGGCCTGCTCGGCGCACCGCTGCTGGGCATCGTGTTCGGCGTCGGCTGGACGCCCTGCATCGGCCCGACGCTGTCGTCGATCCTGACCCTCTCGATCGACCAGGCCAGCGCGGGACGCGGCGCGCTCCTGATGTCCGTCTACTGCGTCGGCCTCGGCGTACCGTTCGTCCTGGCCGCGCTCGCCTTCCGCAGGGCGCTCGGCGCCTTCGGCTGGGTCAAGCGCCACTACCAGGGGGTGATGCGGCTCGGCGGCGGCATGCTCGTCGTGGTCGGCCTGCTCCTGGTGACCGGAGCCTGGTCGGAGCTGGTCAACAACCTGCAGGTCCTCACCAACGACGTCACGATCGGAATCTGACCGTGGGCGACACCAAGACCCTGACCGCCGAGGGCGGCGAGCTCGACGCCGAGCGCCTCAGCACCGCCCCCGAGGAGTCGGAGGCCCCGGTCGGCATCGGCGTCCTCGGCTGGTTCCGCTGGACGTGGCGCCAGCTGACCTCGATGCGGGTCGCGCTGATCCTGCTCTTCCTGCTCTCGCTGGCGGCGATCCCCGGCTCGCTGATCCCGCAGAACAGCCAGAACGCCTTCAAGGTGCAGACCTGGAAGGCCGCCCACCAGGGCATCACCCCGCTCTACGAGAAGCTCCAGCTGTTCGACGTCTACAGCTCGGCCTGGTTCTCGGCGATCTACATCCTGCTGTTCGTCTCGCTGGCCGGCTGCATCGTCCCGCGCACCTGGCAGTTCGTCGGGGTGCTGCGGGCCCAGCCGCCGGCCGCCCCGCGCAACCTCACCCGGATGCCGGTGTACGCGGCCTGGCGCACCGATGCCGACCCCGAGGCGGTCAACGCCGCCGCGCACCGGCTGCTGCGCAAGCGCCGCTTCCGCGCGAACCTCGCCGGCGGCGCCGTCGCCGCGGAGAAGGGCTACCTGCGCGAGGTCGGCAACCTGCTCTTCCACTTCTCGCTGTTCGCCCTGCTGGCCGGCTTCGCCTGGGCGAGCCTGGCGAGCGGGCAGGGCGGCAAGCTGGTGATCGAGGGCCAGGGCTTCTCCAACACCACCACCCAGCTCGACGACTTCACCGGCTCCGCCTTCTACGGCACCGACGACCTGGACGCCTTCGGCTTCAAGCTGGACGGCTTCACCGCCCGCTACCAGACCAGCGGCGAGCAGATCGGCAGCGCCCGCGAGTTCACCGCCCACATCCGGTACTGGACGGGCACCGCCTCCGACAAGCTGGCCAAGGGCTCCATCCAGGTCAACCACCCGCTGGAGATCGGCGACTCCAAGGTCTTCCTGATCGGCCACGGCTACGCGCCGGTGGTCACCGTGAAGAACGCCAAGGGCGAGGTCGTCTACACCGGCCCGACGCCGTTCCTGCCGCAGGACAGCAACCTCACCTCGACCGGCGTGATCAAGGTCAGCGACTACGGCGAGAAGGACGGCAAGCGCACCCAGCTCGGCTTCAACGGCTACTTCCTGCCGACCGCGCCGGTGAACTTCGAGAAGACCGGCCCGATCTCGCTCTTCCCGGACGCTGCCGAGCCGATGCTGGTGCTCACCGCGTTCGCCGGCGACCTGGGCACCGACTCGGGCCTGCCGCAGAACGTCTACCAGCTCGACCAGAGCCACATGACCCAGCTGAAGCAGGACGGCGACATCGCCCGCGTCCGCCTCAAGCCGGGCCAGGGCTGGGAGCTGCCGGACGGCTACGGCACCGTCACCTTCGACGGCTACCAGCAGTGGGCCAGCTTCAACGTCTCGCACCGCCCGGGCAACGCGGTGGCGCTCCTCGGCGCGGTCTGCGCGATCCTCGGCCTGATCGGCTCGCTCTTCGTGCAGCGCCGCCGGATCTGGGTCCGCGCCATCACCTCGCCGGACGGCACCACCCTGGTCGAGCTGGCGGGCCTGGCCCGCAGCGAGTCCGCCCGCACGGCCGAGGAGCTCGCCGAGTTCGCGGTCGAGCTCCAGGACGACGCCCCGGCCCTCGACGACACGGCGCTCGACGCCCCGGCCCTCGACGACGTGACGGCCGACGGGACGGACGCCGCCGGGCCCGATCCTGCCGACACCCCCGTACCGGCAACCCCCGCAGACCCGGACTCCAAGGAGTAGACGGTGAATCTCGCCTCGGTCGACCCGCAGCTGGCCGACCTCTCCAACAAGCTGATCTACTCGGCGATGGCCGTGTACACCCTCGCGATGTTCGCCCACCTCTTCGAGTGGACGTTCGGCAGCAAGGGCGCGATCGCCGTCCGCTCGGCCGAGCAGTCCGGCGGTCTGGCCGAGACCCTCGCCGCCGCGGAGGAGTCCGCCAAGGCCGCCCGCAAGGTCACCGTGACGGTGGCCTCCGCGGACGGCGGCACCACCACGCTCACCCGCACCGCGCTCGCCGACGCCGGCGCCACCGTGGTCACCAGCGGCCGCGGCGACGGCGCCCCGGGCGACGGCCCGGGTGCCGCGGGCAGCAGCGAGAAGGGCGACCTGGCGGGCCGGATCGCCGTCTCGCTGACCGTGCTCGGCGCCCTGCTGCACGCCGGCGGCGTGATCACCCGCGGCCTGTCGGTGATGCGCTGGCCGTGGGGCAACATGTACGAGTTCTCGTGCGCCTTCGGCCTCACCATGATCCTCGCCTACCTGGGCCTGCTGGCCTCCCGCAAGCAGGTCCGCTGGCTGGGCCTGCCGGTGGTGCTGGCCGTGCTGCTGACCCTGGGCGTGGCCGTCTCGGTGCTCTACACCGACTCCGAGCAGCTCGTTCCCGCCCTGCACTCGTACTGGCTGGGCATCCACGTCTCCACCGCGATCATCTGCGGCGGCGCGCTGTACGCGGCCTTCGTGGCCACCGTCCTCTACCTGGGCAAGGACTCCTACGAGCGGCGCGTGGAGGCCGGCCTGCCCGGCGGCCCGCTGGGCACCCCGGCCTCCGTCTGGGACCGGCTGCCCGCCGCGGCGACCCTCGACAAGCTGTCGTACCGGATCAACGCGCTGGTCTTCCCGCTGTGGACGTTCACCATCATCGCCGGCGCGATCTGGGCCGAGGCCGCCTGGGGCAAGTACTGGGAGTGGGATCCGAAGGAGACCTGGTCCTTCATCACCTGGGTCGCCTACGCCGCGTACCTGCACGCCCGGGCGACCGCCGGATGGAGGGGCCGAAAGGCGGCCTATCTGGCCCTGTTGGCCTTCGCCTGCTGGCTGTTCAACTACTACGGCGTCAACATCTTCGTCACCGGCAAGCACTCGTACGCCGGCGTCTGAACCGCCGTCGGGCCCGTACGGGCGGCGGTCGGCATCCGGCCGCCGCCGTACGGGGCCGTTCCACCGAAGAACCGTGAGGGATCGCCCGTCCGGTCGTTGACCAGGACGTCCGAAAAGCCGCGAGGAGGGGCCGCCATGGAGAGCGACGAGGTCATGTTGACCGTACGGATCACCGCGGGGGAGAGAGCACTGCTCCGGCGGCTCGCCCAGGGCCATCACAGCGACGTCTCCGAGGTCGTCGCCGACGGCCTGCTGGACATCCTGCCGACGCTGCACTGCGCCCCGGACGCCTACCGCCTGCTGGCCGCGCTGCGGCCGCCCGCGCCCTGCGCGCAGACCGTCTGGCTGCCCGCCGAGCTCGCCGACCTGCTCGGCCCGGCGGTCGGCCGGATCGCCCAGACCACCGGTGTCCGGCTCGGCTCGTCCTGCATCATGCTGGGCGGCGCCGTGCGGCTCTGGCTCGGCCAGGACCCGCAACTGCTCGCCGAGCACCTCTCCACCATGCACGAGGGCCGTCCGGCCGCCCTGGCGGCCGCGTAGCGCCCCTGCAACGCAGTCCGGGCCTCCCGCACGGTGTGACCCGTGCCGGAGGCCCGAAGTGTTCGTCAGGCGGCCTGCTGCCAGCTGACGGGGGAGTAGTACGCCGGGCGGCGCTCCAGGCGCTGCCAGCTGGCGATCGGCTCGACCGCCGGGGCGGACGCGGCCTGCTGGGCGGCCGCGGCACGGGCCAGCAGCACCGCGGTGACGGCGGCCAGCTCCTCGTCGGTCAGCGAGCCGCGGACGATGCGGACAAGGGGTTCGGCGGAAGCGCTCATGGTCCTTGTTTCTCCCCCATGGTGAAGTCTGACGGGTTCCGAACGGCGTAAGAACCGGTTACATCGGCGGGTTGCCGTGCTTGCGGCTGGGCAGGTCGGCGTGCTTGGTGCGGAGCATGGCGAGCGAGGCGGCGAGGACCTGACGGGTCTCGGCGGGGTCGATGACGTCGTCGACGAGGCCGCGTTCGGCCGCGTAGTACGGGTGCATCAGCTCGCTCTTGTATTCCTTGATCTTCTGGGCGCGCATCGCCTCGGGGTCCTCGGCGGCGGCGATGTCGCGGCGGAAGATGACGTTGGCGGCGCCCTCGGCGCCCATCACGGCGATCTCGTTGGTCGGCCAGGCGAAGGACAGGTCCGCGCCGATCGAGCGGGAGTCCATCACGATGTAGGCGCCGCCGTAGGCCTTGCGCAGGATCAGCGAGATCCGCGGCACGGTCGCGTTGCAGTACGCGTACAGCAGCTTGGCGCCGTGCCGGATGATGCCGCCGTGCTCCTGGTCGACGCCGGGCAGGAAGCCGGGCACGTCGAGCAGGGTGACGATCGGGATGTTGAAGGCGTCGCACATCTGCACGAACCGCGCGGCCTTCTCGCTGGCCCGGATGTCGAGGACACCGGCGAGCCAACTCGGCTGGTTGGCGATCAGGCCCACCACGTGGCCGTCGATCCGGGCCAGCGCGACGATCACGTTGGTCGCCCACCGCTCGTGGACCTCGAGGTACTCGCCGTGGTCGACGACCTCCTCGATCACCTTGCGCATGTCGTACGGCCGGTTGCCGTCCGCCGGCACCAGGTCCAGCAGCGAGTCGTTGCGGCGCTCGACCGGGTCGTCGGTGGCGCTCGCCGGCGGCATCTCCCGGTTGTTCTGCGGCAGCAGCGACAGCAGGTAGCGGACCTCCTCGATGCAGGACTGCTCGTCGTCGTAGACGAAGTGCGACACGCCGGAGACCGCGGAGTGCACGTCGGCACCGCCCAGCCCGTTCTGGGTGATCTTCTCGCCGGTGACCGCCTGCACCACGTCCGGGCCGGTGATGAACATCTGCGAGGTCTCGCGGACCATGAACACGAAGTCCGTCAGGGCCGGCGAGTACGCCGCACCGCCCGCGCACGGGCCGAGCATCACCGAGATCTGCGGGATCACCCCCGAGGCCCTGGTGTTGCGCTGGAAGATGCCGCCGTAGCCGGCCAGCGCGGTGACGCCCTCCTGGATCCGGGCGCCGGCGCCGTCGTTCAGCGACACCAGCGGCGCACCCGCCGCGATCGCCATGTCCATGATCTTGTGGATCTTCTGCGCATGGGCCTCACCCAGCGCACCACCGAAGATCCGGAAGTCGTGCGCGTAGACGAACACCGTCCGCCCGTGCACCGTCCCCCAGCCGACCACCACACCGTCGGTGTGCGGCTTCTTCGCCTCCAGCCCGAAACCCTGCGCACGGTGCCGCCGCAACGGCTCCACCTCACGGAACGAGCCCTCGTCCAGCAGCAGCTCGATCCGCTCCCGCGCCGTCAGCTTGCCCTTCGCGTGCTGCGCCTCGGTCGCCTTCTCGCTCGGACCCCGCCGGACCTGCTCCCGGAGCTCGTGCAGCTCAGCCCCCCTCTTGGCGGGGCCAGGGTAACCGGTACCGGATACTGACAGGCATGGCATACGACGATCTCCGCTCATTCCTCCGCGCCCTGGAGCGAGAGGGCGACCTCAAGCGGATCAAGACCGAGGTGGACCCGTACCTGGAGATCGGGGAGATCGTCGACCGGGTCCAGAAGGCCAAGGGCCCGGCGCTGCTCTTCGAGAACGTCAAGGGCTCCTCGATGCCGCTGGCCATGAACGTCTTCGGCACCGAGCGCCGCCTCGCCAAGTCCCTCGGCCTGAAGTCCCCCGACGACATCGCGGAGAAGATCGCCGGCCTGCTCAGGCCCGAGCTGCCGCAGGGCTTCACCGGCTTCCGGGACGCCTTCGGCAAGCTCGCCTCCATGGCGCACGTGCCGCCGAAGCACGTGAAGTCCGGCGACGCGCCGGTGCAGGAGGTCGTCCTCACCGGCGACGACGTCGACCTGGACCAGCTGCCCGCCCTCTTCACCTGGCCGCTGGACGGCGGCTCCTTCTTCAACCTGGGCCTGACCCACACCAAGGACCCGGACACCGGCATCCGCAACCTGGGCCTCTACCGCCTGCAGCGCCACGACCGGCGCACCATCGGCATGCACTGGCAGATCCACAAGGACAGCCGCAACCACGCGGCCGTCGCCGCCAAGCGCGGCGAGCGGCTGCCCGTCGCGATCGCCTTCGGCTGCCCGCCCGCGGTGACCTACGCGGCGACCGCGCCGCTGCCCGGCGACATCGACGAGTACCTCTTCGCCGGCTTCGTCGCCGGCGAGCGGGTGAAGATGGTCGACTGCAAGACCGTCCCGCTGCAGGTGCCGGCCGACGCCGAGGTCGTCCTGGAGGGCTGGCTGGAGCCCGGCGAGATGCTGCCGGAGGGCCCGTTCGGCGACCACACCGGCTTCTACACCCCGCAGGAGCCCTTCCCGGCGCTGACCATCGACTGCGTCACCATGCGCCGCCGCCCGATCCTGCAGTCGATCGTCGTCGGCCGGCCGCCCACCGAGGACGGGCCGCTCGGCAAGTTCACCGAGCGGTTCTTCCTGCCGCTGCTGAAGGTGATCATCCCGGACATCGTCGACTACGACCTGCCCGAGGCCGGCGGCTTCCACAACTGCGTGATCGTCTCGATCGACAAGAAGTACCCCAAGCACGCCCAGAAGGTCATGCACGCCATCTGGGGCGCCCACATGATGTCGCTCACCAAGCTGATCATCGTGGTGGACGCCGACTGCGACGTGCACGACTACCAGGAGGTCGCCTGGCGGGCGCTCGGCAACACCGACTACAGCCGCGACCTGACCGTCGTCGAAGGCCCGGTCGACCACCTCGACCACGCCTCCTACCAGCAGTTCTGGGGCGGCAAGGCCGGCATCGACGCCACCCGCAAGCTGCCCGAGGAGGGCTACACCCGCGACGGCGGGTGGCCCGAGATGGTCTCCTCCGACCCGGAGACCGCCGCCCTGGTGACCAAGCGCTGGAAGGAGTACGGCCTGTGACCACGGCCGCGTTCGAGGTCCCGCCCGGCAAGGTCAAGTCCTTCCTGCGGCTGGTGATGATCGAGCACTCGGTGTTCGCCCTGCCGTTCGCCTACATCGCCGCACTCACCGCGATGTTCCTGGCGGACAGCCGGGTGCACTGGGGCGAACTGTTCATCGTCACCGTCTGCATGGTCGGTCTGCGGACCTTCGCGATGGCCGCCAACCGCATCATCGACCGCGAGATCGACGCCCGGAACCCGCGAACGGCCGGCCGCGAGCTGGTCACCGGCGCCGTCTCGCTGCGCACCGCGTACGTGGGCTCCGGTGTCGCACTGGTGGTCTTCCTCGGTGCCGCCGCCCTGCTCAACCCGCTGTGCCTGGCGCTCGCCCCGGTCGCCGTCGTCCCGATGGTCGTCTACCCGTACGGCAAGCGGTTCACCGACTTCCCGCACGCCATCCTCGGCCTCGCCCAGGCCGCCGGCCCGATCGGCGCCTGGCTGGCCGTCACCGGCACCTGGTCCTGGGACGCCGTCGTCCTCGGCCTCGCCGTCGGCATCTGGATCGGCGGCTTCGACCTGATCTTCGCCTGCCAGGACGTCGCCGCCGACCGCGCCGACGGCGTCCGGTCGGTGCCGGCCCGGTTCGGGGTGCCGGCCGCCCTGTACGGGGCCCGGGTCTGCCACGTGCTCACCGCGGGCCTGCTCACCTGGTACGCCGTCCTCACCGACGCCGGCCCCGCCTTCTGGGTGGGCCTGCTGGTCGTCGCCGGCGCCTTCCTCTACGAGCACTCCATCGTCAAGCCAGGCGACCTCTCGCGCCTCAACCGCGCCTTCTTCACCACCAACGGCTTCGTCGGCATCTCCCTCTTCGCCTTCGCCCTCCTCGACCTGGTCCTCCGGGGCCTCACGATCTGAGCGGCCGGCTGATCGGGCCCTCAGCCTCCGGGCCGCTTGAGGGCCAGGCGGGCGTAGGCGCGGACGTCGGCGTCGGGGTCGGCGAGGCGGTCGCGGAGGGCGGTGCGGACGGGGGCGGCCGCTGCGTGGGGCGCCAGGGCACGGACGGCGGCCTTGCGGACGTCCATGTGGGAGTCGGCCAGCAGCGCCAGCAGCGGCTCCAGGGCCCCCGCCGCGCCGAGCGCCCTCGCCGCGCCCTTGCGGACCTGCCAGGCGTCGTCCGGCACTGCCGCGAGCGCGGCCAGCGCCGGCGGGCAGCCGACTCCGGCCGCCCCTTCGAAGGCGGCCGCCCGGACCAGCGGGTCGGCGTCGCCCGCAAGCCGCAGCAGGTCCGCCTCCGCAGCCGGGTCGCCGACCGTGCCGAGCCCCTCGCCGACGGCCACCCGGATCTCCCGGGCGGTGTCCCCGGCGGCCGCGGCGAGCAGACCGGCGTCCCGCAGCGAGACCAGGCCGTGCACCGCCTGCAGCCGCACCGGCACCGCCGGGTCGGCCAGCCCCGCGGCGAAGAGCCCTGCCGTGCCGGTCCGCAGCACCCTGGCGAGTTCCAGCACTCCCGCCCGCACCACCGGGTCGGGCGAGCCGGCAGCCGCGCCCAGGGCGGGGCCGATCGAGCCGTCCAGTACCTCCACCAGTTCCCGCAGGCCGGCCACGGCCGCCGACCGCACTTCGGCGTCGGGGTCGCCCAGGGCGGCGGCGAGTGCCGCGCCGGTGCCGGCCGGTGCGGACTCGGTGAGCACGGACACCGCGGTGCGCCGCACCTCCGGTGCCCCGTCCGCGAGGTAGGGCGCCAGCCGGTCCAGCGCCGGCTGCTCCTCGGCGAGCCGGAGCAGTTCGAGCAGCCGGGGCGAGGCCGGTGCCGTGACGGCGGCCTCCTCGCGGGCCGGTGCGGCGGTGCCGCCGGTGCGTCCGACCGCCATCGGGTGGACCTCGCCGATCAGCACGGTCTCCCCCGGCGGGGGCTCCAGGCCCTCCACGAGGGCCGGGCCGATGGCGGCCGGGTTGCCGCAGCATTACGCCACCTGACGGACCGTCGGCCCCCGTTCGGAGCAGCGGCGACGGCACCGCGCCGGACCGAACCGCCACCCCGCCCGGCGGCCGCCGGGCCCGCCACCCGGTAGCCGGAGTCGGCCGCCCCGCGCGGCCCGGTCGCGGGATCATGGAAGGTGCACGAGCCGTCGCAACCCCCGAGGAGTGGTCACCGATGATCGGCAAGCTGCAGTGCGTGGTGCTCGACTGCCACTACCCGGCCGGGCTGGCGCACTTCTACGCCGCCGTGCTGGGCGGCGAGATCGACCGCCCGGACCCCCGCTGGTCGCTGGACGCCGAATGGTCGACCGTGCACACCCCGGACGGCATGGTGCTGGGCTTCCAGCGGGTCGACGACTTCCGGCCGCCGATGTGGCCCGACCCGGCCCATCCGCAGCAGCTGCACCTGGACATCGACGTCGAGGACCTCGACGCGGCGGAGGAGAAGGTGGTGGCGCTGGGCGCGGTGCTGAAGGCCTCCGAGTCGGGCTGGCGGGTGTACGTGGACCCGGCGGGCCACCCGTTCTGCCTGGTCGGCCCGCCTGGCGGCGCGGCCTGAGCGGCCGCGGGTCCCGCCGGCAGGGACGTCAGCCGGCCGACAGCACCAGCGGGTCGCCGACCTGCAGCCGGCCGGGGCGGGCGACGGCGGCCAGTGCGTCCAGCCGGTTGTCGTGGCCGCGGGCGACCGCCCGCAGGATCTCCGGAGCGTGCGGCAGCCCGGGCTGGGGAGCGCCGACCATCACGCAGCGCTCGCTGGAGCGGACGAAGGCCAGCCGTACGCCGTCGCCGAAGCGGCCCTCGCGGCCGAACCAGGTGTCCTCGACGAAGGGCGGGGTGCCCGGCGGGGTGCGGAGCAGGACGTTGGGGCGGAAGCGGCGCTCGTCGACGGCGGCGGCCGGGGCCGCGGCGCGCACCCAGTCGAGGGTGGCGGTGGTGAGCACCGAGACCGGCAGCTGGTCGAAGTGCGAGACGGCGTCCTCCCGGGCGAGGGTGACGTCCGGGCGTTCGAGGTAGGCCTGCAGGAAGGCGTCCGGGTCCTCGACGGGGCCGCCGAGCGGGTCGAGGAGCTCCGGGGCGTCGATCCGCTGGCCGAGCCGGGAGGAGAGCCGCAGCAGGCCGTCCATCCGGCGGAAGCGGCGGGTGTTCTTGCCGGAGCCGAACCGGCCGGCGCCGTCGCGGACGGCGTAGAGCCGGTCGCCGGCGAGGCCGCGCCCGTCCACCTCGACGGCGTCGAGGAGTTCGCCGCCGGTGGACTTCACCGGGTAGCGCCAGATGCGCTCCACGACACCGGAGATCTCTGCCATGGCGGGAGCCTATCCGGCGGCCGGATCGTGGTCTAGACCTATTGGCGGTCCGTCAGCCGACCCGGGCGACCGCCCGCACCGGGGCGCCGTCCGCCGCCGCCAGCCGCAGCGGGAAGAGCGACACCTCCACCGCCGCCCCCGCCTCCCGGGCCGCCAGCAGCGGCGTCAGGTCGGTGAGGTTCTCGGCGATCACCCCGCCGTCCGGCCGGCCCAGCAGCACCCGGTGCGCGGCCAGCGTCGGCTCCTCCTGCGCCGGGTCGTGCTCGTCCGCCAGCTCCGCGAGGAGGGCCGCCACCGCGGGGTCGGCCGGCCCGGGCTCCGGGGTACGGTCCACCGACAGCGCGTCCACGCCGACCGTGCGCACCCCCGCCGCGACGATCGCCTCCGCGGCCTCCCGGGTCAGGTACGGGTGGGCCAGGTACCGGTCGGTGCCCCAGTACCGGGGCCAGCCGGTCGCCAGCAGCAGCACGGCGCCCGGCGTGCACTCCGCGAGGGCGGGGGCGAGCTGATCGGCCGTCACCGCCGTCCGCGGCTCCAGGCCGCGCAGGTCCGCGACCACCGCCGGGCCGGTGAACAGCTCCAGCGGCAGTCCGTCCAGGGTCGGCCAGGTGACGTCCACGTGGTACGGGGCGTCGACGTGCGTCCCGGCCTGCGAACCCAGGTGCAGCGCCAGCACGTTGACCCCGGAGGTGTCCGTGGTCAGGGCGGGCCGCAGCTCCACCTCCGGATCGCCGGGGTAGACCGGCATCCCGGTGGTGAGCGGATGGGTGAGGTCGATCAGCGTCGGCGCCATGCCGTCCATCCTGCCCCGCCCGGCCCCCTCGCCGCAGCCGTGTCCGCCAGGGACGGGCCGGGCGGGCCCGGCGGAGCAACGGCCTAAGGTCGGGGGTATGAGCGATCAGCAGGTACGCAGGCCGTGGGTGGTCGGGGTGTCCGGCGCGTCGGGCACGCCGTACGCGGCGTCGGTTATCCGGGCGCTGCTGGCGGCGGGGGAAGCGGTCGACCTGGTGGTCTCCCGGGCCGCCCGGCTGACCATCCTGGACGAGACCGGCATCTCCTTCCGCGACGCGCACTGGCGCGAGGACCTGGAGCGGTGGATCGGCACCGGCGACCTCGACGGCGTCCGCCACTGGTCGGCAGGGGACTTCGCGGCCGGCCCGTCCTCCGGCTCGTACCCCGCCAAGGGCATGCTGGTCGTCCCGGCGACCACCGGGGCGGTGGCCGGGATCGCGCTCGGGCTCAGCAAGGACCTCCTCCAGCGGGCCGCGAGCGTCACCCTCAAGGAACGCCGCCCGCTGGTGGTGTGCCTGCGCGAGACACCGCTCAATGGGGTGACGTTGAAGCACCTGGTGGAGCTGGACGCCCAGGGCGCGGTGGTGCTCCCTGCCTCGCCCGGCTTCTACGCGGGCGGCTCCACGGCCCGGGAACTGGTCGACTTCGTCGCGGGGAGGGTGCTGGACGCGGTCGGTGTGCCGCACACGCTCTACCGCCGCTGGGAGGGCGAGCTCGGAGCTGCGGCCAAGGCAGAGTGAGACCGTGCGGACCGGGAGAGTATGTTCTTTGCGATATCCGGGTTGACTCGCGCACGCCGCCTTCGAATCCGGATAATGATCTCTCGGTACGGTGAGGTTCGGAAGGGCGCTGGCAGGTATATGGACACAGTGGACAGACAGCTCATCCAGGCACTGCGCGAGAACGGCCGCGCCTCGTACGCCGAACTCGGCCGACTGGTCGGCCTGTCGGGCCCGAGCGTGACCGACCGCATCAACCGGCTGGAGCAGGCCGGTGTGATCACCGGCTACCGCGCCACCGTCAACCCGGCGTCGCTGGGCTTCGGCGTCACCGCGCTGATCGGCCTTCAGCTCACCGACGCCGCCGACCACGAGGACGTCGCGCACCGCCTCAAGGACCTCTCCGAGGTCGAGGACTGCTGGTTCATCGCCGGCGACGACTCGTACATGCTGAAGGTGCGCGTCCCGGACGTGGAGGGGCTGGAATCGGTCGTCAAGCGGATCTCCGGCACCAAGGGCGTGGCCCGCACCCGTACCACCGTCGTACTGTCCACCAAGTGGGAGAGCAGGGTCAGCGACCTGCCGCTGGGCACCGCCGAGTGACCCGGCGGGCGCAGCCCGCCGAACGCACCGCAGCAACGACGGACACGGGAGTGACGGAATGACGCTGGTCGGACTGGAGGAGCTGCGCGCCGCGCAGCAGCGGATCGCCGGGGTCGCCGTGCGCACCCCGCTGCTGCCCTGCCCGTGGGCGGCGGACGGCGACCGCCGGCTCTGGCTCAAGCCGGAGAGCCTCCAGCCGACCGGCGCCTTCAAGATCCGCGGCGCCTACAACCGGCTCGCCGCGCTCACCGCCGAGGAGCGCGCCCGCGGCGTGGTCGCCCAGTCCAGCGGCAACCACGCACAGGCGGTGGCCTACGCCGCCGCCCTGCTCGGCATCCGGGCCGTCATCGTGATGCCGGACACCTCCCCGGCCGTGAAGGTCGAGAACACCCGGGGCTTCGGCTCCGAGGTGATGCTGGTCGCGCCCGACCGGCGCGACACCGTGCCCGCCGAGCTGGTCGCCGAGCACGGCTACGTGTGGGTGCCCCCGTACGACGACCGGTACATCATCGCCGGGCAGGGCACCGTCGGCCTGGAGATCGCCGAGGACGCCCCCGAGGAGCTGGACACCGTGCTGGTGCCGGTCAGCGGCGGCGGCCTGATCTCCGGCACCGCGGCCGCGCTCAAGCTCACCCGCCCCGGCATCCGGGTCGTCGGCGTCGAACCGGAGCTGGCCGCCGACGCACAGGCCAGCCTGCGGGCCGGCGAGCGGATCGCCTGGCCGGTCGCCGACACCTACCGCACCGTCGCGGACGGCCTGCGCACCCCCTCGGTCGGCGTGCTGCCCTTCGAGCACCTGACCACGTACGTGGACGACATCGTCACCGTCACCGAGGACGAGATCCGCGACACCGTCGCCGTGCTGGCCCGCCGCGGCCGGCTGGTCGCCGAGCCGTCCGGGGCGGTCTCCGTCGCCGGCTGGTTCCACCGGGCCACCGAGATCGGCGGCCGGGCCGCGGCCGCAGTGGTCAGCGGCGGCAACATCGAGCCCAAGCTGCTGGCCGAACTGCTCGCGAGCTAGCGGCCCGGGGGCGCGGGAACTGCGCCGCGCGGTTGCCGCGCCCCTGTGGGCGGCTCGCACATACCGAGGCGTAGTCTCGGTTCCGGCATTGTTTCGGCAGGTACGAGAGGCGGGGGCACCGCATGGACGCAGGGCTCAAGCGCGAGCTGGAGGCGAAGGTCTACGCGGGCGAGCGGCTGACCCGCGAGGACGGCATCGCACTCTACGAGAGCGACGACCTCGCCTGGCTGGGCGGCCTGGCCCACCACGTGCGGACGCGGAAGAACGGCGACGTCGTCCACTTCAACGTCAACCGCCACCTCAACATGACCAACGTGTGCAGCGCCTCCTGCGCGTACTGCTCCTTCCAGCGCAAGCCGGGCGAGAAGGACGCGTACACCATGCGGATCGAGGAGGCCGTCCGCCTGGCCAAGGCCATGGAGTCGGAGTCCCTCACCGAGCTGCACATCGTCAACGGCCTGCACCCGACCCTGCCCTGGCGCTACTACCCGCGCTCCCTGCGCGAGTTGAAGCAGGCGCTGCCGAACGTCTCGCTGAAGGCCTTCACCGCCACCGAGATCCACTGGTTCGAGAAGATCAGCGGCCTGTCGGCGAGCGAGATCCTCGACGAGCTGATCGACGCCGGCCTGGAGTCCCTCACCGGCGGCGGCGCGGAGATCTTCGACTGGGAGGTCCGCCAGCACATCGTCGACCACGCCACCCACTGGGAGGACTGGTCGCGGATCCACCGCCTGGCGCACGAGAAGGGCCTCAAGACCCCGTGCACCATGCTCTACGGCCACATCGAGGAGCCGCGCCACCGGGTGGACCACGTGCTGCGCCTGCGCGAGCTGCAGGACGAGACCGGCGGCTTCCAGGTCTTCATCCCGCTGCGCTACCAGCACGACTTCCACGACTCCAAGGACGGCGTCGTCCGCAACCGGCTGATGGACCGCACCGAGATGGCGACCGGCGCCGAGGCGCTGAAGACCTTCGCGGTCTCCCGACTGCTGTTCGACAACGTTCAGCACGTCAAGGTCTTCTGGGTGATGCACGGCGTCACCACCGCGCAGCTGGCGCTCAGCCACGGCGCGGACGACATGGACGGCTCGGTCGTCGAGTACAAGATCACCCACGACGCGGACAACTTCGGCACGCCGAACAAGCTCGGCCGTGACGACCTGCTCGAACTGATCCGCGACGCCGGCTTCCGCCCGGTCGAGCGCAACACCCGCTACGAGGTCATCCGCGAGTACGACGGCCCGGACCTGACCCGCCGGGAGACCCCGCAGGCCATGCGCCTCTGACACCCCGTCGGCCCGTCGCGGCCGCCGTCCCGGGGCCCGTCGGCATGCAGCCGGCGGGCCCCGGCGCGTGTCCGGCACCCGCACGCCCCGCCCTCGGCAACGCCCCTGCGCGCTTTGTCCGATCGGCACTGGCACGCCCCTGCCACCCCGCGGACCGCGTATGCTCACAGGCTCACCACACGCCCCGGGTTTCGCCTCCGCCCGGGACTTTGGGAGGATCGTCCCCATGTCCGGTTCCCATCGCGCCTCCGTCCACCACCGCCCGGCCGACGTGCCGGGCCCCCGCAGCAGTGCGGACGGACAGGCACCACGGCCGCGCGGACACCGGCGCAAGGCCAAGCCGAAGCGCCGCGGCGGCAAGGCGCTGATGGGCGGTACGGCGGTGCTGCTGGCCGCCGCAGCGGGCTGGTTCACCGTCGGCCAGGGCCGGGCCCTCCCCTCGTTCACCAGCGCCGGCGCACCCGAGCGCCCCGAGGCCGACGTGGCGCGGGCCGACATCGCCCCGATGTCGGCCGGCGGGCACACCGAGGGCCCGGCCGCCGCGGACCGCTCCGACCGCACCGACGGCACCGTGGCCGTCATCCCGGGCCTCGGCCCGTCCTTCCTGGCGAAGATCCCCGCCGAGACCACCCAGGTCGTGGTGGCCTCCGGCAAGGGCAAGGACGCCGCCGACACCACCGTCACGCTCTGGACGCGCACCGTGGACGGCCGCTGGAAGCCCGGCCAGGCCTGGGCCGGCCACAACGGCTACAAGGGCTGGGCCGAGCAGAAGCGGGCCGGCGACCTGCACAGCCCGATCGGCGTCTTCGGGCTCACCGACGCCGGCGGTCGCAAGGCCGACCCGGGCAGCAAGCTGCCCTACGACAAGGACCCGGGCTTCGTGGTCGGCGGCAAGGGCTTCAACGGCGAACCGCTGGCGGGCTCCTTCGACTACGTGGTGGCGATCAACTACAACCGGGTGGCCGGGCGCTCCCCGCTCGACACCGCCTCCCCGGAGGGCAAGGCCAAGGGCGGCGGCGTCTGGCTGCACGTCGACCACGGCGGCCCCACCCACGCCTGCATCTCGCTGCCCGAGGCGAACATGATCGAACTGATCCGCGCCCTCGACCCGGCGGCCCACCCGGTGATCGCGATGGGCGACGCGGCCACGCTGGCCACCTGACCCAGACGAGGCGACCGTGCGGCCCGGCCCGTACGGATTGCGGGGAGTTGTCACCCTTCTACAGCCAAATCACCCGGATACTGTGCCGGTGCGTCACCGGGCGACCCGTCGGTAACCCGGTTGAGTTGATGTATGACCGCCTCCCGCATCGTGTCGCTCGGCCACTACCAGCCGCCCAAGGTCCTCACCAACGACGACCTGGCGAAGCTGGTCGACACCGACGACGAGTGGATCCGCTCCCGGGTGGGCATCCGCACCAGGCACATCGCGGTCGACGAGACGCTGGTCGACCTCGCCACCGAGGCGGCCCAGAAGGCGCTCGCGGCCAGTGGCCGGCAGGCCCACGAGGTGGACCTCGTCGTGGTCGCCACCTGCACCGCGATCGAGCGCAGCCCCAACACGGCCGCGGCGGTCGCCGCCCGGCTCGGGGTCACCGCCCCCGCGGCGTACGACATCAACACCGTCTGCTCCGGCTTCTCCTACGCGCTGGCCACCGCGGACCACGCGATCCGGGCCGGCGCCGCCACCCGCGCGCTGGTGATCGGCGCCGAGCGGATGTCCGACACCATCGACTGGACGGACCGCTCCACCTGTGTGATCTTCGGCGACGGCGCCGGCGCGGCGGTCGTGGAGGCCGTCCCGGACGAGCAGGCGGGCATCGGCCCGGTGGTGTGGGGCTCGGAGCCCGAGAAGGGCGACGCGGTGGTCATCACCGGCTGGGACCCGACCATCAGCCAGCAGGGCCAGGCGGTGTTCCGCTGGGCCACCACGCAGATCGCCCCGCTGGCCCGGGAGACCTGCCGCAGGGCCGGCCTCGAACCCTCCGAGCTCCGCGGCTTCGTCGCCCACCAGGCCAACCTGCGGATCATCGACGCCATCGCCGCCAAGCTCGGCGCGGGCCCCGACACGGTGATCGCCCGCGACGTGGTGGACTCCGGCAACACCTCGGCCGCCTCCATCCCGCTCGCGCTCAGCAAGCTGGTCGAGCGCGGCGAGCTCCGCTCCGGCGACCCGGTGCTGCTCTTCGGCTTCGGCGGCGGCCTCGCCTACGCCGGCCAGGTGGTGCGCTGCCCGTAGGGCCTGACAGGACAGCGCAGTGGGGCGCCGGAATCCGAGGATTCCGGCGCCCCACTGCTGCTCGGGCACGTCACGGTGCGTCGGCGAACCTCCCCCGAGGACACGGCCGCCGCCCGCCACGCCCCGGACAGGAGGCCGGGGCGCACGTGCGATGTGGACGGTGGTGGTGGAGCCGTACTACTTGGGCGGCTTCCTGCCCACGACACCCAGGTAGACCTGGAGCGCGAGGTTGGGCTTGAGGTCCTTCACCTTCACGCCCCAGGAGGTGAAGGCCTTCTGGTGCTCCGCCGCGGAGGCGAGCAGGGAGACCAGCGAGCCGGCCACCGCGGCCGGGTCGACCGTCTTGTCGGTCTTGCCCTGGTTCGCCCGTACCGCTTCGGTCAGCGGTCCGACCACCGAGTTGAGGACCTTCATGCGGATCTTGAAGAACCGTTTGTCCCCTTCGGCAGCACCGAGAGTCACCACGCGAAGAATGGCATCGTTCTTGCGCCAGAAGGCGAGGAAACCGTCCACCAGTTCTTCCGAAGTGGCAGCACCGGTCTTTCCCGCCCAGGACTTTCCTTCGACGAGCTCTTTGAGCCCGCCGCTGTCCTCGGCCATTTCCTCTGCGATCTCGAGGACTGCGCCCTCGACATCCGGGAAGTACTGGTAGAAGGTCGCGGGGGAGGTACCCGCCATACGGGCGACGTCGATGACCTTGACGTCCCGGTAAGGCGACGTGCTGAGCATCTCGCGGAGGCAGTCGAGCAGCTTCTGCCGCGTCTCCTGTCCGCGTCGCCCGGCGACGCGACCGTCGACGGTGCGAACTTGTCCTGTCATGCCGTCAGCTTACCGCGGCACGATCTTGGCGCGATTCGGTGATGCGACAATTAGGCCGCCCGGGGTGGTAATGGAGCGCTCGGACGGATATTCAACGCTCCCCTTGTAGCCCCCCCGTGCACTGATGACCCCACAGCGTGACGGCCGGTCTGCTGAGGGGTGGTCGGATGACAGGCAGTGATCGCCGGACGGGCCTCCCGTACCCGCCCGCCCGTCCCCTCCGGAGCGTGCCCCGGTGGTGCGGAGGGCGCGTCCGGGGCGCCGTCGGGCGCCGCTCCGCGCCCCGGCGGTGCGGTTCGCGGCGCACGCTTCGTGCGCGCCCGGTGCGGACGCCGCCCGTCCGGAACACTGCGCCCGCGCGCCGCGGGCGGGGGAGATTGGCTCCCGGGGGCCGGGCATTGGAGAATCGGGGGCGCACCCCGGACGGGGGACGGCACAACGGGGAGGTGGCAGCTCAGTGGACCAGCTGACGGCGCACGATCCAAGGCGGATCGGGCCCTTCGAGGTGCTGGGGCGGCTCGGCGCGGGCGGAATGGGCCTGGTCTACCTGGCGCGCTCCGCCTCGGGCCGCAGGGTCGCCATCAAGACCGTGCGCACAGAGCTGGCCGAGGACGACCTGTTCCGGGTCCGCTTCGCCCGCGAGATCGCCGCCGCCAAGACGGTCGGCGGGTTCTACACCGCCGCCGTGGTCGACGCCGACGCGGACGCCCGGGTGCCCTGGCTCGCCACCGCCTACGTCCCCGCGCCCTCGCTGGAGGACCTGGTCAACCACTGCGGCCCGCTGCCGGTGGACGCCGTCCGCTGGCTGGTCGCCGGCATCGCCGAGGCGCTGCAGTCGATCCACGCGGCCGGGCTGGTGCACCGCGACCTGAAGCCGTCCAACGTGCTGGTGGTCGAGGACGGCCCCCGGGTGATCGACTTCGGCATTGCGGCCGGCGTCTCGCACACCCGGCTCACCATGACCAACGTCGCGGTCGGCACCCCCGCCTACATGTCGCCCGAGCAGGCCAGGGACAGCCGCAGCGTCACCGGCGCCAGCGACGTCTTCTCGCTCGGCTCGCTGCTGGTCTTCTGCGCCACCGGCCACCCCCCGTACCGCGGCGCCAACCCGGTCGAGACGGTGTTCCAGCTGCTGCGCGAGCAGCCCGACCTCTCCGGGCTGCCGGTCGAGCTGATCGAGCTCGTCCGGGCCTGCATGCGGCCCGCGCCCGAGCACCGGCCGACGCCCGCGCAGATCCAGGCCGAGCTCGCCCCGCACCTCTTCTCCCGCGACGACGCGCAGGGCGACGCCGGGGACTGGCTGCCGCCCAGCGCCCTCCAGCTGATCGAGCAGAAGCGCGGCCGCCGCTCGGTGGCCCCGCCGGTCGCCCCGCCGCCCGCCCCCGCGCCCGTCCTGCCGCCGCAGCCCTCGGCGCCCCCCGCGGACAGCGGCCACGGCTCGCTCGGCGGCGAGGCCGCCACCGAGCGGATCGCCCCGCGCCGCCGCCCGGCCGGCGAGGAGGTGCAGCTCTCCGGCGGCCCCGTCCGGATAGGGCCGGGCCCGCGGGCCGACCAGTCCTCCGCCGGTCAGTCCGGCGTGGTGCCGGCCGCACCGGCCGCCACCGACTGGGTGCGCCGCGCCCAGGTGCCGCCGCCCGCGCCCGCGCCGCGCTGGCGGCCCTGGCGGTTCCGGATGTCGAACGACGTCTGGGGCACCCCGGTGGTCGCCGACGGCACGCTGTTCGTCTCCAGCTTCGAGGTGCACGCGCTGGACATCGCCTCCGGCGAGCGGCGCTGGAAGACCCGCGACGTCGCCTGGGCGCTCGCGGTGGCCGACGGCAGGGTGCACGCCGCCGACGGCCCGCACCTGTACACCGTCGACGTCGCCGACGGCACCGAGCGCTGGCGCAACTCCCTGGACGGCTGGGTCTACTCGCTGGACGCCGCCGACGGGGTGCTCTGCTGCGGCATCAGGGGCGGCGGCGTGCAACTGCGTTCGGCCGCCAACGGCGCCGAACTGTGGCGCGCCGACGACGCCCAGCAGGACTACGAGAACCCGCAGTCCGGCCCGGCCCTGATCGGCGGCTCCGCCTACTACTACGGCGGCGGCCGGCTGCGCTGCGTGGACCCGCGCGGCGGCGGGCTGCGCTGGTCGTTCCCGGTCGGAGAGGACGTGCCCTCCCGCCCGGTCGAGCGCGGCGGCGTGCTGTACGTCACCGCCGGGCCCCGGGTGCACGCGCTGGACGCCGCCACCGGTGCCGAGCGCTGGCGCTTCGACGCGCCGGTGGTGCTCTTCACCCCGCCCGCACCGGACGCCTCCGCCGTGTACGTCGCCGACTACCTCGGCACGCTGTACGCCGTCGACCTGGCCACCGGGCGGGAGCGCTGGCGCGGGCGGACGGGCAGCCGGCAGGGCGCCGAGCCGGCCGTCGTCGCGGACACCGCGGTGCTGCTCGGCTCGGGGGAGACCCTGTACGCCTTCGACACCGCCACCGGGCGGGAGCGCTGGCGCTACGCCGCCCGCGGCGAGATCGTCGGCTCGCCGGCGGTCGCCGACGGCCTGGTGCACGTCGGCAGCCGGGACCACTCCCTGCACACCATCGACCTGGTGACCGGGCGGCTCCGCTGGGAGCTCGGCACCAAGGGCGAGCTCACCGGCTCGCCGGTGGCCGTCGCCGGGCGGGTGTTCGCGGGCAGCAAGGACCGCTGCGTGTACGCGCTGGACTCCTACTACGGCACCGCGGTGCCGCAGTAGGAGCCGGGCTCACAGACCGGGGTGGCGGGCGCGCCAGCCCGCCCAGGCGGACTCGATCATCTCGTCGACGCCGTACCGGGCCGACCAGCCGAGCTCCTTGCGGATGAGGTCGGCGGCGGCGACCACCCGGGCCGGGTCGCCGGGGCGGCGCGGGGTGATCTCGGGCGTGGTGCCGAGGCCGGTGACGCGGGCCACGGCGTCCAGCATGCCGCGGACGGAGACGCCCTCGCCGCGGCCGATGTTCAGGGTCATGCTGACCGGGTCGCCGGAGGCGTCCAGCCGGCGGACGGCGGCCAGGTGGGCGGCGGCCACGTCGTCCACGTGGATGTAGTCGCGGATGCAGGTGCCGTCCGGCGTCGGGTAGTCGTCGCCGAAGACCAGCGGCGGCAGGCCGTCGGTGAGCCGCTGGAAGACCATCGGCACCAGGTTGGTCACCCCGTCGTCGGCCAGCTCGGGGGAGGCCGCGCCGGCCACGTTGAAGTAGCGCAGCGAGACGGTGGACAGGCCGTACGCCTTCGCCGCGGCGGCGAGCATCCACTCGCCGACCAGCTTGGTCTCGCCGTACGGGTTGATCGGCGCGCACGGGGTCTCCTCGGTCACCAGGTCGGTGTCCGGCATGCCGTAGACCGCGGCCGAGGAGGAGAACAGCACCTTCCGGACGCCGCCGGCGACGGCCGCGTCCAGCACCGTCCGCAGACCCTCGACGTTCTCCCGGTAGTAGAGCAGCGGCTCCTCGACCGACTCGCCGACCTGCTTCTTGGCGGCGATGTGCAGCACACCGGTGACGCCGTGCTCGCGGACGGCCGCGTCCAGCAGGGCCCGGTCGAGGGTGGAGCCGACCACCAGCGGCACCCCGGCGGGCAGGCGGCCGGCCGAGCCGGAGCTCAGGTCGTCGACGACGACCACCCGCTCGCCCGCCTCGGCGAGCTGCCGCACGACATGTCCGCCGATGTATCCGGCGCCGCCCGTGATCAACCAAGTCATGCCGAGATCCTATGCGGCGGTGTTCGAACCGGGCGGGAGCGGCGGGCACGGTGTCGGCCGGGTGCTTCCGACCCGAGTTATCCGACACCCTGATAAGTACGGTCCGGTACGATCGCAGCCGGTTGTCGTCAGCGGGAGGAGCAGGTCGCGGGATGACCGCCAGCACTCCCGGCCCCGCGCCCAGCACGACTCCGCAGGTCAGCGTCGTGGTGATCGTCTTCGACGACGCGGCGCACATCGCCGATGCCGTGCGTTCGGCGCTCTCCCAGGGGGACGCCGTCGCCGAGGTCGTGGTGGTCGACGACGCCTCCACCGATGCCACTCCGGAGCGCCTGGCGAGGCTCGCCGCCGCCGATCCGAGAGTGAGAGTCGTCACGCGGACGGAGAACAGCGGCGGCTGCGGCACCCCCCGCAACCAGGGCCTCGCCGCCGCCCGCTCGCCGTACGTGATGCTGCTGGACAGTGACGACGTGCTCGCCCCGGACGCCGTCCGGCTGCTGCTGGAGACCGCCGTCGCCGAGCAGGCCGAGGTCGTCGCCGGGGTGTGCGTCCGGCGGGAGCTGCCGGCCGGCACCGACACCCCCTGGCAGCGCGACCTCTTCCCCGCGGTCGGCGCACCGCCCCGGCGCTACGACGGCATCGGCGAGCGGCCCGACTTCCTCCGCGACACCCTCTGCGTCAACAAGCTCTACCAGCGGGACTTCCTGGAGAAGCACCAGGTGAGGTTCGCGGAGGGCCCGGTGCACTACGAGGACTTCGCCTTCACCGCCCGGCTCTACGCGGCCCGGCCGCGGCTGGTCGCGGTCGGCGACACCGTGTACCTGTGGCACGTCCGCCGGGAGGCCGGGCGGCAGTCGATCTCGCTGCGGCGCGACGAGGTCCGCAACTGGCAGGACCGGGTGGACGCGCACGCCGATGTGGTGCGCATCCTCGCCGAGGCCGGCGAACCGGGCCTGGCCGACGCCGCCCGCACCAAGTTCATCGACCACGACCTGCGGATGTACATCCGGGAGATGCGGCAGAAGCCCGCCGCCTACCGGGCCGCCTGGTGGCGGATCGCCCGCGCCCACCTGGCCGGATTCGGCACCGACCCGCTGCTCGGCGCCAGCCCGGCCGGCCGCTGGCTGAGCGAGCTGCTGCTGGCCCGCCCCGAGCCGGTCGAGGGCACCGACCTGGCCCGCGCCTGCGAACTCGCCGCGACCCCGCCCCGGCTCGCCCCGCCCTACCTCGCCGACGAGGACGGCCGGCCGCTGCTGGCCGAGGGCGTGCCGCTCACCGGCCTCGACGAGCTGCCCCCGTCCCGGCTGCCGCTGGCCGTCGACGGCACGGTGCGGCTCGGCCCGGTCTGCAGCGTCCGGCTGCGGGTGCACGACCCGTACGGGCTGGTCTCCGCGGCCGACCCGGTCGACGCCCGGCTCGAACTGCGCACCCGGCTCGGCCCGCCGCTGACCGTCCGCCGCCCGCTGGAACTCGCCGCCCACCCCGACGGCGGCTGGACGGCCGAGACCGCCGTGGACGCCTTCGAACTGCGGGACGTCGGCGAGATGACCGCCTGGTCGCTGCGGGTCGTGCTGTCCTTCGAGGGCGGCGGCCGCGCCGCCACCACCGTCCGCGCCCCGGGCCTCGGCAAGCGGCACGCGATCGTCCACCGGCCGCTGCTGCGCTTCGCCCTGGTGCAGGCGTACGGCACCACCAACGGCGAGCTCGGCCTGCGGGTCGCCGACGGCGTGCGCGGCGGCTGGGAGGTCGTCCGGGCCCGGCTCCGGCGGCTGCTGGCCCGCCTCGGCTGAGGACGAACGGCCCACCCCGGCACGGCGTACCGCGGCCCGGGGAGCGCCCGGGGGACGGGGCACTCCCCGGGCGGTGGGAGAATTCATGGGATTCACACGAAGCCGTGGTCCCATCGGCAGAGCCGGAACGGCAGAGTCGGACGGCCCCGGCAGGCACCTTCGGCACCACCCGACGACAAGGACCCCCGCTCCATGCCCTCCAGTCAGGCGCAGCCGCTGGTCAGCGTCATCGTGATCGTCTACAACGACGCCGCCCGGCTGCCCCGGGCGGTGGCCTCCGCCCTCGGGCAGTCGCTGCGCGGCCTGGAGGTGCTGATCGTCGACGACTGCTCGACCGACGACAGCTTCGCCGTGGCCCGGCGCCTGGAGCGGGAGAACCCGGGGCGCGTGCGGGCCCTGCAGCTGCCCGCCAACAGCGGCGGCTGCGGTGCGCCGCGCAACCACGGTGTCGCCGAGGCCCGCGGCGAGTACGTGATGTTCCTCGACAGCGACGACGAGCTCGCCGAGCACGCCGCCCGCAACCTGTACGAGGCGGGCTCGCGGACCGGTGCCGACCTGGTCTCCGGCCTCAGCGTGCGGCGCTTCCTCGGCAACCGGCACGGCAAGACCGACGCCTGGTACCCGTGGATCTACTCGCGCACCCGCACCCTGGACTCCATCGCCGAGCTGCCCGACCTGCTGGTGTGGGACACCCTCTCCACGAACAAGGCCTACCGCCGGACCTTCCTCGCCGAGCACGCGCTGACCTTCCCGGTCGGCATCCTCTACGAGGACCTGCTCTTCTCCTCGCAGGCGTACCTCGCCGCCGAGCGGATCACCCTGATCCCCAACCGGGTCTACTGGTGGGACGTCGCCCCGCCGAGCAAGGGCGAGCGCTCGCTCTCCAACCGCCGCCACGAGATCCGCAACTTCACCGACCGGCTGGAGATCCACCGCCGGATCGACGCGATGCTCGCCGACCGCGGCATGGTCGAGCTGAAGTACCGCAAGGACGTGAAGTTCCTCAAGCACGACCTGGTGCTGCACCTGCGCGACCTGCCCTTCCTGCCGGAGGACTTCCGCAAGGAGTTCGCCGAGCACGCCCGCGGCTACCTGGCCGGGCTCGCCCCGGAGGCGTACGAGGAGGTCGGCAGCCCGCAGCGGATCTGCGCCTACCTGCTCGGGCAGGACGACTGGGACAACCTGCTGCCCGCCGTCGACACCCTGATCAACCGGGACAAGCTCGCCGCCCCGCTCACCGAGCAGGACGGCCGGGTGTACTTCTGCGCCGAGCACCTCGACGACCCCGAGGGCCGCAAGGTGCTCGACGTCACCGCGCACGGCTACCACGCGGCACCGCTGCGCAAGCTGTTCCTGCGCAACCGGCTCACCGGCTACGCGGCCGGCCCGCAGGGCATCGAGCTGGCCGGGCGGATCGTCAACCCGCTCGGCCGTGTCCCGGCCGACGCCGGGCTCGCCGCCCGGCTGGACTTCTCGCCCCGCCGCAAGGGCATGAAGTCGTTCTCCTTCCCGGTCGCCGAGGTCCGCCACGACGGCGACGGCATCGCCTGGCGGGCCACCGCCGACATCGCCCGCAAGCTGCGCCCGCTCGGCGTGCTGGACGCCGTCTGGGACGTCCGCCTGGTGCTGACCGCCAACGGCGAGCGCACCACCACCCGGCTCACCGTCGGCGACATCGACCTCGCCGCGGCCGCCGCCCCCGCCGTCCGCCCCCGGCTGACCAGGCTCACCGGCGACCGCCTCGCCCCGCACGCCACCGCCCGCGGCCACCTCGCCTTCGAGCTCGCCGCGGAGGGCGCGGCCGCCCGGCGCGGCACCGACCTCGTCGAGCGCGCGCTGCGCGGGGAGGCCTCGGCGGTCGCCAACGCCGCCGCCGACCGGGCCCGGCGCACCGCCCGCGGTGCGCTGCAGCTCAAGCGCACCCTGAACAACGGCGACACCAAGCTGAAGGTCTACCACCGGCTGCTGCAGCGGTTGCCCGTGGTCAAGGGCCAGGTCGTCTTCGAGAGCCAGCAGGGCCTGCAGTTCAGCGACAGCCCCCGCGCGGTCTACGAGGAGCTGGTGCGCCGCGGTGCGCCGATGAAGCCGGTCTGGTCGTACGCCAAGTCCACCGAGGGGTTCCCGTCCGGCGCGACGCTGGTGCGCCGCTGGTCCTGGCAGTACCTGCGGGCACTGGCCCAGGCCGAGTTCTGGGTGGACAACCAGGGGTACCCGTACCGGCTGCGCAAGCGGCCCGAGACCACGTACATCCAGACCTGGCACGGCTCGGCGCTCAAGAAGATGGGCTTCGACCTGGCCTCGCTGAAGCGGCAGACGCCGGCCCAGCAGGCCGAGTACCTCGCCGGGCTGGACCGCTTCGACCACTTCGTCGTCCGCTCCGAGCACGACGTGCGCACCCTGGCGCCCGCGTACCGGATCGGCGAGGAGCGGCTGCTGCGCACCGGCTACCCGCGCAACGACGTGCTGCTTCGCGAGGACGCGGCGAAGGACCGGCACCGGCAGCTCGGCATCGACCTGTCGAAGCCGGTGGTGCTCTACGCGCCGACCTTCCGGGCGGACGCCCGCGGCAAGGTGCGCGCCTTCGAGCTGCCCTTCGACGTGGAGGAGTTCGCCGACCGCTTCGGCGACCGGCTGACCCTGCTGGTGCGCTGCCACTACCTGAACCGGGTGGTGCTGCCGCGCCTTCGAGCTGCCCTTCGACGTGGAGGAGTTCGCCGACCGCTTCGGCGACCGGCTGACCCTGCTGGTGCGCTGCCACTACCTGAACCGGGTGGTGCTGCCGCCGTCCGTCCGCGGCCGGGTGGTGGACGTCTCCGACGTCCAGGACGTCACCCCGCTCTACCAGCTGTCGGACGCGCTGGTCACCGACTACTCCTCCCTGATGTTCGACTACGCGCTGCTCGACCGGCCGATGCTGTTCTTCGCCTACGACTGGGAGGAGTACGCCGAGGACGTCCGCGGCACCTACTTCGACCTGCTGCGCGAGGCACCGGGCCCGGTGCTCCGGGACGCCGGCGAGCTGTTCGCCGCGCTGGAGGAGCTGGAGGCCACCGGCAAGGAGTACGCGGACCGCCGCCGCGAGTTCGCGGCGGCGTACGGCGAGTACGACCGGGGCGACGCCGCGGCCCGGATCGCCGACCTGATGTTCGGCCCGGAGCCGGGCGGCGGGCCGGGCCGGCAGACACGGGGCGAGCAGGCGCAGGGCGGGCCCGGGCAGGGCGGACAGGACCAGCAGGACCAGCACGAGCGGGAGACCGTCCGGTGAATCGCGACATCTTCATCGTCAGCAACAGCGTCGACGAACTGGGCGGCGTCTCCAGCTGGTCGCACCGGATGGCCGAGCTGCTCACCGGCCGCGGCCACCGGGTGGAGCTGATCGGCATCACCCCGGCGGTGCTGCACAAGGACTTCGGCGACGGCCTCCCGTACGGGATGACCACCCTCTACGACGCGCAGCCGCCGGCCGCCTGGACGCCGAAGTACCCGTGGCAGCAGCTGGACGTCGCGGCCAGGCGGCGGAACGCCGCCCGCGAGGCCGGGATGCGCGGGGCCGCCGAGCGGATGAGCGCGATGTTCCGCGCCGCCCGGCCGGGCGCCGTGGTGATCGTCACCCAGGTGTGGGCGATGGAGTGGGTGGCGCTGGCCGACCTGAAGGGCCTTCAGGTCATCGGCATGAGCCACGAGTCCTTCGAGACCTGCCGGGCCTCCTCCCGGTTCGCCCGGGTGCAGCGGTACTACGCGGACGTGGACCGCCTGGTGGTGCTCACCGACGAGGACGCGGACGCCTGGATCCGCCAGGGCATGAACTCCACCTGCGGCATCCCCAACCCGCTGCCGTTCCCGGTGCCGGAGACGGTCGCCCCGGCCGACCGCACCGTCGTCTCGATCGGCCGGCTCGCCCAGGAGAAGGGCGTCGACCTGCTGCTGGAGACCTGGGCCGAGGCGGTCTGTGACCGGCCCGGCTGGCAGCTGAAGATCTACGGCCTCGGCGAGGAGGAGGAGGCGCTGCGCGCGCAGTGCACCGACCTCGGCCTGGACGGCTCGGTCGAGTTCTGCGGCCGGACGGACGACGTGCCCGGGGCACTCGCCGGCGCCGGAATCTTCGTGCTCTCCTCGCGCGGTGAGGGCTTCCCGATCTCGCTGATGGAGGCGATGGCCTGCGGCGTGCCGTGCGTGGCCTTCGACTGCGCCCCCGGCGTGCACGAGATCGTCCGGGACGGCGAGGACGGCCTGCTCGCCCCGGTCGGCAACACCTCCGCGCTGGCCCGCCAGCTCGGCCGGCTGATGGACGACCGGGAGCTGCGGGACACGATGGGGGAGCGGGCCCGCGAGGCGATCGTGCGCTTCTCGCCGGACCGGGTGCTCGACCGCTGGGAGGAGCTGTTCGCCCTGCTGGAGGCGTGAATCGCGGGCGGGGCCCGTTCTTCGGGCGCGCCGCGGCGGCGAACCGGACATACAGCTGAAATGCTGACAAAGCCAGCTTGATCGCCGCGCCCGCGCACAGCCTCGGGAGGAGACCCCGGTGCGCCCCAAGAAGGAACCCACCCGACCGTCCCCGGCCGGCCCGCGACCCACCGGGCCGAGGCTCCGGGTGCCGCCCGGCGGCTGACACCCGCCCATCCGGGCCGGGCCCGGCGGCCGTACCGCGCAAGGGAGGCGGCCGTCGGGCCCTCCAACGCGCCGGACGGTCAGGCCCGCCCCGCGCGGGTGCGCCACGGCAGCTCCACGGTGACCGTGGTCGGACCGCCCTCCGGGCTCTCCACCAGGAACACCCCGTCCACCGCGCCGACCCGCTCGGTCAGCCCGGCCAGCCCGCTGCCCCGGGCCGGATCGGCCCCGCCCCGGCCGTCGTCCCGCACCAGCAGCATCAACCGGTCGTCGGACCGCCAGACGTCCACCGCCGCGGACCGGGCCCCGGCGTGCTTGGAGATGTTCACCAGCAGCTCGCTCACCGTGAAGTAGGCGATCCCCTCCACCGCGGCGTCCGGCCGCTCCCCGTCCTTCAGGTCGACGTTCACCTTCACCCCGCCGGGCACCGTGCAGCGCGCCGCCACCGCGGAGAGCGCCGCGTCCAGCCCGCGGTCGGTCAGCACCGCGGGGTGGATGCCGCGGGCCAGGTCGCGCAGCTCCTGCAGGGCGATCTTCACCTCGCCGTGCGCCGCGTCCACCATCCGCGCGGCCGCGGCCACGTCCTCGGGCGTGGTGGTCTCGTACAGCCGCTCCTTGGCCATGCCCAGGTCCATCGCCAGCGCCACCAGCCGGGCCTGGGCGCCGTCGTGCAGGTCCCGCTCGATCCGGCGCAGGTCGGCCGCGGCGGTGTCGACCACCGCACCGCGGTCGTCCTCCAGCTCCCGCACCCGCTCGGTCAGCGCGGCCGGGCAGAGCAGGCTGCCCACCAGCATCCGGTCCACCGCCGCCAGGCCGCGCACCGCCCACGGCAGCACCGGCCAGCCCACCAGCACCAGCACCAGCGCCAGCGCGAAACCGAGGATCCCCCAGGGCAGCAGCAGGATGCCGTACAGCACCGAGCGCCAGCTCAGCCCGTCCGTCAGGCAGGCGATCACCCAGCCCGACATCCCCGGCCGGGTGACCACCAGCGGGCCGGCCTCCGGCACCTCCGAGCCCAGCGCGGCACGGGCCCGCCGCCGGGCCAGCGAACCCAGCCAACGGCTGCCCGCCAGACCGCAGGCCAGCAGCGGCAGCCCCACCACCGT
This sequence comes from Kitasatospora dryopteridis, assembly GCF_050749075.1. Taxonomy (NCBI): domain Bacteria; kingdom Bacillati; phylum Actinomycetota; class Actinomycetes; order Kitasatosporales; family Streptomycetaceae; genus Kitasatospora; species Kitasatospora dryopteridis. The sequence continues at coordinate 3,438,082 of NZ_CP192749.1, read as the reverse complement.
CACCGCCAGGCCGAGGCCGACGCTGAGCATCACCACCGTGAAGACGAACCCGGCGATCCCCAGCGGCAGGTTCACCAGCAGGTGCTGCACCTGCAGCCACAGCTGCCGCCCGTACGGGGAGGGGCGGGACACCCCGGCCCCGTCCTCGACCCGCTCCTCCACTGCGCACACCCGCCCTTTCGACGGACTCCGCCGCCTCACCGGTCAGCGGGCCCGGCGCACCGCTGCGGGCACCAGCATCGCGGTCCCGGGCACCGCCGCGCCATGGGGCTGGGTGCCCTCCCCGGACGGGGGTTATCCCCACCCCGCGGCACCGGGCCCGAGGCCGCGTCCCACGGGCCGGTGTCCAGCATGCGTCTTGCGGACCGGGCAGGTTCAGGAGTAGACGGGCGGTGCACTTAGACTCACGCCTGAGCAATGGTTATGGGTGTGTAAAGAGATCGGACCCCGCCGCGGGACGGCGGGCCCGGCCGATGTGGAGGCGAACGCATGGAGGGGCAGCTGGCTGCTGCCGGCACTGCCGCGGGCAGTGGCTACTTCGACGCGTACGCGGCGGTGGGGCTGCTGACCGTCGTCGGCGTGCTGTTCGTCGCGGTGTCGTTCACCGCCAACCGCCTGCTGCGCCCGGTGGTGTACTCGCCGGAGAAGCTGCTGGCGTACGAGTGCGGAGTGGACCCGGTCGGCGAGGGGTGGGCGCACACCCACATCCGCTACTACGTCTATGCGTTCCTCTACGTGATCTTCGCGGTCGACGCGATCTACCTCTTCCCCTGGGCGACGGTCTTCGCCGCCGCGGGGTACGGGGCAGCGACGCTGGTGGAGATGTTCGTCTTCATCGGCTTCCTCGCGGTCGGACTGCTCTACGCCTGGAAGAAGGGCGTTCTGGAATGGACGTGACCCACGCCCACGGGCACGGCGGCAACGGCCCCGTTCCGCTCGGCATCCCCGACCCGGCCAGGCCCGGCGCCGTCGAACCGCGCCGGCTCGGCCCGCTGGCCCGGCTCGCGCCGGACCCGGTCAAGGTGGTCCTCAACTGGGGCCGCCGCTACAGCCTCTGGTGCTTCAACTTCGGCCTCGCCTGCTGCGCGATCGAGTTCATCGCCGCGTCGATGGCCAAGCACGACTTCATCCGGATGGGAGTCATCCCGTTCGCGCCCGGCCCGCGCCAGGCCGACCTGATGATCGTCTCGGGCACCGTCACCGACAAGATGGCCCCGGCCGTCAAGCGCCTGTACGAGCAGATGCCGGAGCCCAAGTACGTCATCTCCTTCGGCGCCTGCTCCAACTCCGGCGGGCCGTACTGGGACTCCTACTCCGTCACCAAGGGCGTGGACCAGATCATCCCGGTCGACGTCTACGTGCCGGGCTGCCCGCCGCGGCCCGAGGCGCTGCTCCAGGGCATCCTCAAGCTCCAGGAGAAGATCGCCGCCGAGTCGCTGCCGCAGCGCTACGCCGCGCCCGCCTCCGCGCTCCGCCGCGGGCTGGTCGCCGGACCGGAGGGCGCGAAGTGAGCACTCCCGACCAGCCGGGCGCCGAGCCGGTGCCGGGCACCGAGCCCACCCCTGCCGCCGAGACGCCGGCCGCCGACGCACCTGCCGCCGAGCCGACCCCGGCCGAGCGGACGGCCGCCGCGATCGGCTCCTGGGCCACCGCCGCCGAGGCGTACGGCCTGCTGACCGTCGACGTCCCCGCCGAGCACTGGATCGAGGCGCTCACGGCTGCCCGCGACAGCCTCGGACTCAGCTACTTCGACTGGCTGAGCGCCGTCGACGAGCTCGCCGAGGGCTTCTCCGTCTCGGCCCACCTCGCCGACGTCGCCCACCCCGGCGCCGTCCGCCACCTGCTGGTGCGCACCCGGGTGCCGCGCGAGAAGGCCGCCCTGCCCACCGCCGTCGGCGTCTACGCCGGCGCGGCCTGGCACGAGCGGGAGACCCACGAGATGTTCGGCATCGACTTCGCCGACCACCCGCACCTGGTCACCCTGCTGCTGCCGGACGGCTTCGAGGGCCACCCGCTGCGCAAGGAATTCGTGCTCGCCGCCCGCGTCGCCAAGGCCTGGCCCGGCGCCAAGGAGCCCGGCGAGTCCGACCACGGCGAGGGCCCGGCCCGCCGCAAGATGCAGCCCGCCGGCGTGCCCGACCCCAACGAGTGGGGCCCGCTCAAGGGCACCCTGCCGCCGGTCGCCGAGCGTCCGGCCCGCGCCGCCCGCACCCCGCGCGCGGCCGGTGCCGGCCCGCGTGCGGCGGCCGCCGGCGCAGGCCCCCGTGCGGCCGCCGCCGGTGCCGAGGGCGCCCCCGTGCGCGCCGACCGGCCGCGGCGGACCCGCTCGATCAGCGAGGGCTCGGTCAGCCAGGCCGCCGCCCCGGCCGAGCCCGGGGCGCCGACCGCGCCGGACGCGCCGGCGGCACCCGCCGCACCCGCCGAGGAGCGGCCGCGCCGCACCGCCCGGACGCAGTCCTCGGACGCGCCCTGGCACGCACCCGTCCCGGCCCACGACGAGGCCACGGCGAAGCCCGAGGTCCCCGCGGAGCCGGCGAAGCCCGAGCCGGCGAAGCCCGAGCCCGCAGAGGCCGAGCAGGCCGGGCCCGAGACCCCGCAGACCCCCACCCAGGACGGAGACGGCGCGTGAACCTGATCGACACGCTGCTGCGCTGCGTCGCCACCCTGGTCGTCTTCCTGGTGCTGCCGCTGGTGATCGGCCAGACCGAGCACAAGGTGATGGCGCACATGCAGGGCCGCCTCGGCCCGATGTACGCGGGCGGCTTCCACGGCTGGGCCCAGCTCGTCGCCGACGGCGTCAAGTTCGCGCAGAAGGAGGACGTCGTCCCGGCCGGTGCCGACCGGCGGGTCTTCCAGCTGGCGCCCGCCGTCTCGCTGCTGCCCTACCTGCTGGTGCTGCTGGCGATCCCGATCGGCCCGGACGGCTTCGTCGGCCAGGCGATCGACGCCGGCATCTTCTTCGTGCTGGCCGTGATGGGCATCGGCGTGCTCGGATCGCTGATGGCGGGCTGGGCGTCGGCCAACAAGTTCTCGCTGCTGGGCGGCCTGCGCACGGCGGCCCAGCTGATGTCGTACGAGCTGCCGATGCTGCTGGCCGCCGCCTCGGTGGCGATGGCCGCCGGCACGGTGGCGCTGCCCGGGATCGTGGACGCCTTCCACTGGTGGTGGATCCCGTGGCAGGCGATCGGCGCCTTCGTCTTCTTCACGGCGGGCCTCGCCGAGCTCCAGCGCCCCCCGTTCGACATGCCGATCGCCGACTCGGAGATCATCTTCGGCGCGTACACCGAGTACACCGGCCTGCGCTTCGCGCTGTTCCTGCTGTCCGAGTACGCGGGCATCGTGGTGGTCGCCGGCCTGACCACGGTGCTGTTCCTCGGCGGCTGGCACGGCCCGTTCGAAGACTCGCTCGGCTGGCTGTGGACGCTGCTCAAGACGTTCGCGCTGGCCTTCGTGGTGATCTGGCTCCGGGTCACCTACCCGCGGCTTCGCGAGGACCAGCTGATGCGCTTCGCGTGGACGGTGCTCATCCCGCTCGCGCTCGTCCAGCTGGCCCTCACCGGCATCGTCAAGGTGGCGATCTCCTGATGGCTCTCAACATCCCCGGCACCGGCCTGGCCAAGGGCCTCGCCGTCACCCTGCGGACCATGACGCGGAAGTCCGTCACCGCGCAGTACCCCGAGGTGCAGCCCGTCCTGCCGCCGCGCTCCCGCGGCGTCATCGCGCTGCTGGAGGAGAACTGCACGGTCTGCATGCTCTGCGCCCGCGAGTGCCCGGACTGGTGCATCTACATCGACTCCCACAAGGAGACGCTGCCCGCGGCCGACCCGAACGCCCGCGCCCGCACCCGCAACGTGCTGGACCGCTTCGCGATCGACTTCTCGCTCTGCATGTACTGCGGCATCTGCATCGAGGTCTGCCCCTTCGACGCGCTGTTCTGGTCCCCGGAGTTCGAGTACGCGGAGACCGACATCCTCGACCTCACCCACGAGCGGGAGCGGCTGCGCGAGTGGATGTGGACGGTGCCCGCACCGCCCGCCCTCGACCCCGCCGCCGAGGAGCCCAAGGAGGTCGCCACCGCCCGCAAGGCGGCCGAGAAGCTGGCCGCCGCGGCCGCGCAGGAGGGTGAGGACGCATGAGCACCCTGCTCGCCGCCGCCGGCTCGCTGGAGCCGGCCTCCCGCTCCTTCCTCTCCCCGACCGGGGCCGAGGTGGTCTTCCTGCTCGTCGGCCTGGTCGTGCTCGGCTCCGCCGTGGTCTCGGTGACCACCAAGCAGCTGGTGCACGCCGCGCTGTGGCTGGTCGTCGCGCTCGGCGGGCTCGCCGTGGAGTTCCTGCTGCTCACCGCGGAGTTCATCGCCTGGGTGCAGGTGCTGATCTACCTCGGCTCGGTGGTCGTCCTGGTGCTCTTCGGACTGATGCTCACCCGGGCGCCGATCGGCCGCTCGCCGGACGCCGACTCCGGCAACCGCTGGGCCGCCCTGGCGGTGGCGCTGGCCGCGGCCGGCACCCTGGTCACCCTGGTCGCGGACGCCTTCCGCACCAGCTGGATCGACCTCACGGCCGGCGGCGGCTCCACCCGCGCCACCGGCGAGTACCTCTTCCGCCACTGGGTGCTGCCCTTCGAGGCGCTGTCGGTGCTGCTGCTGGCCGCCCTGGTCGGCGCGATCGTGCTCTCCCGCAGCACCTCCGGCACGCTGCCCCGGCCGCGCGCCGGCAAGCTGCGCGCAGGCAAGCCCGTCGGCCGACCCGGCGCCCCCGCGGCGCCCGCCCCGTCCACCGCCCCGACCGCCCCCGCGCAGGAGCGCTGACGCCGATGCACCTCGTCTACCCAGCCGTCCTCGCCGCGCTGCTGTTCAGCGTCGGCGTCTACGGCGTGCTCGCCCGGCGCAACGTCGTCCTGGTGCTGATGTCCGTCGAGCTGATGCTCAACGCCGTCAACCTCAACCTCGTCGCCTTCGACGCCTGGCTGCGCGACGCCGTGCACGCCGGGCAGGCGCTCACCCTCTTCACCATCACGGTGGCCGCCGCCGAGATCGGCCTCGGCCTCGCCATCGTGCTGCTCGTCTTCCGCACCCGCCGCACCGCCGACGTCGACCGGCTCACCGTGCTCGGCGACCCGTCCGAGGCAGCCCCCGACGCTGCCGCCGCCGAGCCGGAGGGCCAGGCCGCATGAACCTCGCCCTGCCGATCCTCGTCCCCGCCCTGCCCGCGCTCGGCGCGGCCGCCGGCCTCGCCACCGGCAAGAGGTTCCCCGGCCTCGCCCGGCCGCTGGCCGTCCTGCCGGTCGCCGTCTCCGCGGTGCTCGCCGTGGTCGTCGCCGTGCAGCTCGGCACCGGGCAGAGCCTGGACGCCGCCACCCGGCTCACCCCGACCGGCGGCCCCGACATCTCGCTCGCGCTCCACCTGGACGGCTTCTCCGTCCTGATCTCGCTGCTGGTCGGCCTGGTCGCCACCCTGGTGCAGATCTACTCCACCGCCTACCTGAAGGGCGACCCCCGCTACCCCTCGTACGCGGCGCTGGTCTCGCTGTTCACCGCGGCGATGTTCCTGGTGCTCTACTCCGGCGACCTGATCGTGCTGCTGGTCGCCTGGGAGATCATGGGCATCTGCTCGTACTTCCTGATCGGCCACCACTGGGAGACCGAGGACGCCCGCTCCGCCTCGCTCAAGGCCTTCCTGGTCACCAAGCTCGGCGACGTGCCGTTCGTGTTCGGCATCTTCGCGCTCGGCGCGGACGCCGGCAGCTTCCGGATCACCGACGTGCTGGCAGCCGCGACCGAGGGGCGGATCGGCCACCCCACGCTGATCGCGCTGCTGCTGCTCGGCGGCGTGGCCGGCAAGAGCGCGCAGTTCCCGCTGCACACCTGGCTCCCCGACGCGATGGCCGGCCCCACCCCGGTCTCCGCCCTGATCCACGCCGCGACCATGGTCGCGGCCGGCATCTACCTGGTCGCCCGGCTGATGCCGGTCTTCCTGCTCTCCGCCGCCGCCCTGGTGGTGCTGGCCGTGATGGCCGCCGTCACCATGGTCGGCTCGGCGCTCTGCGCCCTCGCCCAGGACGACCTCAAGCGGGTGCTCGCCTACTCGACCGTCGGCCAGCTCGGCTACATGGCCGGCGCCCTGGCCTCCGGCGACCGCGACTCCGCCGTCTTCTACCTGGTCGGCCACGGCGTCTTCAAGGCGCTGCTGTTCCTCACCGCCGGTGTGGTCATCCACGCCGCGCACACCAACTCCATCTCGGCGATGTCCAGGATGCCGGGGCTGCGCAAGCGCGTCCCCGACGCCTACTGGGCGATGGGCATCGGCCTGGTCGCCCTGATGGGCCTGCCGCCGTTCACCGGCTTCTTCTCCAAGGAGTCGGTGTTCACCGCCGCCGAGCACGCCGCCCACGGCGAGGCGCTCACCCGCGGCGCCGGCCCGGCCTCCGCGGTGCCCGAGGCGGCCGGCTGGATCGTCCTGGTCACGGCCTGCCTGACCGCCCTGCTCACCGCCGCCTACTCGACCCGGATGTGGCTGGTCGCCTTCCACGGCCGCGCCGCCGGGGCACCCGCCGCGGCGGAGGCCGCCGCCGCACCCGCCGCCGGCGCCCCGTACTCGCCCGAGATCGACGAGGCCGACCCGGCCACCGCCGAGCCCGCCGCGATGCGCTGGCCGCTGTGGGTGCTCGCCGTCCCGGCCATGGGCTTCGGCCTGCTCGGGCTGCGCGACGACTGGCTGCCCTCGCTGCTCGACGGCGGCTCGCTGCGGCCCACCGTCACCACCTCGGTGCTCGGCACCGGCCTCGCCCTGGCCGGCATCCTGATCGCCTACGCCGCCTGGCGGACCGCCGGCGCCCGGCAGGCCGCCCGCCCCGCCGCAGAGGGCGCGCCGGCCGACCCCGGCCGCCTGCTGCTCGGCCCGGTGTACCGCTTCGCCCAGCACGGCTTCGGCGTGGACCGGCTGTACAGCGCCCTGTTCGTCCGCCCGACCGCGGCCGCCGCCCGGCTGGTGAACTTCCTCGACCGCGAGGTGGTGGAGACGTACGTGCGCGGGGCCGGCACCGGAGCCAACGCCCTCGGGTGGCTGGTGCGCCGCGCCCAGAACGGCAACGCACAGGCCTACCTGAACGCCCTGCTCGCCGGGGCCGTCCTGCTCGCCGTCCTGGTGGCGGTCGGATCATGACCCGTACGCACCCGCCCCGTCCCGCCGCAGCACGAACCTGGAGCACCCGGTGAACGCAGTCCTCATCGCCCTCCTGCTGCTGCCGCTGGCCGGCGCCGCGGCCACCCTCGTCCCGTTCGGGGCGGACCGCGCCGCCGCCGACCGCCGCGCCCTGTGGTTCGGCACCGGCGTCACCGGCGCCACCCTGGCGCTCGCCGTCGCCCTCGCGATCGGCTTCGACCAGGACCGCCCCGGCGTGATGCAGGCCGTCACCGACGTCCGCTGGATCCCGGCGATCGACGTCCGGCTGCACCTCGGCGTCGACGGCATCTCGCTGCCGCTGCTCGTCCTCACCGCCCTGCTCACCTTCCTCTGCGCGCTGTACTCCACCCGCCGGCTGCCCGCCGGCGAGGGCGTGCCCTCCGTGCAGTCCTTCACCGGCCTGCTGCTCCTGCTGGAGGTCGGCATGCTGGCGACCTTCGCGGTGCTCGACCTGGTGCTGTTCTTCGTGGCGTTCGAGGTCGTGCTGATCCCGATGTACTTCCTGATCGCCCGCTGGGGCAGCGGCGCCAAGGTGCCGGCCGCCAACCGGTTCATCCTCTACACGCTGCTCGGCTCGGCCGTGATGCTGCTCGGCTTCCTGCTGATCGGCTTCAAGGCCGGCACCTTCGACATGACCCGGCTCGCCGCCGCCCACGGCGAGGGCCTGACCCACACCACCCAGGTCGTCGCGGGCCTCGCGATCCTGGTCGGCCTCGCCGTGAAGGCGCCCGCCTGGCCACTGCACAGCTGGCTGCCGGACGCGCACACCGCGGCGCCCACCGTCGGCTCGGTGCTGCTCGCCGGCGTCCTGCTGAAGATGGGCACCTACGGCCTCGTCCGGGTGCTGCTGCCGATCGTCCCCGAGGGCGCAGAGACCTACGCGCCCTACCTCGGCGCGTTCGCCGCGGTCGGCATCGTCTACGGCTCGCTGGCCTGCCTCGCACTGGCCCGGCAGGGCGCCAAGGGCGACCTCAAGCGTCTGATCGCCTACTCCTCGGTCGGCCACATGGGCTTCGTGCTGCTCGGCATCGCCACCCTCACCCCGGCCGGGGTGAACGGCGCGCTGTACGGCAACATCGCCCACGGTCTGATCACCGGCCTGCTGTTCTTCCTCGTCGGCGCGATCAAGGACCGCTACGGCACCTCCGACCTGGACACCCTGGCCGGCGCCACCGGCGCCGCCCTGTACGGCCGGGCCCCGCGGATCGGCGCCCTGCTCGCCTTCGCCGCCGTCGCCAGCCTCGGCCTGCCCGGCCTGGCCGGCTTCTGGGGCGAGCTGCTCGCCATGTTCGGCGCCTTCGAGCCGGCCGCCGGCCTCTCCCGGCCCGCCTTCGTGACGTACATGGTGCTGGCCGGCACCGGCACCCTGCTGACCGCCGGCTACCTGCTGGTCGTCGTCCGCCGGGTCTGCATGGGCGACCCGAAGCAGCCCGCCCTCGTCGCCGACCTGCCCGACATCAAGGCGTACGAGGCCGCCAGCTGGACGCCGCTGGCCGCGCTCACCCTGGTCGCCGGCGTCTGGCCCGCCCTGCTGCTCAGCCTGTCCGACCCGGCCGTCAAGCACCTGCTCGGGGGTGGCTGAGCCGTGATCAGCACCCCGCTCGGATCTCCTCCCCTGGGGCAGCCCGCCATGAACCCAATCGCCGTCGCCGACCCCGGCGGCCTCATCCAGTCCGTCGACTGGGTGGCCGTCGCGCCGCCGCTGGTCGCGGCGCTCGCCGCACTCGCCGTGCTGGTCGCGGACCTCTTCCTGCCGGCCGGCCGGAAGCGCGTCCTGGGCTGGGCCTCGGCCGCGGGCCTGGTGCTCGCGCTGGCCTCGCTGCTGCCGCTGGTGCGCGGCGACGCCCGCTCGACCTTCTGCCTGAAGGCCGCGGGCGGGGCGTGCAGCTACACCGCCGACAACTTCGCGCTGGCCTTCCAGCTGCTCGCGCTCGGCGGCGCACTGATCGCCGTCCTGCTGTCGCTGCACACCGTCGACGAGGAGAAGCTGCCCGGCGGCGAGTACTGGTTCCTGCTGCTGAGCAGCGCCGCCGGCGCCGCCCTGCTGCCCGCCTCGCGCGACCTGGCGACCCTGATCATCGCGCTGGAGGTCGCCTCGCTCCCGGCCTTCGCGCTGGTCGCGCTGCGCCGTGACGGCCGGGGCGCCGAGGGCGCGATGAAGTTCTTCCTCTCCTCGGTCACCGCCACCGCCGTCATGCTGCTCGGCGTCGGCTTCGTGTACGCCGCGACCGGCTCGATCCACCTCGTGCCGATCGCCGAGGGGCTGGCCCGCGTGCCGGGGCAGCTGAAGCCGCTGGCCGAGGCGGGCGCCGTGCTCACCATGGTCGGCTTCGCCTTCAAGGTCGCGGCGGTGCCGTTCCACTTCTGGCTGCCCGACACCTACACCAGCGCACCGATCCCGGTCGCCGGCTACCTCTCGGTGGTCGGCAAGGCGGCCGGCCTGGCCGGCCTCGCCCTGGTCACCTCCATCGCCTTCCACCCGTACGGGGACACCTGGGGCCTGGTGCTCGCGGTGCTGGCCGCGCTCACCATGACGGCCGGCAACGTGGCCGCCCTGCGGCAGCGCGGCGACACCCCGCACAGCGCGGTGCGGATGCTCGCCTGGTCCTCGGTGGCCCAGGCCGGCTACCTGCTCGTCCCGCTGGCCGCCGCCGGCTACCGGGGCACACCGCAGCCGCTGGGCGCCACCGTCGCCTACGCGCTGATCTACGGCGTGGTGAACCTCGGCGCCTTCGGCGTGGTCGGCGCGGTGGCCCGCACCGCCGGCACCCGGCTGGACGACCACCGCGGTCTGTTCGCCCGCGGCCGCTGGAGCGCCCTGGCGATGGCCTTCTTCCTGCTCTGCCTGGCCGGCCTGCCGCCCGGCGTGATCGGCCTGTTCGGCAAGGTCGTGGTCTTCCAGGCCGCCGTCGACGCCAAGCTCGGCTGGCTGGCCGTGGTGATGGCGGTCAACGTGGTGATCGCCCTCTACTACTACCTGCTGTGGACGGCCCGGCTGTTCGCCCCCGCGGGCGACGCGGCCGAGGTCCGCGCGGCCCGCACCCCCGGCCCGCTGGCGGCCGCCCTGGCCCTCACCGGCTGCGGCGCGGTGGTGCTCTCGGTGGCTCCGCAGCTGGTCCTGCAGGTGGTCGGCGGCAGCCTCTTCTGACCCTCCGAGGTGCACCCGGGCGGACCGCCCGGCGTGCGCCGGGGAACGAACGACCGGCATCCTTCCGTTGATTCCCACGAGGGTGCCGCCACCGGGCTCCCCACCGCACCACCACGGAGGGCCAGCCGTGCACCGCCAGCACAACGGGTTGAGGACGGCCGTACTTCTCGGCGGCCTGTCGGCGCTGATCCTCCTGATCGGCAGCTTCTTCGGCCGCACCGGCCTGCTGGTCGCCCTGGTGATCGCGATCCTCACCAACGCCTACGCGTACTGGAACAGCGACAAGCTCGCCCTGAGGGCGATGCGGGCCCGCCCGGTGAGCGAGATCGAGGCCCCGCAGCTGTACCGGATCGTCCGGGAGCTCTCCACCTCGGCCCGCCAGCCGATGCCCAGGCTGTACATCTCGCCGACCCCGGCACCCAACGCCTTCGCCACCGGCCGCAACCCGCGCAACGCCGCGGTCTGCTGCACCGACGGCATCCTGCAGCTGCTCGACGAGCGGGAGCTGCGCGGTGTCCTCGGCCACGAGCTCAGCCACGTCTACAACCGGGACATCCTGATCTCCTCGGTCGCCGGCGCCCTGGCCTCCGTGGTGATGTTCCTGGTCAACTTCGCCTGGCTGATCCCGATCGGCCGCAGCGACGACGACGAGGGCCCCGGCCTGGTCGGCATGCTGTTCATCATCGTCCTCGGGCCGATCGCCGCCGCGCTGATCCAGCTCGCGGTGAGCCGCTCCCGCGAGTACCAGGCCGACGCCGACGGCGCCCGCATCACCGGCGACCCGCTCGCCCTGGCCAGTGCCCTCCGCAAGCTGGAGGCCGGCACCCAGCGCCTGCCGCTGCCCCCCGAGCCGCAGCTGGAGACCGCCAGCCACATGATGATCGCCAACCCGTTCCGCCCCGGCGAGTTCGGCACCAAGCTCTTCTCCACCCACCCCCCGATGCGCGAGCGCATCTCCCGCCTGGAGCGCATGGCCGGGCGCTGAGGGGGAGGGCGGTCAATTCAGGGGCGCGTGGGGGCACCTCCCGGCCGAAGGCTGGGGGAGAACTGCGCAGTCCGGGTGCGGCCGTCACTACGGCACGGGTCAACCCATGATCTTTACGGTGGCCCGCATCCGAATCGCGCAGTTCCCCGCGCCCCCGGGTGATCCCCACGTCCTAAGCGAAGCGGGTGACACCGCCGCGTGTCCCGGCGCGCCTCCACGTGACCGCGGGGCGGCCTGGTACTGATGGGCCGGTTACCCGTTGGACGGCCGGTGGGCCAGACGCGGAGGAGTGGTGCAGTGACGATTCTCCCGACCGACACCGAGCACCGGCCCCCGCCGCGCGAACCCCGCCGAAGCTCCGGCGCCGCCCGCCGCGGCGGCTTCGGACGGGCCCTGGTGGGCTGGCTGACGACCACCGATCACAAGAAGATCGGCACGCTCTACATGACCACCTCGTTCGCCTTCTTCCTGTTCGGCGGCGTGATGGCCCTGGTGATGCGGGCCGAGCTGGCCGAGCCGGGCACCCAGATCGTCTCGAACGAGCAGTACAACCAGCTGTTCACCATGCACGGCACGATCATGCTGCTGATGTTCGCGACCCCGCTGTTCGCCGGCTTCGCCAACTGGATCATGCCGCTGCAGATCGGCTCGCCGGACGTCGCCTTCCCCCGGCTCAATGCGCTGGCCTACTGGTTCTACCTGTTCGGCTCGATCATCGTGATCGGCAGCTTCCTCACCCCGGACGGCGCCGCCGACTTCGGCTGGTTCGCCTACACGCCGCTCTCCGGAGTGATCCGCTCGCCCGGCATCGGCGGCGACATGTGGATCATGGGCCTGGCGCTCTCCGGTTTCGGGACCATCGTCGGCGCGGTCAACTTCATCACCACCATCGCCTGCCTGCGGGCGCCCGGCATGACGGTCTTCCGGATGTCGATCTTCGTCTGGAACGTCCTCTTCACCAGCATCCTGGTGCTCTTCGCGTTCCCGGTGCTGGCCGCCACGCTGTTCGCCCTGGAGGCCGACCGCAAGTTCGGCGCGCACGTCTTCGACCCGGCCAACGGCGGCCCGATCCTCTGGCAGCACCTCTTCTGGTTCTTCGGCCACCCCGAGGTGTACATCATCGCCCTGCCGTTCTTCGGCATCGTCACCGAGATCTTCCCGGTGTTCAGCCGCAAACCGATCTTCGGCTACACGGGCCTGATCGCCGCCACCATCGCCATCACCGGGCTCTCGGTCACGGTCTGGGCGCACCACATGTTCGTCTCCGGGCAGGTGCTGCTGCCCTTCTTCTCGTTCATGACGCTGCTCATCGCGGTGCCGACGGGCGTAAAGTTCTTCAACTGGATCGGCACCATGTGGCGCGGCTCGCTCAGCTTCGAGACCCCGATGCTGTGGAGCATCGGCTTCCTGGTCACCTTCCTCTTCGGCGGCCTCACCGGTGTCCTGCTGGCCTCGCCGCCGGTCGACTTCCACGTCTCCGACTCGTACTTCGTCGTCGCCCACTTCCACTACGTGGTCTTCGGCACCGTCGTCTTCGCGATGTTCGCCGGCTTCCACTTCTGGTGGCCCAAGATGACCGGCAAGATGCTCGACGAACAGCTCGGCAAGATCTGCTTCTGGACGCTGTTCGTCGGCTTCCACACCACCTTCCTCGTCCAGCACTGGCTCGGCGCCGAGGGCATGCCCCGCCGCTACGCCGACTACCTGGCCTCGGACGGTTTCACCACGCTGAACAGCGTCTCCACCGTCGGCTCCTTCCTGCTCGGCCTGTCCGTCCTGCCGTTCCTCTACAACGTGTGGAAGACCGCGAAGTACGGGCAGAAGGTCGCCGAGGACGACCCGTGGGGCTACGGCCGCTCGCTGGAGTGGGCGACCTCCTGCCCGCCGCCGCGGCACAACTTCGCCGCACTGCCGCGGATCCGCTCGGAGAGCCCCGCCTTCGACCTGCACCACCCCGACATCGCCGAGTGGGACCGCCTGCAGAACGCCGTCGAACCCCGCCGCGAACGCCACTGAAAAATCTTCGGCCGCCGTGTCGATCCGGGCACCGGCCGATCGACGCACGGATGGAAGCCGGAACGACCGGCGCCCGGCCCGCCCGGCGGAGCCCGACACCGAGGGAGACAGCACCATGCGCTTCATGCTGATCGTCAAGGCCAACGAGGACTCCGAGGCAGGCGTGATGCCGACCAAGGAGGCCCTGGACGCGATGAGCCGGTACAACGAGGAGCTGATCAAGGCCGGCATCATGCTCGCCGCCGACGGCCTGCACCCCAGCTCCAACGGCGCCCGGCTCACCTTCAAGGGAGGGAAGGCCACCGTCACCGACGGGCCGTTCGCCGAGAGCAAGGAGCTCATCGCCGGCTACTGGGTGCTCGACGTCAGCTCCCGCGAGGAGGCACTGGAGTGGGCGGGCCGCGCCCCGTTCGAGGACGGCGCCGTGCTGGAGCTCCGCAAGGTCTTCGAGGCCTCCGACTTCCCGCCCGAGCTCCTCAGCCCCGAGAACGCCGCCAAGGAGCAGGCCTGGCGGGACGAGCACCAGAAGCCGATCACCGGCTGACCCCGTCCCGGCCCGTCCGGGGCCGCGCCGCGCTGGCCGCGGGCGGCCCCGGACTGCTGTGATGGGGTGTTGTGACGGCACGCGACACCCACCGCGCGATCGAGGCGGTCTGGCGGATCGAATCGGCCCGGATCATCGCCGGGCTGGCCCGGCTGGTCCGTGACATCGGCCTCGCCGAGGAACTCGCCCAGGACGCCCTGGTCGCCGCCCTGGAGCAGTGGCCCGGGACCGGGGTGCCCGACAACCCGGGCGCCTGGCTCACCGTCACCGCCCGGCGGCGCGCCGTCGACCGCATCCGCCGCGAGGCGAGCCTCGCCGAGAAGCTCCGCCTGGTCGGCCACCAGCTGGAGACCGATCCGCCGCAGGGCCCGCACCCGGAGCAGGCCGTCCTCGCCGAGGAGATCGAGGACGACCTGCTCCGGCTGGTCTTCACCGCCTGCCACCCGGTGCTCTCCACCGAGGCCAGGGTGGCGCTCACCCTGCGGCTGCTCGGCGGCCTGTCCACCGACGAGATCGCCCGCGCCTTCCTGGTGCCCGAGGCCACCGTCGCCCAGCGGATCGTCCGGGCCAAGCGCACCCTCGCCCGGGCCGACGTGCCGTTCGAGGTGCCGCAGGGCGAGGAGCTCGCGCCGCGGCTGGCCTCGGTGCTGGAGGTCGTCTACCTGGTCTTCAACGAGGGGTACGCCGCCACCGCCGGGGACGACTGGATGCGCCCCGCGCTCTGCGAGGAGGCCATGCGGCTCGGCCGGGTCCTCGCCGGGCTGATGCCGGACGAGCCGGAGGTGCACGGCCTGATCGCCCTGCTGGAGATTCAGGCCTCCCGCACTCGCGCCCGCACCGGCCCGAACGGTGAACCTGTCCTGCTGCTCGACCAGGACCGCAGCCGCTGGGACCGCCTGCTGATCCACCGCGGCCTCGGCGCCCTCGGCCGCGCCGAGGCGCTCGCCGCCGAGCGCGGCACCCCGCCCGGCCCGTACGCGCTGCAGGCCGCCATCGCCGCCTGCCACGCCCGCGCCGGCACCGCCGGGCAGACCGACTGGGTCCGGATCGCGGCGCTGTACACCGCGCTGGCCGCGCGCAGCCCCTCCCCGGTGGTCGAACTCAACCGGGCGGTCGCCCTGGGCATGGCCTTCGGCCCGGAGACCGGCCTCGACCTGGTCGACACCCTCGCGGCCGAGCCCGCCCTGCAGGGTTACCACCTGCTGCCCTCCGTCCGCGGCGACCTGCTCGCCAGGCTCGGCCGGCACACCGAGGCGGCCGCCGAGTTCACCCGCGCCGCCGGCCTGACCCGCAACGAACGCGAACGTTCCGTCCTGCTCGGCCGTGCGGCGGACAGCAGCCGGGCGGCGTCCACCGGGCGGGACGGCTGACGTGGGCCGCTCGGGCAGACTGGACCGGATGTCACCCGACATCACCGGGCGGAGGGGGAGCGGGACATGGGGGTGCGCGACACCGCGCAGGGGATCGGCCGCCGGGCCGGGGAGGCGATCGGCTCGGCCGCCCGTACGGGCCGGGTCAAGGCACGCAACGTGGTCGGCGAGGGCGACTGGGTGCGCCGGGCGCTCGCCGCCCTCCCGCCGCCCGAGGCGCCGGCCGTCGAGGACTGGGAGGTGTCGATCGCCGCCCTGATCGGCCGCCACCCGCGCGTCCCCGGGCCCGCGGTGTGGCTGCTGCACCAGCTGGACGGCTTCGGCCAGGTCTCCTTCGGGCCGGAGAAGGTCGGCTTCGACGGCGAGGACGTCGACTGGGCGAAGGTGCAGGAACTCCGGCTGCACTCCACGCTCGACCTGCTGCCCGACGTGGTCGTCGACAAGGAGGTCGACCGCATCCGGGAGTTCCTGCCGCCGCTGCCCGGCCGCAAGTGGGTCGTCACCAAGGCGGCCGAGGGGCTGCTGACCCTCGCCCTGGCCGCCGTGGAGGCGGCCGAGGAGGCCGGGCGGGAGGAGCGGCTGCTGCCCTGCGAGCTCGTCCACCGCGGTCTGCTGGGCAGGCCGCGGAAGCTCGGCGGCGGCCTGTTCGCCGCCGCTGCGCTCGCCTCGCTCCCGCTCGCCGCGAAGAGCCTGGTGGCCACCGCCGAGGCCCACGGCGTACCGGTGGTGGAGGTCGACCCGGCCGGCACCCGCGCCGAGCGGGCCCAGCGGCTGCGCGCCACCTCCGACCGGCTGCGGGAGCGCCTGCGGGCCCTGCGGGCCGAGCCCCTGGACGAGCCCGGGGGGCGGCCTCTGGACGAACCTCTCGACGGGCCTCTCGACGGGCCTCTCGACGGGGCGGGGCCCGACCCAGCCGACACGCTGCCGCGCGTGGCGGGGCCGGGCCCCGAGCTGCCGGCCGGCGGTGTGCCGCACGCTGCGGGCCCGCCGGAGATCGAGCGGAAGTCCGGCGGTCCGGAGCGGGCCTGAGCCCGGATCAGGACTGCGCGGGGGCGGCGGCCTGTTCGCCGTCCTCCGCGGTCCGCTCGGCGGCCCCGGCCGGAGCCGCTCCGTCGGCGCCGCGCCGCTGCCGGACGGGCACCCGGCGCCTGGAGCGCAGCGCGCCCAGGCGTCCCGCCGCGGGCTGCGTCCAGCGCGCGGCCAGCGGGCCGACCACGACCAGGATCAGCACGTAGGCGGTGGCCAGCGGGCCGAGGTCCGGCTCGATGCCGGCGGTCACCGCCAGCCCGGCGATGACGATGGAGAACTCGCCGCGGGCGACCAGCGCGCCGCCCGCCCGCCACCGGCCGCGGACGCCGACCCCGGCCCGGCGGGCCGCCCAGTACCCGGTGGCGATCTTGGTCAGGGCGGTGACGACCGCCAGCGCCAGCGCGGGCAGCAGCACCGGCGGGATGGACGTCGGATCGGTGCTCAGGCCGAAGAAGACGAAGAACACCGCCGCGAAGAGGTCCCGCAGCGGGCTGAGCAGCGTGTGGGCGCCCTCGGCGGCCTCCCCGGAGAGGGCGATGCCGACCAGGAAGGCGCCGACCGCCGCCGAGACCTGCAGCTGCTGCGCGATGCCGGCGACCAGCAGGGTCAGCCCGAAGACGACCAGCAGCAGTTTCTCCGGGTCGTCGTGCGAGACGAACTTCGAGATCAGCCGCCCGTAGCGGAGCGCGACGAACAGCACGGCGCCCGCGGTGGCCAGCGCGATCGCCAGCGTGATGCTGCCCGCGACCAGGCCGGCTCCGGCCAGCAGCGCGGTGAGGATCGGCAGGTAGACGGCCATCGACAGGTCCTCCAGCACCAGGATGCTGAGGATGACCGGGGTCTCCCGGTTGCCGAGCCGGCCGAGGTCGCCGAGCACCTTGGCGATCACCCCGGAGGAGGAGATCCAGGTGACGCCGGCCAGCACCACGGCGGCCACCGGGCCCCAGCCCAGCAGCAGGCCGGCGGCGGCACCCGGCAGGGCGTTGAGCACGAAGTCCACCGCCCCGGCCGGGTACTGCTGCTTGAGGTTGGTCACCAGGTCCGCGGCGGTGTACTCCAGGCCGAGCATGAGCAGCAGCAGCACGACGCCGATCTCGGCGCCGGTCGCCACGAACTCCTCGCTGGAGCTGAGCGGCAGCAGGCCGCCGTGGCCGAAGGCCAGGCCGCCGAGCAGGTAGAGGGGGATGGGGGAGAAGCCGTACCGGCCGGCTATCCGGCCGAGCAGGCCCAGGACCAGGACGACGGCGCCGAGCTCGATGAAGACGGTGGCGGTGTGCACCCGATCACTCCCGTCCCAGAATTGCGGCGGCGGCGTCCACGCCCTCGCGGGTGCCGATGACGATCAGGGTGTCCCCGCCGGCCAGCCGGAAGTCCGGGCCGGGCGAGGGCACCGCGCCGGTGCGGCGCAGCACGGCGACGATGGAGACGCCGGTGGCGGTGCGCATCCGGGTGTCGCCGAGCACCCGGCCGTTCCAGTACGAGGTGCCGCCGAGCGGGATGCGCTCGGCGACCAGGCCGAGGTCGGTGGTGTGCAGCAGGCCCGGGCTGTGGTGAGCGGGCATCAGCGCGTCCACCAGGGCCGTCGACTCGTCCGCGGTCAGGTGCAGGGCGTGGGCGCAGGCGTCGGGGTCGTCGGCGCGGTACACGTTCAGGCTGCGGGAGCCGTCGCGGTGGGCGATCACGGAGAGGTGGCGCTGTTCTCGGGTCGTCAGGTCGTACTGGATGCCCACACCGGGCAGGCTGGTCGTCCGGACTCGCGGAATGGGCACGTCGTCTGTCCTCTCGTCAGCGCGCCCGGGCAGGAGGTGCCGGAGGCGCGGAAGGGGCGGCGTCCCTATGGTAATGAAAAGGTAAAGCAGATTGTCCGTGTACCCCCCTGGGGTACCGGTCGCGGCCGTGCGCCGTTTCGATGGCCGGTCCGAGCACCGCATGGGAGGCTGGACGGCATGAAGGTGATCGAACTCATCCTCAACGTCCTGTGGCTGCTCTTCTGCGGCATCTGGATGGCGATCGGCTACGCGGTGGCCGGGATCATCTGCTTCATCCTGATCATCACGATCCCGTTCGGCATCGCCTCGTTCCGGATCGCCGGCTACATCCTCTGGCCGTTCGGCCGCACCACGGTGGACAGGCCCGACGCCGGGCCCGCCTCCTGCATCGGCAACGTGATCTGGCTGGTGTTCGCCGGCTGGTGGCTCGCGATCGCGCACTTCCTGACCAGCATCCCGCTGTTCCTGTCGATCATCGGCATCCCCTTCGGCTGGGCGAACCTCAAGATGATCCCGATCTCGCTCGCCCCCCTCGGCCGCGAGGTCGTCAGCACCGACGAGCGCTTCGCCGGCTGGTGACCCCGGTCCGGGGAGCCTGCCGGGACAGGGCGGGCCGCCCGCTCGGTACGGTGGCCGGGTCCTGAACGCCCGCCCGGAGGAGACCCCGCCGCCGTGCCCACCTGGCGCACCACCCTGACCGCCGCCGCCGTCACCGGGGAACCGCTCCGGGCCGACTACACCGCCGCCGCCCGCCGCGTCCTGCGCCGCGAACAGGCCCCGTACCTCGCACTGCGGCTGCTCGCCGCACCGGCCCTCGTGCCGTACCTGGTCAGCGGCCTCGCCTTCATGAACCTCGTCGACGACATCGCCGAGAACGGCACGCCGCAGCAGCGCGCCGACGGGCTCAAGGAGCTGGCCGATCGCACGGCCGGGGCGCTGGACACCGGCCGCAGCGGGGACCCGGTGCTCCGCGCCTACGCCCACGCGGTCCGGACCCGTGCCCTCCCCGGGCGCTGGGTGCACGCCTTCCTCGCCGGAGCCGCCACCGCCGAGGCCGGATTCACCGGCTTCGGGACGGAGCAGGACTACCAGGACTACCTCGACGCCTACGCACTGCCCGGCATCCTGGTCTTCACCGGCCTCCAGTACCGCGGCGGCCCCGACGAGGAACAGACCCGGGCCTGGCGCCGGTTCGTCGACGCCGCCCAACGGGTGGACTTCCTCGCCGACCTCGCCGGCGACCTCGCCGCCGGACGGCTCTGCATCCCCCGGGAACGCCTCGCCGAACACGGCGTCACCCCCGACGACCTGACGCAGGCCAGGGACACCGCCGGCGTCCGCGCCCTGCTCACCGACCAGTGCCACCGCGCCCGCACCGCCCTCGACGCGGCCGCGGACGTGGTCGACCACGCCGACCCGGGCCTGCGCGCCGTCGGCCGCACCATGACCGAGCTGATGGCCCACCAGCTCACCGCCGTGGAACGGGCCGGCGCCGCCGCCCTGCGCCGCGACGTCGGCTACGGCCTGCTGGCCCCCCTCCGCATCCTCGCCCGCGCCCACCGCGAACGGCACCGGCCGCACGGGCACGGCGAGCCCCGATAGGGCGCAGGGAACCGTGCGGGCCACGGAAGGGCACGTCCGACGGCGCGCGAATCGGTTGGACAACCCTTGCGTCCGCGGGTCAGGCTGGCGGCTCCGTCCGGATCGGCCGCCGTCCCTGCCCGAGGAGCCCCATGACCGCGACCCCGTCCATCGACCCGTCCGCCCCGTCCGCGGACCCGGCCGCCCTGCCCGAGCGCAGCCGTCCGGTCGTCGCGGCCCTCGCCGCCGCGGGCATCGGCGGAGCCGTCCGGGTGCTGCCGGACTCCGCGCGGACGGCCGCCGAGGCCGCGTCCGCACTCGGCTGCGAGGTCGGCGCGATCGCCAACAGCCTGGTCTTCGTCTGCGACGGAGAGCCGCTGCTGGTGATGACCAGCGGGTCGCACCGGGTGGACACCGCCTTCCTCGCGGAGCACCTCGGCACCGGCCCGATCGGCCGCGCCTCGGCACAGCAGGTACGCACCGCCACCGGCCAGGCGATCGGCGGCGTCGCCCCGGCCGGTCACCCGGCACCGCTGCGCACGGTGGTCGACACCGCCCTGGCCGCGCACCCGGTGCTGTGGGCGGCGGCCGGGCACCCGCACACCGTCTTCCCGCTGACCTACCAGGAGCTGCTGCGCCTCACCGGCGGCGAGCCGGCCCCGGTCGCGGGCGGCTGAGGAGGATTCAGACCCGGACCAGCGTCTTGCCGGTGTTCGCGCCCTGCAGCATGCCGAGGAAGGCCGCGACCACCCGGTCGAAGCCCTCGGCCAGGGTCTCGTCCGAGTGAACCCGACCTGAGCGCAGGTGCGGGACGAGGAAGTCGTACAGCTCGTCGCGCACCGCGAGGTGGTTGCGCACCAGGAAGCCCTCCAGCCGCAGGCTCTTGCCGACGACGTCGTAGAGGTTGCGCGGTGCGGCCGGCGGTTCGGCGCTGTTGTACTGGGCCACCGCGCCGCACCAGGCGATCCGGCCGTGGTCGCGGAGCACCTCGATCGCCCCCTCCAGGTGGGTGCCGCCGACGTTGTCGAAGTACACGTCGATCCCGTCCGGGGCGGCCTTGCGCAGCAGGTCGCCGATCGGCTCGTCGTGGTGGTCGAAGGCCGCGTCGTAGCCGAGGTGCTCGGTGAGGTGGGCGACCTTGGCGGGGGAGCCCGCGCTGCCGACCAGCCGTCCGACGCCGAGCAGCCGGGCGATCCGGCCGGCCGCACTGCCCACGCCGCCCGCGGCCGCGGACACGAAGAGGTCCTCGCCGGGCTGCAGCCGGGCGACCCGGGTGAGGCCGACGTACGCGCTCAGCCCGGTGCCGCCGAGCAGCCCCAGGTGGGCACTGAGCGGGACGCCCGCCAGGTCGGGCAGCACCCGGGCCTCGTCCGCGGTGACCAGGGCGTGCGTGCGCCACCCGCGGCGGTGGAACACCAGGTCGCCGACGGTCAGCGCGGGCGTGCGGGACTCCACCACCCGGCCGACCGACCGGCCCTCCAGCGGTGCGTTCAGCTCCCAGCCGCCGTCCATCTCCTCCCGCATGTACGGGTCGACGGAGAGCAGCAGGTTCTCCACCAGCGCCTCGCCCTCGCCGGTGGCGGGCAGGGTGCCGGTGACGAAGGCGAAGTCCTCGGCGACCGGCATGCCGGTCGGCCGGGCGACCTGGTGGACGGCGCTGTAGGCAGTGGGGGTGCGGGACATGGCGGTGCTCCTGACGGGTGCTCTCGGCGGGGACGAGATCACCGTAGGCAGCCGGGCCGGGGCCGGGCAGGGGCCGCCGTCGATGGAAGGAGGCCCTTCCATGAATCCTGCTCATGGAAGGGCGGTAGGGTGGCCCGATGACCGACGGAGCGCCGCGCCGCGACACCGACCTCGCCCCGCACGAACTGCGCGTCCTCGTCGCCGTCGACCGGGAACGCAGCTTCACCGCCGCCGCGGAGGCGCTCGGTCTCACCCAGTCCGCCGTCTCGCACGCCGTCCGCACGGTGGAGGGCAAGCTCGGGGCGGTGCTCTTCGAGCGTGGACGGCACGGTGCGCGCCCCACCCCGGCCGGCGAGCGGGCCGCCGGCCACGCCCGGCAGGTGCTCCGGCTGCTCGCGGCCATGCCGGCCGAGGTCCGGGAGGCGTCGGGGGGCGAACTCACCGGCCGTCCGGTGGTCGCCGCCTTCCGGAGCGTCGCCGCCCACTGGCTGCCCGCCGTGCTGGCCCGGCTCACCGCCCGGCATCCGGGGCTCGCCCCGCAGGTGCGGATCGTCCGGGAGGTGGGCCGCGGCACCGCGGGCGAGGTCGCGGACGGCCGTGCCGACCTCGGGCTCGCCACCGTCGACCCCGCCGCCGCCGTCCCGCCCGGGCTGCTGGTCGTGCCGCTCTTCGAGGAGACGTACGCCCTCGCCCACCCGGCGGGCCGGGCCCGCCCCCGGGAGCTCCCGCTGGTCGACTGGGACGAGAACTGCGGCTCCTACACCAGGAGCTGGTGGAGCCGGCAGGACTGGCTGCCGCCCGCCACGATCCGGGTGGAGGACGACACGGTGATGCTCTCCCTGGTCGCCCAGGGCATCGGCATGGCCGTGGTGCCCCGGCTCAGCCTGCTCGGCGCCCCGCCCGGGCTCGCCGTCACCGACCTCGGCCCGGACGCCCCGAGCCGGCTGGTCGGGTACGTGACCACGCCCGCGCTGGCGCGGACGGCCGCCGTCCGCGCGCTGATCCGCGGACTCCGGTCGGCGCCGCTGCCGGACGGTCTGACACCCGTTCAGCCCGGAGCGCCGTCGTCGCCCCCGCCCGCGGCCCCTTCCGCCGCCTCGGCCGCTTCGACGGCCTCGCGCAGCCGGCGGAACTCGGCGGCGATCGCCTCCGGGGTGTAGTGCGCGTTGAGCCCGCTCGGGTTGGGCAGCACCCACACCTGGGTCGCACCGATGCCCTCGGACTGCGGGCCGACGGCGGCCTTCGGGCGCCCGAACGCCGCCCGGTAGGCGCCGATCCCGAGCACCGCCAGCACCCGCGGCCGCAGCGCGGTGACCCGGCCGACCAGGGCCGCGCCGCCCTCCCGGTACTCCGCCGCGGTCAGCTCGTCGGCCCGCGCGGTGGTGCGGGCCACCACATTGGTGATGCCGAGCCGGTACGCGAGCAGCTCCTGCTGCTCGTCCGGCCGCAGCTGCCGCGGCGTGAACCCGGAGCGGTGCAGCGCGGGCCAGAAGCGGTTGCCCGGCCGGGCGAAGTGGCGGCCCGTCGCGCCGGACCACAGCCCCGGATTGATCCCGCAGAACAGCACCCGCAGGCCCGGCGCCGCCACGTCCGGAATCGTCGTGCCGTGGGCGGCCGCCAGCTCGTCGGCCGTCGGCCGCCGGAACGGAGTCGTCATCCCTCCATCCTGACCGATGGATAGTCAGTTCGAATATTCGGCTGACCCGATGGTGCTGAGCAGCGCAGAATGACGGAATGTCATACGAACTCAACGCTCTGCTCGCCACCGCCGAACTGCTGGACGTGGTGGCGGCCGAAGTGCCGGTCGCGCAGGTGGCGCGACTGGCGCAGGGGCTGGCGCTGATCCCGATGACCGAGCGGCTGCACGCCGTCCTGGACGTCCCGGGCGACCGTGTCGAGCCGGGCTTCACGCGCTTCCCCGCAGGATTCGGCCGCCGCCTGGAGGCGTGGTCCCAGGCCGGGCCCATCGCCTACGCCGAGGCCGACTACTTCGGCGGCAGCGGGACCCAGCAGGCCGCCGTCTGGGTGCACGGCCGGATCGAGCTCGGCCCGCTCCGGAAGGAGGAGGGCGAACCGCTGCCCGCCGAGGGCAGCCCCATCTCGCAGGCGCTGCGCCGGCTGGGGGCCGCCGTCGAGGGCGGGAGCTTCGACGAGTTCGACGCGGTGGGCCTCGGTCGGCGGCGCCGCTCGGCGGACTGGCTGCGGGCCTGACGCCCTCGGGCGGCCGCGCCCCGGGCGCAGCCGCGATCGCCGTGGGGCCCCGGACCGGTGCGGTCCGGGGCCCCGCGGCGTTCACGACCCGGCGGGCGCCGCTCGGCGCAGCCCGGTCGCGGTGATCAGCGGTAGTTGACGAACTGGATCGCGAACTCGAGGTCCTTGCCCTTGAGCAGGGCCTGGACGGTCTGCAGGTCGTCGCGGCTCTTGGAGCTGACGCGCAGCTCGTCGCCCTGGACCTGCGCCTTGACGCCCTTCGGGCCCTCGTCGCGGATGATCTTGGCGACCTTCTTGGCGTCGTCGGTGGTGATGCCCTCCTTGACGTCCGCGAAGATCTTGTACTCCTTGCCGGACAGCTGGGGGTCGGCGGCGTCCAGGGCCTTCAGCGAGAGCCCGCGCTTGATGAACTTGCTCTGCAGGACGTCCAGGATCGCCTTGACCCGCTCCTCGCCGTTCGCCTTCATCTCGATCTTGTTGCCAGACCGGCTGATCTCGGCGCCGACGTTCTTGAAGTCGAAGCGCGTGGCGATCTCGCGGGAGGTCTGGTTGATCGCGTTGTCGACCTCCTGCCACTCGACCTTCGAGACGATGTCGAAACTGGAGTCGGCCATGGGTGTTGGTCTCCTTGGGTACTGACTGCACGGTCACCGCCCGGCCGTACGGCACGGGCGCCGCCCCAGCCTATCCAGCGCGGCCCCGCCCCGCCCCCGTCCGCCGCCCCGGCCCCGCGATCACACCCCCGGCAACCGAGTGGCGAACCACCCCCATCCATCAGGTATTGTTTACCGCGTCGAACGGGGCAGCGCCCCGCGAGACAAGATCCTGGCTGGTTGCCCGAGCGGCCAAAGGGAGCAGACTGTAAATCTGTCGCGCAAGCTACGCAGGTTCGAACCCTGCACCAGCCACAGGATGTAAAGAAGGGTCTCGACTGGCGAAGCGCCGGTCGGGGCCCTTCTTCGTGTTCCGGGCGGGTGGTCCGTGCCGGGTGGCAGCACGTCATTTCTCTCGGCCCGGCGCTACTGCCCGTCGTCTGGCCGGAGCACCGCCGTGAGGTCGACCGTCTCGTCGGCCGGGGGCGGGGTGAGGTCCACCGGCCATCCGTAGTGGCGGAACAGCCAGACCCGGGGTTCGCCGTCCGGGCCCGAGGTGACGCGGGTGATGTGCGGGTGGCGGGTGGCGGCGATCTCCAAGGTGGAGCCGTCGGCGCCGGTGAAGGAGACCGTCCGGATGCCGCCGGCCTCGGTGTCGCCCCGCTCGGTCAGGTCGGCGGTGTCAATGCCGCCGGTGATGGCCGCCTGGGCGGCCAGGCAGAAGATGCCCAGCGAGGTGAAGGGCTCGGCGGTGGCGGGTCCGCCGACGTAGCGGTCCTTGATCAGGGCCGCTGCGCGGGGGCCCCAGAGGTGTTCGTCGCCCTTGATCCAGGCGCGTGTCCCGTCCATGAGGATCCGCATCCTGCCCAGCTTCGCCGCCTCGATGGACCCGACGCAGCGGCCGTCCCGGTCCACGGTGACCGTCCCCCGGGTCGGCTGCCCCATCACCAGGGCGCGGAAGCCGGCCGTGACGGAGCCCGCGGTGCGACCGTTCTCGGCCGCGGTATCGACGAGAGCGCGGGCGGCGGCCGGGTCCGCGGAGCCGCGCCCGGCCGCGTCGTCCGGTGCGGGCCGCGCGTCCGGGCCCTGGCACGCGCAGGCCGTGAGCAACGCGACGGCGACCGCGGCCTTGTACATCCTCATGACTCTCCCCCTGTTCGACCTGCGGCACGGCACGCGCAGACCCCGTTCCGGTGCCGCCCTCCAGGGGCGGCCCGATCGTTTTGAACGCGTTCAACTTACACGCACCGGGGCTGCTCGGCCATGCCCGGAGGCCGGCGTCCCCGGGTGGGGCGCCGGCCTCGTGGCGTCGTGGGCGGGTAAGGGGGTCAGACGACGAGTTCGGGTTCGCCGGCCGGGGCGGTGGCGGGCTCGGGCCGGGTGTCGCGCATGACCACGGTGGCGAGCAGGGCGGCGGCCAGGACACCGATCGCGCTGATGGTGAAGGTGGTCGACATCGCGGTGGTGAACGCCTCGCGGGCGGCGTGCGCCAGGCCGGTGTCGCCCCCTGCGACGGCCAGGGCCTCGGCGACGGAGTGCTTGGCGGTCTCCGGTGCGTCGGCGGGCATCTCCCGGGCGAAGCCGCTGGAGAGCAGCGAGCCGAGGATGGCGATGCCGAGGGCGGTGCCGGCCTGCTGGATGGTGTCGTTCAGGGCCGAGCCCACGCCGGCCTTCTCCGCCGGGATGGTGCCCATCAGTGCGCCGACCGCGGCCGGCATCGCCAGCCCCGCACCGAGGCCCAGCAGCCCGAGTGCGATCGCCGGGACGGCGAAGTCGGTGTCCGCCGAGACGGTGGTCAGCAGGGCGAAGGAGGCGGCCATGGCGAGCATGCCGGCCAGTACCAGCAGGCGGTTGCCGATCTTCGTGGCGAGCTTGGCCCCGGCACCGTTGCCGATCAGTGCGGTGATCGCGAGCGGCACGAAGGCGAGGCCCGCCTCGACCGGCGTGTAGTCCAGCACGAACTGCAGGTACTGGGTGAGCACCAGCAGCAGGCCGCCGTTGCCGATCTGCAGGAGCGTCAGCGAGAGCGAACCGCCGCTGAAGTTGCGGTGCTTGAAGAGCGCCAGCGGCACCATCGGCGAGGCGGTGACGTTCTCCCAGACCACGAAGCCCACCAGGGTGGCGACCGCGATCGCCAGGGTGACCGCCGAACGGCCGCCGAACGCGCCGTGCTGCGGGATCTCGATGATCCACCAGATCAGGGCGGTCATGCCGACCGCGGACAGCACCGCACCCAGCGGGTCGGGCTTCTGCCACGGGCCCTTCGACTCCGGCATCAGGGTGAGCCCCGCGACGACGGCCAGCACGACGACCGGGACGTTGATGAAGAAGATCGAGTGCCAGGAGAAGTGGTCGATCAGCACGCCGCCGAGCACGGGGCTGCCGACCAGGCCGAGCATCGACACCGAACCCCAGGCGGCCATCGCCTTGCTGCGCTCCTCCTCGTCGAAGACGGTGATGAGGATCGACAGTGTGGAGGGCATGATCAGCGCGCCGCCGATGCCCATCGCGATCCGGGAGGCGATCACCTCGCCGGGGCTGGTGCAGAAGGTCGCCGCCAGTGAGGCCGCGCCGAACAGCAGCAGGCCGATGATCATGACCTTCCGCCGGCCGAACCGGTCGCCGAGGCTGCCCGAGGTGAGCAGCAGTCCGGCGAAGACCAGGACGTAGGAGTCGAGGATCCATTGGGTGTCCTGGGCGCTCGCGCCGATGTCGGCGGTCATCGAGGGCACCGCGACGGTCAGCGCCATGCTGTCGACGACCAGGACCAGCGTGCTCAGGCACAGCACGAGCAGGATCCACCAGCGGCGTGGATTGCGGGCTTCCATGGGTTCTTCCCTTCGAGTTGCGCACACTGTTCCGGCGTTGCGAACACCGTACGCAGATGGGGACGGTGTGCGCAACCCCCATTCCTGTACGCTGGATGCGAACGCTGTACGCAGGAGGGAACAGGAAGGAAGGGGAGCCCATGACCGCCAGGACCGGCCCGATCCCGTCCGTGTGGGCACGCGGCCAACGCGAGCCCGACCAGCCCGCGCTCAGCCGGGCCGCGATCGTCCGCGAGGCGGTCGCCATGCTGGACGCCGAGGGCATCGAGGCGCTCAGCATGCGCAAGCTCGGCGCCCGGCTGAACGCCGGCGCGACCTCCCTCTACCGGCACGTCGCGACCAAGGACGAGCTGATGGAGCTCGCGGTGGACGAGGTCGCCGCCGAGATCCACGTCCCGCCGGCCGACAGCCCCGACTGGCGCGCCGCCGCCACCGAGGCCGCCGGGTCGTTCCGGGCGACGGCCCTGCGCCACCCCTGGATCTCCTCGGTCCTCGGCCAGGCCGGCCTCGCCTACCTGGGCCCCAACCTCATGTCCTTCTCCGAGCGGCTGGCCGCGCTGTTCACCGCCGTCGGCTTCCCCGAGCCGCACCGCGCGATCGACACGCTCTTCTCCTACGTCGTCGGCATGAGCACCACGGAGGCGGCCTGGCTCACCACCGTGGCCCGCTCCGGGGAGACCGAGGCCGCCTTCGTCTCCCGCCTGATGCCCGCCGCCCGGGAGGCCGTCGCCGGCCACGACCACCTCGCCGCCGCCTACGCCACGGACCCCGGCGACCCGGTCGCGATCCGCGACACCAAGTTCGCCTACGGGCTGGACGTCGTCCTCGACGGACTCGCCATGCGCCTTCCGGGCTGACCCCCCCCGCGGCGCACCCCGCGTCGACAGGGCGCTCAGTGAACGCCGATCCGGTGTTTACGCGGCGGCCGCACAGTGGTTGTCGGGCCGAGGGAAGTCCCCGGCCCGACAACAAGGGGGGAATGAACGATGGGTGCCGCACGCAGAATCGGGACGGCTGTGATCGCTCTGGCCGCGGCCGGGGCGCTGTCGGTGGGCATGGCCGGAACGGCCTCTGCCGCCGACCCGGCGAAGGCCGCCGACCCGGCGAAGGCCGCGGAGGCGGCGAAGGGCGGGCAGCCTGCGGCCGCACCCGCGCTGGCCTCGGCCGCCCGCAGCGTGTCCGTGAAGTTCAACAACTGGACGGGCTGCACCCTCACCCGTGAGGAGTGGGGCCTCAACCACGGCATCTGGACCCAGGAGCCGCCGGTCCGGATCTACGACCAGGGCCAGGGCTCCTGGGCGTCGGAGTCGAACGGCTTCGCCACCGGCACCGAGGGCTGGGCCCGGTTCTTCTCGGAGAACTGCGCCGACCCGGTGCTCAACGGCCGCCTGCTGCGGGTGCACTGGAACAACCCGTACGTCGGTTCCAACTCCTACGACTCCACCGGGACGGACCTGAAGTTCTACGTCTCGAAGAGCGGCGGGTCCGGCAACAACGCCTCGGTGCAGTTCTCGGCCTGGGGCCGCTGATCTTCGGCCGTCCGCCGTACGGGGGTCGGCGGACGGCCGAAGGCCGAGGGGGCCGGTCGGGGGCCGGCAGCGGGCCCGGCTCAGCTGTCGGGGGCGGCCTGCCGGGGCAGTGCCAGCACCACGGTGTCGGCGAACTCCCGTACCGCGCTGGTGCGGGAGACCACCCGGCCGCCGTGCACCACCAGCCGGCTGTGGCCGCCGGCCAGGGCGCCGGGGAGGCTGTCGCCGCGCACCGCCAGCAACTCCGCCGGGAAGCCGGCGTCCACCCGGACGGCGGGCAGGCCGAGCCCGATCCGCGCCTGGTTGGACACGGCGTCGTACGCCTCCTCCGGGGTGAGCACGCCGGAGGAGGCCAGCAGGTAGGCGGCCTCCAGCAGATCGGCCCGCGCGACCGGCGCGCAGAGATCGCGCAGACCGCCGCTGCCCGCCGCCAGCGGCACCCGGGCGTGGGCCAACTCCCGCACGACGGAAGGCTGCAGGCCGCCGGGCGGGCGCTCGGCGCCGGCGCAGCCGCCGTGCTGCGGCAGGCAGACCACCCGGACACCGGCACTGGCCAGCACGGTGGAGCTGCCGGGCGCCAGTGCATCGCACGGGCCGATCGTCACCCTGGGCCGCAGTGGCGCCAATGCGCCTATCATCCGCGCGAGTTGGGCGGGGTCGGCAGCCGAGCAGTGCAGGTCGACCGGGCAGTCGGCCTCACGTGCCGCCTCCAGCAGCACCTGGACGTAGCCGAGCGGGTCGGGGTCGAGCTCCGGGCAGCCGCCGGCGGCCGCGGCTCCGAGGTCCAGGGCGTCGCGCAGCTGCGCCCGGCCGTCCGCGCCGGCCCGGCCGGTGAGCAGCCGGGGCATGGCCACCGCCTGGAGCTCGGCCAGGCCGCGCAGCGCCTGCCCGGCGGTGAGGACCGCCTCCAGCCGGCCCAGCCCGTGCACGTCGCCGATCCTGACGTGGGTGCGCTGGGCGGTGGCGCCGTAGGCGAGCGAGGTGAGGGCGGCCTCGGTGACCCGGCGGACGAGTTCGGCCGTGCCGCTTGGCGGCGGCCCGGGCAGGGAGGCGGAGAAGGCGGTGTCGTGGTGGGCGTGCGCCTCGGCCGGGGCGGGCAGCAGCAGGTAGCCGGTGAGGTCGATGCGGGCCCCGGTGGTGACGGTGGGCGTGCCCGGCATCGCCTGCAGCGGGCCGAGGCTGCCCGGGGTGCCGACGGCCTGGATGCGGTCGCCGCTGATCCGGACGTCGACGACCCGCCCGTCGGCGAGCCGTGCGCCGGCGAGCAGCAGGACGGGGCCGTGGGCGAGCGGGTCGTCGCCGGACGGGCCGGAGTGCGGTCCGTCGGAGGGTGCGCTGTCCCCGGTCATCGGCCGCTCCTCCACGTCGCGCTGCCCCGCGGGCCCGGCAAGATCCGTACGGCACACCCTAGGCCGAGGGCGGGCGGGGAGCGCGCAGGCGGGGGAAAGTCGTATCGGTCGGGGCCGCAGGGACGCGGGCGCCCTCGAACGGCCGTACCGGGACCGAGCACCCGCGCGGCCCGCCCGACCTGCGATCTTCCGGGTCGGATACGGATTTCACCTCTGGCCCGGAACCGTGTAATCTCTTCCTCGTTCGCCCCTATAGCTCAGTCGGTAGAGCGTCTCCATGGTAAGGAGAAGGTCTGCGGTTCGATTCCGCATGGGGGCTCTGGTGAAAGGCCCTCCGCCCCGGCGGGGAGTCGGTCATCAAAGCGGTGTAGCTCAGTTGGTAGAGCAAGCGGCTCATAATCGCTGTGTCACCGGTTCAAGTCCGGTCACCGCTACCCCGCGTAGTCGATCGGGGGGTCAAACTCCCGATCGGCTACACTTGTCTGTGTTCTTATTCGTTGTCCCAGGAAGGCACTCCCGTGGCTGCCACCGACGTCCGCCCGAAGATCACGCTGGCCTGCGTGGAGTGCAAGGAGCGGAACTACATCACCAAGAAGAACCGGCGCAACGACCCGGACCGTCTTGAGATGAAGAAGCACTGCCCGCGTTGCAACGCCCACACGGCGCACCGCGAGACCCGCTGACTTTGCCTCGACTCCAGGCCGCTCCCCCGTGCGGGGCGCGGCCTGGAGTCGTTTTCGCATGCCTTCATGGCGGTTGACCAGAGGAGTTGCCCATGCCGCTCGACCCCTCCTTCATCGGGCGGACCTATCCGCCCACCGCGCCGTACGAGGTCGGCCGGGAGAAGATCCGCGAGTTCGCCGTGGCGATCGGTGACGCCAATCCCGCGTACACCGACCCGGAGGCCGCCAAGGCGTTCGGCCATTCGGATGTCATCGCGCCGCCGACCTTCCCCTTCGTGATCACGTACGCGGCTGCCGCGCAGGTCGTGACCGACCCCGAACTGGGCCTGGACTACAGCCGGGTGGTGCACGGCGACCAGAAGTTCGCGTACACCCGTCCGGTCAGGGCCGGTGACCGGCTGACCGTCACCGTGACCATCGACTCGATCAAGTCGCTGGCCGGCAACGACGTGCTGTCGGTGCGCGGCGAGGTGAACGACGAGTCCGGCGAGCACGTGGTGACGTCGGTCATGACCCTGGTCGCGCGCGCGGCCGACGAGGCGGGGGAGTGAACCCGATGGCGATCAGCTTCGACGAGGTCGAGGTCGGCACCGAGCTGCCGGCGCAGTCCTTTCCCGTGACGCGCGCCACTCTGGTGCAGTACGCGGGCGCATCCGGCGACTTCAACCCGATCCACTGGAACGAGAAGTTCGCCCTGGAGGTCGGCCTGCCGGACGTCATCGCGCACGGCATGTTCACCATGGCCGAGGCGGTCCGCGTGGTGACCGACTGGGTCGGCGACCCGGCCGCAGTGGTCGAGTACGGCGTCCGCTTCACCAAGCCGGTACCGGTGCCGAACGACGGCGTCGGCGCGGTGATCGAGGTGTCCGGGAAGGTCGCGGCACTGCTGGACGACCGCCGGGTGCGGGTCGACCTGCTGGCGACCAGCGGCGGCCAGAAGGTGCTGGGCATGTCCCGGGCCGTGGTGCAGCTGGGCTGAGCGTTCGAGGTGAGGGGCGGGCCTGCCGGCGGCGGGCCCGCCCCTTCGTCTTCCGTGGTGCCGGTCCCCGGACATGCGTCCTGGCTCCCCCTTGTCACGGCAGGCGGTCGGCGAGCGGTCCGCGGGCCGGCCGCGGCGCTCTGACGTGACCATAACCAGCTCGCCGAGCGGGCGGCAAGGCGTCGTTGAACCCTTGACGACGCGTCCGCCGGAGTCCGGGGCCGCCGCAGCTGCCGCATGCTCAGTCGCGGCAAGGCGCGTGCGTATTCGATGCACGGCCGGACGGTCCGTCATTTTTATTTATTCGGCCGGAGTTCAGGAACAATGTTCCTTCCGGTCAGTACATTTCCTGTGCGTTGCAGGGGCGTTGATTTACGCGGAGTTGGTTGCACGCTCGAACAGCGCTCGCGTACGGTCCTGACCCGGGACGAGGCGGAGTGTTCGCCACCGCTCCCGCCGTCACCGTTCACCCATCGACCGAGATGCCGCATTGCCGGAGTCCTCGCAGGTCAGGCCTGCGTGTGCCCGGGTGCGGCCCCGTCGCGCCATCGTGTGAAGAGCCCTGAATCCGCGTCTGCCGCGCATTGTCGGCGGGCGATTCCCGGCTACCCTCCCGCTGCTCCGGCTTTGCCGCGGATTTACCTGCGGGAGTTCCCGGAAATGTTCTGACCGGACGAAATCACCGTACCTGGGGAAGGACCGACCGTGCCTGTCGTGACCGCCGTTGAGGCCCAGCAGTGGCTGATCGAGAAGATCGCCCACCGGCTCGGAGTGCCGTCGGAGGACGTCCCGCCGGAGCAGTACTTCGACGAGCTCGACCTCGACTCCACCGAGGCGCTCATCCTCGCCGGGGAGATGGAGAACTGGCTCGGCTTCGAGCTCGGGACGACCACCCTCTGGTACCACCCGAGCATCAAGGACCTGGCCGAGTACATCGCGGAGGAGTCCGCCGCACGCGCCGGGGAGAACCATGCGGCCTCGGCGTGACGCCGGCCCCGCCGTCGTCCACCGGCTCGCCGAACCGGCGGACGGCCGGGGCACGGTGTACCTCGTCCACCCCGGGGCCCTCGCCGCGACCGTCCACCGGACCCTCGCCGCGGCGCTGCCCCCGGGCACCGGCCTGACCGTCCTCGACCTGTCCGCCCTGCCGGCCTACTGGGAGGCCGCCCTCACCGGCGGCCGGGCCGACACCAGCATCGAAGAGCTCGCCGACCGCATCGGCGAGGAGCTGGCCGCACTGCACGACGGCGGCCCGTACGCCCTGGCCGGCTGGTCCTTCGGCGGCGTCGTCGCCCAGGCGCTGGTCGGACGGATGCCCGCCGGCCTGCGCCCCGAGCGGCTCGTCCTGCTGGACAGCATCGCACCCACCCCGGAGTACCAGCAGCCCGACGACGCCCTCGAACCACCGCTGCTGCTCGGCTGGTTCGCGATGTACCTGGGCGCCAAGCGCGGCCGCCCGGTGACCGTCGACGAGGGCCGGCTCGCCGGCTGCAGCACCGAGGACGGCCTGCGGCTCGTGCTCGCGGCCGCCGCCGGGAGCGGTGCGCTGCCCGCGGACACCCCGCCGGCCGGCCTGCGCAAGCTCTACGACACCTACGTGGACGGCCTGTTGCGCAACAACCGGCTCACCGTGCCGTACACCGCGCGCGCCTGCGGCGTGCCGCTCGTCCTGGTGACCGCCGAACGCAGCCTCCTGCCGGGCGACCGCACGCTCGGCTGGGAAGCGCTCGCCCCGCACGGGCTGGACGTCCACCACTGCCCCGGCGACCACTACACCATGCTCGACCGACCGGACGCCGCCGCCGTGATCGCGCGCCTGCTCCGCCCCGCCGCCCCCGCGCGGCGCACACCCGTACCGAAGGTCTGACGCAGGCCGTTCCGTACGGGCCCCGGCCGCCCGAACCCCGGCCGGTGCCCGGCCCTCCGAGACCGAGAGAGCCCTGCCGTGAACACCTCGAAGCCCACCAGCCCCCTGCCCGACGCGGAGCTCGGCCGCCGGCTCGCGGACGAGCCGGTCGCCATCGTCGGCCTCTCCGCGCTCTTCCCCAAGTCCCGCGACCTGCGCGAGTTCTGGGGCAACGTGATGTCCGCCGCCGACTGCATCGAGGACGTGCCGAGCACCCACTGGGACGTCGCCGAGCACTACGACCCCGACCCGGCCGCACCCGACAAGACCTACGCCAGACGCGGCGGCTTCATGCCCACCGTCCCGTTCAACCCGATGGAGTTCGGGTTGCCGCCGACCACCCTGGAGGTCACCGACGTCCTCCAGCTGCTCAGCCTGGTCGTCGCCCGCGACGTGCTGCGCGACGCCGGCGCCGACCGGCCCTGGTACCGGCCCGAGCGCACCGGCGTCGTCCTCGGCGTCACCGGCGCCAACCAGCTCACCCAGCCGCTCTCCGCCCGGCTGCAGACCCCCGTGCTCAAGGAGGTCGTCCGCAGCTGCGGCCTCAGCGAGCGCGACGCCGAGGAGATCGCCGAGAAGTTCAGACTCGCCTTCGCCCCTGGGAGGAGAACTCCTTCCCCGGCATGCTCGGCAACGTCGTCGCCGGCCGGATCGCCAACCGGCTCGACCTCGGCGGCACCAACATGACGATCGACGCCGCCTGCGCCAGCTCGCTCGCCGCCACCAAGGCCGCCGTCAGCGAACTGCTGGAACACCGCGCCGACACCATGATCGCCGGCGGCTGCGACGCCGAGAACACGATCTTCATGTACCTCTGCTTCAGCAAGACCCCCGCCTTCTCCAAGGCCGGCCGCATCCGCCCCTTCGACAAGGACGCCGACGGCACCCTGATCGGCGAGGGCATCGGCATGGGCAGCGGGTCGACTGGCAGACGGTGGAGGGCGGTTCGGTCCACTACGTGCGCAAGGCGATCGCGGCGATCGACCCCAAGCCGCGGCTCGGCGAGCGGGTGCTCTCGGTCACCGAGCAGCCGGACGGGGTCACCGTGGCGACCGCGTCCGGCGCCGAGCGCTTCGACCACGCGGTGGTGGCCGTGCACGGCGACCAGGCGCGCGGACTCCTCACCGAGCCCGACGCCCTGCAGCGCGAGACGCTCTCCCGCATCCGCTACAACTCCTCCGTCGCGGTGCTGCACACCGACCCGTCGGTGATGCCGGCCGACCGCTCCCGCTGGGACAACTGGAACTACGGCAGGGCCACGGTCGGCGGCGAGGTCCGCCCGTACGCCGCCTACTACATGAACCGGCTGCACGGATTCACCTCCGAGCAGGACTACTTCGTCACCCTGGACTGCCCGCTGACGGTGCGCGAGGAGTCGGTGATCCGCGAACTGCACTACGAGCACCCGGTGATCGACCTGGACCTGGGGACCCTGCAGAAGACGATCTACCGGGTCAACGAGGGCACCCGGATCAAGCTGTGCGGCTCGTACTTCCACTCCAAGCAGCTGCACTACGACCAGATCGGCTCGCACGAGGCGGCGTTCTCCTCGGGGCTGGAAGCGGCGGAGCAGTTGCTGCGCGGGCTCGGGCGCTGAGACCGGAGGCGTTCCGAGGGCACAGTCCGTCCGAAGAAAAAAGCTGGCATTGGAAAGCTCCACTCTCTATAGTGGATAGCGCAAGGTTCCACTATCGGTTTCGGCGGGCCGCCGAACAGTGGCTCGCCGCGCAGGCGACCGAGGAAGGCTGTTTTCATGCCCACGCTTCCCTGGATCACCCCGAACCCTTCCCGGCCGCAGACCCGCGCCCTGGTCATGGCCTCCCGCTTCGAGGTCCGCTCGTTCGCCGACGTGCCGCGCTTCTTCCTGAAGTCGCTGGCCGCCTGGCGGCAGGTCCGCACCGCGCCCGGTGCGCTCGGCGCCTCGCTCATCGCCCAGCCGCTCAAGCGCACCTTCTGGACCCTCTCCGCCTGGGAGACCCGGGAGGCGCTCTACGCCTACGCCAAGGCCGAACCGCACTACTCGATCATGACCTCGCTGCGCTCGACCATGGACAACTCCACCTTCACCTTCTGGGAGGTGCCGGTGGAGGAGCTCCCGATCGTCTGGCCCGACGCGCGGCGCCGGCTCGCCGAGCAGCGGCAGTCCGACGCCGCCGCGGCCGAGGGTGCCGCCGAAGCCTGACCGCCGTACGTCCCGGGCGGGCCGCATCCCGGCCCGCCCGGGCCCAGTCGCACCACGACCACTGCGCCACGACCGAAGGAGAAAGCTGTCATGTCCTCGACAGGATTGCGGTCCGCCCCGGCCGGGGACCGCCCGGCCGACGGCGGCCGCACCGTCCCGCTCTGGCTGTCGATCGTCGCCTGCAGCGTGCCGATGTTCATGGTCGCGCTGGACAACCTGGTGGTGTCCACCGCCCTGCACACCCTGGCCGTCGACCTGAAGGCCGACACCCGGGACCTCCAGTGGTTCGTCAACGCCTACGTCCTCAGCTTCTCCTGCCTGCTGCTGATCGGAGCCGCACTCGGCGACCGCTTCGGCCGCCGGAGGATCTTCGTCCTCGGCATCGCGATCTTCACCCTCTCCTCGATCGCCTGCGGCCTCGCCGACACCAGCGCCCAGCTGATCGCCGCCCGCACCGTCCAGGGCTTCGGCGCCGCCGCGGTCATGCCGCTCTCGCTGACCCTGCTCTCGCACGCCGTCCCCAAGCGGCTGCGCAGCCTCGCGCTCGGCCTGTGGGGCGCGGTCAGCGGCCTCGCCATCGCACTCGGCCCGGTGGTCGGCGGCGCCGTGGTCGACGGCCTCGCCTGGGAGTGGATCTTCTGGATCAACGTGCCGGTCGGCGTGCTCGCCGTCCCGCTCGTCCTCAAGGTGCTGCAGGAGAGCCGCGGCGAGCGGGCCGGCCTCGACCTGGTCGGCATGCTCCTCGCCTCGGCCGGCCTGCTGGCCCTGGTCTGGGGCATCGTCAACGGCAGCGAGGACGGCTGGACCTCTGGCCGGATCGTCGCCGCCTTCGCCGCCGGCGCCGTCCTGCTGGCCGCCTTCGTGCTGTGGGAGCGCCGGGTCGAGCACCCGCTGCTGCCGCTCGGCTTCTACCGCATCCGCGCCTTCACGCTGACCAACGTGGTCTCCGCCGCGATGTACTTCGGCGTCTTCGGCTCGATCTTCTTCCTCTCCCAGTACCTGCAGATCGCCCCGTACCGGACCCCGCTGCACGCCGGTGTGCTCACCCTGGCCTGGACGCTGATGCCCATGTTCATCGCGCCGGTCGCCGGAGCGCTCACCGACCGGGTCGGCGGCGGGCGGCTGATGGCCCTCGGCCTCTTCCTGCAGGCGGCCGGCCTCGCCTGGATCAACCTGGTGACCACCGACGACACCCCTTACTCCCGCCTGGTCGGCGCCATGCTGGTCGCCGGCGCCGGCATGGGCTTCGCGATCGCCCCGACCGCGGCCGTGGTGCTCGGCGCGGTCGGCCCGGAGCACCGCGGCAAGGCCTCCGGCGCCAACACCACCGTCCGGGAGATCGGCGGGGCGCTCGGCATCGCGGTGCTGAGCAGCGTCTTCCTGGAGTACGGCAGCCCGGCGAACGCCCAGGACTTCGTCGAGGGCCTGCACCCGGCGGTCTGGGTCGGTGTCGCGGTGGTGGTCTTCGGCGGCATCTGCGCCCTGTTCATCCCGCGCCCGCCGCGCCCGGCCGCCGAGCCCCCGGCGGACGTACCCGCGGACGAGCCCGCCCCGGCCAACGCCTGACCGGTGCCCCGCAAGGGGCGCGGGGAACTGCGCAATTGGGATACGGGCCACCTCGAAGATCACGGCTGGGCCATGCCGTCGTGACGTCCGCGCTCGCGCTGCGCAGTTCCCCGGGCTCCTGAACCGACCCGAGTGCCCCCGAATGCGACTCCTGGAATGCCGAAGGCCCCCGAGCTCCCGGGGGCCTTCGGCGTGTGCGGGGTCAGCCGCGGGTGCCCTCGAAGGCGCGGTGCGAGGCGTCGGCCTGGGCCAGCCGGCGCATCGCGCCGATCAGGGCGTCGCCGAGGACGGTGCCCAGCACCGCCCCCTCCACCTTGCTGTCCAGCCCCTCGCGCCGGCCGATCAGCGCCAGCTCGGCGGTGGAGAGCCGGGCGGCGGCGACCGCGTAGTCGTCGAAGATGTCGAGCAGGTCGTCCTGCCCGAGGTCGCGGAAGGTCACCACCAGCTGGGCGAGCGCCTGCCGGGCCGGGTTGCCGGGCTTGACCCGCCAGCCGTGCCGCTCGACCAGCTCTTCGACCAGCTTCTCCGCGCTCTCCCAGGCGTCGGGGTCGGTGGCGGCCACGGCGGGCGTGACGGCGGCCTGGGCGATGCCGAGCACCTGGTGCAGGCTGTTGCCGGGTTCGTCGATGGCCTGCAGGACGTCCCGGGTGGCGGCCACCGAGAGCTTGCCGACCTCGACCATCGCGCGGACGAGCTTCAGCCGGTGCACGTGGGCCTCGCCGTACTGCGCCTGGTTGGGGCTGGTCAGCTCGCCGCCGGGCAGCAGGCCCTCCCGCAGGTAGTACTTGATGGTCGGGACCGGCACCCCGGTCCGACGGCTCAGCTCTCCGATGCGCATGGCGTCCCGTCTGTTGGGGGTCGGGGAGGTCCGCCGGGCGGGATGCGGACCAATATGGATAGCATACGTCTCCACTATCGACGGCGGGCCGCGACGGCGGGCACCGGCACCGGACCGCCCGCCGGCCCGTATACCGTGGTGGGCGTGCAGGTACTCCAGAACGCCCCGCTCGCCCCGCTGACCACCCTCCGGCTCGGCGGCCCCGCCCGCCGGCTCGTCACCGCCACCACCGACGAGGAGGTCGTGGCGGCCGTCCGCGAGGCCGATGCGGCCGGCGAGCCGCTGCTGGTCCTGGGCGGCGGCTCCAACCTGGTGATCGGCGACGCCGGCTTCGACGGCACCGTCCTGCGGATCGCCACCCGCGGCTTCACGCTGGACGGCACCCGTCTGGAGCTGGCCGCCGGCGAGGTCTGGGCCGACGCGGTCGCCCGCACCGTCGAGGAGGGCCTGGCCGGCATCGAGTTCCTGGCCGGCATCCCCGGCTCGGCCGGCGCCACCCCGGTGCAGAATGTCGGCGCGTACGGCCAGGAGGTCGCCGAGACCGTCACCGAGGTCGTCGCCTACGACCGGCAGGCGGGGGAGACGGTCACCCTGGCCAACGCCGAGTGCGCCTTCTCCTACCGGCACAGCCGCTTCAAGGCCGACCCGCACCGCTACGTCGTGCTGCGGGTGCGCTTCGCCCTGGAGGACGCCGCCGGACAGTCCTCGCCGGTCAAGTACGCCGAGGTCGCCCGGACACTGGGCGTCGGCGCGGGGGAGCGGGTCGACCTCGCCACCGCCGCCGACACCGTGCTGAAGCTGCGGGCCGGCAAGGGCATGGTGCTGGACCCTGAGGACCACGACACCTGGTCGGCCGGCTCCTTCTTCACCAACCCGGTGCTCACCGCCGAGCAGTACGCGGCCTTCGCCGCCCGGCTCGACGGCCTGACCGCCCCCGCCTTCCCCGCCCCGGACGGCTGCACCAAGACCTCCGCGGCCTGGCTGATCGACAAGGCCGGCTTCACCAAGGGCTACGGCGCCGGCCCGGCCACCCTCTCCACCAAGCACACCCTGGCGCTGACCAACCGGGGCTCGGCCACCACCGAGGACCTGCTGGCGCTAGCGCGCGAGGTCCGCGACGGCGTGCGCGCCGCCTTCGGCGTGGAGCTGGTGAACGAGCCGGTGATGGTCGGCGTCGCCCTCTAGCCCGGCCGGGCTGTCCAGCCAGGCGTCGATCTCGGCCAGCAGCTCCTTGCGCACCGACTCGGGTGCGAGCGAGCCGCGCACCGACTGCCGCGCCAACTCGGCGAGTTCGGCGTCGGTGAAGCCGTGCACCGTCCGGACGAGGCCGTACTGGGCGGCCAGCCGGGAGCCGAAGAGCAGCGGGTCGTCCGCGCCCAGGGCCATCGGCACCCCGGCGTCGAAGAGGGTCCGCAGCGGCACGTCCTCGGCGCGCTCGTAGACGCCGAGCGAGACGTTGGAGGAGGGGCACACCTCGCAGGTGACGCCCTTCGCGGCGAGGCGCTCCAGCAGCCGCGCGTCCTCTGCGGAGCGCACGCCGTGCCCGATCCGGCCGGCGCCCAGGTCGTCCAGGCAGTCCCGGACGGACTCCGGGCCGGACAGCTCGCCGCCGTGCGGGGCCGCCAGCAGCCCGCCCTTGCGGGCGATCTCGAAGGCGCGGTCGAAGTCGCGGGCGAGGCCGCGCCGCTCGTCGTTGGAGAGGCCGAAGCCCACCACACCCCGGTCGGTGTAGCGCACGGCGAGCCGGGCCAGGGTGCGCGCGTCCATCGGGGACTTCATCCGGTTGGCGGCGACCACCACCCGCATCCCCACCCCGGTGGCCTCGGAGGCCTCCCGCACCGCGTCGAGGATCAGCTCCAGCGCGGGGATCAGCCCGCCCAGCCGGGGCGCGTACGAGGTGGGGTCGACCTGGATCTCCAGCCAGCGGGAGCCGTCCCGCTTCTCGTCCTCGGCGGTCTCGCGGACCAGTCGCCGGATGTCGGACTCGTCGCGCAGCACCGACCGGGCGGTGTCGTAGAGGCGCTGGAAGCGGAACCAGCCGCGCTCGTCGGTCGCCCGCAGCCTGGGGGGCTCGCCCGAGCTCAGTGCCTCCGGCAGCCGCACGCCGTGCTTGTCCGCCAGCTCCAGCAGTGTGGCCGGACGCATCGACCCGGTGAAGTGTAGGTGGAGGTGGGCCTTGGGAAGGGCGGCGACGTCGCGCGGGGCGGAAAGGCGATCCATCCACCGATCCTGCCGTATTCCGGAAGCAAACGGGAACCGCCCCCTGAACATCCCTCGAAAGAATGAGTTTCAACGAGGTGTCAGGGGGCGGCCCGCGGGGCGGGGGAGCGTCAGTCGCGCGCCTCGGCCAGCAGCTGCTGGATGCGGGTCACGCCCTCGACCAGGTCCTTGTCGCCGAGCGCGTACGACAGCCGCAGGTAGCCGGGGGTGCCGAAGGCCTCACCGGGGACGACCGCGACCTCGGCCTCGTCCAGGATCAGCGCGGCGAGCTCGGAGGAGCTGGCCGGACGCTTCCCGCGGATCTCCTTGCCGATCAGGGCCTTGACCGAGGGGTACACGTAGAACGCGCCCTCGGGCTCCGGGCAGAGCACGCCGTCGATCTCGTTGAGCATCTTCACGATGGTGCGGCGGCGGCGGTCGAAGGCGGTCTTCATCTCGTCGACGGCCGACAGGTCGCCGGCGACGGCGGCCAGCGCGGCCACCTGCGCCACGTTGGAGACGTTGGAGGTGGCGTGCGACTGCAGGTTGGTGGCGGCCTTCACGACGTCCTGCGGGCCGATCAGCCAGCCCACCCGCCAGCCGGTCATCGCGTAGGTCTTGGCGACGCCGTTGACCACGATGCACTTGTCGCGCAGCTCGGGCAGCAGCGCCGGCAGCGAGGTGAACTCGGCGCCGCCGTAGACCAGGTGCTCGTAGATCTCGTCGGTGAGCACCCACAGACCGTGCTCCAGCGCCCAGCGGCCGATCGCCTCGGCCTCCTCGCGGGTGTACACCGCGCCGGTCGGGTTGGACGGCGAGACGAACAGCACCACCTTGGTGTTCTCGGTGCGGGCCGCCTCCAGCTGCTCGACCGAGGCCTTGTAGCCGGTGGTCTCGTCGGTGACGACCTCGACCGGCACGCCGCCCGCGAGCTGGATCGACTCCGGGTAGGTGGTCCAGTACGGGGCCGGGACGATGACCTCGTCGCCCGGGTCGAGGATGGCGGCGAAGGCCTCGTAGATGGCCTGCTTGCCGCCGTTGGTCACGAGCACCTGGGAGGCGTCCACCTGGTACCCGGAGTCGCGCAGCGTCTTGGCGGCGATCGCGGCCTTGAGCTCGGGCAGGCCGCCGGCCGGCGTGTAGCGGTGGTTCTTCGGGTCCTGGCAGGCGGCGACGGCGGCGTCGACGATGTAGCCCGGGGTCGGGAAGTCGGGCTCGCCCGCGCCGAAGCCGATGACGGGGCGGCCGGCCGCCTTGAGGGCCTTGGCCTTGGCGTCCACGGCGAGGGTGGCGGACTCCGCGATGGCGCCGATCCGGGCGGACACCCGGCGGTCGGCGGGACGGATGCTGGCGGGGGTGGAAGCGCTCATGCCTGCATCGTCGCAGAGTGGGCACCGGCCGGGCAGTGCGGTTCCAGCATGCGTACCGGCCGTCCCACGATGTGTCCGGGCAGGTCGCCGGGCGCGTCGTGGCAGGCCCCCGACGGGGCCGTCGCCGAAAGAGGTTCGACCAAACGCTCAAGAACCCGTACACTCGACCACCGATGGCCCCCCGCGGTACCGCCCGGAGATGCGTACACCACGCAGAGTTCCGGATGCGGTAGGTTGGGGGTCAACTCCGGGGCCGCGAGGCACCGTAGGGCACTAGCTCAATTGGTAGAGCACCGGTCTCCAAAACCGGCGGTTGGGGGTTCGAGTCCCTCGTGCCCTGCTGCTTGATTCGTACCGAGCCCGTTCGCTCCACAGAGCGAGCGGGCTTGATGCGGAGAGGGCCCCGCCAGCAATGCACTTCGCCGGACCGGCGCGCCCCGTGCGGGCACGCCCCTCGGCAGGACCCGGATTCAGGTGAGGACGAGTGACGGAGACCACGGGCTCCACCGCGACGCCTGAGAGCGGCAACCCCGAGGGTGCCGACGGCGCTGCCGCCACGCCTGACGAGGCGCTCTCCCGCCGCGACCGCAAGCGCGCCCGCAAGGCGCAGGGCGGCGGAAAGTCGGGCAAGCGGGCCAAGAAGGGCCTGTTCGCCCGCATGGCCGTTTTCTACCGGCAGATCATCGCCGAACTCCGCAAGGTCGTCTGGCCGAGCCGCGGCGAGCTGATCCAGTACACCACCGTCGTCGTCGTCTTCGTCGTCGCGATCATGCTCGTGGTCTACGGCCTGGACACCGCGTTCGCCAAGCTCAGCCTGTGGGTCTTCGGCTGATCCCGCGCGGCTGACCGGCGGGATTCCTCCTCCGCAGTCGCCCGGGCACACGCCTGGGCGAGCTGCCCGGACACCGCCCGACCCGATCGCCCCCGCCCGGCGCCGGCGCCCCGTTTCCCTCAGGGACGGGAGACCGGGCCGGGCTTTCGGCGCCGACCGGACGGGCCAGCTACCGTTGACTCGGTACTGTTGAGGTATCCGTTACACATCCCAGGAAAGAAGCAGCGCCCGTGTCTGAGTCCCCCCTGTACGACGCCGACGAGACCGTCCGCGACGCGGATGTCGCGGCCGAGGCCGCCGACGCCGAGGCTGCGGAGCAGATCCTCGACGCCGCGGACGCCGACGAGGACGAGGTCGAGGCTGCGGACGAGGCGGAGGCGGGCGTGCCGGCCGAGGCCGCCGCGCTGCACGAGGTCTCCGACACCGAGGCCGTCGCCGAGGAGGCGTTCACCGCCGAGGCGGAGGAGAGCGACCCGGTCGCCGAGTTCCGCGAGAAGCTCCGCATCGCGCCGGGCGAGTGGTACGTCATCCACACCTACGCCGGGTACGAGAACCGCGTGAAGCAGAACCTGGAGCAGCGCTCCGTCTCGCTGAACGTCGAGGACCGCATCTTCGAGTCGGCCGTGCCGCAGGAAGAGGTCGTCCAGATCAAGAACGGCGACCGCAAGACCATCCGTCAGAACAAGCTCCCCGGCTACGTCCTGGTCCGCATGGAGCTGGACGCCGAGTCCTGGGGCGTCGTCCGCAACACCCCCGGCGTCACCGGCTTCGTCGGCAACGCCTACGACCCGTACCCGCTGACGCTGGACGAGGTCGTCAAGATGCTCGCGCCGGACGTCGAGCGCGCCGCGGCCAAGGAGGCCGGCAAGGCCTCGCCGGTCCGCCCGGTCGAGGTCCAGGTGCTCGACTTCGAGGTCGGCGACTCGGTCACCGTCACCGACGGTCCGTTCGCCACCCTGCAGGCGACCATCAACGAGATCAACCCCGACTCGAAGAAGGTCAAGGGTCTGGTCGAGATCTTCGGCCGCGAGACCCCGGTCGAGCTGTCGTTCGACCAGATCCAGAAGAACTGACACCGGTCTTCGGCTTCGGGGCGGGGCGCAGGCCCCGCCCCGGAGCCGTTTTGGTCCAGGACCGCATCAGCGGTTAGCCTGGTCCGATGTGCGTGTTGGCGGCCGGGTGTCGCCCCGGCCGATGCACGCACCAGCAATCACCTCTCGGAAGGACCCGGAGAGACATGCCTCCCAAGAAGAAGAAGGTCACGGGGCTTATCAAGCTCCAGATCAACGCCGGTGCGGCCAACCCGGCCCCGCCGGTCGGCCCCGCGCTGGGTCAGCACGGCGTCAACATCATGGAGTTCTGCAAGGCCTACAACGCTGCGACCGAGTCGCAGCGCGGCATGATCGTGCCGGTGGAGATCACGGTCTACGAGGACCGCACCTTCACCTTCATCACGAAGACGCCGCCGGCCGCGCGCCTCATCCTGAAGGCCGCCGGCATCGACAAGGGCTCCAGCGAGCCGCACAAGACCAA
This sequence comes from Kitasatospora dryopteridis, assembly GCF_050749075.1. Classification (NCBI taxonomy): domain Bacteria; kingdom Bacillati; phylum Actinomycetota; class Actinomycetes; order Kitasatosporales; family Streptomycetaceae; genus Kitasatospora; species Kitasatospora dryopteridis. Next base: position 3,394,178 of record NZ_CP192749.1, on the reverse strand, counting down.
GGTCGCCAAGCTCACCGGCGCCCAGGTCCGCGAGATCGCCACCGTGAAGCTCCCCGACCTGAACGCCAACGACCTGGACGCCGCGGCGAAGATCATCGCCGGCACCGCCCGGTCGATGGGCATCACCGTCGAGGGCTGATCAGCCCAGTCGTCCCCGTGGTAGGGCCGAGCGCGGCCCGCTCCCACCACGAACTCCTCCCTCCTTGCCCGCCAACGTGCAGGAGGGGCTCATCTTTCAGGAGAAGCAGTGAAGCGCAGCAAGGCCCTCCAGGCCGCGGACGCCAAGGTCGACCGCAGCCGCATCTACGCCCCGCTCGAGGCTCTCCGCCTCGCCCGGGAGACCTCCACCACCAAGTTCGACGCGACCGTCGAGGTTGCCATGCGCCTGGGTGTCGACCCGCGCAAGGCCGACCAGATGGTCCGCAGCACCGTCATCCTCCCGCACGGCACGGGTAAGACCGCTCGGGTCCTGGTCTTCGCGACCGGTGACCGTGCCGAGGCCGCGCGTGCTGCCGGCGCCGACATCGTCGGCTCCGACGAGCTGATCGACGAGGTTGCCAAGGGTCGCCTGGACTTCGACGCCGTCGTCGCCACCCCGGACCTCATGGGCAAGGTCGGCCGCCTCGGCCGCGTGCTCGGTCCCCGTGGTCTGATGCCGAACCCGAAGACCGGCACCGTCACCCCGGATGTCGCCAAGGCCGTCAACGACATCAAGGGCGGCAAGATCGAGTTCCGCGTCGACAAGCACTCGAACCTGCACCTGATCATCGGTAAGGCCTCCTTCACCGACGAGCAGCTGGTCGAGAACTACAGCGCCGCGCTCGAGGAGGTCCTCCGGGCCAAGCCGGCCGCCGCCAAGGGCCGCTACATCAAGAAGATCGCGTTCTCGACCACCATGGGCCCGGGCGTCCAGGTGGACCCGAACCGCACCCGCAACCTCCTCGTCGAGGAGGACCCGGCCTCCGTCTGAGCCACCGTGCTCCGACCGTAGCCGCGTCCTGGGCGCATCGCGCAGTCCGCAACCGACGGGCCCGCACCCCCTTCACCGGGGGTGCGGGCCCGTCGGCCGTTCCCGGCCACGCCCGCGGCCCTGCGCGGCCGCCCGGCCGGGGGTGCCCGCCACGGCCGGGGCCCGGGCATGACAGGGTGAGGGGTCAGCGGGAGACGGCAGCGGGAGGCGGGCATGGCGGCAGGGACGGTGTGCCGGGCGGCGGCGGCCGCGGCGCTGGCCGTGCTGCTGACCGCCTGCGGGAGCGGTGCCGGGAGCCCGCCCGCGTCCTCGCCGAGCGCCTCCGCGGACCCGACCGCGCTCGCCACCCCGACCGACCGCTCCCCGCACGGCGTGCTGCTCGCCGCGCAGCTGGCGATGCACTCGGCCCGCCGGGCCCACTTCAGCGGCAACCTCGGCCAGGACACCGTCGCCGGGTTGCTGTTCTGGGCGCCCAAGACGGTGCTGCAGCTCAAGCGCCCGGGCACCACCGAGCAGCTGATCGTGCTGGACACCACCGCCTACCGGGGCGGCGACGCCGCCACCGCGAACCGGCTCGGCGGCCGGCACTGGGAGAAGTTCGCCGGCGTGCCGGGCGCGGACGGCCAGCGCCCGGTGCCGTACGCCGACACCGTCGACCGGCTCAACCCGGTGGTGGCGCTGACCGCGGCGGTCGCCGCCTCCTCGCCGGAGCAGGTCGGCGAGGAGGAGATCGACGGCACCACGGTCGAGCACTACCGGGTGACCACCACGGTCGCCGACTACGCCGACGCCCAGGCCCAGCTCGCCCCGGCGCGGCGGCAGGCCCTGCGTGCCGCGCTCGGCGACGGCGGCGTGATCACCCTCGACCTCTGGCTGAACGACCGCGACCAGCTCGTCCAGCTGCACCGTGCGGGCTCGGGCGCGGCGGGCCGGGTGGACGACACCCTGCGGTTCGACGAGTTCGGCGGCCCGCTCTCGGTGCAGGCCCCGGCCGAGGCGGACACGGCGGACGCCGGCGGCCGGAGCCTTCCGCCGCTGTAGCGGCCGCCGCCCGCCTGCCGTTCCAAGGGTTCCTGCCCGGATTTGGTCGAAGTGCCGGGTGTCGAGTACGGTGGTGCCTGCCGAAGACCGCTGGTTGTTGTCCTGCGTCCGCAAGGAGGCCGGGCAGCCGAAGGATCTGCGATTCGTCGCGGACGGCCCGCGCAGGAGTGTTTGGAGCTTTGACTTCCGCCCGTCGTGATTCGTTGCGACGGTCGTAGAGGTCGTTCGAGCCCCGTGCGCCTGCGCACTGGGGCTCTCATCGTTTCTGCGTGGGGCTTCCTTCCAGCCGGTGTGTCGAGGCGTTGAATGGTCGACTGCTCCAAGGTCGGCCCGACTTCGACATCACGGAAGGAGGCGTACGCCTATGGCAAGGCCCGACAAGGCTGCTGCCGTCGCCGAGATCACGGACAAGTTCCGTGGCTCCTCCGCGGCGCTGCTGACCGAGTACCGCGGTCTCACGGTGAAGCAGGTCAAGACCCTGCGTCGCTCGCTGGGTGAGAACGCCGAGTACGCCGTGGTGAAGAACACGCTGACCAAGATTGCGGCCAACGAGGCCGGGATCTCCGAGCTGGACGACCTGTTCTCTGGTCCGACGGCTGTCGCCTTCGTCACCGGTGACCCGGTGGAGTCGGCGAAGGCTCTGCGTGACTTCGCCAAGGAGAACCCCGCTCTCATCATCAAGGGCGGTGTCCTTGACGGCAAGGCGCTGTCCGCCGATGAGATCAAGAAGCTCGCGGACCTCGAGTCCCGCGAGGTGCTGCTCGCCAAGCTCGCGGGTGCCCTGAAGGCCAAGCCCTCCCAGGCTGCCGCGGTCTTCCAGGCCCTGCCGTCGAAGCTCGTCCGCACCGTGGACGCGCTGCGCGACAAGGTCGAGCAGGGCGGTGCCGGTACGCCGGCTCCCGCCGAGGACGCGGAGTAATCACTCCCGCCCTCTAGCGGGCCCGTAGTACGCCCGCCAATCCGTACATCCGGCACCACCTGCCGATTTAGTGGAAGGACGCCAATCATGGCGAAGCTGACCCAGGACGAGCTGCTCGCGCAGTTCGAGGAGATGACCCTCATCGAGCTCTCCGAGTTCGTGAAGGCGTTCGAGGACAAGTTCGACGTCACCGCTGCCGCCCCGGTCGCCGTCGCGGGCGTTGCCGCCCCGGGCGCCCCGGCCGAGGTCGCCGAGGAGCAGGACGAGTTCGACGTCATCCTCGACGGCGCGGGCGACAAGAAGATCCAGGTCATCAAGGAGGTGCGCGCCCTGACCTCCCTCGGCCTGAAGGAGGCCAAGGACCTCGTCGACACCGCCGGTGCCAAGGTTCTCGAGAAGGTCAACAAGGAGACCGCCGAGAAGGCCAAGGCCCAGCTCGAGGGCGCGGGCGCCAAGGTCACCGTCAAGTGACTTCCCGCCCCCCTCGAGGGGGCAGGAGGCCGGGCCGGCCACCCTTCAGGGGTGGCCGGCCCGGCCTTTTTCCGTACCCGGACGCCCGGCCCGCAGGGGCCCGCCAGGGCCCCACCGGGCTGTGCACTCGGCCACTGTCGGCGGCGGCCGGTAAGGTGATCGATGTCATCACGGGTGGCTCCCACCACGGGTTCTGTAACGTTCCCGGGGCCGCCTGCGATGGGACGTGCGAGGTCCGCACTCCGGTGGGGGCCTTGACGAACGGCAGCAGGCGCGCGATTCTCGAGGCGCGCGCCGCGCTCGGCCCGTCCGCCCCGGTTGGAGCGGCCCCGGATGCATATTCGGTGGTCCCAGCGGGAAGTGACTCCGAGTAGAGGTGCGGTGGCCCGGGGTTCCCGGGCCGTCGGTTGTACGAGGGCAGGGCACCCCCTGCGGCACGGCTCCCCGGCGGGAGCCGGAGGCGCACGGGATGCGACCGGAGGGAGTGTCCGATTCGGTCTCCGAATCAGGGCTTGTCAGCAGTGTCGCCTTTGGCTACACTGTCCCTTTGCGCTGCCTGTTAGCTGCTCCGTGACTCGTCGCCCGGAGTCTGCGCTGCCCTGAAGGGGTCTGGCACCGCTCTCGTAGACCGGCTCTGACCTGGGGATTCATTCCTTCGGGCGGTGAAGGTTCCCGAGGGTGGGACTGGCCTCCGTCATGGCCCGGCCGGTACGCGCGTAGTGAGCTCCGAGCCCTCGGAAGGACCCCCCTCTTGGCCGCGCCGCGCAACGCCTCGAACAATTCCGCCGCATCCACCGCCCCGCTCCGCGTCTCCTTCGCGAAGATCAAGGAGCCCCTCGAGGTCCCGAACCTCCTGGCCCTGCAGACCGAGAGCTTCGACTGGCTGCTCGGCAACGCGGCCTGGAAGGCCCGGGTCGAGGCGGCACTGGAGAGTGGTCAGGACGTCCCCACCAAGTCCGGTCTGGAGGAGATCTTCGAGGAGATCTCGCCGATCGAGGACTTCTCCGGGTCGATGTCGCTGACCTTCCGCGACCACCGTTTCGAGCCGCCGAAGAACTCCATTGACGAGTGCAAGGACCGCGACTTCACCTACGCGGCCCCGCTCTTCGTCACGGCCGAATTCACCAACAACGAGACCGGTGAGATCAAGTCCCAGACGGTCTTCATGGGCGACTTCCCGCTCATGACCCACAAGGGCACGTTCGTGATCAACGGCACCGAGCGTGTCGTCGTGTCGCAGCTGGTCCGTTCCCCCGGCGTCTACTTCGACTCCTCCCTGGACAAGGTGTCCGACAAGGACATCTACTCCGCCAAGGTCATCCCCTCCCGCGGTGCCTGGCTGGAGATGGAGATCGACAAGCGCGACATGGTCGGTGTCCGCATCGACCGCAAGCGCAAGCAGTCGGTCACCGTGCTGCTGAAGGCCCTCGGCTGGACCAACGAGATGATCCTCGAGGAGTTCGGCGAGTACGAGTCGATGCGCGCCACCCTGGAGAAGGACCACACCCAGGGCCAGGACGACGCACTCCTCGACATCTACCGCAAGCTGCGCCCGGGCGAGCCGCCGACGCGTGAGGCCGCCCAGACGCTGCTGGAGAACCTCTACTTCAACCCGAAGCGCTACGACCTCGCGAAGGTCGGCCGCTACAAGGTGAACCGCAAGCTGGGCAACGGCGAGTCCCTGGACTCCGGCGTGCTCACCGAGCCGGACATCATCAACACCATCAAGTACCTGGTGAAGCTGCACGCCGGCGAGACCGAGTGGCGCGACGACGAGGGCCGCGACATCGTCATCGAGGTCGACGACATCGACCACTTCGGCAACCGGCGCCTGCGCAACGTCGGCGAGCTCATCCAGAACCAGGTCCGTACGGGTCTCGCCCGCATGGAGCGCGTCGTGCGCGAGCGCATGACCACCCAGGACGTCGAGGCGATCACGCCGCAGACCCTGATCAACATCCGGCCGGTCGTCGCCTCCATCAAGGAGTTCTTCGGCACCAGCCAGCTGTCGCAGTTCATGGACCAGACGAACCCGCTGTCGGGCCTGACCCACAAGCGCCGTCTGTCCGCGCTCGGCCCCGGTGGTCTGTCCCGTGAGCGGGCCGGCTTCGAGGTCCGTGACGTGCACCCCTCGCACTACGGCCGCATGTGTCCGATCGAGACGCCGGAAGGCCCGAACATCGGTCTGATCGGCTCGCTCGCCTCGTACGGCCGGGTCAACGCGTTCGGCTTCATCGAGACGCCGTACCGCAAGGTCGTCGACGGTGTGGTCACCGAGCAGGTGGACTACCTCACCGCCGACGAGGAGGACCGTTACGTCATCGCGCAGGCCAACGCCCCGCTGACGAACGACCTGCACTTCGCGGAGCCCCGCGTCCTGGTCCGCCGCCGCGGCGGCGAGATCGACTACATCCCGGGCACCGAGATCGACTACATGGACGTCTCGCCGCGCCAGATGGTGTCGGTCGCGACCGCCATGATCCCCTTCCTCGAGCACGACGACGCCAACCGCGCGCTCATGGGCTCGAACATGATGCGCCAGGCGGTGCCGCTGCTGAAGAGCGAGGCCCCGCTGGTCGGCACCGGCATGGAGTACCGCTGCGCGGTCGACGCCGCCGACGTCATCACCGCCGAGAAGGCCGGTGTGGTGCAGGAGGTCTCGGCCGACTACGTCACCGTGGCCAACGACGACGGCACGTACACCACGTACCGCGCCGCCAAGTTCACCCGCTCGAACCAGGGCACCTCCTTCAACCAGAAGGTGCTCGTGGACGAGGGTGCCCGCGTCGAGGCCGGCCAGGTGCTGGCCGACGGCCCGTGCACCGACCAGGGCGAGATGGCGCTCGGCAAGAACCTCCTCGTGGCGTTCATGTCGTGGGAGGGCCACAACTACGAGGACGCGATCATCCTGTCGCAGCGCCTCGTGCAGGACGACGTCCTCTCCTCGATCCACATCGAGGAGCACGAGGTCGACGCCCGTGACACCAAGCTCGGCCCCGAGGAGATCACCCGGGACATCCCGAACGTCTCCGAGGAGGTCCTCGCCGACCTCGACGAGCGCGGCATCATCCGCATCGGCGCCGACGTCGTCACCGGCGACATCCTGGTCGGCAAGGTCACCCCGAAGGGCGAGACCGAGCTGACCCCGGAGGAGCGCCTGCTCCGCGCGATCTTCGGTGAGAAGGCGCGCGAGGTCCGCGACACCTCGCTGAAGGTGCCGCACGGCGAGTCCGGCAAGGTCATCGGCGTCCGCGTCTTCGACCGCGAGGAGGGCGACGAGCTTCCTCCTGGCGTGAACCAGCTGGTCCGCGTCTACGTGGCCCAGAAGCGCAAGATCACCAACGGTGACAAGCTCGCCGGCCGCCACGGCAACAAGGGTGTCATCTCCAAGATCCTCCCGGTCGAGGACATGCCGTTCCTCGAGGACGGCACCCCGGTCGACATCATCCTCAACCCGCTGGGTGTCCCGTCCCGAATGAACCCGGGACAGGTCCTGGAGATCCACCTCGGCTGGCTCGCCCAGCAGGGCTGGGACGTCTCCGGCCTCGCCGACGAGTGGGCCCAGCGCCTGCAGGAGATCGGCGCCGACCAGGTCGTCGGTGGCACCAACCTCGCCACCCCGGTCTTCGACGGTGCCCGCGAGGACGAGATCACCGGCCTTCTGGACAACACCACGCTCACCCGCGACGGCGAGCGCCTGGTGAACTCCACCGGCAAGGCCCGGCTGTTCGACGGCCGCTCCGGCGAGCCGTTCCCGATGCCGATCTCGGTCGGCTACATGTACATCCTGAAGCTGCACCACCTGGTCGACGACAAGCTGCACGCCCGCTCGACCGGTCCGTACTCGATGATCACCCAGCAGCCGCTCGGTGGTAAGGCGCAGTTCGGTGGCCAGCGCTTCGGTGAGATGGAGGTGTGGGCCCTGGAGGCGTACGGAGCTGCGTACGCCCTGCAGGAGCTGCTCACCATCAAGTCCGACGACGTCCTCGGCCGCGTGAAGGTCTACGAGGCCATCGTCAAGGGCGAGAACATCCCCGAGCCCGGCATCCCCGAGTCCTTCAAGGTCCTCATCAAGGAAATGCAGTCCCTCTGCCTCAACGTGGAGGTGCTGTCCTCGGACGGCCAGTCCATCGAGATGCGGGACTCCGACGAGGACGTCTTCCGTGCCGCCGAGGAGCTCGGCATTGACCTGTCCCGGCGCGAGCCGAGCAGCGTCGAAGAGGTCTGACGGAGGCCGGGCCGGCTGCCCCGCGTGAGCAGCCGGCCCGCCCCCAGGCCCCCCTCAGACCACAGACAAACTCTCGATTCACGAAAGAGGGCTTGACGACCAGTGCTTGACGTCAACTTCTTCGACGAGCTCCGCATCGGCCTGGCCACCGCCGACGACATCCGCCAGTGGTCGCACGGCGAGGTCAAGAAGCCGGAGACCATCAACTACCGCACGCTGAAGCCCGAAAAGGACGGCCTCTTCTGCGAGAAGATCTTCGGCCCCACCCGGGACTGGGAGTGCTACTGCGGTAAGTACAAGCGCGTCCGCTTCAAGGGCATCATCTGCGAGCGCTGCGGCGTTGAGGTGACCCGCGCCAAGGTGCGCCGCGAGCGGATGGGCCACATCGAGCTGGCCGCCCCGGTCACCCACATCTGGTACTTCAAGGGCGTGCCGTCCCGCCTGGGCTACCTGCTCGACCTGGCGCCGAAGGACCTCGAGAAGGTCATCTACTTCGCCGCCTACATGATCACCTGGGTCGACGACGAGCGCCGTCAGCGCGACCTGCCGTCCCTGGAGGCGCACGTCTCGGTCGAGCGCCAGCAGATCGAGAACCGCCGCGACGCCGACCTCGAGGCCCGCGCCAAGAAGGCCGAGACCGACCTGGCCGAGCTCGAGGCCGAGGGCGCCAAGGCCGACGTCCGCCGCAAGGTGCGCGAGGGCGCCGAGCGCGAGATGAAGCAGCTGCGCGACCGCGCCCAGCGCGAGCTGGACCGCCTCGACGAGGTGTGGACCCGCTTCAAGAACCTCAAGGTCCAGGACCTCGAGGGCGACGAGCTGCTCTACCGCGAGCTGCGCGACCGCTTCGGCACGTACTTCTCCGGCTCGATGGGTGCCGCGGCCCTCAAGGACCGCCTGGAGACCTTCGACCTGGCGGAGGAGTCCGAGCGCCTGCGCGAGATCATCCGCACCGGCAAGGGCCAGAAGAAGACCCGCGCGCTCAAGCGCCTCAAGGTCGTCTCCGCGTTCCTGCAGACCACCAACAAGCCGCAGGGCATGGTGCTGGACTGCGTGCCGGTCATCCCGCCGGACCTGCGTCCGATGGTGCAGCTGGACGGTGGCCGCTTCGCGACCTCCGACCTGAACGACCTGTACCGCCGCGTCATCAACCGCAACAACCGCCTGAAGCGCCTCCTCGACCTCGGTGCCCCCGAGATCATCGTGAACAACGAGAAGCGCATGCTCCAGGAGGCCGTCGACGCGCTCTTCGACAACGGCCGCCGCGGCCGCCCGGTCACGGGCCCCGGCAACCGTCCGCTGAAGTCGCTGTCCGACATGCTCAAGGGCAAGCAGGGTCGTTTCCGCCAGAACCTGCTCGGCAAGCGCGTCGACTACTCGGCCCGTTCGGTCATCGTCGTCGGCCCGCAGCTCAAGCTGCACCAGTGCGGTCTGCCCAAGGCCATGGCGCTGGAGCTCTTCAAGCCGTTCGTGATGAAGCGCCTGGTCGACCTGAACCACGCGCAGAACATCAAGTCGGCCAAGCGCATGGTCGAGCGCGCCCGCCCGGTCGTGTGGGACGTCCTCGAAGAGGTCATCGCCGAGCACCCGGTCCTGCTGAACCGTGCACCCACCCTGCACCGCCTCGGCATCCAGGCCTTCGAGCCGCAGCTGGTCGAGGGCAAGGCCATCCAGATCCACCCGCTCGTCTGCACCGCGTTCAACGCGGACTTCGACGGTGACCAGATGGCCGTCCACCTGCCGCTCTCCGCGGAGGCGCAGGCCGAGGCCCGCATCCTGATGCTGTCCTCGAACAACATCCTCAAGCCGGCCGACGGCCGGCCGGTGACCATGCCGACCCAGGACATGGTGCTGGGTCTGTTCTTCCTCACCTCGGACCGCGACAACGTGAAGGGCGCCGGCCGCTCCTTCTCGTCGACCGCCGAGGCGATCATGGCCTTCGACGCCCGCGAGCTGGACGTCCAGGCCCAGATCGACCTGCGCCTGCCCGCCGGCACGGTTCCGCCGCGCGGCTGGACGCCCCAGGTGGACCCGGAGTGGACGGACGGCCAGCCGGCCGCCTGGACCGAGGGCGAGCCCTTCCGGATCACCACCACCCTGGGCCGCGCGCTCTTCAACGAGCTGCTGCCCGAGGACTACCCGTTCGTCGACTACGAGGTCGGCAAGAAGCAGCTGTCGGCCATCGTCAACGACCTGGCCGAGCGCTACCCGAAGGTCGTCGTCGCCGCGACGCTTGACAACCTGAAGGCGTCCGGCTTCCACTGGTCGACCCGTTCCGGTGTCACCGTCTCGATCTCGGACGTCATCGTCCCGCCGAGCAAGCCCCAGATCCTCGAGGGCTACGAGGCGCAGGCGGAGAAGGTCCAGAAGCAGTACGAGCGCGGTCTGATCACCAACGACGAGCGCAAGAGCGAGCTGGTCGGCATCTGGACCCGCGCGACCAACGAGGTCGCCGAGGCCATGGCCGCGAACTTCCCGAAGACCAACCCCATCTTCATGATGGTCGACTCGGGTGCTCGTGGAAACATGATGCAGATGCGTCAGATCGCCGGTATGCGCGGTCTGGTGTCGAACGCCAAGAACGAGACGATCCCGCGTCCCATCAAGGCGTCCTTCCGCGAGGGCCTGTCCGTGCTGGAGTACTTCATCTCCACCCACGGTGCCCGTAAGGGTCTCGCCGACACCGCCCTGCGTACCGCCGACTCCGGTTACCTCACCCGTCGTCTGGTCGACGTCTCCCAGGACGTCATCATTCGCGAGGAGGACTGCGGCACCGAGCGCGGCCTCAAGCTGTCGATCGGCTCCGTGGGCGCCGACGGCGTGCTGCGCAAGGCCGACGACGTCGAGACCAGCGTCTACGCCCGCATGCTCGCCGAGGACATCACGGTGGACGGCAAGCTCCTTGCCACCGCCAACACCGACCTCGGTGACGTGCTGATCGACGAGCTGATCCGGCACGGCATCGGCGAGGTCAAGACCCGCTCGATCCTCACCTGTGAGTCGGCGGTCGGCACCTGCGCCATGTGCTACGGCCGTTCGCTGGCCACCGGCAAGCTGGTCGACATCGGTGAGGCGGTCGGCATCATCGCCGCCCAGTCCATCGGTGAGCCCGGTACCCAGCTGACCATGCGTACCTTCCACACCGGTGGTGTGGCCGGTGACGACATCACCCAGGGTCTGCCGCGTGTCGTCGAGCTCTTCGAGGCCCGTACCCCCAAGGGTGTGGCCCCGATCTCGGAGGCGCAGGGCCGTGTCCGCATCGAGGACACCGAGAAGACCCGCAAGATCGTCGTCACCCCGGACGACGGCAGCGACGAGATCGCCTACCCGGTCTCCAAGCGCGTCAAGCTCCTGGTGAGCGAGGGCGAGGCGGTCGAGGTCGGCCAGAAGCTGACCGTCGGTGCCACCAACCCGCACGACGTCCTGCGCATCATGGGCCAGCGTGCCGTCCAGGTCCACCTGGTCGCCGAGGTCCAGAAGGTCTACAACTCGCAGGGTGTGTCGATCCACGACAAGCACATCGAGATCATCATCCGGCAGATGCTCCGCCGCGTGACGATCATCGAGTCGGGCGACGCCGAGCTGCTCCCGGGCGAGCTCGTCGAGCGCGGCCGCTTCGAGCAGGAGAACCGCCGCGTGGTGTCCGAGGGCGGCCACCCCGCCTCCGGCCGTCCGCAGCTCATGGGTATCACCAAGGCCTCGCTGGCCACCGAGTCCTGGCTGTCGGCCGCCTCCTTCCAGGAGACGACCCGGGTGCTCACCGACGCGGCGATCCACGCCAAGTCGGACCCGCTGCTGGGCCTCAAGGAGAACGTCATCCTCGGTAAGCTCATCCCGGCCGGTACGGGTCTGCCCCGCTACCGCAACATCCGGGTCGAGCCGACCGAGGAGGCCAAGGCCGCCATGTACTCGGCCGTCGGCTACGACGACTACGACCTGTCGCCCTTCGGCGCCGGCTCCGGCCAGGCGGTCCCGCTGGACGACTACGACTACGGCCCGTACACCGGCTGAGTCCACAGGTCCTGAACGCCGCAGGGCGGTCACCCCTTCCGGGGTGGCCGCCCTGCGGCGTTTCCTGTGGGTTCCGGGGCCGGTGGTTCAGTGGTCGGACCGTTTCCGTCGGGCGTTCGAACTGCCCTGCAATTGAACGGAGTTGGGCATGGCGCGCGATGGTCTGCGCTACGCTCGCCGCGCGAGGTGGGGGCGCCGAATCGACGAGCGGTCCAGTGCGTGTCTTCCCTGCCGCCAGGACTCCTGCCGCAGCCGGCCCGGGTGTGCCCCGGGCTGCGCGCGCGTCGGCAGCAGCGAGAGGGAACGGTGCCATGGCCCGGGGCGGGCTCCTTGACCACGTCACGATCGCGTCCGGGCTGCGCGGGCTCGCCGGGAAGCCGGAACTCGCCGGACGGAGCGCGGAGCTGGAGGCGCTCGCGGCCGCCCTGGACGGCCCGGGCGACCCGGGGCCGTGGGCCGAGCTCGACCTGCTGCACTCCTTCGTCCGGCCGGAGAGCGTGACGCCGGCCGGCCGCGGCGAGGCCAGGATGTGGTCCCTCGTCGAGGTCGGCATCGGCGCGCTGGTGTTCGTGCCGCTGCTGGTCACCTGGTTCGGCCTGATGCGTGCCACCAGCGCCTACCAGGCCCTGATCGGCAGCGACCCGCGGCAGGCGGGCCGCCCCTTCCTGCAGCTCTGGCAGACCGGCTTCGACGGGCGGCTCGGCTCCTGGGCCACCTTCGGCCACGTCGCGGCCGGCGCCAGCGCGGTGATCGGCCTGCTGCTGGTGCTGTCGGTGGTGCACGGCCTCAAGCGGAGCGGGGCCGAGCGCCGCGAGGCCGAGTCCGCCCGGACGGCGGAGGGCCTGCTCGCCGAGCTGGCCCCGCTGCTGACCCGTGCCCAGGCCGCCCTGCACGAGCACCGGCGGGCCTCGCCGCAGCGCTTCGCCGCCGAACTCACCGGCGCCGCCGAGACCCTGGAGCGGCTCGGCGAGCAGGCCGTGCAGGCCCAGCGCGAACTCGGCAGCGCGGCCGAGGCCGTCCGGGACACCGTGCTCGACGCCCGGGGGCAGCTCGCCGACGTCGCCGCCTCGGTGGCCCCGCTGCGGGCGGCCGTCGGCGACGTGGAGCGGGCCGCCGGCCGGGTCGAGCAGGCCGTGGCCGCCGGGGCCGAGAAGCTGGTGGAGACCGTCCGCGACGGTGCGGCCGCCACCGACGGGCTGGTCGACCGCAGCGGCCGGCGGCTGGCCGATGCGGCCGCTGCCGTCCGGGACTCCGCCGAGGCCGTCGGCGCCGAACTGGCCGACGCCGGCACCCGCGTCGAGGAGGCCGTCCGCGACCTGGCGGCGGCGCAGCGCGGCTTCACCACCGGCGCGGAACTCGCCGCCGACGTCAGCGGGCGGGTACTGGAACGCCTCGACGGCCTCACCCGGCACCTCGCCGAGCTGGGCGAACAGGTCGCCGGCGCCTCCGCCGCCGCCCGTGCGGCCGCCCGGCACGCTGATGACACCGCCCGCCGGGCCGACCACGCCGCGCACCGGGCCGACGCCGCGGCCCGGCACGCCGACACTGCGGCCCGACACGCCGACGACGGGGCGCGGCAGGCCGCCGACCTGCTCCGCGAGCGGGGCCCGCAGCCCGCCCCCGGTGCCCGCGTCGAGCCCCAAGCCCCCGGCAAGGAGCACCCGGCCGCTCCCGTGGAGAGCGGCACCTCCCTGCTCGAGGCGGACCGGCTGACGCTGCGCAAGGCGGCCGGATGATCCGCCGTCCGCGCCCCGGGCGGGCCCGCGCCGACGGCCTGGCCATGGCCGGCTGGCTCTTCGCGGACATGCTGCTGGTGCTGGCCCTGGTGGCGATGGGCGACCAGGGCGACCCGGTCGCCGCCGAACGCGGCGCCCGCCCGTCGCCGTCGGCACCGACCGGCCCGTCGCCGTCCGCGAGCCCGTCCCCGGTCAGTACCGGCCCGCGCGGTGTCGAGCACGACCCGGTGACCATCCGGGTGTCCGGCGACGACACGGCGGCCACCGCGCAGATCCGTGCAGCCACCGAGGCCCACCGCGGCCGGCGGGCCGCCGTCGTCCTCACCTTCGGCAGCAACCGCGACCCCGGACTCGGCCAGGCCTATGCGCACACGGTCAACGGCCTGCTGCCGCAGGCCCGTCCGGAGATGTTCGCGGGCGCCACCACCCGGGACTTCATCTCGCTGGAGGACAACCCCCGGCACGCGTCCCTGGAGATCTACTTCTACACCCGGTGAGCCCCTCCGGCTCCCGACCCGTCCCTCGAACCTGGAGACAGCGCAGTGCAGATCCTCCCCTTCTACATGGTGTGCGACGAGTCCGGCTCGATGTCCGGCGACATCGACGTGCTCAACGACGCGCTGGTCGCACTGCACAGTGAGATCAGCACCAACCCGACCATCGCCGACAAGACCCGCTTCGCGCTGATCGGCTTCTCCGACGACGCCAAGGAGCTCCAGCCGCTGGTCGACCTCGGAGAGGTGACCGCGCTGCCGCGGCTGCAGGCGGGCGGGTTCACCTCGTTCGGCAGCGCCTTCCGCGTCCTGCGGTCGGCGATCGAGCGGGACGTGCCCGCGCTGAAGGCCCAGGGGCACGACGTCTACCGACCCGTGGTGTTCTTCCTCTCCGACGGCGTCCCCACCGACGGCGGCTGGGAGCTCGGCTACGACGAGCTGCTCGGATCGGCCTACCGGCCGCACATCATCGCCTTCGGCATCGGCACGGCGGACCAGTCCGTGATCGGCCACGTCGCCACCTTCAAGGCGTTCATGCAGCAGGACGACAACGTGAAGCCGGCCGAGGCGCTCAAGGAGTTCGCCGGCAGCCTCACCCGCTCGATCGTCCGCTCGGCGAGCGGTGCCCGGGCCGGCGAGGGCATGAGCCTGCAGGTCGACGACCACGTGCCCGGTTTCACCAGCGTCTCCCTCGACAAGCTGTGAACGGGAACGAGCCGATGAACGAGGAGCACGCCGGCCGGGACGGGTCGGCCCACCGGAACCCGCACGCCGCCGCCGCGGCGGCCGAATGGCGCTGGCCGCCCCTGCAGGCACCGCAGCGCACCGAGCAGGCCGACGGCCGCCCGGCCGGCCCGGCCGTTCCGCCGTGGGAGCCACCGCCCCCGCAGCACACCGGCTACCGGCCGGCGCAGCAGCGGCCGGACACCGCCGTCCCGCCGTGGGAGCCCCCGCCCGCCTCCGCCGCACCCGTACCGCCGGACGACCGGTCCTACGTGCACCGGCAGGCCGAGCGGCCGCAGCAGGCCGGGGTCGAGGAGACCGTGGCCATGGCCGTCCTGCGGCCGACCGCCGACCATCCCGGGCACGACCCGGGCCTCGGCCCCGCGGCGCACACCGGCGTCCGTCCGCCCGCCTACCCGGCCGAGCCCGGCGAACTGACCGAGACCGGCTCCGACCTGTTCGCCGCCATGGTCCCGGACACCGTGGTCGACGGCGGCACCGTCGGCTCCGCCACCGTCCGCGCCGCCTCCATCCGCGGCGACTCCCACCGCTACGCGAAGGAGTGCCGCCAGGACTCGGTGCTGCTCGCCCGGGTCGGCGGGATCGCCGTCCTCGCGGTGGCGGACGGCGTCGGGTCGGCCCGCTACTCCCACCGCGGTTCGGCCGGCGCCTGCCGACTGCTCGTCAGCTGCCTCCTGAACGACGCCGAGCGGCTCTCCGCCGCCCTCCACGCCGGGGACGGGAACGGCTTCGCCCGGCACGCCCACGTCGTCATGGGCCGGGTCGCCGAGCGCCTGCGGGCCGAGGCGGAGAAGGCCGGGCACGGCCCCGCCGAGTACGCCACCACCCTGCGGGCCCTGCTGGTGCCGACCGACCCGCAGTCCCGGGTCCGCGGCTTCCTCGCCGTCGGCGACGGCGGGCTGTTCCGGCTGCGCGGCGGCAGATGGGAGTCGCTGGAACGGATCGCCGGCGAGGGCGCCGTCTTCGACACCGGCACCGAGGCCCTCCCGGTCAACTTCGGCGCCCCCGTGGTGGACCTGGTCACCGACGGCCTGCCCGGCGACGTCCTGGTGATGTGCACCGACGGCCTCGCCAATCCGCTGGTCAAGGAGCCCGGCGTGGCCGAGTTCTATACGCAGCGGTGGGGCGGCGGCACGGTGCCCGGCCTCGCCGAGTACCTGTGGCAGGCGCAGATCAGGGTCCGCAGCTACGACGACGACCGCAGCGTCGTCTGCCTCTGGGAGGGCGAGCGGTGACCGGCGCGGTCGCCACCGCGGTCGCCGACGGCGGGGACCTCGACCTCGCGGACCTCGCGCTCGACGGCGTGGTCGGCGCGGGCGGCCAGGGCCGCATCCACCGGCTCGACGGCGGCTTCGACCTGCTCTACAAGGAGTACCTCGACCCGGCCCGGGTGCAGGCCTCCGCCCTGTCCGAACTGGTACGGCTGCGGCGCGGCCTCGACGAGGCGGAGCGCGGCGCCCTCGACGCCCGTTCGGCCTGGCCGCTCTGCCGGGTCCTGACCGCCGGCCGCTGCACCGGCTTCCTCATGCGCGCCGCACCCGACGCCATGCGGTGGCAGACCGCGGCCGGCAGCCGCAAGCTGACCGAACTCCAGTACCTGCTGCACCCGGAGCGGCCGGCGACCGCCGGTGTGGTACGGCCCCTGCCGGAACAGCGTCTGGTGCTCGCCCGGACGATCGTGGACCTGGTCGCCGGGCTGCACCGGCACGGCCTGGTCGTCGGGGACCTCTCCCAGGCCAACATCCTGTGGACGGTGGTGCCGGAGCCGGCGGTGTTCCTGATCGACTGCGACGGAATCCGGCGGGCCGGCTCCCGGCCCGTCCTGGACCAGGCCGAGACCCCCGACTGGGGCGACCCGCTCTCGCCGAACGGCAGTGCCGCCACCGTGGACAGCGACCGCTACAAGGCGGCCCTGGTCGTGGGCCGGGTCCTCGCCCGGGCCGCCTACCTCGCCCCGGGACAGCCGCTGGTGCCGCTGCCCGGCGTGCTCAACGACCGGCAGCACGAGGCCGTCCGCCGGCTCTGGCGGGAGGCCGCCGGGCCCTTCGGCACCCGCCCCGACCTGCGGGCCTGGGCGGCCGCCCTGGACGAACGGGGCGTCATCCCCGTCCCCCGCCTGCGGCCCCCGCCGCCCCGCCCCGTCGACACCTCCCTCTTCGGCAACCGCCGAGGCCCCCGCGGCACCATCCCCCTGCCACCCCCCTGACACGAAGGGGCGCAGTGCTGAGGGGTCACCCCGAGGGGCGCGTGGAGGCACCTGGGGCGCCGGCCGTCACTGCATGCGGAAGACCGGGCCGCGGGGGGTGAAGGGGAGGGCGGCGTGGCGGGGCACGAGGTAGGCGTGCTCGCGCCGCACCCGCAGGACGTCGCACTCGGCATCGGTGATCACCAGCACCGGCGCCCCCGGCGGGAAGTCCTCGGCGCGCTGCAGCAGGTCGATCCCGGGCTGCAGGACGGTGCCGCCGCGGCCGCGGATGCGGACCCGCCCGGCGATCTCCTCGGGCGGGAGGTACCCGGCGTCGTGCGGTGCGGCGTCGCAGAAGACCACGCGGGCGGCGGCGACGTCCCGGGCGGCGGCGTAGGAGGCGATGGCGCCGAGGGCTTTGCCGAGCAGGGCCCGGCTCATCGATCCGGAGGTGTCGAGGACGACGCCGAAGGTGCAGCGGGCGGTCTCGGTCTCCGGGCGCCACCGCCCGGCCCGCGGGATGCCGGGGGTGGCGGACTGGCGGCGCGACGGCCGGGCGTAGCTGCGGACGGACTCGGGCGAGGGGACGAACTCGTCGAACCAGCGGGCGAGTCGGGCGTCCCAGGGCAGCGGCGGGTGGGAGAGGGCGCGGATCTCCTCGACCAGTCCGGCCGGGAGGGTGCCGCGGTCGCGTTCGTGAAGTTCGAAGCCCTGCTGCAGGCCGCGCCGGTAGAACTCGTCCAGGTCGACGTAGTCGCGGACGTCGCCGAGCGCCTCGCCGAGGATGTCGGGCCGGCCCTTGCCTGCGAGGGTGGCGAGGCGCCGCAGCCGGCGCTGGTCGCGGGCGATCCGGTCGTAGACCTCTTCCGCGGAGAGGCCCTTGAGCTCCGGGTCGTACAGCGAGCCCTCCGGCATGGTGCCGACGTCCATCTCGACCAGCCAGCCGTTGACGACGTAGTCGCAGGCCACGTTGAAGAGGTACGGGTCCCGGGCGCCGGCCCGTTCGCCGTGCCGCAGGGCGGCGTGCAGCATCTCGTGCCCGAGGACGAACCGCCATTCCTCGCCGGTGAGGTGCAGCAGCGGGTTGACGTAGATCTCGCCGGCCGCGGCGTTGACGGCGGCCACCGAGATGCCGTGGGCGCGGGCGAGTTCGGCGTCGGCGACCAGGGTGATGCCGGCCGCGATGCCGCCGAGCAGCGGGTAGGAGGAGACGAACCAGTTCAGGGCCCGGGTCCACGGGCGGACGGGCTCGCGGGCGGCGGTGAGGCCGGAGCGGCGTCCGCCGGCGACGTCCATGGCGGCGGAGACGGTGCGGGTGAGGGCGGCGGCGAAGGCGGTCGTCCAGTCCGGCGGGTCGTCCCAGCGGGACCACGGCACCAGCAGCTGGTCGGACAGACCGGGCCCGCAGGCGGTCGGGACGCCCGGCACGCCGTCCTGCCGCCAGCGCCGGGCGAGTTCGTCCTCGTCCCCGGCGGGCAGGTTCTGCGGCAGGTCGAACGGGCTGCGGCCGACCTGGAAGGTGGCCTGGAAGCGGTGGACGACGGCGCAGCGGGCCGCCTGCAGGGCGTCGTCGGCAGGGGTCCGCCTCCCGTGGGCGGCGGGCACGTGGCCGAAGCCGAGGTGGAGCAGGCAGTGCGTCAGCACCCAGGCCCATTCGGCGGGTTCGGCGCGGCGCCGGGCATCGGCGTGGACGGTGCCGTCGGAGTCGACGACCGCCCAGCCGCCCCGGGGGACGGCCGTGCAGTCGGGGTCGGTGCAGATCCGGGCGCCGATCGCGCCGAGTGCGTGGTTGCGGTGCACGAGGGCGACCGCCTCGGCGAAGGCCTCGGCGGCCGGGTCGGCCGGGCGCTGCTCGCCGGTGCGGGCGGCGGCCCGTCGGCCGGCGGCGCCGCGGCTCACCGGCGGGCCTCGACCAGCCGCGGCATGTCGCGGGCGGCCTCGATCAGGAACCAGGAGGGCAGCACCGGGTTGCCGTCCGGCCCGTCGGCGATCACCGTCTGGGCGACCTCCACGGAGATCTCGGCGAGCTGCACGAGCAGCGACTTCGCGCGGTAGGCGGTGCGCCGCAGCCCCTCGGAGGCGTGTTCCTTGCGGGCCGGGAGCTCCTTGACCAGCCGGCCGCGGAAGGCGTCGGCGAGGTAGTACAGCAGGTCGCGGTCCTCGGGGCGGCCGGGCCAGCGGGCGTCGCCCTTGAGGATGGCGTCCAGCCCGTAGGCGTGGCGGACGATCTTGGCGTAGCCGCAGAAGGCCACCGCGTGCTGCGGGGTGAGCAGGCCGTGCGCGAGCACCTGGAGGGTGGGCTCGGTGATGTCGGGGCCGAAGGAGTGCAGCGCGTCGGAGAGCATGTGCCAGGCGCGCGGGGTGGAGAACGGCTCCTCGGTCTTCGGCGGCGCCGACCACAGGTGGTCCGGCCGGTCGGTGAGGTGGTCGAGCACCCACGGGTGGATGCCCGCGCCGGCGGCCCAGGCCAGCCAGTCCGTCGAGCTGGCCCGCAGGTGGACGTGGACCAGGCGGTTGACCAGCGCCGACGCCATCGGCCTGGCCAGTGCACCGTCGGTCGCCCGGTTGCCGGCGCCGATGACGATCGAGCCGGGCGGCAGTTCGTAGGAGCCGATCCGGCGGTCCAGGATCAGCGAGTAGAAGGCCTTCTGCACGTCGGGCGAGGCGGCGTTGAGCTCGTCCAGGAACAGGCAGTAGGGCTCGTCGCGGGCGACGGACTCCGGCGGGCAGAACCGGGAGCGGCCGTCCGGGGTGATCTGCGGGACGCCGACCAGGTCCTCCGGTGCCAGCTGGGTAC
Source organism: Kitasatospora dryopteridis (assembly GCF_050749075.1). Lineage (NCBI taxonomy): Bacteria > Bacillati > Actinomycetota > Actinomycetes > Kitasatosporales > Streptomycetaceae > Kitasatospora > Kitasatospora dryopteridis. Next base: position 3,374,585 of record NZ_CP192749.1, on the reverse strand, counting down.
CGATCAGGCTCACGCACTCCAGGCCGAGCGAGGAGGCGAACTCCCGGACCAGGGAGGACTTTCCGATGCCGGGCGCACCCCACAGGAAGACCGGGCGGACGGTCGCCAGACCGAGCAGCAGCTCGGGCACCTCGGACGGCGAGACGGTGACGGCACCCTGCACAGGACTCCTTCGACGGTGGGGTTCGCCGCCAGTGTGCGCAGCCGCAGCACGGCGCGCACCCGGTTTTTCCGGTGGCGCCCGCGGCGGGCCGCCGCGTACCGTCCGGACCATGAACGCCAAGCGGCCCCTGATCGCCGTCCTGACCGGCGCGGGCATCTCCACCGACTCCGGCATCCCCGACTACCGAGGCCCGAAGGGCCTGTGGCAGCGTGACCCGAAGGCGCAGGAGCTGGTCACCATCGGTCCGTACCTGGCCGATCCCGACATCCGCAGGCGCTCCTGGCGGATGCGGCAGGAGGTCGGCGCGGCCGGCGCCCGGCCGAACGCCGGGCACCTCGCCCTGGTCGAACTGGAGCGCTCCGGGCTGCCGTTGCGCGTCCTCACGCAGAACGTCGACGGCCTGCACCAGCGTTCGGGCCTGCCCGAGCGCAAGGTGCTCGAACTCCACGGCACCGCCCACCGGGTGCAGTGCGTCCGCTGCCGGGTGCGCAGCACCATGGAGGAGGCCCTCGCCCGGGTCGCCGCCGGCGAGGACGACCCGGCCTGCCTGGCCTGCGGCGGCGTACTGAAGCCGTGCACCGTGATGTTCGGCGAGATGCTGGACGAGCAGGTGCTCGCCCAGGCCGCGGCGATCGCCCAGAACTGCGACCTCTTCATCGCCGTCGGCACCCTGCTCCAGGTCCACCCGGCGGCCGGCCTCGCCCAGGTCGCCGTCGACCACGGCGCCCGCCTGATCGTCGTCAACGCCGAGCCCACCGCCTACGACGAGGCCGCCGAGGAGGTCGTCCGCGAGCCGATCTCGCAGGCCCTGCCGCAGCTGGTCCGCCGGATCATCGCCGACAGCCGGGGCTGACCGGCGGCCGCCACAGCCGGGCCGCCCGCCCCGGCCGGGTGACGCGCGTAGCATGGGCCGTCCCCGAGGAAGAGGGAGTCGGACGATGGCAACCGGTGGCTTCGACCCGTGGTCGGCGGCATTCGTCGCCCACCCGTACGACGCGTACGCCGAACTGCGGGAGAAGGCGCCGGTCAGCTGGTACGAGCCCAGCGGGCAGTGGCTGGTGGCCCGCCACGCCGACGTCTCCGCCCTGCTGCGTGACCGCCGCCTCGGCCGCACCTACACCCACCGGTTCACCCACGAGGAGTTCGGCCGACCGCAGCCCGACCCCGCGCACGAGCCCTTCCACACCCTCAACGACAACGGCCTGCTCGACCTGGAGGCCCCCGACCACACCCGGATCCGGCGGCTGGTCGCCAAGGCCTTCACCCCGCGGCGGGTCGAGTCGCTGCGCCCCACCGTCGCCAGGATGGCCGACGACCTCGTCACCGGGCTGCTCGCCGACGGCGGCGGCGACCTGATCGCCAAGGTCGCCGAGCCGCTGCCGGTCGCCGTCATCGCCGAGATGCTCGGCGTGCCCGAGAGCGACCGGCACCTGCTGCGCCCCTGGTCGGCCGACATCACCGGCATGTTCGAGCTCAACCCGACCGAGGAGACGGCGCAGCGGGCGGTGCGCGCCAGTACCGAGTTCTCCGACTACCTGCGCGCCCTGATCCGCGAGCGCCGCGCCGACCCCGGCGACGACCTGATCAGCGCCCTCGCCCTGGTCGCCGACGAGGGCGACGTGCTCAGCGAGCAGGAGGTGGTCTCCACCTGCGTGCTGCTGCTCAACGCCGGCCACGAGGCCACCGTCAACACCACCGGCAACGGCTGGTGGGCGCTGTTCCGCAACCCAGACGAACTCGACCGGCTGCGCGCCTCGGTGGACGAACTGCTGCCCACCGCCGTCGAGGAACTGATGCGCTACGACACCCCGCTGCAGATGTTCGAGCGCTGGGTGCTGGAGGACATCGAGGTCGGCGGCACGGTGATCCCGCGCGGCTCCGAGGTCGCGCTGCTCTTCGGCTCCGCCAACCGCGACCCCGAGCGCTTCGCCGACCCGGACCGGCTGGACATCGGCCGCACCGACAACCCGCACATCACCTTCGGCGCCGGAATCCATTTCTGTCTCGGCGCCCCGCTCGCCAGACTGGAACTCAACGAGTCGTACGGTGCACTGCTCCGCCGGGCGCCCGGCCTGCGGCTGGTCCGCGAGCCCGCCTGGCAGCCCGGGTACGTGATCCGCGGGCTCGAAGAACTGCTGGTCGAGGTCTGAGGCGTACAGGAGGAGCTGTGGGAGCAGCGACGGGGGCACTGCTGGGTCTGGCGATCGGGGACGCCATGGGGCACCCGACCGAGTTCGACACCATGGCGGGCATCGCGGCGGGCTGCCAGGACTGGCGGCGGCTCCCGCTGCCCGCACCCGCCCGGGTCACCGACGACACCCAGATGACGCTCGCCCTGGGCCGCGGCCTGCGCACCGCCCTGGAGCGCGGCGCGCTCACCCCGCTGCGCCTGGAGCGGCCGCTGCGCGAGGAGTTCGTCGACTGGTGGCGCTCGCCGGAGAACACCCGCGCCCCCGGCCGTACCTGCATGCGCTCCTGCTGGCGCCTCAGCCAGGACGGCCGCCGCTGGCAGGAGGCGAGCGACGTCGGCTCCAAGGGCTGCGGCGCCAACATGCGGGTCGCCCCGCTCGGCCTGGTCCGCGACCTGACGGTGCACCAGATGGCCGGTGCGGCCCAGCTGCAGTCCGGGCTGACGCACGGCCACCCCACCGCGCTCGCCGCGAGCGACCTCACCGCGTACACCGTGCGGCTGCTCGCCACCGGCACGGAGCCGGCCGAACTGCCGCGCCTGCTCCGCGCGTACGCGCTGGAGAACCGCACCCGCTACGACGAGTTCTGGCTCGGCGACCTCGCCGAGCAGGCCCAGGACCACTCGGCGCAGGAGTTCATCGCCCGCGGCTGGGACGAGTGCCTCTTCGTCCTCGACCGGCTGGACGCGGCCCTCGCCCGGCCCTCCCTCGACACCGACCCCTGCGAGATCACCGGCGCCGGCTGGATCGCCGAGGAGGCCTTCGCCACCGGCCTGCTGTGCTTCCTGCTGCTGCCCGACGACCCGGTCGCCGCGGTGCGCCGCGCGGCCTTCTCCTCAGGCGACTCCGACTCCATCGCCTGCCTCACCGGTGCCTTCGCCGGTGCGCACCACGGCGAGTCCGCCTGGCCCGCGGAGTGGGCCGAGCGCATCGAGTACCGCGACGAACTGCTCGCGCTCGGCGCGCTCTGGGACTGAGGGAACAGCGACCGCACCGCCGGGCGGGGGTGACCCCGCCCGGCGGTGGCGTCACTGCCGCGCGTACGCCGTCCGCGGATCGGACGGGTCGGCGAGCACATGGAGCAGCTCCGCGGTCGCCGGCTGCAACTCGGCGTTCAGGTGCTGCAGCTGGGTGTCGAGCCGGATCGCGTAGGACTCGACGGCAGCCCGGTCGCCCATCCGGTCGGCGGCCTGGAGCCCGAGCCGGTACAGCACCTCCGCGCCGGGCTCCACGGTGAGACCGGTGTCGACGGCCTCCCGGGCCGCTGCGCGGTCGCCTTCCGCCAGCCGGAGCTCCGCCAGGCGCACCGCCACGTCCACGATCGCGGCGACCATCAGCTGCCGGTGGTACTCCACCCAGGCGTACCGGCGCGGCGGCACCCCGTCGAACGGGCGCCCGCGCACCAGGGCCAGGGCCGCCGAGAGCTCGACCGCCCCCGCCGCACCCAGGGCGAACCCGCGCTCGGCCAGCCTCCGGAAGACCTGCCAGTCGCAGCCGACCTCCGGTCCCAGCACCAGCCCGCCCGGCGACTCGGCGGGCAGGTGCTGCCCGCCCTCCGCGTCCGTGCCGAGCCAGCGCCGCAGCGCCGACAACTGGGCGCTGCGATAGGGCAGCGTGGCGCCGGACGGCCACACCTCGGCCGCCAGCGCGTCCGGCTCGGCACCGGGGTGCAGGGCGATCCAGGCGGCGATCTCGGTGAGCCTGGCGGAGGCGGCGGCGTCGATCGCGACCGCCGTGTCGGTCACCACCGGGTGGCCCAGCAGCGAGATCTGGGGCCCCGAGGTCTCCGGCAGAGCCTCCGGGACCTCCGGCTGCCCGGCCGCGCCGGACTCGGCGGGCACGGGCGGAGCGGCCCAGAGCGGCTCGGCCGGGTCGGCCGCCCCGGTGGACTCCGGGGCCGGCTCCGCGGCCAGTCCGAACAGCCCGAGCAGCGCGGCGTAGTCCTCCTCGTCCAGTCGCTGCGGCGTCAGCCGGCAGGTCAGCGGCCCGAGGGTCAGCAGCCCGCCCGCAGCCCCGGGAAGGCGGACCACCCCGTCGTCCGGCACGGCTGCCGCAGCCACGATCGCCGCGCAGGCACCGGAGAGCGTGTCGGTCAGCTCCTGCTGACCGACGTGCTCGGCGAGGGCCTCGGCGGACAGCACCACCTTCGGCGTCCAGGCGTCCGGGGTGACCGACTGCGAGCGGGCCGTCGCCACCGAGTCCGTCCGGCTGTCCGCCAGCGCGGTACGGATCACCCGGGCCCACGAGCGCAGCTCGCCGAGTGCGGTCGGCAGGTCCTCGGCGACCGCCAGTCGGCCGTACCCGTCGCCGATCGACGTCAGACCCGAGCCGAGGCCGACCAGCAGCACCGAGAGGTCGTCCGACCACGGTGCGGTCGCGAGCTCGACCGCGATCGCCCGGAGCACCGCCCGGGCGTCGGCCGGATCGGTCGGGGCCAGCAGCACCCCGAAGGCCTCCAGGTTCGCCAGCACCAGGGACCCGTCCGCCTCCCGGCCGAGGGTCGCCAGCGCCGGGTAGGGCGAGCAGACCTGCCGCGCCTCCTCCTCCGCCAGCAGCTCGGCGCCGGTGGCCGGGCACACCCAGTGACACGGGTCGGACCCGTCCCCGGCGAGCGCGAACGGCGGCAGCGGCTCGGAGTCGGGCGCCTGCAGGTGCAGCGAGAGCGTCCCGGCCGGGCCGGGCGTCAGCCGGGCGGCCGCGAGCGCCGGCAGGACGCGGCCGGCAGCGGTGACGCGGGCCGCCAGGGTCCGAAGCGCGCGGTCGACCAGCTCGGCACCCTGCGGGTCCTCGGTCGCCCGCATGCGGAGTTCGAACTCGGCCAGTCGGGCGGAGAGCGCGTCCAGCTCCGTGTGCTGCGGGCCGGCGGCCGGGTCCTCGAAGGCGCCCGCCCGGGCGGCCGGCTGCCCGCCCGTGGCCTGCGCCGCGGGCGTGCGAGGCAGCCGCACCTGGCGTCCGGAGGCCCGGTTGCGCTGCTGGAGACGGCGCTTGAGCGCCAGCGCGGAGACCACACCGGCGGCGAGCATGCCGCCCCAGGTCACCGCGGCGACGATGCCGGGGACGGCGGAGTCGCTGTCCGCGGCCGACACGCCGGCGGCGACGGTGGAGGGCTCCGGCGTCGAGGCGGGCGCGGACGGCGCGGCGGGCTTGTCGGTACCGGAGGAGGAGGCCGGGGCAGTCGCCGAGGAGGCGCCGGCCGTCGGTGCCTGGGTGGTCGGTGCCTGCGTGGCGGGTGCCGGTGCTTGGGCGGTCGGCGCCTGGGTTGCAGGTGCCTGCGTGGCGGGTGCCTGGACCGCGGGCGCCTGGGTGGCGGGTGTCCGGGCGGCAGGCGTCTGAGTGGCCGGTGCCTGCGTTGTCGGTGCCTGCGTCGCCGGCGCCTGGGTGGGCGGGGTTGCGGCGGGTCGGTCGGGCGAGGGGAGGGTGATCTTCCAGCCGGGGAAGATCAGGTCGGGGTCGGTCAGGGCCCGTCCGTCCGCCATCTGCCGACCCTGGTTGGCCTCGAAGAGCTCCGGGTAGCGGTCGCCGTCGCCGAGGGTCTCCTGGGCGATCCCGGAGAGCGTGTCACCGGGGTGCACCACGACTTCGTGTCCCGCCGGCCCGTCCGCAGTGGCCGGGGCGGTGCCGAGGTCGGCACGGTCCACCAGGTCGCCGCCGACCGCGTCGGCCGGCATCTCCAGGATCCAGCCGGGCCGGATCAGTTCGGAGTTGGACAGCTTGGCCCCGTCCGGCTGCAGGCGGTCCTTGTTCAGCCGGAAGATCTCCTGGTAGCGCCTGCCGTCGCCGAGGTGGCGCTGCGCGATGTCCCAGAGGGTGTCGTGGTGCCTGCCGTCGGGGGGCTGGATCCGGTAGAACTTCGTTCCGTCGGTGCTCTGCCGGGCCTGGGGTACGGCGGTGGCCGATGCCGGGCCGTCCGTCCGGCCGGCGGTCGGCGCGGTGGTGGCGGTGCCGGTCCCGTCCTGCGCGGCCGGTGCCGCGGTCGCCGTGGCGGAGGCGACGGGACGGACGGTGGGCTCGGCGGCCACGGCGGTGCCGGCGAGTGTGGGCACCAGGACGGTGGCGCCGGCCGACACGAACAGCATGGTCGACACGAGTTTGCGGGCCAGTGCCTGGGTGGCTCCGGCGGCGGGGACCCGGACCGGCATCCCGATCCCGGACACCGCCGCCCGCAACTCGACCAGGACGCAGAACAGGAACTGTGCCCACACCAGCCACACCGCGACCGCGAGGACGTCGACGAACACCTCGGTGGTGATCGGTTCGCGGAGCAGCTCCAGCGTCGGCACCTCGTGTGGCAGCGGCCAGCCCACGTACCGGACGAGCCCGTACGGGATGCCGCCGACCAGGGCGAGGAGCGCCACTGCGGCGGCGAATGCACGCAGGACGTCCGCGGCCGTGCGCTGCGGACCGTTGCCCGGTCCAGGCCTGTTCTTTCCCCCGAATACCACGCCAGTCCTCTGTTGGTCCGTCAGGAACGATGAGCGGCAAGCGCCGCGACCCCTGTGCAGGTGTGAGTGAACAGGGCCGGAAATGAATGAAGTTGAGCGTTGAGCTGCCGGAATATTCTACTGGGGGGTGATATCCGCTGCCATGAATTGACCAACCGTCGAAGGCCGGCCGGCGCACGGCCCCGGCGGTCGCCGCCCTTCCCGGGGCCGTGCTCGTGCGGTCTGTCCGGTCAGCCCGTGACGACGGTCTGGATCTCCTTGACGGTGATCTCCTGCGGCGGTGCCGAGACCTGCACGTGCCGCGGCCAACCGGCGCCGCCCGCACTGAAGTTCACGTCCCACACCAGGGTCGCCGTGAGGCTGTTCCGGGCGTGCACGGTCGCTCGCAGGAAGGTGAGCGAGCAGTCCGAGCCGCCGGCCGCCCCTGCGTGCCAGGCCGTGCCGATCGAGCCGTCCGGCTTCACCTTGCAGCTCAGTCGGGACGGGGAGGCGTCCGCGTCCGGACCGCTCACCGTGATGTCGAGCCGGGTGGGCACGGCGGTGACGGTCGCGCTCATGTTGAACCTGGGCAGCGAGGCGGTGGCGGACTGCGCGGGGATGGTCTTGGCGTCGACCCAGATCCAGGTCGGCAGGTTCACCGTCTGGGAGGCCGGCTCCGGCGACAGGGTCACCCGGGTGTCGGGGATGCGCAGGGCGCTCGCGGCGATCTCCGCGAGGACCGTGGTGTTCAGGACGGTCCGCCCGCCGACGCTCGGCGTCCCGTTGTTCACCCACCGCCAGGGCCAGCCGCCGGGGATCCCGGTGTCGGACCACTCGGCGGTGGAGGCGTTCGAGTTGCACACCCACGAGTACCAGCGCCCGGTGGCGTCGTCGTTGGAGAGCTGCGGGCCGTAGAGCTCGCCGAACTGCCTGATCTCCTCCACCGGCACGTTGTCGATGTGCATCATCTTGTTGATCGTCTGGTAGACCTGCCGGAACTCGGCCGAGGTCATGGACGGTTCCCACCAGCAGGTCGGTGGCTTCCAGTCGGTCACGGCCGCCTGGCTGCCGCCGGTGGACTTGCTGCTGCACGAGATCTGCGACCGCACGTTCTGGCTGTTGATGACCACGGTCGGGAACGAGCACGCGCCGGTCGGGGATCCGGTGCCACCGCCGTCACCGGCTTGCGCCGGGGGCGGGGTGAGGCACAGGACGGCGAGTGCGGTGAGGACGGCGGCGGGGAGTCTCCTTGCTACTGGCACCGTGAATCTCCTTCGTGTCCGAGGAGGGCAGATGTGAGCCAGCGTCCGTCCGCAGCCTTCTCCAGGATCGCGTCGAAGAAGATGTAGTCGGTCCGGCTCGGAGTGGTGGTCAGGACCTTGCCGGTGGCGACCTCCCTGGCGAACGCCTTGGTCTGGTCCTCGCACCAGGTGACGTTCGCCTTGGCGGCGTCGACGGTGACGAACTTCGGGTCGTAGACGCGGTAGGCGCCGGTGACGGTGTGCTTCTTGCCGACCAGGTTCGCGATGTACGTCCGGTCGTGCTGGCGGGCGCTGGCGGTCTTGACGGTCGCGGTGGTCCACTGCTTGTAGAGCGCGTCCTCCGGGTCCTGGCGCCCGATGGCCTGGTAGACCGCCCGGTACCGGGCGGTGACGCCGGCCAGGACGGCATCCTTCTGCGGGTCGCCGGTGGGCTGGGCCTCGACCGTCAGGGTGACTCCGTCGGGAAGCACCGCCTCCGGGACGCCGGCGGCGGAGGAGGGCGATGCGCTCGCGGACGGCGAGGCCGAACCGGTGGCGGCTCCGGCGATGGTCGGGGCGTCCGTGCTCTTGGCGCCGTTGCTGCCGCACCCCGTGAGTGCGGCCATGCCGAGGGCGCCGGCGGCGATGGCGGTTCCTACCGTACGAAGTCGCATGGTTCTCCCGTTGCTGTTACTGGACGACCGCCTCGGCCGTCGCCTTGCCGTGCACGGTCAGGCTGTCCGTGTAGAACATGTTGATCATCGCGGGCGTGTACGTCAGGGCGATGTGTGCGGTGACGGCGTTCGTGCCCACGGGCTCGCAGTAGGACTGCGCGACGTCGGCGTCGGAGAGACCCGAGCGGCGGGCGAACGTCCTGACGTTGTCGGTGCAGGCGGCGGTGTCGACGGCGACCGCGCCGCCGCTCCGCAGTGCGTCCACGTCGATGTGGCCGGCGGCGAAGCGGGCGGCCTGTTCGGCGATGTCGGCGGCGCGTTCGCGCTGGTGGATGGAGAGGCCCCCGTCGATGACGAAGGCGGCCAGGGTGATGAAGAGCAGCCCGAAGAGCACCGCGGCGACCGACCCCGAGCCGCGGTCGCCCGAGAGGCGGCGCCGGAGCCAGGTCATCCCGTCCTCCGGAAGGTGTCGAGGGGAGCGGTGGAGGTCGCTTCCACGTGGGTGGAGACGTCGAGGCCGAGCGAGGCCAGCCCGTGCACCTCGCAGCTGACCCGGACGGTGAACATCCCGCCGGACACGAACGGCCCGCCGGTGTCCTCGACCGTGACCTTGCCGCCGGAGCAGATCGACGCCGCGTCCGCGGCGGCCGCGGCGGCGGCCGCCCGGACGGCCGCCGGACGGGTGCGCTCGAGCGAGCCGGCGCGGGCCGCGTCGCGGGCGGCGCCGTCCAGCGAGCTCTTGGCCCGGACCAGCAGCCCGAAGGCGACCAGCACCAGCACGAACAGCATCAGCAGCGGTGCCAGGAAGACCATTTCGACCGCGCTGACACCCGCGTCGGGGTGCCGCCGCAACGCCGCACGGCGGCGCCTGAACCAGTCAGCCGCCATCCGGGACGAACCTTTCGATCGGTCCGATCGAGGTCGAGACCACGTGCAGGTCCAGGAAGGGCACCACGCTCGGGACGTCGGCCTCGACCCGCACACCGACCTGGTCGCCGGCCGCGAGCCGCTTGCACGTCGGGCCGAGGACCAGCTGGGGGCCGAGGCTGTCGACGTAGTCGCCGGCCTTCCGGCAGGCCTGGGTGTCCCAGTCGCCCGAACGGTCCGCGGTGGCACGGGCTTTGCGGGCCCCGGCCTGTGCGGAGGCCTCGACGACCTCCTGGGCGAAGAAGTACATCGCGAACTGCACCGCCGCCAGGATGATCATGAACAGGACGGGGGTGAGGAAGACGAATTCGACCGTGCTCATGCCGGAGTCGTCCTGCAGCCGTGCCCGCAGCGCGCGGATCCGCCGTCGCACTGTCCTTCACCCCCGTTCCTGGTCACAACACCCGGTTTGGCCGGGTTACTTGCACTTACCGCTGTTGCTGTGGGTGGAGCCGGTGATGCACTCACCGGTGTCCTTGGCCTTCGTCTCCAGGGCGTTGTAGAGCAGCGTGCCGACGACGATCACGATGGCGACGATGATCGCCGAGATGATCACCCACTCGACCGCGGAGGCACCCCGGTCGGTGCCCCTGTCGCGGGCCCGCTCGATCCGGGCGAGCAGCATGACCTTGGTGTAGTCGAGCGCAGGGTGCGATATCACCGGAATCCGCATTGCATGTCCCCCTTGGAGGTGTGAAGTGATCTGCTCCGACCGGCGGTTCACCACTGGAGCACCCGCATGACGGCGGGAAAGGTCAGGAAGATCAGGAAGGCCGCGCAGAGCAGCAGCTGGGCCACCAGCATGGACTGGGACTGGGCGCCGGCCTGGCCCTCGATCTCGGCCATCTCGCGGTGCCGCATGGTCTCGGCCCGGGCCGCGAGCGACTGGCGGACCTTGGCACCGTCGTCGGCGACCAGGCCGAGGGCGGCCGAGAGGTCCTTCAGCTCGTCCACGTTGAGCCGGTCGCCGAGCCGGCCGAGTGCCACCCACTGGCTGACGCCGGTGAGCCGGGCGTCGGTGAGCGCGTCCCGGATCCGCCGCAGTGCCCAGCCGTCGCTGAGTTCGGCGGCCGCCATCAGGGCCTCGGGCAGACCGCGGCCGCCCGCCAGGTTCATGGCCACCAGGTCGAGGTAGGCGCCGACCACCCGGCGGAAGTCCTTGCGCTTCTCCTGCGCGTTGTTGCGGATCTCCAGGTCCGGCAGGAAGAAGAACAGCGCCATGCAGGCGAGCGAGAGCCACACCGGGACGAGGAGGCTGCGGCTGAGGCCGGTCAGCCACAGCCCGGAGGCGATCAGCGGCCCGAACAGCAGCCCGGACACCGACAGCAGCACCTTGGTGGCCAGGAACCCCTCCCAGCCCCGGTCGAGGATCGCCAGGTCGGCCCGGAGCGAACGCTGCTGCCAGCCCATGCGCGCATAGAACTCGGCGACCCGCGGCCCGATCGCCGCCCGCAGCCGTGACCCGCGCTCGCCCTGGCCGTCGGGAACGGAGGCCGCCATGTACTGGCCCCGCGAGCGCAGTGCGTCGATCTGCGCGACCGTGGCGGCCGCGCCCGGACGGCCGGGGAACACCGCGCGGACGAGCAGGAACAGGCCGAGGCCGAGGGCGGCGCCGGCGAGGGCCTGGTAGATCACCGGACCACCTCCGAGGGCATCCGGCCGGCCAGGAACCGCTCCGGCGTCTTCACCTTGGAGAGCCGGCGCAGCCACCAGAAGCCGGCTCCGAAGAGCGCGAGCACACCGGTCAGCACCAGCTGTCCGACGAAGGTCCCGTACGGGGCGACGAACTCCCGGTTGAGCACCGACAGGCCGAGGATGAACACGGCACTGACGGCGACCACGATCTGCACGCTGCGCCGGGTCGAGGCGCGCTGGGCGATCACCCGCTGTCGCATGTCGACCTCCTCGCGCGCCGACTTGGCGAGGGCGCCCAGCACCTCGCGCAGACCGGGCCCGCGCAGTCGGGAGTTGAGGATCAGTGCGGCGATGACGAGGTCGGCACTGGGGTCGTCGAGCTCCTCGGCGAAGAGCTGGAGGGCGGCCGGCAGCGGCATCCGTGCACGGAAGCGGTCGATCATCGCGTTGAGCTGCGGACGCAGCATCGGCCCGGCGGCCCGGGCAGAGGCCGGGATGGCCTGCTCGAGGCCGACCGCGCCGGCGATGGTGTCCCGGAGGGACTCCGTCCAGGCGGCCAGGGCCTCGACCCGCTGCATGGCGGCACGTTCCTCGCCGGCACCGCCGAACAGCTGGTTCCAGCTCAGCACCAGGATCGCCGAGGCGATGCCCGCCACCGGCCAACGGGAGACCAGCAGCACGGCCAGGCCGACGCCGAGCGCGAGCAGGCCGCGGCGGCCGAGGGAACCGAGTGCCTCGCCGACCTTGGGGCGCCGGTCCGGCGGCGGGGCGGGCCAGCCGTACAGCGAGACGACGAGCAGCGCGAGGCCGCCTCCGCCGACGATGCCGCAGAGCAGCGCGGAGAGCGCGACGGGTGAGAGGAGTGCCGTCATATCCACATCCCGCTCGGCTGGTAGCCGTGGGCGATGAGCTCGTCCACGCAGGAGATCTGCGAGTGCGGCATCAGGACACCGTCCGTCGTCAGGGCGAACACCTCGCTGGACAGCACCCGGCCGTCCACGCCGTTCACCTCGCGGACGGAGGTGATCTGCCGCCGCAGCCGGCCACCGGAGTGGAAGTCGTTCACCCGCTCGACGAAGACGACGAAGTTGACCGCGCCCGCGATCAGCATCTGGCTCGCCTCGACCGGCAGGTGCTCGGCCGCTTGCAGGGCGTAGGTGGAGATGCGGTTGAACACCTCCATCGAACTGTTGGCGTGGATGGTCGACAGCGAACCGTCGTTGCCCTGCGACATCGCGTTGAGCATGGTGACGATCTCGTCGCCCAGGACCTCGCCGACGATGACCCGGGAGGGGTTCATGCGCAGCGAGCGGCGGACGAGCTCCGCCATGCCGACCGCGCCGAGCCCTTCGGAGTTGGGCAGCCGCTCCTCGAACGCCACGACGTTCGGGTGGAGTTCGGGGAACTGGTCGAGGCCCAGCTCCAGGGCCCGCTCGACGGTGATCAGGCGTTCGTGCGAGGGGATCTCGTTGGCGAGTGCGCGCAGCAGGGTGGTCTTCCCCGCGTTGGTGGCACCGGCGATCATGATGTTCTTGCGGGCGCGGACGGCGGCCGCCAGCATCGACCCCAGCTCCGGTGTGGCGGTGGCGTTGCCGACCAGGTCGGCCAGGAACACCTTGCCGAGCCGGGCGCGGCGGATCGACAGCGCAGGGCGCCGGGTCACGTCCATGACGGCCGACAGGCGCGAGCCGTCGGGCAGCCGCAGGTCGAGCTGCGGGTTGGCCGAGTCGAACGGGCGCGACGAGAGGCCGGAGTAGGCGCCGAGCACCTGGATGAGCTCGACCAGCTCCTCGTCGGACTCGGCCACCGGGTCGCCCAGCACCTCGCGGCCGTCCGAGTAACCGATGAACACCCGGTCGCAGCCGTTGATGTCGATGTTCTCGATGTCCGGGTTGTCCAGCAGCGGCTGCAGCCGGCCGACGCCGTACAGCGCCGCGTGGACCGCCGAGGCGAGGTTCTCCTCCTCCTCGGCCGTCGGGGGCCGCCGGCCGCCGGTGATCTCGGCCCGGGCGTACTCCTCCAGCACCTGGCCGATCACCGAGCGCGCGAACTGCCGCTCGTCCTCGGTGGACATCCCGGCAACACCGGACAGTGCGTCCACCCGGCGCTGCTCGGCGAGCCGGTCGCCGACGTCCTGGCGGAGCCGCTTGACGAGTTGGTGATCCATGATCAGCGCACCTCCGGCTCGCGCGGTCGGGTGGCGGACACCGGACCGGTCCGGAAACCGGACGGCAGGGTGACGCCGTTCGGGGCGGGCTGCGCCACGGCCGGCGGTGCGGCGGGCTCCGGTGCCCGGTACGCCTCCTGCGGGACGTACGCCGGCGGAGGCGTCTGGGGTGTCTGGGGTGTCTGGGGTGTCTGGGGCACCTGGGCGGCGTACGGCGCCGGTGCCGGTGCCGGTGCCGGGGGAGCGGGTTCGGGTACCGGAACGTCGGCCCGTGCGGGTGCGGCGGGCAGGGGACCGGTGCCGACGCCGTACCGCGACCGGAGGGTGCGGGCGACCTCCCGGGCCGAGCGGACCAGCAGCGACCGGCCCACCCGGCCTCGCCGACGGCCCGCCAACTGCTCGGCGCCGGAGGGGTCGTCGGCGATCGCGCCGAGCAACCGGACCGGCAGTCCGGATCCGGCGAGCACGTCCTCCACCTGCGAACCGAGCGACTTGCGGCGACCGGGTTCGACGATCAGCAGCACCCCGATCGGCGGGGTCGCGAGCGAGCCGGGAGAGGTGCCGTGCAGCCTGGCGGCGAGCGCGGCGGCGCGGTCCCTGGTCCGGCCGATCTGCTCGGGACGGGAACCGCTGACCAGCAGGACGAGCGAGGCGTGCGGCAGCAGGTCGAGCGCGGGGGAGTCCGGTCCGATCCGGCCGCAGTCGGCGATCACGTCGATGCCGTCCGCGTCCGCCAGGCCGGCGAGCGCCCGGCCCAGCACCGGCCACTGGCCGGTCCATCCGGCGGCCTGCTCGGCGACGGCGAGGCCGATCAGGGCGTCGAGGCCGCCGGAGAGGCGCTGGGAGTGTTCCATCACCTGGCCCGGCGTGAGACCGCGGCGGGCGGCGGCGGCCAGGGAGAGCATGCCCCGGTTGGGGTCGAGCGGTCCGCCGTGGTCGGCGGCCTGCCGGTACGCCAGGTCGCCTCCGGCCGGGTCGCACTCGGCGAGGAGGGCGCGGCGCGGCCAGACGGCGGCCAGGGCGAGGGCGGTGGTGCTCACACCGGGTGAGCCCTTGCCGCTCGCGAGGGCGATCAGTGCCATGGTTCCGCCCCCGCTGTCAGGATCCGGCCCGGGCGGGCAGCAGCACCACGGCCGCCTCCCCCGACGACGCCGCGGACGCGACCGCGGCAGCGCGGTCGGCGGGCACGTAGACCGAGAGATTGAGTCCGGACGAGATCGACCCCGAGGAGTCGTCGGCGATGCCCTGGACGACTGCCTCGGCGGCGAGCACCGTGCTGGCGGTGCCGGAACTGCCGGGCGCCGCCGTCGCCTTGCCGGCGTCCCTTCCCACCCAGAGCACGCGGACGCGGTCGCCCTCGCGCAGGCCCGGCGGGTACTGGCCGGACTTCAGCGACAGGCCGACCACGACCTGGTCCGCCTTGATGCCCGGGGAGTCGCTCAGCATCTGCCCGGTGAGCAGCGTGCCCGGCACGATCTCCGAGACCGCGTAGTAGCGGTCGGTGAGCAGGGAGCGCTGGGTCCACGGGACGACGGTGAGGCCGGAGTCCTTGGCAACCAGGACCTCGGTGATCGCCCCGGCCGGGATGTGCTGGCCGGCCGCGATCCGCTGGGTCACCTTGATGGCCGAGATCCGCTCACCGGAGCGCATGACCAGGACGGTCGTTCCCAGCGCGCCCGCCAGGACGAGGAGTACGGCGAGCAGCGCGAGCGCGGGCTTCCGCTCGCGAGGTGCGGACGGCAGCCGCTCCCCGTACGGAGCCTGCGGTGCCGGCTGCGCCTGCGGGGCACCCGCCGGCTGTGCGGCGGCGGCACGCTCCGCCGCCGCGCTGGACTTTCCCCCGATAGCCACGCGTAGGTCCCCTGTTGATCCGTCGGAACAGGGCGCCGGGTGATCCCCCTTGCACCCCGTTGCGCGTGAACGGCCATGTGTATGACCAAAATTGATCGATGAACGCCGAGGCATTGTAGCGGCCGGTCAGGCCGTGTTGTCCATCGGAAATCCGAGTAGGTGCAGGTTGACGATCCGTCATGTCCCTTTGTGGGACGGTTGATCCCATCGCCGCATGCGGAACCTCCGCTTCCGCGATCAGCCGCTGAGATGCAGCCGTGCGAGGCGGGCCCGCAGCCGTGCGGCCCCGGGCGCGTCCGGGACGAGTCCGCCCAGGGCCAGCAGGTCGCGGCCCAGCGCGACGGCGGTGTCCCGGTCGGCCACCTGCTCCCAGGCCTCCCGCGCCCGGCCGAACGCAGCCAGCGCACCGGGGTGTTCGGCCCCGTGCGCGGACGCGAGATCGGCCGCCAGCGCCCGGTACCGCTCCACGGCCGTCGCCGGATCGCCGCCGAGCAGGGCGATCCGGGCGTGCAGCTCGCGCAGCAGGGCGGACTCCTCCGGGGTGGAGCCCGATTCGGCCAGCCGCTCGGCGGCCAGCCGGTCGGCCGTCCGCCAGTCCCGGGCGGTCAGCGCGTCGCCGAGCGCCGAGCTCCCGTGCTCCGGCGGGGCGGTCGTAGCGGCCGGAGCTACGGGGGACTCCGTGAGGGGGGACGGGCCGGTGCCCGTGGCCGCAGGCCCGTCGGCCGGGTCCCCGAAAAGCTCCGCGAGCGACGGGGCGGCGGACTGCGGCCCGCCGACCGGGGTGCGCTCCGGGCCCGGCCGGGCGGTCTTGCCCTTGGCCTTGCCCTTCCGCCGCCCCTTCCCGGGCTGCTCGGGCGCCGAGAGGACCGACTCCGTGCCGTCCGGCGCCACGGCGAGCAGCCACACCAGCCCCTCGGCGTCGGCCAGTTCGACCCGTACCGCACGTCCCAGCTGCCCGGCGGTCGCGGCCGCGTGCGCGATCGCCGCGGCCCGGCCGTCGGGCCCGTGGGCCCCGCCCACCGGTACGCCGTCGACCGTGGCCGACCCGTCCTCGCCGATCACGGCGACGAGCAGGGGCCACCCCGGCACCTGCGGGGTCCCCGCCTTCCCGCTCATCCCTCGTCCTCCGTCCGGTGCACGGCCGCGGCGGCCCGGCGGATCGGTAGGCCGGCGGCCACCCTCGTTACCGCCACTCGAGGACGGCGATGGTCGGCTCGGCGAGGACCCCGGCCATGGTGCTCCCGGCGAGCTCCTTGGGCGTGCTGTCCGGGGTGGTCGGCGCGACGAACAAGCGGTAGTTCTGCGACTTGGCCGTCCGGTAGAGGAGTTGGCCTCCGTCGGGGGAGACGGCCAGGAGGTCGGGCTCGTCCGCGGCGGCGAGCTGGGTGAGGATCGGCTGACCGGAGGCCGCGGCGTCGTAGCGGCCGGAGGCGGCCACCTTGTCGACGTCGAGGATCCAGAAGTTGTGGACCTTCCGGGGGTCGATCATGACCGGGAGGGGGTCAGAGGTGCACAGCACCCGGTGGCCGTCGAGCATCCGCCACGGTACGCAGGCGTCCTCCGAGAGGGCGTCGCCGAACGGCGTGTCCGCGATCTTCGGCACGTCGGCGGTGCCCTCCGTCCGGGTGCCGTACGTGGGGGAGGCCGCGGAGAAGTCCCAGAGCCGGAATCCGTTGCGCGTGGGGTCGTTGGCGCCGACCGCCCTGGTGCCGTCGGGGCTGACCGAGACCCGGAAGGCGAGGAGGGCCGAGGGCTTGTCGCCCACCAGCCACAGCTGCGGCGCGTCCTGGGTGCGGGCCGAGGGCAGCGGCGCCGTGGCCCGCTCGGCCAGGGCACCGGTGTCGGCGGCCCGGCTGGCGATCCGCACCGGGTCGCGCGGCTCCTTGCCCGGGACGGTGAACCACAGGCTCCTGCCGTCGGGCGCGAACAGGGCGTCCTGCTCGGCGGGGACGCCCGCCGCGCCGGGCGCCTTGGCCGTGAGGTCGGTGTACTTGCCCGCCCGGTCCACGTGGCCGACGTGCGATCCGCCGGTCTGCGGGTCGCGGACGGTGACGGCGAGTCGCTGGTAGTCGCGGTCGAAGAGCTGCCGCAGCCTCGGCATCAGATGGGTCGTGGGGTTGCTGCCGGCGGACTGCGGGTTGTTGTGGAGGCACAGGTCCTGCAGGGCCGTGGCCGGGCCCTTCCGGTCCATGAACTGGGCGTGCTCGGGCAGGGCGAAGGAGACCTCCGCGACGGGCTTGGCGGTGTCCGGCCGCCAGCCGGTCAGGGACACCCGCGCCTTCGTGCCGTCCTTCTCCGCACGGCAGTCGGCGGTGATCACGATGCCCTTGGCGGTGAAGTCGGTGCCGATCGCCCCGTCGTCCGCGCTCGGCCCGCCGCTCGCCGGGGCGGGCCCGGACGGCGTGCCGCCGTCGGTGCCCGAGGAGCAGGCCGCCGCGAACGGCAGCAGCAGGGCGGCCGCCGCCAGGGCGGCCCCGGTGCGGGCCGGGAAGGCCAGTGTCATCGAATGTTCCCCCTGTGTCCTGGCGGGTACCGCCACAGCCGACGGCGGCAAGGCTAGACGGATCTTGGTGGGCCCGGCGGGAAGTCGTGCAGATGTCTCCTGCGTCACATCGGGGTGCTCTCGATCTGCGAGATCCGCCAGTGGCCGTCCGCACCGCGCTCCAGGGTGAGGAAGACGGCCGCCTTCGGGCCCGGGCCGTTCCACCCGTCGCGGCCGTGGGCGGTGCCGTCGACGAGGAGCTGGCGCTGGGCGCTCCGCTCGGTGTCCGGGGAGTGCTCCTCGGTGCCGAGCACGGCCCCGGCCTCCGTCCAGGCCCGGTGCCGCGACCAGCCGAGCCAGTCCGCACCGGCACCGGCGCGCGGCGCGTACTCCCGCTCCTGCCCGGCGAGCCGGTCGTCGAGCAGGCCGGCGGCGGCCGCCCGCAGCAGCGCGTCGTGCGGGCTGATGTCGTACGCCGTGTCGTAGCCGTAGGCGGTGGCGGCCCAGGCGAGCGCCACGGCGGTCGGGTCCTGGCGTCCGCCCGCGGGCGGCGGGGTGATCGGCGAATCGGGCCCGAGCGGCCGGCCGGAGGGCAGCGGGGCCGCCACCGAGGGCGGGTCGGCCGACGGCACGGCGTCCGAGGCCGTGGCCCGCGGCTGCGAGCGGACTCCGAACGGGTCGGGCGGCGCTCCGCACGCGACGCAGCCGAGCAGCAGGACGGCACCGGCCGCGGCCGCCCGCCGTACGGTCTCGAACACCGGCATCGGTTCGCTCCTCCCCGCCCGCTCAGGCGATGTGCCGCATGACGACGACGGTGTTCTTCGGGCCGGCCGAGCCGGTCCACTGGGACAGCGGCGTGATCTTGACCACGTCGCCGGTCTTGGGGGCGGCGATGACCCGGCCGTCGCCCATGTACATCCCCACGTGGCCGGGGTGCTCCCGGCTGCCGTCGCTGCCGGGGGTGAACAGCAGGTCGCCGGCCTGCAGATGGGCCAGATCGGGGACCGCGGTGCCGTCGTCGACCTGGGTCCAGGTGGTACGGGTGATCCGTACGCCGGCCGCGCGCCAGGCCATCTGCATCAGGCTCGAACAGTCGCAGTGGTGCTGCATGTTGCTGCTGTGCGGGTCGGTGCAGTCGCCGCCGAACTGGTAGGCGGTGCCCAGGGCGGTCATCGCGGCCGCGACGGCACGCTTGCCCATCTCGGTGCCGGTGCCGGTCGGCAGCGGGCCGCCGCCGGCGACGGTGTACTTGGTGATCAGGTCGCGGATCCGCAGGATGTACTCCCGGGTCTCCTTGTACGGCGGCACGCCGTGGTGCTGCTGGACCGCGCCGGGGCCGGCGTTGTAGGCCGCGAGCATCAGCTCGATCGGATTGCCGGTGGCGTCGCCGTCCTTGATGTACTTGCTGACCAGTTTCAGCAGGTGGCAGTCGTAGTTGCCCTGGGCCATGATCGCGTCCGGCGGGTCGAACGGGCTGTTGGTGCCGTCGTTGTCCGCGTCCTTGCCCCAGGTGGCCCAGGTCCCGTCGATGAACTGGGACAGCCCCTTGGCATTGGCGGGCGAGACGATGTCGGGGTCCCAGCCGGACTCGGCCTCGATCTGCGCGGCGATGACGGGCGCGGTGAGCCCGAGTTCGGGGCAGAGCATGCCGGCCTGGTTGATCCAGGTGATCCACGCCTTGTTGGGGATCTTGGTTTCGTCGAGGATGCCGCCGATCACGTTGCCCACCGGTGTGCTGAGCCCCGGATCGCCTCCGATCGCGGCCAGCAGCATGACCGGCAGCATCACCACCGCCAGCATCGCCCCCAGCGCGCCGACCACGACCTTGCCGGCGGATCCGCCGCCCCCGTCCGCCACTTCGCCCCCGTCCGAAGCACGCCTGCGGATACCGATACGGTCACAACAGGCCATGAACGATCGGTAATTTGCCATAAACATTGCTCGCGCGGCGTGAGTTCCTGCAAAGATCTACCAGCCCTGCCGCACGGCGGCCGCAACGGGCGAGACAACCACATCGGGGGACTGACATGAGGTCAATGCTGGGGCGCACCACGTATCTTGCCGACGTCTTCCAGCCGACCAAGGGCGCGCCGCCGGAGCTCGACAGCAGCGTCAGCAAGGTGCTCGGCTTCATCGCCTGGGTGGGAACCGCGGCCGGCGTGGTCGGCATCCTGGCGGTCGGCACCATGATGGCCGTGTCCGTGAAGCGCGGTGAAGGCTCCGAGCACATGGGCAAGTTGGCCATGGTGCTGGGCGGCTGCGTGTTGGTCGCCACGGCCGGCCCGATCATCAGGTTCCTCTTCGCCTGACGGCCGGTCATGATGTGGCGCAAGCGCGAACGAGACCAGTGGGACGGGCCGTTCTGGCAACAGCGCAGCTGGATGGTGGCGGCGGTCTTCCTCACCTCGCTGCTCTCGATCGGCGCGGCGGGCCTGATGGCCGGCCGCGACTCCGGGAACGGCGGGAAGCCGGTGGCCGCGGCCTCCTCGGCAGCCCCCGCAGCGGGGCCGACGACCACCGCGGCGTCCCCGGCGGCGCCCGCCGTGTCGGCGTCCGCCGGTGACGGCGACCGCGGACCGGGCTGCCGGACCGACGACACCGACCAGGCCCGCCCGACGAAGGCACCGGAGGGGACCGAGTTCAAGCTGACCGGCGTCACCCTGGTGCCGACCTCGCGCACCGCGGGCCCGCTCGTCCAGGACGGCGGCGTCTGGCGCTGCTTCGCCCACACCCCGGAGGGGGCCGCCCGCGCGGCCGCGGTGATCAACGCCGTCGACACCCCGCGGGACGACTGGGAGGCCTCCGCGAGGCTGCAGTTGACGCCCCAGGAGGCGGCCCGGCGGTACGTGGACAACCGCAAGGCCGACCCCTTCGGCGAGCCGCTGAAGGGCGTCGTCATCAAGATGATGGGCTTCGCGATCCAGACCTACAGCCCCGAGCAGTGCACGGTGATGATGCTCGCCAGTGCAGGCCCGGACCGCTACCTGGTGGTCACCCGCACGGTGCGCTGGGTCGACGGGGACTGGCGGATGCTGGCGGACCAGGACGGCTCACTCGGGCAGAAGGCCCTCACTGTCGGTGGCACCAACGGATTCGTGATCTGGTAGGCGCGCATGGGATGCGGTTGGACGGACATCGTTTGCGAGGCCAAGGAGGTCGTCAAAGCAGTGGCCGACAGCGCGGTGGGGGCACTGGCGCAGGCGATCGGGGACGCCGTCGGCTCGGTGATCGAAGCCTTCGCGACCCTGTGGGTGAAGGTGCCGAGCTCCCAGATCGAGGGCTCGCCGGCGGTCGCCAGCATCAACGGCAGCATCTACTGGATAACCATGGCCGTCGCGATCGGATCGGTGATGGCCGCCGGAACGAAGATGGCCCTCGACAGACAGGGGGAGTCGCTGCAGACCCTGCTGAAAGGTCTGGGGCGACTCGTCCTCGTGGCGTTCGCGGGGCCGTTCGCGGTCCAGCTGTTCAGCGACGCGTCGGACGCGGTGACCAGTGACCTGATCGGCCAGGCCAAACTCGGCGACGACGTCAAGAAGGCCCTCGGCGCCATGGTGGCGACCAACCCCGGCCTCGTCATCGTCTTCGGCATCCTGGTGCTGGTGGCCTCCCTGATCCAGGTCATGCTGATGATCGTCCGGATGGGCGTGCTGATCATGTTGGTCGGCACCCTTCCGCTGGCGGCCTCCGCGTCGATGACCGGCTGGGGCGGCGACTGGTGGAAGCGCCACACCGGCTGGCTGATCGCCTGGCTGCTCTACAAGCCGGCGGCAGCGCTGATCATCTTCTCCGGCGCCACCATGACCAGCAGCGACAACAAACTCCTCACGCAGATCGCCGGCATGGCGATGCTGGTGCTGGCCGTGTTCACGCTCCCCGCCATGCTCAAGCTCGTGGTGCCGGCAACGGCTGCCATGGGCGGCGCCTCGGGCGGAGGCATCGCGCTCGCCGCGGGCACCGCCCTGGCCTCGGGCGCCGTCCAGCTCGCCGCCGCGGGTGCGACCGGCGGCGCCTCCGCCGCGGCCACCTCGGGATCGATGCAGATGAGCAGCCTGAGCGCCTCGATGAGCGGCCCGACCGGCTCGTCCGCCGGCGGCGGCGATCCCGGTGGAGGCGGGGGCGGGAGCGGGGGCGGCATGCTCGCCATCGCCTCGTCCGCCGGCGGTGGTGACCCCGGCGGTGGCGGTGGTGACTCCGGCGGTGGCGGTGGCGGCGGTGGCGACCAGGGAGGCGGTGGAGGCGGCTCCCCGCCCGGTGGCGGCATGACGACCGCCACGATCACCGCCACCACGATGTCCGCGGAGTGGAGCAGCACGCCCGCCCAGGGCAGCCGGCCCGCGGGAGGCAACCAGACGACCGGCGGGACCGTCGCGATGGACACGCTGCGCGCCGCCGGGGGAGCGGCCCAGGACGCCCTGGGCGACACCGACCAGGTGACCTGACCGCAGCCGTCGGCAGGGATCGGTACGAAAGCGGGGGGACATGACCGGGAAGGCGGCCAACAGCCGTCCGACGTACGGGAACTGGCGCAGGCCGAGGAAGCCGGGAGTCGGCTCCCTCGGCCTGCTGGGCACGCTGATCGGCTTCGCGGCCGTCGTCGTGGCCCTGATGATGTCCCTGGTGTCGCTGCTCCTGGCGGCGGCGGTGCTCGTGCTGGCCGTGATGGTCGTCGCCCCGCTGGCCGTCCGTACGGTCGACGGACGCAACGTCTACCAGATGGCCGCGGCACGGGCGGGCTGGGTGATGCGGCTCGGATCCGGCTCCCACCTGTACGCGGCCGGGGTGCTCTCGCCGCGCCACCTCGGCCGCCACCACCCGCCGGGCCCGCTCGCCCGGACCACGATGCTGGTCGGACGGGACTCGCTGGGACGCGAGTTCGGCGTCCTCCACCACACCACCCGGGCCCGCTACACGGTGGTGCTCGGCTGCGACCCGGACGGCGCGTCCCTGGTCGACGCGGACCAGGTCGACGTCTGGGTGGCCTCCTGGGGCGCCTGGCTCGCACGCCTCGCGCACGAGCCGGGTCTGCGCGGCGCGTCGGTCATCGTCGAGACCGCCCCCGACCCCGGCACCAGGCTCGCCGCCGAGGTGCTGCCGAGACTCAGCCCCACCGCCCCGGCCGCCGCCCGGGCGGTGATGGAGCAGATCGTCGCGGCGTACCCGTCGGCCTCGTCCGAGATGCACACCTACATCTGCCTCACCTACGGCAGCACCGGCCTGCGGCGCAAACCCGAGGAAGTGGTCGCCGACCTGGCCGGCCGACTGCCCGCCCTCTCCTCCTCGCTGATCGCCGCGGGCGGCGGCTCCGCCTACCCGCTCTCCCCGGAGCACCTGGCCGAGGCGGTCCGGGTGGCCTACGACCCGCGCTGCGCGGGCGACATCCTCGCCGCCCGCGCGGACACCGCCGGCAGCGGCGTGACCTGGGAGGACGCCGGTCCGGCCGCCACCCACGAGAGCGCGGGGCACTACCGGCACGACTCCGGGGTGTCGCGCAGCTGGCTGCTCACCCTCGCCCCGCGCGGCACCGTCCGCTCCTCGGTGCTGCAGAACCTGCTGGAGGCGTCCCGCGGCACCCGGCGCAAGCGTGTGGCGCTGTTCTACCGCCCGATGGAGCCCGCGATGGCCGCCCGCGCGGTCGAGGCCGACCGGCGCAACGCGCAGTTCATGGCGAACTCGAAGAAGGGCCTGGTGCAGGCGCGGGCCGCCCTGGAGGTCAGGGCCGCCGAGCAGGCGGCGGCGGAGGAGGCGGCCGGGGCCGGCCTGGTCGAGTTCAGCGTGGCCGTCACGGTCACCGTGGACGATGAGTCCGAGCTGGCCGATGCCAACGTGACGATCCGCAACCTGCAGGCGTCCTCGCGGACCCACCTGCGCGCGGCCGACCGCCAGCAGGCCGCGGCCTTCGCCCTCACCCTCCCCGTGGGCCTGCTGCCCTGGGAACTGACCCTGCTGCCGCACCAGATCAGGGAGGCCCTGTGAGCAAGAAGTCCTCCGCCCGGAAGACGCCGCCGGTCCCGAAGCCCGGCGGCTACGGCTGGGCCGGGCCGGGCGGCGGCCAGGTCGGGCACCTCGACCCGCCGGCCCTGTGGCGCGCCACCACCGTCCAGGCCTGCGGCCTGTGGCCGTTCAGCGCGGGCTCGGCCGCGCCGATGACCGGAGTGCCGCTCGGCCAGCACCTGTTCACCGGCGCGACGGTCTGCGGCGACCCGATCTCCTGGTTCATGCGGGCCCGCTACATCTCCAATCCCAGCCTCTTCCTGCTCGGCATGCCAGGCCTCGGGAAGTCCACGCTGATCAACCGGATGCTGATCGGGCTCGCCGCGACCGGTGTCGTCCCGCTGGTCCTCGGCGACCTCAAGCCGGACTACGCCGACACCGTCCGCGCGCTCGGCGGCCAGGTCCTCTCCATCGGCCGCGGCGTCGGCGGCATCAACGTGCTGGCGCCCGGCGCCATGGGCGAGGCCGCCCGGAAGATCGGCGGCGAGGCCGGCCGGCAGCTGGAGGCCGAGACCCACGGCCGCGTGCTCAACATGGTCGCCGCCCTCATCACGATCGTCCGCGGCCGGGCGATGGACGACCACGAGCAGTCGGTCCTGTCCGCCGCCCTGCACGTGCTGCGCGAGCGCACGCCGTCCGGCACCGACCCCGTCCTGCCGGACCTGCTCGCGGTGATCGACGAGGGCCCCGAGCGGGTGCGCGCCGTCACCCTCGACCGCGGCGACGACTCCCGGTACCGGGAGGCCGTGGACCCGCTGCACCGCTCCATGCTCGGCATCCTGGACGGCCCGCTCGGCGGCACCTTCGCCTCCCGCACCTCCACCCGCATCGACCTCGACGCCCCCGCCGTCTGCGTGGACATCTCCCGGATCGGCGAGTCGGACACCCAGCTGACCGCCGCGGCCATGCTCGCCGCCTGGTCCGACGGGTTCGGCACGGTCGCCGCCGCCCACGCCCTCGCCGACGCCGGACTCGCCCCCCGCCGCTGGTACTTCGCGGTGATGGACGAGCTGTGGCGGCCGCTGCGCGCCGCATCCGGCATCGTCGACCGGATCGACGCCCTGACCCGCCTCAACCGCTCGCTCGGCCTCGGCGACGCGAAGATCACCCACACCCTGAAGGACGCCGAGGCGCTGGGTGCCGAGTCCGACCGGGCCAAGGCCCGCGGCTTCGTCGAACGGGCCGGCATGGTCGCCTGCGCCGGCCTGCCGCGCAGCGACCTCGTCGACCTCGGCCAGGTGGTCGGCATGTCCGAGCGCGAGATCGACCTGGTGTCCTCCTGGTCCTCGCCGCCCGGCTGGGCCGCCCGCGCCGACGAGGAGCCGCCCGGCCGCGGCCGTTTCCTGATCAAGGTCGGCGGCCGCCCCGGCATCCCGCTGCGGGTCAGCCTCACCCAGGCCGAGCGCGAACTCCACGACACCAACGCCCGCTGGCGCCCCACCACCCTGGAGAAGCAGTGAGGACCGCCCCCGGACCGGAGGGCCGACGATGACCGCCACAGAAGGCCGGCGCGGGCCGGGCAGCAGCATCGGCCCGGCCCTCGCGCTCGGCGCGATGCTGCTGCTGATCACCGGCGTGCTCGGCACCTGGGTGGCCGCCCAGGCCGGCGCGAAGCTCTCCGGCCGTCCGCTGCCGCCCGGCAACCCGGTGGAGCTGGTCCTCTCCCTGGTGTCCGGCGACTACGCGTGGCCGGGCACCGCCGCCACCGCCGTGGCGGGCACCGAACTGCTGCTGCTGGCCCTGTTCGTGGCACTGGCGGTCCGGGTGTTCCGGGGTGGCGCCAAGCGCCCGGCCGTCGACCGCGCCGCCGGACGCCTCGGCCGGGGCCGGGACCTCGACCGCCTGGACGCCCGCCGGGCCTCCGCCACCGCCGCCCGGCTCGGTGCCAAGGGCGGTTCGCCGGGCGTCTTCATCGGCCGCAGCGTCCCCGGCGGCCGCCCGCTGTACGGCAGTTGGGAGGACATGCACGTCGACATCTGGGGCCCGCGGACGGGCAAGACCACCCGGCGGGCCGTTCCCGCGATCCTCGACGCACCCGGCAGCGTGCTCGTCACCTCCAACAAGCGCGACATCGTCGACGCCACCCGCGGTCCGCGCGAACAGCAGGGCCCGGTCTGGGTGTTCGACCCGCAGGGCCGCGCCGAGGAGCCCGCGAGCTGGTGGTGGGACCCGCTGTCGTACGTGACCGACGTCGCCCGGGCCCGCAAGCTCGCCGCCCACTTCGCGGCCGGCTCGCGCGACGCGGGGGCCAAGACCGACGCCTTCTTCGACCCGGCCGGCCAGGACCTGCTCTCCGGGCTGCTGCTCGCCGCCGCCACCGACCGCCGGCCGATCACCCAGGTCTACCTCTGGCTCACCCGGCCCAAGGACGACGAGCCCGAGCGCATCCTCCGCGAGGCGGGGCACCTGCTCACCGCGGACTCGGTGGCCGGAGTCGTCAACGCCCCCGAGAAGCAGCGCGGCGGCATCTACGGCACCGCCATGCAGATGGCCTCCTGCCTGATCAACCCCGCCGTGCACCCGTGGATCACCCCCGGCCGGGGCCCCGCACGGCCCGCGTTCGACCCGCACGAGTTCGTCCGGGACGGCGGCACCCTCTACTCCCTGTCCCGGGAGGGCAAGGACTCCGCGGGTCCGCTGGTCACCGCGCTCACCGTGGCCGTCGTCGAGGCCGCGGAGGAACTCGCCACCGGCATGCCCGGGGGCCGGCTCACCGTCCCGCTGCTCGGCGTCCTCGACGAGGCCGCCAACGTCTGCCGCTGGAACGACCTCCCCGACCTGTACTCGCACTACGGGTCGCGCGGCATCATCCTGATGACCATCCTCCAGTCCTGGGCGCAGGGCCAGGAGGTGTGGGGCGAGAAGGGGATGGACAAGCTCTGGTCCGCCTCCAACATCCGGGTCTACGGCGGCGGCGTGGTCGACACCAAGTTCCTCGGCGACCTGTCCCAACTCGCCGGGGAGTTCGAGGCGCTGACCGTCTCCACCTCGCGCAACCACGGCGGTCAGCAGGGCAGCGGGCTGTTCGGTCAGGGCTCGTCCAGCCGCTCGACCCGGCGGGAGCGGATCCTCGACGTGGCCGACCTCGCCGCGATGCCGCCCGGGCGGGCCCTGGTGCTCGCCTCCGGAACCAAACCCGCTCTCGTCGCCACCGTGCCCTGGTGGGAGGGCCCGCACGCCGAGGCCGTCAAGCAGTCCCTCGCCACCTACGACCCGGGAGCCCGGCGATGACCGAGCCGACACCGGAGAACGGCACCGCACCGGGTGCCGAGGAGCCGGTCTTCGCCAGCCTGGACGCCTTCGTCACCGAGCTGTTCGCGCCGATGATCAGCCGCAAGCTGAACGGCACGACCACCACCTGGTGCCCGTCCTGGTGGGAGCACGCCGAGGCGATCTCCCGGCTCAACGCGCTGTGGCGGGCCTGG
Organism: Kitasatospora dryopteridis; assembly: GCF_050749075.1. Classification (NCBI taxonomy): domain Bacteria; kingdom Bacillati; phylum Actinomycetota; class Actinomycetes; order Kitasatosporales; family Streptomycetaceae; genus Kitasatospora; species Kitasatospora dryopteridis. The sequence goes on along the minus strand of NZ_CP192749.1, from coordinate 3,347,416 downwards.
GAGTACCTGAGGCTGGACCCGGCCCTCGGCATGTCGACCTGGTGGCTGCACCACGCCGACCCGCACCTCGGTGTCCTGCTGGACGCCGACAACGGCCCGTTCGCAGCCTGCAGCCCCACCGGGGGCCACACCTCCCGGCCGCTGCCGCCGCTGCCGCTGGAACCGTCCGACCCGCTGATGTGGGTCGGCACCGGCTTCACCACCGAGCGGCACGACCAGGAGGCCTCCGCGTCTGCCCCCTACTCGCCGATGCCCCCGGGCGCCTGACGCTGGGTCGTCGCGCCCCGGACCGGGGTCTTGGGGTCAGGGGCGCCGCCGCCGGACCGGCCCGCCGACGGGCCGGTCGGCGAGCCGCCCATCCCGATCGCCGCCAGCCGTGCGGCGGGGCTGGCGGTCGACGGCGCGGGCGGGCCCGACGGGCCCGGTACTGCCGCGGCAGGGTCCTGGCCGCGGGCGTCGAAGTACCGCCGGGACTGCTGGGTGGTGGCCATGAAGCCGGCGTCGAAGTTGCCGCTCTCCATCGGCGCCTCCACCCGGCCCAGCGCCGCGACCCGGTCCACCTCCGCCTGCGAGAAGACCTCGCGCGGCAGGTTGCGGGACGCCGCACCGATCACCTCGACGCTGAAAGTCCGGTCCTCCGACCCGAACTCCAGCTTGTAGCCGAGGTACTGGCGGTCGGTCGAGAACATCAGCTCGCCGCGGACCGCCCCGCCGTTCTCGCGGGCCCAGGAGTCCACCGGGTCGAGAGCGGCGGGAAGCCGTGCCAGCCGGCCGAGGCACCCCACGTACGCCCCGCCCTCCTCGCCGGCGACGTGGAACACCGGCGTCCCGTCCGGACCGTCGTACACCTCGACCTCGTTCAGGTACTTGCCGGTCACCACCTTCAGGCGGCCGTCGCCCCCGTGCTCGGCGTCGTACTTCGCCCGCATCGCCAGGTACTGCGCGTCGTTGTTCTGCACCCAGGGGACGGTCTTGCCCACCATGATCACGGAGGCGTTGGGGTTGGCCTCCAGGATGATCTCCGAACTGGTGCTGGCCGCGCCGCCGACACCCGCGATCACCCAGGTGTCCGAGACCATCGGGTCGTACGCGCCGTCACCGACCTCGCCCGCCTGCAGGGCCCGCCCCGGCGCGACCGCCCGGGCGTGGTCCCAGGCCGCGAAGGCGGTCATCGTCACGACCGCGTCCTTGCCGTCCTGGCCCGTCGGCGACCAGCCCGGCACGTGGTCGCGCAGGATCCCCATCGCCTCCTCGCCGGCGCCCGGCCGGTCCTCCACACGCGCCATGGCCGCCGCAGCCGCGTCGCCCTGCGGGGTGCCGAGGTCGGCGAGCTCCGCCGCGAGCGCCTTGCGGGCCTCCGGGATCCGCGGCACCGACGCCTTGGCACCCGGCACGATCTCCGGCGACACGCCCGTGGCCACCACCGGCGTGCCCACCACCTCGAACCGCACCGGCTCGCTGCCGTCGTTCGGGGTCACCTCCGCGACCAGCCGGTCCTGCCCGTCCACCGCCAGAGCGATCTGCCCGTCGATCACCGGCCCCCGGGCCGCCGCCTGGTCCTCCCACATCCGGACCGCGTCCAGCGGAATCCGCTCCCGCGGAGCCGCCACGTCGTACGGGTCGCCGATCCCCGACTCGAACGTGCCGCGCACCTGGTCGGCGGACTGCGCGATGCCCCGGATCGGGTCGAGGTGCCAGCGGCCCCGCGCGTCCACCACCAGGATGTCCGGGTCGCGTCCTGCGAGCGCCGCGCCACCGCCGATCATCAGCGGCCGCTTCGGCAGCTCGCCCGGGGGCAGTGCCGCCGCCTCCTGTCGCAGCTCGTCCAGCGTGAGCGCACTCCGCTCGTCCCGCGCCCCGGCCGCCTCCCGCGCGCGGTCCTCCAGTGCCTGCCGGGCCTGCTCCACCCCCTGCGGGCGCACGGCGGCATCCGTGCCGGAAACCTCGCGGCCGGCGGTGGCCTCGCGGTAGGCGACGAGTTCCGCGGCGTCCTGCGCGGACAACTCGCTCAGCGGGCGGCGCAGTTCCCTCAGACGGTTGGCGGCAGCGGGGGTGAGCCGTTCCCGGGCCTCTCGGTTCCGCCAGGCCAGCCCTTCCCGCTCTGCCCTGCTCACCAGGTCGCTGCTGTCCTGCTGCGGGCGGAGCCCGAGGTCGTCCAGCATCGCCGAAAAGTCGCTGCGTGCCGCACCGCGTTGTTCCGGGGCGAGCCCGCTGTCGTCCATCCGTGCGGCCAGCCAGTTCAACTGGCCGAGCCGGCCGGCGTCGTGCGGGGAGAGCGCCGTCACCGTGGCATCCCGCTCGCCGGACCGGAAGACATCGGTGCGGGAGGGGCCGATCCCCGCCTCAGCGCGGTTCCGGGCCTCCGCCAACTCGCCTAGCTCGTAGGCGAGGACCATGCCCACTTCGTCGACGGAGAGCTGGTCGGACAGCTGGACGACGTGATTCTCGGACGTCGTGTTGGGGAACGTCCTGGCTTGCCGCCCCTCGGGAAGCGCGACCGCGTCCACCCGGACCGTCATGTGCCGTCCGTCGCGGGCCTCCGCGCCGGCGATGTAGGGGACCAGGTCCTCGAAGGTCCGGTTGGTGGTCCGCTCGTCCGCCACCGGTGCGGGACGCGCCTCCATCACGTCGGCCAGCGCCCCGGGCAGCAGCCGGATCGCCTCGGCGCGCACCGTCTCCGCAGTCACGTGCTCTCCCCCCGAAGGCCGCGATATTTCTCAACAGATCACTGTGGAAAGGAAGTAGACCACAAGTTCGATGGCCGTCGGGAGAATCAGGGCGCTCCGAAAGGCCCCGCTGTACCATCTGGCCATGGTGACCACGCGCTCGGCCAAGGAAGCCCACCTCTACATCGACATGCACGCCTGCGACTGCGGCGAGACCTCACTGGAGCGCGAGCACTCGATCCAGAAGCGGGACGAGGCGCTGGTCGCGGTGTACGAGGGCGTGTGCCCGGGATGCGGCACGGAACGGCGCTTCGAGTTCGTTCTGCCCGAAACACCGGCCCCGGCCGGCAAGTTCGGCGGCGACGAACCGTCGGCCATCCTGGACGCCGGTGAGTTCCTGGCGGCGAGCGATCGGTACGGTGACCTCGCCTACGCCCGTTCCCGGCAGGGGACGCCCGAGGCGCGCGCCACGGTCGTCCCGCTGCTGGACGAGGCCATCGCCGCACTCGAGGAGGTCTTCAAGTTCATCCCCGCGGACGCCGAGGAAGTGCCTGCGGATGCGATCGCCTCGGAGGCGGGCCGGAAGATCTGTGCCGCCAATCCCGGCCGCTTCCACCGGAGCCACCTGGCCGGTGGGCTGGAGAACCTCCACGAGCTCCGCTCCATCTACCTGGAGCCATGAGGCGTTCGCTCCCGCCCGCTACTTCCCGACCCGCGGCGTGCGGATCAGCCGCGTGCCGCCGAAGCCCAACGGCAGTGCGGCGATGAAGGCCCCCGCCTGCATGCCGTAGGCGGGGCGCAGTGCGATCCGCGGCCGGGCCGCGAGGGACTCGGTTGCCTGGGCGGCCCACTCGTCGTCGGCCGGGCCCGTGAGCGTGACCAGGGCGCCCTGCCGGACGGAGGGCTCGTCCCCGGCGGGCGCCGGCGCGGCCAGCACCGACACCCGGCCGGCACTCGCCCCGGCGGGCCGGGCGGCACACCACGCCAGGATCTCGGGCAGCGAGCCGGACGTCACCTCGGGCGAGAGCGACCAGGTCACCGAGGCTGCGCCCTCGTGCTCGAACCGCGCCCAGGGCTCGCGGAACGCCGCGGGCGGAACGTCCGTCCATTCCGGCACCGGGGCCCGTCCGCCGGCCAGGAACGCGGCGATCGACGGGTCGTAGGCCAGCCGGGCGAGCACGCACAGATCGGCCGGGTCCGCGGCCCGCACCTGGCCGGCGCCCTCGGACACCAAGTACCGCGCCCAGAGCGGGAGCTGGCTGGAGAACCAACCCGCCGCGCCCGGTCCTGCCTTGCGGCGCGCGCCCGAACCTCCGCCGTAGGCACGGCTGATCGCGATCCGCGCGACCGCGCGGTCCGCGCCCGCCGCGTACTCCACGGACACGGTGGCCTGCGCGACGTCCGGCTCCGCGGCCAGCCGGAGTGCCCACCGATCGGCCAACTCGGCCTGCACGGAGGGTGAGTCGGGCAGTGAGCAGGTGAGCGCCGCGGTGTACCGGCCGGCCGTCGGAACGGCGACGACCGCGAACGGGCGGCCGTCCGGGCCGAGGGACTCGACCAGCTGGCACTGCGCGGTCACGCCCGGCAGGCGGACCGCCCCGAGCGGCTGCCAGTTCGTCGATCCGCCCGCGGGTGCTCCGCGTCGGGCACCTGCTGCCGTTCGCTCGGCGGTCTTCATCCGGTTCCCCCTGGTGTGTTCGTCGGTGTGGAAGAGGTCGGCGGCCCTCAGCCGCGCCCGCCCTGCCGGGCCGGTGCCGCGCCGCGCCGCACCACGGGCGGTGCGACGTGCTGTGAAGGAGTGCGTACGGCGGCGGGGGCGGCGTTCCCGCGGACGGCCGCCTCCGGGCGGTGCGGGAAACTGGACCGGTTCAGCCGCACGGCCTCGGACACCTCGCGCCGATTCTGCCGAGCCGTCGCCGCCGCGGCAGCGCCCTCGCCGGCAGGGCCCGCGCCCGGAGTTCGGCCCGGTGCCGGGCCCGGCCCGGACTGCGGCCGGCCGGCCGGGTCACGGCCGTTGTCCCGGTCGTGGCCGGCCGAGGGGGTGCGGTGGTCCTCCTCGTCCCGGCGGAGGTAGTCCGCCCGGTCCTCGCGGGCCACCGTGGTGTACCGGGTCTCCAGCCCCTTCAGCCGGTCGGCCTCGGCGCGCAGGGCGGCGAGCCGGTCCGGGTCGGCGTCCCCGTCCAGGGCGAGGCGGTCCGCCTCCTCCGTGATCGACTGCCGCCGCACCTTCAGGCCGTGCGCCTCGGCCTCCGCGTCCCGGCCGTGCTGCTTCAGCTGCGCGGCCTCCAGCGACAGCCCGGCCCCGACGGCCGAACGCTCCCCGCCGCCACCGGCCCCGGACCGTTCCGTCTCGGAGCGTTCCGCCCGGGACCGCTCCGCCTCGGACCGCTCCGCCTCGGACCGTTCTGCCCCGGATCGGCCGTCCCCGCCGCGCTCCGCATCCGGGCGTCCGGCCGGCAGGGCGCGGTCCGCGGCGGACAGACCGGCGGCCTCGTCGAGCAGTTCCCGGACGGCGGTGCCCGGGGTGCCCGGCGGGATGTCGTACCCGTGGTGCCGGAACAGGCCGTCCCGCAGGGCGCTCTGGACGGCGTCCCGCTGCGGCCCCGCCGGCAGGCGGTCGGCGGCGTCCCAGACGGCGGCGGTCTCCGCGGGGGAGGCGTCGCGCCACCACCGGTCGTCGAGCCCGCCGGCCACCGGTGGAAGACCGGGGCCGCCCGGCAACGCGGCCGACAGATCGGGCGACTCCCCGGGAGGCAGCGGGAGCCGGACACCCGTTCCGGCCGACAGCCGCTCCTCGACATGGCCGAGCACGGCCGCCGCACGGATGTCCGACCCGCGCCACTCCTCGGCGGCCCGGACGGTGAGGCTGATCCGCTCCACCGACAGGTGCTGCCAGAACCGCTCCTCGTACACCGCCCCGAACAGCGCTTCCGCCGACTCCCGTTCGGCCCGGATCCGCTCCACCGCCAGGGACGCCCCCGGGCCCGCCGCCGACCCCTCCAACAGCTGCCGCCGCGACTCGGAGATCCGCCGGGCGATCTCCATCGCCTGCTCCAGCGCCGTCCTCAGCGCGGAGCCGATGCCCTCCTCCAGTTCGGAGTTGGCAGCCCCGACCGACGCGATGTGCTCGTTCATCCCACCCCCGTGGTCACCGATGCCGTGCGGACGATCGTCCCACTCCGAGCCGTTCCTGCGGCAGCCCCGCGGTCCGATCGCGGCCGGGCCGGCGGGCCGTCCGTCATGTCGGGCGGAGGTCGGCGGCCACGGCGGCGACCAGCTGCTGGTAGCCCGGCACCGGCACGGTGCGGGGCTTGCCGAGGCCGAGCGCGCCGGCCGGAATGAAGGCGGTGTGGCAGCGGAGGCAGAGGAAACCGGCGCTCCACACCGCGAGCAGCGACGGGTACCGCGCCCGGTAGTCACGGAAGGCGGCGCGGTTCTTCAGCCGGTCCCGGAACCGCTTGACCACCAGCGCCAGCGCCGCAGCCAGGAACGGCAGGGCGAGCACGACGAACACGATCAGGGCCTTCCGGCCGGCGCCGGGTTCGTCGGACGCCAGGAGCGGCAGCACCATCACACCGCCCCCGAGCCCCAGGGCGGTCATCAGGGCGAGTGCGCAGCCACCGGTCGGCTGCAGCAGCCGGGGGACCGGCGGCGGTGCGATCTGATCGGCCAGCAGACTGCTCGACGAGCCGGACGTGCGATAGACGCGGGGCCCGTACCCGCCACCGTGGCCGCTGATGGTGCCGGAGTAGGTGCTGGTCTGCGCCCGGTACAGCCCGGGGACGCTCTGGACCTGGTCGATCCGCCCGCAGTCCGGGCAGTTGATGCGGCTCATGACTCCCCCGGGTCGGCTGGACGCCCGAGGATCATGGCATACGGCGGCCCGGCCGGGTCAGTGCTTCACGATCCCCGCCCTGCGGGCCGCCGCGAGCCACTCGGGGAAACCGCGCAGCAGCCGGTCGTACAGCTCGGCGTCGGGGATCGCCCCCGGATCGCGGCCGGCCGGGAAGAAGCCCGCGTTGTCGACCGGGCGCGCGGCGGGCACCGGGAGCTCGTCCAGCCTGCGGAGGAACGCGAACTCCTGGTCGGCCGGGTCGCCGAACCCCACGAACTGCCAGTAGACCGGCAGCTCGGCGGCCAGGCAGAGCAGCTCCCGGGCCGCGGCGCGCGAGGTCGGGCCGCCGTCCGTCTGGAACACCACCAGCGCGGGGCCGGCGGAGCCCGACAGCTGGTGGAGCCGGACGACCGCTTTCATCGCCAGGTGGTAGTTGGTGCGGCCCATGTGCCCGAGCGAGTCGTGCAGTGCGCCGATCCGGCCGCGGTGGTCGGTGAGCGAGAGCTCCGCCACCCCGTCGACCTCGGTGGAGAAGAACACCACCGGCACCCGCCCGTCGTCGTCCAGGTGCGCGGAGAGCGCGAGCACCTGCTCGGCGAAGCGCTGGACAACGCCGGACCGGTAGAACGGCCGCATCGACCCCGACCGGTCCAGCACCAGGTACACGGCGGCCCGCACCCCGCCCAGCCCGGACTTCTCCAGGCTCACCCCGGCCGACGTGTAGTGGCCGACCAGCCCGGGTGCGGCCGCCGTCACCTTCTCCAGGCTCAGCCCCACCGGCTCAGTCCCGGGTCCGGAACCGCGAACGGCCGGCGGTGCGGGCCGCACGGGCGGTGCGGGCGGAGCGGTGGGGGAGGGCGGCACCGGCGGCGTGGCCGGGCCGGCCCAGGCGGGCGGCACGGGCCAGGCGGACGGCGCGGTCGGCACACCCGGAGCAGGCCAGACGGCAGGCGCGGCAGGCGAAGCCGGGGCAACCGGCGCAGCGGGCTCCGTCCCGGCAGGCGCCAGGGGGTAGCGGTCCGCGATCCGGTCCCGATCCCCGTCCGCGAAGGCCGCCAGCAGGTCGTCGGCCACCTGCAGCACCACGTCCCCGCCCTCGACCTCGGCGATCCAGTCGGCCGGCAGCCCGGCCGTGCCGTACATCGCGCCGACCAGGTTGCCGCACACCGCCGCGGTGGAGTCGCTGTCCCCGGAGTGGTTGGCCGCGAGGACCATCGCCTCCCGCGCGTCGGCGCCCGCCAGCGCCGCGTACACGGCGACGGCCAGGCACTCCTCGGCGATCCAGCCGAGCCCGACCTGCTCCACCCGCTCGAAGCCCGCCGGGCCGAGCCCGGCGACCCGCACCGCGCGCCGCAGCGCCGTCACCGTCTCCTCGCTGCCCGGGTACTCGGCGGTCTGCTCCACCGTCTCCTCGACGGCCCGGCGCAGCTCCGTCCCCGCCACCAGCCGCTCGACCAGCGCGGCGAAGGCGCCCGCCGCGAGGTAGCCGGTCGGGTGGCCGTGCGTCAGCTGCGCGCAGTCCGCCGCCAGTTCGAAGGCCCGGCGGACACCGAACCCGGCCAGGCCGAACGGCGCCGAGCGCATCACCGTGCCGCAGCCCTTCGACTGCGTGTTCACCTCGCCGTGCACGCCGTACGCCACCGGCGGCAGGTAGCGGTACCCGGTGAGCCCGCTCATGCAGGCGCTCCCGGGCGCCCGCGAGGCGTAGAGGAAGTCGTGGCCGAGCAGCCAGCCGTCCGGGCTGCGCTCCGGGCCGGACAGCCGCTGGGTCAGCAGCCAGCGCAGATAGGCCCGGTGGACGTCCTCACGGGTGCCGCCGCGCAGCAGGCCCTCGGCGGTGAACAGGGTCATCTGCGTGTCGTCGGTGACCTGCCCGTCCCGGCCGCCGGCCGCCGGGGACCGCAGACCCCCGGGTCCGAACCGGGCGCGGATGTCGTCCAGCCGCAGGAACTCGACCGGCCAGCCCAGCGCGTCGCCGAGCGAACCGCCCAGCAGCGCACCGCGCACCCGGTCCGCCCGCCCCGCACTCCCGTGATCCACCGTCATGGCCCTCCCCCTTTGCGTACCGTCAATCCTCGATCGCGCCGGCGCGGCCGTGCAGCGCCGCCCGGTCCGCGGCGGCCCGGCCGGCCGCCCACCCCTCGCCGTCGCTCACCCGCACCCGCTGCGACACCAGCTTCGGGAACATCCTGCCCACCGTGTCGTCGACGGCCTGCTCCCGGGCCGCCAGCACGGGCAGCAGCCGCTCGTCCGGCGCCAGCTGCTCGGACGTGCCGTCCTCCCGCAGGTGCCGCCCGGCCGCCGCCTCCGCCGTGGCCCGCTCGGTCGCCTCGGTCAGCCGCTCGCGGATCCGCGCAGCATAGGAGATGAGGAACGACTGGCGGAACGCCTTCGTCCGCGGCGCGCCGTCCCGGTGCCTGCGGCTGCCGGCCCGGCTCATCGCCGCCGTCCCCTGCACCAGCAGCGAGGTGTACAGCAGCTCGACCGCGTCCAGGTCCGCGTCGAAGCCGACCACCGTGCAGAACCCGAACTCCTTCGCCCACACCACCCGGCACCGGTTCGCCGCCGCCACCGCGTCCAGCAGCATCGCCTTCGGACTCTCGTACGGCTGATCGACCCCGATCCGCAGCGCCACCGGCGCGTCCTTCGACGGCCCGCCGGCCGCCAGCAGCGCCTCGTCGATCGAGTGCTGGGCCATCAGCTGCTGCGCCTTGGTGGTCAGCGCCTCCGCCTCGTCCGGGTACTCCGTCGACTCGGCCTTCGCCAGCAGCGCCCGGATGCGCCCCAGCATCCGCGGCTCGCCGGCCGCCCGGCCGTCCGCTGCGGCGAACGGCCGCCGCGCCGCGCCGCCCGACTGCCCCGGCACCGGGCCGACCGGCTCGATCGGCGGCAGCAGCGACCAGACCCGCAGCAGCTCCAGCGCGGCCGTCGCCAGCGCGAACCGGTCCTGGCGGTGCCGCGCGGCGAACTCCGGGAGGAACGCCGCGTCCGACTCCCACCACACCTCGACGGCCAGCTCGCGCAGCTGCTCCTGCCAGCGCCTGTCCAGCGAGGCCGCCGGATGCCGTCGGCCCTCGGCCGCGATCAGGTCCACCGCCAGCGCCAGGTGCACCGGACCGAGCCCGCGCCGCACCGCCCGCGCCAGGTCGGCGGGCCGCCAGCCCGCCGTCCAGCACCGCCCGACGGCCCGCTCCGCGAAGGCCAGCAGCGAGCGGCTGACCTCCGGCCACTGGTCGGCCGATGCGGCCAGCAGCGAGGCGCCGCCGTCCAGCGCGTGGTCCAGCGCGTCCGCGGGTGCGGCCACCACCTGCTGGACCGCCCGGGCCAGCAGCCCGTCGACGGCGGACTCCTGCCCGCCCCTGCTGCTGCGCCTGCCCACGGTGCCTCTTCCGTTCGCTGTTCCGTCGTTCCGTCCTCGCCCGACCCGGCCCGTCCATGATGCCGGAGCCGCCGCGCCGGGCCCGGGGCGCGCGGGGCGGGCCGCGCTCCGGAGGGGTGCCGGAAGGTGCGATCCCCGTCACACCGGCGGGCGGACCGCCGCGGCCCCGGGGCCGCGGCGGGAATCCGGACGGCGTCGTCGGCAACTACTCGGGGCCGCCGCTCGTCCTGCATCCTGTAGGGGCAGCGCGCGCAGCCGACGCGCGACGGGGTGTCAGGGAGGTGGCCGCATGGCCGTAGAGCCGTGGAGGCAGGCGCAGCAGCCGTACGGGCCGCCGCCGCAGCCCTGGCAGCCGGCGTCCACCCCGCAGTCCGCGATGCGCGCCGCGCACGCCGACCGCGAGCGCACCGTCGACGTCCTGAAGGCCGCCTACGCCGAGGGCCGGCTGACCGCCGAGGAGTACTCGCAGCGCTTCGACGGCGCCCACCGTGCGCAGACGTACGGCCAGCTGGCGCAGCTGGTGGCGGACCTGCCCTCCGGGCCGATGGTGGCGCCTATGGGCGCGGCCGTGCCGGTCGTGCCGCCGACCTTCCTGCCGCCGCCGGTGCCGTACGCGCCGCCCCGCACCAACGGCATGGCGATCGCCTCGATGGTGCTCGGCCTGCTGTGCGTGCCGACCTTCGGCGCGCTGGGCATCCCCGCGGTGGTGACGGGGCACATCGCCAAGTCGCAGCTGCGGTCGGGCCGCGAGGAGGGCGACGGGATGGCCACCGCCGGCCTGGTCATCGGCTGGCTGTCGGTCGCCGGCTGGGCGCTGATGATGCTGCTGGCGGTCGTGTCCTCGGTCTGACGCCCCGACCTCCGGCGCCGTCGGCGGAATGGTCCGACGGGCGGGACGGAGCCGGTGCCGGGTGGCAGGCGGCGCCGATGTGTGGTAGGACGGCCGGACGTTCCCGCACCGTTCCGGTTGTCCCAGGCTCGCCCGGGTGAGCAGCGGCGTTGCATTTGTTTTGACCGCCGCCGATGCGCTAGGTACGCTCTGATTCGTGCCTGGGGTGTCCCCGGGTCCTTGTGCGTGCCAGTAGACCGGCCGCCGTAGCAGAGCGCTGATCCCGCTCTCGCCGTGCGAGCGCCGTCGCTGTCCATCAGCTCATGGGATTCCGCGATTCCTCCGCCGGGAGACTCGACACACCCGACCGCGTGGGTCGGTGGGTCGAGGGGCGCCACAGGTTAGTTTTACGCAGCCTTGGCACACAGAAAACGGAGAAACGGTGCCTACGATCCAGCAGCTGGTCCGAAAGGGCCGGCAGGACAAGGTCGAGAAGAACAAGACGCCCGCCCTGAAGGGTTCGCCCCAGCGTCGCGGCGTCTGCACGCGTGTGTACACGACCACCCCGAAGAAGCCGAACTCGGCTCTGCGTAAGGTCGCCCGTGTGCGCCTCACCAGCGGGATCGAGGTCACCGCCTACATCCCGGGCGAGGGCCACAACCTGCAGGAGCACTCCATCGTGCTGGTCCGCGGTGGCCGTGTGAAGGACCTTCCTGGTGTCCGCTACAAGATCATCCGCGGTTCCCTTGACACCCAGGGTGTCAAGAACCGCAAGCAGGCCCGCAGCCGCTACGGCGCCAAGAAGGAGAAGTAAGAATGCCTCGTAAGGGCCCCGCCCCGAAGCGCCCGGTCATCATCGACCCGGTTTACGGCTCCCCGCTGGTGACCTCGCTGGTCAACAAGATCCTGCTGCACGGCAAGCGCTCCACCGCCGAGCGGATCGTGTACGGCGCCCTCGAGGGCGTCCGCGAGAAGACCGGCGCCGACCCGGTGGTCGCGCTCAAGCGCGCCCTGGAGAACGTCAAGCCGACCCTCGAGGTCAAGTCCCGCCGTGTCGGTGGCGCGACCTACCAGGTGCCGGTCGAGGTCAAGCCGGGCCGTGCCAACACCCTGGCGCTGCGCTGGCTCGTCGGTTACTCCCGCGCCCGCCGCGAGAAGACCATGACCGAGCGTCTGCTCAACGAGATCCTCGACGCCAGCAACGGCCTCGGTGCTTCCGTGAAGCGTCGCGAGGACACCCACAAGATGGCCGAGTCCAACAAGGCCTTCGCGCACTACCGCTGGTAGTCCGAACCCCGTCACTAGACAGAGAGAGAACGAGCCACCATGGCTGCAACCTCCCTTGACCTCGCCAAGGTCCGCAACATCGGGATCATGGCGCACATCGACGCGGGCAAGACCACCACCACCGAGCGGATCCTGTTCTACACCGGTGTCTCGTACAAGATCGGTGAGGTCCACGACGGCGCTGCCACGATGGACTGGATGGAGCAGGAGCAGGAGCGCGGCATCACCATCACGTCGGCCGCGACGACCTGTCACTGGACGCTCGACGGCGTCGACAACACCATCAACATCATCGACACCCCGGGCCACGTCGACTTCACCGTCGAGGTGGAGCGCTCGCTGCGCGTGCTCGACGGTGGCGTGACGGTGTTCGACGGCGTCGCCGGCGTCGAGCCCCAGTCCGAGACCGTGTGGCGGCAGGCTGACCGCTACGGCGTCCCGCGCATCTGCTTCATCAACAAGCTGGACCGCACGGGCGCCGACTTCTACTTCTGCGTGCAGACCATCGTGGACCGCCTCGGCGCCACCCCGCTGGTCATGCAGCTCCCGATCGGCGCCGAGTCCGACTTCGTCGGTGTCGTCGACCTGGTGAAGATGAAGGCTCTGGTCTGGTCGCCCGAGGCCACCAAGGGCGAGATGTACGACGTGGTCGACATCCCGGCCGACCTCGCCGACAAGGCCGAGGAGTACCGCGAGGCCCTGCTCGACACCGTGTCGAACGTCAGCGACGAGGTGATGGAGCTCGCCCTGGAGGGCGAGGACATCCCCGAGGAGCTGCTGGTCGCCGCGATCCGCAAGGGCACGCTGAACTCGGACTTCACCCCGATCTTCTGCGGCTCCGCGTTCAAGAACAAGGGCGTTCAGCCCCTGCTCGACGCGGTTGTGAAGTACCTGCCGTCGCCCCTCGACATCGAGGGCATCGAGGGCACCAAGCCGAACAACCCCGAAGAGAAGATCGTCCGCCAGGCCTCGGACGACGAGCCGCTGGCCGCCCTGGCGTTCAAGATCATGTCCGACCCGCACCTGGGCAAGCTCACCTTCGTCCGCGTGTACTCCGGCCGCCTGGAGTCCGGCACCTCGGTGCTGAACTCCGTCAAGGGCAAGAAGGAGCGCATCGGCAAGATCTACCGCATGCACGCGAACAAGCGTGAGGAGATCGACTCGGTGGGCGCCGGCGACATCATCGCCGTCATGGGCCTGAAGCAGACCACCACCGGTGAGACGCTGTCCGACGAGAAGCAGCCGGTCATCCTGGAGTCCATGGACTTCCCGGCCCCGGTCATCCGCGTCGCGATCGAGCCCAAGTCCAAGGGTGACCAGGAGAAGCTGGGTGTCGCCATCCAGCGTCTCGCCGAGGAGGACCCGTCCTTCCAGGTCAACACGGACGAGGAGACCGGCCAGACCATCATCGCGGGTATGGGCGAGCTGCACCTCGAGGTGCTCGTCGACCGTATGCGCCGTGAGTTCAAGGTCGAGGCCAACGTCGGCAAGCCGCAGGTCGCGTACCGCGAGACGATCCGCAAGGCCGTCGAGCGCATCGACTACACGCACAAGAAGCAGACCGGTGGTTCGGGTCAGTTCGCGAAGATCCAGATCGCGATCGAGCCGCTGGAGTCCGGCGAGGGCTACGAGTTCGTCAACAAGGTCACCGGTGGCCGCGTGCCGAAGGAGTACATCCCCTCGGTCGACGCCGGTTGCCAGGAGGCCATGGAGTTCGGTGTCCTCGCCGGCTACCCGCTCCAGGGCGTTCGCGTGACCCTGCTCGACGGTGCGTCGCACGACGTCGACTCGTCCGAGCTCGCGTTCAAGATCGCCGGTTCGATGGCCTTCAAGGAAGGCGCCAAGAAGGCCGGTCCGGCCCTCCTGGAGCCGATGATGGCCGTCGAGGTCACCACGCCCGAGGACTACATGGGCGACGTGATCGGCGACATCAACTCCCGCCGTGGCCAGATCCGGGCCATGGAGGAGCGTCACGGTGCGCGCGTCGTCAAGGCGCTCGTGCCGCTCTCCGAGATGTTCGGCTACGTCGGTGACCTGCGCAGCAAGACCTCTGGTCGCGCAAGCTACTCGATGCAGTTCGACTCGTACGCCGAGGTTCCGCGGAACGTGGCGGACGACATCATCGCCAAGGCCAAGGGCGAGTAAGGCCGGCTCCGCCGGTCGATGGTTCGGCCCGTTATTCGGGACGAATCAGACCCCTTAGGCTAGAAGGAGGTAACCCGGGGCGAATCCCCACGGATTCCCCCGGGCCCTCCCGGCACCCCACCCCGCGGGACGGCATGGAGCGCTACCAGCGCCCCGTTCCCAATCCCGATCAAAGACCAACTGACGTCGTACGGCGTACAGAACTGTCCTCAGGAGGACTGCAGTGGCGAAGGCGAAGTTCGAGCGGACGAAGCCCCACGTCAACATCGGCACCATCGGTCACATCGACCACGGTAAGACCACGCTGACCGCGGCCATCACCAAGGTGCTGCACGACGCGTACCCGGACATCAACCCCTTCACGCCGTTCGACCAGATCGACAAGGCGCCGGAGGAGCGTCAGCGCGGTATCACCATCTCGATCGCTCACGTCGAGTACCAGACCGAGGCGCGTCACTACGCCCACGTTGACTGCCCGGGTCACGCTGACTACATCAAGAACATGATCACCGGTGCGGCCCAGATGGACGGTGCGATCCTCGTCGTCGCCGCCACCGACGGCCCGATGCCGCAGACCAAGGAGCACGTTCTCCTGGCCCGCCAGGTCGGCGTCCCCTACATCGTCGTCGCCCTGAACAAGGCCGACATGGTGGACGACGAGGAGATCCTGGAGCTCGTCGAGCTCGAGGTCCGTGAGCTCCTCTCCGAGTACGAGTTCCCGGGCGACGACCTGCCGGTCGTGCGCGTCTCGGCGCTGAAGGCGCTCGAGGGCGACAAGGAGTGGGGCGAGAAGCTCCTCGGCCTCATGCACGCCGTCGACGAGTCGATCCCGACCCCGGCCCGTGCCACCGAGCTGCCGTTCCTGATGCCGATCGAGGACGTCTTCACGATCACCGGTCGTGGCACCGTCGTCACCGGCCGCATCGAGCGCGGTGTCCTCAAGGTCAACGAGACCGTCGACATCATCGGCATCAAGACCACCAAGACCACCACCACGGTCACCGGTATCGAGATGTTCCGCAAGCTGCTCGACGAGGGCCAGGCCGGTGAGAACGTCGGTCTGCTCCTCCGTGGCATCAAGCGCGAGGACGTCGAGCGCGGCCAGGTCATCATCAAGCCGGGTTCGGTCACCCCGCACACCGACTTCGAGGCCCAGGCCTACATCCTGTCGAAGGACGAGGGTGGCCGTCACACCCCGTTCTTCAACAACTACCGCCCGCAGTTCTACTTCCGTACCACGGACGTGACCGGCGTCGTGACCCTCCCCGAGGGCACCGAGATGGTCATGCCGGGCGACAACACCGCCATGACCGTCGCGCTGATCCAGCCCGTCGCCATGGAGGAGGGCCTCAAGTTCGCCATCCGTGAGGGTGGCCGCACCGTCGGCGCCGGCCAGGTCACCAAGATCGTCAAGTGACGATCTGACCCTGGTCTGTCGTAGACAGGCTCGCCGCAAGGCAAACGGAAGGGCCCGCCCCCTCCGTCCGCGAGGACGGGGAGGGCGGGCCCTTCCGCGTGTGCCGGAACGGCCGGCTCGGGTGGTCCGTCCAGGGGCCGCCGCGGGGCGGCAGCCTCAGAGACCGGCGGTGTACTCCGTGCACACGTCGTACGAGGGCAGCAGGCCGCTCGCCAGCGCCTCGGCGAGCGAGGGGGCGGCCGCGTCCCGTGCGGAGAGCTGCGGCTGCTCGACCGGCCACTCGATGCCCAGGTCCGGATCCAGCGGGTGTACGGCGTGCTCGCCCGACGGGTTGTACGTCTCCGAGCACAGGTAGGAGAGGGTGGCGTCGTCGGTCAGCGCGCAGAACCCGTGGCCCAGGCCCTCCGGCACGTACACCGCGCGGCGGTCGGTGTCGTCCAGCAGCACGCCCTCCCAGCGGCCGAAGGTGGGGGAGCCCACCCGCAGGTCGACCACCACGTCCAGCGTGGCACCGCGCACACAGGTCACGTACTTGGCCTGGCCGGGCGGCACGTCGGCGAAGTGGATGCCGCGCACCACGCCGCGGGCCGACACCGAGAGGTTGCCCTGGGCGAGCCGCAGCGGGTGCCCGACCACCTCGGCCAGCCGGTCGAAGCGGTACCACTCGGTGAACAGGCCGCGCGGGTCGCCGTGCAGCTGCGGGGTGATCTCGAACGCCCCCGGAATCGCCAACTCGCGGAACTTCACCGGGACTTCTCCTCCTGCAACAGGTCCAGCAGGTACTGGCCGTACCCGCTCTTCAGCAACGGCTCGGCCAGCGCCCGGAGTTGGGCGCCGTCGATCAGCCCGGCCCGCCAGCAGGCCTCCTCGACGCAGCCGATCTTGAACCCCTGGCGTTCCTCGATCACCCGGACGAACTCCGAGGCCTGCACCATCGACACGAAGGTGCCGGTGTCCAACCAGGCCGTACCGCGGTCGAGTCGGGTCACCTGGAGCTCACCGGCCTGCAGATAGGCGTCGTTGACCGCGGTGATCTCCAACTCGCCCCGGGCGCTGGGCTTCAGGCCCCGGGCGATCTCCACCACGCGGTTGTCGTAGAAGTACAGGCCGGGCACCGCGTACCGGGACTTGGGAGCGGCCGGCTTCTCCTCGATGGACAGCACCCGGCCGTCCGCGTCGAACTCCACCACGCCGTACGCGGTCGGGTCCGCCACCGGGTAGGCGAAGACCAGCCCGCCCTTGGGGTCGGTGTGCTGCGCCAGCCGGGTGCCCAGGCCGCTGCCGTGGAAGATGTTGTCGCCCAGGATCAGTGCCACCGGCTCCTCGCCGATGAAGTCCGCGCCCAGCACGAACGCCTGCGCGATGCCTTCCGGGCGCTCCTGCACCGCGTACTCCAGCCGCAGGCCGAGCTGCGAGCCGTCGCCGAGCAGCCGGCGGAACTGCGGCTGGTCCTCCGCGGTGGTGATGATCAGGATCTCGTCGATGCCCGCCATCACCAGGGTGGAGAGCGGGTAGTAGACCATCGGCTTGTCGAAGACCGGGAGCAGCTGTTTCGAGACCGCCCGGGTCAGCGGCCACAGCCGGGAGCCGGTACCGCCGGCCAGGAGGATTCCACGCATGGGCAGCAGCCTACGGGAGGCCTCACCAGCCACCCGAGCACGCCCGCGGCGGTCGGCGGGCCCGGCGGTAGACTGCGCGCACTATGCGCATCCTGGTCACCGGCGGCGCCGGCTTCATCGGCTCCGAGTTCGTCCGCTCCCAGCTCGCCGCCGACGCCTCGGCCGAGATCACCGTCCTCGACAGCCTCACCTATTCGGGCGTCGAGGCCAACCTCGCCCCGGTCGCCGACCACCCCGGCTACCGCTTCGTCCGCGCGGACATCTGCGACGGGGAGGCCGTCGACGCGGCCATGGCCGGCCACGACGCGGTGGTGCACTTCGCCGCCGAGTCGCACGTCGACCGGTCGATCGAGGGCGCCGGCCCGTTCGTGCGCACCAACGTGCTCGGCACCCAGGTGCTGCTCGACGCCGCCCGCAAGCACGGCGTCGGCCGCTTCGTCCACGTCTCCACCGACGAGGTCTACGGCTCCATCACCGAGGGTTCCTGGACGGAGGACTGGCCGCTCGCGCCGAACTCCCCGTACTCCGCCTCCAAGGCCTCCTCCGACCTGCTCGCGCTGGCCTACCACCGCACCCACGGCATGGACGTGGTGGTCACCCGCTGCTCCAACAACTACGGGCACCACCAGTTCCCGGAGAAGGTCATCCCGCTGTTCACCACCAACCTCCTCGACGGGAGGAAGGTGCCGCTGTACGGCGAGGGCGGCAACGTCCGCGACTGGCTGCACGTCTCCGACCACTGCCGGGGCATCGACCTGGTGCTGCGCGGCGGCCGGGCCGGCCGGGTCTACAACATCGGCGGCGGCACCGAGATCACCAACAAGGAGCTCACCGCGCTGCTCCTGGAGGCGGCCGGCGCGGGCTGGGAGATGGTCGAGCACGTCGAGGACCGCAAGGGCCACGACCTGCGCTACTCCCTCGACATCACCCGCATCCGCGAGGAGCTCGGCTACGAGCCGCAGGTCTCCTTCACCGACGGCCTCGCCGACACCATCGCCTGGTACCGCGACAACCGCGCCTGGTGGGAGCCGCTCAAGGCCCGGGCGGCCCTCGCATGACCGCCTGGCTCGTCACCGGCGCCGGCGGCATGCTCGGCCGCGACCTGCAGGACGTCCTCGGCGCGGCCGGCGAACGGGTCACGGCCCTCGACCGCGCCGCGCTCGACATCACCGACCCGCAGGCCGTCCGCGCCGCCGTCCGCGGCCACGGCGTGGTCGTCAACTGCGCCGCCTGGACGGACGTCGACGGCGCCGAGACCGCCGAGGCCGCGGCCACCGCCGTCAACGGCACCGGCGTGCGTCACCTCGCCCTCGCCTGCCGCGAGGCCGGCGCCCGCCTGCTCCAGGTCTCCACCGACTACGTGCTGCCCGGCGACACCGACGGCCCCTGCCCGGAGGACGCGCCCACCGGGCCGGTCAACGCCTACGGCCGGGCCAAGCTCGCCGGCGAGCGGGCCGTCCTGGACGTCCTGCCCGACACCGGCTACGTGGTGCGCACCGCCTGGCTCTACGGCGAGCACGGCCCCAACTTCGTCGCCACCATGCTGAAGCTCGCCGCCGTCCGGGACACCCTCGACGTCGTCGACGACCAGCACGGCCAGCCCACCTGGTCCCACGACCTCGCCCGGCAGCTGCACGCCCTCGGCGGGCAGGCCGGCGCCCCCGCCGGCATCTACCACGGCACCGCCGCCGGCCGCACCACCTGGTACGGGCTGGCCCGCGCCGCCTACCGGCTGGCCGGCCTCGACCCCGACCGCATCCGCCCCACCACCTCGGCCGCCTTCCCCCGGCCGGCCGCCCGACCGGCTTACAGCGTGCTCGGCCACGACCGCTGGGCGCTCGCCGGGCTCGCCCCGCTGCCCGCCTGGGAGACCTCGCTGGCCGAGGCACTGCAGCGGCCGGCCTTCCGCGCCCTCACCGGGGCCCACCCGTAGGACGCGTCCCACGGATCTCGCCGGGCCCGCCGAGATCCCTGAGGTGCGCACCGGCCGACCACCCGTTCGAGTGCGAGCCGGTGCTGCCTTAGGCTGTTGGCCACTCACGGGGACGGCCCGCGCACGGAAGGCGCCACCGGCAGTGCAACTCTCGATCCTCACCTCGATCACCGGCGTGGTGGTGCTCGCCTACATCCTGGAACTGCTGAGACGCCAGCAGCTCCGGGAGAAGTACGCGGCGATATGGCTGGCCATCGGCCTCGCGATAGCCCCGCTCGGGTTCTTCCCCTCGCTGCTCGACTCCACCGCCAGGCGGCTCGGCGTCGCCTCCGGCGTCAGCCTGGTGCTCTTCGCCGGCTTCGTGCTCGTCCTGATGGTCAGCCTCCACCTCAGCTGGGAGGCCAGCCGCCTGGAGGCCGAGACCCGCACCCTCGCCGAGGACGTCGCCCTCATCCGCGCCCACCTCGCCGAACAGGGCCTGATGCCGGGCCCCGAGGCCGCCGGCCGCGCCGCCGCCCCTGCCGCCCCCACCGTGACCCCGGAGGCCAAGCCGTGACCGACGGGCGCCGCGTCCTGATCATCCTGCCCGCCTGGAACGAGGCCGACGGCCTGCCCGCCGTCCTCGGCGAGATCAAGCGGCAGCTGCCCCACGTCGACACCCTCGTCGTCGACGACGGCTCCACCGACCGCACCGCCGAGGTCGCCGCCGCGGCCGGCTCCGCCGTCGCCCGGCTGCCGTACAACCTCGGCGTCGGCGGCGCGATGCGCCTCGGCTACCGCTACGCCCAGCAGCACGGCTACGACGTGGCGATCCAGGTCGACGCCGACGGCCAGCACGACCCCTTCTACGTCCCCGTCCTGCTGGAGAAGCTCGCCGACGCCGACCTCGTCATCGGCGCCCGCTTCGACGGCGAGGGCGACTACCGGGTGCGCGGCCCCCGCCGCTGGGCGATGAAGCTGCTCTCCGTCGTCCTCTCCCGGATCACCCGGACCCGGCTCACCGACACCACCTCCGGCTTCCGCGCCTGCAACCGGCCGCTCATCGAGTTCTTCGCCCGCTGGTACCCCGTCGAGTACCTCGGCGACACCGTCGAGAGCCTGGTCGGCGCCGCCCGCTGCGGCTTCACCGTCCGCCAGGTCCCGGTCGCCATGCGCGCCCGCGCCACCGGCCGCCCCAGCGCCTCGCCCCTCAAGGCCATGGTCTACCTCTCCCGGGCCGGCCTCGTGCTGCTGCTCGCCGTGATCCGCCGGATGCCGCGCCACCTGCGGGACTTCGCCCCCGGCTCCGACTTCTACCGCGCCTTCGCCGCCCAGCGCGCGCTGACGGCCCTCCCCGCCGACGTAGACGCCTAGGAAGCCCATGTCCCGGTACGAGATCCTGCTGCCCTACTACGGCAGCGTCCCCCTGATGCAGGACGCCGTGCGCAGCGTCCTCGCCCAGAGCGGCGACGACTGGCGGCTCACCGTCGTGGACGACGGCCGTGAGAACGGCGTCCCCGAGTGGTTCGAGGCCCTCGCCGACCCGCGCGTGCGGTACTTCCGCAACGAGCGCAACCTCGGCGTCACCGGCAACTTCAACCACTGCGTCTCCCTCGCCGAGTACGAGTACCTGGTGCTCATGGGGTGCGACGACCTGATGCACCCGAACTACCTGGACGTCGTCCGCGCCGCGGCCGAACGCGAGCCCAAGGCCGCGATGATCCAGCCCGGCGTCGAGGTCATCGGCACCGACGGAAAGCCGTACGACACCCTCGTCGACCGCACCAAGCGCCGCCTCTACGCACCCAAGGGCCCCGGCCGCGACCTGCTCGGCGGCGAGGACCTCGCCCTCAGCCTGCTCCGCGGGAACTGGCTGTACTTCCCGTCGATCTGCTGGCGCACCGAGGCCGTCAAGCGCTTCGGCTTCCGCCCCGACCTCGGCGTCATCCAGGACCTCGCCCTGGTCGTCGACCTCCTCGTCGCGGGGGAGTCCCTCGCCACCAGCCCCGAGATCTGCTTCAGCTACCGCCGCCACGCCGAGAGCGAGTCCTCCGCCAAGGCGTACACCGGCAGCCGCTTCACCGAGGCCAAGGGCTTCTTCCTGGAGACCGCCGACCGCCTCGACGCCCTCGGCTGGCACCGCGCCGCCACCGCCTCCCGGCGGCACCTCTCCTCCCGGCTGCACGCCCTCACCCTGCTCCCGGGCGCCGCCCGGCACGCCGGCAGGCCCGGGGTCACCGCCATGCTCAAGCACGCGGCCCGCTGACCCATGAACCGACTGAGCGCACTCGGCGCCGCCCTCCCGCCCGGCATGGCCGCCGTCGGCATCGGCACCGCCGTCCTCGGTGCCGCCTCCTACGTGCACCTCGCCGTCGCCGGCCACAGCCTCACCACACCGGACATGGCCGCGGTCTCCGTGCTGTGGACGATCGTGATGTCCGTCGGCATGGGCCTGTTCTTCCCCCTCGAACAGGAACTCACCCGGATCGTCGCCGCCAGGGCCGCCCACGGCAGGGGCGCCACCCCGGTGCTGCGCCGCGCCGCCGTCCTCACCACCGGGCTGCTGGCGGCCGTCCTCGGCGTGCTCGCCCTCCTGGCCGGACCCGTCGCGGACCGCTTCTTCGGCGGGGACCTCGCCATGGTCGCCGCACTGGGCGGCGCCTTCGCGGGCCTCGCCCTCACCTTCACCACCCGCGGGATCCTCGCCGGCCTCGGCCGTTTCACCGCCTACGGAACCCAGCTCGCCGTCGACGGCGGGGCCCGCATCGTCCTCGCCCTGCTCTGCGGCGCGGCCGGACTCCACTCCGCCCTGGCGTTCGCCCTCGTCCTCACCGTCGCGCCGCTGCTCTCCCTCGTGGTGACCCTGCCCGCGACCCTGCGCGCCTGCCGCCCCGGCCCACCCGTCGCCTGGCCCGACCTCGTCCGGGGCCTCGGTCCGCTCGTCGCATCGACGCTGCTCGCCCAGGTCATGGTCAACGCGGTCGTCATGAGCGCCCAGCTGCTCGCCCCCACGCAGGCCGCCCTGGTCGCGGCCCTCCTCAACGCCCTCGTGCTGGCCCGGATCCCGCTGTTCGTGTTCGCGGCCGTCCAGCCGACCCTGCTCTCCGGCCTCGCCGGCGTCGATGCCACCGGCGACCGGGAGGGCTTCGCCCGGATGCTCCGCCGCGCCTGTGCCGTCGTCACCGGCCTCTCGGTGCTCGGCGGGGTCGTGGCCGTCCTCGCCGGGCCCTGGCTCATCCGGGTGCTGTTCGCGGCCCCCGACGTCCTGACCCGCCCCGACTTCCTCCTGCTGTCCCTGGGCACCCTCGGCTACCTGCTCGCGCAGGTCCTCGGGCAGGCCCTGATGGTCCGCCACCGGCACCGCGCCCAGCTCGCCGGCTGGCTCGTCGGCACCGCCGCCCTGGTGGCCGTCACCCTGCTGCCCGGCGATGTCGCCACCCGGGTCACCTCCGCCTTCACCGCCGGCACCGCCACGACGGCGCTCGTCATGCTGTGGGCACTCAACCGGCCGGGTGGCGGCGAATCGGCCCCCGGACACGCAGAAGGAATTCCGCAGGACGTCGAATCGGCGAATCGCTGAACGCACAAGGTGGCCCGGAGGAGTTCTCCGGGCCGCCTTGTCGTGGAATTCGACCGTCGAATCAGAAGTGCGGGTCGAGCAGGCTTCCCCACGTCCAGGTGCCGGTCGTGTAGATGGCCAGGTTGTGGGAGACGGTGGCGGGCGCCCAGTTGGTCCCCTGAGCCTGGAGGGTGGATGTCTGCACGTAGTACCCGTCCTTCGGGACCAGGCAGTCCTTCCAGGTGTAGGTGGCGGCTCCGAGATAGATGTCGCGGGCGTTCGTCTCGGTCGGCACCCAGGACCACGTGTACGTGCCCGACGCCAGGTAGATGTCGCGAGTGGTGCAGGACGTCGCCATGTACGAGCCCGGGTTCGCGGCCAGGTACTGGGTCCGCGTGTTGGAGGCCGTGGCGGCAGCCTCCGCCGTGCCGGAGAGGGCCAGCACCCCGGCGGCCGCAGCGGCCGCGGCGACGGCCACACTCTTCTTGAGCATTGTGTTCCCCGCCCTTGCCGATGGATCGAAAAGCGCTCGAAGATTCGCGCGGGGAATAAATGGTGTCAATGCCTTTTCGAAGTCCGGCGGCAGGCCGCTGGATTTTCGCCAATTCCCGCCGTGGAACCGCCGCCGGAAACGGCATCGACCTTGGGCGATGCTATTTCGCGGGGCCGCTCTCCGGTGGCGGAACGGCCGAAAAGGTTCGTCCGGCGACGGAAGACGCCCCGCAGCCGCAGTGCGGGGGCCTCCACCAGGTGCCAGGACAGCACTGCGGCCGCACCGGCGCACAGCACGGACGACACCAGGTAGGGCGCGTACCCCCAGTGGTTCGCCCCCAGCTCCGCCAGCACCTGCTGCGCCGGGAACGCGTAGACGTACAGGCCGTACGAGTAGTCGTGCCGCCGGCCGACCGCCCGCAGCGGCGCCGGGGTGTGCTCGGCCGCCCACAGCAGCAGGTACGCCAGCGCGGGCAGGCCGACCACCGTGAAACCCCCGCAGCGCAGCGACACCGCGAGGACCACCGTTGCGACGGCCGCCGCCCCCGCTCCGCCCCGCCGCACTGCCCCCGGGTGGAACGCCGCGGACGCCCCGAGCGCGAAGGCGAGGAACAGCGGCACCAGCTGCGCGGTGCTGCCGGTGCCGAAGACCGGCAGGTCGAAACCGATGCCGTCCGGGGCGTACGTCGGAGCGCGCAGGCCCGGGTACCCCGGGGCCGCCGCGGCCAGCACCGCCCAGCAGCCGACGGCGAGCAGCGGCACCAGCAGCCGGCCGGCCCGGCGCAGCAGCCCGGCCGCCGCGAGGACGGCCACCACCAGGTACGCGAGCACCTCGTACCGCAGCGACCAGAGCGAACCGT
Organism: Kitasatospora dryopteridis; assembly: GCF_050749075.1. Lineage (NCBI taxonomy): Bacteria > Bacillati > Actinomycetota > Actinomycetes > Kitasatosporales > Streptomycetaceae > Kitasatospora > Kitasatospora dryopteridis. Next base: position 3,323,416 of record NZ_CP192749.1, on the reverse strand, counting down.
CGAAGGCGTAGGGATGGGGGACTGCGCCCAACAGCCCGCCGATCCCGTACTGGTGCACCGTCACGAGCCAGTTCGCCGCCAGGTATCCCCACGGCCCGTCGGGCCGCCCGAAGAGGTCCGCCACCCCCGCGCCCTCGTGCCACGCCACCGCGGGGGCGACCACCAGGGCCGTCACCAGCAGGCAGCACCACAGGCCCGGGAGGAGCCGCAGCGCCCGGTGCAGCAGGAACCGCCCGACCGGCAGCCGGACGGCGCTGCGGGTGACGAGCAGCCCGGACAGGACGAAGAACCCGCACACCGCCAGGGTGCCCAGGTCCGTCTGGCCGCGTGTCACCCCGGTGCCGGGGTTGCCGCCCCCGAAGCCGAGCGGCCGGGCATGGCTCGCGACGACCGCCAGGGCCAGGAGCAGCCGCAGGAGGCCGAACCCGTTCTCGCGCGACCGGCCCGGGCCGGGCGTGCCGCCCGTCCCTGCCGACAGGCCCGCGCCGGCCACGCCCTTCACCGCGTCCACTCCGCCACTCCGCACCCCTGCCGCCCCCGCGGGCCCACGCCCCTGTCAGACTTCGTGCCACAGGACCATGCCGCGCACCGACCGGAGAGATCGTATGGGAATCACCGCAGCCGTCCGCCGCCGCCTGGGCAAGTACGAGGTCCCGGCCGCCGAGCTGTACCGGTCGGTGTTCATCGATCTCGACAGCCTCGCCACCACGCTCCTCAGCCTCTCCACGCCCGGGCGGATCCTGGAGATCGGCTGCGGCGACGGCGCCGTCGCCGAGCGCCTGGTCGGCGCCCTCCCCGAGGCCGAGTACCTCGGCATCGACGTCATGGACAGCCCCGGCCGGCTCTTCCGCGGCGACCGCGGCCGGGCCACCTTCCGCTCGGTGTACTCGCACGACCTCCGCGCCGAGGAGCCCGGGCTCTTCGACCTCGTCCTCGTCGTCGACGTGCTGCACCACGTGCCGCCGGCCCACCGCGACGCCCTGCTGCGCGACGCCGAGGCGCTCCTCGCCCCCGGCGGCACGCTCATCGTCAAGGAGTGGGAGCGCCGCTCCGACATCGCCCACCTGATGGCCTACACCGCCGACAAGTACGTCTCCGGCGACAAGAACGTCGTCTTCGGCGACCGCGACCAGCTGCTCGCCACCGTCACCGCGGCGCTGCCCGGGATGTCGATCGTCTGCGAGACCAGGGTGCCCCCGAAGCGGAACAACATCCTCTTCGCGCTGCGCCGCACCGAGGGCTGAGCCGCGCGGCCCGGACGCCCCGATTGGCGTTCGGGCTCCGCCGTATGGCAGTATGTCCAAGTTGCTCGGTTGAGTGCCGATGCTGCGCGCCTCCCGCCGGGAGGACCGGAAGCGAGTCCCACGTACTCGTCGTTCCCGTGATGGCCGTTCATACGTCCGCGTTCGCCGCTTCTGCGGTGGGCGTGTGGGCGTAGTGGTGTGTAAGCGACACCGCGGCAGCTGCGGGGCGGACGTACGGGAATCTTCCGGGAAGCGTGGGCGGGGCCTCGACCCGGCGCCTGGTGGGTGCAAGACCTCACCGACCGAAAGCAGGAACCGAAGAGGGAAACCTCTTTGGTTTTTTGCAAGCGGCAGGGCGACACGCCCGACCGCGGGGGTCGGAGAGGGTAACCATCCGGAGGCGCCGCCGGACCAGTCCACTCGGACGAATCCGGTCGCAGAAGCAACAGACGACAGAAGGACTACTGAGTAGCCATGGCGGGACAGAAGATCCGCATCCGGCTCAAGGCCTACGACCACGAGGTCATCGACTCCTCGGCGAAGAAGATCGTCGAGACGGTGATCCGTACTGGTGCGCAGGTCGCAGGCCCGGTGCCGCTGCCCACTGAGAAGAACGTGTACTGCGTCATCCGCTCGCCGCACAAGTACAAGGACTCGCGCGAGCACTTCGAGATGCGTACTCACAAGCGTCTGATCGACATCCTCGACCCCACGCCGAAGACGGTTGACTCGCTCATGCGTCTCGACCTGCCGGCCGGTGTCGACATCGAGATCAAGCTCTGAGAGGCACACCGAAGATGGCTAAGCAGATTAAGGGCATCCTGGGCGAGAAGCTCGGCATGACCCAGGTCTGGGACGAGAACAACCGGATCGTTCCGGTGACCGTCGTCAAGGCCGGGCCGAATGTCGTGACCCAGGTCCACACCGCCGACAGCCCGGCCGGCTACGACGCCGTCCAGATCGGCTTCGGCGAGATCGACCCCCGCAAGGTGAACAAGCCCCTCGCGGGTCACTTCGCCAAGGCCGGTGTCACCCCGCGCCGCCACCTGGTCGAGCTCCGTACCTCGGACGCGTCCGAGTACACCCTGGGCCAGGAGATCACCGCCGAGCTGTTCGAGGCGGGTGTCAAGGTCGACGTGACCGGCACCTCCAAGGGCAAGGGCTTCGCCGGTGTCATGAAGCGTCACAACTTCAAGGGCCTCGGCGCCGGTCACGGCACCCAGCGCAAGCACCGCTCGCCCGGTTCCATCGGTGGCTGCGCCACCCCGGGCCGCGTGTTCAAGGGCCTGCGCATGGCGGGTCGGATGGGCCACGAGCGTGTGACCACCCAGAACCTGACCGTGCACGCGGTCGACGCGGAGAAGGGCCTGCTGCTCATCAAGGGCGCCGTCCCGGGCCCGAACGGCGGCCTCGTCCTCGTCCGCACCGCGGCGAAGGGGCTGTGAAGGATATGACCACCATTGACATCCTGTCGCCGGCCGGCGACAAGGCCGGCAGCCTCGAGCTGCCCGCCGAGATCTTCGACGCCAAGGTCAGCATCCCGCTGATGCACCAGGTCGTCGTCGCGCAGCTCGCCGCTGCCCGCCAGGGCACCCACAAGGTGAAGCGCCGTGGCGAGGTCCGTGGTGGCGGCAAGAAGCCGTACCGCCAGAAGGGCACCGGCCGCGCCCGTCAGGGCTCGACCCGCGCGCCGCAGTTCGCCGGCGGTGGCGTCGTGCACGGCCCCGTGCCGCGTGACTACTCGCAGCGGACCCCGAAGAAGATGATCGTCGCCGCGCTCCGCGGTGCGCTCACCGACCGGGCTCGCCACGAGCGCATCCACGTGATCACCGCGGTGACCGCGACCGATGCGCCGTCGACCAAGGCCGCCAAGAGCCTGTTCGGCAAGATCTCCGAGCGCAAGAACGTCCTCCTGGTCGTCGAGCGCGAGGACGAGCTGGGCCTCAAGTCCGCTCGCAACCTGCCGAACGTGCACATCCTGGACGCCGGCCAGCTGAACACCTACGACGTGCTCGTCTCCGACGATGTGGTCTTCACCCAGGCCGCCTTCGAGCGCTTCGTGGCCGGTCCGGCCGCGTCCGCCAAGGCCGTTGCCGCTGAGGGCGAGCTCGAAGGGAGCGCCGCCTGATGGCTGCGGAGATCACGAGCAAGACGTACACGGACCCCCGTGACGTCCTGATCAAGCCGGTTATCTCGGAGAAGAGCTACTCGCTCCTCGACGAGAACAAGTACACGTTCGTCGTGTCTCCGGACGCCAACAAGACCCAGATCAAGCAGGCCGTCGAGGCGGTCTTCTCGGTCAAGGTCGAGGCCGTCAACACGCTCAACCGGCAGGGCAAGCGCAAGCGCTCCCGCACCGGTTTCGGCAAGCGCAAGGACACCAAGCGCGCCATCGTGACGCTGGCCGAGGGCAACCGCATCGACATCTTCGGTGGTCCGGTCTCCGCCTGACGGAGAACGTGATCGTCGTTAAGGACGAGGACGAAAATGGGTATCCGCAAGTACAAGCCGACTACGCCGGGCCGCCGCGGCTCGAGCGTGGCCGACTTCGTCGAAATCACGCGGTCCACGCCGGAGAAGTCGCTGGTTCGCCCGCTGCACAGCAAGGGCGGCCGTAACAACGCCGGTCGTGTCACCGCCCGCCACCAGGGTGGCGGTCACAAGCGCGCCTACCGCGTGATCGACTTCCGTCGTCACGACAAGGACGGCGTGCCGGCCAAGGTCGCGCACATCGAGTACGACCCCAACCGCACCGCGCGCATCGCGCTCCTGCACTACGCGGACGGCGAGAAGCGCTACATCATCGCCCCCCGTGGCGTCGCGCAGGGTGACCGGATCGAGAACGGCCCCGGGGCCGACATCAAGCCGGGCAACAACCTGCCGCTCCGCAACATCCCGGTCGGTACCACCATTCACGCGGTGGAGCTCCGTCCCGGCGGTGGCGCCAAGCTGGCCCGTTCCGCGGGTTCCGGCATTCAGCTGCTCGCCCGTGAGGGCCGCATGGCGCACCTGCGCATGCCCTCCGGTGAGATCCGCCTGGTCGACGCGCGCTGCCGCGCCACCGTCGGCGAGGTCGGCAACGCCGAGCAGTCGAACATCAACTGGGGCAAGGCCGGCCGCATGCGCTGGAAGGGCGTCCGCCCGACCGTGCGTGGTGTCGCCATGAACCCGATCGACCACCCGCACGGTGGTGGTGAGGGTAAGACCTCCGGTGGTCGCCACCCGGTCTCGCCGTGGGGCAAGCCCGAGGGCCGTACCCGTCGCCCGAACAAGGCGTCGGACAAGCTCATCGTGCGCCGCCGCAAGACCAACAAGAAGCGCTAGGAGCAGGTCAGATGCCGCGCAGTCTCAAGAAGGGCCCCTTCATCGACGACCACCTTCAGAAGAAGGTGGACGTGCAGAACGAGGCGGGCACGCAGAACGTCATCAAGACCTGGTCCCGTCGTTCCGTGATCTCCCCGGCCATGCTCGGGCACACGATCGCGGTTCACGATGGCCGCAAGCACGTCCCGGTGTTCGTCACCGAGTCGATGGTCGGCCACAAGCTCGGCGAGTTCGCTCCCACGCGCACCTTCAAGGGGCACGTGAAGGAAGACCGCAAGTCGAAGCGTCGCTAGTCGCTCCGCGGGCTTGAGCTCAGCGCCAGACAGACTTAAGTGACTTACTCCATTAAGGGGACAACCATGGAAGCCAGGGCCCAGGCGCGGTACATCCGCGTCACGCCCATGAAGGCCCGCCGCGTGGTGGACCTCATCCGCGGCCTTCCGGCCACGGAGGCCCAGGCCGTCCTGCGTTTCGCTCCGCAGGCCGCCACCGTGCCGGTCGGCAAGGTGCTCGACAGCGCCATCGCCAACGCCGCGCACAACTACAACCACTCCAACGTGGACGACCTCTACATCTCCGAGGCGTACGTTGACGAGGGCCCGACCCTGAAGCGGTTCCGTCCGCGCGCCCAGGGCCGTGCCTACCGGATCCGCAAGCGGACCAGCCACATCACCGTGGTCGTCAGCAGCAAGGAAGGGACCCGGTAATGGGCCAGAAGGTTAACCCGCACGGGTTCCGCCTCGGCATCAGCACGGACTTCAAGTCCCGCTGGTACGCCGACAAGCTGTACAAGGACTACGTCAAGGAAGACGTTGCCATTCGTCGCATGATGACGAAGGGCATGGAGCGCGCCGGCATCTCCAAGGTCGAGATCGAGCGCACCCGCGACCGCGTCCGTGTGGACATCCACACCGCCCGCCCCGGCATCGTCATCGGTCGCCGTGGCACCGAGGCCGACCGCATCCGCGGCGACCTCGAGAAGCTGACCGGCAAGCAGGTCCAGCTGAACATCCTCGAGGTCAAGAACCCCGAGCTGGACGCCCAGCTCGTGGCTCAGGGCGTCGCGGAGCAGCTGTCCTCCCGCGTCTCCTTCCGCCGTGCCATGCGCAAGTCGATGCAGGGCACCATGAAGTCCGGCGCCAAGGGCATCAAGGTCCAGTGCTCCGGTCGTCTCGGCGGCGCCGAGATGAGCCGTTCGGAGTTCTACCGCGAGGGTCGCGTGCCGCTGCACACCCTCCGTGCGAACGTCGACTACGGCTTCTTCGAGGCCAAGACCACCTTCGGCCGCATCGGCGTGAAGGTCTGGATCTACAAGGGCGACGTCAAGAACATCGCCGAGGTCCGCGCTGAGAACGCCGCTGCCCGCTCGGGCAACCGCCCGGCCCGTCCCGAGGGCGGTCGTCCCGCCCGCGGTGGCGAGCGCCGTGGTGGCGAGCGCGGTGGCCGCGGCCGTCGTCCCGCCGCTGCCGAGGCCCAGGCCCCGGTCGCCGAGGCGCCCGCCGCTGAGAACACCGGAACGGAGGCCTGACCCCAATGCTGATCCCCCGTAGGGTCAAGCACCGCAAGCAGCACCACCCGAAGCGTCGCGGTGCTGCGAAGGGCGGCACCGAGCTGGCGTTCGGCCAGTTCGGCATCCAGGCCGTGACCCCGGCCTACGTGACGAACCGTCAGATCGAGTCCGCTCGTATCGCGATCACCCGTCACATCCGTCGTGGCGGCAAGGTCTGGATCAACATCTACCCGGACCGCCCGCTCACCAAGAAGCCGGCCGAGACCCGCATGGGTTCCGGTAAGGGTTCGCCGGAGTGGTGGATCGCGAACGTGCACCCGGGTCGGGTCATGTTCGAGCTGTCGTACCCGAACGAGAAGGTTGCTCGCGAGGCGCTCACCCGTGCCGCGCACAAGCTGCCGATGAAGTGCCGGATCGTCCGGCGCGAGGACGGTGAGAGCTGATGTCGGCCGCTACCAAGGCTGCTGAGCTTCGCCAGCTGGACAACGAGGGCCTCGTTGCCAAGCTGCGTGAGGCCAAGGAGGAGCTGTTCAACCTCCGCTTCCAGGCGGCGACCGGGCAGCTCGACAACCACGGCCGGCTCCGGCTGGTCCGTAAGGACATCGCGCGGATCTACACCCTGATGCGCGAGCGCGAGCTGGGCATCGAGACGGTGGAGAACGCCTGATGACTGAGAACACCAACGAGACGCGCGGTTTCCGCAAGACCCGTGAGGGTCTCGTCGTCAGCGACAAGATGGACAAGACCGTCGTCGTCGCCGTCGAGGACCGCGTCAAGCACGCTCTGTACGGCAAGGTCATCCGCCGTACGAACAAGCTGAAGGCGCACGACGAGCAGAACGCGTGCGGTGTCGGCGACCGTGTCCTCCTCATGGAGACCCGGCCGCTGTCCGCGACGAAGCGCTGGCGCGTCGTCGAGATCCTCGAGAAGGCCAAGTAACGAAGCCGATGAGGTACGGCCGTATGTGCACCAGGTCTCCGCAGGCCATCTGCGGGGCTGCTGGTGTGAGCAGCGGCCGGCCCGTCGACTCTCGTTGACGATCAGGAGAAAGCTGTGATCCAGCAGGAGTCGCGACTGCGTGTCGCCGACAACACGGGTGCCAAGGAGATTCTCTGCATCCGCGTTCTCGGTGGCTCCGGTCGCCGCTACGCCGGTATCGGGGACGTCATCGTCGCGACCGTCAAGGACGCGATCCCCGGCGGTTCGGTGAAGAAGGGCGACGTCGTCAAGTGCGTCATCGTCCGCACCGTGAAGGAGCGCCGTCGTCCGGACGGTTCCTACATCCGCTTCGACGAGAACGCCGCTGTCGTTCTCAAGAACACCGAGGGTGACCCCCGTGGTACCCGCATCTTCGGCCCCGTGGGCCGCGAGCTGCGTGACAAGAAGTTCATGAAGATCATCTCGCTCGCGCCGGAGGTGCTCTAATCTCATGGCGAACAGCATGAAGATCAAGAAGGGTGACCTGGTCCAGGTCATCACCGGCAAGGACAAGGGCAAGCAGGGCAAGGTCATCAAGGCCATCCCCGCTGAGAACAAGGTCCTCGTCGAGGGTGTCAACCGGGTCAAGAAGCACACCAAGCCGGGCCCCGGCACCCAGGGTGGCATCGTGACCGTCGAGGCCCCGGTGCACGTCTCCAACGTCCAGCTGGTCGTGGAGAAGGACGGCAAGAAGGTCGTCACCCGCGTCGGCTACCGCTTCGACGACCAGGGCAACAAGATCCGCGTTGCCAAGCGGACGGGTGAGGACATCTGATGTCTGAGACGACTGTTGAGAAGGTGGCCCCCCGCCTCAAGGAGCGTTACAACTCCGAGGTCAAGGGTCAGCTGCAGGAGCAGTTCTCGTACGAGAACGTCATGCTGATCCCCGGCCTGGTCAAGGTCGTGGTCAACATGGGTGTCGGCGAGGCCGCCCGTGACAGCAAGCTGATCGAGGGCGCGATCAAGGACCTGACCGCGATCACCGGTCAGAAGCCGGCCGTGACCAAGGCCCGTAAGTCGATCGCGCAGTTCAAGCTGCGCGAGGGCCAGCCGATCGGCGCCCACGTCACCCTCCGTGGTGACCGCATGTGGGAGTTCGTGGACCGTCTGGTGTCGCTGGCTCTGCCGCGCATCCGCGACTTCCGCGGCCTCTCCCCGAAGCAGTTCGACGGCCGTGGCAACTACACCTTCGGTCTGACCGAGCAGGTCATGTTCCACGAGATCGACCAGGACAAGGTCGACCGTCAGCGCGGTATGGACATCACCGTCGTGACCACCGCTCAGACCGACGATGAGGGCCGGGCGCTCCTGCGCGCTCTGGGCTTCCCGTTCAAGGAGGCGTGAGCCATGGCGAAGAAGGCCCTTATCGCAAAGGCCGAGCGTAAGCCGAAGTTCGGTGTCCGGGCGTACACCCGGTGCCAGCGCTGCGGCCGCCCGCACTCGGTGTACCGCAAGTTCGGCCTGTGCCGTGTGTGCCTCCGTGAGATGGCGCACCGCGGCGAGCTGCCGGGCGTGACCAAGAGCTCCTGGTAATCCAGGCGCCCTAGGCACACCATCGCGATGCAGTGTGCCCGGCTCCGCCGCACTTTTGGGCTTCCGTCCGGAATCCCGTAAGGTGGTGGGGTCGGGCCCCTGCCGCGGCATCTCCGCAGATGCTCGCGGCTCTCGTATGAGGGCTCGCACCCATGTCTTACTACGTCGTAGGTCCCCTGCGCTTGTGCCCCTTTCGCACTCCCCGGAGTGCGCGGAGGGGGACCTGGTGCGGAGAAACCACGGCGAGAGAGGCCTGAGGCCACCATGACCATGACCGACCCGATCGCAGACATGCTCACTCGTCTGCGTAACGCGAACTCGGCGTACCACGACTCCGTCGTGATGCCGTCGAGCAAGATCAAGGCGCACGTCGCCGAGATCCTGCAGCAGGAGGGCTACATCTCCTCCTACAAGGTCGAGGACCCGTCCGAGGGCGAGGTCGGCAAGAAGCTGACCATCGAGCTCAAGTTCGGCCCGAACCGTGAGCGCTCCATCGCCGGCATCAAGCGCATCAGCAAGCCGGGTCTGCGTGTTTACGCAAAGTCCACCAACCTGCCGAAGGTGCTCGGCGGCCTGGGCGTGGCGATCATCTCCACGTCGTCCGGCCTCCTGACCGACAAGCAGGCCGCCAAGAAGGGCGTAGGCGGAGAAGTTCTCGCCTACGTCTGGTAATTCGGGAAACGGAGGTACAGCAATGTCGCGCATTGGACGGCTGCCCATCCCGGTTCCCGCCGGCGTGGACGTCACCATCGATGGCCAGACGGTCTCGGTGAAGGGCCCCAAGGGCACCCTCACCCACGTCGTCGCCGCGCCGATCGAGATCGGCAAGGGCGAGGACGGCACGCTGCTCGTCACCCGCCCGAACGACGAGCGTCAGTCGAAGGCCCTGCACGGCCTGTCGCGGACGCTGGTGGCGAACATGATCACCGGCGTGACCGCGGGCTACCGCAAGTCGCTGGAGATCAGCGGTGTTGGTTACCGAGTCGCCGCGAAGGGCTCCGCCATGGAGTTCTCGCTCGGCTACAGCCACCCGATCCTGGTCGAGGCCCCGGAGGGCATCTCCTTCGTGGTCGAGTCGCCCACCAAGTTCCACGTGGACGGCACTGACAAGCAGAAGGTCGGCGAGGTCGCTGCCAAGATCCGCAAGCTGCGCAAGCCCGACCCGTACAAGGCCAAGGGCGTCAAGTACGCGGGCGAGGTCATCCGCCGCAAGGTCGGAAAGAGTGGTAAGTAAGCGATGAGCGTCTCTGTCAAGATCGGCAAGGGCAACGCCTACAAGAACGCCGCCCGCAAGCGCCGCGCCATCCGCGTTCGCAAGCGCGTCACCGGCACCGAGGTGCGTCCGCGCCTCGTCGTGACCCGCTCGAACCGCCACATGGTCGCCCAGGTCATCGACGACGCCAAGGGTCACACCCTGGCGTCGGCGTCCACCCTCGACGTGTCCATCCGCGGCACCGAGGGCGACAAGACCGAGCTGGCCAAGAAGGTCGGAAGCCTGGTCGCCGAGCGCGCCAAGGCCGCCGGCGTCGAGTCGGTCGTCTTCGACCGCGCGGGCAACCGGTACGCCGGCCGCATCGCCGCCCTGGCGGACGCGGCCCGCGAGGCCGGGCTCGACTTCTAAGCCGCTCGTCGACTCTGTCGGCGGACGTAAACGAGAGAGGTAATTCCAATGGCTGGACCCCAGCGCCGCGGTAGCGGCGCCGGCGGCGGCACCGGCGGCGAGCGGCGCGACCGTAAGCGTGACGACCGGGGCAACGCCCCCGCCGTCGAGAAGACCGCTTACGTCGAGCGCGTCGTCGCGATCAACCGTGTCGCCAAGGTTGTCAAGGGTGGTCGTCGTTTCAGCTTCACCGCGCTGGTCGTGGTGGGCGACGGTGACGGCACCGTGGGTGTCGGTTACGGCAAGGCGAAGGAGGTTCCGGCCGCCATCGCCAAGGGTGTTGAGGAGGCCAAGAAGAACTTCTTCAAGGTCCCCCGTATCCAGGGCACCATCCCGCACCCCGTCCAGGGCGAGAAGGCCGCCGGCGTCGTGCTGCTGAAGCCGGCGTCCCCCGGTACCGGTGTTATCGCCGGTGGCCCGGTGCGTGCCGTCCTGGAGTGCGCCGGCGTTCACGACATCCTGTCGAAGTCGCTCGGCTCGGACAACGCGATCAACATCGTGCACGCCACGGTGGCCGCTCTGAAGGGCCTCGTGCGCCCCGAGGAGATCGCCGCCCGTCGTGGCCTGCCGCTGGAGGACGTGGCCCCCGCCGCTCTGCTGCGGGCCCGCGCGGCTGGGGTGAGCGCCTGATGGCTCGCCTGAAGGTCACGCAGACCAAGTCCTACATCGGTAGCAAGCAGAACCACCGTGACACCCTGCGTTCGCTCGGCCTGAAGCGGCTGAACGACACCGTGGTGAAGGAGGACCGCCCGGAGATCCGCGGCATGGTCCACACCGTTCGTCACCTCGTCACGGTCGAGGAGGTGGACTGACATGGCGGACTCGCCGATCAAGATCCACAACCTGCGGCCCGCCCCCGGAGCCAAGACCGAGAAGACCCGTGTGGGTCGCGGTGAGGGTTCCAAGGGTAAGACCGCCGGTCGTGGTACCAAGGGCACCAAGGCCCGTTACCAGGTTCCGCAGCGCTTCGAGGGTGGCCAGATGCCGCTCCACATGCGCCTGCCGAAGCTGAAGGGCTTCAAGAACCCGGCCCACAAGCAGTTCCAGGTCGTGAACCTGGACAAGCTGGCCGAGCTCTACCCGCAGGGTGGCGAGGTCACCGTGGCCGACCTGGTCGCCAAGGGTGCCGTTCGCAAGAACGAGCTCGTCAAGGTCCTCGGCCAGGGCGAGGTCTCGGTCGCGCTGCAGGTGACGGTCGACGCCGTCTCCGGCTCGGCCGCCGAGAAGATCGCCGCCGCCGGCGGCTCCGTCACCGAGCTCCTCTGAACTCGTTGACCCACGTGGGCCCGTACCTCTCTCGGGAGGTGCGGGCCCGCTGCTTTACCCGCCCACGGGAAATCTGACGTGTGCTCAACACCGGCCAAAACCGGGCATCCCGGCCGGTCGGGGCCCGATGGCGCCGGGACGCGCTTCACCGACGTTGCCGCACACTGTTAGAGTCCGTTGGGTTCCCTTGTAGGCTGCGGGTCAGGCATGCCTGTGCAGTCGTACGGGAGCCAGGAAACCCACACACCCCCCCATCAGGACCGACCCTCCCGCCGTCACCGTGCGGGAGGCGCAGGAGGCACCGTGCTCAGTGCGTTCGCGCGGGCGTTCCAGACGCCCGACCTGCGCAAGAAGCTGCTGTTCACGCTGGGCATCATGGTGCTGTTCCGGCTGGGCGCACACGTTCCGATCCCGGGCGTGAACTTCGTCGCTGTCAACCAGTGCATCAAGGACACCTCGTCCAGTGGCCTCTTCGGCCTGGTGAACCTGTTCAGCGGCAATGCGCTGCTGCAGCTGACGATCTTCGCGCTCGGCATCATGCCGTACATCACGGCCAGCATCATCCTCCAGCTCCTCACCGTGGTGATTCCGCGGCTCGAGGCGCTGAAGAAGGAGGGCCAGGCCGGCCAGGCGAAGATCACGCAGTACACCCGTTACCTGACCATCGGCCTGGCCGTCCTGCAGGGCACCGGCATCGTGGCGACCGCCCGCAGCGGTGCGCTGTTCCAGGGCTGCTCGGTCGCCAACGAGGTCGTCCCGGACGGCAGCGTCTTCCGGATCGCCGTGATGGTCATCACCATGACCGCGGGCACCACCGTGATCATGTGGCTGGGTGAGCTCATCACCGACCGCGGCATCGGCAACGGCATGTCGATCCTGATCTTCACCTCCATCGCGGCCGGCTTCCCCGGCTCGATGTGGGCGATCAAGCAGTCCGGCAAGATCGGCGACGGCTGGGTCGAGTTCTTCAGCGTCATCGCGATCGGCATCGTGGTGGTCTGCCTGGTGATCTTCGTGGAGCAGGCCCAGCGCCGCATCCCGGTGCAGTACGCCAAGCGCATGATCGGGCGCCGCGCCTTCGGCGGCACCTCGACCTACATCCCGCTGAAGGTCAACCAGGCCGGTGTGATCCCGGTCATCTTCGCCTCGTCGCTGCTCTACATCCCCGCGCTGGTGGTTCAGCTCACCAACAGCAAGGCGGGCTGGGCGAACTGGATCAACGGGCACTTCGTCAAGGGCGACCACCCGATCTACATGGCGACGTACTTCGTCCTGATTGTCTTCTTCGCGTTCTTCTACGTGGCCATCTCCTTCAACCCCGAAGAAGTTGCGGACAACATGAAGAAGTATGGTGGGTTCATCCCGGGCATCCGGGCGGGCCGACCGACGGCCGAGTACCTGAACTACGTGCTCACCCGAATCACGTGGCCAGGATCGTTCTACCTGGGCCTTATCGCGCTGATCCCGATGATCGCCCTGGTTGCCTTCAACGCGAACCAGAACTTCCCGTTCGGCGGCACCAGCGTGCTCATCGTCGTCGGCGTCGGACTCGAAACTGTGAAGCAGATCGAGAGCCAGCTCCAGCAGCGCAATTACGAAGGGTTCCTCCGCTGATGCGTATCGTCCTCGTCGGACCTCCCGGGGCCGGGAAGGGTACTCAGGCGCACGTGCTCGCCAAGACCCTGTCCATCCCGCACATCTCCACTGGCGACCTGTTCCGCGCCAACATCAGCCAGGGCACCCCGCTGGGGCTCGAGGCCAAGGCGTACATGGACGCGGGTCGGCTGGTGCCGGACGAGGTCACCATCGGCATGGCCAAGGACCGGATGCTGCAGCCGGACGCCGCGAACGGCTTCCTGCTCGACGGCTTCCCGCGCAACCTGGGCCAGGCCAAGGCCCTGGACGAGTTCCTCGCCGAGCAGGCCATCGTGCTCGACGGCGTGCTCGACCTGGAGGTCCCCGAGGACGAGGTCGTCAAGCGGATCGCCGGCCGCCGGCTGTGCCGCAACGAGGGCAGCCACGTGTTCCACGTGGTCTACAACCCGCCGAAGACCGAGGACGTCTGCGACGAGTGCGGCGGCGAGCTGTACCAGCGCTCGGACGACACCGAGGAGGCCGTGCGGGTCCGCCTGGAGGAGTACCACTCCAAGACGGAGCCGATCATCGGCTACTACGCCGACCAGGGCCTGCTGGTCACCATCTCCGCCCTCGGCAAGGTGGACGAGGTGACCGAGCGCGCGATCGGCGCCCTGGAGCAGAAGAAGTCCGCCTGAGACGGCCCGCAACGGCCGGGAGCCCCCTCACGGGGCCTCCCGGCCGTTGCGGCGTCGTACGGTGGTAGCGAGTGCACGGCCGCCCGGCAAGGACCGGGCGGCGTCCGACAGTGGAAGGCGTGACCAGATGGTGGAGATCAAGACCCCCGAGCAGATCGCGAAGATGCGGGCGGCCGGGCTGGTCGTCGCCGAGGCGCTCAAGGCCTGCCGGGAGGCGGTCGCACCGGGCATCACCACCCAGGAGCTCAACGACATCGCCGACAAGGTCATCACCGACCACGGCGCGACCTCCAACTTCCGTGCCCACCACGGCGGCCTCTGGTTCCCCGGGGTGATCTGCGCCTCGGTCAACAACGAGATCGTCCACGGCATCCCGGGGGAGCGCGCACTGGAGGAGGGCGACCTCATCTCCATCGACTGCGGCGCGATCCTGGACGGCTGGCACGGCGACGCGGCGATCACCGTCGCGGTCGGCGGGACCGCCCCGGAGAACCTTCAGCTGAGCCGGGTCACCGAGGGCTCGATGTGGGCCGGCATCGCCCAGATGAAGAAGGGCAACCGCCTGGTCGACGTCTCCCGGGCGATCGAGGGCTTCATCCGCCGCCAGCCGCTTCCCCCCAAGGGCAAGTGGGGCATCGTGGAGGGCTACGGCGGCCACGGCATCGGCACCGCGATGCACATGGAGCCGCACGTGCTGAACTACGTCGCCGGCCGCGGCAAGGGCCCCAAGCTCGTCCCCGGCACCGTGCTCGCGATCGAGCCGATGGTGACGCTCGGCACCCCGCACTCCACCGTGGTGGAGGACGACTGGACGGTCGTCACCAACGACGGCACCTGGGCCTCGCACTGGGAGCACTCGGTGGCCGTCACCGAGCAGGGCCCGCTGGTGCTGACGGCCTTCGACGGCGGCCGCGCCGAGCTGGCCAAGCTGGGGGTCACCGCCGCCCCGGACCCGCTGGCCTGACATCACGTGCACGAGCGAAGGGCCCGGAGGTTTCGCCCTCCGGGCCCTTCGCCGTATTTTGTCTGCTGACAGCCGTACGAGGAGAAGAGACAGCAGTGCTCAAGGGCTTCCGTGACTTCATGATGCGCGGGAACGTCATCGACATGGCCGTCGGTGTGGTCATCGGTGCGGCGTTCACCGCCGTCGTGACCGGCTTCGTGTCGGCCTTCCTCACCCCGCTGGTCGGTGTGGTGGTCGGCGCCGCGGGCGACTTCAGCAGCTACTCGGCCCACATCGGCGGGGTGGAGTTCAAGTACGGGCAGTTCCTCAACGTCCTGATCGCCTTCCTCATGACCGCGGCGGTGCTCTACTTCTGCGTGGTGCTGCCGGTGACCAAGGCCACCGCCCGCTACATGCCGAAGAAGCCGAAGACCCCGAAGCGCCCCTGCCCCGAGTGCCTGACCGAGATTCCCGAGGCCGCCCGCCGCTGCGCGGCGTGCACCGCGGTGGTCGAGCCGGTCGTGCCGGTCCCCGCTCAGTACCGAGGGTGACCGCGCGGGCCGTTTTGGCGTCCGCTTGGAGCCTGTCGTAGACTGATGCGTCGGCTCCTCGTAGCGTGCTTCGGCACGCCCTCTTCTCGGCAGGAATCCCGCAAGGGCTACCGGACGGGGTGGGGTGGACCCAGGCTCGCACGAGCGTGCCGCATGCGGTAGCCGGCCCCGGAAGGTGGATCTCGCAGTTCATGGCAAAGAAGCAAGGCGCCATTGAGATCGAGGGCACCGTGATCGAGTCTCTTCCGAACGCCATGTTCAAGGTCGAGCTGCAGAACGGTCACAAGGTCCTCGCGCACATCAGCGGCAAGATGCGGATGCACTACATCCGTATCCTCCCGGACGACCGGGTCGTGGTGGAGCTCAGCCCCTATGACCTGACGCGTGGCCGGATCGTCTACCGCTACAAGTAAACAACCGTCAGATCTAGACCCGGAGAACCTGAAGCATGAAGGTCAAGCCGAGCGTCAAGAAGATCTGCGACAAGTGCAAGGTGATCCGCCGCCACGGCCGGGTCATGGTGATCTGCGACAACCTGCGCCACAAGCAGCGCCAGGGCTGATCTCTCCCCAGCATTTCTCGTAGTACTTCGCGCGACGCGCACAACGTCATACGCGGGCTGCCCGATCCGACCCCCTGGGACGGACTGCCACCCCCGGTCAGAGGCCGGGGCTCCCTCGCCGAGAGGCGACGGAGCAGGCGGCACGCAAGACCTCTGAAGAACCACAGGAGCCATGAATGGCACGCCTCGCCGGCGTTGATCTCCCCCGCGAGAAGCGGATCGAGATCGCCCTCACGTACGTGTACGGCATCGGCCGCACCCGCGCCCAGCAGACCCTCGCCGAGACCGGCGTGAGCCCCGACGTCCGGGTTCGCGACATCTCCGAGGAAGACCTCATCAAGCTGCGCGAGTACATCGACGCCAACTACAAGGTGGAGGGTGACCTCCGCCGTGAGGTCGCCGCCGACATCCGCCGCAAGGTCGAGATCGGCTGCTACGAGGGCCTGCGTCACCGTCGCGGTCTGCCCGTCCGCGGCCAGCGCACCCACACCAACGCGCGTACCCGCAAGGGCCCGCGTCGCGCGATTGCCGGCAAGAAGAAGCCGGGCAAGAAGTAGTCCGTCCCGTAACCGGACATCCCTCCGGCCCGCGGGTTAGCGGACCGACCACCTCATCAGGAGAACAGACTTATGCCCCCCAAGGGTCGTCAGGCTGCCGGCGCGAAGAAGATCCGCCGCAAGGAGAAGAAGAACGTCGCTCACGGGCACGCCCACATCAAGAGCACGTTCAACAACACCATCGTTTCGATCACCGACCCCGCGGGCAACGTGATCTCCTGGGCCTCTGCCGGCCACGTCGGCTTCAAGGGCTCGCGCAAGTCCACCCCGTTCGCCGCGCAGATGGCCGCCGAGGCCGCCGCGCGTCGTGCGCAGGAGCACGGCATGCGCAAGGTCGACGTCTTCGTCAAGGGTCCGGGCTCCGGCCGTGAGACCGCGATCCGCTCCCTCCAGGCCACCGGCCTCGAGGTCGGCTCGATCCAGGACGTCACCCCCACCCCGCACAACGGCTGCCGCCCGCCGAAGCGCCGCCGCGTCTGACGCTGCGCCTTCGGGCACACGGCAGGCCCTCCCGGGTCCGCAGTAGTACGTGCGTCGGCCTCCCGCCTGGTGCGGGAGGCCGTACGCTTGAGTCCATCGGCATCAAATAGTGGGTGCCGAAGACAACTGGAGGAACACACCTCATGCTGATCGCTCAGCGCCCCTCGCTGACCGAAGAGGTCGTCGACGAATTCCGCTCGCGGTTCGTGATCGAGCCGCTGGAGCCGGGCTTCGGCTACACCCTCGGCAACTCGCTCCGCCGCACGCTCCTCTCCTCGATCCCCGGCGCCGCTGTCACCAGCATCCGGATCGACGGTGTCCTGCACGAGTTCACCACCGTGCCGGGCGTCAAGGAGGACGTGACCGACCTCATCCTCAACATCAAGCAGCTGGTCGTCTCCTCGGAGCACGACGAGCCGGTCGTGATGTACCTGCGCAAGCAGGGCCCCGGTGTGGTCACCGCCGCCGACATCGCCCCGCCGGCGGGTGTCGAGGTGCACAACCCCGAGCTCGTCCTCGCCACCCTCAACGGCAAGGGCAAGCTGGAGATGGAGCTGACCGTCGAGCGCGGTCGCGGCTACGTCTCCGCCGTCCAGAACAAGGCCTCCGGCCAGGAGATCGGCCGCATCCCGGTCGACTCGATCTACAGCCCCGTGCTGAAGGTCACCTACAAGGTCGAGGCCACCCGAGTCGAGCAGCGGACCGACTTCGACAAGCTCATCGTCGACGTCGAGACCAAGCCCGCCATGCGTCCCCGCGACGCCATGGCCTCGGCCGGCAAGACCCTGGTGGAGCTGTTCGGCCTCGCCCGCGAGCTGAACATCGACGCCGAGGGCATCGACATGGGCCCGTCCCCGACGGATGCCGCCCTGGCCGCCGACCTGGCGCTGCCGATCGAGGAGCTGGAGCTCACCGTCCGCTCCTACAACTGCCTCAAGCGCGAGGGCATCCACACCGTGGGTGAGCTCGTCGCCCGCTCCGAGGCCGACCTGCTCGACATCCGCAACTTCGGTGCGAAGTCGATCGACGAGGTCAAGGCGAAGCTGGCCGGCATGGGCCTGGCCCTCAAGGACAGCCCGCCCGGGTTCGACCCGACCGCTGCCGCCGACGCCTTCGGCGCCGACGACCTGGACGACCAGGGCTACGCGGAGACCGAGCAGTACTAAGGATTTGGGCCGGGGGCGGTCCCCAGCGGACCGCCCCCGTCACCATGCAAGTCGTACGGGCACAGTGCCCGTACGCCCGCTGCGGTACCTGGTACGGCCGCAGTCGGAGATACGAGGAGTCATTCCATGCCGCGTCCCACCAAGGGTGCCCGCCTCGGCGGCGGCCCGCACCACGAGCCCCTGCTGCTCGCCGGTCTGGCCCGTGAGCTGTTCCAGTACGGCCGCATCACCACCACCGAGGCCAAGGCCCGCCGCCTGCGCCCGCTGGCGGAGAAGCTGATCACCAAGGCGAAGAAGGGCGACATCCACAACCGTCGCCTGGTGCGCAAGACCATCACCGACGTCTCGGTGCTGCACACCCTCTTCACCGAGATCGCGCCGCGCTTCGAGAACCGCCCCGGCGGTTACACCCGCATCACCAAGATCGGCACCCGTCGCGGCGACAACGCCCCGATGGCCGTGATCGAGCTGGTCGAGGGCGAGATCGCCACCAAGGCCACCGTCGCCGAGGCCGAGGCCGCTGCCAAGCGCGCGGTCAAGGAGGCCGAGGAGGCCAAGGTCGAGGAGACCAAGGCCGACGAGGCCGAGGCCGCGGAGCCCACCGAGGCCTGACGCCCCCAGGTGTCACCCGGGCCCGCCCTCCCATCCGTGGGGAGGGCGGGCCCGAGCAGTTCCCGCAGGCAGCCCTCCCAGGAGTACGAAGTGGCCAACGACTGTGCCGAGCAGCCCCCCGTCAAGGACGGGCCGGCCGAGGGCTTCCGCCGCATCCGGCTCGACCTCGCCTATCACGGCGCCGAGTTCTCCGGCTGGGCCCGCCAGCGCGGCCGGCGCACCGTGCAGGAGGAGATCGAGAACGCCCTGCAGATCGTCACCCGCAGCGCCATCGGCTTCCCGCTGACCGTGGCCGGCCGCACCGACGCCGGCGTGCACGCCCGCGGCCAGGTCGCCCACGTCGACCTGCCCGAACAGCTGTGGGCCGAGCACGGCGAGAAGCTGCTCCGCCGCCTCGCCGGCCGCTGCCCGCCGACATCCGGATCTACCGGGTCTCCGAGGCACCGCACGGCTTTGACGCCCGCTTCGCCGCGATCTGGCGCCGCTACGCCTACCGGGTCGCCGACCACCCCGGGGGCGTGGACCCGCTGCTGCGCGGCCACGTCCTGTGGCACGACCGCCCGCTCGACATCGAGAAGATGAACGAGGCCGCCCGGCTGCTGCTCGGCGAGCACGACTTCGCCGCGTACTGCAAGAAGCGCGAGGGCGCCACCACCATCCGCACCCTGCTCGAACTGCACTGGGACCGCGTGCCGGTGGACGGCTACGCGACCCAGGAGGGCTCCCTCGCCGTCGCCACCGTCCGCGCCGACGCGTTCTGCCACAACATGGTCCGCTCGCTGGTCGGCGCGATGCTGCTGGTCGGCGACGGCCACCGTCCGGTCGACTTCCCCGGCCAGGTGCTGGCCGGCCGGGTGCGCAACTCCGCGGTCAACGTCGTCCGCCCGTACGGCCTGACCCTGGAGGAGGTCGGCTACCCGGCCGACGGCGAACTCGCCGAGCGCAACCGCCTCGCCCGTCGCATGCGGACCCTGCCCGGACAGGCCTGACCGGCCGCCGGCGGTAAAACGGTTTGGGCCCTGGCTCACCCGCTTGGCACAATCCGGAACCATGGGACACGTCGAGATTTCGCACCTTGAGTACTACCTGCCGGACGGGCGGGTGCTGTTCGCCGACGCGTCCTTCCGGGTCGGCGAGGGCGCCGCGGTCGCCCTGGTCGGCGCCAACGGAGCCGGCAAGACCACCCTGCTGCGCATGATCGCCGGCGACGTGCAGCCGCACGGCGGCAGCGTCACCGTCAGCGGCGGCCTCGGGGTGATGCGCCAGTTCGTCGGCACCAGCGGCCGCGAGGACCGGCGCGACACCCCCGGCGCCCTGCCCGCCGATGCCTCCGTCCGTGACCTGCTGGTCTCCGTCGCCCCCGAGCGCATCGCCACCGCAGCCCGCGCGGTGGACGCCGCCGAGCTCGCCATGCTCGCCCAGGACGACGAGAAGACCCAGATGCGCTACGCCCAGGCGCTCGCCGACTGGGCCGACGCCGACGGCTACGACTACGAGACCGTCTGGGACGTCTGCACCACCGCCGCCCTCGGGATGCCCTTCGACCGGGCGCAGTTCCGCGGCCTCAACACGCTCTCCGGCGGCGAGCAGAAGCGGCTCGTCCTGGAGGCGCTGCTGCGCGGCCCCGAGGAGGTCCTGCTGCTCGACGAGCCGGACAACTACCTCGACGTCCCCGGCAAGCGCTGGCTGGAGGAGGCCATCAAGGCCACCAACAAGACGGTGCTGTTCATCTCGCACGACCGGGAGCTGCTCTCCCGCACCGCCGAGAAGATCATCAGCGTCGAGTCGGGTGCGGCCGGCAGCAGCGTCTGGGTGCACGGCGGCGGCTTCGGCTCCTTCCACGACGCCCGCCGCGCCCGCTTCGAGCGCTTCGAGGAGCTCCGCCGCCGCTGGGACGAGGAGCACGCCAAGCTCAAGAAGCTCGTCGTCACCCTCCGACAGGCCGCCGCGGTCAGCCACGAGATGGCCTCCCGGTACTCCGCCGCGCAGACCCGGCTGAAGAAGTTCGAGGACGCCGGCCCGCCGGAGGCGCCGCCGCGCGAGCAGTCCATCAGCATGCGGCTCAAGGGCGGCCGCACCGGCGTCCGGGCCTTCACCATGGAGCGCCTGGAGCTCAGCGGCCTGATGAAGCCCTTCGACCTGGAGGTCTTCTACGGCGAGCGGGTCGCGGTGCTCGGCTCCAACGGCTCCGGCAAGTCGCACTTCCTGCGGCTGCTGGCCGGCGACGACACCGTGAAGCACGGCGGCGCCTGGAAGCTCGGCGCCCGCGTGGTGCCCGGCCACTTCCGCCAGACGCACGCCCACCCCGAGCTGCTCGGCCGCACCGTGCGGACGATCGTCGAGGAGGAGCACGCGCTCGGCCGCGGCGCCGCGATGGCGGCCCTGCGCCGCTACGAGCTCGACCGCCAGGAGGAGCAGAAGTTCGAGTCGCTCTCCGGCGGCCAGCAGGCCCGGCTGATGATCCTCAAGCTGGAGCTGTCCGGCGCGACGGCGCTGCTGCTCGACGAGCCCACCGACAACCTCGACCTGGAGAGCGCCGAGGCGCTGCAGCAGGGCCTGGAGGCGTTCGACGGCACGGTGCTGTGCGTCACCCACGACCGCTGGTTCGCCCGCAGCTTCGACCGCTTCCTGGTCTTCGGCTCGGACGGCCGCGTCTACGAGTCGCCGGAGCCGGTCTGGGACGAGACCCGGGTGGTCCGTGACCGCTGAGGCGTTTTGACCCCCCGCGGAGCGCCCGGTAAGCTGACCACTTGTTGTGCGTATTGGCTCGCTCTATCTCACGTGAGAGGTCGGTACGCCGGAGACATCAGGCTGACGATCAGCGGCTCCCCTTGAATTGCGTCCAAGGTGGGTCGGGCTGTTCTTTTCGTCCGGTGCTCCTGTCAGGACCCACTCACTGAAAAGCGAAGGCTACGACCGTGCGTACGTACAGCCCCAAGCCCGGCGACGTCCAGCGTCAGTGGCACGTCATCGACGCGACCGACGTCGTGCTCGGCCGCCTGGCCTCCCAGGCCGCCAACCTCCTGCGGGGCAAGCACAAGGCGATCTACGCGCCGCACGTTGACACTGGTGACTTCGTCATCATCATCAACGCCGACAAGGTTCACCTGTCGGGCAACAAGAAGACCCAGAAGATGGCCTACCGCCACAGCGGCTTCCCGGGCGGTCTCCGCTCGGTCCGCTACGACGACCTCCTGGACAAGAACCCGGAGAAGGCCGTCGAGAAGGCCATCAAGGGCATGATCCCGAAGAACAGCCTCGGCCGTCAGATGCTCTCGAAGCTCAAGGTCTACTCGGGCGACCAGCACCCGCACGCTGCCCAGCAGCCGGTGCCGTTCGAGATCACCCAGGTCGCGCAGTAATTCCGGCCGACAGACCCCATCACTGAGTAGCGAGAGCTGAGGAACACCGTGGCCGAGACTGCCATCGAGAACACCCTCGAGGTCGACTTCGACGAGAACGTCGAGGAGTACACCTCGGAGACCGAGTACACCACCGAGTCGCTGGCCGGCCGCTTCGGCGAGGCCATCCCGGGCGCCGGCCTCGGCCGCCGCAAGGAGGCGATCGCCCGCGTGCGCATCGTCCCGGGCACCGGCAAGTGGAAGATCAACGGTCGCACCCTGGAGAACTACTTCCCCAACAAGGTGCACCAGCAGACCGTCAACGAGCCGTTCAAGCTCCTCGAGCTCGACGGCCGTTACGACGTCGTGGCCCGCATCGCGGGTGGCGGCGTCTCCGGTCAGGCCTACGCGCTGCGCCTCGGCGTGGCCCGTGCCCTCAACGAGGCGGACGTGGACAACAACCGCGGCCCGCTCAAGAAGGCCGGCTTCCTGACCCGTGACGCCCGCGCCGTCGAGCGCAAGAAGGCCGGTCTGAAGAAGGCCCGCAAGGCGCCGCAGTACAGCAAGCGCTAATTGCACCCCGGGGGTGCGTGCCGCTCCGGTGGTGCGCACCCCCGGTGCAACCCGTACGCCCCGGAGTACCTCGTGTACTCCGGGGCGTCGTGCTCTCCCGCCCGGTGCGGACGGCGGGAGAGTGGAGAACCAACGAGCAGGGCGAAAAGGACGGGAACAGTGGGACGACTCTTCGGTACGGACGGGGTACGCGGCGTGGCCAACGAGGGCCTGACCGCCGAACTGGCTCTCGGCCTGTCGGTCGCCGCGGCGCATGTGCTCGGCGACGCCGGCGCCTTCGAGGGGCACCGGCCGGTCGCCGTGGTCGGCCGCGACCCGCGGGCCTCCGGCGAGTTCCTGGAGGCCGCCGTCATCGCCGGCCTCGCCAGCGCCGGCGTCGACGTCCTGCGGGTCGGCGTGCTGCCCACCCCGGCCGTCGCCTACCTCACCGGCTCGCTCGGCGCCGACTTCGGCGTCATGCTCTCCGCCAGCCACAACGCGATGCCCGACAACGGCATCAAGTTCCTCGCCCGCGGCGGCCACAAGCTGGACGACGCCATCGAGGACGCCATCGAGGAGCACTACAACCGCTACGGCGTCGGCGACGAGAACTGGAAGCGCCCCACCGGCGCCGCCGTCGGCCGCGTCCGCCAGTACACCGAGGGCTTCGACAAGTACGTCGCCCATCTGATCGCGGTGCTGCCCAACCGTCTGGACGGGGTCAAGGTCGTCATCGACGGCGCCCACGGCGCGGCCGCCCGGGTCGCTCCCGAGGCCTTCGCCCGGGCCGGCGCCGAGGTCGTCTACACCCTGGGCGCCGAGCCCGACGGCCTCAACATCAACGACGGCGTCGGCTCCACCCACCTCGACAAGCTCCGCAGCGCCATGAAGGAGCACCGCGCCGACCTCGGCATCGCCCTCGACGGCGACGCCGACCGCTGCCTGGCCGCCGACGCCGACGGCAACGAGGTCGACGGCGACCAGATCATCGCCATCCTCGCCGTCGCCATGAAGGAGGCCGGCACGCTGCGCCGCAACACCGCGGTCGCCACCGTGATGTCCAACCTGGGCTTCAAGCTGGCCATGCAGCGCGAGGGCATCGACCTGGTGGAGACCGCGGTCGGCGACCGCTACGTGCTGGAGGCGATGAAGCAGCACGGCTTCGCCCTCGGCGGCGAGCAGTCCGGCCACGTCATCCTGCTCGACCACGCCACCACCGGCGACGGCACCCTCACCGGCCTGATGCTGGGCGCCCGCCTGGCCGCCACCAAGCAGTCGCTGGCCGACCTCGCGGCCGTGATGACCCGCCTGCCGCAGGTCCTGATCAACGTGAAGGGCGTGGACAGGAGCCGGGTCGGCACCAGCGCCGAGCTCACCGCCGCGGTCGCCGAGGCCGAGGCCGAGCTGGGCACCACCGGCCGGGTGCTGCTGAGGCCGTCCGGCACCGAGCCGCTGGTCCGCGTCATGGTCGAGGCCGCGGACGAGGCCCGGGCCAAGGCCGTCGCCGAGCGCCTCGCCGACGTGGTCAAGACGCACCTGGGATAACCGCCGAGGGGCGCGCGGACTGCGCGAGGCGGTGGGCGACAACTCGTCACCCACCGCCTCGCGCAGTCCACGCGCCCCTTGTGGCGTTCCGTCAGAGTTTGCGGAGCAGGGCCCGGCGGACCTTGTGGTCCTGGCCCTTCTGCAGGATCAGGGTCGCCCGGCCGCGGGTCGGCAGGACGTTCTCCAGCAGGTTGGGCTTGTTGATGGTGCGCCAGACCTGTCGGCCGTAGTCCATCGCCTCCTCCTCCGGGACTTCGGTGAAGCGCCGGAAGTAGGAGTTCGGGTCCTGGAAGGCCGTCTGGCGGAGCTTGCGGAAGCGGTCCAGGTACCAGCGCTCGATGTCGTCGGTGCGCGCGTCGACGTAGATGGAGAAGTCGAAGTAGTCGGCGACGGCCAGCCGGGTCCTGCCGTCGTTGCCGGGGAGGGCGGGCTGAAGGACGTTCAGGCCCTCGACGATGAGGATGTCCGGGCGCTCCACGGTCAGCCGCTCGCCGGGCACGATGTCGTACACCAGGTGCGAGTAGACCGGGGCGGTCACCCGCTCCTTGCCGGCCTTCACGTCGGCGACGAACCGCATCAGCGCCCGCCGGTCGTAGGACTCCGGGAAGCCCTTGCGGGCCATCAGCCCGCGCCGCCGCAGCTCCGCGTTGGGCAGCAGGAAGCCGTCGGTGGTGACCAGCTCGACCCGCGGATGCTCGGGCCAGCGGGCCAGCAGGGCCTGCAGCAGTCGGGCCGTGGTCGACTTGCCCACCGCCACCGAGCCGGCCACGCCGATGATGAACGGCGTGCGGGTGCGCTCGGTGTCCGGGGTGTCCAGGAAGGTGCCCAGGGTGCCGCGCAGCTCGTGCGTCGCATGGATGTAGAGGTTGAGCAGCCTGGACAGCGGCAGGTAGACGTCCCGAACCTCGTCCAGGTCCAGCGCGGTGCCCAGGCCGCGCAGACGCTCGACCTCGTCGGCCGTCAGCGGCAGAGGCGTGCGCTCCCGCAGCGCACTCCACTCGGACCGGTCCAGATCCACGTACGGGGAGGGGGTGGGAGCCTGGGAGGCGCCCCTCGTACAGAGTTCGGTCAGCACAATGTCCATTGTGGGCCGTCGCGGCCTGCCGGGATGCTGTGTCCTCGGTCACGCGGGGTGTCCGCAAGGCGTGACCGGGGTGAGCAGCGAGCGTGACCTCGGTGAACGAAACGCCGCATATGCTGGCACGCATGTGCGGAATCGTTGGATATGTGGGGTCCCAGACGGCCCTCGACGTAGTGATTGCAGGTCTGCAACGGCTGGAGTACCGGGGTTACGACTCCGCCGGTGTGGCCGTCCAGACCCAGGGGCTCGACGGGCAGTGGAGCCTCGCCACCGACAAGCGGGCCGGGAAGCTCGCCAACCTCCAGAAGTCCCTCGCCGAGACCCCTCTTCCGGCGGGCACCACCGGTATCGGCCACACCCGGTGGGCCACCCACGGCGGCCCGACGGACGCCAACGCCCACCCCCACCTGGACGACGACCGCAAGGTCGCCGTCGTGCACAACGGCATCATCGAGAACTTCGCCCAGCTGCGCGCCGAGATCGCCGAGCGCGGCCACACCCTCCGCTCCGAGACCGACACCGAGGTCGTCGCCCACCTCCTCGCCGAGGCCTACGACGGCGACATGGCCGAGGCCATGCGCGTGGTCTGCCGCCAGCTGGACGGTGCCTTCACCCTCGTCGCCGTGCACGCCGACGCGCCCGACGTGGTCGTCGGCGCCCGCCGCAACTCGCCGCTGGTCGTCGGCCGCGGCGAGGGCGAGAACTTCCTCGCCTCGGACGTCGCCGCCTTCATCGCGCACACCCGCGAGGCGATCGAGCTCGGCCAGGACCAGGTCGTCGAGCTGCGCCGCGAGGGCGTCACGGTGACCGACTTCCACGGCAACCCGGCCGAGGTCCGCGAGTACCACGTCGACTGGGACGCCTCCGCCGCCGAGAAGGGCGGCTACGACTACTTCATGCTCAAGGAGATCGCCGAGCAGCCGAAGGCCGTCGCCGACACCCTCCTCGGCCGGATCGGCACCGACGGCCGGCTCACCCTCGACGAGCTGCGCATCTCCGACCAGGTGCTGCGCGAGGTCGACAAGGTCGTCATCGTGGCCTGCGGCACCGCCTTCCACGCCGGCATGATCGCCAAGTACGCGATCGAGCACTGGACCCGCATCCCCTGCGAGGTCGAGGTCGCCTCGGAGTTCCGCTACCGCGACCCGATCATGGACGACCGCACCCTGGTGATCGCCATCTCGCAGTCCGGCGAGACCATGGACACCCTGATGGCGCTGCGGCACGCCCGCGAGCAGGGCGCCAAGGTGCTGGCCATCTGCAACACCAACGGCTCCACCATCCCGCGCGAGTCGGACGCGGTGCTCTACACCCACGCCGGCCCCGAGGTCGCGGTCGCCTCGACCAAGGCGTTCCTCACCCAGCTGGTCGCCTGCTACCTGGTCGCGCTGTACCTGGGCCAGGTCCGCGGCACCAAGTGGGGCGACGAGATCTTCACCATCATCCGCGAGCTCGGCGACGCTCCGAAGCAGGTGGAGCAGGTGCTGGAGACCATGGAGCCCGTCCGCGAGCTGGCCCGTTCGCTGGCCGACGCCCGCTCGGTGCTCTTCCTCGGCCGCCACGTGGGCTTCCCGGTCGCCCTGGAGGGCGCGCTGAAACTCAAGGAGCTGGCCTACATGCACGCCGAGGGCTTCGCCGCCGGTGAGCTCAAGCACGGCCCGATCGCCCTGATCGAGGAGGGCCTGCCGGTCGTCGTGGTCGTCCCGTCGCCGCGCGGCCGGTCGATCCTGCACGACAAGATCGTCTCCAACATCCAGGAGATCCGCGCCCGCGGCGCCCGCACCATCGTCATCGCCGAGGAGGGCGACGAGGCCGTCGTCCCGTACGCGGACCACCTGATCCGCATCCCGGCGACCCCGACGCTGCTGCAGCCGCTGGTCTCCACGGTGCCGCTGCAGGTCTTCGCCTGCGAGCTGGCCACCGCCAAGGGCCACGAGGTCGACCAGCCGCGCAACCTGGCGAAGTCGGTCACCGTCGAGTAGCCGGCCCCGCCCGACCGGGGCCCCTGCGGTGGCTGTGCCCTACCGCAGGGGCTCCGTGTCGAGCGCGAACGAGAACGGTGCGGGCAGGTCGAGGGGCTTGCCGAAGGCCGCCTGGACGTGGACGGTGTAGTCCCCGTCCGCAGGGTCGGTGAACAGCGTGGCCCGGCCCTCGTCCCGGTCGATCAGCAGGTAACAGGGGATGCCTGCGGCGGCGTAGCCGAGGCGCTTGGCTCCGCGATCCTTCTCGGGGCGGGTGGAGGTGATCTCGAAGACCAGGAGCACACCTGCGGCGTCGGCCCACGGCGCGGCGTGTTCGAAGTGCCCCACCGGGCTGATCGTCCCGTCCGGAATGAACCGGCCGGACGGCGTGATGAGCCCCTTCATGCCCGACAGGTCGAGTTCCGCCGCCGATCTGCGCATGAACTCCCGGGCGAGCAGCGCGAACACGGTCTCGTGAGATCCGTCCGGTGGCGATGTCACGACGATCTCCCCCTCGATGAGCTCGGCCTTGAAGCCCGGCGGGGTGTCCAGCTCCAGGAACGTCCGGAGCAGGTCGTCCGCAGGCAGCGGGTGCTCGACAGCCGGCATGGCAACCATGGCCCTTCTCCCTCCTGCCGATCGGCGCCGTGGCACACGGTAGGCGTACGGATCGGTACCGGAGGGGGCTCGCAGCGGTTCTCACTCGAAAGTGTGCCGTACAGTCCCGGGCAGCGGCCGGTGTCGGAGAAGGAGTACGCGGGTGATCATCGGGGTCGGGATCGACGTCGCGGAGATCGAGCGGTTCGGGGTTTCGCTGGAACGCACCCCGCACCTCGCGGACCGGCTGTTCACCGAGGCCGAACTGACACTGCCGTCCGGGGCGCGCCGCGGCACCGCCTCGCTCGCCGCCCGGTTCGCCGCCAAGGAGGCGCTGGCCAAGGCCCTCGGCGCGCCCCCCGGGCTGCGCTGGACGGACGCCGAGGTGCACACCGAGGACTCCGGCCGGCCGGTGCTCAAGGTCACCGGCACGGTCGCCGAGCGGGCCGCCGCACTGGGCGTCAGGTCGTGGCATGTGTCGCTGAGCCACGATGCGGGCGTAGCGTCGGCGGTAGTGATCGCCGAAGGCTGACGCCAGCCACGGGAGGCCGCCTTGCGCCGTGCACACACCGTCGACCAGGTCCGGGCCGCCGAGGCCGACCTGATGGCCCGGCTGCCGGAGGGCGCGCTGATGCAGCGGGCCGCCGCCGGCCTCGCCGCGACCTGCGCGCGCCTGCTGCCGCGGGTCTACGGCAGCCGGGTGCTGGTGCTGGCGGGCAGCGGGGACAACGGTGGTGACGCCCTGTACGCGGGTGCGCGGCTGGCCCGCCGCGGAGCACGGGTGTCCGCGGTGCTGCTCAACCCGGAGAAGGCGCACGCCGGCGGCCTCGCCGCACTGCGGGCGGCCGGCGGCCGGGTGACGGCGGATCAGGGCGAGTTCGAGCGGGCCGACCTGGTGCTGGACGGCATCGTCGGGATCGGCGGCCGCGGCGGGCTGCGGCCCGAGGCCCAGCCGTACGCCGCACTGCCCCGGCGGGGACGGGTGGTCGCGGTGGACGTGCCGAGCGGCGTGGACCCGGACACCGGCGAGGTGCCGGGGGTGGCGCTGCGCGCGGACGTGACGGTCTGCTTCGGCACCCACAAGCCGGGGCTGCTGGTCGATCCGGGCGCCTCGTACGCCGGTGTGCTGCAACTGGTCGGGATCGGTTTGGAGCTGCCGCCGGCGCCGGTGGCCGTGCTGCAGCACGCGGACGTCGCCGCGCTGCTGCCGCTGCCCGGGGCGGAGAGCGACAAGTACCGGCGCGGCGTGGTCGGGGTGGCGGCCGGTTCGGCGCGCTACCCGGGGGCGGCGGTGCTGGCCGTCGCCGGGGCGCTGCGCGGCGGGGCCGGCGCGGTGCGCTACGCCGGGACGGCGGCCGCCGAGGTGGTGCGGCGCTTCCCGGAGGCGCTGGTGACCGAGGGCGGGCCGCGGGAGGCGGGCCGGGTCCAGGCCTGGGTGGTCGGCCCGGGCTCCGGCGAGGGCGCCGAGGGGCTGCTGCCGCAGGTGCTGGCGGCCGACGTGCCGGTGCTGGTCGACGCGGACGGCCTGACCGAGCTCGCCCGGCTCGGCCCGGCCGCACTGGCCGGCCGGACGGCGCCCACCCTGCTCACCCCGCACACCGGCGAGGCGGCCCGGCTGCTCGCGGGCGCGGACGGCGGAGCGCCGCCCGCCGCGGACGGCCTCGCGGCGGCCCGGCTGGCCACCGCACGGCGGCTCGCCACCGCCTACCGGGCCACCGTGCTGCTCAAGGGCTCCACGACGGTGGTCGCCGACCCGGAGGGCGCCGTCCGGGTGAACCCGACCGGCACGTCCTGGCTCGCCACGGCCGGCAGCGGCGACGTGCTGTCCGGGCTGGCGGGCGCCCTGCTGGCGGCCGGCCTCGGGCCGCTGGA
Organism: Kitasatospora dryopteridis; assembly: GCF_050749075.1. Lineage (NCBI taxonomy): Bacteria > Bacillati > Actinomycetota > Actinomycetes > Kitasatosporales > Streptomycetaceae > Kitasatospora > Kitasatospora dryopteridis. The sequence goes on along the minus strand of NZ_CP192749.1, from coordinate 3,293,808 downwards.
CGCCGGCTCCGCGGCCGCCTACCTGCACGGCCTGGCCGGACGCACCGCCGCGGACGGCGCCCCCACCGCCGCCCTGGACGTCGCGGAGGCGCTGCCGGAGGCCTGGCGGGCGGTGCGCTCGGCGGCGGGCGGCCGCTGAGCCCGCCCGCGCCGCCGCGGGCCCGGAGCGGTACGGTGCCGCGGAACCGAATGCTCCGTTTCGTGCGTCTCCCACTGACGACCGCCGTGCCCGGCCGGGGTCGTGAGCCGGGCAGCGGCGCCGGTCTGGGAGACTGATACGCGATGACAACTGCGAAGACGACCGGGACGACCGCCCTCACCCGCGGGGTCCGCGCCGAGGCCGCCATCGATCTGGCCGCCCTGCGCGACAACCTCGCCGCACTGGGGGCGCGCACCGATGCCGCGCTGATGGCCGTGGTCAAGGCGGACGCCTACGGCCACGGCGCGCTGCCGTGCGCCCGCGAGGCGGTCGCGGCAGGCGTCCGCTGGCTCGGCACGGCCACCCCCGAGGAGGCGCTGGCCCTGCGCGCCGCGGGCATCCATCCGGACCAGGCCCGCATCCTGTGCTGGCTGTGGACACCCGGCGGCCCCTGGCAGCAGGCGTTGCGGGCGCACGTCGACGTGTCCGTCAGCGGCCTGTGGGCGCTGGACGAGCTGCTCGCCGCCGTCCGCGAGACCGGCGTGCCCGGCCGCGTCCACCTGAAGGCCGACACCGGCCTCGGCCGCAACGGCTGCCAGCCGCACGACTGGCCCGTCCTGGTCGACGCCGCGCTGCGCGCCCAGGCCGAGGGCATGATCGAGGTCGTCGGCCTGTGGTCGCACTTCGCGGCCGCCGACGAGCCCGGCCACCCCTCCGTCCAGGCCCAGCTGGACTCCTTCGCCGGTGCCGTCGCGCACGCCGAGGGCCGCGGGGTGCGCCCCGAGGTCCGCCACCTGGCCAACTCGCCCGCCACCCTGCTGCTGCCGCAGTCGCACTACGACCTCGTCCGGCCCGGCCTGGCCATGTACGGCCTGTCGCCGGTGCCCGACATCGGCACCCCGGCCGACTTCGGGCTGCGCCCGGTGATGTCGCTCAGCGCGCGCCTCGCCCTGGTCAAGACCGTCCCCGGCGGGCACGGCGTCAGCTACGGGCACCACTACACCACCCCCGGCGACACCACCCTCGGCCTCGTCCCGGTCGGCTACGCGGACGGCATCCCCCGGCACGCCTCCAACACCGGCCCGGTGCAGATCGCCGGCAAGTGGCGCACGGTCGCCGGCCGCGTCGCCATGGACCAGTTCGTGGTGGACCTCGGCGGCGACACCCCGGCCGTCGGCGAGGAGGTCCGGCTCTTCGGCAGCGGCGAGCACGGCGAACCCACCGCCGAGGACTGGGGCCGCGCCTGCGGGACCCTCTCGTACGAGATCATCACCCGGATCGGCTCCAGGGTCCCGCGTCGCTACATCGGCGACAGCGCGTGGACGGGAGCCCGATGACCCAGCCCGCCGACGGCAGCCCCGTCGCCGCGGTGGCCAAGGCCGCCGGGGCGGCCTCCGGCGGCGTGAGCCGGGCCGGGCTGATCGGCATATCGCTCGGCGTGGTCGCGGCCGGCGCCGCCGCGGGCGTCGCCATCGAGCGGCTCACCGTCGGCCGCTCCATGCGCCGCAGGGCCCGCGAGGAACTCGACGCCGCGGCCCCCTACGGCTCGCTGCGCGGCCGCCCGCGCACCGTCGCCGCACCCGACGGCACCGAGCTGTACGTCGAGCTCGACGGTACCGGCTGGGCCGAGCCCGCGCCCGAGCCGGCCGGTGAGGAGGGCCGCCACCGGCGCGCCTGGTTCACCCGGCGGCGCGGCACCGGGCCGGTCGACCGCACCGGGCTGCCCGGCCTGCTCGGCGGCACCGGCGCCCTCACCCGCGCCGACCGGCGCCCCGGACGGGCCGCCGCGGAGGCGCCGCCGCAGCTCACCGTGGTCTTCTGCCACGGCTACTGCCTCAACCAGGACAGCTGGCACTTCCAGCGCGCCGCGTTCCGCGAGGGCATGCGGCTGGTCTTCTGGGACCACCGCAGCCACGGCCGCTCCGAGCGGTCCCGCTCCTACCTCGCCGGCGAGCCCGCCTCGATCGACCAGCTCGGCGCCGACCTCAAGGCCGTCCTCGACGCGGTCGCCCCCGAGGGCCCCGTCGTGCTCGTGGGCCACTCCATGGGCGGCATGACCGTGATGGCCCTCGCCGACCAGTACCCCGAGCTGTTCCGCGAGCGCGTCGCCGGCGTCGGCCTGGTCGGCACCCTCGCCGGCGACTGGAACTCCGTCACCCTCGGCCTCCCGCCGGCCGGCGCCCGGCTGCTGCGCAAGCTCGCCCCCGCCACCGTGAAGCTCCTCGGCCGCCAGGTCGAGCTGGTCGAGGCGACCCGCAGGTTCGGCGCGGACGTCGCCGCCGTCTTCTACCGCCGCTTCTCCTTCGGCTCCAAGGACGTCGACCCGCAGGTCGTCCGGTTCGCCGAACAGCTCCTCGACGCCACCCCGATCGACGTGGTCGCCGAGTTCTACCCGGCGTTCGGCCTGCACGACAAGAAGGCCGCCCTCGCCGCCCTCGACGGCATCCCCGTCCTCGTCCTGGCCGGCAGCGAGGACCTGCTCACCCCGCCCGCGCACAGCGAGGAGATCGCCCGGGCGCTGCCCGGCGCCGAACTCGTCGTCCTCCCCGAGACCGGGCACCTGCTGATGCTGGAACGCCCGGACGAGGTCGACCGGCACCTGTCCGAGCTGCTGCACCGCGCCGCCGACCACGCCCGGGCCGTCCCGCCGCCCGCCCTGCGCCCCGACCACTGACCCGCGGCGCCCGCCGCCACCCGGAAGGACACCGACACCCCCATGGGCAACCAGCTCACCCTCACCGTCGCCACCCCCGAGCGGATGGGCCGGCTCGGGCAGGGGCTCGCCGCGCTGCTGCGCCCCGGCGACCTGGTGCTGCTGCACGGGGAGCTCGGTGCCGGGAAGACCACGCTGACCCGCGGCCTCGGCGAGGGCCTGGGGGTGCGCGGCGCGGTCACCTCGCCGACCTTCGTGATCGCCCGGGTGCACCCCTCGCTGAGCGGCGGCCCGGCCCTGGTGCACGTCGACGCGTACCGGCTCGGCGGCGGCCTGGACGAGATGGAGGACCTCGACCTCGACGTGTCGCTGCCGGAGTCGGTGGTCGTCGTCGAGTGGGGCGAGGGCAAGGTCGAGCAGCTCAGCGAGGACCGCCTGGAGGTCCGCATCGACCGGGCCATCGGCGGCGCCGCCGCCCACCCGGACGACCTGGACCCGCGCCGGGTCACCGTCATCGGCCTCGGCGGCCGCTGGGACGGCATCGACCTCACCGCCCTCGACAAGGGCTGACCCCGCGCCCGCAGGGGCGCCGCCGTGCGACACCTTCCGACACTTGCCGACACTGTGTCGGCAAGGTGTTGCGGCCCGGGCTGCCCTCGTGGTGGGATGGGAGCTGCGGTTAGGTCTGCCTAACTAGGGAGGCGCCCCATGGCGAGCACCACCCCCGCTGCGGCACCCGAGCCGCAGGACCGTCCCGACGAGCCCGCGATCCTGGCCGACCAGGTCCCGATGCGGGCCCTGCTGGCCGCCTGCGCGTCCGCAGCAGCCGTCTCCACCCCGCCCGCGCGGCCCCGGCCCGCCGCCCGCCCGGAGCCCGCCGTCCCGCCGCGCGCAGCCTGACGGGTGCCCCACCGGGGGCCGGTGCCTACGGCGCGACGACCACCCGGGTGCCGGTCGGGGCGAAGTCCCAGAGCAGCTGGCCGTCGGCCCGCGCCGAGCGGATGCCGCCCGTCCGCAGCTCCGGGTCCGGCGGCGCCGTCGACCCGTCCACGGCCGCGCCGAAACCGAACACCACGCCGCCCTGCTGGGTGAACCGCACGACGTGCTCGATCTGCCGGCCGTCGGTGCCCTTCCCGGTCGCCGTCCGGCTGTACACGCTGTAGTTGCCCGGGGTGGGCTCCGTGGACCCCGGCGTCACCGCGAACGAGGCCTGCAGCTGCGGCGTCTTGCGCGGGTCCACCAGCCAGACCCGGTGCTCGGAGACCGAGTACACGACGCGGTAGCCCGTCCCCGAGGAGGCGGGCAGCGCGGGAGCGGAAGGCGCGGGGGCGGCGCTCGGCGTCGCCTCGGCGGGCAGGCCGGTGGCCGCCCGGGCCGCCTCGGCCCGCGCCTGGGCGCCGTCCGCCTGGACGGCCAGCAGCGCCACCACCGCCATGGCCCCCGCCGTCAGCCCGGCCACCACCACGCCAGGACCCATCCTCACCACGCACGCTCCCGCCGCTCGCTCCACGCGTCGGCCCCATCGTGCCAGGTCCGTGCCCGCCCGTAGGCGCGATCCGATGGTGTGTTCCCCACCCCGCCCCGGGCCCCGCCCGCACCGGCGGGGCAGCACCCCCGGCGGACCCTCTAACCTTGGTGCCGTGCTGCTGCTCGCGTTCGACACCGCAACCCCCGCCGTCACCGCCGCCGTCCACGACGGCACGACCGTCCTCGCCGAGTCCTACGAGGTCGACGCCAGACGGCACGGCGAGCTGCTCCTGCCGACCATCGGCGACGTGCTGCGCACCGCCGGCGTCGACAAGCGCGAGCTCACCGCGATCGCGGTCGGGGTCGGCCCCGGCCCGTACACCGGGCTGCGCGTCGGCCTGGTCACCGCGGCCGCCCTCGGCCACGCGCTCGGCCTGCCGGTGCACGGCGTCTGCACCCTGGACGCGATCGCGCACCAGGCCCGCATGGAGGGGCTCACCGGCCCGTTCACGGCGGCCACCGACGCGCGCCGCAAGGAGGTCTACTGGGCCGCGTACGACGAGGACGGCACCCGCACCGACGGCCCCTCGGTCGACCGGCCCGGCGACCTCGCGCCGCCGCAGCGCTCGGTCGGCGCCGGCGCCCTGCTCTACCCGGACACCTTCCCCGGCGCGACCGGCCCGGAGCACGTCACCGCCGGGGCCCTCGCCGACTTCGCCGCCCGCGAGCTGGCGGCCGGCCGGGAGCTGCTGCCCAACGCCCCGCTGTACCTGCGCCGCCCCGACGCCCAGGTCCCGGCCGGCTACAAGGCGGTGCTCCCCGCATGACCGGGCCGTTGGCCGCGGACCGGGACGTCCGATGGACGTGATCCTCCGCCCCATGCGGTGGTGGGACATCGAGCCGGTCATGGAGCTCGAACTGCGGCTCTTCCCCGAGGACGCCTGGTCGCCCGGCATGTACTGGTCCGAGCTGGCCGAGGCCCACCCTGGCGGCTCCCGCCACTACACCGTCGCCACCACCGAGGAAGGCGCGATCGTCGGCTACGCCGGACTGATGGCCGTCGGCGCGGAGAGCGACGTCCAGACCATCGCCGTGGACGAGCGCCTGCAGGGCGCCGGCCTCGGCACCGCCCTGCTGACCGACCTCGTCGAGGAGTCCGCCCGCCGCGGCTGCACCGAACTGCTGCTGGAGGTCCGGGTGGACAACCTGCGCGCCCAGAGGCTGTACGAGCGGTTCGGCTTCCAGCCGGTCGGCGTCCGCCGCGGCTACTACCAGCCCGCGAACGTCGACGCGCTCGTCATGCGCCTAGACCACCCCACGCACGATTCGAAGGACCCGAAGAATGGCTGACGAACCGCTCGTCCTCGGCATCGAGACCTCCTGCGACGAGACCGGCGTCGGCATCGTGCACGGCACCACGCTGCTCGCCGACGCCGTCGCCTCCAGCGTCAACGACCACGCCCGCTACGGCGGCGTCGTCCCCGAGATCGCCAGCCGCGCGCACCTGGAGGCGATGGTCCCCACCATCCAGCGCGCCCTGGACACCGCCGGCGTGAAGGCCACCGACCTCGACGGCATCGCCGTCACCGCCGGCCCCGGCCTGGCCGGCGCGCTGCTGGTCGGCGTCTCCGCCGCCAAGGCCTACGCCTGGGCGCTCGACAAGCCGCTGTACGGCGTCAACCACCTCGCCTCGCACATCTGCGTCGACCAGCTGGAGCACGGCCGGCTGCCCGAGCCGACCATGGCGCTGCTGGTCTCCGGCGGCCACTCCTCGCTGCTGCTGTCCGCCGACATCACCAGCGACGTCCGCCCGCTCGGCGCCACCATCGACGACGCCGCCGGCGAGGCCTTCGACAAGGTCGCCCGGGTGCTCGGCCTCGGCTTCCCCGGCGGCCCGATCGTCGACCGCACCGCCCGCGAGGGCGACGGGAAGGCCATCGCCTTCCCGCGCGGCCTGAGCGCGGCGAACGACCCCGCGTACGACTTCTCCTTCTCCGGCCTGAAGACCGCCGTCGCCCGCTGGGTGGAGGCCAGGCGCCGGGCCGGCGAGGAGGTGCCGATCGCCGACGTCGCCGCCTCCTTCCAGGAGGCCGTCACCGACGTGCTCACCCGCAAGGCCGTCCGGGCCTGCAAGGACAACGGCGTCGACCACCTGATGATCGGCGGCGGCGTCGCCGCCAACTCCCGCCTGCGCGAGATGGCCCAGCAGCGCTGCGACAAGGCCGGCATCGTGCTGCGGGTGCCCCGCCCGGGCCTGTGCACCGACAACGGCGCGATGGTCGCCGCGCTCGGCGCCGAGATGGTCCGGCGCAACCGCACCCCCTCCGCCTTCGACCTGTCCGCGGACTCCTCGCTGCCGGTCACCGAGGTGCACGTCCCGCACACCGAGTTCCACGCGCACGCCCACGAGTCGCTCGGGTGACCCGGGCCCACATGTGGGAGGCCCGTGCCGCCGAGGGGCGGGCCGCCGAGCTGGAGCACTGGGTGCGCGAGAGGGCGCTGCCCGGCCTGCGCGCCGCCGGTCCCGAGCGGCTGGAACTCTTCACCGCCGCGGGCGACCGCGTCCTGCTCATCACCTGGTGGACGGGCGAGCCGGGGCACGTCCCCGATCCGCCGGACGGGTTGCTCGCGCGACCCGTCCACCGGTGGTCGTTCACCAGTACGCACGTCGAGTAGCGTGCTTTCCTGAGAAATCGCTGACCCGGTACTGCGGCCGGGCTGGGTGGGGGAGCGCGCGTTGCCGAAGAGGTCCTTGTCCTGCGTCCTGGGGGCAGCGGCCCTCCTGGCGACCCTGACGGCGTGCGGCAGCACCCCGCGCAGCGCGGCGCAGGCCCCGCCGGCCCGCACCACCGCGCCCGCGAGCGGCGCGCCCGCCACCACCGCGGCGGCCGCCCCCGCCGGCGATCCGGCCGCGGCCCCCGCAGCGGCCTGGGCCAAGTGGGGCCTCAAGCCGCTGCCCGCCGCCCCGGCCGCGCCCGCCGACAAGCCGGTCAAGCTGCCGGCCACCGGGCCCGTCCCGGTCTTCAGCGAGGTGCCGACCACCGACAAGGTCGTCTTCATCACCATCGACGACGGCGCCGAGAAGGACCCGAAGTTCGTCGAGATGGCCACCGACCTCAAGGTGCCCTTCTCGATGTTCCTGACCCGCAACATCGTCCGCAGCGACTACGGCTACTTCAAGCCGCTGCAGGCCCTCGGCAACCGCATCCACAACCACAGCACCGACCACCCCGCGATGAGCGGCCTCTCCGCCGACCGGCAGAAGGCCGAGGTCTGCGACGCCCAGAGCGCTCTCACCGAGCAGTACGGCACCGCCCCGCTGCTGTTCCGCCCGCCCTACGGCGACGGCGCGCACAGCCCCGGCCTGAACAGCGCCGTCCGCCAGTGCGGCCCGCGCGCCGTGGTGCTCTGGCGCGAGTCCATGCAGATCCACGACATGCAGTACCAGTCCGCCGACAAGAAGCTCCGCCCCGGCGACATCATCCTCGCCCACTTCCGCGGCCCCAAGGACCTCAAGGGCGAGACCATGACCAAGATGTTCGGCGAACTGCTCGCCCGCATCCAGGAACAGGGCTTCTCCGTCGGCCGCCTGGAGGACTACATCGCCGCCGGCTGACCCAGCATCATCAGCGGCCCGTGGTCCGTGCGGCTCAGAATCACCGTCACCTCGTGCGGCCCGCTCGGCTTCAGCTGCCGGCGCAGCTCCTCCGGCGTGATCGAGATCCCCCGCTTCTTGATCACCACCGTGCCCGCCCCGCGCTCGCGCAGCAGCGCCTTCAACCGCTTCACGTTGTACGGCTGCACCTCGCCGATCTCGTAGGCGTGCGCGAAGCGGGTGGGCACCAGCTCGTCCGCCGTCACGTACGCGATCTGCGGGTCCACCAGCCGGCCGCCGACGTGCTCCGCCACGTCCGCCACCAGCCCGGCCCGGATCACCGCGCCGTCCGGCTCGTACAGGAAGCGGCCCACCGGGCCCGCCTCCGCGCGCTCACCGGTGCCCGACAGGCTGTGCCCGCCCGGCAGCACCGTCGCCCGGTACGGCGCCGCAGCGGCCGTGCCGAACCAGATCACCGCCTCCTTGACCTCCCCGTGGTCGGAGACCCACTCCGCCTCGGCCCCCTCCGGCACCAGCTCGTGCGGAATGCCGGGAGCGACCTTCAACGCCCCGAACGGCGTGCGCCGCGCCGTCTCCAGCGCCCAGGACAGCGGCGGCGAGTACGCCTCCGGGTCGAAGACCCGCCCCCGCGAGGTGCGCCGCGCCGGATCGGTGAACACCGCGTCGAAGCCCTCGACGTCCACCTCCGTGACGTCCGCGCAGCGCACCTCCACCAGGTCGGCGAGGCCCAGCGCGGCGGCATTCGCCTCCGCCACCGCACAGGTCAACGGATCCCGGTCGACGGCCAGCACCGACACCCCGGCCCGGGCCAGCGCGATCGCGTCCCCGCCGATGCCGCAGCACAGGTCGGCCAGCCGCCGCACCCCCAGGCCCGCGAACCGGGCCGCCCGCCACTCGGCGACGCTGCGCCGGGTCGCCTGCTCCACGCCGTTCGGGGTGAAGTGCATGGCGTCGGCGTCCGCGCCGAACTTCGCCCTGGCCCGCTGCCGCAGCCGCGCCTGCTCCAGCGCCGCCCGCACCAGCTCCGCGGGGTGGCTGCGCCGCAGCCGGGTGGCCAGTGCCAACTCCTGGTCGGGGGTGAACTCCCGCAGTTCGGCGAGCAGGGCCCGCCCCTCGTCGGTCAGCAGCGCCCGGAACGATTCGATCTCCACCCGGCCATTGTCCCCGGGCCCGGCGGCGGGCCGCCGCTCAGCGGCCGAGCGCCGCCAGTGCGGCCGCGACCAGCACCGGCCCGAGCACCACCAGCGAGACCGGGGCGATCCGGTAGCCCCGGCGGGCGGTCGCCGCCATGCCCACCAGCGGCACCGCCACCGCGGCCAGCAGGATGCCGACGCACATCGCCACCGCGCCGGCGCCGCTCCCCGGTGTGGCGAGTGCGAACACCAGGGCGACGGACGCGTAGACGGCGAGGCAGCCGAGCGGCACTTCGAGGGCGAGCAGCCAGGCGGTGTGCAGGAGGTCCCGGCGGACGGACGGTCGGATCGTTGCCATGGGGCAAGCCTGTCGCGGGCGGTGCGCACGCACATGAGTACGACTACTCAGCTTCCCCCGGGGGACACGGGGCGACTCCGTTGGCACTCTGGTTGACTGAGTGCTAACCGCGGCCTATGGTCGTTCCTGGCACTCCCCCTGGGGGAGTGCCAATGCGACGGAGCGCGCCTGACCCCCGCGACGGCAGGCCTGCGGACATCGCCCTTCCCTGTTAGACAACCCCGTAATCTCCGAAGGGGAGCTCGGACGTGACCACCAGCAGCAAGGTTGCCATCAAGCCGCTCGAGGACCGCATCGTGGTCCAGCCGCTCGACGCCGAGACCACCACGGCCTCCGGCCTGGTTATCCCGGACACCGCCAAGGAGAAGCCCCAGGAGGGCGTCGTCCTGGCCGTCGGCCCGGGCCGCTTCGAGGACGGCCAGCGCCTGCCGCTCGACGTCGCCGTCGGTGACATCGTCCTGTACTCCAAGTACGGCGGCACCGAGGTCAAGTACCAGGGCGAGGAGTACCTCGTCCTCTCGGCTCGCGACGTTCTCGCCATCATCGAGAAGTAAGTCGTAACGGCCCGCCCCGGAACCGCGTCAGCTCTGACCCGGGCCGGGGCGTGCTTGTTGGTCAATCCGTAAAACCCTGAGGAAACGGGAACATGGCGAAGATCCTGCAGTTCGACGAGGACGCCCGCCGCTCGCTGGAGCGCGGTGTCAACAAGCTTGCCGACACGGTGAAGGTGACCATCGGCCCCAAGGGCCGCAACGTCGTCATCGACAAGAAGTTCGGCGCCCCCACCATCACCAACGACGGTGTGACCATCGCCCGCGAGGTCGAGCTCGACGACCCGTACGAGAACCTCGGCGCACAGCTCGTCAAGGAGGTGGCCACCAAGACCAACGACGTCGCTGGTGACGGCACCACCACCGCGACCGTGCTCGCCCAGGCCCTGGTCAACGAGGGTCTGCGCAACGTCGCCGCCGGCGCCGGCCCGGCCGCCCTGAAGAAGGGCATCGACAAGGCCGTCGCCGCCGTCTCCGAGCACCTGCTCTCGGTGGCCCGCGAGATCGAGGGCAAGGACGACGTCGCCGCCGTCGCGTCCCTCTCCGCCCAGGACACCCAGGTCGGCGAGCTCATCGCCGAGGCGATCGACAAGGTCGGCAAGGACGGTGTCATCACCGTCGAGGAGTCCAACACCTTCGGCGTCGAGCTCGAGTTCACCGAGGGCATGCAGTTCGACAAGGGCTACCTGTCGCCGTACTTCGTGACCGACGCGGAGCGCCAGGAGGCGGTCCTCGAGGACCCGTACATCCTGATCAACCAGGGCAAGATCTCCTCCATCCAGGAGCTCCTCCCGCTGCTGGAGAAGATCCTGCAGGGCGGCTCCCGCCCGCTGCTGATCATCGCCGAGGACGTCGACGGCGAGGCGCTGTCCACCCTCGTGGTCAACAAGATCCGCGGCACCTTCAACGCGGTGGCCGTCAAGGCCCCGGGCTTCGGCGACCGCCGCAAGGCGATCCTCGGCGACATCGCCGTCCTCACCGGCGGCACCGTCATCTCCGAGGAGGTCGGCCTCAAGCTCGACCAGGTCGGCCTGGACGTGCTCGGCACCGCCCGCCGCGTCACCGTCACCAAGGACGAGACCATCCTCGTCGACGGTGCCGGCGACTCGGACGCCGTGGCCGGCCGCGTCGGCCAGATCAAGGCCGAGATCGCCGCCACCGACTCCGACTGGGACCGCGAGAAGCTGCAGGAGCGCCTGGCCAAGCTGGCCGGCGGCGTCTGCGTCATCAAGGTCGGCGCCGCCACCGAGGTGGAGCTCAAGGAGCGCAAGCACCGCCTGGAGGACGCCATCTCCGCGACCCGCGCCGCGGTCGAGGAGGGCATCGTCGCCGGCGGTGGCGCCTCGCTCGTCCACGCCGCCAAGGTCCTCGAGGGCGGCCTCGGCCTGTCCGGCGACGAGGCCACCGGTGTCGCGGTCGTCCGCAAGGCGCTCGCCGAGCCGCTGCGCTGGATCGCCCAGAACGCCGGCCTGGAGGGCTACGTCATCACCTCCAAGGTCGCCGACCTGGAGACCGGCCACGGCTACAACGCCGCCACCGGCGAGTACGGCGACCTGGTGAAGGCCGGCGTCATCGACCCGGTCAAGGTCACCCGCTCCGCCCTGGAGAACGCCGCCTCCATCGCCTCCCTGCTCCTCACCACCGAGACCCTCGTGGTGGAGAAGAAGGAAGAGGAGGCCGACAACGGCCACGGCCACTCGCACGGCCACGGCCACTCCCACTGACCCCGAGTCGGCCACCCCGGAGGCCCGGCCCTCCCGCCCCACGGCGGGAACGGCCGGGCCTCCGGCGTTTCCGGAAGCGGGGGCATGCCGACGCACCCCCGGGACGCCCCTGCCCGGCCGGTGCCCGCCATCCGCGGCGGTCGGTTCCGCCGGGGTCAAAGGGTGGCTTATAACTGAGCCATGATCGAGGCCCGCCACCTTCGTGTTCTCCGCGCTGTCGCCCGGACCGGCTCCTTCTCCGCGGCCGCCCGCGAACTCGGCTGCACCCAGCCGGCCGTCAGCCAGCAGATGAAGGCGCTGGAGAAGTCGGTGGCCACCCCCCTGGTGGTCCGCTCCGGGAAGGGCATGCAGCTCAGCGAGGCGGGCGAGGTGCTGCTGAAGCACGCCTCCGGCATCCTGGCCGGTCTGTCCGCCGCGGAGGAGGAGGTGGCGGCGATCGCCGGCCTCCGTTCGGGCCGGGTGCGGCTGGTGTCGTTCCCGACGGCGAGCTCCACGCTGGTGCCGCGGGCGGTGGCCCAGGTCAGGGCGGCCAGCCCGGGGATGCGGGTGTCACTGGTGGAGGCGGAGCCGCCGGAGTCGCCGGGGATGCTGCGGGCGGGGGAGTGCGAGGTGGCGCTGGCGTTCCGGTACCCGGACTCGCAGGGCGGTGCCGCGGTGGCACCCTCCCCGCACGCCTCGCCCCGCGAGGCCCGTGCGGCGGCGGTGCTGGAGGCGGCCGCCTCGGCCGCGGCGACCGACTGGTCGGACCTGGTGGTGCAGCCGCTGCTGGACGATCCGCTGGTGGTGCTGGTGCCGGCGGGCCACCGGCTCGCGGACCGGGACGGCCGGCAGCCGGTGGGGCTGGGGGAGCTGGCGGACGAGCCGTGGATCGCGGGCTGTCCGCAGTGCCGCGGGCACCTGGTGGAGCTGTGCGCCGGGGCGGGCTTCGAGCCCCGGATCGACTTCGCGACCGACGACTACCCCGCGGTGGTGGGCCTGGTGGCAGCCGGACTGGGGGTCGCGGTGCTGCCGGGCATGGCGCTGGACGCGGTGCGCCGCGAGGGGGTGGCGGTGGTGCCGTTGGCGACCACCGCGGGGGAGCCCGTGCGGCGCGAGGTGGTGGCCCTGACCCTGCCGGACCTGGCCGGGGTGCCCGCGGTGGGCCTGATGCTGGATCAGCTCACGGCAGCGGCCGCCGCCCGCTGACCGGTCGGCGGCCGCCCTGCCTGGTCGCCGCTGAAACGTTTCTCCATTCTCGGTCCGGCCGGACCCCGGTGCGCCGAGTCTGACCGCACCTCACCGCCGGACGTTCGCCGGCATGGCCAGCGGCACCTCGGCCAGCTGCCGGTTGCGGGAGCGGCCGAGCAGTTCCTCGCGCTCGTCCTCGGTCAGGCCGCCCCACACGCCGTACGGCTCGCGCACGGCCAGTGCGTGCGCCGCGCACTCGGCCCGCACCGGGCACCGCATGCAGACCTCCTTGGCACTGGCCTCGCGCGAGCTGCGCGCGGCCCCGCGCTCGCCCTCGGGGTGGAAGAAGAGAGAACTGTCGACGCCGCGGCAGGCGGCGGAGAGCTGCCAGTCCCAGAGGTCTGCGTTGGGGCCGGGGAGGCGGGAGAAATCTGCCATGGCTCATTCCCTTCAATGACTCAGGACTCGGGCTCGGATCGACGGCTGCAAAAAGGACTCGGGGCCCGCTAGCTGCGGCGAGGCTGCACGGGGCCGGTACGGACACCTGGAAATATGACTTACGCCACTCACCAGGACAAGTCACCCACACACCGACACAACAGTCAATGACCGTATGGAAGCTATAAAAACGGACAAACGGGGCATGGTGGTGGTCAGGCTCCGCGTGGCAATCGGGTGGCAGTGCGCCGGGTCGTCCCGGGGTGCGAGCCCGGGGCTCCGGGCGTACGCACCTCCCGGGCGGCGCGCCGGCTGCAGGAAACTGCGGCGTGTGCACCGCGCGGTGGCTGATCGGTGATGGGTCGGCCACGTACAGTGGTGGGGATGGCCCCGAAGGCCGTAACTCATTCGAGTGACGGTCGTTGGATGTACGGAGGCGGTTAGCGGGCGCCGGACGCCGGGAACGATCGCGGGTGGCATCGGCGATCAGAACGGGGTCCGTCGCCAATCGGCCGTGTCGGAGAGAGTTCGTACCAGCCAGGAGGCTCAACGTGACGCGGATCAGCTGCGGAGGACGGTCATGACATCCGTCCTCGTCTGCGACGATTCCCCGCTCGCCCGGGAGGCGCTTCGCCGAGCGGTCGCGACCGTGCCCGGCGTCGACCGGGTGACCACTGCGACGAACGGTGAGGAGGTCCTCCGCCGCTGGGTGGCCGACCGCTCCGATCTCGTTCTGATGGACGTCCGGATGCCCGGCCTCGGCGGGGTGGAGACGGTCCGGCGGCTGCTGTCCGCCGACCCGGGCGCCCGCATCATCATGCTCACCGTCGCCGAGGACCTGGACGGCGTCGCCCTCGCGGTCGCCGCCGGCGCCCGCGGCTACCTGCACAAGGACGCCTCGCGCGCCGAGCTGCGGGCCACCGTCACCCAGGCGCTCGCCGACCCGACCTGGCGCCTCGCGCCGCGCCGGCTCCGCAGCCCCGACATGGGCGCGGCCCCGACGCTGACGGCGCGTGAGATCCAGGTGCTGGAGGGCATGAGCCACGGCCGCAGCAACGCGGAGATCGGCCGTGAACTGTTCCTCTCCGAGGACACCGTGAAGACGCATGCCCGGCGCCTCTTCAAGAAGCTCGGCGCATCGGACCGCGCGCACGCCGTGGCGCTCGGCTTCCGCTGGGGCCTGGTCCGCTGACAGGGAGCCGCTTTTGCGGCTCCCCGAGCTCGGACGTGTGACGTCGTGGTCCCGAGGCTGCACCATGGAGGAGTGGAGCACCTCGGGGACCAGCGGACGGGTACTGCGGAGACGAGTGCAACCGCAGCAGGAACGACGGGCACAGGGGCGGGAGGCGGCGCGGTGGGTATGGCGATCACGCATAACGTTCCGGTGCACAACTCAGGACGCGATGCCGCGTTCGTCGGACCGACCAGGCACCATGGACCGATGCGTGACGACGAGGCCGCCGCCCCCGGCGAGGCCCGGCCCGACGAGGCACAGCCCGGCGGTTCGGGCGCCGCGCCGTACGCCGCGCCGGGCGCGCCGCGCCGGCCGGTGCTCGGCAACGGGCCGTCGCCGCAGCTCAACGAGGTCGTCGCGGCCGCCGTCGCCGGCGAGGGCCCGGCCGTCGACGCCCTGCTCGCCTACGTCCACCCCCTTGCACTGCGCTACTGCCGCGGCCGGCTCGTCCGGCTGCCCGGCGGCGCCCGGCACCACGTGGACGACGTGGTGCAGGAGGTCTGCGTCGCGGTTCTGTGCGCGCTGCCGCGCTACCGCGACGAGGGCCGGCCCTTCGAGGCCTTCGTCTACGGCATCGCCGCCCACAAGATCGCGGACCTGCAGCGGGCCGCGATGCGCGGCCCCGGCTCCACCGTGATCCCGCCCGGCGACCTGCCGGAGACCCCGGACGAGTCGCTCGGCCCGGAGGAGCGCGCGCTGCTCAGCAGCGACGCCGCATGGATCAAGGAGCTGCTCTCCAACCTGCCGGCCCGCCAGCGCGAGCTGGTGCTGCTGCGGGTCGCCGCCGGCCTGTCCGCGGAGGAGACCGGCGAGGTGCTCGGGATGTCCCCGGGGGCCGTCCGGGTCGCCCAGCACCGCGCGCTCAGCCGACTTCGCGCGCTTGCGGAAGAGTCCTCCTGACTTCTGCGTTGTCAAGGAGAGCGCCAACCGACACTCCGGACACCAGTACCATGAGGTATCGGCGCCTGGGCAGGTCGCCAAAGTTTCGTGGGTGCGACCGGGGTTCCCTTGGAGGAACCTCCAAGCATTGCGGTGT
Organism: Kitasatospora dryopteridis; assembly: GCF_050749075.1. Taxonomy (NCBI): domain Bacteria; kingdom Bacillati; phylum Actinomycetota; class Actinomycetes; order Kitasatosporales; family Streptomycetaceae; genus Kitasatospora; species Kitasatospora dryopteridis. Next base: position 3,278,292 of record NZ_CP192749.1, on the reverse strand, counting down.
CTTGGCGGTCCGCCCGTGCCGGTGCGCGCGGGTGCGGCGACGGTTCTGACCCAGGCCGACGCCCCGCCCTCCTGAGACCAACGCTCCGGACACCCTCAGCCGGAAGCGATCAGATCAACGGCCGCCACGGAAGGTCCCCACACGATGTCTTACAACGCCGCAGGCGTACCCGAGAAGTTCGCGATGCTCGGACTCACGTACGACGACGTCCTGCTGCTGCCCGGGGCCTCCGAGGTGCTGCCGAACCAGGTCGACACCTCCTCACGGGTCTCCCGCAACGTCCGGGTGAACATCCCGCTGCTGTCGGCGGCGATGGACAAGGTCACCGAGTCCCGGATGGCCATCGCCATGGCCCGCCAGGGCGGCGTCGGCGTGCTGCACCGCAACCTGTCGATCGAGGACCAGGTCGGCCAGGTCGACCTGGTCAAGCGCTCCGAGTCCGGCATGGTCGCCGACCCGATCACCGTCGGCCCGGAGGCCACCCTCGCCGAGGCCGACGCGCTCTGTGCCAGGTTCCGGATCAGCGGCGTGCCCGTCGCCGACCCCGAGGGCCGGCTGCTGGGCATCGTCACCAACCGCGACATGGCCTTCGAGTCGGACCGCAGCCGCCAGGTCCGCGAGATCATGACCCCGATGCCGCTGATCACCGGCAAGGTCGGCATCTCCGGCGAGGACGCCATGGCGCTGCTCCGCCGCCACAAGATCGAGAAGCTCCCGCTGGTCGACGACGACGGCCGGATCAAGGGCCTCATCACGGTCAAGGACTTCGTCAAGGCCGAGCAGTACCCGAACGCCGCCAAGGACGCCGAGGGCCGCCTGCTCGTCGGTGCCGCCGTCGGCGCCTCCGCCGAGGCCTTCGACCGCGCCCAGGCCCTGGTCGGCGCCGGCGTCGACTTCCTGGTGGTCGACACCTCGCACGGCCACAGCCACAACGCGCTGGCCTGGATCGCCAAGATCAAGTCGGCCGTCAAGGTCGACGTCATCGGCGGCAACGTCGCCACCCGCGACGGCGCCCAGGCGCTGATCGACGCCGGTGTCGACGGCGTCAAGGTCGGTGTCGGCCCGGGCTCCATCTGCACCACCCGCGTCGTCGCCGGCATCGGCGTCCCGCAGGTCACCGCCATCTACGAGGCCTCCCTCGCCTGCCGCGAGGCCGGCGTGCCGGTCATCGGCGACGGCGGCCTGCAGTACTCCGGCGACATCGGCAAGGCGCTCGCCGCCGGTGCCGACACCGTCATGCTCGGCTCGCTGCTGGCCGGCTGCGAGGAGTCGCCCGGCGAGCTGCAGTTCATCAACGGCAAGCAGTTCAAGTCGTACCGCGGCATGGGCTCGCTCGGTGCCATGCAGTCGCGCGGCCAGGGCCGCTCGTACTCCAAGGACCGCTACTTCCAGGCCGAGGTCGCCTCGGACGACAAGCTCGTGCCCGAGGGCATCGAGGGCCAGGTGCCCTACCGCGGCCCGCTCTCCGCGGTGCTGCACCAGCTGGTCGGCGGCCTGCGGCAGACCATGGGGTACGTCGGCGCGGCCACCATCGCCGAGATGGAGAGCAAGGGCCGCTTCGTCCGGATCACCGCGGCCGGCCTCAAGGAGAGCCACCCGCACGACATCCAGATGACCGTCGAGGCCCCGAACTACACCAGCCGCTGATCCGGCGGGCAGGTCGGTTCGACCACCGGGGCGCGGGGACCGCGCGCGGCGGGAGGTGCAGGCAGCACCCTCCGGCCCGCGCGGTCCCCGCGCCCCTTTCTCCGGTCCGCCGTGTCGCGGACGGTGGGGCGGGCGTCCGGGCAGGTGCGGGATACTGGGGGGCGGCCCGGGGTGACCCGGCCTGGAGAAGCAAAGCAGCAGAAGGGCTCGAAGTGACTGAGATCGAGATCGGGCGAGGCAAGCGCGGCCGCCGGGCGTACGCCTTCGACGACATCGCCGTCGTCCCCAGCCGCCGTACGCGTGACCCGAAGGAGGTCTCGATCGCCTGGCAGATCGACGCCTACCGCTTCGAGCTGCCCTTCCTGGCGGCCCCGATGGACAGCGTGGTCTCGCCGCAGCAGGCCATCGCCATCGGCCGCCTCGGCGGTCTCGGTGTGCTCAACCTCGAAGGCCTGTGGACCCGTTACGAGGACCCGCAGCCGCTGCTCGAGGAGATCGCCGCGATCTCCGACGAGGCCGCCGCGACCCGCCGCCTCCAGGAGATCTACTCCGAGCCGATCAAGGCCGAGCTGATCGGGCAGCGCATCAAGGAGGTGCGCGACTCCGGCGTGGTCACCGCCGCCGCGCTCTCCCCGCAGCGCACCGCCGAGTTCTCCAAGGCCGTGGTCGACGCCGGCGTCGACGTCTTCGTCATCCGCGGCACCACGGTCTCCGCCGAGCACGTCTCCTCCGCCGCGGAGCCGCTCAACCTCAAGCAGTTCATCTACGAGCTCGACGTGCCGGTGATCGTCGGCGGCTGCGCCACCTACACCGCCGCGCTGCACCTGATGCGCACCGGCGCGGCCGGCGTGCTGGTCGGCTTCGGCGGCGGCGCCGCGCACACCACCCGCAACGTGCTCGGCATCCAGGTGCCCATGGCCACCGCGGTCGCCGACGTGGCCGCCGCCCGCCGCGACTACATGGACGAGTCCGGCGGCCGCTACGTGCACGTCATCGCGGACGGCGGCGTCGGCTACAGCGGCGACATCGCCAAGGCCGTCGCCTGCGGTGCGGACGCCGTGATGATCGGTGCCGCGCTCGCCCGCGCCACCGACGCCCCCGGCAAGGGCCACCACTGGGGCATGGAGGCCGTCCACGACGACGTGCCGCGCGGCAAGAAGGTCGACCTGGGTACCGTCGGCACCATCGCGGAGATCCTCACCGGCCCGTCCCACACCCCGGACGGCACGATGAACCTCTTCGGTGCGCTGCGCCGCGCCATGGCCACCACCGGCTACTCGGAGCTCAAGGAGTTCCAGCGCGTCGAGGTGACCGTCAACCCGGCGCTGAACCACGGCTGATCCGGTCGGCGCACCTGCGCCTGCGAAGCCCCCGGCCGCTGCGGCCGGGGGCTTCGGCGTACGCGGTGAAGGCCTGTCAGGGGTGGCCCCGGGTGGAGTGATCGTGCAGTCGGGTGGGAGGATTCGTGAACATGTACGAGCCGGTGGGACGACCGACCCGCTCGCGCCAGTGCTTTTTCGGCCACGAACGGGACCCCGGCCGGTTGCCGACCGTCCGAAGCCTGCGGGGCCGATTGGTCCAGGGCCGAAGCGACAGGGGATGATGGACACTTGGCGTTCTGAGCCCCGGGTGGCGCCGCCCGCTGCGGCCCGACGCGCCGTCATGAACACACGGCCAGCAAAACATGGGGGAGCGCACCGATGACGCAGCCGCAGGAGCCCACCGGCCGTCTGCTCGCCGGCCGGTACCGGTTGAGCGAGGTGCTCGGCCGTGGCGGGATGGGCACGGTCTGGCGGGCCGAGGACGAGATGCTCGGCCGGATCGTCGCCGTCAAGGAACTGCGGATGACCGACGCGGTCGACGAGGACGAGAAGCACCGCCTGATCGTCCGGACCCTGCGCGAGGCCAAGGCCACCGCCCGCATCCGGCACACCGCCGCCGTCACCGTCTTCGACGTCGTCGAGGAGGACGAGCGGCCCTGGATCGTCATGGAGCTGGTCGAGTCCCGCTCGCTCGCCGACGTCGTCAAGGACGACGGCCCGCTGAAGCCCGCCCGCGCCGCCGCCATCGCCCTCGACGTCCTGGGCGTGCTCTGCGCGGCCCACGAGCACGGCATCCTGCACCGCGACGTGAAGCCCTCCAACGTGCTGATCGGCGACGACGGCCGGGTGGTGCTCACCGACTTCGGCATCGCCAGCGTCGAGGGCGACACCTCCGTCACCTCCACCGGCATGCTGGTCGGCGCCCCCTCGTACATCTCGCCCGAGCGGGCCAGGGGCAGGAAGCCCGGCCCGCCGGCCGACATGTGGTCGCTCGGCGGCACCCTCTACGCGATGGTCGAGGGCAACCCCCCTTACGACCGCGGCTCGGCGCTCGCCACGCTCACCGCCGTGATGACCGAGGACCTCACCCCGCCGGCGAACGCCGGACCGCTGCGGCCGGTCATCGAGGGGCTGCTGGAGAAGGACCCGGAGAAACGGCTGGACGCCTCCGCGACCCGCGCCATGCTGCGCCGGATCGTCGCCGAGGACACCGCGCGCGCCGAGGCCACCACCCAGCAGGCCGTTCCGCTGGCCGGAACCGGGCGCACCACCGCGGCGCCCGCAGCCGCCTCGGCCGCGGCGACGGCCGCAGCCGCAGCGGCGGCGCCGGCCGCCGCGAAGCAGCCCGCGCCGGCGAAGCCCGCAGCCGCACCGCCGACCGCCCCGCCCGCCGAGCCCAGGCGGGGCGGCGTCGGGACCGTCCGGGTCGGCAGCCGCTCGGCCGAACCGCTGCCGGTCGCCGCCGCTGCCGTGCCGCCGGCCCCGCCGACCGAGCCGATGCCCGCCGTACCCGGAGGGGCGGGCGGGAACGGACGGCAGGGCGGTATCCCGCGCCCGGCCCTGCTGGCCGGCGGCGCGCTGCTGCTCGTCCTGGTGCTGGTCGGCACCGTCCTGCTGATGCGCGACACCGGCGGCGGCAAGCACAAGGCCGGCCGGTCCACCGACTCCGCGGCCTCGGCCTCCGCCCCCGCGACCACCGGCGGCTCGGCGGCCCCGGCCGTCTCCCCGCCGTCCGGCGCGCCCTCCTCCGCGACCCCGGCCTCCCCCTCGGCGAGCGCGCAGGCCCCGGACACCGCCGCCCCGGGCACCCCGGCCCCCGGCACGCCCGCCCCCGGCGGCGACGGCGCCGTCCCGGCGGGCTACCGGACGGTCCGCGACGGCTCCGGCTTCTCGATCGTGCTGCCCGACTGGATGGCCGACAAGGGCCAGGACTACGACGCGACCAGCCGCAAGTTCGAGGGCAACGGGCTCAAGCTGGTGGTCGACTGGAAGGTCGGCGCAGGCGAGAGCGCGCTCGCCGACTGGGAGGCCAGCGAGCGCAGCCAGACCTTCCGCAACTACAAGCGCGTCCAGCTGAAGGGGATCACCTACCGGGGCTGGACCAACGCCGCCGACTGGGAGTGGACGTACGGCAGCAGCGCCACCTACCACTCGCTGAACCGGGGCTTCGTCACCGGCGAGGGCAAGTACGGCTACGCCCTCTACTGGACGAGCACGGACGCGGACTGGAACTCGGCGGCCAACGCGGCGGCCCGCACGACCGGCTTCGCCACCTTCCAGCCGGCCCCCTGACACCCCGACACGCAGGCGGCCCGGACGCGCACCACCGTCCGGGCCCAGGGCGTGTTTTCAAAGGTCATGGGTGCACCACAAGGGGCGACCCAAGCACCTTTGAAGACCCGCCCTGGCGCCGGTCAGCCGATCAGGCGCTGCTTGGCCCGGGTGAACTCCTCGTCGGTGAGCGCACCGGCGGAGTGCAGCGCGGCCAGCCGCTCCAGCTGGTCCAGCAGGTCGGCCGGGGGTGCCGCAGCGGCCGGCGCGGCAGTCTGCGCCTCGGCGGCCAGGCGGCGGGCCTCCGCGGCCGCGGTGCGCACCCGCTCGGCGAACGGCTCGGCCTTCACGACGTCCTCGAAGCGGTGCGCCCCGGTCAGCGCGACCACCTTCAGCACCTCGCCGTTGATCCGGGAGCGGGTCACCGTCACGTCGGTCACCGCGGTCAGCGCAACCGGCACCGGCGGCTTGCCGTCCTTGAGGAAGAGCAGCCGATGGCTGGTCAGCACCAGGGCACCCTTGCGGAAGTGGTCGGGGTGGCGTCCGGCGGTCGCCGCGACGGGCTCCTCGCCCGGTACGGCCCCGGCCTCCACGGTGCGCACGGCCGCGTTCCTGGCGTCCTGGTTGTTGCCGCTGCCGAGCACGTCGAAGGCCACGTCGATCAGATCCGTCCAGTCCATGCTGCGAGCTTATGGTGTGCGGCGACGTACCCTGGCCGGGTCGAGAGGAAGTCGGACATGCAAGCGGCCCCCGGTCAGCTGGTGTCCGGACGGTACCGGGTGACGGACCGTCCGACGGGAGCCGGCCTGCCCGCACAGGACGTGCACACGGGCGCGCCGGTGCTGCTGCACGCCCTCGACCTGCCCGAACTCCTCGTGCCCGGGCAGCTGTACGACGAGCCGGACCCGCGCGAGGGGCACCGGCTCGCCGAGCGGGTCGCGGCCGCCGCCGAACGCGCGCCCCGGCACCCCCGGCTGCTGGTGGAGCCCGGCGCGGCGGCCGAGCAGGGCGTGCTCTGGATCGCGTCCGAGCGCCTCGCGGGCGCGCCGCTCGCCGAACTCGCCGGGGCCGGCCCCGTCCCGCCGTACCGGGTCGCGGAGCTGGCCGCCGACCTCGCCGGCGCCCTGCGCGCCCTGCACGAGGTCGGGACCACCCACGGCAACGTCACCGCCGACGCGGTGACCGTCTGCGAGGACGGTGCGGCGATGCTCGGCGGGCTGCTCCTCGGCACGGCCGAGGAGGCGCTCTGCGAGGAGCTCGGCGGCGGGGTGCCGCACCGGCTGTACGAGGTGCGGGCCGACCTGCTCGGCCCCCGCGCCGAGCGTTGGCCGGCCGACGCCGGCCCGCCCGCCGACTGCTGGGCGCTCGGCGTGCTGCTCTACCGGCTGCTGACCGGCCACGGCCCCTACCCGGAGGGCGACCTGCCGACCCTGCTCGCCGCCGTCCGCGACGGGCGCCGCTACCCGGCCGACGGCTGCGGGCCGCTGCGCGGCCTGGTCGAGGAGCTGCTGGACCTCGGGCCCGAGGCCCGGCCCACCGCGGCCGCCGTCCAGCAGCGCCTGCGCGCCCTGCTGGCGGGCGCCCCGGAGCCGTTCGGGCCGACGGAGGAGACGCCGCTGCTCCCGGTGCCGCGCCCGGCCGGCCCGGTCGTGCCGCACCCCCGCGGGCGGGCCCGGGGCGAGGGCCGGCTGCCGGTGCCGCGCGGGCCGTCCCGGGTGCCGCCGGCGCTGCTCGGCCCGCTGCTCGTCGGCGGGGTGATGCTGGCCCTGCTGGCCGCCCTCGCCGCGGTCGTCCTGACGGCCGGCTGAGGCGGAGCGGCGGCTCCGGGCCCCTTTTTTCGGGCCCCGGCGCAGGGCCGCCTAATCTGTGGTTGGAAGATGTCCGTGCGGTGAGTCTGCGGTGCACCGATACCTCCGTCACGGTGACGGTGGACTGAGTATGGGGGAGCGGTCGCCATGGGCGTGCAGGACCGGTCGACGGAGGGCGCGGACACCGGCCGGGTACTGGCCGGCCGCTACGCACTGGGGGACCGCCTCGGCCGCGGCGGCATGGGCACCGTGTGGCGCGCCCGCGACGAGATGCTCGACCGCGAGGTGGCGGTCAAGGAGCTCACCGTCAGCCACCTGCCCGAGGAGGAGCTGGAGATCCTGCAGTCCCGCATGAAGCGGGAGGCCAGAGCGGCCGCCAGGATCAAGCACCCCGGTGTGATCACCATCCACGACGTCCTGGAGGACGACGGCCGGCCGTGGATCGTCATGGAGCTCGTCGACGGGCGCTCGCTCGCCGACGTGATCAGCCAGGACGGCACGCTGCTCCCGCGCGAGGCCGCCGAGGTCGGCCTGCAGGTGCTCGCCGCACTGCACCGCGGCCACCAGCTCGGCGTGCTGCACCGCGACGTCAAGCCGGCCAACGTGCTGCTGGAGAAGGGCACCGGACGGGTCGTCCTGCTGGACTTCGGCATCGCCACCTTCGAGGGCTCCACCGAGCTCACCCGCCCCGGCGACCTGGTCGGCTCGCCCGACTACCTGGCGCCCGAGCGGGCCCAGGGCGAGCGGCCGGGACCTGCCTCCGACCTGTGGGGCCTCGGCGCCACGCTGTACGCCGCGGTGGAGGGCGAGTCGCCGTTCCGCCGCACCTCCCCGCTGACCACCCTGGCCGCCGTCGTGGGCGACCCGCTGCCGGAGCCCCGCCGGGCCGGTGCGCTCGGCCCGGTGCTGGCCGCGCTGATGACCAAGGACGCGGCCCAGCGGCCGACCGCCGACGAGGCCGCCAGGATGCTCCGCCAGGTGACCGCCGGGCACACCATCGGTATGAAGGCGCAGCCCGGCCCCGCGCACCGGGTGCCGACCCAGCAGGTGCCGGTGGTCGACCGGACGGAGTCGCCCGCGCGCCCGGCCGCCGGAGCCGTCCCGACCGCGCCGACGCTGCCCGTCCCGGACGGTGCCGCACCGGCCGCCGCTGCCGCACCTGCCGCGGCCGTCCCGGGGGCGGCCGTCCCGCCGGTGGAGACGACCCTGCCCGTCGGGCCCGCGGCGGGCGGCGCCGGCAGGCGGGGCCGCCGCACCCGGATCCTGCTGGTCGCCGCGCTCGTCGTCGCCCTGCTGGCCGCCGGCGGCGTGTACGCCTACCAGAACCGCTCCGGCACCGGCGCCACCCCGGACGACGGGAAGAGCACCGGCACCCCGCAGATCACCGTGCCGACGACCGGCCCGTCCGACACCCCCGGCCCGGCGCCCAGCGGCTACAGCTGGAAGCAGGACGCGGCGGGCTTCCGCTTCCCGGTGCCGAACGCCGTCAACGGGAAGCCGTGGCTGCGCTCCACGGACAACAACGAGATCTACTACAGCCCCGACAACAAGGTGCACTACCTGCAGTTCGCGGTGACGGTCGGTCAGCCGCTCACCCCGCTCGAGCACTTCGAGCAGATGGAGGAGAGCATCGCCAAGAACCGGCCCGCCTACCGCCGGGAGAGCCTGAGCGAGATCAAGGTCAACGGCCAGGAGGGCGCGGTCTGGGAGTTCAGCTACCAGTCGCTGGACGGCTCCGGCCGCCGCCACCTCAAGGAGGCGGAGTTCCGCACCGAGGACGGCACCTCCTACGACGTGCTGGTCGCCTCGCCGGAGAAGGACTGGCAGGAGGCGCTGCGCCGCTTCACCATCGTGCTGAACAACTTCTCGGTGGAGCGCTGATCCGGCACGGGGCGTGACCGGACCGCCACGGAAAATGGGTGTTACCGGCGGGTACACATCCGGGCCGGGAGGGCCTAGGCTGCGCTCCATGACGGACACCACGGCAGACACCCAGGCCCGGTCCACCGACGAGGCCGGACGCAACCCCGCCGCCCCCGGCGCCGCCCGCACGGTCGCCTCGGCCGTCACCCCCGCCCTGGTCGCCCGGCTCGCCCGCGGCATCACCGTCGGCGAGGACGCCGAGCTGGTGGTGACCGCCGCCCCGCTCACCGGCGAACCGCTGGCGAGCCTGCCGCAGTCCACCCCGGCCGACGTCGAGGAGGCCTACCGCCGCGCCCGCCGCGCCCAGAAGGCCTGGGCCGCCCTGCCCGTCCGCCGCCGCGGCGCCGTCCTGCTGCGCTTCCACGACCTGCTGCTGGCCCGGCAGGACGAGGTCCTCGACCTGATCCAGGCCGAGACCGGCAAGACCCGGCTGCACGCCTTCGAGGAGGTGCTGGCAGCCGCCTCCGCCGCCCGGCACTACGGCCGCAAGGCCGCCTCCTACCTGCGCGACCGCCGCCGCGGCGGCGCACTGCCGGTGCTCACCCACACCCTGGAGGGCCGCCGCCCCAAGGGCGTGATCGGCCAGATCTCCCCCTGGAACTACCCGCTGGAGCTGTCCGTCAGCGACGCGCTGCCCGCCTTCGCGGCCGGCAACGCCGTGGTCAACAAGCCGGACACGCAGACCGCGCTCACCGCGCTGTGGGCCCGCGAGATCCTCGTCGAGGCCGGCCTGCCCGCCGACCTCTGGCAGATCGTGGTCGGCGACGGCCCGGTGGTCGGCCCGGCCGTGGTCGAGCACGCCGACTACGTCTCCTTCACCGGCTCCACCCGCACCGGCCGCCAGGTCGCGCAGCAGGCCGCCGGCCGCCTGGTCGGCGCCTCCCTGGAGCTCGGCGGCAAGAACGCCCTGCTCGTCCTCGCCGACGCCGACCTCGACCGGGCAGCCGAGGGTGCCGTCCGGGCCTGCTTCTCCTCCGCCGGCCAGCTCTGCATCTCCATCGAGCGGCTGCTTGTGCACCGCTCGGTCGCCGACGAGTTCCTCGCCCGCTTCACCGCCCGCACCAGGGCGCTGCGGCTCGGCGGCGGCCTCGCGTACGGCGCCGACATGGGGTCGCTGGTCTCCGGCCGCCAGCTGGAGACCGTCACCCGGCACGTCGAGGAGGCCGTCAAGGCCGGCGCCACCGTGCTGGCCGGCGGCCGCCCGCGCCCCGACCTCGGCCCGCTGTTCTACGAGCCCACCGTGCTCGACGGCGTCACCCCCGGCATGGCGGTCTGCACCGAGGAGACCTTCGGCCCGGTCGTCTCGGTCTACCGCTTCGACACCGAGGACGAGGCCGTGGAGATCGCCAACTCCACCCCGTACGGCCTGAACTCCAGCGTCTGGACGAAGGACGCCCGGCGCGGCCGTGCCGTCGCCGCCCGGCTGCACACCGGCACCGTCAACGTCAACGAGGCCTACGCCGCCGCCTACGGCTCGGTGGCCTCCCCGATGGGCGGCATGGGCGACTCCGGCCTCGGCCGCCGGCACGGCGCCGAGGGCATCCTGCGCTTCACCGAGGCGCAGACCGTCGCCACCCAGCGGCTGCTGCCGATCGGCCCCTCGCACGGGCTGGACGACGAGCGGTTCGCGGCCCTGCTGACCACCGGCCTCAAGGCCCTCAAGGCCTTCGGTTTCCGGTAGGCCCGCACGCGCCGGGGCGGCCCCCACCCGGCCGCCCGCGCCGGGCCGTACCGCGGACCACCCCCACCCTCGAAGGAGCAGCGGCACCATGGCGGACAACGGCGGATTCGACTACGACGTGCTGGTGGTCGGCTCGGGATTCGGCGGCTCGGTCGCCGCCCTGCGCCTCACCGAGAAGGGCTACCGGGTCTGCGTCCTGGAGGCCGGCCGCCGCTGGTCGGCCGACAGCCTGCCCAAGAACTCCTGGGACCTGCGCAACTACCTGTGGGCGCCCGCCCTCGGCCTGTACGGCATCCAGCGCATCCACCTGCTGAGCAACGTGCTGGTGCTGGCCGGCGCCGGCGTCGGCGGCGGCTCGCTCAACTACGCCAACACCCTGTACGTCCCGCCGAAGCCCTTCTTCGAGGACCGCCAGTGGGGGCACATCACCGACTGGCAGGAGGAGCTCGCCCCGTACTACGACCAGGCGCAGCGGATGCTCGGCGTGCGGCTCAACCCGACCGTCACCGCCGCCGACACCCACCTGAGGACCACCGCCGAGCGGATGGGCGTCGGCGACACCTTCCACCTGGCCCCGGTCGGCGTCTTCTTCGGCGACGGCAAGGACTCCGACGGCAGCTGCTCCGCCGCCCCCGGCGGCGAGGTGCCGGACCCGTACTTCGGCGGCGCCGGCCCCGCCCGCCGGGCCTGCACCGAGTGCGGGGAGTGCATGACCGGCTGCCGGCACGGCGCCAAGAACATGCTGATCGAGAACTACCTCTACCTGGCAGAGCAGGCCGGGGCCGAGGTACGGCCGCTGACCACCGTGACCGGCCTCACCGAGGACGCCGACGGCGGGTTCTCCGTCACCACCGTCGCCACCGACCGCCGCCGCAAGGGCCCGCGCGCCGTGCTGCGCGCCCGCCAGGTCGTCCTGGCGGCCGGCACCTACGGCACCCAGACGCTGCTGCACACCATGCGCGACACCGGCCGGCTGCCGCGGATCTCCGCCAAGCTCGGCTTCCTGACCCGCACCAACTCGGAGTCGCTGGTCGGCGCGCTCACCGACAACCGCCGCTACCGGCGGAAGACCGGCGCGGACAAGGCCGACTTCACCCGGGGTGTGGCCATCACGTCCTCGATCCACCCGAACGAGAACACCCACATCGAGCCGGTCCGCTACGGCAAGGGCTCCAACGCCATGGGCCTGATGACCATCCTGCAGTTCCCGCACCGCCGCTCCAACCTGCTGTCCTACCTGGCCACCACCGTCCGCCACCCGGTGCTGTCGGCCCGCAACCTGTCCAAGTACCGCTGGTCGGAGCGGACGATCATCGGCCTGGTCATGCAGTCGCTGGACAACTCGCTGACCACCTTCCGCAAGCCGAAGGGCCTCGGCCGCGGCCTGCTCACCGCGAAGCAGGGCCACGGCGCACCCAACCCGGAGCACATCCCCGAGGGCGAGGAGGCCGCGCGCATCCTCGCCGACGAGATCAACGGCTTCGCCGGCACCAACATCGGCGAACTGATGCGGATGCCGATGACCGCGCACTTCCTCGGCGGCTGCCCGATCGGCGAGGACGCCGAGCACGGCGTCATCGACCCCTACCACCGGCTGTACGGGCACCCCGGCATCCACGTGGTGGACGGCGCCGCCGTCTCCGCGAACCTGGGCGTCAACCCCTCGCTGACGATCACCGCCCAGGCCGAGCGCGCCATGTCGCTCTGGCCGAACAACGGCGACGCCGACCAGCGGCCCGCCCAGGGCGGGGCCTACCGCCGGGTGGCCGCCGTCGAGCCCAAGCAGCCGGCCGTCCCCGCCGGGGCCTTCGGTGCGCTGCGGCTGCCCCTGCTGCCCGTCCCGACGGTGCCGGCCCGCAAGGACCCGGCCCGGCCGGCGGCCGATTGACACCCCTCCGCCCCCGGTGGGAGAACGGTGTTTCCGACCGTCGGGCGGGGGACTTGGGGGAGCGCCATGCCGATCTGCACGGGCTGCGGGGCGGCCTCGGCGGGGTGGGCGCGCAGCTGCGCCGCCTGCGGCCGGACCTTTCCGCCCGCCCGCTCCGACGACGGCCACCGGGCCGGCGCGGCCGGACGGATCGGTGAGATCGGCGAGGTCGGCGAGGCCGTGGAGACCGCGCCGGACGGCCGCTGGGGCCTGGGCGTCCCGTACCGCCCGGAGCGGCCCTGGGCGGCCGCGGGCAGCAGGCTGCTCGCCGACTGGCTGCCCGCGCTGAAGGCCGTCGCCGCCCCGACCGGCCTGCTGGTGGCCGCGGCCGTACTGCTGGCCCTGCCCGAGCACCTGCTGTGGCCCGTCACCGCCGAGTACGGAGACCGCCTGCGCGCCTCGCTGGCCCTGGTACTGACGGCGTTCGGTGCACCGCTGCGCCTGCAGGCGGGCCCCGGCGCCGACCTGTGGACACCGGGGCCCGGCCTCCAGCTGCGGGTCGTGCCGCTGCTGGTCGGCGCCGGCTGGCTCGCCCTGCTCGGGCTCGGCCTGCGGGCCCGGCGGCGTGCGAACGGCCCTGCCGACGCCGGGTCGGTGCTCGCCGAGTCGGCGCGGACGGCGGCCGCGGCCGCGGCCGGCGCCCTGCTGCTGGGCGCCGTCGGCCGGGTCACCCTGCTGCCGAAGGGGGCCGGTCCGCAGGAGGGCGGCGCGACGGTCGAGCCGGGGCTGCTGACCGCCGCCGCCGGTGCGGCGCTGGCCGCCGCCCTGCTCGCCGCGGCCGTGCACGGCTCCGGCCCGGTGCGGGCCTGGTTCGCGCGGCACGCCGTGCTGCACGGCCTGCCGGGCGCGGCCCGGGCGACCGGCCTCGCGCTGGCGGGCACGCTGGGTGCGGCCGGCGCCGCCGTGCTCGTCCTGGCCGCGGTGCTGCCGCAGGCGCCGCCGGTGTGGGTGTGCCTCCCGCTGGCGGTCAACGGCGGACTGTTCCTGCTCGCCCTCGGTTCGGGCGCCGTCCTGCAGTTCCGCGACCGCGGCCCGGGGGCCGGCTGGGAGCGCGAGCTGTCGCTGTTCGACCCGGACGGGACGGCCGGGCCCTGGCCGTGGGCGGTGCTGCTCGCGGCGGCGGGCGCGCTGCTGCTGGCCCGGTCGGTGCACCGGCAGCGGCTCGGCCCGGCGGACCGGCTGACGGCGGCGGCGCTGTACGCCTGCGCGCTCACCGCCCTCGACGCCGTGGCGGGGCTGTCGGTCCGTTCCGCGGCGGCGCCGGGCGGTGACGCCGGGGCCTCCTGGGCGATTGCGGCCGACACCGCCCTGATCGCCCATCTGCTCTGGGCGGCGGTCGGAGCACTCCTGCTGCCGCCGATCTTCGCCCGGCTGCGACCGGCGCACGGGGAACCGCCCGCGCCGGCGCACGGCCCGGCCGACACGCCCCCGCCGCTCGGGCCCGCGGTGCCCTTCGGGGGAGAGGTCCTGGACTCGCACCGGGACCGGCACCGCACCTGATCGGTCGCCCGGGTCCGGACAGGGCAAAGGGCCCCGCGGGGGAACGGGGCCCTTTGTCGTTCAGCACGCGGCGTCAGGGCTGCGCCGGGTGCTGGGGTGACGGCGCCGGGGGAAGTGCGCCGTCGTGTCGAATGGCTTGGGAACGGCGGCAGGTCGCCCGGTGGTGTACGGGCCCCGCCGCGTGCGCGGGCCGGGTCGGCCCCTCACGGAGCGTGAGGTGATAACCGTTGTCGTCGCCGGGCCGCGGACTCTCCGCAGCACCGGCCGCGCCGCCCTCGCGAGGCGGTCGGCCAACCCCCACAACCAGCATCGTGATGGACGGAAGCCGTACTGTGCAACCGATTCGGCGCAGTTCGACAGAGTCCGTTTCCCGTTGGTGATCCCTCCGTCCCTCCGGCCGGCGGGGCGGCGCGGGTGCCGCCCCGCCGGGGCCGGGCGGGAGTGTCGACTACGCTGCGTAGTAGTTGCAAGCAGGGGCGCACAGGGGCGTGCACAGGGCGGCCGAAGGGTGGGACGGGGCGGCCGAGGAGTGGTACGGCCCGTGGGTACGGGCGGGGCGCAGATGTGCCCGAGAGGCGGGGAGGTCGGCGCCGGCGCCGACCTCCCCGCCCCGACGGTCCGTTCCGGTCGCGGCCGGGGTCGCTGTCCCCTGCTGCCCGGCAGCCGCACCGCCGCGCGGTCCCACGGCGGGCCGTCGGCCCGCCACGCGCGGGGGTGGACCGGATCGGGTCCACGCGTGGTCCTGCCGACCGTCCGGTGCGGCCCGAGCCTGGCGGGTTCGGTGCGGTCCGTACGGTCATGCGGTGCAACGATTCGCCTGACGGCCGGTCACGGCCGCGGCGGTCGGCAAGCGGGTGAACCGCCGACCTGTGGGCGCAGAAGGGGCGTCGGAACGGCGGCCCGGCCGCCGGGCGGTCCGAGCGTTCGAGCCGCCCCGGTAGACTCGGCTGCAGACACTCCCCACACCCGCCGGAAGGCCGTCCGTGTCCTCTGCTTCCCCGGACCAGTCCGCAACCGAGAACGACACCGTCCTGGTCGTCGACTTCGGTGCCCAGTACGCCCAGCTCATCGCCCGCCGGGTGCGTGAGGCCCGGGTCTACAGCGAGATCGTGCCGAGCACCATGCCGGTCGCCGAGATGCTCGCCAAGAACCCGAAGGCGATCATCCTCTCCGGCGGGCCGTCCTCGGTCTACGAGGAGGGCGCGCCGCGGCTCGACCGTGCGCTGTTCGAGGCCGGTGTCCCGGTCTTCGGCATGTGCTACGGCTTCCAGCTGATGGCGATCACGCTCGACGGCACCGTCGACAACACCGGTGCCCGTGAGTACGGCCGCACCCCGCTGACCGTCAGCCGCACCGGCTCCACCCTGTTCGAGGGCGTCCCGGCGCAGCACTCGGTGTGGATGTCGCACGGCGACGCCTGCTCGGCCGCGCCCGAGGGCTTCACCGTCACCGCCTCCACCGACGTGGTCCCGGTCGCCGCCTTCGAGAACGACGACCTCAAGCTGTACGGCGTCCAGTACCACCCCGAGGTGCTGCACTCCGACCACGGCCAGCAGATCCTCGAGCACTTCCTGTACCGCGGCGCGGGCATCGCGCCGGACTGGACGACGCACAACGTCGTCGACGAGCAGGTCGCGCTGATCCGCGCGCAGGTCGGCGACAAGCGCGCCATCTGCGGCCTGTCCGGCGGTGTGGACTCCGCAGTCGCCGCCGCCCTGGTCAACAAGGCCATCGGCGACCGGCTGACCTGCGTGTACGTCGACCACGGCCTGATGCGCAAGGGCGAGACCGAGCAGGTCGAGAAGGACTTCGTCGCCGCCACCGGCGTGCAGCTGAAGGTCGTCGACGCCAAGGAGCGCTTCCTGACCGCGCTGGCCGGGGTCAGCGACCCGGAGCAGAAGCGCAAGATCATCGGCCGGGAGTTCATCCGGGTCTTCGAGCAGGCGCAGGCCGAGATCGTCGCCGAGGCCGGCGAGCACGGCGAGTCGGTGGAGTTCCTCGTCCAGGGCACCCTGTACCCGGACGTGGTGGAGTCCGGCGGCGGCACCGGCACCGCGAACATCAAGTCGCACCACAACGTCGGCGGCCTGCCGGAGGACCTCCAGTTCCAGCTGGTCGAGCCGCTGCGCAAGCTGTTCAAGGACGAGGTCCGGATGGTCGGCCAGGAGCTCGGCCTGCCCGGGGAGATCGTCCAGCGCCAGCCGTTCCCCGGCCCGGGCCTCGGCATCCGGATCGTCGGCGAGGTCACCGAGGAGCGTCTGGACCTGCTCCGCGAGGCCGACGCCATCGCCCGCGAGGAGCTCACCGCGGCCGGCCTCGACGGCCAGATCTGGCAGTGCCCGGTCGTGCTGCTCGCCGACGTCCGCAGCGTCGGCGTCCAGGGCGACGGCCGCACCTACGGCCACCCGATCGTGCTGCGCCCGGTCTCGTCCGAGGACGCCATGACCGCCGACTGGTCGCGCCTGCCCTACGACGTGCTGGCGAAGATCTCCACCCGGATCACCAACGAGGTCCGCGACGTGAACCGCGTCGTGCTGGACGTCACCAGCAAGCCGCCGGGCACCATCGAGTGGGAGTGATCCCGCCGGCCGATCGAACGGCCGATTGAACAACCGCGCCGCCGCTTCCGTACCAGGGAGTGGCGGCGCGGCTGTGCACGCCGCCGGACCTGCCGCGGAAGTCGAGCGGCAACGGGCAGAATCGGACCGGACCTGTCAGCAGTTGACAGGCCGTGAGGGAAGGGCGACGGCATGACCGGGGCGCACGACGGACACGGACGGCCCGACGGCACCGCTCGGCACTCGCCGTCACCGCACACCCCCTCCCGCCGCGAGGAGTGGAAGCGCACCGCCACGCGGTACGCGACCCTGCCGCTGCGGTTGTTCCTCGGCGTCACCTTCGTGTACGCCGCGTTCGACAAGCTCTCCGACTCCCACTACCTGGCCGGGGCGGGCGACGCCGCCTCCTTCGTCTCGCAGACCCAGGCCGCCAAGGAGAGCAGTCCGATCGGCTGGGCACTGGGCCCCGCGCTCCAGGCGCCGACCTTCTTCGCCCTGCTGATCGCCTTCGGCGAGCTCGCCGTCGGCCTCGGCACCCTGTTCGGGCTCTGGGGCAGACTCGCCGCGGCCGGCGGCGCCGTGATCAACCTGACGCTGTTCCTCACCGTCAGCTGGAACGTCTCGCCCTACTACCTCGGCAACGACCTCGCCTACCTGATGGCCTGGACGCCGCTGGTGCTGGCCGGCACCCCGTACCTGTCCGTCGACGGCTACCTCGCCCGGCGCGCCGAACGGGACCGCCTGCGCGGCCTGCCCGAGGGCGCCGTCCGCCGGCGGGCACTGCTCGACGGCGGGATCGCCGCCGTCGCCCTCGGCGGCGCCGGGCTGCTCGCCGGCTCGCTCACCGCCACCTTCGGCCGCGACCGCAAGGCCGTCGCCGACAGCCCGGCCACACCCTCGACGCCCGGCTCCACCAACCCGGCCCCGGCCGGCAGCCCGAGCGGCTCGCCCACCGGCGGCAGCAAGGTCACGGTGGCCGCCAAGGACGTCCCCGTCGGCGGATCGGCCCAGGTCAAGGACCCGGCCACCGGGGACGCCGTCTACATCGTGCAGCCCACCACCGGGCAGTACTGCGGCTTCTCCGCGATCTGCACCCACTCCGGCTGCACCGTCGACGCCCCGCGCGACGGCCGGATGTACTGCCCGTGCCACGGCTCCCGCTTCGACGCCAGGACCGGCGCGGTGGTCAACGGCCCGGCCACCAAGCCGCTCCCCAAGTACACCGTGACCAAGAGCGGCGACCGGCTGGAGCTGGGCCCGCAGCAGGCCTGAGCCGCGCGGCCCGCAGGCTCCCCGCCCCTCACGGCTCCCGGGGCGGGGAGGGCGGCGGCAGCTCGCCGCCCCGGCCCCGCCGGGCGACCGCCGCCACCGCTCCGGCCAGGCCGGCCGCCCCGAGGCCGATCAGCGCCACCGGGATGACGATCCGGCCGTTCACCGTCCGGTCGTTCAGCGACGCCACCAGGTAGACCGCGGCGACCACCGTGAACAGCGTTCCCGAGATCAGCGAGAACAGGTCGAGCCGGTGCTTCCTCATGCCTGGGCCACCTTGATGTCTCCGAGCCCGACCGTCAGCGTGAGGTCGAGCTTCCCGCGGGAGGCCGTCCCGCTCGGCGGGTGCAGCGTGTACGTGTGGTTGTTGTTGGTGCCGGACAGGTGCTCCCCGTTCGGCAGCCGGATGTCCCCGGCCAGGTTGCGCACGGTCAGTTCGACGTCGACGTCCTGCCGCAGCAGCACCTTCAGGTCGCCCGCGCCCAGCCGGACGGAGCTGGTCAGCGTCGCGCCGGCCGGGTCCAGCCCGGTCAGGTCGAGGGTGGCGTCGCCCGCCCCCAGGTCGTAGTGCTCCTGCAGCGCCGCGGCGCTCACCGGTGCCCAGGTGCGGTCGCCCACCCCGGCGTGCAGGGCCGCACCGGAACCGCCCGCCGCCGCCAGCACCAGGGTCAGCAGCAGCGCCGGGACGGCCAGCCCGCGGGCCCGCCCGAACTTGGCGCCGACCAGCTGCACCAGGCCCAGCGCCAGCAGCGCCGCCGCCAGCACCGTCGCGATGCGCACCGGCTCGCCCTGCCGGTCGGCCAGCCACCAGGCCAGCGCACCCGCACCGGCCGCCAGCAGCACCCCGACCCCGCCGAGGCCCGCCCCGCCGTGCCGCCCGTGCCGCTGCACGGCCGCCGGCCGCGGGGGCTCGGGCGGCCCGGTCGGTGCCTTGCGCAGCGGATCGCCCTCCGGCAGGTCCGTCCGCTGCCACCAGGCCTGCGCCGGCACCCCCGGCGGCGGGGTCTGTGCGCCGTACGGATTGCGCTCCGGGTGCCGCGGGTCCCACAGGTACCCGCTCGGGCCGGGCGGCGGAGTGTCCTGCGGGACCCGGCCGGCCGCGCGGTCCCGGGCGTGCTGCGCGGCGTGGTCCTCGCGGACGGCGCGCAGCTTCTCGTGCATCTCCGCCTTGCGGGCCTGCCACTCCGCCTGGAAGTCCTCGCCGAACCGGCGCTGCCAGGTCTTCCAGTCCAGCTGCTCGACCGGCTCCTCCAGCCGGTCGTACGGGCCGTCCTGGCCCTGCGGGGCCCCACCGCCCCGGGCCCGGCGGCGCCGCTCCGGATCGTGGCGGACCGCCAGGAACACCAGGCCGCCGAGCAGCAGCAGCGGGAAGAGCTGCCCGCCGTCGCCCATCGAGGAGAAGAACACCCCGGTGCCGATCACCGTCAGCAGCACCGCGCCGATCGACTGCCCGTCCACCCGGCCGGTCAGCACCCGCTGCAGCTCCGTCCGCCCCGGCTCCCCCTCGACCGGCTCGCGCGGCACGATCAGCCACGCCAGGCCGTACAGGAACAGGCCGAGGCCGCCCGACAGGCAGAGCACCGCGACGACCACCCGGAACACCACCGGGTCGATGTCGAGGTGGCGGCCGAGCCCGCCGCACACGCCGGCCACCACCCGGTGCTGCCCGCTGCGGGTCAGCGGCGGGCGCTGCGCCGCGGGCGGCGGGGTGTCCCCGGCCGGTGCGTCGGCGGCGGTGTCGGCCTGCGCGGCCGTGCTCTGCTCGTCGGTCATGGCACCATCCTGGTGGCTGCCGGGCCCGCGCCCAACCGCCCGTAGCCCCGGACGGACCCTGATCTGTCCCTGAGGGACTTCCGGGGCCGACCCTGATGCACCGCCACCGCTTGACATGAGACCGTCTGTGGCGTGGCAGCACCCGGCAGCGAGACCCAACACAGCGAATCCGATGCCCCGACCGTCCCCGGCGGGCCGGCCGACCCGCCCTACCGCCGGCTGTACCGCAGCCCGCACGGGCGGATGCTCGGCGGTGTGGCGCACGGGCTGGCCGTCCACCTCGGGCTGCCCGTCAGCTGGGTCCGCGGTGCCTTCGTGCTGCTCTTCTTCGCCCAGGGCATCGGCGCGCTGCTGTACGCCGCGTTCTGGTTCGTGGTGCCGATCGGCATCGGCGAGCCCGCCCCCGGCGCGGCCACGCAGTGGGCCTACGTCAACGGCTCCTTCGTCCGGGTCGGCGCCGGAACGAGGGCCGAGGGGCCGACCAAGCGCGAGCGCCGCGGCCTCGGCCGCCTGCGCGACGTGCTCCAGCGGACCTTCCACGGCCTGCCCGCCGACGCCCCCGCCCCGCAGGCCGGTGCCGCCGCCCCGCCCGCCGGCGGTCGGCGCACCGGAGGGATAGGCCAGCTCCTCGCCCTGCTGATGCTGGTCGTCGGCATCGTCGCCCTGCTGAACGCCCTGCACATCCAGACCGCCAAGCCGTACGTGTGGCCGCTGCTGACCGTCGGCGTCGGCGTCGCCCTGGTCTGGCGGCAGGCCGACGACTCCCGCTGGCAGCGCTGGTTCGGCCTGGACGAGGGGTCGAAGCGGCGCAGCGCCTTCGCCCGGGTCGGCGCCGGTGTGCTGCTGGTCGTGGCCGGCATCGTCGGCTTCCTCATCCTGCAGGGCAGCGGGTCCACGGTGGCCTCGGTCGTCGAGGCCTCGCTCGCGGTGCTGGCCGGCATGCTCGTCCTGGTCGGCCCGTACGCGCTGCGCATGTGGCAGGACCTCGGCGCCGAGCGCACCGCCCGCATCCGCGCCCAGGAGCGCGCCGAGATCGCCGCGCACGTGCACGACTCGGTGCTGCACACCCTCACCCTGATCCAGCGCAGGGCGGAGGACCCGAAGGAGGTGCTGCGCCTCGCCCGCGCCCAGGAGCGCGAGCTGCGGCTGTGGCTGTACCGCCCGGAGGCGGTCGCCGAGTCCGCGCCGGACACCCTCGCCGAGCACATCAGGGCCGTGGTCGCCGAGGTCGAGGACCGGCACGGGGTGGCCGTGGAGCTGGTCTGCGTCGGCGACTGCCCGATGGACGAGCGGATCGCGGCGCAGATGCAGGCCGCGAGGGAGGCGATGGTCAACGCGGCCAAGTACGGTGGCGGGGGACCGGTCCAGGTCTACGCGGAGGTGGAGGGGAGGACGGTGTCGGTGTTCGTCCGCGACCACGGCCCCGGCTTCGACCCCGACGCGGTGCCCGAGGACCGGATGGGCGTGCGGGAGTCGATCGTCGGCCGGATGAAGCGCAACGGCGGCACCGCACGGGTGCGGCCGGCGGCGGGCGGCGGCACCGAGGTCGAGCTGGAGATGGAGAGGGCAGATGACTGACGCAGGGGGAACCGTGCCGGAGCGCACCGCGCGCGTCGTCCTGGTGGACGACCACCGGATGTTCCGCACCGGTGTGCGGGCCGAGATCGGCCGTACCGAGACCACGGGGATCGACGTGGTGGGCGAGGCCGACGACGTCGAGTCGGCGGTGCAGGTCGTCGCCGAGACCCGGCCGGACGTCGTACTGCTCGACGTCCACCTGCCCGGCGGTGGCGGCGTCGAGGTGCTGCGCCGCTCCGCGCCGCTGATGGGCGAGCAGGGCGGGGTGCGCTTCCTGGCGCTGTCCGTTTCCGACGCCGCCGAGGACGTGATCGGCGTGATCCGCGGCGGTGCCCGCGGCTACGTCACCAAGACCATCACCGGCACCGACCTGGTGAACGCGATCTTCCGGATCGCCGACGGCGACGCCGTCTTCTCGCCGCGCCTCGCCGGGTTCGTGCTGGACGCCTTCGCGGCCACCGACACCCCGCCCGTCGACGAGGACCTCGACCGGCTGACCCAGCGCGAGCGCGAGGTGCTGCGGCTGATCGCCCGCGGCTACGCGTACAAGGAGATCGCCAAGCAGCTGTTCATCTCGGTGAAGACGGTGGAGAGCCACGTCTCCGCGGTGCTGCGCAAGCTGCAGCTGAGCAACCGGCACGAGCTGACCCGCTGGGCGACCGCCCGCCGCCTGGTCTGACCGCGGCGGGGCTCCCGGCACGGCGGCCGCCCGGGGCGTGACGAGCATCACGTCGGCCCCCCGGGCGGGGCCGCCGGGCCCCGGGCGTCCGCTCCGACCAGCGGCGGGGCCCCCTCCGGGGGGCGGATCAGGGGTGCGCGAACGGCGCCCGGGGCTGCTGAGCCACATGCAACTCTCAGGGTGGATTCATGCGTCTATAGGATGAGCCCCGCCCGTGCCGGACCACATCCTCCCCGAGCTCCGGTGGGCCACCCGACCCCCCGGACCGAGAGCGCGGCTATGACCTCCCCCGTGAAGACATCGGCATCTGTGCCCGTGCAGTACCAGCAGGTGGCCGAAGAACCGGGGCAGGGATCCCCCGAGCCGCCGGCCCCCGCCGCGCGGCCCAAGCGCCCCCGCCTCTACGTCCTGGACGGCCTGCGCCTGATAGCCGCGCTCGGCGTCCTCGCCTGGCACTGGCTCGGCGTCGAGCGCTTCCCGGGCATCTGGCACGGATCGCCGGGCAAGCTGATGCCGCTCGGCCACCTCGTGGGCGCCTACAGCTGGACGGGCGTGGAGCTGTTCTTCCTGATCAGCGGCTTCGTCATCTGCATGTCCTGCTGGGGCCGCTCGGTCGGCGACTTCGTCACCTCCCGCGTGGTGCGGCTCTTCCCGGCGTACTGGGTCTGCGTGCTGCTCACCACGGCCGTCCTGATGGTCGTCCCGAAGATCTGGGGCGACAACACGCACCGCCCGGACCCGTCGCGCATCCTCACCAACCTGAGCATGGCCAACATGCCGCTCGGCGTGGACAACATCGACCCGGTCTACTGGACGCTCTGGGCCGAGCTGCGCTTCTACATCCTCTTCGGCGTGATGGTGGCCTTCGGTCTCACCTACCGCCGGGTGCTGGCCTTCTGCGGCGTCTGGGGCTTCATGGCGCTGATCGCCGGCTCGGTCAACATGCCGCTGCTCGTCACGGTGTTCCAGCCGACCTACGCCTGGTTCTTCATCGGCGGCATCGCGATCTACCTGATGTACCGCTTCGGCCAGAACCTGCTCCTCTGGGGCATCCTGGGCTTCTGCTGGCTGATGTCGCAGCACCAGATGAAGGGCGTCATCGGCGGCTACGAGTACGGCACGCACCACCACCTGTCCTGGGCGATCACGGTGTCCATCACCACCGCCGCGTTCGTGCTGGTCACCGCCGCCGCGCTCGGCGCGTTCAACCGGATCCAGTGGAAGTGGCTGACGGTCGCCGGAGCCCTCACCTACCCGCTCTACCTGCTGCACCAGGAGATCGGCTGGCAGTTGATCACCCGGATCAGCCGCCACCTCGCCCCGTACCCGACGTTCTTCGTCGTCACGGCGATTATGCTGCTTGCCGCGTGGCTCGTGCACCGACTGGTCGAGCGCCCGCTGGCGCCGGTCATGAAGCGCCTCATGGAGAAGGCCTTCCAGCAGGTGCGCGCCGCCGACGGCGCGCCGGTGCGGGCGGCCCGCAAGCACTGACGGAGCGGCTCAGGGCCTCCTCCGTCACCATCCGACGACGATCACCTCTGGAGACCCGACAGCCATGACCGCGAGTGTCGCTGACCGAGACCGCCACCTGGACCCGGAAACCGCCGGGTCCACGGCGGCAGGCCGGCTGACGGGGGGAGCACGCGCTCTGCTGACCAGAGCCGTCTGGCTCTGGCCCGCGCTGTTGACACTGGCGCTGGGCGTCCGCGGCAGCTGGCGTCCGCAGCTGTGGCGCGACGAGCTCGCCACCTGGAGCGCCGCCACCCGCAGCACCGGCGAGATGTTCGACATGCTCAAGCACGTCGACGCCGTCTCCGGGCTCTACTACCTGTTCATGCAGGGCTGGATCGGCCTCTTCGGCGACTCCGCGGCGGTGATGCGGCTCCCGTCGGCCCTGGCGATGGCGGGCGCGGCGGTGTTCGTGACGCTCACCGCACGCAAGGTGTTCGACGACCGCACCGCCCTCTTCGCCGGCCTGCTCTTCGCCGTCGTGCCGTCGATCTCCCGGTACGCGCAGGAGGCCCGGGCCTACGGCTTCGTGGTGCTGGCGGTCTCCGCCGCCACCTGGCTGCTGCTGCGGGCGATCGAGCGCCCCGTCCTGCTGCGCTGGCTGCCGTACACGGTGGCGGTCGCCGCGGCGGGCCTGTTCCACATGGTGTCGCTGCTCTTCCTGTCCGGCCACGCGGTGATCGTGTTCTTCCAGTGGCGGCGGGAACGCAACCGCAAACTCCTGACGGGCTTCGGCGCCTCGGTGCTGATCGGCCTCCTGCCGGTCGTCCCGCTCGTCCTGATCGGACAGCGCCAGGTCGGCCGGCAGATCTCCTGGCTGGAGACCCCGTGGCTGCAGACCTACATCGAGTACTGGCACAACCTGTTCGGCTCGGCCCTGGTCAGCGGCTGCTTCCTGGTACTGGCCGCGATCCCGGGCGGCTGGGCGCGGCACCGCCAGCGGGTCTTCGAGATCGGCACGGTCGCGGTCCTGCCGATCGCGATCAGCTGGGTCCTCTCGCACGGCCCCAGCGTGTACTTCTTCGAGCGCTACCAGCTCTACACCGTGCCCGCCTGGTGCATCCTGGCCGCGGCCGGGCTCAACTCCCTGCGCCCCCGCATCCTCGGCGTCGTGGGCCTGGTGCTGGTGGCGGCGATCGGCATCCCGGACCAGCAGAAGCTCCGCACCTCCGTCTCGCACGAGCAGACCGACGGCCGGCGGGCCGCACAGGTCATCGCCGACCGGTACCGGCCCGGGGACGGCTTCGCCCCGATCCGCGGCGACGACAAGTGGATGATGATCGACCTGGAGATCCGGTACTACCTGCCGGACCGGGTGAAGCTGAAGGACGTCCTGATCGCGAAGGACGCGATCGAGCGCGGCGACCTGTTCGCCTCGAGCTGCCCGGTGCCCGCCGACTGCCTGGGCACGCCGCGGATCTGGGTGGTGGCCATGGGCGACGGCGAGGACCCGCTGGAGCGCTTCCCGAAGAAGCAGGCCGCGGCGCTCCGCGCGTCGTACGAGCAGACCGAGATCAAGCACGTCCGGGGCCTGACGGTGGCCCTGTGGGAACGCACGTCCGACTGAGCGTCACGCTGGGTTGACGCCGCGTTTGCATTGTGCGGCGTCTGGGGCTGTCATCGTGAGGTGTCGCGTTTCCCGACTCGGTCCCGGCACCGGGAGCACGCGATGTCCACCGGTGCCGGAACCGCCTCCGCCACTGGGGTGCGAGTGTCCGCCGAACCAGCCGTCCGCAGCGCCGAGCCCGAACGGGCCGAACGGCGCCGCGACCGGCTGAGGACGGCCCTGCGCTCCGCCGCGCCCGCACTGCTCGGCTACGCAGCGGTCCGGGCCCTCGGGGTGCTCCTCCTCGTCGTCTGGGGCGCCCGCCGAGGCACCCCCGGCCTCGGGCGGCTCAGCACCCTCTGGGACGCCTACTGGTACAACCGGATCGCCACCCGCGGCTACGCCGGGACGGCGCCGGTGCCGGGCCCGTACGGTCCCTACGAGCCGTACGCGTTCTTCCCGGCCCATCCGGCGCTGGTCCGGCTGGTCGACACCGTGCTGCCGCTGCC
This sequence comes from Kitasatospora dryopteridis, assembly GCF_050749075.1. NCBI lineage: Bacteria > Bacillati > Actinomycetota > Actinomycetes > Kitasatosporales > Streptomycetaceae > Kitasatospora > Kitasatospora dryopteridis. Next base: position 3,252,792 of record NZ_CP192749.1, on the reverse strand, counting down.
GGCCAACCGGGCGGCACTGCTGGTCGCCTGGACGGCCTCGCTCGCCGCCGCCTGGGGCGTGTACGCCGTCGCCGCGCGGCTCTACGGGCAGCGGGCGGGCGTCGTCGCCGCCGTCCTGTGGGGTGTCACCCCGTACGCCGTGGTGGAGAGCGCCGCCTACTCCGAGCCGCTGTTCACCGCCCTCGCCGTCTGGTCGCTGTACGCCGTGCTGACCCGGCGCTGGGTGTGGGGCGGGGTGCTCTGCCTGCTGGCGGGGCTGGCCCGGCCGACCGGGATCGCGCTCGCGGCGGCGGTGTCCCTGACCGCCCTGTGGGAGCTCGTCCGGGGGCGCGGCGGCCCGCGGGCGGCGCTCGCCGCCGTCCTCGCACCACTCGGCTTCCTCGGTTACCTCGCCTGGGTCGGCGCCGTGAAGGGCCGCTGGGACGGCTACTTCCGGGTGCAGGACGCCTGGCACTCGCACTTCGACTTCGGCCGCAGCACCCTGCGCTCCTTCGGCGACCTGCTGACCGACGCCGACCAGGTCTGGCTCACCCAGGTCGTGGTCGCCGTCGTTCTGATCGGGTCGGTGGTGCTCCTCGGCATGTCCGCGATCCAGCGCCAGCCGCTCCCGCTGCTGCTGTACAGCGCCGCGATGCTCGCCCTGGCCCTGGCCGACGCCGCCTACTTCAATTCGCGGGCGCGCTTCCTGCTGCCGGCCTTCGCCCTGCTGCTGCCGGTCGCGACCGGCCTCGCCCGGGTCCGCAGCCGTGCGTCGCTCGTCCTGCTGCTCTCCTCCGCCGCCGTGGTCTCCGCGGCGTACGGCGGATTCGTGGCCTTCGTCTACCCCGACGCCCCCTGAGGAACCGTCGGCCCGACGGGCCGTCGGCCCGCCCCCTCCGGGGCCCGGGCCGACGGACGGCCGCCAGGCGCCGCCTGGTACGGTGACGGGTCGTCCGGTCGTATCGAACCGGCGTGCGGACTTCCGGGGTCGGGGGGAACCGCTGACATGACAGCCGGTCAGTGCTGCAGGTGAATCGCGTGGACCCGGCCCGCCGCGGCGGGCCTGCGCGGGCCTGCAGGGCGGCGCAGAGTCCAGGAGAGAAGCAGCGGCCATGAGTGTGACCGACAGACCGGCGGAGCGGACAGGTACGTCGAAGCGCGGCACCGCCGCTGCGGCCGCCGCCGGACGGGGCCGGGCCGGCCGGGTCCTGGTGGACCTGGTCAAGCCGCTGGCCGTCTACGGCGTCGTCAAGGCGGCGGGCCTCGCCGTCTTCCTGTGGCTGCTGCACTACTCCCGCGAGTACCGCAACAAGCCGATCGGCTCCGGCGGCGGCCGCCGCCCGTGGGACGTCCTCGGCACCTGGGACGGCTGGTGGTACCAGGACATCGCCTCCCGCGGCTACCACCCCCAGGTGCTGTCCGCACACGCCCAGCTCTCCGAGGTGCGGCCCAACTCCGCGGCCTTCTTCCCGCTCTACCCGGGCCTGATGCGCGGCGTCTCGGAGATCACCGGGCTCGGCGTGTACGGCGCGGGCATCCTGATCTCGGTCGTCGCGTCCTTCGTGGCCGCGGCCGGCATCTTCATGGTCGTCCGGCTGATGGGCGGCACGCGGGCCGGCGTCGTCGCGACCGGCCTGTGGGGCCTGGCGCCCGGCTCCGGCGCCGAGTGGGCGGTCTACTCGGACTCGCTGTTCGTCGCGCTCGCCTCCTGGGCGTGCTGGGCAGTCATGACCAGGCGCTGGCTGACCGCCGGCACGCTGGCCTTCGTGGCGGGCTTCAACCGGCCGACGTCGGCGGCGATCATCGCCGCGGTCGGCCTGTCCGCGCTGATCGCGCTCTTCCGCCGCAAGGACGGCGTGCTCCGCCCGCTGACCGCCATGCTGATCGCCCCGTGGGGATTCCTCGGCTACCTGGCCTGGGTCGGCTGGGCGATGGGCCGGCCCACCGGCTACTTCATGATCCAGCGCTCCTGGAACCACTACTTCGACGCCGGCAACTTCATGATCCACGCCATCCCGGAGATCATGATCGGCCGCTTCCACTACCTCTGGCCCTGGCCGCTCGCCGACATGTTCAGCCTCGCGGTCCTCATGCTGGTGCCCGCCCTGCTCTTCCTCCTCCTGCGCAGGCGCCCGCCGCTGGTGCTGATCGTCTTCACCCTGCTCACCATCGCCTCGACCGTCACCAGCCAGCAGATCTTCTCCAACGTGCCGCGCTACCTGCTGCCGGCCTTCCCGCTGTGGATCCCGGTGGCGCTGGCCCTGCAGCGGCTGAAGTGGACGTCGCTGGCGCCCGTGCTGCTCTTCTTCGGTGCGGCCTCCGGCTGGTACGCCGGCTACCTGATGTTCCAGCTCGGCACCCCGTAGCGGCCGCCGCTGTGCCGCGGGCCCGGGGCGGTTCGGCCGACCCGGGCCGGAGTGTCGGCGGCGGGTCATACACTCGGAATGCCATGACTAGCCTCTTTGACGACCTCCCGCTCCCCGGCTTCGAGAGCCCCTCGCTCGGGTCGAGCCCCGCCCACGACGAGCCGCCGATGGACGAGGAGCCGCCGTTCGAGGAGGCCATCCCGGACGGGCTCTTCGAGACCGACTTCACCGAGGAGCCGGACCGGGACGCCTGGCACCGCAACGGCGCCGCCCGCACCGTCGTCGACCCCGAGCAGCTGCTCGCCGGCATGAACGACCCGCAGCGCGACGCCGTCCTGCACCACGGCACGCCGCTGCTGATCGTCGCCGGCGCGGGCTCCGGCAAGACCCGGGTGCTCACCCACCGGATCGCGCACCTGCTCGGCGCCCGCGGCGTGCAGCCCGGCGAGATCCTGGCGATCACCTTCACCAACAAGGCCGCCGGGGAGATGCGCGAGCGCGTCGAGGAGCTGGTCGGCCCGCGGGCCCGCGCGATGTGGGTCTCCACCTTCCACAGCGCGTGCGTGCGCATCCTGCGCCGCGAGTCCAAGCTGCTCGGCTTCACCTCGTCGTTCTCCATCTACGACGCGGCCGACTCGCAGCGCCTGATGGCCCTCGTCTGCCGCGACCTGGACCTCGACCCCAAGCAGTTCCCGCCGAAGTCCTTCACCGCCAAGATCAGCAACCTCAAGAACGAGCTGATCGACGAGGAGACGTACGCCGACCGGGCCGCCAACCCGATGGAGAAGAAGCTCGCCGAGGCGTACACCCTCTACCAGCGGCGCCTGCGCGAGGCCAACGCGCTGGACTTCGACGACATCATCATGACCACGGTCAACCTGCTCCAGGCCTTCCCCGACGTCGCCGAGCACTACCGCCGCCGCTTCCGGCACATCCTGGTCGACGAGTACCAGGACACCAACCACGCCCAGTACACGCTGGTCAGGGAGCTGTCCGGCGGTGCTCTCTCCGACGCGCCGAAGCTCACCGCCGACGGCGAGTTCGTCAACCCGAACGCGGCCCGGCTCGCCCAGATCCCGCCGGCCGAGCTCTGCGTGGTCGGCGACGCCGACCAGTCGATCTACGCCTTCCGCGGCGCGACGATCCGCAACATCCTCCAGTTCGAGGAGGACTACCCCAACGCCACGACCATCCTGCTGGAGCAGAACTACCGCTCCACGCAGACCATCCTCAGCGCCGCCAACGCCGTCATCGAGCGCAACACCAACCGGCGCAAGAAGAACCTCTGGACGGCCGGCGACCAGGGCGAGCGGGTGGTCGGCTACGTCGCCGACGACGAGCACGGCGAGGCCCAGTTCATCGCCGACGAGATCGACCGGCTCACCGACAAGGGCGAGGCCCGCCCCGGCGACGTGGCGATCTTCTACCGCACCAACGCGCAGTCCCGCGTCTTCGAAGAGGTCTTCATCCGGGTCGGCCTGCCGTACAAGGTCGTCGGCGGTGTCCGCTTCTACGAGCGCAAGGAGGTCCGGGACATCCTGGCCTACCTGCGCGTCCTCTCCAACCCCGAGGACACCGTCCCGCTGCGCCGCATCCTCAACGTGCCCAAGCGCGGCATCGGCGAACGCGCCGAGGCGATGATCGACGCCCTCGCCGCCCGCGAGCGGATCAGCTTCGCCCAGGCGCTCCGGCGCGTCGACGAGGCGTACGGCATGGCCGCGCGCTCGGCCAATGCGGTGAAGAAGTTCAACGCGATGATGGCCGGGCTGCGGCAGGTCGTCGAGTCCGGCGCCGGCCCGGCCGCCGTGCTGGAGGCCGTCCTGGAGGAGTCCGGCTACCTCGCCGAGCTCCAGGCCTCCACCGACCCGCAGGACGAGACCCGGATCGAGAACCTCCAGGAGCTCGCCTCCGTCGCCCTGGAGTACGAGCAGGACCCGGGCGAGCGCCCCGAGGGCGAGGACGCCGAGGGCGCCCCGCCGGTCGGCTCGCTCGCCGACTTCCTGGAGCGCGTCGCCCTGGTCGCCGACTCCGACCAGATCCCGGACGACGAGGAGGGGCAGGGCGTCATCACGATGATGACCCTGCACACCGCCAAGGGCCTGGAGTTCCCGGTGGTCTTCCTCACCGGCATGGAGGACGGGATCTTCCCGCACATGCGGGCCCTCAACCAGGTCAAGGAGCTGGAGGAGGAGCGCCGGCTCGCCTACGTCGGCCTCACCCGCGCCCGGCAGCGGCTCTACCTGACCCGCTCGGTGCTCCGCAGCGCCTGGGGCCAGCCCGCCTACAACCCGGCCTCCCGCTTCCTGGAGGAGATCCCGGAGACCCTGGTCGAGTGGAAGCGCACCGGCGCGGCGGCCGTCCCGGCGGCCCGCGGCTTCTCACCGTCCTCCTCGGGCCCCTCCCGCTCGTACGGATCCTCCGGCGGCGGCTCGGCCCGCTCCACGGCGGCGGTGCCGCAGCCCGGCTGGGCGAAGTCGGCGCGGAAGGTCACCGAGCGCGAGGTCGTCGGCCTGGCGGTCGGCGACCGGGTCAGCCACGACACCTTCGGGCTCGGCACCGTCGTCGCCACCCAGGGCGCCGGCGACCGCGCCCAGGCGACCATCGACTTCGGCAGCTCCGGGCGCAAGCAACTGCTGCTGCGCTACGCCCCGGTCGAGAAGCTCTGAACGGGTCGAGAAGCTCTGAGCGGGTGACCACGTAGGGGCGCCTGCTCAAGGGCACACGGGGTGACCACTCAGGGGTGCGCCCCTCATCGGCTCGGTCACCCGCCGGTGCCGGCGGGCCGCCGCGGGTCCAGGCCGTGGGCGAGCAGCCAGGGCAGCGGGTCGACCGGGGCCCCGCCGGCGGGCCGTACCTCGAAGTGGAGGTGCGGCCCGGTGGCGTTCCCGGTCGCTCCCGCGAGGCCGATCACCTCGCCCGCCCGGACGCGGCCGCCCCGCATTTGGTACCCGCTCAGGTGCGCGTACCAGGTCTCGGTGCCGTCCGCCGCGGTGACGACCGCCAGGTAGCCGTACGAGCCGCTCCAGCCGGTGGTCACCGTGCCGTCGGTGACCGCGCGGACGGGCGTGCCGGTGGCCACCGGGAAGTCGATGCCGGTGTGCCGCGCCGCCCAGTGCGGCCCGGCCTGCCCGAAGCGGGCGCTCAGCCCGGGTACGTCGACCGGCAGCACGTACGGCGGCCGCGCGGCCTCGGCGGGCTGCTGCTCGTCCTCGCGTTGCCGCCCGGACTGCTGCCGGGCGGCGAGCGCCGCCCGGGCAAGTTCGCGGTCGGCCCGGTCGTTGTCGGGCCGCTGGCCCGCCGGCCCGCGCGAGGGGGTGTGGGGGCCCGACGGCGGAGGGCCGGGCAGCCGGGTGCGGTCGGCGTGGACGGTCGCGGCCGCCACCCCGAAGACCCCGAGGGTGGCCGCGGAGGGCAGTGCGACGGTGAGCACCGCCCGCCGGGTGGTGCTCGGGCGCTGGCCGCGGTGCTGGCCGCGCGGCCGGTCGGCGGTGCCGGCCGACCCGGGCAGCGGCCGGTGGATCGGGATACGGATCGGGATGCGGACGGGGGAGCGTCTGACCGTCATCGCGCCGCCTCCTCGGAATCGGGAGTGACCGGGAGAAAACAGTCGAGACTGTAGCCCTTGATCACGAGCGCGGACGAAGTGCGCATCTCAGCATGCGTGGCGCTCCGTCAGGGGGCCCGCCGCCCAGGCCTCCAGGGCGTGTCGGACGGCGGCCACCGCCCGCGGATGGGCCGGCAGCCCGATGTGTCCGGCGCCCGGCACGGCCACGTGGTCGGTGCACAGGTCGGGGTGGTCGAGGCGGGCGTTCCGCCGCGGCAGCACCACCTCGTCCAGTTCGCCCCGGACGCAGGTGAAGTGACTGGTGCACTGCGGCGCGGGCAGTCGCAGCTCGGTCAGCAGCTCGCTGCCGGGGCGCAGCTGCCGGGTGATCGGGAAAGGGTTCGGCAGCAGCGCGGCCGAGGTGCCCCCGTGCGGGGTGGCCAGGGTGACCACCTCGGGGGCGAGTTCGTGTCCGCCGAGCCGCTGCACGTAGTAACGGGCGATCAGGCCGCCGAGGCTGTGCCCGACCAGGGCCACCGGCCGGCCGCCGTGCGCCTGCACCGCCCACTCGACGTGCCGGGCGAGCAGGACGGCGGCTGCCCGGACGTCCCGGGTGAGCGGCGAGTAGTTGAGGGCGTGCAGGTGCGTCCAGCCGTGCCGGTGCAGGGTGCGGCGCAGCGGCGCGAAGACGGCCCGGTTGTCGGCGAAGCCGTGCAGGAGCAGCACGGGGTCGTGCCGGGGCCGTGCGGCCGGCGGCACGGGCCGGTCGGGGCAGGGTCGGGGCCGCTGCTCCGGCGGGATGCCGGTGGGGTAGCGGACCAGGTGGGTGGCGAGCGCGGCGGCTTCCGCGCCGGCTCCGCGGACGGTGGCGGCCGTCCGCTGGAACGGGATGGTCATGCGGCTCTCCCCGGCAGGACACGGCGCGGGGGCCCCTGCGGCGGCCGACGCAGGGGACAGGGAAAGGGGCGGTACCTGGGCGCGCCCGGCAAGGCCCGCCGGGCGTGCGACGCGTACGGTCGGACACGCCCCGGGGGCGGCTGCCGGGCAGCCCTGTGATTTTCCCCTGCGGTCGGCGGGCGAAAACCGCCGAGCCCTTCCGGCGGGGTTACGCTGCCCCCAGGTCTGTCGGAGGCTGTTGACACCGCGTCCGCGTCCGAGCGGTCGGCCGGACGGTGGACGACGAGGTCCAGGAGGCAGTGATGGGTGTGTCGGGGCCGATCCGTGTGGTGGTCGCCAAGCCGGGTCTGGACGGCCATGACCGGGGCGCGAAGGTGATCGCCCGCGCTCTGCGCGACGCCGGTATGGAGGTCATCTACACCGGCCTGCACCAGACGCCGGAGCAGATCGTCGACACGGCGATCCAGGAGGACGCCGACGGCATCGGGCTGTCCATCCTCTCCGGTGCCCACATGACCCTCTGCGCGAGGGTGCTCGAGCTCCTGCGGGAGCGCGAGGCCGAGGACATCAAGGTCTTCTGCGGCGGGATCATCCCGGACGGGGACATCGCGCAGCTCAAGCAGCTCGGCGTGGCCGACGTCTTCACCCCGGGCACGCCCACCCGGTCGGTGGTCAGCTGGGTCGAGGCGAACCTCCGCCCGGCGGGCTGAGCACAGCCGATCGGCGTTCTTCCGGGCCGGGCCCCGCTCCGCGCGGGTGCCCGGCCCTTCGCCGTGCCCGCGTGTCAGGGCGCGAGTTCGGCGAGCATCACGGCCCGCAGCCGGAGCGTCTCAGCGAGCCGGGTGAAGGTGTCGGCCCAGGCGGTGTCCGGTGCGGCGTCGGCGGCGAGCGCCTCCACCGCGGGGGCGGCCTCCGGGGCGAGCGCCCGCTCGGTCATGCCGAGCACACCGCTGTGGCTCCACGGGTAGGCGCCGGAGCCGGCGGCCCGCTCCAGCGCGGCGACGACCGCGGTGGAGAGCGGGGGTGTCCACGGGGTGGCGCAGGCGCCGAGCAGTTGGAAGGCGTCGCCGAGCCCGTTGGTGCGGATGAACGCGGCCGTCCAGGCGGCCCGCTCGGCCGGCGGCAGGACGGCGAGCAGCTTGGCGGGCGCCCCGGCGGCCCGGCCGGCGCCGGCGGAGCGGGGGGCCGGGCCGAGCAACGCCCGGGCCCAGGCCTCGTCCTGCTGGCGGACGGCGGCGCGCGCCCAGGCCTCGCGCAGATCGGCCGACCAGTCGGTGCCGTCGGCCTCGCCGCCCTCGCGTGCGGGCAGCCGCAGCAGCTGCTCCGGGGCGAGCCCGGTGGACTCCGTCCACAGCGCGAGCGGGGCGGCCGCCACGATCTCGCCCAGCCACCAGGACCGCTGCCCGCGGCCGGTGGGCGACTTGAGCGGGATGCCGTCCCGCTGCATGGCGGTGTCGCACTCGGCGGGCGGGTGGACGGCGAGCCGGCCGTCGAGCGGTTGTACGCAAGCCTGCGCGCGCTCCGCCATCCGGGCGGCCAGGGCGGAGCCCGGCAGGGTGGAGAGCAGCTCGGCGGCGGTGCTGCGGACGTTCTTGCTGCGGTCGCCCAGGGCGGCCTCCAGGAACTCCTCGTCCGCCGTGGAGAGGCCCTCCTGCAGGGCGTCCAGGAACAGCAGGCGGTCCTCGGCGCGCTCGGTGGCCCAGGTGCTGCGGAGCAGTGCGAGGCCGGCCGGGGGATCGCTGCGGCGCAGCCGCGTCAGGTGGGTGACCCGCTCGGCGAACAGGCCCTCCTGCCAGATCTGCTCGCCGGCCGCGGGGCCGCCGTCGTCCGTTGCCCCGGTCCCTCCGGAAGGGCCGGCGCCGGTCGTGCGGGTGACGAACCGCCAGTCGGTGTTCCGCTCGGCGAGCCAGCGGCCGAGCGGCCCGGCCAGCGCCACCACGTCGGGGCGCAGCTCGCTGCGGGCGCGGGCGGTGTCCAGCAGTGCGGGGACGTGCGCGGGCGGCAGCCGGTACCCGTGTGCCCGGGCGGCGGCCAGCCACTGGGGGAGCAGCTCGGTGAGGTTGGCGAGGCTGGTGTCCGGCCCCCGGCCGCCGAGCAGGAAGCCCAGGCGGCGCGCGGCGGGCTCGGGCAGCTCGGGCCGCGGGTCGCCGTCGGCCGGCGCCGGGACGGCGGGCGGGGGCAGCGCGCAGCCGCCGGCCCGGCGCGCCACGATGGCGAGCGCCGCCAGGTCGAGCAGGGCCGTCGCCGGGTCGGTGCGGTCGACGGCGTCGGCCGCGCCGGTGAACGCGGGGGAGCCGCCGACGCCGGGCAGCGGGCGGCGGTCGGTGCCGAGCAGTGCGGCGGTCTGCAGCTCGGACCAGCTGTCGTGGGCGGTGGTGGTCGGTGCCGTCACGGCCGGCCTCCCGTCGGGTGGGTCTGGTGTCGGTGGCGGGAGGTGCCCGCCCGGGGCGCGGTCACTGGCCGAGGCCGATCGCGCGGCCGTCGGCGGACCAGGCGGTGACCGGGGCGAACCCGGCGTGCCCGTACTCGCCGAACAGGGTGACCGGGTGTCCGGCGGAGACCGCGGCCAGCCGCCAGAGCGCCTGCTCGGGCGCGGAGCCGTGCCTGACCGGGACGGCGCTGCGGCCGTCCGTCAGCTGCCAGCCCTCCGGCCCGAGGACGGGCACCACCGCGCCCAGCACGGCCGGCCAGGCGTCCAGCCACGGGTCGTCGGCGACGGCCTCGCCGTAGCCGGCCACCGCCTCGGCGGGGGAGACACCGGCCGGCGGCCCGGGCGGGGCGGCCTCCGGCTCGCCGTACCGGGTGCCGAGGACGGCGCGCAGCGGGCGGGCGCCCGGGTGGTAGGCCATGTCGGCCTCCAGCACCCGGCCGGTCGGCAGCGCCACCTCGGGCGCCTTGCCGGGGCTGCCGAAGGAGAGGAGCAGGGCCGGGCGGCCGGTCTTGGCGCCGCGCAGCCAGATCCGGCGGGTGGTCAGCCGGTCGTCGGCGGTGTCCCGGCTGCCGAGGACGTGCCAGCGGTCGCGGACCGTCGGCCCGGCCAGCACCTCGTCGGCGCCGGTGCTGAACCCGATCCGGGTGCGGACGGTCGCGGCGAGCGGCGCGGGCAGCTCGTCGACCCGGCCGTAGGCGCCGGCCAGCAGGTGCAGCAGGGCGTACTCCTCCAGCAGGCCGTCCTGCGGGGTGTGTGCCAGCTCGCGGGCGCGGGCGGCGAGGCCGGGGGCCTGGGCGTCGACCATGCGGGCGGCGACCTCCTCCCAGCCGCCGGAGGCGTGGTCGGCCAGCCCGTGCCGGACGCCGTCGGCGAGCCGCAGCCGCAGCTCCCGGGCGCCGGCGGCGACCCGTGCGGCCCGCTGCCCGGCGCGCCGGGCAGCGGCCGCGTCGTCCTTGGCGGACTCCCGGCGCTCCTGCTGCCGGACGGCCTTCTGCTCGGCGGCGTCCCGGCGCTTGGCCAGCCACTCGGCGACCCACTCGGGCTGCTCGGCCCCCTCCGCGACCGCAGGGGAGCCGGCGCTCCACAGCAGCAGCAGCCCGAGCACGTGCTTGCACGGGAACTTCCGGCTGGGGCAGGTGCACCGGTACGCCGGCCCGGAGAGGTCGACACAGGGGAAGTACGGCGTCTTCCCGCTGCCCTTGCACGCGCCCCACAGCGCGCCGCCGCCCCACCCGGCGTCCGTCCACGGCGCGGGCGCGGACAGCTTGCCGGCCGCCTTCAGCGACGCCTGGTCGGGCGCGAGCGACAGGACGTGTTCGTTGCTCCAGCGTTCCTCCATGCCGACGACGCTAGGGCGGGCCACTGACAGTCGGGCGCGGAGGAACTGACGGCCGGTCACCGTGCCGTCCGCGGTTGTCAGTGGCCCGGTGCATGGTGGTTCCAGCAGGCCGAAAGGGCGTACGAAACGCCCGTCCGGCCGTGCCCGACCGCGCCCGTGACGGGTTCTCCGCGACCGATCCGGCGCCGACCCGACGGTCCGACGACCCGGTAGTCCGACGATCCCGATCAGCCCGTGCCCTGCCACAGCCATGCCCGGCGGCCCGTACCCAGGAGTTGCAGATGACCACCGAGACGACCACTCGTACGAGTGAAGTCCTCCGCCTCCACGCCGAGGACGCCTTCGCGGCCGAACTCGACGCCCTCGCCGCCGCCGACGACCGCCCCCGCCCCGCGCGCTGGCGGCTCTCGCCCTGGGCCGTCGCCACCTACCTGCTCGGCGGCGAGCTGCCCGACGGCACCGTGATCACCCCCAAGTACATCGGCCCGCGCCGCGTGGTCGAGGTCGCCGTCACCACCCTGGCCACCGACCGCGCCCTGCTGCTGCTCGGCGTGCCCGGCACCGCCAAGACCTGGGTCTCCGAGCACCTGGCCGCGGCCATCAGCGGCGACTCCACCCTGCTCGTCCAGGGCACCGCAGGCACCCCCGAGGAGGCCGTCCGCTACGGCTGGAACTACGCCCAGCTGCTCGCCAACGGCCCCAGCCGCCAGGCCCTGGTGCCCTCCCCGGTGATGCGCGCCATGGCCGACGGCAAGATCGCCCGCGTCGAGGAGCTCACCCGCATCCCCGCCGACGTGCAGGACAGCCTGATCACCATCCTCTCCGAGAAGACCCTCCCGGTGCCCGAGCTCGGCGACGAGACCCAGGCCGTCCGCGGCTTCAACCTCATCGCCACCGCCAACGACCGCGACCGCGGCGTCAACGACCTCTCCTCCGCGCTGCGCCGCCGCTTCAACACCGTCGTTCTGCCGCTGCCCGCCACCCTCGACGAGGAGGTCGACATCGTCGGTCGCCGGGTCAACCAGCTCGGCCGCTCCCTCGACCTGCCCGAGCTGCCGACCGGCGCCGAGGAGATCCGCCGCGTCGTCACCGTCTTCCGCGAGCTGCGCTCCGGCATCACCGCCGACGGCCGCACCAAGGTCAAGACGCCCAGCGGCACCCTCTCCACCGCCGAGGCGATCTCCGTGCTCACCAACGGCCTCGCCCTCGCCACCCACTTCGGCGACGGCATGCTCCGCGCCTCCGACGTCACCGCCGGCATCGTCGGCGCCGTCGTCCGCGACCCGGTCGCCGACCGGACGGTCTGGCACGAGTACGTCGAGGGCGTGCTCCGCGAGCGGGACGGCTGGAAGGACTTCTACCGCGCGGCCCGCGAGCACACCCGCTGACGATCCCGACCGCCGACGCGACCCACCCAGAGAACCACCGAGAGCGAGGTCCACGACCATGAGCGCAGAGGTCACCCTGCTCGGCGTCCGCCACCACGGGCCCGGCTCCGCCCGGGCCGTGGCCGCCGCCCTGGAGCAGCTCAAGCCCGATGCGGTGCTGATCGAGGGCCCGCCCGAGGCCGACGCGATCGCCGCCCTGGCCGCCGACAAGGAGATGCAGCCGCCGGTCGCCCTGCTCGCCCACGTCGTCGACGACCCGGCCAGGGCCGCCTTCTGGCCGTTCGCGGTGTTCTCCCCCGAGTGGGTCGCCCTCCGGTACGCCGTCGACCACGACGTCCCGGTCCGCTTCGTCGACCTGCCCGCCGCGCACACCTTCGCGCTCGCCGAGGCCCCGTCGGGCGTGCCGGGGGGCACGTCCGACGCGGCGGCGGACGCGGAAGCGGCCGGCGGGGGCACCGGCGACCCGATCGCCGCCCTCGCCGCAGCCGCCGGCCACGACGACCCCGAGCGCTGGTGGGAGGACGTCGTCGAGCACCGCTCCCCGGGCGACGACGCCCTCGCCCCCTTCGCCGCGGTTGCCGAGGCCATGGCCGCCATCCGCGAGGGCGCCCCCGCCGGGCCGCACACCCGCCGCGACGAACTCCGCGAGGCGTACATGCGCCAGCAGATCCGCGCCGCCCGCCGGGCCGGCCACGAGCGGATCGCCGTGGTCTGCGGCGCCTGGCACGTCCCCGCCCTGCAGACCATGCCGACCGTCGCCCACGACCGCGCCCTGCTCACCGGCCTGCCCAAGGCGAAGACCGAGATCACCTGGGTGCCGTGGACGCACCGCAGGCTCTCCCAGCACACCGGCTACGGCGCCGGCATCGACTCGCCCGGCTGGTACCACCACCTCTTCACCAGCCCCGACCGGCCGATCACCCGCTGGATGACCGGCATCGCCGACCTGCTCCGCGCCGAGGACCACCCGGTCTCCTCCGCGCACGTCATCGAGGCCGTCCGGCTCGCCGAGACGCTCGCCGTGATGCGCGGCCGCCCGCTCGCCGGCCTCGGCGAGACCCTCGACGCCGTCCGCTCCGTCATGTGCGACGGCTCCGACGTCACCCTCGCCCTCGTCCACGAACGGCTGGTCGTCGGCGACGCCCTCGGCGAGGTGCCCGACGGCGCCCCCGCCGTGCCGCTCCAGCGCGACCTCGCCCGCCTCCAGCGCAGCCTGCGCCTCAAGCCCGAGGCCGCCGAGCGCGAACTCGTCCTCGACCTGCGCAAGGAACTGGACGCCAACCGCTCCCGCCTGCTCCACCGGCTGCGCCTGCTCGGCGTCGACTGGGGCGTCCCCGCCCGCTCCGCCGTCAACTCCACCGGCACCTTCCGGGAGACCTGGCGGCTGCGCTGGGAGCCCGAGTACGCCGTCCGGGTCGTCGAGGCCGCGCACTGGGGCACCACCGTCGAGGACGCCGCCTGCGGCAAGGCCGCCCGGCAGGCCGCCGACGCCCCCGACCTCGCCGTCCTCACCGGCCTGGTCGAGCAGTGCCTGCTCGCCGGCCTCACCGGCGCCCTGCCCGCCGTGATGCGCGTCCTCGCCGACCGCGCCGCCCTGGACACCGACGTCGCCCACCTCGCCGCCGCGCTGCCCGCCCTCGTCCGCGCCCTGCGCTACGGCGACGTGCGCGGCACCGACGGCAGCGCACTCGAAGAGGTCGCCCGCGGCCTCGCCGAGCGGATCAGCGTCGGCCTGCCGCCCGCCTGCACCGGCCTGGACGCCGACGGCGCCGCGACCATGCGGGCCCACCTCGACGCCGTGCACACCGCCGTCGGCCTGCTGTCCGCCGCCCCGGCCGACGCCGCCGGCGACACCCCCGCCGACCGGTGGGCCGCCGCCCTGCGCTCCCTGGCCGCCCGCGAGCCCTCCGCCGGGCCCGCCACCGGCGTCCCCGGCCTGCTCCGCGGCCGCGCCGTCCGGCTGCTCCTGGACGACGCCCGGATCGACTCCGCCGAGGCCGGCCGCCGGATGGGCCTGGTGCTCTCCCCGGCCGGCGCCCCCGCGGACGCGGCCGGCTGGATCGAGGGCTTCCTGGCCGGCGGCGGCGCCCTGCTGCTGCACGACGCCGCCCTGCTCGGCCTGCTCGACGACTGGCTGACCGGCGTCCCCGGCGACACCCTGATCGACCTGCTGCCGGTGCTGCGCCGCACCTTCTCCGCACTGGAGGCGGGCGTGCGCCGCACCATCGGCGAGCGCGCCGCGGCCGGCCCGCTCGGCACCGCCGTCCCGCTCGCCGCGGCAGCTCGGCCCGAGGCGTTCGACGAGGCCCGCGCCGACGCCGCACTGCCCGTCCTGGCCCTGCTTCTCGGGCTCCCGGGCACCGTCGCGCCGGCCCCGCTGCCCTTCGTCCCGCGCCAGCCCGACGGCCGCAACAGCTAGGGCCTGCCCGCAAGATCCGCCGGACAGGTCCTGACGACCACCGCCCGCCGGGCTGTCAGACCCGGCTGGTTGCATGGCCGTTGAGCAGCCCCCGAGCAGCCCTTGCGGGCCCGCCGTGCCGCGCCCCCGCCCGCCCGCACCCTTCCGGAGGAGCACCCATGACCGCGACCCACGCTCCGCTCGACCCCGCCGCCGAGCGGCTGCGCCGCTGGCGGATGGTGCTCGGCGGCGAGGCCGACGGCACCGGCCACCGGCCGTCCGGGCGGGACGCCGCGATGGACGGCGCGCTCGCCGCGCTCTACCGCGGTGCCGACGCGGAGGGCGCCCGCGGTGCGGTCCGCAGCGCCGGCCTCGGCGGCTCGGCCCCGCAGGTCGCCCGCTGGCTCGGCGACATCCGCGAGTACTTCCCGACCACCGTCGTCCAGCTGATGCAGCAGGACGCGATCTCCCGCCTGGGCCTCGACCGCCTGCTGCTCGAACCGGAGATGCTGGAGGCCGTCGAGCCGGACGTCCACCTGGTCGGCACCCTGCTCTCGCTGAAGAACGCCCTGCCGGAGACCACCAGGGAGACGGCCCGCGCCGTGGTCGGCAAGGTGGTGGCCGACCTGGAGCGCCGGCTCGCCGACCGGACGCGGGCCACCCTCGGCGGCGCGCTGGACCGCTCCGCCCGGGTCAACCGCCCCCGGCACCGCGACATCGACTGGGACCGCACTATCCGCGCCAACCTCAAGAACTACCTCCCCGGCGCCGGCCCGGACGGCAACGGCACCGTCGTCCCCGAGCGCCTGATCGGCTACGCCCGGGCGCAGCGCGCGGTCAAGAAGGACGTCGTCCTGTGCATCGACCAGTCCGGCTCGATGGCGGCGTCGGTGGTGCACTCCGCCGTGTTCGGGGCCGTGCTGGCCTCCATGCGCAGCCTGGACACCCGCCTGGTCGTCTTCGACACCTCCGTGGTCGACCTGACCGAGCAGCTCACCGACCCGGTGGACGTCCTCTTCGCGACCCGGCTCGGCGGCGGCACCGACATCAACCGCGCCCTGGCCTACTGCCAGTCGAGGATCACCCGCCCGTCCGAGACGATCGTGGTGCTGATCAGCGACCTCTACGAGGGCGGCATCCGCAACGAGATGCTGAAGCGGGTCGCGGCGATGAAGGCGGCGGGCGTGCAGTTCATCGCGCTGCTCGCGCTCTCCGACGAGGGCGCCCCGGCCTACGACCGCTCCCACGCCGCGGCGCTGGCCGCGCTCGGCGCCCCGGCCTTCGCCTGCACCCCGGACGCCTTCCCCGAGATCATGGCCGCGGCGATCGAGAAGCGCCCGCTGCCCGTCCCGGACGAGCACCGGGTCCTCTCCTAGGCCCGTCCCAGGGCCCGTCGTGGACGAATTCACCCTTTCGGGTGCGGGACGTCCGCATCTCACCCCGGCGGGGCACCGGATGAGAGCCCGCGCCGGACCTGCCCGGGTGCACCCGTTGTGACGGTTCTCACCAACCAGGACACGGCCCCGGGCGAAACACGCCCGTCGTACGGGGATAACCTGCCAGACGGACGTGACGCGCGTGTTGATTGACGATGCGCCCGGCGCTGTACGGACCGCAAGGCCGTAGTTCTGCGTATCCGCGCAGCTCCGACGCCCCGCAGCGAAGATCCTGCCGTGGCACGCTCGAAGAGACACAATCCGCGACCACGAACAAGGACAAACACGTGGACCTGTTCGAGTACCAGGCGAGGGACCTCTTCGCCAAGCACGGTGTGCCCGTGCTTGACGGCGATGTCATCGAGAACGCCGCAGACGCTGCCGCCATCGCGGAGCGCTTCGGCGGCCGCGCCGTCGTCAAGGCTCAGGTGAAGGTCGGCGGCCGAGGCAAGGCCGGCGGCGTCAAGCTCGCCTCCGACCCGGCGGACGCCGTCGCCAAGTCCGAGGCCATCCTCGGCATGGACATCAAGGGCCACACCGTCCACAAGGTGATGCTGGCCCAGACCGCCGACATCCAGGACGAGTACTACGTCTCGTTCCTGCTCGACCGCACGAACCGCACCTTCCTGGCGATGGCCAGCGTCGAGGGCGGTGTCGAGATCGAGGTCGTGGCGGAGGAGAACCCCGACGCGCTCGCGAAGATCCCGGTCGACGCCAACGAGGGCTGCACCCCGGAGAAGGCCGCCGAGATCGTCGCCGCCGCGAAGTTCCCGGCCGACGTCGCCGACCAGGTCGCCGAGGTCCTCCAGCAGCTGTGGAAGGTCTTCATCGCCGAGGACGCGCTCCTCGTCGAGGTCAACCCGCTGATCAAGTCCGGCGAGGGCAAGATCATCGCGCTCGACGGCAAGGTCTCGCTGGACGAGAACGCCGACTTCCGCCAGCCGGAGCACGAGGCGCTCGAGGACAAGGCCGCCGCGAACCCGCTGGAGGCCGCGGCCAAGGCCAAGGGCCTCAACTACGTCAAGCTCGACGGCCAGGTCGGCATCATCGGCAACGGCGCGGGCCTCGTCATGAGCACCCTCGACGTGGTCGCCTACGCCGGTGAGAACCACGGCGGCGTGAAGCCCGCCAACTTCCTCGACATCGGCGGCGGCGCCTCCGCCGAGGTGATGGCGAACGGCCTGGAGATCATCCTGGGCGACACCGACGTCAAGTCGGTCTTCGTCAACGTCTTCGGCGGCATCACCGCGTGCGACGCGGTCGCCAACGGCATCGTGCAGGCCCTGGCCCTCCTCGAGGAGAAGGGCGAGGCCGTCACCAAGCCGCTCGTCGTCCGCCTGGACGGCAACAACGCCGAGCTGGGTCGCAAGATCCTGACCGACGCCAACCACCCGCTCGTTCAGCAGGTGGACACCATGGACGGTGCGGCCGACCGCGCCGCCGAGCTGGCCAACGCCAAGTAAGGAAGGGGACTTTCACATGGCTATCTTCCTTACCAAGGACAGCAAGGTCATCGTTCAGGGCATGACCGGCTCCGAGGGCATGAAGCACACCCGCCGCATGCTCGCCTCCGGCACCCAGATCGTCGGCGGTGTGAACCCGCGCAAGGCCGGCACCACGGTCGACGTCGACGGCACCGACGTGCCCGTCTTCGGCACCGTCGCCGAGGCCATCGAGAAGACCGGTGCCGACGTCACCGTCATCTTCGTGCCGCCGAAGTTCACCAAGGACGCCGTCGTCGAGGCGATCGACGCCGAGATCGGCCTCGCGGTCGTCATCACCGAGGGTGTGCCGGTCCACGACTCGGCCGCCTTCTGGGCGTACGCCGGTGCCAAGGGCAACAAGACCCAGATCATCGGCCCGAACTGCCCCGGCCTGATCTCCCCCGGACAGTCGAACGCGGGCATCATCCCCGCCGACATCACCGGCCAGGGCAAGATCGGCCTGGTCTCCAAGTCCGGCACCCTGACCTACCAGCTCATGTACGAGCTGCGCGACATCGGCTTCTCCTCGGCCGTGGGCATCGGTGGCGACCCGGTCATCGGCACCACCCACATCGACGCCCTCAAGGCGTTCCAGGAGGACCCGGAGACCGAGCTCATCGTCATGATCGGTGAGATCGGCGGCGACGCCGAGGAGCGTGCCGCGGCCTACATCGCCGAGCACGTCACCAAGCCGGTCGTCGGCTACGTCGCGGGCTTCACCGCGCCCGAGGGCAAGACCATGGGCCACGCCGGCGCCATCGTCTCCGGCTCCTCCGGCACCGCCCAGGCGAAGAAGGAGGCCCTCGAGGCCGCCGGCGTCAAGGTCGGCAAGACGCCGTCCGAGACCGCCCGCCTGGCCCGCGAGCTCTTCGCGGCCGCCAAGTAAGGCTGCCTCCGGCAGACGCCACGCGCGAGGGCGCCGCGGACATCCGTCCGCGGCGCCCTCGCCGTTTCCTCCGCACCTCAGGGCAGCAGCTGCGGCACCTCGGCGGGCCCGAGCGTCGGGCAGGGCCAGAGCGGCGCGCAGGGGACGGACACCACCAGCGCCCGGTCCGAACCGCCCTGCTCCGGAGCGGGGGCGGCATCGGCCGTCGGGCCGCCCTCCGCGGGCTGTTCCGCCGGCCCGGACGGGGTGTCGCCGGCGCCGTCCGGGGCCGCGGCGGGCCGAGCGCTCGCCCGCGGCGCCGCCGGGTTGCACCAGGGGCTCCGCAGCCCCGGTTCGCGCCCCGGTGCGGCAGGGCCCGCGCTGCCGGTGTCGAAGGACGAGCACACCTCCGGCGGCGGGGCCACCGCCGCCGGCCGGGGCTTGGCGGCGACCGGCGCGTCCGACTGCAGGGAGACCACCAGTGCGGCCACCATCGCGCCGCCCATCGCCAGCGTGAGCAGCGCCGCCGCACCGGTGACCGCATGGGCCCGCCGGCGCGCCCCGACCACCAGCAGCCCCGGCGAGGGCCGCCGCGGGGACGGGCAGGCCCGCACCGCGGCCCCGTGCAGGAGCGCGCCGAGCTCCGGGCCGAAACCCGGTGCCCACGGGTCGGCGCCCACCACCTCGGGCACCGCCCGGGCCAGCTCCTCGCGTGCCGCCCGCACCCGCCCCTCGGCCGCCGCCGTGCTGGACTCCACCTCCACCGCCACGGCCTCCGCCGACAGCCCGACCGCGTCGTGCAGGACGACCGCCCGGCGCTGCGGCCGGGTCAGCCGGTGCATCGCCGTCAGCAGCGCCTTGTCCTGCGGAGTGGGCCGGCCCTCGACCGCCCGGCGCCGGTTCCGTTCCTTCCGCACCTTGATCGCCCGGTGCGGCAGGTGGTGCGCGCGGGCCCGCCGCGGGCCGCCCCGGCGCCACGGTGACAGCGCCGATTCGAACGCCGCAGCCCGGACGAAGCCCTCCGGGTCGGGCAGCGCCGCCACCTCCTCCCACCGCAGCGCCGCTGCCCCCAGGGCGATCCGGACGCTGTGCAGGGCCCGGTGCTGCGAGCCGGTGACCAGGTAGGTCTGCTGCACCAGCCGGGTGTGGACATCGGCGCTGAAGGCCTCGAAGTCTGTGTGGCGGTGCACTGGTGCGGAGGGTTCGGGCGCGACAGGCTCCGGCGCGACGGGTTCCGTTGCGGCGGCCGGTGGCGGGCCGGGCTCCTGGACGGGCGCTGCGGCGGACCCCTGCGACCGGTCGGCGCCGCCCTCCGTACCCAGCAGGTCGGCCAGCCGGGCGGCCTCGGCGCGCGAGCCGACGCCGAGTTTGCGCATCGCCCGGGTCAGGTGGGTCCGGGCGGTGGCGGGGGAGATGCCGAGGGCGGCGGCGATGGCCCGGTTGTCCTCGCCTGCCGCCAGCCGGGCGACGACCTGTGCCTCACGCGGGGTCAGCCGCCGCAGCAGCCGGGCCGCCTCCTCCCCGGCACGTGCCGAGGGGGCCCCGGCCGCCGGGGGAGTGCCGTCGGCCGGAGGCGCGTCGGCCGCCGGGGGAGCGCCGCTGGTCGGGCCCGCGGGTTCGTCCCCGGCCCGGTCGGCCTTCGAAGGTGCGGTCACCGGAGATCCTTACGGCGGCAGCAGAGTCGAATAAGGCACATAAGCAAATAATCCGGGACACGGCGAAGCTTTGCCGCTTCACGGGGCGCAACGGGTGATCTTGGGAGCATGTGGCCCATGACGCAGTTGATGGGCCGTCCGATCCTGGCCCTGCCCGACGACCTGGGCAGTCGCTCCCCGTTCGCCGACCTCCTCGCCGGCGCCCGTACGGCCCTTCTCGCACTCTCCGTGATCGCCGTCCCCGTCCTCGGCCTGTGGGTTCTCACGCCGTACGCGGACGTCACCGCCCACGGTGCACTGCGGCTCTCCTGTGCCCTCTGGCTGCTCGGCCACGGCGCCCCGCTCACCCGCGGCCCCGGCGGGGCACCGCTCACCCTCACCCCGCTGCTGCTCACGGCCGTCAGCCTCGCGCTGCTCCGCCGGGCCGGCGCCCGGGCGGCGGCCCGCACCCCGCAGGGGCCCGGCGCCTGGCGTTCCGTGCTGTCGCTCGGCGCCGGCTACCTCACCGTCGCCGCCCTCGCCGTCGCCGAGTGCAGCGGCACGGAGGCGGTCCTGCAGGCCGAACCGCTGACCGACCTCCCGGCCGTCGCCGGGGTCGCCGCCGCGGGCCTCGCCTGGGGTCACTGGAGCACGCACGGCATGACACGGCCCGCGCTCCCGGCGGCCGCCGCCGACCGGCTCCGGCGCTGGGAGACGGCCGAGTGGGCACCGCCCGCCGGAGCCGCCGCCGTCCTGCGCCGCACCGCCGGTGCCTGGCTGCTCGGACTGCTCGCCGCCGGCGGCCTGCTCCTCACCGCGGCCGTGGCACTCGGCACCGCCGGACGCTCCGCGACCGGCCTGGCGGACGGCCCGGCCGGAATCCTCGGGCTCCTCCTGGCCTGCACCCTGCTGCTGCCGAACGCCCTGCTGTGGGCCGCCGCCTACGGCCTGGGACCGGGCTTCGCCGTCGGCACCGGCACCACCGTGTCGCCGCTCGGCACGCAGCTGGGCGCGGTGCCCGAGTTCCCGCTGTTCGCCCTGCTGCCGGCCGGCTCCCCGGGGATCGCCTGGCAGGCCGTCCTCGGCGCCCTCCCGCTGCTGGCCGGCGCGGTGCCGGCCCTGCTGCTCGGCCGCGCCGCGGCGGGCCGCAGCACCGCCCGGCCCTGGCCCCCGGCCGCGGTCGCCGTGGTCGCCCTCGCCGCCGTCCTGGCCGCCGCCGCAGCGGCCGGCGCAGCCGCCTGGCTGGCCGGCGGGGCACTCGCCGCCGGACGCATGTCCACCCTCGGCCCCGTCCCCTGGCGGGTCGCCCTCACCGCCGCGGGCTGGTCCGCCCTCGTCGTCCCGCCCGGCGCCCTGCTGACCCGCTGGACCCTCTCCCGCACGGCCCCGCGCCCCCGGGCCGCCGCCACCGTCCGCCTCCGCACCGCACAGCTACGGGCCACCCTCCACCGCCTGGTCACCCGTCTCGCCGCCCACCCCCGACCCGCCGACGACTGACCCACCCACCCCCAGGGACGCGGGGAACCGCGCGCATGCGGAGGTCACAGGGCCGCAGCCCCGCCGGGCTTGCACCAAGGGTCGGGCCTGCTCCTCAGGGGCGCGGGGAACTGCGCGCAGCGGAAGGCCCGGCGCCGCAGCTCCCGCTGCCTCGTGCAGCCCCGCCCCCGCGGGGAAAGCGTCCGGGTCGGGCCTGCTCCTCAGGGGCGCGGGGAACCGCGCGCAGCGGAAGGCCGGGCGCCGCAGCTCCCGTTGCTTCGTGCAGCCCCGCCCCCGCGGGGAAAGCGTCCGGGTCGGGCCTGCTCCTCAGGGGCGCGGGGAACTGCGCGCAGCGGAAGGCCCGGTGCCGCAGCTCCCGTTGCTTCGTGCAGCCCCGCCCCCGCGGGGAAAGCGTCCGGGTCGGGCCTGCTCCTCAGGGCCGCGGGGAACTGCGCGCAGCGGAAGGCCCGGTGCCGCAGCTCCCGTTGCCTCGTGCAGCCCCGCCCCGCCGGGCATGCCTCCCCGGAGGGGGTCAGCGGTTGCCCGGGTTGGTGATCTGGGTGATGACGTCCGGGGCGAGGTCATTGCAGCTCTGCGACGCCTCCGTGGTCAGGGCGTCGTTGATGCAGGTCACGTAGTCGTGGTAGTAGAGCTGGAAGCCGAAGATGCTCAGCGTGAAGATCACGGCCACGCCGCCGGTGAGCAGGCCGCCGAGCGCCGCCGGCACCTGTGGGCGGGTCGGCTGCGGCTGTGCCCAGCCGCCGATCCGCGCCGTGCCCAGGGCGTGCGGATTGCCGCCGGAGGCCGCACCCGCCGCACCCGCCGTACCCGCCGCGGCCGTGGCACGCCCGCTCCGCAGGGCACTGACCCCCCAGTACGCGGCGAGCGCGCCGAGCAGCAGGGCGAGGTACTGCATCCCGACGACCGAGCAGAACAGCCCGGCCATGCCGGCACTTAGCGCGTAGCGGGCGCGCCGGTGGACGGGGTCGGTCGGGTCGAAGCGCGGCTGCGGCGGCTCGGACCAGCCGCCGCGGTAGCCGGGGCTCCACGGGTGCGGCGGCGGCACCTGGGGCCGCTCGTCCGGGTCGTCCCGGTCACCGCGGTTGTCGCGGTCGCCGCCGCCCTGGCCCTCCGCCGGGGGGTGGGGGTGAGCGCGGGGCCGCCACGGCCGGTCGGGGGCATCCGCCGGCGGCGGCGCGAACGGGTTGCGCTCGCCGGTGTCGTCTCCGCTGCTCATCGTGTCAGCCATTCCTTCTCGTCCGGGGGCGTCGGACCGCTCCGGAGCGGTCCGCGCCTCCAATGATCCCGCAGGCCGATCCGGGCGCGGAGCCGCCCTGCCGGTCCGCCGCCGGAGCCGTACCGCGGGCCCGCACCGCACACCTGCACGACCGCACCGCCTGCCCCGTCCGGCGGGCCCCATGCGCACCGCGGCACCGCAGGGCGAGATCCGTGTCTCAACTACGCGCGTAGCGTGGCCCGCTGGTGACAGAACGCCTTCGACCAGCCGTTATCGTGGTGACGGTCAGCAGTCCACAACGGTTCCCGGGGCCCCGCAGCGCAGCGGCGACACCCCCGCGGCGCCGTCCCAGGCTCGACCTGCCGCCGCCCGTAGTGGCCCCACCGACGGTGGACGTACCAGCGGGCGACACGACATACGGAGAATCGCGCAGTGGCCGCCGCTTCCGCCCAAGTCTTCCCGCCGCGTACGCCCGGACCGGCCCGTCTGGTGGTCCTGGTCTCGGGATCGGGCACCAATCTGCAGGCGCTGATCGACGCGGTTCAGGACCCGGCCTACGGCGCCGAGGTCCTCGCCGTGGGTGCGGACCGCACCGACATCGCCGGCCTGAAGCGGGCCGAGGCCGCGGGCATCCCGACCTTCGTCCACCGCATCGCGGACCACGCCGACCGGGCCGCCTGGGACGCCGCGCTGACCGCCTCGGTCGCCGGGTACGAGCCCGACCTGGTGGTCACCGCGGGCTTCATGAAGATCCTCGGTCCGGAGTTCGTCGGCGCCTTCGCCGGCCGGATCGTCAACACCCACCCCGCCCTGCTGCCGTCCTTCCCCGGCGCGCACGGCGTGCCGGACGCCCTCGCCCACGGCGTGAAGGTCACCGGCTGCACCGTCCACCTGGTCGACGCCGGCGTGGACACCGGGCCGATCATCGCGCAGGGCGTCGTGGAGGTCCTCGACGCCGACCACGCCGATGGCGGCGAAGCGCTGCACGAGCGCATCAAGACTGTCGAGCGCAAGCTGCTCGTCGAGGTCGTGGGCCGGCTGGCCCGCGAAGGCCACCGCATCGAAGACCGAAAGGTATGGATTCCGGCATGAGCGCCGCCCACAGCACGCCCCCCGTCTCCGAGAACGTACGCCCGATCCGCCGCGCGCTGATCAGCGTCTACGACAAGACCGGACTGGAGGAGCTGGCCCAGGGCCTGCACGCCGCCGGGGTCGCCATCGTGTCCACCGGCTCCACCGCGGGCCGGATCGCCGCGGCCGACGTGCCGGTGACCGAGGTCTCCGAGCTGACCGGCTTCCCGGAGTGCCTGGACGGCCGGGTCAAGACCCTGCACCCGCGCGTGCACGCCGGCGTCCTCGCCGACCTGCGCCTGGAGTCGCACCGCGAGCAGCTGGCCGAGCTGGGTGTCGAGCCCTTCGATCTGGTCGTGGTGAACCTCTACCCGTTCAAGGCGACGGTCGCCTCCGGCGCCACCCCGGACGAGTGCGTCGAGCAGATCGACATCGGCGGCCCGTCGATGGTCCGCGCCGCGGCCAAGAACCACCCCTCCGTCGCGGTCGTGGTCGACCCGGCCCGCTACGACGACGTGCTCGCCGCGGTCAAGGGCGGCGGCTTCGACCTGCTGACCCGCAAGCGCCTGGCCGGCGCGGCCTTCGCGCACACCGCCGCCTACGACGTGGCCGTGGCCTCCTGGTTCGAGGAGTCCGGCTACACGGAGTCGGAGGAGGCCTTCCCGGCGTTCCTCGGCTCCACCTGGGACCGCCAGAACGTGCTCCGCTACGGCGAGAACCCGCACCAGCAGGCGGCGCTCTACACCGACGGCTCCGGCGGCCTCGCGGGCGCCGAGCAGCTGCACGGCAAGGAGATGTCCTACAACAACTACATGGACACCGACGCCGCGCGCCGCGCCGCGTACGACCACGCCGAGCCGGCCGTCGCGATCATCAAGCACGCCAACCCGTGCGGCATCGCCGTTGGTGCGGACGCCGCCGAGGCGCACCGCAAGGCGCACGCCTGCGACCCGGTCTCCGCGTACGGCGGCGTGATCGCGGTGAACCGCCCGGTCTCCGTCGAGCTGGCCGAGCAGATCGCCCCGATCTTCACCGAGGTCGTCGTCGCCCCCGGCTACGAGGACGGCGCCCTCGAGGTGCTGACCAAGAAGAAGAACCTGCGCGTGCTGCGCGCCCCCGAGGCGCCCGCCGACGCGCTGGAGGTCCGCCGGATCAGCGGCGGCGTTCTGCTGCAGCAGGTCGACAAGGTGGACGCGGCCGGTGACGACCCGTCGACCTGGACGCTGGCCACCGGCGAGGCGCTCTCCGAGGCGGAGCTCGCCGAGCTGTCCTTCGCCTGGCGTGCCTGCCGGGCCGTCAAGTCCAACGCGATCCTGCTGGCCAAGGACGGCGCCTCGGTCGGTGTCGGCATGGGCCAGGTCAACCGCGTGGACTCCTGCAAGCTCGCGGTCGAGCGGGCCGGCGACCGCGCCCAGGGCTCCTTCGCCGCCTCCGACGCGTTCTTCCCGTTCGCGGACGGCCTGGAGATCCTGGTCGCCGCCGGCGTGAAGGCCGTTGTGCAGCCCGGCGGTTCGATCCGCGACGAAGAGGTGGTCGCGGCGGCCGCCAAGGCCGGCGTCACGATGTACCTGACCGGTACCCGGCACTTCTTCCACTGATCCGCAACGCCGAAGGCCCCCGCACTCCGAGGAGTGCGGGGGCCTTCGGCGTCGCGGTCGGCGGGAGGGCCGATCACTGGGACTTGACGACCACCGAGCTCATGATCTTGTCGGCGAAGGTCTGCTTCTTGGCGTCCCACAGCGGCCACAGGTAGCCGAGGCAGCAGATGCCGTCGACGGCGTGGCAGATCTTGCGGACGAAGGCCATGCCGAAGCCCAGCGGCTGGCCGTCGGCCTCGCGCAGGACGCGGATGTTGACCATCTTCTTGCCGGGGGTCTGGCCGGTGGTGCCCTCGTTGTAGATCAGCCACAGGCCGCCCGCGATCGCCAGCAGCCAGCCGATGCCCATCACGATCAGGCCGACGGGGGAGATGCCGCCGCCGGTGCAGCTGGTCGCGTAGGTCACCGGGTCGACGGTGCACTCCGCCTTGGAGACGCCGATCGCGCCGCCGATCGCGTAGAAGATCATCGCCGGCACGCCGACGATCAGGTAGTCGACGATGTACGCCGCGACGCGCGAACCCCAGCCCGCGTAGAACTGCTGCACCTGGGCCGCGTTGCCGTACGGGCCCGGCTGCTGCGGGATGCCGTAGCCGGGCGCGCCGTAGCCGGGGGCCGGCGGCGGGGCCTGCTGCGGGTAGCCGTAGCCGGGGGCCGGCGGCGGAGCCTGCTGCGGGTAGCCGTAGCCCGGGGCCGGGGGCTGCTGGCTGTACGGGTTGTTCGGGTCGGGCGGGTAACTCATCGGATGCCTCCGGGCAGGAAGGAGTGTGGACGGAACAGGGAAATCCTGGGGACCGGCGGGCAGTTGAGGCGCCGACCGGGTGGGACACTAGCGGAAAGGCCTGACATGGCGGGGATCAATACCCGTCAGGTTCCGCTCAGTTCAGGGACGTGAGATGCCGAGGCGGTGCAGCTGCCACGTCCAGGCCAGCGCTAAGGCCGCCCCGATCAGCAGGTTGCGCCGGCCGTTCGGCATCTCCCACCACCAGCGGCCCGGGCCGAGCGGCGCGGCCAGCAGGGCGAGGGCCGCCACCACGGTGACCGGGTTGGCGGCCAGCGCCGCACCCCAGTGGCCGTGGCCGGCCTCGATGAAGACGGTGGTGCTGCCGCAGGCCGGGCAGGGGATGCCGGTGAACTTGCGCAGCAGGCAGAGCACACCGGGGTCGTGGGCGTCGTGCAGCTGGGCGACCGCCACGGCGGCGACGGCGCCGCCCGCTCCGCGCAGCAGCACCCGCATCAGCGCACCCGACACCGTGTCGGCGGTGCGCCGCCAACGGGTCGTCAGTGCGCCTGCGAACGAGGGCGCGGGGACGGTCACGGCTGGACGCTGAAGTAGAAGACCACGATCGCGATGGAGATCAGCACCGCGAGGACGTTCAGCACGATCCCGCCGATCGCCGCGTTGCGGCCGACCCCCGTCTGGTTCGACTTGTTCAGGCCCGAGATGCCGACGCCGAGGCCGACCAGGCCGAGGAACCCGCCGTAGAAACACGACGTCAGAATGCCGATGAAGCCCAGCACCACGGACGCGGTGGCCGCCGAGTTGGCCTGGACCACCACCGGCCCCGGGGCTGCGTAGGGCTGCGGCTGCTGCGGGTAGCCGTACCCGGGCTGCTGCGGCTGCTGGTACTGCGGTGCGCCGTACCCGGGCGTGCCGTAGGGCTGCTGCGGCTGGCCGTAGCCGCCGTACGGGTCCGGCTGGTACGGATTGCTCACTGTGGTCTTCCCCCGACGATCGTCCCCCGTGTCCCCGACGGCCTGTCACCAGAACGCGGGCAGCAGAATTTGCTCCGGGTCATGGTGGTCGTTACCACGGGGCGCTGTCCAGCCGCGACCGGCCCGCGGACACAAATGTGGCACAACCGCAACCCGGGCCGCACGCTCCGTGCGCGGCTCCGCGACAGTCCGTGCGGCACCGGCCGGGCGTGCCGGCCGGGGGCGTGCAAGGCGGCGTGCACCGGTGTGGCCGCGCCCCCCGGCAGGCCGCGGCCCGCGGCGCGGCCGCCGGCGCCGATCCGGGAGAATGGGGCCATGACTGCCCAGATTCTCGATGGCAAGGCCACCGCGGCCGCGATCAAGTCCGAACTCGCCGTCCGTGTGGCGGCCCTCAAGGAGCGGGGCATCGTCCCCGGCCTCGGCACCGTCCTGGTCGGCGACGACCCGGGCAGCCGCTGGTACGTCAACGGCAAGCACAAGGACTGCGCCGAGGTCGGCATCGCCTCCATCCAGCGCGAACTGCCCGCCACCGCGACCCAGCAGGACGTCGAGGACGTCGTCCGCGAGCTCAACGCCGACCCGGCCTGCACCGGCTACATCGTGCAGCTGCCGCTGCCCAAGGGCCTCGACCCCAACCCCGTCCTGGAACTGATGGACCCGGACAAGGACGCCGACGGCCTGCACCCCACCTCGCTCGGCCGCCTGGCGCTCGGCATCCAGGGCCCGCTGCCGTGCACCCCGCTCGGCATCGTCGAGCTGCTCCGCCGCCACCAGGTCGAGATCAACGGCGCCGAGGTCGTCGTGCTCGGCCGCGGTGTCACCGTCGGCCGCTCCATCGGCCTGCTGCTGACCCGCAAGAGCGAGAACGCCACCGTCACCCTCTGCCACACCGGCACCCGGGACCTCGGCTACCACCTGCGCAAGGCCGACATCGTGATCGCCGCCGCCGGTGTGCCGCACCTGGTCAAGCCGGAGGACGTCAAGCCCGGCGCGGCCGTGCTCGACGTCGGCGTCAGCCGCAGCGAGGGCAAGATCGTCGGCGACGTGCACCCCGGCGTGGCCGAGGTCGCGGGCTGGATCTCCCCGAACCCGGGCGGCGTCGGCCCGATGACCCGCGCCATGCTGCTCAACAACATCGTCGAGGCGGCCGAGCGCCGCGCCGGCCACTGATTCCGATGGCAGTCGTACGGGCCCCCCGCTCCCGGCGCAGGCCGCTGAAGACCACCGGCACCCTGCCGCCGGAGGGCTCGGCGGCCGCGCTCGGCCGCGGCCACTCGCTGCCGGTGCGCCAGTGGCCGATAAGCCTGGTGCTGGCGGTGGCCGGTCTCGGCATCCTCGTGACCTGGGCCGCCGACTTCAAGATCGGTCTGCTGATCGTCGGCGCCTCGCTGCTGCTCGGCGCGGCCCTGCGGGCCGCCCTGCCGGAGGTCGGCATGCTGGCGGTGCGCAGCCGGTTCACCGACGTCGGCGTGCTGACCTTCCTCGGCGGGGTGATCGTCCT
Organism: Kitasatospora dryopteridis; assembly: GCF_050749075.1. Classification (NCBI taxonomy): domain Bacteria; kingdom Bacillati; phylum Actinomycetota; class Actinomycetes; order Kitasatosporales; family Streptomycetaceae; genus Kitasatospora; species Kitasatospora dryopteridis. The sequence goes on along the minus strand of NZ_CP192749.1, from coordinate 3,224,432 downwards.
GCTGACACTGGTGGCGCAGCCCGACCCCTGGCTGCACCTCGCATGGCTGGACGACATCGGGCGGCTGGTCGGCCGGCCCCGGCACTGACCGGCGCGGCCCGGCGGCGGCGCGCGGGCGGACACCCCGCGCCCGCGCCGCCGGCGGGCCGCGCGCTGTGTGACGCATCAGCCACGCCCGGCAAGGCGGCATAGGCTTGCCTTTGCGATAACCTGACGCAGGTCTCTCGATATCGAGAGATCATCCTCGGCTCCAGTGCGCCGACGACGTGCCTGGGGCACCTGGCGATTTGCTGGAGAAGGTAGAAATGACTCGCACCCCCGTCAACGTCACCGTTACCGGAGCTGCCGGCCAGATCGGCTACGCGCTGCTCTTCCGCATCGCCTCGGGTCACCTGCTCGGTGCCGACGTTCCGGTGAACCTCCGACTCCTGGAGATCCCGCAGGGCCTCAAGGCCGCCGAGGGCGTCGCCATGGAGCTCGACGACTGCGCCTTCCCGCTGCTGCGCGACATCACCATCACCGACCAGGCCGCCACCGCCTTCGACGGCGCCAACGTGGGCCTGCTCGTGGGCGCCCGCCCGCGCACCGCCGGCATGGAGCGCGGCGACCTGCTGCAGGCCAACGGCGGCATCTTCGGCCCGCAGGGCAAGGCCATCAACGACCACGCCGCGGACGACATCAAGGTCCTGGTCGTCGGCAACCCGGCCAACACCAACGCCCTCATCGCCCAGCGCAACGCCCCGGACGTCCCGGCCGAGCGCTTCACCGCGATGACCCGCCTCGACCACAACCGCGCCGTCGCCCAGCTCGCGAAGAAGGCCGGCGTCACCGTCGAGGACGTCAAGAAGGTCACCATCTGGGGCAACCACTCCGCCACCCAGTACCCCGACCTCTTCCACGCCGAGATCGCCGGCAAGTCCGCCTTCGAGGCCGCCGGCTCCGACCAGGCCTGGGTCGAGGACTTCTTCATCCCGAAGGTCGCCAAGCGCGGCGCCGAGATCATCGAGGTCCGCGGCGCGTCCTCGGCCGCCTCGGCCGCCAACGCCGCCATCGACCACGTGTACACCTGGGTCAACGGCACCCCGGCCGGCGACTGGACCTCCATGGGCATCGTCTCCGACGGCTCCTACGGCGTGCCGGAGGGCCTGATCTCCTCCTTCCCGGTCACCACCCAGGACGGCAAGTTCGAGATCGTCCAGGGCCTGGACCTCTCCGACTTCGACCGCGCCCGCATCGACGCCTCCGTCCGGGAGCTCGCCGAGGAGCGCGACGCTGTCGCCGAGCTCGGCCTCATCTGAGACCGGTCTCCCCGAGGCTGACGGACGGCCGGGTGCCCCTGGGGCGCCCGGCCGTCCTTCTACACTCCTGTCGTGACCGAAAACCTCGAGGACGCCGCGCTCGTCCTCGTCTTCATCATGCTGGGCGGTCTGTTCAACGTCGCCGAGATCTCGCTGATCTCGCTGCGCGAGGGCCAGATCCGCGCCCTGGAGGCGGCCGGCACGCGCCGCGCGGCCCGGGCGGCCCACCTCGCGGCCGACCCCAACCGCTTCCTCGCCGCCGTCCAGGTCGGCGTCACCTGCATGGGCTTCCTTTCCGCCGCCTTCGGCGCGGACACCCTGGCCGGCAAGGTCGCCCCGCTCTTCGTCGACCTCGGCCTCTCCGAGGGGCTCGCCGACACCGTCGCCCTGGTCGTCCTCACCCTGGTCATCAGCTACGCCTCCCTGGTGCTCGGCGAACTGACGCCCAAACGGATCGGCCTGCAGCGCGCCGACTCCATCGCCGTGCTCGCCGCCCCCGTCGTCGACGTCATGTCGGTGGTGCTGCGCCCGGTCATCTGGCTGCTCGGCCACTCCACCAACCTGATGGTCCGGCTGTGCGGCGGCGACCCGTCGGCCGGCCGCGGCTCGATGAGCTCCGAGGAGCTGCGCGGCCTGGTCGCCGCCAACACCGAGCTCGGCAGCGACGAGCGCGCCCTGATCAACGACGTCTTCGCGGCCGGCGAGCGACAGCTGCGCGAGGTGATGAAGCCGCGCACCGAGGTCACCTTCCTGGACGCCGAGCGCCTGGTCTCGGAGGTCCGCCCGGAGACCGACTCCGCCCCGCACTCGCGCTACCCCGTGGTCGAGGGCTCCTACGACGCGGTCACCGGCTTCGTCCACGTCCGCGACCTGTACGGGGCGCGCGGCGCCAAGGCGGTGCGGGTGCGCGACCTCACCCGGCCGGTCAAGCTGCTGCCCGCCACCAAGCGGGTGCTGGAGGCGATGGGCGAGATGCGCCGCGAGGGCCACCATCTGGCCATCGTGGTCGACGAGTACGGCGGCACCGCCGGCATCGTCACCCTGGAGGACCTCGTCGAGGAGGTCATCGGCGAGATCCGCGACGAGTACGACGCCCTGGACACCACCGCCACCCGGCGCCTGGCCGGCGGCGGCGTGGAGCTCGACGGCCTGCTCAACCTGGCCGACTTCGCCGACGAGACCGGCGTCGCACTGCCCGAGGGCCCCTACGAGACGGTGGCCGGCTACCTCGTCCGGGAGCTCGGCCGGCTGCCCGAGAACGGTGACGCGGTCACCACCGAGGACGGGGTCCGGCTGACCGTCGCCAAGCTGGACGGGCGGCGGATCGAACGTGTCCGGGTGAGTGCGGTCACACTGTCGGAACCTCCAGGGGCAGATGTTTCCTGAGCGGTCGGTGAAACTGGAACAATGGCCGACATGGTCAACGCAGCGGTCGCAGGTCCGGTCAAGGACCGTCCCCGGGTGCTCTCCGGCATCCAGCCCACCTCGGGCTCGTTCCACCTCGGCAACTACCTGGGCGCCGTCCAGCAGTGGGTCGCCCTGCAGGAGGCCAACGACGCCTTCTACATGGTCGTCGACCTGCACGCGATCACCGTCGAGCAGGACCCGGCCCAGCTCCGCGAGAACACCCGGATCTCCGCGGCCCAGCTGCTCGGCGCCGGCCTCGACCCGGAGCGCTGCACCCTGTTCGTCCAGTCCCACGTGCCCGAGCACGCGCAGCTCGGCTGGGTGATGAACTGCCTCACCGGCTTCGGCGAGGCCTCCCGGATGACGCAGTTCAAGGACAAGTCCGCCAAGCAGGGCAGCGACCGCACCACGGTCGGCCTGTTCACCTACCCGATCCTGCAGATCGCCGACATCCTGCTCTACCAGGCCGACCTCGTGCCGGTCGGCGAGGACCAGCGCCAGCACCTGGAGCTCACCCGGGACCTCGCGGAGCGCTTCAACACCCGCTACAGCCCCACCTTCACGGTGCCGAAGCCGCACATCCTCAAGGAGACCGCCAAGATCCTGGACCTCCAGGACCCGTCGGCCAAGATGAGCAAGTCGGCCTCCTCCGCCAAGGGCCTGGTCAACCTGCTCGACGACGCCAAGGTCAGCGCCAAGAAGTTCAAGAGCGCCGTCACCGACACCGGCACCGTCGTCTCCTACGACGAGGAGGAGAAGCCCGGCGTCTCCAACCTGCTGCGCATCCACTCCGCGCTCAGCGGGCAGTCGATCGAGCAGCTGGTCGCGCACTTCGAGGGCAAGATGTACGGCGCCCTCAAGACCGAGCTGGCCGAGCTCTTCACCGAGTGGGTGACGCCCTTCCAGGCCCGCACCAGGGCCTACCTGGAGGACCCGGCCGAGCTGGACCGCGTCCTCGGCCTCGGCGCCGAGAAGGCCCGCGAGGTGGCGTCCGAGACGCTCGCCACCGTGTACGACCGCATCGGCTTCCTGGCGCCCAAGCGCTGATGCCGCCGACCGCCGGAGCAGTGCCCGACGGCGACGGTCTCCGGGAGCCCGAGGAGCTCCCGGAGACCGTCACCATCGGCGTGTCGATATCGGTGCCGGAGCCCTGGGGCTCGGCGATCCAGGACGCCCGCGCGGGCCACGGCGACCCGCACGCCCGGTCCATACCCACCCACGTCACCCTGCTGCCGCCGACCGAGGTGCCGGCCGCACGGCTGCCGGAGATCGAGGCGCACCTGCGCGCGGTCGCGGCCGTGCACCGGCCGTTCCCGATGCTGCTGCTGGGCAGCGGCACCTTCCGGCCGGTCTCCCCGGTGGTGTTCGTCCGCGTCGAGGGCGGCGCCCAGGAGTGCCGCGGGCTGGAGGCGGACGTCCGCTCCGGGCCGCTCGCCCGCGAGCTCGCCTTCCCGTACCACCCGCACGTCACGGTGGCGCACGGCCTGCCCGACGACATCCTGGACGAGGCGTTCGAGAAGGCGCGCGGCTTCAACGCGGCGTTCACGGTGCCCGGCTTCGGGCTCTCCCGCTTCGGCCCGGACGAGGTCTGGCGGCCCTGGCGCGACTACACCTTCGGCGGGTAGCCGCGCCGGGGCGCCGCCCCGGTCAGCCCTTCCGGCCCCGGCCCGCCCTGCGGGCCGGGATCAGCGCCAGGCAGAACGCACCGATGAACATCGGGCCGACCATGTACCGGTACAGCGGGGCCGGGTTGGCCGCCAGCACCGTCAGCTGGAAGCCGACCATGACGCCGGCCAGCGCCAGTGCCGACCGCATCCGCCGGCCGCGGGCGAACACCAGCAGCGCCGCGTACCCGATGTAGCACCAGGTCGCGCCGCGGAACAGCAGCCAGTCGAGCTGCTTGACCTTGGCGGCGGTGTACCAGAACTCGGCCAGGTGGCGGAGCTTGTACGACACCGGGTTGCTGTACAGCGCGAAGCGGTTGGGGTTGGAGGCCATCGGGCTGCCCGGCGGTGCGACGCCGTACAGCTCCTTCGGCGTGGGCGCCGGGCTGGCGATCCAGGTGTAGGCGGCCCGGTCGGCCGGGCCGGGGAACGGCGACCAGGCGATGTGGCCGCGGCAGATCCGTGCGTTCAGGACCAGGTCGGGGCGCTTCTCGGCGACCTTCGTCCAGATCTGCATCAGCCGGTCGTTGACCCGCTCCGCGGCCGGCCGGTCGAAGTTCCAGGCGAGCACCAGCTGGTCCGACACGTAGCAGTTGCTGCCGCCCCTGGTCCAGTCGGCCAACGGGGTGACCTGGGCCATCACGGCCTTGTCCGCCGCGCTGAAGAGGCCCGGCTCGGAGGCGTACGCCACCGCGACGTCGTGGTAGTTCAGCGAGTAGACCGAGCTCTTGGCCGGCTGCTTGATGCCCAGCGACGGGTAGACCACCAGCTGGAGGACGAGCGACAGGCCCACCGCGAACAGCGTCAGCACGGTCAGGCGGACCCGGCGGCCGCGGATACCCACGGCCAGCGCCAGGCCGGCGATCAGCGCCACGCCCAGGCCGTTGTTGCGGAACAGGCCCATGCCGACCAGGGCCGCCGCCAGCACCCACCAGTCCGCCCGGTTCGCCCGGCGGGAGACCAGCCGCGCGCCGGCCGCGAAGGCGAGCACCGAACACAGCGTGAACGGCACGTCCTTCCAGATGTAGACGACGAACGCACCGGTCGGCGGCGCCATCGCCAGCAGCAGCGCGATCGGCGCCGTCCAGCGCGCCCGCGCACCGAGGCCCTTCAGGGCCACACAGGTGTACGCCAGCACCGCCGACGCCAGGAAGGTCTGGGCGAGGGTCAGCACGGCGAGCTTGCCCGGCACGTGCAGGGCGAGCAGGACCAGCACGTTGTAGGCCACCGAGTGCTCGGAGCTCCAGTAGCCGGTGGTCACCTGCGAGACGTAGGCCGCCGAGTCGTAGCTGGTCAGGCCCGGGTAGAAGGCGGCCCACCAGAGCAGCAGCACGGCCTCCACACTGACGCCGACGTACAGCGGCAGCCGCCACCGGGCCGGGACGCGCCGGGCGTGCCTGGCGTGCTCCCAGTCCTCGGCCGTGGGGTCGTCGAGAAGTGCGGTCATCGGTCTGCCTCAGGGTCGGGCGGGGACGTGGTGGCCCACCTTATCGGTGGAACCGAACTCCCGATCGGTCACGGTCGCCGTGCGAGGTCGAGCATCCGGTCCACCACCCGGGCGGCGGCACCGCCGTCGTCCAGACGGCAGTGGGTGGCGCGGAACCGCTCGTACGCCGCGGCGTGCGCCCCGGTGAGCTCGGCCGGGCCGGCCAGGTCGCGCAGCGCCGCGATCACCTCGTCCGAGGTCGGGATCAGCGGCCCGGGAGCCTCCGCCTCGAAGTCGAAGTAGAAGCCGCGCAGGGTGTCCCGGTAGTGCTCCAGGTCGTAGGTGAAGAAGAGGATCGGCCGGCCGGTGATGGCGAAGTCGAACATGATCGACGAGTAGTCGGTGACCAGCACGTCCGCGGCGAGCAGCAGCTCCTGCACGTCCGGGTAGTCGCCGACGTCGTACAGGAAGCCGTCCCCGGCACCCGGCAGCGGCTCGCGGACGTGGGCATGCGGCCGCACCAGCAGCACGTGGTCCTCGCCGAGGGCGGCCCGGGCGGCGTCCGTGTCGAGCCGCAGGCCCAGCTCGAAGCCGTCGCCGTTGGCGCGCTGCTGGTCCTCCCGCCAGGTCGGCGCGTACAGCACGATCCGCTTCCCGTCGGGGATGCCCAGCCGCTGCCGGACGGCCTGCCCGCCCTCGCCGACGGCCAGCACGTCGTTGCGCGGGTAACCGGACTCCAGGACCTCGCCCTCGTACCGGAACGCCCGCCGCAGGATCGGCGTCGCGAACGCGCTGGGGGAGACCAGCAGGCTCCACTGCGGCACCTCGCGGGCCAGCGCCTCCAGGTAGCCGTGGTCGGCCAGCCAGGCGTTCTCCACGTCGTGCGCTATCCGCTTCAGCAGCGAGCCGTGCCAGGTCTGCACGACCACCTGCCCGGGGCGGCGCTGGAGGAAGTCGGGGAAGTGCGTGTTGCCGACCAGGTAGCGGCTGGTGGCCAGCGCCTCGTACCACTCGGCGCTGTGCGAGCGGACGGCCCGGGCGCCGGGCGGCACCGCGGCCTGCGCGTCGTCCACCACCCACAGGTGCTCCAGCCCGGCGCCGCGCCGCACCAGTTCGGCGTGGACGGCCTTCGGGGAGTCCGCGTAGCCGCGGCCGCCGAAGACGTCGTACAGCACGGCCTCGCGCAGCGGCAGCTCCCGGGCCGCCCGGTAGCCGGTGGTGCGCAGCCGCTCCTGGGCGTAGGCGCTGCGTTCGGCCGCCGGTATCACCGGCGTCGAGTCGACCAGCAGGGTGTCGTGCCAGCGGCGCTGCAGCACGATGCGCTTGTCGCCGTCGGTCCGTATCTCGGCGGGCAGGTCGTCCAGCACGGCGGGGGCGAGCATCAGCGACTGCTCGGCGGACGCGTCGCCGACCGGGCGGAGCCACAGCTCCCACACGCCCTGGCGGAGCGGGTGCGCGACGCCGTCGGAGGCGGTGACGACGGCCGGCACCCGGACGGCCGTCCGCTCGGCCCGCGCGACGGGGCGGCGCACCTCGCCGGTGCCGTTGGAGTGCCGCAGCACGAGCTCCAGCGGCCCGTCGCCGGGCAGCAGGGCGTGCAGGCCCAGGTCGAAGCCGTCGCCGTCCGAGGCGACGGAGTCCACCAGTACGCCGCCGCCCTGGACGCACAGCTGCAGGTGGCCGTCGGCGAGCTGCTTGACGTGCAGGACGCGGTCGGTGCCGGGCAGCCGGTGCAGGCCGGACACCGGGCCCCCGCGCTCGTCGAGGACGGCGCGCAGGCGACCGCCGTCCGGCAGCGCGAACTCGGCGTCCCAGTGCTCCAAGTCCTCGGCCTCGCGGCCGTCCGCGGTGAGCGGGGCGAGCGGCAGGTCGACGGCGAAGCCGGAACCGTCGGCGCCGACCGGGTGGTCCAGCAGTGCCTCGGACTGCCGGTGGCGCAGCCGCAGCACGGTGCCCTCCGGCAGGTCGCCCTGCCCGGACAGGTGCAGGACGCCGCCGTCCGCGGTGAGGCCGGTGATCCGGGCACGCACCTGCTCGACCCGCAGCCGCAGCCCCTGGTCGGTGGCGAAGTACGGGACGATCCGCACGTCGTGGTCGACCCAGCGCAGTGTCGGGTACTCGGCCGAGCCGCACCAGTGCGGGGCGAGCGGGCCGGTGTGCCGGCGCAGGCCCGCCACCAGGGTGGCGCCGATCCGCCAGACGCCCTTCTTCCAGCCCCCGCCCGACCGCAGCCGCTCCAGGTCGAGGACGGCGGTGAAACCCGACCAGTCGTGGTTGAAGCGGGCCTGGCCGCTCTCGTCGGTCGCCTCGGGGAGGTGCACCCGGCGGGTGCGGAGCAGGATCGGACGGGCTCGCCCGCCCGGCTTTGCGGTGAGCGTGGTGAGCCCGGCGGAGAGGCGGCCCGTGTCGCGGTCGCCGGGGTGGGCGAAGCCGGTGATCTCCAGCCCGCGCTCCGTCCAGCGGACGGCACGGGCCCCGAAGACGGCGGGCTCGGGCTCGGCGGGGTTCGCCGCCTCCGGGGAGGAGGCGGTGGCGGGCACGGTGGCGGTGGGCATCGGGGGCGGCTCTCCGAGGTGCTGGCGGCCGGGTGGGCCGGCTGTCCCCGTCGTGTCGCTTGGGGGAGGGCCGGGGGAGCGGCGACGACACTGGCGTGAACTGCGGACGCCATCTCACACCGGGTCCGACGCGCAGGTCAACCGCCTGCCCCTGGGAGTTTCCCCAGTACACGGGGGTGCGTCGGGGGCGAACCGCTGCCCGGAGGGTGTACGACCCTCCGGGCAGCCCCTCAGAGGGCCTCAGCCCAGCAGCGCGTCCACCGCCCGGGCCGCGGCCCGGCCGTCGTCCAGGTCGTTGTACGTCTCGCGGAACACGGCGTACGCCTCGGCGTGTTCGGCCGCGACCCGGTCGATCCGGCCGAGCGCCTCGACCACGGCCTCCGAGGTGGCCAGCAGCGGCCCGGGGGCCGTCGCCTCGAAGTCGAAGGAGAAGCCGCGCAGGTTGTCCCGGTAGTGCTCCAGGTCGTAGGTGAAGAAGAGGATCGGCCGGCCGGTGTTCGCGAAGTCGAACATGATCGACGAGTAGTCGGTGACCAGCACGTCCGCGACCAGCAGCAGCTCCTGCACGTCCGGGTAGGTGGAGACGTCCCAGACGTAGCCGTTGCCGGCGTCCGCGACCTGGCCGCACACCATGTCGTGGGTGCGCACCAGCAGCACCTGGTCGTCGCCGAGCGCGGCCCGGGCGGCGGCCAGGTCGAGCCGCAGGTCGAGCTGGTAGCCGTCCTGCGGCCGGCGGCGGTCCTCGCGGAAGGTCGGCGCGTAGAGCACCACCTTCTTGCCCTCCGGAAGGCCGAGCCGCTCGCGGACCCGCTCCGCGGTCTTCTCCCGGTCCGCGGCGAACAGCACGTCGTTGCGCGGGTAGCCGGACTCGACGATCTCGCCCTCGAAGCGGAAGGCCCGCCGCAGCACCGGGGTGGACCAGCGGTTCGGCGAGAGCAGCAGGCTCCACTGCGGCACCTCGTGGCCGAGGTGCTTGAGGTACTCCGAGTCGGTGAACCAGATCTTCTCGAAGTCGTGGCCGATCCGCTTGAGCGGCGTGCCGTGCCAGGTCTGCAGCACGGTCTGGCCCTCGCGGCGGACGAAGAAGTCGGGCAGGTGCGTACCGGTGACGACGTACCGGGCGGTGGCCAGCGCCTCGAACCACTCCGGGCTCCACTGCCGGACGGCCTCGGCGGTCTGCGGCAGGTCGGCCTGCATGTCGTAGGAGGTCCACAGGTGGCGCAGCGGTGCCCCGCGGCGGACGAGCTCCTCGTGGATCGCCCGCGCCGAGTCCGCGTAGCGGCCGCCGAGCGGGGACACGTACAGCACGCTGTCGGTCAGCGGGCGGGTCTGCCGCTCGGTGAAGCCGTGCCGCAGCTTGCGCTGCGAGTAGCCGCTGCGCTCCTCCGGGAGCAGCGCCTGGTGCGACTCCAGCGACAGGCCGTCGTAACCGCGGCGCTCCAGGGTGATCCGCTTGCCGCGGGCCTCGACCTCCAGCGGCAGGGTGCCGTGGCAGGAGGGGGAGAGCAGCGCGGTCGGCCAGAGCGTGTCGGCGGCGGCGCCGACACGGCGGAAGAAGACCTCCCAGGTGCCCATGGCGAGCGGCACCCGGCCCGCGAAGGAGGCGGTCGGCACGGCCGGCAGCGCGGCCTTGAACCGGCGGTCGGTGATCTCCACCGGGTAGCAGTGCTCCTCCTCCCGCCAGCTGTGCCGGATCACCAGCTCGTAGCGGTGGGTGCCGCCGAGCGGGAACGAGCCGCTGACCAGGAAGCCCTCGGTGTCGTGGGCCGCGGTGATCCCGTCGATCACCGGCTGCAGCACCTGGTCGGCGAACTGCAGGTACCCGCTGGGGGAGGCCTTGGTGTACAGCGCCCGGGTGTCGCCGGCGATCGGCAGGTCGAGCTGCTCGGTCGCGGCCCGCTCGTCCAGCACCACCGGGACGGTGGTGCCGTCGGCGAGCTCGACCTCGGTGTCCCAGCGGTCGCGCAGCCGCTCGGCGGAGCCCGGGTCGAGCGCGGCCCAGGCCTCGCGGACGGCCGTCATGTCGGCGATCGGGACGGTCGAGGAGAACGGCACCTCGCGGCCGGCCGGGGCGCCGAGCTCCAGCGGGAAGTGCAGGTCGCGGTCGGACTCGACGTGCTTGAGGCGCAGCCGGGCGCCGGCCAGGTTCAGCCCGGAGACGGCGAGGCCGGCCACGGTCACGCTGCCGCCCGAGGCGGTGACGCCGGCGGCCCGCACCCGCACCCGCTCGATGCGCAGGTTGAGGTGGTTGTCCTTGAGCCACGGCACGACCCGGACGTCCTGCTCGACCCAGTGCACCGGCGGGTACTCGGCGGAGTCGCTCCAGCCGCCGGAGATCCGGCCCTTGTAGACGCCGCCCTTGCCGATGCCGGCGACCAGCACCCGCCAGGAGCCCTCGCGCCACTCGCCGCGGTGCTTGAACCGCTTGGGGTCGATCGTCGCCGAGAAGCCGGCCCAGTCGCAGCTGTACAGGTCGTGCGGGGAGCTGGCGGTGGCCTCGGGGCTGTACTGCGCCTTGGCGGGCAGGGCCAGCACCCGGCGGCCCTTGGCCTCGCGGAGCACCAGCAGCCGGACCATGTCGGTGCGGTTCTCGACGCCGAGGTGCTCGGGGAAGGCGTGGCCGGCCAGCCGGAGCCTGCCGTCCACCCAGGAGGCCTCGTAGAGGCGGCTGCGCATGACCAGGGCGTTGTCCAGCCGCAGCACGTCGGCGGGCACGCTCTTGCGGCCGCCGCGCAGGAACGGGTAGTCGGCGTAGGCGCGGAGCAGGCCGCGGGCCGGGGCGGCGCCGTTGCTGTCCTTCTCGAACCGCATCTGCTCGACGAGCTCGTCCATCCGGCCCTGCAGGGTCAGGTGGTACTTGAGGCGCAGCGGCGCGCGCAGCTTGCGGATCTGCTCGGGGCCGATGGCGCGCAGCAGCCGGCCGACGCACTCCTGGTAGGCGTTGCGGTAGTCCCGGTCGCCCTCCAGGACGGACCAGAAGAACATCGGGATCTCCTCGACGAGGTTGTTCTCGTCGTAGGTGCGCAGGTAGCGCTTGAACTTCGGGTCGGTCTGCTTGAGCAGCCAGGCCCGGACGAGCTCCATCGAGGTGACCCGGTCGATCAGGCCCTTCGGGTTGGTCTTCATCTGCGTGATCGACATTTCGCCGACCTCGCGCTCGCGCCAGTGGTAGATCGGCTCGGAGAGCACGTCGACGCTGGTCGCCAGGTAGTGGTGGGGCACGCTCACCGGGGCGTCCTCGTACAGGATGCCCTCGGGGTAGAGGATCTCCGCGCCGTCGAAGAAGGAGCGGCGGTAGACCTTGTTCCACGCGGTGCGGTCGGTGACCAGCGTGGGGATCTCGGTGATGTGCGTCCGCAGCCGGGTCTCCTTGAACGGCTTGCGGTGGCCGCCCGACTGGTAGTAGCCGACGGCGCGGAAGCGCAGCACGTTGCCGGTGCAGAAGTCGGAGCCAGTCTCGTCCAGGGTGCCGATCATCAGCTCGTAGGCGCTCGGCGGGAGCGTGTCGTCGCTGTCGACGAAGGCGAGGAACTCGGTGCCCTCGGCGATGTGCCGGTAGCCGGTGTTGCGGGCCGCCCCCAGGCCCTTGTTCTCCTGCTGCACGAGCCGGAACCGCGGATCCTTCGAGGCGTACGCCTCGGCGATGGCGGCGCTGCCGTCCTTGGAGCCGTCGTCCACCATGACGCACTCCAGATCCGTGAAGGTCTGGGCGGCGATGGAGTCCAGGCACTCCTCGAGGTAGCGCTCGACGTTGTAGATCGGGACGACGACGGAGAGTCGAGGGGCCATCGGGCTTGCGGGCCTTTCATCGGGGGCGTCGGCCGCGGGTGAATCGGCACAGATGTACGGAGATCCTACCGTCCGGGGCCCGGGCGCCCCCGGTACGGCAGGTCAGGGAACGAGGCCGACGAGCACGTACTCGTTGTACTTGAAGACCTTGCCCGCGGCCTCCGGCAGCGGGAAGGAGTACGTCCGCCCGATGCGGAGCCCGAACTCCCCGGCGAGGGTGCGCAGCCCCTCGAAGTCGACGAAGCGCACGTGCGTCGGGTCGGAGCGGTAGCCCGCCGCCTGCGGGGTGATCAGCACGACCTTGCCGCCGGAGCGGATGCTCGGCAGGTAGCCGGCCATCAGCTCCTTGCAGGTCTCCAGGTCCAGGTGCTCCAGCACGTGCGCGACCAGCATGCTGTCGAAGGCGCCGGGCCGGCTGAGCTCCGGGTCCGCCCGGAACTCGTCGGCGGTGTACGCCGTCAGGCCGCGGGCCCGGGCGGTGGCCACCGAGGTCTCGTTGTGGTCCACGCCGACGCTGTCCGGGCCGCAGTTCTGCAGGTTCCGGCCGACGCCGCAGCCCACGTCCAGCACCCGGCCGAGGCCCAGCCGGCGCAGGTTCCAGCGGTACGGGGCCTGGGTGGGCAGCAGCCGCTTGATGCCGGACTGCTCCAGGGTCACCAGGCGCTCCGTGTAGGAGGCCTCGGCGGTGGCGCCGCCGGCGGGGACGGACGCGGCGTTCGGCTCGCGGGCTTCGGGCATGGTCGGCCTCTTGGGGAGTGGGCGGTGCGGCGGGGCCGGGGGCGCCACCGCGCACGGGGGTGACCCGATGGTACGGCCAGCGGTCGAGACCTGTCCGACCGGTCGGGGGGTGCGCGGCCCGGGCCGCGGCGGCTAGTCTGCCGCTGGCCGCGCGCCGGTTCCCGGGCGAGACCCGTCCGGAGATCACGGTCGACTGAGCGCCCCCTTAGAATGAGCTGCAAATGCCCCGCTTCAGCGTGATCGTCCCCGTCTACCAGGTCGAGGAGTACCTGGCCGAGTGCCTCGACTCGGTGCTGTCCCAGTCGTGCGCTGACTTCGAGCTCGTTGCCGTCGACGACCGCTCGCCGGACGGCTGCGGGGCGATCCTGGACGAGGCCGCCGGGCGCGATCCGCGCATCAAGGTGCTGCACCTCGACGAGAACGTGGGCCTCGGCCGCGCCCGCAACGCCGGCCTCGAGGTCGCCACCGGCGACTACGTGATCTTCCTGGACAGCGACGACACGCTCACCCCCGGCCTGCTGCAGGCCGTCGACGACCGCCTCGAGGCCTGCGCCGACCCGGACATCCTGGTCTACGACTACGCGCGCACCTACTGGGACGGCCGCGTGGCACGCTCCAACTCGGCACCGCTGTTCGCCCGTTCGAGCCCGGACGTGTTCGACCTGGACGGCCGCCCGGACCTCCTCGACCTGCTGATGGTGGTCTGGAACAAGGCCTACCGCCGCGACTGGATCGACGCCGAGGGCCTCACCTTCCCCGCCGGGTACTACGAGGACACCCCGTGGACCTTCCCGGCGCTGCTCGCGGCCGGCCGGATGACCATGCTCGACCGGGTCGGCGTCCACTACCGCCAGCGCAAGCAGGGCGGGAACATACTCGCCACCGTCAGCCGCAAGCACTTCGACATCTTCGACCAGTACGACCTGGTCTTCGCCTTCCTCGACCGGCGCCCCGACCTCGACCGCTGGCGGCCGGTGGTCTTCGCCCGGATGGTCCACCACCTCAGCACCGTGGTCAGCCGCCCCGACCGGGTGCCGCCCGGCGACCGCCGCGAGTTCTTCCGCAGAGCCGCCCGGCACTGCGCCCGGCTCCGCCCCTCCGGCTACCGGCCCGCCGCCGGCGCCGAGGGCGTGCGCACCGAACTGCTCAGCCACGGCCGCTACCTCACCTTCCAGAGCGTGCGCGCCCTCGCCCGGACACGGCAGCTCGCCGCCCGGGCCGCCCGCCGGGCCAAGCGCGCCGCCGCCGTCCGCGACGTCACCCCGCCGCAGGGCCGCCCCGCCGCACCCCCCGCGGGCACCACCCGCCCCGACGGCACCGCCTCCGACATCGGCACCTGACCCCGCCGGCGGGTTGTAGGCCACTCAGGCACTGCCCGGCCGCCGCGCCGACGGGCTCGGCCGCTCCGCCCGGAGCGGGCGGTATACAGGATCGGTCGTCGCTCTTTCAGGTGATCCGATGGGTAGGCCCGTGGAATTCCTCGCCCGTCTCCCGGTCGTCGGCCCGCTCGTGGCCCGCCTGATGCAGAGCCGTGCCTGGAAGGCCTACCGGCTCTTCACGGACACCCAGGGCAACCGACTGGCCGGCGCGGTCACCTTCTTCGGCTTCCTCGCACTCTTTCCGCTGCTCACCGTGGCCCTGGCGATCGCCGCCGCGACGCTCTCCGACGCCCGGGTGGACGAACTCCAGCAGGACATCGCCGACCAGGCCTCCGGCCTCTCCGACGCCGTCGACCTGGACGCGCTGGTCGCCAACGCGGCCACCGTCGGTGTGATCAGCGGGGTGATCCTGCTGCTGTCCGGGCTCGGCTGGGTGGAGACCATGCGCAGCTCGATCCGCGCCGTGTGGCGGCTGCCCGAGGACCCGGGGAAGGTGCTCGTCCGCAAGGCCTGGGACTGCCTCGTGCTGCTCGGCCTCGGCGCGGTCTGCCTGCTCTCCCTCGGCGCCTCCGCGGGCGCCACCACCCTCACCCGGCGTCTCGCCGATGCGATCGGCCTGTCCGGCGGGGCCGGCCGCGCCGTGCTCACCCTGGCCGGCTTCGTCATCGCCGTCGGCGCCGACCTGCTGCTCTTCGCCTACCTGCTGGCGCCGTTCCCGAGGATCACCGACCAGACCCGCCGGGCCCTCCTCGGCGGCGCACTGATCGGCGCGATCGGCTTCGAGGTGCTCAAGGTGGCCCTCTCCTCGTACCTCGGCTCGGTGGCGGGCCGCAGCCTGTACGGGGCCTTCGGCGTCCCGGTGGCGCTGCTGCTGTGGATCGACTTCGTCGCCCGGCTGCTCCTCTACTGCGCCGCCTGGACGGCCCTGGCCGATCCGGCCGCCGCCCGGATGCGTACCCACGACCAGGGCCGCAGGCTGATCGAAGCGTCCCACGAGAAGTGAGTCCGGCCCCCTGTCGGGCACACTCGGACGTGACTAGGATCACGTCCTACTTCTCATCCGGCTCTCATCCGGCACACCCCCGCCGGCCGAGCCCGCATCGCGACATCCTGTCCGCCGCCACACCTGGAGCGCCACGTGACCAGCGCAGAGACCACCGCCGCCACCCCCGTCCCGCGCACGCCGGACGACGTGCCGGGCTGGTTCTGGAAGGCAGACCAGGACATCTTCGGCTGGCTGCTGAGCCGCCAGACCGCCGCCGGGACCACCGGCGACCTGCTGGAACTCGGCGCCTACCTCGGCCGCAGCGCCGTCGTACTGGGCCAGTACCTGCAGCCCGGCGAGACCTTCACCGTCTGCGACCTCTTCGACTCGGACGCCCCGGACGACGAGAACTCGGCCGAGATGGCGATGTCCTACCGCAAGACCCTCACCCGACAGGCCTTCGAGGCCAACTACCTGGCGTTCCACGCGGAGCTGCCGGCCATCGTCCAGGCGCCGACCTCGGTGCTGGCCGACGGCCGCATCCCGGCCGACTCCTGCCGCTTCGTGCACGTGGACGCCTCGCACCTGTACGAGCACGTCGCCGGCGACGTGCTGGTCGCCCGGGACGTCCTCGCCAAGGACGGCGTGGTGGCCTTCGACGACTACCGGGCCCCGCACACCCCCGGCGTGGCCGCCGCCGTCTGGGAGGCGGTCTTCGACCTCGGCCTGAAGCCGGTCTGCCTCACGCCGGAGAAGTTCTACGGCACCTGGGGCGACGCCGAGGCCGTGCAGAAGGAACTGCTCGCCCGCGACTGGAAGGCCGAGGGCTTCCGGATGGACGACGAGCTCATCGCCGGCCACACCTGCTACCGGCTCGCCTTCGACGGCCCGCAGCCGAACGGTGCGCCCGCCGCCCGCCCGGCCCCCCCGCAGCGCTCCACCGCACGGAAGATCGCCATCGACGTGCTTCCGCCGTTCGCCACCCGCGCCGCCCGCAAGGCGCTCCGCGCCGCCCGGGCCCGCGGCCGGCGCTGACGCCCGCGGCGGCCCCCGGCCCGGGTCAGCGCCGCCGCACCGCCGTGGCGGCGCCGGCCCACCGGCGCAGCGCCGGGCGCAGCGAGAGCCGCCCGGCCCGCTGCCGGCGCAGCCGGAGGGCCGCCGCCACCGCGGCCGCCGCGCACAGCCCGGCGGCCAGCATCCCTGCCGTGCCGCCCTTGCGGTGCGCGCGCTCGGACTCGCGGTCCGGGGCCGGGGCGGCCACCGGCGGGGCGGCGGGCGCCGGCCGGTGCGGGCTCGGCGCGGCGGAAGGCACGACGTCCGGCACCGGGTTGGGCCGCGGCTCGGCCGACGGAGCGGCCTGCACGGCCGAGGTGTCCTCGGCCAGCACACCCACCGGCGTCACCCGGTCGACCGCGGCGAAGCCCCAGTCGAGCAGGGCGGCGGCCTCGTCGTACACCTTCTGGTAGGTCGAGGTGTGCATCACGGTGACCAGCAGCAGCCGGCCGTCCCGCTCGGCCGCACCGGTGAAGGTCGAGCCGGCGTTGGTGGTGTAGCCGTTCTTCACGCCGATCAGGCCCGGGTACTTGCCCAGCAGCCGGTCGGTGTTGGCGATGCCGAAGCTGCCGCGCTGCCCGGTGGCCCGGTCGACGGCGCCGGGGAACTGCGCGTCCCGGGTCGAGCAGTACGCCCGGAAGTCCGGGTTGCGCAGGCCCGCGCGGGCGAACAGGGTCAGGTCGTACGCCGAGGAGACCTGGCCGTCCTGGTCGTAGCCGTCCGGGGTGACCACGTTCGTGTCGTTGGCCTGCAGCGCGTCCGCCCTGGCCTGCATCTGGGCGACGGTCCGCTCGATCCCGCCGTTCATGTGGGCGAGCACGTGCACCGCGTCGTTGCCGGAGCTCAGGAAGACCCCGCGCCACAGGTCCTCCACCTTGTAGTCGAGGTCCTCCTTGATCCCGACCAGGCTGCTGCCCGCGCCCAGCCCGGTGAGCTCCTCCGGGGCGACCCGGTGCACCGCCTCGCGGTCCAGCTTGGGCAGCACCGTGTCGGCGAACAGCATCTTCAGGGTGGACGCCGGCGGCAGCCGGGTGTGCGCGTTGTACGAGGCCAGCACCTCGCCGGTGGTGCCGTCGGCGACCAGCCAGGAGCGCCCGGTCAGACTGCCCGGCAGGTCCGGTGCGCCCGAGTTCGGGGCCACCTGCACCCCGGGCCGGGCCAGCCGCTCGCCGCCGACGGCCTCGGCGGCGGCCTGCGGGACGGCCGCGGCGGCACCCGGGGCGAGGGCCAACAGGCCGGCGGCGGCTGCGGCGGCACATCGGTGGACGAAGTGACGGTCGGTCAGCATTTCCGGAACGTACCCGCCGGGCCGCCCGGCGCCGCCCGGCCGCCGCCGACTCCCCCCGAACGGATGCGCCCGGGCGGGCTGCGCATACTGGACGGGCAGCACACCGACGCCCGCGAAGGACCCCCGATGAAGCTCAGCCGCCGCACCTCCTGGTTCCTCACCGCCTTCGGCGTGTGGTCCCTGATCATCTGGACGACCTTCGTCAAGAATCTCTGGAAGGACTCCGGCGGCCAGGCCTTCACCGGCGGCGACCACTCCCAGCCGACCGCCTTCTTCTGGGTCCACCTCCTGCTCGCCGCGACCTCCCTCGTCCTCGGCATCGCCATCGGCGTCCTCGGCGTCCGCGGCCTGCGCGCCCGCTCCGCGGACTGACGCCGAAACCCTTTGCCCGGCGGGGAGTTCGGCTGGAATGATCTCCGCCGTGTGCGCACCGTGCGTACACGCGTGCGTCTCCTTGGGGTGGATCACACAGTGTTCCGTACGGTCTCTCCGCGCCTGCTGGCCTCGGCCGCCGGCATCGCCCTCGCCACCGGGCTCCTGGCAGCACCGGTGGCCTCCGCCGCCACCGACGGCCGTGCCACCGACCCCGCCGTCGTGCCGAGCCCGGGCTTCTTCGGCACCGGCGTCCGCACCGACGCCTGCGACGGCACCACGGCGCCCGGCTGGATCGCCACCGCCGCGCCGGCCCTCACCGCCCGCACCGCCGCGGACCGGGCGCGCTTCAAGGTCTGGGACGAGACGGGCAGCAAGGTCTTCGACGGCGAGGGCGACGCGGTCGACGGCACCGCCACCGCCCGGCCCGCCGGCCTCACCGAGGGCCGCACCTACACCTGGCAGGCCAAGGGCGCCGGCGGCGGAGCCCCCACCGCCGAGTGCCGCTTCCGCATCGACACCACCGCACCCGCCCTCACCGTCGACTCGGCCGACTTCCCGGCCTCCGACAGCGGCCGGACCCCGCAGAAGTACGCCGGCCAGACCGGCACCTTCACCGTCGCCGGCAGCGACGCCGCCTCCGGCGTGGCCTGCTACCGGTACGTCCTCAACGGCACCCCGAGCGTCGGCAACGACTGCACCGGCGCCGTGCGGCCCGCCGCGGACGGCAGCGCAACCTTCACCCTGAAGCCGAAGGACTGGGGCACCAACATCCTCACGGTGCAGGCCTTCGACGAGGCGGGCAACGCCTCCCGGCCGGTCGTCTACACCTTCTACGCGCCGTGGAACCCCACTCCGCCGCCGAGCGCCCCGGGCGACGTCGACGGCGACGGCGTACCGGACATCCTCGTCCCCGGCAGCGACGGCTCCCTGCAGATCGTCAGCGCCGCGGGCGACAGCACCGCCGCGGCCACCATCCTCCCTGCCACCCTCGCCCCCGACACGACCGACTGGTCCGCCTACCGGCTCGCACACCGCGGCTGGGACCCGGGCAGCCACGGCCCGGTCGACGACCTGCTCGCCCACCGGCCCGGCGGGACGGCGCTGTACCTGTACCGGAACTTCGACCAGGGCGCCTTCCGGCACGGTGTCACCCTGGTGCACCGCCCGGAGTCAGCCGACCCGGCCTTCACCACTGACTGGTCGCACACCGAGCAGCTCGTCGCGCTCGGCTCGCTCGACGACTACCAGCAGAGCTCCCTGCTGACCGTCGAGGACGGCGACCTCTGGCTGCTCACCGACCCCGGCTTCAACTACGGCTACCAGACCGTCCGACGCCTCTCCACCACCGGCGCCTGGGCCGGCTACGACGTGGTCGCACCCGGCAGCGCGGCCGACGGCAGCCTCGCCCTGTGGTCCCGCGAGCGGGCCACCGGCACCCTGCGCACGTACCCGATCGCGAAGCAGGCCGACGGCACGTACGACTTCTCCGCGCTCGCCGACCCGTCCGCCGGCACCGCCGTCGGCACCTTCCCCGCCGCCGAGTACCCGCTGCTCGGCAGCTCCGGCGACGGCGACGGCGACGGCCGGCCCGACCTGTACGCCGTCACCGCCGCCCGCCACCTGCTGACCTTCGACGGCACCGCCGCCCCGAAGGACCTCGGCGCCCTGCGCTGAACCCCGCACGGCAGAACGCCCGAGGGCCCGTCCGGACGAACCGGACGGGCCCTCGGGCGTTCGCTGCTCCGAATCAGAAGCGGCGGGTGACCAGCGCGCGCTTCACCTCGGCGATCGCCTTGGTGACCTCGATGCCGCGCGGGCAGGCCTCCGAGCAGTTGAAGGTGGTGCGGCAGCGCCACACGCCCTCACGGTCGTTGAGGACCTCGAGCCGCTGCTCCGCACCCTCGTCGCGCGAGTCGAAGATGAAGCGGTGCGCGTTGACGATCGCGGCCGGGCCGAAGTACTGGCCGTCGTTCCAGAACACCGGGCAGGACGACGTGCACGCCGCGCACAGGATGCACTTGGTGGTGTCGTCGAACCGCTCGCGGTCCTCCTGGGACTGCAGGCGCTCACGCGTCGGGTCGTTCCCCTTGGTGATGAGGAACGGCATGACGTCCTTGTACGCCTGGAAGAACGGATCCATGTCGACGATCAGGTCCTTCAGGACCGCGAGGCCCTTGATGGGCTCGACCGTGATCGGCTTCTCCGGGTTGACGTCCTTGATCAGCGTCTTGCACGCCAGCCGGTTGCGGCCGTTGATGCGCATGGCGTCCGAGCCGCAGATGCCGTGGGCGCACGAGCGGCGGTACGTCAGGGTGCCGTCCTGCTCCCACTTGACCTTGTTGAGGGCGTCCAGGACGCGCTCCTTCGGGTCCATCAGCAGCTGGTAGTCCACCCACACCGGGTCCGGGTGCTCCTCCGGGTTGAACCGGCGGATCCGCAGGGTGACGTTGATCAGCGCGGTCGCGCCCGCCTCGGCCGCGTCCAGAGCGGCCGAGTGCTTCTCCAGGGTCGGAGTGCTCATCAGTACTTACGCTCCATCGGCTGGTAGCGGGTCTGCACGACCGGCTTGTAGTCGAGGCGGACGGAGGTGCTGCCGTCGGCGGCCTCCTCGCGGTACGCCATGGTGTGCTGCATGAACTTCACGTCGTCGCGGCTCGGGAAGTCCTCGCGGTAGTGGCCGCCGCGGGACTCCTCGCGGGCCAGCGCCGAGACGACCGTGACCTCGGCCAGGTCGAGCAGGTTGCCCAGCTCGATGGCCTCCAGCAGGTCGGTGTTGAAGCGCGAGCCCTTGTCCTGGATGGCGACGTTCTTGTACCGCTCGCGCAGCGCGGCGATGTCGGCGACGGCCTGCTTGAGGGTGTCGCCGGTGCGGTACACGGACGCGTTGGCGTCCATGGACTCCTGCATCTCCTTGCGGAGCTGCGCCACCGACTCGGTGCCGGTCGACTCGCGCAGCGCGTCGACCATGTCCTGCACCAGCTCGGCCGGGTTCTCCGGCAGCGGCACGAACTCGTTGTTGGCGGCGAACTCGGCGGCGGCGAGACCCGCGCGGCGACCGAACACGTTGATGTCCAGCAGCGAGTTGGTGCCCAGGCGGTTGGCGCCGTGCACCGAGACGCAGGCGACCTCGCCGGCGGCGTACAGGCCGGGGACGACGTCGGTGTTGTTCAGCAGCACCTCGCCCTCGACGTTGGTCGGGATGCCGCCCATGCCGTAGTGCGCGGTGGGCTGGATCGGGATCGGGTCCGTGTAGGGCTCGATGCCGAGGTAGGTGCGCGCGAACTCGGTGATGTCCGGCAGCTTGGCGTCCAGCTGCTCCGGCGGGAGGTGCGTCAGGTCCAGGTAGACGTGGTCGCCGTCCGGACCGCAGCCGCGGCCCTCGCGGATCTCGCTGTAGATCGCGCGCGAGCAGACGTCGCGGGAGGCGAGGTCCTTCATGACCGGCGCGTAGCGCTCCATGAAGCGCTCGCCGTCCTTGTTGCGCAGGATGCCGCCCTCGCCGCGGGCGCCCTCGGTGAGCAGGATGCCCATGCGCCAGATGCCCGTCGGGTGGAACTGGAAGAACTCCATGTCCTCCAGCGGCAGGCCCCGGCGGTACGCCACGGCCTGGCCGTCACCGGTCAGGGTGTGCGCGTTCGAGGTGACCTTGAACATCTTGCCGGTGCCGCCGGAGGCGAAGACGACCGCCTTGGCCTGGAAGACGTGGATCTCGCCGGTGGCCAGCTCGTAGGCGACGACGCCGGCCGTGCGGCCCTCGTTGATCAGCAGGTCGAGGACGTAGAACTCGTTGAAGAACTCGACGCCGTGCTTGACGCAGTTCTGGAACAGCGTCTGGAGGATCATGTGACCGGTGCGGTCGGCCGCGTAGCACGAGCGGCGGACGGGGGCCTCGCCGTGGTTGCGCGAGTGGCCGCCGAAGCGGCGCTGGTCGATCCGGCCCTGCTCGGTGCGGGAGAAGGGGAGACCCATCTTCTCCAGGTCGATGACCGCGTCGATGGCCTCCTTGCACATGATCTCGGCGGCATCCTGGTCGACCAGGTAGTCACCGCCCTTGACCGTGTCGAAGGTGTGCCACTCCCAGTTGTCCTCCTCGACGTTGGCGAGGGCGGCGCACATGCCGCCCTGGGCCGCGCCGGTGTGGGAGCGGGTCGGGTAGAGCTTGGTCAGCACCGCGGTGCGGCTGCGCTGGGTCGACTCGATGGCCGCGCGCATGCCCGCGCCGCCGGCGCCGACGATGACCGTGTCGTACTGGTGAATCTGCATGGGGGTAAGCGCCTCTGGCTCTGCCGATTAGATGTTCGGGTCGAAGGTGAAGATCACCAGGGTGCCGAGCAGCACGGTGAACACCGTGGCGGCACCCATGATGGTCTTCAGCCAGAGCCGAGTGGAGTCCTTCTCGGCGTAGTCGTTGATGACGGTCCGCATGCCGTTGGCGCCGTGGAGCATGGCGAGCCACAGCATCAGCAGGTCCCAGCCCTGCCAGAACGGCGAGGCCCAGCGGCCGGCCACGAAGGCGAAGCCGATCTTGGAGACGCCGCCGTCCAGCACCAGCATGATCAGCAGGTGGCCGAGGATCAGGAAGACCAGCACCACGCCGGAGAGCCGCATGAACAGCCACGCCAGCATCTCGAAGTTGGTACGGGTGCGGCGCGGGGTCTTCTTGGTGCGCGTGCGGGCCGGCTCGACGACGAACGCGTCGGCAGGGTTGCCGGTACCCAGGCCCTGGCCGGTGTGGGCCTGGGCGGACGGGACGACAAGAGTGTCGGAGATCTCGTTGGCCATCGCGGATCAGCCCCCGAACCAGGTGCGAAGAGTGTGCTGAAGGATCGGGTAGAAGGCGCCGGCCATCAGGACGACCCACACGCCCACGACGGTCCACAGCAGCTGCTTCTGGTACTTGGCGCCCTTCGACCAGAAGTCGACCGCCACGACCCGCAGGCCGTTCAGCGCGTGGAACAGGATGGCGGCGGTGAGGCCGTACTCCATCAGGTTCACGAGGGGCGTCTTGTACGTCTCGATGACGTTGTCGTAGTCCTGCGGGGAGACCCGGACCAGAGCAGTGTCGAGGACGTGCGCGAAAAGGAAGAAGAAGATGAGGACGCCGGTGACTCGGTGAGCCACCCAGCTCCACATGCCTTCCCGGCCGCGGTACAGCGTTCCAGCCGGCACGGAAAACCCTCCGGAAGCGATTGGGGGCTCGGCCGGCTTCGGTGTCGGTCAGCCCGGCCGGGTACGGTCCACCGGCCGCGAGCATCCTATCGACGCCTTGTCGGGAACCGCCTCCGGGGGGCTCAGGTGTGATCAATCAGGCACTCACGGCCTAACGCGGCCCCGATTCGTGACAGGCTGTGCCGGTGCGGTCGCACTGCGGTGCCGATCGTCCGACCCGCCATGCCCGGACCGAGCCGTACGAGGACCGCCTTGCCCCTCCGCCCCGCCGCCGTCCTCTGCTGCACCGTCCTCTGTGGTGCCGTGCTGCTGTCGGCGGTCGGATGCACCACCGTCTCCGCCTCCGCGGACCGGGCGGTGCCGGCCGAACGCACCCTGGACGCCGCCGGACTGCGGGCCGCCACCGTCACCGCGGCCGACCTCGGCGCCGGATGGAGCGTCACCGTGATGAGGCCCGAGCCGGGGCGCCCGGCGCCGGCGGCGGGGCGCGAGACGGCGGACGTGCCGGCCTGCCAGCCCGTCCTGGACGCGCTGGCGCCGGACAAGGGGAAGTCCGGCCCGCTTGCCGAGACCGATCTGAGCGTGGCCCCGGCCGGGCGCCCCCAGGCCACCGTCTACGCCGGGCTGCTCGCCTTCGAGCCCGGCCGCGCGGAGCAGGTCCGCCGCGCCCTGGACGTGCTGCTGACCCGGTGCCGGACGTTCCGCTCGACGACCCCGGTCGACGGCGCGAGCCGCGGGCCCGGCGCCAAGGGCGCCCCGGCCAGGCCCGTCACCACCCTGCACCGGCTGGAGCGGGCCGAGGCAGCCGTGCCGGAAGGGGTGGACGCGGTCACCGCATTCACCCTGACGGATGAATCGGGCGGCACCGAGCTGCGCCGCCGTGCCGTGGTCGCCCGGGTGGGCACGGCACTCGCCTTCTTCTCCACGCTCGGCACCGCGGCCGAGCCCGCCCCCGTGCCGGACGAGCGGATCGTCCGGGCGCAGGCGGCGCGGCTGCGGGCGGCCCAGCGCGGGTGACCCGGCGCGGGTGACCGGCCGGGGCGGTGCACCGGCCGGTCGTCAGCGGGCTCCGGCCTCCGCGGAGTGCCGGGCCACCAGGTGGGCCAGCCGCATCAGCGCTATCCGGCGCAGCTCGTCCGCGGCGACCAGCCGCTCCTCGTCCGGGTCGTTGGCCAGCCGGGTGCGGATGGAGGTGAGCACGGTGTCGAGCATCTCCTCGTGGGCCACCCCCTCCAGGCAGACCACGAAGACATGGCCGAACCGTGCCTCGTACGCCGCGTGCGCCGCCCGCAGCGCGGTGTGCGCGGCCTGGCTGCCGGGCGCCCGCATCCCGAGCAGCGGCTGCGGCATCCAGCTCTCGTCCGCCAGGGCCTCCGCGAGGTCGGCCGGGCGCAGGTCGTAGGAGGCCTCGCTCGCCGCGGCGAGCAGGGACTCTATGTCGGGGTAGGGCCGGTGGGCGGTGAGCCGCAGGGCCCAGCGGTGGCTGCCGCAGCAGGCGAGCAGGGCTTCTTCGGCGGCGCCGGCGTCGGCCTCGTTGAAGCGGTGCAGCCCGAGCAGGGACGGATCCGTCGAAGCGTCGGGACGCTGCGGCGGGATGTCGCTGGCCAGCGGGTCCTCCTCGTGAGGGCGGGAAGGGGGGATGCTCCAGAGACGAAAGGTAGGCGCTGCACAGTTGCGCGGCGGACCGGAGAAGAGCGGAAAGAGGGAAAAGGGGCCGGGCGCGCAGACGTGTGCCCGTGCTGTGCCATCAAGGTAGTTGAGGGCTCATCAGTTGGGGAGGGAGCGCGCAGAATTCACTCGATCGAGCTATCAAGTTGTGACGTTGACACTTTTTCGTCAGCTCCCTCCCCCCTGGACGGACCCCGGACGGACCCCTGTGGAGCCCGTCGTGGGGCCGCCTCCGCGGCGGCGGGCTCAGAGCTCGCGGTGCACCTTGTGGTTGGCGGCCTGCGCGCGGGGGCGGACGACCAGCAGGTCGATGTTGACGTGCGGGGGCCGGGTGACCGCCCAGGACACGGTGTCCGCGATGTCCTCCGAGGTGAGCGGCTCGGCGACGCCCGCGTACACGGCGGCGGCCCTGTCCTCGTCCCCGCGGAAGCGGGTCACCGCGAACCCCTCGGACTTCACCATGCCGGGCGCGATCTCGATCACCCGGATCGGCTCTCCGCACAGCTCCAGCCGGAGCGTGGCCGCGATGGTGTGCGCGGCGTGCTTGGCCGCGACGTACCCGCCGCCGCCCTCGTACGCGGCCAGGGCCGCGGTGGAGGACATCACGAGCACCGTGCCGTCGCCGGTGGCGCGCAGCGCGGGCAGCAGCGCCTGCGTCACGTTGAGCACGCCGATCACGTTGACCTCGTACATGGCCCGCCAGTCGGCCGGGTCGCCGCTCTCCACGCTCTCCGCGCCGATGGCGCCGCCGGCGTTGTTGACCAGCACGTCGACCCGGCCGATCCCGGCCGCGAAGGAGTCCACGGCCGCCCGGTCGGTGACGTCCAGGGTGCGGGCGCGGCCGCCGATCTCCTTGGCCAGCGCCTCGATCCGGTCGGTGCGGCGCGCGGTCAGCACCACGTCGAAGCCGTCCGCGGCCAGGCGGCGCGCGGTGGCCGCGCCGATCCCGCTGCTGGCGCCGGTGACGACGGCCACCTTCTGCTCGGTCATTGCCACTCCCACAAAAACGGTCCGGTCTGCACCGCCGATCATCTCAACCGGCCCCCGGCCGGTCGCGGGCGGCGTCCCGGCCACGGCCTCCACCCGCCCGGGGCCTCCTCCGGCTAGATTGCGAAGCCCGGCCAGTCCGCGTCCCGGGCCCCGCCGCCCGGGCTCCCCACCACGGAGGACCGCCATGCCGTCCGAGCCCCGCCGCTCCGAGTCGGGCCTGCCGATCGAGCCGCTGTACGGCCCCGAGAGCCTCGCCGGATGGGACCCGGCGGAGAGGCTCGGCCGGCCCGGCGAGTACCCCTTCACCCGGGGCGTCTACCCGACCATGTACACCGGGCGGCCGTGGACGATGCGGCAGTACGCGGGCTTCGGCACCGCCGCCGAGTCCAATGCGCGCTACCGGCAGCTGATCGCCAACGGCACCACCGGCCTGTCCGTCGCCTTCGACCTGCCCACCCAGATGGGCTACGACTCGGACGCCGCCCTCGCGTCCGGCGAGGTCGGCAAGGTCGGCGTGGCGATCGACAGCGTCGAGGACATGGGCGTGCTGTTCGGTGGCATCCCGCTGGGCGAGGTCTCCACCTCGATGACCATCAACGCGCCCGCCTCGGTGCTGCTGCTGCTCTACCAGCTGGTCGGCGAGGCCCAGGGCGTCCCGCCGGCCCGGCTCTCCGGGACGGTCCAGAACGACGTGCTCAAGGAGTACATCGCCCGCGGCACCTACATCTTCCCGCCGAAGCCCTCGCTGCGGCTGGTCGCCGACGTCTTCCGGTACTGCCGGGCCGAGATCCCGCGCTGGAACACCATCTCGATCTCCGGCTACCACATGGCCGAGGCCGGGGCCGACCCCGCGCAGGAGATTGCCTTCACGCTCGCCGACGGCATCGAGTACGTCCGCACCGCCGTCGCGGCCGGCATGGCGGTGGACGACTTCGCCCCGCGGCTGTCCTTCTTCTTCGTCTCCCGCACCACCCTGCTGGAGGAGGTCGCCAAGTTCCGTGCCGCCCGGCGGATCTGGGCCCGCGTCATGCGGGACGACTTCGGTGCGAAGGACCCGAGGTCGCAGATGCTCCGCTTCCACACCCAGACCGCCGGCGTGCAGCTCACCGCCCAGCAGCCCGAGGTCAACCTGGTGCGGGTCTCCGTCCAGGCGCTGGCCGCGGTGCTCGGCGGTACCCAGTCGCTGCACACCAACAGCTTCGACGAGGCCATCGCGCTGCCCACCGAGAAGGCCGCCCGGCTCGCCCTGCGCACCCAGCAGGTGCTGGCCTACGAGACCGACGTCACCGCCACCGTCGACCCCTTCGCCGGCTCCTTCGTCGTCGAGCGGATGACCGACGAGGTGGAGGCCGCGGCGCTGGACCTGATGGCGAAGGTGGAGGAGGCCGGCGGGGCGGTCGCCGCGATCGAGCAGGGCCTGCAGAAGGCCGCGATCGAGCGGACGGCCTACCGGATCCAGCAGGAGCAGGACTCCGGCGCCCGCACCGTGGTCGGGGTGAACCGCTTCCGGCTGGACGAGGAGGAGCCGTACGAGCCGCTGCGGGTCGACCCGGCGATCGAGCAGCAGCAGGCCGCCCGGCTGGCCCGGCTGCGCGCCGACCGGGACGGCCGGGCGGTCGGGAGCGCCCTGGACGCCCTGCGCCGGGCGGCCGGCGGCCCGGACAACGTGCTGTACCCGATGAAGGAGGCGCTGGCCGCGCGGGCCACGGTGGGCGAGGTGTGCGACGCCCTGCGCGAGGTCTGGGGCACGTACACCCCGGTCGACCGGTTCTGACGGCCTGCCGGGGCTCCGCCCGGACAGCCCGTCAGGGGCGCGCACCGGTGTTGCGGCCGTCGGCGGACCTCCCGGGCGGCGTGTCCGCGGCGGGCGCCGTGTCCACCCGGGGGCGGGGCTCGTTGGGCAGGGCGGCGATCACCAGGAAGGCGGCTGAATCGGAATGTCATACCCATCTGCCCGGCCGCTATGCACCGAAAGGGGCACGACTTCGCGGGAAGTCGGGCCAAATCCCCTCCACCGGCCTACTCTTGTTGAGGTGAACGATCCTCAGCCCGTTGATCGGGCCGCCCTCGCCACCGCCGTCCGCCCTGGCTCGGACCTCCGCGCCCGGGTACGGGCGCACGAGGCCGAGCTGATCGCGTTCCGGCGCGATCTTCACCGGCACCCGGAGCTGGGCCGCCAGGAGTTCCGCACCACCCGGCTGCTGCGCGAGCGGCTGACCGAGGCCGGGCTGGAGCCGCGGGTGCTCCCCGGCGGCACCGGGATGACGGTCGACATCGTGCCGGCGGGCACCCCCGAGGGCACGCCGCTGCTGGCGTTCCGGGCGGACATCGACGCGCTGCCGATCGACGACGCCAAGACCGACGTGCCCTACCGCTCCACGCTGCCCGGGCGGGCGCACGCCTGCGGGCACGACGTGCACACCGCGGTGGTGCTGGGCACGGCGCTGGTGCTGGCCGAGGCGGCCCGGTCGGGCGAGCTGCGGCAGCCGGTCCGGATGATCTTCCAGCCGGCCGAGGAGGTCATGCCGGGCGGGGCGCTGGACGTCATCAAGGCGGGCGGGATGGAGGGGGTCGGCCGGATCTTCGCCGTGCACTGCGACCCCAAGGTGCAGGTCGGCCGGATCGGCCTCAAGGTCGGCGCGATCACCTCGGCCTGCGACCGGCTGCTGCTGTCGCTCGACGGCCCGGGCGGCCACACCGCCCGCCCGCACCTCACCACCGACCTGGTGACCGCGGTCGCCCGGATGGCGGCGGACCTGCCGGCGGCGCTCGGCCGCCGGATGGACCCGCGCTGGGGCGTCAGCCTGGTCTTCGGCCGGATCGCCGCCGGCTCCGCGCCCAACGCCATCCCGCAGCACGCCGAGCTGGAGGGCACCGTCCGCTGCCTGGAGCTGGCCGGCTGGCGGGAGGCTCCGGAGATCCTGGACGAGCTGATCGCCCGGATCGCCGAGACGCACCGGGCGAAGTGGACGCTCGACTACCACCGCGGCGTCCCGCCGGTGGTCAACGAGCACGTGTCGATCGGCCAGCTGGAGCGGGCGATGACCGCGTGCTTCGGCGACGGAGAGTCGCCGGTGGTGGAGGACACCGAGCAGAGCCTCGGCGGCGAGGATTTCTCCTGGTACCTGGAGCACGCGCCGGGCGCGCTGGCCCGGCTCGGTGTCCGCGCCCCGCACGAGAAGGGCGTCCGGGACCTGCACCAGGGCCGGTTCGACGTCGACGAACGGTCGATCGGCATCGGGGTGGAGCTGTTCTGCGCACTCGCCCTGGAGCACGCGCGCACCTGAGAAGCCCAGCTCGGAGGCCGCGCCGGCCGCAGCCCGGCGCGGCTTCTGCCTGTCGTGGACGCATCGGCGTAGGGTGTTGTCCTGATACCACTCGGTAGTGACATCGCGTTGAACAAAGGTGGCGGTCTGTCCGGTTTCGTCCGGGCGGATGACCACATTTTGATAACAACCCGAATGCCTCCGCAGGCCGTAATACAACTGTGTTCTACGCGCGTTACGGTGGCGCTCGACCACGCCAAACGGGTGTGTGAGAAGGAGATACTCCCTTGCGCCGTTCACTGAAGCTCGCCGCGGTAGTGCTCTCGGGTTCCCTGGGCATCGCCTCGCTCGCCGCTTGCGGCGCAAAGAGCACCGACAACACCTCGTCCGGCGCCTCCTCGGGCGCCACCTCCGGCATCAAGGTCGGCATGGCCTACGACATCGGCGGCCGTGGCGACCAGTCGTTCAACGACTCCGCCGCCCGCGGCCTGGACAAGGCCAAGGACCAGCTGGGCGTCCAGGTCACCGAGGCCGAGGCCAAGACCGGTGAGGCCGAGGCCGACAAGGAGGCCCGCCTCAAGTCCCTGGTCAGCGCCGGCTACAACCCGGTCGTCGCCGTCGGCTTCGTCTACCAGGCCGCGGTCGAGAAGGTCGCCAAGGAGAACCCGAACGTCAAGTTCGCGATCATCGACTCGGCCTCCGACACCCAGCCGAGCAACGTCACCTCGCTGACCTTCGCGGAGCAGGAGGGCTCGTACCTCGCCGGCGTCGCCGCCGCCTCCAAGAGCAAGGCCAAGCACATCGGCTTCATCGGCGGCGTGCAGTCCGAGCTGATCAAGAAGTTCGAGGCCGGCTACAAGGCGGGCGCCAAGTCCGTCGACCCGAACGTCGTGGTCGAGACCACCTACCTCACCACCCCGCCGGACTTCAGCGGCTTCACCGACCCCGGCAAGGGCAAGGAGGCCGCGCAGGGCCAGCTCGACAAGGGCGCGGACGTCATCTACTCCGCCGCCGGCTCCTCGGGCAACGGCTCCATCGAGGCCGTCGCATCCAAGGGCAAGTGGGCCATCGGCGTCGACTCCGACCAGGCCAACCAGCCGGCTCTGGCCAAGTACAAGGCGAACATCCTGACCTCCATGGTCAAGAACGTCGACGTCGCCGTGTTCGACTACATCAAGTCGGTCAAGGACGGCAACCCGATCACCGGCGTCAAGAACTTCGACCTCAAGGCCGAGGGTGTGTCGCTGTCCCAGACCGGTGGCTTCCTGAAGGACATCCAGCCGAAGCTCGACGCCGCCACCCAGGCGATCACCTCCGGCGCCACCAAGATCCCCACCACCCCGGAGAACTGATCCGGCGCTCCTGACCACCGCCTCCTGCCCGGCGGTGGCACCGGGGCCGACGACATCACCGGAGGGCCCGGCGGGGCGCGTAGGACGCGTCCCGCCGGGCCCCGCCCGTTCCACCCACAGACACCAGGCACTCCGGCGCAACGGTGCGCACGACGACCACAGGAGATCGCCATCACCGCTTCCGATCCCGCCCTCGACCAGGGCGGCACCCCCAGCGCGGGGACGGCGACACCGGCCGTCGAACTGCGCGGCATCACCAAGCGCTTCCCCGGCGTCGTGGCCAACCACGACATCGACATCACCGTGCGACGAGGCACCGTGCACGCCCTCATGGGCGAGAACGGCGCCGGCAAGTCCACCCTGATGAAGATCCTCTACGGCATGCAGAAGCCGGACGAGGGCACCATCGCCGTCAACGGCAAGCAGGTGCAGCTCAACACCCCGGCGGACGCCATCGCCCTCGGCATCGGCATGGTGCACCAGCACTTCATGCTCGCCGACAACCTCACCGTCTGGGAGAACATCGTCCTCGGCGGCGAGAAGATCCACGGCATGGGCGCCAAGGCCCGGGCGAAGATCCAGGAGATCTCCGACCAGTACGGCCTGGGCGTGCGCCCGGAGGCCCTGGTCGAGGACCTCGGCGTCGCCGACCGCCAGCGCGTGGAGATCCTCAAGGTCCTCTACCGCGGCGCCACCATCCTGATCCTCGACGAGCCCACCGCCGTCCTGGTGCCCCAGGAGGTGGACGCGCTCTTCGACAACCTCCGCGAGCTGAAGGCGGAGGGCGTCACCGTCATCTTCATCTCCCACAAGCTGCACGAGGTGCTCGCGGTCGCCGACGCGATCAGCGTCATCCGACGCGGCACCACCGTCGGCGACGCCGACCCCAAGACCGTCACCGCCCGGCAGCTCGCCGAGCTGATGGTCGGTGCCGAGCTCCCCTCCCCGGAGAGCCGCGAGTCGACGGTCACCCAGGACGAGATGCTCCGCGTCGACGGCCTGCGGATCGCCAAGACCGACGCCGAGGGCATCGAGCGCGTCGTCCTCGACGACATCTCGCTGCGCATCCGCCGCGGCGAGGTCCTCGGCATCGCCGGCGTCGAGGGCAACGGCCAGGCCGAGCTCGTCGAGGCCATCATGGGCATGCTGCCGCTGGACGCCGGCACCGTGACCCTCGGCGGCAAGGACGTCACCGGAGAGCTGACCCGCGCCCGCCGCGAGGCCGGTGTCGGCTACATCCCCGAGGACCGCCACCGCCACGGCCTGCTGCTGGAAGCCCCGCTCTGGGAGAACCGCATCCTCGGCCACGTCACCGAGACGCCGAACTCCAAGGGCGTCCTGCTCGACCCGGCCGGTGCCCGCAAGGACACCCAGCGGATCGTCGAGGAGTTCGACGTCCGCACCCCCGGCATCGAGGTCACCGCGGCCTCCCTCTCCGGCGGCAACCAGCAGAAGCTGATCATCGGCCGCGAGATGAGCCACAACCCCAAGCTGCTGGTCGCGGCCCACCCGACCCGCGGCGTGGACGTCGGCGCCCAGGCGCAGATCTGGGAGCACATCCGCAGGGCCCAGCGCGAGGGCCTCGCCGTGCTGCTGATCTCCGCCGACCTCGACGAGCTGATCGGCCTCTCCGACACCATCCGGGTGATCTACCGCGGCCGCCTGGTCGCCGACGCCGACCCCGCCACCGTCACCGCCGAGGACCTCGGCACGGCCATGACCGGCGCCGCCCGCGGCCACATCGAGTCCGAGCCCGAGGCCGTCGCCGAGGAGCGGGCCGCCGCGGCCGAAGGCACCGATACGGTCTCCGACCACACCGCCGACGACGACACGCAGGCGGGGGAGTAATCCATGACCAGTCCCAACCCGGCCGCCAAGCGCTCGTTCGCCTCGCGGTTCGACGGTGAGAAGATCCTGCTCGCCCTGGCCGCGCCCGTGCTGGCCGTGCTGCTCTCGGTGGCGCTCTGCTCCCTGCTGCTGGCGGTCTCCGGCAAGAACGCCTTCGACGCCTTCGACGTGATGATCCGGTACGGCACCGCCTCCGACGGCCAGGTGCTGACCCTCAACCGGACCACCGTCTACTACATCGCCGGTTGCGCCGCGGCGTTCGGCTTCCGGATGAACCTGTTCAACATCGGCGTCGAGGGCCAGTACCGCCTCGGCGTGCTGTTCGCCGCGTACGTCGGCAGCCAGGTCGACCTGCCGTCCTTCATCCAGATCCCGCTGCTGCTGGTCACCGCCATGCTCGTCGGCGGTCTGTGGGCCAGCGTCGCCGGTGTGCTGAAGGTCTACCGCGGCGTCAGCGAGGTCATCTCGACCATCATGCTGAACGCGATCGCCACCGCCGTCGTCGGCCTGTTGCTCCTCCCCGGCCGCTTCGCGCCGGCCAAGAGCGCCAACGCCAACGTGATCCAGACCGCCCCGGTCTCCGAGTCGAGCCACTTCTTCTCGATCGAGACCGCCGGCGGCACGCTCTGGGGCTTCATCTTCGTCGCGATCCTGATCGGCGTGCTGTTCCAGTTCACCCTGACCCGCACCCGGTTCGGCTTCGACCTGCGCGCCACCGGCCGCTCGGAGAGCGCGGCCAAGGCCTCCGGCGTCAACGTCAAGCGCATGGTGCTGACCAGCATGGCGGTCTCCGGTGCCATCGCCGGCCTCATCGGCATCCCGGAGCTGCTGCAGAGTTCGTTCTACTTCGGCCAGAGCATCCAGCTGAACCTGGGCTTCATCGGCATCTCGGTGGCCCTGCTCGGCCGCAACAGCCCGATCGGCATCGCCTTCTCCGCGCTGCTCTTCGCCTTCCTGGACGTCTCCGGCACCCAGCTCCCGCTGCAGGGCGACTACCCGCAGGAGATCGTCGTCGTCATGCAGGGCACCATCGTCATCTGCGTCGTCGTCGCCTACGAGCTGGTCCGCCGCTACGGCCTCAAGCGCCAGCAGCAGAAGGTCGGTGCCGAGCTCGCCGCCCAGGCCGCCGCGGCCGCCAACAAGGAGGTTGCCGCGTGAGCACCGCCACCACCGCCCGGCCGAAGACGCCGGGAGCCCCGACGAAGAAGCCGAAGATCACCTGGCCGATCGTGCTCCTGCTGATCGCGGGCGCCCTCGTCCTGGTCTCCGCCGTCGGCGCGGCCACCGACAACCACGGTCTGACCGCCTCCGGCCAGATCAGCGCCGCTCTCGGCGCCGCCGTCCCGATCGCGATGGCCGGTCTCGGCGGTCTGTGGTCGGAGCGGGCCGGCGTGGTCAACATCGGCCTCGAAGGCATGATGGTCGCCGGCACCTTCTGCGGCGCCTGGGGCGGCTTCCTGGTCAGCCCGTGGTTCGGCCTGCTCGCCGGCATGGCGGGCGGCGCGCTCGGCGGCCTGCTGCACGCCCTGATCACCGTCACCTTCGGCGTCGACCACATCGTCTCCGGCGTCGGCATCAACCTGCTGATCCCGGGCATCTGCGCCTACGTGAACCGGATCTACTACCGGGACTACGTGGCCGACGGCGCCGGCGCCAACCAGTCGCCCCCGTCCGACGCGCTGCCCACCATCACGATCCCCGGGCTGTCGGACTGGCTGAAGGACATCGAGAACCACCACTGGTTCCTGGTCTCCGACGTGGCCGGCATCGTCGGCGGTGTGGTCACCAACCTGTCGGTGGTCATCGTGATCGCCGCCGTGCTGATCGTCGCCAGCTACTTCCTGCTGTGGCGCACGGTGTTCGGCCTGCGCCTGCGCTCCTGCGGCGAGAACCCGACCGCCGCCGAGACGCTGGGCGTCAACGTCTACAAGTACAAGTACTTCGCGGTCGTCGCCTCGGGCGCGTTCGCCGGCCTCGCCGGCGCGTACCTCTCGCTGGTCGCGGCGCACTTCTACAAGGACGGCCAGACCCAGGGCCGAGGCTTCATCGGCCTCGCCGCGATGATCTTCGGCAACTGGATGCCGGGCGGCCTCGCGGTCGGCGCCGGCCTGTTCGGCTTCACCGACAGCCTCCAGCTGCGCGACGCGGACAACGTCCACGTGCTGCTGCTGGTCATCGCGCTCGCCATGGGCCTGCTCGCCATGTGGCACGGCTACCGCCGCAAGTACACCACCGCGGTGATCAGCCTGGTGGTCGGCGGCGGCCTCGGCCTCTGGTTCGCGCTGACCGACTCGGTGGAGCGCCCGCTGATCGTCGCCACGCCGTACGTGATCACGCTCGTCGTGCTCGCACTGGCCTCGCAGCGCCTGCGTCCGCCGAAGGCCGACGGCCAGATCTACCGCAAGGGCGAAGGCAAGTGACCACCGCAGCACCGGCACCCGACTGGGAGGCGCTGCGGGACGCCGCCCGCGCCGCCATGGGGCACGCGTACGCGCCGTACAGCAAGTTCCCGGTCGGGGCGGCGGCGCTGGTCGATGACGGGCGGATCGTCACCGGCTGCAACGTGGAGAACGCCTCGTACGGGCTCGGGCTGTGCGCCGAGTGCGGCCTGGTCTCCGCGCTGCACGCCAGCGGCGGCGGCCGGCTGACCGCGTTCACCTGTGTGGACGGCGCCGGCACCCTGCTGATGCCCTGCGGCCGCTGCCGGCAGCTGCTGTACGAGCACGGCGGCCCGGAGCTGCTGGTGGACCTGCCGTCCGGGGTGAAGACCATGGACGAGGTCCTGCCGGACGCCTTCGGACCGGAGCGGCTCTAGCACGCCGCGTTGTTACGCGCGTAGAGTGTCGCGCAGAGCCCCCCTCCGGGGCCCTGCGCGGCACTCTTCGCCTTTCCTGCACCCTGAGCCGCCCTGCACCTCTTGGAGACCCCATGGACGCCCCCTCCGTCATCCGGACCAAGCGCGACCGCGGAGAGCTGACCGACGCCCAGATCGACTGGGTCATCGACGCCTACACCCGCGGCGAGGTCGCCGACGAGCAGATGTCGGCCCTGGCGATGGCCATCCTGCTGAACGGCATGAACCTCCGCGAGATCAGCCGCTGGACGGACGCGATGATCCGCTCCGGCGTCCGGATGGACTTCTCCTCGCTCGGCGTGCCCACCTCCGACAAGCACTCCACCGGCGGCGTCGGCGACAAGATCACCCTGCCGCTCGCCCCGCTGGTCGCCGCCTGCGGCGCCGCCGTCCCGCAGCTCTCCGGCCGCGGTCTCGGCCACACCGGCGGCACCCTCGACAAGCTGGAGTCCATCCCCGGCTGGCGCGCCCTGCTCTCCAACGAGGAGATGCTCCAGGTCCTCCGCGGCACCGGCGCGGTCATCTGCGCCGCCGGTGACGGCCTCGCCCCCGCCGACAAGAAGCTCTACGCGCTGCGCGACGTCACCGGCACCGTCGAGGCCATCCCGCTGATCGCCTCCTCGATCATGTCGAAGAAGATCGCCGAGGGTACCGGCGCGCTCGTCCTCGACGTCAAGGTCGGCTCCGGCGCCTTCATGAAGAACCTCGGCGACGCCCAGGAGCTCGCCCGCACCATGGTCGGCCTCGGCAAGGCCGCCGGCGTCAACACCGTCGCCCTGCTCACCGACATGTCCACCCCGCTCGGCCTCACCGCCGGCAACGCGCTCGAGGTCCGCGAGTCCGTCGAGGTGCTGGCCGGCGGCGGCCCCGCCGACGTCGTCGAGCTCACCCTGGCGCTCGCCCGCGAGATGCTCGACGCGGCCGGCGTGCACGGCAAGGACCCGGCCGACGCGCTGCGGGACGGCTCCGCCATGGACCACTGGCGCCGCATGATCGCCGCCCAGGGCGGCGACGTCGACGCCCCGCTGCCGGTCGCCCGCGAGCAGCACGTCATCCCGGCCCCCGCCTCCGGCGTCCTCACCGCTCTCGACGCGTACGCCGTCGGTGTCTGCGCCTGGCGCCTCGGCGCCGGCCGCGCCCGCAAGGAGGACCCGGTGCAGGCCGGCGCCGGCGTCGAGATGCACGCCAAGCCCGGCGACACCGTGGTGGCCGGTCAGCCGCTGCTGACCCTGCACACCGACACCCCCGAGCGCTTCGACTACGCGATCGAGGCCCTCAAGGACGGCGTCGCGGTCACCCCCGAGGGCACCGCCTTCACCCCGAACCCGATCGTCCTCGACCGCATCGCCTGACCAGGACCGACCGCCCCGGGGCTGCCGATTCCCGCCTGTCCGTCAGGCGTACGTCAGCAGCCCCGAGGTGTCGACCCGCCAGGGGCCCACGGTGACGGTGTCCCCGAACACGAAGTGCGTCCGCGAGGCGTACCCGGGCTCGTCGTGCACGATGCCGG
This sequence comes from Kitasatospora dryopteridis, assembly GCF_050749075.1. Lineage (NCBI taxonomy): Bacteria > Bacillati > Actinomycetota > Actinomycetes > Kitasatosporales > Streptomycetaceae > Kitasatospora > Kitasatospora dryopteridis. The sequence goes on along the minus strand of NZ_CP192749.1, from coordinate 3,187,818 downwards.
TGCCCTTGCGGGGGTCGACCAGCAGGTAGAGCGGGATGCCCATGGCGGCGTAGTCGCGGACCTTGGCCTCGTAGTCGTTCTCCGGGTTGGACTTGGAGACCACCTCGACGACGAGCAGCACCTCGTGGGGGAGGAACGAGGGTTGTTCCCTCTCCAGTGCCTCCTCGGCGAACACCATGAGATCTGGGCAGCGCAGCCGACCGAGCCCGACATCCTCCAGATCGGCGCCGGGGTGGGCGACATAACCCGGATGTGTCGAGGGGAGCTGGGCGTTGAGCTGACGGGCGATCCTCAGCACGGCGAGTTCGTGGCGGCGGACTGGCGACATCATCATGACGATCTCGCCGTTCGCGATCTCGACCTTCCCTATCCCGGGCACCTTCGGAAGCTGATCCGCAATCTCGCGCAGTCGGGCGTACACAGCCGGATCGATGCTCATGCCCGGAGTTTAGCTCCGCCTACCAGTCGTCAGCGGGCCGTGGCGAGGGTGCGGCGTTCGACGACCGCGCGGCGGGTGGCGTAGAGGGTGATGCCGGCGGCGAGGGTCATGGCGGACAGGCCCACGGCGGCGGCGCCGGACCAGCCGGTGGCGTGGTAGGCGTCGGCGCCGATCGTGCCGCCGAGGCTGTTCCCGAGGTAGTAGGCGATCAGGTAGAGCGCCGAGGCCTGGGCGCGGCCGGTGGTGGCGGTGCGGCCCACCGCGGAGGAGGCGGTGGCGTGGCCGGCGAAGAACCCGGCCGTGATCAGGACGAGCCCGGTCAGGGCGGCCGCCAGCGAGCCGGAGAGCGAGAGCAGCAGGCCCGCGGTGGTGAGGCCGATCGCCGCGTAGAGGGTGCCGCGGCGGCCCAGTCGGCCGACCAGCTTCCCGGCGAAGGCCGAGGAGGCGGTGCCGACCAGGTAGACCACGAAGATCGAGGCGGCCACCGACTGCGGCAGGTCGAAGGGCGCGGCGACCAGCCGGTACCCGACCGTGTTGTAGACGGCGCCGAACACCGCCATGAAGAGCAGCCCCAGGGCGTACAGCCGCAGCAGCAGCGGGTTGCGCAGGTGCCCGCCGACGGTGCGGGCGAGCGCGCGGGCGTCCACCGCGGCCGGGGTGAAGTTCCGGGCCGCCGGGATCAGTGCGCGGAAGGCGAGCACGGAGAGCAGCGCCAGCAGCGCGGAGACCGCGAGGCCCCAGCGCCAGCCCCAGGCGGCCGCGGCCCAGCCGGAGACGAGCCGACCGCTCATCCCGCCGATCGAGTTGCCGGCCACGTACAGCCCCATCGCCGAGGCCAGCGCACTCGGGTGGACCTCCTCCGCGAGGTAGGCCATCGCGGTGGCGGGCAGCCCGGCGAGTGCGGCGCCCTGCAGCACCCGCAGCACCACCAGGGCGGTGAGGTCCGGGGCGAAGGGCAGCGCCAGCGCCAGGACGGCGGCGGAGGCGATCGAGGCGGTCATCACCGCCGTCCGGCCGTACCGGTCGGAGAGCGCGCTGGCGGGCAGCAGCGCGAGGGCGAGGCCCAGGGTGGCCGCCGAGGCCGTCCAGCTGGCCTGGCCGGGCGTCAGGTCGAGGTCGGCGGAGAGGATCGGCAGCAGGCCCTGCGTGGAGTACAGCAGGACGAAGGTGGCCACACCGGCCGCGAAGAGGGCCAGGTTGGCGCGCCGGAAGGCGCGGTCCCCCGGGCGGAGGCGGCGGTCGGCGGCGGAGCCTGCGCCTGGGCCGGAGGCTGAGTCGGCGGCGGAAGGGGACGACGGCGAGAGGGCACCCGGCAGCGTGGCTGCGGATGCCCCGGTACTGGCGGGCGACATGCCTCGAACGTAGGGCCCGTGCGGCTGATGCGTCCAATACATGAATCGTGGAGAATCCATGCCATGACGCATGACAGCAGCTCACTGCCGCCCCGCCCGGCCGAGCTGGACCCGGAGTCGCCCGTGGTCCGCCTCACACCGCAGCTGGCGCAGTTCGCGGCGGTCGCACGGCTGGAGCACGTCACCCAGGCCGCACAGCTGTTGGGCATGCCGCAGCCGACGCTCTCCCGCGCGGTGGCACGGCTGGAGGCCGAGCTCGGCGTCGACCTGCTGGCCCGTCAGGGGCGTACCGTCCGGCTGACCCGGGCCGGCCTGCTGCTGCTCGCCTCGGTGGAACGGGCGCTCGCCGAACTGGAGCGCGGCGCGGAGGCGGCCCGGGCGGAGGCCGATCCGGCGGCCGGCCGGGTCGCGTTCGGCTTCCTCCACACCATGGGGACGGAGGCGGTGCCCGCCCTGCTGCGGGACTTCCGCACCACGCATCCGCGGGTGCGGTTCCAGCTGGTGCAGGACTACGTCGCCGCCATGCTGGAACGGCTGCGGGCCGGCGAACTCGACCTGTGCCTGGTCTCGCCGCTGCCGGACGCGCCCGACCTCACCGCCCGGCACCTGGACGAGCAGCGGCTGCCGCTGGCCGTCCCGGCCGACCACCGGCTGGCCGGGCGGCGACGGATCAGGCTGGCCGAGGTGGCCGAGGAGCCGTTCGTCGCGGTCGAGGAGGGGTACGGGCTGCGGGTGATCACCGACGGGTTCTGCGCCGAGGCGGGCTTCGCGCCGCGGATCGCCTTCGAGGGCGAGGAGGCGGAGACCCTGCGGGGGCTGGTCGCGGCCGGGCTGGGGGTGGCGCTGCTGCCGCCGGCGCTGGTGCCGCGGCCGGGTGTGGTGGAGCTGGAGGTGACCGCCCCGCGGACCCGGCGGGCGATCGGCCTGGCCTGGGTGACGGGCCGACCGCTCACACCGCCGGCGGCGGCCTTCCGCGACTTCGTGCTGTCCCGCAAGGGAGTACTGCTGGGCGGGCACTGAGGGGGTCGCGCCGAGGGCGCCGGCGGCACCCCCCCGGCCCTCGGCCGGGAAGTGCCCCCGGCGCCCCTGGGGGCACGCCGGTTGCAAGGTCAGGCAAGAGTGGTGGCGAGGCGCTCCAGGACGTCGGGCCAGCCCTTGCCCATGCCGTCGAGGGCGGCGCGGCCCATCGGGGAGTCGAGGTCGAAGCCGGCGTGTTCGAGGAAGAGCCGGGTGCCGTGGCCCTCGGGGGCGAGCCGCCAAGTGATCGTGGTGTCCAGGTTGCCCTCGGCGAAGGTGTACCGCAGGAGCCGCTCCTCCTCGACCGCGGTGACCTCGCACTGCTGCCGCCCCCAGGGCCCCATGTCCAGGGTGAAGCGGTGCCCGACGACCGGCCGGACGTCGCCCGCCGCCCACCAGCGGGCGTGCAGCTCGGGGTCGGTGAGGGCGCGCCAGACGGCGGCCGGCGGGTGCGGAAGGAAACGGTCGCAGTGGATCGTGTCGGAGTCGGTCACGGTCTCTCCTCGTCGAGCAGGTCGCTGAGGGCGCTCATACGGTCGCGCCAGTAGTGTTCGAACGGATGCAGCCAGGAGCCGACCTCGGCCAGCGGCCCGGCGTCGAGGTGGTAGTACCGCTGCCGGCCGCGCGGCTCCTCGCGGACCAGCCCGGCCTGCCGGAGCACCTGGAGGTGCTCGGAGACCGCGGGCCGGCTGAGGTCGAACCTGCCCGCGAGGTCGTTGACCGGCCGCGGGCCCTCCAGCAGGGCTGCGAGCAGGGCGCGCCGCACGGGGTTGGCGAGTGCGCCGAAGACGTCCGTTGCCATGCCCGAACCATAGGTCGGGAATTTCCGACACGTCAAGCGTCGGAAATCTCCGACATGACGACACGCGGGCGGATCGAGTAGGAATCTACGCGCGTAGGAGCTACACTCCCGCAATGGAGAAGCAGATCCCTGCCACCGCGGGCACCACAGGCCCCCGCATTCCCACCGCCGACCAGATCGCCCGTGCCCCGAAGGTGCTCCTGCACGACCACCTCGACGGCGGGCTGCGCCCGGAGACCATCGTCGAACTCGCGGCCGCCTGCGGCTACGAGGGCCTCCCCACCACCGACCCGGTCAAGCTCGGCGAGTGGTTCCGCGAGGCGGCCGACTCCGGCTCGCTGGTCCGCTACCTGGAGACCTTCGCGCACACCTGCGCCGTCATGCAGACCCGCGAGGCGCTGATCAAGGTCGCCGCCGACTGCGCCGAGGACCTCGCCGCCGACGGCGTCGTGTACGCCGAGGTCCGGTACGCCCCCGAGCAGCACCTGGAGGCCGGGCTCACCCTCGACGAGGTCGTCGAGGCCGTGAACGAGGGCTTCCGCCTCGGCGAGGCCAACGCCCGCGCCGCCGGCCGCCGCATCCGGGTCGGCACCCTGCTCACCGCCATGCGGCACGCCGCCCGGTCCACCGAGATCGCCGAGCTGGCCAACCGCTACCGCGACCAGGGCGTGGTCGGCTTCGACATCGCCGGCGCCGAGGCGGGCCACCCGCCCACCCGGCACCAGGCCGCCTTCGACTACCTCAAGGGCGAGAACAACCACTTCACCATCCACGCCGGCGAGGCCTTCGGCCTGCCGTCGATCTGGGAGGCCCTGCAGTGCTGCGGCGCCGACCGGCTCGGCCACGGCGTCCGCATCGTCGACGACATCACCGTCGGCGAGGACGGCTCGGTGCAGCTCGGCCGCCTCGCCGCATACGTCCGCGACAAGCGCGTCCCGCTGGAGATGTGCCCCACCTCCAACCTGCAGACCGGCGCTGCCGCCTCCTACGCGGAGCACCCGATCGGGCTGCTCAGCCGACTGAAGTTCCGGGTCACCGTCAACACCGACAACCGGCTGATGAGCGGCACCAGCATGAGCCGCGAGTTCGGGTACCTGGTGGAGGCCTTCGGCTACACCCTGGGCGACATGGAGTGGTTCACCGTCAACGCGATGAAGTCCGCCTTCCTGCCCTTCGACGAGCGCCTCGCCATGATCAACGACGTGATCAAGCCCGGCTACGCCGAGCTCAAGGCGGAGTGGCTGTTCTCGGGCGCCTGAGCCCGGGCGTCCGCCCCCTCCCGGTCCGCCGGGCGGGGGCGGGGCCGTCGCCGGGGCCCCGCTCCCGCCCGGTCGCGGTACCGCCGCCGGCCATCCTGGGATCGTCCGACTAATCAGTCCTGTGAGTGACTCTCCGTTGATCCGCATTCGATGTTCTCACTACGGTGTGCCAGTCATTGCTGACCAGGTGTGACGGCGGGCGCCCTAGGGGCGGCCGCATCACGGGCACCGACGAGGACTCGAGGACCAACGCATGAAGCAGGCAACTCTGAAGGCCGCCGGCACCGCCGCTCTGGGCGTCGCGATCGCCGCAGCGGCCGCAGGCACCGCCTCCGCCGCCGCCCCGGGCGGGCTCGGGCTCCCGACCAGCGCGCTGACCAACCCCGGCGTGACCGGCGCGGTGCCCGGTGCCGTCCAGAAGGTGCCCGGCGGCAACGAGGTCACCCAGGCCGTCGGCACCCTCAACCCGGAGGTCGGCGGCAAGCTGACCCCGGCCGCCCCGGCCGAGGCGCCCGCGCACGAGGCGGCTCCGGCCGCCGACGCCGCGCCGGAGGCCGCCCCGGCCGCCGCGGACCGCGCCCTGCCGCCCGTCCCCGGCGCCCAGGGCCTGGAGAAGACGCCGGTCGGCGGCGTGCTCGGCACCGTGAGCGGCCTCGGCGCCGGCACCGGCGGCGGCCTGCCCGGCATCGGCGGCTGACACCGCACGCGCCAACGGCGAAGGGCCGCCCCCGGGTTGCGGGGGCGGCCCTTCGCCGTCGGTCACGGCTCCTGCGGGAGCAGCAGCCAGAGCGCCAGGTAGATCAGGAACTGCGGGCCGGGCAGCAGGCAGGACAGCAGGAAGATGATCCGCACCGTCCACGGGGTGAGGCCGAAGCGCTTCGCCAGCCCGGCGCAGACGCCGGCGATGACGCGGTTGTGGCGGGGGCGGGCGAGCGTGCTCATCAGAGGACTCCCAGGTCACGGGCCCGGTCCGGTCCGTCCGGCGGGCATGTGTCCATCGTGCTCGCCCGGCCCGCGGAAAACGTCAGCCCCGATACCGATCCACACCCCTGGCATCTCACCGGGGCGGCGGACGGCGCTCTCAGGGTCCCCCTCAGGGCCGCCCCCGAGACCGCGGCCCCGGAGACGGCTGCCGCGGTGGTGCAGTGGGGTCGTCCAGCGGATCGGCGGGCACGGCGACTTCACGCGGACGAACGGAACGGGCGGCCGGAGTGACCGGTCCGAACCCGCCCGCGGTTACCGTGCGGTGGGGCTGCCGGGGGCGAACGGGGCCGCGGGGGAGGCGAGTTCGTACCTGAACTGGTGCGGCTCGGCCGACTCGCGGGGGCGCTCGGCGCGCGCCCGGTCGCGGCTGCGTGCGTTCAGCAGCAGGGCCCGGGCGGCCGGGACGACGAGCAGGTGGCAGGCGGCGGCGCCCGCGGTGCCCAGGATGATGTCGTCCACGTTCAGCACATGGCCCGGCGCCCAGCTCTTGAGGATCTCCAGCCCGGTGGCGAGCAGGGCGGCCCCGCCGGCCGTGCGCAGGAAGGACGGCAGCCAGGCCGTCCGCAGCCGACCGGAGGCGAGCGGCAGCAGCACCCCGAACGGGGCGAGCGGCAGGATGCCGGTGGCGAGCTCCCAGGCACCGGCGTACCCGCCCAGGGTCAGCGCCCGCTCGACCGAGGCCAGCGGGGTGAGGTTGGCCGGGTAGGTCCACCCCACGGCGGCCGGGCGCAGGACGAGGCCGACCAGCAGCAGGCCGTACACCGCCGGAAGCAGCTGTGCGGCGACCCGCAGCGGGCGGAACGCGCCCTGCGGGGGCGAGGTCCGGTCGGTCGGCTCGCCGTCCTCGATCGCTTCGTCCCCGGTCACTGCGCCGGTGCGGGTGGTGGTGCCATGTCGGTGCACAACCGGGTGGACGCGACCTCGGCCGCGGACGGTTCCACACCGGTTCCCGGGGCTGTCACGGGCAGTGCGAGGCCGAAGCGCTCGGCGTCGTGGTCGTGCTGAAGAGCGGCGCCGGGCTCTTCGCGGCCCCTGCCGTCGCCCCCGGTGCCGCCGGGGACGCCTCCCCGGGAGCCTGTTGTCCGGGCTGGGCCCCGGCCCGGGTGCCCGTCGCGGTCGGGGCGGCGGACGCCGTCGGCGTGGCCGCCCGCGGGACCTGCACCGGCGTCGGGCAGGCCGTGCGGCTGGCGGGCGCCCCGGCGTCCACCGGGACCGCCGTCGGGCGGATGCCGCAGCCGGCCGCGGCCGCCGCCAGCAGGACCAGCGCCGCCGCCCTCCGTACCGCGCTCACTGTTCGTCCTCCAGGCTGGGCGGGGTGTGCGGCAGGGTCAGGGTGAAGACCGCTCCGCTCTCCGCGTTGGCGGCCGTGATGGTGCCGCCGTGGATCTGTGCATTGGCCATCGCGATGGACAGGCCGAGGCCGCTCCCCTCGGACCGGGCCCGGCCCTTGTCGGCCTTGTAGAAGCGGTCGAAGACGTGCGGCAGGACTTCCTCGGGGATGCCGGGGCCGCTGTCGCGGACCTCGACGACGACCTTGTCGCCCTCCTCCCGCACCACGACCCGCACCGGCGAGCCGCCGTGCTTGAGCGCATTGCCGATCAGGTTGGCGAAGACGACGTCCAGCCGGCGCGGGTCGGCCATCAGCCGGACGCCGCGCGGGGCGTCCACCTCGACGGCGTCGTACCAGGCGCGGCCGTCGATGCAGGACATCACCAGGTCGGCTATGTCCACCTCGTCGGCGACCAGCTTGGCGGTGCCGGCGTCGAAGCGGGTCACCTCCATGAGGTTCTCCACCAGGTCGGAGAGCCGGCGGGTCTCGCTGACCACCAGTCGCACCGCGGGCTCGATCATCGGGTCGAGCGAGTCCGCCTCGTCCTCCAGGATGTCGGTGACGGCGGTCATCGCGGTGAGCGGGGTGCGCAGTTCGTGCGACATGTCGGCGACGAACCGGCGGCTCTGCGCCTCGCGTGCGCTCAACTCCTCGACCTGGTGCGACAGGGACTCCGCGGTGCGGTTGAACGTCCGGGCCAGGTCGGCGAGTTCGTCGCCGCCCTCGACCTCCAGGCGGGTGTCCAGCTTGCCCTCGCCGAGCCGCCGGGCGGCCTCGCCGAGCCGGCGCACCGGCCGCAGCACGGTCGCCGAGGCGGCCTGCGCCAGCAGCGCCGAGCCGATCAGCGCGAGCAGCGTCGCGATCGCCAGCGACCAGCCGAGCGTGTTGAGGTCGGCCCGTTCGTCCTCCAGCGACTTGAACATGTAGGCCGTCGGCCCGGACGGCACGACCTTGGTGCCGCCCACCAGGAACGGCCGGTTGCCCAGGTTCACCCGCTGCCAGTACAGGTGGTACGCGTACGGGTTGCCGGCGCCCACGTCGCGCGGGGTGGCCACCGCCCGCTGCAGGGCCTCCGGCACGTTCGCCAGGGTGAACCGCGCCGGGTCGGAGGAGACCTTGCACCCCGGCAGCGCCGGATCGTCCACCACCACGTCGTAGTTGAGCCCGGAGGACGCCACCTGCTGCGCCAGCTCGGAGAGTTGGGGGCAGTCGGGCTGCAGCGGCAGGTCGGAGACGTTCCGGGTCAGCGAGACCCTGAAGTCGTTCAGCGCGGTGTCCTGGGCGCGCTTGAGGACGGCGTCGCGGTTCAGCCAGTACGCGATGCCGGAGGCGGACACCGCGGTGATCAGCGCGACGGCGGCGAACACCGCGATCAGGCGGACCCGGAGCGAGCGCAGGCGCCGCCACGGACCGGAGCGGCGGCGCTGCGGGGTCTGGGGGTCAGTCAACGGGTCTCACAGACGGGAACGGGAGAAACAGGCGGCCGGTCGGTCGGTCACTGGGAGGGCGGGTCGAGCCGGTAGCCGACCCCGCGCACGGTGCGGATCAGCGTCGGCGCGGACGGCACGTCCTCGACCTTGGCCCGCAGCCGCTGCACACAGGCGTCCACCAGCCGGGAGTCGCCCAGGTAGTCGTGCTCCCACACCAGCCGCAGCAGCTGCTGCCGGGACAGCGCCTGGCCCGGCCGGCGGCTCAGCTCCAGCAGCAACCGCAGCTCGGTCGGGGTGAGTTGGAGATCCATCCCGTCCTTGGTCACGGTCATCGCCGAGCGGTCGATGACCAGGCTGCCGTAGGTCGAGGAGTCGGAGCTCTCCCGTTCGCCGCGGCGCAGCACGGCCCGGATGCGGGCGTCCAGCACGCGCGGCTGCACCGGCTTGACCACGTAGTCGTCGGCGCCGGACTCCAGGCCCACCACCACGTCGATGTCGTCGGAGCGCGCGGTGAGCAGGATGATCGGCAACTGGTCGGTCCGGCGGATGCGGCGGCACACCTCGAAACCGTCGATGCCGGGCAGCATGACGTCCAGCACGATCAGATCCGGACGCTGCTCCTTGAACAGCTTCAGTCCGTCCTCGCCGGAGGACGCGGCGGCCACACGGTGGCCCTGGCGGGTGAGGGCGAGTTCGAGACCGGTCCGGATGGCGTCGTCGTCCTCGATCAGAAGCAGGAAAGGCACGGCCTCATTCTGGCCCACCCGGGGCTGCAGATCACCCACCCGGGTGGTTGCTGAACGGTCGCGGGAACCGGAGGCCCCGATTCTGTCGTCCGGCGGGGTGTGGCACAGCTGCGGCCGGAACCGCCGGAGGCTGTGACAGCCCTGTGACAGTCGGCGGACACCGCCATGACGACGGGCGGGCAGGATTTTCCTTGTCGCCGGGAACGACCGGGTGAAACCGGAGGGAACGGCGACGGGGAACCGCACGTACCGACCATGGGGGCGCACGATGAACGCAACGCTTCTGACCCGCAACGCGGCCGTCCGCGCAGCGCGTTCGACCGCGAACCCGCGGACCAGGTACGAGGTGCGGACCGACGAGACGTCCGGTGCCGTGATCGTACGGGGGTGCGCACACCGCACCGGCGCCCACCGCCCCAGTGGCGGCGGGCACGTGGGGGAGCTGTACGGGATCGGCCGCAAGGGGAGTGCGGCCGACAGCAGCTCGACCCTGACGCTCCGGGGAGTTCTCCCGGTCGGCGGCCAGGGCCGGGGCATCCCGATGGGGGAAGGCCTGCGCGGCGCCGGCTCGGGGGAGCCGGACGCCCGCCAGGCCGCAGGCACCACGCTGCTGCGGCTCACGCCCGCAGCGGCGGGTGCCGAGGACGGTCGGCAGGGAGGCGCGCAGGGGGAGCGCTCGGCCGAGGCGGCGGACCGCATTGCGGAGTTCACCGCGTACGTGCGCGAGCGCCGCGCCTCCCTGTACGCCACCGCGTACCACCTCACCGGTGACCGCTACGAGGCCGAGGACCTGCTGCAGAGCGCGCTCTTCAGCACCTACCGCGCCTGGGACCGGATCACCGACAAGGCCGCGGTCGGGGGCTACCTCCGCCGCACCATGACCAATCTGCACATCTCCGCCTGGCGGCGCCGCAAGGTCAACGAGTACCCGACCGAGGAGCTGCCGGAGACGGCCGGCGACACCGACGCGATGGGCGGCACCGAGCTGCGCACCGTGCTGTGGCAGGCGCTGGCCAAGCTGCCGGAGAACCAGCGGACCATGCTGGTGCTCCGCTACTACGAGGGCCGCACCGACCCGGAGATCGCCGACATCCTCGGCATCAGCGTCGGCACCGTCAAGAGCAGCATCTGGCGCGCCCTGCGCCGGCTGCGCGACGACGAGCAGCTCAACCGCACCGGCGACACCGTGCACGCCTTCGGCGAGCTGGTCGCCTGACAACAGGACTCCCGTCGGGGGACGGGTGAAGGGTTCGCGGATTCGCGGCAGGCCTACTCGGGGGAGTGGCCGGCCGACGGGGGAACGTCCGCCGACCCTGACATGCAGGAGCCCGGTGCCGGGGAGAGGCACCGGGCTTCTGTGCGTCGTCCGGGAGCCGCCGCCCGGGGCGGCCGGTCGGGACGGGTCAGGCGTTGGCGGGCTCGGGGCTGCGGGCGGCCAGCGCGGTGATCCGCCGCTCGGCCTCCGGCCCCGCGCAGGCGTGGGCGCCGAGCCCGACCTGGCGGGCCACGATGCCGCGCTCGGCCCGCATCAGCCGCCAGCCGCGGCGCAGCAGGTACGGCACCGACTTGCGCCCCTCGCGGACGTCCCGGCGGAAGCGCCGCCAGGCGGTCGTGGTGGCTCGGTTGCGCAGGCAGATCGCCGCGCCGAGCAGCCCCTCGGCCTCGCAGCGGCCGACGAGTTCGGCGGCGAAGATGCCCTCGGCGACGAACGCGGGCGTGCCGTCCAGGGAGAGCGGGCGGGAGCCGGTGCGGCCGTTGGCCGGGATCGAGTACACCGGGACGTCGGCCCGGCCGTCCTCGGCCAGGGCGCGGATCGCCGCCATCGCCTGGTCGGCGTGCCAGGACAGCGGGGAGTCCCAGTCCGTCCCGCCGTCGGGCAGCTGCGGCAGCGTCGGGTCGTCGCCGTCCTTGTAGAAGTCGTCGAGCTGGAGCACCGGGAGGCCTGCGCGCTCGGCGAGCGAGGACTTCCCCGATCCCGAGGGGCCCGACAGCAGGACGACGCGGGCGCGCAGGGTCGGCGCCGGGTTCAGCGGGGAGTCACTCACGGGACACCAGTCTGACGCATCGGGGGCGCCCGCCGGTACCGGTCGGACGTCCCCGGGCCAATCTCACACGCCCGCCGGGCCCGGGACGGGAACAGCCGCTCCCCGCACGACGAAGAGCGGGACCCGCACCCCCGGTCGGGAGGGTGCGGGCCCCGCTCTTCGTCGCGGCCCGGTGGTCAGATGCCCATCGGGTGCCAGACCGTCTTGGTCTCCAGGAAGGAGGTCAGCCGCTTGGTGCCCGGCGCCTCCGTCCAGTCCGCGGCGGCCGGGTCGGCGGCCGGCCGCAGGACGCGCTTGAGGGTCTCCGCGGCGGCCGCCTCCAGGGCGGCGGCCGCGCCCGGCCCGTCCGGCTGGATCGCGCCGGTCAGGTCGATGCCGTTGACGTCCTGGTGGGACGCCAGCGTCGGGGCGATGTCGGCCGTGCGGCCGGACAGCACGTTGACCACGCCGCCGGGCAGGTCGGAGGTGGCCAGCACCTCGCCGAGCGACAGCGCCGGCAGCGGCGCGTCGGTGGCGGCGGCGACCACCACGGTGTTGCCGGTGGCGATCACCGGGGCGATCACCGACACCAGGCCGAGGAAGGAGAAGCCGTGGCCGGCCTGCGGGGCCAGCACGCCGACCACACCGGTCGGTTCGGGCGTCGACAGGTTGAAGTACGGCCCGGCGACCGGGTTGGCGTTGCCGGCGACCTGGGCGACCTTGTCCGTCCAGCCCGCGTACCAGACCCAGCGGTCGATCGCGGCGTCCACCAGCGCGGCGGCCTTCTTGGCGCCCAGGCCCTCCGCGGTGGCCACCTCGGCGGTGAACTGCTCGCGGCGGCCCTGCAGCATCTCGGCGACCCGGTACAGCACCTGGCCGCGGTTGTACGCGGTGGTGCCGGACCAGCCCTTGACCGCGGCGCGCGCTGCCACGACGGCGTCCCGGGTGTCCTTGCGGGTGCCGAGCGGGGCGTTGGCGAGCCACTGGCCCTTGGAGTCGGTCACCTCGTACACCCGTCCGCTCTCGGACCGCGGGAACTTCCCGCCGACGTACAGCTTGTAGGTCTTGAGGACGTCAAGACGCAGTGCCACATCAGACATCGAGGTAGGCCTCCAGACCGTGCCGGCCACCCTCGCGGCCGTAACCCGACTCCTTGTAGCCGCCGAACGGCGAGGCCGGGTCGAACTTGTTGAAGGTGTTGGCCCAGACCACACCGGCCTTGAGCCGGCTCGCCGTCCACAGGATGCGCGAGCCCTTCTCCGTCCAGATGCCGGCGGAGAGGCCGTACGGGGTGTTGTTGGCCTTCTCGACCGCCTCGGCGGGGGTGCGGAAGGTCAGCACCGACAGCACCGGGCCGAAGATCTCCTCGCGGGCGATCCGGTGGGCCTGGCTGACGCCGGTGAACAGGGTCGGGCGGAACCAGTAGCCGGTGCCCGGCAGGTCGCAGGAGGGCGACCAGCGCTCGGCGCCCTCGGCCTCGCCGGAGTCGGTCAGCTCGGTGATCCGGGCCAGCTGCGCCGAGGAGTTGATGGCACCGATGTCGGTGTTCTTGTCCAGTGGGTCGCCGACCCGCAGGGTCGACATCCGGCGCTTGAGCGCCTCCAGGAACTCGTCCTGCACCGACTCCTGGACGAGCAGCCGGGAGCCCGCGCAGCAGACGTGGCCCTGGTTGAAGAAGATGCCGTTGACGATGCCCTCGACGGCCTGGTCGATCGGCGCGTCGTCGAAGACGATGTTCGCGGCCTTGCCGCCGAGCTCCAGCGACAGCCTGGTGCGGCTGCCTGCCAGCTGCCGGGCGATCGAGCGGCCGACCGGGGTGGAGCCGGTGAAGGCGACCTTGTCCACGTCCGGGTGGGCGGTCAGCGCGGCGCCGGTGCGGCCGTCGCCGGTGACGATGTTGACGACGCCCTTCGGCAGACCGGCCTGGCGGCAGATCTCGGCGAAGCGCAGCGCGGTCAGCGGGGTGGTCTCGGCCGGCTTGAGGACGACCGTGTTGCCGGTGGCCAGCGCCGGGGCGATCTTCCACGCCAGCATCATCAGCGGGAAGTTCCACGGGATGACCTGGGCGGCGACGCCGACCGGCTTCGGGTTGGGGCCGTAGCCCGCGTAGTCCAGCTTGTCCGCCCAGCCCGCGTAGTAGAAGAACCACGCGGCGACCATCGGCACGTCGAAGTCGCGGGTCTCGCGGATCGGCTTGCCGTTGTCGATCGACTCCAGCACCGCCAGCTCGCGGGAGCGCTCCTGGACGATCCGGGCGATCCGGAACAGGTACTTGGCGCGCTCGCTGCCGGGCAGTGCCGACCAGTCGGCGAAGGCCTTGCGGGCGGCGGCGACCGCGCGGTCGACGTCCTCCCCGGTGCCCTGCGCGAACTCCGCCAGCACCTGCTCGGTGGCCGGGTTGACGGTCTTCAGGGCCTCGCTGCCGGAGGAGTCGACGAACTCGCCGCCGATGAAGTGGCCGTACGAGGTCGCGATGTCGCCGGCCGCGGCCGGGGACTCCGGCGCGGGCGCGTACTCGAAGAGGCCGCCGCGGGGGGCCTGCGCCACGGGCTCGTCGGTCTTCTTGGTGTTCTTGGCCATCTGTCTCAGTCCACCGTCACGTAGTCAGGGCCGGAGTACCGTCCGGTGGTCAGCTTCTGGCGCTGCATCAGCAGGTCGTTGAGCAGGCTGGAGGCGCCGAAGCGGAACCAGTGCGGGCTCAGCCAGTCGTCGCCGAGGGTCTCGTTGACCATCACCAGGTACTTCATGGCGTCCTTGGTGGTCTTGATGCCGCCGGCCGGCTTCACACCGATCTGCACACCGGTCGCAGCGCGGAAGTCGCGGACGGCCTCCAGCATCAGCAGGGTCACCGGGGGAGTGGCGTTCACCGCGACCTTGCCGGTGGACGTCTTGATGAAGTCCGCGCCGGCCAGCATCGCCAGCCAGGAGGCGCGGCGCACGTTGTCGTACGTCTGCAGCTCGCCCGTCTCGAAGATCACCTTCAGGTGGGCGGAGGTGCCGTCGGGGCGGCGGCAGGCCTCCTTGACCGCGGTGATCTCGTTGAAGACGTCCAGGTAGCGCCCGGACAGGAAGGCGCCGCGGTCGATCACCATGTCGATCTCGTCAGCGCCGGCGGCGACCGCGTCCGCGGTGTCGGCGAGCTTCACCGGCAGGGCAGCGCGGCCGGCCGGGAAGGCGGTGGCGACCGAGGCGACCTGGATGTCGGTGCCGCGCAGCGCCTCCTTGGCGGTGGCGACCATGTCCGGATAGACGCAGATCGCCGCGACCCGCGGGGTCGTCGGGTCGGACGGGTCGGGGTTCCGGCCCTTGGTGCACAGCGAGCGCACCTTGCCGACCGTGTCCGCGCCTTCCAGCGTGGTCAGGTCGATCATCGAGATCGCCAGGTCGATGGCGTACGCCTTCGCCGTGGTCTTGATCGAGCGGGTGCCGAGGGTGGCGGCGCGAGCCTCCAGGCCGACCTGGTCGACGCCGGGCAGGCCGTGCAGGAAGCGGCGGAGCGAGGCCTCGGACGCCGCGACGTCCGCGAGGCCGCTGGCCGCAGCGCCAGGGGCGTGGGCTGCAAGAGTGGACATAGTCACCAGACCAGCATATCTACGCGCGTAGCGATCCGCTAGGGGACCCGGGTTTCGATGCCGGACCGAGATGTGGCCGGTCATGGGTGCCTCCCCGGCGCGGCGGCGGCGCTTGCGCCCGGTGCGGCGGCGTGTTCGAGCGCGGCGCGGGCGGCCGGGAAGAATGCCAGGGTGACTTCCGCAGCCGAACAGCCCGCGCCCCGCAAGAAGACCGGCCGACGCCCCGGCGGGGCCGACACCCGGCGCACGGTCCTGGAGGCCGCGCGGGCCGAGTTCGCCGCCCGCGGCTACCAGAAGGCCAGCATGCGGGCAATCGCCCGGGCCGCCGGAGTGGACGCCGCGCTGCTGCACCACTACTTCGGCAGCAAGGACAAGCTGTTCCTGGCAGCCCTGGAGTTCCCGATCGACCCGCGCATGGTGGTCGACCAGGTGCTGGCCGGCGACCGGGCGGCGGTCGGCGAGCGGGTCGCCCGCTTCGTCCTCGCCCTGTGGGACCAGCCGACCGTCCGGGACAGGCTGCTGGCCGTCCTGCGGACGGCCGCCGCCTCCGAGGAGGTCGCCGGGCTGATGCGCGGCTTCATGGTGACCGAGGTGGTCTCCCGGCTCGCCGCCGACCTCGACGTGCCGCAGCCCGAACTCCGGGTCGAGCTGGTGATGTCGCAGATCCTCGGGCTGGCCATGGCCCGGTACGTGATCGCCGTCGAACCGCTGGCCTCGGCCGCCCCCGAGGAGGTGCTGCCGCTGCTCGCCCGCGCCGTCCAGGGCTACCTCGTCGAGCCCTGACGCCGGAGCGGGTCCGTCGACGGCGTCCGGGCAGGCATCAGGGGCGGGGGCGGGCCGATCAGGGGCACGGGGAACCGTGCAATCCGGATGCGGACCACCGTCCGGGTCCCGGCGTGGCCCGGAGCCGATGTGTGACCAGTCCCGATTGCGCAGTTCTCCTCGGCCTTCGGCCCGGGAGGTGCCCACGCGCCCCTGGGTGGCGCCCCCGCGTCCGCGGCCCGTCTCCAGGTGTCTTGACGGGCTGCCTGCGGCACGCAAAACTCATCGCATGATGAATTCAGTGGCGGGGCCCGGCCCCGCGATCCGGACCACCGGGCTCACCGTGGTCCGCGGCGGCCGCCCCGTGCTGCACGGCCTCGACCTGGAGATCCCGCGCGGCTCGGTCACCGGCCTGCTCGGCCCCAGCGGCTGCGGCAAGACCACCCTGCTCCGCTCGATCGTCGGCGTGCAGCGCACCGCCGGCGGCGAGGTCGAGGTGCTCGGCCGCCCCGCGGGCCACGCCGACCTGCGCCACCGGGTCGGCTACGTCACCCAGGCGCCCTCCGTCTACGCCGACCTCACCGTCACCGAGAACCTCGCCTACTTCGCCGCCGTCCTCGGCGCACCGAAGAGCGACCCCGCCCGGGTGATCCACCAGGTCGGCCTGACCGGCCACGAGCACGACCCCGCCGGCCGGCTCTCCGGCGGCCAGCGCGCCCGCGTCTCGCTCGCCGCCGCCCTGCTCGGCACCCCCGAACTCCTCGTCCTGGACGAGCCGACCGTCGGCCTCGACCCGGTGCTCCGCCAGGACCTCTGGAAGCTCTTCCGCTCCCTCGCCGAGGACGGCGCCACCCTGCTGGTCTCCAGCCACGTCATGGACGAGGCCACCCGCTGCGACCGCCTGCTGCTGATGCGCGACGGCGGGCTGCTCGCCCACGACACCCCGGCCGCGCTGCTCGACGCCACCGGCGCCGCCGACATCGACACCGCCTTCCTCCGCCTCGTCGAGGGCGCCCCCGCCGACACCGCCGATGCCCTGGAGGGCGGCCGATGAGCACCCAGCGCACCCTCGCCACCGCCCGCCGCGTCCTCGCCCAGCTGCGCCACGACCCGCGCACCGTCGCCATGCTGCTGGTCGTCCCGTGCGTCCTGCTGACCCTGCTCCGCTACATGTACGACGGGCAGCCGCAGGCCTTCGACCGGATCGGCGCCGCCCTGCTCGGGATCTTCCCGCTGCTGGTGATGTTCCTGGTCACCTCGGTCGCCATGCTGCGCGAACGCACCACCGGCACCCTGGAGCGGCTGCTCACCATGCCGCTCGGCAAGCTCGACCTGCTGCTCGGCTACGCCCTCGCGTTCGGGCTCGTCGCCCTCGTCCAGGCCGCCCTCGCCTCCGCGCTCACCATCGGCCTGCTCGGCCTGGACGTCGCCGGCCCCACCTGGTTGCTGTTCGCCGTCGCGGTCGGCGACGGCCTGCTCGGCATGGCCCTCGGCCTGTTCGTCTCGGCCTTCGCCGCGACCGAGTTCCAGGCCGTGCAGTTCCTGCCCGCCGTCCTGCTGCCGCAGTTCCTGCTCTGCGGCCTGTTCGTGCCGCGCGAGCAGATGGCCGACGTGCTGCGCTGGGCCTCCGACGTCATGCCGCTCTCCTACGCGGTCGACGCCATGAGCAGGCTGACCGTGCACTCCGGCGTCGGCGGCGAGGTCGTCCGCGACCTGGCGGTCATCGCCGGCTGCGCCCTGCTCGCCCTCGGCCTCGGTGCGGCGACCCTGCGCCGCCGCACCCCCTGACGGCCGCGCCGGCCGGCCCGCCCGGCCCGCGCACCGTGACCCGCACGAACCACCGGCCCCGGGTCCCTGGGGCCGGTGGTTCCCATGCGGCAGAATCGTCCCCATGACCGATTCCGACGGCACGCCGCACCCCGGCCCGGCCGCACCCGAGGAGCAGTACGCCGACCGCGTCTACCGCTCCGGCCCCGGCATCATCTCCGGCGTCCTGCTGCTCGCCGTGGCCGCCTGGCTGATCGGCGACGCCGTGATCTCCGGCACCGGCCGCACCCCCTGGGTGGCGCTGGCGGCCGCGCCGGTCTTCGTCTTCCCGGTGATCGCCTACACCCTGCGGCCCGCGGTGTACGCCAACGAGCGCCGCCTGCTGGTCCGCAACCCGCTGCGCACCGTCAACGCGCCGTGGTCGGAGGTGGAGGGGCTGCGCTCCGGCTACTCCGTCGAGCTGTTCGCCGGAGGCCACAAGTACCAGGTGTGGGCGGTGCCGGTGTCGATCCGCCAGCGCAAGGCCGCCACCCGGCGTGCGGCGCGGGTCGCCAAGGACGGCACCCCGCAGCCCACGCTCCGGCCCGGCGAGAACGACCCCACCCGGGCCTGGTCCGACCAGGTGGTCGGCAACCTGCAGGAGATGGCCGAGCGGTGCGCCGGCAAGCCCGAGGCGAAGGGCGAGGTGTCCGTCAGCTGGTGCTGGTGGGTGATCGCCCCGACCGTGTTCGGGCTGATCGCCCTGGTCACCCTGATCGTCGCCGGCTGACGGCCGGCCGCCGTACGGGCAGCGCAGTACGGACGCCGCAGTGAACGAAGGGGCCCGCCGACCACTGGTCGGCGAGCCCCGGTGCTGTCGAGGGCGCCTCCCGGCCGGCGAAGCGGGGTGCCGGCCGGGAGGCGCCGGCCGTCAGGCGTCGATGCCTGCGGCAGCCGCGAGGTCGCGCTTGATGCCCGCGAGCAGGACGGCGGCCCGCTCGCGCGCGGCGGCCAGCCCGGTGGCGCCGGCGACCGGCAGGACGACCTCCAGGTAGCACTTGAGCTTGGGCTCGGTGCCGGAGGGTCGGACGACGATGCGGGCCGAGCGGACGCCCTCGCCGGCCAGGTAGTAGCGCAGACCGTCGGTGGCGGGCAGGTCGGCGGAGCCGGCCGTGAGGTCGTCGGCGCGCTCCACCCGGAGCCCGGCCAGCTCCACGGGCGGCCGCTCGCGGAGCCGGTGCATGGCGTCGGCGATCAGCGCCAGGTCCTCGACCCGGACGGAGAGCTGGTCGGTGGCGTGCAGGCCGTGCTCCAGCGCCAGGTCGTCGAGCAGGTCGGCGAGCGTACGGCCGGACTGCTTGAGGGTGGCGGCGAGTTCGGCGACCAGCAGGGCGGCGGTGATGCCGTCCTTGTCGCGCACGCCGGCCGGGTCGACGCAGTAGCCGAGCGCCTCCTCGTAGCCGTAGCGCAGCTCCTCGGCGCGGGAGATCCACTTGAAGCCGGTGAGCGTCTCGGCGTAGCCGAGGCCCGCGGCGGCGGCGATCCGGCCGAGCAGGGTGGAGGAGACGATGGTGGTGGCGAAGGTGCCGCCGACCCGCTTGGCGACCAGGGCCGAGCCGAGCAGGGCGCCGACGTCGTCGCCGCGCAGCATCCGCCAGCCGCCGTTGCCCTCGACCGGGACGGCCACCGCGCAGCGGTCGGCGTCCGGGTCGTTGGCGATGACGATGTCCGGGCCGACCGAGGCGGCCGTCCGGAAGGCGAGGTCCATCGCGCCGGGCTCCTCCGGGTTGGGGAAGGCCACGGTCGGGAAGTCGGGGTCGGGCTCGGCCTGCTCGGCGACCACGGTGGGCGCGGGGAAGCCGGCCTGCTTGAAGGCGGCGAGCAGCACGTCGCGGCCCACGCCGTGCAGCGGGGTGTAGACGACGTCCAGGTCGCGCGGGCCGGCCGGGTCGAGCACGGTGACGGCGCGGTTCAGGTAGGCCTCGACGACGTCGTCGCCGAGCACCTCCCAGCCGCCCTCGGCGAGCGGGACGTCGGCGAGGGCGCCGATCGCGTCGATCTCGGCGGCGATGTCGGCGTCGGCCGGCGGGACGATCTGCGAGCCGTCGCCGAGGTAGACCTTGTAGCCGTTGTCCTGCGGCGGGTTGTGGCTGGCGGTGACGGTGACGCCGGCCGCGGCGCCGAGGTGGCGGATCGCGAAGGCGAGCACCGGGGTGGGCAGCGGCCGCGGCAGCAGGGCGGCGCGCAGGCCGGCGCCGACCACCGCGGCGGCGGTGTCCCTGGCGAAGTCCCACGACTTGTGCCGGGCGTCGTAGCCGATCACCACGAGGTCGCCGAGCTGCGGGTTCTTGCGCACGTAGGCGGCGAGGCCGGCGGCGGCGCGGATGACGACGGCCCGGTTCATCCGCATCGGGCCGGCACCGAGCTCGCCGCGCAGGCCGGCGGTGCCGAACTGCAGGCGGCCGGCGAAGCGCTCGGCCAGCCGGGACCAGGCGATGCGTTCCTCGGACTCGGCGTCGGGGCCCTCGGCGGCGGCGAGCAGCTCGGTGAGCTCCGCGCGGGTCTGCGGGTCTGGGTCCTCCGCGAGCCAGGTGCGGGCCCGGGCGAGGAGGTCGGTGGTTTGTGCCTGCGCCATGCTGCGAGCTCCAAACGGGGTGTGGGCCGGTCGGCGGCGGCCCGGCACCGCGTGGTGCCGGGCCGCCGCCGGTCTACTGATTCTGCGTCAGGACGTGCTCAGATCCGCTCAAGGACCTTCGCCAGCAGTTCGCCCATCCGCTCGGCGCTGGCCTTGCCGGCCTCCAGCACCTCTTCGTGGTTGAGCGGCTCGCCGGTCATGCCGGCGGCCAGGTTGGTGACCAGCGAGATGCCGAGCACCTCGGAGCCGGCCTCGCGGGCGGCGATGGCCTCCAGGGTGGTGGACATGCCGACGAGCTCGCCGCCGATCACCCGGGCCATGTTGACCTCGGCCGGGGTCTCGTAGTGCGGGCCGCGGAACTGCACGTAGACGGCCTCGTCGAGGGTCGGGTCGACCTCGCGGCACAGGGCGCGCAGGCGCTTGGAGTACAGGTCGGTGAGGTCGACGAAGTTGGCGCCGACGATCGGCGAGTCGGCGGTGAGGTTGATGTGGTCGCTGATCAGGACCGGCTGGCCCGGGGTCCAGCCCTGGCGCAGGCCGCCGCAGCCGTTGGTGAGGACGATGATCCCGCAGCCGGCGGCGGCGGCGGTGCGCACGCCGTGCACCACGGTGGCCACGCCGTGGCCCTCGTAGTAGTGGTTGCGGCCGAGGAAGATCAGGGCGCGCTTCTCGCCGATCTTCACGGAGCGGATGCGGCCGGCGTGCCCGGCGACGGCGGGGGCGGGGAAGCCCGGGAGCTCGGTGACGGCGAACTCGGCCACGGTCTCGCCGAGCGCGTCGGCGGCCGGCACCCAGCCGGAGCCCATGACGAGGGCGACGTCGTGGCGCTCGGCGCCGGTCAGCTCGCGGAGGCGGTCGGCGGCGGCCCGGGCGGCGGCGTAGGGGTCGGCGGAGACGACCGACTGAGGAGATGCGTTCACACTGCCGAGGATAGACAAGATTCGCCTACGCGCGTAGACCAACCCGCCAAGACGCGCCGGATCGTTACCCGAATCGTCCGTAAAGACCGGGAATCGCCGGTCGTCGGGCCCGCCGTTCGGCGGATCGCACGAGCCGGCCGGTGCGCCGGGTGCCGCGGCGCGCGCCCGCGGCGGTTCAGCAGGGGCGGCGGCGCAGGTCCCGCACGTAGTCGTCGGGGGCGCCGGCGCTCTCCGCCGCGTCCGCGATCAGCCCGAGGTAGCGGGCGGCGGGCAGCCCGCCCTCGTAGTCGTTGAGCACGTACGTCCACACCGGGATGTCGCCCTCCAGGGTGTGCGCCCGCAGCCTGATCTTGCGGTAGATCCCGAGCTGGACGCCCTCCCAGCGGTCGAGGCCCTCCTCGTCCACCGGCGAGACGTCGTACAGCGAGACGAACACCTGGTCCTTCTCGTCCTCCACCACCGTGGCCAGCGAACCCTCCCAGCCGAGGTGCTCGCCGCCGAAGGTCAGCCGCCAGCCGTCCAGCCAGCCCGTGCCGCGCAGCGGGGAGTGCGGAGCACGCCGGGTCATCTGCCGGGCGTCGAGGTTCGTGGCGTACGCGGCGTAGAGCGACATGGGCGCCAGCCTACGGGAGAGCGCTGCCCGGGACGGGGACGGGGAGCGCTCACCGCGGCCCCCGGGCGGGGTGAGCACATGGCAACGCCCCCGGCGTGGCTTTGGTTCCGGCATGCGGGAGAATGGTCCTCGTGACTCGGATCGTGATCATCGGTGGCGGACCCGGCGGATACGAGGCGGCCCTGGTGGCAGCCCAGCTCGGCGCGGAGGTGACCGTCGTCGACCGCGACGGTCTGGGAGGATCGGCGGTGCTGACGGACTGCGTGCCGTCCAAGACGCTGATCGCCACCGCCGAGGTGATGACGACCTTCGACAGCTCCTACGAGGAGCTCGGCATCATCGTCGCCGACGACACCCCGCCGCTGGCCAAGTCCGCCCGGGTGGTCGGCGTCGACCTCGGCAAGGTCAACCGCCGTGTGAAGCGCCTCGCGATCGCCCAGTCCCACGACATCACCCAGGCCGTCACCCGGGCCGGCGTCACCGTGCTGCGCGGCAAGGGCCGCCTCGGTGCCGGCGGCCAGGCGGTGGACGGCTCCCGCGAGGTCGTCGTCGACCGCGAGGACGGCACCAGCGAGACGCTGCGCGCCGACGCGGTGCTCATCGCCACCGGCGTGCACCCCCGCGAGCTCCCGGACGCCCAGCCGGACGGCGAGCGCATCCTGACCTGGACGCAGGTCTACGACCTGGACGAGCTGCCGCGCGAGCTGATCGTGGTCGGCTCCGGCGTCACCGGCGCCGAGTTCGCCGGCGCGTACCAGGCGCTGGGCTCCAACGTCACCCTGGTGTCCAGCCGCGACCGCGTCCTGCCGGGCGAGGACCCGGACGCCGCCGAGGTGCTGGAGGACGTCTTCCGCCGCCGCGGCATGAACGTGATGAGCCGTTCGCGCGCCGAGAGCGCCAAGCGGATCGGCGACAAGGTCGAGGTCACCCTCTCCGACGGCACCGTGATCGAGGGCACCCACTGCCTGATGGCGGTCGGCTCGATCCCCAACACCGCGAACATGGGCCTGGAGGAGGCCGGGGTCACCCTCAACGACTGGGGCCAGATCAAGGTCGACCGGGTCTCCCGCACCACCGCCCCCGGCGTCTACGCGGCCGGCGACTGCACCGGCGTCTTCATGCTCGCCTCGGTCGCCGCGATGCAGGGCCGGATCGCCATGTACCACGCGCTCGGCGACGCGGTGCAGCCGCTCAACCTGAAGACCGTCGCCTCCAACGTCTTCACCGACCCGGAGATCGCCACCGTCGGCTACACGGCCGCCGACGTGGCCGGCGGCAAGATGGACGCCGTCGAGGTCAAGCTGCCGCTGCGCGGCAACCCGCGGGCCAAGATGCAGGGCATCAGGGACGGCTTCGTGAAGCTGTTCTGTCGCCCCGGCACCGGCATCGTGGTCGGCGGCGTCGTGGTCGCGCCGCGCGCCAGCGAACTCATCCATTCGATTTCGCTCGCCGTGGACAACAACCTGACGGTCGAACAGGTGGCCGGCGCGTTCACCGTGTACCCCTCGCTCTCCGGCTCCACCGCGGAGGCCGCCCGCCAGCTGCACATCCGCAAGCGCGAGAGCTCGGACTCCTGACCCGCTGAGCACAGTTGGGGCGGTCGCCGCGGCGGCCGCCCCTTCTCGTCCACCCGTGCGGCCGAGCGCGTGCCGCGCGTCCCGCGGCGCGAATTGTACGGTCGCGCGCCGCTCGCACGTGAGCGTTTCCGGTTACCAGCTGCAAACGCCTGAAAGCAGACGGTCATTCGGGTTACCGTCGGTTCCGTGTTTGCTGCAGAACGTCGCCAGTTGATCCTCGAAATGGTGCGCGCCAACGGAGCGGTCTCGCTCCGGGAGTTGGCCCGCGTCGTCCAGACCTCCGAAGTCACCGTCCGCCGGGACGTCCGGGCCCTGGAGGCCGAAGGGCTGCTCGACCGCCGCCACGGCGGTGCGGTGCTTCCCGGAGGCTTCAGCCGGGAGCCCGGCTACCCGCAGAAGACCCACCTCGCCGCGGCCGAGAAGAGCGCCATCGCCGACCTGGCCGCCGGCCTGGTCGAGGAGGGCGACGCCGTGGTCGTGGGCGCCGGCACCACCACCCAGGAGCTGGCCCGCCGGCTCGCCCGGGTGCCGGGCCTCACCGTGGTCACCAACTCGCTGCTGGTGGCCCAGGCGCTGGCGCACGCCAACCGGGTCGAGGTGGTGATGACCGGCGGCACCCTGCGCGGCTCCAACTACGCCCTGGTGGGCAGTGGCGCCGAGCAGTCGCTGGCCGGCCTGCGGGTGGCCAAGGCCTTCGTCTCGGGCAGCGGCCTGACCGCCGAGCGCGGCCTGTCCACCACCAACATGCTGTCCGCGAGCGTGGACCGCGCACTGGTGCAGGCCGCCGCCGAGGTGATCGTCCTCGCCGACCACACCAAGCTCGGCGCCGACACCATGTTCCAGACGGTGCCGACGGACGCCATCACCCGGCTGGTCACCGACGAGCAGTCCGCCGCCCAGGACCCGACCGCCCGGGAGCTGGACGCGCTCGCCGACTGCGGGGTGCAGATCTCGCTGGCCCCGCTCGGCACGCCCGCGGAGCCGCCGGTGCACAGCGGTCCGGCCCACCCGATGGCGGGGCACCAGCCGCCGCCGGGGGCCGTCCCGCGCCGCTCGGCCCCGCCCGGGGCACCGCTGCCCGGCCAGCGCCGCCCCGCCGTGCACGCCGGCCTGATCGCCCGTCCGATGGCCACCGGCCGCCCCTGAAACGGCGGACGGCCGGCCCGCACACCCCGAGGGGTGCGGACCGGCCGTCCGGGCTGTCCCGCCGGGGCGGGTCAGTTGTCCTTGATCTCGCAGAGCGCCGCGCCGCTGCTGACGCTCGCGCCGACCTCGGCCTTCAGACCGACGATGGTGCCGGACTTGTGGGCGTTGAGCGGCTGCTCCATCTTCATGGCCTCGAGGACGACGATCAGCTCGCCCTCCGCGACGACCTGGCCCTCCTCGACGGCGACCTTGACGATGGTGCCCTGCATCGGGGAGGCGAGGGTGTCGCCGCTGACCGCGGAGCCCGCCTTCTTCGCGCCGACCCGGCGCTTGGCGACCTTGGTGCCGGTGGCCGCCGGGGCGCTGGCGACGCCCAGCGAGGAGGGCAGCGAGACCTCGATCCGCTTGCCGCCGACCTCGACCACGACGGTCTCGCGGCCCTCGGCCTCGTCACCGTCGCCGCCGGCGCCGGTGAAGGCCGGGATGGTGTTCTGGAACTCGGTCTCGATCCAGCGGGTGTAGACCTTGAACGGCTCGTCGCTGCCGTGCACCTCGGGCGCGAACGCCGGGTCGGTCACCACCGCGCGGTGGAACGGGATGGCGGTCGCCATGCCCTCGACCTTGAACTCCTCCAGCGCGCGGGCGGCACGCTGCAGGGCCTGCTGCCGGGTGGCGCCGGTGACGATCAGCTTGGCGAGCAGCGAGTCCCAGGCGGGGCCGATGACCGAGCCGGTCTCGACGCCGGCGTCCAGGCGCACGCCCGGACCGGACGGCGGGGAGAACAGCGTCACGGTGCCGGGGGCGGGCAGGAAGTTGCGGCCCGGGTCCTCACCGTTGATGCGGAACTCCAGCGAGTGGCCGCGGATCTCCGGGTCGTCGTAGCCGAGCTCCTCGCCGTCGGCGATCCGGAACATCTCGCGGACCAGGTCGATGCCGGTGACCTCCTCGGAGACCGGGTGCTCGACCTGCAGGCGGGTGTTGACCTCCAGGAAGGAGATCAGGCCGTCCTGGGAGACCAGGAACTCGCAGGTGCCGGCGCCCACGTAGCCCGCCTCGCGGAGGATGGCCTTGGACGCGCGGTACAGCTCCGCGTTCTGCTCGTCGGTCAGGAACGGCGCGGGGGCCTCCTCGACCAGCTTCTGGTGGCGGCGCTGCAGCGAGCAGTCGCGGGTGGAGACGACGACCACGTTGCCGTGCTGGTCGGCGAGGCACTGGGTCTCGACGTGCCGCGGCTTGTCCAGGTACTGCTCGACGAAGCACTCGCCGCGGCCGAAGGCGGCGACCGCCTCGCGGACGGCGGACTCGTACAGCTCGGGGATCTCCTCGAGCGTGCGGGCGACCTTCAGGCCGCGGCCGCCGCCGCCGTACGCCGCCTTGATGGCGACCGGCAGGCCGTGCTCGGTGGCGAAGGCGACGACCTCGTCGGAGCCGGAGACCGGCTCCGGGGTGCCGGCGACCAGCGGCGCGCCGGCGCGCTGGGCGACGTGGCGGGCGGTGACCTTGTCACCGAGGTCGCGGATGGCCTGCGGCGGCGGGCCGATCCAGATCAGCCCGGCGCCGATGACGGCCTGGGCGAAGTCGGCGTTCTCCGAGAGGAAGCCGTAGCCGGGGTGGACGGCGTCCGCACCGGAGTCGGCGGCCGCCTTCAGCACCTTGGCGATGTCCAGGTAGCTGGTCGCGGGGGTGTCGCCGCCGAGCGCGTAGGCCTCGTCGGCCGCGCGGACGTGCAGCGCGTCCCGATCCGGCTCGGCGTAGACGGCGACGCTGGCAATACCGGCGTCCCGACACGCCCGGGCGACGCGGACAGCGATCTCTCCGCGGTTGGCGATGAGCACCTTGCGCACTGTGGCTCCCTTCTTGAACCTCGTTGAGTCTAGGGATCTAAGGGCACTACCGGCGAGTAGTCCCTGGTGGTGAGCTAGCCCACACGGAGCGTCACCCGAATTCGTGATCACGCGACCACGCAGCGGCAGACCCCGCTGGTAGAGACGCTACGCGCCGCGGTCGGCCGCGGCGCGCGGCGCCCCGGAGGAGCGTCCGCGCGGCCGTGGCCTTCGCCACACGGCGGTCAGGCCGCCGCCGTGGCGGCCTCCCGCTTGGTGGTCGCCTTGGCGGTGACCTCGGCGGCGAGCTCGACCACGTCCGGCCCGTACGCCCCGGGGTTGACCACCTTCAGCACCACGACGAACGTGCTGTCCGTGCCGTGCCGACGCGCCAGCGCGCGGTGGTTGGCCGCCAGGTAGCGGACCGCCGCGTGGTTGGACGTGGAGGTCTGACCGGATATCAGGAAGACCGGCCGGTCTCCCGCTCCGGCGTGCACCCTGGCCAGCAGGGCGTACACCGGCACGCCCTCCTGGACCGGCCGGGTGAGCGGGAACTCCTGGTCGCCCACCGTGATCGTCAGATCGGTGTCCCCCGCGGCGGCGGTCACCCCGGGCAGCCAGGACGCCAGGTGGGCGGCCGTCCGGTTGTTGCTGGACGGCCCGCCGAGGCAGAACTCCGCCTTGGCGCCGAGCCCCTGGCGCACCTGGTCGTGCGCCACGATCTCGGCCCGCGCCCCGCACTCGCGCACCAGGGCGGCGAGTTCCATCAGCGCGTACACGTCGTTGCGTGCGACGGCCGTGGAGGCCCGCGCCCCGGCGTCCCGATTGACCACCAGGAGGCACTCGGTGCCCTCCGGCATGCCGAAGAACCGCTGGGTGCGCTCCAGCCTGCGCCGGCGGCGCACGGTCTGGGCGATCCAGCCGATGCCCGCGCTGATGGCCGAGGCCACCAGTCCGAGCACCACGTTGAGGACGCTGTCGGTCATCTCCCCCGCTCCTTCCGGCCGACGGCTGCGTCAGCCTATCGGGGGACGGTACGGGGCCGGGCTGGCCCGCCGCGACAGTAGTTCGCCCCCGGTTCTGTCCGATTCCGCAGGGCACCGGGCGGAGTCTTGCGTTCCGCTTCTTCCGTTATTGGTATGGACCATTGACGGCCCGGAGGGCGCCCCCTAGCGTGGCGCCGCGTCGGGCGGCCGCCGGCCGCCCCCGGACCGGGGGAGTTGTTGTCATGCGGACCACCACGGGGGTGCGGCTGGCGGCTGTGCTGGCCGCTGTCGCGGTGCTGGCGGGCTGCGGATCGGGCAGCGGGCCGGACGGCGGCAGACCCGGACCCGCGGCCGCGAGCAGCCCGGAGAGGTACGGCTGCCTCACCGAGGAGCAGGCCGCCGAGGGTTCCGTCACGATCGACGGACTGGCCCCCGTGCAGGCCTGGTTCCGCGACTCGGAGGCGGGCGGCGCGAAGACCGCCGTGGTCCTCTCGCACCAGAACGGCGGCACCCTCTGCGACTGGATCCCCTACCTGGACGCCTTCACCAGGGCCGGGTACGCGGTGCTGCCCTACACCGCCAACGGGAACGTCTCCGACAACATCGAGCAGGTGGCCGCCCACCTCAAGGCCAAGGGCATCGCCCGGCTCGTCCTGGTCGGCGCCTCCAAGGGCGGCACCGGCTCGATCGTCGCCGGCTCGCTGCCCGACCTGCCGGTGCCGGCGGCCGCGGTGGTCTCGCTCAGCTCGGCGGAGTCCTTCGGCGGCGACAGTGCGAGCAACGCCGTCAAGCGGCTGACCGCCCCCGTCCTGTTCGCCGCGGAGGAGAACGACCAGCCCTTCGCCGACTACGCCCGCAGCCTGCACGCCGCGGCGGCCGCCGCCGACAAGCAGCTCAAGCTCTACCCGGGCGGCAACCACGGCGCCCCGCTGCTCTCCGACGGCGCCCTGCCCGACGTGCTGGCCTTCCTGGCCCGGGCGGCGCCGCCGCAGGGCTGAGCCGGGCGTGCGGGCCCCGGACCGGAGGCCGCTCAGACCCAGAGGTCGGTGATCCGCACGTCCAGGTCGGCGAGCAGGCGCCGCAGCAGCGGCAGCGACAGGCCGATCACATTGCCCGGGTCGCCGTCGATGCCCTCCACGAACGGGGCCGACCGGCCGTCCAGCGTGAACGCCCCGGCGACGTGCAGCGGCTCGCCGGAGGCGATGTACGCGGCGACCTCCTCGTCGTCGGGGGTGCCGAAGCGCACGGTGGTCGAGGCGGTCGCCGAGGACTGCCGGCCGGTCACCGTGTCGACCACGCAGTGGCCGGTGCGGAGCACGCCCTCGCGGCCGCGCATCGAGCGCCAGCGCTCCAGCGCCTCGGCCGCGTCCGCGGGCTTGCCGAGCGCCAGCCCGTCCAGCTCCAGCACCGAGTCGCAGCCGATCACCAGCTCGCCGCCGGTGAGGCCGGCGGCGACCGTCTTGGCCTTGGCCTCGGCGAGCACCAGGGCGAGCTCGGCGGGGGTGGCGGCGGTGAGCGCGTCCTCGTCGACGCCGCTGACCCTGACCTGCGGGTCGAGGCCGGCCTGGCGGAGCAGCCCGAGCCGGGCCGGGGACGCGGAGGCGAGAACGAGGGTGCGGCGTTCGGTCATGCCGCCCAGCCTAGGGGGTGCCGTCGGCACCCGGGTGACCCTCTCACCGGACCAGCAGGACGGCTGCGACGAAGGCGAGGACCGCCAGCAGCGGGCCGGCGCGGCGCAGCATCCGCTGCGCCCTCCTCGCTTCGGGGGAGGGCTCGTCGCGGGGGTCTGACCAGAGCACCTCACCAGCCTGCGCCGAGGGCTCCGCGGGCGCCTGAGTACGCGTACTCAAACCCTCCTGCCCCGTCCGGCACCCTTGACGGGCGGGCCGGCCGGCCCTGCAATGGTGCGGACGTCTTGTCGCGTCCATGATCCGTGCGGGCGGAGGGTGCGGCGGCGTCACCAGGTCAGGGACTCCCCGGGCGCCCACCGGTGCCCGGTTTTCCGCAGGTTCCAGCCGAGGAGACGTACCGTGCCCCGTTCGTCCGTCAGATTAGAGGCCCTCCGCCCGTATGCGGTGGCCCTGTTCCGCGTCGTCGCAGGCCTGCTGTTCACGGCCCACGGCGCCGCCTCGCTGTTCGGCGTCCCGGCCAGCGGCCGGGGCGGCGCCACGGTGGAGGCGTGGTCCTGGCCCGGCTGGTACGCCGCGGTCATCCAGCTCGTCGGCGGCGCCCTGGTGCTGCTGGGCCTCGCGACCCGCGCGGCGGCCGTCGTCTGCTCCGGCTCGATGGCGTACGCCTACTTCTCCGTGCACCAGGAGCACGCGCTCTGGCCGATGCAGAACGGCGGCGAGCCGGCCGCCCTGTTCGCCTGGGTGTTCCTGCTGATCGCGGTGCTCGGCCCCGGCGCGGTGGCCCTGGACGGCCTGCTGGGCCGCCGACCGGCCGCCACGGGCTGACCGGCCCGACCGGCCCGACCGGTCCTGCCGCAGAACGCAGAACGCCGGACGGCCCGGTGCACCGCCCCGCGAAGGGGGGTGCACCGGGCCGTCCTGCTGCCTCGGAACTAGCGGGCCCAGCCGGAGGTCCGCCAGGCGGCGGGGCCGTGGGCCGGCATGCTGCGCATCTTCCGCGCGTGGTCGCGCCACGGGGAGGCCGGGCCGCCCGCCCGGCCGGCCGCCTCTGCGGCTGCCTGCGCGGCGGCGGCCCGGGAATGGACCACCGCCAGGACGGTGGCCAGCTCCTCGGGGGTCGGCTGCCCGTGCAGCACCTGGATGGGGGCCATGGGTCAATCCTCTCCCGGAACGGACTACAGCGGAATGTTGCCGTGCTTCTTCGGCGGCAGGGTCTCGCGCTTGCCGCGCAGCGCCCGCAGCCCGCGCACGATGTGCCGGCGGGTCTCGCTCGGCGCGATGACCGCGTCCACGTAGCCGCGCTCGGCGGCCAGGTACGGGTTGAGCAGGGTGTCCTCGTACTCGGCGACCAGCTCGGCGCGACGGGCGTCGACGTCCTCGCCCGCCTTGGCGGCCGCGGCGAGCTCGCGGCGGTAGACGATGTTGGCCGCGCCCTGCGCGCCCATCACGGCGATCTGCGCGGTCGGCCAGGCCAGGTTGAGGTCGGCGCCGAGGTGCTTGGAGCCCATGACGTCGTACGCGCCGCCGAAGGCCTTGCGGGTGATCACGGTGATCAGCGGCACGGTGGCCTCGGCGTAGGCGTAGATCAGCTTGGCGCCGCGGCGGATGATGCCGTCCCACTCCTGGCCGGTGCCGGGCAGGAAGCCCGGCACGTCGACGAAGGTCAGCACCGGGATGTTGAAGCTGTCGCAGGTCCGCACGAAGCGGGCGGCCTTCTCGCTGGCGTCGATGTCCAGGCAGCCGGCCAGGTCCATCGGCTGGTTGCCGACGATGCCGACCGGGTGGCCCTCGACCCGGCCGAAGCCGGTGATGATGTTGCCGGCGAACAGCGGCTGGGTCTCCAGGAACTCGCCGTCGTCCAGGACGTGCTCGATCACCTTGTGCATGTCGTACGGCTGGTTCGCCGAGTCCGGCACGATGGTGTCGAGTTCGAGGTCCTCGTCCGTGATGGAGAGGTCGGCCTGCTCGGGGTAGACCGGCGGGTCGGAGAGGTTGTTGGAGGGCAGGTACGACAGCAGGTTCTTGACGTACTCGATCGCCTCCTTCTCGTCCGCGGCCAGGTAGTGCGCGTTGCCCGACTTGGTGTTGTGGGTGCGGGCGCCGCCCAGCTCCTCCATGCCGACGTCCTCGCCGGTGACCGTCTTGATGACGTCCGGGCCGGTGATGAACATGTGCGAGGTCTGGTCGGCCATCACCACGAAGTCGGTGATCGCGGGGGAGTACACCGCGCCGCCCGCACAGGGGCCCATGATCAGGGAGATCTGCGGGACCACGCCCGAGGCGTGCACGTTGCGGCGGAAGATCTCGCCGTACAGGCCGAGCGAGACCACGCCCTCCTGGATGCGCGCACCACCGGAGTCGTTGATGCCGATGACCGGGCAGCCGGTCTTCAGCGCGAAGTCCATCACCTTGACGATCTTCTCGCCGAACACCTCGCCGAGGGAGCCGCCGAAGACCGTGAAGTCCT
This sequence comes from Kitasatospora dryopteridis, assembly GCF_050749075.1. Taxonomy (NCBI): domain Bacteria; kingdom Bacillati; phylum Actinomycetota; class Actinomycetes; order Kitasatosporales; family Streptomycetaceae; genus Kitasatospora; species Kitasatospora dryopteridis. The sequence continues at coordinate 3,156,557 of NZ_CP192749.1, read as the reverse complement.
GCGCGAAGACCGCGACCTGACGGCCGTCGATCGTGCCGTAGCCGGTCACCACACCGTCGCCGTACGGACGGTTCTTCTCCTGGCCGAAGTTGGTCGAGCGGTGCCGGGCGAACTCGTCGAACTCGACGAACGAGTCCTCGTCCAGCAGCTCGACAACCCGCTCACGCGCCGTCAGCTTGCCCTTGGCATGCTGCTTCTCGACGGCTGCGGCAGAGCCGGAGTGCACCGCCTCGTCGATCCTGCGCCGCAGATCGGCGAGTTTCCCGGCGGTGGTGTGCGGGTCGTACGGCGCCTCGGTCATTGAGGTGGCTCTCCCTGGTCCTTGGCCGCTCCCGGAGCCGACGACGGCATGAGGGCAGGGCGGCACTGCGACTACCGCGAAGTAGCGTAGCCAGCGGCAGACGAATCGTGTTATGGCCAGCGACACAGTGTGTCGGAACGGCTTCTGCGGGACGATGGCTGTTTTTGTCGCCGTGTTGTCGCCGTGTTGTCGCCCACTCGCCTCCGGCCCTCTTGATCCGGCGCCGACGGTCGTCGCTGCTGTGACTCGCCCGCTCGCCTCCGGCCCTCTTGATCCGGCGCCGACGGTCGTCCCTCCGTCGCTCCTTCGTCGCTCCCTCGCTCCTCCCTTTCGGCACCGGCGGGCCCTTCGGCTCGGGGCGGGGCGCTCCCGTGTTCCCCGCTTTGGTGTCGGCGGGCCCTTCGGCTCGGGGCGGGCCGTGCTTCTTGCCGGGCCGGCTCGGGTGGGTGTTGCTCGGGCCGCTGGTGCGGTGGCCCGTCGGTAGGCTGGCCAGGTGACCGACGCCGATCAGCCCGAGCCCACCCGCCCCCGCCGCAGTGGCCTGCGAGGCTTCGGCCACACCGGCCCCTCGCCGTGGACGGACCTGGAACGCCCGCCGCTGGACGCCGCGGTCCTCCGGCACGACCTGGTCGTCCCCGGCGGCCTGTGGACCTCCCTCGACGTCGTCACCGAGACCGGCTCCACCAACAGCGACCTCGCCGCCCTCGCCCGCGAGGGTGCCCCCGAGGGCGCCGTGCTGATCGCCGAGGCGCAGAACGCCGGCCGCGGCCGCCTGGAGCGCCGCTGGAGCGCCCCGCCGCGATCCGGTCTCTTCCTCTCCGTGCTGCTGCGGCCCACCGGCGTGCCGGTCGAGCGCTACGGCTGGCTGCCCATCCTGGTCGGGGTCGCCGCGGCCGCCACCGTCTCCCGGATCGCCGAGGTCGACACCGGCCTGAAGTGGCCCAACGACCTGCAGGTCGTCATCGGCGGCGAGGAGCGCAAGATCGGCGGCATCCTCACCGAACTCTCCGGCGGTGCGGTCGTCGCCGGACTCGGCATCAACGTCACCCTCCGCACCGGGGAACTCCCCGTGCCCGCCGCCGGCTCGCTCGCCCTGGCGGGTGCCGCCGTCACCGACCGGCAGACCCTGCTGCGCGGCCTGCTCCGCGAGTTCGCCGAGGTGTACGGCGAGTGGCGGGCCGCGGCCGGCGACCCGCACGCCAGCGGGCTGCTGCCCGCGTACACCGCCCGCTGCACCACGCTCGGCCGGACGGTGCGGGTGCAGCTCCCCGGCGACCGCGAACTCGCGGGCGAGGCCGTCGCGGTGGACGGCGACGGCCGGCTGGTCGTCCGTACCGCCGACGGCACCCGCCACCCGGTGGCGGCGGGCGACGTGGTGCACGTCCGCCCGGAGCGTCCCGAGTCCGCCTGATCCGGACGGATGCCCCGGATTGCGGGATTCCGTGCGAACATTCCACCTGGCAGCGGTGTGAGGCGCGCCACTACCCATGGGTGGTCGGCCGCCCTTGACAGGCAGGACAAGAGGAAGTGCGGCGACCGCACGGGGATGGACCGGTGGCAGACGAGGAATCGGGCAACGGCAGCGGCGGTCACGGCTCCGGGAACAGCGGGACGGGCGAACGCACCGTCGCGCTCGAACTGGAGCGGCTGATCCTCGACGCCCCGCGCAGATACACCCCCTACCAGGCCGCGCGCGCGGCCGACGTGTCCATGGATCTGGCCACCCGGTTCTGGCGGGCGATGGGCTTCCCCGACATCGGGCAGTCCCGGGCGCTCACCGACAACGACGTGATCGCCCTGCGCCGCCTGGCCGGCCTGATCGAGTCCGGGCTGCTCAGCGAGTCGATGGCGATCCAGGTCGCCCGTTCCACCGGTCAGACCACCGCCCGGCTGGCCGGCTGGCAGATGGACACCTTCCTGGAGAACCTCACCCAGGCCGTCGAGCCCGGCCTCACCCGGGCCGAGGTCGCCTACCCGCTCACCGAACTCCTGCTGCCCGAGCTGGAGCAGTTCCTGGTCTACGTCTGGCGCCGCCAGCTCGCCGCCGTCACCGGCCGCGTGGTGCACGCCGCGGAGGACACCGAGATCACCAGCGGCCGGCTCGCCGTCGGCTTCGCCGACCTGGTCGGCTTCACCCGGCTCTCCCGCCGGCTGGAGGAGGAGGAGCTCGGCCACCTCGTCGAGACCTTCGAGAACACCTGCTCCGACCTGATCGCCGGCCAGGGCGGCCGCGTCGTCAAGACCCTCGGCGACGAGATCCTCTACGTCACCGAGGACCCGGGCGTCGCCGCCGAGATCGCCCTCGCCCTGGTCGAGACGCTCGCCAAGGAGGACACCATGCCCGCACTGCGGGTCGGTATGGCCTTCGGCACCGTCACCTCGCGGATGGGCGACGTCTTCGGCACCACCGTCAACCTGGCCAGCCGGCTCACCTCGATCGCCCCGCGGGACGCCGTCCTCGTCGACGGCGAGTTCGCCGCCGCGCTGGAGCAGACCGGCGCGGTGCCGCCGCACGACCCGGAGGACCCGGCCGGGCGGCAGGCGGAGGGCGGATTCCCGTTCCACCTCCAGCCGATGTGGCGCCGCCCGGTGCGCGGGCTCGGCCTGGTCGAGCCCTGGCTGCTCACCCGGAGCCACGACGTCGACTGATCCGCCGCGGAAGCTGCGCGACTCCCCTTGACAAATCGGGCACAGCCTTACCAAACCGCCATAATCTTGGTCCAGGACGGATGCCCACCAGGGCGGACCAAGGGACGAGGCGATCCGGTTGAGCGGTGAGGCGGACAGGGCGGAGCTGGCCGGCCAGCCCCCTTCCACCCCGGACGTGCGCCTGCGTGCGGTCGTCGAACTGGCCCACGACATGGCCGGTGCACTGACCCCGCTGGAGGCCGTTCGGGCCGCCGCCGTCCGCGCCACCGCGGCACTGGAGGCCACGATGGCCGCCGTCTCGGTCTGGGACCGCGAGTCCGGCCGCCTCCGGGTGCTCGCGAACTTCGGCGAACTCGCCGCGGGGGAGGAGGAGTTCCCCGAGGACGAGTCCTACCCGGTGGCTGACTTCCCGGAGATCGTCACCTACCTCGAAGAGCACTGGACCACCGGCCGGCTGCCCCGCGCCTGGGTGCAGACCGCCGAGGACACCGAACCCCACCCGCAGGGCCAGCCGGGCCACCCGGCCGCCGGTGCGTTCTGCCGCCAGCGCGCCGCCGGGCTGCGCCGGCGCGGCCGCGAGTGCTGCCTGGTCGCCCCGATCGTGCTGCACGGCCAGGCCTGGGGCGAGCTCTACCTCGCCCGCCGCGCGGGGCTCCCGGTCTTCGACGAGGGCGACATCGACTACGCGACGCTGCTCGCCGCCCAGATCTCCGCCGGCCTCTCGCAGACCGAACGCCTGGCCGACCTGCGCCGCCTCGCCTTCACCGACCCGCTCACCGGCCTCGCCAACCGCCGCGCCGTCGACGCCCGGCTGGAGAGCGCCCTGCAGGCCCACAACCGGGACAACACCGTCGTCAGCCTGGTCGTCTGCGACGTCAACGGACTCAAGCGGGTCAACGACCAGCTCGGGCACGAGATGGGCGACCGGTTGCTGGAACGATTCGCCCACCAGCTCTCGCTGTGCGCCGCCAAGCTGCCCGGCAGCCTCGCCGCCCGGCTCGGCGGCGACGAGTTCTGCCTGCTCGTCGAGGGCCAGAAGGCCGACGAGGTGGTCGCCGTCGCCGAGGAGCTCTGCGCCCGCGCCCTGCAGCTCACCGAGGGCGAGGGCGTCGCCTGCGGCGTCGCCTCCACCGGCGACTCCATCGGCCCGGTCTCCACCGCCGACCGGCTGTTCCGGCTCGCCGACGCCGCCCAGTACCGGGCCAAGGCCTCCCGGGCCGCCCACCCCGTGGTGGCCGGCCGCAGCCACGGCCCCGGCTTCTCGCCCGACCCGACCGTGATGCTCGCCGACGCCGCCGACCCCCACCACCGCGCCGACAGCCGCCGCGGCGGCCCCGGCCAGCGCGGCAACGGCGACCGCCGGCGCTTCCGCGGCGCCGCCCGCAGCGCCGACCCCGGCCAGCTGCTCACCACCGTGCTCGCCGCCCTCGACCAGAACGAGGTCCAGCGCACCAGCCACCCCGCCGACACCCTCGCCCGGATGGTCACCGTCGCCGAGACCTCCGCCCGCCTCCTCGACGCGGTCGCCTGGTGGGTCTCGTACGTGCCGCCCGGCTCGCACCTCATGCGCACCGCCCAGCACGCCGTCTACCGGATGACCAGCGGCCCGAGCAGCACCGGCGCCGCCACCCAGCGCGCCCAGATCGAGGCCCCCGACGCCGTCTTCGACCTGCGGCACTACCCGCTGACCCGGCGGGCCTCCCGCGGCGGCGGCTTCGCCCTGCGGGCCGGCGCGCCCGGCAACGACCCCTCCGAGGAGGCGGTCATGGTGGTCAGCGGCTACAAGGCCATGGTCGCCGCGGGCGGCCCGAACCCGGCCGGCGGCTGGCTGGTCGAACTCTTCGCGGACGAGGCCACCCTGCCGCTCGGCCAGATCGCCTCCGCCCTCCGTGCCCTGGTCGCCGTGGCCCTCTCCGGCCCCTCCTCCCCGCCACCGGATTAGACGCCCCCGACGGGGTGTCCGGGACGTGCCCGGCCGGTCACAGGTGGGCCACAGGGGCGTGCCGGGGGCTGGGCCGTGCCGCCCGGACGTGCCACAGTGGCCGGACAGGATCGGGGGACCGGGAGGGACCATGCGTACCAAGCTGGCGGGGACACTTCTCGCACTGGCGTTGGCGGTCGGCGGTACGGCGCTGGCCGAGGGCGAGGCGGCGGCGGTGACCCGCGGTGCGCCGGCGGCAGCCGTCCAGCAGGCGCCGGCGGCCGCACCCGCGGCGGCCGTGCAGAAGAGTTCCGGCACCAAGAGCTCCGGCTCGAAGAGTTCCGGTTCGAAGAGCTCGGGGACGAAGACCTCCGGGACGAAGACCGTCCAGGTGGCCAAGTCCAAGTCCAAGTCGAAGTCCAAGAAGAAGAAGAGCTTCTTCGGCACGGTCGTCGGCGTCGTGATCGGCATCGTCGTGCTGGGCATCGTGCTGGTGGTCGTGATCGCCGTGGTGCTGGCGATGCGCAAGCGCAGGAACTGACGCGGCGCCGGGTGGCGGTGCGTCAGCCGGCCGCCACCCGTTCGGCACCCGTGTACACATTGGCGCTCTCGCCGCGCAGGAAGCCCACCAGGGTCAGGCCGAGCTCCTCGGCGAGGTCGACCGCGAGCGAGGAGGGCGCCGAGACCGCGGCCAGCAGCGGCACGCCCGCCAGCGCCGCCTTCTGGGTCAGCTCGAACGAGGCCCGGCCGCTGACCAGCAGTACGTGCCCGGTGAGCGGGAGCCGGCCCTCGCGCAGCGCCCAGCCGACCACCTTGTCGACCGCGTTGTGCCGGCCCACGTCCTCGCGGACGCAGAGCAGTTCGCCGCGCGCGTCGAAGAGCCCGGCGGCGTGCAGTCCGCCGGTGGAGTCGAAGGCCCGCTGGGCCGCGCGGAGCCGGTCCGGCAGGCCGTACAGCAGGCCGGGGGAGACCCGCAGGCCGTCCTCGGCGACCGGCCACCGGCTGTGGGTGCGGACGGCCTCGACGGTGTCCCGGCCGCACAGGCCGCAGGCGCTGGTGGTGAGCAGGTTGCGGTGCCCGGACAGCGGCGCGGCGTCGCCGCGCACGGTCGCGTCGACCACGTTGTAGGTGTTGGCGCCCTCGGCGTCCGTCCCCGCGCAGTAGCGCAGGGCGGCCAGCTGCTCGGTGCGGTGGACGACGCCCTCGCCCACCAGGAAGCCGGCGACCAGGTCGAAGTCGTGGCCGGGGGTGCGCATGGTGACGGTGAGCGGTTCACCGCCGAGCCGGATCTCCAGCGGCTCCTCCGCCGCCAGCGCGTCGGGTCGCACGCCCGTCTCGGTGCCGCGCAGCCGCACCACCCGGCGCCGTACCGTCGCCCGTGCCATCGACTCCTCCGTAAGCCTCGCTCCGCTGTGCCCAGCCTGCGGCACCGCCGGGCCCGAACGGAAATCCTGCGGACGGCCGCCGCCGGACGGCCGCGTCCGCGGTTGTCAGAATTCCATTCACCTGGTGTCATTGTGCATATGGATATGCACGGTGCTGTGGCCCCCGACGCGCCACTGGTCCAGGTCGGCAAGGCCGACGTCACTGCCGAGGACGTCCTCGCCGTCGCCCGGGGCAACGCCCGGGTCGAGATCGGCCCGGACGCGCTCGCCGAGATGGCCGGCGCCCGCGCCCGGATCGACGCGCTCGCGGCCGAGCCGCGCCCGGTCTACGGCGTCTCCACCGGCTTCGGCGCCCTCGCCGTCCGCCACATCAGCCCCGAGCTGCGCGCCCAGCTGCAGCGCTCGCTGGTGCGCTCGCACGCCGCCGGCATGGGCCCGGTGGTCGAGCGCGAGGTCGTCCGCGCCCTGATGTTCCTGCGCATGAAGACCCTCGCCTCCGGCCGCACCGGCGTCCGCCCGCTGGTCGCCGAGACGATGGCCGCCCTGCTCAACGCCGGCATCACCCCGGCCGTCCGCGAGTTCGGCTCGCTCGGCTGCTCCGGCGACCTCGCCCCGCTCTCGCACTGCGCCCTGGTGCTGATGGGCGAGGGCACCGCCTTCGGCCCGGACGGCGTGGAGAAGGACGCCGCGGAGCTGCTCGCCGCCGCCGGCATCGAGCCGGTCGAGCTGCTGGAGAAGGAGGGCCTCGCCCTCATCAACGGCACCGACGGCATGCTCGGCATGCTGGTCATGGCCATCGCCGACCTGCAGCGGCTCTTCACCACCGCCGACATCACCGCCGCGATGAGCCTGGAGGCGCTGCTCGGCACCGACAAGGTGCTCGCCCCCGAGCTGCACGCCCCGATCCGCCCGCACCCCGGCCAGGCGCTCTCCGCCGCCAACATGCTGGCCGTCCTCAAGGGCTCCGGCCTCACCGGCCACCACCAGGACGACGCGCCGCGCGTCCAGGACGCCTACTCGATCCGCTGCGCCCCGCAGGTCGCCGGCCAGCGCCGGCCGCGACACCGTCGCGCACGCCCGTACGGTCGCCGAGCGCGAGCTCGCCGCCTCGGTCGACAACCCGGTGGTGCTGCCGGACGGCCGCGTCGAGTCCAACGGCAACTTCCACGGCGCCCCGGTCGCGTACGTGCTGGACTTCCTCGCCATCGCCGCCGCCGACCTCGGCTCGATCTCCGAGCGCCGCACCGACCGGCTGCTCGACAAGGCCCGCTCGCACGGTCTGCCGGCCTTCCTCGCCGACGACCCGGGCGTGGACTCCGGCCTGATGATCGCCCAGTACACGCAGGCCGCCCTGGTCAGCGAGAACAAGCGGCTCGCCGTGCCGGCCTCGGTCGACTCCATCCCGTCCTCCGCGATGCAGGAGGACCACGTGTCCATGGGCTGGTCCGCCGCGCGCAAGCTGCGCCAGGCGGTCGCCAACCTGGGCCGGGTGCTTGCCGTGGAGCTGGTCGCCGCCGGCCGTGCGCTGGAGATCCGTGCGGAGGGCGGCAGCGGCCCGATCGCCCCGGCCACCGCCGCCGCGATCGCCGCGGCCCGCGAGGCCGGCGTCGGCGGCCCCGGCCGGGACCGCTTCCTGTCGCCGGACCTGGAGGCGGCCGCCGCCCTGGTCGCCTCGGGCGACCTGGTCACGGCGGTCGAGCGGGTCACCGGCCCGCTGGCCTGATCCGGGCCGGGGCGGGCGGGATCACTCCCACCCGCCCCGGTTCCGCTCCCGGCTGCGGCCCGAACGGGCGGAGGAGACGTTGATGCCGACGATGCCGGCCCAGCAGACGATCAGGCCGAGCAGGCCTGAGCTCTCGGCGGCGATGGCCGACAGCGGGATGCCCATCACCAGCGAGAGCACCTGCACCTTGAACTGCGGGTTGCCGGGGCGCCGCTGCGGCGTGCCGGGGGAGCCGAGCCGTTCGGCGACGCGCTGCTCGACCCGGGCGTCGAGCCGGGCGTCCAGCCGTGCGAGGAAGGAGTCGACGATCTCCGCCTCGTACTCCTTGCCGAGTTCCTTGCGGGTCTGCAGCGCGGCGTCGAGGTCGCGGGCGAGGTCGTCCTTGCGTAGGTCCATGCCCTCAGCGTCCTCGCGCGGACGGGCGGAGGTCCACCGCAGCGGCGCGATTTCCGGGACGGCTCAGGGCTGTCTCGGGGTGTCCCCGGGGGCGACCCCGAGGTGCTGCCGCCAAGGCGTACGGGCATCCTCCGCGGAGGACCTGCACGCCGGGCCCGTCCCGATCCTCGAAACACCGTTGCCCACATGCCAGGACTGCGCGACAGTCGTCCCAGCCGCCGTCGCCAACGGCGTGCGCCGCTCACGAGCCCGGAGGTACGGCCGATGACAGCCCTGGACGAGACCGGCACCGTCGGCCCCTCCGCCCGACTGCTCCAGCTCTTCGAGGGCCACCGGCTGACGCCCACCCAGCGCCGGATCGCGCACTCCCTCGTCCGGCACGCCACCGAGGCGCCCTTCATGTCCAGCGTGGAGGTCGCCGAGCTGGCCGGTGTCAGCCAGCCCTCGGTGACCCGCTTCGCGGTCGCCCTCGGCTACGACGGCTACCCGGCGCTGCGCAAGCAGTTGCGCGAGCTCGGCGCGGGCGAGGCCGCCCCGGCCGCCGAGACCCCGGCGGACGCCGTCCGCAACGAGCACCAGCAGGCCGTGCTCGCCGAGATCGAGCACCTGCGCCACCTCGCGGACCTGCTCGCGGACCCGGAGCCGATCGTCCGGGCCGCGCGGGTGCTCGCCGCCTCCCGCCCGCTGCCGGTGCTCGGCCTGCGGGCCGCCTCGGCGCAGGCGCACGGCTTCGCGTACTTCGCGGCCAAGGTCCACCCGGACGTCCGGCTGCTGGACGAGGGCGGCTCGATGCTCGCCGACCGGATCGAGCAGGCGGCGGCCGCGGGAGCCACCGCGCTGGCCTGCTTCGCCCTGCCGCGCTACCCGCGGGAGCTGATGGACGCTCTGATCACCGCCCGCGGCTGCGGCCTGACGGTGGTCACGGTGGCCGACAGCGCGTTCGCGCCGGTCGCCAAGCTCTCCGACGTGATGCTGCCGGCCGCGGTCGGCACCGGGCTGGTCTTCGACACCGCCTGCGCGCCGATGATGCTCGGCCGGGTGCTGCTGCAGACCATGTGTGACGAACTGCCCGGCGCCGAGGCGCGCCTGGAGGCGATCGAGCAGTCGGCGGCGGCCCGGGGGCTGTTCCTGGAGTAGCCGTCAGCCCCGGGGCGGGCCGCGGCACTCGACGGCGCGCGGCGTGCAGGTGTGCGCGCGGAGACGGGTTGGCGCCGGGCCGCGAGCGGGCATCCCCTTCTCAGGGGCCCGGTCCCGGGCGCCGGACGGGGGTGTCCGAGATGCGCGTGATCCACCAGATGAGAATGACCGCACGTCTGGCCGACGGCACCGACGAGTGGTCCTGTCCGACCTGCGGCCGGCGGATCGCCCTGCGCCGCCCGCCGAACCCCGGCATCACCGTGCTGGAGCCGGGCGACGACTCCGCCGTCCACATCGGGGCCACCGAGCAGAGCGTCGCCGACCGGGCGGCCGCCGAGGCGGCCGAGCGCTACGGCCTGGGCCCCGTCCAGGAGATCCCGCGCCCGCCCGAGCGGGAGCCGCGGCAGCCGGAGGGCGGCCGTGAGCCCGCCGCCTTCGACGCGGACGACCGGGCCTGGCTGGCCGAGATCGGTATCGACTGGAAGGGTGGCAACGCGGCCTGAACCGTGCCCGGCAGGGGCGGGAATAGCGGCGGGGGCGGGGTCGTTCAGCCGGATGTAGTTGAAAGCTGAACGACCTGGGGAGTGAGTGCCATGCAGTTCGGGATCTTCACCGTCGGTGACGTCACCGAGGACCCGACGACCGGCCGCACGCCGAGCGAGCACGAGCGGATCAAGGCCATGGTGGCGATCGCGCTCAAGGCCGAGGAGGTGGGCCTGGACGTCTTCGCGACCGGCGAGCACCACAACCCGCCCTTCGTGCCGTCCTCGCCGACGACCATGCTCGGGCACATCGCGGCCCGCACCGAGCGGCTGATCCTCTCCACCTCGACCACGCTGATCACCACCAACGACCCGGTGAAGATCGCCGAGGACTTCGCGATGCTCCAGCACCTGGCCGACGGCCGGGTCGACCTGATGCTCGGCCGCGGCAACACCGGCCCGGTCTACCCGTGGTTCGGCCAGGACATCCGCCAGGGCATCCCGCTCGCGATCGAGAACTACGCCCTGCTCCACAAGCTGTGGCGCGAGGACGTGGTCGACTGGCAGGGCCGCTTCCGCACCCCGCTGCAGGGCTTCACCTCGACCCCGCGCCCGCTCGACGGCGTCCCGCCGTTCGTCTGGCACGGATCGATCCGCAGCCCCGAGATCGCCGAGCAGGCCGCCTACTACGGCGACGGCTTCTTCGCCAACAACATCTTCTGGCCCAAGGAGCACTTCCAGCGCCTGATCAACCTCTACCGCGAGCGGTACGCGCACTACGGCCACGGCACCGCCGAGCAGGCGGTCGTCGGCCTCGGCGGCCAGGTGTTCCTGCGCCGCAACTCGCAGGACGCGGTGCGCGAGTTCCGCCCGTACTTCGACAACGCCCCGGTCTACGGGCACGGGCCCTCGCTGGAGGAGTTCACCGAGCAGACCCCGCTGACCGTCGGCAGCCCGCAGGAGGTCATCGACAAGACGCTCACCTTCCGCGAGTCCTTCGGCGACTACCAGCGCCAGCTGTTCCTCGTCGACCACGCCGGCCTGCCGCTGAAGACCGTCCTGGAGCAGCTCGACCTGCTCGGCGAAGAGGTGATCCCGGTGCTGCGCAAGGAGTTCGCCAACGGCCGGCCCGTCGAGGTGCCGGACGCCCCCACCCACGCCTCGCTGCTCGCCCGGCGCGCGGCCGCAGCCGCCGGCGACACCGCCGCCACCGCCACCGAGGAGACCGTATGACTGCCGCACTGAAGCTGGTCGCCGTCTCGGCCGGCCTGTCCCAGCCCTCCTCCACCCGGCTGCTCGCCGACCGGCTGGCCGGCGCCGTCCGCGCCGGGCTGGACGGCCGGCGGGAGGTGGAGACCGAGGTGATCGAGCTGCGCGACCTCGCCGGCGAGATCGCCAACAACCTGGTCACCGGCTTCCCCGGGCCCCGGCTGCGCGCCGCGCTGGAGTCGGTCGCCTCGGCGGACGCCCTGATCGCGGTCACGCCGATCTTCAGCGCCTCCTACAGCGGTCTCTTCAAGTCCTTCTTCGACGTGCTGGATCCGGACGCACTGACCGGCACGCCGGTGCTGATCGCCGCCACCGGCGGCACCGCCCGGCACTCGCTGGCCCTGGAGCACGCGCTGCGGCCGCTCTTCGCCCATCTGCGCGCCGTCACCGTGCCCACCGCGGTCTTCGCGGCCTCGGAGGACTGGGGGCCGGGCGGTGACGCCGAGGGGCTCGCCCCGCGGATCGCCCGGGCCGGCGGCGAACTGGCCGACCTGCTGGCCGGCCGTCCGGCGAGGCCCCGGACGGAGCCCGGGGTGGTGCCCTTCGAGCAGCAGCTGGCGGCGCTCCGGGCGGGCTGAGCGGGCGCTCCCACGGCGGGCGGCGGGACCTCGGAGGTCCCGCCGCCCGCCGTCGTGCGCGGGGCGCGCCGCCGCGCGGGGCGGGTCGGTTCCTGGTCCGATGGTGCTGAGGTCTGGCTTCCGGGTGAATGACTGGATATATTCAGTCTCGGTAAGCCTGAATGAATTCATCCGCAAGGAGGCCGGAGGCATGGTGGACCAGGTGAGCGGCCCGCGCGAGGTCCGCGCGGCGCGCGGTACGAAGCTGACCGCGCAGGGCTGGCAGCAGGAGGCCGCCCTGCGGATGCTCATGAACAACCTCGACCCCGAGGTGGCCGAGCACCCCTCGAAGCTGGTCGTGTACGGCGGCACCGGCAAGGCCGCCCGCGACTGGCGCTCGTACGACGCGATGGTCCGTACCCTGCAGAACCTCAAGCAGGACGAGACCATGCTGGTGCAGTCCGGCCGCCCGGTCGGCGTCATGCAGACCCACGAGTGGGCGCCGCGGGTGCTGATCGCCAACTCCAACCTGGTCGGCGACTGGGCGAACTGGGAGGAGTTCCGCCGCCTGGAGTCGCTCGGCCTCACCATGTACGGCCAGATGACCGCCGGCTCCTGGATCTACATCGGCACCCAGGGCATCCTCCAGGGCACCTACGAGACCTTCGCCGCGGTCGCCGACAAGAAGTTCAACGGCACCCTCGAAGGCACCATCACCCTCACCGCCGGCCTCGGCGGCATGGGCGGCGCCCAGCCGCTCGCCGTCACCATGAACGGCGGCGTCGCGATCTGCATCGACTGCGACCCCTCCCGGATCGCCCGCCGGATCGAGCACCGCTACCTGGACGTGGAGGCATCGAGCCTCGCCCACGCCCTCGAACTTGCCACCGCCGCCCGGGACAAGAAGCAGCCGCTCTCCATCGGCCTGCTCGGCAACGCCGCCGAGCTGGTCCCGCAGCTGCTCGCGATGGACGCCCCGATCGACATCGTCACCGACCAGACCAGCGCCCACGACCCGCTGAGCTACCTGCCGATCGGCGTCGAGTTCGACGACATGGCCGCCTACGCCGCCGAGAAGCCCGCCGAGTTCACCGAGCGCTCCCGCGAGTCGATGGCCAAGCACGTCGAGGCCATGGTCGGCTTCCAGGACCGCGGCGCCGAGGTCTTCGACTACGGCAACTCCATCCGCGGCGAGGCCCAGCTCGCCGGCTACGACCGGGCGTTCGCCTTCCCCGGCTTCGTCCCGGCCTACATCCGCCCGCTGTTCTGCGAGGGCAAGGGCCCGTTCCGCTGGGCCGCGCTCTCCGGCGACCCGCAGGACATCGCCAAGACCGACAAGGCCGTCCTCGACCTCTTCCCGGAGAACGAGTCGCTGCACCGCTGGATCAAGATGGCCCAGGAGAAGGTCCACTTCCAGGGCCTCCCGGCGCGCATCTGCTGGCTCGGCTACGGCGAGCGCGACAAGGCCGGCGAGCGCTTCAACGACATGGTCGCCTCCGGCGAGCTGTCCGCGCCCATCGTCATCGGCCGCGACCACCTGGACTGCGGCTCGGTCGCCTCCCCGTACCGCGAGACCGAGTCCATGCTGGACGGCTCCGACGCCATCGCCGACTGGCCGCTGCTCAACGCCATGGTCAACGTCGCCTCCGGCGCCTCCTGGGTCTCCATCCACCACGGCGGCGGCGTCGGCATCGGCCGCTCCATCCACGCCGGCCAGGTCACCGTCGCCGACGGCACCGCGCTCGCCGGCGAGAAGATCCGCCGCGTGCTCACCAACGACCCGGGCATGGGCGTCATCCGGCACGTCGACGCCGGCTACGACCGCGCCGTCGAGGTCGCCGACGAGCGGGGCGTGCGCGTCCCCATGGGCGAGCTGTGACCGACACATTCCAGCGGATGTGGGCGGAGCTGCTCCCCGTGGGCCGCTCCGCCTCGTCCGGCGGTTACCGCCGCTTCGCCTGGAACTCCGCCGACACCGAATGCCGGGCCTGGTTCGAGGAGCAGGCCCGCAACCGCGGCCTGCACTACGAGCTCGACCGCAACGGCAACCAGTGGGCCTGGCTCGGCGACCCGCAGGGCGAGGGTGCCGTCGTCACCGGCTCGCACCTGGACTCCGTCCCGGACGGCGGCGCCTTCGACGGCCCGCTCGGCGTGGTCTCCTCCTTCGCAGCCCTGGACGAACTCCGCGCCCGCGGCGCCGAGTTCACCAAGCCGCTGGCGATCGTCAACTTCGGCGACGAGGAGGGCGCCCGGTTCGGCGTGGCCTGCATCGGCTCCCGGCTCACCGCCGGCGTGCTCTCCAGGGAGCAGGCGCACGGGCTGCGCGACGCCGACGGCGTCCGGCTGCCCGACGCCATGGAGAAGGCCGGCCACGACCCCGACGCCATCGGCGCCGACCGCGAACGGCTCGCCCGCATCGGCGCGTTCGTCGAACTCCACGTCGAGCAGGGCCGCTACCTGGACGAGCACCAGAGCGTCGGCGTCGCCAGCGCGATCTGGCCGCACGGCCGCTGGCGGTTCGACTTCCACGGCGAGGCCAACCACGCCGGCACCACCCGCATCGAGGACCGCCGCGACCCGATGCTCACCTACGCCAACACCGTGCTCGCCGCCCGCAAGAAGGCCCGGCTGGCCGGTGCCCTCGCCACCTTCGGCAAGGTCGCCGTCGAGCCCAACGGCACCAACGCCATCGCCTCCCTCGTCCGCGGCTGGCTCGACTCCCGCGCCGCCGACGAGGCCACCCTCGACCGGGTGGTGGAGGAGATCCGGCAGGCCGCCCTCGAACGCGGCGAACGCGACGGCGTCCGGGTCGAACTGACCCGCGAGTCGTTCACGCCCGTCGTCGACTTCGACGGCCCGCTGCGCGACCGCCTCGCCCGGGTCATCGGCCGCGGCAGGCCCGACGCGGTGCCGGTGCTGCCCACCGGCGCGGGACACGACGCCGGAATCCTGGCATCCGCGATTCCGACCGCCATGCTTTTCGTACGGAACCCCACCGGCGTCTCGCACTCCCCGGCAGAGCACGCCGAGGAGGCCGACTGCCTCGCGGGCGTGGCGGCGCTCGCCGACGTACTGGAGGACCTCGCATGTCAGGGCTGACGTACTGGGCGGAGCACGCCTGGCTGCCGCATGCCAACGGCACCGTCGTCGAGAGGGACGTGCTGATCGCCGTCGGCCCCGGCGGACGGATCGCCCACGTCACCCCCGACAGCGGCCCCTGCCCGTCCGGCGCCGTCCGCCTCGGCGGCCTGCTGCTGCCCGGCCAGGCCAACGCCCACTCGCACGCCTTCCACCGGGCGCTGCGCGGCAACGTCCAGGTCGGCTCCGGCACCTTCTGGACGTGGCGGGACACCATGTACCGCTTCGCCGGCGCCCTCGACCCGGACAGCTACCTCGACCTCGCCACCGCCGTCTACGCCGAGATGGCGCTCGCCGGCATCACCGCCGTCGGCGAGTTCCACTACCTGCACCACGCCCCCGGCGGCGGCCGCTACGACGACCCCAACGCGATGGGCCACGCCCTGATCGAGGCGGCGCACCGGGCCGGCATCCGGATCACCCTGCTGGACACCTGCTACCTGTCCTCCGGCTTCGGCGCCGAGGTCACCAAGCCCCAGCTGCGGTTCAGCGACGGCGACGCCGACGCCTGGGCCGCCCGCGCGGACGCCCTCAAGCCCACCGACCACGCCAGGATCGGCGCGGCCGTCCACTCCGTCCGCGCGGTGCCCGCCGACCAGCTGGCCACCGTCGCGCACTGGGCGGCCATGCGGAAGGCCCCGCTGCACGTCCACCTCTCCGAGCAGACCGCCGAGAACGACGCCTGCCTCACCGCCCACGGCGTCACCCCGACCCGGCTGCTCGCCGACCACGGCGTCCTCGGCCCGCGCACCTCCGCCGTGCACGCCACCCACCTCACCGACGAGGACGTCCGGCTGCTCGGCGACTCCTCCACCACCATCTGCATGTGCCCCACCACCGAACGGGACCTCGCGGACGGCATCGGCCCGGCCCGCCGCCTCGCCGGCTCCGGCTGCCCGATCAGCCTCGGCAGCGACAGCCACGCCGTGATCGACCCGTTCGAGGAGGCCCGGGCACTGGAGCTGAACGAACGGCTCCGCACCCGGACCCGCGGGCACTGGACGGCCCACGCGCTGCTCCGCGCCGGCACCGAGGACGGCCACGCCTCCCTCGGCTGGCCGGAGGCCGGCCGGATCGAGGTCGGGGCACTGGCGGACTTCACCGCCATCGCCCTGGACACCGTCCGTACCGCCGGGCCCGGGCCGCAGCTCGGCGCCGAGACCGCCGTGTTCGCCGCCTCGGCGGCGGACGTCCGGCACGTGATCGTCGGCGGCCGCCACATCGTCAAGGACGGCGTCCACCAGCTCGTCCCCGACGTCGCCGACGCCCTCCGCACCTCCATCACCACCCTGGGGACCTGAGAGGCGATGCCAGGGGCGCGGCGGGCCGGCCACTCAGGGGCACGGGGAACGCGCGATCCGGATACCGCTCACCTTGCGTACTCGGGCTCACCCGGCTGCGCAGTACCTCGCGCCCCATCGGCGTCCCCATCTTGAAAGGACAACGTTGAGCACCCTCATCACCGACATCGGCAGCCTGGTCACCAACGACCCCGGGAGAGAGAGAGAGAGAGAGAGAGAGAGAGAGAGAGAGAGAGAGAGAGAGAGAGAGAGAGAGAGAGAGAGAGAGAGAGAGAGAGAGAGAGAGAGAGAGAGAGAGAGAGAGAGAGAGAGAGAGAGAGAGAGAGAGAGAGAGAGAGAGAGAGAGAGAGAGAGAGAGAGAGAGAGAGAGAGAGAGAGAGAGAGAGAGAGAGAGAGAGAGAGAGAGAGAGAGAGAGAGAGAGAGAGAGAGAGAGAGAGAGAGGAGAGAGAGAGAGAGAGAGAGAGAGAGAGAGAGAGAGAGAGAGAGAGAGAGAGAGAGAGAGAGAGAGAGAGAGAGAGAGAGAGAGAGAGAGAGAGAGAGAGAGAGAGAGAGAGAGAGAGAGAGAGAGAGAGAGAGAGAGAGAGAGAGAGAGAGAGAGAGAGAGAGAGAGAGAGAGAGAGAGAGAGAGAGAGAGAGAGAGAGAGAGAGAGAGAGAGAGAGAGAGAGAGAGAGAGAGAGAGAGAGAGAGAGAGAGAGAGAGAGAGAGAGAGAGAGAGAGAGAGAGAGAGAGAGAGAGAGAGAGAGAGAGAGAGAGAGAGAGAGAGAGAGAGAGAGAGAGAGAGAGAGAGAGAGAGAGAGAGAGAGAGAGAGAGAGAGAGAGAGAGAGAGAGAGAGAGAGAGAGAGAGAGAGAGAGAGAGAGAGAGAGAGAGAGAGAGAGAGAGAGAGAGAGAGAGAGAGAGAGAGAGAGAGAGAGAGAGAGAGAGAGAGAGAGAGAGAGAGAGAGAGAGAGAGAGAGAGAGAGAGAGAGAGAGAGAGAGAGAGAGAGAGAGAGAGAGAGAGAGAGAGAGAGAGAGAGAGAGAGAGAGAGAGAGAGAGAGAGAGAGAGAGAGAGAGAGAGAGAGAGAGAGAGAGAGAGAGAGAGAGAGAGAGAGAGAGAGAGAGAGAGAGAGAGAGAGAGAGAGAGAGAGAGAGAGAGAGAGAGAGAGAGAGAGAGAGAGAGAGAGAGAGAGAGAGAGAGAGAGAGAGAGAGAGAGAGAGAGAGAAGAGAGAGAGAGAGAGAGAGAGAGAGAGAGAGAGAGAGAGAGAGAGAGAGAGAGAGAGAGAGAGAGAGAGAGAGAGAGAGAGAGAGAGAGAGAGAGAGAGAGAGAGAGAGAGAGAGAGAGAGAGAGAGAGAGAGAGAGAGAGAGAGAGAGAGAGAGAGAGAGAGAGAGAGAGAGAGAGAGAGAGAGAGAGAGAGAGAGAGAGAGAGAGAGAGAGAGAGAGAGAGAGAGAGAGAGAGAGAGAGAGAGAGAGAGAGAGAGAGAGAGAGAGAGAGAGAGAGAGAGAGAGAGAGAGAGAGAGAGAGAGAGAGAGAGAGA
This sequence comes from Kitasatospora dryopteridis, assembly GCF_050749075.1. Taxonomy (NCBI): domain Bacteria; kingdom Bacillati; phylum Actinomycetota; class Actinomycetes; order Kitasatosporales; family Streptomycetaceae; genus Kitasatospora; species Kitasatospora dryopteridis. The sequence continues at coordinate 3,138,779 of NZ_CP192749.1, read as the reverse complement.
GAGAGAGAGAGAGAGAGAGAGAGAGAGAGAGAGAGAGAGAGAGAGAGAGAGAGAGAGAGAGAGAGAGAGAGAGAGAGAGAGAGAGAGAGAGAGAGAGAGAGAGAGAGAGAGAGAGAGAGAGAGAGAGAGAGAGAGAGAGAGAGAGAGAGAGAGAGAGAGAGAGAGAGAGAGAGAGAGAGAGAGAGAGAGAGAGAGAGAGAGAGAGAGAGAGAGAGAGAGAGAGAGAGAGAGAGAGAGAGAGAGAGAGAGAGAGAGAGAGAGAGAGAGAGAGAGAGAGAGAGAGAGAGAGAGAGAGAGAGAGAGAGAGAGAGAGAGAGAGAGAGAGAGAGAGAGAGAGAGAGAGAGAGAGAGAGAGAGAGAGAGAGAGAGAGAGAGAGAGAGAGAGAGAGAGAGAGAGAGAGAGAGAGAGAGAGAGAGAGAGAGAGAGAGAGAGAGAGAGAGAGAGAGAGAGAGAGAGAGAGGAGAGAGAGAGAGAGAGAGAGAGAGAGAGAGAGAGAGAGAGAGAGAGAGAGAGAGAGAGAGAGAGAGAGAGAGAGAGAGAGAGAGAGAGAGAGAGAGAGAGAGAGAGAGAGAGAGAGAGAGAGAGAGAGAGAGAGAGAGAGAGAGAGAGAGAGAGAGAGAGAGAGAGAGAGAGAGAGAGAGAGAGAGAGAGAGAGAGAGAGAGAGAGAGAGAGAGAGAGAGAGAGAGAGAGAGAGAGAGAGAGAGAGAGAGAGAGAGAGAGAGAGAGAGAGAGAGAGAGAGAGAGAGAGAGAGAGAGAGAGAGAGAGAGAGAGAGAGAGAGAGAGAGAGAGAGAGAGAGAGAGAGAGAGAGAGAGAGAGAGAGAGAGAGAGAGAGAGAGAGAGAGAGAGAGAGAGAGAGAGAGAGAGAGAGAGAGAGAGAGAGAGAGAGAGAGAGAGAGAGAGAGAGAGAGAGAGAGAGAGAGAGAGAGAGAGAGAGAGAGAGAGAGAGAGAGAGAGAGAGAGAGAGAGAGAGAGAGAGAGAGAGAGAGAGAGAGAGAGAGAGAGAGAGAGAGAGAGAGAGAGAGAGAGAGAGAGAGAGAGAGAGAGAGAGAGAGAGAGAGAGAGAGAGAGAGAGAGAGAGAGAGAGAGAGAGAGAGAGAGAGAGAGAGAGAGAGAGAGAGAGAGAGAGAGAGAGAGAGAGAGAGAGAGAGAGAGAGAGAGAGAGAGAGAGAGAGACTCGGTTCGGGTCCGCTGGGGCTGGTGGAGAACGCGGCCGTCGTGGTGGACGGCGGGCGGATCGCCTGGGTCGGCCCGGCCGCGGCGGCCCCCGCCGCGGACGACCGCTTCGACGCCGCCGGCCGCGCCCTGCTGCCGGGCTTCGTCGACTCCCACTCGCACCTGGTCTTCGCCGGCGACCGCACCGCGGAGTTCAACGCCCGGATGTCCGGCCAGGCGTACTCCGCCGGCGGCATCCGGACGACCGTCGCGGCCACCCGCGCCGCCTCCGACGCCGAACTCGACGCCAACCTCGCCCGCTTCTTCCGCGAGGCGCTGCGCCAGGGCACCACCACCGTCGAGTGCAAGTCCGGCTACGGGCTGACCGTCGAGGACGAGGCCCGGTCGCTGCGGATCGCGGCGACCCACACCCCGGAGACCACCTATCTGGGTGCGCACGTGGTCGCGCCGGAGTTCGCCGAGGACCCGGCCGGCTACGTCGCGCTGGTGACCGGCGAGATGCTGGACGCGTGCGCCCCGCACGCCAAGTGGGTGGACGTCTTCTGCGAGCGCGGCGCCTTCGACGGCGACCAGGCGCGGGCGGTGCTGACCGCGGGCATGGCCCGCGGCCTGGTGCCGCGGGTGCACGCCAACCAGCTGTCGTACGGCCCGGGTGTGCAGCTGGCGGTGGAGCTGGGTGCGGCCTCGGCCGACCACTGCACCCACCTGACCGACGAGGACGTCTCCGCGCTCGCGAACTCGGACACCGTCGCCACCCTGCTCCCCGGCGCGGAGTTCTCCACCCGCGCCGCCTACCCGGACGCCCGCCGCCTGCTGGACGCGGGCGCGTCGGTTGCGCTGTCCACGGACTGCAACCCCGGGTCGAGCTTCACCTCGTCGATGGCCTTCTGCATCGCGGTGGCCGTCCGCGAGATGGGGATGACCCCGGACGAGGCCGTGCACGCGGCGACGGCGACGGGTGCGAAGGCGCTGCGCCGGACCGATGTCGGCACCGTCACGGTGGGCGCCCGCGCCGACCTGCTGCTGCTGGACGCGCCCTCGCACGTGCACCTGGCGTACCGGCCGGGTGTGCCGCTGACCGCGGCGGTCTGGCAGAACGGCGTGCGCGAGGTCTGAGCCCGCGCCCGGGCCGGGCGGACACGCAGAAGGGAGGGCGCGATCCGCGCCCTCCCTCGTTCATGACCGGGTTGTGCCCGGGTGGGACCAGTTTTTCCGGTTCGCCCCGCCGCCGGCAACCGCCGTCCGGGGGGATTCCCGCGGCCCGTTCCCCCGCCGGTCGGCGGGGTACGGAAGCGGCCCGGCACGGGGTTTCCGTGCCGGGCCGCTTCACCGCAGTGCACGCCCGGGTCGGGCGCGGCGCTGCGTCAGTGCACGTCGCCCATGAGGCGGACGACCTTCTTGCGGTACATCGCCAGGCCGAGGCCGGCGACGATCGCTGCGACGCCCTGCAGGGCGAAGTACCAGGTGGTGCCGGTGGCGTCGCCGAGGACGAGCTGGATGATGGCTGCCACGCAGTCACCGGCGGTGACGGCGAGGAACCAGACGCCCATCATCTGGCTGGCGTACTTGGCCGGGGCCAGCTTGGTGGTGACCGAGAGGCCGACCGGGGAGAGGGTCAGCTCGCCGACGGTCTGGACCAGGTAGACCACCGCCAGCCACAGCGGGGTGACCTTGACGCCGCCCGCGGCGGCGGCCATCGCCAGCATCATGACCAGGAAGGACGCGCCGATCATCAGCAGGCCGAAGGCGAACTTCATGGTGGTGCTGGGGTTCTTGCCGCGGCGCGAGAGCGCCACCCACAGCCAGGCGAAGACCGGTGCCAGCGCCATGATGTAGAGCGGGTTCAGCGACTGGAACCAGCTGGACGGGAAGTTGAACCCGAGCAGCGTGGAGGCGGTGCTGTCGTCGGCGAAGACGCTCAGCGTGGAGCCGGACTGGTCGTAGATCATCCAGAACACGGCGGCGGCCACGAAGAACCAGATGTAGCCGCTCATCTTGGACTGCTCGGCGGCGTCGAGGTCCTTGTCGCGCTTGACCCGGGCGAAGACGAACACCGGGGCGGCGATGCCCGCGATCGACAGCGGCCAGATCGCCCAGTCGATGGTGAAGCGGCCGCTCAGCACGACGACGGCGTAGAACACGACCGCGACGGCCAGCCACAGGGCGGCCTTGCGGAAGATCGCGCGCTTCTCGTCGGCCGGCATCGGGGAGGTGACCACGTCGCTGGCGGAGGCCAGGTGGCGGGTGCCGAGCAGGAACTGGCCGAGGCCCAGCGCCATGCCGACGCCGGCGAGGGCGAAGCCCAGGTGCCAGTTGACGCTCTGGCCGACGGTGCCGATGACCAGCGGGGCGGCGAAGGCACCGAGGTTGATGCCCATGTAGAAGATGGTGAAGCCGCCGTCGCGACGGGGGTCGTTCGGGCCGTCGTACAGGTGGCCGACCATCGTCGAGATGTTGGCCTTCAGCAGGCCGGAGCCGAGCGCGATGAAGCCGAGGCCGGTGAAGAACGAGGCCGAGGCGGGCACGGCGAGCAGGAAGTGGCCGATCATGATGATCGTGCCGCCGAGCGCCACGGTCTTGCGGGCGCCGAGGAAGCGGTCGGCGATCCAGCCGCCCGGCAGGGCGAGCAGGTACACCATCGCGTTGTAGACGCTGTAGACCGCCGTGGCCACGGCGATCTTCATGCCCAGGCCGCCCTCGGTGGTGGCGGCGGTCATGTAGAGCACCAGCAGGGCACGCATGCCGTAGAAGCTGAATCGCTCCCACATCTCGGTCATGAAGAGGGTGGCGAGCCCCCGGGGGTGCCCGAAGAAGGTCTTGCCACTGGAAGGGGCCGGGCGGATGCCGGCGTCCAGGGTGGTAGTCGCCATGTGTGGTGGGTTCCTTGCCTGTGTTCGTCCGCCGAGGGGGTGTTGGCAGACGGGGACCGGACCACTGTACGGGTGCCATGACACGACATCGGATGACAAGTCCACAGGCGTCGGTATTGTCCGAGTAAAGTCCCCGCACTCTTCAAGGTGCTATTCGATGGTAACTCGGGAAATCTTCCTTCGAAACGAAGATCGAACTTGAGAATTGCTGCACCCTGGCCCCCGGAACCGTTCTCGACGCGGACATGGCGGCCGGAAGGTAACGATCACGCTGCTGTGAAGTAGTTCACAGCCCCCTCGTGATCACCGGAGCGGACTACCATCACCCCCATGACCTGTGTGCTGCTGGCCGAGGACGACCCGGCAATCTCCGAACCGCTGGCCCGCGCGCTCCGTCGCGAGGGGTACGAGGTGCTCGTCCGCGAGGACGGTCCGGCCGCACTGGCTGCGGGCCTCGCCGAGGACGTCGACCTGATCGTCCTCGACCTGGGCCTGCCCGAGATGGACGGACTGGAGGTCTGCCGTCGGCTGCGCGCCGACGGCCGCAGCTGCCCCGTCCTGGTGCTCACCGCCCGCGCCGACGAGGTGGACACGGTGGTCGGCCTCGACGCCGGCGCCGACGACTACGTCACCAAGCCCTTCCGGCTGGCCGAACTGCTCGCCCGCGTCCGGGCGCTGCTCCGCCGCGGCAACGTCGACCAGCTCACCACCGGCGCCCACGGCGTCAAGATCGACATCGAGTCGCACCGCGCCTGGCTCGGCGAGGAGGAGCTGACCCTCTCCGCCAAGGAGTTCGAGCTGCTCCGGGTCCTGGTGCGGGACGCCGGCCGGGTCGTCACCCGCGAGGAGATCATGCGCCAGGTCTGGGACACCACCTGGTGGACGTCGACCAAGACGCTGGACATGCACATCTCCTGGCTGCGCAAGAAGCTCGGCGACGACGCGGCCAACCCCCGCTACATCGCCACCGTCCGCGGCGTCGGCTTCCGCTTCGAGAAGAACTGACCCCGCGCGGCCCGTCCCGGCCGCCCGACCGTAGAACCACCGAGCGAAGGCGTTCCCCGGCGTGAAGCGCAGAATGATCAACTCGCTGCTGGGCGTCGTCCTGGTGGTGGTCGCGGTGTTCTGCGTCCCGCTGGCGCTCATCGAGAAGCAGAGCATCGTCAACGCGGCCGAGGACCGGGTCGACGCCGCCGCCGTCCGCGTCCTCGGCCTGGTCGAGAGCCGGCTGGCCGCGGGCGAGCCGGTCACCGGGGAGAAGTTCGCCGCCCAGGTCACCGACGGCTCGTTCGTCACCGTCGACATCCCCGGCCAGCCGCTCATCGCGGCCGGCCTGCCGGTCGACGGCCCGGCGATCAGCGCCACCGAGGAGGGCGCCAGCGGCGAGAAGGTCACCGTGCAGCAGTCCCGCGAGGCCGTCGACCACGAGATCGGCAACATGCTGCTGCTGCTCGGCGTGGTCGCGCTGCTCGCCGTCCAGGCCGCGGTGGCCCTCGCGGTCTGGCAGGCCAAGCGCCTCGCCCGGCCGCTCACCGAACTCGCCGAGACCGCCGAGCGGCTGGGCTCCGGGGACCCGCGTCCGCGCGAGCGCCGCTACGGCGTCCCCGAGCTCGACCGGATCGCCGAGGTGCTCGACGTCAGCGCCGTCCGGATCGCCCGGATGCTCACCGCCGAGCGCCGGCTCGCGGCCGACGCCTCGCACCAGCTCCGCACCCCGCTCACCGCACTCTCCATGCGGCTGGAGGAGATCACCGCACTCGCCGAGGATCCGGACACCGTCAAGGAGGAGGCGACCATCGCCCTCCAGCAGGTCGAGCGCCTCACCGACGTCGTCCAGCGACTCCTCACCAACCAGCGCGACCCGGCCAGCCCGACCGCCGTCACCTTCGAACTCGACGACGTGCTCAAGCAGCAGGCCGAGGAGTGGAGTGCAACGCTGCGGGCGAGCGGCCGGCAGCTGCTGATGGAGGGCCTGCGCGGCACCACCGTGCTGGGCACGCCCGGCACGGTCGCCCAGGTGATGGCCACCCTGATCGAGAACTCGCTGATGCACGGCGCCGGCGACATCACGCTGCGGGTCCGGCGCACCGGCTCCTCGGTCGTCGCCGAGGTCCAGGACGAGGGGCCGGGCGTCCCGCGGGAGCTCGGCAACCGCGTCTTCGAACGGGCGGTCAGCGGCCGCAACTCCACCGGAATCGGCCTGGCCGTCGCCCGCGACCTCGCCGAGGCCGACGGCGCCCGCCTGGAACTGCTCTCCCTGAAGCCCCCGGTCTTCGCCCTCTTCCTGGGCAGCGGCCGCAGCGACGATCCTGCGTGAAGCCGGCCCCGGGGCTACTTCACGTAGTGGGGTTCCTCGGCCGCCAGCAGCAGTTCGGCCTCGGTGACCACCTCGGGCTCCGGCTCGGCCAGCTCCGGCATCGCCTTGAACACCCAGGTGCGGTACGAGACGAAGCGGAACACCGTGCCGACCGCCAGGCCGGCCACCTTGGCGACCAGCTGCTCCACGTGCGTGGTCAGGCCGAGCACGTACACCGAGAAGCCGAGCACGCCGGTCTCGATCAGCATGCCGGCGCCGCTGAACAGCAGGAACAGCGTGATCTCGCGCTTGCGGGAGGCCGCGTCGCGGTCCTTGTACAGCCAGTACCGGTAGCCGAGGTAGTTGGTGGTGATGGCCACCAGGGTCGCGGCGACGTTGGAGCGCAGCGAGGCCAGGCCGAGGCCGTTGATGCAGATCCAGAAGACGACGAAGTTGACGGCGACACCGCTCAGCCCGACGAGGCCGAACTTGATCACCTCGTCGGACATGCCGCGGAGGCGCTGCAGCAACGGCGGCTTGGTCGCGGTGGTCGTGGTCATCCGGGGTGTCTCCTGAGTGGCGTACCGACAGGACGGCAGGGTGCCCGCGCGGGCGCAGCGCGAATGGGCGCCTCGTGTACGCACGTGCGTGGCGAAGGCCCGGGCCACCAGGCTACTCGCTCCCACCGGCCCCATCGGCGCCCGCCGCCGCTCCCGCACCCCGGGCAACCGCCTGTGCACCGGCTCCGACCGGCCCGGATATCCTGGGCAGCGTGACTTTCGCGGGCAACGCAAAATTTCCGGTGGTCGGCGTGATCGGTGGCGGGCAGCTGGCGCGCATGGCGCACCAGGCCGGCATCCCCCTCGGCATCCGCTTCAAGCTCCTCGCCGACACCCCTCAGGACTCGGCGGCACAGGTGGTCTCCGACGTGGTCCTCGGCGACTACCGGGACCTGGAGACGCTGCGGCGCTTCGCGGCCGGCTGCGACGTGATCACCTTCGACCACGAGCACGTGCCGACCGAGCACCTGCGGGCGCTGCAGGCCGACGGCATCGCCGTCCGCCCGGGCCCGGACGCCCTGGTCAACGCCCAGGACAAGGGTGTGATGCGGGCGAAGCTGGACTCGATCGGCGTGCCCTGCCCGCGCCACCGGATCGTGGCCGACCCGGCCGACGTCACCGCCTTCGCGGCGGAGGGCTCCGGCTACCCGGTGGTCCTGAAGACCGTCCGCGGCGGCTACGACGGCAAGGGCGTCTGGGTGGTCGCCGACGAGGCCGAGGCGGCGGCGCCCTTCCTGGCCGGCGTGCCGGTGCTGGCCGAGGAGAAGGTCGACTTCGAGCGCGAGCTGGCCGCGAACGTGGTCCGCTCGCCCAGCGGCCAGGCGGTCGCCTACCCGGTGGTGGAGAGCATCCAGGAGAACGGCGTCTGCGCCGAGGTGACCGCGCCCGCGCCGGACCTCGACCCGCAGCTCGCCGCCGAGGCCCAGCAGCTCGCGCTGCGGATCGCCGGCGACCTGGACATCACCGGCCACCTCGCGGTGGAGCTGTTCCAGACCCGCGACGGCCGCATCCTGGTCAACGAACTGGCGATGCGCCCGCACAACTCCGGCCACTGGTCCCAGGACGGCTCGGTCACCTCGCAGTTCGAGAACCACCTGCGGGCCGTCCTCGACCTGCCGCTCGGCGACCCGCGCCCGCGCGCCCCGTGGACGGTCATGGTCAACGTGCTCGGCGGCGACTACCCGGACATGTACCACGCCTTCCTGCACTGCATGGCCCGCGACCCCGGCCTCAAGATCCACATGTACGGCAAGGACGTGAAGCCGGGCCGCAAGGTCGGCCACGTCAACGTCGTCGGGGACGACCTCGACGACGTCCGCGAGCGCGCCCGTCACGCGGCCGCCTACCTGCGAGGAACGATCACCGAATGAGCACCCCCGAGGCCCCCGTCGTCGGCATCGTCATGGGATCGGACTCCGACTGGCCCGTGATGGAGGCCGCCGCGCAGGCCCTCGACGAGTTCGAGGTCCCCTACGAGGTGGACGTGGTCTCCGCGCACCGGATGCCGCGCGAGATGGTGGCCTACGGCGAGCAGGCGCACGCCCGCGGCCTGAAGGCGATCATCGCCGGCGCCGGCGGCGCCGCGCACCTGCCCGGCATGCTGGCCTCGGTCACCCCGCTGCCGGTGATCGGCGTCCCGGTGCCGCTGAAGTACCTGGACGGCATGGACAGCCTGATGTCCATCGTGCAGATGCCCGCGGGCGTGCCGGTGGCCACCGTGTCCATCGCCGGCGCCCGCAACGCCGGCCTGCTGGCCGTCCGGATGCTGGCCGCCTTCGACCGGGACCTCGCCGAGCGCATGGTGGACTTCCAGGCCGAGCTGAACGCCCAGGCCACCGAGAAGGGCAAGAAGCTCCGCGCCCGGGTCGCCGGCAACCAGGGCTGAGCCGCCGGGTGAGCCCGGGGCGGGCGCGGCCGCTGGGGTAGAACGGGGTCATGACCCCTGAACTGCTCGACCGCGCCCGCGCCGTGCTCCGCGACACCCCCGTGGTGGACGGGCACAACGACCTCCCCTGGGCGATGCGCTCCCAGGTCGGATACGACCTGGACGCCGTCGACCTGGCGGTGGACCAGAGTGCCCGCCTGCACACCGACCTCGGCCGGCTGCGCGCCGGCGGGGTCGGCGCGCAGTTCTGGTCGGTCTACGTGCGCAGCGACCTCGCGGGCGACCGGGCGGTCAGCGCCACCCTGGAGCAGATCGACTTCGTGCACGCCCTGACGGCGCGCTACCCGGACGTGCTGCGCACGGCGCTGACCGCGGACGACATGGAGGCGGCCCGCGCCGAGGGCCGGATCGCCTCGCTGATGGGCGCCGAGGGCGGCCACTCGATCGACTGCTCGCTGGCCACCCTGCGTGCCCTGCACGCCCTGGGTGTGCGGTACCTGACGCTCACCCACAACGACAACGTGCCGTGGGCGGACTCGGCGACCGACGAGCCGGCCGCGGGCGGGCTGACCGCCTTCGGCGAGGAGGTCGTCCGGGAGATGAACCGGCTGGGCATGCTGGTCGACCTCTCGCACACCTCCGCCGACACCATGCGGGCGGCGCTCCGGGTCTCCGAGGCGCCGGTGATCTTCTCGCACTCCTCCGCGCGCGCCGTCTGCGACCACCCGCGCAACGTCCCGGACGACGTGCTGGCCGCGCTGGCGGCCAACGGCGGCCTGGCGATGGCGACCTTCGTCCCGAAGTTCGTGCTGCCCGCGGCCATCGAGTGGACCCTGGCGGCGGACGAGAACATGCGCACCCACGGCTTCCACCCGCTGGAGACGACGCCCGCGGCGATGGACTGCCAGCGCGCGTACGAGGCGGCGCACCCGCGCCCGGTCGCCACCCCGGCCACCGTCGCCGACCACCTCGACCACATGCGCGAGGTCGCCGGCATCGACCACATCGGCATCGGCGGCGACTACGACGGCACCGCCTTCGTCCCGTCGGGGCTGGACGACGTGGCCGGCTACCCGAACCTGGTCGCCGAACTGCTCGGCCGCGGTTGGTCCGAGGCCGACCTCGGCAAGCTGACCTGGCACAACGCGGTCCGGGTGCTGCGCGAGGCCGAGTCGGTCGCCCGCCGCCTGCAGGCCGTCCGCCGCCCGTCCATCGCCACCGTGGAGCTGCTGGACGGCCGGGGTTGACCTTGCCCCTGGGGCAGACGGGAGCGTGGGGGACGTGGAGGACGACGAACTGCTCGCCATCGGGGCGTTCGCCCGCCGCGCCCGGCTCTCGCCGAAGGCGCTGCGGCTGTACGACCGGCAGGGGCTGCTGCCGCCCGACCGGGTCGACCCGGTCACCGGCTACCGGTACTACCGGGAGAGCCGGCTGGCGGCGGCCCGGCTGATCGTCCGGCTGCGCGGGCTCGACATGCCGCTGACCACGGTCGCCGAGGTCCTGGCCGCGCCGGGGCCGGAGGCGGCCGGGCTGGTGGCGGCGTACTGGGAGTCCGTGGAGCACCGGGTCGCGGCGCAGCGCGAGCTGGCGGCGCACCTCCGCATCCGACTGTCGGGAGGCGAAGGGAGATTGGACATGTACGGGATCGAGCAGCGCGAGGTGCCGGAGCAGCTGGTGCTCACCGAGCAGCGGCACGCCGGGCCGGAGGACCTGCCGGTGTGGATTCCGCAGGCCTGCGACCGGCTGGCCGAGGCCGCGAAGGCCTACGGCGGGGTGGCTGCGGCGCCGTTCGTGGTCTACCACGGCGAGGTCAACGAGGACAGCGACGGCCCCGTCGAGGTCTGTGTGCCGATCGATCCGGCGCACGCCGGATCGGTGGCGCACGCGCACCGCACCGAGCCGGCCCACCGCGAGGCGTACACCACGATCAGCAAGGCGCAGGTGGCCTACCCGCAGATCCTCTCGGCCTACGACGCCGTCTTCGAGTGGGCGCACGCCGAGGGGCGGACGGTCGTCTCCTCCCCGCGCGAGGTGTACTTCGCGGACTGGGCCACCGCCGCGGCGGGCGACCCGGTCTGCGACATCGCGGTGCCGGTGGCGTAGGGCGTGCCTCACGCCCCCGGGCTCAGAGCAGCGGCAGCTCGATGGCCGGGCACTTGTCCATGACCATGTCGAGCCCCGCGGCCCGGGTGCGGTCGTAGGCGGCCTCGTCGATCACGTCCAGCTGGAACCAGACCGCCTTGGCGCCCACCTCGACGGCCTGGTCGGCGACCTCGCCGGCCAGGCCGGAGTTGACGAACACGTCGACCACGTCGACGGGGAAGGGGATGTCGGCGAGCGCGGCGTAGCCCTGCTCGCCGAGCACCGTCTCGGCCTTCGGGTGGACGGGCACCACCCGCTTGCCCGCCCGCTGCAGCACGCGGGCGACGCCGTACGCCGCCCGCCGGGTGTTGGTGGACAGGCCGACCACCGCCCAGGTGTCGCCCGACTCCTGGAGGATCCTGCGGACCGTCGCGTCGTCTCCGTACGTCATGCCGGGGACAACCGGCCGGCGGGTGCGGTCATTCCGCGCCCGGCCGGCCCATCCCCCGATAGGTCCAACCGGCGGCCCGCCAGGCGGTGGCGTCGAGCACGTTCCGGCCGTCCAGGATGCGCCGCTCGGCGACCAGCGCGCCGACCTCCGCCGGGTCCAGCTCGCGGAACTCCTGCCACTCCGTCAGGTGCAGCACCACGTGGGCGCCCTGAACGGCCTCCAGCGCGGACGCCGCGTAGGACAGGCTGGGGAACATCTTGCGGGCGTTGTCCATGGCCTTCGGGTCGTACACCGTGACCTGGGCACCCTGGAGCTGGATCTGGCCGGCGACGTTCAGTGCGGGGGAGTCCCGGATGTCGTCCGAGTTGGGCTTGAACGCGGCGCCGAGGACTGCCACCCGGCGGCCCAGGAAGCCGCCGCCGCACTGCTCGCGGGCGAGCTCGACCATCCGGGAGCGGCGCCGCATGTTGATCGAGTCGACCTCGCGGAGGAAGGTCAGCGCCTGGTCGGCGCCCAGCTCGCCGGCCCGCGCCATGAACGCCCGGATGTCCTTGGGCAGGCAGCCGCCGCCGAAGCCGAGGCCCGCGTTGAGGAACTTGCCGCCGATCCGGGCGTCGTAGGAGAGCGCCTTGGACAGCTGCACCACGTCGGCGCCGGCGGACTCGCAGACCTCGGCCATCGCGTTGATGAAGGAGATCTTGGTGGCGAGGAAGGAGTTGGCCGCGGCCTTCACCAGCTCGGCGGTCGGGAAGTCCGTCACCACGAAGGGCACGCCCTCGGAGATCGGCGTCGCGTACACCTCGCGCAGCAGCTGCTCGGCGCGCTCGCTGCGCACGCCGACCACCAGGCGGTCCGGGTGCAGGGTGTCGCCGACGGCGAAGCCCTCCCGCAGGAACTCCGGGTTCCAGGCCAGCTCGGCCTGCTCGCCGACCGGGGCCAGGGCGGCGAGCCGCTCGGCCAGCCGGTTCGCGCTGCCGACCGGCACGGTCGACTTGCCGACGACCAGGGTCGGCCGGGTCAGGTGCACCGCCAGCGAGTCGAGCGCGCTGTCGACGTAGCTCATGTCGGCGGCGAACTCGCCCTTCTTCTGCGGGGTGTTGGTGCAGATGAAGTGGACGTCGCCGAACTCGGCGACCTCCTCCCAGGAGTCGGTGAAGCGCAGCCGGCCGCTGGAGCCCTCGTGGCCGGCGACGTGCTTGACCAGCAGGTCGGCCAGGCCCGGCTCGTACATCGGCACCCGGCCGGCGGCCAGCGACGCAATCTTCTCCGGGTCGATGTCCAGGCCGAGCACCTCGAAGCCGAGCTCCGCCATGCAGGCGGCGTGCGTCGCGCCGAGGTAGCCGGTACCGATCACCGTGATGCGGAGGGCCACGTGCTTCCCCTTCAGTCCAGGTTGCCGGGCCGCTCGGGGTACGGGCGGCCGCAGCCACCGATGGTATCCGGGCCCGGCGCCGTGTCGAGCCCGTCGATAACGGCCGGGTTGCCGAAATGCCGACCGGGGCCCGCGGGGGCGCGCCGGGCGGCACAATGCGCGCATGGGAGCGAGGGAGCGCGAAGAACCCGAGGGGGAGCGCCCGGCGACGCGGAGGAGGGCGGTGCCGAAGGCGGCGGCGGGCCCGGGGACGGGGAGGGCGAGGTCCGGCGCAGGCGGCGGACCCGCCGGGTCCTGGTGTGGACGCTGGCCGTCCTGCTGGCGCTGCTGTTCGGCGGGGCGGGCGCCGCGTACTGGACGGTGGACCACTACGCCTCCTCGGTGGAGCGCATCCCCGGCGCCTTCCCCACCCTGCCCGCCGACCGGCAGCCCGCCGCCGTCCCGAACGCGGGCACCACCTTCCTGCTGGTCGGCCTGGACGCCCGCTCGGACACCGCCACCACCGGCAAGGGCGCCAAGGCCCCCGCCTGGAAGGCCGGCGCCCAGCGCAGCGACACGATGATGCTGCTGCACATATCCGCGGACCGGAAGGGCGCGTCGATCATCTCCATCGCCCGGGACACCCTGGTCGAGGTGCCCGGCCACGGGAAGTCGAAGATCAACGCGGCGTACTCCTGGGGCGGCCCGGCGCTGATGGTGGAGACGGTGCAGAACCTCACCGGCATCAAGGTCGACCACATCGCGGTGATCGACTGGAACGGCTTCCGGGCGCTCACCGACGCGGTCGGCGGCGTCGACATCACCATCCCGCAGACCATCGAGGGCCGCGGCGAGGCCCGCCAGTGGGACGCCGGCACCCACCACATGAGCGGCGAGCAGGCGCTGCTGTACGTCCGCGAGCGGTACGGCCTGCCCAACGGCGACCTGGACCGCAGCAAGCGCCAGCAGAACTTCCTGCGCGCGCTGATGATCCAGACCATGGACGCCGGCACGCTCGGCAGCCCCGCCCGGCTCACCGGCCTGCTGCAGGCGGTCGGCGACGTGGTCAGCGTGGACGACCGGCTCAGCAACACCGACCTCTACGACCTCGCCTGGAGCCTGCGCGGGTTGCGCCCGGACGGCGTGCGCTTCATGAACGCGCCCTTCGGCGGCTTCGACACGGTGGACGGCCAGTCCGTGGTGCTGCTCGACCGGGCCGCCGCCACCACGCTCTGGGAGGCCGTGCGCAACGACCGGATGGACCAGTACCTGGCCGAGCACCGCACCACCAGCGACACCCTGGGCGACAGCGTGCGCTGACGGCCCCGCCGCACGTCCTGTTGTGCATGTCACCCTGCCGGGAGATTGTGCAACGCGCCTAGAATGAGGAGTACCACTTGCTACTTAACGGTAACTAACAACTCGAGGGGCGAGACACATGGCGGGCAACTCCGGAGCGGATTTCGACCTCTTCCGCTTGACCGAGGAGCACGACATGCTCCGTGACGCGGTGCGGTCGCTGGCCGAGGCGAAGATCGCCCCGTTCGCGGCCGAGGTCGACGAGCAGGGCCGGTTCCCGCACGAGGCGCTGGAGGCGCTGCAGGGCAACGACCTGCACGCGGTGCACGTGCCGGAGGAGTACGGCGGCGCGGGCGCGGACGCGCTGGCCACCGTGATCGTGATCGAGGAGGTCGCCCGGGTCTGCGCCTCGTCCTCGCTGATCCCCGCGGTGAACAAGCTCGGCTCGCTGCCCGTCCAGCTGTCCGGCTCGGAGGAGCTGAAGGCCAAGTACCTGGGCGCGCTCGCCCGCGGCGAGGGCATGTTCTCCTACTGCCTGTCCGAGCCGGAGGCCGGCTCGGACGCGGCCGGCATGAAGACCCGCGCGGTCCGCGACGGCGACTTCTGGGTGCTCAACGGCGTCAAGCGGTGGATCACCAACGCCGGCGTGTCCGAGTTCTACACCGTCATGGCGGTCACCGACCCGGCGCTGCGCTCCAAGGGCATCTCCGCGTTCGTGGTCGAGAAGGGCGACGAGGGCGTGTCCTTCGGCGCCCCGGAGAAGAAGCTCGGCATCAAGGGCTCGCCGACCCGCGAGGTCTACTTCGACAACGTGCGGATCCCCGCCGACCGGATGATCGGCGCCGAGGGCACCGGCTTCGCCACCGCGATGAAGACCCTCGACCACACCCGGGTCACCATCGCCGCGCAGGCCATCGGCATCGCCCAGGGCGCCCTCGACTACGCCAAGGGCTACGTCCAGGAGCGCAAGCAGTTCGGCAGGGCCATCGCCGAGTTCCAGGGCATCCAGTTCATGCTCGCCGACATGGCGATGAAGCTGGAGGCGGCCCGCCAGCTCACCTACGCCGCCGCCGCGAAGTCCCAGCGCACCGACGCCGACCTGACCTTCTTCGGCGCCGCCGCCAAGTGCTTCGCCTCCGACGCCGCGATGGAGATCACCACCGACGCCGTCCAGCTCCTCGGCGGCTACGGCTACACCCGCGACTACCCGGTCGAGCGGATGATGCGCGACGCCAAGATCACCCAGATCTACGAGGGCACCAACCAGGTCCAGCGCATCGTCATGGCCCGCAACCTCCCGTAACCCGCGAGCTGCGCCAAGCCTCAGGAGGCCCCCCGCGGGGCGAGCGAGCCGCTCGCCCGGCCGGGGGCCCCGTGCGTGCGGGGCTCCTCCCGCAGGCCGATGCACCGGGCCGGGATGCCCGCCCAGACCTCGCCCCGCCCGGTGGAGCGGGTCAGCACCGCGTTCGCCCCGACGATCGTCCCCGCGCCGACCGTCAGCACGCCCTCCTTGCAGACGATCTTCGCGCCGGCGCAGACCACCACGCCGTCCTCCAGCACCACCCGCCGCATCGCGCTCCGCTCCTGCGGCACCCACGGGTCGGCCCGGCCGACGGTGACCCCGTTGTACAGCGTCACATCGGCGCCGATCGTGGTGTACGGGTGCAGCACGGTGCCGAAGCCGCGGTGGAAGACCTTCAGCCCCGGCCCGATCTCGACCGCGGCCGGCACCTCCATCCCGTACAGCGCGAGGACCTCCTGGACGAGGCGGCCCAGCAGCGGACGGCGGCGGCGGTAGATCAGGGACGTCACCAGAGACATGCGGCACATTGTGACGGAGCGGACGCACAGCGTGCCGGAAACCGGCGCGCGGGGCCGCGCACCGTCCGGTGGACGGCGCGCGGCCCCGCGCACGCGCCTGCGGCGCTCCCGGCCCGGCTACTTCTTCAGGTCCGGCACCGGGGTGTCGTTCTTGAACGCGTCGAAGACCTGCTTGGACTTGGCCGCGTCCCACTTCACCGCCGACTCGCCGGTCGGGGTGCGGAAGTCCGGGTTGCCGATCGGCACCGTGATGCTCTTGCCGTCGCCGCCGGAGACGCCCTTCATCGCCAGGAACAGCGAGCCCAGGTCGGTCAGGCCCGCGTCCTCGTCCACGATCAGCGTGCCCAGGCCCGAGCTCACCATCGGGTAGAAGGTGAACGGGTTGAGCAGCGTCACCGGGGAGGCCGCCTGGCTCGCCAGCGCGCTCAGGAACTTCTGCTGGTTGCGCATCCGGCCGAGGTCCTGGTCGGCCATCTGGTGCCGCTGGCGGACGAACGCGAGCGACTCCTTGCCGCTCAGCGTCTGGCAGCCCGCCTTCAGGTCCAGGCCGGAGTCCCGGTCCTTCACGTCCTTCTCGATGCACATGTCCACACCGCCGACCGAGTCGACGATCCCGACGAAGCCGGCGAAGCCGATCTCCGCGTAGTGGTCGATGTGCACACCCGTGTTGAACTCCACGGTCTGCACCAGGAGCCGGCCGCCGCCGCGGGCGAAGGCCGCGTTGATCTTCGACGTGGCCTCCGGGATCTTCTTGCCGCTGCCACTGGTGTCCTGGTGCGCGGGGATCGTCACCCAGGAGTCGCGCGGGATCGACATCAGGGTGTTCCCGTTGTCGCCGATGTGCAGCAGCATCATCGAGTCGCTGCGCTTGCCCTGCGCGGAGCCGGTGTGCAGCGCGTCCTCGTCCGCGTCCGACAGGCCCTGTCGGCTGTCCGAGCCGACGATCAGCCAGTTGGTGCCCTCGCCGGTCGGCGGGCGGCCCTCGTACGAGGCCAGCACGTTCTCGTGGTTGAGCTTGGAGTCGGCCCACACGTAGGTGCCGATGCCGGTCACCAGCAGCGCACCGACCAGGGCCAGCGCACCCACCTTGATCTTCCGGCTGCGCGGCCAGCTCGACGGCGTCGCGGGCACAGCAGGTCTCGGACCGCCGGGGCCACCGGGGCCGCCCGGGCCCGCCGGATCCGCCGGCCGGCCGGGGCCGGCTGCTGCGCCTGGCCGTGGCCCTGCGGAGGCTGGGCCTGGCCGTGGCCCTGCGGAGGCTGGGCCTGGCCGTGGCCCTGCTGCGGCTGACCGTAGCCCTGCTGCGGCGGGACGGTGGCACCCCCGTACGCCCCCCGGCCGCCCTGGGCGCCGCCCGGCGTGCCCGCACCGGCGCCGCGCGGGTTGAGCTCCGGCGGCAGCGGCGGCTCGGCAGCCGCACCGCCCTGGCGGTACCCGCCGTTGCCCTGACCGTACGCGCCCCCGCCCCCCGGGCGGTCCTCCTGCCACGTGTTCATGTGGGAGAGGATGCCCGAAACCGGCACGGTGCAGTTGTCCGGCCCCCGTCCGGGAGCCCCTTGTATCCGATTTGATGCACGGCACGGACGTATCAGCGGAATGTTCACCTGCTGGAACCAACCTTGACCGGCCGAAACGGCCCGTGCTTGCATCATCGGCATGGAACAGCGATGGATTCTCACGCGTCGGCGGCACGTCGACCTGCTGCGTGTGGCCCGCTCGCTGTGTCGTGGCTGACCGCTCGCCCGCATCCCGCATCCCCCGCACCGCACCGCCCCACGGCGGTGCGCGCCGCGTTGCACCGCTTCCACGCATTTCACGTGTCTCTCCGGGCCCCGACCCCGCCCGAGCGGCCCGCCACGACCCGAGGTGAACCCATGGCCACCGTCCTGTCCGTCTCCGGCTCCCCCTCCCGCACCTCCCGCACCACGCGGCTGCTGCGCCACGTCGACGCCCGGCTCGCCGCCCACGGCCACGACGTGGTGCCCTTCGAGGCCCGTGCCCTGCCCGCCGAGGCCCTGCTCTCCGCCGACACCTCCCACCCGGAGATCGCCCGCGCGATCGAGCTCTTCGCCGAGGCCGACGGCATCGTCATCGGCACCCCCGTCTACAAGGCCGCCTACTCCGGGTTGCTCAAGACCCTCCTCGACCTGCTCCCGCAGTACGCGCTGCGCGGCAAGGCGGTGCTGCCGCTCGCCACCGGCGGCTCCACCGCCCACGTCCTCGCCGTCGACTACGCGCTGCGCCCGGTGCTCAGCTCGATGGGGGCCGCCCACATCACCCAGGGCTGGTTCGTCCTCGACCGGCACGTGTCCGTGCGCGAGGACGGCACCACCGAGATCGAGCGGGAGACCGACGTGCTGCTCGGCCCGGTGGTCGACACCTTCGCCTCGGCACTGGTCCGGACAGGGGAGTTCGCCGCGGTCGCCGGCTGACCCTGGTACCAGGGGTGCGGTCCCCTAGGGGGAGGCGGGCCGCACCCCGTACATCTCCCGGTCAACCCGCTTCCTCCCGGCGGAGGACGAGACGGCCACCGCCCGCTCCTAACGTGGTTCCTACAGCCCGCACCCATACGGGGGTGGTGCTGGCCCCACCATCAAGACGGCTGTCTGCACCATGTCGCAGGACGGGTGGCAGCAGCGAGGCTGTGGGGCGACGGGTGGACGACGTACCGAGGAGATCCCAGTGACGACGGCAGCCAAAGCCGTGCATGACCACCAGCTGCCCGGCGGGCAGGGCGACGTTGCCGCGTCCGCACGCCAGGTGACCAAGGCCTACGGCGCCGGGGAGACCCGGGTCACGGCCCTCGACGCCGTCGACGTGGACATCCACCGCGGGCGGTTCACCGCGATCATGGGCCCGTCGGGCTCCGGCAAGTCGACCCTGATGCACTGCCTGGCCGGCCTGGACACGGTCAGCGAGGGGCACATCTGGATCGGCGACGCCGAGATCACCGGCCTCAAGGACAAGCAGCTCACCCGGCTCCGCCGGGACAAGATCGGCTTCATCTTCCAGGCGTTCAACCTGCTCCCCACGCTGAACGCGCTGGAGAACATCACGCTGCCGATGGACATCGCCGGCCGCAAGCCCGATACCGCCTGGCTCGACCAGGTCATCGAGACGGTCGGCCTCGCCGAGCGCCTCAAGCACCGGCCGACCCAGCTCTCCGGCGGCCAGCAGCAGCGCGTCGCGGTCGCCCGCGCCCTCGCCGCCCGCCCCGAGATCATCTTCGGTGACGAGCCCACCGGCAACCTCGACTCCCGCTCCGGCGCCGAGGTGCTCACCTTCCTGCGCCGCTCGGTCGACGAGCTGGGCCAGACCATCGTCATGGTCACCCACGACCCGGTCGCCGCCGGCTACGCGGACCGCGTGCTCTTCCTCGCCGACGGCCGGATCGTCGACGAGATGCAGGCCCCGACCGCCGATTCCGTCCTCGAGCGCATGCGCCGCTTCGACGGCAAGCGCACCAGCTGAGCCGGGGGCCGACACCGATGATGCTCAAGACCTCCCTACGGAGCTTCTTCGCCCACAAGGGGCGAATGGTCCTCTCTCTGATCGCCGTCGTGCTGTCCGTGGCCTTCGTGTCCGGCACGCTCGTCTTCTCCAACACCGCCACCAGCACCTTCGACCGGCTCTTCGCCTCCACCGCCTCCGACCTGTCGGTCAGCCAGGCCAAGGACGACCTCACCGCCGGCGAGGAGGACGGCGGCACGGCCACCACCGTGCCGGTCGACACCGTGCAGAAGCTCTCCGGCCTGCCCGGTGTGAAGACCGCCCTCGGCCAGGTCATGGTCCAGAGCGCGACCCTGGTCGACCCGAACACCAACAAGGCCATCGGCCCCACCTCCGGTGCGCCCACCCTCACCGGCAACTGGGTCGAAACCCCGCGCAACTCCGTCGACATCACCTCCGGCAGCGCCCCCAAGGGCGCCGGCCAGATCATGCTCGACGCCGACACCGCCAAGAAGGCCAAGCTCAAGCTCGGCAGCCCGCTGCGCGTCATCACCAAGAGCGGCAGCTACGACTTCACCATCTCCGGCATCGTCACCTTCCGGACGACCAACCCCGGTGCGGCGCTGGCCTTCATGGACACCCCCACCGCCCAGCAGGACCTCCTCGGCACCACCGCCTTCACCACCGTCGACCTGTTCGGCGACGGCAGCCGCAGCAACGACCAGCTCAAGCAGCAGGCCCTCTCCGCCCTCGGCAGCGGCTTCGAGGCCAAGACCGCCGCCGAGCAGAAGGCCGAGAACGCCAAGGACGTCGGCTCCTTCCTCAACTTCATGAAGTACGCCATGCTCGGCTTCGCCGGCATCTCCCTGCTGGTCGGCGGCTTCCTGATCATCAACACCTTCTCCATGCTGGTCGCCCAGCGCACCCGTGAGATCGGCCTGCTGCGGGCCATCGGCGGCAGCCGCAAGCAGGTCAACCGCTCGGTGATGGTCGAGGCGCTGATCCTCGGCGTGCTCGGCTCCACCATCGGCCTGGCCGCCGGCCTCGGCATCGCCACCCTGCTGATCCAGCTGATGAAGGCCGCCGGGATGAACCTCGACGCCTCCTCGCTGGACATCACCTGGACGGTCCCCGTCGCCTCCTACGCGGTCGGCGTGCTGATCACCCTGGTCGCCGCCTGGTTCCCGGCCCGCCGGGCCGGCCGGATCTCCCCGATGGCCGCCCTGCGCGACCACGGCACCCCGGCCGAGGCCTCCGCCAACCGCATCCGCGCCGTCGTCGGCCTGGTCGTCACCGGTCTCGGCGCGGCGGGCCTGGCCGCCGCCGCGGGCGCCGACAAGGCCGCCACCGGCGGCCAGTGGCTCGGCCTCGGCGTCGTGCTCAGCCTGGTCGGCTTCGTGATCATCGGCCCGCTGCTCGCCACCGGCATCATCCGGGTGCTGGGTGCGGTGCTGCCGGCCCTGTTCGGCCCCTCCGGCAAGCTCGCCCAGCGCAACGCGATGCGCAACCCGCGCCGCACCGGCGCCACCGCCGCCGCCCTGATGATCGGCCTCGCACTGGTCACCGGCGCCTCCGTGGTGACCTCCTCGATGGTCAGCTCGGCCAACGCCCAGATCGACAAGTCGGTCGGCGCCGACTACATCGTCGCCGGTGAGGGGATGGGCGCCGCCCTGACCCCGGCCATGGTCTCCGCCGCCAAGGCCACCCCGGGCATCGCCCACCTCACCGAGGCCAAGCAGATCCCCGCGATCATCACCGCCCCGGACGGCAGCACCACCAAGTCCGAGCTGGTCGCCGCCACCCGGACGTTCACCGAGGACTTCCGCCTCAAGACCGCCGCCGGCAGCCTCACCGCCGCCTTCGACGGAGGCATCGCCGTCCCCGAGGACTGGGCCACCAAGCACCACCTCAAGGTCGGCGACCAGGTCAAGGCCGATTACGGCAAGGGCCGCACCCAGTCCCTGCCGATCGGTCAGATCACCTCCTCCGGTGAATCGATGTTCGCCGGCGCCTACATCGTCAACACCGACACCGTCACCAAGGCCATCCCCGAGAAGGACCTGCCCACCAGCTTCCAGCTGTACGGCAAGGCCGCGCCCGGCGCCGACCCCGACCAGACCCTGACCGCCCTGCAGAAGTCCCTGGAGGCTTACCCGCAGATCAGCGTCCGGGACCAGGCCGGTTACAAGGACCTGATCCAGCAGCAGGTCAACCAGCTGCTCTACATGGTCTACGGCCTGCTCGGCCTGGCGATCGTGGTCGCCGTCCTCGGTGTCGTCAACACCCTGGCCCTCTCGGTGGTCGAGCGGACCCGCGAGATCGGCCTGCTGCGGGCGATCGGCCTGTCCCGCCGTCAGCTGCGCCGGATGGTCCGGCTGGAGTCCGTGGTGATCGCCGTCTTCGGCGCCCTGCTCGGCACCGGCCTCGGCCTCTCCTGGGGCATCACCTCCCGCAAGGTGCTCGCCACCCAGGGCCTGGACACCCTGACCGTCCCGACCGGCACCATCGTCGCGATCCTGGTGGCCTCCGCGGTGGTCGGCCTGCTGGCCGCCCTCCTCCCGGCCTTCCGCGCCGGCCGGATGAACATCCTGGCGGCCATCGCCACCGACTGACCGAACCACGACCTACGGGGGCCGCGGTACCGACGGGGGACCCGCGGAACGGAGGGGCCGGGCCGAGCGCCCGGCCCCTCCGGCGTCCCCGGCCACCGTGCCGCAACCGCCCCGGCCGCCGCCGCCGCGGCAGCCCCTGCCATCATCGCCGCATGTCAGAGACGCCCCTGCTGTCCGAAGCCCCGCCGCTCACCGCCGCCGAGGCCGGCGGTCCGGCGCCTGCGGACGGCCCGCGGGAGCCCGCTCGGGTCGTCGGCATGCCGCTCGTGGTGCGCTGCACCGCGGGCCCGCTCATCGGCGTGCTGGCGAGCCTCTACGCCACCAGTGCCACGAGCCACAGCTGGTTCGGCGGGCTGGTGGTCCCGCTGGGTGGCGCGCTCCTGGGACTGGAGAACCTGGCCCGGATCCTCACCTGGCAGATCGGTCAGGACCGTGACGGCCTGTTGGTGGCCTCGGGCCTCCGGGTGCGCCGCTGGAGCTGGGACGAGGTGAAGGGCGTGACCGTGCGCGGGAGCACGCTGACCCTGCAGTTCAAGGGCGGCGACCGGGTGTCGGTCCGGGCCTGGCCGACCCGGTTGGACGGCCATCGCCTCAACTCCGGCGGCTTCGCAGTCGCCGTGGCCGGGATCGTCTCCGCGTCGGCCGCCTGTCCGCAGCGCCGCCCGGCCGAGGCGCTGCCGGCCTTGGCCGTCGGCCGCCCGCAGCTGTTGTTGAACCGGCTCTCGGTCGCCGCTCTCGTCCTGTTCGCCGTGGGCCGGTACTTCCTGTAGCACCCGACGTGCCGGGGCTCAGCCGCAGCTGATCTCGCTTCCGCTTTCGGCGGCCACCGCCGGGGAGGCGGACGCAGAGGCCGGGGCGGTGCCCGCAGGCGCGGCCGGTGACGGTGCGGCCGAGGGTGCGCCCGGCCCGCGGTAGTCGGGGCCGACCACGACCTGGAGGGTGGCGCCGAGGCCGGGTACCGGGACGAGTTCGGCGCCCGGGAGGGAGCCGGCGAGGGTCTTGGCCGACTCGTCCCAGCGCGGGTCGTAGCGGACGGCCGTGCGGGCGGCGGCCGTGTCCGCGTTGGACGGGGTGCCGGTGGTGGCGAAGCCCGCCCGGCGCAGTTCCTCGTCGACCTTGAAGCCGAGCCCGGTCGTGCCGGTGCCGTTCAGCACCTGGACCCGGATCTGACCGGCGGGGACGCCTCCGGCCGCGGCCTCCCCCGACGCCGACGCCGAGCCGGGGGAGGCCGAGGGCGCCGGTGCGGGGTGCTCGGTCAGCGGCCTGCCCTGCCGGACGGTGTCGAACAGCGCCTTCGCCGCCTTGGTGTCCCACAGCACCGTCGACCCCCACCCGGGCACCGGGTGGTCGACGTCGGCCACCGGCACGGTGGCGAAGTCCGCGGCGCCGGCCGACAGGTCCTTCAGCCGGGCGGCGAAGTCGAGCAGCGCGCCGGTGGACAGGCCCTTGTCGGCCTTGACCGACTTCAGGGTGCTGCTGAGCACCGAGCCGAGGCGGGCCGGGTCGAGCAGCATGTCGTGGGAGGTGGCCTGGCGCAGGAGCTGGGCGACGAACCGTTGCTGGCGGCGCATCCGTCCCAGGTCGGAGCTGCCGTCCACGTGCCGGGCGCGCACGTACTTCAGCGCCCCGGCGCCGTCCAGCCTGCTGGTGCCGGCGGGCAGGTCCAGCCCCGAGTACGGGTCCTTCAGCGGCTTGGCGGTGCACACCTCGACCCCGCCGAGGGCGTCCACCGCACTGACGAAACCGAGGAAGTTGATCTGCAGGTAGTGGTCGATCCGCAGGCCGGTGTTCTGCTCCACCGTGCGGACGGTGAGCGGCGCCCCACCCATCCCGTAGGCCGCGTTGATCTTGCCCTTGGCGGCCGGCACCTGCCGGCGGGTGGCCGGGTCCTGGTGGGCGGGGATCTCGACGTACGAGTCGCGGGGGATGCTCACCACCGTCGCCCGGCCGCCGTTCCCGGCGAGTTGGACGATCATCAGGGTGTCGGTGCAGTGGCACGACTCGCCACCCGCGTGCAGCACGTTCTTGAGGGTGTTCTCCGGGATGCCCTCGCGCTCGTCCGTGCCGACCACCAGGAAGGTGGTGAGCCCCTCGTCGGCGGGCCGGCCGCCGCCGCCGATGGCGTCGACCCGCTGGATCGCGTCGCCCACCCCGTGCAGCACCACCCACCCGGTACAGGAGGTGGCCAGGACGGCCAGCGAGAGCGCACCGGCCGCCCACCGCCCCCAGCGCCGCCGTAATCCGGTCTTCGCGCCCGTTCCCGCCGCGGACCTGCGCTGCCGTCCTCTCGCTGCCGGGGGAGGCCCGCCGCGCCCGCCGCCCTGCCGTCCGATGCCACCGCGGCCCGCACCACCGCCGCGCCCTGCACCACCGCCGTGCCCGGCCCCGCTGTACCCGTGGCCGCCACGCCCTGCACCGTCCTGCCCGCGGCCGCTTCCCCGGGAAGGCCCGCCGTGCCCGCCGGACTGCCCCCGCGCGCGGCGGGGCGGCGGTGGTCCTGGACGGGGCGAGGAGGGCATCTTCGGGATGGTAGGCCCGCCGCGAGCCCGCCCGTGCCACGGCACGCCGCCGGTCACCCGGGTCGGCGAAACGTTCCGTCGCACGGGTCCGGGCGCGCGCCGGGGGCCGCCGGAGGACCCTCGTCTGACATCGCCGGGGCCGCGCCGGTACCGTGGGGCGCAATGAACACCAAGGCTGCTGAGGAGCTGCCGGCGGTCTCCGTGATCATGCCGGTGCTCAACGAGGAACGTCACCTGCGCACCGCCGTCCGGCACATCCTGGAACAGGAGTACGCCGGCGATCTCGAGGTGGTGATCGCGCTCGGACCGTCCACCGACCGGACCGACGAGATCGCCGCCGAGCTGGTTGCCGAGGACCCGCGGGTCCGTACGGTGCCCAACCCCACGGGCCGCACCCCGGCCGGGCTGAACGCCGCGATCCGCGGCTCGCGTCACCCGATCGTGGTACGGGTCGACGGGCACGGTCTGCTGACGCCGGGCTACGTCGACACCGCCGTCCGGCTGCTCGGCGAGATGGAGGCGGCCAACGTCGGCGGCATCATGCACGCCGAGGGCGAGACCGAGTGGGAGAAGGCGGTCGCCGCCGCCATGACCTCGAAGATAGGGGTCGGCAACGCGGCCTTCCACACCGGCGGCCTGGCCGGTGCGGCCGACACCGTGTACCTGGGCGTCTTCCGCCGCGAGGTGCTGGAACGGCAGGGCGGCTACAACGAGGAGTTCATCCGCGCCCAGGACTGGGAGCTGAACTACCGCATCCGCCAGGACGGCGGGCTGATCTGGTTCACCCCGCAGCTGCGGGTCACCTACCGGCCGCGGCCGAGCGTGCGGGCGCTGGCGAAGCAGTACAAGGACTACGGTCGCTGGCGCCGGGTGGTGACCCGCTACCACCGCGGCTCGGTGAACCTCCGCTACCTGGCCCCGCCGGCGGCCCTGCTGGCCTGCCTGGCCGGCCTGGTGCTCGGTGCGGCGCTGCACCCGGTCTTCCTGGTCGTCCCGGGCGGCTATGCGCTGGGCATCCTGGGCGGTTCGGTGGTCGAGGGCCGCGGGCTGTCCGCCCGGGCCAGGCTGCAGCTGCCGGTCGCCCTGGCGACCATGCACATGAGCTGGGGCTTCGGCTTTCTCACCTCGCCGCGCAAGCTCGCCCGCCGGGTGATCGCCAGCAAGCGGCCCGAGCCGATGACGCCGCGCACCGAGACGGCCTGACGCCCGCGCCCGGCCCGCGGGGAGGCCTTCCCCCGGTCCGGGCGAAACGCCCCCTCGGCCCGCTCCCCGGCGCTATCTTCGGCGCCATGGGGATCACCGAGGGGGAGTCCGGCCGCACGGCGGCCGCCGCCGAGCACCGCCCGGACGTGCGGATCGAGCCGAGCGCCGACGTGGACGGGCGGGCCGTGATCGGCAGGGGCAGCACCGTCTGGCACCTCGCCCAGGTGCGCGAGCACGCCCAGATCGGCGCCGAGTGCATCATCGGCCGCGGCGCGTACGTCGGCCCGGGCGTGCGCCTGGGCGACCGGGTCAAGCTGCAGAACCACGCGCTGGTGTACGAGCCCGCGGTGGTCGAGGACGGCGTGTTCGTCGGCCCGGCCGCGGTGCTGACCAACGACCTGTACCCGCGCTCGGTCGACCCGGACGGGCGGCTGAAGCGCGGCGACGACTGGCAGGCGCGCGGGGTGACGCTCCGGCAGGGGTGCTCGATCGGCGGCCGCGCGGTGCTGGTCGCCGGGGTGACGGTCGGCCGCTGGGCCCTGGTCGCGGCCGGTGCGGTGGTGCACCGGGACGTCCCGGACTTCGCCCTGGTGGCCGGGGTGCCGGCCCGCCGGATCAAGTGGGTCGGCCGGGCCGGCGAGCCGCTGGAGCCGGCCGGCGAGGGCCGCTGGCTCTGCCCGCGCACCGGCGAGCAGTACGCCGAGGCGGACGGCCTGCTGTCACCGCTCGCGGAGAGCGGTGACGGGCCGTCCGCCTGAGTGTCCGTCAGTAGGTGTACAGGCCGCCCTGCGGGACGACGGTCATGCAGTTCTTGTCGTTGTCCGAGGTCTCGGCGTCGACGGAGGTCGGCAGCGCGGTGGGCGCCGGGGCCGCGGTGAACGTGGTGCCGCTCTTCCAGTCCGCCCCGATCACCAGGCTCAGCGTGGTGGACTTGCCGGACTCCACCAGGGCGCTCGCCGGCAGGCCGAGCGCGGCGGCCACCGCCTGGGCCTTGGCCTGCTGGCCCGCGCCGTAGGTGAGCTTCGTGGTGTCCCGGGTGCCGCCGCCGGGCGCCGTCCCCGCCTTGGTGAATCCGGCCGCCACCAGGGCCTTCTTGACGTCGTTCGCCCGGTTGGTGATCCCGGTGCCGTTCTGGACGGTCACCGCGACGGTGCTCTTCGCGGGCGCGTCGGCACCGGCCGCCGGCGAGGGCACGGCGGACGGGGTGGGGGAGGCGGACGGTGCCGCGGCCGCGCCCTTGTCGTCCAGCGGGGTGTCAGCGAGCAGCATCTTCCAGATCTGCTGCACGTCGGGCTGCTTGAGGAGCAGCTTGGCGTTCGGCTCCTTCGGGTCCGCGATCACCGGGACGGTCAGCGTCGTCGTCCGCTCGGTGGGTATCTGCTTCAGGTCGTTGCCGAGGTCGTACAGCTTCTTCAGGTCGGCGATGTCCTTGTCGACGCTGAGCGACTTGGTGGCGGCCTCGGCGAGCGACATCAGCTGCCCCGGGTCGCTCAGCCGTCCGCTGGACTTCAGCTCGCGGATCATCGAGCTCAGGTACATGTGCTGCGCCTTGGTGCGGCCGATGTCGGAGCCCCAGGCGTCGCGGGTGCGCAGCCACTTGAGGGCGTCCTCGCCCTTGAGCGGGTGGGTGCCCTTGGGGACCTTCAGGTCGGTGCCGCCGTGGCCGGGGCGGTAGCGGTCCCACATGTTGCGGTCCACGCAGACGGGCACGCCGCCGATGGCGTCGGCCATCCGGACGACACCGCCGAAGTCGACCATCATGTAGTGGTCGATGTCGAGGCCGGTCAGGCTGATCCAGGTGCCGACGACGCAGCCCGGGCCGCCCCGGGAGAGCGCCACGTTGATCGCGGTGTGCGTGGTCGACTGGTAGGTCTTCCCCTTGTCGTCGTGGCAGGTCGGGATGGTGACCATGGTGTCGCGCGGAATGCTGATCATCGAGGCGTTGGTGCGGTCGGCGGAGACGTGCAGCAGCATCTGGACGTCGGCCAGGCCGGGGCGGTCCGCCTCGCCGGCCGAGCCGCCGAGCGCCACGTTCTCGGCGGAGCCGCGGCTGTCGGTGCCGATCATCAGGATGTTGAGCGGGGTCCGGCCCTTGGCATCGGGTGCGGTCCGGGCGCCCTGCTCGTCCGTCAGGTTCTTGGTGCCGGCCTGGATGTTGCCGTTGAGGTGCCGGTAGTACAGGTAGCCCGCACCGCAGCCGGCCACCAGCGTCGCGCCGGTGGTGATGGCCACGATGCGCAGCCAGCGTCGGCGCGGCCCGCGCCGGCCCCCCGCGCCCTCCTGCCGGGCCCTGCGGGCCGCTGCCCGGCCGCCCGGTATCGGCTCAACGCTCGTCATCGTGGTCCCGCCCAGTCTCCTGCCCCGGTGGCCGGTCGGCCGGTGGGGCGATGCCGGACCGCCGGCGGGCATGCGGCACGGAGGCGCCCCCGCGCCGGCTCGGCCCGGTCTCCCCCTGGCCGGTCGGTCTACAGACAAGACGCGCGGCGCGGCGGAAAGGTTACAGAACTGACCGGGCGAGAACGGAAAATGACGCTGGGTCGACGGATCGGCTACTTCGCGCACACACCGGTGTCGTCGGCCTGGAGCCGCTGCAGGTTCTTCGGCGGTACGGTCGGCGGGGGAGACGGCGACACCGCGGCGGCAGTTCCGCCGACGGCCGCCGTGCCCGCTCCCGACGGGCCGCCGGCCGCGGGGTCGTAGTCGCGTCCGAGCACCACGACCAGGCCGTCCCCGGTGCCGAGCGAGGCGCTCTGCCGGACGGAGCCGGCGGGCAGCCCCAGCGCGGCGGCGAGGGCCGCGGCCTCCTCGGCCCGCCCGGCCGGGTAGCCGATCGAACTGGCGGCGGCGGCCTGCGTGTTCCCGCCCACGGTGGCCCGGCTGAAGCCCTGCGCCTGGAGCTCGGCGGTCGCCCGACCGGCCTGCCGCCCGACACCGCTGCCGTTGCGGACGATCACGTCGACCTCGGCCGGGTCCACCAGCGGGCCGATGCCCGGGTGGCCGGACGCGCGGCTCGCCGGGGTGGCGGTGGAGCGCGGGCCGCCCGGGGTGCGGCCGCCGGCCGCGGAGGGCGCAGAGGGCCCGGCGGATGCAGAGGGCCCGGCGGACGCCCCGGTGCCGTTCCCCGGGGCGGCCGCGGCGGGTGCGGGGGAGTCCAGCGGCCGGTCGGCCGCGATCAGCGAGAAGAGCTGGGCGGCGTCCGGCTGGCGCAGGGCGAGCCGGCCCTTGTTCCGCGGGTCGTCGACCACCGGCACGGTGGTGAAGGTGATGTGCCGGGTGTCGACCGTGCCGAGGTCGAGCGCGAGGTCCTTGAGCCGCCGGACGTCGTGGATGCCGGAGTCGACGGTGAGCGCCCTGG
This sequence comes from Kitasatospora dryopteridis, assembly GCF_050749075.1. Classification (NCBI taxonomy): domain Bacteria; kingdom Bacillati; phylum Actinomycetota; class Actinomycetes; order Kitasatosporales; family Streptomycetaceae; genus Kitasatospora; species Kitasatospora dryopteridis. Next base: position 3,109,848 of record NZ_CP192749.1, on the reverse strand, counting down.
TCGCGGCGTCGGCGAGGTGCCAGAGCTTGGCGGGGCTGGTCAGGGTGTCACTGCTCTTGATCTTGCGGATCATCGAGCCGAGGAACTGCTGCTGGAGGGGGATGCGGGTGAGGTCGCCGCCGAGTCCGACGGCGTGCCGGGTGCGGACAAAGGCCAGTGCCTCCTCGCCCTGCACCACGTGCCGGCCCTTGGCCATCCGCAGCTGCGAGTCCGGGTCGTCGATGTCCTTGGCCGCGCAGACCTCGACACCGCCGACGGCGGTGGAGAGCGTCTTGACCGCGTCGAAGTCCACCATCATGAAGTGGTCGACCCGAATGCCCGTCAGCTTCTCGACGGTCGTCCAGGTGCAGCCCGGGTCGCGGCCCTCCTCGCCGAGGCTTGCGTTGAACATCGCCCGCCGCTTCCCGGGGATCAGCCTGCCCCCGGTGCGGCACTCGGGGATCTGCACCATCAGGTCGCGCGGGATGCTGAGCACCGTGGCATTGCTGCGGTCCCGGGAGACGTGGAACAGCAGCGTGGTGTCGGCGTGCCCGGTGCTGCCCTCGTCGCCGTACTCGCGGCCCAGACCCACCCGGCTGTCGGTGCCGATCACCAGGAGGTTGACCGTGCCGTCGATGGCCTGCGGCCGGTCGCTCTCCGCGCCGACGTGGACGTCCACCGAGGTGATGTTCCCGTTGATGTGCCGGTACGCGTAGTACGCGCCGCCGCAGCCGGCGACCAGGGCCAGGGCGGTGGCGATCCCCGTCCAGCGGGCGGCCCGCCGGCCGCGCTCGGCGGACCTGCGGCCGCGCCGCCGCTCCGCCCGCCCGCCCGTGCGGGTGCCGTCGGCGGGGTGTCCGCCCGTGGCTCTCCTGCGGCGCCCCGGGGCGGAGGCCTGGATCGCTTCGTCGGGCCGCGGACCGGTCGGGTCGGCCGCGCGGGGGAAGGTGCCCGGAGCAGTGCCCGGACGCCGCTGTCCGCTGTTCATCCCGGCCACCCTAGAGGAGCCCGTACGCCGTTCCGCGCGTATCGGACGGATGTGACCCGCCCTGGTGAACCGCCGGACGACGCGGAACGCCCGCGCGTTCGGACGGCCCCCGAAGGGGGAGTCCGGTGCGCGGGCGCTCCGTGGCGGGCCGGCCCGCCGTGGTCGAAGAGGGAAGCCCGGATGGGCCGTTCGGGTCAGCCGAGGCGCAGGGTCACCCGTTCGGCCTCGATGCGCTTCTCCCACTGATCGTCCGTCAGCCCCTCGGAGTTCCGGCAGAGCACCACCGAGGCGCCGGCGGCGAGCGGCGCCAGCAGCCCGGCCTCCAGGCCCGCCCAGTCCTCGTAGCCGAGGGTCGACAGCACCCGGTCGCCGGTGCCGATGCCGAGCCGGGCCGCGCCCTCGCGGGCGAGCTGCACTGTCTGCTCGCCGGTCAGCTTCAGCGGCAGACCGTCGATTTGGGTCTCCAGCGCCTGGGCATGCGGGTCGACCGGGGAGTACGGGGCGAACCGGTCGCCCTGCCCGGGCACCTCGGCGGCGTAGTCGAGGAATCCGTCCGGTCGATGGGGGAAGCGGCCGCCGAGCGGGCGCAGCGCGAGCGCCACCCGTTCGCCGGAACAGGCCTCGGCGGCCTGCAGGCCGTCCGGGCCGCTGATCACCAGGTCGGCGGAGCCGGGGTCGCCGCCGGGGACGGCGGTCACCCCGACGGACCAGCAGGCCAGCAGCCACACCGCGGTCTGCCAGTGCGCGGGCAGCAGCAGGGCGGCCCGGTCGTCGGGGCCGGCATTGAGCTCGTCCTGCAGCAGATTGGCGGTCTTGGCGACCCAGTTGTCGAAGGTCTTCGCGGACAGTTCGACCCGTTCGCCGGTCGAGTCGTCGTAGAAGGTGATCAGGGGGCGGGACGGGTCGGCATCGGGGGCACCGGGGCGCAGGTAGGCATGCAGCAGCTCGGCGGGGATGCGGGCGTCGGCAGCGAAAGGCGCAGTCATGGTGCAGTCCACCCTACGGCCTTCGGGTATGCGTCCGGCAGGGGTGTCCGGGGCGGGCGAGCGGCGTGGCGGCCTGGGTTTTTTGCCGTCAGTATCCGATTTATGCGCCTTGAACGAAGGGCCGCCCTCGCGGCGGCCGCCACCACGACCACCCTGCTGCTGACGTCCCTGGCCGCCGTGCCCGCGCACGCGCGTCCCGCGCCGGGCGGCGTCACCACCGTCCCGCTGGAGTCCCCCTCCCAGCGCGGCGCCGACACCGAGCGCGGCCTCGCCCCGCGCACCACACGGACCTTCGCCCTCGTCGGCCTCAGCTGGGACGACCCGTCGGCCGTCCTTGACGGCGGCGTCCAGGTCCGCACCCGCAGTGCGCTGACCGGTGCCTGGGGCCCCTGGTACGACCTGGAGGCCGAGCAGGACGACCGTCCGGACGAGCCCACCGGGCGCGGTGCCACCGCGCCGCTGTGGGTCGGGCCGAGCGACGGCGTCGCCGTCCGGGTGACCGCCGGGAGCCACCCCTTCCCGTCCGGGTTACGGGCCGAACTCGTCGACCCCGGCACCGATCCGGCGGGCCTGCCCGACCCGAGGCCCGCCGAGCCCGCGCCGCGCGCCGCCGGGGCCGCCCCCCGGCCGGGCATCGTCACCCGGGCCGGCTGGGGCGCCGACGAGTCGATCCGCGAGAGCGGCTTCGTCTACACCGGCGACGTCCGCGCGGTCTTCGTCCACCACACCGACACGGCCAACGACTACTCCTGCAGCGACGCCCCCAAGATCATCCGGTCGATCTACCAGTACCACGTGAAGAGCCTCGGCTGGCGGGACATCGGCTACAACTTCCTCGTCGACCGCTGCGGCACCATCTACGAGGGCCGCGCCGGCGGCGTCGCCGAACCCGTCCAAGGCGCCCACACGCTCGGCTTCAACACCAACTCCGCCGGCGTCGCCGCCCTCGGCTCGTACGTCTCCGTCGGAGCGCCGGAGGCCCAGGTCGACGGCGTCACCCAGATCGCCGCCTGGAAGCTCGGCCTCACCGGCAAGGACGCCAGGGGCACCGCCACCCTGGTCTCCGCCTCCGACGGCAGCAAGTACAAGAAGGGCACCTCGGTCAAGTTCAACGCGATCTCCGGACACCGCGACGCCTTCAACACCGAGTGCCCCGGCGAGGAGCTCTACGCCCGCCTCGGCGACATCCGGGACTGGGCGGCCACCCTGCAGGGACGGTGAGCCCGCACTCCCCGACCCGGCCCGCACGACCCGACCCGGCCCGCACGACCCCCGAACGAGCCCGGCACGACCACCGCACGACCACCGGCCGGACCGCCGCCCCCGCGGCCGGTCCGGCCGATCACTGCGCCCCGCGCTCCCGGCGTATCCTTCGAGGCGCCCGCGGCGGAGCCGCCCGCGCGGCGGGCCGGGCGGACGAGAGGGAGTGACACGCAATGCCGGGCACGGTACGGACGTGGCGCCCCGGCCATCCGCTCGACCTCGGCCGCACCCTGTTTCCGCTGCGGCGCGGCCCCGCCGACCCGGCCTTCCGCACCACTCCCGACGGCTCGGTCTGGCGCGCCTCGCGCACCCCGGCCGGCCCCGGCACCCTGCGGATCACCCCGCGCTCCGCCGAGATCGAGGCCCAGGCCTGGGGCCCCGGCGCCGACTGGCTGCTGGACGGGCTGCCGCGGCTGCTCGGCGCCGAGGACGATCCCGGCGCACTGGTCCTCCCGCCCGGGCCGCTCCGCGAGGCCCAGCGCAGCCACCCCGGAGTCCGGCTCGCCCGGACGGGCCTGGTCATGGAGTCGCTCGTCCCGGCCGTCCTCGAACAGAAGGTCACCACCCTGGAGGCGCACCGGGCCTGGCGGACCCTGCTGCACGACTTCGGCACGCAGGCACCCGGGCCGCTGGACGGGCTGCGGGTGCCGCCCTCGGCCCGCGACTGGGCGATGATCCCGAGCTGGGAATGGCACCGTGCCGGCGTCGACCCGAAGCGGTCGGCGACGGTCGTCCGGGCCGCACGGCTCGCCCCGCGGATGGAGGAGGCCGCCGGCCTCGGCCACGAGGAGGCCTTCGCCCGGTTGACCGCCGTCCCCGGCATCGGGGTGTGGACGGCGGCCGAGACGCTGCAGCGCGCCAACGGGGACCCGGACGCGGTGTCGGTCGGCGACTTCCACCTGCCCAACACGGTCGGGTGGGCGCTGGCCGGGCGGCCGCGGAGCGACGACGCCCAGATGCTGGAGCTGCTGGAGCCCTACCGCCCGCAACGCCACCGCGTGTGCCGCCTCATCGGCCTCACCGGCGCCCGCGCCCCCCGCTACGGCCCCAGACTCACCCCCAACGACCACCGCCACAGGTGACCCGTGGGGGCAGCCTGAGCGGTGGCCCCGGGCTCCCAGGTGGTGACCCCGTCAGCGGGTGGTGAGGAAGGGGCCGGCCGGGCGGGGCGGGCGGTCCTTGGGGGTTTCGGCGGGGCGGCCCACGGCGACGGCCCCCATCGGGTCCCAGGTGTCGGGCAGGTCGAGGACCCGGCGGACGGTGTCGCGGCAGAACATCGTGGACGACACCCACGCGGAGCCGTACCCCTCGCCGGTGAGCGCCACCAGCAGGTTCTGCACGGCGGCGCCGATCGCGACGGTGAACATCTCCCGTTCGGCGGTGCTGCGCCGGGCGTCCGGGTAGTCGTGCGAGCCGTCCATGACGAGGCACGGCACCACCAGGTACGGGGCGTTGCGCAGGACGTCGCCCCGGGCCGTCCGCCGGGCGATCTTCTCCTCGTCCCACCCGTCGAGTTCGCGCAGGTCGCGCCGCCAGGCGTCCAGCATGGCGTCCAGCAGGTCCACACGGGCCTGCGGGCTCTCCAGCAGGACGAACCGCCAGGGGGTGGTGTGGTGCGGTGCCGGGGCGGTGACGGCTGCGGCGACGGCGCGGCGGACGGCCGCCGGGTCGACCGGTTCGGCGGTGAAGGAGCGGACGGTCCGCCGGAGGGTGACGGCCTGGCGCAGTGCCTCGGAGGTGCCGAGGCGGAACATGTCGTCGGTGGCGGGCCGGATCAGCGGCCGTACGCCGTCGCCGTGTTCGTCGGTGACGAGGTGGCCGAGGCCGCGGACGACGGCGACCGGGGTGCCGGTGGCCTTGCCCTTCACCAGGTCGCCGGCGGCCGCGAGCTCGTCGGCGGTGGCGGTGACGGTGAGCTGCAGCGGGTTGCCGTGGCTGTCGGTGCGGCCGCGGTGGTCCTCGAGCACGGACAGGCCGGCCGCGCCGACGGCGACATCGGTCAGCCCGGTGCGCCAGGGGCGGCCGAAGGTGTCGGTGACGACGACGGCGAGCCGGCGGCCGGTCAGTTCCCCGAGCCGTTCGCGCAGGGCGCGTGCGGAGGCGTCCGGGTCCTCGGGCAGCAGCAGGACGGTGCCGGGCGCGGTGTTGGAGGCGTCCACGCCGGCGGCGGCCATCACCAGGCCGTTGCGGTTCTCGACGATCCGGGCGGGGCCGCGCCGGGCGACCACCCGGACGGTCTCCGCGTCGATCGCCGCCTCCCGGTCGGCGGCCTGCAGGATGCGCCCCTCGGCCTTGCTGACGATCTTCGAGGTGACGAGCAGGATGTCGCCGTCCTCGAAGGCGCCGTACTTGGCGATGAGTTCGCCGAGGTCGGCGCCGGGCGCGATCTCCGGCAGGCCGGTGACCGGGAGGACCTCCAGGCTCACGCGCGTACCTCCTCGGCGAGCTGCAGGGCGGCCCGGGCCATGTCGGCGGTGGCCGCGACGTCGGTCATCAGCAGCGGCACGGCCCGGCAGCGGATGCCCGCGGCCTCGACCGGGGCCACGGCGTCCTCGTCGGCGGTGTCGACCAGCCAGCCGTCGAGCAGGTCGGCGCCGTAGTACTCGGCCACGGCCCGGGCGGTGGACTCCACGCCGACCGCGGCGAGCACCTTGTCGGCCATGCCGCGCACCGGCGCCCCGCCGATGATCGGGGAGAGCCCGACGACCGGGGCCGCGGTGCCGGCGACGGCCTGCCGGATGCCGGGCACGCCGAGGACGGTGCCGATGGAGACCACCGGATTGGACGGCGGGAGGAGGACGACGTCGGCCGCGGCGATCGCCTCCAGCACGCCGGGCGCGGGCTTGGCGGTGTCGGCGCCGACCGCGACGATCGCCTCGGCGTCGACCGCGGCGTGCAGCCGCACCCAGTACTCCTGGAAGTGGACGGCGCGGGTGCCGCGCTCGTCGGTGATCCGGACGTGCGTCTCGACCCGGTCGTCGCTCATCGGGATCAGCCGCACCCCCGGCTGCCAGCGGTCGCACAGCGCCTCGGTGACGGCGCTCAGCGGGTAGCCGGCGGCGAGCATCTGGGTGCGGACGATGTGGGTGGCGAAGTCCCGGTCGCCGAGGCCGAACCAGTCGGGCCCGACACCGTACGCCTTCATCTCCTCCTTGACCGACCAGGTCTCGTCGGCCCGGCCCCAGCCCTGTTCCTCGTGGATGCCGCCGCCGAGGGTGTACATGACGGTGTCGAGGTCCGGACAGACCTTCAGCCCGAAGAGGTGGATGTCGTCGCCGGTGTTCCCGATGACGGTGATCTCGTCGCCGGGGGCGACGGCCTCCTTCAGCCCGCGCAGGAAGCGCGCCCCACCGATTCCGCCAGCCAAAGCCACGATGCGCATGGGGTCATCCTGCCAGCAGGCCGGGCCCTCACCGCGGTTCGGGCTGGTGCTGTGCCACGGTGGCGCCGTACTGGTTCATCTCCACCAGGCCCGGCGTGTAGAGGTGGACGGAGACGGCGGGCTCCAGTGCGGCGTTGACCACCTCGTGGAGGTAGCCGGGGGAGAGCACCCGCTGCCCGCCGGGCTTCAGCACCCGGGTGCCCTCGCCGGCGCGGGTCAGCGAGCGCTCGGTGAGCTCGCCCTGCACGACGGCCATCACGCCGGAGGACCGGCCGTGGTCGTGGAAGCCGCTGCTCTGGCCGGGCAGCCAGCTGAGCAGCCAGACCTCGTAGCCGGGGCCGGTCTCCAGCCGGGCGTACCAGCGGGTCAGCGCGTCGTACTGCACCAGCGGCTCCCACCGGGCGCGGTCGGCGGCGATCTCGCGGACGAGGCGGGCGTACTCGGCGACGGTGGTGGGGTGCTGCGGGACGTCGGTGCGGGCGAGGTGGGGGAAGGCCAGCGGGTCGCCGGCGATGGAGACGTCGCTCAGGCCGTCGGTCCAGGGGCGGCGCGGGGCGGCCAGGCGGACGGGGCCGCCGGCGGCGGTGCGGAGGGCGTTCTTCTTGCGGTCGCGGTTGCGCTGGCGGAGGCGGGGCATTCGCACGGGGGTCCTCGGATCGTCCGGGTCGGTCGGGGGTCAGCCGATCCGCGGAGATTCGGGACGTGTCGCGCGGCGGCCTCGGTGTTCGGGCTGAAGGCGGCGCGCGGTGGGACGCGTGCGCCTAGATACAGCAGGAACAGAGGCGACAACAGGAGATCGCGGCAGCCCGCAGGGCGGCCTGGCGGCCGGTGCGGCTGGTGGCGAACTCTGACATGGGGGCAAGGAGACCGCACCAGGGGCGGCAGTGTCAACCCGATCTCCGGGACATTCGGGTCACATCAGGCACCAACCACCGGATGGAGTGATAAATCACCCTCTAGGTTTCGATGCGAAGATCGCCGGGAAGGCAGCCCGGTACCCGGGCAACCGGGCCGCCTCCGCGGGCGTCTTCTTGATCGGGAGCAGGCCGGAGCCCGATCGCCGGGACCGGCTCGTGGGGCCGGTCGGTGCTGACTGTATGTCAGTTCTCGGAAGCCTTTGGGTGCCTGTGTCTGCTCCGAGTGGAATGTCCGGGTTGTCCGGATATGTACACTATTGGTAGCGGCTTGGTTCCGGGGAGTGAATCCTCGGCCCAATACCAGAGCTCGGCTTGACTGGGCCAGAGCGGCGCAACTGTAATTTCACTCGTGTCGTTCCGCCGCTCAGGCAACGGCAACACCACGGGGACGCCAAGAGGGGCAGAGGAGGCGCGCCAGATGAGCGAGCTCTTTGAGCTTTTGATCGGTGACGGCATCGCAGAGGACGACGAAGAGGAACTCGGCTGGCAGGAGCGCGCACTCTGCGCCCAGACCGACCCGGAGTCCTTCTTCCCCGAGAAGGGCGGATCGACCCGCGAGGCCAAGAAGGTCTGCCTCGCCTGCGAGGTTCGCTCCGAGTGCCTGGAGTACGCCCTCGCCAACGACGAGCGCTTCGGCATCTGGGGCGGCCTCTCCGAGCGTGAGCGCCGTCGTCTCAAGAAGAGCGCGGTCTGACGGGCCGGACCCCAGCTGTGCCGGGCGCCCCACCGATCGGTGGGGCGCTTTCGCGTCCCGTACCGGCCCCATCCCCTGTACCGGCGGGACCCCCGCGAGGCAGAGCCGTTAGTGTGGTGCGCCATCCGGATGCTCGTCATCCGGCGCCCGCGCACCGCCGCCCGCCCCGTGGGCACCGGCCACCCCGTGCACCACGGCCCCACCGGACGGCGCGCGCACCACCCGCCGTCGTCCACCGGCTGCGTCCGCCGAAGAACCTGGGGCCTGCGAACTCGATGACCGTCTACAGCCACCAGAGCGGTTTCTCCGCTGCCCGGCCGCCCGCCTATCCGCGGCACCTCGTCACCGCCGTGATCGTTTCGCACGACGGCGCCCGCTGGCTGCCGCAGGCCCTCGCCGGCCTGCTCGGCCAGGACCGGCCGGTCCAGCGCATCCTCGCCGTGGACACCGGCTCCACCGACGCCTCCCCGCAGCTGCTCCAGGACACCCTCGGCGACTGGCTGCCCGAGAGCGGCCCGCTCGTCCTCGGCCGCCGCTCCGGCTTCGGCAACGCCGTCGCCCAGGCCGTCTTCAACAGCCCCCCGCTGCGCCCCGAGGACCTCCCCTACAGCCTCGACCCCTCCGGCTACGACCCGGTCACCGGCGGCTGGGACGCCTTCGACGACCCGCTGGGCCGGCAGGAGGACGGCCTCGGCCGCTCCGGCCCCCGCGAGAGCCAACCCGTCGAATGGCTCTGGCTGCTCCACGACGACTGCGAGCCGCAGACCGACGCCCTGCGCCGGCTCCTCCAGGTCGCCGACTCCACCCCGTCCGCCGCCGTCGTCGGCCCCAAGCTCCGCAGCTGGTACGACCGCCGGCAGCTGCTCGAGGTCGGCGTCACCATCGCCCGCTCCGGCCGCCGCTGGACGGGCCTCGACCGCCGTGAGCAGGACCAGGGCCAGCACGACCAGGTACGCCCGGTGCTCGCCGTCTCCAGCGCCGGCATGCTGGTGCGCCGCGACGTCTTCGAGGAGCTCGGCGGCTTCGACAAGGCGCTGCCCCTCATGCGCGACGACACCGACTTCTGCTGGCGCGTCAACGCCGCCGGCCACCGCGTCGTCGTCGCCCCCGACGCCGTCCTGCGGCACGCCGAGGCCGCCAGCCGCGAGCGCCGCTCCATCGACTGCGGCCCCGACCACCCGCACCGCGTCGACAAGGCCGGCGCCGTCTACACCCTGCTGGCCAACTCCCGCGGCGCCCTCTTCCCGTACGTGCTGCTGCGGCTGATCCTCGGCACCCTGCTGCGCGTCCTCGCCAACCTCGTCGGCAAGGACCCGCGCCAGGCGTACGACGAATTCGCCGGCCTCAACCACGAACTCATCCGGCTGCCCCGGCTGCTGCTCGCCCGCAAACGCCGCAAGCGCACCCGGTCCGCCGACGCGCTCGACGACCGCAGCCTCTTCCCCGCCCCCGGCGCCACCGCCCGGCTCGCCGTCGAGACCGCGATCGGCTCGCTCGGCATCGGCGGCGGCGACGACTCCGGCGCCGGCCGGCACGGCTCCGTCGAGTCCGGCCCGGGCGACGACGACGCCGACGACCTGGTCGTCGAGCAGTTCGTCCTGCTGAAGAAGCTCGTCCGGCGCCCCGCGCCGGTCCTCTTCGCCGCCCTGCTGGTCTTCGCCCTCGCCGCCTGCCGAAGCCTGATCGGCACCGGCGACCTGCTCGGCGGCGCCCTGCTCCCGGCCGCCGACGGCATCTCCGGCCTGTGGAACATGTACGCCGACCCCTGGCACCCGGTCGGCACCGGCTCCACCGCCGCCTCCCCGCCCTACCTCGCCGTCCTGACCGTCCTCTCCGGACTGCTCCTCGGCAACGCCAACCTGGCGCTCACCCTGATCGTCGTGCTGTCCGTGCCGCTCGCCGCGGTCAGCGCCTACCTGGTCTCCCGGCCGCTCATCGAGTCCAAGCTCGTCCGCGCCTGGGCCAGCGCCACCTACGCCCTGCTGCCCGCCGCCACCGGCGCCATCGCCCAGGGCCGGATCGGCACCGCCGTCCTCGCCGTCCTGCTGCCCCCGCTGGCCCGCGCCGCGGCGATCGCCGCCGGCCTCGGCATCCGCACCGAGAGCGCGGCCAAGGGCGCCCGGCCCGGCTGGCGGCCGGTCTGGATGGCCGTCCTGATGCTCACGCTCTCCACCGCCTTCGTCCCGCTCACCTGGGCGATCGCCGTGCCGCTGAGCCTCGCCGCCCTCGTCCACGCCGTGCTCCGCGGCGGCGCCTTCGGCTCCGGCGGCACCGCGCTGCGCCTGCTCGGCCTGCGCGTGGTGGTCATCCTCGGCGTGCCCGTCCTGGTGCTCGCCCCCTGGTCGCTGCAGCTGCTGACGCACCCCTCGCGCCTCCTCCTGGAGGCCGGCGTCCCCGCCTTCAGCGGCCCCTCCGCGACCCCGCTCGGCCTGGTGCTCGGCAACCCCGGCGGCGCCGGCACCCCGCCCGTCTGGATCTCCGCCGGCATCGTGCTCGCCGCCCTCGCCGCCCTGCTGCGCGCCGACCGCCGCCGTGCGGTGCTCGCCGCCTGGGCCGCGGCCGGCGCGGGCCTGGTCTTCACCGTCGCGGTCGCCGGCACCACCGTCACCCCCGCCTCCGGCGGTCCCGGCACCGCCGCCTGGGCCGGCCCGGCCACCCTGCTCACCGGCGTCGCCCTGCTGGCCGCCGCCGCGATCGGCGCGGACGGCGCCAACGCACGCGTCTCCGGGATCGCCTTCGGCTGGCGGCAGCCGGTCGCCGCGCTCGTCCTGGCCGGCGCCGTCGTCGCCCCGCTGGGCAGCGCCCTGTGGTGGGCCGTGGCCGGCGCCGACGGCCCGCTGCAGCGCAGCCGGGAGTCCCAGCTGCCCGCTTTCATCGCCGAGCAGGCCGGCACCACCGACCGCTCGCGCACCCTCGTGCTGACCGGCCCGGCCTCCGGCGCCTCGGTCGGCTACGCGCTGGTCCGCGACGCCGGCCTGACCCTCGGCCAGGCCGAGGGCACCGTCGACGCCGCCGCGGGCCAGGGCCTGGGCGGGCTCACCGGCCGGCTGCTCGCCGGCTCCGGCGGCGACCAGGCCAAGGCCCTGGCCGACTTCGGCATCGCCTACGTCCAGGTGAAGGAGCCGCTGACCGCCAAGGTCCGCGACGTCCTCGACACCACCCCCGGACTCTCCCGGCTGAGCCAGGGCAACGGCGGCGCCATCTGGGAGGTCACCGGCGTCCCCGCCACCCGGGCCGTGATCGTCGCCCCCAAGGGCGCCGGCCGCACCCCCCTCCCCGCCGGCGCCCACGACATCGTCACCGAGCTGCCCGCGGGCCCGGCCGGCCGCGTGCTCCGCCTCGCCGAGCAGGCCGACCCCAAGTGGCAGGCCACCCTGGACGGCACCCCGCTGGAGCCGACCACCCTCGACGGCGACTGGGCCCAGGCCTTCGAACTCCCCGCCGACGGCGGCCGGCTGGAGGTCACCCGCTCCGGCAGCCTCGCGCACACCGGCTGGATCGGCGGCCAGCTGCTGCTCGGCGCGGTCGTGCTCGTCCTCGCCCTGCCCGGCCGGCGCAGCAACAAGGACGACGACCTGCCCGAGGACGTGGTGGCCGCCCAGGCGCTCGCCGCGGCCGCCGAGCCGCCCGCGCCCGGCAGCCGCCGCGCCCGCCGGATGGCCGAGCGCGGCGAGGGCGAAGGCACCGATGCCGAGACCGGCGTGTACGCGGGCATCCCGCAGCAGCCGGACGGCGAAGGACCGGACGCCGCCGAGCCCTACGCCGACCCGTACCAGGCCGACCCGTACAGCAGCGGCTACCAGGACGCCTACGGCTGGGAGCAGCCGGACGGACAGCCCGACGGCGACGGCCGGCCCGAGTACGAGCAGCCGGAGTACGACCAGCAGGCCTACCCGCAGCAGGGCTACGACCAGCAGGGCTACGAGCAGGGCTACCCCCAGCCCGGCTACGAGCAGCAGGGGTACGAGCAGCCCGGCTACCAGGGCTACCCGCAGCAGCCCGGCTACGACGGGGCGCAGTACGCCGACCCGTACGCCCCCTACGGCTACGACCAGCAGCAGCCCTACCAGGGCTACCCGCAGGAGCAGCAGCCCTGGGTGCCCGGCCAGCAGACCGGCGAGCCGTACTACGACCCCGACGGCGGACAACAGGACGGTTACACCAACGGCGGTCACCCGCACCACCACGGAACGGGGAACTGACCCGCGATGAAGAAGCCCAGCATCAAGGCCGCCGGCCTCAAGAAGCCGAGCATGCCCGCGATCAAGAAGCCGAGCCTCGGCGGTGCCCTGCCCGGTGGCAGCCGGACGGGGAAGTCGCTGCTGGCCGCGGTGGCGGTGCTCGGCGTGGTCTTCGGCATCGCCGAGCTGCGTCCGCCCGCCGACCCGTCGTCCACCGGCAGCCCCGGCGGCGCGACCACCGCGCAGGTCGAGCGCACCTCGCTGGTCTGCCCGGCGCCCATCCAGGGCCTGCTCGCCTCCACCGATCTGACGCTGTTCAGCCCGGACGGCAAGGCGGAGGGCGGCAGCGCCTCGCTCTCCGACGTGGTGCCGCCCGCTGCGGGGGCCTCGGCGAAGCCCTCGGCCGGGGCCCCCGCGGCCCCGGTGCCGGGCGCCCGGCTGTCCCTCACCAAGCCGGGTGCGCCGGTGACCGGCCAGGCGGCCCCCGGGGACACCGCTCCCGGTACGGTGGCCACCGCCACCGGCGGCTTCGCCCCGGGCTTCAGCGTCTCGCAGACCACCACCTACTCCGACTCCTCCCGGATCGGCCTGTACGGCCTGGACTGCGCGCCCTCCGGCACCGACTTCTGGTTCGCCGGTGCGAGCACCGCCTCGGGCCGCACCGACTACGTCAGCCTGGTCAACTCCGACGCGTCGCCCGCCACCGTCGACATCCGGCTGGTGGGGGAGAAGGGTGCGATCGACATCGATGCCGCCAACGGCATCACCCTGGCCCCGGGCACCGCGCAGTCGGTGCTGCTGAAGCCGCTGCTCGGCAAGGTGGAGGCCGCGGACCTCGCCGTGCACGTGGTGGTGCGCGGCGGCCGGGTCGGCGCCGCTCTGAACGTGGCCGACGCCGGCAAGGGCTCGGACTGGGTGGCCGCCTCGGCCGCCCCCGCGGCGGTGCAGGTGCTGCCCGGCCTGCCCGCCGACATGGTGTCGGGCCGGCTGATCGTGGCGGCACCGGCCGACGACGACGCCGATCTGAAGGTCCAGGTCTCCGGCAAGAACGGCTGGTTCACCCCGGCCGGCAAGGAGACCCTGCACGTCAAGGCGGGCATGGTCGCCACGCTGGACCTGGGCGAGGCCAAGGGCAAGGAGTTCGGCGCGATCCGGCTCAGCCCGAGCGACCCGGCGCACCCGACGCCGGTGATCGCCGCCGTCCGCGTCGACCGGGCGAACAACGGCAAGACCGAGGCGGCCTGGATCAGCGCGGCCGGCCCGGTCGGCAAGCGCGCCTCGCTGGCCGAAAACCGGCCCGGTGCCACCACCGTGCTGCTGACCGCCACCGGCTCCGGAGCGGCCAAGGTCCGGCTCACCGCCTCGGCGGGCACCGGCGGCGGCACCCCCGCGACCAAGGAGGTCGACGTTCCGGCCGGCACCACGGTCGCCGTGCAGGGCCTGGAGCCGGCCGATGTGAAGGGCACCTACGGGATCACCGCGGAGACGCTCTCCGGCGGCCCGGTGGTGGCCGCGCGGATACTCGCGATCACGCAGAAGGACGTCCCGATGTTCACCGTCCAGGCGTTCCGGGACGACCACAGCACCGTCACCGTGCCGTACGCGCAGAACGACCCCGGTCTGGTGCTGCGCTGAGCGGAGTCCGGGTCAGTCCTCGTCGTAGCGGGGGTCGATGGCGTCGGGCGACAGCCCGAGCAGTTCGGCCACCTGCTCGATGAGGACCTCGTGGACGAGCGCCGCCCGGTCCTCGCGCGACTTCGCGCGGACCTCGACCGGGCGGCGGTACACCACGATCCGGCTCTTGCGGCCCTGGGCCGCGGGTATCACCCGGCCGAGCGGCACGCCGTCCGGGGCCGGCTCGCCCTGGGCGGGCAGCGGCACCTCCTGGACGGCGAACTCGACGTCGACCAGCTGCGGCCACCGCCGCTCCAACCGCTCGACGGACTCGCGGACGTAGTCGTCGAACAGTTCGGAGCGGGTCAGCGAGATCGGCACCTGCGGCGGTGCCAGCGGTCCGCGCAGGCCGCGGCCGTGCCGGTCCCGGTGGCGCGGTCGCCGCTGCCCACCGGCCGGTGACGGAGGTGTGGGGCTGTCCATATCAGTGTCGAGCGTAGTCCCTGACCGGGTGGAAGTGGACCACCTCCGGGCCCGTGCGGCGGCGACACGGACCGCCGGGCGGGGGTGGGTCGTCGCGGCCCGCTCGGGAGTGCTGTACCGTCCACCCTCGTGAGCTCTGTACGTCGTTGTTCGCGGACCGCGTGCGGCCGGCCGGCCGTGGCGACGCTGACGTACGTCTACGCGGACTCCACCGCCGTGCTGGGCCCGCTCGCGACCTACGCCGAGCCGCACTGCTACGACCTGTGCGCCGAGCACGCCGAGCGGCTGACCGCCCCCCGCGGCTGGGAGGTCGTCCGGCTCGCCGCCGACGCTGGCCCGGTCCGCCGTACCAGTGACGACCTGGAGGCGCTGGCCAACGCCGTCCGCGAGGCCGCCCGCCCGCAGGAGCGCACGCCGCGTCAGGGCGGCCCCGGCGAGGGCGAGTCCGGCGAGATCGGCCGCCGCGGCCACCTGCGGGTCCTGCGCTCCCCCGAGAACTGAGCGTCCCCCTCTTCCCGCCTCCGCGGGTGCACCGCGCACCGGGTGCGCGAGGACGCGCACCCGGCGCGGCTCCGCGGCACCTCCACCACCCCGGCCCGCCCCGTCGCCGCCCGGCACGGCTGCCCGCGACCGGGCGTCGGATGATCTGACGGCCGCCGTGCCACGGCCGGTAGTGTGGCTACCGGCCGGGCACGGCCGCACCGCACACCGCACGAATCTGGAGCCCGACGTCCATGAGCCTGCCGTCCTTCCTGCTGGACATCCTGGTCTGCCCGCAGTGCCACGCGCCGCTCGCCGAGAGCTCCGAGCAGGGTCAGCCGGAGCTGCGGTGCACCGGTGACGGCTGCGGCCTGATCTACCCCGTGCGCGACGACATCCCCGTCCTGCTGGTGGACGAGGCCCGCCGCCCCTCCTGACCCCCGCCCGGTGAGCCCGCTGGAGGCCGGCCGCATGCTCGACGACACCCTGCTCGACGATCCGGCCGCCCTGCAGCGCGCCGACCGGCAGCACGCCCTGCTCGCCCTCGCCGGGGCGGGCGCCCGGGTCCGCACCGCCGTACGGCTCGCCGACGAGGCCGGCCTCGCCTCCCTTCGGCCGGAGGGCAGACCGCGGACCGTCCTGGTGGCCGGCCACGGCAGTGCGCTCGCCGCCGGCGCCGTGCTGGCCGCGGTCGCCGTGACCGCCTGCCAGGTCCTGCCGCTCGGCCCGTCCGAGGCGGGCCCCGGCGAGTCCGACGCCCTGACCGCGGGCCTGGTCTGGCAGCTGCCCGGCTGGGCGGGTCCGCTCGACCTGCTGGTCGTCAGCAGCGCCACCGGCCGCGAGCGCGGCCTGGTGCGGCTCGCCGAGCAGGCGTACGCCCGCGGTTGCGCGATCGCCGTCACCGCCCCGCCCGGCAGCGCGCTCGCCGAGGCGGCCCTGCAGGTCCGCGGCTTCCCGCTGCCGTACGCGCCGAGCGCGGTCGAGCCCGGGGAGAGCCCGGACGACGAGCCCGACCTGCCCGCGGAGGACCCGGGCGCGATCTGGGCGCACCTCGCCCCGCTGATCGCCCTCGCCGACCGGATCGGCGTCACCCAGCTCCCGGCCGGCTCCCTGCACGGCGTCGCGGACCGCCTGGACGAGGTCGCCGTCCGCTGCCGCCCGGACGCCGCCGCCTACCTGAACCCGGCCAAGGGCCTGGCCGCTCAGCTCTCCGGCACGGTGCCGCTGGTGTGGGCCGACGGCCCGGTGCCGGGTGCCGCCGCCGAGCGCTTCGCGGCGATGCTCGCCGACCGTGCCGGGCTGCCGGCCCTGCCGGGCCCGCTGCCGCAGACGCTCACCGCGCACCGCGGCATGTTCGTCGGCCACCTCGGCGCCGGCGCCGACCCGGACGACTTCTTCCGCGACCGGGTGGACGAGCCGGAGCCGCTCCAGCTGCAGGTCCTGCTGCTGCGGCACACCCCCGGCCGCCCCGCGGACGCCGATCCCGGCTTCGCGGTCGCCCGTGCCCGCCGGCTGGCCGACGCCCACGACGTCCGGCTCACCGAGTACACCAGCACCCTGGACGACCCGCTGCAGGCCCTCGCCGAACTCACCGGCCCGGCCGACTTCGCCGCCGTCTACCTGGGCCTGGCCCGCTGACGGACCGCCGTCCCGCCCTGACCGGAGATCAGCCTTCCGGTCCGGGCGGGATACTGTGTGCGCTCGACAGCTGAGCCCACGGCCGTAGAGCGGCCCAGTCGGAGGGACCGGACCACAGCATGAGCACCGAAGGCGGCACCAAGGCACTGGTCGCGGCGCTGTCCGCGAACCTGGCGATCGCGGTCGGCAAGTTCACCGCCTTCGCCTTCACCGGGTCCTCGTCGTTGCTGGCCGAGGCCGTCCACTCGGTCGCCGACTCCGGCAACCAGGTGCTGCTGCTGGTCGGCGGCAAGCGGTCGACCCGCGAGGCGAGCGAGCAGCACCCCTTCGGCTACGGCCGCGAGCGCTACGTCTACGGCTTCCTGGTGTCGATCGTCCTGTTCAGCCTCGGTGGCATGTTCGCCGCCTACGAGGGCGTCGAGAAGATCATCCACCCGCACGAGCTGAGGGACTGGGGCTGGGCGGTCGGCGTCCTGGTCTTCGCCGTGCTGATGGAGAGCTGGTCCTTCTGGACGGCCTACCAGGAGTCCGCCAAGGCCAAGGGCGCGCTCGGCTGGGCCGAGTACATCCGCCGGGCCAAGGCCCCGGAGCTGCCGATCGTGCTGCTGGAGGACACCGGCGCCCTGATCGGCCTGGTGCTCGCGCTGCTCGGCGTCTCGCTGAACGTGATCACCGGCAACGGTGTCTGGGACGGCGTCGGCAGCCTGTGCATCGGCCTGCTGCTGATCGTCATCGCGCTGGTGCTCGCCTCCGAGACCAAGTCGCTGCTGATCGGCGAGTCCGCCGACAGGGAGGTCGTCGGTGAGATCCGCGACGCCCTGGTCGACCACGACACCGTCACCGACGTCATCCACATGCGCACCCTGCACGTCGGCCCGGAGGAGCTGCTGATCGCCGCCAAGATCGCGGTCAATGCGGAGGACACCGCAGCCCAGGTCGCCACCGCGATCGACGCCGCCGAGGCCCGCGTCCGCCGCGCCGTGCCGATCGCCCGCGCCATCTACCTGGAGCCCGACATCTACAGCGCCGAGAAGGCCGCCGAGGGCCCCGACCCGGAGGCCACCCCCGGCGGCCGCGGCCCCGACCGGCACTGACGGTCCGGCACATTCCGGCCGCCCCCGCGGTGCACCCGCGGGGGGCGGCCGAAACCGTACGCGGCTCGCCCGTGGTCCCGCCGCTCCGGCGGCGGCTCGGTGTAGATTCGTCCCCAGAGCCAAACGTCGCTGCTGATGGCGGTCGATCGGAGCCGAGCGCCCCGGTCGAGGGAGAGAGGTCCTCCGACGGATTGTGCCGCGCAGCAGAGTGCGTCCGTTGGCCGCTCTGCGGCCAAGCACACCCGTTCACAGGCCCACGCAGCGAGGAGCATCCCGCATGTCGTCCCCCCTCAACGGTGACTTCAAGGTCGCCGACCTCTCCCAGGCACCGTTCGGCCGCAAGGAGATCCAGCTCGCCGAGCACGAGATGCCCGGCCTGATGTCGATCCGCAAGGAGTACGCGGCCTCCCAGCCGCTGACCGGCGCCCGGATCACCGGCTCGCTGCACATGACCGTGCAGACCGCCGTCCTCATCGAGACGCTGACCGCGCTCGGCGCCGAGGTCCGCTGGGCCTCCTGCAACATCTTCTCCACCCAGGACCACGCCGCCGCCGCCATCGCGGTCGGCCCCGAGGGCACCGTCGAGGAGCCCGCCGGTGTCCCGGTCTTCGCCTGGAAGGGCGAGACGCTGGAGGAGTACTGGTGGTGCACCGAGCAGGCGCTGACCTGGCCGAACGGCCAGACCCCGAACATGATCCTCGACGACGGCGGCGACGCCACCCTGCTGATCCACAAGGGCGTCGAGTTCGAGAAGGCCGGCGAGGCCCCGGACCCGTCCACCGCCGACAACGACGAGTACCGGATCATCCTCGAGCTGCTCAACCGCACGCTCACCGAGTCCCCCGCCAAGTGGACCGAGATGGCCTCCACCATCAAGGGCGTGACCGAGGAGACCACCACCGGCGTCCACCGCCTGTACGAGATGCACCGCGACGGCAAGCTGCTGTTCCCGGCCATCAACGTCAACGACTCGGTCACCAAGTCGAAGTTCGACAACAAGTACGGCTGCCGCCACTCGCTCATCGACGGCATCAACCGCGCCACCGACGTCCTGATCGGCGGCAAGGTCGCCGTCGTCTGCGGCTACGGCGACGTCGGCAAGGGCTGCGCCGAGTCGCTCCGCGGCCAGGGCGCCCGCGTCATCGTCACCGAGATCGACCCGATCTGCGCGCTGCAGGCCGCGATGGACGGCTACCAGGTCACCACCCTGGACGAGGTCGTCGAGACCGCCGACATCTTCATCACCACCACCGGCAACAAGGACATCATCCTCGCCTCCCACATGGAGCGGATGAAGCACCAGGCCATCGTCGGCAACATCGGCCACTTCGACAACGAGATCGACATGGCCGGCCTCGCCCAGCTCCCCGGCGTGGTGAAGACCGAGGTCAAGCCGCAGGTACACGAGTGGCGCAAGGCCGACGGCCGCACCATCATCGTGCTCTCCGAGGGCCGCCTGCTGAACCTCGGCAACGCGACCGGCCACCCGTCCTTCGTGATGTCCAACTCCTTCGCGAACCAGACCATCGCGCAGATCGAGCTGTTCACCAAGACCGCCCAGTACCCGATCGGCGTGTACGTCCTGCCGAAGCACCTGGACGAGAAGGTCGCCCGCCTCCACCTCGACGCCCTCGGCGTCAAGCTCACCACCCTCACCAAGGACCAGGCCGACTACATCGGCGTCCCGGTCGAGGGCCCCTACAAGCCGGAGCAGTACCGCTACTGATCCCGGCCCCGCCGACCCCGGTCGGCAACCCGGACGAACACGTGCGCCCGGTGCCCCCCGGCACCGGGCGCACGCCCTTTCCTACGGAGCCCAGACCGGAGGCTTCCCCCACGAGGCCGGGTCCGCGCCCACCACCGCGAAGTGCGAGAGCCAGGACGACGCGCCGCCCACCGCCGCCAGGGCGCCCGGATCGGAGGTCTGCACGCACAGCACCAGACCGCTCTGCTCCCGGCAGCCCGCGGGGTCGGTCTCCCCGGCGGTACCCGGCACCGCCTGCGTCCGGGGCAGCCAGTTCGAACCGACCGGCACCGCCGTGGTGCTGAACGACTGCGTCGGCGACACCGAGAACGTCAGCCGCAGCGTCCAGCCGCCCGCACCCGACACCGGCCGCAGCAGATCCGCACCGACGAGCGCGTACACCGCCGGCGCCCCGCTCAGCCGCACCGGCAGCTGCACCTTCATCGGCCCGAACAGCGCCTTCTCCGCCACCTTGTGCGTCAGCGTCTCGCGCTGGCCCTCCGGCACCGACGAGGAGACGACCTCAGCCAGTTCGAACCGACCGGCACCGCCGTGGTGCTGAACGACTGCGTCGGCGACACCGAGAACGTCAGCCGCAGCGTCCAGCCGCCCGCACCCGACACCGGCCGCAGCAGATCCGCACCGACGAGCGCGTACACCGCCGGCGCCCCGCTCAGCCGCACCGGCAGCTGCACCTTCATCGGCCCGAACAGCGCCTTCTCCGCCACCTTGTGCGTCAGCGTCTCGCGCTGGCCCTCCGGCACCGACGAGGAGACGACCTCCGCCCACCGGCCGTCCACCGTGAGCCAGCGCAACACGGTCGTGTCGTCCGCCGCACTCTCGGCGGACGTCCAGTAGGCCACCTGGCCGTTCACCGGCGGCGCCGCCACCTTGACCTCCGTCCCGTCCGAGCGCCTCTCCGGCGGCGGCACCACCCCGACCGGGTACACCGACAGCGCGAAGCGGATCCCGCCGCCCTCCGCGTCCCCCGAGGCCTGCACCAGGTACCCGTTCGCCCCGTACGAGTAGCGAACCGCGTGGACCGACTCCGGCAGCCAGCCGAACTCCATCTGCGCCGACAACAGGGGGACCCCGTCCGCCGCCGGATCCTCCTCGCCGCCCGGAGCGCCCACCCCGGGGCTCGGCCTACCGGGCCCCGCAGGACCGACCGGCGCCGCCGACCGGCCGCCGACCCCCGCCACCACCGAACTGCACACCAGCAGCACCGCCGCCGCGGCACCCCACACCGACATCCGGCGCCGCGCCACCCGGTCGCGGCCCCGCCGCACCGCAGCACCCGCATCCACCGTGCTCGGCGGCGCCGCCGACTCCGCCAGCGCCGCGAGCCCGACCACCAGCTCCTGCTCCGACCTGATCCCGCTCACGCCTCCGCCCTCCCCGCCCGAGCGGGGACGACCCGGCGACGCAGCGCCTCCAGCCCCCGGGACGTCTGGCTCTTCACATTGCCCGCCGAGCAGCCCAGCACCTCGGCCGTCTGCTCCACCGTCATGTCGCAGTAGTAGCGGAGCACCACCGCCGCCCGCTGCCGCGGCGGCAACGACGCCAGCGCCTGCCGCAGGTCGAGCGACGCATCCAGATCGGCTACCACGGCATCGGTGTCCAGCTCGAACCCGACCGTCCGCATCCGCCGCCACCACGGCGACCGCTGCTCCGCCAGGTACGTGTTCACCAGCACCCTGCGCGCATAGCCGTCCCGGTTCTCCACCCGCCCGAACCGCGACCAGTTCGCATAGAGCTTCGTCATGCTCTCCTGCACCAGGTCGTCCGCCCGGTGCCAGTCCCCGCAGAGCAGGTACGCGACCTTCCGCAGCCATCCTGCCCGCGAGGCCACGTACGCGGTGAACTCGGCGTCGCGCGCATGCCGCGCCGATCCCGCCGTCCTCGCCATCGAAGTGCCCGTCCCTCCCTCGTCGCAGCAGCGCGCTCCGCACCGCCCGACCCCCTGATGCAGGCAGCGGCGGGAAAGGTTGCACGTAGGCTTCGGGCCATGCCCAACGGCCGCTACTCCCTGCACACCGACACCGGCCCCGCCGGCCACGGCCCCGTCCTCGTCGGCGAGGAACGCTTCAGCTGCGCACCCGGACCGGCCGGCTGGCGCTACGTCTCCAAGACCTACGCCCCCGACGGCAGCGTCCTCGGCACCACCGACCTCACCCTCGACTCCCGCAGCCGCCCGCTGCGCCTGGAAGTCAGGGCGGGCGGCTGGCAGGTCCGCGGCGGCGCGGTCGACGGCGTGGCGTGGGTACGGGCCGACGCCGCCGACCCGGCCGGCGAGCACGCCGTCGAGGGCCACGACCGGGCCCACGGCTTCACCGGCACCTCGCCGGCCTTCCTGGTGGCCACCGCCCGGATGCTGCGCCTGGAGGTCGGCGCCTCCGTGC
The DNA here is from genome assembly GCF_050749075.1 of Kitasatospora dryopteridis. NCBI lineage: Bacteria > Bacillati > Actinomycetota > Actinomycetes > Kitasatosporales > Streptomycetaceae > Kitasatospora > Kitasatospora dryopteridis. The sequence goes on along the minus strand of NZ_CP192749.1, from coordinate 3,088,003 downwards.
GCGTCCGGCTCGTGGCGCTCACCGAGCCCGTCCTCGCCCCGCGCACCGTCGACCAGGGCTGGCAGCTGGCCGGCGTCGACACCCACGACACCGACAGCGGCCCCCTGCTGGTCGAGCGCTACGTCGTCGCCGACCTCGCCACCGGCGAGCAGCACACCGTGCACCTCGCCGGCGACGTCGTGCTCTCCGCACCCGGTATCGAACTCGAAGAGCTGGAGTCCCCGCCCAACCCCTGGCCGGCCGAATTCACCGGCTGACGGACACACGGGCCGGGCTGCCCGGGCCGGCCGCGTCAGGCGGGCGGTGCGAAGCCCTTCGAAGGCGGCGGCACCTCGGCCACCGGGGGAGTGTCCGTCGGCGCCTGCGCCGTCTGCGGCGCAGGCGGTGCCGGAGCCACGGGCGCCTGCGCCACGGGCACCGCTGCGGGGTACGTCGGGGGCTGCGCCCCGAAGGCCTGCTGCTGCCGCGCCGCCGCCGAGGCCCGCTCCCACTCCCGCCGCTGCCGCTCGGTCAGAACGGCGCCCAGATAGGCCGCCGGGTGCACGCCGTACGGCACCGGACGGCCGGTCCGCTCGGCGAGGTCCGAGGCGAGCCGCTCCGCCATCCCCGCCGCCACCGCCGGGTCGAGCTGCCCGTGCCGTCCCAGGAACTGCCGGATCGCCAGCCACAGACCGTCCGGCACCGCCGAGAAGTCCAGCGCCACCAGCTGCTCGCCGATCGCGTGCAGCAGGCCCTGCGGCACCGGCGGCAGCACGGACTGCACCCGGGCCGCCTGCGGAAGCCGCTCCCGCACCACCAGCGTGCCCGCGAAGACGTCGCCGAGCCGGCGGCCCTGCGGCGACACCAGCGAGGTGATCACCGCTCCCGCCCCGGCCGTCATCTGGATCTCCAGCACCGCCACCAGCCCGCGCACCAGCGCGTGCCGGAACCGCACCGGGCCGCCGTCCGCGCGCACCACCCGCAGGCCCAGCGCCAGCTTGCCGAGCGACCGCCCGTGCGACAGCGTCTCCACCAGCACGGGCACGCCCACCAGGAAGAACACGCTCAGCCCGAGCACCACGGCGGCCGCCGCGGCCTCGTCCAGGGAGGGCACCGCGGTGAGCACCACCGTGGTGAAGACCATCAGGCCGACCAGTTGGACGGCCAGATCGAGGGCGATCGCCAGCGCCCGGCTGGGCACTTTCGCCGTCCGAAGCCCCAGGACGACGGCCTCGCCCGTCACCAGGTCGCTCACCGCACCCACCCATTCCCCTTGTTGTGATCCCCGGCGGCCAAACATACGGCCGCCCGCCTCTGGCAAGCTAGGCCAGCCCCCGCCCCGCCGCGCCCCCGGAAGTGAGCCGCATGGACCTGGACGTCTTCGTCGCCTCGCACCAGGAGGAGTGGCACCGCCTGGAGGCCCTGAGCCGCAGGCGCAGGCTCAGCGGTGCGGAGGCGGACGAGCTCATCGCCCTGTACCAGCGGACCACCGGCCATCTCGCGCAGGTCCAGTCCGCGGCCCCCGACCCGATGCTGGAAGGCCGCCTCACCACCCTGGTCGCGCGCGGCCGCAGCGCGGTCACCGGCGCCCGCACCTCCTCCTGGCGGGACGCCGGCCGCTACTTCACCGTCGGCTTCCCGGCCGCGCTCTACCGTGCGCGCCGGTGGTGGATACCCGTCGCCGTCCTCTCACTGCTCGTCAGCGCCCTCGTCGCCTGGTGGGTGTCCAGCCACCCGGAGGTCCGCGACAGCCTCGGCGCCCCGGAACAGCTCCGCGAGATGACCCGCCCCGGCGGCGGCTTCGAGGCCTACTACTCCGAGCACCCGGCGACCTCCTTCGCCTTCCAGGTGTGGACCAACAACGCCTGGGTCGCGGCCCAGTGCCTGGTCTTCGGCGTCCTGCTCGGCCTTCCGGTCCTCTTCGTGCTCTTCCAGAACGTGCTCAACCTCGGCATCGGGCTCGGCCTCATGTCCTCGGCCGGCCGCCTCGACCTCTTCCTCGGCCTGCTGCTCCCGCACGGCCTGCTGGAGTTGACCGCCGTCTTCGTGGCGGCCGGCGTCGGCCTCCGCCTCGGCTGGACGGTGGTCGACCCGGGCCGCCGCACCCGTGCCACGGCGCTCGCCGAGGAGGGCCGAGCCGCCATCGGCATGGCCGTCGGCCTGGCCGCGGTGCTGATGGTCACCGGCGTCATCGAGGCCTTCGTGACGCCCTCCGGCCTCCCGACCTGGGCCCGGATCTCCATCGGCGTGACCGTCGAGGTCCTCTTCCTGCTGTACGCCCTCGTCCACGGCCGCCGGGTCGCCGCGACCGGCGAGTTCGGCGACGTCGAGGAGGCCGACCGCACCGACATCCAGCCCGTGGCGGCCTGAGGTGGTCGGGCGAGGGCTCCAGCCCTGGTAGGGTCTTGATCATCCCGAAACGACCATTGACGCGGTCGTGACGGGCTAGTAGGTTTGAACGGTTGGGACGGGCTGGACAACGGCCGGAACCAGGCGTAGTGTCTACGACACCGTCGAACCGAGGCAGAGCGTCCGTCAGGATCGCCACCCGGTGAAGACAAATCCTCTGCACTGAGCACCGCAAAGCTTTTGATAAGCTTCGTTGCGAAGTCGAGGAAATCCCTCCAGCGGGAATCCAGAGAAACAACGGCCGGTAAAACGGCCGGCGCGGATCTGATAAGCTGGAAACACGAAAGAGCGAAACGCCCGGAGGGTCCGCTGGAAGGCGGTCCGAAGGAAGTGTCCGTTCCTTGAGAACTCAACAGCGTGCCAAAAGTCAACGCCAGATATGTTGACATCCCCGGCCGGTCCTTCGCGGATCGGTTGGAGATTCCTTTGGAAATAACACAGCGAGGACGCAGTGCGCGGGATCACCCTATTCCGGTGGTTGCCGTGCCGCTCAACGCGAGTGTGCACCCGATAACGGGTCATCATTCACGGAGAGTTTGATCCTGGCTCAGGACGAACGCTGGCGGCGTGCTTAACACATGCAAGTCGAACGGTGAAGCCCTTCGGGGTGGATCAGTGGCGAACGGGTGAGTAACACGTGGGCAATCTGCCCTGCACTCTGGGACAAGCCCTGGAAACGGGGTCTAATACCGGATACGACCCGCCCCTGCATGGGGGTGGGTGGAAAGCTCCGGCGGTGCAGGATGAGCCCGCGGCCTATCAGCTTGTTGGTGGGGTAATGGCCTACCAAGGCGACGACGGGTAGCCGGCCTGAGAGGGCGACCGGCCACACTGGGACTGAGACACGGCCCAGACTCCTACGGGAGGCAGCAGTGGGGAATATTGCACAATGGGCGAAAGCCTGATGCAGCGACGCCGCGTGAGGGATGACGGCCTTCGGGTTGTAAACCTCTTTCAGCAGGGAAGAAGCGCAAGTGACGGTACCTGCAGAAGAAGCACCGGCTAACTACGTGCCAGCAGCCGCGGTAATACGTAGGGTGCGAGCGTTGTCCGGAATTATTGGGCGTAAAGAGCTCGTAGGCGGCCTGTCGCGTCGGATGTGAAAGCCCGGGGCTTAACCCCGGGTCTGCATTCGATACGGGCAGGCTGGAGTGTGGTAGGGGAGATCGGAATTCCTGGTGTAGCGGTGAAATGCGCAGATATCAGGAGGAACACCGGTGGCGAAGGCGGATCTCTGGGCCATTACTGACGCTGAGGAGCGAAAGCGTGGGGAGCGAACAGGATTAGATACCCTGGTAGTCCACGCCGTAAACGTTGGGAACTAGGTGTTGGCGACATTCCACGTCGTCGGTGCCGCAGCTAACGCATTAAGTTCCCCGCCTGGGGAGTACGGCCGCAAGGCTAAAACTCAAAGGAATTGACGGGGGCCCGCACAAGCAGCGGAGCATGTGGCTTAATTCGACGCAACGCGAAGAACCTTACCAAGGCTTGACATACGCCGGAAACTGGTAGAGATATCAGCCCCCTTGTGGTCGGTGTACAGGTGGTGCATGGTTGTCGTCAGCTCGTGTCGTGAGATGTTGGGTTAAGTCCCGCAACGAGCGCAACCCTTGTTCTGTGTTGCCAGCGAGTAATGTCGGGGACTCACAGGAGACTGCCGGGGTCAACTCGGAGGAAGGTGGGGACGACGTCAAATCATCATGCCCCTTATGTCTTGGGCTGCACACGTGCTACAATGGCCGGTACAAAGGGCTGCGATGCCGCGAGGCGGAGCGAATCCCAAAAAGCCGGTCTCAGTTCGGATTGGGGTCTGCAACTCGACCCCATGAAGTTGGAGTTGCTAGTAATCGCAGATCAGCATGCTGCGGTGAATACGTTCCCGGGCCTTGTACACACCGCCCGTCACGTCACGAAAGTCGGTAACACCCGAAGCCGGTGGCCTAACCCTTGGGAGGGAGCCGTCGAAGGTGGGACCAGCGATTGGGACGAAGTCGTAACAAGGTAGCCGTACCGGAAGGTGCGGCTGGATCACCTCCTTTCTAAGGAGCACACAGCAGCTTCGGACGAGTGTTCCGGAGTGCTCGCTCATGGGTGGAACGTTGACTATTCGGCACACACGGTAAGGGGTCACCAGTACTGCTCTTCGGGGCGTGGAACGTGGATCACCGCCGGGTGGGTCGGGCACGCTGTTGGGTCCTGAGGGAACGATGGTTTCCTCGTGGATGCCGGCCCCATGCGAGGGCGCTGCTTGGCAGTGTCGGAGTTTGGGTGTCTGGTCGTTGTTTGAGAACTGCACAGTGGACGCGAGCATCTGTGGCCAAGTTTTTAAGGGCGCACGGTGGATGCCTTGGCACCAGGAACCGATGAAGGACGTGGGAGGCCGCGATAGGCCCCGGGGAGCTGTCAACCGAGCTTTGATCCGGGGGTGTCCGAATGGGGAAACCCGGCAGTCGTCATGGGCTGTCACCCATACCTGAACACATAGGGTATGTGGAGGGAACGCGGGGAAGTGAAACATCTCAGTACCCGCAGGAAGAGAAAACAACCGTGATTCCGGGAGTAGTGGCGAGCGAAACCGGATGAGGCCAAACCGTCATGGTGTGAGACCCGGCAGGGGTTGCCGTGACGGGGTTGTGGGAGTGGGCTTGACCGGTCTGCCGGCCGGTCGGCGAGTCAGAAACCGTTGGTGTAGTCGAAGGACATGCGAAAGGTCCGGCGTAGAGGGTAAGACCCCCGTAGACGAAACATCAGCGGCTTGCTTGCCTATTTCCCAAGTAGCACGGGGCCCGAGAAATCCCGTGTGAATCTGGCGGGACCACCCGCTAAGCCTAAATATTCCCTGGTGACCGATAGCGGATAGTACCGTGAGGGAATGGTGAAAAGTACCGCGGGAGCGGAGTGAAATAGTACCTGAAACCGTGTGCCTACAAGCCGTGGGGGCAGTCTTCGGACTGTGACTGCGTGCCTTTTGAAGAATGAGCCTGCGAGTTTGCGGTGTGTAGCGAGGTTAACCCGTGTGGGGTAGCCGTAGCGAAAGCGAGTCCGAATAGGGCGTTCGAGTTGCATGCCCAAGACCCGAAGCGGAGTGATCTAGCCATGGGCAGGTTGAAGCGCGGGTAAGACCGTGTGGAGGACCGAACCCACCAGGGTTGAAAACCTGGGGGATGACCTGTGGTTAGGGGTGAAAGGCCAATCAAACTCCGTGATAGCTGGTTCTCCCCGAAATGCATTTAGGTGCAGCGTCGCGTGTTTCTTGCCGGAGGTAGAGCACTGGATAGGCGATGGGCCTCACCGGGTTACTGACCTTAGCCAAACTCCGAATGCCGGTAAGTGAGAGCGCGGCAGTGAGACTGTGGGGGATAAGCTCCATGGTCGAGAGGGAAACAGCCCAGAACACCGACTAAGGTCCCCAAGCGTGTGCTAAGTGGGAAAGGATGTGGAGTCGCAGAGACAACCAGGAGGTTGGCTTAGAAGCAGCCACCCTTGAAAGAGTGCGTAATAGCTCACTGGTCAAGTGATTCCGCGCCGACAATGTAGCGGGGCTCAAGCACACCACCGAAGTCGTGTCATTCACAGAATACGCCCAACGGCGCTGTGGATGGGTAGGGGAGCGTCGTGTGCCGGGTGAAGCGGCCGAGGAATCGAGTCGTGGACGGTTCACGAGTGAGAATGCAGGCATGAGTAGCGATACAAGAGTGGGAAACTCTTGCGCCGATTGACCAAGGGTTCCTGGGTCAAGCTGATCTGCCCAGGGTAAGTCGGGACCTAAGGCGAGGCCGACAGGCGTAGTCGATGGACAACGGGTTGATATTCCCGTACCCGCTGTGAAGCGCCAACGCTGAACCCTCTGATGCTAAGCCCGTGAAGCCGCCCCGGATCCTTCGGGTGAAGGGGAGTGGTGGAGCCGGCGGCCCAAGGTGGTAGTAGGTGAGCGATGGGGTGACGCAGGAAGGTAGTCCAGCCCGGGCGGTGGTTGTCCCGGGGTAAGGGTGTAGGACGTCACGTAGGCAAATCCGCGTGACACATAGTCTGAGACCCGATGCCGAGCCGATTGTGGTGAAGTGGATGATCCTATGCTGTCGAGAAAAGCCTCTAGCGAGTTTCATGGCGGCCCGTACCCCAAACCGACTCAGGTGGTCAGGTAGAGAATACCGAGGCGTTCGGGTGAACTGTGGTTAAGGAACTCGGCAAAATGCCCCCGTAACTTCGGGAGAAGGGGGGCCAGCCCCGGTGACGAGTCTTGCACTCCGAGCTGGGGGTGGCCGCAGAGACCAGCGAGAAGCGACTGTTTACTAAAAACACAGGTCCGTGCGAAGCCGTAAGGCGATGTATACGGACTGACGCCTGCCCGGTGCTGGAACGTTAAGGGGACCGGTTAGTCCGATTTCGGTCGGGCGAAGCTGAGAACTTAAGCGCCAGTAAACGGCGGTGGTAACTATAACCATCCTAAGGTAGCGAAATTCCTTGTCGGGTAAGTTCCGACCTGCACGAATGGCGTAACGACTTCTCGACTGTCTCAACCACAGGCCCGGTGAAATTGCATTACGAGTAAAGATGCTCGTTTCGCGCAGCAGGACGGAAAGACCCCGGGACCTTTACTATAGCTTGATATTGGTGTTCGGTTCGGCTTGTGTAGGATAGGTGGGAGACTTTGAAGCAGCAACGCCAGTTGTTGTGGAGTCGACGTTGAAATACCACTCTGGTCGTGCTGGATGTCTAACCTGGGTCCGTGATCCGGATCAGGGACAGTGTCTGGTGGGTAGTTTAACTGGGGCGGTTGCCTCCTAAAGGGTAACGGAGGCGCCCAAAGGTTCCCTCAGCCTGGTTGGCAATCAGGTGTTGAGTGTAAGTGCACAAGGGAGCTTGACTGTGAGACTGACGGGTCGAGCAGGTACGAAAGTAGGGACTAGTGATCCGGCGGTGGCTTGTGGAAGCGCCGTCGCTCAACGGATAAAAGGTACCCCGGGGATAACAGGCTGATCTTCCCCAAGAGTCCATATCGACGGGATGGTTTGGCACCTCGATGTCGGCTCGTCGCATCCTGGGGCTGGAGTAGGTCCCAAGGGTTGGGCTGTTCGCCCATTAAAGCGGTACGCGAGCTGGGTTTAGAACGTCGTGAGACAGTTCGGTCCCTATCCGCTGTGCGCGTAGGAGTGTTGAGAAGGGCTGTCCCTAGTACGAGAGGACCGGGACGGACGAACCTCTGGTGTGCCAGTTGTCCTGCCAAGGGCATGGCTGGTTGGCTACGTTCGGGAGGGATAACCGCTGAAAGCATCTAAGCGGGAAGCCTGCTTCGAGATGAGCACTCCCACCTCCTGGAGAGGGTAAGGCTCCCAGTAGACGACTGGGTTGATAGGCCGGATATGGAAGCCCCGTGAGGGGTGGAGTTGACCGGTACTAATAGGCCGAGGGCTTGTCCTCAGTTGCTCGCGTCCACTGTGTTGGTTCTGAAACCACGAACAGACTCATGTCCGGTTCACAGTTTCACAGTGTTTCGGTGGTCATAGCGCGAGGGAAACGCCCGGTCACATTCCGAACCCGGAAGCTAAGCCTCGTAGCGCCGATGGTACTGCAGGGGGGACCCTGTGGGAGAGTAGGACGCCGCCGAACAATTCTTCAGAGAAGCCCCGCCCGGGTCCCGGGCGGGGCTTCTCGCATTTCCGGACCCGACTGAGCCGGATCAGTTCAGCTCGGGCAGGATCTCGGCAGCTGCCTCCAGCTGGGCGTACTGCTCGTCGAGAGTCAGGCCGCCGAGGCGGAGGACCAGGTGGTGGGCGCCGGCGCTGGTGTACTCGCGCAGCCGGGCTGCGACTTCCGCGCGTGGCCCGATGACCACGGCCTGGATCTTCCGAAGGTCGTCGAGCGGGAGGCCGTAGACGGCACGGGCGTAGGCGTCCATGGCCCGGTGGGCACGCACGGGGTCGTCGTCGACCAGGACGGAGACGAAGAGGGCCGGTGTGATCGCCTCGGGAGGGCGGCCGGCGGCTGTGGCGGCGCGGTGGACGGTGTCGAGACCGGTGCGGTAGTCGGCCGGGTCGGGCGGATAGGGGAGCCATCCGTCGTAGTGGCGGCCGGTGCGGGCGAGAGCGGCAGGTGTGGCGCCGCCCAGCCAGATCGGCGGGCCGCCCGGGGTGTGCGGACGGACGGACGGCGGGACGTCGTCGAAGTGCAGGAGCTTGCCGTGGAAGGAGAACGGCTCGGTGGCCGTCCACAGACGGCGCCAGAGCGAGACCGTCTCGTCCAGGCGGGTGAAGCGGTCCGGCCAGGGCACCTCTGAGAGCTCGTACAGCGGGCGGCCGAAGCGGCCGGGGAAGCCGGCGCCGACGGCGACGGTCAGGCGGCCGCCGGACAGCAGGTCGATCGAGGCCAGCGAGTGCGCCGCCTGGACGGGGCGGCGGAGGAAGGGCAGCAGGGCTCCCGTGCCGAGTTCGACGTGGCGGGTGACGGCCGCCAGCGCGGACAGCATGGTGAGTGCTTCGATCCGCGGGGTCAGGAGGGAGTCGTTGACGAAGAGCGAGGCGAAGCCGAGCTCCTCGGCACGCAGGGCGAAGGGGAGGAGCTCGCGCGGATCGGTGCCCCCGCCCCACTGGGCCTGCCCGGCCGGGAGGAGTACGCCGGCCTTGATGTCGTTCTGCATGCCGCCAGGCTCGCCCGCCCGCGGTATCGGCTCAATTCCCGCGAGGGAATGGCGCGGTGACGGTACGGCTGCGGAGACTGGGGCCATGGACTTCCCGCAGGCACTGCGTGAGCGCCGGGCCCGCCGGCATCTGAGCCAGCTCGACCTGGCGCTGCGGGCGGGCACCACCCAGCGGCACGTGAGCTTCATGGAGAGCGGGCGCTCCGCCCCGGGCCGCCGGATGGTGCTGCGGCTGGCGGAGTCACTGGAGTTGTCGCTGCGGGAGAGCAACGACCTGCTGCTGGCGGCCGGTTATGCGGCGGAGTTCGAGGAGAGCCCCTTGGATGCGGCGAGCCTCGCCCCCGTCCGGGAGGCGCTGGAACATGTGCTGGCCGGTCATCTCCCGTACCCCGCCGTGGTGGTGGACCGGCACGGAACCCTGGTGGCGGCCAATGCGGCGTTCCCCGTGCTGACCGAGGGGGCGGCACCCGAGCTGTGCGGGCCCTCCGCCAATGTGTACCGGCTCGCCTTGCACCCACGGGGCATGGCACCGCGGATCGCCAACTTCGCCGAATGGTCGCGGCACGTCCTGCTGCGGCTGGAGCGGAGGGCGGAGCGCGGGGCGGACGGCCGACTGGCGGCGCTGCGGGAGGAACTCGGCGGGTACGTGCCGGCGGCCGCGACGGAGGGGGAGCCGACGGGATTCGCCGTGCCGCTCCGACTGGAGTCGAGCCGTGGCCCGTTGCGGCTGATCACCACCGTGACAACCCTCGCCACGGCGGTCGACGTGACGCTCGCCGAGCTGATGCTGGAGGCGTTCCTGCCCGCGGACGGCGGGACCGCGCAGCGGCTCCGGGAGTTCGCGGAAGGAGCGGCGGCCGCACTCGACGGTTGCAGTCAGAGCCGGCCGGCGGCCTTGAGCGCGAGGTAGGCGTCGGCGAGGGCCGGGGGCAGGGCGGCAGGCGGTGCGTCGAGGACGGTGACACCGTGCCGGGTGAGGCGCTCGGCGGTGCGGCGGCGGTCGGCCCTGGTCTGCTCGGCCGCCGCGGCCCCGTACACGGCGTCAAGGGTGCCGCGGCCGGCGGCCAGCTCGTCCAGGCGGGGGTCGGCCACGGAGGCCAGGACGACCTCGTGGCGCTTGGTGAGCAGCGGGAGTTGGGGCAGCAGGCCGTCCTCGGCGGCGCCGGCGTCCAGGCCGGTGAACAGCACGATCAGCGAGCGGTGCGGGGCCATGCGCAGGGCGGTGGCGGTGAGCGCGCGCAGATCGGTCTCGACGAGGGCGGGCTCCAGGGTGGTCATCGCGTCGGTGAAGGCGGGGAGGACGTCGGTGGCGGAGCGGCCGACGACGGCGGCCCGCCGGACGCGGTCGTGGGCGAGCAGGTCGACACGGTCGCCGGCCTTGGTCGCGAGGGCGGTCAGCAGCAGGGCGGCGTCGAGGGCGGCGTCCAGGCGGGGGGCGTCGCCGACGCGTCCGGCGGAGCCGCGGCCGGTGTCCAGGACGATCAGGATGTGCCGGTCGCGTTCGGGCCGCCAGGTGCGGACGGCGACGGTGTTGCGGCGGGCGCTGGCCCGCCAGTCGATGGAACGGACGTCGTCGCCCGGCAGGTACTCGCGCAGCGAGTCGAACTCGGTGCCCTGGCCGCGGGTCAGGACGGAGGTGCGGCCGTCGAGTTCGCGCAGCCGGGCGAGCCGGGAGGGCAGGTGCTTGCGGCTGGCGAACGGGGGCAGGGCGCGGAGGGTCCAGGGGACGTCGTGCGCGCCCTGGCGGGCCGCCAGGCCGAGCGGGCCGAACGAACGGATCGTCACCCGGTGGGCCCGGTGGTCGCCGCGCCGGGTCGGCCCGAGGACGGTGGTGAGCCGCCGCCGTTCGCCGGCCGGGACGGTGACGGTGTGCCGGGAGTTCTCGTACGAGCTGTCGGGGTGCCAGGCGGACGGTGCCCAGGCGTCCCTGACGAGGGCGCGGAGCGGGCGCGGGGAGGTGTTGGTGACGGTCAGTTCGATCTCGGCGGTGTCGCCGAGCCGGACCCGGGTGTCGCCGCCGCGGGCCAGCTGCAGGGTGCGGACGGGCGCGGCGAGGACCAGGTCGGCGGCAACGCCCAGCAGGACGAGCAGGGTGACGGCGCCGATCCCCGCCCAGGAGGGGACGACCAGGCCGACGACAAGCGCGCCGAGCGCGGCGAGCAGGGCGGTGCGGCCGGTCAGGGCCATGGGCGGGGCTCCTCGGGGTGTGCGGGGCGGCGGTCCGGACGGCCGGGCTCCGGTGCGTGGCCGGGGCCGGGGAAGGCGGGGCAGGGTCAGCGCGGGGCGGGGGTCTGGGACAGGACGGCCTGGATCACCGAGTCGGCGGTGACGCCCTCCATCTCGGCCTCGGCCCGCAGCTGGATGCGGTGGCGCAGGGTCGGCAGGGCGAGCGCCTTGACGTCGTCGGGGGTGACGTAGTCGCGGCCGGCGAGCCAGGCCCAGGCCCGGGAGGCGCCGAGCAGGGCGGTGGCGCCGCGCGGGGAGACGCCGATGGACAGCGACGGCGACTGCCGGGTGGCCCGGCAGAGGTCGACGATGTAGGCGAGGACGTCGGGGGCGACGGTGACCTTGGCGATCTCCTCGCGGGCGGCGGCGATGTGGGCCGGCCCGGCGACCGGGCGGACGCCGGCGGCGGCGAGGTCGCGCGGGTCGAAGCCGGCCGCGTGCCGGGCCAGCACCTGGTACTCCTGGTCGCGGCCGGGAAGCGGCAGGACCAGCTTGAGCAGGAAGCGGTCGAGCTGGGCCTCGGGCAGCGGGTAGGTGCCCTCGTACTCCACCGGGTTCTGGGTGGCGGCGACCAGGAAGGGCTCGGGCAGCGGCCGGGGCTCGCCGTCGACGGTGACCTGGCGCTCCTCCATGGCCTCCAGCAGCGAGGCCTGGGTCTTCGGCGGGGTGCGGTTGATCTCGTCGGCGAGCAGCAGGTTGGTGAAGACCGGGCCGGGCTGGAAGGAGAACTCGGCGGTGCGGGCGTCGTAGACCAGCGAGCCGGTGACGTCGCCGGGCATCAGGTCGGGGGTGAACTGGATGCGCTTGGTCTCCAGGCTGAGCGCGGTGGAGAGGGTGCGGACGAGCAGCGTCTTGGCGACGCCGGGGACGCCCTCCAGCAGCACGTGGCCGCCGCAGAGCAGGGCGACGACCAGGCCGGTGACGGCCGCGTCCTGGCCGACGACGGCCTTGCCGATCTCGTCGCGCAGTGCGGTGAGCGCCGTGCGGGCGTCCACCGCGGCGGGGGCGGCGTCGGCGGGCGTGCCGGTCTTGGTGAGGGTCGTGCTGGCAGCGGGCTGCTCGGTCACGGCTGTCGTACCTGCCTTTCCAGGGCGTCGAGGTCGTCGGAGAGCCGCAGCAGTGCGGCGTCGTCGGTGGGCGGCTCGCCGTACAGCAGCGCGTGCAGGTCGGCGGACGGGCGGCCGATGCGGCCGGCGGCGGCCGCGCAGAGGGCGGCCGGGTCGGGCTCGCCGGCGGAGACCGGGACGCCGAGCACCGGGGCGATCCGGTGGCGGGCGGCGCGGCGCAGTGCGTCGGCGGCGTGGCCGCGGGCGTTCGCCCGGCGGTAGAGGCGGGCGCGGCCCTCGGCGGTCTCGGCGGCGCGGACGACGACGGGCAGCTCCTCGGAGACCACCGGGCCGAGCCGGCGGGCCCGCCAGGCGGCGGCCAGGGCCGCGGCGAGGGCGAGCTGCAGGGCGGCCCAGTTCCAGCCGGTCGGGACGTGGTCCAGCAGGCTGCGGCGGCCGGCCGTGGCAGGGGTGCCGGTGCTGTCGTAGTCGGGCAGGTACCAGACCAGGTGGGGCCGGGAGCCGAGCAGCCCGAGGGCGAGCGAGGCGTTGCCGTCCTTGGCGAGGTGCTGGTTGGTGAGCGGCCGGTCGGTGCCGAGGACGGCGGTCTGCCGTCCGGAGCCGTCGGTGTGCAGGACGAGGGTCGGCCTGTTGTGCCGCGGATAGCAGCCGGTGTCGCCGGGGGCCGGGTCGTAGAGGAGGCCGCCGAGTTCGGCGCTGCCGGCCGCGGTGGCCTCGGGAAGGCTGCACTGCGGCGGGGTGGACAGCTCGGAGGCGTAGTCGGGCAGGCCGTCGGCCGCCGTCGAGGTGCGGACACCGCGGGCGAAGGCGTCGAGCTGGGCGTCGTCCGGGGCGAGCAGGACCAGCCTGCTCCGCGGGCCGCGGTCGGCGGCGGCGAGCCGGTCGAGCAGTGCCGGGTCGAGCAGGTAGGGGTCGGGCAGCACGACGGTGGTGTCGGCGGCGCCGAGGGCGGCGGTGAGCTCGGCCTCGCCCGCGGCGGTGCGGACGGTCACGCCCTCGCGCTCCAGCAGGCGGACGGCGGCACGGGCGCCCTCCGGGTCGGGGGAGCGGGGGTCGAGCGGGGGCCAGGTGCTGCTGCCGCCGAGGCCGCCGACGAGCAGGCCGACGAGCACCAGGAAGGCGGCGGCCAGCAGGTACCAGCGGGCGCGGCGCCAGCGGCGCCGCACGGGTACGGCCAGGCTCGTCCCGGGGGCCGTGCCGGCCGGCGCGCCGGGGTCGGCTGCCGCCCCGTCCGGGGTGCCGTCCTGGGCCTCGGCCGCGGACGGTGCGGCGGTGGGCGGTGCGGTGGTCATGCGGCGGCTCCGCCGGTCGGGACGAGGACGGGGCGGGCTGCCGCGAGGGCGCGGTCCAGCGCCAGCAGGCCGTCGTAGGCGGCCCGGTCCGCGGTGCGCTCGCCGTACACGACGTCGTCGAAGGTGCGGGCCGCGGAGGCGAGGGCGGCGGCGTGGTCGGGGAGGGCGCGGCCGGCCTCTGCGGCGGCCTCGTCGGCCGTCCGGCCGGGGCGGACGTCGAGCACCGTCCGCTCCTCCAGAGCGCGCACCAGGGCGCGCATCTGCTCGCGGACGGCCTGCGGCCAGTCGCCGTCCGCGGCCCGGGCGGCGGCCTCGGCGCGGTGCTGGTCGGCGGTGCGCGGGCCGCGGTGGGCGAACAGCGCCTCGCTGCGGCGGGCCTCGCGGCGGGGCGTGCCGAGCCGCCACCACACGGCGGCGACCACCACGGCGGCCAGCAGCAGGGCCAGCACGGCGCCGGTGCTGCCGCCGGCCATGGACTCGCCGAGGTGCCCGAACAGCCTGCCGATCTGCTCGTCCAGCCAGTCCATGGCGCGCTGGGTCAGGCTCGGGTCGTGCCGGTGGTAGGCCGGGTTGAGCAGTTCGTCGCGGGCCGCGTCCCGCGCGGGCCCGCGCGGAACGGTGACCGGTGCACCCTCCGCGAGGACGCGCGGCAGCGCCCCCGGTTCCCCCCAGTGCGGCATCGGCTCAGACTCCGGGGGAGGCCTGGTTGCCCGCCCAGCCGGCGGAGCCGTACTCGGGCAGGCCCGCGGCGCGGGCGAGCTCGATGTCGAGCGCCTCGCGGCGGATGCGCTGGTCGATGTAGAGCAGCACGTTGACGGCGGCGCCGAGCGGGATGGTGAACGTGGCGACGATGGTGCCGCCGATCGCGAGGATCAGCAGACCGAGCGGCGGCAGGCCCATCACGAAGGGGTTGTCGGTGGTCGGGGCCTCGTCGCCGGCGACGGCGAGCGCGGCGAGCGAGAACGGCATCATCACCATGCCGGAGGCGACCGCGATGAGCACCCGGGTCAGCACGTTGATGCCGAACAGCCGCCACCAGGAGCCGCGCACCAGCCGCCGGGAGCGGGACATCGCGGTGAACACGCCCTGCCGCTCCAGCACCAGGGCGGGTGCGGCGAGGCTGAGGTCGATCCCGAGCCAGAGCGCCACCGGCACGGCCGCCAGCGTCAGGATCGCGCCGAGGCCGAGCAGGGTGTCGTTGAGACCGTCGACGATGCCGAGCACCACCAGGGCGATGCCGGGGACGAACGGCCCGACGACGATCAGGAAGGTGAGCAGGGTGAGCCCGGTCAGGGCGGCCAGCCGCGGCCGGGCGGCCTTCCAGGCGTCCCCGAGCGCCACCGGTTGGCCGAGGACGGCCTTGCTCACCACCATCGTCAGCATGCCGACCGCGACGACACCCAGCAGCAGCTCGACCGGCACCGGCCCGAGCATCGCGGTGAGCTCCGAGGCGTCGCCCGGCTGCTCGTAGGCCCACCACTCGCCGAGCGCCTGCAGCACCTGCTGCACGGCGGCCAGGCCGAGCGAGAGGGCGAGGGCCGTCCGCCAGTGCCTGCGGACGGTGGTGACCGCGCCGTCGAGGATCTCGCCGACGCCCAGCGGGCGCAGCGGGATGATGCCGGGCTTCGGGCTCAGCGGCACGCCCCAGCCGCCGTGCGTGCCGGGGCCGCCGCCGTACTGGCCGGTACCGCCGGGTGCGCCGTACCGGCCCGCGTCGCGGCTCTGGCCCTGGTGGGGAATGCTGCCGTACGCTCCGCCGTACGGACCGGGGCCGCCTGCAGCGTCGCCGACGCCGCCGGACGGCTGGTCGGCCGGCGGCCGGACGTCGTCGCGGGGCGGCTCGGGCGAACCGGGCGAGGCCCAGCCCGGGGTGTCGGTCATCAAAGCTCCTTGTCGGAGGCCCGGGGCTTCGTGGCCCGGGCCCGGACGTCGGGTCGGCGTCGGATCGGGTACGGCGTACGGCCGGAACTCGCTGCTGCGCCGCCCATCGTGCCATGGTGGCGCCGACGGCCCCAGGGGTATCCCGTTGCTGATCGACAACGGTCGGCAGGTGCGGCCCCGACCGGGTGTTTTGCAGTGTTCTGTCCGGTTCGCAGCCCGCGTCGGGCGATCCCTCTGTCCGGGCTGTGGGGCAGGTCACAATCGGGTAATGAGAAGATGGAGTCATGAAGGGACGCGTCCTCGTCGTTGATGACGACACCGCACTGGCCGAGATGCTCGGCATCGTGCTGCGTGGTGAAGGATTTGAGCCGTTTTTCGTCGCCGACGGGGACAAGGCGCTAGCCGCGTTCCGGGAGACCAAGCCCGACCTCGTGCTGCTCGACCTGATGCTTCCGGGTCGCGACGGCATCGACGTCTGCCGTCAGATCCGGGCCGAGTCCGGCATCCCGATCGTGATGCTGACCGCGAAGACGGACACGGTGGACATCGTCGTGGGCCTGGAGTCCGGCGCCGACGACTACGTCACCAAGCCGTTCAAGCCCAAGGAACTGGTGGCCCGGGTGCGCGCCCGGCTGCGCCGCGCCGAGGAGCCCACGCCCGAGCAGCTCACCATCGGCGACCTCGTCATCGACGTGGCCGGCCACTCGGTGAAGCGCGACGGCCGCGGCATCCCGCTGACCCCGCTGGAGTTCGACCTGCTGGTCGCGCTGGCCCGCAAGCCCTGGCAGGTGTTCACCCGCGAGGTGCTGCTGGAGCAGGTCTGGGGCTACCGCCACGCCGCCGACACCCGGCTGGTCAACGTCCACGTCCAGCGCCTGCGCTCCAAGATCGAGAAGGACCCGGAGCGCCCCGAGATCGTGGTGACCGTGCGCGGCGTCGGCTACAAGGCGGGGCCCAGCTGACGTGGGGCAGTTCGAGGCTGACAACTCCCCGTCGGGCATCGCACCCGGCGGGGAGGCTGCTGTGCGCGGAGACGTGCTGAGTTCGACCACGGAGGGCCGGCGCAGGCGCCGCGGCCCCGCCGCGTTCTGCGCCCAGGTGATCCGTCAGTTCCGGCGGCCGGTGCGACGCCTGGTCGCGCTGTACCGCCGCTCCATCCAGCTCCGCGTGGTCGCCGCCACGCTGCTGCTCTCCGTCGTGGTCGTGCTGGTGCTCGGCGTGGTCGTGGTCGCGCAGGTGCGCACCGGCCTGCTCGACACCAAGAAGCACGCCGCGCAGGGCCAGGCGTTCGGCGGCTTCCAGATCGAGCAGGACAAGATCAACGAGGCGATCAACCTGCAGGCGAAGGCCGGCACCGGCACCGACCCCTCGCGGGACGAGGTCGGCACCTGGCTCATCAAGCAGGTCTCCGACCTCGCCAGCGGCGGCACCGGCGTCTACTCGGTGATCGCCCTGGTGCCCTCCACCGGCCAGCAGGAGAGCGCGCCCAGCGCGGCCCTGCGCGGCGCCTGGTACTCCGGCAACATCGTCCCCGACTCGATCAGCCAGGACCTGCGCGACGAGGTCGCCGCCGAACCCGGCACCCCGCACCAGCAGACCACCGAGATCCAGCGCTCCACCGACGACGGCAGCCCCTCGTACAACGAGCCCGGGCTGGTCATCGGCAAGCAGTTCACCGGACCCGACGGCAACCCGTACCAGCTGTACTACGTCTTCTCCTTCGGACAGGAGACCAAGACCCTCGGCCTGGTCACCGGCACCCTGGCGACCGCCGGCGTGTTCGTGGTCATCCTGCTCGGCGGCATCGCCTGGCTGGTCGTCCGGCAGGTCGTCACCCCCGTGCGGATGGCCGCCGGGATCTCCGCACGGCTGGCCGCGGGCCACCTCGAGGAGCGGATGAAGGTGACCGGTACGGACGACATCGCCCGCCTCGGCGAGTCCTTCAACCGGATGGCCAACGCCCTGCAGGCGCAGATCCGGCAGTTGGAGGAGCTCTCCCGGGTGCAGCGCCGCTTCGTCTCCGACGTCTCGCACGAGCTGCGCACCCCGCTCACCACCGTGCGGATGGCCGCCGACCTGATCTACGACAGCCGCGACGACCTCGACCCGATGGCCGCCCGCTCCGCCGAACTGCTGCAGGACCAGCTGGACCGCTTCGAGTCGCTGCTCGCCGACCTGCTGGAGATCAGCCGCTTCGACGCCGGCGCCGCGATCCTCGACGCCGAGCCGGTCGACCTCCGGGACATCGTGACCCGCGTGGTCGAGGCCGCCGACCCGCTGGCCCAGGCCAAGGGCAGTGCGGTGATCGTCCGCGGCGCGGAGAAGCCGGTCGTCGCCGAGGTCGACTCCCGGCGGATCGAGCGCATCCTGCGCAACCTGGTCGTCAACGCCCTGGAGCACGGCGAGGGCCGCGACGTCGTCGTCCGGCTCGGCACCGGCGAGGGCGCGGTCGCCGTCGGCGTCCGCGACTACGGCATCGGCCTCAAGCCCGGCGAGGCCTCCCGGGTGTTCCACCGGTTCTGGCGCGCAGATCCGTCCCGGGTGCGCACCACCGGCGGCACCGGCCTCGGCCTGTCCATCGCCGTCGAGGACGCCCACCTGCACGGCGGCTGGCTCCAGGCCTGGGGCGAGCCCGGTGGCGGCTCGCACTTCCGCCTGACCCTGCCCCGCACCCGCGGCGGCGAGATCAGCCGGGCCCCGTTCCGGCTGGAGCCGGAGGACTCCCGGCACAACCGCGGCCTCGCCGCCCCCGGCGCGCCCTACCGCCGCGCCGTCCGCCCGACCGGCGCGACCGCGCTCACCGCGGCCGACGGCGCCGCCGACCAGGACGGTCCCGAGAGCCCCGACGGCGGGCAGTCCGGCTTCGGCAGCGGCCTCGGCGGCGTGCTGTCGATCGGCCCCGGACTGGGCCGCCCGCAGGCCGCACCCGTCGCCGACCCCTCGGACGTCCGGGCGGTGGCCTCGGGGTACGGTGCCACCGGGGCCCAGGTCGTCGTCGACCGCGGACCTGCCCGCCCGACACTCCCTCCCCAGGAGGGTCCGGACACCGCCGACACCGGGAGGCCCCAGCGTGCGAAGGACGAGCGGCGTGAGGGCTGAGCTGCGCTCCGCCCGGGCCGCCTGTGCCGCACTCGCCGTCCTGCTCGCCGCGGGCTGCGCCGCGATGCCCGCGGACGGCCCGCCCGAGCGGGTCGAGTTGCCGCAGGGCTCCGGCGCGGAGAACCTGCAGGTCAGGGTGTTCCCGGTGCCGCCGCACAAGGGCGAGGACCCGCGCGACCTGCTGGCCGGCTTCCTGGCCGCCTCCAACGCGGACGAGGCCAAGGACTACGAGACCGCGCTGAAGTACCTGACCGCCAACGCGGGCAAGCGGTGGAACCCGCAGGCGGGCGTCACCGTGCTCGCCGCCACCCTGCACCGGGACAAGACGGTCGTCGCCACCGACACCACCTCGATCACCGTGACCGGCAACAAGGTCGCCGAGCTCGACGAGGACCACTCCTACCGGACGGTCTCCGACGAGGCGTACCAGCAGCAGTTCACCTTCGTGAAGGAGACCGAGGGCCCGGACAAGGGGGAGTGGCGGATCGACCGCCTCCCGGACGGCCTGATCGTCGACCAGACCAACTTCCGGAACTCCTACCGGGCGGTCCACCGCTACTTCTACGCCTCCTCCGACCCGTCGGCCGACGGTGCCACCCCGTCCGTCATGGTGCCCGACCCGATCTACCTGCGCCGCCGCACCGACCCGCTCACCGCGGCCGCCAAGGCGCTCGCCGCCGGGCCCTCGCAGTGGCTGTCGCCCGCGGTCTACTCGGCCTTCGAGGGCGTGCGCATCCAGGGCGCGGTGACGGTCAACGACAGCCGGGCCGCCGCGGTCCGCGTCGACGTCGCCGACTTCGGCGGCCGGCAGAGCGCCTGCAAGCAGATGGCCACCCAGCTCTTCCACACCCTGGCCGACCAGCAGGGCAAGGCCCAGCTCGACCGGGTCGACCTGTCCGGCGCCAAGGGCGGCTGCTCGGTCACCGCCTCCGAGGCCGCCGACTCCGCACCCGGCCAGCTCGCCGGCTCCGCAGGGGCCGCCCAGTACTACCAGGTCGACACCGGCCAGCTGCTCCTGCTGCAGGGCGACGGCCCGGGCCGCGCCGTCTCCGGCCCGCTCGGCCAGTCCGGGCAGTCCGGCCAGCCGAAGATCGGCGAGGTCGCCGTCCGCCGCGACGGCACCGGCGCCGCCGCGATCGGCGCGGACGGCCGCTCCCTCTACGTGACCGGGTTCGGCGAGGCGGAGAAGCTCGGCGACCCGGTGATAACCAGCCGCTCCACCCAGGCCGGGCAGGGCCTCGCCTCGCCCAGCTGGGACGGCCGGCAGAACCTCTGGCTGGTCGACCGCGACCCGGCCGCGCCGCAGGTCTACCTGGTGCGCGGGCGTAAGTCCGTCGCCGCCCAGGTCGACGGCCTGGCCGGCCGCACCGTCCAGGACGTGCGGGTCTCCTCCGACGGCGCCCGGATCGCCCTGGTGCTCAAGGACGGCTCCGGTCGGCGCTCGCTGCAGATCGGCCTGGTGGTGCACGAGGGCACGAGCGGCTCGCCGCGGGCCCGCATCACCGGCCTGCGGCCGGTCGCCCCGCTGCTCACCGACGTCGCCTCGGTGTCCTGGGCCGACACCGACCAACTGCTGGTGCTCGGCAAGGAGCAGGGCAAGCTGCAGCTGCTCAACTACGTGGGCACGGACGGCTCGCAGTCCAGCGACTCCCCGCTGCAGGGCGGCGAGTCGATGACCACCGTGTCCTCCGCCGAGAGCCGTACCGGCGAGAGCGTGCCGCCCGTCCTGGCGTACTCCAGCGACCACCGGATCTTCCGGCTGCAGGGCAACCAGTGGCGCGAGGTCGCGCTGCAGGGCCACCCGGCCGCCTCCTTCGGCTACCCGGGCTGACGCACGGGCCCCCGGCACTCCTGAGCGACCCCGCTTCGGGGGTCGCCGGCCCAGCCCGATCGGCGGGCGGTTGCTGCCACGGTGGCGGCGGCCCGGGGCGGGCAGCCGGCTGCCCTTAGGGCGCGGGCGGCTTCGGCGAGGCTGGCCCCGGTGGTCACCAGGTCGTCCACCAGGACGACCGGCCGGCCGTGCAGGAGTGCGGCGGTGTGCGGCCGGACCGCGAGCGCGCCGTGCAGGTTGCGGTGCCGTTCGGCGGCCGACAGTCCGGCCTGGTCGGCCACCCGGCGGGCGTGCCGCAGCACCGGTGCGACCCGTGCCGGCCGGCCCGCCCGGCGGAGCTCCCGTGCGGCCGCCCGGGCCAGCCGCAGCGCCGGATCGTGCCCACGCTCCCGGACCGACCGGCGCGTGGAGGGCACCGGGACGAGCAGCAGGGGTGCGCCCGGCGCACCGGGGGCGCCTGCCGCGTCCGCGGAGCGCACGGCTGCCGCGAGCGCCGATCCGAGCGGCCGTGCCAACCGCAGGGCGCCGCGCTCCTTGTGGGCGATCAGCAGGTTCCGCACCGGCCCGCCGTACGGCGCGGCGGCGTGCACCGGGGGCAGCCCGTCCGGCGGCGGCTCGGGCCCGGCCGGACCGGCCGCCGCGCAGGTCAGCAGCGCCCGGCAGGCGGGGCAGAGCTGGCCGGCGCCTTCGCCGCAGCCCGCGCAGCGGGCGGGCAGCAGCAGGTCGAGCAGGCCGCCGCCGAGGAGGCCTGCGGTGCGCGGCGCGGTCACGGACGCCTCCCGTGGCACACGGGGCACGTATGACGTGCACGAATGGGACACCGGGCGGTGCCGCAAGTGTCGTGCGGCCCCTTGCCGGGGTACGGACTGCGCCATACGGTGGGCGCCACGGAGCGTGTTGTCCAGCTGTTAACCGGTGTTTCACTCCATGGGAGGTAAACAGTGGGTGACAGTCGTCCAGCCGGTCCGGTCTCGCCATGGTGTTCGACTGGGGAGGCGGAATCCCCGAGCGAGGTGTTCCATAAGGCACACAGGGGGTTTTAAGCGCTCCTGGTGGGGAGGAAGTGAGGTGAGGGCCAGTCGAGTTCGCCGCTCCCGGCGAAGGTGGGGGGCTGGTGGCGGATTGGCTGGTCCGGCTGGGTCTCAGTCCGGTCCGGGTGCGTTCCGGATCGGCGACAGCACAAGGGATCGGAGTTCTGCGTGGACATCGTCGTCAAGGGCCGCAAGACCGAGGTGCCCAAGAGGTTCCGCGAGCACGTGGCCGAGAAGCTGGAGAAGGTCCAGAAGTTCGACGGCAAGGTGATCAGCCTCGACGTCGAGGTGTCCAAGGAGCACAACCCGCGCCAGGCCGACCGGTCCGAGCGGGTCGAGATCACTCTCCGTACCCGCGGCCCGGTGATCCGGGCCGAGGCCGCAGCGAGCGACCCGTACGCGGCGCTCGACCTGGCCTCGGCGAAGCTCGACGCGCAAATGCGGAAGTCCGCCGACCGGCGCCGGGTGCACAAGGGCGGCAACGGCCGCACCCCCGTCAGCGTCGCAGCGGCGACGGCCGCCCTGGCCGCGCTCCCCTCGACCGAGCAGACCGAGGGCCCGGTCAACGGGGCGGCCCGCAAGACCATGATGGGCTCTCTGGAGGTGGAGGGCGACGGACCGCTCGTCGTCCGGGAGAAGACGCACCCCGCCGCGCCGATGTCGCTGGACCAGGCGCTGTACGAGATGGAACTGGTCGGCCACGACTTCTTCCTGTTCGTGGAGAAGGACAGCGGCCTGCCGAGCGTGGTGTACCGCCGGCACGGCTACCACTACGGCGTCATCCACCTGAAGGAGGACGCGACGGCCGTCGGCGGAGGCGCCGGTGGTGCGATCAACGGACCGGACGAGGACTGATCCCGTCCCGCTCCGGCAGCACGACAGATCGATCGACCGGGTGACCCCGGCGGCCCTGCCGCCGGGGTCACCCAGCTGGGCGGACCGGTCTCGGAGGGTGATCAACGCCGCTGCGGTCATGGAATGATGGAGCCGACATCAACCGGCGACCGGGGGAGGAGCGGATGGGCGAGCCCATCAGCCGTGGTGCGGAGGTCGGCCTGGCGGGCGGTCCCCCGGCGTACCGGGCGGAGCCGATCAGGGTGCTGGTGGTGGACGACCACGCGCTGTTCCGCCGCGGCCTGGAGATCGTGCTCGCCGAAGAAGAGGACATCAAGGTCATCGGAGAGGCGGGGGACGGCGCCGAGGCCGTGCTCAAGGCCGCCGACCTGCTGCCGGACATCATCCTCATGGACGTCCGGATGCCGCGCCGCAGCGGGATCGAGGCCTGCACCGCGATCAAGGACGTGGTGCCCAGCGCCAAGATCATCATGCTGACGATCAGCGACGAGGAGGCCGACCTCTACGAGGCCATCAAGGCCGGCGCGACCGGCTACCTCCTCAAGGAGATCTCCACCGACGAGGTCGCCACCGCCATCCGCGCGGTCGCCGACGGCCAGTCGCAGATCAGCCCCTCGATGGCGGCCAAGCTGCTCACCGAGTTCAAGTCGATGATCCAACGGCGCTCCGACGAACGGGAGTTGGTGCCTGCACCGCGGCTCACCGACCGGGAGCTGGAAGTGCTCAAGCTGGTCGCCACCGGGATGAACAACCGGGAGATCGCCAAGGAGCTCTTCATCAGCGAGAACACCGTGAAGAACCACGTCCGCAACATCCTGGAGAAGCTGCAACTGCACTCCCGGATGGAGGCCGTGGTCTACGCGATGCGCGAGAAGATCCTCGAAATAGGCTGACCCGGGCCCGGCCCGCCGGCCGGGGCCTCAGAGTAGCTTCTCCAGGGCCGGACGCAGCCCCTCGTCCGCCAGCCGCTCCACCCGCACCGCGTCGCAGCCCACCCAGGCCGCCGCCTCGCGCAGCGCCTCGGCCAGCGGCGCCACGAACTTCGCCCCCTCCAGCGAGACCTGACGGGCCACCAGGGTGCGGCCCTCGCGTGCCGGGTCGACCCGGCCGACCAGCCGGCCGCCCGCCAGCAGCGGCATGGCGAAGTACCCGTGCACCCGCTTGTGCTTGGGCGTGTACGCCTCCAGCCGGTGCGTCATGCCGAAGATCCGCTCGGTGCGGGCGCGGTCCCAGATCAGCGAGTCGAAGGGCGAGAGCAGGGTCGTGCGGTGCCGGCCGCGCGGCTCGGAGGCCAGCGCCGCCGGGTCGGCCCAGGCCGGCGCCGTCCAGCCCTCGACCTGCACCGGCACCAGGCCGGAGGCCTCGATCACCGACTCCACCTGGGTGCCCTTGAGGCGGTGGTAGTCCATCAGATCGGCCCGCGTCGCCACCCCGAGTGCGGCGCCCGCCTGGGCGACCAGCCGGCGCAGGCACTCCTCGTCGGAGAGGTCCTGGCCGTACAGCTCCGCCGGGACGGCCTGCTCGGCCAGCTCGTAGACCCGCTTCCAGCTGCGCCGCTCGGTGCACACCACGTCGCCGAAGGCGAGCGCCCGCTCCACCGCGATCTTGGTGTCGGACCAGTCCCACCACTCGGCGGTGCGCTTGGCGCCGCCCAGCCCCGTCGACGTCAGCGGCCCCTCGGCCCGCAGCTTGTCC
The DNA here is from genome assembly GCF_050749075.1 of Kitasatospora dryopteridis. Classification (NCBI taxonomy): domain Bacteria; kingdom Bacillati; phylum Actinomycetota; class Actinomycetes; order Kitasatosporales; family Streptomycetaceae; genus Kitasatospora; species Kitasatospora dryopteridis. The sequence continues at coordinate 3,064,001 of NZ_CP192749.1, read as the reverse complement.
AGCACCGCCCGGTACGTCTCCGGGGAGACCTGGTGGCCCCAGAGGTTGCCGCGGCCGCGGTAGGCGCGGCGCCGGAAGGCGAACAGCGGCCACTCCTCGATCGGCAGGATGCACGCCGCGTGCGACCAGTACTCGAACGTCGTCTCCGAACCCCAGTACGCGCCCTCCACCGCGGGGCGCCCCACGGCGCCGAGCCGTGCGTAGGGGACCAGCTCGTGCGAGCGGGCCAGCACCGAGATGGTGTCCAGCTGGACGGCGCCGAGGTGGCGCAGCACGCCGCGGACCCCGCCGCGGCGGTCCGGGGCGCCCAGCAGCCCCTGGGCGCGGAGGGCGATCCGGCGGGCCTGGTCGGCGGAGAGCATGACGGTCATGCCGGGCAGCGTAGGCCCTGCCGCTGACAACCGGCCGGGGCCGCGGACGACCGGTCACCGACGACCGGCCGGGCCGCCGCGGCCGCCGGGAACCTGTGCGACCCGCCGGGGGTTGACCGGAAAGAGGAGGCACGGGTTGACCGTTTTGCCCCGGGGCCGGTGCTTCGCAGCGCTTTGCCCCTCTGGGTGACACAGGAATACCGTGCTGACGGACCTCCCGGCGGCTTGGCCTCCTCGCATACGATGGCCCGTACGGTGGGGTAGGTCTCGCCGATTGTCATCCAGAGCCGATCCAGGCAAGGAGCCCGCTCACGTGTCCGTCTTCGACAAGATCCTGCGCGCAGGCGAGGGTAAGATCCTTCGCAAGCTGCAGCGGATTGCCGCCCAGGTCAACTCGATCGAAGAGGACTTCGTCAACCTCAGCGACGACGAGCTGCGCGCGCTCACCGACGAGTACAAGGCCCGCCTCGAAGAGGGCGAGAGCCTGGACGACATCATGCCGGAGGCCTTCGCGACCGTCCGCGAGGCCGCCAAGCGCGTGCTGGGCCAGCGCCACTACGACGTGCAGATCATGGGCGGCGCCGCGCTGCACTACGGCTACGTCGCCGAGATGCGCACCGGTGAGGGCAAGACCCTGGTCGGCACCCTGCCCGCGTACCTCAACGCGCTGACCGGCAAGGGCGTCCACCTGATCACCGTCAACGACTACCTCGCCGAGCGCGACTCGGAGTGGATGGGCCGGGTGCACCGCTTCCTCGGCCTCGAGGTCGGCGTGATCCTGGGGAACATGTCGCCGGCCGAGCGCAAGCGCCAGTACGGGATGGACATCACGTACGGCACGAACAACGAGTTCGGCTTCGACTACCTGCGCGACAACATGGCCTGGTCGAAGGACGAGCTCGTCCAGCGTGGCCACAACTTCGCGATCGTCGACGAGGTCGACTCGATCCTCATCGACGAGGCCCGCACCCCGCTGATCATCTCGGGCCCGGCCGACCAGGCCACCAAGTGGTACAACGACTTCGCCAAGCTGGTGCTGCGCCTCAAGCGCGACCGCGACTACGAGGTCGACGAGAAGAAGCGCACGGTCGGCATCCTGGAGGACGGCGTCGGCCGGGTCGAGGACTACCTCGGCATCGACAACCTCTACGAGTCGGTGAACACCCCGCTGGTCGGCTTCCTCAACAACGCCATCAAGGCGAAGGAGCTCTACAAGGCGGACAAGGACTACGTCGTCATCAACGGCGAGGTCATGATCGTCGACGAGCACACCGGCCGTATCCTGGCCGGCCGCCGCTACAACGAGGGCATGCACCAGGCGATCGAGGCCAAGGAGGGGGTGGAGGTCCAGAACGAGAACCAGACCCTGGCCACCATCACCCTGCAGAACTTCTTCCGCCTCTACGACAAGCTGTCCGGCATGACCGGTACCGGCACCACCGAGGCCGCCGAGTTCCACCAGATCTACAAGCTCGGCGTGGTGCCGATCCCCACCAACAAGACGCCGCGCCGCATCGACCAGCCCGACCTCATCTACAAGTCGGAGCCGGCCAAGTTCGCCGCCGTCGTCGACGACATCGCCGAGAAGCACGAGAAGGGCCAGCCGGTCCTGGTCGGCACCGTCTCGGTCGAGAAGTCCGAGTACCTCTCCCAGGAGCTGCGCAAGCGCGGCATCCCGCACGAGGTGCTGAACGCCAAGCACCACGAGCGCGAGGCGCAGATCGTCGCGCAGGCCGGCCGCAAGGGCGCCGTCACCGTCGCCACCAACATGGCCGGCCGCGGCACCGACATCATGCTCGGCGGCAACGCCGAGCACCTGGCCGCCGCCGAGCTCGCCCAGCGCGGAATCACCCCGGAGGACACCCCGGAGGAGTACGAGGCCGCCTTCCCGAGCGCGCTGGACAAGGCCAAGGAGGCCGTCAAGGCCGAGCAGCTGGAGGTCCAGGAGCTCGGCGGCCTGTACGTGCTCGGCACCGAGCGCCACGAGTCCCGCCGCATCGACAACCAGCTCCGCGGCCGCTCCGGCCGCCAGGGCGACCCGGGCGAGTCCCGCTTCTACCTGTCGCTGGGCGACGACCTGATGCGCCTGTTCAAGGCCGGCATGGTCGAGCGCGTGCTCTCCATGGCGAACGTCCCGGAGGACGTGCCGATCGAGTCCAAGATGGTCACCCGCGCCATCGCCTCCGCGCAGACCCAGGTCGAGCAGCAGAACTTCGAGATCCGCAAGAACGTCCTCAAGTACGACGAGGTCCTCAACCGCCAGCGCGAGGTCATCTACGGCGAGCGCCGCCGCGTCCTGGAGGGCGAGGACCTGCAGGAGCAGGTCGGCCACTTCATGGACGACACCGTCGAGGCGTACGTCAACGCCGCCACCGGCGAGGGCTTCGAGGACGACTGGGACCTCGAGAAGCTCTGGACGGCCCTCAAGCAGCTCTACCCGATCTCCCTGGACCTGGACGAGCTGGAGGAGGAGGCCGGCGGCACCGCCGGGCTCACCCCCGAGTTCCTCACCCAGACCATCCAGGAGGACGTGCAGGCCTCCTACGGCCGCCGCGAGGACCAGCTCGGCGAGCAGATCATGCGCGAGCTGGAGCGCCGCGTCGTCCTGTCGGTGCTGGACCGCCGCTGGCGCGAGCACCTCTACGAGATGGACTACCTGCAGGAGGGCATCGCGCTGCGCGCCTACGCGCAGCGCGACCCGCTGGTCGAGTACCAGCGCGAGGGCTACGACATGTTCGCCGCCATGATGGAGGGCATCAAGGAGGAGTCTGTCGGCTACCTGTTCAACCTGGAGGTCCAGGTCGAGCAGCAGGTCGAGGAGGTGCCGGTCGCCGAGGACGCCGTCGCGCTGGAGAAGGCCGACGCCCGCCCGGAGATCAAGGCCAAGGGCCTGGAGGCCCCGGCCCGCCAGCGCCTGCACTACACCGCGCCGACCGTCGACGGCGACGACACCGTCATCGAGGGCGACTTCGAGGACTCCGTGGTGGACGAGGGCGACGGGATGACCCGCGCCGAGCGCCGCCGCGCCGCGAAGGCCGGCCGCGGCCGCCGCCGCAAGGCCTGACACCCCCAGTGCCCGTCCGCAGGGCGCCGCACCCCGCACCGGGGCGCGGCGCCCTGCGGCGTTCCGGCCCGGTGCGGCCCGTCAGCGCGCCTCCACCGCGGCGCACTGCCACTGCTCGGTGCGCCGGTGCCGCTCCAGCCGGAAGGCCACCATGTGGTGGCGCGGGCCGAACTCCACCCGGACGCACACCTCCAGCGCGTCCGGCGCCGGCGCCGAGTCGTACACCCGCCCCAGCCGGGTCTGCGGCGCCCGGCCGCGGGGCCGCAGCGGGCCCGTCCGCGCCAGTGCGGTGAGCTGCTGGTACCCGTGCAGGGTGGTGTGCCGCTGGAGCTGGCCCGCCGGGCGGACCCCGGTCAGCACCTCGACCAGCCGGTGGGCGAAGCGGGCCGCCAGATCGCCCTGGCCCGCCCCGTGGGAGGGTGCGCAGCCCGTGCGCGGCCGGTGCGGGGCGCGCGGCCCGGCGGCCGCCGGGTGGCCGGGCGGCAGCGCGGCGTGCCGGCCCGGGTGGGCGTGGCGGACGGGCCGGCGCGGCTGCGGGCGCCCGGGCACGTGCACCAGCGGGCGGACCAGCGGCGCGGCGGCCCGGCTCCCGGTGTGTGCGGCGGGGACGGTGCTGCAGTGCTCGGCCATGGGGACCGACCTCCTGTCGGGCTGGCTCCGGCGGGGTTGTCACCCCCTGTGCTACCGGGCCGGTGCGCCGCCCTCAAGAACCCCCGGCGGGCGTCGGGGAGCGGCCGCCATGTCACCTATCCGGGTGATGTCCGCTGCGGCGGCGGGCCCGGCAGGCCACCGGGCGTGGCGCCGCGTTGACGTGCACCGGGGTTCCGGCAGTGCACGAAGGAGTACGGACGCGCCGGGTGAATTCCGCCGTGCGGGGCGGCCGGGCGAACGGACCTACCGCCCGGTAGGGCGGAGGATCGGCTGGCAGGCGACCCCAGGGAGGCGGCATGGTGACCGAGGTGACCACCGGCGACGGCCCGGTTGCGGGGCGCGGTGCGGGCGGCCCGCGGCGCGGCCTGGTGCTGGGCGGCGGCGGCATGCTCGGCGCGGCCTGGACGGTCGGCGCGCTCTGCGCCGTGGAGGAGGCCACCGGCTGGCGGCCCGGCGCCGCCGACGTGATCCTCGGGACGTCGGCCGGCGCCATCCTCGGCTCGCTGCTCGCCGCCGGGGTCGAGCCCGACCACCTGAGGGACCACCAGCGCGGGCTGCCGATCACCGGCGGCCCGCTGGCCGGGGTCGAGTTCGACTACGACACGGCGGCCGGCGGCGCGATGCCGCGCCGCCCCGCGGCCGGCATCGGCTCGCCCGGGCTGCTGCGCGACGCCGTCCGGCACCCCCGCGACTACCCCTTCCTCACCATGGTCTCCGCCGTCGTCCCGCCCGGCCGGGGCTCGGTCGCCCCGGTCGGAGAGCTCGTACGGGCGCTCACCGGCGGCGACGGCTGGCCCGACGGCTCCCCGCTGCGGGTGGTCGCGGTCGACTACCGCAGCGGCCGCCGGGTGGTCTTCGGCGACACCGGGGCGCCGGCCGCGCCGGTCGCCGACGCGGTGATGGCCTCCTGCGCGATCCCCGGCTGGTTCGCCCCGGTCGAGCTCGCGGGCGCCCCCTACGTGGACGGCGGCTGCTGGTCGGCCACCAACGCCGACCTGATGGCCGCCCGCGGCCTCGACGAGATCTACGTGCTCGCGCCGATGGCACTGCGGCTGCACCCCGAGGGGCGCGCCGAGCCGGGCCGGGGCGCGGTCGCCGCGCTGCGCGAGTGGCGGGCCCGGGACCGTCCGCGCGGCATGCTCGCCCAGCTGGTCAGCCGCTACCGCCGGACGGTCACCCGGCAGATGATGCGCGAGGCCCGCGAACTGCGGGCGGCCGGCACCAGGGTGCAGCTGCTCGCCCCCACCCTCGCCGACCTGGCGGTGATGGGGCCCAACATGATGGACCCGGCCCGGCGCCCCGAGGTGCTGGACTCGGCGCTGAGCACCACCCTGGCCGCGCTCGCCGCGCTGCGGTGAGCCGGGTGCGGCGGCGACCTCGTGCGAGCGGGCGGTGCGGTGATCACCCGCCCCGTATCCTTGGGGGGCGGCGGGCGCGGGCCCGACGGCCCGCATGACCCAGAAGCGGAGTGCCACCGATGCGCGTGTACGTGCCGACCACGTTGACCGGCCTTGCGGCGCACCCCGGCGGCGTCCTGGAGCAGGTGGCGGCGTACGCCGTCACGCCGGCGCTGCGCGAGTGGTACGTCAGCGACGACCTGGAGGAGCTGGAGTACGCGGCGCTGAACCGGGCCGCCCAGGCCTCGCTGCGGCTGCTGTCCGCCGACCCGGCGGCGCCGCGCCGCCGCGTGGTGGTGGCGGTGGAGGTCGCGGACTCCGCGGTCGGGCCGTTCTCCGGGGACGAGTACCAGGACCAGGCCTCGCTCGGCCGGGTCGTGCTGCACGGCCCGGTGCCGCTGGCGAAGGCCGCCGCGGTGCACGCCGACGTGGCCGAGGAGGACGTGGTCGCCGACGTGACGGCGGCCGCCGCCGCCATCCAGGCCGCCGACAAGGGCGACGAGGACGCCCAGTTCACCGTCGACGGCGCCGAGGACCACGAGCTGCTCTGGTTCGCGACGCAGGAGATCCCGGGCCTGCTGGCCTGACTGTCGCCGGCGGGAGGTAGCGTTCCTGGGATGCGCACGCACATCGTCTGGGACTGGAACGGCACGCTCTTCCACGACATGGAGGCGGTGCTGGCCGCCAGCAACGCCGCCTTCGAGACCGTCGGGCTCCCCCCGCTCAGCCTGCAGGAGTACCGGGAGCTCTACGAGATCCCGATCCCGCGCTTCTACCAGCGGCTGCTCGGCCGGATGCCCAGCCGGACCGAGTGGGAGGCGCTGGACGACGCCTTCCACGACCGGTACCGCGAACTCAGCCCGGACTGCGGCCTGACCGACGGCGTGCCGGCCCTGCTGACCGGCTGGCGGGCGCAGCCCGGCCGCAGCCAGTCCCTGCTGTCGATGTACGAGCACGAGCGGCTGGTGCCGGTGGTCGACGCCTTCGGCCTGTCCGGGCACTTCCTGCGGGTGGACGGCCGCACCGGCGCGTCCGGCGGCCGCAAGGCGGGCTTCCTGGCCACCCACCTCCGGGGGCTCGGCCCGGGCCTGGAGCCCGCCCGCACGGTGCTGATCGGCGACGCGGTGGACGACGCCGAGGCCGCCCGGGAGTCCGGCATCCACGCGGTGCTGTACACCGGCGGCTCGCACACCCGGCAGAAGCTGGAGGCGGTCGGCGTGCCGGTCGTGGACTCGCTCGCCGAGGCCGTCGCGGTCGCCGAGGAGCTGACCGGCCGACCGGTGGGCTGACGCGCCGGGGCGCCCGGCCCCGGGGCGTGTCGGCGGGGCACGATCGGCCCGGCGGCGGTCAACCTGGTGGGGCAGCCGTCACCGGACCGAGTGGAGCCCGCATGCCCCTGGACGCCGTCACGCAGGTCCCCGCCCCCGTCAACGAGCCGGTGCACGGCTACGCCCCCGGCAGCCCCGAACGGGAGCGGCTGGAGCGGAAACTGGACGAGCTGGCCGCCGAGCCCGTCCCGCTGCCGATGACCATCGGCGGCGAGCAGCGGTTCGGCGGCGGCGAGCGGATCGACGTCGTCCAGCCCCACCACCACGCCGCCCGGCTCGGCGTGCTCGGCAACGCCACCCACCAGGACGCCCAGCTCGCGGTGGACGCCGCCCTCGCCGCCTCCTCCGACTGGCGGGCGCTCTCCTTCGACGACCGGGCCGCCGTGTTCCTGCGCGCCGCCGACCTGCTGGCCGGCCCGTGGCGGGAGACGCTGGCCGCCGCGACCATGCTCGGCCAGTCCAAGACCGTGCAGCAGGCGGAGATCGACGCACCCTGCGAACTGGTCGACTTCTGGCGGTTCAACGTGCACTTCGCCCGGCAGATCCTGGCCGAGCAGCCGGAGTCCTCGCCCGGGGTGTGGAACCGCGCCGACCACCGGCCGCTGGAGGGCTTCGTCTACGCCGTCACCCCGTTCAACTTCACCGCGATCGCCGGGAACCTGCCCACCGCCCCCGCACTGATGGGCAACACCGTGGTCTGGAAGCCCTCACCGACCCAGACGCTCGCCGCCCACCACCTGATGCGGCTGCTGGAGGAGGCCGGCCTGCCACCCGGGGTGGTCAACCTGGTCACCGGCGACGGCCGCGCCCTCTCCCGGGTCGCCCTCGCCAGCCCCGCCCTGGCCGGGCTGCACTTCACCGGCTCCACCGGGACCTTCCACAGCCTGTGGAAGGAGATCGCCGCCAACCTGGGCCGCTACCGCGGCTACCCGCGGATCGTCGGCGAGACCGGCGGCAAGGACTTCCTGATCGCCCACCCTTCGGCCGACCCCGACGCGCTGCGCACCGCCATGATCCGCGGCGCCTTCGAGTACCAGGGCCAGAAGTGCTCGGCGCTGTCCCGCGCCTACCTGCCGCGCAGCCTGTGGGCCCGGATGCGGGAGGACTTCCTCGCCGAGGTCGACGCGCTGCCCGTCGGCGACGTCACCGACCTCAGCAACTTCATGGGCGCCCTGATCGACCGCCGGGCCTACGAGAAGAACCGCGCCGCGATCGAGCGCGCCGCGCACGACCCGCAGGTGGAGCTCGCCGCGGGCGGCCAGTACGACGACGCCATCGGCTGGTTCGTCCGCCCGACCGTGCTGGTCTGCGGGGACGGCCGCAACGAGGTCTTCCGCACCGAGTACTTCGGCCCGATCCTGGCCGTCCAGGTGTACGAGGACGCCGACTGGGAAGCCGCCCTGGGGCGAGTGGACACCGATGCGCCCTACGCGCTGACCGGGGCGGTGGCCGCCCGCGACCGGTACGCGATCGCGCAGGCCGTGGAGCGCCTGCGCTTCGCCGCCGGCAACCTCGCCATCAACGACAAGCCGACCGGGGCGGTCGTCGGGCAGCAGCCGTTCGGCGGCGGACGCGCCTCCGGCACCAACGACAAGGCGGGCGCCGCCCAGAACCTGCTCCGCTGGACGTCCACCCGCTCGATCAAGGAGACCTTCGTGCCGCCCACCGATCACGGCTACCCGCACATGAGGTGACAGCTGCGAAACAGCTGACAGGGGCTGACAGGAAGTGACCCGCCGGTTTGGACAAGGTGTCCAGTAGGGCGTCGGCATCCTGCAGGATTGCTCCTCTGTGTCCCCTGACACCTTCGTTTCGTCAGGTTAGGCTGACTGGCGTCGCCGGGGGCTTTCCCGCTGGCCAAACGACCTGTCGTACCCAGGTGCAGGGCTTCTCATGCGTGGCACGAGCGGTTTTCGCCCTTGGATACGCGAGTATGGCGGACGGACCCGGCGGTGCACACCCAGTCATCACCGAGTCACGCAACGGCGCGCGACAGGAGCCAAACAGCCATGCAGACCAAGCTGGACGCAGCCAAGGCCGAACTGCTCACGAAGGCAGCAGCAGCCGCTGAGAACAGCCAGGTGGGGGGAGCGGCGCCAGGGGAGGGGCTGAGCAACGGCGCTCTGGCCACGTACCTGCACCACTACTACCTCCACACCGCGCCCGAGGACCTCGTCGACCGCGACCCGGTCGACGTGTACGGCGCGGCCGCCTCCCACTACCGGCTCGGCCTCAAGCGGCCCCAGGGGACGGCAGAGGTCCGGGTGCACACCCCGACCGTCGAGGAGAACGGCTGGTCCTGCGGCCACACCGTGGTCGAGGTCGTCACCGACGACATGCCCTTCCTCGTCGACTCCGTCACCAACGAGCTGACCCGCCTCGACCGCGGCATCCACCTGGTGGTCCACCCCCAGCTGGCCGTCCGCCGCGACATCACCGGCAAGCTGCTGGAGATCCTCGACATCGACGCCTGCTCGCGCAGCCAGGCCGCCGGCGCCGAGTGGCCCGCCGACGCCGTCGTCGAGTCCTGGATGCACATCGAGATCGACCGGGAGACCGACCGGGCCGACCTCCGCTCGATCGAGACCAACCTGCGCCGCATCCTCGGCGACGTCCGCGAGGTCGTCGAGGACTGGTCCAAGATGCGCGACTCCGCGCTGCGCCTGGCCGACGAGCTCGCCGAGCAGCCCCCGGCCCACCTGCCCGAGCAGGAGGTCGGCGAGGCCTGGGAGCTCATGCGCTGGCTGGCCGACGACCACTTCACCTTCCTCGGCTACCGCGAGTACGACCTGGTCGAGCACCAGGGCGAGGAGGTCCTCAAGGCCGTCGCCGGCACCGGCCTCGGCATCCTGCGGGCCGACCCGCTGAGCCACGACAGCGACCACCACCCGGTCAGCGAGGCCTTCGGCCGGCTCTCGGCCCCCGTCCGCGCCAAGGCGCACGAGAAGAAGCTCCTCGTGCTCACCAAGGCCAACAGCCGCGCCACCGTGCACCGCCCCGCCTACCTCGACTACGTCGGCGTGAAGAAGTTCGACGCCAACGGCGAGGTCGTCGGCGAGCGCCGCTTCCTCGGCCTGTTCTCCTCCGCCGCGTACACCGAGTCGGTCACCCGCATCCCGGTCGTCCGCCGCAAGGTCCAGGAGGTCGTCTCCGGCTCCGGCTTCTCCGGCGACAGCCACGACGGCCGCGACCTGCTGCAGATCCTGGAGACCTTCCCCCGGGACGAGATGTTCCAGACCCCGGCCGCGGAGCTCCAGGCGATCGCCACCAACGTCCTCTACCTGCAGGAGCGCCGCCGGCTGCGGCTGTTCCTCCGCCAGGACGAGTACGGGCGCTACTTCTCCGCGCTGGTCTACCTGCCGCGCGACCGCTACACCACCCGCATCCGGCTGCGCCTGACCGAGATCCTCAAGGAGGAGCTCAGCGGCCACGCGATCGACTACACGGTGTACGCCACCGAGTCGGTCCTCACCCGCCTGCACTTCGTCGTCCGCGTCGCCCCCGGCACCGAGCTGCCCCAGCTCACCGACGCCGAGGTCGAGCGGATCGAGGCCAAGCTCGCCGAGGCCGCCCGCTTCTGGATGGACGGCTTCAACGACCAGCTGCACATCGAGCTGGGCGAGGAGCGCGCCGCCGAGCTGTCCCACCGCTACGGCAACGCCTTCCCCGACGGCTACCGCGCGGACTTCACCGCCCGCACCGCCGTCGCCGACCTCAAGCAGATCGAGTCCCTGCAGGGCGAGGGCGACTTCCGGCTCAACCTGTACCAGCCGGTCGGCGCCGGCGACGACGAGCGCCGCTTCAAGATCTACCGGGTCGGCGGGCCGATCTCGCTCACCGAGGTCCTGCCCGTGCTGCAGCGCCTCGGCGTCGAGGTCCTCGACGAGCACCCCTACGCGCTGCGCCGCTCCGACGGCACCACCGCGTGGGTGTACGACTTCGGCCTGCGGCTGCGCGAGGCCACCGGGCTCACCGACGAGGCCCGCGAGCGCTTCCAGGAGGCCTTCTCCGCCACCTGGACGGGCAAGGCCGAGAACGACGGCTTCAACGGCCTCGTCCTCACCGCCGGCCTGACCTGGCGCCAGGCCATGGTGCTGCGCGCCTACGCCAAGTACCTCCGCCAGGCCGGGAGCACCTTCTCCCAGGACTACATGGAGGACGCGCTCCGCAACAACGCCCACACCACCCGCCTGCTGGTCAACCTCTTCGAGGCCCGGCTCAGCCCCAGCCACCGGCTGGGCGCCGACGAGCTGACCGAGGGCCTGATGGAGGAGCTGGACGGCGCGCTCGACGAGGTCGCCTCGCTCGACGAGGACCGCATCCTGCGCTCCTTCCTGCACCTGATCAAGGCCACCCTGCGGACGAACTTCTTCCAGCACGCCGATGACGGCGCCTGGCACTCCTACGTGTCGATGAAGTTCGACCCCAAGGCCATCCCGGACCTCCCCGCGCCGCGCCCCGCCTTCGAGATCTGGGTGTACTCGCCCCGCGTCGAGGGCGTCCACCTGCGGTTCGGCAAGGTCGCCCGCGGCGGCCTGCGCTGGTCCGACCGCCGCGAGGACTTCCGCACCGAGATCCTCGGCCTGGTCAAGGCCCAGATGGTCAAGAACACCGTCATCGTCCCGGTCGGCGCCAAGGGCGGCTTCGTCGCCAAGCAGCTGCCGGACCCGTCGGTGGACCGCGAGGCCTGGCTCGCCGAGGGCATCGCCTCGTACAAGACCTTCATCTCGGCGCTGCTCGACATCACCGACAACCTCAGGGGCGGCGAGGTCGTCCACCCGGTCGACGTCGTCCGCCACGACGAGGACGACACCTACCTCGTCGTCGCCGCCGACAAGGGCACCGCCACCTTCTCCGACATCGCCAACGGCGTCGCCGAGGCGTACGGCTTCTGGCTGGGCGACGCCTTCGCCTCCGGCGGCTCCGCCGGCTACGACCACAAGGGCATGGGCATCACCGCCCGCGGCGCCTGGGAGTCCGTCAAGCGCAACTTCCGCGAACTCGGCGTCGACACCCAGTCCGAGGACTTCACCGTCGTCGGCATCGGCGACATGTCCGGCGACGTCTTCGGCAACGGCATGCTGCTCAGCGAGCACATCCGCCTGGTCGCAGCCTTCGACCACCGGCACATCTTCCTCGACCCGAACCCGGAGGCGGCGGCCTCCTACGCCGAGCGCCGCCGGCTGTTCGACCTGCCGCGCAGCTCCTGGGACGACTACGACAAGTCGCTGATCTCCGCCGGCGGCGGCGTCTTCCCGCGCACCGCCAAGGCGATCCAGCTCTCCCCGCAGGTCCGCGAGCGCCTCGGCATCCAGCAGGCCAAGCTCACCCCGGCCGAGCTGATGAAGGCCATCCTGCAGGCGCCCGTCGACCTGTTCTGGAACGGCGGCATCGGCACCTACGTCAAGGCCTCCACCGAGACCAACGCCGAGGTCGGCGACAAGGCCAACGACGCCATCCGGGTCGACGGCAACCAGGTCCGCGCCCGGGTCATCGGCGAGGGCGGCAACCTGGGTTGCACCCAGCTCGGCCGCATCGAGTTCGCCGCGAACGGCGGCCCCGAGAACACCGGCGCCTGGATCAACACCGACGCCATCGACAACTCGGCCGGCGTGGACACCTCCGACCACGAGGTGAACATCAAGATCCTGCTCAACCAGGTCGTCGCCGACGGCGACATGACGGTCAAGCAGCGCAACGCCCTGCTCGCCGAGATGACCGACGAGGTCGGCCGCCTCGTCCTGCGCAACAACTACGCGCAGAACGTGGTGCTCGCCAACGCCGTCGCCCAGGCGATCAGCATGGTCAACGTGCACGCCCGCATGATCAGCCGGCTGGAGGCCGCCGGGCAGCTCGACCGGGCCCTGGAGTTCCTGCCCACCGAGAAGCAGATCCGCGAGCGCCAGCAGACCGGCCGCGGGCTCTCCCAGCCCGAGCTGTCCGTCCTGCTCGCCTACACCAAGATCACGCTGGCCGACGAGCTGCTCGCCACCGAGCTGCCCGACGACCCGTACTTCCGCTCCGCGCTGCACCAGTACTTCCCGAGCGCGCTGCGGGCCCGGTTCGCCGACGCGATCGACAACCACCCGCTGCGCCGGGAGATCATCACCACCCTGATCGTCAACGACACGATCAACCGCGGCGGCTGCACCTTCGCCTTCCGGCTCCGCGAGGAGACCGGCGCGACGATGGAGGAGATCGCCCGCACCCACGCGGCGGCCCGCGCCGTCTTCGGCCTGGAGCAGCTCTGGGACGAGATCGAGCACCTGGACACCCGGGTCGGCGCCCGGGTGCAGACCAAGATGCGCCTGCACGTTCGCCGGCTCGTCGAGCGCGCCACCCGGTGGATGCTCAACAACCGCCGCCAGCCGCTGGACATCGCCGGCACCATCGAGTTCTTCCACGACCGTGTCAACCAGGTCTGGGACAGCCTGCCCAAGCCGCTCCGCGGCGAGGACGCGGCCTGGTTCGACTCGGTCTACGAGGAGCTCGCCGGCGCCGGCGTGCCGGACGCCCTGGCCACCCGGATCGCCGGTCTCTCCTCGGCCTTCCCGACGCTCGACATCGTCGGCGTCGCGGACCGCTCCGAGGCGGACGTCATGGAGGTCGCCGAGCTCTACTACGACCTCGCCGACCGTCTGCAGATCACCCACCTGCTGGACCGCATCATCGAGCTCCCGCGGACCGACCGCTGGTCCTCGATGGCCCGTGCGGCCATCCGCGAGGACCTCTTCGCGGCGCACGCGGCGCTCACCGCGGACGTGCTGGCCTGCGGCCCCGAGGGCTCCTCGCCCGAGGACCGCTACCGGGCCTGGTCCGACCTCAACGGCACCCTGCTGAGCCGGGCCAAGACCACCCTCGACGACATAAGGGGTTCGGACAACTACGAGCTGTCCAGCCTCTCGGTCGCGATGCGGGTGATCCGCACCCTGCTGCGCACCGGCCGCTGACGGCCACCGGGCCCGGACGGGCTACTCGGGGGCGCGGGGGACCGCGCGCGTCGGAAGGTTCGGCATCGAGCCTTCCGGTCCGCGCGGTCCCCCGCGCCCCCGTTCGGCCGTCCGCGCCCTGAAGGTGTCGCGGTAGGCGCTCGGGGGGACGCCGACCTGGCGGCGGAAGAGGGTCCGGAGGTTGGCCGGGGTGCCCAGGCCGGACCGGCGGGCGACGGTCTCCATGGGGGCGTCGGAGCCCTCCAGCAACTCCCGGGCGCGGTCGATCCGGGCCTCCAGCAGCCACTGCATCGGCGGCATCCCGGTCTCCTCGTGGAACCGCCGGATCAGCGTGCGCCGGGACAGACAGGCCTCGCGGGCCAGCCGGTCCACGGTGAGCGGCTCGTCCAGGTGCTGCAGCGCCCACGCCCGGACGCCGTCCAGCGGGCCGGAGCGGGCGGCCGGGGTCGGCCGGTCGATGTACTGGGCCTGGCCACCGGTGCGGTGCGGTGCGGCCACCAGCGACCGGGCCCGCCGGTTCGCGGCCGCCGCCCCGGAGTCCCGGCGGACGATGTGCAGGCACAGGTCGATGCCCGCCGCCACGCCGGCCGAGGTCAGCACGTCGCCCTCGTCGACGTAGAGCACGTCCTCCTCCACCGTCACCTCGGGATGCGCCCGGGCGAGTTCGGCCGTGTGCTGCCAGTGTGTGGTGGCCCGCCGGCCGTCCAGCAGGCCGGTGCCGGCCAGAACGAAGGCGCCGGTGCAGATGGAGACCATCCGGGTGCCGCGGGCGGCGGCCGCGGCCAGGGCGGCGCGCACCGGTTCCGAGGGCGGCCCGGGCCGGGCCTGGCCGGGCACGACGACGGTGTCCGCCGAGGCCAGTGCCTCCAGCCCGTGCTCGACCAGCAGCGCGGGCCCGCCCTCGACGGGCACCGGCCCGGGCGTCTCGGTGCACACCGTCAGGGTGTAGGTGCCGTCCCAGTTGCCGAAGGTCTGGACGGGGATGCCGTAGTCGAGCGCCAGCACGCCGGGCAGGGCGAGCACGACGATCCGGTGCGGTGCGGGGGCCTCGGACATGGCACGATCCTATCGGCACATGGCATTCGTGCCACTGACCGCGCGACGGTCCGGCTCACTACGGTCGAAACATGACTTCCGTTCCCGAACTCCCCGGCACGCCCCTGGCCCTCCGCACGATCGAGCACGTCCGTGCCCACGTCACCGAATCGATGGCCAACCACAGCTTCCGCAGCTACGTCTTCGCGATGCTGCACGCCGAGCACGAGGGGATGCGGCCCGGCGCCGACTTCGACCCGGACCTGCTGTTCCACGCCTGCGCCATGCACGACCTCGGCACCTCGCCGAAGGCGGAGGGCGTGCAGCGGTTCGAGGTCGAGGGCGCCGACATGGCGGCCGCGTTCCTCACCGACCACGGGGTGGGCGCGGCCGGCGCCGACCTGGTGTGGGAGGCCATCGCCCTGCACTCCTCGCCCGGCATCGCCGAGCGCCGCGGGCCGCTCACCCGCCTGACCCGGGCCGGCATCGGCATGGACTTCGGGCGCGGCACCGACGCCGTCACCGACGCCCAGGGCCGGGAGATCCACGACCGCCACCCGCGTCTGCGGATGGTCGCCTCGCTGGTCGACGAGATCGTCCGGCACGCGGGCCGGGGCGCGCTGACCGCACCCCGGTACAGCCTCCCCGGCGAGCTCGCCCGCGAGCGGGGCGAGGCCGGGCACCCCACCGAGCTGGAGCTGACGGCGGCCTTCTCCCGCTGGGGCGAGTGAGCGCCCGGGAGGGACGAGCACCGTGCGGTGAGCATCGCGCACGGGCCGGCCGTCAGCCCTGGGCGGCCGCCCGCTGCAGGGCGCTGGCCAGCAGTGCCAGGTCGGTGGGGCCGTTGCCCAGTTCGCGCACCGGGCGGCGGGTCGGCGGCAGGCCGAGCTGCAGCGGGTCTATCGCCACGACGGTCGGCCGCAGCGTCGACGTCCGCGGGATCCGGCCGCTGACCCGGGCGGTCTGGAAGGCCGTCACCCCGCCGTCCGGGCGCCGCAGGTAGCCGCGGCCCGGGGTCTCCTCGGGCAGCGCCGCCGCGTCCGGCAGGTGGATCAGCTGGTCGGACTCGGCCGGGTGGTCGGTGCGCAGCGCGATCCGGATCTGGGCGGCCTCGTCGATCTCGGTGCCGGCCGTGTGGTCCGGCGCGCCGGTCGCGGCGACCAGGTGCATGCCGAGCCGCCCGCCGCGTTCGGCGACGGCGGCGAGCGCCCGGGACAGCGGCCGGCCGGCCGGGGAGGTCGGCGCGTACAGGGCGTCGAGGTCGTCGACGACCACCACCATCCGGGGCAGCTCCTGCCGGGCGGGCGCCGGGGTGTCGTCGGGTGCGGTGCGCTGCTCGACGACCCGGGCGGCCGCGGTCGCGGCCCGGCCGGCGGGACCGCCCGCGGTGACCAGCGCCGGGGCCTTCCGGAGTATCCGCGCGGTGTGCCAGGCGGTGAAGTCCCGGCCGTCGAGCAGCGTCTCGCGGTGCGCCAGCTCGTCCAGCAGGCCCTCGGCGGTGAGCATGGCCTGCCGCGGGTCGGCGGCGGCGTCCAGGTGCGCGGTGACGTGCGGCAGGTCGGTGCAGGCCCGCAGGCCGGCCGCCGGGTCGCGGTCGGCGGGGGAGCGGGACTCCACGACGGTGATCTCCAGCCGCTCCGGGCGCTCCGCCACGGCGAGCGAGGCGACCAGCGTCCGCAGCAGTTCGGTCTTGCCGGAGCCGGCCGAGCCGCCGATCAGCACGTGCGGCCCGCCGTCGGCGCCGTGGCCCTCGGGGGCGTCGGCGTCGGCGAGGTCGACGGTGCACAGGCCGTCCCTGGCGGTGCCCAGCAGGGCCGTCGCCGCACCGGGGCCGTCCGGCAGCTCCGCCCAGCGCTCCGAGAGCTTCGACGGGGTGACCGCCTCCAGACGCAGCAGGTCGAGCAGGCGCAGCGCGTCCGGCAGCGGGCCCCGGGAGACCGGGGCGGCCTCGCGCAGCGGGGCGAGGGCCCTGGCCAGGCGCTCCGCCCAGGCGGCCGGGACGGCGTCCAGGGCGACGTCCTCGATCCGCTCCCGGGTGCCGCCCGCGGGCAGGTCGACGGTGAGCCGGGTGGCGACCTCGCCGGTCACCACGGCCCGGGCGCCGACGCCCTCGGGGAGGTCGTCGGCGGTGTCCGCGAGGCAGACCGGGAAGACGCCGACGGCCGGGCCCTGCCGCAGCAGCAGGGCGAGGCCCTCCCGGGCGGCCGGGGTGCCCGGGTCGCCGTCGACGAGGACGACGGTGGCCTCCGGGCCGGCCGGGGCGGCGGCGAGCTCGGCGAGCCTGGCCTCCGCCTGCTCGGGGCCGAAGCCGACCAGCAGCCGGCAGTCCTGGCCCTGGCCGGGGCGCAGGTGGGGCAGCCACATCGTCCAGTGCCAGTCCGCGGCGCGTTCCTCGTCCCCCGCGACCACGACCAGGGCGAGGCCGCTCGGCGGGTGCAGGACGGCCAGCTGTGCGAGCAGGGCGCGGGCCAGACCGGCCAGCCGGGGGCGGGGACCGGCCAGGCCGAGGCTGCCGGCGCTCTGCAGGTCCACGGCGACCGGGACGGCGGGCAGCAGGGTGCCCGGGGCGGTGCCGGGCCCGCCGGGCCGGTCGGCGGTGCCGAGCCGCAGGGCGAGCGCGTCGGGGTGGGCCGGGGTGCGCTCCCACAGCCGGGTGCCGTGTCCGAGCGCGGCGAGCAGCAGGGCGGCCGGGTCGGGCCAGCGCTCGCGCTGGGCGGCGGCCTGCCGGGTGCGGGCGGCGGCGTGCTGGGCGGCCGCCTCGGGTGCGGGCGGCGGTGCGGTGCGGCTGCGCCGCAGCGAGAGCAGGCCGCGGCCGCGCCCGCCGGGCACGTGCGGGGCGACCGAGGGCGGCGGCGGGACGGCGGCGGCGGTGCGCGCGGTGGGCCGCTCGGGGAGCTGGAGGTGGCCGTCGCCGTCCGGCGCGGCCGGGCGCGACCCGGATTTTCCCCCGATGTCCTGGCGGGTCAGCTGCAGGGTGGACTCGCCGAGCCGGACGAGGCCGCCGTCGGGAAGCTCCGCGCTGTCGTCGCGCAGCCAGCGGCCGTCGAGCAGGGTGCCGTTGGTGGAGCCGAGGTCCCGGACGGTGACCGTGCCGTCGGCCAGGTGCAGGGCCAGGTGCAGGCGGGAGACGTCCGGGTCGTCGAGCGGGACGTCGGCCTCGCTGGAGCGGCCGACCCTGATCTCCTCGCCGTGCAGGCGGTGCACGCCGCCGGCGTCCGGGCCGCCGACGACCCGCAGCTCGGCGGCGGCGGGCAGCTCGTCGGGCTCGGTGTCCGGATCGGGCTCGCCGAGGGAGAGCACCGCCCCGTCGATCAGCGGGGGACGGCCGAGCAGCGCCTGGTCGTCGACCCGGTCCGCCCCGGCGTACAGCTGCACGTGCGTGGCGGAGCGCGGGCCGCGCACGCCCGCGGCGCCCGCGAGCGCGCCGGCGACTGCGCCGAGCGCCGTACCGGAAGGGGCCGTGACCAGCACGTCCGTGGACGATCCGGCGCCGGCCGGGCCGCTGCGCGGTCGAAGGACGGTGAGCCGGATCTGCATCTCGCCCGGGTCCCTTCTGCACACGTGTGGTGCCTGCCATCCTGCCACCCTGGAGCGACAGTCCGGGCACGGTACCGGATTTGACGATCTTGCGATCATCGCCCGGGACCGGGCCGACGATACGTCAGTCCGGGCTGCCCCTAGGGGTCGGCCCGGAGACTTCCGGCCAGCATGCGGTGCGCTCGCCTCGGCAAGCCGCCCGGGCACCGTTAGAGTTTGCGAAAACCGCGAAATCGTGGCCACCCTGTCCGATCCCTTCGGGCAGCGGGCCGAGCGACCACAGGAGTACAGGTGCGGCCGGTCGGCAGCAAGTATCTGATCGAGGAGAGCCTCGGGCGCGGGGCCACCGGTACGGTCTTCCGCGGCCGGGTCCGCGACGACGCGGCCGTGCCCGGCCTGGAGCCCGGCCGTGCGGTCGCGGTCAAGGTGCTGCGCGAGGAGCTGGCCACCGACCCGGACGTGGTGATGCGCTTCCTGCGGGAGCGCTCGGTGCTGCTGCGCCTGACCCACCCGAACATCGTCCGGGTGCGCGACCTGGTGGTGGAGGGCGAGCTGCTCGCCCTGGTGATGGACCTCGTCGAGGGCCCCGACCTCTTCCGCTACCTGCGCTCCAACGGCCCGCTCAGCCCGATCGCCGGCGCGCTGCTGATGGCGCAGATCGCCGACGCGCTCGCGGCCAGCCACGCGGACGGCGTCGTCCACCGCGACCTGAAGCCGGCCAACGTGCTGCTGGCCACCACGGCCGGCCCGGACGGCACCGAGCAGATGCACCCGATGCTCACCGACTTCGGGATCGCCCGTCTCGCCGACTCCCCGGGCATCACCCGCACCCACGAGTTCGTCGGCACGCCCGCCTACGTCGCCCCGGAGTCCGCCGAGGGCCGCCCGCAGACCGCCGCGGTCGACGTGTACGGCGCCGGCATCATGCTGTACGAGCTGGTCACCGGCCGCCCGCCGTTCCAGGGCGACGGGCCGATCGCGGTGCTCCAGGCGCACCTCGCGCAGGAGCCCGAGCGGCCCCGCTCGCTCCCCGAGCCGCTGTGGACGGTCATCGAGCGCTGCCTGCGCAAGAACCCGGCCGAGCGCCCCACCTCGACCTCGCTGGCCGAGGCCCTGCGGGTGGTCGCCGCCGGTGTCGGCGTGCACTCCTCGCCCGACGCCGTGGAGGCCGCGCTCGCCGTCGGCGACCTGCTGCTGCCCGACCCGGCCCTGGCCGCTGCCGCGGCTGCGCCCGCCGCGTTCGCCGGCTCGGCCGACGCCACCCAGGTGCTGCCCTCCCGCGGCTTCGACCCGGCCGCCGCCACCCAGGCCTTCGCCTCCCCGGGCGCCGAGGACCGCACCCAGGTGATGGCGCCGCCGCCCGCCGGTGCGGCCGACCGCACCCGGGTGATGCCCCCGCTGCCGCCCACCGCGCCGCCCGGCGAGCCCGAGGCGCCGCACCCGTGGCAGACCCAGCTGCGGGCCGCCCGGGACCGCAACCAGCAGACCCAGATCGGCTACTTCGACCCGGAGGATCTGGGCAGCCCCCAGGTCGCGCCGCAGCCGTACCAGGCCCCGCAGGGCCGACCGCCGCAGGGCCGCCCCGCCCAGCAGCCGCCGCAGGGCCGCGGGCAGGGCGGCTACTCCCAGCGGCCCCCGGTGGCCCCGCCGCCGTACCAGGCCCGGCAGAACCCGCCGCAGCCCCCGCAGGGCTACCGGCAGCCCCCGCCGGCCGCGCCGCAGCCGTACCAGGCCGCCCCCCAGCCGTACCAGGCGGCACCGGCCCCGCAGGCCTACCCGCCGCCGCAGCCGCCCGCGCCGGCCCGCCGCCAGGAGCCGGCCCCGCAGCGCCGGGCGGAGCCGCCCGCGCCGCCGCAGCGCCGCGAGCCGGCCCCGCGGCGGGAGCCCCGCCCGCGCAGCCGCAACCGGATGTACATCCCGGGCCTCGGCTGCCTCAAGGGCTGCCTGATGGTGCTGCTGATCCTGGCGATCGCGGCGGTGGCGCTGTGGAACTTCACCGACCTGCCGGTGTACTGGGAGAACGTGAAGACCTGGTTCGGTCAGGCGAGCGACTGGGTGAGCGGACTGACCGGGAGCCAGTGACCTGACGGACCGGCAGGTTGCGATTTTGGCGCTTTGTCGACAATTCACGAATTTTCCGTGATTCGACCTGCTCCGGGAGGCCTCCGGCGGCCCCCGGAGGCCTCCCGGGCGCGTAGGTTGGTCGTCGAGCACCGACCTACCGAGCCCACGGAGCAGCATTGGCACGCAAGATCGGCAGCCGCTACACCGTCCACCAGGTGATCGGCCGGGGTTCCGCCGGCACCGTCTGGCTCGGCGAGGGCCCGGACGGGCCGGTGGCCGTCAAGTTGCTGCGCGAGGACCTGGCCTCCGACCAGGTCCTGGTCGGCCGCTTCGTCCAGGAGCGCGCCGCCCTCACCAGCCTCGACCACCCCCGGGTGGTCGGCGTGCACGACATGGTGGTCGACGGCAGCGACCTCGCCCTGGTCATGGACCTCGTCCAGGGCACCGACCTGCGCACCCGGCTGGAGCGCGAGGGCGCGCTCCCCCCGCTGGCCGCCGCCTCGGTGATCGCCGACGTCGCCGACGGCCTGGCCGCCGCCCACGCCGCCGGCATCGTCCACCGCGACGTGAAGCCCGAGAACGTGCTGCTCGACCTCGCCGCCCCGCCCGGCCCCGGCGGCGCCCCCCGCGCCAAGCTCACCGACTTCGGCATCGCCCGCCTCGTCGACGCCCCCCGCCGCACCCGGGCCACCCGGATCATCGGCACCCCCGACTACCTCGCCCCAGAGATCATCGAGGGCCTGGAGCCGCGCGCCGCCGTCGACATCTACGCCCTCGCCACCGTGCTGTACGAGCTGCTGGCCGGCTTCACCCCCTTCGGCGGCGGCCACACCGGCGCCGTGCTGCGCCGCCACGTCACCGAGAGCGTCCCGCCCGTCCCCGGCATGCCGGACGGCCTGTGGCGGATCATCTCCGAATGCCTGGCCAAGGCCCCCGCCTCCCGGCTGCGCGCAGCCGAGCTGGCCTCCCGGCTGCGCGAGCAGCTGCCGGTGCTGGCCGGCCTGCCGCCGCTCGCCGTCCCGGCCCAGCGCGGCCCGGTCGAGGACGTGCCCACCCCGGGCGAGGCCGTCTACGCCGAGATCGACGCCGGCACCGGCACCCACCGCCGCCGGCGCGGCCCGGCCGTGCCGCTCGTCCCCGCCCCCTCGCCGGACTCCACCCGCGACACCCACACCAGCCTGCGCCGCCCCTCCCCGCAGGAGCTCGCCTCCTACGCGGCCGAGTCCCGGGCCCAGCGCTCGGCGGCCCCGGTGACCAGCCACCGGCGCCGCCGCCTGGTGCGCCGCCGCCGGATGCTGGCGGTGCTGATCGCCACCGTGCTGCTGCTCGCCGGCGCCGCCGCCGCGTACAGCGCCTTCGCCGCCGAAACACCCGCCGCGGGAGCCGTACACGCCCTGCGCGGAGTGCCTGCGGCGACCCCCGGGCCCCCGGTGTAGCCGAACGGTCTCCGCGAACCATTACGCTTGAGGGCGTGGCAGCCGTCGATCCTTCCGAAGAGCTCAAGAACCTCGAGACGACCATGGGGTCGATCGAGGCCGTCCTCGACCTGGACAAGATCCGGGCCGACATCGCGACCCTGGAGGAGGAGGCAGCCGTCCCCACCCTCTGGGACGACGTCGCCAACGCGCAGAAAGTCACCAGCCGGCTCTCCTTCCTCCAGGGCGAGCTGCGCAAGTTCGAGACCCTGCGAGGCCGGGTCGACGACCTCGCCGTCCTGTTCGAGCTGGCCGAGGACGAGGACGACGCGGACACCCGCGCCGAGGCCGAGACCGAGCTGGAGTCGGTCAAGAAGGCCGTCGAGGAGCTCGAGGTCCGCACCCTCCTGTCCGGCGAGTACGACGCCCGCGAGGCCCTGGTCAACATCCGCGCCGAGGCCGGCGGCGTCGACGCCGCCGACTTCGCCGAGCAGCTGATGCGCATGTACCTGCGCTGGGCCGAGCGGCACGGGTACCCGACCGAGGTCTACGACACCTCGTACGCCGAAGAGGCCGGCATCAAGTCCGCGACCTTCACCGTCAAGGCCCCGTACGCCTACGGCACCCTCTCCGTCGAGCAGGGCACCCACCGCCTGGTGCGCATCTCCCCGTTCGACAACCAGGGCCGCCGGCAGACCTCCTTCGCGGGCGTCGAGGTGCTCCCGGTCGTCGAGCAGTCCGACCACGTCGACATCGACGAGGGCGACCTCCGCATCGACGTGTACCGCGCCTCCGGCCCCGGCGGCCAGGGCGTCAACACCACCGACTCCGCGGTGCGCATCACCCACCTCCCGACCGGCATCGTGGTCTCCTGCCAGAACGAGCGCTCGCAGATCCAGAACAAGGCCTCGGCGATGAACGTCCTCCAGGCCAAGCTGCTGGAGCGGCGCCGCCAGGAGGAGAAGGCCGCGATGGACGCCCTCAAGGACAGCGGCAGCTCCTGGGGCAACCAGATGCGCTCCTACGTCCTGCACCCGTACCAGATGGTGAAGGACCTCCGCACCGAGCACGAGGTCGGCAACCCGCAGGGCGTCCTCGACGGCGACATCGACGGCTTCATCGAAGCGGGTATCCGCTGGCGCAAGCAGCGGGAGACCGCGAGCTGATCGGCGCAGACGTGAAAGAAGGGCCCCGGAGCTTCGGCTCCGGGGCCCTTCGGGCGTTTCGGGTCAGGCCAGCGCCTGCCGGGCGATGAGTGCCACCGCGAACAGCGCCGCGATCAGCGCGAGCAGCGTTGCCGGCGTCAGGGCGGCGAAGGGGCCCTGCTGCTCCTGCAGCCGGGCACGGTTGGCGCGGCACACCGGGCACCGGCCCTCGCTCACGCGGCCGTTGCAGTTGGCGCACACCAGATGGTCGCAGGTCATGCGATCTCCTCCTTGCTGTCACTGCAAACGCACCGGACGGGCCGATGGTTCCGTCCGTCTCTCCACTGTGCCAGGTTCGCGGGCGCTCGGCGCCCGCAGAGCCCGGCTTCCAGGGGGCCTTTGTGAGATAGGTCGCAAAGAGCGGACTGATGATTTCCGGACAGATCGGATCAATCTCCGACGAATCAACGGTCAGTACCCGACCCGGCACTGCAGGTGCGGCCGAGGTTCGCGTATGGTCCCAGACCTGGAGCGGTCGGGGAGGATGCCGCTCCGCCCGCCGCACCCGGTCCGAGGCGCGGACGGACCCACCTAGGATGGCCTCCGTGATGCAGCCGTGATCAGATTCGACAACGTCTCCAAGACCTATCCCAAGCAGAACCGTCCTGCCCTGGACAACGTCTCGCTGGAGATCGAGAAGGGTGAGTTCGTCTTCCTGGTCGGCTCGTCCGGCTCCGGGAAGTCGACCTTCCTCCGGCTCTGCCTGCGCGAGGAGCGGCCCAGCACCGGTGCCGTGCACGTGCTCGGCAAGGACCTCGGCAAGCTGTCCAACTGGAAGGTGCCGCACATGCGCCGCCAGCTGGGCACGATCTTCCAGGACTTCCGCCTGCTGCCGAACAAGACCGTCGCGCAGAACGTCGGTTTCGCGCTGGAGGTCATCGGCAAGCCGCGCAGCGCCATCGCCAAGGTGGTGCCCGAGGTCCTCGAGCTGGTCGGCCTCGGCGGCAAGGAGGACCGGATGCCCGGCGAGCTCTCCGGTGGTGAGCAGCAGCGCGTGGCGATCGCCCGGGCCTTCGTCAACCGCCCCATGCTGCTGATCGCGGACGAGCCGACCGGAAACCTCGACCCGGCGAACTCGGTCGGCATCATGAAGCTCCTCGACCGCATCAACCGCACGGGCACCACCGTGCTGATGGCCACGCACGACCAGGCCATCGTCGACCAGATGCGCAAGCGCGTGATCGAACTCGACAAGGGGCTGCTGGTCCGCGACCAGGCCCGCGGTGTGTACGGCTACCAGAACTAGTCGCCGCCGTAACGCCTGACCGCCCGCCTGCACTGACCCTGGATTGAGAGAAGCATGCGCCTCCAGTTCGTCCTCTCGGAGATCGGCATCGGCCTCCGCCGCAACCTGACGATGACCATCGCGGTCATCGTCAGTGTCGCGCTCTCCCTCGCCCTTGCCGGTGGCAGCCTCCTGGTCCGCGACCAGGTCAACTCGATGAAGGGCTACTGGTACGACAAGGTCGAGGTCAGCATCTCGTTCTGCACCAAGTTCGACATGGCGGCCTCGGCGCAGTGCGCCAGCGGCGCGGCCACCGACGAGCAGGTGGAGTCCGTCAAGGCCAAGCTCGACACGATGAAGCCGCTGGTGCAGAAGGCCACGCTGGAGTCCTCCTCGGAGGCCTACAAGCACTGGAAGGAGTCGAACCCGGACAACCCGCTGCTCGCGGCGGTGGGCCCGGAGGCGATGCCGCAGTCGTGGCGGGTCAAGCTCAGCGACCCGACCAAGTACGACGTCATCCAGAGCGCCTTCGCCGGCAAGCCCGGCGTGAAGTCGGTCGACGACCAGCGCCGCATCCTGGAGAACCTGTTCGGCCTGCTCAACGGCCTGCAGACGGCGGCCTTCGTGATCATGGTGCTGATGCTCTTCGTGGCACTGCTGCTGATCGTCAACACCGTCC
Organism: Kitasatospora dryopteridis; assembly: GCF_050749075.1. Taxonomy (NCBI): domain Bacteria; kingdom Bacillati; phylum Actinomycetota; class Actinomycetes; order Kitasatosporales; family Streptomycetaceae; genus Kitasatospora; species Kitasatospora dryopteridis. The sequence goes on along the minus strand of NZ_CP192749.1, from coordinate 3,039,080 downwards.
GGGTGTCGGCCTTCAGCCGCAGGCGCGAGACCGGCATCATGCGCCTGGTCGGTGCCTCGAACTTCTACGTGCAGATGCCGTTCATCGCGGAGGCCGCGGTGTCCGCCCTGCTGGGTGCCGTGATGGCCTCCGGCCTGCTGCTGCTCGGCCACTTCTTCGTCCAGCACTGGCTGGCCAAGCGGGTGCTGTTCATCCAGTTCATCGGCCTGTCCTCGGTGCTGACGGTGATCCCGCTGCTGGTCGTGGTCGGCATGGTGATGGCCGGCATCGCCGCCTTCTTCACCCTGCGCAAGTACCTCAAGGTCTGACCCGCAGGGCCACGGGCGGCCCCGGACGGCACTGCGCCGTCCGGGGCCGCCCGCGTCGTACCCGGGCGTTCCGTCGCCCCGGCGGGCCGCCGCCGCCTAGACTCCGGTCCATGCCGGGAAGTCCGCGTCGGGTACGCCAGGGAGCCACGCTCACCCTGGTGTTCGGCGTCGTGCTCATGGCCGGCGCCGCGAGCGGTGCCTGGGGCGAGCCGCTGACCGTGCCGCTGCCGCCCTCCATGGACGCCGCCGCGCAGATCGCCGCCGGCCGGGACGTCACCGGGGCCGACCTCAGCCCGCAGCAGGCCGAGCAGCTGGTGGACGCCAGCGGCGACCGCTGGGCGGCCTACCTGAGCCCGCAGGAGTACGCGGACCTGGTGCGCGGCCGCTACCTCGGCGTCGGCCTCTCGGTCGACCGCACCCGTGACGGCTCCACCGCCGTCTCCGCCGTCCAGCCCGGCGGCCCCGCCGCCCGGGCCGGGATCGCCGTCGGAGACCGCCTGGTGTCCGTGGACGGCACGAAGGCCGACGGGCTGCCGGTCACCGAGGTGGTCGCCCGGCTGCGCGGCCGCGCCGAGGACCGGGCGGCCAGGACGGTCGCGGTGACCGTCTCGCGCGGCGCCTCCGCGCCCCGCGAGGTGCTGCTGGGGCGGGCCCTGCTGGCGACCGAGGAGGTCGCCGTGGAGCGCCTCCCGGACGGCGCCGTACGGATCACCGTGCGGGCCTTCACCAGTGGCGTGGCCGAGAAGGTGCGGGCGGCCGCCCAGGGCGCCCGGGCGGTCGTCCTGGACCTGCGGGGCAGCTCCGGCGGCCTGGTCGAGGAGGCGGTCGGCACGGCCTCGGTCTTCCTGGACGGCGGGCCGGTCGCCTCGTACGAGTCCCGCGGGGTGCGGCGCGAGCTGACCGCCGCGTACGGCGGCGACACCGCAACGCCGCTGGTGGTGCTGGTGGACGGCGGCACGATGAGCGCCGCCGAGCTGCTCGCGGGCGCCCTGCAGGACCGCTGCCGGGCCGTCCTGGTGGGGGCCCGGACCTTCGGCAAGGGCACCGTGCAGCAGCCCAGCCGGCTCGCCGACGGCGGCGTCGTCGAACTCACGGTGGGCCGCTACTACACCCCCGAGGGCCGCTCGCCCGACGGCGAGGGGCTGCAGCCCGACGTCCCGGCCGGCCCGGAGTCCGCGACCGGGCTCGCCCTGCACGTCCTGGCGGGCCTCGGTCCGCGCCGCTGAGGCCCCGGCCGCCGGGCCGCGGGCCCGCCGCGCCGCCCCGGCGCAAAAGGGCTGCCGCGCACCGCGCCGAGGTGCGAGAATGACCGCGCTATGGCAAAGGAAAAGGGCAACAAGCTCATCGCGCAGAACAAGCGGGCGCGGCACGAGTACACCATCCTCGACACCTACGAGTGCGGGATGGTGCTGACCGGTACCGAGGTGAAGTCCCTCCGCGAGGGCCGGGCGAACATCGTCGACGGGTACGCGTACATCCAGGGCCACGAGGCCTGGGTCGACAACCTGTTCATCCCGGAGTACACCCAGGGCACCTGGACGAACCACTCGGCCAAGCGCAAGCGCAAGCTCCTGCTGCACAAGCTGGAGATCCGCAAGCTGGAGTCGAAGGTCAAGGAGACCGGCCACACGCTGGTGCCGCTCTCCCTGTACTTCAAGGACGGCCGGGTGAAGCTCGAGCTGGCCCTCGCGGTCGGCAAGAAGCTGTACGACAAGCGGCAGACCCTGCGCGAGCAGCAGGACCGCCGCGAGTCGGACCGCGCCATCGCCGCGGCCCGCCGCCGCCAGCGCGCGGTCTGACCGCGCCGGGAGGGGGGCCGCGCCCCGCCGCCGGGTAATGCGCTGGACCCTCCCGGGGCCGACCGCGTACCATGGCACTCGCACCACCGGAGGGCCCGCCCTCCGGAGCTGTTTGTCAAATCAACATGGGGATGATCGGTTTCGACGGTGGTAGTCGAAACAGGAGAAGCGAGCCGAGGAACGCGGCAATGATCTCGTTAACCACGTGTCGCAAAAAATAATCGCCAACACCAAGCGCGATACCCCGCAGTTCGCTCTCGCTGCCTGATCAGCGAGCGAATAGGGTGTCAGACCGGGGAGTTCCCGACCCGGACCCTGGCATAATCTAGGGAACTCAACCGTCCGCCCCGGCTGCGGGGGCGGAGGGGAAACCAAACAGTAGCTGGGCCCGTCGGCGGCTTGTCCGCGTGACTGCCGGGGCCGAGAAAAGCACAGCGGACTGCGCTCGGAGAAGTCCTGAATCCACTCCATCGGACCCGGGTTCGATTCCCGGCATCTCCACCATCCCATGTGCACCCAGGCCGTCCTCCTTCCCGGAGGGCGGCCTTCGTGTGTCTCCGGCGCCTCACACCCGGCCCGCCGGACGGGTGAGAGGACGGTTCCGCAGCCTTCACAGAGCACAACGAAGCGGAAACCCCGGCCTCCTAGCGTCGTTCACGACAGCACGGGCAGGGCAGGCACCGGCACGCAAGGGGAGACCGATGAGCGACACAGCCCAGCGCAGAACAGGCGGCCGCTGGATCCAGGAATGGCGGCCAGAGGACACCGAATTCTGGGAGCGCACCGGCAGCCGGGTGGCCACCCGGAACCTGATCTTCTCCGTGTTCTCCGAGCACATCGGCTTCTCCATCTGGAGCCTGTGGTCGGTGATGGTCCTCTTCATGGGCAAGGACTACGGCATCGACCCGGCCGGCAAGTTCTTCCTGGTCGCCATGCCGACCCTGGTCGGCTCCTTCGTCCGCATCCCCTACACCTTCGCGGTGGCCCGCTTCGGCGGCCGGAACTGGACGATCGTCTCGGCGCTGCTGCTGCTCCTCCCGACCCTGGCGGCCGCGTACGTGATGCACCCGGGCACCTCCTACACCACCTTCATGGTGGTCGCGGCGCTCACCGGCGTCGGCGGCGGAAACTTCGCCTCCTCCATGACCAACATCAACGCCTTCTTCCCGCTCCGGAAGAAGGGCTGGGCGCTCGGCCTCAACGCCGGCGGCGGCAACATCGGCGTCCCCGTCATCCAGCTGATCGGCCTCGGCGTGATCACCTGGGCCGGCGCCACCTCGCCCCGCCTGGTGCTCGGCATCTACATCCCGCTGATCGTCGTCGCGGCGCTCTGCTCGGCCCTGTTCATGGACAACCTGGCCCAGCTCAGCAACGACACCGGCACCTTCAAGGCGATCCTCAAGGAGAAGCACACCTGGCTGATGTCGGTGCTCTACATCGGCACCTTCGGCTCCTTCATCGGCTTCTCCTTCGCCTTCGGCCTCGTCCTGCAGAACCAGTTCGGCCGCACCCCGCTGCAGGCCGCCCAGCTCACCTTCATCGGCCCGCTGCTCGGCTCGCTGATCCGCCCGGTCGGCGGCTGGCTCGCGGACCGCTGGGGCGGCTCCCGGATCACCTTCTGGAACTTCGTCGCCATGGCCGCCGCGACCGGCGTCGTCATCTACGCCTCGTCGCTCAAGTCGCTGCCGGTCTTCCTCGTCGGCTTCATCGCCCTCTTCGTCTTCGCCGGTGTCGGCAACGGCTCCACCTACAAGATGATCCCGGGCATCTTCGAGGCCAAGGCACAGGACCGGATCGCCGCCGGCGACACCCCCGGCGACGCGGCCGCCTGGGCCCGCCGGATGTCCGGCGCCGCCATCGGCGTCATCGGCGCGGTCGGCGCGCTCGGCGGACTCTTCATCAACCTGGCCTTCCGCCAGTCCTTCCTCACCACGAAGAGCGGCACCCCCGCCTTCATGTCCTTCCTCGCCGCGTACGCCGTCTGCTTCGCCCTCACCTGGGCGGTCTACCTGCGGCGCCCGTCGGCGGCCCGCGCCGGTGCCCAGGCCCCGGAGCTCGTCAAGGTCTGAAATCGCCCACAGGGGCCGGTCTGCACCCGCGGACCGGCCCCCACCTGCGAAACAAGCCCGAAATCGGACCGACCCGGCGGTGTCACCCCGGCACGGGACGATGGAACTCCACCCACCCACCCCGTCGCCCGCAACGCCCCCGCCAAGGACCCGTTGCGGACGGCACGTCCCGACGGCCCGCCGACAGCCCCGGGGCGCACCACGAAGGACGTCTGCCCATGGCCGACCTGACCGCCGGCGGGACCGCCGCCCTCGTACCGTCGCAGGACGCAGCCCCGCCACTGGCCGGCTACACCATCGGCATCACCGCCGCCCGCCGCGCCGACGAGCTGGCCGCCCTCCTCCAGCGCCGCGGTGCCACCGTGCTCCGCGCCCCCGCCCTGCGGATCGTCCCGCTCGCCGACGACACCGAACTCCTCGCCGCCACCAGGACCCTGGTCGCGGACCCGCCGGACATCGCCGTCGCCACCACCGGCATCGGCTTCCGCGGCTGGATCGAGGCCGCCGAGGGCTGGGGCCTGTTCGACGACCTCGTCGGCAGCCTCGCCAAGGCCGAGATGCTCGCCCGCGGCCCCAAGGCCAAGGGCGCCATCCGCGCCGCCGGGCTCCGCGAGGCCTGGTCCGCCGAGTCCGAGTCCTCCGTCGAGGTGCTGGAGCGCCTCCTGGAGGAGGGCGTCGACGGCCGCCGGATCGCCGTCCAGCTGCACGGCGCCCCGCTGCGCGACTTCGTCGACTCGCTCACCGCCGCCGGCGCCGAGGTCGTCGAGGTCCCCGTCTACCGCTGGCTGCCGCCCGCCGACCTCGGCCCGGTCGACCGCCTCCTCGACGCCTGTTGCAACGGCTCCCTGGACGCCGTCACCTTCACCTCCGCACCCGCCGCACTCAGCCTCCTCGACCGCGCCGCCGAACGCGGCCAGACCGCCGACCTGCTGCACGCGCTGCGGCGCGACGTCCTGCCGGTCTGCGTCGGCCCGATCACCGCCGCACCGCTCGAGGAGCTCGACGTCGCCACCGTCTGGCCCGAACGGATGCGGCTCGGCGCCATGGTGCAGACCCTCACCGCCCAGCTCCCCGACCGCGCCCGCCGCCTCTCCGTCGCCGGGCACACCCTCGAACTCCGCGGCCAGGCCGCCCTCGTCGACGGCGACCTGCGGCCGGTGCCGCCGGCAGGGATGGCCCTGCTCCGGGCCCTCGCCCGCCGGCCCGGCTGGGTCGTCCCCCGCGCCGAACTCCTGCGGGCGCTGCCCGGCAGCGGCGACGACGAACACGCCGTGGAAACCGCCATGGCCCGCCTGCGGGCCGCCCTCGGCACCCCCCGCCTCATCGCCACCGTCGTCAAACGCGGCTACCGCCTCGCCGTCGACCCCGTCGCCGAACCCGGTACCAAGTACGGCGACGAATAGGCGGGGCACACCCGCGGGGGCACGGGGACCTGCGCAGTTCTCCGTGCCCCCGGGGCACTGCAACCGGTGCGGCGACCGGTGAGGTCGGGTAGGGAGTAGGATCTTCCGTCCGCCGCTCCCCCCGCGCCGCATCCCCCCGAGGCCCATGCACACCACACCAGAGACCACCGACTCCGTCCGCGACCGCGAGATCGCGGAGGAGCAGCGCCACCTCGACACCGTCTACCGGCGCTTGGAGGAGAAGCTCGCCGAGGCCGAGTACATCCTCGAGGACGCCGCCAAGCGCGTGCAGGTCGGCACCCCCGGCGCCCTCGCCGAGCGGGACGCCCAGGTCTTCCGGGCCGGTGCGCACCTGCAGCGCCTGAACAACGAGTTCGAGGACTTCCTCTTCGGCCGGATCGACCTCCAGCAGGCCGATGCCCCCGAGGAGCACGGCATCCCCTCGCAGACCCCGCTGGACCCGGCCGACCCCGCCGTCGCGGAGACCCTGCACATCGGCCGCCTCGGCGTGCTCGACGCCGAGTACGGCCCGCTGGTGATCGACTGGCGCGCCCCCGCCGCCGCCCCGTTCTACCGCTCCACCCCGCTGGAGCCGGGCCGGGTCGTCCGCCGCCGGGTGATCCGCTCCAAGGGCCGCAAGGTCATCGGCGTCGAGGACGACCTGCTGCGTCCCGACCTGGCGCCGACCCTGGACGGCCGCGAGCTGGCCGTGGTCGGCGACGGCGCCCTGATGGCCTCGCTGGGCCGGGCCCGCAGCCACACCATGCGCGACATCGTCTCCTCGATCCAGAAGGAGCAGGACGAGGTCATCCGGGCCGCTGCGGCCGGCGCCACGCTGGTCACCGGCGGGCCGGGCACCGGCAAGACCGCCGTCGCGCTGCACCGCGCCGCCTTCCTGCTGTACCAGGACCGCCGCCGCTACGCGGGCGGCATCCTGGTGGTCAGCCCCACCCCGCTGCTGGTCTCGTACACCGAGGGCGTGCTGCCCTCGCTGGGCGAGGAGGGCCAGGTCGCGATCCGGGCGGTGGGCAGCCTGGTCGACGGCATCGAGGCGGCCCGCTACGACTCTCCGGAGACCGCGCGGGTCAAGGGCTCGGGCAGGATGGTCCAGCTGCTGCGCAGGGCCGCCAGGGCGGCCCTGGAGTCCGGTGCGCCCTCCGAGCTCAAGGTCTTCGCCCGGGGCGAGGCGCTGCGGCTGGACGCGGGCCGTCTGAAGGCGCTGCGCTCGGCCGTGATCGGCAGTGGCGGCACCCCGCTGAACCTGCTGCGCCCGAGGGCCCGCCGACTGCTGCTGGACGCCCTGTGGCAGGACGTCACCCGGAACCTGCCGAAGCCGACGAGCCACTTCGAGCGCGAGCAGCGCCAGGACGAGCGGGAGGCCTTCGACGAGTACGTCTCCGACGAGGCGGTCTTCCTGGACTTCCTGGAGGCCTGGTGGGCGCCGCTCACCCCGCGCCGGGTGCTGGCGACGCTGCGCCATCCGCGGCACACCAACCGGATCGCCCGCCGCGCGGTGACCCCGGAGGAGTCGCGGCTGCTGGCGGCGTCCTGGCGGCACCTGGACCAGCGGGGCGAGGGTGCGCTGTCGGCGCACGACGTGGCGCTGGTCGACGAGCTGCAGGTGCTGCTCGGCGAGCCGGCCCGTCCGAAGGTGCGCGAGGTGGACGCGGTGGACCTGCTGTCGGGTCTGGACGAGGTCACCACGTACGCCGACCGCACGGCCCGGCAGCGCGAGCGCGTCCCGGTGGAGCGGACGGAGTACGCGCACGTGATCGTGGACGAGGCGCAGGACCTCACGCCGATGCAGTGGCGGATGATCGGCAGGCGGGCCCGGATGGCCACCTGGACGATCGTCGGCGACCCGGCGCAGTCCTCCTGGCCGTTCCCGGCGGAGGCGCAGTCCGCCATGGACGAGGTGCTCTCCGGCAAGCCGCGGCGCCGCCACACGCTGACCGTGAACTACCGCAACCCGGCGGAGATCGCCGAGGTGGCGGCGAAGGTGCTGGCGCTGGCCGCGCCGGGCACGCCGTCGCCGAGCGCGGTGCGCTCGACCGGCCTCGAGCCGCGGTTCGCGGCCGTCCGGGAGACCGGGGCGGAGGCCTTCGGCCGGGCCGCCCGGTCGGAGCTGGAGCGGCTGCTGGGCGAGGTGGACGGCACCGTGGCGGTCGTCGTGCCGATGGACCGCCGGGAGGAGGCGGCCGGCTGGGCGGAGGGCCTGGGCGACCGCGTGGTGGCGCTGGGCAGCCTGGAGGCGAAGGGCCTGGAGTACGACGCGACGGTGGTCGCCGACCCGACCGGCATCGCGGGGGAGTCGGAGGCCGGCCTGCGGGTGCTGTACGTGGCGCTGACCCGCGCCACCCAGCGGCTGACGGTGCTCTCGGGCCCGGACGACCTGCCGGACTCCGACGGCGTGCCCGCCCTGCTGCACGGCTGACCGGCCGCCGGGACCGCACCGGCCGCCGAGGGACTGCGGAGACGACGAAGGCCCCCACCGGGAGGTGGGGGCCTTCTCACGTCGATGACACCGACCCGCCATGCTCGCCTCGCGGCAAGTGGTCGCTCGAAGCGACGAAGGTTGGGCCCGGGGGCTTGGATCGAGCCGGTGTCCCGTCCAATGTAACGCATCGGCTCGGGACGCCAAGGCCGCGGCGGGAGATTTTCGGCGGAGCACACGAGTGGCCCTGCCCCGCCGTGCGGTGCCCTTTGTGGGTTCTGCACACTCAATGAACTTTATTTCTGGCTACCGCCCGGTAAGTGCGACGATCGAGATCGGACAGCCCTCAAGAGCGGACGGAAGAAGGACGTCGATGGCGACGGTGCCCAGTGTCTCCAACTCGATCACTGTGCGGCTGGAGGTCCCGGCCCGGGGCAACGCCGTCAGCGCGATCACCACGGCCGTCGAGTCCTCCGGGGGTTCGGTCACCGGTCTCGACGTCACCGCCTCCGGCCTGGAGTCGCTGCGCATCGACGTGACCGTCGCGGCCGCCTCGGTGGCCCACGGCGAGGAGATCGTCGAGAAGCTCCGCACGATCGACGGCGTGAGCATCGGCAAGGTCTCCGACCGTACGTTCCTGATGCACCTCGGCGGCAAGATCGAGATGTCCTCGAAGCTGCCGATCCGCAACCGCGACGACCTCTCGATGATCTACACCCCGGGTGTCGCCCGGGTCTGCATGGCGATCGCCGAGAACCCGGAGGACGCCCGCCGCCTCACCATCAAGCGCAACAGCGTCGCCGTGGTCACCGACGGCTCCGCGGTGCTGGGCCTCGGCAACATCGGCCCCAAGGCCGCGCTGCCGGTGATGGAGGGCAAGGCCGCGCTGTTCAAGCGCTTCGCCGGCATCGACGCCTGGCCGATCTGCCTGGACACCCAGGACGCCGACGAGATCGTCGCCATCGTGAAGGCCATCGCCCCCGGCTTCGCCGGCATCAACCTGGAGGACATCTCCGCCCCGCGCTGCTTCGAGATCGAGGCCCGGCTGCGGGAGGCGCTGGACATCCCGGTCTTCCACGACGACCAGCACGGCACCGCGATCGTCGTCCTGGCGGCGCTGACCAACGCGCTCAAGGTGGTCGGCAAGGACATCGCCGACATCCGCGTGGTGATGTCGGGCGCCGGCGCTGCGGGCACCGCGATCCTCAAGCTGCTGCTGGCCGCGGGCGTGGAGCACGCCACCGTCGCCGACGTGCACGGCGTCGTCCACGCCGGGCGGGACGACCTCAACGACAACCTGCGCTGGATCGCCGCGCACACCAACCGCTCCGGCCGCACCGGCAGCCTCAAGGAGGCCGTGTCCGGCGCCGACGTCTTCATCGGCGTCTCGGCCCCGAACGTGCTGGACGGCGACGACCTGGCCACGATGGCGGAGGACGCGATCGTCTTCGCGCTGGCCAACCCCGACCCGGAGGTCGACCCGGCGATCGCCCGGCAGACCGCCGCGGTGGTCGCCACCGGCCGCAGCGACTTCCCGAACCAGATCAACAACGTGCTGGTCTTCCCCGGCGTCTTCCGCGGCCTGCTGGACGCGCAGAGCCGGACGGTCGACACCGACATGATGATCGCCGCGGCCCGGGCGCTGGCCACCACGGTCGCGGACGACCAGCTCAACGCCAACTACATCATCCCGAGCGTCTTCCACCCGGACGTCGCCAAGACCGTGGCGGCGGCCGTCCGGGAGGCCGCGCTGGCCGCCCGGGAGGGCCAGGAGCAGGTTCCGGCGCGTCCGACACCGGGCATCGTCGGCACCCTCGACACGTCGTCCTTCCCGGTCGTCGGCATCTGACCGGAGTGTTGTTCTTGACCGCTCAGGTGTGCGAACGACGCCGCGGTCGCCAGACCCGCCCCTTCCCCTTGCGACACAAGGGGAAGGGGCGTGTTTGGGCTTGTCGGTGCCAGGGCGTACGGTAGCCCTGCACGGGGGTGGCGTGTCCGACAAGTACGGAACGTCCCTCCCGGTTTTCCGGCGTGTCGTCCAGGCCGCCGCCCGTTCCGGTCCGCCGGAGCCGACGGAGCGTCACACCTCCGCCGGACGGGTGGGGTTCGGGGCGGCGTCGCCGGTGGCCGATTGGCTTTCTCAGTGCCGGTCGGGGCAGGATTCGTACCCGGGCGGGCGGTTTGCGGCGCTTCGGGGCCGGAGCCCGGCCCCTGACCACCCCTCGCCTGAACGAGCACCAGTGTGCGGACCAGCGGCCCATCCGGGTTCCCCCGGAGGGGGCGACCGATGGGGCCCCCGCACACCGCAAGCAACAGACCACAGGAGTACACATGAACCGCAGTGAGCTGGTGGCCGCGCTGGCCGAGCGCGCCGAGGTGACCCGCAAGGACGCCGACGCCGTTCTGGCCGCCTTCGCCGAGGTCGTCGGTGAGGTCGTCGCCAAGGGTGACGAGAAGGTCACCATCCCCGGCTTCCTGACCTTCGAGCGGACGCACCGCGCTGCGCGCACCGCCCGCAACCCGCAGACCGGCGACCCGATCCAGATCCCGGCCGGCTACAGCGCCAAGGTCAGCGCCGGTTCCAAGCTGAAGGAAGCCGCCAAGGGCGCCTGAGGCTCGTAGCAGCCCGAGAACCACGATGGCCGGCCTCCCCCTCGGGGAGGCCGGCCATCGGCCGTGCTGGGGCCGTCAGACGGTCACCGGCTCCTCGCTGGGCAGCTCGACGTGGGCGCCGAGGTCGCGCAGCTTGGCCATGAAGTTCTCGTAGCCGCGGTTGATCAGGTCGATGCCGTGCACGGTCGAGGTGCCCTCGGCCGCCAGCGCCGCGATCAGGTACGAGAAGCCGCCGCGCAGGTCCGGGATGATCAGCTCGGAGCCGATCAGCTTGGACGGGCCGGAGACCACCGCGGAGTGCCGGAAGTTGCGGGCGCCGAAGCGGCAGGGGGTGCCGCCGAGGCACTCGCGGTAGAGCTGGATGTGCGCGCCCATCTGGTTCAGCGCGCCGGTGAAGCCGAGGCGGGACTCGTACACCGTCTCGTGGACGATGGACAGGCCGTTGGCCTGGGTCAGCGCGACGACCAGCGGCTGCTGCCAGTCGGTCTGGAAGCCGGGGTGCACGTCGGTCTCCAGGGCGATCGCCTTGAGCTCGCCGCCCGGGTGCCAGAAGCGGATGCCCTCGTCGTCCACCTCGAAGGCGCCGCCGACCTTCCGGAAGGTGTTCAGGAAGGTCATCATCTCGATCTGGCGGGCGCCGCGGACGTAGATGTCGCCCTTGGTGGCCAGCGCGGCGCACGCCCAGGACGCGGCCTCCAGGCGGTCCGGCAGCGCCTTGTGGTTGTAGCCGCCCAGCTCGTCCACACCGGTGATCAGGATGGTGCGGTCGGTGCCCATCGAGATGATCGCGCCCATCTTCTGCAGCACGCAGATGAGGTCGACGATCTCCGGCTCGACGGCCGCGTTGCGCAGCTCGGTGACACCCTCGGCGAGCACCGCGGTCAGCAGCACCTGCTCGGTCGCGCCGACCGAGGGGTAGGGCAGCTCGATCTTGGTGCCGTGCAGGCGCTGCGGGGCGACCAGGTAGGTGCCCTGCGGGTGCTTCTCGATGGTGGCGCCGAACTGGCGCAGCACCTCGAAGTGGAAGTCGACCGGCCGGCCGCCGATGTCGCAGCCGCCCAGGCCCGGGATGAACGCGTGGCCGAGCCGGTGCAGCAGCGGGCCGCAGAACAGGATCGGGATGCGCGAGGAGCCGGCGTGCGCGTCGATGTCGGCGACGTTGGCGCTCTCGACGTGCGAGGGGTCGAGGATCAGCTCGCCGTCCTCGTCGCCGGTGCGGACGGTCACGCCGTGCAGCTGCAGCAGACCCCGGACGACCTTGACGTCGCGGATGTCCGGCACGTTGCGCAGCCGGCTCGGGCCCTGGCCGAGCAGTGCGGCGACCATGGCCTTGGGGACCAGGTTCTTGGCACCGCGGATCTGGATCTCGCCTTCGAGCGGGTTACCGCCGTGGACCAGCAGGAGGTCGTCGGTCATCGTTCTCGCAATCCGGGGTGCGCAGGGGGTTTTTTCGGCTGCGGGGCAGGGGGAGACGCGAGTGGAAGGTCTTTCCACCGTCGGCGAAAGCCCTTCCACCATCCATAGATGGTAGAGGGTGGGCGATTGGTTCCCGTGTGCCCCTTTGGTGATCATGCTCCGGAGGCTCCGCGGAGGCCCGCCGACGCCCACCGGGTACGGCCGTCCGGGTGGTCCGTGCCCGGTGTTCCCGGGCCCCCGGGGCCGGGCCCGGCGGGGGTCGAGGAGGTTTCGTGTTGGATGCCCGTACCGGGCCGTACTGCGGGATCATGTGGACATGACCGCGGCCCTCTCCCACACCGGCCGACTGCTCGTCGCGACGCCCGTGCTCACCGATCCGAACTTCGCGCGAGCGGTGGTACTGCTGCTCGACCACGACGACCAGGGCGCGCTCGGGGTGGTGCTGAACCGGCCGACCCCGGTCGAGGTCTCGACCGTGCTGGACGGCTGGGCCGACCTGACCGGCCAGCCCGCCGTCGTCTTCCAGGGAGGGCCGGTGGCCCTCGACTCCGCGCTGGCCATCGCGGTCGTCCCCGGCGAGCCCGGCCACGGCGAGCCGATCGGCTGGCGGCGGGTGCACGGTGCGATCGGCCTGGTCGACCTGGAGGCACCGCCCGAGGTCCTGATGGGCGAGCTCGGCGCGCTGCGGGTGTTCGCCGGGTACTCCGGCTGGTCGCCGGGGCAGCTGGAGACGGAGATCGCCGAGGGTGCCTGGTACCTGGTCGACTGCGAGCCGGGGGACGTCTCCAGCCCCGAGCCGGAGCGGCTGTGGCGCTCGGTGCTGCGCCGCCAGCGCGGCCCGCTGGCGATGCTGGCGACCTACCCGGACGATCCGACCATGAACTGAGCGCCGCGCCGCCCCGGGCGCCCGGTGCGCTACTGGCCCGCTTCGGAGCGGCGCCCATAGACTTGGCACCCATGAGCACTCTTGAGCCCGAGCGCGGACTCGGCACCGGCACCCTGGTCGAGCCCGTTCCCCAGGTGTCCCACGGGGACGGCGACCACGAGCGCTTCGCGCACTACGTCCAGAAGGACAAGATCATGGAGAGCGCCCTCTCCGGGTCTCCCGTGGTGGCGCTCTGCGGCAAGGTCTGGGTCCCCGGCCGCGACCCGAAGAAGTATCCGGTCTGCCCGATGTGCAAGGAGATCTTCGAGGGTCTCGGCCAGGGCGGCGGCGACGGCGGCGACGACAAGTAACGCGGAGTCCGGCCGGCAGTGGTCTGTACCACTGCCGGTCGACGGGGCAGGATGGCCCGCATGGATCTCATCCCCGCCCCCCGGCACCTGAAGGTCTTCCACGGCGACCTCGGCCCGTGGAGCTTCCGGCTGCGGCCGGACACCCGGATCGCCGCCGCCGACGGGGCGCAGGGCGTCGCCCGCTGGCTGCGCGCCGAGCTGTCCGCCGCCACCGGCTTCACCTTCGACGCCTGCACCCCCGAGCAGGGCCGCCTCGGCACGCAGACGATCCACCTGGAGTTCGACCCCGAGCTGCGCGCCACCGCCGGCCGCGAGGCCTACGGGCTGTCCGTCAACGACTACGGCGCCTTCCTGCGCGGCGGCGGCCGCCCCGGCCTGTTCTACGCCGCGCAGACCCTGCGGCAGATGTTCGACCCGCGGATCTACCGCCGTGCCCCACTGCCCGGCACGGACTGGGTGCTGCCCTCCGTGCAGGTCGAGGACGCGCCCCGGTTCGGCTGGCGAGGCGTCCTGCTGGACGTCGCCCGGCACTTCCTGCCCAAGGCCGACGTGCTGCGCTTCCTCGACCTGATGGCCGCGCACAAGCTGAACGTCCTGCACCTGCACCTCACCGACGACCAGGGCTGGCGGGTCGAGATCCGGCGCCACCCGCGGCTCACGGAGGTCGGCGCCTGGCGGGAGCGCTCGATGGTCGGCTACCGCTCCGGCGGCCGCCGCGACGACCGGCCGCACGGCGGCTACTACACCCAGGACGACCTGCACGAGATCGTCGCGTACGCCGCCAAGCGGCACATCACCGTCGTGCCCGAGATCGACCTGCCCGGCCACGCGCAGGCCGCCCTCGCGGCCTACCCCGAGCTCGGCAACACCGACGTGGTGGACACCGCCGCACTCGGCGTCTGGACGGACTGGGGGGTCAACCCCAATGTGCTCAACGTCTCGGACGCCACCCTGCGCTTCTTCGAGGGCGTGCTGGAGGAGGTGCTGGAGATCTTCCCGTCCGAGTTCGTCCACCTCGGCGGCGACGAGTGCCCCAAGGACCAGTGGCGGGCCAGCCCGGCCGCGCAGGCCCGGATGGCGGAGCTCGGCCTGGCCGACGAGGACGCCCTGCAGAGCTGGTTCATCGGGCACTTCGACCGCTGGCTGGCCGACCGCGGCCGCCGGCTGATCGGCTGGGACGAGATCCTCGAGGGCGGCCTCGCACCGGGCGCCGCGGTCTCCTCCTGGCGCGGCTACGAGGGCGGCATCGCCGCCGCCCGGGCGGGCCACGACGTGGTGATGTGCCCCGAGCAGCACGTCTACCTGGACCACCGGCAGGCCCCGGGGGAGGACGAGCCGGTCCCGGTCGGCTACGTCCGCACGCTCGAGGACGTCTACCGCTTCGAGCCCGTCCCGCCGGAGCTCGACGGGGCCGCCGCCGCCCGGGTGATCGGCACCCAGGCCAACCTCTGGACCGAGTTCATGACGAGCGCCCGGGACATCGACTACCGGGCCTTCCCGCGCCTCGCCGCCTTCGCCGAGGTCGCCTGGTCCGACCTGCCGCGCGAGCCCGGCGCGCGGGACTGGACCGGCTTCGAACGCCGGATGGCCGCCCACTACCCGCGGCTGGACGCGCTCGGCGTCGAGTACCGGCCGCCCGGCGGCCCGCACCCGTGGCAGCGCCGGCCCGGCGTCGCGGGCAGGCCGACTGAGGGCCCCTGAGCCCCGGGAGGTGCCCCCGCGCGCCCCCTTGCGGAGCACCCGCACGCCGTCGGGGGACACGCCCCGGCGGCCCCGGGGCGGCGTCGACGGTGCGGCGGACGGGTCGCCCCTGATGCCGCGACAGGTCAACATCCGATGAACATCCGCGCAGAAGGGTTCCGCTTCGGTTCGTTTTGTGGCCTGATTCGTCCGGTATTGCTCTCGCCCCCGCAGCACCCGGCAAGTGATCATCCGGCATTGTGTGCCAGAGTTGCCCAACCCGGCCCGATCGCCCGTACCCTACGGGCCAGGCCGCACTGCCGGTGGGGAGGGCAGGGCAGTTGATGAGCAAGTGGAGCACGGTGGAATCCTGGTGAACCGGACGATCATGCTGCCGGCCTCGGTCGACGAGGCCGTCGAAGCGCTGGCCGCGACCCCGGGAGCCGTCCCGGTGGCCGGCGCGACCGACCTCATGGAGGCGGTCAACGCAGGCCGGCTGCGCCCCGCCGCCCTGATCGGCCTCGGCCGGATCACCGAACTGCGCGGCTGGCGCTACGAGGACGGCGGCACCGCCGTACTCGGCGCCGGACTCACCCACGCCCGGATGGACCGCCCCGACTTCGCCGCGCTCATCCCCGCCCTCGCCGACGCCGCCCGCACCGCGGGCCCCCCGCAGATCCGCAACGTCGGCACCCTCGGCGGCAACATCGCCACCGCCGCGGCCGCCGGCGACACCCTCCCCGTGCTCGCCGTCCTCGACGCCACCGCCACCCTCGCCCGGGCCGGCGGCAGCCGCGACGTCCCGATCACCCACCTGCTCACCGGCCTCGACCCGCTGCGCCCCGGCGAACTCCTCACCTGGGTGCGCGTCCCGCTGCTGCACGCCCCCCAGGTCTTCCTCAAGGCCGGCGGCCGCAGCGGCCCGGCCCGCGCCGCCGCCTCCGTCGCCGTCGTCCTCGACCCCGCCCGGCGCGCCGTGCGCTGCGCCGTCGGCGCGGTCGCCCCCGTGCCGCTGCGGCCGCACGAGGCCGAGGCCTGGGTCGCCGGCTGCATCGACTGGGACGCCCGCGGGGAGGACGGCGCCCAGCCGATCGACCCCGCGGCGCTCGCCGCCTTCGGCGAGTACGCCGCCGGCGCCTGCGTCCCCGACGCCGCCCTGGAGGGGGCGAACGAGGGGGCGAGGGCCACCCTGGTCCGCCAGCGGCGTACCGTGGCTGTGCTGGCCCGCCGGGCACTGGGAAGGGCGCTGAAGTGACGGACGAACTCAACGGCCTCGGCGACGTGCGGCCCTGCACCTCGTACACGCTCCGGGTCAACGGCTTCGAACGGCCGGTCAACGACGCGTGGATCGGCGAGAGCCTGCTCTACGTGCTCCGCGAGCGGCTCGGCCTGGCCGGCGCCAAGGACGGCTGCGAGCAGGGCGAGTGCGGCGCCTGTACCGTCCAGGTCGACGGCCAGCTCGTCGCCGGCTGCCTGGTGCCCGCCGCGCTCGCCGCCGACAGCGAGATCGCCACCGTCGAGGGACTCTCCGGCGCCGGCACCGCCAGCGACGTCCAGCAGGCCCTCGCCGAGTCCGGCGCCGTCCAGTGCGGCTACTGCACCCCCGGCCTCGCCATGGCCGTCCACGACCTGCTGCAGCGCAACCACCGGCCCACCGACGTCGAGGCCCGCCAGGCCCTGTGCGGCAACCTCTGCCGGTGCACCGGCTACCGCGGCGTGCTCGCCGCCGTGCAGACCGTCGCCCAGGCCCGCGAGGCCGAACTCGAGGCCGAGCTCACCGCCGCCGAACAGGCCGCGGCCGAGCAGGCCGAGGCCGCGGCCGCCGCCGCACCCGCCGAGCAGCCCCGGCCCGCCGGCCAGCAGTCCGCCGCCGACCTGCCGCTCGCCGGCGAGCTCCCGCTCTACGCCGACTCCGAGCTCTGGGTCGAGGCCGACCAGTACGCCGCCGCCCACCAGGCCCAGGCTCCCGCGGCCCACCCGGCCGCAGGCCCGGCCGACGGCTACGACACCGGCTACTACCAGCCGCCGCAGCCCCCCGGGGGCTACCTCGGCCACGTGCCCGCCCCGGCCGGCCCGCCCGGCCACGAGCCCGCCCCGTACGACACCGGGCGCTACGAGGCCACCCCGGCCCACGGCACCGCCCACGACGGACCGGCCCAGGACGCCACGCCCGCGCACGGCACCCCGTACATCCCGACGCCCGCGCACGGCACCCCCTACGAGGCCGCCCCGTTCGGCGCGACCCCGCCGCACGGCACCCCCGTGCACGACACGGCCGGCTACGACGGCGCCCCCGTCTACGAGAGCGGCTACGAGACCGGCCAGGTCTACGTCGGCGGCGCCGGCTACGAGGCCGCTCCCGGCTACGACGCCCCGGTCTACGAGCCCGCCGCCGGCTACGACCCCGCCGGCTACGCCGTCCGGCCCGCGTACGACGGCACCACCCCCGCCCACGGCATCAGGCTCCCCGAGGACGAGAACGCATGACCGCCCCCACCGAGCAGGAGGCCCCGGCGCCCGAACCGTTCGGTCTCGGCAGCTCCCCGCTGCGCACCGACGCCCTCCCCAAGGCCCTCGGCATCTACCCCTACGCCGCCGACCTGTGGGCCGAGGGACTGCTCTGGGGCGCCGTCCTGCGCTCCCCGCACGCCCACGCCAAGATCGCCTCGGTCGACACCTCCGCCGCACTCGCCCTGCCCGGCGTGCACGCCGTCGTCACCGCCACCGACCTGGCCTCCTGCCCGGCCCCCGGCGACCGCCCGGTCCTCGCCGGGGAGGTCGTCCGCCACCACGGCGAGCCCATCGCCGCCGTCGCCGCCGAGACCCCCGACACTGCCCGGCTCGCCGCCTCGCTCATCACCGTCGAGTACGAGCTGCTGGAGGCCGTCACCGACCCCGAGGCCGCCTTCAACGCCGCGCCGCTGCACCCCGACGGCAACCTCTTCCGGCACCTCCCGCTGCGCACCGGCGACCCGGAGGCCGTCGGCGAGTTCGTCGTCGAGGGCCTCTACCAGGTCGGCCGGCAGGACCCGGCCCCCATCGGCGCCGAGGCCGGCCTCGCCGTGCCCCGCCCCGACGGCGGCGTCGAACTCCACCTCTCCACCACCGACCCGCACGGCGACCGCGACCGCACCGCCGCCTGCCTCGGCCTCGA
This sequence comes from Kitasatospora dryopteridis, assembly GCF_050749075.1. Lineage (NCBI taxonomy): Bacteria > Bacillati > Actinomycetota > Actinomycetes > Kitasatosporales > Streptomycetaceae > Kitasatospora > Kitasatospora dryopteridis. Next base: position 3,020,968 of record NZ_CP192749.1, on the reverse strand, counting down.
CCCCGACCGGGTCCGCACCGTCGTCACCGGCGTCCCCGGCGCCGCCACCGACCGCGAGGCGCTCTCCTTCCAGGTCCTGCTCGCCCTCCTGGCGCTGCGCACCGGCCGCCCCGTGAAGATGACCCTCACCCGCGAGGAGTCCTTCCACACCCACACCTCCCGGCACCCCGCCCTGCTCCGCTACCGCCACCACGCCGACGCCGAGGGCAAGCTGGTCAAGGTCGAGGCGCAGATCCTGCTCGACGGCGGCGCCTACGCCGACGTCTCCGCCGAGGCGCTCGCCGCCGCGACGGCCTTCGCCGTCGGCCCCTACAACTGCCCCAACGTCTTCGTCGACGCCTGGGCCGTGCGCACCAACAACCCGCCGGCCGGCCGGATGCGCGGCGAGGGCGCCCTGCAGACCTGCTTCGCCTACGAGTCCCAGCTCGACCAGCTGGCCAAGCAGGTCGGCGTCGAGCCGCTGGAGATCCGCCGCCGCAACGCCATGGCCACCGGCGACCCGCTGCCCACCGGCCAGGCCGTCACCTGCCCGGCCCCGGTCGAGGCCCTGCTCGACGCCGTCACCGAACTCCCGCTGCCCGCCCTCCCGGTCGACGACCCGGAGGCCGAGTGGCTGCTCCCCGGCGGGCCCGGCGGCGCCGGCGACCCGGCCGCGGTGCGCCGCGGCATCGGCTACGCCGTCGGCATGGTGCACATGCTCGGCGCCGAGGGCGAGGACGAGGTCTCCACCGCCACCGTCCGGGTCAGCGGCGACCACGCCACCGTGATCTGCGCCGCCGTCGACGCGGGCCAGGGCTTCGCCACGCTCGCCCGGCAGATCGTGCAGAGCGTGCTCGGCGTCTCCGAGGTCTACGTCGCCCCGGTCGACAGCGACCAGTCGCCGGCCGGCCCGTCCGCCCGCGGCCGGCACACCTGGGTGTCCGGCGGCGCCGTGGAGAAGGCCGCGCTGATGGTCCGCCACCAGCTGCTGCAGCCGATCGCCGCCAACTTCGGCATGTCGGTCGAACTGCTCTCCATCGCCGACGGCAAGATCACCTCGTACGACGGCGTGCTGGGCATGCCCGTCGCCGAGGCCCTGGAGGGCAAGGAGCTCTGGGCCACCGCCCAGTGCCGCCCGCACCCCACCGAGCCGCTGGACGAGAACGGGCACGGCGACGCCTTCGTCTCCATCGCGTTCTGCGCGATGCGGGCCGTCGTCGACGTCGACATCGAACTCGGCGCCGTCCGGGTGGTCGACGTCACCGTCGCCCAGGACGTCGGCCGGGCGCTGAACCCCCGCCAGATCGAGGACCGCATCGAGGGCGCCGTCGCCCAGGGCATCGGCCTCGCCCTGATGGAGAACCTCCGCACCGAGGGCGGCCGGCTCGCCAACGCCTCCCTCACCGGCTACCGGCTGCCCACCGCGCTCGACACCCCCGATATCCGGATCGCCTTGCTGCTCGAGGAACGCGACGTGGTCGCGCCCTTCGGTGCCAAGGCGGTGAGCGGCGTCCCCGCGGTCGTCGCCCCCGCCGCGGTCGCCGCGGCCGTCCGCGCCGCCACCGGCATGCCCGTCGGCCGCCTCCCGATCCTCCCCGAGGACGCCACCGTCACCGGCTGACGCACCGTCGCCCGAGGGGCGCGCTGGGGTTGAGGGAGAGTCAGTACACGCCGGACAGACGATACGATCGAAGCGCCCTGTGATCACGGGGGCGTGACGACAACGTACGGGCAGCAGCAGACGACTGACGGGGTAGTGATGACGCTGACCAGGGCCATGCGCGCGCTTGGCGCCACGACATTGGCAGGTGCACTGCTGCTGACGGCCGCCCCGGGGGCGGCCGCGGACCAGGTGCGGGACGGCCAGTGGGCCAACCAGTACTTCCAGCTCGAGAAGGTCTGGTCGGTCACCAAGGGCGAGGGCGTGACCGTCGCCGTCATCGACAGCGGCGTCGACGCCACCCACCCCGACCTCACCGGCCAGGTCCTGCCGGGGTACGACGAGAGCGGCAAGAACCTCAACACGAAGCCGACGGATTCGCACGGCACGGGCATGGCCAGCCTGATCGCCGGGCACGGCCACGGAGGCTCCGCCGGTGTCGTGGGGCTGGCACCCGGTGTGAAGATCCTGCCCGTCTACAAGGGTGACGCCAGCGGCCTCGACGTGATTCCGCAGGGCATCCGGTGGGCCGTCGACCACGGCGCCAAGGTCATCAACATCTCCCAGGCAGCCACGATCACCAACAGCGAGATGGACGGCGCGGTCGCCTACGCCTACCAGCACGACGTGCTGGTCGTGGCCGGTGCGGGCAACACCTCCGGCGCGGTGGCGAATCCGGCGAACCTTCCCGGGGTGCTCGCCGTTGCGGCGGTGGACAAGTCCCTTGAGGTGTGGGCGAAGTCCAACTCCGGGCCCGAGATCCGACTCGCGGCACCCGGCGCGGAGATCGTGAGCGCCGGTAAGTGCGGGACGAGCCAGTACTGCCTTGCCAGCGGTACCTCCGATGCCACCGCCTACGTGTCTGCTGCGGCTGCACTCGTCCGCGCCAAGTTCCCCGATCTCACGGCAGGCCAGGTCGCCAACCGACTGGTCAAGTCGGCGGCCCTTCCGGTTTCGTCCGACGGCGCCAAGCTCCCCGACCTGCGTTTCGGCTACGGCGTCATCCGGCCTTACGAAGCGCTCACCATGGACATCCCGGTCAGCAGCCCGGAGGGGCCGCTGACCAAGCCCGAGGGTGCGGCCGCGCCCGGTGCCGCTTCGCCCGGGGCGGTGGTGCCGAAGCCGGTGACCAAGTCCTCCGGCATCACTCCGCTGCACTTGGTCGCCGGCGCGGCCGTCCTGGTGGTCCTCTTCGTGATCGTGGTCGTCGTGGCCACCCGCAGCCGCCGCAGGCCGCCGAACGGCCCGGTGCCGCCGCAGGGCCCCGCGCCCTACGGTGCCGCACCCGGCTGGCCGCCGGCCCAGCAGCCCTACGGGACGCAGCCCCCGCCTCCCGGTTACCCCCAGCAGCAGCCGTACCAGAACCCGTACCAGGGCGGTAATCCGCCGCGGTGACAGTGTGTCAGTACACGGCCTAGAAGCGATACGATCGGATGCCCTGTCAGGGCGTCAAGCCCCGTTGACGACGGGGTGCAGCAACAACGGGGAAGTACGGACTCCAGGGGGAGGAGTGACATGGCCGACGGATACCGCGTCAACACCGGCGAGCTGGAAGCCGTCGTGAAGCGCCTGCGGGCCCTGCAGCAGGGCCTGAGCGAGTGTGGCAACAAGGCGAAGTACAACACGGTCCTCGTCAGCGACGACTTCGGCGCGAACTTCGACGAGGCGAAGAAGCTCTTCGCCGCACACTCGCAGATGCAGCAGTTCCTGAGCCAGCACATCCAGGAACTCGACTCGCTGATCAACGACTTCGGGGACAAGACGCACGCGGTCACCACCGCGTACCGGACGCGCGAGGACGAGTTCGTCGCCTCGACGAAGTCGATCCAGTCCGGGGGAGCGTGACATGAGCAAGTTCGAACACGAGGACCTGATCCCGCTCAAGCGGATGATCGAGCACTCCCGGCCGGAGCGCGTCCACGAGGTCAGCCAGCACTGGACCAACGTCCAGAAGGAGCTGGAGCAGGCGATCACCGACCTGCAGCGCGCCGTTCAGCACGCCACGGCGAACTGGGAGGGCGCTGCCGCTGACGGCTTCACCAAGCGGGCGACCCTCCTGCAGTCCAGCATGACCAACACGGCAGCCCACGCCCAGAACACGTCCGCCGCCATGAAGTACGCCGGTCAGGCGCTGCAGCAGGCCAAGGAGACCATGGCGCAGATCAAGGTGCCCAGCACCTTCGATCGCGGGGTGAAGCTGGTCGGTGACGGCTTCGACCGCTCCGACGCCCAGTTCAAGGCCGACCTGGCGGGCGGCATGGACCGGATCAGCGCGGTCAACAAGAACTACGGCGAGCTGTCCGCGACCGAGATCTCCCACCAGTACGCCATCGGCGTCATGGAGCACCTGGCCCCGCAGTACACGCAGGCCGCCAGCTACATGCGCCCGCCGCAGACCGGGAACATCCACGAGCCGGAGCGGCCGTTCCCGCCGGAGCCGGAGAACCCCGTCCCGCCGAACACCGTCTGCCCGCCGCCCGTGCCGCCGAAGTACCCGAACGGCGTGCCGGACGACCGGTCGGACAAGCCGGGGCAGGTCGACCCGCAGGGGCCGAAGCAGCAGATCCCGCACACGCCGGCGATCCCGACCCCGCTGCCGGGCGACCTGCCGCCCGGCAGCACGCCGGGGATTCCGACCGGCCCGGTCAACCCGCCGAGCACCAACATCGACAGCCTGCCGCCGGTCGGGACGCACCCGACCCCCGGCGGTGGCGGCACCGGCACGCTGCCCACGAGCCCCGGCGGTGGCGGTGGTCTCGGCGGCGGCAACCTCGGCGGCGGTGGCAGCATCGGCGGCGGAGGTATGATCCCGGGCGGCCTCGGCGGTGGTGCGCTGCCCGGCCGCGGCGGCACGACCGGCGGCGCCGGTCGCGGCGGTGCCACGGGCCCCGGCGGCGGTGCCGGCGGTCGGACCGGCGGCGGCGCGGGCGGTGCCGGTACCGGTGGAGGCGCCGGCCGGCCGGGGATGCCCGGCATGGGCGGCATGCCCGGTGCGGGCGCGGCCGGAGCCGGCGGCAAGGGTGCCGGCGGCAAGGGCGGCAGCGGTCTGGTCCGTCGCGGCGGCGGTGTGATCGGCGGCGCCAAGGGCGGCACCGGCGGCCGCACGTTCACCGAGGGCGGCTCCGGCATCGGCAAGGGCCGGGCCGGGCAGGGCGGTGCCCCCGGCGGCGGCTTCCACGGCGGCAACGCCGCAGCCGGCAAGAAGAAGGACAAGAACAACGGCCAGCGCCCCGACTACCTGGTCGAGGACGAGGAGACCTGGCGCGGCGGCTCGGCCAACCCGCCGGTCATCGACTGACCTGCAGGCCGACGGCGCGGGCCGGCCCGGACAACCGGGTCGGCCCGCGCCGTTTCCATGCGCGCAGGGAATTCGGGAAATCCCCTCGGGCGGAAAAGGAAATGCCGCACCGCCGGGCGGCGGAATTCGCCGTCCGGTGGCGCGGAAATGGAGGCCGTGGCGGGAATTGAACCCACGTAAACCGCTTTGCAGGCGGCTCCCTGAACCACTCGGGCACACGGCCGGGGTGACGGAGATGCCCGTGCGGGCCCGTCATGAGAGGGGTGGAGCGGTGCGCGCGTCAGGCGCAGCAGGAACAGCGACAGCCGGGACAACGGGCGGCACAGGTGCGGGGCGCTGCGATCGCCGCCGTCTTCCTGTTCATGGCCGACTCCTGTCGTCACTGTCGTGGTGGCGGCCCCTTTTCGGGCCCCCGCCGTGCTGGTGAATTCATCTTATGGGGTGCGGGCGGGGGTGCGTCAATATTCGAGTATGAATTCCGTGTGTCGTCCTGTGTTACGTTCGGTGGGAGGCGCGGACCTGCGCCCCGGACGAGGTGCGTCGTACCCGGCAGGACAAGACGGCGCGGTACTGCGGCGGCAGCGGAAGAGCTGCCGCCCCTTACTGCGGAGGTGCCGTCGTGGCCTGGCTGGTGTTGATCGTCGCGGGTGTGCTGGAGACCGTCTGGGCGGTGGCGCTGGAGGCGACCAAGGGGTTCTCGCGCCCGCTGCCGACCGTGGTGTTCGCCGTGGCGCTGGCGCTCTCGATGGGCGGTCTCGCCTTCGCGCTGCGGAGCATCCCGCTGGGGACGGGCTACGCCGTCTGGGTGGGCATCGGTGCGGTCGGCACGGCGCTGTACGGGATGACGGTGCTGGGCGACGCGCTGACGGCGGCCCGGGTGTCCTGCCTGCTGCTGATCCTCGGCGGGGTGCTCGGGCTGAAGGTGCTGCACTGAGCCGCGGGGGCCGGCGGAGGTCCTACACCGGAGGGCGGAGACGATCACCTCCTCCGGGTCAGGAGTCACACGGTCGTGAGCGCCTTACGATGGCAGGCATGGCCACCACCTCCTCATCGACCCCGGTCGACCGCGCTGCCCCCGTGCCCGACGCCGACTCCGCCGGCGGCGTGATGAGCGGCCCCTACCGGGCGCTGACCCTGGGGATCGTCTCGGTGGTCCTGCTGCTGGCCTTCGAGGCGACGGCGGTGAACACGGCCATGCCGGTCGCCGCCCGCCAGCTGGACGGCCTGGGGCTGTACGCCTTCGCCTTCTCCGGATACTTCACCACCACGCTGTTCGCCCTGGTGGTGTCCGGCCAGTGGTGCGACCGCCGCGGGCCGCTGGCGCCGCTGTTCACCGGCATAGCCGTCTTCGGGACGGGCCTGGTGGTGGCGGGCACCGCGGTCGGCATGTGGCCGTTCGTCGCGGGCCGGGCGATCCAGGGCCTGGGCGGCGGCCTCGTCATCGTCGCGTTGTACGTGGTGGTCGGGCGGGCCTTCCCGGAGCGGCTGCGGCCCTCGGTGTTCGCGGCGTTCTCGGCGGCCTGGGTGCTGCCCTCGATCGTCGGGCCGCTGGTCGCCGGCGCGGTGACCCAGCACCTCGGCTGGCGCTGGGTGTTCCTGGCGGTGCCGGCGCTGATCGTGCTGCCGCTGCTGGTGATGGGCCCGGCGCTGCGCCGGGCCGAGCGGGCCCAGCCGCCGCTGCGCCCCGCCCCCTTCGACCGGCGCCGGACGTGGTGCGCGGCGCTGGCTGCGCTCGGCGCCGGGCTGCTCCAGTACGCGGGCCAGCGCCTGGACGTGGTGGGCCTGGTGCCGGCCGCGGTGGGTGCGGCGCTGCTGCTGCCGGCCGTGGTGCGGCTGCTGCCGCCGGGCACGCTGCGGGCGGCCCGCGGGCTGCCGACGGTGATCCTGCTGCGCGGGGTCGCGGCGGGTGCGTTCTTCGCGGCGGAGGCGTTCGTGCCGCTGATGATGGTGACCCAGCGCCACCTGTCGCCGACCCTGGCCGGTCTGACCCTGACCAGCGGCGGCCTGTCCTGGGCACTCGGTTCCTGGCTGCAGGGGCGGTCCTGGGCGGACCGGCACCGGGAGGCGCTGATCCGGGCGGGCTTCGTGCTGACCGCGGTGGCGATCTCGGGTGCCGCGCTGGTGCTGGTGCCGGCGGTGCCGGCCTGGGCGGCGGCGGTGGCCTGGGCGGTCGGCGGTGTCGGCATGGGCCTGGCGGTGGCGAGCATCAGCGTGCTGATGATGAAGCTGTCGGCGCCGGAGGACACCGGCGCCAACTCGGCGGCGGTCCAGCTGAGCGACGCGCTGGGCAACGTGCTGCTGATCGGCCTGGCCGGCGTGCTGTTCGCGGGCCTGGGCGGCGGCTCGGCGGCCGCCGCCCAGGACGCCTCGGCCCCGGCCGGCGCGTTCGCGGCGATCTTCCTGGTGATGACCGGTGTGGCACTGCTGGGCGCCCTGGTGTCCGGCCGGACGTCGACAGGCCGCAAGGCTGCCGCCTAGCGCGCGTCTTCGCAGGTCATGGGTGGCACACAAGGGGCGCGTGGGGGGTGCCCCCACGCGCCCCTGATCGGCTGCCCGAAGCCGGGCCTCAGGAGCCGGCGGGGCCGCCGAGGAAGGACTGCCAGCCGCCGGACGGGGACTCGCCGGGGCCGAGCGACTGCAGCTTGCGCAGCACTGCCGGGTCCTGGGCCTCCAGCCACTCGACCAGCTGCCGGAAGGACACCAGCCGCACCTCGGGCTTGCCCGCGATCGCCTTGAGGGCCTCCTCGACGGCGTTCATGTAGATGCCGCCGTTCCACTGCTCGAAGTGGTTGCCGATGACCAGCGGGGCCCGGTTGGTGTTGTACGCGCGCTCGAAGCCGGCGAGGTAGGAGTCCCGGGCCTGGTTCTGCCAGGCGCCGTACTGCCCGGAGTCGCCCTTGGTGCTGCTGCCGGACTGGTTGTACATGATGTTGTAGTCCATCGACAGCACCTGGAAGCTGTGCCCGGGGAACGGGACGGACTGCAGAGGGAGGTCCCACAGCGCCCCGCCCTGGAACTTCTGCGGCCACACCTGGAGGCCGCCGGGGCCGCTGCTGTCGTACTTCCAGCCGCGCTTGGCGGCGGTCGGGAGCAGCCCGCGCTGGCCCTCCAGACAGGGGGTGCGGCCGCCGATCAGCTCCTTGCGGTAGTCGAAGGGCAGTGCGGGCAGGTCGGTGAAGCCGGTGTTGGTCCGCCAGTTCATGACGAAGTCCATGGCCTGCTGGATCTCGCTGTCCCAGTCCTCGGGCGACCAGCGGCCGCCGCCGGTGGGGCCGCAGAAGTGGCCGTTGAAGTGGGTGCCGATCTCGTGGCCCTCCAGCCAGGCCTCGCCGACCTGACGGACGGTCTCCCGGATGTGGTCGTCGCTCAGGTAGCCGATGTCGGAGGCGCCGACCGGGTGCTGCGGCGGCCGGTACAGCTCCCGCTTGGACTCGGGGAGGGTGTAGATGCCGCTGAGGAAGAACGTCATCCGGGCGTCGTGGTCCCGGGCGAGCTTGCGGAAGCGGCTGAACAGCCCGTTGTCGAGCTCGCCGGCGCCGTCCCAGGAGAACACCACGAACTGCGGGGGGCGCTGGCCGAGCTCCAGTGGCACGGCCTCCGGCTGGTGCGGCTGCGGGCCCGAGTCGGAGGTCGACCCGTCGCCGATCAGCGATGCGGGCGGCTTGGGGATGTCCGAGCCGGCTGCTCCCGAGGCCCGGACGGGAGGCGCCGCCTGTTCGCCGCCGTCGGAGCGCTTGCCCGCGCAGCCGGCGGCGAGGGCGGCTGCGGTGGCGGCGCCGCCGGCCAGGAGTGTCCTGCGGGAGAGAGCGTCCATGGTCGTCTCCGTTCGGGGAGTGTCTGTTCGCAGCGGGACCGCGTGGGCTGACAGTCCGACAGTCGGATCGACGGTCCGGGGTGGGGTGCGGCCCACAGCATGGCACGTCGGAGCCGCTGCGCCGGGGAACGCGGAACGGACCCGGCGGGGTCGGCCGAAACGCTCGCCCGTTCGGACCATCGCACCGGGTCGCCCGGTGGCGGGGCCCGGCTGAGCCGTCGTCAGATGGTGGGGAGCCGTCCCCGCACCGACGCCCGGAGGTCCCGTACGCCATGTGGCAGTCGCTGCTCGACGCGTACCGGGAGCGGATCGTCGACACCGGGCGGGAGCCGCTGTTCCTGCTGCTGGTGGGGCTGCTGGCCTCCTTCCTGTTCATCCGCTTCAGCGTCCGGATGATCCGGCGCGGCACCAGTTGGTGGCCCGGCAACGTCACCCCCGGCGGCCTGCACATCCACCACGTGGTGTTCGGCCAGGCGCTGCTGCTGATCTGCGGGGTGGGCGCGTTCACCGTCCGCGGCGACGGCGGGCAGCTGTGGAACGTGCTCGCCGTCGGCTTCGGGATCGGCGCAGGCCTGGTCCTCGACGAGTTCGCCCTCGTGCTCCACCTGCAGGACGTCTACTGGAGCGAGGAGGGCCGCAAGTCCGTCGACGCGGTGATCCTGGTGGTAGTGGTCATCGCCCTGCTGCTGCTCGGCGAGCTGCCGCTCGGCGGCTTCAGCTCCCACCTGACGCCCGGACAGCTGGTCGGCGCCGGGGTGCTGCTGGTCCTGGTCGCGATCACCCTGTTCAAGGGCAAGATCTGGACCGGCCTGCTCGGGGTGATGCTGCCGCCGCTGGCGATGGTCGGCGCGGTCCGGCTGGCCCGCCCGCAGAGCCCGTGGGCGCGCTGGCGCTACCGTACCCGCCCCAAGCGGATGGCCCGCGCCGAGCGGCGCGAGAACCGCATCCACCGGCGGATCGTCGAAGCCAGGACCTCCTTCTACAACGTGCTGGCCGGCGCCCCCGACGCCGCCGAACCCGCCGTCGTGGAAACGCCCGCCGTGGAACCGGCCACCGCCGAACCCACCGCCGGACCCACCGCCGGACCCACGACCGGACCCGCGCCCGCCGACACACCTTCCGCCGCCCCGCCCACCCCCCGCCCCGCGCCCGAGGCGTCCCCGGCCGCCGCGCAGCCCCGCCGCCCGGCACCGGCGAAGCCCCCCGCACCCGCCCCCGAACGCCGCCCGGAGCCGCCGGTGCCCGCCTGGCGCCGCCGCTTCGCCACCGGCGCCGAGTGGTACGTCCGGGTGGTCGCCCTGCTCAACCTGGTCGCCGGGATGATCGAGCCGTTCCGCCAACAGGTCCAACGGGCCAACCGGGGCGACTTCTTCACCCCCGTCCTGGTCGCCTCCGGCTTCACCGGCGCACTCTTCGCCGGGCTGCTCGCCGTCATGCTGCGCCGCCGCAAGCGGGCCGCCTGGATCGTCACCACCGTCCTGGTCGCGCTGTACACCGCGCTCTTCGCCCTCGCGCTCGCCTACCCCGACTACCGCGAACACCCCTTCAACTGGATCTCCGCCCTGATCACCGTCGCCCTGCTCGCGGCCCTGCTGATCGGCCGGCCCGTCTTCACCGCCCGCGGCACCCGAGGCAACGTGCTGCTGGCCGCCGTCGTCCTGGTGGCCGGCGGCGCCCTGCTCACCGTGCTCGGCGCCGCCGTCGTCCGCGCCACCTACCCCGGCACCCCGCCCGACTGGGGCGACGCCTCGCTGTACGTGCTGCTGCGCCTGCTCACCCTCTCCGGGGTCGTCCAGGTCGCCGACGTCGACGTGCCCGGCTGGGTGGACCTGGGGATCAACCTGCTCGGCGCGGCCCTGCTGCTGGTCGCGCTGCGGGTGCTGTTCCGCTCCCCGCGCGGGCGCGTCGAGCAGCAGCCCGACGACGAGCGGCGGCTGCGCGAACTGCTGGCCCGGCACGGCGCCCGCGACTCGCTCGGCTACTTCGCGCTCCGCCGCGACAAGGCGGTCTGCTGGTCGCCGTCCGGCAAGGCCGCCGTGCTGCACCGCGTCGTCAACGGCGTCGCCCTCGCCTCCGGCGACCCGATCGGCGACCCCGAGGCCTGGCCGCAGGCGATCGAGGTGTGGCACCGCCAGTTGCGCGAACAGGGCTGGATTCCGGCCGTCACCGGCGCCGGGGAGGCCGCCGCCACCACCTACACCCGGGTGGCTGGGCTGCGCGCCCTGGAGTTCGGCGACGAGGCCGTGGTCGAGACGGCGGGCTTCACCCTGGAGGGCCGCACCATGCGCCCGCTGCGGCAGGCGCACGGCCGGGTCCGGAAGGCCGGCTACCGGGCGGTCGCCCGCTACCACCGGGACGTGCCCCCCGAACAGATGGCCGACCTCGTCCGGCTCGCCGACGCCTGGCGGCACGGCCGCACCGAACGCGGCTTCTCGATGGCGCTCGGCCGGCTCGGCGACCCGGCCGACGGCGACTGCCTGATGATCGAGTGCCGGGACGAGAACGACCGCACCTGCGCCCTGCTCAGCTTCGTGCCCTGGGGCGAGCGCGGGCTCTCCCTCGACCTGATGCGCCGTGACCGGGAGTCCGACAACGGCCTGGTCGAGTTCATGGTCACCGAGCTGCTGCTGCGCGGCGCCGCCGGCGAACTGCCGGTCGTCCGGGTCTCGCTGAACTTCGCGATGTTCCGGGCCGTCTTCGAGGAGGGCGCCCGGCTCGGCGCCGGGCCGGTGCTCCGGCTGTGGCGCGCGGTGCTGCGGTTCTTCTCCCGCTGGTGGCAGCTGGAGTCCCTCTACCGGGCCAACGCCAAGTACCGGCCCGAGTGGCATCCCCGCTACATGCTCTACGAGAAGTCCACCGAGCTCTTCGCGATCGGCTTCGCCAACGCGCTCGCCGAGGGCTTCCTCACCCGCCCCCGGCTGCCCGCCGTCCGCCGCCGCCGACCGGAGGCTCACCTGGGCGGGGCAGTGGCGGATGCCCCGGGCGGCTGACAGCCCTTCACTTGAGACGGACCGCGGACCGCGGACCCGACCGGACGGGAGCACGGGTGGGCGGACAGCACAGGAGCCCCTGGCCGGGCACGCTGGCGGCCGCCGCCGCGCTGGTGCTCGGCGCCTGGATGCTGCACGGCGGCCGCATCCTGCCGCCGCTGCCCACCGCCGGACAGGGCGTCGACGCGCTCGGCGCGCCGATCGTCGTCGCCCCGCCGATGCCCAGGTCCGCGCCCACCCGCGTCCGCATCCGCGCCGCGGGCGTGGACGCCCCCGTCACCGGCCTCGCCCTCGACGCCGACGGCAGCCTGGAGCCGCCGCCCGAGGACGACGACAACCTGGCCGGCTGGTACGCCGCAGGCACCGCACCCGGCGAGAGCGGCACCGCCGTCCTGGCCGGCCACGTCGACACCGGCAGCGGCCCCGCGGTCTTCTACCGGCTCGGCACGCTCCACCGCGGCGACCAGGTGGAGGTCGTCCGCGCCGACCGCAGCACCGCCTGGTTCGCCGTCGACGGCGTCGAGGTCTACCCCAAGAAGGACTTCCCCGACCGCAAGGTCTACGCCGCCGCCCCCAACGCCCAGCTGCGGCTGATCACCTGCGGCGGCGGCTTCACCCACCGGGACGGCTACGACGGCAACGTCGTCGTCTACGCCCACCTCGTCCGCGCCGCCTGACCCGACCCGCGGCCGACAGGAGCCCGATGGACTGCAGCCCCGCCTCGTGGAGCCCGTTCGACCGGACCCGCCGCCACCTGCAGACCGCCCGGGGCCGCGGGCCGGCCCGGCAGACGGGACTGATCGCATGACCGAACCCACAGCCCCCGCCACCGATACCGCACCCCTGCACCCGCAGCCCGAGCACGGCAGCCGCGCCTTGCGGCTCGCCACCGCCGCCCTCGCCCGACTGCGCCGCGCACCGCTCACCCTCGCCCTGCTCGCCGCCCTCTGGGCGGTCGGCGCGGCCACCGGCAGCCTCGGCACCGGGCCCTCCGACACCCTCCTGCCGGACGTCGGCGTCGGCATCCCCAGCCTGGCCGACGGCCACTGGTGGACACCCGTCACCTCGCTGTTCTGGTGCTCCGGCATCGGCTCCTACGTGGTGACCAGCCTGCTGCTGGCCCTGCTCGGGCCGTTCGCCGAACTGCGGCTCGGCACCGCGCTCACCGGCGCCGTGCTGCTCGGCGGCCAGATCGCCGGCACCCTGCTCGGCACCGCCGCCGTCCGGCTCGGCGTCGCCGCCGACCTCGGCTGGACGAAGCAGATCCAGGACCAGATCGCCGTCGGCCCGACCATCGGCCTGTTCGCCCTCGCCGCCGTCGTCAGCTACCGGCTCACCGCGCTCTGGCGGCGCCGGCTGCGCCTGGTCACGGTGCTCGTCCCGCTGGTGCTGATGCTCTACGTCGGGCACCTGCAGGGCGTCCAGCGGGTCGCCGCCACGCTGGCCGGGCTGGCCGCGGGCGCCCTGATGCACCGGCACCGCGGCCGCCCGCACCGCGCCTCGCACACCGAGACCCGGGTGCTGGTCGCGCTCACCCTCGCCGCCACCGCGATCGGACCGCTGGTCGCCTCCCTCTACCGGGACGCCATCGGCCCCTTCAACACCCTCGCCGACCTCTACTTCTCGCACGTCCCCTCGGGCGCCGAGGTCGCCGCCGCGTGCGCGGAGTCCGCACGGGCCTGTGCCCGCGCCCATTCGGACGTCCGGTTCTTCGACTCGCCCGGCCGGCTGATGGCCGCCCTGGTGCCCGTCCTGCTGCTCGTCCTCGCCGAGGGGCTGCGCCGCGGCCTGCGGCTCGCCTGGTGGATCACCGTGGTCACCGAGCTGGCCTGGGTCGGCGTGCTGTGGTGGCTGCTGGCGATCAACTACGACGACTTCGCCGAGGACGGCGGCACCGGCCTGCTCTTCGAGCTGATCGGGGAGGCGCTGCTGCTGCCGGTGGCGATGCTGGTGCTGCAGGTGGTGACCCGGCGCAGCTTCGACCAGCGGACGGCCCCCCGGGTGCGGAACCGGCTGGCCGCGGTGGTGGGCGTCGCGCTGCTGGTCTGCTGCGGCGCGTACGTGGGCATCGGGATGCTGCTGCGGTCGCAGTACGAGCCGGACGCCTCCGCCGCGGGCCTGGCCGCCGGGCTGCCGGCCGAGCTGCTGCCGCCCGCCTACGAGGAACTGCTGCCCGACCGGCCGATCGCCGCGGGCGGCGGCGCGCAGGCGCTGGAGATCGCGGTCGGCCCGGTGTTCTGGGCGGTGGCGCTGACCGCACTGCTGGTGGCCTTCCGGCGGCCGGTGGTGCACGTGGACGCCGAGGCCGCGGCCCGGGCCCGCGCGCTGCTCACCGAGTACGGCGGATCCACGATCTCCTTCATCTCCACCTGGGACGGCAACCACTACTGGTTCGACGAGGAGGGCAGGGCCGCCGTGCCGTACCGGGTGATCGCCACCGTGGCGCTCACCACCGGGGACCCGTTCGGCGAGCCGGAGGCCCGGCGGCGGGCGGTCGCCGGCTTCGCCCGGTACTGCGACACCCGCGGCTGGACGCCGTGCTTCTACAGCGTCACCGCGGACGCGCGGCACGCCGCCGACCGGCTCGGCTGGCGCTCCCTGCAGGTCGCCGAGGACACCGTGGTGCCGCTGCCCGACCTGGCCTTCACCGGCAAGAAGTGGCAGGACATCAGGACCTCCCTGAACAAGGCCGGCAAGCAGGGCATCACCGCCGAGTGGTGGACGTACCGGGAGGCGCCGATCGGCATCCGCGACCAGATCCGCTCCATCTCGGAGGAGTGGGTCTCCGACAAGGGGCTGCCGGAGATGGGCTTCACCCTCGGCGGCCTGGCCGAGCTCGACGACCCGGCGGTGCGGATGCTCGTCGCGGTGGACGGCGACCGCACGGTGCACGGGCTGACCAGCTGGATGCCGGTCTACGAGGGCGGGCAGCCGGTCGGCTGGACGCTGGACTTCATGCGCCGCCGCGCGGAGGGCTTCCGCGGGGTGATGGAGTTCCTGATCGCCTCGGCCGCACTCGGCTTCAAGGAGGAGGGCGCGCGGTTCCTCAGCCTGTCCGGGGCGCCGCTGGCCCGCTCGGACCGGGGCGGGCCGCCGACCGCGCTGCAGCGGATGCTCGACTGGATGGGCAAGGTGCTGGAGCCGGTGTACGGCTTCCGGTCGCTGCTGGCCTTCAAGGCGAAGTTCCAGCCCGAGTACCGGCCCATGTACATGGTCTACCCGGACCCGGCGGCACTGCCCGCCATCACCAGGGCGATCGGCAAGGCGTACCTGCCGCACATGACGCCCGGGCAGGGGGTGCGGCTGATGCGCAGGCTCTCGGGCTGAGCGCGCCGGCTCAGCCGAGCAGTTCGGCGAGTGCCCGGTCGGCGTCCAGCAGCAGGGCCTCCCGCTCCTCGGGGACGGCCAGGTAGCTCTCGAACAGGAAGCGCCGCAGGTCGGCCGCCTCGAACCGGACCAGTGCGACGCCCTCGGCGGAGCGCAGCTCCACCATGGTCCGCCCGCCCGCCGTGGGGCGGACGTGCACGTCGCCGACGCCGCTCGGCGCGTCCAGGCCGGCGGCGAGCAGCCACCGGGCGAAGACCCACTCGACCTCCGCCGGGGCCTCGGGGAGCGCCTCGCCGTCCAGCGAGAACTCGGCGGGGAAGAACATCCGGACGGCCAGCGGGTCGTCCGACCGGTAGTGCAGGGTGACCCGCAGTGCGGCGGTGCGGTGCGTGGTGACGAAGAGGCGGGCCTGGACGACCTGCTCGACGAGGACGGGCGCAGCAGACATGTCGGTTCCTCCCGATGTCGTCCTGCCCCGAAGTTCGCGGGCGGAACGTGTGACGTGTGTGGGTTCTGTGACGGCCGGGGCCCGACCGTTCCACCCGTGGGGGAGTGCCGCCCGGGCTCGCCCTTACCGGCCCCGCGCTGTGATCCCCCTCACGCCCGGGCGGTCCGTGCGACGGTCGAGCCTGGGTGGGCCACGCGGTGCGGGCCGGTAGGCTGGGCTGGTTGTCCGACCGCCGCCCGACTGCCGGCCGGGGCCGAGAAAAACGCCCCTGACCTGCGACGATCCCCTCCGGAGCCCGTGAGTACCGCCGCCGCTTCCCCGATGTCGCCGCTGTTCTCCGACGTTGCCTCGCCGCACGCGCCCGTCCGCCCGGCCGGCACGTCGAACGCCTCGCACCACCTGTCCCCGGCCTTCCCGGGCCGTGCCCCCTGGGGTACGGCCGGCAAGCTGAGGGCGTGGCAGCAGGGCGCGCTGGACAAGTACATCGAGAAGCAGCCCCGGGACTTCCTGGCGGTCGCCACCCCGGGCGCAGGCAAGACGACCTTCGCCCTCACCCTGGCCTCGTACCTGCTGCACAACCACCTGGTGCAGCAGGTGACGGTCGTCGCCCCGACCGAGCACCTGAAGAAGCAGTGGGCGGAGGCCGCGGCCCGGATAGGCATCCGGCTGGACCCGGCCTACTCCTCGGGCCCGCTCTCCAAGGACTACCACGGCATCGTCGTCACCTACGCGGGCGTCGGGGTCAACCCGATGCTGCACCGGAACCGGACCGAGGCCCGCAAGACCCTCGTGATCATGGACGAGATCCACCACGCCGGTGACTCGAAGTCCTGGGGCGAGGCCTGCTTCGAGGCCTTCGAGCCGGCCACCCGGCGGCTGGCGCTGACCGGTACGCCGTTCCGGTCGGACACCAACCCGATCCCGTTCGTCCAGTACGAGCCGGACTCCGAAGGCCTGCGCAAGTCCGTCGCGGACTACACCTACGGCTACGGGCACGCGCTCGCCGACCACGTCGTCCGTCCGGTGATCTTCCTCTCGTACAGCGGCAACATGCGCTGGCGCACCAAGGCCGGCGACGAGCTGGAGGCCCGGCTCGGCGAGCCGATGACCAAGGACCTGATCGCCCAGGCCTGGCGCACCGCGCTCTCCCCGCAGGGCGAGTGGATCCCGAGCGTGCTGCAGGCCGCCGACCGGCGGCTGAGCGAGGTCCGCAAGGCGATCCCGGACGCCGGCGGCCTGGTCATCGCCACCGACCAGAACGTGGCCCGCGCCTACGCCAAGATGCTGCGCGAGATCAGCGGCGAGAAGGTCACCCTCGTCCTCTCCGACGAGGCCGAGGCCTCCAAGCGGATCTCCGACTACTCGGCCGGCACCTCGCGCTGGATGGTCGCGGTGCGCATGGTGTCCGAGGGCGTCGACGTGCCCCGGCTGTGCGTCGGCGTGTACGCCACCTCGATCTCCACCCCGCTGTTCTTCGCCCAGGCGGTCGGCCGCTTCGTGCGTGCCCGCAAGCGCGGCGAGACGGCCTCGGTCTTCCTGCCGACCATCCCGATGCTGCTGGGCTTCGCCAACGAGATGGAGCTGCAGCGCGACCACGTCCTCGACCGGCCGAAGAAGGAGGGCGAGGGCCTCTTCGACGAGGAGGACCGGCTGCTCGCCGAGGCCGAGAAGGCCAACGACGGGCCGGACACCGGCGGCGAGGAGTTCTCCTACGAGGCGCTGGGCAGCGACGCGGTCTTCGACCGGGTGCTGTACAACGCCATGGAGTTCGGCATGCAGGCGCACCCGGGCAGCGAGGAGGAGGAGGACTACCTCGGCATTCCGGGCCTGCTGGAGCCGGACCAGGTGCAGATGCTGCTGCAGAAGCGCCAGCACCGGCAGATCCAGCGCTCCAAGGCCAAGCCGGCCGAGGAGGCGGATCTGATCGAACTGCCCGCCGAGCAGCGGCCGGTGGTGACCCACCAGGAGCTGCGCGAGCTGCGCAAGGAGCTCAACGCGCTGGTCGCCGCCTGGCACCACCGCACCAGCCAGCCGCACGGCACCATCCACAACGAGCTGCGCCGCCAGTGCGGCGGGCCGCTGACCGCGCAGGCGACGGCCAATCAGCTGAAGGCGCGGATCGCCCGCATCCGGGAGTGGGCCACGTCCTGACATCCGTTCGGGGTCGGAGTGCCCCGGGCGGAGTCTCTCCTCTTGGCAAAGAAACTGTGGAGACACGCAGTCGTATGATCCGTTAATCTTCCGCGTGCCCGGTGTCGGGGCGCCCCCGTACGGTGGAGCTCCGGTGCCTGTCCCACATGCCGAGACATCGCCGTCCCGTACGGCGAGCCGGCCATTGCATCGAACGAGGAGCCCCAGTGGCGTACACCGCCAACAACCCCGAGCTGTCCGACAAGTCCAAGGTCGTCGCAGGCCTCCTGCAGATCTTCCTCGGCGGCTTCGGTATCGGCCGTTTCTACACCGGCCACGTCGGCATGGGTGTCGCCCAGCTGCTCACCTGCGGCGGTCTCGGCTTCTGGGCCCTGATCGACGGCATCATCTTCCTGGTCAGCGACACCCGCACCGACGCCCAGGGCCGCAAGCTGCGTTCCTGACCGTGCGTCCGGACCGGCCGAACCGGCACCCCCGCCCCGGGAGCAGCACCCGGGGCGGGGGCGCCGGCCGTCTCCCGGCCGCCCTGCGCCACCCGGCGGCCGCACCGCTCGCCCTGCTCGCCGCGGGCCTCGCCGGCGCCGGGTACCTGTACGGCCGCGACCCGCACCTGCCCGGGCAGCTGCTCCCGTTCTGCCCCTGGCGCCGCCTGACCGGCCTTCAGTGCCCCGGCTGCGGCGGCACGAGGATGGCGTACGACCTGCTGCACGGCGACCTGCTCGCGGCCTGGCACGACAACGCCGCCCTGCTGCTCGCCCTCCCCTTCGTGGCCGCCTGGTACGGGGTGCGCCTGCGGCACGGACTGGCCGGCCGGCACTGGAGGCTCCGCCTCGCGCCCCGGACCGTCGCCGCCCTGCTGGCCGCCGCCGCGCTCTGGACGGTCGGCCGCAACCTGCTCTGAGCCCGCCGGGCCTTCGATTCCCCGGTGGTGGCCCGCGCCGACCCCCGTCCGGCAGTGCACTCTGTCCGGAGTCCGGTCAGATATCGAACATTTGAGCTATGGGGCCCGGAATTATGGGCATCTTGTCCGCTTTTGCGTCACGACTTTCCGTCGATGTTGACCGAATTTTGGACAACTACTTCCGCAGGCTGCCGAGAGTTCACTACCTTTCCCCCACGCTCGCTCGAACGACCACCCAGATCCGAGACGGGCACCGCGGAGTTGTGCCCTCGTCGATGGCGCCGAGTTCCCCTCTCCAGCGCGGACACCCCACCTGCGCGTGACACCTCCGTCCCGGCCCGAGCCCCAGCGCCGGACCGGTGACCGCCGCGGAAAGGACTTGCGCGTCGTGACTGCAGAAACCTCCCAAACCCTGGACCGCGGTGTCCGGGTCCTCAAGCTCCTCGCCGACTCCGAGCGAGGGCTCACCGTGACCGAGCTCGCCGCCCGGCTCGCCGTCAACCGCACCGTGGTCTACCGCCTGCTGGCCACCCTCGAACAGCACGGACTCGTCCGCCGCGACATCGGCGGCCGGGCCCGGGTCGGCCTCGGCGTGCTGCGCCTCGCCCACCGCGTCCACCCGCTGCTCCGCGAGGCCGCGCTGCCCGCCCTGCGCAGCCTCGCCGAGGACCTCGGCGCCACCGCCCACCTCACCCTGGTCGACGGGAACGAGGCGCTCGCCGTGGCCGTCGTCGAACCCAGCTGGACCGACTTCCACGTCGCCTACCGCACCGGCCTGCGCCACCCGCTCGACGAGAGCGCGGCCGGCCGCGCCATCCTCGAGGCCCGCGGCTTCCCCAACCAGCGCCGCCCCGAACAGGGCTTCGTGATCACCCGCGCGGAGGAGCAGTCCGGCGCCAGCGGTGCCGCGGCCGCCCTGGTCGGCCTGAGCGGCATCGAGGGCAGCGTCGGCGTCGTGATGCTCAACGGCCTGGTGCCCGAGCGGGTCGGCCCCCGCGTCGTCGAGGCCGCCACCGAGGTCGCCGACGCGCTGCGCTGATCCCGTCCGGGGTCCGGGCGGGGCCGCGGGTGTGGTTCGATGCGGGATGTGTCTCCTGCGAAGCTGCCCCCGGCCCTGACCGCCCCCAAGACCCGCGCCCTGGCGCTGTGCACCGGCCTGGTGCTCGCGCTGTTCGCGGTCACGGCGTTCGTGCCGCTGCCGTTCACGCTCACCCAGCCGGGTGTCACCGCGGACACCCTCGGCAGCTACAAGGGCGTCCCGGTCATCACCGTCACCGGCAAGCCGGTGCGGACCACCAGCGGGCAGCTCCTCGCCACCACCATCTCCGCCACCAACGCCGGGGAGAAGATCGGCTTCCGCACCGCCCTGCGGGCCTGGGCGCGCGAGGACGAGGCGGTGCTGCCCACCGAGGCCGTCTACCCCGCGCGCGACCCGGGCAAGGCCGAGCAGGAGACCGCCCAGCAGATGGCCGAGTCCCAGGACAGCGCCACCACCGCCGCGCTCTCCTACCTCAACCTGTCGCCCTCCCAGGTGGGCGTGAAGATCGACCTCGGCGACATCGGCGGCCCCAGCGCCGGCCAGATGCTCAGCCTCGGCATCATCGACAAGATCGCCGGCAACGGCCACGGCGGCGACCTCACCGGCGGCCGGATCGTGGCCGGCACCGGCACCATCGACGACCAGGGCATCATCGGCGCGGTCGGCGGCGTCTCGCTCAAGACCCGGGCCGCCGCCCGGGACGGCGCCACCGTCTTCCTGGTCCCCGCCTCCGAGTGCTCGGACGCGAAGGTCGACACCCCCGAGGGGCTGCAGCTCGTCCCGGTCACCACCCTCGCCTCCGCCGTCGCCGCCCTCAACGCCATCGACAGCGGCGGCTCCGTGCCCGGCTGCTGACACCGCATCGGCCCGGCCGCGGCCCGGCCTACTCCCGGGCGGCCTGCTCGACCAGCGGCAGGATGCGGTACGGCACCGGGTTCTCCAGGGCGATCGCCGTCGACGCCCGGACGATCCCGTCGAAGCCGACCACCCGGTCGATCACCCGCTGCAGGTCCGCGTTGGACCGGGCGACGATCCGCACCAGCATGTCGCCCTGCCCGGTAATGGTGTGCAGCTCCAGCACCTCCGGCACGGCCGCCAGGTGCGCCCGCACGTCGCTGCCCTGCCCCTGCGAGATCTCCAGCGTCGCGAACGCCGTCACCGGGTAGCCGAGCGCGGCCGGGTCGACCTGCGGGCCGAAGCCGCCGATCACCCCGCGGGCCTGCAGCCGGTCCAGCCGGGCCTGCACCGTGCCGCGTGCCACCTGCAGCCGGCGCGAGCACTCCAGCACGCCGATCCGCGGCTCCTCGCTCAGCAGCCGGATGAGCTTCCCGTCGAGGGCGTCGATGGCGTCGTTGGGGGAGTGCACGGCCGCTCCGTCCGATAGGCGGGCCCGACGGGTGGTCGACCCGGTGGGCAATCTGTCCAGTGGGTGCGGCCATTGTCCGGTTGCCCGGGGCACCTTGCCCAGGAGGAAACGGAACAGTTGCGCGACGGTGTGAGCCGCGCCACTCTCCTGCACACCCCGCGGGCGGCCCAGCACCCACCCGCACCGCCCCCGGGGACGACCCGGGAGGCCCGCCATGTCCGAGCACGCCCCGCACCGCACCGAGCACATCGCGAACACCCGGTACCGCGAGCCCCGCACGCCCCACGCCCGCCCGGACCCGCTCGCCGCCCCGCTCCCCGCAGACGGCCGGGCCGCCCGCGGCAGCGGCCCGCTCGCCGCCACCGACGCCCTGGTCCTCGCCGTCCGCGACGCCCGCCGCGCCGCCCACGAGTACCGCACCGCGCTCGGCATGCGCTGCACCGCCTACGCCGGCCCGGAGACCGGCAACCCGCACCTGCACTCCTACGTCCTGGAGTCCGGCGGCACCCGCTACGTCCTCAGCTCGGCCGCACGGCCCGGCGGCAGCCTCGCCCGGCACCTCGCCGACCACGGCGAGGGCGTCCTCGAGGTGGGCCTGCGGGTGGCCGACGCCTACTACGCCTACGACTACGCCGTCGACCGCGGCGCACTGCCCGTCGCCGAGCCCTACGAACTGAGCGACCGCCACGGCACGGTCGTCCTCGCCGTCATCGGCACCGCAGGACCGGTGCGGCACACCCTGGTCGACCGCAGCCGCTACACCGGCCCCTACCTCCCCGGCTACGTCAGCCCGAACACCGTCGGGTGGTGATCCCCCGGGGCGCGGGGCCGGAGCTCAGCGGACGACGGTCTGGACGTCCGGGGGGTGGCCGTTCCAGGTGACGAAGACCGAGTTGGCGCTGTTGTCCTTGGAGAAGTCGATCCGCATCCAGTGGTCGCCGTTCCACACCTGCATCTGCCAGCCCGGGTCCGGGGTCGCCGAGACCAGTTCGGCCCGGTCCGGGTGGATGTCCAGCGCCACCCGGCCACCCGGCACCAGGTAGCTCCGCACCGACGACGGCGAAGCCGACTTCTTCGGCGAGGCCGTCCGGATCGGGCTCGGCAGGGTCGGGCTCGCCGACGGCGAACCCGCCGACGGGGAGTCGGCCGACGGCGTCGGCTCGGGCGCCGTCACGGTCGTCTCCGCCACCGGCGACGGCGGATTCGGCATCCCGGCGACGGTCGCCGACGGCAGCGGCACCGCCTGCGGCCGCTCGAAGCCCGCCTCGGAAAGCACCGTGTGCACGCCCCACCAGGACAGCGCCACCGCCGCTCCGGTGGCCACCGCCCAGGCGCCGATCTGTACCAGTCCGCTCCGCATCGTCCGCACATCCTGCCGCATCCCGGGCGCCCGCAGCGCCCCGGGCCCGGCAATCCCGTGAAAGGTTGCGGCAAAGCTGTGAAACCTCTCCGCCACACCCCGGTCAAACAACGCATAACGCCCGAGGTACAGACCAATGGGCGGTCCATGCCGTACCGTGCAGGGCCATGGCAACAGTGCTCGTGGTCGAGGACGACCCGTTCGTACGCTCCGCGTTGATCCGACACCTCGCCGAGACCGGACACGCGGTGCGCAGCGTCGGCACCGCGCTGGAAGCACTCCGCGAGGTCGCCCAGGTCGGCTGCGACCTGGTGATCCTCGACCTCGGCCTGCCCGACCTCGACGGCAGCGAGGCCCTCAAGATGATCCGCGGACTCACCAACGTGCCCGTCATCATCTCCACCGCCCGCGACGACGAGGCGGAGATCGTCCGCCTGCTCAACGCCGGCGCCGACGACTACCTCGTCAAGCCGTTCTCCCCCGAGCACCTGACGGCCCGGATGGCGGCCGTGCTGCGCCGCCTCGGCGGCGGCAGCGCCCCCGCCCCGCAGGTGCTGCGCGTCGGCGGGCTCGCCATCGATGTGCAGCGCCGCGAGGCCGCACTCGACGGCCGGCCGCTCGACCTGACCCGCCGTGAGTTCGACCTGCTCGCCTTCCTCGCCGCCCGGCCCGGCGTGGTCGTGCCGCGCAAGGAGATACTCGCCGAGGTCTGGCGCCAGACGTACGGCGGCGACCAGACCATCGACGTCCACCTGTCCTGGCTGCGCCGCAAGCTCGGCGAGACCGCGTCCCGCCCCCGCTACCTGCACACCGTCCGCGGTGTCGGGGTCCGGCTGGAGGCGCCGACCGGGGCGGTCGCCGATCCGGTGGGCCGCCGGACATGAGGCCTTCCGGCACCGGGCCGACCGGTCCGGAGGCGGCCCCGGCGGCACCGAACGCCGCGGACGCACCCTCCGGCCGCCGGCCCCGCTTCACCCGCTCGCTGCGCTGGGCCCTCGTCAAGGCCGCGGTCGCGGGCACCACGATGGTCGCGCTGGCGTTCCTGATCCCGCTCGGGCTGATGGTGCAGCAGACCGCCAGCGACCGCGCCTTCACCGCCGCCGAGCGGCAGGCCGCCGCGCTCGGCCCGGCCCTCGCCATCACCACCGACCAGGACCCGATCGCCCGCGCCGTCGCCTCCACCGACGCCGGCGCGCACGACCGCGTCGCCGTCCACCTGCCCTCCGGCGGCGTGGTCGGCGAGGGCCGGGCCGCCGACGCCGACGTCGCCACCGCGGGCGGCGACGGCAGCACCCGCAGCGTCCGCTCCTTCACCGTCCGGGTGGCCGGCGGATTCGCCCTGCTCCAGCCGGTCGCCGTCGAGGACGGCAGGATCGCCGTCGTCGAGGTGTACGTCGCCGAGGCCGACCTCAGCCGCGGCGTCGGCACCGCCTGGCTGGTGCTCTCCCTGGTCGCCCTCGCCCTGGTGACGATCGCCGTCCTGGTCGCCGACCGGCTCGGCGCCCGGATCGTCCGCCCCGCCCGCCGGCTGGCCGGCGCGGCCCGCTCGCTCGGCTCCGGCAACCTCGCCGTCCGGGTGGCCGTCGACGGGGAACGCGCCAAGGGCGCCCCCGAGGAACTCCGCGAGGCAGGCCACGCCTTCAACGCCATGGCCGACCGGGTCGTCCACCTGCTCGCCGCCGAACGCGAACTCGCCGCCGACCTCTCCCACCGGCTGCGCACCCCGCTCACCGTGCTGCGGCTCAACGCGGCCTCCCTCGGCGACGGCGACGCCGCCGACGCCACCCGGCACGCCGTCGCCCAGCTGGAGCGCGAGGTCGACCAGATCATCCGCTCGGCCCGGCGCGGCCGGGAGGAGACGCCCGCCGTCCAGCTTGGCTGCGACGCCGCCGAGGTGATCCGCGAGCGGGTCGGCTTCTGGTCGGCGCTCGCCGAGGACGAGGGCCGGCCCTGGCAGCTCGCCGGCGCCGACGCGCCCGTCCAGGTGCCGGTGCAGCGCGGCGACCTCGCGGCCGCCATCGACGCCCTGCTCGGCAACGTCTTCCGGCACACCGCCATGGGCACCGCCTTCTCGGTCGACGTGCTGGCCACCGACAGCTCCGTCATCGTCCTGGTCGGCGACGCCGGCCCCGGCTTCACCGACCCGGAGACCGCCATCGAACGCGGCGCCGGCCACGGCGGCGAGGGCTCCACCGGCCTCGGCCTGGACATCGTCCGCAAGCTCACCGAGGCCACCGGCGGCGACCTCGCGCTCGGCCGCTCCGCCGGGCTCGGCGGCGCCGAGATCCGGCTGCGGCTGCAGACCCGCCCGGCGGGGGACACCCAGCGGGCCGGGCGCCGCCGCCGCGTCCGGCAGGCCCGGCGGCGCGCCGCAGGCGTGCAGTAGGTCCGCCGAGGGCGGGCCAGAGGGCGGCCCGCGGCAGGTGCCTTAAGAGCTCCCTAAGAGAGGCTCACCCCTTCCTGAGCAGCGGATTCACCACCGTTACGGGCCGGTAGCGTCTGCGGCGCCCGGGTCGTCAGGGGACCCGGCCCGACCCCTCTCAGCGGAGGTACGCCGACCATGCCGAGCCAGCCCACCCGTCGCCAGGGACGCCGCCGTCGCAGCCGCAAGGGCGCGATCATCGGGTCCTCGGCGGTCGCCACCGTGATCCTCGCGGGCGGCGTGGTCGCCCTCGCCACGTCCGCGAGCGCCTCCTCGCTCGGTGCCGCCTACAGCCGCACCAGCACCTGGGACAGCGGCTACACCGGCCAGTACGTGGTCACCAACCCGGCCTCCGCCGCGATCGACGACTGGACGCTCAGCTTCGACCTCCCGGCCGGCGCCAAGATCTCCTCGCTGTGGAACGCCACCTTCAGCGCCTCCGGCCAGCACGTCACCGTGAAGCCCGAGGCCTGGAACAAGCGGATCGAGCCCGGCAAGACCGTCAACGTCGGCTTCGTCGTCCAGGGCTCCGGCGGCGCCCAGGCCGAGCCCGCGCACTGCCTGATCAACAACGTCTCCTGCTCCAGCGGCACCGGCCCCACGCCGACCCCGTCCGGCCGGCCCACCACCGCCACCCCGAAGCCGTCCACCAGCCCCACCGGCTCCACCAAGCCGACCGCCACCCCGACCCCCACCGCGACGAAGACCACCGCCTCGCCCACGCCGACCTCCACCGGCACCCCGGGCGGCGGCCGCTTCGCCCCCTACGTCGACACCTCGCTCTACCCGGCGTTCGACCTGGTCGGCACCGCCAAGGCCACCGGCGTGAAGCACTACACCCTGGCGTTCATCGTCTCCGGCGGCGGCTGCACCCCCAAGTGGGGCGGCGTCAGCGACCTCAACAGCGACGCCGTCGCCGCCCAGATCGGCGCACTGCGCGCGGCCGGCGGCGACGTCCGGGTCTCCTTCGGCGGCGCCAACGGCAGCGAACTCGCCACCGCCTGCTCCTCCGCCGGCGACCTCGCCGCCGCCTACCAGAAGGCCGTCGACGCCTACGGCCTCACCAAGGTCGACTTCGACGTCGAGGGCGGCGCCCTCGCCAACACCGCCGCCAACACCCGCCGCGCCCAGGCCGTCGCCCAGCTCCAGCGCACCGCCGCCGGCAAGGGCAAGGCCCTGGACGTCTCCTTCACCCTGCCCGCCCTGCCCAGCGGCCTCACCCAGGACGGCATCAACCTGGTGAAGAACGCCAAGGACAACGGCGTGCAGATCGGCGCGGTCAACATCATGGCGATGGACTACGGCGACGGCGCCGCCCCCAACCCGCAGGGCCGCATGGGCAAGTACGCCATCGACGCCGCCACCGCCACCCAGGCCCAGGTCAAGGGCGTCCTCGGCCTCTCCGACGCCGCCGCCTGGGGCAAGGTCGCCGTCACCCCGATGATCGGCGTCAACGACGTCGCCAGCGAGGTCTTCACCGTGGCCGACGCCACCCAGGTCGCCGAGTTCGCCAAGACCAAGCACCTCGCCTGGCTGGCCATGTGGTCCGGCACCCGCGACAAGGCCTGCCCCGGCGGCGCCAAGCAGTACGCCGACGCCACCTGCAGCAGCATCGACCAGCAGCCGCTCGCCTTCACCCGCGCCTTCGGGGCGTACACCGGCTGACGGCCTCCGCGCACCCCGGGCGGGACCCGACCGCCCGCCCGGGGCGCCGGAACACGGCGGCACCCTCCGGAACACGGGGCCGGAGGGCGCCGCCCTTTCCGCGTCCCGCGGTGACTCCTCCGCCGCGTCCGCCGTCGTGCCTCAAGGAGCAGCCGCGTCGGGTAGTGTCGCTAGCCGGTTCACCGGCGGACGGAGCGGAATGTGACAGCGGTGCGAGAGGCCGACCGGGCCCCCGGCCGGCAGCCCGAGCGGCAGTCCGGACCTGCACCCGAACGCCGGACGACGGTCCTCGGCGCGCCCCTGCGGGCCCTCCGGGAGGCACCGCGCGGCCCGCTCACCGCGGCCGCCGCACTGGCCGTCCTCTCCCTGCTGACCTACGCGACCGTCCGGCACTTCGTCGGCACCTCGATGGTCGACATGATCGTCTACCGTGCGGAGGGCGCCGCCGTCGCCCAGGGGCACGACCTCTACGCCCTGCGCGTCACCGAGTGGAACCTGCCCGCCACCTACCCGCCGTTCGCCGCGATGCTCTTCGTGCCGACCACCTGGTTCGGCATCGGCGTCCTCCGGGTGGCCGTCACCGCGGGCAACATCGCCCTGCTCGGCGTCCTCGCCCACCTCTCCTTCAAGCTCGCGGGCTGGCCCCGCCGCGAACTGAGGCCCGTCGGCGTGGTGCTCGCCACCGGTCTCGGCGTCTGGCTCGAACCCGTCTTCACCACCCTGCGCTACGGCCAGATCAACCTCGTCCTGGCCTGCCTGATCCTCTGGGACCTCGGCCGAGCCGACCACCCCGCCCGCACCGGCACAGGACTGCTCGGGCGCCTCCCCAAGGGCGTCGCCATCGGCATCGCCGCCGGCATCAAGCTCACCCCCGGCCTCTTCGCCGTCTACCTGCTCGTCACCGGACGCGTCCGCGCCGCCCTCACCGCGGGCCTCACCTTCCTCGGCACCGTCGCCCTCGGCGCCGTCCTGCTCCCCGACGCCACCCGGGGCTTCTGGACGAAGTACCTCTACGACTCCTCCCGGGTCGGCAAGACCGAGATCGTCGACAACCAGTCCGTCCGCGGCGCCGTCGCCCGACTCCTGCACACCGCCGACCCCGGCACCCTGGCCACCCTCGCCGGAGCCGCCGTCGCCGTCGCCGGACTCGCCACTGCCGCCTGGGCCCACCGCAGCGCCCGCTGGCTTCCCCGCGGCGAGGCCTGGGGCATCTGCTGCGCCGCCGTCACCGCCGTCCTGATCTCGCCGATCAGCTGGACCCACCACTGGGTGTGGTGCATGCCCGTCCTGGTGCTCCTCGCCGCCGAGGCCGCACACGAGCGGACCCGGCCCGCCGCCGTCCGGCGACTGCGCTGGCGGGTGATCCTCGGCGCGACCCTGATCGCCTTCCTGTCCTTCGGCATGTGGGTCGTCCCCCACAAGGGCGACCTCGACCTGCACCTCTCGCCGCTCCACCAGCTGCCCGCCGCGGTCTACCCGCTCGTCGGGCTGTGCTTCCTGGCCGTCGCGGCCGGCCGCGTCACGGCCCGCCGCCGCGCCGCCGGCGAACCGCTCCTCCGCTTCCCGGAGCAGCGCCCCGCCCCCGCGACGGAACCCAGCCGCACCGGCGTCTAGGGCCCGTCCGGGGGCCGTACGGAGCGTGGGCCGCGTTCACTCGGACATGGAGCGCGGCGGGCGGGTGGCCGTTCACCCGGACATGGAGCGCGGCGGGCGGGTGGCCGTTCACCCGGGCGTGGGGCCGCCCGCGCCCGCCGTTCACGCCAGCAACTCGGCCAGGCAGTGGTCCAGGTCGAGCGCCGCCAGCTCCCCGCCCGGCGGTACCAGCCGGTGCGCCCGCTCCAGCCACCCCGCGACCGCCGCCAGCGGGGCCTCCAACAGCGCGTCCCCCGCCGGCGAGCTCAGGGCCAGGCACAGCACCCCGCGCCGCCCCGACCGCTTCGGCCAGAGCCGCACGTCGCCCTGTCCGCACGGCCGGAACGTCCCCTCCACCAGCAGGTCCCGGGAGAACACCCAGGTCACCGGGCTGCCCGTGTCCAGGTGGAAGGTCACGTGCACGGCGAACGGGTCGTGGCTGCCGTACGAGAGCCGGGCCGGCACCGGGACGCTGCGCTCGGGGGACAGCACCAGCTCCATCTCCAGCTCCAGTTCGACCACGCTCGGCGTCTGCTCCATGACCGGTCCCTCTCCGCTCCGCGGGGCCGCACCTCGGCCCCTCCACCGGAGGAGAGGGGTGTCCGCGCGAGTTCTTACACAGGTTCCGGAAGGAGTGTTTTCCCGAGAACCGCCGGGAAGGCAGGGCCCGAGGTACTACCCTTTGTGACTGTCTGGCGACTGTGCGCCTGCGCCCCAAGCGCCATCGGCGCTGCCACGAAAGAAGAACCGCATGACGGACCGGCCCAACGGCGGGGCCGCGGACACCGCCGTCGGCCCCATGCCGGGCTACTACCCAGACCCGTCCATCCCGGGTTTCGTCCGCTACTGGGGTGGCACCGGGTGGGTGCCCGGCACCACCCGCCCAGCCCCGGCGGAGGGCGAGGTGCTGGAGCCGCCCCGCATCCGCAACCGCCACACGCCGCCGGTCGTCCCGCCGACCGCGGCCCCGCCGCCCGCCGCGCCCGTCCGGGAGGGGGCGCCGGCCGGCCCGTTCGCCGTGCCGCCGTCCGAGCCGCGGCCGTCGGGGGTGCAGACGGCCGGGGACGCCGCGTTCGACGTGTTCGCACCCGCGGGGGCGGCCCCCGCCGAGGACGGCAGCGGCCCGGCACCGACGCCGGCCATGCCGTCGCTGCCGGACTGGCCCTCGCCGCCGCTCTCCGCCTCGGAGACCCAGACCGGGCCGGTGTACTTCGACGAGACCTCCGCCGGCGCCTCCTTCGTGATGGCGGCCCACGCCGAGCTGGAGCTCCGGCCGCGCGCGGACGTGGAGGCGCTGCGGTCCGAGCCGGCCGCCCTGAGGCCCGTCCCGGCGACTTCGGTGCCGCCCACCGTCGTGCCGCCCGTCACCCTGCTGCCGGGCCCCGGGGACGCGACCGGCGACACCGCGGCGGAGGCCGTCCCCGCACGGGCGGGTGCGTCCGGGTGGCAGGCCGACCCGCGGGCGCAGCGCGGCCTCCTGGAGACGGGCGCCGCGCCGCGCTGGGTGTCCTGGGGCGTGCTTCCCGCCGGATCGGACGCCGAGGCGCCCGACGGGGCCGACGCGGTGCACGCCGCAGCGCCGCCCTCCTTCCCGGCCCCGGCCCCCGTGCGGGCGACGCCCGCGGCCCCGGCCGGCCCCGAGCAGTCCGAGGCGGGTCCGGAGCCGGAGACGACGTCGGCACCGGACGCGCCGGAAGCCGCCGAGGAGGTTCCGTCCGAGCCGGAGGTGCAGCCCGAGGCCGCCCCGGAGGCTGCCGAACTCCAGGGCGCCGCGGAGGCCGTCGAGCCCGTCCGCGAGCCGGCGGCGCTTCCCGAGGCGGTGACGCTTCCCGAGGCGGTGACGCTTCCCGAGGTGGCCGAGTCGCCCGCCGAGGGGCCGCGTACGGCTGCGCCCATCGCGCCGACCGTGCCCGAGGTCGCCGTGCCCGCCGTGGCGGAGGCCGCTGCCCGGCCCGCCGCGGTGCGGGTGGCCGAGGCGCCCGCCGTCCCGGCGCCGGGCCGGCCGGGTCGACCCGGGTGGGCCGTGCCGCAGGCGGGCCGGGGGAGGCCCGGATCGCAGCAGAAGCCGGCCGGGCCGCGTACCGCCGAGCAGCGCCCGTCCCGTCCCCGTTCCACCGAGTCGCGCCCCTCGGAGCCGCGCCCGTCCACGACCCGCCCGTCCGGGGTCCGTACGCCCGAGTCCCGCCCGTCGGAGTCGCGGAAGGCGGCCGCGCCCAAACCGGCACCGCTGCAGTCCGCCGGGCTGGGGCGGCGGCTGGCCGCCCGGGTGGTGGACTCGCTCGTGGTCCTCGTGGTCGCCGTCGCGGCCGGTGTGCCGCTCGGGACGTCGGCGGTCGCCCACATCCACACGAAGCTCGAACAGGCGCGGACGGCCTCCGCCCTGGCCGGCCACGAGGTCCGGGTCTGGCTGGTCGACGAGGTCGTCCTCGGCAAGGCGGGTGTGCTGCTCGGCGTGCTCGTCCTGCTGGGCCTGCTGTACGAGGTGCTGCCGACGGCGCGCACCGGCCAGACCTTCGGCAAGCGGCTCGCCCGGGTCCGGGTGGTGGACGTCCGCGCCGGGCGCGGCGGCGGCCGCAAGCCGCCCTCGGTCGGCCGGTCGCTGGTGCGATGGGTCGTCAGGCAGTTCGCGGTGCTGATGCCGGTCGGCCTGCTGTGGCCGCTCTTCGACCGGCGGACCCGGCGCGGCTGGCAGGACAGGGCGGCGGGCACCCGCGTCGTGAAGGGCTGATCCGCCGTCATCGCGCCAGGTGCCGGGCCGCCGCCTCCGCGGCCGGTCCCGGCGCCCGGCTGCGGCCCCGCGACCCGGCGGCAAACAGGGCGAATGTCCCGATTCCATGGCATTTGCGGTGTTCTACTCGGTGCATGAGCACCAATGACCCCTCGGGCCAGGAGCCGGAAGGGGGCGGCAAGCCCTCCTTCGACAAGCAGCCCCCGCAGGAGGGCGCGCCGTCCGGTGCGCCGTCCGATCCGTACGGCGCGCCGCCGCCTCCGCCGCAGGCGGGGAGCCCGTACGACACCCCCGGTGACTACGCCGGTACCTACGGGGCCCCGCCCGGCGGCGGTGCACCTCCCCCTCCGCCGCCCCGGCAGCCGGGGGCGGAGCCCGGTGCCGGTCCCGTCCCCGGGATGCCCCCGCTCGGCACCTGGCCGAACCGGATCGTCGCCACCTTCGTGGACTTCCTGCTGGTGGAGGCGGTCGCGGTGCTGCTGGTCGTGCCGTTCGCCAGCTTCGGCAAGCAGGACGGCTGGGTCGGCGCCACCTGGCTCGGATACCTGCTCTTCCTGGTGTACGAGGGCCTGATGCTCAGCCGGGACGGCCAGACGCTCGGCAAGAAGCTGATGAAGGTACGGGTGGCCATGCTCGCCGACGGCAGCGTCCCGAACGCCGCCGCGGCCTGGACCCGGGCCGCGACCTTCGTGGTTCCGGCGCTGATCTGCTGCGGCGGCCTCTGGTGGCCGATCGACCTCCTGTTCGGCGTCTTCGACAAGCCGTACCGGCAGTGCATCCACGACAAGGCGGCGAAGACGGTGGTGGTGTCCGCCGTCTGACGGCCGCTCCGCCGCGTGGCACCCCGTAGGAACGGGAGCGGACGACCGCGGGCCGCGGCCGGAGTCAGGGACCGGCCGCGGCCCGCGGAACCATGGTCCCCGGAGCCGCCCGGGGGAAACGTCGTGGGTCAGGCCCGGCCCGCGTACTCCGGTCGCTGCTCGGGCACCGTGGCGGCGGAGGGCGCGCCCGTGGCACCCGGCTGCGGGGTACGGGCGAGGCGCCGCTGGGCGGACAGCGTCATCAACAGCGCGGTGGCGAGCGTGCCGAGCGCCACGGCGAAGGCCACGAGCACGACGACCTCGAACACCCCGGTGGAACCGGAGACCGCCAACAGGGCGACGGCCGAGACGGCGACGGTGAAGGTGCCGGTGCAGAGCTGGGGGAGGGTCGGGCGCGGCATGGCGGTCAGTCCTTCACGCGGTGTCGGCGGTGGGAGTCCGTTCGGTGGGGCCCTGGGAGAGGTCTACCCGGCGTGGAGGGCCTCTACGTCCAGCGTAATCGTGCATATGCCGGGCACGAGGGGCGCACGGGTTCACACCCGGCCGCTGTCAGTGCCATGGCACTGCGCCCCCGCCGGAAGGCAGTCGGTACGGTGATCGTCCGACCGACGTCGCGACACTGGGGGACACGTGACCGTACCTGCCGACTGGCCCACCGACGAGGCCGGCGCGCTCGCCCAACAGCAGCGCCTCCGACCGATGGTGTCGGCCACCGGGCCCGCGCCGGCCTCCGGCTCGCTGGTGGCCGGCGTGGACGTCGCGTACGACGACGAGCGGGACGTGGTGGCCGCCGCGGCCGTCCTGCTCGACTACGACACCCTGGAGCTCGTCGACCAGGCCACCGCCGTCGGACCGGTCGCCTTTCCCTACCTGCCGGGCCTGCTGGCGTTCCGTGAGCTCCCGGCCGTCCTCGAAGCCCTCGACGGCCTCGGCCGCGTGCCCGACCTCGTCGTCTGCGACGGGTACGGACTCGCCCACCCGCGCCGGCTCGGCCTCGCCAGCCACCTGGGCGTCCACACCGGCCTGCGGACGATCGGCGTCGCCAAGAACCCCTTCACCTTCACCTACGAGCCGCCCGGCCCGGAACGCGGCGCCTGGTCGCCCCTGGTCGACAGCGGCGAGGAGGTCGGCCGCGCCGTCCGCACCCGCCAGGGCGTCAAACCGGTGTTCGTCTCCGTGGGCCACCGCATCGGCCTGGCCGAGGCGGTCGAGACCACCCTGAAGCTCACCCCGTCCTTCCGGCTGCCCGAGACCACCCGCCGCGCTGACTCCCTCTGCCGCCGCGCCCTGGCCGCCGCCACGGCCTGACGGTCAGACAGTTCGTGGGCGCCGGCGGGCCCGCAGGTCAGCACCCGGGCCCCGAGTCCGCCGTGAGGGGGCGGTTTTGGCTTGACGTGGCATGTGTTAGACATTAAGGGTCAGGCCCGGGTCATGACGGCAGGGATGTACGGGGGAGGCACGACAGACGTGAGCACGGGGAGCGGTTCCGGCTACCGCGTGGAAGTGGACGGCCTGCGCGCATTCGCGTCGCAGGTCCGAGGACTGCTGAGCGAGTTCGAGACCGCCGCGGGCGGTTCACGGGTGCACAGCCAGAGTGGGGTCGGGCGGTCGGCCTTCGGCACCTTCCCGGAGGCCGAGGCGCTGCACGCCAAGTACGAGGCGATGCGCGACGGTCTGCGCGACGTTCTGGACGCCCTGCAGGACGCCATCGAAGAGGCCCAGCACAAGGCGGAGCTGACGGCGCGGAACTACGAGGAGCAGGAGCACGAGACCTCGCGGTCTCTCAAGGTCAACTCCGACGGGTGGTCGGTGGGCAACACGGCCACCCCTGTGACCGCGGCCTACAAGCCCGGCGCGAGCGGTCCCGCAGTCGGCCCGAAGGGGCCGGCCGGCAGTTCTCCCGCCGGCAGCGGCAACCCGCAACCGTCATGGTAGGGACCGGTGTCCTGAACAGGGACAGCCAGCTTGAGGCCGATTTCGGGACGGGGACGGAAGGCGTCCGAGCATGAGCGGATACACCAACTTCAACGGGTACAGCCACGGCGACATGCGGAGCATGGTGCAGTCCATGGACTCCGGCGGCGTGATGGCGGCCGGCGACCCATGGCGCAAGGCCGCCGACACCCTCAAGCAGATCCGCACCGCGCTGAACACCGCGTCGGCCGACGCGACGTCCTCGTGGGAGGGCGCGACCAGCGACGCCTTCTACAGCAAGATGACGAGGCTCGCCAACGCGGTCAACAACGCGGCCGCGTACGCCAATGACGCGGCCATCACCATGCAGATGATGTCCGAGGCGATCGACACCGCGAAGCAGGACATGCCCGAGGAGCCGGGCTTCTGGGACAAGGCCGGCGACGCGATCAGTGATACCGCCAAGTCCACGGTGGGCGTCGACGACGAGGACACCCGCACGGCGGTGTCCGACGAGAAGAAGGCCCAGGCGGTCGCGGTCATGGAGACGCTGGCGGCCAAGTACCGTACGGCTACTACTTACCTGAAGCCGCCGCCGCGCGTTCCCCGGGAAGAGATCGAGGACCTTCCGGCACCGGACTCGTCTGCTGCCGGCGCGATCAGCGGCATGCTCGTGGGAGGCGGCCTCGGACTTGCCGGCGGCTCCGGATCCGGCACCGGTTCAGGGACCTCCACTGCTCGCCGTTCCACCTCGACCACTTCGCCGCAGTCTCCCAAGACCTCGCCCGCGCGAATCACCGACAACGGGATCAGCGGCGGCACTGCCAATCCGACGCCGAAGCCCAAGACTCCCACGCCGGTCGGTCCGGGTACCGGTATCGACGGTGTCCACGTCGGCAACCGTCCGCCCGGGACGGGTGGCACGGGCCCCGTCCAGCCCGGACTGGGCGGTTCGGGCGGCCAGCACACGGGCGGCGGCGGAGGAGTTGTCGACGCTGGCTTGGGGTCGGGTGGCAACCGTGGCGGTTCGGGCGGCCAGGGCGGTTCGACGCTCGGTCGGAGCGGGACCGGCGGTACGGGCGGCGGCGGCCTCGGCCGCGGCACGAACGCCTTCGGTGCCGGCGGCATGGGTGGCGGCGGCCTCGGCTCCGGCTCTGCGGGCAAGACGGCGGGCGGCGGTGCCGGCGGCAGTCTCGCCCGGCGGGGCGGCGGCGTGGTCGGCGAGGCCGGTGCCGGCGGTGCAGGCCGTGGTGCCTTCACCGAGGGTGGGTCGGGCCTCGGTCGCGGCCGCGCCGGACAGGGCGCTCCGGGTGCGGGCGGCCACGGCATGCCCGGCTCCCAGGCCGGCGGCAAGAAGGACAAGAAGAACGACAAGCGGCGCCCGGACTACCTCGTCGAGGACGAGGAGACCTGGGCGTCGGGGGAGCGCACCAACCCCAACGTGGTGGAATGATCCCCAGCGCCCCGGAACGGGCCCAAACCTGATCGGGCGTCTCGTCGCACCGCCGACGAGACGCCCGCCGGACGGATGAGGTGACGACGGCTTGACGACCAACCGACCGATGCGAGGTATGGCCGTACTCGCTGCGGGCGCCCTCCTGTGGGGGATCAGTGCCGCACCGGCGAGCGCGGATACCGTTCGCGAAGGCCAGTGGGCATTGAACAATTACCACGCCACGAGGGATGTCTGGCCCATCAGTCAGGGCGAGAACGTCACTGTGGCGGTCATTGACTCAGGTGTCGCCGACCACCAGGACCTCACCGGGCAGGTGCTTCCGGGTACGGACTGCTCCGGCGAAGGCTTGGACTACAAGACCGACAAGGTCGGTCATGGCACGGCCATGGCCAGCCTGATTGCTGGCCATGGCCACGGCGACCAGGCCGGGGTCATGGGTCTGGCGCCGAAGGCCAAGATTCTTCCTGTTCGCATCGGAACCTTCGATGTCGACAGTGGTTCCACCATCTCCGGCAACCTGGCCAAGTGCCTGCGGTATGCCGTTGACAACGGAGCCAAGGTCGTCAACATGTCGATCTCCGGTACCAGTACGGAGGAGGGCGTCCGGGAGGCCATCAAGTACGCGGTCGACAAGGACGTGGTGCTGGTCGCCTCGGCCGGAAACTCTGGCCCGGATCGCCCCGTGGAATACCCGGCCGCGTTTCCCGGCGTCGTGGCAGTGGGAGCGGTGGACCAGCAGGGCAACATCTGGTCCAAGTCGAACAACGGACCCGAGGTGACCCTCGCCGCACCCGGCGTCGACATCTACAGCGCGACCGCGAAGTCAGCCTCCAGCTACGGCAAGGGCAACGGTACCTCCGGAGCGGCCGCCTACGTCTCCGCCATCGCCGCTCTCGTCCGCGCCAAGTACCCGAACCTCTCCGCGGGTCAGGTCGTCAACCGGATGATCAAGTCGGCCTACCCGCCGCCGGACAAGTCGTCCGTGCCGAACAACAAGTACGGCTACGGCATCGCCTCCGCGAAGGGTGCGCTGGCTCCGAACCCTGCGGTGGACAACGGGCCGAAGGAGAACCCGCTGCTCACCCGGGGCGAGTCGCAGGCCGATCCGTCGGGCAAGCCGTCCTCTGCGGCGTCCAAGCCGGCCGGGGACAGCACGGCTCCGGGTAGCAGTGCGTCCAAGAGCGACGACGGCGGTATCCCGGTGTACGTGCTGGCGATCGTCGGTGTGCTCGCGCTGGTGGTGATCGGCGGCGTGATCGTGCTGGTCAAGCGTTCCCGTGGCAACGGGAGCGGTGGCGGCGGCAACGGTGGCGGTGGTGGTGGCGGGTTCGTGCCGCCGACTCCTCCGCCGTACGGGCCGGGTGCGCAGCAGCTCCCGCCGCAGCAGTCCCCGTACCCCGGTCAGGGGCAGCCGCAGCCGTACGGGGCGTCCCAGTCGTACCAGCACCAGTACCCGCAGCAGCAGCCGCCGGCGGGCGGCAGCCCGTACCGGTGATGCGCGCGGCCGCCGGGTTGCCGCGCGGCTGACACGCCTACGAACGGCGGAAGGTTCACAGGCCCTGACGGCCCTTCGGGTAGTGGTGGAATCCCTCTCCACCACCGACCCGAAGGGCCGTTCCATGTTGAAGAAGATTGCTTCCGTCGTTGCGATCGCCGCGGCTGTCACCGTGTTCTCCGCGCCTGCTCCGGCGTTCGCGGACGGGCCGAAGACGCCCGAGGAGGCAGCGGTGTGCGCGGAGGTGCTGTCGTCGCTGCTCCCCGGTCTGGGGCAGGCGTCGATCGACGCGATCTGTGCGATCGACGACGACGACACGAGCCGCTGACACGGCTTCACGCGGCGTTCTAGGCTCGGCGCCATGGACTGCTACACCTGCGAACGGACGGCCGAGGCCGACGGGTCGGCCCCGCGCGAGCTGATCGGCGGGGACGAGTACTGGCGGGTCGCCCACGCCTTCAATTCCTCGCTGCCGGGCTGGCTGGTGCTGGTGCCCCGGCGGCACGTCACCTCGCTCGCCGGGCTGACGGACGAGGAGGCGGCCGGGCTGGGCCGCTGGCAGGTGCGGTTGTCGAGGGCGCTGGCCGAGGTGACGGGGTGCGCGAAGACGTACGTCGCGCAGTTCGCCGAGGCGGAGGGCTTCGCGCACGTCCACTTCCACGTCGTCCCGCGGGGTGTGGACCATCCCGCGGAGTTCCGCGGGCCGCGGGTGTTCGGTCTGCTCGGCGCCGAGCCGGCGGTCGGCCCGGAGGAGATGGACGGCCTCGCCCTCCGCCTCCGGGCCGCCCTGGGTACCGGCTGAGGGACCGGGGCACCTGCGGGCCGTCAGAGCTTGAGGTACATCACCAGCAGGTCGACGTAGCCGAGTTCGGGGTGCCGGAAGGCCTCCGGGACGGTGCCCACGGTCTCGAATCCGAGGGACTTCCAGAGGCCCACGGCCCGCGTGTTGGTGGCGACCACGGCGTTGTACTGGACGGCCCGGTAGCCGTCGGCGCGGGCCTGGGCGATGACGTGCTCGCCGAGGGCCAGGCCGATGCCGCGCCCGGAGTGCCGCGGGTCGACCATGAACCCGGCGTTGGCGACGTGCGAGCCGGGGCCGGCCTGGTTGGGGTGTGTCTCGGCGGTGCCGAGGACCGTGCCGTCGGCGTCCACCGCGACGACCGTCCGGCCCGGCGGCTCCTTGAGCCACCAGGTGCGGGCCTCGTCCGCGGTGATGTCCCGGGGCCAGGTGAAGGTGTCGCCGGCGGCGACGATCTGCCGGAGGAACGGCCAGATGGCGGGCCAGTCCGCTTGGGTTGCCTCACGAATGATCACGCCCGGCAGGATGCCCCGCCCGGTCGGCGCGGTGCCACCGAATTCCCTCACCCGAGGTCCTTCGTCAGCCACAGCTCCGCGTAGGGGTCGTCGCCGTACGGGTCGGTGGGCCGGTAGCCGAGGGCGGTGTACAGCGCGATGGCCTCGGTGAGGTCCTTCCGGGTGTTCAGCAGGATCCGGGTGGCGCCGCGCTCCCGTGCGGCATCCTCGGCCGCGCCGACCAGCCGCCTGCCCGCGCCGCCGCGCCTGGCCCGGTGGGTGACGAACACCCGAGTCAGCTCACCGGTGCCGGGCGCGATCCAGCGGATGCCGATGCAGGCGACCGGGGCCGCCCCGGCCCGGGCGAGCAGGAAGACCCCGCGGCCGTCGAGCAGGTCGGCGTTGTCCGCCATCAGCTTGGCGATCTCCTCCTCCTCGGCGGGCCGCCCGTAGTACCGGCTGATCAGCTCGTCCATGTAGGCGCGCAGCACCGTGACGGAGTCCGGATGGTCGACGGGCACCGCGGTGACGGTCCAGGTGGCGGGGGAGGCGAGGCTCATCCGGTCATTCTCGGCGGGCCCCGGCCCCGGAGGCCAACGGTTTCCGGTGGCCCCGGCCCGTGGCAGTCGGCGGGCGCTACGCCCGCACGCCGATCTGCTCGCGGTGGTGCGCGGGCGCGGTGATCTCGTCCAGTACGGCCACCGCGAGGTCCGCGTGCGAGATGTGCCCGCCGCCCTCCGGCAGCACGGGGGCGCCGACCCGGTAGCGGCCCGTCCGGACGCCGTCGTGCCCCAGGTCCATGGGCGGGGTCACCACCACCCAGTCGAGCGATTGCGGGGCCGCCGAGAGCACGTCCAGCGCCGCGCTGTGGCCGAGCGAGAAGGCCCGGTACTCGGCGGGGAAGTCGGGCACGTCGTGGACGAGCACCCCGGGCGTCGTGGCGAGCGTGGTGGCCACGCCCACGCTGACCAGCCGCCCGACGCCCGCCCGGCCGAGCCCGGCCACCAGTCCGGCCGTGGTCGACCGGTAGAAGCCGGTGGACGGCACGTCGGCCCGGTACAGCGAGCCGATTGCGGCCTCGTGCCCGGCCGCGGCCGCTGCCACCGCGTCCGGGTCGGCGGCGTCGCAGGCCACCAGCGTCACCCCGGGGCCGGCCAGATCCGCGTGCCGCTCCGGTGCGCGGACGGCCGCCGTCACCGGGACGCCCCGGCGGACCGCCTCGGCCACCACGGCCCGCCCGACCCGTCCGCCCGCTCCGAACACCACTACCGCCATCACGACCACCCCTGTCCGGGAAAGGGCCGGCGCGGTCGCCGGCCTCGGGGGCGACGGTAGGACGACAAGTACCGGTTACTTCAACGGTATCGGCGCCCCCGGCAGTACCGTCGGGACCATGACCGCCCGCCCGCACCCGCCGACCGCGGCAGACCGGTCGACCGCAGCAGACCGGTCGACCGCAGCAGACCGGCCGGCCCCGCCGCCCGCAGAGCACCCGCCGCTTCCCCCGCTCACCGCGGACTTCTTCGCCGACTGCGCGGACGGCGACCCGCGGCCGCCCGTCCGGGGCAGCGAGAAGTGGGGCTGGAAGATCATGCGCTGCCTGGAGGCCGGCCCGCGCCGGTTCTCCGAGCTGAAGGTGCCGCTCGCCGGGATCACACCCAAGGTGCTCGCCGAGTCGCTGCGCGCCATGGAGCGCGACGGCGTGGTCCTGCGCACCGCCTACGACGAGAACCCGCCGCGGGTCGAGTACGCGCTGACACCGCTGGGCCGCTCCCTGTTCGGGCCGATCGACGCGGCCTGCGCCTGGACCCGGGAGCACCTGGCCGAGATCCGGGCCGCCCGCGCCGCGTACGGGCAGCGGGGTGGCAGCATCTTGGCGACGGCTGGCGTTACCGCCACTGGTGGGCCCGGCGCGGCCGGCGGCATCCTGGACGCATGATCACTCCTGACACCAAGGACTGGACCTGGGTCCTCGAGCGCTCCTGCGACGACTGC
The DNA here is from genome assembly GCF_050749075.1 of Kitasatospora dryopteridis. Taxonomy (NCBI): domain Bacteria; kingdom Bacillati; phylum Actinomycetota; class Actinomycetes; order Kitasatosporales; family Streptomycetaceae; genus Kitasatospora; species Kitasatospora dryopteridis. Next base: position 2,981,214 of record NZ_CP192749.1, on the reverse strand, counting down.
GGCCTGGACACCCCGGCCGTCGTCCGCGAGAACGTGCCCGGCATGGTGCGCGCCAACGCCGCCTCCTGGGTGGAGCTGCTGGCGGCCGACCCGGCCGGGCTGCGCCGCCGCCCCCAGCCGGAGGTGTGGTCCACCCTGGAGTACGCCTGCCACGTCCGCGACGTCTTCCGGCTCTTCGACCGGCGGCTGGCGCTGATGCTCGAGCAGGACGACCCGACCTTCGCCAACTGGGACCAGGACGAGACCGCGGTGGCCGAGCGCTACGGCGAGCAGGACCCGGCCGTCGTGAGCGCCGACCTGGCCGCCGCGGCCGAGCGGCTGGCGCAGTCCTTCGCACGGGTGTCCGGCGTCCAGTGGCAGCGCACCGGCCTGCGGACGGACGGCGCACGCTTCACCGTGGAGACCTTCGCCCAGTACCTGATCCACGACCCGGTGCACCACCTGTACGACGTGACCGGCGAGCGGGTCTGAACCGGCCCGCCGCCCGGCCGCCGGCGGGCCGTCAGTCCACCGCCCAGCCGGGGTCGGCGGCCCGTGCGGGCAGGCCGTGCGGGGCCGCCTCGGCGAGCACCTCGACCGGCCCGCCGCCGCTCCGCACGGCGAGGACGAACGGGTGCGCGCCGCCGATCCGCCGCGGCTCGAAGGCGATGTGGGCGAACGGCGCGGCCGCCGAGGAGGACGCCGCCAGACGCGCCAACTCCTCCTCCACCCGCGCCCATTCGTCCGCCGGGACGTACTGGCGCATCACCGAGTGCCACACCACGGTGAGCGTCCCCGGCTCGACCCCGGCGCCGCGCAGGAAGTCGCCGGCGCCGACTGCCTCGACCCGGGTCGGCACCTCGGCGGCGAGCCGCAGCGCGCCCTCCAGCCGTGCCGTCCGGGCCGGCTGGTCCGGCCAGACGTAGGCGCGCAGGGCGAGCGAGCCGTCCGCCGACCGCGGGTCGATCGGGGTGAGGTCGCAGCCCAGGCGCTCGGTGAAGACCAGCGGCTCGGCCTGCGGCGGCAGCCACGCCGGCAGCGTGCCGCGCCAGGCGTCGGCCAGCTGCACGGGGGAGTCGGCCGGCCCGAAGGCCCAGCCGGGAGCGGTGCAGCGGAAGCGGTCGGCCAGCAGGTTGAGCCCCGCGCTGGAACCCAGTTCGAGCAGCCGTACCGGCATCCGCCGCTCGCCGAGGACGTGCAGCAGCCCGGCGATCAGCAGGTTGGACCGGCCGACCTCGTTGGTCTGCGGCGGCCGGGTGAGCCAGTCCCGCACCCAGGGCAGGTCGGCGGCGACCGTCTCGCGGAACGCCGGCCACGCGGCCCCGGGGTGCTCCGGGTCGGTGCTGCCGCCGGCGCTCGGGTAGTGGGCGGCGAGGGCGGGCGCGCGGCCGGTGAGGACCAGGGCGTGCACCCCGCCCAGCAGCCGCAGGGCCATCGCCTGCGGGCCCGCGGCCTCCTCGTGGCCGGCCAGGGCGGCCGCGCACGGGCCCCCCTCCCGGATGTCCGCCGCGGCGAGCCCCAGCAGGGCGGCGTAGAGCGGGGAGCCGAGCTCGGCGCAGGCGGTGGCCTGCTGCTCGAACATGGCGGCGGCGTGCTCGATGGACACGTGGGTTCTCCGTCCGGTCGACTGGAGATCATCATTCGCCCGCGGAACGGCCGCAACACCGGCTCCACGGGTGATTCCGCTCACCGGGTCACGATCACGGGGCGCTGCGCCGCCCCGTCACCACTCCTGGGGCATCCGGCGCAGGGCGTGGCGGAGCTGCCCGGCGACACTGGCGGTCTCCGCGCCCACCACGTCGGCGATCTCGGGTGCGGCCAGGCCCACCACGTAGTGCAGGATCGCAAGGTCCTCGTCGGCCGCGGCGGGACGGTGCTCGGCGAGCGGCTCGCTGTTCGGCCGGTCGCACTCGGCGACCGTGCTGCGCAGGATCTGCCAGGCGATGGCGGTGGGGTTGGAACTGCCCAGCACCTCCGGCCACACCTCGGCCAGTGTGCAGAAGGCCTGGTCGACGACGCGCCCGGCGACGGCCGGCTCGTGGAACCAGACCCGCGCGTAACTCAGGTAGCGCGGACGGTGCAGTTCGCAGAAGGCCGTGAACTCCAGAGGCATGTCCGCCAGGTCGGTGCCGGCGGCGGGGCTGATCGATACTGTGGCAGGGACATGACGATCAGTCACATCAGCCTCTCGATCTGGTTGCGTCGGAAGGGTCGCCCGGTGCTCACTCTAGGCCCTTGCGCGGCTGCTGTGGGTGACAAGTCCGCCGAGATGCATGGAACGGGCCTGATTGGTATGCGATATGACGGTCAATCAGCCAGCGGGCCGGAGGGGGTGCAGGTGCGAGGGTATCGCACCTGGTCACGGAGGGTAGAACGCCGGTGGCTGCAACTGTGTCGACCTGCCGCCGCCCCGGGGCGCACGGCGGGCCCGGCGCAGCCGTCCGGCCGCCCGCACCGCCTGCCCGCCCGTCCCGGCCATCCGCTCCGCCCGCACTCCCGCCACGCCTCCGGCAGGGTCGACCGGCCGACGGGGGCCCCGGCCGGAGGACTGCGGATGCTGTGGATCTCCCTGCTCGGCCCCGCCCTCCTGCTCGGTCGCCGGCCGCACCCGTGTGCACGGCTGCGGACGGGCCGAGGGCCTTGCCGGAAGGGGCCGAAGTGACCGCCGTCGACCGGCTGCTCCACCCGCGGCCGGCCGCCACCGGTGGACGGTGGCGGGTGCGGCGCCGGTGGGCTTCCCGGGCAACGAGTGGGTGGCACGTTACCGCATCCGCAGCGGTGCCGGACCTGTTCCGCGGCGCTCGCCGCGACGGCGTGCGCGCCCCCGTGGAGGGGGCGACCCTGCGGGCCGTCCGGGGCCGGTGCCAAGGCCGGGCCCGGGGTGCGGCAGGTCGCGGACCTGCGGTCGGACCGATGGTCGCGGCGGCGGTCCCGGACGGTGCCGTGCGGCTCCGCCCGGGAGGCCGGACACCCGATCGGCGGGCGGCGCCGGCCCCGCGCCGGTGGATGCCGCCGGGCGCGGCCTCCGCGCGGTGGACGGCGTACGCCGAGCCGGCCGGGCGCACCTCCACGACCGTCGCGCCGCCCCGGGGCAGCGGGTGCCCGCCGGGGCCCCGACACGGCCCCGGGAGCGCTCCCTGACGGGCGATCAGGGTTGGATCGGGGCTCCGTCCGGGCTGTCACCGATGTCGGCCCGCCGTCTGCGAACGGCAGGCTGACGGCCATGGCAACCGACACCAGTTCGCACCGCAGCCCGAACCCGCACCGCCCCGCCGCGACCGGCGCCCCCGGGCGCCGGGCAGGGCTCGCCGCCGTCCTCGCCGCCACCGCCTGCGCAGCCGCCCTGGCACTGCCCTCCGCGGCCCACGCCGCCCCGGCAGCCCCCGCCCCGGCGGCCGCCATCGCACCGGCCGCCGGGCCCGCCGCGCAGAGCCCCGAGGCCGAACTCGCCGCGCTGGAGGCCGGCTACCAGGACTGCCCCGACCTGCCCGCGGGTGCCGATCCGGCCCGCTGGCGCTGCGAGGTCCACCTGACCGCACCCAGGCTCCGGCTCGGTGCGGTGGACCTGCCGGCGCTGCGCCCGATCATGATGGTGCACGCCGAGGGCCCGCTGGCCGACGGCACACCCGGGCAGGTCTGGGGGGCGTGGCGCAGCGGCGGGCCGACCCGGGTCCCGGGCGGCCTGACCGGCACCCCGGCGGGCGACCGCAGCCCGGTGGCGGGGCTGACCCTGGAGGCCGAGTACGGCGGCCGCTCCGACTTCTACACCGGCGCGATGGACCTGCGCTTCCGGCTGGCCGGACCGCTGCTGCCGAAGGGCTGCACGGTCGGTGCGAGCACCCCCGTGGAGCTGCACGCCAAGCGGGCGGGCTCCTCGGAGTGGGTCTCCCGGAACCCGCCGCTGATCCACTTCTCCGCGTACGACGACACCTTCGCCGCGCCGGCGCCGGAGGGCTGCGGCCCGCTCACCGGGCTGCTGTCCCGTCGGCTGGGCCTTCCGGCGGCGGGCGGCAATCTGCTGTCGTACGAAGCGAGTTACACCTTCAGGACGTACGACCGGCTGGGCTGACCCGGCGTCGGACGGCGGCTGCGGCCGGGGCGGGCGGCGCCTCGGCCACCCTCCGTCTGCCCGTGCCCGTGCCCGTGCCCGGGGCCGTGCCGGCCGCGCTCGCCGCGAGGGCGGCCGCCCCGGCTGCGGCGGCTGCGGCAGCGGCTGCGGCGACCGGGGCCGCGGCCTCCCGGCGGGCCTGCTCGGGGATCGGCGCCGCCGCCCCGCCCGGAGGGCCGTCGCACGGGGCGCCGACGGCGCCGCTGCGGGCGCGCGCGAGCTCCTCGAAGGCCTCTCTGGCGGCCAGGTAGGCCTGGACGGCGGCGATGCCGTAGACCGGCTGGATCAGCTGGTGGCCCTTGAAGAACGGGCGGGCGGGTGCGAACCCGGCGGCGGTCACCAGGTCGCGGATCTCCGTTATCTCGGCCTCCGTCCGGGCCGTGAACCGGACCTCCCAGCCCTTCTTGTACGTGTGGCCGTCCGCGCTGTTGCGGCGGGCGAGGTCGGGCCGGCGGACGTAGCCGGGGAGACGGCCGAGGCGCATTTGGGCGGCGCGCAGGCCGGGGATCTCGTCACGTGGCATGAGCCGATGGTAGGCAATCGGACGGCTGCCGGTGGTCGGCGGGTGGTGCTTCACAGTATGGCCTTGGTCACGCTCGGTCAGTAATCGCTGATCATCGAGGGTGGCGCGGTTCTTGATCACTATGTACCGATTCGATGAAAAACGGATCGTCACGTCCCAAGTCCGCCTAATCCGTCATTCGGGTGAACGTCCTTTACGTCGAACGGGTGAGGTTATGGGAGCTTTAGGACGGACCCGTCCCGTTTTCGCGACGGTTGGGTAACAGGTCGTCAAGTCGGGCGTGCGGTTGTGGCGGCAGTGGGGAGGGTGTGGGCATGAGCTACCGGATTCCTTCCCAGCCGCTCTCCCTGGAAGAGCTGGCTCGGCGTCAGCAGAACGTGGTCACCGCGAGCCAGCTGCGGGCGCGCGGTGTGCCCGCGCGGGTGGTCACCGAGCACTGCCGGCGCGGCGGTCCGTGGCAGCGGCTGCTGCCCAGGGTGTACCTCCTGCAGGACGGCGACCCGACCCCCGAGCAGCGGATGTGGGCGGCCCTGCTCTACGCGGCGCAGAACGGCCGCGAGGAGGGCGGGCGCGAGGGCGCTGTGATCACCGGCGCGGCGGCCCTGGCGCTGTACGGCTTCGCCTCGGTGCCGCGGCTGCCCGCGGTGGTCGGCGTGGAGGTCCTGGTGCCCCGTCAGCGGCGCCTGAAGGACGCCGGCTCGGTCCGCATCCTGCGTACCCGGCGGGCGCTGGAGGCGCGATCGGTGCACGGGCTGGCCTGCGCGCCGGTGGCCCGGGCGGCGGCCGACGCGGTGCGCGAGTGGACGGACACGGGGGCGTTCGAGAGCGGGGCCGTTCGCCCGGCGCTGCTGCGGGCGATGCTGCGCGAGGCGGTGACGCGCCCCGAGGGCGGCTGCAGCCTTCGGGAGCTGATGGCCGAGCTGGGCGAGGCCCGGCTGCTCGACGAGTTGCGGGTGCGTGCCGCGGTGGACGAACTGCTCGCCGCGGAGCGCGAGTCGGTGCTCGCCCGGATCGGCGAGCTGGTGGACGAGTGGCTGCTGCCGGTGCCGCTGACCGGCCCGGAGCTGCGGATGCGCGGCGGCACGTACGTGGCCGTCCCCGACCTGTACTGGCCGGAGGTCGGGGTGGCGGTGGCCGTCGACTCCGACCTGCGGTGCGTCAGCGAGGGCGAGGCGGCCTGGGTGCGCGGGGAGCAGCACCGGATGGAGTACCTGGGGGTCCGGGTGGTGTACGTCTCCGGTGCGCGGGTCGCCGCCGAGCCGGACGCGGTCGGCGGCGAACTGCGCGAGGCGTTCAAGGCGGGCGGCGCGGACGTGGTCGAGCTGGTCGTCACCGACCGCTGACCGCGACCGCGGGCCCGTCCGGGCGGGGTGTCAGCGCACCACCGGGGTGCCGGTCAACCGGACTCCGGCGCCGTCGAGTTCGGCCAGCGCCGCCTCGGTGGTGTCGGCGGCGACACCGGCGGTGAGGTCCAGCAGCACCCGGGTCGTGAAGCCCTCGCGGGCCGCGTCCAGCGCGGTGGCGCGGACGCAGTGGTCGGTGGCGATGCCGACCACGTCGACCTCGGTGACGCCCCGCTCGCGCAGCCAGTCGGCCAGCGACCCGCCGTTCTCGTCGATGCCCTCGAACCCGCTGTACGCGGCCGAGTGGGCGCCCTTGTCGAAGACCGCCTCGATCGCGCCGGAGGTCACCGAGGGCGCGAAGTTGGGGTGGAAGCCGACGCCCTCCGTGCCCGCGACGCAGTGCACCGGCCACGAGGTGACGTAGTCCGGCTCGGCGGAGAAGTGCGCGCCGGGGTCGATGTGGTGGTCCCGGGTGGCCACGATGTGTGCGTAGCCGGGGGAGGCGTCGGCGATCAGGTCGGTGATGGCGGCGGCCACCTCGGCGCCGCCGGCGACGGCCAGACTGCCGCCTTCGCAGAAGTCGTTCTGCACGTCGACGACGATCAGGGCCCGGTGCATGGCTGGCTTCTCTCGCTGTGGCCGGTCCGCTGGCGGACCGGCGTGGGGGTCGGTCGGGTGGTGCGGTGGTGCCGTGGCTGCCGGTCCCAGAACCGGCTCGGGACCGGGCGGGTCCCGGGCGGATCCCGGGGAGAGTGTGGTGGTGTCGAGAAGACTGTAGGGAGTGACGCGCGTAGGCGGAAGGCCCGCCGGGCGTCACCCGGCGGCGGTCGCGCCGCTCAGCAGCTCGGTCACGATCACGGGCTCGCCCTTCGACAGCTGGGTGGCCGACATCGGCAGTCCGGCACGGGCGCGCAGGTGGCGTTCGCGCGCCGCTTCCAGCGGCTCGCGCCCCACCACCTCGCCGCCGCGCACCAGCGGCACGTGCAGCAGGTGCGGCTCCAGCTGGGCGGGCACCGGGCCGATGCCGACCACCTCGGCCTCGGCGACGCCGTCCTCGTCGGGGCGGCGGGCCGCCCACTTGAGGCCGCCGGTGCTGGTCTTGCCGCCGGCCGACCGCTTGGCCACCGGGACGAGCGGACCGCCGGGCACCGCCTCCCGGGCGACCAGCTTGTAGACCATCGCGCAGGTGGGGTGGCCGCTGCCGGTGACCAGGTTGGTGCCCACGCCGTAGCCGTCGACCGGTGCGGCGGCGAGCGCCGCGATGGCGTACTCGTCCAGGTCCGAGGTGACGATGATCCGGGTCTTGTGCGCGCCCAGGTCGTCGAGCTGGCGGCGCACCCGGTGGGCGAGCAGCGTCAGGTCGCCGGAGTCGATGCGGACGGCGCCGAGGTCCGGGCCCGCCACCTCGACCGCGGTGCGGACGGCCTCGGCGAGGTCGTAGGTGTCGACCAGCAGGGTGGTGCCGCGGCCCATCGACTCGACCTGGGCGGTGAAGGCGTCCCGCTCGCTGTCGTGCAGCAGGGTGAAGGCGTGCGCGGCGGTGCCGGTGGTCGGGATGCCGTGGGTGAAGCCCGCCTCCAGGTCGGAGGTGGCGCTGAAGCCCGCGATGTACGCGGCGCGGGCGGCCGAGACGGCGGCGAGCTCGTGCGCCCGGCGGGCGCCCATCTCGATCACCGGGCGGTTGCCGGCGGCCGCCGTCATCCGCGAGGCCGCGGCGGCGATCGCCGAGTCGAAGTTGAGGATCGACAGGACCAGCGTCTCCAGGATCACCGCCTCCGCGAAGCTGCCCTCCACGGTGAGCAGCGGCGATCCGGGGAAGTACACCTCGCCCTCGGGGTAGCCGTGGATGTCGCCGGTGAAGCGGTAGTCGGCGAGGAAGCGCAGGGTCGCGTCGTCGACCACCCGCTGGTCGGCCAGCCAGTCGAGCTGCGGGCCGGTGAAGCGGAAGTTCTCCACGGCGTCGAGCACCCGGCCGGTGCCGGCGACCACGCCGTAGCGGCGGCCGTTGGGCAGGCGGCGGGTGAACACCTCGAAGACCGAGCGGCGGTGCGCGGCACCGCTGCGCAGGGCGGCCTGAAGCATGGTGAGCTCGTAGCGGTCGGTGAGCAGCGCAGTGGAGCGGTGCGCGGTGATGGCGTCCATGACGATGATGCTACTACCACTTAGCGTCAGAGTGACGATTTCTCCGCTGTGATGTCGACCCGGATTCGCTCGGAGGTCCCCCGGATGGAAGCATGAGGAAAGGGGGAGACGCGCCTTCACCCCGGTCAGCCGCAGAGGAGAGAGCCAGTCGTGAGTGTCGCGCCGGTCGAGATCGAGCGTCCGGAGGTCGAAGGCGTCCCTGCGGTGGAGCCGGACACACCGTGGGTGACCATCGTCCACAACGACCCGGTGAATCTCATGAGCTACGTCCAGTACGTGTTCCAGGCCTACTTCGGGTACCCGAAGGACAAGGCCCGCCAACTCATGATGGAGGTGCACACCAAGGGGCGCGCCGTCGTCTCCAGCGGCACCCGGGAGGAGATGGAGCGCGACGTGCAGGCGATGCACGGATACGGGCTCTGGGCGACCCTCCAGCACGACTGACGCCGCACGGCCGCGCCGCCGGGGCGCACCCGCAGGACACCGCACACGCAGACCCACTAACACGCAGACGGGCTGATTCAGAACTCATGGCTGGGTTGTTCCAGAGCGCCGGCAAGGGCGCCGCCGCGATCGCACTCGACGAGGTGGAGGCCTCCATCCTCCGGTCGCTGGAGGTGCAGATGCTGGAGCTGATCGGCCCCGGCCCCGGCGGCGGCGCCAACGAGGACCCGCTGGCCGCACTGTTCGCCGAGGGGCCGACGGAGGCCCCCGGTGACCCGGCGCTGGCCAGGCTCTTCCCCGACGCGTACGGCGAGCCGGGCGAGCCCGCGGACTCGGAGACCCGGGCGATGGCCGGCGAGTTCCGCCGCTACACCGAGATCGACCTGCGCGCCCGCAAGCGCGAGGACGCCCTGAGCGTCGTCCGCGCCCTCGACGGCCTCGGCGGCGACGGCGGCGTGCTCACCGTGCCCGCCGGGGAGTGCCCGCGCTGGCTGGGCGCCCTCAACGACCTGCGGCTCACCCTCGGCTCCCGCCTGGAGGTCACCGAGGAGGACGAGGAGGGCCTCTACGCCCTGCCCGACGCCGACCCGCGCAAGCCGCTGGTGATGGCCTACCTCTGGCTCGGCGGCATGCAGGAGTCCCTGCTGGAGGCCATGACCGCCTGAGCCCGGCTATCCGCCCGCATCCCCCTGTCCAGCATCCGGACTGGGGGATGCGGCATTTCGGGCACCTGCCGTCGAATCCGGACATGACATGCTCAATTAACGCTCAGATGGACACCGGTATCCGTGCGCACCGTGGTACGACTTCTCACCTCCCCACGATCAAGGACGGTGCGCGCCCATGGCCGATCAGCGCTACGACGAGGCGGTCCACGCCGACCACGGCGAGGAGGGCTACGCGCGCGGACTGGGCAGCCGCCAGATCCAGATGATCGCCATCGGCGGCGCGATCGGCACTGGCCTCTTCCTCGGCGCCGGCACCGCCATCTCCAAGGCGGGCCCCAGCCTGATCCTCAGTTACGCGGTGGCCGGCCTGGTGATCTTCGTCATCATGCGCGCCCTCGGCGAACTCCTCACCTACCGCCCGGTCTCCGGCAGCTTCTCCGAGTACGCCCGGGAGTTCCTCGGCCCGTTCGCCGGCTTCGCCACCGGCTGGACGTACTGGCTGTTCTGGGTGGTCACCGGCATGGCCGAGACCACCGCCGCGGCGGTCTACGTGCGGTACTGGGCGCCCGGCATCCCGCAGTGGGTCAGCGCACTCGCCTTCCTGGTGCTGCTCTACGGCGCCAACCTGATCTCGGTGAAGCTCTTCGGCGAGATCGAGTTCTGGTTCTCGATGGTCAAGGTCACCGCCATCCTCGGCATGATCCTCATCGGCATCGGCGTCCTCACCCTCGGATTCTCCGACGCCGGCGACACCGCATCGGTCACCCACCTCTGGTCCGACGGCGGCTTCTTCCCCCAGGGCATCGGTGCCACCGTGATGACCCTTCAGATCGTCATGTTCGCCTACCTCGGCGTCGAACTCGTCGGCGTCACCGCCGGCGAGAGCGAGGACCCGGCGCGGACCCTGCCGCGCGCCATCAACACCCTGCCCTGGCGGATCGCGCTCTTCTACATCGGCGCCCTGGTCGTCATCCTCTCGCTCGTCCCGTGGCGGGAATTCGCGCCCGGCGTCAGCCCGTTCGTCGCCGCCTTCGAGAAGGTCGGCATCCCGGCCGGCGCCTCCGTCATCAACTTCGTGGTGCTCACCGCGGCACTCTCCTCCTGCAACTCCGGCATGTACTCCACCGGCCGGATGCTGCGCGACCTCGCCCTGCGCGGCCAGGCCCCCGGCCGGCTCACCGCACTCAACTCCCGCCGCACCCCGGCCGCCGCCATCACCGTCTCCTGCCTGCTGATGGGCGTCGGCGTGCTGCTCAACTACCTCGCCCCCGGCAAGGCCTTCGAGTACGTCACCTCCGTCGCCACCGTCTGCGGCCTGTGGACCTGGGCGGTCATCCTGGTCGCCCAGATCCGCTACCGCCGCGCCTGGCAGGCCGGCCGGCTGCCCGCCCCCACCTTCAAGGCGCCCGGCGGCCTGTGGCCGAGCCGGCTCGCGCTCGCCTTCCTCGTCCTGGTCGTCGTCCTCATCGGCTTCGACGAGGACGCCCGGATCTCGCTGTACGTCTTCCCGGTCTGGGCCGCCCTGCTGGTCGTCGGCCACCTCGTGCTCGCCCGCACCCGACCCGAGGCGCTGCACGGCGGCTCCGGCGACCAGGTGCACGCCGACGCCGACCGCTGACGGCCGCCGACGGCCGCGTATCACCGGCCGTCCGGCAGCCGAGACGGGAGCCGGTCCCGGGCCCTGCCCCGGGACCGGCGCTGGCTATCCTGGCCGCATGCTGACCATCACCCGAGAACTGCGCGACCGCATCGTGGCCCACGCCCGCGCCGACCACCCGGACGAGGCCTGCGGCGTGGTAGCCGGTCCGGAGGGCAGCGGACGGCCCGAGCGGTTCATCCCGATGCTCAACGCGGCCCGCTCGCCCACCTTCTACGAGTTCGACTCCGGCGACCTGCTCAAGCTCTACCGCGAGATGGACGACCGCGACGAGGTCCCGGTGATCGTCTACCACTCGCACACCGCCACCGAGGCCTACCCCTCCCGCACCGACGTCAGCTACGCCTCCGAGCCCGAGGCGCACTACGTCCTGGTCTCCACCGCCGAGGGCAACGGCGAGGACGACCCGTACGAGTTCCGCTCGTTCCGCATCGTGGACGGCGAGATCACGGAGGAGGACGTCGAGGTCGTGGAGGAGTACGCGGCCTGACCCGGGCCTGCAGCGGCCGACCCGCCGTCCGGCCCGCGACCGGCCGGGCATCGGCCCGCGTCTCGCCATGGGATACGGAAACATCCGTATCGCGAGACGTGGATGCCGGAGCGGGGGCGGGAATCTATACGATGAGTCCATGCGTTCCGTCGATGTGACCAACCGGGCCCCAGGCATCCGCCTCGTGGCGCGCCTGCACGTCGACCTGTGCCGGCTCGCCAGCGCGATCTGTCCCGGCACCGCCGACGCCCACTGACTCGGCACCGCCAGCCCGCCCCGGCCGTCCCGGGGCCGTCACCCCTGCCGCGCCGCGTGCGGCGGCCCACCCGACCCACCTCCACAGGAGCGCAGCCATGGCCATCGAGGTCCGCATCCCGACCATCCTCCGTACGTACACCGACGGCGCCAAGGCCGTCGAAGGCGCCGGCAACAACCTCGGCGAGCTGTTCCAGGACCTCGACAGCCGCCACCCCGGCATCGCCGAGCGCCTCCTGGACGCCGGCGAGCTCCGCCGCTTCGTCAACGTCTACCTGAACGACGAGGACGTCCGCTTCCTCGAGGGCATCAGCACCGCCCTCGCCGACGGCGACAGCATCACCATCCTCCCCGCCGTCGCCGGCGGCATGAAGTAATGCGCTACGACAGCCCCATCGAGGCCGTCGGCAACACCCCGCTGGTACGGCTGCCGCGCCTGTCGGCAGCCGTACCCGGGAACGCCGACGGCCTGGTGAGCCTCTGGGCCAAGCTGGAGGACCGCAACCCCACCGGCTCGATCAAGGACCGCCCCGCCCTACACATGATCGAGCGGGCCGAGGCCGACGGCCGGCTCACCCCCGGCTGCACCATCCTCGAGCCCACCAGCGGCAACACCGGCATCTCGCTCGCCATGGCCGCCAAGCTCAAGGGCTACCGCATGGTCTGCGTCATGCCCGAGAACACCAGCGAGGAGCGCCGCGAGCTGCTCCGCATGTGGGGCGCCGAGATCATCTCCTCCCCGGCCGCCGGCGGCTCCAACACCGCCGTCCGGATCGCCAAGGAGACCGCCGCCCAGCACCCCGACTGGGTCATGCTCTACCAGTACGGCAACCCGGACAACGCCGGCGCGCACTACGCCGGCACCGGCCCGGAGATCCTCGCCGACCTGCCCACCGTCACCCACTTCGTGGCCGGCCTCGGCACCACCGGCACCCTGATGGGCGTCGGCCGCTACCTGCGCGAGAAGGTCCCCGGCGTGCAGATCGTCGCCGCCGAACCCCGCTACGACGACCTCGTCTACGGCCTGCGCAACCTCGACGAGGGCTTCGTCCCCGAGCTCTACGACGCCGAGGTGCTCACCACCCGCTTCAGCGTCGGCTCCGCCGACGCCGTCCGGCGCACCCGCGAGCTCCTCCAGCAGGAGGGCATCTTCGCCGGCGTCTCCAGCGGCGCCATCCTGCACGCCGCGATCGGCGTCGCCCGCAAGGCCGCCAAGGCCGGCGAGCGCGCCGACGTCGTCTTCGTCGTCGCCGACGGCGGCTGGAAGTACCTCTCCACCGGCATCTACACCGCCGAGTCCACCGAGGCCGCGGTCGAGGCCCTGCAGGGCCAGCTCTGGGCCTGACCCCCGCAGACCCCCGAGGCGCGGCACCCCCACGGGTGCCGCGCCTCAGCCGTTCCGCCCCGCCGGAGCACCCGCCGCAAACCCCTGCCACCGGACCCGGCTCGTTCTGGTGATTCCAGCCACAGCCCGGCACGGAGACGGGGGCAAAGTGCCGCGCGCCCCTTACCCTCGACAACGCGAAGGGGCACCACTACCGACAGGTAGTGCCCCGTCGGCGTGGACCATGACCCATCGGGGCGGAGGGGCTCGGCATGAAACTGACCGTGGTGGGGTGCTCGGGGAGCTTCCCGTCCGCTGAGTCCCCCTGCTCCAGCTACCTCGTCGAGGCCGAGGACTACCGGCTCGTCCTCGACCTCGGCAACGGCGCACTCGGCGCCCTGCAGAAGTACACCGGCCTCTACGACGTCGACGCAGTCATGCTCAGCCACCTGCACGCCGACCACTGCGTCGACCTCTGCGCCTACTGGGTCGCCCGCAACTACCGCGTCGAGGGCTGCCCCGCCCCCGTCCCCGTGTACGGACCCCACGGCACCGCCGAACGCCTCGCCCGCGCATACGACATGCCGGAGGAACCGGGCATGAAGGAGGTCTTCGACTTCCGCCAGCTCGGCAACCTCACCTTCGACCTCGGCCCCTTCCGCATCACCAGCACCCGGGTCAACCACCTAGACGCCGAGGCCTACGGCTTCCGCATCGAACACGGCGGCGCCTCGCTCGTCTACTCCGGCGACACCGGCGAGTGCGCCGACCTCGTCGAGCTCGCCCGCGGCGCCGACCTCTTCCTCTGCGAGGCCGCCTACACCGACGGCAAGGAAACCTTCCAGGCCATCCACCTCAACGGACGCGAGGCCGGCGAACACGCGGCCGCCGCCGGAGTCGGCCGCCTCGTCCTCACCCACATCCCCCCGTGGACCGACGCCGAACACAACCGCCGCGACGCCGCCGCCGCCTTCCCCGGCCCCGTCGACCTCGCCCGCCCCGGCGCCGTCTACGAACTGACCTGAAGGCGCCCCCACGGCCTGCTCACACCCGGGTCAGCCAGTGCCCGTACCGCCGGTCCCCGCCGGACACCGCCGCCCGGTACGCATCCGCCAGGCGCTTCGTCAACGGGCCAGGAGCCGAAGGCAGTTCACGGTCGTCCAGTGAACCGACCGGCGCGACCCCGGCCGCCGTCCCGCACACGAACACCTCGTCCGCCGCATACAGGTCCGACCGCAGCAACCGCTCCACCCGCACCTCCACCCCCAGCCCCCGGGCCAGCGCCAGCACCGTGTCCTGCGTGATCCCCTCCAGCGCACCCGCCGCCACCGGCGGCGTCCGCAGCACCCCGTCCCGCACCGCGAACACGTTCTCCGCACTGCACTCGCTCACCGAACCGTCCGCGGCCAGCAGCAGCGCCTCGTCGTACCCCGCGTCCGTCGCCTCCCGCCGCGCCAGCACCGAATTCAGGTACGGGCCCGTCGCCTTGGCCGCCGGCGGCACACAGTTCGGGTCCGTCCGCCGCCAACTGCTCGTCTTCAACCGCAGCGGACGCGAAGCCGCCTGCTCCGGCCACTCCCACGACGCGATCACCGTCGTCGTCGCAGCGCCCCGCATGTCCAGCCCCATCGTGCCGTACCCCAGGAACGCGAAGTGCCGCACATAACAGGCACCCTGGCCGTTCGCCCGGAGCAGCTCCACCGTACCCGCCGCCAACTCCCCGACACCGTACGGCAGCGGGAGCCGCAGCATGCGCGCACTGCGCACCAGCCGGCGCAGATGGTCCTCCAGCCGGAACACCGCCGGCCCCTCCTCCGTCTCGAACACCCGGGTGCCCTCCAACACCCCCGTCCCGTAGTGCAGCCCGTGCGAGAGCACATGGACCTGCGCCTCCCGCCACGGCACCAGCACACCGTCGAACCAGATCGAAGAAGCCTCTGCCATCGTCATGCACGCCATCCTGACCCCCGCCCGGGCCCCCGCGGCCGCCCCGCGCAGGGGCTGAACCGGCCATGGCCGGGACCGGATCCACCGTCCCGGATGCTGGAATTCGCGGTCCGCCCACCGGGCCGCTGACTATCGTCCCCGCCGTGGAGCACAGCACCGCCCTCTACCGCCGCCTGCGCACCGACCCCGGCCGCCCCCTGCCCGAACTGCGCGACGAACTCGGCTGGAGCGAAACCGAGTTCGACCGGGCAATCGGCGAACTCCGCGACCTCGGACTGCTCCAGCCCACCGCCGCCACCGGCAGCGGACTCACCGCCGTCTCCGTCGCCTCCGCCGTCCGCCACCTCCTCGCCGACGCCGACGGACACCTCGCCGAACTCTTCACCGCCGTCCGCCGCACCCGCGACTCCGTCGAACACCTTCACACCCGCTACCTGCCCGCCCAGACCGACCCCGGCGACGAGGACACCCACCACCTCGTCCACGGCACCGACCGCATCGCCGCCCTCCTCGAGGACGCCGCCCGCAGCGCCCGCACCGAAGCCCTCTCCCTGCGCCCCGGCCAGGACCACTCACCGACCGCCCTCGACGGCAAACTCGCCCGCGAACGCATCGCCCTCGCCCACGGCGTCCGGCTGCGCACCGTCTACCCGGCCGCCGCACTGCGCCACCCGGACGTGCTGGCCCACGTCCAGGAGCTCACCGCGGCCGGGGCCGGCATCCGGGTCGCCCACACCCTGCCGCTGTGGCTGATCGCCGTGGACACCACGATGGCCGTGCTGCCCGCGCCCGGCGGCGCCCCGGACACCGCCCTCGTCGTCCGGGACCCGGCCGTCCTCGCGGTGGTCCGCGAGCTGTTCGAGTACTTCTGGGCGGCCGCCTGGGTGCCGCCCGACCTCCTCGGCCGCCCGGCGCCCGACGACCGCCACCGCGAAGTACTGCGACTGCTCTCGGCCGGACTGACCGACCAGGCGATCGCCCGGAAGCTGGAGATCTCCGAGCGCACGGTGCGCCGCCTGGTCTCCGACCTGACCACCGACCTCGGCGCCCAGAGCCGCTTCCAGGCGGGCGTGCACGCCGCCCGCCTCGGCTGGATCTAGCGACTCCCGCCCACCCGCTGCCGCAGGCGGGCCAGGGCCAGTCGCGGCTCGCGGCGGGTGCCCAGCGGGACGAGTGCCGCCCGGCCCGGTACCCGGACGCCGCCGGTCAGCGCCACCCGGGTGGCACCGGCACCGTCGGCGACCGCGGCCATCCCGACGATCAGGAACCGGCTCTGCAGCCAGCACCAGCCCGGCCGGAGCACCCCGTCGAA
This sequence comes from Kitasatospora dryopteridis, assembly GCF_050749075.1. Taxonomy (NCBI): domain Bacteria; kingdom Bacillati; phylum Actinomycetota; class Actinomycetes; order Kitasatosporales; family Streptomycetaceae; genus Kitasatospora; species Kitasatospora dryopteridis. The sequence goes on along the minus strand of NZ_CP192749.1, from coordinate 2,965,022 downwards.
CCGGGCCCGCATCCCGTACCGGCTGCGCGCCAGCGCCGCCACCCGCTCGCCGTCCCGGCGGGTCACGCGCAGACTGCGCATGTCCGGCTGGAAACGGCCGAACTCGCCCTCCAGATCGGCCATGACCGCCCACACCCGGTCGAACGGCGCGTCGACCACACCCTCGGTGACGTGGGCACCGTGGATGCCCGCGGCCATCACGTGCAGCCGCCGCACCGGGTCCAGCGGGGCGGTCGGGTCGTCCGTCGTCATGCCGTCCACATCCTTCGGAATACGGTCCGGGCGCGGTGCAGCCGGGACTTCACGGTGCCCTCGGGGATGCCGAGCAGCCCGGCGGCGGCCCGCTCGTCCAGGCCCTCGACATCGCGCAGCAGCAGGACGGCCCGGTGCTCGGGGGTGAGCCGGCCCAGCACGTCCCGGATGTCCGCGGCGAGCTGCGCGTCCCCGGGCGAGGGCAGTGCGGCGAGTTCGGCGGGGGTGTCCCGGCCGTCCCGGCGGGCCACCCGCACCGCCTCGCGGACGGCCAGCACCCGGACCCAGCCGTACAGCGCTTCCGGGTCCCGCAGCGAGCGCAGGCCCCGGAAGACGGCGGTGAGCGTCTCCTGCACCGCGTCCTGGCGGCCGGCGGGGGCGGCGGGCCCGCAGATCCGTCCGCAGATCCGCCCGACGTAGGGCGTGAGGTGGTCCAGCAGGTCGCTCATCGCGAGGGTGTCCCCGCGCCGGGCGGCGCGGGCCAGCGCCACACCGCGGGAGCGGTCGTCGGGATCAGCCACGGCGGAAGTCTCGCACCGGTCGGCTCGGGCCGAGCCCGGCGGCCCGGGCCGCCGCCGCGCCGAAGCCGAGGCAGAGCGGCGTGTACAGCACCAGGTTGAGCAGGTGGAAGGTGCTGCCGGGGTCCGTGCCGAGGCCGCAGGCCCACACCAGCCCGGCCGCCCCGCGGAGCAGCAGCCCGGCGGCCACGGCGGCGGTGGCCAGCCGGCAGAGCCGGGCGGTGCGGGGGCCGCCGAGGCCGTACGCGCGGGCGAGCACCGCGGCCGCCGCGGTCAGCAGCACGGCGGCGAGCGGCAGCACCACGGGCGGCGTGAACGGGACGTCGGCGTTGAGCACGGCCTGCGAGAGCGTACGGCTGTCGGCGGCGGGCCAGGTGAGGCCGGTGGCCCAGTACAGGTGGAGTGCGGCGTCGGCGGCCAGCAGCCCGGCCACCGCCGTTCCGGTGTGCTGCGCGGTGCGGTTCACCAGGTTCCCCCTCGGTTCGGTCGGCCGGGTCGGCCGGTCGGCGCGGTCCCGTCGACGGGCCGTCACGGGAGAGGGAGGAGCGGCCCCGGCCGGACGTTCCGTGTGTCCTGCCTCACACCGGGCGGGAACAGTGACGGACCCCGCCCTGAACAGCGGGGCGGGGTCCGTGCGGTGGGGGAGGGACGTCAGGCCTTGGTGACGTCCTCGACCTCGGTGTCGTCCTCGCGACCGGGGGTCTTGAGGTTGAACTTGGTGATCGCGAAGCGGAAGAGCACGTAGTACAGCGCGGCGAAGACCAGGCCGATCGGGATGATCAGCAGCGGGTGGGTGGCCTTGCTGAAGCCGAGGCCGTAGTCGATCAGGCCGGCCGAGAAGGTGAAGCCGGCGTGCACGCCGAGCGCCCAGGTGACGGCCATGGAGACGGCGGTCAGCACCGCGTGGATGGCGAACAGGACCGGGGCGATGAAGAGGAAGGCGAACTCGATCGGCTCGGTGACACCGGTGACGAAGGAGGTCAGCGCCAGGGACATCATCATGCCCATCACGGCGGCGCGGCGCTCCGGCCGGGCGGCGTGGGCGATGGCGAGCGCGGCGGCGGGCAGCGCGAACATCATGATCGGGAAGAAGCCCGACATGAACTGGCCGGCGGTGGGGTCGCCCGCGAAGTAGCGGGTCAGGTCGCCGTGCACCACGGTGCCGTCGGCCTTGGTGTAGTCACCGGTCTGGAACCAGGCGTAGGAGTTGACGAACTGGTGCATGCCGACCGGCAGCAGACCGCGGTTGATCAGGCCGAAGGCGCCCGCACCGAAGGCGCCCGCACCGATCAGGCTGTCGTTGAGGCTGCCGATCGCGTCGCCGACCGGGCCCCAGAGCAGTGCGAAGACCACGCCCACGGCGGTGCCGACGAACGCCATGATGATCGGCACCAGGCGGCGGCCGTTGAAGAAGCCCAGCCAGTCGACCAGCTTGGTGCGGTGGAACTTCTGCCAGAGCACGGCGCTGAGCAGGCCGATCACGATGCCGCCGAGCACGCCCGGGTTCTGGTAGGTGGGTGCGATCCACTTGCCGTCGGCGATGTGGCCCTCGGTGATCGGGAACGCGGTGAGCACGTTCTTGTACACCAGGAAGCCGACCAGGGCGGCGAGGGCGGTCGAGCCGTCGGCCTTCTTGGCGAAGCCGATGGCGATGCCCACCGCGAAGAGCAGCGGGAGGTTGCTGAACACGGCGTCGCCCGCCGTGCTGAACACCGCGGCGACCTTGTCCCAGCCGAGGCCGTCCTTGCCGAAGACGTCGTCCTGGCCGAGACGGAGCAGCAGGCCCGCGGCCGGCAGCACGGCGATCGGCAGCTGGAGGCTGCGGCCGATCTTCTGCAGGCCCTGGAGCGTGCTCTGGCCGATCTTCTTGATCGGGGAGGGTGCCGGTGCCGCGGCGGGCGCCGGTGCCTGCGCAGTCGTACTCATGGGGTGGTTCCTAACGGCAGGGCGGGTCGGTGGGGGTGCATCGGGGGCCGACTCGCAAGCTGGTCTACACCACAAGTGGTGTAGACCAGTTTCTAACACGCGCCTGACGGAGGGGGGAACCCTGGAAAGCGCTGCAGGTGGGAAGCGCTATGAAATCGAAACCTTGTTGCGGATCGACGATCTTGACTGCGCGCGGTCACCCCGCCTTTTGGCGAGTTGCGCAACAAATGGCCCTCAGGCCTTGGTCACGTCCTCGACCTGGTCCTCGTCCTCCCGTCCGGGCGTCTTCAGGTTGAAGTGCACGATCACGAAGCGGAACAGCGCGTAATAGACCACCGCGAATCCCAGGCCGATCGGAATGATCAGCCACGGTTTCGTCGCCAGCCCCCAGTTGATGACGTAGTCGATCAATCCGGCGGAGAAGCTGAAGCCGTCGTGCACCCCCAGGGCCCAGGTCACCGCCATCGACGCGCCGGTCAGCAGGGCGTGCACGACGAACAGGGCGGGCGCGATGTAGGCGAAGGAGTACTCGATCGGCTCGGTCACCCCCGTGACGAAGCTGGTCAGCGCCACCGAGGTCATCAGGCCGTAGATCTCCTTGCGCCGGTGCGGCTTCGCCGAGTGGGCGATGGCGAGCGCGGCGGCGGGCAGCGCGAACATCATGATCGGGAAGAAGCCCGAGGTGAACTGGCCGGCCGTCGGGTCGCCCGCCAGGAACCGCGGGATGTCGCCGTGCACGACCTCGTCCGTGCCGGGCTTGGTGTACTCGCCGAACTGGAACCACACGAAGGTGTTGATCAGCTGGTGCATGCCGATCAGCAGCAGCAGCCGGTTCGCCAGGCCGAAGATGCCCGCGCCGCCCGCGTCGAGATCGGCGAGCCACTGGGAGAAGTCGTTCATCGCCCGGCCGATCGGCGGCCACACCCACAGCCCCAGGCAGGCCAGCGCCAGCCCCGCCACCGCCGTGATCATCGGCACCAGCCGGCGCCCGTTGAAGAAGCCCAGCCAGTCCACCAGCTTCGTCCGGTGGAACCGCACCCACAGCCACGCCGACATCAGGCCGATCAGGATGCCGCCCAGTACGCCCGGATTCTGGAACACCGCCGCGCTCGACGTGTCGGCCGAGAAGTCGATGCACTGGTTGCCCTGGATCGTGCCGGCGCACTGCTCCCGGTCCGGGAAGGCCCGCAGCACGTTGTAGTACACGAGGAAGCCCGTCACCGCCGCCAGTGCCGTCGAACCGTCCGACTTCTTCGCCATCCCGATCGCCACGCCGATGCAGAACAGCAGCGGAAGGCCCAGATTGGAGTCCAGCAGGGCGCCGCCCGCCGCCGCGAACACCTTCGCCACGTTGTCCCAGCCCAGGCCGTCCTTGCCGAACACGTCGTCCTGGCCCAGCCGGTTCAGGATGCCCGCCGCCGGCAGCACCGCGACCGGCAGCTGCAGGCTCCGGCCCATCTTCTGAAGCCCGCTGTAGAAGGACTGCCACCACGGTGTCGGCGCGGGTGCCGTACCTGCTGTACTCATCCGAGTCCTCCGCGTGCGGTCGTCGGCCCGTCCCGGGGTCCGTTCCGCCCACCCGCGGCATACACCTACTATTGGTGTAGACCACTTGGGTGGGCGGGCGGACGCCGGACGGCAGCCCGATGATCGCCATCCTCCGGCCCGGCCGCACCCCCGTGCGCGCCAAAATGGGCCAAAAGTGGACTGGCGTGGCAAACCGCCCCGAAAAGGGAAATGCTTGTCGCGCCGCCGGCCGACACGGAACCTGAACCCGCGTCACCACACACCGGCACCACCGCACCACTGCAACGACGCGGCAACGGCACCCGACACCACCCCGCCGAACCGCCGACAGACAGGGAGACACACATGGCCAGCAAGGCAGAGAAGATCGTCGCCGGCCTCGGCGGAATCGACAACATCGTCGAGGTCGAAGGCTGCATCACCCGCCTGCGCACCGAAGTCGTCAACCCCGACGTCGTCGACGAAGCCGCCCTCAAGGCCGCCGGCGCCCACGGCGTCGTCAAGATGGGCACCGCCATCCAGGTCGTCATCGGCACCGACGCCGACCCCATCGCCGGCGAAATCGAAGACATGATGGACTGACCGCCCCCCACACCACCACGGCCCGCCGCCCCCACCAGGACGGCGGGCCGCACCACACCCCACAACGACTACGCTCGATGCCTATGTCACGCATCGACGGCCGCACCCCCGACCAGCTCCGCCCCATCACCATCGAACGAGGCTGGAGCAAGCACGCCGAAGGCTCCGTCCTCGTCTCCTTCGGCGACACCAAAGTCCTCTGCACCGCCAGCGTCACCGAAGGCGTCCCCCGCTGGCGCAAGGGCACCGGCGAAGGCTGGGTCACCGCCGAATACTCCATGCTCCCCCGCGCCACCAACACCCGCGGCGACCGCGAATCCGTCCGCGGCAAAATCGGCGGCCGCACCCACGAAATCAGCCGCCTCATCGGCCGATCCCTCCGCGCCGTCATCGACCACCGCGCCCTCGCCGAAAACACCATCGTCCTCGACTGCGACGTCCTCCAGGCCGACGGCGGCACCCGCACCGCCGCCATCACCGGCGCCTACGTCGCCCTCGCCGACGCCATCGCCTGGGCCCGCGACAAGAAGATCCTCCGCGCCAAGGGACAACCCATCACCGGCGGCGTCAGCGCCGTCAGCGTCGGCATCATCGACGGCACCCCCATGCTCGACCTCCGCTACGAAGAAGACGTCCGCGCCGAAACCGACATGAACATCGTCTGCACCAGCGACGGACGCTTCGTCGAAGTCCAGGGCACCGCCGAAGGCGCCCCCTTCGACCGCGCACTCCTCGACCAACTCCTCGACCTCGGCACCCTCGGCTGCGCCGAACTCGACGAGATCCAGCGCAAGGCCCTCGGCCAACTCGAAGGCTGACCCCGCATTGTCGACCCGGCACAGGCCGCGGGCGCGCATCCTGTACACGGCGCGCCCGCAGCCCGTACCGTTCGGACCGGAACCGGAGGAACCGGCACGGCACCACCCGCCGTCCCACACCACGGACCCGCGCCCACCACACAACGGAGGACACCCGATGCCGGACAGCCTCACCCGCTCCACCACCCTCGCCGTGGCCGGCCTCGTCCTCCTCCTCCCACTCAGCGCAGTCAGCTGCTCCGCCGCCCAGAAGGCCCTCGACTGCGGCAACACCGCCGTCCGCATCACCAACGACATCGCCCAGGCCGGCGACGCCTTCAACAATGCCGCCAACGACCCCGCCGCCGCCGGCCAGGCCCTCCAGACCCTCAAGAACGACCTCGACCAGATCAGCCGCAACTCCAGCGACACCGACGTCTCCCAGGCCGTCACCGACCTGCAGACCCAGGTCGACAAGGCCCAGCAGGCCATCGACAACAAGCAGGTCCCCGACCTCAAGCCCCTCGGCGACGCCGCCGGCAACCTCAGCAAGGCCTGCACCGGCTGACACCCCCGAGCATGCGGCCCCTCGCTAGGGTGGGCCGCATGACTGCACGACGCCTCGTCCTCGCCACCCGCAACCGCCACAAGGTCGCCGAACTCCGCGACATCCTCGGCGACGCCGGACTCGACGTCGAACTCGTCGGCGCCGACGCCTACCCCGAGATCCCGGACGTCCCCGAGACCGGCGTCACCTTCGCCGAGAACGCCCTCCTCAAGGCCCACGCCCTCGCCAAGGCCACCGGCCACCCCGCCGTCGCCGACGACTCCGGCCTCTGCGTCGACGTCCTCGGCGGCGCCCCCGGGATCTTCTCCGCCCGCTGGTCCGGCAAGCACGGCGACGACCGCGCCAACCTCGAACTCCTCCTCGCCCAGCTCTCCGACATCGCAGAGCCCCACCGCGGCGCCCACTTCGCCTGCGCCGCCGCCCTCGCCCTCCCCGACGGCACCGAACGCGTCGTCGAAGGCCGCCTCCTCGGCACCCTCCGCACCACCCCCACCGGCGACGGAGGCTTCGGCTACGACCCCATCCTCCAGCCCCTCGGCGAGACCCGGACCTGCGCCGAACTCACCCCCGCCGAGAAGAACGCCATCAGCCACCGGGGCCAGGCCTTCCGCGCCCTCGCCCCGGTCGTCCGCGAGCTGCTGGGCTGACCCAACGCCGAAGGCCCGCCCTGGAGATCCCTCCGGGGCGGGCCTTCGTTTCTTAAGGCAAATACGTGCGGCCGAAGGGATTCGAACCCTCAAGCCCTCACGGGCCGACGGACCTAAACCGCCTGCGTCGCCTTTGCGCCACGGCCGCTTGTATCGCAGCCAACATGCTACAGCGGGACGCGCCCGGACCGGTCGGCCGGTTCAGCGAGTTCCGCGCCTTTGGTTCCGCCCGCAGTAGGTGTCGGTCGTCGCGTGGCAGTTCGGGCACAGAAGTCGGAGGTTCTCGGCCCGGTTGTCGAGCCAGTCGCCGCTGACGTGGTCGACCTCCAGGGTGAGGGCCCGACCCTGCCACACCGGTCCAGTGCCGCAGTCGGCGCAGACGTCCGGCCGCCCGATGTGGACGAGCATCGCGCGCAGTTGGCGCCCCCGGATGCGGTGGCTACCCGGCGGCCGGCGGACGAGCAGCTCCTCAGGCCTGCGCAGCGGCCCGGTTCTGCGCCCCTTGTTGTGGGCCGCGCCGGTGAAGTGCGAGGTGTCGACACAATGCTCCAACAGTGCTGCCTTTACCTGGCGGCGACTGGCGCCGGTGTCCGGCAGCCCCAGGGCGCGCAGCACCGCTGCGATGCTGGAGCTCGCGGCGGCAACCTCGGCGAGCCGCTCGGGCGGCAGGGCGCTGGGCCGACGGCGCGGCGGTTCCGCGAAGTGCGAGGTGTCGATGCCGTACTCCCTGAGCCGCCTGCTCAGGTAGCTCTGGGTGCCGCCCGCGAGCGGAACGCCGAGCCGGCGGAGCATGTCGTTGACGCCGACCGCCTCCGCCGCCGTCGTGGCGAGGAGGTCGCGGGTGTATCTGACCTGCATGTGTGCCCCCGTGTGGGTTCCTGTGTTCGGTACCCGTCCCCCAGTCTGGAAACGATCGGGCGGGGCGGGGGTCACGGGGGAGTTCAGCTCTTTATTGGTACAGACCTATTGACCGGGATGGTCCAGACCACATAGCTTCGGCGCACTCTGTGGTTCGGCGGCCGGGTGGTTGACGGCGCGTCGGCTGCGGTGTGTCCGACCCTCCCCCACTTGCGCGTCCGGCTTCCCCACTCGGACGTGCCGACACTCTCTCCTGGAGGACCGAGTGTTGAACCGAACCCTGACGGCGCAGCGTCGTTCTGCCGTCGGCAGCCACCGGGCGTCCGGCCGGCGGGCGGCTGCGGCCGCCACGGCTGCGGCCGGTCTGGCGGGCCTGCTGCTGGCGACGCTGGGTGCGTCGCCCTCGCAGGCGGCCGCCGACAACCAGTCCTGTCGTCCCGACGGCATGTACACCACCCCGGGTGTGGACGTCCCGTACTGCGACGTCTACGACACTGCGGGCCGCGAGAAGATGGGCGCCGACCACCAGCGTCGGATCATCGGCTACTTCACGGGCTGGCGCACGGGCCAGGACGGCACCCCGGCCTACCTGGTCAACAGCATTCCGTGGGACAAGGTCACCCACCTCAACTACGCCTTCGGCCATGTCGGCAGCGACAACAAGCTGTCCGTGGGTGCGGACTCGGCGACCAATGCGGCGACCGGGATGACCTTCCCGGGTGTGGCCGGTGCGGAGATGGACCCGAGCCTGCCGTACAAGGGCCACTTCAATCTGCTGACGAAGTTCAAGAAGCAGTACCCGAATGTGAAGACCCTGATTTCGGTGGGTGGTTGGGCCGAGACGGGCGGCTACTTCGGGGACGACGGGAAGCGGGTCGCCTCGGGCGGCTTCTACTCGATGACGGTGAATGCGGACGGTTCGGTCAACCAGGCCGGTATCAACACGTTCGCGGACTCGGCGGTCGACTTCGTCAAGAAGTACGGCTTCAACGGTGTCGACATCGACTACGAGTACCCGACCTCGATGAAGGACGCCGGCAACCCGCTGGACGCGACCGTCTCGAACGCGAAGCGCGGTTCGCTGGTCAAGGGCTACGCGGCGCTGATGAAGACGCTGCGCGAGAAGCTCGACCGGGCGAGTGCGGCGGACGGCAAGCACTACATGCTGTCGGTCGCGGCGCCGTCCTCGGGTTATCTGCTGCGCGGTATGGAGACGTTCCAGGTGACGCAGTACCTGGACTACGTCAACATCATGTCGTACGACCTGCACGGTGCCTGGAACAAGTACGTGGGTCCGAACGCCTCGCTGTACGACGACGGCAAGGACGGCGAGCTGGCCGCGGCCAATGTGTACGGCACCTCGCAGTACGGCGGCATCGGCTACCTGAACACGGACTGGGCGTACCACTACTTCCGCGGTGCGATGCCGGCCGGCCGGATCAACATCGGTCTGCCGTACTACACCCGCGGTTTCAAGAACGTCACCGGTGGCACCAACGGCCTGTGGGGCACTGCCTCGACGTCGACCTGCCCGGCGGGCTCCGGCCTGACGGCCTGTGGTGACGGCGCGGTCGGCATCGACAACCTGTGGCACGACCTGGACGACAACGGCAAGGAGTCCCCGGCGGGCTCCAACCCGATGTGGCATGCCAAGAACCTGGAGAAGGGCATCGTCCCGGACTACCTCTCCAAGTACGGTCTGACGGACACCGCGCTGCAGGGTTCGTACACCCGCAACTACAGCTCCCAGCTGGTGGCGCCGTGGCTGTGGAACGACAGCAAGAAGGTGTTCCTGTCCACCGAGGACGAGGAGTCGGTGGGCGCCAAGGCCGACTACGTGGTGAACCAGGGCGCCGGTGGCGCGATGATCTGGGAGCTGGCGGGCGACTACCGCTGGGACGCGGCCGCGAACGGCGGCAAGGGCGAGTACGTGCAGGGTTCGACGCTGACCTCGCTGATGTACGACAAGTTCAAGGCGGCTTCGGCGTACGGTGCGACGCGTTCGACGATCGCGCTGCCGCAGCAGACCCTGCCGATCGACGTGTCGTTCACCAACTTCGCGCTGGGTGACTCGAACTACCCGATCAACCCGAAGATCCACATCGTCAACAACTCGACGGTGACCCTGCCGGGTGGCACGGAGTTCCAGTTCGACTACGCGAACTCGGCGCCGGGCAACGCCAAGGACCAGTCGGGCTTCGGTCTGACGGTGATCCGGCAGGACCACACCGCGGCGAACAACGTGGGCGGTCTGAAGGGTGTTTACAACCGCGTGTCGGTGAAGCTGCCGAGCTGGCAGTCGCTGGCGCCGGGTGCGTCGATCGACATGGACTTCGTCTACTACCTGCCGGTGTCGACGCCGGCGAACTGGACGGTCAACGTCGGCGGCACGCTGTACGGCCTGACCGGTGACCTGACCCGTGGCTCGACCGGTGCGACCGCTTCGCCGAGCGCCTCGGCGTCCGGCTCCTCGTCGGCCAGTCCGTCGGCCTCGGCCAGCGCCTCGTCGAGCAGTTCCCCGAGCAGCTCGGCCAGCCCGACCGGCGGCACCTGCACCGCGCCGAGCTGGAACGCGGCGACCGTCTACGCCACCACCGGTACCAAGGTGTCCTGGAAGGGCCACCAGTACAGCAACAAGTGGTGGACGCAGGGCGAGGACCCCTCGACCACCGGTCAGTGGGGTGTGTGGAGCGACCTCGGTCCGTGCTGAGTGACCTGAGGTGAGGAACGGCGGTGGCGGTCGACCCGGTCGGGGGGTCGGCCGCCACCGCTGCTGTTGCGCCCCTGGGCGCGTTTGGCGGTCATGGATGGCCCAAGGGGCGCGGGGAACTGCGCAATTCGGATGCGGGCCGCCGTGCAGATCAGGCTCGGCCCGTGCCGTCATGACGACCACTCCCGGACTGCGCAGTTCCCCGCGCCCCTGAATCGACCACCCGAGTGCCCTCTGAAGACGGCCCTACTGCTCGAGGTCGGCGCGCATGGCGGCGAAGAGCTTGGCGGCTGCGGCGGGGGTGGACTGCGGGAAGAGCGCGACGGCGGCGGTGGAGGAGTCGGCCCAGCCGCAGAGTGCGTCGGCGCCGTAGGGGAGGCATTCGAGGCTGCCGCCGAGCGGGCCGGCCGCGTAGGCGGTGCCGGTGCCGGGGTCGCCCTTGGAGCCGTTGCCGGCGGCGTAGTCGATGAGGCCGCGCCACAGGTGCTCGCGGCGCTTGTTGGTGTCCTCGGGGACGTTGTCGACGCCGACGAAGAGGATGCGGCGGCCGGAGGTCTGGCCGATCCGGTCGTAGTTCTCGACGACGAGGTTCATGCCGTCGCGCATCTCGCCGGGGTCGACGGGGACGTCGGTGACGGCGCCGTCGCCGGTGGACTTGGTGAGGCCGCCGGCGTGCTGGGCGGAGACGACGGTGTGCTTGCCGCCGGCCTTGCCGCTCTGCTTGGCGGTGGCGGACGGGGTGGCGGCGGCGGGGCTGCTGGGCGCGGTGGCGGGGGTGGTGGTGCCGGCGGGCGGCGGGGCGTCGGCGGTGGTGCCGGCCTCCGGGTCGCAGGCGGTGAGGGTCAGGGCGGCGGCCAGGGCGCCGGCGGCGAGGAGGCTGCGGGCGGTGCGGGGTCCGATGCTCGGCACGGTGTCTCCTGGGTGCGTGGTGGGCGCGGGCTGCTGGACCCGACGCCGACAGACGCTAGCGGTCGGCGGCCCCGGCCCCGGTGGCCTTGTCCGTCCCAGAACCCCATCGGTACACATCGGTGACACGGTGACAGTCCGGTGCGGTGGCGAAAACGCCGCGGCGGGCACCGGGAGTCCCGGTGCCCGCCGCGTGCCGACGGGGTGTCAGGCGCCGATCCTCAGGTCGCGCAGCAGCTTGGCGACGTGGCCGGTGGCCTTGACGTTGTAGAGGGCGTGCTCGACCTTGCCCTCCTCGTCGACGACGACGGTGGAGCGGATGACGCCGACGACGGTCTTGCCGTACAGCTTCTTCTCGCCGTAGGCGCCGTAGGCCTCGAGGACGGACTTGTCCTCGTCGGAGACGAGGGTGACCTTGAGGTTCTCGGTCTCGCGGAACTTGCCGAGCTTCTCCGGCTTGTCGGGGGAGACGCCGATGACGTCGTAGCCGGCGCCTGCGAAGACCTCCAGGTTGTCGGTGAAGTCGCAGGCCTGGGTGGTGCAGCCGGGGGTGAGGGCGGCCGGGTAGAAGTACACGATCACCTTGCGGCCGAGGTGGTCGGCGAGGGACACCTGGTTGCCGTCGGCGTCGGGCAGGGTGAAGGCGGGGGCGGTGTCGCCCGCCTTGAGGCGCTCGCTCACGGTGGATCTCTCCTCGTGCTGGACGGGTGGTCGTACCCCGGCAAACCTACCCCTGTTGGTGGGTGGCGCTGCGCGGCGCGTGGGGCGAGCTGACAGACTGTGCGTGTCGCAAAGGACAGCATCAGTGATTGGGGTGGCTCTCGTGGCCCAGGCGAGCAAGGACAAGGCGGCGCGAACGACGGCCCAGATCGAGGCGGACATCGCGCAGGCCCGTGAGCGGCTCGCGTCGACGCTGGACGAGCTGGCAATGCGGGTGCACCCCTCGACGGTTGCGGCGCAGACGAAGGCCCGGATGCTCGGGGCGGTGGAGCAGAAGGCCGGCCGGGCGTACGTGGCGGCCAGTGGGGCGCTGGAGCAGGTGAAGGCCGGTTTCACGGACGAGAAGGGCCGGCCGCGGCCGGAGCGGGTGGTGCCTGCGGCGCTGGTCGGTCTGGGTGTGGTGCTGCTGGTGGCGTCGGCCCGTCGGCGCGGCCGCGGCTGAGCGCGTCGGGGAGAGGGCCGGGACGCAACTGCGTCCCGGCCCTTTCCGTATGGCGGGCACCGGCGGGCCCGACGTGCACCCGGGGGCCGTCGGGCGGGTACGGTCGGGGCGTGAGCAAGAACCACGAGCAGAGCGCGCAGCACGACGAGTCCCGGCACGAGCGGCTGGGGGAGAAGCTGCCGATCAGGATGTTGCACGACCGGGTGCTGGTGAAGACGGAGGTGGGGGAGGGGGAGCGCCGTTCGACGGGCGGCATCCTCATTCCGGCGACGGCGGAGCTGTCGCGGCGGTGCGCCTGGGCGGAGGCGGTGGCGGTCGGCCAGAGCGTGCGGTCGGTGGAGCCGGGGGACCGGGTGCTGTACGACCCGGAGGACAAGTTGGAGGTCGAGGTCCGCGGGGCGACGTACGTGCTGCTGCGGGAGCGGGATCTGCATGCCGTGGCGGCCGAGCGGCTGACGGGGGCGGAGGGGTCGACCGGCCTCTACCTGTGAGACCGGGGCCCGTGCGGTGAGTGGCCGGGGCCGCCGGCCGGGAGGGCCGGCGGCGGGGTCAGAGTCCGGCCGGGCCGGTGGGCCGGGGTGCCGGCGCCGGTGCGGGTGCGGGCGCTGCGGCGGGCCGGCCGGCCGCGGGGCGTTTGGGGGCGGGTGCGGGGCGCTTCGGTGCGGGGGCCTTGGGCTTCGGCTTGGGCTTGGGCTTGGCGGGCTTGGGTGCCTTGGGGGCCTGTGCGGTGGGGGTGGGCGGTTCGGTGTTGCCGGGGCCGGGCTGCAGGTCGAACTGGGTGACGGGGGTGCCGGCGAGGGCGCTGGTCATGTAGGCGGTCCAGATGCGGGCGGGGAAGGTGCCGCCGTTGACGCGTTCGTACCCGGCGGTGCCGGCCAGTGACTCCTTGGCGTGGGTCTTGGTGTTCTCGCGGAACAGGCCGACGACGGAGGCGAGTTCGGGGGTGTAGCCGGCGAACCAGGCGGAGCGGTTGTCGTCGGTGGTGCCGGTCTTGCCGGCGGCGGGGCGGCCGAGTGCCTGGGCGGTGGCGCCGGTGCCGTTGGGGCCCGCGGTGTCGCGCAGGACGTCGGTGACGGCGTCGGCGCTGGTGCGGCTGACGGCGGTGGTGGCGTCGTGCGGGGGGAGCGGGGGCTTCTCGCCGGTGGCGGGGCGGTCCAGGGCGGTGACGGCCCAGGGGCGGACGGCCTGGCCGTGGTTGGCGAGGGCGGCGTAGACGGCGGCGAGGTCGAGGGCGCTGGGGGTGGCGGTGCCGAGCGTCATGGAGCTGTGGTCGGGGTCCATGCCCTGGAGGCTGTCGGGGAGGCCGAGGCGGATGGCGGTGCGGCGGACGTTGTCGAGTCCGGCGTCGATGCCGAGCTGGGCGTAGACGGAGTTGACCGAGCGCATCATGGCCTGGCGCAGGGTGACCTGGCCGTGGTTCTCGTTGTCCTCGTTGGGCGGGGCGTAGGGGGTGGGGCCGCCGACGACGAGGCGGCCGCTGGTGCCGTCGTAGAGGGTCTGGGTGGTGATGGGTTTGCCGTCCTGGGTGGTGCGGTCCCCTTCGAGGGCGGCGGCGAGGTCGATGGGTTTGAAGGTGGAGCCGACCTGGTTGTCCTGCCGGAGGGCGTCGTTGTAGGGCTGGACGGCGTAGTCGGGGCCGCCGTACGCGGCGACGATGCGGCCGGTGGCGGGTTCGACGGAGGCGCCGGCGACGCGGACGTCGGTGTCGGTGCGGGGGCGGCCGGCGGGGTCGAGTTCGGCGGTGAGTTCCTGTTTGACGGCGTTGACGAAGGCGTCCTGGCGGTTCTTGTCGAAGGTGGTGGTGATGCGCCAGCCGCCGGCCTTGAGGGTGGCGGTGTCGAGGACGCCGGTCTGGGTGAGCCAGTCGTCGGCGATGTCGACGAGGTAGCCGGCCTGGCCCTGGAGTCCGCCGGCGGCCTTGGGTTCGAGGACGTCGGGGAAGGCGGTGGCGGCGCGGGTGGCCGGGTCGAGGAAGCCGAGGGTGACCATGCCGTCGAGGACGTAGTTCCAGCGGGCGACGGCCTTGTCGCGGTTGGCGGGTGAGGCGGTCCTGACGTCGTAGGCGCTGGGGGCCTGGAGGAGGGCGGCGAGGTAGGCGCCCTGGGCGACGTCGAGGTTGGCGGCGTCGGTGCCGAAGTAGGCGCGGGCGGCGGTCTGGATGCCGTAGGCGCTGCGGCCGAAGTAGCTGGTGTTGAGGTAGCCGGCGAGGATGGCGTCCTTGCTGTCCTGGCGGTCGACCTTGAGGGAGATGAAGAGTTCCCGGGCCTTGCGGGTGAGGGTCTGTTCCTGCGTCAGGTAGTAGTTCTTGACGTACTGCTGGGTGATGGTGGAGCCGCCCTGGAAGGCCCGGCCCGGTGCGCCGAGGTGGGTGGCGTTCTGCCAGGCGGCGCGGACCATGCCTTTGAGGTCGATGCCGCGGTTGCGGTAGAAGGTGCGGTCCTCGGCGGAGACGACGGCGTTGCGGACGTGGTCGGGGATCTGCGAGAGGGGGACGTCCTCGCGGTTGACGGCGCCGGTGCGGGCGATCTCGGTGGTGCCGTCGGCGTAGTAGTAGACGTTGCTCTGGGCGAGGGCGTGCGCGTTGGGGTCGGGCACGGGGACGGCGAGGTAGAGGGCGGCGAAGGCGGCCGCGGCGAGCAGCAGGGTGCCGGCGAGGGCGGCGAGGGCGGTCCGCCAGGTGGGGAGGAGGCGGCGCCAGCGGGGGAGGCTGCGGCGGTGTTCGCGGCGGGCGAGGCGGCGCAGGCGGCGGTGTTCGCGGCGGGTCGGCGGCTGCGGGCCGGTCTCGCGGGGGCGGCCGCCGTCGCGGTGGGGGCGGCGCGGGCCGGGGGCGCGGCGGGGTGCGGTGCGGGCGGGGGCGCCGGCTGCTTCGGCGGGGGTGCCGGTAGGGGTGTCGGTGGTCCGCTGGACGGGCTTGTCGGTGCGCGTGGCGGTGTCCTGCCCGGGGCGGTGGTCGCTGTCTCCCGCCGGGTTGTTGGCTCGCTGCGCTCGGTTCATGGGGTGATTATGGGCGATTTGACCCGTAATCAGGTGTTTTCGCCGGTCGGCCCGGCCGTGCCGGAATTCGGCTGCGGGGGCGGTGGCCCGGCGCTACGGTGAAAGGTGACAACCGCATAGCGCAGTGCAAGAGGCCAGCTCCGCCCGCCGTCCCGGACCCCCGGGGTGTGCCGGTCGGAGCCGATCGCGGCTGCCCGTGCGCCCGCACGGGCGGTCGGCATGCGCGTGCGCCGACGGGCCCGCGACTGCGGGCCGAAAAGTCGACAAGGAGACAATATGTCGAGTGTCGAAGGGTCAGCCGGGGCCGACAGGGAGAAACCCGGGAGGGCGGCGACCGCCGGCCCGCCCGGACGCGCCCCGGGCGGCACCCTCGCCGTCCACCGGGCCGTGGCGGCCGGCGCCTTCCGCCGCTACTCCACCTACCGCGCCGCCACCGTCGCGGGCGCCGTCACCAACACCGTCTTCGGCTTCATCCTCGCCTACACCTTCCTCGCCCTCTGGCAGGCCCGACCCGGCCTCGGCGGCTACGACACCGACCAGGCCGTCGCCTACATCTGGATCAGCCAGGCCCTGCTGGTCACCGTCGCCGTCTGGGGCGGCGGATTCCAGGACGACATCCAGGAGCGCTTCCGCACCGGCGACATCGCCGTCGACCTCTACCGCCCGGTCGACTTCCAGGCCTGGTGGCTCTCCGCCGACCTCGGCCGTGCCGCCTTCCACCTGCTCGCCCGCGGCACCCTCCCCACCCTCGCCGGCGTGCTCGCCTTCGGCATCCGGCTGCCCGGCTCCCCGCTGGTCTGGGCGGTCTTCCTGCTGTCCGTCCTGCTCGCCGTCACCGTCAGCTTCGGGCTGCGCTTCCTCGTCGCCCTCACCGGCTTCTGGCTGCACGACTCCGAAGGGGTGCGGGCCGTCGTCCTGGTGGTCGCGATGTTCTTCTCCGGCATGCTGCTGCCCATCACGCTCTTCCCCGGGTGGCTCGGCGACCTCGCCGCCGTACTGCCCTGGTCCGCACTGATCCAGATCCCCACCGACGTCCTCCTGGAACACCGCACCGGCACCGCACTCGCCGCCGGCCTCGCCTTCCAGCTCGCCTGGGCCGCCGTCCTGCTCGCCCTCGGCCGGGCCGTCCTCGCGCTCGCCGTCCGCAAGGTGGTGGTGCAGGGTGGCTGACGTCCCCACCGCCCGCCCCTCCCGGTGGGCCACCGCCCGCTGGGCCGTCCGCGCCTGGTGGCTGATGGCCGGCATGTGGACCCGCTCGACCATGTCCTACCGGGCGTCCTTCGCCCTCATGCTCACCGCCAGCCTCGCCATCACCTCCCTCGACTTCGTGGTCGTCGTCCTGATGTTCCGCCACACCGACACCCTCGGCGGCTGGACCCTCCCCGAACTCGGCTTCCTCTACGGCACCTCCGCCCTCGCCCTCGGCACCGCCAACCTCTTCGTCGGCTCGATCGACGCCCTCGGCGACCGCATCCGCACCGGCGCCCTCGACACCATGCTGGTGCGGCCCGCTCCTGCCCTCGCCCAGCTCTGCGCGGAACGCTTCTCGCTGCGCCGCCTCGGCCGGCCCGTCCAGGCCGCCGCCGTCCTCGGCTGGTCGGTCACCGCGCTGCCCGTGCACTGGACGGCCGACCGCATCCTGCTCGTGCCCGTCCTGCTGGTCTGCGGCAGCGTCATCTTCGCCTGCCTGTTCGTCGGCGGCGCCACCCTGCAGTTCTGGTGGGGCGAGGCCCGCGAGCTCCAGAACTCCCTCACCTACGGCGGTGCCACCCTGCTCCAGTACCCGCCCACCGTCTTCGCCAAGGAACTCGTCGCCGGCACCGTCTTCGGCATCCCGCTCGCCTTCGTCAACTGGCTGCCCGCCCTGCACGTCCTCGGCCGGCCCGACCCGCTCGGCCTGCCCGCCGCCTTCCAGTACGCCTCGCCGCTGGCCGCCGCCGTCTGCGTCCTCGCGGCCGCCCTCGCCTGGCGGGCCGGCCTGCGCGCCTACCAGGGCACCGGCACCTGACCCCCCCGACCCCCGCAGCACCGCCCGCCGACGAACAGGAGCCCACCATGGCACTCATCGAACTCGACGACGTCCGCCGCACCTTCACCGTCCGCACCCGCGCCGGGCGGTTCCGCCGCGAGCGGCGCGAGGTGCACGCCGTCGACGGCCTCAGCTTCACCGTCCGCGCCGGCGAATGCGTCGGCTACATCGGCCCCAACGGCGCCGGCAAGTCCACCACCGTCAAGATGCTCACCGGCATCCTCGTCCCCACCTCCGGCCGGCTGCGCGTCGCCGGCGTCGACCCCGCCCGCGACCGCACCGCCCTCGCCCGCCGGATCGGCGTCGTCTTCGGCCAGCGCACCACCCTCTGGTGGGACCTCCCGCTGCGCGACTCCTACGAACTCGCCCGCCGCATCCACCGCATCCCCGACGCCCGCTACCGCGCCAACCTCGACCGCTGCGTCGAACTCCTCGACCTCGGCGCCATCCTCGACACCCCCGTCCGGCAGCTCTCGCTCGGCCAGCGGATGCGCGGCGACCTCGCCGCCGCCCTCCTCCACGACCCCAGCGTGCTCTACCTCGACGAGCCCACCATCGGCCTCGACGTCGTCAGCAAGGCCAAGGTCCGGGCCTTCCTCCGCGAGGCCAACCGCAGCCGCGGCACCACCGTGCTGCTCACCACCCACGACCTCGTCGACATCGAGCAGCTCTGCGACCGCGTCATGGTCATCGACCACGGCCGGCTCGTCCACGACGGCGACCTCGACGGACTGCACACCGCCGGCGAGAGCGAGCGCACCCTGGTCGTCGACCTCGCCGAGGCGCACCCGCCGATCCGGGTGCCCGGCGCCCGGGTGGTCAAGGTCGACGGCCCCCGCCAGTGGCTGGCCTTCCCCGCCCGGGAGAGCGCCGCGCCGATCGTCGCCGCGGTCGCCGCCCGCTACCCGCTGGCCGACCTGTCCGTCCGCGAACCCGCCATCGAGGACGTCATCGCCCGGATGTACGCGGGCGCCGTCATCGGCTGAGCCGCCCGGCCCGCCGGCCTGCCGCCCTGATCGCGCCGCCCGGCCCGGTGACGCGATCAGGACGGCGGGCGCGGGGCAGACTGTCCGGGTGAGCGTCGAACAGAGAACCGGAACGGCCTCCCGACCTCCCGGCGGGGTCAGCTTCACCGAGGCCGACGAGCGCAAGCGCCAGGGCGTACGGCGGATGAAGACCATCGCCACCGGCCTGCTGGCCTTCGCCACGGCCGTCTTCGCCCTCGCCACCTGGGCCTCCGCCGCCGGGGCCGGAGCCTGGGCCGGCTACGTCGCGGCCGCCGCCGAGGCCGGCATGGTCGGCGCCCTCGCCGACTGGTTCGCGGTGACCGCACTCTTCCGCCACCCGCTCGGCCTGCCCATCCCGCACACCGCGATCATCCCCACCAAGAAGGACGCCTTCGGCAAGTCCCTCGGCGACTTCGTCGGCGACAACTTCCTCTCCCCGTCCGTCGTCCGCGCCAGACTGGAGGCCATCGGCATCGCCCGCCGGCTCGGCGAGTGGCTCGCCGCACCCGGCAGCGCCGAACGCGTCACCCGCGAGGCCGCCGCCGCCCTGCGCGGCGTCATCGCCGTCCTGCGCGACGAGGACGTGCAGGCCGTCGTCGCCGAGGCCGTCACCCGCCGGGCCGCCGCCACCCCCGTCGCCGAACCCGCCGGCCGCCTGCTCGGCAAGGTCGTCGCCGACGGCGGACACCACGGCGTGGTCGACCTGGTGAGCGTCCGCGTCCACCACTGGCTCACCGAGCACCACGAGGACATCGTCCAGCGGGTCACCAGCAAGACGCCCGGCTGGACGCCCAAGTTCATCGACCACCAGGTCGGCGAACGGGTCTACAAGGAGCTGATGCGGTTCGTCACCGACATCCGCGACGACCCCCAACACCCCGCCCGCGGCGCCATCGACAACTTCCTCGCCGACTTCGCCACCGAGCTCCAGCACGACCCCGACACCATCGCCCGGGTCGAGCACGCCAAGGCCGACCTGCTGGAACGCCCCGAGGTGCAGGACCTCATCGCCTCCTCCTGGGACGCCGTCCGCACCCTCGTCCTCGGTGCCGCCGAGGACGAGCAGAGCGAACTGCGCCGACGCCTGCGCGACGGCCTGCGCTCCCTCGGCCGGCGGCTGGCCACCGACCCCCGGCTCCAGGCCAAGACCGACGGCTGGCTGCAGGACGCCGCCCAGTACGTCGTCGAGACCTACCGCGAGGAGATCACCGCGCTGATCTCCGACACCGTCGCCGGCTGGGACGCCGACGACGCCTCCCGCAAGATCGAGGCCAACGTCGGGCGCGACCTCCAGTTCATCCGGATCAACGGCACGGTCGTCGGCGCGCTCGCCGGGCTGCTCATCCACACCGCCGCGGTCGCCCTCGGCGGGTAGCCCGGTCCGCTGGATAGCATGCAATGTCCGCCGACGTACGAAGGAGCAGAGCGGTGACCGAAGGCAACAAGGGGATCGAGGCGTTCATCGCCGCCATGCCCAAGGCGGAACTGCACGTGCACCACGTCGGGTCCGCGTCCCCCCGGGTGGTGGCCGAGCTGGCCGCCCGGCACGAGGGCCGCAGCAGGGTCCCGGTCGACCCGCAGGCTCTCGCCGAGTACTTCACCTTCACCGACTTCGCGCACTTCATCGAGGTGTACCTGAGCGTCGTCGACCTGATCCGCGACGCCGAGGACGTCCGGGCCCTGACCTACGGCGTCGCCGAGGACATGGCCCGCCAGCACATCCGCTACGCCGAGCTGACCATTACCCCGTACTCCTCGGTCAGCCGCGGCATCCCGGACGTCGCCTTCATGGAGGCCATCGAGGACGCCCGCAAGGCCGCCGAGAAGGAGCTCGGCGTCGTGCTGCGCTGGTGCTTCGACATCCCCGGCGAGGCCGGCCTGGCCGCCGCCGAGGAGACCGCCCGCCTGGCCGTCGACCTCGCCCCCGAGGGCCTGGTCAGCTTCGGCCTCGGCGGCCCGGAGATCGGCGTGCCGCGCCCCCAGTTCAAGCCCTACTTCGACCGGGCCCGCGCCGTCGGCCTGCGCAGCGTCCCGCACGCCGGCGAGACCACCGGTCCGCAGACCGTCTGGGACGCCCTGCGCGACCTCGGAGCCGAGCGGATCGGCCACGGCACCCAGGCCGTCCACGACCCCGCCCTGGTCGACCACCTCGGCGAGCACCGCATCCCGCTGGAGGTCTGCCCGACCTCCAACATCGCCACCCGGGCCGTCGAGCGGATCGAGGACCACCCGATCAAGCAGATGGTCGACGCCGGCCTGCTCGTCACCGTCAACAGCGACGACCCGCCGATGTTCGGCACCGACCTGAACACCGAGTACGCCGTCGCCGCCCGCCTGCTCGACCTGGACGAGGCCGGGGTCGCCGCCCTCGCCAAGAACGCCGTCGAGGCCTCCTTCCTCGACCCGGCCGGCAAGGCCCGGCTGGCCGGCGAGATCGACGCCCACCTGGCGGCCTGGAAGGGCTGAACCGGCCCGCGGGCGCTCCCCGGGGAGGCGGGGGTGGGAACAGCCCCCCGGGGAGGGGATGTTGTGACCGTCGGGTGACAAGTGCGTACCGATGGCGGCCGTGCGGCCCGGCCCCCTGACGGGGTGTTGGCGGCGGCCGCTATGTTACGGGTGGTGGTTGCTGCCGCCCGTCGGTGCGCGCAACCGATCGGATGGTGACGGACCCTGATTCCGGGGGTCGACAAGATGTGGTGAACGGCGGGCCGTGCCGGGCCGGCCGGACACGGGGGAGGTTGGATCGATGGTCAGCGCAGCGGCGGATTCGGGCGGCGGCGGCGGAAGCAGCACGTCCGGCATCTTCTACAACGTGGTCTCCACGGTGACGGCCGCTCAGACCGCGGCGATGGTCGCCCAGTCCCAGGCACTCGCCGGGCAGGTCGGCGCCCAGGCCGTCAAGGTCGAGGTTGAGAACCTGCAGACCTTCAAGAACAAGGTCGACGCGATCCTGAAGGACCTCGACGGCTCGCCCGCGAGTCACGGCGAGGTCTCCCAGCAGCAGCTGCAGTCCTGGCAGCTCGGCCAGAACTTCGGCCAGGCCGGCAGCCTGATGAGCGCCTACGCCACGGTGCACGCCAACCTGGAGCAGCTGTCGAAGACGCTCTCGATGCAGATCGAGGCGATGGGCGCCAGCATCGACATGGCGGCCCGCGGCTACGACAACGCCGACGAGGAACAGCGGCAGAAGTTCCAGTCGATCCTCAACCAGGCGGACCAGCAGACCCAGGTGTCGTCGGCGGGCGGCTACCGGGCCGCCGCGGGCGGCGGCAGTCACGCGCAGCCCGCCTCGTACACGCAGTCGGCCTCGCAGCCGTCCAGCGGCAACCAGCAGGTTTCGTACTGATGAGTGCTCCGGCAGCGGAGAGGGGGAGTGGGGCATGACCGAGAAGCGGTTCATCAGGCGGATCCACCGGGACGGCGACGACTTCGGGGGCACCAGCCACGAGCAGCTGGTGGCCATGGTCGACAGCGCGGACCCGGTGGCCGTCATGCAGGTCGGCCAGCGACTGCTGCTGGCCGCCCAGAAGATGGACGAGATCAGCAACGAGCTGCACGCCCACATGAGCGGCCTCGACTGGCAGGGCGAGGCGGCCGACAACTTCAAGACCTGGGGCGGCAACGTCTCCAGGTCCACCATGCAGCTGGCCGAGTACTCGCGGAACGCCGGCACCTACATGGCCACGGCCGGCGAGACCCTCAGCGAGGTCAAGCGGACGATGCCGGACGTGCCGACCTCCGACATGGAGATCGTCCGGCGGTACGAGGCCCAGCCCAACACCGCGGTCTCGGTCGGCGGCTTCATCGCGGGCGGCGCCGTCATGCCCGGCATCGGCAACGTGGTCGGCGGCTGGGCGGCCGACAAGGTCGCCAACATGGTCGACTCCGACTGGGTGACGGAGGCCGAGGCCCAGGCCGCCCGGAAGCGCATCGACCAGGCCCACCAGGACGCCATCCAGCAGATGAGCAAGCTGGGGCAGTCGTACGACCAGTCGGTCACGCGGCTGAACTCCGCGCAGCCGCCGGAGTTCCCGCCGGTGCCGGGCGCCGAAGGGCGCCACGGTGGACAGAACGTGGACGTCGGCGGCGGCACCGGCGGTGTCGGCAGCGGCGGCAGCGGGTCGGGGCGGCCGGGGCAGACGCCCTCGTGGAACCCGCCGTCCGGGCACCAGACGGTGCCGACGCCGCCCGTCCACCAGGTGCCGACCGGTCCCGGTCCGATTCAGACCATGCCGTACCCGGCGCCGCACATCCCGAGCACGGGCATCGACCATGCGCCGACGGTGCCGACCGCGCCGAACCCGAACCTGCCGAACCCGAACCTGCCCAATGGAGGCCAGGTGGGTCCGCTGCCCGGCGGCGGCAACCTCGGTGGCGGCGGTGGCGGCCACCTGCCCGGCGGCATGCCGCCCGGAGGCCTCGGCGGCCTCGGGGGCGGCGGCGGTGCCGGTCGCGGCGGCAGCACCGCCGGGGCCGGCCGTGCCGGCGGCGCGGGTACGACCGGCGCCGGGGCGCGCCCGGGCGGTACCGCGGGCGGCAGCGCTCCGGGCGCGGGCCAGGCGGGCCGCGCCGGTGCTCCCGGTATGGGCGGCATGCCGCACGCCGGTGGTGCGGGAGGCGGCGCGGGTGCCAGGGGCGGCGCCGGCGGCGGCCGCGCGGGCGGCGGCCTGGTGGGCCGCTCCGGCGGCACGGTCGGCGGACGCCGCGGCCCGGCTGCGGGCGGCGAGTTCACCCAGGGCGGCACCGGTCTGCGCGGTCGCGCGGAGCGCGGTGCGGACGGCCGGTCGGGCCAGGGCGGTTTCGGCGGCGGCCACGGCGCTGCCGGTGCCGGGCGCAAGGACCGGAACCGCGGCAACCGTCCGGACTATCTCATCGAGGACGAGGACACCTGGACCTCCGGTTCGGGACCGGTCAACCCGGGCGTGATTGAGTAGGAATCAGACCGACTGCCCGGCCGCGGGGCTGCAAACAGCCCTGCGGCCGGGCAGGTCCGTGCGTCGGGAGGCGTGCCGGGCCGACGGCGACGGCTGACGAGGGAGAGCAGGATGCGGCGAACGGGCACGACAGTGCGGGGGCGGCGGTTCGCCGCGGTGATGGCGGTGGCGGCACTGGCCGTCGGAGCGGCGGCCGGGCCGGCCTCAGGCGTGGACTCGATCCGCGCCCAGCAGTGGTACCTGGACGCCATGCACGCTCCGGACATGTGGAAGACCAGCACCGGCCAGGGCATCACGGTCGCGGTGATCGACAGCGGCGTCAACGCCGCGCATCCGGACCTCGCCGGGCAGGTGCTGCCCGGCAAGGACTTCACCAAAACCGGGAACACCTCGGACTCCACCGGCCACGGCACCGGCATGGCGAGCATCATCGCCGGCACCGGCAAGGGCCTGGGCGGCAAGGGCGAGTACGGGCTGGCACCCGGTGCCAAGATCCTCCCGATCAAGGTCAACGACACCTACGGCGGCAAGGTCGAGGCGGAGAACTCCGACCTCGCGCAGCTCGGCGACGCGATCGTCTACGCCTCGGACCAGGGCGCGAAGGTCATCAACCTGTCGGTGGGCATCCCGGCGTCGAACCTCAAGCCGGTCGACCTGCAGAAGTTCAAGACCTCGGTGGACCACGCCCTCGCCCGCGGCAGCCTGCTCTTCGCCGCGGTGGGCAACAGCGGCAAGACCGGCAACCGGGTCGAGTACCCGGCGGCCTCCCCGGGCGTGGTCGGCGTGGCCGCCACCGACAAGGACGGCAAGGCCACCGCGGAGTCCGAGCACGGCCCGCAGGTCTCCCTGGCGGCGCCGGGCGCCGACATCTACAGCGCCTGCACCGGCCCGTCCGGCTACTGCAAGGCCAGCGGAACCTCCGACGCCACAGCCGTCGCCTCCGCATCGGCGGCCCTCGTCTGGGCGGCGCACCCCGACTGGACCAACAACCAGGTCCTCCGCGTGCTCATCAACACGGCCAGCAGCCCCAAGGAACGCAGCGACTTCGTCGGCTACGGTGCGGTCCGTCCGCGCATCGCGCTGACCGAGCCCGGCGACCCGGGCCCGGCGGGCGAGTTCCCGCTGAAGATCGCGGCGGCCGAGCCGTCCCAGGGTGCGGGCACCGGCGGTGCCTCCGCGCCCGCGACGGCCCAGGGGCAGGAGCCCGCCTCCTCGCAGCCCGCGGCCGCCCCCTCCTCGGACTCGAATTCGGACCCGATCGACCAGGTGCAGCTGGTCCTCGGCGTGGTCGTGATCGCCGCGGTGCTGCTGGTGATCTTCTTCGCGGTGCTCGCCAGGCGGAAGAAGGCCGCCGCGGCCCAGGCCCCGGTCGCACCGCCGGCCCCGTACGGGGCGCAGCCGCCGTACCAGGCGCAGGCGCCGGGCTTCCCCGCGCAGCAGCCGCCCGCGGGCCCGTACGCCCAGCAGCCGCCGGCTCCCGGTGGTTTCCCGCCGCCGCAGGGGCAGACCCCGCCGCCTCCTGGTGGCAACCCGTACGCCCGCTGACGGGCGGAGGACGGCCTCGGGGCCGGTCGCGATCCGCGACCGGCCCCGTTTCCTTGCCCTGCTGCCGCCGGTAGGGGTACCGCCACCCGGCCGCGGCGCCCGCCGTCAGTCGAGGCGGACGACGCGGCCGGTGGCGGCGGAGCCGCGGGCCGCCTCCAGGACGGCGAGGGCGGCGACGGCGTCGCGCGGGTCGACCGGCGGCGGGGTGCCGTCGGCCAGGGAGGCGGCGATGCCCGCGTAGAAGGCCGGGTAGTCGCCGGGGTCGGTGGGGATGCGGTCGGCGGAGCCGTCCTGGCCCAGCGTCCCGTACGCGGCGGGGTCGTCGGCGCCCCACGGGCGGCCGTCGCCGGGGTGGCGGCCTGCCTTGAGGTCGTCCTCCTGGGGGTCCATGCCGAACTTCACGTACCCGGCGCTGTCGCCGAGGACCCGCAGGCGGGGGCCGCCGAGCGCGGTGAGGGCGCTCGTCCACAGGTGGGAGCGGACGCCGGAGGCGTGGGTGATGGCGAGGAAGGCGTCGTCGTCGACCACCGCGCCGTCACGGCGGGTGTCGATCTCCGCGTAGACCGTCTCGGCCGGGCCGAACAGGGTCAGCGCCTGGTCGACCAGGTGGCTGCCGAGGTCGTACAGGGTGCCGCCGACCTCGGCCGGGTCGGCGAGCTCCCGCCAGCCGGGCTTCGGCTTCGGGCGGAACCGCTCGAACCGGGACTCGAAGCGGTGCACCCGGCCCAGCGCGCCCTCGTCGACCAGGCGGCGGGCGGTCAGGAAGTCGCCGTCCCAGCGGCGGTTCTGGAAGACCGAGAGCAGGACGCCGGCCCGCTCCGCGGCGTCGCACAGCCGGGCCGCCTCGAAGGCGGTGCCGGCCATCGGCTTGTCGATCACCACGGGGATGCCGGCGGCGACGGCCGCCTCGCCCAGCGGCACATGGGTGCGGTTGGGCGAGGCGATGACGACCAGGTCGAGCTCGTCGGCACGGGCGAACAGGTCCGCGGGGGTGTCGAGCGGCTGTGCGCCCGGGTGGGCGAGGCGCAGCCGGTCGCGGCGGTCCGGGTTGGCGGTGACCACCGCGGCCAGCTGCAGTCCGGGGGTGGTGGCGATCAGCGGGGCGTGGAAGGCGGAGCCGGCCAGGCCGTAGCCGATCAGGCCGACGCGGAAAGGAGGGCGGGGCTCGCTCATTCCCCTACTCAACCACGGCCGCGCCGGCCGTCCGGTGGTTCAGCGCGCGTGCGCGCGGCGGCGGTTGCGGCGGCGCAGCACGGCCATGGCGGTGCCGGAGAGCACGAACGCGGTGCCGACGGCGGCGATCAGGCCGGTGGAGCGGTCGGTGCCGGTCTGCGCGAGCTGCGCCCCGGCCGGGACGGCGGCGGGGGAGGAGGCCGCACCGTCGGTGGGCGTGCCGGGCGGGGTGGTCCCGGTGCCGCCGGGGGTGCCGGTCGGGCTCGTCGCGGGCGAGGCGGTGGCCGCGGCGGGGGCTGCCGCGGGGACGGCGGCCGGGGCGCCGGCGCTGCCCGGGGCGGCCTCGTGGGTGTGCTGGACGCCGCTGCCGGCGGTCGGCACGGCGGCGGTGCCGGGGGCCGCCCCGCTGCCGTCGAAGACGACGTCGGAGCAGGAGTAGAAGGCCTCCGGGCTGTCCGAGCGCTGCCAGATCGCGTAGATCAGCTGGCGGCCCTTCAGCCCGGCCGGGATCTTCCCCGGCAGCACGTACTGCCCGTCCACCAGCTTCGGGTCGGTGACCGTCAGGAACGGCGCGGACTGCAGGTTCGACCACTTCAGCGGCTGCGACGGGTTGTACGTGCCGTTGGTGGCGTACAGCCGGAAGGTGCCGCGGTGCGGTGCGGTGGCCCGGTAGCGGAAGGTGAAGTCGCTGCCGGCCTTCAGGCTGGTGGCGGGCCAGTCGGCGCGCGGCAGGTCCAGGCCGGCGAACTCGGGGCTGTTGGCGCTGCACAGCTTGCCGTCCGGGATCAGCTGCTGGTGGCGGCCGTTGGCGTCGCCGATCCGCACGCCGTTCCAGTCGTACATCGCCTGGGTGCCGCCGAGGGCGATCGCCGCCTTGCAGGCCGCCGACTTCGGGTGCTCCGGTCCCTCCAGGTAGCAGCCCTCGACCCGGCTCAGCGGGTTCTGCATCGAGCCGTGCGCGGCGGCGGTGCCGGTGCCGAGCGTGCCGGACAGGGCCAGGCCGGCAAGGGCGCCGGCGAGGACGGTGACCCGGCGGCGGGCGGACGGGCGAGCGGGCATGGTGGCGCTCCAGGAATGAGGGGGCGGGAGGCTGTGTCCAGCACGCTAACCACTGCCGGAGGGGAAGTTGACCTGCCCTCAGTGCTGTTAGGGGCCGCTTAAGGACGTCTTGAGACGGCGGTCGGGACCCGTCGTTCCTCCGCTCGCCCGCCCGTTCGCCGGCCTGCCCGCGGACCTCGGGGCGTCCGCCGGTCGGGACGTCCTCCCCCTCGGCCAGGTGTGCGGATTAGGCTGGTCGCGTTGGGGCAGCCAGTAGGACCCCCGCACGTCGCGGCACGCCCGCTGCGGGCGCCGCGCGGAGGGGTGCAGTTCTGTACGACCACCGCACGACCTCGGGAGACACGCACGTGGCAGACCGCAAGCCCATCGAGTCCTGGCTGACCGACATGGACGGCGTCCTCATCCATGAGGGCACGCCGATCCCCGGCGCGGAGGAGTTCCTCCGCCGCCTGCGGGAGTCCGGCAAGCCGTTCCTGGTGCTCACCAACAACTCGATCTACACCCCCCGCGACCTCAGCGCCCGCCTCGCCGGCATGGGCCTGGAGGTGCCGGAGGAGTGCATCTGGACCTCCGCCCTCGCCACCGCCAAGTTCCTCAAGAGCCAGCGGCCTGGCGGTACCGCCTACGTCATCGGCGAGGCCGGCCTCACCACCGCGCTCTACCAGGCCGGCTACGTCCTCACCGACAAGGACCCGGACTACGTGGTGCTCGGCGAGACCCGCACCTACAGCTTCGAGGCCCTCACCAAGGCGATCCGCCTGATCAACGGCGGCGCCCGCTTCATCTGCACCAACCCGGACGAGACCGGCCCGTCCACCGAGGGCGTGCTCCCGGCCACCGGATCGGTCGCCGCCCTCATCACCAAGGCGACCGGCGTCGAGCCGTACTTCGTCGGCAAGCCCAACCCGCTGATGATGCGTGAGGCGCTCAACACGGCCGGCGCGCACTCGGAGACCGCCGCGATGATCGGCGACCGCATGGACACCGACGTGGTGTCCGGCATGGAGGCCGGCATGGAGACGATCCTCGTGCTGACCGGCCTCACCGCCCCCGCCGACGTGGAGCGGTTCCCGTACCGGCCGACCCGCGTCGTGAAGTCGATCGCCGACCTGATCGACGAGATCTGACCGTTCTGACCGTCGGGAACGTCCGCAGCGCCCCTACCAGCGGTTTTCCGCCGGCAGGGGCGCCGCGCTTGCTCGCCTGGCCGCCCACGGGCCGTCAGCGGCTCGTCGCGCCACCGCAGTTCCGGGCATCCCGCGCATCGGATCAGCCGGTGACCTCGGGCCTGACCGGGGGGAGCGCCCAGGGCTCCAGCGTGCCGTCGCAGAGCTCGGCCAGGAACTGAACCATTCCGCCCTCGTAGTGCCACCAGGGCCCGTTGCGCGACCCGACGGTGACCAGCCCTTGCAGGGTTCCCGGGCCCAGCCGGTCTCCTCTCCGGGATAGGGGAGGCCGACGCCCATGAAGTCGTCCGGTGCGAATGCGGGATACCTCTCGCACGGGCGCTTGAAATCGGCGGGCAGGGCGGTGCCGAGGACATGCTCGACCGCGGCTCAGTCGAACGTGGCGGGCTCCCGCCGACGGCGATCCGCCAGCCCCGGTACAGCACGTTCCAACGCGGCGATCGCCTCGTACGGATCGAGGATCCTGCGCACCGGCTTCTGGGTGCCTGTGAGCTCGGTCATGGCGGGCAGCGTGCCAGGCGAATCCGGCAGGCCTCAGCAGCAGGCCGGGCGCCGTACCTGAAGCACTGCGGCGACCTTTCCCCACCCGGTAGCCGCTGACTGTCGCCGACTGGTTAGCTGGAGGGGTTTCATCCGGGACCGTTCGTGGGCCGTCCGAGGCCGGCCCGCCGGTGGGGGAGAGGGGTCACCGGCTCTGCGGCGGCGCCGTGGGTGAACCGACCGTTCAACCGAGGGGGAGCAGTGGAACGGACGACGGAAGCCGGCCTGCCGAGGCCGCAGGCGCCGGAGGGCGCGGGGGCCGCCGGGGCGTCGGAGACGGCCGGCGAGAAGCGGGTGACCTGGGCGGAGCTGTACTTCGACCTGGTCTTCGTCTTCGCCGTCACCCAGGTCTCCCAGCTGCTGCACCACCACCACGACTGGGTGGGCGTCGGCCAGGCACTGGTGGCCTTCGCGCCGGTCTACTGGTGCTGGGTCGGCACCACCGTGCAGGCCAATGTGCGTGATGTCGACACCCCGCGCGACCGCATCGGCATCTTCGCGGTCGGCCTGTGCGGACTCTTCATGGCACTCGCCCTGCCCGGTGCGTACGGCGCACGCGGCCTGCTCTTCGGCGCCGGCTACTGGGCCGCCCGGCTGGTGCTGCTGTGGCTGGTCCGCGGCATTCGCCGGGTCTGGGTCGGCCCGTACGGTGTCGGCGTCGCCGTCAGCGGCCCGCTGATGCTCCTCGGCGGACTGGCCGACGGACCGGCCCGGACGGCCCTGTGGGCCGCGGGCGCCTGCTGCGACCTGGCCGCGCCGCTGGTGTTCCGCCGCCGGCTCGCCGCGGTGACGTACCACCCCGGCCACCTGCCCGAGCGGTTCGGGCTGTTCCTCCTGGTGGCGCTCGGCGAGTCCATCGTGGGCATCGGCGGCCCGGTCGCCGAGTCCCGGCTGCACCCCGGACAGCTGGTGTCGGTGGCGGCCGCGTTCGTCATCGCCTGCGCCCTGTGGTGGCTGTACTTCGGCTTCGCCTCCGACGCGATGCGGTTCGCCGTGGAGACCGCGGCCTCCCGGCGGGACATGATCCGCTGGGTGTTCTCCTACGGCCACCTGCTGCTGATCGCCGGGGTGATCGCCGTCGCGGTCGGCTTCGGCGAGACGGTCGCCGAACCCGGCCACGCCCTCGGCCTCGGCACGCTCGCCCTCCTCTACGGCGGCTGCATGCTGTACCTGCTCTCCTTCAGCTACACCCGGTGGATGATGTTCGGCAGGGTGTCGCCGACCCGGCTGGCGGCCGCCGGCGTCGTCCTCGTCCTGCTGCCGCTGATGCTGCGACTGCCCGCCGTCGCCGCGCTGGTGTCCCTCGCAGCCGCACTCGTCGGCCTCAACGTCCTCGAACACGTGCGGGTGCGGCGTGAGAAGGCCCGGACGGCGGCGGCCGAAGGGTAGTTCGGGGGCGGACGCCGAGGGCCGGTCCGCGCGAGGCCGTACGGCCGGGGGTGGCGGGACCTGGCGGAACCGGGTGGGCGGCGCGGGCTGTCGGTCGGGGTGTGTAGCGTTCAGGGTCGTAGGAAGTCGTACGTCGGAAGCGGCCGCTGCGCAGTGCGGCGCGGTCGGTGGGAGGTTAGTCGTGACGGATATGGCTGAGGCGGCCGTGGACGCCGGTTTCGAGCTGCCCGAGTCCTGGCAGGACGTGCTCGCGGGCGAGGTCGGCAAGCCGTACTTCGCGCAGCTCGCCGCCTTCGTGGCCGCCGAGCGTGCGGAACACCAGGTCTTCCCGCCCAGCGGGCAGGAGTTCTCGGCCCTCGAGGCGACCCCGTACGACAAGGTCCGCGTGCTGGTCCTCGGCCAGGACCCGTACCACGACGACGGCCAGGCCCACGGCATGAGCTTCTCCGTGCTGCCGGGCACCAAGACGCCGCCGTCGCTGCGCAACATCTTCAAGGAGCTGGACGCCGACCTCGGCATCCCCGCCCCCGACAACGGCTACCTGATGCACTGGGCCGAGCAGGGCGTCCTGCTGCTCAACGCGGTGCTGACGGTCCGTGCGCACGAGCCCAACTCGCACAAGGCGAAGGGCTGGGAGAAGTTCACCGACGCGGTGATCAAGGCCGTCAGCGAGCGCGAGGAGCCCTGCGTCTTCGTGCTGTGGGGCAACTACGCCAAGAAGAAGCTGCCGCTGATCGACACCACCCGCCACGTGGTCGTCCAGGGCGCGCACCCGTCGCCGCTCTCCGCGAAGCTGTTCTTCGGCAGCAAGCCGTTCTCGCAGATCAACGAGGCCCTGGAGGGCTTCGGCGCGGAGGCCATCGACTGGCAGGTACCGAACCTGAACTCCTGACACCGGGAGCGGAGGTACGAAGGCCGGCCGTGCGCTGTCGAGGGGGCAGCGCGCGGCCGGCCTTCGCCGTCCGGCCGGGGCCTCGCCGCGGGGTGCGGGACCACGGGGCGGGACCGTGGCAGGGCCTGTGGCCGGACGGGCGGGGGAGGGTGAGCGGGGTGGGTCAGACGTCGGCCGACAGGGCGGGGGAGAGCAGCAACCGGGGCTCGGTGGCTGCCCGGACCTCCTCGACGGTGTGGCCGGGGGCCACCTCCACCAGCAGGAGGCCGTCCGGCGTCACGTCGAGAACGGCCAGGTCGGTGACGATCCGGTGCACCACACCCCGGCCCGTGGCGGGCAGCGTCAGCTCGTTCACGATCTTCGGCGATCCGTCCCGGGCGACGTGCTCCATCACCACGATCAGCCGGCGTGCACCGTGGA
This sequence comes from Kitasatospora dryopteridis, assembly GCF_050749075.1. Taxonomy (NCBI): domain Bacteria; kingdom Bacillati; phylum Actinomycetota; class Actinomycetes; order Kitasatosporales; family Streptomycetaceae; genus Kitasatospora; species Kitasatospora dryopteridis. The sequence goes on along the minus strand of NZ_CP192749.1, from coordinate 2,933,400 downwards.
CGAGGTCCATCGCCCCGCCCATGCCCTTCACCATCTTGCCGGGGATCATCCAGTTGGCCAGGTCGCCCGAGGCCGAGACCTGCATCGCCCCGAGGACGGACACGTCGATCCGCCCGGCCCGGATCATGCCGAACGAGAACGCCGAGTCGAAGTAGGACGCCCCGTCGTTGACGGTCACCGTCTCCTTGCCGGCATTGATGAGATCCGCATGCTCCGATCCGTCCTGCGGATAGGGACCCACACCGAGGATGCCGTTCTCCGAGTGCAGCACCACGTGCACACCGGGCGGCAGGTGATTGGGGATCAGTGTCGGCAGGCCGATGCCGAGGTTCACGTACTGTCCGTCGCGGAGCTCCCGGGCGGCCCGGGCCGCGAGGGCGTCCCGCGGATCGAGGGCCGTGGGAGCGGTGGGGGCCGTGACGGCGGACGTGGCGGTGGCGGGCATCTCAGACCTCCTGGGGGATCGGGCGGACGGTGCGGCGCTCGATGCGGCGGTCCGCGGGGTCGGCGGCCACCACCCGGTCGACGTAGACACCGGGCAGGTGCACCGCATCCGGCGGCAGCTCGCCGGGCTCGACGATCAGGTCGGCCTCGACCACGGTGACCCGCCCGGCGGTGGCGCAGAGCGGATTGAAGTTGCGGGCCGCCGCGTGGAACACGCAGTTGCCGTGCCGGTCGGCCACCTCGGCCCTGACCAGCGCGAAGTCGGCCGTGATGGCCTCCTCCAGCAGGTACCGGCGGCCGCCGAACTCGCGGACCTCCTTCGCCGGCGAGGCGACCGCCACCGACCCGTCGGCGGCGTACCGCCAGGGCAGGCCGCCCTCCTCGACCTGCGTGCCCACACCGGCCGGCGTGAAGAACGCCGGGATGCCGGCGCCGCCCGCCCGCAGGCGCTCGGCCAGGGTGCCCTGCGGAGTGAGTTCGACCTCCAGCTCGCCGCTGAGGTACTGGCGGGCGAACTCCTTGTTCTCGCCCACGTACGAGGACGTCATCCGGGCGATGCGCCCCGCCCGCAGCAGCAGGCCCAGCCCCCAGTCGTCGACACCGCAGTTGTTCGACACGACGCGCAGCCCCGACGTACCGGCTGCCGCCAGGGCACCCAGCAGCGTGCTCGGGATGCCGCAGAGGCCGAAACCGCCGACGGCGAGGCTCGCTCCGTCCGGGATGTCCTCGACGGCGGGATCGGGGGAGTCAAGGACCTTGTCCAAGGGGTCACCTCACTGAGGGCTCGGGGGTGGGGCGGTTGGGTGGGTGGGGGGGGTGCAGGTACGGCGGGGTGGGGGCGCGGGGCCCGGGGTGGGGACGCTGCCGTGCCGGGCACCTCCACCCTTGCTGCGTGGCGGGGGCCGATCCATGGCGGTTCCCGACACTCGACGTGCGCGATCCGTGGGGTTCGACCACACGGGAGGCCGCCCGGCGCGCGGACATGGCTGCAGAGCACACAGCCGCGGCGGGCAGTGCGTCGTCCGGCCACATGTCGCGCCCCTGGGCGTGCTCCTACGGTTCCGGCATCCACCCCCGCAGCAATCCCCAGGAGCCGTCCGCCATGCGCAGCAGAATCTCTTCCCGAGTCAGATCCACTGGAGCGGAAGGCGTTTCCGCGACCGTCGCCGTCTCCGGTGCCCCCGGCGGGCGTTCGCTGCGCGCCGGCCGCCGGATCGCGGTGCTGGCGGCGTGTGCCGTGCTCGCGGTCGGCTGTGCCAAGGCCGGTACGGCAGGTACGGAAGCTGCGGGCGGCTCGGGCGGCGATGCCTCGAGCCCGGTCAAGGTCGGGCTGCTCTACTCCAAGACGGGGCCGCTCGCCGCGTACGGCAAGCAGTACCTGGAAGGCTTCAAAGCCGGTCTCGACTACGCGACCAAGGGCACCGGCAAGGTGGACGGGCACCCGATCGAGTTCGTCGAGCAGGACGACGCCGGTGACCCGGCGAAGGCGGTCTCCGGCGCCAAGGACCTGATCGGCAAGGGCTACAAGATCCTCGCCGGTTCGACGGCCTCCGGCGTGGCCCTGCAGGTCGCCCCGTTCGCCGCGCAGAACAAGGTGCTGTTCATCAGCGGCCCCGCCGCGGCGGACAAGGTCACCGCGCTCAACAAGTACACCTTCCGCTCCGGCCGGCAGTCGTACCAGGACACCCTCACCGCGGCCTCGTTCGTCGGCGACGCCAAGGGCAAGAAGGTGACGGTGCTGGCGCAGGACAGCGCCTTCGGCCAGGCCAACGTGGCCGCCGTGAAGGCCGTCCTCGGCAAGGCCGGTGCCACTGTGGACGCGGTACTCGCCCCGCCGAGTGCGACCGACCTCACGCCGTTCGCCACCCAGGCCAAGGCCGCCAAGCCCGACCTGCTGTTCGTCGCCTGGGCCGGCGAGACGGCGTCCGCGCTGTGGACCTCCCTCAACCAGCAGGACGTCTTCTCGGCCACCCGCGTGGTCACCGGGCTCGACCTCGCCGCCTCGTACCCGCTGTTCGGCCCCGCGGGCGAGAAGATCTCCTTCCTCAACCACTACTTCGGGGGCGCGGCCGGCACCGACGTCGAGAAGACGATGACCGAGGCCGTGGCCAAGGCCGGTAGCAAGCCCGACATCTTCACCCCGGACGGTTTCACCGCCGCCCAGATGATCGTCCACGCGATCGAGGCCAACCACGGCTCGGCCGACGACACCGCTGCACTGGTGAAGGCGCTGGAGGGCTGGAGCTTCGACGGCGTCAAGGGCCGGCTCACGGTCCGCGCCGAGGACCACGCCCTGTTGCAGCCGATGTTCCAGGTCAAGCTCAGCGGCACGGGTGCCGCAGCCAAGCCGACGGTGGAGAAGACGCTCCCCGCCGAGCAGGTCGCGCCCCCCGTCATCGCCATGGCGGGCTGAGCGACATGGCGCGATCCGTATCCTCGCCGGGCCGGGAGGTCTCCGGCCCGGCGTCGGCAACTGCGTCGGCGTCGGTGCCAGGGGCGGCGTCGGCAACTGCGCGGGCGGCGGCGGGGGCCACCGGTGGTGAGGCCGAGGCCGACGCGGCGCCCGTCCTGCGGTTGCAGGGGGTGGGCTGGTCGGTCAGGGGTGTTCCGATCGTGGAGGACGTGTCCTTCACCGTCGGCGAGGGTGAGTTCGTCGCCTTCATCGGTCCGAACGGTGCCGGCAAGACCTCGCTGTTCAACATCATTTCCGGCATCTGCCCGGCGACGCACGGGGCCCTGGAGCTGGACGGTGCCGACATCACCACCCAGTCCGTCCACGCCCGTGCCCGGCGCGGCCTCGGTCGGACCTTCCAGACCTCCTCCCTGTGGGCCGGGATGACGGTCGCCGAGCACGTCCGGCTCGCCGCCCAGGCCGCGGCGGGGCCGGCGGCCTCCTACCGGCTGTGGCGCCGGGCGGACCGCTTCTCGGCCCAGGTGGCCGAGACGCTGGAGCGAACCGAACTCGCCCACCGCGCAGACACTCTGGCGAGCGCCCTGTCGCACGGCGAGAAGCGAAAGCTGGAGCTGGCCGTCCTGCTCGTCGCCGAACCGCGGCTGATCCTGCTCGACGAGCCCATGGCCGGCGTCAGCGCGGAGGAGGTACCGGCCCTCACCGAGCTCATCCGCTCGGTGCACCGGGACTCCGGCCGGACGGTGCTCATGGTCGAGCACCACATGGACGTCCTGCTCGGCCTGGCCGACCGACTCGCCGTGATGCACCACGGCACCCTTCTGGCATTGGACACGCCTGCCGCCGTGATGGCGGACTCCACCGTGCAGCAGGCCTATCTCGGTGAGGCGCTGTGACGGACGACTCCTCTCTGGCTGAACCTCTGGTCCCGACCGGCCCCGTCGAGGCGCGGCCGCTGCTCGCCGTAAGCGACCTGCGGGTCGTGATCGACGGCCTGCACATCCTGCACGGGGTGCACTTCGACGTTGCGGCCTCGGGTGTCACGGCACTGCTCGGCCGCAACGGGGCCGGCAAGACGACGACGGCCAAGGCGATCATGGGCCTTGTCCCGAGGACGGGAAGCCTCCTGTTCGACGGGGCCGAGCTCGTCGGCCTGCCGACCCATCTCGTGGTCCGGCATGGCATCGGCTACGCCCCGGAGGACCGCGGCATCTTCGCCGGCCTCTCGGTCGCCGAGAACCTGCGACTGGCCGAACGGGACGCCGAGCCCGCCTACGACCTCGTCCACGAGCTGTTCCCCGAGCTGCGCCGGCGCTCCCGGCAACTTGCCGGGACACTCTCCGGAGGACAGCAGCAGATGGTGGCGATCGGCCGCACCCTGCTCAATCGCAACCGCCTGATCATCGCCGACGAGCCCACCAAGGGCCTGGCGCCGAAGATCGTCTCGGAGGTGGCGGACGTCCTGGCCCGTGCGGCCGAACGCGTACCCGTGCTCCTGGTCGAACAGAACCTCGCGCTGGTCAGGCGGCTGGCCGGCCGATGCGCAGTCCTGGCGGACGGGCGCACCGTCCACCAGGGCGACACTGCGGAGCTGCTGGCCGACGAGGACGCCTCCCGCCGGCTGCTCGGCGTCGGCAGCCGCCGTACGCCGGCTGCAGCCGCTGTGTCGGCGGAGCCGACTGTGCCCTCCGTGTCTTCCCTGCCTGCTGAGCCCTCCGCGACGGCCGATCAGGCCGCGGTCGGTGGCGACCCCGATGGATCGTCCGTCACGGAGGTGACCTCCCGATGAACACTGTCGTCCTCCTCACCTGTACCGGTCTGGGGCTGGGTGCTCTCTACTTCCTGGTGGCCTCCGGGTTGTCACTGATCTTCGGGCTGATGGATGTGCTCAACTTCGCCCACGGCGCTCTGCTCTCGGTGGGCGCGTACGCCGCCTGGTGGGCAGCGGCAGAAGCGGGGATGAGCTTCTGGCTGGCCGTACTCTTCGGCACGGCTATCGGGACCCTTGCCTCGGTCCTGCTCGAACTGGCCGTGATCCGGCCCCTCTACAGCCGTCCACGTGACCAGATCCTGGCCACCGTCGGGGTCGGCCTGGCCCTGCCTGCCCTTCTCATGGGTGTCTGGGGCGCCGACGCCCGCCCCTTCCCGCAGCCGGAGGAGCTGTCCGGCACGGTCTCGCTGCTCGGTGCGGTCGTTCCGGTCAACCGCTTCGTCCTGATGGGGGCTGCCCTCGTCGTCCTGCTGCTCCTGCGCCTGTTCCTGGCCCGGACCCGCTACGGCCTCATCGTGCGGGCCGGTGTCGAGGACCGTGCCATGGTCACGGCCCTGGGGATCGATGTGCGTCGCGCGTTCACTCTCGTCTTTGCCATCGGCGGCGCTGCTGCCGCGCTCGGCGGTGCACTGGCCGGCCTCTACTTCGGCTCGGTCAACCCCGGCCAGGGCACCGGTCTTCTGGTCTTCGCCTTCGTCGTGGTCGTCATGGGCGGCATGGGCTCCGTCACCGGCGCTGCGGTCGCCTCCGCCGCGGTCGGCCTCGTCCAGCAGTTCGCCAACTACTACACCGCCGCCGGGCTGGGCGATCTCTCCGTCGTCGTACTCCTCGCCGTACTGCTGCTCGTACGGCCCCGCGGACTCACCGGGAGGCTCGCGTGAGCACCAACTCCTCGACCACGAGCACCGAAAGCCCGACGGGCATCACTGCGTCATTGCCCGGCAGTGTTTCTGACGGACATTCTGGAACGGCGGTGCGTGGCCACACCATCCCTCGAACAGGTGAATCATTTTCCGAGGGCTCGACTCCGCTCCGCCGAGCACTACGCTGGTGGCCGATCGCTCTGCTGATCCTGCTCCTTGTCGCCCCATACAGTGCGCTTCCCGTCCCGGGGCTCCTCGACGGCCCGCTCGGCAGCCCCGGAAGCCTGCAACTGATCGCCCTGTGCCTGCTCTACGGGGCCCTCGCCACCGGCTACGACCTGCTCCTCGGCCGGACAGGCCTGCTCTCCTTCGGACACGCCCTCTACTTCGCCACGGGTCTCTACTGCACGGACCTGGCCATGCTCGAACTCCACCTCCCGTTCGCCGCGGCCGCCGCCGTCGGCATTGCCTCCGCCACCGTGCTCGCCCTGGCGCTCGGCGCCGTCAGCCTCCGGGTGACCGGCATCGGCTTCTCCATGGTCACGCTCGCGTTCGCCCAGGCGGGCGCGATCCTCGTCCAGCGCAATCCGCACGGCCTCACCGGTGGAGAGGAGGGCCGTGCCACGCCGACCGACATGCTGCCGTCCTGGCTGGTCGGCATCGGCAACACCGCCAACCTCTACTGGATCGCGCTCGGCTACCTCGTCCTCACCCTCGCGATCGTGCACCGCACCGTCGGCTCGCCCACCGGCCGGGTCTGGGCCGGCATCAGGGAGAACGAGCGCCGGGTCGAAGTGCTCGGCCTGCGGCCGTACGGCTACAAGCTGATCGCCTTCGTCGTGGCCGGCTCCCTGGCCGGCGCCGGCGGAGTCGTCTACCTGCTGCTCACCGGCGGCGCCACGCCCCAGGCAGCGACCTCCGACGCCACGCTCGCCCTGCTGGTCATGGTGGTGCTCGGCGGCTCGGGCACACGGTGGGGCCCCCTCCTCGGCGGCGTCCTCTACACCTGGGCCGGGCACCGCCTGGGTGACCTCGCCAATTCGTCCGCCATCGCCGACCTGCCCGCCGTCCTCCGGGTGCCCCTTTCGCAGCCGCTTTTTCTTCTCGGCGCCCTCTTCGTCGTGGTGGTCTACCTCCTGCCCGGTGGCCTGGCTAGACTGCCCGCCCGCCTGCGCGCCACCCGCGCCCGTGCGACCGTGCCCGCTCTGACCCGTGGAAGTGAGGCAGTGTGACCATCTCCGGAGCCCCCGGCCATGACGAGCTGGCCGTCCCCGTACCCGGTGGCGACCTTGCCGTCCTCCGCTGGCCCGCCCGTGTCCCGGACGCCCCCACGGTGGTTGCCGTCCACGGCATCACCGCCAACGCCCTCGCCTGGGGCGAAGTGGCCGACCGCATTGCCGGCCGGGTCGCACTGGTGGCGCCCGACCTGCGGGGTCGGGCCGGCAGCCGGACGGTCGACGGCCCGTTCGGCCTCGCCCGCCACGCGGACGACGTGGCCGCCGTGATCAGCGCTCTGGCGCCCGGACCCGTTGTCTTGGTGGGCCACTCCATGGGCGCCTGGGTCAGCGCGCTCACCGCGGTCCGCCACCCGGAGCTGGTGCGGCGGGTGCTGCTCGTCGACGGCGCTCTCAGCTTCCCGCTGCCGCCGGGCGTCCACGAGGACGACGCCCTTGCTGCCGTCCTCGGCCCGGCGCTCGCCCGGCTGTCGATGACCTTCCCGGACCGCCAGGCGTACCGGGAGTTCTGGCAGGGCCATCCGGCCTTCGACGGTGCCTGGTCCGCCCGGATGGACGCCTACACGCAGCGCGACCTGGTCGGCCGGGAGCCCGAGCTCCGCTCCTCGTGTGTTCACGAGGCCATTCGGCAGGACGGCCGGGAGGTCCTGCTCGACAAGGACGCGGCAGCCGCCGTCCACCACCTGCCGTGCCCGGCAGAACTGCTCTGGGCCGAACGCGGGCTGCTCAACGAGCCCCAGGGCCTCTACGACGCGGAGCGGATCAAGACTGCCGCCCTGGACGAGACCCGTGTGCCCGCCATGTCAGTGCCGGGCACCAACCACTACTCGATCATCGGTGGGGCCGTCGGCGCGACTGCCGTGGCCGAGCGGCTGCTGGGCAACAGGGCCACGGCCTGACGGCGGGACGATCCGACGCCGGACGGCCTGTCGCCGGACGGCCGGGCGGTACGCGATCGGATCGGTGGACGGCTTCCGGGGCAGCCCGGCAGCCGTCCGCCCCCGGCCGTCAGCCGGCCGTGCCGAGGAAGCTCTCCCAGCCGCCCGTCGGCGTCTTGCCCACGCCGAGGGTCCGGAGCTTGCGCAGCGTCGACTGGTCCTGGACCTCCAGCCATTCGACCAACTGCTTGAAGGACACCAGCCGGACGTCGGGCTTGCTCGAGATCTCCTTGATGGTCTCCTCGACGGCGTCCATGTAGATGCCGCCGTTCCACTGCTCGAAGTGGTTGCCGATGAACAGCGGCGCCCGGTTCGTGGTGTACGCACGGTTGAAGCCGGCCAGGTAGGCGTCCCGCGCCTGCGTCCGCCACTCCGCGTACTTCGAAGGATCGCCCTTCGTCGTACCGTGCGACTGGTTGGCGAGGATGTTGTAGTCCATCGACAGCACCTGGAAGCTGTGGCCGGGGAACGGAAGCCCCTGCAGCGGGAAGTCCCAGATCTTGCCGTCCTGGACCTTCTGCGGCCATATCTGCAGACCGCCGGGGGAGCTGGCGTCGTACTTCCAGCCGAGCTTGGCGGCAGTGGGCAGCAGTGCCTTCTGGCCCTGCAGACAGGGCGTGCGGCCGCCGATGAGCTCCTTCTTGTAGTCGAAGGGCAGCGGATCGACGTCGGTGAAGCCGGTGTTCGTCTTCCACTGGGTGACGAACGACACGGCCTGCTGGATCTCGTTCTCCCAGTCCTCCGGGGTCCACTTGTTGACCGCGTTGCCGTCGTCGGGCTGCCGCGCGCAGAAATGGCCGTTGAAGTGGGTGCCGATCTCGTGGCCGGCCAGCCATGCCTGGCTGAGCAGCTTGATGGTGTTGCGGACGGCGTTCTCGGAGAGGAACGGGATGTCCGACGCGCCGACCGGGTGGCGCGGCGGGTGGTAGAGGCTCGCCTTCTCCTTCGGCACCGTGTAGATGCCGGACAGGAAGAAGGTCATGGACGCCTTGTGCTCGTCGGCGATCTTCAGGAACCGGCTGAACTGCCCGTCGTCGGTGGCACCCGCGCCGTCCCAGGAGAACACCACGAACTGCGGCGGCTGCTCGCCGGGCTTGAGCTTCTCGGGCTTGGGCTGCTTCGGCTGGACACCGGTGTCCGACGTCGACCCGTCCCCGAGCGGGGTGCCCTTGACCGGCGTGCTGGTCGCCTTGGCGCCGGCACCGTCCCCCGAGCCGCCCTTGGAGCCCGACCCGCGGGTCTTCGACTTGCCGCCGCCGGAACAGGCGGTGACGGCGCCAAGTGCCGCGGTGGCCGCACCGGCACTCAGCACAGCCCTGCGCGAGATGCTGCTCATGGTCTCCCCTACCCGCGTGGTGCCCGCACCCAGCAGTCGTCCGGACACCTGGGAGGCATCCGGACGGCGCCGACACAATCGGACAATTGGTCAGTATTCCTGCTCAAGGATGTCACGAGCGTCGAAGCTGCCGAAACGCCGCGTCCACCCCTACGCACCACGCAGACCATGCCCGCACGGCTCCATGAGCCATCCGACTGTTGCCGTCCTGAGACAGATCCATGGGCAGGAGTTGGGTCGGCCCGCTCTCGGGCGCCACCCTGGCCACCGAGGGTCTCCGGAGTCCCGCAGGCCACCGGTGCCCGGCTGTCGGGCGGTCGGTCAGCAGGCGGCCAGGGCCCTGCGCCGACGGCGGACCACGCGGGCGATGGCGCTGCTGATCAGGGTCGCCGCCGTGCACGAGACCGCCAGGCTGAGCCAGGCAGTGTCGAACCAGTGGCTGTTCAGCCAGCCCAGACTGACGATGTAAGCGGCCCACACCACGGCGGCCAGCGCCGACCAGCGGAGGAATCCGCGCGAGGACGAGTTCGAGTGCCCGACCGCCAGGTCGATGACGGTCCGTCCGGCCGGGATGAACCGGGCGATGATCACGATGGCGGCGGCCGCCCGGCTGGTGCGCTGGGCCAGGCTCTCCTGGACGCGTTCCACGCTGCGGGCCAGGGCAGGGCGGCGGGCGAGGCGTCGGTGCACCGCAGGTGCACCGCGACGTGCGAGCCGAAGCAGCAGCAGGTCACCCAGGAAGGAGGCGACGGCCACGCCCAGCCCCAGCAGCAGCGGTGCGCCGTCGACCTCGGAGGTGCGGAGCACCGCGAGGATCACCAGCGTCCCGCTCGGCAGGAACGGAAGGAACGCGTCACCGAGCACGGCGCACAGCGCCAGTGCGCAGATCCACGACGGGCCGAGTACGGCTGCGGCGTCCAAGGTCGAACTCCCTCCAGACCGCCCGGGGGAGAGCAGTGCTGCGAGGAGTAACGCTAGCGACTCGACCTTTCATGCCATGAAGCACCCCCCTTGTGCTGTGACTCACAGCCCGATTCGGGAACCCGCGCCCCGCGGCGGGCCGGCGGGCCTCGCTCGGTGCGGGGTGACGCTCCTCGTCCGGGCAGGTCGGCGGTCCTGTTCGCGCCCACGCCCGTGCCCTCAGTACGGGCTGCCCCGAACATGGCGCGAGCCCCCGGAGCGGGGTGCCGCTCCGGGGGCTCGTGGGGACCGCCGGTGCTGGTCCAGCCCGTCGGTCTTCGTCAGGAGCGCGGTGATGAATGCACCGCACTGATGAGTAACTTTGCCCGATCCCACTATCTGACGCGACCTCAGGGACTGGCGACTTCCCGCGCTGGCATGAAGTCGCCAGCGGCTCCGGCCGTGGAGCCCGGCGCCCCGGACCTCGCGGCAAAACTGTCCCGCCGCGGGAACACGGCCGCCCGCCCTGCGGTTGACCCAGGTCGCCGGTCGGCCGACCGGCGACGAACGACCCGCAGCGATCAGGAGGACGGGCGGCATGAGCGGCGAGCAGACGGGCGGCACCCAGGAGCACGCGGGGAAGGCCGCCCTCGGCGGCACCGATACCGCCACGGCCGGCGCCGCCACCACGGCCGGCGCCACCACCTCAGAAGCCGTCACCGCCGCAGAAACCGCCGCCGACGACCCCGTTCGCGGAAGGGCCCGGGGTACGGCCCCGGCACCCCTCTCGATCCTCGACCTGGCCACCGTCGGTGCCGGCTACACGCCCGCCGACGCCCTCGCCGCCACCACCGAGCTGGCCCGATCCGCCGAGAGCTGGGGTTACCACCGCTTCTGGGTCGCCGAGCACCACGGCATGCCGGGCGTCGCCAGCTCCAACCCGGCCGTGCTGCTCGCCCATCTCGGAGCCCACACCCGGACCCTGCGCCTGGGTTCCGGCGGTGTCATGCTGCCCAACCACGCGCCGCTCACCGTGGCCGAGCAGTTCGGCCTGCTGGAGGCCATGCACCCCGGGCGGATCGACCTCGGCCTGGGCCGGGCTCCCGGCACCGACCAGGCCACGGCCCGGGCCCTGCGCCGCGGCCTCACCGACGGTGCCGAGGACTTCCCGCAGCAGCTCGCAGAGCTGACGCACTTCCTGGACGGCGACTTCCCGGACGGCCACCCGTACGCCCGCCTGCGCGCCGTCCCGCAGAACGGCGCCCGACCGCCGATCTGGCTGCTCGGTTCGTCCGGCTTCAGCGCGCGGCTGGCGGGGCGCCTCGGCCTGCCGTTCGCCTTCGCCCACCACTTCAGTGCCGCCAACACGGTGCCGGCGCTCGATCTGTACCGCAGCTCCTTCCGGCCATCGGAGGTCCTGGAGGAGCCGTACGCGCTGATCGGCGTCAGCGCGGTCGCGGCCGAGCAGGAGGCTGACGCGCTGCGACTCGCCCGGTCGGCCGGCCTCGCGATGCTCCGGCTCCGCCAGGGCCGTCCGGGTCTGATCCCCAACCCGGAGGAGGCGGAGGCCCACCCCTACACGGAGATGGAGGCGGACTTCCTGGAGAGCTGGCTGGGCAACGTCGTCCTGGGGAGGCCGGGGCAGGTGGCCGACGGCCTGGAGGCCCTGCGGAAGCAGGTCGGTGCCGACGAGCTCATGGTGACCTCGCACATCCACGGTCACGAGGCGCGCCACCGCTCCTACCGGCTCATCGCCGAGGCCTACGGACTGACCGCAGCCCCCACCGAGCTCCAGGCGGTTGTGGAGCCGCTCGGCACCCCGGCGGTGTAGCCCACGGGCTGCCGTGGAGCTGCCGTGGAACTGCCGCGGAGCGTCAGCGGGATCGGCTCTCGCGGAGCATCTCCGCGACGAGTTCCGCCTCACCGGGCTTGGCGAAGTACCAGCCCTGGGCGGTGTCGCAGCCGGTGAGGCGGAGCCGTTCCGCCTGGGCGGCGTTCTCGATGCCCTCGGCCGTGACGGTCAGGCCGAGGGCGTGGGCGAGCTGCACCATGGCGCCGACGATCTGCTCGTCCGCCTCCGTCCGCCGTGACCGGACCCTGTCCGTGTCACCGGCGGGGGCGCGCCCGCCGGGGCGGCCGGGAGGCATGCCGCTGGTGTCGCGGAAGGCCTCGACGAAGGTGCCGTCGAGCTTCAGGACGTGCACCGGGAGGCGGGAGAGGTAGGCGAGGTTGGAGTAACCGGTGCCGAAGTCGTCGATCGCGATGCGGATACCCATGTCGGCGAGGGCCTGCAGGGCTTGGATGGGGCGTCCGCCGGGGCCGAGGAGGGCGCTCTCGGTGATCTCCAGCTGCAGCAGTCCGGCCGGCAGGCCGGTGCGTTCCAGGACTTCGGCGACGTCCGCGACCACGTCCGAGTCCCAGATCTGACGGGCGGCCAGGTTGACGCTGACGAAGGTGTCGGAGTCGGGGAACTCCGCCAGCCAGCGTCTCGCCTGTCTGCAGGACTCCTCCAGTACCCACTTGCCCAGCGGCACGATCGCCCCGGACTCCTCGGCCAGCGGGATGAACCGGTCGGGGGAGAGCGTCCCGTACCGGGGGTGCCGCCACCGGACGAGGGCCTCGGCGCCGTGCACCAGGCCGTCCGACAGCCCGACGAGCGGCTGGTACTCCACGGTGAACTCGCCGCGTTCCAGGGCGGGCCTCAGTGCGGTGGAGAGGAGCTGCCGGGTCAGCTGGTGGGCGCCGCGGGCCGGGTCGTAGAGCGTCCAGCGGGCCCGGCCGTCGGCCTTGGACCAGTACAGGGTCGAGTCGGCGTCCTTGAGGAGGTCGGTCGGCGAGGTGCCCTCGACCGGACGCTCCACCACGCCGACCGAGGCGGTGACCGACAGCCGGTGCCCGCCGATCTCGAACGGGCGTTCCAGCGTTTCGAGCAGGCGGCCGGCCAGCGCGGTGAGCTGCTCGGACCCCTCGCTGTCGGTGACCAGCAGGGCGAACTCGTCCCCGCCGAGCCGGGCGACGAGCTGCTTGTCCCCGTGGGCGAAACCGTTCTCCAGGCGGGCGGCCACGGCTACCAGCAGCTGGTCGCCGACGTGGTGGCCGAGCGTCTCGTTGATCACGGCGAAGCCGTCCAGGTCGAGGTAGCAGAGCCCGATCCGGGGCTCGCGCTCGCCGTCGGCACTCTCGGCCACCGCCCGGTCGGGGGTCCGCTGCCCGGCCCCCGGCATGCCGTTCCGCACGGCCGTGCCGTGGGTGAGAAGACCCCGGGCCGAACTGCCGGCCGAACCGCCCATCGAACTCGCGGCCGGAGCCTGTACCGCACTCCTCACGCCCACCGCACCGGCACCGCCGACGCCCCCGACGCGTCCGCCACCCGCGCCTCCGACACCGGCACCCCCGACGCCCACAACGCCGCCGGGCCCCCGCTCGCCATGGCCGCGGCCCGTCCGCACGCCGACGGCGAGGAACGCCGCCTCCAGACGCTCGAAGAACAGCGTGCGGTTGGGCAGGCGTGTCAGCGGGTCGTGCAGGGCCTGGTAGGCCAGCCGGTCGCCGAGGAGCCGCTGCTCGGTGACGTCCTCGACCATGGCGAGCGTGTAGAGAGGGTGCTCGGCGCCGTCCCGGATGAGGGAGAGGGTCACCTTGCTCCACACCGAGCGGCCGTCCTTGTGCTTGAGCCGCTTCTCGACCCGCAGGCGGTCCCGCTTGCCGTGCACCAGCTCCAGGTAGAGGCGCCGGGGGGTGTCCTCGGGGTCGATGATGTCGTGGATGTGCGTCCGGGCGAGGTCGGACGGCTCGCGCCCCAGCATCGCCGCGAAGGCGGGGTTGGCCTCGATGATCAGGTCGTCGGCGTCGATCAGCGCCATTCCGATGCCCGCGTCGGCGAACGCCGCCCGGAACCGGGACTCGCTGGCGCGCAGGGCGGCGAGGAGACGCCCGGTACTGCCGCCGACCGGGCCGGCGCAGGTGGGGCAGGAGACCAGCGGCTCGACCGTCACCGGAGGCTCGGCGGCGACCTGCTGGCCGGTCAGCAGCGGCCCCAGAGGCTGCACCGACGACTGCACGGACGACTGCAGCGGGGACTGCACGGAGGGGTGCTGGTCGGCCCGGCCGGGTGGCGCGTGCGGCGGCTCGGGGCGGCCGGGGCGCTCACGGTGCATCTCCTCGTGTCGCACGACCGTGTGGTGTGCGTCGACCCCCTCGTTTCGCCCCGGCACGGCATGCTCCCGTCCGCTGCTCCCGCATGATCCGGACGGCTGCCGCAGTGCAGTTGTCCGTGTCCACGGCGGTCCACGCCCCTGTCCGATCCAACCCCTCGATCGAACCCCTCGGGTCGGGCCACCGCCGCCGATCATAGGCGTCGCGCGGAAGCAGCGGCGACCGCCGCCAGGGTGATTCGTCGGGTTTCTGACGGAGCGTGGGCCGACGCGGCGGCGCCCCCGGCCTCCGTCGGGCGACGGTGAACGGGGACGCGTGCGCATACGGCCTGCTTGTCCGGTGTGCGGCCCGGCGGCAGGCCCCCGGGGTGGCGGCTGCAGGCCGACCGCGCCGGGTGCCGGCGGAGCCGTCCGAGGATTTTTCGAACGGTGCCGCCGACGGCGTGTCGCGGGTCAGGCCAGCTTGGCCGTGAGGGTGATCGTCGTGCCGGTGAGGGCCTTGCTCACCGGGCAGTTGGCCTTGGCGTCCTCCGCGGCCTTCACGAAGCCGGCCTCGTCGAGGCCCGGGACCTCGCCGGTGACCGTGAGGTGGATGCCGGTGATGCCGGTGCCGGGCTGGAAGGTCACGTCCGCCTGGGTGTCCAGCCGGGTGGGCGGGGTGCCCGCGCCGGCGAGGCCGTGGGAGAGGGCCATCGAGAAGCAGGAGGAGTGGGCGGCGGCGATGAGCTCCTCCGGGCTGGTCTTGCCGTTGGGCGCCTCGGCACGGGCCGGCCAGGAGACCGGGTACTCCCCGATGCCGGAGGAGGCCAACGTCACCACGCCCTTGCCTTCGAGCAGGTTGCCTTCCCACGCGGTGCGTGCGGTACGGGTGGTTGCCACGGTCAGGTACCTCCTGTGCTGGGGGAACTGCTGGGTCGTCACGTCCGGCTTGCGCCGCGCCCAGCCTACGCGGCGATTCTCCGCCCGACCGGCGCTCTGCCGGAGCCGCCGCGCGGAGTCCGGCGGAGTGTCCGGATGGTGGACGACTGGTCCGAACGGTGGGAGTTCTCGGGGCCGCCCCTGTTAGATTTGCCGAGGCCCGAGCCGGTCACCGGCCGTCCGGGCGTGTCCAGCCCAGCAAGCTCCGGAGCGATCATCCGATGACCGATCAGCCCACCGACCCCGCCGCCGACACCACGGCGGGGATCGACGAAGCGGTGCGTGCCGAGCTGACCAGCCTGCGCGAGAGCATCGACAACATCGATGCGGCCGTCGTGCACATGCTTGCCGAGCGCTTCAAGGCGACCCAGCGGGTCGGCCGGCTGAAGGCCGCCCACAAGCTGCCCCCGGCCGATCCGGCCAGGGAGCGCGAGCAGATCAAGCGGCTGCGCGAGCTGGCCGCCGGCGCCCACCTCGACCCGGTCTTCGCCGAGAAGTTCCTGAACTTCATCATCGCCGAGGTCATCCGCCACCACGAGGCCATCGCCCGCTCCTGACCGGTAGACCTCCGACGGTCCCGTCCCTGCGCCGGCCCGCGCGGCCCCGGCAGTGCCGGCCGCGGCAGCGGACCGGTCCGGCGGTGTCGGCTCCGGCTAAAGACGGGATTTCGCCGGTGGCCTCCCCGGCGCTAGCGTGCTGTTCTCTTCGACCGGCGATCTCGACCCACCGGCGGGGCACACCGCCGATCGGTCCGCCGGGCCGGCGGGCGGCCTGCGGTGGCGCGGAGGGTGGCACAGCAGATGACCAGCTACGTGGGCACCCCGGACGCGGACCCCGCGACCGGCCCAGAACCGCGCCCGCACGCGCCTGCCGCCGGCCAGGACGCACTGCCCGACCGAAGGGGCACGGCTCAAGCGGCGGAAGCCGCCGACTCCCGGCCGGTGCGCCGGCGGCGCTGGCCGTGGTGGGCCGAGCTGCCGGTGATGGCGGCCGTCGGGCTGCTGGTGGCGCTCGTGATCAAGACCTGCCTGTTCCAGGTGTTCACCATCCCGTCCGGCTCGATGGAGAACACGCTGCGGGTCAACGACCGGGTGGCGGTCAACAAGCTGGCCGTCCTCACCGGGTGGGAGCCGCAGCCGGGGGAGCCGGTGGTCTTCCGTGATCCCGGGAACTGGCTGCCCGACCGGCAGGACTCCGACGGCGTCCTGCCCGGCGCGGTCGACGCCCTGCTGAGCTTCGTCGGACTGCTGCCGCCGAAGGACGACAACTACCTGGTCAAGCGGGTCATCGCGACCGGCGGGCAGACGGTCCAGTGCACCGGCACGGTACTGCGGGTGGACGGCCACCCGGTGGCGGAGCCGTACCTGCACGAGGGCGACGACTCGTGTTCGGGGCTGGACTTCGGCCCGGTGACGGTGCCCCAGGGGTATCTGTGGGTGGAGGGCGACCACCGCAGCAACTCGGCCGACTCCCGGTACCACCGGGACGGGCCCGGCGACGGTGCAGTCCCGGTGGCCAACGTGGTCGGCCCCACCGCCGCCGTGGTCTGGCCGCTCGGCCACCTCGACTGGTTCGGCTGGTCCGGCCGCTGACGGGTCCCGGCCGCACCCTGCACTGAGACGCGCCGCTGCACTGAGACACGCTCCTGCACAGAGAGGCGCCCCTGCACAGAGAGGCGCCCCTGCACAGAGACGCACCCCGACTGCCCCGGCCGAACGGCACACACCCCGGCCGGGGCAGCCGCCTGTTCAGGCGGAGCCGCGTACCGAGTCCCGGGGCTCGCTCCTCGGCCCGGTGTCCCGCTCGTCCCGCGGCTCGGCAGCGCCGTCCCGCCGGCGTCCCTCAGCGGGAGCAGCGGGAGCAGCGGGAGCGGCAGGAGCGGCGGGAGCGGCGGGCTTGCTGGTCTGGGCGGCGAAGGCGCCGACGAGCACGAGCAGGCCGCCGAGCAGCTGCGGGGTGCCGAGGTGCTCGCCGAGCAGGACCCAGGCGAGGACGGTCGCGACCACGGCCTCCAGGTTGGCCACCACACCGGCCACCGGCGGTGACAGGTGCTGAACGGCCACCACGCCGGTCAGGTACGCCAGCACGGTGGCGACCAGCACCATCCAGGCGGCGGGCAGCAACGCGGGCAGGCTGTGGCCGTTCATGGTGACCGAGCCGCCGAGCAGGCTCCAGTCGGCCTCCCACGGGCGGGTGAACGCGGTGAGCACGACGGCGCCGATGAGCAGCCCGAAGGCGCTGACGGCGATCGGGTCGATCGGCCGCTCGCCGCGGCGGCCGGCGTCGGCGAGGACGAAGTAGCCGACCTGGCAGCAGGCCGCACCGAGGGCGAACAGGACGCCGAGCGCGTCGAAGCCGAGCCCGTTCCACACCTCGACCACGCAGGCGAGGCCGGTGACGGCCACGGCGGCGCCGATCGCGGCGCCGCGGGAGACCGGCTTGCGCTGGACGAGCCGCACGTAGGCGAGCAGCAGCGGCGGCCCGAGGTACTCGATCAGCAGGGCGACGCCGACCGGGATGCGGGAGATGGCCGCGAAGTAGCAGGCCTGCACACCGGCCACGGCCAGCAGGCCGAAGCCCACCAGCAGGCCCGGGCGCTGCCACAGGGCCGCCCGGTGCCGGTACGCGAGCGGCAGCAGGACCAGGGCCGCCCCCGCGACCCGGAGCCACACCACGTGCAGCGGCGAGAGCCCGGCTTCGATCAGCGGCTTGGCGGCGGTGCCGGAGCCGCCGAAGGCGAAGGCGGAGAGCAGTGCGAGCGAGAGGCCGAGCGAGCCGATCCCGCGGGCCGGGGAGGGTGGTGAGCTGTGCACCGCCGCATTGTGCCAGTTCGCGGACGTCCTTGGTAAGGCGCCATCTCACCTTTTGGTGCTGTGCTCGTTCGGTCGGAGCCGTGACCCGCCCGCCGGGCCCGCCGCTACCCCCAGGTGCCCGTGCCCGTCCTGCCGGTGCTGCCGCTCGTCCCCGAGCCCGAACCGCTGCCCGAGCCCGAACCGCTGCCCGAGTCCGATCCGGTGCCGGAGCCGTACCCGAGCAGTCCGCTCCCGCCGTCGGTCGTGCCGGACCCGTACCCGCCGGTGCTGCCGGTGCCCGAGCTTCCCGGACGGCCTGTGCCGGGAGTGGCGCCCTTCGACGCCCACGGCCGCTCCGGCTGCCGGGTGGCGTCGTCGTCCCCGGCGGGCTCCGAGGCGGCCGGGGAGGTCGGGCTTGCGGAGGGGGCGGCCGACGGCGTGCCGCTGGGTGCCGGGTCGGCCGGCCGGGAGCGGACCTGCTTGGGCGGGGTGAACTCGCCCACCGGCTGCCCGGCGAGCGCGGCCTTCATGTAGGCCGTCCAGATCAGCGCCGGGTAGCGGCCGCCGGCGGCCTCGCCGGTGCCTCCGATGCCGTCCAGGGTGACCTGGGCGCCGCTGGCCGGGTCCTGGCCGAACAGGGCGACCGCGGTCACCAGCTCCGGCGTGTAGCCGACGAACCAGACCGAGCGGGAGTTGTCGGTGGTGCCGGTCTTGCCGGCCACCGGCCGGTTCAGGGCGCCCGCCCGCCAGCCGGTGCCGCCCGGGTCGTCGACGACGCCCCTGAGCATGGCGGTGGTGGCCCGGGCGGCCTCGGTGCTGACCGCCTGGGTGGTGCTCTGCGCGGGCAGCGGCACCTGCTCGCCCTCGACCTCGACGGACTTCACCAGCCACGGGGTGATCTGCTTGCCGTCGTTGTCGAGCGCCGCGTACGCACCGGCCATCTGCAGCACGCTGGGCGTGGCCGCGCCGAGCGGGATGGACGGCACGGCGCTCAGGCCGGGGGTGTCGGCGGGCAGTCCGAGCGCGACGGCCGTCTTCCGGACGGTCTCCAGGCCGGTGTCCTGTGCGAGCTGGGCGTACACCGAGTTGACCGACCAGTCGGTGGCCTGCTGCAGGGTGATCTGGCCGTAGTCCTTGCCGCCCTCGTTCGGCGGTGCGTACGGCGTGCCGGTGCCGCCGCGGACCGGGCGGCCGCTGGTGCCGTCGTAGACGGTGTCGGCGGTGATCCGGCGGCCCGCCTGGGTGCGGGCCCCGCTGTCGAGGGCGGCGGCGAGGGCGATCGCCTTGAAGGTGGAGCCCGCCTGGTAGTCCTGGCGGGTCGCGTTGTCGATCCAGTGCCTGGTGGCGTCGCTGCCGCCGTAGAGCGCGACGACCGCGCCGGTCTTCGGGTCCACGGAGACGGCGCCGGCCTGGGCGTCGGCGTCCTTCTTGCGCTTCGCCGGGTCCAGGTTGTCGGTGAGCTGGCTGCGGACGGCGGCCTGCAGCTGCCGCTCCCGCTCGGAGTCGACGGTGAGGGTGATGGTGTAGCCGCCCTGGGCGAGCTGGGCGTCGCTCAGGACGTGCTGCGAGGTGAGGTAGTCGGTGGCGGCGGCCACCAGGTAGCCGGCCTGCCCGGACAGCCCCGGTGCGTTCTTCGGCTCCTTCACGTCGGGGAAGGAGGTGGCGGCCCGCTCGGAGGCGGACAGCCAGTGCTGCTGGACCATGCCGTCCAGCACGTAGTTCCAGCGGTTCATGGCGTTCTGCCGGCCCTGCGGGGTCGCGGTGGCGACGTCGTACGCGCTGGGGGCGTTCAGCAGCGCGGCCAGGTAGGCGCCCTGGGCGGCGTTCAGGCGGTCGGCGTCGGTGCCGAAGTACGCCTGCGCGGCGGCCTGGATGCCGTAGGCGCCGCGTCCGTAGTACGAGGTGTTGAGATACCCGGCGAGGATGTCGTCCTTGCTCTCGGTCGCATCCACCTTGATCGCGATGAAGAGCTCCTTCACCTTGCGGGTGACGCTCTGCTTCTGGCTGAGGTAGGTGTTCTTGACGTACTGCTGGGTGATCGTGGAGCCGCCCTGGGTGCTCCCGCCGGTCGCGGTGCGGAAGGCGGCCCGGGTTAGGCCCTGCACGTTGACCGCGCCCTCGTGGTAGAAGTTCCGGTCCTCGGCGGCGAGCGCGGCCTGCCGGGCGGCGGGGGAGATCCCGTCGAGCGGCACGTTCTGCCGGTTGGTCTGCCCGGTCCGGGCGATCAGCGTGCCGTCCTGGTAGAGCCAGGTGTTGCTCTGCGCCGTCGCGGCCGCGTGCGCGTCGGGCACCTGCACCAGGGCCAGTCCCAGTGCGAACAGGCCGACCGAGAGCAGCACCGCGGCCACCGAGCCGGCCAGCGCCGCCCGCCAGGTCGGGACCAGCCGGCGCCAGCCGGTGCGGCGCCGGGCCGTCCTGCGGCCGAACCACCGCCGTGCGGGCACGCCTGAACCGGTCTGCTGCGAAGTACGGGGCACCGGAGATCCCTTCCTGCGAGCCCCGCAAAGGTCGCTCACCCGTCGGACGGCACGGACCGTCCCACCCTGCCTGATCGACTTGTCAGACGTTAGGGACTTATGTCCCATTTTTCCTTACCGTTCCCTCACCTTTCGGCGGCCACCTCGCCGGCGCCCCCGCCGCGAAGGGGCCGGGATAGGGTGCCCGGACCCGCCCGCACGAGGAGCACCATGGCCCGCCCGAGCATCCTGTACGTGACCGACCTCACCTATCCGGCCCGCGGCCGGCGTTACGGCGACGAGGACGTCCACCTCTCCGCGGCGCTGCGCACCGACTTCGCCGTCGCCCTCTGCCACCCGCTGGATGCGGCCGGCCTGATGGGCTCCTTCGACGGCGTCGTGGTGCGCAACAGCGGCCCGGTGCTGCACTACCAGGAGCAGTACGAGGCCTTCCGGGCCGAGGCGCTGCTGCGCGGCACCCCGGTGTTCAACGAGCTGACCGGCCGCGCGGACATGGCCGGCAAGCAGTACCTGCTCGACCTCTCGGCCGGCGGGCACCCCGTGATACCGACCGCCGGCGCGCCGGACGAGCTGCACCGGCTGCCGGAGGTCCCCGAGTACGTGGTGAAGCCGAAGCTCGGCGCCGACTCGATCGGACTGGAGTTCGTCGGGCCGGAACGGATCGCCGAAGCCTGCGCCGGCGGCGGAGTGCTCGTCCAGCCGCGGATCGACTTCCGCTACGAGGTGTCCTTCTACTTCGTCGACCGCGAGTTCCAGTACGCGCTGCACGCCCCCGACCGGGACGCCCGCTGGGAGCTCGCCCCCTACCGGCCCGGCGGGGACGACCTCGCCTTCGCCCAGCACTTCGTGGACTGGAACACCATCGACCACGGCATCCAGCGCGTCGATGCCTGCCGCACCCCCGAGGGCGAGCTGCTCCTCGTCGAACTGGAGGACCTCAACCCCTACCTGTCCCTCCACCTGCTGGAGGACGGGCAGCGCGAGCGCTTCACGGCCGCGACGAAGGACTCCCTCCACCGCCTGCTGCGCGGCTGAGGCGGCCCGGGGAACGCCGAAGGCCCCCCGCTTCCGCGAGGGGCCTTCGACCGTCTGTGCGCCGCCAGGGACTCGAACCCCGGACCCGCTGATTAAGAGTCAGCTGCTCTAACCAACTGAGCTAGCGGCGCCTGCTGACGTGGAAAACAATACACGCTCCGGCGGGGTGCCCCGCACCACCGGCGCCCCGCCCGGCGCCCGACCCGGAGCTCTGCCCGGGCGGCCCGGGGAACGCCGAAGGCCCCCCGCTTCCGCGAGGGGCCTTCGACCGTCTGTGCGCCGCCAGGGACTCGAACCCCGGACCCGCTGATTAAGAGTCAGCTGCTCTAACCAACTGAGCTAGCGGCGCCTGCTGACCTGCGGAACTTTACACGCAGCCGTCCGCCGAGTGAAATCGTGTCCGCCCGGTCGCGGTGTGTCGCAGTCGGCGCGCCGGCAGGCAGCGCGGTGATCACGAGGCAGCGCGGCGCGCGGGACCGTGCGGAGAGACCGCCCCCGTGTTCCGACCTCCGCCTTGACCTTCCGCGTTGCCCGCAGACCGCCCATGTGTCGTCGTGCCAGTCGCCACGGAATCTATCGGGCGGGCAGGGGCGCCCCGGAAACCTCGGCAGGCACACGCCGCGCGCCCCCGTCCTGTCACCCGGATCGCGCACTGCTGCGTCAACCGTGTGATGACGGGCGACCGGCCGTGGGCCGCCCGGGTGGCGGTCGCCGGCCACCGCCCGCCGGGCGGCACCGCAGCCCGGTGCGTGCACCGGGCCTGCAGGAATGCCAGGATCGCGGGGCAGATCGCCCCGACCCCCACCGAAGGCGGCACCATGACCAGTGACGCGGACGAGCCCCGGGCCGCGGCGGAGCGGCTCCCGGCGCACCTCCAGCACTCCCGCCCGGTCCGCCGGATGACGCCGCGCGGCCGCAGCGAACCGCACCGCACCGCCACCCCGCTGGAGCTCTTCTTCGACCTGTGCTTCGTGGTGGCCGTCGCCCAGGCCGGGGTCCAGCTGGCGCACGCCCTCGCGGAAGGCCACGCCGGCACCGCCGTTCCGCGCTATTTGTTCGTTTTCTTTGCAATTTGGTGGGCCTGGATGAATTTCACCTGGTTCGCCTCCGCCTACGACGTGGACGACGTGCCGTACCGGCTCACCACCCTGGTGCAGATCACCGGCGTGCTGGTGCTCGCGGCCGGCGTGCCCCGGATGTTCCAGAACCAGGACCTGGTCCTCTCGGTGGTCGGTTACGTGCTGATGCGCTTCGCCATGGTCACCCAGTGGCTGCGCGCCGCGGCCTGCGAGACCGGCCCGGCCCGTACGGTGGCCCTGCGCTACGCCCTCGGGATCACCCTCTGCCAGATCGGCTGGGCGCTGATCCTGCTGGTGCCGCACAACGCCTACCCGTACCTGATCCCGCTCGGCATCCTGGCGGAGATCTCCGTGCCGGTGCTGGCCGAGCGCACCGCGCAGACCACCTGGCACCCGCACCACATCGCCGAGCGGTACGGACTGTTCACCCTGATCGTGCTGGGCGAGACGGTGGCGGCCGCCACCCTCGCGGTGCAGACGGCGCTGGACGAGCACGAGGCCCTGGACGACCTGCTGCCGGTCGCCGCCGGCGGCATCCTGCTGTGCTTCGCGGCCTGGTGGATCTACTTCGCCGAGCCGGTGCACGACCGCCTCCGCTCCAGCCGGGAGGCCTTCCTGTGGGGCTACGGCCACTACCTGCTGCTCGGCTCGGCGGCCGCGATCGGCGCGGGCCTGGAGGTGGTGGTGGAGTACTCCGTCCACCAGGCGCACATCTCTGCCGTGGCGGCCGCCGCCGCGGTCACCGTGCCGGCCGCGCTCTACCTGCTGACCGTCTGGCTGCTGCAGTCCCGGCACTTCAAGCAGGGCGCAGAGCAGGTGGTGCTGCCGGCCTCGGCGGCGCTGGTGCTGGCCTGTACGGCACTGGGCCGCGACGCGGTCCTCGCGGCCGGGCTGGTCGCCGCCCTGACGGTGGCGGTCGGCATCACGCTGCGCGCCCGCCGCGCCCGCCGCGGCTGACCGCGCACCGTCCACGGGCCGGCGGTCGCGGCCGCGGGCGCTGTCGGAGGTGCCTGCCAGGATGGCCGGGAGAGCAGTCCGCCCCCGCACAGATCGGCCACGCCATGTCCGCCGTCCCCGAGCAGCTCGCCGACCTCCCGTACGCCGAGCTGCTGAGCCCGCACACCGGCGGCCTGCGGAGCGACGTCCGCTACGACACCGTGCACTTCGACGGCGGCGCGTACGACGGCCGGGCGAGCGGCGCGAGCTTCCTGGAGTGCGCCTTCACCGGCGTCGAGCTGGACGGCACCGGTCTGCGCACCGCCCGCTGGAACGAGGTCTGGCTGCAGGGCTGCCGCCTGGTCGCCGCCGACCTCGCCGAGACCGAGTGGCAGGACGCGTCCCTCCTCGGCTCGGTGCTGGCCGGGATCTCCTGGTACGGCTCGCAGCTGCGCCGGGTGGTGCTGCGCGGCTGCAAGCTGGAGGCGGTCAACCTGCGCGGCGCGGTGCTGCGCGACGTCGTCTTCGAGGACTGCCTGCTGCGCGACGTCGACCTCGGCGAGGCGAAGCTGACCTCGGTGTCGGTGCCGGGTACCACCCTGGACGGGGTCCGGTTCGCCGGGGCGCGGATGGAGAAGGTGGATCTGCGCGGCGCCGTCCGGCTGGGCCTGCCCGATGGCCACCTCGGCCTCTCCGGCGCCGTGCTGAACACCGGCCAGCTGTTCGAGCTGGCCCCGCAGTTCGCCCACGCCCTCGGCATCACCGTCAAGGACTGAGCCGGAAGGAGTCGGCCCGCAACGGCCGAAGCGCAGCTCAGAGTGCCGCGACCGCCTCGGCGACCGGCTGCTCGCCCGCGGCCAGCTCCAGCGTCCGTCCGACCGCCGGTGCGGGCTCGGCCAGCAGCGCGGCGAGCACCGCCGCCACGTCCTCCCGCGGCACCCGCCCGCGCCCGGTGTGCTCGGCGAGCAGCACCCGCCCGGTGCCGGGCCCGTCGGTGAGCGGGCCGGGCCGCAGCACCGTCCAGTCCAGCGCGGCCCGCGCCCGCAGGTCGTCGTCGGCGGCGCCCTTGGCGCGCAGGTAGGTGCCGAAGACCGGGTCGGCGCCGTCCGGGGCCGCCGCGTCCGCCCCCACCGTGGAGATCATCAGGTAGCGCCGGACCCCGGCCAGTTCGGCGGCGTCCGCGAGCAGGACGGCGGCCGCCCGGTCGACGGTGTCCTTGCGTGCGGCGCCGCTGCCGGGCCCGGCGCCGGCGGCGAAGACGACCGCGTCCGCCCCGTCGAGGACGGCGGCGAGGCCCTTCGGGGCGACGGCCTCCAGGTCGAGCACGACCGGTTCGGCGCCGTGCTGCCGCAGGTCGTCGGCGTGTTCGGCGCGCCGGACCAGCCCGACCGGGGTGTCCCCGCGGTCGGCCAGCAGTCGTTCCAGGTGCAGGGCGATCTGTCCGTGTCCACCGGCGATGACGATGCGCATACCGGCCACGCTATCCCCGTTCACCGGCAGGTCGCCGGGCGACGCGGCGGCGAACACTCCGTCAAACTTCGCGCACGGGCATGGCCATGGCACACCGGGCTGCGTGACGATTCTCCGCGTCCGACGGCGCGGCAACGTGTCCGTACAACATCACCGGTTGGCATCACCGAAGGGACGGCGGCCCGATGGCTGAGCTGAGTCGTAGGAAGTTCATGGCGCTGTCGGCGAGTGCGGCGGCGGGCGCCGCGGTCGCCGGGTCCGCGGTCGGCGGCGGCACCCAGCCGGCCGTGGCCGCGGAGGCGGCGGCAGGCGCCACCGGCACCCTGGCCGATGCGCGGCACATCGTGGTCCTGATGC
Organism: Kitasatospora dryopteridis; assembly: GCF_050749075.1. Lineage (NCBI taxonomy): Bacteria > Bacillati > Actinomycetota > Actinomycetes > Kitasatosporales > Streptomycetaceae > Kitasatospora > Kitasatospora dryopteridis. The sequence goes on along the minus strand of NZ_CP192749.1, from coordinate 2,908,285 downwards.
AGGAGAACCGCAGCTTCGACCACTACTTCGGCACCCTGAAGGGCGTCCGCGGCTTCGCCGACCGCAGTGCGATCCAGATCGCCGGCGGCTACAGCGTCTTCAACCAGCCCAACGGCCTCGGCCGCCAGTACCCGTGGCAGTTCAGCGCCACCAAGCCGGCCGGCGGCGCCGACCCCGAGCGCCTCGCCCAGTGCAACGGTGACCTGGCGCACGCCTGGTCCGACCAGCACAGGGCCTGGAACGGCGGCAAGCTCGACTCCTGGGTCGCCGCCAAGGGCAACGTCCGCACGCTGGGCTACCTGACCCGCGCCGACATCCCCTTCCACTACGCGCTGGCCGACAACTGGACGGTCAACGACGCCTACTTCTGTTCGGTGCTCAGCGCGACCGGCCCCAACCGCACCGTCCACTGGTCCGGCACGATCGACCCGGACGGCACCGCCGGCGGCCCCGCCTACGACGGCGGCGACGAGTCCGGGCTGCGCTGGCAGACCTACGCCGAGGCGCTGGAGGCGGCCGGGGTCAGCTGGAAGGTCTACCAGAACGCCGCCGACAACTACGGCGACAACGCCCTCGCCTACTTCAAGCAGTTCACCGACGCCCCGGCCGGCAGCCCGCTGGCGGTCAAGGGCATGGGCTCCGTGCCGAAGAAGACCGGGAAGACCCCGGACGACATCGCCGCCGCGATCCGTGCCGACGTACTCGCCGGCACGCTCCCGCAGGTGTCCTGGATCGTCGCCGACCAGGCCTCCTCCGAGCACCCGTACGCCACCCCGGCCGACGGCGCGCACTTCGTGCACATGGTGATGGACGCGCTCAACGCGGACCCGGCGGTCTTCGACTCCACCGTCATGTTCCTCAACTACGACGAGAACGACGGCTTCTTCGACCACGTGCCGCCGCCGGCCGCCCCGGCCGGGACGCCCGGCGAGTTCTGCAAGGGCACCAACACCGGCCTCGGCTTCCGCGTCCCGCTGATCGCGATATCCCCGTGGAGCCGCGGCGGCTGGGTCAGCTCCGAGGTCTCCGACCACACCTCGGTGCTGCGCTTCCTGGAGAAGTGGACGGCCGCCGTCGGCAGGCCCGCCACCTGCCCCAACATCAGCGCCTGGCGCCGCAAGGTCTGCGGCGACCTCACCGGCATGTTCGACTTCGCGAACCCCGTCTACGGCATGCCGGCCCTGCCGAACACCGACGCCGTCATCGGCATGGAGGCCTGCGGCCCGCTGCCCAACCCGGCGCCCGTCGACAACAAGCTGCCCCAGCAGGAGCCAGGCACCCGGCCGGCCCGCGCCCTGCCGTACCAGCCCAACGCCAACCTCGACCGGCTGGAGTTCGGCTCGGGCGGCGTCATGAAGGTGTGGATCGCCATGGCGAACCAGGGCGCCGCCGCCGCGCACCTCGCCGCCTACGCCAATGCCCACCGCAGCGGCGGCCCCTGGCAGTACACCGTCGACGGGGGCGGCGCCACCAGCGACTTCTTCAACTGCGGCACCGGCTTCGGCGGCGGCCCGTACGACCTGAGCGTGGTCGGCCCCAACCGCTTCCTGCGCCGCTTCAAGGGCGACGCCACCAAGCCCGGCAAGCTGGTGTCGGTCACCTCCTCGTACGCGACCGCGCCGACCACCGGCAAGCTCGCCCTCTGGTTCTCCTTCACCAACACCGGCACCGCACCGGTCACCTTCACCGTCACCTCCACCAACTACCGCACCGACGGTCCGTGGGCGTACCGGGTGCCGGCCGGCGGCTCGGCCTCGGACTTCTTCAACGCGGTGGCGTACAACGGCGGCTGGTACGACTTCACCGTGACGGTGGACTCGGACCCGACCTGGTCGCAGCGGTTCACCGGCCACCTGGAGACCGGCGCGGCCAGCGTCTCCGGCTGACCGGGTGCGCCGGCACCCGCCCCGACGCGCCGGTGCCGGCGCTCCCCCGGTGGCATGCCCGGCGGCGTAGTGTGACAGTGAGGGAAGCCCAGGTCGGACCGCACGCGAGGAGGAAGACATGGGCATCTTCGACAGGTTCCGGCACAAGGCCCACGAGACGGACACTTCGGCCGACCGTGCGGCGCTCGCCCATGACGAGGCCGCCGACGCCTTCGGCGACACCGCCGAGAAGAGCCGGATGGACGCCCAGCACCAGGCCGAGCAGATGGAAGAGGACCGCCGGGCCGCGGCCGACATGACCGCCGAGGGCGATCCCTGGGACTGATCGCGAACACGATCCGGGCCGGAGGGGCGCGGCTGCAGCAGCGGCCGCGCCCCTCCGGCTTGTGTCCGCCGGGAATCGCCGCGATCAGGACCGCGGCGGCAGCGGGGGCCTCCGCAGGTCGGGGCGGGGCGTGTCGGTGGGCGGCGGTGCGGCCGCCGGTGCCTCCGCGAGGGCCTCCATGGCGAGCTCCACCGCGGCCGCCAGGTCGGTGTGCTCGCCCCGGGCCCAGCTGTGCGGGGTGCGCAGCACCTCGACGTCCGGGGCGACGCCGTGGTTCTCCACCGACCAGCCGATTCCCCCGGTGAACCAGGAGGCGTTCTTGGGCACCGAGATCTGCGTGCCGTCGCCGAGCACGTGCCGGCCGGTCATCCCGACCACACCGCCCCAGGTGCGGGTGCCGACCACCGGGCCGAGCCCGAGCAGCTTGATGGCGGCGATGATCACGTCGCCGTCCGAGCTGGTGGCGTGGTCGGCGAGGGCGACCACCGGGCCGCGCGGCGCGTCCCTCGGCCAGCGCACCGGGTGCCGCCCGCGGGTGAAGTCCCAGGCGAGGACTCGTCGGCCGAGCTTCTCCAGGACCAGCTCGGAGACGTTCCCGCCGGCGTTGCCGCGGACGTCCAGGATCAGCGCGGGCTTGGCCAGCTCGCTGCGCAGGTCCCGGTTGAACTGGGCCCAGCCGGAGCCGCCGAGGTCCGGGATGTGCAGGTAGCCGCACCGGCCGTCGCTGAACTCGCGCACCAGTTTGCGGCGCTTGACCACCCAGTCCTGGTAGCGGATCGGCCGTTCGTCGGTGAGCGGGGTGACGGCGATCCGGCGCACCCGGCCGGAGTCCTTGCAGCGCAGCGTGAGCTCCACGGTGGTGCCGCCGGTGCCGGCCAGCAGCGGCGCCGGCCCGCGGACCGGGTCGGGCGGGCGGCCGTCCACGGCGATCAGCTCGTCGCCGTCCTGGATGCCGAAGCCGGCGAGCGGCGCCCGGGCCCTGGGATCGGAGGACTCGCCGGGCAGGATGCGGTCGACCAGCCAGCGTCCTTCCGGGTCGCGGTGCGCGTTGGCGCCGAGCAGGCCGAGCGGCTGCTGGAGCAGCTGAGGGCCCTCGCCGCGGCGCGAGGGCGTGACGTAGGCGTGCGAGGTGCCGAGTTCGCCGAGCAGTTCGCGCAGCAGGTCGGCGAAGTCGTCGGGGCCGGCGATCCGGTCCAGCAGCGGCTCGTACTGGGCGACCAGTTCGGGCCAGTCCAGGCCGCACATGTCCTCGTCCCAGAACTGGTCGCGGACGATCCGGGCGGCCTCGTGGAAGGCCTGCCGCCATTCGGCCGCCGGGTGCACGGTGTGGGTGATCCGCCGCAGGTCGACGGTGATCGGGGTGCCGGCGGGCAGCGGGTGGAGCTTGAGCACGCCCGCGGAGAAGACCAGGACGGAGCCGCCGTCGCCGGAGACCGAGAAGCCGTCCAGCTGGTCGGCGACGGTGGAGCGGGTGCCGTGGGCGAGGTCGAAGTACTCCAGACTGGGCTTGCCGGAGGTGTCGGTGGGGCTGGCGAAGGTCTGGCCGAGGGCGCCGGAGATCGGCCAGCGCAGCCAGAGCACCCCGCCGCGCACCGGGGCGGTCGCCGAGTACTTGGACGCGGTGACCGGGAAGGGCACCAGCCGCTTGGTGAGGCCCTCGGGGTCGACGGTGACCGTGCCGTCCCCGGTGGCCTCCCCCGGGTCGAGCCCGATGGCCGGGCGGCCCTCCGCCGGGGCGGCGAACGGGGACGGCGTCCCCGCGGCCAGCGGGATCAGGTAGGGGCGGCAGCCGAGCGGGAAGGACATGTCGCCGGTGTGCACGTCGTGCACCGGGTCGAAGCCGCGCCAGGACAGGAAGACCAGGAACCGGCCGTCCCGGGTGAAGACGGGGTGCTCGTCCTCGAAGCGGCCGCCGGTGACGTCGGTGATCCGCTCGGTGGCGTCCACCCTGGCCAGCCGGATCGCCCGCAGCGACCGCCCGGCGACCGGCTGCGACCAGGTGAGCCACTGCGAGTCGGGGGAGAAGGCGGGGCTGCTGACCGGCCCGTACTGGGAGGAGGCCACCTCGTGGACCTCGCCGGTCTCGGTGGTGACCAGCAGCAGCCGCCCGTCGGAGGCGGCGACGGCCAGGTGGCGGCCGTCGGGGGCGGCGGAGAGCTCCTGGACCCGCCCGATCATGCCGCCGGCGATCCGGCGGGTGGGGCCGCCGCCGTCGGTGCCGCGGGCGGGCAGCGGGGCGATCTCGACGGCGTCCTCGCCCTCGGCGTCGGTGATCCAGGCGACGTGGCCGCCGTACGCGGGCAGCACCGGCAGGCGGGTGCGCACCCCCGGGGTGTCGACGAGCACCCGGGCCGGGCCGTCGCGGTGGGTCAGCCAGTACAGGCTGCCGCGGATGTTGACCACGCCGGCCCGCCCGGTGGGGTCGCAGACCAGGTCCTTGACGTGCAGCGACGCCGACACGTGGTACGGGCGGCGGCCGGCCCGGGCGCCGCCGAGCGGCACCTCCAGACGGCGCGGGGCCGGGGTGCGCAGGCTGTCCAGCAGCCAGAGGTCGCCGGCGTGCTGGTAGACGATCCGGGTGCCGTCGGAGGCGGCCTCGCGGGCGTAGTAGGAGGCGTGGTCGGTGTGCCGCCGCAGGTCGGAGCCGTCGGGGCGGCAGGAGTAGAGGTTGCCGACGCCCTCGTGGTCGGAGAGGAAGACGATCCGCGGGTGGTCCGGCTCGTCGACCGGCATGGGGGAGGCGAGGTGGCCGGTGTGGCCGGGCAGCAGCTCGCCGTGGTCGAGCCAGAGCCGGCCGGTGGCTCCGCCGCGGTAGCGCTTCCAGGTGGCCGGGCCGTGCGGGGCGGCCGAGGTGAGCAGCACGGTGTGCTCCAGGCCGACCTGGGCGTCGTTGACCGGGCCCCAGGGCATCCGGCGGCCGGGGGCGCCGTCCGGCGGCAGCGCGTACGCCCAGGTGTAGTGCGCGAACGGCTCGTGGTACGAGGTCACGGCGAGCACCTGGCCGTTGGGGAGCCAGCCGCGGACCCGGGTGTCGTGGCTGCCCCAGTAGGTGAGCCGGACGGCCTCGCCGCCCGCCACCGGGGCGGTCCACACCTCGGGGGTGAGCGCCTGCCAACTGGTCCAGGCGACGGTGGTGCCGTCGGGGGAGATCCGCGGGTGGCTCACCCGCACGCGGTCGCAGCTCACCCGCCAGGCGCGTCCGGTGCTGCCGTCCGGGTGCAGCGGGGCCACCCACACGTCGTCCTCCGCGGTGAAGGTGAGCAGGCCGCCGCGGACGTGGGGGTACCTGAGATATCCGGACACTTCTCCATGGTTCGGCGGTCGCGGGGGGCTCGCAACCCGCCGCCCTACTCCGCCCTCGCCGACGGGCCCTGACGGTCTGCCGACTCCATTGACAGGCGCACGGGGATTCCGCTTCAGTGGTCTAGTCCAAGTGTGGTCCAGTCCAATGCGGCGCGTCCTGCCGCTGCGGCTGCATGCCCGGCCGGCCCCCACCGGCGCCCGGACACCCCCACGTCTTCCGGCAGGAGCATCCCCACGTGCGCACTTCCCCGAGACCATCCCACGCCGCACCGCCCGGCCGCCGCCTGGTGGCCGCCGCCACCGCCTGGACCGTCGCCGCGGCCGGCGCCGTCGCCCTGACCTTCGGCCTCGCCAACTCCGCCAGCGCCGGCGAGTTCCTCGCCAACGGCGGTTTCGAGAGCGGGTCGCTGGCCCCCTGGAGCTGCACCGGCGGCACCGGCAGCGTCGTCAGCGGCCAGGCCCGCACCGGCAGTTGGGCCCTCGCCGGGGCAGCGTCGGCGAGCGACAACGCCCAGTGCACGCAGACCGTCGCGGTCGCCCCCAACACCACCTACACGCTCAGCGCCTGGGTGAAGGGCGCCTACGTCTACCTGGGCGTCAACGGCGGAGCCTCGACCTGGACGCCGAGCACCGGCGGCGCCTACCAGAAGCTCTCGGTCAGCTTCACCACCGGCGCGAGCCAGACCAGCGCCACCGTCTTCACCCACGGCTGGTACGGCCAGGGCACCTACTGGGCGGACGACATCTCGCTGGACGGCCCGGGCGCCCCCACCCAGCCGCCGACCTCGCAGCCCCCGACGTCCCAGCCGCCCACGTCGCAGCCCCCGACGTCCCAGCCGCCCACCTCGCAGCCCCCGACCACCCAGCCGCCCGGCGGCGGGCTGCCCGCGCACGCCCTGGTCGGTTACCTGCACGCCAGCTTCGCCAACGGCGCCGGGTACACCCGGATGGCGGACGTCCCGGCCTCCTGGGACGTCATCAACCTGTCCTTCGGCGAGCCCACCTCGGTGACCTCCGGCGACATCCGGTTCAACCGCTGCCCGGCCACCGAGTGCCCGACCGTCGAGTCCGACGCCGACTTCAAGGCGGCCATCGCCGCCAAGCGGGCCCAGGGCAAGAAGGTGCTGATCTCGATCGGCGGCCAGAACGGCCAGGTCCAGCTCACCACCACCGCCGCCCGCGACGCCTTCGTCTCCTCGGTCTCCGCGATCATCGACAAGTGGGGCCTGGACGGCCTCGACATCGACTTCGAGGGCCACTCGCTCTCCCTCAACACCGGCGACACCGACTTCAAGAACCCCACCAGCCCGGTGGTGGTCAACCTGATCTCGGCGCTGAAGACGCTCAAGGCCAAGTACGGCGCCGGCTTCGTGCTGACCATGGCCCCGGAGACGTTCTTCGTCCAACTCGGCTACCAGTACTACGGTTCCGGCCCCTGGGGCGGCCAGGACCCGCGGGCCGGCGCCTACCTGCCGGTCATCTACGCCATGCGGAACGACCTGACCCTGCTGCACGTCCAGGACTACAACTCGGGCTCCATCATGGGCCTGGACAACCAGTACCACTCGATGGGCGGGGCGGACTTCCACGTCGCCATGACCGACATGCTGCTCAAGGGCTTCCCGGTGGCCGGCAACACGGCGAACATGTTCCCGCCGCTGGCCGCCTCCCAGGTCGCCATCGGCATGCCCGCCACCACCAACGCCGGCAACGGCTACGTGGCCCCGGCCGAGGTCAACAAGGCGCTGGACTGCCTGACCAGGGCGGCCAACTGCGGCAGCTACGTCCCGCGCAGCGGGGCGCAGCCGAACCTGCGCGGCCTGATGACCTGGTCGATCAACTGGGACCGCTTCGGCGGGCAGGAGTTCTCCAAGAACTTCGACGCCTACTTCGGCTGACCCGCCCCGCCGGGCCCGGGGCGGTGCCTCCGCCCCGGGCCCGGCGGTCGTTGACGCCCCCGGGCCCGCACCCGACACTGGGGTCACCCCCGTCTCCCCGACCAGGAGGCCGCCATGACCGGCCCGCTCGTCCTCGGCCTCGACGCCGGCGGCACCGGCAGCCGGGCGGTCGTCGCGGATCTGCACGGCCGGGTGCTCGGCACCGCCCGCGGCGAGGGGGCCAACCCGGTGGCGCACGGCGGGGCCGCCGCCGCCCGGGCGGTCGGCGACACCCTGCGGGCCGCCCTCGACGGCCTGGACCCGGGCGCGGTCGCGGCCGGCGTGGTCGGCCTGGCCGGCGCCCTGGTCGCCGAACCCGAACTGGCCGGGCTCTGGCCCGCCCTCGGACTCTCCGTCACCCCGCGCACCACCAGTGACCTCGCCCTCGCCTACACCGCGGGCACCGGCCGCCCGGACGGCTCCGTGCTGATCGGCGGCACCGGCGCGGTCGCCGCCGAGGTGCGCGGCCATGTGCCCGTCCGGCTCGCCGACGGGCACGGCTGGCTGCTCGGCGACCTCGGCTCGGGCCAGTGGCTCGGCCGTGAGGCCGTCCGGCTCGCACTGGCCGCGGTCGACGCCCGCCGGACGCCCACCGGCACCGCGGCGGCCGTCGCGGAGGCGCTGTGCGGGCGCTCCGGCGGGGACGGGCTGCGGGCCGCACTGCTCGGCGCCGTGTACGCCGAGGCGCCCGTCCGGCTGGCCCGGCTCGCCCCGCTGGTGCTGGACGCGGCCGCCGCCGGGGAGCCCGCCGCACAGGCGCTCGTCCGGGAGGCCGCCGGGCTGCTGCTCGGCACGCTCGGCACCGTCCGCCCGGCAGGTTCCGCACTGCCGGTGGTGCTGGCCGGTGGGGTGCTCTCGGCCGGCTCGCCGCTCGCCGCGGCGGTACGGGACGGGGTGACCGAACGGTGGCCCGCCGCCGAGATCCTCCCGGCCGGCAGTACGGCCGGGGCGGCCGCCTGGCTGGCGGCCCGCACGCTCACCGGGTCGGCCGCCGCCGAAGAACTGCACCGGGCCCTGGTCGCTGCGTAGGGCCCGGGCGGCCCCGGGAACGTCGAAGGCCCCCCGCTTCCGCGAGGGGCCTTCGACCGCCTGTGCGCCGCCAGGGACTCGAACCCCGGACCCGCTGATTAAGAGTCAGCTGCTCTAACCAACTGAGCTAGCGGCGCCTGCTGACGTGGACAACCATACACGCTCCCGCAGGTCGGACGCACATCCGTATCCGCCGCTGCTCAGTGGGGCTTCTCCCCGGCGGCCAGCATGGCCACGAACTGCTCGATCCGCCGCGCGCGGGTCTCCGGGCGCTTGGCCTCCTGCACCCGGTGGAGGATCGCGTACCGGTTGGCGCCGTTCAGGGCGGCGAAGTTCTCCGCCGCCACGGGCACGGCGGCCAGGGCCGCGGCCAGGTCCTCCGGCACGGTGGCCGTCCGCGGGCTGTCGTACGCGGCCTCCCAGCGGCCGTCCGCCTTGGCGCGGTCGATCTCGGCCTGCCCGGCGGGGCGCATCCGGCCCTGGGCGGCGAGGGCCTCGGCCTTCTCCCGGTTGATCTTCGACCAGCGGCTGCGGGCCGTCCGCGGGCAGAACCGCTGCAGCCAGTGCAGGTCGTCGAAGGACCGCTTCTGCGCGTCGATCCACCCGAAGCAGAGCGCCGCGTCGAGGGCCTGCGGGTAGTCGAGGGCGGTGACCCCCGGGGCCTTCTTGCGCAGCTTCAGCCAGATGCCGGGGGAGGAGCCGTGGTGCTCGGCGAGCCAGGTCTCGAACTCCTCCGCCGAGTCGAAGGCAAGGGTGTCCAGGGTGTCGGCCATGGCCGCAGTGAACCACAGGGCACCGACAGCTGGCGCCGGGTCAGGCCCAGGGCTCCACCACGACGAGCCGTCCCGGCCCCGGCCCGGGCACGGCGGCCCGCTCCAGCGGCAGCACCTCGTCCGGGGCGAGCCGGAACGCCCCGGCCTGCCACAGCTCGACCAGCCCGGCGATCTCCGCGGACTCCGCCTCCCCGTGGGTGCGGCCGCCCGCCGCCGGACCGAGGCCGGCGACCCGCTCCGGGCCGCCCGCCAGCTCAGCCCAGACCGGGGCGGCGGCGTGCCCGGCGGCGTCCAGCACCGCGTCCACACCCTGCGGCGCGGCATCCGTCACCCGTTCGGCGAGCTGTGCCCCGTACCCGACGGGCACCGCGCCGAGGCCGCGCAGCAGGGCGTGGTCCCGTTCGGCGGCCACCGCCACCACCGCGGCCCCCCGCCACCGGGCCAGTGCGACGGCCGCCCGCCCGGCCGGCCCCGCGGCGCCGTGCACCAGCAGCGTGCTGCCGCGCCGCACCCGCAGGCCGTCCAGGACCGCCTGCACACCGGCCGCCGTGAGCGGCAGCAGCGCCGCCTCGGCCCACGGCAGCTCCGGGGGCCTGGCCGCCACCCGGTCGGCGTCCGCCGCCGCGTACTCGGCACAGGCACCGGACGGGCAGTGCCCGAGCACCTCGTCGCCGACCTCCAGGCCGTACGAGCCGGGGCCGAGCTGCACCACCACGCCCGCGAACTCCTCGCCCGGGATGCCGGCCCGCGCCGCGCCGCCGCGCGGCAGGTGCGCCGCCGCCACCCGCACCAGGACCTGCCCGGGCCCGGCCCGCGGCACCACCGCCTCGACAACCTGCAGGGCGCCGGGCGGCCCCTCCGGCCCCGGGTGCGCCAGAGCCCGCACCGGCCACCTCCGCTCCCGTCCGGCGCCCGGCGAGCCGCACCGGGCGGGCGCTTTGTCACATTTATGCTGATCCGCGGGATCGGGGACCGCACGTCGCGCAACAACTCCCGGGAGAGTCGATTCGGTGGCCCAGCTGTCGCTGCTGTTCCTGGTGCTGCTCGCCTCGGTGGTCACCATGCCGCTGGCGCGCCGCATCCACGTGCCGCAGCCGGTGCTGATGACCCTGCTCGGCCTGGTGATGGCCCTCGTCCCGCTGATCCCCAACGTGACGCTCGACCCGGACCTCATCCTGCCGCTGGTGCTGCCGCCGCTGATCTTCGCGGTGGCCCGCCGTTCCTCGGTGCGCTACTTCCGCGCCAACCTGCTGCCGATCCTGCTGCTGGCGGTGGCCCTGGTGGTGATCACCACCACGGCCGTCGCCGCGGTGTTCCAGTGGCAGGTGCCCGGCCTGCCGCTGGCCGCGGCCGTGGCCCTCGGGGCGCTGGTCTCGCCGCCCGACCCGGTGGCGGCCGTCGCGGTGGCCGGCTCGGTCGGCCTGCCGCGCCGCCTGGTCGCCGTGCTGGAGGGCGAGGGCCTGTTCAACGACGTCACCGCGATCGTCATCTACTCGCTCGCCATCGAGGCCGTCGTCAGCGGCGACTTCTCGGTGGGCGGCGCCGCGCTGCGCCTGGTGCTGTCCGCGGTGGTCGCGGTGGTCCTCGGCATCGCCCTCGGCTGGCTGAACGCCTGGCTGGCCGGCCGCCTGGACGATCCCACCCAGCAGGTCGCGCTCAACCTGCTCGTCCCGTTCGCCGCCTACACCCTCGCCGAGGAGGCGCACGGCTCCGGCGTGCTCGCGGTCGTGGTCTGCGCGCTCTACCTCGCGGACCGGGCCGCCGACGCCGACGACGTCTCCTTCCGGCTGGTCGGCAACGCCTTCTGGGAGATCGTCGAGATCCTGATCACCGGCGTGGCGTTCGCCCTGATCGGCCTGGAGCTGAGCACCGTCCTCGCCGACGTCCGCTCCAGCTGGCAGGGGATGCTCGGCGACACCGCATGGGTGATCGCCACCGTGGTGCTCGTCCGGCTGCTGTGGCTGCTGCCGGCCGCCTGGATCTCCAAGGTCGTCACCCACGGCGAGGAGGACACGCCGATCAGCTGGCGGGAGACGGTCGTCCTGTGGTGGTCCGGGATGCGCGGGGTCGCCACCGTGGCCCTCGCCCTCGCCGTGCCGCTCGCCGTGCACGGCGGGCACCCCTTCCCGGCCCGCAGCGAGATCGTCTTCGTCGCCTTCTGCGTGGTGCTGTTCACCCTGCTGGTGCAGGGCCTCAGCCTCCCGTGGGTGGTGCGGATGCTCGGCCTGCGGGACCACCCCGACGCGCGCGACGAGGCGCTGCGGGTCCTGCGCGGGCGCGCCGCCAAGGCCGGCCTGCACCGGCTCGACGAACTGGAGGAGGAGCGCCGGCTGCCCGCCGAACTGGTCGACCGGCTCCGCGAGCGCCAGCACGACCGCCTCGCCCGGCTCTTCCCCGAGCGGTACGAGGAGGAGGAGGCCGCCGAGGCCAAGCGCCGGCTCGGCATGTGGCGGCAGGCGGCCGCGGTCGAGGAGGAGATGATCGCCGCCTCCCGGCGCGAGGTGCTGACGGCCCGTGGGGAGCCCGGCGCCGACCCGGAACTCGCCGACCGGGTGCTGCGCGACCTCGACCTCCGCTCGGCGCGCAAGTGAGCGCCCCGCCCGGGGATAGGCTGGCCCGCGGGCAAGGCCGTCGACGGAGCCGGCACGACGCACCACCCTGCCGGACCTCGCGCACACCCTCTCGCCGGGCCCTGCCGGTACTGCAATCCGGATACTCAAGGAGCAACCGATGTCGGAGAACCGCACCGGCGGTCGCATCCCGCTGGACCGCACGCCCCAGTGGGCCGCGCTGGCCAAGCACCGCGCGGAGCTGGGCGAGCAGCACCTGCGCGGACTGTTCGAGGCCGACCCCGAGCGCGGAAGCCGCTACACCCTGGCCGTCGGCGACCTGCACGTGGACTACTCCAAGCAGCTGGTGACGGACGAGACCCTCGCCCTGCTGCGCGACCTCGCCGAGGCCACCGGTGTCGCCGGGCTGCGCGACGCCATGTTCCGCGGCGAGAAGATCAACAACACCGAGCACCGCGCCGTCCTGCACACCGCCCTGCGCGCGCCGCGCGGCGCCGTGGTCGAGGTGGACGGCGAGAACGTCGTGCCCGCCGTCCACGCGGTGCTCGACAAGATGGCCGCCTTCGCCGACCGCGTCCGCAGCGGCGAGTGGACGGGCCACACCGGCAAGCGCATCCGCACCGTCGTCAACATCGGCATCGGCGGCTCCGACCTCGGCCCCGCCATGGCCTACGAGGTGCTGCGCTCCTACACCGACCGCGGCATCGACGTCCGCTTCGTCTCCAACGTGGACGGTGCCGACCTGAACGAGGCGCTGGTCGGCCTGGACGCCGCCGAGACGCTGTTCATCGTCGCGTCGAAGACCTTCACCACCATCGAGACCGTCACCAACGCCGTCTCCGCCAAGAACTGGCTGCTCACCGAGCTGCGCGCGGACACCGACGCGGTGGCCAGGCACTTCGTGGCGCTCTCCACCAACGCCGAGGGCGTGGCCGACTTCGGCATCGACACCGCCAACATGTTCGAGTTCTGGGACTGGGTGGGCGGCCGCTACTCGTACGACTCCGCCATCGGCCTCTCGCTGATGATCGCCATCGGCCCGAAGCAGTTCCGCGAGATGCTCGACGGCTTCCACCTGGTCGACGAGCACTTCCGCACCGCCCCGCCGGAGCAGAACGTGCCGCTGCTGCTCGGCCTGCTCGGCGTCTGGTACAACAACTTCTTCGACGCCCAGTCGCACGCGGTGCTGCCGTACTCGCACTACCTGTCCAAGTTCACCGCCTACCTGCAGCAGCTGGACATGGAGTCCAACGGCAAGTCGGTGGACCGTGAGGGCAACCCGGTGACCTGGCAGACCGGCCCGGTCGTCTGGGGCACCCCCGGCACCAACGGCCAGCACGCCTACTACCAGCTGCTCCACCAGGGCACCAAGGTGATCCCGGCCGACTTCATCGGCTTCGCCAAGCCGGTGGAGAGCCTGCTGCCAGGGCTGGTCGCCCAGCACGACCTGCTGATGGCCAACTTCTTCGCCCAGACCCAGGCGCTGGCCTTCGGCAAGACGCCGGAGGAGGTCGCCGCCGAGGGCGTGCCCGCCGACCTCGTCCCGCACAAGACCTTCCGCGGCAACCACCCCACCACCACCGTGCTGGCCGCCGAGCTCACCCCGTCGGTGCTCGGCCAGCTGGTCGCCCTCTACGAGCACAAGGTGTTCGTCCAGGGCGCGATCTGGAACATCGACTCCTTCGACCAGTGGGGCGTGGAGCTCGGCAAGGTGCTCGCCAAGCGGATCGAGCCGGTGCTGCTGACCGGCGAGGGCGCGGAGCGCCTGGACAGCTCCACGGCGGCCCTGGTCGCCCGCTACCGCGAGCTGCGCGGCCGCTGACGGACCGTCCGGCGGGGCCGTCCCGGCTCGGGGCGGTCCCGCCGGCACGTCCGGGCGTGCCCGCAGCAGCCGTTGACGCCGGATCAGCGTCCGGCGGTCCAGCAGTTCGGGCACCCGCCGGGCTGCTCCGGCGGGCAGCAGGCCGCCTTCGAGGAGAGTGCGGACGGGGCGGCCGACGGCGGCGCCGAGACCGTGCTCGAACCGGGCGGCACCGGGGTGCGGCGCAGCTCCGAGGAGCGGGGGAGGGCCGCCAGCAGCACGATCAGCGCGGCGCCGCCCAGCACGGCCAGGGAGATCAGCAGCCGGTGGCGCCAGACGGCGATCCGGTGCGCGCGCAGCGCGGACGCCTCCAGGCCGGCGAGCTCGGCGCGGAGCCACTCCTCCCAGCCCGGCGGCGTACTGCGCGCGGGATCGTCGGGCGCCATGACCGGCAAAGGTAGCAGCCGCGGGCGCTCCGGGAAACGCCGCAGGCCCTCCGCTTTCGCGAAGGGCCTGCAACCGTCTGTGCGCCGCCAGGGACTCGAACCCCGGACCCGCTGATTAAGAGTCAGCTGCTCTAACCAACTGAGCTAGCGGCGCCTGCTGACGTGGAAAACTCTAGCAGCGGCCGCGGGCGGAACCAAAATCGGATTCCCGCAGGCAGTGCTCAGGCGCCCGGGGCGGGCGACAGCGCCTCGTCCGGCTCCTCCACCGCCCCCGGACGGCCGGCCGCGGCGGGCTCGGCCGACGTGCGGGGCTCGCTGCGGGCCGCCCGTACGCACGCCCACAGCACCACGGCGGCACCGGGCAGCCACGGCTCCCGGGAGTCCGGCGCGACGATCCAGCGGCCGCCGCCCAGGCCCGGAGAGTCGGGGGCGTCCACCATGCGCTGCACCGGGGGGACGGTCACCGCGTCGCCCTGGCCGTGGCAGAGCAGCGGCGGGACGTCGCGGGCCCACTCCTCCCAGGCCAGCAGGGTGCGCAGCCGCGGCGCCGCGCCCGGCTGCACGAACAGCAGCGTGCGGCCGCGGAAGGCGGCGACCGGCCCGCATCCCGGCCCGGAGGACCACAGCTCGTCCAGCACCCGGCGGCCGAACAGCGACGGCATGCTGATCACGTCGAAGGCGCGGCCGCACGGCAGCACGGTGGAGGCCCAGGGGCGCGACTCCCACAGGGCGCGCATGGAGCGCGGGTACTCGCTGGCCGAGGCCAGCCAGGCCTCGCCGGCGACGGTGACGTACTCCACGGATTGATACGTCCAGATGTCCACCCCAGCAGCGTGGACCGCGCCGGCGCGCGGACGGACGGAAAATCCGGTTTGCCGGACACCGTGGCGGGCCGGGGCGTACCCTTACCGGCCGCATATGCCAGAGGCCCGGTGCGGTGCGGCCGCCGGCCCGTGGATCAGTGCTCCGCGCTGCGCTGCTTCTGCAGACTGCGGCCGTACTCGACCATCCGCACCGCGTAGTCGGGCGTCCAGTCCGCCCGGGCGGCGATCTCGGCCGGGGTCAGCGCGTCGAAGCGCCGGGTGTCGGCGAGCTGCGCCGCGGCGATCGCCTGGAAGTCCGTGGCACGCTCCGCAGCGGCCCGGAACGCCAGCGTCAACTCGGTCGACCGGCGCAGCAGTTCGGCCGGGTCCTCGATGGACTCCAGGTCGAAGAAGCGCTCCGGCTCCGGCTCGGAGGCCTGCGGCTCGAAGAGCAGCTGGGCCGGGCGCAGCCGGCGCGGAGGGGTGCCCGGGCCCGTGGCGGCCGGTGCGGGGGTACCGCTCTGGTCGGACGCCTCTGTGTGGGGATCGGGCATGGACGGACACCTCCGGAAGGCTGGCTGCGGGAACTGGCCGTCGTCCATTGTCGCGCGCGGGCGGCCGGTAGCGGAACGGTGCACACCAGGTCGCTATTCCCTGCCGGGGCGCACCTGTCACCTGTGGTGCGCCCCCGTACCGATCCGTCTGCGCTGAGACCGGCCCCCATGTACCGGCCGGTCTCAGCCCAGCGGCACCCGGTGCGCGGACAGGTGCGCCAGCACCGCGTGGTTGGCCTCCCAGCCGTCCGGGAACTTCACCGCCACGCCCAACTGCACCGGCTCCGTCGACGGGTGCTCGTCCAGCAGTTCGGCGATCCCGGCCCGCGCCACCACGATGCAGGCGTGCCGATGCCGGGAGGCCAGCACGCACAGCCGGCCGGTCTCCAGGTGGAAGGCGGTCGCGTCGGGCCGCCCCGACAGCGGGTGCAGCACCACGGTGACGTCGTACTCGCGGCCCTGCAGCCGGTTCGCGGTGTCCACCGTGACGGCCGGGCCCTCGGCGGCGTCCACCGGCACACCGAGCGCGACCAGCGCCTGGCGCACCGCCGCGGCCTGGTCCCGGTGGGCGGTGCCCACGGCGATCCGCCCCGGCTCGACCGGCGCCGAGCCCTGCTCGGAGTGCGCGGTCAGCCCGCGGTCCAGCAGTCGCCGGACCACCGCGGCGACCGCCGCGACCGCCTGCGGGTCCGTCCGCACGGTGTGCCGGGCGGGCAGCTCCAGCAGCGCCCAGCCGCTCTCCACCGCCTCGTCGATCGCCGCGTCCACCGGCGTGCCGTCCGCCCGGACGGCCGCCTCCAGCCGCCGCTCTCCAGGCCCGGTGCCCGCCCGGAACGGCGTGTAGGGGTAGAACGCCGAGGAGATCAGCGGCGCCGCCGACGCCGGCAGTCGCCAGGACACCGGCAGCCGGTGCGGCCGGATCGCCGGGTTGTGCGCCAGCAGCGTCACCACCGCACTGCTCGACGGGTCGTACGACAGGCCCGCCCACTGGTCGGTGCCGACCACGGTGAACGGGTCCAGCTGGCCCGGGTCGCCGACGAACAGCGCCCGCTCGAACAGCCGGGCCACCGCCAGCAGCGCGTCCGAACGCATCTGGTACGCCTCGTCCACGATCGCGTGCCGCCACGGCGCCTCGGTGCGCACCCACTGCCACTTCGCCGCGGTGGAGACCACCACGTCGTGCTCCAGCAGGTCGGCGACCTTCTCGGAGGCCGTCACCCCGGCGTGCCGCAGCGCCTCCGGCGCCGGCCGGGAGTCGCCCGCGTGCAGACGCCCGATGGTGAGGTCGGGGCCCTTGGTGGCCAGCCTGTCCACCAGGTCGTCGACCTGGCTGTTGGTCTGCGCGACGATCATCAGCCGCTCGCCGGACGCGACCAGCTCCCGGGCCGCCCGCACCACCAAAGTCGACTTGCCCGCACCCGGCGGCGAATCCACCACCACCCCGCGCGGAGCACCCGGCACGGGCCGCACCGCGGCCTCCAGGATCGCGGCCACGGCGGCGTCGGCGGCAGCGCCCGGCGCCTGATCGGCAGTCATACCGACGGTCATTCCCACTCTTCCGCAACGTTCGCCGACATCGGGGCGGCACCCGGGGGCCCGCCGTGCGTCCACGGGGTGTCCTCCGGCTCCGGCAGCGGCGCCGACTGGCGCGCCGTCAGCTCGAAGAGCGTGAACACCACCTGCTCGCCGACCTCCGGCAGACTGCCAGGCTCCGGCTCCTTGCGGCGGCCCATCCCGGACACCACCCGCACCGTCACCGTGCCCTCCGCCGCGTCCGCACCGGCGATCACCCCGCGCTGCGGCGTCGCCGCACCCGCCCGGTGCACCTCCCGGCCCGCGTCGGCGTGCGGCCTGTCCTGCGTGCGCACCACCAGCAGCGGCCGCGGCTTGGCCGACCGCCCGGAGGTGTCGTACTCCGGCACCACCGCCACCACCTCGCCGGCGAACGCCTCGCCGGCCAGCCGGTGCTCGGCCATCGCCAGCGGATCGTCCAGCGCCTCCTGCACCTCCAGCCGGACCTGCTCGCGCTCGCGCTGCGCCAGCTTGCGCGCCGCCGTCACCGCATCGTCCTGTTTGGGCTGCGGCGGCTCGCCCGCCGCCAGCCTGTCCCGGTGCCCGGTGTACGACCAGCGGTCGCCCTCCCAGCGCTCGGTGACGTGCGCGCCCTCCGGCAGCGCCCGCAGCAGGTCCAGCCCGAACCAGACGTCCGCCCAGGTCGGCAGCAGCACCTGCTCCAGCACCCCGTGCAGCTGCTCCGCGGCCTGCTTGACCAGCAGCTCCGCACGGGCCGCCTCGCCCGGCCCCGCCGACCGGGCGGCGGCCAGCGCCGCATCGTGCCGGGCGATCGCCGGGGCCAGCACCAGCTCGTCGAACTTCGGATCGGTGGCCGGGCCGGCCGGCGGGCACACCAACTGCCCGTGCGCGTCCCGCTCGCTCTCGGCCCGCTCGGCGGCCTCGGCGCCGGTCAGCCCGGCCGGCGGACGGTGCCAGGCCAGCAGGGCGGCCAGGTGCTGGTCCTCGAGGTGGCTCTGCCCGGTCGCCCAGTGCCGCGCCAGCAGCGAGGTCATCGGCAGCAGCAGGCTGGAACCGGGCACCTGCGCCCGGTCGGTGAGGTGCGTCAGCCAGCGGCCCAGCAGCGGCACCTGGGTCGGCGCCGGGTAGGGACCCGGGTCCGCGTCCTCCGCGGTGCGCCGGAACCGCGTGGAGCGGCCGATCAGCGCCAGGTGCTGCACGGAACCGCCGTTCGGCACGACCAGCTGCGGTGCGTCGGCGCACAGCTCCCGGAAGACCTGGGTCTTCTCACCGGTCTCGGCGTCCTTCTCGGTGCCCTCGATCTGCTCCACGTCGTCGGCGAAGGACTCGAGGTAGGGCAGCAGGTCCGCGCCGAAGCGGGCCAGGAAGTCGAAGCGCTGGTCGCGGTTGAGCGGCTGCGGCACGATGTGCAGCCGCGGCGCCTCCCGGTCGGTGCCCAGCATCACCGCCAGCGGCGCACCGGCCTCGCCCGCCGCAGCCAACGGCACGACCACCATCGGGCGCTCCGAGAGGTGCCGGTGGCGCACCGTCGCCAGCGGCTCGGCCCGCCCGCTGCGCACCGACTCCAGCCGGGCCAGGGTGGAGAGCAGGCTCACCGGGCCCACCGCCGGCCCGGCACCGCACGCACGGCCCGCATCAGACGGCCCTCCCCAGAGCCTCCGCGCGCAGCGCCGCGGCGTACCGCAGCCGGGCCGCGGCCTCGTCGGCCTCCGCACGCTCGCCGTCGTCCGCGGAGGCCGCGGCGACCGCCGCCTCCGCCGCGGCCAGCGCCGCGGAGACCGTGCGGATCGAGCCGAGCTCGCCGCGGACACCGCGGCCGAGCTGCTCGACCGCGTCCGAGCAGCGGGCCTGGGAACGGCAGTGGAAGCCCAGCTCGCAGGTGGAGAGGCAGTCCGGGCTGTAGGCGGCGGGGACGGAGCCGACCGCGGCGGCCAGCTCCTCGGCGGGGCGGGTCGGTGCGCCGCCCTCGTCCGGCACCAGGTCGAAACTGGTGCCCTCGGGCAGCGCGTCCAGCAGCTGTCCGATGCCGGTCATCCGGGACAGCTGGCGGCGGGTCGTGGCGAGCTCGCGGCGGACGTCCACCGCGGCCGCCGTCGGCCGGTTGGAGAAGTCCTTCGGGCAGACCAGCAGCACGGTGGTGATCGGGCTGCCCGGCAGCTCCTGCACTCCGTACGGGCCGGGCTCGATCGGCACCCCGGCCAGCGCGGCGGCCGTCTCCTGCAGTGCCAGCACGTACACCGCCGCCTGGCGGGCGGCCGCGCCGACCTTCGCCGGGTCCGCGGAGCCGTCCAGCACCGGGAACGACTTGATCTCCACCACGGTGCAGCGGCCGCCGTGCACCAGCACCGCGTCCGGCTCCAGGTGGGCCGGGCTGCCGGCCACGGTCAGCCGCAGCATCGGGTGGTCCAGCAGCGTCCACCGCTCGGGGTCGGCCGCCGCCTCGGCGAGCGCCTCCCTGGTGCGCTCGGCCCGCACCGCGGGCGAGGACCGCCGCATCAGGTCGGGGACGGCCAGCTGCGTGCCGCTCTCCTCGGGCAGGCCGAGGTGGCGGCGCAGCGGCTCCAGCAGGGCGGCGTAGCCGTCGTCCTTCAGCCGGGCCTCGAAGACGTTGCCGCGGGCGAGCGCGAACGGGGACTGGCCGAACGGGGCCGGGCGCCCCAACTGCCGGGCGATCGCGGCCTTGTCGACGCCGGCGGCGTCCAGCAGCGAGCGGCGGCGGCAGCCGGGATTGGCGGCGAGCGCGGCGAGGGCACGGGCGTCGAGACTGCGCTGCGGCGCCCGGCCGCGCAGCTCGGAGAGCCGCTGCGCGAGCGGCTCTGACTGCCCCAGGTGCGAGACGTTCATGGTGCGCCACAGTGTCGCATCCGCCACTGACAATCGGGGCCGGGACCTCCGGATCGGCCTGCCCCGGGCCGCACCCGCCCCACACCGAAGGGCCCGCCGGTGCCGAAAGGGTGGGCCCCTCCTGCCCGTCGGCGGGCAAGGAGGGCGAGCGAGGGAGCGAAGTCCCGCCGGTACCGAAAGCGACGAGCGCGAGGGCGACACCCGCCCCGAGCCGAAGGGCCCGCCGGTGCCGAAAGCGAGGAGCGAGGGAGCGCAGCGACGGAGCGACGACCGTCGGCGCCGGGTCAGGAGGGCCCGGAGGCGAGCGGGCGACAGAACAGCGGCGAGCGGGCGACAACACAGCCCCCACCGGCGCGCCGCCGCCGGGTGGGGGATCATGGTGACCCGGCCCTCAATGGCGAGCCAGGCCGCCGCGAAACCAGCTCCGAGGAGTCCCACCCATGCCCGCCCGCATCGTGCTCGTCCGCCACGGCGAGACCGCCTGGTCGGCGACCGGCCAGCACACCGGCCGCACCGACGTGCCGCTCACCGAGGAGGGCCGGGCGATGGCCCGCGCCCTCGGCGCCCGGCTCGCCCGCGCCCCCTGGAACGGCCTGCCCGACGCCGTCGTCTACACCAGCCCGCTCTCCCGCGCCCGCGACACCTGCGAGCTGGCCGGCTTCGGCGACCGCGCCGTCGACCGCCCCGAACTCATGGAATGGGACTACGGGCAGTACGAGGGCCGTACCGGCCCCGACATCCGCGCCACCGACCAGCCCGGCTGGCTGATCTGGCGCGACGGCGTGCCCGGCGGCGAGAAGCTCTCCGAGGTCGCCGCCCGGGTCGACGCCTTTCTCGACGAGCTCAGGGGCACCCACGGCGTCCCGCACCCCGAGACCACCACCATGCACGCCGCCGACTGCGACGTGGTGCTCTTCGCCCACGGCCACCTGCTGCGCATCCTCGCCGCCCGCTGGCTCGGCCTGCCCCCCGAGTACGCCCAGCGCCTCAAGCTCGGCACGGCCGCGCTCTGCCTGCTGTCCTGGGAGTACGGCCTGCCCGCCGTGGAGATCTGGAACGACCACAGCCACCTGGACTGACCGGCCCGCCCCGACGGTCCGCCGGGCCCCGCCCGGACGGACCGTCAGGCGGCCTTCACCGCGCCGTCGTACGCGGCCAGGAACTCCGCCACCTCCGGCACCGCCCCGTGCGCCCGCAGCCGTCCGGCGGTGCCGGCCAGCATCGCCCTGATGCGCGCCGAGCGGACGCCGCCCAGCAGGACCACCGCCGCCGATCCGTGCCCGGCCGCCCCCGCCAGGTCGCCGAGCCCCAGCCGGTCGTGCGCGAGCTCCGCCGTGTACAGCGCCCGGTTCCGCACGAAGTGCGGGTCCTGCAGGGCCATCGCCCGCTCCGCCCGCCGCCCGGCGAGCTCCCACTCGCCCAGCGCCGACCAGCACTGCGCCTCCAGCCCGGCCAGTTCCGCCTCGCCGAAGAACGACATCCACTCCGGATCCGCGTCGGACGGTCCCTGCTCGAACAGCGCCGAGGCCCGGGCCAGCGCCTGCCCGCAGGCCGAACGGTCCCTCAGCACCGCCCAGCCGCCCGCCTCGCGGAGCGCGAGCAGCGCCAGCAGCCGGTCCGAGCCCAGCCCGGCGGCCGCCGACTGCCCGGCCTGCGCCGCCCGCAGCGCCTCGCGCGGCCGGCCGGCGTCCCGGGCGAGGAAGGCGCTGTTGCAGAAGACGTGCGCCTCCAGCGCCGCGTCCCCCGCCATCCGCGCCGTCGCCAGCGCCTCCGAGTAGAAGGACCTGGCGTCGGCCAGCCGGTTGGAGTCGTGCGCCAGCCAGCCGACCGAGATCGCCAGCTCACCGGCCCCGGACTGCAGCCGGCGCTCCGCCTCGGCCGAGTAGCGGCCCTCGTTCAGCAGCACGTACGCGCTGCGCAGCGACTGCCCGGCCCGCTCGAACAGCGCGTCCGCGCCCTGGGCGTCGTCCAGCAGCCGGATGTCCCGGACGGCCTGCTCGACGCCCTCGATCTCGGCCGCGCCCACCCGGCGCGGAGCAGGGACGGCCTGCGCGGGCGGCGCCGCGAAGGCCGGGTCGCTGCCGGCGCCGTCCAGGCCGAGCGCGGCCGCCAGGGCGGTCGGGCCGCCGGTCAGGAACGTACGGCGGTACACGTCGTCGTTCTCCTCGTCACGATCGTGCGGTGCCACCGGCGGGGGCGCGGCCGGCACCGGCGGCTCCGCCGGGCGGCGGCGGACCGCCTGCCGCGGCGCGAAGCCGAGGTCGGCCAGCGAACGGCCCGGCCACATGTGCCGGAACACCCGCTCGTAGGCGTAGTTGGGGCAGCGGATCTCGCCCGACTCCACCCGGCCGACGTAGCGCGCGTCGCAGGACACGTGCTCGCCGATCTCCCGCGCCGCGCGGCGGACCGCCGTGGCGAACTCGCCGGGGGAGAGGTCGCCGCGCAGCTCGCGCATCACGGTGTTGGGGGCGGCCGGCCCGGGCCGGGGCCCGCCGGGACTCGTGGCTGCCATGGCTGGGCTCCGAGAGTCGTGCAGGGTGGCGCCACGGCGAATGCCGCGCCGCCACGGGCCGGTGGGGTGCCCGGGGCGGTGCCGGCACGACAGTACCGGCAGTCACGATCCGACTGCGGCCGGTGAACGGAACCGTACGGGGCAATTACGGACATTACGGCCCGCGGTGCCGGGTTCTGCCATGAAATGCCATGTCTTGCTGTAGACGCGCCCGTGGCCTTGCGGGCCCCGTGTGCGTTGTCCTGTTACGTGGAAGCCCCCGCACCCGTCCCCCACTCGATCGGGCGGCCGGCTTCCGACCTGACGACAGGAGGTCCCCATGGCCACCCGAGCACCGCAGTACCGACGGCCGGCCGCCCTACCGGCCGGCATCGCCCCGGCACTGCTGCCGGAGGGGACGGACGGCGGCGCACGGTCGGCCGGCGGGGGCGGCACCGGCAGCGCCCGGGCCGCGGAGCAGGGTACGGCGGGCACCGCCGGCGGGCCCGCGGCGACCGGCTACGACACCGTCACCGTCGCGGTGCGGCACGGCCTGGAGACCGTCGACATCCTCCGCCTGCGGGGAGCCTGCGGCGCCGTCCTGCAGAGCCGCGGCGGCTCCGCCGTCTCCTTCCTCGTCCCCGCCGGCACCGCCCGCAACTGGCACCTCCCCGGCAGCTCCTGTACGCCCGGCGCCGTCCTGCCGCCGCCCACCGACGCCCGCTGGGTGATGCCCCCGGCCGGCCCCCAGCTGCACGCCCGGCCCACCGACGCCTGGGTGCTCCGCTCCGCCCTCTGCGAAGCCGCCTGCACCCTCACCGCCGG
This sequence comes from Kitasatospora dryopteridis, assembly GCF_050749075.1. Classification (NCBI taxonomy): domain Bacteria; kingdom Bacillati; phylum Actinomycetota; class Actinomycetes; order Kitasatosporales; family Streptomycetaceae; genus Kitasatospora; species Kitasatospora dryopteridis. Next base: position 2,885,165 of record NZ_CP192749.1, on the reverse strand, counting down.
CGGCCTCGGCCCCTTCTGACCCGGGCCGGACGCCTCCGCGGGGTCACCGATAATGAGGGCATGGGACGCAGCAACCGGGCCGGCCGAACGCGGGCAGAGACCTCGCCCGACACCACCGGCGCGGAGGGCCGCAGCCACCGTCAGGGCCCGCTGACCGCCCGGGTCGACTCCGGCACGGCCGAACTGCTCCCGGACCGCGACCGCCCCCGCGCCTGGCAACTGCTGCTGGACGGTGCCCCGCAGTCGATGGTCGACCTCGCCGACCCCACCCACCTCGGCTTCGAGTACCAGCGCAGGATCGGCCACCTGATCGACCTCGCGGCCCCGCCCGGCCGCCCGATCACCGCCCTGCACCTGGGCGGCGGCGCGCTCACCCTGCCCCGGTACGTCGCCGCCACCCGCCCGCGCTCCCGCCAGCAGGTCGCCGAGATCGACACCGCACTCACCGAACTCGTCCGCGCCGAACTCCCGCTGGACCGCGGCTGGCAGATCAGGGTCCGCGGCGCCGACGCCCGCGCCGTCCTGGAACGGGCACCCGAGGGCGCCGCAGACCTGGTGATCGCCGACGTCTTCTCCGGAGCCCGGGTGCCCGCGCACTGCGCCACCGTCGAGTTCGCCACCCTTGCGGCCAGGGCGCTCGCCCCCGGCGGACGGCTGGTGGTCAACATCACCGACGGGTCGTCACTGGCCTTCGCCCGCGCCCAGACCGCGACCCTGCTCGCCGTCTTCCCCGAGGTGTGCCTGGTCGCGGACCCGGCGGTGCTGCGGGGCCGCCGCTTCGGCAACCTGATCCTGGCGGCGGGCACCGCCCCGCTCCCGCTGGAGGAACTCGGCCGCCGGGTGGCCTCCGACGCCGCCCTGGGCCGGGTCGAACACGGCCGCGCCCTGACCGACTTCACCGCCGGCGCAGCCCCGGTCACGGACACCTCCGCCGTCCCGTCCCCGGCCCCGCCCCCGGGCGCCTTCCGCTAGGCGCGTTGCCAGAGGGCGCGGGCACCCGCGTGCCTTGCCGGCACGCCCCGGCAGCGGCGCGTCAGTGCCCGCTCGGGAGGCCGCGGTGCTTGTACATCGCCAGGCCGGTGAGCAGCAGTCCGGCGGCGATCGGGACGAGCACGGCCACCGCGTCGTCGGCCCGGGTGCGGGCGGTCGGTGCGGTGCCGAACGGGTCGGCCGCCGGCGCCGTCCCGTGCTCGGGGGCGGGCCCTCCCGCGGCCGGACCGGGTACCCGGGCAGGTTCCGCGGCGGGCTGGTCGGCCTGGATCGCCGGCACTGCTGCGGCGGAGGGCCGCGGGGCCGGCGCGGGAGCCCCGGCTGCGCCGCTGCCGTCCGTCCCGGGCTCCGCCGCCGCAGCCCCGCCGGGGGCGGCCGGCGGGGGGCCGGAAACACCGCCGCCGTCCTCCCGCGGGTGCGGGGGGACGGCGGGGAGCAGGACCGCGGCGATCGCGAAGGCGTCAGGCACGGTCGCGGCCTGCCCGGGAAGCGGGAGGCCGTCGACCCTGATCCGGTCCCGGAGCACCTCCGCGACCGGCGCGGTCTGCTGGTGGACGACGGGGACGGTGTCCCCGCCGAGTCGGTGGAGAAGGGCCGGGGCGTCGACCTGGTCGGTCAGGCCGGGCCCCGGCCCTTCGGCGGCGCGGGCGTCGCAGATTCCAAGCCCAAACCCCCACAGCTGGGCGAGGATCGCGCTGCCTGCCGCCAGCTTCCCGGCCCGGCGGCGGCCGCCGGCCTGATCGGGCCGCGGCCGTGCCGCGTGAATGGCTCGCACGTGAGAGGAGAACGAGCGAACCGGGCCGCAGTCACGCTCAGTGGTGACGCACCGTCATCACCGCTGCGGGATGTCGTGGTCCAGCCGGCCGGTGCGGATGGCCCGGGAGTACCAGTGGGCGCTGGTCTTGGGCGTGCGGACCAGGGTGTCGTAGTCGACGTGGACGATGCCGAACCGCTTCTCGTAGCCGTACGCCCACTCGAAGTTGTCGAGCAGCGACCACAGGAAGTAGCCGCGGACGTCGGCGCCGGCGGCGATCGCGTCGGAGACTGCGCCCAGGTGGCCCTTCACGTAGGCGGCCCGCTCCGGGTCGTGGACGCTGCCGTCGGGGGAGACGGTGTCCTCGAACGCGGCGCCGTTCTCGGTGACCATCAGCGGCAGGCCGAACTCGCGGTGCAGGGAGACCAGCGAGTCGGACAGCCCGGTCGGGTCGATCGGCCAGTTCATCGCGGTGACCTCGCCGGGGGCGAGGTGGAAGGCGACCTCGTCGGCGCCCGGCCACGGGGAGAACGAGCTGTCGCCGTGCCCGTCGTGGCGGGGCAGGTTCTTGGCGTTCTCCACGGAGGAGACCAGCGTCGGGTTGTAGTAGTTCAGGCCGAGCAGGTCGACGGGCCGGGAGATCTCGTCCAGGTCGCCGGGCTGCACCAGGGCGTCCCAGTCGACCAGGTGGGCGGTGTCGGCGAGGAGGTCCTCGTCGTAGCGGCCCTTGAACATCGGGCCGGTCCAGATCCGGTTGCCGACCGCCTCGATCCGGCGGGCCGCCTCCAGGTCGCCCGGGTGCGTGCTGTACGGCCGCACCGCGTGCAGGTTGAGCGAGACGGCCAGCTGGGCAGAGGCGGGCAGCGCGGCGCGCAGCGCGCCGACGGCCAGGCCGTGGCCCAGGTTGAGGTGGTGGGCGGCGCGCAGCGAGTCGCCCGGATCGGTCCGGCCCGGCGCGTGGACGCCGGAGGCGTAGCCGAGGAAGGCGCTGCACCAGGGCTCGTTGAGCGTGGTCCAGATGCCGACCCGGTCGCCGAGGGCCTCGGCGGCGAGCGAGGCGTACTCGGCGAAGCGGTACGCGGTCTCCCGGTGCGGCCAGCCGCCGGCGTCCTCCAACTCCTGCGGGAGGTCCCAGTGGTAGAGGGTGGCGACCGGGGTGATGCCGTTGGCCAGCAGCTCGTCGGCCAGCGCCCGGTAGAAGTCCAGGCCGCGCTCGACGGCGGGGCCGCGCCCGGTGGGCTGGATGCGGGGCCAGGACAGCGAGAACCGGTAGGCGGTGAGGCCGAGGTCGGCCATCATCCGGACGTCCTCGCGGAACCGGTGGTAGTGGTCGACCGCGATGTCGCCGGTGTCGCCGTTTGCGACCTTGCCGGGGGTGTGGCTGAAGGTGTCCCAGATCGAGGGGGTGCGGCCGTCCTCGGCAGCTGCACCCTCGATCTGGTAGGCGGCGGTGGCCGCACCCCAGGCGAACCCGGGCGGAAAGGCACCGGGTCGGTGCTCGGCCAGATCGGCCGTGGTGTGCGGATCGGTGACGGTCATACGGGAGCGCTCCCATGGGTGGGTGTGGGACAGGACGGTCGACGGGTCAGCTCTTCACCGCGCCGGCCGTGATGCCGCCGACGATGTGCTTGCCCAGGACGGCGAAGATCAGCAGCAGGGGCAGGGTGCCCACGAGCGCGCCGGTCATGATCACCGCCTGGTTGATCTGGTGGTCGCTGCCGCCGCCGATGCCGGACAGCGCGACCTGCACCGTCGGGTTCTGCTGGGTCAGGACGACGAAGGGCCAGAAGAAGTCGTTCCAGGACTGCACGAACACCAGCATGCCCAGAACGGCCATCGCCGGACGCGCGATCGGCAGCACGACATGCCAGATGATGCGCAGGCTGTGCGCGCCGTCCACCCGGGCGGCCTCGATGAGCTCGAGCGGCAGCGCCTCGCTGAGGAACTGGCGCATGAAGAACACGCCGAACGCGGCCACCAGGGAGGGCAGGATCACGGACTGGAGCTGGTTGCCCCACTCCAGGTCGGTGATGATCCGGTAGAGCGGGATCACGCTGAGCTGCGGCGGGATCGTCATGGTGGCGACGACCAGCGTGAGCAGGGCGTTCCGGCCGCGGAACTCCAGCTTGGCGAAGGCGAAGCCCGCGAGGGTGGAGAAGAGCACGGTGCTCAGCGAGACGCAGCCCGCGACGATGGTCGAGTTGAGCAGCGCCTTGCCCATGTCCGCCTGCTCCCAGGCGGTCTGGATGTTCGTCCAGAGCTGGTTGCCGGGCAGGAGCGGCGGCGGCGACAGCGCGACCCGGTCACCCGTGTGGCTGGCCGCGACGAAGGTCCAGTACAGCGGGAAGAGCGAGAGCACCGCGGCGATGCCGAGGACGACGTAGACGACCGGGCCGGCCTTGTCCTGGTCGCCGGCGCCGGGCCGGAACCGCTTGCGCAGCGGTGCGGTGGAGATGACGGCCATGGTTCAGCCTCCCAGCTTGGTGCGGTTGCGGCGGGCGATCAGCATCTGGACCAGGCCGATCAGCAGGAGGATCAGCAGCATCGTCCAGGCGACCGCCGACGCGCGGCCGAGCTGGCGGCTGGGCCAGCCGAGCTCGTACAGGTAGAGGCTCAGCGTCTGGAACTGGTGGGCCGAGCCGCCGCTGACGCCGACGCCGCCGCCGAACAGCATCGGCTCACCGAAGAGCTGGGTGGCGCCGATGGTCGACACGATGATCGTGAAGTAGATGGTGGGCTTGATCGACGGGATCGTGATCCTGGTGAACTGCTGCCAGCGGGTGGCGCCGTCGAGGCTCGCGGCCTCGTAGAGGTCCTTCGGCACGGCCTGCATGGCGGCCAGGTAGATCAGCGCGTTGTAGCCCGTCCAGCGCCAGGTCACGATGGTCGAGACGGCGATCTGCGACGGCCACGTGTCGGCGTACCACTGCGTGTGGTCGATGCCGACCATCCCGAGCAGCCAGTTGATCATGCCGTAGTCGGGGTTGAAGAGCTGGACGAACACCAGCGTCGCCGCGGCGATCGAGGTCGCGTACGGGGCCAGGACCGCGACCCGCAGGAAGCCGCGGCCGCGCATCCGGTAGTTGAGCATGTGCGCCAGGCCCAGGGCCATGAGCAGCTGTGGGACGGTCGAGATCACCCCGATGGTGAAGGTGTTCCGCAGAGCCGTCCAGAACTGCTCGGTCTCCCACAGCCGGGTGTAGTTGTCGAAGCCGCGCCACTCCGTGACGTCCGGGGTGAGCAGGTCCACCTTGTGCAGCGAGAGCCAGCCCGTCCAGATCAGCGGGAACAGACCGAATGCGGCGAAGCAGATGAAGAACGGTGCGATGTACGCGTACGGCGAGGCCTTCAGGTCCAGCCGGTAGAGCTTGGAGCGCCAGGCGGGGCGCCGGGGGGAGGCGGGGGACGGGTGATCGGGTGCCGTGGTCGGCGCCGAGCCGTCCTCGGCCGCGGCTCGGATGGAGGTGGCCACTGGGTTGTCCTTCCCGGGGGTGGCTGTCGGCTGTGGTGCGGTGCCGCCCGGCCGGGGTGCCCGGCCGGGCGGGAGCGGGCCGGCGGGGGTCAGGGCCCCGCCGGCCTCACCCTCGGGGTGGTCAGCCCTCGACCTTGTCCTTGATGGTCTTGACGACGTTCTCCCAGGCCTTGGCCGGGTCGGTGCCGTGCTCCTCGATGTCGAGGATGCCGTTGTCGGTGATGATCGTCTTGACGTTGCCGTCGTTCTCACCGATCGCGGCGGGCTGGATGCCCTTCGCGGTGGAGGCGAAGATCTGGCCGGTCGGGGTGTCGCCGAAGTAGGGCAGCTTGGCGCTCTGCACGGCGGGCAGATCCAGGCCGGCCGTGGTGGAGGGCAGGTTGCCGACCTTGGTGAAGACCTTGGCCTGCTGCTCCGGGGCGGTCAGCCACGCGGCGAGGGCGGCGGCCTCCTTCTGGTGCTTGCCGGCCTTCGGGACGCTCAGGAAGGCACCGCCCCAGTTGGAGGCGACCGGCGGGGCGGCGATGTCCCACTTGCCCTTGCCGGCGTCGCCGGAGTACTGGCTGATCAGGCCGGTCATCCAGGACGGGCAGACCACGGTGGCGAACTTGGCGTTCTGGAAGGCGGCGTTCCACGGGTCCTGGAACTGGCGCAGCTTGGCGCTGATGCCGGCCTTGGAGGCGGAGACGGCGGTGTCCCAGGCGGTCTTGACGCCGGTGCTCTTGTCGTAGATCAGCTTGCCGGAGTCGTCCGAGTACTGCTGGGTCTGCGCGGAGAGGACGGCGTTGAACAGGCCGCTCGCGGAGTCGGTGAAGAAGGTGCCGGCCGGCGCCTTGGCCTGGTACTGCTTGCCGGCGTCGACGAACTTCGACCAGTCGCCCGCCCACAGCTTGGCGACCTCGGCGCGGTCGGTCGGCAGGCCGGCCTGCTGGAAGAGGTCCTTGCGGTAGCAGACCGCCATCGGGCCGATGTCGGTGCCGAGACCGATGAGCTCGCCCTTGGCGGTGGTGGCCTGCTTCGACTTCCACGGCAGCCAGGCGTTCGCGTTCACGCCCTCGACCTTGCTCAGGTCGGTGAACTTGCTCGCCAGGGTGCCCGTGGCCTGCGCGATGTAGCCGACCTCGACGGCCTGGATGTCGGCCAGGCCGCTGCCCGAGGCGAGGTGGGTGGTCAGCGCGTCCCAGTACTTCTGGCCGTCCTGGGTGGTGTTGGCCTCGATCTTGATGTTCGGGTGGGCGGCCATGTACTCGTCGTAGAGGCCGGCCTCCTTGTAACCGAAGGTGCCGAAGTCGCCGACGGTGAGGGTGATCTTCTCGCCCGCGGCCGAGGAGGCACCGTCCGACCCGCCGTCGCCGCTGCTGCCGCACGCGGTCAGCAGCAGGGCGGAGGAGGCGAGGACGGCGGTGGCCAGGACGGCTGCTCTGCGGGGGCGGGAAGTGGTGCGCATGGCGTTCTCCTTGTTCCGGGTGGGGCATCGGGTGGTGCTGCGCGGTGGGTGGTGCGGTGGTGCGGTGGTGCGGTGCGGCTTCGGAAGGTGGTGCCGGGATCTGCTGCCGGGGTGTTGCTCGGGTGTTTCGGATGTCCCGGGTGTTACCGGGGGCATACGGGCGGCGCGGCTGTGCCGACCGTGGGGGAGCGGCCCCGGCGTCGGCGGGCGGTGCCCGTCGGACCTCGGTCGAGGCGCTGTTGCCGGGGGCGATTCGCCACTAGAGTGTGGGAGCGCTCCCACAGCGCATGCCGGAAGGTTCCTTCGTCGCGGCCCCGGGTGTCAAGGGCTGACGTCGTATCCGTTGCCGGAGCGTGTCCTGGGAGTCGCGAAACGGTGTCCTGGGGACACCGGTCTCCGGCCCGCGCGGACATCCGCGTACGGTCGGAACGGGGCCCTGCCGGCCGGAAGGACCGTTCGGTCGGCCGGGTCGCGGGGTGCGCAGCGTCCTGCGGCTTCCCCGGCGGCCGAAACCGGCCACAATGAGCAGCAATCGGCCCACGAGGCGCCATGAGGATCTCCAAGAGGTGAGCGATGAGCCAGACCGCACAGCCCCCCGCAGGGCCCGTGGGCGGTGCCGGGGCGGGCGGCAGGAGCTCCGCGCGCCCCACGCTGGAAGAGGTCGCCGCCCTGGCCGGCGTCGGGCGCGGCACGGTGTCCCGGGTGATCAACGGCTCGCCCCGGGTGAGCGACAAGGCGCGGGAGGCCGTGCAGGCCGCCATCGCCGAACTCGGCTACGTCCCCAACCGGGCCGCCCGCACCCTGGTCACCTCGCGCACCGACTCGGTCGCCCTGGTGGTGCCCGAGGCGGAGACCCGGCTGTTCTCCGAGCCGTACTTCTCCGACATCATCAGCGGCGTCTCCGCGGAGCTTGCCGAGACCGACATGCAGCTGCTGCTGATCCTGGTCCGCAACCAGCGCGAGCGGGAACGACTTTCGGCCTATCTGACGGCCCAGCGGGTGGACGGCGTACTCCTCGTCTCCGTGCACCAGGACGACCCGCTGCCGAGCATCCTGGAGAGCCTGGAGATCCCCTCCGTGCTCGCCGGACGCCGCGGCGACCTCGAACCGCTGAGCTACGTCCACGCCGACAACGCGGGCGGCGCCAGGATGGCCGTACGGCACCTGCTGCGCCGGGGCTGCCGCGAAGTGGCCACCATCACCGGGCCGCTCGACATGGAGGTCGCCCAGGCGCGCCTCGGCGGCTACCGCCGGGCCCTGGAGGAGGCCGGCCGGACGTACGACGAGGAACTCGTCGGGCTCGCCGACTTCACCGAGGAGGGCGGCCGGCTGGCGATGCGTGAGCTGCTGGAGCGTCGGCCCGACCTGGACGGGGTGTTCTGCGCGTCCGACGTGATGGCCGCCGGTGCGATGCAGGTGCTGAGGGCGGCCGGGCGGCGCGTGCCGGACCAGGTCGCGGTGATCGGCTTCGACGACTCGATCGTGGCCCGGCACACCGACCCGCCGATGACCAGCGTCCGCCAGCCCATCGAGGAGATGGGGCGGACGATGGCCCGGCTGCTGCTCGACGAGATCACCGAACGGGGGCGGGCGCGGCGGCAGGTGGTGCTGGCCACCGAACTGGTGGTGCGCGACTCGGCCTGACGGCGGGGGCGCTGCTCCGGGGCCGGGCGGCGGGGTGCGGCGGCGGGTACGGCTCCGGCCGTCCGGGGCGTCCCCCGTGCCCGCGGGGCGAGTGGGGGAGCGGCCGCCGGACGGCCGGTGCGGGCCACGCAGTTGGGGCCGGGTGCGGCCCCGCGGCTGCGGGGCCGGCGGTGGTCCCGCTGCTCAGGAGTTGGGACGCAGCGTCCAGGTGATGGTCATCACACCGGTGACCGCGCCGTCGGCGCGGGTGATCTCCACGGTGACCGGGAACTCGGGGCGCTCGCCCTTGTCCAGCTCGGCGACGACCTCCTCGACGGTGCGGCCCAGCGTGGCCGTGGCCGTCACCGCGCCCATCGCCAGCTTCTTGTAGCCGATCTCGGCCTTCACCGCGAGCGGCACGGCGCGCGAGAGCTGGTCGCTGAAGGCGGCCAGCACGATGCAGCCGCTCGCCGACTCGGCCAGCGTGAACATCGCGCCCGCGTGCGGCCCGGCGAGGTGGTTGTGGAACTCCGGCTGGTCCGGCAGCCGCAGCACGGCCCGCTCGGGGCTCGTCTCCAGGTACTCCAGCTTGAGGGTGCGGGCCATGGGGACGGTGGAGTCGAGCAGCTGCCCGATCGAGGGTGTGGTCATGGCCCTCATGTTACTTGCCGGTAGCTTCTCTGGGGAGGGGTGGGCCGGAGAGGCGCGGCCTGCAGGGCGGGCGGGGGAACGCGGAAACGCCGTAGGGCCCGATCTCGTGAAGAGATCGGGCCCTACGGTCGGTTGGGGTGAGTGACGGGACTCGAACCCGCGGCCACCTGGACCACAACCAGGTGCTCTACCAACTGAGCTACACCCACCATCTGTCCGGGGCGTTCCCGCTCCGACAGGAAGAACTCTACAGGATGCGAGAGGGTGCTCGCGCCAGGGTTTCGACCCGGGGCCCGCGCTGATGCTGTGGTGGGAGCAGGTGCGGGGCCGGACGGCCGGGCGGCACGGTGCGGGACGTGCTGGCGCGGCGTGCGCGGGCGAGGCGTCCACGGGCCGGGCGGCCGGCGGCAGGACGGTCGGTCGGCCGCGGGCCGCCCGGCCCGTGTGCCGGGCGTCGCGCGCCGAGCCGCCGGGTCAGTCGGTCGGCCGCTGGTACTTGGCCGCGATCTCCCGGGCCGCGTCCCCGTCCGGGCCGGGCTGCGGGACGAACACCGCCTCGCGGTAGTACTGGAGTTCGGCGATGCTCTCGCGGATGTCCGCCAGCGCCCGGTGGCTGCCGCCCTTCTGCGGGCTGTTGTAGTACGCCCGCGGGTACCAGCGCCGGGCCAGCTCCTTGATCGAGGACACGTCCACGATCCGGTAGTGCAGGTGGCCCTCCAGGGCGGGCATGTCGCGGGAGAGGAATCCGCGGTCCGTCGCCACGGAGTTGCCGCACAGCGGGGTCTTGCCGGCCTCCGGGGCGTGCTCCCGGATGTAACCCAGCACCAGCTGCTCGGCCTCCGCGAGGGTCACACCGTCCGCCAGCTCGTCGAGCAGCCCGGACGCCGTGTGCATCGCGCGCACGACGTCGGGCATGCCCTCCAGCGCCTCCGCGGGCGGACGGATCACCACGTCCACGCCCTCGCCGAGGACGTTCAGCTCGGAGTCGGTCACCAGCACCGCGACCTCGATCAGGGCGTCCCTGTCGAGGTCGAGGCCGGTCATCTCACAGTCGATCCACACCAGACGGTCATTCACGCCACTCACCCTACGGCGCGATCGCGCGAGGCGGACAGCGGCCGGGCCGCCCGGCCGCGTTGCGTCGCACCGGCCGGGGCGCCCGCGGCACCGCCGCCGTCCACAGTCGGATCGGAGGCCCGCTCTGCGGTGCGCTCGGCCGGTTGTCCGCCGCTCCGGTCGGACGGCGGAGCCGGGTGAGCGGCTCCTCGCGGTGCCGTGTGGTCGGCGCGGTGGCCCTGACCCTGACCACGCGCGCTGGGCTGGTCGTAGCCGTTCTCGTCGGCGACGGCGTGCTCCACCGGGCGGTCGGCGCCGCGGCCGCCCGCCCGGTCCCCGGTCCGGTCGGCCGTCGACCGCTCCGTCGGCGAGCGCTCCGCCGCTGTCCGTTCCGCCGCTGTCCGTTCTGCCGTCGACCGGTCCGCGGTGCGCGGCGGGGTCTGGCCGGTGGGCCGCTCGGGCATCGGAGGCCGCGGACGCCGACCGGTCGCCGGCCCCGGCTGCGGGGGCACCAGCAGGCCGGGCCTGCGGCGCGAACCGCCCGCCGTTGCCGTACCGCCGTTGCCGGCGGTGCCGTTCGGCCGGTCGCCGGCAGGTCCGCCCTGATGGACCGCCTGGCCACCGGGCCCGCTCTGATGACCGGGCCCGCCGAGGCCGCCCACGGTCGCCTGGCCCAGCTGGCCCGACTGCGGTGCACCGCCGTGGCCGGCCTGCCCGGGGTGCCCCGGGTGACCGGTGGCGCCGGGGCCGCCGAAGCGGTCGCCCGGGCCGCCCTGCGACGGCACCGAGACCGCACCGGCCGTGCCGATCGGAGCCGCGGCCGGCGCCGGCCGCCGCGCGCGGTAGCTCGTCCGGTACGCCGCCGGGGAGACCCCGAGCTGCCGGCGGAAGTGCCCGCGCAGCGCCACCGGAGAACGGAAGCCGCAGCGCCGGGCGACATCGTCCACCGACAGGTCCGAGGTCTCCAGCAGCCGCTGCGCCTGCAGCACCCGCTGGGTGATCAGCCACTGCAGCGGGGCGCTGCCGGTGAGCGTCCGGAACCGCCGGTCGAAGGTGCGCCGGCTCATGTAGGCACGCGCCGCCAGCACCTCGACGTCGAACTGCTGGTTGAGGTTCTCCAGCGCCCAGGTGACCACCTCGGCGAGCGGGTCGTTGCCGATCTCCTCGGGTAAAGACTGGTCGATGTACTGGGCCTGTCCTCCGCCGCCCCGCCGGTTCGGCACCACCAGACGGCGGGCCAGTGCGTTCGCCGCCTCGGCGCCGTGGTCGCTGCGCACCACGTGCAGGCACAGGTCGATGCCGGCCGCGGTGCCGGCCGAGGTGAGCACGTCGCCGTCGTCCACGAACAGCTCGCGAGGGTCGACGTGGACCCGCGGGTACCGCTTCGCCAGCGTCGGCGCGTACATCCAGTGCGTGGTCGCCGGGCGGCCGTCCAGCAGTCCGGCCGCGGCCAGCACGAAGGCCCCCGTGCACAGCCCGATGATGCGGGCCCCCTCGTGGTGCGCCTTGCGCAGGGCGGCGATCGCCTCCACCGGCGGCGGCTGGGAGATCGACCGCCAGGCCGGGACGACGATGGTGCCGGCCCGGGAGAGCGCCTCCAGCCCGTACGGGGCGGTCAGCGTCAGCCCGCCGGTGGTGGCCAGCGGGCCCTCCTCGCCGGCGCAGACCAGCAGGCGGTAGCGGGGCACGCCGGCGTCCTGCCGGTCCACCCCGAACACCGAGAGCGGGATCGAGCTCTCGAAGATCGGCGCCCCGCCGAAGATCAGGACGGCGACCGTCTCGCGCCGACGCCGGCCCGAGAGCTTGCGGGCCGGCGCGGGGTGCAGGGCGGAGAGCACCGCGGGAGAACCGTGGCCGGCGGGACCGCCCCCGGGTCCGCCGGCGGCGGACATCGCCGAGGGGGGCATCGCCGAGGGGGACAGGGGAGCGCCGGAGGGCGCTGCTCCGGTGTAGTGCGGCTGGTGCGAGGCGGTGTGACCGCCGCCCGGCCCTGCATGACCGGTCGTCAGGAAGCCGTTGCTGCCGCCCGTGCCGTGCTGGACGGCACCGTGCGGGCTGGCGCTGTGGAAGCCGGCGCCGTGCGGGTTCGAGCTTCCCGGGGAGGCGTTGCCGACGGAACCGCCGTGGGCCGGTGCGCCGGGCAGCGGCGAGCCGGTGAGGGGGGAGGACGCGCGCGCGGGGGCGGCTGCGCGGGATGCCGACCCGTCAGCTCTGGCGGGACGGCCCGGGAGGCCGGTCGGCGGCTGGCCGCCGTCAGGACCCGCGTCGCTCCTGCTCACCCTGCTCAAGGCGTTCCAGCCCCCTCGGTGGTGTGGTGTGGTGGTGCGGCACTGCCCGCCAAGATCGAATCTACTGGGTGGACCGTTGCTGTTGTGACAAGTTCACCATCCGACGCTATGTCGACATGGCAATTTGGCGTGATGCATTCGATCACGAAGCGTGGCACCCGTCGACCCCTCTGGGAAGGGGGCGGGCGCAAGCCTGGCTGGTTGTCGCACGACCCGTCCCGGGCGCGTGATGACCCGTCACCCTTGCGGGCGGCTCTGGGCTGCGGCTTTGGCCAACGGCGGGGGGCCGTCACGAGATTGACCGAAAACAGGCGGTACGAAACGGGGCGCACGGGACGCACGTGTGCGCCGGTGCGAGCCCTTCTGCGCAGGGCCGTACCGGCCCCGACGGCTGTGACGGCCGGCGACTAGGGTCCCCTCATGGACACCCGTAGCCGGCTCGAACTGGCCAACGACAACGCCGCCGCCTTCTGGTTGGCCCAAGCACGGTCGCACGGTTGGGAGTTCGTTCGCACGCCGCACTTCACCGCGGTCCGCTGCGACGGGGACGCCGAGGCCCACCGGGTGGTGGTCACCCGCCCCTACGGCGAACCCGAGTCCATGGTGGAGGAGTTGGTGGCGGTCCTCCGCGACTGGCGCACCGCCAGGCTCTGCCTCGAGGACCCGTACGCGCGCCTCGACCTCCGCGGCCACGGCTGCGAGGCCTCGCTCGGGCAGGCGGTGATGGCCCGCGAGCCGGACGGGGCCGGGGTGGGTGCGGCGGTCGCGGGCACCGGCGGCGCTGGTGCCGCCGGTGCGGGTGCGACGGGCGTCGGTACCGCCGGTGCCGGTGCCGGTGCGGCAGGTGTGGACGGAGCGACGGGCGGGCTGCAGGTGCTGCAGGGCGGCACGGCTGTGCTGGAGACGTCCCGGCGGTGGCGTGACCAGCCGGCAGCACGACTGACGGTCGGCGAGGCCCTGGACGCGGACGACCTCGCCGAGGTGGAGCGCACGGTGATCGACGGGTTCCCGATGCCCGCCCGGCTGCCCCACGTCCGCGGAAGCATGCTGCCGCCCGGCCTGCTGCAGACCGACGGCTACCGCGCATGGCTCGCCCGGCTGGACGGCCGCCCCGCCGGTGCCTGCATCAGCTACGACGACGGCACGGCGGTCGGCATCTACTCCGTGGCGACCCTGCCCGAACACCGCTCCCGCGGCGTCGGCCGCGCGGTGGTGGCGGCGGCCCTCGCCGCCCACCCCGACCGGGTCGCCACGCTGGTGGCCACGCTCCTGGGCGAGCCCCTCTACCGCCGGCTCGGCTTCGCCGAGTACGGCGTCTCGCGCTGGTGGCGCTACCCGGCGACGCCGTCCTCGATGACGGTGTAACCGGCCGCGGCGCCTCGCAGGGCGGCCGCGGACGGCGCAACGAACCTCGTCCTGCCGATCTCGGCGGTGACAGCCGACCGGGAGCCCGTCTGGAGGGAGCCTGTCGGCAGGGAGCCGGCCTGTGCGACGCCGGGCTGCCGGGGCGCCGGTCCGGGAGTCGGTGAGAGCTGGGCGGCCGGGGCGACTGCGGCCACCGAGGCGGCTCTCGCGGCGGCCGCCGGCCTGACCTCCAACGGCAGTTGCTGCGCCGTACCGGACGCCGTGGCATCGGCGGTCGCACGGGGGAGTCCTGCTCCGACGCCCGGCAGTCGGGCCGCCCGGTGCTCAGGGGCCGCCCGGCGGGCCGATGCCTGCTGCGCCACGGCGCGGCGGACGGCGCCGCGGTGCACGGTGGCGGCCGTCGGCGCGTTCCGGGCGCTGAGGACGAGCCCGACCGCCTCCGGCAGCCCGGCCGCGCTCAGCGTCGGACGGTACCCCTGCTCGGCCCACGGGCGGCCCAGGTGCAGCCAGACGCTGCGCAGCCCGGCGACCTCGGCCCCGGCGATGTCGGCCGGACCGTGGTCGCCCACCATCCATGTGCTGTTCTCCCACCCGGGAGTGAGCGGTACCCCGCAGCGGCGGGCGCCGATCTCGAAGATCAAGGGGTCCGGCTTCACGCAGCGGGCCTCCTCCGAGATCACCCAGCCGTCGACCAGTGCCCCGAGGCCGGTCCGCCGGATCTTCTCCAGCTGCGGCTTGGTGCCGCCGTTGCTGACGATGCCCAGCGTCCAGCCGGAGGCACGGGCGGCGTGCAGGGCGTCGATGTGGGTGTCCGGGCAGTGGATGTGGGTGTTGATGCCGCGGCGGTAGTGCGCCAGCAGCAGGTCCATGGAGTGGTCGAGGCCGTAGCGGCGCTTTGCGGCGCCGAGTACGGTGCTGCGCGGCACGTAGCCGCTGCCGTCGATTGTGGTGAACCAATCGATGTCGCCGGCGGGCAGGCGGTGTTCGGCCAGGAAGTCCTGGGCCCAGGCTCGGTAGGCGGCGTCCCTGGGCAGCAGGGTGTTGTCGAGGTCGAACAGGAGCAGCGGCATGTCGAAGATGCTGCCAGTGCTCGCGCGTATGCATATGGCAATTGCCAATTGCAGTCCGCCCACAGAGTGAAATGGCCGAATCCGGACGGTGACCGTTCCGTAGCCGACCGCAACGCCCGGTGCGGGTGGGGCGGGGTGTGTGCGTGGGGTGGTCGTGGCCCCCTGTGCTTCAGGGGTGGGTGTGCTGGTCGGGGTGCCTGGGGGGCATGTGACACCCGGGACTCCGGAGGCGGGCTGGCGCCCGTGCGCGGCGCCCGTGCGGAGGCCCGATGTACCTGTGGATGACGGTCGGATCACGTTGTGTGGTCGGCCTGTTGCGCAGTCGGGGGGTTGTCGGTCAAGCTTCCGGGAACCTCCGTGCCCGGTGGCCGCCGGCCGCTGTTCACGGGGCGCGTACAGCACGGTGTGCGCGGTCCTTTCGCGGGAATCCTTGTCGTATCAGGACTCGACTGCTGGGCCGCCTTCCGTGCTCGTCGTACTCTGAGAGGAACAGGTCGCGTTCAGTGGTGCTCGGCGGAGAGCGGCTCGGTGCCGTGGGTGGACCTGCTGCCCCGGCAGCGCTGTCGCGCCCTGTCGGCCCGTTTTCTCCGAATTGCTGTGAGCGATGGCTGGTTTTGAGCCTCCCGTGCCCGCTGGTGCGGATGCCGCCGGGGGCGGTGTGTTGCCGGCCGGTGGCGGGCCCGTCGGTGGCCGCTCGCACGCCCGCCGCGCCGCTCTCGCTGCGGCACGCCACGCAGCCCTCCGCGCCTGGCCGTTGTCGGCCCGCCGCCGTACCGAGCAGGACAGTGCCCGCACGGCTGCTCAGGCACCCTGCAGCGAGCGGCGCCCCGGCAGCGATCAGCGTCCCGGCGGCGAGCGGCGTGGCAGCGAGCAGCGGCCCGGGAGTGCCGGTGGCGGCGGGCGAGGGGGTGACGCGGTGACCGACGGCCAGGGCCCCATGACGGGCCGGACCGAGGGCGACGGCGAGCCCATGCTGAAGGAGCAGGCGGCGCGTCCCTGCGATCCGGTGTTCCAGCACGGTGTGGTGGTGGGCTTCGACGGCTCGCTCTCCAGCGAGCGCGCGCTGGCCTACGCCGTCGGCATGGCACGCAGGTCGCAGTGCGGCCTGGTGATCGTGCACGTGGCGAACCGGCTGCCCGCCACGGTCTGGGCCGGGTGCGAGCCCCCGGTCTTCGTCGACCTTCCCGACCACCGCACGGAGATCCTCGGGTTGGAGCTCGCCTGCGCGGACTTCCTGGCGGGCGTGCCGTGGATCCTCGTCGAGCGGGGCGGCGACATCTGCCACGAGATCGAGGAGGTCGGCCGCGAGTACGCCGCCGACGCGATCGTCGTGGGCAGCACCCGCGGCCTGCTCGGCAAGGTCTTCGGGTCGGTGTCCGGGCGGCTGGCGCGGCGCGCCAACCGCCCGGTGATCGTCATTCCCTGACGGCAGGCCAGGCCCCCGTGGCGGGCTGCCACGGGTCGCCGTACGGCACCCGCACGCCGTGGTCGTGCATGCGGCCGCTGGGGGTCGTACGGGCGGCCGTGCCGCCCCCTGACGGGCTGACAGGGGAGTCGGCGGACGTACTGCTGTCAGGGAGCCGACCGGGGCGTCCTCAGGAGGTCACACCGAGCTCTCGCGCGATGAGCATCCGCTGGACCTCCGAGGTGCCCTCACCGATTTCGAGGATCTTGCAGTCGCGCCAGAACCGGGCGACCGGGAACTCGTTCATGAAGCCGTACCCGCCGTGGATCTGGGTCGCCTCGCGTGCGTTGTCCACGGCGGCCTCCGATGCGTACAGCTTCGCGATCGCAGCCTCCTTCTTGAACGGTTCGGAGTGCAGCAGCCGGGAGGCGGCGTCCCGCCAGGCCAGGCGGGCGGTGTGGGCGCGCATCTCCATGTCGGCGAGCTTGAACTGGATGACCTGATTGGCGCCGATCGGCCGCCCGAAGGCGCGCCGCTGACCGGCGTAGGCGACGGACTGGTCCACGCATCCCTGGGCCAGGCCGGTGGCCAGGGCGGCGATGGCGATGCGCCCCTCGTCGAGGATGCGCAGGAACTGGGCGTACCCGCGGCCGCGGGCACCCAGCAGGTTGGCCGCGGGGACGCGGCAGTCGGTGAAGGACAGTTCGCGGGTGTCGGAGGCGTTCCACCCGACCTTGGAGTACTTCTTGGAGACCTGGAACCCGGGTGTCCCGGTCGGCACGATGATGGAGGAGATTTCCCGGGTTGGCGAGAGCGTCGAGCCGCCTTCACTCGAACGAGTGGACGGTTCGGTCAGGGCGGTCACCGTGACCAGACCCGTGATGTCGGTGCCCGAGTTGGTGATGAAGCACTTGGTGCCGTTGATGACCCACTCGTCGGTCGCCTCGTCGTACCGCGCCGTGGTCCGGGTGGCGCCGGCGTCGGAACCGCCCTCGGGCTCGGTCAGGCCGAACGCGCCGAGCATCTCGCCCGAGGTCAGCCGGGGCAGCCAGGTGCGCTTCTGCTCCTCGGTGCCGAAGCGGTAGACGGGCATCGCGCCCAGCGAGACGGCCGCCTCCAGGGTGATCGCCACCGAGGAGTCGACCCGCGCCAGCTCCTCCAGAGCGATGCAGAGCGCGAAGTAGTCGCCGCCCATGCCGCCGTACTCCTCGGGGAACGGCAGGCCGAACAGGCCCATTTCGCCCATCTCGCGGACGATCTCGTACGGGAACTCGTTCTGCTCGTAGAACTCGCCGATCTTGGGCGCGACCCGGTCGTTCGCGAATTCCGCGACGGTCCGTCGCAGCTCTTCGTACTCGGTGCTCAGCCGGTGGTCGAGCATGGTGATCCTCCTGGATCGCGGCCGGTCGGGCCGGTGTGATGACGGTATTGACGGGGTGTGTCAGGCGGACGGGCCGAGCAGTGCCCGGACGGTCCGCGACTGGCTGGGGCGGCCGAGCTGCCGGGCCATCCAGCCGCTGGTGGCGGCCAGGACGCCCAGGTCGACGCCGGTGTCGATGCCGAGGCCGTGGAGCATCCACACGAGGTCCTCGGTGGCCAGGTTGCCGGTGGCGCTCTTGGCGTACGGGCAGCCGCCGAGGCCGCCCGCGGAGGCGTCCACGACGGTCACGCCGGACCGCAGCGCGGCGAGCGTGTTGGCCAGCGCCTGGCCGTACGTGTCGTGGAAGTGGACGGCGAGCCGCTCCATCGGCACGCCGGCCTCCGCGAAGCCCGCCAGCAGGGCGGTGACCTGGCCGGGGGTGGCGGTGCCGATGGTGTCGCCGAGGCTCAGCTCGGCGCAGCCCATCTCCAGCAGGCGCAGGCCGAAGCCGATCACCTGCGCCGCCGGCACGGGACCCTCCCAGGGGTCGCCGAAGCACATCGAGAGGTAGCCGCGGACGGGCACGCCCGCGTCGGCGGCCCGCTCCACGACCGGGCGGAACATCGCCATGGCCTCGTCGGCGGACCGGTTGAGGTTCCGCCGGGCGAAGGTCTCGGTGGCGCTGGCGAAGACCGCCACGTCGGCCGCGCGGTGCGCGAGTGCCCGGTCGAGCCCGCGCTCGTTCGGCACCAGCACCGGCAGCCGCAGGCCCGGGTACCGGTCGGTCAGCCCGGCCAGGCGGGGCATCAGCTCCTCGGCGTCGGCCAGCTGCGGCACCCACTTCGGGTGGACGAAGCTGGTCGCCTCGACCGTGCGCAGGCCGGCGGCCGCCAGCCGGGCGACGAACTCGGCCTTCACCTCCACCGGGACGAGCGCGCTCTCGTTCTGCAGGCCGTCCCGCGGGCCGACCTCGTGGATGCGCACCCGGGCCGGCAGCGACGGGTCCCGGACCGGGTCGGGCAGGCCGAGCTCCAGCACTCCGGGCTCCGCCGCGGCGGCGCCCGCCTCCTGCTGCTCCGCGGTCACGACGACACCTCGCCGGCGGCGGCCGCGCCGCCCTCCTCGGCCGCCGCGACGACGGCCAGCAGTTCGTCCATGGCCACGGTCGAGCCGGCGGCGGCCCGCAGCTCGCTGACGGTGCCGTCGTGCGGCGCCGCGATCACGTGTTCCATCTTCATGGCCTCCAGGACCAGCAGGGTCTGACCGCGGGTCACCCGCTCGCCGACCGCGGCCTTGACCACGGTGACGGTGCCCGGCATGGGCGCGGTCAGGGCGCCGTGGTGGACGCCGCCCCCGGCGGCGCGGTCCGCCACCGGGTCGTGGGAGTGCACCGCCCAGGCGTCGCCGTCCACGGCGAGCCAGTCGACCCGGCCCGCGGGCCCGTTGTCGGTGGTGTGTGCGAACGTCGTCTGCAGACCGTCCACGGAGATGTGCAGACGGTCACCATTGCGGGCGGCCCGGGCCCGCCGCACGGGGCCGTCGCCGACCCGTACCTGCAGGTCGGATGCGGTCGGTGACGGATTGTCAGTCGGCTCGGCTACGGTGCCGGGCACGATCGGTCGTACCAGTACGGTGACGGGCTCGCGGCCGACGAGCCGCAGTCGGTGGGCGGTCCAGGCGGCCGCGCCGCCCAGGCGCCACCCGGAAGGGAGGGAGTACGGGT
Source organism: Kitasatospora dryopteridis (assembly GCF_050749075.1). NCBI lineage: Bacteria > Bacillati > Actinomycetota > Actinomycetes > Kitasatosporales > Streptomycetaceae > Kitasatospora > Kitasatospora dryopteridis. The sequence continues at coordinate 2,865,961 of NZ_CP192749.1, read as the reverse complement.
CCGTCCAGCCGCCCGGCACGGCGGCGGGGGCGAGGTCCAGCTGCCGCACGAGTGCGGCGGCGACGGGCAGCAGGTCCGGGGAGGCGGCCGCGTCCGACCCGGTGCCGGCGGCGTCGGTACCGACGGTGTCGGCACCGGTGCGGGTGTACGGGGAGCTCAGCAGTACGGGGGTCTGCTGGGTGGTCCGCTCCACCAGCCCGGTGTCGAGCCGGCCGGCGGCGACCTCGGGGTGTGCGAGCAGTCGCCGCAGGAAGCCGGTGTTGGTGGTGACACCCAGGATGCGGGTGTCCGCCAGCGCGGCACGCAGCCGGCGGAGCGCGGTCGGGCGGTCGGGCCCGTACGCGATCACCTTCGCCAGCATCGGGTCGTACAGGCTGCCGACCTCGGTGCCGGCCGCGACGCCGGAGTCCACCCGGATGCCCTCGCCGACGGGCTCCTCCAGCCGGAGGATGCGCCCGCCGGTCGGCAGGAAGTCGCGGTCGGGGTCCTCGGCGCAGATCCGGGCCTCGATCGCATGGCCCTGGAAGGAGATGTCGGACTGCTCGAACGGCAGCGCCTCGCCCGCCGCCACCCGCAGCTGCCACTCGACGAGGTCGAGCCGCTGCGGCTCGCCACCGCCCTGCGCGCGCACGGCGATCGCGAGCTCGGTGACCGGGTGCTCCACCTGGAGGCGCGTGTTCATCTCCATGAAGAAGAAGTCGAGGACGCCCTCGGGTGCGGCTGCACCGGGCTCCAGGCCGGGCACGATGAACTCCACCGTGCCGGCGCCGGTGTAACCGCAGGCCTCGGCGGCCCGCACGGCCGCCGCACCCATGGCCGCCCGGGTCTCCTCGTTGAGCAGAACGGAGGGAGCCTCTTCGATCAGCTTCTGGTGGCGGCGCTGCAGACTGCACTCGCGCTCGCCGAGGTGCACCGTGGCGCCGTGCGCGTCCGCGAGGACCTGCACCTCGATGTGGCGCGGGCGGTCGACCCAGCGCTCCAGCAGCAGGGTGTCGTCGCCGAACGCGGTCCGGGCCACCCGGCGTGCCGCGTCGATCTCGGTCGGGAGATCGGCGGGGTCGCGGACCAGACGCATGCCCTTGCCGCCGCCGCCCGCGGACGGCTTGAGCAGCACCGGGTAGCCGATCGTCTCCGCGGCCGCGACGAGTTCCGCGTCGCTCGGGGAGCCGCCCTGGCTGCCGGGTACCACCGGCACGCCCGCGACGCGGACGGCCTCCTTGGCGTTGATCTTGTCGCCCATGAGCTCGACCGCGGTCGGCGGCGGGCCGATGAACACCAGGCCCGCGTCGGCGCACGCCCGCGCGAAGCCGGGGTTCTCCGCGAGGAAGCCGTAGCCCGGGTGCACGGCCTGGACGCCCGTGCGCCGGGCGGCGGCCAGCAGCAGGTCGGTCCGCAGGTAGGTCTCCGCCGCCGAGCTGTCGCTGTGCCCCTCCGGGCCCAGCCGGACGGCGAGGTCGGCGGCGCGGACGTGCGGGGCGTCGGCGTCCGCGTCGCTGTGCACGGCGACGGAGCGGATGCCGAGCCGCCGCAGGGTGCGGATCACCCGGAGGGCGATCTCACCCCGGTTGGCGACCAGAACGGTGTCGAACATGGGAGGTCTTCCTCCGGGTCGAGGGGTGGGCACGGCCGGTGCGGCCGAGGCGGGTCCGGCGGGGCTGCCGTCCGGGGACGGCCGCTCCCGAGTGCGGCGGGCCCGCCGGGCCGACGGCGGCGAGTGGTGCTGCGGCGAGTGGTGCTGCTGTGGAGGGCGGTGACTGCAGTGCGGCGACCCCGAGGCCTGCGGCGCGGTCGGTGACCGCGGTGCGCCGGCGCCCGGTGCGGCCCGACCGCCGACCGGCCGCGCTGCGCCGGATCGCGGCGGCAGGCCGGACCGCGGTGTTCGCAGTGTTCAGGCCCGCCGCCACGGCTCACATCCGGAAGACGCCGTACGGGCGCGGCTCGGCGAGCGGTGCGTTGGCGCAGGCGGTGAGCGCCAGACCGAGGGCGGTCCGGGTCTCCATCGGGTCGATCACGCCGTCGTCCCAGAGCCGGGCGGTGGCGTAGTAGGCGTTGCCCTGCCGCTCGTACTGCTCGCGAACGGGGCGCTTGAACTCCTCCTCCGCCTCGGCCGGCCAGTCCTCGCCCTGGGCCTCGAACTGGTCGCGGCGCACGGTCGCGAGCACCGACGCGGCCTGCTCGCCGCCCATCACCGAGATCTTGGCGCCCGGCCACATCCACAGGAACCGCGGCGAGTACGCCCGACCGCACATCGAGTAGTTGCCGGCGCCGTACGAGCCGCCGATGACCACCGTCAGCTTGGGCACCCGGGTGCAGGCCACGGCCGTCACCATCTTGGCGCCGTGCTTGGCGATGCCGCCCGCCTCGTACTGGCGGCCGACCATGAAGCCGGTGATGTTCTGCAGGAAGAGGAGGGGGATGCCCCGCTGGTCGCACAGCTCGATGAAGTGCGCGCCCTTGAGCGCGGACTCGGCGAAGAGCACGCCGTTGTTGGCGACGATGCCCACCGGGTGGCCGTGGATGCGGGCGAAGCCGGTCACCAGCGTCGGCCCGTACTCCGCCTTGAACTCGGCGAACCGGCTGCCGTCCACCAGGCGCGCGATCACCTCGCGCACGTCGTACGGGGTGCGCGGGTCCACCGGCACCGCACCGTACAGGCCGGCCGGGTCCACCGCGGGCGCCTCCACCGGGGCGAGCTGCCACGGCGCGGGGGTGCGGGGGCCGAGGCCGGCGACGATGGTGCGGACGATCGACAGGGCGTGCGCGTCGTCCTCGGCCAGGTGGTCGGTGACGCCGGAGGTCCTGGAGTGCAGCTCGCCGCCGCCCAGCTCCTCCGCGGTGACGACCTCGCCGGTGGCCGCCTTCACCAGCGGCGGACCGCCCAGGAAGATCGTGCCCTGGTTGCGGACGATGACGGCCTGGTCGCTCATGGCCGGCACGTACGCGCCGCCGGCCGTGCACGAGCCGAGCACGGCCGCGATCTGCGGGATGCCGGCGGCGGAGAGGCGGGCCTGGTTGTAGAAGATGCGGCCGAAGTGGTCGCGGTCGGGGAACACCTCGTCCTGCATCGGAAGGAAGGCGCCGCCGGAGTCCACCAGGTAGACGCAGGGCAGCCGGTTCTCCAGGGCCACCTCCTGCGCACGCAGGTGCTTCTTGACCGTCATCGGGTAGTAGGTGCCGCCCTTGACGGTCGCGTCGTTGGCGACGACGACCACCTCGCGGCCGGCCACCCGGCCGATGCCGGCGATCACGCCCGCGGCCGGGGCCGCGCCGTCGTACAGGCCGTCGGCGGCCAGCGGGCACAGCTCCAGGAAGGGCGAGCCCGGGTCGAGCAGGGTGTCCACGCGGTCGCGCGGGAGCAGCTTGCCGCGGGCGGTGTGCCGGGCGCGGGCCTTGGCACCGCCACCCAGGGCGGCCGCGCCGAGCTTGCTGCGCAGCTCGTCCACCAGCTCCCGGTGCGCGGCCTCGTTGGCCCGGTACGCGGCGGAGCCGGGATCGGCCGCGGATTCCAGCCGCGGTGCCGGCGCCGCGGCCGCGCCGTTGAAGGCGTTGCGCGGTTCGGTGCCGGCGGCCGGACCGGTGAGCCGACCGGCCGCCGGGCCGACGGCAGATCCAATGGATGAGAGGACCATCCCAAGAGCTCCCTTGCCCTCGGAGCCGAGCGGGCATGCGGACGGATGAGTCCGCTGCCCAGAGGTTAATGAGCGTTAACTCCTGCCGCCAGGTTAACCGCCCTTAACCCGGCTGTCTACGATGGGCAGCATGCCGAACGTGCCAGCAGCCTCCGCGCTCCCACGCCGCGACCAGATCCGCAAGGAGGCCGCGCGGCTCTTCGCCGCGCGGGGCTTCCTCGGGGTGGGAGTGGACGAGATCGGCAAGGCGGTCGGCATCAGCGGCCCCGGCCTGTACCGGCACTTCTCCGGCAAGGACGCCATGCTCGCCGACCTGCTGGTGGGCATCAGCGAGCGCCTGCTGGAGGAGGGGCGGCGCCGGGCCGGCGAGGCCGAGGGGGTGGGTGGCCCCTCCGGCGCCCTGGACGCCCTGATCGGCGGGCACGTGGACTTCGCCCTGGACGACCGGGATCTGATCATCCTGCACGACCGGGAACTGCTCCATTTGAAGGAGGAGGACCGTCGGCGGGTCCGCCGCCTGCAGCGCGGCTACGTCGAACTGTGGGTCGGCGTCGTCCGCGGGGCGTTCCCGGCGCTCGCCGCCCCGGGTGCGGAGCCGCTGGCCCGTGCCGCCGTGCACGCGGTGTTCGGCCTGATCAACTCCACCCCCCACAGCGCCGCACCGCACTCCGCGCAGAGCGACCGTTCGGGACTGCCCCGCGACGCCATGGCCGCCCTGCTGCACAGCCTGGCCCAGGGCGCGTTCGCCGCGGCCGCCGAGAGTGCCGCCTCGGGCGCGGTGGTCGTCCCGGGCGCCGCCGGGGCCGCACCCGGTCCTGCGGCCGAGGAGGGCGCGGCGTAGGCCGTGCGGGTGAGGGAGTAGGACCAGCGCCGGAGGCCCGTCCGGCCGCTCGGCCCGTGCGTCCCGCCGAGTGCGTCGGCGACCCTGGAAGGCGTCGGGAAGGTTCCCCGGCGGCATGTCGTTGAGCCTCCCGGGCGTCCGTCGAAACGCGATGGACGGCGGTCGAGCCGAATGGTTAGTATCCCTAAATATGCCTGAGACTCATGGTTCTACTGCGGAGATGTCCCGGAACGCCGATCCTCAGAGCAGCCGGTCCGGCAAGGCCACCCTGCGCCGCCGCTCCGGCAGATCCGCCGACGGGAGCACACCGCCGGACGGCACGGGCAGTGTCGCCACGGCCTCCCCGGACGACTCCCGCTGGCTCCGCCGCCTGGTCGGCTACTCCTGGCGCTACCGCCGCAACGTGCTGCTCGCCTTCGGCGCCTCGCTCGTCGGCATGGCCGTCAGCGCCGTCGTCCCGCTGATCACCAAGCTGATCATCGACGACGTCATCACCGCGCACAGCCGCCCGCTCGCCCCCTGGGCCGTCGTCCTGCTGCTCGCCGCCGTCCTGGTCTTCGTCTGTGCGCAGATCCGCCGCTACTACGGCGGCCAGCTCGCCCTCGACGTCCAGCACGACCTGCGCGCGGACCTCTTCAAGTCGCTCACCCGGCTCGACGGCCGCCGCCAGGACCGGCTCGACACCGGGCAGGTCGTCGGCCGCGCCACCTCCGACCTCCAGCTCATCAACGGCCTGCTCTCGATGCTGCCGATGATGACCGGCTACTTCCTGATGTTCTGCATGTCCCTGGTGGTCATGCTCTGGCTCTCGCTGCCGCTCACCGTGATCGCCCTGGTCATGGCCCCCGCCCTGTGGTGGTGCGCCGCCCTCAGCCGCAAGCGGCTCTTCCCGGCGACCTGGGCCGCGCAGCAGGAGGCCGCAGCGGTCGCCGGCGTGGTGGACGCGGCCGTCGGCGGCGTCCGGGTGGTGAAGGGCTTCGGCCAGGAGGCCCAGGAGCGCGCCAAGCTGGAGAAGGCCTCCCGCGGCCTGTACGCCGCCCGGCTCCGCTCGATCCGGCTGAACAGCCGATACACCCCGGCCATGCAGGCCGTCCCGGCACTCGCCCAGGTCGCCGTGCTCGCCCTCGGCGGCTGGCTGGCCGTCCAGGGCAAGGTCTCGCTCGGTACCTTCGTCGCCTTCTCCACCTACGTCGCCCAGCTGACCGGCCCCGTCCGGATGCTCGCCATGGTGATCACCGTCGGCCAGCAGGCCCGGGCCGGCGTGGAGCGCGTCCTCCAGCTGATCGACCAGCGCCCGCACGTCCAGGAACGGCCCGACGCCCGCCCGCTCCCGCTCGCCGAGACCACCGCCGGCAGCCCCGCCCCCGGCACAGCGGCCTCGGGAGCCTCCGCACCGGGCGCCTCCGCACCAGGCACCCCCGCCCTCGAACTCGACCAGGTCGACTTCCACTACGAGGGCCACGAGGACGCCGTCCCCGTGCTCGACGGGCTCAGCCTCAGCCTCGCCCCCGGCGAGACGCTCGCCCTGGTCGGGGCCTCCGGCTCCGGCAAGTCCACCGTCGCCCAGCTCGTCCCGCGCTTCTACGACCCGATGGCCGGCGCCGTCCGGCTGCACGGCCACGACCTGCGCGACATCACCCTGGACTCGCTGCGCGCCGCCGTCGGCATCGTCCCCGAGGACAGCTTCCTGTTCTCCGAGAGCGTCCGCACCAACATCGCGTACGGGCACCCCGAGGCCACCGACGCACAGATCGAGGCCGCCGCCCGGGTCGCCCAGGCCGACGGCTTCGTCCGGGAGCTCCCGGACGGCTACGACACCAAGGTCGGCGAGCAGGGCCTGACCCTCTCCGGCGGCCAGCGCCAGCGGATCGCACTCGCCCGCGCGATCCTCACCGACCCCGGCATCCTGCTCCTGGACGACGCGACCTCCGCCGTCGACCCGCAGGTCGAGGCCGAGATCTTCGAGGCGCTGCGCTCCGTGATGGCCGGCCGCACCACCCTGCTCATCGCCCACCGGCGCTCCACCCTGCAGCTCGCCGACCGGATCGCCGTACTCGAACGCGGCCGCCTGGTCGACATCGGCACCCACGAGGAGCTCGACGCCCGCTGTCCCCTCTACCGGGCCCTGATCACCGACCCGGACGCGGCCGACTCCGAGGCCGACGCCGCCACCGCGGACGCCCGCTCCGCACAGGCTGCCGGCACCACCGCCGGCTCCCGGGCGGCCACCGGCACCGACACCCTCGCGGGAACGGCCCCAGCCCCGGCAGCAGCCGACGCCGCCGGCCGCACCGATGCGTCGGCGGCCGGCAAGCCCGCCGCCGACGCCGACCTGCTCGCCAAGGTCGCCGCACTCCGGCCGGCCACCGACACCCCCGACGTCAAGGTCGAGGACGCCGAGGCCGGAGACCCGAACTTCAGCCTCCGCCGGCTGCTCGCACCCTTCCGCGGCCCGCTGGCGCTCGCCCTGCTGCTCGTCTCCCTGGACACCGCCGCCGGGCTCACCCTGCCGATCCTGATCCGGCACGGCATCGACGACGGCGTCAGCAAGGCCGCCATGACCGGCGTCACCGTCGCCGCCCTGGCCGCACTGATCGTCGTCCTGCTCGACTGGGGAGTGCAGAGCGCCGAGACCAGGGTGAGCGGACGCACCGGCGAGCGCGTCCTCTACACCCTGCGGCTGAAGATCTTCGCGCACCTCAACCGGCTCGGCCTCGACTACTTCGAGCGCGAGCTCACCGGCCGGATCATGACCCGGATGACCACCGACGTCGACTCGATCTCGACCTTCCTGCAGACCGGTGTCGTCACCGCGGTGGTCAGCCTGCTCACCTTCTTCGGCATCTTCGCCGCCCTGCTGATCCTCGACGCCGGCCTCGCCCTGGTGGTCTTCGCCGTCCTGCCCGTCCTGGCCGTGGCCACCCTGGTCTTCCGCCGCAAGTCCACCACCCAGTACCAGATCTCCCGCGACCTGATCTCGACGGTCAACGCCGACCTGCAGGAGAACGTCGCCGGCATGCGGATCGTCCAGGCGTTCCGCCGCCAGGACGTCAACACCGCCCGGTTCGTCGCCCGCGGCCTGGAGTACCGCGACGCACGGGCCCGCGCCCAGCTCTACATCTCGCTGTACTTCCCGTTCGTCCAGTTCCTCTCCAGCGTCGCCTCGGCCCTGGTGCTGATCGCCGGCGCCGCCCGGGTCGACGCCGGCACCCTCACCATCGGCGCCCTGGTCGCCTACCTGCTCTACATCGACCTGTTCTTCGCACCGGTCAACCAGCTCTCCCAGGTGTTCGACGGCTACCAGCAGGCGAGTGTGAGCCTCGGCCGCATCCGCGAACTGCTGCGCACCCCGACCAGCACCCCCGAGAGCGAGTCGAGCCTGCCGGTGCGTCGGCTCAAGGGCGACATCCGGCTGGACGGCGTGAGCTTCGCCTACAACGGGGACGGCGAGAGCCGACCCGACGTGCTCAGCGGCATCGACCTGCACATCCCGGCCGGCCAGACCGTCGCGCTGGTCGGCGAGACCGGCGCCGGCAAGTCGACCCTGGTCAAGCTGGTCGCCCGGTTCTACGACGCCACCGGCGGCACCGTCAGCATCGACGGCACCGACGTCACCGCCTTCGACCTCGCCCAGTACCGCCACCGCCTCGGCGTCGTCCCGCAGGAGGCGTACCTCTTCGCCGGCAGCATTCACGAGGCGATCGCCTACGGCCGGCCCGAAGCCACCCGTGCCGAGGTCGAGGCCGCCGCCCGGGCGGTCGGCGCACACGACATGATCCTCGGCCTCTCCGGCGGCTACGAGCACGAGGTCGCCCCGCGCGGACGGAACCTCTCCGCGGGCCAGCGCCAGCTGATCGCCCTCGCCCGCGCCGAACTCGTCGACCCGGACATCCTGCTGCTCGACGAGGCCACCGCCGCTCTCGACCTCGCCAGCGAGGCCGCCGTCAACCAGGCCGCCGACCGTCTCACCGGCGGCCGGACCACCCTGGTCATCGCGCACCGGCTCACCACCGCCGAGCGCGCCGACCGGATCGTCGTCCTCGACCGCGGCCGGATCGTGGAGGACGGCACGCACGCCGACCTGCTCGCCCACGGCGGCGTCTACCACCGGCTCTGGCGGGCCTTCGTCTCCGACGGCCGCCCGACCCCGGTCGGCTGAGTCCACCGGGCCGCCCCGGGGTACGGCGACCTGCGCGCAGGGTTCTGTCCGCGCAGGCCCCGTATCCCGGCGGGCCCTCGGCCGGTCCGCGTCCCGCCGGCTCAGACGGCCATCAGCGCCGCGAACAGCGATGCCGCGTCGGCGCCCCGCGGCAGGTCGCTGACCTGCCCGTCGCCGACCTCGACCACCCGCCACCCCGAACCGTCCGCCCGTCGCGCCAGGTCGGTGCTGACGAACCGGCAGCCCAGGCTGCGCACCAGCGGCCCGACCTCCGACAGGTCCGCATCCGGCGCGGGCCCCGGAGCCGAGTCCGGATGCGGACCGCGCAGCACCGGCACACCGTCCACCCACCACACCCGGGCCTCCACGGCCCGCCCCTGCGCGTCCCGGACGAACTCCTCGTAGCGCCGCAGCACGATCCCGCCCTCCGGGGCGCCGTCCTGCAGTTCGACGAAGCGCGCCACCACCCGGCACAGCCCGTCGGTGTCCGCGAGATCCGGGACGAAGCAGGCCTCCTCCCACTCGTACTTGCGGGACTTCACGAAGTCCTTGACCACCGCGGGGCCGCTCCCGCCCAGCCCGAGCGCCAGGCCGGCCAGGTCGTCGGCGGAGGGCAGCCCGGGTCCGGCCAGCCACCGGCTGTCCGGCGTCGCGCCCTCGAACACCCCGTACCAGCCGGGCAGTTCGTGTGCGTCGGCGTAGCCGGCCGGCGTGGTCAGCAGGGTGCCGCCCCGCTCGGCCAGGGCGACCGCCAGCGCCTGGTACGCGGGGACGCCGACCATCCAGCCGCGGTACCAGAGCGGTCCCACCCCGCCGGGGACGAGGCGCACCGCCCCCTCCGCGTCGCCCGCGACCAGCGCGTCGTGGTCGAGCAGGACGCAGGTGCCGCCCAGGTCGCGCACCACCTGCGTCTCCCACACGTAGTGCGGGTCGGGCCTCCGCGGAAACAGCGGGTCGGTGGGCACCAGGACGGCCGGCGTGGTCATGGCCCACAGCGTACGGCGCACACGGTGGCGCGCACCCCGCTGCGCACCACCCTTCGGGGGACGAGTGTGCCGGTGTCCACCGTTCGGACTGCCCCTGAAGCCAGCCGAATTCGGTCGACACACCCCGCACCGCGTGCCAGGGTGATCCGATGTCCAAGCTGCGACGACTCCTCGGACGAGGGAACACCCGACCCGTCCCCACCCCCGACGGACGGATGCCGCGGAGAGCGGCACGTACCGTCGTCCTCGCCCCGGACGGCTCCGTCTTCCTGCTCCGCAGCGACAACGCCGAGGTCGGCGTCCACTGGACGATGCCCGGCGGCGGCATCGAGGACGGCGAGTCACCGCAGGTCGGCGCCCGCCGCGAGCTGTCCGAGGAGACCGGCTGGACGGACATCGAGCCCGGCCCCCTGCTCTGCACCTGGGAGCACGACTTCACCTGGCACGGCATCCCCGTCCGTCAGCACGAACACGTCTTCCTGACCACCGGCCCGCGGCGAGGGCCCGTCGGCGACGTCAGCCACGTGCACCGCGTCGACGGCATCCTGGACTGGCGCTGGTGGACGCCGGAGGAACTGGCGGCCGCCGACGCCGACGCACTGTGGCCCCCGCAACTCCCCGCCCTCCTGGCCGCCCTCCGCACACCGGCCGCACCCGGCCCGGAGGCCGTACTCGACCTGTCGGCCGTGGAGCCGGTGCACCTCGGCCATGTGCCGCAGGGCACCCCCAACAGCCGCCCCGAGGACCCTCCGCTCCGGGCCGCGGCCGAGCTGCCCGGCTGACACGACATCACCCGACGGGCGGAGCGGACCGGTTCAATGCTGCGGCGGCTCCGCCCGCCAGTCGTGCAGCGTGAGGTCGCGGTCGTGCAGCGCATCCGGGTTGATCAGTACGGTCAGGCAGGCAGCCGCCAGTTCGTCCGCAGCGAGCCCGGTGGAGGCGAGCAGCCGCTCGGTCGGCACGGCCACGGCGATCGCCTCCCGCCACGCGGGCAGCACCACCAGGCAGGTCCCGGCACCCAGCCGGACGAGCTTCGCCGCGACCCGTTCCGGCTCCCGCGGGCCGGCCGCGGCCGCCGGTGCCGAACCGCCGATCAGTATCCCGAGCGGTGTGCCGCCCTCCCCGTCGGCGCCGTCATGGGCCTGCCCTGCGCGGCCCGCACCACTGGCGCGCCACGCCTCCAGCCGCTCGGGCGGACGGGGGTGGAGCCGCCGCAGGCGCCGGGACGGCACAGGCCGCCGCGCCCTCCGCAACTGTCGGCTGCCGTCGCTGCTGTCGGCGGCGCTGCCGACGTTCCTGCCCGCCTCCGTACGGTCGGCGGCACCGGCACTGCCGTCGTCGCCCCTGTTGCCCCCGACCCGATGTCCTTCACCCGGCGCCCGCGGCGCGACGAGATCCGCGCCGGCCTCCTCCAGCAGCCGCCGCACATCCGCCTCCGGCCGATGGCAGGCCGCCGCCAACTCGGCCAGGCCCGCCCCCTGCTCGTACGCACCGCGCAGCCGGCTCGCGAGCCCGGCCAGCAACCGGACCGCGGTCGGATCACCACCCGGCTCGGCGGGGCCGCCCCCGGCAGGCGTCGGCCCCGCCGGGACGGCTCCACCGGACGAGCGGTCGGACGCTGGCTGGTCGAGCGAGGTCATCGGTGCGGGCCCTTCGGTCTGCGGCATGAACGATCCTGCCGCACACGGACCTTGGCGGCCAGGCCGATCCACGATGTGTCGACCGCGCGGACCCGGCCCGTCCGCCGGCCCCCGCCGGCCCCTGTGCGTGTACCCGCTCGCCCGCCGGAAATCCCTTCCTGAAGGCCGCACACGAGCAGGTACCCTGGCCTCCATGAAGCAGCAGCCGTGCCTGAACTGGTGGCCGTCCTAGGGACGGCCACCCTTCACGCACGACCACAGGGCCGTCCGCACGGACGGCCCTGCTGCGTTCCCACACCTCGCGGACGGCAGGCGCCCCGGCGGACGGCCCCCCTACCGACCACCGAGGAGCACCCCTTGACCACCGCCGACTTGACCACCACCGACCGGATCCGCCGCAACCCCGGGCACCACCGCGTCCTCACCGGAGACCGGCCGACCGGCCCGCTCCACCTGGGCCACTACTTCGGCACCCTGCAGAACCGGGTCGAACTCCAGCGCCTCGGCGTCGAACTCTTCGTCGTCGTCGCCGACTACCAGGTCCTCACCGACCGGGACCGCGCCGACAACCCGGCCGAGCACGCCGAGAACCTCGTCCTCGACTACCTGGCCGCCGGCATCGACCCCGACCGCGCCACGGTCTTCGCCCACAGCGCCGTCCCGGCCCTCAACCAGCTCCTGCTGCCCTTCCTCAGCCTGGTCAGCGTCGCCGAACTCGGCCGCAACCCCACCGTGAAGGACGAGATCGCGCACTCCGGCCGCTCCACCGTCAGCGGACTCATGTTCACCTACCCCGTCCACCAGGCCGCCGACATCCTATTCTGCAAGGCGGACCTCGTCCCCATCGGCCAGGACCAGATCCCGCACCTGGAAACCACCCGCACCGTCGCCCGCCGCTTCAACGAGCGCTACGGCCCCGTCTTCCCACAGCCCGAGGCACTGCTCTCCACAGCACCGCTGCTCCTCGGCACCGACGGCGGCAAGATGAGCAAGAGCCGCGGCAACGCCGTCCCGCTCGGCGCCACCGAGGACGACACCGCCCGCCTCCTCCGCGCCGCCACCACGGACGCCGACCGCCGCATCAGCCACGACCCGGAGCACCGTCCCGGCGTCGCCGGCCTCCTGCAGCTCGCCGCCCTCTGCCTGGACCGCACACCCGAGGACGTCGCCGAGGAGATCGGCGACCGCGGGGCCGCAGCACTCAAACGCCTCGTCATCGAAGCCGTCAACGAGTACTTCCGGCCCATCAGGGCCCGCCGCGCCGAACTCGCCGCCGACCGGGGATTCCTGCGGGACGTCCTGCACAACGGCAACGAGCACGCCAACAAGGTGGCCGACACCACCCTCGCGGAGGTCCGCGAAGCGATGGGCACCGTGTGAAGAGGAGCCGTTCCCGGTGAGCGAGTGGCCCGCACGCACTCCCGGTGCGGGGGTGGATCGCTCCACCCCCGCACCGGGGAATACCGTGAGCAGGCGAACCGGTCACCACGGGGGAGAACCTGTCGATGGATCAGCTGACGACCGACGAATCCGCACACCGCCGCCACCCCTCCCCGGCCCGACGCCCCCGCCGCCTGACCGCGGGCGACCGCGTGGCCCTGGTCGCCCCCAGCGGCCCGATCGACCCGCAGCGCCTCGCCGACGGCACCGCCCTGCTGCGCTCCTGGGGCCTGGAGGTCGTCCCCGGCGAACACCTCCTCGACCGCCACCCCGTCCACGGCTACCTCGCCGGCACCGACGCCGACCGCGCCACGGACTTCCGCCGGGCCTGGCTCGACCCCTCCACCGCCGCCGTCATCTGCGCCCGCGGCGGCTACGGCGTCCAGCGCATGGTCGACCTGATCGACTGGGACGAGCTGCGCACCGCGCCCCCGAAGATCCTCGTCGGCTTCAGCGACGTCACCGTCCTCCACGAAGCCGTCTGCCTCCGCCTCGGCCTGCCCACCCTCTACGGCCCGATGGGCACCGCAGCCGCCTTCCTCGGAGACCCGGCCACCGCCGAGCACCTCCGCCGCACCCTCTTCGAACCGGCCACCACCCGCATCCTCACCTCCGCCACGGCCCAACCCCTCGTCCCCGGCCGGGCAGCCGGAACCACCGCCGGAGGCTGCGCCGCCCTCCTGGCCACCGACCGCGGCGCCCCCAGCGCCAGGACCTCCTTCGCCGACACCATCCTGCTCCTGGAGGACGTCAACGAGCTGCCGTACCGGCTCGACCGGACCCTCACCCAGCTGCTCCGCACCGGCGCGCTCGACGGTGTCGCCGGAATCGCCCTGGGCTCCTGGGAGGGCTGCGGCCCCCTGGACCTCGTCCGCGAGGTCATGCTCGACCGGCTCGCCCCGTTGGGCGTCCCGGTGATCTGGGAGCTCGGCTTCGGCCACGGGCCGACCAGCCTCACCGTGCCCCTCGGCGTGCCGGCCGTCCTGGACGCGGATGCCGGCACGCTCACCCTCGACGAACCGGTGCTGGGCGAGCCCGACACGTAGCTCCCGAGGCCGGGCCGAGGCTGTCCTGCGAGGCGTGGGGCGGCACCGGCGGGGCGCCCGGGTGCGCGCTTCGTGCCTGCCGGACCGAAGCGTGAGTAGGGTGCGCCCATGCACGTAGACGTACACGGGGACCGCACGCCGGACCGCTCTCCCGATCGTTCTCCGGACCGTTCCTCGGGCTGCTCCCCGGACCGCCCCGATGGCGCGGATCTGCTTGGTGCGGCCGTGACGGAGGCATCGTCGCGGTCGACGGTCGAGCGGGCGCTGCGGCTTCTGAAGGGGCCCGGGAGTGCCACCGGGCGCGTGATCCTCGGGCTGGCAGGCCCACCCGCCGCGGGCAAGTCGACGCTGGCCCGGCACCTCGTCGCAGAGATCGTGCGAGAGGAGGGCCCCGACGCGGCCGCGTACCTCCCCCTCGACGGATTCCACCTCGCCAACGCCCAGCTCGACCGCCTCGGTCTGCGCGCACGGAAGGGCGCGCCCGAAACGTTCGACGCGGCCGGATATCTGGCCCTGCTCCACCGGGTCGCGAACGAGCGATTCAACGACATCTATGTGCCGGACTTCGACCGGGCACTCGACGAACCGGTCGCCGCCCGCCACGTCATCAGGCCGCACACCCGCCTGGTCGTCACCGAGGGCAACTACCTGGCCTCGCCCGACGTCCCTTGGGCAGCAGTCCGCGGCCTGCTCCGAGAGCTCTGGTACGTCCACGCGGACGACGACCTCCGCCACCGCCGCCTGATCGAGCGGCACACCGCCGGAGGCCAGGACCACCAGGTGGCGGCCCTGCGCACGGCCACCAACGACCACCCCAACGGCGAGTACGTGAAGGCCGGCCGCGCCGCCTGCACCTGGTCCGTCCGGGTGACGGATTTGCCTCCGCCTACCGATGGGCGTACTGTTCTCTAGTCGCTCGGCAGGGAGCACCGGACACGCGTCTGCGCGGACGGTCCCGGGGCGGCCAATCCTCTGAAACACCATTTCCCGGCTCGGGCTGGGTCGCGCCTTGTCGCGTCTCAGTGCGAATTCGGTGTGCGCGTTTTCGGGGATTGTGTTCGGGCCGGCGTCGGATTCGCTTTTCGGAGCGGGGATCGGCTAAGGTTTGAAACGTCGGACGGGCCGTCAGGTCGGTTCCGGCAAAGCGGTGGAGAAAGCAGGTCGGCGAAGAGCACTGACTCGGGTCTGATAAGCTGGAAACACGAAAGAGCGAAACGCCCGGAGGGTCCGCTGGAAGGCGGTCCGAAGGAAGTGTCCGTTCCTTGAGAACTCAACAGCGTGCCAAAAGTCAACGCCAGATATGTTGACATCCCCGGCCGGTCCATCGCGGATCGGTTGGAGATTCCTTTGGAAATAACACAGCGAGGACGCAGTGCGCGGGATCACCCTATTCCGGTGGTTGCCGTGCCGCTCAACGCGAGTGTGCACCCGATAACGGGTCATCATTCACGGAGAGTTTGATCCTGGCTCAGGACGAACGCTGGCGGCGTGCTTAACACATGCAAGTCGAACGGTGAAGCCCTTCGGGGTGGATCAGTGGCGAACGGGTGAGTAACACGTGGGCAATCTGCCCTGCACTCTGGGACAAGCCCTGGAAACGGGGTCTAATACCGGATACGACCCGCCCCCGCATGGGGGCGGGTGGAAAGCTCCGGCGGTGCAGGATGAGCCCGCGGCCTATCAGCTTGTTGGTGGGGTAATGGCCTACCAAGGCGACGACGGGTAGCCGGCCTGAGAGGGCGACCGGCCACACTGGGACTGAGACACGGCCCAGACTCCTACGGGAGGCAGCAGTGGGGAATATTGCACAATGGGCGAAAGCCTGATGCAGCGACGCCGCGTGAGGGATGACGGCCTTCGGGTTGTAAACCTCTTTCAGCAGGGAAGAAGCGCAAGTGACGGTACCTGCAGAAGAAGCACCGGCTAACTACGTGCCAGCAGCCGCGGTAATACGTAGGGTGCGAGCGTTGTCCGGAATTATTGGGCGTAAAGAGCTCGTAGGCGGCCTGTCGCGTCGGATGTGAAAGCCCGGGGCTTAACCCCGGGTCTGCATTCGATACGGGCAGGCTGGAGTGTGGTAGGGGAGATCGGAATTCCTGGTGTAGCGGTGAAATGCGCAGATATCAGGAGGAACACCGGTGGCGAAGGCGGATCTCTGGGCCATTACTGACGCTGAGGAGCGAAAGCGTGGGGAGCGAACAGGATTAGATACCCTGGTAGTCCACGCCGTAAACGTTGGGAACTAGGTGTTGGCGACATTCCACGTCGTCGGTGCCGCAGCTAACGCATTAAGTTCCCCGCCTGGGGAGTACGGCCGCAAGGCTAAAACTCAAAGGAATTGACGGGGGCCCGCACAAGCAGCGGAGCATGTGGCTTAATTCGACGCAACGCGAAGAACCTTACCAAGGCTTGACATACGCCGGAAACTGGTAGAGATATCAGCCCCCTTGTGGTCGGTGTACAGGTGGTGCATGGTTGTCGTCAGCTCGTGTCGTGAGATGTTGGGTTAAGTCCCGCAACGAGCGCAACCCTTGTTCTGTGTTGCCAGCGAGTAATGTCGGGGACTCACAGGAGACTGCCGGGGTCAACTCGGAGGAAGGTGGGGACGACGTCAAATCATCATGCCCCTTATGTCTTGGGCTGCACACGTGCTACAATGGCCGGTACAAAGGGCTGCGATGCCGCGAGGCGGAGCGAATCCCAAAAAGCCGGTCTCAGTTCGGATTGGGGTCTGCAACTCGACCCCATGAAGTTGGAGTTGCTAGTAATCGCAGATCAGCATGCTGCGGTGAATACGTTCCCGGGCCTTGTACACACCGCCCGTCACGTCACGAAAGTCGGTAACACCCGAAGCCGGTGGCCTAACCCTTGGGAGGGAGCCGTCGAAGGTGGGACCAGCGATTGGGACGAAGTCGTAACAAGGTAGCCGTACCGGAAGGTGCGGCTGGATCACCTCCTTTCTAAGGAGCACACAGCAGCTTCGGACGAGTGTTCCGGAGTGCTCGCTCATGGGTGGAACGTTGACTATTCGGCACGGACAGAGTCACGGACGCTAGTACTGCTTCGGCGTGGAACGTGTGATGTGAACTGTTCGGGTCGGGCACGCTGTTGGGTCCTGAGGGAACGATGGTTTCCTCGTGGATGCCGGTCCCATGCGACGCAGCCTTCGGGTTGCCGAGGGTGGGTGTCTGGTCGTTGTTTGAGAACTGCACAGTGGACGCGAGCATCTGTGGCCAAGTTTTTAAGGGCGCACGGTGGATGCCTTGGCACCAGGAACCGATGAAGGACGTGGGAGGCCGCGATAGGCCCCGGGGAGCTGTCAACCGAGCTTTGATCCGGGGGTGTCCGAATGGGGAAACCCGGCAGTCGTCATGGGCTGTCACCCATACCTGAACACATAGGGTATGTGGAGGGAACGCGGGGAAGTGAAACATCTCAGTACCCGCAGGAAGAGAAAACAACCGTGATTCCGGGAGTAGTGGCGAGCGAAACCGGATGAGGCCAAACCGTCATGGTGTGAGACCCGGCAGGGGTTGCCGTGACGGGGTTGTGGGAGTGGGCTTGACCGGTCTGCCGGCCGGTCGGCGAGTCAGAAACCGTTGGTGTAGTCGAAGGACATGCGAAAGGTCCGGCGTAGAGGGTAAGACCCCCGTAGACGAAACATCAGCGGCTTGCTTGCCTATTTCCCAAGTAGCACGGGGCCCGAGAAATCCCGTGTGAATCTGGCGGGACCACCCGCTAAGCCTAAATATTCCCTGGTGACCGATAGCGGATAGTACCGTGAGGGAATGGTGAAAAGTACCGCGGGAGCGGAGTGAAATAGTACCTGAAACCGTGTGCCTACAAGCCGTGGGGGCAGTCTTCGGACTGTGACTGCGTGCCTTTTGAAGAATGAGCCTGCGAGTTTGCGGTGTGTAGCGAGGTTAACCCGTGTGGGGTAGCCGTAGCGAAAGCGAGTCCGAATAGGGCGACCTGAGTTGCATGCCCAAGACCCGAAGCGGAGTGATCTAGCCATGGGCAGGTTGAAGCGCGGGTAAGACCGTGTGGAGGACCGAACCCACCAGGGTTGAAAACCTGGGGGATGACCTGTGGTTAGGGGTGAAAGGCCAATCAAACTCCGTGATAGCTGGTTCTCCCCGAAATGCATTTAGGTGCAGCGTCGCGTGTTTCTTGCCGGAGGTAGAGCACTGGATAGGCGATGGGCCTCACCGGGTTACTGACCTTAGCCAAACTCCGAATGCCGGTAAGTGAGAGCGCGGCAGTGAGACTGTGGGGGATAAGCTCCATGGTCGAGAGGGAAACAGCCCAGAACACCGACTAAGGTCCCCAAGCGTGTGCTAAGTGGGAAAGGATGTGGAGTCGCAGAGACAACCAGGAGGTTGGCTTAGAAGCAGCCACCCTTGAAAGAGTGCGTAATAGCTCACTGGTCAAGTGATTCCGCGCCGACAATGTAGCGGGGCTCAAGCACACCACCGAAGTCGTGTCATTCACAGAATACGCCCAACGGCGCTGTGGATGGGTAGGGGAGCGTCGTGTGCCGGGTGAAGCGGCCGAGGAATCGAGTCGTGGACGGTTCACGAGTGAGAATGCAGGCATGAGTAGCGATACAAGAGTGGGAAACTCTTGCGCCGATTGACCAAGGGTTCCTGGGTCAAGCTGATCTGCCCAGGGTAAGTCGGGACCTAAGGCGAGGCCGACAGGCGTAGTCGATGGACAACGGGTTGATATTCCCGTACCCGCTGTGAAGCGCCAACGCTGAACCCTCTGATGCTAAGCCCGTGAAGCCGCCCCGGATCCTTCGGGTGAAGGGGAGTGGTGGAGCCGGCGGCCCAAGGTGGTAGTAGGTGAGCGATGGGGTGACGCAGGAAGGTAGTCCAGCCCGGGCGGTGGTTGTCCCGGGGTAAGGGTGTAGGCCGAGTGATAGGCAAATCCGTCACTCATCAAGGCTGAGACCCGATGCCGAGCCGATTGTGGTGAAGTGGATGATCCTATGCTGTCGAGAAAAGCCTCTAGCGAGTTTCATGGCGGCCCGTACCCCAAACCGACTCAGGTGGTCAGGTAGAGAATACCGAGGCGTTCGGGTGAACTGTGGTTAAGGAACTCGGCAAAATGCCCCCGTAACTTCGGGAGAAGGGGGGCCAGCCCCGGTGACGAGTCTTGCACTCCGAGCTGGGGGTGGCCGCAGAGACCAGCGAGAAGCGACTGTTTACTAAAAACACAGGTCCGTGCGAAGCCGTAAGGCGATGTATACGGACTGACGCCTGCCCGGTGCTGGAACGTTAAGGGGACCGGTTAGTCCGATTTCGGTCGGGCGAAGCTGAGAACTTAAGCGCCAGTAAACGGCGGTGGTAACTATAACCATCCTAAGGTAGCGAAATTCCTTGTCGGGTAAGTTCCGACCTGCACGAATGGCGTAACGACTTCTCGACTGTCTCAACCACAGGCCCGGTGAAATTGCATTACGAGTAAAGATGCTCGTTTCGCGCAGCAGGACGGAAAGACCCCGGGACCTTTACTATAGCTTGATATTGGTGTTCGGTTCGGCTTGTGTAGGATAGGTGGGAGACTTTGAAGCAGCAACGCCAGTTGTTGTGGAGTCGACGTTGAAATACCACTCTGGTCGTGCTGGATGTCTAACCTGGGTCCGTGATCCGGATCAGGGACAGTGTCTGGTGGGTAGTTTAACTGGGGCGGTTGCCTCCTAAAGGGTAACGGAGGCGCCCAAAGGTTCCCTCAGCCTGGTTGGCAATCAGGTGTTGAGTGTAAGTGCACAAGGGAGCTTGACTGTGAGACTGACGGGTCGAGCAGATACGAAAGTAGGGACTAGTGATCCGGCGGTGGCTTGTGGAAGCGCCGTCGCTCAACGGATAAAAGGTACCCCGGGGATAACAGGCTGATCTTCCCCAAGAGTCCATATCGACGGGATGGTTTGGCACCTCGATGTCGGCTCGTCGCATCCTGGGGCTGGAGTAGGTCCCAAGGGTTGGGCTGTTCGCCCATTAAAGCGGTACGCGAGCTGGGTTTAGAACGTCGTGAGACAGTTCGGTCCCTATCCGCTGTGCGCGTAGGAGTGTTGAGAAGGGCTGTCCCTAGTACGAGAGGACCGGGACGGACGAACCTCTGGTGTGCCAGTTGTCCTGCCAAGGGCATGGCTGGTTGGCTACGTTCGGGAGGGATAACCGCTGAAAGCATCTAAGCGGGAAGCCTGCTTCGAGATGAGCACTCCCACCTCCTGGAGAGGGTAAGGCTCCCAGTAGACGACTGGGTTGATAGGCCGGATATGGAAGCCCCGTGAGGGGTGGAGTTGACCGGTACTAATAGGCCGAGGGCTTGTCCTCAGTTGCTCGCGTCCACTGTGTTGGTTCTGAAACCACGAACAGGCCCCGTGCCGGTCGTTCGATGTGTTTCACAGTGTTTCGGTGGTCATAGCGCGAGGGAAACGCCCGGTCACATTCCGAACCCGGAAGCTAAGCCTCGTAGCGCCGATGGTACTGCAGGGGGGACCCTGTGGGAGAGTAGGACGCCGCCGAACAATTCTTCAGAGAAGCCCCGCCCGGGTCCCGGGCGGGGCTTCTCGCATTTCCGGACCCGACTCGATCGGGGCCGCTCCGACAGCCCTCGGTATTGGCCTCGGCGGGGTGGTGCTAGGTCCACCCCAAAGACGGGTGGCACAGCCAATGTGTCGCCGGTGGCCGACCCGCGACACTGATGTCATCGCCAGTCGGACGTCGATGTCAGGAGCAGCACCGTGGCAGTCACAACTTCCCTTGAAGGGGTGAAAGTGGTCGGTCGGGGAGCGTCGGAGCGGCTCAGGGAGAGCGTTCGGGCGGTGGGCCGATCGGTGCTTGCGGTCGGCGGGGCCTGCCTGAGCGTCTTCGTTCCGTTCATGGTGGTCGTCATCACCGGCGGTGTGACGGTACAGCTCTTCCAGTCCTTCGAGTTCGTTCCGTTCGCCGTGCTCGTGGCAGTGTCGATCACCGGTCTGGTGTCGGCGTACTGGTGTTCCCGGCACAGTGCGGGGTGGACGAGGTCCCAACTCCGCCGCTGGTGCGCGGTGGTTGTCCGGCCCGGCTACTCGTCGATGCCGGCGCTGGAGCGCGACGAGCGCGGCTACTGGTGGACGGGCTTCTCGTACCACCGGCGTCAGAGCACGGCCCGGGTGGCGCGGTTCGTGCACTGGACGGTGCGGGACGCGGCGACCCGGCGGGATGCGGCCTGGTGGGTGCTCAACCCGCTGTCTGCGCTGTTCTTCCTCTGCCCGCCCGCGCTGCTGCTTGTTGGCGGCCTCTCCTTCGCCATGGACGCGATGGCCGATCCCCGGGAGTACGGCCAGCTCAGCAGCGGCCACCCGCTCAGCTATCTGATATCCCTCCTGCTAGGCGGTGCGGCAGCGGTGAGCGGCCTGCTCATCGCGCCGTACGCGCTGCGGGCGCACCTCGACGTCGCCTGCCGTGTGCTGGTGCCCGGGCGGCAGGCGAGCGCCACCCAGCTGCGGCGGCGCGTGGAGGAGTTGACGCTCACCCGGGCGGATGCGATCGGTGACCAGGCGGCCGAGCTCCGCCGGATCGAGCGAGACCTGCACGACGGTGCCCAGGCTCGGCTGGTCGCCATCGGGATGACGCTCGGCACCATCGAACACCTGATGGAGACCGACCAGGCGGCTGCACGTGAACTGCTCTCCGAAGCGCGGCAGTCGTCCGCGAGGGCGCTCCAGGAGCTGCGCGACCTGGTGCGGGGCATTCACCCGCCCGTGCTGGCCGAGCGGGGGCTCGGTGATGCGGTGCGTGCCCTGGCGCTGGACAGCCGGCAGCCGACCGAGGTGACGGTGAGCCTGCCCGAGCGGCCCGATGCGCCGGTCGAGGCTGCGGTGTACTTCTGCATCAGCGAGCTGCTCGCGAATGCGGCCAAGCACTCGGGTGCCGAGCAGGTATGGGTGGACATCCTGTTCCGGGCCGGCCTGTTGCGGGTGACGGTCACCGACGACGGATGCGGAGGTGCCCAGTCGGGCCGGGGGAGTGGGCTGCGCGGCATTGAGCGGAGGTTGGGTACCTTCGATGGCACGCTCTCGCTCAGCAGTCCGCCGGGCGGGCCGACGACCATCACCATGGAGCTGCCGTGCGCGTTGTCCTCGCCGAGGATCTCTACCTCCTTCGACAAGGGCTGATCCAGCTCCTGGAGGTGCACGGTTTCACCATTGCGGCGGCGGTCGAGACCGGGCCCGAGCTGTTGGAGGCCCTGCTGACCGAGCAGCCCGACGTTGCGGTGGTGGACGTCAGGCTCCCGCCGACGCTCACCGACGAGGGGCTGCAGGCGGCCCTCGCCGCGCGGCGGAAGATCCCCGGCCTGCCGGTCCTGGTGCTGTCCCAGCACGTCCAACAGCTCTATGCGCGTGAGCTGTTGGCCGACGGCTCCGGAGGTGTCGGGTACCTGCTGAAGGACCGGGTGTTCAACGCAGAGCAGTTCGTCGACGCGGTCCGTCGAGTGGCCGCCGGCGGTACGGCGATGGACCCGGACGTGATCGCCAAACTGATGGAGAGCCGGGCAGCCTCGGGGCCGCTGCAACGTCTGTCGCCGCGCGAGCGCGAGGTGCTGGAACTGATGGCGGAGGGCTGTTCCAACTCCGCCATCGCCGCCCGACTCACCGTCAGTGACGGTGCCGTGGCGAAACACATTGCCAATATCTTCACGAAGTTGGAGTTGGCACCCGCGGAGGATGCCAACCGCCGTGTGCTGGCGGTGTTGGCGCACCTCAACGGTGCACCTCAGCGAACACAGGCGTCCGGGTGGGAGGCGTGATCAGACGCGTGTACGAGTAGTATCCGGTGGGCCGAGACGGTCCACAGCACGGAGACCCCGTGTCCGGCCGAGGGTGGATTCGGCAGTAACGGTCGCTTACGGCAGCAGCCGAGTCCCAGGGGTTGATCAACTACATGGCACGTCGCCCATCCCTCACCCGCGCCCACCGGGCCCTACTCGGCGTGGTCGCCGCCGGTGCCTGTCTGATCTCCGGAATCGGTTTCGCCGGCTCCTACAACGCGGTGCGCGATCTCGCGATGGAGAAGGGCTTCGGCGCCTTCTCGTACGCATTCCCGATCGGCGTCGACGCGGGCATCGTGGTGCTCCTGTCGCTGGATCTCGTGCTGACCTGGCTGCGGATACCCTTCCCGCTGCTGCGGCAGACCGCCTGGCTGCTGACCGCCGCGACGATCGCGTTCAACGCGGCGGCCTCCTGGGGCGATGCCCTGGGCATGGCGATGCACGCGGTCATCCCGGTGCTGTTCGTCGTGGTGGTGGAGGCTTCTCGGCACGCCGTCGGCCGGATCGCGGCGATCACCGCGGACCGTCACATGGAGTCGGTCCGCCTGATGCGCTGGCTGCTCTCGCCGGTGCCGACGTTCCGGCTCTGGCGCCGCATGAAGCTGTGGGAGCTCCGCTCGTACGACGAGACCGTCCGCCTGGAGCAGAACCGCCTGGTCTACCGGGCCCAGCTGCGCTTCCGCTACGGCCGCGGCTGGCGCCGCTCGGCGCCCTTCCAGGCGCTGCTGCCGCTCAAGCTCGCCAAGTACGGTGTGCCGCTGGACCCGAGCGTTCTCGACCGGATCGACGGTCCGCTCGAGGTCACCAAGGGTGCGGCCACGCCCGCCGTCGGCCCGGCGGTGTCCGCGGCGGCGGTGGCGCCGACGCTGGCCAAGCTGGCTGCGGTGCGGCTGCGGGACGCGCAGGAGCCGACCCAGCAGGACGCGCCGGTGTCCGAGCCCGAGGCCGCCAAGCTCAACGTGTGGATGGCCCGGGCGGTGAAGGGCTACTCGCAGCCGGGCGACGACGCCGACCAGCAGGGCCGGGTGCCCGGGCAGATGTCCCCGTGGTTCAAGCCGCCGCGGGTCGCCGGCCCCCGGCCGGCCGGTGCCCAGGGCGGTCCGATGGACGGCCTTCCCGCCGCCGGCGGGCAGGCTCCGCTCCGGCAGGGCGGCCCGCAGGCCCGCCCGGTGCAGGGCGCCGGCGGCCGTCCCCAGCAGGCCCACCAGGGCATGGGCCGCCCGGTTCCGGGCCAGGTGTCGCCCGGTCGGCTCGGCCGTCCGATCCGCCTGGAGCAGACGGTCCGGGGCGAGGCCGAGCAGCTCGACCAGGACGTGCGCCGTTTCGCGCAGCCCCACCGCGAGCAGGCCGTCGCCGAGCCGCTCCCGTTCGACCAGGCCGAGGTCGACAGGGCCGAGCTGGCGGGGCTGGACTTCCCGGTCGAGGCCGACCTGGTGGAAGGGGACGAGCAGCCCGCCGGTCGCCGCCCGGGTGCCGAACCGCTCGACCCCGACGTCTGCTTCGACGCCCTGATCGCGTACATCGACACCTACGAGCAGCAGCCCGACCCGCAGAGCCTCGCGGAGTACCTGACCGCCGCGTACGGCATGACCGGCTCCCGCCCGGACGGCTCGGTCAACCCCGCCGACGTGAACCGGATCTGGCCCCAGCTGCAGAACCGCTACGTCAGCTCCGGCCGGGAGTAGCCCTCGGCGGCAGCGGCCGCACACCGGCCGCAGGCGGCAGCCGACGGTACGGAAACCGGGCATCGGAGCCCTGCATCGTCACGTACGCGTCCTGCACCCTCGGGTGGCAGGACGCGTCCGTCTGGTGGGCCAGCATTGACGCCTTGCCGCCGCTGACACTACTTTCACATCAACAATTTGTTGAAGCGTCGTTGCGGTGTTGCTCCGGCGCGTCGTGGAGGAGTTCTGATGGCCCAGGTCGAGCTGGACGGCACCGCCCCCGCGGGCGGGCCCTCGTTCTCCGAGGCGGCGCGCGCCGCCGTGGCGGCACTGCTGGCGCCGGTCGACGCCGAGCTGGCCCGCCGCTACCCCGGCGACTCGGGCAGCCGGCAGCCCGTCCACACCGTCTACGTCCCGGCCGACGCCTTCGGCGCCGACACCGTACGCGACTGGGGCCGGCAGGCCCTGGAGGCCTTCGACACGCACGCTGCGACCCCCGAGCAGCTCGCCCGGGCGCTGGGCGTCCCGGCGGACGGGCTGCTCGCCGATGTGCACGCCCGGGTCCGGGCCAAGCTGGAGCGCGAGCCCGTCGAGGACCTCCGGATCGACTTCGAGGACGGCTACGGTCCGCGCCCGGACGCCGAGGAGGACGAGGCCGCCGTCCGGGCCGCCCGCCTGGTCGCCGCGGCGGTGGCCGCGGGCAGCGCCCCGCCGTACATCGGTATCCGGATCAAGTGCATGGAGGCGGCCGTCCGCGACCGGGGCATCCGCACGCTGGAGCTGTTCCTGGCCACGCTCCTCGCCGAGGGCGGGCTGCCCGACGGTCTCGTGCTCACCCTGCCGAAGGTCACCTACGCAGAGCAGGTCACCGCGCTCGTCCGGCTGCTGGAGGACTTCGAGCAGCGGGCGGGCCTGCCGGCCGGGCGGCTCGGCTTCGAGATCCAGATCGAGACCACCCAGGCGATCCTCGGTCCGGACGGTCGCGCCACCGTTGCCCGGATGATCGACGCTGCCGAGGGCCGTGCGACCGGCCTGCACTACGGCACCTTCGACTACAGCGCGGCCTGCGGGGTGAGTGCCGCCTACCAGAGCATGGACCACCCGGCGGCCGACCACGCCAAGGCCGTCATGCAGGTCGCCGCGGCGGGCACGGGCGTGCGGCTGTCGGACGGCTCCACCAACGTCGTTCCGACCGGTTCCACCGAGCAGGTCCACGCGGCCTGGCGGCTGCACCACGGCCTCGTCCGCCGCTCGCTGGCCCGCGCCTACTACCAGGGCTGGGACATGCACCCGGCCCACCTGCCCACCCGGTACGCCGCGGTCTACGCCTTCTACCGCGAGGGCCTGGAGGCGGCCTCCGCCCGGCTCGCCGCCTACGTGGCCAAGGCCGGCGGCGACGTGATGGACGAGCCGGCCACCGCCCGCGCCCTCAGCGGCTACCTGCTGCGCGGACTGGACTGCGGGGCGATCGACCCGTCCGAGGTCACCCGGCTGACCGGCCTCGACCGGGCCGCGCTGGACGCCCTCGCCGGACGCTGACCGCATCCCGGGACAGCGGGGCGCGGGACCCCGGCGGTTAGGCTGGCGGGGCCATGCGCAGGCGCACCGCGCCCGCCCCGCCCGCCCCTCCGGAGACCTGCCGCGCCATGTCGCAGCCCAGCCCGAAGCCGTACCTGACCGTCCGGGGCTCCGGCAGCCACGAGATCGAGATCAAGAAGTCCCGCTTCATCTGCCACCTCGCACGCGTCGCCGACGAGGACGGGGCCCAGGCCTTCATCGCGGCCGTCCGCAAGGAGTACTGGGACGCCCGGCACAACTGCACCGCCTTCGTGGTCGGTGACGAGCAGCGGCGCGAGCGCTCCAACGACGACGGCGAGCCGGGCGGCACGGCGGGCGTGCCGATGCTCGAGGTGCTCCGCCGGCGGGGACTGACCGACACGGTGGCCGTGGTGACCCGCTACTTCGGCGGCATCAAGCTCGGCGCGGGCGGGCTGGTGCGGGCCTACGGCAGCGCGGTGTCCGAGGCGGTGGACGCGGTCGGGCTGCTGGAGCGCCGCCCGGTCGCGCTCTTCGAGGTGTCCGCCGATCACACCAGGGCCGGACGGCTCGAGAACGATCTCCGCGCCGCCGGCTACGAGGTACGCGACCTGGCGTACGAGGCCACCGGGGTGCGCATCGAAGTCGGCGTCCCGGAGCCCGGGGTGACGGACTTTCACGCCTGGCTGGCGGAGGCCACAGGCGGCGCCTCGGAGGCGGTTCCGGCGGGGTGGAGCCACATCGAGTTTCCGATCGAGTGACACTCGAACGAATTAACCATGCCCGGAGGCGGAACTTCCGCTCCGGGCCCTTCCGTTTCCAGCACAAGGACGTCGCGCCGGCACCCGCCGGCCGATGCCGGACAACCCACCCATCGATGGAGGACCGCAGACCCCACCACCGCACCACGGGAGGTACCGAGCATGACTTCCGACCACGCCCCGACCTCCGGCCGACCAGCCGAAACCCGCCGATCGGCCGACACGCAGGGCCTGCCCCGCCAGGCCGCCCCGTCCGGCCGCGCAACCCCCTACCGGATGACCGTCGCCACGCCGCTGCCCTTCGACGACGTCGTGGCCCTGGTGGACGAGGCGCTCGCCGCCTGGCTCAAACAGGAAGGCCACGACGAGCCGCCGGCCGCCCGCGGCCCGGGCGCCGAACGACTGAGACTCGGCGAACGGGTGCTGCTCGACCGGGATACCGGGCGCCTGCCCGCTGCCGGTCCGGCCGCCGTTCCCTCGCCCATCACTGACACCCCCGAAGCCGCGACGG
The DNA here is from genome assembly GCF_050749075.1 of Kitasatospora dryopteridis. Classification (NCBI taxonomy): domain Bacteria; kingdom Bacillati; phylum Actinomycetota; class Actinomycetes; order Kitasatosporales; family Streptomycetaceae; genus Kitasatospora; species Kitasatospora dryopteridis. Next base: position 2,838,931 of record NZ_CP192749.1, on the reverse strand, counting down.
CACCCACGCCCCGTGGCTCCGACCAGCCCCCTGCCACCGGCCACTACGCCCACCGCAGGCTGCGCACCCCCGCCGGCCCGCACCGCACCCACCTGCTGACCATCACCCTCGCCTCCGCCTGCACCGCCGATGCGGCCGGCACGGGAGCCGACGGCGCCGCCGAAGGCGTCGTGCTCCGCCTGGAGGCCGAGTACCTCGCGTCCGGCTCGCAGCTCAGCGGCCCCGGCAGGGTGCCCGTGCCGGAGGTCGCCCGGATATTGCTTCCGCTGCTGGATGCCACCGACGGTCCGGCAGCCCTCACCGCCCAACCGGCCGTCGTGACACCAGCAGAGGTGGACGACCTGATCGACCGTCTCTGCGACCCGGAGCGCCGCCTGGCCGCCGTGGTGGTGAGCGTGCCCACCTCCACCCCGCTGGAGGATTGGCTGGCCGGGCAGGTCCGGCCCGTCCTGCAGCAGGTGACGGGTCTTGCCTCGCTGTACGTCCTCGACCATGCCGCACTGCCGCTGTTCAACGTCGCGTTCGAGTACCACAAGGTGTACGGCGGAGCGGTGCGCACCTTCCTCCCCGAGGTCGACCCTGCTTCCCGGGCCGACGCGGGGCGCCACCAGGTGCTCGCCAGGCAGCGGATGCAGGAGGACACCAGGCGGGCGGCGGTGCTGCTCGCCCGCGAGCCCCGCCGGATCGCAGCCGAACTGCCACGGCCGGCACCGCTCGCCGCGATCCCCCCGCTGGTCGTGCCGGAGGAGTTCCGTCGCCCGGTCCGTCCGAAGCCCGGCGGCGAGGGGCCGCGCACCCGGGCCGACGAGCAGCGCCGCCGCCGCACCGCGCAGCGGCCGGGCCGCTCCGGCGGGCGGCTGTGTTCGGTGCCCGCTCCGCTCGCTGCGGCGGGTACCGGGTCGGGACTCCTGCCGGCCGCTGCCCTGATCGCCCCGGCCCACGCGGAGTTCGCCAGGCTGTCGATGGACGCCTCGGCGGACAAGGGCCTCTTTCCAGCCAGCTTCGGCGAGCTGGTCGGCCGGTTCGCGGAGTTCCCGCTGCTGGAATTCACCGGGGACGAGAAGGAGACGATCGCCCTGGACGGCCAGCCCGACGGCGCCGGCTGGGCGAGGCTCACCTGGGACGGCCTGACGGCCCTTCAGGAGTACGCGGCCGCGGCCGTCCGTGGAGAGGCCGGCGGCGACTTCAAGCAGTGGTGCGAACACACACCGCCGGGATGCCACCACTTCCCGCCGCGCAAGGCGGTCCGCTGGGAGTCCCGTACAGTCGAGAGCCACGCCAAGTGGAAGCGTGAGCGGATGCTCCCGGTGCCGTCCTGCGTGGATGTCTCGCGGCGCGCGTTCATGGGCGCTCACCTGCGGATCGGCGGCGGTTCCACGGCTCCGCGGCTGCACTACCTCGACGACTGTTCCGGCAGCGGTCGCATCTATGTCGGCTACATCGGCCAGCACCTGACCAACACCCGGACCAACTGACCGTCCGGCCCGACCCTCCTACCGAACGGACCCCTACCGAACCGACCCCGTTGCCAACCCGACCCCCTTTCCGAACTGACCCCGAGCTGACGCCTTGCCGGTCCCGACCCCCGTCGGCCCGCGCCCTCGCACCGGACGTCACCCTCGCAGCGTCCCGTCCCGCAGACACCCCGTCGGGTGAGCGGGACGGGGCGTCCACCTGGCCAACTCACAAGTGTTGGCTGACCCGTGCATCCGAACGGTGGACAATGCTGGACGGGGGCCGTGGCCGAGCGACCCCTGCGAGCGCGTGCGGGCTGGTCCGGGCCCACGCGGCCTCGCCGGACGCGCAGTGACGTAGTGGGGGATCGACCGCTGATGCAGCATTCACCCGACAGCCGCCCGGACGCCGTCCCGTCGGCCCGGGCATCCGGCACCCAACCCGTCCAGGAGGCACCCGAACCGCTGCAGGCCGGATTCCTCGCCACACTCTTCCGGGACCTCGGCGCCGAGGCCCCCGCCGATGCCTTCGCCGACGCACCCTCCGAAACCTCTGGCGGGGCGCCGGAGGAGGACGTGGTTGCCGCGCACGGCCGCGCAGCCGCCCTGACCCACCATCGGACGCTCACCGTGCGGGCCCAGCACGAGCACCTCGCCGACCTGCTCCGAAGGGCCGCACTGCCGGTCTCCGCGATGGACTTCGAGAGCCAGCTGCGCACCTACGAACCGCGGCCCTTCCCGGCGGGCACCGACGACCACCCCGCCGAGGCCGAGCCGCGCTGGGCCGACTACGCCCCGGCGGAGCCGCCCGCCGCCGACCCCGACGAGCCGGCCTCCCGCCGCCTGCTCGACTCCGGCTACCAGCGCGAACTCGCCCAGGCCCGGCTGCGCCACCAGCGCGACCTCCGGGAGTGGCGCGCCCGGCAGGCCGAGGGTGCCGCGGCCGAGACCAGGGCCGCCCGGAGCGTCCACGAGCAGGCCGAGCAGGCCCGGGCCCGGGCCGTTCAGGAGTACAACCAGAGCCTGGAGGAGTGCCGGCGCGCCTACCGGCTGTCCGAACCGGCCGCCGTGGAGTCGCTGCTGGAACGCGCCCTGGCCGCCGCCGAGGCCACCACCCGGGACCTCCCCGCCCCCTGCCGGGCGCTGTTCCGCCCGCTCACCAGGACGGCCGTCCTCGATCTCGACCTGCCGCCGCTCGACGTGGTGCCCTCGCTCTCCGGATACCGCCTCGGCGACGGCGGCGAGCCCGAGCCCGTGCCGCGCGCCCCCGCCGACCGCGCCTCCGACTACCTGCGGCTCGCCGCCCGCCTCGCCCTGCGTGCCCTGCAGGCCGCCGACGCCGTCGACACCGACGAGATCCTCGCCGGTGTCGTGTTCAACGGCTGGCTGCGCAGGCCGGGCGCCGCCCCGGTCTGCCTGCTCAGCGTGGACGCCGACCGGGACGCACTCGCCCGCACCCGCCTGGTGGCCGAGCCGGTCGGCGCAGCCGTGCCGACCGACGAGGACGACGAGCCGGCCCACGGGATCTACGCCGATGCCGAGCAGGACGAGGCGCTCGTCCGGCTGCGCGAGCTGTCCGCCGTGGTCACGCCGGACCCGTACGGGCCGCTGCCGGTGGTGCCCAACGGCACGGCGGGTTCGACGGTGCCGTCCGCGGCCGAGCTGTCGCCCAACGAGTTCGCGCAGCTCGTCCGGGAGCTGCTGACCCGCGGCGGCCTGGCCGCGTGGAGCGTGCGGCTGCGCGGTCCGGCCGGGCTGGTCGCCACCGCCGAAGGCGCACCGGACAGCGCCCTGCCGGGCCGCTGGGTGGTGTGGGCGTCCCGCAACACCGAGCCGGTGGCCGAGGAGGAGCTCCGCACCCTGGCCGAGGCCGTCCGTGAGGAGGGTGCCGAGCGCGGACTGCGCCTCACCACCGGCCGGTTCGGGGAGGCCGCACTCGACCTGGCGGCCGAGGAGGGCTACCGGCGCATCCACCTGATCGACGGCGGGGGCGTCCAGGAGCTGTCCCGGACCCATCTCGGGCTGCCGCTGGCGGTCGGCTGAGCACAGGGCCCGGCCGACCGGGCCGACCGCCCGGTGCATCCGGCTCCCGCTGCCGCCCCCCCCGGCTGCCTGCTGCCTGCCGCTGTCGCCCGCTGCCCCGCCGTCCGCCGCCGTACGCGGTCGGCGGGTGGCGGCTGCACCGACCCGGTCGCCCTGTCAGGCTGGAGGGATGGGAATCGGGTTCATGGACCGGTGGCGCGCCCGACACGGCCACCGTCCGGACGGCACCCCACCGCAGCCGGACGAGGCGACGATGGCCGACCTGCTGGCAGAGTGCGGGCTGCTGCGCGAGCTGGCCGGCGAGTCGGGCGTGCAGCTCGACGACGGGGTGTCGTCGTTGACCGACCTCGACCAGCTGCTGCCGCGCTGGCGCGACGATCCGGAGGTCTCCGAGTGGCTGGGCAACGACGCGGGCCTCTACCTCGGCACGGTGCTGCACCGCACCGTCCCCGGCACGGCCTGGCGGCTCGACGAACACGACCGCCCGCTGGTGGTGCTCCCCGGTGGCCGCGAGCTCGACGTCACGGCGATCGGCCACGGCTGGGCGGTCGAGGGCTCGCCCCAGCTGGCCGCCGCCTACCTCGCCGCGACCGACGGCTGACCCCCGGCCCCCTCCCCGCCGCTCCCGCCCCCATGCCCGCAGGGCCCGCACCCACAGGGCCCGCATCCGCAGGACCTGAGCCCGGCCCCACCGGCAGAGCGGCACGCACGGAGGCCCCCCGGTGACCGCGATCGCCGTGGCGGCCGCCGCCTTCCTGATGACCCTGATCGGCGGCTGGGTGGCGCAGCGCACCGGCGACCGGCGGCACCTGGTGCTCGGGTTCGCCGCCGGGCTGATGCTGGGCGTGGTCGCCTTCGACCTGCTGCCGGAGGCGGTCCGGGCCGCGCCCGACGAGGTGCACGGCGTCCCGCAGGCCCTGCTGATGTTCGCGGCCGGGTTCCTGACGATCCACATCATCGAGCGTGCCGTGGCGATCCACCGGGGTCACGAGGGCGAGTACGCCGCGCACAGCCACGGTCACGGCCGGCACGACCACGGCCGCCAGGGCATCGGTCTGACCGCGGCCGGCGCCCTGGTCGGGCACAGCCTGATGGACGGCTTCGCGATCGGTGCGGCCTTCCAGGCCGGCACCACCGTCGGCACGGTGGTGGCGATAGCGGTGGTGGCCCACGACTTCGCCGACGGCTTCAACACGTACACGATCACCCGGATGTACGGGAACGACCGCCGCCGAGCCCTGACCCTGTTGGCCGCGGACGCGCTGGCGCCGATCACCGGTGCGGCGATCACCCTGCTCTTCACCATCCCGGAGCAGGTGCTCGGCCTCTACCTCGGGTTCTTCGCCGGTTTCCTGCTGTACCTCGCGACCTCGGACATCCTGCCGGAGGCGCACAGCCCGCACCCGTCCCGCACCACCCTGCTGTGCACGCTGCTCGGTGTGGGCTTCATGTGGCTGGTGATCGGCTTCGCGGACTGAGCCCGCCCGGGCCCGACGCCGGCCCGGGGAACGTCAGGGGCCCGCAGGTCCGGTGCCCGGTCCGCCTGCCACCGCGGAGGCGGCCTCCACCGCGGCCCACCTCTCCCGCATCGCCAGCAGCGCGGCGGTGATCGCGGGCCGTCGGGAGGCCTGGGTGCGCCACAGCGCGTACACCCGCCGGGCGGGCTCGGGGGAGACCGGCCGGGCGACCACGCCCGGCGGCAGGGCGGCCCGGCCGAGCCGGGGGACGAGGCCGAGCCCGAGCCCGGCCTCGACCAGGGCGATCTGCGTCTCGAACTCGCCGACCTGGTAGAGCACGTCGGGCTCCTCGCCGGCCTCGCGGAGCGTCCGTACCAGCCAGTCGTGGCAGATGTTTCCGGGCGGCACGCTGATCCAGCGCTGCCCGAGGAGCTCGGCCACCGGCACGGTGCCGAGGGCGGCGAGCGGGTGCTCGGCGCGCAGCAGCAGGTCGACCGGGTCGAGGCCGAGGTCGAGGCGGGAGAGCCCGTCCTGGACGGGCAGCGGCACGGTGGGCCAGTCCTGCACCAGGGCGAGGTCGACCTCGCCGCGGGCCACCAGGTCGGCGGCCGGGTACGGGTCGCACTCCAGTAGCCGGACGTCCAGGTCGGGGCAGCGTTCCCGCAGGTCCGCCAGGGCGCCCGGCAACAGCCCGCGGGCGCCGGTCGCGAAGGAGGCGACCAGCAGCCGGCCGACGGCCTGGCCGCGCCGCTCCTCCAGCGTCACCTCGGCCTGCTCGACGAGCGCGAGCAGTTGTCGCGCCGTGTCGGCCAGGCGGACGGCGGCATCGGTGAGCACCACGCCCCGGCCCTGGCGTTCCAGCAGCACCGTGCGGGTCTCGCGCTCCAGTTTGGAGATCTGCTGCGAGACCGCCGAGGGCGTGAATCCGAGGGCGGCGGCCGCGCCGCCGACCGAGCCGTGCACCGCGACCGCGTGCAGCGCCCGCAGCCTGCCGAGATCCAACATGGCGGCCATGCTAAAGCAATGCTGAACGGTTCGGTTCAGAATTCATCGCTGGTGCTACACGGTGTGTGCCCGTCAGGCTCGGTGCATGCCAGCGACCACCGACTCCACCACTGCGCCCTCCACCACCGCCCCCTCCACCACTGCCCCCTCCACCACTGCCCCATCCGCCGCGGTCATGACACCCCGTCACATCGCCCTGGCGGTGCTGATCGCCGCCGTCTGGGGTCTGAACTTCGTGCTGATCCACGTCGGGCTGGAGAACTTCCCGCCCCTGCTGTTCTGCGCGCTGCGGTTCGCGGTGGTGGCCGTGCCGGCGGTCTTCCTCGTCGGCCCGCCGAAGGTGCCGTGGCGCTGGGTGGTCGCGGTCGGCTGCACGCTGGGCGTCGCCAAGTTCGGGCTGCTGTTCCTCGGCATGCACGCCGGCATGCCTGCCGGCCTGTCCTCGCTGGTGCTGCAGAGCCAGGCCGTCTTCACCGCGCTGTTCGCCGCGGCCCTGCTGCGCGAGCGGCCGACCGGGCAGCGCGTCGCGGGGCTCGCCGTCGCCTTCGCCGGCATCGGCCTGGCCGCCGCGGACCACGGCCTGGGCGGCCCGGCCGGCGCTTTCGCGCTGGTCATCGTGTCGGCGGCGTTCTGGGGCCTGTCCAACGTGCTGACCCGCAGGGCCGCCCCGCCGGACGCGCTGCGCTGGATGGTCTGGGTGAGCGCCGTGCCCCCGCTGCCGCTGCTCGCCCTCTCGCTGCTGGTCGAGGGGCCGCAGGCGGACCTGCGCGCACTGGCCGACATCTCCGCCGCCGGGGTGGGGGCCATCGCCTACGTCGGACTGGTCTCCACGCTGTTCGGCTTCGTCGGCTGGAGCCACCTGCTGCGCCGTTACGACGCCTCCGCGGTGGCGCCCTACTCGCTGCTGGTGCCGGTCTTCGGGATGTCCTCGGCCTGGCTGCTGCTGGGTGAGCGGTTCAGCCTCACGGCGGGCGCGGCGGCCGTGCTGGTGATCGCCGGGATCGGGCTCACCGCGCTGCGTCCCGGCTGGGCGGCGAGGCTGCCTCGTACGCGGCCTCGGCGGCCCGCAGTGCCTGCAGCAGCGCCTCCTGGTCGGGACGGCTGACCGCGCCGAAGTACTCCTGGGCGACCTCGTGCCGGATCTGCCCGATCCGCTCCAGCGCTCCCCGTCCCCGGTCGGTCAGCACGACGCGGACGGCCCGGCGGTCGGCCGGGTCCGGCGTGCGGGCGGCCAGGCCGGCCTCCTCCAGGGCGTCCACCACGGCGGTGGCCGAGCGCGGGGCGATGCGCAGCCGGTCGGCCAGCGCGCTGAGCCGCATCGGTGAGCCCGCGGACTCCGCCTCGCGGCTGCACGCGCCGTCGTGGCCGTTGCCCTGGTTCCGGGTGTGTCCCTCGGCGTGGGCGAGGGTGCGCAGGGCGCGGGCCTGGGCAGGGGTGATGCCGTACGGCTCGAGGCGCTGCACCGTCTGCCGCCGGATGCGCTTCATCGCCCGGGTCAGCGCATCGGCGAGTTCCGCTGCGGTGTCGGCGGTCGGCGGCGTGGTCATGGCGGGCTCCCGGCTCGAACTGCCCCGGCCCGGGCCCGGGGCGCGGGGCCAGGCTATCGGGGAGCCGCCGTCTCGCTCCGATAACTTGTTGAGCCTGACTCACTATTCGGTCTAGCGTAGGGGTCGGAGGGTGAGGCCCGCCGTGCTGTGCGGCTCCTGCCGTTCTGCCTGCCCGTGCGCCTTTCCCGCCGGTATCCCCTTCCCGCAAGCCTCCCGGAGGACCCGTGTCCCGATCCCGAGCCCGTGTCACCACCGACCGCCCCGCCCGCTACGGCAAGCAGCTCGCCTCCCACCTCGGCCGGAAGGTGCAGGCCGAGTGGTCCGAGGAGGAGGGCCGCGGCAGCGTCGCCTTCTCCTTCGGCACCGCCGATCTCGTCGCCGAGCCCGGCGCCCTGCTGCTCGCCGTCGAGGGGGAGGCCGACCGCCTCGCCGACCTCGAGGACGTGGTCGGCCGTCACCTCGTCCGCTTCGGAGCCCGCGACGAACTCGTCGTCGAGTGGCACCGCGACAACGGCGAGCCCGGCCTCGTCCACCGCAACCAGGAGGAGCCCCCCGCCGGCGGGTGACCCTCAGCCTCCGCCCCGCCCGGAGCCGTCGGCCCGCCCGGCCGTCCAGTCGGGACCGGCCGTGCCGGGGCCGTCGTCGGGCGTGCAGCGGGGGAGCAGCCGTGCGAGCAGCCGCACGCCGGCCCAGAGGACCAGGCCGGCCAGGCACCAGCTGGCCAGCACGTCCAGCAGCCAGTGGTAGTCGCTCCACACCAGCCCGCAGCCGACCCCGAGGCAGAGCAGTGCGGTGCCGGTGTACAGCAGCAGACGTGCATCGGCGGCCAGGGTGCCGCCGAGCAGCAGGGCCGCGGTGCCGTAGGCGATCGCCGAGGTTGCCGTGTGTCCGGACGGGTACCAGCCCCACTGGTCGGGGGAGAGCGGCTGCCCGTACGGTCCGGGCCGGGCGAACCAGGCCTTGGCCGGCACCACCAGCAGCGGGATCAGCGCCGCGGCCGCCACCGCCGCCGGCAACGGCAGCCACCAGCGGGACGGCGTGCCGCTGCGCCTCCGCCGCACCGCCGTGAGTACCGCAGCGGCCAGCAGCACCGGCACGGCCGGCACCGCGCCGCCGAGGTCGGACAGGGCCGCGCCCAGGTGGTTGACCAGGGTGCTGTGCAGCAGGTGGCGGAGCTCGCGCACCGCGTGCCGGGTGCCGGTGTCCACGCCCATCAGGGGGCCGCCCACCGCGACCTGCCAGGAGACGGCCGCCAGCGCCACCGCGAGCGTCGCGGGCACGACAAAAGACGAAAGCCGCCCCGGAGCAGGGGGGAGAGCTCCGGGGCGGCCGAGGTGATCGCCGCTCCGCGCGGCCCGGGGGGTGTGGGCCGGGCGGTCGGTCGATCGGTCTGGATGCTCAGCCGCCAGTGCCGGGGCGGCAGAGGATGTCGCTAAGGGTCGCGGCTCGCTGTCCATCTGTCATGACAGTACGTCAAAGGCGGTGCCGGGCAGAGATGCGCAAGTGGTTTCGCACAGCATCTTCACCACTGGGAGTACAACCTCCACGCTGCAGTACCCGTCCGGCCGCCCGGGGACCGCGCAGCCCGGAAGCCCGCCCCGAGCCGAAGGGCCCGCCGGTGCCGAAAGGGCGACGGAACGCCGAGCGGCCCGGTCCAGTTCGGACCGGGCCGCTCGCAGCGGGGCGCTGTGCGCTGTCCACCGCCCCGGGACCGTCAGGCGCTGGCGAAGGCGCCCTCGATGATGTCCAGGCCCTCGTTGAGCAGGTGCTCCGGCATCACCAGCGGCGGCAGGAAGCGCAGTACGTTGCCGTAGGTGCCGGCGGTCAGCACGACCAGGCCCTCGGCGTGGCAGGCCTTCGCCACGGCGGCGGTGATCTCCGGGTTGGGCTCCTTGGTGCCCGGCTTGACCAGCTCGATCGCGATCATCGCGCCGCGGCCGCGGACCTCGCCGATCACGTGACCAGCTCGATCGCGATCATCGCGCCGCGGCCGCGGACCTCGCCGATCACGTCGAACTTCTCCTGCATCGCGCGCAGGCGGCCCAGCATGACCTCGCCGATGCGCTGCGCCTTGGCGTTGAGGTCCAGCTCCTTCATGGTCTCGATCGAGCCGAGCGCGGCGGCGCAGGCCACCGGGTTGCCGCCGTAGGTGCCGCCCAGGCCGCCCGCGTGCGCGGCGTCCATGATCTCGGCGCGGCCGGTCACGGCGGCCAGCGGCAGGCCGCCGGCGATGCCCTTGGCGGTGGTGATCAGGTCCGGGACGACGCCCTCGTCCTCGCAGGCGAACCACTGGCCGGTGCGGCAGAAGCCGGTCTGGATCTCGTCCGCGACGAAGACGATGCCGTTGGCCTTCGCGTACTCCACGATCGCCGGCAGGAAGCCCTTGGCCGGCTCGATGAAGCCGCCCTCGCCCTGGATCGGCTCGATGATGATCGCCGCGACGTTCTCGGCGCCGATCTGCTTGTTGATCATGTCGATCGCCTGGGCCGCGGCCTCGGCGGCGCAGTTCTCCGCACCGGTCAGCCAGCGGTACGGGTAGGCGACCGGCACGCGGTAGATCTCGGGGGCGAACGGACCGAAGCCCTGCTTGTACGGCATGTTCTTCGCCGTCAGGCCCATGGTGAGGTTGGTGCGGCCGTGGTAGCCGTGGTCGAACACCACGACGGCGGTGCGCTTGGTGTACACGCGGGCGATCTTCACCGCGTTCTCGACGGCCTCGGCGCCGGAGTTGAACAGCGCGGTCCGCTTCTCGTGGTCGCCCGGGGTCAGCTCGTTCAGCTGCTCCGCCACCGCCACGTAGCCCTCGTACGGGGTCACCATGAAACAGGTGTGGGTGAACGCGGCGAGCTGCTCCGACGCCTTGGCGACGACCGCCTCGGCGCTGTTGCCGACGTTGGTCACGGCGATGCCGGAACCGAAGTCGATCAGACTGTTGCCGTCCACGTCCTCCAGCACGCCGCCGTTGGCGCGGGCCACGTACACGGGAAGGGTCGTGCCGACACCGGCGGCCACCGCGCCGAGCTTGCGAGCCTGCAGCTCCTGCGACTTCGGGCCGGGGATCGCGGTGACCAGGCGGCGCTCCTGCGGGAGCGGGGTTGCAGCGCTCATGGTGGTTCTCCAAATCTCAAGGCACGGTCCTCGAAGGCTACGGCGGCGCCCACGACCCGGGCATGCGCCACTCGGTAGCAGTGGACCGTCCGGAATTGTCCGGCGCGGCCAGCGCACGGAGATCAGGGATCGCGCGCCCCTGCTCCACTACATTGAGCGCGGGCGTGTCGCCGGACCGGCGGCATGGGTATGGCAATGCCGGTGGTGGGACAGGGAGCGGGGCCGGGATGGGACTGGACGGCACACACGGGCGGCAGGCCGCACAGGCGCAGCGGACATCGGCCGTCCCCCCGCAGCGGCACCTCCCCTTCGACCTCGCAGCCTGGGCCGCCGAGCCCCGCCCCGAGACCCCGCCCGGCATCTTCCGCCTCGGCTACCGCCCCCAGGACGGGACCCGCACCGAACAGGCCACCGTCCCGCCCGGCCCGCTGCTGACGCGCGCGGCCCTGAACCTGGTGGTCGGCTGGCTGGTCTTCATCTACGGACGGGCGCTCTGCCTGAACCTCATCGCCTACGCGGTCGACAAGTTCGAGATCGGCAGCCGGATCGACCTCGGACAGGGGCGCTTCCAGTACGTCGTGCCGACCGGCCAGCGCGATCTCGTGGCCCTCGCCGTCAACGTCCTCATGATCCTTCTCGTGGTCCGGTACTTCGGCCGGATGGGCCGTTGGGCGGAGGTGTTCCGCAGGTACGCCGCGCCGCTCCTCGCCCGCACCGTCACGCAGGAGGCCTCCGAGGGCGGTGCCGATGCCTCCGGCCGGACCCACCCCGCCGATCCCTGGTTCGAGGTGCGGGCCGGGGCGCCGGGGGCCGTGCGGCGGTTGGAGGGCGAGCAGTTGGGCGATGTCGACTACGCCCGCATCCGGCACGCCTGGGACACCGTGCTGGCCGACCCGGACCTGCTGCCCGCCTTCGCCGAGCAGGTGGAGGCTCGCGGTGCCGCCGCCTGCGCCCACCCTTCCGAGGCCCGCGACCTGCCGGGCCGCACCGGCCGGCACGACCTGCTGACCCGTCAGGTGCGGCTGGGCACTGCGCAGAACGTGGTGAAGAACCCGCTCGCGCACCGCAGCGCCGGCTTCGCCCTGGACCCGCAGCTGCTCGGCACCTCACTGCTGGCGGTCGGCCCGGCCGGCACCGGCAAGACCGCCCGGCTGGGCCGGCCGGTCGCCGAGGCACTCTGCCTGCAGGCTCTGGCGGGCACCGCCTGTGCGGTGGTGATCGGTGCCGCCGACGCCGATCTGGGCCCGGACGCCTGGTACGACGTGGTGATCGCGCCGGGCGATCCGCGCTCCCCGTACGGCCTCGACCTGTACGGCGCGGCCGCGGACCCGGACGAGGCTGCGGCCCGGCTGGCCGACGCGCTGCTGCCGGACGAGCTGGCGCAGCGCGCGGAGACCGCCCGGACGGCGCTGCAGCAGGTGGTCGGCCCGTACCACGCCGCGCACGGCCGCTACCCGGGGGTGCGCGAGCTGCGGGCGCTGCTGGGCGGGGACCCGGACGCCTGGGCGGTGCTGCGGAAGGCGCTGCAGGCGGCCGGGGTGCTGGCGGTGCACGAGGCTGAGCTGCAGCACCGGGAGCGGCAGCACGGCCGGGCAGACGATCCCGGCGCGCTGCTCGCCGACCGGCTGGCGCTGCTGGACCGCCCGGTGTTCGCGGGTTGCTTCCCGGGCGGGCCGGCCGGGGGCCTGCCGCCGTTCGCGATGCGGGCGCTGGACCACCCGCTGCGGGTGCGGGTGAAGCTGCCGGAGCGCAGCCATCCAGAGGTGGCCCGGGTGCTGTCGCGGCTGGTGGTGGCGCAGTTCGTGCAGGCCGCGTCGGCCCGCACCGAGCGGTCTCTGTTCGCCGGCCTGGTGGTGGACGACGCCTCGGCGGCGGTGGACGTGCACACCGTCCGCGGTCTGCAGCGGATGCGCGGCGCCAACGCGGGTGCGGTGCTGCTGCTGCGCACCCTGGCGGATATGCCCGAGCCGCTGCGGGCGCCGCTGTTCGGTGCGGTGGGCTGCCGGATGGCCTTCCCCGGGATCGCCCCGTGGGACGGCCGGCTGTTCTCCGAGGCCTGGGGCACGCACCTGGTGACCGAGACCGCGGTGACGCACACCCCGGACACCTCGGGCGGGCTGGTGCGCAAGGCGGCCCGGGGCGTCCGCAAGGCGCTGTCGGGGACGACGGCGCAGACCGAGTCGGTGACCACCCGGGACGTGGAGCGGCACCGCTGGTCGCCGTCCGACCTGGCGCACGCGCTGCCGAGCGGCCACGCCGTGGTCTCGCTGACGACCGTGGACGGGGAGCAGGTGCCGCCGCTCCTGGTGGACCTGCGCGGCTGAACGCACCGGCCGCGCGGCTGAACGCGTCCCGGCAGGGTGGACCTCACCCCGGCACGGGTCGGCCGGGGCCTGACTCCGCAGCGGAGGATTCGGTGCCGCCGCTTGTCCGGGGCGTACATAATGGGAGTCGAGCCCCCGAACCCTCACCTGCGCGGTCGCAACGGCGCGACCGTGTCGTACCAGCGAAGGTGCCATGCCCCCCACACTCGCCTCCGTCGTCCGCAACACCGCGCTCCATCTGACCGTGCTGGCGGGTGCGGACCACCTGGAGCGGCAGGTCCGCTGGGTGCACACCAGCGAGCTCGACGACCCGACCCCGTTCCTGGAGGGCGGCGAGCTGCTGCTCACCACCGGGATCAAGCTCGGCAAGAGCTCCTCCCGGCTGCAGGCGTACGTGCACCGGCTGGCCGACGCCGGGGTGGTCGGCCTCGGGCTGGGCGTGGGCCTGTCGCACACCGAGGTGCCGCAGGCGCTGGTGGAGGCTGCCGCGCAGCGCGGGCTGCCGCTGCTGCGGGTGCCGGAGGCGACGCCGTTCATCGCGATCAGCAAGGCGGTGTCGGCGGCCCTGGCGGCCGAGCAGTACGAGGCGGTGACGACCAGCTTCGAGGCGCAGGAGGAGCTGACCCGGGCGGCGCTCGGCAAGGACGGCACGACGGCGGTGGTCCGCCGGCTGGCCGCCAGGCTGGGCGGCTGGGCGGCGCTGTACGACGGTTCGGGTGCGCTGTCCGCGGTGGCACCGGACTGGGCGGCCCGCCGGGCCGGCCGGCTGGCGGCCGAGGTGGACCGGCTGCGCCGCCGCCCGGCACCGTCGAGTGCGGCCCTGCAGGGCCGCTCCCCGGGCATCGACACGGCGGACGAGGACTTCGTGGTGGTCCAGTCGCTGGGCGCGGACCGCCGCCCGCGTGGCTTCCTCGCGGTCGGCACCGAGGACCGGATCACCCCGACCGAGCGGTACGTGCTGAACGCGGCGGTCGCGCTGCTCACGCTGACCCTGGAGCGGTCGCGGGAGCTGCGGCAGGCCGAGGAGCGGATGGGCGCGGCGCTGCTGCACATGGTGCTGGCGGGCGAGGTGGCGACGGCGCGGCAGGTGTCGGCGGGGCTGTTCGGCGGCCTGCCGGAGGGCAACGTCCGGGTGCTGGTGGCCGGTGCGGGCTCCGGCCCGGAGGCGGCGGAGTCGCTGAGCGAGCTCGGCGACCGTGCCGAGCAGGCGGGCGGACGGGTCGGCGAGCGGCTGCTGGTGTCCCGGGAGGACGGCGCGCACGGGCCGCGGCTGCTGGTGCTGGCCCAGGACAACGGCGCCGCGCACCGCGCCTGCCTCGGCGCGGTGGAGGAGCACGAGGGGCTGGCCCTGGGCGTGTCCGGGCCGACCGTGCTGGAGGAGTCCGGCACGGCGTACGCGCAGGCCGAGCGGGCGCTGGCGGTGGCGCTGCGCGGCGGACGCCGCTCGGTGGACCACGAGGAGGTCGGCGCCGGTTCGCTGCTGCCGCTGCTGGGCGAGGAGGCGGTGACGGCGTTCGCCGAGGGGCTGCTGCGGCCGCTGCGCGAGCACGACCGGACGGCCCGCGGCGACCTGGTGGCGAGCCTGCGGGCCTGGCTGTCCCGGCACGGGCAGTGGGACGCGGCCGCCGCCGACCTGGGCGTGCACCGGCACACCCTGCGGTACCGGATGCGCCGGGTCGAGGAGCTGCTCGGCCGCTCGCTGGACGACACCGACGTCCGGATGGAGCTGTGGCTGGCCCTGCGCGCAGGCGAGGAGTGACTGCCGCGCGCTGAGTCCCGTCCTCGGGAAAGCCCCGAGAGTTGGTGCGCCGTTCCGTACCGAAGCGGGCGCGCACTTCTCCACAGCGTCCAATCCGGTCGGCCGGTCCGCCGCCCTACCGTGGGCTGGTATCCACCACCCGAGGAAAGGGCCGGTACGACCGTGACCACCACCCATGAGTTCTGGCTGGCCGGCCGCCGGGCGAGCGGCGACGCGGACTTCGAGGTCCGCCACTCGTTCGACGGCAGCCTGGTCGGCAAGGTCAGCGTCCCCACCGACGCGCAGGTCGAGGAGGCGGTCGCCGCCGCCGCCGCGGTCGCCCCGGCCTTCGCCGCCACTCCCGCGCACGTCCGCGCGGCCGCGCTGGACCACGTGTCCAAGCGGCTGGCCGAGCGCACCGAGGAGATCGCCCGGCTGATCACCGCCGAGAACGGCAAGCCGATCAAGTGGGCGCGCGGCGAGGTCGGCCGTGCCGTCTCGGTGTTCCGCTGGGCCGCCGAGGAGGCGCGCCGCACCAACGGCGAGACCATGCGCCTGGACACCGACCCGGGCGGCGTGGGCCGCTTCGCGGTGGTGCGCCGCTTCCCCAAGGGCGTGGTGCTGGGCATCGCCCCGTTCAACTTCCCGCTGAACCTGGTGGCGCACAAGGTCGCCCCGGCGATCGCGGTCGGCGCCCCGATCATCCTCAAGCCGGCCCCGGCCACCCCGATCTCGGCGCTCGTCCTCGGCGAGATCCTGGCCGAGACCGACCTGCCGGCCGGCTCCTGGAGCGTCCTGCCGGTGCCGAACGAGAAGATGCCGGCCCTCGTCCAGGACGAGCGCCTGCCGGTCGTCTCGTTCACCGGCTCGGACAAGGTCGGCTACCAGATCATGGACTCGGTGCCGCGCAAGCACGTCACCCTGGAGCTCGGCGGCAACGCCGCCGCGGTGGTCCTCGCCGACTGGTCCTCCGAGGCCGACCTGGACTGGGCGGCCACCCGGATCGCGATGTTCTCCAACTACCAGGGCGGCCAGTCCTGCATCTCGGTGCAGCGCGTGATCGCCGACGCCTCGGTGTACGACGCGCTGGTGGAGAAGGTCGTCGCCAAGGTGGAGGCCCAGGTCACCGGCGACCCCTCCGACGACGCGGTCGACGTGGGCCCGCTGGTCGACGAGAAGGCCGCCGAGCGCGTCGAGGCGTGGGTGGACGACGCCGTCGCCAAGGGCGCCAAGGTGCTCACCGGCGGCACCCGCGAGGGCGCCGCGTACGCGCCGACCGTGCTCGCCGACCTGCCCTCCGACGCGATCCTCGCCACCGCCGAGGTCTTCGGCCCGGTGCTCTCGCTGCACAGGGTGAACTCCACCGACGAGGCCTTCGCCGCGGTCAACGACTCCGCCTTCGGCCTGCAGGCCGGCGTGTTCACCCACGACGTGCAGACCGCCTTCCGCGCCCACCGCGAGCTGCAGGTCGGCGGCGTGATCATCGGTGACGCGCCGTCCTACCGCGCCGACCAGATGCCGTACGGCGGCGTGAAGGACTCCGGCGTCGGCCGCGAGGGCGTGAAGTACGCGATGGACGACTTCACCTACGAGCGCGTCCTGGTGCTGACCGGCCTGGACCTCTGACGTCCTGCCGACCCGACGCCCCGTCACCGGCCTCCGGTGGCGGGGCGTTCGCCTGCCTTGACAGGCCCGGGGAGGGGGCGTAGTCCGGAAAGGGAGGAAGGGAGGTCGATCATGCTCGGCGACCTCATCGGAGAGGAACAGGCGCAGATCACCGGTCAGCGGGTGGTCCGCAGCGACCACGGACTCCCGCCCGTGGTGGAGACGTCCTTCCAGGGCACCGGCCAACTGCTCGGTGTCACCGTCCAGGACATGGGCAGCTACACCGGACGGCTGCGCCCCGACGGCACGCTGTACGGCGAGGGCCAGGGGGTCATCATGAGCCCGACCGGCGCGCACGCCTCCTGGCAGGGCGGCGGCGTCGGCACGTTCACCGAGGGCGGCGGCACCAGCTGGCGCGGCACCATCGTCTACAGCAGCGACTCGCCGGAGTTCGCCGGCCTCAAGGGCGTCGCGGGCGCCTTCGAGTGGGAGGTCGGCGCGGACGGGAAGGCGGTCGGCAGGATCTGGGCCTGGAAGTAGCCCAACCGCACAAGCCGGCGACCGGCACCACGGACCGCACGACACAATGGGGGGCATGAACTCGCTCGCCCACCCCCAGCTCCGCTTCACCCCGACGGTCCAGGACCCGGACGGCCCGAGGGAGCTGGTGATCCTCGGCTCCACCGGATCGATCGGCACCCAGGCCATCGACGTGGTGCTGCGCAACCCCGACCGGTTCCGCGTGGTGGCGCTGTCCGCCAACGGAGGCCGGGTCGAGCTGCTCGCCGAGCAGGCCCTGCAGCTCGGCGTCCGCGCGGTGGCGGTGGCCGACGAGGGCGCCCTCCCGGCGCTGCGCGAGGCGCTCGCGGCCAAGGCGGCCGGCCTGCCGCTGCCGGAGGTGCTGGCGGGCCCCGACGCGGCCGCACAGCTCGCCGCCATGGAGTGCCACTCGGTGCTCAACGGCATCACCGGCTCGATCGGCCTGCGGCCGACCCTGGCGGCGCTGGAGGCGGGCCGGGTGCTGGTGCTCGCCAACAAGGAGTCGCTGATCGTCGGCGGCCCGCTGGTGAAGGCCGTGGCCGCGCCCGGCCAGATCGTGCCGGTCGACTCCGAGCACGCGGCGCTGTTCCAGGCGCTGGCCGGCGGCACCCGGGCCGAGGTCCGCAAGCTGGTGGTGACCGCCAGCGGCGGCCCGTTCCGCGGCCGCAGCCGGGCCGAGCTGGCCGGGGTGACCCCGGCCGACGCGCTCGCGCACCCGACCTGGGCGATGGGCCCGGTGGTGACGATCAACTCGGCGACCCTGGTCAACAAGGGCCTGGAGGTCATCGAGGCGCACCTGCTCTACGACGTGCCCTTCGACCGGATCGAGGTCGTGGTGCACCCCCAGTCGGTCGTCCACTCGATGGTCGAATTCACCGACGGCTCGACGCTCGCCCAGGCCAGCCCGCCGGACATGCGGATGCCGATCGCGCTCGGCCTCGGCTGGCCGGACCGCGTCCCGGACTCCGCCCCCGCCTGCGACTGGACGAAGGCCGCGACCTGGGAGTTCTTCCCGCTGGACGACGAGGCCTTCCCGGCCGTGGCACTCGCCCGCGAGGTCGGTACGCTCGGCGGCACGGCCCCCGCCGTCTTCAACGCGGCCAACGAGGAGTGCGTGGCCGCCTTCCTCGACGGCCGGCTGCCCTTCACCGGGATCGTGGACACTGTGGCGAAGGTCGTCGCCGAGCACGGCACCCCCGCGCGGGGAACTTCGCTCACCGTCGCGGACGTCCTCCACGCGGAGGACTGGGCCCGGGCCCGGGCCCGCGAGCTGGCGGCGGGCTGACGACGGACGGCGAGCGGAGCGGCGACGGCATGGCGGAGGGCGAGCGGTGAACAATCTGATGTGGGTGCTCGGCATCCTGATCTTCCTGGTCGGGCTGCTGTTCTCGATCGCGTGGCACGAGCTGGGGCACCTGTCCACCGCCAAGATGTTCAAGATCCGCGTCCCGCAGTACATGGTCGGCTTCGGCCCGACCGTCTGGTCCCGCAAGAAGGGCGAGACCGAGTACGGCATCAAGGCGATCCCGCTCGGCGGCTACATCCGGATGATCGGCATGTTCCCGCCGGGCGCGGACGGCCGGGTCACCAAGCGCAGCAGCTCGCCCTGGCGCACCATGATCGAGGACGCCCGGGAGGCCTCCTACGAGGAGCTGCAGCCCGGCGACGAGCACCGGCTCTTCTACACCCGCAAGCCCTGGCAGCGGGTGATCGTGATGTTCGCCGGCCCGTTCATGAACCTGATCCTGTCGGTGGTGCTGTTCCTGTTCCTGTTCATGGGCATGGGCGTGCAGACCGCGGTGCCGACCGTCTCCACCGTCAGCCAGTGCGTGGTGAAGGCCGGCCAGCCGACCGACACCTGCCCCACCGACGCGCCCAAGTCCCCGGCCAACGTCGCCGGGCTGCGGGCCGGCGACCGCTTCGTCTCCTTCGACGGCGACGAGATCCGCAGCTACAAGCAGCTCCAGGCGGACATCCGCAAGTCGCCGGGCAAGCAGGTCCCGATCGTCGTCGAGCGGGGCGGCCAGCGGCTGACCCTGACCGCCGACATCACCAGCAACACCGTGAACCCGGTCGACAAGGACGGCCGCACCGTCAAGGGCGACCCGGTCACCGCCGGCTTCCTCGGCTTCACCCCGACCACCGGCGTCGTCCGGATGAGCTTCGGCGAGTCCACCCACGAGATGTACGCGATGGCCGAGCACGGCGTCTCCTCGCTGGTCGCCCTGCCCGGCAAGGTCCCCGGCCTGTGGCACGCCGTCGTCGACGGCACCCCCAGGTCCACCGACGACCCGATCGGCATGGTCGGCGCGGCCCGGCTCGGCGGCGACGTCTTCGCGATGGACATCCCGGCCACCCAGCAGATCGCCTTCTTCGTCCAGCTGCTGGCCGGCATCAACCTCTCGCTGTTCCTGTTCAACATGCTGCCGCTGCTGCCGCTGGACGGCGGGCACATCGCCGGCGCGGTCTGGGAGTCGGTGCGCCGCCGCCTCGCCGGGCTGCTCAAGCGGCCCGACCCGGGCCCGTTCGACGTCGCCAAGCTGATGCCCTTCGCCTACGTCGTGGCGACGGTCTTCATCTGCTTCACCGTCCTGGTCATGGCCGCCGACGTGGTCAACCCGGTCAAACTGAACTGACCGACCGCCCGTGCCCCCGGGCCCGCACCGGCGCGGCCGGATGTGCTGGGGCGCACGGGCGTGCCGTACCGTTGTGTGCCGGGCGTGTCCTCGTGGACGCGCCCGGCCCGGCCAGAGCAAACCGGCCGGCTCACCGACCTCACCCTGGGGAACCCTGCGCACATGTCCGCGATCTCGCTCGGTATTCCGTCCCTGCCGCTCAAGCCGCTCGCCAAGCGCCGCTACTCGCGTCAGATCATGGTCGGCAACGTCCCGGTCGGTGGCGACGCCCCGGTCTCGGTCCAGTCGATGACCACCACGCTGACCTCCGACGTCAACGCCACCCTCCAGCAGATCGCGCAGCTCACCGCCTCCGGCTGCCAGATCGTCCGGGTCGCCGTCCCCTCCCAGGACGACGCCGACGCGCTGCCGATCATCGCCAGGAAGTCGCAGATCCCGGTGATCGCCGACATCCACTTCCAGCCGAAGTACGTCTTCGCCGCGATCGAGGCCGGCTGCGCCGCCGTCCGGGTGAACCCCGGCAACATCAAGGCCTTCGACGACAAGGTCGGCGAGATCGCCAAGGCCGCCAAGGACGCCGGCGTCCCGATCCGGATCGGCGTCAACGCCGGCTCGCTCGACAAGCGCCTGCTGGAGAAGTACGGCCGGGCCACCCCCGAGGCGCTGGTCGAGTCCGCGCTCTGGGAGTGCTCGCTCTTCGAGGAGCACGACTTCCGCGACATCAAGATCTCGGTCAAGCACAACGACCCGGTCGTGATGATCGACGCCTACCGGCAGCTCGCCGCGGCCTGCGACTACCCGCTGCACCTCGGCGTCACCGAGGCCGGCCCCGCCTTCCAGGGCACCATCAAGTCCGCCGTCGCCTTCGGCGCGCTGCTCTCCGAGGGCATCGGCGACACCATCCGGGTCTCCCTCTCCGCCCCGCCGGCCGAGGAGATCAAGGTCGGCATCCAGATCCTGGAGTCGCTGAACCTCCGCCAGCGCGGCCTGGAGATCGTCTCCTGCCCGTCCTGCGGCCGCGCCCAGGTCGACGTCTACAAGCTCGCCGAGGAGGTCACCGCCGGCCTCGAGGGCATGGAGGTGCCGCTGCGCGTCGCCGTCATGGGCTGCGTCGTCAACGGCCCCGGCGAGGCCCGCGAGGCCGACCTCGGCGTCGCCTCCGGCAACGGCAAGGGCCAGATCTTCGTCAAGGGCGAGGTCATCAAGACCGTCCCCGAGTCGAAGATCGTCGAGACCCTCATCGAGGAGGCGCTCAAGCTCGCCGAGCAGATGCAGGAGCAGGGCGTCGAGTCCGGCGCCCCGGTCGTGGTCGCCGCCGAGTGACCGGCGGCCGACGCTGACCCGGGCCGTCCGCACGGCCCCCGCTCCCCCGGCCTCCGGGGGAGCGGGGGTGTACGGACGGCCCTCGCGTTCCCTGCCGCGCCGCCCGGGGGAGTAGGGTGCGGCAGAAGTCCCGTGGGGCGTGTCTAGTGAGGTGCCTGTGCTCGATCGAGGTGTGATGCTCCCCGGCCCCTTCCAGGTCGCGCGTGCCCTGGCGGCCACCCGGGTGCTCGAGGCCCCGGATCTCGACGACGCCCTGGAGGTCCTGCACCGGGACCCGGTGGCCAACGCCTTCGTCGCCACCCGCGTCGAGGCGGTCGGCCTCGACCCGTGGCGGCTCGGCGGCGAGATGTGGGGCTGGTACGACGAGGACGGCCGGCTGGAGTCGCTCTGCTACGCGGGCGCCAACCTCGTCCTGGTCAACGCCGGCCCGGAGGCCGTCAGGGCCTTCGCCGAGCGCGCCCGGAGGCAGGGCCGCCGCTGCTCCTCGATCGTGGGCCCGGCCGGGCCCACGGCCGCCCTCTGGGCGCTCCTGGAGCGCAGCTGGGGCCCGGCCCGGGACGTCCGCGCCCACCAGCCGCTGATGGCCGCCACCGAGCCCTCCGCCGAGATCGAGCCGGACCCGCTGGTACGGCGGGTGCTGCGCAACGAGATCGAGACGCTGATGCCCGCCTGCGTCGCGATGTTCACCGAGGAGGTCGGCATCTCCCCGCTGGCCGGCGACGGCGGCCTGCTCTACCAGGCCCGGGTCGCCGAGCTGATCTCCGCCGGCCGCTCCTTCGCCCGCTTCTCCGAGGACGGCGAGGTGCTCTTCAAGGCGGAGATCGGCGCGGTCACCGAGGGCGCCTGCCAGATCCAGGGCGTCTGGGTGGCCCCGGAGCACCGCGGCAAGGGCCTCTCCAAGGCCGGCATGGCCGCCGTCCTCGACATCGCGCTGCGCGAGGTCGCCCCCGTGGTCTCGCTCTACGTGAACGACTTCAACCTGCGCGCCAGGGCCTCCTACCGGCGGGTCGGTTTCACCGAGGTCGGCGCCTTCATGAGCGTCCTGTTCTGACCCTCCCGGGGAGCCCGGGCAGATCCCGGTCTTCGCAGGTCACGGCGGGCCCCGGAGTAGTAACGTCCCGGTCATGGAGCAGCTCACCGAGGTGACGATCGAGGCCATCGATTTGGCGGCCTGGGCACCGTACGCGCTGGAGGTCCAGGCGCTGGCCTTCGGGCTGACGTCCGAGGAGGTGGCGGTGCGGCTGCACATCGTCGGACGGCACGCCCAGCAGCCGGGCGTGGACGCACTCGGGGCGATGAGCGGCGGCCGGCTGGTCGGCTTCGGCTACGGCATGCCCAACTCGCGCGAGCACTGGTGGTCCACCGTCATCCAGCCCTACCTGGAGGCCGGCGGCCACGGCGACTGGCTGGACGGCGTCTTCGCCGTCACCGAGCTGCACGTGCTGCCCGCCTACCAGGGCCGGGGCCTGGGCAGCGCGCTGATCCGCGGCCTGTGCGAGCGCTCCGGCAAGGACCGCAGCATCCTGTCGGCCATCGACGCGGAGACCCCGGCCCGCCGGCTCTACCGCTCCCTCGGCTACCGCGACCTGGCCCGCGCCGTGCGCTTCCCCAACACCGTCCGCCCGTACGCGGTGATGGGCGCCCGGCTGCCGCTGGCGGCGGTTCACAGCCAGGCGGCGAACTCCAGGTAGAGCTCGGCCGCCTCGCGGTCGCCCACCGAGAGGCTCCACAGGCCGGCCTCCACGGTGCGGAACAGCGTCCAGCCGCGCAGCCGGTCCCGGTCGACCTCGACCGCGTCGGAGAGCTGGTGCAGCCGGCGCCGGACGGCCGCGCGCGGGCCGGGGGAGCCGGCCAGGGTGTCCATCCGGTCCTGGGCGAGCCAGGCGAGGTCCCAGGCGCGCTCGCCGACCACCGGCTTGGGATCGATCGCCAGCCAGGGGGAGCGGTCGGCGGCGAGGACGTTGCCGTGGTGGAAGTCGCCGTGCAGCAGGAAGCGCTCTGGCTCGGAGGCGATCAGCCCGGCGGCCGTCTCCAGCGCCTCGTCGACCAGGGCCGAGGCCTCGGCCGCGCCGGGCAGCACACGCCGCTCGCCCATCCGACCGGACATGCCGGCCGCGACGTCGACGACCAGCCGGAACGGGTGCCCCTCGGCCGGCGGCACCCACAGCCGGTGCAGCAGGGCGGTGGCCTCCAGCATCGCCTTGGCCTCGGCGAGCGAGCGCAGCGGGATGTCGCCGTGCAGCCGCTCCAGCAGCAGCACCCCGGCCTCCGGGTCGGCGTCGGTCATCAGGACGGCT
Source organism: Kitasatospora dryopteridis (assembly GCF_050749075.1). Taxonomy (NCBI): domain Bacteria; kingdom Bacillati; phylum Actinomycetota; class Actinomycetes; order Kitasatosporales; family Streptomycetaceae; genus Kitasatospora; species Kitasatospora dryopteridis. The sequence continues at coordinate 2,815,854 of NZ_CP192749.1, read as the reverse complement.
CCGCGGCCCGCCCAGTGCCGGAGCGCGGCGTGCTCCTGCGCGGTCTCCTCGGTCACCAGCCCGGCCTTGAGCACGGCCGGCGCCAGGTCGTCGTCCCGGTGCACGTAACCGACCAGGCTGATCAGCCCGCCCGGGTCGGCGATCCGCTCCAGGGTCAGCCCCCAGCGGTCCAGGTACTCGGCGACCAGGTCGGGCAGCGCCGCCAGCCAGGCCCGTCCGGCCTCGCCCTCCCAGGCCTGCACGGTGTCCGCGAGCCGCTCGGGAATGGTGATCTGCTGCCCTGGCAGTGCCGACATGGTGGCCTCTCGCTCGGTGCGCCCGGGGGTGGTGCCGCCCGCCCATTGTCGGCCATGGGAGGGAAGCCGCTGGTCAGGTACTCGGTGACGCGCTGGCGCCCGCGGTCGTGCTCGCCCCGTCGGCGGCATCCGCGCCGGGCAGGCCGGGCAGCGCGGACAGGTCGGCACCCCACTGCGCGGCCCGCAGCGCGGTCTCCCGGAGCGCGGTCGCCGCAGTCTGCCGCAGCGCCCCGGTGGTCGCCGCGACGGCATCGGCCCAGACGGCGGTCAGCTGGATCTCGATGTGGGCGGCGAGCCGCCCGCCGCCGTCCGCGTCGGTGACCGCGAACGGGAGCCGGTAGCCGGCCGCCGCGGCGGCGGGGGTGCTGCCGGCGTCCTCGAGCAGCCGCTGCAGGGCGTCGCGGCGTGCCTGGTGGGCGGTGTAGCCGGCACGGGCGCTGTCGCGCTGCGGACCGGCGGCCGTCCGGGCGCCGACCACGCCGTAGCCGTAGACGGCCGCGTGCTCGGCGGCGAGGGCGGCCTGCAGGGCGCCCGTGGCGCCGCTGGGCAGCGGGGCCGGGCGGCTGCTCGCGGCCCCGGAGGCGGAGGTCTGCGCGGATGCCGGGGCGGAGGCCGGCCCGGATGCCGTGGCGGAGGCCGAGGCGGACCCGGAGGCCGTGGTGCCCGCGGAGGGGGCAGGTGCGGGGGCGGTGATCGGCCCGCCGTCGCCGAGGGCGCGGGCGTGCAGCGCCCCGGAGGCCGAGACCGCGGCGAGCAGCCGGGCCAGGTCGGGGGAGGCGGTCTCCAGGTCGGCCAGCCGGGCGGCGGCGGTGCGCCGTTCGGCGGCGGCCAGCTCCGCCACCGACGCCGCCGGGGCGGCGGCCGGGCCGGACGCGGTGGCGGAGCCGGATGCCGGGGCGGAGCCGGACGGCGCGGCCGGGGGCAGTCCGGCGGCGAGCGCGGCCCGGTGCTCCTCGACGTCGGCGCGCAGGTCGTGCAGGGTGTCGGCCCGGTCGGTGCCGGGCCCGGCGAGCACCGCGTCGTAGGAGGCGAGCAGCGCGTCGGTGGCGGCCACCGCCCGGCGGCGCAGCGGGAGGTCGGGGTCGGGGCGGCCGCGGTCCGGGTCCCGGCGGTCCTCGGTGCAGCCGGACACCAGCAGCGCGCCGGTCAGCGCGCCGAGGGCCAGGACGGTCCGCCGGCTGGGGGACGGCATCGGCGTGCTCCCGCTCGTTCGTGCGGGGCCGGATGCCCCGAGGTCACGGTGCATCATGGCAGGGCGTGTTCGAGACCGGACCGGCGTGCGTCCGAACAGCCGGATGTGAGCTTGCTCGCAGCACGCGCTGTCACCCGGGCGGGCGGCACGGTCGGAATCGGTGGTTGCCGGGTGGACCGGATAGGCTGCGCGATGAGTTAGCACCTGACAACAGCAGACGCGGCCGAGGAGTCACCCGGATGAGCACCCCCCAGATCGACCGGCTGCGTGCGCTGCTGGAACCCCTGGCCGCCGAGGCGGGCCTCGACCTGGAGGACGTCAGGATCACCCAGGCGGGCAGCCGCCGCCAGGTCCAGATCGACGTGGACGCCGACGGCGGCGTGGACCTCGACGCGATCGCCGAATTCAGCCGTGAGGTCGGCCGGGCGCTGGACGAATCCGACCTGATGGGCAGCGCGCCCTACCTGCTGGAGGTCGGCTCGCCGGGTGCGGAGCGCCCGCTCGTGCTGCCCCGCCACTGGGCCCGCGCCGAGGGCCGGCTGGCGAAGATCCAGCTGGCCGAGGGCGGCGAGATCACCGCCCGGGTGCTGGAGAGCGACGAGGAGGGTGCGCTCGTCGAGGTGCAGCCGGTCAAGGGGCGGGGCCGTCCCAAGGAGCGCCGGCTGGACTTCGCCGAGATCGCCAAGGCCCGGGTGCAGGTCGAGTTCAACCGCAAGGACGACGCGCTGCTCGACGAGGCCGGCGAGGACATCGTCGACGCGGACGACACGGACGACGCCGGCGACGACGGCTCGCACGACGCGTAGTCGGGGTTCGGCCCCGATCATGAATCTGAAGAGAGAAGAGGAGGCGTAGCCGTGGACATCGACATGAGCGCCCTGCGTGGGCTGGTTACCGAGAAGGGCGTTCCGTTCGACCTGCTGGTCGAGTCGATCGAGTCGGCGCTCCTCATCGCGTACCACCGCACCGAGGGCTCGCGCCGCAGGGCGCGGGTCGAGCTGAACCGCAAGACCGGCCACGTGACCGTCTGGGCGCTGGAGGACGCCGCCGAGCTGGAGGAGGGCGTCGAGCCCAAGGAGTTCGACGACACCCCGAGCGGCTTCGGCCGGATCGCCGCGTCCACCGCCAAGCAGGTCATCCTGCAGCGCCTGCGGGACGCCGCCGACGACCAGACCTTCGGCGAGTACGCGGGCAAGGAGGGCGACATCGTGACCGGTGTCGTCCAGCAGGGCAACGACCCGAAGAACATCCTGGTCGACATCGGCAAGCTGGAGGCGATCCTGCCCCCGCAGGAGCAGGTGCCGGGCGAGGAGTACAAGCACGGCACCCGGCTGCGCTGCTACGTGGTCGGCGTGCGCCGCGGTGTCCGCGGCCCGTCGGTGACGCTGTCGCGCACCCACCCGAACCTGGTGAAGCGCCTGTTCGCGCTGGAGGTGCCGGAGATCGCGGACGGCTCGGTGGAGATCGCCGCGATCGCCCGCGAGGCCGGCCACCGCACCAAGATCGCGGTGTGGTCGCGCAAGCAGGGCCTGAACGCCAAGGGCGCCTGCATCGGCCCGATGGGCGGCCGGGTGCGCAACGTCATGGCCGAGCTGCACGGCGAGAAGATCGACATCGTCGATTTCTCGGAGGACCCGGCCGAGATGGTCGCCGCCGCGCTGTCGCCCGCCCGGGTGACCAAGGTGGAGATCGTGGACTACGCGCAGCGCTCCGCACGGGTGATCGTGCCGGACTACCAGCTGTCGCTGGCGATCGGCAAGGAGGGCCAGAACGCCCGCCTGGCAGCCCGTCTGACGGGCTGGCGGATCGACATCCGGCCGGACACCGAGGCCCCCGCCGGGGAATCCCCGGCCCAGTAGTTCGCGTTGTAGCAGTCCCGCGGTGATCGGCGGGCGGCGCCATGTCCCATCGGAGGGGTAGACTTGAGGTTGTCTGGCCGGACGCATGTCCGCGCATGCCCTGAACGCACCTGCGTGGGCTGCCGCAAGCGCGCGGCCAAGCATGAGCTGCTGCGTGTCGTGGCGGTCGAGGGCGTCTGCGTCCCCGATCTCCGCGGCGCACTGCCGGGGCGGGGTGCACATCTGCATCCCGATCCCGCCTGCCTCGACCTCGCGGTCCGCCGTCGGGCGTTCCCCAGGGCCTTCCGGCTCCAGGGTCCGCTCGACACCGATGCACTGCGGTCACACGTCGAGCAGCGGGCGGGCGCGGCCCCGGCGTCCTGAGTCCTCAGGCGCGGCGGAGCACCGCAGGAAGTGCACGGCACACGTTCGTCGTGTGCGGTGCAAAACGTCAGGTACCTCGCGAGATGGAAGTAGGTCGAGATTGCGATGAGCACTCGATGAGTACGCGATGAGTACGCCCATGAAGTAGCGACAGTCCGGCGGACGATTACCCCGGACGGATAGACAGGAGCGAAGTGGCTAAGGTCCGGGTATATGAGCTCGCCAAGGAACTTGGCTTGGAGAGCAAGGCCGTCATGGCCAAGCTCACCGAGCTTGGTGAGTTCGTGCGTTCGGCGTCCTCGACGATCGAGGCGCCGGTCGTTCGCAAGTTGACTGACGCTTTGGGAGCGACGCCGCCTGCCGGTGGTTCCTCCGCGAAGCCTGGCCCGCGGAAGCCCGCGGCGCCCCAGCCCGCCGGCGGTGCCGGTGCGGCTGCACCCAAGCCGGGTGCGCCCACCCCCGGCCCGCGTCCCACCGTGACGCCGGGCCCCCGTCCTACCCCCGCCGCCGCGGCACCCTCCGCGCCGGCCGCCCCCGCGGCTGCCCGCCCGGGCGGCGCGCCGACGCCGGGCCCGCGCCCGGCGGCCCGCCCGGCCGCGCCTGCCGCTCCTGCGGCGCCGGCGGCCGAGTTCTCCTCCCCGGCCCCGGCCGGCGAGGCCCGTGAGTCCCGTCCGGCCGCTCCGCGTCCGGCCAACCCCGCGGCCCGTCCGGGCCCGCGTCCGGCCGGCCCGCGTCCGGGCAACAACCCCTTCACGTCCAGCAACACCGGCATGGCCCGTCCCGGCGAGCGCCGTCAGGGCGGTGCCGGTGCCGGTGCGCCGCGTCCCGGTGGCGACCGTCCGCGTCCGGGTGCCGGTGCTCCCGGTGCCGGCGGTGCCCCCCGTCCGGGTGGCGACCGTCCGCGTCCGGGTGCTCCCGGTGCCGGTGCGCCGCGTCCCGGTGGCGACCGTCCGCGTCCGGGTGCCGGTGGCCCCGGTGCGGGTGCCCCGCGTCCCGGTGGCGCTCCGCGTCCGGACGGGCTGCCCCGTCCCGCCGCGCCGCGTCCCGGCGGCCCGAGCCCCGCGGGCATGCCCCGTCCCAACCCCGGCATGATGCCGCAGCGTCCGGCCGGTCCGGGCCCGCGTCCGGGCCCGCGCCCGGGTGGCGGCCCCGGTGCCCGTCCGGGTGGCGGCGCCGGTGGCGGCCGTCCCGGCTTCACCGGTCGTCCGGCCGGTCCGGGCTCGCGTCCGGCGGGCGGCGGCTTCGGCGGCCCGCGTCCGGGCGGTGGCGCCGGCGGCGGTGGCGGCTTCGGTGGCGGCGGTGCCCGTCCCGGTGGCTTCGGCGGCCGTCCCGGTGGTCCGGGTGGCCGTGGTGGCACGCAGGGTGCCTTCGGCCGCGGCCCCGGTGGCCGTCCGGCCCGTGGTCGCAAGTCGAAGCGGGCGAAGCGCCAGGAGTACGAGGCCATGCAGGCCCCGTCCGTCGGCGGTGTGATGCTGCCCCGCGGCAACGGACAGACCGTCCGCCTGTCGCGCGGTGCCTCCCTGACGGACTTCGCGGAGAAGATCAACGCCAACCCGGCGGCGCTCGTCTCGGTGATGTTCAACCTGGGCGAGATGGTCACCGCGACCCAGTCGGTCTCCGACGCCACCCTCGAGCTGCTGGCCGGCGAGATGGGCTTCGTGCTGGAGATCGTCAGCCGTGAGGACGAGGACCGCGAGCTGCTCGAGTCCTTCGACATCGACTTCGGTGCCGACGAGGGCGACGAGGAGATGCTGGCGCCGCGTCCGCCGGTCGTGACCGTCATGGGTCACGTCGACCACGGCAAGACCCGCCTGCTCGACGCCATCCGCAAGACCAACGTGGTGGCGGGCGAGGCCGGCGGCATCACCCAGCACATCGGTGCGTACCAGGTGCAGACCGAGGTGAACGGCGAGGAGCGCCGCATCACCTTCCTGGACACCCCGGGTCACGAGGCGTTCTCCGCCATGCGTGCCCGTGGTGCCAAGTCCACCGACATCGCGATCCTGGTGGTCGCGGCCAACGACGGTGTCATGCCGCAGACGATCGAGGCGCTGAACCACGCCAAGGCCGCCGGTGTGCCGATCGTGGTCGCGGTCAACAAGATCGACGTCGAGGGTGCCGACCCGACCAAGGTCCGCGGTCAGCTGACCGAGTTCGGTCTGGTGGCCGAGGAGTACGGCGGCGACACCATGTTCGTCGACATCTCCGCCCGCCAGGGCCTGCACATCGACAGCCTGCTGGAGGCCGTGGTCCTCACCGCGGACGCCTCGCTCGACCTCCGGGCCAACCCGGAGCAGGACGCGCAGGGCATCGCGATCGAGGCCCACCTGGACAAGGGCCGCGGCGCCATGGCGACGCTGCTCGTCCAGCGCGGCACGCTCCGCGTCGGCGACTCGATCGTCGTGGGCGACGCCTACGGCCGCGTCCGCGCGATGCTGGACGAGAACGGCAACAGCCTCACCGAGGCCGGCCCGTCCCGTCCGGTCCTGCTCCTCGGTCTGACCTCGGTGCCCCGCGCCGGCGACAGCTTCATCGTCGTCGACGAGGACCGCACCGCCCGCCAGATCGCCGAGAAGCGCGCCGCCCGCGACCGCAACGCGTCCATGGCCCAGCGCCGTGTCCGTGTCTCGCTCGAGGGCCTGGAGGCCGCCCTGGCCGCCGGCTCCATCGAGAAGCTCAACCTCATCATCAAGGGTGACGTCTCCGGTTCGGTCGAGGCCCTCGAGGACGCCCTCGTCAAGCTGGACGTCGGCGACGAGGTCGAGCTGCGGATCCTGCACCGCGGTGTGGGTGCCATCACCGAGTCCGACGTGGACCTGGCGATGGGCTCGGACGCCATCATCATCGGCTTCAACGTGCGCGCCGAGGGGCGTGCCCGTACCGCGGCCGAGCGCGAGGGCGTCGACATCCGGTACTACTCGGTCATCTACCAGGCGATCGAGGAGATCGAGGCCGCGCTCAAGGGCCTGCTCAAGCCCGAGTACGAGGAGGTGCGCCTCGGCTCCGCGGAGATCCGGGAGGTGTTCCGCTCCTCCAAGTTCGGCAACATCGCCGGTGTCCTGGTGCGCGAGGGCGTCATCCGCCGCAACGCCAAGGCCCGCCTGCTGCGCGACGGCAAGGTCGTGGCGGAGAACCTCAACATCGAGGGCCTGCGCCGCTTCAAGGACGACGCGACCGAGGTCCGCGAGGGCTTCGAGGCCGGTGTGACCCTGGGCTCGTACAACGACATCAAGATCGACGATGTCATCGAGACCTACGAGATGCGCGAGAAGCCGCGCTCGTAACGGCTCACGTCCGGGGCCGGTCGGCGGGTGTTAACCCGTCGACCGGCCCCGGTCTCGCTGTGTAGGGTCCTCGTACATCCCCCCGAGGGATCACTCCGAGGCCTTCAGGTCGGCTCTGACCTGCCCACACATGTTCGTAGGAACACTCACCTTCGACCTCCTCCTGGGCGATGTGCACTCGCTCAAGGAGAAGCGTTCGATCGTGCGGCCCATCGTGGCCGAGCTGCAGCGCAAGTACAGCGTGTGCGCTGCCGAAGTCGGGAACCAGGATCTGCACCGCCGGGCCGAGATCGGCCTCGCCGCGGTCTCCGGGGACGCCTCGTACGTCACCGAGATCCTGGACAGCTGTGAGCGGTTCGTCGCCGGCCGCCCCGAGGTGATGCTGCTCTCCGCACGGAGGCGCTACCACCACGACGACGACGAGTGACCACCGGTGCGCCGGGCGCCACCCGCACGAGCGGAAGTCGCCACCGTCACACCGATCAGGACCGAGAGCGCCCACAAGGTTGGGCGCGGGCAGGTACGTTGGGGCAGGGGCCCCACCGGGTGCGCGACCGACCCGGGTACCGGCCCACTTGCACGAGGAGGCAACGTGACCGACACCGCAAGGGCGCGCAAGCTCGCCGACCGCATCCAGGTGGTCGTCGCCGAGACCCTGCAGCGCCGGATCAAGGATCCGCGCCTGGGCTACGTGACCATCACCGACGCCCGGGTCACCGGGGACCTGCGCGAGGCCACCGTCTTCTACACCGTCTACGGTGACGAGACCGAGCGGCAGGCCAGCGCGGCCGCGCTGGAGAGCGCCAAGGGCGTGCTCCGCTCGGAGGTCGGCCGGCAGACCGGGGTCCGCTTCACGCCGACCCTGACCTTCGTCGCGGACGCGCTGCCCGACAACGCCAAGAACATCGACGACCTGCTCGACCGGGCGCGGCAGTCGGACGCGGCGGTGCGCACCGCCGCCGCCGGCGCCACGTACGCCGGCGACGCGGACCCGTACCGCAGCCCCGCCCGCGACGACGCGGACGAGGACGAGTAGGCATGACCGGCGAGCCGACGGCGGCCGGTACCGCGGGGGCGGTCTCCACCAGCACGGTGGAGCCTGCCCTCGCGGTGCTTCCGGGGCCACGCAGCGAGGTCTCCGGCCTCGAACACGAGTGGCAGCGCGTGGTGGCGGCGATCCGGCAGGCCACCACCGTCGACCTGATCTGCCACATCAACCCGGACGGCGACGCCCTGGGCTCCGCGCTCGCCGCGGGCCTGGCGCTGCGCTCGCTCGGCCACCGCGTCCGGGTCTCCTTCGGCGACGACCCGCAGATCGTCCCCGAGTCGCTGTCCTTCCTGCCCGGGCAGGAGCTGATCGTGCCCGCCTCGGCCGTCCCCGACGTGCCCGAGCTGGTGCTCTGCTTCGACGTCGCCTCCGAGGGGCGGCTCGGCCTGCTCCGCGACAAGGCGTTCGCCGCCCCGGTCATGGCGGTCTTCGACCACCACGCCTCCAATCCCGGTTTCGGCACCCACCGCCTGATCGACCCGGACGCCCCGGCCACCGCCGTCCTCGTCGACGAGCTGCTCCGTCGGCTCGGCGTGCCGCTCGACCAGTCGCTCGCCACCTGCCTCTACACCGGCGTCGCCACCGACACCGGCTCGTTCAAGTACGCCGCCACCACGCCGGCCACCCACGAGCTCGCCGGACGGCTGCTCGCCACCGGCATCCGGCACGACCTGATCTCCCGTCAGCTGTGGGACACCTCCTCCTTCGGCTACCTCAAGGTGCTCGCCGGAGCCCTCGGCCGCGCGGTGTTCGAACCGGACGCGGCCGGCGGCCGGGGTCTGGTCTGGACGTGGGTGCCCTACGAGGAGCTCGCCCTGTTCGGCGTCACCGTCGAGGAGATCGAGGGCCTGATCGACGTGCTGCGCCGCCCCGCCGAGGCCGAGGTCGCCCTCGTGCTCAAGCAGGACCCGGACGGCGTCCTGCGCGGCTCCTGCCGCTCCAAGGGCGCCGTGGACGTCGCCGCGGTCTGCGCCGAGCTCGGCGGCGGCGGACACGTCTACGCGGCCGGCTTCGCCGCCCACGAGGACGCCGAGACCGTGGTGGCCCGCTTCCGGGCCGCGCTGCCCGGCTGACCCCGCCCGAACACCTTTCGAAGAAAGATCCGATGAAGCGCAAGGGAACAGCTGCTGACGGCCTGGTCGTCGTCGACAAGCCGGAGGGCATCACCTCGCACGGGGTGGTCGCCAAGCTGCGATGGCTGGCCGGCACCCGCAAGGTCGGCCACGCCGGCACGCTCGACCCGATGGCCACCGGCGTGCTGGTGCTCGGCCTCGAGCGGGCCACCCGCCTGCTCGGCCACCTGATGCTCACCAGCAAGACCTACGAGGCGACGATCCGACTCGGGCAGACCACGATCACCGACGACCGCGAGGGCGAGATCACCGCCTCGACGGCCGCCGACGGCGTCACCCGGGAGGCGATCGACGCCGGGATCGCCGCGCTCACCGGCGACATCCTGCAGGTCCCGTCGAAGGTCTCGGCCATCAAGATCGACGGCAAGCGCTCCTACGCCCGGGTGCGCGAGGGCGAGGACTTCGAACTCGAGGCCCGGCCCACCACCGTGCACTCCTTCACCGTGCACGAGCAGCGCTCCGCCCTCGCCGAGGACGGCACCCCGGTGATCGACCTCGACGTGACCGTCGAGTGCTCCTCCGGCACCTACATCCGCGCCCTGGCCCGCGACCTCGGCGCCGCGCTCGGCGTCGGCGGCCACCTCACCGCGCTGCGCCGCACCAAGGTCGGCCCGTACGGCCTGGAGCACGCCCGCACCCTGGAGCAGCTGGAGGAGAAGCTCGAGGTGCTGCCGATCGCGGAGGCCGCCGCGGCCGCCTTCCCGCGCTGGGACATCGACGCCGAGCAGGCCAGACTGCTCTCGCACGGCATGAAGCTGCGCGCCCCCGGCCTGGGCGTGGACGGCCCGATCGCCGTCTTCGACCCGGAGGGCCGCTTCCTCGCCCTGGTCGAGGAGAAGGGCGGCAGCGCCCGCCCGGTCGCCGTCTTCGTCGGCTGACACCTGCCCGCGCAACCCCGGCAGGGCGTCTTCACGGCAGTGGGTGGCCGCTCAGGGCGGTACCCACTCACCCGGACGGGCGAGCGCGCGAGGTGAACCGGTGTCGTGAACGGCGCGCGCACGGTGGTGCGAGGTTCGGTGGGGGCAGACTGCCCGCGGCGGGAACGGCGGCCGCACCGGCCGCCTACCGACCCGGCGGGAGGGCGGCGCGGATGGCGGGCAGACACCAGCCGGGGGCGGCAGCACGACAGCGGCCGCCCGACCCCGGGGACGCACTCGTCGCGGTCCGCGACAGCGCCGGACTCCACCGCGGCCTCGGCTTCACCGCCGACCCGCAGGGCACCGTCGTCACCGCGTACGAGGTCGCCGAAGGCGCCGCCGGGCTCGTCCTTCACCTGCCCGGCGGCACCACCCGCACCGTCCCGCCCGACGGCATCGAGCTGCTGCCCGCCCACGGACTGGCCGTACTGCACCCCGCCGGGGGCGGCCCGGCCGCACCCGCCCTGCCGATCGCCCCGGACACCGGCGCGCCACCCCCGGAACGCCCCCTGGCGCTGCTCGGGCCGCCCGGCGCGGGCGGAGCGGCCACCCTGCTCCCGGTCACCGCGGTCGGCCGCTGTACGGCCGTCCAGCCCCTCCGGGACGGCTTCAAGGCCGTCCCCGGCGCCCTGCTGCTCGACCTCCCGCCCGGCACCGCCGACCCCGGCACGCCCGTGCTGGACACCGCAACCGGGGCCGTCCTGGCCGTGCTGGCCCCGACCCTGCGCGGTGACCGGCCCGGCACCACCGCCGCCGCCGCGCTCGCCGGCGAAGGCCTGCAGGCCCTGCGACAGCGCAACGCGGCGGGCGTCCCCTGCCACGGCACCGCCCTCAACCTCGGCGGTGTCCTGCAGCTCGCCGCCGTCCAGCTCGGCACCGCCAGCGCAGGCCCCTCCCGGATCGCCGACCTGGCCGCCGACCGGACCGACCGTACCGACGGCCTCACCGGCGAGGAGCCGCCCGACCTCCTGACCGTCCTGCTCGGCACCGCCGGCAGCGGCCGCAGCACCGAACTCGCCGCCCTCGCGGCCCGCCGTACCGGCGCCCGCCACCCGCTGCCCACCCTCTGGCTGCGCGGCGCCGACCTCGCGCCGGACGACGCCTCGCTCGCCGGCGCCGCCGGCCGCACCCTCGCCCTGGCCGCCGCCCGGCTCGGCGTCCCGGCCCCCGCCCCCGAGGACGCCGCCCGGCTCTGCGCCGACGCCGGCCGCCCCCTGCTCCTGCTGCTGGACGCCCCCGAGGAGGCCTCCGCGGCACCCTCCGACACCTGGTGGACCCAGACCGCGGACTGGCTCGCCGACCACCGCGTCCGGCTGCTCACGGCCTGCCGGCCCGAGACCTGGGAGCACCTCGCCGCCGTCCTGCCCGGCAGCCGGCCGATCGGCCTCGGCCCGCTGCCCGCCGACGCCGCCGACCGGATCGCCCGCCGCCACGGCGCCGACCCCGCGGCCCTCGCCCCCGCCGACCGGACCCACCCGCAGGCCCTGCGCACCGCCGGCGACCTGCGCGCCGCAGGCCTCACCGGCACCCCGGCCGGCCGCGGCGAGCTGTACGCCGCCCACCTCGACCTGCAGTGCCTGCGGATCGCCCGCCGGATCAGGGCCGCGGAGGACCGCCGCCCCGGCGCCCACCGCCGCGGCGCACCCCCGCCCCGCGGCGAGGACACCGGCCGGCTGCGCCGCACCGCCGCCACCGTCGCCGGACGCGTCCACGAGGCCGCCCGGCTGCTGCTCGGCGCCGGCCACGCCGGTCTCACCGGCGCCGACTTCGACCGGCTGTTCCCCGCCGACGGCGGCTGGGGCGCAGCCGTCCTCGCCGAGGGCCTGTTCGTGCCCGCCGGGGACGGCCACCGGCTCGCCCACGAGGACCACGCCGACTGGCTGCTGGGCCGCCACCTCGACCTCGACCGCGCCCTGGACCTGCTCCTCGGCCCGCCGGGGGAGCCGGCGGGCGGCACCCCGGCCGACCACGACGGCCACGGCGTGCCCCGGCACCGCGTCGGCCCGGTCGCCGCCGCACTGTGCCGACTCGCCGAGAGCGGCGAGCGCCGGGCCCTCGACGAACACCTGCACCGCCTGCAGCACACCCTGGAGACCGCCCCGCCGGGCTCCGACGCCTCCTGGTGGGCCGCCCGGCTGATCACCGACGTGGTGCCCGCCCTGCCCCGGCCCGCCGACCACCGCGCCCTGCTGGAACGGCTCACCCGGCACGGCGGATTCACCCCCGCCTGGTGGTCGACGCTGCCGCTGGCCCCGACGGACCGGCTGGACCTGCTGCGCCGGCTGGTGCGCACCGACCCGCCCGGCGGCCCCCACCGCGCCGCCGCCGAGGCCCTGCTGGCGGCCGACCCGGCCGCCGTCCAGCCGCTGCTGTGCGCCTGGTTCGCCGACACCGGCCCGCTCGCCGACGGCACCGGTGCCACCGTCGCCGACCTCGCGCACGACCTGCTGTACGCCCACCGGCGGCTCGCCCTCGACGAGTTGGCGGACGCCCTGGCCGCCGCCGCCCACCCGCGCGCCGACGCCCTGCTCGCCCGGCTCGCCGAGGACGAGCCCTCGGCGGTCTGCCGCGCCGTCGACCGCTGGGCCCACGACCCCCGCCCCGAACGGCACGTCGCCGCCGCCGTGCACGCCCAGCGCACCGCCCCGCACGCCGGTCCCGCCGGGCAGCGGCTGCTGCGCTTCGCCGCACTCGCCCTGCTCGCCCGCGAGAACGAGCCCGCCCTGCACGGCGCCGCACTCGCCCTGCTGCTCCGCGACCCCGACGACCGGGCCGCCCACCTGCCGCGCGCCCTCGAGGCGTACGACGCCGACGACCGCTTCGTCGGCGCGGCCGCCCTCGCCCCCGCGCTGGCGGACCACCCCGAGGAGGTGCTGGCGGCCGTCCGCAGCCGCCTCGCCCGGCCCGCCGCGCCGGTCGCGGACGGCCTGCGGCTGCTGGCCGGCGCCGCCGACCCCGGGACGGTCCGCGAGGGCGTCCTGCTCGCCGCCCGCCAGCTGCGCGAACACCCGGAGCGCGCAGGGCAGTTGGCCGCCCACCTGGAGGTCCTGCTGGCGGCCGGGCACGACGCCCGCCCGCTGCTCGCCGAGGTCGTCGCCGCCCCCGCCACCGTCCGCAAGGTCTTCGCCCCCGTGCTCGCCGCCCAGGACGGCCCCGACGGCCCCGGCCGCGACGCCCTGCTGGACGCCCTGCTCGCCGCCGAGCGCGACCCCGGCGTCCTCGCCGCCGTCCTGGACCGCCTCGCCGACGGCTGCACCCGCACCGCCCCCGAGCGGGCCCGCGAACTCGTCCGGCGGATCGCCGCACGCTGGCCGGAGGCCGACACCGCACTCGTCCGCGCGGCCGGGCGGACGGCCGCCTTCGCCCGGCTGCTCGCCGACTGGCCCGACACCGCGCCGCCCCCGCCCGAGGGCCCGCTGACCGCCCGGCTGCGCGCCCTCGCCGCCGCCGGACGCGACCCGCAGTACGCCGCGGCCGAGGCCGAACGCACCGGCCGGGCCGCCGAGGCCATTCCGGTGCCGAAGCAGGGACGGGCTCATGGCACGCTATAGGGGTTCGGGTTGAGTGTTCGAGCGCCTCCCGAGGCGCGGCAGAGGGACAAGGAGCGGTCAGGTGCAGCGCTGGCGTGGCCTGGAGGAGATCCCCGGGGACTGGGGGCGCAGCGTCGTCACCATCGGATCGTTCGACGGTGTGCACCGGGGCCACCAGCTGATCGTCGAGCGGGTGGTGGCACGCGCCCGCGAGCTCGGCGCCAAGTCCGTCGTGGTCACCTTCGACCCGCACCCCAGCGAGGTCGTCCGGCCGGGCAGCCACCCGGCCCTGCTCGCCCCGCAGCCCCGCCGGGCCGAACTGATCGAGGGGCTCGGTGTCGACGCGGTGCTCGTCCTGCCGTTCACCCTCGAATTCTCCCAGGAGTCACCGGAGTTCTTCGTCCGGTCGGTGCTGGTGGACGCGCTGCGCGCCAAGGCCGTGGTCGAGGGCCCGAACTTCCGTTTCGGCCACCGGGCCGCCGGCAACGTCGCGCTGCTCGCCGAGCTCGGCCGCGCCGACGACTTCGAGGTCGAGGTGCTCGACCTGCAGGTGAGCGGCGCCGCCGGCGACGGCGAGGCGTTCTCCTCCAGCCTGTGCCGCCGGCTGGTCGCCTCCGGCGACATGGCCGGCGCCGCCGAGGTGCTCGGCCGCCCGCACCGGGTCGAGGGCGTGGTCGTCCGCGGCGCCCAGCGCGGCCGCGAACTCGGCTACCCCACCGCCAACGTGGAGACCGTGCCGCACAGCGCCGTCCCCGCCGACGGCGTCTACGCCGGATGGCTCACCGCCGGCGGCGAGCGCATGCCGGCCGCCATCTCGGTCGGCACCAACCCGACCTTCGACGGCACCGCGCGCACCGTCGAGGCGTACGCCATCGACCGGGTCGGCCTCGACCTGTACGGCATGCACGTGGCCGTGGACTTCCTGGCCTACCTGCGCGGCATGGAGAAGTTCGACTCGATCGAGGCTCTGCTGGAGCGGATGGCCGACGACGTCAAGCAGTCCCGCGAGCTCACCGACACCGTCGGCTGACCGGCCCCGGACGCACCGCAGGCCCCCGACGTCCGGCGTCGGGGGCCTGCGGCGTTTCCGTCACTGCTGCGGCGGCGGGTATCCGTACCCGGGCGGCGGGGGCTGCTGGCCGTCCTGCGGCGGGGGGTATCCGTACCCCGGCTGCTGCGGCTGCTGCCACTCCTGCGGCAGCGGCTGCGCGCCGGGCTGGGCCGGCGGGGGCTGCTGGCCCCAGCCGGGCGGCGGGGCCTGGCCCGGCTGCGGCGCCCACGGCGCGCCCGGCGCGGGCTGGCCCGGGTAGCCGTAGCCCTGCTGGGGCTGCTGCTGCGGGTAGCCCGGCTGCTGCGGGTACGGCTGCTGCTGGGGCGGCATCTGCTGGCCGTAGCCCTGCTGCTGCGCCCAGGCGGCCTGCTGGGCCTGCTGGGTGCGGGCGATGTCCTCGCCGACCAGGGTGGCCAGCTCGAAGTACGCGTCGCGGACCTTGGGCTTCATCATGGCCAGGTTGACCTCGGCGCCGGCCGCCAGGCTCTCGTCGAACGGCACCACCACGACGCCGCGGCAGCGGGTCTGGAAGTGCGCGACGATGTCCTCGACCTTGATCATCTTGCTGGTCTCGCGGACTCCGGAGACCACCGTGATGCTGCGCTGCACCAGATCGGCGTAGCCGTGCGCGGACAGCCAGTCGAGCGTGGTGGAGGCGCTGGAGGCGCCGTCCACGCTCGGCGTGGAGACGATGATCAGCTGGTCGGCCAGGTCGAGCACACCGCGCATCGCGCTGTACAGCAGACCGGTGCCGGAGTCGGTCAGGATGATCGGGTAGTGCTGGCCGAGCGTCTGGATGACCTGGCGGTAGTCCGAGTCGTCGAAGGTGGTGGAGACCGCCGGGTCGACGTCGTTCGCCAGGATCTCCAGGCCCGAGTGCAGGTCCTGCGAGGTGAACTGGCGGATGTCCATGTAGCTGCGCAGGTGCGGGATGGCCGTCACCAGGTCGCGGATGGTCGCGCCGGTCTGGCGCTTCACCCGGCGGCCGAGCGTGCCGGCGTCCGGGTTGGCGTCGATCGCGATGACCTTGTCCTGGCGCTCGCTGGCGAGCGTCGCACCCAGCGAGGTCGTCGTCGTGGTCTTGCCGACACCGCCCTTGAGGCTGATCACCGCGATCCGGTAGCAGCTCATCACCGGCGTACGGATGATCTCCAGCCTGCGCGCCCGGTCGGCCTGCGCCGCCTTGCCGCCGAACTGGAACCGCGGCTGCTGCCGCTGCGCCTTCGGCTGGCCGCGCAGCAGACGGTCCGAGGACAGCTCGACCGCCGCGGTGTAGCCCAGCGCAGCACCGTGCGCCATGCCCTGCTGCGGGCCCGGCTGCTGGAACGCCGCGGGAGCCTGCGGCACCCCGCCCTGCTGCGGGTACGGCTGCTGCTGCGGGTACGCGTGCGGCTGAGGCCAGCCGCCCGTCCGCGGATCGACCGGCGGACCGGGCACCGGGGCAGGACCGGGCTGCGGCGCAGGACCGGGGCCCGGCTGCGGCGCGGGGCCGGGCACCGGGGCGGGACCGGGCACGGTGGGCGGCACAGCCTGTTGCTGCGGCCACGGACCGGGCTGCGGCGCGGGACCCGGCTGCGGCACGCTCTGCTGGAACGGCGGCGGGCCCGGCGGGCCCGGCGGCACCGGCTGCTGCGGCGGGGCGTACGCGGCGTTCTGCTCGGGCGCGGGCGGCCACGGCTGCGCCACCTGCTGCTCCGGGGCCGGCGCCGGAACGGGCGCAGGCGCGGGAGCGATCGGAGCGGGAGCCGGCTCGGCCGACTGCAGCTCGACCGCGGGCTCCGCCTCGGCCGCGACCGGAGCAGGAACGGGAGCAGGAACAGGGGCCGGCGCGGGAGCAGGGACCGGCTCGGCCACCGGCGGCACCGGCGCCTCCTCCGCGGTGGGCGCCACCGGCTCCGGCGACGGCACCGGCACGGCCGGCGGCTGCTCGGCCACCGGTACGGGAGCAGGAGCCGGGACGGGGACGGACTCCGCGGCCGGCGCGGGAGCGGGCGCCGGCACGGGCGGCTGCGCCACCGGGGGCTCGGGGGCGACCGGCGGCTGGGGCACCGGCTGCGGCACGGCAGGCGGTGGCGAGGGGGCGGGCGCGGGTGCCGGCTGCGCCGGCGCCGCGCTCTGGGTGTACCAGGACGGGGGAGCGTAATCGGGCTCGTCCGACCAGTCGTCGTCGTCCTCCGCCGCGTTGTCGCCGACGTAGACGCCGTCCCGATCGCTGCTCACTGGGGCTCCCTCGTTTTCGTCGACGCTCTTCGCGGTGGTCGGGCTACAAGACTAGGACGTGATCCGCGGTCACCTGAAGGCGGTACCGGCTGCCGGACCACGGCGGGCACGGCAGATCGTCGCACCGGGAACCGTCCAAAGGGTGAACGCCCGCCGCGCGGCCTCCTGCCTCCCCCGTCCCCGGCCGTGACCGCTCGAAACGGTCGCGGCCGACACGGGTGTCCGTGCCGGCCGCAGCGGGCACGGACGCCGTCCGTGCCATGAGGTGCTGTCAGTCCATCCGGCGGGGGCCGCCCAGCAGCTGGGCCTCGGCCTCGACGGGGTTGGTCATCACGTACTGGCGGCGCATCCGGGTCGCCCACAGGGTGATGTTGTCGCCGAGCGTCGGCAGCGCGGCGACCTCCTGGTCGCCGAGCGACAGGATGCGCGAGACGGTCTCCGCCTCCTGCGGCGAGATGCGCTGCACACCCACCAGGTCGGCCGAGTTGAGCACGCGGCTCGCGTTCGGGCCGAGGTACGGCAGCAGGGTCAGTGTGGTCTGCCAGGGAGCGGCCGACAGTCGGCTGCGCGAGGGACGCGCACCGAGGTCGCGGATCACCAGCACCGGGGACGCCACCGAGGCGCCCTGCGGGCCGAGCCGGCCGACCTGGTGGATCGTCACGCAGGGCTGGCCGCCGCCGGCGGCCTGCGCCATCGGCGCCCAGGCCTGCGGACGGCCGGTCTCCACGGCCACCCGGGCGCCGGTCGCCGCCGCGCGCAGGGCGATGACCTGGGCCGTCCACATGCCGCCGACCAGTACCACGTCGTAGGCGTGCGGGCGGAACAGGCCGATCACCGCGGGCTGCTGCTGCGGGTCGACGCCGATGACCACGCCGTCGTCGCCGACCGGGAAGGACAGCGCGCCCAGGTCCTCGGTGGTGAGCACGTGCTTCTCGCGCTTGGGGCCGCGCAGCCCGAAGCCGGGCCGGACGCGGACCGGCCGGGCCTGCTCGGCGGCAGGCTGCGGCGCCTGGGTGGGGTAGGACTGATAGGCCATCAGGACGTCCCTCCCAGGGGCAGCGTGGCGAGCAGGCCGGGCGCCTGCTCCAGGTCGAGGCGGGTCAGGCCGACGCCGGCGCTCTGCGCGCGCGACTCCACCAGGCGCCCGACCTGGGCGACCTCGCTCTCGCTGCGGCCGGTGACCCGGACGTGGCCGCTGACGGCGACCGAGCCGCCGGTGCCCCGGCTGGCCGTCAGGCTGAAGGTGCTCGCCAGCGCGGGCGTGCCGGTGACCAGGTTGACCATGTCGGGCGCGGAGATCCGGCCGGGGGCGCCGCCCGGGCGGCTGAGCTGCGGCCACTTGGAGATCCAGAAGGTGCTGTGCCAGCGGTCGTCGATCCGCCAGAACTTGCTGCTCTCCTGGGTGCGGCGGGCGGCCGCCCCGCCGCCGCCGCTGCCCTGGCGGCCGGCCACGGCCACCGGGTTGGCGCAGATCGAGATGGCCAGGGCGGCGATCAGCTCCTGCTCGTCGAGCACGGTGGCGGTGAACCCGGCGGCGTTGAGCCGGCCCGCGAGCTGGTCGGTGACGCGCTGGAGGGTCTTGCGGGCGCCCTCCTCGCCGCCGCCGCGGGCGAGCACCGCGGTGGACGAGGTCTCCGGGTTGAGCTTGAGCGCGACCCAGGTCAGCCGCAGCGCCGGGGTGGCGGGGCCGTCCTGCAGCTGCTGGTAGGCGCGGGCGGCCAGCGACTGGTCGGGCAGGTGCGGGGCCGGCGCGGGCTGGGTGTGCTGCACCAGCTGGACGGACTCCAGGGAGATGTCGTCGACCTGGAGCGCCGAGCAGACGATGTCGAGCGGCAGCGGCAGCGCGGTGCGGGCCGGGCGCAGCGGCTGGTCCTTGGCCTGCACCAGCAGCACGGAGGTGTAGAAGGTGCCGTCGCCGACCATGCCGGTCTCCCGGCGCATGGGCCGGCCGTCGCCGAGGTCGGTCTCGGTGACGTGGGTGCAGGTGCGCAGCGCGGGCTCGACCTCCAGGGCGGGGGCGAGCGCCGGGTCGGTGCCGGGCGGCGGCACGTTGTACTGCGCCTCCTTGCGGCGGGCCTTCAGGGCCGACCGGATGCGCAGCGCCTCGGGCAGGGTGCGGCCGCCGAGCGGGAGCAGGGCCACGATCGCCAGCAGCACGGCGGGCACGGCGAACGCGCCGGCCATCGCCGGGGCGATCGTCCAGCCGACCGCGACCAGGGCGGCCGCGACCTCCAGCATCACCAGCTGCTGCAGCTGGAGCCGGCGGCCGAGCCGGCCGGGGCGGGGGTGGACGCGCAGCGCCACCGGTGCGGTCGCGGGCGCCGCGGACCGGGCCCGACGGCCGCCCGGGTCGGCCCCCCGGCCTCCCGGCCTGCGGCCGTGCGAGGCGCTTCGTCGAGCTGGAGCGGTCTGGCTTGGCATCCCCCGATGGACCCTCTCTGATCAGATGTCACGGCCCGGCCGACCGGGCGGTGAACCCTACCCGTTACCGTACTCACCGTCTGCTGCGGCATCGTAGAGGGTTCAGCGCGAGCGGTGCCCGCCGGGTGGCAGACTCGCGCACGGCGAACGTGCGTTGACGGACGTACAGGCGCCGTACAACAGGGGAGACGGGGACGAGCATGGCATCACGCAGGGACGAGCTGAACGCGTACAACTTCGCCCGGCGGCGGACGGTGGGCGCGTTCCTGCAGCCCGGTGGCGGGGGCAACGACGAGGACGCGCCGCGCCCGGTGCGGGCGGTGCTGCCCAGCTTCGTGGTGGCCGCGGTGGTCGTGGCGGGCTTCGGCATGTGGGGCGTCATCAAGCCCAGTGCCCCGATGAACTGGGACGACGGCAAGAACATCATCCAGGGCAAGGACTCCACGACCCGGTACGTGGTGCTGGAGGACCCGCAGACGCACGAGAAGGTGCTGCACCAGGTCCTCAACATGTCGTCCGCCAAGCTGCTGCTGCCGGCCGGCTCCAAGGTCGTCCAGGTCGCCGACAAGGTGCTCGACAACTACAAGAACCACGGCGCCACCATCGGCATCCCGTACGCGCCGGACAAGCTGCCGTCCTCCGCCGACGCGGGGGAGGCGAAGAAGTGGTCGGTGTGCGACCGCCCCGGTGTCGACACCAGCCAGGTGAGCATCAACCAGGCGGTGTTCGTCGCGGCGGGCCAGGACGCCAAGGTGCTGTCGGACCCGGCCAGGGTGCTGCAGGAGGGCCAGGGGCTCTACGTGCAGGCGCCGCCGGTGCGCAAGGGCGACGAGGGCAGCAAGTACCTGGTCGACATGAACGGCGTGAAGCACGCGGTCGGCAAGACGGATCTGGAGGGCCGCAACCGGAAGGCGCTGGAGTCCGGCCTGTTCGGCGACGGCGCGCAGCCCCAGCAGGTGACCAAGGCCTGGCTGGACACCCTGGAGAACGGCGATCCGATCGTGTTCCCGGAGATCAAGGACCTGAACAAGGAGGTCAGGACCTCCTCCAACGTCCCGATCAGCAACACGCAGGAGCGGTTCGTCGGCCGGCTGCTGGTCTTCCAGAACACGTACTACGTGGTCGGCAAGGAGAAGCTGTTCGTGGTGACGCCGTTCCAGGCCGAGGTGATCCGCAACAACCCCGACCTGCAGGTGGCGTACGGCCGGGCAGCGACGCCGAAGGCCACGGAGATCTCGCCGAAGGACAACGCCGAACTGGCGTCGCTGGTCGACAAGTCGATGCTGGACACCGGCGACCTGCCGGACGCCAAGCCGCAGCTGCCGCTCAACGCCGGCCCCAAGGGCACCCGCACGGTGATCTGCAGCACCTTCGAGGGCTACGACAAGGGCGCCGTGAAGCGCACCGTATGGGCGCACACCGACTATCCGGCGAAGGTGTCGCTGGGCTCCGCGAGCGCCCATGTGACGCCCGGTCACGGCCTGCTGTACCGCGCGGTGGACGGCCAGACCGGCCCGGGCGCGCAGGACAGCTCCGGCACCACGTTCCTGATCACCGAGACCGGGCTGCGCTACTCGCTGCAGGCCAACAACGACGGTGGCAACGGGCCTTCGCCGGCGCCGAGCGCCGCGCCGCAGCAACAGCAGCAGGGCAACGGCGAGGAGAACGGCGCCCAGGCCCGGCTCGGCTACAAGACCGTGGTGCCGACCATGGTTCCGCTGAGCTGGTCGATGCTGGTGCCGGCCGGCGGTTCGCTGAGCACCAAGGCCGCGGAGACCGCTCAGACCGCGTGACGCGACGTCAGGGCGGTTGCGTGGCGGCCGTGTCATGGTCTGGTAACTACCGGTACTCCGGTGTTGGGTGACTTGCGCTCGGCGGCTACAGTGCTGGGGACACCGCAACGTGGTGTCGCCGGGTAGGCCGTATCGGCACTACCCGAAAACAAATGTCAGTCTCATGGGGGACGGTGGATCATGGCTGGTCAGTTCAAGACGACCGCTGAGGAAATGAATGCCTTCGCCAACCGCATCGGCGAGGTGAACGCGCAGGTCCAGGGCGAGATTCAGCGGCTCAACTCGCTGGTCGACTCGATCAAGTCGGGCTGGCAGGGTGCGGCGGCGCAGGCCTACCAGCAGATGCAGACCCGCTTCAACGAGGACGCCACGGCGCTCAACAAGGTGCTCGACGAGATCAAGCAGGCGATCGAGGCGACGACCAAGCTGTACGCGCAGACCGAGCAGGACCAGCAGTCCTCGATGACCGGCGTCGGCGGCTCTTTCTGATCCTCGCGGGTCCGTACGGCCGCGGCCGTAAATCGGCCCGCGTGTCGGGTCGCGCCGATTCCATCGACTAGGAGACACCATGTCCGACCACATTCTCGTCAATTTCTCCACCATTCAGAACTCCGCGTCGGAGATCCGTCAGACCGCCCAGCGCATCCAGTCGCAGCTGGACGAGCTGAAGGCCGGCGTCCAGCGCATCGCCGCCAGCTGGGAGGGTGCGGCCCAGCAGGGCTACCAGGCCCGCCAGGCCGAGTGGGACAACAAGGCCGCCGACCTGCAGCAGGTGCTCGGCCAGATCGCCACCACGCTGGACAACGCGGCGCAGAGCTACCAGGCGACCGAGTCCAAGAACGCGAACGTCTGGGGCGCCTGAGCCCCTGCCGCCTCGCGGCGCGGCTTTTCTGATGTGGGCGGGCGTCCGACCGGGCGCCCGCCCACGGCGCGTACAGACGCGCACGGCATCCGGAGCATGAGGGGAAGACAGGTGTCGTTGGGTACGTTCCGCAGGGCGGCCGCCGCATCCGTGGTGCTGGGGGTGGTCGGCTCGTTCGCCGCGGCCCCGGCGTACGCGGCCACGCCCACGCCCTCGCCGTCGGCGTCGCAGGGTTCGGCGCTCTGGTCGCCGATCGGCATAGCCGCGGCCGGTGAGTGCAAGTTCCCGTCCGACAACGTGCAGGGCACGCCGTGGGCGCTCCAGCGGGTGCTGCTCAACGAGCTCTGGAAGGACGGCCGGACCGGCAAGCTGGCCAAGGACGTGCCGGGCCGGAAGAAGGGCGACCCGGTGAAGGTCGCGGTGATCGACACCGGCGTGGACGACCGCAACCTGCAGCTGCAGGGCAAGGTCTTCGCCGGCGGCTCCTACCTGGTCGACAAGCAGAGCAACCAGAAGCCCGACGCCAAGACCGACACGGTCGGCCACGGCACCAAGGTGGCCGGCATCATCGCGGCCAAGCCGATCGCCGGGACGGGCTTCGTGGGGCTCGCGCCTGACGCGGTCATCCTGTCCTTCAAGCAGAACGACGACCAGGGCAGCGGCTCGGTCGAGAGCCTGATCACGGCGATCAACGACGCGGTGAAGCAGGGCGCTGACGTCATCAACATCTCGCAGGACGTCCGGGCCGAGGGCGACAAGGCCGACTTCACGTTCAAGGACCAGCTCGAGGCCGCGGTCCTGGCCGCGGACAAGCAGGGCGTGGTCATCGTCGCCTCCTCCGGCAACGACGGCCGCGAGGGCGACACCTTCCCCGCCGCCTTCAAGCCCGTGCTGGCGGTCGGGGCCTCGGACCGCAACAACGAGCGCGCGCCGTTCTCCGAGTACGGCGAGTTCGTCAAGGTCGCCGCGCCGGGTGTGGACATGCTCTCCACCGTGCCGGCCGGCGGCCAGTGCGTCGACAACGGCACCAGCTTCTCCGCACCCTACGTGGCCGGCGTGGCCGCCCTGCTGAAGGGCGCCTACCCGGACTGGACGGCGGCGCAGATCTGCGCGCGCATCATGCAGACCGCGCAGCGCAACCAGCGCGGCCCGAACAAGTTCATCGGCTGGGGCGTCGTCGACCCGGTGAAGGCCGTGCAGAGCGGCGACGAGCAGGCGAGCGAGCCGCACGAGGACCCGAAGGTGGCGCTCGACCGGGTGCCGGTCGTCGCGCAGCCGCTCGGCCTGGCGGAGACCCAGGCCGACCGGGACCGCCGGACGGGCACCTACGTGCTGGGCGGCGGCGTCCTCGCCGTGGCGGCCCTGGCGGGCGGTTCGGTCGTCCTGCGCGACCACCGGCGCCGCCGCGAGGGCTGAGCCTCCGCAGCGCCCGTACGACGCCGTCGGCCCGGCCCCGCAACGGGGGCCGGGCCGACGGCGTTCGCGGTGTCCGGGCGGGTCAGACCTGCTCGTCCTCGGGCAGGGTGATCACCCAGCGCTCGGACTGCCGGGGGCGCAGGTAGAACAGCCAGTACAGGCTCGCCGCCACCGTGATGCCGCCGGTCCATAGCAGGGCCTTGGCGTCCAGCTGGGTCAGCAGGTAGGCCAGGCCGACGGTCAGCAGGACGGGCAGCACCGGCCACAGCGGCTGGCGCCAGGCGGGGGCGTGCTTGTGGTGGGCGCGGCGGGAGAACAGCGCGGCCACGGCGACCAGCAGGTAGAGCGCGGTGACCGCGACGCCGGTGATGTTGGTCAGCTGGTCCTGCGGGACGAAGCAGAGCACCGCGCCGGGGACGCCGACCGCCAGCGTGGAGACCCACGGGGCGCTGAACCGGTTGAGGGTGCCGAAGGCGCGGTTGACCGGCTCGGGCCAGGCCTTGTCGCGGCCGGAGGCGAACAGCACCCGGGAGTTCTGGATGACCATGACGATGCCGGCGTTGATGATGGCCAGCGCGACGCAGAGGCTGATGAAGGTGCCGACCGCGGAGTTGCTCCAGCCGGTCACCAGGTCGGAGATGTTGCCTGCGCTCAGGGCGGCGAGGTCCGGGGCGCCCATGGTGATGGCGACGACCGGGACGATGATGATGACGACCGACAGGGCCAGCGTCCACAGCACGGTGCGGGCGACGTTGCGGCGGGGGTTCTCCAGCTCCTCGGAGAGGTAGATGGCGGTGGAGAAGCCCTGGGTGACGAAGAGTGCGGTGCCCATGGCGGCGACGATCGCACCGAGGCCGACCGCGCTCGTGGCGCCGTCCGTGACGACCGAGCCGTGGAAGAGGCTGCTCGCGCCGCGCTCGGCGTGGCCGAAGCCCAGGAAGGCGACCACCGCGGCGGCGATGACCTCCAGGACGAGGAAGATGCCGGTGATCCAGGCGTTGGCGCGCAGGTCCAGCAGGCCCGCCACGGTGGCGGCGATCATGACGGCGGCGCCGGCCCAGCGGGCGTCCACGTGGACGATGGGTGCCAGGTAGTCGGCGGTGCCGATCGCGATCAGTGAGGGCACGATCATCACGACGATGAGCGACTGGATGAAGACCAGCCAGCCCGCGAAGCGCCCGGCCAGGGTGCCGACCATGGCGTACTCGCCGCCGGCGCTGGGGACGAGGGTGCCGAGCTCGGAGTAGCAGAAGGCCACCGCGATGCAGATGAGCGCGCCGATGGCGATCGACATGGCGGTGAAGGTGCCGAGCGAGGAGAACAGCTCCGGCACGATGACGAACAGCGAGGACGCCGGGGTCACGCAGGAGAGCGTGAGCAGGGTTCCGCCCACGACACCGATCGAACGGGTGAGCTTCTTGGGAGTGCCCGTCGCCGCCGTGGGTTCGGCTACGGCGAGTGGCGGGCGAAGCGTGTCGGTCATGGGGCATCCGATCGGCTGTGCGGGGCTTGGGGGAGGGAGCGGTATCGCCTCCGATGGGCGCTGGGCGGCCTTGTGTCTCGTCGCTCCCGGATGGCCATGGAACCGCGACGCTTTGCTTGCGTCAACGCGCGATCTGCTACGGAATCCGTTGCGCCGAGCCGCATAAACATGCGATCTGTTGATGCCGTGTGGCAATTTTCACCTTTGTCCGTCTTGTCAACTCGGATGAGTGAAGATTGAATCAAAGGCAAAACTGCGACTATGATCAATGAATCGAAGGCTGTGAGCCGTTTCACTCCTTGGGCTGCAGGCGGCCCTCCCGGGGCCCGGGCGGCGCCCCGACCGGTACGGGAACCGCAGCCGGCGCCGGCAAAAAAGTAGATAACGTTCTGGCACCGTCCACGGCCTGGGACGCCGGAAGGGCCGGACTCCGAGGAGTCCGGCCCTTCCGGTCACGCAAGGTCACCACCACGGGGCGGTCACGGGGCGGGCAGCCAGCCCGTCTGCACCGTCTGGCCGGAGGCGATCCGGCGGGAGACGAACACACCGCGGCCCGGCGGCAGCGGCTGCGGCTTGACCGTGCCGAGCAGCGCACCCTCGTTCTTGTCGCCCGAGAGCAGCACACCCTGGCCGCCCAGCTCGCGCATCCGCTGCATGACCGGCTCGAACAGCGAGCGGCCGGCACCGCCGGCGCTGCGCGCGATGATCACGCGCAGGCCGATGTCGCGGGCGAACGGCAGGAACTCGGCCAGCGGCGCCATCGGGTTGCCCGAGGAGGTGGCGACCAGCTCGTAGTCGTCCACGATCACGAACATGTCCTTGCCGCTGTACCAGCTGCGGTTGCGCAGCTGCTCCGGCGTGACGTCCGGGCCGGGCAGGCGGCGCGAACAGGCGCCGCGGAGCATCTCCACGGCCGCCGACATCGCGGGCGCCGCCGCCGAGTACTCCACCAGGTACTCCTGCGGCACCACGCCGAGCAGCGAGCGGCGGAAGTCGCCGACCACGATGCCCGCCTGGTCCGGGGTGTACCGCTCGGTGATCTGCTTGATCAGCATCCGCAGCAGCGCCGACTTACCGGACTCGCTCTCGCCGAAGACGATGAACAGCGGGTCGGTCTCGAAGTTGACGAAGACCGGCGCGAGCTCGACCTCGTCCACACCGAAGGCCACACCCAGCTCGGGGTGCTCGAAGCCCTTCGGCAGCGCGTGGCCGTCCAGGACGGCCGGCAGCATGCGGACCTGCGGGGCGCGCGGCCCCGTCCACGCGGCGTCGATCTGTGCCACCAGGTCGGCCACGCCGTCCGCCAGGTCCTCCGTCCCGGACGAGCCGTCCAGGCGCGGCAGGCCGGACAGGAAGTGCAGCTTGGCTGCGGTCAGACCGCGGCCGGGCGAGCCCGCCGGGACGTTGACCGCGACCTTGCGGTCGATCTCCGACTCCATCGAGTCGCCGAGGCGCAGCTCGGTGCGGTTCTGCAGCAGGTCCTTGAGGGCCGGCCGCACCTCCGCGTACCGCGCCGCGGTGACGATCACGTGCACGCCGTAGGTCAGACCGCGCTGCGCGATGTCGTTGATGACCGGCTCGAGGACCTCGTACTCCTGCTTGAAGGTCAGCCAGCCGTCGATGATCAGGAAGACGTCGCCGAACTGCTCGTCCGGCAGCTGGCCGGCCGCGCGGCGGGAGCGGTAGGTGGTGACGGTGTCGATGCCGGCCGAGCGGAACAGCTCCTCGCGCCGGTTGAGCACACCGTGCACCTCGCTGACCATGCGGCGCACCTTCTCGACGTCCAGGCGTCCGGCCACCCCGCCGACGTGCGGCAGGCCGGCCAGCGCGCCGAACGCGCCACCGCCGAAGTCCAGCAGGTAGAACTGCACCTCGACCGGGGTGTGCGTGACCGCGAACCCGGAGACCAGGGTGCGCACCATGTTGGACTTGCCGGACTGCGGACCGCCCACGATCAGACCGTGGCCGGCCGCGCCCGAGTAGTCCTGGTACATCACGTCGCGGCGCTGGTCGCGCGGCTTGTCGACGATGCCGACCGGCACCACCAGGCGGCCGAGCGCGCCGAACTCCGGCGAGGTCAGGCCGCGCTCCGCGGTGACCTGCAGCGGTGGCACCAGGCCGTCGATGCTCGGCGCCTCCTCCAGCGGCGGCAGCCACACCTGGTGGGCCGGCGGGCCCTGGCTGATCATGCGCTGCACGAACACGTCGAGCATGGTGTCGAGCAGCGAGTCGTCGATCTCCTCGACCTCCTCGAACACCTCCTCGACCACCGGCTCGACGACCGCCACCTCGGCGGCGGTGAACAGCACCGGCTGCGCGGTGATCACCTGGCCGCCGCTGGTGCGCTGCTGGCCCGGCGGACGGTAGGGGCCGGAGACGTACGCGGCCCGGAAGCGCTCCATGACGTCGGAGCCGAACTTCAGGTAGCCGACGCCGGGGATGGGCGGCAGGTGGTAGGCGTCCGGCACACCGATCGCGGCCCGCGACTCGGCGGCCGAGAAGGTGCGCAGACCCAGGCGGTAGGAGAGGAAGGTGTCCAGACCGCGGAGCTTGCCCTCCTCCAGTCGCTGCGAGGCGAGCAGCATGTGCATACCGAGCGAACGGCCGATGCGGCCGATCTGGATGAACAGGTCGATGAAGTCCGGCTTGGCGGTGAGCAGCTCGGAGAACTCGTCGATGATCATCAGCAGCGAGGGCAGCGGGTCCAGCGCCGCACCCGCCGCACGGGCCCGCTCGTACTCGTTGATGTTGGCGTAGTTGCCCGCCGCCCGCAGGAGCTCCTGGCGGCGGTTCATCTCGCCCTCGATCGCGTCGCGCATGCGGTCGATCAGGGTCGCTTCGCCCTCGAGGTTGGTGATCACGGCCGCGGTGTGCGGCATCTCCGCCATGCCGGCGAAGGTGGCACCACCCTTGAAGTCCGCGAGGACCAGGTTCAGCACCTCGGAGGAGTGGGTCACCGCGAGCGCCAGCACGATGGTGCGCAGCACCTCGGACTTGCCGGAACCGGTCGCGCCGACGCACATGCCGTGCGGGCCCATGCCCTGGAGCGAGGCCTCCTTGATGTCCAGCCAGACGTACTCGCCGTTCTGGCCGACACCCAGCGGCACCTTGAGCTTCTCGGCCATCGGGCGCGGCCGCCAGTGCCGGGCCGGGTCGAAGGAGCCCGGGTCGCCGGTGTTCATCATCTCGGTGAAGTCCATGGACACCAGCGACGGGTCGCCGTCGTCCCCGCCGGCCGACACCCGGAACGGGGCCAGCTGGCGGGCCAGCGCCTCGGACTGCCAGGCGGACAGCGTGTCCGGCCGGCCCGAGTAGGACGCGCCGGAGGCGGACTCCAGCAGCAGGCTGTCCTTGCCGACCGTGACGACCAGGTGGCCGCTGGGCTCGTCCAGGTCACCGGGGACGACCTCGACGACGGTGACGCCCTCCACGCCGTCCGGGCCGGCCAGGATCGAGTCGTGCGGCACCGAGGCGCCGTCCATGACCACGATCAGGTGCGGCTTGTCGGCACTCGGCACGTTGTCCCGGGAGAAGCCCTTGCGGCCCTCCAGCTCCTTGGCGAGCAGTTCCTCAAGCTCGCCGAGGCCGGTGGCGATCAGGCGGCGCGAACCGGCGCCGTCGTTCTCCTTGCGGTGCTGCGCGTGCGGCAGCCACTTCGCCCACTCCCACTCGTCGACCGCGCCCGGGGCGGCGGCGACGGCGACCATCAGGTCGTCCGGCGAGTGCAGGGTCGTCAACTGGGCGATCATCGCCCGGACGTTGCCGTACACGGTGTCCGGGTCGCCGCACACCGTGATGTGGTAGAAGGCGCGCAGCGAGACCGCCAGCGGCAGGTCCTGCAGGGTGCCGTGCGACTTGATGAAGGTGCCCATGGCCTCGGCGGCCATCGGCTCCAGCTCGTCCATCGGGGCCGTCTGCGGCGCGACGATCGGCGTCGACAGCTGCTGCGGCCCGGTACCGAGCCGCACCTGCGCGAAGTCCGCCTCGGTGGGCCTGCGCTCCCACAGCCGGCGGCCCTCGGCCACGATCGACCACAGCTGGTCCGGCTCGGGGTGGGTGAACAGCAGCGCACCGCGCTGCCGCTCCGCCGTGCGCCGCACCTGCCGGCGCATTTGCTGCAGGTACTTGAGGTAGTCCCGGCGCTCGTCCGCGGTGCCGGCATTGCCGCCGCGGCGCGCCTTGACGATCTGCGCGACCGCCATACCCGCGGTCGAGGCGACCATCAGGACACCCATGATCTTCATCGGGCCCTGGGCGCCCGGGGAGAAGAAGAACGCCGCCGAGCCGCCCATGCCGAGCAGCGGCAGCAGGGACATCATCCAGTCCTCGCCGCCGGCCCGCGGCAGCTCCGGCGGAGCCACCAGCTCCACCGGCTCGTCCGGCACCGGCGGCGGATACGCCCGCGGCGGACGCTTCACCGTCACGACACTCATGCGGCCGCCCCGCTCCGCCCGGCGGCCGCTGCGCGGAACCCGGACCTCTTGACGGTCCGTTCGCTTCGCTCGCTCACTGGCACCAACCCTCACGCACACCGATTACGTACGGGTGAGGGCGCCCCGTGCGATGACGCCGCCCCCGCTCCGCCGACCGCAGACGCAATCGAGGGTGCTGCACCAGCCGGCCCCCGTACGCCTTGCGCAGGGGCCGATCCTACTGGGCAGCGGCGACGGTTCGACCACGGGGTCAGCCGAGGAGATTTCCGGTACGAAGCGTCGAATCTCCTCCACCAACGGCACACCGTTGCACGGCATTTCACCGCCCCCCGCGAGGGGGTGGGAATTCGGGCGGGGTACCCGGAGACATCGCACCTCCGGCGGGCGGTAGGGTAACGCCGCGCCAACTCTGGCCGCGACCGTGACAGTTCCGGTCGGGCCGGGAGAAGGGCGACGGGAAAGCAAGAGCTGACGAGCAGGCAAATCCGACAAGGGGGAGCGCCGGTGAGCGAGCACAGCGAGCGGACAGGTCAGAGGTGCGCGGTGTGCCACGCGTCCTCCGGGCTCGTGGAGGTGACCGCATGAGCGCCGGCGCAACGACCGGTTTCTGCCGGGTGACCGTCGTCGCACCGGACAGCCGGATCGACGTCGCACTGCCCGAGGACGTGCCGCTCGCCGACATCTACCCCGAGGTGCTCCGCCTCACCGGGCAGACCCAGGTTGACGGCACGCCCACCGGGTTCCACCTGGTGCGCCGCGACGGCACCGTGCTGGACAGCGGCCTGCCGCTGGCCGCCCAGCAGGTCCGCGACGGTGACCTGCTGATCCTGCGCCCGTTCGCCGAGTCGCTGCCGCCGGCCGTCTACGACGACGTCGCGGACGCCATCGCCAGCGCCGTCGAGGCCGACCGCCGCTTCTGGAGCCCCGACCTCATGCGGGCCTTCGGCCTGACCGGGGCCACCCTGCTGCTGGCCCTGCTCGGCTTCGCACTCTGGTTCTCCGACCTGCGCCACGACATGCACGGCCTGCCCGGCATCCTCTCCGGCGTGACCGCGGTCGTCCTGGTGACCTTCGCCGGCGTCCGCGCCCGGGTCTACGGGGACCACGCCGCCGGCCTCGCGCTCGGCCTCGGCGCCCTGCCGCACGCCCTGATCGCCGGCTCCGGCGCGGCCCCGGTCGGCCACGTCGGCGACGGCCCCGGCCGTCTGCAGTTCCTGATCGGCTGCGTCGCGGTGCTCGTCGTGTCCGTGCTGCTGGTCGGCCTGCTGCCGGAGAAGGACTCGGTCTTCGTCGCCTCCTCCTTCCTCGCCGCCGCCGGCACCCTGGCCACCTTCGCCGCCGTGCTGCTCGACGGCACCCCGGCCACCCACATCGCGGCCGTCACCGGCGTCGCCGCGGTCGCCGCGGTCGGCTTCCTGCCCGCGCTCTCCGCCCGCTTCGCCCGGCTGCCCGTCGGGTTCAGCGCCCCCGGCCAGACCCGCACCCGCGGCACCGCCTACGGCGAGGAGAGCAGCCGCTCCGAGGCCGTCCAGTACGAGCGGATCGCCCACCAGGCCCGCCGCGGCCACGAGGTCCTCGTCGGCCTGGTCGGCGGCTGCGCGGCCACCGTGATCGGCGCCTGCGCCGTGCTCGGCTTCAGCAACTCCACCTTCGGCGAGCTGCTCGCCCTGGCCGTCGGCGTCTCGACGATGCTGCGCGCCCGGCTGTTCCGCTACACCGCGCAGGTCTTCAGCCTCACCGTCGCCGGCCTGGCCGGCCTCGGCCTGCTGATCCTCGGCCTGTCCCTGCACACCCCGCTGTTCATCCTGGAGCAGATCCAGCAGGGCGGCACCGACACCTCGATCGACCTGCGCACCGTGTGGCTGTCGGCCTCCGTCGCGGTCGGCGCGGCGCTGCTCACCGCGATCGCGCTGGTCGTGCCCCGGCTCGGCGTCTCCCCGTTCTGGGGCCGCATCCTGGACATGGTGGACAGCCTGATGCTGATCTCGCTCGTCCCGCTCGCGCTGGCCGTGCTCGACATCTACGCACTGGTCCGCGGCGCCACCAGCTGACGCCGCCGCACCCGCTCCCGCGCCCGCCGGCGCCCCGTGCAAGGGGACGCCGGCGGGCGCTGGTACGCTTGGTCAGTCCGAGTTCTGTCAGATCCTGTGTCGTCTACCGGGATCACTCGGCCACCCCGAAGGAGATGCCGTGGCTCTCGCCGCCGACGTCAAGAAGCAGATCATCGCCGAGTTCGGCCAGAAGGAGGGCGACACCGGCTCCCCCGAGGTCCAGGTGGCCATGCTCTCCCGCCGTATCTCGGACCTGACCGAGCACCTGAAGGCCCACAAGCACGACCACCACTCCCGTCGTGGTCTGCTGATCCTGGTCGGCCAGCGCCGCCGCCTGCTGCAGTACCTGGCCAAGAAGGACATCGAGCGTTTCCGTACCCTCGTCGACCGCCTCGGCATCCGCCGCGGCGCCGCGGGCGGCGCTCGCTGACACCGCTCCGTGGGGCGGCTCCCCTGCCCAGGGGGGCCGCCCTTCGGCGCATCCGCCGCAGGGAACTGCCGCGGAACACCCCCGGAGAATCACTGCCACACGCGTGGTAATGGCGCGCTCTGTAGGGTGTGAATTTGTAAGGTGAAGGGCATGCCCGGTTAAGTGCCCGACCGCGCGTCACGCGGACGGCACCGGGCAGCACCCATTACCCTGCGCGGGCCGCAGGCCTCAAACGGAGGCCGCCCGCATCCGGGGAGCGTCCACACGCGACCGCCGACCAGGCAAGCCGAGAGGCGCCGGTCCTCGGTAGTGGCCGCCGGGAGTCGTCGACAGACGCCCGGGGGCTTCGATCGAAGACCGGCCCGCAGGGCCTGACGGGCGGACGCTGGGGGACGCTCCACCGGAGACGTACGAAAGAGGAGATCTTCCAGGTGGAAGAGAACGTGTTCTACGCCGAGGCCGTCATCGACAACGGCAGCTTCGGCACCCGTACCATCCGCTTCGAGACGGGCCGCCTGGCCCGTCAGGCCGCCGGCTCCGCCGTCGCCTACCTCGACGACGACACCATGGTGCTGTCGGCGACCAGCGCGTCCAAGCAGCCGAAGGAGCACTTCGACTTCTTCCCGCTGACCGTCGACGTCGAGGAGCGGATGTACGCCGCGGGCCGCATTCCCGGCTCGTTCTTCCGTCGCGAGGGCCGGCCCTCCGAGGACGCCATCCTCACCTGCCGCCTGATCGACCGCCCGCTGCGCCCGTCCTTCGTCAAGGGCCTGCGCAACGAGATCCAGGTCGTCGTCACCGTGATGGCGCTCAACCCCGACCACCTCTACGACGTGGTGGCCATCAACGCCGCCTCCGCGTCCACCCAGCTCGCGGGCCTGCCCTTCTCCGGCCCGATCGGCGGCGTCCGCGTCGCGCTGATCAAGGGCCAGTGGGTCGCCTTCCCGACCCACAGCGAGCTCGAGGACGCCGTCTTCGACATGGTCGTGGCCGGCCGCGCCCTGCCGGACGGCGACGTCGCGATCATGATGGTCGAGGCCGAGGCCACCGACAAGACCATCAAGCTGGTCGCCGACGGCGCCGAGGCCCCGACCGAGGAGATCGTGGCCGCCGGCCTCGAGGCCGCCAAGCCGTTCATCAAGGTGCTCTGCGCCGCCCAGGCCCAGCTGGCCGCCCAGGCCGCCAAGCCGACCGGCGAGTTCCCGGTCTTCCTGGACTACCAGGACGACGTGCTCAACGCCCTCAGCGCCGCGGTCAAGGACGAGCTCGCCCAGGCGCTCACCATCGCCGGCAAGCAGGAGCGCAACAACGAGCTCGACCGCATCAAGGCGATCGCCGCGGACAAGCTCCTCCCGGACTTCGAGGGCCGCGAGAAGGAGATCAGCGCCGCCTACAACGCGCTGACCAAGAAGATCGTCCGCGAGCGCGTCATCAAGGACAAGGTCCGCATCGACGGCCGCGGCGTCACCGACATCCGCACCCTGGCCGCCGAGGTCGAGGCCATCCCGCGCGTCCACGGCTCCGCCCTGTTCGAGCGCGGCGAGACCCAGATCCTGGGTGTCACCACGCTGAACATGCTCCGCATGGAGCAGCAGCTCGACACGCTCTCCCCGGAGACGCGCCGCCGCTACATGCACAACTACAACTTCCCGCCGTACTCCGTCGGCGAGACCGGCCGCGTGGGCTCGCCCAAGCGCCGCGAGATCGGCCACGGCGCGCTGGCCGAGCGGGCGATCCTGCCCGTGCTGCCCTCCCGCGAGGAGTTCCCGTACGCCATCCGCCAGGTCTCCGAGGCGCTCGGCTCCAACGGCTCCACCTCGATGGGCTCGGTCTGCGCCTCCACCATGTCGCTGCTGAACGCCGGTGTGCCGCTGAAGGCCCCCGTCGCCGGCATCGCCATGGGCCTGATCTCCCAGGAGATCGACGGTGAGACCCACTACGTGACGCTGACCGACATCCTCGGCGCCGAGGACGCGTTCGGCGACATGGACTTCAAGGTCGCCGGCACCCGCAACTTCATCACCGCCCTCCAGCTCGACACCAAGCTGAACGGCATCCCGGCGTCGGTGCTCGCCGCCGCGCTGAAGCAGGCCAAGGACGCCCGCCTGCACATCCTCGACGTGATGAACGAGGCCATCGACACTCCGGACGAGATGTCGCAGTACGCCCCGCGCATCATCACGATCAAGATCCCGGTGGACAAGATCGGCGAGGTCATCGGCCCCAAGGGCAAGATGATCAACCAGATCCAGGAGGACACCGGCGCCGAGATCACGATCGAGGACGACGGCACCATCTACATCGGTGCCTCCGACGGCCCGGCCGCCGAGGCCGCCCGCACCACGATCAACCAGATCGCCAACCCGACCATGCCCGAGGTCGGCGAGCGCTACCTGGGCACCGTGGTGAAGACCACGACCTTCGGCGCCTTCGTCTCCCTCATGCCCGGCAAGGACGGTCTGCTGCACATCTCGCAGATCCGCAAGCTCGCCGGCGGCAAGCGCGTGGAGAACGTCGAGGACGTGCTCGCGGTCGGCACCAAGGTGCAGGTCGAGATCGCCGAGATCGACCCGCGCGGCAAGCTCTCCCTCGTCCCCGTGATCGAGGGCGAGGAGGGCGGCGAGGCCGCCTCCGAGTGACGCAGTCCCGAGGGACGAGGTAGTCCTCCCGCGGCCCGCACGCCCCTCGCGGCGTGCGGGCCGCACCCTGTTCTTCCCCGATCTGAGAGGTACACCCTGGTGGCTCAGGCCTCCGCGGCGCAGCAGCGCCCCGGCACCACCAAGACTCTGCTCAAGGGCGTCGACGGCGCCGGTACGGTGCGCCGCACCGTCCTCCCCGGCGGTCTGCGGGTCCTCACCGAGACCCTGCCCACCGTCCGCTCGGCGACCTTCGGCATCTGGGTCGGCGTGGGTTCGCGCGACGAGACGCCCGTCCTCAACGGCGCCACCCACTACCTGGAGCACCTGCTCTTCAAGGGCACCGCCCGGCGCAGCGCCCTCGAGATCTCCGCGGCCCTGGACGCCGTCGGCGGCGAGATGAACGCCTTCACCGCCAAGGAGAACACCTGCTACTACGCGCGGGTGCTCGACACCGACCTGCCGCTCGCCATCGACGTGGTCTGCGACATGCTCACCGGCTCGCTGATCCGCCCCGAGGACGTCGACGCCGAGCGCGGCGTCATCCTCGAGGAGATGGCGATGGCCGAGGACGACCCGGGCGACGTCGTCCACGACCTCTTCGCCAAGGTGATCTACGGCAGCGGCCCGCTCGGCCGGCCCATCCTCGGCACCGAGGAGACCGTCACCAACCTCACCCGCGACCAGATCGCCGGCTTCTACAAGCGCCGCTACAAGCCCGAGCACCTGGTCGTCGCCGCCGCCGGCAACCTCGACCACCACAAGGTCGTCAAGCTCGTCGAGGAGGCCTTCGCGCCCGTCCTCGAGCGCTCCACCGGCCACCCCGCAGAGGTCCGCCGCGGCGTGAAGGCCCTGCGCACCGCCGGCCGCACCGAGGTCCTCAACCGGCCCACCGAGCAGGCCCACCTCGTCCTCGGCGTGCCCGGCGTGCCCCGCCACGACGAACGCCGCTGGGCCATCGGCGTCCTCAACGCCGCCCTCGGCGGCGGCATGAGCTCCCGCCTCTTCCAGGAGATCCGGGAGAAGCGCGGCCTCGCCTACTCCGTCTACTCCTACTCGTCCTCCTACGCGGACAGCGGCATGTTCGGCATCTACGCCGGCTGCCAGCCCAAGCGCGTCGAGGAGGTCCTCGCGATCTGCCGGCAGGAGCTCGCGAAGGTCGTCGCCGACGGCATCACCGAGGAGGAGCTCCACCGGGCCATCGGCCAGATCTCCGGCTCCACCGTGCTCGGCATGGAGGACACCGGCTCGCTGATGAACCGCATCGGCAAGGCCGAACTCTGCTACGGCACCCACCTGTCCGTGGACGACATGCTCGCGAAGATAGCGGCGGTGACCCTGGACGACGTCCGGGCGGTCGCCCGTGATGTGCTGGGTGCGCACCGGCCGTCGCTCGCCCTGATCGGCCCGATCAACGCCAAGCGGGCGGCCGCCATCGCCGACCAGCTCGCCAAGGAGGAAACCGCATGACGCTGCGAGTCGCCGTGATCGGCGCCAGGGGACGGATCGGTTCCGAGGCCGTGAAGGCCGTCGAGGCCGCCCCGGACATGGAGCTCGTCGCCGCCCTCGGCCGCGACTCCAAGCTCTCCGAGCTGACCGACGCGGGCGTCCAGGTCGTCGTCGAGCTCACCCACCCCGACTCGGTGATGGGCAACCTCGACTTCGCCCTGCACCACGGCATCCACGTGGTCACCGGCACCACCGGCTGGACCGACGAGCGCCTCGCCACCGTCGACGGCTGGCTCGCCGAGGCCCCCGCGACCGGCCTGCTCATCGCGCCGAACTTCTCCATCGGCGCCGTGCTCGGCATGCAGTTCGCCCAGAAGGCCGCCAAGTACTTCGAGTCCGTCGAGGTCGTCGAGCTCCACCACGACCGCAAGGCCGACGCCCCCAGCGGCACCGCCACCCGCACCGCGCAGCTCATCGCCGCCGCCCGCGCCGCCGCCGGCCGCCCCGCACAGCAGGACCCGACCACGCACTCCCTGCCCGGCGCCCGCGGCGCCGACGTCGACGGCATCCCCGTGCACGCCGTCCGCCTGCGCGGCCTGCTCGCCCACCAGGAAGTGCTGTTCGGCGACGCCGGCGAGACCCTCACCATCCGCCACGACTCGCTGCACCACAGCTGCTTCATGCCCGGCATCCTGCTCGGCGTCCGCAGGATCGTGGACACCCCCGGACTCACCCTCGGCCTCGAACACTTCCTGGACCTGTGAGCCCGGCATGACCTCCCGCACCGGCTTCTTCCTGCTCGCCGCCGCCCTGGTCGTCACCTCCCTGCTCTGCATAGGAGAGGGCGTCCAGCTGGTCGCCACCGGCAAACCGCTCGGCATCGGCCTCGGCATGTGC
Organism: Kitasatospora dryopteridis; assembly: GCF_050749075.1. Taxonomy (NCBI): domain Bacteria; kingdom Bacillati; phylum Actinomycetota; class Actinomycetes; order Kitasatosporales; family Streptomycetaceae; genus Kitasatospora; species Kitasatospora dryopteridis. The sequence goes on along the minus strand of NZ_CP192749.1, from coordinate 2,779,090 downwards.
GCCTTCGTCATCCCGCCGATCGGCATCTGGTTCCTCCGCCAGACCGTCCGCTTCGGCCGGGCCAGCGAGCAGCTCGCCCGCGAACTCGAGGCCGAGGGCGGCCTGCCCGTCGACGAGCTGCGCCGCACCGCCGGCGGCCGGATCGACCGCGCCTCCGCCGACGAGGTTTTCGCCCGCCGCAAGGCCGAGGCGGAGGCCTCCCCGCACGACTGGCGGGTTTTCTTCCGCCTCGCCGTGGCCTACGCCGACGCCGGCGACACGCCGCGCGCCCGCAAGGCCATGCAGCACGCCATCAAGCTGCACGGCACCCCACTCGAAACGAGGAGCACCGCGTGAGCGACGACCTGGCCCCCACGTTCCGCAGCGACGTCACGGTGGAGCTCGTCCGCAGCGCCGCCACCGACACCGACGTCCTCTGGGCCGCCCGGGTCTCCACCAAGGGCGAGCAGTCCCTGGAGACGATCGGCGAGGACCCGGAGAAGTCCAAGGGCCTGATCAACTTCCTGATGCGGGACCGCCACGGCACGCCCTTCGAGCACAACTCGATGACCTTCTTCATCAGCGCGCCGATCTTCGTGTTCCGCGAGTTCCACCGGCACCGCAGCGGCTGGTCCTACAACGAGGAGTCCGGCCGCTACCGCGAGCTGCAGCCGGTCTTCTACGTCCCCGGCCCCGAGCGCCGCCTCGTCCAGCAGGGCAAGCCCGGCCGGTACGAGTTCGTCGAGGGCACCGCGGAGCAGCACAAGGTCGCCAGCGAGGCGATGGAGGAGTCCTACCGGGCCTCCTACCGCGCCTACCAGGAGATGCTCGCCGCCGGCGTCGCCCGCGAGGTCGCCCGCGCCGTCCTCCCGGTCGGCCTGTTCTCGTCCATGTACGCCACCTGCAACGCGCGCTCGCTGATGCACTTCCTGTCGCTGCGCACCAAGAACGAGCAGGCCACCGTGCCGTCGTTCCCGCAGCGGGAGATCGAGATGGTCGCCGAGCAGATGGAGGAGCATTGGGCGCAGCTCATGCCGCTCACCCGTGCGGCCTTCAACGCGCACGGCCGGGTCGCCCCCTGACCTGCGGCGACGGGCGAACGGGCGGCCCCTCCGGCATGTCCGGATTGCAGGGGTTCCGCCCGCTCCCTACGCTCGGATCACGGATTCCGGTGCTGCCCGAACCCCCGAGCGGGCAGCACCGGAATCCCATGTTCCGGCGCCTCTGCCCACCGCCGACCTCGTGCGATTCTGTCCGAACCGTGGACCGGCGTGACTGCCTCCCGGTGGCCTACGAGTAGTTTTGGACGCATGGCTCCGACCTCCACCCCCCAGACGCCCTTCGGCCGGGTCCTGACCGCGATGGTCACCCCCTTCACCGCCGACGGCGGGCTCGACCTCGACGGCGCCCAGCGCCTCGCCGCCCACCTCGTGGACGCCGGCAACGACGGTCTCGTGCTCAACGGCACCACCGGCGAGTCCCCGACCACCAGCGACGCCGAGAAGGCCCAGCTCGTCCGCGCCGTGGTGGAGGCGGTCGGGGACCGGGCGCACATCGTGGCGGGGGTCGGCACCAACGACACCCACCACAGCGTCGAGCTGGCCCGCCAGGCCGAGGCCGCCGGCGCCCACGGCCTGCTCGCGGTCACGCCGTACTACAGCAAGCCCCCGCAGGAGGGCCTGTACCGGCACAGCGTCGCCGTCGCCGACGCCACCGAGCTGCCGGTCATGCTCTACGACATCCCGGGCCGCAGCGGCGTCGCGCTGAGCCACGAGACGCTGGTCCGGCTGGGCGAGCACCCGCGGATCGTCGCCAACAAGGACGCCAAGGGCGACGTCGGCGCCGCCTCCTGGGCGATCGCCCGCTCCGAGCTCGCCTGGTACTCCGGCGACGACATCCTGACCCTGCCGCTGCTCTCGGTCGGCGCCGTCGGCGTGGTCAGCGTCGTCAGCCACGTCGTCACCCCCGAACTCAAGGCCATGGTGGAGGCCTTCGCGGCCGGCGACACCGCCAAGGCCACCGCCGTCCACCAGTCCCTGCTGCCGGTCTTCACCGGCGTCTTCCGCACCCAGGGCGTGATCCTCAGCAAGGCCGCGCTGAACCTGCAGGGACACCCCGCAGGCCCGCTGCGCCTCCCGCTGGTGTCCGCCACGCCGGAGGAGATTGCACAACTGAAGCAGGATCTGGCCGCCGGCGGGGTACACCTCTAACAGACACAGACGTGCGCGCCCCGGCTCGCCGGGCCTTCCGAGGCCTGCCGCTGGACCGGACCGAAGGCGCGGAGGCACCTGGTACGTAGGAAGCCAACGATGGACGCACGCCATATGTCGCCGGACGATCCCGGGCATATGGCGTGCGTCGTGAGGAGAGTCTTTTGAGCCACCCGCATCCCGAACTCGGCGCACCTCCGGCACTCAAGGAGGGCGCTCTCCGCATCACCCCGCTCGGCGGCCTCGGTGAGATCGGCCGCAACATGACGGTCTTCGAGTACGGGGACCGCATCCTGATCGTCGACTGCGGCGTGCTCTTCCCCGAGGACGAGCAGCCCGGCGTCGACCTGATCCTCCCGGACTTCACCTACATCCGGGACCGCCTCGACAAGATCGACGGCATCGTCCTGACCCACGGGCACGAGGACCACATCGGTGCCGTCCCGTACCTGCTCCGGGAGAACCCGGACATCCCGCTGATCGGCTCGAAGCTCACCCTCGCCCTGATCGAGGCCAAGCTCGCCGAGCACCGCATCCGCCCGTACGTCCTGGAGGTGAAGGAGGGCGAGCGCGAGCGCATCGGCCCCTTCGACTGCGAGTTCATCGCCGTCAACCACTCCATCCCGGACGCCCTGGCCGTCGCCGTCCGCACCCCGGCCGGCATGGTCGTCGCCACCGGCGACTTCAAGATGGACCAGCTGCCGCTGGACGGCCGCCTCACCGACCTCCCGGCCTTCGCCAAGCTGGCCGAGGAGGGCATGGACCTGCTGCTGGTGGACTCCACCAACGCCGAGGTCCCCGGCTTCATCCCGCACGAGCGGGACATCTCCGCGGCCCTGCGCAACGTCTTCGCGGGCGCCAACCGCCGCATCATCGTGGCCTCCTTCGCCAGCCACGTGCACCGCATCCAGCAGGTGCTGGACGCCGCGCACGAGTACGGCCGCAAGGTGGCCTTCGTGGGCCGCTCGATGGTCCGCAACATGGGCATCGCCCGGGACCTCGGCTACCTGAAGGTCCCCGGCAACCTGGTCGTCGACGTGAAGACCCTGGACGACCTGCCGGACGACAAGGTCGTGCTGATCTGCACCGGCTCGCAGGGCGAGCCGATGGCCGCGCTGTCGCGGATGGCCAACCGGGAGCACCAGATCCGCATCGTCGAGGGCGACACCGTGGTGCTCGCCTCCTCGCTGATCCCGGGCAACGAGAACGCGGTGTACCGGGTCATCAACGGCCTGACCCGCTGGGGCGCCAAGGTCGTGCACAAGGGCAACGCCAAGGTGCACGTCTCCGGCCACGCCTCGGCCGGCGAGCTGCTGTACTTCTTCAACATCTGCCGCCCGCGCAACCTGATGCCGGTGCACGGCGAATGGCGCCACCTGCGGGCCGCCGCCGACCTGGGCATCCTCACCGGCGTTCCCAAGGAGCGCACCGTGATCGCGGAGGACGGCGTCTGCGTCGACCTCGAGAACGGCGTCGCCCGGATCGTCGGCAAGGTGCAGGCCGGCTACGTGTACGTGGACGGCTCCTCCGTCGGCGACATCACCGAGGCCTCCCTGAAGGACCGCCGCATCCTCGGCGAGGAGGGCTTCATCTCGGCCTTCGTCGTGGTGGACTCCACCAACGGCAAGATCGTGAGCGGGCCGACCATTCAGGCCCGCGGCTCCGGCATCGACGACAGCGCGTTCGTGCCGGTCGTCGCCAAGCTGGAGGAGGCGCTCACCCGCTCCGCCGGCGACGGCGTGCTGGAGGTCCGCCAGGTGCAGCAGCTGGTGCGCCGGACCATCGGCAAGTGGGTGGCGGACAACTACCGCCGCCGGCCGATGATCCTCCCGGTCGTGGTCGAGGTCTGAGTCCTCGGCCCTGCCCGGTCAGGTTTGACGTGGGGCGACTCGGAGCGTAACGTTCTCCGAGTTGCCCCACTGCCGGACGGCACCGATCGAATTCAGTTCGAGGCGGTAAATCCGGTGAAAGAACTCTGATAGAGTTCGGGAGCGCCGAAAGGCGAAAGCAAATCCGATGAAACAGGCTCCGGAAAATGGAGCGGAAAACATCTGATAAGCTGGAAACGCGAAAGAGCGAAACGCCCGGAGGGTCCGCTGGAAGGCGGTCCGAAGGAAGTGTCCGTTCCTTGAGAACTCAACAGCGTGCCAAAAGTCAACGCCAGATATGTTGACATCCCCGGCCGGTCCTTCGCGGATCGGTTGGAGATTCCTTTGGAAATAACACAGCGAGGACGCAGTGCGCGGGATCACCCTATTCCGGTGGTTGCCGTGCCGCTCAACGCGAGTGTGCACCCGATAACGGGTCATCATTCACGGAGAGTTTGATCCTGGCTCAGGACGAACGCTGGCGGCGTGCTTAACACATGCAAGTCGAACGGTGAAGCCCTTCGGGGTGGATCAGTGGCGAACGGGTGAGTAACACGTGGGCAATCTGCCCTGCACTCTGGGACAAGCCCTGGAAACGGGGTCTAATACCGGATACGACCCGCCCCTGCATGGGGGTGGGTGGAAAGCTCCGGCGGTGCAGGATGAGCCCGCGGCCTATCAGCTTGTTGGTGGGGTAATGGCCTACCAAGGCGACGACGGGTAGCCGGCCTGAGAGGGCGACCGGCCACACTGGGACTGAGACACGGCCCAGACTCCTACGGGAGGCAGCAGTGGGGAATATTGCACAATGGGCGAAAGCCTGATGCAGCGACGCCGCGTGAGGGATGACGGCCTTCGGGTTGTAAACCTCTTTCAGCAGGGAAGAAGCGCAAGTGACGGTACCTGCAGAAGAAGCACCGGCTAACTACGTGCCAGCAGCCGCGGTAATACGTAGGGTGCGAGCGTTGTCCGGAATTATTGGGCGTAAAGAGCTCGTAGGCGGCCTGTCGCGTCGGATGTGAAAGCCCGGGGCTTAACCCCGGGTCTGCATTCGATACGGGCAGGCTGGAGTGTGGTAGGGGAGATCGGAATTCCTGGTGTAGCGGTGAAATGCGCAGATATCAGGAGGAACACCGGTGGCGAAGGCGGATCTCTGGGCCATTACTGACGCTGAGGAGCGAAAGCGTGGGGAGCGAACAGGATTAGATACCCTGGTAGTCCACGCCGTAAACGTTGGGAACTAGGTGTTGGCGACATTCCACGTCGTCGGTGCCGCAGCTAACGCATTAAGTTCCCCGCCTGGGGAGTACGGCCGCAAGGCTAAAACTCAAAGGAATTGACGGGGGCCCGCACAAGCAGCGGAGCATGTGGCTTAATTCGACGCAACGCGAAGAACCTTACCAAGGCTTGACATACGCCGGAAACTGGTAGAGATATCAGCCCCCTTGTGGTCGGTGTACAGGTGGTGCATGGTTGTCGTCAGCTCGTGTCGTGAGATGTTGGGTTAAGTCCCGCAACGAGCGCAACCCTTGTTCTGTGTTGCCAGCGAGTAATGTCGGGGACTCACAGGAGACTGCCGGGGTCAACTCGGAGGAAGGTGGGGACGACGTCAAATCATCATGCCCCTTATGTCTTGGGCTGCACACGTGCTACAATGGCCGGTACAAAGGGCTGCGATGCCGCGAGGCGGAGCGAATCCCAAAAAGCCGGTCTCAGTTCGGATTGGGGTCTGCAACTCGACCCCATGAAGTTGGAGTTGCTAGTAATCGCAGATCAGCATGCTGCGGTGAATACGTTCCCGGGCCTTGTACACACCGCCCGTCACGTCACGAAAGTCGGTAACACCCGAAGCCGGTGGCCTAACCCTTGGGAGGGAGCCGTCGAAGGTGGGACCAGCGATTGGGACGAAGTCGTAACAAGGTAGCCGTACCGGAAGGTGCGGCTGGATCACCTCCTTTCTAAGGAGCACACAGCAGCTTCGGACGAGTGTTCCGGAGTGCTCGCTCATGGGTGGAACGTTGACTATTCGGCACGGACAGAGTCACGGACGCTAGTACTGCTTCGGCGTGGAACGTGTGATGTGAACTGTTCGGGTCGGGCACGCTGTTGGGTCCTGAGGGAACGATGGTTTCCTCGTGGATGCCGGTCCCATGCGACGCAGCCTTCGGGTTGCCGAGGGTGGGTGTCTGGTCGTTGTTTGAGAACTGCACAGTGGACGCGAGCATCTGTGGCCAAGTTTTTAAGGGCGCACGGTGGATGCCTTGGCACCAGGAACCGATGAAGGACGTGGGAGGCCGCGATAGGCCCCGGGGAGCTGTCAACCGAGCTTTGATCCGGGGGTGTCCGAATGGGGAAACCCGGCAGTCGTCATGGGCTGTCACCCATACCTGAACACATAGGGTATGTGGAGGGAACGCGGGGAAGTGAAACATCTCAGTACCCGCAGGAAGAGAAAACAACCGTGATTCCGGGAGTAGTGGCGAGCGAAACCGGATGAGGCCAAACCGTCATGGTGTGAGACCCGGCAGGGGTTGCCGTGACGGGGTTGTGGGAGTGGGCTTGACCGGTCTGCCGGCCGGTCGGCGAGTCAGAAACCGTTGGTGTAGTCGAAGGACATGCGAAAGGTCCGGCGTAGAGGGTAAGACCCCCGTAGACGAAACATCAGCGGCTTGCTTGCCTATTTCCCAAGTAGGCGGGGCCCGAGAAATCCCGTGTGAATCTGGCGGGACCACCCGCTAAGCCTAAATATTCCCTGGTGACCGATAGCGGATAGTACCGTGAGGGAATGGTGAAAAGTACCGCGGGAGCGGAGTGAAATAGTACCTGAAACCGTGTGCCTACAAGCCGTGGGGGCAGTCTTCGGACTGTGACTGCGTGCCTTTTGAAGAATGAGCCTGCGAGTTTGCGGTGTGTAGCGAGGTTAACCCGTGTGGGGTAGCCGTAGCGAAAGCGAGTCCGAATAGGGCGACCTGAGTTGCATGCCCAAGACCCGAAGCGGAGTGATCTAGCCATGGGCAGGTTGAAGCGCGGGTAAGACCGTGTGGAGGACCGAACCCACCAGGGTTGAAAACCTGGGGGATGACCTGTGGTTAGGGGTGAAAGGCCAATCAAACTCCGTGATAGCTGGTTCTCCCCGAAATGCATTTAGGTGCAGCGTCGCGTGTTTCTTGCCGGAGGTAGAGCACTGGATAGGCGATGGGCCTCACCGGGTTACTGACCTTAGCCAAACTCCGAATGCCGGTAAGTGAGAGCGCGGCAGTGAGACTGTGGGGGATAAGCTCCATGGTCGAGAGGGAAACAGCCCAGAACACCGACTAAGGTCCCCAAGCGTGTGCTAAGTGGGAAAGGATGTGGAGTCGCAGAGACAACCAGGAGGTTGGCTTAGAAGCAGCCACCCTTGAAAGAGTGCGTAATAGCTCACTGGTCAAGTGATTCCGCGCCGACAATGTAGCGGGGCTCAAGCACACCACCGAAGTCGTGTCATTCACAGAATACGCCCAACGGCGCTGTGGATGGGTAGGGGAGCGTCGTGTGCCGGGTGAAGCGGCCGAGGAATCGAGTCGTGGACGGTTCACGAGTGAGAATGCAGGCATGAGTAGCGATACAAGAGTGGGAAACTCTTGCGCCGATTGACCAAGGGTTCCTGGGTCAAGCTGATCTGCCCAGGGTAAGTCGGGACCTAAGGCGAGGCCGACAGGCGTAGTCGATGGACAACGGGTTGATATTCCCGTACCCGCTGTGAAGCGCCAACGCTGAACCCTCTGATGCTAAGCCCGTGAAGCCGCCCCGGATCCTTCGGGTGAAGGGGAGTGGTGGAGCCGGCGGCCCAAGGTGGTAGTAGGTGAGCGATGGGGTGACGCAGGAAGGTAGTCCAGCCCGGGCGGTGGTTGTCCCGGGGTAAGGGTGTAGGCCGAGTGATAGGCAAATCCGTCACTCATCAAGGCTGAGACCCGATGCCGAGCCGATTGTGGTGAAGTGGATGATCCTATGCTGTCGAGAAAAGCCTCTAGCGAGTTTCATGGCGGCCCGTACCCCAAACCGACTCAGGTGGTCAGGTAGAGAATACCGAGGCGTTCGGGTGAACTGTGGTTAAGGAACTCGGCAAAATGCCCCCGTAACTTCGGGAGAAGGGGGGCCAGCCCCGGTGACGAGTCTTGCAATCCGAGCTGGGGGTGGCCGCAGAGACCAGCGAGAAGCGACTGTTTACTAAAAACACAGGTCCGTGCGAAGCCGTAAGGCGATGTATACGGACTGACGCCTGCCCGGTGCTGGAACGTTAAGGGGACCGGTTAGTCCGATTTCGGTCGGGCGAAGCTGAGAACTTAAGCGCCAGTAAACGGCGGTGGTAACTATAACCATCCTAAGGTAGCGAAATTCCTTGTCGGGTAAGTTCCGACCTGCACGAATGGCGTAACGACTTCTCGACTGTCTCAACCACAGGCCCGGTGAAATTGCATTACGAGTAAAGATGCTCGTTTCGCGCAGCAGGACGGAAAGACCCCGGGACCTTTACTATAGCTTGATATTGGTGTTCGGTTCGGCTTGTGTAGGATAGGTGGGAGACTTTGAAGCAGCAACGCCAGTTGTTGTGGAGTCGACGTTGAAATACCACTCTGGTCGTGCTGGATGTCTAACCTGGGTCCGTGATCCGGATCAGGGACAGTGTCTGGTGGGTAGTTTAACTGGGGCGGTTGCCTCCTAAAGGGTAACGGAGGCGCCCAAAGGTTCCCTCAGCCTGGTTGGCAATCAGGTGTTGAGTGTAAGTGCACAAGGGAGCTTGACTGTGAGACTGACGGGTCGAGCAGGTACGAAAGTAGGGACTAGTGATCCGGCGGTGGCTTGTGGAAGCGCCGTCGCTCAACGGATAAAAGGTACCCCGGGGATAACAGGCTGATCTTCCCCAAGAGTCCATATCGACGGGATGGTTTGGCACCTCGATGTCGGCTCGTCGCATCCTGGGGCTGGAGTAGGTCCCAAGGGTTGGGCTGTTCGCCCATTAAAGCGGTACGCGAGCTGGGTTTAGAACGTCGTGAGACAGTTCGGTCCCTATCCGCTGTGCGCGTAGGAGTGTTGAGAAGGGCTGTCCCTAGTACGAGAGGACCGGGACGGACGAACCTCTGGTGTGCCAGTTGTCCTGCCAAGGGCATGGCTGGTTGGCTACGTTCGGGAGGGATAACCGCTGAAAGCATCTAAGCGGGAAGCCTGCTTCGAGATGAGCACTCCCACCTCCTGGAGAGGGTAAGGCTCCCAGTAGACGACTGGGTTGATAGGCCGGATATGGAAGCCCCGTGAGGGGTGGAGTTGACCGGTACTAATAGGCCGAGGGCTTGTCCTCAGTTGCTCGCGTCCACTGTGTTGGTTCTGAAACCACGAACAGACTCATGTCCGGTTCACGGTTTCATAGTGTTTCGGTGGTCATAGCGCGAGGGAAACGCCCGGTCACATTCCGAACCCGGAAGCTAAGCCTCGTAGCGCCGATGGTACTGCAGGGGGGACCCTGTGGGAGAGTAGGACGCCGCCGAACAATTCTTCAGAGAAGCCCTGCCCGGGTCCCGGGCGGGGCTTCTCGCATTTCCGGACCCGACTCGATCGGGCCCAACCCGGCCGGGGCCGTCCCCGTGTGTGTCGGCGGTACGACAGGTTTCTTGCGGGCCTGGAACATTCGTTGACCCGGGTCCGGCGGGCTGGAACGCTGAGAGTGTGAGTCAAGCCGAGAGCCTCGTAGGCCGCCTGCACGTCGATCTTCGACGGCACGCGAGCGCCATCTGTGCTGCCTGCCACTGACAGGCAGCCCCGCACCGCGCCGTGACGGCGCACGGCCTCGCTGTCCTCACCCGAGCTTGTACGGCTCACCGCCGCTGAGCTCTTCTCTCACACCCACCCGGCCCCTCGCGCCGGCCGTGGGCGTTCACTCCACTCTCCCTGCGTCGCCGTTCCCCGCTGACGGGCCGGCGCACGCCGTCCCAGGCTGCTGCCGTGACGGCGTGGCGCCGTGCTGCCGGTCGCCGGGGCACGGTGTGCCGCCCTTCCGCAAAGGATCTCCGCCATGCCCGCCGCTGCCTCCTCCCGCCGCCAGTTCCTCGCGCTCGCCGCCGTGGGGGTCGCCGCCGCCGCGTGTGGCCGGGCCACCGCGTCGTCCGGTGCCAAGGCCGAGACGAAGAAGCTCAGATACCAGGGCTGGGCAGGGCAGGTGACACTGCCCGAACTCGCCGAGGACCTCGGCTACTTCGGCGATGTGAAGCTCGAGTGGGTCGGCAACACGATCAGCGGGCCGCAGGACATCCAGTCGGCGGCGACCGGCCAGATCGACTTCGGCGGCGCGTTCAACGGCGCGGTCGTGAAGCTCATCGCGGCAGGGGCCCCGGTGAAGGCGGTGATCAGCTACTACGGCGTCGACGAGGCCGCGTACAACGGCTTCTACGTGCGGGAGGACAGCCCGATCCGCTCGGCCAGGGACCTGCTCGGCAAGAAGGTCGGGATGAACACCCTCGGCGCGCACAGCGAGGCGATCCTCGACATCTACCTGCAGCGCAACGGCCTCTCGAAGGCGGAGATCGCCAAGGTCGAGCCGATCGTGGTGCCGCCGGTCAACACCGACCAGTCCCTGCGCCAGCGGCAGATCGAGGTCGGTGTGCTGGGCGGCGTGCTGCGGGACAAGGCCCTGGCCGCCGGCGGCATCCGCCCGCTGTTCACCGACTACGACCTGCTCGGCCGGTTCAGCGCCGGCACGTACGTGGTGACCAACCGCTTCCTCAAGGAGAACCCGAACACCGCGCGGACCTTCGTCACGGGTGTCGCCAAGGTCATCGAGTGGACCAGGACCACCCCGCGCGAGGAGGTCATCGCCCGCAGCATCGAGATCGTCAAGAAGCGCGGCCGCAACGAGGACACCGCCGCACTGAAGTACTGGAAGTCGGCGGGTGTCGCGGAGACCGGCGGCCGGATCACCGACGAGGAGTTCAAGCTCTGGATCGACTGGCTGGTCGAGCACGGCGACATCAAGGCCGGTCAGGTGAAGCCGGGCGACCTCTACACCAACGAGTTCAACGGCTACCCCGCGTCCGCGGCGGCAGCCGGCACCCCGAGCCCCTCCCCGAGCAGGAGCTGAGCCGATGAGCGCCGACATCTCCTTCCGTTCCGTCAGCAAGGCGTTCCGCGTCCGCGGCGGCGGCGAGTTCACCGCCGTCGACCGGGTCGACCTCGACATCGCCGCCGGTGAGTTCGCGGTGCTCGTCGGGCCGAGCGGCTGCGGCAAGTCGACGCTGCTCGACCTGCTCGGCGGCCTCACCGCGCCGACCTCCGGCGAGATCCTGCTGAACGGCAAGCCGGTCGACGGGCCCGGCCCGGACCGCTCCACCGTCTTCCAGCAGTACGCCCTGCTGCCCTGGCGCACCGCGCAGGGCAACGTCGAGTTCGGCCTCGAGTCCATCGGTGTGCCGAGGCGCCAACGGGCCGCCCGCGCAAGGGAGTACCTCGCCCTGGTCGGCCTGCAGGGCTTCGAGGACCGCCACCCGCACGAGCTGTCGGGCGGCATGAAGCAGCGGGTGGCGATCGCCCGCAGCCTCGCCTACGACCCCGAAGTGCTGCTGATGGACGAGCCCTTCGCGGCACTGGACGCACAGACCCGCGAGTCGCTGCAGGACGAGCTGCTGCGGATCTGGCAGCAGACCGGGAAGACCGTCGTCTTCATCACCCACGGCATCGAGGAGGCGGTCTACCTCGGCGGGCGGGTGGCCGTGCTCACCTCCCGTCCCGGGCGGGTCAAGCAGGTCGTCCCGATCGACCTCGGCGACCGCACCGCCGCCCAGGACCTGCGCTCCAGCCCGGAGTTCGCCCGGTACCGGCACGAGATCTGGAGCCTGCTGCACGACGAGGTCAGCCGGGCCCAGCAGTTGGAGAGAGAGGTCAGCGCCGTATGAGCACCGACGTCCGCCCGTCCCCCCCGCCCGTCCTCACCAAACCCCGGCCGCCGGCCGCGGCAGCCCCCGCCGCGGCGAAGCCGGCCGGCCCGGCAGCGCGCCGCCCGTCCCTGCTGCCCCGCCTGCTGGGCGGCGCGCTGACCAAGAGCGTGGCGATCGTCGCCCTGCTCGCGGTCTGGGAGACCGCACCGCGGCTGCAACTCGTCGACCCGACCTTCCTGCCGCCGTTCAGCGAGGTCGTGGACGCATGGTTCGGCCTGCTCGACAGTGGCCAGCTCGCCACCAACACCCAGGCCAGCCTGACCCGTTCGCTCAGCGGCTTCGGCCTCTCGGTGGTGATCGGGGTGCCGCTCGGCCTGCTGATCGGCTGGTACCGGCCGATCGCAGACCTGCTCAGCCCGCTGCTGGAGCTCTTCCGCAACACGGCCGCGCTCGCACTGCTGCCGGTGTTCGTGCTGATCCTCGGCATCGGGGAGACGTCCAAGATCTCCATCGTGCTGTACGCGTGCATCTGGCCCGTGCTGCTGAACACCGTCAGCGCCGTCCGCACCGTCGACCCGACCCTGCTGCGGCTGGCCCGGTCGCTCAACCTCCCGCCGTTCCGGCTGTTCCAGAAGGTGATCCTGCCGGCGTCCGTGCCGACCGTGTTCACCGGCATCCGGCTCGCCGGAGCCGTCTCCATCCTCGTCCTGGTCGCCGCCGAGATGGTCGGCGCCAAGGCCGGGCTCGGCTACCTGATCAACGCCTCGCAGTTCAACTTCGCGATCCCGCAGATGTACGCGGGCATCGTCACCATCTCCGTCATCGGCGTCGCCTTCAACCAGCTGCTGGTCGCCCTGGAGCGCAGGTTCACCGCCTGGCGCGCCCCGGTGGGGCGCTGAGATGGGCGCACCGACGGAGGAACTCACCGCGGACGTCCTGGTGGTGGGCGGCGGACCGGCCGCCACCTGGGCCGCCCTGGAGGCCGCCCGGGCCGGCGCGGGCGTCGTCCTCGCCGACAAGGGCTACTGCGGCACCAGCGGCGCGACCGCCGCCGGCGGCACCGGAGTCTGGTACGTACAGCCCGAACCCGCCGCCCGCGAGGCCGCGATGGCCAGCCGGGAGGGGCTCGGCGGGTACCTCGCCGACCGCGGCTGGATGGCCCGCGTCCTCGACCGGACCTACGCCAACATCAACGAGCTCGCGGAGACGGGGAGTTACCCCTTCCCGACCGCGCCGGACGGGCGGCAGCTGCGCAACGGGCTGCAGGGCCCCGAGTACATGCGGCGGATGCGCATCCGCACCCGCCGGGCCGGGGTGCGCATCCTCGACCACAGCCCGGTCACCGAACTCCTCACCGCCGCCGACGGATCGGTGGCCGGAGCGGCCGGACACCGGCGGCAGGCCGGCCACCCGTACCGGGTGCGGGCCGGCGCCGTCGTCCTCGCCACCGGCGGCTGCGCCTTCCTCAGCGGCGCGCTCGGCACCGACACCGACACCGGCGACGGCGCCCTGTACGCGGCCGAGGTCGGCGCGGAGCTCTCCGGCATGGAGTTCTCCAACGCGTACGGCATCGCGCCCGAGCACACCTCCGTCACCAAGACCGCCTTCTACTCCTTCGCCACCTTCTACCGGGAGGACGGCAGCGTGCTGGAGGGCGCCGCCAGCCAGGGCGGCCGCTCGGTGATCGCCCGGGAACTGCTCGGCGCCAAGGTGTACTGCACCCTCGACCGGGCCGACCCGGCGGCACAGCAGGCGATGCGGCTCGCCCAGCCGAACTTCTTCCTCACCTTCGACCGGCTCGGCATCGACCCGTTCACCGAGCGGTTCGCCGTCACCCTGCTCGCCGAGGGCACCGTCCGCGGCACCGGCGGCATCCGGATCGCCGGCGAGGACTGCCGCACCACCGTGCCCGGCCTGTACGCGGCGGGCGACGCCGCCACCCGCGAGCTGATCTGCGGCGGCTTCACCGGCGGCGGCAGCCACAACGCCGCCTGGGCGATGTCCTCCGGCAGCTGGGCCGGACGCGGTGCGGCACAGTACGCCCTCGGGCTCGGCGGCCGGGCCCGCACCCGGTCGGTGCGGGCCGCCGGCGGGGCGGGGCTGCGGCCGACCGGCCGGGGCGGCGCCGACCACCGCGAGGTGATAGCCGCCGTGCAGGGCGAGGTGCTGCCGTACGAGAAGAACTACCTGCGGCACGGCGACACCCTCACCGGGGCGCTGCGGGTGCTCGACGACACCTGGCGGCAGCTGCGCCAAGGCCTGCACGGCGAGGGCCGGGACACGATCCGGGCCCGGCAGGCCGCCGCGCTCGCCGCCAACGCCCGCTGGATGTACCGCTCGGCGCTCGCCCGCACCGAGAGCCGCGGCATGGCCCGCCGCCTGGACTTCCCCGACCGGGACCCGGCCCAGCACCACCGGATCGCCACCGGTGGCCTGGACGAGGTCTGGACCCGCCCCCTGAAGGAGCCCGCGTGAGAACCCGCGAGAAGGAGACCCCGTGAAGGAGCCCGCGTGATCGAACTCGTCTCCGCCGCCCGCTGCATCGCCTGCGACAAGTGCATCAGGGTCTGTCCGACCGACGTCTTCGACCGCGGCCCGGACGGCATCCCCGTGATCGCCCGGCAGAGCGACTGCCAGACCTGCTTCCAGTGCGAGGCCAACTGCCCGGTCGACGCCCTGTACGTCGACCCGCGCACCCATCCGCAGGACCGCCCGCACGACGAGCACGAACTCGCCGGAGCCGGCCTGCTCGGCAGCTACCGGGCCCGCATCGGCTGGGGCCACGGCCGCACACCGGGCGCACTCCGCGCCATCGGCCCGGCCCTCGGCACCGCACCCATCACCTCCTGAACTCCCTTACGGACCAACAGAGAAGGAGCACTCCCGTGACCGCATTCGAGCTCCACAAGGTCGGCGGCCGCATCGGCGCCGAGATCACCGGCCTCGACCTCGCCCAGCCGCTCGGCGAGGAGACCGTCGCCGCGCTCAACGACGCGCTGGTCGCCCACAAGGCCCTGTTCTTCCGCGGACAGTACCTCGACGACGAGGGCCAGACCCGCTTCGCCGCCCACTTCGGCCCGCTCACCACCGCCCATCCGACGGTGCCCGCGCTCGACGGGCAGCCCAACGTCCTCGCCGTGGACAGCGAGGACGGCGGCCGCGCCAACCAGTGGCACACCGACGTGACCTTCGTCCGCACCCCGCCGAAGGCGTCCACGCTGCGCAGCCTGATCGTCCCGCCCTACGGCGGCAACACCCTGATCGCCAACGCCCAGACCGCCTACCGCGACCTGCCGGAGCAGCTGCGGGAGTTCGCCGACCGGCTGTGGGCGGTGCACACCAACGACTACGACTACGCGCAGGGCAAGGAGCCGGACGACGCGGAGGCCGAGCGCCGCCGGGTCTTCACCTCCCGCACCTACCGGACGGCCCACCCGGTCGTCCGGGTCCACCCGGAGAGCGGCGAACGGGGCCTGTTCGTCGGCGGGTTCGCCGAGCGCATCCTGGGCCTGCCGAGCGGCGCCTCGCTCGACCTGCTGCGCACCCTGCAGTCGTACGTGACCCGGCCGGAGAACGTGGTGCGCTGGCGCTGGTCGGTGGGCGACGTGGTGCTGTTCGACAACCGCTCGACCCAGCACTACGCGCCGGACGACTACGACGACCTGCCGCGCCGCCTGCACCGCGTCACCGTCGCCGGCGACGTGCCGGTCGGCATCAGCGGCGAGCCCAGCTACATCCTCGAGGGCGACGACGCCGCGCACTACACCGGCTGAGCCGCACCCCGGCCACCGCACCGGCCGCGCCGCAGGGCACCCGCCCGCGGCGCGGCCGTCGGCGTGCACGGCGTCCCCCGCAGCGGTGGCGCAGGCGCGTCCGTCCCGCCGGACACGCGAGGGGGCGCAGCAGTCGGTGACTGCTGCGCCCCAGATACGAGTGCAGGTACGGGTGCCGTCAGGCGGCGGTCGACCAGCGGCCGGCCGGCCGCGGCAGCCCGTAGTGCTCGCGCAGGGTGCGGCCGGTGTAGCCCTCCCGGAACAGGCCGCGCTTGCGCAGGATCGGCAGCACCTGCTCGACGAAGTCGGTCAGCCCGGCCGGGAGGATCGGAGGCATCACGTTGAAGCCGTCCGCGGCGCCCTCGGTGAACCAGGTCTCGATGTGGTCGGCGATCTGCTCGGGCGTGCCGACGACGACCTGGTGGCCGCGGCCGCCGCCGAGCCGGCCGATCAGCTGTCGGAGCGTCAGGCCGTTCCGCACGGCGAGGTCGCGCACCAGCTCGAAGCGGCTCTTGGCGCCGTTGATCTCGGTGACGGGCGGCAGCGGCGGCAGCGGGGCGTCCAGCGGGTGGTCGGTGAGGTCGACGCCGAGGACGCCGGAGAGCACCGAGACGGCCCGGGCGGGGCTGATCAGGCCGTCCAGTTCCTTGTCCAGGCGGCGGGCCTCGGCCTCGGTGGAGCCGATCACCGGCACCACCCCGGGCAGGATCTTCACCTGCTGCGGGTCGCGGCCCGCGGCGGCGGCCTGCCGCTTGAGGTCGCCGTAGAAGGCCTGCCCCTCGGCGAGGGTCTGCTGCGCGGTGAACACCGCCTCGGCCCACCGGGCGGCGAAGGCGCGCCCGCTGCCGGAGGACCCGGCCTGCACCAGCAGCGGGTGCCCCTGCGGGCTGCGCGGGATGTTCAGCGGGCCGCGGACGCGGAAGTGCGCGCCGGCATGGTCGATCTCGTGCACCCGCTCCGGGTCGGCGAAGGCGCCGCTGGAGCGGTCCAGCAGCAGCGCGCCGTCCTCCCAGCTGTCCCAGAGCGCGGTGACGACGTCCAGGAACTCGGCCGCCCGCTTGTAGCGCACGGCGTGCTCCTGGTTGGCGCTGCGCCCGAAGTTCTGCGCGGCCCGGTCGCCGGCCGAGGTGACGATGTTCCAGCCGGCGCGGCCGCGGCTGATGTGGTCGAGCGAGGCGAACTGCCGGGCCAGGTTGTACGGCTCGGAGAAGCCGGTGGAGACGGTGCCGATCAGGCCGATCCGCTCGGTCACCACGGCCAGCGCGGTGAGCAGGGTGAACGGCTCGAAGTGGCTGATCAGGCCCCAGCCGCCGTCGGAGCGGGCCTCCACGCCGTCGGCGAGGAACACCGAGTCGAAGGAGGCGGCCTCGGCCTGCCGGGCGAGGTTCTGGAAGTGCGTGACGTCGGCGGCCTGCGCCGGGTCCGTACGGGGGTGGCGCCAGGCGGCCTCGTGGTGGCCGACGCCCATCAGGAAGAGGTTGAAGTGCAGCTGGCGGTCGTTCTCGGGCATGGCGGAGGGCTCCGGCTCGGAGGAGGGAAGAGGGGTCCCTGCCATCCTCCGGGCCGCCCCGCGGCCGGACAACGATTCGCCGGCCCGGCGGAATTAATGCGGCGTTGACCGCCCGTTCGCACCGGTGCGCCCCGGCTGCGCGGCGGTCAGGACGCCCGGGCGGTGCGCAGTTCCATCGGCCGCCGGTAGGCGCTGTCGAGGACGCCGGCGCAGGCCGCGACGGCCAGGATGTCCAGGCCGAAGGAGCCCGCAGTGACCAGCTGTCCCGGCTCCGGCCGGGCGTGTGCCAGCACCTGCCGGTGCAGCACGCCGGCGAGGTGCGGGGAGACGGCCGTCCCGGCCTCGCTGACCACCAGCACCTCCGGGTTGAGGACGTCCAGGAGCAGGGCGGCGGCGGGCGCGACCAGCCGCAGCCGTTCCTCGAAGAGTTCCAGTGCCGCGGTGTGCCCGGCGGCGGCCCGGGTGAGCAGCAGGTCGAGGTCGGGCTGCGGGACGACGCCCTGCCGGTGGGCGCGGCGTACCAGGGCGCGGTCGGAGACGGTGGCCTGGAGGCAGCCGGTCCGGCCGCAGGGGCACTGCTCGGCGGAGCCGGGCACCGGCAGGTGGCCGATGTCCCCGGCGCGGGAGCGCCGGCCCTGGAGGACACCGCCGCCGGTGGCGATGGCGGCGTCGACGACGTTGCCGACGAAGAGCTGCACCAGTTCGGTGCTGTCCCGGCCGGCGCCGAACAGCAGCTCGGCCCTGGCGAGGGCGCGGGCGTGGCCGTCGACGTGGACGGGGAGGCGGGTCGCGCCGGAGAGCAGGTCGCGAACGGGGACGTCGTGCCAGCCGAGCGGGCCGTGCTCGACGACGACGCCGCGCTCGGAGTCCACCCAGCCGCCGGTGACCACGCCCACGCCGAGCAGCGACCTGCCGGCGGCGCGGCGGGCGGTGAAGGAGGGCAGGTGGCCGCGGACCGCCCGCAGGACGTCGGCGGCGCCGCCCTGCCGCGGGATGCGTTCGTGGGCGACGACCCGGCCGCGCAGGTCGAGCAGGGCGAAGGTCAGCCAGGGCACGCCGATGTGCACGCCGCAGGCGAGGTGGTGGCGGGTGTCGATGTCCAGCGGCAGCCGGGGGCGGCCGGCCCGGGGCGGTCCGTCCGGTGGTGGGAGTTCGCGCAGCAGGCCGAGGGCGATGAGGTCGGCGGTGTGCCGGGAGACGGCGGCCGGGCTGAGGCCGGTGGCCCGGCCGACCGCGGGGCGGGTCATCGCACCGCCCGCCAGGACCTTGCGCAGCACGGCGCCGGCGCCGCCGCCCTCGGCCGGCTGCGCGGTTCGTCCGAACGTGGGGGAGGCGACCAGGGAGAGCATGCGGTCGATGGTCCCAGCGGGGTGTTGCGCGGGCGTGGCGGCGGCGTGAAGCGGCCGCCCGCGCCGTCCGTGCCTCCGACGGGGCCGCGGCGGGCTGCGGTGACCTGCGGCCCTGCCACCGGGGGCCTCCCAACCGGTAGCCTTTCCGACATGAGTGGTGACATCCGCAGCGACCAGCCGCAGGGCCGTTTCCGGCGCATGCTCAACCGGCTGACCTCCTCGACCGAGGAGCTCGAGGCCGAGGAGCTGCGCCAGGACACCGCCGAGTCGGGATGCACCCCGATCGCCAGCTGCGGGGACCGCGAAGTGGTCACCGTGGCCGGGACCCTGCGCACCGTGACGCTCCGCCCGCGGGCGGGCGTGCCGGCCCTGGAGGCCGAACTCTTCGACGGCAGCGACGCGCTGGACGTGGTCTGGCTGGGCCGCCGCTCGATCGTGGGCATAGAACCGGGCCGGCGGCTCATCGCCTCCGGCCGGATCAGCCATGCACGCGGGCGCCGCGTGCTGTTCAACCCCCGCTACGAGCTGCGTCCGGTTGGACACGGGAGCGAATCAGCGTGAGCAACCTTCCCGGCGGCGAGCCCGCCGCCCGTACAGCCGACCTGCCCACCGGGTTCGAGCCGGCCGTGGCGCACGACCCGGAGCCGCAGCCCGGCACGCCGGCGCACGACGAGGCCGCCTCCAAGGAGGCCGCCGAGACGGTGATCAAGGCCTTCGGCGGCATCCGCGGCATGATCGACATGACGCTGCCGGGCCTGGTCTTCATCGTCGCCTTCAACCTGACCCACCAGGTCGCCACCGCGGCGTGGTCGGCGCTCGGCCTGAGCGCGCTGTTCGTGGTGGTCCGGCTGGCCAAGCGGGAGACCATTCAGCACGCGTTCAGCGGCGTGTTCGGTGTCGCGATCGGCGCCTGGATCTCGATGAAGACCGGCAAGGCGGAGAACTTCTACCTGCCGGGCCTGCTCTACAACGTGGGCTACTGCGTGGCGCTGGCCGTCTCGGCACTGGTCCGCTGGCCGCTGATCGGTGTGATGCTCGGCCCGATCACCGGCGAGATGTTCACCTGGCGCACCCAGAACCCGGGCCGGCTCGCCGCGTACACCAAGGCCACCTGGGCCTGGGTCCTGATCATGGGCATCAAGCCGCTGATCCTCTTCCCGCTGTACTTCACCGGGAACGTCAACCTGCTGGGCTGGCTGAAGGTCGCGCTGGGCATCCCGCCGATGCTGCTGGCGATGTACGTGACCTGGCAGATCCTGCTGAAGGCGCCGCCGCCGATCAAGGCGCAGACGGACACGGAGTGACGAGAAGGGGCCGTACCCGCCGGGTACGGCCCCTTCTCCGTGCAGTGCGCGCCGCTACTGGGCGCCGGAGCCCGCCGAGAGCAGGTTCTCCAGCTCCTCCTCGCGCTCCTGGGCGGCCACGAACAGCAGCTCGTCGCCGGCCTCCAGGGTGTCGTTCTTGCCCGGCACCAGCACCCGGCCCTCACGGATGATCGTCACCAGGGCGGTGTCGACCGGCCAGGGCACCTCCGCGACGCGGGTGCCGACCAGCTCGGTGTCGGCGGCGAGGGTCAGCTCGACCAGGTTGGCGTTGCCCTGGCTGAAGCGCATCAGCCGGACGAGGTCGCCGACGCTGACGGCCTCCTCGACCAGCGCCGACATCAGGCGCGGCGTGGAGACGGCCACGTCGACGCCCCAGGACTCGTTGAAGAGCCACTCGTTCTTCGGGTTGTTGACCCGGGCGACCACCCGCGGCACGCCGTACTCGGTCTTCGCGAGCAGCGAGACGACCAGGTTGACCTTGTCGTCGCCGGTGGCCGCGATGACCACGTGGCAGCGCTGCAGGGCGGCCTCGTCCAGCGAGGTGATCTCGCAGGCGTCGGCCAGCAGCCACTCGGCCATCGGCACGCGCTCGACCGAGATCGAGTTGGGGTTCTTGTCGATGAGGAGGACGTCGTGGCCGTTCTCCAGCAGCTCGCCCGCGATCGAGCGGCCGACCGCACCGGCCCCGGCAATGGCGACTCGCATCAGTGACCACCCTCCTCGGGGCCCTTCGCGAACGCGGCCTCGACCGCGTCCAGCTCGGTCCGGTGCAGGGTGACGTGCACCAGGTCGCCCTCCTGGAGGACCATGCCCGCCGACGGCAGCACGCCCTCGCCGAGCCGGGTGAGGAAGGCCACCCGCACCCCGGCCGCCTCCTCCAGCGCGCTCAGCTTGTGCCCGACCCAGGTCGGCGCGTACGCGACCTCGGCGAGCTGGATGCTGCCGCTCGGGTCCTGCCAGAGCGGCTCGGCGCCGCTCGGCAGCAGCCGGCGCAGCATCTGGTCGGCCGTCCAGCGGACGGTGGCGACGGTCGGGATGCCCAGGCGCTGGTAGACCTCGGCGCGGCGGGGGTCGTAGATCCGGGCGGCGACGTGCTCGACGCCGAAGTTCTCGCGGGCGACCCTGGCCGCGATGATGTTGGAGTTGTCACCGCTGGAGACGGCGGCGAACGCGCCCGCCTCCTCGATGCCCGCCTCGCGCAGGGTGTCCTGGTCGAAGCCGACACCGGTCACCCGGCGGCCGTTGAAACCGGCGCCGAGCCGGCGGAAGGCGGTCGGGTCCTGATCCACCACGGCCACCGAATGACCCTGTTTCTCGAGCGCTCTCGCGAGGGCCGAGCCCACGCGTCCGCAACCCATGATGACGATGTGCACGGGACGTTACCTCACCCTGTCCGTTGGGGCCATGACCTGCGCAAACACCGCTCATCATCCTTCCGCACCCCGCATTCGGGGGTGAATTGTCGTCGGTGCCTTCAACCTCTGCACCCCGGGCAACCAGGGTGTTGCCCGCAAACTCTTCATCCGACACGCTAGCCGGTTCGCCGAACACAGTCTCGACGGAGGGGGCACCGGTCGTCGGAGCAGGAGTCGGCAGCCCCTACGATTCCTTGATGTGCCTATGCCTGCCGATCTTCCGAAACGCATCCTGATCGGGCGAGCGCTCCGCAGCGACAAGCTGGGGGAGACGCTCCTGCCCAAGCGGATCGCGCTGCCCGTGTTCGCCTCGGACGCGCTGTCCTCCGTCGCCTACGCCCCCGAGGAGATCCTCCTCACGCTGTCCATCGCCGGGGCGTCCGCGATCCACTTCTCCTGGCAGATCGGCGTCGTCGTCGCCATCGTGATGCTCGCGGTGGTCGCCTCGTACCGGCAGAACGTGCACGCCTACCCCAGCGGCGGCGGCGACTACGAGGTCGCCACCGTCAACCACGGCCCCAACTCGGGCCTGATCGTGGCGAGCGCCCTGCTCGTCGACTACGTGCTCACCGTCGCCGTGTCCACCACCTCCGGCGTCGCCAACGTGGTCTCCGCCGTGCCCGCCCTGCGCGGCCACGAGCTGCCGCTGTCGATCCTCGTGGTCATCCTGCTCATGGGCATGAACCTGCGCGGTGTTCGGGAGTCCGGCAGCGCCTTCGCCGTCCCCACCTACGCCTTCATGGTCGGCGTGATGGGCATGGTGGTCTGGGGTGCGATCCGCTCCGTCCTCGGCCAGGACATGAACGCCGAGAGCGCCGGCTTCCACCTGGAGGCCACCCCCGGCAACGACTCGCTGGCCGGCTTCGCGATGGTCTTCCTGCTGCTGAAGGCCTTCTCCTCGGGCTGTGCCGCGCTCACCGGCGTCGAGGCCATCTCCAACGGCGTCCCGGCCTTCCGCAAGCCGAAGAGCAAGAACGCCGCCACCACGCTGCTGATGATGGCCTCCGTCGCCGTCGTGATGTTCATGGGCATCATCTGGCTGGCCCGCCTCACCCACGTGCAGATGGCCGAGGACCCGGCCGAGCAGCTCGTCGGCTCCGGCCCCGACTACCACCAGAAGACCGCGCTGGCACAGATCAGCGAGGCCGTCTTCTCCAACTTCACGCCCGGCTTCTACTTCGTCGCCGCCGTGACCGGCCTGATCCTGGTGCTCGCCGCCAACACCGCCTTCAACGGCTTCCCGGTGCTCGGCTCCATCCTCGCCCAGGACCGCTACCTGCCCCGCCAGCTGCACACCCGCGGCGACCGCCTGGCCTTCTCCAACGGCATCATCCTGCTGGCCGGCGTGGCGATCCTCTTCATCATCGCCTTCGACGCGGACCCGACCCGGCTGATCCAGCTCTACATCGTCGGCGTCTTCGTCTCCTTCAACATGAGCCAGTCCGGCATGATCCGGCACTGGACGCGCCTGCTGCGCACCGAGACCGACCCGAAGAAGCGCTCGCACATGCAGCGCAGCCGGGCCATCAACACCTTCGGCCTGGTGATGACCATGGCCGTGCTGATCGTCGTCCTCGCCACCAAGATCAGCCACGCCTGGATCGCCATCGCGACCATGGTCGTGCTGTTCGTGATGATGAAGGCCATCCGCCGCCACTACGAGCGGGTCTCCGCCGAGCTGGTCGCCGCCGAGGAGCCCGACGACGTCGCCCCGCCCACCCGGGTGCACGCCATCGTCCTGGTCTCCAAGCTGCACAAGCCCGCGCTGCGCGCCCTCGCGTACGCCCGCCTCGCGCGGGCGCACACCCTGGAGGCCGTCACCGTCAACGTCGACCCGGCCGACACCGAGGCGCTGCGCAAGGACTGGGACGCCCGCGGCATCGAGGTGCCGCTGAAGGTCCTCGACTCGCCGTTCCGCGAGATCACCGGCCCCGTCCTCGACTACGTCAAGAACCTGCGCCGCAGCAGCCCGCGCGACGTCGTCTCCGTCTACATCCCGGAGTACGTCGTCGGCCACTGGTACGAGCACCTGCTGCACAACCAGAGCGCCCTGCGCCTCAAGGGCCGACTGCTGTTCAAGCCCGGCGTCATGGTGACGTCCGTACCCTGGCAGTTGGAGTCCTCCGAGCGCCGCAAGCCGCAGAAGGCCTGGTCCGCCCCCGGCGCCGTCCGGCGCGGCGAGCCCAGGCACCAGGGTGCGCGGGCGTTCGACACCTCCGACACCGCACAGACCGGCAGCAAGGACGGATCCCCGTGACCCGCAACAACCCGCCCCGACGTTCCGGCGCCGCCGGCAAGGCAGGCAAGGCCGGCCGCTCCGGCGCCCGTCCGGGGCAGGTGGCCCACCCGCGCTGGAGCAACCGGTCCGCCCGGCCGGCCGCCACCGACCGCGAGGGCTACACCGCCCAGACCGCGCCCAAGGCGCCCGCCGAGCCCACCCCCGCCTCCGAGGAGCGCGACCGGGACCGCGGCGCCGCACAGGCGCAGCCCGCCCGTCCGAAGGGCGCCAAGGACGCGAAGGGCGCCAAGGGGCAGCGGCCGCGCAAGCAGACCGTCCGCCCGCCGAAGGCGCTGCGCACCGCCGAGGACCGGCCCAAGGCCCAGCCGAAGGCCCCGACCGGCGACCCGCTGGTCGGCGAGCGGTACGAGGTCGAGGTCGGCCCGGTCGCGCACGGCGGCGGGCACTGCGTCGCCCGGCACGAGGGCCGGGTGCTGTTCGTCCGGCACACCCTGCCCGGCGAGCGCGTGATCGCCGAGATCACCGAGGGCACCACCACCTCCCGCTTCCTGCGGGCGGACGCGGTGGAGGTCCTGGAGCCCGCCAAGGAGCGGATCGCCGCGCCCTGCCCGTTCTCCGGTCCCGGCAAGTGCGGCGGCTGCGACTGGCAGCACGTCACCCCCGGCGGCCAGCGCAAGCTCAAGGCGCAGGTGCTGACCGAGCAGCTCGCCAAGCTCGCCGGCCTCACCCCCGCCGAGGCCGGCTGGGACGGCTCGGTGGAGCCCGTCGGCGGCAAGCTGCCGGCCGGCGAGGTGCCCGCCTGGCGCACCCGCGTCCAGTACACCGTCGACCCGGAGACCGGGCGGGCCGGG
The DNA here is from genome assembly GCF_050749075.1 of Kitasatospora dryopteridis. Taxonomy (NCBI): domain Bacteria; kingdom Bacillati; phylum Actinomycetota; class Actinomycetes; order Kitasatosporales; family Streptomycetaceae; genus Kitasatospora; species Kitasatospora dryopteridis. The sequence goes on along the minus strand of NZ_CP192749.1, from coordinate 2,754,670 downwards.
CTGCGCAAGCACCGCTCGCACGACGTCCAGCCGATCGACCGCTGCCTGATCGCCGCCGAGGGCGTCGCCGAGCTCGGCGTCGAGTCGCGCGACTGGCCCGGGGTGGCCTCCGTCGAGGCGGTCGCCGCGACCGGCTCCTCGGACCGTCAGGTGATCCTCCGCCCGCGGGACGGCGCCCAGCTGCCGCTGGTGGAACTGGACCGGCCGGTGTCCATCTCCCGGGTGGACGAGCAGGGCCTGTTCCACCGGGTGCACGGCCGCACCTTCGTCCGCGAGCGTGCCGCCGAGCGCACCTGGCGGGTCTCCGAGGGCGGCTTCTGGCAGATCCACCCGCTCGCCCCGGACACCCTGGTCGACGCGGTGCTGGAGGGCCTGGACCCGCAGTGGGGCGAGATGGCGCTCGACCTGTACTGCGGCGTCGGCCTGTTCGCCGGCGCGCTCGCCGACCGGGTCGGCGAGGACGGCGCGGTGCTCGGCATCGAGTCCTCCAAGCAGGCCGTGGTCGACGCCCGGCACAACCTGGCCGAGCTGGAGAACGTCCGGATCGAGTGCGACCGGGTGGAGACCCTGCTGCCGCGTACCGGCATCACCTCCACCGACCTCGTCGTGCTCGACCCGCCGCGGGCCGGGGCCGGCCGCGAGACCGTCGCGCACCTGGTCGGCCTGGAGGCCCGCCGCATCGCGTACGTCGCCTGCGACCCGGCCGCGCTCGCCCGGGACCTGGCGTTCTTCCGCGAGGGCGGCTACCGGCCGGTCTCGCTGCGGGCCTTCGACCTGTTCCCGATGACCCATCACTTCGAGTGCGTGGCGATCCTGGAGCCGGTCGGCGATGGCTTCGGCGGGGACGGCCCCGCGGGCGAGTAGCACCCCGGCGGGTGGGCACCGCCTCGATCGGCGGGCACCGGAGGAGACTCCGGTGCCCGCCGATCGGCGTTCCGGGGCAGGCGGCCGCCGTCCGGGGGGCGGTGGCGGGAATTCGCCGTACACCCGTTTGCGGCCGGCCGGCAGCCCGCAGGACACCCGGATGCCGGGTTCCGTTCGCGTCGGACGGTCCCGCGCAGGTCGGGGCCGTTCCCGTGCGGCGGGCGCCGCACGGGCCGCCCGGCTGGTTTCCGGTGGGGCGCGAACGGACATCTGAGGGGAGCGGGTGCGGAGAGGCGGCCGGAATGCGCCCTTGCTGTGCTAGCACCCCAGCGCTAGCTTGAAGTCATGACCAAGAAACAACTCAACGTACGGGTGGACGCAACCACCGCCGAGATGGCCCGGGAACGGGCCGAGCAGCAGGGGATCAGCATGAACCAGTACATCGAGCGACTCGTCCAGCAGGACATGGGCGAAGCAGGACGCCTCTTCGTGGACACCGCGGCACAGTTCATGAAGGAGTACGAGACGGCCTTCCTGGCCGAGTTCGGGGAGCCGGGCGCCCAGGATGTGCGCCGTTGAAGCTCGAGGTCGACCTCTCGTGGCTGCTCATGACCGCTGAGCAGTACACCCCGGGCGACCCCCAGGTCACCGACTACGGGTCGCTGCTGGCCGCGGTCGCCCGGCACCAGGCCGAGATCTTCGACATCGCCGTCTACCCCGAACCCCACGACCGGGCAGCGGCCCTGATGCACCAGCTGATCCGCATCCCCTCGCTGGAGCGGAACAACGAGCTGTTCGCCACCGCCGTCGCCTACGCCTACCTGGTGGCCAGCGGCTGCAGCGTCGCCACCACCGCGCGCGAGGTCCGCAGCCTCGCCCGCGGTATCCGGGAGGGCAAGATCGGCGTCAGCGGGGTCGCCGAACGGCTCTCCGCCTGGGTCGTCGACGAGCCCGAGGAGGAAGAGGTCGGCGGGGACGACGACGAGGACGACACCGACTGACTCGTTAGGCTTGGGCCCCACCCCCGAGCCCGACGAGGAACGCGACGTTGCTGCAGGACATCGAGCCCCACCTGGCCTGCCCGCACTGCGCGCAGCACCTCGCCCTCGACGGCCGCACCCTGCGCTGCCCCGCGGGGCACAGCTTCGACCAGGCCCGGCAGGGATACGTCAGTCTGCTCCCCGGCGACGCGCACACCGGCACCGGCGACACCGCGGAGATGGTCGCCGCCCGCGCCGACTTCCTCGCCGCCGGGCACTACCTGCCCATCGCCGAGGCGCTCGCCGAGGCCGCCTCCGCCGCTTTCGACGGGCGATCCGAAGGGCGGGCCGAGGGGCTGGTCGCCGACCTCGGCGCCGGCACCGGTCACTACCTCGCCCACGTCCTGGACCGCCTCGACGGCCCCGCCGGAGCCGCCCTCGACATCTCCAAGTACGCGCTGCGCCGCGCAGCCAGGGCCCACCCGCGGATCGGCGCCGTGGTCTGCGACGCCTGGCGCCCGCTGCCGCTGCTGGACGGCTGCGCCGACCTCGTCCTCAACGTCTTCGCCCCGCGCAACGGGCCGGAGATCCGCCGCGTGCTGCGCCCCGGCGGACGCCTGCTGCTGGTCGCGCCGACCGGCCGCCACCTGCGCGAGCTCGTCTCCGGCCTCGGCCTGCTCTCGGTCGACGAGGAGAAGGAGCGCCGCATCGACGAGAAGCTCAGCCCCTGGCTGGGCCTCCTCGACCGCACCGAGGTGGAGTTCACCCTGCGGCTCTCCCGGACGGACGCCGCCGCCGTCGTCGGCATGGGCCCCAACGCCTGGCACACCGCCCCGGACCGGCTCGCCGCCGCGCTCGACGCCCTCCCGGAGCCGGTCGAGGTCACCGGCTCCGTCCGGCTCGCGGTCTACGGCTGAGCCGGAGTCCGGGCGGCGGGAACGCGGACTCCCCGGGACGTCCTCGGGAGCGCCGACTGCTCGGGAACGCGGACTCCCCGGGAAGGCCGTGGCGGGCGTGTGCGAATGCTGAGCCGTTCGTGTGAACCGGCCGGAGCAGGGACGTTTCATCTGGCGGATCGGCCGCTAGGGTCCCCGGGTGACCAGCGAAGCCGCAGCTCCCGCCGCCCCGATCGCCCGTCCCACCCGTCGCCCTGCCGTCGAGGAACTCCGGCTCACCTCGTTCAAGTCCTACCGACGCACCACGCTGCCGCTCACCGGCCTGACGGTGCTCCACGGCCCCTCCGGCGTCGGCAAGTCGAACGCCATGGACGCCCTGGCGGTGCTCTCCCGGCTGGCGATCGGCGAGGAGATCGGGCCCTCGCTGGACGGCATCGGCGGCACCGCGGGGCCGCTGGCCGGGCCGGTGCGCGGCGGGCTCGCCGGCTGCGTCCCGCACGGCCGCAACGCGATCATCCTGGGCTGCACCGTCCGCTCCTGCGCCGGACCGATCCGCCTGGAACTCGTCGTCCGCACCGACGGCCGCGTCCGGGTGGCCCGCGAATGGCTGACCCTCGCGGGCGAGACCCTGGTGGAGAGCGGCGAGCAGGACATCGCCCAGGGCCGGGTCAACGTCACCTGGCACAACGACACCCGGCAGGGCGACATCCGGGCGCCCTTCCCCAGCGACAGCCTGATCACCGCCCAGATCCCGCTCCGCGTGGCCGGCTCCTCGCCCGGCGAACGCAAGGTGCTCGCCGCCGCCGAGCAGATGCTCACCGCACTGCGCGAGGTGTTCCCGCTGCACCCCGTGCCGGCCGCGATGCGCAGCTGGACGAGGCCGGAGCCGCAGGCGCGGCTGGTCGGCACCGCCTCCAACATCTCCGCCGTCCTCGCCCGGCTCTCGCAGGAGTGCAGCCGCCGCTACGGGCGCCTGCTCAAGGCCGTCCAGGCCGCCGCGCCGCACCCCCTGCTCGGACTGGAGGTCGCCCGGCGCGGCGAGGGCGTCCAGGAGCGGCTGATGGCCGTCTTCGACGAGGGCGTGCTCGGACGCACCGGCGCCGACCAGGCCTCCGACGGCATGCTGCGGCTGCTCGCCTTCGCGGCGGTGCTGCTCACCGGCGCCGGCGTGCTGGACGTGGACGCGGCGGCCGAGGTCCCCTCGGCCCACCGGCAGCTCACCGTCCTCGCCGAGGACCTCGGGGCCGGCCTCGGCACCGAGCAGACCGCCTCCCTGCTGCGGGTCGCCCGCGAGGTCTGCGCCAAGGGGGACGTCCGGTTGCTGGCCGCCCTGCAGGAGCCGTCGGCGGCCGCCGACGTCGACGGGGTGGACATGGTCGAGTGCCGCCGCGACCCGGCCAGCGGCCACAGCGTGCTCGTCCTGCCGGACCGGCCCCGGGTTCCGCTGCAGACCGTTCGTGGCGACGGCGATGCGGTAGACCTGGGGGCGTGAGCGACCACATCGACCCCGACCGGCCCGGACCCCACTGGCCGGACGCCGAGCAGTCCGAACCCGGTCGGCCGGATTCTGAGCAGCCCGCCCCTGCCGCCCGCGGGCCCGAGGACGACGCCCTGGTGCGGCTGAGCCGGCGGCTCGCCGACTTCGCGGCGGCGCGCAACTGGCAGCCGTACCACACGCCCAAGAACCTGGTGGCGGCGCTCAGCGTGGAGGCCGGCGAGCTGCTGGAGATCTTCCAGTGGCTGACGCCGGAACAGGCCGACGACGTGATGGCGGACCCGGAGCGGGCGCACCGGGTGCGGGACGAGGTGGCGGACGTGCTGGCGTACCTGCTGCAGTTCTGCACGGTCGTCGGGGTGGACCCGGCGGAGGCGCTGGCCGCGAAGATCGAGCGCAATGAGCAGCGGTTCCCGGTACCGGAGGTGGCGCTGCCGGAGCGCCCGGGGCCGGAGCACTCCGGGCCGGAGCGCTCGGCGCCGGGCGACGATCAGTCTGACGATCGGACCGGGTGAGCCGCTTCCGGCGGTAAAGCTCCCCCGAGTGGGTGATGCCGGTTGTCCACAGGGGCGGGTTTTCCACAGGTCTGCGGCGGGCGGGCCGTGAAGACAGGGCCTGCCCGCACGCTTGCGTCGTGACACACCGTCGGCAACGGCGGTCCGATGCGAGCGAGGGGAGCGGCGGTCATGGACGCGCTGCGACTGATCAAGACGGCCCGCCATGCACTGGCCGAGGCGAGGACGGTGCCCGACGTCCTGCAGGAGGCCCGTCAGGCCGGGCTGCTCACCGAGGCCGTCGGCGCGCGGATCGCCGAGCAGGAGCAGGGCGGGATCGGTGCCCTCGGCAGGCTGCTCTGCGACGCCGGCTCGCACGCGGCGGGCTGCCTCGACCACCCGCCGGACGATCCCGATGCGGCCGGCGGTCCGGAGGGGGACGGCGGTCCGGGCGCGGAGTGGACGTGCGGCGGCCGGGCCGAACGCCTCGGCGAGCTCGGCGAGCTCGAGCCGGTCCTGCAGGAGCTCGGCAGCCTGCTCCACGAGGTCGCCGAGACCCTCGTCGTACTGGCCTGCGGGGCCGAGGCGGAGAGCGTCTACTGGCGCTGCATCGACGGCGTCGACGCCGGGGCCGAGTGCAAGGACGTCGCGGCCGAGCTGCTGCGCGCCGTCCGGCGGGAGAACGGCTCCCTGCCGCCCGGGGTCGACCCGGCGGACTTCCCGGACCCGGTGGATGTCCCGGACGCCGTGGACGACTTCGCCGAGGAGGACCTTCCGGACACGGACACGGACACAGGTACCGGCGCCGGGCCGGACGGCGCGGTCGGCGTCCTCCCGCGCAGCCGTCGGGTGCCCGAGGGCGGGGCCGGCGGCCCGGTGCTGGCCGTCCGGCTCGAGCCGCCGGTCGCTGCGGCCGTGGGTCAGTCGTGAGTGCCCTGCTCGGGGGCTTCGTCGTCCGGCGCGCCGGCCCGGGCGGCGGACGACCGCAGGTCGGCGCCGAGGCCGGCCAGGTTGGCGCTGACGGTCGCCAGCAGCTCCTCCATCTGCTGCAGCAGGTCCTTCGACGCCTCGGCCGCGGCCAGGTCCTGCGCGAGAGGCACGGACGCCCCGGGGGACGCCTCCGGGGTCGGCTCGGACACGGGATCGGACATGGGGGTGTCCTTCCAGCTCGGTGGTGCGGAGTGCGGCGACCGATACCGGCCCCGCCAGTCCAACGACCCCCGCCCGCGGGCGGTCACCTCGTACCACCCGTTGAGTCCAAGACCGCCGCCGCACCGGCCCACCGGGTGATCACGGCTTGCGGCCCGCCGTGGGCCCGGCTGGACGGCCCGTCCCCGTCCGCCGCTTCGTGCGGCCCCGACAACGGACGCGGGCCCGGGCGGCGTACCGGAGAGTACGCCGCACGGGCCCGCCCGGAGCACCGGAGATCAGTTGTGTGCGTGCAGCTCGGCGTTCAGGCCGCCCCACGAGCCGGACCGCGCGATGACCTCGACCGCACCGCTCTGCGAGTTGCGGCGGAACAGCAGGTTGTCCTGGCCGGAGAGCTCGACCGCCTTGGCGATCTTGCCGTCCGGGGTGGTCACCCGGGTACCGGCGGTCACGTACAGGCCGGCCTCCACCACGCAGTCGCTGCCCAGCGAGATGCCGATACCGGCGTTGGCGCCGAGCAGGCAGCGCTCGCCGACCGACACGACCTCCTTGCCGCCGCCGGAGAGGGTGCCCATGATCGAGGCGCCGCCGCCGATGTCGCTGTGGTCGCCCACCACGACACCTGCGCTGATCCGGCCCTCCACCATCGAGGTGCCCAGGGTGCCGGCGTTGAAGTTGACGAAGCCCTCGTGCATCACCGTGGTGCCCTCGGCGAGGTGCGCACCGAGGCGGACGCGGTCCGCGTGGGCGATCCGTACGCCCGTCGGGCCGACGTAGTCGGTCATCCGCGGGAACTTGTCGATGCCGTAGACGGCCAGCTGGCCGCCCTGGGCGCGCACGGCCAGGCGGGCCTGCTCCAGGTTCGCCACCGGCACCGGGCCGATGCTGGTCCAGGCGACATTGGCGAGCAGGCCGAAGATGCCGTCCAGGTTCTGGCCGTGCGGCTTGACCAGGCGGTGGCTCAGCAGGTGCAGCCGCAGGTACACGTCGTGCGTGTCGAGCGGCTTGTCGTCCAGCGAGGAGACGACGGTGCGCACCGCGACGACCTCGACGCCGCGGCGGGCGTCGCTGCGCAGTGCCTCGGCGGCACCGGCGCCGAGCGCAGCCTCGGCCTGCTCGGCGGTGAGCCGCACGGTGCCGGCCGGGCCGGGCTCGTCGGTCAGCTCGGGCGCGGGGAACCAGGTGTCGAGGACGGTGCCGTCGGCGGCGATCGTCGCCAGGCCGGCCGCAACGGCGCCGCGGGCGGAAGAGGAGGTTTCAGCAGTCACATCGTGCACGTTAACGAATCGGGGGTGGCCCTGCCGAACGCGCTCACCGTGCGGACATCGCCGAGCTGCTCCCGGGCGCACGCCCTGCGGCCCGTCCGGGGCTCCGTGCAGCGGCCGTCCCGGCCCGAAATCCCGATGACCCGGCGATCACCCGTCGGCAATACTCGACCGGGTGTTCATCTCGATCTCCACCACGGCCACAGCCGATCGCCCGGCCACCGACCTGGGCTTTCTGCTGCACAAGCACCCGGAGAAGGTGCAGCGCTTCTCGACTTCCCACGGGGTGGCGCACGTCTTCTACCCGGAGGCGACGGAGCATGCGTGCACGGCCGCGCTGCTCCTCGACGTCGACCCGGTCGCCCTGGTGCGGCAGGGCCGCGGCAAGGGCCGCTCCGGCTCGCCCGACCTCGCCCTCGCCCAGTACGTGAACGACCGGCCCTACGCCGCGTCCTCCCTGCTGTCGGTGGCGCTGCGGACGGTCTTCCGGTCCGCCATGAAGGGTGTCTGCGAGAAGCTGCCCGGCCGCGCCGACCTGCCCATGCCACTGCGGATCTCGCTGCCCGCAGTGCCCGCCACCGGCGGCAACGAGGGCGGCCCGGCCATGGTGCAGCGGCTCTTCGAGCCGCTGGGCTGGCAGGTGGATGCCGTGGCGATCCCGCTGGACGAGGCGTTCCCCGAGTGGGGCGAGTCCCGCTACGTCCGGGTGGAGCTGACCGGCGAGCTGCGGCTGGCCGAGGCGCTGCAGCAGCTGTACGTGCTGCTGCCGGTGCTCGACGGGGCCAAGCACTACTGGGTGGCTCCGGACGAGGTCGACAAGCTGCTCGCCGCCGGCGAGGGCTGGCTCGGCGACCACCCCGAGCTCGCCCTGATCACCCGCCGCTACCTGGCCCGCCGATGGTCGCTCACCCGGCTCGCGATGGAACGGCTGGCCCTGGCCCGCCTCGCCGAGGCCGACGACCGGGAGGCGGAGGAGCTGGACAACGCGGTGGACGACGACCCGGACACCGAGCCCGCCACCGACGCAGCTCCCGGCAGCGCCACCGACACGGAGGAGGGGAACGGCGCCGGCGACGCCCGCCCGGCCCCGGCCCCGGCTCCGTCGGACGACGCCGAGGACGGGGCCGAGAAGCCCGTCCCGCTGGCCGTCCGCCGACGGGAGGCGATCCTCGCCGCGCTCGCCGAGACGGGGGCCGCCCGGGTCCTCGACCTCGGCTGCGGCCAGGGCGAGCTGGTCGGCGCACTGCTCAGGGACGCCCGGGTGACGGAGGTGCTCGGCGTGGACGTCTCCTCGCGCGCGCTGTCCGCCGCCGCCCGGAAGCTGCGGCTGGACCGCATGACCGAGCGTCAGGCGTCCCGCGTGCGGCTCGTCCAGGGCGCGCTCACCTACACCGACGCCCGGCTCAAGGGGTACGACGCCGCCGTGCTGTCCGAGGTGATCGAGCACCTCGACCTGCCCCGGCTGCCCGCCCTGGAGTACGCGGTGTTCGGCGCCGCCCGTCCGACGGCCGTCGTGGTGACCACGCCGAACGTCGAGTACAACGTCCGCTGGGAGTCGCTGCCGGCCGGTCACGTCCGGCACGCCGACCACCGGTTCGAGTGGGACCGCGCCGAGTTCCGCGACTGGGCCGAGCGGGTCGCCCGCACCTACGGCTACACGGTCGACATCCGGCCCGTCGGCCCGATCGACGAGGAGGTCGGCGCGCCGACCCAGCTCGCCCTGTTCCGCACCACCACCGCCGACAATGCCCCTGAAGGGAGCGTGACCCGATGACCTCCGACGTCCGGCCCACCGGCGGCAGCCTCCCCGACGGCGCCGCCACCGATACCGACACCGCAGAGGCCACCGCGGCCGACACCGCCGCCACCGGGGCCGCCGGCAGCAGCGCTGTCGAGGCTCCGCCGTCCGCCCGCCGGCTCCCCGTCACCGACGTGTCCCTGGTCGTGCTGATCGGTACCAGCGGCTCCGGCAAGTCCACCTTTGCGCGCAAGCACTTCCTGCCCACCCAGGTGATCTCCTCCGACTACTGCCGAGGGCTGGTCGCCGACGACGAGAACGACCAGTCGGCCTCCACCGCCGCCTTCGACGTGCTCCACTACATCGTCGGCAAGCGGCTCGCCGCCGGCCGCCTCACCGTGGTCGACGCGACGAACGTCCAGCCGGAGTCCCGCAAGGCGCTGATCAAGCTCGCCCGGGATCACGACGTGCTGCCCATCGCGATCGTCCTGGACGTGCCGACCGCGGTCTGCGCCGAGCGCAACCGCAGCCGGCCGGACCGGCAGCTGCCCGCCCACGTCCTGCCGCGCCAGCAGCGCGAGCTGCGCCGTTCGCTCCGGGGCCTGGAACGCGAGGGCTTCCGGAAGGTGCACATCCTGCGCGGCGAGGCGGAGGTCGGCGCCGCCGAGATCGTGCCGGAGAAGCGCTACAACGACCTGCGCCACCTCACCGGCCCGTTCGACATCGTCGGCGACATCCACGGCTGCCGCTCCGAGCTGGAGACGCTGCTCGTCCGCCTCGGCTACCGCCTGACCCGGGACGGGCTCGGCCGGGCCGTCGACGCCGAACACCCGGAGGGCCGCACCGCGGTCTTCGTCGGCGACCTGGTCGACCGCGGCCCCGACACCCCGGGCGTGCTGCGCCTGGTGATGGGCATGGTCGCGGCCGGCCACGCCATCTGCGTGCCCGGCAACCACGAGAACAAGCTCGGCCGGTACATGGACGGCCGCAAGGTCACCGTCTCGTACGGCCTGCAGGAGTCGATCGACCAGCTGGCCGCCGAGCCGGAGGAGTTCCGGGCACAGGTCCGGGCGTTCATGCGCGACCTGGTCAGCCACTACCTGCTGGACGGCGGCGCCCTGGTGGTCTGCCACGCCGGCCTGCCGGAGAAGTACCACGGCCGCAACTCCGGCCGGGTCCGCTCGCACGCCCTCTACGGCGACACCACCGGCGAGACCGACGAGTACGGCCTGCCGGTGCGCTATCCGTGGGCGGAGGAGTACCGGGGCAAGGCCCTGGTCGTCTACGGCCACACCCCCGTGCCCACGGCGAGCTTCGTCAACAACACCATCTGCCTGGACACCGGCTGCGTCTTCGGCGGCAGCCTGACCGCGCTGCGCTACCCCGAGCGCGAGCTGGTCTCCGTGCCGGCCGAGCAGGAGTGGTACGCGCCGGTGCGCCCGCTGCACAGCGACGCGCCCGGCGGCCGGGAGGGCCGTCCGCTGGACCTCGCCGACGTGGCCGGCCGCCGCATCGTCGAGACGGCGCACCACGGCCGGGTCTCCGTCCGCGAGGAGAACGCGGCCGCGGCGCTGGAGGTGATGAGCCGCTTCGCGCTCGACCCCCGGCTGCTCGCCTACCTGCCGCCGACCATGGCCCCGTCCGCGACCTCCCGGCGCGAGGGGTATCTGGAGCACCCCGAGGAGGCGTTCTTCGCCTACCGCCACGACGGGGTGCAGCAGGTGGTCTGCGAGGAGAAGCACATGGGCTCCCGCGCGGTCGTCCTGGTCGCCCGGGACGGCGAAGCGCTGGACAAGCGGTTCGGCATCGCCGGGCCCGGTGCGATCTGGACGCGCACCGGTCGGGCCTTCCTCGGCGACGAGGAGCTCACCGGCGCCGTGCTCGACCGGGTGCGGGCGGCCGCCGAGAAGGCGGGCCTGTTCGACGAGCTGGCCACCGGCTGGCTGCTGCTGGACGCCGAGCTGATGCCGTGGTCGCTGAAGGCGGCCGACCTGCTGCGCCGTCAGTACGCGGCGGTCGGTGCGGCGGCGGGCGCCGCCCTGCCGCAGGTGATCGACGCCCTCGACCGGGCCGCCGACCGCGGCCTGGACGTGGCCCACCTGACGGCCCGGCAGCGGCAGCGCGCCCTGGACGCGGAGGCCTTCACCGCCGCGTACCGGCGCTACTGCTGGCCGACCGAGGGCCTCAGCGGCATCCGGCTGGCGCCGTTCCAGCTGCTCGCCGCGGAGGGCGCCAACCTGGCCGTGCTCCCGCACGACCGGCATCTCGACTGGATCGACCGCATGGCGGCCGCCGACGACGGGGACGAGCCGATCCTGCAGCGCACCGGCCGCATGGTGGTCGACACCTCGGACGAGGCGTCGGTCGCGGCGGGCATCGCCTGGTGGGAGGAGCTGACCGCGGCGGGCGGCGAGGGCATGGTGGTGAAGCCGCTGGCCTCGCTCGTCCGGGACGCCGGCGGGCGGCTGGTGCAGCCCGGTGTGAAGGTCCGCGGCCGGGAGTACCTGCGGATCATCTACGGCCCCGACTACACCGAGTACCTGGACCAGCTGCGCCAGCGCTTCCTCGGGCACAAGCGCTCGCTGGCGCTGCGCGAGTACGCGCTGGGCCTGGAGGCGCTGGACCGGCTGGCCGCGGGTGAGCCGCTCTGGCGGGTGCACGAGCCGGTCTTCGCGGTGCTGGCGCTGGAGTCGGAGCCGGTCGACCCCCGGCTGTGAGGCTCCGCATTGGCCCGGCGCAGCGGTCGGCAGCCCGACCTGCCGCCCGGGCCGCCCGGCCCGCCCCCGTGAGTGCGGGGGCGGGCCGGGCCACCCGCATCACATCCCCCAGCCCTGCATAGAAATTCCGGTGGTCGTATACACTTCCCGTCTCACCATCGATGACCCAGGAGCCCGGCATGGCGTTCAACCTCCGGAACAGGCACTTCCTCAAGGAGCTCGACTTCACTCCCCAGGAGTTCCGCTTCCTGGTGGACCTCGCCGCCCAGCTCAAGGCCGCCAAGTACGCCGGCACCGAGCAGCCCCGGCTGCGCGGCAAGAACATCGCGCTGATCTTCGAGAAGACCTCCACCCGCACCCGGTGCGCCTTCGAGGTGGCCGCCCACGACCAGGGAGCCTCGACCACCTACCTCGACCCGGCGGGCTCCCAGATCGGCCACAAGGAGTCGATCAAGGACTCGGCCCGTGTCCTCGGCCGGATGTTCGACGGCATCGAGTACCGGGGCCACGGCCAGGCGATCGTGGAGGAGCTGGCCGCCTACGCCGGCGTCCCGGTGTGGAACGGCCTGACCGACGAGTGGCACCCGACCCAGATGCTCGCCGACGTGCTGACCGTCCGGGAGCACTGCGCCAAGCCGCTCTCCGAGGTCTCGCTCGCCTACCTCGGCGACGCCCGCAACAACATGGGCAACTCGCTGCTGGTCACCGGCGCCCTGCTCGGCATGGACGTGCGCATCGTCGCCCCCAGGCAGCTCTGGCCGACCGACGACGTCCAGAAGGCCGCCCGGGAGCTCGCGGAGACCACGGGCGCCCGGATCACCGTCACCGAGTCCGTGGCCGAGGGCGTCGCCGGTGCCGACTTCCTCTACACCGACGTCTGGGTCTCCATGGGCGAGCCCAAGGAGGTCTGGGCCGACCGGATCGCCCTGCTCAAGCCGTACCAGGTGTCGATGGACACCGTCCGGGCCACCGGCAACCCGGCGGTGAAGTTCCTGCACTGCCTGCCCGCCTACCACGACCTCGGTACCGAGATCGGCCGGCAGATGTTCGAGGAGACCGGCATGACCGAGCTGGAGTGCACGGACGAGCTCTTCGAGTCCGCGCACTCGGTGGTCTTCGACCAGGCCGAGAACAGGCTCCACACCATCAAGGCCGTCCTGGTCGCCACCCTGGGCTCCTGACCCCCGCCGGCCGGGCCGGGCAGGAGCCCGCGACGGGTCAGAAGTCCACGTTGACGCACGCCACCCGGGCGCCCGCCGCGTGGGCGCCCGCGGCGTGCACGGTGTGCAGGACGAGCGAGTGCGCCCCGCCGGGCCGGAACGCCCAGCCGACCCGCGTCCGCGCCGCCGCGTCCCCCCGGGCGTCCGTCCGCAGCGCCAGCCTGACCTCGTTCCGGTCGTTGGCGAAGGCCGGGTCGGTGGACGGCTGCACCGGGTCCTGGACGTCCTGGTAGTGCGCCCCGGAGGAGGCGGGGTCGGCCCCGCAGTACCCGGCGTGCACGTGTGCCGCCAGGTCCGTGGCCGGTGAGGCGCCGGTGAGTTCCACCGCGACCGCCGTTCCGCCGCCGGACCGGGCCGCGGTGACCCGGACGTGCGCGCCGTAGGGCACCACGTCCGGCGCATGGCTGATCGCCACCGGTGGGACGAAGACCGAGGCCCGGTCGAAGTCCGCCTCGACGACCGTGCCCGGCGAGGTCAGCGCCGGCAGCAGCAGGAGCGCCGGTAGGGCAGCGGCGAACGGGACGGGCATCGGCACACCTCTCGACGGGCCGCGGCGGACGCCGGGCGGGGACCGCCCACCACGGTGGCCGCCCGCGGTGCACCGTGCACGTCGCCGTGCCGACGTATCACCCGGACGAGCGGTCACCCCAGCGCCACCCCGACTCCCGCGCCCCTTACGGGGCACCTGGATGCCTGGACGGCAGGCCCCAGGGCGTGTCCTAGCTGTTCCGGCCCCTGCCCGTGGGGCGGTCCGTGGCCGGCTTCCCGGCGGGGGCGGGCCGGATGCCGCGGATCTCGCAGCGCGGCCCGCTGGCCCGCATCAGCCGCAGGTCCGCGGTGACCAGCGGCGCCCCGAGGTCCTCGGCGACCGCGACATAGGCCGCGTCGTCGGGCGTCAGATTGTCCTTCAGTTCCCAGATCCGCCCGAGCAGCGGCGTCACGTCGACCCGCCGTACGGTCAGCCCGGGCAGCCGGCCGGCGATCTCGGACACCCGCTCCGCCGTCACCTCGCGCGCCAGGTACAGCCCGCGCAGGGACTGCATCACCTCGATCAGCACGTGGTCCGGCGCGGCCCACTCGCCGTCGCGGGCCAGCTCGGCCCGGGCGGCCTCGCCGCGTTCGCCCTCGTCCGCCAGCGCCAGCACCAGCGCGGACGCGTCCACCACGATCATTCAGCTGCCCCCGGCCCGTCTGCTCCGCGCCGCCGGCCCGTCCGGCCGTCGGCTCGGCTCAACCGTAGTCGCCCGCCGACCCCGGACGGACGGTCCCGCACGCCCCCCACCGTCCGTTCCCGCCCCCGTCTGCTTCGACCGCTGCCCCGGGCACACCCGACCCGGTGCACACCCGACCCCGGTACGCACCCTGCCCGCTCAGCCGGAGGCCAGCAGCCCCACCAGCACCGAGCCCGCATTGGCGGTCAGCGCGGCGGCACCGAGCAGCGGCAGCGGCGGCCGGAACGGGCGCAACAGCACCGCCAGCAGCCCCGCCTCGACCAGGCAGACCGAGGTCTCGGCAAGGGCGAAGGCCGTCCAGTAGGCTGCGGCGGGCCCGTCGGCGGCCTGCCGGAGCAACCACCAGAGCACCGGGTGCGTCACAAGGTTGACCGCGGCGCCCGCCAGGACGACCCGGGCGGCCTTGGCGGCCGGGCCGACCGGCACGGGCGCGGTGACGGCCGCGGTGCAGGTGAGTGCCGCGGTGTAGAGGGGCACCTCGACGAGCAGGGTGAGGGCGAGGGCCAGGGGATACGGCACGGGCGTGATCGTGCCACGGGGAGGTCCGGCATGGCGACAAGCGTGGTGCCGGTGGCGCGGTCGGCCGGTGGCGTGCTGCCGACGGCGGGCTTCGCAGTGGCCGCCGTTCTGGCGCTGATGCTCGCGCTGCGGGCGCCGGCGACCCTGGCGGTGCTCGGCCTGGCGACCTTCGGCATCCTCCACAACGTCCTCGAGCTGCGCTACGTGGCGGGCCGGTTCGAACAGGTCCTGGCGGGCCCGTTCCTGCGCCTGCTGCTGGTGCTGATCACCGGCATCGTGGTCTGCCGGCTGCTCCCGCCGGGGGCCTTCTCCCGGACGGCGGAGATCCTGCTGGCGTACGGGCTGCTGGCGGCCGCCTGCCTGCACGCACTGCGCGGGCGCCTGCTGCCCCTGGCCGCGGCACTGCTGGTGCTGGGGGCCGCCGCGGCGGCCTCCCTGGCGTTCCCGGCGTACCACTTCGTGGTGCTGGCGCACCTGCACAACCTGGTGCCGCTGGTCTTCCTGTGGGAGTGGTCGAGGGCGCTGCCGCGCGGCCGCGGACTGTTCCTGGCGGTCCAGTGCGGCTGGGTGCTGGCGGTACCGGCGCTGCTGCTGGCGGGCGCGCTGGACGGCGTGCTGGCGCCGGCCGCCGGGGGAGTGGCGCGGCTGGAGGCCGCGTACACGCCGCCGGCCTGGCTGCACACGGCGGCGGGGCTGCGCTTCGTCGCCGTGTTCGCCTTCCTGCAGACCATGCACTACGTGGTGTGGGTGTGGTTCCTGCCGCGGTACGCGCCGGACGCGTCCGCGGCCTTCGAGCGGCGGGTGCCGGTGCTGCGCGGCGGGCGGGCGTGGGCGCTGGGTGCCGCCGCGGGGGCGGCGCTCGCCGTGCTGTTCGCCACCGACTGGGCGCAGGGCAAGGCGCTGTACGCGGCGGTGGCGAGTTACCACGCCTATCTGGAGTTTCCCGTTCTGCTGCTGCTCGTCTCGGGGCTCGCCCCGGCCGTGCTGTCCGACCGTCGAAAGGACCTCTTGTGAACGCAACCGCCGTGCTGCTGGCCGACATCGCTCCCGAGCCCCGGGAGACCGCGGGTCCGGTGGTGGTCGTCGTGGTGGGGATACTGGCGCTGGCCGGGGTGCTGGCCCTGGTGTGGCTCGCGCGTTCGCGCCGCCGGGGCTGACCTGCTGCAGTTGCGCAGGGGCATCGCCGGGTGAAGTTTGGACGCAGCCATGCACTATGGTTTATCTCGACATCGAGATAACTTCGCACTATCATTTATCTTGACGTCAAGATAGTTGCCGAGAGCCGCACGCCTTCCACATCGGCGAGGTGGGCTTAGCTAAGGCTTACCTTACCATCGAGTGGACCCAGAAGGAGTCAGTCGTGTCCGCGAACAGCTTCGACGCCCGCAGCTCGCTGCAGGTGGGCGACGAGTCGTACGAGATCTTCAAGCTCTCCGCCGTCGAGGGTTCCGAGCGGCTGCCGTACAGCCTCAAGGTCCTGCTGGAGAACCTGCTCCGCACCGAGGACGGCGCGAACATCACCGCCGACCACATCCGTGCGCTGGGCAACTGGGACGCGACGGCCGAGCCGTCCGAGGAGATCCAGTTCACCCCGGCCCGCGTGATCATGCAGGACTTCACCGGTGTGCCGTGCGTCGTCGACCTCGCCACCATGCGCGAGGCCGTGAAGGAGCTGGGCGGCGACCCGTCCAAGATCAACCCGCTGGCCCCGGCCGAGCTGGTCATCGACCACTCCGTCATCGCGGACAAGTTCGGCACCCCGGACGCCTTCGTCCAGAACGTCGAGATCGAGTACGGCCGCAACAAGGAGCGCTACCAGTTCCTGCGCTGGGGCCAGACCGCCTTCGACGAGTTCAAGGTCGTCCCGCCCGGCACCGGCATCGTCCACCAGGTGAACATCGAGCACCTGGCCCGCACGGTCATGGTCCGCGGCGGCCAGGCCTACCCCGACACCTGCGTCGGCACCGACTCGCACACCACCATGGTCAACGGCCTCGGCGTGCTGGGCTGGGGCGTCGGCGGCATCGAGGCCGAGGCCGCGATGCTCGGCCAGCCGGTCTCCATGCTGATCCCGCGCGTGGTCGGCTTCAAGCTCAACGGCCAGCTCCCGGCCGGCACCACCGCCACCGACCTGGTGCTCACCATCACCGAGATGCTGCGCAAGCACGGTGTGGTCGGCAAGTTCGTCGAGTTCTACGGCGAGGGCGTCTCCGCCATCCCGCTGGCGAACCGCGCCACCATCGGCAACATGTCGCCGGAGTTCGGCTCGACCTGTGCGATCTTCCCGATCGACGCCGAGACCATCAACTACCTCAAGCTCACCGGCCGCGACGAGCAGCAGCTCGCCCTGGTCGAGGCGTACGCCAAGGAGCAGGGCCTCTGGCACGACCCGTCGGTCGAGCCGGTCTACTCCGAGTACCTGGAGCTGGACGTCTCCACCGTCGTCCCGTCGATCTCCGGCCCGAAGCGCCCGCAGGACCGCGTGGTCCTGGCCGAGGCCGCCGCCAAGTTCGCCGAGGCGCTGCCGACCTACTCCGCCGAGGCCTCGAAGCCGACCGCCGTCACCGCCCCCGACGGCTCGTCCTACGAGATCGACAACGGCGCGGTCGTGATCGCCTCGATCACCTCCTGCACCAACACCTCCAACCCCTCCGTCATGCTGGGCGCCGCCCTGCTGGCGAAGAAGGCCGTGGAGAAGGGCCTGCACGTCAAGCCCTGGGTCAAGACCACCCTGGCCCCCGGGTCCAAGGTCGTCATGGACTACTACGAGAAGGCCGGCCTGCTCCCGTACATGGAGAAGCTGGGCTTCAACCTGGTCGGCTACGGCTGCGTCACCTGCATCGGCAACTCGGGCCCGCTGCCCGAGGAGGTCTCGGCCGCCGTCAACGAGTCCGACCTGGCGGTCGTCTCGGTGCTCTCCGGCAACCGCAACTTCGAGGGCCGGATCAACCCCGACGTCAAGATGAACTACCTGGCCTCCCCGCCGCTGGTGGTCGCCTACGCCCTCGCCGGCAACATGAACGTCGACATCACCCGCGACGCGCTCGGCCAGGACGCGGACGGCAGCGACGTCTTCCTCGCCGACATCTGGCCCTCCGAGCAGGAGGTCGCCGCGGTCGTCGCCGGCTCCATCGACCAGGACATGTTCGACAAGGGCTACCAGGACGTCTTCGCCGGCGACCACCGCTGGCAGTCGCTCCCGGTCCCGACCGGCAACACCTTCGAGTGGGACGCCGAGTCCACCTACGTCCGCAAGCCCCCGTACTTCGAGGGCATGGCCAAGACCCCGAGCCCGGTGACCGACATCGCCGGCGCCCGCGTCCTGGCCAAGCTGGGCGACTCGGTCACCACCGACCACATCTCCCCGGCCGGCAACATCAAGCCGGGCACCCCGGCGGCGCAGTACCTCACCGAGCACGGTGTGGAGAAGCGTGACTTCAACTCCTACGGCTCGCGCCGTGGCAACCACGAGGTCATGATCCGCGGCACCTTCGCCAACATCCGCCTGCGCAACCAGATCGCGCCGGGCACCGAGGGCGGCTACACCCGCGACTTCACCCAGGCCGACGGCCCGGTGTCGTTCATCTACGACGCCTCGCAGAACTACCAGGCCGCCGGCATCCCGCTGGTCGTCCTGGCGGGCAAGGAGTACGGCTCCGGCTCGTCCCGCGACTGGGCCGCCAAGGGCACCGCGCTGCTCGGCGTCAAGGCCGTCGTCGCCGAGTCCTACGAGCGCATCCACCGTTCGAACCTGATCGGCATGGGCGTCCTGCCGCTGCAGTTCCCCGAGGGCCAGACCGCCGACACGCTCGGCCTGACCGGCGAGGAGACCTTCTCCATCACCGGTGTCACCGAGCTCAACGAGGGCCGCACCCCGAAGACCGTCAAGGTCAAGGCCGGTGATGTCGAGTTCGACGCGGTCGTCCGCATCGACACCCCCGGTGAGGCGGACTACTACCGCAACGGCGGCATCCTGCAGTACGTGCTGCGCAGCCTGATCGGCTGAGTCCCGCAGTAGAGCACGAGCGGCCGGGCCGCACCCCTTCGCGGGGTGCGGCCCGGCCGTCGTCGTAGTGGCCCGGAAGCACGGCGCAGCACTCCGAGGTGCGGGACCCGTCCACGCCGAGCGGCTGGCCCCTCTGCCGGCCGTCACCGGCCGCCCTGCGGGCCACGCCGACCTGTCCGGCGACGGCCTTCCGGCCCTCGCCGCCCGGGGCTGACACCCCCCTGCCGACGCCCGTTTGCCAACGCCCGCCCGTGACCGCCCCCTTGTGCGCACAGGCCCCAGTGGACTAAACCTCTGTCTCGGCTTGGTTCAGACCAATTGACGCCGACTCAGAGAAGGCAACGGCATGCCCAGACGCACCTCCGCAGTCCTCGCGATGGCCCTGGCCACCGCGCTCGCCGTACCGACCGCCGCACAGGCCCACGACCACGGCCCGCGCCTCAAGGGGCAGCGGGTCGGCTACTTCACCCAGTGGGGCGTCTACAGCGGCTTCTCCGCCAGGAAGGTGCAGGACTCCGGCCAGGCCGGGAAGCTCACCGTCCTCAACTACGCCTTCGGCAACGTCTCCGCCGAGGGCACCTGCTTCGAGGCCAACGCCGCCGGCGTCGGCGACGCCTGGGCCGACTACCAGCGCCCGGTCGGCGCCGAGGAGTCGGTGGACGGCACGGCCGACACCGCCGAACAGCCGCTGAAGGGCAACTTCAACCAGCTGCGCAAGCTCAAGGCGAAGAACCCGCAGCTGCGCGCCGTGATCTCGCTCGGCGGCTGGACCTGGTCCAAGTACTTCTCGGACGCCGCCGCCACCGACGCCTCGCGCAAGAAGTTCGTCGCCTCCTGCATAGACCTCTACGTCAAGGGCAACCTGCCGCAGCTCGGCTCCGCCGAGGGCGGCACGGGCGCGGGGGCAGGCGTCTTCGACGGCATCGACATCGACTGGGAGTACCCCGGTGGCGGGGGCGACCCCGGCAACGTCGTCCGCCCCGAGGACGGCCGCAACTACACGCTGCTGATGCAGGAGTTCCGCCGTCAGCTGGACGCGCTCGGCCGGCAGCGGCACGCCCACTACCTGCTGACCGCCGCCGTCCCGGCCGGCACCGACAAGGCCGACCGGCTGGAGGTCCGTCAGGTCGCCAAGTCGGTGGACTGGCTCAACCTCATGACGTACGACCTGCACGGCCCCTGGGAGGCGCAGGGCCCGACCAACCACCAGGCGAACCTGTACTCCGACCCTGCCGACCCCTCCCCGGCGAACGCGGGCTACAGCGCCGACCGGGTGGTCCGGCACTACCTCGCCAAGGGCCTGCCGCCGGCCAAGGCGGTGCTCGGCGTACCGTTCTACGGCTACGGCTGGACGGGCGTCCCGGACGGCGGGAGGGCCGGCCTCTACCAGAGCGCCACCGGGCTCGCCCAGGGCGGCAACCTGCCGTGGAACCGGATCAAGGACCTGCCGGGCACCGTCCACGAGGACCGGCTGCACGGCGCGACCTGGAAGTACGACGGCACCGAGTTCTGGACGTACGACACCCCCGCGCTGCTCACCCGCAAGGCGCGCTACGTGTCGGCGCACGGCCTCGGTGGTGTGATGGCCTGGTCGCTGGACAGCGACGACGCCGCAGGGACGCTGGTCGCCGCCCTGGACGCCGGCCTGCGGAGGTAACGGCCGGCTGTCGGCCCCCCGGGAGCGCGCAGCTTCACGCATCACGATTTCGGTTCGTTTGATGCGCGAAGCTGCGCGTTTCCATGTTCAAACGCGCAGGAACGCGCTACCTTCTCGGTACCGGTCGGGCGGCTGCAATGGGCAGGCTCCCTGCGCATTGCACATGCTGCACCGCCCGCAACGCTTTGACTCCCAACCTGACCCATCCAGCGGCCCGACTATTGCCGGAGGGTGAACAGTGGACTATACCTTTGCGCATCGACCGCACGCCTCTGACCGGCTCAGTTGCCGCTAGGCGGGCTTGAATCACCGGGAATTGACATCTCGTCATACCCCGCCGCATCACCATCTTCTTGGACATCGAGGGGCTAGGGGCACACTTCATGGGCTCTGCAACCGAGTACAACCGCCGGGACATCTTCAAGCGCGCCGCCGGCATCGCCGTGCTCGCTGCCACCGGCGGCTCCCTGCTCACCGCGTGTGCCGGCGGCACCGGCGGCAGCAGCGACAAGGGCGCCAAGGGCGCCGCCGGATTCAACCTGACCGACGCCAAGAACCCGTTCGGCGTCAAGGACGGCGAGGGTCTCGAGGTCTTCATCTTCGACGGCGGCTACGGCAACGAGTACGCCAAGACGTTCGAGGCGATCTACTCCAAGAGCTACCCCGGCGCGAAGATCAACCACCAGGCCGACAAGGACGTCACCGGCAAGCTCCAGCCGCGCTTCAACGCCGGCTCCCCGCCGGACGTCATCGACGACTCGGGCGCCAAGCAGATGAAGCTGGACGTCCTCGCCGACTCCGGCCAGCTCACCGACCTGGCCCCGCTGCTGGACGCGCCGTACATCGACGACCCGTCGAAGAAGATCCGCGACGTCCTGATGCCCGGCACCGTCGAGTCCGGCACGGTCAAGGGCAAGGTCTACAACCTGTCCTACGTCTACACCGTCTGGGGCTTCTGGTACTCCGGCAAGCTCTTCAAGGACAACGGCTGGACGGCGCCGAAGACCTGGGCCGAGTTCATCGACCTCTGCGGCAAGATCAAGGCCAAGGGCATCGCGCCGCTCGCCCACCAGGGCAAGTACCCGTACTACATCAACGTCGTCATGATGGACATGATCGCCAAGCAGGGCGGTCTGGACCTCATGAAGCGGATCGACAGCCTCGACGCCGCCGCCTGGGACGACCCGGCCGTGAAGACCGCCGTCGAGTCGTTCTTCCAGGTCGTCGACAAGGACTTCCTGCTGCCCGGCACCAACGGCATGACCCACACCGAGTCGCAGACCGCCTGGAACCAGTACAAGGCCGCGTTCATCCCCTCCGGCTCCTGGCTGGAGAACGAGCAGCTGCCGACCACCCCGGCCGACTTCGACATGAAGTTCCTGCCCGTCCCGTCGCTGCCCGGCGACAAGCTGCCCTTCGAGGCGATCCGCGCCGGTGCGGGCGAGCCCTTCATCGTCCCGTCCAAGGCCAAGAACGTGGCCGGCGGCCTGGAGTTCCTCCGGATGATGCTGACCAAGGAGGCCTCGGGCAAGTTCGCCCAGACCGCCAACAGCCTCACCTGCCTCAAGGACGGCGTCGGCCCCGAGGTGAAGCTCAAGCCCGGCACCCAGTCCACCGTGGTGGCGCTGAAGGCGGCCGGCACCAACACCTTCAACTTCCAGTACCCGAACACCGCCTCCAAGTTCGACGAGGACCTGCAGAACGCCTCGGGCGAGCTCATGGCCAAGCGCATCACTCCGGCGGAGTGGATCAAGCGCGCCAAGGAGTCGGCCACCAAGAACAAGACCGCCTGACCGGTCGGACTCGAACAGCGCACCGGGGGCCCCGAACCGCCCCCGGTGCGTCCGCCTGACGGACAGGAGAAGTGACCGCGATGCGTCACGGCAAGTACCCCTTCATCGTGGGGTTCCTCTTTCTCCCGATCGTGCTGTACGTCGGCCTGGTGCTCTGGCCGTACGCACAGACCTTCGGATACTCCCTGACCAACTGGTCGGGTGCGAGCCAGGAGATGGACTTCATCGGCCTGGACAACTACACGAGACTCCTCGATGACGAGGTCTTCGGCGGGGCGCTGTGGCACAACCTGCTGCTGCTGATCCTGCTGCCGATCGTGACCATACTGATCGCGCTGTTCTTCGCCTTCATGCTGAACGTCGGTGGCAAGAGCGGCACCGGCGGTGTGCAGGGCGTGGCCGGAGCCGCCTTCTACAAGGTGGTCTTCTTCTTCCCGCAGGTCCTGTCCATCGCGATCCTCGCCGTCCTGTGGGGCGCGGTCTACCGCACCGACGGCAGCGGCCTCGCCAACGGCATCCTGATCAAGCTCGGCCTGGCCTCCGCCGACGACCCGGTGCAGTTCCTGTCCGACCCGGACATGGTGCTCTGGTGCGTGCTCGCCGTTCTCGTCTGGTCCGGCGTCGGCTTCTACCTGGTGCTCTTCTCGGCCGCCATGCAGTCCATCCCCAAGGACATCTACGAGGCCGCCCTGCTGGACGGCGCCAAGCGCGGCCAGACCTTCTTCCGGATCACCCTGCCGCTGCTCTGGGAGACCGTGCAGACCGCCTGGGTGTACCTGGCGATCGTCGCCATGGACGCCTTCGCGCTGGTCTCCAGCATCACCCCGGGCGCCTACTTCGGCGGCGGCCCGGACCACCACAGCGAGCTGATCTCGACCTACCTGATGCGCAGCTTCCTGCGCAACGGCGAGGCCGGCTACGCCTGTGCCATGGGTGTGGTGATTTTCTTCTTCACCCTGATCCTGACCATCGTCTCGCTCTGGGTCACCAAGCGCGACAAGATCGAGTACTGAGCGGGGGCCGGGACATGAGCGAACGAAGTGAGCTCATCAAGAAGACCTGGGCGTTGTGCGAAGCACGCGCTGAGCGGAGCGAGGCGTGGGCATGAGTACTCTCGACAAGGCTGCGAGCCTTCCCGGCCAGCGCACCGGTAGCCGGCCCGCCGACCGGCCGCAGCGCTTCGCCGACGGCGGCGGCGTCCTGAACGTCTTCTCGCACGGCTTCCTCGCCCTGTGGGCGCTGATGATCATCCTGCCGCTGGCCTGGGTCGTCCTCGGCTCCTTCAAGACCGACGCCCAGATCAACGGCTCCGCCTGGAGCTGGCCCGAGTCCTTCGGCTTCGACGCCTTCGGCCGGGCCTGGGAGAAGGGCATCGGCGGATTCTTCGTCAACACCCTGATCGTCCTCGCCGGTTCGCTGACGCTGACGATGCTGCTCGGCTCGATGGCCGCCTACGTGCTGGCCCGCTACGAGTTCAAGGGCAGCCAGGTCATCTACTACCTGTTCGTCGCCGGCGCGATGTTCCCGGTGTACCTGGCCCTCGTCCCGCTGTTCTTCATGGTCCGCAACCTGGGCGAGATCAGCCCGCTGCTCGGCCTGAACAGCTACCTCGGCCTGATCCTGGTGTACGTCGCGTACTCGCTGCCGTTCACCGTCTTCTTCATGTACTCGTTCTTCCGCACCCTGCCGACCGCCGTGCACGAGGCCGCGATGCTGGACGGCTGCTCGCACACCCGGGCGTTCTTCCAGATCATGGTGCCGATGGCCAAGCCCGGCCTGATCAGCGTCGGGATCTTCAACGTCCTCGGCCAGTGGAACCAGTACATCCTGCCGGTGACCCTGATGCAGCCGACCACCGCCGGCGAGGCCGACCACTCGATGCTCGCCCAGGGCCTGGTCAACCTCGCCCTCCAGTCCGGCTACAAGAGCGACGCCCCGGCCCTGTTCGCCGGCATGACGATCGCCATGCTGCCCGTGCTGGTGGTCTACCTGTCCTTCCAGCGCCAGGTCCAGGCCGGCCTCACCTCGGCCACCCTCAAGTAGCAGGGGGCAACACCAAGGGGCGTGTGGGGTACCTCCCGGTTTTCGGCCGGTAGGTACCCCACACGCCCCTGTCGGTTTCCCGTCAGCCCCGGTCGCAGGCCTGCGCCCGCAGCGCCCGGGCCAGGTCGTCACGGCACTCGATCACCAGCCGCCGCAGCGCCGGCGCCGCGTCCTTGTGCTCCGACAGCCAGGCATCGGCCGCGTCCAGCGTCCTCTGCTCGGTCTGGTACTTCGGGAAGAAGCCGCCGACGATCCGCATCGCGATCTCGATCGACCGCTGCGCCCAGACGTCCTCCAGCATCGCGAAGTACGGCTCGGTGTAGCCGGCCGTCAGATCCCGCTGGTCGGCCTGGGCGAAGCCCGCGATCTCCGCCTCCACCAGGGCGTTCGGCAGCTCGTCGGAGTCGACCACGGCCGTCCAGGCCGCGGCCTTGGCGCCCGGCGTGGGCAGCGCCGCCAGGCACTGGGTGAGCTGGCGGCGGCCGCTGGCGGTGTTGTCCCGCTGCAGCTCCTGCTCGACCTCCCCGCCGGTGGCGGCACCGGCGGCGGCGAGCGACAGCCACAGCGCCCAGCGCAGCTCCTGGTCGACCTCCAGCCCGTCGATCCGGGCGGTGCCCTCCAGCAGGCCGCGGACCAGCTGCAGCTGCTCGGGGCCGTTCGCGGCGGTCGCCACGAACCGCGCCCAGGCCAGCTGGTGGTCGCTGCCCGGCACGGCCGCCCGCAGCTCGCGGACGGCGCCCTCGGCGAGCAGCCGGCCGCCCTCCCCGCGCCAGGCCGGGTCCGCGTACAGGTCGAGGGCGGTGCGGGCCTGCAGGTGCAGCGACTGCAGCACGCCGATGTCGGACTCCTGGCCGGCGAAGCGCAGTACCAGCGACAGGTAGTCGCGCGCCGGCATCAGGCCGTCCCGGGTGAGGTTCCACACCGCGGACCAGGCCAGCGCCCGCGCCAGGTCGTCCCGGATCTCGCCGAGCCCGCCGCGCAGCGTCTCCAGCGACACCTCGTCGAAGCGGATCTTGCAGTACGTCAGGTCGTCGTCGTTGACCAGCACCAGCGCGGGCCGCGGGTGCCCGGTGGCCTCCTCGACGACGGTGCGGGCGCCGGTGACGTCCAGCTCGATCCGCGCGGTGCGCACCAGCGCGCCCTCGGCGTCCCGGTCGAAGAGGCCGACCGCGACCCGGTGCGGGCGCAGCGTGTCGCCGTCCTGGACGACGGCCAGCTCGGTGATCCGGCCGTCCGCGTCCACGGTGAGCTGCGGGGTGAGCGCGTTGACGCCGGAGGTCTGCAGCCAGGCGGCGGACCAGGCGGTCAGGTCGCGGCCGCTGGTCTCCTCCAGTGCGTCCAGCAGGTCGGTGAGCACGGTGTTGCCGTAGGCATGCCGCTTGAAATAGCGGCGGGCACCGGCCAGGAAGGGCTCGCGGCCGACGTACGCCACCAGCTGCTTGAGCACCGAGGCGCCCTTCGCGTAGGTGATGCCGTCGAAGTTGAGCTTGGCGTCCTCCAGGTCCCGGATGTCCGCGGTGATCGGGTGGGTGGTCGGGAACTGGTCCTGCCGGTACGCCCACGCCTTGCGGCGGTTGGCGAAGGTGAGCCACACGGCCCGGTACCTGGTCGCCTCCACCTGCGAGAACGAGCCCATGAAGTCCGCGAAGGACTCCTTCAGCCACAGGTCGTCCCACCACTTCATGGTGACCAGGTCGCCGAACCACATGTGCGCCATCTCGTGCAGCACCACGTTGGCCCGGCCCTCGTACGCCGCCTCGGTCACCTTCGAGCGGAAGACGAACTCCTCGCGGAAGGTCACGCAGCCCGGGTTCTCCATCGCACCGATGTTGTACTCGGGGACAAAGCACTGGTCGTACTTGCCGAACGGGTACGGGTAGTCGAACTCGTCGTGGAAGAAGTCCAGGCCCTGCTTGGTGACGGTGAAGATCTCGTCCGAGTCGAAGTACGGCGCCAGCGAGCGGCGGCAGGTCGCCGCGAGCGGGATCTCCAGCACGGTGCCGTCCGGGAGCGTACGGCTGTAGTGGTCGCGGGCCACGTGGTACGGGCCGGCCACCACCGCGGTCAGGTAGGTGGAGATCGGCTTCGTCGGGGCGAAGCGCCAGGTGCGGGCGCCGCTGCCGTCCGCGGTGACCTCCTCGTGCACGGCGTTGGCGTACACGTCCCAGGCCGCCGGGGCGGTCACCGAGAAGGTGAAGGGCGCCTTCAGGTCGGGCTGCTCGAAGTTGGCGAACACCCGGCGGGCGTCGGCCGGCTCGAAGTGGGTGTACAGGTAGGTCTCGTCGTCCGCCGGGTCGACGAAGCGGTGCAGGCCCTCGCCCGTACGGCTGTACACGCAGTCGGCCTCGACCACCAGCTCGTTCTCCGCGGCCAGGCCCGGTACGACGACCCGCGCGCCGTCGAACACCTCGGCCGGGTCCAGCGCCCGGCCGTTCAGCGTCACCGAGCGGACCGCGGCCGCCAGCAGGTCCACGAAGGTGTCCGCGCCCGGCTGCGAGCAGCGGAAGGAGACGGTCGTGGTGGACCGGAAGACGGCGGCCGCCGGGTCGGGCGCAGAGGTGACGTCGAGATGGACGCGGTAGCCGTCCACCTCGACCAACTGGGCCCGCTGCTGGGCTTCTTCGCGGCTCAGGTTCTTGCCCGGCACGGCGGTACTCCTTTGTCCGGATCGCACGCTGTGAGGTCTTGCCCGGCCGCGCCGGTGGGCCCGGCCGGGGGCATCCTTTCACGAAGGACCCGCGCCGCCCGGGCACAGCCCGCGTGGTGCGCACGGAATCAACCGCCCTGCCGCACGGTTGGCACCGCCGGGGACCACCCCGCACCCGACCGCCGACCGAAGGACGCCGTCCGTGACGACTGCCGACTCCCGCAAGATCGCCGACTTCTGGTTCGACCCGATCTGCCCCTGGGCCTGGATGACCTCCCGCTGGATGCTGGAGGTCGAGAAGCTGCGCCCGGTGGACACCCGCTGGCACGTGATGAGCCTCTCCGTGCTCAACGAGGGCCGCGACGAGCTGCCCGAGAAGTACAAGGAGCTGCTCGCCAAGGGCTGGGGCCCGGTGCGCGTCCTGATCGCCGCGGCCCAGTCGCACGGCGACAAGGTGCTCGGCCCGCTCTACACCGAGCTCGGCCTGCGCTTCCACAACCAGGGCCTGCCGAACGAGCGGGCCACCATCGAGGCCGCCCTGGAGGCCGCCGGCCTGCCGGTCGAGCTCGCCGACGCCGCCGACACCGACGCCTACGACGAGGCCCTGCGCGCCTCCCACCACGAGGGGATCTCCCTGGTCGGCGAGGACGTCGGCACCCCGGTGATCGCCGTGGACGGCCCCGAGGGCGACCGCATAGCCTTCTTCGGCCCGGTCGTCACCCCGACCCCGCGCGGCGAGGCCGCCGCCCGCCTGTGGGACGGCACCGTCCTGGTCGCCTCCACCCCGGGCTTCTACGAGATCAAGCGCACCCGCACCGCCGGCCCCTCCTTCGAGTAGGAGCCGGCCGGTCCGAGGGCCGGCGCTCCCGCACCGGGGCAACCGCAAGGGGCGCGGGGAGCGGCGCGAGTCGGAGGGCACATCGTGTGCCTTCCCACTGCGCGCAGCTCCCCGCGCCCCTTCGTCCGTTCGCCGTGCGTCAGGCCTTGACGGCCCGCTTCTGCTTGATCCAGCCCGCTGCGGCCAGCGCGACCGCCAGGCCGGCCGTGAAGTACAGCTGGATGCGGTTGCTCTGGTCCATCAGCATCAGCGACAGCACGCCCAGGATGCCGACCAGCGCCACCCAGGTCAGGTACGGGAAGGCCCACATCTTCACCGACAGCTTCTCCGGAGCCTCACGCTCCAGCCGGCGCCGCATCCGCAGCTGGGCGACGGCGATGAACGCCCACACCACCAGCACCGCGGCACCGACCATGTTCAGCAGCCAGGTGAACACGGTGTCCGGCCACCAGTAGCTCAGCAGCACCGCCAGGAAGCCGAAGCCGGAGGAGGCCAGCACGGCCCGGCGCGGCACGCCGCCGCTGATCTTCGACAGCCCCTTCGGGCCCTGGCCGCGCTGGACCAGCGAGTAGGCCATGCGGGAGGAGCCGTAGATGTTGGCGTTCATCGCGGACAGCAGGGCGATCAGCACGACGACGTTCATGACCTGGCCGGCGCCCGGGATGCCCAGGCTGTTCAGCACCGCCACGTACGGGCCGGGACTCAGGATCGAGGAGTCGTTCCACGGGACGAGGGTGACGATCACGACCATCGAGCCGATGTAGAACAGCGCGATCCGCCACATCGCGGTGCGCACCGCGCCGGCCACGCTGCGCCGGGGGTCCTTGGACTCGGCGGCGGCGATGGTGACGGTCTCCAGACCGCCGTACGCGAAGACGGAGGCCAGCAGACCGGTGACCAGGCCGGTGGTGCCGTTCGGCAGGAAGCCGCCGTGGCCGGTCAGGTTGGCGGCGCCGGGGGAGTCGCTGCCGGGCAGCACGCCGGTGATGGCCAGGATGCCGATCACCAGGAAGGCGGCGATCGCGGTCACCTTGATCGCGGCGAACCAGAACTCGAACTCGCCGAAGTTCTTCACCGCGGCCAGGTTGCTGGCGCAGAAGAAGGCCATGAAGACGGCCACCCACACCCAGAGCGGCACACCGGGGAACCAGCCCTGCATCACGTGCGAGGCGCCGATCGCCTCGGCCGCGACGCCCACGCACAGCAGCGTCCAGAACATCCAGCCGACGGTCAGGCCGGCCCACGGGCCGATCTCCTTCTCGGCGTGCACCGAGAAGGAGCCGCTGGCCGGGCGGGCGGCGGACATCTCGCCGAGCATCCGCATCACCAGCATGACGAGGACGCCGGAGATGGCGAACGCCAGGATGATCGACGGGCCGGCGGCGGCGATGCCCGCGCCGGAACCGACGAAGAGGCCGGCGCCGATGACGCCGCCGAGCGCGATCATGGACAGATGGCGAGGCTTGAGGCCCGCGGCCAGCGTGCCCTCGGCGGCGGGCTCGGTGGCCTGCCGCTCCAGGGTGGGCGTGGGGGTGGTCGTCATCGGCGCATCCAGTGTTCGTCGAATATCGGAACGAGTTGTCCACTATTCGGCAGGCCGGATGGGCGCGCCAAGAAATCCCGGCGGGAGACCGCAATTCGGACACTCCGGTGACGCTGCGTGCCGGAGATGTCACCGCCGATGCGGGATGTCGCAGGCAGGACCCCACAAAGCCCGGGCCTGACGCTTTGTCGGAGACGGCGCCGTCAGTTCGCGTACCGGAGCGTAGGTTCACAACTGTTCACTGATCACGATCGTTCGCCGATCGCGATCGATCACCGATCACGCCCTGCCCGCCGAGCCGAACCGGAGCCCTCCCGATGGCCACTGCCACGCCGATCACCGGCACCCCCGTCCTCGCCGACCTGCTGCCCCGTGCCACCACCCGCCTCGGCGCGCAGGCCCGCGAACTCGCCCTGGTCGCCGGCGGCGCCGCGCTCACCGGCCTCGCCGCCCAGCTCTCCGTGCCCGTGCCCGGCTCGCCCGTCCCGGTCACCGGCCAGACCTTCGCGGCCCTGCTGGTCGGCACCGCCCTCGGCGCCCGCCGCGGCATCGCCTCCCTCGCCCTCTACCTGCTGGCCGGCATGGCGGGCCTGCCCTGGTTCGCCGACGGCACCTCCGGCTGGACGATGCCCAGCCTCGGCTACGTGCTCGGCTTCGTCCTCGCCGCCGGCCTCACCGGCGCCCTCGCCCGCCGCGGCGCCGACCGCAGCCCGCTGCGCACCGCCGGCGCCATGGTCCTCGGCAACCTCGCGATCTACGCCGTCGGCGTCCCCTACCTCGCCGCCGCGCTGCACGTCCCGCTGGCGAAGGCGGCCGACCTGGGCCTCTACCCCTACCTGTTCGGCGACGCGCTCAAGGCACTGCTCGCCATGGGCGCCCTGCCGCTCGCCTGGAAGCTGCTCGGCCGCACCTCCTAATGATGTTGTCAAGCCGCTGCTGTGACCGGGAGTTCATGTTGGAAGCACCGTCCGTCACGGATCAG
Source organism: Kitasatospora dryopteridis (assembly GCF_050749075.1). Classification (NCBI taxonomy): domain Bacteria; kingdom Bacillati; phylum Actinomycetota; class Actinomycetes; order Kitasatosporales; family Streptomycetaceae; genus Kitasatospora; species Kitasatospora dryopteridis. Next base: position 2,724,592 of record NZ_CP192749.1, on the reverse strand, counting down.
GGCCCACAGGACGTTGACCCGTCGCCGGGCCAGGGCGAGGACGGCCTGGGTGTGCCGTTTGCCTTCGGCGCGCTTGCGTTCGTAGAAACGACGAGACGCGTCGCAGCTGCGGATGCTGATCAGTGCGGAGGTGTAGAAGACGCGCTGCAGGCCGCGGTGGTAGCGCCGGGGGCGGTGCAGGTTGCCGCTGACATTGCCGGAATCCCGGGGCACCGGAGCGACTCCGGCAAGGCTGGCCAGGCGGTCGGCCGTGCCGAAGCGGCTCATGTCGCCTGCAGTGGCGGCGATGAACTCGGCGCCCAGCAGTGGACCGATTCCGGGCATGCTGGAGATCATCTCGGCGAGTTCGTGCTCGCGAAACCGGGCCGCAATGAGCTTGTCGATCTCGGCGATCTGCTCGTTGAGGCCCATCACCTCCTTCGCCAGGGTGTGGATCACCTGAGCGGTGATCTTCTCTCCGGGGACGGCGGTGTGCTGGCGCTCGGCCGCCTCGACAGCGGCGTCGGCGAGGACTTCGGGGCTGCGGACCTTGCGGTTGCGCAGCCAGGTCTCCAGGCGTCTGCGGCCGGTGCGGCGCAGGGCGGCCGGGGTCTGGTAGCCGGTGAGCAAGGTCAGCGGGCCGACGTTTCCCAGGTCGAGGCTCCGCTCCAACGCGGGGAAAACGGTGGTGAGTTGGCCCCGCAAACGGTTGATCCGGCGGGTGCGGTCGGCGTTCAGGTCGGCCCGGCGGTTGGTGAGGACTCGCAGCTCGATGGTGTGTTCATCATCCGGCCGCAGAACGGTCAGGTCGCGGCGCATCCGGGCCTGGTCGGCGATGACGGTGGCGTCCTTGGCGTCGGTCTTGCCGGTGCCCCGGTAGCCGGCCGATGCCCGGTTGACCGCGAGGCCGGGGATGTAATGCAACTGCTGGCCGTGGTTGAGCAGCACGCTGATCAGCAGCGTGGCCATGCCCTCGGTGACATCGACCGCCCATACGACGTCCTCGCTGATCGCCAGCACGTCGGCGAGCAGGGCAAGCAGTTCCGGCTCGTCGTTCAGCGCGCGTCGCGACAGCAGTCGCTTGCCCTCGGCGTCCAGGACCACGCAGTGGTGATGGGTCTTGCCGATGTCCACGCCCGCCCATATCTGGGGCACGGGATCCTCCGGTTCGTCGGTGTGCGCTGTTCTCCCGAACGACCTCGCCAGCGTGGTCCTACTCAGCGATGCACCCGCAGGGGCTCGCAGCTCCTAATCAGCGGCCGAGTCGTCGTGAGACACCGGGCGGCCAGGTGCGGTCGAACCATCGAGTGCAACCCGCTGAAAGCCATACCCGGCGTCTCTGGGCCTCTGGACCTTACGACGGCCCGTCCAACCCACCAACAACGTAGGACCCGCTGACCGCCCGACCGGCGCGCCCCCGGCGCACGGCCCCCTGCCGCACACCCGGACACGCGCATGCCACACTCATGGTCATGCGCGTGTACCTGGGCTCCGACCATGCCGGATACGAACTGAAGAACCACCTCGTCGAGTGGCTGAAGGCGGCCGGCCACGAGCCGGTCGACTGCGGCCCGCACATCTACGACGCCGAGGACGACTACCCGCCGTTCTGCCTGCGCGCCGCCGAGCGCACCGCCGCCGATCCGGAGGCACTGGGCGTCGTCATCGGCGGCTCGGGCAACGGCGAGGCCATCGCCGCCAACAAGGTCAAGGGCGTCCGCGCCGCGCTCGCCTGGAGCGAGCAGACCGCCGCCCTCGGCCGCGAGCACAACAACGCCAACGTCATCTCCGTCGGCGGCCGCATGCACACCCTCGACGAGGCCACCAAGTTCGTCGAGATCTTCCTCAACACCCCGTACAGCGGCGAGGCCCGGCACACCCGCCGGATCGCCATGCTGAGCGAGTACGAGACCACCGGCGAGCTCCCGCCGATCCCGGCCCACCACCCCCAGGGCTGATTCCCGTCCGACGCCGCCTGGGCCGCACGGGCCGTCAGAACCCGTGCGGCAGCCAGGGCGCCACGTCCGAGGCGAAGGCCCGCGACACCTGCGCGAGCGCGCCCGCCCGCAGCTCGGCCACCAGACCCGCCCCGGCCAGCGCCGCGAGCGTCGTCCCGCCGAGATAGGCAGCCCCCAACTCCCTTACGTCCAGCACCAGATCGGCCGGTGCGCCGGTGCGGACACAGCTCGTCGCCCGGCCCGGGCCGGAGCTCTTCAGCCGCCAGCGGCCGGCGTTCCACGGACAGAATCCGTCCACCACCTCCAGCACCGCGTCCACCGGCTGCGCATAGCCGCGCGACTCCAGCGCCGCCCCCACGTCCACCAGCCGCAGGTGGAGCGAGTCGGCCAGCCGCGCCTCCAGGCGCCGTACGTCCGACACCAGGTGCAGCAGCGGATCGTCCACCGGCAGGTTCCCCGCCTCCACGGTGTCGACCAGGTCCATGTCGATCAGATAGCGCCACAGCCGCGCGTACACCTGCGGCGTCACCGCCTCGATGTCCCGGACCTTGACCCGGCCCGCCGCATTGCCGGCCTCCGTCCAGGACACCTTCGACGAGTAGCGGGCGTAGCCGAGCAGCCGGCCGCTCTCGGTGTCCTCGGCGAGCACGCACTGGCGCGGCGAGTAGCCGCCCCGGGAGGACGGCACGTCCAGCAGCGGATGCCGCTCCCAGCCCGGGCGGCGCTCCAGCCGGCCCGGGCGCAGCGGCACCAGCGACGCGTACAGCTCCTCGCAGGCGGGCGAGGCCTCCACCGGGTCCGCCAGCCGCAGCCGCAGCGCCGGGTTGTCCGCCACCGGCAGCGACACCCGGTGGCACGGCACCGTCACCGCCATCCGCCAGGCCGCCGCGCCGAAGCCGAACCGGCCGTAGATGCCCGGCTCCGAGGCGGTCAGCGCCGCCAGCGGCTCGCGGGCGGCCCGCACGTCGTCCAGCAGCCGGCGCATCAGCACCGACAGTCCGCCGCGGCGGCGGTGCGTGGGCAGCATGCCGACCATGGTGACGCCCGCGACCGGCAGCACCGCCCCGCCGGGCACCGCCATCCGGAAGCTGAACGCGCCGCCGCCACCCACCGGCTCCGCGCCGTCGCACACCACCAGCGCGCGATGCACTTCGGTGAGCGAGCGGTACAGCGCGCGCTCCTCCGCTTCCTCCTCCTCGCCGCCGAACGCGATCTCCAGGCGGCGGTACCAGCCGTCCCACTCCTCGGCGGCCAGCGGACGAACCGTCAGTGCCGCGGCTTCTCCTGTCGTCATACGGTCACCCCTACCACCGGCGGCGCACCGTACGCGACCGACTTTTCCGGCAGCCCGTCACCACCGGGCGCGCGTGCGCCGCCACGCGCCCCGGGGCGCACCGGGAACGGCGCCCCCACCACCCGGCCGAAACCCGCCGCACCGCACCCGGGAGCCCGCGCAGCCCCGGCGCAGGCGTCGACGCCGACCCGCAACCGTGGATAAGGTCGGACCCCATGGCTGGCAGCACGGAGGGCACCACGCCCCGGACGACTGCGACGGGCCCCACCGCGAGCGCGGCCAGGGAGCCCGTGACGGCCCGGTTGCGCACGAGGCTCCGCCGGGCCCGCCGCACCCTGCGCCGAACCGGCGTCGACTACTTCCGCGGTGCCGCACCCGACTGGCTCGCCTTCGCCCTCTTCCTCGCCGCCGTCCCGGTGCTCGTCGTCCTCAACATCTGGATACCCGCCTGGGTGCCGCCCACCTCCCTGGTGCTCCCGGTGCTCGCCGGCTCCCTGCTGCTGCGCCCCGGCACCCTGGTGCTGCTGTACGCGGCCGCCGCGGTCGGCCTCTCCACCGAGTCGCTCATCCACACCGGCGAGCGGGTCGCCAGCGAGAACCCGGACACCTACGTCTACGGCGTCACCCCCGGCGCCGCCCTGGTGGTCGGCGCGGTCGGCGTCGCGGGCCTGCTGCTCGCCCAGTTCCGCAGCCGGGTCGGCGTGCCCTGGCGCGGCGGCGGCACCATGCTCTTCGACCTCCGCGAACGGCTCCGGGTGCAGAGCCAACTGCCCCGGCTGCCCGAGGGCTGGTCCGCGGACATGGCGCTGCGCCCGGCCGGCGGCCAGTCCTTCTCCGGCGACTTCGTGGTCGCCGCCCGGACGGGCCCCGGCGGCCGCATGCTGGAGGTCGTCCTGGCAGACGTCTCCGGCAAGGGCATGGACGCGGGCTCCCGGGCCCTGCTGCTCTCCGGCGCCTTCGGCGGCCTGCTCGGCTCGCTGCCCGCGCACGACTTCCTGCCCGCCGCCAACGGCTACCTGCTCCGCCAGGAGTGGGAGGAGGGCTTCGCCACCGCCGTCCACCTGGTGCTCGACCTGGACACCGGCCAGTACGAACTGCTCTCCGCCGGCCATCTGCCGGGGATGCAGCGGAGCGGCGGCACCGGCCGCTGGGAGGTCAAGGAGTCCGAGGAGGGCCCGCTGCTCGGCATCTACGACGGCGCCAAGTTCGAGGGCCTGCGCGGCCGCCTCGACCGCGGGGACGTCCTGCTGCTGTGCACCGACGGCATGGTCGAGATCCCCGGCCGGGATCTCGGCGAGGGGATGGACCGGCTGATGGGGGAGGCGGACCGGCTCGTCGTCAACGGCTTCCGCGGCGCGGCCGGGCGCCTCATCGAGACCGTCGCCAAGGACGTCAACGACGATCGCGCCGTGCTGCTGGTGTGGCGCCAGTAGCGTCTGTCAACCCCTGGGGAGTGATCTTCGGCCAATCCTCACAGCCGGACCACCCGGTGGAACACAGGCCACGGGCCTGCCGATTGGCCATTCCGGCGTGTTGACACCCGGCCCCGCCGACGGTTCGTCAGAAGGCATGGGCTATCGTCTCGGTCGGCGGAAATTCGTCTCACATGGCAGGATCTTCGCCCCGGGCTCCCGGCTAGTCCTTTACGCAGGCAGCACGAACGACCACACTGAGTCCGGGTGGGCTGGTCGATGCTCGGGGGATTGGGGGCGGCAGGTGCGGCAGACAGCAGGCGGTATCGGCGCCACGGGCACCTCCACGACGGCGGGATCGGTCGACTCGTGCCAGGGACGGTCGGCGCAGGCCGCGGTCCGGTTTCGACACGGGGTTCCAGCACGAACCCCCGCCACAGATTGAGGAAGTGAGTCCGGGTGGCCTTCTCCGTCTCCGCGTTGTTCCTGTTCGGCGTCATCGTCGTGATCTTCATCCGCAACAAGCAGCTGAAGACCAGCCACGCGATCGTCGCAGCGCTCTTCGGCTTCATGGTGAGCCAGTCCACGGCGGCCCGGCCGATCCAGGACTTCCTCAACCAGCTGGCGAAGACCATCTCGTCCGTGGCGAGCTGACCCGCCCTACTGCCCGACCCCGGCCCGCCGCCAGCGCGCCAGCAGCCCGCGCCGCACGGCCGGCGCGGCGGCCGGCGGCACCTCGGCGGCGGCCGGAGCGGCCTGCGCCGCCGCCGCGCCGTCCGGCACCAGCAGGACGAACAGCCTTGCCCAGCACAGCCGTTCGCCGCGCGGCCAGTCGAGGCCGCGCAGCGCGGCCGAGGCCTGCTCCGACACGGTGCCGTTGATCCGCACCTCGGCGACGTCCTCCCCGGCCCGGCCGCCGAGGAACAGCTTCACCCCGGTCACACCGGTGCCCGCCGACAGCGCCAGGGCCCCGGCGAGCGCCGGCAGCACCTGGTGGTCCGCAAGCCACTCCGCCAGCAGGTCGCTGCCGAAACCGAAGACCGCAGCCGGACCCTGCACCGCCTGCCATCCCGGGAGCTCCGCCGGGCGGCAGCGGTCGGCGTGCTCGCCGCGCCCGTCCTGCAGCTCCACCACGGCCGCGGCCGTGGTGGTCGCCCACATCCGTACCGCGCTGTCGAGCCGCTCCTCCTCGGTGCGGCCCAGGCCCGCCGTGCAGTCCCACACCACCGGGCCGTCCGCCTGCCCCAGGTTCAGCACGAAGCCCAGGTCCACATGGCCGGCCGCACCGCCCTCTCCCGGATGCTCGCGGACCGCCACCGCCGTCGTCCCCGGGCCGCGCACCACGCTGCCCTCGACCGTGAACCGCTGCCCGTACCGGGCGGCCATCTCGCGCACCACGCTGCGCTGGATCACGTCCAGCCGGGACTGCGGCCGCACCCGCGACTCCTCGCTCGAAAAGGGGCTCGAACACCGATCGCGAGCGAGGTTATCGGCCCGGGCCGACGGCCTGCAGAGGGGCCCGCGTGACCAGCGTCACCGGGTGGGCCATGATCCGTGCCCGGCCGCGACCGGCCGCGCACACGGGGTGTCCGATTTGCCGGACTGCTGATGATCCGGACACGTACGGTCACTGCATCGACTGCGCTCCGCCCACCACTCGCGGGCGGAGAGTGACCCTCCGGGCGGCCGTCGACGGTCCGTGAGGCCGAGACGCTTGCCTCCGAGGCGCCCATCGGGTTTTCCTCGAGTCCTGCCCGGCCACCGGCTGGGCGGGCCACCGGGCGGAACGCCGAGTCCTGCCGCCGCCCGGGGTCACGCACCATTCCGTGCACGGCAGGAGCGGGGGACCCAAGGTAAGTCGCCGCACCGGGCAATCCGGGACGGCTTGGGGTGAAGTCGCGCCTTTTCGCGACCGGGCGAACTCCCCGCCCGAACCCGACAGCTCACCTCGCAGGCGTCGGAGAGGAACAACTCCATGTCCGTTCTGGGCACCCGTCTGTCCCGCGTCGCCGTCGCCACCGGTGTGGCCGCCGCCGCCATCGCCATCCCCGCCACCGCCGCCAGCGCCCACAGCGCCCCCGCCGCGGCCCCGGCCGCCGCCCAGGCTGCTGCGCCGGCCGCCGCCCAGGCCGCCGCGCCCGCGCAGGCTCCCGCTGCCGCTCCGGCCGCCGACACCACCTACAAGGTCGTCCGCGGCGACACCCTTTCCAAGATCGCCAACGCGCAGCACGTCGACGGCGGCTGGAAGAAGCTGTACCAGGACAACCGCCAGGTCATCGGCGGCAACCCGAACCTGATCTTCCCGGGCCAGAAGCTGGCCGTCGGCGGCGCCGCCGTGCAGGCCGCCGCGCCGCAGGCCGCTGCTCCCAAGGCTGCTGCTCCCAAGGCCGCTGCGCCGAAGGCTGCTGCGCCGCAGGCCGAGGCGAAGAAGGCCGACACCGCCGCCGCCTCCCGCTCCGAGAAGCGCACCCCGGTCCAGGCCGCCCCGAAGCCGGCCGCCCCCAAGACCGAGGCCGCCAAGCCGGCTGCCCCGAAGCCCGCCGCCGCCCCGAAGACCGAGGCCGCCAAGCCGGCCGCGGCCGCCTCCGGCTACGTCGCCCCGGTCTCCTCCGGCCTGGGCACCCCGTACCACAAGGCCGGTTCCAACTGGTCCAGCGGTTACCACACCGGCGTCGACTTCGCCGTCAGCACCGGCACCTCCATCCACGCCATCGCCGGCGGCACCGTCGTCGAGGCCGGCTGGGGCGGCGCCTACGGCAACAACGTCGTCATCAAGCACGCCGACGGCAAGTACTCCCAGTACGCCCACTTCTCGGCGCTGAAGGTATCGGTCGGCCAGACCGTCACCGCCGGCCAGGTCATCGGCCTCTCCGGTGCCACCGGCAACGTCACCGGCCCGCACCTGCACTTCGAGATCCGCACCACCCCGTCGTACGGCTCCGACATCGACCCGGTCGCGTACCTCGCGGCCCACGGCGTCCGCGTCTGACGCACACCGCCGCACGGCACCACACCCGAAGGCCCGACCCGGGGATCAACCGATCCCGGGGCCGGGCCTCGGCCGTTCTCCGCCGGCCTGCGGCTGCGCGGCCGCGGCGCGGAAGTCGTATCCGCAACTCCCACAGACCAGTACGCCGCGCCGGACACCGTTCCCGCAGACCGGGCAGTCCCGCCGCCCCCGCCGGTCGGTGACCAGCCACAGCACGCCGAGGATCACGTCACCCATGGCCCAGAGCACGACGATCAGCGTCGCACCGATGCCGGTCCCGACGTTGCTCGCCTCGCAGTCCGTCAGGGCGTTGCCCACCAGGCCGTCGCAGTCCCGGGCGGTCGAGGCCACACCGGAAACCAGCCAGATCAGCATGACCAGGTTGAAGAGAAGGATCACCCAGGTGAAGAACCGCCAGTGGGGTAACCGCCACCGCTGACCGCCGCCCGGTACGTTCGTCTGCTGCCCTGTTCCCATCGGAACCACCCCGTTCCGCCGGCACACGGCCAGCGCCCGGGGACGGGGGCCGCCGCCGATGTTCGCCTCACCTTCCAGGCTCTCCCCGGCCGAATGGGCGGGCAACAGCACGACCGGCGGACTGCGAACGTGCGGACACAGAGGGCCTCGCAACAGCCTGAACAACCACCGCTCGGTCGCCCCGGAGGGGAAACGGGGTGGTGTTCGCAGGGCCCACGGGCGTGGCGCCGCGCCGCAACCCCCCCGGCCGGGGCTCGGCAGAGGGCGTGCGCCGGGGTGGGAGTCGGCGGTCTCCACTTCCGTGACGCAGAACAGAGCACGAGCGGTCGATCGTGCGGGCGGTCCGTGGACTGGTGAGCGAGGCCGTCCACGGGCACGGAACGGGCGTGGCGGCCTGAAATTCCCTCAGACGACGAAGGCCCCAGCTCTGCGATCAGGTCGCTGAGCTGGGGCCTTCGTGTTGGAGCGGGCGACGGGAATCGAACCCGCGTGGCCAGTTTGGAAGACGACGGCACTGGATGTGGGCTGAGCTGGCGACTCGCTGACCTGCGGGGGAGCGGGGCGCCTCGCCGTTGTTCCCCGGGATTCCCCGCCGAGGCCTGGCCGAACGGGCACGCAAGGGGCACGGTGCGGCTCACAGCAGCTTGTACGCCCACCGCTCGGTGGCCCAGTCGCCCGACGGCCGCTCGACCGCCCCTGAGGCCCGTAGAACGGCTACAGAGCGCGCCTCGGCGCACACCTGATCACCCGGCATCAGGAAGAGCGGCTGATCCAGCGTGAAGACGTAGCAGCCCGGCTCGAAGTCGACCCGGTTGAGCAACAGCATCCTTGGCGCGGTGATCCGCGGCCCCGCGAGCATCATGCCGGCCATGGTCTACGGCCTCGGCCGGGAGAACCAGCAGATTTACAGGCCGCTGACCAAACACGCTCTGACCATGTCACTCTCGATCTTCGGCCCAGTTTGGTCCGTCGTTGGTCCGGATCATGCCGGGAAGGGCCTTCAGTCCGGAAGACTAATGGCGGGGCCTCGCCCTCATAAGAGCCATCTGTGGAGCTCGGATTTGGCTGCATGATGCGGGTGGGTGGTTCTACGGTGGTCGCATTCATGACGGGACGTCGGATCGGGATGGGTGCAGTGGATATTCTTCTGGTGGATGCGGTGGCGGCCGTGCGGGACGAGCTCATCGCTGCGGCAGCCGTGGGTGGAAGCCATCCGGACGTGGTGTTCGCGGTGGGTCCGGTGGAGATGGAGTTCGAGGTCGAGGTACGGGCGGACGCGAAGGCGAAGGCCGGGTTCAAGCTGTGGGCCGTTGGCGCGGAGACCGAGGCTGGGGTGTCCCGGGGGCGTACGCATCGCGTGTCCTTCACGCTCACGCCTCGCAACGTCCGCGGTGGTGACCTGCTGGTCGCCGGTGCTCCGCGCCTGTCCAGCGACGAGGAGACCGAGGAACTTATCCCCGAATGATCACCTCCAGGGTGATCCCTACCGGACAGCGAGTTCAGGTTTTCGACGTGAGCGGGAGTTGGGGTGGAGCGGGGTCGCCTGATGGCGGTGACCGGGCCCGGTGGTCCGGGGTCGGGGTATGTGGTGGGTGGCCGATTGGTGCTGACCTCCGCGCACGTCGTGGGGCGGGCCGGAGCACGGGTGCAGGTGATCCACCCGGACGCGCCACGCCGTAAGGGCGAGCCGTCACCCGACGGAACGGTGGTGTGGTGCGGTACCGCAGGTGGCCGGGACGACGCCGCTCTGGTCCTGGTCGAGGAGGACCAGCGGTGGCAGGCGCCAGTAACTACGGTGCGCTGGGGGCGGATGGTCACCGATCGGCCCGGTACGGGGTGCGAGACCTGGGGCATGCCGGACGTCGCCCAGTGCGAAGGCAAGGCGGTTGAGGCCGTACAGCTGCGCGGGGAGATGAATCCGGGCAGCGGACGCAACCGGTACGTGATGGACCTTGCCCAGCATCCCCCTCGGTGGCCGTCCGACGATACGTCTCCGTGGGGCGGCCTATCAGGCGCGGCAGTGTTCTGCGGCCGCCTGCTCGTCGGCGTGGTTACCTCCGACCGAGCGCACTCCGCCAACGCGCAGCTCAACATTGCACCCGCCTACGTACTGCACCACGATTCCGACTTTCGCGCCGCCCTTGCCGCATACGGCGCCGCTCCTACCGGTCTGGAGGCAGTGGAGCTTCAGCACCTCGCCGACCCGAGCGCCTCACCCGGCGGCCCAGGTTGCCGCCTCGCATCGCCGGCGGCGTTACTCCAAGCGGGGCGGCAGATCGTCCCCTTCCATGGCCGCCAGCAGCTGCTGGACGAGCTGACGGGTTGGTGTGCCAGGAGTGGATTCGGGGCGTGGCTGCTGCACGGACCTGGCGGACAGGGCAAAACCCGCCTTGCCCACCAGCTGGGTTCGCTCCTCACCGCGGACCGGTGGGCCGTGCTGTGGCCGCGCCCGGAGGCCACGGCAGACCAACTTAGGGAGATCCGCCACGCTGCCAAGTCGCTGCTGGTTGTGCTCGACTACGCCGAAACTCGTCCCGGCCAGCTGGCTGCGGTGGTCGAGGCCGCCGCCGAGCATCCCGGCGCTACGCCGCTCAAGCTGCTGCTGCTGGCCCGGACCGCTGGGGACTGGTGGCGCCAGGCCAGCACCGCCAGCAGCCTCGCCCAGGACTACCTGGACTCCGCACACACCCGATTGCTAGGTCCTCTTGAGGATGACCCGGCCGCTCGGCCCGATGCTTACCGCGCTGTCGCCGGAGCCTTGGCCGCCTCTCTCAGCAAGGTTGAGGGCCTAGCCGGACACGACTGGCTTGACACTGTGAACAGCCTGCCCCTGCCCGCGCGGCTAGGCCAGGATGCCTACGGCAACGCCCTCACCCTTCACATGACCGCCCTAGCAGACCTCCTCGACACCACCACCAGTCCCGGTAAGCCGGCCAGCCTCAACAGGTCCGAATTGCACCATGAGTTGAGCAACACGACACGCGAGAAAGCCGAGGATGTCGAGGACCGGCTACTGGGGCACGAGCGCCGGTACTGGCGCCACGGCGCCGCCTCACACGGCATCACACCGGGTCTGTCCGCCGCCACGCTGGAGACGGCCCTTGCTGCCGCCAATCTGGCTAGCGCCGCCGACCGCGAGAACGACTACTCAGGTTGAACTCGTCTTGTCGTAGGCGCTGACGGACCTTGATCCCTGCGGTACGACATCGGAGTGCGATACGCGCAGGGGGGCGGGTTCACCGCCCAGGAGCAACAGCGTCGGGAGCGGGTGCGGCTGGAGGCCGCCGAGCGGTTCGAACGGGGCGACGGCAACCGGGTGATCGCGGTCGACCTGCGGGTCACCGTGCGGTCGGTGGAGCGGTGGCGTCAGGCCTGGCGGCAGGGCGGTTCGGCCGGCTTGGAGTCGAAGGGGCCGCAGTCCGTGCCCCGGCTCGGTGAGCGGCAGTTCACCCAGCTGGAGCGGGAGCTGGAGAAAGGGCCGCTCGCTCACGGCTGGGAGGACCAGCGGTGGACGCTGGCGCGGATCAAGACTCTGATCGGCCGCCGGTTCCACGTCTCCTACACCGTCCAGGGCGTGTGGAAGCTCCTGCGGCGCAACGGGTGGTCGTGCCAGCAGCCGGTCCGCCGGGCGATCGAGCGTGACGAGGGGGCGGTCGAGGTGTGGAAGAAGCAGGTGTGGCCGCAGGTAAAAGCCTAGTGGCGGCGCTCGGGGCCTGGCTGGTGTTCGAGGACGAGGCCGGGGTCTCGATGACGCCGGCGCGGGCCCGCACCTGGGGACGCCGCGGCCGAACGCCCGTCGTCCGGGTGCGCGGCCGCTCCCGCCGGCGCATCTCGATCGCCGCCCTGACCTGCTACAAGCCCGGAGAGCGGTCCCGACTGATCTACCGGCCCCGGCTGGACGACGGCCAGGGCAAGAGCAAGGGTCGCAAGAGCTTCGCCTGGACCGACTATCGCGACTTGATCATCGCGGCGCACACTCAGCTCGGCGGGCCGATCGTGCTGATCTGGGACAACCTGAATACTCACCTGGCCGTCGGCATGAAGGAGTTCATCGCCGCCCAGGACTGGCTCACCGTCTACCAGCTGCCCCCGTACGCGCCCGACCTCAACCCGGTCGAGGGCATCTGGTCGCTGCTGCGACGCGGCTTCCTGGCCAACGTCGCCTTCGCCGATCCCGACCACCTCGTGCAGACGGTCAGACGCGGCTTACGGAAGATCCAGTATCGGCCGCAGCTCATCGACGGCTGCCTGACCGCGACCGGGCTGACCACTGCTTTGCCGTGATCGCGTCCAACCCCGGCAGGTCTTGAACGGATCAGCGAACGCCACGTGGTCCGCGAGCGATGATCGGCGAGCCACCGTCCTGCGGCAGGACGACGAGGAACCGCCAGAGGTCGTACTCGACGTTCGCCAATCCGATTGTCGCCGCGGACGCGAAAGCCTCGGCAGCAGGCCCGGCACCGTCCGTCAGCTCATCGAGCCTTGCATAGAACTTCTCCAGATCTGTGGAGCGGCCGTTGAGCCACAATCGGACGTTCGCCCCCTTGCGAAGCGCGGCGAGCAACTCGTCACGCATCGCGCCCTTGGCCGATTCTAGGACCCGGTCGTGAAGGCGCTCCTGGATACACGGCTGCGTCGGGGACGCGTCAGCCTCCTGGCCACACCGCCGGCACGACTGCAGGGCGCCGGGAACGAAAAGATGCAGATACCGGGTGGTATGCCGGGCTGAGATGCCGCACAGCGTCCCGCGCCCGCCCGCCGCATGCTCGACACCGGGAACGCCGTTCACCTCGCAGGCACCGAAGCGGGCCGCATCCACGCGCTGTTGCAAACGACCAGTCATCGTTCGGCGCATCGATCACGCGGACGAGCATGCCACAGCCGCCCCTCGCCTGATCTCGATCACCGACATCGCGAGTTCAACCTGAGTACCTACCTCCCCAACCTCGCCGTGTCCCTGAACAACCTGGCCCTCCAGCTGGGCGAGCTGGGCCGGCGGGAGGAGGGCCTGGCCGCGATCCGCGAAGCCACAGCCCACTACCGCGCACTCGCCGAAGCGAACCCGGACGCCTACCTCCCCAACCTCGCCGCATCCCTGAACAACCTGGCCATCCGGCTGGGCGGGCTGGGCCGGCGGGAGGAGGGCCTGGCCGCGATCCGCGAAGCCGTCGACATCCGCCGCACACTCGCCGAAGCGAACCCGGACGCCTACCTCCCCGGCCTTGCCATGTCCCTGAACAACATCTCCGTCCGGCTAGGCGAGCTGGGCCGGCAGGAGGAGGGCCTGGCCGCGATCCGCGAAGCCACAGCCCACTACCGCGCACTCGCCGAAGCGAACCCGGACGCCTACCTCCCCGACCTCGCCGCATCCCTGAACAACCTGGCCATCCGGCTGGGCGGGCTGGGCCGGCGGGAGGAGGGCCTGGCCGCGGTCCGTGAAGCCGTCGATATTCGCCGCGCACTCGCCGAGGAGAGCCCGGAGGCCTACCTCCCCGACCTCGCCGCATGCTTGAACAACATGTCCGTCTGGCTGGGCGAGCTGGGCCGGCGGGAGGAGGGCCTGGCCGCAATCCGCGAAGCCGTCGACATCCGCCGCACACTCGCCGAGGAGAGCCCGGACGCCTACCTCCCCGACCTCGCCATGTCCCTGAACAACATCTCCATCCAGCTGGGCGAGCTGGGCCGGCAGGAGGAGGGTCTGGCCGCGGTCCGCGAAGCCACAGCCCACTACCGCGCACTCGCCGAGGAGAGCCCGGACGCCTACCTCTCCGACCTCGCCATGTCCCTGAACAACCTGGCCATCCGGCTGGGCGGGCTGGGCCGGCGGGAGGAGGGCCTGGCCGCAATCCGCGAAGCCGTCGACATCCGCCGCACACTCGCCGAGGAGAGCCCGGAGGCCTACCTCCCCGACCTCGCCGTGTCCCTGAACAACCTGGCCATCCGGCTGGGCGAACTGGGCCGGCAGGAGGAGGGCCTGGCCGCAATCCGCGAAGCCACAGCCCACTACCGCGCACTCGCCGAGGAGAGCCCGGACGCCTACCTCTCCGGCCTCGCCGTGTCCCTGAACAACATCTCCGTCCGGCTAGGCGAGCTGGGCCGGCGGGAGGAGGGCCTGGCCGCGATCCGCGAAGCCACAGCCCACTACCGCGCACTCGCCGAGGAGAGCCCGGACGCCTACCTCCCCGACCTCGCCATGTCCCTGAACAACCTGGCCATCCGGCTGGGCGAACTGGGCCGGCAGGAGGAGGGCCTGGCCGCGATCCGCGAAGCCGTCGACATCCGCCGCGCACTCGCCGAAGCGGGACCTAGGTTTTTCGGGGATGACCTACAGCAATCGATGGGTGTCATGGCCTGGCTTGAGACGATTCCCCGGTAGCTCCATGTGGACAGCTGGTAGTACACCGCACGCGGGTGGTGGAGCGGTTTTGGCCGGTGTCCTGTCCGGGCTAGGGTCGAGCATGATCGGGGGCCGTAAGCTTGCCCGCGATCTCGGGCAGGCTCCTCGCCTGTCCGCAATCTGGCCGAGTGGCCCCCCGGTCTTGCTCGACGCGGGTCCCGGTCCGGGCAGGTGGGTAAAACCGCGGAGCCGCCCGCCCCGGCCCCGACGGGCCCGGTTCTGACGTTTGCCCTTCCGCGCCTTCCTCCGCCCGTGCGGGGGTGGAAGTTGGGACCTGTCCGTCTCTGCCCCGGCCTTAGCTCTTCGCCCCTTGTGGGCGCGGCCGACGATGGCGAAGCCCCAGCCGGGGCGAAGACAGGAGGCGGGGCGCGCGCCGGAGGAAGGCCGGCGCCGCCGCGCGCAGCGCGGCACCCCGAATATTGTGAGGCTACGTCTAGTAGTTCAGGAGGCCGGGAATCCTCGCCGGTGATCTCCGATCCCGCCGTGATGCGCCTTCCCCGTGGGCTCCGCCCGCCCCGCCCGCCGAGCGGAGCGAGGCGCCTTGAACCCGTAGAGAAGGTTTTTACGCGCTCGTGGGACCTGTTGTCGGCGGCGGCTGAATTCGGGCCGGTATCGACGGTTCAGTTGTGGGCCAGCCGCGGTCTCGCTGGATGGTGTGTGTCAGTCGTTGTCGTTCATGGGGACGTGCCCGAGTTCCCGCCCCCGCATGCGGTAGGACTCGCCTTTGAGGGAGTGGACCTCGGCGTGGTGGACGAGCCGGTCGATCATGGCCGCGGCGACGGTCTCGTCACCGAAGACCTCTCCCCAGCGCCCGAAGGGCTTGTTCGAGGTGACGATCACGCTCGCCCTCTCGTATCTGTTCGAGATCAGCTGGAAGAACAGGTTCGCGGCCTCCGGTTCGAAGGGGATGTAGCCCACTTCATCGACCACGATCAGTGGGTAACGGCCGAGCTTGACCAGTTCGTCCTGGAGCCGGTCGGCCTGGTGGGCGGCGGCCAGGCGGTCGACCCACTGGGCGGCGGTGGCGAACGCGACCCGGTGGCCGGCCTGGCAGGCCCGGACGGCGAGTCCGGTGGCCAGGTGTGTCTTGCCGGTGCCCGGCGGGCCGAGGAAGACGACGTTCTCGCGGGCGGTTATGAAGTCCAGTGTGCCCAGATGAGCGAGTTGTTGGCGCGTTATGCCCCGCAGGTGGGATGCGTCGATCTCCTCGATGGTCTTGACCGAGGGGAAGCGGGCGGCCCGGATGCGTTGCTCGCCGCCGTGGCTGTCGCGGGCGGAGACCTCGCGTTGCAGACAGGCGACGAGGTATTCGAGGTGGGTCCAGGACTCGGTGCGGGCGCGCTCCGCCAGGCGCTCGGCGGCGTCCAGCAAAGCGGGCGCCTTCATCGCGCGGGAGAGGAAGGCCAGGTCGGCGGTGGTCTGTCGGCCGGTTTGGGCCGCCGGTGTGTCGGTGGCGGTTGTGGCGTTGGGAGCGGAGGTGCGGGCCATCAGGTGTCCTCCTTTCCGGCGCCGCCCTCGATGAGGGTGAAGATGCGGTCGTAGGAGCCGAGCTGGCGTTGTTCGACCTCGATGCCCAGGTCGTCGAGTGCGAGGGCGGTCAGGCCGCGGGCCTGGGCGCGGGAGGCGCGCTGGTGGATTGCCTGGCCGCGAAGGGTTTCGGCCGCGGCGGCGTGCTCGGGGTCGGTGATGGTCTGGTGCCGGGCCCAGCAGCGGGCGTGGCGGGCGACGGTCTCGCCGGTGCGGGTGGTGGCGGTGATCTCCTCGGTGTCAGCCCGGATGGTGATCTGCTGGCCGATGGCGCGGGGGTGGACGGAGTAGTCGCAGGTGTCGACGCGGATGTAGTGGTCACGGCCCAGTCGGGTGCTCTGGGGCCACCAGTGGGGCGGGGCGACCGGTGGCAGGGTGAGCATCGCGCCCCGGTCGGCTTCCCAGCGTTCGGTGGGCCGGCAGCCGATCGTGCGGTGGTGTCGGCGGTTGGCGATCTGCAGCCATGCGGTGAGCTGGGTGTTGAAGTCGCCGGGTCCGGCGAATGTGCGGCCGGGCAGGAAGCTGGTCTCCAGATAGCCGTTCACCCGCTCCACCAGTCCTTTCGCCTCCGGATCGCGGGGCCGGCAGAGGCGGATCCTGATCGCGAGCAGGCCGGCGAACGCCGCGAACTCCGAGGTCAGCTTCCCCTGGCCGACGCCACTCTCGTTGTCCCAGACCAGCGTCTTCGGGACGGCCTGCCAGCCGGTCAGCAGCCGCCAGTGCCCATCGATCAGGTCGGCGGTGGTCCGGGACGGCAGCATCCGAGCCGTGATCATTCGTGAATAGCCCGCCACCATGACCAGCACCGGCGGGCGTCCCGTTTGTCCGTAACCCAGCGGGATGTCCACCGGTGGGAACCACAGATCGCACTGGGCGAGCTCACCTGGCTGGTAGACCGTCCGCGAGACGGGATCCACGGGAAGGTAGCCGGGCCGCAGTTCGCGCACGCGTTCCTTGAGGATGGTCAGCCCGCGTGTCCAGCCGATCCGCTCGGCGATCACCGTGGCCGGCATCGTCGGCGTCTGCTTCAGCAGCTCGCGGATGGCCGGCTCGAAGACGTCGACCGCCGATCCCTTCAGCGGGCGCTGGTAGACCGGCGGCCGGTCCGAGGCCAGGGCCCGTGCCACGGTGCCCCGGGAGATCCCCAACTGCCGGGCCACGGCCCGCGCCGACAGACCCTCGGCCCGGTGCAGCCGACGGATCTCAGCCCAGTCCTCCACCCCGATCACCTCTTTCCTCCTGACTCCCGTACCAGTGAAGTCAGGATGATCAAGAGATCACGCAGTGACCCGCTTTTGATCCGCCGTCCGTGGTCCTCGTTTCACCCGTCGCCGACACCTGTTTGCTTCAGGTTGTGGCGGTTGCTGTTGGCGGACAGGTCAACGGGCTCAGCCTGTGCACGTGAATGCGCTCACGTCTCGGGATGGGACGGGCCGGTGCAGCTTGCCCTCAGGTTGACCAGGGCAGCCGTACCGCCTCGACACCGGTGTCGTCCAGCAGCGCCTCGATGAGGGCCGGAGGCCCGGCGACCTTGGTGGCCCACAGGTCGTAGTCGGTGCACAGGATCCATGAGCGGTCTTCGGCCCAGAGGTTGGTGGGGCTGAAGTCGGCCAGGTCGGCCTCGGGCATGTCGTAGAGGATCCCGGCGTCGCTGAGACGCCCCGCCCGCACATGGAGATTGTCGAAGTCGACGGCGCCGAGCGTCAGCGGGTTGTAGTAGGCCAGGCAGCGGGTGTCCGGGCCCGCGGGGCTGTGCGCGGTGAGGATGTCGATCAGCCGGATCCAGGTCTCACGGTCCAGGCTCCCCTCGGTGGGTGGGGTGATACCGAGCGGCCAGCTGCCGCTCTTCGTGGCCGAGGGAAAGCAACGGTAGGAGGGCAGCAGCCCGTCGGGGACGATGGGGTCGCCGGTCCGCCGGGCGAGTTCCGCCCAGCGCAGCCGCCGCCAGCCGGGGCCGGGGTGCCCGGAGCGGCCCAGACCGCCTCCCACGACGACGACGCCCACGGCGTCGAGATCGATGCCCCCGACGATGTCGCGCGGGGTGCTCCCGCCTGCCAGACGTGCCCGGCGGTACTCGTGGTGCGAAACGTCGCCCGGCCCGTGCTCGTGCTCGTACATGGCGTTGAGTACCCAGGCCGCATCGGGCATCGCCGGCGGCATGAACCCGGTCAAACCATCGCCGCACAGCTCAAGCAGCCAGTCCGTCGCGCCGGCCGGCGCGAGCGGCCATAGGTCTGACAACAGGTTCGATCCCTTGGGCATGGGTTCATGATCTCAGTTGCGGCCACAGGCCACGCGAGGGCCGGCATCATGTAGCCGCCCCGCCACTGGGCACGTTCCGGTGTATCTGGCTGGGCATCGGGACATGTACTTCGACAGTTACCCGCGGCCATCGTGAGTGCGGACGCCGGCAGCCACATCGTTGCGGAGCACGTCCAGCTGCTCGATCACGAGTCGAAGTCGTACTCAAGGACATAGGAGGCAGAGTCGAGGGTCATCTCGTTGACCTCAACTGCCCGTCCTTCCTCGGCGAAGGCCGTGCGACAGATGAGCATCACAGGTGTGCCGATGGATAGCCTCAGTCGGTCGGCTTCCTCCTGCGAAGGCATCCGGGATCGGATCTCCTCGCGGAAGTGCACCGGCTTGTAACCGAGTTCTGCGAGTCGGGCATAGGTCCCACCAGGGCCGGTGTCTTCGTGGGTGATTGCGGATCCCGCTACCAAGTCAGCCGGCAGGTAGGACGTGGACAGCAGAACTGGCTTGCCATCCAGCACGAAGCGGCGACTGCGGACGCAGGCCGCCTCGCCCTGCTCCATGCCCAGCACGGCAGCAACATCCTTCGGGACGGCTTCTTCGGTGACGCTCACCTGGTCAACAACCAGGGTCCGGTCCTCGATGTCTGCCGACCAGATTGAGCGCCCACTGCCCCACTGCTGCTGGGAGAGCCGCTTGATGCCCTGTCGGCGGAGCGGTCGGAAGTCGCGAACGAACACGCCCACGCCCTTCCGGGCTTCGGCAAGTCCTTCGGCTTGGAGCACTCCGAGCGCCTGGCGCGCCGTCATCCGCGCCACCTCGTAGGTGGCCATCAGGTCGTTCTCGCCGGGAAGACGGTCGCCTGGGCCGTACTGACCAGACCGGATGGCTTCCTTGAGCGCATCGGCAATCTGTTGGTACTTCGGCTGGCGGCGGTCGTCCTGGCTGGCCATGTCTCGGCTCCTCGCTTGTTCTCTAGACATCGTAGGGGCGCCCTCCTCCGCCTCGCATCCGCGCTCGTGCCCCAACTTCACCGAGCTACATCTCTAGAGATCTCGTTGACTTCTCTAGAGATGGGCGCTTCACTGGAGGCATCTCTAGAGAAGGGCTCCACTCGGGGGCTCCTCAGTGAAGGGGAGATGTCGTCATGGCTACGTTCAAGATCGACACGTCCACTGCGGTGGTCTTCGTGGTCGTCCCGCCGGCGCCGAAGGTGGTGAACAAGCAGACCGGTGAGATCGCGATCGACCGGGAGACCGGTGCGCGGATGCTGACGGTCGGGCTGACCATCGCGGACGACGGTGAGGCGAACCTGTACACGGTGTCGGTGCCGGAGACCGGGATCAGCGAGGGTCTGACAGTGGGCACGGTGGTCGCGGTGACCGGGCTGAAGGCGCGGGACTGGGAGAACGAGTTCAACGGGCAGAAGCGGCACGGCATCTCCTTCCGCGCGACGGCGATCACCTCGCTCGTCCCGGCGCCGGCCCGGGGCTGATCGCCATGTCCGAGCTGCTGACGCTCGCCGAGCTGGGTGCCCCCGCGGCGGCTGTGGCCGGTGGCGCCGTGTACGCCCGGGTCAAGGCGTCGGCGCTGTTCTGGTCGGCGGTGGGTCTGCCGGTGGCGGCGGTGCGGTTCTCCGCCACCTACGGCAGCACGATGGACGCCTGTGGGCTGACGGTGGAGCCGTCCCGGTTGCGGGTCTTGCTGGTGCGGGCGACCACCCGCCGGGAGATCCGGCCGGTGCCGCCGCGGATCCTGCGGGTCCGGCCGACCTCGACCGGCCTGCGGGTGCGGCTGCGGCTGGCCCCGGGTCAGGAACCGGCGGACGTGCAGGCGTCGGCCGAACGCCTCCGTCACGCCTGGGGTGTGCACTCCGTCCACGTGGCGGTGCTCAAGCCCGGTGTGGTGGAGCTGCGGATGACCGGCTTCGACGTGCTCCGCACCGTGCGGATGCCGCGCCGCCTGCCGGCCGGTGACCTGGTGGTGCCGGTGGCGCTGCGGGAGGACGGGACGGCGTTCGTCCGGGACTACCGGGCGGTGCCGCACGGCCTGAACCTCGGCGCCACCCTGTCCGGGAAGTCGGTGTTCATGCGGAACCTGATCGCCGGTCTCGCCCGGCGGCCGGTCGCCCTGGTGGGGATCGACTGCAAGCGCGGTGTCGAACAGGCACCGTTCGCGCCGCGGCTGTCCGCGCTGGCCACCGACCCGGAACAGGCATCCCTGCTGCTGGATGCGCTGGTCGGCGAGATGGAAGACCGCTACGAGCTGATCCGCCGCCACCAGGGCATCCCCGGGTCGGTGCCGGCGGAGGACATCACCTCGGACATCTGGGGTCTGCCCGAAAAGCTGCGGCCGGTGCCGCTGGTCCTGCTGGTGGACGAGGTGGCCGAGCTGTTCCTCGTCGCCACTCGTCGGGAGGAGGAGCGGCGCGACCACATGGTCACCCAGCTGATCCGCCTCGCTCAGATCGGCCGCGCGGCCGGGATGTCCCTGGAGGTGTGCGGGCAGCGGTTCGGCTCCGAGCTGGGCAAGGGTGCCACGATGCTCCGCGCCCAGCTGACGGGGCGGGTCGTGCACCGGGTGAACGACCGGCAGACCGCCGACATGGGACTCGGCGACATCTCCCCGGAGGCGGTCCTCGCCTCGACGCAGATCGCGCCCGAGAGGCCGGGCCTGGCCGTGGCCGGTGACACCTCCGGCGGCTGGTCCCGCATCCGCACCCCTGACCTGTCGCTGGCCGACGCGGCCCGGATCTGCCGCGAGCACGCCCACCTGGTCCCCGACGTGCCTGCCCTCGCCGCCTTCCGCCCCGCCGTCGCGCAGGCCGTGGTGATTCCGCCGAAGCCCGCGGCGCCGCCCCGGCTCGTCCCGACGCCGGCCACCGAGTAACACCCTCGCCCGCCGGTCGGCGCGACCGTCTCGCGCCAGGTCCCTACCCCTGCCATGCCCGACGCCGGAAGGAACCCGGTCATGCCCGCCAGGAAGACCAGCACCAAGCAGGCCCCGCCCACGTGCACCGGTTGCGCCGGTGCCGGCTGGGTCCGCGAGACCCACACCGTCGGCCGCGGCAAGAAGTCCCGCCCCGCCGGAGAGGTCGAGGTCCTGTGCCCCACCTGCCTCGGCACCGGCACCGCCGCCCAGTAGCCCCCGACCACTCCCGGAAGGAGGACCCACCGATGCGACTGCCCCGCCCGGATGCCGTGCTCGTGCAGGCCGCCATCGCCGGTGCCCTGTCCTTCGCCCACCTGCACGACCTCGCTGCAGCCGCCGGCCAGCACGGCTGGAAGGCCTGGGCCTACCCCGTGTCCGTTGACCTGCTCCTCGTCGCTGCCTGGCACCGCATGCGCACCCTGCGGGCCGGTGGCGCCCCGGCCCCGGCCGCCTGGACCTGGTTCGCCATCGCTCTCACCGCCTCGCTCGGCGCGAATGTCGCCACCGCCGGACTTCTCGACCTCGCCCACGTGCCCGCGTGGCTGCGGATCCTGGTCGCCGGCTGGCCCGCGCTCGCCTTCTTCGGCGGCACGCTCCTCGCCCACGCCGCCCCGCCCGCCCCGGCGCCGGTGTCGGCGGTCGATGTCGATCCCGAACTCCCGCTCTACGAAACCGAACCCGCCGTCCCGGTGGAACCCGCACCGGAAGTGGTCAGCGCGCCCGAGCCGCTGCCCGAGCTCCCGCCCATCCCGGTACCCGAACCCGCACCCGTGTCCCGGCCCGTTCCGTCGCTGGCCGTGCCGGTTGCGCTGGTCGACCACGCCCGGAAGGTCGCCGACGACCACCGTGCCCGCACCGGGGAGCCGATCGACACCGACACCCTCCGCGCCCGGCTCGGTGTCCCGCCGCACTTCGCCGACGCCATCGCCGCCCAACTCGCCTGACAGGAGCACCCGTCATGCCCCGCCCGATCCGCCCGCGCAACGTGATCCGCATCGGCCCGGTGCAGGTCGCCACCTACTACGACGGCCGCGGCCGTGAACGGCACACCGCCGCCTGCACCGCCCCGCGCTGCGGCTTCTCCGCCGACTACGCCTCCCGCGCCGCCGCCGAGATCGCCGCCCGCACCCACCACTGCCCCGTCCGCTGACAGGAGACACCCGCCATGAACGTCACCCTGCCCCTGGTCGTCGTCCTCGGCGCCCTCGCCTGGACCGCCGTCAAGCTCCTCGGCATCCGCATGTGGGTCGCCGCCCTGATCGCCCTCTTCGGCTTCTACGTCGCCGGCACCTTCCTCGCCCCGGCCATCGACCAGACCACCCGATCCGGCGTCACCGCCGTCACCGGCAAGTAGCGGGCCCGCCATGACTGCCGCGCTCCTGCTGCCCGCCTCGCTCACCCTCACCCCGGAGGGCGCCGCCCTCGTCGCCGAGATCGAGACCTACCTCGCCACCGCGCGGCCGGCCGTGCCGTACGTCTGCCCGCTCGGCACCACCCTCCGTCCCTGGAACGCCGGACACCCGGCCCCGACCGCCACGCTCCTTGACCGGCTCACCCGCCGCCCGGCCCGCCCGGCGCCGGTGACCGTCGCCGACCACCTGCAGCTCGCCTCCCGGTACATGACGGCCTTCGGCTGGACGCAGGGCTGCCTGTGGGACTCCGCCGGCCGGGTGTGTCTCCTCGGCGCGCAGGCCGCCGTCCTCGCCCACGGCTACGGCACCCCGACCACCGTGCTCCGGGCCCGGGTCCAGGTGATGGAAGTCCTCCACGCCACCGGCCGGCCGCACGCCTCGCCGGACCGCTTCAACGATGCGCCCGGCACCCGCCAGGCCGATGTGCACCACCTGCTCGACCGGGCGTCCGCCCGCGCACTGTCCCTCGGCATCTGACCGGGCCTCGGGGCGGCAAAGCCGCCAAGCATCCCGCCCCGCGGTTCCGCACCCCTTCGAGAGGAACTGCCCCGATGGACCTCGCCCCGATCCTCGCCGCCGGCGTCCCGCTGCTCGGCTGGACCACCCACGGCACTTGGCTCGCCCGCCGCCTGGCCACCGCCCGCCGTGACCCGCTGACCGGCCTGCTCACCCGGGACGGCTTCACCACCCGAGCCGAACGCCTCATCCGCAACCACCCCGACCGGGCCACGGTGCTCCTGGTCGACCTGGACGACTTCAAGACGGTCAACGACACCCACGGCCACGCCGCCGGGGACGCCGTCCTCACCGCCACCGCCCAGCGACTCACCACCTGGTGCGGCCCGCACGGCCTGGTCGCCCGTCTCGGCGGGGACGAGTTCGTTGCCGTCGCCCTGGACTCCGCCGACCGCATCCCGCAGCTGCACACCGCACTACGCCGGCCGGTTGACGTCGGCGGCCTGGTCCTCGACGTCAGCGCGTCTGTCGGGGCCTCCCGCCCCGCGGCTTTGCTCCTGACTGAGGCCCTGTCGGCTGCCGATCGCGACATGTACGCCCGCAAGCCCGGCGGCCGGACCTCCCGTCGCCGCTAGTGGTCGGACTCGGGCCCTCAAGGGGCCACAGAGGATCAAGGCTGTTCGCCGACCTCGCAGTGGTAGCACCGGGCGGTAACGCCGTCCTGGTTGTACCACTCGTGCGCCCCGCAGTCCCGCTTCCCCTTGGCGGCGAAACCGCGATCCAGCAGGAACCACGGAAGGTGCTCACGCAAGCGTGTGCGCCACCGATACCTGCCTGCCCGAGTCACGAGCAGGAGGTTAGCGCTACGGGCGCGATCCTCCGAGCGAACTAGCTGCCAGAGATCGCCGACAAGCCGCTCGCAAGACCAGTCCCCGGGACGGCAAAGCCGCCAAGCATCCCGCCCCGGGGACCGCACCCCTCCACGAACCCAAGGCCCACGAAGGAGACCTTCATCATGCCCCAGCACACCCACGCCAACGCCCCGATCTGCCCCGCCTGCGACGGCTTCGCCCGCGCCGCCATCGCCACCGGCACCCGCTACCTCGACGGCACCCGCGTGACGATCACCGCCGACTGCCGCACCTGCCACGGCACCGGCCACCTGCCCGCCCGCCGCCTCACCGCCGCCGCCCGGGCCTGAGACGTGGGCGCGCTCCTCGACTGGC
This sequence comes from Kitasatospora dryopteridis, assembly GCF_050749075.1. Classification (NCBI taxonomy): domain Bacteria; kingdom Bacillati; phylum Actinomycetota; class Actinomycetes; order Kitasatosporales; family Streptomycetaceae; genus Kitasatospora; species Kitasatospora dryopteridis. The sequence goes on along the minus strand of NZ_CP192749.1, from coordinate 2,700,281 downwards.
GTGACTCCCGGCACTGGGACAACAAGCCCGCCCCCTGCGGCGTCTGCCAGCGGCCCACCAACCTGCGCTCCGACCGCGGCAGGCCCGTCCACAAGGTCTGCGCCGAGACCTGGACCGACCAGCACACCAAGCCCGCCCCCGACCCGTCCTGACCTGCCCAGCCCCGAAGCCACCCACCACTCGGCTTCGGGGCCGGCATCCCACAGGAGGCACAGCCCATGACCGCCACCGCCTTACCCCCGGTCGCCGATCTCCTCGACCTCGCCCGACTCGGCACCATGCCCGCCCTCATGCGCCAGCTCTCCGGCCTCGCCGGCTGTACCACCCCGATCCGCCTCACCGGCTGGCGCACCGAGCACAGCGTCGACACCGCCACCGGCGAGATCGGCCCCGTCCTCCACCACCTGGAATCGTCCGAGCTGCCCGCCGGCAGCCTGCTGCTGCGCTGCGGCAACCGGCGCACCACCCGCTGCGCGTCCTGCGCCGAGACCTACCGCCGCGACACCTACCACCTGATCACCGCCGGACTGACCGGCGGCAAGGGCACCCCTCAGACCGTGGCCGCCCATCCGCGGGTGTTCGCCACCTTCACCGCCCCCAGCTTCGGCCCCGTCCACAACCGGCCCACCTCCGGCCGCTGCCGCTGCGGAACCGAGCACCCGGCCGACGACCCGGCCCTCGGTTCACCCCTCGACCCGGACCGCTACGACTACCAGCAGGCGGTGCTGTGGAACGCCCACGCCGGCAAGCTCTGGGCCCGCTTCTCCATCCACCTGCGCCGCGAGGTCGCCAAGCGCGCCGGACTCACCCAACGCGCCTTCCGCCAGTTCGCCCGGATCTCCTTCGGCAAGGTCGCCGAGTACCAAAAGCGCGGCGCGATCCACTTCCACGCCGTGATCCGCCTCGACGGCCCCGACGGCGGCGACACCCCACCCCCGGACTGGGCCACTCCCGAGCTGCTGAGCGATGCGATCCGGGCCGCCGCCCGCCGCACCGACATCCCCGGCCCCCTGGTCGACGGCCGCGAGTACCGCTTCGCCTTCGGCCGCCAGCTCGACATCCGCACCATCCGCAGCGCCGACTTCACCGGCCCGGTCCAGATCACCGAACGCGCCGTCGCCGCCTACATCGCCAAATACGCCACCAAGGGCGCCGAGACCGCCACCGGCACCCTCGACCGCCCGGTGCGCCTGATCGCCGAGATCACCCACCTGGACATCCCCGAACATGCCCGCCGCCTCATCCGCACCTGCTGGACCCTCGGCAACCGTCCCGAACTCGCCGACCTCCGCCTGCGCGCCTGGGCCCACATGCTCGGCTTCCGCGGCCACTTCTCCACCAAGACCCGCCGCTACTCCACCACCCTCGGCGCACTCCGCGCCGCCCGCGCCGCCTGGCGCCGCGCCCAAGCCCTCGAACACCTCCACGGCCCCGACACCCCGGACGGCGAGGAGACCACCCTCGTCCTCTCCCACTGGGCCTTCGCCGGCACCGGCCTGACCCGCGGCGAAGCCTGGCTTGCCCAAGCACTGCAACCCGCACCCGGAACGGAAGGAGAACCGACCCATGGCTGACCGGCTGCTGAGCGTCGAGGAGGTGGCCGACGTCCTCGGGACCACGGTGCGCTTCCCGCGGCGCCTGATCGAGGAGCGGCGCATCGAGTACGTGAAGGTCGGCCGGCACGTTCGGATCAGGGCGTCGGTCCTGGCGGCCTTCATCGAGGCGGGCACCGTCCGCCCGGCCGTCCGTCGCTCCCGGCTGGGGGTGGCTGCCTGATGGCTGGCCGTCGTGCCTTCGGCCGGGTCCGCAAGTTGCCCTCCGGGCGCTGGCAGGCCCGGTACATCGGACCGGACGGCGTTCTCCGGGCCGCCCCGGAGACCTTCGACACCAAGCGGAAGGCCGATGACTGGCTCGCCTCCACACAGACTGAGCTGCGGGCGGGGGAGTGGTCCGACCCCGACGCCGGGAAGATCGCCTTCGGCGTGTTTGCCCAAGCCTGGATCGCCGAGCGTGGGCTCGGCGTGCGCACGGTCCAGCTGTACGAGACGCTGCTCCGTCTCCACCTGGCGCCTACTTTCGGACGCACTCCCGTCGCAGACATCACCCCGGCCGCCGTCCGGGCCTGGCGCGCCGCCCGGCTTTCTGCCGGCATCGGGGCCTCGACCGTGGCCAAGTCCTACGCCCTGCTGCGGGCCGTGCTGAACACCGCCGTCGCCGACCGGCTGATCCGGCGCAACCCGTGCCAGATCAAGGGAGGGAGCAAGGAAGAGACCCCGGAGCGGCCGATTGCGACCGTTGCCGAGGTCTACGCCGTGGCCGGGCAGATCGGGGAGCGGTACCGGGCGCTCGTGCTGCTCGCCGCCTTCTGCGGGCTGCGGTGGGGCGAACTGCTGGGGCTGAGCCGGCGGGATGTTGACCCGGGCCTCGGCACGCTCCGGGTCCGTCAGTCCGTGGCCGAGCTGCCCAACGGGGAGCGGATCACCAAGCTGCCCAAGACCGCGGCCGGTGTCCGGACGGTGGCGATTCCCGAGGTGATCCTCGCCGAGGTGAGGCGGCACCTGGACCTCTTCGCCGAGCAGGGGAGCGACGGGAAGGTGTTCGTCGGGCCCACGGGTGTCATGCCGCGGCGCAACCACTTCAACCGGCTCTGGCGCAGGGCGTGCGCCGGGGCGGGCGTCACCGGTCTGCGCTTCCACGATCTTCGGCACACCGGGAACACCCTGGCGGCCTCGACCGGGGCCAGTACCCGGAAGCTCATGGCGAGGATGGGCCACAGCACCGCACGGGCCGCGCTGATCTATCAGCACGCCACCGCGGAGCGCGAGCGCTCGATCGCCCGGGCGGTCAGCGAACTCGTGAGCAAGGCCCGTCCGAGGGCACGGAAGGACACGACCGATCCGAAGGGGCACGCGAGGGGCACGAAGCCCTGAAAGTGCCTCAGACGGCGAAGGCCCCAGCTCCGCGATCACATCGCTGAGCTGGGGCCTTCGTGTTGGAGCGGGCGACGGGAATCGAACCCGCGTGGCCAGTTTGGAAGACTGGGGCTCTACCATTGAGCTACGCCCGCGTACGTGCCTTGACGGCACGTCGCCCCTCGATGCGGTGGTCGCCTCGGGGACGGTGGCCAGCCTACCTGGTCGGGTCGGCCGAATGCACACCGCTTTCGTTCAGGTGCCCGCCGATATTGCGGCGAGGGGGCCCGGACCGGCGTGTACTCTCTCTTTGGCACTACGGGGTGTGGCGCAGTTTGGTAGCGCGTCCGCTTTGGGAGCGGAAGGCCGTCGGTTCGAATCCGGTCACCCCGACAGTTGTCGGCAGGGTCTCGTCAGGCGGGCGGGGCCCTGTTGCTTTCGTGGTACCGGTAGGATGGGCCGATGGCGGCAGTGCTTGTGGCATGCACACGGGCCGAAGCCGCACGAGGGCGAGGAGTCACGCTCACCGTCCACCCCGTACGGGAGATGCAGCCCCAATCGCCCATCGCCCGTCTCGCCCGACCGGCCGTCCGGCCAAGATGTCGGGCGGAGACAACCTGACCGCAAGCCCATAGGAGACCAAACCGTGAAGAGCGCCGTCGAGACTCTGAACCCGACCCGGGTTCGACTCACCGTCGAGGTGCCCTTCGAGGAGCTCAAGCCCAGCCTCGACGCGGCGTACAAGAAGATCAACCAGCAGGTCACGGTTCCGGGCTTCCGCAAGGGCAAGATCCCGGCTCGCGTCATCGACCAGCGCTTCGGCCGTGCCGCGGTGCTGGAGGAGGCCGTCAACGACGCCCTGCCGCGCTTCTACACGCAGGCCGTCGACGAGGGCAAGATCGAGGTCCTCGGCCAGCCCGAGATCACCGACATCGAGGGCGTCGAGCGGATCGCCGATGGTGGCGACCTGAAGTTCACCGCCGAGGTGGACGTCCGCCCGGAGATCACCCTGCCTGACTTCTCGGAGATCTCGGTCACCGTCGACGCCGTCTCGGTGTCCGACGAGGACGTCGACAAGTCGCTGGAGCAGCTCCGCGAGCGCTTCTCCTCCGTGAAGGACGTCGAGCGCGCCGCCGCCGCCGGCGACGTCGTGGTCGTCGACCTGGAGGCCAAGGTCGACGGCGAGGTGCCGGAGGACGGCACCGCGTCCGGCGTCAGCTACGAGATCGGCTCCGGCCGCCTGCTGGACGGCATCGACGACGCCGTGATCGGCCTGTCCGCCGGTGAGTCCAAGACCTTCACCACCGAGCTCAAGGGCGGCACCCAGGCCGGCAAGAGCTCGGAGGTCACGGTCACCGTGACCGCCGTCCAGGAGAAGGAGCTCCCCGAGCTCGACGACGAGTTCGCCCAGCTGGCGAGTGAGTTCGACACCCTGGACGAGCTCAAGGCCGACTCCCGCAAGCGCCTCGAGCGTATGAAGGAGTTCGACCAGGCCACCCAGGCCCAGGAGAAGGTCCTGGACGAGCTGCTGACCCGGGTCGAGATGGAGTACCCGGAGAAGCTCCTCAAGGACGAGGTCGAGACCCGCAAGCACAACCTCGAGCACCACCAGCTCGAGCCCATGGGCCTGACCCTCGAGTCCTACCTGGCCACCCAGGACAAGTCCGTCGAGGACTACGAGACGGAGACCGCGGACCAGGCGAAGAAGGGCATCAAGACCCAGTTCGTCCTGGACGAGATCGTGGCGAAGGAGGAGCTCAACGTCAGCCAGGAGGAGCTGACCGAGCACCTCATCCGCCGCGCCGCCGGCTCCGGCCTCACCCCGGACCAGTTCGCCCAGCAGATCGTCCAGGGCGGCCAGGTTCCGCTGCTGGTCGGCGAGGTCGCCCGCGGCAAGGCGCTGGCGCTGGTCGTCGAGGCCGCCACCGTCACCGACAGCAACGGTGAGACCGTCTCCTTCGAGGACGACGAGGACGAGACCGAGGCCACCGACGCCGTCGAGACCGTCGAGGTCGCGGACGAGGCCACCGAGGCCTGATCCTCCACCCGCTGAGAGCAGTGGCCCGGACACCACGAGGTGTCCGGGCCACTGCTGCGTCCTCGCCCGCTCGCCTCTCGACGGGCTCGGGGCGGTCTCCGCATTTCCGCGCACACCCTGCGCTCACAGCGAACAGTTCTGCGTGGGGGATTCTGAGCCGCGGCCTGCGCGTTAGGGTCGGTGGACAGCGACACACACGCAGATCGACTGAGCAGGTGGCTAAGTGACGTTCCCGCAGATGCAGATGGATGGCCTGACGGCGCCGCGCGCCGCCGCCGGTGACGTGCTCGGCGGCCTGGGCGACCAGGTCTACAACCGGCTGCTCAACGAGCGCATCATCTTCCTCGGCCAGCAGGTCGACGACGACATCGCCAACAAGATCACCGCCCAGCTCCTCCTCCTGGCCGCCGACCCGGAGAAGGACATCTTCCTGTACATCAACTCGCCGGGCGGCTCGATCTCGGCGGGCATGGCGATCTACGACACCATGCAGTACATCAAGAACGACGTGGTGACCATCGCGATGGGCATGGCGGCCTCGATGGGCCAGTTCCTGCTGACCGCCGGCGCCAAGGGCAAGCGCTTCTCGCTGCCCAACGCCAACATCCTGATGCACCAGCCCTCCGCCGGTCTCGGCGGTTCGGCCTCCGACATCCGGATCCAGGCCGAGCAGCTCCTGCGCACCAAGAAGCGGATGTCCGAGCTGATCGCCTTCCACAGCGGCCAGAGCTTCGACCAGATCACCGCTGACTCCGACCGCGACCGCTGGTTCACCCCGGAGGAGGCCAAGGCGTACGGCCTCATCGACGAGATCATGCACAGCGCCGCGGACGTCCCCGGCGGCGGCGGCACCGGCGCAGGCTTCACCGCCTGACGGCCGGCCCCAGACTTCCAGACCGCACGCTTCGGAGGACCGAACACCCCATGAACACTCCCTACACGCCGCGCGGCGAGTTCGAGGGCCCCCGCGCCGAGGGCCGCTACATCGTGCCGCGCTTCGTCGAGCGCACCTCCCAGGGCATCCGCGAGTACGACCCGTACGCCAAGCTGTTCGAGGAGCGCATCATCTTCCTCGGCTCGCAGGTGGACGACGTCTCGGCCAACGACATCATGGCCCAGCTGCTGTGCCTGGAGTCGATGGACCCGGACCGCGAGATCCAGATGTACATCAACTCGCCCGGCGGTTCGTTCACCGCGCTGACGGCCATCTACGACACCATGCAGTACGTGAAGCCGGACATCACCACCGTCTGCATGGGCCAGGCGGCCTCCGCCGCGGCCGTGCTGCTGGCGGCCGGCACCCCCGGCAAGCGGATGGCGCTGCCGAACGCGCGCATCCTGATCCACCAGCCGTACACCGAGACCGGCCGCGGCCAGGTGTCCGACCTGGAGATCCAGGCCAAGGAGATCTTCCGGATGCGCGAGCAGCTGGAGGAGATGCTGGCCAAGCACTCCAACAAGCCGGTCGAGACCGTCCGCGACGACATCGAGCGCGACAAGATCCTGACCGCCGAGGAGGCGCTGGAGTACGGGCTGATCGACCAGATCATCTCGACCCGCAAGTCCTCGCTGACGGGCTGAGCCCTTCGCGGCTTCGGGGGCGGGCCGTGCGGGCTGTCGGCCGCCGCGGACCACCGGTGCGGGAGCGCTCGGTGGGGCGCGGGGGCGCGACAGTGACGTACGCCCCGCCCCGATCCGTTCCGGTCGAGGCGGCCGGGCGGGCACAATGCATATGGGCGCATGCCCGTGAGACGGCTTCTGTTCGGTATCAATTCGCCCAGGGCGTAGGGCAGAGCTGTCGAAGTCGGCGGAATCTCCGGCTCGGCAGAGTACCGTCGGATAGCGAGACCGACCGCCGACGGCGCAGCCGGTCCACAGCACCAGGCCCCGGACCGCTGCGGGGCCCCTGGCGAAGGGGAAGCACCTCGTGGCACGCATCGGAGACGGTGGCGACCTGCTCAAGTGCTCGTTCTGCGGCAAGTCGCAGAAGCAGGTGAAGAAGCTGATCGCCGGGCCTGGCGTCTACATCTGCGACGAGTGCATCGACCTCTGCAACGAGATCATCGAGGAGGAGCTCGCCGAGTCCTCGGAGGTCCGTTTCGAGGAGCTGCCGAAGCCCCGCGAGATCTACGAGTTCCTCGACCAGTACGTGGTGGGCCAGGACCTCGCGAAGAAGGCGCTGTCCGTCGCGGTCTACAACCACTACAAGCGCGTCCAGGCCGGAGAGAACGGCCGGGCCGGCAACGGCCGCGAGGACGCGATCGAGCTGGCCAAGTCCAACATCCTGCTGCTCGGCCCGACGGGCTCCGGCAAGACGCTGCTGGCGCAGACGCTGGCCCGGATGCTGAACGTGCCCTTCGCGATCGCGGACGCCACCGCGCTGACCGAGGCCGGCTACGTCGGCGAGGACGTCGAGAACATCCTGCTCAAGCTGATCCAGGCGGCGGACTACGACGTCAAGAAGGCCGAGACCGGGATCATCTACATCGACGAGATCGACAAGGTCGCCCGCAAGAGCGAGAACCCGTCGATCACGCGCGACGTCTCCGGCGAGGGCGTGCAGCAGGCGCTGCTGAAGATCCTGGAGGGCACCACCGCCTCGGTGCCGCCGCAGGGCGGGCGCAAGCACCCGCACCAGGAGTTCATCCAGATCGACACCACCAACGTGCTGTTCATCGTCGGCGGTGCGTTCGCGGGCCTGGAGCGGATCATCGAGGGCCGGGCCGGCGCCAAGGGCATCGGCTTCGGCGCGACCATTCGCTCCAAGCGGGAGTCGGACGCCAGCGACCACTTCCGCCAGGTCATGCCGGAAGACCTCGTGAAGTTCGGCATGATCCCCGAGTTCATCGGCCGCCTGCCCGTGATCACCAGCGTGCACAACCTGGACCGCGAGGCGCTGCTGCAGATCCTCACCGAGCCGAAGAACGCGCTGGTTAAGCAGTACCGCAAGCTCTTCGAGCTGGACGGCGTGGAGCTGGAGTTCACCCGGGACGCGCTGGAGGCCATCGCCGATCAGGCGATCCTGCGCGGCACCGGCGCCCGCGGCCTGCGCGCGATCATGGAGGAGGTGCTGATGTCCGTGATGTACGAGGTGCCCTCGCGTCAGGACGTCGCCCGCGTGGTGGTGACCGGGGACGTCGTCTCCAAGCACGCCATCCCGACCCTCGTGCCGCGCGACATGATCAAGCGTGAGCGCCGGGAGAAGAGCGCCTGACGCTCCTCCCCACGACAGACGGCGAAGGCCCTGCACCCGGAAGCGGTGCAGGGCCTTCGCCGTGTCGCGGGCCCGGAGCAGGGCCCGGCATCACGTGCCGGACGCTACTTCGGCACCTCGGCGATGCGGCGCAGTTCGCGGGCTGCGGTCGCGGCCTCGTCCAGGTCGACCTCGGAGTCCTGGTCCACCTCGCCGGTGAGCACGGCGACGAAGGTGGAGCCGTCCGCCCAGGCGCACAGGCTGTCGTCCTCGGTCGGGGCGTGCATGACCTCGCAGGTCAGGCGCCCGCCGAGCGGCCCTGCGTCGAAGTCGCGACGGCCGCTGAAGGTGGTGCCCTGGCTGCGCGCGCCCTCCTCGAAGTTCTTGAAGAAGTCGTCGATCTGGGAGCTCGGGGCCAGCACGGTGCCGTAGCCGCCGAAGACCGCGACCACCGTCTGCCGGTCGGTGTAGACGGTGCTGACCGGGGTCGGCGACCAGGCGTTCTCGCCCTTGCCGAGGGAGTCGTTCAGCCCGGACTCCAGCTTCTGCGCGAGCGGGTTGGAGTCCTCGCGGGGCAGGCCCTGGAAGGAGCTCGGCAGGGAGATCCGGTACTTGTCGGTCTTTGACGTCACGTCATAGACGAAGTAGCCGAGCAGGCCGCCGCCGAGCAGGATGGCGCCGCCGACGCAGCCGAGCACGATCCACAGGCCCTTGCGGGACTTCTGCGGCTGCGGCGTGATCCCGCCGCCCCAGGGCTGCTGGGCGGGGACGCCGTAGCCGGCGGGCTGGCCGCCGTAGGGCGCCGGCTGCTGCGGGTAGCCGTAGGCGGGCGGCTGCGGCGGGCCGAAGCCCGGCGGGCCGGGCGGCGGGGGCGGTGCGCCGTAGGGCTGGGAAGCGGGCGGGGGACCGCCGTACGGATTCTGCTCGGACACCGGACGTCCTTTCGACGGAGGTGGGGCCCTGGCTACTTCTTCACTTCGACGACCGCGCGGATGGCCTTGGTCTTCTCGGCCGCCTCCGCCGGGGTGATGGGCTTCCCGGTCAGACCGAGGTCGGCGAAGATCACCTCCACCGCGGTCGAGCGGTCCGCCCAGATGCAGATCGTGTTGCCGCCGGTGGTCTTGGTGGCCGAGGTGCTCAGCACCCCGCACTTGAGCTTGGCGCCGGGCGCACCGCCGGTGCCCGCCGGGTACTCGGTGGGCCGGGTCCGCCAGGTGGCGGTGATGGTGGTGCCCGAGATCGTCTTGGGCTTGACGGCCTCCGTCTCCACCAGGGCCAGCACGAGGTCCGGGCTGGCGACGGCGCCGTAGCAGCCGATCACCTGCACCATCGACGTCTGGTTCTTGGTGTAGCTGCCGGCCACGGCGGTGCCGTCGGTGCAGGCCGGCTTCTGGCCGTCCGGGCCGGGGGTGGCCGGCGCCGAGGTGGCGCTCTTCTGGGTGTGGCCGTCCGGCAGGGCGGCCGGCAGTTCGAGCTTGTACGCGGCCGAGGCCGTGGTGCCGCCGCCACCGGTGGTGCCGCCCGTGCTGCCGCCCGAGCTGTCCTTGCCGGACAGGCCCCAGACGGCGAGGCCGCCGCCGATCAGCACCACGGCGCCGATCACCAGGCCGATGACCAGGCCGTTGTTGCCCTTCGGCGGGGTGGGCGGCGGGTAGCCGCCGGGGGAGCCGTAGGGCTGCTGCTGGCCGGGCACCGGGGCGCCCGGGTAGCCGGGCTGGGCGCCGTACGGCGGGGCGGGCTGCTGCTGGGGGTAGCCGTACTGCGGCGGCTGCGGTGCGCCGTACGCGGGCGGCTGCGGTGCGCCGCCGTACTGGGGCGGCTGGCCGTACGGCTGCTGCGGCTGACCCTGCGGATACTGCTGACCCTGGCCGTACATGGAAAATCGGTCTCCCCCGCCACGGCGCTCCGCGGCCTGCTTCTCGGCGTACTCCTCGTCAGTACCCGCACGGTTCCCCGCGCGAGTATCCGGGCACGCTACCGCACGGCCGTCGGCACCCGCCGGGGTGGTCCGGACGGCAAGTGGTTCGTAACGGCGCCCCCCTCTTACGTAAACTGTGCGTCGTGACCGACACGACGAACCAGCGCCCCGAGAGCTCTTACCCCGGGGACGACGCAGCCACCCTCCCGACGACCTACGCCCCGGCCGAGGTAGAGGGCGAGCTGTACGAGCGCTGGGTGGAGCGGGGTTACTTCAGCGCCGACGCGAAGAGCGACAAGCCCGCCTACACCATCGTCATCCCGCCGCCGAACGTGACCGGTGCGCTGCACCTCGGCCACGCCTTCCAGCACACGCTGATGGACGCGCTGACCCGCCGCAAGCGGATGCTCGGCTTCGAGGCGCTCTGGCTGCCCGGCATGGACCACGCCGGCATCGCCACCCAGAACAAGGTCGAGCAGCAGCTCGCCGAGTCCGGCCTGTCCCGGCACGACCTGGGCCGCGAGGCCTTCGTCGAGAAGGTCTGGGAGTGGAAGGAGAACTACGGCGGCAAGATCCTCGGCCAGATGCGCCGCCTCGGCGACGGCGTCGACTGGTCGCGCGAGCGCTTCACCATGGACGAGGGCCTGTCGCAGGCCGTCCAGACCATCTTCAAGAAGCTCTTCGACGACGGCCTGATCTACCGCGCCGAGCGCATCATCAACTGGTGCCCGCGCTGCCTCACCGCGCTCTCCGACATCGAGGTCGAGCACGACGAGGTGCCGGGCGAGCTGGTCTCCATCCGCTACGGCGAGGGCGACGAGTCGATCGTGGTCGCCACCACCCGCGCCGAGACGATGCTGGGCGACACCGCGGTCGCCGTCCACCCGGACGACGAGCGCTACAAGCACCTGGTCGGCCGCACCATCAAGCTGCCGCTGACGGACCGCCGCATCCCGGTCGTCGCCGACGAGCACGTCGACCCGGAGTTCGGCACCGGTGCCGTCAAGGTGACGCCGGCCCACGACCCGAACGACTTCGCCATCGGCCAGCGGCACGGCCTGGAGTCCCTGACCGTGATGGACGAGCGCGGTGTGATCACCGTGCACGGCCCGTTCCTCGGCCTGGACCGCTTCGAGGCCCGCTCCGCCGTGGTCGGCGCGCTGCGCTCCGAGGGGCGCATCGTCGGCGAGAAGCGCCCGTACATGCACGCCGTCGGCCACTGCTCGCGCTGCAAGACCGTGGTCGAGCCGCGCCTGTCGCTGCAGTGGTGGGTCAAGGTCGGCCCGCTCGCCCAGGCCGCCGGCGACGCCGTCCGCGACGGCCGGGTCCAGATCCACCCGAAGGAGCTGGAGAACCGCTACTTCAACTGGGTCGACAACATGCACGACTGGTGCATCTCGCGCCAGCTCTGGTGGGGCCACCGCATCCCGGTCTGGTACGGCCCCGAGGGCGAGGTCGTCTGCGTGGGCCCGAACGAGGAGCCGCCCACCGGCGAGGGCTGGACGCAGGACACCGACGTCCTGGACACCTGGTTCTCCAGCGGCCTGTGGCCGTTCTCCACCCTCGGCTGGCCGGAGAAGACCCCGGACCTCGAGAAGTTCTACCCGACCGACGTCCTGCTGACCGGCCACGACATCATCTTCTTCTGGGTCGCCCGGATGATGATGTTCGGCCTCTACGCGATGGACGGCACCCCGCCGTTCCACACCATCGCGCTGACCGGCCTGGTCCGCGACGAGTTCGGCAAGAAGATGTCGAAGTCCTTCGGCAACGTCGTCGACCCGCTGGACTGGATGGACTCCTACGGCGCCGACGCCGTCCGCTTCACCCTGGCCCGCGGCGCCAACCCCGGCGCCGACGTGCCGATCGGCGAGAGCTGGGTCCAGGGCTCGCGCAACTTCTGCAACAAGATCTGGAACGCCACCCGCTTCGCCCTGATGAACGGTGCGACGGTCGAGGGCCCGCTGCCGGCGCCGGAGGACCTGACGGCCGCCGACCGCTGGATCCTCTCCCGCCTCAACGCCGCCGTCGCCGAGGCCGACGCGCTGTACGACGACTACCAGTTCGCCAAGCTGTCGGACGCCCTCTTCCACTTCGCGTGGGACGAGGTGTTCGACTGGTACGTCGAGCTCTCCAAGACCACCCTGGCGGCCGGCGGCCCGCAGGCCGACGCCTCCCGCCGGGTGCTCGGCGAGGTCCTGGACGTCACGCTGCGCCTGCTGCACCCGATCGTCCCGTTCGTCACCGACGCCCTGTGGACGACGCTCACCGGCGCCGAGTCGGTGGTCGTCGCCGAGTGGCCGAAGGACAGCGGCTACCGGGACGCGGACGCCGAGGCCGAGATCGCCACGCTCCAGCAGGTGGTCACCGAGGTCCGCCGGTTCCGCAACGACCAGGGCCTGCGGCCGAGCCAGCGCGTCCCGGCCAAGCTCGACCTGGCGGGCACCGTCCTGGTGCCGCACGAGGCCGCGATCCGCTCGCTGCTGCGCCTGACCGAGCCGGAGGAGGGCTTCGGGGCCACCGCCTCGCTGCCGGTCGCCGGTGCCACCGTCGCGCTGGACCTCTCCGGCACCATCGACGTGGCGGCCGAGCGCAAGCGCCTGCAGAAGGACCTCGCCGCGGCCGAGAAGGAGAAGGCGCAGACCACCGCCAAGCTCGGCAACGAGGCCTTCCTCGCCAAGGCGCCGGACGAGGTGGTCGCCAAGATCCGTGGCCGCCAGGAGGCCGCCGAGGCCGACATCGCCCGGATCACGGCCCAGCTGGCCGCCCTGCCGCAGGCCTGACGCACGGCACGAGGAGGGCCGCACCCCGCACGGGGTGCGGCCCTCCCGCGTTTTCCGGGCCCCGAATTGGGCCATTCGGTATATCGGCACCGGTTCTTGATAGTCCGTTCGGCGGTATTTCATCGTGTGCGACCGAGGTCGGCCCGGTGAATCGCCGCGGCCGATGTCCTGCCGATTTATCCCCGTTTCTGCGTGCGCGCGTTCCGCCGGTGTTCGGAGTTGGGATGTGTACGGTGTGCAGATGTCCCCATTCGGGTGTGCGACTGACGGGAGGGCACGTCATGGTGGCGACCAGGGAGTTGGCTGACGAACTGCCGCAGCACGAGGTGGAGGCGGCAAAGGCCCGGGCGGCGGCTCTGCTTCTGGCATTCCGGCACGGGAACCAGCTGTCCTTCGACGAGCAGTTGGACCGCCTCTTCGCCGACCGCGTCGAACGCGAAGTCACCACCCTGCTGGTGTGGATCGCGGCCGAGGCCGTCCGCAAGGCGTACGCGCCCGAGGCTGCGGACCGGGTGCTGCGGGGGCTCGCCCGGCGCGCCCCCGCCGACGCCTCCGGCGTGCTGCTGGACGAGGAGGCCACCGACCCGGCCAGGCTGATCGAGGCCGTCGACGCCGGCGACGTGGCGGCCGTCCGCGCCCTGGTCGCCGCCACCCCCGACACCACCTACCTGGTCGGCGGGCTGCTGCAGGCCGTCGCCATGATGCTGCCGCTGCTGCCCGAGGGCGAGAGCGCCGAGATCGCGGCCGAGCTCCGCCGCCGGCACGGCGGCCGCACCGCCCAGGTGCCCGGGGCCCGGCACGCCTGACCCGCCGGGGCGCAGGGCGGAGGCGTAAAACACGTGCAAAGCCTTATGTCCGCAAGCGAGTTGTGGCATGCACGCTACTAGGCAGAGTGTCAGCAGCGGTCCTACCGTCGAGTACCGCAATGCATCCGCAACTCGACCGAGGAGCCGGTTTGCAACGACGCCCCCACCCGCGCAGATTCGCCGCCGCCACCCTTGCGGCGGCCCTGCTGGCCGTCTTCACCCCCACCGCGGCCCCCACCGCCGCGGCCGCCCCCACTGCCGCCACCAACGACTACTGCGCCGGAAAGTGCCTGGACATCCTGCCGCCCGGCGAGAACGGCAATGCCACCCTCTCCGAGATCCTGCTCAACAAGGTCTTCGGTTCCCGCCCCGCCCACACCGACGACCAGCTCGGCCCCTACGGCAACCTCGCCGGCGCCTTCCCGCAACTGACCGAGGCCCAGCTGCGGAACTTCTTCAACGACGCCTCCTTCGGCGTCCCCGCCGACCAGGTCGCCTCCACCGCCCGCCCGCGCGCCGACGTCGCCATCGTCCGCGACAAGGCCACCGGCGTCCCCCACATCACCGGCACCACCCGCTACGGCACCGAGTTCGGCGCGGGCTACGCCGCCGCCCAGGACCGGCTCTGGGTGATGGACCTCTTCCGGCACGTCGGCCGCGGACAGCTCTCCGGCTTCGCCGGCGGCGCCGCCGCCAACCGGCAGCTGGAACAGAGCTTCTGGCAGGCCGCCCCCTACACCGAGGACGAACTCCAGCGGCAGATCGACGCCATCGCCGGCCAGGGCGACCGCGCCCGGCAGGCCCTCGCCGACGCGGGCGCCTACCTCGACGGCATCAACCAGTACATCCGCGAGGCCTACAACGGCCGGTACTTCCCCGGCGAGTACGACCTCACCGGCCACATCGACGCCGTGACCAACGCCGGCGGCATCGAACCCTTCAAGCTCACCGACCTGGTCGCCCTCGCCTCCGTGGTCGGCGCCCTCTTCGGCTCCGGCGGCGGCGGCGAACTCGCCTCCGCCCAGGTCAGACTGGCCGCCGAGGCCCGCTACGGCCAGGCCGAGGGCGACCGGCTGTGGGCCTCGCTGCGCGAGGCCGACGACCCGGAGGCCGTCCTCACCCTGCACGACGGGCAGCGCTTCCCGTACGCCCTGCCGCCGGACGACCCGCAGGGCACCGCCCTCCCCGACCCGGGCTCGGTCGTCCCCGAGACGATGGTCCACGACGCCACCGGCACCGGCTCCCAGACCGCCACCACCGCCCCCGGCCTGCTGCCCGGCAACCTGCTCACCGCCAGGCACGGCATGTCCAACGCCCTGCTCGTCTCCGGCGCGCACACCGACGACGGCCACCCCGTCGCCGTGTTCGGCCCGCAGACCGGCTACTTCGCCCCGCAGCTGCTCATGCTGGAGGAGATCCAGGGCCCGGGCATCAGCGCCCGCGGCGCCGCCTTCGCCGGCCTCGGCTTCTACGTGCAGCTCGGCCGCGGCCAGGACTACGCCTGGAGCGCCACCTCGGCAGGCCAGGACATCACCGACACCTACGCCGTCCCGCTCTGCACCACCGACGGCAGCCCGGCCACCCTCGCCGCCGACCACTACCTCTCGCGCGGCCGGTGCCGGCCCATGGAGCGCCTGGAGCGCAAGAACGCCTGGAAGCCCACCACCGCCGACTCCACCGCCGCCGGCTCCTACACCCTGGTGATGAACCGCACCGACTACGGCCTGGTCACCGCCCGCGGCACGGTCGGCGGCAGGCCCGTCGCCTTCACCTCGCTGCGCTCCACCTACCGCCACGAGGCCGACTCCATCATCGGCTTCCAGATGCTCAACGACCCCGGCGCCGTGCACGACGCCGCGAGCTTCCAGCAGGCCGCGCAGAACATCAACTACACCTTCAACTGGTTCTACGCGGACTCCCGGGACATCGCCTACTACAACTCCGGCACCAACCCGGTGCGCGCGCCCGGCGTCGACGGCGGCCTCCCCGTCCGCGCCGAACCCGCCTACGAGTGGCGGGACTTCGACCCCGCCGCCAACACCGCCCGGTACACCCCGCCCGCCGAGCACCCGCAGTCGGTCAACCAGGACTACTACGTCTCCTGGAACAACAAGCAGGTCGCCGGCTTCGCCGCCGCCGGATTCGGCAACGGCTCCGTGCACCGCGGCAACCTGCTCGACGACCGGGTGAAGGCACTGATCGCCGGCGGCGGGAAGGCCGGCCGGGTCTCCCTCACCAAGGCCATGGAGTCCGCCGCCCTCGCCGACCTGCGCGCCGAGGACGTGCTGCCCGAACTGCTCAGGGTGATCCGCAGCGCCCCGGTCACCGACCCCGCGCTCGCCACCGCCGTGCAGAAACTGGAGGCCTGGAAGACCGCCGGGGGGCTCCGCCGCGAGACCTCCCCCGGCAGCCACAAGTACGCCGACGCGGACGCGATCCGCACCCTGGACGCCTGGTGGCCGCTGATCGCCGACGCCGTCCTCCGCCCCGGCCTCGGCGACTCCCTGTTCACCGCGCTCACCGGCGCCCTGCAGATCAACGAGTCGCCCTCCGGCGGCCAGACCGGCCCCTCCGGAGGCCCGGTCAGTGCCAACGAGTCCATCCCGCACAAGGGCTCGGCCTTCCAGTACGGCTGGTGGAGCTGGGTCGACAAGGACCTGCGGTCCGTCCTCGGCGACCCGGTGGCCGGGCCGCTCGCCCGCCCGTTCTGCGGCGGCGGCGACCTCGGGGCCTGCCGGACCGCCCTGCTCGACAGCCTGAAGAAGGCCGCGGCGCAGACCCCGGCCCAGGTCTACCCGGGCGACGCGGACTGCACGGCCGGCGACCAGTGGTGCGCCGACTCGATCGTCCAGCGCCCGCTCGGCGGGGTCACCGACCCCAAGTCCACCTGGCAGAACCGGCCCACCTACCAGCAGGTCGTGCAGTTCCCGGCACACCGCTGAGCCGCGCCGGCGCAGGCGCCGCGGCCCGGCCCACCGGGTCGGGGTGCCTGCGCCGGGCACGCCCGGAACGCTACGTAGACTGGGGCCGTGAGCGACAAGGCCGAGCAGAACCCGTACACCACCCGCCCCTCCGACGCCGGGGCCACCGGCCCGGAGGCCGAGCTGCGGGCGGTGGAGACCGAACTCTCCGGCCGCTGGCCAGAGAACAAGCTGGAGCCCTCGCTCGACCGGATCGACGCCCTGATGGACATCCTGGGCCGGCCCCAGCGCTCCTACCCGTCGATCCACATCACCGGCACCAACGGCAAGACCTCGACCGCCCGCATGGTCGAGCAGCTGCTCGGCGCCTTCGAGCTGCGCACCGGCCGCTACACCAGCCCGCACGTCGAGTCGGTCACCGAGCGGATCAGCCTGGACGGCGCGCCGATCAGCGCCGAGAAGTTCGTCGAGACCTACCGCGACATCGAGCCCTACGTGCGGATGGTGGACGAGAGCCAGCCGGTGGCGATGTCCTTCTTCGAGGTGCTGACCGGCATGGCGTACGCGGCCTTCGCCGACGCCCCGGTGGACGTCGCCGTGGTCGAGGTCGGCATGGGCGGTTCCTGGGACGCCACCAACGTCATCGACGCCGCCGTCGCGGTGATCACCCCGATCGGCCTGGACCACACCGACAAGCTGGGGGACACCCCCGGCGCGATCGCGGTGGAGAAGTCCGGGATCATCAAGCAGGGCGCGCTCGCCGTCGTCGCCCAGCAGCAGCTGGACGCCGCGCAGACCATCCTCAAGCGCGCCGTCGAGGTGGACGCCACCGTCGCCCGCGAGGGCATCGAGTTCGGCGTGATCCGCCGCGAGGTCGCGGTCGGCGGCCAGCTGGTCACCCTGCGCGGGCTCGGCGGCGCCGAGTACGAGGACGTCTTCATCCCGCTGCACGGCGCCTACCAGGCGCACAACGCCGCCCTCGCGCTCGCCGCGGTCGAGGCGTTCTTCGGCGTCGGCGCGGCCGGCGGCGGGCAGCTCGACACGGACAAGGTCCGCCGGGCGTTCTCCGGGGTCTCCTCGCCGGGCCGCCTCGAGGTCGTCCGCCGCAGCCCCACCGTCATCCTGGACGCCGCGCACAACCCGCACGGCGCCGAGGCCACCGTCGCCGCGATCGGCGAGGCCTTCGGCTTCACCAAGCTGGTCGGCGTGATCGGCACCAGCGGCGACAAGGACGTCTCGGGCCTGCTGGAGGTCTTCGAGCCGATCCTCGCCGAGGTCGTCATCACCCAGAACTCCACCCACCGCGCGATGCCCGTCGACGAGCTGGCCGCGCTCGCCGTGGAGATCTTCGGTGAGGATCGTGTGCAGGTCGAGCCCCGGCTGGACGACGCCATCGACGCGGCCGTCACCCTCGCCGAGGAGGAGGACCTCGGCGGCGCCGGCGTCCTGGTCACCGGCTCGGTCATCACGGTGGGCGAGGCACGCCTGCTGTTCGGAAGGAAGTAGCCACCGATGCGGACCCTCTGCTCCTCGACGCTGATCGGCGAGGCCCTGCTCATCCTCTTCGCCGGTCTGGTCGCCATGCAGCTCTCCGACGTGCCCGCCGGCACGATCTGGGCGGTCAGCGGCGTCGCCATGGCGCTCTGCGTGCTGCTCTGCGGCATGATCGAGCGCCCCGGCGCGGTCGCGATCGGCTGGGTGCTGCAGATCGGCCTGATCGCCAGCGGCCTGGTGCTGCCCACCATGTACGGCCTCGGCGCGGTCTTCGCCGCGCTGTGGTGGTGCTCGGTGCACTACGGCCGCAAGATCGACGCGATCAAGGCTGCCCGCGCCGCCGAGGCCGTGCAGGCCGCCTGACCCTCTCTGAGCGGCCCTTTCGTATCCGCGGGCTGCGCACCCAGGTAGGGTCTGCGGTGGCGCACTCACCCTGCCGAAGCCGACCCTCTGGAGCCCCACCGTGTCCCAGCGCACTCTCGTCCTGCTCAAGCCCGACGCCGTCAAGCGAGGCCTGGCCGGCGAGATCATCAGCCGTATCGAGCGCAAGGCGAACTGGCGGCTCGTCGCCCTGGAGCTGCGCACCTTCGACCGGGCGACGCTGGAGCAGCACTACGCCGAGCACGTCGGCCGCCCGTTCTACGAGCCGCTGCTGGAGTTCATGACCTCCGGCCCGTCGATCGCGCTGATCGTCGAGGGCGAGAACGTCATCCCCGGCATCCGCGCGCTGGCCGGCGCCACCGACCCGCTGCAGGCCGGCCCCGGCACCATCCGCGGCGACTACGCCACCATCACCCGTGAGAACCTGATCCACGCCTCCGACTCGGAGGCCTCCGCCGAGCGCGAGATCAAGATCTTCTTCCCCGCGAACGCCTGATTCCCGTCTGACGTACGCCCAGGTCGGGCCGGGTGCAACCGCCCTGGCCCGACCAGGTGGAATCGGACGGACCGGCCCCGAAAACGCGGAACCCGGAGCGCCGACACGGCGTCCCAATCCCGGGAAGAGCGGATCGGCCGCCGGAGAATGGCCAGCATGCCGTACCTCGCCGTCCGCGGTGAGCGGGCCTGGCTACGATGGACGCAACTCATGGGTCCGGTACGGCTGCTCAGCTGATGTCAGCCCTGTCGTGGGCGCGCGATCGGCCCACTCCCCGCACATGCACAACGAGCTCGGGAAGGCACTGCACACCCCATGGCCAACAATCTGTCGTTCATCGGCCGTGACATGGCGATCGACCTCGGCACTGCCAACACGCTGGTGTACGTCAGGGGCAAGGGGATCGTCCTCAACGAGCCGTCGGTCGTCGCGGTGAACACCAACACCGGCGGCATCCTCGCGGTCGGCGCCGAGGCGAAGAAGATGATCGGGCGCACGCCCGGCAACATCGTCGCCATCCGCCCGCTCAAGGACGGCGTCATCGCCGACTTCGAGATCACCGAGCGGATGCTCCGCTACTTCATCCTCAAGATCCACCGGCGCCGCTACCTGGCCCGCCCGCGCGTCGTCGTCTGCGTGCCCTCCGGCATCACCGGCGTCGAGCGCCGCGCCGTCATCGAGGCCAGCGCCCAGGCCGGCGCCCGCCAGGTGCACATCATCGAGGAGCCGATGGCCGCCGCGATCGGCGCCGGCCTGCCGGTGCACGAGCCCACCGGCAACATGGTCGTCGACATCGGCGGCGGCACCACCGAGGTCGCCGTGATCTCCCTCGGCGGGATCGTCACCGCGCAGTCCCTGCGGGTCGCCGGCGACGAGCTGGACAACGCCATCGTCCAGCACATCAAGAAGGAGTACAGCCTCCTCCTCGGCGAGCGCAGCGCCGAGCAGATCAAGATGTCGATCGGCTCCGCCTTCGCGCTGGAGGGCGAGAAGGACGAGCACGCCGAGATCCGCGGCCGAGACCTCGTCAGCGGCCTGCCCAAGACCGTCGTCATCTCCGCCGCCGAGATCCGCGAGGCCATCGACGAGCCGGTGGACTCCATCATCGACGCGGTGAAGACCACCCTCGACCAGTGCCCGCCCGAGCTCGCCGGCGACGTCATGGACCGCGGCATCGTGCTCACCGGCGGCGGCGCACTGCTGCGCGGCCTCGACGAGCGGCTGCGCCGCGAGACCGGCATGCCCATCCACATCGCGGAGAACCCGCTGGACTCGGTCGCCCTCGGCGCCGGCAAGTGCGTCGAGGAGTTCGAGGCACTCCAGCAGGTCCTGGACGCCCAGCCGCGCCGCTAGCCCCTCCCGAGGGGGGCGACCGGCGCACACGGCGTCACATCTCCAACTGAACAACCGGTACCAGGGAACGAAGGGGCGCTCCAGCACCGTGAGGGACACACGAGAGAGCCGACTACTGCTCATCCTGCTGGTCGCGGTCGCCTTCGCCCTGATCACCGTCGACATCAAGGGCGGCGAGGACTCGCCGCTCGGCGGGGCCCGCCGGGCGGCGGCCGGCGTGCTCGGCCCGGTCGAGCGCGGCGCGTCCGGCCTGGTCGACCCGGTGGCCGGCACCATCAGGGCCGTCCGCGACGCCTCCACCCACCAGCAGCGCCTCGACCTGATCACCCGGGAGAACACCGAGCTGCGCCAGCGGCTCGCCTCCTCGGACACCGCCTCCGGCCGCACCAAGCAGCTCGACGACCTGCTGCGTACGGCCGGCAACGGCGGATACACCATCAAGGCCGCCCAGGTCATCGCGATCGGCGCCGCCCAGGGCTTCTCCTGGACGATCACCATCGACGCCGGCAGCGACGACGGCCTCACCCGCGACATGACCGTCATCAACGGCCAGGGCCTGGTCGGCCGGGTCACCACCGTCGCCCCCACCACCGCCACCGTGCTGCTCGCCTCCGACCCCGGCTTCACCGTCGGCACCCGGCTGGAGGGCAGCGACGAGATCGGCTTCGCGGCCGGCCAGGGCACCAGCCCGATGAAGGTCCAGCTGCTCAACGGCCGGGCCAAGGTCCAGACCGGCGACCGGGTCGTCACCTTCGGCTCGCAGAGCGGCCGCCCGTTCGTCCCCGGCACGCCGGTGGGCCGGGTCGTCGAGGTCCAGGCCACCCCCGGCGAGCTCACCAAGACGATCCTGGTCGAACCGTACGTGCAGTTCACCCGGCTCGACCTGGTCGGCGTCGTGGTGGTGCCGCCGCGCAGCGACCCGCGCGACGGGGTGCTGCCGCCCAAGCCGACCGCCGCCGCGGCCAACCCGCCGGCCACCGCCCCGGCGCAGCCCACCGCCTCCACACCCGCAGGGGGGAACTGACCGTGCGTCCGAACCGCATCCTGCTCTCCGTCGTCCTGCTGCTGCTCGGCCTGGTCGTCCAGGTCAGCGTGCTCGGCCGGCTCCAGCTGCCCGGGGCCACCCCGGACCTCCTGATGCTCGTCGTGGTCGGCCTCGCCCTGGTGTACGGCCCGACCGGCGGCTGCCTGGCCGGCTTCACCGCCGGCCTGCTCGCCGACCTTGCCCCGCCCTCCGACCACGCCATCGGCCGGTACGCGCTGGTGCTCTGCCTGGTCGGCTACGCCGCCGGCCTGCTCCGCCCCGAGGGCGGCCGGCAGCGCTCCGCGGTGAGCGCCCTGATGGTCGTCGCCGTCGCCGCCGTGGTCTCCACCGGCCTGTACGCCTCGGTCGGCGCGCTGGTCGGCGACACCGCGGCCCGCCACGTCGGCCTCGCCGGGCTGGTGTTCAGCGCCCTGCTGTACGACGTGCTGCTCGCGCCGTTCGTGGTCCCGGCCGTGATGATGCTCGCCCGCCGCTTCGACGGCGGCGGCAGCAGCACGGAGACCGAGGACCTGGGGGGCTCCGGCCTCGGCAGCCTCGCCCGGTACAAGACCACCCGGGAGTCCTCGCCGATGCCGACCGGCCGCAAGAAGCGCGTCCTCGGCCTCGCCCGCCGCCCGTGACGCCCCCGCAGACCTCCGAGGAGGAGTCCCCCCAGTGAGCAACATCCCGGAGACCGGTCGCACCCAGCGGGTGACGATCCGTCTGGTGGTGCTGCAGATCCTGGTGCTCTCGCTGCTCGCCACCCTCGGCGGGCGGCTGTGGTACCTGCAGATCCGGACGGGCAACCAGTACGCCGCGCAGGCACAAGGGAACCACATCCGGGAGGTGGTGGAGCCCGCCGTCCGCGGCGAGATCCTGGACGCCTCCGGCCGGGTGCTGGTCGGCAACCAGACCAAGCTGGTCGTCTCCGTCAGCCGTACCTCCCTGCTGCAGCAGAAGGACCGCGGCAAGGCCGTGCTGACCCGGCTCGCCGAGGTCCTCGGACTGCCCGCCAAGGAGGTCCAGGACAAGGTCCGGCTGTGCGACGCCAAGACGCCCAAGCCGTGCTGGAACGGCTCGCCCTACCAGCCGATCCCGGTCACCCAGCAGGCCACCACCCAGCAGGCGCTGCAGATCATGGAGCGCCGCGAGGACTTCCCCGGCGTCACCGCGCAGTCGACCGCCCTCCGCCGCTACACCGGCGTGGAGGGCGCCAACGCCTCCCAGGTGCTCGGCTACCTCTCGCCGGTCACCGACGAGGAGGTCACCAAGACCGCCGAGAAGACCGGCCGGGAACGCCGGCTGCCCAGCGACCAGATCGGCCGGGCCGGCCTGGAGGCCGTCTACGACGACGACCTGCGCGGCACCACCGGCATCGACAAGCTGGAGGTCGACAACCTCGGCAAGGTCATCGGCAGCGCCGGCACCGTCCCCGCGCAGTCCGGCAACAACCTGGTGACCAGCATCGACGCCCGGGTGCAGAAGGCCGCCGAGGACAACCTCGCCCGGGCCATGGCGGACGCCCGCAAGGTCTACGACGACGAGACCCACAAGAACTTCGAGGCCGACTCCGGCGCCGTCGTGGTGATGGACGTCAAGACCGGCCGGATCATCGCCATGGCCAGCGCCCCGACCTTCGACCCCAACATCTGGGTCGGCGGCATCTCGGCCAAGGACTACCAGGCGCTGACCAGCAAGGAGTCCAACTACCCGCTGATCAACCGGGCCATACAGGGCCAGTCCGCCCCCGGCTCCACCTTCAAGGTGGTCTCCGCCGCCGCGGCCGCCCAGGCCGGCTACCCGCTCAGCAACAACTACCCCTGCCCGAGCAGCCTGACCATCGGCGGCCGCGAGTTCAAGAACTTCGAGAGCCAGGGCCACGGCTCCATCACCCTGGCCCGTGCCCTGGAGGTCTCCTGCGACACCGTCTTCTACGGACTGGCCTACGACCAGTGGATGAAGGACGGCGGCATCAAGCCCAAGAAGGACGCCAAGGACTGGTTCTTCGTCACCGCCAAGCAGTTCGGCCTCGGCGCCAAGACCGGCATCGACCTCCCCAGCGAGGTCACCGGGCGCATCCCGGACCGCCAGTGGAAGCAGTCCTACTACAACGCCAACAAGGACGCCTGGTGCGAGCAGGCCAAGACCGCCAAGCCGGACGACTACGCGGCGCAGATCGCCAAGGAGAACTGCGTCGACGGCTACATCATGCGCGCCGGTGACCTGGTCAACTACTCCATCGGCCAGGGCGACACCCTCGTCACCCCGCTCCAGATGGCCCGCATCTACGCGGCCCTCGCCAACGGCGGCACGCTCTACCGGCCGACCATCGGCAAGGCGATCATGAGCCCGGACGGCAAGCTGGTCCGCGAGATCGCCCCGCACGTCGACGGGAAGATCCCCACCGACGAGAAGACCCTGGAGTACATCGACGACGCCACCAAGGGCGTCATCGAGCGGGGCACCGCCGCCTGGAAGTTCACCGGCGTCGGCTGGCCGCAGAAGCAGATCGAGCTGCACGCCAAGACCGGTACCGCCGAGGTCGCCGGCAAGCAGACCACCTCGTACCTGACCACCTACAGCCGCGACTATGCCGTCGTCATGACGATGAGCCAGGCCGGTACCGGCTCGGGCGCCTCGGGCGACGCCGTCCGCCGCATCTACCAGGCGCTGTACGGCGTCGACGACAAGGGCACCATCGACAACGGCAAGGCCCTGCTGCCCAAGCCGCAGGCCGAGCTGCCGAAGTTCAACCCGGACGGCACCGCCATCATCAAGCAGGCGTCCTTCACCGGCAGCCGCACCTTCCTCGACCCGGTCCCGGGCCCGACCACCGGCACCGGCCCTGCCGTCCTCGCCCTGGCCGCCCTGGAGCCCGCCCGCGCCACCGGAAGGAGCCGGGGATGACCTCGTACGGCTCGTACCGCACCGTCCGGCTCGCGCCGCAGCGCGGCTCGATCTCCAAGGCACTCGCCAAGGACTCGCCGCTGCGCCGGATGGACTGGATCATGATCCTGGCCGCCCTGGCACTGTCCCTCGGCAGCTCGCTGCTGGTCTGGTCCGCCACCCGCGGCCGGGACACCCTCACCCACGGCGACCCGCAGTACTTCCTCTACCGGCACCTCACCAACGCCCTGGTCGGCGCGGCCCTGTGCGCCGTGACCGTCGGGATAGGGACACGGCGGCTGCGCACCGCGGTGCCGTTCGTCTACCTCGGCGTCCTGCTCATGCTGGTCGTCACCCTCACCCCGCTCGGCTCCACCATCAACGGCCAGCACTCCTGGATCCAGTTCGGCGGCGGCTTCTCGCTGCAGCCGGCCGAGTTCGCCAAGCTGTCCATCGTGATGGGCATGGCCGTGGTGCTCTCCGCCCGGGTCGACGCGGGCGAACGGGAGTTCCCGTCCTCGCGCAGCGTCGTCCAGGCGCTGGTGCTCGCCGCCGTACCGATGGGCGTCATCATGCTGATGCCCGACCTCGGCTCGGTCATGGTCATGGGCGTCGTCATCATGGGCGTCCTGCTCGCCTCCGGCGCCGCCCGGCGCTGGGTGTTCGGCCTGATCGCCGCCGGCGCCGGCGGAGCGGTGCTGATCTGGAAGCTCGGCGTGCTGAGCAAGTACCAGATCGACCGCTTCGCCGCCTTCGCCAACCCCTCGCTCGACCCGGCCGGCGTCGGCTACAACACCGCCCAGGCCCGCATCGCCATCGGCTCCGGCGGACTCACCGGCATGGGCCTCTTCCACGGCTTCCAGACCACCGGCCAGTTCGTCCCCGAGCAGCAGACCGACTTCGTGTTCAGCGTCGCCGGCGAGGAACTCGGCTTCGTCGGCGGCATCGCCCTGATCGGCCTGCTCGGCGTCATCCTCTGGCGCGCCTGCAAGATCGCCCGCCAGGCCACCGACCTGTACGGCACCGTGCTGGCGGCCGGCGTCATCACCTGGTTCGCCTTCCAGGCCTTCGAGAACATCGGGATGAACCTCGGCATCATGCCGGTGGCCGGCATCCCGCTGCCGTTCGTCTCCTACGGCGGCTCCTCGATGTTCGCCGTCTGGATCGGCATAGGGCTGCTCCAGTCCGTCCGCTCCCAGCGGCCGATAGGGGTCTGACCCGGCGGCTCACAGCAGCGCCCCGGCGGCGGCCACCACCGCCCGGGCCTGGTGCGCCACCTGCTCGCCGACCGGCACCGGGCGCACCCCGAAGCCCGTCCGGAAACGCTCCACGCGCGCGGCCAGCAGCCGCCCGGCCCGGCGCCGCAACTCCGCGGCGGCCGGGCCCTCGGCGTCCCGGAGCAGCCGCACCAGCAGCGCCGCGATCCGCACCGGCATCCGCGCCGTCTGGATCGCCACCCCCGCCAGGTGCGCCCCGCTCAGCACCGACAGCGAACCCACGTCGGCGGCCACCGCCTCCGGCGCCCAGTCCAGCGCGAGCTGCGGCACGATCGACAGGTGCCACAGCGCGGACCGCAGCAGCGGCCCCTCCGGCGCCGGCAGCAGCGGCCGGGCCAGCGCCAGCAGCTCCGCCAGCGGCTCGGTCTCCCGCAGCAGCACACCCGCCGCCTCGCCCAGCGCCCCGGCCGGATCGGGGTGCGGGGCCGCATCCGCCACCCCCGGCGCCGCCCACATCGGCACCTCCACCACCGCCGTCACCCCGCCGTGCCGCTGCACGTACGACCACGTCGAGTGCGCCGAACTCTCCGCCAGCGCCGCGAAGCGGTCCTTCGCCCCCGCCGCCGGCATCACGTACAGCCCCGGCCCCGGGCTCGGCCAGAAGAACGCGTCGTACGGGCCGCGCTCCAACGGCAGCCCCGCCGCCGCCGCGGACCGGGCGAACGGCTCCGCTAGCCCCGGCACCGGACCGGTCAGCTGCACGAACGTGCCGCCGACGTCCACCCCGTGCAGCGAGCACTGCAGGAACGGCCGCAGCTCGTCGATCACCGCCGTCAGCGCGGCCGTCTCCGGCAGCGCCGCCCGCCCCGAACCCGCCGTCGGCAGCCACTCCGGCTGGTCCTCCAGCGCCGGCCGGTAGAACGAGCGGTAGTGCCGCTCCATGGTGAGCGGCCCGCCCAGCCAGCCCTCGTTCAGCGCCGCACCGTCCGGATCGAGGCACAGCAGCACGTTCCAGGTCACCTCGCCGCCGCGGCGCAGCTCCGGCTCCTGCACCGCCCGCTCGGCCAGGTGCAGCGCCGTCGCCGTGCCGACCGGCTCGTTGGGGTGCGGCCCACCGACCGCCAGCACGTGCCGCGGCCCGCGGCCCACCGACACCAGCACCAGCGGCCGCCCGCCCCGCGAGCGGCCGACCTGCCGCACCGCGACCAGACCGGGATGCAGCTCCGCCAGCCGGGCCGCCCGGACGGCGGCCTGCCCCGCGGACAGGTACCGGCCCGACCCGCTCGGCCGCACGGCGACCGCGCGCACCCCCGCCCTGCTCACGCCGCCGCTGCCCGTCCCGCGCAGACCCGACTCCCGTGTGACCCAGGCCCGTTGGACACAGCAGCTCCCGTGGAATCGTCGGTGCGCCGGCATGTGGGATGTGCCCCGTCAGTAGTCCACGAGTGCACGGAGGGTGTCAACACCGTTGCAGCGCGCGGAACACCGGGCGGCACCCGCACCGGCCCGGCCGCCCGTGCGCACGGCCCCGCCGTCCGGGCGGACAGGGAGAGCGGCCGGTTCGGCTACCCTTGAGGATCACCCCGTCCACGTCTCAAAGGGCTCACCGCATGCCAGTCGAATCGGTCTTCCCACGCCTGGAGGCCCTCCTCCCGCACGTCCAGAAGCCGATCCAGTACGTCGGCGGCGAGCTCAACTCGACCGTGAAGGACTGGGACAGCTGCGACGTGCGCTGGGCCCTCATGTACCCCGACGCCTACGAGGTCGGCCTCCCCAACCAGGGCGTCATGATCCTCTACGAGGTGCTCAACGAGCGCGAGGGTGTCCTCGCCGAGCGCACCTACAGCGTCTGGCCCGACCTCGAGGCCCTGATGCGCGAGCACGGCGTCCCGCAGTTCACCGTCGACGCCCACCGCCCGGTGAAGGCCTTCGACGTGTTCGGCCTGTCCTTCTCCACCGAGCTCGGCTACACCAACATGCTGACCGCGCTCGACCTCGCGGGCATCCCGCTGGAGTCCAAGGACCGCGGCATCGACGACCCGATCGTCCTCGCCGGCGGCCACGCCGCGTTCAACCCCGAGCCGATCGCCGACTTCCTCGACTGCGCCGTCGTCGGCGACGGCGAACAGGCCGTCCTCGACGTCTCCGAGATCGTCCGGGCCTGGAAGGCCGAGGGCCGCCCCGGCGGCCGCGACGAGGTGCTGCTGCGCCTCGCGAAGACCGGCGGCGTGTACGTGCCGCGCTTCTACGACGTCGAGTACCTGCCGGACGGCCGGATCGGCCGCGTCGTGCCCAACCGCCCCGGCGTCCCGTGGCGGGTCTCCAAGCACACCGTCATGGACCTCGACGAGTGGCCCTACCCCAAGCAGCCGCTCGTCCCGCTCGCCGAGACCGTCCACGAGCGGATGTCGGTGGAGATCTTCCGCGGCTGCACCCGCGGCTGCCGCTTCTGCCAGGCCGGCATGATCACGCGCCCCGTGCGGGAGCGAAGCATCACCGGCATCGGCGAGATGGTCGACCGCGGCCTCAAGGCCACCGGCTTCGAGGAGGTCGGCCTGCTCTCGCTGTCCAGCGCCGACCACTCCGAGATCGCCGACGTCACCAAGGGCCTCGCCGACCGCTACGCCGAGGACAAGATCGGCCTGTCGCTGCCGTCCACCCGCGTCGACGCCTTCAACATCGACCTGGCGAACGAGCTCTCCCGCAACGGCCGCCGCTCCGGTCTGACCTTCGCTCCCGAGGGCGGCAGCGAGCGCATCCGCAAGGTGATCAACAAGATGGTGTCCGAGGAGGACCTCATCAACACGGTCGCCACCGCCTACGGCAACGGCTGGCGCCAGGTGAAGCTGTACTTCATGTGCGGCCTGCCCACCGAGACCGACGAGGACGTCCTCCAGATCGGCGAAATGGCGAAGAACGTCATCGCCAAGGGCCGCGAGGTCACCGGCGGCAACGACATCCGCTGCACCGTCTCCATCGGCGGCTTCGTGCCCAAGCCGCACACCCCCTTCCAGTGGGCGCCGCAGCTCTCCGCCGAGGACACCGACGCCCGCCTCGCCAAGCTGCGCGACTCCATCCGGCACGACCGCAAGTTCGGCAAGAATATCGGCTTCCGCTACCACGACGGCAAGCCCGGCATCGTCGAGGGCCTGCTCTCCCGCGGCGACCGCCGGATCGGCGCCGTCATCCGCGCCGTCTACGACGACGGCGGCCGCTTCGACGGCTGGCGCGAGCACTTCTCCTACGACCGCTGGATGGCCTGCGCCGAGAAGGGCCTCGCCGGCACCGGCGTCGACGTCGACTGGTACACCACCCGCGAGCGCACCTACGAGGAGGTGCTGCCCTGGGACCACCTGGACAGCGGCCTCGACAAGGACTGGCTCTGGGAGGACTGGCAGGACGCCCTCGAAGAGGTCGAGGTCGAGGACTGCCGCTGGACCCCGTGCTTCGACTGCGGCGTCTGTCCTCAGATGGACACCCACATCCAGGTCGGCCCCACCGGCAAGAAGCTGCTGCCGCTGACCGTGGTCAAGTCGTAACACCGCAGCGCAACCCGACGGCCCTCTCCGGCGTACCTGCCGGGGAGGGCCGTCGCACGACGAGGGGGGACAGATGACCGAGGACCGGCCGGGCGAGGGGTGCCTGGTGGCGTTCGTCCGGGTGCCCGCGCGGATCTTCGCGCTGTTGGTCGTGGTGCCGCTGCGCTTCGTGTGGGAGCTGCTGCTCGCCGTCGTGCTGCGCCCGCTCGGCCGGGTGCTGGAGTGGCTCGTGGTGCAGATCGGCCGGCTCCTGTACTGGACGGTGGTGTGGCCGCTCGTCCAGCTGTACCGGTACGTGCTCACGCCCTGCGGACACGCGCTGGCCTGGCTCGGCCGGTACCTGGTGGTCGTCCCGCTGGCCTGGCTGGGCTGGGAGGTGCTGGCGCCGGCCGGGCGGGCCGTGTGGGCGGCGCTCTGCTGGTGCGGCCGTGTGCTGTTCGCGCTGCCGCTGCGCTGGCTGGGCCGCAACGCCCTGATGCCGCTGGGCCGCGGGCTGCTGGTGCTGCTCGAGGCGGTCGGCACCGGCCTCGCCTGGCTCGGCCGCTGCCTGGTGGTCGTGCCGCTCGCGGCGCTGTGGCGGTACGTGCTGGCGCCGTGCGGCCGCGGGGTGCTGTGGCTGCTGTCCGCCCTCGCCCGCGGGTTCGCCTGGACGGCCCGCGTCCTGGTGGCGGTGCCGCTGGTGTGGCTGTGGCGGGTGCTGCTGTACCCGGTGCTCCGCGAGGTGGGGAGGGCGATCGCCTGGGCCTGGCGGATCGGCGGGCGGATCTGGCGCTTCCTGGTGGTGCGGCCGTGCCGCTGGGTGCGGCGCGAGGTGTGGTGGCCGGCCAAGGCGGAGATCGCGCGGGTGCTCCGGGAGGTCCGGCGGGCCCTCGTGGGGTGACCCGGTCCGGGCGGCGGGCCCGGGCGCGTACCCTTGTCCTGACAAGCAACCGGCCGCGACGGCCGGTCGGGACACCGATCTAAGGACTGAGCAGCCCTGGCACGCCGCACGCCCGACGGTCCGCCGCCCGCGCCGACGGTGCAGCGCATCCGTCTCCGCTACACCAAGCGCGGCCGTCTGCGCTTCACCAGCCACCGGGACTTCCAGCGGGCGTTCGAGCGCGCGCTCCGCCGCTCGGCCGTTCCGATGGCGTACTCCGCCGGCTTCACCCCGCACCCGAAGGTCTCCTACGCCAACGCCGCCCCGACGGGTGTCGCCAGCGAGGCGGAGTACCTGGAGATCGGTCTCGCGGAGGCCCGCGACCCCGAGGCGCTCCGCGCGCAGCTGGACGAGTCGCTGCCGCCCGGCCTGGACATCGTCGACGCCGTCGAGGTCCGCACGCCCAACTTCGTCGAGCGCCTGGAGGCCTCCGAGTGGCGGGTGCGGCTGGCCGGCGTGGAGGGCGGGGAGGCGGCCCGCGCGGTGGCCGCGTTCCTGGCCGAGGAGGCCGTCGAGGTGCAGCGGCTGACCAAGAACGGCATGCGGGTGTTCGACACCCGTGCAGCCGTCGCCGCCCTCGAACTGCTCCCGCCGCAGGTCGGCGATGGTAACGACACTGGCACAGACCGTGCCGACGATGTTCGTCCGGGCGCTCCCTGTGCGATACTGCGGCTGGTAGTACGACACGCCACACCCGCCGTACGACCCGACGACGTTTTGTCCGGTCTCCGTGCGACGGCCGACCTGGCGCCGCCGGTCCCCGCTGAGGTGACCAGGCTGGCGCAGGGGCCGCTCGACGAGGGGACCGGCACGGTGACCGACCCGCTGGCGCTCGATCGCGCCGCGGCCCCTGCAGGCCGATAGCGGCCGCAGGGCCGCGCGCCTCGTGCCGACCGCCGAGCGGGCAGGGAGCCAGGGCCCGCCACCGGGCCGTGGCTCCCCGGTTCCCGCGGCTTCCCAGGGGAGCGAGCGCCGTCGCACGCAGCCGGGCCCCGCGGCCCGACCTGGACAACCGAGAAGACTGGTCAGACCAGAAGACTTTCGGCACCCCGCGCCGTGCGGGGCGTCGAGCGAGACTACGAGCTCCTGTGCGGCCTCGCGTCCGCACGGCGGCACCGTGGGAGTCGCCACGCAATCACCGTGGCCGACCGTGACCCAGGTGTCGAGCCGTGCCCGGATGCGGAGCCCGGGGGCCTGACGGGAGATCCACCCGCATGCTCGAGAACACCGAACCGCAGTCCGCTGCGGAACCGGCCGACACCCCTGTCGACGGCGCGTCCGCCGCTCCGCCGCGCCGCCGGCGCCGGGCGGTGTCCCGCCCGGCCGGTGCGCCGCAGGGCGCTGCCGCGGAGACGGCCGAGACCGTCCTGCCCGTGGAGCCGGAGCCGGCCGAGGCGCCCGCTGCCGAGGCTCCGGCCGTCGAGGCCGAGGCGCCCGCCGAGAAGCCGGCGCGCCCGCGCCGCACCCGCAAGCGCGTCGAGGCCCCGGCCGGCGCACCCGAGAAGACCCCGATCGTGGTGACCGAGCCCGTGGAGGCCCCGGTCGCCGAGATTCCCGCCGCGGAGGCGCCCGCAGTCGAGGCTCCGGCCGCCGAGGTGCCGGCCGTAGAGGTCGAGGCGCCCGCCGAGAAGCCCGCCCGTGCCCGCCGCACCCGCAAGCGTGCCGAGTCCCCGGCCGGTGCGCCGGCCGCCGAGGAGGCCCCGGCCGCGCCCGCCGCCGAGCCGGCTGTTGCTGAGCCTGCTGAGACCGCCGAGGAGCCCGCCACCGAGGCCGCGGAGGCCGTCGAGCAGCCGGCCGCCCCGGCCCGCCGCACCCGCCGTCGCCGCGTGGTCGAGCAGGCCGCGCCGGCCGTCGAGGAGGCGCCCGCCGAGCCGGTCGCCGAGGATGCCGCCGCCGAGGAGCCCGCCGCCGAGGCCGAGCCTGAGGCCGTCGAGGAGGAGCCGGAGGCCGCCGAGGCCCCGGCCGCCGAGCCGGAGCCGTCGCACCGGGTGCGCCGCCGCGCCGTCCGCCCGTCCACCGCGATCTTCCAGGCCCCGGTCTTCCAGGAGCCCGCCCCCTACGTCGCCCCGGCCCCCGCGGAGAAGCCCGCGCGCGCCGAGAAGCCCGTGCGCGCCGAGGCCGCCCCGGCCGCCGAGGGCACGGAGGAGGAGTACGAGTACAGCGGCGTCGGCCGCCGCCGCCGGGTCCGCACCCCCGTCCGGGTGCAGCCGCCCGCGCGGGTCGAGGTCGCGCCCGCGCCGCAGGAGCCCGCCGAGGAGCCCGAGGCCCCCGAGGCCGGCCCCGAGCAGGAGGGCGAGTGGGAGGAGGACGGCCGTCCGTCCCGCCGCCGCCGTCGGGGCGGCCGTCGCCGCCGCCGCGGTGAGGCCGAGGAGCCGGAGGCCGTCGAGGCCGCTGCCGAGCCGCAGGCCGAGGACGAGGGCGCCGAGGAAGGTGCCGAGGAGGAGCCGGAGGAGGACGAGGACGAGCTCGCCGCCGGGCTGTCCTCCTCGCGCCGCCGTCGCCGTCGCCGCCGCCGCGGCGGTGAGGGTACCGCCGAGCAGGGCGAGACCACCGAGGACGGCGTCCGCACGGTGGTGAAGGTGCGCGAGCCGCGCCGCCGCTCCACCGAGCCGTCGTTCGACCCGGACGAGGTGCAGTCCATCAAGGGCTCCACCCGCCTGGAGGCCAAGAAGCAGCGCCGCCGCGAGGGCCGCGAGCTGGGCCGCCGCCGGGTGCCGATCATCACCGAGGCCGAGTTCCTGGCCCGCCGCGAGTCGGTCGAGCGGGTCATGGTGGTGCGCCAGAACGGCGAGCGCACCCAGATCGGCGTGCTCGAGGACGGCGTGCTGGTCGAGCACTACGTCAACAAGGAGCAGGCCACCAGCTACGTCGGCAACGTCTACCTGGGCAAGGTCCAGAACGTGCTGCCGTCCATGGAGGCCGCCTTCGTCGACATCGGCAAGGGCCGCAACGCGGTGCTCTACGCCGGTGAGGTCAACTTCGGCGCGCTGGGCGGCCACGGCGGCCCGCGCCGGATCGAGTCGGTGCTGAAGTCCGGCCAGTCCGTGCTGGTGCAGGTCTCCAAGGACCCGATCGGCCACAAGGGCGCCCGCCTGACCAGCCAGATCTCGCTGCCCGGCCGCTACCTGGTCTACGTGCCCGAGGGCTCGATGACCGGCATCAGCCGCAAGCTGCCGGAGAACGAGCGGGCCCGCCTCAAGCAGATCCTCAAGAAGATCGTCCCGGACGACGCCGGCGTGATCGTGCGCACCGCCGCCGAGGGCGCCAGCGAGGAGGAGCTGACCCGGGACGTCCAGCGCCTGCAGCAGCAGTGGGAGGACATCCAGAAGAAGGCCGCCTCCGGCAACGCCCCGGTGCTGCTCTACGGCGAGCCGGACATGACCGTCCGGGTCGTCCGCGACATCTTCAACGAGGACTTCACCAAGGTCATCGTCAGCGGCGGCGACGCGTGGAACACCATCCACGACTACGTCTCCAACGTGGCTCCGGACCTCGCCGAGCGCCTGCAGCGCTGGACCTCGGACGTGGACGTCTTCGCCACCTACCGGATCGACGAGCAGCTGATGAAGGCGCTGGACCGCAAGGTCTGGCTGCCGAGCGGCGGTTCGCTGGTGATCGACCGGACCGAGGCGATGGTCGTTGTCGACGTCAACACCGGCAAGTTCGTCGGCCAGGGCGGCAACCTCGAGGAGACCGTCACCCGCAACAACATCGAGGCGGCCGAGGAGATCGTCCGCCAGCTGCGGCTGCGCGACCTCGGCGGCATCATCGTGATCGACTTCATCGACATGGTGCTGGAGTCCAACCGCGACCTGGTGCTGCGCCGCCTGCTGGAGTGCCTGGGCCGCGACCGCACCAAGCACCAGGTGGCCGAGGTCACCTCGCTGGGCCTGGTGCAGATGACCCGCAAGCGGGTCGGCCAGGGCCTGCTGGAGTCCTTCTCCGAGGCCTGCGTGCACTGCAACGGCCGCGGCGTCATCGTGCACATGGACCAGCCGCACACCCACGGCGGCGGGGGCGGCACCCCGGCCACCGGCGAGGCGGGCGGTTCCAAGCGCCGCCGCCGCGGCAAGGGCGGCGCCCAGGCCGAGCCGCAGGGCGAGGCCGTCGCCGAGGCCACGGAGGCCGCCGAGATCGAGGTCGTCGAGATCGAGGTGCCGGAGCCGGTGGAGGCCGCCGCCGCGGTGGCCGTCGAGGAGGTCGAGGCCCCCGAGGCCGCGCCCGTCGCCGAGCAGGCCGAGCAGCCGGAGGCGGAGCCGGTCGCGGCCCCCGCGGGCCGTCCGCGCCGCCGTGCGGTGCGCAAGGCGACCGCGCCGGCGGGTGCGCCGGCCGGGGCCGAGATCGTGGTCCTGCAGGCCCGCGCCGAGGCCGCGATGGAGGCGGCCCTGGCCGCCGCCGAGCAGCCGGCCGGGGAGCCCGTTGTGGCCGAGGAGCCGGTCGAGAGCCCCGTCGCCGCCGAGCCCGAGACCGTCGAGCCGGTGGCGGAGGAGGCCGAGCCGGTCGCCGAGGCCCCGGTCGTCGAGGAGGCCGCCGCGGAGGAGGCCGAGGAGCCCGCGCCCAAGAAGCGCGCGCCCCGCAAGGCCGCCGCCAAGAAGACCGCCGCCGCGAAGAAGACCACGGCGGCCAAGAAGACCACCGCCCGCAAGACCGCCACCAAGCGGACGAGCGCGGCGGCCAAGAAGGCCGCGGCCGCCGAAGGTGACGGCGCCGCCGAGTAACGCCTCGCGGCCCGGGGCGGCAGCCGCCGCCCCGGGCCCGGTAGGGCCCGGTTTGCCCCTGAGGAGGCCGGTCCGTATTCTTGACCCTCGGCGTGTTGACGCCATGCTCCCGAGCACTTCACCTCCTGTTTCGCGGCTTCCGGGCCCGGAACGGGGGAGGCTCCTGTGTTCGTACCCAGGCAGCTGGCATCGGTGAGCTCCGACCGAGTACAGAAAGCAGGTACCGCATGTACGCGATCGTTCGCGCAGGCGGCCGCCAGCACAAGGTCGCCGTGGGCGACGTGCTGGAGATCGACCGTATCGAAGCCAAGCCGGGTGACTCGGTCGAGCTGTCGACCGTCCTGGTCGTCGACGGTGACGCCGTCACCTCCGACCCGTGGGTCCTGGGCGGCGTGAAGGCTCACGCCGAGGTCGTCGAGGAGACCAAGGGCGACAAGATCGTCATCCTCCGCTACAAGAACAAGACGGGTTACCGCCGTCGTCAGGGTCACCGCCAGAAGTACACCGCGGTGCGCATCACGAGCATCGACTCCGTCAGCAAGTAAGGGGATAGCGAGATGGCACACAAGAAGGGCGCAAGCTCTACCCGTAACGGCCGTGACTCGAACGCCCAGCGCCTCGGCGTCAAGCGCTTCGGCGGCCAGGTCGTCTCGGCCGGCGAGATCCTCGTCCGCCAGCGCGGCACCCACTTCCACCCGGGTGCCGGTGTCGGTCGCGGTGGCGACGACACCCTGTTCGCGCTGACCGCCGGTGCCGTGCAGTTCGGCAACCGCCGCGGCCGCAAGGTCGTCAACATCGTGGCCGTCGAGGCCTGAGTCTGACCCCACGTCAGGACTCGTCGTGAAGGGTGGGCCGGAATGATCCGGTCCACCCTTCACGCTTTACCGCAGGACCCCATTTTTTCGTCGTACTGGAGGCACACCCCATGACCACCTTCGTGGACCGCGTCGAGCTGCACGTCGCCGCGGGTAACGGGGGCCACGGCTGCGCCTCCGTGCACCGGGAGAAGTTCAAGCCGCTCGGCGGGCCCGACGGCGGCAACGGCGGTGAGGGCGGCAGCGTCACCCTCGTCGTCGACAGCCAGATCACCACCCTCCTCGAGTACCACCACTCGCCCAAGCGCAAGGCCACCAACGGCAAGCCCGGCGCCGGCGGCAACCGCACCGGTGCCGACGGCCAGGACCTCGTCCTGCCGGTGCCGGACGGCACCGTGGTGCTCGACCGCAAGGGCAACGTGCTCGCCGACCTCGTCGGCCACGGCACCACCTTCGTCGCCGCCGCCGGCGGCCGCGGCGGCCTGGGCAACGCCGCCCTGGCCTCCGCCCGCCGCAAGGCCCCCGGCTTCGCGCTGCTCGGCGAGCCCGGCGAGGCCCGCGACATCGTCATGGAGCTCAAGTCCGTCGCCGACGTGGCCCTGGTGGGGTACCCGAGCGCCGGCAAGTCCTCGCTGATCTCCGTGCTGTCCGCCGCCAAGCCGAAGATCGCGGACTACCCGTTCACCACACTGATCCCCAACCTGGGTGTGGTGACCGCCGGTTCGACCGTCTACACGATCGCCGACGTGCCCGGCCTGATCCCCGGCGCCAGCCAGGGCAAGGGCCTCGGCCTGGAGTTCCTGCGGCACGTCGAGCGCTGCGAGGTGCTGGTGCACGTCCTCGACTGCGCCACCCTGGAGCCGGGCCGCGACCCGCTGTCCGACCTGGAGACCATCGAGGCCGAGCTCGCCGAGTACGGCGGCCTGGAGGACCGTCCGCGGCTGGTCGCCCTCAACAAGGTCGACGTGCCCGACGGCCAGGACATCGCCGACCTCACCCGCGAGTCCCTGGAGGAGCGCGGCTACCGCGTCTTCGAGGTCTCCGCCGCCTCGCACAAGGGCCTGCGCGAGCTGAGCTTCGCCCTCGCCCAGATCGTCGGCGAGGCGCGCGCCGCCAAGCCCGTCCAGGAGTCGACCCGGATCGTGCTGCGCCCGAAGGCCGTGGACGACGCCGGCTTCACCATCACCGAGGAGGACGGCGCCTACCGCATCCGCGGCGTCAAGCCGGAGCGCTGGGTCCGCCAGACCGACTTCAGCAACGACGAGGCCGTCGGCTACCTCGCCGACCGCCTGGCCCGCCTCGGCGTCGAGCAGGAGCTGTGGAAGATCGGCGCCCACGAGGGCGACACGGTCGTCATCGGCGCCGAGGAGGACGCCGTCGTCTTCGACTGGGAGCCGACCATGGCCTCCGGTGCCGAGATGCTCGGCCGCCGTGGTGAGGACCACCGCTTCGAGACCCAGCGGCCCGCCGTCGACCGCCGCCGCGAGCGCCAGCGCGGCCGGGACGCCGCGGAGGAGGAGTTCAAGGCGTTCGAGGCGCTCTCCTCCGGCCGCCAGGCCATCGAGGGCGACGACGAGGACTACTGAAAAACCCGGCCCGGCGCCCGCTGACCTCCCTCCCGTCCGAAGACCACCGGACGGGAGGGGAGGCACCGCGGGCCCGGAGAGGGGGGCCTCGGCGCGGCGGCGCGGGGTCCACCGGGTGACGATCTTCTCCACCCGTTCGCCCGGGGGCCGGGAGCAGGTCCACCCCGCCCCCGCGGTGCCGTCCGCCAGCTGATATCCCGACGAGCCCGCCGCGCGGATCGCGTAGATTGCGACCGAGCAGCGGGCTCGATCCAGCACGACCGGAGGACACTGATGACGGGTCAGACACTGCGGCAGGACGTCCTCGCCGCCCGGCGGATCGTCGTGAAGGTCGGCTCGTCCTCGCTGACCACCGCCGCCGGCGGGCTGGACGCGGACCGCGTCGACGCCCTCGTCGACGCGGTCGCCAAGGTCCGGGCCCGCCCGGACGCCCCCGACATCGTGCTGGTCTCCTCCGGCGCCATCGCCGCCGGCCTCTCCCCGCTCGGTCTGGAGAAGCGTCCCAAGGACCTCGCCCGCCAGCAGGCCGCCGCCAGCGTCGGCCAGGGCCTGCTGGTCGCCCGCTACACCGCCTCCTTCGCCCGGTACGGCATCCGGGTCGGCCAGGTGCTGCTCACCGCGGAGGACGCCAGCCGCCGCTCGCACTACCGCAACGCCTACCGCACCCTCGACCAGCTGCTGGCGATGGGCGCGATGCCGGTCGTCAACGAGAACGACACCGTTGCCACCGCCGAAATCAGGTTCGGTGACAACGACCGGCTCGCCGCCCTGGTCGCCCACCTCGTCCGGGCCGACCTGCTGGTCCTGCTCTCGGACGTCGACGGCCTGTACGACGGCGACCCGGCCAGGCCCGGCACCAGCAGGATCGAGACCGTCCGCGGCCCGCACGACCTCGACGGCATCGAGATCGGCAGCGCCGGCAAGGCCGGCGTCGGCACCGGCGGCATGGTCACCAAGGTCGAGGCCGCCCGGATCGCCACCGGCGCCGGCATCCCCGTCGTGCTCACCGCCGCCAGCCACGCCGCCGAGGCCCTGGCCGGCCGCCCCACCGGCACGCTCTTCCAGCGCACCGGCAGCCGTTCCGCCGACCGCCTGCTGTGGCTGGAGCACGCCTCCACCCCGCGCGGCGCACTCCACCTGGACGCCGGCGCGGTCGACGCGGTCGTCCTGGGCGGGAAGTCCCTGCTGCCGGCCGGTGTGACCAGGGTCGAGGGCGACTTCACCGCGGGCGATCCGGTCGACCTTCTTGGGGAAAACGGCCACATCGTCGCCCGCGGACTGGTCAACTTTGATGCGAGGGAGCTGCCCCGTCTGCTCGGCCGGTCCACGCGGGAGCTGGCCCGGGAGCTCGGTGCCGCGTACGAGCGCGAGGTCGTCCACCGCGACGACCTGGTCGTCCTGCGCGGCTGACGGGGCCGCCAGGTGCCGGCGCCGCTGGCCGGCGCCGACAACGGGCATCGCCGAACAGGAGGCCGCCGATGGCAAGCAGGCGCCCGGGAACACTGCCCGGCGAGACGTCGGGCCGGCGGCTCGCCGGCATCGCGGGCGGCCGCGCCGACGGCACCGCGACCGACGAAACCCCGCAGAACGTCCGGGAGTTGCGCCCCCGCTCGGAGGGTGACGACACCGTCGAGGAGCAGGGCAGGCTCTGGCACGTGGTGCTTTCGGTGGCCGGCCGGGTCACCCCCCTCCCGGAGCTCCGGGCCGGGCTGGAGCAGCTGGCCCACGACCACGCCTTCTTCCTCACCGCCCGCTACGCCGCCGACCACGCCGAGATCCGGTACTGGGAGCAGGCCCGCGACCTGCACGACGCCGCCGCGGTCGCGCTGCGGCTGTGGGGGGAGCACAAGGCCTCCGCGAACTTACCGCCCTGGGAAATCGTGGGCCTGGAGGTCGTGGACCGCGCCACCTACCACCAGCGGGTCGCCGAAGGCTTCGGCGACCCGCCCCCGCAGCTGGGCGGCGTCCACCCGTACTGAGGGCGCCGCCGGGCACCCTCAGGGCGCGGGGAACTGCGCGATTCGGCAGAGACGGCGCCGTACCTCCGCCTCGCGCAGTTCCGCCCCCGGCCTTCGGCCGGGAGGTGCCCCGGCGCCCCCGGGCGGCCCGTGTCCGTGTCTCAGCCGCCGAAATGCGGGCCGGGGACGGGGCGGCGAGTCGCTACCCTTCAGGCATGACCAGCGACCACGCCATCACCGACAGCCCCGTCCTCGCCGTTGCGCGCCGAGCCCGTGAGGCGGCCGCCGCGCTCGCCCCGCTCCCGCGCAGTGCCAAGGACGCCGCGCTGCTGGCGATCGCCGACGCCCTGGTCGCCAGGAGCGCCGAGATCACCGCCGCCAACGCGGAGGACGTGGCCCGCGCCCGCGAGGCCGGCACCCCCGAGTCGGTCGTCGACCGGCTCAGCCTGGACGAGCAGCGGATCGCCGCGATCGCCTCCGACGTCCGCGACGTGGTCGGCCTGCCCGACCCGGTCGGCGAGGTGGTACGCGGCTACACCCTGCCCAACGGCCTCGACGTCCGGCAGGTCCGGGTCCCGCTCGGCGTGGTCGGCATCATCTACGAGGCCCGCCCGAACGTCACCGTGGACGCCGCCGCGCTCTGCCTGAAGTCCGGCAACGCCGTGCTGCTGCGCGGTTCGGCCTCCGCCTACCGCTCCAACACCGCACTGGTCGCCGTGCTGCGCGACGCGGTCGCCTCCGCCGGGCTGCCGGCCGACGTGATCCAGCTGGTGCCCGGCGAGAGCCGGGACTCGGTGCAGGAACTGATGCGCGCCCGCGGCCTGGTGGACGTGCTGATCCCGCGCGGCGGCGCCTCGCTGATCCGCACCGTGGTCGAGGGTTCGACCGTGCCGGTGATCGAGACCGGCACCGGCAACTGCCACGTCTACGTCGATGCGCAGGCGGACCTCGCGATGGCGGTCGGCGTCCTGCTGAACTCCAAGGCGCAGCGGGTGAGCGTCTGCAACTCCGCCGAGACGCTGCTCGTCCACCAGGACGTCGCGGACGCCTTCCTGCCGCTCGCCCTGGAGGCGCTGGCCGGTGCCGGGGTGACGGTGCACGGCGACGACGCCGTCCTGAAGGCCGCCGAGGGCACCGCGGTGACGGCCGTGCCCGCCACCGACGAGGACTGGGAGGCGGAGTACCTGTCGTACGACATCGCGGCCGCCGTGGTGCCCTCGCTGGACGCGGCGGTGGCGCACATCCGCCGCTGGTCCTCGGGCCACACCGAGGCGATCGTGACCACCTCGCAGGGTGCGGCGCGGCGTTTCACCCAGCTGGTCGACTCCACGACCGTGGCGGTCAACGCATCGACGCGGTTCACCGACGGGGGTGAGTTCGGCTTCGGTGCGGAGATCGGCATCTCCACCCAGAAGCTGCACGCCCGCGGCCCGATGGGCCTGCCCGAGCTGACCTCCACCAAGTACATCGTCACTGGTGACGGCCATGTGCGGGGCGAGGCGCAGCAGACCGTCGGCTCCTGACGCCGGGGGCGCGCGCTCCCGGCAGCCGGGCCATCTGCCGGGAGCCCCAGACAAACCGCCCGCCCGGTAATACGCTGAATCCCGTGGCTGAGGATGTGGGGGGCTCGCCGTACCCCGACGGCGCCGACCACGGTGGTGCGGACGACGAGTTCGCCACCGTGGTGCTCGACGAGGCCTTTGTCCGGTCCGCTGCCGTGCACGAACCGAGCGCCCTGGAGCGGCAGCTGGCCGCGGCCGAGGCGAGGTTCGAGCCGGAGACCGCGGGTCCGGCCCGGCCCTACGACCTGACCGCTCCGGAGATGGCCGGCACCGGCGACGTTCTGCCGCTGGAGCTGCGCCCGCATCCGCGCGGCCTGGACGACGACCGGCAGTACCCCGATCCGTGGTCGGGCACCGACCGGGCCCGCCGCCGGGCGCGGTGGAGCCGGACGGTCGGCTGGGACCCGCTGCGCCACGACGGGCGGTACATCGCCCAGCAGCGCTGGCACCGGCCGGTGGCCTGGGTGCTGGCGGTGGTGATGGGGGTCGGTGTGGTGGCCGTGGCGGCCGCCGCGATCTACCGCGGTGCCGGTGGTGCCGGCGAGTCCCCGCGGCGTCCCGAGGTGGGTACCAGCAGTACGCCGGGCACCCCGCCGGCGGTTCCGCTGCCCACTGCCGTGGCCCTGCCGAGCGGCTGAGCGGGTCACCGGATGGCGCCGCGTACGGCCGCCGGACGGAATCTGCCCGCGGCCGGTCGAACCGTGGGCCTGCCGGTCCTACCCTGGTTCTATGGGTGACCCGCGCGAGCCTCCGGAGGGTGCGCCCGAGGGCGGTTCCGGCAGTGACGACGAGTTCCGGTCCGTCGTGTTCGACGAATCGTTCGTCCGGGCTGCCCGGATCCAGGAGCTCTCGGCGCGCGAGCGGCTGGGCGGCACGTACCGGGCGACCCGGCCGCGGGTCGGCTTCGGCCCGTTCGGGACGCTGCCGCGGCAGGCGGTCGCGCTGCTGCTGGTCGTCTTCCTCGCCTTCGCGGCCGCGGTGTACTTCGGTGTCAGTTCGCCGCACCGTCAGGCCGCCCCGCCGTACGGCAACCAGCTGACCACGGGCCTGGTGGCGCTGAGCCCGACCGCGGCGGTGGCCGCGGTGGCCGATCCCTCCGATCCGTTCGCGGGCCTGCCGGCCGGCTATGCCGAGGGCGCCACCGGGCTGGCCCTGCCGGCCGGTGCGGCGACGGCCCACTTCACCAGGACGGACGTCAACCGGGCACTGTCCGTGGTGCAGCGCTACCTCACGGCCTCCGCGCTGGCCCCGGCCACCCTCGTCGAGGGTGAGACCGGCGAGGTGCGGACCCTGGTGACGCCGGGCGAGCAGGAGCAGTACGACCAGAGCGTGAACAGCCCGCGGGACGACCAGCACCATGCGGCCACCGGCTGGCTGGTCCGCTTCGACCCCGGGCAGGTGGCGCTGGCCGGCGATGCGGTGCGGACGGCGGGGACGGTGCGGATCGGCGAGGCCGACAGCGGCACCCTGGAGGTCACCACCGACCACACCTTCGTCTACGCGGTGCGGGCGGCGGGCACCGCGGACGGGCCGGTCAGCCTGTTCTCCGTCCGCCGCGAACTGCGCTTCGCCTTCGACCGGGCGGACCTCGGCGCGGACCGGCTGCGGCTGGTCGACGCCGTCGTCCAGGCCGGGCCGACCGCCTGCGGCGCCTCGATGAGCGGCTACCTGCAGCCGCTGCTGGCCGGCAGCACGGCGGCAGCCCCGAAGGCGGTCGACCCGGGCGACCGGAGCCGCCCGGCCTGGCAGGTGTGCGGGGTGCTCGGGCCGCTGACGGTGCCGCCGGCCACCGGGCGGTGAGCGGCGGCCCCGGCCGGGCCCGGCACCCCGCCGGGTGTCACTCCCCGTTGCTGCTCTCGCCGCCGGAGCCGTTGGCGCGGGCGCCGGCGAAGGTGTCCCGCAGCTTGCCGCCGACCGTGCCGACCCCGCCGGCCACGTCGCGCAGCAGGCCCATCAGCGGGTCCTTGCTCTCCTTGACGGACTGCGAGTAGGAGTCGGCCGCGGCCTTCCACTGGGCGCCGACGGAGGCGTCCGGGTCGTCCCCGCGGCGCGGGTAGGCGCCGGCCAGGATCGAGCGGTACTCGTCGCTCTCCGCCCACTTCTTCAGCTTGGCGACCCGGACGACCGCGAACGGGTGGGTCTGCGGCAGCACCTGCAGCAGCTTGAGCACGCCGTCGCGCAGGTCGCCGGCGCGCTCGTACTCCTCGGCCTGCTCCAGGAAGGCGTCGACGTTCATCTCCGCCAGGTCGTGGCCGCCCGCCAGCTTCATCAGGCCGCGCATGGAGGCCTGCAGGTCCTGGCCGGCGAGCAGGCCGGCCCGGTCGCAGGAGAGCTCGGCCTTGCGGAACCACTCCTTGAGCGCGGTGATCACGCCCATGATGGCGAGGCTGCCCAGCGGCAGCCAGGCGATCCGCGCGGCGATGTTGGTGAGGATCAGCAGCATCGTCCGGTAGACCGCGTGGCCGGACATGGCGTGGCCGACCTCGTGGCCGACGACCGCGCGCAGTTCCTCCTCGTCCAGCAGGTCCACCAGGCCGCTGGTCAGGACGATGATCGGGGTGTCCATGCCGATGCACATGGCGTTGACCGCCGGGTCCTGCGTGACGTACAGGTCCGGCA
Source organism: Kitasatospora dryopteridis (assembly GCF_050749075.1). Taxonomy (NCBI): domain Bacteria; kingdom Bacillati; phylum Actinomycetota; class Actinomycetes; order Kitasatosporales; family Streptomycetaceae; genus Kitasatospora; species Kitasatospora dryopteridis. The sequence goes on along the minus strand of NZ_CP192749.1, from coordinate 2,657,143 downwards.
CCTTCTCCAGGTCGAGCACGTAGGCCGCGTCCCGCACCATGGAGTGCAGCTCGGGGAACTGACGCTCCGAGGCCTTCACGGCGGTCGCCAGGAACATCAGCCGGACGCTGCGCTCGGACACCAGCCCGGCGAGCTTCTTGAGGATCTCGTCGAAGCCGCTGAGCTTGCGCAGCGCCACCAGCGCGGAGCGGTCCGCGGGGTGCTCCCAGGCCCGGGTGGAGATCTCCGGGAAGCGCTGGCGGCGGCGGCTGGGCGTGCTGCTGCCCTTGGAAAAGTCGGTCATGTGTGAGTACCTCCTGGTCGTCGCCGGCACCGGCCTGCGGCCGGCCCCCGCTGCTGTTGGCTCCAACGTCCGTGTGCGCGTACTCGTCCCCGGCGCCCACCGTACGCCCCGCGTGCGGCGCGGGTCCTCCGGTTCGCGCCGGGGGGCGGTGGCGGCTGTCCGGTACGCCCCGGTCTACGCTGGTCCTCCGGAGCGAGAGGAGCACCGCCGATGTCCCCTGCCACCCTGGCGCACCTGGCCGGACCGATCTCCAGCGAGAACGGGCCCGGCCTGTTCCTGCGGATCATCGTCGTCGGCTCCATCGTCGGCGTAGGCCTGCTGGCCTGGATCCTGGTCCGCGCGGGCCGCAACAACTGACGGTCCCGGCGGGCCGCCGCTGCTCCGGCACCTACGAGGGGTCAGACGCGGTGGGCCGCCGCGCGGTTGCGCGGCGGCCACCCGTACGATGAGGCCGCAGGCCGCACGGCCCGCACCCTCGTCCGCCCCCGAGCCGAGAAGGTCCTGCCGACCATGAGCACTGCTGCACTGCCCGCCCTGACCCGCCTCGCCGAGGAGGGCGGCAACCACGAGAGCCTCAACCCGTACCTGACCGGTGGGGCCGCACTGTTCATCCTGCTGCTGATGCTCTTCATCACCACCCGCTTCAACCGCGACCGCTGAGCCGGCCGCCGCGGGGAGCGCCTGCACAGAAGCTGCGCGCTCCCTCCCGCGGACCTCTCCGGGCGGCTTGCCGCCCGGTGATGCGCGTCGCGTAAGGTGTGGCGGCATGGGACAGCAGGCCGGGACCACCGGTGCGCCGCGGGCGCGGAAGCGCCTCGGTGTGATGGGCGGCACCTTCGACCCGATCCACCACGGGCACCTGGTCGCCGCCAGTGAGGTCGCCAGCGCCTTCCACCTCGACGAGGTGGTCTTCGTGCCGACCGGGCAGCCCTGGCAGAAGTCGGACCGGCAGGTCACGTCCGCCGAGGACCGCTACCTGATGACGGTCATCGCCACCGCCGAGAACCCGCAGTTCTCCGTCAGCCGGATCGACATCGACCGCGAGGGCCCGACCTACACCGTCGACACCCTGCGCGACCTGCACGCCCTGCACCCGGACGCCGAGCTGTTCTTCATCACCGGCGCCGACGCGCTCGCGCAGATCCTCTCCTGGCGCGACTCCGACGAACTCTTCGAGCTCGCCCACTTCATCGGCTGCACCCGCCCGGGGCACACTCTGTCGGACGCCGGGCTTCCGGTCGGCGGGGTCTCCCTGGTCGAGGTGCCGGCGCTGGCCATCTCCTCCACGGACTGCCGCAACCGGGTCGCCAAGGGCGAGCCGGTCTGGTACCTCGTCCCGGACGGTGTGGTCCGTTACATCCACAAGCGGGCGCTCTACGCGCCGGCCCAGCCTTGATCCCGGGAGGGACGGCGTGACCGGAACGGCAGACCGCGGCGGGCCCCAGGGGTACCAGCACGACCCGTACGGGCAGGGCTACGACCCCTACGGCAGGCCCGAGGAGCAGCAGCCCCAGCAGCAGGGTTACGGCTACGACCCGTACGCGGGCTACCAGGAGCAGCAGCCGCAGGCCTACCAGCAGGACCCGTACGGCCACGGCGGCTACCAGCAGCAGGGCGGCCAGGGCTACCCGCAGCAGCAGGGCTACCAGGGCCAGGACCAGTACCAGCAGCAGGCGTACTACCAGCAGCCGCAGCAGCCGCAGGGCTGGGACCAGTACGGCGGCGGCTACCAGCAGCAGCAGGGCTACGCCCAGGACCCGTACCAGCAGGCCCAGGCCGCGCAGACGCAGGCCCCGCCGCCGGTGCAGCAGCCCGCGCGGCGGCCCCCGGTGCCGCAGCCGCCGCTGCAGCAGGTCGCCCCGGTCGCCCCCGCGGCGGCCGCTACCGCCGCCCCGGCGCGGACCGCGCCCGCGCAGCCCTCGGAGCAGGTCGCCGGCAGCCGCACGCCCCGGCGCCCGGCCGGCGCGGGGGACAACTACGCCACCGGCGAGTTCACCTTCGTCGACGAGGAGTCGGAGCAGTCCGAGGACGTCATCGACTGGCTGAAGTTCGCCGAGTCCCGCAGCGAGGTCCGGGCCGAGCGCCGGCGCCGGCTGCGCAACCGGCTGATCGGGCTGGCGGTGGCCGCCGCACTGGTCGGCGGCGGCGTCGGCGGCTACCTGTGGTGGACGGGCCGGGACTCCGGCGGCTCGGCCGCGGCCGCCGCGGGCGGGCGCCAGGTCAACGTCGTCCACCTGCGCGACCTGAAGGGCAAGGTCAGCACCGCGCTGCTGGTCAACGACGCCTCCGGGCACAAGGGCACCGTGCTGCTCATCCCGGACACCCTGAAGCTGCCCGGCGACTCGGCCACCACCACGGCCGCCACCGGCCTCGACGACGTCGGCCCGTCCGGCACCCGCGAGGGCCTGGCGACCGTCCTCGGCGCCCCGGTGGCCGGCACCTGGCGCCTCGACACCCCGTACCTGACGCTGCTGGTCGCCCAGCTCGGCGGCATCAAGGTGGACACGAACGCCGAGGTGAAGGCCGCGGACGGCAAGGTCCTCGCGTCGGCCGGCAAGGGCGTCTCGCTGAACGGCCAGGCCGCCGTCGCCTACGCCACCCTGCAGGCGCCCGGCGAGGCGCGCGAGGCCCAGCTGGCCCGGTTCGGGCAGGTCATGGAGGCGGTGCTGCACGCCATGCCGACCGACCTCGCCGAGGCCACCGAGGACGTGCACCGGATGAACGCGGTGCTCGACCCCTCGCTGCCGGAGAAGGCGCTGGCCGGCGTGCTCGTCCAGCTCGCCCAGCAGGGCAAGGACGGGCACCTCGGCACCCAGCTGCTGAAGGCCAAACCGGACGGCACCCTGGACGAGGCGACCGCCGGCCGGCAGGTCAAGGAGGTGCTCGGCGGCACCGTGAAGAACGCCCCCGTCACGGGCAGCACCACCCGTGTGTCCGTGCTCGACGCCTCGGGCCAGAAGGAGGCTGCCGGGGACGCCTCGGTGCAGATCACCAACGCCGGCATGGAGGTCGTGCCGAGCAGCGGCAAGGCGGGCGCCGTCCAGGCGACCAGCGAGATCCGCTACACCGACGACACCCGCGCCGAGGCCGCGAAGACGCTGGCCGGGGCGCTCGGCCTCAAGCCGGAGTCCGTGAAGAAGGTCACCGATCCGCAGAACGCCGACCTCGTGGTGGTGCTGGGCAAGGACTACAAGGGCCTGCCCCACGAGACGAGCAGCCCATCGGCGTCCGCCCGCCCGTGACGCCCTCGCGGCCGGCCCGCCCGGGCCCCCGGTCAATTCGATCGGGGGCGCCGGGCGTTCGTGAGATCCTGGAACGGAGAAACACGTAGCCGAGCCGGAAGAACACTGTGACTGCCACTGACCGGAGCCAGGAACTCATCAACGTCGCCGCCCAGGCGGCGGCCGACAAGCTGGCGCACGACGTCGTCGCGTTCGACGTCAGCGACGTACTGTCGATCACCGACGCCTTCCTGATCGCCTCCGCGGCCAACGACCGCCAGGTGCGGGCCATCGCCGAGGAGATCGAGGACAAGCTCCGCGAGGAGCTCGACGTCAAGCCCGTCCGCCGCGAGGGCGAGCGGGAGGGCCGCTGGATCCTGCTCGACTACCTCGACATCGTCGTGCACGTCCAGCACTCCGAGGAGCGCTCCTTCTACTCCCTCGACCGGCTCTGGAAGGACTGCCCCGAGCTGCCGCTGCCGGCCGACGCGCTGGCCACCCGGAACCGCCCCGAGGGCGCCCGCACCGACGCCGCGGGCAATGCCGTCGCCGGGGACGAGAGCTGAGCCGCGCCGCGCGGGGGCCGCGCATCGTCTTCTGGCGGCACGGCCAGACCTCCTGGAACCTCGAGTCGAGGTTCCAGGGCAGCACCGACATCCCGCTGACCGACCAGGGCATCTTCCAGGCCCAGCGGGCCGCCAGGCTGCTCTCCGGGCTGCGCCCCGACCTGCTGGTCTCCTCGGACCTGCAGCGCGCCGCCCGCACCGCGGCCGAGCTGGCCAAGGTCACCGGGCTGGAGGTGCACCACCACGAGGGCCTGCGCGAGACGTACGCGGGGGAGTGGCAGGGGCTCACCAACGCCGAGATCCGGGCCCGCTACCCGGAGGAGTACGAGGCGTGGTCGCAGGGCCACCCCGTGCGCCGCGGCGGCGGCGAGCTGGCGACCGAGGTGGCGGACCGCGCCGTCCCGGTGGTGCTCTCCGCGGTCGAGAAGCTGCCCGAGGACGGCACGGTCGTGGTGGTCTCCCACGGCGGCACCATCCGCACCATGATCGGCCGGCTGCTCGGCCTGGAGTCGGTGATCTGGGAGCGCCTCGGCGGCCTGTCGAACTGCTGCTGGTCGGTGCTCGGCCAGGGCGCGCGCGGCTGGCGGCTGCTGGAGCACAACGCCGGCACCCTGCCGCAGCCGGTCATCGGCGACGAGACCTGAGCCCGCTCCGGCAGGCGATTTCGCAGTTCCGGGCCTGACCGGCTAGAGTCTTCCTCGTTCGCAGCGAGGACGCCGACCGGAAGGAAGGCGGACAACCGGGACTGCGGGGCTATAGCTCAGTTGGTAGAGCGCTTGCATGGCATGCAAGAGGTCTGGGGTTCAATTCCCCATAGCTCCACTCCGCACCTGCGGCCTGGGGTCGTACGTGTCGCGGGGCTATAGCTCAGTTGGTAGAGCGCTTGCATGGCATGCAAGAGGTCTGGGGTTCAATTCCCCATAGCTCCACAGCAGTACAGGAGGCCGCCACCCGTCGGGTGGCGGCCTCCCGGCGTTCCCGGGCCCGGGCGGCTCAGCCGCCGGCCCGGTGGACGCACGATTCCCGGTGGTCGACCGGGGCCGCCACCAGCCGCTCCAGCGCCCGCCGGTCCTCGGCGCCCTCCGGCGTGTAGACCACGATGTACGCCTCCGGTGCGGCCGGGATCGTCAGGTACGAGGCCTGGAAGTGCATCACCCCGCCCACGGCGTGCCGGAACACCTTGCGGGTGTTCCGCGGCGGCGCCACCTCCTGCCGGGCCCACAGCTCCCGGAACCGCGGGCTGGCCGCCGACAGGTCCCGGACGTACGCCTCCCAGGCCGGCTCGCCCAGGTGCCGCCCGTACGCGGCCCGCAGGACCCCGACCATCCGGGGCAGCTCCTCGTCCCGGTTGAGGAATGGGTTGCAGCAGTCCGGCACGGTGAACGCGCACCACATGCTGTTGCGCGGCTGCCCGGGCCGCGACGGGCGGGTGGCCGCCGGGAAGAGCGCGTCGTAGGCCGCGTTGTAGCGCAGCAGGTCGTAGCGGCTGTTGCAGATCGCCGCGGGCAGCGGGCACAGCTGGTCCAGGATGGTCCGCAGCGCGCCGTCCAGCTCCGGGCACTCGGTGTCGGCGGCCGCGGGCGGCCGTACCCCCGCCAGCCGGAACAGGTGCTCGCGCTCGGCGCCGTCCAGCCGCAGCGTCCGCGCTACCGCCTCCAGCACCTGCTCGCTGGCGTTGATCGGACGGCCCTGCTCCAGCCACGTGTACCAGGTGACCCCGAGCCCGGCGAGCTGCGCGACCTCCTCGCGACGCAGGCCCGGGGTGCGCCGCCGCAGCCCCGGCGGCAGGCCCACGTCCTGGGGGCGGACCCTCGCCCGGCAGGCCCGGAGGAACTTGGCGAGTTCGTCGCGCCTCAGGTCCCGGCGGGGCGGCGCGGTGGTGTCTGCGTCCAGCACGGTCATGCCGACCATCGTCGCGCACCGCCGCGGCCGCTTACAGGTGCTGCCAGTACCAGGATCGGCAGGCTCTAACCACCGGTACCGGGCGCCGCCGAGCATGGCCGCATGACCGATCTACGGATTCCCGCCAGTGCACCACCGGCCGCCCCGGGCACCGCCGCCAGACCCGGCGCGGTCCTCGGCCTGGTGCTCGCCGGCCAGTTCATGGCCCTGCTCGACGTCTCCGTCGTCAACGTCGCCGTCCCCACCGTCCGCACCGACCTGCACGCCTCCGGCGCCGCCCTCCAGCTGGTCGTCTCCGGCTACACCATCGCCTACGCGGTGTTCCTGATCACCGGCGCCCGGTTCGGCGCCCGCTTCGGCTACAGCCGGATGTTCCGGTACGGCCTGGCGGCCTTCACCGCCGCCTCGCTGGCCTGCGGACTGGCGCCCGGCACCGGCTGGCTGATCGGCTTCCGGGTGGCGCAGGGCGTCGGCGCCGCCGTCATGGTGCCGCAGGTGATGAGCCTCGTGCAGCGGCTGTTCACCGGGCCCGCCCGGGTGCGCGCGCTCGGCCTGTACTCGGCCGTCCTGGCCGGCGGCATGGCGGTCGGACAGGTGGTGGGCGGCCTGCTGGTCAGCGCCGACCTGTTCGGCAGCGGCTGGCGGCCGGTGTTCCTGGTCAACGTGCCGATCGGCCTGGCCCTGCTGGCCGCCTCCCGCAGGCTCCTGCCCGAGCTCCCCGGGGACGCCGGCCGCGGCTTCGACCTGCCCGGCCTGCTCACCCTGGCCGCCGCCCTCGGCCTGCTCGTGGTGCCGCTGGTGCTCGGGCACGAGCTCGGCTGGCCCGCCTGGGGCTGGGCGATGCTCGGCGGCAGCGCGCTGATGTTCGCCGTGTTCGCCGCCGTCGAGCGGCGCACCGCGGTGCGCGGCGGCCGTCCGCTGATCGCCGGCCGGGTGCTGCGCGCGCCGGGCCTGCTGCCCGCCGCCGGGGCGATCTTCCTGATCATGGCCGGGTTCGCCGGCTTCATGTTCGCCTTCGCGCTGCACCAGCAGGCCGGCCTCGGCCGCAGCGCGCTGCTCGCCGGCCTGAACTCGGCCCCGGTGGCGGTGGCCTTCGGGGCGGCCAGCCTGTTGTGGCAGCGGGTGCCGCAGCGGCTGCACCGGCCGTTGCCGGTGCTCGGCCTTGCCCTGGTCGCCCCGGGTTACGTCCTGGTCGGCCTGCTGCTCGGCGGCGGCGGCACGGTCGGCCTGCCCGAGCAGGCCGTGCTGACCGTCACGGGGCTGGCCGCCGGCTGCGCCTACAGCCCGCTGTTCGCCCGTGCGCTGGGCCGGGTCGACCCGGCGGACGCCGCTGACGCCAGCGGGGTGATGGTCACCGTGCTGCAGCTCGGCCAGGTGATCGGAGTGACGCTGCTCGGCACGGTGTTCCTCGGCCGGGTGAGCTACCCGGCGAGCGCGGCCGCCTCCGGCCACGCCCTGCTGGTCACCACCGCGGTCATCGGCTGTGCGCTGGCGGCGGCGGCCGTTCTCGCGGGGCGGACCGGGCGCGCGGTCTGAGACCGCGGCCCGGCCCCGCCCGGCGGGACGGTCAGGCGGTGACCGGCAGGCGGCCCAGCAGCTCCCGGCCGTCCGCCCGGAAGGCGGTGGCGAAGGTCAGCTTCAGGCCCCGCTCCTCGCCCGCGATCGACAGCTGGGAGGTGAGCAGCAGACCGAACGCCGCCTTGGCGGCCGGGGAGGCGGTCACCGCCCCCCGGTCGATCGCCATGAGCAGCTTGGCGGGCCTGCCGCTGAGCTGGTCGACGTCGAAGAAGAGCAGCCGCCGGTCGGTCAGGGCCAGGTACGCGGGGCGGGGGGAGGCGATCGCGGTCACCGTGCCGGCCGTCAGCACGCCGACGACGGCGGTCGTGGCCAGTCGGCGGGCCGCGGACACGGAGCCCACCTTGGTCAGGGTGGCGAACTCGACGTGCTCGTCGGCGATCAGCAGCGGGGCGGCGGCCTTGAGCAGTTGCTCCCGGCGGCGGTTGTTCATGGTGCTCCTCGGTGTGCGACCGGCCTGATGGCCGGTCATCGGCGGGAGCCTAGAAGCGCTCCACCGCAACCGGAGCGGATCATTCCGTAAATTCTTCGTCAAGCCCGCGGCGACTTGCCCCCTTCCGTGGTGATTCCGCCCGCCTGTGGCGCCCGGTGACCCTCCGTACGCACCCTACGATCGCCGCTCATGAGCACCGAACCGGTCTTCGACCCGGCCGCCGCGTTGCCCGAGCTCGGCACCGTCCGGCACGCCGTGGAGCGCGGCGACTGGCCCGCCCTCCGCGCAGCCTTCGCCGCCTGCCAGGAGGAGTACGGGCAGCTCGTGCTCGCCGACGAGGCCGTCGGTGTGCCCGGCGTCGAGCACCTGCTGCGCCAGGTGCTCGCCCACCACCCGGGGGAGCCGCTCGCGACCGCCCTGCTGGCCGACCGCCTGATCCACGTGGGCTGGCAGGCCCGCACCAGCCGGCAGGCGAAGGACGTCACCCCGGAGGGCTGGCGGGAGTTCCGCGCCCGGCTCAACGAGGCCGAGCAGCTGCTGATCGGCGCCGTCGCCCGCGACCGCTCCGACGTGCTCGCCTGGACGCTGCGGATGACCGTCTCCCGCGGCATCTCCCTCGGCATCAACGAGACCCGCCGCCGGTACCGCGCGCTCACCGCCGCGGCACCCCACCACTACGCGGGCCAGCGCAGCCTGCTGCAGCAGCTGCTGCCCAAGTGGGGCGGCAGCTGGGAGGAGGCCCACGCCTTCGCCCGCGACAGCTTCCGCGCCGCGCCGCCCGGCAGCATCAACGGCGCCATGCTCGCCCTCTACCACTCCGAGCGGCTGACCACCCTCGACCGGGCCGGCCGGGCCGCGTACGCCGCCCGCGCGGACGTCCGCCAGGAACTCGCCGAGGCCGCCCACGGCTCCGTCCTGCACCCCCACTGCCGGGCCCGCTTCGGACGGATCGCCGCCCACAGCCACTTCGCCCTGCTCGCCTCCCTGGGAGGCGACCGGGACGCCGCCCGCGCGCACTTCCACGCCATGGGCCCGTACGGCAGCACCGACCCGTGGGAGTGGTTCGACAACACCCCGGAACGGTCCTTCAGGGACCACCGCGATCGTGCACTGAGAGGCTGAGCCGTGATCCACCACTTCGAGGTCGACGGCGTGCCCGCCCTGCACGCCCCGCGGCCCGGCCGCAGCGCCGCCGGCCTGGTCTTCCGGGTCGGCCGTGCGGACGAGAGCCTCGCCCGCACCGGCATCACCCACCTCGTCGAGCACCTCGCCCTGCACCGCAGCGGCGTCCAGGTGCACCGTTTCAACGGCGCCACCGGGCAGCTGCACACGCACTTCCTCCTCGAGGGCGACGACCAGGAGATCCGCGCCTTCCTGCGATGCGTGTGCGAGTCGCTGACCGCCCTGCCGATGGACCGCCTGGAGACCGAGAAGGCGATCCTGCGCACCGAGGAGGCCGGCCGCGGCACCAACGCCGCCGAGGCCACCGGCCTGTGGCGGTACGGCGCCCAGGGCCACGGCCTGGTCAGCTACCCCGAGTGGGGCGTGCCCGGCCTCGACCCGCAGACCGTCCAGCACTGGGCGGACACCTGGTTCACCCGGGACAACGCCGCACTCTGGATCGCCGGCGAGCGGGTGCCGGAGGGCCTGCGGCTGCCGCTGCGCCCCGGCCGGCGGATGCCCGCGCCGCAGCCCACCTCCGCCCTGCCCGAGGCCCCGGCGTACTTCGCCGCCGGACGGGGACAGGTGCTGTTCGAGACGGTGCTGCCCAGGACCGCCGCCGCCGACCTCTACACCGCCTGCCTGGACCGCGAGTTGTTCCAGGACCTCCGGCAGGACGGCGGCCTCTCCTACACGGCCGGCGCCGACCACGCGCACCGCGGCGACGGCGTGCTCACCGTCACCGCCCTCGCCGACGCCCTGCCCGAGCAGCAGGACGCCGCGCTCGGCGGCTTCGTCGACGTGCTGGCCAGACTGGCCGTGGCCGGGGTCGACCCCGCCACCCTGGACGCCCTGCGGCGCCGCGCCGACGCCGTCCACGCCGAACCCGACGCGGACCCGGCCCGCCTGCCGGGCTGCGCCGCCGACCTGCTCACCGGCCTGCCGGTCCGCAGCCGCGAGGAGATCCGCGCCGAGCTCGCGGCCGTCACCCCCGACGACGTCCGGACGGTGGCTCAGCAGGCGCTGGCCGGCGGCCTGTTGCGGGTGCCGGCCGGGCACCGCGCGGACTGGGCCGGCTATGCGGCGGCGCCGCTCCACTCGGCCGAAGCGGTCGACGGCACCCGCCACCGCTCCCGCGAGGCGGGCGGGCCCGACCTGCTGGTCGGCCGGGCCGGCGTCAGCCTCGTCCGCGAGGGCGAGGCCGCCACCGTCCGGTACGACGCCTGCGCCGCCTTCCTGGCCTGGCCGGACGGCGGACGGCGGCTCATCGGCACGGACGGCATCAGCGTCGAGGTCGAGCCCGGCTGCCACGCCGTCGACGCGCACACCCTCGCGACGATCGACGCCGCGGTGCCGCCGCAGGCGTACGTCCGGATGCCGCCCCGCGCGGCCCAGGCCCGCCCCTCGCAGGCCGGCGCCCCGCGACCCGGGGCCGCGGCGCCCGCCCGCCGCTCCTCCCCGCTGCAGCTCGCCGTCAACATGGTCCTCACGCTCGTGGCCGGCGTGTTCCTGCTGTTCGCGCTCGGCGGCGCGCTCGGCGCGGACGACGAGTCCCGCAGCGACCCGGTCTACTGGGGCGTGCTGGTCGTCGCCGCCGGCATCGCCGCCCTGCTGCTGCGCAGCGTGTGGCGGCGCAGCAGGCCGCGCGCCCGCTGAATCCCGCCGCCGGGCGGGGCCCCGGAAACGGATTAGGGGAGCACCCCGGCGACCGTGTAAAGTGGTGCGTGTCGCCGGGGGAGACCGCCGGGGGCCGCAGCAAGGGGCTATAGCTCAGTTGGTAGAGCGCTTGCATGGCATGCAAGAGGTCTGGGGTTCAATTCCCCATAGCTCCACAGGAAGTGAAGGGCCGTCTCCCGTCGGGGAGACGGCCCTTCACCGTTGTAGGGTCTTCACCCGCAGGCCCGCCCGGCCCGCTACGGTCGAGGCATGGCCGACCTGGTGCGCAAACGGAACGAAGAGCTCGCCCGGATACTCCACCAGCTCGGGTGGAGCCCCGAACGGCTCGCCCGCGAGGTCAGCGCAGTCCTCCCGGCCGGCCTGGCGATCAGCGCCACCGCCCCCTACAAGTGGCGCGACCGCGGCATGGTGCCGCGCGCCCCGCACGACCAGACCGTCTGCGAGGTGCTCGGCCGCGCCGTCGGCATCGCCGTCACCTACGAGCAGCTGTGGGGCCGCATGGGCAGCGGCCGCGGCGCCAAGATCCTCTCGCCGCGGCTGCTCACCGACCCGTGGACGGCCGACACCGCGCAGACCGCGCTCCGTGAGGCCGGCACCGACGCCGCCCCCGTCCGGCTGACCGACCTCTTCCGCGGCGACGAACTCGAACAGGCCGCCCGGCACTGGGCCTCGCCGCCGCCCGAGGTCACCGGCGGCGCCGGCGCCCTGCGCATCGCCCCCGAGCAGCTCGCCGACCTGCGGCTGAGCTACGACAGCAAACGGCGCCTGGAGCGCGCCTACGGCGGCGGCCTGATCCTCGACCTCGCCAAGGCCGAACTCGCCATGGTCGGCAAACTGCTGGAACTCGGCGCGTACGACGAGAAACTCGGCCGCGAACTGTACGGGGCGGCCGGCCGCCTCGCCCGGCTGGTCGGCTGGGCCAGCTACGACATGGGCAACGACGCCGCCGCCCAGCGGGCCTTCGTCGCCGCACTCCGGGCCGCCCACGTCTCCGGCGACCCGCGGCTGGGCGTCGGCGTGGTCGGCTGCCTGGCCGTGCAGGCCACGTACAACTCCGGCGGCCGCGGGCTGGACGCGGTGGCGATGCTGTCCACCGCACTGCGCGCCGCCGACGAGGTGCTGACCCCCCGTGAGCGGGCCCTGCAGCTCGGCCGGATCGCCCGCGCGCACGGCCGCAAGGGCGAGCAGATCAGCGCCGAGGCGGTCGCCGAGCGCGCCTTCCGGGTGCTCGACGGCGAGGACGGCCATGCCCACGAGCGCGCCGACCTGGCCGGCATGGTGGGGGAGGCGCACCTCTTCCTCGGCGACTACGAGCGCGCCCAGCGGATGCTCGGCGACGCGGTCACCGCGCTGCCCGCCGACCGCGCCCGGGCCAGGGCCCTGCTGATGGTGCGGCTCGCCGAGGCGTACCGCCGCACCGGCGAGCGGGAGGAGGCCGCCCGGATCGCCGACGAGGCGCGCCTGCTGGCCGCCGGCATGCAGTCCGCCCGGGTCGCCAGGGCCCTGCGCGATTTCGACGCGGCGCTGCGCGAGCAGGCCGCCCCCGTCGCGGGCTGAACGGCCGGCCGGCGGCACCCGTACCGGCGCCCGTGTGCCGCCCCGGGCGGAATCGGCGGCGGGGTGTACGGGCCGTTGCGGTACCCTGACCCCATGCGAACCGTGCGCCTGCTCCTTAGCCGGCCGCGCTGACCAGGACCGGCCCGAGGCCGGAGTCGGCGTGGCGACCCCTCCTGCGAGGGGTTTTTTGCTTTCCGAGTACGTGCTGTTCCGAGTGTGTGCCGCTGGTTCGCCGACTGAAGACGACGGAGCCCGAAGGACCATGAGCGAGACGACGACCCCTGCTTCCGGCGCGGCCGAGGCCGCTTCCGAGCCCTTCCGCTACGGTGCCGCGCTGGCGGCCGAGATCGAGTCCCGCTGGCAGGACCTGTGGGAGAAGGAGGGGACGTTCAACGCCCCCAACCCGGTCGGCCCGCTGGCCGACGGCGCGGTCGGCGACGTCTCCGCCAAGCCCCACAGCTTCATCATGGACATGTTCCCGTACCCCTCCGGCGCCGGCCTGCACGTCGGCCACCCGCTGGGGTACATCGCCACCGACGTGTACGCCCGCTACCAGCGGATGACCGGCCACAACGTGCTGCACACCCTGGGCTACGACGCCTTCGGCCTGCCCGCCGAGCAGTACGCCGTGCAGACCGGCACCCACCCGCGGGTGTCCACCGAGGACAACATCGCCAACATGCGCCGCCAGCTGCGCCGGCTGGGCCTGGGCCACGACTCGCGGCGCTCCGTCGCCACGATCGACCCGGACTACTACCGCTGGACGCAGTGGATCTTCCTGCAGATCTTCAACTCCTGGTACGACGAGGCGGCCGGCACGGCCCGCCCGATCGCCGAGCTGATCGCGCAGTTCGAGTCCGGCGAGCGCGAGGTGCCGGGCGGCCGCGCCTGGTCCGCGCTGTCCGCCGTCGAGCGGGACGAGGTGCTGGGCGAGTACCGGCTGGCCTACGCCAAGGAGGTGCCGGTCAACTGGTGCCCGGGCCTGGGCACCGTGCTGGCCAACGAGGAGGTCACCGCGGACGGCCGCTCCGAGCGCGGCAACTTCCCGGTGTTCAAGTCGAAGCTGCGCCAGTGGATGATGCGGATCACCGCCTACTCCGACCGCCTGATCTCCGACCTGGACCTGCTGGACTGGCCCGAGGCCATCAAGCTGCAGCAGCGCAACTGGATCGGCCGCTCCGAGGGTGCCCGGGTCGACTTCGCCGTGCCCGGCGGCGAGGCGATCACCGTCTTCACCACCCGCCCCGACACCCTGTTCGGCGCCACCTACATGGTGCTGGCCCCCGAGCACGGCCTGGTCGACACGATCGTCCCGGCCGCCTGGCCCGAGGGCCTGCGCGCCGACTGGACGGGCGGCGCCGCCACCCCCGCGGAGGCCGTCGCGGCCTACCGCGCCGAGGCCGCCGCCAAGACCGACGTCGAGCGCCAGGTCGACGCCAAGATCAAGACCGGCGTCTTCACCGGCGCGTACGCCACCAACCCGGTCAGCGGCGAGCAGGTCCCGGTCTTCATCGCCGACTACGTGCTGATGGGCTACGGCACCGGCGCCATCATGGCCGTCCCCGCGCACGACCACCGCGACTTCGCCTTCGCCCGCGCCTTCGGTCTGCCGATGCGCTGCGTCGTCGAGCCCACCGACGGCCGCGGCGAGGACCCGCACGCCTGGGACGACGCCTTCGACACCTACGACTCCGTCATCGTGAACTCCGCCCACGACGACCTGTCGCTGGACGGCCTGAGCGTCGTCGACGCCAAGGCCGCCGTCACCCGGTGGCTGACCGGCCGCGGCATCGGCGAGGGCACCGTCAACTACCGCCTGCGCGACTGGCTGTTCAGCCGCCAGCGGTACTGGGGCGAGCCCTTCCCGATCGTCTACGACGAGGACGGCGCCATGCACGCGCTGCCCGAGTCGATGCTGCCGGTCGAGGTCCCCGAGGTCGACGACTACTCGCCGCACACCTACGACCCGGACGACTCCGCCTCCACCCCGAAGACCCCGCTGTCCCGCAACGAGGCCTGGGTCGAGGTCGAGCTGGACCTGGGCGACGGCCCGAAGAAGTACCGCCGCGAGACCAACACCATGCCCAACTGGGCGGGCTCCTGCTGGTACGAGCTGCGCTACATCGACCCGGCCGACGCCGACAAGGTCGTCGACCCGGCCAACGAGGCGTACTGGATGGGCCCGACGGCCGAGAAGCCGGCCGGCGGCGTCGACCTGTACGTCGGCGGTGCCGAGCACGCCGTGCTGCACCTGCTGTACGCGCGCTTCTGGCACAAGGTGCTGTTCGACCTGGGCCACGTCTCCTCGGTCGAGCCCTTCCACAAGCTGTTCAACCAGGGCATGATCACCGCCGACGTCTACCGCGACGAGCGGGGCTTCCCGGTGCCCGCCGCCGAGGTCGAGGCCCGCGACGGCGGGTACTTCTGGCAGGGCGAGGCGGTCAAGCGCGAGGCCGGCAAGATGGGCAAGTCCCTGAAGAACGCCGTCGCCCCCGACGAGATCGCCGACGAGTACGGCGCCGACACCCTGCGCCTGTACGAGATGTCGATGGGCCCCCTGGACGTCTCCCGCCCGTGGGACACCCGCGCCGTCGTCGGCTCGTACCGCTTCCTGCAGCGCCTGTGGCGCAACATCGTCTCCGAGGCCACCGGCGAGCTGGTCGTCACGGACGAGGAGCCGGACGAGGCCACCCTGCGCGCCCTGCACAAGGCGATCGACGGCATCCGCGGCGACATGGCCGGCCTGCGCTTCAACACGGCCGTCGCCAAGGCGATCGAGCTGAACAACTTCCTGGTCAAGCGGGGCTCCACGCCGCGCCCGGTGGCCGAGCAGATCGTCCTGATGGTCGCCCCGCTGGCCCCGCACATCGCCGAGGAGCTGTGGCAGCGCCTGGGCCACCGCGAGTCGCTGGCCTTCGCCGACTACCCGGTCGCCGACCCGGCCTACGTGGTGGACGAGACGGTCACCTGCGTCGTCCAGATCAAGGGCAAGGTCAAGGCCCGCCTGGAGGTCGCGCCGACCATCTCCGACGCCGAGCTGGAGACCCTGGCGCTGGCCGACCCGGCCGTCGTGGCCGCGCTGGGCGACGCCCAGGTGCGCAAGGTCATCGCGCGGGCGCCGAAGCTGGTGAACATCGTCACCGGCTGACACCGCCGAACCGCAGCCCCGGGCCGGGCGCTCCCCACACGGGGCGCCCGGCCCGGGCGTTCTCACCGGTCCACGGTGTGCGGCCCGCCGGTGGTGGGCGCTGTGCCGTCGGTGGTGGGCGCTGCGCCGTGCAGCCGGTCGGCGAGCGCGGCCAGGTGCTCGACCAGCTCCGGCGGCTCGTGGACGGTGAACCGGTACCCCAGCAGCGCCAGGTGGAGCGCCAGCCCGTCCAACGAGTTGGAGCCCGCGCGCAGGGTGCAGGTCAGCTCGTCGATCGGCTCGACCACCGCCGAGGTCGGCGTGGTCCTCGTGACGACCTCGTGGGCCGGCGCCCGGACCGTGCAACGGGCCTGGTAGCGGTACTGGCCGACCGCGACCTCCCAGGACGCCCATCGGCCCACGTCCTGCTCCGGGGGCTGCCTGGGTGTGAAGCGCGGGCCGTGCGGCGGGCGCAGCGCTATCCGGTCCACCCGGAAGTTCCGCCAGTCCGCCCGGGCGGTGTCCCAGGCCACCAGGTACCAGCGGGTGCCGCTGTGCACCAGCCGGTGCGGTTCGGCGTCCCGGCGGCTCGCCGTGCCGTCGTGCGCCCGGTAGTCGAAGCGCAGCCGCTCGTGCGCCCGGCACGCGCCGGCGACGGCCGCCAGCAGTTGTGCATCCACCACCGGCCCGTACCCCGGCATCGCCACGGTCGCGGAGGCCAGCGCGTCCACCCGGTGCCGCAGCCGGGACGGCATCACCTGGAGCAGTTTCGCCAGCGCCCGCACCGACGACTCCTCGATGCCGGAGACGGTGCCGCCCGCGGCCGTCCGCAGCCCGACCGCCACCGCGACGGCCTCGTCGTCGTCCAGCAGCAGCGGCGGCATCTCCGCCCCCGCACCGAGCCGGTAGCCGCCGGCCGTACCAGGCGTGGACTCCACCGGGTAGCCCAGGCTGCGCAGCTTGTCGACGTCACGGCGCACCGTGCGGACGTCCACGCCGAGCCGGCCGGCGAGATCCGCGCCCGGCCAGTCGCGGCGGACCTGGAGCAGGGACAGCAGACGCAGCAGGCGGGCGGAGGTCTCCAGCATGCGGCCAGTCTGGCAGCGGACGAGGACAACTGCTGTCCTCGGTGCCGTCCCGCGGAGCCCGACGGCAACGGCCTCCCGGGCCGCGGGCGCGAGGGGCCGGCTCCCGGGGGCACCCCTGAGCGGCCCCTGACCTCTCCCTGATCTCTGCCTGATCTCTGCCGAAGCACCGGCCTCGGCCCCCGGAGAGGCGCCCCGGGCGGCTACCGTGGAGATTCCAGGGCGGCCGCGCGGGCCGCGTCCGGCGAGCGGGGCCGGTGGGCACCTGCGGAAGGTGGGGTTGGGATGGACGCGATCGGTGTGGTGATCGCCCTGGTGATGCTGTTCCTGGTGGTGGCGGGGGTGATGGCCGTCGTCGGCACGGTCAAGGCCGCCAAGGCCGTCGCGGCCAAGGTCGAGAAGCACGAGGCCCATGCGCGCCGCACGGTGGAGAACGCCGCCCTGCGTGCCAAGACCTTCACCAAGCCCGGCTCCCAGGGGCAGCTCGCCGCCGTCCGGCTGTCGCTGCGCACCTCCCTCGACGCGACCCGCCAGGTGCTCGAGGCCGGGCTCGCCGAGGACGGCCAGCTCGCCGAGTCGCTCCAGCTGCTCGCCCGCCTCGACGCGCACGCCGCCGAACTCGACCGCGAGATGCGCATCCTGGAACGCGAACCCGACAGCACCCGGCTCGCCGCCAAGCTGCCCGAACTGCGCGAGCGCGCCGGCCGGATCACCCACTCCGCCGAGACCATGCGATGGGCCGCGCAGGACCGGATGCGCCGCTTCGCCGACGACGACCTCGCCCGGCTCGGCCGCGAGTGCGAGAACGAGGCCGGTGCACTGCGCCACTGGGACCGCGTCGGCGGCGAGGACGGCCAGGACGCCACCTCGGGCACCGGCGGCGGCGCGGACACCGGCCGGGCGGCCCGCGCCGCCCGTCCCGACGAGCAGCCGAAGGGCCTCACCGGCGGCAACCGGCTGCGGGCCGAGGACGTGCTCGGCCTCGGCGAACCGCTCAACCGGCTCGCCGACCGGCTGCGGAAGCCGAACACCGGCGGGGCGAACACCGGTGGGGCGTAGGCGTCCTGTCGCGCGCACCGCGCCGCCGGCACCTCGGGCCGCCGGCCTGTAGCGCGGCCCGTGCGCCGGCGGACGACCCGGTGGCGGTCCGCCCGCCGGGCGCCCGGAGCGGGAACGGGGCCGTCGACGCTGTCATCTGCGGCGGTCCCGGAGTAACCTCCGGCACATGCCCGGCCACCTCGCCCTCGTCACCGATTCCACGGCCTACCTGCCCCAGGACGCCGTCGACCGCCATCGGATCGAGGTGGTCCCGCTCTCCGTCGTCGTGGGCGACGAGGTCCTCACCGAGGGTGTCGAGATCTCGCCCAAGGACGTCGCCGAGGCCCTGCGCGCCAAGCGCAGGGTCACCACCTCCAGGCCCAACCCGGAGACCTTCGCCGCCGCCTACCGCGCCGCCGCAGAGGCCGGCGCCACCGGCATCGTCTCCGTCCACATCTCCTCGGAGCTCTCCGGCACCTACGACGCCGCCAAACTGGCCGCCGCCCAGGCGGAGATCCCGGTCGAGGTCGTCGACAGCCGCCTCGTCGGCATGGCACTCGGCCACTGCGTGCTGACGGCGGCCCAGGCCGCCGAGGCCGGCCTCGGCCCCGCCGAGGCAGCCGCCGAAGCCGCCCGGCGATCCGCGCTGACCCGCGGCTTCTTCTACGTCGACACCCTGGAGCACCTGCGCCGCGGCGGCCGGATCGGAGCCGCCCGGGCCCTGCTCGGCTCCGCCCTCGCGGTCAAGCCGCTGCTCCACCTCTCCGGCGGCCGGATCGAACCGCTGGAGAAGGTGCGCACCGCCTCCCGCGCGATCGCCCGGCTGGAGGAGATCGCGGTGGAGTGCGCCGGCGACGACGAGGTCGACATCGCCGTGCACCACCTCGCCGCCGAGGACCGCGCCGAACCGCTCGCCGAGCGGCTGCGCGAGCGCGTGCCCGGGCTGCGGAACCTCTACGTGGGCGAGGTCGGCGCCGTCATCGGCGCGCACGTCGGACCGGGGCTGCTGGCGGTCGTGGTCTCGCCGCGCTGACGGCCGGTGCTCGTTCTTGGTGAGTCCCGTCGAGTTCCCGATCTTCGGTGGGTTCACCCGCGCGGGGTAGGCGAGTTGTCCACACCCCGGGGTTTTCCACAGGGTGACGGAGGTCGGTGGGCGGGGAGCGGCGCGGTTCGTACCTTCCTCGCATGAGGACCACCACCCGGGGCGCCGCACGGCGCCGAGAGACCACCGAGACCGTACGGCGGCGGCTGGCCGCCCTGTTCACCACCGCCCTGCGCGGCGGGCCTCCCCGCAGCAGCAGGGCCCCGACCGGCGGCCGCGCGCAGGCCGGGCCGGGCGGGCCGACCGGGCCCGACCCCGCGGGCACCGCGCCGCCGGCCGGCCCCGGAGGAACCGCCCCTGACAGGCCGTCGGGCAGTGGCCGATCGCCCCGCCGCCGCGCCGTACGGGACGGCCCGCAGCCGCCGGCCCCGCAGCCTGCCGTACCGCCGCAGGCCCCGGCGGCGTTCGCCGCAGCCGACCCCGGTGGCGTTCCCCCGGACGCTCCGCGCTCCGCCGCGGCCCGGCGGTTCGGGCTCTCCCTGCCGGCCGGACTGGTGCTCGACCGCAGGGCCGCACTCGGGCTGGCCGCACTGCTGCTGCTCGCCGTCGGGTACGCCGTCCAGCACTTCTGGCTGAGCCGTCCCGAGCCGGTGGCGGTGCCCACCGTCAGCGGCAGCGCCTCCGCCGTCGCCGGCGACCCGGTGTCCGCCGCACCGGGCGGCTCGGGCATGCCGGGGCCACCGGGGGCACCCGCGCCCACGGTGGTGGTGGACGTCGCGGGCAAGGTGCAGCACCCGGGCCTGCGCACCCTGCCGACCGGCTCCCGGGTCGCCGACGCCCTGCAGGCCGCCGGCGGCGCACTCCCCGGCACCGACACCGACGCCCTCAACCTGGCCAGGGTGCTGAGCGACGGCGAGCAGATCCTCGTCGGCGCACCAGCCGGACAAGCGGCCCCCGGCAGCACGCAGAGCGCCCCGATCAGCCTCAACCGGGCGACCGCCGAGCAGCTCGACACCCTGCCCGGGGTGGGCCCGACGCTCGCCCAGCGCATCCTGCTGTACCGCCAGCAGCACGGCCCCTTCCGCTCGATCGACCAGCTCCGGCAGGTCCCCGGCATCGGGGAGCGCAAGTTCGGCGAGATCAAGGGGCTGCTGACGCTCTGACAGCAGCCGCTTTTGACCCATCGCAGAAGGGAGGTGCAGCCATCGCAGCGACCCTCGCCCCGCCGGGCGATCCGCCCGACCGGGCCCGCACCCCGCGGGACGGTCCGCACGGCACCGCCGAGCGGCCCGGCCCCGCCGGGCGGGCCGCCGACCTGAGGCTGCTGGTGCCCGCGTTCACGGCCTGGGCGGTCACCTCCGCCGTCCTCGCCGTTCCACCCGGACACCATCCCCTCCTCGCCGTCGCAGCGGTGCTCACCGCCGGAGCAGCCCTGGCGCTGCTCCGGCGGCGGCCCGACGGCCACCGCGTCGCCCCGCTGGCAGCCGCCGTCCTGCTCACCGCAGCGGCGGCCGCACTCACCACCGTCCTGCACACGGCCGACCTCCACCGCGGCCCCATCCCGGAACTCGTCCGACCCGCACATCCGGCACGGGCGCCGTCCGCGTCGTGGCCGGGCACACCGGGGCCGGCCGTCTCGCCGGGCCCGCCGACCGGATCGACCGCCCCGACCGCGCCCGGTGCGGTGCCCGCCCCCGCCCCCGCCCCCGCCCCCGCCCCCGTGGAGCTGTCCGTCGAACTCACCGTCTCCGGCGACCCGATCGCCCGCACCGGCCGGGTGCACGGCACCGTGCCCCGGCCAGGCCGTGCTGACCTTCGACGCCGTCGTGGACCGCGTCCGCTTCCCGGCCGATCCCGACCGGCCCGCCGTTGCGGTCCACACCCCGGTCACCGTCGTCGTCCGGGCGCAGTCCATCGCCGCCTGGCGCGGACTCGTGCCCTCCACCAGGGTCGCCGCCGAGGTCCGGCCCGCCGCCCCCGGCGACCGCGACCACGACGCCGCCGCCCGGCTCACCGCCCACGGCCCGCCGCGGGTGCTGGCCGGGCCCGACGGTTCGCAGCGGATCGCGGCCCACCTGCGTGCAGGGCTGCGGGCCACCGCCGACCACCTGCCCGCCGACAGCCGCGGCCTCCTCCCGGGCCTGGTCGTCGGCGACACCTCGCGGCTCCCCGACGACCTCCGGGAGGCGTTCCGCGCCACCGACCTCGGCCACCTGACCGCGGTCAGCGGCGCCAACCTGGCCGTCCTGCTGGCCGTGCTGCTCGGCGCACCGCGCCGGCCGGGCGAGGGCGGCCGCGGCGGCCTGGCTGGCCTGCTGGGCCTGTCCGTCCGGACGACCGCACTCGCCGGCACCGGGCTCACCCTGGTCTTCGTCACCGTCTGCCGCCCCGAGCCCAGCGTGCTGAGGGCCGCCGCCACCGGCCTGCTCGGCCTGCTGGCCCTCGCCACCGGCCGCCCCCGCCAGGGCGTCCCCGCGCTCTCCGGCGCCGTCCTGGTCCTCGTCCTCCTCGACCCCTACCTGGCGCGCTCGTACGGCTTCCTGCTGTCCACCCTCGCCACCGCGGGGCTGCTCACCCTCGCCCCGCGCTGGGCCGATGCGCTGCGCAGCCGGGGCTGGCCGTCGCCGCTGGCCGCCGCCGTCGCCGCCACCGCGGCCGCCCAGGCGTGCTGCGCACCGGTGACGATCCTGTTCGCCCCTCGGATCAGCCTGGTCGCCGTCCCCTGCAACCTGCTCGCCGAGGCGGCCGTCGCCCCGGCCACCCTGCTCGGCTTCGCTGCACTGCTGACGGCGCCCCTGGCCCCCGGCGCAGCGCGCCTGTCGGCCGACCTGGCGGCCGTGCCGACCGGCTGGCTGGCGGCGGTGGCCCGGCACGGTGCGGCCCTGCCCGGTGCCCTGCTCGACTGGCCCGGCGGGGCGGGCGGTGCCGTTCTGCTGGCGGCAACCACGGTGGCCCTGTGCTGGGCCCTGCCTCCGCTGCTGGCGGCCGGCCGGGCCGCACCGCGCCGGGCCAGGGCGGCCCTTGCGGCGGTGGTCGTCCTCGTCCTCGCCGCCGTGCTGCTGCGGCCGCCCGGCATCACCCGGATCGCCACCGGCTGGCCGCCGCCCGGCTGGCGGCTGGCCCTGTGCGACGTCGGCCAGGGCGACATGGCGGTCCTCCCGGTCTCCGCCGACGCCGCCGTGGTCGTGGACACCGGTCCCGATCCGGCCGCGGCCGACGCCTGCCTGGGCGCGCTGGGCATCACCAGGATTCCGATCCTGATCCTCAGTCACTTCCACGCCGACCATGTCGAGGGGCTGCCCGGAGTCCTGCGCGGGCGGAGTGTCGCCGCGATCCAGGTGACGCTGCTCGGGTCGCCGCCGGGTGAGCAGGTCCGCGTCCTGCGGTGGGCGGCGGCCGCCGGCGTTCCGGTCGTCCGGGCCTGGCGCGGCGAGCACCGCACCGCGGGGCCCGACCTCGCCTGGGAGGTGCTCTGGCCCGGCGACGCCCTCGGCCCGGAGACGCCCGGCGCCAACAACGCCAGCATCGCCCTGCTGGCCACCGTCGGCCCGCCCGGGGACCGGCTGCGGCTCGCCCTGCTCGGAGACCTGGAACCACCCGCCCAGGCGGCACTGCTCCGGGACGGCCCGCCCGGCCCGGTCGACGTCCTGAAGGTGGCCCACCACGGCTCCGCCAACCAGGACTGGGACCTCACCGGCGCGCTCCGCCCCCGGCTCGCGCTGATCTCCTGCGGCCCCGACAACCCGTACGGCCACCCGGCCCCGCGGACGGTGGACCGGCTGACCGCCCTCGGCGCCACCGTGCTCCGCACCGACAGGGCCGGGGACGTCGCCGTCCTCGGCGGCCATCGCGACCTGGGCGTGGCCACCCGCCCCCACCCCCACCGGAGCTGACGCACCATGGCCACGACCGGTCCGGACCGCCGGCGCCGTGCCACCCGCGGCTGCCCGCTACTGCACGCCGTCCTGCTCGGGGGCACTGGCGACGCCGTCGCCGAAACGCTCCGTGCCTATCACCCGGAGCAGTTCCAGTCGGCCGACCGCGGCGGTGCCGGGAGCCGGGGTGAACAGCAGCAGCCGCTGGTCCTCCGTCGGCGTCAGCAGCGCCTCGCAGTCCAGGCTGACCGGCCCTATCACCGGGTGCTCCACGCACATCCGGCTGGTGCGGCGCACGGCCACCTCGTGCAGCTCCCACAGCCGGGCGAACTCCTCGCTCGCCGCGGCGATCCGGGCGACGAGCGCCTTGGCCGCCGGGTCGCCCGACCGCCGGGCCACCGCGGCCCGCAGATCGGCGACGTGCACCCGGCTCCAGTGGTCGCGCTCCTCGGCGGGGTAGGCCTGACGGGCCGCCGGGTGGGTGAACCAGCGCCAGACCACGTTGCGTTCGTCCTCCCGCATCGAGCAGACGCTGCCGAACAGCGCCGTCGCCATGGCGTTCTGGGCGAGCAGGTCGCCGAGGTCGCTGACGATCTGTGCGGGGGTGTCCTTCAGCTGGTCCAACAGGTGCAGCAGGGCCGGCCGGATGTGCTCCCCGGCCTGGCGTCCGGCCGGCGGGCGGTGGCCGGCCAGCAGGTGGAGGTGGTCCCGCTCGTCCTCGGACAGCCGCAGGGCCCGGGCGAGCGCGGAGAGGATCTGGACGGACGGCTGCGGGCCGCGCCCCTGCTCCAGCCGGATGTAGTAGTCGGCGGACATGCCGGCGAGCTGCACCACCTCCTCGCGCCGCAGCCCGGGCGTGCGGCGGCGCACACC
Source organism: Kitasatospora dryopteridis (assembly GCF_050749075.1). Lineage (NCBI taxonomy): Bacteria > Bacillati > Actinomycetota > Actinomycetes > Kitasatosporales > Streptomycetaceae > Kitasatospora > Kitasatospora dryopteridis. Next base: position 2,633,728 of record NZ_CP192749.1, on the reverse strand, counting down.
GGCCGGCAGCCCGACGTCCTGCGGGCTCAGGCGCTCGCGGGAGCGGCGGAGGAAGTCGGCGAGCTCACGGCGGTCCACGTCCATGATCCCCATGATGGGGCGCCGACGGCCCGGCAACCAGGGTCTGCCGATACCACCTTGACCACCTGGGTGCCGCGCGGGCACCTGCAGGCCGCCCACCGTCCCCGGGTGGCCGGGGAACCGGGAGGCCGGGCGGCCGGGGGAGTGGCGCGCGGGCTCAGTCCTGTTCGCGCCAGCCGTCCTGCGCGGCCGCCACGGCCTCGAGCTCGGCCAGCAGTTCCGCCGTCCACCCGTCCTCGGGGGCCTCCAGGACGAGCAGCCACTGGGCGTCCTCGGCGTCGTCCTCGCCTGCCAGCGCGTCCCGGACGAGCTCCGGGTCGTCGAGCTGCGGGCAGCGGCCGGCGAGCTCCTCCCGGGCCTCCTCGGCGGCGTCGCGGTCGGGCAGGACGAGCAGTTGGCGGGCGTGGTTCTCGGTCACCGCACCATTCTGCAACCGGCCCCGCGCCGACCGGTCCGGGGGTCACACGCCGAACCGTCACACGCCGAACCGGTCCGGGGGTGTCACCGCACCGTGCGATCCTGGTACGCGATGGCCAGGAAGAGTGCACCCGACGACCTGCTCGCCCCGCTGACCCTCGCGGTCGGCCAGGAGGAGCTGCTGCTCGACCGCGCGGTGGCCGAGGTGGTCGCCGCCGCCAGGGCCGCCGATCCGGACACGGACGTCCGCGACCTCGCGCCGGGCGCCCTGCAGCCGGGCAGCCTCGCCGAGCTGACCACGCCCTCGCTCTTCGCCGAGCGCAAGGTGATCGTCGTCCGCGCCGCGCAGGATCTCTCCGCCGACTCGGTCAAGGAGGTGAAGGCCTACCTGGACGCGCCCGCCGAGGAGGTCATCATGATCCTCGTGCACGCGGGAGGCGCCAAGGGCAAGGGCCTGCTCGACGCCGCGAAGAAGGCGGGCGCCCGCGAGGTGCAGTGCGCCAAGCTCACCAAGAGCGGCGACAAGCTGGCCTTCGTCCGTAACGAGTTCCGGCGGTTGGGCCGTTCCGCCGGGCCGGAGGCCTGCCAGGCGCTGCTCGACGCGCTCGGCAGCGACCTGCGCGAGCTGGCCGCCGCCTGCAGCCAGCTCACCGCGGACATCGAGGGCACCATCGACGAGGCCGCGGTCGCCCGCTACTACAGCGGTCGCGCCGAGGCCACCGGCTTCGAGGTCGCCGACCTGGCGGTGACCGGCCGCGCCGCCGAGGCGCTGGAGCGGCTGCGCTGGGCACTGGCGGTGGGTCAGCCGCCCACCGGTATCACCTATGCGCTGGCCTCCGGCGTCCGGAGCATCGGCCGGCTGGCCACCGCGGGCCGTTCGATGCGGCCCGCCGACCTCGCCCGCGAGCTCGGCATGCCGCCGTGGAAGGTCGAGCGGGTGCGCCAGCAGATGCGCGGCTGGACGGGCGACGGCGTGGCCGCCGCCCTGACCGCCGTCGCCGAGGCGGACGCAGCGGTCAAGGGCGGCTCCGACGACCCCGCCTACGCGCTCGAGCGCGCGGTCGTGGCCGTTGCCCGTGCCGCCCGCTCCGGTTCCCGCGCGTACTGACGGACTCCTGGGCCGTCGGCGGCTCAGCCGCCCAGCGCCTGGAGCACCGACCGGCTGTCGACCACCAGCGCCTGCCGGATCTGCTCCCGGTCGGGCGCTGTCGTCTTGCCCTCCTGGAACGACCCCGACCAGCTCAGGTAGTACGTCAGGCCGCGGTCCCGCACATAGATCACATGGGTGATGTAGTGCCAGCTGGAGTCCGAGCTGCTGGGGTCGTCCAGGTAGCCGATGTAGGCGTCCTGCCCCAGGTCGGGCACCGAGGTGATCTGGTACTTCCGCTGCTGCAGGCCGGCCCGCTGCGCCTCGAACTCGGGCTCCGGGTCGACGGCCTTGTGGAGCTGCGCCTCCAGGTAGAGCGAGACGTACTCGGTGTCCGCGCCGGTCTTCTTCAGGTACTGGCTGCAGTACATGTCGTCGAGCGCCGGGTGCTTGGTCGCGTAGTGGTATGGCTTGCCGTACTGCGACGGGTAGAGCTGCCCGAAGCTGCCCAGCTTCGCCGAGGTGCAGAGGTCGACGACCGTCCGGTACGGGCCGACCCCCGGCGCCGGGTGCCCGGTCGCCACCAGCTTCGGCACGGTGAGCACGGCCGTCGCCCACACCGCCGATGCCACCAGTACACCGCCCACGCCCCACAGCAGCCCACGCCGTACGCCGCGTCCGCCCGGTGCCGGACCGAGGGGAGCCGCACCGGTGACCGGTGCCGGACCCGCGAGGCCCGGACGGGCAGGACCCGTGCCGACCGGGGTGGCGCGGTCCGGTCCGTGTCCGCCCCCGAGTGCGTAGGGTCCGGGCCCGTACGCCGGAGCCGCGGCGGCCCGGGGGTGCCCGGGGTGCGGCGGTGGCGGCGGTGGTGTCGACATCGGAGCCCCCAGATGACCGTCCGGCGAAGTGGTAGCACCGAACCATACCGGTGGAGCACCCTGTTGCAGAATGTGAGCGAAATATCACGTCGAGCGACCTGCAGTGGTGTCCGGGTGCCTCGTGACGACAACCTCTAGTACGGATCCGGGTCGATGATCTTCCCGAGGACGGCGGCGACGGCGGAGTAGGCCACGCCCTGGGCGGCCCGGTTCTCGGAGTCCGGGGCGCCGGTCGCCACGGCCCGGCGACACTCCTCGGCCTGGCGGTCGGCCCATGCCCTGGCCTTGCGGATGCGCGCGATCAGCTCGTTCGCGTCGACCTGGCTCATGCGTCGACGGTGCCACCGACCTGCCCCGCACCGGGCCGGACACGCCCGAGCAGTTCCATGATCCACCCCCGACGGGCGCACCGGACGGGCCCTGGTGCGGGCCGTACGCCCGGTACCGGGTGCACCAATGCGAACTGCCCGCCCGGTGGGGACCGGACGGGCAGTGGTGGAAGCGCCTTCGCGTCGGCGCTTCCGGTGAAGCTGGGTGTACCGCACCCGCGTGGCGAACGCAGGCCGCGTGCGGTACGGATCGTGCATCCCGGGGCTCCGGGTAGAGGGCCGGGGCGGTCCGGGGGTGGGTGGTCGGCGGCGCGGGTAGAGGGCCGCGGTCGCGCCGACCCGTCCGGGGCGGGCCCCGGGGGTGCCGTCACCGCGGAAGGCGGTGCAGCGGCAACGACAATCAGGCGGCGGTGTTGACCAGCTTGGTGATCGCCGACTTCTTGTTGGCGGCCTGGTTCTTGTGGATGACGCCCTTGCTGGCGGCCTTGTCGAGGGCCTTGGCGGCGGAGCGGGCCAGCACGGTGGCCTTCTCGGTCTCACCGGCGGCGGCAGCCTCGCGGGCCTTGCGGATCGCGGTCTTCAGCGAGGACTTGACGGCCTTGTTGCGCAGGCGCGCCTTCTCGTTGGTCTTGTTGCGCTTGATCTGGGACTTGATGTTCGCCACGAATGAGCCTCAGTCTGTGTGGATCGGTCTCGACGGTTGCACCGTGAACGGCTCCGGACCAGCTGAGAGGGCATGCCGAAACCAGGTGCAGCGCCCAACGCTACCAGGGGCGGTCGACCGTCCCCAAACCGGACGCAGCCGTGCCGCCCGCGTCCAGTAGCCCGCGCCGATGCGAATTCGGAACGGTCAGGCCCGCAGCACCGGCTCCCCGTAGTGCTCCACCACCGGGAAGGGGTCGTAGTAGTGGTGCAGCAGCTCCCGCCAGCGCCGGTACTCGGGGGAGCCGCGGAAGCCCTCGGTGTGGTCGGCCAGGGTCTCCCACCCGACCTGCAGCAGGAAGCGGGAGCCCCGCCCCTCGTCCAGGCAGCGCCGCAGCTCCAGCGAGCGGAAGCCGCGCTGCATGGCGATCAGCGGCCGGGCTTCGGCGAAGGCGGCGAGGAAGGCGTCCTCCTCGCCCGGGAGGACGTCCAGCAGAGCGCTCTCGAGGATCATGGACGGTCATCCTTGCGCACCCGTCCCGCCCCGGGGAAGGCCCGTCCGCGCCGTGCCGCCGCCGGCCGGACCGGCTGGCCGCCACGGCGGGCCGGGGTCGTGGGAGGATGGGGGGAGCCATTATCGATCGGACGAGACCGTCCGGTCCCCGGGAAGCCGGTCAGCGATGACCCGGACACCCCGGCCCCCGGACCACACGGAGAATCGGACCAAGGTGCCCGCGACCCCCAGCAATGTGCCAGAGCCCAGCCGGACCGACCCGGCGGTGATCCGCAACTTCTGCATCATCGCCCACATCGACCACGGCAAGTCGACGCTCGCCGACCGGATGCTGCAGATCACCGGTGTTGTCGACCCGCGGCAGATGCGCGCCCAGTACCTCGACCGCATGGACATCGAGCGCGAGCGCGGCATCACCATCAAGTCGCAGGCCGTCCGCCTCCCGTGGGCGCCGAAGACCGGCGCGAACGCGGGCACCACGCACATCCTGAACATGATCGACACCCCGGGCCACGTGGACTTCACGTACGAGGTGTCCCGCTCCCTGGCAGCCTGCGAGGGCACCATCCTGGTGGTCGACGCGGCCCAGGGCATCGAGGCGCAGACCCTCGCCAACCTCTACCTGGCGCTGGAGAACGACCTCACGATCATCCCGGTCCTCAACAAGATCGACCTGCCGGCCGCCCAGCCCGAGAAGTACGCGGCGGAGATCGCGCACATCATCGGCTGCGACCCGGAGGACGTGCTCAAGGTCAGTGCCAAGACCGGCCTCGGCGTCGAGGACCTGCTGGACCACATCGTCGACAACATCCCGGCCCCGGTCGGCGTCAAGGACGCCCCGGCCCGAGCGATGATCTTCGACTCGGTGTACGACTCCTACCGCGGCGTGGTCACCTACGTCCGTGTGGTCGACGGCCAGCTCACCAAGCGCGAGCGCATCGCGATGATGTCCACCGGCGCTACCCACGAGCTGCTGGAGATCGGCGTCATCTCGCCCGAGCCGAAGGTCGCCGACGGCCTCGGCGTCGGCGAGGTGGGCTACATCATCACCGGTGTGAAGGACGTCCGGCAGTCCAAGGTCGGTGACACCATCACCTCCATGCACAAGGGCGCCACCGTGCCGCTCGGCGGCTACAAGGACCCGCGCCCGATGGTGTTCTCCGGCCTGTACCCGCTGGACGGCTCGGACTACCCGCTGCTGCGCGACGCCCTCGACAAGCTGCGCCTCAACGACGCCGCGCTGGTCTACGAGCCGGAGACCTCGGTCGCGCTCGGCTTCGGCTACCGCTGCGGCTTCCTCGGCCTGCTGCACCTGGAGATCATCCGGGAGCGCCTGGAGCGCGAGTTCAACCTCGACCTCATCTCCACCGCCCCCAACGTGATCTACCGGGTCATCATGGAGGACGGCACCGAGCACACCGTCACCAACCCGAGCGAGTTCCCCACCGGCAAGATCGCCGAGGTGTTCGAGCCGGTCGTGCGCGGCACCATCCTGGCGCCCAACGAGTTCGTCGGCGCGATCATGGAGCTCTGCCAGTCCCGCCGCGGCAGCCTCCAGGGCATGGACTACCTCTCCGAGGACCGCGTCGAGCTGCGCTACACCCTGCCGCTCGCAGAGATCGTCTTCGACTTCTTCGACCAGCTGAAGTCCAAGACCCGCGGCTACGCCTCGCTCGACTACGAGCCCATCGGCGAGCAGTCGGCCAACCTGGTGAAGGTCGACATCCTGCTGCACGGCGACGCGGTGGACGCCTTCTCCGCGATCGTGCACAAGGACAAGGCCTACAACTACGGCGTCATGATGGCGGGCAAGCTGCAGAAGCTGATCCCCCGCCAGCAGTTCGAGGTGCCGATCCAGGCCGCCATCGGCTCCCGGGTCATCGCCCGCGAGACCGTCCGCGCGATCCGCAAGGACGTCCTCGCCAAGTGCTACGGCGGTGACATCTCCCGCAAGCGGAAGCTGCTGGAGAAGCAGAAGGAGGGCAAGAAGCGCATGAAGATGGTCGGCCGGGTGGAGGTCCCGCAGGAGGCCTTCATCGCCGCGCTGTCCACCGACGCGGAGCCCCCGAAGGACAAGAAGTAGCACAGCCGGCGGAGGCCGCCGCCCGGGTCACCGGGCGGCGGCCTCCGCCGTTTCCGTCCGCGGGCCGTTCCTGTCCGCGGGTCGGGCCCTGCCGAAGGCTCAGTGCACGTGGGTGAGCTTCTCCGGGTTGACGACCACGTACGTCTCGGTGATCAGACCGTCGACCACCGTGAAGGCCACCACGCCGCCGACCACCCCCGGCGAGGAGTACACGACCATGCCGGGCTCGCCGTTGACCGTGGCGAGGACGATCGAGCTCTCCGGCGTGAACCACTTGGCCACCAGCCCGGCCACCAGCCGGGAGACCTTGTCGGCGCCGACGATCGGCCGCACTCCGGCGGTGACCACGCCGCCGCCGTCCGAGTGCCAGACCACGTCCGGGTCGAGCACCGCCAGCAGCGCCTGGAGGTCGCCGCCCGCGGTGGCCGCGGCGAAGGCGCTCACCGCCTGCCGGTGCTCGGCCGGGTCGACGGCGCCCCGCCGGCTGCCCTCGCGCACCCGCTTGCGGGCCCGGGAGGCGAGCTGCCGGGCGGCCTCCGGGCTGCGCTCCAGGGTCTCGGCGATCTCGTCGAAGCCGACCGCGAAGACGTCGTGCAGCACGAAGGCGGCGCGCTCGGCCGGGGTCAGCTGTTCCATCACCGTCAGCACCGCCATCGACACCGACTCGCCGAGTTCCGCGAGTTCGGCGGGGGAGGGCTCATCGGCGACCACCGGCTCGGGCAGCCACTCGCCGTAGTACTCCTCGCGCCTGACCCGGGCGGAGCCGAGCTGGTCGTAGCAGAGCCGGGTCACCACGGTGGTCAGGAACGCGCGTGGCTCCTCCACCCGGGAGCGGTCCGCGGCCTGCCAGCGCAGCCACGCCTCCTGCAGCACGTCCTCGGCGTCGGCCACCGAGCCGAGCAACCGGTAGGCGACGGCACCCAGATAGCGCCGATAGGTCTCGAACGGGTCGGCGAGCGCCGCATCGGTGTCGGTCACCCCGCCACGCTAGCGCGGCCGCCCCGAGCCCGGTGCGTACACCACCCGGTGCACACCGCCCCTGGCCCGCACCGGGCACGAACGCCGAGGGGGAGGCCCGGCGCACCGGACCTCCCCCTCGTGCCACGCCGCGTCAGTCGACCTCGGCGACCGCCTCGGCGAACTGCGCCTGGTAGAGGCGCGCGTACGCGCCCTCGGCGGCGATCAGCTCGTCGTGCGAGCCCTGCTCGACGATGGAGCCGTTCTCCATCACCAGGATCACGTCGGCGTCCCGGATGGTGGAGAGCCGGTGCGCGATCACGAAGCTGGTGCGGCCCGTCCGCAGCCGGGCCATCGCCTTCTGGATCAGCACCTCGGTGCGGGTGTCGACGGAGCTGGTCGCCTCGTCCAGCACCAGGATCGACGGCTGGGCGAGGAACGCCCTGGCGATGGTGATCAGCTGCTTCTCGCCGGCACTGACACCGGTGCCCTCGTCGTCGATGAGGGTGTCGTAGCCGTCCGGCAGGGTGCGCACGAAGCGGTCCACGTGGGCGGCCTTCGCGGCCTCGACCACCTGCTCGCGGGTGGCGCCGTCGGCGCCGTACGCGATGTTGTCGGCGATGGTGCCGCCGAACAGCCAGGTGTCCTGGAGCACCATGCCGATGCCGGAGCGGAGCTCCTCGCGGGACATCGCGGCGATGTCCACCCCGTCCAGGGTGATCCGGCCGCCGCTGACCTCGTAGAACCGCATCAGCAGGTTGACCAGGGTGGTCTTGCCGGCGCCGGTCGGGCCGACGATCGCGACCGTGTGGCCCGGCTCGACCTTCAGCGACAGGCTGTCGATGAGCGGCTTCTCCGGCTCGTACCGGAAGGAGACGTCCTCGAAGGCGACCCGGCCGGCCAGCTCGGCGGGGCGCTCCGGCATGGCCGGCTCCGGGGTCTGCTCGGGGGCGTCGAGCAGTTCGAAGACGCGCTCGGCGGAGGCCACGCCGGACTGCACCAGGTTGGACATCGAGGCGACCTGGGTGAGCGGCTGGCTGAACTGGCGGGAGTACTGGATGAACGCCTGCACGTCGCCGATGGACAGCGCGCCGCTCGCCACCCGCAGACCGCCGACGACCGCGACCAGCACGTAGTTCAGGTTGCCGATCAGCATCATCGCGGGCTGGATGATGCCGGAGATGAACTGCGCCCGGTAGCTGGAGGCGTACAGCGCCTCGTTCTCCTTGCGGAAGATCTCCGCGGCCTCCTGCTGGCGGCCGAAGACCTTCACCAGGGTGTGGCCGGTGTACATCTCCTCGATGTGCGCGTTCAGCGCGCCGGTGGTCTTCCACTGGGTGACGAACTGCGGCTGCGCCCGCTTGCCGACCTTGGCCGCCACGACCACGGACAGCGGCACCGAGATCAGCGCGATCACGGCCAGCAGCGGCGAGATCCAGAACATCATGCCGAGCACGCCGACGATGGTGAGCAGGGAGTTCACCACCTGGCCGGTGGTCTGCTGCATGGACTGGCCGATGTTGTCGATGTCGTTGGTGACCCGGCTGAGCACCTCGCCGCGCGGCTGGCGGTCGAAGTAGCTGAGCGGCAGCCGGGCGATCTTGGACTCGACGTCCTGGCGCAGCCGGTAGACGGTGCGCTGGATGGCGGTGGTGGCGATCCGGCCCTGGGCGATGCCGAAGACGGCGGAGGCCGCGTAGATCGCCAGGACCCAGAGCAGGACGGTGCCGATGGCGTTGAAGTCCATGCCCTGGCCGGGGGTGAAGGGCACGGTGGAGAGCATGTCGGCGATGCCGCCCTTGCCGTCCAGGCGCAGACCCTCCAGCGCCTGTTCCTTGCTGATGCCGGCCGGGGCCTGGGCGCCGACCACGCCGGCGAAGATCAGGTCGGTGGCGTGGCCCAGCACGTACGGGCCGGCGACCGCGCAGCCGATGCTGACGGCGCCGAGGGCGAGCACGCCGTAGAGCAGGGTGCGCTCGGGGCGGAGCAGGCCGAGCAGCCGCCTGCCGGAGCCCTTGAAGTCCATGGACTTCTCCGCGCCCTGGCCGCCCATGAAGCGGCCGGGGCCGGCCGGGCCGCGCCGGGCGGCGGCCTCCTGCGAGGCGCTGCGCTGGGCCTTGGGGCCGGGGGTGGTCACGCCGCCTCCTGTTCGGTGAGCTGGGAGAGGACGATCTCCCGGTAGGTCGGGTTGCCGGCCATCAGCTCGTGGTGGGTGCCGCTGCCGACGACGGCGCCCTCGTCGAGCACGATGATCCGGTCGGCGTCGCGGATGGTGGAGACCCGCTGGGCGACGATGACGACGGTGGCGTCCGCGGTCTCGGCGGCCAGGGCCCGGCGCAGCCTGGCGTCGGTGGCGTAGTCGAGGGCGGAGAAGGAGTCGTCGAAGAGGTAGATCTCCGGCTTGCGGACGAGGGCCCGGGCGATCGCCAGGCGCTGGCGCTGGCCGCCGGAGACGTTGGCGCCGCCCTGGGCGATCGGGGCGTCCAGGCCTTCGGGGAGCATCTCGACGAACTCCTTGGCCTGGGCGGTGGCCAGGGCCTGCCAGAGCTCGTCGTCGGTGGCCTCGGGCCGGCCGTGGCGCAGGTTGCTGGCGACGGTGCCGGAGAACAGGTAGGGCTTCTGCGGGATGACGCCGACCGCCTCGGAGAGCCGCGCCGGGTCGATCTCGCGGACGTCCACGCCGTTGACCAGCACCTGGCCGCCGGTGGCGTCGAACAGCCGGGGGACGAGCCCGAGCAGGGTCGACTTGCCGGAGCCGGTGGAGCCGATGATCGCGGTGGTCTCGCCGGGGCGGGCGAGGATGTCGATGCCGCGGAGCACCGGTGCCTCGGCGCCGGGGTAGCGGAACTCGACGTCGCGCAGCTCCAGCCGGCCGCGGCCGTCGAGCTCGGTGACCGGCACGGCGGGGGCGGCGATGCTGGGCTCGGTGGTGAGCACTTCCTGGATGCGCTCGGCGCAGACCTCGGCGCGCGGCACCATCATGAACATGAAGGTGGCCATCATGACGCTCATGAGGATCTGCATCAGGTAGGACAGGAAGGCGGTCAGGGCGCCGATCTGCATCTCGCCGCTGTCGATCCGGTGGGCGCCGAACCAGAGCACCGCGACGCTGGAGATGTTCACCACCGACATCACGGCGGGGAACATGAACGCCATCAGGCGGCCGACCCGCAGCGAGACGTCGGCGAGGTCCTGGTTGGCGCCGGCGAAGCGGTCCTGCTCGTGGCCGTCCTTGACGAAGGCCCGGATGACCCGGATGCCGGTGATCTGCTCGCGCAGGATGCGGTTGACGCCGTCGATGCGCTCCTGCATGCCGCGGAACTGCGGGCGCAGCCGGCGGACCAGCAGCACGACGACGATGCCGAGCAGCGGCACCACGGCGAGCAGCAGGGCGGAGAGCGGGACGTCCTGGTTGAGGGCCATCAGTATGCCGCCGACGCACATGATGGGTGCTGCCACCATCAGGGTGAACGCCATCAGCACCAGCATCTGGACCTGCTGGACGTCGTTGGTCGTGCGGGTGATCAGGGAGGGCGCGCCGAACTGGCCGAGCTCCCGCGCGGAGAAGCTCTGCACCCGGTCGAAGACGGTGGCGCGGATGTCGCGGCCGACCCCCATGGCGGTGCGGGCGCCGTAGTAGACGGCGATGATCGAGCAGACGGCCTGGGCGAGCGAGACGACGATCATCACGCCGCCGATCCGCAGGATGTAGCCGGTGTCGCCCTTGATCACGCCGTTGTCGATGATGTCGGCATTCAGCGTGGGCAGGTACAGGGCTCCGAGGGTGGAGACGAGCTGGAGGAGCACCAGCAGCAGGATCGGTTGGCGGTAGGGCCCTAGGTGGGCCCTCAAGAGTCTGATCAGCACCGTGACACTCTCGTCCTCGACGCGGATGCGCGCATCCTCATTTAGGTCTACTCGCAACTGGGTATTTCGTGCTAGGACCGCCCGTGTCGCCGGGGCGGACCGCGTCTGCACTGCAGGTCCGAAGGTGTGCCAGCTGTCCCGACCCCCTTACGGAACGGCCGCTCACGCCCTAGGCTGCTGCCTGGTTTCTTGTTACTTGCTGGTTAACAAGGCGGGCCGGTTCGGCTGCCCCCACGGCCGCCCGTCCCTCACCCTCGGCCACCCGCCCCCCGGAGGTCCTCGTTGAGTTCCGCGCAGTCCATGATCGAGCGGCGTCCGCCCTCTGTGGCCCATCTCTTCCTCAGCAGGGTAAAGGCCACACCCGACGGTGAGGCGTACCGCTACCCGGTGCCGGTCGACGAGCACGCCGCGGACGGCGCGCCCGGCGCAGAGCAGTGGCGCTCACTCACCTGGGCGCAGACCGCGGAGCGGGTCAGAGCAGTGGCGGCAGGCCTGATGTCGCTGGGTATCGAGTCCGAGGACTGCGTCGCGATCTCCTCGACCACCCGGGTCGAGTGGATCATCGCGGACCTCGGGAACATGTGCGCCGGTGCTGCCACCACCACCGTGTACCCCAGCACCAACGCCGACGAAACGGCGTTCATCCTCCGCAACTCGGCCAGTCGGGCGATGTTCGCCGAGAACGAGAAGCAGCTCGCCAAGGCGGTCGAGGAGAAGGCCCAGCTGCCCGAGCTGGAGACGGTGATCCTCTTCGACGCCCCGGCCGGCGCCCCGGAGACCGCCGGACTGACCGTCATCACCCTGGCGGAGCTGGAGGAGCGCGGCGCCGCCTACCTCGTCGACCACCCGGACGCCATCGAGAAGGCCGTCGACGCCCTGGAGCCCGAGCAGCTCGCCACCCTCATCTACACCTCCGGCACCACGGGCCGTCCCAAGGGCGTGCGCCTGGTGCACGACTGCTGGGCGTACGAGGGCCTGGCCCAGGAGCAGAGCGGGCTGCTGCGCTCCGACGACGTGCAGTTCATGTGGCTGCCGCTGTCGCACGTCTTCGGCAAGACGCTGATCTCCGGCCAGATCGCCACCGGCCACGTGATGGCCGTGGACGGCCGGGTCGACCGGATCATCCACAACCTGCCCGCGATCCGGCCCACCCTGATGGCCTCCGCCCCGCGCATCTTCGAGAAGGTCTACAACGGCATCGCCGGCAAGGCCCGCGCCGAGGGCGGCGCCAAGTACAAGATCTTCATGTGGGCCGCCAAGGTCGCCCGCGACTACGCGCGCACCACCCAGGCCAACCAGATCGCCACCGGCAGGGCCACCGCCCCGTTCGGGCTGACCCTGCAGCACAAGGTCGCCGACAAGCTGGTGTACGCCAAGATCCGCGCCGCGTTCGGCGGCCGGATGCGCGGCTCGGTCTCCGGCAGCGCCGCGCTCGCCCCCGAGATCGGCTTCTTCTTCATGGGCGCCGGCGTGCCGATCCTGGAGGGCTACGGCCTCTCCGAGACCTCGGCCGGCTCCACCGTCAACCGGGACGGCGCGACGCGCGTCGGCACGGTCGGCCTGCCGCTGCCCGGCACCGAGGTCCGGATCGCCGAGGACGGCGAGATCCTGCTCCGCGGCCCCGGCGTCATGCGCGGCTACCACCAGCTGCCCGAGCAGACCGCCGAGGTGCTGGAGCCGGACGGCTGGCTCCACACCGGCGACATCGGCGAGCTCGACAAGGACGGCTACCTGCGGATCACCGACCGCAAGAAGGACATGTTCAAGACCTCCGGCGGCAAGTACGTCGCGCCGAGCGAGGTCGAGGGCAAGTTCAAGGCGGTCTGCCCGTTCGTCAGCAACGTCCTGGTCATCGGCAACCAGCGCAACTTCTGCACCGCGCTGATCGGCCTCGACGAGACGGTCATCATGCCGTGGGCCGCCGAGCACGGCCTGGCCGGCAAGTCCTACGCCGAGGTGGTCGCCGCACCGGAGACCAACGAGCTGATCAACGGGTTCGTCCAGCGTCTCAACGGCGAGCTCCAGCGCTGGCAGGCGATCAAGAAGTTCACCCTGCTGCCGCGCGACCTCGACGTCGAGCACGGCGAGTTGACCCCGAGCCTCAAGATCAAGCGCCCGGTGGTCGAGCGCGAGTACGCCGACGCCATCACCGAGATGTACGCCGGCTCCAACGAGGCCTGACACCCGCCGTCCCGTGCGGCTCCGGGGCAACCCGGGCCGTACGGGACAATGGGGGGTATGCCCTCCGCTCTCCCCGACGGCGAACCGGTGCCGTCCGACGGCTCCCTGCCCGCGCACGCCCTCACCGGGCTCGGCAGCCGGCCGTTCGGCTTCTACCTGCACGTGCCGTACTGCGCCAGCCGCTGCGGCTACTGCGACTTCAACACCTACACCGCCACCGAGCTGCGCTCCTCCGGCGCGGTCGCCTCGCAGGAGACCTACGCCGACAACGTGATCGCCGAGATCCGGCTCGCCCGGAAGGTCCTCGGCGACACCGACCTGCCCGTGCGGACCGTCTTCCTCGGCGGCGGCACACCCACCCTGCTGCCCGCCCGCGACCTGGTGCGGATGCTCGCCGCACTCCGCGAGGAGTTCGGGCTCGCCCCGGGCGCCGAGGTCACCACCGAGGCCAACCCGGAGTCGGTCGGCCCCGCCTACCTGGCCGAGCTCCGCGAGGGCGGCTACAACCGGATCTCCTTCGGCATGCAGAGCGCCCGCAGGCACGTCCTGCAGGTCCTCGACCGCCACCACACCCCCGGCCGCCCCGAGGCCTGCGTCGCCGAGGCCCGCGAGGCCGGCTTCGACCACGTCAACCTCGACCTCATCTACGGCACCCCCGGCGAGTCCGACGACGACTGGCGGGCCTCCCTGGACGCCGCGATCGGCGCCGGCCCCGACCACGTCTCCGCCTACTCCCTCATCGTCGAGGAGGGCACCCGGCTCGCCGCCCGCGTCCGCCGCGGCGAACTCCCGATGATCGACGACGACGTGCACGCCGACCGCTACCTCATCGCCGAGGACGCCCTGAGCCGGGCCGGCTACTCCTGGTACGAGGTCTCCAACTGGGCGACCACCCCCGAGGGGCGCTGCCGCCACAACGAGCTCTACTGGACCGGCGCCGACTGGTGGGGCGCCGGCCCCGGCGCACACAGCCACGTCGGCGGCGTCCGCTGGTGGAACGCCAAGCACCCCGCCGCCTACGCCCGGGCCCTCGCCGAGGGGCGCACCCCCGCCCTCGGCCGCGAGGTCCTCGCCGAGGAGGACCGCCGGGTCGAGCGCATCCTGCTGGAGCTGCGGCTGGTCGACGGCTGCCCGCTCGACCTCCTCACCGAGGACGGCCGCAAGGCCGCCCTGCACGCCCTGGAGGAGGGCCTGCTCGACCCCGCCGCCCACGCGGACGGCCGCGCCGCCCTCACCCTGCGCGGCCGCCTCCTCGCCGACGCCGTCGTCCGCGACCTCGTGGACTAGAGAGGGGCGAGCCGCTCAGGGGCGCGAGGTGCCCCCAGCGCTCCTGAGCGGCTCGCCCGCGCCCCTAAGGGGTGTCGGTGGCGGTCACGAAGTCGATCAGTTCCTCGACGCGGCCCAGGAGGGCGGGGTCGAGGTCCCGGTACGAGTCGACCGAGGCGAGGATGCGGCGCCAGGCCGCGGGCGGGTCCACCGGCCAGCCCAGGCGGCGGCAGACGCCCTCCTTCCACACCTCCCCGCGCGGCACCTCCGGCCACGCCGGAATGCCCACGGAGGCGGGCTTCACGGCCTGCCAGACGTCGATGTAGGGGTGGCCGACCACCAGCACCGAGCCGCCGGAGACCTGCTCCGCGATCCGGTGCTCCTTGGTGCCCGGCAGCAGGTGGTCGACCAGCACGCCGAGCCGGCGCTCCGGGCCGGGCCCGAACCGGGCCACGATCGCCGGCAGGTCGTCCACGCCCTCCAGGTACTCCACGACGACGCCCTCGATCCGCAGGTCGTCGCCCCAGACCCGCTCGACCAGTTCGGCGTCGTGCCGCCCCTCGACGTAGATCCGCGACTCCCGGGCCACCCGGGCCCGCGCCCCGGGCACCGCGACCGACCCGGAGGCGGTGCGGCCCGGCGCCTGCGCGGGGGCCGGCCCCGCGGGCCGCACCAGGGTCACCACGCGGCCCTCCAGCAGGAAGCCGCGCTCCACCATCGGGAACACCCGGTGCTTGCCGAACCGGTCCTCCAGGGTGACCGTCGGGCCCTCCGCGGTCTTCTCGCAGCGCACCACCGCCCCGCAGAACCCGGTCGCGGCCTCCTCGACCACCAGGTCCCGCTCGGCAGCCACCTCCGGGGCCGGCTGCTGCCGCTTCCAGGGCGGGGTCAGGTCGGGGCCGTACTGCCTGCTGCGCATGGACGGAGTGTACGAGCCCGACGCCCGCGCATCCCCCGTCCGGCCTACGGCGCGCCGGGCCGCCGTGCGCCCGCTACAGCCCCGGTGCGCCCCAGACCGGGAACCACCGGGACAGCTCCTGTTCGATCCGCAGGTCGTCGCCGAGCATCGCCTTCACCTGGAGCTCCAGCGGGCTGTTCCGCTTCTCCCCGCCGCCCGGAACCGGCGCGAACGGGTAGAAGCTGCCCCGCTTGTACAGGTACACCAGCGCCAGCGACCGGCCCTCGGCGTCCTTGAAGCCCACCAGGGAGCACAGCAGCTGCGGGCCGAAGCCGTGCGCCTCCAGCTCGCTGTTGACCGCGTGCAGGTCGTTGACCAGGTCCGGCAGCTCCTCCGGTGTGTGCCGGGCCAGTAGCCACGAGTACCCGTAGTCGTCGCGGGAGGCCTCCACCGGGACGCCGCCGCGGTCGGTGTCCGCGTCCAGCAGCGCCCGGACCTGCCGCTTCACCTCCTCGAAGGCACCGCCCTCGACGGCCGCGAAGCAGACCGAGCCCAGCCCGGTCGGCAGGAACCCGGCCGCCGCCTCCAGCGTGAGCGCGGCGGACGGGATGCCGAACAGCTGGTCCAGGTCCGGCTTCACCGGCTTGCTCCGCCCGAGCAGGGTGTCCAGGAATCCCATGACCGTCCTCTCCCCGGCCGTCAGCGGCCGAGCTCGGCGGAGATCTTCGCCAGCTGCGCCAGCCGCTGCTCCAGCGACGGGTGGGTGGAGAACAGCTGGGACGCGGCCTCCCGCGCGTTCAGCGCCGGGGCGAAGTAGAAGGCGTTGTACGGCTGCGCCTTGCGCAGGTCCTCGGTCGGGATCGCGGCGATCTGCCCGGTGACCTTGGTCAGCGCGGAGGCCAGCGCGCTCGGCCGCCCGGTCAGCTGCGCCGCCGAGCGGTCGGCGGCCAGCTCCCGGTAGCGCGACAGCATCCGGGTCAGCAGGAAGCTCAGCGCGTAGACGACCATGCTGACCAGCGGGACGACGATCAGCGCGATCGCCGTGTTCGGGTCGTTGCTGTTGCGGTTGCCGCCCAGGAAGCCGCCGTACAGCGCGACCCTGGTCATCACGCCGGCCAGGACGCCGAGGAAGCCGGCCACCGTCATGACGGCCACGTCCCGGTGCGCGACGTGCGACAGCTCGTGCGCGAGGACGCCCTCCAGCTCCTCCGGCTCCAGCCGGCGCAGCAGCCCGGTGGTCACGCAGACCACCGCGTTCTGCGGGTTGCGGCCGGTGGCGAAGGCGTTCGGCATGTCGTTGCGGGCGACCGCCACCCGCGGCTTGGGCATGTCGGCCAGCGCGCAGAGCCGGTCGATCGTGCCGTGCAGCTGCGGATACTCCTCGGGCGACGCCTCGTGGGCGCCCATCGCCTTCTGGGTGATCTTGTCGCTGAACCAGAACTGCGCGACGAACAGGCCGCCGGACAGCACCAGGATCAGCGGCCAGGCACCGCGCAGCAGGACGATCAGCAGCCCGGTGAACCCCACGTAGACCAGGCCGATCAGGAACATGGTGGTGACCATCCGGCCGGTCAGGCCGCGGTCCGGTGCGAAGCGGGAGTGCTGCCGTGTCGACGACATCGCTGCTCCTTCGGTAGCTCGCTCGCCTTCGATGCTGCCACCGGCCGCCGGACAGGGCACGGGACGCGCCCGCCGGATCGGTCGAGGATCACGTGGGAGGCCCGTTCCAGCCGTCGGGGTCGGGCACTTACACTGGCAGGTACGGTCCTGGCACTCTGCCATCCAGAGTGCCAGAGAACCGGACGGTCACCAGGTCCAACGGGCGAAGACGGAGGTGCGTGCCCCGTGGTCAATGAGCGCAGGGTCGACGAGCGTCTCATCGACACGCGTCCAAGCGTCCGCCCGCTCGACGAGCGCAGGCTCGCCGTGCTGCGCGCGATCGTCCAGGACTACGTGGGCACCGAGGAGCCGGTCGGCTCCAAGGCCCTCGTCGAGCGGCACAACCTCGGCGTCTCCCCGGCGACGGTGCGCAACGACATGGCGGCGCTGGAGGAGGACGGCTTCATTCACCAGCCCCACACCAGCGCCGGCCGCATCCCCACCGACAAGGGCTACCGCCTGTTCGTCGACCGGCTGGCCGAGGTCAAGCCGATGACCGCCCCCGAGCGCCGGGCCATCCGGCACTTCCTGGAGGGCGCAGTCGACCTCGACGACGTGGTCACCCGCACCGTCCGGCTGCTCGCCCAGCTGACCCGCCAGGTCGCGGTCGTGCAGTACCCGTCGCTGACCCGCTCCACCGTCCGGCACGTCGAACTGGTCGCGCTGGCACCCGCGAAGGTGATGCTCGTCCTGATCACCAACACCGGCCGGGTGGAGCAGCGCATCGTCGACTGCCCCGGCACGGTCGGCGAGAGCGTGCTGGCCGACCTGCGGGCCAAGCTCAACGCCCAGGCCGCAGGCCGCCGGCTGCCGGACGTGCCCTCCGTCCTGGACGACCTCCCCAACGCCTTCGAGCCCGGCGACCGGCCGATCGTCTCCACCGTGCTGGCGACGCTCTTCGAGACCCTCGCCGAGCAGAACGAGGAGCGGATCATGCTGGCCGGCACGGCCAACCTGACCCGCTTCGGGCACGACTTCCCGCTGACCATCCAGCCGGTGCTGGAGGCACTGGAGGAGCAGGTGGTGCTGCTGCGCCTGCTGGGTGAGACCGCGGAGTCCGGAATGACGGTCAGGATCGGCCGGGAGAACGAGTACGAGGGCCTCAATTCCACGTCCGTGGTCTCCGTCGGTTACGGTTCGGGCGACCAGAGCGTGGCAAAGCTGGGTGTGATCGGTCCGACCCGGATGGATTACCCGGGCACAATGGGGGCGGTGCGAGCGGTGGCACGGTACGTGGGTCAGATCCTGGCCGAGTCGTAACAGCGAGCTGCGCAACGAGCGCAGCCGGTCGGACGCAAGCACCTTCTAGAGGCGGAACAAGCGGAGCATTTGGTGGCCACGGACTACTACGCGGTACTCGGCGTCCGACGGGATGCGGGGCAGGACGAGATCAAGAAGGCGTTCCGACGCCTCGCGCGTGAGCTGCACCCGGACGTCAACCCGGACCCGAAGACCCAGGAGCGGTTCAAGGAGATCAACGCCGCCTACGAGGTGCTCTCCGACCCGGCCAAGCGCCAGGTCTACGACCTCGGCGGCGACCCGCTGTCGCCCAACGGCGGCGGTGGCGCGGGCGCGGGCGGCTTCGGCGCCGCGGGCTTCGGCTTCTCCGACATCATGGACGCCTTCTTCGGCGCCGCCGGCGGCCAGCGCGGCCCGCGCTCGCGGACCCGCCGCGGCCAGGACGCCATGATCCGCCTGGAGATCACCCTGGAGGAGGCCGCGTTCGGCACCACCAAGGAACTCCAGGTCGACACCGCCGTCACCTGCACCACCTGCTCCGGCGAGGGCGCCGCACCGGGCACCTCCGCCCAGACCTGCGACATGTGCCGCGGCAAGGGCGAGGTATCCCAGGTCACCCGGTCCTTCCTCGGCCAGGTCATGACCTCCCGCCCCTGCCCGCAGTGCCAGGGCTTCGGCACCGTCGTGCCGACCCCGTGCCCGGAGTGCGCCGGCGACGGCCGCGTCCGCGCCCGCCGCAACCTCACCGTCAAGATCCCCGCCGGTGTCGACAACGGCACCCGCATCCAGCTGGCCGGCGAGGGCGAGGTCGGCCCCGGCGGCGGCCCGGCCGGCGACCTGTACGTGGAGATCGCCGAGACCAGCCACGCGGTGTTCCAGCGGCGCGGCGACGACCTGCACTGCACCGTCACCATCCCGATGACCGCGGCCGCCCTCGGCACCCAGGTGCCGCTGCAGACCCTCGACGGGCTGGAGGAGGTCGACATCCGGCCCGGTACCCAGTCCGGGCAGTCGATCCCGCTGCACGGCCGCGGCATCACGCACCTGCGCGGCGGCGGCCGGGGCGACCTGATAGTGCATGTCGAGGTGCAGACGCCGACCAAGCTCGACCCCGAGCAGGAGGAGCTGCTGCGGCGGCTCGCCATGCTGCGCGGCGAGGAGCGCCCGTCCGGCCAGTTCGCACCGGGCCAGCAGGGCCTGTTCTCCCGCCTCAAGGACGCCTTCAACGGGCGCTAGGAGCCACCGCTCAGGGCCGACCACCAGGGGCGCGGGGGACTGCGCAATTCGGATGCGGGTCACCGTACGGACCAGGGGTCGGCCCTGAGCGCGCAGTGACCCACCCCCGGACTGCGCAGTTCCCCGCGCCCCTTCGGCACTCACTCTCGTAAGGAAGCCCCTGTCATGACTGCGCCGGTGTTCGTCGTCGAGAGTGCGGTCCTGGCCGGGGCCGTGGCCGGTGCGGTGGTGCGGCTGGACGGGCCCGAGGGGCGGCACGCGGCCGCGGTGAAGCGGCTGGAGGCCGGCGAGGCGATCACCCTGGCCGACGGGCTCGGCCTCGGGGTCGACGGCACGGTGACCGCCGTGCACGGCAAGGACGCGCTGGACGTCACCGTGGACACCGTCCGCGAGGAGCCCGAGCCGGGCCCGCGGATCGTCGTCGTCCAGGCCCTCCCCAAGGGCGACCGCGGCGAGCTCGCGGTGGAGACCATGACCGAGGTCGGCGTCGACGCGGTGATCCCGTGGGCGGCCTCCCGCTGCATCACCCAGTGGAAGGGCGACCGCGGCGCCAAGGCCCTCGCCAAGTGGCGGGCCACCGCGCGGGAGGCCGGGAAGCAGTCCCGGCGGCTGCGCTTCCCCGAGGTCCACGACCTCGTGACCACCCGTCAGCTGGCGCCGGTGCTGTCCGCGGCGGCCTTCGCGGCCGTGCTGCACGAGGACGGCGCCGAGCCGCTGGCCACCGCGGCGCTGCCGGAGAAGGGCGACATCGTGCTGGTGGTCGGCCCGGAGGGCGGCGTCTCGCCGGAGGAGCTGGCCGCCTTCGCCGAGGCGGGCGCCGCACCGTACCGGCTGGGCCCGTCGGTGCTGCGCACCTCCACGGCGGGCGTGGCGGCCGGCGCCCTGCTGCTCGGCCGCACCGGCCGCTGGTCCTGACTCCTCCCTGCCCGCGGGGCGCGCGGGCGGCCGGTTCGCGCCGGGTTCGTACGCTCAAGAAGAAACCCCCTGCGGGGCGGCGCGGCGGTGCCTAGGGTGCTGCTGTGACCGAACCGCAGAGCACCTCCCAGGGCGCCTACCTGCGCCACCCCCACCTGCACGGCGACCTGGTCGCCTTCGTCGCCGAGGACGACGTCTGGCTCGCTCCGCTGGACGGCGGCCGGGCCTGGCGGCTGACGGCGGACCAGACGCCGGTCAGCCACCCGCGCTTCTCGCCGGACGGCCGGCACGTCGCCTGGACATCGACCCGGGACGGCGCGCCGGAGATCCACGTCGCCCCCACCGACGGCGGCCCCTCCCGGCGACTCACCCACTGGGGCAGCGCCCGCACCGCGCTGCGCGGCTGGACGGCCGACGGCCGCCCGGTCGCCGTCACCACCGCCGGTCAGGCCACCCTGCGCCGCACCTGGGCCTTCGCCGTCCCGCTGGACGGCGGCGAGCCGGCCCGGCTGCCCTACGGGCCGGTCGGCGGGCTCGCCTTCGAGCCGGAGGGCGACCGCGTGCTGCTGCTGTCGGCCTTCAGCCGGGAGCCCGCGCACTGGAAGCGCTACCGCGGCGGCACCACCGGCAAGCTGTGGATCGGCGAGCGGGACTTCGAGCGGCTGCACACCGGCCTGGACGGCAACATCGAGTCGCCGCTGTGGGTCGGCGGGCCCCACAACTCCAGGATTGCCTTTCTCTCCGATCACGAGGGCACCGGGCAGCTGTACTCCAGCCTCCCCGACGGCTCCGACCTGCGCCGGCACAGCGACGGCGGGTTCTACGCCCGCAACGCCACCACCGACGGCACCCGGGTGGTCTGGCACAGCGGGGGAGACCTCTGGCTGCTCGACGACCTCGACGGCGCCGAACCGCGCCGCCTGGACATCCGGCTCGCCGGTCCGCGCACCCGCCGCCAGCCGCACCCGGTCTCGGCCGCCGGCCGGCTCGACGCCGTCGCCCCGGACCGCACCGGCCGGGCCAGCGCCGTCGTCGTCCGCGGCACCGTGCACTGGCTGACGCACCGTGAGGGCCCGGCCCGGGTGCTGGACGCCACCCCCGGCGCCCGCGCCCGCCTCGCCCGCGTGGTGCCCGGCGCCGACGGCACCCAGGGCGCCGTCTGGGTCACCGACGCCGAGGGCGACGACGCGCTCGAGTACGCGCCCGCGGTGCTCGCCGCCGACCGGCGCCGGCTGGCCGCGGGCGGCCTCGGCCGGGTCCTCGACCTGGCCGTCTCGCCGGACGGCCGACAGCTCGCCGTCGCCTCGCACGACGGCCGGGTGCTGCTCGTCGCACTCTCCGACGGCACCGTGCACGAGCTCGCCCGCAGCGAGAACGGCGAGGCCACCGGCCTGGTCTTCAGCCCGGACTCCAACTGGCTGGCCTGGTCCAGCCCGGCGCTCGGCGCCTGGTCGCTGCGCCAGATCATGCTCGCCGACCTGACCAGCCGCAGCGTCAGCGAGGCCACCCAGCAGCGGTTCGTCGACTACGCGCCGGCCTTCACCTCCGACGGCAGGCACCTGGCCTTCCTGTCGGTGCGCAGCTTCGACCCGGTGTACGACGCGCACTCCTTCGACCTGTCGTTCCCGACCGGCTGCCGCCCCTACCTGATCACCCTGGCCGCCGACACCCCGTCGCCGTTCGGCCCGCAGCGGGCCGGCCGCCCGGTCGGCGGCGAGGAGGAGGACGGCAGGCCGTCCGGCAAGGACGCCAAGGAGGGCACGGACACCGAGGACGGCGCCCCCGCCGCCACCCGGGTCGACCTGGAGGGCATCGCCGACCGCATCCTCCCCTTCCCGGTCGAGGGCGGCTCCTTCGGCAGCCTGAGGGCCACCAAGGAGGGCGTGGTCTGGACGCGGCTGCCGCTGCTCGGCGAGCTCGGCGACACCGCCGCCTCGCTGGAGGAGGACCACCCCCGCCCGGTGCTGGAGCGCTTCGACTTCAAGAAGCGCCGCGCCGAGGAGCTGGTCGGCGCCCTGGACGGCTACGCGGTCAGCGGCGACGGCTCCCGGCTGGCGGTGCTGGACGAGTCCCGGCTGCGGATCGTCCCCGCCGACCAGAAGGCCGGCGAGGACGACGAGGTCGACGTCGACCTCGCCCGGGTCCGGGTCACCGTCGACCCGGCCGCCGAGTGGCGGCAGATGTTCGACGAGAACGGCCGCATCATGCGGGACAACTTCTGGCGCGCCGACATGAACGGCGTCGACTGGGCCGGCGTCCTGCAGCGCTACCGCCCGCTGGTGGAGCGGCTCGGCAGCCACGACGAACTGGTCGACCTGCTGTGGGAGACCGTCGGCGAACTCGGCACCTCGCACGCCTACGTCACCCCGCCCGGCCGCGGCACCGAGTCCGCCCGCCGGCAGGGCCTGCTCGGCGCCGACCTCGTCCGCGACGGCGACGTCTGGCGGATCGGACGCATCCTGCCCGGCGAGTCCTCCGACCCGCGGGCCCGCTCCCCGCTGGCCGCCCCCGGCGCCGCCGTCCGCCCCGGCGACGCCGTCCTCGCCGTGGACGGCCGCCCGGTCGACCCGGTGACCGGCCCGGCCCCGCTGCTCGCGGGCACCGCCGGCCAGCCGGTCGAGCTCACCGTGGCCGGCAAGGACGGCGTCCACCGCCACCCGGTGGTCGTCCCGCTCGCCGACGACGAGGCACTGCGCTACCACGACTGGGTGGCCGGCCGCCGCGCCGAGGTCCGCGAGCGCTCCGGCGGCCAGCTCGGCTACCTGCACGTGCCCGACATGGTCTCCTCCGGCTGGGCGCAGCTCCACCGCGACCTGCGGGTCGAGCTGGCCCGCGAGGGCGTCGTCGTCGACCTGCGGGAGAACCGCGGCGGCCACACCTCCCAGCTGATCGTCGAGAAGCTCAACCGGCGGATCGTCGGCTGGGACCGCGGCCGCGACCTGGCCAACCCCGAGCCGTACCCCGGGGACGCCCCGCGCGGCCCGGTGGTGGCGCTCGCCAACGAGTTCTCCGGCTCCGACGGCGACATCGTCAACGCGGCGATCCAGGCGCTCGGCATCGGCCCGGTGGTCGGCACCCGCACCTGGGGCGGCGTCATCGGCATCGACAGCAAGTACGCGCTGGTCGACGGCACGTCCGTCACCCAGCCCAAGTACGCCTTCTGGCTGGAGGGCTACGGCTGGGGCGTGGAGAACCACGGCGTCGACCCGGACGTGGTGGTGGACTGCGCGCCGCAGGACTGGGCGGACGGCCGCGACCCCCAGCTCGCCGAGGGCGTCCGGCTGGCGCTGGAGGCGCTCGCCGAGCGGCCGGCGAAGACCCCGCCGGCGATCCCGGAGCTGTAGCGGCCGGCCCGGCCGTGCCCCGGGCGCGGGGAGCCTCCCTCCCCGCGCCCCGGGACGGCCGCTGCCCTCGGGGCCGCGGCGGATGCCCTAGGCTGCGGACCGTCAGAAGGACCAGCACCACCGCAAGGAGAACGTCATGGCCGGCGAGGCCCAGCCCGACTGCCTGTTCTGCAAGATCGTGGCGGGGGAGATCCCGGCGACCGTCGTGCGGGAGACCGAGCGCACCGTCGCCTTCCGCGACATCAACCCGCAGGCGCCGACCCACGTGCTGGTCATCCCGAAGGTGCACTACCCGAACGCGGCCGCGCTCGCCGCCGCCGAGCCGGAGATCACCGCCGAGCTCCTCGTCGAGGCCGGCCGGGTCGCCGAGGACGAGAAGATCGACGGCCACGGCTACCGGATGATCTTCAACACCGGCTCCGGCGCCGGCCAGACCGTCTTCCACGCCCACGTGCACGTGCTCGGCGGCGTGCAGCTGCGCGAGGGCATGGTCTGAGGTGTCCCAGCGCGAACTCGTCGTCCTCGGCACCGCCAGCCAGGTGCCCACCCGGCACCGCAACCACAACGGCTACCTGCTGCGCTGGGACGGCGAGGGCCTGCTCTTCGACCCGGGCGAGGGCACCCAGCGGCAGATGCTGCACGCCGGGGTCTCCGCCACCCAGATCACCCGGATCGCCGTCACCCACTTCCACGGCGACCACTGCCTGGGGCTCGCCGGCGTCGTCCAGCGGATCAACCTCGACCGCGTCCCGCACCCGGTGGACGCCTACTACCCGGCCTCCGGCCAGGTCTTCTTCGACCGGCTGCGGTACGCCTCCGCCTTCCACGAGACGGCCGAACTCCGGCAGCACCCGATCCTCGACCCCGGCCCGCTGCCGGCGCCCGGCGCCCCCTTCGAGCTGTCCGCCGTCCGGCTGTCGCACCCGGTGGAGTCGTTCGGCTACCGCCTCGCCGAACCGGACTCCCGCCGGATGCTGCCGGAGCGCCTCGCCGCCCTCGGCCTGCGCGGCCCCGCCGTCGGCACCCTCCAGCAGCAGGGCCGGATCGAGGTCGACGGCCGCACCGTCACCCTGGACGAGGTCAGCGAGACCCGCCCCGGCCAGCGCTTCGCCTTCGTCATGGACACCCGGCTGTGCGACGGCGTCGGAGAACTCGCCGAAGGCGTCGACATGCTGGTCATCGAGGCCACCTTCGTGGACGCCGACGCCCACCTCGCCGGCGAGCACGGGCACCTCACCGCCGCCCAGGCCGCCCAGGTCGCCGCCGCGGCCGGCGTCCGCACCCTCGTCCTCACCCACTTCTCGCAGCGCTACCCGGTCCTCGACCAGCACCTCGCCGAGGCCCGCAAGCACTTCGACGGGGAGATCGTCGTCGCGGAGGACCTGGCCCGTGTCCCGGTCCCCCGCCGCCGGTCGTAGGCGCATGGACGCCCCTGATGGGACACCTCTGAGCGGAAAACCATTCGCGTGGTCCGGACGAGTGGCCCACCATCGAATCCGGCCGCCGCGGGCGGTGCCGCACCGCCCCTGCCCTCCGGCAGAGGGCCCGTGCGGCGTACCCTGGTGACCTCGGAGACCCCCGAGCTGCACCCCGAGACGACGGATGGGGATGAGGCAGGCCGCAGCGCCGACCCATGAGTGACACACCGCAGACCCGTACCAACGGACAGCCGCGCCGCGAGGCGGAGGCCAGCGCCCGGATCGTGATCCCTGAGAAGCACCCGATGGTGACTCTGCTGGGTGCCGCCGACTCGCTCCTGCGAGTGATCGAGCAGGGCTTTCCGCAGACCGACATCCATGTGCGCGGCAACGAGGTGACGGCCACCGGAGACCGCTCCGAGGTCAGGCTGGTCGAGCAGCTCTTCAACGAGATGATGCTGGTGCTGCGCACCGGCCAACCCCTGACGGAGGACGCCGTGGAGCGCTCCATCGCCATGCTCAGGAGCGCCGCCGAGGACCCGGGCCACCCGGCGCCCTCCGAGGTGTTCACGGCGAACATCCTGTCCAACCGGGGCCGCACGATCCGCCCCAAGACGCTCAACCAGCAGCGCTACGTCGACGCGATCGACAAGCACACCATCGTCTTCGGCCTCGGCCCCGCCGGCACCGGCAAGACCTACCTGGCCATGGCCAAGGCCGTGCAGGCCCTGCAGGCCAAGGAGGTCAACCGGATCATCCTGACCCGGCCGGCCGTCGAGGCGGGGGAGCGGCTGGGCTTCCTGCCCGGCACCCTCTACGAGAAGATCGACCCGTACCTGCGCCCGCTCTACGACGCGCTGCACGACATGATGGACCCGGACTCCATCCCCCGGCTGATGGCCGCCGGCACCATCGAGGTCGCGCCGCTCGCGTACATGCGCGGCCGCACCCTCAACGACGCCTTCATCATCCTCGACGAGGCCCAGAACACCTCGCCCGAGCAGATGAAGATGTTCCTGACCCGGCTCGGCTTCAACTCCCGCGTGGTGGTCACCGGAGACACCAGCCAGATCGACCTGCCCGGCGGCACCCGCAGCGGCCTCAAGGTCGTCCAGGAGATCCTCGCCGACGTGCCCGACATCCACTTCTCGGTGCTGACCAGCACCGACGTGGTGCGGCACAAGCTGGTCGGCCGGATCGTCGACGCCTACGAGCGCTGGGACGCCCAGCAGGAGGCCGACGACGCCGCGCCCGCCCGCAAACCCGTCCAGCGCCGGGGCGCCCGTGCCCCGCGCCAGTCCCATCGCACCGAAAGCTGAGTCACAAGCCCTCCATGTCGATCGACATCGCCAACGAGTCCGGGTGGGACGTCGACGAGGAAGCCATCCTCGACGTCGCCCGCTACGCCCTCGACAAGATGCGGATCCACCCGCAGTCCGAGCTCTCCGTCATCCTCGTCGACAGCGACGCGATGTCGGAACTGCACGTCCAGTGGATGGACCTGCCCGGGCCCACCGACGTGATGTCCTTCCCGATGGACGAGCTGCGGCCCGGCAAGGAGGGCGAGGAGCTGCCGCAGGGCCTGCTGGGCGACATCGTGCTCTGCCCCGAGGTCGCCCAGCAGCAGGGCAAGGCCGCGCCCTCGCAGCACTCCATGGACGAGGAGCTGCAACTGCTCACCGTGCACGGCGTGCTGCACGTCCTCGGCTACGACCACGAGGAGCCGGACGAGGAGAGGGAGATGTTCGGGCTGCAGAAGCGCATCCTGGACGACTGGCGCTCCGGCCGCGGCCTGTCCGGGATCTCCCCGGCGCCGACCACCCACTGAGGGCCGGCCGTCCGTGAGTGGTGATAGTACGAGCTTCCTCGTCGGGGCTCTGCTGCTGGTGGTGGTCGGCTGGCTCGCGGCGTGTGCCGAGGCCGGCATCTCCCGGGTGTCCCGGTTCCGCGCCGAGGAGGCCGTCCGGGCTGGCCGGAAGGGTTCCGCCCGGCTGCTGACCGTGGCCACCGACCCGATCCGCTACCTCAACCTGGCCACCCTGATCCGGGTGGCCTGCGAGATGGCGGCGGCCGTCCTGGTCACCGTGGTCTTCGTCCGGAACGTCGACAAGACCTGGCAGGCCGTGCTCTCGGCGATCGCCGTGATGGTGCTGGTGTCCTTCGTCGCGGTCGGCGTCTCGCCGCGCACCATCGGCCGCCAGCACCCGCTGACCACGGCGACCGCCGCCTCCTTCGTGCTGCTGCCGCTGGCCCGCATCCTCGGGCCGATTCCGAAGATGCTGATCCTCGTCGGCAACGCGCTCACCCCGGGCAAGGGCTACAAGGAGGGCCCGTTCGCCTCCGAGGCCGAGCTGCGCGCCCTGGTCGACCTCGCAGAGAAGGACGACCTGATCGAGGACGAGGAGCGCCGCATGGTGCACTCCGTCTTCGAGCTGGGCGACACCATCGTCCGCGAGGTGATGGTGCCGCGCACCGACCTGGTGATGATCGAGCGGCACAAGAGCGTCCGGCAGACCCTCACCCTGGCGCTGCGCTCCGGCTTCTCCCGCATCCCGGTGGTCGGCGACAACGAGGACGACGTGGTCGGCATCGTCTACCTCAAGGACCTGGTGCGGCGCACCCACGTCAACCGGGACGCCGAGTCCGAGCAGGTCGGCACCGTCATGCGGCCGGCCGTCTTCGTCCCCGACTCCAAGCCGGCCGGCGACCTGCTGCGCGAGATGCAGCAGATGCGCTCGCACGTGGCGATCGTCATCGACGAGTACGGCGGCACCGCCGGCCTGGTCACCATCGAGGACATCCTGGAGGAGATCGTCGGCGAGATCACCGACGAGTACGACCGGGAGATCGCCCCGGTCGAGGACCTCGGCGACGGCTCGTACCGGATCACCGCCCGCCTGCTGGTCGAGGACCTCGGCGAGCTGTTCGGCCTGGAGCTGGAGGACGAGGACGTCGAGACCGTCGGCGGCCTGCTCGCCAAGCACCTCGGGCGGGTGCCGATCCCGGGTTCCTCCTGCGACATCCCCGTCCCGGACGAGACGGCCACCGACCTGGTGGCGATCCGCCTGAACGCCGAGAGCTCCGCCGGGCGCCGCAACCGCATCGACACCCTGGTCGCCGCCCCCGTCCGCGCCGACGCCGACGCCGAGGACGCCCTCGCCGACCACTAGTGCCGCGTCAGGCACTAGGCAGGTACCCCACCAGGGGCGCGGGCGCGCCCCTGGTGGCATGCCCGCGTTTGCCGGGCGTGCCCGGGCGTTTGCACCATGGAGGGTATGACGCACCAACTGCGCGCGGAGTACGGCCCGACGGGCCGGTCCGGCGAGGTGAGCAGGTGGCACATCGTCCGGACCGCCAACCCCAGCGAGGGCATGTGCGGCGCCAAGATCGAACCCGATGCCGAGACCAGGCCGGAGACGGACTGGGGGACGGGGCTGAAGACCTGCCAGCAGTGCGGCTCGCTGTACCTGCACGAGGTCCCGTTCCACCGCGACTACCACGGCCAAGGCTGACGCACGGCGGGAGGCAGCGATGAAACTGCAAGACGAACTTCCCGTGGACCACAGGCTCGCCCAGGTCTACCGCTGGGGCGCCGGTCTCGGCGGCGTGTTCCTGGTGGTCTTCGGCATCCTCGGACTCTTCGACACCGTGGGGTTCTTCGACACCGACGGCAAGGAGACCCTCGGGCTGTCCAGCAACGGCGCGCTCAGCGTGCTGTCGATCGTGGTCGGCGGCATCCTGATCATCGGCGCCGTGATCGGAGGGAACTTCGCGTCCACGCTCAACATGATCGTCGGTGTGGTGTTCATCCTCGCCGGCTTCGTCGGCCTGATCCTGCTCGACAGCACGGCCAACCGGCTGGCGTTCGAGATCCCCAACGTCATCTTCAGCTTCGCCTTCGGCTTCGTCGTCGTCACCTTCGGCATGTACGGCAGAGTGAGCAGCCATCTGCCGCAGAACAACCCCTACTGGCGCATGCGCCACAGCGGGCCGCAGACCCAGCCCGACGGACCGCAGACCCTGGTCAAGGTGCTCAAGCCCGGACCGCCCAACCCGGTCGGCCACTGAGCCGCAGCCCCGCGGGCCGGGACCGCCGCGCCGCGGTCCCGGCCCCGCGCTGCCCGGCACCCGTCCGGGGTGCGGAATGTACTTGACTGTCCGTCAGATCCACGGCAGCGTCGAACGGTCCGCACGCGACCACGAGGGGGGACCAGATGAGCGAGCGCTCGCTCGGCGGCCTGACGACCGCACCCGTCGGCTTCGGAGCCATGGTGCTCTCGCCCGGCATGTACGGGGAGACCGACGACGACCGCGGCACCGCCGCACTGCACGCCGCGCTGGACGCCGGCGCCACGATGATCGACACCGCCGACGGCTACGGTGCCGACGGCCACAACGAGGCCCTGGTCGGCCGGGCGCTGGCAGGCCGCCGCGACGAGGTGGTGATCGCCACCAAGTTCGGCTTCCGCATCCCGGAGGGCGCCGAGCCGCACAGCTTCCCGGTCGGCTACGCCTTCGGCGAGCTCGCCGTCAACGCCGAGCCGAAGTACGTGCGCGGCTACGCCGAGCAGTCGCTGCGCAACCTCCGCACCGACGTCATCGACCTGTACTACCCGCACTTCCCGGATCCGCAGGTGCCCTTCGAGGACACCGTCGGGGCCGTCGCCGACCTCGTCGTGGCCGGGCTCGTCCGCCACCTCGGGCTCTCCAACGTGACCGCCGCCCAGCTGCGCGCCGCCCACGCCGTCCACCCGGTGGCCGCCGTCCAGACCCAGTGGTCGATGTGGCAGCCGGTCGACCTGGAGCTGCTGGCCGCCGCCCGCGAACTCGGCGTCGGCCTGGTCGCCTGGAGCCCGCTCGGCGGCGGCTTCCTCACCGGCACCGTCCGGCAGCTCGGCGACGACGACTTCCGCCGGCACATCCCGCGCTTCGACGAGGCCAACCTGCAGGCCAACAACGACCGCTACGCCCCGCTCCGGGGCATCGCCGCCGACCTCGGGCTCACTCCCGGGCAGCTGGCGCTGGCCTGGCTGCTGCACCAGGACGAGCACGTGGTGCCCATTCCGGGCAGCCGGACACCCGGCCACATCGCCGAGAACACCGCGGCGGCCGGGGTCACCCTGGACGCCGATGCGCTGCGGCGCGTCGACGAGGCCCTGGCGCTCTTCGCCCCGGCCGGCCGGGGTGCGCTGCTGGGGGAGGCCGACGGCTGAACGGGCGGGCGGGTGTCCGCCCCGCGGTCCGGCGCGGACGGCGAAGGCCCGCCCGCCTATGCTCAGGGCCCATGAGTGAGATCACCGAACTGGACCCCGAGGACAAGAAGCTCATCACGCTGGCCCGTTCCGTCCGCGCCCGCAACGGCGTGGCGGAGGGTGCCGCGGTGCGCGACGAGACCGGCCGCACCTACACGGCCGGCACCGTGGCGCTGGAGTCGCTGCGCCTCAGCGCGCTGCAGACCGCCGTGGCGATGGCCGTGGCCAGCGGCGCCAAGGGCCTGGAGGCGGCCGCCGTGGTCGGGGAGGCGGACGAGCCCGCCGAGGCCGACCTGGCGGCCGTCCGGGACCTCGGCGGCGCCGGCACCCCGGTGCTGCTGGCCAGCCCCGACGCCGCCCTGCGCACCCGCGCCGAAGCGCGCTGAGACCCGCCCGCCGGGCCGGCTGCGCCCGATAGTCTGATGACCGGCCCGGCGGGGGCGCGGGGCCGTCCGGGCGTTGCCGTCCCGGCGCACGGGTCGGTGCAGGGGAGGGGACATGGGCGTACTGGCGTTCTTCGCCGGGCTGCTGCTCACCGTGATGGGCTTCGGCCGCTGGCGGGAGACCGGGTCGCCGTACTGGCTGATCGGCTCGCTCGTCCTCCTGGTGGTGGTCCTGGTGGGCGCGATGACCGGCGGTAGGAAGAGCGGCTGACGGCGGCTGCCGGGCAGCGTCCGTCCGGGCCCGGGTGATCAGGGAGAATGGTGGCCATGAATGCCCCTTCCTCCCCGTACCGCTCCGGGTTCGCGTGCTTCGTCGGCCGTCCCAACGCGGGCAAGTCGACCCTGACCAACGCCCTGGTCGGGACGAAGGTCGCGATCACCTCCGACCGACCGCAGACCACCCGGCACACCGTGCGCGGCATCGTGCACCGGCCGGACGCGCAGCTCGTCCTGGTCGACACGCCCGGCCTGCACAAGCCCCGTACGCTGCTCGGCGAGCGGCTCAACGACCTCGTCCGCACCACCTGGGCGGAGGTCGACGTGATCGGCTTCTGCCTGCCCGCCGACCAGAAGCTCGGCCCCGGCGACAAGTTCATCGCCAAGGAGCTCGCCGAGATCCGCAAGACGCCCAAGGTCGCCATCGTCACCAAGACCGACCTGGTCGACTCCAAGCGGCTGGCCGAGCAGCTCATCGCCGTCCACCAGCTGGGCGAGGAGCTCGGCATCGAGTGGGCGGAGATCATTCCGGTCTCCGCGGTGGGCGACCAGCAGGTCGGCCTGGTGGCGGACCTGATCACCAAGCTCCTCCCGGAGGGCCAGCCGCTCTACCCGGACGGCGACCTGACCGACGAGCCCGAGCAGATCATGGTGGCCGAGCTGATCCGCGAGGCCGCCCTGGAGGGCGTCCGGGACGAGCTGCCGCACTCGCTCGCCGTGGTCGTCGAGGAGATGCTGCCGCGCGAGGGCCGGCCCGCGGACCGGCCGCTGCTGGACATCCACGCCAACGTCTACATCGAGCGGCAGAGCCAGAAGGCGATCGTCATCGGCGCCAAGGGCTCGCGGCTCAAGCACGTCGGCACCACCGCCCGCAAGCACATCGAGGCGCTGCTGGGCACCCCGGTCTACCTCGATCTGCACGTCAAGGTCGCCAAGGACTGGCAGCGCGACCCGAAGCAGCTCCGCAAGCTCGGCTTCTGAGTAGGCCGGGGGCACCCCGGCACCCCGGCACCCCGGCATCCCGAAGGCCCGCAGGCAGCCGCCTGCGGGCCTTCGGCCTGTCCGCCCGTCCCCGGTATCGGCGATGCACGGACGGTGTGCAAGTCGCGGAGGGGTCGCGCACCGTCCGTTCACATGCCCCGTGTCCGTCCTTCATGTCTCGGCACCCGGTCATCCCCCGGGGACCGAGACGGTCTCTTCCGGCCGACGAGCGCTCCGGAAGGCGAAGAACGGGCATGGGACAACCGAGGTTCACCTACCAGGACCCGCAGACCCGCCTCGCCGTCCTGGAGAAGGTGACGCCGGACGAGGCGCGGCAGGCCTTCGCCGCCGCACTGGAGACCGTGCTGCTCGTCGTCCCCTGCGGCACCGAGGTCGACCCGAAGCTGCCGGACGGCCGCCCGCTGCCCCGCTGGGCCTGCGGCGCCGAGGGCGAACTCCCGCCCGGCGCAAAGGTGTTCCGCCCGCCGCTGGTCGACCGGCTGCGCTCCTCGGACGCCCGCCGGGCCCGCCTCGCGGTCGACGACCGCGGGCTGTGGGCGCGCGAGCCCGACGGCACGGTGCACCACGTGCCCTTCACCGAGGTGGTGGGTGTGGAGATGCGCGGCCCGGGCCGGGTCGTGTTCGGCCGCGACACCTGCGTGATCCCGGTGGTGCCGGAGCTGTGGGCGGGCATCGGCCCGGCCGTCGACGCGGTCGACGCCGCCGTGCCCGGGCAGCTGCGCTACCCGGCCTCCGCCTTCCGCCCGGCCGACTGAGCCCGGTCCCTTTCGCCCCTTCCACCGGTTCCACCGCTCCGAGGAGTACCGCCGTGCCCACGTACGCCGCCGTCACCGCCGCCCACCCCGACCGGGTCCGGGCGGCCCTCGGCCGCTCCAAGCTCGGCGGCTACCTCTACCCGGGGGCGGACGGCGGCACGGCGGTCCTCTTCGACCCGCCGAAGCCGCGGTTCGGCCGGATCTCCCGCTCCCGGCTGCTCGACCCGGCCTGGGACCTCGCCTTCGAGGTGAAGGCCGCCGTCTGGCTGCTGGAGGACGACGGCCGCTGCGCCTCCGCCACCGCCTGCTACTCCGGCGGCGGCTACCGCGAGCTGAGCTGGTCTGCCGACTGGACGCCGCCGGCGGACCCGGCCGAGTACGCCGCCCACCGTGCGGACTGGGACGCGTACTGCGCGAAGATCGCGCAGAAGACCGGACTGCGGGACGCCGCCGAGCTCGCCGCGGTCCGCAACGACCCTGCGCCGGACGGCAGCCGGCCGAGCAGCGAGGAGGTGCTGCGCCGGCTGTGTGCGGTGGTCGGCGCCCCCGACACGGCGGTCGGGCAGTCGCTGTTCGCACAGGCCGGGCCTCGCGGCCGGGACTTCGTCCGCTTCGAGGGCCGGCACCGCTGAGGCCGGCACCGCTGAGGCCGGCGGCCGGGCCGGGCCGGTCGGGGCGCGCGGTCGGCGTGAGCGGTCGGCGCGCGGTGGGCCGGGGGTCAGGCGCCTTCGCGGAGGACCAGCCCGACCAGTTCGCGCTGGGAGTCGCTGAGCTTCGGGTCGGCGCAGTAGACGGTGCGGCCGTCGACCGTGATCTCGTAGTGGAATCCGTCGGGCACGCCGTACGTGGGGGCGCGCAGCCCGCCGGCCATGGCCTCGCGGGCCAGCGCGTGCACGTGCGGCGCGTCCGGGCGCTCGGCGGTGTCCAGCTCGGCGTGCTGGGCGTGGCCGGCGAAGCCGCCGGTCCTGGTGACCTGGATACGCATGGTTGTCAGTGTGCTACGCAGGACGGTCTTTTCCGAGGTCTTTCACAGAGTCCACCCCTCCCTCAGGTTGTGGTGATACCGACCTGTGCCCACGCGTCGGCGACGGCGTCCGCGACCCGGGTGTACGCGGGGTAGTGGGAGCTCGCGGTGGCGACGGTGGCGCGGGCGAAGGCGGCGAAACCGGTGTTCGGGGCGAGCCGGCCACTGGTGAGGGTGTCGTACCAGATCCGCCCGGCGCCCTCCCAGGCGTGGCCGCCGAGGGCGGTGGCCGCCAGGTGGAAGGCACGGTTGGGGATGCCGGAGTTGATGTGCACGCCCCCGTTGTCGCGGCGGGTGCGGACGTAGCCGTCCATGTGCCCGGGCTGGGGATCGGTGCCGAGCCGGTCGTCGTCGTACGCCGTGCCGGGGGCCTTCATCGAGCGCAGGGCGACGCCGCGCACGCCGGGGGCGAGCAGCCCGGCGCCTATCAGCCAGTCGGCCTGGTCGGCGGTCTGGCCGAGCGCGTACTGCTTGACCAGCGAGCCGAAGACGTCGGAGACGGACTCGTTGAGCGCCCCGGACTGGTCCCGGTACTCCAGGTCGGCGGTGAACTGTGTGACGCCGTGGGCGAGTTCGTGGCCGATGACGTCCAGGCAGACGGTGAAGTCGACGAAGATCTCGCCGTCCCCGTCGCCGAAGACCATGCGGCTGCCGTTCCAGAAGGCGTTGTCGTAGCGGTCGCCGTAGTGGACGGTGGCGTCCAGCGGCATCCAGGCGTCGTCGATCGAGGCGCGGCCGTAGACCTCGCGGAAGAGCGCGTAGGTGGCGCCGAGACCGTCGTAGGCGCGGTTCGCGGAGTCGTCGGCGACCGGGCCGCCGCCCTCGGAGCGGACGGTGCGGCCGGGCAGTGTCTCGTCGTGCCCGGCGTCGGCGACCGTGCGGACCAGCCGCTGCACCACGGCAGCGGCGGGAGCAGCGGCCAGCAGCCGCTGCTCGCGCAGGGCGGAGTCCAGGACGACCGAGCGGCGGGCCGGCGCATGGCCCAGCTCGGCGAGCCGGTCGAGGATGTGGGGCGGGACGATGGCGCAGAACGGGGACGCTGAAGTCGCAGCCATGTCGCCCAGGGTGACGCATGCATGACGAGATGTCACCACCCCTGCAGAAATCGAACTGTCTCAGTGGGTGGAATCGTGGCGGGCTTCACTTCGTGTGCCCGACGGGCTGGGTTACGCTGGGGAGCATCATGCGTTACGGGCTGCTTCTTCTTAGCTGCCGCGGCGAGGGCCTGTAAGTCCATCGGAGGCCGATTCCCTCGCCGCGGGGAGTCGTGTTGCGCCCTTTTCTGGATGCGGCACACCAGTCGGCCGAGTTCGGGTGTCCTAGCCCCGATCAGCCCGCAATCGACATGGAAGCCGAGAGTCACCCATGACCGAGCAGTCGTCCGTCGCCCGCGCGTTCATCGACCGCCCCACCCCGATCACGGCGAACACGGTGCAGCAGAAGCCCTCCGGGATGCCGTTCCACCGCTACGTACCCTTCGGCACCGTCGACCTGCCGGACCGCACCTGGCCGAGCAAGGTCATCACGCAGGCCCCGCGCTGGCTGTCCACCGACCTGCGGGACGGCAACCAGGCCCTGATCGACCCGATGTCGCCCGCCCGCAAGCGCAAGATGTTCGACCTGCTGGTGCGCATGGGCTACAAGGAGATCGAGGTCGGCTTCCCGTCCTCCGGCGCCACCGACTTCGCCTTCGTGCGCTCCCTGATCGAGGAGAACGCGATCCCCGAGGACGTCACCATCTCGGTGCTGACCCAGGCCCGCGAGGACCTGATCGAGCGCACCGTGGAGTCCCTGAAGGGCGTGCCGCGGGCCACCGTCCACCTGTACAACGCCACCTCGCCGCTGTTCCGCCGGGTGGTCTTCAAGGGCAGCAAGGACGACATCAAGGCGATCGCCGTGGACGGCACCCGCCTGGTGATGGAGTACGCCGAGAAGATCCTGGGCGACGAGACCGTCCTGGGCTACGAGTACTCGCCGGAGATCTTCATCGACACCGAGCTGGACTTCGCCCTGGAGGTCTGCGAGGCGGTCATGGACGTCTGGCAGCCCGGCGAGGGCCGCGAGATCATCCTGAACCTGCCGACCACCGTCGAGCGGTCCACCCCGAACGTCTACGCCGACAAGATCGAGTGGATGTCGCGGAACCTGACCCGCCGCGAGTTCGTCTGCCTGTCCACCCACCCGCACAACGACCGCGGCACCGGCGTGGCCTCCGCCGAACTGGCGGTGATGGCCGGCGCCGACCGCGTCGAGGGCTGCCTGTTCGGCCAGGGCGAGCGCACCGGCAACCTGGACCTGGTCAACGTCGGCATGAACCTGTTCTCGCAGGGCGTCGACCCGATGATCGACTTCTCCGACATCGACGAGATCCGCCGCACCGCCGAGTACTGCAACCAGATGGGCGTCGCCGAGCGCCACCCCTACGCCGGCGACCTGGTCTACACCTCCTTCTCCGGCTCGCACCAGGACGCGATCAAGAAGGGCTTCGACGCCCTGGAGGCCGACGCGGCCGCCGCCGGCGTCCCGGTCTCCGAGTACACCTGGGGCGTCCCCTACCTGCCCATCGACCCCAAGGACGTCGGCCGCTCCTACGAGGCCGTGATCCGGGTCAACAGCCAGTCCGGCAAGGGCGGCATCGCGTACGTCCTGAAGAACGACCACAAGCTGGACCTGCCGCGCCGGATGCAGATCGAGTTCTCGAAGAACATCCAGTCGAAGACCGACGCCGAGGGCGGCGAGGTCACCCCGGCCGAGATCTGGGCGGTCTTCCAGGACGAGTACCTGCCGACCCCGGACAACGCGTGGGGCCGCATCTCGCTGGACGGCCCGCGCAGCCTGACCACCGAGAACGGCCGCGACGTGCTGCACGCCGAGGCCGTGGTGGACGGCGAGCGCACCGCGCTGACCGGCTCCGGCAACGGCCCGGTCTCCGCCTTCGTCGACGCCCTGGCCGGCATCGGCCTGGACGTCCGCGTCCTGGACTACGCCGAGCACGCGCTGAGCGAGGGCGGCGACGCCCAGGCCGCCGCCTACGTCGAGTGCGCCGTCGACGGCAAGGTGCTGTGGGGCGTCGGCATCGACGGCAACACCGTGCTGGCCTCGCTGAAGGCCCTGGTCAGCGCCGTCAACCGGGCGCAGCGCGGCTGACCCGGCCGGACGACACGCGCGAGGCGTCACCCGCAGGGGTGGCGCCTCGCCGCGTTCCGGGGCCGTTCCCTGGGCCGTAGCAGGGCGTGTGTCCTGCGCCACATTTTTTCGCCCCGGCACCCGTTCGGGGTGCTGACACGTGCCCTCAACCGTGGCAACATCGACGCACCGGAACCGGGGTCGGTGGGACGACCCGCGGAGTCCGGTCGCGTGACCTGCCCGCAGATGTGCAGGCCGCCTGCCATGTCTGGGGAGTGGCGCCGTGACAGGGTTGTGGGGTGTCCGTCCTCGCTGGCGGACAGACGTCCTCGGTGACTTCTTCTGCCCGGGCTGCGGCGGCGACCGCAACTACCGCCGACAGCACGGCCGGCGGTGGCTGCGGTTGCTCGGCACCCCGGTGCTGCCGCTCGGCCCGGTCATCGGCAGCGTGCAGTGCACCAGCTGCCACGGCCGCTACGGCGTCGAGGCGCTGGAGCAGCTCACCTCCGTCCGGCTCGCGGCGATGCTCCGCGACGCCCAGTACACCGTCGCCCTCGCCGTGCTCGCCGCCGGCGGCGCCGGCAGCCGGGCCGGCCGGGACGCGGCCTGCGCCGTCATCCGTGAGGCGGGCTTCGACGACTGCGGCGAGGCCCAGGTCCTCGCCTCGCTCGCCGCGCTCACCGGCCGCAGCAGCGGCGAACCCCAGGACGTCGACGACACCGCCGCCAGCGGCGCCGGCGGCCTCGCCATCGAACTCCACGCCGCCCTCGAACCGCTCGCCCCGCACCTGGCCCCCGCCGGCCGCGAGCGGCTGGTCATGCAGGGTGCCTGGATCGCCCTCGCGGACGGCGGCTACCTGCCGCAGGAGCGGGCCGCGCTGGCCGCCGTCGGGCGCTGCCTGCGGCTCGGCCCCCCGCAGGTCGAGGACCTGCTGGAGGCGGCCACCCGCGCGCCGCGCTGAACCGTTCCGGCCCGGCCGGCACCGACGCCCCTGCTGCTCCCGAGACTCCTGCCGGTTCCGATACCTCTGCTGCTCCCGACCCTCTGCTGCTCCCGACGGCGCGTGCCTGATTCGTGACGCCCCTCGACCGGGCCCGACTCCCCCCTCCCGGGCCCGCTGTGACCCGCACCGACTGGGCAACCCCCCGGCCCCCGGTGCGGGCTCACGGCTGCCCGCGACACGCCGCCCCCGGCCCGCCCGGCGTGCGCGAGAATAGGGGGATGCCCATACTGCCCGCCGCCGTCGCCCGGAGTGCCGCCGCATGAGTCTGTTCCGCGACGACGGCGTGGTGCTGCGCACCCAGAAGCTCGGCGAGGCCGACCGGATCATCACCCTGCTCACCCGCCAGCACGGCAGGGTGCGCGCGGTCGCCCGCGGGGTGCGCCGCACCAAGTCGAAGTTCGGCGCCCGGCTGGAGCCGTTCTCGCACGTCGACATCCAGTTCTTCAGCCGCGGCAGCGACCTGGTCGGCCGCTCCCTGCCGCTGTGCACCCAGGTCGAGACCATCGCCCCGTACGGCGGCCGGATCGTCGGCGACTACGCCCGCTACACCGCCGGCACGGCCATGCTGGAGACCGCCGAGCGCTTCGCCGAGAACGAGGGCGAGCCGGCCGTCCAGCAGTACCTGCTGCTGATCGGCGGCCTGCGCACGCTCGCCGCGGGGGAGCACGAGTCGCACCTGGTGCTCGACGCCTTCCTGCTGCGCTCGCTCGCGGTCAACGGCTACGGCGCGAGCTTCACCGACTGCGCCAAGTGCGGCCTGCCCGGTCCGAACCGTTTCTTCTCGCTCCAGGCGGGCGGTGTGCTGTGCGCCGACTGTCGGGTCCCTGGAAGTGCCGTACCCTCCCCTGAGACACTGGTCCTGCTCGGCGCACTGCTGTCCGGGGACTGGCAGACGGCGGACTCCTGCGAGCCGCGGTACTGGCGCGAGGGCAGCGGACTGGTGGCCGCCTATCTGCAGTGGCACCTGGAGCGGGGCATCCGCTCGATGAGATACGTGGAGAAATGAGCATGGCAGCACGACGGCTCTTCGGCAGCAAGCAGCGGGCCTACGAGTCCCCGGCTCCGCACCCCAGCGGTGCCCGGCCGCCGAAGATCCCGGCTGACCTGGTGCCCAACCACGTCGCCTGCGTGATGGACGGCAACGGCCGCTGGGCCAAGGAGCGCGGCCTGCCCCGCACCGAGGGCCACAAGGTCGGCGAGGGCGTCGTCCTCGACGTGCTCCGCGGCTGCCTGGAGATCGGCGTCAAGAACCTCTCCCTCTACGCCTTCTCCACCGAGAACTGGAAGCGGTCCCCGGAAGAGGTGAAGTTCCTGATGAACTTCAACCGGGACGTCATCCGCCGCCGCCGCGACGAGATGGACGCCATGGGCATCCGCATCCGCTGGGCCGGCCGCATGCCGAAGATGTGGAAGAGCGTCGTCCAGGAGCTCCAGGTCGCCCAGGAGCAGACCAAGGACAACACCGCCATGACGCTGTACTTCTGCGTCAACTACGGCGGCCGCGCCGAGATCGCCGACGCCGCGCAGGCCATCGCCCGCGACGTCGCCGCCGGCCGGCTCGACCCCAAGAAGGTCAACGAGAAGACCTTCGCCAAGTACCTGTACTACCCCGACATGCCGGACGTCGACCTGTTCCTGCGGCCCAGCGGCGAGCAGCGCACCTCCAACTTCCTCGCCTGGCAGTCCGCCTACGCCGAGTTCGTCTTCCAGGACGTGCTCTGGCCGGACTTCGACCGCCGCGACCTGTGGCGCGCCTGCGAGCAGTACGCCCGGCGCGACCGCCGCTTCGGCGGGGCCATCCCCAATGAGGTGGCCGCCGACGACGCCGCCGCGGCGGAGGTCCCGGCGCAGCGCTGACGGCCGCACCTGCTTCTGCGTGCGTGCGAGAGGCCCGGGTCGACCGACCCGGGCCTCTCGTGTTCAGGTGCCGTGTGTGCAGGTGCCTCTTCGCGTGGTCAGGCCTTCTGGGCGCAGACCCCGCAGGTACCGAAGATCTCCAGGGTGTGCGCGATGTCGCTGAAGCCGTGCTCGGCGGCGACGGCGTTCGCCCAGTGCTCCACGGCCGGGCCCTCGACCTCGACGGTGGCGCCGCAGCTCCGGCAGACCAGGTGGTGGTGGTGACCGCTGCTGCACCGCCGGTAGACCGCCTCGCCCTCGGCCGTCCGCAGCACGTCCACCTCACCGGCCTCGGCGAGGGACTGCAGCGTCCGGTAGACGGTGGTCAGGCCCACCGAGTCGCCCCGGTGCTTGAGCATGTCGTGCAGCTCCTGCGCGCTCCGGAAGTCCTCGATCTCGTCCAGCGCCGCCGAGACGGCGGCTCGCTGCCGAGTGGATCGGGCGCGCGGCGTCGGGCCTGCGGTGGTCACCGTGGGTCCTCCAGGGGGTGGGGTGCTGTCGCACCTCATTGTGCCAGCCCCCGGCCCGCCGAAGGCCCGGTCCCGCGGGGCTCGTTCCGCGCCGGAGGCACCGTCGCACGGCCCTCCTCCGGGGCGGACCCGGCGGCGTCCCCGCCCTCCGGCCGGCCCGGCAGCACCACGTCGCAGACCTCGGGACCGGCATCCGGCGATGTGCGGTTCCGGCGCCCGGCCAGCGGCCCGGCCACCGCCCCGAGCAGCGCGAAGGCCGCGATGGCCAGCAGCACGATCGCCGGGCCGGACGGCACGTCCGCCTCGTACGAGCCCGCCACACCCAGCACCGCCACGGTGACGCCCAGCCCGACCGCCGCGGTCTGCGTCGCCCGGAACGACCGCGTCACCTGCTGCGCCGCCGCTACCGGCACCACCATCAGCGCACTCACCAGCAGCAGGCCGACGACCCGCATCGCGACCGTGACGGTGACCGCGGCCATCACCGCGAGCAGCAGGTTCAGCAGCCGCACGGGGATGCCGGTGACGCGGGCGAACTCCTCGTCCTGGCAGATCGCGAACAGCTGGCGGCGCAGCCCGAAGGTCACCGCGACGACGATCGCCGCCAGCACGGCGATGGTGGTGAGATCGCCCGGCGACACGGTGAGGATGGAGCCCCACAGGTAGCTCTCCAGATTGCCGCTGCCCGCCTGCGCACTCATGCTGACCAGCAGTTTTCCGCAGGCCATGCCGCCGTAGAAGAGCATCGCGAGGGCGATGTCGCCGCGCTGGTTGCCGCGGGAGCGGACCAGCTCCATCACCACGGCGCCCAGCACGCAGACCAGGACGGCCATCCAGACCGGATTGGCCTGGAAGAGGAAGCCGAGACCGACACCGGTGAGTGCGACGTGCCCGATGCCGTCGCCCATCAGCGCCTGTCGGCGCTGCACCAGGTAGACGCCGACGGCCGGCGCGGTGATCCCGACCAGCACGGCGGCGATCAGCGCCCGCTGCATGAAGTCGAATTCGAGCATCTCGATCATGCGAGCAGTCCCCGGGTGTGCGAGTGGGTGTCGTCGGCGTGCGGGTGGACGTGGTCGTGGCCGGGCAGCGCGTGCTGTCCGACCCCCTCGGGCGGCGGGCCGTCGTGCGCCACGCAGCCGTCCCGCAGCACCACGGCGCGGTCGATCAGCGGCTCCAGCGGGCCCAGCTCGTGCAGCACCAGCAGGACGGCGCAGCCGCGCCCGGCCTCCCGCCGCAGGATGTCGGCGAGCACCTGCTGGCTGGCGACGTCCACGCCGGCCATCGGCTCGTCCATGATCAGCAGGTCGGGCTCGCCGACCAGCGCCCGGGCGATCAGCACCCGCTGGTGCTGGCCGCCGGAGAGACCGGCCACGCCGTCCTCGGCCCGGTCGAGCATGCCGACCGCGGCCAGTGCCCGGTCGACCGCCAGGCGGTCGCCGCGGCGGAACGGCCGCAGCCGGTGCTGCGGCAGCCGTCCGGTCGAGACGACCTCGCGGACGGTCGCGGGCACGCCGCCGGCGGCGGTGGTGCGCTGGGGCACGTAGCCGATCCGCTGCCAGGCGCGGAAGCGGCCGAACGGGGTGCCGAACAGCTCCAGCTCCCCGCGCTCCAGCGGCACGCCGCCGATCACCGCCTTGACGGTGGTGGACTTGCCGGAGCCGTTGGCACCGAGCAGGGCGACCACCTCGCCGGGGCGGACGGTCAGGTCGACGCCGCGCAGCACCGGGCGGCCGCCGACGGAGGCCACGGCCTGGCTCAGCCGGACGGCGGCCGGCTGCTCGGGGGCGGCTGCTTCGGAGGAGGTGGCGGGGGTCGGCGTGGGGGCCTCGGGCGCGGTGCGCCGGGGGAGGACTGGGCTCATGGGTGGTGTCCCGTCAGCTGGTGGCGCCGAGCGCGGTCCGGAGGTTGGTCAGGTTCTGCCGCATGACGGAGAAGTAGTCGCCCTTGCCGCCCTTGATGCCTTCCAGCGGGTCGAGCACGGCGGTCTGCAGCTTCAGGTCCTTCGCGACGGTGGTGGCGAGCGCGGGGCTCACCAGGCTCTCGAAGAAGACGGTGGTGACGCCGTGCTCGCGGGCGGCCTTCTGGATCTCGGCGAGCCGTGCCGGGCTGGGCTCGGCCTCCGGGTCGACGCCGCTGATGGCGATCTGCTCCAGGCCGTAGTGGTCGGCGAGGTAGCCGAAGGCGGCGTGACTGGTGACGAAGGTCTTGCTCCCGGAACCCTTCAGGCCGTCCTGGAACTCCTTGTCCAGCGCGGTCAGGCGGGCGACCAGGTCGGCGGTGTTCTTCTCGTAGTCGGCGGCGTGTGCCGGGTCGGCCTCGGCGAACTCGGCGCCGACCGCCTTGGCGACCGCCGCGTACCGGGTGGGGTCGAGCCAGATGTGCGGATCGCCGGCCGGGCCGGAGGCGTGCTCGTGGCCCGCGTGCCCGTGGCCGTCCGCCTCCTCGCCGCCGTGCTCGTCCCCGTGCTCGCCACCGTCCTCGTCGATGTGGTGGTCGACCAGCGGGGAGGTCGCCGCGGCGTCCACGATGTGCTTCGAACGGGACTGCTCGACCGCCTTGTCGACGGTCGGCTGCAGGCCCTTCAGATAGAGCACGGCGCCGGCCTTCTGGACGGCGCCGACCTGCTTGGCGGTCAGCTCGAGGTCGTGCGGCTCCACGCCGGCGGCCGTCAGGTCGGTCACCTTCACGTGCTCGCCGCCGATCTGCGAGGCGAGGAACTCCATCGGGTAGAACGACGCGACCACCGAGAGCCTGCCGCCGGCGTCCTGCGCGCTGCTGCTGCCGCCGCAGGCGGTCAGCGTGAGTGCCGCGGCGAGGGCGGTGGCGGTGAGGGCCGCTGCCTTGGCGGACCGGCGGAGGCCGCCGAGGGGCCGGGAGGGGCTTTCGGCAGGTCGGGGGAGCGTCATGACAACCATTCTCATCTTATGTGGAAATGATTGTCAACTCACTCGATTGGGTGAGCGGCGTCCGCCGGGAGCGTGAGCTCTGCTGCGCCGTCGGTGTGCTTGCCGAGCCTGCAGGGTGTGCCGGCGGATGCGGCGGGTGTGCCGGCGGATGCGGCGGGTGTGGTGGTGGACACGGCGGGGTGCGGCGGCGGATGCCGCGGGGCGCGGTGGCAGCCAATACCGATTTGAACGTCCTACCCGCGTGCCCGGTAACCTGAGGTATTCGGGTGCGCGCAACCAGCCGTGCCCAGACCGTGCCGTCGTACTGAAGAGAGCACTGTGGCCGCCGACAAGATCGACACGATCGTCAGCCTGAGCAAGCGCCGTGGCTTCGTCTACCCCTGCAGCGAGATCTACGGCGGTACCCGCGCCGCCTGGGACTACGGTCCGCTGGGCGTCGAGCTCAAGGAGAACATCAAGCGCCTGTGGTGGCGGGCGATGGTCACCGGTCGGGAGGACGTCGTCGGGCTCGACTCCTCGGTGATCCTCGCGCGCGAGGTCTGGGAGGCCTCCGGCCACGTCGCCACGTTCAACGACCCGCTCACCGAGTGCCTCTCCTGTCACAAGCGCTTCCGCGCGGACCACCTGGAGGAGGCGTACGAGGCCAAGCACGGCAAGCTGCCGGCCAACGGCCTCGCCGACATCAACTGCCCGAACTGCGGCAACAAGGGCGCCTTCACGGAGCCCAAGGAGTTCTCGGGCATGCTGAAGACGCACCTCGGCCCGGTCGAGGACGGCTCCGGTCTCGCCTACCTCCGCCCGGAGACCGCGCAGGGCATCTTCACCAACTTCAAGGCCGTCCAGACCACCTCGCGCAAGAAGCCGCCGTTCGGCATCGCCCAGGTCGGCAAGAGCTTCCGCAACGAGATCACCCCCGGCAACTTCATCTTCCGCACCCGCGAGTTCGAGCAGATGGAGATGGAGTTCTTCGTCAAGCCGGGCGAGGACGAGAAGTGGCACGAGTACTGGCTCGAGCAGCGCTGGAACTGGTACCGCGACCTCGGCCTGCGCGAGGAGAACATGCGCTTCTTCGAACACCCGAAGGAGAAGCTCTCCCACTACGCCAAGCGCACGGTCGACATCGAGTACCGCTTCAACTTCGGCGGCACCGAGTTCTCCGAGCTCGAGGGCATCGCCAACCGCACGGACTA
This sequence comes from Kitasatospora dryopteridis, assembly GCF_050749075.1. Taxonomy (NCBI): domain Bacteria; kingdom Bacillati; phylum Actinomycetota; class Actinomycetes; order Kitasatosporales; family Streptomycetaceae; genus Kitasatospora; species Kitasatospora dryopteridis. The sequence goes on along the minus strand of NZ_CP192749.1, from coordinate 2,589,428 downwards.
CGACCTCACCGTGCACAGCGAGCACTCCGGCCAGGACCTCAAGTACTTCGACCAGGAGTCCGGCGAGCGCTACTTCCCGTACGTCATCGAGCCGGCAGCGGGCCTCAACCGCGCCATGCTGGCCTTCCTGATCGACGCCTACTTCGAGGACGAGGCGCCCAACGCCAAGGGCCAGATGGAGAAGCGCGTCGGCATGCGGCTCGACCCGCGCCTCGCCCCGGTCAAGGTCGCGGTGCTCCCGCTCTCCCGCAACGCCGACCTCTCCCCGAAGGCCCGCGGCCTCGCCGCCGACCTGCGCACCGCGTGGAACGTCGACTTCGACGATGCCGGCGCCATCGGCAAGCGCTACCGCCGCCAGGACGAGATCGGCACGCCGTTCTGCGTCACCGTCGACTTCGACACCCTCGAGGACAACGCGGTGACCGTTCGCGAGCGCGACACCATGGCGCAGGAGCGCGTCTCGCTCGACCAGGTGAAGTCCTACCTGGCCGCCCGCCTGATCGGCTGCTGACACCGGTCGGTGTGAATCGGTCGGTGTGAGCCATCAGGTGGTGCGAGCCATCGGGTGGTGCGACTTCCGGCCCCCTTGCCGCGGACTCCGCGGTGAGGGGGCCGCGTTGTTTCCGGGGTGGGCCGTCTCCGGTGTGAACCGGAGGTCAGCGGCGGCCGCGTGCCCGGGTGGTCGGTGGTTCAGTGGGGAGCCCGGCCGAGCGGAGGGCGGCGAGCGCACCCCGCGAACGGCTCTCCTCCAACACGGCGACCGCACCCAGGAGGACTTCGTACAACTCGCGCTGCGGCAGAAGCGCATGCCCGAGCTGGGCCAGATCGGCCGGGGAACGCATCCCGGCGGCCTCCCTGACCAGCACGGCCGACAGCTGCGGTGCCGGCGCACCAGCCGCCGGGGCGGCCAACTGCTGTACGACGGCCACGACATCGCCGATCGGCCGACCCGCCGCCTGGCGCAGCAGATGCCGTACGTCGCCGGTGCGCCCCGCGGCCGACAACCCGACTGCCAGCGCCGCCAGTTCGGCGGGCGGCGCCGAGGCCCACTCCCACAGCAAGGTCTGCCCGTCCGCGGGCTGGCCGGCCCGCTCCAACGCCGCGAGCAGCGACGGCAGGGCGGAGGCGGGTGCGCCCCACAGGGCGTGGAACAGCTCGCTCGCCTCGTCCACCAGCCCGGCACGGCGGAGCTCGGCAAGGGTGCCGACGGCTTGATCGGCCGAGCCGTGCGCCGTCGCGCGGGCCAGGTAGGCGGCCGCGCCGTAGGGCCCGTGGGAGCGCAGCAGGCCGGCCAGCTGCGCCACGTTCTCGGGCGCCAGTGTCACGGCTGCCTGCGCCACCACTGCCGCCGATTCGTGCGCTGCGCCGCGGCGGTGCAGCTCACCGATGCGCCCGGCGACGGCCGCGATCTCCTCGGCACTGCGCAGCGGCGGAACGGCGGCCTCCGTCGCTTCGGCCTCCGCCGGGTCTGCCCGGTGGTCCTGGACGTGCTCGGGGTGGTCCATGGAGCCGGCCGGTGCCTGTGCGGCGTTTTCGGCCGCGGACTCCGCGGACCCCTGTATACCGCCGAAGCGTGCACCCCGGACCGGCGCCGGCCGGGCCGGGGGAGTCGAGCCCGCCCGGGCATCGGCGCCCTGGGACTGCGGAGCCACGGCCGGTGCCGGCTCGGGCTCGTCCAGGAAGGCCCCGCCGAAGCGTGCACCGGTGGGGCGCTTCCGCTTCGGGGGCCTGAGCGGTGCGGGCGGATTCGCGGATGCCCTCGGCGTTGCGGATGTCGGTGGTGTGGGTGCCGGTGTCGTTGGTGCCGGTGCTGCGGTGGGTGTCGTCGGTGGTGTCGGTGCTGCCGGCGAGGCCGACCCCACCGGCTGGACCCCGACCGGACCGGACCCCCGGGCGTCGCGGACCCGGGCGTCCCCGGCGCGGTTGGCCGCGTTCTGCTGGGGCGGGACCGAATCTCGTGGCGCTGTACCGGCCGATCCGTACGGCTGCCGGTAGCCCGGGCCACCGATGGCACCGCCGTTCTGCCGTGCCAAGTCCTCCAGGGCGAGCAGCCGTTCACTCAGTTCGAGGCAACGGGCGCCCAGGCCCTCCCTGAGGGTCTGCGCCTGGGACAGCCGTCGCAGCAGTTCCGGGTCCGGGTGGCGTTGCGGCTGGGCGTAGGCGTGTGCACGGTCCGGTTCGCTTGCGGCACGTACTGCCTCGGCGAGACGACGCTCGCGCTGCGCCGCGTACTGCCGCGCCCGGAGCAGCTCGTCCAACTCCGTGCGCAGCATGTGGATGTTCGCTGCCGTGGGCCCCAGCTCCTGCACTGCCATTCCCGCCCGACCAGCCCTCTCCGCCGCGGGGTCGCCGAGTCGGCCCCTGGCCCTGACTTCGGGCCATCCTTGCGAAGCCATACGGCGACGGTGTTACGGGCGTGAGTCCGCTGGTTTTCGCCGAACGGTTCCTGCTGTTGGGAAGGTTGGCGAATTCGGATGCGCCGGTCGCGTGAACCGGGCTGCAGGGCAGCAGGGTTCACACCTGTACGCGCCCGGCGGATCAGCCGGTGAGCCTGGCCCGGGCCTCCATGAGGGCGAAGCCGAGCAGGTTCAGGCCTCGCCACTCGTGCGGCAGGGTGGCCCGGTTGTCGTCGGCTGCGAGCCCGATACCCCACAGCCGGTCGAGCGGGCTCGCCTCCACCAGTACACGCTGGGACGTGCCCACCAGGTAGTGCCGCAGGGCCTCGTCCTGGCTGAACTTCGCAACGTTGCCCTCGACGACCAGGTCGAACCGCTCGGCGGCCCAGCGCTGCTCGTCGAAGCCGCGGACCATGCGCCCCAGCTTCTTCGCCTCGCCCGGTGTACGAGCGGCAAGGATGCGGGCCAGGGTCTCTTCGTCACCGAACAGTCTGGCCTTCCCGGCCATCATCCAGTGCTCGGCCGTCTTGTACGTCACGCCGTCGACGGTGAACTCGCCCGGCCACCACTGGCTGAGCGACCCCGGCCCGATCCGGCCGTCCGGCTCGGGCCGGTGGCCCCAGAAGAGCAGGTAGCGGGGACGCGCGCCGGCCTTCACCAGAGCGACCAGCTGTTCGCGGGTGCGGGACTCGGGAGGTGTGGTGGGCTTGGTGCTCGTCATGACGCCATGCTCCCATTCGAAGCCGACAACCTGCTTCCGGTTTTCCGTCCAGCCGACCGACCGAGTCCAGCCGACCGACGGGCGCGCCGGGGCTCGGGCGAGTGCCCCTGCAGCGGACCTGCGGTCAGGCGACCGAGCGGGGGAGCCGCAGGCTGAGCGCCGCAATGGTCACCGACCCTCCGAACTGGATGGCCAGCACCAGTGCCAGCGCGTGGGCGAACCCCATGGTGGGCGCGACGGAGAGGAACAGGGTGCCGAGTGTGGCGACTCCCAGGGCGAGGCTGGACTGCTGAGTCGTCGCCAGCACCCCACTGCCGACACCCGCTCGCTCGGCAGGGACCTTGGACAGCACCACGCGGAAGAGCGGCGTGCCCACCAGGCCCTGCCCGATGCCTGCCAGCGCGACTCCGGGGAGCATCCGCAGCGGTGAGAAGTGCGTCCAGTCGGCGAGAACGGTCGCGACCAGTGTGATCAGGCCGAGGCCCTGGACGACGGCGCCGGCAGTGATGATCCGACTGCCGTACCGTCCGGTGAGCCGCGGGCCGGAGAGCGATGCCACGAAGTAGCCGACTGCCATCGGCACCAGCGCCCAGCCGGCCGCGACCGGGTCCAGCCGGAGTCCGTGCTGCAGCAGGATGGCGACCACGAACATGAAGCCGCCGAAGCCGGTGAAGTACGGCAGCGCGATGGCGAGTCCGCGGCGCATCTCCGGGATGTGCAGCAGTGAGAGCGGCACCAGCGGCGTCCTGCCCATTTCTTCGGCGCGGCGCTCGACGACCAGGAAAGCGGCCGCCAGCAGCGGGAACGCACCCAGCAGCAGCCACGTCCAGAGCGGCCAGCCGACCGCGCGGCCTTCCATCAGCGGGACGAAGAGGGCGAGGAGGGCGGCCGTGAGCAGAGCCGTGCCCGGCATGTCGACCCCGGCCGCGTGCGGCGCCCGGGTCTCCGGGACGTACCGCACGGCGAGCAGCGCGGTCAGCAGGGCGAACGGCACATTGAGCAGGAACACCGCACGCCAGCCGGTGCCGAACAGATCGGCCGACACGAGCATCCCGCCGAGGACCTGCCCGATCACCACGGATATCCCACCGACCGCGCCGTAAATGCTGAGGGCGCGGGCCCGCTGCGCACCACCGCTGGTGGCGGTGATCGTCGCGAGTACCTGGGGGAGCAGCAGAGCTGCCGAGGCGCCCTGGGCCACCCGGGCGGCCACCAGTGTCCAGGCGGTCGGGGCGAGACCGCAGGCGAGGGAGGTCAGGGCGAACGCTGCGGCGCCCGCAACGAAGAGCCGGCGGCGTCCGAGGGCGTCGCCGAGGCGGCCACCCAGAACGAGGAGGACGGCGAAGGCGATGCCGTACCCGGCGGCGACCAGCTCCAGCACGGCGGGGCCCGCCGCGAGGTCGTGGTCGATGGTGGGCAGCGCGACGTTGACGATGAAGAAGTCGAGCATCGGCAGGAACGCGCCGAGCAGGACGGTGACGAGGCCGGCGACACCCAGGGTGGGGGTGGCTGCGGCGGTGCCGGCGGAGGACGTGGTCCTTGGAAGCGTCAGTTGCTGGGTCACGGCCCCTACGATCCGCCCCTCCTCACCCTGGTACCAGAGAGGGCTTATCCAGGTATAACGACTACCTGGCAACAGGCTCGACCGTGGAGCATGCTGGGGAGCATGGCTACCAGCATTGCTTCCGCAGGCAGCACCGCCAAGGCCCCGCGGCGCGGGCCGGCCGGGGACGGGCCGGCCCAGGTCGAGTCGGGGAACGGCACCGGTAACGGCGGCCCGGACCAGGGCGTGCCCGCCTCGCCTTCCGGGCCGGTGTCCGCCAGTGGCCCCGAGCGGGCCGCTGCGGGGAATCCCGTTCCCGCGGGGGATCGCCCGACGGCGGCTCCGGGGCGGCCGGGAACGTCGTCCGGGCCCGCAGCCGCGGGCGAGGTGGCCCCGTCCGCTGCCCGGCGCCGGGAGCTGGCGGCCTTCCTCCGTAGCCGGCGGGAGCGCATCTCCCCCGAGCAGGTCGGGCTGCCCGATACCGGCCGGCGGCGCACACCGGGCCTCCGGCGCGAGGAGGTGGCGCAGCTCGCCACCGTCGGGGTCACCTGGTACACGTGGCTGGAACAGGGGAGGGACATCCAGGTCTCCGCGCAGGTGCTGCAGTCGGTGGCCCGGGCGCTGATGCTCGACCCGACCGAGCGGGCGCACCTGTTCGTTCTGGCCGGGGCGGAGGACCCGGCGCCGATCGTCGAGTGCGCCACGGTCACTCCGGCTGCGCGGGCCCTGCTCGCGCAGCTGGAGCCGATGCCGGCCGCAGTCATGAACAGCCGGTACGACGTCCTCGCGCACAACCGCGCGTACACCTGGATCGTCGGCGACCTCGACGCACTCCCGTTCGAGGATCGGAACCTGATGTGGCTGGCCTTCACCGGATCGGACTTCCAGCGGAGCCTGGTCGACATCGAGGAGGCGCGGCCCAGCATGGTGGCGAGGTTCCGTACCGCCATGGCGGATCACGGCGCCGAGCCTGCGTGGAAGGCGCTGCTCGCCCGGCTGCGGAGGGCGTCGCCGGAGTTCGACGAGATGTGGCAGCAGCACGAGGTCGCAGGGCTGGGCAACGGCCTGAAACGATTCCTGGTGCCCGGGGCTGGCCTGCTGCGGTTCGAGTACACCAACCTGTGGCTCGGCCCGAGGCCCGGCCCTCGGCTTGTGGCGTACACACCCCAGGACGACGACACCCGCCGGAAGCTGGAGGAGCTGGCGTCGGGCCTCCGAGGGCACCGCTGACACTGCCACCTGCCCGACGCCTCCTGGCAAGGACGTGTCCGTCGGCACGTCCTGCCGGTGCAGTGGCCCAGCTCTTCCGAGCGATGGGGCGGCGGGCGCGGAGAACGGCATGGTCGGGCACGGCCGACGGTGGTCGGGGTGCCGTGAGGCCGTGGCAGGTGTTCGGTCTCCCCGGGGTGTACGGTCGAGGGCTGCAAGGGCGCACAGCCATGCCAAGGGAAGCTCTGCGGCCAGGGCCATGGTGACGGCCGCTGCGAGTTCCGGCCCGGCGGCGGCCGTTGCGACATCGACCAGGGCATCGGCCGCGAGAAGGACGGCCGCAACAGCTGCGGGCAGACCGTGGGAGGGCTCGTCCCCATCCATCCGGTGCCCGGCGACGACCAGTGCCACCACCTCGACGACATCCAGCAGCGCCCACCCGGCGAGCCCGGAAGCGGCAAGGGCCACTGCCCACGGGATCAGGACGAGCCCGCAACCGATCAACAGCCGGCCGGGAGTCATGCGGCAACTCCCGCCCGTAGCCGGATCGGTGCGCCGTCCTGGTCGGCGACCAGGACCCCGGTCGCAGGCACCGGGCACCAGGCCAACCAGAAGGCGCCCAGCAACGTGGTCACGCCTGCGGGAATCCGCTGCCTGCCGCGGCACCCCCTGGTGAAGGCCACCCCCGGCGGAGAGCCGTCGGCGCAGAGACGCCCCCAGGCCACGGCACCCGGATGCCCAGGGCCCGGTCGCCTCCGTGCACCGCGCAGCACACCATGGGCGAGCGTCGAGGCGACGAGGACATCGAGCAACTCACCTTGCTCGAGGACCTCCAACGTGGGTCGGCGCCCGCGCCCCGTCGAACCCCGCACCGACCAGGGCCCCAACACGGGTAAGGCCAAGGACCGATTGCCGGCAGGTGACAGCCACGGCTCGCGCCGGCCTCCTGCTGCTCGGGCTGCTCGAGTCGTGCGACCGGTGCCGTCCGTGGCGCGCGCATGCCCCACGCCGTCGATCCGCCGCCCCGCCGGGCCGTTGATCGCGATCGGCTGCGCATCGGTGGTGAGCTGTCGTCCATCGGTGCCGGTGCCGGTGTCGGTGTCGTTGCCGCAGTAGCGGCCGTTCCTGCCGTACGTCCTCGGATTCGTCATGCCGACAACACTCGTGCTTCGGACACCGAGCGTCGTTAGTGCACACTTCAGTCTTGATGGTGTAGCTAGGTACACCATCAAGACTGAAGACCACTTCATGGTGGAACTGATCGAGCGCCAACTAATGTTGCCGCCATGTCCGCTTCCGAGCTTCGCTGCCTCCTTGCGCCGGTCATTCGGCGCATGCCCTGGTCGGCGTCGGTTCGGCGGGATTCCCTGTTCATTGCGGCGGGAGTACCGCTGGGCCTGCCGCCCCTCCTCGTCCTTCTCGACATCAAGTCCTTCGCAGTCCTCCTTCTCCTCCTCCCTTTCTGTTCGGACCTGCTGACGACAGCTCAACGCAGTCGCCTGCGGACCCTTCGGGACGTGGAGGTGCCGAGCCGCCTTCCGGCCGACGCGGGCTGGCTGGTCAGAGTGCGCTCGGGGCTGACCTGGCGTCAGGCGTCCTACCACTTCCTGGTGGCGCCGCTGGCGGCATGCGGCGCCCTGCTGCTCGTCGCGGCGTGGGGAGCCGGTCTCGCCATGGCCACGATCTTCGCCTGGATCTGGGTGATGCCGTTCGACAGCCCGCTGCGCTCCGGCTACGGCTGGTCGACGACCGACGGATGGATCACGGCTGCGGGCGTGGCGCTCCTGCTCGTCGTTCCGTGGCTGGTCGGATGGCTCACCCGGGCCGACGAGCAGGCCGCCCGCTCCCTGCTCGGCCCCAACCGGGCCGAGGTGCTCGAGAAACGGGTGGAGCGCCTTGCGGTGAGCCGCGCCGGCGTGGTGGACGCGGCAGACGCAGAACGGCGCCGGATCGAGCGCGATCTGCACGACGGAGCCCAGCAACGCCTTGTGTCGCTCGCCATGAATCTCGGGCTCGCCCGTCGGACCCTGACCGACATCTCCGCGGAGGCCATGCAAGTGATCGTCGAAGCACACGAGGAGGCCCAGGCAGCCATCGAGGATCTGCGCGATCTCGTTCGGGGGCTTCACCCGGTCGTTCTGGAAGACCGAGGGCTGGACGCAGCACTCTCCGGCATCGCCGCCCGCAGCCCGGTGCCCGTCCACCTGGACGTGGACCTGCACGGCCGAGTGGCGCCGGCGGTCGAGGCTGTCGCCTACTTCACGGTCTCCGAAGCACTGGCGAACGTGGCCAAGCACTCCATGGCGTCCCGCGTCGATCTCACCGTCCGCCGGATCGGAAACCTGCTGCACATAGTCATCGACGACGACGGCATCGGCGGAGCCGACCCGTCCCGTGGCAGCGGTCTGACGGGCCTGCGCAAACGCGCGGCCTCCGTCGACGGAACGCTCTCTGTCCTGAGCCCCCTCGGGGGCCCCACCACTCTCACCGTGGAGCTGCCGTGCGAGCTGTGATTGCCGAGGATTCCGTTCTCCTGCGAGTCGGCCTGATCAAGGTGCTGGAATCCGTTGGCTACGAGGTGCCGGCCGCGGTCGGCGATGCCGAAGCGCTGCTGGCAGCAGTGGAGGAGCACAAGCCGGACATCGTGGTTGTCGACGTCCGGATGCCGCCGGGCTTCACGGACGAAGGGGTGAAAGCCGCCCTGGTGATCCGACGGCAGTGGCCCGATGTGGCGGTGCTGATGCTCTCCCAGTACGTGGAGGAGCGCTATGCGGCGGACCTCCTGTCGACCAACACCAGCGGCGTCGGCTATCTGCTCAAGCAGCGTGTCGCCAATGTCGACGACTTCGTGGAGGCCCTCCAGCGCGTGGCGGACGGAGGCACCGCCCTCGACCCGGAGGTGGTGGCCCAGCTCCTCGTACGCAAGGACCGTGATCCGCTGCGCAAGCTGACCCCGCGCGAGCGCGATGTTCTGGCGCTGATGGCCGAGGGCAGGTCCAATTCCGCGATCGCTGCGGCCCTGGTGGTGAGCGACAGCGCCGTGGCGAAGCACATCAACTCCATACTCACGAAGCTGGACATGCCGCAGACGGATCTTGTCCACCGTCGGGTGCTGGCCGTCCTCCGATTCCTGGAGGTGGGGTGACATGCCTACCGCGGGCAAGTTCACCCGTACCACCCGTACCAATGGCGCCACCGGCAGCAGGACTGCCACCACCGCACCGGCGACCGGCACCACCACACCGGCGACCGGCACCACCACAACAGGGCCACCGAGCAGCACCGCCACCGCCGCAACAACCGCGACCGAGCGCAAGGTCTGGCGCGTCCTGGCCGTCGCCGTCCTGGTGCTCGCCGTCCTCACCGGAAGCGGAGCAGCCTGGGGAGTCCTGGCCCATCGGACCAACACGGCCAGCAGGACGTACACCGAGCCGGTGACTGCGCTGGAGCTGAACACCGGAGAAGCCCAGATCCGAGTCTCGGCGGGGCCGGCAGACCGGGCCACCGTGGTGCAGCGGGCCGACTGGGCGGTGCGGCGGTCCTCGGTGGAGCAGAGTCTAGACAAGGGGACGCTCCGCATATCCGCCCACTGCCGCAGCATCGTCGGGCCGGTCGGTCCCACCGGTTGCGGTCTCCTGTTGGACATCCGTGTTCCGGCCGGCGTGCCGGTCCACGCCAGGGCGACCTCGGGCGAAGTCACCGCCCTGGGCATGACCGGTGACATTCGGGTGGAGACCACGTCCGGCGCGATCCGGCTGGATTCCGTGAGCGGGCGGGTGTGGGCCAAAGCATCCTCCGGCCAGATCACGGGGGAGTCGCTGACATCGGCGAACGTCCGGGCCGTGCTGACCTCGGGGCAACTGCTGCTGATGTTCGCCCGGCCTCCGGACACGGTCTCGGTGACTGCTACATCCGGGGAGGTCGACGTTGAACTGCCGACCGATTCCACCGGCTACCGAATAGACGCGCGCAGCGTGTCCGGCGCAGTGGACGTCAACCCCGCCCTTCGGTCCGACACCGCCACCCGCCGGGTCGACGTGGCCACGAGCTCGGGTCAGATCAGTGTGGCGAAGTCCACCGAGTGACCCGAATCCCGAAGGGCACCCGACAGCCACCAGCCACGGGCACCCCACACCCACCCACCAGCCCCGGGCACCCGACACCACCCACCCACCAACCACGGACACCCGACACCACCCACCCACCCACCCCGGCCCTCCCCGAGGGCGCCCGGGGCGGCCGTCCGAGTGGGGGACAATGGAGAGTCCCGAATCCCATCAGCCGAGGACTCTGCCGCGCATGACCACCACGCCCAGCACGCCTGACATCGTCGGGAGCGCCGACGCCACCGGTGCGCCCACCACCGCCGCTGGCGCACCTGCGACCGGCGCCGTTGCGGACCCCACCGCGCTCAACGCAGAGTTCGCACCCCTCAACATCGGGCCCATGCAGGTATGGCCGCCCGTGGTGCTGGCACCGATGGCGGGGATCACCAACGCTCCGTTCCGGACGCTCTGCCGGGAGCAGAGCGGCGGCAAGGGGCTGTACGTCTCCGAGATGATCACCACTCGTGCCCTGGTCGAGCGCAATGCCAAGACCATGCAGTTGATCAAGTTCGATCCGAGCGAGAAGCCGCGGTCGATCCAGCTGTACGGCGTGGACCCGGTCACGGTCGGCAAGGCGGCGCGCATGATCGCCGACGAAGGCCTCGCCGACCACATCGACCTGAACTTCGGGTGCCCGGTCCCCAAGGTCACCCGCAAGGGCGGGGGCTCGGCGCTTCCGTACAAGAGGAACCTGCTTCGGGACATCCTGCGCGAGGCGGTCTCCAACGCGGGTGACCTGCCGGTGACGATGAAGATGCGCAAGGGCATCGACGACGACCACCTCACCTTCCTGGACGCCGGGCGGATCGGCGCCGAGGAGGGCGTGGCGGCGATCGCCCTGCACGGCCGTACTGCCGCGCAGCACTACGGGGGCACCGCCGATTGGTCGGCGATCGCCCGGCTCCGCGAGTCGGTGCCGGCGGAGATCCCGGTCCTCGGCAACGGCGACATCTGGTCGGCCGACGACGCGCTGCGGATGATGCGCGAGACCGGGTGCGACGGTGTGGTGGTGGGCCGTGGCTGCCTGGGCCGGCCGTGGCTGTTCAAGGACCTGGTGTCGGTCTTCGAGGGCGACGTCGACTACGCCCGTCCGACGTTCGGTGAGGTGGCCCGGGCCATGGTGCGCCATGCCCAGCTGCTCGGTGAGTGGCTCGGGGACGAGGCCCGGGGCGTCATCGATTTCCGCAAGCACGTCGCCTGGTACACCAAGGGGTTCTCGGTCGGTTCCGAGCTGCGCGTTCGGCTGGCGAATGCCGCTTCCCTCGCCGAGTTGGACGAACTTCTCCAGCAGATCGACCAGGACCAGACGTGGCCGATCGGTGCGGACGGCCCCCGTGGTCGGACGAGCGGAAACAACCGGGTCGTACTGCCCGAGGGCTGGTTGGACGATCCGTACGACTGCGCCACCCCCTCCGCTGACGCCGAGTCGGACACATCCGGCGGATGATCTGTACGTGAGGTCGAAATAGCGCCGGATCGGGCATCTGCCGGTGCGGCCCAGCCCTCTTGGACGATCTGGCCAAGAGGGCTCCTTTCTGGCAGATTTTGATTACTTTAAGTTCAGAACTAATGCGCACAGAGTAACATCGCGAATGATCGACCGCGCCCGCAGGCTGAGATGCGCTCGTGACGCTTGCCACATAGCCTGGGTGGTTGACGGCCGGTCAGGTCGCCGCGAGGTGTCGACAGTGTGAATTGCTTCCCGAAGGGGCTGTCGGGCCGAACGGTGCACCTGACTGCAGGAAATCAAGCCGGGGCAACAGAGTCGACGATCGGCCATCACTCTCTGTCCGGTTCGTATGATCTTCAGGTTTCGTTGCGTTCACTACTTGAACGGTCGCTAGCGTCAACCGGACGATTTCAGCAACACAGGTGAATGCCTACCCGGGCATTCGATCTGCTGGGTCCTGAGTGGTTCTCAAGCACGTACGGCCTATTGGCGGCACGAAAGCGCCTTTGAAATGGGTATGTTCTCCGGCGTCAGGGCAACCGTGTGCGAGGAGACCGACCCGTGGCGGCGAAGCAGAAGTTTGTTTACTCCTTCACCGAAGGAAACAAGGACCTCAAGGATCTTCTTGGCGGCAAGGGTGCGAACCTGGCCGAGATGACCAACCTGGGTCTCCCCGTCCCTCCGGGGTTCACCATCACGACCGAGGCCTGCAAGGTCTTCCTGGAGACCGGCAGTGAGCCCGCCTCGCTGCACGAGGAGATCAGCAAGCACCTGACCGCCCTCGAGGCCGAGATGGGCAAGACGCTCGGGCAGCACGACAACCCGCTGCTGGTGTCGGTCCGTTCGGGCGCCAAGTTCTCCATGCCCGGCATGATGGACACCGTTCTGAACATCGGTCTGTCCGACGCTTCGGTGGCCGGCCTCGCCGCCCAGTCCGGCAACGAGCGTTTCGCCTGGGACTCCTACCGCCGCCTGGTCCAGATGTTCGGCAAGACCGTGCTGGGCGTGGACGGCGAGCTGTTCGAGGAGGCCCTGGACGAGGCCAAGCACGCCAAGGGCACCGAGAACGACCTCGACCTGACCGCCGAGGACCTCAAGAGCCTGGTCGGGACCTTCAAGGGCATCGTCCAGCGCGAGACCGGCCGGGAGTTCCCGCAGGAGCCGCGCGAGCAGCTCGACCTCGCCATCTACGCCGTCTTCCACTCCTGGAACGGCGACCGCGCCCGGCTGTACCGCCGCCAGGAGCGCATCCCGAACGACCTCGGCACCGCCGTCAACGTGTGCACCATGGTCTTCGGCAACCTCGGCGAGGACTCCGGCACCGGCGTCGCCTTCACCCGTGACCCCTCCACGGGCACCCAGGGCGTCTACGGCGACTACCTGCAGAACGCCCAGGGCGAGGACGTCGTCGCCGGCATCCGCAACACCCTGCCGCTGGCCGACCTCGAGCAGCTCGACAAGAAGTCGTACGACGAGCTGATGACCATCATGCAGACGCTGGAGACGCACTACCGCGATCTCTGCGACATCGAGTTCACCATCGAGCGCGGCAAGCTCTGGATGCTGCAGACCCGCGTCGGCAAGCGCACCGCGGCTGCCGCCTTCCGCATCGCCGTCCAGCTCGTCGACCAGGGCCTGATCGACCTCGACGAGGCGCTCAGCCGGGTCACCGGCGGCCAGCTGGCCCAGCTGATGTTCCCGCGCTTCGCGCCGACCTCCGAGACCAAGCCGGTCGCCTACGGCATCGCGGCCTCGCCGGGCGCCGCGGTCGGCCGGGTGGTCTTCGACTCCTACACCGCCGTCAAGTGGTCCCGTTCCGGCGAGAAGGTCATCCTGGTCCGCCGTGAGACCAACCCGGACGACCTCGAGGGCATGATCGCGGCCGAGGGCATCCTGACCTCGCGCGGCGGCAAGACCTCGCACGCGGCCGTCGTCGCCCGCGGCATGGGCAAGACCTGTGTCTGCGGCGCCGAGGAGCTGGAGGTCGACACCAAGAACCGCAAGTTCACCACCGCCGACGGCCAGGTCGTCCACGAGGGCGACGTCGTCTCCATCGACGGCGCCAACGGCAAGGTGTACCTGGGCGAGGTCCCGGTGCTGCCGTCCCCGGTCGTCGAGTACTTCGAGGGCACCCTGCACGCCGGCGCCGACGTCCAGGGCGGGCTCGTCCAGGCCGTGCACCGGCTGATGGCGCACGCCGACGTCCGCCGCCGGCTCGCCGTCCGGGCCAACGCCGACAACGCCGAGGACGCGAACCGCGCCCGCCGGTACGGCGCCCAGGGCATCGGCCTGTGCCGCACCGAGCACATGTTCCTCGGTGAGGAGCGCCGCAAGGAGGTCGAGCACCTGATCCTCGCGGACAACGACAAGGACCGCGAGCTCGCCCTGTCCTCCCTGCTGCCGCTGCAGAAGGGCGACTTCCTGGAGCTCTTCCAGTCGATGGACGGCCTGCCCGTCACCGTCCGGCTGCTCGACCCGCCGCTGCACGAGTTCCTGCCCGACATCACCGAGCTGTCGGTGCGCGTCGCCCTCGCCGAGGCCCGCAAGGACCCGAACGAGAACGACCTGCGCCTGCTCCAGGCCGTGCACAAGCTGCACGAGCAGAACCCGATGCTCGGCCTGCGCGGCGTCCGCCTCGGCCTGGTCATCCCCGGTCTGTTCGGCATGCAGGTCCGGGCCATCGCGGAGGCCGCGGCCGAGCGCAAGCTGGCCGGCGGCGACCCGCGCCCCGAGGTGATGATCCCGCTGGTCGGCACCGTCCAGGAGCTCGAGCTGGTCCGCGACGAGTGCGAGCGCGTCCTCGCCGAGGTCGCCAAGTCCACCGGCGTGCAGCTCGACATCAAGCTCGGCACCATGATCGAGCTGCCGCGCGCCGCGGTGACCGCCGGTCAGATCGCCGAGGCCGCCGAGTTCTTCTCCTTCGGCACCAACGACCTGACCCAGACCGTGTGGGGCTTCTCCCGCGACGACGTCGAGGCCAGCTTCTTCACCGCGTACCTGGAGAAGGGCATCTTCGGCGTCAGCCCGTTCGAGACCATCGACCGGGACGGCGTGGGCTCGCTGGTCAAGCAGGCCGCCGAGGCCGGCCGGGCGACCCGCCCGGACCTCAAGCTCGGCGTCTGCGGCGAGCACGGCGGCGACCCGGACTCGGTCCACTTCTTCCACGAGGTGGGGCTGGACTACGTATCCTGCTCTCCCTTCCGGATTCCGGTGGCGCGCCTGGAGGCAGGCCGCGCCGCCATCGAGACGGCGGGCAGCGATTCGCGCTGACACGAAGCAGCGCGGTCCCATCGCTGACCGCACCCCTCCACCGGGGAGGGGCGTTCGACGGAGCTCGGCGCAGGAGAGCCGTCGGACGTAGCGAGCCGGGGCGGGAACGGACAATGGCGTCCGTTCCCGCCCCGGCGGCATTTCTGCACCCGGTGGGCACCCGGTCGGAGATGCCCTGCTGCAGCCGGTTCCTGACGGAGCGTCGACCCGACCCGACCGCCCCGGGACGGCCCGGCCCGGCCCCTGCCCGCACATGTGCTCCGTCTGCGGCCGAACGGGTGAGAGCGGTGCGAAGCTCGGCCCGGCGCGCTCCGCCGAGCGGGCAAGCTGTCGGCCATGACCAGCCGAAACCATGTGATCGTCGTCGCCGTCCTGCTGGTGTGCGCGATCGTAGCCGCGGCCGCCTACGCACTCGGCGACCGCAGCGGTTCGACGAGGACTCCCACCACCGGCACGACGCCCGACCGTACGACCGGCCCCGGCACGCAGAACCCAGGCGCGCAGAAGCCCGGCACACAGGACTCCGGCACACAGAAGCCCCGCTCGCAGACGCCGGGTACGGCGAGCCCCGGGTGGGTGCCCAGCGACCCGGCCATCGCCGATGTCTGCCGCAGCAGGCTCCCCGCCCAGGCCGGCAACACCCTCACCCTGATCGCCGCGGGCGGCCCCTACCCGTACCGCTCGGACGGCATCGTCTTCGAGAACCGCGAGGGGCTGCTGCCCCGCCACTCGACCGGCTACTACCACGAGTACACCGTCGTCAGCCCGGGTTCGGACGACCGCGGGACCCGACGGATCGTCACCGGCACCGCCGGCGAGCGCTACTGGACCGCCGACCACTACGCCAGTTTCCGCGAGATCGACGCCCGCTGCTGACCGGGGGCGCAATCCCTCCGGGCCGACCGCCCCGAGGGCCGGAAACCGCCTCGCCGCCCACGGGTCCCGGCTGCCACGATGGACGGCAATGACCGACCGCATTGAGACCACCCCGCCCGCCGGGCCCACGGAAACCACCGAACCAACGACAGCCGCCACCGCCGCCTGCCTCGACGCCCTGCAGGGGCTGTCCGTCGGCGACGCCCTGGGTGCCCAGTTCTTCGTCCCCGCCAACCGCCCGTACCTGGACCGCCGGCAGGCCCCGCCCGGCAGGTGGCCGTGGACGGACGACACCGAGATGGCCTGTGCCGTCCACGCGGCACTCGCCGAGCGGGGCCGCATCGACACCTTCGACCTCACCCACTCCTTCGCCCGCCGCCACGACTTCGACCGCGGGTACGGTCCGGCCGCCAACCGGATGCTCCGGCTGATCCGCGAAGGCGGCGACGCACGGCAGCTGGCGGCCGAACTCTTCGACGGCCAGGGCTCGTACGGCAACGGCGCGGCCATGCGCGTGGCCCCGCTCGGTGCCGCGTACGCCGACGACCCGGCCGCCGCGGTCCGCCCGGCGGCGGACACCGCGCTCGTCACCCACACCCATCCACAGGCGGTGGACGGCGCGATCGCCGTCGCGGTGGCCGCCGCACTCGCGGTACGGGCCAGGGGCGGGCGTCCGGCGCCGGAGGAATTCCTGGCCGAGATCCGCCGGCTCACCCCGCACGGCGCGGTGCGGCGCGGGATCGGCGAGGCCGTCGGGCTGCTCGGCTCGGGCGACCCGCACACCGCCGCGAAGGTGCTGGGGAACGGCAGCAGGGTCAGCGCCGCGGACACCGTGCCGTTCGCACTGTGGGCGGCCGCACGCCACCTTGACGACTACCCGGCCGCGATCTGGGACACCGTCACCGCCGGCGGGGACGTCGACACCACGGCCGCCATCGTCGGCGGAGTGGTCGCCGCGCACACCGGAACCGCCGGCATCCCTGCCGCCTGGCTCGCGGCCCGCGAAGCACTGCCCGCCTGGGCGACCCCCGTCCCCGGCAGCGTCGCAGACCCCCGCGCGGCGCCCCCGGCGGTCGCCCCGCAAGGCTCCGGCCGAGGCTCCCCGGCAGGCCGGCCCGTGCCGGACCCCGGCCCGATCCTGCTGCCCCGGCCGCTCGCGCTGCCCGATCTGCGCTGGACGGACGAGGACTGGCAGCGCATCAGAACGGCCCGCACCGACCGCACCGGCGAACTGCTGACCCACACCGCCGAGGGTGTGCTCCACCTGCACCACCTCGGGTCCGGGTACCGCGTCCTCGACGTCCGGGTGGAGCCGTTGCCGCGGACGGGGTGGCGTCCGGTCTCCGCCGAGGTCGAGGCGCACCCCGTCCGCTGCCCGCACGACCCGGCCGACCTCGTGGCGGCACTTCGCCTGCTCTGACCGCCCCGGCCTCCGGTCGAAAGGGGAGAGGCACAAGGCGGACGGCCGGCGGCTCACCAGGTGTCGACGGCGTTCATCCTCCGCAGGCAGTGCGGGATCTCCTGGAGGGTCAGCCAGCACTCCCACATCCGCCGGTCGGCGCCGTCGCCCCAGGGGTTGCCGAGGCAGATCCGGCCGCCGGCCACGTCGACGTCCTTGATGAAGTAGGCGTGGCTGGCGGCCAGCCGTCCGCCGTGTATCCGCTCGGTGTCGTCCCCGCGTCCGTGGGTGCTGGCGGTGAGTGCCTGCCCGCGGGCGCGGCGGTCGGCGAGCTCGTGGCAGAGCCACGGGTTGCCGAGGTCGATCTCGCCCTCGCGCGAGGGCCGGCCGGTGAGCAGGCTCAGCGCGTCGCTCGGGTGGCCGCCGTCGGCGATGGCCGGGTAGCCGCCGAAGAACCGGGCGGCGGCCTTCTCGTAGTAGCCGGGCCAGGTCTCCGCGTACCGGGCGTCGTCGCTGTGGCCCTTGGCTCCCCACAGCAGGCCGTGGCCGTACGGCAGGTCGGGCACCATGGTGATGTCGATCGGCCGGCCCTGGTCGTAGAGGGTGCAGGTGACGGTGCCGTTGGCCTCCTGGCGGAGGTGGCGTGGCGCGTGCTGCGGATTGACCTGCACGACGGCCTGCACGCTGGTCAGCAGCCAGCAGGTGCCGAACCGGCCCTGGTCCATGTCCTGCCAGCTCATCGCCTCGGTCGAGCCGGAGACCCGCTGCCACTTCTCGGTGAAGTAGCCGCCGTCCACCTGCGCGAACGGTCCCTGCGGCAGCACCCACCCGTGGTCGGCGCAGTCGCAGCCGGCGTCGTAGTCGGGCTGGCTGCAGGGCATGGCGGTGCCGATCAGCATGGCCGAGTACGGGCTGACCGAGCGCAGCAGCCAGCCGAACAGCTCCTGCTGGCGGCGCCAGTCGTACGCGGAGCGGCCTTCGGCGTCCTTGACGTGGGTGAGCGCGTCCCAGCGGTCCAGGCCCTGTTGGCCGAAGCGGCGGACGACCAGGTCGAGTTCGGCCGGCGGCAGCGGCATCAGCAGGTTGCCGACGTGGTCGAGCAGGGCGCGGGCGCCGTACCGCTGCTCGTCGCCGAAGAGCAGGTCCCAGGCCTGGCGGCCGACGGCGTCGGCGCGGTGCGGGTCCGCCGGCGGGCCGGGCGGCTGCCAGGGCAGTTCGACGAGCGGACGGCCGCCCTGGACGTACTGGACGGACCGCCGGCCGACGGTGTCCCGCAGCCGGTTGGCGGCGTCGACCGTGCCGAGGATCGCCCGGCCGCCCGGGATGAAGGGCGCGGCCGCTCCCGCGACCTGGCGCCAGTTGTTGCGGTGGTAGCCCATCCGGTCCCCCTCGTCCGTTCCACCCGACCCACGAGGGTAGGCGTTCGGCCGGAGGGGGTGGGCACCGGGACCGGACTGACGGTCAGTGAACATCCGGCGAGCAGCGCGGGGTGGTGCCCCGTCAGCGGATCGACACGAGGCGGGGGACAGGTGCGGGACCGGCACGGGGTCGGCGTGAAATTCGGCTGCGCCCCTCGGCGGGCCCGCCTACGCTGCGCGCATGCCCCTACTTCTCTCCGTGAACCTTGCCCGACCGCGACCCAACCCCGCGAAGCCCGGCGTCGCGGAGACGGGGATCGACAAGCGCCCCGTCGACCACCCGGTGGAGCTGCGGGCGCCGGGCCCCAAGCACACCGGGCTGCACAGCGGCCTGGTCGGCGATGCGATCTTCGACACCCGCAACCACGGCGGCGACGACCAGGCCGTGTACGCCTACGCCCGGGAGGTGCTGGACCGGTGGGCGGCGGAGCTCGGCCGCGAGCTGCCCGACGGCAGCTTCGGCGAGAACCTGACCACCACCGGCCTCGACGTGGACGGCGCGCTGATCGGCGAGCGCTGGCGGATCGGCGACGAGGTGCTGCTGGAGGTGTCCGTGCCGCGCATCCCGTGCTCGACCTTCGCCCACTGGCTGGACGAGCGGCGCTGGGTGCGGCGGTTCACCGAGGCGGCGCTGCCCGGTACCTACCTGCGGATCGTCGAGCCGGGCCGGATCAGGGCCGGCGACCCGATCACGGTCGAGCACCGGCCGCAGCACGGCCTGACGGTGGAGCGCTGCTTCCGCGCGCTGACCGGCGACGCCTCGCTCCTGCCGCAGCTGGTCGACGTCGCCGAGCTGCCGGAGGACGTACGCGAGACGGCCCGCCGCCGCACCGACCGCCCGCCCTACGCACCCCCGCCGGAGGACAGCGAGGCCTGAGCACCACCCCGGGCACCCGGCATCGGGCACACGGCGTCCGGCCCGGAGTGCAGCGGGGCGCCCGGGCCGGGTCGTGCCGTCAGGCGGGGATCAGCGGGCCGCCGTGTCTAAGGCACTCCTGGTTGAGAGCCGGGTCCGGGGCGCTCGGCGAGGTCGCGGCGGCGATCCGCAGCTCGATGATGTCGCGGACGGCCGGCCACTCCTCGTCGAGGATCGAGTAGAAGGCGGTCGAGCGGACCACCCCGTCGAGCCCGCGCGAGTGGGCGCGGCGGACGCCCTCGCAGGTGGCCCCGAGCCGCTCGATGGCGGCCCGCGAGCGCAGGTTGCGGGCGTCGGCGCGCAGCGAGATCCGCTGCACCCGCCACTCCTCGAAGGCGTACCGCAGCATCAGCAGCTTCGCCTCGGTGTTGATGCCGGTGCCCTGTGCGCGCGGGGCCAGCCAGGTGTTGCCGATCTCGGCGGCGTCCGGCACCGCCTCGCGCGGATCGCCGAACGGCACGCCGGGAACCGGCGGCCACACCAGCGGGCCCTGCCAGTAGTCGAGCTCCAGGAACCGGGTCGAGCCGACCACCCGGTTGTCCGCGGTGCTCACGGTCGCGAACGGCAGCGACCGGCCCGCGGCCTGGTCTGCGAGGGCACGCCCGATGTACTCGCGGGCCGCTTCCAGGCCGTGCGGGACAGGCGTGAAGGCGTAGGTCGTACGGTCTTCTGCACCTGCCTCGGCCAGTGCCTCCGCGTGGTGCTCTGCGAGAGGCTCCAGCCGCACGGTGCGGCCGATGAGGGTGACGGGTACGGGCACGGAATCCTTCGGTCCTTCGGCGATCGGAGGGACCCTCGTTCCGGGATCACGGCGTCGAGGGCGGGGTCTTTCGCCCCGCTCCGGGGTCTCCGTCGCCCGGTCGGCGCACGCCGGTGCAGGACCGGTCGGGCGGCGGAGGCGACGGCCCGGAGGCGGGCAGCGCGGTGCCGGAACGGGAACGGGTCGACGACCCGGTCCGGCGGGATGGGCGAGGGGACAGTGTGCGTCCGCGAGATGGCCGAGAGAGAGACGAGATCACGAAGGGAAACAGGCGGCCAGGTGAAGGCAAGGTGCGCGAGGGATGACTGGCCGCGCACCTGTTCGGGGCATGGCCGGCGCCGTGACGAACGGCGTGGCGACGACGCGACAGTGCGAGGCAGCGAGAGGACGATACCCGCAAGAAGGCGGTGCGTCACTTCGCGGCACGCGATCGGGGGCGTGCGCGTGTCGACGGCACGCCGCGGCGGCCGCCGGACGGGCCCCGAAAGGCCGTCCGGACACCTCCCACCAGGGGCTTTCGCGGTGGGTGAGGATATTCTGCAAGAGGGGTGGAGACATGCGGCAGCTGCGGGAATTCCAGCGCCCCCGGGCACGCTGGAGTGATCGGAAGGGCGTCCCGGGGGCGCCCGCAGGGCCGCCGGCATGGGCCGGCCCCGGTAGGACGAACGAGACGGAACGGGGTTGGGTGCGCCGTGCGTGATCCCAAGAAGCTGTACGAGCTGGAGCCGGCGGGCGTCGCGGCGGTCGCCGCCGCGCAGGAGGCCGCCGCCTCGGCCGACAGCGGGTTGGTGCTGCTGTACCACTTCGAGGGCTTCATGGACGCGGGCGAGGCCGGCACCCAGGTGGTGTCGCACCTGCTGGAGCACGGCGGCCCGCAGGTCGTCGCGCGCTTCGACCACGACCGCCTGGTCGACTACCGCGCCCGCCGCCCCGCGATGGTCTTCGACCGGGAGCGCTGGACGGACTACGACCCGCCGGAGATCCTCCTCCAGCTGGTGCACGACTCCGTCGGCGCGCCCTTCCTGGTGCTCTCCGGCCCCGAGCCGGACACCGAGTGGGAGCTGTTCGCCGTCGCCGTGCGCGGCCTGATCGAGCGCTTCGACGTTCGCCTCTCGGTGGACTTCCACGGCATCCCGATGGGCGTCCCGCACACCCGCCCGGTCGGTCTGACGCCGCACGGCACCCGGCTCGACCTCGCACCCGGCTACCCGCGCTGGTTCGACCAGGCCCAGGTGCCGGGCAGCGCCCAGGCCCTGCTGGAGTTCCGCCTCGCCGAGGCCGGCCACGACGTGCTCGGCTTCGCGGTCCACGTGCCGCACTACATCGCGCGCTCCGCCTACCCGGCCGCCGCCGTCCTGATCCTGGAGGCCGTCCAGTCGGCCACCGGCCTGGTGCTGCCCGGCACCGAGCTGAAGCTGCGGGTGGACGAGGTGCACGCCGAGATCGAGGAGCAGCTGGAGCAGGGCGACGGCGAACTGCGCTCCGCCATCCGAGGCATGGAGGGCCAGTACGACGCGGTGGCCGGCGCGGAGGGCAGGGAGAGCCTGCTCGCCCAGACCACCGACCTGCCCTCGGCCGACGAGCTGGGCCGGCGCTTCGAGGAGTTCCTCGCCGAGCACGAGCGCGACACCGACTGATCCGGCCCCGGGAGTCCGTGGCGCCGACCGACCCGGCCCCGGGGGGCGAGGCCGACCGGGGGCGCCGCGGGCCCGGCGCGACACGGCGCGGTCACCCGGGAGTGGGGAGCTTCCGGGCAGGTCCCGTACGTTGGGACGACCAGGAACGGACTCGGGGGGATTGCATGGGACTCAGGCGCGGCGGCACCGGGCTCGCCCTGGCCGCGCTGCTGCTGGCGGCCGGCTGCAGCGGGGGAGCGGCCGACGGCCCCGGGCAGCAGTCCGCCGGGCCGGCCGGCCCCACCTCGTCCGCAGCCCCCACGCCCTCGGCGCCCGCCGGGCCGTACGTGGCCCTCGGAGACTCGTACACCTCCGGCCTGAAGGTGCCGCCGCAGGGCGGCACTCCGGCCGGCTGCTACCGCTCGGGGGCGAACTACCCGTCCCTGGTGGCCGCGGGCCTCGGCCTGGCCGGCGACGCCTTCCGGGACGTCAGCTGCAGCTCCGCACGGGCCGGCGAGCTGGCCCGCCCCCAGCACACACCCGACGGCACCAACCCGCCCCAGCTGGACGCCCTCTCCCCGGCCACCCGGCTGGTCACCGTCGGGATCGGCGGCAACGATGCCGGCTTCATGGAGGTCGTCACGCACTGTGCCAGGGAGAGCCTGCTGCACACGCTGTCCTCCCCGGGCCCCGGGGATGCGGCGGTCACGGCCTCCGCCTGCCGTGCCTCCTACGCCGCGACCGGCGGCGGCCCGGACGAGGTGGAGCGGCGGGTGGCGGCGGCGGGCGAGAAGGTGGCTGCCGTCCTCGCGGAGATCCGTCGCCGGTCGCCCTCGGCGCGGCTGTACGTGGTCGGCTATCCGGCGCTGCTCCCGTCCGACCCGGCGCGCTGCCGGGCGGCCCTCGGCGAGGGCATCGCCCTGCCCGACATCGCCTTCCTCACGGAGAAGATGGACCAGTTGAACGAGATGCTGCGGGCCCGGGCCGCCGCGGCAGGGGCGGTCTTCGTGGACACCGCCGCGGTGTCCGCGGGCCACGACATGTGCGCGGGGGAGTCGCAGCGCTGGGTCGAGCCGGTCGCCGCCGCGTCGGGTGCGGCCCCGCTGCACCCCAACGCCCGCGGTGAGCGCGGTATGGCGGAGGCGGTGCTGTCGGCCGTCCGCCGCTGAACACCGGCCCGCCACCGCCGGGGCGGGCGGCAGAGCCGCCCGAACCGGGCAGCAGGAAGCCCCTGAACAGAGCACCGGCCGTCCGCGGGTCAGGGCAGGGACTGCGGACGGCCGGGCCGATCAGGGGCGGTGGTGGGGCGCTGCGGACAGGCCCCGGGGTTCAGGCGCTCAAGGGCTCAGATCTCGCCGAGGCGGGCGGTGTGCACCGGGATGCGCACCGTCTCGTCGTCGAGGCACTCGCCGGTCGCCAGGTCGAAGCGCTGCTTCAGGAGCGGCGAGGCGACGTACACCCGGCCGTCGGCGGTGGAGCCGACCAGGCCGCGGGAGAGCACGTACGCCCCGGTGAACGGGTCGCGGTTGGCCACCGCGTAGAGGCGGTCGGCGTGGTCGCGGAAGACGGCGGCCTGGGTGCCGTCCGGCAGCAGGACGGCGACGCCGCGGCCGGGGACGAGCAGCTCCCAGTCGCAGACGGTGGTCCAGGACCGGCCGGTCAGCAGCTCGACGCGGGTGGTGGTGGCGACGGTGGTCATCGGGTCTCCAGAAGCGCGTTGTCGGGGTCGAGGGCGGCGAGCAGCTCCTCCTCGGTGGCGAGGAGCACCAGGTCGGGCTTGATCTGGTCGCGCTCCGGGGTGAACCGGATGCTCGGGTCCGGGACGCCGGGGGCGTTGACGAAGGAGACGAAACGCCGCATCCGGTCCGGGTCGGCGAGGGTGGCGGCCCACTCGTCCTGGTAGTCGGCGACGTGGTTGGCCATCAGGGCCTCCAGGTCGGCGCAGATGCCCAGCGAGTCGTTCACCACCACGTCGCGGACGTGGTCGAGACCGCCCTCGATGCGCTCCAGCCAGGTGGAGGTGCGCTCCAGCCGGTCGGCGGTGCGGATGTAGAACATCAGGAACCGGTCGATCAGCCTGATCAGCTGCTCGTCGTCGAGGTCCTGGGCGAGCAGGTCCGCGTGGCGCGGGGTGGCGCCGCCGTTGCCGCCGACGTACAGGTTCCAGCCGTTGGAGGTGGCGATGATGCCGAAGTCCTTGCCGCGGGCTTCGGCGCACTCGCGGGCGCAGCCGGAGACGGCCGACTTGAGCTTGTGCGGGCTGCGCAGGCCGCGGTAGCGGAGCTCCAGCTGGATCGCCATGCCGACGGAGTCCTGGACGCCGTAGCGGCACCAGGTCGAGCCGACGCAGGACTTCACGGTGCGCAGCGACTTGCCGTAGGCGTGGCCGGACTCGAAGCCGGCCTCGACCAGGCGGGACCAGATCTGCGGGAGCTGGTCGACGCTGGCGCCGAAGAGGTCGATCCGCTGACCGCCGGTGATCTTGGTGTAGAGGCCGAAGTCGCGGGCGACCTCGCCGATCACGATCAGCTTGTCCGGGGTGATCTCGCCGCCTGGGATGCGCGGCACGACCGAGTAGGAGCCGTTCTTCTGCAGGTTGGCCAGGAAGTGGTCGTTGGTGTCCTGCAGGGCGGCCTGCTCGCCGTCGAGGATGTGGCCGGAGGCCTCCAGCTCGGGGGCGAGCGAGGCGATGATCGAGCCGACGGTCGGCTTGCAGATCTCGCAGCCCTCGGCACCCTCGGGGGCGCGGCCGTGCTCGGCGAGCAGCTGCCGGTGGGTGGCGATCCGCTTGACCCGGACGATCTCGTACAGCTCGGCGCGGGTGTGCGCGAAGCAGGGGCACAGGCCCTTGTCGACCTCGACGCCGGAGGCCTCCAGCTCGTCGGTGACGATGGTGGAGAGCAGCTTGATGCAGGAGCCGCAGCCGGTGCCGGCCTTGGTGCACTTCTTGATCTCGGGCACGGTGGTGCAGGAGTGCTCGGTGACGGCCGAGCGGACCTGGCCCTTGGTGACGTTGTGGCAGTTGCAGACCACCGCGTCGTCCGGCAGGGCGGAGGAGCCGAGCGAGACGGGGGCGCCGGCGCCGGCCGGGAGGACCAGCGACTCGGCGGGGACGGGCAGCGGGTTGCCGGTTCCGGCCAGCGGCCGGAGCGAGGAGTACGCCTCGGCGTCGCCGACCAGGATGCCGCCGAGCAGGGCGCCGTCGGCGGTGACGACGAGCTTCTTGTAGATGCCGGAGCGGGAGTCGGAGTAGACGACGTCCAGGGAGCCCTCGGTGGTGCCGAAGGCGTCGCCGAAGCTGGCCACGTCGACGCCGAGGAGCTTCAGCTTGGTGGAGAGGTCGGCGCCGGTGAAGGGCTTGCAGGCCTCGTCGGCGAGCTGCTGGGCGACGGCCTGCGCCATCTCGTAGCCGGGGGCGACCAGGCCGTAGACCCGGCCGTCGACGGCGAGCGCGCACTCGCCGATGGCGAAGACGTTCTCGTCGGAGGTCCTGCAGAGCTCGTCGACCGCGATGCCGCCGCGCTCGCCGACGGTGAGGCCGCAGTCGCGGGCCAGCTGGTCGCGGGGGCGGACGCCGGCCGAGAAGATCACCAGGTCGGTCTCCAGGTCGGAGCCGTCGGTGAAGGTCATGCCGCGGGCCTTGCCGTCCTCGACCAGGATGGTCTTGGTGCCGACACCGGTGTGCACGACGACGCCCATCTCCTCGATGGTGCGGCGCAGCGCCTCGCCGCCGCCCTCGTCCACCTGGACGGGCATCAGGCGGGGCGCGAACTCGACCACGTGGGTCTCCAGGCCGAGGCCCTTGAGCGCGCCGGCCGCCTCCAGGCCGAGCAGGCCGCCGCCGACCACCGCGCCGACGTTCGCGGTCGCCGCGTACGCCTCGATGGCCTCCAGGTCCTCGATGGTGCGGTAGACGAAGCAGCCCTCGGCGTCCTTGCCCTCGACCGGCGGCACGAACGGGTAGGAGCCGGTGGCCAGCACCAGGGTGTCGTAGCCGATCGTGTGGCCGGCCGCGGTGGTGACGGTCTTCGCCGCCCGGTCGATCGAGGCGACGGGGGAGGAGAGGTGCACCTCGAAGCCGTGCTTGTCGGTGAAGCCCTCCTCGGCGAGCAGCAGGTCGTCGGCGGACTTGCCGGAGAAGTACGAGGTCAGGGCGACGCGGTCGTAGGCGTGCCGGGGCTCCTCGGCGAGGACGACGACCCGGTAGCGGGCGGCGGCGCCGGTGTCGGCCAGGGCTTCCAGGAAGCGGTGGCCGACCATGCCGTACCCGACCAGGACGACGGTCGGCTTGGTGGTGCTGATCGGGCTGGTGGTCATCGGGCGGGCCCTCCGGTGGTCGTGCTCTGGGTGGTGAGCAGGTGCAGCGGGTGTGCTGACAGGGCCTCGTCGCCCTCCCAGGTGCCGGCGAGGTCGCCGACGGTGTCGAGGTCGCCGAGCAGGACGCCGCCGACCAGGCGGTCGCCCCCCTGCTCGTCGCGGCGGACGATGACCTTGCGGTAGGTGCCGCGGCTGGCGTCGGCGAGCCGGACGACCCGGTCGTCCGGGCCGGCGGGCGCGGTCTCGCCGAAGGCCGCGAGGTCCAGCGGGGCGGAGTCCGGGCCGGTCAGGGTGAGCCGGGTGAGCAGCCGGCTGCCCCGGTACGGGGCGTCCTGGCCGGCCAGGAGGCGGGCGAGGTGGTCGGCCTGCGAGAGGGCGGGACCGGCCAGTCCGTAGACGGTGCCGCGGTGTTCGGCGCAGTCGCCGAGGGCGTGGATCGCCGGGTCCGAGGTGCGAAGGCGGTCGTCGACGACGATGCCGCGGCGGACTTCGAGCCCGGCGGCGGCGGCGAGGCCGGCGCGCGGCCGCACCCCGGTGGCGATGACCAGCAGTTCGGCGTCCAGCCGGAAGCCGTCGGCGAGTTCGACGCCGGTGATCCGGCGGTCCTCGGTGAGCGCCGAGCGGACGCGGCACTCGGTGTGCACCTCGACGCCGAGTTCGGCGAGGTGGGCGCGGAGCAGTTCGGCGGCCTCCTCGTCGAGGTGGCGCTCCATCAGGTGCTCGCCCTGGTGGGCCAGCACCACCTGGACGCCGCGGGCGGCGAGCGCCCGGGCGGCGCTCACCCCGAGCAGTCCGCCGCCGACGACCACGGCCTGCCGGACGCCCGGCAGGTAGCCGTCGATCAGCTCGCAGTCGGCCATGGTGCGGAAGGCGAACACCCCGGTGGGGAGCTCGTGCCGTTCCCGGCCGGTCAGAGCGTCGTCGAACAGGCCGCGCAGCGGCGGCAGCACCGGGTTGGAGCCGGTGGCGAGGACCAGGTGGTCGTACCCGACGGCGGCGCCGTCGTCGCACTGCACCAGGCGGTGCTCGCGGTCGATCCGGACGGCCCGGGCCTGGCGGCGCTCCACCTGCGGAGGGAGCGCCGCCAGGGCCGCGATGTCCGGGGCGTAGCGGCCGGCCAGCACGTCGGCGAGCAGCACCCGGTTGTACGGCGCGTACTCCTCCTCGGCGAGCAGCGTCACCCGGCCTGCGCCGTGGGCGGTGAGCTGCTGGGCGAGCCGGTGGCCGGCCATGCCGCCGCCGATCACCACGATCCGCGGCTCCGCCGTGCTGTCCGTTGCTGTCATGCCCTCGAGCATGCTTCCCGGAAGTTACCCGGCCGGGGCCGCTCTGTTTCACGAGCGGAAAGTCGACCTCAGCGGCGCGCGGGCCCGGCTGTGAGCCCCCGGATCAGGCGAGCTGGGCGGCCTGCAGACCGGCGTACGCCCCGCCGCCGCGCAGGAGTTCGGCGTGCGAGCCGATCTCGGCGATCCTGCCGCGGTGCATCACCACGATCCGGTCGGCGTTCCTGATCGTGGAGAGCCGGTGCGCCACCACGAACACGGTGCGGCCCTCGACCAGCCGGGCGAGCGCCTGCTGCACCAGCGCCTCGGAGCGGGAATCCAGGGCGGAGGTCGCCTCGTCGAGGATCAGCACCCGCGGGTCGCGGATCAGCGCGCGGGCGATGGCCAGGCGCTGCTTCTGGCCGCCGGACAGCCGGGCGCCGCGCTCGCCGACCACGGTGTCCAGGCCCTGCGGCAGCCGGTCGATGAACTCCAGCGCGTTGGCGTCCCGCAGCGCGTCCCGCACCGTCTCCTCGGGCACCTCCTTCATGCCGTAGGTGACGTTCTCCCGGATGCTGCCCTCGAACAGGATCGACTCCTGCGGCACCACCGACAGGAACTTTCGGTAGCTGCGCAGGTCCAGCTGCTCCATGTCGGTGCCGTCCAGCAGGATGCTGCCCTCGCTGGGCCGCAGGAAGCCGATCAGCAGGTTCAGCACGGTGGACTTGCCCGCACCGGAGCCGCCGACCAGGGCGATCGTCTCGCCCGGCCGCACGGTCAGGTCGAAGCCGCTCACCGAGGGCTCCTCGCCGCCCGGGTAGGTGTGCCCGACGCCGCGGAACTCGATCCGGCCGGCGACCTGCGCGACCTCTGCCTTGCCGGAGTTCTCCTCCAGGTCGGGGGCCTGCAGCACCTCGCCGGCCGAGCGGACGGACTCCAGCCCCTTGCCGAGCTGCGGGGTGAGGGTGAGCAGGGTGGTGACCGAGCCGGTCAGGCTGGAGAAGTACGCGCTGAGCATCACCACCGCGCCCGGGGTGACGTCCAGCCAGCCGTAGTAGGCGACCAGCGCGGAGCCGGCCAGGCAGCCCACCCCGATGGCGTTGAGCAGGATCCAGGCGAGCGAGCCGAAGCGGCCGTTGAGCAGGTCCAGGCGCAGCCCGGCGTCCAGCACCCGGCCGAGGGTGCGGTCCACCCGGCGCAGCGCGGTGCGCTCCAGGCCGTGCGCCCGGGTGATCGGGATCAGCGTGGTCATCTCGCCGATCCGGGAGGAGAGCTGCTCGACCTCCTGCCGGAAGGACTCGTTCTGGCTGCGCAGCCGCTCCCGGAGCCGGACGACCAGCAGCGCCGCGGCCGGCACGATCACCAGGAAGACCGGCAGGAAGGCCGGGGTCTGCACCCCGATGACGACCAGGCCGCCGGCGAGGGTGGCGATCGCGGCGAGCCCGTTGTCGGCGGTCTGCTGGGAGGCGTTCTCGATGCCCTCGACGTCGCGGATCACCTTGGCCTGCAGCACGCCGGCGCTGACCCGCGAGTGGTAGCCGATGGACAGCTGCTGCATCCGGTGGCACAGCGCGGAGCGCAGCCGGGTGCCCATCCGCCGGATCGAGCCGTGCATCCAGTGCACGTACAGCAGGTGCAGCGGCAGGTTGAGCAGCAGGATCACCAGCAGCACCGCGGAGTTCCACCACAGCACGGACACCGGCCGGTGCCGGACGACCACGTCCACGATGTTCGCGGTGATCAGCGGCAGCAGCCAGACCGGCGCGTGCTTGGCGAAGAACACGGCGACCGCGAGAGCGACGCGCCCCCGGTCGGGCCGGAAGAGGTAGAGGAGGGTGCGGACGGGGTGCTCGCCGCGGTAGCGGTGGCTGAGCGGTCCCTGGGGCAGCGCCATGGACGGTTCCTGGGGGAGGAGTTCGGTGCGGGGGATCGCACCATCCTGTCAGCGCCCGCCGCGCCGCGGGGTGGCCGGAACCGGACACCGCCGGCCCCGCCCCCATGTGCCGGTCGGTCCTACTCCGCCGCCGCCAGCGGCTCCACCCGCACCGCGCACGCCTTGAACTCCGGCATCCGGGAGACCGGGTCGAGCGCCGGGTTGGTGTGCAGGTTGGCGTTGGCCTCGCCCGGCCAGTGGAACGGCATGAAGACGGTGTCCGGCCGGATCGCGGTGGTGAGCCGGGCGGGGGTGACGGTCCGTCCGCGCCGGCTCACCACGGCGACCTGCTCGCCGTCGCGCACCCCGAGCCTCTCCGCGAGCCTCGGGTGCAGTTCGACGAACGCGCCGGGGGCGGCCGCGTTCAGCTCGGCCACCCGGCGGGTCTGCGCACCGGACTGGTACTGCGCCAGCACCCGGCCGGTGGTCAGGCGCACCGGGTACTCCTCGTCCGGCTCCTCACCCGCCGGCCGGTGGTGCACCGCGGTGAACCTGGCCCGCCCGTCCGGGGTGGCGAACCGGTCGAGGAACAGCCGCGGCGTCCCCGGGTGCCCGGACGACGGGCACGGCCAGAACACCCCGTCCTCGGCGGCGATCCGCTCGTAGCTGATCCCCGCGTAGTCGGCGGCGCCGCCGGCCGAGGCCCGGCGCAGCTCGTCGAAGGCCTTCTCCGGATCGGTCGGGAAACCCTCCCCGTGGCCGAGCCGCCCGGCGAGCGCGTGCATCACCTCCAGGTCGCTGCGCACCCCCTCCGGTGCGTCCACGGCCTTGCGGCGCAGGATGACCCGCCCCTCCAGGTTGGTCATGGTGCCGGTCTCCTCGGCCCACTGGGTGACCGGCAGCACCACGTCCGCCAGCGCCGCCGTCTCGGAGAGCACCACGTCGCTGACGGCCAGGAAGTCCAGCGACCGCAGCCGCTCCGCCACGTGCGAGGAACGCGGCGCCGACACCACCGGGTTGGAACCCATCAGCAGCAGCGCCTTCACGTCCGTGCCGAGCGAGTCCAGCAGCTCGTACGCGCTGCGCCCGGGGCCCGGCAGCGAGTCCGGGTCGACGCCCCAGACCGCGGCGACGTGCGCGCGGGCCGCCGGGTCGTCCAGCTTGCGGTAGCCGGGCAGCTGGTCGGCCTTCTGGCCGTGCTCGCGGCCGCCCTGGCCGTTGCCCTGCCCGGTGAGGCAGCCGTACCCGGCGTGCAGCCGGCCGGCGTTGCCGGTGGCCAGGCACAGGTTGATCCAGGCGCTGACGGTGTCGGTGCCCTTCGCCTGCTGCTCGGGGCCGCGCGCGGTGAGCACCATGCCGGTCGGCGCGTCGCAGAACAGCTGCACCGCCTCGCGCAGCTGCGGCAGCGGCACCCCGGTCACCGACTCGACGTGCTCGGGCCAGTGCGCCATCGCGGCCGCGCGGGTCTCCGCCCAGCCGGTCGTCCGCTCGGCGATGAACGCCTCGTCGGTGCGGCCCTGGGAGACCACCAGGTGCAGCATGCCGAGGGCCAGCGCCAGGTCGGTGCCGGGCCGCGGGGCCAGGTGCAGGTCGGCGAGGTCCGCGGTGCGGGTGCGCCGCGGGTCGACGACGATCAGCTTCCCGCCGTTCTCCTGCAGCTCGCGCAGGTAGCGGACGAACGGCGGCATGGTCTCCGCCGGGTTGCCGCCGACCAGGATCACGCAGCCGGCCCGCGGTATGTCCTCGACCGGGAAGGGCAGCCCGCGGTCCAGGCCGAAGGCCCGGATACCGCCGGCCGCGGCCGAGGACATGCAGAACCGGCCGTTGTAGTCGATGGCGGAGGTGCCGAGCACCACCCGGGCGAACTTGCCCAGCAGGTACGCCTTCTCGTTGGTCAGCCCGCCGCCGCCGAACACCCCGACGGCGTCCCTGCCGTGCGTCTCGGCGGTGTCGGCGAGCGCCCCGGCGATCCGGTCCAGGGCCTCCTCCCAGGAGGCCGGGCGGAGCTCCCCGTCCGCGCGCACCAGCGGTGTGGTGAGCCGGGCCCCGGGGGCGAGCACCGCGGCGGCGTTCGCGCCCTTGCCGCAGAGTGCGCCCCGGTTGACCGGGAACGCGGGCCGCTCCACCACGGAGACCGGCACGGGCCCGTCGGTGCGGCGCAGCCCCATTCCGCACTGCAGCGCGCAGTACGGGCAGTGGGTGTCGGTGGCGGCATCGTTCATGTCCGCCACTGTGCTACGGCGCTGTTTCACGGCGGCGGCCCGCAGGTTACGGCCCCCGCACACCGCCCTCACCGGCCGCCCGACCCGCTGTGAGGCCGCACGGGCGGCCCCTCACCAGCACCGTCCGCGACTGTGAGGCCCGGGAAACCAGTCGTGACCACCGGGCAACGGCGGGGAAACAGCCGTGGGTGACGCTGGACGGCATGACGCCGCCCCCCACCCTCGCCGCCGCCCCCACGCCGCAGGCCACCGCAGAGCAGGCCGCGCCGCCGCGCGCCGCCGCCGTGCGGGTCCTGCACGCGCCCCGCCGCCCGGCCCTGGTGCTGGTCGCGCACGGCTCCCGCGACCTTGCCGCCGGCGCGGAGATCGCCCGCCTGCTGGACCGGCTGCGTGCCGCCAGACCCGAACTCGACGTCCGCCTCGCCCACCTCGGCCTGAACGCACCCCTCCTGCCCGAGGTGCTGGACGGGCTGAGCGGCCAGGCCGTCCTGGTGCCGCTGCTGCTCAGCCGTGGGTACCACGCCAAGGTCGACATCCCGGCTTCGCTCGCCGCCGCGCCGCAGGTCAGCGGCGTGATCGCGGCCCCGCTCGGCCCGCACCCGCTGCTGGCGGAGGCACTGGCCGCCCGGCTGGCCGAGGCCGGCTGGCGTTGTGGTGCCGACGGCCGGGACGCGGTCGTCCTGGCCGCCTCCGGCTCGCGCGACGCCGAGGCCGCCCTGGACACCGAGGA
This sequence comes from Kitasatospora dryopteridis, assembly GCF_050749075.1. Lineage (NCBI taxonomy): Bacteria > Bacillati > Actinomycetota > Actinomycetes > Kitasatosporales > Streptomycetaceae > Kitasatospora > Kitasatospora dryopteridis. The sequence goes on along the minus strand of NZ_CP192749.1, from coordinate 2,557,344 downwards.
GCAGGCCCGGCTGCTGGCACTGCGGCTCGGCGTCCCGGTGCGCCCGGGGTACGTTGCCGCAGGCGGCCCGAGCGTCGCGGAGGCCGTCGCCGGCTTCCACGCGGACGGCCTGCGGGTGGCCGTGGCCGGCTACTTCACGGCCCCCGGCGACTTCGCCCGCCTCGCCGCAGCGGCCGGCGGCGACCTCGCATCCGAGGCCCTCGGCGCCCACGACGCCGTGGTCCGCCTCGTCCTCGAGCGCTACCGCTCCTGCGTCCCGGCCCTGCTCCCCGCCGCAGCCTGACCCCGGGCCGGGCCCGACGCCGAGGGGTCTGCCTCCCGCAGTTCCTCCGCCTCGCGCAGTTCCCCGAGCCCCTGAGCGGTGACCCCGCAGTCCGGGTGCGGCACTGCAGCCTTCGGTCCGGTCGGCAGGTCGCGGCAGCGCCGTACCGGGGAGAACCAGAGGATCAGCCCCGCCAGCGGCACCCCCGCCGTCATCAGCCACATCGCCGGCCGCAGGCCGAGTTCGGTGCCGAGGAGCCCGGCGAGCACCGCACCGACGGGAATCGCCCCGAAGTTGAGCACCGCACTGCTGGCACTGAGCCGCCCGAGCAGCTCCGGCGGGCAGTACCGCTGCTGGAACGTCGACTTGACGACGTTTCCGGCGACCACCCCGGCGGACACCGCGAACGCGCCGATCAGGTAGTACGCCAGCCCCGCACCCGGCGAGGTGAGCGGTACGAGCAGGGTGAGCAGCGGCAGGCCGATCTCGAACACCAGCATGGCCCGGGCGGTGCCGATCGCGGCGGCCACCCGCCGGGCGACGGCCGCGCCGGCGATCCCGCCCACCGAGCCGACCGCCACCAGGCTGCCGACCGCGCCGGGCGGCAGGTGCACCTCGCGGACGAGGAAGACCACCAGGATCGACTGGAAGCCGGTGAGGGCGAGGTTGCCGGCGGCGCCCCACAGCGTCAGGGTCCGGAACCAGACGTCGCCGAAGACCAGCCCGAGTCCGTCGCGGACCTCGCGCAGGAGCGAGCGCTCGCGGGCCGGCGGGAGGATCTCCCGGTGCCGGATCCGCGCGGTGCACCACAGCGAGAACACGAAGGTGGCGGCGTTGGCGACCAGACCGCCGACCGGTCCGGCGAGTTGGGAGATCAGGCCGCCGGAGCCGAGTCCGGCGATGCCGGCGGCGGAGGCGCTGCCGTGCAGTTTGGCGTTGCCCTCGGCCTGGTCCGCCGGGTCGAGCAGACCGGGCAGGTAGGCGGTGTACGCGGTCTGGAAGAAGACGCCGGCGGTGCCGGTGCCGACCGCGACGGCGAGTAACTGGGCGAGGGTGAGCACGCCGGCCGCGGCGGCCGCCGGCACGGTGAGCAGCAGGGCCAGCGAGGCGGCGGAGGAGGCCAGCATGACCGGCCGGCGCCGCATCCGGTCCACCCAGACGCCGACCGGGAGGCCGAGGACCAGCCAGGGCAGCCAGCCGGCGGCGCCGAGCAGCGCGACCTGGAAGGTGGTGGCGTGCAGGGCGGTGACGGCGATCAGCGGCATCGCGAGTCCGGTGACGGCGGAGCCGAAGCGGTTGGCGGTCTCGCCGCCCCACAGCAGGCGGAAGTCGCGGTGGCGGCGGAGCAGTCCGCCGCGGCGGTCGTCGGCGCTCATTCGGCACCGCCCTCGGCCCGCGGGAGGGCCTGGATCTGCACGACGACGGGCCGGGCCAGCGGGTCGGGTTCGGCGTCGGGGTCGGGGGTGTGCCGGGCCACCACCTCGGTCAGCTCCTCGTGCAGGGCGCGGAGCTGGGCGGGGGTGAGCCGCAGGTTGTTCCAGTCGGTGATGGAGCCGGCGCCGCGCCATTCGCCGGTCCATTCGGCGGCGAGGGAGTCGGTGACCCGCCGGAACTGCGCCCGCAGCATCTCGTCGAGGTAGAGGGCGGCGGCGTCGCGGGCCTCGGGGTCGTCGGCGAAGTCGGTGGTGCTGAGCACGTTCCGGCTGCGGACGCGCCGCCACCAGCGTTCGCGGCGGGTGCCGCGGTCGGCGTCCTCCTCGATGAAGCCGTGCTCGGCGAGCAGCCGCAGGTGCCAGCTGATGGTGCCGGTGCTCTCGCCGAGGCGCTCGGAGAGCCGGGCGGAGGTGGCGGGGCCGTCGGCGGCGAGGGCGTCGAGGATGCGGACGCGCAACGGGTGGGCGAGGGCGCGGAGGCTGCGGGCGTCGATCCGCCGCGAGGGGTCGGGTGCGGTCATGGCTCCACGGTACATTGCAGAGGAGTCTCTGCAAAGACTTCTCTGCAACATTGGACGGTGCGTCATCCGCCACCGCCGTGCGAGAGTTGGCCCATGGCCGACCCCGCAGGCACCGCCCCCGCAGGCACCGCCCCCGCAGGCACCGAACCCGTCCGCCGCGCCGACCCCGTCCGGCTGCCCGACGCGCTGCGCTTCCTCACCGAACTCGTGGCCTGGATCGCCGCCCCCTGGGCGCTCGCCGGCGTCTCGCCCTGGCTCGCCGCCGCCGCCCTCCTGCTGCTGATCGGCCTGCCGACCGTCCTCGCCACCCCCGGCGACAAGAAGCAGGTGATCGTCGCCGTCCCCGGGTACGTCACCGTCGGCCTCGTCCTGCTCCAACTCGCCGCCGCGGTCGCCGGAGCCTGGGCGGCCTGGCCCGCGTGGGCGGCCGTCCCCGTCACCGTCCTCGCCGCCGCCTGCCTGGTCACCGAGCAGCCCCGGTGGCGCCGTCTGCTGGCCGCCAGGCCGTAGCGCGGCGCATCCCTGGATGTCGGTCAGCGGGCGTACCGTGGCGGGTATATGGACGACACCACGCCGTACGACCCCAACGCCGAGGCCCGCTGGGTGCCCGAGCCGGACAAGCGCCCCGGCCGCACCTCCTTCCAGCGCGACCGCGCCCGGGTGCTCCACTCGGCCGCGCTGCGCCGACTCGCCGGCACCACCCAGGTGGTCGCCCCGCTGCAGAGCGACTTCCCGCGGACGAGACTGACCCACTCCCTGGAATGCGCCCAGGTCGGCCGCGAACTCGGTGCCGCCCTCGGCTGCGACCCGGACCTGGTGGAGACCGGCTGCCTCGCCCACGACATCGGCCACCCGCCGTTCGGCCACACCGGCGAGGAGGCGCTCGACCAGGCCGCCCGCGACTGCGGGGGCTTCGAGGGCAACGCCCAGTCGCTGCGCATCCTCACCCGCCTCGAACCCAAGCGCTTCGCCCCGGCGGACGAGGCCCCCGTCCGGCTCGCCCCCTGGCCCGGCCGCAGCGTCGGCCTCAACCTCACCCGCGCCGCGCTGGACGCCGCCACCAAGTACCCGTGGGCCCGCGGCGAGCACCCCACCGACCCGTCCTCCACCAAGTACGGCGTCTACGGCGACGATCTTCCGGTCTTCCGCTGGCTGCGGGCCGGCGCACCGGACGGCCGCAAGTGCTTCGAGGCCACCGTCATGGACTGGTCCGACGACGTCGCCTACTCCACCCACGACGTCGAGGACGGCCTCCAGGCCGGCCACATCGACCCGGCCGCGCTGCGCTCCGCCGAGGAGCGCACCGAGCTGTTCAAGATCGCCGAGCGGTACGCCCCCGACGCCGCCCCCGCCGAACTCGCCGAAGCCCTCGACCGGCTGCAGTCCCAGGAGTGGTGGCCGCGCAGCTACGACGGCAGCGCCCGCGCCCGGGCAAGCCTGAAGGACCTCACCAGCCAGCTCATCGGCCGCTTCTGCCTGGCCGCCGAGCAGGCCACCCGGGCCCGCTACGGCCCCGGCCGACTCACCCGCTACGCCGCCGAACTGGTCGTCCCGCGCCCCGTCCGCCTGGAGTGCGCGGTGCTCAAGGCCGTCGCCGTCCGCTACGTCATGCAGCGCGACGAGCAGGCCCAGCTCCGCTCCCGGCAGCGGATCGTCATCGCCGAGCTCGCCGACGCGCTCACCCGCAACGCCCCGCACGGCCTCGACCCGGTCTTCGCCGCCGTCCACGAGGAGGCCGAGGACGACCGGGCCGCGCTGCGCGCCGTGATCGACCAGATCGCCACCCTCACCGACGCCTCCGCCCTCGCCCTGCACGCCCGGCTCGTCGGGCCCCGCTGACCCCTCCGTTCCCGCCCGGTCGCCTACACTTCACGGGTGGCCGGGCGGATCAGGGACGAGGACGTGCAGGCGGTGCGCAGCGCACTGCCGATCGACGCCGTGGTCGGCGACTACGTGCAGCTCGTCAACGGTGGCGGTGCGCAGCTGAAGGGCGTCTGCCCGTTCCACGACGAGAAGTCCGCCTCCTTCTACGTCCACCCGGGCAAGGGCGTCTTCAACTGCTTCGGCTGCGGCGAGGCCGGCGACACCATCTCCTTCCTGATGAAGATCGAGCACTGCTCGTTCGCCGAGGCCGTCGAGCGGATGGCCGCCCAGGCCGGCATCACCCTGCGCTACGAGGAGGGCGGCTACTCGCCGCGCCACCAGCAGGGCGAGCGGACCCGCCTGGTCGAGGCCCACAAGGCCGCCGCCGCCTGGTACGAGGAGCAGCTCGCCTCCCCGGAGGCCGAGATCGGCCGCCGCTTCCTCGCCGAGCGCGGCTTCGACGAGACCGCCGCCAAGCGCTTCGGCGTCGGCTACGCCCCGGCCGGCTGGGAGCACCTCGTCCGGTACCTTCGCGGCAAGGGCTTCAGCGACAAGGAGATCCTGCTCGGCGGCCTGGCCTCCAAGGGCCAGCGCGGCGGCCTGATCGACCGCTTCCGCGGCCGCCTGATCTGGCCGATCCGGGACACCGCCGGCGAGGTCATCGGCTTCGGCGCCCGCCGTCTGCGCGAGGACGACAACGGTCCCAAGTACCTCAACACCCCCGAGACGCCGCTCTACAAGAAGTCCCAGGTGCTGTACGGCATCGACCTGGCCCGCAAGGAGATCGCCAAGTCCGGTCGGGCGGTGGTCGTCGAGGGCTACACCGACGTGATGGCCTGCCACCTCGCAGGCGTGGAGACCGCGGTGGCCACCTGCGGCACCTCCTTCGGCGAGGAGCACATCAAGGTCATCCGCCGCTTCCTGATGGACACCTCCCACACCGCCAACGGTCTGGGGCGGGGCGAGACCGTCTTCACCTTCGACGGCGACGCAGCCGGCCAGAAGGCCGCGCTGCGCGCCTTCGAGGACGACCAGAAGTTCGCCGCCCGCACCTCGATCGCCATCACCCCCGGCGGCATGGACCCGTGCGAACTGCGCCTCGCCAAGGGCGACGACGCCGTCCGCGAGCTGGTCGAGAACCCCGTCCCGCTCTTCGAGTTCGCCCTGCGGCAGGCCGTCGCCCGGCACCGGGTGGACACCGCCGAGGGCCGGGCCGCCGCCCTGGAGGAGGCCTCCCGGATCATCATCCGGATCAAGGACCGCTCCATCCAGCACGAGTACGCCGTCCAGCTCGCTGGCATGCTCGGCATCCTCGACGAGCAGTTCGTCGTCCGCCGGATCGGCCAGCTCGCCCGCTGGCAGCGCGAGAACCAGCAGAACGGCCAGACCCGCCCGGGTGCCCGCCGAGCCGAGGCCGCACCGCAGCCCGTCCGCCCGGCTGCGCCCGCGTACCGGCTGAACCCGCGCGACCCGGCCCAGTTCGTCGAGCGTGAACTGCTCAAACTCGCTCTCCAGCACCCCGAGTTGGTCAGCCCGGCGTTCGACCAGTACGGCGAGGACGAGTTCCCCACCCCGCCGTACCAGGCGGTGCGACGGGCGATCGGCCAGGCCGGCGGCGCGGCGTACGGCGTCGCCCTGCCGGACTTCACCGGATCCGTCCGCGAGGTCTGCCCGGACGACGAAGTGCGGCGCCTGGTGTTGGAGCTGACGGTCGAGCCGATCCGCTCGCGGCGCAAGGCCGACGAGATCTACGCCGGCGAGTTCCTGGTGAAGCTCCGCCTGCAGGCCGTGGACCGCCGCGTCACCGAGGTCCGCGCCCACCTCCAGCGCCTCGGCAACCGCGCCTCCGCCGAGGAACTCAACGCGGTGCAGAGCGAGTTGTACGCCCTCCAGCAGTACGGCCACCAACTCCGCTCCCGCGGCACCGCGGCACTCTAGGGCTGCCGCCACGACAGCCGCGCCCTTTGGGTGGGCCCGACGGCCACCCGGGTGTCCGTACATCTTCACGAAAGCCGCTGCACGACTCTCGGCCCCGCGTGTGGCGTGGCCCACACTGGTGGGTATCCCAGTCCCGTGTGGCGCGGCGTCCCCCAGCTGCCGCGCGCGGCCCCGAAGGGATTCCCGTGGAGCTTGCCGCAGTCCGCCGACCCCAGGCCGTCGCGAACGAGGACGGCACCGTGCACGACCGCGCCGAAGGACCACCCGACGTACAGACCAGGGTGCCCCCGCAGGCCGGCCCGTCCGAGGCCGAGGAGGCCGCCCGGAGCGAGGCCGCGCAGACCGGCACCGGGCGCGACGAGGCCGAGGAGCCCGACGCCGCCCCCGTCCCGGCCCTGGACGACACCACCGGCCCCGCCGCCGACCTGCTCCGCCAGTACCTCCGCGAGATCGGCCGGGTCCGCCTGCTCACCGCCGAGGAGGAGGTCGAGCTGGCCCGCCGGATCGAGGCCGGCCTCTTCGCCGAGGAGGTGCTGGACCGCGCCGCCGCCGCGGGGGAGCCGGTCGGTGCCGCCCTGGCGGACGACCTGGACCGCCTGGTGGTGATCGGGCGGATCGCCAAGCGCCGCCTCATCGAGGCCAACCTCCGCCTGGTGGTCTCGGTCGCCAAGCGGTATGTCGGCCGCGGCCTGACCCTGCTCGACCTGGTGCAGGAGGGCAACCTCGGCCTGATCCGCGCCGTGGAGAAGTTCGACTACGCCCGCGGCTACAAGTTCTCGACGTACGCCACCTGGTGGATCCGCCAGGCGATGAGCCGGGCGCTGGCCGACCAGGCCCGCACCATCCGCGTCCCGGTCCACGTGGTCGAGCAGATCAACCGCGTCCTGCGGGTCCAGCGGGCGATGCTCCAGGAGCACGGCAGGGAGCCCACCGCGGCGGAGGTCGGGCTGGCCGTGCAGCTGCCCGAGGAGCGGGTCCGCGAGGTGCTGCGGCTGGCCCAGGAGCCGGTCTCGCTGCACACCCCGGTCGGCGAGGAGGAGGACGTGGCCCTCGGCGACCTCATCGAGGACGCCGACGCGGCCTCGCCCGCCGAGAGCGCGGCCCTGTTACTGCTCCGCGAACACCTGGACGCCGTGCTGGCCACCCTCGGCGAGCGGGAGCGCCAGGTCGCCCGGCTCCGCTACGGCCTGGACGACGGCCGGCCGCGCACCCTGGAGGAGATCGGCCTGCTCTTCGGCGTCACCCGCGAGCGCATCCGGCAGATCGAGTCCAAGGCGCTCGGCAAGCTCCGCGCGCACGCCTACGCCGACCAGCTCCGGGCGTACCTCGACTGACGCCCCCCGACCCGGGTCAGCCGGCCGTCTCCGGGTGGATCTGCTCGCGCACGGACTTGAACTGCTGGCGCACCGCGTTGCCGATCGCCAGGTCCGTCTCCGGGTCCGGGGTCAGGGTCACCACGTCGGGCAGCTCCCACACGGGGGGCTCGGGGGTGCCGGCCAGCGCCCAGGCGGCCTGCCGCGCCGCACCGCGCGCCGCGTGCGCGCCGGCCGGCGGGACGAGCACCGGCACGCCGAACAGCAGCGGCGCGATCTCGCGGACGGCCTGCAGCCGCCCGACGGCGCCGAGCAGGAACACCCGGTGGACGGCGACGCCGTGCGCGCGCAGCACGTCCAGCGCCTCGGCGACGTTGCAGAGCATGCCCTCGACGGCGGCCCGGGCCAGGTGCTGAGGGCCCATCGACTCGGCCCGAAGGCCCGTCAGGGTGCCGGCCGCGTGCGGCAGCTTGGGGGTGCGCTCGCCGTCCAGGTAGGGCAGCAGCACCAGCCCGTAGGAGCCGGGGGAGGACTGCAGGGCGAGGTCGCTGAGCACCTCCAGGTCGCAGCCGAGCATGGCGGCGGTCGAGCGGAGCACCTGTGCGGCGTTCAGCGTGCCGGCCATCGGCAGGTGGCGCCCGGTGGCGTCGGCGAAGGAGGAGACGGCGCCGGTGACGTCGACCACGGCCTGCTCGTGCACGGCGAAGATGGTGCCGTTGCCGCCGAGCGAGACCACCGCGTCGCCGGGGCGCAGACCGAGCCCGAGGGCGGCGGCCATGTTGTCGCCGGTGCCGGCCGAGATCAGCAGGCCCTCGGGGGTGTGCCCGGCGGCCTCGGCCGGGCCGAGCACGTCCGGGACGTGCAGCTCGTGGCCGAGCGCGAGCTTGATCAGGTCCTGCCGGTACTCGCCGGTGACCGGCGACCAGTACCCGGTGCCGGAGGCGTCGCCGCGGTCGGTGGTGCGCCGCCTGGGGTGGCCGAGCAGCTGCCAGACCAGCCAGTCGTGCGGCAGCAGCACCTCGGCGATCCGCTTCGCCGAGACCGGCTCGAACTCGGCCAGCCAGCGCAGCTTGGCGATGGTGTACGTCGGCGAGGGCACCGAGCCGATCGCCTCCACCCACGGGGCGGGGCCGCCGAGCGCGTCGATGAGCGAGGCGGCGGCCCCGGCCGAGCGGGGGTCGTTCCACAGCAGTGCGGGGCGTACCAGCACTCCGCCCGCATCGAGCCCGATCAGGCCGTGCTGCTGGGCGGAGACGCCGATCGCGGTGACGCCCTCCAGCAGGCCGCCGGTGGCCGCCACGCCGAGGGAGTGCAGCCAGACCTGCGGGTCGACCTCGGTACCGCGGGCATCGGCGCCCTCCGCGAGCGGGTGCGGCGCCCGGCCGTCCCGCAGGACGGTGCCGGTCTCGGCGTCGCACGCGACGATCCTGGTGCGAGTGGTGGAGCTGTCGATGCCCACAACGATGGCCATGATGCGATCATGCCTCAGCGGACGGCCGGTACGCGGCCGACCGCGTCAAGTGTTGCCCAGTCGGTACAGGACCTGCGGAGGTCCCGTGTCCGCCGCGCGCGCCGGGCGTGTCCTACGGGCGGACGGTGCCCCAGCTGTCGTCCGTCGCGTGCTGGCGCTGGAAGTACGAGACGCGGTCGGTGACGGCGTTCGGCAGCCGGTCGCCGACCTTGTCCGCGACGGCTCCGGCCGCCTTGCCGGCCACCGCGCCCGCCTGCTGCTTGGCCTTGCCGGCGGCGTCCTGGACCTTCGGGTTCTGCGAGACCTTCTGTGCGGTGCGGACGATCTGTTCGTACCGCTGTCGGCCCGCCTTGGCGCCGAGGACGTAGCCGACCCCGGCCCCCATGATGAACGTCAGCTTCCACATGCTCTGCTCTCCGCCCTTCCACGCGGTCGTCTGCCGCGTTGCGCCTACCCGTCGATCCCGGCGGCGAACCGCCCCGGAGGCAGCTGCCCGCAGGGGCGGGCGCGGCCGTGGCACCAGCATCCCCGGCCGCGCGGACGGCCGCGCGCGGGCCACGCCGGGCGGGGCGGGCGGCCCGCGGCCGGGAGCCCGGGGGAAAGCGATTGGCGGACCACCCCCCACAGTGCGCTAATGTATGTCCCGCAGCGAGCGCCGAGAGCCCGGGAGATCCGGGGGCGAGGCGGAAGCTCGATCCCCCATAGCTCAATTGGCAGAGCAGCCGACTGTTAATCGGCAGGTTATTGGTTCGAGTCCAATTGGGGGAGCTCCGGACGGCCCTTGCGGCCGCCCGTTCGTTTGCGGTAACAGCAGTCCCCCATAGCTCAATTGGCAGAGCAGCCGACTGTTAATCGGCAGGTTATTGGTTCGAGTCCAATTGGGGGAGCTTCACCCCGAGTACCGGGTGATCAGCGCAGAGCGAAGGCCCTTCGGTCCCACCGAGGGGCCTTCGTGTTTCCCCGGGGCGGCCGGCCGTTCAGGCGGTGGCCCGGCGGTACAGCTCGGCGACCCGCGCGTCGAAGGCGACGCTGTAGGAGACCTGGTCCTCGAACCCGCCCTGCTGGTAGCCGCCGATCACCCCGATCACCGCGCCGTCCGCCGTGAGCCACGGGCTGCCGCTGGTGCCGACGCTGTAGCCGGTGCAGCGGAAGCTCTCCTGGGTCGGGCTGTGCGAGGCCGTCCGGGTGCTGCAGGTGATCGGCTCCTCGCTGTCGTTCGGGTAGCCGGTGACCGAGACGGGCAGGTCGAAGCCGCGGCCGGTGCCCAGGCGGTTGCCGCCGAGCACGTCCTCGATCTCCTGGCCGTCCACGTCGGCGACGGTGAGGAAGGCCACGTCGTACTCCGGGTCCTCGGCGGTCGTCCAGCGCCCGTCCACCGTGATTCCGGTGAGCGGCCAGGTGCCGTAGGGGGTGCGGCCGTCGCGGAAGCCGGGGGCGAAGACCAGGCCCTCCTCGCGGCCGCGGTCCAGGGTCTCCACGCAGTGGGCCGCGGTGACCAGCAGGTTGCGGTGCGGGCTGCTGACCACGCTGGCGGTGCACATCCGCGGGCCGTCCGCGCTGCCGAGGAAGAGGGCGCCGATCCGGTCGTTGGCGGCGTCCCGCGGCGCCGGGTGCGAGCTCGGGATCTCCGGGGTGCTGCCGGGCCAGGCGCAGGCCGACGCGGTCAGTTGGACGGCTGCGAGCAGCACCAGCGCGCCGGCTCGCCGCCTGCCTGCCATCAGCCCGTCTCGCTTCCGTCGGTGGCCGGCCGCCGGATGCGGGCCCCCTGCAAGATCTATCAGCACCCGGGCGGGCCGCGCCAGAGATGCCGGAGGCCGGACGGAGGGGGCGGGTGGGTGGGGCGGAGTGCGCGGGCGTACCCGGATGCGCACCCGGCGCGCATTCAGGCTGATCGACCGGCTATGCTGCCGGTGACGGCCCTGAGGGGCCGTCTGCTGCTGCAAGGGCCTTCGCGCCGGCGCGGCAGGCCGGATCGGGGGGCGGTAGCTCAGCCGGTTAGAGCAGGGGACTCATAATCCCTTGGTCGTGGGTTCGAGTCCCACCCGCCCTACCTCCGACGGTCCGTGAAGCAGCCGGGCAGGGCTGTCCCCGCTGCCGAGAACCCTAGGGCACGTCGTCCGCGACAGGCCTGCGACAGGCCGTGATTCACCTGAACGGGGCCGCCTCCGGGCGTGATTGACCCCCGGGACGGCCCGTCACCACACTGCCGCCGGTACGCCGTCACTGCGGGGCGGTGAAGCGGTAGCCCTCGTCGATCAGTACGGGCAGGTAGGTCTGCAGCGCGGCGACGGTCTGCGAGCGGTCGCCGCCGCCGTCGTGGTTCAGCACGATCGAGCCCGGGCCGATGGCCTTCAGCACCCGCTGGGTGATCAGGGATTCGCCGGGGCGGGCCCAGTCCTGCGGGTCCACCGACCAGCCCATCGGGCGCATGCCGAGTTCGGCGCAGATCCGCAGCGAGGCGTCCGACCAGTCGCCGCCGGGGGCGCGGAACCAGGTGGGGGTGCGGCCGGTGGCGCTGCCCAGCAGGTCCGAGGTGCGCAGCAGTTGGTCGTGGACGGTGGCGTCCGGGATGCCCCGCAGGTCGGGGTGGCTCCAGGTGTGGTTGGCGATGTGGTGCCCGCGGGCGGCGATCTCCCGGACGAGGCCGGGCTGCCGGGCGGCGTTCTCGCCGATCAGGAAGAAGGTGGCGCGCAGGTGGTAGCGCTCCAGGATGTTCAGCACGATCGGGGTGTGCACCGGGTCCGGGCCGTCGTCCAGGGTGAGTGCCACCAGCCGGTCGCCGGAGGCGAGAGAGAAGAGCGGGTTGCTCATCCGGCGCGGCTGCGGCGGCAGCGGCCCGGACGGGGTGGTGGAGGCGGACGCGGTTGCGGAGGGTGCAGCAGAGGCGGAGGGTGCGGTCGAGGCGGGGTCGGAGGGCAGCAGGCCGGCCGGGGCCGCCCCGTCGCCGCCGTCGTGGGAGGCCAGCTGGCACCCGGCCGCGGAGAGCAGGCCCATCCCGGCGATGCTCAGGAGCAACCGGCGGGTGATGATCTGATGATGTGACAGCATGGCGGATGCATGCCCGAGGCCGACCGAATGGCGCGGCCGATTCCCGCAGCTACACCCCAACGGCCCAGTGCCGCCCCCGGCCGGACCTGCCGGCCGGTGAGTGCGACACTCCGGTGCAAGCTGCCGGGACGTCCCGGCTGACGGTCCGTCGGCCTCCCGGTGCCCCCGACCAGCGGTGGCGGGCTGACGGCGCGTGAACCACGGTGGGGAAGGCGCGTCCGCGATCCCCTGCGCCGGCACCCAGGCCGGCTGTCGCACGGAGGCGCCGGAAGGACCGGACCCCATGCTGCCCAAGCGCATCCTCCTCGCCGGAGCGGCCTCCGCCGCCGCCCTGGCCATCGCCATTCCGGCTGCGTACGCCGACCCGCCCACTGGTCCCGGGGCCGACGACCAGAGGGTGTGGCAGGAGCAGGCACCGGTCGAGAAGGCCCCGGAGAAGGCCCCCGACAAGGCGCCCTCCGGCCGGACGGCCGAGGAGAAGTCCGCCACCCAGGAGCACAAGTCCGACGCCAAGTCCGACCCCAAGTCCGGGAGCACGACGGACGGCTGGAAGGGCACCAAGGAGGGCAAGGACTCCGGCGCGGCGGCCAAGGCCGACGGTTCCTGGGCGGCCAAGGACTCCGGCGCGGCGGCCAAGGCCGAGGGCTCCTGGACGGGCAAGGCCCCGCACGGCGGCGTCCACACCGGCGGCGGCGGGCTCGCCGTCTCCGGCGGCGGACTGGCCACCGGTGCCGCCCTGCTCGCGGGCGGCCTGGGCGTGGGGACGGTCGTCCTGCGCCGCCGCCGCGGCACCGACGCCGCATAACCACCACCCCCCAAGCGCGGCGCGGCTCCGACCCCGCGGAACCGCCCGCCCACCGGCCGCGTCCGGCCGTGTCCGCCCCGGAAGCCGGGCGCGGCCGGACGCGTCCTTCCCTTCTGAGCAGGACCCCGTGAGAGGCGGCCGTCCATGGGCCAGCAGACGTCCGGCACCGACTCCCCGTCCGGGAAGAGCACCGGAGGCGAGGGCAAGGGCGCACTGCGCTGGGCGATGGGCCTCGCCGCGGTCGGGCTGCTCGTCATGTACCAGTCCGTGGAGACCACCCCGGCGGCCCCCCGATCCACGGATGGCGGCCCCGCGGCGGTCGCGAGCGCCTCCCCGACGCCGCTCGTCCAGCCCAGCCGGGCGGCCTCGGCCGCCCCCGCGATGTCCCGCTCCAAGCCGGTCAAGCTGCGCATCCCGCAGCTGTTCGTCGAGGCCCCGTTCACCGAGCTCGGCCTCACGCCGGAGGGCGGCCTGGCCGCTCCGCCGCCCGAGGACCGCAACCTCGTCGGCTGGTACAAGGACGGCCCCACCCCCGGCCAGCGCGGCCCCGCCGTGGTCGCCGGCCACGTCGACACCACCAAGGGCCCGGCGGTCTTCCTGATGCTGTACGTGATGCGCCCCGGCAATCCGGTCGAGATCACCCGCGAGGACGGCTCGGTGGCGGTCTTCACCGTCGACTCGGTGCAGACCTTCCCCAAGAACGCCTTCCCCGACCAACTGGTCTACGGGGACACCCCGGACGCCCAGCTGCGGCTGATCACCTGCGCCGGCGAGTACAACCGCGCCACCCACGACTACAGCGACAACGTGGTGGTCTTCGCCCACCTCAGCTCCACACGGCCGGCCTGACCCGGCTCCCCGCGCGGCCGCCTATCCTGGCACGGTGCCGCTGCCCGCCGACCTGCCCACCCCGCTCACCGCGGTCGACGATCCGGTGCTCGCCAGGGCCGGCGTCGAACTCCGGCTGAAGCGCGACGACCTGCTGCACCCCACCGTGCCCGGCAACAAGTGGCGCAAGCTCACCCCCAACCTGGAGCGGGCACTGCCCGAGGGGCACACCCGGCTGGTCACCTTCGGCGGCGCGTACTCCACCCACCTGCGGGCCACCGCCGCCGCAGCCCGGGCGCTCGGGCTGGCGTCGGTCGGCATCGTCCGCGGCGAGGAGCTCGCCGACCGGCCGCGCAACCCCTCGCTGGCGGCGGCCGAGGCGGACGGCATGGAACTGCTCTTCGTCGCCCGCAGCGCCTACCGGGAGCTGGTCCGCGCCCGGGGGCACCCGCTGGTGCAGCGCTGGGGGCGCTGCCTGGTGCTCCCCGAGGGCGGCTCGAACGCGCTCGCCGTCCGCGGGACGGCGGCCCTGCCGGCGGAGCTGGGGGACCTCGGCGAGCGGGACGTGGTGTGCTGCGCGGTCGGCACCGGCGGTACCCTGGCCGGCATCGCGGCCGGACTGCCGCCCGGCGCCCGCGCCCTGGGCGTGGCCGTGCTCCGCGGCGAGGGCTACCTGGAGGAGGAGGTGGCCGCGCTGCACCGGGCCGCGTACGGGCGGGAGTTCGACAACTGGCGGATCGACCACGGCCACCACGGCGGCGGCTACGGGCGGGTGCCGGCCGCACTGGAGGAGTTCGCGGCCGGCTTCGAGCAGCGGCACGGCATCGGCCTGGAGCGCCGGTACGTGGCCAAGGCGCTGCAGGCCGTCCACGGGCTGGCGGCGGGCGGCGGGATCGCGCCCGGCAGCCGGGTGACGCTGGTGGTCACCGGGCTGCCGGACGGGCCGGCCGTCAGCCGTAACTGAGGTCGGCGCAGAGGTCGCTGTCGGCCGGGCGGGCGTTGCCGGTGATGCCGGTCGGGATGCTGCTCGGCAGAGTGGTGACGGGGCCGGAGGTGTCGCCGGACGCGTGGTCCTGGCCGAGGGTCAGCACCAGGCCGTCGGCGTCCGCGTCGGGCCGGACGGTGGCGCCGGGGTAGAGCGCGGCGAGCTGCTCGGCGGCCGCGCGGTGCCCGGACGAGTAGCCGACCGTGGTGGTGGACCGGCCCTTGGTGTTCGCCCCGACCACGACGTCGCGGTAGCCGTGGGCCTTGAGCGCGGTGGCGGCCCGGCCCGCGCTGCCGGCCGCACCGGAGGCGTTGTGCACCGTCACCTGCACGGCCGTCGCGTCCGGCTCGGGCGCCCGGGTCTGGCCGGGGGAGGGCGACGGGGCGGCGGACTGCGGGGCCGAGGCCGACGGCGAGGCCGGACCGCCCGACGGGGCGCCGGGCGAGGGGGTGCCGGTGGTGGCCGGGGCGGTGCTGCGGCCGTCCAGGGTGCGGTCCTGGCGGAGCAGCTCCCAGAGGGTGTCGACGTCCGGGTGGACGAGGGCGACCCGCGCGCCCGCGTACTCCCAGGGCACGGTGACGAAGGTGATGTCGGCGAGCTTGATGCCCTGCAGCGACTGGGCGAAGGTGGCCAGCTTCATGGCGCTGCCGAGCTCCTGGTCGACGGTGAGCGACTTGGTCGCGGCGTCGGCGAGCGGCAGCAGGGTGGTGAGGTCGAAGCCCTGCCCCTGCACCTTCTTGATCAGTGAGGAGAGGAAGGCCTGCTGGCGCTTCATCCGGCCGATGTCGGAGCCGTCGCCGAAGCCGTGCCGGGCGCGGACGTAGTCCAGCGCCTGCCGGCCGCTCAGCGTCTGGCGGCCCTTGGTGAGGTGTATGCCGTAGGAGTCGACGTCGTTGGGGACGCACACGTCGACGCCGTGCACCGCGTCGGTCATCGCGGCGAAGCCCTTGAAGTCGATCACGATCGTGTGGTCGATCCGCAGGCCGGTCAGCGCCTCCACGGTGTTCTGGGTGCAGGCCGGGTTGCCCTCGGGGGACAGGCCCACGGTGAACGCCGAGTTGAACATCTGGTTGGTGCGCTCGCTCGTCCAGGAGCCGTTCGGCAGCTTGCACGGCGGGACGGTGACCAGGGTGTCGCGGGGGATGGAGACGCCGACCGCGTGCTTGTGGTCGGCGTACACGTGCAGCAGGATCGCGGTGTCCGAGTGGCCCACGCCCTCCTCGCCGCCGCCCAGCGAGCTGTTCCCGTCGGTGCGGGTGTCCGAGCCGAGCAGCAGCACGTTGACCGGGCGACCGCCGCCGGAGGCGGTGGGGCCGGCCGGAGGACGGCTGGTGGCGACGCCGTCCGCGGAGAACGTGCTGATGTTCTGGTCCAGCCGGTGGTAGAACCAGGCGCCGGCGCCGGCGGTCGCCAGGACCAGGACGGCGGCGGTCGCGCCGGCGATCCGCGCCAGGCGGCGGCCCGTGCTGCGGGAGGCCGCGGCAGGTCGGCTCTTGTCGGTCATCACACAGTTGCTCTCTGTACGGCCGTGCCCGGCCCGAAAAGCGGAATGGCCGGCACTCCTGTGTGCCCCCACCTCTGAGACGGCCTGGCGGGCCGTTCGGTTACACGCCGACCGGATCAGGTGCGGATTTTCTCCGCGCGAACCCGTCCGGCACCCCCTCGGCGGCGGCGCTGCGCCGTCACGCGGGCGGCGTGGCGCCCTCCAGCATCCGGCGGAGCAGGTCGCGCAGCTGGAGGCGCTCCTCCGGCGCGAGGGCGGCGAGCGGCTCCCGGGCGAAGTGCAGGGACTCCCGCAGCTCCACGGAGGCGGCCGTGCCGGCACCGGTGGCGGCGACCAGCTTGACCCGGCGGTCCTGCGGGTCGGCCTCGCGGGTGACGAACCCGCGGGACTCCAGCCGGTCGACGATGCCGGTGATGTTGGACGGCTCGCAGCTGAGGGTCTGCGCGATGTGCCGCATGGGCATCGGGCCGCGGCGCAGCAGGGCGAGGACCTTGGCCTGTGCGCCGGTCAGCGAGCGGGCGGCGGCGGCCTCCTCGTACTCGCGGTGGAAGATCCCGACCAGGCTCGCCATGAGGTCGGTGACCTCCAGCGTGACGGGGTCGATGGGCGGCTGCTGCGTCTCCATGGGGTCCATGGTACCTGAACATTTGACAATGTGAACTATTCATGTCCACGATTGCTTTAGTAGGTCAACATTTCAGGTGGCCACGACACGGAGGCAGTGCAATGGCAGAGCAGGACATCCCGACCACCGGCCGCGAGTGGCACCTGGCGGCCCGCCCCGTCGGTGCCCCGGTGCCGACCGACTTCGCGCTGGTCGAGGCCCCCGTCCGGCAGCCCGGCCCGGGCGAGATCCTGGTCCGCAACACCTATCTCTCGGTGGACCCGTACATGCGCGGCAGGATGAACGACACCAAGTCGTACGTGCCGCCCTTCGCGATCGGCGCGGCCATGGACGGCGGTGCGGTCGGCGAGGTCGTCGCCTCCGCCGCCGAGGGCTTCGAGGTCGGCGACACCGTCCTGCACGGCCTCGGCTGGCGCGAGTACGCCACCCTGCCTGCCGCGCAGAGCGTCAAGGTCGACCCCTCGGCCGCGCCGCTCTCGTACTACCTCGGCGTCCTCGGCATGCCCGGCCTCACCGCCTACGCCGGACTCCTCGAGGTCGGTTCCTTCAAGGAGGGTGACACCGTCTTCGTCTCCGGCGCGGCCGGCGCCGTCGGCTCGCTGGTCGGCCAGATCGCCCGCCTCAAGGGCGCCGCCCGGGTCGTCGGCTCGGCCGGCTCCGCGGACAAGGTCGCCAAGCTCGTCGGCGACTACGGCTTCGACGCCGCCTTCAACTACAAGGACGGCCCGGTCGCCGAGCAGCTCGCCGCGGCCGCCCCCGAGGGCATCGACGTCTACTTCGACAACGTCGGCGGCGACCACCTCGAGGCCGCCATCGGCGCGCTCAACCTGCACGGCCGGGCCGTGCTGTGCGGCGCCATCGCCCAGTACAACGAGACCTCCGCGCCCGCCGGCCCGCGCAACCTGGCGCTCGCCATCGGCAAGCGGCTGCGCCTCCAGGGCATGATCGTGCGCGACCACGCGGCGCTCCAGCCGCAGTTCGTCGCCGAGGTCGCCGGCTGGCTGAAGGACGGCAGCCTGCGCTACGACGAGACCGTGGTCGAGGGCGTCGAGAACGCCGCCGAGGCCTTCCTCGGCCTCCTCCGCGGCGACAACACCGGCAAGATGGTCGTCAAGCTCTGAGCGCCTGACGCCCCGTCATGGCCCACCCCCGTGGCACGTCGCCGCGGGGGTGGTTCGTGTGCAGGCAGAAGGTGCGTCCGCCCTGGTGCGCGACCCGACGGGGTGTCATCACCCGCCGCTCGAGGGGGTGATGGTGCGTCTCCGGACGGAATAGGTCCGTTCGGGGGAGTGCATGGGCAAGGGGGTGGACCTCATGGTGGATTCGACTAGCATTAGGTGAAAGCTTGTCCGTTTTGCTCAATTTGATTACCTAATGTCGAGTAAGTTGAGCTTCACGGTGGTACGGAGTACCTGCCGGCGACAGGTACGAGGCAGCTGGGGAAGGCGACCCTCGTCCACAGCCTGGAGGTCCCGGTGACGACACGTGGTGTCCTGTACATCCACTCCGCGCCCCGCGCGCTGTGCCCGCACGTCGAGTGGGCGGTCGCGGGGGTGCTCGGCGTGCGGGTCAGCCTCGACTGGATCCGCCAGCCCGCCGCGCCCGGCCACTGGCGCGCCGAGCTCTCCTGGCAGGGCGAGCCCGGCACCGCCTCGCGCCTGGCCTCGGCGCTGCGCGGCTGGCAGCTCATCCGGTTCGAGGTCACCAGCGAGCCCTGCGCCACGGCGGAGGGCGAGCGCTACAGCTCGACCCCGAGCCTCGGCATCTTCCACGCCGTCACCGGCATCCACGGCGACATCCTGATCCCGGAGGACCGGCTGCGGGCCGTCCTGCTCCGCACCAAGAACGAGGGCAGCGACCTGGAGACCGAACTCGCCCGGCTGCTCGGCAAGCCCTGGGACGACGAACTCGAGCCCTTCCGCTACGCGGGCGAGGGTGCGCCGGTCCGGTGGCTCCACCAGGTGGTGTGACCGGAAGACCACGAGGGGCGCGGGGAACTGCCCGGCGGGAGGACACATGAAGTGCCCTTCCGTCCCGTGCAGTTCCCCGCGCCCCTGATGTGGTGGGCCGAACGGGCTCCGTCAGACGGTGCGGAAGGCGAGGACCACGTTGTGGCCGCCGAAGCCGAAGGAGTTGTTCAGGGCGGCGATCCGGCCGTCGGCGGGGAGCTTGCGCGCCTCGCCGCGGACGATGTCCGCGTCGATCTCGTCGTCCAGGTCGTCGACGTTGATGGTCGGCGGGGCGGTGCGGTGGTGCAGCGCCAGCACGGTCGCGACGGTCTCGATGCCGCCGGCGCCGCCCAGCAGGTGGCCGGTCATCGACTTGGTCGCGGAGATGGCGACGTGCTCCAGGTGCTCGCCGAGCTCCTTGGCGAGGGCCTTCACCTCGGCGGTGTCGCCCTGCGGGGTCGAGGTGGCGTGCGCGTTGACGTGCACGACCTCGGCCTTGTCCAGGTCGCTGCGCTCGAACAGGTCGGCGATCGCACGGGCGACACCGGCACCGGTCGGCTCCGGCTGGGCGATGTGGTGGGCGTCCGAGGACAGGCCCTGGCCGACGGCCTCGCAGTAGACACGGGCACCGCGGGCGGCCGCGTGCTCGGCCGACTCCAGCACCACGACGCCGGCGCCCTCGCCGAGGACGAAGCCGTCGCGGGCCTTGTCGTACGGGCGGGAGGCGCGCTGCGGGTCGTCGTTGTTCTTGGACATCGCCATCATGTTGGCGAACGCGGCGATCGGCAGCGGGTGGATCGCCGCCTCGGTGCCGCCGGCCACCACGACGTCGGCGCGGCCGGTGCGGATCATCTCGATCGCGTAGCCGATCGCCTCGGCGCCGGAGGCACAGGCGGAGACGGGGGTGTGCACGCCGGCGCGCGCGCCGACCTCCAGGCCCACGTTGGCCGCGGGGGAGTTCGGCATCAGCATCGGGACGGTGTGCGGGGAGACCTTGCGGACGCCCTTGTCCTTCAGCACGTCGTACTGGTCGAGCAGGGTGGTCACGCCGCCGATGCCGGAGGCGATCACGGCGCCCAGGCGCTCGGGCGCGAGCTTGGAGGACTCGTCGGTGGCCGGGGTCTCGTAGCCGGCGTCGGCCCAGGCCTCGCGCGCGGCGATCAGCGCGAACTGCGCCGAGCGGTCCAGCTTGCGGGCCAGCGGACGGGGCAGGACCTCGGCCGGGTCCACCGCCGTGCGGGCGGCGATCCGGACGGGCAGTTCCGCGGCCCACTCCTCGGTCAGCGCGGCCACGCCGGAACGGCCCTCCAGCAGGCCCTCCCAGAACGAGGCGGCGTCGCCGCCCAGCGGCGTGAAGGCGCCGATACCCGTGACTACCACGGTGCGGTTTTCAGCGGTCACTGGTTCTTCTTCTCTCACGTGTGCAAGGGGGCGGAGGGGCCGTGGGGGATTCGGCCGGCCGGGGCGGGATGACGCCCCGGCCGACCGTGGCGGCCGGTCCTGCCGGCCGCGGGGGCTCAGCTGTTGGCGAGGATGTAGTCCACCGCGTCGCCGACGGTCTTGAGGTTCTTGACCTCGTCGTCCGGGATCTTCACGTCGAAGCGCTCCTCGGCGGCCACGACGACCTCGACCATGGAGAGCGAGTCGACGTCCAGGTCGTCGGTGAAGGACTTGTCGAGCTCGACGTCCTCGGCCGGGATGCCGGCGATCTCGTTGACGATCTCGGCGAGACCTTCCAGAACCTCGTCCTTGGTAGCCATATCGGCTGCTCCTCTTCGGTGTTGACAGCGAGCGGTCCGGCGGACCGTCGCAGGTTTCAGGGGTGGGCGTGATGCCTAGGGGAGAGTAACGACTGCGGCGGCGTACACGAGACCCGCCCCGAAGCCGATGATGAGGGCGAGGTCGCCGCTCTTGGCTTCACCGCTCTCCAGCATGCGCTCCATGGCCAGCGGAATGGACGCGGCCGAGGTGTTGCCGGTCTCGGCGATGTCGCGGGCGACCGGCACCGACTCGGGCAGCTTCAGCGCCTTGATCATGGCGTCGGTGATCCGCATGTTGGCCTGGTGCGGGATGAAGGCGCCGAGCTGGTCGGCGGTGACCCCGGCGGCGTCCAGCGCCTGCTGGGCCACCTTGGCCATCTCCCAGACCGCCCAGCGGAAGACGGACTGGCCCTCCATCCGCAGCGCGGGCCACTTGGCCTCGTCGCCGACGCCGTTGACGGCGTCCTCCTTGGCGAACGCGGTGTCCCAGGCCTGGGTCTGCGAGATGACGTCCCGCTGGGAGCCGTCCGAGCCCCATATCACCTTGCCGATGCCGGGGGTGTCGGACGGACCGACGATCGCCGCGCCCGCGCCGTCGCCGAAGATGAACGCGGTCGAACGGTCCGAGGTGTCGGTCAGGTCGCTGAGCCGCTCCACGCCGATCACCAGCACGTACTCGGCGCTGCCGCCGCGCACCATGCCGTCCGCCAGGCCCAGGCCGTAGCCGAAGCCGGCGCAGGCGGCCGAGATGTCGAACGCCGGGGCGGTGCCGCAGCCCAGCCGGTCCGCGATCTCGGTGGCGATCGCCGGGGTCTGCTTGAGGTGCGAGACCGTGGCCACGATCACGCCGCCGATCTGCTCCGGGCGGATGCCGGCCTGCGCGATCGCCTTGCCGGCGGCCTGCACCGACATCTCGGCGACGGTCTCCTCCGGGCCGGCCCAGCGGCGCTCGGCGATGCCGCTGCGGGTGCGGATCCACTCGTCCGAGGACTCGATCCAGTTCAGGACCTCGGCGTTGGGGATCACCCGGACGGGGCGGTAGCCGCCGACCCCGAGGATGCGCGAGTGGGCGGCACCGGCCGCGGGCTTGATCTGGGGCGCTGTCATCCGTTGTTCTCCTGAGCACCGTGCTCGGCGACCAGCCCGCGGGCCTTGTCGAGATCGGCAGGGGTCTTGAGGGCCAGCGTCGCCACACCCTTGAGGTTGCGCTTGACCAGGTTGGTGAGGGTGCCGGCGGGCGACAGTTCGATCACTGCCGTCGCGCCGAGCTGCTGGAGGGTCTCCATGCACAGGTCCCAGCGGACCGGGTTGGACACCTGCGACACCAGCCGGGCCAGGACCTCGGCTCCGGAGGCGACGACACCGCCGTCCCTGTTGGAGACGTACGCGACGGCCGGGTCGGCCACCGACAGGGTCGGCGCCAGCTTCTCCAGCCGGGCCACACCCGGGGCCATGTGCTCGGTGTGGAACGCGCCGGCCACCTTCAGCGGGATCAGCCGGGCGCCGGCCGGCGGGTCCGCCTTCAGCGCCTCCAGCTGCTCCAGGGTGCCGGCCGCGACGATCTGCCCGCCGCCGTTGTTGTTGGCCGCGGTCACGCCGTGCTCGGCGAGCTTGGCGGCGACGACGTCCGGCTCGCCGCCGAGGACGGCGGTCATGCCGGTCGCGGTCACCGCGGCGGCCTCGGCCATGCCCAGGCTGCGCTCGCGGACGAAGGCCAGCGCGTCGTCGGCGCTCAGCACGCCGGCCAGCGCGGCCGCGGTGATCTCACCGACGCTGTGGCCGGCGACACCGGACACCAGCGAGCCGAAGTCGGAGTCGGCGAACAGTACGCCGGAGGTCAGCAGACCGGCGGCCACCAGCAGCGGCTGGGCCACCGCGGTGTCCTTGATCTCTTCCTCGGAGGCCTCGGTGCCGTAGCGGACGAGGTCGAGACCTGCGACCTGCGACCACTGCTGCAGCCGGTCGGCGGCGCCGTCCAGCTCGAGCCAGGGGCTGAGGAATCCGGGGGTCTGAGCACCCTGTCCAGGGGCGACGATTACGAGCACGGTTCAACCCTCTCTCGCCAGGCACCCGTGGACGGGTAGGCGACGACAACGAAGAAAAGCACGCCGGGTTGTGCAGTCCCTACAGCGCGGTCAGCTCTGCTGGCCGACCGTTCCGAGACGGCCCAGCGCAAGGGCGATGCGCAGGGTGAACGCCGAACGTACGTCGGACGGAGCATAGCCCGTGACGTCAGTCACACGACGCAGCCGGTAGCGCACGGTATTCGGGTGGACGAAGAGCATCCTGGCCGCCCCCTCCAGCGAGGACGCCTGTTCCAGATAGACACTCAGCGTCTCCAGGAGTGCCGAGCCCGCCTCGTCCAGCGGTGTGTAGATCTCCTCCACCAGTTGGCGTCTCGCCGCCTGGTCCCCGGCCAGCGCCCGTTCGGGCAGCAGGTCGTCGGCCAGCACCGGCCGCGGCGCGTCCGGCCACGCGGCGCACGCCTTCAGACCGGCCGCGGCGGCCTGCGCCGACCGGGTCGCCGACAGCAGGTCCGGCACGCTCGGGCCCACCACCACCGGACCCGGCGCGAACTGGCCGATCAGCGCCTTCGCGGTGTGCACCGGCTCCTTGTCGCCGCCCACCACCACGACCAGCCGGCGCCCCAGCACCCCGGTCAGCACCTGCAGCTTGGCGTACCTGGCGGCCCGTCGGATCGCCTCCACCACCGCCTCGCTGTCGCCGTCCGGCGCGCTGCCCATGACCACCCGCACCTGGCTGGGCTGCCCCCAGCCGAGTGCGGCGGCCCGCGACAGCACGCCCTCGTCCGCGTCACCCGACAGCAGCGAGTTGACGACCAGCGCCTCCAGGCGGGCGTCCCACGCGCCGCGGGCCTCCGCCGCCTGCGCGTACACCTGCGCCGTCGCGAAGGCGATCTCCCGCGCGTACACCAGCACCGACTCGCGCATGCCGGCCTCGTCGCCGGGGGCGGCCACCTCCTCGATGGCCTCCTCCATCACCTCGATCGTGGTGCGGATCAGCTCGACCGTCTGGCGCAGGGTGATCGCCCGGGTCAGCTCGCGCGGCGCCGTCCCGAAGACGTCGGTGGAGATGGCCTGCGGCGCCTCCGGGTGCCGGTACCACTCGGTGAACGCCGCGATGCCGGCCTGCGCGACCAGCCCGATCCACGAGCGGTGCTCCGGCGGCATCCGGCGGTACCAGGACAGCTGGTCGTCCATCCGCGAGATCGCGGCGGTCGCCAGCTTGCCCGAGGACTTCTCCAGCCGTTTCAGCGTCGCCGCACGCAACTCGGCCCGCTCGGCGGCAAGTCGGCGCTCCTGCGCGGTCAGCCGGCCGCCTCTCGGCGGGCGCGGCGACTCCGCGGCCGGAGCCGCCTTGCGGGCGGCGGCCTTCTTGTCGGCCCTCGCACTGTCGGGCTCTGCACTGTCGGGTTTTGCTGAAGCGGCTGGCACAGGAACAAGACTGCCTCACCTCACGGCGTGCTCGTGCACACCCCCCGCCGCTCGCCCTCCCGGCGCGCCGGGCCGGACCGGCCGCCGGACACCGCGGACCGGCTACCGTAAGCGCGTGACCGAGACCCGTGACCGCGGCCGCGCCGACCTCCGCCGGGCCCCCGAGCGCTACCGCTCCACCCCGGCCGAAGGCATCGAGACCAGGCACGCCTTTTCTTTCTCCGGGCACTACGACCCGAAGAACACCCACTTCGGCGCCCTGCTCGCCTGCAACGAGGAGACCCTCGCCCCCGGCGCGGGCTTCGACGAGCACCGCCACCGCGACACCGAGATCCTCACCTGGGTCCTCGAGGGCGCCCTCGCCCACCGCGACAGCGACGGCCACGCCGGGATCGTCCGGCCCGGCATGGTCCAGCACCTCAGCGCAGGCTCCGGCGTCAGCCACACCGAGCGCAACCCCGGCGGTGCCGACGCCCCCGTCCGCTTCGTCCAGATGTGGCTCCAGCCGGACGCCTTCGGCACCGAACCCGCGTACGGCCTGCGGCGCGTCGAGCCCGCGGCGGACGGACTCACCCTGCTGGCCTCCGGCATGGAACGTGACGCCGCGTCGGACGCCCTGCGGCTGCGCCGCTCCGACGCCGCCCTGTACCTCGTCACCGCCGGGCCCTGGCAGTCGCTGCCCGCTCTCCCCGAGGCCCCCTACCGGTACGTCCACCTCACCGCGGGCTCGCTCGGCTACCGCACCGTCCCCGGCCCGCACGGCGCCGGCCGCTCCCTCGAACCCGGCGACGCCGTCCGCATCACCGGCGACGCCTTCGCCGACCCCACGGCCGGCCCCGACGGCGCCGAACTCCTCCTCTGGGAGATGCACACACCACTGCAGTTCGGCTGAAGTACACCCTCAGGGGCGTGGCGAGGCGGGTGCACCCCCACGCGCCCCTGGGGGTACCTCCCGGCCGAAGGCTGGGGGAGAACTGCGCAATGTGGGGGTGGGCGTCCATGCGCTCCGGGGTGCAGCAGTTGGCCGTGGGCGGCTGACGGTCCGTTGCTTCCGGTGTCGCGCAGTTCCCCGCGCCCCTGAACTGCCGTGCCAGGCAGTGCAGGGGCGCCGATCTTTGGGTTGCGCAGTGCCCCGCGCCCCTGGGGGCTTGCCTGTTTCAGCCGCGGAGTTCGGCGAGGACGGCGTCGGTGAAACCGGGCCACACTTCGGCAGCCCAGGGGCCGAAGTCGCGGTCGGTCAGGGCCACGGCGGCGACGCCGGCCGCCGGGTCGACCCAGAGGAAGGTGCCGGACTGGCCGAAGTGGCCGAAGGTCTCGGGGGAGCTGGTGACGCCCGTCCAGTGCGGTTCCTTGGTGCCGCGGATCTCGAAGCCGAGGCCCCAGTCGTTCGGGCGGCGGTGGCCGAAGCCGGGCAGGACGCCGCCGAGGCCCGGGAAGGCGACCTCGCGGGTGGCCCGGTGCAGCGTGGACGGGTCGAGCAGCCGCGGCGCCTGCAGCTCCGCGGCGAACAACGCCAGGTCCGCGACGGTCGACAGGCCGCCCGCGCCGGCCGGTGCCCGGTGGGCGGTGTTGATCAGCGTGGCGTGCATGCCCAGCGGCCGGAAGACCGCCTCCTGCGCGTACTGGGCGAAGGGGATGCCGGAGGCCTTCTCCAGGGTGTCGGCGAGGACGTCGAACCCGGCGTTGGAGTAGAGGCGGCGGGTGCCGGGCTGAGCCATCACCCGGTGCTCGTCGAAGGCGAGGCCCGAAGTGTGGGCGAGCAGGTGGCGCACGGTCGAGCCCTCGGGCCCGGCCGGGTCGTCCAGCTCGAAGACGCCCTCCTCGACGGCGACCAGGGCGGCGTACGCGGAGAGCAGCTTGGTCACGGACGCCAACGGGAACAGGTGTTCCTGCGGTCCGTGCGCACCCAGCACCGCGCCGTCCGCGCCCTGCACCACCGCGGCCGCCGCGTTCGGCACCGGCCAGTCCTCGATCATCCGCAAGCTCTGCATGCGCCGACGATAGCCGTCCGCCGGACCGGGGCGCGTGGCAGGCTTGCTTGGAGTGCGCTCGAACTCAGTAGCGTCGTAGCCGTCGCCGACCACCGAGGGGTCCACCGTGGCAACGTCCGCATCTTCCACCGCCGTTTTCCGTGACGCGCTCGCCTGCAGTCACGAGGAGCCGGCGGCCGAGGAACCGCTTGCCGTGGAGCGCCCGGAGTGGCACACGATCAGCGAGGTCTCCGCGACCACCGGGCTGACCGCCCACACGCTGCGCTGGTACGAGCGGATCGGTCTGCTGGACCCGGTGGACCGCTCGCACTCGGGCCAGCGCCGCTACAGCGAGGCCGACCTGGCCCGGCTGGCCTTCCTGGGCCGGCTGCGGCTCACCGGGATGCCGGTGGCGGACATGCTGCGCTACGTGGAGCTGGTCAGGGAAGGCGACCACACCATGGGCGAACGGCGGGACATCCTCGTCGCCCAGCGCGAGGAGGTCCGGCAGCGGATCGCGGATCTGCACGCCACCCTCGCGGTGCTCGACTACAAGATCGACATCTATTCGTCCCGCACGTCCGGCGACGGCGCGTTCGGCCCCCCGGCCGGACGGCCCGCGGACGCTGCGGCCGGCAGGAAGCAGAAGAGCGCATGACCCTCCCCACCGCACCGCTCGGCACCAACGGCCCCGTCGTCGGCATCCAGGGCCTCGGCTGCATGGGAATGAGCGAGTTCTACGGCCCCACGGACACCGCGGAGGCCCTGGCCACCCTGGATGCCGCACTCGACCTGGGCGTCACCCTGTTCGACACCGCCGACGTCTACGGCTCGGGCCACAACGAGGAGCTGGTCGGCCCCTTCGTCCGGGCCAACCGCGACCGCGTCGTGCTGGCGACCAAGTTCGCCATCGAGCGGCGCGCCGACGACCCGACGTACCGGGGCGTCCGCAACGACCCGGCGTACATCCGCAGCGCCGTGGACGCCTCGCTGCAGCGGCTCGGCATCGACGTCATCGACCTCTACTACATGCACCGCCGCGACCCGCAGGTGCCGCTCGCCGAGTCGGTGGGCGCGATGGCCGAGCTGGTGCAGGCCGGCAAGGTCCGCCACCTGGGGCTCTCCGAGGTCACCGGCGCCGAGCTGCGCGAGGCGCACGCGGTGCACCCGATCGCCGCCCTGCAGTCCGAGTGGTCGATCTTCTCGCGGGACGTCGAGCGTTCCGCGGTGCCGGCCGCCGCCGAACTCGGGGTCGCCTTCGTGCCGTACTCGCCGCTCGGCCGCGGCTTCCTGACCGGCGCGTTCACCGCCGCCGAGCAGCTCAGTGCGGACGACTACCGGCGCTACCACCCGCAGTTCTCCGGCCCCAACGCGGAGGGCAACGCCGCCCTGGTGGCCCCGATCCAGAAGATCGCCGCGGACCGCGGCGCCACCGCCGCGCAGGTCGCCCTCGCCTGGGTGCACCAGCGCGCCGAGGTGCACGGCCTGACCGTGGTGCCGATCCCCGGCACCCGCAAGCGCAGCCGCCTCGCCGAGAACACCGCCGCGGTCGGCCTGAGGCTGACCGCGGAGGAGCTCGCCGAACTGGAGCCGATCGCCGGCCGGGTGACCGGCACCCGCTACGCCGACATGACCTTCACCTCGGCCGGTCGGGAGTAACCCCCGCCCGTGCGGCGGCCGCGCCCGACGGCGCGGCCGCCCACGGCCCGGACCGCAGGGCTCAGACCGAGCGGCCCAGCCAGGCCGCCATCTGCGCGTACACCCCGGCGCCGTCCGGAACCGGCTGCGCCTGGCCGAACGGCACACCCTCGCCGCGGCCCTCCGCCGGCAGGACCTGCCGGGCGATACCGAGCACCACGTGCGCCAGCTCCTCGTCCAGGGTGGCCTCCGGGTCGACCACCTGCGCGATGTCCCAGGAGTGGGTGACGGCCTCCATCAGATAGCCGCCCACCGCGAGCCGCCCCGGCACCCGCCCCCACGGGACCTCCACCACGGGCTCCAGCGCGGCGTCCTCGCGCCAGGCCGCCGCCCAGCGCTCCCGGGCCCGGCCGAACGCCCCCGCCCAGTCGTCGTCCGCGACCGCACCCACCGCGGTGGCCACGTCCATCGCCCGGCCGCCCTCACCGGTGTACGCGCTGCGGTGCACCCCGCCCACGGTGTGGCCGAGCAGCGCCCGCAGGTCGTACGCGCTGCACGGGGTCGGCCGCTCCAGCATCTCCGGGGTGACGGCGGTGGCGAGCTTCTCCAGCTGGCCGAGCGCGCGAAGGTACAGCGGGCGGGGGTCTGCGGTGGTGTCCATGGCACAACTCCTCGTGGGAGGGACGTTCTGACGGCGGACACTCTCCCCGGGATACCTGACATCCCCTGTCAGGTTCTATTCTTCGGCCGGTGAAAGCCGACCGACTGCTGTCGATCCTGCTGCTCCTGCAGACCCGCGGGCGGGTCACCGCACCCGAGCTCGCCGCACGGCTGGAGGTCTCCGTCCGCACCGTCTACCGGGACGTCGAGGCGCTCTCCGCGGCCGGTGTCCCGGTCTGGGCCGAACGCGGCCGGCACGGCGGCATCCACCTGCTGCCCGGCTACCGCACCGACGTCACCGGCCTGACCGGCGACGAGGCCCGCGCACTGTTCGTGCTCTCCGCCCAGGGCGCACACGAAGCGCTCGGCCTCGGCGAGGCGATCGGCTCCGCCCTGCGCAAGGTGATGGCGGCACTGCCCGCGCCGCACCGCCCGGCCGCCGAGGCCACCAGCGAGCGCATCCTGGTCGACCCGGCCCGCTGGCTGCGCCCCGAGCCCGCCGCCCGGGCCGACCTCGGCGTCCTGCAGAACGCCGTCTTCGCCGACCGGAGGCTGCGGCTCGGCTACCGCCACAGCGGCGCGAGCGGGCCGAGCGACTACACCCTGGACCCGTACGGCCTGGTCAACAAGGCAGGCGTCTGGTACCTGGCGGCCGACCTGGACGGGGCGCCGCGGCTGTTCCGCGCCGATCGGACGCTCACCGCCGAGGTCCTCGACGAGCCGGTGCGCCGACGCCCCGGCCTGCAGCTCGCCGAGGTGTGGGAGGGACTGCGGGAGCAGGTCGAGCGGATACCCGACGAGGTCGAGGTGACCGTCCGCATCCGCCGCGAGCGGACCGACCTGGTGCTGCGCATCCACGCCAACCACGTGCTCGCCCCGGTGGTCCCGGTCGGCGACGGCTCCTGGCTGCAGACGGTGCTCGGCTTCCGGGCCCTGCCCGCGGCCCGCTCCCTGCTGGCCTTCGGCGCCGACGTCGAGGTGCTCTCCCCGCCCGGGGTCCGGGACGAGCTGCGCCGGGCGGCCGCCGAGGCGCTCGCCCTGTACGGGCCGCCGGAGGCGGGTGCTACGGCTGGCGGCGGGTGACGTCCCCGTAGTCGCCGAGGGCGATGGCACCGAAGTTGTGCAGGCTCTGCGTGCCGTCCGCGAAGTAGCCGGTGTGGCCGTTGGAGCCCTGCGAGGAGACCTCGACGGCGCCGAACTCCTGCGTGGTCGGGTCCGCGCCGTGCCCGAACCCGCCGAACTCCAGGTACGGCACGTTGCCGATCCAGTCGGTGGGGTTGCGGGTCGCCCACACCCGGACGCCCGGGCCCAGCTCGCCCGCCGTCTCCACGCCCATCCCGGGGCTGCCGAAAACCACGATGTCCGTGGTGCCGCCGGCCCGGACGGCAGGGGCGGCGGTGCCGCAGACCACCGAGCCGTAGGAGTGGCAGAACAGGGTGGGCGGCGCCGAGGCGCGGCCGGTCTCCTTCAGGCCGGCGAGCAGCCGCAGCAGCCGCGGGGCCGCCGCCTCGGCCAGCCGCGCGGTGACGGCGTCGGGGCCCAGCCCGGACGGGGTCACGTAGCCGGTCCAGGCGATCACGGCCGTCCGGCTTCCGGGGGCCTGCCTGCGCTCCTCGGCGAGCAGCGCCCGCGCCATGCCGGTCACCGCGCGCAGCGGGTCCGCGGACTGGTCGAAGTGGGCGAGGTCGGCGTCCGAGCCCGGCACCAGGACGGAGACCCGGTCGGCCGTCGCGAGATCGCCGTACACCTCGCTGACCAGGCCGCGGCCGCGGGGGTCGAAGGCGAGGAGCTGCCGGCCGGGCTTCAGCAGCCGCCCGGTGTCGTCGGCGCGCACACCGGCCGCGGCCCGCTCGGCGGCGGTGAGGCGCTCGTCCCGGGAGCGGGCCCGGGCGGCGTCCCGCTCGGCGGTGGCCGCGATCCGGTTGGCGCGGTAGCGGAGCTCCACCGGGACGCCGTCGAGGTTGCCGACGACCAGCGGGTACACCTCGGCGAGGCGGTTCTGCTCGGCCTCGTCCAGGCCCGCGAAGAAGGCGGCCACCGCGGGTGCGCTCGCGGTGGCGGGGTCGGGCAGCGGGCGGCCCAGGGACTCGTCCTCGACCCAGGCGGCGCTGCCGGCCGGGGGAGTGGTGATCGCGACCTGCTCGTTGGAGGCGGCTGCCTGTGCGGCGGCCGCCCCGGCGTCCAACAGGACGGCGGAGGCGGCGAAAGCGCCTATCAGCATGCGCTTGACCCGCCTGCGCTGCATGGGCGTACTCTCCCTCGGGCCGGTGACCGTGACAGCGGGCCTTGCCCGACGGTGGTACGACTGCAATGCCAGCCAGGGTAGAACGCCCGAGCTGGAGGTGAGCAGAGTCTAAACCGTGCGATGGGTCACACACACGAGGGACCTGGCGTGGCGTCAGGTTGCCCGTTCGGCGTCGAACGTCCGGACCAGCCGCTTGGGCGCGATGCTGCGCCACGCCTCGGTGACCAGCTCGCGCAGCTCCTCGGCGCCGACCCGCGTGAGATCCACCAGTACCCAGCCGTGCCGGCCCACGTACGGAGCCACACTGTACGTCTCCGGGGCCTCGGCGAGGAGGGCGGCCTGCTCCTCCTTGGTGGCTTTGACACAAACCCGGCCGGAGTCGGGCGAGGCCATCGCGAAGATCTTCTCGCCGACCCGCAGCGTCACCTCGGTCTCCCAGGTCAGCCGCTCGGTGGCCGAGGGCAGGGCCAGGCCCATCTCCAGGAACTGATCGAACGTCACCATGCCGCCCAGCCTAGGCGCGGGTACCAACAAGCAGCCGTGCCCCTTGTCGGCCCCGTGAGTCTCAGCTGCGCCAGGGGCCGGCGAGGGCGGGGCCGAGCTGGTCGAGGTGGCGTTCGATGATGGCGATCATGCCGTCGGGGCCGGCGGCGTGGGCGGCGGTGTCCGCCGTCCAGGACAGGTGGGAGACCCGGATGACCGCGCCGAAGGCCGCCGCCAGTACCCGGGGCCGGACGTCGCTGGCCGGGTCGAGGCCCTCGCGCTCGGCGAGGATCGCCGTCACCACGCCCTCCTGCTCGATGGTGCGCCGCAGGTGGGCGGCGAGCAGGACGGGGGTCGACTCGATGAGGTCGATCAGCTCGAGGGCGGCCTGGACGCCGCCGGGCGCGCTGCCCTCGTCCAGGCTCAGCACCTGCCAGGTCTGGGTGATGGCGGCCCGCATGGCCTGCAGCGGCGTCTCCTCCGCGGGGCGGTGCCGCAGGCAGTCGACGAAGTAGTCCTCGGCGTCGGCGAGGACGGCGAGCGCGACCTCCTCCTTGTTGGCGAAGTACCGGAAGAAGGTGCGCTGCGAGACGTCCACGTTCGCGGCGATCTCGTCGACGGTGGTGCGGGCGTAGCCCTGGCTGAGGAACAGCCCGTGCGCGGCCGCCACCAGGGAGTCCCTGGTGCGCTGCTTCTTCCGCTCGCGCAGTCCGAGGACCCGGCAGTCGGACGGGGCCTGCTTGCCGGTGCGGGAGGGGGTGAGCGGCAGGGCCATGCAAGGGGCCTTTCTGGCAGGGCGGGACGGATACCACGATAGCGGCTCTGCCATATGTCAGTTCCAGACGTACGGCATGAATTGCCTAATGTCAGTGGCTGACATAATGTTCCCGCGAGTGGCGCCGCAGGGCCGGACAGCCGTGGGGACGGGTGGGCCCGCGGCGCCACACCCCGTCACCCTCGTCCGACCCGGCCCCCGGAGGGCATCATGAGTTCGTCCGTCGTCAAGACCGGGAAGGCGGACGCGCCCCCGCAGTCCGCCGGGGCACCGCCGAGCGGCGCCCGAGGCCTCCAGGGCCACCCCTGGCTGACCCTGCTCACCGTCGCCGTGGGCGTCATGATGGTGGCCCTCGACGGCACCGTCGTGGCCATCGCCAACCCGGCCATCCAGGCCGACCTCGGCGCCTCGCCGGCCGACATCCAGTGGGTGACCAGCGGCTACCTGCTGGCGCTCGCGGTCTTCCTGATCACCGCCGGCAAGATCGGCGACCGGTTCGGCCACAAGTCGACCTTCCTGGTCGGCGCGGCCGGCTTTGCCGCCACCTCGGCCGCCATCGGCTTCGCCGGCAGCATTCAGACGGTCATCCTGTTCCGCGTGCTGCAGGGCCTGTTCGGCGCGCTGCTGCAGCCCGCCGCGCTCGGCCTGCTGCGCGGTGCCTTCCCGGCCGAGAAGCTCAACATGGCGATCGGCATCTGGGGCGGCGTGATCGGTGCCTCCACCGCGGCCGGCCCGATCGTGGGCGGCCTGCTGGTCGAGCACGTCAACTGGGAGTCGGTCTTCTTCATCAACATCCCGGTCGGCGTGCTCGCCCTGGCGCTCGGCCTGTGGATCCTGCGCGACGTGAAGATCGAGAACGCGGCGAAGTCCTTCGACATCCCCGGCATCGTGCTGCTCTCCGGCGCGATGTTCATGCTGGTCTGGGGCATCATCAAGGCCCCGGTCTGGGGCTGGGGCGACCCGGCGACGCTGGTCTTCCTCGGCGGCGCGGTGCTCGCGATGGCGGCCTTCGCGTTCTGGCAGACCAAGGCCAAGGAGCCGCTGATCCCGCTCAGCCTGTTCCGCTCGGTGCCGCTGTCCGCCGGCACCCTGCTCATGGTGCTGATGGCCTTCGCCTTCTTCGGCGGCGTCTTCTTCGTCACCTTCTACCTGCAGAACGTGCACGGCATGGCCCCGGTCGACGCGGGCGTCCACCTGCTGCCGATGACCGGCATGATGATCGTCGGCGCCCCGGTGGCCGGTGCCGCGATCGGCAAGCTCGGCCCGCGCATCCCGATCGTGGCCGGCATGCTCTTCACCACCGCCGCCATGCTCGGCATGTCGACCCTCGACACCGACTCCGGCACCGGCGTGATGTCGCTCTGGTTCGTGCTGATGGGCCTCGGCCTGAGCCCGGTCATGGTCGGCGCGACCGAGGTCATCGTCGGCAACGCCCCGCTGGAGCTCTCCGGCGTCGCCGGCGGCCTGCAGCAGGCCGCCATGCAGGTCGGCGGCAGCCTCGGCACCGCCGTCCTCGGCGCGGTGATGGCCTCCAAGGTCACCGACGTCCTGCCGGAGAACTGGGCGAAGGCCGGCCTGCCGCCCGTCCAGGGCGCCCAGGCCGAGGGCCTCAACCAGGCCGCCCAGCTCGGCATCGCCCCGCCCGCCCCGGCGGGCACCCCGCAGCAGGCGGTGGACGCGATGGCGAACGCCGTCCACACCTCCTTCGTCAGCGGCATGTCGCTCGCCTTCGTGGTGGCCGCCGTGGTCGCGGTCGCCGCGGCCGCCCTCGGCCTGCTCACCAAGCGCGGCGCCAACGAGGCGGGCCCGGCCGTCCACATCTGACCCCCGCGCACGCCCTCGTACGACCCCACTCCGCACCCGGCCGGGAGCCCGCTCCCGGTCGGGTGCGGAGCGTTACAGCCCCGCCGCTCCCGGTCGCCGGGCCCGAGCACCGGCCCCAGACTGGGAGCCGGGCGGGGCCGTCCGGCCGGAGCGGCGGGACGGACTTCGGACGGGGCACAGGGGACGGCCATGCACCCAGCGGACGGCGGCGACCCCCCGGCGAACGGCGGCCCGGGCGAAGGCTCCGACGGGCCCGCCGGTGCCGAAAGCGAGGAGCGCGGGGACGAAGTCCAGCCCCGAACCGAAGGGCCCGCCGATGCGGCGGGGAGGACGAGCGCGGGAGCGACACCGCCCCGAGCCGAAGGGCCCGTCGATGCGGCGGGGAGGACGAGCGCGGGAGCGACACCGCCCCGAGCCGAAGGGCCCGCCGGTGCCGAAAGCGAGGAGCGCGGGAGCGACGAAGGAGCGACGGAGCGACGAGTGTCGGCGCCGGGTCAGGAGGGCCCGGAGGCGAGCGGGCGACTAACTCCGCCGGGCGGCCGCCTTCTCGCCGGGCGCTACCGGCTCGGGCGCCGCCTCGGCCGCGGCGGCATGGGCACCGTCTGGGTCGCCCGTGACGGCAAGCTCGCCCGCGAGGTCGCGGTGAAGGAGCTGAGCGTCGCCGGCCTCCCCGAGGAGGACCTCCCCGCCCTCCAGGCCCGCATGGAGCAGGAGGCCCGGGCGGCCGCCATGCTCAACCACCCCTCCGTCATCACCGTCTACGACGTGCTGGAGGAGGACGGCCGGCCGTGGATCGTCATGGAGCTGGTCGACGGCCGATCGCTTGCCGAGGTGATCGGCGACGAGGGCACCCTGCTGCCCCGGGACGCCGCCCGGATCGGCGAGCAGGTGGTCGCGGCCCTGGACGAGGCACACCGGCACGGCGTCCTGCACCGCGACGTGAAGCCCGCCAACATCCTGCTGGAGCGCGGCGGCCGGGCCGTCCTCACCGACTTCGGCATCGCCGTGCTGGCCGGCTCGCCCGGCCTCACCCGCACCGGCGACATCGTCGGCTCGCCGGACTACGTCGCCCCCGAGCGGGTCACCGGCCACCGCCCCGGCCCCGAGTCCGACCTCTGGTCGCTCGGAGCGACGCTCTACGCGGCGGTCGAGGGGCAGTCGCCGTTCCACCGGACGACCACCATGAGCACCCTGCAGGCGGTGGTCGCCGACCCGCTGCCCGAGCCGCGGAACGCCGGGGCGCTCGCCCCCGTGCTGACGGCACTGCTCCGCAAGGACCCGGCCGAGCGCCCCACCGCCGGCGAGGCGCTGGCCGTGCTGCACGAGGTGGCGGGCACGGGCGGACACACCGGCCACCTGCCGACCGAGCGGGCCACCCCGGTGCTCGGCCTGCCCACCGTGCAGACCCCTCCGACACCCGTGCCCGCCCCACCGCCGCCGTCGCCCGCGGTGCCGCTCGCGGCCGGAGCGGCGGCCGCCGGGGCGTCGGCGGCGGGTCCGCCGCCGGAGGAGGCCGAGGCCGCCAGGGCCCGGCGTCGCAGGAGGGCACTGATCGTCGGAGCGGCGGTACTGGTGGCGGCGCTCGCCGGCGGGCTCGCCTTCGCCCTGCTCGGCGGCTCGGACAACCCGGCCCCGCCCGCCGCCGGCACCACGACCTCCCCGGCGACGACCCCCACCCCGACGCCGACGCCGACTCCCACCCCCACTCCCACGCCGAGCCCCACCCCGACGCCGACGCCGACGCCGACGCCGACCCCGACGCCCACGCCGACCCCCACCCCCACGCCGACCCCGACGCCCACACCGACCGGCACCCCGGCGCCGGCGGGCTTCCGCTGGAGCGACGACCCGGCGGGCTTCCGGGTGGCCGTCCCGCAGGGCTGGACCCGGAGCGAGTCCGGCGGCCAGATCGACTACTCGCCGGACGGCGGCGTCCACCTGCTGCGCTTCGGCGTGGCGCCCGGCACCACGCAGTCCCCCGAGGCGCACTTCCTAGAGCTGGAGCAGACCGTCTCCGCCCAGCCGGACTACGCCCGCCTCACCCTCCAGGCGAACGTCTACCAGGGCTACGAGGGCGCCCTGTGGGAGTTCACCTTCAGTGACCGGCAGGGCGGGCCCCGGCACGCGATCGACCAGGCCTTCGTCGCCCCGGACGGCACCGAGTACGCGATCTACATGTCCTCGCCCGAGGACGACTGGACGGCCACCAGGCAGCAGTTCTCCACCGTCCTCAACACCTTCACGGTGGCCTAGGGGCGTGTCCGGTAACGCCGGAGGGCCGGCCACCCCGTGCGGGGTGGCCGGCCCTCCGGGCCGGATCGGCGGATCAGGCGTCGCCGCCGGCCGCGCCCGGGTCGGCCGCGGCCACGTCGAGCAGCTGGTAGCGGTCGATCGCGGACTTCAGCACGCTGCGCTCGACCTTGCCCTGCTTGGCGAGCTCGGTGAGCACCGCGAGGACGACCGACTGCGCGTCGATGTGGAAGAAGCGGCGGGCCGCACCGCGGGTGTCGGCGAAGCCGAAGCCGTCCGCACCCAGCGACTGCCACGCACCCGGCACCCAGCGCGAGATCTGGTCCGGCACCGCGCGCATCCAGTCGGACACGGCGACGAACGGGCCCTCGGCGCCCTGGAGCTTGGCGGTCACGTACGGGACGCGCTGCGGCTCCTCCGGGTGGAGCAGGTTGAACTCCTCCGCCTCGACGGCGTCGCGGCGCAGCTCGTTCCACGAGGTCGCGGACCACACGTCGGCCTTGACGTTCCACTCCTCGGCGAGGATGCGCTGGGCCTCCAGGGCCCACGGCACGGCCACGCCGGAGGCGAGGATCTGCGCCGGGATGGCGCCGGCCTCGCCGCCCTTGAGCCGGTACAGGCCCTTGAGGATGCCGTCGGCGTCGACGCCCTCCGGCTCGGCCGGCATCTTGATGGGCTCGTTGTAGACGGTGAGGTAGTAGAAGACGTCCTCGCCGTTCGGGAACTCCGCGCTGGAGCCGTACATCCGGCGCAGACCGTCCTGCACGATGTGCGCGATCTCGTAGCCGTACGCCGGGTCGTACGCGACGACGCCGGGGTTGGTCGAGGCCAGCAGGTGCGAGTGGCCGTCGGCGTGCTGCAGGCCCTCACCGGTCAGCGTGGTGCGGCCGGCGGTGGCGCCCAGCACGAAGCCGCGGGCCAGCTGGTCGGCCATCTGCCAGAACTGGTCGCCGGTGCGCTGGAACCCGAACATCGAGTAGAAGACGTACACCGGGATCAGCGGCTCGCCGTGCGTGGCGTAGGACGAGCCGGCGGCGATCAGCGAGGCGGTGCAGCCCGCCTCGGAGATGCCGTCGTGCAGCATCTGGCCGGTCGGGGACTCCTTGTACGCCAGCAGCAGCTCGCGGTCGACCGACTCGTAGGTCTGGCCGAGCGGGTTGTAGATCTTGGCGGACGGGAAGAGCGAGTCCATGCCGAAGGTGCGGTACTCGTCCGGCGCGATCGGCACGAAGCGGTTGCCGATGCCCTTGTCCCGCATGAGGTCCTTGAGCAGCCGGACGAACGCCATGGTGGTGGCGATGGTCTGGTTGCCGGAACCCTTCTTGACCGCCTTGTACGCGTCGTCGCCCGGCAGCTCCAGCTTGCGCGGGCGCACCTTGCGGGTCGGCACGTAGCCGCCGAGCTCGCGCCGGCGGTCGTGCATGTACTGGATCTCCTCCGAGTCGCGGCCCGGGTGGTAGTAGGGCGCGTAGCCCTCGTCCAGCTGCTTGTCGGTGATCGGCAGGTGCAGGCGGTCGCGGAAGCGCTTCAGGTCCTCGACCGTCAGCTTCTTCATCTGGTGCGTCGCGTTGCGGCCCTCGAAGTTCGGGCCGAGCGTCCAGCCCTTGACCGTCTGGGCGAGGATGACCGTCGGCTGGCCCTTGTGCTCGCGGGCGGCCTTGAACGCGGCGTAGACCTTGCGGTGGTCGTGACCGCCGCGGCCCAGGTGCTGGATCTCGTGGTCGGACATGTTCTCGACCATGGCGCGCAGGCGCAGGTC
Organism: Kitasatospora dryopteridis; assembly: GCF_050749075.1. Lineage (NCBI taxonomy): Bacteria > Bacillati > Actinomycetota > Actinomycetes > Kitasatosporales > Streptomycetaceae > Kitasatospora > Kitasatospora dryopteridis. Next base: position 2,519,980 of record NZ_CP192749.1, on the reverse strand, counting down.
GCCGCCGAAGAAGTGCTCGCGGATGTACGCGCCGGTCTCGGTGGCGTAGGTCTGGAACTGGCCGTCCACCGTGGTGTTCAGCTTGTTCACCAGGACGCCGTCGCGGTCCTGCGCGAGCAGCGGGTCCCAGCTGCGGTCCCAGACCAGCTTGATCACGTTCCAGCCGGCGCCGCGGAACTGCGACTCCAGCTCCTGGATGATCTTGCCGTTGCCGCGGACCGGGCCGTCGAGGCGCTGCAGGTTGCAGTTGACCACGAAGGTCAGGTTGTCCAGGCCCTCGCGGGCGGCAAGGGAGAGCTGGCCGAGCGACTCGGGCTCGTCCATCTCGCCGTCGCCGAGGAAGGCGTAGACGTGGCTGTCCGAGGTGTCCTTGATGCCGCGGTGCTCCAGGTACCGGTTCATCCGGGCCTGGTAGATCGCGCCGAGCGGGCCGAGACCCATCGACACGGTCGGGAACTCCCAGAAGTCCGGCATCAGCCGCGGGTGCGGGTAGCTGGACAGGCCGTAGGGGGCCTTCGACTTCTCCTGGCGGAACGCGTCGAGCTGCTGCTCGGACAGTCGGTCCAGGAGGAAGGCGCGGGCGTAGATGCCGGGGGAGGCGTGACCCTGGAAGAAGATCTGGTCGCCGGACTCGCCCTCGGCGTCCTTGCCGCGGAAGAAGTAGTTGAAGCCCACGTCGTACAGGGACGCGGAAGAGGCGAAGGTGGCGATGTGGCCGCCGACGCCGATGCCGGGACGCTGCGCCCGGGAGACCATCACGGCCGCGTTCCAGCGGGTCGCGTTGAGGATCTTGCGCTCGATCTCCTCGTTGCCGGGGAAGAACGGCTCGTCCTTGGTCGCGATGGTGTTGACGTAGTCCGTGCTGCGCATCTCGGGCACGGCGACACGCTTCTCGCGGGCGCGCTCGATCAGGCGGAGCATCAGGTAACGGGCGCGCTCACGCCCCCGCTCGTCGATGGCCGCGTCGAGCGACTCCAGCCATTCCGCGGTCTCCTCGGGATCGAAGTCCGGGACCTGACTCGGAAGGCCGCCAATGATGATCGGGTTGCGATCGGATCCGGAAGCCACGCTGTTCCTTCACTGTCGGTCGAAACTGAGGTGTGTCGCGCCGCCTCCATCGTGTACCGCGACTCGGAGATCCGTCATCTCTACCGATCGGTAACCGTTCCGCCTGGTGGGCGGGCCGGTCGGGGGGTGTGCGGCGGGCTTCGTCGCCCGTTCTGCGCACCCCCGGGTGTGGTGTTACGAAGAGGTGGTCCGACCTGGTGTCCTCCCGCCCCGGAAGGGCGGTCGGGCTGAGGGCCAACAGGAGACTTTACGCCCGCCGGAGCGGTGACCCCGAATGCCGTTCGCATCTCGGGCACGCGTGCGGCGCCTGCTGGACCGGGGGTGGGTCCCGAAGCATGATTGGTCGGGACAGAGAAGGGCAAACGGGTGTGATTTGCACCACATCACTCGGCGTGTCCCCCTTCCACACGTCAACCTTTGGGTGGGATCGGGTGTCGGGTACTTGCGCGAACCGCCGCGCACGTGTGGACTACGCCCACAGCCTCGGCATGGATGCCGAGCCGAATACTGGAGGTTATTCCCGTGAGCGCGACCGCGGACCCCGCGGACAAGTCCAACCCGGCAGCTCGTCTCGGCTTCGAAGAGGGCCAGATCATCCAGGAGCTCGGGTACGACGAAGACTGTGACCAGGAGCTCCGCGAGGGCATCGAGGACATCACTGGCAGCGATCTCGTCGACGAGGACTACGACGACGTCGCCGACGGCGTCCTGCTGTGGCACCGCGAGGAGGACGGGGATCTCACCGATGCCCTCGTCGACGCGCTGGAGTACCTCGCCGAGGGCGGCCTGATCTGGCTGCTGACGCCCAAGACCGGCCGCGACGGCCACGTCGAGGCGCACGAGATCGCCGACGCGGCCAAGACCGCCGGCCTCTCGCAGACCAGCTCGGTCGCGGTCGCCAAGGACTGGGCCGGCACCCGCCTGGCCACCCCGAAGGCCGCGCGCACCGGGAAGCGCTGACCGCACGGCACGACCTCGGAAGGGCCCCGCTGGAGCATCCTCCAGCGGGGCCCTTCCGCATGCCGCCGCGCCTTGTGGCTGCCGCCGGTGCGGATGTTCACCGAGGGCGAAACCATGGGGCCGGGCCTCCGCGATCCTCACCCGAACGGCCGAAGCCACCCGGACGGATGCGAGGATGCCCCTGTCCCGCAGCCGCGCACCGCGGCTGCGGCACCACGATGAGGAAGGTCCCACCATGGCCATCGAGGTCGGCACCCAGGCTCCGGACTTCGAGCTGAAGAACCAGCACGGCGAGCTGGTGAAGCTCTCCGACTTCCGGGGCGAGAAGAACGTCGTCCTGGTCTTCTACCCGTTCGCCTTCACCGGTGTCTGCACCGGCGAGGTCTGCGCGATCCAGAAGGAACTGCCGCGCCTGCAGAACGACGACGTCCAGGTGCTGGCGGTCTCCAACGACTCGCCGTTCTCGCTGCGGATCTTCGCCGACCAGGAGGGCCTGGACTACCCGCTGCTCTCCGACTTCTGGCCGCACGGCGAGGTCTCCCGCGCCTACGGCGTCTTCGACGAGACCAAGGGCTGCGCGGTGCGCGGCACCTTCGTGATCGACAAGGCCGGCGCGGTGCGCTGGACGGTCGTCAACGGCCTGCCGGACGCCCGCGACGAGCAGGAGTACCTGGCCGCCCTCGGCGCGCTCTGAGCCCGCACGCCCCCGGCCCCGGCGCGTTCGGACGGATGTCCGGGCGCGCCGGTCGTTATCGGTGACCGACGGGGAACCCGGCACTACGATCGGGCCGTTGGCAGGACGGGTGCCCGTGCAGCGGCACCCGGTCCCGCACCACCGGGGGCACCGGCACGTGCCTCCCGCACCTTTGGAGGACTAGTGGGTGTCAGCCTGAGCAAGGGCGGCAACGTCTCCCTCACCAAGGAGGCCCCGGGCCTGACGGCCGTCATCGTCGGCCTCGGCTGGGACGTCCGCACCACCACCGGCACCGATTTCGACCTGGACGCCAGCGCCATGCTCTGCACCGACCAGGGCAAGGTCCGATCCGATGCCGACTTCGTCTTCTTCAACAACCTGACCAGCCAGGACGGCTCGGTCGAGCACACCGGTGACAACCTCACCGGTGAGGGCGAGGGCGACGACGAGCAGATCAAGGTCAACCTGGCCGGTGTCCCGGCCGAGGTCGCCAAGATCGTCTTCCCGGTCTCGATCTACGACGCCGACAACCGCCAGCAGAACTTCGGCCAGGTCCGCAACGCCTTCATCCGCGTGATCAACCAGGCCGGCGGCGCCGAGATCGCCCGGTACGACCTCTCCGAGGACGCCTCCACCGAGACCGCCATGGTCTTCGGCGAGCTCTACCGCAACGGTGCGGAGTGGAAGTTCCGCGCCATCGGCCAGGGCTACGCCTCGGGCCTGCGCGGCATCGCGCAGGACTTCGGCGTGAACGTCTGACCGCGGAGGCGGTTGCATACTCTTGGCCGGGGCCGGTACGGGTGCACTCCCGTACCGGCCCCGGCCGCTGCCTGTCCGCGGCGGTGCGGGCGGGTAGTTCAGGAAGTTCAGGTCGGCGTGCGGGATCGCGCGGCGGTGCGGGGGCGTAGTTCTGGGGTACGTCCCGTCGTGCCGGCCGCGGGGCCGGAGCCGGCCCGGCATCGAGGGAGCCCCGGGGACGGGGGGACTGGGAGGAACCACAGATGACAGTCACGCTGGCCAAGGGCGGCAACGTCTCGCTGACCAAGGCCGCGCCCAACCTGACGCAGGTGCAGATCGGACTGGGCTGGGACGCCCGTTCGACCACCGGCGCACCGTTCGACCTGGACGCCAGCGCCCTGCTGTGCTCGGGCGGGCGGGTGCTCGGCGACGAGTACTTCATCTTCTACAACAACCTGCGCAGCCCCGAGGGCTCGGTCGAGCACCAGGGCGACAACCTCACCGGCGACGGCGACGGCGACGACGAGGTCGTCCAGGTCAACCTCGACCTGGTGCCCGTCCACGTCGACAAGGTCGTCTTCGCCGTGTCGATCTACGACGCCGACGCCCGCCTGCAGAACTTCGGGCAGGTGTCCAACGCCTACATCCGCGTGGTCAACCTGACGGACGGCCGGGAGATCGCCCGGTACGACCTCACCGAGGACGCCTCCACGGAGACCGCGATGATCTTCGGCGAGCTGTACCGGTACCAGGGCGAGTGGAAGTTCCGCGCGGTCGGCCAGGGCTACGCCTCGGGCCTGCGCGGCATCGCCCTGGATTTCGGAGTAAACGTCCAGTAAAGTCCGCCGCCGAAAAGTCGCCCGTGGACATGAATTCGAAAGGTAACTGACCCCGTGTTCCTCCGCACATTCGGATGGTCCTTCGCCATCACGATCGCCGGCCTGATCGCCGCCGGCCTGATCTGGGGGGCCGAAGGGTTCGGCGTCGTGCTGATCCTCTCGATCCTCGAGATCTCCCTCTCGTTCGACAATGCCGTCGTCAACGCCACCGTCCTGAAGCGGATGAACCCCTTCTGGCAGAAGATCTTCCTGACGGTCGGCGTGCTGATCGCGGTCTTCGGCATGCGCCTGATCTTCCCGCTGCTGGTGGTCGGCCTGACGGCCCACCTGACCCCCGGCACGGTGATCGAGCTCGCCCTCGACTCCAGCAAGACCTACAACGGCCAGACCTACGCCGACTACCTGGAGGCGGCCAACCCGGCCATCGCCGCGTTCGGTGGCATCTTCCTGCTGATGATCTTCCTCGACTTCATCTTCGAGGAGAAGGACTTCAACTGGCTGCGCTGGCTGGAGAAGCCGCTGGAGAAGATCGGCAAGCTGGACGCCCTCTCCTCGGTCATCGCGCTCGTCGTCCTCGCCGTCTCCGCCCGCCTCTTCGCGGGCGAGCACGCCGAGACCGTGCTGCTGGCCGGCCTGATGGGCCTCGCCACCTACCTCGCCGTCAACGGCCTCTCCAGCGTCTTCGAGCACGGCCTGGAGGCGCAGGAGGAGGCCGAGGAGGAGGCCGAGAAGACCGGCAAGTCGATCGTCCAGGTCGGCGGCAAGGCCGCGTTCTTCCTCTTCCTCTACCTGGAGGTCCTGGACGCCTCGTTCTCCTTCGACGGTGTGGTCGGCGCGTTCGCCATCTCCCAGGACATCTTCATGATCACCCTGGGTCTGGGCATCGGCGCCATGTACATCCGGTCGCTGACCGTCTTCCTCGTCCGCAAGGGCACCCTGGACGACTACGTCTACCTGGAGCACGGCGCCCACTACGCGATCGGCGCGCTGGCGATCATCCTGCTGGCCTCGATCGAGTACCACATCCCGGAGATCGTCACCGGCCTGATCGGCGTCGGCTTCATCGGTGCCGCGCTGGCCTCCTCGGTGGTCCGCAACAAGCGCGAGCAGGCGCTGGAGTCGCCCGCCCCGGAGACCACCTCCGTCTGACCCCGCCGACCGGCCGCCAGGCCGGCCCGGCAGACCGAAGGGCCCCGCACACGGTGTGTGCGGGGCCCTTCGCGGTGGAACGGGTCAGCCGAGCTGCTGCTCGATCGCGCGGAGCTTGCGCTCCAGCGAGTCCAGCTTCGGCATCGCCAGGGTGTCCTCGTCCAGGGTCAGGTCGATGCTGGACGAGCTGCCGACCGCGGCGCGGGGGCGCCGGCCGGCGGTGAGGGCGGCGGGCTCCAGGGCGGAGGGGCCGACCTTGGCCATCGGGTCCTCGTCGGCTAGAGCAGGCTCCGTAGCGGAGGAGTCGGCCGAGCCGGCCGCGGTCAGCGCCGGGACCTGCCGGCCGCCGCGGGCCCGGGACAGCATGCCGCCCTGCGAGCGGGCGATCGCCTTCAGCTCGGCGCGCTCCCGGCGGTCCGCCGAGCGGGCCCGCAGCTTCGCCTCCTGCTTCGCCTGGCGGTCCTCGCGGACCTCCTCGACCGCCTCGTCGAGGCTGCGCACGTTCTCCAGCAGCATCAGCGACCAGGCCGCGTAGGTCTCGCGGGGCGCGCGCAGCCAGCGGACGATGCGGATCTGCGGCAGCGGCCGCGGGATCAGGCCCTGCTCGCGCAGCGCCGCCCGGCGGGTCTGCTTCAGCGCCCGGTCGAACAGCACCGCCGCCGAGATGGACATGCCGGCGAAGAACTCCGGTGCGCCGTCGTGCGAGCCTCCGCGCGGGGCGTGCACCCAGTTGAACCACGCCGAGGCGACCGCGAACAGCCACACCAGCAGGCGCGAGCCGAGTGCCGCGTCACCGTGGCTGGCCTCGCGCACCGCGAGCACCGAGCAGAACATCGCCGCACCGTCCAGGCCGAACGGCACGAGGTACTCCCAGCCGCCGGACAGGCCGAGGTTCTGCTGGCCGAAGCCCACCAGGCCGTGGAAGGACAGCGCGGCCGCCACGCCGGCGCAGCAGAACAGCAGCACGTAGGAGGCGCCGCCGTAGACCGCCTCCTTGCGGCGGCGGCGCTCTTCGCTGCGCTCCCAGGAGTCGGTGTTCTCGTCGACCTTGTTGTTCTTGACGCGCAGCACGGCCACGAGGATGGCGGTGAACAGCAGGGCAGCGCCGCCGATGACGGCCCAGACCAGCTGTATGGAGGAGAGGTTCATCGTGGGTTGGGCCTCGAATTCCGCAGTACAGGGGGATGGAACGCGGTCGGGCACAGGGGATGGCCCGCGCGGGTCGAGGTCCTGACGAAGCGTCGCGGACGCCACCGCACGAGACGACGGGGACTCCTGTGCGGCACCGACGATATCGCGTCCGGTGGCCCGGCATCGTACGGGAGGCGGCGATCCACCGCCAGGCGGGGGTCTGACGGTGGCTCATCGTCGATGCCGGGGTATGGCTCTGATGGGACGATACGGAGTACGACGATTGCGGAGGGCGACCACCGGCCGGAGGGCCGGGGGAGGGGGAGGACGGACGCCATGGTCTCGGTGTGGGAGTTCCTGAAGGGAGACCGCAGCGGTGTCGACTCAGGGGGACAGTTCAAGGTCACACTCACCAAGTCCCAGCCGTCGCACGCGCTGACAGGTGCGGCTGCGACCACCGGATACCTCTACGTGAACCTGCACTGGACCACCCGTTCGGCCGATCGCCCGGGCGGCGGAGGAGGTCTGCGCAAACTGTTCGACCTGCGGAACCTGCGGCCGATGGCGCCCCAGTCGCAGGACCGGGCGCCGGTCAGCGTCGACCTCGACCTGGCCTGCCTGTACGAACTCACGGACGGCACCCGCGGGGTGGTCCAGCCGCTGGGCGGCCTGTTCGGCGACCTCACCCGGCCGCCGTACATCAAGCTCAGCGGCGACGACGTCTACGGTGCGCCGTCCGGCGAGACCATGTACATCAACCTGGAGAAGAAGGACCAGTTCCGGCGGCTGCTGATCTTCGTCTACATCTACGACGACACCCCGGCCTTCGGCCACGCCCACGCCACGGTGACGATCGTGCCGCAGAGCGGCCCGCGGATCGAGATCAAGCTGGACGAACGGGCGCCGGCGGCCCGCTCCTGCGCGGTGGTGCTGATCGAGAACTCCGGCGACGGGCAGCTGACCGTCCGCCGCGAGGTGCGCTACGTGCACGGTTTCCAGTCGGATCTGGACCGGCTGTACGGCTTCGGGATGCAGTGGCAGCGCGGTTACAAGCGCCCCTCGGGGCCGGCGGCCTGACCGTGTGGGGGCACGGGGAGCGGGGAGCGGCGCAATCCGCGTTCCCCGCGCCCCCCCGGGCCTGTCTGACGATTCGCGTCGCATCAGCGCGCGGCGGTAATCGTCAGACAAGCCCTGGGGTCACTGCGTCAGCGGGGCTGGAACTGCGGGCCCTGCGGGGGGAGGGCGAACCCGGGTGCCCCGGTCGGCTGGGGCTGCGGCTGGGGCTGGGGTGCCGGCGGCTGCTGCGGGTAGCCGTAGCCGGGGGCCGAGGCCTGCTGCTGGGGGTAGCCGTACCCGGCGGGCTGCTGCGGGGGCTGGGGGTAGCCGTAACCGCCGGCCTGCGCGGCGGCGGGCTGCGGGTAGCCGTACCCGGCCGGGGGCGGGGCGGTGGCCGGGGTGCCGACGGTCGGCGGGGTGCTGGGCGGCGGCGGCAGCGGGGCGGCTGCGGGTGCGGCCGGGGCCAGGGTGTAGATGTCCGGCTCCTCCGGCAGGTCGGCGGTCGGTGCGGCGGGCTCCGGCTCGGCCGTCCCGGCGGCGGGCACCGCATCGGCGGGCGCCGCGTCGGCCGGCAGGGCGTCGGACACGTCCCCGCCGTCCTCGACCGCGATGCCGTAGTCGGTCGCCAGACCGCTGAGGCCGCTGGCGTAGCCCTGGCCGACGGCGCGGAACTTCCAGCCTCCCGCGCGCCGGTAGAACTCGCCGGCGACCAGCGCGGTGACGTCCCCGCTGTCGGTCACCGGGAACTCGGCGACCGGGGCGGCCGCCTCCCCGGCGCCGACGTCGAAGACCAGCACCCGCAGCCGCGGCACCGACGGGAAGGACCCCTCCTCGGAGGAGCCCGCCAGCACCACCCGCTCGACGTCCTCGGAGAGCCGGCCGAGGTCGATCTCGACCGCGTCGGACACGTCCTCCCCGCCGCCGGACTGCTGCTTCGGCAGGTGGCGCACCAGGCCCGAGGGGTGCCTCGGCTGGTTGTAGAAGACGAAGTCGGCATCCGAACGGACCCTGCCGTCGGCGGCGACCAGCAGCGCGGAGACGTCCACGTCGGGTGCGCCGGGCGTCGCCGTCCAGCGCAGCACGGCGCGGACGGCCGTCGCCGTCAGCGGGATGTTGGCGCCCTTCGCCATCACGTGCGTCATGCCCTCATCCTGCCCGGCCCTGCCCTCCGCGGACAATGCGGGCCGCTACAGGCGGGAGGGGGGTTTTGTGTCGCCGCGGGTAACCTTCCGAGAATTCGATGTTTCAGGTCTTTGCAAAGTCCTGAAGGACCGTACGATTAGCGGCCAACGGCTCCCGGTACACCACCCACCTCGGCGAACGCCTCCGCACGGGCACGAGGGCGACCGCGCCGCCCCACCCCGCGAAACCATCGGGCCCCGCCGTTCGTCCCTGTTGTCGGGACGTCAGCGGTCCCGCCCGGCGACCGGGCCGCCACCACGATTTCCAGGGAGAGCAGTTTGCGCCACTTCGGCCACCTCGCCGACGACGTCCGCGACCGGCTCTTCCTGCACCAGCCGGTCGCCTTCGACCTGCACAGCGACGCCGAGGTGCTGTCCACGGCGCTCGGCGCGACGCTCTACAGCCCGGCGACCCGCAGCACGCTGGCCGCCGACATCCGCAAGCAGGCCGCCCGCGGCGTGGTCTCCATGGTGCTCTGCCTGGAGGACGCGATCGCCGACCACGAGGTGCCGACCGCCGAGGCCAACCTGGTCGCGCAGCTCGGCGAGCTGGCCGAGGCCGGCGACACCGACCTGCCGCTGCTGTTCGTGCGGGTCCGCGCCGCCGCGCAGATCACCGACCTCACCCGCCGGCTCGGCCCCGCCGTCCGGCTGCTGGCCGGCTACGTGGTCCCCAAGTTCACCGAGGAGAGCGGCGGCCCCTTCCTGGAGGCGCTCACCGCCGCCGAGGAGAGCTCCGGGCAGCGGCTGTTCGCCATGCCGGTGCTGGAGTCGCCCGAGCTCGCCCACCTGGAGACCCGCCGCGAGCAGCTCTTCGCGGTCTCCCGGCTGCTGGAGAAGTACCGCGGGCGCATCCTCGCCGTCCGCCTCGGCGTCACCGACCTCTGCTCCGCGTACGGCCTGCGCCGCTCGCCCGACCTCACCGCCTACGACGTGGCGCTGGTGGCCGGCGTCATCGGCGACGTGGTCAACGTGCTCGGCCGCGCCGACGGCACCGGGTACACGGTGACCGGGCCGGTGTGGGAGTACTTCCCGGTGCAGGAGCGGATGTTCAAGCCGCAGCTGCGCCGCACCCCGTTCGCGGAGGCGCAGCCGCCGGCCGACGGTGTCCGGCAGCGCATCATCGAGCACGACCTGGACGGGCTGATCCGCGAGATCGAGCTCGACCGGGCCAACGGCCTGCTCGGCAAGACCTGCATCCACCCCAGCCACGTGCCCGCGGTGCACGCCCTGGCCGTCGTCACGCACGAGGAGTACTCCGACGCGCAGGACATCCTCAGCCGCGACGGCGGCGGCGTGCTGCGCTCCGCGTACACCAACAAGATGAACGAGGCGAAGCCGCACCGGGCCTGGGCCGAGCGCGTGCTGCTGCGCGCCGAGGTCTTCGGCGTGGCCCGCGAGGACGTCAGTTTCGCCGAGCTGCTCGGCGCCTGCCTCTGCGGGTGACCCCCGCTACCCTCGTCGATACGTCGAACCCCCGTACGGGGCCGGTCGCCGGAGCCGCCGACCGCAGCGCCCCGCACACCCGCACGTCTGCACCACCGAAAGCAGGAGCCTTGACTGCAGAGCACGCCGCCCCGGCGCCCTGGACCGGCCAGTGGGTCACCGACCGGCTCGGGATCGGGCTCACCGGTTCGCCGGAGCTGCGGCAGCTGATCGGGCTCGCCCTGCGCCGCAACCCGCGCCGCGCCCACCTGCTGGTCTCCCACGTGCTCGGCAAGCACGTGCCGCAGCACCCCGCCGTGGTGCACGGCGCCGGCCTGGAGCTCGGCCACCGCGTCCGCGAACTCCTCGGCGAGCAGGAGGCCGCCCGTGCGGTCGTCCTCGGCTACGCCGAGACCGCCACCGCTCTCGGCCACAGCGTCGCCGACGGCCTGGACGCCCCCTACCTGCACTCCACCCGCCGCCCGGTCGACGGCGTCGAGCCCGTGGGCGGCTTCGAGGAGGAGCACTCGCACGCCACCTCCCACCTGCTGCTCCCCGAGGACCCGGCGCTGCTGGCCGGCGACGGACCGCTCGTCCTGGTCGACGACGAGTTCTCCACCGGCAACACCGTGCTGAACACCGTCCGCGCCCTGCACGCCGCGCACCCCCGCGAGCGCTACGTGGTGGTCTCCCTGGTCGACCTGCGCACCGGCGCCGACCGGGAGCGCCTCGACAAGGCCGCCGCCGAACTCGGCGCCCGCGTCGACCTGGTCGCCACCGCCACCGGCGGCGTCCGGCTGCCCGCCGACGTGCTGGCCCGCGCCCAGGAGATCGTCGACTCCCGGCCCGCCGCCGCCCCGCTCCCCGACGGACCGCTCGCCCCCTTCCACCGGGCCGCCGTCGACTGGCCGGCCGACCTGCCCGACGGCGGCCGGCACGGCTTCACCAGGGACCACCGCCGCCGCCTCGACGCCGCCCTGCCCGGCCTCGCCGCCCCGCTCGCCGAGCTGCTCGCCGACCGCCGCCGCATCCTGGTGCTCGGCTGCGAGGAGCTGATGTACGCGCCGCTGCGCCTCGCCGGAGCGCTCGCCGACCGGCTCGGCGGCGACCGCGTACGCTTCTCCACCACGACCCGCTCCCCGGTCCTCGCCGTGGACGACCCGGGCTACGCCATCCGCACCCGGCTGGCCTTCCCCGCCCACGACGACCCGGCCGACCGCTCCACCGAGCGGTACGCCTACAACGTCGCGCCCGGCACCGACCCCGACCGCCGCTTCGACGCCGTCGTCCTGGTGGTCGACACCCCCGGCGACACCCCCGCCCTGCACGAGGGCCCGGACGCCCTGCTGCGCCAGCTGCGCGCGGTCACCGACCAGGTGGTGCTCGCAGTTCTCCCCGCGTACCGGCCGCAGACATCCCGCTGACGCCTCCGCCCCCCACCATCGACAGCGCACCTCCCACGTAAGGCGACCATGACCACCACCCTGCCCGCCCCGCTGTTCGGCCCCGCGTTCTCCTCGTACCCGGCCGCGGACGTGACCTGGCTGCTCAAGGACCTGTCCGGGGTGGAGCTGGAGGCGCCGACCGAGGAGCGCGAGGAGGCCGTGCAGTCCGGCGGCGCGCACTACGCCGAGTCGCTGCCGATCGAGTACCAGCCCAGCCCGGAGTACCAGGAGCTCTACCGGCAGGCGCTCGAGGCGTCCGGCGAGCGGATCGCGCTGGCCGTCGGCACCGTCGCCGAGACGCTGCTGCGCGAGCGCGGCCGCGGCCTGGTGCTCGCCTCGCTGGCCCGTGCCGGCACCCCGGTCGGCGTGCTGATCCGCCGCTGGCTGGCCTTCGCCCACGGCCTGGACGTCCCGCACTACACCGTCTCCATCGTCCGCGGCCGCGGCATCGACACCGTCGCCCTGCGCCACCTGGCCGCCCACCACGACGCGGCCTCGGTGGTCTTCGTCGACGGCTGGACGGGCAAGGGCGCCATCACCCGCGAACTCGCCGAGGCGCTGCAGGGCACCGGCTTCGACCCGGACCTCGCGGTGCTCGCCGACCCCGGCCGCTGCGTGCGCACCTACGGCACCCGGGACGACTTCCTGATCCCGTCCGCCTGCCTCAACTCCACCGTCTCCGGCCTGATCTCGCGCACCGTGCTGCGCGCCGACCTGATCGGCCCGGACGAGTTCCACGGCGCCAAGTTCTACCGCGACCTCGCCGGCGCCGACGTCTCCAACGGCTTCATCACCGCCGTCGCCGCGCGCTTCCCGGCCGTCCGCGCGCAGGTCCTCGCCGCCGCCGACGCGCTGGCCGGCGAGGACCGCACCCCCACCTGGGAGGGCTGGGCGGCGGTCGAGCGGATCAGTGCCGAGTACGGCATCGACAACGTCAACCTGGTGAAGCCGGGGGTCGGCGAGACGACCCGCGTCATGCTCCGCCGGGTGCCCTGGCGAGTGCTGGCCCGGCGCGGTGCCGGAGCCGACCTCGACCACGTCAGGCTGCTCGCCGACCAGCGCGGCGTCCCGGTGGAGGAGGTGGACGGCCTGCCGTACTCGTGCGTCGGCCTGATCCACCCCCGCTACACCCGCGGGGCGACCGGTGCGGACGGCACGGCGGTGACCACCGCCGAGGGCGGCGAAGTTCTCACGAAGGAAAGTTGATGCCGAATCAGCAGCCGAGTCAGTTCCTGGTCGCGAGCGACCTCGACCGCACCCTGATCTACTCCAACCGGGCCCTCGCCCTGGACGTGCCCGACCGGCTGGCGCCCCGGCTGCTCTCGGTGGAGGTCAACGACGGCCGCGCGCTCTCGTTCATGACCGAGCAGGCCGCGGAGCTGCTCGTCGAACTGACCCGGCTCGCCGTGTTCGTCCCCGCGACCACCCGCACCCGCGCCCAGTACGAGCGGGTCAACCTGCCCGGCCCCGTGCCCGGCTGGATCCCGAAGTACGCGATCTGCGCCAACGGCGGCCACGTGCTGGTCGACGGCGTGCCGGACCGCGACTGGCACGCCGAGGTCCGCGCCCGGCTGGCCGCCGCCAGCGCCCCGCTCGCCGAGGTCGTCGAGCACCTGGCGATCTGCGCCGACCCGGAGTGGACGCACAAGCGGCGGGTCGCGGAGGACCTCTTCGCCTACCTCGTCGTCGAGCGCGCCGACCTGCCGGAGGGCTGGCTGGAGGAGCTGACCGGCTGGTGCGCCGAGCGCGGCTGGACGGTCTCCCTCCAGGGCCGCAAGGTGTACGCCGTGCCGGCCCCGCTCACCAAGAGCGAGGCCCTCGCGGAGGTCGAGCGGCGGACGGGCGCCGCCACCGTGCTCACCGCCGGCGACTCGCTGCTCGACGCCGAGCTGCTGCTGGCCGCCGACCACGGCTGGCGGCCCGGCCACGGCGAGCTCGCCGACACCGGCTGGGCGGCACCCGGCGTCACGGCGCTCACCCAGATCGGCGTCGCCGCCGGCGAGGAGATCGTCCGGCGGATGCTGGAGCACGTCCGGGCCGGGGCGGCCGTCCGGGCCTGACCGGGCCCGCCGTCAGGGTTCAGCCGCAGCAGCCGCCGCCGCAGCACCCGCCGCCACCGCTCGGGGCGGGGGCTGCGGCGGCGCCGCCGCTCGCCGCGCCGGTGACGGCGACGGTGGACAGCAGCTTCACCGTGTCGGGGTGGCCGTCCGGGCAGACTGCGGGGTCGTTGGCCTGGGCCATGGTGCGGCGGAGTTCGAAGGTGGCTCCGCAGGAGCGGCAGCGGAAGTCGTAGCGAGGCATAGCGGCAGGGTACCGAGGGTGCCGCTCAGACGGCAGTACCGACGGGTTCGGCCTGCCCGGCCCGCTCGGACCCGGCCTGCTCGGACCCGGCCCGCTCCGGCTTGGGCCGCACGTAGACCTGCTTGCGGACGCGGGCGACCACCGAGCCGTCCGAGGCCAGCACCTCGGTGTCGAACCAGACCAGCGCCTTGCTGCCGTCCGCCGTCAGCTCGCGGATCTCGGCCAGCCGGTCGTCGGTCAGGACGAACTCGGCGAAGACGTCGCCGCGGCCGGGGGAGACGAACTCGATCTCCGCGGCGCTGTCCCAGACGTAGTAGCCGGGACCGAGGTTCTGCATCACCAGCAGCATCCAGAACGGATCGGTCATCGAGAAGATGGACCCGCCGAAGTGGGTGCCGACCCAGTTGCGGTTCAGCCGGCCCAGGCGCAGCCGGACCTTCGCGGTGCGGAAGGCGTCGTCGACCGCCAGCACCTTGATGCCGGCGAACAGGAAGGGCGGCCAGAGGTTGATGCCGCGCCGGAAGGTGGTTGCGGAGAGCGTGCGCCTGCGTGCCATGGGCGCGACTCTAGCACTAAGTTACCGGCCAGTAATGTAGCCTGGGTCACACCCGCGGCGCCCCGTCAGCGCGGCCCGCGGATCATCGACACCACCTCGGCGGCAGTCTCCCGCACCGCCGCCAGCTCGGTCAGGAAGTGCCAGTAGTCGGGATGCCGGCCGGCTTCGTCCAGCGCCGCCACCGCCCGGTCCAGCCGGGCCACCGCCGCGTCCAGCGGAGCCGCATGGCGCGGATCCGGAGTCTGACGGCCCGTCATGGCCAGCCGCTGCGCGTCCCGCAGGGCGAACCGGGTGCGCTCGATCTCCTTGTGCGGGTCGTGCGAGACCTCGTTCAACTGCCGCAGCCGGTCGTTGACCGCCGTCACCGACCCCTCCGCCGTCTCCAGCAGCGCACGCACCGTACCGATCGCACCGGTCGCGTCCGCCCAGCGCTGCTCGTCCCTCGCCCGCGCCGCCTCGTCCAGCTTCTGCGAGGCGGCCGCTCCCGCCTCCGCCGTCTGCACCGGCACCCGCTGCAGGTCCTGCCAGCACGACAGCGAGAAACGGCGCCGCAGTTCGCTCAGCGCCGGCTCCACCGTGCCCGCACGCGTCTCCAGGGCCTGCACGCGCGTCCGCAGACTCCCCACCCGGCGGTCGATGTCCCGGGCCCGCTGCGGCAGTTGCTCGGCCTGGTCGCGCACCGCCTCGGCCCGCCGCGCCACGTCCTCCGCCCGCTGCAGCGTCGCCGGCACCCCGTGCCGGGCCACCCCCTCGTTCAACCGGGTCAGCTCGGGGCCCAGCTCCGCCAGCCGCGCCGCCAGGTCGTCCGCCTTCAGACCGGCCGCCCGCACCGCCTCCAGCGCCGTCGTCGCCGACAGCAGCGACTGCCGCGCCTTCTCCACCGCCGGCGTCACCCGGATCAGCTGCGACTCGGCCTGCTGCACCAGCGGCTGCAGCCGCTGCACGAACGCGTCCAACTCCGCCCGCTGCGTCTCCAGGTCCTTCTTGGCCTGCTCCAGCTGGCGGCGGGCCCGGCCCGCGGCCGCGGCCTCCAGCTCCGGGTCCTCCAGGTCGTACGCGTCCAGCGCCGACAGGTAGCCGACCGTCACCTGGTCGATCCGCGCCGACAGCACCCGGAAGTCCTCCTGGGCCCGGCCGGACGCCGCACCGTTCTCCGCCGAACGGATCGTCTCCAGCGCCAGCTGGGCGTCCCGCTGCGCCGAGTCGAGTTCGTAGAAGGTCTGCTGCGCCGCATCCCGGGCGGCCACCGCCTCGGCCCGCGCCCCGTCGCCCCGACGCCACCAGCCGCCCCGCCCGCCGCCACCGCCGGCCACCCTCACCACGCGCTCCCTGCTAGCTCGTACGCTCGATCCAGGCCCATTCTTCCCGATCGCACCTGCCGCCCGGGAGCCTCCCGCAGACCCGCACCCGACAGTGGCGGCAGGCGGCCCTCCGGACCAGGTACGCTAGGCCTTCGTCGTGCACCCGGGCACCCCGCGTGCGGCGGCACGGGCGCATAGCTCAGCGGTAGAGCGCCGCCCTTACAAGGCGGATGTCGGCGGTTCGAAACCGTCTGCGCCCACCCGTGGTGAACACCGCTGAAGCCCCGGACCCTTCCCGGTCCGGGGCTTTTGACATCCAGGACTGACATCAGCGGCGGCGGCGCGGCGGCCCGGGGCTGCCGGTCACCCGCCGAGGCGTGCGACGGCCTCGCGGGCGATGCCGATCTTGCGCTGCTGGAAGGCGGTCAGCCGGGTCAGGACCGCGGACTTCTCCTCGATCATGCGCGTCTGGAGCTTCGACTCGGCCGCACCCCAGGTCTTCAGCAGACCCGTCTCGGTCTTGCAGTCCATGTCGGCGAGGGCCACGGCCTTCTCCCGCGGCGTCGGCTCCGCGGTGTCGAACGCCGGATCGCCCACGGACGCCAGGGGGTTTTGGTACCGGTAGCCGTGGCGTTCCATGCAGGCCGACCACGCGCCGAAGGCGCCCACGACCGCGGCGTCCTCCAGGGACTGCTTGAAGCTGTCCGTGTCGATGGCCGATGCGGCCGCGATGTCGGACTCCGGACGCGCGCCGCCGTCCAGCCGGGTCTCGGCGTCCCCGTAGCAGCCGCCCGGCGGGATCGTACGGCCGTCGGGGCTGGTCGACTGCGGCTCTCCCGTGCGGGTCACCCCGAGGAGGATCGCCTCCTGCGTCTCGGTGGGCTTCGCGGGTGCGGCGGCCGTCCGACCGGTCGACGGGGGGAGGTGGTACCCGCGGGCGCGGGCCGCCTCGTGGTCCGCTATCCCGTAGCGCCTGGAGGATTCGGCGACCGGAGGCGGGCTCTCCGGTATCCGGTAGTCCAGGCCGAACCCCCGCAGGCACTCGTTGGTCAGGAGGACCTTGGCCCGCTCGACGGCGTAGGACTCGTCGGCAGTGAGGGTGAACCTCTCGATGGGCAGGGACACCCTGCCCGGGGACGCCGACGGCGAGGGGGCTGCCGAGGACCGCCCTGCCGAGGGGCGTACGCCGGCGCCCCTGTCACCGGTTTCGCGTTCGGCCGCCGAGCAGGAGGCCGTCGCCATCAGCACCGCCGCGACGAGCGCGAGCGCGCGTGGCGCACCGGCCGGCGCACCCTGTCTTGCCACAGTCACCGCACCACTCCACAAGGAACACGGCGGCCGCGCGGAGGGCGCGGCCGCCACGGATTCACGCCCGGGTCAGCCGAAGTTGGCGCAGTTCTGGTTGATCACGGTGTTCCGGAAGTACACCGACGCGTTCTCGTTGTACGTGTTCGAGAGCTGGTAGGCGGCCGGGCCCTCGACCTTGTGGAACTTGTCGCAGGGGCCGGAGTAGCCGCTGTTGTAGTAGACCGTCACGCTGGAGTTGATGCCCCAGATCCGGGCCTTCGCCGAGGCCGCGTTGTTCTTCAGGCTCTTGCCCTGCCCGTTGCCGCCGGTCAGGAAGGTGTACGAGGCCAGGTTGTAGACGCCCTCGCCGTCTCCGGTGGTGGTGGAGTGGATCGTCGTGTGCGAGCCGGCGTAGCCGGTGTTGAAGTAGAAGGTGATGCACTGGGCATCGCAGTCGTTGTTCGTGTTGACCGTGATCGCGGCGTTCGCCGGGGAGGCTGCGACGATCCCGCCGAGGACGGCCGACATCGCCACGGACGCGGTGACAAGTGCTTTACGGACAGAGAGCATTGCTTCCCCAGGTGCTGAATCGTGTTCGGGTACCACCGGCGGAGTGACGGCGCATCAGCGCACCTCCGCCCACCTGGGGAGTTTTCATGATCGCCGTATCGTCCCGGTATCGCGGACGTGACCGGGCGCCCCTACGGGTCACCCGGCTGCGCGGTGTCGGCCCAGGCTTCGTAGGCGGTGACGGCGGTGGGGAGGGTGGGGAAGATCCGGTCCTCGCCGACGGCGGCGGTGAGGCCGTAGGCGTCGAGGTCGTCGCGGAGGTCCTGCTTGACGCGGGCCAGGGCGAAGACGATGCCGCGGTCGGCGAGTTCCCGGCGCAGGGCGTCGACGGAGTCCAGGGCGGTGATGTCGACCTCGACGTTGGCCTCGGTGTTGAGGACGAACCAGCGGACGGGCAGGGGTTGGTCGTCGACGGCGGCCAGGGCGCGGCGGCGGAAGTCCTCGGCGTTGGCGAAGAACAGCGGGGAGTCGTAGCGGTAGACCACCAGCCCGGGGACGGTGGTGGCCTCGGGGTAGTCGTCCACGTCGTGCATGCCGGCGAGCCCCGGCACCGTGCCGAGGACGGCGTCGTGCGGGCGCGCCACCCGGGTCAGCAGTTCGGCGATCGACAGGCCCACGGCGACGAGCACCCCGTAGAGGATGTCCAGGGCGAGGACGCCCGCCAGGCAGCCGATTGCCAGCAGGAACTCCCCGCGGCGGAAGGACAGCAGCTGCCGGAAGCCCGCGAGGTCGATCATGCGGACGGCGGCGTAGACGACCAGGGCGCCGAGGACGGCCGTCGGTGTGTGGCTGAGCAGCGAGCTGAAGAAGACCAGGACGGCGACCACCGCCAGGCCGGAGGTCAGCGCGTAGACCTGGGTGCGGCCGCCGGCGGACTGGGCGAGGGCGGTGCGGCTGGCGCTGCTGCTCACCGGGAAGCCGTGCAGCACGCCCGAGCCGACGTTCGCTGCGCCGAGGGCGAGGAGTTCCTGGTTGGCGTCCAGCCGGCTGCCGTCGCCGGGGGTGGCGAAGGCGCGCGCGGTGAGGATCACGTCGGTGTAGCCGACCAGCAGGACGCCGAGGGCCGGCAGCACCAGCTGGGAGAGGTCGGAGAGACTGGGGAACTCGGGGCTGGGCAGCCCGGGCGGGATCTCGCCGATCACCTTGATGCCGTACGCCTCCAGGTCGAAGGCGGAGACCACGGCGGTGCCGAGGACGAGGGCGAGCAGCGGCCCGGGGACGCCGCGGAAGCGGCCCGCGACGAAGAGGAAGAGCAGGGCGGCGGCGCTGAAGACCACGGTGGCCGGGTGGAGGTCCGAGAGGTTCTCGAAGAAGGACACCAGCTGCGGGAAGAAGCCCTCGCCCTCGGTCTCCACGCCGGTGAGCTTGGTCAGCTGGTCGACCATCATGATCAGTGCGACGCCCGCCAGGTAGCCGATCAGCACCGGGCGGGAGAGGAGGTCGGCGACAAAGCCCAGCCGCGCCACCCAGGCCACCACGCACAGCAGGCCGACGACCACGGCGAGAGCGGCGGCGAGGACGGCGTACCGGGAGCTGTCGCCGGCGGCGAGCGGGCCGATCGCGGTGGCGGTCATCAGTGCGGTGGTGGACTCGGGACCGACCGAGAGCAGCCGGGAGGAGCCGAGCACGGCGTAGACCAGGATCGCCGGGAGGATCGCCCACAGGCCGGCCACCGGCGGCAGGCCCGCGACGCTGGCGTACGCCATGACCTGGGGGACGAGGTACGCGGCCACGGTGATGCCGGCCAGGAGATCGCCGCGGACCCAGCTCCGTCGGTAGCGCCGGAGCACTGTCCAGCCGGGTACGGCCGGCACGAGGCGGCGCCACCACTGCGGTTCGGAGGCGTCGGTCTGCTGCGGCATGGCTCTCCCTTCGCCTGGGGACATGATGCCCCCGAACCGGCCGGGCGCAGGTCAGGCCACGCACACGGGCTGCGGGCACCCCCTGCGGCCCCGGCCGGACGGTTTTCTGACGGAAAGTCAATCGCATTGCAGTGCGAGGCGTGGGTATGTCTCCGGCATGGGACCCCTTGAGCCGAACCCTGTGGAATTCGTCATCGGTCTGATCTGCTTCTTCTTCCTCTTCCGGATACTCGGCAGGCACGTGCTGCCGCGGATCGAACGGACGCTCGCGGAGCGCGAGGAAGCCACCGGGGGCCGGCTCGCCGAGGCGGAACGGGTGCGCGAGGAGGCCCTGGGGCTTCACGAGGAGCGCCGCGCGCAGCTGGACGCCGCCCGCCACGAGGCGGCCCGCATCCGGCAGGAGGCCGCCGAGGAGGGTGCCGCCCTGGTGGCGGCCGCACGTGCGGAGGCGCTGCGGGAGCGGGAGGAGGCCGTTGCGGCGGCGCAGGTGCAGCTGGCGGCGAGCCGGGTGATCGCCGAGGCCGAGCTGCGCGAGGACGTGGTGGCATCGGCGCTGGAGCTGGCCGGCCGGGTGGTGGGCGAGCCGCTCGCGGGGCTGCCGCGGACGGAGGCGGTGGTCGCCCGGTTCCGTGCCGAGCAGGAGGCGGCGGCGGGCTGAGCGGGTGGTGCGCAGGCAGCGGGGCGTTCAGTCCTGCGGCCGGCCGAGCAGTTCCCCGAGGCGGTGCAGCAGGGGCAGCAGGGCGCCGCGCTCGGTGGGGGTGAGGTCGGCGAGGGCGCCGTGGACGGCGTGCATCTCGGCCCGGATGCGGCGGGCGAGCCGGTGCCCGTCCGGGGTGGCGCTGACGGTCTTGCTGCGGCGATCCTCGGGGGAGGGGGTCCGCACCACCAGTCCGCGGGCCTCCATCCGGGCGACCAGCCCGGTGGCGTTGGAGGCGTCGCAGACCAGGTGCTCGGCGAGGGCGCTCATGGTGAGCGGCCGGTCGAGGGCGATGAGGGCGCGCGCCTGGGTGGTGCTGAGGCCGTGCCGTCCGGCGACCGCGGCCAGGTCGTCGTAGTAGCCGCGGACGACCCGGGCGAGCGGCTCGACCAGTTCCGAGGCATCTGGATTCACTTGACATCCTCAAGTATCCGGCGTTTCCTGAAGACAGGTAGTTGAGGATATCAACCATTCCCTGCGAGGACCCCCATGAACGACCGCCCGGCCGAGCAGCCCGCCGACCTCGTCGCCCGCCTCCGCGCCGCCCACCGCACCGGCCGCACCAAGCCGCTCCCCTGGCGGACGGAGCAGCTGCAGCGGCTGCGGGCGCTGCTCACCGAGAACGGGCCCGAACTCGCCGCCGCGCTCGGCGCCGACCTCGGCAAGAGCGAGCAGGAGTCGATGCGCACCGACGTCGACTTCGTGGTCCGCGAGATCGACCACACGCTGGAGCACCTGGAGTCCTGGCTGCGCCCGGAGGCCGCACCGGTGCCGGAGCGGCTGGCGGGCGCGCAGGCGCGGACGCAGTACGACCCGCTCGGCGTCGTCCTGGTGATCGCGCCGTGGAACTACCCGGTGCAGCTGCTGCTCGCACCGGTCGCCGGGGCGCTGGCGGCCGGCAACGCGGTCGTCGCCAAGCCGAGCGAGCTCGCGCCGGCGACCTCCGCGGTGCTGGCCCGGCTGATCCCGCGCTACCTGGACCCGGAGGCCGTCGCGGTGGTGGAGGGCGGCGTGCCGGAGACCACCGCCCTGCTGGCGCAGCGCTTCGACCACATCTTCTACACCGGCAACGGCGCGGTCGGCCGGATCGTGATGCGCGCGGCCGCCGAGCACCTGACCCCGGTCACCCTCGAGCTGGGCGGCAAGTCACCGGCGTTCGTGGACGCGGGGGCGGACCTCGAGGTCGTGGCGGAGCGCCTGGTGGCGGGCAAGTTCCTGAACGCCGGCCAGACCTGCGTCGCCCCGGACTACGTGCTCACCGACCCGGTCACCGCGCGCGCCCTGGAGCCGCTGCTCGCCGCGGCCGTGGAGGCCCGGTACGGCAAGGACCCGGCGGCCTCGCCGGTGTACAGCCGGGTGGTCAACGAGCGGCACTTCGACCGGCTGGCCGCCCTGCTGGACTCCGGCCGTACCGTCGTCGGCGGCGACCGCGACCGGGCCGCCCGTTACATCGCGCCGACCGTGCTGGCCGACGTGGCGCCGGACTCGCCGGTGATGCAGGAGGAGATCTTCGGCCCGATCCTGCCGATCGTCGAGGTCGCCGGGCTGGACGAGGCGATCGACTTCGTCAACGACCGGGACAAGCCGCTCGCCCTGTACGCCTTCAGCCCCTCCGAGGAGACCCGGCGCCGGCTGGCCGAGGAGACCTCCTCGGGCGGCCTCGGCCTGGGGCTGCCGCTGGCCCATCTGACCGTCTCCGACCTGCCGTTCGGCGGGGTGGGGGAGAGCGGCACGGGCAGCTATCACGGGCGGTACTCGATCGAGGCGTTCAGCCACCGCAAGGCGGTGCTGGAGGTGCCGCTCGGCTGACGCAGGAGAGGGCGGGAGCCGGTGCCGGCTCCCGCCCTTCTGCTTGAGCATCTCAAGCAGTCTGCTGCATCGGGGATGCTCAGCCGATCGCCTTGAGCAGCTCCTCGGCCAGCGGGCCGGAGGAGGCCGGGTTCTGCCCGGTGTACAGGTTGCGGTCGGTCACCGTGTACGGGGCCCACGGCTCGCCGGCCGAGTAGTCGGCGCCGAGCGCCACCAGGCGGTCCTCCAGGAGCCAGGGGGCGCGGTCGGCGAGGCCGGCGAGCCGCTCCTCGGTGTTGCTGAAGCCGGTGACCCGACGGCCGGCGAAGGACGGCGTGCCGTCCGGGCGCACGGCGGCGAGCAGCGCCGCCGGGCCGTGGCAGACCACGCCGAGCGGCAGGCCGGCGTCCAGCGCCGCGGTGAGCAGCCGGCCGGAGTCGGCGTCGACCGAGAGGTCCTGCATCGGGCCGTGGCCGCCGGGGTAGAAGACGGCCGCGTAGTCGCCGAGATCCACGTCGGCGAGGACGAGCGGGTGCTGCAGCGGCTCGGCCGCGGCGATCCCGGCCGCCACCTCGGCGGCGCCCTCCGGACCGCCGTTGGCCCCGGCGGACAGGCTGCCGGCGTCGGCCGTCGGCACCGTGCCGCCCGGGGTGGCGACGACCACCTCGTGGCCGGCGCCGGTGAAGGTCAGGTACGGGGTGAGGAACTCCTCGGCCCAGTAGCCGGTGGGGTGCTCGGTGCCGTCGGTCAGGGTCCAGCGGTCGGCACCGGTCAGCACAAACAGGATCTTCGCCATGTCGGCGGTCACTCCTTCGTTCGGTTTCTCCCGGTCCCGTCCGGCGCAGTCCTGCCGCGCCCGCCGGGACCGCTTCGGCGGTCTCGTCTACGGGAACGACGCTAGGCGGGGACGGGGCGGCCGGGCCAATAGCGGGGCGCATGGCTCCCATCGGAATTCCGATGGGTCGCCCTGCAGGTCGGCGGCCGTGCCGGTCATTCGTCGATCCGCACCAGCGCCAGGGTGATGTTGTCCGGGCCGCCCGCGTCGATCGCGGCGCGCCAGAGTTCGAAGGCGGCGCGCCCGTCGTCGTGGCCGTCGAGGGCCGCGGCCAGTTCCTCGGGCGGCACCGGGTCGGTGAGGCCGTCGCTGCAGACCAGGTAGCGGGTGCCGGGGGCGGCCGGCAGACGGCGCAGGTGGGGCTCGACCTCCCGCGGGGCGACCGTGCCGCCGAGGGTGCTGGTGACGATGTTGGTGGTGCGGCGGCCGGGCGGGGGCGGCGGGCTGTCGTCGGTGCTGAGCTGGTGCAGCCGGGGCTTGCCGTCCTCCTCGAGGATCTCGAAGACCTGGCTGTCGCCGATGTTGAAGACCAGGACCTGCTCGCCGCTCAGCACCAGCCCGGCGACGGTGGTGCCCATGCCGGTGAGGTCCGGGTCGGCCGCCGCGGCGCCGTACAGGGTCTCGTTGCAGGCGCGGAGTTCGGCCCGGACGGCCTCCTCGGAGTCGAGTCCGCTGCCGGTCGCGGCCAGCCGCCGGACGGTGAGCGAGGAGGCGACCTCGCCGGCCGGGTGGCCGCCGAGCCCGTCCGCCACCGCGACCACGCAGGGCGAGCCCAGCGGGAAGAGCAGCGTCTGCGGGCTCTCGGTGACCGTGGCGCAGAGCGTCCACGGGCCGATGACCAGGCTGTCCTCGTTGTGGTCGCGGATCAGGCCCTCGTGGCTGAGCGCGCTGACGGCGATGTACGGCATGAGGTTTCGCCCCCTCTCACTTCCCATTGTGGTGCCCGCCCATTGTGGTGCCCGCCGTCTCCGCCGCGCCCGAATCTGCAACGTTCTGTTGAAACCTACGTTGACGACCCCACCTGCCTCGGCTTAGCTTGATTTCGCAGTCCAGAAGTTTCATTCCGTATCGCGGAAGTCCGCGCCCCGGGCAGGAGTAAGCCGATGCCTCGTATGACAGCCGCCCGAGCGGCAGTGGAGATCCTCAAGCGCGAGGGCGTGACCAATGCGTTCGGTGTGCCCGGCGCGGCGATCAACCCCTTCTACGCAGCCCTCAAGGCCGCCGGCGGCGTGCACCACACGCTGGCCCGCCACGTCGAGGGCGCGTCCCACATGGCCGAGGGCTACACCCGCACCAGCCCCGGCAACATCGGTGTCTGCATCGGTACGTCCGGCCCGGCCGGCACCGACATGATCACCGGCCTGTACTCGGCGATCGCCGACTCCATCCCGATCCTGTGCATCACCGGCCAGGCGCCGGTCGCCCGGATCCACAAGGAGGACTTCCAGGCCGTCGACATCGCCTCGATCGCCCGCCCGGTCACCAAGGCGGCGACCACCGTCCTGGAGGCCGCCCAGGTCCCCGGCGTCTTCCAGCAGGCCTTCCACCTGATGCGCTCCGGCCGCCCCGGCCCGGTCCTCATCGACCTGCCGATCGACGTCCAGATGACCGAGATCGAGTTCGACCCGGAGACCTACCAGCCGCTGCCGGTCTACAAGCCCACCGCCACCCGGGCCCAGATCGAGAAGGCGATCGACCTCCTGCAGGCCTCCGAGCGCCCGCTGATCGTCGCCGGCGGCGGCATCATCAACGCCGACGCCGCCGACCTGCTCGTCGAGTTCGCCGAGCTGACCGGCGTCCCGGTCGTCCCCACCCTGATGGGCTGGGGCACCATCGCGGACGACCACGAGCTCAACGCCGGCATGGTCGGCCTGCAGACCTCGCACCGCTACGGCAACGCGACCTTCCTCGAGTCCGACTTCGTCCTCGGCATCGGCAACCGCTGGGCCAACCGCCACACCGGCAGCCTCGACGTCTACACCAAGGGCCGCACCTTCGTGCACGTCGACATCGAGCCCACCCAGATCGGCCGGATCTTCGCCCCCGACTACGGCATCGCCTCCGACGCCGCGGCCGCCCTGGAGCTCTTCGTCGAGGTCGCCAAGGAGCGCAGCGCCGCCGGCGTCCTCAAGGACCGCAGCGCCTGGGCCGCCTCCACCCAGGAGCGCAAGGCCACCCTGCTGCGCCGCACCCACTTCGACAACGTGCCGCTCAAGCCGCAGCGCGTGTACGAGGAGATGAACCGGGCCTTCGGTCCGGAGACCCGGTACGTCACCACCATCGGCCTCTCGCAGATCGCCGGCGCGCAGATGCTGCACGTCTACAAGCCGCGGCACTGGATCAACTGCGGCCAGGCCGGCCCGCTCGGCTGGACCGTCCCGGCCGCGCTGGGCGTCGCCACCGCCGACCCCGGGACGCCGGTCGTCGCGCTCTCCGGCGACTACGACTTCCAGTTCATGATCGAGGAGCTGGCGGTCGGCGCCCAGCACCGCATCCCGTACGTTCACGTGCTGGTGAACAACTCGTACCTGGGCCTGATCCGGCAGGCGCAGCGGAACTTCGACATCGACTTCCAGGTCAAGCTGGAGTTCGAGAACCTCAACTCGCCGGAGCTGGGCGTCTACGGCGTCGACCACGTCAAGGTCGCCGAGGGCCTGGGCTGCAAGGCGATCCGGGTCACCGAGCCGGACCAGCTGCTGCCGGCCTTCGAGGAGGCCAAGAAGCTCGCCGCCGAGTTCCGCGTCCCGGTCGTCGTCGAGGCGATCCTGGAGCGGGTCACCAACATCGCGATGAGCGGCACCGACATCGCCAGCGTGGTCGAGTTCGAGGACCTCGCCACCGAGCCGGGCCACGCCCCGACCGCCGTCCGCCCCCTGGCCGGCTGAGGCCGGCAGGCCCACCGATCCACCCGCATCACCCTCAGAGGCCGCCCGGGCGATTCCGTCGCCCGGGCGGCCTTCGCCGTGGGCACGCCCTGGGAACTGTCTTCAAGGGTGCTCGGGTGATCACTTCAGGGCCGAAGGTCGGGGGAGAACTGCGCGATCCGGGGGTGGGTGTCACGACAGCATGGGCCGAGCCGTGATCCGTACGGCGGCCCGCATCCGGATTGCGCAGTTCCCCGCGC
This sequence comes from Kitasatospora dryopteridis, assembly GCF_050749075.1. Taxonomy (NCBI): domain Bacteria; kingdom Bacillati; phylum Actinomycetota; class Actinomycetes; order Kitasatosporales; family Streptomycetaceae; genus Kitasatospora; species Kitasatospora dryopteridis. Next base: position 2,493,973 of record NZ_CP192749.1, on the reverse strand, counting down.
CCCTTGTGGTGCACCCATGACCCTTGAAGACACGCCTAGCGGGGGAGGAGCGAGGTCAGCCGGGTGGCGAAGGCCCGGGGGTGGGTGAGGTTGCCGTTGTGGCCGCCGGGGAACTCGACCGGGTCGGTGTCCAGGTGGCCGGCGAGGATCTCGGCGCAGCGGCGGTCGAAGACCTGGTGAGGGGTGGTGCGTCCGACGGCCGGGACGATCCGGGTCGGGCCGTTGCGCAGGGCGTCGAGGTCGGCCGGGTCGAGGCCGCCGCCGAGGATGGTGTCGATGTCGCGGGTGAGGAAGCCGGCGAAGTTCGCCGCGCGGGCCTCGGTGATCGGTTCGGCGGTGACGTCCGGTTCGGTGTCCTGGTGGTGCGGGTCGATGCCGAGCACGGCCGTGACCCGGCGGACGGCCGCGAGCCAGCCCCCCTCCTGGTACGTGCGGGTGACGGCGCGCAACTCGCGCTCGGTGTCGGCGCGTTCCCCGGCGGGCAGCAGCTCGGGGACGGCGGGCTCGTGGGCGATCAGCGTGTGCAGCGCACCGGGGTGGCGCGCCGCCAGGTGGAGGCCGATCGCGGCGCCGAAGCTGCAGCCCAGCATCAGTGCGGGCCGGTCGGTCAGCTCGGCCAGCAGTCGGTGCGCGTCGTCGGCGTGCGTGGCCATCGGCACGGGCTCCGACGGGTCGTCGGGCAGGCTGCGGGACAGGCCGCGGCGGTCGTAGGTGACGACGGTGAAGTCCGCGGCGAGCCGGTCGACCAGGTCGCGGCTGCGGTCGGCGTCCCCCTCGCCGCTCTGCGCGACGAGGAGCAGCGGGCCGCTGCCGCGGACCTGGTGGTGGAGGAGGGCGCCGGGGACGGGGAGCAGGGCAGTGGTGGTCATGGCTGCCACCGTAAAGCATCAAGGGAGATGCATCAAGAGAGATGCATATATTTGAGATGCATCTGATCGGATGTAGTCTGGGGCGGTGAACGGACTGGAACTCGTCACCCTCGGCCGCACCCTGATGAAGATCGGCGAGCAGGCCATTCCCACTGCGGGGATCGGCCCGCAGTCCACCGGCACCCGTGCCGTCCTGGTCGTCCTCGGCGACATCGTCGAACACCCGGGCAGCGCCGTCGGAGAGATCGCCGCCCGTACCGGCCTGCCGCAGAGCCAGGTCTCCGGCTGCGTCGCCCGGCTCCGCGAAGCCGGGTCGGTCGTCACGGAGGCCGACCCGGCCGACCGCCGCCGCTCCCTCGTCCGCAAGGCCGCCGAGGTCTCCGAGCGCTCGGCCCTGGCCGCTGCCGCACCTGTCGACCCGGCCGTCGCCGCCGCCCTCGGCACCGACGACCCCGCCGCACTCGCCGAGGTGCTCGCAGCCCTCGACGTCCTCGGCCGGCACCTCACCCCCGAGTCCGTCCGGCGGATGCGGGACGCCGGCACGGCCGACCGGGGGTGAGGGCGGCTCCGCGCCCCTTCGGGCACCCGGCTCAGGACGGGTTGCCGGCGTGGGTGAGGGTCTCCCAGGCGGTGAAGAGGTTGTCGGTGCCGGCGGGGCGGCGCTGCTCGGTGAGCTTCTGGGTGTTGTCCATGCCGTAGCCGAGGCGGTTGTGCAGGGCGTTGAAGCCGACCTCGGTGACCGGGCCCATGTGCTGGGAGAGCTTGCCTCCGCAGAGCCAGGACGGGACGGCGGTGCCCAGCTCGTATTTGGACTGGAAGCCGAGGGCGTGGCGCAGGCGGTCGGCGACCTCGGGGTAGAGGTCCTGGCCCTGGATGCGGCTGGTCTCGGCGACGTGGGCGATCGCGGAGAGCCCGTACCCGGTGTGGGTGAGGTCCCGGCAAGTCTCCTGGGTGAGGCCGTCGACGAAAGTGGTCTGGCCCTGCCAGTACTTGACGATCTCGTCGCGGGTGTCGAGGCCGCTGCCGGGCGAGGTCTTCGGGAGGGCGCCGTCGGAGGCCAGGTAGACGTAGGCGGGCACCCGGCCGCGGAAGGTGGCGACCGCCTTGTCGTAGACCGTCCGGTCGTTGAGGAAGACGGCGATGCCGATGGTGGCCTCGGTCATGCTGAGCTCCCAGTTGCCGTTGGAGCGGGAGCCGTTGACGACCTTCGGCAGGTAGACGTTGCGCAGCATCTGCCCGAAGCGGTCGACCTTGTCGGCGGGCCAGCCGTTGTAGGTGTAGCGAATGATCTCGGCGGCGCGCGGCCAGGTGGAGGCCGACCAGGCGCTCTGCAGCGGGGCGTTGCTGTTGGTGTGGTCCTTGACGGTGCCGGACCAGGCATCCATGATCTGGACGGCCTTGGCCGCGTAGCGGCTGTCCCGGGTGATGTACCACTCCAGGGCGAGGGTGTAGGCCGCCAGGGCGTCCTCGCGCTCGTCGGTGCAGCCGTAGTTGGGGTTGGAGTACGAGCCGCACTCGACGACCGCGCGGGGCTTGGGCGTTCGAGCGAGCGAGGCGTACTTGCTGGCGTGCATCTGGTCGTAGGCGGCCTTCCACGGCTGCGCCCCGGCCTGCACCTTGCCCCGGACGAACTCGAGTTGGGACTTGCTCACGAGCACGCCGGGGTGGGCGAAGGCGGGCGGGGCGGCGTCCGCGGGCGCGGTGGCACTGATGCCGACGGGTATCGCGCAGACGAGGGCGAGCAGCGCGGCGGCCGCGGGCAGCCGGCGGCGGCGATGGCGGCGGTGCATTGGTCCTCCGGTCGGTGGGGGCGACGGGAGCTGGAGTCAACTAGCCCGGAGGTGGCCACGTCAAGTCAACTGGAAACTTTCCTTTCAGACAATCCGTCAATTGTTGCGCATGGATGAGGCGGCAAGCGCTCTCCGTCTTCAGGAGTTGATCGAATACCGGTCGATACCAATGACTTGACGGTGCATCGGCATCAGGAGTTGAATCTCGACCGCCGGCCGGCAGTCGCGCATCCCCCATCCATCCCCGAACGAAGGCGGACACGATCATGGCCTGGCCCCCACCCAACCATGCCGCCCGTACGCGCAGGACGGCCGCCGTCCTGCTCTCCGGCGCCCTGGCCGCCACCGGCCTGCTGACCGGCGCGCCCGACGCCCGTGCGGCGGGCGAGACCGTCAACGTCTGGCTCACCACCACCGACGACGCCGGCGGCCGCCACGTCACCCGCGGCCTCGCCCAGCAGGCTGCCTTCACCTTCAACTCCGGCTCCGGCAGCGGAGGCCAACTGATCTCGGTGGACGAGTCCACCCGCTACCAGCAGTTCACCGGCGGCGGCGCCTCCTTCACCGACACCGCCGCCTGGCTGATGAACAGCAGCGGCGCCCTGAGCGCGGCCACCCGCGATACCACCATGCGCAAGCTGTTCTCGCCGACCGAGGGCATCGGCCTGTCCTTCCTGCGCAACCCGATGGGCTCCTCCGACCTGGCCCGCTACGGCTACACCTACGACGACCAGCCCGCCGGATCCGTCGACCCCGGCCTGAACGGCTTCACCGTCGGTCACGACCTCGCCGACGTCCTGCCGCTCACCAAGCAGGCCAAGCAGCTCAACCCGGCCCTCACCACCATGGCCTCGCCGTGGACGGCGCCCGCCTGGATGAAGGACAACGGCAGCCTCAACGGCGGCTGGCTGAAGGCCGAGTACTACGGCTCCTACGCCCAGTACTTCGTGAAGTACCTGCAGGCCTACCAGGCCCAGGGCGTCCCGGTGAACTACGTGACGGTGCAGAACGAGCCGACCTGCTGCGCCGGCTACCCGTCGATGAGCTGGAACGGCTCCGGCCTCGCCTACTTCACCAGGAACAACCTGCTGCCGGCCCTGGCCGGGGCCGGCCTGTCCACCAAGGTGCTGGCCCTGGACTGGAACTGGGACCAGTACAACGGCTACGCGGCGCCCGTGATGGACGACGCGGCCGTCCGCACCCACCCCAACTTCGGCGGCATGGCCTGGCACGGTTACGGCGGCGACGTCTCGATGCAGACCACCGTGCACAACCAGTACCCGACCGTGGACGCCTTCGACACAGAGCACTCCGGCGGCACCTGGATCGGCAATCAGCAGCAGGAGGACATGCGCAACATCATCGACTACACCCGCAACTGGGGTAAGTCGGTGACCAAGTGGAGCCTGGCCGTCGACCAGAACATGGGCCCGCACTACGGCGGTTGCGGCACCTGCACCGGCCTGGTCACCGTGCACAACGGAGACTCGCGCAGCGGGCAGGTCGACTTCACCGTCGAGTACTACACCATGGGCCACCTCACCAAGTTCGTGAAGCCCGGCGCACACCGGATCGCCTCCACCGCCAACTCCGCGGTGCCGAACGTGGCCTGGCAGAACCCGGACGGCTCCAAGGCGCTGATCGCGTACAACGACAGCGGCAGCGCACAGACCGTCCGGGTGGTCTGGGGCGGGCAGAACTTCAGCTACAGCCTGCCCGCGAAGACCTCCGCCACCTTCACCTGGGCCGGCACCCAGGGCGGGGGCGGCGGGGCGACCGGCCGGATCACCGGCCTGTCCGGCAAGTGCCTGGACGTCGCCGGCGCCAACTCCGCCAACGGCACCGCCGTCCAGCTCTACGACTGCAACGGCAGCGGCGCCCAGAACTGGACGGTCGGCGGCGACGGGACGGTCCGCGCGCTCGGCAAGTGCCTGGACGTGGCGGCCGGTTCGACTGCGGACGGTGCCAAGACCCAGCTCTACGACTGCAACGGCACGGGCGCCCAGCAGTGGACGTACAACCCGTCGACGCGCGACATCGTCAACCCGCAGGCGAACAAGTGCCTGGACGTGACGGACAACAGCCCCTCGAACGGTGCACGCATCCAGATCTGGAGCTGCACCGGTGCGGCCAACCAGAAGTGGACCGCACCGACGGCCTGACGGCCTTCTTGACCGGTGCGCCCGGTCCCGCCACAGGGGGCGGGACCGGGCGCACTGCCGCACCGGATCAGGCTCCGAGCTGCCACACGGTGCCGTGTCCGGCCAGCGTCACCGCGGCGAGCACCGCCAGGTCGGCGACGCCCAGCGCGATGCCGAGCAGGGCCCGGCCGCGGCGCCCGGTGCCGCGCACCAGCGCCAGGGTGCCCAGCGTGATCGCGACCGGGCCGAGGACGATGTTGAAGAGCAGCAGCCCGGGCAGGGCCAGCAGGAACGAGGCGACGGCCATCTGGTCGCCGTCGGCGGTGGTGCGGGTGGCGAACTGTGCCATGGCAGGACTCCGGTGGGATGTCGTGGTGCCGGGTACGGGTCGACGGCCGGTCGGTGCCGTCAGTGGTGCCGGGTGCGGGCGAGCCGCTCGCGGACGCCGAAGGCCAGCAGCCACAGCGCGATCGCGGCGGAGGCGGCCAGGAAGACCGGCATGGAGGTGTGGATCGCGGCCCCCGCGAGGAGGCCCATGGCGACGATGACGATCAGAAGGCTCACGGCAGGTGTCCTCTCCCCGGTCGGCAGCCGATTCGGTGTACGACTGTTCGCCGACTTCTCCATCGTACGCGCTTCGGCGCTCGCCAAAGTCGGCAAACGGTTGTTTACTGAATGATGTGAGTCACACCTCCGGGGTCCGCCAGGCCCAGAAGCAGCAGAGCCGCCGCGCCCTCCTCGATGCCGCCCTCGGGCTGCTGGAGCACCAGAACCTCAGCGGCGTCGGCGTCCGCGAGGTGACCCGCGAGGCCGGGCTCTCCCCGGCCGGCTTCTACCGGCACTTCCGCGACCTCTCCGAACTGGCCGTGGTGCTGGTCGAGGAGTCCCTCGCCAGCCTGCACGGCATGATCCGCCGGGTGCTGGCCGAGCAGGACGGCTCCGAGGAGATCATCGACCGCAGCGTCGAGCTGATCGCCGACCACGTCCGCGAACACCGGGCCCACGTCCGGTTCCTGGCCCGCGAGCGGCACGGCGGGGTGCGGCCCGTGCGGGAGGCCATCGCCGCCGAGTTCGAGCGCTTCGCGGACGAGGTCGCGACCGGGCTCGCCGCCCAGCCGGCCTCCGAGGGGTGGCCGGAGGCGGACGTGCGGATGCTGGCCGAGCTCTACGTCGAGCACATGGTGGCGACCGCCGCCGCCTTCCTGGAGGCCGGCCCGGCGGGGGAGGAGCGGATCGCGCGGACCGCCCGCACCCAGCTCCGGCTGATCACCACGGGGCGGCGGCACTGGCTCGACGAAGGGTGAGATCCCGCAGGGGTGCGGGGAGCTGCGCAATTCGGACGGGGCGAACGCGCTGATCAGGGGTGTCCGGGGAATCGCGCGTGCACCGCTCCCGCACTGCGCAGTTCCCCGCGCCCCTGGGGGTTGCCCACGGGCAGTCGCCGTAACAGGTAATTCATACAAGCATATTGACGTGGCGTCATGGACACGCCAGGTTTGGAGGACCCCCACTCCGAGAGGCCCTCCCATGAAGAAGCCGCTCATCGGCGTGTCCCTGGCCCTGCTGCTCGGCGGCGCCACCGCGCTGGCCGGTGCCGCTCCCGCCTCGGCCGCGACCAAGGGCGCCGCGGCCGTCACCGTCGACTTCGCCGGCACCGTCGCGCTCAGCAACTGCTCGGGCTCGGTCGTCCGGCTGCCCGGCTCGGTCTCCACCGACCCGGCGCTGGTGCTCACCAACGGCCACTGTCTGGAGACCGGCATGCCCGCGCCTGGCCAGGTGATCACCAACCGGTCGTCCAACCGCAGCTTCACCCTGCTCAACTCCTCCGGCGGCAGCCTCGGCACGCTGCGGGCGAGCAAGGTGGTCTACAGCACCATGACCGACACCGACGTGACGCTGTACCAGCTCACCAGCACCTACGCGTCGATCAAGTCCCGCTACGGGATCAACCCGCTGACCATGTCGGCGAGCCACCCGGCGGCCGGCACCTCCATCAAGGTGGTCTCCGGCTACTGGAAGCGGATCTACTCCTGCAGCATCGACGGCTTCGCGTACCGGCTGAAGGAGGGTGACTGGACCTGGAAGGACTCCGTCCGCTACACCTCCAGCTGCAACACCATCGGCGGCACCTCCGGCTCCCCGGTGGTCGACACCGCCACCGGCCAGGTCGTCGCCGTGAACAACACCGGCAACGAGGACGGCGAGCGCTGCACCGTCAACAACCCCTGCGAGGTCGACCAGAACGGCGTCGTGACCGTGCGCAAGGGCATCAACTACGCCGAGCAGACGTACACCGTCCCCGCCTGCTTCGCCGCCGGTAACAAGCTCGACCTGAACCGGGCCGGCTGCACCCTGCCCAAGCCGTAGCAGGCTCCGCCCGTGTCCGTACGGGCCCGAAAGCCGACTGCCGCCCCCTCCCGAGGGCCGCCCGCCGACCGGCGGGCGGCCCTCGCGGCGTTCCCGGGCGGGGTCGGAGCGCGCCCTTCTCGAAGCAGTGAATCAGTGCTTCAATACTTCGCATGGCATACCGACGCACCCCTGCCGTCCAGGCCCGGCTCGACGCCCAGCGCGCCGCCGTGCTGCAGGCGGCCGTGGCGCTGCTCGCCGAGCGCGGCTACGCGGGCTGCTCGATGGCCGCCGTCGCCGAACGCGCCGGGATCGCCACCGGCTCGATGTACCGGCACTTCGCCGGCAAGGCCGACCTCGCCGTCGAGCTGTTCCGCACGGTCGTCACCGGCGAGGTCGGTGCCGTCACCGAGGCCGTCGCCCGCGAGCACACCCCGCAGCGCCGGGTCGCCGCCGTCGTCGAGACCTTCGCCACCCGCGCGCTCAAGTCCCCGCGCCGGGCCTACGCCCTGCTCGCCGAACCGGCCGACCCGGTCGTCGACGCCGAACGGCTGGTCTTCCGCCGCGCCTTCCGCGACCTCATCGCCGCGCAGATCGCCGACGCCGTCGCCGAGGGCGAACTCCCGCCCCAGCAGCCGGAACTGACCGCCGCCGCACTGGTCGGCGCAATCGGCGAGGCGCTCGTCGGCCCGCTCGCCGGCGGCAGCACCCCCGACGACGTCATCCCGGCCCTCACCGCCTTCGCCCTGCGCGCCCTCGGCACCCCCGAGGGCGCGCCGAAGCGATCCGCCCAGGACACCACCCCCGCAGACCCCGCCCCAGGAGGACGGCATGCCGACGCATGAGGTCACCAACCAGGTCCCCGACCCGTACGGCCACGACGTCGCCGCCGACCCGGCGCTGCTCGACGGCCTGCAGCGGGCCGGCGCCGGCTGGGCCGAGGACGAACTCCACGAACTCGGCCGCCTCGCCGGCTCCGAGCAGGCCGACACCTGGGGCCGGCTCGCCAACGAGAACCCGCCCGTCCTGCGCACCCACGACCGGTACGGCCACCGCATCGACGAGGTCGAATTCCACCCGTACTGGCACGAGTTGATGGGCACCGCGGTCCGGTACGGGCTGCACGCCGCCCCCTGGGCCGACGACCGGCCCGGCGCGCACACCGCCCGCGCCGCCAAGTTCTACGTCTGGGGCCAGGTCGAGGCCGGCCACACCTGCCCGATCTCCATGACCTACGCCGCGGTGCCCGCCCTGCGCGCCACCCCGGCCCTCGCCGAGAGCTACGAACCCCTGCTCGCCGCACGGGAGTACGACTTCGGCCTGCGCGAACCGCTCACCAAGCGCGGCCTGATCGCCGGCATGTCGATGACCGAGAAACAGGGCGGCTCGGACGTCCGCGCCAACACCACCACCGCCGTCCCGCACGCCGACGGCACCTACCGCCTCACCGGCCACAAGTGGTTCACCTCCGCCCCCATGTCGGACGTGTTCCTCACCCTGGCCCAGGCACCCGGCGGCCTCAGCTGCTTCCTGCTGCCCCGGGTGCTGCCCGACGGCAGCCGCAACCCGATCCGCCTCCAGCGGCTCAAGGACAAGCTCGGCAACAAGTCCAACGCCTCCGCCGAGATCGAGTACGAGGGCGCCACCGGCTGGCTGGTCGGCGAGGAGGGCCGCGGCGTCCCCACCATCATCGAGATGGTCAACATGACCCGCCTCGACTGCACGATCGGCGCCGCCTCCGGCATGCGCTACGGCACCGTCCGCGCCCTCCACCACGCCACCCACCGGCGGGCCTTCGGCGCCGCCCTGGTCGACCAGCCGCTGATGCGCAACGTCCTCGCCGACCTCGTCGTCGAGTCCGAGGCCGCCACCACCGTCGCCATGCGGCTCGCCGCCGCCACCGACGCCGCCCTCGCCGGCGACCAGCAGGAGGCCATGCTGCGCCGCCTCGGCCTCGCCGTCTCCAAGTACTGGGTCTGCAAGCGCGGCCCGGTGCACGCCGCCGAGGCCCTGGAGTGCCTGGGCGGCAACGGCTACGTCGAGGAGTCCGGCATGCCCCGGCTCTACCGGGAGGCCCCGCTGGTCTCCATCTGGGAGGGCTCCGGCAACGTCGCCGCCCTGGACGCGCTGCGCGCCATGGCCCGCCACCCCGCCAGCGTCGAGGCCTTCCTCGCCGAACTCGACGCCGCAGCCGGCGCCGACCGCCGCCTGGACGCCGCGACCGCCGCCCTGCGCAAGCAACTCGGCGACCTCACCGACCTGGAGTACCGCACCCGCCGGCTCGTCGAGTCGATGGCCCTCGCCCTCCAGGGCTCGCTGCTCGTCCGGTACGGCGACCCCGCCGTCGCCGACGCCTTCTGCGCCTCCCGGCTCGGCGGCGACCACGGCGCCGCCTTCGGCACCCTGCCGACCGGCACCGACACCGCCGCCATCCTGGAGAGGGCCGTCCGGCGGTGAACGAGGCCGCCGAAGTCCGCTTCTTCTGGGGGCAGCTGGGGCTGCCCGGCCTGATCGACGTGCACACCCACTTCATGCCCGAGCCGGTGCTCGACAAGGTGTGGGCGTACTTCGACGCGGCCGGGCCGCTCACCGGCCGCCCCTGGCCGATCGCCTACCGGCACGCCGAACAGCAACGCATCGACACCCTGCGGGAGTTCGGCGTCCGGGCGTTCACCGCCATGCTCTACCCGCACAAGCCGGCCATGGCCGCCTGGCTCAACAGCTGGGCCGCGGACTTCGCCGCCCGCACCCCCGACTGCCTGCACACCGCCACCTTCTATCCCGAGCCCGGCGCCGCCGAGTACGTCGCGGCCGCGATCGACCGCGGCGCCCGGGTGTTCAAGGCCCATGTGCAGGTCGGCGCCTACGACCCCGCCGACCCGCAGCTGGACGGCGTCTGGGGCCTGCTCGCCGAGGCCGGCATCCCCGTCGTCACCCACTGCGGCTCCGGCCCGGCCCCCGGCAAGCACACCGGGCCCGGGCCGATCGGGGCCGTCCTCGCCCGCCACCCGCGGCTGCACCTGGTCGTGGCACACATGGGCCTCCCGGAGTACGCCGACTTCCTCGACCTGGCCGCCCGGTACCCGAACGTCCACCTCGACACCACCATGGCGTTCACCGACTTCACCGAACGCCTGGCCCCCTTCCCGCCCGCCCTGCGGCCCCGCCTCGCCGACCTGCGGGACCGCGTCCTGCTCGGCACCGACTACCCGAACATCCCGTACCGGTACGCGCACGCGCTCGATGCGCTGGCCGGTCTGGGGCTGGGGGTGGAGTGGCTGCGGACGGTGTGCTGGGGCAACGCGGCGCGGCTGTTCGGGGTGGCCGGGGGCTGAGTCGCGGCGCGGTGCGCCGGAGGTGCAGCGCGGGCGGGTGAGACTGGGCGCATCCGGCGAAGGGAACCGCCTGCCTTGCTCCCCGTCCTGTTCGCCCTGTGCGGTGCCCTCAGCAACGCGCTGGCCACCGTGCTGCAGCACCGCGCCGCGCAGACCGTGCGGCGCTCCGAGGGCTTCCGCTTCGGCCTGCTGCTCGACCTGGCGCACCGCCCGGTCTGGGTGGCCGGCATCGTCGCGGTGACCGCGGCCGCGCTCTTCCAGGCGGTGGCACTGGCCCGCGGCGCGCTCTCCGTCGTCCAGCCGATCTTCGTCCTGGAACTGCCGTTCGCGCTGGTGATCTCGGCCCTGATGTCCCGCCGGAACCTTGGTGGTCGGCCTCGGCCTCGCGCTCGGCGCGGCCGCACCGACCCCCGGCACCATGCACGTTCCGATGTCCCGCTGGATCCCGGCACTCGCGGGCTGCGGCGCCGCGATCGCCGTGCTCTGCGCGGTGGCACTGCGCCGCCCGCCCGGCGGGGTCCGCGCCGCCTGCCTGGCGGGTGCGGCGGCAGTCGGCAACGCGCTGACCGCCGCCCTCATCAAGTCCTCCACCCACCTGCTGGACATGCACGGCCTGGTGGCCTTCCTCACCGCCTGGCAGACGTACGGCTTCGCGATCGCCGGGGTCGGTGCGCTCTACCTGCTGGAGAACGCCCTGCAGTCCGGGCCGCTGGTCGCCTCGCAGCCCGCGCTGACCCTCGGTGACGCGGGGGTCAGCCTGCTGCTGGGCGTCCTGCTGTATTCCATTCCATTCCATTCCATTCCATTCCATTCCATTCCATTCCATTCCATTCCATTCCATTCCATTCCATTCCATTCCATTCCATTCCATTCCATTCCATTCCATTCCATTCCATTCCATTCCATTCCATTCCATTCCATTCCATTCCATTCCATTCCATTCCATTCCATTCCATTCCATTCCATTCCATTCCATTCCATTCCATTCCATTCCATTCCATTCCATTCCATTCCATTCCATTCCATTCCATTCCATTCCATTCCATTCCATTCCAGGCCAGGCCTGGACCGCCGTCGCCTGCATGGTGGTCGGCCTCGGCCTCGCGCTCGGCGCGGCCGCACCGACCCCCGGCACCATGCACGTTCCGATGTCCCGCTGGATCCCGGCACTCGCGGGCTGCGGCGCCGCGATCGCCGTGCTCTGCGCGGTGGCACTGCGCCGCCCGCCCGGCGGGGTCCGCGCCGCCTGCCTGGCGGGTGCGGCGGCAGTCGGCAACGCGCTGACCGCCGCCCTCATCAAGTCCTCCACCCACCTGCTGGACATGCACGGCCTGGTGGCCTTCCTCACCGCCTGGCAGACGTACGGCTTCGCGATCGCCGGGGTCGGTGCGCTCTACCTGCTGGAGAACGCCCTGCAGTCCGGGCCGCTGGTCGCCTCGCAGCCCGCGCTGACCCTCGGTGACGCGGGGGTCAGCCTGCTGCTGGGCGTCCTGCTGTACGAGGAGACGCTGCGCGCCGGCCTCTGGCTGATCCCGGAGACCGTCGGCGTCGCGCTGATCGTGATGGGCGTGCTGGTGCTCGCCCGTACGCCGCTCACCCGCACCCTGATGGCCCCGGCCGGCTGACGTGCGGACCCGGGCCGACTGATTCGGTGATGGCTGCCCCCGGGGTGTGCCCGGAGGGGCAGACTGGGGGTATGTGCCGATCGATCAAGACGCTCAGGCCGCCGGAGACGCCGGAGGTCACCACCGACGACGTCCACGCCGCGGCCCTGCAGTACGTCCGCAAGGTGTCCGGCTTCCGCGCCCCGGCCGCCCACAACAGGGAGGCCTTCGAGCAGGCGGTCGCGGCGGTGGCCGCCGCCACCCTGGCGCTGCTCGAAGGCCTGGAGATCAGGGGTGCCGGACGGGTGGAGGTCAGGCTCCCGTCGTCGACCCCGGTCGGATGACCATCAGCACCACGACCACCGCCCACAGCAGGTTGAACACGCCCGCGGTCATCGGCAGCAGCTTCAGGCCGCGCTCCGCCCGCTCCCGGTCGTCGCCGCGGGAGTGGGCGGCGGGCGTGCCGGCCTCCGCGTCCAGGGTGTCGATCACGGACTGCTGGGCGGGCACCACGAACAGCAGCAGCGAGCCGGCCGAGAGCGCCGTCAGCACGATCGAGGCGATCAGCCAGCTCTGCCCGAGGACGTCCATCACCTGGGCCACGCCGACACCCAGCAGCGGGACGGCGATCCCGAGCAGCGCGTAGACCTGGGTGATGCGGTGCAGCAGGCGCACCGAGGCGGCCGCGCCCGGCTGGTCCGCCCCGGAGCCCAGGGCCGCGGCCGCACGCCGCGGGAACATGCTGACGGCTACCGCGACCGGGCCGATGAACAGCACCGAGGCCAGCACGTGCAGGCTCAGCAGGAACTTGGCCATGGGGGAGACATCCTTCGCGGCGGCGGGGGAGAGGAGGGCGGGCACGCGCGGGTGCGTCCGGCGCGGCCGTCGCCGACGCTAACACCCCTTACGGCGGGGGCCCGGGCCGGTCCCTCACACCGGAAGTACGGCCCCGGCCGTCTCCGCCAGCGGCACCAGCCGGACGGGCCGGGTGCTGACCGCCGCGAGCAGTGCCCCGCTGCGCGGCTCCGTCCAGTCGAGCAGGTGCAGGTCCTCGTGGCGGTGCCGGGCGGGCCCCGGGCCGGCGGCGTCCAGCGGCAGCGCGGACAGGTCGACCTCGGCCAGCGTGTCCAGCGACACCCGGCCGATCTTGATCATGGCCTCCTTGCGCACCCACTGCCGGAGGAACGCCCCCGCCGGGTCGGGACGGGCGGCCACCGCGGCCGACTCCGCGGCACCGAGTACCCGCGCGTGCAGGTCGGCCAGGTCGCCGCGGCCGGTGCCCGGCTGCTCCACGTCGACACCCACCGGCACCGGCCCGGCCGCCGCGGCGACCACGCCCTCGGTGTGCGACAGGCTCAGCCCGATGCCGGGCCGCCCGGCCAGCGCGGGCGCGCCGTGCCCGGGCAGGTCGCAGTCGGGGCAGTGCTGCACCAGCACCGGCTCGGACACCGGGACGCCGAGCAGGTGCGCGGCGCAGAGCCGTACCAGCAGGTGCGCCGCGAGGAAGTCCAGCCGGTTGCGCTCCCTGCGGAGGCCGGCGGCCCGCTCCCGTTCGGCCGGGGTCAGCAGGTGCTCGCCGAGGCCCGGCAGCGCCAGCACCTCGGCGCTCTCCGCGACCACGACCAGCGGCCCGCCGACTGCCTCGTCCATCCCCGTACCCTCCTGATCGGTCCCGGCCTCCACCCTAGGGCGTGTCCCCGCCGTGGGAGATCGGGCAACCCCGTGCCCCCGGCGGGCCACTCCAGTGCCTTTGTCGACAAGTCCTCGGCCCGGCGTTATCCGGCCGGTGGAGCGGAGGGCGGATCAACCTGACATATTGTCATGTTCCTTGAAGATTGCTGATGTCAACCCCGCCGGAACCGCTGCGCAGTGGCCCGTGCTGTGCGACCATCGCCAAGGAATTCGGCTGACAGTACGGCTTGACACGGTGGGGAGTGGCCATGTCGCACTACGTGGAGTTCCTGACGGCCGACGGCGCGGTGGTCCGGGTGGAGAGCACTGCCCCGGCCCCGGCGGCGTACGGGATGCAGCCCGTCGGGAGGGGCGGTGAGGCGGTCGTCCGGGCCGCCGAGACCTTCGAGCACGCGCTGGGCGGGGTCCGCGCCGCCGCCGAGGCGGCCCTCACCGTCCTGCGCGACGGCAGCCTGCGGCCGGACACGGTGGAGATCGAGTTCGGCGTCAAGCTGTCCGCCGAGGCCGGGGCGCTGATCGCCCGCACCGCGGCCGACGCCCACCTCACCGTGAAGCTCTCCTGGTCACCCGGCGGCGGTGCGGAACGGGCCGGGCACTGACCGGACGTGCCGATGCAGGACGTCCGCTGGCTCGCCCGGATCACCACCTCCGGGCCCGCCGGGCCGATCACCGGTGCCGGCATCCTCATCTCCGACCGCGAGGTGCTCACCTGCGCCCATGTCGTGCACGGCGTCGACGAGGCCGAGGTCAGGCTCGTCGCCCACCCCGACCTGGCGCCGCTGGGCGCCACCGTCGCCCAGCGCGGCCCATGGCCCGAACTCCCGGGCGGCGCGGGCGACGTGGCCGTCCTGGAACTCAGCGAGCCGGTGCCCGCGCAGACCGCCACCCCCGCCCCGTTCGCCCCGCTGCACCGGTGGGCCGGGCCGCCCGCCCCCGCCCTGGTCGCCTACGGCTTCCCGGCCGGACACGACACCGGGCTCAGCAGCGAGATCAGGCTCACCCGCGGCGGCTTCCGGATCGCCGGCGAGCTCGTCCAACTGGAGCACGAGGGCACCGGGATGCCGCTCTCCCCGGGCTTCAGCGGCGGCCCGGTGGTCATCGCCGCCACCGGCGAGGTCGCCGGCCTGGTCACCGCCGCCCTCGACACCCTCGGTGTGCCGCGCAGCCCCGACGACCGCACCCGGCCCGCCGCGAGGCTCGGCCAGATGCTGCCCGCCGAGGCCGCCGCCCGGTACGTCCCGCAGCTCGCCGACCGGCTCGCCGGGGCCGCCCTGCCCGCCCCCGCCGTCCGCGGCCTCCGGCTGCTGCTCGGCGCCGGCCCGCCGCCCGCCGACCCGCTGGAGCTCTACCGCGCCGCCGTCGGACCGCTCGGCTGCCCCGATCCGCCCAGCCGCCCCGCCACCCTCTGGGACGCCGGCTGGTACCTGCTCGCCGAGGTCCCCCGGCCGCCCCACGGGCCGCACCCCGTGGTCCACTTCGCCCACCACGTCGCCGAGGCCAGCGCCGACCACGGGCTGCGCGAGGGCCTGCGCGACTGGCTCGACCGGCACCGCGACGCCGCCCCCGCCGCCGGGCCCAGACGCGAACGCTGGCGCCCGATCCTCGTGGAGATCAGCCCCAGCGGCGCCGGGCCCGCCATGTTCCACGTCGCCGTCGCCGCCGTCCGCGACGGCCGGATCGGCGCCGCCGACACCCGCACCGTCCCGCGACTGCGCCTCAAGAACGCCGTCCGCGACCGCATCGACCACGAACTCGGCCGGCTCGAACCGGACGGCGCGGAACTGGTCATCTTCTCGCTGCCCCGCAAGTGGCTCACCGAGCCCGTCCACGACTGGGCCCGCCGGCGCACCGACTACGGCCCGCTCGGCGCCGACCACGCCGTCGTCGTGGTCGACGCCCAGCGCCGCGCCGACCCGGCCGCCCGCCGCCAGCTCGAACTCAAATGGGCCCCGCTGCGCACCGCCCCCGGCACCCGCCTGCACCAGCTGCGCTGCACCGAACTCCCGGACGGCAAAAGGCTCTACCACCGGCTGCGGCCGCCCGAGCGGGTCGAGCTCCCGGCCTTCCCCGGCCCGCCCCGCGGCGCCCCGTACGAGCCGCTGCTGGCCGCCGCCCTGCGGGCCGGCGTCCCCGCCGTACTGTGGCCGCAACGCCCCTGCACCGCCGACCACTCACACACCCGGACCTGCCGCAACGAGCGATTCCTTGCCAGACTGGCGGAGGAACTGGCCGATGTCGCACCCGGCGATCTGCCCCGCCGGGTACGCGAGTTGCGGCACCAGGCGGAGGAGGCCGCCGACCCCGCACAGCACTGGGCCGCCGGCCTGGTGCTGCTCTGGGAGGACCCGGCGGTCCTGCCCGGCCCCCACCGCCCCTACCGCGTCGTCCCGACCGCACCACCGCCCCACGCCGCGGGCCCCGAGTGAGACCCGGACCGCCGAAGGCCCCGACGAGTGAGCAGGAGCAGGAGAGCAATGCCGCTGAAGCGCATCTACCAGGGCGTCACCGAGCCGCACGACGGCATCGCCGAGCTGCCCGCCCCGCCGCCCTGGCGCGACTTCGACGGGGGGCCGGTGCTGCCGCAGCCCGACGGCCCCGCCGACCCGGTGCCCGACCCGGCCCGGCACCGGGCCGCGACCTTCCGGCCCACCCCGGAGACCGTGGAACTCGTCAACGCGGCGCTCTACCTGCGCCGGCCGCTGCTGGTCACCGGACCGCCCGGCGGCGGCAAGTCCAGCCTGCCGTACGCGGTCGCCCGCGAACTCGGCCTCGGCCCGGTGCTGCGCTGGAACATCACCAGCCGCAGCACGCTGCGCGACGGCCTCTACCAGTACGACCCGCTCTCCCGCCTCTACGCAGCCAACCGCTCCGGCCCGCAGACCCCCGACGCCTCCCTCGACGAGCACCTGCGGCTCGGCCCGCTCGGCACCGCCCTGCTGCCCTACCGGCGGCCCCGGGTGCTGCTCATCGACGAGATCGACAAGGGCGACCTCGACCTGCCCAACGACCTGCTGCACATCCTGGAGGAGGGCCAGTACGAGATCGACGAACTCGTCCGCGCCGCCCCCCAGCAGCCCGAGGCGAACGTCCTCACCGCGGACGGCACCAGCCGGGCGCCCGTGCACGGCGGCCGCATCCGCTGCCGGGCCTTCCCGTTCACCGTGCTCACCTCCAACGCCGAACGGGAGTTCCCCGCCGCCTTCCTGCGCCGCTGTGTGGTGCTGGAACTGCGCCGGCCGGAGGGCGCCGAGCTGGAGTCCATCGTCCACTCCCACCTCCCGGAGTCGGACCGGCAGTTGGTCACCGAGATCCTGGAGGTCTTCCTGTCCCGCCGGGAGGAGGGCGAACTCGCCACCGACCAGCTGCTGAACGCCATCTACCTCACCTCCCGGCCGGAACTCGGCGACGCCGCCGACCGGGCCGCGCTCGCCGCCCAGGTGATGCCCTACCTGAGTCGCGGCCAGGACGACGATGTCTTCTGACCCGGCGGCCCTGGACCGCCTGACCGACCTGCTCGCCGAACTCGGCCTCGCCGCACGGGCCCCCGTCGAGCTCGCCGAACTGCTCTGGCTGGCCGCCCGCGGCACCGAGGGCGGCCCGGGCCTCGACACCGCGGGCCTGCCCGCCCCGCGCACCGCCCGCCCCGCCACGGGCACTTCCGGCGGCCTGCGCCCGCGTCACCGCACCGAGCACGCCCCGGGGCCGGACGGCACCGGTCCGCGCACCGCCCTCCACCTGCCCGCCCCGGACCGCGGCGGCCGGCCCGCACCCGCCGTCCCCGCACCCACCCCCGACGCCCCGATGCTGGCCCGCCCGCTGCCGCTTCAGCGGGCCCTGCGCCCGCTGAAGCGGCTCGTCCCGGACGAGCGCCGCCGCCTGCTCGACGAACAGGCCACCGCCGACCGCCTCGCCGAGGCGCTGCGCGAACCCGGGACCGTCCACTGGCTGCCCGTGCTGCGGCCCAGCACCGAGCGCTGGCTCGACCTGCACCTGGTGCTCGACATCGGCCCCACCATGACCCTCTGGCGGCCGCTCGCCCGGGAGTTGCGCACGCTCTTCCAGCAGACCGGCGCCTTCCGCCAGGTCACCTCCGGGCGGCTGCTCGCCGACGGCCGGCTCGCCCACCGCAGGATCGCCGACGGCCGCTCCGCGGTCCTGGTGATCAGCGACTGCATGGGCCCGCAGTGGCGTTCCGGCCCGGCCGGCGACCGCTGGCACCGCACCCTGCACGGCCTGGCCCGCCGGCTGCCGGTGGCGGTCGTCCAGCCGCTGCCGGAACGCCTGTGGCCGCTGGCCGCGGTGCCCGCAGTCCCCGGGGTGTTCACCGCGACGGAGGCGGGCGCCCCGGACGCCGCGTACGGGTTCGTGCCGTTCACCGACACCCCGCCCGGCCGCGGTGCACCGGCCGTCCCGGTGCTGGAGCCGGGCCCCGAGTGGCTGGCCAACTGGGCGCAGCTGGTGGGCAGTCCGACCGGCGGCCAGGTGGTCGGCGCGGCGCTGATGCTCGGCGCGACGCCGAACGGGGCCGGGCGCCCGACCGAGGCCGGGCCCGATCCGGAGGAGCTGACCGCGGAGGAGCTGGTGGTGCGGTTCCGCGCCACGGCCTCCCGGGAGGCGTTCACGCTGGCCGGGATGACCGCGCTGACCACGCCCGCGCTGCCGGTGATGCGGCTGCTCCAGCAGGTCGGGCTGGCCCGGCCGCAGCCGCAGCACCTGGCGGAGGTCGTGGTGAGCGGCCTGCTGCAGGAACAGGCTGGCCGCCCGGGCTACTTCGCGTTCCGGCCGGGGGTGCGGGAGCTGCTGCTGCACACCCTGCCGAGGTCCACCGCGCAGCACGCGCTGGAGCTGCTGATCCGGGTCGGCGGGCGGATAGGCGATCCGGGGCGGGTCGGCGCGGCGACCTTCCCGGCCTGGGTGGAGTCCGCCCGGGACGGCACCGTGACGCTGCTGGACTCGCGGCCGTTCGCGCTGGTCAGCCCGGAGGCCGCGCGGCTGCTCGGGGTCACCGGGGCGCCGGTGTTCACACTGGCGGGCCCGCTGCCCGGACCGCACCCGCAGGACGCGCCGCGGCCGGCCGAGGAGGAGGCTCCCGTGCCCGCGCCGCCGCCCGAGCCCGGTGCGCTGCCCGACCCGGAGCGCTCCCGGGCGGTGCTGCTGCTGACCACCTCGCGCGGTGCGCCGGGCGAGGTGCTGGAGGAGCAGGAGTACACCGCGCTGCGCGATCTCGCCGCGCTGGCCGAGGCGTTGGTGGACCCGGCGCTGGTGGGCCTGGACCGCCGGCACATCTGGCTGGGCGAGGACGACCCGGACGGCTTCCAGCGGGCGCTGCAGCAGGCCGTGCAGGAGGCCGAGGACACCCTGGTGGTGCACGTCGGCGGGCCGCTCGGGCCCGGGGACGAGCTCGGGGTGGCGGTCGGTGCGGGCCGCTGGGGCGGGGTGCACCGGCCGGGGCTGGACTGGCAGGCCGTGGTGGAGACGGTCGCCGCGGGCCGGGCGGCGCGCCGGCTGCTGATCCTGGACGGTGCGCGCAGCGTGCCGCCGGAGCCCGCCGCAGGCGGCCCGGTGGCGGTCGACCCGGGGAGTTTCCAGGTGGTCAACCTCCGCCACCCGGTGGACCGTTCGGTGGCGGGCCGGCTGGCCGCCGCGATCCGCACCGGCGATCCGGACGGCGCCCCGCAGCTGACCGTCCACCACCTGCTGGAGATCGCCCTGCAGTCCACCCCGCCGGCGCCGCCGGTCACCCGGATCTGGCCGCCGCGGGACGGCCGGCCGCTGGTGCTCGCCCGCAACGCCCAACTCCACGGCCAGCCGGTCGAGTCGCGCACGCCCTCGCACTCGGGCACGCACCGCAAGGAGCCGGCCGGACCGGAGGCTCCCAGACCCTACTTCTTCCTCAGCCACCCCGGCGGCCCCGGCGACCGGGCCGTCGACCGGCTCTACCAGGACCTCTGCGAGGAGGTGCTGCAGCTGACCGACCTGCCGGCTGCGGTGCCGCCCGGATTCCTGGACCGCAGCCCGGAGTTGGACAGCTGGTCGCGATGGCAGATCACCGAGGCGCTGGCCACCTGCCGGGTCTTCGTGCCGCTGTACTCGCCGCGCTACTTCACCAGCGAGCGCTGCGGCAAGGAGTGGTACGGCTTCGCCCGCCGGGCGGCCCGCTCGGCCGAGCGCTCGGCACAGCAGGCGAGCGGGATCGTCCCGGTGATCTGGGTGCCGGTGGGGTCCGCAGAGCAGCCCTCCGCCGCCCGCCAACTGCGCTTCAACCACCGCAGCCTGGGCCCGGAGTACCAGGGCGAGGGGCTGCTCGCGCTGGCCCGGAACCCGGGCCGGCGCGAGCTGTACGAACTGGTGGTGCACCGGCTGGCGACCCGGATCGTGCAGGTCGCCCACGAGACCCGCATCCCGCCGGCCCGCCCGCTGAACTGGGACGGCCTGGAGAACGCCTTCCTCAGGTCACCGCGCCCCGGCGGCTGAACCGCTCCTCGCGCCACTCGCCGCTCTCCAGCACCTCGGCGAGGTGCCGCACCGCGTCGAAGACGTCGGTGCGGGAGAGGTAGAGCGGGGTGAATCCGAAGCGCATCAGGTCGGGGGCGCGGAAGTCGCCGATCACCCCGCGGGCGATCAGCGCCTGCATCACCGCGTAGCCCTCGGGGTGCCGCAGCGAGACGTGGCTGCCGCGCAGGGCGTGCTCCCGGGGGGTCACCGACTCCAGGCCGAGCGGCTCGACCAGCTCCAGGAACAGGTCGGTGAGCGCCAGCGAGGTGGCCCGCACCTGCGCCAGGTCGGCCTTCTCCCAGACGTCCAGCGCGGCGTCGAGACCGGCCATGCCGAGCAGCGGCGGGGTGCCGGTGAGGAACCGCCCGATCCCCTCGGTCGGCGCGTACGAGGGCTCGAAGGCGAACGGCCGGGCGTGGCCGAACCAGCCGCTCAACGGCTGTGCGGCCGAGGCCTGGTGGCGGTGCGCGGCGTACAGGAAGGCGGGCGCGCCGGGGCCGCCGTTGAGGTACTTGTAGCCGCAGCCGACCGCGAAGTCCACGTCGCAGGCGTCGAGTTCGATCGGCAGTGCGCCCGCGGTGTGGCAGAGGTCCCAGACCATCAGGGCGCCCGCGGCGTGCACCTGCTCGGTGATCGCGGCCATGTCGAGCAGCTCGCCGGTGCGGTAGTCGACGTGCGACAGCACCACCACGGCGGTGTCCTCGCCGAGGTGTTCGCCGAGGTCGGCGGCGCGCGGCAGCAGCACGGTACGGGCGCCGTCGAAGAGGCCGGTGACGCCCTCGGTGATGTACAGGTCGGTCGGGAAGGCCGAGTGCTCGGCGAGCAGCGTCCTCCGGCCGGGCCGCAGCCGCATCGCCGCACCCAGCACCTTGAAGAGGTTGACCGAGGTGGAGTCGCAGACCACGACCTGCCCGGCGGCCGCGCCCAGCATGGGCGAGAGCCGCTCGCCGAGCCGGTGCGGCATCCCGAACCAGCCGGCGTCGTTCCAGCTGCGGATCAGGCCCTGGCCCCACTCGCGCTCGACCATGCCGGCGACCCGGGCGGCGGTGCCCTTCGGCAGCGCGCCCAGCGAGTTGCCGTCCAGGTACAGCACGCCCTCGGGCAGGGCGAATTCGCCGCGCAGTGCGGCCAGCGGATCGGCGGCGTCGAGGGCCGCGCACTCCTCGCGGGTGGTCACAGCTCGTTCCTCACGGTCCACAGCTCGGGGAAGATGTCCTGGTCGGCGGACTGCTTGAGCCAGCTGAGGCCGCTGGAGCCGCCGGTGCCGGGCTTGGCGCCCATGGTGCGCTTGACCGAGGAGAGGTGGCGCTGGCGCCAGCGGGTGACCCGCTCCGCGGTGTCCAGCAGCGCCTCGCCGAGGCGGGCCAGCTCGGCCAGCTCCGGGTCGGTGTACACCCGGCGCCAGGCCTGCTCCACCTCGGCGCTGTGCCGGTGCCGGCCGGCGCTCGGCTCATGGGGCACCTCCACGCCGCGGCGGGCGAGCAGGGCGAGCGCGTCGTCGTACAGGCTGGGGCCGTTCAGGGCCTCGGTGAGCTCGGCGTGCACGGCGGGGGAGTCCTCGTACATCCGCAGCAGCGAGCCGGCCTTGTTGCCGAGCAGGAACTCCAGGCGCAGGAAGGCCGACGACTGGAAGCCGGAGGCCTCGCCCAGCACCTCGCGGAAGGAGGCGAACTCGGCGGGCGTCATGGTGGCCAGCAGGTCCCAGGAGCTCACCAGCACGTCCTGTATGTGGGTGCCGCGGCGCAGAGCGGCGAGCGCGCCGCCGAGGTCGTTCTCGCGCAGCGCGTGCTGGGCGGAGACCCACTCGCGCTGCAGCAGGTCGAAGAGCAGCTCCATCACCTGGGTGGCGACGATGAACGTGTACTCGGCCGGCACCTTGCTGCGCGGCTGCTGCAGGCTGTGCAGCACGTCCAGCATGACGTAGCGCGCGTACGGGGTGCCGTTGCCGGGCTCCCCCTGCGGCGCGAAGGCGAGATTCGGCCGGTCGACGGTGTCCCCGCCCATGGCATTCCTCCTGGTATGTCCCGGTTCATCCCACTCCCATCGTGGGGGCCACCATTGTGCGGCGGCATCCGTTCCGTCTTGAATGGGCGGCGGGCAGCGAAACGCCGCCACGGCTTCACGAACGCAAGGTCTTGCAGCCGAAACGCTTTGCAAACGCAAACCCGACCCCGGGAGTCGCCATGGACGCCGTCGACCGCCTGCTGCTCGCCGAACTCCAGGCCGACGCCCGGCTCTCCTACAACGAGCTCTCCCGCCGGGTGAAACTCTCCGCCCCGGCCGTCGCCGAACGCGTCCGCCGCCTTGAGGCCGACGGAGTGATCACCGGCTACCACGCCCACATCGACCCCGCCCGGGCCGGCCTCAACGTGATGGCCCTGGTCACCATGCAGTGCTACGGCCCGCACTGCGTCCTCCGCGACCCCGAGGTCACCCGCTGGCCCGAGGTCTTCCAGCTGCACCGGGTTACCGGCGGCGCCTGCTGCACCCTGCTGGTCGGCGTGCCCGGCATGGTCGCCTTCGAGCAGCTCATCGACCGCCTCGCCGCCTACGGCCAGCCCGCCAGCTCGATGATCCTCTCCAGCCCCGTCCCGTGGCGCCCCGTGGTGGCGCCGTAGCGCTGCCGGGACGGCATAGGCTGCTCGGCGGACGCCCGGAACGCTGCGGGCGCGGTGAGAGGGCGGCAGGCGCGATGGAGCTGATCGACCGGGCCAAGGTGGCCGAACTGGCCGAGGAGCGGCTGGACTTCCGGTTCAAGGCGATCCCCGCCGAAGCCTGGGGCCTGACCGTCGCCGAGTACCTCGCCACCCGTCCCGCCGCCGACGCCCTCGGCACCCCGCTGCTCACCCTGGACGCCGCCGCCCTCGACCACAACCTGCGCACCATGGCCGCCTGGTGCGCGCAGGCCGGCGTCGGCCTCGCCCCGCACGGCAAGACCTCGATGGCCCCCGCCCTGTGGCAGCGCCACCTGGACGCCGGCGCGGAGGCGATCACCCTGGCCAACCTGCCGCAGCTGCGGGTCGGCCGGGCCTTCGGCCTGCGCCGCATCCACCTCGCCAACACCCTGATCGACCCGGCCGGCCTGCGCTGGCTCTCCGCCGAGCTCGCCGCCGACCCGGAGCTCCGCTTCGCGAGCTGGGTCGACTCCACCCGCGCGGTCGCCCTGATGTCCGAGGCGCTGCGCGGCGCCCCCGCCCCGGTCGACGTCTGCGTGGAACTCGGCGCCCCCGGCGGGCGGACGGGCTGCCGCACCCTGTCCGAGGCCGTCGAGGTGGCCCGCGCCGTCCGTGCCGCGCCGGGCCTGCGACTGACCGGCGTCAGCGGCTACGAGGGCCCGCTCGGCCCGGACGCCTCCCCGGCCTCGGTGGCCGCCGTCACCGGCTACCTGCGGGGGATCGCCGAACTGCACCGCCAGCTCGACGGCGAGGGCCTTTTCGATGAGGCGGACGAGGTCTGGCTGACCGCCGGCGGCAGCGCCTTCTTCGACACCGTCGCAGAGGAACTCGCCCCGCTGGCCGACGCCCGCACCCGCGTCGTGGTGCGGGCCGGCGCCTACCTCGCCCACGACGACGGCTTCTACCGGGGCATCTCGCCGTTCGGCCGGCGCGGCGCGGGCGAGCCGCTGCGGGCCGCCCTGCACGGCTGGGCGAGGGTGCTGTCCGCCCCGGAGCCGGGGCTCGCCCTGCTGGACGCCGGCAAGCGCGACCTGCCGGTCGACCTCGGCCTGCCCGCCCCGCAGCGGGTGCGGGGCGGCAAGCCGCTGACCGGGGCGACCGTGAGCGCCCTCAACGACCAGCACGCCTACCTGCGCGGTGCGGACGTCGCCGTCGGCGACGTCGTCCGGCTGGGTGTCTCCCACCCGTGCACGGCCTTCGACCGCTGGACGCTGATCCCCGTCCTGGACGACGCCGACGCCGAACTGCCGCGCGTGGTCGACCTGGTGAGGACGTTCTTCTGACCGTCCGCCGCCGCAGGAGCGCCCGGGGGTTCACCCCGGGCGCCTCGAAGTCGCCTCAGCCGAGCAGGACGCCCTGGTTGGAGGGCTGGAGGGTGCCGACGGTGAAACCGGCCTTGGCGACCGGGAACTGGACGACCGGCTTGCCGTCGGTGCCGAGGACGGCGGCGGTGAGCTGGGTGGTCTCGTCCGGCGGGGTGACCACCAGACCGGCCAGCACGGTGCAGGTGGTGTCGGCCTTGTCGCAGGACTTCCAGGAGAGCCCGGAGAAGGCGGTGGTGCCGGGCTTGAGGGTGACGGAGACCGGCGGGCCGGGCTGGGCGACCCGGTGGGTGGCGGTGTCCACCCGGGAGTTGTCGGCGAGCAGCCCGCCGTAGCCGAGGTAACCCTTGACGGTGCAGGTGCGGCTGCCCTTGTTGACCAGCATGACCATGGCCCGGCCGCCGCCCTCCTGGATCTGCACGTCGGCCTTGAGCTCGCCCGTCCGGCAGCGCTCGGAGGCGTTCTGCGCCGGGGCGGTGCCCTTGCCGGTCGCGGCGGAGCCGGGCCCGGCCGTCCCGGCCGTCGCCGCACTGCCGTCCGCCGCGGGGGAGGAGGCGGTGGTGCCGGCGGCCGTGGGTGCTGCGCCGCTGCCGGCCGCGGTGGTGTCGTCGTTGCAGGCGACGGCGCCGAGGGCCAGTGCGAGGACAGCCGCGGTCGCTGCCGCCGCCCGGGCCGCGGTGGTCGGGCGCTGCTTCATGGGGGCTCCTGGTGTGCCGGTCGTGGGGTGTCGACCGTGATCACGTCAGGCGCACCGCGGTGGTTCTGCGCCGGTTGTCCCGGCTGCGTAACGGGCTTGTCAGCGCAGCCGTACGGCGACCCCGCCCTGCTTGAGCACGTCCAGGACGGCCTCGAAGTAGCTGCACTCGCGGCCGGCGAGGAGCATCCGGCGATCGAGCCGGCAGGCGGCCAGTGCGGAGGCGTGCCAGACCAGCACGAACGGGGGCTCGGGGCCGAAGCCGCCGTGCAGGCAGTCGGCGAGCGCGTCCAGGTTGCTGCCGTAGTAGCCGTCCGGCGGGCGGAGGGCCGCGCCGAGCGCGGCGTAGAACGAGCGCTCGTCGGTGATCTCCGTCCCGTCGAGGTGGAAAACGGGGGTGGCCGGCGCGGACATGGCGCTCCTCGGTGGTTCGCCCGGATGGCGGTCCCGGGTCGAGCGGTCCCGGCCCGTGGGCTGGGATGGAGAGGACGTGCCGCCATCGACCCAGGGGCCCCATCATGACCAGTCTGCACCGCAAGGACCTCGGCCTGTTCGCC
The DNA here is from genome assembly GCF_050749075.1 of Kitasatospora dryopteridis. Lineage (NCBI taxonomy): Bacteria > Bacillati > Actinomycetota > Actinomycetes > Kitasatosporales > Streptomycetaceae > Kitasatospora > Kitasatospora dryopteridis. The sequence goes on along the minus strand of NZ_CP192749.1, from coordinate 2,468,453 downwards.
CTGCGTGCCGCCGTGGGCGGAGTGCTCTTCGCGCACGGCGCCCAGAAACTCTTCGGCTGGTTCGGCGGGGGAGGCATCGAGGGCACGACCCTGGCGATGGAGCACATGGGGTACGAGCCGGGCCGGCAGAGTGCGATCGCCTCCGGTGTCGGCGAGGCGGGCGGCGGGGCGATGCTCGCGCTGGGCCTGGCGACACCGGTGGCCGGGTCGGTGGTGGCGGGCACGATGGCGGGTGCCATCGCGGTGCACGCCCCGGCCGGCTTCTGGGCGGTCGGCGGCGGCTTCGAGTACCCGGCGCTGATCGGCACCTGCGGGCTGGCCCTGGGCATCTCCGGGGCGGGCCGCTACTCGCTCGACCATGCGCTGGGCCATGTGCTGGACCGGCCGTGGATCGGGCTGCTGGCGTTCGGTGCGAGCGCCGTCGGCGCGGCAGCCGTGGTGACCCGGCGTCAGGACACCGTGCGCCGCCGGGAGATCCGGGAGATCGAGCAGGCCGCCATGCAGGAGGGCTCGGGTCTCTCCTGAGCAGGCCGTTTCCAGGGGGTCCCCGTTCGCCCGGCGCGGCCGGACGCGGGCGGGGGCCGGTGCCGAGGCGGCACCGCGGGATCCGTCGTTCACGGGAGTCAGTCATGAACCACCAGATCCGTTCCGCAGCCCTGCTGGGCGCCGCCGTGCTGCTGGGCGGTGCCGCACTGGCGGGGTGCTCGTCGGACTCCTCGCCGTCCTCGGTGGCCTCCTCGGCGGCCGCGGCGGTGGAGTCGAAGGCGTCCGAACTGGCCTCCGCCGCAGGCGGCCTGGCCTCCTCGGCGGCGTCCGCGGTGGCCTCGGCGGAGGCGGCGGCCTCCTCGGCGATCGCCGAGGTCACCGGAGGCCTGGACGCCTCCGAGGACGTGAAGCTGGGCACCCCGGTGACCGCCTCGGACGGCAAGCTGGACGTGCCGATCACGGTGACCAACGGCGAGGACTCGCCGCACAAGTACACCGTGCAGGTCGACTTCGAGGACTCCAGCGGCAACCGGCTCGACACGGTCGTGGTCAACGTGCCGAACGTGCCGGCCGGCGGAACGGCGCAGGCCACGGCCCGGAGCAACCGTGCGCTGACCGGCCAGGTCAAGGCCGAGGTGGCGCACGCACTGCGCTACTGAGCCGCACCCGAACGGAACCTTAAGGACTCCTCAAGCGCAGGAAACGGCTCTTGACGGGACGTTTGGTCTAGTCCATTTTTGTGGCCAGGTGCAGGGAGCCCCTGGGCCGGTGCCGGCGGTTCGGGCCGTCGGCACCGGTTCGGCGCGTTCCCCGCAGCTGGTCATTCCTTTTGTGTGCAGGCCAACGCTCGATTCCCCTGTCATGCCCCTGACCATTGCGGTCCCACCCGCCGTGGTGCACCCCGGGGCGCGGCGGGGCATCCCCCACGACCAGGAGCCACGCAGCCATGCTTCGTTCCGTTCCGTCCCAGCCCAGGCAGAGCCGGCACCGCCGTCGCCGCGGCATGGGCCTCCTCGCCGCCGGCACCGCGGCCTCCCTGCTGATCGGTGGCGCGCTCGCGCTCACCTCGGGCGTCAACGCCCAGGCCGCCCCGACCAACTCGACCGGAGCGCCCGCCACTTCGGGCGGCATCAAGGTCGCGTACTTCGACCAGTGGTCGATCTACAGCAACGCCTACTACCTGAAGACCGTTCAGGACACCGGCGTGGCGTCGAAGCTGGACTACCTGATCTACGACTTCGCCAACATCGACCCGACCAACCTCACCTGTTTCGAGGCCACCAAGGCCGCTTCGCAGAACGAGGACGACCCCAACGCCGGTGACGGCGCGGGCGACGCGTACGCCGACTACCAGAAGACCTTCGACGCGGCGACCAGCGTGGACGGCGTGGCCGACACCTGGAACCAGCCGCTGGTCGGCAACTTCAACCAGCTGAAGAAGCTGAAGGCGAAGAACCCGAACCTCAAGGTGCTGCTGTCGATCGGCGGTTGGACCTACTCCAAGTACTTCTCCGACGTGGCGGCCACCGACGCCGCGCGCAAGAAGTTCGTCTCCTCCTGCGTCGACATGTTCATCAAGGGCAACCTGCCCGTGCAGGGCGGCTTCGGCGGCACCGGCAGCGCGGCCGGCGTCTTCGACGGCTTCGACATCGACTGGGAGTACCCGGGCGGCGGCGGCCACACCGGCAACCACGCCTCGCCCAACGACAAGCAGAACTTCACCCTGCTGATGGCCGAGCTGCGCGCCCAGCTCGACGCCCAGGGCAGGGCCGACGGCAAGAGCTACGCGCTCTCCGCCGCGGTCGGCGCCGGCCAGGACAAGATCAAGAACGTCGAGACCGACAAGCTCGGCCAGTACCTGACCTTCCTCGACGTCATGACCTACGACATGCACGGCGCGTGGGACAAGACCGGCCCGACCAACCACCAGGCGCCGATCTACACCAACCCGAACGACCCGATGACCCCCGTCCCGGGCGGCAACGGCAAGTACTCGATCGACAACGCCATCAAGGCCTGGACGGTCGGCGACCCGCAGTACGGCATCCCCGGCGGCTTCCCCGCCAAGAAGATCAACATGGGTGTGCCGTTCTACTACCGCGGCTGGACGGGCGTCCCCGCCGGTGCCAACCACGGCCTGTTCCAGAGCGCGACCGGCCCGGCCGCCGGTGCCGCCATGTCGGGCAACGTCGCCGGCATCCAGATGTACAAGGAGCTGAGCAGCTTCGTCGGCAACGCGGCCAACACCTACTGGGACGACGTCGCGAAGACCGCGTACTTCTACGACGGCACCACCTTCTGGACCGGTGAGAACGCCAAGTCCATCCAGGCCAAGATGGACTACGCGCACTGCAACGGCCTCGGCGGCTCCTTCGCCTTCTCGCTCTACGACCTGGGCACCCAGACCTCGCTCTTCGACGCGATGGTGAACGCCACCAACGGTTCCGCGGCCTCCTGCCCGGCGCCGACCAGCTCGCCGACCGCCTCGCCGAGCTCGTCGCCGTCCTCCTCGGCCTCGCCGTCCTCGTCCCCGTCGACCTCGCCGTCGACCTCCCCCTCGACCTCGGCCAGCCCGACCGGCGGCACCTGCACCGCCCCGAGCTGGAACTCCGCCACGGTCTACGCGACCGCCGGCACCCAGGTCTCCTGGAAGGGCCACAAGTACACCAACAAGTGGTGGACCCAGGGCGAGGACCCGAGTCTCAGCGGCCAGTGGGGCGTCTGGGCCGACAACGGCGCCTGCTGACCCGCACCACCTGCACGACCCGAGCTGAACGGGACTGCCCCGGACGGAACCTCCGTCCGGGGCAGTCCCCGTTTCCGGCGGACGCCGGTCGGTCCGGGCCGTCGGCGGACGCGGGTCAGGCCAGGTCGTCGGTGCGGCCGAGGGCGTCCGGCTGGCTCTGCTCGATGCGGCGCAGCATCCGGCCGAGCATCCCGGAGAGGGCGGCGCGGTCCTCGCCGACGATGTCCTGCAGCAGGTCCGCCTCGAAGACGGCGGCCATCCGCATGAGCTCCAGCCACTGGTCGCGGCCGGTCTCGGTCAGCTCGATGATCACGCGGACCCGGTTGGCCTCGTCGCGATCCCGGGTGACCAGGCCGTCGGCGACCATCCGGTCGATCCGGTGGGTCATCGCGGCCGGGGTGAGGCCCAGCCGCTTGGCCAGCTCGCCCGGGCCGAGCCGGTACGGGCTGCCCGCGAAGACCAGCGCCTTGAGCACCTCCCACTCGGCGGACGTGATTCCCAGCACAGCGAGCTGGCGGCTGTACGCCACGTTCATCCGCCGGGAGAGCCGGGAGAGGGTGGACACGATCGTCTCCACCTGCGGGTCCACGGTGGGGAATTCCCGCTGGTAGAGGGCCACCTGCTCGGCGATGCCGAGCTCGGTGGCGGCCGGCTGCTCCGGCTTGCGTGCGCTCATGGGCGCCATTCTCCCACGGCGGGGTGCACCCTTTAAGCCTTTGACGCCACAGTCTTCGGATGCTTAGAGTTTAGCTCTGAAATCTTACGGGCTTAAAGCAGGAAGGGTTCAACCTTCCTCCATGGCAAAGGGGTGTGCACGGTGACCGGCACGGTGAAGCAGTGGGCACGGCGGGCGGACAGGGCGGGCGGCCCGCTGCGCCGCGTCCAGATCGGCAACGCGCTCAGCGCGTTCGGCAGCGGGTTCACGATGCCGTACATGTTCGTGTACGTGGACCAGGTGCGGGGGCTCGGCTCGTTCGCGGCGGGGATGGTGTTCACCGTCTTCGCGCTCGCGGCACTGGCCGTCCTGCCGTTCACCGGCCGCGGCATCGACCGGTACGGGCCGCGCCCGGTGCTGCTCGCCGGTGCGGCGCTCGCCGCCGGCGGCGCGTACGCCTTCGGGCAGGCCGCCACGGCGCCGACCCTGCTGGTCGCCTCGTTCCTGTTCGGCGCGGGCATCACCGCCTGCCAGCCGGCGCTCGCCACGATGATCGTCCGCAGCACCGGCCGGACCGGCCGCTCGCGCGCCTTCGCCCTGCAGTTCACCCTGATCAACCTGGGCATGGGCATCGGCGCACTGGTCGGCGGGCAGATCGTGGACACCGCCGACCCGGCCAGCCTCACCCGGCTGTTCACCATCGAGGCGCTCACCCTGATCGGGCTCGCCCTGGTCACCGGCACGGCCCGCATCCCGCAGGCCGCACCGGCCCCGGTCGCCGACCGCAGCGAGCCCAAGGGCCTGCGCGCGCTGGCCGCCGACAAGGCGATGATCCGGCTCTGCCTGCTCGCCGGGCTGATCTTCTTCACCTGCTACGGCCAGTTCGAGTCCGGAGTCGCGGCGTTCGCCACCGACACCGTCGGCACCGCGCCGTCCGTGCTCGGCATCGCCATCGGCGCCAACGCGCTGACCATCGTGCTGCTGCAGATGGTCGTCGTCCGGCTCACCGAGCGGCGCCGGCGGACCACCGCGATGGCCGCCGCCGGCGTGGTGTGGCTCGGCGCCTGGGCGGCCGCGCTGGTCGCCGGCCTGGTCCGCTCGGACGCGCTCGCCGCGACCGTCGCCGTGGTCGCCGTCTACGCACTGTTCGGCGTCGGCGAGTCGCTGCTCGCCCCGACGCTCGGCCCGATCGTCGCCGACCTCGCCCCGGCCAGGATGCTCGGCACCTACAACTCCGCGCACGCCCTGGTGAAGCAGGTCGCCATCGCGGTCGGCCCCGCCGTCGGCGTCCTGCTGGTCGGTGCCGGCACCTGGCCGCTGTACCTGCTGGCGATGGCGCTGTGCACCGTGCTGATCGTCGCTCTGGCGCTGCGGCTGCGCGGGCACCTGACGCCGGTGCAGGACAACGCCGTCCGCACCGTGCAGCAGATCAGGCCCGCCGTACGGGAGCTGCAGACCGCGGCCTGAACCGGTGCCCGGCCGCGAGCGGTTCGGATGCGCGGCTCACCCGCCCGGCCTAATGTCGGAAGCGGGGGCCGCGCACCCCGTCGGCCCCGTACCGGACGGGAAGGACCGCTCACCATGGCTTCCGTACCGCTCGACGGCCTGCGCCCCGAGGAACTGGCCGACGGTTTCGCCGGCCGGGTGATCGTGCCCGGCGACGAGGCCTACGAGGATGCCAGGACCATCCACAACGCCATGATCGACCGTCGGCCCGCGGTGATCGCCCAGTGCGAGGGGCCCGCCGACATCGCGGCCGCCCTCGCCTTCGGGCGCAGCCGCGGGCTGGAGGCCGCCGTCCGCTGCGGCGGCCACGCGGTCAGCGGCCAGGCCCTCGTCGACGGCGGCCTGGTGATCGACCTGCGGCGGATGAACACCGTCCTGGTCGACCCCGCAGCCCGGGTCGCCCGGGTCGGCGGCGGCGCCGTGATGGCCGACCTCGACCGGGCCACCCAGCCGCACGGCCTCGCCACCACCGGCGGCCGGGCCTCCACCACCGGCGTCGGCGGCCTCGCCCTCGGCGGCGGCTCCGGCTGGCTCGAACGCCGCTTCGGCCTGATGTGCGACAACCTGCTCGCGGCCGATTTGGTCACCGCGGACGGCCGCCGGGTGCACGCCAGTGCCGAGGAGAACCCCGAACTCTTCTGGGCCCTGCACGGCGGCGGCGGCAACTTCGGCGTGGTCACCGAGTTCACCTTCGGCCTGCACCCGCTGCCGGGCTTCTCCATCGCCCTGCTGCTCTTCGAGGCGGACAAGGGCCCCGAGGCCCTGCGCGCCTACCGCGACCTGATGGACGAGGCACCCGACGAGGTCGGCGGCGCCTTCATCTACCTCACCGGCCCGCCCGAGGAATTCGTCCCGCCGCACCTGGTCGGGCAGCCCGCGGTCGGCGTCCTGCTCACCTATGCCGGCGACCTGGAGAGCGCGAAGCCCGTCTTCCGGCCGATGCTCGGCCTCGGCCACGCCGCCGAGGTGATCACCGACATCCCGTACGCCGACCTGCAGTGCATGCTCGACGACCCGCCCGGCTTCCGGAACTACTGGTCCGCCGAGTACCTCTCCGGCTTCCCGGACGAGGCCGTGGACGTCTTCACCGCCCGCGCCAAGGACATGATCGTCCCCTCGCCGAGCCAGCACATCGCCTTCGCCATGGGCGGCGCCGTCGCCGCCGGCGACCACGAATGGCCCGTCCCCTGGCGCAGCGCGCCCTGGGCCGTCCACCCCTTCGCCGTCTGGGAGGACCCGGCCGACGACGAACGCGGCCGCTCCTGGACCAAGGCCGTCCGCGGCGACATGGAGCCCTGGTCGATCGGCGCCGTCTACCTCAACTTCATCGGCGACGAGGGCGAGGACCGCGCCGCCGCGGGCCGCGGCGCCGAGAACCTCGCCCGGCTCGCCGCCGTCAAGGCCGAGTACGACCCCGACAACGTCTTCCACTTCAACCACAACATCAGGCCGGCTGTTGCTCGCCCGCTCGCCTCCGGGCCCTCCTGACCCGGCGCCGACGGTCGTCGCGCTGTTGCTCGCCCGCTCGCCTCCGGGCCCTCCTGACCCGGCGCCGACGGTCGTCGCGCTGTTGCTCGCCCGCTCGCCTCCGGGCCCTCCTGACCCGGCGCCGACGGTCGTCGCTCCGTCGCTCCTTCGTCGCTCCCGCGCTCCTCGCTTTCGGCGCCGGCGGGCCCTTCGGCTCGGGGCGGGGCGCTCCCGCTCTGCGCCGGCGGGTCGCTCGGCCCTCAGGGGGCGGTGGGCATCAGCAGGGAGAAGGTGCCCTCGCGGGCCGGGAAGCGGATGGCGAGCGGGGCGACCGGGCCGCCGAGCTCCAGGACCAGCTGGCCGGAGGCGCCGGCCGCCGCGGCCTCCGAGAGGAAGCTCCGGTCGACCAGGACGCGCAGCCCGTCGGCGGCTTCGGCCTCTTCGCCGATCGTGAGGGCGCCGTCGGGGGAGACCGTCAGCACCGAGACCGGGACGTCGGCGCCGTCCTGGTCCCGGTACACGGTCCGGAACGGCGCCGCGTCCAGGCCCGCCAGCAGGGCGTCGGCGGCGATCTCGACCCGGTGGGTGGGCGCCAGACGCAGCATCGGCCGGTAGTCCGGGAAGTCCGCCGGCACCCGGTCGCCGCGCACACTGCGGCCCGCCGCGGTCGCGACCAGCACCTCGCCCGTCACCGTCAGCTCGGCCGTACCGCCGGACTCCGCCCCGCCCGGCCCGGAGAGCAGATCGCGCAGCGCGTCCACGAACACGGTCGGTGCGAGCGCCGCCGTCTCGGGCCCCTCGACCCGGCCCGGCACGGCCTCCGAGACGGCCAGCCGGTAACGGTCGGTGGCGACCAGCCGCAGCACGCCGCCCCCGATCTCGAACAGCACCCCGGCCACCTGGGGCAGCGAGCCGTTCGGGCAGACCGCGAAGCGGACGGCGTCCAGGGCTGCGGCCAGCTCGGTTGAGGGCAGGGTCAGGCGGGTCGTGGTCATGGGTCGCTCCTTCGTCTCCAACAGGTTCCGGACGGTGGAGAGCTCGCGGCGGGCATCCGCCAGGCCGTCCTCCAGGCGGCGCAGGTGCGCGTCCAGGGCGGTCCGGGCCTCGGCAGGGTCACCGCCCAGCACCCGGCAGATGTCCGCCAGCGGCATCCCCACCCGGCGCAGCCGGGCGATCGTCCGCGCATCGGCGAGCTGCTCCGCGGCGTACCAGCGGTAGCCGGTCCGCGGGTCGACCCGGGCAGGCCCGAACACACCCGCACCGTCGTAGAACCGCAGCGCACTGACGCTGAGCCCACTGAGCCGGGCGGTCTCCCCGATGCTGTACACGCCTGCTCCCCACTCCGGGCGGTCCACCGTGACCCGTCCGGTTGCTCTCCACGGGAAGAACTCTGGGCCCTCGACCTGGTCGAGGGTCAAACCGCGGGGCGGGGGTGGACGGACGGGGAGTGCGGCCGGGCTAGGATCTGTCCGACAAAGGCGACATAGCGCCAGTCCGGGTCGGCGCCCCGTCTGCCCGGGACCGCCGCCGGCCGCCGCGACACCGAGCGAGGAGCGGCGGGAGACCATGGCGCACCCGGCAGTCACCGAGCACGCGGCGCCCACCGGCGGCGACGACGACACCGCCGTCCACCACGCCGCCGCCCCGCGCGGCCCGCTGCCGTGGTTCGTCCGGCACGCCGACTGGCTCGGCCCGATCGCCGTCGCCCTGTTCGCCGGTCTGCTGCGCTTCTGGGGCCTGGCCAAGCCGAACGCCTTCGTCTTCGACGAGACCTACTACCCGAAGGACGCCTGGTCGCTGCTGCGCCAGGGCTACGAGGGCGTCTGGCCGGACAGCTCCAACAACGCGATCCTCTCCTCGCCGCAGCAGATCCCGCTGACCGCGGAGCCCGCGTTCATCGCCCACCCGCCGCTGGGCAAGTGGGTGATCGCCCTCGGCGAGTGGGCGTTCGGCCTGCACCCCTTCGGCTGGCGGGTGATGGTGGCGCTGCTCGGCACGCTCTCGGTGCTGATGCTGGCCCGGATCGGGCGGCGGCTCTTCTCCTCGACGCTGCTCGGCTGCACCGCCGCCCTGCTGATGGCCGTGGACGGCCTGCACTTCGTGATGAGCCGGGTCGGCCTGCTGGACGGCGTGTCGATGTTCTTCGTGCTGGGCGCGTTCGGCTGCCTGCTGGTGGACCGCGACCACAGCCGCCTGGTGCTGGAGGCCGCCCGGGCGGAGGGCGGCCGGGCCGCTGACGAGGTGCGGCTCGGCCTGCGGCCGTGGCGGATCGGCGCCGGTGCGCTGCTCGGCTGCGCCGCCGCGGTGAAGTGGAACGGCCTGCAGATCCTGCTGGTGTTCCTCGTGCTGACGCTGCTCTGGGACCGGGCCGGCCGCCGCCGGGCCGGTGCGCACCGCCCGACCCGCAGTCTGCTGCGCCGCGACCTGTTGCCCGCTCTGCTGTCGATGGCCGGCACCGCCGTCCTGGTCTACGTCGCCTCGTGGTCGGGCTGGTTCGCCACCGACGGTGGCTTCGACCGGCACTGGGCCGACCACCGGGCGGGCGTGTCGATGCCGCGGACGCCGGTGGTGGACATCCCGCTGCCCCGGGTGCCGATGACCTGGGTGCCGTCCGCGCTGCGCGGCTGGTGGCACTTCCACGCGCAGATGTACGACTTCAACACCGGCCTGACCTCGCCGCACACCTACCAGTCGAACCCGTGGAGCTGGCTCGTCCAGGGCCGCCCGGTGTCGATGTACTGGCAGCAGCTGGCCGACGGGAAGGGCGACTGCACGTCCAGCGGCGGCTGTGCGAGCCAGATCCTGGCGATCGGCACGCCGCTGCTGTGGTGGGCGGCCTGCTTCGCACTGGCGTACGCGGTGTGGCGCTGGCTGTTTTGCCGGGACTGGCGCTCGGGTGCGGTGCTGGCCGGTGTCGCCGGGATCTACCTGCCCTGGTTCGGCTACCAGGAGCGGACGATCTTCTCCTTCTACATGGTGATCCTGGTGCCGTTCCTCTGCCTCGCGGTGGCCCAGATGCTCGGGGCGATGCTCGGCCCGGCCGGCAGCAGCAGGCGCCGCCGGGCCTGGGGGGCGGCCGGGGCCGGGCTGGTCGTCGTCGCGGTGGTGGGCTGCTTCGCCTTCTTCTACCCGCTGTACACGGCGGAGGTGATCCCCATGTCGGACTGGCAGGACCGGATGTGGTTCACCAGCTGGATCTGATCGGTGGCCGCGCCGGCCGGGCAACTGCTGCCGGTCACCTGGCTGCTCGGTGCGGTGATCGCGCTGCTGCTCGCGGCGGCGGTGGCGGTGGCCGGCCGGGGCCGGCTCGGCCACGGGCACGCGGTGCTGCGGGCCGGGCTGCGTGCGGTGGTGCAGCTGGCCGCGGTGGCCCTGGTGATCTCCTGGGTGGTCGGCTCGCTGTGGACGTCCGCCCTGTTCGTGCTGGTGATGTTCGTGGTGGCGGTGCACACGGCGGGCCGCCGGATGACCGGCGGCCCGGGCTGGGCGTGGGCGGCGCTGCCGATCGGCGCGGGCGTGCTGCCGGTGCTCGTCCTGCTGCTGGCCACCGGCCTGCTGCCGCACCGCGGCATCGCGCTGATCCCGGTCGCGGGCATCCTGATCGGCGGTGCGCTGACCGCGACCTCGCTGGCCGGCCTGCGGGCGCTGGACGAGCTGCGCACCCGGCGCGGCGAGGTGGAGGCGGCGCTCGCCCTCGGCTTCGAGGACCGCGACGCACGGCTGGAGATCTGCCGGACGGCCGCCGCGACCTCGCTCGTCCCCGTCCTGGACCAGACCCGCACCGTGGGCCTGGTCACCCTGCCCGGCGCCTTCGTCGGGATGCTGCTCGGCGGGGCCGGCCCGGTGCAGGCGGGCGCGGTGCAGCTGTTCGTGCTGATCGCCCTGCTCGCGGTGGAGTCGGTGGCGGTGGTCGCGGTGCTGGAGCTGGTCGGCCGGGGGCGGGTGCCGGCCTGAGACCCCGGCCGGGCCGCCGGCCGGCCTCCGGTAGGGTGGGAGGCGTTGAAGGGGAGTAGCCCTCCACCGGACCGTCGACACACTGGCCCCCAGGGGCCCGGCGCCCGGGACACCTCCGGTACCACCCGGGGTGTCGGCGAGACCTTCGGCCGCAGTGCTGTGAACATGACCAGTGCTGTCGGGCCGAAGCGTCCCCTGACAGGGCTCCGGTCCGGCAGCCAGACCGAGAGACCGGACCCGATGAGCCTCACCGTTGCCGCGCTGACCTTCGGCATCATCTTCCTTGCGGAACTGCCCGACAAGACCGCCCTGGCCAGCCTGGTCCTCGGGACCAAGTACCGGGCCTCCTACGTCTTCGCCGGCATCGCCGCCGCGTTCGCCATGCAGGTCGCCCTGGCGCTGGTGGCCGGCAGCCTGCTCGCCCTGCTGCCGCAGCGCTGGGTGGAGGGCGTCACCGGCGTGCTCTTCCTGCTCGGCGCGGCGATGCTGCTCTGGCAGCACGACGACGAGGACGACGGCCACGCCGCCAAGGAGCCCTCCTCCGGCAGTTTCTGGAAGGTCGCCGGGGCCAGCTTCGCCGTCGTCGCGGTCGCCGAGTTCGGCGACCTCACCCAGATCATGACCGCCAACCTGGCCGCCAAGTACGCGGACCCGGTCTCCGTCGGCCTCGGCGCCTGGCTGGCGCTGTGCGCCGTGGGCGGCATCGCCATCGTCGGCGGGCAGAAGCTGCTCCGGCACGTGCCGATGAAGGTCATCGTGCGGATCGCGGCGAGCCTGATGCTGCTGATGGCAGCGTTCAGCATCTTCAGGGCCGTCACCGGCTGACGTCCGCCGGCCCCGGAGGGCGGCCGGTCAGCAGTTGGGGTCGGCCGCCTTCTTCTCCAGGGCGGCGCGGGTCTTGGGACCGTACAGGGTGCCGTTGCGCTCGTCGCCCTTGATCCGGGCGTCGCGCTGGAACTCGCTCAGGATCCACTGCGTCCAGGAGTCGAAGTTCCCCGTCGCGAACCAGACGTTGAGGCTGCCGCAGGAGGTGGTGATCAGCAGCTGCTGCATCGCCCGGACGTCGGCGCCCGAGTCGCCGGGCTTCAGCACCCGCACGCCCGCCGAGGTGCTCGGCGCGGCGGAGGGCGAGGCGCTGCCGCTCGCCGCACCGGACTCGGCGGGGCTGAGCGCCACCGCGGGCGCCCGGCTGGCCTGCGCCTTGCTGCGGCTCGGCGAGGCGGACGCCTTGCCGGAGGCGGACGAGGAGGCGCTGGCGGTCGGCCCGGGCTGCTCCAGGTCCGGCGGCAGGGCGTCCACGGTGCCGTTGGGAGAGGGCAGTGCCTGGTCGACGTTGCTCGGCTCGGAGGCGGGGGCCAGCGCCAGCGCCAGGCCCGCGCCGACGGCCGCGATCCCCAGCCCGGCGGCGATGACGACGGTGCGGCGGCGGCCCGAGACGATCCGGTCCTGCTGGCGCCGGTCGGCCCGCCCGCCCGGGCGCTGCTGCGGGGTCCCGTGGAAGTCGAAGACGCCCAGGTCGCCGCCGGGGCCGCCGGGAGAGACCGGACGGCCGTCCGGGGCGGGCCGCTGCTGCGGCACGGCTGCGGGCGGGGCGGCCGGCGGCGGGGGCACGACGACGGCCGGCGCCGGCGGCATCAGCGTGGTCGCGAACGGGTCGGCAACCGGCCCGGCCGCCGCGTGGCCGTAGCCGTGACCGGCCGAGACGTACGGTCTGACCAGCGGCGGGCCCTCCACATGGGGCAGGACGGCGGTCTCGGTGGCATCCGGGGACGAGGAGGTGCATGCGCAGCCGACGGCCGTCCGGACCGTCCCGCACAGCGGGCAGAGCTCTCCCGGCATCGGCCGGTCCTCCTCGGTCGGTGTGACGAACGCGCCCGATTATGCAGGAGGTTGCACGGAGACGACAGGGAGGTCCCGTGTCGGACGGCGGACTTGTCCTATTTCATGGCGAAACAGCCGTGATGAACGGTCGGTGACGGCCCGCCGTCCTCCCGGTGCGCCACTGCTGCGCCTACGGAGCACCGCTGACGTCCCGCGACCGGCGCTCCTCCAGCACCGTGTACCCGGCGCTGGTGTAGAGGCCCATCGCCACCTCGTTGCCGCCGAACACGTTGAGCAGCAACGCACGGTCACCGGCCGCCAGGACGGCCTGCTCGCCGACCGCCATCGCGGCCCGGCCGAACCCCCGCCCCCGGTGCTCCGGCAGCACGTCCAGCGAGTAGCCGAAGGTGACACCGGGCAGGAAGCCGTGCTTCAGCCAGCCCGTCCCGACCGTCTCGCCGCCCGCCTCCAGCACCAGGAACGCATTGCCCTCGGTGTCCATCTCGCGGGGCAGCAGCCGGGAGAAGTCCGCCGCCGACTTGGCCCGGGCCTCCTGCTCCGTGTACGAGCCGGCCCGCACCATGTCCGCGACGTACGCCGCGTCCTGCTGCGCCCGCCACGCCGGGTACTCCTCCGCGGTCATCGGACGCGACGTCACACCGGGGCTGGTTCCCTGCTCGCGCCCGCTCGCCTCCGGGCCCTCCCGACCCGGCGCCGACGGTCTCCCCCAGCCTGACGGCCGGGAGGTGCCCCCATGCTCCGTCGCTTCGCTCCCTCGCTCGCCCTCCTTGCCCGCCGACGGGCAGGAGGGGCCCACCCTTTCGGCACCGGCGGGCCCTTCGGCTCGGGGCCCCGCCGCGGTGGTGACCGTCTTGACCCGGGCCTGTCCGCGCACCGCATAGCCCTCGAACAGCGGGTCCGGCGCGGCCAGCAGCACCTCGACCCGGTGGCCGCCGCGCTCCGCGCACCACCGCTCGGCCCAGTGCAGCGCCGCGGGCCGCAGCCCCTCCCGGCCCGGCTCCGTCCACAGCTCGCCGATCCGCCCCACCGGGCTGCCGTTGCGGTCGTCCAGACCCACCGCGACGAAGCCCACCGTCCGGCCGTCCTCGGTGATCCCGGCGACCGTCCAGCCCTCCGTCCGCCCGCCGGCCTCCGCGGCCAGCTGCTCGGCGGCGGCCGGTTCCAGCCCACCGGCACGGTAGGAGTCGGTCAGGCGCCGCAGATAGCCGGACAGCCAGGTCGAACGGTCGGGGAGCGGGATGATGTCGGCCATCCGCGCACCCTAGGACGCGCCCGGAGGGACGCTCCACCGGTTTTGTCCGGCCACCGCGGCCGAATCAGACCGTGCCGTACTCCCGGTGCTGCTGCGGGCTGACCCCGCGGACCCGCTTGAACGCGCTGCTCAGCGCGAACGGACTGCCGTACCCCACCCTGCGGGCCACCGCCGCCAGCGTGGCCTCCGGTTCGCGCAGCAGATCGGCCGCCAGGTCCAGCCGCCAGCCCGTCAGGTACGCCATCGGCGGCTCCCCGACCAGCTCGGTGAAGCGCCGCGCCAGCGCCGCCCGCGACACCCCGGCCTCCGCGGCCAGCGAGGCCACCGTCCACGGCTCGGCCTGGCCGTGCAGCAGCCGCAGCGCCCGGCCCACCACCGGGTCGCCGTGCGCCAGGTACCAGCGCGGCGCCGCCGCCTCCGGGCGGGCGAACCACTCGCGCAGCACCGTGATCAGCAGCAGGTCCAGCAGCCGGTCGAGCACCACCTCCTGGCCCGGCGCGTCCCGGTCCACCTCCTCGCCGAGCAGCGCGGGCAGCGGCGACGACCAGGCGTCCGCCGGCAGCACCGCGACCGGCGGCAGCGCACGCAGCAGTCGGCCGTTCACCTCGCCGCGCAGCTGGTACGTGCCGCTCAGGAACACCGTCGCCCCGTCCGGCCGGCCGCCCCACGACCGTCCTCCGAGGTCCATCTCCTCGCACAGCGGAGCCCCCGCCGGATCGGTGGAGAACTGCCCCGGGTGGATCACCACCTGCACCGGGCTGTCCGGCCGGTCCGCCACCGTGTACGGCCCGGGGCCGCGCACGATCGCCACGTCTCCCGGCCCCAGCGCGACCGGCTCCGCCGCCTCCGGGACGATCCACGCCGTGCCGCGCACCATGCTGACCACCGTCAGCGGCGCCTCGTCCCGGACGGCCACCGCGAACGGCGGGTCCAGCACCGAACGCAGCAGGAAGGCACCCTGCGCCCGCGGAGCCGCGAGCAGCCCGGCCAGTCCGTCGGCTGTGTCCATGGGGCCAGCCTAGGCCGCGCGGTCGAAGACAGTGGGGCAGATGATCAGGGTCGGGTCCCTGGACGCGTGCGTATGCGGGCGAGCGGACCGGCCATGGGCACCGTACCGTTGCGCCGGTTGACTTGACGGTATGACACGGACCACGGGGGACAAGGAGGTGCGACCCATGGCAACCGCACTGCTGGTCGCGGCCACCATCGCGACGGGCCTGATGGCAGGCCTCTTCTACGCCTTCGCCTGCTCGGTGATGCCGGGCCTCGGCCGCAGCGGGGACGGCACCTTCGTCGAGGCGATGCAGCGGATCAACACGGCCATCCTGAACGGCTGGTTCGCCGCCGCCTTCGCGGGCGCGCTGATCCTCACCGTCGCCGCCGGCGCCATGCACCTCGGCGGTGCCGGGCGGCCCGCCCTGCCGTGGATCGCCGCCGCCGCGGCGCTCTACCTGCTGGTGCTGGTGATCACCATGGCCGTCAACGTGCCGCTGAACGACCGGCTCGCGGCGGCCGGCGAACCCGGATCGGTCACCGACCCGGCCGCCGTCCGGGCCGCCTTCGAGCAGGCCTGGGTGCGCTGGAACACCGTCCGCGCGGTGCTCAACACGGCGGCCTTCGGCAGCCTCGCCTGGGCGCTCGTCCTGTCGGGACGCGCCGGGGTCTGACCGCCGCGGCGCGTACGGGTGGTGCAGGATGGAGGCATGTCTGTGGTGAAGATCAACGTGCTGACCGTCCCGGCCGAGATGCGGGAGACCCTGGAGAAGCGGTTCGCCGCGCGTGCCGGGGCGGTGGAGAACTCGGACGGCTTCGAGTGGTTCGAGCTGCTGCGCCCGGTCGAGGGCACCGACCAGTACCTGGTGTACACGCGGTGGCGTGACGAGCAGTCCTTCAAGGCGTGGATGGAGGGGCCGATGCAGGCCGCGCACCGCCAGGGCCCGCCGGCCGCCGAGGGCGAGGCGCCGAAGCGGCCCGCCGCCAGCGACTCGGTGCTGTGGTCCTTCGAGGTGGTGCAGTCCGCCGGGCCGAAGGCCTGACCGGAACCGACCGGTGACGGGGTGCGGCCGCCGGCCGCACCCCGTCAGTACTTCTCGGCGGGCTTCTCGGCGGGGGCTTCCGCAGGCGCCGCGGCCGGGGGTGCGAAGGCGACCGGTGCGCCGAAGGCCGCCCGGCGGGTGGTGCGGCGCAGCGCCCGCAGGACGGGCCCGCCGACGGTCAGGCAGAGCACGGCGGTGAGGGCGGCCCGGGGCAGGTCCCAGCCGAGCGAGGTGGTCAGGCAGTACAGCGCGAACCGGGGGAGGTTCGCCGAGAGCGGGTCGCCGGGGACGAAGGCGATGGAGCTCGCCTGCCCGGCGATGTACGGCCAGCCCTGCAGGTTCATCACCGTGCCGTAGCCGACCGCGGCCACCGCCCCGTACCCGGCGAGCAGCAGGTGTTCGCCGCGGCCGCGGAGGGCGGCCGCTCCCGGCAGCAGCCCGGCGCCCAGGCACACCCAGCCCATGGCGAGCATCTGGAACGGCAGCCAGGGTCCCACCCCGCCGGTGAGCAGTGCCGAGGCGAACATCGACACCGAGCCGAGCACGAAGCCGAAGCCGGGCCCGAGCACCCGCCCGGCCAGCACCATCAGGAAGAACATCGGCTCCAGGCCGGCCGTGCCCGCGCCCAGCGGCCGCAGTGCGGCGCCCGCCGCGGCGAGCACGCCGAGCAGGGCGACCGCCTTGGCGTCCAGGCCGGGGGCGCCGCCGCCGGCCTCGCGGCCCTCGGAGATCTGGGCGACCACCACGGCCAGCAGCAGCGGCAGCAGCAGGGCGAACAGCCAGGGGGCGTCGGCGGAGTGGCCGACCAGGTCGGAGCCGGGGGAGGCGAGCAGCGGCCAGCCGAAGGCGGCGACGCCGATCGCCGAGAGCAGGGCGAGCGCGGGCGCGGAACGCCGTCCGAGCGGGGCGGGCCCGGCCGGGGCGGTCACAGCGGCTCCCCGAGCGCTTCGGTGATCTGATTGAGTGTCAGCCATGGTTCAGGTGTGAGGACTTTGGCGATCTGTGGGGCGAACGCCGGTGCAGCAGTGACGACTTCGGTGGTCGGCCCGTCGGCGACCACCTCGCCCTCGGCCAGTACCACTGTGCGGTGGGCGAGTTCGGCGGCGAGTTCGACGTCGTGGGTGGCCAGCAGGACGGCGTGGCCGCTCCCGGCGAGGCCGCGCAGCACGCCGACCAGCCGGGCCTTGGCCGCGTAGTCCAGGCCGCGGGTGGGTTCGTCGAGCAGGATCACCGGCGGTGCGGCGGTGAGCACCACGGCCAGGGCCAGGGTGAGCCGCTGCCCCTCTGAGAGGTCGCGCGGGTGGCGGTCGTCGGCCAGGCCGGGCAGCAGTTCGGCGACCAGGGCCCGGCAGGTGCCTGCGGGGGCGCCGGCGTCCTTGTCGGCAGAGACGCACTCGGCGCCGACGCTCTCGGTGCACAGCAGGTCGCGGGGCTCCTGCGGGACGAGCCCGATCTTCCGGACGAGTTCGGCGGGCCGGGCCTTGTGCGGGACGAGACCGCCGACCTTCACGCTGCCGCCGGACGGGGCGTGCAGGCCGACCAGGCTGCCCAGCAGGGTGGACTTGCCGGCACCGTTGCGGCCCATCAACGCGGTGGTCTCGCCCGCCCGCAGCACCAGGTCGACGCCGCGCAGCGCGGGTACGGGGCCCCGCTTCACCACCAGCCGTTCGACGGACGCCAGCACCTCGCCGCCCGACGCCCGGGGCGTCGGCGGTGTGTGCTCCGCCAGCCGCGTGCGGAGCCCGGCCGCGCGGCGGCGGGCGTCGCGGACGGAGAGCGGCAGCGGTGACCAGCCGGCGGCCCGGCCGAGGGCGACCACCGGCGGGT
Organism: Kitasatospora dryopteridis; assembly: GCF_050749075.1. Taxonomy (NCBI): domain Bacteria; kingdom Bacillati; phylum Actinomycetota; class Actinomycetes; order Kitasatosporales; family Streptomycetaceae; genus Kitasatospora; species Kitasatospora dryopteridis. The sequence goes on along the minus strand of NZ_CP192749.1, from coordinate 2,450,682 downwards.
GGACGGGGGAGTGCGCCATGATCCCGGCCGGGTCGCCCAGCTGCGGGGCGAGGCCGGGGCCGGGCAGCAGCAGCACCTGGTCGGCGTACTGGACGACGCGTTCCAGCCGGTGCTCGGCCATCAGCACGGTGGTGCCGAGGTCGTGGACGAGTCGCTGCAGCACCGCGAGCACCTCCTCGGCGGCGCCCGGGTCGAGCGCGGAGGTGGGTTCGTCCAGCACCAGCACCCGGGGGTGGACGGTGAGCACCGAGCCGATCGCCACCCGCTGCTGCTGGCCGCCGGAGAGCGAGGTGAGGGCGCGGTCGCGCAGGTCGGCGAGGCCGAGCAGGTCGAGGGTCTCCTCGACGCGGCGCCGCATCACGTCCGGGGCGAGGCCCAGCGACTCCATGCCGTAGGCGAGTTCGTCCTCGACGGTGTCGGTGACGAAGTGCGCGAGCGGGTCCTGGCCGACGGTGCCGACCACGTCGGCGAGGTCGCGCGGGCGGTGGGTGCGGGTGTCGCGGCCGGCGACGGTGACCCGGCCGTGCAGGGTGCCGCCGGTGAAGTGCGGGACGAGCCCGCTGACCGTGCCCAGCAGGGTGGACTTGCCGGAGCCCGACGGGCCGACCAGCAGGCAGAGTTCGCCCTCCGGGACGGTCAGGTCGACGCCGGTCAGGGCGGGCCCGTCGGCGTCGGCGTAGGTCACCGACACCTGCTCGAAGGCGATCACGAGCTCCTCCTGGGCGGGGTGGGGGGCCACCGCCGGCACCAGGCCGAGCAGGACGGCGGCCGCGGCGGGCAGCGGAAGGGCGGGGAGCTCCGGCGGTACCACCGAGGGCTCGAAGGCGGCCGGGTACCGCCCGGCGCACCAGACGGTGAGCACGGCGACGGCGACGCCCGAGCCGGCCACCAGCCATTCGCGCAGCGCCCACGGGTCCGGCCGGTAGCGGGTGCGGACGGTGCGGCGGCCGCCGAGCGCCAGCCCGGCGCCGGCCGCGGCCAGCCCGAGCAGCAGCACGGGCAGTGCCCAGCCGCTGCCGGCGGCGCCGAGCAGCCCGTACAGCGCAGCGCAGATGCCGAGCAGGCCGAGCAGGGTGAGGGCGGCGGTGGCCCGGGCGAGGCGGCGCGGCACGTCGGCGGTGCGGCCGAAGCCGCGGGTGTCCATCGCGGCGGCGAGCGCGACCGAGCGCTCCAGCGCACCCTCCAGCACCGGGAGCCCGACGCTCAGCAGGGCGGCGATGCCGCGGTCCTCGCGGCCGCGCAGCCGGCGGGCGGCCCGCAGCCGCCGGACGTCGGCGACCAGGTTCGGGGCGAAGGTCATCGCCACCACCGCGGCCAGCCCGGCCTCGTACAGGGCGCCGGGCAGCGCGCGCAGCAGCCTGGTGGGGGAGGCGAGCGCATTGGCGGCGCCCACGCAGACCAGCAGGACGGCCAGCTTCAGCCCCTCGTACAGGGCGAACAGCAGGCCCTCCAGGGTGATCGCGCCGCCCACCCGGACGCCCTGCGCCCACTGCGGCAGCGGCAGTTGCGGCAGGGTGAGCAGCACATGGGTGCCCTGTACGGGGGAGCCGAGCAGCACCGTGAACGCCATCCGGATGCCCAGCACCAGCAGGCCGAGCCGCAGGAACGCCCCGTAGGAGCGGGCCCACGGCTCGTCGCCGCGGCGGGCCGCGACCACGTAGCCGGCGACCGCGGCGATCAGCAGGAGCAGCAGCGGGTTGGTGGTGCGGGAGGCCGCGGTCGCGAGGCCGAGCGCCCACAGCCACCAGGCGCCGGGGTGCAGGTGGCGCGGGCCGACGGCGGGGCGTACGGCGGTGCGGGGTCGTGGCATGGCGTGGTCTCCGGGCAGCCTGGGCGGTCGTCAGCGGCGGTGGCGGACCTGCCACCAGGCGCCGGCGCCGAGCAGCACGACGAGGAGCCCGCCGAGCACCGGGCCGAGCAGGCTGTGGCCGGCCGGGCTGCCGGCCGCGGTGCCGGACTCCCCGGCGGGGGCGTCGGCCAGGGCCTCGCCGCAGCCTGCCCTCGGGTAGCCGGCGATCGCGCACAGCATGCCCGCGCCGTCGTAGCGCAGCGGCGGTGCGACGGCGGCCAGCACCTCCGCGGAGGTGGCGGCGGTCGGGACGGAGGCGCAGGCCGTGCGGGCCGGGGGTGGGGTGCCCGCGCCCTTCGGGGCGTCCGCGGGGGTGCCGAAGTCGAGCACCACGGCGACCCGCTTGCGCCCGGCCTCGGCCGGGGTGGCCGCGCACAGCGCCGCGAAGCCGCCGGCGGCGCCGGGGCGCGCGGCGTCCTTGCCGCCGTCGGGGCTCAGCGCGAACCGCCAGCCGTCGACCGAGCCGTCCGCCGGCGCGTACACGGCCGGGCCCTGCTGCTGGTAGGCCCAGGCGCCGCCGCTCCACTTCCAGAACGACCAGTAGCGGTAGTCCGCGGCCTGCGCGGGGGCCGCGGCCGACACCAGGACGAGGAGGGCGGCCGGGACGGCGGCGAGCAGGGCCGCCGCCCGGCGCAGCGCGCTGGTCACTGCTGCCCGTCGTCCTTCGCCGGGGTGCCCGTCGATGCGGCCGCGGCGGCCTGCCGGCGGCGGTTCAGGCTGATGGCCAGCCCGCCGCCGATGCCGACCACCAGGCCGGTGCCGACCAGCCAGATCGGCGAGAAGCCGCCGTTGTCCTCGCCGTCGGTGATGCCGGAGCCGGGGGCCGCGGTGCCGTCCGGGTTGGCGGACGCCGCGGAGGCCGCGGCGGAGGGCACCGAGGCGGCCTTCGGGCCGGCGTCCAGCAGCAGCTGGACGAGGTTGGTGCCGCCGAAGTTGTACGGGTCGAGCTTGGCGGCCTGGGCGACCAGCAGCAGGGTCGAGGCGGCGGCCGCGTCGGTGCCGTTCTTGCCCTTGGCGGCCCAGGTGTAGCCGTTGCCGGCCAGCCAGTCCGCGGCGGCGGCGGCCTGGTGCGGGTGGCCGGCCTTCACCAGCGACAGCACCGCCCAGGAGGTGGCGTTCAGGTCCGGGGCGGGCTCGGCGCCGGGGGTGGTCAGCATCAGGTGCTGGCCGTTGGCGTTCAGCTGCGACACCAGGTATGCGGAGGCGGCCTCGGCGGACTGCGCGCGCGGCACGGCGGTCGCGGCGCCGCCCCCGGCGCACGGCAGGGCGACCGGGGCGGAGTCCACCCGGTCCGTGGTGGTCACCGGCAGCGCCCCGCCGGCCGCGGCCAGCGCCGCCTGCGCGGAGGCCAGACCGTTTGCCTTGGCGTCGGCGGCCGGCTGGTAGACGAAGCCGCCGCGCTCGGCGGCGGTGGCGGCGCAGCCGAGCTGGAAGGAGGCGAGGCCGTCCCAGGCCGTCCGGCGGGCCTTGGCGACCTTCGCCGGGTCGGCGTGCGCGGCGGCCAGCGCGTTGAGGGCCAGGCCGGTGGAGTTGGCGTCGCCCGGGTTGCCCGGGTTGTAGGACCAGGTGCCGTCCGCGTTCTGGTTCGCCTTCAGCCAGTCGACGCCCTTGGCGACCGCGTCCTGGTGCCCGCCGAGCACGGTGAGCGCCTGCACGGCGACGGCGGTGGCGTTGCTGTCCTCGGTCTTCGGGTCGCAGGCCGCCGCGGTGTCCGCCCGGAACGACGGCCAGCCGCCGTCCGCGCACTGCTGCCCGGTCAGCCAGTCGACGGCGGCCGGAGCCGGGACGACCTTCGCGGAGGCCAGCGCGGTCAGTGCCAGCGCCTGGCGCCACACGCCGTCGTAGGTGGGGTCGCCCTTGCCGTACAGCGCGGCGGGCGGCGTGACCGGGGACGGTGCCGGGGTGTCGGCCAGGGCGGGGCCGGCGGCGCCGCCGGCCAGCAGCAGGCCGGCCAGCGCGGTGGCGCCCAGGCGGGCGGCGGTGAGCATGTGAGGGTGAGCCTTTCGGTGAGCGGTGCAGCAGCCCGGCGGGGCTGCCCGTAGACCTCGACGGAACCGGGCGTGCCACGCCCGGCCGGCCGCTCGCCCCGGCCCCGGGCAGTCCGGCTCGCCCGCCGGGCGGGCTCACGGTTGCGGGTCAGCGCCGGATTCGCACCGGCTTCCCCCGGGAGGGGCGGATGGAGTTGTCGTGCGCCCCGACTCTAACGGGCGGCCGTCCGGGGCCTGCGGCCGCTCCGGTGGAACGCGTTCCAGTTCTGGCCGAGGACACCCCGAAGAACGGCCCGGTACCCCCGCTAGCCCTCCACGGTGAGCAGCCGTGCCGCCGCGTGCAGGTCGCTGCGGACCTCCGCCAGTGAGCTGCGCCCGGACAGCCAGCTCAGCAGCGTCGCGTGCCAGGTGTGGCCGACCACCCGCAGGGCGGCCCGCTGCTCCGCCGTCGGCGGCCCCGGCAGCCGGGCCGCCGCCAGGACGATCTCCGACGTCAGTTCGGCCACCGCGTCGACCTCGCGCCCCGCCGAGCGGTCCGCGAAGGACAGCGCCCGCACCATCGCCTCCGCCAGCCGCGGGTCCCGCTGCAGTGCGTGGAAGGCCAGCGTCAGCGTCTCCGCGACCCGTCCCGCCGGGTCGGCGGCCGTCGGCGGATGCCTCCTCACCTGCTCCTTCAGCCCGCGCAACTGCTCCTCCATCACCGCCACGAGCAGGTGCACCTTGGACGGGAAGTAGCGGTAGAGCGTGCCCAGCGCGACCTGCGCGCCCTCGGCGACGTCCCGCATCTGGACGGCCTCCCAGCCGCCCCGGGAAGCCAGCGCGGTCGCGGCGCGCAGGATCGCACGGCGGCGCTCCGCCTGGCGCTGGGAGAGCCGGCGGTCGGCAGTGCTGGACGCGGTCAACGGAGCCCCCAGGGCGTTGACGGAACGAGACCGGGCACGTGGCGTGAATCACCTTCCCTGGCTCAAACCGTGAAGCTACGGGCCGGTATCTTCGAGGTCTCTCGTTGTCCACCTGCCCGACGACGACGAGCCACTTCGCCATGAAACGTGATCTACTTTAACCGCTGCGGCCGCCGGTGCCGGGTTGAGTAGGGATAAGGGGCCAGCATGACCGCGCTGCCGCGACCGCTGCGGATCGCCCTCCTGTCCTACCGCGGCGACCCGTTCTGCGGAGGCCAGGGCGTCTACGTCCGCCACCTCTCGCGCGAGCTGGCCCGGCTCGGCCACCACGTGGACGTCATCGGCGCGCAGCCCTTCCCCGTCCTCGACGAGGTCGAGGGCCCCGGCTCCGTCCGGCTCGTCGAGCTGCCCAGCCTCGACCTGTACCGCAGCGACGACCCCTTCCGCACCCCCGCCCTCGCCGAGTACCGCGGCCCGGTCGACGTGCTGGAGTTCCTCACCATGCGCACCGGCGGCTTCCCCGAGCCGCTCACCTTCTCGCTGCGCGCCCGGCAGTTCCTCGCCCGGCACAAGGGCCGCTACGACGTCGTCCACGACAACCAGACCCTCGGCTACGGCCTGCTCGGCCTGGAGCGGCACGGCTTCCCCCTGGTCACCACCGTGCACCACCCGATAACCGTCGACCGGCGGCTCGAACTGGAGGCCGCGGCCACCGCCGTCAAGCGGCTCTCGCTGCGCCGCTGGTACGCCTTCACCCGGATGCAGAAGCGGGTCGCCCGCCGCCTGGAGCACGTCATCACCGTCTCCTCGAGCTCCGCCGCCGAGATCGTCGAGCACCTCGGCGTCGCCGCCGGCGCCGTCTCCGTGGTGCCGATCGGTGCCGACACCCGGCTCTGGTCGCCCGACCCGTCGGTGGCGACCGTGCCCGGACGGATCGTCACCACCTCCTCCGCCGACGTGCCGCTCAAGGGGCTCGTCCACCTCGTCGAGGCGCTCGCCAAGGTCCGCACCGAGCGCGAGGCCCACCTGGTGGTCGTCGGCAAGCCGCAGAAGGAGGAGGGGCCGGTCGCCGACGCGGTGCGCCGCTTCGGCCTGGAGAAGCACATCGACTTCCGGACCGGGCTGACCGACCGGGAACTCGTCGACCTGTACCGCTCCGCCGAGGTCGCCTGCGTGCCCTCGCTGTACGAGGGCTTCTCGCTGCCCGCCGCCGAGGCGATGGCCACCGGCACCCCGCTGGTCGCCACCACCGGCGGCGCCATCCCCGAGGTCGCCGGACCCGACGGCGAGACCTGCCTCGCCGTACCGCCCGCCGACGCCGGCGCGCTCGCCGCCGCCCTCGGCCGCCTGCTCGACGACCCGGCCCTGCGAGAACGCCTCGGCACCGCCGGCCGCGAGCGGGTGCTGGCCAACTTCACCTGGCAGCGCGCCGCCGAACTCACCGCCGAGCGCTACCGCGCCGCCGTCGCCACCGGGGCCGGGCAGCGCGCCCGCGCCGGGCGCGGCTGGCGCTACGTCGCCTGACGCTTCGCCACCCTCCTTCAGTACAGCAGCAACGAATGGGAGCCCCGCAGTGCTGACCGTCGATTTCTCCCGCTTCCCGCTCGCCCCCGGCGACCGGGTGCTCGACCTGGGCTGCGGCGGGGGCCGGCACGCCTTCGAGGCCTACCGGCGCGGTGCGAACGTCGTCGCCCTGGACCAGAACGGCGACGAGATCGCCGAGGTCCGCAAGTGGTTCGCGGCGATGGAGCAGGCCGGCGAGGCCCCCGCGGGCTCCTCCGCGGTGGCCATGGAGGGCGACGCGCTCAACCTGCCCTTCGACGACGACACCTTCGACCGGATCATCATCTCCGAGGTGATGGAGCACATCCCGGACGACAAGGGCGTCCTCGCCGAGATGGTCCGCGTCCTCAAGCCCGGCGGCCTGCTCGCCGTCACCGTGCCCCGGTACCTGCCGGAGAAGATCTGCTGGGCGCTCTCCGACGAGTACCACGAGGTCGAGGGCGGCCACATCCGCATCTACCGCGGCGACGAACTCGTCGGCAAGGTCCGCGAGGCCGGCCTGGAGCCCTACGGCACCCACCACGCCCACGCCCTGCACTCGCCGTACTGGTGGATCAAGTGCGCGGTCGGCGTCAACAACGACAAGGCGCTGCCCGTCCGCGCCTACCACCAGCTGCTGGTCTGGGACATCGTCGGCACCCCGGTGATCGGCAAGCTCACCAAGGCCGCCGAGAAGGCGCTCAACCCGGTCATCGGCAAGAGCTTCGTGGTGTACGCCTCCAAGCCGCACCGGGCCGGCAAGTGACCGCGGCCGTCCCCGAGGCGCTGCTGCTCGACGGCGTCCTCGACGCCGAGCAGGCCGTCGCCACCGTCCGCTCGATCCTCGCCGACCAGCAGGCCGACGGCGCGATCCCGTGGTTCCACGGCGGGCACCTCGACCCGTGGGACCACACCGAGGCCGCCATGGCCCTCGACACCGCAGGCGAGCACGCCGCCGCCGAGGCCGCCTACCGCTGGCTGGTCGACCACCAGAACCCGGACGGCTCCTGGTACGCCGGCTACTCCTACGGCCACGGCGGCCCCGACGGCGAGGTCACCAACGCCGCCAAGGAGACCAACTTCTGCGCCTACATCGCCGTCGGCGCCTGGCACCACCACCTGGCCACCGGCGACGACACCTTCCTGGAATGGATCTGGCCCACCGTCCGGCGCGCGCTCGACTTCACCGTCGGACTGCGGCTGCCCGGCGGCCCGATCGCCTGGCGCCAGGACGAGGACGGCACCGCCCCCGACGAGGCCCTGCTCACCGGCTCCTCGTCGATCCTGCACGCCCTGCGGTGCGGTCTCGCCATCGCCGACCACCTCGAAGAGCCCCAGCCCGACTGGGAGTTGGCCGCCGGACGGCTCCGCCACGCGATCGCCCACCACCCGGAGCGGTTCCTCGACAAGGACCGCTACTCGATGGACTGGTACTACCCCGTCCTCGGTACCGCGCTGCGCGGCGACGCCGCCGAGCAGCGGCTCGCCCGCGACTGGGACCGCTTCGTCGTCCCGGAGCTCGGCGTGCGCTGCGTCAGCGACCGGCCCTGGGTCACCGGCGGCGAGAGCGCCGAACTCGCCCTCGCCCTCTGGGCGGTGGGCCAGTCCGACCGCGCAGTGGAGATCCTCCGCTGGATCCAGCACCTGCGGCACACCGACGGCTCCTACTGGACGGGCTACGTCTTCGAGGACGACGCCATCTGGCCCGAGGAGCGCACCACCTGGACGGCCGGCGCCCTGCTGCTCGCCGTCGCGGCCCTCGGCGGGGACCACGCCACCGTCGCCGTCTTCGGCGGCGAGGGCCTGCCCGCCGGCCTGGTCGTCAACGACTGCTGCTGAACCCCGGAACGCAACGCCGAAGGGGCGGTACCCGACCGGGTACCGCCCCTTCGGCGTTGCGTTCCGTCAGCCGCGCTGGATGCCGGAGGTGTCGTTCAGCAGGCCGTGCGAGCCGTCCGGCAGCTGCGCCACCAGCGCCGCACCGCGCTGCTCGACCGCCAGGTACCAGGTGCCCGGGACGAGCTCGCCGACCGGCGGGCCCGCCGGGTTGTCCTTGCCCACCAGCTGGCGGACGGCCGGCACCGCGAACCAGAACGGCTGGAACGGCGCCGCCGGGGCGGCGTGGGCGTCCTGCACCGGCTGGGGCTGCGGGTGGCCGCCCTGGGCCGCCGGGTAGCCGTAGCCGCCCGGCTGCGGCTCGGCGCCGAACGGCGCCTGCGCGGCGCCCGGCTGGCCGCCGGCCTGCGGGTAGCCGTACTGGCCGGGCTGGCCCGGCTGGCCCGCGCCCTGCGGGAAGCCCTGGAAGGCCTGCGGGGCCGGCGCGGCCGCGGCCGGCTTGTCCGACAGCAGCGGCGCCTGCAGCGCGGGCACCAGCGGGCCCGCGGCCGCGGCACCGGCCAGCACCAGCGCGGCCAGCAGGCCGAGCCAGGCGCCGAAGCCGTGGTCCACGTTCTCGCCGGCGCCGCCGAGCGCCCACAGCGCCGTCCAGAAGTTGGCGACCGCCAGCGCGGTGCCCCACTGGTCCAGGCGCAGGCCGAGCACCTGGCGGGTGGCCGAGGCCTCGCCCTGCAGGCGGTGCACCAGGATCAGCGCGGCCGCGACGATGCCGAGCAGGAACGCCGACGGCAGGATCGGGAAGAGCGCGGCCTTCCAGGCGTTCTGGGTGTCCGAGGTGCACCGGCCGGCGATGCAGAACTCTGCGGACAGGTAGGGCAGGAAGGACGCGATGAAGAGCAGTACGGCCGCACCTGCGACGGCGGCGTCTCCCCGCGTGAGAGCGCGCAGATTCACTAACGTTCCCCTCGTTGGTGTGTCGTGGACTGCGTGTCGGGGCGGTCGGCTGACCGTACGGGATGTCCCCGGACTGCCAAGAGCCTAGGGCCCTGGTCGGGCGCTGTGCACAGCGCCCCGGGTATACCCCCGATTTCGTGGCGAAATCGCCGGTGACTCCAGGTCAGCGCGAGGTGTCGTCGCCCGCTCTCCTTCGGGCCCTCCTGACCCGGCGCCGACGGTCGTCGCGCTGATTGTCGACCACTCTCCTTCGGGCCCTCCTGACCCGGCGCCGACGGTCGTCGCTCCGTCGCTGCGCTCCCTCGCTCCTCGCTTTCGGCACCGGCGGGCCCTTCGGCTCGGGGCGGAGGCGCTCCCTCGCTCCTCGCTTTCGGCACCGGCGGGCCCTTCGGCTCGGGGCGGAGGCGCTCCCGCCCGCTCGGGCGGGAGCCCCGTCAGGAGCCGGCGGCGAGGAAGGCGGTCACCGCCTCGGCGATGCCCTCGGCGGCCTTCTGCCGCCACTGCGGGTCCGTCATGTGCTGGGCGTCCCCGGAGTTGCGCATGTTCCCGCACTCGATGAACACCTTCGGCACCCGCGACAGGTTGAGGCCGCCCAGGTCCGTGCGGGTGTCCAGGCCCTGCTTGCCGATGTAGTCGGAGTACGCCTGCCCGGTCGCCTGCTGGAACCGGTCGCGCAGCAGCTCGCCGAGCCGGTGCGAGGGGTCGACGATCGCCGTGGTGTCGGCAGGACCGGCGGCCACCTTCCCCGGCATGATCACGTGGAAGCCGTGGGCACCGGCCGGGGCGCCGTCGGCGTGCACCGACACAGCGGCGTCCGCCTTCGCCTCGTTGCCGATCCGGGCCCGTTCGTCGATGCACGGGCCGAACGGCCGGTCGCCGTCCTGGGTGAGCACCACGCTCGCGCCCCGCTGCCGCAGGATCTCCCGGGCCCGGTGCACCACGTCCAGGGTGAACTGGGCCTCGCTGTATCCCGCGTTCGTCGAGGTGCCGGTGGTGTCGCACTCCTTGCGGGCGTTGCCGATGTCCACCTGCCGGTTGATCTCGGAGGTGTGCTTGGCGTTGCCCGGGTTGTGCCCCGGGTCCAGCAGCACGGTGCGGCCGTTCAGCGGGCCGGAGCCGGTCGGCGCGGACGCGCTCGGCGCCGCCGCCGAGGAGGCCGGCGCCGGCCCGGCGGGCTCCGGGAACGCCGCCGTCGGCTCGGCCGACGACCCGGCGGCGGACGGCGGCGCGGCGGACGGCCGGGCGCCGTCGGCCAGCGCCTGCCAGCCGAACCAGCCGCCCGCGCAGAGCGCGGGCACCGTGCAGACGAGCACGGCGATGCCGAGGCGGCGGGCGCGGCGGGGGCGCTCGGGGTACTGGGTGTCGCTGGCGGTGCCGGTCACGGGTGGTTCAGATCCTGTCCCAGGTGCGCTCGGTCAGACCGTAGGTCTTCGCGATGGCGTTCCATTTCGCCACGAAGTCCTTCTTGGACTGGGTGGCCTGCGGATTGAGGTCGTTGGCGCGCTTCTTGTCGGCGGTGTTGGGGGCGGTGCTGCCGGAGCAGCCCTGGGCGGCAACAGTACGTGCCCAGGCCGCGTACGCGCGGTCGATGTCCCCGGACGTCTGCCAGGCGGTCTTCAGGGTCTGCGCGGCCTCGGCGCCGCCCGGCAGGTCGCCGAGGTCCAGCTTGCCGAGGTCCGCGACCAGCTTGTCGCGCTGCACGGCCCCGTCGTCGAAGACCTGCGCGGCGCTCTCGACCTCGGACTTGTCGGGGCAGCTGGTCACCTTGGCGACCGCGCTGCCGATCGGCGCCTTGGCGCTCTCCCCGCGGGCCAGCAGCGCGTCCAGGGCCTTGGCCTGGCCCTCCGCCCCGGCACCGGCGCTCGCACCGCCGCTCGGCGAGGCCGCCGCGGGCGCGCTGCCCGCCGGCGCGGAGGCGCCGCCGCCCCCGCCACCCCGGGGCGCGGGCAGGGCGGTGCCGGCCGGGGCCGCCGTGGACGGCTTCCTGCCGCTGTCGGAGTTCTGCACCGCCCACACCACGCCGACCCCGATCAGCAGGACCAGCGCCACACCCGCGGCGATCAGCAGCGGCGTCCGGTTGCGGGGCGGCTCCTCCTCGTCGAGGTCCTCGTACGCCGGGGCGGGGGCGCCGAACGGGCGCGCCGGGGCCTGCGACGGGTCGAAGCCGGGGAACGGCGGGCGGGCGGCACCGTCGAACGGGGCCGCGCCCTGCGGCGGGAAGCCCTGCGGCTGCGGGGGAAAGCCTTGTGCCTGCGCACCGGCCTGCGGCGGGAAGCCGGGCGGCCCGGAGACGTACGGGCGGGCACCGATCGGCGGCCCGGCGTCGCCGAAGCCCCCGGTGGGCACCGGCGGCAGCAGGGTCGTCGACTGCTCGTCCTCCGCCGCGACCCAGCGCGGCGGCACGCCCTGCGGGACGGCCCGCGGCCCGCCCGGCGGCGGGAAACCGCCGGGCGCCTGCGGGGCCGCGCCCTGCCCGGCGCCCTGCGAGGGGAAGCCCTGCGCCTGCGGCGGGAAGCCTGACGGCGCGGCCGCCGGGGGCGCGGGAGGAGCAGCCGGGGGCGGGCTGCCCTCGGGCACGGCCCTGCGCCGCACCCAGCCGCCGGCACCGCCGCGCGCGGTCGGGTCCCAGACCGCCGGCGGCGTGTTGTCCTGATCCGTCATTCCCCTGCCCTCGCCCGCTGCGTTGTCGCGTCGTACCCGCCGCGCCGTGCCCCAGCCGTTCGACTGCTGCCGCACACCGTACAGACCGGAGGCACGCCGCGGCACGGCACCCGGCGGGTGCCGCCCGTGTCGTACGACGGAGGAAGGCCCGCGATCGTGCCCGTGGGCGTCCGGCCCGGTCAGCGGGCGGTGCGCCGCAGCACCCGCAGCGAACCGGTCACCGAGACCTCCTCGAAGCCCTCGTCCAGGGCCCGCAGGTAGACCCGGTACGGCGCCTGGCCGCCGTCCTCCGGGTCGGGGAAGACGTCGTGCACCACCAGCAGGCCGTCCTCGGCCAGGTGCGGCGCCCAGCCCTCGTAGTCGCCCGTGGCGTGCTCGTCGGTGTGCCCGCCGTCGATGAACACCAGCGCCAGCCGGCCGCCCCACAGCGCGGCGATCTGCGGCGAGCGGCCCACCAGCGCCACCACGTGGTCCTCCAGCCCCGCGTGGAACAGCGTGCGGCGGAACGACGGCAGGGTGTCCATCCGGCCGACCTCCGGGTCGACCAGCGTCGGGTCGTGGTACTCCCAGCCCGGCTGCTGCTCCTCCGAACCGCGGTGGTGGTCCACGGTGAGCGCCACCGTGCCCGTCCGGCGGGCCGCATCGGCCAGCAGCACCGCCGAGCGGCCGCAGTACGTGCCGATCTCCAGCACCGGCAGCCCGGTGCGCTCCGCGGCCTCCACGGCCGCCGCGTACAGCGCCAGCCCCTCGTCCACCGGCATGAAGCCGGTCGCCGACTCGAAGGCCTTCAGCACCTCGGGCCCGGGCACCGGGCGGTCCGTACCGGGCACGTCGTGGCGGTCGGTCATGCTGCTGCTCCCTGCTGGGCCGGACGGAACGGTGCAGGGGACCCTACCCGACGGTACGGGCCCGGCTGCCGCCCAGGTCCGAAGGCCGGGCCCGCGGGCCGGGTCGCAGGCCGACGGCCCCGCGCGGCCCGGCCGCCCGTACGCTCGTCGCCGGGAACGGCCGCCACACGAGGGGAACGGGAGCACCCATGCGCGCAGCGATCCTGCACGAGACCGGACAGGACGAGCTGGAGGTCCGCGACGACGTGGAGACGGTCCCGGTCGGGCCGGGGACCGTCCGGGTCCGGCTGCGGGCGGCCGGGCTCTGCCACTCCGACCTGTCCGCGATGAGCGGGGTGCTGCCGCAGCCGGCGCCGTTCGTGCCCGGCCACGAGGGCGCCGGCGAGATCACCGAGGTCGGCGAGGGCGTCACCGGCCTCGCCCCGGGCGACCGCGTGGTGCTCTGCTGGATGCCGCCCTGCGGCAGCTGCCCGCACTGCCGGCACGGCGAGACCCACCTGTGCACCGCCAGCCTCAAGCGGCTGTCCGTGCCCGCCTTCCGTTTCGGCCCCGGCACGCCCGCGTACGGCTTCTACAGCACCGGCAGCTTCGCCGAGGAGACGGTGGTCGCCGCCGACGCCGTCCTGCGGATGCCCGAGGACCTGCCCTTCGAGCTGGCCGCCCTGGTCGGCTGCGGGGTCACCACCGGCTTCGGCGCCGTGGTGAACACGGCGCGCGTCGAGTCCGGCTCGACCGTCGCCGTGCTCGGCGCCGGCGGGGTCGGCGCCGCGGCCGTCCAGGCCGCCCGGATCAGCGGCGCCGCCCGGATCACCGTGGTCGACCCGGTCGCCTCCCGCCGCGAGCGGGCACTGGCGCTCGGCGCGACCGACGCGATCGCCCCCGAGGAGCTGAAGGCCGCCGCCAAGGGCCTCGCCCTCGGCGGCTACGACTACGTGGTGGAGGCGGTCGGCCGCTCGGAGACCGTCCGCGCCGGCTACGACGCGGCCCGGCGCGGCGGCGCCGTCGTGGTGGTCGGCGCGGGCGCCCGCGACGACCGGGTCTCCTTCAGCCTCGGCGAGCTGTTCTTCAACGAGAAGCAGGTGCTGTCCTCGCTCTACGGCGGCGGCGACGTCGCCCGCACCGCCGCCACCGTCGTCGACCACTGGCGGGCCCGCCCGCTCGACCTGGCCGCCCTGGTCACCCACCGGGTGCCGCTCGCCGACGTGAACGAGGCGATCGCACAGATGCGCAGCGGCGAGGCACTGCGCACCGTGATCACCCTCGGCTGAGGCCGGGCGGATGTAGGGCCGGAAAAGCACCGGCGGCCCGGGGCGGGTGCCCCGGGCCGCCGGTGAGCGGGCGGACGGTCAGCGGCGGTGCCGGCCGTGCGGGTCGGCGTCGGCGCGGTCGTCCGGGGCCGTCCTGCCGCGGTGGCGGCCGTGCGCGCTGTCGTCGGTCATGGCCTCGTCGGCGCCGGGCGCGGTGCGGTCGTGCTCGGTGGTGTCGGTGAGGGTTTCGGACATCAGGTTCTGTCTTCTCCGTGCGGTGCGGTGCTGCGGATGCAGCGTCGTCTGGACGGGCGCAGGGCGGCAGGCCGCCCGGGGCGTTCGGCACCCGGGCCGGGGCCGCCGCGGCGGCCGCAATCGCACAGGAGCCTATCTGGACGGTCACTGCCCGCGCACAGCAGACTCCAATCCCCCCGTCCGCAGGCCGGGACCCCGGCCGGGGGCGGCCCCGACCGCTACGCCGGGCGGCCCGTCCGGAGGAAGCCGGCCAGCAGTTCGTGCAGGACGGCTGCGCCCTCCTCGGTGAGCAGCTCGTGGCCGGCCCCGGCGGCCTCGACGTAGCGGAAGTCGGAGCCCTCGGCGCGGCCGAGCCGCAGCAGCTCGTGGCGGAGGGTGCGGGACTGCCCGACCGGCACCACCTCGTCCCGGTCGCCGTGCAGGACCAGCAGCGGTGCGGTGATCCGGTCGGCGAGCTGCAGCACGTCCCGCGGGCCGCGGCCGTCGCCGGGTTCGGCGTCCCCGCCGAGCCGCGCGCACATCGCCCGGACGGGCTCCGCGGACTCGGCCAGCAGCCGCGCGCCGGAGAGGAACGGCGCCACCACCGCACACCGGGCCAGGTGCCCGGCGGGGGCGTGGGCGGCGGTGAGCAGGGCGAGGAAGGCGCCGTAGCTCACCCCGAACAGTGCGGGCGGCTCCAGGCCGAGTGCGGCCCGCTGCTCGGCCAGGCCGTCCAGCAGGTGGAGGACGTCGTCGAGGTCGGGGCCGCCCCAGGCACCGTGCACCGCCGCCTCGTGCTCCGGCCCGTAGCCGGTGGAGCCGCGCTGGTTGGGGGCGACCACGGCGGTGCCCTGGGCGGCGATCCGCTGCAGGGCCGGGTCGAACTCCAGCCGCCAGGCGTCGGCCGGGCCGCCGTGCAGCGCCAGCACCAGGTGCGGGGCGGCGAGCCAGCCGTCGCCGCCGTACACCACGGCCTCGACCGTCCCGGCCGGGCCGCCGAGGTGGACGATCCTGGCGCCCTGCCAGTGGCCGCCGTCGCCGGGCTCGGCCGAGCCGTCCACCCGCCAGCCCGGATGCTCCCCGGTGCCGGCACCGGGCGGCGCCCCCGGCACCGCGCCGGCGGCGAGCGGGGCGAGCTGCAGCGGCAGCGGCGGCGGGACGGCCCCCGGGACGCCGGCGGCGAGGGAGGCCAGCAGGGTGTCCACGTCGAGGGTGGCCAGCGCGGCCGGGCGGTCCGGTGCCGAGTACGGGATGCGCAGGCCGCCCGCCGACCAGTGGCCGGTCTCGCCGAAGCGGCCGGGCGGGGCGGGCAGCCGGTCGAGCCGGCCGGCCGCGGGTTGCCAGAGGGCGAGCGCGGACGCGGCGCCGTGGTCGAGCTGCAGGACGACCCGCGGCTCCGCCGCGCCGCCGGGGGCGAGCGCGATCGGACGCAGCAGGGTGCCGGACAGGTGCAGGCAGTCCGGGAAGCGGACGGGGTCGGTGCCGCCGAGCACGGCCCAGCCGAGCCGGTCGGCGCCCGCGGCGTCGCTGCGGACCATCCCGAAGCCGCTCGCCGGGTCGAACAGCAGCAGTCGGTCGTTGCTGCCCTCGGCGATCTCCAGCAGCGGTGTGACGGCGCCGAGTTCGAGGTCCAGGACGACGGTGCGCACCGATCCGCCGACCACCCTGTCCAGGGCGAGCAGCCGGCCGGCGTCGTCCAGCCAGACGCCGCCGCCGTACAGGCCGGGGAGTTCGGCGGCCGGGGCGGGCGGTGAACCGTCGGCGGCGATCCGCCAGACCGTGGTGACCGGGCGCTGGTCGGTGCCGAGCGCGATCGCGCCGCCGGCCGGTGCGGGCAGCAGCCGCAGGCCGGGCATCCACAGCCGGGCCAGCTGCTGCTCGCGCTCGGCGGCGCCGGGGGAGAGCAGGACGAGGTCGTGGCGCTCGCCGTCGTGGCGGCAGACCAGCACCCGGCCGTCGGGCAGGGCGACCAGCTGCGAGCGGAGGTTCTCGGTGCGGCCGCCGGGCAGGGCCAGCGGGCCGGCCTCGGCGGGGCCGCCGTCGGCGGGCAGCCGCCAGCTCTCGGCGTACCAGCCGCCGTCCGGGCCGGCGGCCAGGCAGGCGGCGTGCGAGCCGTCGGGGGCGAAGGTGAAGCCGAACCGGCGCAGCGCCCGGGCGGCGGTGGGGGCGGCGGTGCTCATCGGCGGCACTCCTGGTCCGTGCGGGGGCGGGGCGTTCGGCGGCGGTTCAGGCGCCGGGTGGTGCCGGATAGGCGAGGGCGGCCGCCGCGCGGTCGAGGGACCAGCGGTCGGCGGGTGCCTCGGCGCGCAGGCCGAGGACGGGCGGGGCGAGCCTGAGGGCGGTCTCGCCGCTGCGGGCGGCCAGCGCCAGCCAGCGGCGCAGCCGGGCCTCGGCGGGCAGCGGTGCGGGGGCGGCGGCCCGGGCCTCCGGGAACTCCTCGGCGAGCAGCGGGTCGTGGCCGGTGGCCAGCAGGAACAGCAGCCCGCCGAGCGCGTGCCGGTCGTCGCCGTACCCGCCGCGGCGCAGCACCGCGGCCCCGGCCGCCGGGGCCCGGTACGGCTGCGGACCGGCGAGCCACAGGGCGCCGTCCGGCCGGACGCGCACCTGGGCGGGGGAGAGGTCGCGCAGCGCGAGCCCCAGCCCGTGCACCCGTGCGAGCAGGTCGACGAGGCCGCGGGCGACCGGTTGGGCCGCGGGCCAGGCGACCCCGGGATCGCCGTCGCGGCGCAGCCGGTCGAGGACCCAGCGGCCCAGCGGCAGACCGGCGGAGCCCGCCGGCAGGCCCGGCGGTGCGGCCAGCCCGGCACGGGTCAGTCGGGCGGATAACCGCTCCCGTTCGCCGGCCGGCTGACCGGTCGACCCCCTCCCCTCGAAGGGGTCGACCGCTGGCGCGGCGAAATCCCGTGCACCACCGGGGGGTTCGCCCTCTGCCGGCCTGCGTCGCACCGCGGTGCGGTACGCCGTTGCGGACGGCCGGGCGCTGCGCCGGGGGCCCTCGACGGCGGCCGCCCGGCCGTCCTCGCCTCCCCGCCCCTGCGCACCGGCCGCGGCCGTCCGCACGACCTCCAGTGCGGTGCCGTCCGCATCCGGCCCCTCACCGACCGGCCCCGCCACCGAGGCCGAACGCAGCGGTGTGCCCGCCCCCATCGCTTCACACCCCTTCGTGTCGACGCCGCGGCTGCCCACTGCTCCGGCACCGCGGCCCGGTCGTCCTGGAAGTGACGAGAGCCGCCCTCCGCCGGACCGCCCTGGGCCACTCGCCCGGCCCGGGCCGATCGACGGCGGCCCTTCCCGACCCCCCAGGTCAGGGCAACTCTCGTTCGCGGAACTGAAGTTACTTTCGTGGTCGGTGGGACTCAACGCAGCCCGGGTCACTTCACTCATAAGGGTGATCCAGATCCCATTCCGGTCGTGCGCGGCCGCCGGTGTGCGACCGGATCGCGGCTTCCCGTGCCGGAGCGCGCCGGCCGCGGAGCGCTCCTCCTCCGGCGGCCGCCGGGGACCGCGCACCGTCGCGCGCGGGTTGACGCGCAGCTGTACGGGCCGGGCTCGGAACGGCGCGGAACGGCGCGCCCGCCGGGCGCGGTAGTCTCGACAGGTGCCGAAACTGTCCGACGTGATCACCGCGCTCGAAGAGCTGTACCCGCCGCAGTGGGCGGAGTCCTGGGACGCCGTCGGCCTGGTCTGCGGCGACCCGGACGCCGAGGTCGGGCGCGTCCTCTTCGCCGTCGACCCGGTGCAGGCGGTGGTCGACGAGGCCGTCGCATGGGGTGCCGACCTGGTCGTCACCCACCACCCCCTCTACCTGCGCGGCACCACCAGCGTCGCCGCCACCACCTTCAAGGGCCGGGTGGTGCACACGCTGATCCGGCAGGGCATCGCGCTGCACGTCGCGCACACCAACGCCGACCACGCCGACCCCGGCGTCTCCGACGCCCTCGCCGAGGCGGTCGGCCTGCGCGTCACCGGCCCGCTGGTGCCCGACCCCACCGACCCCGCGGGCCGCCGCGGCGGCGGCCGGATCGGCGTCCTGCCCGAGCCGATGACCCTCGCCGCCTTCGCCGCCCGGGTCGCCGCCGGGCTGCCCGCCACCGCCACCGGCGTCCGCGTCTCCGGCGACCCGGAGCGGACGATCTCCCGGGTCGCCGTCTGCGGCGGCTCGGGCGACTCCTTCTTCGCCGAGGTCCGCGCCGCCGGCGTCGACGCGTACGTCACCGCCGACCTGCGCCACCACCCCGCCTCCGAGGCGTCCGAGGCCGCGCCGGTCGCCCTCGTCGACGCCGCCCACTGGGCCACCGAGTGGCCCTGGCTGGACCTCGCCGCCCGGTCGCTGACCGAGGCGGCCGGCAAGCACGGCTGGCAGCTGGAGACCAAGGTCTCCACCGTGGTCACCGACCCGTGGACGGGGCACGCCCCCATGCCGTACACCGCCTGACACCTGATCGATTCCACACAGGAGCTTCCCGCTTGAACGCCGCGCCCGCCGACCAGATCCGCCTGCTCGACCTGCAGGCCATCGACTCCCGCCTGGACCAGCTGGCCCACCGGCGCCGCACCCTGCCCGAGCTCGCCGAGATCGAGAAGGCCGGCGCCGACCACACCGCCCTCAAGGACCTGGTCGTCGCCGCCCAGGCCCAGCTCTCCGACACCACCCGTGAGCAGACCAAGGCCGAGCAGGACGTCGAGCAGGTCCGCGCCCGCGCCGCCCGCAACCAGCAGCGGATGGACTCCGGCACCGTCACCTCCCCCAAGGACCTGGAGAACCTCCAGCACGAGACCGGCTCGCTCGCCAAGCGCCAGTCCGACCTGGAGGACGTCGTCCTCGAGGTCATGGAGCGCCTGGAGTCCGCCCAGGGCCGGGTCACCGAGCTGACGGCCCGTCTGCAGCACTCCGACGTCGTCCTCAAGGAGGCCGAGGAGCGCCGCAACGCCGCCTGGGCCGAGATCGACGCCGAGGTCGAGAAGACCACCCGCGACCGCGAGGCCGTCGCCAAGGTCATCCCCGCCGACCTGCTCAAGCTCTACACCCGCCTGCGCGAGCAGCAGGGCGGCGTCGGCGCGGCCCGCCTGCAGCAGCGCCGCTGCGAGGGCTGCCGGGTCGAGTTCGCCATCACCGACCTCAACGCCATCAAGGCCGAGCCCGCCGACGCGGTCGTCCGCTGCGAGAACTGCGGCCGCATCCTGGTCCGCACCGCCGAGTCGGGCGTCTGAGCCCGTGGCCGGCCGCAGGTTCATCGTCGAGGCCGACGGCGGCTCCCGGGGCAACCCGGGGCCGGCCGGCTACGGTGCGGTGGTCCGGGACGCCCAGTCCGGGGCGATCATCGCCGAGGCCGCCGAGTTCATCGGGCACGCCACCAACAACGTCGCCGAGTACCGCGGGCTGATCGCCGGCCTGCGGGCCGCCCACGGACTCGACCCGGACGCCTCCGTCGACGTCCGGATGGACTCCAAGCTGGTCGTCGAGCAGATGTCCGGCCGGTGGAAGATCAAGCACCCCGACATGCAGCCGCTGGCCGCCGAGGCCCGCACCGTCTTCCCGCGCGGCCGGGTCGCCTACACCTGGATCCCCCGCGAGCGGAACAAGGACGCCGACCGGCTCGCCAACGAGGCCATGGACGCCGGCCGGGCCGGCCGCCAGTGGGAGCCCAAGGCCCGCCCGGCCCCCGCCGCCCCGGTGGAGGAGGCACTGCCCGAACCCGCCGCCCCGCGGGCCGGCTGGGCCGCCCCCGCCGACCTCGGCACCCCCACCACCTTCGTCCTGCTCCGGCACGGCGAGACCGCCCTCACCCCGCAGAAGCGCTTCTCCGGCAGCGGCGGCACCGACCCCGAACTCTCCGAGAAGGGCCGCTGGCAGGCCGAACGGGTCGCCGAGGCGCTCGCCGCCCGCGGCACGGTGCAGGCCGTCGTCAGCTCCCCGATGCGGCGCACCCGGGAGACCGCCGAGGCCGTCGCCCGGCGGCTCGGCCTCGACGTCCGGCTGGAGGACGGCCTGCGGGAGCTCGACTTCGGCGCCTGGGAGGGCCTCACCTTCGGGGAGGTCCAGGAGCAGTACCCGGACGACCTGAACGCCTGGCTCGGCTCCGCCAAGGCCAAGCCCACCGGCAGCAGCGAGAGCTTCGCCGGCCTCGCCCACCGCACCGGCGTCGCCCGCGACAAGATCCTCGCCCGCCACCCCGGCCGGACCGTCCTCGTGGTCTCCCACGTCAGCCCCATCAAGACCCTCGTCCGGCTCGCCCTCGGTGCCCCGCCCGACGCCGTCTACCGCATGGAGCTGTCCGCCGCCTCCCTCTGCGCCGTCCAGTACTACACCGACGGCAACGCCTCCCTCCGCCTCCTCAACGACACCAGCCACCTGCGGTAGCTCCTGCCAGGGCGTGGGTCAGCCGCACAGGGGCGCGGGGAACTGCGCGATGAGGGACGGGCCGACTCTGCAGGTGCGGCCCGCCCCTGTGCGGCTGACCCGACCTCCTAGTGGATCTCGTTCACCACGACGTCGAGCTGCCAGGGCCGGCGGGCCGTGCCGCGGGCGGAAACCTCGACGCGGTAGCCCAGCGCGGTGAGGGCGTCCACGAGGTCGCCCGGGCCCGCCGGGTCGGCGCCCGCGTTCAGCAGGTCGCGGACGAGCCGGCCCTTGGTGGCCTTGTTGAAGTGGCTGACCACCGACCGCTTCGGCTCCCCGTCGACCATCCGCTCGTGCAGCACCCGCACGGTCGCCGTCCGCGCGGCGACCTCCCCCGCGGGCTTCCATGCGGCGGCGTACGCCGAACTCCGCAGGTCCAGCACCAGCCCGTCCCCGGCAGCCTCCGGCAGGACGCTTCCGGTGGCGGCCCGCCAGTACGTGCCGAGGGCGCCGAGCGGCGGCAGCTTCACCCCCATCGAGCAGCGGTACGGCGGAATCCGGTCGCCGATCCGTACGGCGCCCCACAGCCCGGAGAAGACCAGCAGCGAGCGCTCCGCCCGCCGGTACGCCTCCTCGTCGAGCTTGGCCAGACCGAGGTTGTCGAACAGCACCCCGGTGTACACCTCGCCGGCCGGCAGGGCCCCGGCCTCCGGCAGCCCGGCATTGCGGGCGATCTCGCCCCGCAGCCCCTTGGACAGCCCGAGCACCTCGGCCGCCGTGTCCTCGTCCCCGCGGCAGAGCCCGACCAGGGCGTCGAGCACGGCCCGCCGCGCCGAGGTCAGGCCGGGCAGCGAGAGCCCGTCCAGCTCGACGGGTGCGCCCTCCGCCGACGCGGCCTTGCCCTCCGAGGGCGGCAACAGGACCAGCACGGCGGCACTCCTCAACACTTTGTGGCAGACGTCCCCGCCACTGTACTGGCGCCCGGGCGACCGCCCGCACCCCGGCCCGCACCACTCACAGCGGCCGCACCGGCCCGTCCGGAGACCGGTCGTCAACTCCCCGCCACGCGGCCTCACCGCCTCCGACCATCGGGGGGACGCGCCCGACGGGCCCGGGCCCGGTCCCGCCCTTACGCTGCGATCATGCCGCGCCGACAACTGAGTGTCCGCACCGCCGACACCGCCCGGATCAACACCGAGCTCGCCGATCTGCGCAGCCGGCTGGAGATCCGTACCGAATGGCCTGCCGAGGTGCTCGCCGAGGCCGACCGCGCGGCCGCCGTCCCCCGGCTGCCCGACACGGACGCCACCGACCTCGAACTGTTCACCCTGGACCCGCCGGACTCCCGCGACCTCGACCAGGCGATGCACCTGGCCCGCCGCGACGGCGGCTACCGCGTGTACTACGCCATCGCCGACGTCGCCGCGTTCGTCGCACCCGGTGGCGCGGTCGACGCCGAGGCCCACCGCCGGGTGCAGACCCTCTACTTCCCCGACACCCGGGTGCCGCTCCACCCGCCCCGGCTGTCCGAGGACGCCGCCAGCCTGCTCCCCGGCCGGCTGCGCCCCGCGGTGCTGTGGCAGATCGACCTCGACGCGGACGGCGCCGTGGTCCTCGCCGACGTCCGCCGCGCCCAGGTCCGCTCCCACCGCAGACTCGACTACGCAGGCGCGCAGCAGGCGGTCGACGCCGGCACCGCGGACGACCAGCTCCTGCTCCTCGCCGAGATCGGACGGCTGCGGGAGCAGCAGGAGGCCGCCCGCGGCGGGATCAGCCTCCCCGTCCCCGAGCAGGAGGTCGAACCGGCCGACGGCGGCTACCGCCTGGTCTACCGCTCGCCCCGACCGGCGGACGGCTGGAACGCCCAGATCTCCCTGCTCACCGGCATGGCCGCCGCCGACCTCATGCTGGACGCCGGGATCGGCCTGCTCCGCACCCTGCCCGCCGCCCCCGAGGCCGCCTACGCCAGGCTCCACCGGGTCGCCCGCGCGTTGGGCGTCGACTGGCCCGAGACCATGGCGTACCCCGACCTGATCCGCTCGCTCGACCCGGCCGACACCCGCAACGCCGCCTTCCTGGAGGAGTGCACCGGCCTGCTGCGCGGCGCCGGCTACCACGCCTTCGACGAGGCGCAGGGCACCGCACCGCCCGCCGACCCGGGCCACGCCGCGCTCGCCGCCCCGTACAGCCACTGCACCGCGCCGCTGCGCCGGCTCGCCGACCGGTACGCGCAGGAGATCTGCCTGGCGGTGGCCGGCGGCACCGAGGTGCCCGGCTGGGTGCGCGACGACCTGCTCGCGGTGCCCGGGGCGATGGAACGCGGCGACCGGCGGGCCCACGAGGTGGAGCGGGCCTGCGTGGATCTCCTCGAGGCCGAGCTGCTGAACGGCCGCGAGGGGGAGGACTTCGACGCCGTGGTGATCGAGGTGGACGAGCACCGCCCCGCCCGCGGCACCGTACAGCTGTCCGAGCCCGCCGTCGTGGCCAAGTGCGACGGCGACGGGGCCGGGCTGCCGCTCGGCGAACGCATCCGCGTCCGCCTGACCAGCGCCGACCCCGCCACCCGTACCGTCCGCTTCGCACCCGTGTGAGCCGCCCCGATGTCCCTGAGCCGACCCCTCCCGCCCTCGCCCGGTTTCGGCGACGCCGACGCCCGTGCCGGCGCCCCGGACGGCGGCCGCCGACGCCGCCTGCTCGTGCTGGCCGTCTGCTGCCTCAGCCTGTTCATCGTCAGCCTCGACACCACCGTGGTGAACGTCGCGCTGCCGGCGATCCAGCACGACCTGGCGGCGCCCGCCTCCGGCCTGCAGTGGGTGATCGACGCCTACACCCTGGTGCTGGCCGCACTGCTGATGCTCTCCGGCTCGGTCGCCGACCGGGTCGGGCGGCGGCGGATCTTCCTGATCGGCCTGCTCGTCTTCGTCCTCGGCTCGCTGCTGTGCAGCCTCGCCCCGAGCCTCGGCTGGCTGATCGCCTTCCGCAGCCTGCAGGCGGTCGGCGGCTCGATGCTCAACCCGGTCGCCATGTCGATCATCACCAACACCTTCACCGACCCGCGGGAGCGCGCCCAGGCGATCGGCGTCTGGGGCGGCGTGGTCGGCATCTCGATGGCGCTCGGCCCGCTGATCGGCGGCTTCCTGGTGGACAGCGCCGGCTGGCCGGCGATCTTCCTGGTCAACGTCCCGGTCGGCCTGGCCGCCTTCGTGCTGACCGTGCGGTACGTGCCGGAGTCCCGGTCGCCGAGGCCGCGCCGGCTCGACCCGGTCGGCCAGCTGCTGATGCTGCTGCTGCTCGGCTGCGGCACGGCCGCGATCATCGAGGGCCCCGGCCACGGCTGGACGTCCCCGCTGATCCTCGCCCTGGCCGGGGTGGCGCTCACCGCCCTCGTCCTGCTGCCGCTGTGGGAGTCGCGGGTGCGGGAGCCGCTGATCGACCCGCGGTTCTTCGCCAGCGTGCCGTTCAGCGGCGCCACCGTGACCGCCGTCTGCGCCTTCGCCTCGCTCGGCGGCTTCCTCTTCCTCAATGCGCTCTACCTGCAGGAGGTCCGCGGGTACGACCCCGTCCAGGCGGGGCTGTTCACCCTGCCGATGGCGGTCATGATGCTGGTCTTCGCACCGGTCTCGGGACGGATCGTCGGACGGCGCGGGCCCCGGCTGCCGCTGGTCTGCGCGGGTGTCGCGCTGGCCGCCAGCGGACTGCTGCTCACCCGCGTCGCCGCGGACTCCCCGCCGGCGCTCGTCCTCGGCGCCTACGCGCTGTTCGGGCTCGGCTTCGGACTGGTGAACGCGCCGATCACCAACTCGGCGGTCTCCGGCATGCCGCTCGCCCAGGCCGGGGTGGCGGCCGCGGTCGCCTCCACCAGCCGCTCGGTCGGTCAGTCCCTCGGCGTCGCGGTGATCGGCACGGTGGCCACCTCCGCCCTGGTCGGACCGGTCGCCACCGGCTTCGCCGAGGCCAGCCACGCCGGCTGGTGGATCGTCACCGGCCTCGGCCTCGCCGTCGTCGGCCTGGGCGTGGCCACCACCACCCCGCGGGCGGCGGCGAGCGCCGCCCGGGTCGCGGCCCGGCTCGACCCCGCCAGGGCCGGTGTGCCGGGGGCGGCCCCCGAGCGGCTACGATGACCATTACGGCGGACGAGCCGGCCGGGCGGTCGCGACGGGTCCCACACGGACCCGCCGAGGAACGTCCGGGCTCCACAGAGCAGGGTGGTGGGTAACGCCCACCCGGGGTGACCCGCGGGACAGTGCCACAGAAAGCAGACCGCCCACCGCTTCGGCGGCGGGTAAGGGTGAAACGGTGGTGTAAGAGACCACCAGCGACCGAGGTGACTCGGCCGGCTCGGTAAACCCCACCTGGAGCAAGGTCAAGATCGGTGCCCCTCGGGGCGCCGTGCGCGGATGTTCGAGGGCTGCTCGCCCGAGTCCGCGGGTGGACCGCACGAGGCTGTCGGCAACGGCAGCCCTAGATGGATGGCCGCCTCCCCGGGCCGCGCAAGCAACCCGGGAGACAGAACCCGGCGTACAGGCCGACTCGTCCGCCCCCGGCTACTCAGAAGGCCCCGGCCCGCGCCAGCGCAGCCCGGGGCCTTCTGCGTGCGACGGGGGCCGGTTCGCGGAGTGCCGGGGCGGACGACCCGTTGAAGCGGCCGACCCGGCTGTACGCCGTCCCGGCCGGGACCGGCAGGCGCCGGAGGTGCGGCCGGGCGCTTCAGGCGCGTTCGGCGTCGTGGGCGGCTACGGCGGCGGTGATGCGCAGGAGGTCGGCGGGGCGGGCCGGGTCGAGGCCGGTGAGGGCGGCGATGCGGCGCAGGCGGTAGTCGACGGTGTTGGGGTGGAGGTGGAGGGCGCCGGCGGTGTGCCGCCGGTTGAGGCCGCCCGCCAGGTGGGTGCGCAGGGTGGCCAGCAACTCGCCCGCTCCCTCCAGGGGCTGGATGAGGGCGGCGAGTCTCGGCCGGGCGTGGCCGGGTCTGCTGAGCTGGTACTCCAGCAGCAGGTCGTCCAGCCGGTACAGCCCCGGCGGACGGCCGAACGCCTGGGCCACTTCCAGCACTTCGCAGGCGAGTGCGGCGGCCGCGGCCACACCTGCAGGGTCGGCGGGCGCCGCCGCGGCCAGGACGGGCACGCCCGCCGCCCGTGCCGTCCGGGCGACGGTGTCCGCGAGGCGCTGCCACTCCGCGGCGGGGACGGCGGACGGCCGGCTCTCCAGCGGGACGAGCACCACGCCGCCGCTCGCGGAGAGCACCGAGAGGGCGGAGTGCCGTGTCCGGTGGTCGAGTTCGGCGCGCAGGCGGCGGAGTTTGCGGCGGCCGGCCACCGTCCGGTCGACGCCCGCGGTGTGTTCGTCGGGATGGTCGGCGACGGCCAGGACGAGGACGGCGTAGCCGGGAGGGAGCCGTACACCGGCGCGGGCGGCGGCCTCCTCGGCGGGTGCGCCGTCGAGCAGGGCGGTGAGCAGGGCGTGCCGGGCGGCGTGCCGTTCGTCGACTATGGTGCGGCGCTCCTCGAAGTAGCCGGCGCCGGCCGCGGCGGTGATCTGCCGGAGGTGGTCGAGCAGCAGCCGGTGGAGGGCGAGCAGGTCGGCGGTGTCGCCGTCCCCGGCGTGCCTGGTCATCCGCTGCCAGCAGACCTCCAGGCCGAGGTGGTGGGCGAGCAGGACGGCGTCCAGCGGCAGTCCTTCCTCGGCACGCCGGGCGGCGGCCTCGCGCACGGTGGCGAACTCCTCGTCGGGGGCGGTCTCCCCGGTGCGGACGGCGCGGGCGAGGGTGCGGATGCGGCGTTCGGTGGTGCGGCTGAGTTCGCCGTCGACCAGTTCGCGCGGCAGCCGCCGGTAGGTGGGCAGCCGGTCGAGCAGGACGGCGAGCACGTCCCGGACGAGTTCTGGGACGGCCGCGAGCAGCCGCTGGTCCGCGGGGACGCCGCCGATCACCGGGACGCGCCAGTCTCCTGCGGGCGGAGGGGAATTGTGACTGCTCACAGAAATCACCGTCCAGGTCTGGGGGACGCCCAAGCGCCGGTCGGGTGCGGCGACCCGATGATGGAGGCACTCCGGGTTACCTGTTGGTAACAAACTTCTGGTGTGGAGGCAACAGTTGAGAACCCCACTTCTCTGCTTCTCCGCAAGACCGCTGCACCGCAAGCCCGTTCGCAGCAGGCTCGTGGCCGCCCTCGGCTCCGCCCTGCTGGCCGCCGCACTGCTGGGCGGCGGTGCGTCCACCGCCGTCGCCGCCGAGACCGCGACCGCCGCCTCGACCCCGCCCGACGGCGACACCGTGGCCTCCCCGCCCGGCGCCAACGACTGGAACTGCCGGCCGAGCGCCGCGCACCCCAACCCGGTCGTCCTGGTGCACGGCACCTTCGCCAACCGCTACGAGAACTGGCTGGTGCTCTCCCCGCTGCTGAAGAGCAAGGGCTACTGCGTCTTCGCCCTCGACTACGGCATGGTGCCCGGCATCACCTCCTCCGGCAGCGGGCTGCTGCTGCCGATCGGCGGGCTCGGCCCGGCCGCCGAGTCCGCGGCCCAACTCGGCCGGTTCGTCGACCTGGTGAGGTCGTACACCGGCGCGTCCAAGGTCGACATCGTCGGGCACTCGCAGGGCGGGATGATCCCGAACTACTACCTGAAGTTCCTCGACGGCGCGAGCAAGGTGGACAAGCTGGTCGCGCTGGCGCCGTCCAACCACGGCACCACGCTGTCCGGGATCGCCAACCTGGCCCCGTACCTGCCCCGGGTCGCGGAACTGATCTACACTGCCTGCCCGGCCTGCAAGGACCAGGTGGTCGGCTCGGCCTTCAACCAGAAGCTGTCCTCGCTGCCGGACACCGTGCCGGGCGTCCGGTACACCGTGATCTCCACCGTCTTCGACGAGGTGGTCACCCCGTACCGGACGCAGTTCCTGGCCGGACCGAACGTGGACAACATCACCGTCCAGGACAGCTGCCCGATCGACCTCTCGGAGCACGTCCTGGTGGCCTTCGACCCGACCTCGCTGCACCACGTCACCAATGCGCTCGACCCCGCCCACGCCACGGCGGTCTGGTGCGGCTGAGCCCGCCCCGACGCGGTGTCCGCACCGGCCCTGCGCCGGTGCGGACACCCGTGCGTTCAGGGCGCGGTGAGTGCGGCGAGGACGCGGTCGCGCAGCGGGGTCAGCCGGCTGCCGCTGAAGCCGTGGTAGACCGCGTTGGTCAGCAGCACCGCGTAGCGGCCGGTGCCGGGGGAGAAGAACAGGCTGGTGCCGGTGTAGCCGTGGTGGTAGGCCGCTCCCGCCTCGGTGAGGAGCCAGCCGAGGCCGCGGGTGCGGCCCGGTTCGACGGCGATCTGCGGCGCCAGGGAGGCGGCCGGCCAGGGATCGTCGGTGGTCAGCAGGTGTTCGGCGAAGAGGGCGAGGTCGGCGGCGGTGGAGAACGCGCCCGCGTGGCCGGCGACGCCGTTCAGCAGGGCGGCGTTGGGGTCGTGCGGGATGCCCCAGGTGCGGGGTGCGCCGCGCAGCCGCTGCTCGGTCGGGGCGACCTGCGGCGACCGCCGGATCGGCCCGAACTCGGTCTCCCGCATGCCGAGTTCGCCCCACAGCCGGTCGGCGAGGGCGTCCAGCGGCCGGTCGTGGGCGGCGGCGAGCAGCAGTCCGAGCAGTACGTACCCGCGGTTGATGTAGCGGTGTTCGGTGCCGGGGGTGGCCACGAGCTGTTCGGCGCAGAGGAGTTCGGCGAGCGGACGGTCGATGTGGAGGTAGCGGTCCAGCCGGGTCTCGGGTTGCAGGCCGGCACTGTGCGAGAGCAGTTGGCGCACGGTCAGCAGACCGCCCGGGGCCGGGAGGTCCGGGAAGCGGCTGCGGAGCGGGGTGTCCAGATCGAGCAGGTCGGCGGCGAGGGCCCGGCCGGTCAGCGCCCAGGTGGCGATGATCTTGGTGAGGGAGGCGATGTCGTAGCGGGTGTGCTCGTCGGGGGCGGCCGGCCCGCATTCGGGGCCGACGGTGCCGCGGGAGACGACGGTGCGGCCCGAGCCGGGGCCGCTGTCGGCGGTGCCCAGCACGAGCACCCCGCCGGGGACGCCGCGCTCCCGGACGGCGTGGTCGAGGGAGTCGGCGAGTGCGGCGGCGGCCGCGGGCGTCCAGGGCATGGTGGTCACGTGCGTCCTCCGTTGCCGGTGGAGGCGAATCCGGTCGTACGAGTGGTACCCGGGGCGGGGCCGCCGCTCCCGCTCTCTCAGCCCTGGCGGACCGACAGTTCCTCCAGGACGCGCACCGCCCGCTCGCCGTCGGCCGCGGGGACGAACAGGTGGTCGTGGTGGAATCCGGCGGCGACGTTGCAGCTGATGCCGTGCGCGGCGAGCTCGGAGGAGACCGCCGCGGTGAGGCCGACCGCCTCCAGTGCGGAGTGGATGCGCAGGGTGATCCAGGCGGCGACGAAGTCGTAGCGCAGGCCGAGCGAGTCGGCGTCGTCCTGCGGCACCACGACGGTGATGCCCTCGTCCTCGGTGACGGTCACCACCGGCCGCAGGCCGGGCGGCACCTTCGTCGGCAGCGTGCAGTACACGTACCGCCCGGGGTTGAGCACGGGGTGCATCCCGATGAGCAGGGTGACGAGGTCTCGTTCCGCGGCCATGCGGCCACCGTAGTGTGTGGTGCTCCGTCCGGTGTGTCCCGCAACGCCCGGTGTGTCGCGTCGGCCGGCTGCGGGGTGAGGGGTCGTCACACCGTTACGGGCGGGCCGTGGACGTGCGCGGGCCCCGCCGGGTGGGCGGGGCCGGTGGCAGGTGCTCGGGTGTGGCGTTCAGGCGGTGGCCGCCTGCTCCAGGCCGCGCGCCGCGGCGAGCCAGTCGGCGAAGAGCGCGGGGTCGATGTCGGCGGCCGTCCGGAGCTTGACGGAGGCCATGGTGCGGGCGCCGGGGGCGAGCCGCCCGGACGGGTCGGGGATCTCCTGGCCGCGCCAGAATCCGAAGGCGACGTGTCCGGCGTAGGCCTTGAGGTAGCAGACCGGGTTCTTGCCGGGGGCGGCGCCGAGGCTCCACGCCGGGTGGCCGTGCCAGACGGCGCCGGCGCCGGGCAGGGCCGCCTCGACGAGCGGCAGGAGCGCGTCGGTGATCTCGCGCTGGGCGGCGGGGAGGGTGGAGAGATAGTCCTGCACGGTGGCCTTGGCGGGCATGTCGTTCGTCCTTTGCTGCCGGAAGTCGCGGGGAGGGAGAAGGTCAGCGAGTGCGGAGCAGGCGGGCGGCGACGGCGGACACCCACAGCATCGCGGTGACGGCGCCGACCGCGAGGGTGAGCGTGCCTGCCGGGCCGCCGCCCATGGCCCAGCCGTTGCCGAGCAGCAGGGCGGTGCCGGCCGCGCGGGAGGCGACGGCGGAGCCGCGGCGTCCGGTACGGGAGAAGTGGCGGCCGAGCACGTAGCAGGCGGCGATCAGTGCGGTGAAGGAGAGCGTGCCGGCGGCCATGTGGCCGTAGGCGTGCCAGCTGAGGCTCGCCGGCATGCCGTCCGGGGTGCCGACGGGGAAGCCGTCGGCCGGGTCCATGACGAGCACCCCGGCGGCGATCATGCCGATGCCGTAGGCGAGGACCAGCCGCGGTGCCCAGCGGCCGCCGGGGGCGCCGCGCAGGGAGCGGCGCAGTCCGATCGCGCCGGCCGCGGCGAGGATGCCGGCGACCAGGAAGTCGGTGATCTGCAGCCAGCCGAGGCCGCCGTCGGCGAGGGCGCTCAGCGGGTGGCGGGTGATGTCGAAGCCGTCCCGGGTGGCGGCCTGGGCCAGCGACACCGCGGCCCACAGGGGTGCGGCGAGGGCACCGCAGGCCAGCAGGGCGCGGGTGGAGGCGTCGGCGGGTGCCGCGGCGGCGCGGCCGGCGGGGGTGGTGAGGGCGGCGTGGGCGGTGGGGGCGGTGGTCATGGCGGGCTCCTCCGGTGCGGCAGGTCGGTGTTCCTGCCCCGCGTCGACCGGGCGATGTGACAGGGAACACTGCCATTCCCTGTCACATGAGCTCGTTCGACGTGGTGTCGGAACAGCCCAGGGGCCCGAGCGGCCCAGGGGCACCGCGAAACACCCGAGTGAAGGAGAGATCCCCGTGCGCTACCTGATGACCACCAAGCCGACCGACGCCGCCCCCGACGAGAAGCTCTTCGCCGAGATGGGCAGGTTCATCGAGGAGCTGACCGCGGCCGGCGTGCTGCTGGCGACCGGCGGCCTCGAACCGGGCGGCATCCGGATCACCTCCTCCGGCGACGAGATCACCGTCACCGACGGCCCGTTCGCCGAGGCGAAGGAGGCCGTGGCCGGCTTCGCCCTCGTCGAGGTCCGCTCCAAGGAGGAGGCGATCGAACTGGCCCGCCGCTTCCGCCGGATCGTCGGCGACGGCGAGAGCATCATGCAGCAGGTCTTCGGCCCCTGACCGGGGCGGCCGGCACCCGCCCCGGTTTGCGGTCCGGCCGGGGCGGGTGCTGTCATCGTGGCCGTGCTGGATGTCCACCGCACGATCGACGCGGTCTGGAAGATGGAGTCCGCGCGGATCGTCGCCGCGCTGACCCGGATCGTGCACGACGTCGGCCGGGCCGAGGAACTCGCCCAGGACGCGCTCGTCGCCGCCCTGGAGCAGTGGCCCGAGACCGGCGTACCCGACAACCCCGGCGCCTGGCTGACCGCCATCGCCAAGCGCCGCGCCGTCGACCTCATCCGCCGCTCGCAGCGGCTGGAGCGCCGTCACGAGCAACTGGCCCACGAACTGCGGCAGCCGCAGGACGCCGAACAGGACGACGTCCTGCGGCTGATGTTCGTCTCCTGCCACCCCGTGCTGCCGACCGAGGCGCGCATCGCGCTGACGCTCCGTCTGCTCGGCGGCCTGACGGCGCAGGAGATCGCACGCGCCTTCCTCGTCCCCGAGCAGACCGTCGCGCAGCGCATCGCCGCCGCGAAGCGCACCCTTGCCGCCGAGCAGGTGCCCTTCGAACTGCCCGAGGAGTCCGAACTCGCCGACCGCCTCTCCTCGGTGCTGGAGGTCGTCTACCTGATCTTCAACGAGGGGTACTCGGCGACCTCCGGCGACGACCTGATGCGCCCCGGCCTGTGCCTGGAGGCGCTCCGCCTCGGACGGCTGCTCGCCACGGCCGCACCGCAGGAGGCCGAAGTGCACGGCCTGGTCGCCCTGATGGAGATCCAGGCCTCCCGCTCGGCCGCCCGCACCGGCCCCTCCGGCGAGCCCGTCCAACTGCACGAGCAGAACCGCGGCCGCTGGGACCAGCTGCTGATCCGCCGCGGCTTCACCGCGATGCTGCGCGCCCGCGAGTGCGGCGGCCCGCCCGGCCCGTACGTGCTGCAGGCCGCGATCGCCGTCTGCCACGCGCAGGCGCCGACCGCCGAGGCCACCGACTGGGCGCAGATCGCGGCCCTGTACGGGGCGCTCGTCCGGCTGCTGCCGACACCCGTCGTCCGGCTCAACCGGGCGGTCGCGGTGGGCCGGGCGGACGGGCCGCAGGCCGGGCTCGCCCTCGCCGACGAGCTGACCGCCGACCCGGCGCTGCGCGACTACCACCTGCTGCCGAGCGTCCGGGGCGACCTGCTCGAACGCCTCGGCCGGTACGAGGAGGCCCGGCTGGAGTTCCGCCGCGCCGCCGCCCTCACCCGCAACGCCGCCGAGCGGGCCTTCCTGGAACGCCGCGCCGACGCACTGCCCGCCGCCGGCCCGCCGGACACCGTCCTCGGCACCACCGCGCAGGCGTTCCTCGAACGGGACGACCTGGACGCCGGCACCCTCCGCTCGTACGGGCAGACCCTGCGGCGCCTGCGGCTCGCGCTCGGCGACGAGGCCCCGCTCGGCTCGGTCACCGCCGAGCGGGTCGCCCAGGTCTTCGCGACCGCCTGGGGCGGTGCCGCACCCCGCACCTGGAACCGGCACCGCGCCGCCGTCCGCTCCTTCGCCGCCTGGGCCGCACTGGACGACCTCGCGGCCGGGCTCGACCGGCGCCCCGAGCCCCCGGCCACGACCGGGCAGATCCCGCCCGAACTGCTCGAACGGCTCTGGGCGCTGCCCGGCCTGCCCCTGCGCGAGCACACGCTGTGGCGGCTGCTGCACGAATCCGCCGCCCCGGTGCAGGCCGTGCTCTCCCTGAACGTCGAGGACCTCGACCTGGACGACCGCCGGGCCCGGACCGGCGACACCTGGGTGGGCTGGCGTTCCGGCACCGCCCGCCTGCTGCCCGACCTGCTGGCCGGCCGCACCCGCGGCCCGCTCTTCCTCGGCGAACGCCGCCCCGGCCCCGCCCGCACTCCGGGGCCCGCCGACCTCTGCCCCGACACCGGCCGCCGCCGGCTCTCCTACGAGCGCGCCGAACACCTCTTCAAGCAGCTCACCCGCCCCCTCGACCCGACCGGCCAGGGCTGGACCCTGCGGATGCTGAAGCCCGGGAGCTGAGGCTCGGGGCGCTGTTCTGTCGCCCGCTCGCCGCTGTTCTGTCGCCCGCTCGCCTCCGGGCCCTCTGACCCGGTGCCGACACTCGTTGCTCCGTCGCTCGCCCTCCTTGCCCGCCGACGGGCAGGAGGGGCCCACCCTTTCGGCACCGGCGGGCCCTTCGGCTCGGGGCGGGTGTCGCTCACGTGTGTCGGACGCCGCATCAGAAGTGCTGTCGTGAGCCGTGATCACGCCCGTTCTTCGGCACGGTTCTCCGGCTGCGCCGGCAGCCCGTTGTCGGAATCCGTTGACGGGCGACAGTCACCGATATATCGTCGAGTTATCGAGATGCTTCGGGGGAAGCGTCACGGACGAAAGGTGGTGCGCGTCATGCGCGAAGGAAGGCGGAATCGAGGAGAGTGGCGCCGCGGGCCGGTGCCCGGCGAGGGGATGCCGGGGGAGGGCTTCGAGCGGCGGTTCGCGTTCGGGCCGTTCGGCCCGCCCGGTGTGCCGCCGGGCGGCCCGGGGATGCCGGGGCCCGGCCCGTTCGGGCACGGCTTCGGTCCGGGGCACTTCCCCGGGCACGGCCGCGGTCCGCGGGGCGGCGGATGGGGCCGCGGTGGCGGAGGCCGCCGGGGCGGCAGGGCGCGGCGCGGCGACGTCCGCGCGTCGCTGCTCGCGCTGCTCAAGGAGCGGCCGATGCACGGCTACGAGATGATCACCGAGATCGGCGAGCGCACCGGCGGTGCGTGGCGGCCGAGCCCGGGCTCGGTCTACCCGACCCTCCAGCTGCTGGAGGAGGAGGGTCTGATCGCGGCTCAGGAGAGCTCGGGGAAGAAGCTGTTCGAGCTCACCGACGCCGGCCGTGCCGAGGCCGACGCGGGCGCGGAGTCCCCGTGGGAGGAGGCCGGCCGCGGCGTCGACTGGGAGGCGATCCAGGAGGTGGGTGCGGCGGTCGGCGCGGTCGACCACGCGATCCGCCAGGTGATGCTCACCGGCACCGAGGAGCAGCGGGCCAAGGGCCTCGCCGTGCTCAACGAGGCGAAGCGCAAGCTGTACCTGATCCTCGCCGACGAGCAGGTCTGACAACCGGCACCGGGCTCGGCGTTGGCGCTACGCCTCGGCGTCGTACTCGTAGCGCCAGCGCCAGCCCTTGGTGCCGTGGATCTTCGCCCGGCGGTAGACGAGAGTCACGGCGGGCAGGTCGTCCTGTGCGGGGACGGGCACGCGGTAGACCTTGGGGATCGTCCAGAAGCTGCTCAGCATGACCGGCAGGACCCTGCCGTCCAGGGGCCCGCCGACGAATTCGGTCTCCGCGCTCTTCACGCACTCCAGGGTACGCGGGGGCCCGTGCCCCGGGCGCGGGCGTGCAGGTCCCGAAGAGGCGCTGTGGAGCCGATGTGACCGGCGCAGCACCGCCCCCGGTCAATTGGGGGCCCTGCGCACCCTTATCCTGCTCTGTACGCCTCCGGGTTCACCCCGGGTCCGCGGGCCCGCACGGGCCGGTCGGGGCGCGCAGCGCCGCGCCCTGCCGCCGAGTTGTACCTCTCGAACTCCGTATCGTGCCCCGGGCGTCGGCCGTCCCGGTGATCCCGGCCACGGCCACGGCAGATGCAACGGACAGCGTCCCGGGAAGCGGTGGGCGCCGGCCGGTGTTTGCGTCCGATGGTGCGTCGTTCGCCGTGCTGCACCAGGCACGGCAGGTCACGGCAGAGCGGAAGGGGCCCGATGGAAGCCAGCAGCAGGTGGACGGCCTGGTGGCGGCGTGAGCGGCGGCAGGTCCGTCCGGTCACCGGCGGGGAGGCGGCCGTGCGGCTGGACCTGCTGCTGGGGGCGGTGCTCGCCGGGTTCCCGGTGGCGCCCGCGGCACACC
Source organism: Kitasatospora dryopteridis (assembly GCF_050749075.1). Lineage (NCBI taxonomy): Bacteria > Bacillati > Actinomycetota > Actinomycetes > Kitasatosporales > Streptomycetaceae > Kitasatospora > Kitasatospora dryopteridis. The sequence continues at coordinate 2,416,041 of NZ_CP192749.1, read as the reverse complement.
CGGCCGGGCACCGGTGTTCCTGCGACCGGGTCGGCTGTCCGGCACCGGCCCAGCACCCCGTGTCCTTCGCCTGGCAGACCCAGGCGACCACCGATCCCGAGCAGCTGGCCCGCTGGCTGTCCCGCGACCCGCAGGCGAACTTCGTCACCGCCACCGGCCGCGTCCACGACGTGCTGGACGTCCCCGCCGAGGCGGGGAAGCTCGCCCTGGAGCGCCTGGACGAACTCGGCGTGGGCGGCCCGGTCGCCGCGGTCGGCGACGAGCGGTACCTCTTCTTCACCGCCACCCGCGGCACCCCGGCCGACGAGGACGAGTGGTGGACGAGCGAACTGGACTCCACCCCGGACACCATGTCCGAGCACCCCGGCCTGCGCTGGCACTGCCGCGGCTCGTACACCCTGCTGCCGCCGGCCGCCCTGCTGGACGGCTCCGAGGTGCGCTGGCTGCGCGGCCCCGGCCAGCCGCTTCCCGACCCGCTGCGCGTGCTGGACGTCCTCACCGACGCCTGCACCGAGGTCGGCGCGGTCGCCCAGGAGCAGTGGCTGATCGGCTGAGCGTTCGCCGCCCGGGCAATCGGCACCGCCGCCGGCCGGTGACGGGGAGCTAACGGTGTTCCTCCGGCGGGCCGCTCTGGGCCACTGCCTCGTCGGCCTCCAGGCGGGCCGCCAGCGCGCGGAGTGCGGCGTACTCCGCCTCGTCGACGGCCTCCAGGGCGAAGTCGACCGCCTCCAGGGCGTACCGCTCGGCGTACTCGGCCGCCCGTTCGGTGGCGCCGGCGTCGTGCCGGGCCTCGCGTTCCTTCAGCGCCCCGATGCGCCGGTGCCAGCTCTCGCGGATGTGGTGCCAGGCCGACCCGGCGTGCTCCTCGTGGCCGTGCTCGGCCTTCCGGGCCGGGCCGCCGCGCCCCAGCGCGCCCGCCTCCGCCCGCTCCAGGGCCTGCTGCACCTGGGTGCGGGACTGCCGCTGCACGGATTCCACGTGCTGCGCCGCGTCCGCGGCCCGCTGCGAGACCCGCGCGAGCCCCTGCGCCTCGTCCATGGAGAACACCTCGCCGTCGGCCGACACTCCACCTCCAGACTGCGACCGCACCGCTGCGGACGCCTGCGGGTGCGGCCGTCCGGTGCCCGACGCAGCGAGCGCCGCGGGCACCGGACGGCGGGGCGCTCAGTGCGCCGCGGTGGACTCCGCGGCGGCGGGGAACCCCACGGTGCTGCCGTCGAGGGTCAGTTCGACGGGGTGGCCGTCCACCGGGAGCATGCAGCCCTGGGTCTCGCTGCAGGCGGCGTAGCCGACCAGGACGGTCGCCGCCCCGGACGCCGTCCTGTGCACGGGCAGCGTCACGGTGACGGGGCCGTCCGGGTAGACCGGCACCGCCGGGAGGTCGCCCGGGAGCTGCAGCGGGTGCGGCGCGGAGTCGGCGGCGGGGCGGCCGGTCTGCTCCAGGCCGCCGCGCAGCCGCAGCGAGGTCGGCCGTCCGACGCCGTCGATCCCGTCGGGCGGCAGGTCGAGGCTGTAGAGGTGGTATCCGGCCCGCTCGGGGGTGAACACGGCGGTCAGGGTGCCGGCCGAGCCGTCCCACTTTCCGAGGGAGAGGTCGACCGTCACCCCGTTCTCGGTGAACCGCGCCGAGGACGGGGCGGCGGCGGGCCGGTCGTCGGCGCTGCACGCGGCGGCCGGGCAGAGCGCGAGTACGGCGGCGAGCGCGGCGGCGCACCGGCGCGCGCGGTGGTGCGTGCCCTGCTGGGCGGGCCGACGCGCCGTCACTTCGCCCACTGGCGGAGGAAGCTGTCGAAGCCGGTCTCGGTCAGCTTCGGCAGGCCGGTCCGGTTGGTGTTGGTGACGACCTTCCCCTGGGCGTCGACGATGATCAGCACGGGCGTGCTGAAGCCGTGCGAGCTGTCGTAGCGGCTGAGGATCGCCATGTTGGTCCGGCTGTTCGCCAGGTCGATCTTCACCACGTGGTAGGAGGCGTCCAGGGTGGTGCGTATCCGGCTCTTGGCGAAGAGGCCGTCGACGGCCCGGCAGACGCCGCACTCGTTCGTCCCGAAGTCGAGCAGGACCCGCCGCCCGTCGCTCTTCGCCAGGGCGAGGGCCGCGTCGATGTCGCGCTGCGAGTTCGCCTTCGGGTTGTAGCCGGCCAGGGAGACGGTGGAGCGCCTGGTGGCGCTCGGCGTGGGGGAGGCCGTGCGGACGGGTGCGCTCGTCGAGGGGCTCGCCGTACCGGGCTCGGCGGAGGCCGGGCTCGGCGGGGGCACGGGCAGGGCGGTGTCGGCGGCCGTGCTCGGCGGTGCGGCGGCCGTGCTGCTCCCGGAGTCCGTCGGTCCGCAGGCGGCGAGCGCGGCGGCGGCCGTCAGGGCGGCGAGGACGGTTCCGAGGGGTCTGCGGGCGAGGCTCATGGGGCGTTGCTCCCGGGCGGTGCGAGGGTGGGTGGTGCTCCGTGCCCTAGGAGAGTCCTCGCGCAGGTGCCGGATAACGGAAAATCCGCGACCCGGCACCTGCACCGCCCTCCGGCCCCTCGGCCGGCCCCGGTCGCGGGTCTACGGCAGGGTGAGGATCTCCGCGCCGTCCGCGGTGACCACCAGGGTGTGCTCGAACTGGGCGGTCCGCCTGCGGTCCTTGGTGACGACCGTCCAGCCGTCCTCCCAGATGTCGTAGTCGTGGGTGCCCAGGGTCAGCATCGGCTCGATGGTGAACGTCATGCCGGGCTTGATCACTTCGGTGGCCCGCTCGCTGTCGTAGTGCGGGATGATCAGCCCGGAGTGGAACGAGGTGTTGATGCCGTGGCCGGTGAAGTCCCGGACGACGCCGTAGCCGAACCGCTTGGCGTAGGACTCGATGACCCGGCCGATCACATTGACCTGCCGGCCCGGCTTGACCGCCTTGATCGCCCGGTTGAGCGCCTCGCGCGTCCGCTCGACCAGCAGCTTGGACTCCTCGTCCACGTTGCCGCACAGGTAGGTGGCGTTGAGGTCGCCGTGCACGCCGTGGATGTAGGCGGTGGCGTCGATGTTGACGATGTCGCCGTCCTGAAGGACCGTCGAGTCCGGGATGCCGTGGCAGATCACCTCGTTGACCGAGGTGCAGATCGACTTGGGGAAGCCCCGGTAGCCGAGGTCCGAGGGGTACGCGCCGTGGTCGCACATGTAGGCGTGCGCGACCGCGTCGAGCTCGTCGGTGGTGATGCCGGGGGCGATCAGCTTGGCCGCCTCCTCCATGGCCTGCGCGGCGATCCGGCCGGCGATCCGCATCTTCTCGACCGTCTCGGCGGACTGCACCTCCGGGCCGGTGTACGGCGCGGGCGCGGGCCGCCCCACGTACTCCGGGCGCGCGATGTGGGCGGGGACCTTGCGGGTGGGGGACACGGTGCCGGGTGCGAGAGCCATGCCCGCGAGTCTAGGGCGTGTCCGGCCGGGACGGGCCGCGCGGCGGACCCGCCGTGTGTACGGCAGCGGCGCCGGGAAAGGATCACCCCAGGACGACGTCACCGACAGGAGCAGCCCTCATGGCACTGGGATTCGGCCGCAAGCCCACGGGAAAGCCGGGCGAGTGGTTCTACTGCATCAAGCACGGCAAGGTCGAGGAGGGCCCGGAGTGCCCGGCCAAGGACCGGCTCGGCCCCTACGCGACCCGCGGCGAGGCGGCCGCCGCGCTGGAGATCGCCGCCGAGCGCAACCGCGAGTGGCAGAACGACCCGCGCTGGCGCGACGACCGGCCGGCCGGCGAGGACGAGGACTGACCGTCCGTCAGGCGGTCGGAACGGGCTCGCGGCCGCCTGCGCCGGTGCTGCGCCCCTCGGCCGCGGCCCGCACCGCCGCCGCGTGCGGATTCGTCCGGGAGTCGTAGGCGAGCAGGCTCGGCAGGGCGACGGCGAGCGCGGCGACACCGAGCACGCAGGCCGCACCGCCGCTCCAGATCGCGCCGCGCACCCCGATCAGGCCGGCCGCGCCGCCCGCCCGGACCTGGCCCAGCTGCGGGCCCACCGAGTAGCTGAGCAGCTCCACCCCGGCGAGGCGGCCGCGCAGCTCGTCGGGGATCGACTGGTTCCACATGGTGGAGCGGGCGGTGCCGCTGATCTGGTCGGCGCCGCCGGCCGCCGCCAGGCAGAGCAGCACCAGCCAGATGTTGCCGGCCAGCCCGGCCAGCACCATGGCGGCGCCCCAGCCCAGGGCGGCGAGGACGAGCATCCGGCCGTGCCGGTGGATGCGCGACGTCCAGCCGCTGGTCGCCGAGACGGCCAGCGCTCCCGCCGCGGAGGCGCCGTAGAGCAGGCCGAGCGCCCAGCCGGCGTCCAGTTCGGCGGCCAGGAACGGGAAGATCGCCACCGGGTAGGCGAACAGCATCGCGCAGACGTCGATCGCATAGGTGCCCAGCAGGTCCTTGCGGCTCCACGCGTAGCGGACGCCGGTCGCGACGGCCCGCAGCGAGGGGCGTTCGGCTCCGCTCGACGGCGGCACCGCCCGGATGCGGACGAGCAGCAGCAGCGAGACGGCGAAGCTCACCACGTCCAGGGCGAACGCGGTCTGCACCCCGGCGACCGCCACCACGACACCGGCCAGCGCCGGGCCGGCCACCGAACCGACGTTGCGGTACAGCGAGTTGAAGGCGAACGCGGCGGTCAGCTGCTCGTGCGGGACGATCCGCGGGGTCAGCGAGTCCAGGGCCGGCCGCTGCAGGCCGTCCACGGCGGCGACCAGTGCGGCCACCGCGTAGACCGGCCACAGCATCGGCTCCGGCAGCAGTGCGTTGACCAGCAGCAGGGCACTCAGCACGCCCAGCCCGCCCTCGGAGAGCAGCACCAGCCGGCGGCGGTCCACGGCGTCCGCCAGCGCGCCGCCCCACAGGCCGAAGACCACCAGCGGCACCAGCTCGAACGCCCCGACCAGGCCCACCTGGAAGGACGAGCCGGTGAGCTCCTTCACCTGCAGCGGCACCGCCACGTAGGTCAGGAAGCTGCCCAGGCTGGAGACGCAGCCGGAGCTCCACAGCAGGCGGAAGTCCCGCGAGGTGCGCCAGGGGGCGGTGTCCGGGAGCAGCCCGCGCAGGGTGGTGCGCAGCCGCCGGGGCGATCGGGGTGGTTCGGAGCTCACGGTCGGCCATCCTCGGCCCGCCCCCGCGGCGGGGCAACCGAATTACCGGCCGTACACCACCGACAGCTGCCCGCCGCTCACCAGCGCAGCACCGGCGGTGCCACCAGCCGCTCCGCCAGCCCGGCCAGCCGGCTGCGCAGCCCCCGGGAGGGCCGCGCCGAGGCGGCCGCGCCGACCAGGTGCTGCACCAGGTCGAACGGACCCTCGCCGGCCACCGGCACCGCCAGCCGCTCGTGGGCGAGCGCGCCGAGCTCGTGGTCGCCGGCGTCCAGTGCGAGCACGGTGGCCCCGCCCCGGCGCGCGCCCTCGACCCGCTCCAGCAGGCCCTCGCCGGGCTCCTCCGGCGCCACCACCAGCACCGTCGCGCCGCGTCGCGCCGCGCCGAGCCGCTGCAGGCCGTGCGCCAGGTGGTCCGGCGCGGCGGCCGGCACCCGGTGCCGCAGCAGTACCGGGGCGAGGCCGCCGATGCCGGTGCAGGCGGCCTCCTCGTCCAGATGGGCGGCCAGGTGCCACGGCTCGTACCGCTCGGTGCCCACCAGCAGCAGCCCGGCGGCGGAACGCCGGGTGACCGAGCGGTGCAGCGCCCCGCCGAAGGCCCGGGTGACGTCCAGCAGGCCGGTGCCGGCCAGTGTCGCGCTCAGTGCGGAAAGTCTCACCGCGTCCATGCGGCACAGCATGGAGGAGGGCCCCGGGCTTTGGCAGGATCTTGTCCATGACGCAACCCGAATCGGTGAATCCTGCCGCTGCTGCGGCCCCTGCTCCGCTCGACGTGTCCTCGCTCGTGGTGGGTGTCCTCGGCGGCACCGGCGACCAGGGCCGCGGCCTGGCCTATCGGCTCGCCAAGGCGGGCCAGCAGGTCGTGATCGGCTCCCGGACGGCCGAACGCGCCGAGGCCGCCGCCGGGGAGATCGGCCTCGGCGTGCGGGGCGCGGACAACGCGGCGTGCGCCCGGGAGAGCGACATCGTGATCGTCGCGGTGCCCTGGGACGGCCACGCCGGCACCCTCGCCGCCCTGCGCGAGGAACTCGCCGGCAAGATCGTCGTGGACTGCGTCAACCCGCTGGGCTTCGACAAGCAGGGCGCCTACGCGCTCAAGCCGGAGGAGGGCAGCGCCGCCCAGCAGGCCGCCGCCCTGCTGCCGGACTCCCGGGTGACCGCGGCCTTCCACCACCTGTCGGCGGTGCTGCTGCAGGACCCGTCGATCGAGCGGATCGACACCGACGTCATGGTGCTGGGCGAGGACCGCGCCGCCACCGACACCGTGCAGGCGCTCGCCGAGCGGATCCCCGGCATGCGCGGCATCTTCGCCGGACGGCTCCGCAACGCCCACCAGGTCGAGTCGCTGGTCGCCAACCTGATCTCGGTCAACCGCCGCTACAAGGCGCATGCCGGCCTGCGGATCACCGACGTCTGAGCCGGCCGGGAGGGGCCTGCGGGAGCCGGGTACCCGCGAGGGGCGCGGGGAACCGCGCGGGGTGCCCGGCCACCTCCGACGACACCCCCTGGCCCCCGCGCGGGGGCCAGGGGGTGACAATGGGGTGCCAGCTGTCCCCGGCTCCGGCCGGGGGCGTCCCTGTCCAGGAGAGTTCCACCATGCCGCGCAACGCCCTGCTCGCCTCGATCGTCCTCGTGCTCGCGGTGACGGCCGCCGTCGTCTCCTTCGTCCAGGGCAACTGGTTCGGCGTGATCTGGGTGCTGATGGCCGGCGTCTCCTCGAACATGGCCTGGTTCTACATCCGCAAGGACCGCCAGGAGCGCGCCGCCGCGGCCCGCGCCGCCGAGCAGCAGTCGTAGGCCGGTCGTCGGAGCCGGGCACCCCGGGCGCCTCCCGGGGTGCCCGTGTCCGGGCTCACTCCCAGAAGCGGAAGAGGAACTGCCCGACCACCGGGTAGGCCTTGGAGACGCCGAACAGGTCGGTGATCGCGAACACCAGCTCCGAGAACCACCGGCTGGCCGCGGTCTGCCAGAAGATCACGAACACCGCGAGCATGCCGTACGGCGCGAAGGGCTCGATCGCCCGGCGGGTCTTGAGCGACAGCCAGGGCTCGACGATGCCGTAGCCGTCCAGGCCGGGCACCGGCAGCAGGTTCAGCAGAGCCGCGCTGACCTGCAGGAACGCCAGGAAGCCGAGCGCCGCGGGGAAGGCCGAGACGATCAGCTCCTGGCCGTCCAGCACCGCCGGCTTCGCCGGGTCGTCGAACACCCCGGAGCTCACCAGCACCAGCAGGCCGATGCCGATCACCACGTTCACCAGCGGGCCGGCCGCCGAGATCAGGCTGTGCTTGAGGCGGCCGCGGATGCGGTGCCGCTCGATGTAGACCGCACCGCCGGGCAGGCCGATCCCGCCCATGATCACGAAGATCACCGGCAGGACGAAGCTCAGCAGGGCGTGCGCGTACTTGAACGGGTTCAGCGTCAGGTAGCCCTTGGCGCCGATGGTGATGTCCCCGCTGTGCAGCGCCGTCCGCGCATGCGCGTACTCGTGCAGGCACAGCGAGACCATCCAGCCCGCCACCACGAACAGGAACACCCCGAACCGGGGATTGCCGAAGCCGCTCACCACCGCCCACGCGGAGGTTCCCAGGGTCGCGAGCAGCACCCAGAACACCGGGCTGATCCGGCTCTCCTCGCTGCGGCGCTGCGTGGTGGCGAAGGTCATGGTGCGGAGCTCCGAGTGTGGGCCGGGGGCGGGCAGGGACCGATCATGCCGCGCGGCTCGCGACGGCGACAAGCCGTCACGGAAGAACGCCCGGCACCCGCCCACGGTTCCACCGGCCCGGATATATGTGCGCCCGCCACGCGGCCCGTCGACCAGAATGGGGCCGTGCACTACGGCATCCTCGGAACCACCACGGCCCACCGCGACGACGGCACCCCGGTACCGCTCGGCGGCGCACGCCTGCGGGCCCTGCTCGCCGCGCTGGCGCTGCGCGGGGGCCGGCCCGTCCCGGCCGACCTGCTGGTGGACGAGGTGTGGGGCGAGGACCCGCCGCAGGACGCCTCCGCCGCACTGCAGACCCTGGTCGGCCGGCTGCGCCGCACCATCGGCCGCGACGAGATCGGCTCCGGGCCCGCCGGGTACTGGCTGACCGGCCGCCGGACGGACGCGGACGACTTCCGCCGGCTCGCCGCCGACGGCCGCCGGGCGCTCGCCGCCGGCGACCACCTGGAGGCCGCCGGCCACCTGCACAGCGCGCTCGCCCTCTGGCGCGGCCCCGCCCTCGCCGACCTGCCGGACCGGGCCGGCCCCGCCGTCCGGCTGGAGGCGCAGCGCGACGAGGCCCGCCGCCACCGGATCGCCGCCGACCTCGCGCTCGGCCGCACCGCCGACGTCACCGCCGAACTCGCCGAGCTCTGCGAACAGCACCCGCTCGACGAGCAGCTGCACGCCCTGCTGATCCGCGCCCTGCGGGCCGAAGGCCGCACCGCGGAGGCCCTGCAGCGCTACGAGCGGGCCCGGCGCACCCTCGCCGACCGCCTCGGCGCCGACCCCGGCCCCGAACTGCGCGCCCTGCACGCCGAACTGCTGGCTCCCGCACCGGCCGCACCCGCCCCGGCCCCCGCACCCGCCCCGGCCGCACCCGCACCCGTGCCGGCCCAGGCACCCGCCCCCACCGGGAACCTGCGCCCCAGGCTCACCAGCTTCGTCGGCCGCGACGGCGACCTGACCGCCCTCGGCAGGGCCCTGACGGCCGGCCGGCTCACCACCCTCACCGGGCCCGGCGGCTCCGGCAAGACCCGGCTCTCCGTCGAGGCCGGCCGGGCCGCCCAGGCGGACGGCACCTGGCCGGACGGCGTCTGGATGGCCGAACTCGCCCCGCTGGAGGACGACCTGGCCGTGCCGGCCGCCGTCGCCGCCGCACTTGGCCTGCGCGAGACGGTGCTGCACACCGGCGGCGCCGTCGCCGAGGTGATGGACTCCCGCCGCGGCGACCCCGTCCGCCGGATCGTCGAGCACTGCGCCCCGCGCCGGATGCTGCTCGTCCTCGACAACTGCGAACACCTCGTCCAGGCCGCCGCCGACCTCGCCGACCGGCTGCTCGCCGAGTGCCCCGGCCTCACCGTCCTCGCCACCAGCCGGGAGCCGCTCGGTGTCCCCGGCGAGTCGGTGCTGCCGGTCGAGCCGCTGCCCGACCCGGCCGCCCTGCGCCTGCTCGCCGAGCGCGGCGCCGCCGCCCGCCCCGGCTTCGACCCCGCCGAGGACCCGGAGGCCTGCGCCGAGATCTGCCGCCGCCTGGACGGACTGCCGCTCGCCATCGAGCTCGCCGCCGCCCGGCTGCGCGGCCTGACCCCGCGTCAGATCGCCGACCGCCTCGACGGCCGGTTCGCCCTGCTCACCGCCGGCTCCCGCACCCTGCTGCCCCGCCAGCAGACGCTGCGCGCCGTCGTCGACTGGAGCTGGGACCTGCTGGGCGAACGCGAACGCGCGGTGCTGCGCCGGCTCTCCGTCTTCGCCGGCGGCTGCACCCTGGAGGCCGCCGAGCAGGTCGCCGCCGACGGCACCGACGTCCGCCGCGAGGACGTCGCCGAGCTGCTGCTCTCCCTGGTCGACAAGTCCCTGGTCGTCGCCGACCTGGACGGCGGGCCGCGCTACGGGATGCTGGAGACCATCCACGAGTACGCCGCCGAGAAGCTCGCCGAGGCCGGCGGCGAGGGCGCCGAACAGCGCCACGTCCGCTGCTACCGCGAGCTCGTCCGGACCGCCGACCAGCACCTGCACGGGCCCGGCCAGCTCGAGTGGCTCGCCCTCCTCGACCGCGAACTGGAGAACGTCAGGTCCGCGCTGCGCGCCGCCGTCGAACACGGCGAGGAGCAGGAGGCACTGGTCCTCGCCCTGGGCATGAGCTGGTTCTGGTCGCTGCGCGACTACCGGCGGGAGGCCTGCGACTGGTACGACGCGGTCTGCGCGCTCGGGCCCGACGCCTACGGCCCCGACGCCCCCCGCCCGGTGCCGCTGACGACCGCTCCGCTGGACGCGCCGTTGCCGATGCCGCCCGAGATCCTGGACGAGGCCCGTCGCCAGATCCAACTCCACCGGCTGGTGGAGACGTTCACCGGCGACATGGCCATGCTCGGCGACCCCGACGCGCTCGCCCTCTCGAACCGGGTGCTGGACACCTACACCCGGGAGCTGCCGCAGGCCTACCGCTTCCCCGCGCTGCTGCGGGTGTTCGCGGTCTTCCTCTCCGGAGAGATGGACCGGATGCGGGAGACCATGGACGACGCCGTCGACGGCGCCCGCCGGCACGGCCGCCCGCTGGACCTCGCCTTCGCCCTGCAACTGCGGGCCCGGCTGCTCAACGACTGGGTCGGCGGCCTCGACCAGGCCGTCGCCGACAGCGCCGAGGCGCTGGAGATCTTCACCCGGTGCGGCGACCGCTGGGGCATGTCCGAGGCGCTCTCCGCCCAGGCCGAGAACGCGGCCAAGCAGGGCGACGGCCGCCGGGCCGCCGACGCCTACCGGCAGGCCATCGAGATCGCCGAGGAACTCGGCGCCCTGCAGGAGGTGCCGCTGCTCCAGACCCGGTACGGCGAGGCACTGTTCGAGTTCGACGAGGCCGGGGGCGAGCGGCTGATCCGGGAGGCCCTGGCCGGCGTCCGGCACGGCAACCACGCCGCCGACGGCGCGCTGCTCTACGGCCGGCTGGTGCTCTGCAACATCCACACCCAGCGCGGCGAGTACGGGCGGGCCCTCGCCGAGCTCGACCGGCTGGGGGCCGGCCAGGAAACGTTCGGGCCGCTGGTGCCCGGGGTCTTCCAGGGCATCGTGGTCTGCATCCGCGGCTGGGTGACCGCCCGTTCCGGCGACGCCCCCCGCGGCCTGGAGATGCTCGCCGAGGGGCGCCGCACCATGGTGTCCGTGCCCGGTGGGGCCACGATCTTCGCCGAGCACATGGCGGTGATGCTGCTGCTCCCGGCGGCGGGTGTGCTGTTCGCGCTCGCCGAGCAGCGCGAGGACGCGCGGGCGGCCCGCCGGGCGGCCGTGCTGCTCGGCGCCCACGACGCCCTGCACGGGGCGCCCGGCTCCCACATCGAGCGGCAGGAGCGCGACCGGCTCGTCCCGGCGCTCGCCCGGCTGCTCGGCGCCGAGGAGTACGCCGCGGCATGCGCCGAGGGCGGCCGCCTCACGGTGTCGGAGGCGGCCGCCCTGCTGGACGATCCCGGGAGGTTCTGACGGCCGGTCGGCCGGCGTTCCGTCAGGTCCGCTTGCGGAAGCGGGCGACGGCCAGCGGCGCGGTGACGGCGGTGATCGCCACCGACCAGGCGAGCACGATGGTCACCGAGTGGGTGAGCGGCCCGCCGTTGATCAGGTTGCGGCAGGCGTCGGCCAGCGCGGAGAGCGGGTTGTACTCGGTGAAGGCCTGCAGCCAGCCCGGCATGGTGTCGGTCGGCGCGAAGATCGAGCTGCCGAACTGCAGCGGCATGATGACCAGCATGCTGACGCCCTGGACGGCCTGGGCGCTGCGCAGCGACATGCCGACCAGCATGGAGATCCAGACGATCGACATGCCGAACAGCAGGGACAGGCCGACCGCACCCAGCAGGTGCAGGAAGTCGGTCTTGATCTCCAGCCCGAGGATCATCGAGAAGCCGATGAGGATGGTGAAGGAGACCAGGCCGCGGCAGGTCTCGGCGGCGATCTTGGAGAGCAGCACGGCGGCCCGGCCGATCGGCAGGGTGCGGAAGCGGTCCATCACGCCGGTCTGGAAGTCGCTGTTGAGACCGGTGCCGACGGCCATCGCCAGGTTGAGGCCGGTGGTGCCGAGCAGGCCCGGGATCATGTACTGGATGTAGTCCTGCTGGCTGCCGGAGACCGCGCCGCCGAAGACGTAGACGAACAGCACGGTGAAGATGATCGGGATCAGCACCGCGTCGAGCATGGACTCCGGGTCGGCCTTGATCCGCATCAGGTTGCGGCGGGTCAGCGCGCCGACGTGGCGCAGGTGTCCGGCGAGGCCGATCCGCGGGTCGTCCAGCTGGGCCGGGGCGGGGGTCAGGGTGGCGGCGGTCATGCCACGGGCTCCTTGTCGAGGATCGGGGCGGCCGGGGCGGACGGCTTGCCGGTGATGGCGAGGAAGACCTCGTCCAGGCTGGGGAGCTTGGTGTCGATGCCCGCGATGCCGAAGCCGCGGGTGCCCAGCACGCCGACGACGGCGGTGAGCTGGTCCTCGCCGGTGAGCTGCACGGAGAGCAGGCCGGTATCGGCGGAGAAGGTCGCGGCCACGCCGGCCTCGTGCAGGCAGCGGGCCATCTCGGGCAGTTCGGCCGGGTGCAGCGGGCGGACCTGCAGGGTCTGGCCGCCGACCTGGGTCTTGAGCTCCTCGATGCCGCCGGCGGCGATCACCCGGCCGCGGTCGATCACGGTGAGCTCGTGGGCGAGCTGCTCGGCCTCCTCCATGTACTGGGTGGTGAGCAGCACGGTGGAGCCCTCGGCGACCATCCGCTGGACCTCGTCCCAGACCTCGTTGCGGGTGCGCGGGTCGAGACCGGTGGTGGGCTCGTCCAGGTAGAGCACCTTCGGCCGGCCGATCATGGAGGCGGCGAGGTCGAGGCGGCGGCGCATGCCGCCGGAGTAGGTTTTGGCGGGCCGCTTGGCGGCGTCGGTGAGCGAGAAGCGCTCGAGCAGCTCGCCGGCGCGGGCCTTGGACTCCTTGGCGGAGAGGTCGAGCAGCCGGCCGATCAGGTAGAGGTTCTCGTAGCCGGAGAGCAGCTCGTCCACCGAGGCGTACTGGCCGGTGAGGCCGATGGTGCGGCGCAGCTGCTTGGGCTGGCGCAGCACGTCGTAGCCGCCGACGTGGGCGGTGCCGGCGTCCGGCTTGACGAGGGTGGAGAGGATGCGGACGAGGGTGGTCTTGCCGGCACCGTTGGGGCCGAGCAGGCCGAGGACGGTGCCCTCGCGGACGGTGAGGTCGACGCCGTCGAGCGCCCGGGTGGCGCCGAAGGTCTTGACGATGCCGCGGACCTCCACGGCGTTGCTGCGGGGCCCCCGGTCGTTCGGGGCGGTGGCGATCGGTGTCATGCCACCAATCTGCCGGGGCCCGCTGTCGGCACGCTGTCGTCCGGCTGTCAGCGGACGGCGGCCGCTGTCACGCCGCTGTCGGCGCCCCGGTACGCCGATACGCCGACGGCGCGCCCGCCGGGGCGGGCGCGCCGTGACGCTGCGTCAACCGGAGAGCCGCACCGGCCTCAGCTGAAGCTGTGCTCGGGCGCGGGGAAGGCGCCCGTGCTGACGTCGGCCGCGAACTCGCGGGCGGCCTCGCCGAGGACGGCCCGCAGGTTGGCGTACTGCTTGACGAACTTCGGCACCCGGCCGGCGGTCATGCCGGCCATGTCCGTCCAGACGAGCACCTGGGCGTCGGTGTCGACGCCCGCGCCGATTCCTACGGTCGGGATCGCCAGCTGCTCGGTGACCTGGGCGGCCAGCTCGGCGGGCACCGCCTCCAGCACCACCGAGAAGGCGCCGGCCTGCTGCACGGCCTTGGCGTCGCGCAGCAGCTGGTGCGCGGCCTCGTCTCCGCGCCCCTGCACCGGGTACCCGCCGAAGGCGTGCACCGACTGCGGGGTGAGGCCGATGTGCGCCATCACCGGGATGCCGGCCTCGACCAGCAGCTCGATGGAGCGGGCGCTGCGCTCGCCGCCCTCCAGCTTGACGGCGCCGACGCCGGCCTCCTTCATCAGGCGGGCGGCGTTGTGCATGGCCTGGGCGGGCGACTCCTGGTAGGAGCCGAAGGGCATGTCGCCGACCACGAGGGCCCGCTTGGTGCCGCGGACGACGGCTGCGGAGAGCATCACCATCTGGTCCATGGTCACCGGCACGGTGGTCTCGTAGCCGAGGTGGCAGTTGCCGGCCGAGTCGCCGACCAGCAGCACCGGGATGCCCGCCTCGTCGAAGACACCGGCGGTCAGCGCGTCGTAGGCGGTCAGCATCGCCCAGCGCTCGCCGTGCTGCTTGGCCTTGGCCAGGTCGCGCACGGTCACGCGCCGGTTGGTGATGCCGCCGTAAAGCACGGTGCCTTCCTGCGACGGGGCAGGCTGAAGCGGAGAAGCGTTCATCGAACAGACTCCTGAAGGGTTGTCGTCTCGTGGCGCCGTACGGCGTCCCCGGATCTGCCCCCATGCTTGCACGCCGCCCGCCCGCCGCAAAGACCCGGGGCGGCGGCGGTCTTCCGGGCCCCTGGTGCGAACCCTTTACCCAGACTTTACGATACGGATCCGTCTCGTATCGAAAAAAGGTCTAGGCTTGGGCCGAACGGGTTACGAGACGCTTTCGGCTCGTAAGTCCGCACAGCACTCTCGTACGGACGGGGACTCCACACCATGACCACCGCAGCGCCACCACGCTCACCCGACGCCATCCACCGCCGCCGCTGGGCGATCCTGGGCACCCTGATCCTCGCCCTGCTCGTCGTCGTCCTCGACAACTCGATCCTCAACGTGGCGATGAAGACCATCGCCCAGCCCGCCCCCACCGGCCTCGGCGCCAGCCAGAGCGACCTCGAGTGGGCGATCAACTCCTACACGCTGGTCTTCGCCGGCCTGCTCTTCACCGCCGGCCTGCTCGGCGACCGGCTCGGGCGCAAGTGGTCCCTGCTCGCCGGCATGGCCGTCTTCGGCCTCGGCTCGCTGCTCTCCGCCCTCGCGGACAGCCCCGGCCAGCTCATCGCCTTCCGCGCGGTCATGGGCCTCGGCGGCGCCTTCGTGATGCCCGCCACCCTCGCCATCATCATGAACGTCTTCGAGCGCAAGGAGCAGCCCAAGGCGATCGGCATCTGGGCCGGCGCCGTCGGCCTGGCCATCGCCATCGGCCCGATCACCGGCGGCCTGCTCATCGAGCACTTCTGGTGGGGCTCGGTCTTCCTGGTCAACGTCCCGATCGTGCTCGTCGCCCTCGTCGCCATGTCGATCCTGGTGCCGAACTCCCGCGACCCGAAGCCCGGCAGGCTCGACCCGGTCGGCGTGCTGCTCTCCGTGATCGGCCTGGTCGCCCTGATCTACGGCATCATCAAGGGCGGCGAACTCGCCGACTTCACCGCGGCCGGCGCCTGGGTGCCGATCCTGGTCGGCCTGCTCGCCCTCACCGCGTTCGTCGTCTTCGAGCGGCGCACCTCCCACCCCGCGCTGGACGTCACCTGGTTCCGCAACCGGGTGTTCTCCGCCTCCGTCGTCGTCATCGGCGTCGTCTTCTTCGGCCTGATGGGCGTCTCCTTCTTCGGCGTCTTCTACACCCAGAGCGTCCGCGGCTACAGCGCCCTCCAGTCCGGCCTGCTGATGCTGCCGCTGGCCGCCGCCCAGATGGCCTTCGCCCCGCGCGCCCGGCTCGTCGTCGACCGCTTCGGCGTCCGCGCCACCTGCGCCGGCGGCATGGCCCTCGTCGCCGTCGGCTTCCTCGGCTACCTGCTGCTCGACGCCACCACCCCGATCTGGGTGCTCGTCGTCATCGGCTTCGTCATGGGCGCCGGTATGGCCCACGTCATGCCGCCGGTCACCGTCGCCATCATGGGCTCGCTGCCCCGCGAGAAGGCCGGTGCGGGCTCCGCCATCAACAACACCTTCCGCCAGGTCGGCGGCTCGCTCGGTGTCGCCGTCCTCGGCGCGGTGCTCTCCACCGTCTACCGCGACGGCATGGGCGACCACCTCGCACAGCTCCCCGCCGCCGTGCGGGACAAGGCCGGCGAGTCCCTGGAGGCCACCCTGGCCGTCGCCGAGCGCACCGGCGCCCGCGACCTGGTCGCCCCCGCCCAGGACGCCTTCATGCACGCCATGCACGTGGTGGCCGGCCTCTCCGCGGGCATCACCGCCCTCGGCGTGGTGCTCGCCCTGGTGCTGCTGCCCGGCAAGGCCGCCGCCGGGCCGGCCGCCGTCCCGGCCCAGGCCGACAGCGAACCGCGGCCCGCCAAGGTCTGACCCTCCGGGGAGATCACCGGAGAACGGCCCGATCAGGAGAGAATGGCGCCATGCACACCGAACCGACCGTCTCGGCATGCGGCGCCGACGAGGACGGCACCGCGGCGGAGCTCTGTGCCCCGCGGCGGGGCCGCCCGCGCAGCGAGGCGGCCGAGCAGGCCATCTTCGCCGCCGTCGAGAACCTGATCGAGGACGGCAGGAGCCTCTCCGAGCTGTCGATCGAGGGCATCGCGGCCGCCGCCGGCGTCGGCAAGGCCACCATCTACCGGCGCTGGCCCAACAAGGAGGCCCTGCTGGTCGACGTGGTCGCCAGACTCGAGTCCCCGCTCCCCGAACGCACCGGCGGCACCGTTCGCGACGAGCTCGTCGGCATGATCGACTACATGCGCCGCCGCGGCCTCGCCAAGCGCTCCCGCTGGATGCTGAAGTCCGCCCTCAGCCAGATGAACACCTGGCCCGAGCTCCGTCAGGCGTACCAGGAACAGGTGGTCAGGCCCCGCCGCGAGCTCGCCCGCGCCATCGTGCGCCGTGGCATCGACGAGGGCGTGCTCCGCGCCGACCTCGACGTCGAACTCGTCTGCGAGATCGTCATCGGCCCGATCCTGCTGCGCACCGTGCTGTGGGACGAGGCCCCGCTGGACGACCCCGAACTCGCCGAGCAGATGGTCGACGCCGTGCTCAACGGCGTCGGCGCACAGCCGTCCGGAGGGCAGCCGGCCGGGCAGTCCCGCTGATCGGGGGCGTGCCGCAACCTCCCGGCCGCCCTTCCGCGTCCATGCCGTCATAGGCTGAGCCGAGAATACGACCGGGCGTGTGCGGCGGATCGACACCGATCCGCCGCACACGCCCGACCGGCGCGGCCGGAACGGGCACGGACCATCCCGGCGGCACGACGACGCCGGGTGCGGAGGAGCGGGGCGCATGGTGCAGGCGGACGAGGCAGTGGCAGCGGCGGGCGGGGGCCCGGCCGAACCGACGGGCCCCCACCGCCGGTTCGACCTCCGCCGCTGGCTCGACCCGCGCCGCGGCTGGGTCACCGCCGGGTTCGCCGTCCTCACCGCACTGCTGCTCGCCCTCCACGCGGTCGTCCCCAACCGCTGGGGCAACCTCGGCAGCCTGCTGGAGACCTTCCTGCCCTGGCTGGGCCTGGCCGTTCCGCTGCTGATCGCGGTCGGCCTGTGGCGCCGCTCGGCGACCGCACTCACCGCGGTGCTGCTGCCCGCGATCGTCTGGCTGAACCTCTTCGGCGGCCTGCTCAGCGACAAGGGCGGCGGCCGCGGCGACTTCACCGTGCTCACCCACAACGTGGCGGCCGCCAACAGCGACACCGCCGGCACGATCAAGCTCCTCAACGGATCCGGCGCCGAGATCGTCGCCCTGGAGGAGCTCGCCGCGAGTGCCGTCCCCACCTACACCGAAGGCCTGGCCGCCAAGTACCCGTACCACGCGGTGCGGGGCACCGTCGGCCTCTGGTCGACCTTCCCGATCGGGGACGTCCGCGAGGTGGACATCCGGATCGGCTGGACCCGCGCCTTCCGTGCACAGGTCACCACCCCGTCGGGCCCGCTCGCCGTGTACGTCGCCCACCTGCCGTCGGTGCGGATCAAGTCCGAGAGCGGCTTCACCGCCGGCCGGCGCGACCACAGCGCCCAGGCGCTCGGCGACGCCATCGAGGCCGAGCAGCTCAAGAAGGTCATCCTGCTCGGCGACCTCAACGGCACCATGAACGACCGCAGCCTCGCCCCGATCACCTCGCAGATGCGCTCCGCGCAGGGCGCCGCCGGCGACGGCTTCGGCTTCT
Source organism: Kitasatospora dryopteridis (assembly GCF_050749075.1). NCBI lineage: Bacteria > Bacillati > Actinomycetota > Actinomycetes > Kitasatosporales > Streptomycetaceae > Kitasatospora > Kitasatospora dryopteridis. Next base: position 2,398,248 of record NZ_CP192749.1, on the reverse strand, counting down.
CCTGGCCGTCCGCCTTCCCGATGGCCCGGATCGACCAGATCCTCAGCAAGGGCGGGCTCAGGCCGACCGACTCCAAGGTGCTGCCCGCCGACGGCAGCGACCACCGCGCGCTGACCGCCACCTACGTGTACTGACCGGCCGCACCGGCCCGGTGCGGCCGTCCCTGCACCGCCCCGCGTGGGACGATGACAGGCATGGACGGACGAGACGTGGACCGCGCGCTGACCGAGGCGCTCGGTGTGCTGGTCCTCCACGAGGAGGACGACTGGTCGGTCCAGGCCGGGCCCCTCACCTGGACGTGCCGCGAGACCGCCGTGCACATCGCCCACGACCTGCTCGCCTACGCCGGCCAGCTCGCCGCCCGGCCCCGTGACGGCTACCTGCCCTTCGACCTGACCGTCCGTCCGCGGACACCGGTCGCCGAACTGCTGCAGGTCGTCCGGGCCGCCGGCGGACTGCTCTCGGCGGCGCTCGCCGCCGCCGGACCCGAGGCCCGCGCCTGGCACTGGGGCCCCTGCGACCCGTCCGGCTTCGCCGCCATGGGCACCGCCGAGACACTGCTGCACGCCTGGGACATCACCCGCGGCCTCGGCGCCGAGTGGCACCTGCCGGCCCCGCTGTGCGCCGCCGTGCTGGCCCGGCTGTTCCCCGACGCCCCGCCCGGGGAGCCGGCCGCCGTCCTGCTCTGGTGCACCGGCCGAGCGACCCTCGCCGGCCGCCCCCGCCGCACCTCCTGGACCTGGCAGGCCTCCCTCGGCTGACGCACGCCTTCTGGGCGGATGGGCAGCCGAACGGGGACGCTGGGGGCACCCCCCGGCCTTCGGCCGGTAGGTGCCCCCAGCGCCCCTTGTGGGTATCCACGTGCCCCGGCAGGTCAGCCGCGGCGCCAGCGGTTGGTGATCGGCAGGCGGCGGTCCCGGCCGAAGCCCTTGGGGGAGATCTTCGGGCCCGGCGGGTACTGGCGGCGCTTGTACTCGGCCGTGTCGACCAGCCGGACGATCCGGTCGACCACCTCGGGCGCGAAGCCCTTGGCGACGATCGCGTCCCGCCCCAGGTCGCCCTCGACGTACAGGTCGAGGACGGTGTCCAGCAGGTCGTAGTCGGGCAGCGAGTCGGTGTCGACCTGGCCCGGCCGCAGCTCGGCGGACGGCGGCTTGCTGATGGTGTTCTCCGGGATCGGCGGCACCTCGCCGCGGGCCTCAGCCGCCTCGTTGCGCCACTTCGCCAGCCGGAAGATCAGCGACTTGTAGACGTCCTTGATGGGCCCGTACGCGCCCACCGAGTCGCCGTACAGCGTCGAGTAGCCCACGGCCAGCTCGCTCTTGTTGCCCGGCGCGAGGACGATGTGGCCCTCCTGGTTGGAGACGGCCATCAGCAGGGTGCCGCGCAGTCGGGACTGCAGGTTCTCCTCCGCCAGGCCGGTCAGTCCCAGCGACCCCATGTAGGCGTCGAACATCGGGGCGATCGATACGGTGCGGAAGTTGAGGCCGGTGCGGCGGGCCAGCTCGGCCGCGTCGTCCTTGGAGTGCTCCGAGGAGTACTGGCTGGGCATCGAGATGCAGTGCACGTTCTCCGCGCCGACGGCGTCCACCGCGATCGCGGCGACCAGCGCCGAGTCGATGCCGCCGGACAGGCCGATCAGCACCGACTTGAAGCCGTTCTTGCGTACGTACGCCCGGGTGCCCTCGACCAGGGCGGCGTAGATCTCCGCCTCGTCGTCCAGCCGCGGCGCGATCTCGGCGGCGACCGGTTCGGCCGGGGCCGGCAGCGGCTCGCCGCCCAGGTCCACGCGGACCAGGTGCAGGCCGTCGGTGAGGATCAGCCCGTCGGTGTGCTCCGAGGAGGCCGCCGGCAGCTCCAGGTCGGTGAGCAGCAGCTTCTCCTCGAACTGCGGGGCGCGGGCCAGCACCTCGCCGCCGGCCGAGACCACCACCGAGTCGCCGTCGAAGACCAGCTCGTCCTGGGCGCCGACCATGTTCAGGTAGGCGAGCGTGCAGCCGGCCTCGGCGGCCCGGCGCTGCACCAGCTCCAGCCGGACGTCGTCCTTGTTCCGCTCGTACGGCGAGCCGTTGACCACCAGCAGCAGGCCGGCCCCGACCTCGCCCGCGGCCGTCGCCCGGCCGCCGTCCTGCCAGATGTCCTCGCAGATCGCGAGCGCCACGTCGACGCCGTGCAGGTTCAGCACCACCAGCTGGTCGCCGGGGACGAAGTAGCGGTACTCGTCGAAGACGCCGTAGTTGGGCAGGTAGTGCTTGGCGAAGCGGTTCACCACCGCGCCGCGGTGCAGCACGGCGGCGCAGTTCTGCGGGGAGCCCGCCGGGCGGTGCAGGCGCGCGGAGTCGTGCTCGGAGCGGCCGAGGTAGCCGACCACGACGGGCACCTCGCCCAGGCCCTCGGCCGCCAGCCGGGCGGCGAGCTCGACCAGGGCGGTGCGGGACGCCTCGACGAAGGAACTGCGCAGGGCGAGGTCCTCGACCGGGTACCCGGTCAGGGCCATCTCGGGGAAGGCGACCAGCCCGGCACCGGCCTCGACGGCCTGCCTGGTCCAGCGCACCACCTCGTCGCCGTTGCGGGCGATGTCACCGACCCAGGGGTCGATCTGGCACAGGGCGAGACGGAGATTCGGCATGGCCCCGAGTGTAATCGTCTAACTGACGTTATGTCGCGGGGGGTACCCCTCGGGACCACTGTCCACCCCGAGCCGAAGGGCCCGCCGGTGCCGAAAGGGTGGGCCCCTCCTGCCCGTCGGCGGGCAAGGAGGGCGAGCGAGGGAGCGCAGCGACGGAGCATGGGGGCACCTCCCGGCCGTCAGGCTGGGGGAGACCGTCGGTGCCGGGTCGGGAGGGCCCGGAGGCGAGCCGGCGACAACAGTGGTCCGCCACCACCCAGAGGTGGACGAGGGGCGATGATCCGCCATGATGGGATCGGTCGCGGGACCACGCGCCGCTCCGGCCACAGCCCCGCCGCCGCCGGGCGTAACACGGACGTAAAGAGCAGAGGTGAGACTGTCCCCATGGGCAAGCAGCAGGAGTTCGTGCTTCGCACGCTCGAGGAGCGTGACATCCGTTTTGTCCGGCTGTGGTTCACCGACGTCCTCGGGTTCCTCAAGTCGGTCGCAGTCGCGCCCGCCGAGCTGGAGCAGGCCTTCGAGGAAGGCATCGGCTTCGACGGCTCGGCGATCGAGGGCTTCGCCCGCGTCTACGAATCCGACATGATCGCCAAGCCGGACCCGACCACGTTCCAGATACTGCCGTGGCGCTCCGAGACCCCCGGCACCGCGCGCATGTTCTGCGACATCCTCATGCCGGACGGCTCCCCGTCCTTCGCCGACCCGCGGTACGTGCTCAAGCGCACCCTGGAGAAGGCCTCCAGCCTGGGCTTCACCTTCTACACCCACCCGGAGATCGAGTTCTTCCTGCTGAAGAACCTCCCGGGCGACGGCACCCCGCCGATCCCGGCCGACCAGTCCGGCTACTTCGACCACACCCCGCGCGGCGTCGGCCACGACTTCCGCCGCCAGGCGATCACCATGCTCGAGTCCATGGGCATCTCGGTGGAGTTCTCCCACCACGAGGGCGCCCCCGGCCAGCAGGAGATCGACCTCCGGTACGCCGACGCACTCTCCACCGCCGACAACATCATGACCTTCCGCCTGGTCATGAAGGAGGTCGCGCTGGAGCAGGGCGTGCACGCCAGCTTCATGCCCAAGCCGTTCTCCGACCACCCCGGCTCCGGCATGCACACCCACGTCTCCCTCTTCGAGGGCGACCGCAACGCCTTCCACGAGTCCGGCGCCGAGTACCAGCTGTCCAAGGTCGGCCGCTCCTTCATCGCCGGCCTGCTCAAGCACGCCGCCGAGACCGCCGCCGTCACCAACCAGTGGGTCAACTCCTACAAGCGCATCTGGGGCGGCTCGCAGCGCACCGCGGGCGCCGGCGGCGAGGCCCCCTCGTACATCTGCTGGGGCCACAACAACCGCTCCGCGCTGATCCGCGTCCCCATGTACAAGCCCGGCAAGCAGGGCTCCACCCGGGTCGAGGTCCGCTCCCTCGACACCGGCTGCAACCCCTACCTCGCCTACGCCGTCACCCTCGCCGCCGGCCTCAAGGGCATCGAGGAGGGCTACGAACTCCCGTCCGGCGCCGACGACGACGTGTGGGCCCTCTCCGACGCCGAGCGCCGCGCCCTGGGCATCCAGCCCATGCCGCAGAACCTCGGCGAGGCCATCGACCTCATGCAGCGCAGCGAACTCGTCGCCGAGACCCTCGGCGAGCACGTCTTCGACTTCTTCCTGCGCAACAAGCGCCAGGAGTGGGAGGAGTACCGCTCCGAGGTCACCCCGTTCGAGCTGCGGAAGAACCTGCAGGTGCTGTAACCCCGCACCCCGGGACATCACGACGCCCCTCGGGCCGGCGGATCGCATCCGTCGGCCCGAGGGGCGTTTTCAGGCGTCCCACGTGATGTGAAGATCAACGTGTTGGCCTGGTGGAGGTGGGTGCCCGGTGTCCGAGTTCGATCTCAGCAGCTATGAGTCCATGTGGACGACGCAGCGCGACAGCTACGCCCTGCTGGAGGTCGGCGAAGGGGCGTACTTGCCGGTGCAGACCGGTGACCGTCCGATGGTCTGGCCGATCTGCAACGAGGAGTTGGCCGAACTGGTGGTGGCGCGGATGCTCGAGGCCGGGCTGCCTGTCATCGCCGAGTCGGACTGGTGACACCGCCGATCCGGGGCGTCGCTACGATCGCCGTCGGTCGGACGGCGGAGGGGTGAAGTGACGGATCGGCGGTGGGCGTTGGGGCAGGCCGGGTACTGGCTGGTCGTGGCGGCGGGGGTCGGGGCGGCCGCGGCGGCCATGGACACCACCCCGGCGGGTGCCCTCGACCGGGACGACCTGGTGGGTCCTGCCCTGGCTCAACTCACGGGGCTGCTGTACGCCGGGCTGGCGCTGCTGCTGGCGGCCATGTGGCTGGTGGCCTGGACGCGCCTGAAGTCCGCCAGGAGCCGAGGGCGTTGGGTGTGGACGACGGCACTGGCGTCGTCCCTGGTCGTGTTCGCGATGGTGCCGGTGCTGGCGGTGGGGCCGGGCTGGTGGTGGCGGCTGCCGCTCCTGGCGGGCGTGCTGGCGGTCCCCCTCCTCGGAATGGTGAAGGCGGGACGCGACACGGGTCCGAGCGAGTGATCCCGACGCCTGACCGGTGACCCACGGCGGCCGGGCCGGCGCAGGGGCGCCGGCCCGGCCGGTCACGGCCGTCCGGGGAACGGACGGGGGATCACTTCGCGCGGCGCGGGAGGATCCGTAGTACGGCGCACCCGGCCATGGTCAGGGTGAAGGCGGCCAGCGCCAGCCACATGCTGTTGGCGCCGGTGGCGGCGAGGGTGCCGGCGGCACCGGTCACGGTCGTGGTGTGCGGGTGGTACATCGGTTCACCAGTTCCTTTCCTTTTTCCATAGGGCATCCCAGAACGCTTTGGCCTGGGCGGTCTGGAGGAAGACGTCGAAGACCATCTCGACCACCAGGAGGCCGGCGAGGGCCATCATGGCCGGGCCCCGGGTGCGGACGGTCACGACGCGTTCGACGGCGATGACCACGGTCACGGTCGTCCAGAGCACGCTGAACCTGAACTCGCCGAACAGCAGCGCCCAGGCCAGCACGCACAGGTACGAGACGAGTGCGACCAGTCCGATCACGGCGAGCGCCTGGCGGAGCCAGTACTCGCGGGTGACCGGGGTCCAGCCGTAGGTGCGGATGTTCTCGATCGCGCCGCGCTTCCAGCGCAGCCGCTGCCGGAAGAGCTCGCGCCAGGTGGGCATGACCTCGGTGAGCAGCGTGCACTCGGGCGGTGCGGAGATCGGGTGGCCGAGGTGGCGGATGGCGAGCGTCAGTTCGTTGTCCTCGGTGAGGACCTCGGTGTCGTACACGGCGGGCCCGCCGGGCAGGAGGCCGTGGCGGCGGGCCCGGAGGACCTCGTCCAGCACCTCGGCGCGGAACAGCGTGGCGGTGCCGGTCAGGACGAGCGTGCGGCCGCCCCGGCGCTTGAGGTCGCGGGCGTAGCGTGCGTACTCGTTGCGCTGGAGCGCGCCCACCAAGCCGCCGCCGGGTTTGCCGCCGAAGGTGCCGCCGACGGCGGGCACGCCCCTGTCGAGGTGGCGGCGGGCGGCCTCGACGAAGCCCGGTGCCAGGACGGAGTCGGCGTCCATGACGAGGACGGCGTCCTGCGGGTCGAGCGCGGACAGCAGCTCTTCGAGGGTCTGGTTGAGTGCGCCGGCCTTCTTGTGCCGGTTGCGCTCGGTGGTGAGCACCTCGACCGGGTGGCGGGCGGCCACGGCGACGGTGCCGTCGGTGCAGTTGTCGGCGATGACGATGATGCGGTCGGGCGGCCGGCTCTGGGCGAGCAGGGACTCGATCGCGGCGCCGATCTGGTGTTCCTCGTTGTGGGCGGGGACGAGTGCGACCACCCGGCCGTGCAGGGCGGGCGGGCCGGCCGGCGGTCCGATCGGCCGGGCCTTGTCGGCGGTGAGGGGCGGTGACATGTCAGCCAGCGAAGCAGGGGGCCCGTGCGGAACCGTCCGGCGACGCGTCGATTCGTCCTACTGGATGATCGAATTCACCCGCTATGGCCGGATTCACCTGCTCCGGGGGGGGGGCCGCCGCGCCGTCAGAGCGGCACGGACCCCACCCCGCCGGGCTGCGGCAGGGTGTCCGGGGCGGGCTGGAGGATCACCAGCCGGTCGGCCTCCATCGTGGCGGGCCGGGCTTCCGGCGGCGCCGAGTGGAAGCCGCCGTTGTCGACGGCCAGGTTGAGCACGGGGTACGAGGCGAAGTCCGGGCCGACGCCGACGGTGTCGGCGAACACGCAGACCAGGTGGTCCGGGTCGGTGCCGACGTACCAGGCGACGCTGTCCGCGCCGAACCGCGCGCCGACCCACACCCACTGTTCGGCGCCGACCTCCGGACCCTCGTAGAAGTAGAACGATCCGGGGCGCTTCACGTGGTTGGCGAACTCGAGCGTGCCGGGGGCGTCCGCGTGCCACTCGAACACGTCCATCTCGTTCGCGCCGTCCCGCCACGTCCACAGGCCGGGCCAGCTGCCGGTGTCGGCGGCGGGCATCCGGACGTGCACGAGGAGCAGTCCGCCGGTGCGGATCATCGCACCGTTGCCGCCGGAGCCGCAGGAGTCGCCGGTGGTGAGCAGGCCGGTGTTCCAGCGGCCGTGCCGGCCGGGTGCGGCGGTGATGGAGAGGTGGCCGAGGACGGTGCTCGTCGACCACGTGGTGAGGTGGTCCAGCTTGAAGTCGTTCGGGTTGTCGGTACAGGTCTCGTACGCCGCGGTCTTCCAGCCCCAGGTCCGCCCCGTGCCCACGTCGAGGCGGGAGAAGTCCTCGTCGAGGACGGCCGCCGAGCGGTGGCCGACGGGCCGGGACGCGGCCCCGGCGGGCCCCGCGGTCAGGGCCGCCAGCAGAACCGTCGACGCCAGCAGGTGCAGGAGCATCGCGCCCCTCCGATCGTCCGAGCAGAATGCCGGATTCCACCATCGGCGGTGCGCGGTCGTCCTACGCCCGTGCGGGCCCGTGCGGGCCATCGTGTCGCGCTGACCGTAGGCTCGTAAGGACTGCATGTTCGGATGCTCGAAGCGCCGTACCGGAGGGGCCATGGCAGTGGAGGAGCGGACCGGCGGCCGGACGAGCCGCCTGGAGGTCCGGCTGGTCCGGCGCGGGTTCGCGGACCCGGACGCCGCGGTCCGGCGCCTCGCCGAACCGGCGCTGCACGGGCTCGCCGAGGACCCGCTGCTGCTGGACGCGCTCGGCGCCACCGCCGACCCCGACCTGGCCCTGCTCGGACTGTCGCGGCTGCTGGACTCCCTCGACGAGCCCGAGCGGCACACCCTGCGCGACACCCTCACCACCTCCAAGCCGCTGCGCGACCGCCTGCTCGGCGTCCTCGGCGCCTCCGCCGCCCTCGGCGACCACCTGGCCCGTCACCCGGAGGACTGGCACGCCCTGGTCACCTTCGAGACGCACGACATCCACCCCGGCCAGGCCGAGTTCCGCCACGCCCTGACCGAACGCGTCTGGGCCGCCGAACCGTCCCGCCGCCCCGACGTCCTGCGCACCGCCTACCGCCGCTGCCTGCTCGCCATCGCCGCCCGCGACCTCACCGGCACCACCGACCTCCCGCAGGCCTCCGCCGAACTCGCCGACCTGGCCGGCGCCACCCTGCAGACCGCCCTGGACATCGCCTCCGCCGAGGACCCGGACGCCGCGGCCGCCTGCCGGCTCGCCGTCATCGGCATGGGCAAGTGCGGCGGCGGCGAACTCAACTACGTCTCCGACGTGGACGTGGTCTTCGTCGCCGAGGCCCAGGAGGGCGCCGACGAGCACCGTGCCCTCCAGGCCGCCACCCGGCTCGCCGCCCGGCTGATGCGGATCTGTTCCGACACCACCGGCGAGGGCGTCATCTGGCCGGTCGACGCCAACCTGCGCCCGGAGGGCCGCAACGGGCCGCTGGTGCGCACCCTGGCCAGCCACCTCGCCTACTACCAGCGCTGGGCCAAGACCTGGGAGTTCCAGGCGCTGCTCAAGGCCCGGCCGGTCGCCGGCGACACCGAACTCGGCGCCGCCTACACCGACGCCATCTCCCCGCTGGTCTGGCAGGCCGCCGCCCGCGAGAACTTCGTCGCCGACGTGCAGCAGATGCGCCGCCGCGTCGTCGACGCCATCCCCGCCACCGAACTCGACCGGCAGCTCAAGCTCGGCCCGGGCGGGCTGCGCGACGTCGAGTTCTCCGTCCAGCTGCTCCAGCTGGTGCACGGCCGCACCGACCCCGCCCTGCGCAGCGGCAACACCCTGCAGGCCCTGCAGGCGCTCAGCGCCGGCGGCTACGTCGGCCGCGCCGACGCCGCCTCCCTCGACACCGCCTACCGCTTCCTGCGCTCGCTCGAGCACCGCATCCAGCTGCACCGGCTGCGCCGCACCCACCTGATGCCCACCGGCCAGGACGACCAGCGCAGGCTCGCCCGCTCCCTCGCCGCCCTGATCAACGACGACACCCGGGCCGACCCGGTGGCCGCACTCCAGCGCGAGTGGAAACGGCACGCCGTCGAGGTCCGCCGACTGCACGAGCGGCTGTTCTACCGCCCGCTGCTGGACGCCGTCGCCGAGCTGCCCGCCGGCGCCGCCGGCCTGCGTCCCGAGGCCGCCAAGGCCCGGCTGGAGGCACTCGGTTACGCCGACCCGGCCGCCGCGCTGCGCCACCTGACCGCGCTGGCCGCCGGCGTCAGCCGCAAGGCCGCCATCCAGCGCACCCTGCTGCCGGTGCTGCTCGGCTGGTTCGCCGACTCCGCCGACCCGGACGCCGGGCTGCTCAACTTCCGGCAGGTCTCCGACGCCCTCGGCCGCACCCCCTGGTACCTGCGCCTGCTGCGCGACGAGGGCGCCGCCGCCGAACAGCTCGCCCGGGTGCTCTCCGCCGGCCTGCTCGCCCCCGACCTGCTGCTGCGCGCGCCCGAGGCGGTCGCCATGCTGGGCGACCCGCAGGGCCTGGTACCGCGCGGCCGGGCCGCCCTCGAACAGGAGATCCTGGCCGCGGTCGGCCGGGCCGGGGGCGCCCCCGCCGGCGTCGCGGCCGCCCGCTCCGTCCGCCGCCGCGAGCTGTTCCGCACCGCCGCCGCCGACGTGCTCGGCCGCTTCGGCGAGGACCCGGCGGAGGCCGTCGACGCCGCCGGCGAGGCCCTCACCGCCCTCAACGCGGCCACCCTCCAGGGCGCCCTGCGCGCCTGCATCGCCGGCTGGGAGGCCCGCAACGGCGAACTGCCGACCCGGCTCGCGGTGATCGCCATGGGCCGCTTCGGCGGCCACGAGCTCGGCTACGGCTCCGACGCCGACGTCCTGCTCGTCCACGAACCCGTCCTGGAGGCGCTCGAGGAGGACGCCGCCAAGGCCGCCCACGCGGTCTGCCACGAACTGCGGACCCTGCTCGCCGCCCCCTCCACCGAGCCGCCGCTGCTGGTCGACGCCGACCTCCGCCCGGAGGGCCGCAACGGCCCGCTGGTGCGGACCCTCGGCTCGTACGCCGCCTACTACCGGCGCTGGTCGCACGTGTGGGAGAGCCAGGCGCTGCTGCGCGCCGAACCGGTCGCCGGCGACCCGGACCTGGGGGAGCGCTTCCGGGCGCTGATCGACCCGCTGCGCTACCCGGGCGGCGGCGTGCCCGAGCGGGACCTCACCGAGATCCGCCGGATCAAGGCCAGGATCGAGTCCGAACGGCTGCCGCGCGGCGCCGACCCCACCACCCACACCAAGATCGGCCGCGGCGGCCTGGCCGACGTCGAATGGGTGGTGCAGCTCTACCAGCTCCAGCACGGCCACGAGCTGCCCGGGCTGCGCACCACCCGCACCCGCAAGGCCCTCGCGGAGGCCGCCCGGGCCGGGCTGCTGTCGCACGAGGACGCGCTGGTGCTGGACGCCGCCTGGGTGCTGGCCTCGCGGGTGCGCAGCGCCGTGATGCTGGTGCGCGGCCGGCCCGGCGACAGCTTCCCCGGCGACGCCCGCGAGCTGTCCGGCGTGGCCCGCTACCTGGGGTACGGGGTCGGCCACAGCGGGGAGCTGGTGGACGACTACCGGCGGACGACCCGCCGGGCGCGGGCGGTGGTGGAGCGGCTGTTCTACGGGCCGTGACGGGCCCGGCGGCGGGCCGCCGCGGTCAGCGGCGGCCGGCGGTGACCGGCGTCGTCCAGTCCACCGGGACGGTGACCGGGCGCTCGCTCGGCCCGCCCGGCACCCTGGGCAGCTGGTACACCCAGACGTGGTACAGCAGCCGGGCGGCCAGGAAGCCGACCGCGAGGCAGGCGATGCCGCCGACGGCGTCCATCCAGAAGTGGTTGGCGGTGGAGATGATCACGACCAGGGTCGCCACCGGATAGACCAGGCCGAGCACCCGCACCCATGTCCGCCGGGCCAGGAAGAAGATCGTCAGACCGCACCAGAGCGACCAGCCGATGTGCATGGACGGCATCGCCGCGTACTGGTTGGAGACGTGCGCCGCCGGGCCGGAGGCCATCGAGCCCCAGGTGTTGTGGAGGGCGACGGTGTCGATGAAGCCGCCGCCCGTCATCAGCCGGGGCGGGGCCAGCGGGAAGCAGTAGAAGCCCACCAGGGCGATGCCGGTGGTCACGAAGAGGACGGTTCGGGTGGCCGCGTAGCGGCCGGGATGTCTGCGGTACAGCCAGACCAGCACGCCGATCGTGACGACGAAGTGCAGGGTCGCGTAGTAGTAGTTCATACCGACGATCAGCCACTCGGCCCGGTCGACCGTGTGGTTGACCGCCTTCTCTATGCCGACGCCGAGGGTGCGCTCGAAGCGCCAGATCCAGTCCGCGTGCTTCTGCGCGACGGTCGCCTGCTCGGGGACGGCGTTGCGCACGAGCGAGTAGAGCCAGTAGCTGATGCCGATCAGCGCCAGCTCGAACCAGAGCCGGGGCCGGGCCGGGGTGCGCCGCTGGGCGTTGACGCGGCCGCGGAGCGCGGCGGAGCGCGTACGGGCGGCGCTGGTGGCTCCGTCCGGCAGCGGGCTCCTGTCGGTGGCCTCGCCCGGGACGGAACCGCTGGACACCGCGCCGGCGCGGTCGGCGTCGGCTGTCTGGATATCGGTCGGTTCCCCCATGGACGAGAAGTCTGCCAGACGTCCCGTGGCCGTCCGCTCATCCTCTGGTCGGGGATTCTTCACCGGCTGTCCCCCTACGGATGGAGGGGGAGTGAGCCTGGGGGGACGCATGCAATCCATTGTTGCCTGCGCTCAACGCCGGGGTCGACCCCGGGGGTGCACCGGGAGCCCCCTCGCGAACCGAAGGGCGCCGGGCCGGGAGCGCCCGGAGGCGAGTGAGGAAGAGAGGCCCGTCGGGCTCTGTCAGGGTTCCGGACCGGTTTCTCCGGACCCGACGGGCAACCGTCTCCCCGCGCGGGGCACGCCGCTTCTGCGGCTCCGCGCGTCGTGCCCGGCTTCCGGCGGTCATGCCCGGGCACGCCTATGACTCTGCGGCCTCGGCAACGGTTCGGTCAAGAGGTCGGTTGCAACATTTTCAGCATCTTGCTGAAACATCTTGCAGCGCGCTACCGTCCACGCCACCTCAACTCAATGACGAACGAGCCGCCCCAAGGGAGCCCGCTGTGGCCGATGTGCAGCCCCGCCGTTCTCGGAGCACCACCCCGTACCGCAGACCCCGCCGAGCAGCTGTCCTGCTGGCCGCGTCCCTGATCTCCGCCACCCTGGGTTCCGCGCCGCTCGCCGCGGCCGCCGCCCCTCCCGCCCCGCCGTCGGACGCCGCGCTCGCCGCCACCGCGGCCCGGCACGACCTGACGAAGGAGCAGTTCTACTTCGTCCTTCCCGACCGCTTCGCCAACGGAAACACCGCCAACGACAACGGCGGCATCACCGGCGGTCGCCTCGACAACGGCTTCGACCCCGCCGACAAGGGCTTCTACCACGGTGGCGACCTCCAGGGCCTGATCGACAAGCTCGACTACATCGAGGACCTCGGCACCACCGCCATCTGGATGGCGCCGATCTTCAAGAACAAGCCCGTGCAGGGCACCGGCGCGGACGCCTCCGCCGGCTACCACGGCTACTGGATCACCGACTTCACCCAGGTCGACCCGCACTTCGGCACCAACGACCAGCTCAAGGAGCTGATCCGCAAGGCGCACGACAAGGGCATCAAGGTCTTCTTCGACGTCATCACCAACCACACCGCCGACGTCGTCGACTTCGCCGAGCACAGCTACGACTACCGCTCCGCCGGCGCCTACCCGACCCTGGACGCGGACGGCAATCCGGTCGACGAGACCGCCGTCGCCGACGCCGGCACCGCCTGGCCGAAGATCACCAAGGACTCGTTCCCGTACAGCCCGGTGCTGCGCTCGCCGGCCGACGCGAACGCGAAGACCCCGTCCTGGCTGAACGACCCGTCGCTGTACCACAACCGCGGCAACTCGACCTTCGTCGGCGAGTCCTCCACCGAGGGCGACTTCTCCGGGCTGGACGACCTGGACACCCAGAACCCCAAGGTCGTCGAGGGCTTCAAGAAGATCTACCAGACCTGGGTCGCCGAGGCCGGCGTGGACGGCTTCCGGATCGACACCGTCAAGCACGTCAACATGGCGTTCTGGCAGAACTGGGCGCCCGCGCTCAAGCAGTTCGCCGCGCAGCGCGGCAACAAGGACTTCTTCATGTTCGGCGAGGTGTACTCCGCCGACCCGTCCGTCACCGCCCCGTACGTCACCAAGGGCAAGCTGCAGGCCACCCTGGACTTCGCCTTCCAGGACGCGGCCCGCCGGTTCGTCTCGCAGAACGGCTCCGCCAAGTCCCTCGCCGAGCTGTACGCGCAGGACTACCGCTACACCACCGGTGCCACCGACGCCTACGAGCTGCCGACCTTCCTCGGCAACCACGACATGGGCCGCTTCGGCAGCTTCCTGCAGAGCGACAACCAGGGCGCGAGCCAGGAGCTGCTGCTCAAGAAGGACCTGCTCGCCAACGAGCTGCAGTTCCTCACCCGCGGACAGCCGGTCGTCTACTACGGCGACGAGCAGGGCTTCACCGGCGCGGGCGGCGACAAGGACGCCCGGCAGGACATGTTCGCGTCCAAGACGGCCTCCTACAACGCGGACAACGTCATCGGCGGCAGCAAGGGCTCCGCCGACCGCTACGGCAAGCACGGCGCGCTGTACGAGGGCATCTCCGACCTCGCCTCGCTGCGCGAGGCCCACCCGGCGCTCGCCGACGGCGCCCAGGTCGAGCGGTACGCCGCCGACGGCCCCGGCGTGTACGCCTTCTCCCGGATCGACGCCAAGCAGCAGGTCGAGTACCTGGTCGCGGTGAACAACGCGGCCGAGCCGAAGACCGTCGCCCTGGACACCTACTCCGCCGGCATGGACTTCCGGCCGGTCTACCCGGCCGCCGGCGCCAAGACCACCACCGGTGCCGACCGCAAGCTCACCGTGACCGTGCCGCCGATGTCCTCGGTGGTGTACAAGGCGTCCGGCAAGCTGGCCAAGCCCGCCGCCGGCCCGCAGATCACCCTGCAGGCGCCCGCGGACGGCTCCTCCGGCACGGTCACCGTCGGCGCCCAGGTGCCCGGCACCGGCTTCAACCGGGTGACCTTCGCCGCGCAGGTCGGCAACGGCCCCTGGCAGGTCCTCGGCACCGCCGACAACGGCTCCTTCAAGGTCACCCAGGACGTCGCCTCCGCCGCCCCCGGCACCGTCGTCCGCTACAAGGCCGTCGTCCAGGACTCGGCCGGCCGGCTCGCCTCCGCCACCGGCTCCTTCACCACCGGCGCCCCGGTGCCGCAGCAGGCCCCGAGCGCCACCTCCCGCCCGTACGCCGTCGTCCACTACCAGCGCAAGAACGGCGACTACGACGGCTGGAACCTCTACGCCTGGGGCGACCTCGCCGACGGCGAGTCCACCACCTGGCCGGACGGGCACGGCTTCGTCGGCCGGGACGCCTACGGCGCGTTCGCCTACGTGAAGCTGAAGTCCGGCGCCTCCGACGTCGGCTTCGTGGTGGAGAACAACGGCACCAAGGACGTCGACGCCGACCGCCACATCGACCTCGGCACCACCGGCGAGGTGTGGATCAAGGAGGGCGACCCGACCGTCCGCACCGCCAACCCGGACCCGGCGGTGCCGGTGAAGGAGAACACCGCGGTCATCCACTACCACCGCGCGGACGGCAAGTACGACGGCTGGGGCCTGCACGACTGGACGGGCGCCGCCACCCCCACCGACTGGGGCAACCCGCTGATGCCGGCCCGCAAGGACGCCTTCGGCGCGGTCTTCGAGGTGCCGCTCGCCGAGGGGGCGACCAGCCTCAGCTACATCGTCCACAACGGCAACGACAAGGACCTCCCGCAGGACCAGTCGCTGAACTTCGCCTCCAGCGGCCGCGAGGTCTGGATCATCGGCGGCCAGGAGGGCTACCTGCTGCCGCAGGCCTCCGGCGCCTCCTCCCAGCTCGACCTCTCCTCCTCGCGCGCCCAGTGGATCGACGCGAAGACCGTCGTGGTGCCCGCCAACTACGGCGCCGGCGACGCCGCGCTCAAGGGCGGCACCAGCGCCCAGCTGATCTACGACCCGGCCGGCGGCATCGCCGTCGACAAGGGCGTGCTCACCAAGCCCGGCCGCTGGATCCGGCTCACCCCCGGCGCCCTCACCGACGCCCAGAAGGCCGCCTACCCGCACCTGGCCGGCTACCGCGCCTTCACCGTCGACGGCCGCGACGCGGGCCGGATCACCGACGCCCTGCGCAGCCAGCTGATCTTCAGCGAGCACCTGCCGAACGGCGCCGCCCTGGCCGCCACCGGCGTCCAGATACCCGGCGCCCTCGACGACCTGTACGCCGCGAAGGCCGCCAAGGCCCAGCTCGGCCCGGTCTACGGCGGCCGCAAGGAGGAAGGCTGGTTCGGCGACGACAACCGGAAGATCACCCTGTCGCTCTGGGCACCGACCGCCACCGAGGTCTCCGTCGACCTGTACGACAAGGCCACCGGCGGCAGCCCGAAGAACGTGCCGCTCAAGCGGGACGAGGCCACCGGCGTCTGGTCGCTCACCCGCGACCACGAGGACCTGGACGGCAAGTACTACACCTACAAGGTCAAGGTCTGGGCGCCCAGCGTCCAGCAGGTGGTGACCAACACCGTCACCGACCCGTACTCGGTCGCGCTCTCCACCGACTCCAGGCGGAGCCTGGTCGCCGACCTCGGCTCGCAGCAGACCAAGCCCAAGGGCTGGGACCAGCACCGCAGCCCGGCGGGCATCCCGGCCGCCAAGCAGCAGATCCAGGAGCTGCACGTCCGCGACTTCTCCAGCGCCGACACCACCGTGCCGGCCGCCGAGCGCGGCACCTACCTGGCGTTCACCCGGTCCAAGTCGGCCGGCATGCAGCACCTGCGCGACCTCGCCAAGGCCGGTGTCACCACCGTCCACCTGCTGCCGACCTTCGACATCGCCACCATCCGCGAGAACCGGGCCGACCAGAAGCTGCCCGCCTGCGACCTCGCCTCGCTCGCCGCCGACGGCGAGCAGCAGCAGGAGTGCGTCGCCGCCGTCCAGGCCGAGGACGCCTACAACTGGGGCTACGACCCGCTGCACTACACCGTGCCCGAGGGCTCGTACGCCACCGACCCCAACGGCACCGCCCGCACCGTGCAGTTCCGCGAGATGGTGCAGGCGATGCACGACGCCGGCCTGCGGGTCGTCCTCGACGTGGTCTACAACCACACCGCGGCCGCCGGACAGGCCGAGCACTCCGTGCTCGACAAGATCGTCCCCGGCTACTACCAGCGGCTCAGCGACGCCGGCAAGGTCACCACGGACAGCTGCTGCGCGGACACCGCGCCCGAGCACGCCATGATGAACAAGCTGGTCGTCGACTCCGTGGTCACCTGGGCGCGGCAGTACCGCGTCGACGGCTTCCGCTTCGACCTGATGGGCCTCGACCCGAAGTCCACCATGCTCGACGTGCAGTCGGCGCTGCGCGGCCTCACCAAGCAGAAGGACGGCGTCGACGGATCGAGCGTCTTCCTGTACGGCGAGGGCTGGAACTTCGGCGTGGTCGCCAACGACGCCCGGTTCGTCCAGGCCACCCAGACCAACATGGCCGGCACCGGCATCGCCACCTTCAACGACCGCATCCGCGACGCCGCCCGCGGCGGCAACTACATGCTCTCCTCGGCGCCCCAGCAGGGCTTCGCCTCCGGCCTGTTCACCGACCCCAACGGCTCGGCGGACAACGGCACCGCGGCCGAGCAGAAGGCCCGCCTGCTGCACCAGATGGACCAGGTGAAGGTCGGCCTCACCGGCAACCTGGCCGGCTACTCCTTCACCGACACCGCCGGAAAGTCCGTCACAGGCAAGGCCGTCGACTACAACGGCGCCCCCACCGGGTACGCCGCCCAGCCCGGCGAGGCCGTCGAGTACCTGGACGCCCACGACAACGCCGACCTGTTCGACGCGCTCGCCTACAAGCTGCCCGTCGGCACCTCCCCGGCCGACCGGGCCCGGATGCAGGCGCTCGGCCTGTCGCTCACCGCGCTCAGCCAGGGCCCCGGCTTCATCCAGGCCGGCAGCGACCTGATGCGCTCCAAGTCGCTGGACGCCAACTCCTACGACTCCGGCGACTGGTTCAACTCCATCCACTGGGACTGCACCCAGGGCAACGGTTGGGGCCGCGGCCTGCCGATGGCGGCCGACAACCGCTCGATGTGGCCGACCGCCAAGTCGCTGCTCGCCGACCCGAAGCTGGCCGTCGGCTGCAACGAGATCAACGCGTCGGCCTCGATGTACCAGCAGTTCCTGCGGATCCGGCAGTCCTCGCCGCTGTTCTCGCTGAGCACCGCCGCAGAGGTGCAGAAGCGGCTGTCCTTCCCGCTCTCCGGCACCGCCGGGGAGGCGCCCGGTGTGATCACCATGCACCTGGACGGCACCGGCCTGCGCGGCGCCGAGAAGGGCATCACCGTGGTCTTCAACGCCACGCCCACCACCCAGCAGCAGACCCTGGCCGCCCTCAAGGGCACCGGCCAGGCACTGCACCGGGTGCAGGCCGCCGGCGCCGACGCGGTGGTCAAGAAGTCCGCCTTCGACCCGGCCACCGGTACCTTCACGGTGCCCGCCCGGACCGTGGCGGTGTTCGTCCAGAACTGACGGAACGTCCGTAGGCAGAAGGGGCTCCGCGGCCATGCGGGGCCCCTTCCGCATTGGCCGAAAACCGCCCTACGGAGGCGGGATGGCGCACCGGTGCCGGCGCCGGACGACGGGTTCGCACACCCACCGGCCCGGTCACCGGGCCGGTCGGGGCCAATGAGACCGGCTGTCAGCCGGCCGCAGGCGCGGCGGACGTCCGCCGAGTCGATCGAGGCGACTTCCCGTCAGGCGTTAACGCCCGTTGGCGTTTCCTGGCCATCTTGGTGGCATGCATCTGTCACTCGCCGGTCGTTTGCTGCCACGATTCCTCCGGCCGCAAGCGGGCTGGACCCCAACCCCCCGGTGCGGCCGCACCAACGACATGTAAAGCGCCTCCGCAACACCTGCACGGCCCCCACTTGCACCGCACCCGTGCCGCGCACCCACCGGCCGGGCCCCCGCTGCGCCGCAACCCCGCGGCCCAGGTTCTCTCCACCGTTCGTGACCCCGCGACCGGTCGGAAAAGGAGTCCGCATGTCCCGCTACACCCCTGCCCGGGTGAGTATGGCCGCGCTGGCGGCCACCACCGCTCTGCTGGTGTCCGGCATCCCGGTCGTGGCGAACGCCGCGCCGGCCGCGCCCTCGGCCGTGGCCCCGCAGGCGGCCCTGAACCGCGCCCAGCTGCTCTCCGACGCCGGCCAGCGCAGCGCCGCCGTCGCCCAGACGCTGGGCCTCGGCTCGCAGGAGAAGCTCGTCGTCAAGGACGCCGTGGTGGACGCCGACGGCAGCCGGCACCTGCGCTACGAGCGCACCTACGCCGGACTCCCCGTCCTCGGCGGCGACCTGGTAGTGCACCAGAACGCGGCCGGCGCGACCAAGAGCGTGGACAAGGCCAGCCAGGCCGCCCTGACCGGCATCGCCACCACGCCGAAGCTGGCCGCCCCGAAGGCCCAGGCCGCCGCGCTGGCCGCCGAGTCGGGCTCCGCCCTCGACACCGCCCCGCGCCTGGTCGTCTGGGCCGCCGACGGCTCGCCGCGCCTCGCCTGGGAGACCGTCGTCTCCGGCACCGAGTCGGACGGCACCCCGAGCCGGATGCACGTCATCACCGACGCCACCAGCGGCAGCGTCATCCACAAGTTCGAGGGCATCAAGACCGGCACCGGCACCGGTGTCTTCGTCGGCAACGTCACCATCGGCACCACGCTGTCGGGTTCGACGTACCAGATGAAGGACGCCGGCCGCGGCAACGGCTACACCACCAACCTGAACCACGGGACGTCCGGCACCGGCACCCTCTACACCAAGTCGACCGACACATGGGGCAACGGCTCGGCCTCCAACTCGGAGTCCGCCGCGGTCGACGCCCACTTCGGCGTCGCGTCCACCTGGGACTACTTCAAGAACGTCCACGGCCGCAGCGGCATCAAGGGCGACGGCGTCGGCGCCTACAGCCGCGTGCACTACGGCAACAACTACGTGAACGCGTTCTGGGACGACGACTGCTTCTGCATGACCTACGGCGACGGCTCCGGGAACACCCACCCGCTGACCGAACTCGACGTCGCCGGCCACGAGATGAGCCACGGCGTCACCTCGAACACGGCCAACCTCAACTACTCCGGGGAGTCCGGCGGCCTGAACGAGGCCACCTCCGACATCTTCGGCAGCATGGTCGAGTTCTACGCCAACATCCCGTCGGACAACCCCGACTACCTCATCGGCGAGCTCATCGACATCAACGGCAACGGCACGCCGCTGCGCTACATGGACAAGCCGTCCAAGGACGGCAACTCCGCCGACTACTGGTCCTCCACGGTCGGCAACAAGGACGTCCACTACTCGTCCGGCGTCGCCAACCACTTCTTCTACCTGCTGTCCGAGGGCAGCGGCGCGAAGGTGATCAACGGCGTCAGCTACGACTCGCCGACGATGAACAGCATCGCGGTCACCGGCATCGGCCGCGACAAGGCCGCGAAGATCTGGTTCCGCGCGCTGAGCGTCTACATGACCTCGACCACCAACTACGCGGCCGCCCGCACCGCCACCCTCAGCGCCGCCACCGACCTGTACGGCAGCGGCAGCGCCGAGTACAACGCGGTCGCCACCGCCTGGGCCGCCGTCAACGTCGGCTCGCTGCCCAGCGGCACGGTCACGGTGACCAACCCGGGCAACCAGACCACCGCCCTCAACGGCACCGCCAACCTGCAGATCCAGGCCAGCGGCGGCACCGCCCCGCTGACCTTCACCGCCACCGGCCTGCCGACCGGCCTGTCGATCAGCAGCACCGGCAAGATCACCGGCACGGCCACCACCGCGGGCACCTACAACGTGACCGTGACCGCCAAGGACGCCGCCAACAAGACCGGCTCCACCAGCTTCACCTGGACGGTCAACTCCGGTGGCGGCGGCACCTGCACCCCGGCGCAGCTGCTCGGCAACGCCGGCTTCGAGTCCGGCAACACCACCTGGACGGCCTCCAGCGGTGTGATCGACAACTCCGCCTCCCAGGCCTCGCACGGCGGCTCCTGGAAGGCCTGGCTGGACGGCTACGGCTCCAGCCACACGGACACCCTCTCCCAGACGGTGACCATCCCGGCCGGCTGCAAGGCCACGCTGAGCTACTGGCTGCACATCGACACGGCGGAGACCACCACCTCCACCCAGTACGACAAGCTGACCGTGACGGTCAACGGCACCACCGTCGCCTCGTACTCGAACCTCAACAAGGCGACCGGCTACAGCCAGAAGACGATCGACCTGTCGGCCTACGCCGGCCAGTCGGTCACCCTCAAGTTCACCGGCGTGGAGGACTCCTCGCTGCAGACCAGCTTCGTGATCGACGACACCTCGATCCAGACCAGCTGAGCCTGAACCGGTAGTCCGCAGGGGCCCGGCCGCACTGTGCGGCCGGGCCCCCGCACATGCCCCGCCGGCCCTGCGGATCCCCGGCGGCTGCCCGCACTGTGAGACTCCGGAAATCCCGGCGCAACACGAAACACCGCGGAAACACGGCTGTCCGCGACGGGTAATACGGCCCGGACACACTCTCCCGATCGGTGCGCCCCCACCACCCGCCGGCGCACCGCACGGGAAGGTTCCGCATGCTGCTCGCTGACTCCACGGCCGGCCTCGACACCGGCGACACCGCCTGGCTGCTGGCCAGCACCGCGCTCGTCCTGCTGATGACCCCGGGCCTGGCGCTGTTCTACGGCGGCATGGTCCGCACCAAGAGCGTGCTCAACATGATCATGATGAGCTTCGTCTCCATCGCGGTGGTCACCGTGGTGTGGCTGGCGGCCGGATACTCGCTCGCCTTCGGCCCGGACGCCGGCGGCTGGGGCCTGATCGGCGGGCTCGACCACCTCGGCATGGCGGGGATCACCCCGGCGAGCCTCACCGGCCACGTGCCGACCCTGCTCTTCGCGACCTTCCAGCTCACCTTCGCGATCATCACTGCGGCACTGATCAGCGGCGCGGTCGCCGACCGCACCCGGTTCGGCGCCTGGGTGGCGTTCACCGCCGCCTGGACCCTCCTGGTGTACGTGCCGGTGGCGCACTGGGTGTTCTCGCCCGACGGCTGGGTGCTGTCGAAGCTCGGCGCGCTGGACTACGCCGGCGGCACCGTGGTCGAGGTCAACTCCGGTGCCAGCGGCCTCGCCCTGGCCCTGCTGCTCGGCCCCCGCCTGGGCTTCCGCAAGGAGGCCATGCGGCCGCACAACCTGCCGCTGGTGCTGCTCGGCGCCGGCCTGCTCTGGTTCGGCTGGTTCGGCTTCAACGCGGGCTCCGCGCTCGGCGCCAACGGCACCGCCGCGGCCGTCCTGCTCAACACCCAGGCGGCAGGCTGCACCGGCCTGCTGGGCTGGCTGCTGGTGGAGAAGCGCAGGGACGGCCACGCCACCACGCTCGGAGCGGCCTCCGGCGCGGTGGCGGGCCTGGTCGCGATCACCCCCTCCTGCGGCAGCGTCGACCTGCTGGGCGCACTGGCGATCGGCCTGGCGGCCGGCGTGGTCTGCTCGTACGCGGTGAGCTGGAAGTTCCGTTTCGGCTACGACGACTCGCTGGACGTGGTGGGCGTCCACCTGGTGGCCGGCGTGATCGGCACGGTGCTGATCGGCGTGTTCGCCTCCGCGGTGATGACCGGCGGCCCGGTCGGGCTGCTGCACGGCGGCCTCACCCTGATCGGCAAGCAGCTGCTCGCGGTGCTGGTGGTGGGCGCCTACGCCTTCGGCGCCACCTACGGCATCGGCAAGGTGATCGACCGCTTCATGGGCCTCCGGGCCCCGGCCGAGCACGAACTGACCGGTCTGGACCTCGCCGTGCACGCCGAGACGGCGTACGATCACGGCGTCCTGGGCCACGGCACGACGGCCCACGCCACCGTGCTGGCACAGCACCCGTCCGACAAGGCCGCCACCGCATGAAGCTGATCACCGCCGTCGTCAAGCCGTTCAAGCTGGACGAGGTCAAGACCGCGCTGCAGGAGCGCGGGGTGCACGGGCTCACCGTCACCGAGGCGAGCGGCTACGGGCGCCAGCACGGCCACACCGAGGTCTACCGCGGCGCCGAGTACCGGATCGACCTGGTGCCCAAGGTGCGGATCGAGGTCGTCGTCGAGGACGAGGACGCCGAGGACGTGATGGACACCATCGTCGCCGCGGCCCGCACCGGGAAGATCGGCGACGGCAAGGTCTGGTGCGTCCCGGTCGACGGCATCGTCCGCGTCCGCACCGGCGAGCGCGGGCCGGACGCGGTCTGACCCGCTGTCGCCCGCTCGCCTCCGGGCCCTTCGGCTCGGGCCCGGCCCGGCGCTCACTCCTGGATGACGGAGGCCCGGGCGGCGCCGTCACGGGCGACGGCGACCGGGATCCGGAGGGCGAACTGCGGCGAGGCGGCGACCCCCGCCCAGTACTCCGCCGTCATCGGCGGAGTGTCCCGGGCGTGCTCGGGCTCGCTCTGGCCGTACTGCAGCCTGCGGCCGGAGTAGGCGGTGATCTCGACCGCCACGTTGTCCTGCCGCTGGACGACCGCCCGGTAGCTGCCGTCGATCGGGGAGTTTCCGTCCTTGTAGGTGGCCACCAGGGCACCCCCGTCGCCGACCCGGCACGTCATGGTCAGGGGGACCGTGAATTCGGGCACGTTCGGGCAGTCCTTCACGGGGGGCAGGGTGTCCGAGGTGACGTCGACCCCGAGGGTGCTCCAGGTGCCGTCGCCGAAATCCACGTCGACGGTGAAGCCGATCGGGCCGTTGCCCCGGTTGCCCATCGACCGGAACCTGTCGTACTTGGCCGAGTCGGGCAGCAGGCCGGCGAACACGCCGAACAGCCCGGCCGGGGTGGTGGCGACCTTGCCGTTCACCGGAGGGTCGGTCGGGCCGAGGACGGACGGGAGCGAGGCGCTCGGCGTGCTCGCCGCGGGCGCCTGGGAGCGGTTGAAGGTGTCGGGGCCGAACGCGGCCACCCCGCCGGTGATCAGGGCCACCGCGGCGGCCGCGCCGACGGCCCGGGTGATCCGGCGGCGCCGGCGCAGCCGGCGGCCGCGGACGGTCGCCTCGGCGACGATGGTCTGAACGGGGACGTGGAGCTGGTCGGCGCCTGCACCGAGCAGCCTGCTGAGGTCGTCTTCGATGTCCATGGTGGGTGCTCCGGGAGCAGTGAGGGGACGGGCAGGAGTCAGAGCCGGAAGAGGAGTTCGCGGTCGTCGCCGAGGATGTCCCGCAGCCGGGCCAGGGATCGGGTGTTGAGGCTCTTCACCGCGCCTGCGGAGATGCCCATCATGTCGGCGACCGCCTCGATGCTGTGGTCCTCCAGGTACCGCAGGACCACCACCGCCCGGTTGCGCGGCGGCAGTTGGCCGAGCGCGGCGGTGAGGGTGAGACGCAGGTCGCTGCCGTGGCCGGTGGGCTGCGGGTTGTCCGGCAGGTCGGCGAGCACCACCTCGGTGGAGCGCTTGAGCCGGCGCTGCGAGAGGTAGCTGCGCAGCAGCACGGTGCGGGCGTAGGCGTCGAGGCCGGCCTCGTCCTCGCGCCGCTGCAGCCGGGGCCAGACCGCGAACATCTTGGCGAGCGCGGTCTGGACGAGGTCCTGGGCCTGGTGCCAGTCGCCGCACATGAGGTACGCGACCTGGAAGAGCCTTCGCGTGCGGGTGCTCGCGAACTCCTCGAAGTCGAGAGCTCTTTGCATGCCGTCGTTCCCCCGTGTGTGCGTGGTCGGTGTGGTTGTCGTCCCCCTCATAGACGCGCCGGGGCGCAGGTGAGGTATCAGTGGAGTCCGGCGATGTTACCGGCGAGTCCGATTCGTTGCCTTCCACAGTCTTGACGCTCTGTTCACACCCGCCGTAAGTTCGGCGCGCTGAAAGTTTCCTGCAAGTTTCAGCTGTCTTGCAGAAAACCTAAGCATCGGGTTGCGCGCGGACGGCGTATCGCGGTCGCGCACCCACTCGTGCTCCACCGCCCGCCACCCCCTGCGCCGCGGGCGGTCCTGGCTCACCCCCACCCAGCCCCAGGAGACACCGTGGTCACCACCGTCAGCGCAGGCCGTCGCGGCCGCGCGATCGGCGCACTCACCGCGTCCGCCGCCCTGGCCCTCTCGATCGGTGCCGGGCTCTCGATCGCCCCCACCGCCGAGGCCACCCCGCCCGGCACCAAGGACGTCACCGCCACCCTCTTCGAGTGGAAGTTCGACTCCGTCGCCAAGGCCTGCACCGACACGCTCGGCCCCAAGGGCTACGGCTTCGTCGAGGTCTCACCGCCCCAGGAGCACATCCAGGGCTCCCAGTGGTGGACGTCCTACCAGCCGGTCAGCTACAAGATCGCCGGCCGGCTCGGCGACCGCACCGCCTTCCAGTCCATGGTGAGCACCTGCCACGCCGCGGGCGTCAAGGTGATCGCCGACTCGGTGATCAACCACATGTCGGCAGGCTCCGGGACGGGCACCGGCGGCACCAACTACACCAAGTACAACTACCCGGGCTACTACCAGGACCAGGACTTCCACTCCTGCCGCCAGGCGATCAGCAACTACGGCGACCGCTCCAACGTGCAGAACTGCGAACTGGTCAACCTCTCCGACCTGAACACCGGCTCCACGTACGTCCAGCAGACCATCGCCAACTACCTGAGCGACCTGCTCACCCTCGGCGTGGACGGCTTCCGGATCGACGCCGCCAAGCACATGGCCGCCTCCGACCTGGCCGGCATCAAGGCCAAGATGAGCGACCCCAACGCCTACTGGGTGACCGAGGTCATCTACGGCGCCGGCGAGCCGGTCCAGCCCTCCGAGTA
The DNA here is from genome assembly GCF_050749075.1 of Kitasatospora dryopteridis. NCBI lineage: Bacteria > Bacillati > Actinomycetota > Actinomycetes > Kitasatosporales > Streptomycetaceae > Kitasatospora > Kitasatospora dryopteridis. The sequence continues at coordinate 2,373,292 of NZ_CP192749.1, read as the reverse complement.
CACCGGCCTCGGCGACGTCGACGAGTTCCGCTCCGGCACCTGGCTGAAGAGCGCCTTCAACGGCGGGAAGATCTCCGACCTCTCCACCTGGGGCAACGGCCTGCTCGCGAGCAACCAGGCCCGCACCTTCGTCGACAACTGGGACACCGAGCGCAACGGCTCGACCCTCACCTACAAGTACGGCTCCGCCTACACGCTGGCCAACGTCTTCATGCTGGCCCACCCGTACGGCTCGCCGAACGTCTACTCCGGCTACGCCTTCACCAACAACGACGACGGCCCGCCGAACGGCGGCACGGTCAACGCCTGCTACAGCGACGGCTGGAACTGCACCCACGCCTGGCGCCAGGTCGCCAACATGGTCGGCTTCCGCAACGCCGTCTCCGGCACCGCGATGACCAACTGGTGGTCCAACGGCAACAACGCGATCGCCTTCGGCCGCGGCAACAAGGGCTTCGTCGCGATCAACCGCGAGTCCGGCTCGATCACCCAGACCTTCCAGACCTCGCTGCCCGCCGGCACCTACTGCGACGTCCAGCACGGCGACCCGGTCTCCGGCGGCTGCAGCGGCACCAGCTACACCGTCGGCTCGGACGGCAGGTTCACCGCCACGATCGGCGCCGGCGACGCCGTCGCCATCTACGTCGGCGCGGGCGGCCAGCCCACCTCCACCCCGACCGCCACGCCCACCGGCAGCAACAGCACCACCGTCTTCTACTCCACCAACAAGAACTGGTCCGCCTACTACCTGCACTACGCGCCCACCGGCGGCACCTGGACCACCGCCCCCGGCGTCGCGATGACCGCGGCCTGCACCGGCTGGGTCAAGTACACCGCGAGCCTGGGCAGCGCCACCGGCCTCGCCGCGACCTTCAACAACGGCTCCGGCACCTGGGACAACAACAACAGCGCCAACTACGCGCTCGGCACCGGCAACGTCACCGTCAAGGACGGCGTGGTCGGCACCGGCGACCCGTGCGCCACCGCCACCCCGACGGCGACCCCGACCAGCACCCCGACCTCCGGCACCACCGGGGCCTCGTTCGCGGTCAACGCCACCACCGTGACCGGCCAGAACGTCTACGTGGTCGGCAACAACGCGGCCCTCGGCAACTGGAACACCGGCTCCGCCCTGCTGCTCTCCTCGGCGGCCTACCCGGTCTGGAAGCTGGACGTCGCGATGGCCGCCGGCACCGCCTTCGAGTACAAGTACATCCGCAAGGACGCGAGCGGGAACGTCACCTGGGAGAGCGGCGCCAACCGGACGGCCACCGTCCCGGCGAGCGGCCTGGTCACCCTGAACGACACCTTCCGCAGCTAGCCGCCCGCCCCACCCGGACGGCCGCCGCACCCACGGTGCGGCGGCCGTCACGGTTGCCGGGACGAAACCCCCCGAAGGAGTGGAGTACCGGCGGAGCCGGCACTCACCGCCCCGCCCGGCTGCCAGCATCGCCGGGGTGACCAGAACCCCCACCACATTCGCGATCCTGGACATCGAGCTCTGCGGCGGCCGCTGGGACGGCCACCTGAAGCGCGTCCACGCCTTCGCGCCCCCTCCCTTCCTGCGCATGGTGCTGCGCGCCGACCTCCCGGTCCCCGAGGCCGGCGAGTACTGGCCCACCACCAGCGTCTACCGCCTCGACACCGACGGCTTCCGCCCGCGCTACCGGCACTCCCACGACGAGTGAGGCCGGCCCCGGCCGGCAAACGGCACGGCCGCACCGCCGCCCTGCCGGGGGCGCAGCGGCGCGGCCGCGGGGTGAGGGTGTCAGTGGCCGAAGTCGAACCAGTTGACGTTCACGAAGTCGGCCGGCTGGCCGCTGGTGAAGGTCAGGTAGACGTCGTGGGTGCCGGTCACCGCGGAGATGTTGGCCGGTACCGTCCGCCAGTTCTGCCAGCCGCCGGTGTCGCCGATCGCGAAGGAACCGATCGGGGCGTTGCTGCGGCTGTCGAGGCGGACCTCCACCAGGCCGCTGACCCCGCCGCCGGCGCCGGAGGCGACCCGGGCGAGGAACTGGGTGGCCGGGCTGGAGCCGAAGTTGACGCCCTTGTACTGGGCCCAGTCGCCGTTGGCCAGCCAGCCGATGTCCTGGCCGCCCTCGCTGCAGGTCTCGGTGGCGGTGCCGGACTGGCTGTTGAAGGACTCGGCCTGGATCGGGCTGTAGGCGTCCCGGTTGCCGGGCGGCGGGGTGGTGGTGGGCGTGGGTGTCGGGGTGGGCGTCGGGGTGCTCGAGCCGCCCGACCGCCAGACGCTCACGTAGTCGACCACCATCGGCACGCCGGACACGGTGCCGCCGTCGGGGCCGCCGCCGAAGGCGCCGGGGAAGCCGCCGCCCATGGCCACGTTGAGGATGACGAAGAAGCCGTGGTTGGTGGCGTTGTTCCAGGTCGTCGCGTCCACCTGGTTGGAGTTGACGGTGTGGAACTGCACGCCGTCGAGGTACCAGCGCAGCTGCTGCGGGCTGGTGGAGCGGTCCCATTCGACCGCGTAGGTGTGGAAGCCGCTCTGGCAGGTGGGCGTGCAGGCGCGCTGGCCGCCGATTCCGGTGGTCTCGTTGCACAGCCCGCCCGGGCTGGTGCCGCAGTGCAGTGTGGCCCACACGTTGTTGAGGCCCTGGACGTTCTCCATGATGTCGATCTCGCCGATGCCCGGCCAGTTCCACCAGTTGCCGCGGAACGGCTCGCCGAGCGCCCAGAACGCCGGCCAGTAGCCCTTGGCGGCGGCGCCGGTGACGTTGGGCATCTGCAGCCGGGACTCGATGCGCAGCTTGCCGCCGGCCGGGGGCTGGAAGTCGGCCCGGTTGGTCTCGATCCGGCCGGAGGTCCAGTTGCCCGCCGCGTCCCGCAGCGGGGTGATCCGCAGGTTGCCGTTGCCGTCGAGGGAGACGTTGGCGGTGCTGGCGGTCATCGTCTCGATCTCGCCGGTGCCGAAGCCGGCGGGCCCGCCCGGGTACGAGGTGCCGGTGGTGTAGCGCCAGTCGGCGGTGTTGACGCCCGACCCGGCCGGGCCGTTGAAGTCGTCCGCGAAGACCTGGGTCCAGCCGGAGGGGGCCGGGGGGACGCTGGCCTCGGCGCTCATGGTGCCGGCCAGGCCGGTGGCCAGCAGGCCGAGCAGCCCGGCTGCGGTGAGGACGTGCCGTATGCGTGGTCTGAGCCGCATGGGTGCCTCTCGTGGGGTGGGAGCCAAGGAAATGAGAGCGCTCTCGAATGTGGTACCGAAGGCGGCAGTTGATGTCAACGACTGAAGGCGGATCAGACCTTAAGGCGGGGTTATCCTTCATGGCTCGTACGCAATGCCTTGACAGTTGAGGGTTCGGCCGCCACTCTCCGATCGAGAGCGCTCTCATCACGGACAGGGCTGACGCCCGGTCACAAGCCGCACCCGGCAGAACCTCCGCCCCGGAGCGGCGGGCCTCAGCCGCGCCCGATGTACGGCATCGCGGTGGCCATCACGGTGGCGAACTGGACGTTCGCCTCGAGCGGCAGCTCCGCCATGTGTCGAACGGTGCGCGCGACGTCCGCGGCGTCCATGGTGGGCTCGGGCGCGATCCTGCCGTCGGCCTGCCGGACGCCGGCGGTCATCGCGGCGGTCATGTCGGTGGCGGCGTTGCCGATGTCGATCTGGCCGCAGGCGATCCGGTAGGGGCGCCCGTCCAGCGACAGCGAGCGGGTCAGCCCGGTGACGGCGTGCTTGGTCGCCGTGTACGCGATCGACTGCGGGCGGGGCACGTGCGCGGAGATCGAGCCGTTGTTGACGATCCGGCCGCCCTGCGGGCGCTGCGCCTTCATCTGCCGGAAGGCGGCCTGCGCGCACAGGAAGGCGCCGGTGAGGTTGAGGTCGACGACGGCCCGCCAGTCCTCCACGGCGAGGTCCTCGACGGGGGTGGACACGCCGAAGGTGCCGGCGTTGTTGAACAGCAGGTCCAGCCGGCCGAAGCGCTCGGCGGTCTCGGCGAACAGCGCGTCCACCGCGGCCGGGTCGGTGACGTCGGTGGGCACGGCCACCGCCCCGCCGCCGGCCAGCGCGGCGGTCTCCCGCAGAGGCTCGGCCCGCCGCCCGGCGAGCACGGTGCGCCAGCCGGCGGCGGCGAGCTCCAGCGCGACGGCCCGGCCGATCCCGCTGCCGGCCCCGGTCACGACGGCGATCTGCTGCGGCACGGCTGGGCTCCCTCGGTTCGGCGGCGTCCGGACGGTCTCCCGATGATCGCGCCGCCGTCCGGGCGGTGTCACTCGTGGCGGCGTCCAACACGCCGCCCGTCCGGCCGCCGTCCGGCTGGTGCAACCTCCCGAACCCCGCCGTCCGGCGGGGGCGCACCCCGCCGAACGGCCGGTTGCCCGCCCTGTCGCAACCGGGTCCGTGCAGGTCGGCGTCATAGGATCACGGACGGCACGGACGCCTCCCACCCGGGCGGCCGTGCCGTCCCGGGGTGCTCGGGGCCGTCGCGCCGCGCCCCGGACAGGCCCCGCCCGGGGCGCTCGCCCGCCCGGCCGCCCCGGGGCGTCACACCGTCGGAGAGATCGATCGTGCACCCGCAGACCACCCGTGCCCGCAGCCGGGCCGTCCGTATTCGTACCCTCGTGGCGGCCGGCGCCGCGGCGGCCCTTGCCGCCGCCCTGTCCGCCTGCGGGAGCACCGCGGAGACGACGAACTCCCAGGACGAGGCCAAGCCCGCGGCCGCCTCAGGCGCCCCGGCGAGCCCCACGCCGCCGCCCAGGCCCAAGAAGGTGCTGATGCCCACCGGGCCGGCCGCCGACCTGAAGAAGGTCCGCGACACCGAGGCCGGGCCGATCATGATGACCACCCTGAACGGCCCCAAGTCCGGGGTCAGCGGCAAGGTCTGGGTCTGGCTGCCGCCGCAGTACGACGACCCCGCCTACGCGCACCACGGCTTCCCGGTGCTCACCCTCTACGCGGGCGGCCAGAGCGCCGGCTACAACACCTGGACGGACAACCAGCTGCCGATCCAGAGGATCGACGCCGAGCTGTCCAAGGCGGGCAAGGCACACCCGTTCATCCTGATCATGCCGGTGCAGAACCTGAACTCCAGCGAGTCCAAGGCGCTGGAGTGCTCCGACATCCCCGGCCAGCCGAAGATGGGCACCTGGATGGCCGAGGACCTCCCGGACTTCGTCCGCGCCAACTTTCGCACCGTCAAGGGCCGGGACGGCTGGGGCCTGATGGGCGCCTCCACCGGCGCGTTCTGCAGCGCCAAGCTCGCCCTGCAGCGCCCCGACGTCTTCAAGGCCGCGGTGCCGATCGACGGCTACTTCAACCCCGACTCCCCGCTGTGGAAGGGCCACGAGCAGGAGCGGCTCGCCAACAGCCCCGGCGAGCTGGTCGCCAAGGGCAAGGCGGACGTCCGGATGCTCGCCACCGCCGGCGGCGCCAACGCGTACGAGACCGGGCTGGTCAAGGCGTGGGTGAAGAAGGCGGTGCCGCCGCTGACCGTCGAGTACTACGAGCAGCCCGGCGGCAAGCACCTCACCTCGGACTTCAAGAAGATGATCCCGGACACCCTGATGTGGCTGAGCAAGAACCTGGCGGGCCCGCAGGCCGACTGACGCGCCGTCCGGGGTCCCGCGTGTACGAATTCGGCGAGTCCGCCCCCGCGGGGCCCCGCGGAGCGGGATACTCCATTCCGGCGGCGGGCGCAGCCCGCCGGCCCGCGCCTGTTCCAGCCGCAGCGCGCCCCGAGCGGGCGCCGGGCACCCCGGCGCCCGGGCCCGCGGCGATCGACCGGATCGTTCGGAACGTCCCGATCACCCCGCTGACCTGCGCGTCAATCGGTCATTGATTCGACTCTGATGGGCTTTCCGCACGCTGGAGCCCTGGCCGAGCACCACTCGCGGTGCCGGAGCCGTTCCAGCCCCAGTCAGCCGCGAAGAGAGCGCCATGTCCTGCCACCTGCTCCCTGTCGACTCGCCCCAGATCCCCGCCCAGCCGCTCTCGGAGCGCCGGATGCCGGAGGTCGAGCCCATCCCGTTCGCCGGACTTCGCCTCGTGCACGCCGCCCTGCGCCGCGACCTCGCCCGGCTGCCCAACGCCCTGCGCCTGCTGCAGCCCGGCGACGACACGACCGCCCAGGCCCTGCAGCGCCACTGGGACTTCATGACCGCCATGCTCACCTGCCACCACGAGCAGCAGGACACCCGGCTGTGGCCGCTGCTGCGCCGCTTCGCCCCGGAGCTGCGGCTGCTGCTCAACTGGCTGGAGGCCGACCACCACAACCTCGACCACTCCTTCACCCGGGTCACCACCCTGGTACGGATCGCCACCCGCGACCCGGCCAGCTCCTGGCCGGTCGCCTACGCGGTGGAGGAGCTCACCGCGCGGCTGGAGACGCACCTGCGGATCGAGGAGCGGCAGCTGCTGCCGCGGATGGCCGGCGTCTTCCCGGCCGGGTCGCGCATCGGCACCCTGCCCGAGCTGCTCGACCTGCTGCGCGCCGCCGACGGCCCGGCCGCCTCGGACGCCCTGGTCTGGCTGCTGGACGGCGTCGACGAGGCCCAGATCGACCGCCTCCTCGCCGACTGCGACGACTCCACCGCCCGGCACTGGCCGCACTGGCGCGCCACCTACGCCCGCTGCTCCGAGCAGCTGTGGGGGCCGGACCGCTGACCGGCGGTCAGGCGGCGCCCAGGGCCGCCAGGTACGGGCCCAGGTCGGCCGCGTCCGCGGTCGCCAGCCCGATGTAGCCGTCCGGCCGGACGAGCAGGTAGCCCTCGCCGTACCCCTCGGCGACCCGTGCCGTCCGCACCTCCGCGGGCAGCCCCGCCGGGTCGGGCAGTGCGGTGCCGGCCACGACCAGCGTCAGGTGCGTGCCGCGCAGCACGTCGAACAGCCGCCCGGTGCCGTCCGGGGTGGTGCACCGCGCGTCCGGGGCCCGGTCGCCGGCCTGCAGGTCGTCCTCGGCGAGGCCGTCGCGCCGCTCCTCGGCGAGCGGCCCGCCGCGGTAGCCGACGCCCAGCTGCTCGGTGTGCGGGCCGCGCTTGGCGGAGACGCCGACCGCGCCGGCCCGGTGCAGCGAGGTGGACATCTCCAGCACGTCCGCCGCGACCGGCAGCCGCTCCAGCTCGTAGCTGTCCAGCAGCGCCTCGGGAGCGCCGTGGCGCAGCACCCGGCCGAACTTCCAGCCCAGGTTGTAGGCGTCCTGGACGCTGGTGTTGAGGCCCTGGCCGCCGGCGGGGGAGTGCACGTGCGCCGCGTCCCCGGCGAGGAACACCCGGCCGGCCCGGAACCGGTCGGCCAGTGCGGCCCGCGGACGGAAGCCGGAGGCCCAGCGGACCTCGGTCACCGCCTCCCCGGACAGGTGGGTGCGCTCGGCGACGATCTGCCGCACGGCCTCGGCCGAGGTGTCCGGCTCGCCCTCCTCGTACTGCGCGAACAGCTGGAAGTCCGCCTCGGTGCCGCCGGGCATCGGGCACAGCAGGGCCGCCCCGCCGGGGGCGTGCTGCCAGACGTGCCAGTGGCTGCGGGCCAGCCCCTCGATGCGGACGTCGGCGACCAGCGCGGCCTTCTCGTCGACCGTCTCGCCGGCCATCGGGATGCCCGCCGCGCGGCGCACCGTGCTGCGGCCGCCGTCCGCGGCGACCAGGTAGTCGGCGGTGGCGGTGCCGACCGTGGTGTCGACCTCGACGCCGTGCGCGTCCTGGCGGACGGCGAGGACGCCGGTGCCGAACTCGACGGAGCCGCCCAGCTCCAGCAGCCGCGCGTGGAGGATCTCCTGGGTGCGCCACTGGGGGAGCATCCACACCTCCGGGTAGGGCACGCCGTCCTCGGCGGGCCGGCGCTCCATCAGGTCCCACTCCGGGCCGGGCTCGCCGCCCTGCCAGCTGCGCATCAGCGGGTACGGGGAACCGGAGGCGTGGACGGCGCCGATCACCCCGAGGTCGTCGAGGACCTCCTGGGTGCGCGGCTGCAGGCCCTTGCCGCGGGAGCCCGGGAAGAGGCCGGGCGCCTGCTCCAGCAGGCGGAACCGGACACCGCGGCGGGCCAGGTCGCAGGCGAGGGTGAGGCCGGTCGGGCCGGCTCCGGCGATCAGGACTTCGGTGTGCATCCCCGTCTCCTTAACGCTGTTAAGTGGCTGTGGTCAGAGCATCGCCTTAACGGTGTTAAATTGTCAAGGGGGGATTCGGCAGGAGACAGTGCGGCGCCGACCCGGCGCAGACCCGGAGGTGGACGTGGCAGCCAAACTGGAACGCACGAAGGTGGTCGACACCGCCCTGCGGCTGCTCGACGAGACCGGCCTCGACGGCCTCACCCTGCGCCGGATCGCCACCGAACTCGACGTCAAGGCCCCCGCCCTGTACTGGCACTTCGCCAACAAGCAGGCCCTGCTCGACGAGATGGCCACCGAGATGCTCCGCCGGATGACCGCGTCCGCCGAGCCCCCCGGCCCCGACGCCGGCTGGCAGGACTGGGTCCTCGCCACCTGCCGCACCCTGCGCCGCGCCCTCCTCGGCCACCGCGACGGCGCCAAGGTCTTCAGCGGCACCCGGCTCACCGACACCGGCCACGCCGACCGCTTCGAGGAGCAGCTGCGCGCCTTCGTCCGGGACGGCTTCACCCTCGACGCCGCGATCGAGGCCTACTTCACCGCCTACTCCTTCACCATCGGCTTCGTCATCGAGGAGCAGGCCGTCCACCCGCTCCCCGGCGAGCGCACCCCCGGGTACGACACCGGCGAGCGCGCCCGCGCCATGGGCCCCGACCACCCGCTCACCGCGGCCTCCGGCGAGGGCCTCTTCACCGACTACGACCGGCGCTTCGAACGCGGCCTCGCGGTGGTCGTCGCCGGCGTCGACGCGGTGCTCAGGTCCTGACCCCGAGGCTGTCCCGGACAGCACGGCCGCCCCCGCCGCCCGGGAGGGGGCGGCGGGGGCGCCGCAGTGCGTACGGCCGGATCAGCCCGTCGGCCGTGTCCGGACGGTGCGGGCGGGAGGCCGCCCCGGCCCGGGCGATCAGGCCGCCCACGACGTCCACCGCCACGACGTCCACCGCCGCGGCGCCTCGGCGGCACAGCAGGTCGACCGCGTGCAGCGAGCGCCGGCCGGACCGGCAGACCATCACCTGCGGCCGGCCGCAGAGGCAGGGAGTGCGGCCCCCGACTCCAGCCGGCCCGTCGGCAGATGGACGGAGCCCGGAACGTGCCCGGCCGCCCGCTCGTCCGGCTCGCGGACGTCCAGCAGGACTGCGGCGCCGGCGGCGGTCGGCCGGTGCGCCTCGCCCGGCGACAGGCGGCCGGTTCGGTCGGTGGGAGCGGGCCTGGCGGTACTCCTGAGCCGGGTCGACAGGCCGGGCCTGTAGCTGGGGGAGGGCGGCCCGGAGGCGTACCGGCCGCCCGGGCGGGCGCTCTTACGAGCGCGCGGTGCCGGATGCGTCGGTGCCGGGAGCGGCCGTGGCGGGGGCCGAGGTCAGCCCGGCCTCGACGGCGTTGGCGAAGCCGTCGTCGACGGCCACCACCTCGCGGCCCGCCGCGTCCAGCAGCGAGGCGGCGATCGCCGCCCGCATGCCGCCCGCGCAGTGCACCCAGACCCGGCCGGGCGGCACCTCGTTGATCCTGCTCGGCAGCAGGTGGACGGGGATGTGCACGGAGCCGGTGACCGCCCCGCCGGCCCGCTCGGAGGCCCGGCGGACGTCCAGCACCACCGGCCGTTCGGCATCCGGGGACGCGGCCGGTTCGAGCGCCGCCGCCAGGGCGGCGAAGTCCGCCCGGGGGAAGGAGCGCGGCCGATCGCCGTCGGCCGTCCAGTCCTCCGGGCCGCCGGTGGCGGCCGCGGCGGGCCGGTCGATCCCGACCCGGGCCAGTTCGCGCTGGGCCGCGGCGATCTGCTCGGGGCTCTCCGCGAGGAGGGTCACCGGCCTGCCCCACGGGATCAGCCAGGCGAGGTAGGTGGCGAGGCTGCCGCTGCCCTCGATGTTGAACGAGCCCGCCAGGTGCCCCTCGGCGAAGGCGACCCGGCTGCGCAGGTCGACCACCCACTCGCCGGCGGCCAGCCGGGCGGCGAGTTCGGCGGCGTCGGCGCGCCGCGGCGGGGTCAGGTCGACGGGGGCGGGGCCGGCCGCGTTGGCGGGGCCCATGTGCGCGTAGTAGGCGGGGATGTCGTCCAGCCCGGCGAGCAGTTCGGCGACGAAGGTGTCGGCGTCCTTGACCAGGGCCTCGTTCTGCTTCCGCTCGGTGCCGATGGTCGTCCCGCTGTGGCCGTCGGCGGAGTGCCCGGCCGCGCAGAAGCTGCCGAAGCCGTGGGTGGGCAGCACCGCGGTGGTGTCCGGGAGGCTGTCGGCGAGCCGGTGCGCGGAGGCGTGCTGGGCGCGGGCGAGCTGTTCGGTGAGCCGGGGCTCCACCAGGTCGGGGCGGCCGACGGTGCCGATGAGCAGCGAGCCGCCGGTGAACGCGGCGACCGGGCGGCCGTCCTCCTCCAGCACGTACGCGGTGTGGTGCGGGGTGTGGCCGGGGGTTGCGACGGCGCGCAGCGCCAGGCCGGCGTCCACCTCGAACACGTCGTCGTCCGCGACCGGCACCCGGTCGAAGGCGACGCGGGCCGCGGCCGGCACCAGGTAGCGGGCGCCGGTGAGCCGGGCGAGCTCCAGGCCGCCGGTGACGTAGTCGTTGTGGAGATGGGTCTCGACGACGAGCGCGATCCGGACGCCCTGCCGGGCGGCGGCCCCGACCAGTCGGTCGACGTCGCGCGGCGGGTCGACCGCCACGGCGGCGGTCGCCCCGCCCGCCAGGTAGCTGCGGTTGCCGAGGCCTGTGAGCTCCACGGTGTCGATGAAGAACATCGTCGTCCCTTCCCGTTCCACGGTACCCCTAGGGGTATCTGTTCTCCACCGTAACAGGGATACCCCTGGGGGTATTCACCAACAGGTCGCGGGCAAAAGTCACACCACCGGGCGGGAATGCGCTGGTAGCGTCCGCCGGATGACCACCCCCGCCCTGTTCGAGCCCCCGCTGCTGACCCGGCTCAAGGCCGCCGACCGCATCCTGATCGCCGGTGCAGGCGGCGGCTTCGACGTCTACGCAGGCCTGCCGCTGGCGCTGGCCCTGCGCGCCGCGGGCAAGGAGGTCCACCTCGCCAACCTGTCCTTCAGCCACCTGTACGGGCTGGACGCGGACGTCTGGCTGGAGCCGGGGGTCGCCGAGATCCGGCCGGACACCCGCAGCGCAGAGCGGTACTTCCCGGAGCGCACGCTGGCCCGCTGGCTGCGGCTGCACGGCATGCCCGACACGGTCTGGGCCTTCGCCTCGGTCGGGGTGCAGCCGCTGCGCGCCGCGTACCGGGCGCTGACCGACCGGCTCGGGGTGGACGCGGTGCTGCTGGTCGACGGCGGCACGGACATCCTGATGCGCGGCGACGAGGCCGGGCTCGGCACTCCGGAGGAGGACATGGCCAGCCTGGCCGCCGTCGCGGGCCTGCGCCACATCCCGACCCGGCTGGTCGCCTGCCTGGGTTTCGGCATCGACGCGTACCACGGGGTCAACCACACGCTGGTGCTGGAGAACCTCGCGGCGCTCGACCGTGCCGGCGGCTACCTCGGCGCCTTCTCGCTGCCGCGGGAGAGCCGGGAGGGCGCGCTCTACCTGGACGCCGTCGAGCACGCCCGGGCGGCCTGCCCCGAGCACCCCAGCATCGTGCACGGCTCGGTCGCGGCGGCGCTGCGCGGCGAGTTCGGCGACGTCCGGTTCACCGAGCGGACGAAAGGCGGCGAGCTGTTCGTCAATCCGCTGATGACGATCTGGTTCGGCGCCACGGTGGAGGCGCTCGCCGCCCGGCACCTCTATCTGGACCGGATCGAACGCACCGTGCTGATGCGGCAGATCAGTTCGGTCGTCGAGGAATTCCGGGACGGGCTGCCCGCACAGCGCCCACCTCGGGTTTTCCCGCACTGAGCGGCGGGGCCGCGCCCGCCGATGGGCGCACGCCGGCCAATGCGCGCCGGGTTTGCGAGAGTTCACGCCCGGCGCGCACCGGCACTTCGTGCCTCCGCGCCCGCTCCGCCGACGGCGTGTCGCCGCCGCGCCTCGGGCAGACTCCGGCGCGATCATGACTGTCGGCCCGGACGACCCCGTCCGGCGCTCGCCGACGGCCGAGGAAAGGCGACACGGCAGTGCCACAGCCCTTCGAGCTGCCGGACTTCTACGTACCGCACCCCGCCACGCTCAACCCCCACCTCGAACACGCCCGCAGCCACACCAAGCAGTGGGCCCGCGGCATGGGGATGCTGGAGGGCTCGGGCATCTGGGACGAGCACGACCTCGACTCCCACGACTACGCCCTGCTGTGCGCGTACACCCACCCCGACTGCTCGGCCGAGGAACTCGCCCTCGTCACGGACTGGTACGTGTGGGTGTTCTTCTTCGACGACCACTTCCTGGAGCTGTTCAAGCGCACCCAGGACCGCAAGGGCGGCAAGGCCTACCTGGACCGGCTCCCCGACTTCATGCCGATGGACCCCTCCGCCGGCATGCCCGAGCCCACCAACCCCGTCGAGGCCGGCCTCGCCGACCTGTGGCTGCGCACCGTGCCCGGCATGTCCACGGCCTGGCGCGAGCGGTTCCGCGAATCCACCGAGCACCTGCTGTACGAGTCCATGTGGGAGCTCTCCAACATCAACGCCGGCCGGGTCTCCAACCCCGTCGAGTACATCGAGATGCGCCGCAAGGTCGGCGGCGCCCCCTGGTCGGCCGGCCTGGTCGAGCACGCCGTCGGCGCCGAGGTGCCCGCGGCGATCGCCGCCTCCCGGCCGATGCGGGTGCTGCGGGACGCCTTCTCCGACGGCGTCCACCTGCGCAACGACCTCTTCTCGTACCAGCGCGAGGTCGAGGACGAGGGCGAACTCTCCAACGGCGTCCTCGTCCTGGAGACCTTCCTCGGCTGCTCCACCCAGGAGGCCGCCGAGCGCGTCAACGACCTGCTGACCTCCCGGCTGCACCAGTTCGAGAACACCGTCTTCGCCGAACTGCCGCTGCTCTTCGTCGAACACGGCCTCGACCCCGCGGCCTGCACCGACGTCATGAAGTACGTCAAGGGTCTGCAGGACTGGCAGTCCGGCGGCCACGAGTGGCACATGCGCTCCAGCCGCTACATGAACGACGGCGGCGCGATGGCCGAACGCACCCCCCACCTCCCCGGCCCCACCGGCGTCGGCACCCAGGCCGCCGACCTGCTCAAGTCACTGCGCGGCCCGGGCGGCCCCGCCCGTGCCCGCAGCTTCGGCCACACCCCGTTCCGCAAGGTCGGGCCCTCGCTGCTGCCCGACTTCGAGATGCCCTTCCCCACCCGGCTCAACCCGCACCTGGAGGCCGCGCGGCGGGGCGTCGTCGACTGGGCCCACCGGGTGCAGCTGATGGACCCGGTGCCCGGCATCTGGCACGAGGAGAAGCTGGCCGACTACGACTTCGCGCTCTGCGCCGCCGGCATCGACCCGGACGCCACCCCCGAGGAGCTCGACCTCGCCACCGGCTGGCTCGCCTGGGGCACCTACGGCGACGACCTGTACCCGGCCGTGCACGGCGCCGCCCGCGACCTCACGGGCGCCAAGCGGCGCAACGACCGGCTGCTGGAGTTCATGCCGCTCGACGGCCCGGTCACCGCCGTCCCGCTCGACGGCCTGGAGCGCGGCCTCGCCGACCTGTGGGCCCGCACCACCGCGCCGATGGACGACGGCTCCCGCCGCCGCTTCCGCGCCGCGGTCGAGAGGATGCTCGACGCCTGGCTGTGGGAGCTCCTCAACCAGGCGCAGAACCGCATCCCCGACCCGGTCGACTACCTGGAGATGCGGCGCCTCACCTTCGGCTCCGACCTCACCATGAGCCTCGCCCGCCTCGGCCACGGCCGCAGCGTCCCCGACGAGGTCCACCGGCACGCCTCCGTGCAGGCCCTGGAGAACTCCGCCGCCGACTGGGCGATGCTCGTCAACGACGTCTTCTCGTACCAGAAGGAGGTCGAGTACGAGGGCGAGGTGCACAACCTGGTGCTGGTCACCCAGAACTTCTTCGACTGCGACTACCCGACCGCACTCGGCATCGTGCACGACCTCATGAAGTCCCGGATGAGCCAGTTCCAGCACATCGCCGCCCGGGAACTACCGCAGCTCTACGACGACTTCGAACTCGACGCGGCTGCCCGCGCGGTGCTCGACGGCTACACCGCCGAACTCCGGGACTGGATGGCAGCCGTCCTCACCTGGCACCGGCAGTGCCACCGCTACGCCGAGCCCGACCTGCTGCGCCACCACCGCCCGCCCGTCCCGCTCGGCCCGACCGGCCTCGGCACCTCGGGCATCCGCCTTTTCGCCCCGGCTCTGCGGTAGCCGCCCGGGCCCGTCGGCGGACACCCGCCGACGGGCCCGCGGTTCACTTCCGCGCCGCCGCGAGGATCTTCACGGTGGTGTGGAAGAACCGCGAGGTCGCCGTCCCGGCGTAGGCCTTGCCGAAGAGGGCGGCCGGGTTGCCGCCCATCCGGCCGTCCCGCAGGTGCAGCACCACGAAGGCGGCGTACGGCAGGGCACCCACCAGCTCCCAGTCGCCCTTGGGCGAGGCCGTCGGCGGGGCGAGCTCCTCCGGCAGCGGCTCGGACAGGAACAGCACGCACAGCCGCAGCTCCGGGGTGACCTCGATCCCGGCGAACGGGCCGGCGTCGACCACCGCGGCGAGCTCGTCCACCGTGCACAGCACGGTCGGCACCGCGTAGCCGAGCGCCTGCTCCAGGTGCTCCTCGATCCGCGCGGTGAGCGCCGCCCGGTCCTCCTCGCCGGTGGTGAAGAAGACGTTGCCGCTCTGGATGTACGTCCGTACGTCCTGCAGCCCGAGCTCCCCGAACAGCTCCCGGAGCCGCTCCATCCTCACCGTGCGCCCGCCCACGTTGACCGCACGGAGGAAGGCGATGTACGTCTGCGTCATGGCGCCAGTGTGACAGCGACCACTGCCAGACTGGCGCCATGACGACATGGCAGGACTTCGAGCACGAAGCGCCCGACCTCGCCCCGCTGGTGCGGGCCAGGTTCGAGGCCAACAAGCACCACGTGCTGGCCACCCTGCGCCGCAGCGGCGCGCCCCGGGTCAGCGGCACCGAGGTGGAGTTCGTCGGCGCCGACCTGACCATCGGCTCCATGTACGGCGCCGTGAAGGCCCTCGACCTGCGCCGCGACGGCCGCTTCGCGCTGCACAGCAACCCCGGCGACGAGACCATGGCGGACGGCGACGCCAAGGTCTCCGGCACCGCCGTCGAGATCACCGACCCGGCCGAGCTCGCCGCCTACGAGGGCGACCTCCCGCAGCCGCCGCCCGGCCCCTACCACGCCTTCCGGCTGGAGCCCGGGGAGGTCGTGCTGACCACCGTGGAGGGCGACCGGCTGGTGATCCGCTCCTGGCGGCCGGGGGAGCAGGTCCGCGTCTTCGAGCGGACCTGACGGCTCACCCCGGCAGCACGGCTCACTCCGGCAGCACCGAGCGGACGGCCTCCGGCGTCCGCGCCACCACCGCGTGCCCGTCGTCCGCCGTGATGATCGGACGCTGGATCAGGATCGGCTGCCCGGCGAGCGCCGAGATCCAGCGCCCGCGCTCGGCCGCCTCGCGCGGCCACTGCTTCATGCCGAGCTCCTTGGCGGCCGGCTCGTCGAGGCGCGTGATGTCCCAGGGCTCCAGGTTCAGCCGGGCCAGCACGTCCTCCAGCTCGGCCGAGGTCGGCGGCTCGTCCAGGTAGCGCCGCACGGTGTACTCGACACCGGCCGCGTCCAGGTCCTCGACGGCGCTGCGGCACTTGCTGCACCGCGGGTTGATCCAGATCTCCATGCCGTCACCCTATCGAGCGGCCTCCGGGCTGCCCGGGAACTCCCACCCCGCTCGCCGCGGTTGTACCCCCGGGACGTGTACCACCGGGACGCGAGAGGGGAGCCGCGGGTGGACGGCGAGGCGATCATCGAGCAGTTGATGACCCCGGAGGGGCGGGCCGACCCGTACCCGCTCTACGAGCTGGCGCACGGCCTCGGCCCGGTCGCGCCCTGCGGCCCCGGCCTGCTGATGGCCACCGGCCACCGCGTCTGCGACCAGGTGCTTCGCACCCCCGCCTTCGGGGTCGCCGACCCGCAGCAGCGCGAGCTGTGGGAGCCGGACTACGCCGACCACCCCGCCAAGGTCCTGCTGGGCCGGTCGATCCTGGAGACCAATCCGCCGGACCACGGCCGGATGCGCTCGCTGATCGCCTCCGTGTTCACCGCCCGCCGGGTCGCCGCCCTGGAGCCCGCCGTCACCGCCGCCGTGCACCGGCTGCTGGACGCGATGGCCGAGCGGGGCGCCGACGGCACCCCGGTCGACTTCATGGAGGAGTTCGCCTTCCGGCTGCCGGTCGGCGTGATCTGCGAGCTCCTCGGCGTGCCCGAGGCCGACCGCTACCGCTTCCGCGGCCTCGCCGCCGACCTCACCACCACCCTGGAGCTGATCTACGACACCGAGGAGCTCACCGCCGCCGACGAGGCCGCCGAGGAGCTCGCCGACTACTTCACCCGGCTGGCCGCCGACCGCCGCGCCCACCCGCAGGACGACCTGGTCAGCGCCCTCGTCCAGGTCGCCGCCGCCGAACCCGGGCGGCTCTCCGGCCACGAGCTGCTGGCCAACCTGGTGCTGCTGCTGGTGGCCGGCTTCGAGACCACCACCAACCTGCTCGGCAACGCGGTCGCGCTGCTCTTCGAACACCCGGAGGCCGCGGCAGGCCTGCGCGAGGGCACCATCACCCCCGCCGGGCTGACCGAGGAGGTGCTGCGCCACGACTCGCCCGTCCAGTTCACCTCCCGGATCGCCCTCGCCGAGGGCCTGGACGTCGGCGGGATCCCCGCCCCGCCCGGCACCGGCGTCTTCCTGCTGCTCGGCGCGGCCAACCGCGATCCGTCCCGCTACGAGCAGCCCGCCCGCTTCGACCCCGCCCGCAGCAACAGCCACCCGCTGAGCTTCGGCGGCGGCCCGCACTACTGCCTGGGCGCCCAACTGGCCCGGCTGGAGGCACAGGTCGCGCTGCCCGCCCTGCTGCACCGGTTCCCGGCACTCGCCCCCGGCGGCCCCGCCGAACGCAGGGACCGCCTCGTCCTGCGCGGCTACCGCACCCTCCCGGTCCGCCTGGCCTGACCGGGTGTGCCGTTGCGTCCTCAGCCCTCCGGCCCGGCCCACTCCATCAGGTTGGCGAACAGCTCCGCCTGCTCGCGGGCGTCGTCCAGGGCGTGGTGGGTGTGCGGCAGGTCCGGGCGCAGCCCGGCCGGCATCGACCGCTTGCCGATCCCCGCGAACGGCACCCCGGCCCGGGTCGCGTACAGCGTCTTCATGTCCAGGCACCCGGAGTGCCCGAACGGGCTGCGCCCGGCGAACTCCATCAGGTACCAGTACAGGAACAGCCAGTCGTACGGCGCCGGGTACCCCACCATGACCGGCCGCCACCGCTGCCCGTCCGCGCCGCGGCACACCTGCTCCACCCAGGCGCAGAAGGCCTTCATCGCGGCGGCCGGCTCGGCCCCCTCGCGCAGCAGCACCGCCCGGTCCAGCCCGGAGACGGCCAGCGCCGGCGGGTCGAACCGCTCCGAGACCGGCCGCAGCTCCCGGTAGAACCCCGCGGACTGCAGCCCGGCCCGCCGGAACCCGTCCGCGTCGTGGTACCCGGCGACGACCGCGCCGAAGGAGATCATGGAGAAGGAGCCGGGGATCGGGCCGTCGGCCTCCACGTCCACGGAGATGTAGAGGGTCGGGGTGGTGCGGCGGGCAGTTGACATGCTGCGGATTCTTCCCGCCCCGAAGACCCCACCGCGACCGCTTTTACCGCGAGAATCGGCGCATGGCCCAGCCCGCCCTGATCCCGCCCGTCCCGTCCCGGCTGCCCGAACGCGTCCGCTGCCGCCGCTGCGGCCGCGCCCTGCACGACCCGGTCTCCCGGATGCTGCGGCTGGGCCGCGAGTGCCGCGCCCTGCACGACCCGGTCTCCCGGATGCTGCGGCTGGGCCGCGAGTGCCGCGGCCCGCAGGATCCGGTGCGGGTCGTCGCCGGGGAACAGGAGACCCTGCCCGGGCTGGCAGCCCCCACCGCGACGGAAGGCGCTGCGCCGTGACCGAGGACCTCCGTGCCCGGCTGGACACCCTGGCGACCGAGGCGTACCGCCCCGAACTCGCCGGGCTGGACCGGCTGCCCACCCTGGAGATCGCCGCGCTGATGAACGGCGAGGACCGGACCGTCCCCGAGGCGGTCGGCCGGCGCCTGCCGGAGATCGCCGCCGCGGTGGACGCGATCGCCGAGCGGCTCGCCCGCGGCGGCCGGCTGGTCTACGCAGGTGCGGGCACGGCGGGGCGGATCGGTGTGCTGGACGCCGCCGAGTGCCCGCCGACCTTCGGCACCGACCCCGGGCTGGTGGTCGGCCTGATCGCGGGCGGCCCGGAGGCGGTGCTGAACGCCGTCGAGGGCGCCGAGGACAGCCGGGAGCTCGCCCGCGCCGACCTGGACGGGATCGGCCTGACCGCCGACGACGCGGTGATCGGCGTCTCCGCCTCCGGCCGGACGCCGTACGCGGTGGCCGCCGTCGCCCATGCGCGGGCGCGCGGTGCGCTGACCGTCGGCCTGGCCTGCACCGAGGGTTCCGACCTCGGCGCGGCGGCCGAGCACCCGATCGAGGTGGTGGTCGGCCCGGAGATCCTCACCGGGTCCACCCGGCTCAAGGCCGGCACCGCCCAGAAGCTGGTGCTCAACATGGTCTCGACGATCACCATGGTCCGGCTCGGCCGCACCTACGGGAACCTCATGGTCGACCTGCGGGCCACCAACGAGAAGCTCCGCGCCCGCTGCCGCCGGATCGTCGCCCTGGCCACCGGCGCCGACCCCGAGGCCGTGGACGAAGCCCTGGACGCGGCCGACGGCGAGGTGAAGCCCGCGGTCCTCGCCCTGCTCACCGGCCTCGGCCCGGCCGGGGCGGCCGCCCTGCTCGCCGAGCACGGCGGCCGCCTGCGCGAGGCCCTGGACGCCGCCGGGACGCAACCCGGCCCCCGCCCCGCGAAGGGGGACGGGGGCCGGTGACCCGTGGGCCCGCAGGAACCGTGGGGCCTACAGGTCGAAGTAGAGCTCGAACTCGTGCGGGTGCGGCCGCAGCGCGATCGGGGCGATCTCGTTGGTGCGCTTGAAGTCGATCCAGGTCTCGATCAGGTCGGGGGTGAACACCCCGCCCGCGAGCAGGTACTCGTGGTCGGCCTCCAGCGCCTCGAGGACGGCCTCCAGCGAGGACGGCACCTGCGGGACGGCGGCGTGCTCGTCGGGCGCCAGCTCGTAGAGGTCCTTGTCGACCGGCTCCAGCGGCTCGATCTTGTTCTTGATGCCGTCCAGGCCCGCCATCAGCATGGCGGAGAAGGCCAGGTACGGGTTGGAGGACGGGTCGGGCGCGCGGAACTCGATGCGCTTGGCCTTGGCGTTCGACCCGGTGATCGGGATGCGGATCGCGGCCGAGCGGTTGCGCTGCGAGTACACCAGGTTGACCGGCGCCTCGAAGCCCGGCACCAGGCGGTGGTAGGAGTTCACCGACGGGTTGGTGAAGGCCAGCAGCGAGGGCGCGTGCCGGAGCAGGCCGCCGATGTAGTACCGGGCGGTGTCGGAGAGGCCCGCGTAGCCCTGCTCGTCGTAGAAGAGCGGGGAGCCGTCGCTCCACAGCGACTGGTGGACGTGCATGCCGGAGCCGTTGTCGCCGAAGATCGGCTTGGGCATGAAGGTGGCGGTCTTGCCGGCCCGCCAGGCCACGTTCTTGATGATGTACTTGAACAGCATCAGGTCGTCGGCGGCGTGCAGCAGGGTGTTGAACTTGTAGTTGATCTCCGCCTGGCCGGCCGTGCCGACCTCGTGGTGCTGCCGCTCGACCTGCAGGCCGGCGGCGGCGAGCTCCAGCGACATCTCCGCGCGCAGGTCGGCGAAGTGGTCCACCGGCGGCACGGGGAAGTAGCCGCCCTTGTACTTCACCTTGTAGCCGCGGTTGCCGCCCTCCTCGATCCGGCCGGTGTTCCACGCGCCGGCGATCGAGTCGATGTGGTAGTACGAGGCGTTGGCGCTGGTCTCGTAGCGGACCTCGTCGAACACGTAGAACTCGGCCTCCGGGCCGAAGAACGCGGTGTCGGCGATGCCGGAGGAGGCGAGGTAGGCCTCCGCCTTCTTGGCCACGTTCCGCGGGTCGCGGCTGTAGGCCTCGCCCGTGATCGGGTCCTGGATGAAGAAGTTGATGTTGAGGTGCTTCTCGGAGCGGAACGGGTCGAGCCTGGCGGTCGCCAGGTCCGGGACGAGGGCCATGTCGGACTCGTGGATGGCCTGGAAGCCCCGGATCGAGGAACCGTCGAACATCAGGGTCTCGGACGGGTCGAAGGTCGACGCAGGCACTGAGAAGTGCTGCATGACGCCCGGCAGGTCGCAGAACCGGACATCGACGAACTTGATGTCGTTGTCCGTGATGTACTGCCTGACCTCGTCGGCGTTGGTGAACATCCATCCTCCTCAGCGTGCGGTACGGCCCACCGTAGGAGCCGGCCGTTTCCGGTTGGTGATTTCCCCGTCCTCTGCATGTTAACCAGCGGCACCTGCCATGTGGGCAAAGTCATACGGCCCGGGGCAAATCACCCACCCGGTGCCGCGCCCACCGCGCAGTGGTCCAGACCACTCGGCGCGGCGCGGACACGCGCCGGGGGAGGCCGCCGAAGATCGCCCGTAACGCCCGGATACTGTGGATTTCGTGGATACCAGAGATGCGTTGGGATCGTGGCTGGACGGGCCGAAGGCCGCCGCCGAGAAGATGGGCGCCGAGTTCGGCTACCGCGGCGAGCGCCTCGGCCTGCCGAAGGAGGGCCCCGGCTCCGTCGCCGGCCCGGGCCGCCGCCTCGGCGCCCTGTTCGTCGACGGCTGGCTCTGCAGCCTCGTCGCGTACGGGCTGCTCGCCGGCGGCGACCAGGGCTCGGCGAACCTGTGGACGACCCCGCTGTTCTACCTCGTCACCGTGCTCCTGCTGACCACCAGCGGCACCACGGTCGGCAAGCGGCTGTTCGGCCTGCGGGTCGTCCGGCTGGACGGCGCCCGCGCCTCCATCCCCCAGGTGCTGCTGCGCACCCTGCTGCTCTGCCTGGTCGTCCCCGCCGCCATCTGGGACCGCGACACCCGCGGCCTCCACGACAAGGCCGTGGGCTGCGTGGAGGTCCGCATCTGACGCAGGGCACCACTCGGGGGCGCGGGGAACCGCGCGATCCGGATGCGGTTCACGTTCGCTGGTCGAGGTGAACCACACACGGGTTGCGCAGTTCCCCGCGCCCCTCGGGTTTCCCGCGGCCCCTCGGTATTCGCCTCCGGACGTCGAACGGCCCCGCCGCAAGGGATGCGGCGGGGCCGTGGTGTGAAGTCGGGTGGAGCCGGTCTCAGCGGACCTGGCCGCCCTTGGGCATCCGGGCGCCCTTGGGCATCGGGCCCTTGGGGATCGGCGCCCGGGAGAGCAGGTCGCCCAGCGCGCGGAGCCGGTCGTTGGTCTCGGTGACCTGCGCCGGGGTGATCGCCCGCGGCAGGCGCATCAGGTGGATCTGCAGCTTCTTCAGCGGGATCTCGCCCTCGCCGTTGCCCACCATGATGTCGTGCACCGGGATGTCGCCGACCACACGGGCCATCTTCTTCTTCTCGGCGACCAGCAGCGCACGCACCCGGTTCGGGTTGCCCTCGCCGATCAGCGCGATGCCGGGGCGGCCGACCGCGCGGTAGACCGCGTCCTGGCTGCGGGTGACCGCAACCGGGGTCGGGTTGGCGCTCCAGCCGCGCCGGATGTTGTTCAGCACCGCCGCGACCGCGCCCGGCTGGCCCTCCATCTGCCCGAAGGCGGCCCGCTCGGCACGGCGTCCGAAGACCACCGCCATCGCCAGGAATCCCACGACGAAGCCGAGGATGCCCAGGTAGACGGGGTGTCCGATCGCAAAGCCGATGGCGAGGAACACGCCGAAGGTGATGAGGCCGACGCCGGCGATGATCAGGCCGATCTTGCTGTCGACCTGCTTGGTCATGGTGTACGCCTGGCGGATCTGCTTCAGCCGCCCGGGGTTCTCGGATGTTTCCCTCGCCATAGGGCTCATGGTACGTGCCGGGGGGGCGGGATATCCAAGGGCGGTGCCCCTGGGGCGCCGCACGCCTCCCCGCGAGGGATCAGGCGTGCCGCCGTGCGGCCGACAGCGGGCCCTCCGCGGCCGCGTCCAGCTCGCGCTCCGCCGCGTGCCGCCGGTTCTCGCAGACCGCCGCCCAGGCGTTCCTGCGGGCCTGCCGCTGGCCGCCCGCCAGCAGCACGCTCTCGGCGTACCGCAGCGCACCGGCCACCGACGGCACCCCGGCCGACAGCAGACCGCGCGGCGCTCCGCTCACTGCCTCCATGCTCAAC
Source organism: Kitasatospora dryopteridis (assembly GCF_050749075.1). Classification (NCBI taxonomy): domain Bacteria; kingdom Bacillati; phylum Actinomycetota; class Actinomycetes; order Kitasatosporales; family Streptomycetaceae; genus Kitasatospora; species Kitasatospora dryopteridis. Next base: position 2,350,891 of record NZ_CP192749.1, on the reverse strand, counting down.
AGCTCCCCTCAAGACCGACGGACGGCTGACTGTTCCAGGCTCGCCCGGCGGTGTTACCGATCGGTGACCTGCCGGTCAAAGTCGCATGAAAGCCGCACGACCGCAAGACGGCCGCGCCGCAGGTACGCCGGAGGGCGGCAGGCCGAGCCCGCCGCCCCCGGAAAGTCCGTACACACCCGCACGGGCCGCCTCAGACCGCCGCCCGCTCGCGGTGCTCCAGGGCCTGCCGGTACAGCCGCCCGGCCCGGTACGAGGAGCGCACCAGCGGGCCGGACATCACACCGGCGAAGCCGAGCTCCTCGGCCTCCTCCTGCAGCTCCACGAACTCCTGCGGCTTCACCCAGCGCTCCACCGGGTGGTGGCGCAGCGAGGGCCGCAGGTACTGGGTGATGGTGATCAGCTCGCAGCCGGCGCCCACCAGGTCGGCCAGCGCCTGGCTGACCTCCTCGCGGGTCTCGCCCATGCCCAGGATCAGGTTCGACTTGGTCACCAGCCCGGCCGCGCGGGCCTGGGTGATGACGTCCAGCGAGCGCTCGTAGCGGAACGCCGGGCGGATGCGCTTGAAGATCCGCGGCACGGTCTCCACGTTGTGCGCCAGCACCTCGGGCCGGGAGGAGAACACCTCGGCGAGCTGCTCCGGCACCGCGTTGAAGTCCGGGATCAGCAGCTCGACGCCGGTGCGGCCGCCCTCGCGGGCCGCCGTCATCGCGTGCACCTGGCGGACCGTCTCGGCGTACAGCCAGGCGCCGCCGTCCTCCAGGTCGTCGCGGGCGACACCGGTGATCGTCGCGTAGTTCAGGTCCATCGTGACGATGGACTCGGCGACCCGGCGCGGCTCGTCCCGGTCGAACTCGGCGGGCTTGCCGGTGTCGATCTGGCAGAAGTCGCAGCGGCGGGTGCACTGGTCACCGCCGATGAGGAAGGTCGCCTCGCGGTCCTCCCAGCACTCGAAGATGTTCGGGCAGCCGGCCTCCTGGCAGACCGTGTGCAGCCCTTCCTTCTTCACCAGCGAATGGAGGGCGTTGTACTCCGGGCCCATCTTCGCCCTGGTCTTGATCCACTCGGGCTTCCGCTCGATGGGGGTCTCGCTGTTGCGGACCTCCAGGCGGAGAAGCTTCCTGCCGTCGGGCGCGACAGCGGACACGTGCAACTCCTAGAACTAGACGGGGTACCCCCAGGGTACGCCTGTGCTTTCAGGGCCTGTACCGGGCCTGCGCCCGGCAATCGCAGGCAACCGGGCTACCGATCGGTAGATTCCCGGGGTCAGTGGGCGAGCGCCGGCTCCGGCAGTTCGGCGAGGACGGCCGCCAGGTGCTTCTGCACCACCGGCAGCGCATCCGCGACACCGAACGGCCGGTCCAGCTCCCCGGCCAGCGAGCCCACCCCGGCATCCCGGATCCCGCACGGCACGATCCGGTCGAACCACGTCATGTCGGGGTCGCAGTTCAGCGCGAACCCGTGCATCGTCACCCCGCGGGCCACCCGCACGCCGATCGCCGCCAGCTTCCGGTCGTCACCGCGCTGGCCCGCGTTCGACGGCGCGTACTCCGGGCCCGCCAGCCGCGGGTCGATCCCCAGCGGCAGGCCCATCCGCAGCGTCAGCTTGCCGATCTCCACCACCTGCGACGGGTCCACCACCGCATCCGGGAGCTCCTCGCCCAGCACCCACACCCCGCTGCGGCCCTCGACCCGGGACGTCGCCACCCCGAACTCGCCGCAGGCGCGGATCAGCGCCTCCTCCAGCCGGCGCACGTACGCCACCACGTCGATCGGGTCCGGCAGCTTCACGATCGGATAACCCACCAGCTGACCGGGGCCGTGCCAGGTGATCTCACCACCGCGGTTCACCTGCACCACCGGGGTGCCGTCCAGCGGGTAGTCCTCCGGGTTGGTGCGCCTGCCCGCCGTGAAGACCGGCGGGTGCTCCAGCAGCAGCACGGTGTCGGGGATCTCGTCCGCGACGCGCAGGGCGTGCAGCCGCTGCTGCTCCTCCCACGCGTCCGGGTACGGGACGGCACCCTCGCCTATCCCCATCGTCACGAACCGTACGTTCTCGCTCACCGCTGCTCCTTGCCAGGCGTTCGAGACCAACCCGGTCACTGTACGCCTGCCCCGGAACGAGTCGGTCGCCCCTACGGGCTCGCCAGGAGCTGGAGCCTGAGGGCGAGCTGCAGTTCCAGTGACCGCTCCGGGGAGTTCCAGTCGGGGCCGAGCAGTACCTCGATCCGGTCCAGCCGTTGGACGACCGTGTTCACGTGCACGTGGAGTTCGTCCTTGGCGCGGGTGAGGCTGCCGCCGCAGTCGAAGTAGGCCCGGAGCGTCCGCACCAGTTCCGTGCCCCGCCGGGCGTCGTAGTCGACCAGCGGGCCGAGCACCGAGCCGACGAACGCGCCCACGTCGTGGCCGTCGCCGAGCAGGACGCCGAGGAAGCCGAGCCCGGCGGCGGAGGCGCCGTGGCCCTCGCGTCCGAGCACCCGCAGGGCCCGCACGCACCGCACCCCCTCCCCGTGCGCCGCAGAGAGCGCGGCGGGCCCGGCGGCGGGGCCCCCTGCGCCGACGGTGACGGGGCAGCCGGCGAGCCGGGCGAGTCGTTCGGCGGCCTCGGCGGCGGCGCGGTCGGGCGGGCTGCCGTCGTCGGGGAGCAGCAGGACGACGGCCTCGCCGTGCTCGGCGCTGATGCCGCGGGTGCCGAAGAGGTAGCGGGAGGCGGCGCCGGCCAGCCGGGCCCGGTCGGCGGGGTCGGTCGCGGCGACGAGGACGAGGTGCGGGCGTCCCAGGTCGACGCCGAGCCGGCGGCCGCGGGCGGCGAGACCGGCCGGGTCGCGGCCGGGGGCGGTGAGCAGGTCGGCGAGGAGTTCGCCGCGGACGCGGTTCTCGGTCTCGGCGACGGAGCGCCGCAGCAGCAGGAGCAGGGCGGTGACGACACTGGCCCGTTCGAAGATCCGGCGGTCGGCGTCGTCGAGGCCGGGCCGGCCGCGCAGGACGAGGCCGCCGAGCAGGTCCTGGCCGGCGAGGACGGCGCAGATCCAGTCCTGGCCGCGGCGGACGGCGCGGCCCTCGGTGCGGGAGGCGGAGAGCGCCTCGGCGAGGCCGTCGTGGCCGCCGGGGCGGCCGGTGAGCTGGTGGCCCTCGGTGTCGTGGACGGCGACCTCGCCGCCGAGCAGGGTGGCGACCTCGGCGGCCACGTCGCCGACCTCGGCGCCGCGCAGGACGAGGTCGGTGAGCCGGTCGTGGGCCTGTTCGGCGCGCTGGACGGCGGCCGCGTGGGCCTGGATGACGTGGTTGGCGGCGGCGAGGTCGGCGAGGGCGTTGCGGGTGTCGGCGAGCGCGTTCGCGGTGTCGAGGGCGACGGCGGCGTGCGCGGCGAGGGTGCAGAGCAGCGCGACCTCCTCGGGGGAGAACGCGCGGGGTGTGCGGTCCGCGGCGAACAGCACGCCGATGACCTGTCCGCCGAGCAGCAGCGGCACGCCGATGATCGCGACCAGGCCCTCGTCGAGGACGCCGGCGTCGATCGTCCCGGTGTGGTGGAACCGCTCGTCGGTGCGGTAGTCGGGGGTGGCGTACGGCCGGGCGGTCTGGGCGACCAGGCCGCCGAGGCCGTCGCCGAGGCTGAGCCGCAGGTTCTGGAACAGCTGGGAGACCGAGCCGTCGGTGACCCGCATGTACGTGTCGCCCGCCTCCTCGTCCGGGAGGGTGAGGTAGGCGGTGTCGGTGCCGAGCAGCATCCGGGCCCGGCGGACGATGGCCTGCAGCACCGCGTCGAGGTCGCGGGAGGCGGCCAGGTCGCCCGCGGTGTCGAACAGGGCGGTCAGTTCGGCCTCGCGGCGGCGGTGCTGGCGGAGCGTCCGGTGCACCCGCAGGGCCTGCCAGGTCGCGGTGTCGATCTCGGCGAGCACCGGGGCGGGGGCGCCCTGCCGGCGGGCCTCGGCGAGCACCTCGGCGAAGTCCTCGGTCGCCGCGCCGGAGGCGAGCAGGTCGATCAGCCGGCGCAGGGCGGGTGCGGAGCTGTCGTGGGGCTCGTTCATGGTGCGGGCCATCGTGCCATTCATCCGTGCCGTTCGGGAGCGGAGCGGCCCGGGGCGCCCGGGCACGGTGGCCCCGGGCGCCCCGGACTGTTCAGCCGACCGGGACGGTCTCGCGGGCCGTCTCGGCCTCGGCCAGGTCGCCGCCGCGGGTCTCCCGGGCGCAGAGCACCGCGACGATCGTGATGACGGCGGCGATCGCCACGTACACCGCGATCGGGGTGGCGCTGCCGTAGTCCTTGAGCAGGGCGGTGGCGATCAGCGGCGCGGGGGCGCCGGCCGCGACCGAGGAGAACTGGGCGCCGATGGAGGCACCGGAGTACCGCATCCGGGTCGCGAACAGCTCGGAGAAGAACGCCGCCTGCGGGGCGTACATCGCGCTGTGGAAGACCAGACCGACGGTCACCGCCGCGACCAGCGCGCCGAAGGACCTGGTGTCCACCATCCCGAAGAAGACGAACGCCCAGATGCCGACGCCGGCCGCACCCACCAGGTACACCGGCCGGCGGCCGACCCGGTCGGAGAGTGCGCCGAACAGCGGGATCAGCGCGAACTGGATCGCGGAGGCGATCAGCACCGCGTTCAGTGCGGTCTGCTTGGGCAGGTGGACGTGGCCGACCGCGTACGCCAGCACGAAGGTGGTCATCACGTAGTACGAGATGTTCTCGGCCATCCGGGCGCCCATGGCGACCAGCACGTCACGCCAGTGGTTGCGCAGCACCGCGACGATCGGCGGCTGCTCGGCCGTCTTCCGGGCCTTCGCCGCGGCCAGCGCCTGCTGGAACAGCGGCGACTCGTCCACCGAGAGCCGGATCCACAGGCCGACCATCACCAGCACCGCGGAGAGCAGGAACGGCACCCGCCAGCCCCACGACAGGAAGGCCGCGTCCGACTGCACCGTCGTCATCAGCGACAGCACACCCGCCGCCAGCAGGTTGCCCGCCGGGGCGCCGCCCTGCGGCCAGGACGCCCAGAAACCGCGCCGCCTGCGGTCCCCGTGCTCGGAGACCAGCAGCACCGCACCGCCCCACTCGCCGCCCAGCGCGAAGCCCTGCACCAGTCGCAGCGCGGTGAGCAGCAGCGGCGCGGCGACACCGATCTGGCGGTACGTCGGCAGACAGCCGATCAGGGTGGTCGCGCCGCCCATCAGCAGCAGGCTGAGCACCAGCAGCTTCTTGCGGCCGATCCGGTCGCCGAAGTGACCGAAGACCAGGGCGCCCAGAGGCCGGGCGGCGAAGCCGATGGCATAGGTGAGGAAGGACAGCAGGGTGCCGGTCAGCGGATCGCTGTCCGGGAAGAACACCTTGCCGAAGACCAGTGCGGCGGCGGTGCCGTACAGGAAGTAGTCGTACCACTCGATCGTGGTGCCGATGAGGCTGGCACCGACGACCTTGCGGAGCGGGGCGCCTGGTCTCGCGACGTCGGGAGAGTGGGCCATGGTGTCACCTGATTCTCGGGGGAGGGGCTGTGCAGGAGGGTCGGGCACCGGGCGGGGGCACCGGCCGGCGGGGGTCAGTGGGCCGTCCAGCCGCCGTCCACGGGGAGGCTGGCGCCGGTGATGTACGAGGCGGACGGCGAGCACAGCCAGAGCGCCAGCTGCGCCACCTCGTCCGGCTCGATCAGCCGCTTGACGGCGGTGCGGTCGAGCATGATCTGCTCCACCACCTCGTCCTCGCGGATGCCGTGCGCCAGCGCCTGGGCGGCCACCTGCCTCTCGACCAGGGCGGTGCGCACGTAGCCGGGGTTGATGCAGTTGCTGGTCACGCCGTAGGGGGCGCCCTCCAGGGCGGCGGTCTTGCTGAGCCCCTCCAGCGCGTGCTTGGCGGTCACGTACGCGGACTTGAAGGCGCTGGCGCGCAGGCCGTGCACGGAGGAGATGTTGACGATGCGTCCCCACTCGTTCTCGTACATGTGCGGCAGGGTGCGCCGGATGATCCGGAACGGGGCCTCCACCATGACCCGCTGGAGCAGGGTGAAACGGTCGGTGGGGAACTCGTGCAGCGGCGCGACGTGTTGCAGGCCGGCGTTGTTGACCACGATGTCGGCGTCGTCCGGCAGGGCCTCCACCGCCCCGGGGTCGGAGAGGTCGGCGACGACGGCGACCCCGCCGATCCGGTCGGCGAGCTCCTCTGCCGGGCCGGTGGCGAGGTCGACGACGTAGACCTTCGCGCCGGCCGCGGCGAAGGCCTCGGCGCAGGCCCGGCCGATGCCGGAGGCGGCGCCGGTGACCAGCGCCGTCCGGCCTTGCAGCGGCCGGCGCGGGTCGGTGGCTGAAGTGGTGTCCATGGCCGAGAACGGTAGGAAGGCGGCGGCCGCGCTCCTATGTGCCAGGTGGACACAGGGCTGCGCCGCGGGGTGTGGGGTTCTCACATGGGCCGGCCCCGGGCGCACCGGTGGTGCGTCCCAAACACCGTGTGCGCCCGCTTCCCCGTATTGGGCGCCCTTGCATCACCCGTTCGGAGGATTGCACGCCCGAATCGACCCATAGCGCCCGAATGCTCGCTACTGTCACGCCGATTCCCGACAGGGGCGTCGCCCGAAAACCGGGGGGACCGGAGCGGCGCCCGAGAGGTGTTGACTGACATGCCCCAACGGCCTGTGACCGACAGCCCGGCGTACGGACCGCTCGATGCGCTCGACCCGCACGAAGTGCAGGCCGGGTCCCCTCCGCACGTGTCCGGCGAAGACGACGACCGCCCGGCGGAGGCCGGCCCGGGCGGCCACCGCACGCAGAACCCGCAACTCGCCGCGCTCATCGAGGAGTCCGGCTTCTCCCACGCCGGCCTGGCCAGACGCGTGGACCAGCTCGGCCTGGAACACGGCCTCGACCTGCGCTACGACAAGACGTCCGTCACCCGCTGGCTGCGCGGCCAGCAGCCGCGCGGCGCCACCCCGGCACTGATCGCCGAGGTCTTCACCCGGCGGCTCGGCCGCCGCCGGCTCACCGCCCAGGACGTGGGCCTGGACGCCTGCGCCCCGGTCTACGCCGGGCTGGAGTTCGCGGAGACCCCGCAGGAGGCGGTCGACATCGTCGCCTCCATGTGGCGCAAGGACAACGGCCCGTACGCCGAACTCCGCAAGATCGCCTTCACCCCGGCCGGCCTGGTCGTCCCCAGCCGGGACTGGCTGATCGGCCGCACCGACGAGCGGGTCGCCCGGGACGCCACCACCCTCTCCCCGGAGGAGCTGGCCGGCCACCGGCCCGCGCCGGGGGCGGCCCGTCCGACCGCCCGGCCCGTCCCCGGGCGGGTGCCGCAGCAGGCCCGGCGGCCGCTGCCCGGCGGAGAGGGCTCCGAGGGGTCCGCGCCCGGCCGCGACAACCGCCCCGCGGTGCGGGTCGGCCGCGGCGACATCGCCGCGATCCGCGCGGTCGGCGACCTCTTCCGCGCCCTGGACCACGCCTACGGCGGCGGGCACGCCCGCCAGGCGCTGGTGCGCTACCTGGAGTCCGAGGCCGAGCCCATGCTGCGCGGCCGCTACGGCGAGCAGATCGGCCGGGCGCTGTTCGGCGCCGTCGCCGACCTGACCCGGCTGGCTGGCTGGACGTCCTTCGACATCGCCGCCCACGGCCTCGCCCAGCGGTACTTCGTCCAGTCGCTGCGGCTCTCCCAGGCCGCGGGCGACCGGGTGCTCGGCGGCTTCGTACTCACCACCATGAGCCAGCAGGCCGTCCACCTCGGCCACGGCCGGGAGGCGATCCAGCTGGCCCGGGTCGCCCAGCAGGGCGTCGGCACCTCCGCCGCCCCGGTGGTCCAGGCGCTGATGCACGCGGCCGAGGCCCGCGGCCACGCGCTGATCGGCGACGTGCGCTCCTGCACCGCGGCCATGGTGCGCTGCGAGCGGGCGCTCGCCACCGCCCGGCCCGGCGACGAGGCACCGTCCTGGTCGCGCTACTTCGACGAGGCCCAGCTGGCCGACGAGTTCGCCCACTGCTACCGCGACCTGCAGCAGTGGCGCCCCGCCGCCCAGCACGCCGAGAAGTCGCTGCGGCTGCGCGCCCCGGCCTACGCCCGCAGCCGCATCCTGTGCCGCCTGGTCCTCGCCACCGCCCGGCTGGGCATGGGTGAGGTCGAGGAGTCCTGCACGATGGCGGGGGAGTCGCTGCGCGCCGCCGGCGAGATGCGCTCCGCCCGCACGGTGGAGTACCTGCGCGACTTCCACCGGCGGCTCGCCCCCTACCGGGCCACGCCGACCGTCCGCGCCTTCGAGGAGGCGGCCCGCCAGGCGGGGGTGATCTGAACGCCCGTCGGCCCGCCCGGTGGCCGGGCGGGCCGGAGCGGTTCCGCGGTCAGGCCGCCACGTCGGAGGCCCGCACCGCCGTCTCGAGACCGAGGTCGCGCAGCACCGCCTGCGCGGCCCGCCGCCCGGACACCAGCGCGCCCTGCACACTGCTGGTGTCCCGGTGGTCGCCGCAGACGTACAGCCCGGCGAGCACCCGCACCGAGCGGCGGAAGTGGTGCGGCGCGGGCATCGCCGGCACGGCGTCCGGCGCGTGGCGCACGCTCAGGAACTCCCACCCGGCGGTGGAGGTGCCGTACAGCTCCGCCAGGCGCCGGCGCACCACCGGCTCGAACCCGGCCGGGCCGCCGATGTCGTAGGTGCGGCGGCCCAGCACGGTGGTGGCGACCAGCGCCCGGCCGACCGGCGCGTACGAGGGGTGCACATCGCTGAGCACCAGCGTGTGGGCGACCCCGGAGCCGTCGGCGTCGAGCAGCAGCGCCGGCTCGCCGAGCGGGGAGCGGTCGGCCGCGTGGAAGTACGTGGTCACCGGGTGGAAGTCGGGCAGCCGCAGCCCGGGCAGCAGCGCGGCCGCGGAGCGCGCGTCGCAGGCCAGCACCACGGCCTGCGCGCCGATCCGGCCGTGCCGGGCGGTCTCCACGCCGTCCGCCGAAACCGCGGTCACCTCGACGTTGAGGCGTACGGCGCCGGCCGGCAGACCCTCGGCGAGCTGAGCGGGCACCGCCGCCGTCCCGCCTGCGGGCAGACAGAGCCGGCCGCGGGCGTAGGAGCGCAGCACCAGGTCGGCGACCCGGCTGCTGGTGCCGAGCGACCGGTCGGCGAGCAGGGCGCCGAACAGCGGCCGCAGGAAGCCGTCGACGGTGCGGCCCGTCAGGCCGCGGTCGGCGAGGGCCCGGGCGGCCGTGGTCTCCGGCCGGGCGAGCAGCCGGGGGACGGGCGTCGCCGCGAGCCGGCCGAGGGTGGCGGCCAGCCGGGCCCGGTCCAGCGGGCTGCCCAGCGGACCGCCGGCGCGCAGACCGCCGCGCTCACCGGCCGTCCGCGCGGAGGCCTGCGGCGGGATCCCCACCCGGTGCCGGCGGCCCGCGCTGTGCACCAGGACGCCGGGCGCGAGGGGGCGCAGCTCCAGGCGGTCGAGGTCGAGGCGGCGGGCGGGCTCCGGGTGGTCGGTGTTCAGCAGGTGGATGCCGTGGTCGAGCCGGAATCCGTCCAGCCCGTCCGAGGCCATCCGGCCGCCGATGCGCCGGGTGGCCTCCAGGACCTGGACGCTGAGGCCCTGTCCGGTCAGCGCGCGGGCGGCGGCCAGGCCCGCGAGTCCGGCACCGACCACGACCACGTCCGGATCGGACGGCTGGCGGGTGCGGCGGGTGAAGTCGTATGCGGGCACGGGTGTGCTCCCTCCCTGACGGCGGCCTCCGGCCCGCGCGGCGGCGGCCGGGCCCGTGGAGCTCCGGCCGAGGCGGGCAGCGGGGTGCCGGGATACGGTCCGTCAACGTGATGCCCCGTCACTGCGCGGATAGACAAGCGCGTCCGGCCGAATCGGGGAAACGTTCGGGTCGTGGTGGCACTGCGGAGGGGCACGGTCACCGACCGTGCGCCGGACCAGCGGCGATCCGGCGGCGCCGGGCGCGTACGGTCACCGGGGGCGCAATGGCGCGCCCTCCGTGTGCAACCGTGCGCCCCCGTGCGCCGGGCAGTGGACCGGGTCCGCCCCCGCACACAGGGGCGGATACCCGGAAGCGGACCCTCTCAGTCCTCCAGCGCCGAACGCACCGCGGAGTCGACGTCCGGGTGCCGGAACCGGAACCCGGCCGCCAACAGCCGGTCGGGCACCACCCGGTGGCTGCCCACCACCTCCACCGCCATCTCGCCCAGCGCGGCCTGCAGCGCCAGGGTCGGCACCGGCAGCACCGTCGGCCGTACCAGCGCCCGGCCCAGCGCCTCCGTCAGCTCGGCGTTGGTCACCGGCTCCGGGCCGGTCAGGTTGACCGGCCCGGACATCTCCGGACGGTCGATCAGGAACCGCAGCGCCGCCACCTCGTCCGCCCGCGAGATGATGCTCCAGTACTGCCGGCCGGAGCCCAGCCGCCCGCCCAGCCCCAGCCGGAACAGCGGCACCATCCGCCCGGCGGCGCCGCCGGCGGCCGACAGCACCAGGCCGGTGCGCGGGTGCACCACCCGGATGCCCGCGTCGGCGGCCGGCCTCGCGGCGGCCTCCCACTCCTGGCACACCCCGGCGAGGAAGTCGTCCCCGGCCGGCGCGGTCTCGTCGATCACCCGGTCGCCGGTCTGCCCGTAGTAGCCGACCGCGGAGGCGCTCACCAGCACCCTCGGCGGCCGCTTCAGCTTCGCCAGCGCACCCGCCACCGTCTCGGTGCCGAGCACCCGGCTGTCCCGGATCTCCTGCTTGTACGCCCGTGTCCAGCGCCGGTCGCCGACCCCGGCGCCGGCCAGGTGCACCACCGCGTCGGTGCCCTCCAGGCCGGCCGCGTCCACCTGCAGCAGGTGCGGGTTCCAGCCCACCCCGACCGTGCCGTCCGGCTGCTTGCCGACCCGGCTGCGGTGGCGCACCAGGCGCACCACCTCGTGGCCGTCCGCGAGCAGCGAGCGGACGAGAGCGGAACCGATCAGACCCGTGGAACCTGTCACCGCAATGCGCATGCCCCCATCCTTCCAGGACCTGTGGCCAAACCCCGGCCATTGCCCCTCATGTGTGCCCGACCACCCTTGACGGCACCGCCTACCATGGCGCGGTGCACACCGACGAGCTGATGATCCGTACGGGCCGCGCCGAGGACGACGCGGCGCTCGCCGCGCTGGACCGCTCGGTCTGGTCCACCCTCAGCGAGGTGGCCCCGCAGAGCCCCGAGGGCAGCGCCTTCTTCGACGAGCGGCACACCCCCGACGAGTACCTCGTCGCCGAACTCGGCGGAGCCGTGGTCGGCTACACCCGCCAGGTGCCGCCCACCCCGCTGGCCAGCAACCGGCACGTCCGGCAGATCCAGGGCCTGGCGGTGGCCCGCGAGGCCCGCGGCCGGGGCGTCGGCCGGGCCCTCGTCGAGGCCGCCTGCGAGGCCGCGGCGGCGGCCGGCGCCCGCCGCATCACCCTGCGGGTGCTCGCCCACAACGAGCCCGCCCGCCGCCTCTACGAGCAGTGCGGCTTCCGGGTGGAGGGCGTGCTCCCGGGCGAGTTCCTGCTCGACGGCGAGTACGTCGACGACGTCTGGATGGGCCGCAGCCTGCCTGCCTGACCGCCCGCTCGCCGCTGTTCTGTCGGGGCGCTCCCGCGCTCCTCGCTTTCGGCTCCGACGGGCAGGAGGGGCCCACCCTTCTGCACAGGCGGGCCCTTCGGTTCGCGCCCGCGCACACCGGGTTCCTGACGGCCGGTCCAATCGTGACCTTGCCGCCCCTGCCGGGCTGCACCCCGGGACCGGTACCGTACGGCCGTGAGCACATCGACTCCTCCCGGCTGGTACCCCGTCCCGGAGACCGGGCCGGGCGGCGCCGCGCAGGAACGCTGGTGGGACGGCACCGCGTGGACCGCCGAGGTCCGCCCCGCCCAGTCCGCCGCGGCCGCGCAGCCCGCGCAGATCGCCGACGCCCCCACCCAGGCCTGGTCGGGCCAGCCCGTGGCGCCCGCCCAGGGGTACGGCTACCCGCAGCAGCAGTCGGCGCCCTACGGCTACCCGCAGCCCGGCCCGCCGTACGCGTACCCCTCGGCCGTGCCCGGCCCGAAGAACCGCAACGGGCTGATCATCGGCATCGCGGCCGGCGTGCTGGCCCTGGCCGTGATCGCCGGCGTGGTGCTGGTGCTCGCGGACGGCGACAACGACCCGCCGGTGGTGGTCGCCCCGCCGCCGTCCGCCGCGTTCTCGGCGTCCCCGCGGACGAGCCCCAGCCTGCCGCGGACCAGCCCGAGCCCGCGCAGCAGCTCCTCCGCGCTCGCCGGCAGCACGCTCACCGACATCATCCACGGCTGGCGCGTCCCGCGGCCCACCGGCTGGACGGTGCACAGCAGCAACGGCTCGCAATCGGTGTGGGAGGTCACCGGCCCGTACGACTGCGGCATGGAGACCCAGTGCATCCGCGGCCAGTTCTCCGTGGAGACGGTGTCCGTGCCCGGCACGGACGCCGCCACGGTCGCCAAGGCCGCCATGGCCGAGTACGCTCCGCGGATCTTCGGTGACCTCACCAGCCACGAGGAGCTGACCTCCGGCTCGATCACCGTCGCCGGCGCCACCGGCTACGCCGTCCGCTGGCACGTCACGCCCAAGCAGGGTGCCTCGGGCTACGTCCTGATGGTCGCCGTGCCGGACGCCCGCGGCAGGGGCTTCGTGATGATGCACGGCGGCGTGGACGACGACCCCAAGGCGCCGGACCCGGGCACGCTCGACGCCATCGTCAAGGGCATCCGCTCCACCACGGCCGACAGCAACGCCTGACCGCCGCAATGCCTGAACGGCAGCCCGGTCGGCACCGTGCCGGCCGGGCTCACTCCTCGCCGAAGCGCTCCCACAGCCGGGGGAAGCGCTTCGCCATGATGCCCGCGTCCTCGAAGTCGAAGGGAGCGCCCTCCGGGCCGTCCTGCTGCTCCAGTCCCAGATCGGGCAGCGGCAGGCCGGTCAGCTGCTCGTGCGCCTCGTCGGCGGCGTAGCCGAGGTCCTCGGCCTCGCCGTCCTCCTCCTCGTCGAAGTCGGGGAGCAGCGCGGCCAGCTCGTCCGGTTCGTGCACCGCGTGCTCGTACACCTCGCGGCCCTGGCCGATCAGCCAGCACCGGAAGAAGTCGAAGTCGTCCGCGGTGGCGCCGCCCAGCATCAGGTGCGCGGCACCCCAGAGCTCGGTCGTGAAGGCCCGCTGGAAGCGTGCCTCGAACAGCCGGGCGAAGTCGATCACATCGTCCGGGGTGAGCTGCACCAGCCGGTCGACCAGCGCGTCCGCCTGGTCGTCCGGATCTCCCTCTGCGGCCGCGCGGGTGTCGTCGATCAGCTGCCAGAAGTCCGTCTCGTACATCACCGCTCCAGCATCCACGCTGACCCCGGTGAATGCATGCGAGGCACGCGAGGAGCGGCTCAGCCGATCCTGGACGGCGCGAAACCCCCGCCCCGAGCCGAAGGGCCCGCCGGTGCCGAAAGGGTGGACCCCTCCTGCCCGTCGGCGGGCAAGGAGGGCGAGCGCGAGGGCGACACCCGCCCCGAGCCGAAGGACCCGCCGGTGCCGAAAGGGAGGAGCGAGGGAGCGCAGCGACGGAGCGACGACCGTCGGCGCCGGGTCAGGAGGGCCCGGAGGCGAGCGGGCGACAGAACAGCGGCGAGCGGGCGACAGAACAGCCCCCGTCCCGGCGAACCGGGGCGGGGGCTGTGCATGCCTTGCGGCGTCGTCCTTACAGGCCGAGCTCGACCTCGAACTCGGCGGCCTCCAGGATCTCCTTGACGGCCACCAGGTAGCGGGCGGCGTCGGCGCCGTCCACCAGGCGGTGGTCGTAGGAGAGCGACAGGTAGGTCATGTCGCGGATGCCGATGGCGGTGCCGCCGTCGGACTCGATGACCACCGGACGCTTCACCGTGGCGCCGATGCCCAGGATCGCGACCTGGTTCGGCGGCACGATGACGGTGTCGAACAGCGCACCGCGCGAGCCGGTGTTGCTGATGGTGAAGGTGGCGCCGGACAGCTCGTCCGGGGTGATCTTGTTGCCGCGCACCTTCTGGGCCAGCTCGGCGGTCTTCTTGGAGATGCCGGCGATGTTGAGGTCGCCCGCACCCTTGATGACCGGGGTCATCAGACCCTTCTCCGAGTCCACCGCGATACCGATGTTCTCGGTGTCGAAGTAGGTGATGGTGCCCTCGGCCTCGTTGATCCGGGCGTTGATGACCGGGTGGGCCTTCAGCGCCTGGGCGGCGGCCTTGACGAAGAACGGCATCGGGGACAGCTTCACGCCCTCGCGGGCGAGGAAGGAGTCCTTGGCCTTGCCGCGCAGCGACATGATCTTGGTGACGTCCACCTCGACCACGCTGGTCAGCTGGGCCTGCTCGTGCAGGGCCTTCAGCATGTTGTCGCCGATGGCCTTGCGGATGCGGGTCATCTTGACCGTCTGGCCGCGCAGCGGGGACGGGGCGGCGGCAGCCTTCGGCGCGGCGGCCGGGGCGGCGGGCGCGGCCTGGGCGGCCTTCGCGGCCTCGGCGGCGGCCAGCACGTCCTGCTTGCGGATACGGCCGCCGACACCGCTGCCGGTGACGGCCGAGAGGGCCACACCGTGCTCGGCGGCGAGCTTGCGCACCAGCGGGGTGACGTACGCGTCGCCGTTGTCCGCGGCCGGGGCGGCGACCGGGGCCGGAACAGCCACCGAAACGGGCGCGGGCGCCGGAGCGGCCGGAGCCGGGGCAGCGGCCACGGGGGCCGGGGCCGGGGCCGGGGCGGGCGCCGGCGCGGGGGCCTCGACCACGGGGGCCGGAGCGGCAGCCGGAGCCGGAGCAGCGGCCGGAGCCGGTGCGGCGGCGGGGGCCGGTGCGGCGGCGACCGCGCCCGCGGCACCGATCAGCGCGAGCTGGGCGCCGACCTCGGCGGTCTCGTCCTCGCCGACCAGGATCTTCACCAGGGTGCCGGCGACCGGCGACGGGATCTCGGTGTCGACCTTGTCGGTGGAGACCTCGAGCAGCGGCTCGTCGACCTCGACGGTGTCGCCCTCGGCCTTCAGCCAGCGGGTGACGGTGCCCTCGGTGACCGACTCGCCCAGCGCGGGCAGCAGCACCGGCGTGGCGTCCGTCGGGGCGGCGGCCGGGGCCGGAGCGGCGTCGGCGACCGGGGCGGGGGCAGCGGCGGGGGCCTCGGCGACCGGGGCCGGGGCGGCGGCCGGCGCAGCCTCCGCGGCCGGGGCCGGAGCGGCCGCGGGGGCGCCCGAGCCGTCGTCGATGATGGCCAGCTCGGCGCCGACCTCGACCGTCTCGTCCTCGCCGACCTTGATCGACGCGAGGATGCCGGACGCGGGGGCCGGGATCTCGGTGTCGACCTTGTCGGTGGAGACCTCGAGCAGCGGCTCGTCGGCCTCCACGCGCTCACCCTCGGCCTTCAGCCAGCGGGTGACGGTGCCCTCGGTCACGCTCTCGCCCAGTGCGGGCAGTGTTACTGAGACCGCCATGGTTTCAGCGACTCCTATCAAGTCTTGCGTACAGGAATGGACAACTAAGGGGTGCCGCGGATCAGTCGTGCGCGTGCAGCGGCTTGCCGGCCAGCGCCAGGTGCGCCTCGCCCAGGGCCTCGGACTGGCTGGGGTGCGCGTGGATGAGCTGCGCGACCTCGGCGGGCAGGGCCTCCCAGTTGTAGATCAGCTGGGCCTCGCCGACCTGCTCGCCCATGCGGGCGCCGACCATGTGGACACCCACCACGGCGCCGTCCTTGACCTGGACGAGCTTGATCTCGCCGGCGGTCTTCAGGATCTTGCTCTTGCCGTTGCCGGCCAGGTTGTACTTGAGCGTGACGATCTTGTCCTTGCCGTACTGCTCGACGGCCTTGGCCTCGGACAGGCCGACGGACGCCACCTCGGGGTTCGAGTAGGTGACGCGCGGGATGCCGTCGTAGTCGATCGGGACGGTCTTCAGGCCCGCCAGGCGCTCGGCGACGAGCATGCCCTCGGCGAAGCCGACGTGGGCGAGCTGCAGGGTCGGGACGAGGTCGCCGACGGCCGAGATGGTCGGCACGTTGGTGCGCAGGTACTCGTCGACCAGGACGTAGCCGCGGTCCATCGCGACGCCGGCCTCCTCGTAGCCGAGGCCGGCCGAGACCGGGCCGCGGCCGATGGCGACGAGCAGCACGTCGGCGTCGATCTGCTTGCCGTTCTCGGTGGAGACGCGGACACCGTTCTCGGTGTACTCGACGCCCGAGAAGCGGGCCTTCAGCTCGAACTTGATGCCGCGCTTGCGGAAGGCGCGCTCGAGCAGCTTGGAGCTGTTCTCGTCCTCCAGCGGGACGAGGTGCGGCAGGGCCTCGACGATGGTGACGTCGACGCCGAAGGACTTCCACACGGACGCGAACTCGACGCCGATGACGCCGCCGCCGAGGATGACGGCCGACTTCGGGATGTAGTCGAGCTTGAGGGCGTGGTCCGAGGAGATGATCCGGTTGCCGTCGATGGTCAGACCGGGCAGCGACTTCGGCACCGAGCCGGTGGCGAGGACGATGTGGCGGCCCTCGACGCGCTGGCCGTTGACGTCCACCGAGGTCTGCGAGGACAGCCGGCCCTCACCCTGGATGTAGGTGACCTTGCGGGAGGCGACCAGGCCCTGCAGGCCCTTGTACAGGCCGGAGACGACGTCGTCCTTGTACTTGTGGACGCCCTTGATGTCGATGCCCTGGAAGGTCGCGAGCACGCCGAACTCGGCGGCCTCGCGGGTCTCGTCGGCGACCTCGGCCGCGTGCAGCAGGGCCTTGGTGGGGATGCAGCCGCGGTGCAGGCAGGTGCCGCCCAGCTCACCCTTCTCGATCAGCGCGACGCTCAGACCCAGCTGGGCGGCGCGGAGCGCCGCGGCGTAACCGCCGCTTCCGCCTCCGAGAATGACTACGTCGAAAACGGTGCTGGCGTCGTTCGCCACGTCACGTCCTCCATGCAAAGGGGTGCGGTTCGCCGGGCCGGTCGCGGTCCGGTGGTGTGGGAAGCCTTTGTAAGGCGCCCAGTCGTGCCGGAAATACATCTTTGCACTTGTTCGAGGCGACTGGTGTCCGGGGCCGCCCCCACCGGCGCAGCCGGGCGGTCACAGGGCGCTCGAATGCCC
This sequence comes from Kitasatospora dryopteridis, assembly GCF_050749075.1. NCBI lineage: Bacteria > Bacillati > Actinomycetota > Actinomycetes > Kitasatosporales > Streptomycetaceae > Kitasatospora > Kitasatospora dryopteridis. The sequence goes on along the minus strand of NZ_CP192749.1, from coordinate 2,333,871 downwards.
CGTACGGGTGGGTATCACCGCAGCTCACAGCGGTGGTGCAGGGACGGAGAGCGGGGGTGCCGGAGGCCCGGGATCGGGCTTCTTCCGCTCTGCGGAAGACAGTTTCGCCCGCGGCGAACACCGTCTCGGAATGTGGCCTTCGCCACCCCCTCGGTATTACCGGCTGGTAATGGGAAAACGCCGAGGGGTCCGGCGCCCACCCGGGCACCGGACCCCTCCGCGGATTTCCGCAGGCCGTCAGGCGCCGGCCGCCACGTCCTCCGCGTACCGCACCAGGGTGCGCACGGCGCTGGCGGTGCCGCCCTTCGGGGTGTAGCCGAACGGGCCGCCCTCGTTGAACGCCGGACCGGCGATGTCCAGGTGCGCCCAGTCGGTGCCCTCGGCCACGAACTCCTTCAGGAACAGGCCGGCCACCAGGCCGCCGCCCATCCGCTCGCCCATGTTGGCGAGGTCGGCGATCGTCGACTCGACCATGCCCTTGCGCAGGTCCGCGGGCAGCGGCATCGGCCAGGACTGCTCGCCGACCGCGGTCGCGGTCTCGTGCAGGCGGGTGCGCAGCTCGTCGTTGTTGGACATCACGCCGAAGGTGCGGGTGCCCAGAGCCAGCACCATCGCGCCGGTCAGGGTGGCGACGTCCACGATGACGTCCGGGTTCTCCTCGCCGGCCCGGACGATCGCGTCGGCCAGCACCAGGCGGCCCTCGGCGTCGGTGTTGAGCACCTCGACGGTCTTGCCGCCGTACATCCGCAGCACGTCGCCGGGGCGGGTCGCCGTGCCGGACGGCATGTTCTCGGCCAGCGCCAGCCATGCGGTGACGTTGACCTGCAGGCCCAGGCGCTTGGCGGCGACCACGGCGGCGAACACCGCGGCGGCACCGGACATGTCGCACTTCATGGTCTCGTTGTGGCCGGCCGGCTTCAGCGAGATGCCGCCCGAGTCGTAGGTGATGCCCTTGCCGACGAAGGCCAGCGAGGCCTTCGCCTTCGGGTGGGTGTAGGCCACCTTCACCAGGCGGGGCGGGTTCGCGGAGCCGTTGCCGACGCCCAGGATGCCGCCGAAGCCGCCCTTGAGCAGCGCCTTCTCGTCCAGCACCTCGACCTTGAGGCCGTGCTCCTTGCCGGCCGCCTGGGCGATCGCGGCGAAGGACTTCGGGTTGAGGTCGTTCGGCGCGGTGTTGACCAGGTCGCGGGCGCGGTTCATCTCCTCGCCGACCGCGGTGGCGCGCTCGACCGCGGCCTTGGCGTCCTTGCTGCCCTTGCGGGTGGCGAGCAGCACCAGCTCGCCGACCGGGGCCTTGCCGTTCTCGCCCTTGTAGGTGCCGAAGGAGTACGCACCGAGCAGGCCGCCCAGCGCGACCGCCTCGAGCTCCTCCGCGGTCTCGGCGGGCAGCAGCAGCGCGGCCTTCTTCGCACCGGCCAGCGTGCGGGACGCGACACCGGCGGCGCGGCGCAGCGACTCCGCGGCGAAGCCGTCCTCGGACGCGTCACCGAGGCCGACCGCCAGCACGAGCGGGGCCTTCAGCCCGGCGGCCGCCGGGACCTTGACCGCCTCGCCCTCGGCGCCGGTCGCGCCCAGGGTGGCGAGGACCTCGGTCAGCGTGCCGTCGAACGCCTCGGCCACGGCCTCGGCGCCGGGGGCGAGCACCAGGCCCTTGGGGCCCTTCGCCACGCCGACCACCAGGGCGTCCGCGCGCAGGCTTGCGGCGGAGGAGGTGCTCACAGACAGAGTTGTCACGACGATGCGTCCTGTTCTTTCGCGGTCCACGGCCGGTGACGGCTCGGGGTGTGCCGTACCGGCATAACCCCGGCTCACTCCGCGGGGAAACGGGGCGCAGGGCTACGGTGCACCCCGCATGGTAGTCCGCATACTGGGACTCCGCGGCGGCAGGGCGCCCGGGCCCCGGCCGACCGGGCGTACACGGTGTGACGAACCGCGCGAACCGGACGCCGCCGCCGGCCCCTGCTCAGCCCGTCCCGATCAGTGCCAGCGCCACCAGCGCGCCGGTCGCGGCGGTCTCCGCCATGGCGCCGAGCACGTCCCCGGTGATCCCGTCCAGCCGTCGCACGCAGCGCCGCAGCAGCAGCACCGCGCAGCCCAGTCCGACCGCCAGCGCCGCAGGCCACACCGGGGCCCGCAGGCCGAACGGCAGCCCGGCCGCACCCAGCAGCACCGCGCAGCCCGCGGTCACCGCCACCGCCCCGAGGGCCGGCACCGTGCCGGCGACGGCGGCACCCAGCCCGCCCGGCCGGGCGGCGGGCACGCCGGCGCGGCAGCCCCAGCCGAGCGCACAGCGCCCGGCGACCGCGGCGGTGAGCACCGCCAGCGCGCCGCGGCCGAGCGATGCGTCGAACTGCCCTGCTATGACCGCGATCTGAGCCAGCATCACCAGAACGAGCGTCAGCACGCCGAACGGCCCGATGTCCGACTGCTTCATGATCCGCAGCGCGTCCTCGGCCGGTTTCCCGCTGCCGAGACCGTCGGCGACGTCGGCCAGCCCGTCCAGGTGCAGCCCGCGGGTCAGCGCGGCGAGCACCCCGACGGCGGCCACCGCACCGAGCAGACCGCCCGCGCGCCAAGCCGCCAGCGCCCCGGCGCCCGCCGCGAGCGCACCCAGCACCACACCCACCAGGGGAGCGGCGAGCATCGCCCGGCCGGCCGTCGGACGGTCCCAGCGGTCGACCCGGACCGGCAGCACCGACAGCGTGCCGAAGGCGAAACGCAGCCCGTCCGGCACGTCAGCCCAGGCCCAGCAGCTCCGCCGCGGTCGGCAGCTTCGCCGGCGGGCGGGGCTCGGCCGGTGCGGCGGCCGGCACCGCGGCGGGCTCGGCCAGCGCGTCCGAGGCGGCCTGCAGCAGCGGCAGCGCCAGCAGGGCGCCGACACCCTCGCCGGCCGTCACGCCGAGCTGCTGCAGCGGCGTCAGGGTGAGCCGGTCGTACGCCTTCGCCTGGGCGGGCTCGCCGCTGTCCTGGCCGGCCCGCCACCACTCGGGGGCCCGGAAGGCGACCCGCTGGGCGACCAGTGCACAGGCCGCGGACACCACGCCGTCGAGCACCACGGGCAGCCGGCGCACCGCGGCCTGCAGCAGGAAGCCGGTGATCGCGGCGAAGTCGGCGCCGCCGGTCGCCGCGAGCAGCGCCAGCTGGTCGCCGAGCACCGGGCGGGCCCGGCGCAGCGCGTCGCGGACGGTGGCGCACTTGACCATCCACACCCGGTCGTCGATGCCCGAACCGCGGCCGGTCACGGCGGCCGCGTCGGTGCCGCACAGGGCGCCGACCAGGACGGCCGCGACGGTGGTGGAGCCGGCACCGATGTCGCCGAGCAGCACCAGGTCGGTGCCGGCGTCGGCCTCCTCGTCGGCGATCGCCATACCGGCCCGGAACGCGCGGGCGGTCTCCTCGGCGGTCAGCGCGTCCTCGACGTCGATCCGGCCGGAGCCGCGCCGCACGCGGTACTGCGACACCTCGGCCGGGAACTCGCCGGGGGCGGCATCGACCGAGAGGTCGACGACCCGCACGGCGGCGCCGTAGCGGCGGGCGAGCAGCGCGACCGGTGCGGTGCCCTCCAGCACGGCGTGCACGCGGTCCGCCGTGGTACGGCCGGGGACGGGCCGGGAGACGCCGAGCCCGGCGACGCCGTGGTCGCCGGCGAACAGCAGCACCTTCGCGGCGGTCACCGGCCGCAGCGGGGCCGCGCCCTGGACGGAGGCGAGCCAGGCGCCGAGCTCCTCCAGCGCGCCGAGACCGCCCGGCGGCAGGCCGAGCTGCTGCCGGAACTCCTCGGCGGCCTTGCGGGCGGCCTCGTCGGGCCGCTCGACGAGGGAGGAGAAACTGTCGAGATCCACGGTCGTGTCCATCGCTCGGAAGGCTACACGGCGGCGGCTTTCACGGTCAGCACCTGCCCGGCCACCACCAGCAGCACCTGCTCCGAGGCGTCGGCGACGGCCATGTTGAGCCGCCCGAGGGTGTCCCGGAAGCGCCGCCCGGCGGGGGTCGCGGGCACCACGCCCATGCCGACCTCGTTGCTCACCGCGACGGCCCGGCGCCGGGTGCTCCGCCAGGCCGCGGCGAGTGCGTCGCAGCGCCGCTGCACCGCCTGTTCGCCGCCGTCGTGCCAGCTGTCGTCGGCCCAGGCGCCGTGCTCGTCCATCACCGCGGTCAGCCACAGGGCGAGGCAGTCGATCAGCACCGGGGCGCGGTCGCCGTCGTCGGCGAGGACGGCCTCCAGGTCGCAGGTCTCCGCCGTGCGCCAGCCGGCCGGCCGCCGGTCGCGGTGCAGCCTGACCCGCTCCGCCCACTCCCGGTCGCCGTCGCGGGTGCCGCCGGTCGCCACGTACAGCACGTCGTCGTGCGCGCCGAGCAGCTGCTCGGCGCGGGTGGACTTGCCGGAGCGGGCGCCGCCGAGGAGGAGGGTGCGGGGGAGTGCCATGCGGATCATCCTGCCCTACCAGGTATGGGGCGCGGCCGGGCGGGCACGCTAGTGTGCGCACGACGGCGTGGTCACCGAGCGGGAGGAGTCCGACACATGGTGTGGACGTGGCGGTTCGAGCAGCAGGACGGCACCGGGGTCGACCAGCCCGGCGGCCAGGAGGAGTTCCCCGGCCAGGGTGACGCCGAGTCGTGGATCGGCGAGACCTGGCGGCAGCTGCTGGAGGACGGCGTGGACCGCGCCGTGCTGCTGGAGGACGACCGGGTCGTCTACTCGATGAGCCTGCACGAGGGCTGAGCGGCACGGCAGAGAGGTCGGCCGGTCCTGCCCCCGCGCGGCCCCGGTCGGCTGCGCGTTACTTGGTGCCGACGAGGTGGAGCAGGGCGGCGACCTGGCGGTACGGGTCCTGGCGGCCGGCGCGTTCCTCGGCGTCGAGCAGCTGGGCGAGCTGCCGGCCGTCCACCGGCGCCGCCTCCTCGGGGGTGGCGTCGGTGAAGACCCGGACGCCGTACCAGTGCCGCAGCGGCACGGAGATGCCGGAGAGCGTGGTGGTCAGCTCGGCGAGGTGGTGGGCCCGTGCGGGCACGCCGTACCGGTCGGTGCAGCGGTAGGAGTCGAAGGCGGCGAGTGCCGCCCGCCAGTCGCCGGCCAGCGCGGGCCGCATGGCCAGGGCGTCCGCGTTGCGGACGAGCAGCGACAGCACGCCGCCGACGTCCAGCACCCGGGCGAGCGCGGCGAGCAGCGGGTCCGGATCGGCGAGGTACATCAGGGCGCCGTGGCAGAGCACGGCGTCGAAGGAGCGCGGCGGGAACCACCGGCCGCAGGCGTGCCCGTCGCCGCCGATCAGCCGGATGCGTTCCTGGACGTCGGCGGGCTCGGCGGCCACGGCGGCCTGGGCCGCGCCGAGGGTGACCGGGTCGGGGTCGACCCCGGTGACCCAGTGCCCGGCGCGGGCGAGCCGCACCGTCTGGGTGCCCTGGCCGCAGCCCACGTCGAGGACGCGCAGGCCGGTACGGCCGGCCAGCTGCTCGGCGAGCTGCCGGGTCAGCAGTTCGTCGCGGACGACGGTCTGCAGACCGCCCGGGCGGCCGGGCCACGGCCCGGCCGCGTGCCGGCCGCCGCCGCCGACGGCGGGCAGCCGGTCGTGTCCGCCGACGCCCTGGCCGGGCAGCGCGTACAGCCCGGATGCCTCCTGCTGGACGGGCAGGGCCCAGGGCGGCGGCACCGGCTCCGCGGTCAGGGCCGCTCGCCCCGCTTCACCTGCGGCTTGGGCAGGCGCAGACGGCGCATCTGCAGGGTGCGCATCAGGCCGTAGGGGACGGCGCCGCGGGTGTTCTGGTCGGGGAAGCGCTCGCGCAGGGCCTTGCGCAGGCCGAGGCCGAGGCGGACGAAGTCGAGGATGACCAGGACGAAGAAGACCAGGAACAGCAGCGTGGAGAGCAGCCGCAGGATGTCCACCTGGACGATGCTGAGCACCAGCACCACGACCGCGTACGGCAGGAAGAACTCGGCCATCGACCAGCGGGAGTCGACGTAGTCGCGCACGTAGCGGCGCACCGGGCCCTTGTCGCGGGCGGGCAGGTAGCGCTCGTCGCCCTCGAGCAGGGCGGTCCGCTGCTTCTCGCGCTCGGAGCGCATCCGCTCGCGGGACTGCCGGGCGGCCTCCTTGCGGTCCTTGGGGACCGTCACGCGGGTGCGCAGGCCGGCCTCGGCCTCGCTGCGCTTGGGCGTGGGGCGGCCCTTCTTGGCCTGCGGGTCGCGGGGGGTCTTCTCGTCCTGCTCGGCCAGCGCGGTCGCGGCGGAGGAGGCATCATCACGGCGTCGGAACACACCCCCAGCGTACGTGTTGGCCGGATGCTTTCCGCAGCGCCGGTCGGCACGAACGGATATCGATCGTCCCCGTCTCCCGTACGGGGGCCCCTCGGCCGTCCGGATCATGGTCTCAGGGTCGTGTCCACCCCAGGGACGATGCCGGACAGTGTGCGGCTGTAGCAGTCTTGTTGCAGCTCGTGCACTGCGGCGACCGGCTCGCTGCACATAGACTCGACGTGTTACGAGACGGAATTCGCAGGCCCGTAGAAGGGGGCACCCGAGGCCCATGAGCGACGGAATCATGAAGCGTATGGGGCTGATCTTCCGCTCCAAGGCCAACAAGGCACTGGATCGTGCGGAGGACCCGCGGGAGACGCTCGACTACTCCTACCAGAAGCAGCTGGAGCTGCTGCAGAAGGTGCGCAGGGGTGTCGCCGACGTGGCCACCTCGCGCAAGCGCCTGGAACTCCAGCTGACCCAGCTGCAGCAGCAGTCCTCGAAGTACGAGGACCAGGGCCGCAAGGCGCTCTCGCTCGGCCGCGAGGACCTCGCCCGCGAGGCGCTCACCCGCAAGGCGAACCTGCAGTCCCAGATCACCGACCTCGAGACGCAGTACCAGCAGCTGCAGGCCGAGGAGGAGAAGCTCACGCTCGCCTCCCAGCGGCTGCAGGCCAAGGTGGACGCCTTCCGCACCAAGAAGGAGACCATCAAGGCGACGTACACCGCGGCTCAGGCGCAGACCCGGATCGCCGAGTCCTTCTCCGGCATCTCGGAGGAGATGGGCGACGTCGGCCTCGCCATCCAGCGGGCCGAGGACAAGACCGCCCAGATGCAGGCCCGGGCCGGCGCCATCGACGAACTGCTCGCCTCCGGCGCGCTCGACGACGCCAGCGGTCTCGGCCGCAAGGACGACATCGAGGCCGAGCTGGAGCGGGTGGCCGGCGGCAGCGACGTCGAGCTGGAGCTCGCCCGGATGAAGGCCGAGCTGACCGGCGGCTCCCCGGCCGCCGCCCCGCAGGCGATCGAGCAGGGACAGCAGGACTCGGGGAAGATCAACTACAACAAGTAATACCGGACAGCAACACGTACCCGGACAGGGAGACGCGCCGGCATGATCATGAGGGTCATGGGTGAGGGGCAGTTCGAGGTGGGCGAGAGCCACCTGAACCGGCTCAACGAGCTGGACGACGAACTGCTCAAGGCCGTGGAGTCGGGGGACGACGAGAAGTTCCGGGCCGCGCTGGAGGGCCTGCTGGGCGCGGTCAAGGAGTTCGGCAGCCCGCTGCCGGACGACTCCCTGGAACCCTCCGACCTCATCCTGCCGGACGTGGAGGCGACCATCGCCGAGGTCCGCGAGATGCTGCGCGGCGAGGGGGACGGCCTGATCCCCGGCCTGCCGGAGTAGGTCCCGTGACACGCCGAAGGGCGGGCACCCCGTACGGGGTGCCCGCCCTTCGGCGTGCTGCGGTGCGGCGGAACGTTACGGCAGGGCCAGCATCCGGTCGAGCGCGGCCTTGGCGTACTTCTCCGTCTCCGGGTCGACGGTGATCACGTTCGGCACCCGGCCCTCGACCAGCGACTCCAGCGCCCACACCAGGTGCGGGAGGTCGATCCGGTTCATGGTCGAGCAGAAGCACACCGTGCGGTCGAGGAAGACGACCTCCTTGTCCGGGTGCGCCTTGGCCAGGCGGCGGACCAGGTTGAGCTCGGTGCCGATGGCCCACTTGGAGCCGGGCTCGGCGGCGTCCAGCGCCTTGATGATGTACTCCGTCGAGCCGACCATGTCGGCCGCGGTGACCACCTCGTGCCGGCACTCCGGGTGCACCAGCACGTTGACGCCCGGGATGCGCTCGCGGACCTCGTTCACCGAGTCCAGGTTGAAGCGGCCGTGCACCGAGCAGTGCCCGCGCCACAGGATCATCTTCGCGTCCCGCAGCTGCTCGGCGGTCAGGCCGCCGTTCGGCTTGTGCGGGTTGTAGAGCACGCAGTCGTCGAGGGAGAAGCCCATCTCCAGGACGGCGGTGTTGCGGCCCAGGTGCTGGTCGGGCAGGAACAGCACCTTCTGGCCCTGCTCGAACGCCCACTCCAGCGCCCGCTTCGCGTTGGAGGAGGTGCAGATGGTGCCGCCGTGCTTGCCGGTGAAGGCCTTGATGTCGGCCGAGGAGTTCATGTACGAGACCGGCACGGTCACGTCCGCGATGCCGGCGTCGGCGAGCACGTCCCAGCACTCGGCGACCTGCTCGGCGGTGGCCATGTCGGCCATCGAGCAGCCGGCGGCGAGGTCCGGCAGGACGACCTGCTGGGCGTCCGAGGTGAGGATGTCCGCGGACTCGGCCATGAAGTGCACACCGCAGAAGACGATGTACTCGGCCTCCGGGCGGGCCGCCGCGTCGCGGGCCAGCTTGAAGGAGTCGCCGGTCACGTCGGCGAACTCGATGACCTCGTCGCGCTGGTAGTGGTGGCCGAGGATGAAGACGCGGTCGCCCAGCTTCGCCTTGGCGGCGCGGGCGCGTTCGACCAGGTCGGGGTCGGAGGCGGCGGGCAGGTCCCCGGGGCACTCGACGCCGCGCTCGCTCGCGGGGTCGGCCTCGCGGCCGAGCAGCAGCAGCGCCAGGGGCGTCGGGTCGGGGTCGACGCCGTAGGTCTCGGTGGTGGTGGTCACGGGCGGGTGCCCTCCTGTGCGGCCGATCTTCCGGCCCCTGCCGAGCTGCGGCTTCACCGCGGGGCCTTCTCGTCTATCTGACGCTATCTATGATAACCCGTTAGCGTCACTCTGACGATGGCCGTTCTGTCGATGTGACGAGAACCGCTCGCCGGATCGGCGCCTTCACCGGCGTGGCCCGGCCGCCATCGGGCCGCCATCGCGTTGTCTTGGACCATGAAGGCGATTGTGATCAGGAAGTACGGCGGCCCCGAGGTCGTCGAGTACACCGACGTGCCCGATCCCAAGGTCGGACCGGACTCCGTACTGGTCCGGGTCAGGGCCGCCGGCGTCAACCCGGTCGACTGGAAGCTCCGCGAGGGGTACCTCGACGGCATCATGGACGTCCACTTCCCGCTGATCATGGGCTGGGACATGGCCGGCACCGTCCAGGCCGTCGGCGGCGGCGTCACCGAGTTCAAGCCCGGCGACGAGGTCGTCGGCTACGTCCGCAAGGACTCCGCCGAGCACGGCACCTACGCCCAGCTCGTCTCCGCCCCCGTCCGCACCCTCGCCCGCAAGCCCGCCTCGCTCGACTGGGCCCAGGCCGGCGGCCTGCCGCTCGCCGGGCTCACCGCCCACCGGGCACTCGTCACCACCCTGCGCATCCGCGAGGGCCAGACCGTCCTGGTGCACGCCGCGGCCGGCGGCGTCGGCAGCCTCGCCGTCCAGATCGCCACCGCCCACGGCGCCCGGGTCATCGGCACCGCCGGCGAACGCAACCACAACTACCTGCGCGAACTCGGCGCCGAACCCGTCGCCTACGGCGAGGGCCTGGTCGACCGCGTCCGCGCACTCGCCCCCGACGGCGTCGACGCCGCCCTCGACCTGATCGGCGGCGACGCCGTCGAGGTCTCCGCCCAGCTCGTCCGCGACCCCTCCGGCATCGCCTCGGTCACCGACTACGGCGTCGTCGCCCGCGGCGGCCACTACGTCTGGGCCCGCCCCGACGCCGCCGGCCTCGAGGCGCTCGGCCGCCTCGCCGACGAGGGGAAGCTCCGCGTCCCGGTCGCCTCCACCTTCCCGCTCTCCCAGGCCGCCTCCGCCCAGGCCCTCAACGCCGAGGGCCGCACCCGCGGCAAGATCGTGCTGCTGGTGGACTGAGACCGACCGGCAACAGGGAGCGCCGGTCGGTCCCGAACCGCGCGTCCGCCAGAATGGGGCGGTGTGCCGTCCCACCCCGACGGCCCCACCGCCCCCGCACGCACCACCAGTGGAGTCCCCGGCATGAGCACGCACCGACCCTCGGACCCGGGCGGGGCGTCGCTCGACGAGACCGACCGCCTCCTGCTGGAACACCTCAGCAAGGACGGCCGCGCCTCCTACGCCGAGATCGGCCTGCTCGCCAACCTCTCCGCCACCGCCGTCCGCCGCCGCATCGACCGGCTCCGCGCCCGCGGCATCGTCCGCGGCTTCACCGTCGTCCTCGACCCCGCCCTGCTCGGCTGGCAGACCGAGGCCTTCGTCGAGATCTACTGCCGCGAGCGGACCAGCCCCGAGGAGCTCCTCGCCAGCCTCCGCCAGTTCCCCGAGGTCGTCGCCGCCTGGACGGTCACCGGCGACCCGGACGCCCTCGTCCACCTCCGCGCCGCCGACACCCGGCACCTGGAGGCCGTCATCGAGCGCATCCGCAAGGAGCCCGGCGTCCAGCGCAGCCGCAGCTCCGTGGTGCTCTCCCGGCTCATCGGCTGACCCCTCCGGCACCCACGCAGGAAAGCTGCGCGACCCCCCTCGAACACGCACGAAAGCTGCCCGCGCGGCCCCGTTCCGACGCGCGCCGCAACAGCGCCGCTGCCTACGCTGATCGTGTCCGGTACGCCCCAGAAACCCCACTGGCACCGGCCCGCACAGCCCCGCAGCCCGAACGAGAGGGACCCCCGTGTCCGCAGCCCCCGACCGCATGCACCAGCCCGACAGCCGGCTCGTGGAGCTCGTCTTCGACTACATGCGCGAGCGGCTGCAGTACAACCCCGTCCCGCTCGACCACCCCGGCGACGGCGAGCACCTGCGCACCCACCTCTCCGGCCTGCTCAACGAGCACGGCAACGACCCCGGCGACGTCCTCAAGCTCTACGACCACGAGCTGTCCCGGGCCGTCATCTCCGCCGACAGCCCCCGCTACCTCTCCTTCATCCCCTGCGCCCCCACCAAGGCCGCCCTGCTCTTCGACATGGTCGTCTCCTGCGCCTCCCTCCAGGGCATCTCCTGGCTCGAGGCCGCCGGCGCCATCGCCGCCGAGAACCAGGTGCTCCGCCTGATAGCGGACCGCGCCGGACTGCCCGCCTCCGCCGGCGGCACCTTCGTCTCCGGCGGCTCCGCAGGCAACCTCTCCGCCCTCGTCGTCGCCCGCGACACCGCCCGCCGCAGGCTCGGCGTGGGGCCCGAGGCCCGGCTGCGGATCGCCGTCGCCGACCAGGTGCACTCCTCGGTCAAGAACACCTTCAACATCATCGGCGTCGAGGCCTTCGTCGTCCCGACAGTGGACCGCCGCTTCACCGGCGAGGCCCTGCGCGCCGCCCTGGCCGCCGACCCGAACCCCGAGACCGTCATCGCCGTGGTCGGCACCGCCGGCACCACCAACGAGGGCATCGTCGACGACCTCCAGGGCCTCTCCGAGGTCACCCGCGAACGCGGCCTGTGGTTCCACGTCGACGGCGCCTACGGCGGCGCCGGCCTCTTCGCGCCCTCCGTCCGCGAGCGCTACAACGGCATCGAGCACGCCGACTCCTTCGTCGTCGACCCGCACAAGTGGCTCTTCGCGCCCTTCGACTGCGCCGCCCTGCTCTACCGCAACCCGCAGCTCGCCCGCGCCGTGCACACCCAGGACGCCTCCTACCTCGACGTCCTGCACACCGAGGGCGACGAGTGGAACCCCACCGACTACGCCTACCACCTCACCCGGCGCGCCCGCGGCCTGCCGCTCTGGTTCTCCCTCGCCGTCCACGGCACCCAGGCCTACACCGACGCCATCGAGACCGGCCTCAAGCTGGCCCAGGACACCGCACAGCTCATCCGCGACACCGAGCACCTGGAACTGCTGCACGACCCGCAGCTCTCCGCGGTCTGCTTCCGCCGCAAGGGCTGGACCCACCAGGACTACTACCGCTGGTCGCAGCAGCTGCTCGCCGACCAGATCGGCTTCGTCACCCCCACCGGCTGGGACGGCGAGACCGTCGCCCGCTTCGCCTTCCTCCACCCCGGCACCACCATGGACATGGTCGAGGAGATCCTCGCCACCATGGCGTGAGACCAGTAGGGGCGCATGGGCGGACCCCCCAGCCTTCGGCCGGGAGGTCCGCCCATGCGCCCCTTGCGGTCGACCCCGTCAGAGAAAGGCGCCGCTGGGGATGTACGGCAACGGCGGCCGCATCCCCCGCAGGCCCAGGTAGCCCCGGGTCTCCAGGCTCAGCCCCACCTCCAGGCCGACGTCCACCGCCCACTCCTGCTCCGCCGTGAGGAACTCCACCCGGGCCTCCGTCCCGTCCGGCACCCGCGCCAGCGCCTCCCGCAGCAGCCGCGTCGCGATCCGCTTCGACGTCGCCGCCAGCGCCTTCACCCCGCCGCCGTCCCGGTAGCAGTAGCCGCTGCCCGCCAGCGAGTCCGCGACCAGCAGCTCCTCGTAGTGCGCCAGCATGAACCCGTGGTCCGGGCCGTGCGCGGCCCCCCGCAGCCGGCGGTCCACCGAATCCAGCAGGTGGAACTGCGCCGCCCCGCCGGGGTGCACCGGGATGTCGCCCGGGTCCAGCAGGCCCGCCCGGTCGACCTGCCCGCGCAGCAGCATCGCCGGGTGCAGCGTGAACCCGGCCAGTCGGTACCGCCGCGCGGCCGCCGGCGACGGCGAGGCGCACAGCATCCCGCGCAGGCACCCCCGCCCGTGCCCGGCCGCGTGCTCCAGCAGCAGCCGCCCCACCCCTTGGCCCTGCACCGCCGGGTCGACCACGTACAGCGCCAGCAGCCACAGGCCCTCGCGCCGCAGCGACAGCGCCGCCCCGACCGCCCGGCCGTCCTGCTCGGCCAGCCAGCACCCCTGCGGGTCGGTCTGCGCGAGGTGCCGCGTCCGCGACTCGTGCCGCACCGCCCGGCCGGGCCCTTCGAGGGGCTCCCCGAAGGCCGCCCACGCCACCTCCCTGACGGCCACGGCATCCGCGGCACTGTCCCTGACCCGGCGAACGATCACGCATCTCATCCTGGCCCCCGGCGGCCCCCGCCGCGGCGGGTTTGCCGAGATCGGAGGCCGAGCTCCGTGCGGCGATGTGCGAGCATGGGAGACGTGGGGGAGCGGGCGACGAAAACGTCCCCCGGAAATACCACCGACCGGAAATGAATCCGGGAGGCCGCCGGTTGGCACTGGCGGCACACTGTCGTCACAGACCGGGAGTAAGCATGACCGTCCAGGACGAGACCACCGTCGAGAGTGGCATCATCCTCACCGACGCCGCCGCGGCCAAGGTCAAGGGCCTGCTCGAGCAGGAGGGCCGCGACGACCTCGCGCTGCGCGTCGCCGTGCAGCCGGGCGGCTGCTCCGGCCTGCGCTACCAGCTGTTCTTCGACGAGCGCTCGCTGGACGGCGACGTCGTCAAGGACTTCGGCGGCGTGAAGGTCGTCACCGACCGCATGAGCGCCCCGTACCTCGGCGGCGCCACCGTCGACTTCGTCGACACCATCGAGAAGCAGGGCTTCACGATCGACAACCCCAACGCCACCGGCTCCTGCGCCTGCGGCGACTCCTTCAGCTGAGCCGCGCCACAGCCGAACTGCCGGAGGGCGGCCCCGATGCGGGGCCGCCCTCCGGCGTTCTGCGGCGTCAACCGGCCGGGGTCAACGCGGCCCGCCCGGCGTGTCACCCAGCACGGTGAGCCCCGTCCCCGACGTCATGTCGATCACATTGCGCTCGCCCAGCGGCTGCGCCAGCTGCGCCGACACGGAATCCCGCTTCGCGAGCGCCGGGCACTCCTTGCCGCGCGGCGCCGGCTTCGACACCACCACCCGGACGCGCACCAGCCCCGGCGCCTGCTCGTCCGCCCTCAGGGCGTACTCCTCGCACACCCCGCCGTAGAAGTACACGGTCAGGTGCGTGCGGTCCGTCAGCGAGTACCCGATCGCAGGCAGGCTGGCCGCGGTCGGAGCGGGCTCGCCGACGGCTATCCCGGGACCGGTCGGCTGCCCCGGCTCGGGGGCCGCCGTCGGGCTGTCCGACGGGCTCGGCGAGGGCGACCCGGACGGGGCGCTCGCGCCCGCCGTCGGCTGCGCGGAGGGCGCGCCGCCCGCGCTGCCCGCGGTCTGCGACCCACAGGCCGCCACTGCCGAGACGGCGAGCGCCACCCCCGCCGCCAGCACGGCGGCCCGCCGCCGGCGAGCGGCCCCGAACGGTACGACTGCGGTCCTTGCGTCCATGGTGCGACTTCCTCCCGAGGGTCCAGCGAACCCGCCACCGAAGCGGTGCTGCGCCGGTTTGACGTGCCCCGGAGAAAACCGGTTCCACCCGGCCGGAGGGCGCAGGGGAGAAGGGGGTGGCGCTGCGTCGGTCAGCTGCCGTACTCGGCCATCGACGCGACCAGCCGCTGCGCGCCGGAGGGCACCGACACGCCCGAGGGCCGGACGGCCGCGGGCTGCGGGCCCGCAGCCAGCAGCGGCCAGAACAGGCCGAGCCGGCGGGACGAGCTGACCAGGGCGTCGAGGGTGTCCCCGTCCGCCTCCCCGCAGAGCGCGCTCGGGACAAGGCCGGGGGACTGGGTGGGCATCATCGCTGTCTCGCTCCGATCGCCGGGCCGCGGCCTCGTTGCCGCGGCGCGCCTGGCCGGGGCCGGACGACGCCGGCCCCGTGTTGCGACCCTAGGCCGCCGCAGGTCACCCCACCAGGGCTACTCCGGGGTAGTACCGGTTCGGGTCGACCCGGTCTCCGGGACACTTGGCTGTACCGTAGGTGGGTCCACCGCTGCTTCCGGCCGCCATCAGGCCACCCGAGGAGACCCCCGTGCGTATCGCCGTCGCCGGCTCGATCGCCACCGACCACCTGACGACCTTCCCCGGCCGCTTCGCCGACCAGCTGGTCGCGGAGCAGCTGCACACCGTCTCGCTCTCCTTCCTGGTCGACACCCTCGACATCCGCCGCGGCGGCGTCGGCCCCAACATCGCCTTCGGCATGGGCGTGCTCGGCCTGCGCCCCGTCCTGGTCGGCGCGGCCGGCGCAGACTTCGACGAGTACCGCAGCTGGCTGGAGCGCAACGGCGTGGACACCGACTCGGTGCACATCTCCGAGACCCGCCACACCGCCCGCTTCATGTGCACCACCGACCTGGACCACAACCAGATCGCGTCCTTCTACACCGGCGCCATGGCCGAGGCCCGCAACATCGAGCTCAAGCCGATCGCCGACCGCGTCGGCGGCCTCGACCTCGTCCTGATCGGCGCCGACGACCCGCAGGCGATGGTCCGCCACACCCAGGAGTGCCGCAGCCGCGGCTACGCCTTCGCCGCCGACCCCTCCCAGCAGCTGGCCCGCCTGGAGGGCGACGACATCCGCGAGATCGTCGACGGCGCCGCGTACCTCTTCACCAACGAGTACGAGGCCGCGCTCATCGAGTCCAAGACCGGCTGGGACGCCGAGGAGCTGCTGAACCGCGTCGGCACCCGCGTCACCACCCTCGGCCCCAAGGGCGTCCGGATCGAGCGCAAGGGCGAGCCCGCGATCACCGTCGGCTGCCCCGCCGAGGAGCGCAAGGCCGACCCGACCGGCGTCGGCGACGGCTTCCGCGCCGGCTTCCTCGCCGGCCTGTCCTGGGACCTCGGCCTGGAGCGCGCCGCCCAGGTCGGCTGCATGCTCGCCACCCTGGTGATCGAGACCGTCGGCACCCAGGAGTACGAGCTGCGCCGCGCCCACTTCACCGACCGCTTCGCCGCCGCATACGGCGAGGAGGCCGCGGCCGAGGTCCGCGCCAAGCTCGCCTGACCCCGCCCGGTCGCCGGGTGAACGCTCAGTCCACCCGGCGGACCAGGTAGGCCGTGCCCCGGTCCGCGCCGTACTGCGCGGCCGGGGCCTCGCCGAGGTACTCCTGCTCGCGCATGGCGCACCAGGCCGGGATGTCCAGCCGGGCGGCCTCGTCGTCGGCGAGCACCACCACGGTGCCGCCGGGCGGGACCTCGCCGATCCGCCGGGCCAGGTCGATCACCGGCAGCGGGCAGCGCTTGCCGAGGTCGTCCAGCACCAGCGTCTCCGCGTCCTCCTCCGCCGGACCGTCAGCCGCCCCGGCCGCCCCGTCGTCCGCCGGCTCCTCCTCGGCCGTCGCCGCTGCTGCCGAGGGCGCCGGCAGGTCGAGGCCGAGTGGCGCCCGCACCCCGGAGACCAGCTCCGGCAGTACCGCGAGGAACCGCTCCACGTCCTCCTCCGCGGCCCCGAACGGCAGCGAGACCCGCACATTGCCCTCGGTCAGCACCCCCATCGCGGCCAGCACGTGGCTCGGTGTCAGGGTGGAGGAGGTGCAGGAGGAGCCGGAGGAGACCGCGAAGCCCGCCTTGTCGAGCTCGCCGAGCAGCACCTCGCCGTCGACGTAGAGGCAGGAGAAGGTGACGATGTGGGGCAGCCGCCGCACCGGGTCGCCGACCACCTCGACCTCCGGCACCAGCTCCGGCACCCGGGTGCGGATGCGTTCCACCAGCCCGTGCAGCCGGGCGTTCTCCCGTTCCGCGTCGGCGCGCACGGCGCGCAGCGAGGCGGCGGCGGCCACGATCGCCGGCACGTTGACGTAGCCGGGCACCCGTCCGCGCTCCCGCTCGTCCGAGGGCAGCGGGGAGGCGTACCGGACGCCCTTGCGGACGGCGAGCACGCCGACGCCGGCCGGCCCGCCCCACTTGTGGGCGCTGGCCGCCAGCAGCGACCAGCCGTGCGGGACGGGCAGCCGCCCGGCGCTCTGCGCCGCGTCGACCAGCAGCGGGATGCCGACGTTGCCGCACAGGTCGGCCACCTCGTCGACCGGCTGGACGGTGCCGACCTCGTGGTTGGCGCTCTGCAGCACGGCGAGCGCGGTGGTGTCGCGGAACCGGGCGGCGAACCGGGTGGCCTTCACCCGTCCGTTGCGGTCCACCGGGACGACCGACACCTCGCCGCCCTGCGCCTCGTGCAGTTCGGCGGTGTGCAGCACGCTCGAGTGCTCGACGGCGGAGTGCACCAGGTGGGCGCCGCGGCGGCGGTTGCCGCGCAGGGCGCCGAGCATGCCGAGCTGAACGGCCTGGGTGCCGCTGGCGGCGAAGGAGACCTCGTCCGCCCGGGCGCCGAGCTCCGCGGCGACGGTCTCGCGTGCGGCGTCCAGCAGCATCCGGGCCTGCCGGCCGGAGCGGTAGAGCCGTGCCGGGTCGGCCCACCCCTCGTCGATCGCGGCGTTCAGCGCCTGCCGGGCGACGGGGTGCAGGGGTGCGGTGGAGGCCACATCGAAGTACGACACCCTTCCACGCTATCCCCGCTCGGCGGGTCGACGTGCAGGCGCCCGATTTCGCCGTGTTCGTCCCGTCCGACGGGCCGTCACCCGCGTGTCGCATCCGGGTCCCCCGATCGGGCGTGCGACCCTCGAATGCCCGCCATGACCTGGGCCTACGGACCTGCCGGGGCTGATCGGGTAGGCGGGCGGCGCGTTAGCGGGGGCTGCTCGTGAGTGCCGCATAAGGATGGAGTAGCGTTTGGCCCGCATAAGCATTCAAACCGTGCCCGTGGCCGGGTCGCCGGGGAGGCGAACAGCACTCCCGGAGGCGGCGCGATCGCGGGCGAGACTTCGGGAAGGCGCTACGTGAGTCCCAACGGCTCCGACCGCTCGCCGCGGCGCACGATGCGGCGGAAGCTGCCTCAGGCGCTGGCACTGGGCCTCGTCATCGCGACCGCCACCGGCTGCTCGGCCAACGACCTCCCCAGGCTTGGCCTCCCCTCGCCCGTCACCGAGGAAGGCCCCCTGGTCCTCCACATGTGGCAGGGCTCGTGGATCGCGGCGCTGGCAGTGGGCGCACTGATGTGGGGTCTGATCCTCTGGAGCGTGATCTTCCACCGGCGTAGCCGCACCAAGGTGGAGATCCCCGCTCAGACCCGGTACAACGTGCCCATCGAGGCGCTGTACACCGCGGTCCCCCTCGTCATCGTCTCGGTGCTCTTCTACTTCGTCGCCCGTGACGAGGCGGTACTGACCAAGGTCAGCGCCAAGCCGCAGCACGTGGTGAACGTGGTGGGCTTCCAGTGGAACTGGGCGTTCAACTACGAGAACACCGAGATCCCGGACCCGGCGAACACCAACGCCGCGTACGACGTCGGCACGCCGGCCGAGGTGCCGACCCTGTACCTGCCGATCAACGAGTCGGTGGAGTTCGTCCTCACCTCCAACGATGTGATCCACGACTTCTGGCCCGTCAACTTCCTCATGAAGATGGACGTCGTGCCGGGCGTGGTGAACCGGTTCGAGGTGACCCCGACCTCCTTCGGCACCTTCGCCGGCAAGTGCGCCGAGCTCTGCGGTCAGGACCACTCCCGGATGCTGTTCAACGTCAAGGTCGTCACCCACGACCAGTACGAGCAGCACCTGAAGGAGCTTCGGGCCAAGGGCCAGTCCGGCGCGGTGCCCTCCGGCCTCCTCGGTCCCGCCGAGCACACGGGAAGTGAAAAGAAGTGACCATCCTCAACGAGCCCGCCGCGGCCGGCGGGGGCGCCGGGGGCGTCACGGCCGGCAAGAGCGCCCGTGTCGGCAAGCGGGGCAACGCGATCGTCAAGTGGCTCACCACCACCGACCACAAGACGATCGGCACGATGTACCTGGCGACCTCGTTCGCCTTCTTCCTGATCGGCGGCATCCTCGCCCTGGTCATGCGCGCCGAACTCGCCCGTCCGGGGACGCAGATCCTCTCGAACGAGCAGTTCAACCAGGCGTTCACCATGCACGGCACGATCATGCTGCTGATGTTCGCGACCCCGCTGTTCGCGGGCTTCGCGAACTGGATCATGCCGCTGCAGATCGGCGCCCCCGACGTCGCCTTCCCGCGTCTGAACATGTTCGCCTACTGGCTCTACCTGTTCGGCTCGATCATCGCGGTGGCCGGCTTCCTCACCCCGCAGGGCGCCGCCGACTTCGGCTGGTTCGCCTACTCGCCGCTGTCCGACGCCGTCCGCTCGCCGGGCGTGGGCGCCGACATGTGGATCATGGGCCTGGCCTTCTCCGGCTTCGGCACCATCCTCGGTGCGGTCAACTTCATCACCACCATCATCTGCATGCGCGCGCCCGGCATGACGATGTTCCGGATGTCGATCTTCGTCTGGAACGTCCTGCTGACCGCCGTGCTGATCCTGCTGGCCTTCCCGGTCCTGGCCGCCGCCCTGTTCGCCCTCGAGGCGGACCGCAAGTTCGGGGCGCACGTCTTCGACCCGGCCAACGGTGGCGCCATGCTGTGGCAGCACCTGTTCTGGTTCTTCGGCCACCCCGAGGTCTACATCATCGCGCTGCCGTTCTTCGGCATCGTGTCGGAGATCGTCCCGGTCTTCAGCCGCAAGCCGATGTTCGGCTACTCCGGCCTCATCGCGGCCACCATCGCGATCGCCGGCCTGTCCGTGACCGTGTGGGCCCACCACATGTACGTCACCGGCCAGGTGCTGCTGCCCTTCTTCTCCTTCATGACCTTCCTGATCGCCGTCCCGACCGGTGTGAAGTTCTTCAACTGGGTCGGCACCATGTGGAAGGGCTCGCTCAGCTTCGAGACCCCGATGCTGTGGACGATCGGCTTCCTGGTCACCTTCCTCTTCGGTGGCCTGACGGGTGTTCTGCTCGCCTCCCCGCCGATCGACTTCCACGTCTCGGACTCGTACTTCGTCGTCGCCCACTTCCACTACGTGGTCTTCGGCACCGTCGTCTTCGCGATGTTCGCCGGCTTCCACTTCTGGTGGCCGAAGATGACCGGCAAGATGCTCGACGAGCAGCTCGGCAAGATCACCTTCTGGACGCTGTTCATCGGCTTCCACGCCACCTTCCTGGTCCAGCACTGGCTCGGTGCGGAGGGCATGCCCCGCCGCTACGCCGACTACCTGGCCTCCGACGGTTTCACCACGCTGAACAGCGTCTCCACCGTCGGCTCGTTCCTGCTCGGCCTGTCGATCCTGCCGTTCCTCTACAACGTCTGGAAGACCGCCAAGTACGGCGAGAAGATCGAGGTGGACGACCCGTGGGGCTACGGCCGCTCGCTGGAGTGGGCGACCTCCTGCCCGCCGCCGCGGCACAACTTCCTCACCCTGCCGCGCATCCGCTCGGAATCCCCGGCGTTCGACCTGCACCACCCGGAGATCGCCGCGCTGGACTACCTCGAGAACCACGGTGAGCAGGCCAAGCACTTCGCGGGCGTGACCCCGGCGCAGTACGACCGTCCGCAGCTGGGCAAGTCCAAGAAGGAGGGCGACGCCTGATGAAGGAGCAGGGCAAGATCTTCGGCGGTTTCGCCGCCTTCATTCTGATCATGGCCATCGTCTACGGTCTGTGGTCGAAGGAGCCGGCCGGTACCACCGCGCTGTTCCTGGCGTTCGGCCTGTGTGCCTTCATCGGCTACTACCTGGCCTTCACCGCCCGCCGGGTCGACAGCGGCGCCGGTGACAACCCCGAGGCCGAGGTCGCGGACGACGCCGGCGAGCTGGGCTTCTTCGCCCCGCACAGCTGGCAGCCGCTCTCGCTCGCGGTCGGCGGCGCGCTCGCCTTCCTCGGCGTGATCTTCGGCTGGTGGCTGCTCTGGTGGTCGCTGCCGATCATCCTGGTCGGCATCTACGGCTGGGTCTTCGAGTTCTACCGCGGCGAGGACCAGAACCAGTAAGGTTCCGGCACGTCGGAGCAAGGGCCGGGCACCCCCTCGGGGGGCGCCCGGCCCTCGCGCGTTCCCCGGGCCGCCCCACGATCTCTCACCCGCCTGGTGCAACGGCCGTCCCTCCCGGGGTGCTGACGGCTCCCGCTCGTTCCTAGGCTCTGGTACATCGTCGGGAGACCTCGGAGGCACCGGTGAACGGTTGTCGGAGACTCGCACACGGCCGGGCCGGCATAACGGCCCTCATCCTGCTGGCCCCGATCGCGGCCTGCTCGTCCGGAAGCCCGGACTCGGCCGTCGGGCCGGTGACCCGCATCGTGGACGCCGCACCGCTGGTGCGGACCCCGTCCGGCGAACGGGTCGACCCAGGAAAGCCCTTCACGGTGACCGCCGAACCCGGCAGCACCCTCACGGACGTCACCGTCTCCGGCCCGGACGGCCGCCTGGTGGCCGGCAGCCTGTCGGAGGACGGGCGCAGCTGGCAGACCACCGGGAAGCTGCGGGCCGGCACGGCCTACACCGTCCGAATAGCCGCTGACGACGGCAAGGGCGGCCGCGGCGAGACCACCTCCTCGTTCAGCACGCTGGCGGCGCAGAACCTGCTCACCGCCCAGCTCGGCCCGGACTCCTCCGGCAGCGGCGTCTACGGCGTCGGCCAGCCGCTCACGGTGAAGCTCTCCGCCCCGGTGAAGGACCCGGCGGCCCGCCGCGAGGTCGAGCAGGGCCTCACGGTGACCTCCCAGCCCGCCGTCACCGGCGCCTGGTACTGGGTCGACGACAGCAACCTCCACTTCCGCCCGCAGGAGTACTGGCCGGCCAACGCCACGGTGAAGCTGTCCTTCGACCTCACCGGCATGCCGGTCTCGGACGGCCTCTACGGCGGCGAGCCCAGCAGTCTCTCCTTCCGCACCGGAGACCGGGTGGAGGCCGTCGTGGACGCGGCCTCGCACCAGCTGACGTACCGCCGCAACGGCGAAGTGGTCCGCACCATCCCGGTGACCACCGGCAAGCCCGGCTTCGACACCCGCAACGGCATCAAGGTCGTGCTCGGCAAGGAGGCCAGCGTCCGGATGAGCGGCGACACGATAGGCATACCCTCCGGCAGCGCCGACTCGTACGACCTGCAGGTGGAATGGGCCACCCGGGTGACCTGGAGCGGCGAGTACGTGCACGCGGCCCCCTGGTCGGTCGGCTCCCAGGGCCGGGCCAACGTCAGCCACGGCTGCACCGGGATGAGCACCGAGAACGCCAAGTGGTTCTACGACAACACCCGGGTCGGCGACATCGTCCAGGTGGTCAACAGCCTGGGCCACGAGATGGAGCCGTTCGGCAACGGCTTCGGCGACTGGAACATCTCCTGGACGGACTACGTGAAGCACTCGGCGACGGGCGGTCAGATCTCCACCGCCGGTGCCACCGAGAGTGCCGCCAGGGCCTCCGGGGACATGCAGCCCCAGCTCTGACCGCCACCCCGCCGGGCCTCATCCCCGGAAGGCGACCTGGAGGGCCGTGTCGACCGCGGCCAGCGCCTCGTCCCGGGTGAGGCCCAGCCGGTGCACCCGCTCGGCGAACTCGGCGGCCGCCGCCGCGGCCAGCCGGTGGGCGCTGTCGCCGGTCGCGGCGATCGTCGTGCCGCGCCGGCCGTGCGTCTCCACCACGCCGTCGGCCTCCAGCTCCCGGTAGGCCCGGGCGACGGTGTTCGCGGCCAGGCCCAGCTCCTCCGCCAGTGCGCGGACGGTCGGGAGCTTCAGCCCCACGGGCAGTTCCCCGCTGCGGGCCTGCTCCGCGATCTGGCTCCGCACCTGCTCGTACGGGGGAGTGGCGGCGGTGTGATCGATGCTCAGCTGCACAGGGCCATTGTGACAGGGCACCGGGCGGTGCCGGGCCCTCCGCGGCCCGCGCGGACAGGGAAAGGCCGAGGGCCCCTGCCGGATTCGGCAGGGGCCCTCGGACCGTGGCGATCAGTACGGGATCAGTGGTGGCCGTGGCCGCTGGTGATCTCGTGGTGCTCCTCGGCGGTCGGCTTGGCGATCTGGGCGCCCTCGCCGTAGAAGGCCCCGGAGAGCTTGGCGCGGGTCTTCGCGATGCGGCCGACCTTGCGGGCGACACCGTTCTCGTCGACCTCGGCCGGCAGCTCGATCGGCTGCGGCTGCTCGTGCGCGGTGAGCTTGTACAGCTTGTCCTGCGGGAGCTGCTCGTGGACCTCGACGAACTCGCCGTGCGGCAGGCGCTTGATGATGCCGCTCTCGCGGCCGTGCAGCACCTTGTCCTTGTCGCGGCGCTGCAGGCCCAGGCACCACCGCTTGGTGATGAAGAAGACCAGCACCGGCACGACGAAGAAGCCGACCCGGACGAAGTAGGTGATCGAGTTGATCGACAGGTGCAGGTGCGTCGCGATCAGGTCGTTGCCACCGCCGATGAGCAGCAGCACGTAGAGGCTGATCCAGGCCGCACCGAAGCCGGTGCGGACCGGCGCGTTGCGCGGGCGGTCGGCGATGTGGTGCTCGCGCTTGTCACCGGTGACCCAGGACTCGAGGAACGGGTACAGCCAGATGACGGCCAGGACCAGCGGGAAGACCATCAGCGGGATGAACACACCCAGGTTGAGGGTGTGGCCCCAGGCCCGGATCTCCCAGCCCGGCATGACGCGGATCAGGCCCTCGGAGAAGCCCATGTACCAGTCCGGCTGGGCGTCGGTGGACACCTGGTCGGGGCGGTACGGGCCGTACGCCCAGATCGGGTTGACGGTCGCGATCGCCGAGGCGGCCGCGATGACGCCGAACACCAGGAAGAAGAAGCCACCGGCCTTGGCCATGTAGACCGGCATCAGCGGCATGCCGACGACGTTCTTCTCGGTGCGGCCGGGGCCCGCGAACTGGGTGTGCTTGTGGTAGAAGACCAGGATCAGGTGGGCCACCAGCAGGCCCAGCATGATGCCCGGGATCAGCAGCACGTGGATGGTGAAGAACCGCGGCACGATGTCGGTGCCGGGGAACTGACCGCCGTACAGGAAGAACTGGAGGTAGGTGCCGACGATCGGCACCGCCAGGATGGCGCCCTCCATGAAGCGGATGCCGGTACCGGACAGCAGGTCGTCCGGCAGCGAGTAGCCCATGAAGCCGTCGAACATGCCGAGGAAGAGCAGACCGGCGCCGAAGAGCCAGTTGATCTCGCGCGGCTTGCGGTACGCGCCGGTGAAGAAGACGCGCATCATGTGCACCAGCATCGCGGCGACGAAGACGATCGCCGCCCAGTGGTGGATCTGGCGGATCAGCAGACCGCCGCGCACCTCGAAGCTGATGTCCATGGTCGAGGCGTACGCCTCGGACATCCGGATGCCGTTGAGCGGGGCGTACGAACCGTGGTACACGGTCTCGGCCATGCTCGGCTGGAAGAACAGCGTCAGGTAGACGCCGGTCAGGATGATGATGATGAAGGTGTAGAGGCAGATCTCGCCAAGCATGAAGGACCAGTGGTCCGGGAAGATCTTGCGCAGGTTGGACTTGGCGAGGGTGTAGATACCCAGCCGTCCGTCCGTCCAGTCAGCGGCAGCCTCGAACTTGTTCGCGGGCTTGGCGCGGGTGCTGGCCGGCTTGGAGGCGCCGCTGTTGGCGCTGTTCGCGGTGCTCACGGCCGCTCCCAGTAGCTCGGGCCGACGGGCTCCTGGAAGTCGCCGGTGGCGACCAGGAAGCCCTTCTCGTCAGTGGTGATCTTCAGCTGCGGCAGCGGGTGGCCGGCCGGGCCGAAGATGACGCGCGCGCCGTCCGCCAGGTCGAAGGTCGACTGGTGGCAGGGGCAGAGCGCGTGGTGCGTCTGCTGCTCGTAGAGGCTGATCGGGCAGCCGACGTGGGTGCAGATCTTCGAGTAGGCGAGGATGCCCTCGAACCCGAGCTCGGCGGAGTTCTTGTCCTTGATGTCCTCCGGCGCGATGCGGACGATCATCAGGGCGTCCTTGGCGATCTGCTGCTGGAAGAACTCCTGGTCCTCCTCCAGGCCCTCGGGCTTGGCGAAGGTCAGCG
The DNA here is from genome assembly GCF_050749075.1 of Kitasatospora dryopteridis. Taxonomy (NCBI): domain Bacteria; kingdom Bacillati; phylum Actinomycetota; class Actinomycetes; order Kitasatosporales; family Streptomycetaceae; genus Kitasatospora; species Kitasatospora dryopteridis. The sequence continues at coordinate 2,309,108 of NZ_CP192749.1, read as the reverse complement.
AGCCGACCACGATGTCCTCGGGCTTCATCGGCTCGTTGGTGTTCATGTTGATCAGCGGCAGCGGCTTGGCCGGGGTGGCCACGCGCCAGCCGGTGTGCGCCAGCTTGTCCTCGGGCAGCGGGCCGAGGTCGCGCAGCAGCACGACGCCGGACAGCGGCACCAGGGCCATCGAGCCGATCAGGGTGTTGCGCAGCATCTTGCGGCGGCCGAAGCCGGACTCCGCGGCGCCGGTCCGGAACTGCTCGATGACGTCGGCACGCAGCTCGTCGTCGGCCTCGATCGGGTGGCGCTCGGCCGGGATCTCGTGGTCCGACATCAGGGTGCGCGCCCAGTGGACGGCACCCGCACCGATGCAGAAGAGCGCCACACCGAGGGTCATGCCGAGCGCGAAGTTCAGCGCGCTGACGTGGCCCAGCGGGAAGATGTAGACGATCTTGTCGATGTCGATGGCCACGTACGAGGCGATGAACCCGACGGTGGCGAGCATCGAGACGATGAACAGCAGGGAGACCTGCCGCTCGGCGCGCTTGGCGGCGCGCTCGTCGATGTCGGTCCGGCGCGGCTCGTGGGCCGGCAGACCGGGGTCGGCGAACGGGTCGCCGTGGACGGCGACCTCGTGCCCTTCGGAGCCGTGCGGCTCCGGCAGCTTCTCGTCAGACATCTCGTGGCTCATGACTTCTTGGCCTTGGTGGTGTGGGCGGCGACCCAGATCGCGGTCACGATGAGCGCACCGAGGGCGAAGATCCAGCCGAACAGACCCTCGGTCACCGGACCGAGGCTGCCCAGGGACAGGCCACCGGGGTTGGGCTCGTCGTTGGTGTGGCTGACCCAGGCCACGATCTGCTTCTTCTGCTCCTCCGGCATGGTGGTGTCGGGGAACGACGGCATGTTCTGCGGGCCGGTCTGCATGGCCTCGTAGATGTGCTTCGGGGAGGTGTTCTCCAGCGTCGGGGCGTACTTGCCCTTCGTCAGGGCACCGCCCTTACCGGCGAAGTTGTGGCACTGGGCGCAGTTGGTCCGGAAGAGCTCGCCGCCCTTGGCCACGTCGTTCGGGTCGGTGGAGGTGTACTGCTCCTTGGTCGGAGCGACCGGGCCGGGGCCGAGCGAGGCCACGAAGGCGGCCAGCTGGTCGATCTGCGCCTGGGAGTAGACGACCCTCTTCGAGGGCGCCTGGGCGCCGCTCTGCTGGGCCGGCATGCGGCCGGTGCCGACCTGGAAGTCGACCGCGGCGGAGCCGACGCCGACCAGGCTGGGGCCGTCGGAGGTGCCCTGGCCGTCGAGGCCGTGGCAGGAGGAGCAGCCCACGGCGAAGAGCTTCCTGCCCTCGTCGATCGCGAGCGACTGCGCGGAGGTGTCGGCCTGCGCCTTCTCGGCGGGCGCGAACGCGGCGTACAGCCCCCCGGTGGCCGCCAGGGCGAGAAGTAGGACGACCAGCGCCGCCAGTGGGTGGCGCCGTCGTGCGGAGAGCTTTTTCACGGATTAACCCCGGTGTCAGGATCTGGTCGGCTGGGTGGCTGCGCCCGAGGGGCCGGTCTGCTCGGGGCCGGTACCCGGGTCGGGGCGGACTGGTCGGCGGGGCTCCCGCTCGGGGCGGGTGCTCTCCGGCCGGCGGCCAGCGACCTGATCAGCCTTTACTTGATCAGGTAGATGGTCGCGAACAGGCCGATCCACACGACGTCGACGAAGTGCCAGTAGTACGACACGACGATCGCGGCGGTGGCCTGCTCGTGCGTGAACCGCCTGGCGGCGTACGTCCGCCCCAGGACCAGCAGGAAGGCGATCAGACCACCCGTCACGTGCAGACCGTGGAAGCCGGTGGTCAGGTAGAACACCGTGCCGTACGGGTCGGAGGACAGGGTCAGGCCGTCCACCTTGACCAGCTCGGTGTACTCGAAGACCTGGCCGCCGATGAAGATCGCACCCATCACGAAGGTGATGTAGAACCACGAGCGGAGCTTCTTGACGTCACCGCGCTCGGCGGCGAACACGCCGAGCTGGCAGGTGAGGGAAGAGAGCACCAGGATCGTGGTGTTCACCGAGGAGAACGGCACGTTGAGGGCGTCCGCCTTCTCGGTCCAGAACTCTGGGCCCATGACCGAGCGGAGCGTGAAGTACATCGCGAACAGGGCCGCGAAGAACATCAGCTCCGAGCTCAGCCAGACGATGGTTCCGACGCTGACCAGGTTCGGCCTGTTGACCGCTCCGTGCGCGTGTCCGGTTTCTGTTGCTGTTGCTGTCGCCACGACGGACATTATGTCGGTCCCTTATTCCGTCTTCACGCCGGGGGTGCTCCTCGGAGTGTCCGGTGCGTGAGGTAGGCCCCCCTGGTTGCGACCTGCCGGAACGCGCCGCGCCCGGCCGTCGGGCCGTCCGTTTTCTGACGGTTGTTCGATACGGGTGACCCCGGGTACCCCGAGCGGGTGAGATCCGTGCGCGGCGACTTGAGAGAGATCGCGTCAGGGGCTCACCGGAAGCCGCCCTCCGGAGTAGCATCCGAAGACGGACGTGGCCCGGATCACACTGGGCCGTTCGGCGCGGCACATATAAGAGGACGAGCACCCGGGAGCAGGGCCCATGGCGCACACGACCGACGAGACGCTCACCGTTCTCGTCTACAGCGACAACCGCAACACCCGCGAGCAGGTGACCCTGGCACTCGGCCGCAGGCCCGCCGCGGACCTCCCGGCCGTGGAGTACCTGGAGTGCGCGACCACTCCGGCCGTGCTGCGCGCCCTGGAGAAGGGCGGCATCGACCTGTGTGTGCTCGACGGCGAGGCCGTCCCGGCCGGCGGCCTCGGCCTCACCCGCCAGCTCAAGGACGAGATCTACGGCTGCCCGCCCGTCCTCGTGCTGATCGGCCGGCCGCAGGACTCCTGGCTCGCCGCCTGGAGCCGCGCCGACGCCGCCATCGCCCAGCCCGTCGACCCGGTGGCCCTCGCCGAGGCCGCGGCCACCCTGCTCCGCGCCCGGATCGCCAAGCGGACGCCCGCCCACCACTGACCGGGCACGCGGCGACCACCCGTCTCACCAGGAGAGAAGGGACGGCGGGATCGGCGCGGCCGCCCGCCGCCGCTCGCTAGGCTGACTCCGTCCCCTGTATCGGCGCACTACCGATGAGAGCTGGAGTCGGCCATGGTGAACGTGAACCCTGCGAACGGCGGCGAGGACCCCGTGCAGGTGGTCCGCACCTGGCCGGACGTCCTGTCGGCACTGCTGCGCGGCGAGGACCTCGCAGAGGCGGACACCGCCTGGGCGATGGACCAGATCATGAGCGGCGAGGCCTCGCCCGTCCAGGTGGCCGGCTTCATGGTCGCGCTGCGGGCCAAGGGCGAGACCGTCGAGGAGATCGCCGGCCTGGTCGACGCGATGTACGCGCACGCCGAACCGCTGCACATCCCCGGCCCCGCCGTCGACATCGTCGGCACCGGCGGCGACCGCGCCAAGACCGTCAACATCTCCACCATGTCCGCGATCGTCGCGGCCGCGGCCGGTGCCAAGGTCGTCAAGCACGGCAACCGGGCCGCCTCCTCGGCCTCCGGCTCCTCCGACGTCCTGGAGAAGCTCGGCATCAGCCTCGACCTCGGCGCCCGGCGGGTCGCGGAGGTCGCCGAGGAGGTCGGCCTCACCTTCTGCTTCGCCGCGAAGTTCCACCCCGCGATGCGGCACGCGGCCACCGCCCGGGCCGGCCTCGGCGTGCCCACCGCCTTCAACATCCTCGGCCCGCTGACCAACCCGGCCCGGGTCACCTCGCACGCCGTCGGCTGTTTCGACACCCGCCTCGCCGGGCTGATCGCCGGCGTCCTCGCCCGCCGGGGCGCCTCCGCCCTGGTCTTCCGCGGCGACGACGGCCTCGACGAACTCACCGTCTGCACCACCTCGCACGTGTGGATCGTCAAGGACGGCACCATCACCGAGACCTCCTTCGACCCTCGGGACGTCGGGCTGGAGCTCGCCGGGATCGAGGCGCTGCGGGGAGCGGACGCCGAGTTCAACGCCGGCGTCGCACGGCGGCTGTTCGCCGGCGAGAAGGGGCCCGTCCGGGACGCCGTCCTGCTCAACACGGCCGCCGCACTCACCGCACTCGACCTCACGGACGCCCCGCTCACCGAGCAGCTCGCGGCCGGCATGGAGCGGGCGGCCGCCGCCATCGACTCGGGCGCTGCCGAGGCCACGCTCGAGCGCTGGGCCGAGGCGACCAGCAAGTAGGGCGAGCCGGGACTGCTGAGTGGCAAGCCACTGAGGGGCGCGTGGGGGCACCTCCCGGCCGAAGGCCGGGGGAGAACTGCGCGAGGCGGGAGGTGCGGACCGTTGCCTTCCGAGTCGCGCAGATCCCCGCGCCCCTTTGGTGGTTGGCGCCGGGTGTCGGGTTGACCGGTGTCGCCGGGGTCACCTAGAGTCCTCGACAGGTCATGAGTGGCAGCGTCAAGCCCCAGCTTGCTGTCCGGCAACCCTCCGTCCGTGGCGGGGTGCCCTGGGTGAGGACCGGGCCGTGCGGCAGACCGTCCGCGTGGCAAGCGCGGACTTCCGGCGATGCATCCCCGGGGTCCCCACCCCGTGAAGGAGTGCATCCTCATGTCGCTGTCCACCCGGATCTGCGCCCCCCTCGCCGTCCTCGGCCACGACGTCCAGGTCCCGCTCGCCACCGGTGAGAAGGTCGGCTACGCCGCCCTCGACTACGCCGCCAGCGCCCCCGCCCTGCAGCGCGTCTGGGACGACATCGCCGCCTACGCCCCCTACTACGGCAGCGTCCACCGCGGCGCGGGCTACCTCTCGCAGCTCTCCACCGACCTGTTCGAGCAGAGCCGCCGCACCGTCGCCGACTTCCTCGACCTGCGAGAGGACGACCAGGTGGTGTTCACCCGCGCGACCACCGACTCGCTCAACCTGCTGGCCGGCGCGGTGCCCGCCGGCACCCGCGTCTACGCCTTCGAGACCGAGCACCACGCCTCCCTGCTGCCCTGGCGGCACGCCGGTCTGACGGTGGAGTACCTCCGGGCCCCGCGCTCCCGCGCAGAGGCGGTCGCCGCCCTCGACGCCGCGCTCGCCGCGGGCACCCCGGACGGCCCGCGCCTGCTGTGCGTCACCGGGGCGTCCAACGTCACCGGCGAGCTGTGGCCGATCGCCGAGCTCACCGAGACCGCCCACCGGCACGGCGCCCGGGTCGTCCTGGACGCCGCCCAGCTCGCCCCGCACCACCGGCTGTCGGTCCGTGAACTCGGCGTGGACTGGGTCGCGTTCTCCGGCCACAAGCTGTACGCGCCGTTCGGCGCCGGCGTGCTCGCCGGGCGCAGCGACTGGCTGGACGCGGCCGAGCCGTACCTGGCCGGGGGCGGCGCCAGCCGTACGGTGGCCCGGGAGGCGGACGGCTCGGTGGCGGTGGAGTGGCACAGCGGTCCGGCCCGGCACGAGGCCGGTTCGCCGAACGTGATCGGCGCCTACGCGATCGCCTCGGCCTGCCGGGCGCTGGCCGAGGCCGGGTTCGACGCGCTGGAGGCGCGCGAGCAGGCGCTGGTCGAGCGGCTGACCGACGGGCTGGCCGCGATCCCCGAGGTCCGGGTGCTCAACCTGTTCGGCGAGGGCTCGGCCCGGGTCGGGGTGCTGTCCTTCGTCGTCCGCGGCTGGAACAGCTCGCACTTCTCGGCGGCGCTCTCCGCCGAGTACGGGATCGGCGTGCGGGACGGCCTGTTCTGCGCGCACCCGCTGGTGCGGACCCTGCTCGGCGGGGAGGAGGCCGCGCCCTCCGAGTGCGGTGCGCCGGAGCCCTCGCTGCCCGGGGAGCGGAGCCTGAACGCGATCCGGGTCAGCTTCGGCGCGGGCACTCCGGTGGAGCACGTGGACCGCTTCCTGGCCGCCGTCCGCGAGCTGGTCACCGACGGCGCCCGCTGGACCTACCGCAACGAGGGCGGCCGCTGCGTTCCCGCCACCTCGGCGCCCAGGGCATGAGCGTCACCACCAGGGGCGCGGGGAACTGCGCAATTCGGATGCGGGCCACCGTACGAATCAGGGGTCTGCCGATTTCTCACGGCGGCCCACTCCCTGATTGCGCAGTTCCCCGCGCCCCTGAATCAACCGCCCCCTGGGTGGTTGCCCCTCTTACTACTCGTCGAGGCCGAGGGCGAAGGCTGCCTCGAGGTCGTGCTGGGAGTAGGTGCGGAAGGCGATCTGGGTCTCGGTGTGCTCGACGCCCGGCACCTTGTTGACCTGACCCGGGATCACCTCGGCGAGGTCCTCGTGCCGGCGCACCCGGACCATCGCCACCAGGTCGTAGCTGCCGGTCACCGAGTAGACCTCGCTGACGCCCTCGATCGCGGCGATCGCCTCGGCGATCTCGGGGATCCGGTCGACGCTGGTCTTGATGAGGACGATCGCGGTGATCACTCTTCGGCTCCTGTGTGTGGGGTACGGCTCAGCGTATCGGCCGTCGGCCGGGCCCGTCTGCCCTGCCGGAGGCCCGCCGCCCACACCGCCAGCCAGCCCGCGCTGAAGCCGATGACGTGCACCAGGTACGCAACCCCGGGCACCGCCGGGCCGAGCGGCCACCACTGCAGGGCGAACCACAGGCCGAGCACCAGCCAGGCCGGGAACCGCAGCGGCAGGAAGAGCAGCAGCGGCACCAGGGTGGTCACCCGGGCCCTCGGGTACAGCCGCAGGTAGCCGCCGAGCACCCCGGCGATCGCGCCCGAGGCGCCGACCAGTGCGCGCGCCGACTCCGCGGAGTCGGCCTCGGCCAGCGCCCAGCCGTACGTCGCCAGGTAGCCGACCCCCAGATAGAAGAGGAGGAAGCGCAGCCGGCCGAGGCGCCCCTCCAGGTCGGGGCCGAACACATAGAGGAAGAGGAGGTTGCCGACCAGGTGCAGCCAGCCCGCGTGGACGAACAGCGAGCTCAGCACCGACAGGAACGGGATCTTGTGCGGTGTGGGGGAGAGCGTGCAGCCCGGTACCGCCGGCGGCAGGGCGGCCAGCCGGCCGGCGTCCAGCGGACGGCCGGCCAGCAGTTCGGCGGGGACTGCGCCCCAGCGCTGCTCGAAGCGCTGCTCGGCGCAGACCCGGGCGTTGCCGGTGCCGTACCGCGGGTTGAGGCCGAAGCTGGGGCCGGCCAGCAGGACGACGGCGCTCAGTGCGATCAGCGTGTAGGTGACCAGCGGGGTGCGGGCAGCGGCCCCGGCGCCGGCACCCGCCGGTTCGCGCACCGGTGCGGGGACGGGGGCGGGGACGGCCATACCGGCGAGCATTCCTCGGAGCCCGCGCCGCGAACCGGCCGCTGCTGCAAGCGGGTGACCTGTCCGTTCCCCAAGACCGGTGACCGTCGGCCGGGCCGTACGCAATAGGCTTGGACGACCGGACCCGGGACCATCCGAGAGGACCTCCGATGACCATCGCCGCCCCCACCGCCGAGACTCGCTGGCGCTGCACGCTCTGCGGGAACCTCACCCGCTTCGACGTGACGCGCTCGGCCCGGGTGGTGGAGTACCTGCACTTCGACCTCAGCGGCGAGTCGAAGGTGGAGGAGACCGAGGTGCTCAGCGAGACCCTCGAGTCGGTCCGCTGCCGCTGGTGCAACGCCGTCGACCAGGTCGAGCTCGTGGCCCGGCCCGGGGCCGAGGCCGCCGCGGAGCAGGCCGAGGACGAGTCGAAGGCCTGAGCCTTCCGCTTCCGACACACCCCGGTGGAGCTCCTGCGCCACCGGGGTGTGTGGCGCGGTGCCCGGCTGGGCACGGTAGACGGGACAATTGCACAGAGCGGTGCATTCGAGGGCAGCGGCCACCGGCCGCGCGGGCCCGGGGAGCAGGATCGGAGCCGAGGACGTGGTGGACGCAGCGAGCGGGCCGGCCGAGCCGCAGGGGCAGCAGCCCGCTGCGGACGCGGAGCTGCCGGACGCTCCCGGGGCCGGGCCGACGGCCGGGGACGCGCCGTCCGAGCAGCTGGACCGCCCGCTGCCCGAAGGGGTGCGCCGCCGTGTGGTGGGCATCGCCGCCGACGCCCTGGGTGCCATCCCGGTCGGCGAGCTGCCGTCCGGCCTGCGCCCGTACGCCAAGTTCACCCCCGCCCGGCGGGCCAAGTACGCGGGGACCGCGCTGGCCGCGGCGCTGGACGCGGAGCCGGTGTTCCGGGTCCGGATAGCCGATCGGCTGCGGCTCGGACAGCCCGACCTGGTGAAGGCGCTGGAGTCCGGGACCGTTCCGGCCGCCGCCGATCCGATGGACGTGGCAGCCGCCGCCTACCTGCTGCGCCCGGTCGGCTGGAGCCGGCTGGTCGTCGACGCGGGGGACGAGGTCGAGCGGGCGGACGCCGAGGGCGCCGCCGCGGAGGCCGCCCGGGTGGTGGAGAAGCTCCAGGCGGAGCTCACCGAGGTGCGCGCCTCGGCCCGGGCGGACCTGGAGCGGCAGCGGGCCGACGCGGAGGGGGTGCGCCGGGAGGCGGAGTCGCTGCGCAAGCGCGTCCGCTCCCTGGAGAGCGACACCCGGCGCGCGCAGGCGGAGGTCCGCAAGCTGCAGGCCGAGTTGGACGCCGCCCGGGCCGCCGCCGCGGCCGAGCGCAGTGCGGCGGAGGGCGAGGCGCGCCGGCTGCGGCACCGGATCACCGAGCTGGAGACGGCCGCCGAGGCCGGCCGCGTTCGGCGCGCGAGGGCCGGAGCGTGGAGGACATGCGGCTGCGGCTGCTGCTCGACACCGTGCTCCAGTCGGCGCAGGGCCTGCAGCGGGAGTTGGCGCTGCCGGTCTCCCAGCTGCGGCCAGCCGATCTGGTGGACGCGGTGGAGCCCGGTTCGGCGAACCCGCACGACGTGGCCCGGCGCGGGCTGGCCGAGGACGACCCGGCGCTGCTCGACCAGCTGCTGGCGATCCCTCAGGTGCATCTGGTGGTGGACGGCTACAACGTGACCAAGACCGGCTATCCGGCGCTGCCGCTGGAGCAGCAGCGGATGCGGCTGCTCGGCGGGCTGGCGATGCTGGCGCAGCGCACCCAGGCCGAGGTGACCTGCGTCTTCGACGGGCAGGACCTGGACGTTCCGGTGATCATGGCGCCGCCGCGCGGGGTCCGGGTCCGCTTCAGCCGCACGGGGGAGACCGCGGACGAACTGATCCGCCGCCTGGTGCGGGCCGAGCCGCAGGGCCGGCCGGTCGTGGTGGTCTCCACCGACAAGGAGGTCGCGGACGGCGTGCGGAAGGCGGGAGCGCGTCCGGTCGCGTCGATTCTGCTGCTCAACCGGCTCGCCAGGCCCTGACGGGCCGTCGGCCCAGGTGGCGGGGTTGTGTCGGGGTGGTGAAATCCGGGTCCGCGCGACAAGTTCGCCCGGGCGGGGAGTGGCGCCGAGGGCGGATCTTCACTAGGGTCTGGCGTCAAACCTATTTTCCGGACGTCCACTCGATCGGGTGAGTCCAGCAGGAAGAAGGAGCTAGTCCCTTGGCCTCCCACCGCCGTCCCAAGCAGCCGAGCCGCGCGCGGGTCACCGTGCTCACCGCTGCCGCCGCGACTGCGGTCGCCCTCTCCGCCCAGGCCGCCGCACACGCCGCGCCGGCCAAGCCGAGCAAGGACGAGGTGAAGGTCCAGGTCGACAAGCTGCTCGAGGAGCAGGAGCAGGCGGCCGAGAAGTACAACGGCGCCAAGGAGCGGGCCGACCAGCTCCGCAAGCAGGCCGACCAGCTGCAGGACCAGATCGCCCGCGGCCAGGAGCAGCTCTCCCAGGTGGCGTCCGGCCTGTCCGCGGTGGCGGCCGACCAGTACCGCACCGGTGGCGTGGACCCGACGGTCGCGCTGATGCTGGACTCGAACCCGGACAACTACCTCGACCGGGCGTCCAGCAACGAGCAGGCCACCGACACCCAGGCGTCCACGCTGAAGGGCCTGCGGGACCAGCAGCGCCGGCTGGACCAGCAGAAGCAGGAGGCCGCGGCCATCCTCGCCGAGCTGGACAACTCCACCCAGGCGCTGAACGACGCCAAGGCGGACGTCCAGAAGAAGCTCTCCGAGGCCCAGCGCCTGCTGAGCACGCTGACCGCCGCCGAGCGCGCCGCGATCCTCGGCAGCGACCGCGCCTCGCGCAGCGACGACCGCTACGACGTCGGCAGCCTGCCGCCGGCCGCGGGCTACGCGGCGACCGCCGTCTCGGCGGCGATGGGCAAGCGCGGCACCCCGTACGTCTGGGGCGCCACCGGCCCGAACTCCTTCGACTGCTCCGGCCTGATGGTGTGGGCGTACGCCAAGGCCGGCGTGTCGCTGCCGCGCACCTCGCAGTCGCAGGCGAGCGTCGGCACCCGCGTCCCCTCGTTGGCCGCCGCCCAGCCGGGTGACCTCGTCATCTACTACTCGGACGCGCACCACGTCGGCATGTACGTCGGCAACGGCCTCGTCGTCCACGCGCCGCGCACCGGCGACGTGGTGAAGCTGATGGATGCGGACATCCTGCCGATCAAGACCATTCGCCGCGTCTGACCCATCGGTAGCAATTCAGACATATGCCTCACCTGCGGCGTTTCTGACGTCGCATGACACGCCCGGGCGCGTCGTGATCACTGTGTGATCTCCGACACGCCCGGGCGTCGGCTTTGTCGGGCGTGCGGTGAAAACTCGTCAGCCGAGCGTGGATTATCGGTCACGGGCAGTCGCAATCACATTTTCACGACAACATTCCCCCGATGTTTTTCTGACAAGGATTTGAACGGATCACGGATCGGTTACTAGGGTCATGACCCACGGACCGCCGCACAGTCGAGCGCCCAACCCGGGCGACGGTGGCGGTCACCGCCGAGTCCGCGACGCAGCAGGGCAGTCCGACTGCCCACGGGGAGCCCCTGCGGGGGCGCTGTCGAACGGAGCCGGGGAACCACGTTTCCCCCGGGGTGAATCGGCGTCAGGTCGGCCGCGCCGGCCGGGCCGCGGATCGGACCGCGGACCGTGCAGGGGTGGCCGTGAGGCGTCGTAGGGCAATGCTTCCGGCCCGAACCCGTCAGCTCACCCGGTAGGCGGTGTGAGGAAGAAGGAGTCCGCCTTCGTGGCGTCCCATCGTCGTCCCAAGCCCGTCGGCCGTACCCGCGCCTCGATCCTGACTGCGGCAGCCGCCACTGCGGTGGCACTTTCCTCGCAGACCGGTGCGTACGCCGACCCGGCACCCACCAAGGAGCAGGTCGCGGCCCAGGTCGACCAGCTCAACGAGCAGGCCGAGGCCGCCAACGAGGAGTACCTCGCGGCGACCGAGAAGCAGCAGGACCTGCAGAAGCAGGTCACCCAGCTCCAGGACCAGGTCGCCCGCCAGCAGGCGGAGGTGAGCGGCGTTCAGGGCCGCCTCGCCGAGGTGGCCGCCCAGCAGTACCGCGACGGCGGCATCTCGCCCACGGTCAAGCTGATGCTCTCCAGCAACCCCGGCGACTTCCTCGGCCAGGCCGGGGCGGTCAGCCGGATGAATGCGACCCAGGCCGACACGCTCAAGTCCTTCAAGGCCGAGCAGGCCAAGCTGGACGTCCAGAAGACCGAGGCCGAGCACAAGCTCGCCGAGCTGGACACCAGCACCCGGGCCCTCAAGGCCAAGAAGGAGGAGTTCCAGGGCAAGCTGGCCAAGGCCAGTGCCCTGCTGAACACCCTCACCCAGAAGGAGAAGGACGATCTGGCCGCCGCCGAGGCCCGTGCCGCGGCTGCCGCCAAGTCCACCGCCGACCGGGCCTCGCGCGACACCACCCGTACCGACCTCGGCACCGCCGACGTGCCGACCGGGTCCTACACCGCGCGGGCGATCGAGGCCGTGAAGTCCAAGCTGGGCTCCCCGTACGTGTACGGAGCCACCGGCCCCAACCAGTTCGACTGCTCCGGTCTGATGCAGTGGGCGTACCGCCAGGCCGGCGTGTCGATCCCGCGGACCTCGCAGTCGCAGGCCGGTGCGGGCACCAACGTCGGCACCAACATCGCCAACGCCAAGCCCGGCGACCTGGTCATCTACTACGGCGACCGGCACCACGTCGGCATGTACGTGGGCGGCGGCCAGGTGATCCACGCGCCGCACACCGGCGCGGTGGTCCGCTACGTCTCGGCGACCGCGATGCCGATCTCGGCGATCGTGCGGGTCTGACGTCCCGTCCGGCGGCCTGCCGCGGGCCCGGCTCCCCAGGGGCCGGGCCCGCGGCCGTTCCCGCAGGCAGGTGGGCCGATTCGGCCGAATGTCCGATTGAAGGTCAAATATTCGCGGATGGCAGGGTTTGGACTAGATCGGCGGGACTCGCTAACGTCTGCCCCCGGACCTCCGCGAGGACGACCGCCCGTCGGGGCGGCCGCGGGCGTCCGGCCGCAGGAACGGAGCCGCCGCCGCATGTCCGTGCACCGTCGCCCCCAACTGCCGGGCGGTCACGCCCTCGCCCGAGCGCTGGTACTCACCGCCGCGGCCACCACCGCCGTGGGCGCCTCCGTCGGCACCGGCGCCTGGGGCGCCCCCGCAGCGCCGACCGACCCCTCCCGGCGGACGGCCGACGTCAAGTCCAGGGTCGACCGGCTCTACGACGAGGCCGAGCAGGCCAGCGAACGGGCGAACGCCGCCCAGGAGGAGCAGCGGAGGCTGCAGGACGAGGCCACCCACCTCCAGGAGCAGGTCGCCACCGGGCAGGAGGAGCTCAACGGCCTCTACACCGACCTCGCCACCGCCGCCGCCGCGCAGTACCGGGACGGCGGCCTCGACCCGGCCGTCCGGCTGATGCTGGAGTCCGACCCGGCCGCGTACCTCACCCGGGCCCGCGCCCTCGACCAGGCCGCCGGCCGCCAGGGCGAGACCCTGCACCGCGTCCTCGAGCGCCAGCGCAGGCTCGACCAGCGGCGCGCCGAGGCCACCTCCAAGCTCGCCGAGCTGGAGGACGTCCGCCGCTCCCTCGCCGCGAGCAAGGAGGAGATCCGGCAGCGGCTCGGCGACGCCCAGCGGCTGCTCGGCGGCCTCACCGCCGCCGAGCGCGCCCGGCTGGCGGAGGACGACGACGCCGCCGCGGCCCGCCGCGCCGCCCGGGGCCCCGAACGCCCCGACCTCGGCGACCGGCCGGCCTCCTCCGGGCGCGCGGCTACCGCACTGGCCGCCGCCATCAGTAAGATCGGTTCTCCGTATGTGTACGGATCGACCGGCCCTCGTACCTTCGACTGCTCCGGTCTGATGTACTGGAGCTGGCGGCAGGCCGGAGTCTCCCTGCCGCGCACCTCGCAGGCGCAGGCGAACGCGGGGCGGCGAGTGAGCCTGTCCGAGGCGCAACCGGGAGACCTGGTGATCTTCTACAGGGACATGCACCACGTCGGCATGTACGCCGGCGGGGGCGTCGTCGTGCACGCCCCCTACCCGGGCGCCCGGGTCCGCTACGAGAGCGTCAACGCCATGCCCGTCAGCGGGGTGGTGCGGGTCTGAGCACCGTCCACCGGCAGCCCGGCCCGTCCGGCGGGGAGGCCGAGCCCCTGGTCACCGACCTGCCCCGGCATTCCGCGGCGGGCCGTTCCGCACCTCCCGCCGGAGGGCGGCTCTCCCGGCGCGCCGCGCTGCTGCTCGCCGCCGGCGGCCTCCTCCAGCTGTCCGCACCCCGCGCCGTGCCCGCCGCCGACCTGCGGGCCGCAGCCCTGCTGCCGCAGGGCGTGCCGAACGCCGGCATCCGGGCCCGGATCGACGACGTGCTCGCCGACCGGGCCCGCGCCCTGCTGCGCGCCGACCGCGCCGCGCTGCTCGCCGGCACCGCCCCGGCCGCCCGCGCCGCCCAGGACCGGGCCGCCGCCAGGGTCGCCGCCGTGCCCTTCTCCGCGGTCGAGTACCGGATCAGCGAGATCGGCGAACCGGGCCCCGACGGGCGGCTCACCGTCACCGCGGGCCTCTCCCACCGGCTGCGCGGCATCGACGAGCATCCCGCCGTCCTCCCGCGCCGCCTCACCTTCGACCGCACCCCCGCCGGCTGGCTGCTCTCCGGGGACGAGCCCGACGGCAGCGCCGCCCTCTGGGACCTCGGCGAGACCCGGGTCGCCCGGGGCGAGCGCTCCCTCGTCCTCGGCCTCGGAACGGCCGAGGAGCTCGCCGACCTGGCCTCCGTCGCCGACCGCGCCGTGCCGGCCGTCTCCGAGCTGTGGGGCGACGGCTGGCCCGGCCGGCTGCTGCTGCTCAGCCCCGCGACCGAGCCCCAGTTCGCCCGGATGCTCGACGTCGCCGCAGGGTCGTACCAGGGCATCGCCGCGGTCACCGTGGCCGCCGGCGGCGAGCCCGCCGCCACCCCGGCCGACCGGGTGCTGGTCAACCCGGAGGCGTTCCGCGGGCTCAGCGACCTCGGCCGCCGGGTGGTCGTCACCCACGAGGCCACCCATGTGGCGACCCGCGCCGCCACCCGCAGCTGGACGCCGCTCTGGCTCTCCGAGGGCGCCGCCGACTACACCGGCTACCGCGGGGCCGGCCGCACCCCGAAGCAGATCGCGCCCGAGCTGGGCCGGGACGTCGCCGCCGGCCGGGTGCCCACCGCGCTGCCCGCCGACGCCGACTTCGCCGCCGGCGCCCCCGGCATCGCCCAGGCCTACGAACAGGCCTGGCTGGCCTGCGAGATGATCGCGAACAGGTACGGCCCGCAGCGGCTCGTCCGGCTCTACCGGGAGGTCGGCGCCATGGGCGATCCGGCCAGGCTCGAGGCCGTGCTGCGCGCCGAGCTCGGCCTCGACCTCCCCGCCTTCACCAAGGCCTGGGCGGCCGAACTGGTGCGTCAGCTGCGTCGCTGAGACCGGCCGGCAACGGGGGCGGCGACGCCGGAGTCCCTATGGCCGGCCGGTCTTGGCCGCCGCGAGCCCGGCGGCCAGGCCCTCGGCGTCGATCAGGCCGCCGTGCGTGCCGGCGGTGGTGCAGGCGTGCGCCCCGGCCACCGAGCCCGCCAGCATGCACTCCTCGGCCGGCCGCCCGGCCAGCCAGGAGTCGAGGAAGCCGCTGACGAAGGCGTCGCCGGCGCCGTTGCTGTCCACCACCGGGCGGCCCGGGTCGACCGCGGGCACGTGCCGGACTTCGGTCTCGCCGCGCTCCAGCAGGTAGCTGCCGTCGGCGCCTGCGGTGGCCACCACCAGGCGGGCCCGGCCCCCGGCCAGCACCCCGCGCATGACCTCCTCGGGCCGGCCGCCCAGGCCCGCCGCGGAGAGGAAGACCAGATCGGCGCGGAGCGCGTAGTGCCGGTGGTGCTCGTTCACGCCGTCCCAGGCGTGCAGGTCGGTGGAGCTGGTCGCACCGAGCCGCTCGATGTCCGGGTGCATGTCCCGGTTGATGTTGGTGATCGACAGGTGCACGTGCCGGGCCCGCTCCAGGAACGGCAGGTAGAAGTCGGACGGCAGCCGCAGGTCGGCGGGGTGCCGGCCGTCGTAGAAGGAGAAGCGCAGGCCGTCGGCGTCCACCAGGTTCACCCCGCGCGGGGTGCCGGCGGGGGAGACCAGGTGGCTGAAGTCCAGGCCGGCGCGGCGGAAGGCGGCCAGCACCAGCTCGGCCTGCGGGTCGTCGCCGAGGAAGTCGAGGAACTTGGTGCGCAGCCCCAGCCGGTGGCAGCCGAGTGCGACGCCGCTGCCGGTGTGGCCCGCGTAGTCGTGGACCGGCGGCACCCCGACGGAGTCGGAGCCGGGGATCTCCAGGCGGTCCACGCGGACGATGGTGTCCACGCCCGCACCGCCCACCACGAGGACGTCGAAATCGGAGCTCTCGGGCATGCGGGCCCTCCACAGGCGGCATCGGCTGACGGGGCACGATGCTGCCAGGGGCGCCGACATGGCTGCAAGGCTTTGCAGAAACTTTCAGCGATGGCTCTCGGAGGTGCGGGGCACGCCCCGGCCGGTCACGAGGTCGGCGCCGTCCGCGGGCTGTCCAGATCGTCCAGCAGCGCCTGCTCGTACGCGATGCCCGGGCGCACCGGGTACCCCTGCACCGGCGGCTCCGGCGGCAGCACCAGCGTGGCCTGCGCGTCCGGCCCGCGGGTGGAGCGCCACAGCCTGCGGCAGGACACCACGGTGGCCGCCAGCAGCAGCAGGTTGCGCGCGGTCAGCACCGCCACGCCCCACGGCTCGCTGCGCTGCACCGCACCGAACAGGATCGGGAACTCCACCGTGGTCAGCACCGTCGCCACCAGGATCAGCACCGCCACCGGCTTCTGCCGGGTGCCCCGCACGGTCAGGCACACCGCCGCCAGGCCCACCAGCCACACCAGGTACTGCGGGCTGATCACCCGGCTCGTCACCGTGAACACCAGCAGCGCCGCCAGCGCCGCGTCGTACGCCGTCGACGGCTGCCAGCGCACCGCCCGCAGCCGCCACAGCAGCAGCCAGCCGAAGCCCAGCAGCGTGCCCGCGACGCACACCTTCGACACCACCGGCACCCACGGGCCGAGCATCTCCAGCGAGCCGTAGTTCATCGTCACCTGGCCGTCCCAGGCACCGGCCAGCTTGGCGAAGTGCAGCGGCAGCGCGCCCAGCGACTCCACCTCGATGCCGCGCTCCTTCTGGAAGGTCAGGAACTCGAACGCCCCGTTCATCCCCGCCGTCAGCAGGAAGCCCAGCGCCGCAGCCGTCGCCGCCGCGGCCGTCCACGCCCGCCGGGTGCGCCGCCCGCGCGGCGTCCCCGCCAGCGCCAGCACCGGCCACACCTTCACCAGACCGCCCAGGCCCAGCAGCACACCGCCCAGTGCCGGCCTGCGCAGCACCAGCAGCAGGCCGCCCACCGCGATCGCCGTCACCACGATGTCGTACCGGCAGTACACCGTCGGGCCGAGCAGCGGCACACCCGCCACCCACATCCACGCCCCGGTGAAGCTCCGGCCCCGGCGGGTGCCCACCCGCATCAGCGCACCCACCGTCAGCGCGTCGAACAGCCCGCACAGCACGAAGAAGGACACCAGGTACGACCAGGGCAGCACCCCCGGCAGCAGGATCACCAGGGCCGCACCCGGCGGGTACTGCCAGGTCACGTCGTCCAGCGGATAGGTGCCGGTCTGCAGCACCTCGTACCAGCCGTGGTAGATCACCGAGATGTCGGAGCTGACGTCCGTCCCCGAGATCCGCAGTACGCCCACGGCCATCAGCACGATCAGCGCCCGCGTCGCCACCCAGGACACCCCGAGCGCCCACAGGGCGCCGCCGGCCGGCGCGGGAGGCGGAGAGCCGGTGAGGGCGAGGCGCTCGGTGCTGCTGGTGCTGCCGGTGCGCCCGGTCGGGGCCAACTCCACTGCGCTCCCTCGTTCGTCTCGCTACCGCCGGTCGCGGGTGGCAACCGCACACAGGCCCCCGGGACATAGGACCGGCCCGGAGCGGAAACGGTTGCGCTGCAACGCTTCGTTCCCGGCGGGCCGTGGTGTTGACCTATGGTACGGATCACCGACCCCTGCACCGAGCAACCCCCGACCGAGCGAGCCGTGGCATGCACAAGACCCTCATCGTCACCAACGACTTCCCGCCCAGGCCGGGCGGAATCCAGGCCTTCGTGCACAACATGGCCGTGCGCCAGCCTCCGGGTTCCATCGTGGTGTACGCATCCACCTGGCGCGACGGGAGCGAGGTCGCCCGGTTCGACGCCCAGCAGCCGTTCCCGGTGATCCGCGACCGGACGAAGATGATGGTGCCCACCCCGCGGGTGACCCGGCGGGCCGCCGAGATACTCAAGGCCGAGGGCTGCAGCTCCGTCTGGTTCGGCGCCGCCGCCCCGCTCGGCCTGATGGCCCCCGCCCTCCGCCGGGCCGGCGCCGAACGGCTGCTCGGCATGACCCACGGCCACGAGGCCGCCTGGGCCCAGCTGCCCGCCTCCCGCCAGCTGCTGCGCCGGATCGGCGCCGGCACCGACACCCTCACCTACCTCGGCGAGTACACCCGCTCCCGGATCGCCGACGCGGTCGGCCCCGAGGCCGCCCGGCGCATGGTCCAGCTGCCCCCCGGCGTCGACGAGAAGACCTTCCGGCCGGACTCCGGCGGCGCCGGGATCCGCGCCAGGCTCGGACTGACCGACCGGCCCGTCGTCGTCTGCGTCTCCCGCCTCGTCAAGCGCAAGGGCCAGGACACCCTCATCGAGGCCATGCCGCAGATCCTCGCCGCCGTGCCCGACACCGTCCTGCTGATCGTCGGCGGCGGGCCCTACCGCAGCGACCTGGAGAAGCTCGCCGAGGCCCGCGGCGTCGCCGGCTCCGTCCGCTTCACCGGAGCCGTCCCCTGGGAGGAGCTCCCCGCCCACTACGGCGCCGGGGACGTCTTCGCCATGCCCTGCCGGACCCGCCGCGGCGGCCTCGACGTCGAGGGCCTCGGCATCGTCTACCTGGAGGCCTCCGCCACCGGCCTGCCCGTCGTCGCCGGAGACTCCGGCGGGGCACCGGACGCCGTCCTCGAGGGCGAGACCGGGTACGTCGTGCCGGGGCGGTCGGCGGCGGCGGCCGCGGAGCGGATCGTGCGGCTGCTCCACGACGAGCAGCTGCGGCAGACCATGGGGGAGGCCGGCCGCCGCTGGGTCGAGCGCTCCTGGCGCTGGGACCTCCTGGCCCAGCGCCTCACGGGGCTGCTGGCCTGACCCCGGGCCGCGGGCGCTGCGGGGCAACCACAAGGGGCGCGGGTTCCCCGCGCCCCTGTTCGTGCTCGGCCGCACGCCCTGGTTCAGCGCTGGTAGAGGGACTCGACCTCGGCGGCGAAGTCCTTGAGGACGACGTTGCGCTTGAGCTTGAGGGACGGGGTGAGGTGGCCGCTCTCCTCGGTGAAGGCGGTGTCGAGGAGGCGGAACTTCTTCACGGCCTCGGCGTGCGAGACGGCCTGGTTGCCGTCGTCCACCGCGGCCTGGACGGCGGCCAGCAGGTCGGCGTCGGCGGCCAGGTCGGTGAGGGTGGCGTCCGCGGGCTTCCCGTTGACCTCCTTCCACTTGGCGAAGAAGTCCGGGTCCAGCGTGATCAGGCAGGCGACGAACGGCTTGCGGTCGCCGACCACCATGACCTCGCCGACCAGGGCGTGCGCGCGGATGCGGTCCTCGATCACCGCCGGCGCGACGTTCTTGCCGCCCGCAGTGACGATGATCTCCTTCTTGCGGCCGGTGATGGTGAGGTAGCCCTCGGCGTCCAGCGAGCCGATGTCGCCGGTGGCGAACCAGCCGTCCTGCATGGCGTCGGCGGTGGCCTGCGGGTTCTCCCAGTAGCCGGTGAAGATCTGGGGGCCCTTGAGGAGCACCTCGCCGTCCTCGGCGATCTTCACCGAGGAGCCGGGCAGCGGCTGGCCGACGGTGCCGATCTTCGGCTTGTCGTGCGGGTTGAAGGCGGTAGCCGCACAGGTCTCGGTGAGGCCGTAGCCCTCCAGGACGGTGAAGCCGATGCCGCGGTAGAAGTGGCCGAGCCGCTCGCCGAGCGGGGCGCCGCCGGAGATGGCGTGGGTGGCCCGCCCGCCGAGGGCGGCCCGCAGCTTGGTGTACACCAGCTTGTCGAAGACGAAGTGCTTGATCCTCAGGCCGAGCCCGGCGCCGCCGGCGTCGAGTGCGCGGCTGTAGGCGATGGCGGTGTCGGTGGCCTTGTCGAAGATCTTGCCCTTGCCGTCGGCCTGGGCCTTGGCGCGGGCGGTGTTGAAGACCTTCTCGAAGACGCGGGGCACGCCGAGGATGAGGGTCGGACGGAAGGAGCCGAGCTCGGCGGTGACGTCCTTGATGTCGGAGACGTGGCCGAGCTTGATCGGGGCGATCGCGGCGGCGATCTCGGCGATCCGGCCGAGCACGTGGGCGAGCGGCAGGAAGAGCAGGACGGAGCTCTCGCCGGTGCGGAACAGCGGCTCCAGGCGGGCGGTGACGTTGCCGAGTTCGGCGAGGAAGTTGCCGTGCGTCAGCTGACAGCCCTTCGGGCGGCCGGTGGTGCCCGAGGTGTAGACGATGGTGGCGATGGAGTCGGAGTTCGGCACCGAGCGGCGCTCGGCGACGGTGGCGTCGGAGACCTCGGCACCGGCCTCGGCGAGGGCGGCGATCGCGCCGTCCTCGATCTGCCAGGTGTGCCGGAGCTGCGGCAGCCGGTCCCGGACCTCGGCGACCACGGCGGCGTGGGCGGCGGTCTCGGTGACGACGGCGACGGCGCCGGAGTTGCCGAGGATCCACTCGACCTGCTCGGCGGAGGAGCTCTCGTACACCGGCACGGTGATGGCGCCCGCGCACCAGACGGCGAAGTCGAGGAGCGTCCACTCGTACCGGGTACGGGACATGACGGCGACCCGGTCACCGGGCTCGACGCCGGAGGCGATGAGTCCCTTGGCCGCCGCGTGAACCTCGGTCAGGAACTGCGCCGCGGTGAGGTCCTGCCACTGCCCGGCCACCTTCCGGCTGATCACGGCCACGCCGGGGTGCTGCTCGGCGTTCTGGTGGATCAGGTCGGAGAGGTTTCCGCCGCTCGGAACCTGGTAGCGGGCCGGAAGGCTGAACTCGAGCAAGACTGCTCCTCGTCTGCGACGCTGCGGGACGGCAGGACGTTACTGCCCGGTAGCAGGATTCGACCAGAGCTGTCGGCTCCGTTGTTCGAAGAGTCACACCGCGCAGGCCGGTGGGAATGGTTTCGACTCGCACCCTACGGCAGCCGGAACCCGATCCGCCGACAGCCCCCGTCCGGCCCCGCTGCCCCGGCCCGACCGCTCCCGCCGGTGCGCCGCAGCCGGAACGCGACCCCGTACGCCGAGGGCGGCGCCCGGCGTGCACCCGCGGGCGCGATAGCCTGCCCTGGGCGCACATCTGAACAGACGCGGAGGGCCGTGATGGCGGAGCACACCAGGTCGAGCATCATCATCGACGCGACCCCGGCCGAGGTGATGGCCGCGATCGCCGACTTCGCCGCCTACCCGGAGTGGACGGGCGAGGTCAAGGAGATCGAGGTGCTGAGCACCACCGCCGAGGGCCGCGGCGCCGAGGTGCGCCTGGTCCTCGACGCCGGCGCCATCCGCGACGAGCACGTCCTCGCCTACACCTGGGAGGGCGACCGCGAGGTCAGCTGGACGCTGGTGAAGAGCCAGATGCTGCGCGCCCTCGACGGCTCCTACAGCCTCGCCGCGGTCAAGAGCGGCGGCACCGAGGTCACCTACCAGCTGGCCGTCGACGTCAAGATCCCGATGCTCGGCATGATCAAGCGCAAGGCGGAGAAGGTCATCATCGACCGGGCCCTGGCCGGTCTGAAGAAGCGCGTCGAGGGCTGACCCCGGGTGTCACCGCGCACCGTCCTCGTCACCGGCGAGGGCTCGGCCGCCGTCGCCGCCGCCACCGCCCTGCACAGCGCAGGCCAGGGCCGGCGGACCCTGCTGCTCGCCGCCGACGACCCGCACCGCACCCTCGACGACCTGCTGGGCGCCCGGCTCACCGACGCCCCCGCCCCGTACGCCGAGCGCCTCGCGGTCGCCAGGATCGACGAGCAGGCCGCGCTGCGCAGCGCCCTCGACGGCTTCGGCGCCCGGATCGCCCCCGCCCTCGACCTGATCGGCGCCGAGCCGCTCGACCCGGAGGAGCTCACCCCGCTGCCCGGCACCCGGCAGCTCGCCCTGCTGCGCGCCCTGCGCAGTGCCGACGCCGACACCGTCGTGGTCGCCGGCCCGCCGCCGGCCGAACTCCTCGCTATCCTCGCCCTGCCCGAGCAGCTCGACCGCTACCTGGACCGCCTCCTGCCCGAGCAGCGCCAGGCCGCCCGCGCGCTGCGCCCGCTGCTCGCCGCCCTGGCCGGCGTCCCGATGCCCGCCGACTGGCTCTTCGAGGCCAGGGCCGCCGCCTCCGCCGCACTCGCCGAGGCGCGCGCCGTCGTCGAGGCACCCGGCACCTCCGTCCGCCTGGTCGTGGACGCCGACGCCCACGGCGCCGGGGAACTGCGCCGCATCCGCGCCGGCCTCGCCCTGCACGGCCGCCGACTGGACTCGGTGGTCGCCCACCGGGTGCTGCCCGCCGCCGCCGCCTCCTCGCCCGACCCCTGGCTGGCCCGCCGGGCCGCCCGCCAGAACGAGCGCCTCACCGAGCTGGCCGCCGAACTCGGCGGCGTCCCGCTGCTCACCGCCGAGTGGCCCGAGGTCGCCCTGGAGGAGATCGCCGGCCAGCTGTACGCGGCGGGCGAACCCGAACCCGGCGAGGCGCCGGAGCCCTGGGTCGAGGACCGGCTCGCCGCGGACGGCCTGCTGGTCTGGCACCTGGCGCTGCCCGGCGCGGACCGCGCCGGACTGGAGCTGGTGCGCCGCGGCGACGAACTGGTGGTGGGCGCCGGCGGGTACCGCCGCCTGCTGCCGCTGCCCTCGGCGCTGCGCCGCTGCACCGTGAGCGGCGCCGGGCTCACCGGCGGAGTGCTCTCGGTGCGGTTCGCGCCGGACCCTGCGCTCTGGCCGCGCGGCTGAGACCCGCGCACAGCCGATGTGCCGGGGCGTGCGGGAGGACTGTGCGCGCCCGGTGTGCATCCGGTACGCCGGACGGCCTTCGGTGCGCCGTCCGGTAGCGTCTGGGCCCCGGCCCGGGCCGCGCCCGGGCGGCCCCGACCCGGGCCGGCGACGCACCGAAGTCGTACTGAGGACCCACTGGGAACCCACTGAGGGAGGCGCCGGATGGCGGACGAGAAGGCGGACGGCACGAGCGGGCAGGACCTCGGTGCGGAGCTCGGACCGCTGGTCGACGAGGTGCGGAAGTTCGCCCTCGCGCTCGGCGGCAAGGCCCTCGAGTACGGCGTCCGGCTGCGCGAGCAGAACCCGGAGGTGTACGGACATCTTGCCGCGGCGGGCGGCGAACTGGTCGCTGCGTACCGCGCTGCCGTCTCAGGTCATGAACAGCGCTGGGCCGGTGCCGGACACGCCGAGGCCGAGCGGATCGACCTGGACCAGACCACCGACAACTAGTGAACTCGCAGGTCAGGGGAGGTGACCCTGGCGCCTTCCTGCATCACTCAAAGGTACGAAGTCTACGACTTCTGAACGCGCACGACCGCTCTATCCAGAAATTGTCTTCGGTTAATGTATGCCGCACTGTGTACGAGAGGACTGCTCAGCGGGTACCGTTCCGCTCAGCGGGAACGAGTGAATAGCTGAGGGACACATGGCTCTGACCATCGGCGTCGACGTCGGCGGGACGAAGATCGCGGCCGGCGTGGTCGACGAGACCGGCGAGATCCTGGCGCGTACCCGGGTACCCACCCCGGCCGACCCCCAGTGGGCGGTCGACGCGATCGCGCAGGCCGTGCGCGAGCTCAAGGAGGAGTACCCGGAGGTCTCCGCCGTGGGCGTCGGTGCCCCGGGCTTCGTCGACCGCGACCGCTCCACGGTGATCTTCGCCCCCAACATCGACTGGGAGAACGAGCCGCTCAAGCAGCGCGTCGAGGAGCTCACCGGCCTGGAGACCGTCGTCGAGAACGACGCGAACTGCGCCGCCTGGGCGGAGTTCCGCTTCGGTGCCGCAGCCGACTACGAGGACATGGTCCTGATCACCGTCGGCACCGGCATCGGCGGCGGCATCGTCCTCGACGGCCGGATGCACCGCGGCCGCTTCGGCGTCGCCGGCGAGATCGGCCACCTCAACATGGTCCCCGACGGCCTGGCCTGCGGCTGCGGCGGCCTGGGCTGCTGGGAGCAGTACGGCTCCGGCCGCGCCCTGCGGCGCTACGGCCGCGAGAGGGCCGCCGGCGACCCGATCGCCGGCAAGCGCATGCTGGAGCTCAACGACGGCGTCGCCGAGACCATCCGCGGCATCCACATCACCGAGGCCGCGGCCGAGGGCGACCCGCTCGCCCTGGAGTGCTACGCGGAGCTCGCCGACTGGCTCGGCCGCGGCATGGCCGACCTGGCCGCGCTCTTCGACCCGGGCGTCTTCGTGCTCGGCGGCGGCGTCTCCGACTCGGGCAGCCTGCTGCTCGACCCGGTCGCCGCGGCCTTCGAGAACTACCTGACCGGTGGCGCGCACCGCCCGCGCGCCGAGGTCGTGCTCGCCACCATGGGCTCGGCCGCCGGCATCGCCGGCGCCGCGGACCTCGCGCGCGTCTGACAGCACGTTCCCGCACGGAGGCGGGGCCGGGACCCTTCCCGGCCCCGCCTCCGGCGTGTCCCCGCTGCGGCGGCCTAGCATGGCCGCCATGCCCGTCGAGCAGCCGCCCGCCGCCCCCGGACCAGTGCCGCCCGCGCGCGAGGACGACCTGCCGGAGCTCCCTTCCTCCGGTGCGGAGCCGGACGGCGCCCAGCGGGTCCGCCTGCTCAGCTACAACATCCGCTCGCTGCGCGACGACCGGGAGGCGCTCGTGCGGGTGGTGCGCGCCTGCGAGCCCGACGTGGTCTGCATCCAGGAGTCGCCGCGCTACTGGAAACCGGAGAAGCAGGCCGCCTGGCTGGCCCGCCGCACCGGCAACGTCATCCTCTCCGGCGGCGGCCGGATCGCCGCCGGTCCACTGCTGCTCGGCCGCCTCAAGGTGGACGTCCTGGCCGTCCGCGACCGGCTGCTGCCCAAGACCCGCGGACTGCACGCCCGCGGCTTCGCCACCGCCCTGCTGAGGATCGGCGGTTCGGCGCCGTTCGCGGTGACCAGCTGCCACCTCTCGCTCGACCCCGCCGAGCGGCTGCGCCAGTTCGAGCTGCTGCCCGGCCAGTTCGACCCCGGCGAGCCCGGCCTGATCGCGGGCGACTTCAACGAGCACCCGGACGGCCCGGGCTGGCGGAGCCTGGCCGCCCGCTACCAGGACGCCCACACCGTCGCCCCCTGGGGCGGCACCCACACCTCCGTGCCGGACGACCCGTACCAGCGGATCGACGCGGTCTTCGCCACCCCGGGCGTCGAGGTGCTGGCCTGCGGGGTACCGCACGGCCTGCCCGGCGTCTCACCGGCCGACCTGCTGGCGGCGACCGACCACCTGCCGGTCCTGGCGGTGGTCCGCATCCCCGCAGCGGGCTGACCATCGGGGCGGTGCCCCTGCGAGGCGTCCTCGACCGCGACGGTGTACCGCCCGGTCCCGGCGTGCGGCACCGTTCCTCCCGAGCCGCGCAGTTCCCCCCGCGCCCATCGTGGGCAGCCGACTGCCCACGGCGACAGCCACCCGCGGATCAGCTGATCGAGGCGGCGACGATCTCGCCGTTGCGGACGGTGTAGGTGCCCGCGTAGTGGCGGTGGGTGCCGTCGGTCTGCAGGGCGTCCAGGTGGACGGCGACGGTGTCGCCGCGGACGCCGACGACCGTGAGGCTGTCGGCGGCCGTGGTGGCGAAGCCGTCCACGAACTGCCGGTACGTGGGGGAGAGGTTGTGCCCGCCGAGGGCCCAGGCGCGGGCGTAGTCACGGGCGTTGAGCGCGGCGTAGTACTGCTCGACCACCTGCCGCGGCGAGCCGGTGGTGGCGGCCCGGGCACTCGGCGGCACGGTGACCGTCCTGGTTGCAGTCGCGGTCGGGGCCGCGGTCGGGGTCGGGGTCGGCGCCGCAGTCGGCGCCGCCGTGGCCGCGGCCGGCACCGTCCACTGCCCGGTCCGGTCGGCGAAGCCGGAGTCCAGGGTGAACTGCACCTCGGCCGGGCGGGAGGCCGCGGGCAGTTCGAAGGCGAGGTAGCCGAGCGCGGTGTCGCCCGGGGCGATGCGCATCGTGGCCGGGAAGGGCTGCCCCGCGGTGACCTCCTTGGTGACGTCGGCACTGAAGCGCTGTCCCTGGTCGTCGATCACGGTGGCGCCGTTCGACGGGGAGTCCGCGTAGCCGGCATAGCCGACGTTGTGGAGCCGGAACTGCACGCCGACCAGCCGCTTGCCCGCCTCGGCGGTGGAGATGGCGTTCGCGCCGGCGGCCGGGTCGACCACCGAGGTCACCGTGACGGCCACCTTGGCGCCCTGCCCGTTCCCCGCGAGCTCCAGTGTGTCCCCGACCTGCGCCGACCGGGCCGCCGCCGCCGGGCTGCTCGCCGGGGCGCTGCCGGTCGGGGAGGTGACCACCGTGTGGCCGCCGCAGCCCGCGGCCAGTGCCACCAGCACTGCCGCGGCCGCGGGGACGCCGATCCGTAACATGCCGCTGCCTTCCGCCGCCTTTCCAGGCTACGGGCGGGGGCCCGCCGGTGCCCGGGCGGAGGCCGCCCGGGCAGGGCGGCGGGCTCAGACGACGGCGCCGCCCATCGGGTCGTCCGGCTCGTCGTCGTCCTTGTCCTTCATCCGGGCGACGAGGGTGACGAAGCCGCCGAGGAAGGCGGTGATGCCGACCCAGGCCGGCCAGCCGGCGATCTCGCGCCAGACGACGGCGTCGAGGAGCAGCAGGGCCGGGCCGCCGAGGACGGCGAGCCAGGCGAACTTGGCGGTGGTGTCGGCCTTCGGGAGCGGCGGGGGCTCCGGCGGCACGAAGTGGCCCTCGTCCGGGTCCTCCTGCAGCTCGAAGTCGCGCGGGCCGGAGACCGGCCCCGCGACCTGCTCGGGGGTGGTCGGCCGGGGTCGCGGGCGCGGCTGCGGGGCGAAGTCGTCCAGGGAGTCGGTGCCGGAGGAAGTCTCCTTGGCACGGAGGTTCTCGATCTCGGGCCAGTCCGGGTTGGTCAGGTCGACGGGGTCGTCGAACTGTGCGACCAGGGCGGCGAAGATCGCGTCCTGTTCGGCCTGGCTGCCGGCCGCGGGACGCCGGGCGGGCGCCTCGGGGCCGGCGGTCTCCTCGGCCGGTTCGCGCTCGACGGCGCCGTCCTCGGGCAGCTCCTCGTCGCCGCCCGCCTTGCTGGTCTCGTTCACTACCGGCCCTTCAGCCCAGGTGGTGCTCGGCATCGGTCGTCGCATCGGTCTTCGCTGCCGGTGCCAGCCGCCGGACGAACTCGAGGCTCTCCTCGAAGATCATCCCGGCGTCGTGGTCCAGCGTGGCGACGTGGAAACTGCGCTCGCACAGTTTCTCCGTCACGTCGGTCGAGGATATCCGGGCGAGCACCAGTTCCGAGTTGGCCGGTGAGACCACGTGGTCCCCGGGGCTGCGGAGCAGCAGCAGCGGCTGCCGTACGGCGGGCAGTTCGGCCCGGACGGTCTTCCACAGCCGGGACAGCGACCAGGCGGCGTGCAGCGGGGTCCGGTCGTAGCCGCCCTCGGTGGCGCCCTCCAGGGCGATGTCGTCGGTGATGCCGGGCAGGCTCGGCACCACGTGCCGCAGGGCGGGCAGCAGGACGCTGGCCGGGTTGTCGGAGCGGACGGAGGGGTTGACCAGGACCAGGCCGGAGATCGCGTCGCCGTGCCGGGCGGCGAGGCGCAGGGCGAGTGCGCCGCCCATGGAGAGGGCGCAGACGAAGACCTGCTCGCAGCGCTCGGCGAGGGCCCGCAGTTCGCGGTCGGCCTCGGCGTACCAGTCCTCCCAGCGGGTCTGCTGCATGTCCTGCCAGCGGGTGCCGTGGCCGGGCAGCAGCGGCAGGGCGACGGTCAGCCCGGCGGCGGCCAGGTGGTCGGCCCACGGGCGCATCGACTTCGGGGAGCCGGTGAAGCCGTGGACGAGCAGCACGCCGACCGGCCCGCCCTCGTGGTGAAACGGTTCTGCGCCCGGCAGCAGCGGCATCGTCGGGGTGCTCCTTCGCTCGAAGTGCCCGGGTGACGGGAATGGGTGAGGTGCGGGAGGTGCAGGATGTGCGTGGGGTACGTGAGGTGCATCGGGACGGACGGCGTGCGCAGCGCCGCGCTACCCGCCGGTACCCGGAGCGGCATCGTCCCACGCGCACGGCGGCCCGTACAGGGCAGCACCCGCCGCTTCACGGGCCTGCCGGTGCACACGGGCGCGCCTGCGGGCATTAGGATCGACCGGTCCGCACAACAGGAGGCCCGGGTTGTTCTACCGACTGATGAAGATGATCGTCGCGCCGTTGCTGCGGATCTTCTTCCGGCCGTGGATCGAGGGCGCGGAGAACATCCCCGACGAGGGTGCCGCGATCATCGCGAGCAACCACCTGTCCTTCTCGGACTCCTTCTTCTTCCCCGCGCTGATCAAGCGCCGGATCACCTTCATCGCCAAGGCCGAGTACTTCAACACCCCCGGCCTCAAGGGCAAGCTGACCGCCGCCTTCTTCAAGGGCGTCGGCCAGCTGCCGGTGGACCGGTCCGGCGTCCGCGGCGCCGGCGAGGCCGCCATCCGCAGCGCCGTCGCGGTGCTGGAGCGCGGCGAGCTGTTCGGCGTCTACCCGGAGGGCACCCGCTCGCCCGACGGCAAGCTCTACCGCGGCAAGGTCGGCGGCCTCGCCCGCGTCGCGCTGCAGACCGGCGCCCCGGTCATCCCGGTCGCGATGATCGACACCGAGAAGGTGCAGCCGCCCGGCCAGGTCGTCCCCAACTTCGGCATCCGCCCCGGCATCCGGATCGGCCGCCCGCTGGACTTCTCCCGCTACCACGGCATGGAGAACGACCGCTTCATCCTCCGCTCGGTCACCGACGAGGTGATGTACGAGATCATGCGGCTCTCCGGCCAGGAGTACGTGGACATCTACGCCACCGCCGCCAAGCGCCAGATCACCGAGGACAAGAAGCGCGCCGACGCCGAGCGCCGGGCCGCGCAGAAGGCCGAGAAGGCCGCGGAGAAGGCCGCCAAGGAGGAGGCCGCCCGCGAGGAGGCCGCCAAGGAGGAGGCAGCCCGCGAGGAGGCCGCTCGTTCGGGGCAGGCGGAGCAGGAGCAGGGCCGGCAGGAGACGCAGGACAAGCCGGAGTAGCACCGGCAGGGTCGGGGGGACGTACATGGCGGAGGACCACAGAGCCGGGCTCGCGACGCGCCCGGCCGGCACCGTCGCGGTCGCGGCCGCGCCGCAGCGGGCGAGCGCGCTGACCGCCGGCGGCATGTCCGTCGAACTGCCGCTGTGGCGGGCGATCGGCTACTTCCGGGTGCTCGCCCTGGCCTACGCGATCCTGCGCTACATCAACTCCTTCCACGACTTCCTCCACCCGGTCTCCGGCTGGATCTACCTCGGCGCGCTCACCCTGTGGACGCTCGCCAGCTCCCGGGCCTTCGCCGGCCCCCAGCGCTGCACCTGGTACGTGCTCGGCACCGACCTCGCGTTCGCCGTCACCGGCATCGTGATGAGCGGGATCATCGACAATCCGGAGCGCATCCACGGCGGCGCCCCCACCCTGCCCACCATCTGGGCGGCCGGCACCGTGCTGGGCTTCGCCGGCAAGGGCGGCTGGAAGCCCGCCGCCTTCGCGGCCACCGTGATCGGCCTCGCCAACATCCTCGGCCACGGCGGCATCACCCCGGACAACATCCACAACATCGTGCTGCTGATGGTGGCCGGCTGCGCCATCGGCTACGTCATCGAACTCGCCCGCACCAGCGAGGCGGTGCTCACCCGGGCACTCCAGGTCGAGGCCGCCACCCGGGAGCGCGAGCGGCTCTCCCGCGACATCCACGACGGGGTGCTCCAGGTGCTCGCGCTCGTCCAGCGCCGCGAGGGCGACCTCGGTGACCTCGGCCGGCTGGCCGGGGAGCAGGAGCGCGCCCTGCGGGCCCTGATGGCCGGCGGCCCGCTGCCCGCCCAGGCGGCCGGCGGGCGGGCTCCCGCCGAGCAGGACCTCCGGCAGCTGGTCGGCGTCCACGCCGACGACCGGATCACCGTCTCCGCCCCCGGCACCCCCGTCCTGCTGCCCGCGCACGCCGCCGCCGAACTCGCCGCCGCGGTCGGCGCCGCCGTCGACAACGTCCGCCGGCACGCGGGGGAGAACGCCCGGGCCTGGATCCTCGTCGAGGACGAGCCCGACGCCGTCACCGTCTCCGTCCGCGACGACGGTGCGGGCTTCGCCGCCGACCGGCTCGGCGAGGCGGAGCAGGCCGGCCGCCTCGGCGTCTCGCAGTCCATCCGCGGACGGCTGCGCGACCTCGGCGGCACGGCCGAGCTGTACTCGGTGCCCGGCGAGGGCGCCGAGGTGGAGATGCGGGTGCCCAGGAAGGGGCAGTGATGTCGGATCAGGTGCGGGTCATGGTCGTGGACGACCACCCGATGTGGCGGGACGCCGTCTCCCGGGACCTCGCCGACGCGGGCTTCGCCGTCGTCGCCACCGCCGGCGACGGCGAGGAGGCCGTCCGCCGCGCCCTGGCCACCACCCCGCAGGTCGTCGTCCTCGACCTCAACCTGCCCGCCCTGCCCGGCGTCGAGGTCTGCCGCCGGATCGTCACCCACGACCCCACCGCCCGGGTGCTGGTGCTCTCCGCCAGCGGCGAGCACGCCGACGTGCTGGAGGCCGTGAAGTCCGGCGCCACCGGCTACCTGGTGAAGTCCGCGGGCCGCGAGGAGCTCATCGACGCCGTCCGCCGCACCGCGCTCGGCGACCCGGTCTTCACCCCCGGCCTGGCCGGCCTCGTCCTCGGCGAGTTCCGCCGGCTGGCCACCGAGCCCGCCCCGGCCGCGGCCCCCGCCGCCCCGCAGCTCACCGCCCGGGAGACCGAGGTGCTGCGGCTGGTCGCCAAGGGCCTGTCGTACCGGCAGATCGCCGACCGCCTGGTGCTCTCGCACCGCACGGTGCAGAACCATGTGCAGAACACCCTCGGCAAGCTCCAGCTGCACAACCGGGTCGAACTCGTCCGCTACGCCATCGAGCAGGGCCTGGACGACGAGCTGTAGCGGCCCGGCCGCGGCCGCTCAGCAGTACTCGGTCACGCAGAGCAGGACGAGGCCGTCCGCCGAGACGTACTCGTGCGCCTCGTGGCCGGGCGGCTCCCGAACGTAGAGGCGTCTCCTGACGGACTGCCAGCAGGCCTGCCGGCCCTCGGCCGGGACGTCCTGCAGGTCGCTGAGCCGGGCCTTTGTTGCCGAAGTGCCGGGCCCCTGAGTGGACCGGGCCACCCAGGGGCGCGGGGAACTGCGCGGGACGGAAGTACAGCGCCGTCACTTCCGATTCGCGCAGTTCCCCGCGCCCCCAGTGGTGGCCCCTGTGCAGTCAGCAGTTCCCCGCTCGTCCCGGCAACGGTGTGTCGGCATGGCGGGGCTCCACACGCCCCCGAGTAGGTCTTGGCCGGACGTACGGCCGGTCAGCCCCGGACGGCGGCCGCGGTGTGCAGCAGGCCGGCGACGATGTCCACGCCCTCGCGGGTGAGCACCGACTCGGGGTGGAACTGCAGGGCGGCGAAGCCCGGTCCGCGCAGGGCGTGGACGTCCCCGGTGAGGGTGTCGCGGGCGACCTCGACGCCCTCGGCGGCGAGCCGTTCGGCGGCGGCGTCGTCGCAGCGGGCGGTGAACGTGTTGTAGAAGCCGACCGTGCGGCGGGTGCCGAACAGGTCGACGGTCTCCTGGGCGCCCTGGTACGGCACGGCCTTGCGGGCCAGCGGCAGGCCGAGCTCGGCACTGAGCAGCTGGTGGCTGAGGCAGACGGCCAGCAGCGGCGCGGTGCGGGTGCCGGCCCGTACGGCGGCCAGGGCGTCGGCGACGACCGGGCGGAGCACGGCCATCTTGGGGTCGGCGGCGTCCGCCGGGTCGCCGGGGCCGGGGCCGAGCACCAGCGCACCGGTGTGGGCGGCGACCCGCTCGCGCAGCCCGGGCGTGTCGTAGCGCAGCACGGTGACCCGGTGGCCGAGCGAGGTCAGCAGGTGGGCCAGCATCGAGGTGAAGGTGTCCTCGCCGTCGACCACCAGGGTGTCGAGCCCCTCGGCGGCCGGCGCCGGCTGCTGCATCCGCAGCCAGAACGGTGCGAGGCCGGCCCGGCGGGCGTCCAGGGCGGCCTGCACCCGGTGGTCGTCGGCCAGCCGCGGCCCGCCGCTGCGGGCGGTCGTCCTCGGCGGCGCGGGCCGGGCGCCGATCGCGGTGAGCACCCCGGCCGCCTTGGCATGCGTCTCGGCGACCTCGGAGTGCGGGTCGGAGTGCCGCACCAGGGTGGCGCCGACTCGTACCACCAGCTCGCCGGTGGCCGGGTCGATGTCGGCGGTGCGGATGCAGATGGGGGAGTCGAGCTGCTGCCCGCCGCTGGCGGAGCGGCCGATCAGGGCCAGTGCGCCGGAGTAGTAGCCGCGGCCGGTCGCCTCGTAGCGGCGGATGACCCGGGTGGCGTTCTGCACCGGGCTGCCGGTGACGGTCGCCGCGAACATGGTCTCCTTCAGCACCTCGCGGACGTCCAGCGAGGTGCGCCCGCGCAGCTCGTACTCGGTGTGGGTGAGGTGGGCCATCTCCTTGAGGCGCGGGCCGAGCACCTGGCCGCCGAGGTCGCCGACGGTGCACATCATCTTGAGCTCCTCGTCGACCACCATGGTGAGCTCCTCCAGCTCCTTGGGGTCGTGCAGGAACTCCAGCAGCGAGTCGACGGTCGGCCCGCCGGCCGGGTGGCGGTAGGTGCCGGAGATGGGGTTCATCACGACGGTGCCGCCGGACTGCCGCACGTGCACCTCCGGCGACGCGCCGACCAGGACCCTCTCCCCGGTGTGCACCAGGAAGGTCCAGTACGCGCCGCGCTCCTGCTCCAGCAACCGCCGGAACAGGGTGAGCGCGAGGGCGGTGTCGAAGCCCTCCAGCCGGCCGTGGAAGTCCCGGCGGACGACGAAGTTCGCCCCCTCGCCGCGGCCGATCTCGTCCTCGATGACCCGGCGGACGATCCCGGCGTACTCCTCGTCCCCGATGTCGAAGGCGCCGCCGCCCAGGCGCACCGGGCGCTCCGGCAGGGCGGGCAGCAGCTCCTCCAGCCGGAAGGCGTACTGCTCCTCGACGGCGAGCGCCTGCAGCGGGGTGCCGTCGTCGTGGGCGTCGAAGCCGCGCTCGCGGATCTGCCGGTACGGGACCAGGGCGAGCAGGTCGTGCCGGGGGCCGTCGGCGGGGACACCGCTGCGCACCGGCAGTTCGGCGAGGGTGTCGTGGACGCCGACCGTGCCGACCAGGACCTCGAGGGTGTCCGGGGCGAGCCGCGGGGCGCGGCGGTGCAGCAGGGCGAACGCGGGGGCGCCGGGGGCGGTGAGGCGGGCGAGCAGTTCGGCGGGGCTGGTCACGGTGCGGCGTTCCTTCCGGGAGGCGGGCGGTGGCTGGTCGCTCTTCGCGGGAGGGCCGCCTGCTCCTCG
The DNA here is from genome assembly GCF_050749075.1 of Kitasatospora dryopteridis. Classification (NCBI taxonomy): domain Bacteria; kingdom Bacillati; phylum Actinomycetota; class Actinomycetes; order Kitasatosporales; family Streptomycetaceae; genus Kitasatospora; species Kitasatospora dryopteridis. The sequence continues at coordinate 2,276,239 of NZ_CP192749.1, read as the reverse complement.
GAACACGCAGACGGCCGCCCCGAAGGGCGGCCGTCGTGTCGTCTCAGGGACGCGCGAGCTGTGGGCCGCCCATCGGGCTGGCCCACCACCAGGAGAAGGTGTGCGGCGCGGTCACGGGGACGAGCGTAGCGGATGCTCCGGCGGTGTGAAGTCGCTCACCGAAATGTCCATCACCCGTCTCACCCATCGGGCGGCGGGCACAATTCGCTTGTCACAACCCGTAGCCTTGGCCTCGTGACCGTGACAACTGAGACAAACGGGGCTGCCTTCTCCTGGCAGTCCCTGCCCGCGGCGCAGCAGCCCGAATGGCCGGACCACGAGGCACTGCGCAAGACCCTTGCGGACCTCGCCTCGTATCCGCCGCTCGTCTTCGCCGGCGAGTGCGACCAGCTGCGCGCCCGGCTCGGTGCCGTCGCGCGCGGAGAGGCATTCCTGCTGCAGGGCGGTGACTGCGCCGAGGCCTTCGACGGCGTGTCGGCCGAGCAGATCCGCAACAAGCTGAAGACCCTGCTGCAGATGGCGGCCGTGCTGACGTACGCCGCCTCCGTGCCGGTCGTCAAGGTCGGGCGCATCGCCGGCCAGTACTCCAAGCCGCGCTCGAAGTCGACCGAGACCCGGGACGGCGTGACCCTGCCGGTGTACCGCGGAGACTCGGTCAACGGCTTCGAGTTCACCCCGGAGTCGCGCATCCCGGACCCGGAGCGCCTCAAGCGGATGTACAACGCCTCCGCCGCGACGCTCAACCTGGTGCGCGCCTTCACCACCGGTGGTTACGCCGACCTGCGCCAGGTGCACGCCTGGAACCAGGACTTCGTGCGCAACTCGCCGTCCGGCCAGCGCTACGAGCAGCTCGCCCGCGAGATCGACAACGCGCTCGCCTTCATGAACGCCTGCGGGGTGGCCCCGGAGGAGTTCAAGACGGTCGAGTTCTACTCCTCGCACGAGGCGCTGATCCTGGACTACGAGACGGCGCTGACCCGCACCGACTCGCGCACCGGCGACCTGTACGACGTCTCCGGCCACATGGTCTGGATCGGCGAGCGCACCCGTCAGCTTGACCACGCGCACATCGAGTTCGCGTCCAAGATCCGCAACCCGATCGGTGTGAAGCTCGGCCCGACCACCACGGTCGACGAGGCGCTCACCCTGATCGACCGGCTCGACCCGGACCGCGAGCCGGGCCGGCTGACCTTCATCACCCGGATGGGTGCGGGCAAGATCCGCGAGCACCTGCCCGCCCTGGTCGAGAAGGTCACCGCCTCCGGCGCCCAGCCGGTGTGGATCTGCGACCCGATGCACGGCAACACCTTCGAGGCCGAGACCGGCCACAAGACCCGCCGCTTCGACGACGTGCTCGACGAGGTCAAGGGCTTCTTCGAGGTGCACCGCGCGCTGGGCACCCACCCGGGCGGCATCCACGTCGAGCTCACCGGTGACGACGTCACCGAGTGCGTGGGCGGCGGCGACGAGGTCCTCGTCGACGACCTGCACCAGCGCTACGAGACGGCCTGCGACCCGCGGCTCAACCGCAGCCAGTCGCTGGACCTGGCCTTCCTGGTCGCGGAGATGTACCGCAGCCAGTGAGGCCGGCGCCCGCGATGATCGCAATGTGACAAACGCCCCTCCGCTTTCCGGGCCACCGGGAGCGGAGGGGCTTTGCTTTGCGGGTACCTTGGGTAAGGTAAGGCTTAGCGAGGTAAGGCGAGCCTTGCCGATCAACGAACACCAGCCCGGGAGAACCGCCGATGTACGTGTGCATGTGCCATGCGGTCACTGAGGCCCAGGTGAAGCAGGAGATCGACGGCGGCGCCGTCACCCCGCGCCAGATAGCCAAGGGCTGCAAGGCCGGCACCGACTGCGGCTCCTGCGTCCGCCGCATCCAGGCCCTGCTCGGTGAGCACGGTGCCCGCCCGTGCCCGACGGCCAGGCTGGCCGCCAAGTTGGGGCTGGCCGATCCCGCAGCTGAGACCTCGCCCGAGCGCGGTCTCGAAGCCGCCTGAGCTCAGCCCTCCGGCTGTTCGACGAGCGTCGCCAGGTAGAGCGACTCGCCGAGCTTCTCCAGCAGCTCCAGCTGCGTGTCCAGGTAGTCGATGTGGTGCTCCTCGTCGGCGAGGATCGCCTCGAAGATGTTGGCCGAGGTGACGTCGTTCTTGGCCCGCATCACGACGATGCCGCGGCGCAGCCGGTCGATCGCCTCGACCTCGACCTGGCGGTCGGCCTCGAACATCTCCTTGACCGTCTGGCCGATCCGGACGTGGAAGAGCCGCTGGTAGTTGGGCAGGCCGTCCAGGAAGAGGATCCGGTCGGTCAGCGTCTCGGCGTGCTTCATCTCGTCGAAGGACTCGTGCCGGGTGTAGGCGGCGAGCTTCGTCCAGCCGTTGTTCTCCTGCATCTTGGCGTGCAGGAAGTACTGGTTGATGGCGGTCAACTCGGCGGTGAGCTGCTCGTTGAGGAACTCGATGACCTCGGGGTCGCCCTGCATGGCGTGCCTTCCTGTAGCCGTCCGTCGCTTGCCCGCATCGTGGCACCGGAACGGGTGGTGTTTCCAGTAAGTTCACACTTACCCGACTCTGTGGCGCATTGTCCGATTTGCCGATGGTCGGATTTCGTGGAGGGGCGTGCACGAGGGGCGCGCAACGCACATCGCCCGCCGTCTGCGACCATGGAGTCATGGGTCAGCACGAACCGGAACCGGCGCAGCCGGCCGACCCGAGACTCCCGCCCGGCCAGCGCCTCCAGCGCGGCTGGCCGGTGCTGCACTACGGCCCGGTGCCCCGCTTCAAGCCGCAGAGCTGGGACTTCCAGGTGTTCGGGGCGACCGCCTCGGCCGAGAAGCACACCTGGGACTTCGAGGGCTTCCACGCACTGCCGCGGGTGACCGTGCGCGGCGACATGCACTGCGTCACCCGTTTCTCCATGCTCGGCAACGAGTGGGGCGGCGTCGCCGCCAAGACCGTCGTCGACCTGGTGCCGCCCGCCCCCGGCGTCACCCACGTCATGGTGTGGGCGGAGTACGGCTACAGCGCCAACCTCAGGCTCGCCGACTTCACCGACCCGCAGACCGTCTTCGCCACCCACCGCAACGGCGAGCCGCTCACCGTCGAGCACGGCTTCCCCGTCCGCCTCGTGGTGCCGCACCTGTACGCCTGGAAGGGCCCCAAATGGGTGCGGGCGGTCGAGTACATGCGGGCCGACCGCCGCGGCTTCTGGGAGGAGCGCGGCTACCACAACCTCGCCGACCCGTGGGTCGAGCAGCGGTACTCCTACCAGGAGAAGCCGGGCGACGGGCCCCTGCGGTAACCCGTCAGGGGGCGCCCGGGGCGCCTAGAACAGGCCGAAGCTGATCACCACGGTGCTGCCCTGGGGGCGGGGGGTGCCCGCCTTGGGGGTCTGCCCGGAGACCTTGCCGGTGCCGAACAGGTTCAGCCCGGTGGTCTGCACCTTGAAGCCGGCCTCGGTGAGCGCCTTGGCAGCGTCGTCCTTGCTCAGGCCGACCACGTCAGGGACGGGCGCCATGCCCTTGCTGACCACCAGCGAGACCGGGGTGTTCGGGCTGACGGAGGTGCCGGCGCCCGGCTCCGCGCTGATCACCGCACCCTCGGGCACGTCGTCGTCGAACTCCTCGCGGGTCGTCCCCGGGGTCAGCCGGGCATCGGTGAGCGCCTTGCGGGCCCGCTCCACCGGCAGACCCTCCACGGACGGCACCGGCACCCGGTCGGGACCCTTGGAGAGCACCACCTTCACCGGATCGCTCTTGCGAGCGCGGGCACCCACCCCGGGATCGGTGGAGATCACCTGCCCGGCCTTGACGGTCTCGCTGAACTGCTGGCTGAACGTGCCGCGCAGCCCCGCCCCGTCCAGGGTCGACACCGCCTGCGCCTCGGTCTGCCCGAGCACGCTCGGCACCGTCGTGTACAGCCCGTCCGAGAGCAGGTACGTCGCCCCGCCGACCAGCAGCAGCACCACGGCGATCACCGCGGCCCAGATCAGCGGGGTGCGCGAGCGCGGCGGCCGCGGTGCCCGCGCCGGGCGGGCCGGCACCGTCTCGTCGTACGGGCGCGGCGGGGTCAGCAGGTCGGCGGGCACGTCCAGCACGCTGGTGCGCTCCACCGGGCGGTCGACCACCGCGGTGATCTCGCCGGTCGGGTACTGCGGGGTCGGCCGGGTGGAGGCCGGCGGCTCGGCGTCCAGCTGGGCCGGGGTGAGCGCGCGGCGGGCCCGCTGCAGCGCGGCCAGCAGCTCCACGGCGTCCCAGGGGCGGGCCTCCGGGTCGCGTGCGGTCGCGGCGGCCACTATGGCGTCCAGCTCCCGGCCGACGCCGGGCGCGGCCAGCGAGGGCGCCGGAACGTCCTCGTTGAGGTGCCGGTAGATCACCTGCATGGCGTTCTCGCCGGTGTGCGGCTTGGCGCCGGTCAGCATCTCGTACAGCAGGATGCCGGCCGCGTAGACGTCGACCCGCTGGTCGGTGGGGCCGTCCTGGCGGATCTGCTCGGGGGCGAGGTAGGAGACGGTGCCGAGCACGGTGCCGGTGGAGGTGGTGCTGGTGATGGCATCGCCCGCGCCCTCCGTGCCGGTCAGCAGGCGGACCAGGCCGAAGTCGGCGACCTTGACCATGCCGCCGTCGGTGATCAGCACGTTCTCCGGCTTGACGTCCCGGTGCACCAGGCCGGCCCGGTGGGCGGCGCCCAGGGCGGCCAGCACCGGCTCCAGGATGTCCAGGGCGGCCCGCGCCGACAGCGCCCCGCGGTCGCGCAGCAGGTCGCGCAGCGTCCGCCCGGGCACGTACTCCATCGCGAGGAAGACCGCCCGGCCGTCGGCGCCCTGGTCGAAGACGTTCACCACGTTCGGGTGGGAGAGGCGGGCGACCGCCTTCGCCTCGCGGATGAACCGGCCGGTGAACTCGTTGCCGCCGTCGGCGGCCAGCGCGGGGTGCATGACCTTCAGCGCGACGACCCGGTCCAGCCGGGTGTCCGTGCCGCGGTACACGGTGGCCATGCCCCCGACGGCAATGCGGCGATCCACCCGGTACCGGCCGTCGAGCAGGGCACCGATCAGGGGGTCGTCGAGCGTCATGTCCACCCGAGGAGTGTAGGACGCAGAGGTGACCCTCGGCCCGGGACGGCGCGGCCCCGGGCCGGGTTGTGCCGATGTTGAGACATGCGGGTGGCGCCCCCAGGGGCGCGGGGCGCCCCGAGGCGTTAGAACGCCGGGTGCTCGCGGGTGTCGAGGTGGGCGCGGCCGGCCATCTGGGAGGACGCCTCGGCGTGGAAGCGGCGCGGGATGCGGCCCGCCCGGTGGGCCAGGCGCCCGGCCTCCGCGGCCCGCCGCATGGCGTCCGCCATCAGCACCGGGTCCTGAGCCCGCGTCACCGCCGAGGCCAGCATCACCGCGGAGCAGCCGAGTTCCATCGCCAGCGCCACGTCCGAGGCGGTGCCCGCGCCGGCGTCGAGGATCACCGGCACGCCCGCACTCTCCACGATCAGCTGGAAGTTGTGCGGGTTGCGGATGCCGAGGCCCGAGCCGATCGGCGAGCCCAGCGGCATGATCGCCGCGCAGCCGACGTCCTCCAGCTTCCGCGCCAGCACCGGGTCGTCATTGGTGTACGGGAGCACGGTGAAGCCGTCGTCGACCAGCGTCTCGGCGGCGTCCAGGAGTTCGATCGGGTCGGGGAGCAACGTCCGCTCGTCCGCGATCACTTCGAGCTTCACCCAGTCCGTGCCGAGCGCCTCCCGGGCCAGACGGGCGGTCAGCACGGCCTCCCCGGCGGTGAAGCAGCCCGCCGTGTTGGGCAGCACCCGGATCCCGTTGCGGGCCAGGACGTCCAGCACCGAACCCTGCGTCGAGGCGTTGACCCGGCGCATCGCCACCGTCGTCAGTTCGGTGCCGGAGACCTGCAGCGCCTGCTCCAGGACGTCCAGGCTGGGGGCGCCGCCGGTGCCCATGATCAGGCGCGAGGTGAAGGTGGTGTCCGCGATGGTGAGCAGGTCGTCGGCCATCGTCAGCCTCCCTGGACGGCGGTGAGGATCTCCACCCGGTCGCCCGCGCCGAGCACGGTCGCCGGCCAGGCGCCGCGCGGCACCACGGCCTCGTTGACCGCGGCCGCCACCCCGGTGTTCGCGGCGCTGACCTCGGCCACCACCTGGGCCAGCGTGGTGCCCGCGGGCAGCTCGCGCGGCTCGCCGTTGACGGACAGGGGGACGGGCGCCGGTTCGGTGTTCAGCATGCGAGGGCCTTCGAGTGGAAACGGTCGGGGGAGAAGGGGGCGGCGAGTTCGGGGACGCTCCCGGTGGCCAGGTACTCGCCGAGCAGGTCGGCGGTCACCGGCGTCAGCAGCACCCCGTTGCGGTAGTGTCCGGTGGCGGCGACCAGCCCCGGCAGCGCGGTCGGGCCGAGCAGCGGCGCGTTGTCGGGCGAGCCCGGGCGCAGCCCGGCACCGGTCTCCACCAGCGGCAGCTCGGTCAGGCCGGGCACCAACTCGTGCGCGTCGCGCAGCAGTTCGTAGACCCCGCCGGCGGTCACCGTGGTGTCGAAGCCCTGCTCCTCGCTGGTCGCGCCGATCACCAGCTCGCCGTCCGCCCGCGGCACCAGGTAGATGTGCTGCCCGCGGACCACCGCCCGCACGTTGCGCGACAGGAACGGCCGGTACGCCGGCGGCACGTGCAGCCGCAGCACCTGGCCCTTCACCGGCCTGACCGGCGGCAGCACACCCTCCGGCAGGCCCGGCAGCAGGTGGCTGCGGCAGCCCGCCGCCAGCACCACCCTGTCGCCCGCGAGCTCCTCGCCGCCGTCGGTGCGCACGCCCGCCGCCCGGCCGTCCTCGACCAGCAGCTCGTCGGCGTTCGCCCGGTGCAGCACCACCCCGGCCCGTTCGCAGGCCGCGACCAGGGCGCGGGCCAGGCGCCGGCCGTCGACCTGGTGGTCCCCGGTGACCAGCAGCCCGCCCCGGACGCCCGGAGCCAGCATCGGCTCCAGCCGGCGGCACTCCCGGCCGGTCAGCCACTGCGAGTCCAGGCCCAGCCGGCCCTGGAAGGCGTGCAGTTCGCGCAGTTCCTCGCGGTCGTCCGCGTCCAGCGCCACCGCGAGCGTGCCCGTCCGCCGGTACCCGGTGTCCAGGCCCGTCGCCTCGGTCAGCTCGGCGGCGAACGCCTCGTACCGCTCGTTCGACGCCATCCCCAGGCGCAGCAGCGGCTCCTCGCCGTACTGCAGCTCGGTGACCGGCGCCAGCATGCCCGCGGCGACCTGCGCCGCACCGCCGCCCGGGGCAGGATCGACCAGCGCCACCGACAGGCCGCGCTGCGCCGCCCGCCAGGCGACGCCGAGACCGATGATGCCGCCGCCGACCACCAGCACGTCGGAATGGGACCGTGCCACGTCGCTGATTCTCCCTTCGCCGGCATGACCCGGATCAGGTTCGGACGGTCGCAGGCCGCTCCAGCCCGCCTCTCAGCCCGGTGCACCGGGCTCCCGTGTGGTGTGCACCCACCATAACGCCGGGTGTCGCCCACCCCGAAAGGGCGTACACGGGCTGGACACCCCGGCCGATAGGGTGGCCGCCGTGGCAGAGCTGAACAGCACGGACCGGGTCGTCGTCGTCGGCACCGGCATGGCCGGCGCACAGTGCGCGCTCGCACTGCGGCAGGGAGGCTTCGGCGGCCGGGTGGCCCTGGTCGGCGACGAGCCGCACCGCCCCTACGACCGGCCGCCGCTGTCCAAGGACGTCCTGCTCGGCAAGACCGACGGCACCGCCTTCGACATCGACTGGGAGGACCTCGGCGTCGAGCTGCTCCTCGGCCGCCGCGCCACCGGCCTCGAACCGGGCGTCCTGCACACCGACGCGGGCCCGCTCGACCACGACGCCCTGGTCGTCGCCACCGGCGCCGAGGCCGTCGAACTGCCCGGCGCGGCCGGCGCCCGGCTGCTGCGCACCGTCGACGACGCCCTCGCGCTGCGCGCCGACCTCACCCCCGGCACCCGGATCGCCCTGGTCGGCGCCGGCTGGATCGGCGCCGAGACCGCCACCGTCGCCCGGCAGCTCGGCTGCCGCGTCACCGTCGTCGAGGCCGGGCCCGCCCCGCTGCCCGGCGCCCTGCCCGCCGAACTCGGCACGCTGATGGCCCGCTGGTACGCGGACGCCGGCATCGACCTGCGCTGCGGCACCGGCGTCGCCGCCGCCGAACCCGGCGGCCTGCTGCTCGCCGACGGCAGCCACGTCCCGGCCGACCACGTCGTCGTCGGCATCGGCGCCCGCCCCGCCACCGGCTGGCTGGCCGGCTCCGGCGTCGCCCTCGACACGCACGGCGCCGTCCTCGCCGACGAGCGGCTGCGCACCACCGCCCCCGGCGTCTGGGCTGCCGGCGACTGCGTCTCCTACCCCTCCGCCCGCTCCGGCACCCGGCTCACCGTCCAGCACTGGGACCACGCCCTGCACTCCGGGGCCGCGGCCGCCGCCTCGCTGCTCGGCTCCGACGCCGCGTACGACCCGGTGCCGTACTTCTGGTCCGAGCAGTTCGGCCGCATGGTCCAGTACGCCGGGCGGCACGGCGACGCCGACGAACTCCTGTGGCGCGGCACGCCCGACGACCCCACCTGGTCCGTGCTGTGGCTGCGCGACGGCGCCCTCACCGCGCTGCTCGCCGTCGACCGGCCGCGCGACCTCAACCAGGCCAAGCGGCTCATCGACAAGGGCACCGTGCTCGACCCGGCCCGCGCGGCCGACCCCGAGGTGCAGCTCAAGTCCGCGACCGTCTGACCCGGCGCCCGGCCCCGACACCCGGCGGCCGTCCGGTCACGATCCGTCATCGGTCGCCCGCGGCCGGTGCGTGCTGCGTGCATACGGGGCCCGGCAGGTGGCAGTCTGGTGCCGTGAGTGAGATCGATCCCAAGATTGACGCCCTGGTCCCGGCCTGGATGTACCTGCCCGACATCTCCGAGCTGTGGGGGGTGCAGGTCACCGAGGTCCGCAACATGGTGAAGTCCAACACCCTGCTGGCCGTCCGCCGCGGGGAGAACAAGTCGCTGCAGGTGCCCGCCGCCTTCATCACCCCCGACGGCCCGGTGAAGCACCTCATCGGCACCCTGACCGTCCTGCGGGACTCCGGCTTCAGCGACGAGGAAATCCTCGAGTGGCTCTTCACCGAGGACCCGTCGCTGCCCGGCAGCCCCATCCAGGCCCTGCACGAGAACCGCGCCACCGAGGTCAAGCGCCGCGCCCAGGCGATGGCGCTCTGATGGCCGATCCGCGCGGTCTCCCGGCGGACGCCCGGCTGTACCTGTGCACCGACGCCCGGCGCGAGCAGGGCGACCTGCCCGAGTTCCTCGACGCGGTGCTCGCGGGCGGCGTGGACATCGTCCAGCTCCGCGACAAGGGTCTGGAGGCCCGCCAGGAACTCGAGTACCTGGAGGTCTTCGCCGACGCCGCCCGCCGCCACGGCAAGCTCTTCGCCGTCAACGACCGGGCCGACGTCGCGCACGCCGCACGGCCGCAGGTGCTGCACCTCGGGCAGGACGACCTGCCGGTGCCGGCCGCCCGCGCGATCCTCGGCGAAGGGGTCGTGATCGGACGGTCCTGCCACGCCGAGGCGGAGGTCGACGCCGCGATCGCCGAACCGGGCGTCGACTACTTCTGCACCGGCCCGGTCTGGCCCACCCCCACCAAGCCCGGCCGGCCCGCACCCGGCCTCGGCCTGGTCTCCTACGCGGCCAAGGCCGTGACGGACCGTCCGTGGTTCGCCATCGGCGGCATCGACGGGACCAACCTCGACGAGGTCCTCGCGGCCGGCGCCCGGCGGATCGTCGTCGTCCGCGCCATCACCGCCGCCGAAGACCCGGGCGCAGCAGCCGCCTCCCTGGCCCGCCGCCTCCGCGAGCAGTAGGGGGAACCCGCAGGGGCGCGTGGGGGCACCTCCCAGCCTTCGGCCGGGAGGTGCCCCCACGCGCCCCTTTTGCGGTTTGCCGTTCCCGGGGCCGCCCGGGGTCAGTGCTTGCGGACGGTGGCGGCTTCGGCGAGGGCGAGGAGGGTGGGGCGGGCGGGGCCGTCGGCGAGGGGGGCGGCGTCGAGGGCGGTGAGGGACTGGTGGACGAGTTCGTCGATGCGCGCTTCGACGCGGTCGGCGGCTCCGCTGCGCTCCACCAGCGCCCGCAGGACGGGGATCTCCTCGGGGACCAGGTCGGCCGCGCCGAGGCGTTCGTCGAGGTGCCGGGCGTCCGCGGGGGAGAGGCCCCGCATGGCGTGGGCGACGAGGAGGGTGCGCTTGCCCTCGCGGAGGTCGTCCCCGGCGGGCTTGCCGGTGACGGCGGGGTCGCCGAAGACGCCGAGGAGGTCGTCGCGGAGCTGGAAGGCCTCGCCGAGCGGCAGCCCGAACGCACTGTAGGCCTCGACGAGTTCCGGCCCGGCGCCGGCGAGCAGGGCGCCGGTCTGCAGCGGCCGTTCGATGGTGTACTTCGCGGACTTGTAGTGGAGGACGGTCTGCGCCCGGTCGAGGGCGCCGTCGTCGGCGGAGTCGCCGGCGACGGGTTCCAGGACGTCGAGGTACTGGCCGACCATCACTTCGGTCCGCATGAGGTCGAAGACGGGCTTGGCGGCGCGGACGGCCTCGTCGGGCAGCCCGGAGGACTGGAAGAGTTCGTCGCACCAGATGAGCAGCAGGTCGCCGAGGAGCACGGCCGCGCTGGCGCCGTACTGCTCGCGGTCGCCGCGCCAGCCGTGCTCGCGGTGCAGGGCCTCGAAGCGGCGGTGCACGGAGGGCAGCCCGCGGCGGGTGTCGCTGCGGTCCATCAGGTCGTCGTGGACGAGGGCGCTGGCCTGGAGGAGTTCGAGGGCGGCGGCTGCGTTGGCGATGCCGGGGTGGCCGGCGGGGCCGCCGGCTCCGCGCCAGCCCCAGTAGCAGAAGGCGGGGCGCAGCCGCTTGCCGCCGTCGAGGAGGAAGTCGCGCAGTGCTTCGGAGACCGGCCCGAGCTGGGGGGAGATGCCGGCGAGCAGGGCGCTCCGGCCGTCCATGAATGCGGCGAGGGCGTGGTTGACGCGCTCGCGCACGGCCTCCCGGTCGATCGGGTTGGCCGGCAGGCTGGTGGGGGAGGGCACGGTGTACTCCGGATTGCTGGGCTGACAATCAGCCTATCCGGCGGCGGTGGGGCCTCCGAATCGGTGCGCAGGACGCCGTCGCTACTGCGTCCGCATGACCTGCGTCACCCCGTGTCCCACGTGCACGTCTCATTCAGTGGACTGCGTTTGGTCACGCTCCGCGGCGGACCGATAGCCTGCCAGCATGGCACTCGGCATCCCCTCCACCCGGACCGACCGCGCGCAGACCGTCCGGGACCTGCTGGCAGCCGGCGACCGGTCGTTCTCGTTCGAGTTCATGCCGCCGCGCAACGAGGCCGCCGAGCGCCGCCTGTGGGATGCGATCCGTCGCGTCGAGGCGCTCGACCCCAACTTCGTCTGCATGACCTACGGCGCCGGGGGCTCCTCGCGCGGCCGGACGGTCAACATGGTCGGCCGGATCGCCACCGAGACCACGCTGACGCCGGTCGCGCACCTGACCGCCGTCGACCACTCCGTGGCCGAGCTGCGCAACATCATCGGCCAGTACGCCGACGCGGGCGTGCGCAACGTCCTCGCCGTGCGCGGCGACCCGCCCGGCGACCCGATGGGCGCGTGGGTCCGCCACCCCGACGGCGTCACCTACGCCTACGAGCTGGTCGAGCTGATCAAGGGCATCGGCGACTTCTGCGTGGGCGTGGCCGCCTTCCCGCAGATGCACCCGCGCTCGGAGAACTGGGACGACGACATCCGGCACTTCGTCGCCAAGTGCCGGGCCGGCGCCGACTACGCGATCACGCAGATGTTCTTCGAGGTGGAGGACTACCTGCGGCTGCGCGACCGGGTCGCCGAGGTCGGCTGCGTGACGCCGATCATCCCGGAGATCATGCCGGTCACCAACATCCGGCAGCTGGAGCGCTTCCCGCAGCTGTCCGGCTCGGACTTCCCCGAGGAGCTGAAGGCCCGCTTCCTGGCCGTCGCGGACGACCCGGAGGCGGTGCGGGCGGTGGGCATCGAGCACGCCACGGCGATGTCCGAGCGGCTGCTCGCCGAGGGCGCTCCGGGCCTGCACTTCATCACCCTCAACCACTCCACCTCGACCCTGGAGATCTACCAGAACCTGGGCCTGCACCAGCGCTGAATCCGGGGCCGTCGCGGATGCGGTGGTGTTCGCCCGGAGCCTGTACAGTCGCCCGCACGGCCGGGCACGACTGGAGGTAGCGGATGGGCATCGGATACCTGCTGCTGTACGCCGCCCTCGCGGTCGTCGCACTCTGGCTGATCGCCGAGCTGCTGCTGCAGAACCGTGCCCCGGTGGTGTGGCGCGGTGTCGCCCTGGCCGGCTTCCTCACCGTGGTCTCCGGCATGCGGCTGCAGTCGGTGCTGGTCATCGGCGCGGGCGCGGCCGCCTTCGCGGCCGGCCAGTTCTTCGTCACCACCTCGGTGAAGCGCGGTTTCGTCGCCGGCTGGTCGCTGCGCCGGTCGGACGGGACGCTGCCCGGCCCGCTGGCCCGCGTCCCGCTGCTCAGCGCCGCCACCGGCGGTGCGGCCGGTGCCGCGGCGGTCGCCGTGCCCGAGCCGCCGACCGTCGGCGAGGTCGGCCCGGTCGAGCCCGATCTGCCGGGCGCCGCGTACGCCGGGGTCGAGGAGATCGCCGACGACGGCGTGTACGCCGAGCAGCAGGCGTACCACCAGCAGGAGCAGCAGGCCTGGACCCAGCAGGCCGTCCCGCAGCAGCCCGTCTACCAGGACGCGTACGGCCAGCAGCAGGCCGGCTACGGCTACGGCTGGGACCAGCAGTGGGCGGCGCAGCAGCAGGCCGCCCATGCCCAGTACCAGCAGCAGGACCCGTACGCCCAGCAGGCCGCCTACGCCCAGTACCAGCAGGACCCGTACGCCGCGCAGCAGTTCGCCGCCCAGCAGGCGCAGCAGGCCCAGCAGCAGGGCTACTACTACCAGCAGGGCTGGGAGTACCAGCAGCAGCAACAGCAGCCGGTCGTCCCGCAGCAGCAGGGCCACTACCAGCAGCAGACCTGGGACTACCAGCAGCAGGGCTGAGCGTCAGGCCGGGCCGATCAGCCCGGCGGTGATCGAGGCGGACATGCCGACCCGGGCGAGCCCGCCGCCGGGGTGGGCGCCGCCGCCGATCCGGTACAGGCCCGGGACGCCGGTCCCGTTCGGCGGGTTGAGGGTGCCGCCCGCCAGTGAGGGCACGGGCACCCACGGGGTGGACCGCACCTCCCGCCACAGCACCCGTTCCCGCAGGTCCAGCCCGGACTTGGCGAGGTGGTCCAGCAGATGGCCGGCGTAGGCGTCCAGGTCGTCGCCCTCCCGTACCCCGCAGGTGACGGTGAGGGTGACCGCCTCGTGCCCGGCGTCCGGCACCAGGGCCGGGTCGTCCGGCCGCAGCACCTGCACGGTCGGGCCCTCGGGGACGCTCTCCCCGTGGATCAGCGCCTCCGTCTCCCAGCTCGCGCCCGCGGCGTGCACCACCGTGCGGTGCACGGTGCCCTCGGGCCGTCCGCCGCGCAGCGCCAGCAGCACCGTCACCCGGCCGAGCCCGCTGCCCGGCTTCTCCCACCCGAGGCCCGGGTCGGCGGAGGAGGAGAGCACCAGGTCGGCCTCGATCCGCTCGCCGTCGGCGGTCAGCACCCCGCAGGCCCGGCCGTCCTCGGTCAGCACCTCGGCCACCCGGATGCCGAAGCGGAACTCCACCCGGCGCTGCTCGCAGCGGCGGAACACCGCGTCGGCCAGCGCCCGGATGCCGCCGCGGACGTACCAGACGCCGAAGGACTGCTCCATGTACGGCAGCACGGTCGCCCCCGCCGGGGCGTCGGGGTCGAGGCCGAAGCGGGTGGCGTACTCGGTGAGCAGCGCCGTCAGCCCGGGGTGGCCGCCGAGCTCGCGCCGGGCCACGTCGGCGAGGCTGTACGAGCCGCGCGGCAGCCACTTGGCGGGGCCGCGCCGCGGCGGCCGCGGGTACGGGTCGGCGAGCCGGCCCTCGGGCAGCGGCTCCTCCATCAGCGGGCGGCGGGTGGCCTCCCAGACCGCGCGGCCGCGGTTCATCACCTCGCCCCAGCGGTCGCCCGAGCCGGCGCCGAAGGCCTCGTCCAGGGCCTTGGCGACGCCGCCGCGGGAGGCGTTGGGCAGCACCAACTCGGTGCCGTCGGGGAAGAGGTGCCGGCTCTCCGGGTCCACCGGGACGAGGTCGACCAGCTCCTCCAGCGGCTCCCGGCCGGTCTTCAGCGCCAGGTCGCGGTAGACCGCCGGCAGGTTGAGCAGGCCCGGCCCGGTGTCGAAGGCGAAGCCGTCCCGCTCGTACCGGCCGACCATGCCGCCGTACGTCTGCGCGGCCTCGCAGACCGTCACCCGGTGCCCGAGGGTCCCGAGCCTGGATGCTGCGGCGAGCCCGGCCATACCTGCGCCGATGATGACGATCCGTGCCATGAGCGCCGAGTCTACGGGCGAGCCTTCAGCAGGCGCCCCTGCGGGTTGCCTTGTCAGTACTGCGGCTGGACGGCCGCTGCACGGGCGGCCTTGCGCTCGCGGCGGCGCTGCAGGAAGCGGCGGATGCGGGAGACCGCGAACCAGACCAGCAGCACGCCGAGCACCAGCAGCACTGCGGCGCCGGAGGCCGCCACCCACGGGTGGAAGATCGCCAGGGTGACCAGGCCGGCCACCGAGAGGTCCTCCAGCACGCTGACCACGATGTTGGAGGCGGGCTCCGGGGAGGTGTTGACGGCCATCCGCAGCGATGCCTTGATGCCGTGGCTGACCAGCGCCGTGGTACCGCCGAGTGCGCCCGCCGCGATCTCGCTCAGCGAGCCCGGGTCGTTGCTCGCCAGCAGCGCGCCGACCACCGTGCCCGCGGCCGGGCGGATCACGGTGTGCACCGCGTCCCACACCGAGTCCACGTACGGGATCTTGTCGGCCACCGCCTCGCAGAGGAACAGCACCCCGGCGGCGATCAGCACGTCCGTGCGCTCCAGCGCGGGCGGCACCGACTCGGCGCCGCCGAACCGGCCGAACAGGCCGAGCAACAGCACCACGGCATAGGCGTTGACACCGCTCGCCCAGCCGCTGGTGAAGATCAACGGGATGATGCTCAACTCTGCTCCCCTCCGGCAGGCCGCCCGACACCCGGGCGGTCGGGACGTACCGTACCGGTGGTCCAAGGACGCAGCGGCCGCTCCGCCGGTTCCCGCGGCCACGGTCGCCGGCGATCTGAGTACGGATACTCAGATCCGCGAATGAGTACGCCGACGGATGGTCGGTGACCTGCGGGGACGACAGAGTGGTGGGTACCGGGCGGAGCCGCTGCGAGGCACCGTCCGGGAACGACCGGGGCCGACCGCCGCCAGTGGGGGACCGGCGGGCCAGGCCCGGTCGTGCGTACGGGCCGATCGGGGCCGCGCACCGCCGACACGGGGCGGCGGAGCGCGGTCCGGGGGGCGGCCCGGCCGGGGGAGGACCGGGGGCCGGGGGAACGGCCTCCGGCAGACGTGCGGGGCGGCAGCGCCCGGCCGGGCGGCACAGGGGGAGCCGCTCCGGCCGCGGCCTGCCGCCCCCGCCGTGTTCCCGTCCGGCCGCACCGCAGGACCGTTCGCACCCGGGATTGTCAGTGGCGGTTGCCACGCTGGAGGGGCGCGGGCCGTCCGGCCCGGGCACCCGCATCGGACCGGGGGAGACCATGACCATCAGCCGCCCCGAGCGCGTCACCCGCCACCCTGTCGCCGACACCCTGCCCGTGGACCGCAACCGCGCCGCCGACGTGCACCCGGTGGTGCGCCGCGCCGCCGCCCCGCCCGCCGCCCTCGACCTGCTCCGCCAGGCCCACCGCACCCTGACCGCCGCCCGCAGCATGCCGGACCCGCTGGAGCGCTACGCCACCGCGCACCTGGCCGCACTGCGCACCACCGCGGCGGTGCTGGCCGTCCGCGGCCGCCCCGACCGCAACCCGCGCCGCCGGCAGGCGATCCGCAGCGCCTGGGAGCTGCTGCCCCAGGTCGCCCCCGAACTCGCCGAGTGGGCCTCCTACTTCGCCGCCGGCGCAAGCCGCCGGGCGGCGGCCGAGGCGGGCATCCGCAGCGCCGCCGGCGCCCGGGACGCCGACGACCTGATCCGGAACACCGGCCTGTACCTGCGCATCGTGGAGCGCCTGCTCGGCCTCCACCCGTCCCTCCCCCAGCAGCCCTTACCGCTCGGCGGGGACTGACCGGCCGCCGCCCCGCCCGGCAGCGCGGGCCGAGGGCGCCGTCGGCGGGCTGTGCAGGGCCTATGGTGGTGGCGTTCGGTGATCCACCCCAGTACCGAGGAGCCCCGCCGTGTACCCGACGCGTCCCCGCAGTGCCCTGCGTACCGCTGTGGTCTGGGAGGTGCTGTGCGCAGCCCTGGAGCAGCGCGCGGCGGAGCTCGACCGGCCGGTGCTGGACGTCCTCGACACGGGCGGCGGCACCGGCAACTTCGCCGTGCCCGTCGCCCGGCTCGGCCACCGCGTCACCGTGGTCGACCCCAGCCCCGACGCCCTGTTCGCCCTGGAGCGCCGCGCCGCCGAGGCCGGTGTCACCGACCTCGTCCGCGCGGTCCAGGGCGACACCCAGACCCTGCCCGAGGTCGTCGAGGGCGGCTCCGCCGACGTGGTGCTCTGCCACGGCGTGCTGGAGGTCGTCGACGACCCCGCCGAGGCGCTCGGCAACCTCACCGGGACGCTCCGCAAGGGCGGCCTGGTCAGCCTGCTCGCCGCCAACCGCAACGGCGCGGTGCTCGCCCGCGCCCTGGCCGGCCACTTCGCCGAGGCCCGCACCGTGCTCGACGCCGAGGACGGCCGCTGGGGCACCGGCGACCCCATGCCGCGCCGCTTCACCGGCGACGAGCTCGCCGCCCTGGCCGCCGCGGCCGGCCTCCAGGTGCGCTCCGTGCACGGCGTACGGGTCTTCGCCGACCTCGTTCCCGGCGTGCTCGTCGACACCGAGCCCGGCGCCATGGACGCCCTGCTGAAGCTGGAGCAGGCCGCCGCCGAGCAGCCCGCCTTCCACGCCGTCGCCACCCAGCTGCACCTGCTCGCCGCTCTGGTCTGATCCGGCCCTGGGCCGCAGCGGCGGCCCTGGACTGCACCGATTCCGACCTCCCGGGCACTTGTGCGCCCGCCGCGGCGTTGCACCGGTGCAGGACCGCACCGAAGTGGCCGATGGCACGTGTCCACCACCACCCCGAACAGCGCCTGCGGACCGTATGATCTGGGTAAAGCCGGAAAGCATGACACCCGAACGCCTGGGGCATATGGACCACACAGGATCAGGCCCAGGGGTGGCGGACCGGTCGCCCCGCGACCGACGAGTAGGAGGACTCCGTGCCGCTCTCGGAGCACGAGCAGCGACTGCTCGAGCAGATGGAGCGAGCGCTGTACGCCGAAGATCCCAAATTCGCGTCAGCGCTTGAGGGAACCGGGCTGCGCACCTACACCCGTCGGAGGGTCTACCTGGCCGCCGCAGGGTTCGTGGCCGGCATAGGCCTCCTCATGGGAGGCATGGTCGCCCAGCTGATCTGGGTGAGCGTGATCGGTTTCCTGGTGATGCTTGGCTGCGCTGTCCTTGCCGTGACCGGTTGGCGGCGCGGTGCCCTCGGGCACGGATCGGCCGCCAAGGCATCCCCCGCTCCCCGCCGCAAGGCGAACGTGATGGACCGGATGGAACAGCGCTGGCAACGCCGTCGCGACGAGCACGACGGCCTCTAGGACCCGAGCAGACCGAGCCGACACAACAGCAGCAGACACAACCGCCGGGGGCGGGCAGTTCACCGAACTGCCCGCCCCCGGCGGTTCGCCTTCCCGGCGGCCCCGCGCGGCTACCCGCCGTCCGCGGGCGGCCGGCGCAGCGCCTTGCGGACGGCCCGGCGGACGGGCTGCGCCAGCCGGTCCCAGCGCTCGCCCACGGCCTCCCGGGCGGCCGACACCCGCTCGGTGGCCCGCCACCACAGCCGTGCCGTGGACGGCGGCAGCAGCACCGCCCGGGCCCGCCCGTAGCGGCCGACCGAGGCGCTCAGCGCCTCCCGGGTCGCCCGGACGTCCGCCCCGAGCGGCGACAGCGGGCCCGTCTCCCGGGCGTACAGCACCTGCTCGGTGGCCAGGGCCACCCGGCCGGCCGCCGCCCGCGCGTCCGGGTCCAGCGAGCCGATCTCGGCGATCCGCGCCACCGTGCGGCGCGGCGTGCTGGCGTCGTCCGGCGGGATGCCGAGGTCCCAGGCCGAGTCGACCAGCTCCTGCCAGGCCGCGAGGACCTGCTCGTCGGTGAGCCTGATCCGGTCGGAACCCGGCAGGTGCCGCCCGGAGCCCAGCCGGCGCCGCCGCAGCCGT
Organism: Kitasatospora dryopteridis; assembly: GCF_050749075.1. Taxonomy (NCBI): domain Bacteria; kingdom Bacillati; phylum Actinomycetota; class Actinomycetes; order Kitasatosporales; family Streptomycetaceae; genus Kitasatospora; species Kitasatospora dryopteridis. Next base: position 2,257,850 of record NZ_CP192749.1, on the reverse strand, counting down.
GCCCGCCAGAGCGCCGGCACGGCCAGCAGCAGCAGCGCGAGACCGACCGCCGAGAACGTCGCCAGCGCCCGCCAGGACTGCCACCAGGGCTCGTTGCCGACGGCCTGGTCGGCCGCGGTCTGCTGGTCCCCGCAGTCCTCGATGCGGTGCCCCCCGCCGCAGCTGTTCGTCGCACCCGGTGCCGCCGAGGCCGCGTCGCTCGGCACGTCGCCGGGCTGCGCGGTGGTCGCGCCGGGGGAGGGCTCCGCCTGCTCGCGGGTGTAGCTCGGCACGACCGCGCCCTGGCCGGCCGACGGGGTCGGCTCGAAGCGCACCCAGCCGGTGCCGGCGAAGTACAGCTCCGGCCACGCGTGGTAGTTCGTCGACCGCACGACGTACACCTTGCCGTCGTTGGAGCTGCCCGGCGTGAAGCCGATCGCCACCCGCGCCGGGATGCCCAGCGAGCGGGCCATCGCCGCCATGGTCGACGCGAAGTGCACGCAGAAGCCCCGGCGGTCCTGCAGGAACTTCAGGATCGCGGTGTTGCCGGTGCCCGCCTCGATGTCCGTGTCGTAGTGGAACTCCGAGGAGGTGAACCACTCCTGCAGGGCCACCGCCCGGTCGAAGGAGGTGTCCTTGCCCGCCGTGACCGTCCGGGCCGTCCTCGACACCTCGGCCGGCAGCGTCTGCGGCAGCTGCAGGTACTTGGCCGGCAGGTCGGCCGGCACCGGACCGGCCGAGCGCAGCTGCTCGGCGGTGGCCTCCACCTGCAGGCTGCTCACCGAGTACTTCACGCCGTCGGTCTTCTGCCCGTCCGCACCCACCAGGGCGCGGGTCTCCGGCTCGTACCGCCAGGAGCCCGGCACCGACACCCGGGACGCCGGGTACGGCATCGGCAGCCAGTCGGTGCGCAGGTTCTCCGAGATCGACACGTCGGTCTCGGCCTGCGAGATCGCGACCGCGGACGAGAGCCCCTCGAGCTTCGGCAGCGGGTCCGGGCGCTGCTGCAGCTTCTGCTGCGAGAACCGCCAGTCCACGCCGTTGAACTCGTCCAGCGCGCCGATCCGCAGGTACATCTCGCCGACCGTGCTGGCGTTGGTGCGGTACTGCAGCAGCGGCACCGGGTCCGTCCGGTGCAGGCTCTCGGTGAGCGCCACCACCGGGTTGAGCGAGGTCACCTGCCCGCTCCTGCCGATGCCGGAGCCGGAGCCGCCGCTGCCGGCCAGACCGCCCACCAGCCCGAGCCCGGCCTGCGGCAGGAACGCCGGCACCGCGAGCGCCAGCACCAGCGCCGCCACGCCCACCCGGTGCCCGCTGTGCACCGGCGGCGAGTTGGTGGCCTTGCCGGTGCCGCTGAACACCCGGCCCCAGCGCGACAGCCGGTCCTGGCCCTCGGCGCGCAGCAGCAGCAGATAGCCGCCGGCCGCCGGGAGGAACCAGATCCACGCCCCGGACCCCAGGCCCGACAGGCCGCAGCCCACCGAGTACAGCGCCAGCAGCGGCAGACCGGCCGCCGCCGCCCGCCGGTGGGTCACCGCGAGGGCGTCCACCAGCACCGCGATCAGCGCGACCGAGCCGACCAGCACCAGCCGCAGCCCCGGCGTGTCCGGGGCGGGCACCGAGTACTGGGCGAGGTCGGTCCCGGCCTGGCCCAGACGGCCGCCCAGCGCGTCCAGCGCCCGGCCGCCCGGCAGCAAGCCCCAGGCCATCGAGCTGCGCACCGAGGTGAGCATCAGGACGTACAGCACGACCAGCAGCTGCACCGGCGTGACCGCCCAGCCCGCCACCGCCAGGCGGCGCAGCCCGGAGCCCGCGCCGGCCGCCACCATGATCATCAGGAGTGCGTGCCCGGCCCACCCGTGCGTGGTGAGCAGCGGCAGCAGGCACATCGCGGTGAGCGCGGTCGCCGTTGCCGCGCAGATCGTCAACCTGGCCCGGGTGGTCACGCGCCGACCTCGTCTCGGTAGGGGCCCGACTGCTCGGTGCGGTCGGCCGTACGCCACAGCTCGGGCAGCGAGGCTCCTGCCTTCACCGGCACCACCGTCCAGCCGGCCCGGCCGAGCAGCTTCTGCTGCTCCTCGAACGTGCTGTCGGCGGTGTCCGGCAGCAGGTGCCGCAGACCCGCCCAGGTGGCGGTGTCGAGCAGGAACACCACCGCGCCGGCCGCCCGGCGGCGCAGCGAGCACAGCCGCTCCAGCTGTTCCTCGTCGAGACTGCCGACGATCGCCACCAGCAGGCCCTCGCCGCTGCGCAGCACCTCCTCGGCGCGGGCCAGCCCGCCGCCGTCGGAGTGCTCGACGACGGCCAGCTCGTCCAGCAGCAGCCCGCTCGCCTCGACCGCGGTGGTCGGCGAGGAACTGCCCGAGGAGGGCACGCAGCGGCCGGTGTCGGTGACCAGGCGCGTCCGGTAGCCGCGTTCGATCAGGTGGATGCCGACGGACGCGGCGCAGGTCACCGCCCACTCGAAGGAGGAGCCGGGACCGCTGCCGCGGTGCGCGATCTCCCGGGTGTCCAGCAGCACCGCGGCGTGCGCCTGCAGCGGCTGCTCCTCGCGGCGGACCATCAGCTCGCCGTAGCGCGCGGTGGACTTCCAGTGCACCCGGCGCAGGTCGTCGCCGTGCCGGTACTCGCGCGGGATCACGTCGTCGTCACCGGCCAGGGCCAGCGCCCTGGCGTTGGTGTCGCCGTGCCCGGCCCGCTCGCCCGGCAGCCGCACCGGCGGCAGCTGCTGCACCTGCGGCACCACGGTGAGCGTGTCGGAGGCGTTGAAGGAGCGGGTCAGCTCGCACATCCCGAACGGGTCGGCCAGCCGCAGCTGCAGCGGCCCCAGCGGGTAGCGGCCGCGCAGGTCGGAGCGGACCCGGTAGGAGACCTCGCGGTACCCGTGCGGCTCCACCCGGTCCAGCACGAACCGCGGCCGCGGGCCCAGCATGTACGGGACCTTGTCCTCCAGCAGCAGCACGCCGGTGGGCACCCGGGAGACGTTGTCCAGCCGCAGGTGCACCCGGGCCTCGTGGCCGGCCGGGGTCCGGTGCGGGGTGAGCCGCCGGCCGCCCGCCACCCGGTAGCGGGTGCGCAGCAGCACCAGGGCCGCCGCCAGCGGCAGCGCCGCCAGCAGCACCCCGACCCGCAGCAGCGCGTCCTGTCCGAAGACGTACGCGCACAGCGAGGCGGTGATCCCGGCGGCGAGGAACGAACGCCCCCGGGTGGTCAGGCCGTGCAGCCCCGACCGCAGGCCGTGCGGGGTCTGCCCGGCCGGCGGCGGAGGGTTCTCGCCGGCGGCCACGTCAGCCGCGCCCCTGAGGACGGGGGATCGGCATCCTGGCGACCAGGTCGAGCACGACCTGCTCGGAGGTGCGGCGGCTGAGCCGGCTCTCCGCGGTCGGCAGCAGGCGGTGCGCCAGCACCGGGACGGCCAGCGCCTGGATGTCGTCCGGCACCACGTAGTCGCGCCCGTCCAGGGCGGCCGAGGCGCGGGCCGCGCGCACCAGGTGCAGGGTGGCCCGCGGCGAGGCGCCGAGCCGCAGCTCCGGGTGGTTGCGGGTGGCGGCGACCAGGTCGACCGCGTAGCGGCGGACCGCGTCCGCCACGTGCACCGTGCGGACCAGCTCGATCAGCTTGAGGATGTCGTGGGCGTGCGCGACCGGCTGCAGGTCGTCCAGCGGGTTGGCGCCGGCGTGCACGTCGAGCATGGCGAACTCGGCGTCCGGGCTGGGGTAGCCGATCGACACCCGGGCCATGAAGCGGTCGCGCTGCGCCTCGGGCAGCGGGTAGGTGCCCTCCATCTCGACCGGGTTCTGGGTCGCCACCACCATGAACGGCGAGGGCAGCTCGTAGCTGGTGCCGTCGATGGTGACCTGGCGCTCCTCCATCGACTCCAGGAGCGCCGACTGGGTCTTCGGCGAGGCGCGGTTGATCTCGTCGCCGACCACGATCTGCGCGAAGATCGCGCCCGGCCGGAACTCGAAGTCCCGCTGGTGCTGGTCGAAGACGTTGGTGCCGGTCACGTCGGAGGGCAGCAGGTCCGGGGTGAACTGGATGCGGCGCACCGTGCAGTCCACCGACCGGGCCAGCGCCTTGGCGAGCATGGTCTTGCCGACGCCGGGCACGTCCTCCAGCAGCAGGTGGCCCTCGGCCAGCAGCACGGTCAGGGCGATCCGGACGGCCTCGGGCTTGCCCTCGATGACGCTCTCCACCGACGCGCGGATCCGCTCGGCCACCGCGTTCAGCTCACCCAGGCCTGCGGGCCTGCGCGCCGCGAAGCCGTCGGAGCGGGTCGCACCCGCCGTGTCCTGCGTGTTGTAGGTCGTCACCCGTTTGCTCCCATGTGGACCGCTTGTGCCGGCGGTGGACGCCGGCCCACCAAGATGGCGCCGCCCGGGCGGGCGTGCGGTTCCGTCGAGGGAGTGGCACGGGCGGTGGGCGTGCGGCAAGGCCGCCCCAGGTGGAACGGGGCCGGGCCTGCACCGGCATTCTTCCCTGTCGGGCGGCCTGAAGTCACTCGCACGGGCGACACGCGTGCAGTGTCCCGGTTCGTCCCGGCACGACACCGGCCGCCCGGGGGCGAGGTGGGACCCGGACGGCGCTGGCCGGGTCGGTGGCGGCCGTTCGCCCCGGCCGGGGCGAACGCGGACTCGGAGGTCTCAGACGATCTCGCGGAGCAGACCGGTGTGGACGTCGAACACGAAGCCGCGGATGTCGTCCTTGTTCGGCAGGAACGGCGAGGTGCGCACGCGCTCCATCGACTGGCGGACGTCGCCGTCCAGGTCCACGAAGGCCTCCACCGCCCACTGCGGGCGCTGGCCGACCTCCAGCTCCAGCTCGCGGCGGAAGTCCTCGGTCAGGCCGAGCAGACCGCAGCCGGTGTGGTGGATCAGCACCACCGAGCGGGTGCCCAGGGCACGCTGGCTGATGGTGAGCGAGCGGATCGTGTCGTCGGTGACGACACCGCCCGCGTTGCGGATGATGTGGGCGTCGCCGAGTTCGAGGCCGAGCGCGGCGAACAGGTCGAGGCGGGCGTCCATGCACGCCACCACGGCGACCTTCTGCACGGGGCGGGCGTCCATGCCGCCGTCGCGGAAGTCCACCGCGTAGGTGCGGTTCGAGTCCACGAAGCGGTCGATGATCCCGGAAACGGTGCCGGCAGCGGCGTCCGGCGCGGAACGGTCGGGGGTCACTGTCATGGTGACGAAGGTAATCCGAATTCCAGTGCCATGGTGCGGGCGGCCCGGTGCTGTGATCGAGTCCATAGCCCGCCGCGCCCGGGCCCGGGAGGGATTGCGGACTTGCTCCCGTTTTGCCCGGCGCGGGGCCGGCCGGTGCGCCTGGCCGCCCCCGCCCCGGTGCGCCGCCCCCCACCTGCGAGGAGCCGTACCTCCGCCCGGGTGGTCCGCCGCCGGGGAGCGTTGACTCGCCGGGCCCGGGCGATAGTCTGGCGGCGCAGTGGAGCACTGCCCGTACGCCCCGCCGACGCCCCCCGGGCCGGCGCCGGGGCCACCCGTACGCAGCCCGCGGCCTCCACCCGCTCCTGTGTCACCTGGCGCACCTTCCCCGGTGCCGGGCGGTCACTCCTTCCCCAAGCGAGCGGGCGGGGACCGCGGGCTGCGTGCGCGACCGGCTGCGGGAGGCGCCCCGGCGGTGGGCGAGAATGGGGCCAGCCGTCCGGGCCCGGGCGGCCGCACCGAGGAAGGGCGCCACCGCGCAATGAGCAACGAGAGTCCGGCACCCAGGCACGTCCCGGTGATGCTGCAGCGCTGCATGGACGCACTGGCCCCGGCGGCCTCCGCCCCCGGCGCGGTCGTGGTGGACGCCACGCTCGGCCTCGGCGGCCACAGCGAGGCGATCCTCACGCAGTTCCCCGAGGCCCGGCTGGTCGCCGTCGACCGGGACCCGGTCGCGCTGGAGCTCTCCGCCGAGCGCCTCGCCCCCTTCGGCGACCGCGCCACCCTGGTGCACGCCGTGTACGACGAGATCCCGCGCGTCCTCGACGACCTCGGCATCCGCGAGGTCCAGGGCGTCCTGTTCGACCTCGGCGTCTCCTCCATGCAACTGGACGAGGCCGACCGCGGCTTCGCCTACGCCCAGGACGCCCCGCTCGACATGCGCATGGACCAGACCCGCGGCCTGAGCGCCGCCGAGGTCCTCAACACCTACAGCCACGGCGACCTCGCCCGGATCCTCAAGGTGTACGGCGAGGAGCGGTTCGCCGGGAAGATCGCCTCGGTGATCGTCCGCGAACGGGAGAAGGAACCGTTCACCACCAGCGCGCGTCTCGTGGAGTTGGTACGCAACGCCATCCCGGCGGCGACCCGGCGCACCGGCGGCAACCCGGCCAAGCGCACCTTTCAGGCCCTGCGGATCGAGGTCAACGGGGAGCTGGAGGTGCTCGACCGGGCCATCCCCGGGGCGCTGGAACGCCTCGCGGTCGGCGGGCGGATCGTGGTGATGTCCTACCAGTCCCTGGAGGACCGCCTGGTGAAGCAGTACTTCCAGGCAGGCGCCACCTCCACCGCCCCGCCCGGGCTGCCGTTCGTACCCGAGGAGCACCAGCCCTGGCTGAAGCTGCACACCCGCGGGGCGGTGCTGGCCACCGAGGAGGAGATCGAGGAGAACCGGCGCGCCGCGCCCGTCCGGCTGCGCGTGGCGGAGAGGATCAGGGCGACCCGGGGCTGACCGGGTGGGCGAACGAGCGAGGAACGGCGAGAGGGAGGGCGCAGTGCCGGTGGCCGGCGGTGGGCCCGTGCTGCCCGTGGGCGGGCGGGGTGGGCGGACCCGGAGGAGCGGAGCACTGCCGGGGCAGGCGGGCCGGGGGCGGATCACCGCCGGGCCCGGATCCCGGTCGGTCCGCGGACGGACCCCCTTCGCCGTCCTGATCGTGGTGCTGCTCTCGGCCGGCCTGCTCGGCCTGCTGGCGCTCAACACCGCCCTCAACGAGGGCTCCTTCGAGCTGTCCCGGCTCAAGAAGCAGACCACCGACCTCACCGACGAGCGCCAGGGCCTGCAGGCCCAGATCGACCGGGACGCCGCCCCGGACGCCCTCGCCCGCCGCGCCCGCGAACTGGGCATGGTCCCCGGCGGCGGCCCGGCCTTCCTGCAGGACGACGGCTCCGTGCTCGGCAAGCCCGGCCAGGCCCAGGACAGCCCGCCGGTCAAGCGCCCCGAGGACACCGCCTCCGCGGCCGCCCCCTCCTCGGGCGCACCCGCCGACCCCAACGCGGGCACGAGCCCGAGCCCCGGCCCGTCCGCCTCCGACGACGGCGTACAGATCGCACCGGCCCCGCCCGCCGCCACCGCCACCCGCACCGGGGGCGCCCGATGAGCACCCCCCGCAGGCCGCACGGCCCCGGCGACCGCCGACCGCACCGCCCCGCGCGGCCCGGCGAGGCCGGCCGCAACCCCTCCGACCGCGTCCGCGCCCCCCGCCCGCGCTCCGCCGACCAGGCCCGCCAGACACCCCGCCGCGGCAGCGAACCGCGCGCCGCCCGCCCCGCGGCCCGCCGCCCGCAGCGGCCCGCGGCCCGCCCGCAGCCGCGCATGATCCGCCTCGCCGACCCGCGCCGCCGGCTGCGGGCCGCCGGCATCGCCCTGGTCGTGGTCTTCACGGTGTTCGCCGGCCGGCTCGTCCAGCTCCAGCTGCTCGACTCCCACGCGCTGGCCGCCGAGGCCGGCGCCAACCAGTACGTCCCGGTCGTGCTCTCCGCGGAGCGCGGCTCGATAACGGCCTCCGACGGCACCGTGCTCGCCACCACCGTGGACGCGTACGACATCACCGCCGACCCGACGCTGTTCACCCCCGAGGCCACCCACGTCCCGGACGCGCCCGAGCAGGCCGCCGCCCTGCTCGCGCCGATCCTCGACCTGCCCAAGGAGAAGATCGCCGGGCTGCTCCACCTCAACCCGAAGAACCCCAAGAGCCGCTACGCGCTGCTCGCCGCCCGGCAGACCCCGGAGGCCAAGAACCGGATCTCCGACCTGCGCGCCAACCTGGCCAAGCAGGCCGACACCAAGGCCTGCCGGGCGCAGCGCCAGCTGCTCGGCAAGCCCGCCGACAAGGGCGGCCGCAGCTCGGTCGACACCGCCTGCGCCAACACGCTGGCCGGGGTCGTCTACTCGCCGAGCAAGCGGCGGGTCTACCCGGCCGGAGACCTTGCGGGCAACCTGGTGGGCTTCGTCAATGCCGAGGGCACCGGCACAGGCGGCCTGGAACTGCAGTTCCAGAAGGACCTGGCGGGCGTCGACGGGCGCTCCACCTACGCCTCGGTCGGCGGTTTTTTTTTTTTTTTTTTTTTTTTTTTTTTTTTTTTTTTTTTTTTTTTTTTTTTTTTTTTTTTTTTTTTTTTTTTTTTTTTTTTTTTTTTTTTTTTTTTTTTTTTTTTTTTTTTTTTTTTTTTTTTTTTTTTTTTTTTTTTTTTTTTTTTTTTTTTTTTTTTTTTTTTTTTTTTTTTTTTTTTTTTTTTTTTTTTTTTTTTTTTTTTTTTTTTTTTTTTTTTTTTTTTTTTTTTTTTTTTTTTTTTTTTTTTTTTTTTTTTTTTTTTTTTTTTTTTTTTTTTTTTTTTTTTTTTTTTTTTTTTTTTTTTTTTTTTTTTTTTTTTTTTTTTTTTTTTTTTTTTTTTTTTTTTTTTTTTTTTTTTTTTTTTTTTTTTTTTTTTTTTTTTTTTTTTTTTTTTTTTTTTTTTTTTTTTTTTTTTTTTTTTTTTTTTTTTTTTTTTTTTTTTTTTTTTTTTTTTTTTTTTTTTTTTTTTTTTTTTTTTTTTTTTTTTTTTTTTTTCCGGATCGTGCCCAGCTCCGGCGGCAGCCAGCACGCCCCGGTGCCCGGCACCGACCTGCGGCTCACCGTCGACAAGGACATCCAGTGGGCCGCCCAGCGGGCCATCACCGACCAGGTCGCCAACGCCGGGGCGGAGAAGGGCTACGTCGTCGTCCAGGACGTGAAGACCGGCCGCATCCTCGCCATGGCCACCTCGCCCGGCCTCGACCCGAACAAGCTGTCCACCGCCCGGCCCGAGCAGCTCGGCAACGCCGCCGTCCAGGACGCCTACGAGCCCGGCTCCACGGCCAAGCTGATGACCATGGCCGCCGTGCTCGACACCGGCACCGCGACCTGGGACACCCACGTCACCGTGCCGAACACGCTGCAGCGCTCCGACCGGGTGTTCCACGACGACATCGACCACGAGACCTGGTACCTGACGCTGGCCGGCGTGCTCGCCAAGTCCTCCAACATCGGCACCATCGAGGCCGCCGAACACCTGGGCAAGAACCAGGCCGAGGCCAACAAGGTGCTCGGCGGCTACCTGCAGAAGTTCGGCATCGGCCAGCCCAGCGGCCTCGGCTTCCCCGGCGAGACCCGCGGCATCCTCGCCAAGCCGGAGGACTGGAAGGGCTCGCAGCAGTACACCATCCCGTTCGGGCAGGGCCTGTCGGTCAACGCCCTGCAGGCCACCTCGGTGTTCTCCACCATCGCCAACGGCGGGGTGCGGGTCGCGCCGAGCCTGGTCATGGGCACCACCGGCCCCGACGGCCGCTACACCCAGGCCCAGGCCGGCGCACAGACCCGGGTGGTGAGCGAGGCGACCGCCAAGACGCTGACCGAGATGCTGGAGTCCGTCGTCACCGACGAGCAGGGCACCGGCACCAAGGCGGCCATCCCCGGCTACCGGGTCGCCGGCAAGACCGGCACCGCCAACCGCGTCGACCCGAAGACCGGCCGGTACTCCGGCTACACCGCCTCCTTCATCGGCTTCGCACCGGCCGACCAGCCACGGGTGACGGTCTCCTGCGTCATCCAGAACCCGGTCAACGGCCACTTCGGCGGCCAGCTCTGCGGTCCGGTGTTCAAGCAGGTGATGGAGTTCGCCCTGAAGACCCTGCGGGTCGCGCCGAGCGGCAGTGCGGCGCCGAACCTGCCCGTCGAGTGGAAGCCCTGATGAGCGACGCCCCCGACCACCGCAGCAGCCACCCGCACTCCGCGGGGCGGAACGACGGGGGCACCCCCGCCCGGTTTGGCCCTGGAGGCCCTTCGGCCGATACCCTGCCCGCCGTGCCGAAACCCGATCAAATCTCCGCGAGCCCGCCCCGCCCCTCCAGCCCGGCGGCGCTGCCGCTCGCCGAGGTCGCCCGACTGCTGGGCCTGGCGCCCGTCGAGGGCGCGGAGGCCACCGGCATCACCCACGACTCCCGCGCGGTGCGCCCGGGCGACGTGTACGTGGCGTTCCCCGGTGCCAACCACCACGGTGCCGCCTTCGCCGGGCAGGCCGCGGCGGCCGGCGCCGTCGCCGTCCTGACCGACCCGGCCGGCGCCGAAATCGCCGCCCCGGCCGGACTGCCGCTGCTGGTCGTCGACAACGTCCGCGGCGCGATGGGCCACCTGGCCGCCGCCGTGTACGGGCGCCCCAGCGAGCAGCTGCTGATGATCGGCCTGACCGGCACCAACGGCAAGACCACCACCTCCTACCTGGTCGAGGCCGGGCTGCGCGGCGGCGGACTGCTGCCCGGGGTGATCGGCACCGTCGAGATGCGGGTCGGCGACGAGCGGATCAAGAGCGAGCGCACCACCCCCGAGTCGACCGACCTGCACGCGGTCCTCGCGGTGATGCGCGAGCGCGGCGCCTCCGCCGTGGTCATGGAGGTCTCCAGCCACGCCCTGGTCTTCGGCCGGGTCGACGGGGTGCTGTACGACGTCGCGCTGTTCAACAACCTCACCCCCGAGCACCTCGACTTCCACCCGGACATGGAGGACTACTACCGGGCCAAGGCCCGGCTCTTCCAGACCGACAAGGCCCGCCGCGGGGTGGCCAACTTCGACGACCCGTACGGCCGCCGGCTGGCCGGCGAGGCGCCGATCCCGGTCGCGACCTTCTCCGCGAAGGGCGACCCGGAGGCCGACTGGCGGGCCGTCGACGTCCAGCTCGGCCCGGCCGGCTCCACCTTCCGCGTGGTCGGCCCGGACGGCGCCGCCGCGGACGCCTCGGTGCCGCTGCCCGGCCCGTTCAACGTCGCCAACGCGCTCGGCGCGATCACCGCGCTGGTCACCGCCGGGGTGCCGCTGCCCGCCGCGGCCGCCGGCGTCGCCGCCTCGACCGGCGTCCCCGGCCGCCTGGAGCGGGTCGACGCCGGGCAGCCGTACGTCGCCGTGGTCGACTACGCGCACAAGCCTGACGCCCTGCAGGCCGTCCTGGAGTCGCTGCGCGAGGTCACCAAGGGCCGGCTGCACGTGGTCGTCGGCTGCGGCGGCGACCGCGACCCCTTCAAGCGCGGCCCGATGGGGGCCATCGCCGCCCGGATCGCCGACACCGCCGTCCTGACCAGCGACAACCCGCGCTCGGAGGACCCGCTGGCGATCCTCACCGCGATGCTCGCCGGCGCCGCCGAGGTGCCGGAGGAGGAGCGCGGCGAGGTGCTGGTGGTGCCGGACCGCGCCGAGGCGATCCGGCAGGCCGTCGCCCGCGCCCACGCCGGGGACACCGTGCTGGTGGCCGGGAAGGGCCACGAGGTCGGCCAGTACGCGAAGGGCGAGGTCCGCCCCTTCGACGACCGGGACGAACTCCGCGAGGCCATCACGCGGGCGACCACCCGCCCCGAGCCGAAGGGCGCGCCGCCCGCGGCGGAGCCGCCGACCGGCTCTGTGGAAGCGATGAGCGACAAGCGAGGCACGAGCGCCGGAGCGAAGAGTGCCGGCGCCGGGTCAGGAGCGCCCGGAGGCGAGCGGGCGACAGACACAGAAGGAGAGCAGCCGTGATCGCACTGACCCTGGCCGAGGCCGCCGCGGCGGTGGGCGGCACGCTCGACGGTGCCGACCCGCAGGCCGTGGTGACCGGGTCGGTCGTGGTGGACTCCCGCCAGGTGCAGCCGGGCGGCCTGTTCGTCGCCTTGGTGGGCGAGCACGTGGACGGGCACGACTACGCCGCGAAGGCGGTCGGGGCGGGCGCCGTCGCGGTGCTGGCCTCCCGTCCGGTCGGCGTGCCGGCGATCCTGGTCGACGACGTGGTGGCGGCCCTCGGCCGCCTCGCCCGCGCCGTGGTGGAGCGCGCCACCGGCACCGCCGTGGTCGCGCTGACCGGCTCCTCCGGCAAGACCAGCACCAAGGACCTGATCGCGCAGGTGCTGCAGCGCCGCGGCGAGACCGTCTACCCGCCCGGCAACCTCAACAACGAGATCGGGCACCCGATGACGGCCCTGCGGGTCGAGCCCGCCACCCGGCACCTGGTGCTGGAGATGGGTGCGCGGCACAAGGGCGACATCGAGTACCTGACCGGCATCACCCCGCCGAGCATCGCGATCGTGCTGAACGTCGGCACCGCCCACGTCGGCGAGTTCGGCTCCAAGGAGGGCATCGCCGAGGCCAAGGGCGAGATCGTCGAGGCGCTCGGCGCCGACGGCGTCGCCGTCCTGAACGCCGACGACCCGCTCGTACGCGCGATGGAGACCCGTACCAAGGGCCGCGTCGTGCTGTTCGGCGAGAGCCGGGACGCCCACGTCCGGGCGGCGGATGTTCGCCTGGACGACACCGGACGTCCTTCCTTCACGCTGATCACCCCAGCCGGTTCCGCACCCGTGAACCTGCGCCTGTACGGTGAGCACCACGTCTCGAACGCCCTCGCCGCCGCAGCGGTGGCGGTGGAGCTCGGGATGCCCGTCGACGACACCGCCGAAGCGCTCAGCGAGGCGGGTGCGCTGTCCCGCTGGCGCATGGAGGTCGTCGACCGGGCCGATGGTGTCACCGTCGTCAACGACGCCTACAACGCGAACCCGGACTCGATGCGGGCCGCGCTCAGGGCGCTGGTGTCGATGGCGGGCCGCGGTCCGGAGCGCCGCCGCACGTTCGCGGTGCTCGGGGAGATGCGGGAGCTCGGCGGGGACAGCCTCGACGAGCACGACGCCATCGGGCGGCTCGCCGTCCGGCTCGACGTCACCAAGCTGGTGGCGGTGGGCGGACGCGAGGCGGCCTGCATGGAACTCGGCGCGAGGAACGAAGGTTCGTGGGGTGAGGAGTCGGTGCTGGTGTCCGACGCGGACGCGGCGATCGAGCTGCTGCGCAGTCAGCTGCAGCCTGGGGACGTGGTGCTGGTGAAGGCGTCCCGTTCGGCCGGCCTGGAGAAGGTCGCCGAGGCCCTGCTCGCCGATGGGGCCGCTCAGTGAAGCAGATCCTCTACTCCGGCGGCATCGGTCTGATCCTGTCGCTGCTGGGCACGCCCGCCCTGATCAAGCTGCTCGCGCGGCACGGCTACGGCCAGTACATCCGCGACGACGGCCCCAAGGCGCACCACAGCAAGCGCGGCACCCCCACCATGGGCGGCATCGCGTTCATCCTGGCGACGCTGATCGCGTACTTCGCCACCAAGGCGATAGCGGGCGAAACACCCACGGCCTCCGGCCTGCTGGTGCTGTTCCTGACGGCGGGTCTGGGCCTGGTCGGCTTCCTCGACGACTACATCAAGGTCGTCAAGCGCCGCTCCCTCGGCCTGCGGGCCAAGGCGAAGCTGCTCGGCCAGTCCTTCGTCGGCCTCGCCTTCGCCGTCCTGTCGCTCCAGTTCTCCAACAGCCGCGGTCTCACCCCGGCCTCCACCCACCTGTCCTTCGTCAAGGACTTCAGCTGGTCCATCGGCCCGGTGCTCTTCGTCATCTGGGCCTACTTCATGATCGCCGCGATGTCGAACGGCGTGAACCTCACCGACGGCCTCGACGGCCTCGCCACCGGCGCCTCGGTGATGGTCTTCGGCGCCTACGTCTTCATCGGCGTCTGGCAGTACGGCCAGACCTGCGCTCACATGATCACCGCGACCGCGAACTGCTACGACGTCCGCGACCCGCTGGACCTGGCCGTCGTCGCCTCCGCCCTGATGGGCTCCTGCTTCGGCTTCCTGTGGTGGAACACCTCGCCCGCCAAGATCTTCATGGGCGACACCGGCTCGCTCGCCCTCGGCGGCGCCCTCGCCGGCCTCGCCATCTGCTCCCGCACCGAACTGCTGCTCGCCCTGCTCGGCGGCCTGTTCGTCATCATCACCCTGTCGGTGATCATCCAGGTCGGCTCGTTCCGGATGACCGGCAAGCGCGTCTTCAAGATGGCCCCGCTCCAGCACCACTTCGAGCTCAAGGGCTGGAGCGAGGTGCTGATCGTCGTCCGCTTCTGGATCATCCAGGGCCTGTGCGTCGCGGTCGGCCTCGGACTCTTCTACGCAGGATGGGTGGCCGGATGACGGAGAACCCCGACTGGAACGGCCTGAGGACCGTCGTGGCAGGCCTCGGCCTGTCCGGCGTCAGCGCCGCCCGCGTGCTGCGCGACCTCGGCGCCGAGGTCACCGTCGTGGACGGCGGCGACAGCCCCGCGCTGCGCGCCAAGGCCGCCGACCTCACCGGCATCACCGTCCGCCTCGGCGACGGCGAGACCCTGCCCGAGGGCACCGAACTCGTCGTCACCTCGCCCGGCTGGCCGCCGAACAGCCCGCTGTTCCTCGCCGCCGACGCCGCCGGCGTCCCGGTCTGGGGCGACGTCGAACTCGCCTGGCGACTGCGCCGCCCGCACCCCGCCACCGGCGAACCCGCCCCCTGGCTGGCCGTCACCGGCACCAACGGCAAGACCACCACCGTCCAGATGCTCGCCTCGATCCTCACCGCCGCGGGCGAGCGCACCGCCGCCGTCGGCAACGTCGGGGTCTCCGTGCTGGACGCGGTCCTCGCCGAGGAGCCCTACGACGTCCTCGCCGTCGAGCTCTCCAGCTACCAGCTGCACTGGGCGCCCTCGCTGCGCCCGCACTCGGCGGCCGTCCTCAACCTGGCCCCCGACCACCTCGACTGGCACGGCTCCATGGAGGCGTACGCCGCCGACAAGGGCCGCATCTACGAGGGCAACAAGGTCGCCTGCGTCTACAACCTGGCCGACCCGGCCACCGAGGCGCTGGTCCGCGAGGCCGACGTCGAGGAGGGCTGCCGGGCCGTCGGCTTCGGCCTGAACGCCCCGGGCCTGTCCAACTTCGGCGTGGTCGACGGCCTGCTCGTCGACCGGGCCTTCGTCGAGGACCGGGCCAACAACGCGGCCGAGATCGGCGCCGTCTCCGACATCGTGCCGCCCGCCCCGCACAACGTCGCCAACGCGCTCGCCGCGGCCGCCCTCGCCCGCGCCTACGGCGTCGACGCCAAGGCCGTCCGCGACGGCCTGCGCGCCTTCCGCCCCGACGCGCACCGGATCGCCCAGGTCGCCGTGGTCGACGAGGTCACGTACATCGACGACTCCAAGGCCACCAACACCCACGCGGCCGCCGCCTCGCTCGCCGCGTACGAACCGGTCGTCTGGATCGCCGGCGGCCTCGCCAAGGGCGCCACCTTCGACGAGCTCGTCGCCTCCGCCGCCGACCGGCTGCGGGCCGCCGTGCTCATCGGCCAGGACCGCGCCCTGATCCGGGAGGCGCTGGCGCGACACGCCCCGGATGTGCCCGTGGTCGAGGCGGCCGAGGGCCAGACTGGCGCGGTGGCGATGGCCGAGGTGGTCCGCACCGCGGCCTCGCTCGCCAAGCCCGGCGACACCGTCCTGCTGGCGCCCGCCTGCGCCTCGATGGACATGTTCACCAACTACGGCGAACGCGGCGACCTCTTCGCCGCCGCGGTGCTGGACCTGATGGAATAGCGGCAGCACGGCCGGGCGGCACCAGGGGTGCCGCCCGGCCCGTCCACGGAGAGACAGGGGGAGCACGTGTCCGGTGAGGGCAAGGCGGGAACGGCCGCCCCACCGGAGCGCGGCTCCGCCCGCCTCCAGCTGATCTCCGCGACCACCACCACGTTCAAGGCCGCCACCCCCGTCACCCGGCTCCGCGCCCTGCGGGCCAGGGTTCGCTGGACGCTGGACCGGCCGCTCACCCCGTACTACCTCATCCTCGGCTCCACCATGCTGCTCGTGGTGCTCGGCCTGGTCATGGTGTTCTCCTCCTCCCAGATCCTGGTGATGGAACACCGCCTGCCGATCACCTTCTTCTTCCGCAAGCAGCTGGTCGCCACCATGCTCGGCACCGTCATGCTGGTGCTGCTCGCCCGCACCCCCGTGAAGGCGCTGCGGCTGCTCGCCTACCCGCTGCTGCTCGCCGTGATCGCCGGGCTGCTGCTGGTCGCCATCCCCGGCATCGGCGTGATGGTCAACGGCAACCGGAACTGGCTGGGCTTCGGCTTCTTCCAGGTCCAGCCCTCCGAGTTCGCCAAGCTCGCCCTGATCCTTTGGGGCGCCGACCTGCTCGCCCGCAAGCACCGCACCCACACCCTCGACCAGTGGAAGCACCTGCTGGTGCCGCTGGTGCCGGGCACCGTCCTGCTGATGATGCTGATCATGCTCGGCGGGGACATGGGCACCACCATGGTCCTGGTCGCCATGCTCTTCGGCCTGCTCTGGATGGTCGGCGCACCGCTGCGGCTCTTCGGCGCCACCCTCGGCATCGCGGTGGTCGCCTGCACCGCCCTGATCATCACCGTGCCGCACCGGCTCGACCGCCTGGCCTGCATCGGCGTCACCAAACCGGACCCGAACCTCAACTGCTTCCAGGCCCTGCACGGCCTGTACGCCTTCGCCGCCGGCGGCCCCTTCGGC
Organism: Kitasatospora dryopteridis; assembly: GCF_050749075.1. Taxonomy (NCBI): domain Bacteria; kingdom Bacillati; phylum Actinomycetota; class Actinomycetes; order Kitasatosporales; family Streptomycetaceae; genus Kitasatospora; species Kitasatospora dryopteridis. Next base: position 2,241,304 of record NZ_CP192749.1, on the reverse strand, counting down.
TCCGGACTCGGCGCCGGCGTCGAGAAGTGGGGCCAGCTGCCGGAGGCCCACACCGACTTCATCTTCGCCGCCACCGGCGAGGAACTCGGTCTGGTGGGGACGCTGTCGGTACTCGGACTCTTCGCGGCACTAGGCTACGCGGGTATCCGTGTGGCCATCGGCACGAAGGACCCTTTCGTCAGGTACGCCGCGGGAGCCGCCACCACGTGGATCATGGCGCAGGCCATGGTCAACCTGGGGTCGGCCCTGGGACTCCTGCCCATCGCGGGCGTCCCCCTCCCGCTGTTCTCCTACGGAGGGTCCGCCATGCTGGCGGCCATGTGCGCCATCGGTGTGCTGATCAGCTTCGCGCGCAGCACCCCGGCGGCAAAGGCGGCCCTCGCCGCCCGGACCCCCACCCGAGCCGGGACACTCCTGGCCCGGGTGCTGCCACGACGACGAACCACAGCGCGCAAGCCGGCCGCACGGCCGGCGCGCAGGGAGCGGTGAATTTCGGTGCATGTCGTACTCGCCGGCGGCGGGACCGCCGGTCACATCGAGCCGGCCATGGCCCTCGCGGACGCCCTCCGCAGGCACGACCCCTCCGTGGGGATCACCGCCCTCGGCACCGAGCGCGGCCTGGAGACCCGGCTGGTGCCCGAGCGCGGCTACGAGCTTGCGCTCATCCCCGCCGTCCCGCTGCCCCGCAAGCCCACCCCCGAGCTGATCACCGTTCCCGGCCGGCTCCGCGGCACCGTACGCGCCGCCCAGGACGTCATCGAGCGGGTCAGGGCCGACGTCGTGGTCGGCTTCGGCGGCTACGTCGCCATGCCCGCCTACCTGGCCGCCAAGCGCGCCGGCGTGCCGATCGTGGTGCACGAGGCCAACGCCCGCCCCGGCCTGGCCAACAAGATCGGCGCCCGCTACACCGACTTCGTCGCCGTCTCCACCCCGGACTCCAAGCTCCGCGACTCCCGGTACATCGGCATCCCGCTGCGCCGCACCATCGCGACCCTGGACCGCAACGCCGTCCGCCCGGAGGCCCGCCACTACTTCGGCCTCGACCAGCGGCTGCCCACCCTGCTGGTGTCCGGCGGCTCGCAGGGCGCCCGCCGGCTGAACGAGACCGTCCAGTCCATCGCCCCGCGGCTGCAGCAGTACGGCGTGCAGATCCTGCACGCGGTCGGCCCGAAGAACGAGCTGCCGCGGATCGACGACATCCCCGGCATGCCGCCGTACCGGGCGGTGCCGTACGTCGACCGGATGGACCTCGCCTACGCCGCGGCCGACCTGATGCTCTGCCGGGCCGGCGCGATGACCGTGGCCGAGCTGGCCGCGGTGGGCCTGCCGGCGGCGTTCGTGCCGCTGCCGATCGGCAACGGCGAGCAGCGGCTGAACGCCCAGCCGATGGTGAAGGCCGGCGGCGGCCTGCTGGTCGACGACGCCGAGCTCACCCCTGACTGGGTGCTGCAGAACGTGCTGCCGGTGCTCACCGACCCGGCCCGGCTGTGGGACATGAGCCGCGCCGCCGCCGAGTTCGGTCGCCGCGACGCGGACGAACTGCTGGTGCGCATGGTGTACGAAGCGATCGAGGCGTCCCGCGGCGGCCGCGGCCGTGGCTGACCCGGCCGTCGCCGACCCGGCGGGGGAGGACGACGCGCCGGTTCCCCGGCTGCGGCTCTCCCGGCGGGGGATCGCGGTGCTGTGCGCGCTCGGTTCCCTGCTCACCGGCGGGCTCTCCTGGCTGGTCTTCGCCTCCTCGGCCCTGGACGTGCGCGCCGTCGCCGTCCAGGGCCTGGACAGCGGCCGGCTCGGCCAGGACGAGGTCGCTGCGGCGCTCGGCGGCCTGCGGCACGGCCCGCTCGCCCGGGTCGACCTGGACGAGGCGGAGCGCCGGGTGGAGGCCGTGCCCCGGGTGGCGAAGGCCGAGGTCTGGCGCGGCTGGCCGCACACCCTGCGGGTGAAGGTGACGGAGCGTCGGGCGGTGGCCGCCGTCCGCACCGAGGACGGGAAGTTCGCGCAGGTCGACGCGGGGGGCTTCACCTTCGCCACCGAGCCGGCCGCGCCGCAGGGGGTGCCGGTGGTGGACCTGCAGCTCAGTCAGCAGGCGAACGAAGCGCTGGACCTGTTCGACCGGCCGGCCCTGGTGCACGCCGCGATCACGGTCGCCGCCGGCCTGCCCGCCGAGCTGTCCGGCAAGGCCGGCGCGGTGCAGGTGCACAGCTACGACGACATCCGGCTGCAGCTGTCCGGCGGGGCCACCGTGCGCTGGGGGAGCCCGGAGCGGACGGACCGCAAGGCCCGGGTGCTGGCCGCGCTGATCGGCCGGAAAGCCGCCATTTACGACGTGAGTGCGCCGGATGCCCCGGCCGTGTCGGGATGATCCGGTAAGTTCTTCCTGAAGGGGCGGTATTGACGGGGCCGAGGCTCCGGTCCGACCCTTGGTGGTCACCCCGGTTTCACCGGAGGGTCGATGATCACATAGGCTCAAAAGAAAAACGGGAAGCTCGGCGTGTTCGTTGAACACCGACCGGATGCGACCTACTGTCCTGTGTCACCAGGCTGTGTCCAGCAGCAATGTGACAGAGGTACAGCTACAACCCTAAACCTCAAGTTTAGGGTTCGGGTCGGCGGTCGGCATTTCGGACATACAGCACCGAAAGCGCGTGCTCCCCACCCATCGACATCCGTCGGCCTTCGCGACACGGGGAGCCGACCCGGAAATTCGAGGCGAGAGGCCTTCGACGTGGCAGCACCCCAGAACTACCTCGCAGTCATCAAGGTCGTCGGTATCGGCGGCGGTGGTGTCAACGCCATCAACCGGATGATCGAGGTCGGGCTCAAGGGCGTCGAGTTCATCGCGATCAACACCGATGCGCAGGCCCTCCTCATGAGCGACGCCGACGTGAAGCTCGATGTGGGCCGTGAACTCACCCGGGGCCTCGGCGCCGGCGCCAACCCCGAGGTCGGCCGCAAGGCCGCCGAGGACCACCGCGAGGAGATCGAGGAGGTCCTCAAGGGGGCCGACATGGTCTTCGTGACGGCCGGCGAGGGCGGCGGCACCGGCACCGGCGGCGCGCCCGTCGTGGCCAACATCGCCCGCTCGCTCGGCGCGCTCACCATCGGCGTGGTCACCCGCCCGTTCACCTTCGAGGGCCGCCGCCGGGCCAACCAGGCCGAGGACGGCATCGCCTCGCTGCGCGAGCAGGTCGACACCCTCATCGTCATCCCGAACGACCGCCTGCTGTCCATCTCGGACCGCCAGGTGAGCGTGCTGGACGCCTTCCGCTCCGCCGACCAGGTGCTGCTCTCCGGTGTCCAGGGCATCACCGACCTGATCACCACCCCCGGCCTGATCAACCTCGACTTCGCCGACGTCAAGTCGGTCATGTCGGACGCCGGCTCCGCCCTCATGGGCATCGGCTCCGCCCGCGGCGAGGACCGCGCCAAGGCGGCCGCCGTGATGGCGATCTCCTCGCCGCTGCTGGAGGCCTCCATCGACGGTGCCCGCGGCGTGCTGCTCTCCATCTCCGGCGGCTCCGACCTCGGCCTGTTCGAGATCAACGAGGCCGCCCAGCTGGTCAGCGAGGCCGCCCACCCCGAGGCCAACATCATCTTCGGCGCCGTCATCGACGACGCGCTCGGCGACGAGGTCCGGGTCACCGTCATCGCGGCCGGCTTCGACGGCGGCCAGCCCCCGGCGATCGTCCGCGAGCCGGTGGTCAAGGCCTCCACCAACCAGCCCGCGGCCGCCCCGGAGCGCCCGGCCACCCGGCCGTCCTACGGGATCGGCTCCGTGACGGCCCGTCCGGACGACTCCGACCGCACCTCCGACGTGCCGGCCCGGATCACCGCGCCCACCGTCCCGCCGGTGCCGCCGCAGGTGCAGCCCGCCCGCCAGCCGTACGTGGAGAGCCCCGCCGAGGAGCTCGACGTGCCCGACTTCCTGAAGTAGACGTCTCGCACGTGATTCCTCACATCAGTCGACACGGTGCTCACTTCGCCTCCACCACCCGGTGGGGCGGGGTGAGCACCTCGCCGTACGGGGAGCTCAACCTCGGCGGCGCGGTCGGGGACGACCCGGCCGCCGTCCGGCGCAACCGGGAGATCGCCGCCCGGGAGCTCGGGCTCGACCCGGCGGACGTGGTCTGGATGAACCAGGTGCACGGCAACGCGGTCGCCGTGGTGGCGGAGCGGCAGCCCGACGGGCAGGCCCCCACCGTCGACGCGGTGGTCACCGACCGCCCGCTCGCCCTGGCGGTGCTCACCGCCGACTGCACCCCGGTGCTGCTGGCCGACCCGGCCGCCGGAATCGTCGGCGCCGCCCACGCCGGCCGGCCCGGCCTGGCCGCAGGCGTCGTCCCGGCCGCCGTCCGTGCCATGGCGGAACTCGGCGCCGACCCGGCACGGATCACCGCCGTGCTCGGCCCCGCCGTGTGCGGCCGCTGCTACGAGGTGCCCGCCGCACTGCGCGACGAGGTCGCCGCGGTCGTGCCCGCCGCGTACGCCGAGACCTCCTGGGGCACGCCCGCACTGGACGTCGCCGCCGGCGTCGCCGCCCAGCTCGCCGGGGCAGGCGTCACCGACGTGGTGCGCTCCGACGTCTGCACCCTCGAGTCGGACGACCACTACTCCTACCGCCGGGAGCAGCGGACCGGCCGCCTCGCGAGCTACGTCTGGTTGGGCCCCGATCTCTCATGACGAACGACATCTACGGACCGTTCCCCGGCGGTGCCGAATTCCTCGCCGCCCTCGACGAGCGGCAGCGCGAACGGTACGAGGAACTCGGCGCCAACCTCGAGGTGGTCGAGAAGCGGATCGCCGACGCCTGCTCCGCCGCCGGCCGCGCCCGCGACGAGGTCACCCTGGTCGTGGTCACCAAGACCTACCCGGCCGAGGACACCGCCCTGCTCGCCGGACTCGGCGTCACCGACGTGGCCGAGAACCGCGACCAGGACGCCGCGGGCAAGGCCGAGCAGTGCGTGAACCTGCCGCTGACCTGGCACTTCGTCGGCCAGCTGCAGACCAACAAGGTGCGCTCGGTGGTCCGCTACGCCCACCTGGTGCACTCGGTGGACCGCCCGCGGCTGGTCGACTCGCTCTCCGCGGCGGTGCGGGGATCGGGGCGCGCGCCCCTCGGCTGCCTGGTGCAGGTGGCACTCGACAAGGAGGCCGGGGAGGGCGCGCACCGGGCCGGGGTGGCGCCGTCCGAGGTGGAGGCGCTGGCCGACCTGATCGCCGCCGCGCCCGGTCTGCGGCTGGACGGCCTGATGACGGTCGCTCCGCTGGCCGGTCCGTTGGCCGGCGACCCGGCCGCGGCCTTCGCCAGGCTCGCGGAAATCGCAAGCGCCGTACGGGCGAGCCATCCGGCTGCCACGATGGTGTCCGCAGGCATGAGCGGGGATTTGGAGCAGGCCGTGGCAGCCGGAGCGACACATGTACGCGTCGGTACGGCGGTACTCGGCGTGCGGTCACCGCTCGGGTAACGTCACCGGTTAGTAGATCAGACTGCAGGACAAAACAGGACAGAACCTAGCAGCCGTTCCAGCGCGCTAGCGAAAACTTCGTGGATCGCATCTCCGCAGAATCTCCACGGCCTGACGGGCCGTCGGTCCGGCGAGCCCGGGCCGCTGCGGAGACCGCAGGCCGAGGCCGGAGTCGGAGCCGATCCACCACAGAGCGGAGGAGACAGGAGCATGGCCGGCGCAATGCGCAAGATGGCGGTCTACCTCGGCCTCGTGGAGGACGAGACGTACGACGGCCAGGGTTACGACCCCGACGACGACTACGACGCCGACCCGGAGCCGATCCGCACCGGCCGCACCGAGGACCTGCGCCCGGCGGCGGCCGAGCGCCCGGCGCCCGCGCCGGTCGCGCACATCGCACCGCAGCCCGTGCCGGCCGCCGTCCCGATCCGGCAGGAGGCGCCGCGGATGGCGCCCGTGTCGTCCATCACACCCGACCGCCGCCAGAACCTGGAGAAGAGCTCCCCGGTGATCATGCCCAAGGTAGTGAACGAACGAGAGCCCTACCGCATCACCACGCTGCACCCGAGGACCTACAACGAGGCCCGTACCATCGGGGAACAGTTCCGCGACGGCACACCTGTGATCATGAATTTGACCGAGATGGACGACACGGACGCCAAGCGGCTCGTAGACTTCGCCGCTGGACTCGTCTTCGGTCTCCACGGCAGTATCGAGCGCGTGACACAGAAGGTGTTCCTCCTGTCTCCTGCTAACGTCGATGTCACGGCGGAGGACAAGGCTCGGATCGCCGAGGGTGGGTTCTTCAACCAGAGCTGACCCGGCCACGACTTTACGTGTGGACCGATCGACGGTGCGTCACTGACGGGCTGATGACCAGGAGAGGGAGACGAGATGGGGATCGTCGGGGCGGTGCTGTACTACGCGCTGACAGTCTTCCTGCTCATCCTGCTCTTCCGCCTCGTGATGGACTGGGTCTTCCAGTTCGCGCGCTCGTGGCAGCCGGGAAGGGCCATGGTCCTGGTCCTGGAGGCCACGTACACTGTCACGGATCCGCCGCTCAAGCTTCTTCGGCGCTTCATCCCGCCGTTGCGTCTCGGGGGCGTGGCGCTCGACCTGTCCTTCTTCGTACTGATGATCATTGTGTATGTCCTGATCTCGCTCGTGCGGTCCCTGTCGTTGTGAGCGATGCGACAGGATTCCGGAGTGCCGACGATCACGTTGAGGTGAAGAGATGCCATTGACCCCCGAGGACGTTCGGAACAAGCAGTTCACGACCGTCCGGCTGCGCGAAGGCTATGACGAGGACGAGGTCGATGCCTTCCTCGACGAGGTCGAAGCCGAGCTGACCCGCCTGCTTCGCGAGAACGAGGACCTGCGCGCCAAGCTGGCCGCCGCCACGCGTGCCGCCGCGCAGAACCAGGCCAACATGCGCAAGGAGCCGCCGCAGGACGCCCGTCCCGGCGGCGCCCCGGTGCCCGCCGCCATATCCGGCCCGCCGGTGCCCGGCCAGCAGCAGGGCCCCGGTCCCCAGCAGATGGGCGGCCCGCAGCAGCAGATGGGCAACCAGCCCCTCGGCCTGCCGTCCGGCGCCCCCGCCCTCCCGCCCGGCCCCGGCGCCGGCCAGATGGGCCAGCCGCAGCAGATGGGTCAGACCATGGGCGGCCAGCAGCAGCTGGTCCAGCCGATGGGCGGTCAGATGCTGCAGGCCATGGGCGGTCCGATGGGCCAGCCGCAGCAGATGGGCCAGACCATGGGCGGCCAGCAGCAGCTCGCGCCGATGGGCGGCCCCATGGGCCAGCCGATGGGCCAGCCGATGGGCCAGCCGATGGGCGGCCCGCTCGGTGGCCCGATGGGCCAGCCGCAGCAGCAGCCCGGCGGCGACAGCGCCGCCCGCGTGCTCGCCCTCGCCCAGCAGACCGCCGACCAGGCGATCTCCGAGGCGCGCTCCGAGGCCAACAAGATCGTCGGCGAGGCCCGCAGCCGCGCCGAGGGCCTGGAGCGGGACGCCCGCGCCAAGGCCGACGCCCTGGAGCGGGACGCCCAGGAGAAGCACCGCGTCGCCATGGGCTCCCTGGAGTCCGCCCGCGCCACGCTGGAGCGCAAGGTCGAGGACCTGCGCGCCTTCGAGCGCGAGTACCGGACCCGCCTGAAGTCCTACCTCGAGACCCAGCTGCGCCAGCTGGAGTCCCAGGCGGACGACTCGCTGGCCCCGCCGCGGATCCCGGCCACCGCCTCGCTGCCCCCGGCGGCGTCGTCGATGTCGCCGGCCACCTCCTCGGTGAGCAGCCCGAGCTTCGGCAGCCAGCCCTCCTTCGGCGGCAACCAGCCGTCGTTCGGCGGCAACGGCCAGTCCTTCGGCGGGAACTCCTTCGGCGGCGGCAGCAGCCCGAGCTTCGGCAGCCAGCCGGGCGGCAGCGGTGCCGCACAGATGGCTCCCGCCGGGATGACGCAGCCGATGGCCGCGGTGCGGCCGCAGCCGCCGCAGCCGATGCAGCAGGCGCCGGCCCCCATGCGGGGCTTCCTCATCGACGAGGACGGCGACAACTAAGCACCACCCACATCGAGGGCGCCCCCACTGTGATCAACATCACGGCGGGGGCGCCCTCGTGTGTGCGGCCAACCCCGAAGGGGCGCGTGGGGTCACCTCCCGGCCGAAGGCTGGGGGAGAACTGCGCGATCCGGATGCGGGCTCCCCGTCGAGTGAGGCCGACCACAAACAAAGGGGCGCGGGGAACTGTGCGATTCGGGAGGAAGACCACATCCGAATTGCGCAGTTCCCCGCGCCCCTATGGGTTGGCCCGAGCCTCTACGGGACGGCCCGAGCTGCTACCGGCCGGCCGGTGTCAGGCCTTGCGGAGCTGGAAGGCGAGGCCGAGGGAGTCGTCGGCGAAGCTCTCGGAGTCCCAGTCGGCGGCGCCGGCGGCGAAGTCCACGGCGAGGACCTCGTCGGCGACCAGGGGGCCGTGTTCGGCGATGGCCTCGGCGGTCTCCTCGCTGGTGGCGCGCCAGCGGAGGACGATCCGGTCGGCGACGTCCAGGCCGGAGTTCTTCCGGGCCTCCTGGATCTGGCGGATGGCGTCGCGGGCGATGCCGAGCCGCTTCAGCTCCGGGGTGATCGCCAGGTCGAGGGCGACGGTGGCGCCGGACTCGTTGGCGACGGCCCAGCCCTCCCGCGGGGTCTCGGTGATGATCACCTCGTCCGGCGAGAGCTCGATCCGCTCGCCGTTCAGCTGGACCCCGGTGGTGCCGGAGGCCCGCAGTTCGGCGGCGAGGACGGCGGCGTCCGCGGCGGCGACCGCCTTGGCCACGTCCTGGACACCCTTGCCGAACCGCTTGCCGAGGGCCCGGAAGTTGGCCTTGGCGGAGGTGTCGACGAGCGAGGCGCCGACGCCGGCCAGCGACTCCAGGGTGGTGACGTTGAGCTCTTCGGCGATCTGCGCACGCAGGTCGGCGGGGAGTTCGTCCCAGCCCTGGGCCGCGACGAGCGCCCGGGACAGCGGCTGACGGGTCTTCACCCCGGACTCGGCGCGGGTGGCCCGGCCGAGCTCGACGAGGCGGCGCACCAGCGCCATGTTCCGGGAGAGGTCGGCGTCGACGAGGGTCTCGTCGGCGGTCGGCCAGGCGGCGAGGTGGACGGAGGACGGGGCGCCCGGGGTGACCGGGACGACCAGGTCCTGCCAGACCTGCTCGGTGATGAACGGGGTGAGCGGGGCCATCAGCCGGGTGACGGTCTCCAGCGCCTCGTGCAGGGTGGCGAGCGCGGCGGCGTCGCCCTGCCAGAAGCGGCGGCGGCCGCGGCGGACGTACCAGTTGGAGAGGTCGTCGACGAAGGCGGACAGCAGCTTGCCGGCCCGCTGGGTGTCGTAGGCCTCCAGGGCCAGGTCGACCTCGCGGACGAGGGTGTTGAGCTCGGAGAGCACCCACTTGTCGAGCTGCGGGCGCATCGCCGGCGCCGGGTCGGCGGCGGAGGGCGCCCAGTCGGCGGTGCGCGCGTACAGGGCCTGGAAGGCGACGGTGTTCCAGTAGGTCAGCAGCGTCTTGCGGACGACCTCCTGGATGGTGCCGTGGCCGACGCGGCGCGCGGACCAGGGCGAACCGCCCGCGGCCATGAACCACCGGACGGCGTCGGCACCGTGCTGGTCCATCAGCGGGATCGGCTGGAGGATGTTGCCCAGGTGCTTGGACATCTTCCGGCCGTCCTCGGCGAGGATGTGGCCGAGGCAGACCACGTTCTCGTAGGAGGACTTGTCGAAGACCAGGGTGCCGACGGCCATCAGCGTGTAGAACCAGCCGCGGGTCTGGTCGATCGCCTCGGAGATGAACTGCGCCGGGTAGCGCTTCTCGAACAGCTCCTTGTTGCGGTACGGGTAGCCGTACTGCGCGAAGGGCATGGAGCCCGAGTCGTACCAGGCGTCGATGACCTCGGGGACGCGCACGGCGGTGCCGGAGCACTGCGGGCAGCCGAAGGTGACGTCGTCGATGAACGGCCGGTGCGGGTCGAGGCCGCTCTGGTCGGTGCCGGTGAGCCCGGAGAGCTCGGCCAGCGAGCCGACGCAGGTGAGGTGGCCCTCGTCGCAGCGCCAGATCGGCAGCGGGGTGCCCCAGTAGCGGTTACGGGAGAGCGCCCAGTCGATGTTGTTGTTGAGCCAGTCGCCGAAGCGGCCGTGCTTGACGTTCTCGGGGAACCAGTTGGTGTTCTCGTTCTCCCGGAGGAGGGCGTCCTTGACCGCGGTGGTGCGGATGTACCAGGACGGCTGCGCGTAGTAGAGCAGCGCGGTGTGGCAGCGCCAGCAGTGCGGGTAGCTGTGCTCGTACGGCAGGTGGCGGAAGAGCAGGCCGCGGGCCTGCAGGTCGGCGACGAGGGCCTCGTCGGCCTTCTTGAAGAAGACGCCGCCGACCAGCGGGACGTCCGTGGCGAAGGTGCCGTCGGCCTCGACCGGGTTGACCACGGGCAGGCCGTAGCGGCGGCAGACCGCGAGGTCGTCGGCGCCGAAGGCGGGGGACTGGTGGACGATGCCGGTGCCGTCCTCGGTGGTGACGTAGTCGGCGGTCACCACGAAGTGCGCGTTCTCGATCTCGACCAGCTGGAACGGCCGGTCGTACGTCCAGCGCTCCATCTCGGCGCCGGTGAAGGTCTGCCCGGTGGCCTCCCAGCCCTCGCCGAGGGCCTTGGCGACCAGCGCCTCCGCGACGACCAGCTTCTCGGTGCCGTCGGTGGCCACCACGTAGGTGACCTCGGGGTGCACGGCGGCGGCGGTGTTGGAGACCAGCGTCCACGGGGTGGTCGTCCAGACCAGCAGCGCGGCCTCGCCGGCCAGCGGGCCGGAGGTCAGCGGGAAGCGGACGTAGACCGAGGGGTCGACGACGGTCTCGTAGCCCTGGGCCAGCTCGTGGTCGGACAGGCCGGTGCCGCAGCGCGGGCACCAGGGGGCGACCCGGTGGTCCTGGACCAGCAGGTCCTTGTCGAAGATCTGCTTGAGCGACCACCAGACCGACTCGATGTACGAGGGGTCCATGGTCCGGTACGCCTCGTCGAGGTCGACCCAGTAGCCCATGCGCTCGGTGAGCTTGACGAACTCGTCGGTGTGCCGGGTGACGGACTCGCGGCACTTGGCGTTGAACTCGGCGATGCCGTACGCCTCGATGTCCTGCTTGCCGGAGAAGCCGAGCTCCTTCTCGACGGCGAGCTCGACCGGCAGGCCGTGGCAGTCCCAGCCGGCCTTGCGGGCGACGTGGTAGCCCTTCATGGTGCGGTAGCGCGGGAAGACGTCCTTGAAGACGCGGGCCTCGATGTGGTGGGCGCCCGGCATGCCGTTGGCGGTCGGCGGGCCCTCGTAGAACACCCACTCCGGGCGTCCCTCGGACTGCTCAAGGCTGCGCTGGAAGATCTTGTTGTCCTGCCAGAACGACAGGATGCCGTGCTCCAGGGCAGGCAGGTCGACCTGCGCGGGGACGGGGTTGTAGGTGCTCATCGCTGGCGTCTACCTCCGACGGATGCGTGGACTGGCTCCGACGGAGGGACGAGACGGCAGGCCGTCCCGCGGTACCACCCTCCTTGGCCGCGGCCGGCGTGGCCCGCGACCCTCTTGTTTGGGTCTGCTGCCGGTTCTACTGGGCCGCCCGAGCGGGTCGTGCGGCCGTTCTTCCGGCGGCTCCGGGGTGATCTTCGCGCCGTGCACACCCCCGGGCTCGCACCGTCCCCGGGTCGCTGGTGGCTGCGTACAGCGGTACTCGTCCCATCTGCGCCTTGCCCGCCCAGTGTATCGGCCGTGGCAAACCGGTAAGCGCACCCGAGGGCCGCCCGGCGGGCGCCGCGGTTAGCCGGTGGCGATCTGGGCACAACAGGGTCAGCACTTGGGCGGCATCGGCGGCGGAGGCTGCCCGGGTGGGATCGGATCTGACACCGGTATGTCCCGTTGTGACCGGATTCGATGAGGTTTATCTTTCCGGCACTGGAGGCCGCCGGGAACCGGCGGTTCGCATCATTCGTAAATGAGGTCGAAAGCCATGGCTGAGAGAGCAACTGGCACGCGTACCGCCACCAAGCGGACGCGGGAGGCTGTGGCAGGCGACCCAGGGGAGGGGACCGTGAGCACTGCACGGCGGAAGACCAGCACCACCACCGGCCGGGCGGCGACCAGCCGCACCCATGTCCCGGCGGGCTCCGGCGCCCGGGGCGGCGGAGCCGAGTCGGTGGACCCGGCCGAGTTGCCGGTCCGCCCCGGCGAGGACGCCTGGACGTCGGCCGAGGTGGCCGAGCTGCACGCCGAGCTCAACACCGACCTGGAGCGGCTGCGCGCCGAGATCGAGGCCTCCGAGGCCGCCATCACCGGCCTCATGCGGGACTCCAACGACGGCGCCGGGGACGACCAGGTCGACGCCGGCACCAAGAACATCAACCGGGAGAGCGAGCTCGCCCTCGCCAACAACGCCCGCGACAGCCTCGCCCAGACCGAGCGCGCCCTCGCCCGCCTGGAGGGCGTCGGCTTCGGCGTCTGCGAGTCCTGCGGCCAGGCGATCGGCAAGGCCCGGCTGCAGGCCTTCCCGCGGGCGACGCTCTGCGTCAGCTGCAAGGCCAAGCAGGAGCGCAGGTAGCGCCCACCTGTGGTGACGGGGAACGGGCGGTCCGGCCGCCGAGTGCCGTACGCTCGTCCCCGTAACCCCGGCCCACGGCCGGCCCGCCTCGGGCCGGTCCTCTTGTACACGGCAGCGGAGCGGATCATCAGCACTCCAGGTTCCCCCCAGACGCAGGACGAAGCCGTCCCCACCGCACGCGTGCCGCACGAGCCGGAGACCGCCGTGGACGACTCCGCCCCCCAGCCCGGGACGGGCGCGGCCGGCGCCACCGCAGCCTCCGGTGCACGGACGGTCCGCCGCCGCCGGATCGGCGTGCTGCTGGCCGTCGCCCTGCTCGCCTTCCTGATCGACCTCGGCAGCAAGCTGCTGGTCGTCGCCCGCCTGGAGGGGCACCAGCAGATCCAGGTGATCGGCGACATCATGACCTTCGAGGTGATCCGCAACCCCGGCGCCGCCTTCGGCATGGGCCAGGCCATGACGGTCGTCTTCACCGCGATCGCCGCCGCCGTCATCGTGGTCATCTGGCGGATCGCCCGCCGCCTCTACAGCCTGCCCTGGGCCGTCGCCCTCGGCCTGCTGCTCGGCGGCGCCCTCGGCAACCTCACCGACCGGCTGTTCCGCGCCCCCGGCGTCTTCCGCGGCCACGTGGTGGACTTCATCTCCGTCCAGCACTTCGCGGTCTTCAACCTCGCCGACTCCGCCATCGTCTGCGGCGGCATCCTGGTGGTGCTGCTGTCCTTCCGCGGCTCCAACCCGGACGGCACCACCCACCAGCCGGCCAAGCAGCCCGCCGCACAGGACGGCGACGACGAGGAGAACACGGGCGACGGCGCCCGCTGACCCCCTGAGCGCCCGTGCGGCCCGGCCACCGCCCCCACGGGGCCGGTCGGGCCGCTGCCCGCGGTCCGGCATACTCGTACGAGTGAGTATCGCAGCGCAGACCCGCAGCCTTCCCGTACCCGACGGCCTGGAGGGCGAGCGCCTCGACGCCGCCCTGGCCCGGATGTTCGGATTCTCCCGGACGAAGGCCGCCGAGCTGGCCGCCGACGGCAAGGTGACGCTCGACGGCTCCGTCGCCGCCAAGTCGGACCGGGTGACCGCGGGCGCCTGGCTGGAGGTCGAGATCCCGGCCCCCGCCGCCCCGGTGCAGATCGTCGCCGAGCCCGTCGAGGGCATGCGCATCGTCCACGACGACGACGACATCGTGCTCGTCGACAAGCCGGTCGGCGTCGCCGCCCACCCCAGCCCCGGCTGGACCGGCCCCACCGTCATCGGCGGCCTCGCCGCCGCCGGCTACCGCATCTCCACCTCCGGCGCCGCCGAGCGCCAGGGCATCGTGCACCGCCTCGACGTCGGCACCTCCGGCCTCATGGTCGTCGCCAAGTCCGAGCGCGCCTACACCGACCTCAAGCGGCAGTTCCACGACCGCATCACCGAGAAGCGGTACAACGCCCTCGTCCAGGGCCACCCCGACCCGCTCTCCGGCACCGTCGACGCCCCCATCGGCCGCCACCCCAGCAGCGACTGGAAGTGGGCCGTCACCCGCGACGGCAAGCCCTCGGTCACCCACTACGACCTCATCGAGGCCTACCGCGCCGCCTCCCTGCTCGACATCAAGCTGGAGACCGGCCGCACCCACCAGATCCGGGTGCATATGTCCGCGCTGCGCCACCCCTGCGTCGGCGACCTCACCTACGGCGCCGACCCCACGCTCGCCAAGCGCCTCGGCATCACCCGCCAGTGGCTGCACGCCGTCCAGCTCGGCTTCGAGCACCCCTCCGACGGCCAGTGGGTCGAGTTCCGCAGCGAGTACCCCGCCGACCTGCAGAAGGCCCTCGACATCATCGCCTCGGAGAGCTGACATGGCCGGGACCCCCGAGCGGGCGCCGGCCCCGGTGGAGATCAGGATCGCGGTGACCGAGGCCGACCTCGCCCAGGTCCGCAGCGTCCGCCGCGAGGTCTTCGTCGAGGAGCAGAACGTCCCCGAGGAGCTGGAGTACGACGAGCTGGACGCCACCTCGGTGCACCTGCTCGCCGTCGGCCCCGACGGCACCGGCCTCGGCACCGGCCGCCTGATCCACGGCCCCGAGGCGCTGAAGCTCACCGGCGTCGAGGGCCGGGTGCTGCTCGGCCGCCTCGCCGTGCGCAAGCCCGCCCGCGGCACCGGCCTCGGCGCCGACCTCGTCCGCGCCATCGAGCAGGCCGGCCGCGAGCGCGGCGCCCGCGAGCTCGAACTGCACGCCCAGACCCAGGCGCTCGGCTTCTACGAGCGGCTCGGCTACACCGCCGAGGGCCCGGTCTACGAGGACGCCGGAATCCCGCACCGCACCATGGTCCGGGTGTTCTGACCGCGGGTTCACCCCGCCCCCGCCGACCGGTACGCTCCCGCCCGTGAACGATCTTCGGGTGGGAGCGTCTGTCGTCGCGGGCGGACTGGTCTTCGGCACCCTCACCGTCCTCGGCGGCTGGTGGGCGCTCGACGGCGGGCTGTACGGCTGCGGCCCCGACGAGCGACGCCTCGCCCGCATTCTCGCCGCCGACCCCCTGCTCGCCGCCCGCACCGACCGGTTCGCCCCGGCCGGGGAGTCCACGGACACCTGTGACGACGACGACCGGGTGGTGAGCGTCTCGCAGGGCTTCCGCGGCACCGGGTCGCCCGCCGACACGGCCGCCGCCTACCGCACCCTCGTCCGCGAGCAGGGCTGGACCGCGCTGCCGGTGGACCGCATCACACCCCCCGACTGCTACACCAAGCGGACCGCCGGCACCGAGGCCCGCCTCAGCTTCGGCACGGACAGCCTCGACGGACTGCTGTGGGTGACCATCAGCGCCGCGCGCGAGGGCGAGGGCTGGTGCTGACCCGGGAGAAGGCCCGGAGCCTCCTCCGCGCCTCCCCGGTCGTCCTGCTGGTCCTGGCCGGCGGCTACTGGGTGCTCGACGGCGGGATCTACGGCTGCACCTTCGCCGACTCGGCCCTGGAGGGCCCGATGGAGACCGAGGTCCGGGCGCTGGGCACCCCGCGCGGGGCGCAGACCGGCGGGGAGCCGTACGCGGGCTGCGACGAGGACGACCGCTTCGCGTACTCCGGCCGCTGGTACACCGAGCCCGCCCGGCGGGCGGACGTCGTCGCCCACTACCGGGCGGCCGCCGCCCGGAACGGCTGGCAGCCGGCACCGCCCGAGCCGGACGAGCCCGCCCGGCGCCAGGACCCGACCGGCGAGCGGATCGGTCTCTGCTTCACCAAGCAGGTCGACGGCGCCACCGCCCACCTCGCGGTCTCCTGGGCCTTCGACGGCAGGCAGGGCTACTCGGTCGAGACCCGGGCGAGCCGCAGCGGCGGCTCCTGGTGCGCGTGACCGGCCGGGACGGCGGCGCGGCGGTTCGGGTGCCGGGCCGCGGGTAGGCGCCGGCATGTGAGCGGGGCCCAGGAGACCGCGGCCGGGCTGCTGCGCGAGCACGGGCGGACGTACGCGCAGGAGGCCGGGATCACCCTGCGCGACCGCCCGGCGCCGCTGTACCGGCTGCTGGTGCTGGCGGTGCTCTGCGCCACCCGGATCAGGGCCGACATCGCCGTCGCCGCCGCCCGCGAACTCTTCCGGGCCGGGATGCGGACCCCGCGGGCCATGGCCGACGCCGAGTGGCAGGCGCGGGTGGACGCCCTCGGCCGTGCCCACTACGTCCGCTACGACGAGAGCACCGCCACCGCCCTCGGCCGCGGCGCCGAACTCCTGCTGGAGCGCTGGCGCGGCGACCTGCGACGGCTGCGCGAGGAAGCCGGCCGGGACACCGCCGCCGAACACCGCCTGCTCCAGGAGTTCCCCCGGATCGGCCCGGTCGGCGCGGACATCTTCTGCCGCGAGGCCCAGGGCGTCTGGCCGGAGCTGCGGCCGTACTTCGACCGGCGAGCCCGGGACGCCGCCGCCTCGCTCGGCCTGCCGCGGGACGCCGACGACCTGGCCGCACTCGTCCCCGAGCCCGACCTGCCCGCCTTCGCCGCCGCCCTCGTCCGCGCCGGGCACGCCTGAGGCCTGTGGCGCTCTTGTCTCACGCAGTTCCGCCCGCCGGCCTTCGGCTCTGCGGCGGCGCAGCCACGAGGTCAGAACAGCCCGTGCCACATCTGCTCGACGACGACGCTCCACCAGGTGGAGTCCTTGTGGAAGGCCTGCGGGTCGATCGCCGCGAGCTCGTTCTGGAGCGCGGCCACCGCGGTGCCGGCCGCCAGCGGGTCGAGCCCGCGCATCGCGCTGCGGGCCGTCACCAGGGCGTCCAGGCTGCGGAGGAAGGCGGAGACCGAGGTGTTGACGTACCGTCCGCTGCCGGTGCGGGGGCTGACCGCCCACACCGAGCCGAGGCTCTGCTCGTCGCCCGTGCACTGCACGGCGACGGTGCACAGGCCGTCGGAGCCGATCCTCGTCCAGCCGGCGAGGACGCCGAGCAGCGACTCGTCCAACTCGGTGCCGACGGCCGTCAGGTGGGTGCGCAGGTCGGCGAGGAGGCCGCCGGCCGGCGGGGCGTCCGGGCGGTCCGCGGCGAAGAACAGCGGCACCTCGGCGGGCAGCCCAGCCCAGGTGAGGGTGGAGCGGGTCGGCTCGGGCAGGGCACTGCCGGCGATGTCGTCGGCGTCGTACCGCACGACCTCGCCGAAGGCCTCGGCCAGCCGACGGCCGAGCGCCACGTCGCGGACCGGAGCGGCCTGCTCGACCTCGCCGGGCTGCGGCGCCGGCACCCGGTGCGGACGCGGGGGCAGCGGCTGCCCCGCGAGGCGGGCGATCCGCTCGGCGTGCAGCGTGAGCGCGGCGGCGCCCTCGGCCCGCTCGTCGGCGAAGATCCCGTAGGTGTGCGAGCAGGAGACCTCGGCGTTGGGGAAGGCGCGCTCCACCAGGGCGGCGGTGTAGCCGCCGGGCAGGGTGGCCGGACGCAGGTCGGTGTGGACGGCGACCACGTTGCCGGCCGGAACGCCGAGCCGGTCGAGCTCGGCGGCGAGCTGGTACTCCGCGGGCGGCAGGCCCGGCCCCGCGTTGCGGTAGAGCATGACCTCCTGGCCGTCGGCCGGGTTCACGTAGGTGGCGACGGCGGTGTTGCCCGGGCCGGTGGCCGGCGGGTCGTTCCGGTGCACCCGGTCGGCGTGCTTGGCCTCGTACGAGCGGATCACCTCGTCCACCGGGACCGACGGCCACACGGTGAGCTCGCCGGTCTCCCGGTCCACCACGCCGCAGGCGTCGCCGAGGTCGGCCGGCGGGCGCCGCTCCCCGGTCACGGGGTCGCGCTCCGGCGCTGCGGGCGCGGCCCAGACCACCCATCCGAGCCCGAACTCGCGGTGTCGGACGGCACGGCGCTGCTCGGCCGGCGCATCGCCGTTCAGCCATCGGTCGGCTGCGGCGAGGGCCTGCTCCTGGGTGATCACGACGACTCCTCCGTGGTGGCGGACTCCGGCCGACATTACCGTCAGGCACCGTCGACTCCGAACGGTTGCATATGATCGCACGACGAAAGCGACCGCGGCCGACCGGTCTTGGCCCGCCGCGGTCCAGGGTGAGGGACGACGGGGAGGTGGCCGCCATGGCCGAAGAGCGCGAGATCGGCGACGACGAACTGCTGGACGTGGCGGACAATCCGACCCAGGCCGCCTCGCTGCACAAGGCGCTGCGCACCATCGCCAACAACTCCAACGTCGGCCCCGAGCTGCAGGAGATGGCGAAGAGCGTGCTCAGCGGCCGGATCGGCATGAAGGACGTCATCGAGTCCGACCGCTACATGCACGCGATCGGCGCCCGGCTCGGTGAGATGCGCGACGCCGCCGAGCACATGTCGCCGGAGGACCGCCACAAGTCGGAGGAGCGCGCGGAGAAGATGGTCCGCGAGCGGGAGGAGGCCGAGAACGGCACCGCCAAGCGCGACGGGCGGAAGTGACGGGCCGTCCGGCTCCGAGTGTGCAGGGCTGTCGCGGTGTCCGTGCGGGGCCGGTGAAGGATCGGCCCCGACGGCACTGAGCAGAGGATCTTCGCCGGCGATGGGGGCGTCGGCGCGTCAGTGCGATGAGTAGGATCATCTGATCGATCGTCGTGTGTCGTACTGTGCTTGGTTCTTGTTCGCCCGTAACCGGCCTCCGGCCGGACGGGATCGTCAGTTGGGGGGAACTGACTCGTGTCGCTGATGCTGCCGGACGGCCTTGAGTGGGTCCTGGAGATGCTCGGCTTCGACTGGCCGAAGGCGGACGAGGACAAGCTGCGTGAGTGTGCGCAGGTGTGGCGTGATTTCGCGGATCAGGTCGACGATCTGAATTATCGGGGGTTGTCGGCGGCGAACAGTGTGCGGTCGGCGAACTCGGGTGATTCGATCGATGCGTTCGGGAAGGCGTTCGACAAGTTCTCGACGGGTGGGGACGGTTATCTGGCGGATGCGGCGACGGCTGCGCGGTTGATCGCGGCGGCGTTCGAGGCTGCTGCGGTGATCGTGGTGGCGTGCAAGATCGCGGTGATCGCGCAGTTGGTGATCCTGGCTGCGGAGATCATTGCGGCGCAGGCGGCGGCGCCGTTCACGTTCGGTCTGTCGGAGCTGGGTGCGTTGGGGGCGACGCAGGCGACGAAGATGATCGTTCGCCGGTTGTTGAAGGAGCTTCGTGATGCGCTGATCGAGGCGATCATGGAGACGTTGAAGGATCCGATCGTCTCTGCGGTGCAGGCGATGATCTCGGATCTGATCGCGCAGACGGTGAACCAGGGTTTTGGTGCGCAGGACGGCTATGACCTGGGGCGGACGGCGAAGAAGGGGTGGGAGGAGGGGAAGTCCTCCGCGGAGAACTGGAAGCAGACGTTCACCGAGTCGCTGCGCGACGGGTTGGGTTCGCGGGCGGGCGGTGCGGCGCGGCACCACCTGGACAACGCGGCCGGGCACGGCAGTGGCGGCTCGGGCGGCGGGCACGGGAGCGGCGGCAGTAGCGAGAGCGGCAGCGGGAGCAGCGGCGGCGACTCGGGCTCCTCGGGATCGTCCGGATCTTCCAACTCCACTGGTACGTCGGGTTCTTCCGGTTCTTCCGGTTCTTCCGGTTCTTCGGGTTCTTCGGGTTCCGACTCGGGCTCCGGCTCGGGTTCCGGTTCCTCCGGGTCGGGGAGCTCGACCGGTTCCAGCGGTTCCGCCGGCTCGTCGGGCAGCAGTGGCTCGTCGGGCAGCGGTTCGTCCGGGAGCGGGTCCTCGGGCAGTGGCTCCTCCGCCAGTGGCACCGGTTCCTCGGGCTCGTCGGGGTCGCAGGGCGACTCAGGGACGGGTGGCCGGAACGACGGCGGCTCCTCGACCTCGCATGCCAACGACGGCCGCGACGGGCGGAGTTCGGCGCCGACGGACCCGTTCGGTACGCGGCTGAGCTCCGACCCCGCCCCTGCGGCCAACCACACTCCGGCCGGTGGCGACGGGACTCCGCAGGCTTCCTCAGGCGCCAACAGCGGCTCTCCCGCCCACACGGGCTCGGACAGCAGGCCGACGCCCGGCTCGGACGGTCCGGTGCCGGCGTCGGGTGACGGCCGCGGTGCGGACGCGCCGCCCGCGCACACCGGTACGGACGGCCGGCCGACCCCTCCCGCACAGGACGGGTCTTCGGACGGGCCCGCACGCAGCGGTGAGGCCCCCTCGGACCGTTCGGGCGCGGACACCGCCCGGCCCGGCCAGACCACCGCACACCCCACACCCGACGCGATTCCCGCGCCCGCCCCGGCCCCGTCGCAGACCCCGGCGCCCCAGCACACCGGTGACGGATCGTCGACCCCGACCCACGGCGGCACCCCGAACGCCCGGCCCGACGCCACGCCCGCTCCCGCCCCGGGCCCGGCTCCGGCGCATGCGGCTGCTCCGCACCACGGCGGCGACGCCGGCACCCCGACGCACAGCGGCACCCCGGACTCCCGGCCCGGACCGGCACCGACCCACCCCACGCCCGACTCGTCGCCGTCCCCGGCACCGAGCCATGCGTCCGACTCCCCGACGTCCCGGCCGTCCTCGGATGCCGGTTCGACGCCCTCGCACGCCCAGCCGCATTCCGGTGATGCACGGACCACCACCCCGTCGTACGGGCCGGTGCACGGTGGCGACGAGTCGTCCGGCACTCCGGCCCACAGTGGCGAGAGCCGGCCGTCCCCGTCGTACGGGCCGGTGCGCGGCGACGCCCCGGCGAGCACCGCGGCCCAGTCCCACAGCGGTCCGGAGGCCGGCCGTCCCGGGCACGAGGCGCCGCCGCAGCGCCACGAGTCCGCCCCACGGGCCGAGGAGGGCGCTCCGCAGCAGGAACGTTCCGGTTCGGCGGTGCCGCCGCACACCGGGTCGGTGCCGCACGTTCCGGCCGGCGACGGCTCCCGCACGCCGTCCTCGGACGTGCCGCACCGGGCCACCGTCCACACCGCCTCCACCGCGGTCGCCGACGCACCGCCGACCCACACGCCAGGTTCGCCCACCACGGACAGCGCCGCAGCGCCGTCCACGGGCCAGCCGTCCCAGAACCCCGGCCCGGTGAACCCCGGCGCAGGTGTCCCGCCGACCACCGGGACGCCCGGCACGGGCAGCGCGACCACGCCGCGTGCCGACCGCCCCGCCACCGGCACGAGGCCTGCCGACGCCGACCGGCCCACCGTCCCCGGCCAGCGGAACAACCCCGGCCCGGACCGCACCGACCGCCCCACCAACCTGGGCCAGCAACCCACCGCCGGCCGCCCCGACCCGCGGACCAGTGCCCCGCGCCCCGACACCGCCTCGCGCCCGGACCCGCGTGCCGACCGTCCGGCCGGCGACCGGCCGACTTCGGCGCCTCCGCGTCCGGACGGGACCACCCGCCCGGACCCCCGTGCCGATCGCCCGGCCGACAGCGCTCCGCGTCAGGACCCGCGGGCGGAGCGTCCGGCCGACGCACCCACTCGCCCGGACCCGCGTGCCGACCGTCCGGCGGGCACTCCCGAGCGCACGCCGGACGATCGTGCCCGAGGTAACGACCGCCCGGCCGACACCTCGGAACACCGCAACCCCGAAGCGGACCCTCGCGACCACAACGGCGAGCACACGCCGAACCGTGGCCCCGAGCAGGCCACTCCCGACCACAAGCCGGACGACCACACCACCCCGGACCACACCACCCCCGACCACAAGCCGGCCGATCCGGACCGTCCGGCCACCGCCGACCGTCCGTACGGCAGTCCGGGCGGCCTGGTCGAGCCCGGTCACCACGACCGGGAGCGGGTCGAGAACTCCGTCCCGCGCGACGCCGACGGCAAGCCGCAGCGCCACCCGGACCCGGAGGGCGACTGGCCGCGCGCCATCAACGGCGACCCGGACGCGCCCGGCCGCCGCAACAACTGCGCCGACGTGGCGCTCGCCACCGTCGACACCTACTCCGGCCACCCGACCCCGGCAGCCGCCCGGACCCCCGACCACGACGCCGACGGGAACCCCTCGGACCGCGGTGAGCGCGGCGGACGCGACCGCATCGAGAACGCCCTCGGCGCCAAGTTCTCCGACATGGGCGACGGCAAGGACGCCTACCGCCGCCTGGAGGACACCCTCCGCCGCGAGGGCCACGGCTCGCAGGCCGTCATCATCACCCGCGACGCCGACGGCCGCGCCCACGCCTGGAACGCCGTCAACCACAACGGCAAGATCACCTACGTCGATGCCCAGACCGGCCGCCGCTCCAACCAGCCCCTCCACAGCGGCGACCACGGCGTCTTCGCCATCCCCCTCGGTCCGGACCGCCGGCCCGCGACCCCGCACACCGACTCCGGCAGGCCCGACCACACCCGGACCGACAGCCGCCCCGACCGCCGGGCCCCGGAGGAGGTCGCAGGGACCAAGCACAAGCTCGATCCGGACGGCGACGACGGGCCGGCTGCCAAGAAACCCAAGAAGCCGTCCGATCCCGAGGCCCCGGGCAAGCCGGAGATCACCACCCGGGACGAGGTCAAGGGCAGTGCCGAGTACGGCGATCGGCAGGGCGAGGAACATCAGCACCACAGCCGGCTGCCGGACGACTCGCAGCAGAAGCTGCGGGTCGATCAGGTCGTCCACCAGACGGACCTGGGCGACGTGTTCAGTCGGATGGAAGGCTGGGAGCGCGACGGTTCCATCCAACGGCTGTTCGACGAGTCCGCCAAGCGCAACAGCGTCGAGGGATCGAACGTCCCCAGGGGGTTCACACACAGCGAACTCAGCCATGCGCTCTCCGATTTCGACTCCCTCAAACCCCGCGAGCGCGGCGCCGTCATCGCAGTCCTGGCGCGGATGAACGTCAGCTTCCACCGGGGCAGCGCGGTGGGCTACGCGCTCGGCGGCCGGGACGACGGATACGAGTGGTCGGACCCGGATTCCCCGCGTCCGCCGGACGGCCGCTCGTGGGGTGTCCATTTCCACGAGAAGTTCGACATGTGGGGCCCGTCCAAGAGTCCCGCGAGGAGCATCTTCGACGAGCTGAAGCCGAAGTACGGCGACCGGGAGGGGGGAACCTCCTGGTCCGACCACCTACGGGCGACGACCAACGGCACCGACAATAGCCTGGACATGAGCGGGCGGAACTTCGCGGTGCTGGAGGTCAGGGATCCGGACAGCGGCGAGACCCGCTACATCGTGGACAGTTCCCTGTCGGGCACCGCGAAGGAACACGAGGACCACTCCGAACCCCATGTGGGCAAGTATTTCGACGAGGTGAACAAGGCGCGGGTCGCGGCTGATCAGAAGCCCTTCGAACCCGTGCACCTCTACACCGAGCGAGAGCCCTGCGGGCGCTCGTCCGGCGGTGGCAGGACAGGCGGCGTCAAGGGCTCGAACGACTGCTCGGTCTACATCCGCAACTCGCCCGCCCTGTCCGGCGTGGAGGTGAGCTACGGAATCGGGTACCGGGCCGGACCGATGGTCGAGGGGGCCAAGGACACCGACGGCTCGCCGATGACCGCGACGAAGGCCCGGCTCCGGCAGAGCGCCGACACCCGCTGGTACATGCGCAACCTCGAGGTCCTGTGGATGCGTGCGAGCATTCGGAGGGACGGCGGGGCCGATGCATAGGATTGCCGCGTGACGAACGATGACTCGCCCCGGGCCGTTTCCGTTGTCGTCGACTGTGCCGGGCAGAGCCTCGAATCGGCAGTCGTCGCGGCCGGCCGCGCGGCCGGCGAGGCCGGTCCGGGCGTCCACCTGCGGCTCGAGCGGGTGGAGCTCGCCGGTCCACTGGTGAGCTCGGACGAGCCGAAGCGCATTATGTCCTGCGGCAGCCGGGCGGTGTCGGAGTTGGTGGGGCGGCCCGTGACGATCGTCCCGCCCGCGGATGCCGACGACCGGTCGGAGGTGGCTGCCCGGCACGACCTCCCTGGGGCACTGGACGAGTTGCTCTGGCTCACCGCGGCGGCGGCCCTGGAACTGCCGGGCTCGGGCCTGCAGGTGTGGCGTGCGTTCGCGGCCGCCCTGACGGGCCGGCCCGTGTCGGTCGAGCAGTTGACGGAGTTCGCAGCCCGCAGGCCCGAGATCACGGTGGAGGGCCGTACCGTCCGCTTCGCGGACCTGGTGGCCCATCGGGCCGTCCGGGCCCGGCTGCCGCTGAGCGATGCGCAGCAGCGTGCGGTTCACCGTGCCCTGGTCGGACTGCGGTCCGACGCCGCCGGGACCGACGGGACCGACGGGACCGTGGCGGCCTACCTCGGCGCCGCACGGCCGGTGCACGCGGCGCTGGCCGGAGAGCTGGAGGACTGGCTGGAGGACCCTGGCTTCCTGGTGGAGTCGGGGTGGTACGGCCTCGGTCTGGGCCTGGCGCTGATGTATCCACAGGGCGTGCCGCTGGGAGGCGTCGCAGGAGATCTGCACTGCCTGCTGCTGGAAGGGCTGGCCGCGTCGGCGAGCCACGAGGAGTGGCTGAGCTGGGTGCACCACACGCTGGTGAGCCGCGGGATGGCGGCGGTGGCGGACGAGGTGGTGGCCCGGGCGCGGTTGCCGTGGCGGACGCTGTGGTCGCGCTGGCAGTGGCCGAGCGGGTACGCGCCGCGGCTGCCGCAGGAGATCGAGCAGGACGAACTCTGTCTCGTGCACGGGCCCGACGGTCCGACCCTCGCCACCCGGCACGAGCCCTGGGGCGACGAGTCGGGCACGGTGTTCGAGCAACTGTGGAGCGCCCGGACGGGGGAGCTGCTCGGCGCGGCGAACACCGCACCGCACGACAAGGTCGTGGCCCGCGCCGAGGACCTCACCGGGCTCACCGCGGGCCACGTGAACGGCGAGTGGGCCAGCAGCAGGCGGAATCTCCCCGCGCTCGGGCTGCCGTGGATGGGGGAGTCGGTCCAGCATGCCGTGCTGTGCACGCCCCTGGGCGCGGCAGGCGGCACGCTGTGGGTGTTCATGGGGCGCTGCGGGCTGTTCGGCGCGCTGGTGCACGACGACCTGGTGGCGGAACTCCCGCAGGTGTCACGGGGGCTGTCCGGACACGGGCTCACTCCCCGGGCGCAGTGGCCGGTGCCGGACGTGTCCCTCACGGGTGTGCTGACCCGGGCGGAACTGGAGCAGGACTGGGCGTTCGGTGCCGACGCGTGCCAGCCGGTGGCGCCCGAGCTGCTTCCTGCGGCGATGGCACACCCCGGCACCCGGGAGTTCCTGACCGAGGTGGGCTGGCCGGTGACGGAGGACCCGGTCCTGTCGACGGTCGAACTCGCCGCCGGTGGTCTGCAGCCTGCGGACGACCGCCCGCATCTGCTGGTGGGGCTCGGCGACCTCTGGGGTTCGCCGATCCTTCTCGACGGCCGCAGCGGTGAGGTGTTCTGCGAGGGCCGGGATCACGAACTCGCCCTGGTGGCCGGTGGGTTGCCGCAGCTGTTCCGGATCGTGCTGCTGCACCGGGCCGCACTGTCGGTGCCCGTACTGCTCGGCGTGTACGACTCGACGGATCTCGAGGAGGACGTCGCGCGCTGGATCCGGATCGTGGACTCGGCGGCCGCCGAAGGCGGTTTCTGGGAACACAAGTACTTCAACCCGACCCTCCTCGATCTGTGGGAGGGCTGGCTCGAATAGAGCCCCCGGACACTTCCTTTCACCACCTCAGCCTTGGAGACCGAACCTTGACGTCCCAGCCAGTCCACCAGCCGCACCCCCACCTGGGCGGGCGGGCGCCTGCGCTCCGGGCCCTGGCGGCATGGCTCGCCAACGGGACGTCCCCGGCCACCGTCCTGCTCACGGGGGCACCGGGAAGCGGCAGGTCACGGCTGCTGACCGGCTTCCTGATGCTCTGCGACCCGGAGTACCGCAAGCTCATCGACACCAACGCGCTCCAGCCGGACACCGTGCCGCCGGAAGGCCTTCCGGTGCCGCCGGTCTTCGCGGCCGACGGGCTGACGCCCGCCCAACTGCTCTGGCTGGTCGCCGACGAGCTCGGAATCGACGCGGACCGGACGGAGGACGTGTACGCGCTTCTCGCCGAGCCGCAGGAGCTTCCCGTTCCCGTCGTCGTTGCCGACGTGGACCGGTCCGGTGTCCTTCCGGAGCTGGACGGTCCGGCTCGGGTCGCGGAGGAGGTCCTGCTGCCGCTGGCACTCGCGCCCGGAATCCGCCTGCTGACCGACGTGCCCCGTACGCAGGCCGAGTGGCTGGCGGAACGGTTGCCCGCCGAGGACCTCCTGGTGATCGACCTCGACGTGGAGCCGTGGGCGGACGCGGATGCCCTGTGGCTCCAGGCCGCCGCCATGGTCGCCCGGCCGGAGGAGGCCGAGGCGATCGCCCGGAAGGCAAGTGGACCGCTGGTCGTGGAGCTGGCCGCCTGGTCGCTGACGGCCGTGCCCGACGGCCCTGCAGCGGACTTCCCCAGCACGGTGGGGGACGCGCTCGACCTGCACGCCGAGCGCTGCGGCACCGACGAACTCACCCTCCGCCGACTGCTCACCCCGCTGGCACTCGCGGGTGCCGGCACCTCCCTGCCCTTCCCTCTCTGGGAGCCGCTCGCCTCGGCGGTGGCCGGCAAGGACCTGTCCACGGTGTTTGCCGACGGTCAGCGGCTGCTGCTCCCCTTCTTCGACCTGCTCGACGGCGACGGAGAAGGATCGGAGCCCGCGGTCCGGCTGCGGCACCCGGCCCTGGCCGACGAACTGCGGGAGCGGTTCGGCACGACCGTCCGTGAGAGCAGCCGCAGGATGGCCACCGCCCTGCTGGCCCGGCTCCCCGAGGGGCCCGGGCGGTGGTCCGAGGCGCCGGCCTACACCCGCACCGGCCTGATCCGGCACGCGCTGGAGGGCGGCATCCTGCCGGAGCTGATGGCCGACCCGGCGTTCCTCGTCCATGCCGACCAGGTGGTGCTCCGCGCCGCTGCTGAGTACCTCGCCGGCACCGGTGCGGAGCTACCGGCCGTCGGGCGGACGTGGCTGCGCCTGGCTCCGTTGTTCACCCGCACCCAGGCAGACCCCCGCACCATCGCGGGCCTGCTGGAGCACGGGTGCCGCCAGGACGGCCTGTCCGTCACCGGGTTCGGTGTCGACCTGCCCTGGCACACACTCTGGCACAGGCCGCTGGCGGGGATTGCCGGGATCACCTCCGCAGCGGGCCCGGACGGAACTCCGGCCGTGGTGGCCAACCTACCCGGGGGAGATCAGCCTCTGGTCGCCTACCAGGCGCAGACCGGCGAGCCGCTGGACGGCGACCCGGCGCAGCTGGCCCGGCCGTCGGACGAGGACCGGGAGACTGGTGCCCTGAGGCTGGGCGTCGGTGGCGACTACCTCCGCATCTGGCAGGCGGAGGGCGGGCAGCTGGCCGTGTTCGCCGCAACCGTTCCGCTTGCCGGGGCCGATGTCACGCCGGACGGCATCGTCCTGGTGGCGGACAGCGCGGGGCTGAGCGCGCTGCGCGTGCAGATCCCCGGCAACTGAGCCGGATCGGGCGGTTGCCGAATCCGTGACGTTGGGGACGGGAGATCTCGCAGGGTTTCCTCCAGACTTATCTGAACGTGGAGATGGCGTTCCATCAACTACTGCGAGACGACCTGGGTCGACTTCGAGAGCGAGGCTGAGTTGTACGCCTACCTCGGCAAAGGTCTACGAGTACTTGTTCCTCGGTGCGGACGAGGTTCCGCTTCCGCCCGGCTGATGCCCGGACGCGAGAGCGATGCGCGGCCGTTCCGGGTGGTCGGTCGCAGGTCGGTCACCGATGCGCATGCTGTCCTGCCGACCGACCCGGAAGCTGCCGTGAACGCCTCCGGACCGGCGCAGGCCGAGGTGCTGCGCGAGGTGTCCGAACAGTCGGGGTTCGGTGTCCCGGACTGGGACGACGACCAGGAGTCGGCGACCACCTGCACAACCTGGTCGAACAGTGGCCGAGAGAACCGGCGGTGAGGGAGAGGCGACAAGACCGTGACGACCTGCGCCGACCCTGCTCGTTGAGAATGGTTCCGGCCGGATTCATCCAGCAGTATCTCCACGTGGAGACGGCCTACGCCTACATGCCCGTCGTTCTGGCCAACGTGAGGCGGTCGGACTGGGCCGACGACCTCCGGCAGATGTTCGACTTCGTCCTGCAGGAGCGGCCGTTGTCGCACGGCGGGTACTGCGACATGACATTCATCGACTTCGAGTCGGACGACGAACTCTACGCATACCTCCGGAAGGTGTACGACTACCTCTTTCTCGACTCCGGCGAGGTGCCGGTCCCTCCGGACTGACGCCCGTCCGGCATGGCTGCTCGGCATCGTACGCTCGAACACGGGCCCGCCGGTCTGCGCTCGGGAGCGCTTGTAGCGGCCGACAGCGGTGTCCGCGGGCCGGGATACCGTTCCTGAATGTCCGAAAGCTTTGACCTCAGGGTCGACCTGCCCGCGGCCCTCGCCGGCCCGTCCGCCGCGTTCACCTTCGTCGAGCGGTTCGCCGCCCACCTCGGGGCCCCGATCGAGTCCGGTGACGGGTTTCCCGAGGAGGAGCTGGCCGCCGCCGAGCAGCGGCTCGGCTTTGCCCTGCCCGGGGCGATGCGCGAGTGGTACTCCCGCTTCGGGCGGCGCTGGGACCTCTTCCACGCCCTCCGCTACCCGTACTCGCCGGAGGACCTGTGGGCGGAGGAGGGCGTCCTGGTCTGGCAGACGGAGAAGCTCTTCTGGTACGCCTGCGGGATTCCGCTCGACCGCCTCTCGGAGACCGACCCGCCGGTGGTGACCGACGTCGGCGAGGACGACGAATGGAGTGCCCACGCGGACCGGTTCTCCCTCGCCTGCATCGAGTTGCTGATGTCGCAGAACACCCTGTGCGGCGACGTCGGAGGCTGGACGAGGGAACGGCTCCCCGGTGACGCCGAATACCTGGAACGCCACTTCACCGCCGTCCCGTCGCTGTACGGACCGGAGGCCTCCGGCGGCCTGTACCGATGGTTCACCGATCGTGACGTGCTGGTCTGCGACGACCGCTCGGACGAGGACGCGGAGCTCGGGTGGCTGCACGTCAGGGCACTGACGTCCGAGGCCGCCGACCGCATCCAGGCGGAACTGCCCGGCAAATGGCGGGAGATCATGGACTACTGAGCCGGAGAGCCGGGGCATCGGAGATGTCCACCGGCCGACGACCCGACGACCGCGGCAGCGCGGCACAGACCGAGGAGTGAAGCCCCGAAATGCTTTTCGAGCCCGCGGCCCGGGACGCCGCTGCCCGCGAGTTGCTGGCCTGGCTGGAGCGCCGCGATCCCGCCGACCGGATCAGGCTGGTCACGGGCGGCGGCCCGGCCGGGCGGCAGTTGCTCGCCCGGGTCGCCGGGGAGGCGGCCGGGACGGTCGACGGGGCCGCCGACGCCACTGGCCTGACCGCCGCGCAATGGGCGCACGCCCTCGCCGGGGAGCTCGGCGCGGCCGACGCCCTCCGCCACGGCGAGGACGTGTGGGGGTTCACCGCCGGGCTGGCGGAGGCCGACCGGCCGCTTGCCGTCGTTCTCACCGGGACGCCCGGAATGCTGCGGGCTGCGGTCGCGGACCGGGCACCCGAGCTCCTGTACGCACTGCTCGACCAGGGCTGGAGCGGCGGCGCACACCGCACCCGGGTGCTGGCCGAGGTCGGCCGGGAGGCCCTCGCCGACCTGCTGCGCCGCCGTCCGGCGCTCGCGGACTCGGTGGTCGACCTCGACGCGGAGCGCTTCGCGCCGGCAGTGGGCGAGTTGGAGGCCGGGCTGTGCGGCCTGCTGGACAAGCCGGACGCGGTCGCGGTGGACGACCCCTCCGGCGCTGCGGCCGCGATCGCGAAGGCGGCGGCCGGTTCGGACGCGCTGCTCGCCGAGGTCCTGGCGGCGGCGGTCCGGTTGCGTGGCCGGGCCGACCCGGTGCTCCCGGGCACGCTTCCGGGGGCCTGGGAGTACTTCCTCGCGAGTGTGCCGGGTGCGGAGTCCGCCCGGCACCTGCTCGCCCCGCTGCTGCTCGCCGAAGGGCTGCCCGGCATGCCCGACGACCTGCGGCTGGAGGCCGCCGCCGAGCTGTCCGGACACCGCTTCGGCGCCGAGGAGTTGGCACGCGCCGAAGAGTGCCTGGGAACGCTGGCCGCGGCCGGGCCGGTGCCGGCCGGCCACGCCCGCCTGCGGGACGCCGCTCTCGCGGAGGCCGCCCTCGCCGCGTACGGGACGGAGGCGGCCGAGGTGCAGCGGCGGATCGCGGTCGCCGTGTGTAGGCGGCTGCCGCAGGACCTGGCGGGGGTCGCCGCCGGACGGCCGCTCACACCGGCGGAGGAGTACGCGCTGCGGTTCGGCGTCGCCCACGCCCTGGGCGGCGGGCTGCTGGACGAGTGGCTGGCGGATCCGCTGGTCCTGGCGCTGGGCGATCCGCGGACGCTGGCCGAGGCCGTTGCAGCGGCCCCGCGGACGGCGGACGCCGGTGCACGCCGCCGCCGCGGCGCGGTCGCGGAGGCGGTGCGGATGTATCGCCAGGACCAGAGCTGCGGGACGGCGGAGTGGGTGTCACGGCTGCGTTTCGCAGCCCTGATGTGGGGCGACGTCGAACTCGTGGCCGTGCTGGACGGGTTGGGCCTGGTGCTGCCCTGGCGCGCCGAGTGGGTGCGCTGGCGGCCGCTCGGGGTCTTCGATACCCGGGAGTTCGCGCCCGGGTGGACGGGACCGGTCGACGTCGTCGGCTGGGGCCGCGGCCCGGGGGAGACCTCCGGAGGGTCGGTCGACCGGGTGTGCGTGTACTCGCCCTACGACTGGCAGTACCGCTGGTACGCGTTGGCGGACGGCCGACAGCTCGGCGGGGCCCTGTCCGGGCAGCCGGCCGCCGACACCGAGCCGACCGGCACCGGTGGGAGCTCCGGCCGCACCGTCGAGGTACTGGAAGACTTCGATCTCCTCAAGGTCCGGGTGGACGGCCCGGGGCTGCCGGACGGGGGCACGGTCCACACGCTCTGCGCGTCCCGCTACCCGAGGGTGCGGGCGTACCCGCTGCCCGGCGGCCGGGTGCTGCTGGCCGGCCACAGCGGCGCGGCCCTGATCTCCCTCGCGCCGACCGGTCCGGCGCCCGGGCTCCCGCCCGCCGCGACCGATCCCCGCCTGCTGCCGCCGCCGCACTGGTGGGCGGGGAACGGCGTCGACGCCGAGGAGCTGCGCCGGTACTACCACCACGGGGTGGTGCGGGGCGACCACGGTCGCCTGGTGGCGGCCGGTGTCCCGGACGGGACGGCCCGCGTGCTCTCCGAGACCGGACTTCCCGGGTACCCGGTGTTCGGGCAGCAGATCGCCGAGTGCCTGGACGACCTCCGTACGCTGGCCGACCACCAGGAGGAGCAGGGCGAGCCCGCCGAGGAGGACCAGCAGGGCTATACGGTGATCGGCCTCTGCGCCGACGACGTCGTCCCCCTGTGCGTGGAGCACACGACCGGCCGCATCATGTACGCCGAGGGCGGCGAACCCGACCTGCTCAACACGTCCGCGGCCGCCTTCGCGGCCTGCCAGGCCCTGACCTCCTGGGCGCTCTGCGTTTCGGCCACCCGGGACGGCGGGGAGCGCGCGGAGTTCCTGGGCTTCCTCCGGGCCGCGCTCACCCGGATCGACCCCGAAGCCGCCGCCGACCAGGGCGCCGGCTGGTGGTGGTTCGAGACCGTCGAGGACGGTTCCATGTACAGCCTGGCGCCCTGAACAGGCCGATGTCGAGGGGAAGGAGCGCCGTGGAGGGGATCGTGCGGATCGACTGCGCCGGGCTGAGCCTGGAGGCGGTCGTCGCCGAGGCGTGGCGGCTGGTGGGGGAGGCCGATGGGGCCGAGCAGGTGCTGCTCGAACGGGTCGGGGCCGCAGGGCCGTTGGTACGGTCGACGGGCGAGCCGGCGCGGGTCCGGCAGTGGGCGCGCTACCACGCTCGGGAGGCACTCGGCGTGCCGGTGGTGGTCGGGGAAACGGCTGCCGCGGCGGCCCGTCCGGTCGATCTCCCGGCGGAGCATGCCGGTTGGCTGGCCGCTGCCGCGGCGTTGGAGACCTTCCGCGCACCGGTGCCGGTGTGGCGGGCGTTCGCCGGGGCACTGGGGGCAGGGCCGGTGACGTCCGAGGCGTTGGAGGAGTTCGCCGAGCGGGAGCCGCTGCTGGTGCTCGACGCCGACGGCGTGGGCTTCACCGGTGCCGAGGAGCACCGGGAGGTGCGACGCCGCTTCCCGTTGTCGGCGGATCAGCAGCGCGCCGTTCACCGGGCTGTGCTGGGGCTCCGGGGGGAGCCGGCTGCGGCCGGGTACCTGCATACGGTGTGGCCGGTGCACGCGGCGCTGGCAGGGGAGCTGGGGGAGTGGATCGCCGATCCGGGCTTCCTGGTGGAGTCCGAGTGGTACGGGCTGGGCCTGGGGCTGGCGTCGGCGCACCCCGAAGGCGTGCCGCTGGGCACGGTCGCGGGTGATCTGCACTGCCTGCTGCTGGAGGGACTGGCCGCACCGGCAAGCCACGAGGAGTGGCTGTCCTGGGTCCACCATGCGCTGGTGAGCCGGGGGTTGGGCAAGGCTGCGGAGGAGGTGGCGGCGCGGGTGCGCCTTCCGTGGCGGACGGCGTGGTCGCGCTGGCAGTGGCCGAGTGGGCTCGCGCCGCTGACCGATCCGATTCCTCTCGCCGACGAGGTGCACCTGGTGGAGCGGGAGGAGGGCGGTGTTGCCTTCGCGATCCGACGGGAGGACGAGGACGACTGGGACGTCGAGCACGAGTGGCTGTGGGACGTGGAGACGGGGGAGTTCCTCGGAGGTCCGGACGAGGACCTGCTGGAGGAGGTCGAGGAGGACGACGGGACCGGCCGCGCCGTGCGGTGGGTGAACGGGGCGTGGTCGTCCTTCGACCCGGCGGAGCGTACGGAGTTGGCGCGGCGGCTGCCGTGGGTGCCCGGTGCGGTGGACGAGGCCGTGCAGTGCACGCCGTCCGGTGCGTCCGGGGGCACGTTGTGGGTGTTCTCCGGCAGGTGCGGTCTGTTCGGCGCGCTGGTGGACGAGGAACGGCTGGCCGGGCTGCCGTCCGTGCCGCACGGGAGGCCCGGGTACAGCGTGGCCGGCCGGGCGGTGTGGCCGAACCCCCCGCTGCCGTTGAGCGGGACCGTGAGCCGGGAAGAGCTGGAACAGGACCGGGCGTTCGGGCCGGGGGCGTGCCGTCCTCTCCCGGACGGGCTCGTTCCGGCCGGGATCGGGAACGACGGAGCCAGGGCGTTCCTGACCGGGGTGGGCTGGCCGCTGACCGAGGGCACCTCAGGGCTCCGTACGGTCGACCCCGCAGCGGAGGGCTTCCGACCGGTCGACGGCCGGCCGGACCTGTGGGAGGGGCTCGGGTCCTTCCACGGCGCGCCGATCCTCCTCGACGTGCGGACCGGCGAGGTGCGCCACGGCCACCGGCCCCGCGAGGGCGAGGAGTTCCCGCTGATGGCGGGCAGCCTGGACCGGCTGCTGCGGATCGTCCTGCTGCACCACGCGGCGCTGACCGCGCCGGCGCTGCTCGGACACTACGACGGGGACGACCTCGAGCGCGCCGTCTCCAGCTGGGTCGCGACCGTCGACCCGGCAGCGGCCGGCGGCGGCTTCTGGGCGGAGCGCTGCTTCGTCCCGTCGCTGTACGACCTCTGGACGGACCGGAACAGCGAGTAGCGGGTGCGCCCCGTCAACTGCGGGCGACCGGGTCCTCAGCGGGCCGGAGCCGTTCGGATCGGAGGAAGTTGTTCCGGTTACGTGGGGGTCGTGCGAACCGGCGGCCGGTGGTGCTGCGCGACCGGGGCCAGGCCGTAGGATCAGTTGGTTAACGGGTAGTTGGACGGCAG
Organism: Kitasatospora dryopteridis; assembly: GCF_050749075.1. Lineage (NCBI taxonomy): Bacteria > Bacillati > Actinomycetota > Actinomycetes > Kitasatosporales > Streptomycetaceae > Kitasatospora > Kitasatospora dryopteridis. The sequence goes on along the minus strand of NZ_CP192749.1, from coordinate 2,207,554 downwards.
GGCTCGGCCCGCGGGTCGTGGGGGCGGGGTCGCCGCAGTCGTACGGGGGACGGGGCGTTTCGGTGGCAGGTCAGCAGATCATCGTCGACGAGGGCAATCTGCGCGCCCAGGGGCGGAACCTCGAGTCGGTCGGCAAGGACTTCCAGGACGCGGCGAACCAGCTGAAGTCCCGTCTGGAGGCGCTGGAGGGCGGCAGTGAGCCGCCGTGGGGCGACGACGACCTCGGCGAGAAGTTCGGCATCGTGTACGAGGGCCTGCGCGACGGCATGCAGGAGTCCATGGACTCGCTCGCGCAGCGACTCGGCGAGATCGGCCAGAAGCTCCAGGCCATGGCCGAGAGCCACGCCGCGAACGAGGTCGACACGACCGGCCGGCTGGACGCCCTCGGCGGCCGGACGGACGCCCTGGGCAACGAGATCCACACCATGTACCGCCCGCAGGTCTGACCCGCACGCGCCGGTCCGTCCTGCCTGTTCGTCCTGCTCGTCCGTCTCTGCCCGCGCGCCGACCGGCGCGGGGTTTCGCTGGGGGGAACTGACTCGTGTCGCTGATGCTGCCGGACGGCCTTGAGTGGGTCCTGGAGATGCTCGGCTTCGACTGGCCGAAGGCGGACGAGGACAAGCTGCGTGAGTGTGCGCAGGTGTGGCGTGATTTCGCGGATCAGGTCGACGATCTGAATTATCGGGCGTTGTCGGCGGCGAACAGTGTGCGGTCGGCGAACTCGGGTGACTCGATCGATGCGTTCGGGAAGGCGTTCGACAAGTTCTCGACGGGTGGGGACGGTTATCTGGCGGATGCGGCGACGGCTGCGCGGTTGATCGCGGCGGCGTTCGAGGCTGCTGCGGTGATCGTGGTGGCGTGCAAGATCGCGGTGATCGCGCAGTTGGTGATCCTGGCTGCGGAGATCATTGCGGCGCAGGCGGCGGCGCCGTTCACGTTCGGTCTGTCGGAGCTGGGTGCGTTGGGGGCGACGCAGGCGACGAAGATGATCGTTCGCCGGTTGTTGAAGGAGCTTCGTGATGCGCTGATCGAGGCGATCATGGAGACGTTGAAGGATCCGATCGTCTCTGCGGTGCAGGCGATGATCTCGGATCTGATCGCGCAGACGGTGAACCAGGGTTTTGGTGCGCAGGACGGCTATGACCTGGGGCGGACGGCGAAGAAGGGGTGGGAGGAGGGGAAGTCCTCCGCGGAGAACTGGAAGCAGACGTTCACCGAGTCGCTGCGCGACGGGTTGGGTTCGCGGGCGGGCGGTGCGGCGCGGCACCACCTGGACAACGCGGCCGGGCACGGCAGTGGCGGCTCGGGCGGCGGGCACGGGAGCGGCGGCAGTAGCGAGAGCGGCAGCGGGAGCAGCGGCGGCGACTCGGGCTCCTCGGGATCGTCCGGATCTTCCAACTCCACTGGTACGTCCGGTTCTTCCGGTTCTTCGGGTTCTTCGGGTTCCGACTCGGGCTCCGGCTCGGGTTCCGGTTCCTCCGGGTCGGGGAACTCGACCGGTTCCAGCGGTTCCGCCGGCTCGTCGGGCAGCAGTGGCTCGTCGGGCAGCGGTTCGTCCGGGAGCGGGTCCTCGGGCAGTGGCTCCTCCGCCAGTGGCACCGGTTCCTCGGGCCCGTCGGGGTCGCAGGGCGACTCAGGGACGGGTGGCCGGAACGACGGCGGCTCCTCGACCTCGCATGCCAACGACGGCCGCGACGGGCGGAGTTCGGCGCCGACGGACCCGTTCGGTACGCGGCTGAGCTCCGACCCCGCACCTGCGGCCAACCACACGCCTGCAGGCGGCGACGGCACCCCGCCGCCTTCGTCCTCGCACACCCCGTCGGCGGGCGCCGACACCGGGACTCCGGCCCACACGGGGACGGACAGCAGGCCGACGCCCGGCTCGGACGGTCCCGCGCCTTCGGCGGGTGACGGCCGCGGTGCGGACGCGCCGCCCGCGCACACGGGGACGGACGGTCGGCCCGCTCCGGGCTCCGACGGTCCGGCCCCTGCCAGGCACGAGGGTTCGGACGGACCGGCGCGCAGCGGCGACGGCCCCTCGGAGCGGTCGGGTGCGGACACGCCCCGCCCCGGTCCGGCCCCTGCCCACCCGACGCCGGATTCGGCATCCGCACCCGCACCCGCGCCGTCCCACGCCGCGCCCTCCCACGCCGGGGTGCCGCACAGCAGTGGTGATGGAGCGTCCGTTCCTCCGCACGGCACGCCCGACTCGCGTCCCGGCCCGGCGCCGAGCCACCCCACCCCGGACTCGGCCCCCGCGCCGGCGCACTCCGGTGAGTCCCGGCCCGGCCCGGTGCGGGGCGGCGACGACGGTTCGGCGGCCCCCTCGCACGGCGGCGACCGGCCCGCGTACGGCCCCGTCCGCGGCGGGGACGCTCCGGCACCGGCCCACGCGTCCGAAGGCCCCGCGTCCCGCCCGGCTGCGGACATCCCCGCGCAGCAGGACCGCTCCGGGCCCGCGCACACCCCGGCGGGGGACCACCGCACGCCGGCGGCCGCACCTACCCCTGACCCGACGCCCGGCACGCACGGCGGTGGTGACGGACGCGGCGTGCCGACCGGTGGTGTGCCGCACGTCCCGTCCGCGACGGTGCCGTCCGCGGGCCCGGACCACTCGCGTCCGACCCCATCCTCCGACGGCCCGCACCGCGCCACGGTGGAGACGGCGTCCACCGCGGTGGCCGACGCACCGCCGACCCACACCCCGACCGCGGGCCCGGACACCGCGGCCCAGCCGGGCCCGGCCGGCCAGAACTCCGGCACGCCCACCACGGGTCCGGTCGCGACCGGACCCGTGCCGGGCTCCGGCGTTCCCGCCTCCGGGGCGCCTACCGCCGGTACCCCGCCGCGGCAGGGCGGCCCCGTGCCCGGTACCGCCGGTGACGGCCCCTCGACCGGGCGGCCGACCACCGTCCCCGGCCAGTCCACGGGCCGTCCGGACCACGGGGACCGCCCGACCGGTCTCGGCCGGCAGCCCGGTACCGACCGTCCCGGCACGGACCGGTCCGCCGCCGCGCCGCGTCCGGACGCCGACCGGCCCTCCCGCCCGGACCCCCGGACGGGGGACCCGCGCAGTGCGGACCCGCGGCCGTCCACGGACCCGCGCACCACCGACCCGCGTCCGTCCACCGACCGTCCGACCTCCGCCGCACCGCGCCCGGACGCCGACGCCCGCCCCGACGGCCACGGTCGCCCCGACGAGGCCGCCAAGCCCGAAGACCACGCCAAGCCCGAAGACCACGCCAAGCCCGACGACCACGCCAAGCCCGACGACCGCCCGGCGTCCGACGACCACGCCAAGCCCGAGCACGACCCGTCCCGGGACGGCGACGCCCACCGCGACGCCGACGCCGACACCCGTCCGGACGAGGACACCCGCCCGGACGCCGACACCCCCGCGCACGAGCGCCCGCTCTCCGACAGCCGCCCGTACGACACCCCCGGCGGCCTGGCCCGGGTCGAGGAGCACCACCAGCAGGAGCTGGAGCGGCGCATCCCGCGGAACCCGGACGGCACCCCGCAGCGCCACCCCGACCCGTACGGGGACTGGCCGGGCGCGGTGAACGGCGACGGGCACCGCGAGCCCGGCCGCGACAACAACTGCCTGGACGTGGCGCTCTCCAGCGCCGACACGTACAGCGGCAACCCCACGGCTGCGGCGGCGCGCACCGACGACGGCAGCCCGGACGGCGAGCGCGGCGGCCGCGACCGTGCCGAGCGTCAACTCGGTGCGCCCTTCCGGGACCTGGGCAACGGCGACCAGGCGTTCCACCGCCTGGAGGACACCCTCCGGCAGTCCGGGCACGGCTCCCAGGCCGTCATCGTCACGCAGGACGCCAACGGCCGGGCCCACGCCTGGAACGTCGTCAACCACAACGGCAAGATCGTCTACCTCGACAACCAGACCGGCGCCCGCAGCGACAAGCCGCTGCACAACGGCGACCACGGGGTGTTCGCCATCCCGCTCGACGCGGACCGCAAGCCGATCCCGTCCGACCGGCACGGCGACGGCACCGGAGACCGGCCCGACGGGGACGCCGACCGGCGGCCCGAGGACCCGGCCGGCAAGAAGAAGCAGGACAAGCACGAGCACGGGAAGGACGCCGAGGACAAGCAGTCGCTGGCGGAGAAGCACAAGGACGACCCCGACCACCCGATCCACGAGCAGGCCCGCACCGACCACGAGCGCCTCGCCGACCGCGAGGACCGCGACGACGACATCTACGGCGTCCAGGGCGACGGCTGCCAGCAGCAGCTGCGGGACACCAACGACGTGCGCCAGGTCGACATGGACCACGTCCACGACAAGCTGCACGAGTGGGCGGCGGACGACGACCAGAGCCTGGCGTACGTCCTGCACCTCACCGAGGGCGACGACGCGTACACCTTCCGCCGGTCGGACCTGGTCGAGGCGCTGCCCGGCTTCGGCGACATGCACCCCGGCGAGCAGGGCGCCGTGGTGGCCGCGCTCGGCCGCATGAGCCACTCGTTCCACGAGCAGCACGGCGTCGGCATGAGCCCGGAGCCGCGGGACTTCCCGTACGCCCCGTCCGACGCCGAGGGCAAGACCGGCGTCGACCAGGACGGCGAGGACCTGCCCAAGGGCAGCACCGATCCGCGCTCCCGCGGTGTCGTCGACCACGAGAAGACCACCTCCGAGGTCGCGCTGAAGCAGTCCGACGACTACGAGGACTCCAAGGAGGCGATCAAGGAGGCGTTCGCCGCCAAGAGCATCACCGCCGTCCTGGAGGCCCAGGGGACGCACCGTCCCGACTTCAGCGGACGCAACTACGCGGTCATGGAGGTCTACGACCCCGTGACCAAGGAGATCAGCTACGTCGTGGACAGCTCCGTCCCGGCCAGCGGCGGCGACCGGAAGGGCGTCACACCGCTCCACTCCGAGACCCACCTCGGCGGCTGGATGGACCGGTTGAACGCGTCGCGGCCGGAGGGGCAGAAGTACGAGGTGCTGAGCCTCTACACCGAGCGCGAGCCCTGCGGCCGCGGGCAGGGCCACGCCGACTGCTCGGGCTACCTCGCCGACGACCACGCGGGCGTGCCGATCCACTACGCCACCGGTTACCGCAAGGGCGAGGTGGTCGGGCCCACCGGCGAGTCCGGCAAGGCCACCCCGCGGCAGCTGATGAACCGCGACTTCGGCAACTACGTGGCCAAGGTCGGCGAGACCTGGTCGCTCGTCCAGCAGAATGCCATGGACACCAGCGAGTGACCGAGCACGGACGAAGGAGCGACCCAGTGGCGGATCCCGACCGGACGACCGCGGACCGGGCGGTCCGGGAGATCTCTGCCCGGCTGCGGGACGACAAGCCCGGCCGGGTGTACGTGTGCGGGGCGGCCGGCAGCGGGAAGAGCGGCGTCCTCGCGGCCCTGGCCGAGGAGTTCCCGGACGCCCTGCACCTCGACGCGGCCGGCCGCAGCGGGGAGCAGGTCGTCCGCGACCTGCTCGACCGGACGGGCCTGCAGCGCGGGCCCGTCCCGGGCGACCTCGGCGAACTCGTCCGGCTCCTGGGCAAGGAGAAGCGGCCGCGGACGATCCTGCTCGCCAACACCCACCTCGCGGGGACGCTCGTCTCCGGCGGCGAGCCGCGGCTGCTGCAGGAGATCGTGCGCTCGCTGGCGCTCGCCACCGCCAAGAGCAAGCTGCGGCTGGTCGTCGAGCAGGACGAGGTGCCCGAACTGCCGGACGCCAGGTCGCCCAGGTACCGGGCCGAGACGGTCGTGCTGCAGGGCGGCGGCACCGCGGACGCGCTGCGCGGACTGGAGTCCGCCGTGCCGACGGACGTGCTCGCGGCGCTGCGGGCGCTCGCGGGGGCGCAGCTGCGGCGCATCCCGGTCGACGGCTGGGCGGTGCTCTGCCGCGCGGCCGGTGTGCCCGCCGCCGCGGACGAGCTCCGTACCTGGGCGGCCGAACTCCCTTGCCTGGTGCGGGAGGAGGACGACACGGTCGGCTTCGCCGACGGCGCCCTCGCGGCCGCCCTGCGCGGGGCCGGCACCGACCGGATCGACACGGCGCTGACCGACGAACTGCTGGGCGGCGCTACGCTCGCCGACTGGGCCGCGCGCTCCCTGCCGGGGCACGCGGCGGCCGCCGGCCGGTTCGACGACCTGCTCGCCGACGCCCGGGCCCTGGCCCGGGTGCCGCGCGAGCCCCTGACGGAGGCCTTCCGGGCCTGCTACCCGGACGGCTTCGTCCGCGACAGCCGTGCGGCCGCCCTGCACTACCTGTTGGAGCTGGTCCGGCCGGGCACGCCGCACGGCGAATGGGTCGCCCGGCTGGCCCAGGACGCCTTCGCCCGCGGGGAGTCCGAGCGCGCGGAGGAGCTCGCCGGGGCGTGCCCCGAGCCGCTGCCGTTCCGCACCGTGTGGTCCCACTGGCGGCCGGCCGGCGACTTCACCGCCCCCGCGGTGCGCCACCGGTCCGGCCTGAAGGCGGTCACCGCCGCCTCGTACGGCGGCCAGGCGGTCGTCACCACCGACGACGCCGGGTTCCGCCTCGTCCGCGACGCCGCCGCCGGCGAGCTCCTCGCCGGGCCGCTGGCCCCGGGCACGGAGGCCCCCGCCCTCGTCCCCGAGGAGACCGGGGGGCTGCGGCCGGAGTGGAAGTGGTCGGAACTCCTCGACGCCGAGGGCCGGCCGGCGGGTGTCCTGCACCACCCCGACGCGGAGCGCGCCGGGGCCGTCGGCGACCTCGTCGTCCTCGCCGACCGGCGGGGGGCCTACGCGGTCCGGGTCGACACCGAGCTGCTGCCCGAGGGGCCCCGCGGCTGCCCGTCCCCGGCGGTCGGCCCGCCCGGGCGCGTCCTGCCGCGCCCGTACGACCCGGCGGCCGTCGCCGACCTGCGCGGCCTGCTGGAGCGAACCTACGGCCCCGGGAACGTCCACCGCCTGCAGCCGGACGAGGTGCCCGACGCGGTCACCCACGCGCCCACCCGGGAACTGCTCACCGGCACCGGCGTGCCCTTCGTCGAGGGCCAGATCGGTCTGTGGCTCGACCGCGTCACCTCCCGGAGCCTCGCGGTGCGGCCGTGGGAGTCCGTCCCGGACAACGAACAGCCCAAGGACAGCGGTCCGTTCCTGGCCCTCGGCGAGTGGATGGGCGCCCCACTGCTGCTGGACGGCGCCACCGGCCGCGTCCTGCGGATGATCGCCGCCGACTCCCCGGACCACGCCCACCCGGCCGAGCCGCTCGCCGGGACGACCCTGGAGTCCTTCCTCACCATGGCCGCCCTCCAGGCCCGGTACGCGGACGCCTACCGCACCGGCGGCCCCGACCGCTACGAGGTCCTCGACGAGCTCCGGGTGTGGCTCGACGGCGCCGACCCCGACGCCGCCGGGTCGGAGTCCTGGGAGTACGTCATGGAACCCGACAACTGGTAGCCCGCGGCCGCCCCGGCCCGACCTCCACCGACACCGACCCGACCACCCCTCTCCAGACCCGGAGCAGACCGACGTGACCGACCCGACCACCTACCAGCCCCACCCGCACATCGGCGGCCGGGCAGCCGCACTGCGGGCCCTGGCGGCCTGGCGGACCGGTGCGGCCGGCGCACCCCGTACGGTGCTCGTCACCGGCAGCAGCGGCAGCGGCCGCTCGCGGCTGCTGACCGGCTTCCTCATGCTCTGCGACCCGGAGTACCGCAAGCGGATCGACACCGGCGTGCTGGACCCGGCCACCGTGCCGCCGGGCGACCTGCCCGCGCCGCCGGTGTTCGATGCGACCGGGCTGACCGCCGACCAGCTGCTCTGGCTGGTCGCCGACGAGTTCGCCCCGGGGGCCGGGCGCGCCGACGAGATCCCCCGCCTGCTGGCCGAGCCGCGCGAGCAGCCCGTCGCCGTCGCCGTCGTCGTCGCCGACGTCGACCGGGCCGGGGTCCTGCCGGCGTCCGACGCGCCCGCGCGGATCGCGGCCGAGGTGCTGCTGCCGCTCGCCGCCGCCCCCGGCCTGCGGCTGCTGGCCGACGTGCCGCGGGCCGAGGCCCGGTGGCTGGCCGAACGGGCACCCGCCGGGACGCTCCGGGTCGTCGACCTGGACGAGGAGCCGTGGGCCGACCCGGAGAGCCTGCTGCTCCAGGCCGAGCACACCCTCGACGACCCCGCCGCCGCGGCACGGCTGGCCCGGACGGCGGCCGGCCCGCTGGTGGTGCGGCTCGCCGCCTGGTCGGAGCGGGCCACCCGGGACGCCGGCGGCGGGACGCCGCTGCCGCACACCGTCGGCGACGCCCTCGACCTGCACGCCGAACGCTGCGGCACGGACGAGTTGACGCTGCGCCGGCTGCTGGCCCCGCTCGCCCTGGCCGGCCCCGGTGCGCCGCTGCCGCTCGCCCTGTGGGGGCGGCTCGCCTCCGCCGTGGCCGGCAAGGACCTCGGCCCGGCGCTCGCCGCCGGCCGGCTCCTGCTGCTCCCGTTCTTCGAACTCGTCGGGGAGGACACCGACCCGGCCGTGCGGATCGTGCACCCCGCGGTCGCCGACGAGCTGCGCGAGCGGTTCGGCACCACCGTCCGCGAGGCCCAGCGCCGCATCGCCGCCGCGCTGGCCGCCGGCGCGGGCGACGCGGACGGCGGCGCCGACCGCTGGGCGGCGGCCCCGGCGTACGTCCGCGAGCAGCTGGCCGGGCACGCCCTGGAGGGCGGGATGCTGCCCGAACTGCTGGCCGATCCCGGCTTCCTGCTGCACGCCGAACAGGTCCGGCTGCGGGCCGCCGTCGAGCACCTGGCGGTCGCCGGTACCGAGCTGCCGCCGCTCGCCCGCACCTGGCTCCGGCTGGCCCCGCTGTTCACCCGCCACGGCGCCGGCCCCGGTCTGCGGGCCGGGCTGCTGGAGCACGCCTGCCGCCAGGACGGCCTGCCCGCCCCCGACTTCGGCCTCGCCCTGCCCTGGCGCACCCTGTGGACGCGGCCGCTGCCCGGCGTCACCGCCGTCACCGCGGCGACCGCACCCGACGGCACCGCCGTGCTGGCCGCCTACGTCGCCGGCGGCGACCCCGCCCTGCACACCCTCGACGCCGCGACCGGCGAGCCGGTGCCCGTGGACCCGCAGCAGCTTGACCGCCCCACGGACGAGCAGCGCGAGGCCTGCCCCGTCCGGCTCGCCGTCGGCGGCGACTACGTGCGGATCTGGCCGCGCGGGGAGGGCGGGCCGATCGCGGCGTTCCTCTCCGCCGGACCGCTCGGCGGCGTGGACATCACCCCGGACGGCGTGCTGCTGCTCGCCGACGCCACCGGTGTCGCGGCACTGCGCCTGGCCCTGCCCGCCGCCCTCTGACCCCGTCCGCGGACGACTACCGTGGACCCTTTCCCTCCGGCTCCGAAGGAGAACGAGCGCGTGACGACCCGTGAGCAGGCGATGGAGGCCGCCCATCGGTGGCTCAACGACGACCTGCCCGAGGAGCAGTGGCGCACCGTCGGCGTCCACGAGTTCGACCTGGGCTGGGTGCTGTGGGCCGAGCCCGCGGAGGCAGCGGAGGCCGGCGCCCCCGAGGGCGAGCGGCGGGCCCCGGCCGAGATCGGCTCGGCCTGCGCCGTGGTCGACCGGGAGACCGGCGAACTCACCACCTGGCCGTCGGTGCCGGTCGAGGAGGTCGTCCGGCTCTACCGCGACAAGCTCGGCGCGGGCACCTACGACCCCGACCGGCCGCTCGCCACCGGGCCGGGCGCCACCGCCGTGCTCACCTACCGCGACACCGGCGGCGAGGAGCAGAGCCTCTTCCGGATGTCCGCACCGGGCACCCGGCACCCCGAGGTGCACGCCTGGCGGACCCTGCAGCAGCAGGGCGTGCGGCCCGAGGACGTGCTCGCCGTCCACACCGACCTGCGTCCCTGCGAGCTCCCCGGCGGGTACTGCGCCGCCACGCTGCTCGCCGAACTGCCGGTCGCCACCTTCTCGTACGGTCACGACTACGGCCCGCGCTTCGACCGCCGCGCCGCGGGTGTCCGCGCGCTGGCCGACGCCACCGAGAAGCTGTTCCGCGAGGCCGGCCGCCCGGCGCCGCCGCGGCCCAACCGGGCACCGTTCCCCCGCGCCGTCGAGGCCGCCGCGCCGGAGCGGGACGCCGCCCTCGGCCGCCGCCTCGCCGAGCAGTTCGGTGCCGGCGGCGTGCACCGCTTCGACGCCGACGACACCGCCGCCACCGCCCTCCCGGACGCCGCCGGCGCCACCCTGGTCTGGGCCGGCCTGCCCGCCCGGGTCGACGGCTTCTTCGAGGTACTGCCCGGCCTGCCGGACGTCGCCGCCCACCTGGCCGCGACCGGCCGCGGCAGCCGCGTCCCCGACGCCGCCCACACCCTGCTCACCGAGTACGTGCTGCTCGGCACCGACGGCCACGCCCTGGTCGCCGTGCAGTGCGGCGACGGCGGCACCGGCACCGGCGAGGGCGCCGGCCGCGTCTGGGCGGTCGACCCCGACAACGGGACGGGCCGCTACCTCAACCGCGACCTCTCGGCGTACGTGCGCTGCCTCGCGCTCCTCGCCGCCCACCGCTCCGCCCGGGTCGGCCTCGACCCGCACGCCGCCGCCGAGGCCACCGACGCCTTCCAGCAGCAGCTCGCCGCCCTCGACCCCACCGTGTTCCAGGACCCGGAGAACTGGTGGGCCGTCGTCGTCGAGCAGATGTGGGACGGCCTGCTGTGAATCCCGGAGGTACTGCCCGGCCCGTGCCCGACGCCGCCCTGCTCGTCCGCTGAACGCCGTTCACTGAACGCTGCAGACACGCCGGACACGAGGAGGACCACAGTGGCGACGACGGACGCCGCCGTGCGCACCGCGCGCACCGTGCGCGAATGGGCGGCCGGCGGGCCGCGGCAGCAGGTCCTGCTGCTGCGCGGCGACCGGGGCGCGGGCCGGAGCACCGTGCTTCGGGAGGCGCTGTCCGGGCTGCCCGGCGTGGTGTTCGTCGACTGCGCGGGCCGGAGCGTCGACGCGGTGGCCGAGTCCGTGCTGCGGGCCCTCGGCACCGACCCTGCGGACGCCCGGCCGCGCGGCACCTTCCGCGAGCTGGTCCGCCGGGCGGCCCCCGCGGCCGGCCTGGTGCTGCTGGACGCCCATCTGGCCGGCGAGTACCGGGGATCGGCGGCGCCCCAGGCCGTACTGGACCACGTGGTCCGGCACCTCGTCGACCGCGGCGGGCCGGTTGCCTGGGCCGCGGTGGAGGCGGACGCCGCGCTGCGGGTGACCCGGCCGTCGTCGACCGCCGTGGTGGAGCTGCCGCCGCCCGCGGACCGGCCGGCCGCGCGGACGACCCGCGGGCCGCCCGCAGCTTCGACCCGCGGGACCTTCCGGAGCTGATCGGCCGGCCAGACTTCCTCGCCGCGACCCCGCGGGCGGAGCTGGTGGACGCGCTGCCGCTCGCCTGGCCGGACGGCGTCCAGCACAACTCGCTCGCGGCGGACGTGCACCACCTCGACCGGCTCGGGGTGCGGCCGGGCCCCGCCGACCAGGGCGAGTGGCTGGCCGCGCTGCACCACCGCCTGGTGTGCCGGGGCGCGTCCGCCCCGGCCGCCGGGCTGGCCGGGGCCGCGGAGGCGGCCGGGACGGCGCTCCCGTGGCGCACCGTGTGGGGCCGCTGGCTGCCGGCCGGCCGGTCCGCGGAGACCCGGCCCGTCCCCGGGCCGGTGGAGGCCGTCCGCCCGGCGGTGCTGGACGGCCGCGCGGTCGTGGTGACCCGGGACCTCGACGTGCCGGACGAGGACGTCGACTCCGGCATCGTGCGGGCCCGCACCGAGTACGTCTTCGACCACGCCGACGGCGAACTGCTCGGCGGCCCGTACCGGCGGACCGCCGGGGCGCCCGACGCCCCGCCGGTGGCCGCCGCGGACGGCGGGGAGCGGCTGAGCTGGTCCGGGGGCCGGCTGCGCGCGGCCGGGCGCCCGGCCGCGCCGCGATTCCCGTTCGAGGTGACCGGGGGCGTCCGCACCGGCGGCGACCTCGTCCTGGCCGGGGCCGACGGCGTGTTCCGCGTCGAACTGCTCGCCCCGGTCGACGAGCTCGCGCCCGGCTGGGCGACCGATCCGTTCGTCGAGCCGCTCGCCTTCGAGGCGCTGCGCGAGCTGCCGCCCGAGGCCGCCGCGCCGACCGCCGACTGGCTGGCCGCACCGTTCTCCGGATTCTGGCGGCCGGACGCCGACGACCTTCCGGACGGCCTGGTGGACGCCGGCGCACGGGACTTCCTGAGCCGGACCGGCGTGCCGCTGGCGGCCGGCCGGGGCACGCTGTGGACCGGCCACCTCCCCGAGGAGGGCCTCGAGGAGTGGGACGTGGAGGAGGCCGAGGACGGCGGCTCCCGGCACCTGTACCGGATCGGCCGGTGGCTCGGCGGCGACCTCCTGCTGGACGGCTCCGGCGGCGAGGTGCTGCTGGAGGACTTCGACGGGGACACCGCGCACGCCGCCGACTCGCTGCCGGTGTTCTTCGCCATGCTGCGCCTGCTCTGCGAACCGGGCCGCACCGTCCGCCGGGTCAACCACCGGTACGTCGCGGCGCAGTCGGACCGCTGGCTGGCGGCCCTGGACGCCGAAGCGGCCGAGGGCGCCTGGTACCCCCTCCTGCACGAGCAGCACGAGCTCGACAGCGGGCTGTGGGGTGACGAGAGATGACGGGGTGACGGCCCGCCCGCACCGGAGAACAGAGACGCGACCGACCCGAACCACCCACGGAGACACCGTGACCACCCGTCCCGCCGGGGGATTCGACGTGCGCGAGCTGCCCGCGCTGATCGAGCAGCCGGAATTCCTGGCCCGGACCGGCCGCCCGGTGCTTCCACCCCGTGCCGTACGGCTCGGCGAGGAGCCGCAGCCACCCGAACTCCCCGAAGGACTGCGGGCGTTGGACGCCACGACAGAGCCCGGCGTACGCAGCACCCACCGGGACGTGCCGGACGACCCGCCGGCCCCGCGCCTCCACCAGAAGGTCTGGGAGGCCGTCCGGACGGACAGGCAGGTCGTCGGCTACGGGGAGTGGGGCGTCTTCGCCGTCGAGCTCTCCGGGGGCGGCACCCCGGGCAGCGGGACGGCGGACTTCTGGCCGGACCGGCCCCTGCTGCGCCCGCACTGCACCGTCGCGCCCGCCGGTGTGCCCGCCGAGGCCCGCAGGCCCACCCCCGCTTGGCTCGAACGGCACTTCGGCCCCGCCTCCCTGTGGCGGCCCGAACCGGAAGCCCTGCCCGCCGAGCTCCGCCACGAGCCGTCCCGCCGCTTCCTCCTCGAGGTCGGCTTCCCGCTGGTGGACGGCACGTTCACCCTGCACTCGCGGCAGCTCGCCGACCACGGGCCGGCCCCGCTCGCGGTGCCGCTGCGCACGGTCACCAGGCACGGCGCCCCCATCGGCGAGTTGTCGGGCCGCCCCCTGCTGCTCGGCCGCTGGATGTTCCGCCACCTCGTGCTCGACGGCACCACCGGCAGGCTGTACGTCCTCGGGCAGGACCCGCCCGGGCCCGGCGGCCACGACCCCGGCCGTCCGGCGGGCCTCGAACTCTGCGCGTCCTCGATCGAGGCGTTCGTCGCGGTGCTGCGCCTGTGCTCCTCCTACCGGTACGACAGCACGGTCACCGGAGACCCCCGGCCGCCGGCCGCACCCGCCCGCCTGCTCGGGTGGATCGGGGAGCTCGACCCCGCACCGGGCGCGGTCGAGCACTGGTCCGCCCTGCTGACGGACTCCCTGGTCCACGAGGCCTTCGCGGACGCGGCCCGCCGCACCGGACGGTTCCTCGCCAAGCCCCCCGCCCACCCGATGGCCCACACCGAGCACTACCGCTGACCTTCGGGGGCACCCAGGGGCGCGTGGGGGCACCTCCCGGCCGAAGGCCGGGGGAGAACCGCGCAGTCCGGGAGCGGTTGCCTCCGCAGGCAGGGCCGGCCCCGGATGCGCCCGCACGGGCCCAGGCCACCTGGCATTCCGCGGAAATCCGCCTGCACCCGTCCGGGCACCGGCGGCAGACTGGCCCGATGGACGACACACTCACCCAACTGCCGCCCGCCGTCGCCGCGTTGCGGGCCGCGGCGGCCGCCCACGGCTTCACCCTGTCCTGCGAGGAAAGGACGGGTGCACTGCTCGCCGCCCTCGCCGCCGCCCGCCCCGGCGGGCGCATCCTGGAGCTCGGCACCGGCGCCGGCGAGGGCTCGGCCTGGCTGCTCAGCGGCATGGACGCCGGCGCCCGCCTGGTCAGTGTGGAACTGGACGGCGCCGTCCAGGCCCTCGCCCGGGCCGAGCTGGCCGGGGACGGGCGCTGCGAGTTCGTCGCCGCCGACGGCGGGGCCTGGCTGGAGGCCTACCGCGGCGAGCCGTTCGACCTGGTCTTCGCCGACACCTGGCCGGGCAAGTTCACCCACCTTGAGCGGGCCCTGGAGCTGGTCGCCCCCGGCGGCACCTACCTGATCGACGACCTGCTGCCGCTGCCGGACTGGCCCGCCGAGCACACCGCGGCCGTCCGGAGGATCATCCGCTACCTGATGGACCGTCAGGACTTCCGGACGGTCCGCCTCGCCTGGTCGACCGGTCTGCTCATGGCGGTCAGGACCGCCTGACCCCGTCGGGCCGCATCCGAACGACCGGCGCGGCTGACGTGATCGCGCCCTTTACGGGCTCCCTACCCCGACCGGGGTTAGGGTCGGTGACCATGGGGTTCGGGTGGGCCCGGCGCCGCCGCCGGCTGGGACGGCGCGCGCTGGTGGCATGGGTGGTTGCGGCGGTGCTGGTCGTCGTGGGGGCGATCGGCACCGCCGCTGGCGGTTCCGGGCCCGAGGTGCGCCAGGAGGACCGCTTCCTCACCATGCCCGAGACCCCGGGCGGCGGCGCGACCGTCCGGATCGACACCTCGTTCTTCACCACCGGCACCTCCCCGCGCCCGGCGATCCTGCTGGCGCACGGCTTCGGCGGCTCCAAGGAGGGCGAACGCGACCGGGCCCGGCAGCTCGCCCGCTCCGGCTACGCCGTCCTGACCTGGTCCGCCCGCGGCTTCGGCCAGTCCGGCGGCCGGATCGGCCTGGACGCGCCGGACCGCGAGATCCAGGACGTCGTCCACCTCGTCGACTGGCTCGCGAAGCGGCCCGAGGTGCAGCTCGACAGGGCCGACGACCCGCGGGTCGGCATCACCGGCGCCTCCTACGGCGGCGGGGCGGCCCTGCTCGGAGCCGCGTACGACCCGCGGATCGACGCGGTCGCCACCGGGATCACCTGGTGGAACCTCGCCGACGCGCTCTTCCCGCAAGCCGCCCAGGGCTCGACCGCCGCGGACGGCGTCTTCAAGAAGCTCTGGGCCGGGCTGTTCTTCACCACCGGCTCGGCCGGCGCCCCCACCGGCGGGCCCCGGGGCGGACAGCAGGACGGCCGGCAGGGCACGGTCGGCTGCGGCCGCTTCCTCGACGAGCTCTGCGCCATGTACAACCGGGTCGCCGCGGCGGGCCGCCCGGACGCGGAGGCCGTCGCGGTGCTGGAGAAGTCCAGTCCGTCCTCGGTCGCCGACCGGATCAAGGTGCCCACCCTGGTCGTCCAGGGCCAGCAGGACTCGCTCTTCCCGCTCGACCAGGGCGACCGGATCGCGAAGGCCGTCGCCGCCAACGGCGCCCCCGTCGCCGTCGACTGGTTCGCCGGCGGGCACGACGGCGGCACCGAGGGCAGCGAGCGCACCGACGCCCGGGTCACCGCCTGGTTCGACCGCCACCTCGCCGGCAGGGCCGCCGACACCGGGCCCGCCTTCCGGGTCACCCGCACCGGCGGCGTCGACTCCACCGGCTTCCAGGCCGTGCTGCGCGGCGCCGACGCCGACGCGTACCCCGGCCTCGGCGGCACCGCCACCCGCAGCATCGAACTCGCCGGCCGCGAGCAGACGATCGCCAACCCGCCCGGCGGCGCCCCGCCGAACATCTCCACCGTCCCCGGGATCGGTGCCCTCTCCCAGGCCGCCGCCCTCGGCGGCGGCCTCTCCCTCGACTTCCCCGGCCAGTACGCGGCCTTCGACTCCGCCCCGCTGACCGCCCCGCTCGACCTCACCGGCCAGGCCCGGGTCTCCGCGACCGTGCACGCCGACCGGCCCGACGCGGTGCTGTTCGCCAAGCTCTACGACCTGGGCCCGGACGGCAAGCAGACCCTGCCGCAGCAGCTCGTCGCCCCGCTGCGGGTCACCGGCGCCGACGCGCCGGGCGGCCGCACCGTGCAGATCGCCCTGCCCGCCGTCGACCACTCCTTCCCGGCCGGGCACCGGCTGCGGCTCGTCCTCGCCTCCACCGACCTGGCGTACGCCTCCCCGGCGCAGCCCGCCACCTACACGGTCGCCGTCGACGGGCCGCTCGCCGCCCCCACCGTCTCCGGCCTGCACACCGAGGCCGCCCCGCTGCCCGCCCGGGTCTGGGTGCTGCCGCTGCTCGCCGTCGCCGCCGCGGCCGCCCTGCTCCTGCTGCGCCGCCGGCGCCGACCGCAGCTGCCCGCCGACCCGGCGCTGGCCGGCGTGCCGCTGCAGATCACCGGCCTGAGCAAGCGGTACAAGGGCGCCGCCGACCGGTACGCCGTCCGCGAGCTGTCCTTCCGCGTCGAACAGGGCCAGGTGCTCGGCCTGCTCGGCCCGAACGGCGCCGGCAAGACCACCACCCTGCGCATGCTGATGGGCCTGATCCGGCCCGACGAGGGCGAGATCCGGATCTTCGGGCACGCGGTGCGGGCCGGCGCGCCCGTGCTCTCCCGGGTCGGCGCCTTCGTCGAGGGCGCCGGCTTCCTGCCGCACCTCAGCGGCCGCGCCAACCTGGAGCTGTACTGGCAGGCCACCGGCCGGCCCGCCGAGGACGCCCACCTGGAGGAGGCGCTCGCCATCGCCGACCTCGGCGAGGCCCTGGACCGTGCCGTCCGGACCTACTCCCAGGGCATGCGGCAGCGCCTCGCCATCGCCCAGGCCATGCTCGGCCTGCCCGACCTGCTGATCCTCGACGAGCCCACCAACGGCCTCGACCCGCCGCAGATCCGCGAGATGCGCAAGGTGATGATCCGGTACGCGGCCGGCGGGCGCACCGTCATCGTCTCCAGCCACCTGCTCTCCGAGGTCGAGCAGAGCTGCACCCACCTCGTCGTCATGGACCGCGGCCGCCTCGTCACCGCCGGCGCGGTCGGCGAGATCGTCGGCGCGGGCGAGCAGCTGCTCGTCTCCACCGAGCCCGGGTACGGCTCCGAGGAGCTCGCCGCGGCCGCCGGGAAGCTCGCCGCGCTCGACGGCGTCGCCTCGGCGGAACCGGCCGACGGCGGCATCCTCGTCCGCCTCGACGACGAGGGCAGCGCCGCCCGGCTCGTCGTCGAACTCGTCCGCCTGGAGGTGCCGGTGACCGGCGTCGGCCCGCACCGCCGCCTGGAGGACGCCTTCCTGTCCCTGATCGGAGGCCCGGCATGAGCAGCACCTCGACCGGCCCCGCCGTCGGCTACTCGCCCCGCCGCACCCTGCCGCTGCGCGTCGAGGCGGTGCGCCAACTGCGCCGCCGCCGCACCCTGGTGATCGGCGGGCTGCTCGCCGCGCTGCCGTTCGTCATCCTCGCCGCCTTCCAGATCGGCGGCACCCCCGACCGGCCGGACCGCACCACCTTCATCGAGCTCGCCACCTCCTCCGGGCCCAACTTCGCCGCCACCCTGCTCTTCATGGGCACCGGCTTCCTGCTGGTCATCCCGGTCGCCCTGTTCTGCGGCGACACCGTGGCCTCGGAGGCGGGCTGGTCCTCGCTGCGCTACCTGCTGGCCGCGCCGGTGCCCCGGGCCCGGCTGCTGGCCCGCAAGTTCACCGTCGGGCTGGCCTTCTCCGCCGCCGCGATCGTGCTGCTGCCGCTGGTCGGCCTGGCCGTCGGCACCGCCGCGTACGGCTGGGGAGACCTCAAGCTGCCCACCGGCACCAGCCTGCCCGCCGCCACCGCCCTGCCCCGGCTCGGCCTCGCCGTCTGCTACGTGATCCTCGCCGAACTCGTCATCGCCGCCCTGGCGTTCTGGCTATCCACGGCCACCGACGCCCCGCTCGGCGCGGTCGGCGGCGCCGTCTTCCTCTCCATCATCACCGGCGTCCTGGACGCCGTCACCGCCCTCGGCGACCTCCGCGAGTGGCTGCCCGCCCACTGGCAGTACGCCTGGGCCGACGCCCTCCAACCCCGGCTCGAATGGGGCGGCATGATCCAGGGCGTCTCCCTCTCCCTCTCCTACGCGATCGTCCTCCTAGCCCTCGCCTTCCGCGGCTTCGCCTGCAAGGACGTGGTCTCCTGACCGAAGGGAGGCGGCGGCCGACTCGTTGACGTGCTCGCCGTTGCCCTGCGTCTCCGGCAGGCCGTGGGCGGCGACGGACGGCAGGAACAGCAGGGCCGCCCCGGTCAGCGCGAGGGCGGCGGTGCCGCCCGCCGCCCAACGCGGTGACCGGGCGGCGAACAGCACCACCAGCGCGCAGAGCAGGGCCGGCAGCACCGTGTACGTGCCCCACTCGGCGAGCAGCGGGCGCCAGTACCACTCGGCCTCCGGCCCGCGGCTCGTCGAAGTAGTAGAGCGTGCGGGGCTGCGGATCGCCCGGGAAGTCCCGGAGCATGCCCGGCAGCAGGCCGCCGGTCAGCGCGCCCGTGAAGGCCACGCCACCGCCGCCCCTGCCGCGCGAGCCGTACGGCGGCGACGGCGTACCAGCCGGCCAGCAGCCCGAGCAGCACGCTCTTGACGGCGCCGTACCCGATCGGGGTCCAGACGTTCCACGGGTGGTTCTCCGTGCGCTCGGACCGCAGCCACCCGGCCACGCACCAGGCCACCGCCCGGCGGCAACCCCCCCTACGGCACCAGGCCCGGCGGCCGCCGTTCGATCGATCCGCCCACCGTCGTCCTTCTGCCGGGCGCCCGCCCGCGGCCTCTCCTGCCGCGGGCGGGCGCCGGGCGGTCACTTGACGGGGGACCAGACCCGTTCGACCTGCTGGGTGCCGGTGCGGGTGCGGTAGGAGCGGGTCCACTTGGTGGTGGCGTCGCGGCGGGTGCGGTCGGAGAGGACGTAGTAGTCCATCTGCACGGCCTGCGGGGTGATGTCGAGGACGCCGTAGCCGTGCGAGTCGAGGTCGACCCACTTGATGTGGCGGTTGGCGGCCTGGATGGCGCCGGCCGCGACCAGGGAGAGGGTCTGCGGGGCGACCTTGAGGAAGTCGTCGATGTTGTCGGAGCTGACCGAGGTGACGACGAACTCGGTGGCGACGCTGCCGGAGGCCGGGTAGGTGGCGGCCTCGTACGGGACGTCGGCGGCCCAGGCGGAGTGGATGTCGCCGGTGAGGAAGACGGTGTTGCCGATGCCGTTGTTCTTGAGGTGGCCGAGGAGTTCGCGGCGGTCGTGGGTGTAGCCGTCCCACTGGTCGGTGTTGACCGCGAGGCCCTCGCCGGGCAGCCCGAGCAGCTTGGCGATCGGCCGCAGCAGGTAGTCGGGCAGCGAGAGGAAGGCGACGGGGGAGATCATCACCTCGTTGCCGATCAGCCGCCACGCGGTGTCGGAGGCGGAGAGGCCGGACTTGAGCCAGTCGAGCTGGGCGCGGCCGGTGAGGGTGCGGTCTGCGGAGTCGACGTCGCCGTTGCCGACCTTGACCTGCTGGGAGCGGAACGAGCGCAGGTCGAGCAGGTGCAGGTCGGCGAGCTTGCCGTAGCGCAGGCGGCGGTAGGTGGTGCCGGCGATCGACGGGCGGACGGGCATCCACTCGAAGTAGGCCTGCTTGGCGGCGGCCATCCGCGCGGTCCAGTCGCCTTCGGTGCCGGGGGTGTGGTTCTCGGCGCCGCCGGACCAGGCGTCGTTGGCGAACTCGTGGTCGTCCCAGATGGCGACGGTGGGGATGAGCGCGTGCAGCGCCTGGAGGTCCTGGTCGGTCTTGTACTTGCCGTGCCGGGTGCGGTAGTCGGCGAGGGTGGTGATCTCGTGGGCGGGCTCGTGCGCGCGGACGACCTTGCCGGCCGCGCAGAACTCGCCGCTCTTGTACTCGTAGATGTAGTCGCCGAGGAAGAGGAAGACGTCGAGGTCGCCGCGGGCGGCGAGGTGGCGGTAGGCGGAGAAGTAGCCGGCCTCCCAGTTGGCGCAGGAGGCGACGCCGAGCCGCAGCCGGTCGAGGGCGGCGTTGGCGGCCGGGGCGGTGCGGGTGCGGCCCGCGGGGGAGGACACCCCGCCGGCGGTGAAGCGGTACCAGTAGACGGTGTCGGCGTCCAGGCCGCGGACGTCCACCTTGACGGTGTGGTCGGTGGCGGCGGCGGTGGTCACCGTGCCGCTGGCGCGCACCGAGGAGAACGCCTTGTCGGTGGCGACCTGCCACAGCACCTCGGTGGCCGGGCCGGCGTTGGAGCCGGGGACGGCCTCGGGGGTGGGGGTCACTCTGGTCCACAGCACGACGCCGTCGGGCAGCGGGTCGCCGGAGGCGACACCGTGCAGGAACTGGGGGGCGGTGGCGGCGGTGGCCGCGCCGGCGCCCGTGGCGATCGGCAGGACGGCCGCACCGGCGGTGAGTGCGGCGGCCTTCAGCACCCGGCGGCGGCGCGGCCGGGCGACGGCGGGGGACATGGAGTCGGTGGTCTCTGTCACACCGTCAGAGGCTACTGGCTGGTAATCAGATGTCCATACTTTGGGACGACTGTTCCTCGACTCTTCATGTCCACGCCGCTCCGCTGCAGCTCAAGCCCAACTGGGCGTCCGCGAAGAGAACTTGAGCCTGCGTGAGGACTTCCCATGCCATGTGACGCGTGCAATTGTACATGTCACACCTTCGCGGATGGCGGAGCTCGTGCGGACCGCTCCGCCCTGCCCGCACACACCCCCACCGGCCGCCCCCACGCGGCCGCAGACCCGGCCCGGAGGCCCCCACGTGCACACCTCCCGGACACCCTCACCCCTGCGCGCCCTGCGATGGCTCGCGCTCGCCGTCGCCTGCTGTCTGACACTCGGCCTGCTGCTCTCCACCGAGAGCGAGGCCGCCCCCGGCACCCCGCAGCAGACCGGCACCACCGCCCGGTCCGGCCCCGTCAGGTCCGGCCCGGCCCCGCGCCCGGAGACCACCCCGCGGCCCGGAACGGCCCTCGCCCCTGCCGAGGCCACCGTCGCCGACCCGGCCGAACGGGCACCCCAGCCCGCCTACGACGCCGCCGCCACCCGGCGCGACAAGCCCCGCACCGCCGAGCAGCGCACCGCAGCCGCACCCCGCACCGCGGCCGCCGCCTGCAACGTCGGCGACTTCACCGGCCGCACCGGCAGCGCCCTCGTCCAGGCCGTGAAGGCAGCCGACACCGGCTGCATCAACACCCTCTTCACGCTCACCGGCACGGACGCCCGCGGCGCCTTCCGCGAGGCCCAGATGGTCTCCGTCGCCGACGCCCTGCGAGGCGTCTCCGCCGGCTACCCCGGCGACAACAGCACCTCCGCCGCCCAGCTGGTGCTCTACCTGCGGGCCGGCTACTACGTGCAGTGGTACCACTCCGGCGACGTGGGCCCGTACGGCGCAGCCCTGCAGAGCTCGATCCGCGGCGCCCTCGACGCCTTCTTCGCCGCCCCGCACTCCCGCGACGTCACCGACGCCAACGGCCAGACCCTCGCCGAGGCCGTCACCCTGATCGACAGCTCCGGCGAGAACGCCCGCTACCTCGCCGTCGTCCGGCGCCTGCTGACCGACTACGACAGCCGCTACGACGCCTCCTGGTGGATGCTCAACGCCGTCAACAACACCTACACGGTGCTCTGGCGCGGCCACCAGTCACCCGAGTTCGTCGCCGCCGTCGCCGCCGACCACGGCGTCCTCGACACCCTCGCCGCCTTCGCCGGAGCCCACCTCGGCATGCTCGGCGGCGACCGCGCCTACCTGGTCTCCAACGCAGGCCGGGAACTCGCCCGCTTCCTCCAGCACACCGAACTCCAGGGCGCCGTCCGCCCGCTGGTCAAGGACCTGCTCGGCCGCACCGCCATGACCGGCCCCACCGCCGGGCTCTGGGTCGGCCTCGCCGAGATGGCCGCCGAGTACGACTCCGCCCAGTGCGCCTACTACGGCACCTGCGACCTGGCGAACCGCCTCAAGGCCGCCGTCCTGAAGACCAGCCACACCTGCAGCCCGAGCATCCGCATCCTCGCCCAGCAGATGACCGCCGACCAGCTCGCCGCCAGCTGCACCAGCCTCACCGGCCAGGACGCCTACCTGCACGGCATCGTCCGCGACAACGGCCCCGTCGCCGGCGACCGCAACACCACCATCGAGGTCGTCGTCTTCGACTCCAGCGCCGACTACCGCACCTACGCCGGCGCCATCTACGGCATCAGCACCGACAACGGCGGCATGTACCTCGAGGGCGACCCCTCCGCCGCCGGCAACCAGCCCCGGTTCATCGCCCACGAGGCCGAGTGGCTGCGCCCCGACTTCCAGATCTGGAACCTCAACCACGAGTACACCCACTACCTCGACGGCCGGTTCGACATGTACGGCGACTTCGCGGCCGGCACCACCACCCCCACCATCTGGTGGGTGGAGGGCTTCGCCGAGTACGTCTCCTACTCCTACCGCGGCGCCACCTACACCGACGCCCTCACCCAGGCCGGCAAGCACACCTACCGCCTCAGCACCCTCTTCGACACCACCTACGACAACGCCGACTCCACCCGCATCTACAACTGGGGCTACCTCGCCGTCCGCTACATGATCGAGACGCACCGGGCCGACGTCGACACCGTCCTCGCCCGCTACCGCACCGGTGACTGGGCCGGCGCCCGCACCCACCTCAAGACCACCGTCGGCACCCGCTACGACGCCGACTTCGACCGCTGGCTCGGCACCTGCACCCCCACCGGCTGCGGCCGCCCCGAGTGCACCGACCCCGACACCCGCCGCCTGGAGCCCGGCTGCCGCCGCAGCAACCTCGCCTCGCCCACGGGTGACCACCGCTACTTCTACCTCTGGGTCCCCGCCGGCACCGCCCGCCTCACCGTCACCAGCGGCGGCGGCACCGGCGACGCCGACCTCTACTACAGCTCCGCCAACTGGGCCACCAACACCGGGTACACCGCGAAGTCGGCCCGCACCGGCAACAGCGAGACCCTCACCGTGACCAACCCGCCCGCCGGCTGGAACTTCGTCAGCCTCCACGCCAAGCAGGGCTTCGACGGGGTCTGGGTCGAGACCTCCTGAATCCTGCTCCCGGCATCCCCCCGCGCCCGGCCCGCCGCACCCCGGCGGGCCGGGCCCGCGGTGTCGGCGGAGTGGGGGATCATGGGAGTTTGCACCGTCCCTTCAGCGAAGGAGCACCCCGTGGCCCAGATCGTCCTCTTCCACTCCGCCTACGGACTCCGCCCGGCCGTCCACGCCGCCGCCGAGCGGCTCCGCGCCGCCGGCCACGAGGTGCACACCCCCGACCTGTACGACGGCCGGGTCTTCGACACCGTCGAGGACGGCATGGCCTACAAGGACGAGGTCACCACCGACGAACTGCTGCGCCGCGGCGTCCACGCCGCCGCCCCGCTGCTCGGCCAGGGCCCCGGCCTGGTCTACGCCGGCTTCTCCCTCGGCGCGGCCGTCGCCCAGAACCTCGCCCTCGCCGACACCAACGCCCGCGGCCTGCTCCTCCTCCACGGCACCTCGGACATCCGCGACGACGCCGCCACCTCGATCCCCGTCCAGCTGCACGTCGCCGAACCCGACCCCTTCGAGCCGGAGGACTGGCTGAACGCCTGGTACCTGCGGATGACCAAGGCCGGCGCCGACGTCGAGGTCCACCGCTACCGCGGCGCCGGCCACATCTACACCGACCCCGAACTCCCCGACTACGACGCCGAGGCCGCCGACCGCACCTGGTCCACCGCCCTCGCCTTCCTCGCGGACCTGGACTCCTGACCGCGCTGGACATCCTCGGACCCGAACCGCACAGGACCGCGTCGATTGGTTGGAACCGAATGACAGAAGCACCGGAAGCCCGGCCGGGCACGGTGGTGGCGGCCTGGAATGCCGTACGGGAGCTGAGCCCGGACCTCGTGGACAAGGACCTGGTGGAGGCGGCTCATGCCGACGAGGTCATCCGCTCCTTGTTTCCGCTGGTGAGCCACGGCTCGCTGCAGTTCAGCCGGTGCAGCAAGTTCCCCTGGTCGCACGACCTTCCGTCGGTCTTCCCGAACTGGGGCGCCGGATTCGTAATCCGGCGGCTGTACGAACCGGGGAACTCCACGATCGGCCTTGCGGCGTCCGCCGAGGAGGCCGTCGCCATGGTCAGGGCCAACCTCCCGGCCGGCTGCGGCCCGGCGATCGACGGCACCCCGGACGAGCTCCCGCCACTGATCTGACGGCTCGGGGCGCTACCGCACTTCCAGGCTTTCGCCGCAGTGCCGTTGGTTGCCGAAGTGGACGCTGAGAATCACCGCTGATCACCGGGTCTTTCACGATGGGCGGCGGGTCGGCGGCCGCGGGGGCTGCCCGCGGCCGCCGGGGCCGTCACAGGCCCGGGATGCGGCCGTTGCGGAAGAGGTCGACGAAGATCTGGTGGTCGCGGCGGGCGCGGTCGCCGTAGGCGTGGGCGAACTCGACGAGCATGTCGGTGAAGCCGTCCTCGTCGGCGGCGATGGCCTTGTCGATGGCGTGCTCGGTGGAGAACGGAACGAGGCTGTGGCCGCTGGAGGACTCGTCGGCGGCGGCGTGCATGGTGGCGGTGGCCCGGCCGAGGTACTCGGTGACGGTGCGCAGGTCGTCCGGCTCGTTGAGGTCCGTCCAGTCGAGGTCGGCCGCGTAGGGGGAGACCTCGGCGACGAGCTGGCCGCGGCCGTGCAGGGTGGTGTACCCGAGCCACGGGTCGCTGTGGGCCTGCAGGGCGCGCTGCGAGATGACGGTGCGGTGGCCCTCGTGCTCGAAGTAGCCGCGGATGGCGGGGTCGGTCACGTGCCGGGAGACGGCCGGGGTCTGACCCTGCTTCATGTAGATGATCACGTCGTTCTCGAGGGCGTCGGTGTGGCCCTCCAGCAGCAGGTTGTAGGAGGGCAGGCCGGCGCTGCCGATGCCGATGCCGCGGCGGCCGCAGACGTCCTTGACGCGCAGCGCGTCGGGGCGGGTGCGGGAGGCGGGCGGCAGGGTCTCCAGGTACCGGTCGAAGGCGGCCAGCACCTCGGCGCGGGTGTCGTCGTCGAGCCGGAAGGCACCGCCGCCGATCCGGAACCGGCGGTCCCAGCCCTCGACGACGGTCTCGGAGTCGAGCAGCGCGACCCTGGTCTGCAGCCTGGCGCCGCGCAGCGTGTCGAGGATCGGCCCGCCGGCGGTGTCGAGGGTGTACTGGGCGGCGTCGCCGTTGCCGGCGAGCGCGGAGATCTGGCCGCGGTAGGCGGCGGCGAAGGCGCGGACGAGGCCGCTGATGGTGTCGTCGGAGAGCGCCTTGGCGTAGCCGATCAGGGCGAGGCTGGCGGCGAGCCGCTGGACGTCCCAGGTGAAGGCGCCGACGTAGGCCTCGTCGAAGTCGTTGACGTTGAAGACGAGCCGGCCCTCGGCGTTGAGGTAGGTGCCGAAGTTCTCGGCGTGCAGGTCGCCGTGGATCCAGACCCGCCCGGTGCGCTCGTCGAGGAAGCGCGCGCCGTAGGCCTCGTACGGGGCGGTGGTGAGGTCGGCGTAGAAGAGGGCGGCGGTGCCCCGGTAGAAGGCGAACGCCGAGGCGGCCATCTTGCGGAACTTCACCCGGAACGCGGCCGGGTCCTGCGCCAGGAGCTCCCCGAAGGCGTCGTCGAAGACCCGCAGGACGGTTTCGGCGCGCTCCGGCTCGCGGTGGGCGACGGTGGTCTGGTCGGGCATGGAGTGTCCTATCGGTGGTGCTGTCCGGTCCGGACGGAAAGGACGCGCGGCGGGCGGCCGCGGTTCAGGCGTTCGGCGGCGCGGGCGGCGCCGACGGGGGACCGGGCGGCGTCGGCGGGATCGGCGGGTGGGCCTGGCGCTGTGCAGGGACGTACGGGTGGAAGGCTACCGGCGCGGGGGCGGCCGGGGCGGCCGGACGGGTCGCGCCGACGATCGCGGCGACCGCGATGGCGATGCCGACGCCGAGCAGCAGGGTCATGTTGAGCCACAGGTGGCTGAGCGGCTCGGCGAACGTCCGCCGGGAGGCCTCGAAGACCACCTGGTTGAGCACCTGGGTGAGGGCGGCGAAGCCGGTCACGGAGGTCAGCACCACGGCCGCGGGGCGGACCCACCGCCCGCCCATGAAGGCGCCGATCGCGAGGGCCACCAGGGCGACGCAGTACCCGGTGTCGTAGCCGAAGAAGCCGACCGGGGCGTCGACGTAGTCCGCGTAGGACAGGCCGAGGGCGGTCAGCAGGTAGCCCGGCCCCTTCTGGGCTATGTCGTAGGTCAGCACGCCGAGCTCGGAGGCCAGCTGGACGATCATCAGCACGCCGATCGCGGTCAGCCCTCCGCCTCGCGTGCGCTGCTGCACCACCGGGCCGTATGCCATGAAACCCCTCCTCGCACGTCAGTGCGCCCGAGGCTATCGGCGTGCACGCCCGGGCCGGAACCCCGGGTCTCCTTCCGTGACCCGCCGACCTCCGGGAAGTGAGGGGAACGAGGCGAGGAACCAAGGAGCATTCGTGCCGTGTCCCGAGGCGGGTGCGACGGGGGACTAGACTCGGTGCCGCGACGCGGAAGCCGTGGTCCGGGCCCTGACAGGTGGCTCGGGCCTTACCTGTTTCGCGCCCGGTTCCGATCATGCCGAGACTCCGGAGGCCCCGCCTTGAGCGACCAGCCGTACGCGCACCTGCACGTCCACACCGAGTACTCGATGCTGGACGGCGCCGCCCGGCTGAAGCAGCTCTTCAAGGAGGTCGAGCGGCTCGGGCAGACCCACGTCGCGATGACCGACCACGGCAACATGTACGGCGCCGCGGAGTTCCACAAGCAGGCCACCGCCGCCGGCATCACCCCAGTGATCGGCATCGAGGCGTACGTCGCCCCGGAGTCCCGCTCCAACACCAAGCGCATCCTGTGGGGCCAGCCGCACCAGAAGAAGGACGACGTCTCCGCGTCCGGCGCCTACACCCACAAGACCATCTGGGCCCGCAACAAGGAGGGCCTGCACAACCTCTTCAAGCTGACCTCGCGCTCCTACGCCGAGGGCTGGCTGGTGAAGTGGCCCCGGATGGACAAGGAGATCATCGCCGAGCACGCGGCCGGCCTGATGGCCACCACCGGCTGCCCCTCCGGCGAGGTGCAGACCCGGCTGCGCCTCGGCCAGTTCGACGAGGCGGTGAAGTCCGCCGCCGACTACCAGGACATCTTCGGCAAGGAGAACTACTTCCTGGAGCTGATGGACCACGGGCTCGACATCGAGCAGCGGGTCCGCGACGGCCTCCTGGAGATCTCCAAGAAGCTGAACATCCCGCCGGTGGTCACCAACGACTCGCACTACACCACCGAGGGCGACGCGGGCGCGCACGACCTGCTGCTGTGCGTGCAGACCGGCAAGAACCTCTCCGACCCGGACCGCTTCCGCTTCGACGGCACCGGCTACTACATCAAGTCGGCCGCCGAGATGTACGGCCTGGACTCCTCCGACGCCTGGCAGGAGGGCTGCCGCAACAGCCAGCTGCTGGTCGCCGAGCGGGTCGACACCGCGGGCATGTTCGAGTTCAAGAACCTCATGCCCCGCTTCCCCATCCCGGAGGGCTTCGAGTCCGAGGCGGACTTCTTCAAGTCCAAGGTCTGGGAGGGCATGGACTGGCGCTTCCCGAAGGGCTACGACGAGGAGCACAAGAAGCTCGCCGAGTACGAGATGGACACCATCATCCAGATGGGGTTCCCGGCGTACTTCCTCGTGGTCGCCGACTTCATCATGTGGGCGAAGAGCCAGGGCATCGCGGTCGGCCCCGGCCGTGGCTCGGCCGCCGGCTCGCTGGTCGCCTACGCCATGGGCATCACCGACCTCGACCCGATCCCGCACGGCCTGATCTTCGAGCGCTTCCTTAACCCCGAGCGCATCTCCATGCCCGACGTCGACATCGACTTCGACGAGCGCCGGCGCGGCGACGTGATCCGCTACGTGACGGAGAAGTGGGGCTCCGACAAGGTCGCCATGATCGTCACGTACGGCACCATCAAGGCGAAGGCCGCCATCAAGGACTCCTCGCGCGTCCTCGGCTACCCGTACGCGATGGGCGACCGGATCACCAAGGCGATGCCGCCGGACGTCATGGGCAAGGGCATCCCGCTGTCCGGCATCACCGACTCCTCGCACCCCCGCTACAGCGAGGCCGGCGAGATCCGCGGCCTGTACGAGACCGACCCGGACGTCCGCAAGGTCATCGACACCGCCCGCGGCATCGAGGGCCTGATCCGCCAGCCCGGCGTGCACGCCGCAGGCGTCATCATGTCCGCCGAGCCGCTCACCGACCACATCCCGGTCTGGACCCGGCACACCGACGGCGTCACCATCACGCAGTTCGACTACCCCACCTGCGAGGGCCTCGGCCTTCTCAAGATGGACTTCCTCGGCCTGCGCAACCTGACGATCATGGACGACGCCGTCAAGGCGATCGAGAAGAACAAGGGCATCAAGATCAACCTGCTTGATCTGCCCCTCGACGACAAGCCCACCTACGAACTCCTCGCCCGCGGCGACACGCTCGGCGTCTTCCAGCTCGACGGCGGCCCCATGCGCTCGCTG
Organism: Kitasatospora dryopteridis; assembly: GCF_050749075.1. Lineage (NCBI taxonomy): Bacteria > Bacillati > Actinomycetota > Actinomycetes > Kitasatosporales > Streptomycetaceae > Kitasatospora > Kitasatospora dryopteridis. The sequence continues at coordinate 2,178,939 of NZ_CP192749.1, read as the reverse complement.
CTGCGCCTGATGAAGCCCGACAACTTCGAGGACATCTCCGCCGTCCTCGCGCTGTACCGCCCCGGCCCGATGGGCGTCAACTCCCACACCAACTACGCCCTGCGCAAGAACGGCCAGCAGGAGATCACCCCGATCCACCCGGAGCTGGAGGAGCCGCTCAAGGAGATCCTCGAGCCCACCTACGGCCTGATCGTCTACCAGGAGCAGGTCCAGAAGGCCGCGCAGATCCTCGCCGGCTACTCGCTCGGCCAGGCCGACCTGCTGCGCCGCGCCATGGGCAAGAAGAAGAAGGAGATCCTGGAGGCGGAGTTCGTCCCCTTCCAGAAGGGCTGCCGCGAGCACGGCTACTCCGACGCCGCGATCCAGGCCGTGTGGGACGTCCTCGTCCCCTTCTCCGGCTACGCGTTCAACAAGGCCCACACCGCCGGCTACGGACTGGTCTCCTACTGGACGGCCTACCTCAAGGCCAACTACCCGGCCGAGTACATGTCCGGCCTGCTCACCTCGGTCAAGGACGACAAGGACAAGTCCGCGGTCTACCTCAACGAGGCCCGCAAGATGGGCATCAGCGTCCTGCCGCCGGACGTCAACGAGTCCGACGCCGACTTCACCCCGCACGGCAACGACACCGTCCGCTTCGGCCTCACCGCCATCCGCAACGTCGGCGGTCCGGTCGTCGAGTCGATGATCCGCACCCGCAAGTCCAAGGGGAAGTTCGCCTCCTTCCCGGACTTCCTGGACAAGGTCGAGTCGGTGGTCTGCAACAAGCGCACCGTCGAATCCCTCATCAAGGCCGGCGCGTTCGACTCCCTCGGCCACACCCGCAAGGGGCTCACCGCGCAGTTCGAGCCGATGATCGACAACGTGGTCGGCGTCAAGCGCAAGGAGGCCGAGGGCCAGTTCGACCTGTTCGGCGGCGACTCCGTCTCCGACGAACCGAGCTTCGGCCTCGACGTGGTCTTCTCCGAGGAGGAGTGGGACAAGTCCTTCCTGCTCACCCAGGAGCGGGAGATGCTCGGCCTGTACGTCTCCTCGCACCCGTTGCACGGCATCGAGCACGTCCTCGCCGACAAGGCGGACTGCGCCGTCGCCGACCTCGCCGAGCGCCCCGACGGCACCATCATCACCATCGGCGGCATCATCTCCGGCCTCCAGCGGAAGATGACCAAGCAGGGCAACGCCTGGGCGATCGCCACCGTCGAGGACCTCGCCGGCTCCATCGACTGCATGTTCTTCCCCGCCAGCTACCAGCTGGTCTCCTCCCAACTCGTCGAGGACGCCGTGGTGTTCGTCCGCGGCAAGCTCGACAAGCGGGAGGACGTGCCGCGGCTGATGGGCATGGAGCTGTCCGTCCCGGACCTCTCCAACGCGCATGCCGAGGCGCCGATCGTCATCAACATCCCGAGCGGCCGGATCACCCCGCCGCTGGTCGCCCGCCTCGGCGAGGTCCTCACCCACCACAAGGGCACCACCGAGGTCCGCCTCCGGCTGGAGGGACGCAACAAGACCACGGTGCTCCGCCTGGACCGCCACCGCGTCAAGTCCGACCCGGCTCTCTTCGGCGACCTCAAGCAACTCCTCGGCCCCAGCTGCCTCGCCGGCTGACGCCGGTAGCCGCCACTCGGGTGCACCCCGGGGGCGCGGAGAACCGCGCCCCCGGGTGGTGGGCCGTCAGCTTTCCTTGACCACCACGGTCCGCACGGCCTTGTCGTGCAGGCACTGCTGCAGAGGCCTGTCCCACAGCTGCCACATCGAGTCGAGTACCTGGAACAGCCACCCGATGCAGTACACGGCGCCGGGCACGGTGGCGACGGCCGAGCGTCCCCAGAGGGCGCTGTCGGTCGGCCGGCCGCCGGTCGCGGCGTCCACCACGCGCAGCCTCATCGCCTTCTTGCCGACCGTCTGGCCGTGCTGGGTGACCATCAGCGCCGCCTCGTACGCGAAGGCCAGCAGGCCGACGAAGAGATTTCCGAGGTACTCCCCGAGCAGGGCGTAGAGGATGACGGCCGGGATCAGCTGGATCGCGAGGTCGATCAGGCGGGCGACCAGGCGCTCCCCGGGCGGGGCGAGTACGCGGGTCCCCGGCGCGGGCGGCACACCGGGCGGCCCGGCCGGGGTGAGCCAGTGCGGCAGCGCCTGCGGCGGCTGCCCGTACCCCGGCGCACCGTACCCGGGAGCACCGTACCCGGGGGCGCCCTGTCCCGGGATGCCGTAGCCGGGCGCGCCGTACCCGGGGGCAGTGCTGCCGGGCTGCCCGTACGCACCGGGCCCGTAGCCCGGCGGTCCGGGCGGGGGAGGGGGCGGCGCACCGTAGCCCGGGGCGGGCGGCGGCTGGTGGCCCGCCTGCTGCGCATAGGGGTTCTGCTGAGGGTCCGTCGGATAGCCGTATCCCGACGGGTGGTTGGTGCTCACGTGTCCGGGCTCCCAGTGGTAGGTCGTCCGCCAGTTGTACCGAGGGCGTCCGGGAGCCGTGCGAAGATCGGCGAATCGTTACCGGCGGGGGCGGCCGGGTGCCGCCCCCGCCGGTGTGCGGTTCAGCGCCAGCGGTAGCGGCGGCGGAGGCTGTCGACGACCAGGTTGAAGCGGGCCCGGTCCAGGGCGCAGGCCTCGCGCCGCATGCCGCCGTCCCACACCCGCATGACGCGGTCCAGCGCCACCCAGGAGTCCCGGCCGGACTTGTCCCACGGGCCGGCGCCGATCGGCACCCAGTCGCGGTCGCCGTCGTGGCCCTTGCTGGACAGCATGACGGCGAGCAGGCTGCCGCCCTCCTCGCGCGCCACCACCAGCACCGGGCGGTCCTTGCCGCGGCCGTCCCGCTCCTCGTACGGCACCCACGTCCACACGATCTCGCCGGGGTCGGGGTCGCCGTCGTGCCGCGGCGAGTACTCGGTGCGGACCGGACCCACCTCGTACGCCTCGACCTCGACCGTCGCCTCGGGGCCGTAGCGGCCGGGCACGTCCTCGTTGATCAGCTCTGCCATGCGCGAAGGGTAGCGCCCGCGCCGTGTCCGCCCGATAAACGGTGGCCCCGGCCGCCTCCCGAGGGCGAGGATCGGGCCATGACGCGAACCTTCGACGACCTGGTGGCCGAGGCCGAGGCGGCCTCCGTGGAGGGCTGGGACTTCTCCTGGCTGGACGGCCGCGCCACCGAGCAGCGCCCCTCCTGGGGCTACCGGCGGCTGCTGCGCGGACGCCTCGCGCAGGTCGGCGCCGCCCTCGACCTGCAGACCGGCGGCGGCGAGGTGCTCGCCGGCGCCGCCCCCTTCCCGCCGCTGATGGCGGCCACCGAGGGCTGGCCGCCCAACCTGGCGAAGGCCACGGCGCTGCTGCACCCGCTCGGCGCGGTGGTGGTCGCGGCCCCCGAGGACCCGCCGCTGCCCTTCGCGGACGCCGCCTTCGACCTGGTGACCAGCCGTCACCCGGTGGTGCCGCACTGGGCGGAGATCGCCCGGGTGCTGCGGCCCGGCGGCAGCTACTTCGCCCAGCACGTCGGCCCGGCGAGCGTGTTCGAGCTGGTCGAGTACTTCCTCGGGCCGCTGCCGGAGGCCGTCCTCCGCGGCCGCCACCCGGACGACGAGCGGGCCGCGGCCGAGGCCGCCGGTCTGGAGGTCGTCGACCTGCGCACCGAGCGGCTGCGGATCGAGTTCCACGACATCGGCGCGGTGGTCTGGTTCCTGCGCAAGGTGATCTGGATGGTCCCCGGCTTCACCGTCGCGCAGTACCGCGACCGGCTGCACGACCTGCACGGACTCATCGAGGCCGAGGGCCCGTTCACCGCCCACTCGGCCCGCACCCTGGTCGACGCCCGCAAGCCGGCCTGAGCCCGGGGCGCCGCCCCGCGGCCCGGTCAGCCCTGCGGGATGCCGCCGCCGAGCTCCGGCGGGACGGCCGAGTGCAGGGCCGCGGTGAAGGCGGCGACCGCCGGATGGGCCGCGGCGCCGGCCCGGAAGGCGGTGCGGGTGCGCCGGTGCATCGGCAGGCGGGTGAGGACGACGCCCGCCGGCGGTCCGGGCACCGTGCCCAGGTGCGGGACGAGCGCGACCCCCTGGCCGACCGCCACCAGCGCGAGGACGGTGGTGAAGTCGTCCACGTGGTGCCGCACCCGCGGGGTGAACCCGGCCCGCTCGCAGGCCCGCAGCGCCATCGCGTGGCAGAGCGTGCCCACCGGCCCCATGATCCACGGCGAGCCGCGGTGCTCGGCGACCGTGCCCGGGGCGGCCGCGGCCAGGTACATCGGTTCGGTGAACACCGGCTGGGTGAGTGCAAGGCCGGGCTCCGGTTCCGCCGGCACCAGGTCGTACTCGTGGACCAGGGCGACGTCCAGCTCGCCGGCCCGCAGCGCGGCCGCCACGGCGGCCGGGTCGACCTCGGAGACCATCGGCTCCAGCCCCGGATGGCGGGCGGCCAGCCCGGCGAGCGCGGCCGGGACGATCGCGCGGGCCGCCGACGGGTAGGTGCCGATCCGCAGCGGCCCGGCCAGGCCGCGGCGGGCGTGCGCGAGTTCGGCCGAGGCCTGCTCCAGCCGCTCCAGCACCGCCTCGGCGTGCCGCACCAGGTTGCGCCCCGCGGGGGTGAGCGCGACCCGGCGGCCGGTGCGTTCCAGCAGCGGCACCCCGGCCTCCTTCTCCAGCACGGACAGCTGCTGGGACACGGCGGACGGACTGAAGGCGAGCGCCTCGGCGACGGCGGCGATCGTGCCGTGGTGGGCGAGTTCGCGCAGCAGGCGCAGGCGGCGGACGTCGAGCATCGGCTCAGCTTACGAGAAGCCTCGGAAATGTGAACTGGACCTGCAGTGTGCCGGGGCGTCAGGCTCGACGGCATGGACTTGCACGGGATTCACGTACCGCTGGTCACCCCCTTCGCCGCGGACGGCTCCGTCGCCGCCGACGCCCTGGAGCGGCTGGCCGGCGAGCTGCTGTCCGCCGGCGCGGCCGGCCTGGTGGCACTGGGCACGACCGGGGAGCCGGGCTCCCTGGACGAGCACGAGAAGCGCACCGTCGTCGAGGTGCTGGCGCCGGTCTGCCGGGCCCACGGAGCCCCGCTGGCGGTCGGCGTCGGCGCCGGCGACACCCGCCGCACCGCCGAGGCGCTGGCCGCCCTGGACGGCGTGGCCGACGCGGCGCTGGTGACGGTGCCGGCCTTCGTCCGCCCCGGCCCGGCCGGGGTGCTGGCGCACTTCCGGTACCTCGCCGAGCGCAGCCCCGTCCCGCTGATCGTCTACCACATCCCGTACCGCACCGGGCAGCGGCTCGACGCGGACGTGCTGGACGAGGTGCTGCGACTGCCGGGAGTGGCCGGGATGAAGTACGCGGGCGGCGCCGTCGACGACACCGCGGTCGACCTGCTCGGCCGAGGGCACCGCGGGGTGCTGGCCGGCGACGACGTCCAGCTCTCCGCGATGATGGCGATCGGCGCCGAGGGCGGCATCCTGGCCTCCGCCCACCTCGCCACCGGCCGGTACGCCGAACTGGCCGACGCCTGGCACAAGGGCGAGGCCGCCCGCGCCCGGGAACTGGGCCACCGGCTGGCCGTCCTCGCCCGCGCGGCCTTCGCCGAACCCAACCCGGCGGTCGTCAAGGGCGTCCTGCACGCCCAGGGCCGCATCCCCACCCCCGACGTCCGCCTGCCCCTGCTCCCCGCCACCCCCGCCGCCGTCACCACCGCCCTCACCCGCCTCGCCGCAGTAACGGGCTGAGAGCCCGGTACCCCCGGGGGCTGCACCACTGGGACCCGGCAAGTTCGGCAACGAATTGTTTTCGGACGAATCCCCGTCCGCGCCGACGGGACCCGGACATCTTGCGGAGCCCGTGCACCGAACCCGCAGGGGCTCCCGGCCGCGGGCCGCAGGCCGTCCCGCGTGGCCGCCCACACCGTGGGACACCGCGACGGGCCGCGCCGGTGACAAGGCATGATGGCAGGGTGCGGACGGCGATCAAGCACAACCCGATCGAGCACGACATGGAGGAAACGCAATGAGGATCGGCATCGTTGGGGCCACCGGCCAGGTCGGCGGCGTCGTCCGCGAGATCCTGGCGGAACGGGACTTCCCGGTCGAGCAGCTGCGGCTGTTCGCCTCGGCGCGGTCCGCCGGGCGCACGCTGCCGTGGCAGGACACCGAGGTGACCGTCGAGGACGCGGCCACCGCGGACTACAGCGGCCTCGACATCGTGATCTTCTCGGCCGGCGGCTCCACCTCGAAGGCGCTCGCCCCGAAGGTCGCCGCCGCGGGCGCCGTCGTCGTCGACAACTCCTCCGCCTGGCGCCGCGACCCCGAGGTGCCGCTGGTCGTCGCCGAGGTCAACCCGCAGGCGATCGCCGACCGCCCCAAGGGCATCATCGCCAACCCGAACTGCACCACCATGGCCGCCATGCCGGTGCTGCGCCCGCTGCACGAGGAGGCCGGCCTGGTCTCCCTGGTGGTCTCCACCTACCAGGCGGTGTCCGGCAGCGGTCTGGCCGGCGTGTCCGAGCTGCACGACCAGGCGTCCAAGGTGGTGGACGGCGCGACCGCGCTGGTCCACGACGGCTCCGCGGTCGAGTACCCGGCGCCGGGTGTCTACAAGCGCCCGATCGCCTTCAACGTCGTCCCGCTGGCCGGCTCGATCGTCGAGGACGGCTCCAACGAGACCGACGAGGAGCAGAAGCTCCGCCACGAGAGCCGCAAGATCCTCGGCATCCCGGAGCTGAAGGTCTCCGGCACCTGCGTGCGCGTCCCGGTCTTCACCGGCCACTCGCTGCAGGTGAACGCCCGCTTCGCCCGCCCGGTCGCCCCGGAGCGCGCGGTGGAGCTGCTGACCGGTGCGCCCGGTGTCGAGCTCACCGACATCCCGACCCCGCTGCAGGCGGCCGGCCAGGACCCGACCTACGTCGGCCGCATCCGGGTGGACGAGACCGTCGACAACGGCCTGTCGCTGTTCCTCTCCAACGACAACCTGCGCAAGGGCGCCGCGCTCAACGCGGTGCAGATCGCCGAGCTGGTCGCCGCCGAGCTCCGCGGCTGACCGCCCCCGCACCTGCGGCCCTGTTCCCGCTCCGGCGGGGGCAGGGCCGTCCGCGTCCGCGGTGCAGGTCGGTGCCCGGGCGGGGTCGGCTACCGGCCTCCGGCGACCGGCATCTCCGCGGACACCGCGTCGCCCGTCCACTTGTCGCCCGGGGTGTACCACTGGAAGTCGCCGGGCCCGGCGACCGTGACCATCGCCTTCACCGTGCCGGAGCCGGTGGAGACCGCCTTGGCGACGGTCGTCCAGCGGTGCGAGCCCTCGGGCCGGAACTGCAGGTACGCCACGCCGTCCTTGTAGCCGTGGAAGCGGTTGTCCGACCAGAACGCGCGGGCCAGCCAGCCCTGCACGGTGATCCTCTGCCCGGCCTTCGCCTTCGCCGGCACGCCCGAGCCGGACAGCTTCGCCGCCCGCTTCAGCGAGAACCCGCCGGCCGTCTTGGCGACGTACCGGTCCCCGTCGTTGGCCTTCACCTGCAGGTCGACGAACCAGGTGCCGGCCTCGTCGTTGAAGATCTGCTTCTCCACCGGGTCCACGGTCACCGTGCCGCGGCAGACCGACTCCGTGGCGGAGGAGGCGGTGCAGCGCATCGGGCCCACCTTCAGCACCCCGTAGTTGGGACCCCACACGCCCACCGGGTCGACCGATCGGATGCCCGAGTCGTCCCGGGCCTCGACGACCAGCGGGAAGGTCAGCGCCTTCTGCGGCCCCAACAGGATCGGCTTGCCGTTGTTGACGGTGACCGCGGTGACCGCGGTGTCCCCGCGGGAACGGTCGGTGGTGATGGTGGGCACAGCCAGCACGGCCACTGCCGCACCGGCCGCCGCCGCGCTCAGGGCCCAGGAACTCTTCCGCATGATCCCCCCAGTATCGCCGCAGGCCATCGGTGCTCCTGCACGGCCCCGGGCGTCCGCAGCGGTTCGGCGGCGCCTCCGAGGGTAAGCACTGCCCAATTCCCCACGCCCGCCAGGGGCGTCCCACCCCCGCCCCACCGGGGGTCGTTCGGAGGAGAGGAGCGGACGTGGACCGCTGCGTAGTCCTCGTCGACGCCGGCTACCTGCTGGGCGCCGCCGCCAGCCTGCTGGTGGGCGAGCCCAGCAGGTCGCGGGTGGCCGTCGACCACGCCGTGCTGATCTCCGCCCTGCGCGAGCGGGCCGAGGCCGAGACCGGCCTGCCACTGCTGCGGGTGTACTGGTTCGACGCCGCCCCCGAGCGGCGCCCGCTGCCCGAGCACCGGCGGCTGCGGGTGCTGCCGCGGGTCACCGTCCGCCTCGGTGCGCTGACCCGCGCCGAGGGCCGCTGGGTGCAGAAGGGCGTGGACGCGGCCATGCACGCCGAGCTCACCGAACTCGCCCGCAACCACGCCTGCACCGACGTGGTGCTGGTCACCGGCGACGGCGACCTGCTGCCCGGTGTGATGTCCGCCAAGGAGCACGGCGTCGCCGTCCACCTGTGGGCGCTGCAGGCCGCCGACGGCGACTTCAACCAGTCCGAGGACCTCGTCGCCGAGGCCGACGAGCGGCGGGTCCTGGACCGCGCCTGGATGGAGCGGTGGGTACGGCTGCGCGAGCTGCCCGCGCCGTTCCCCGCCCCCGGCACCGGGCAGCGGATCGCCGGCATCCTCGCCGCCGCCCCCGGCGTGCCCGCCTCCTCGCCGGCCGACCCGGCGCCCGGCCGCCCGCAGCCCGCCGCCGCGCTCAAGGTGGTCCCCACCCCGAAGGACCTCGCGGTGCGCTCCGCCGCCGAGCGCGTCACGGCCGACCGCGCGGCCGCCGCCCACGGCGGGCCGGTGCTGCGCTGGACCTCCGACCGCGGCTGGGTCGACCGCCCGGCCGCCGACACCCCTGCCACGGCCGCCGACGGCCTGCCCACCCTCGCCCAGATCACCACCTCGGCCGAGCGCTGGGCCGACCGCGAGGAGGACATCACCAGCGTCGGCGGCGACGCCCACGAAGTGGGCCAGGTCTTCGCCCGCCGCTGGATCGACCGGCTCGGCACGGTCGACCGGCTCACCGTCCTGTGGACGGACTACCCGCGCATCCCGCACCGCCTCGACGGCGAACTGCTGCGATACGCGGCCCGCTTCGGCCTGCTCGCGCACAAGGACGACCAGATAGACGAGGCCGACCGCTACGCGATCCGGGACGGCTTCTGGAAGGAACTCGCCACCCGCGTCCCCGGCGGCCAGGCCGCGATGGCCGACGACTGACCGAGCGCCCCTGAACCGACCACCGAGCGTCCTGAAGGTTTGCCCTAGAGCCGGCCGCCGCCGGAGCTGTCGGCGGAGAGCCGCTGGGCCAGGTAGATCGGTACCACCGAGAGCAGCACCAGCACCGCCGCGACCACGCTCACCACCGGTGCCTGCTGCGGCCTGGCCATGTTGGAGAAGATCCACACCGGCAGGGTCTGCACCCCGGGGCCGGCGGTGAAGGTCGTCACCACGATCTCGTCGAAGGACAGCGCGAAGGCGAGCAGCCCGCCCGCCAGCAGCGCCGAGCGGATCATCGGGAAGGTCACGTCCGCGAACGTCCGGAAGGTGTTCGCGCCCAGGTCCATCGCGGCCTCCTGGTACGAGCCGGAGGTGCGGCGCAGCCGGGCGGCCACGTTGTTGAAGACCACCACGATGCAGAAGGTGGCGTGGCCGACGACCACGGTGAACATGCCGAGGCCCACGCCGAGCGGCTCCAGCACGGTGCGGAAGGCGGTGTTGAGGGCGACGCCGGTGATGATGCCGGGCAGCGCGATCGGCAGCACCACCGCGAAGGACACCGCCTCCCGGCCGAAGAAGCGGTACCGCTGGACGGCGAAGGCGATCAGGGTGCCGAGAACGAGCGCGATCGCGGTGGCGCCGGCCCCGGCCCTGACCGAGGTCCACAGGGCGTCGCGGGCGCCGGTGCTGCGCCAGGCCTCGCCCCACCAGTGCAGGGTGAGGCCGGGCGGGGGCCAGCTCGCGCTGCGGTCGGGGTTGAGCGAATTGACCAGGACGAGCAGCAGCGGGAGGTAGATCGCCGCGAAGCCGAGCCCGGCGGCGATCCGCAGGGCGATCCGTGCGGGGCGGGAGAAATTCATGGGGGGCCTTCGCTGTGCGGGCCGTCAGAGGCTGCTGAGGGCTCCGGTGCGGCGCACCGCGAGCAGGTACAGGACGATGACCAGCACCGGGACGGTGCCGAGGGCCGCGGCCATCGGCAGGTCCAGGGTGATGTTGGAGTAGATGAGGTTGCCGATCAGCTGGGTCTTCCCGCCGACGATCTGCACGGCGATGTAGTCGCCGAGGCTGAGCGAGAAGGTGAAGACGGAGCCGGCGGCGACCGAGGGCAGCAGCATCGGCAGGACCACCGAGCGCAGGGTGCGGCCGGTGCCGGCGCCGAGGTCGGCGGAGGCCTCCAGCAGGTTGTCCGGCAGGTTCTCCAGGCCGTTGTGCAGGGGGAGGATCATGTACGGCAGCCAGAGGTAGGTCAGCACCATGACCGTCGCGGTGAGGCCGTAGCCGGGGCCCTGCATTCCGAGCGGGGCGAGCATCCAGTCCAGCACGCCGCCCTCGGCGAGGATGAGCCGCCAGGCGTACGCCTTGACCAGGTAGCTCGCCCACAGCGGGGTGAGGATGGCGACCACCAGCAGCGGCCGCCACCGGGGCTTGGCGATGCGCGCGGTGAAGAAGGCGATGGGCAGGGCGATGACGGCGCACAGCGCGGTCACCGCGAGGGCGACGCCGATGCTCCGCAGGGCGACCCGGTGGTAGACGTCGGTGGTGAGCAGGGCGGTGAAGTTGTCGGTGTTCCAGACCTTCACGACGCTGGAGGTGAAGGTGTCGGTCGTCCAGAACGCCGACATCAGCAGGACGGCGAGGGAGCCGAGGTAGGCCAGGGCGAGCCAGGCCAGCGGGGCGGAGAGCAGCAGGGACAGCTGCAGCCGGGGCCGGCGGTGCAGTGCCCCGGCGAGCCGCCGGACGGGTCCGGCGGCCGGCACGGTGGTCGTCATGGTGCGGCTCAGCCCTTGATCCCGGCCCAGGCCTGCACCCACTCCTGGTAGGGCACGCACTTGGCGTCCTTGCGGCCGTCGACGCAGTTGGCGACCGGCGTGGTCCAGAAGTGGACGTTCTTCCAGTAGGGCTCGTCGGCGGCGTGGTAGGTGGTGCAGTGGTCCTTGGCGGCGGTCTGCTCGCAGGACTTCGCGTTCGCGGGCGCCTCGCCGAAGTACTCGGCGACCTGGGCGTTCACCTTCGGGGAGATGATCCAGTCCAGCCACTTGTAGGCGCAGTTCGGGTGCTTGGCCTTGGCGGAGACCATCCAGGTGTCGGACCAGCCGGTGGCGCCCTCCTTCGGCAGTACGGCGGCGACCGGTGCCTTCTCGGCCTGCGCGGTGTTGACGATCACCTGCCAGCTGGTTCCCACCAGGGAGTCGCCGCTCTTGAACGCGGAGATCTCCTTGAGGCAGGCGCTCCAGTACTCGCCGACGTTGGCGTTCTGGTCCTTGAGCAGTGCGACGGCCGCGTCGAACTGCGTGCGGTCCAGCGCGTACGGGTTGGTGATGCCGAGCTCCGGCTTCGTCCTCATCAGGTAGAGCGCGGCGTCGGCGATGTAGATGGGGGAGTCGTACGCGGTGACCTTGCCCTTGTACGCCGCGGCCTTGTCGAAGACCACCGACCAGGAGTCGGGTGCGGGGGAGACCTTCTCGGTGTTGTACATCAGCAGGTTGGCGCCGCGGCCGTGCGGGATGCCGTAGGAGACGCCGTCGACGGAGTTCCAGGCCTGGTTCTTCAGGCCGGCGAAGACGTCGGCGTAGTTCGGGACGAGGGCGGTGTTCACCGCCTGGCTGGAGTGGTGGCAGAGCAGCGCCGACGGGACCGTCCGCCCGCTGCTGCTCGACCTCGACCCCGGCCACTCCGCGTACTCCGACTACACCCACTGGGACTGGTACGCACTGCCCCGCGACACCGGCCTGCGCGCGGTCGCCGGCCCGTACGTCGACTACCTGTGCTCGGACGAGTACAGCCTCACCCTCTCCGCACCCGTGACGATCGACGGCGCCTTCGCCGGGGTCACCGCCGCCGACGTCTACCTCTCGCACTTCGAGGCGGCCGTGATGCCCGTCCTGCGCGAGCTGCCCGGGCCCGCCTGCCTGGTCAACGCCCGCGGCCGGGTCGCCGTCTCCACCGACACCCGCTACCTGGCCGGCTCGCTGCTGCGCGGCCCGGACTTCGCGGCGGTGCTCACCGGCCCCGACGGCGGCGCCGACCACCACGGCGCCCGGCTGCGCCCCTGCGGCAGCATCCCGATCGTCCTCGCCACCGCCCCGGCCGGCTGACCGCGCCCCGGTGGTCCCCACCGGCCCGACCGGCCCCCGTGCCCGGTTCGGGCGCCGCGGAGCGTAAAGTCTTCTCGCGTGAGCGACACCGACCGGCAGGCACCCCCGGACCCGCCGCCGGCCCGGGACACCCTTCCGGGCCCGGCCTGCTGCACCGTCCGCGGACTGGCCAAGACCTACCGCAGCGGCAGCGGCACCAAGGCCGTCGAGGTCCGCGCGAACGCCGGGATCGACCTGACCGTGCGGCGCGGCGAGATCTTCGGCCTGCTCGGCCCGAACGGCGCCGGCAAGTCCACCCTGGTGCGCCAGCTCACCGGCCTGCTCCGCCCGGACGCCGGCACCGTCGACATCCTCGGCCACGACGTCGTCCGCCACCCCGAGCGGGCCGCCCGGCTGCTCGCCTATCTCGGCCAGGAGTCCACCGCGCTGGACGAGCTGACCGTCGCCCTCGCCGCCGAGACCACCGGACGGCTGCGCGGCCTGGGCCGCGCACAGGCCCGCGCCGAGGCCGCCGAGGTGCTCGCCGAACTCGGCCTGGAGCCGCTCGCCGCCCGCCCGCTCGCCAAGCTCTCCGGCGGCCAGCGCCGCCTCGCCTGCTTCGCCGCCGCCCTGGTCGGCGAGCGGCCGCTGCTCGTCCTCGACGAACCCACCACCGGCATGGACCCGGTCGCCCGGCGCGCCGTCTGGTCCGCCGTGGACCGCCGCCGCGCCGAGCGCGGCACCACCGTCCTGCTGGTCACCCACAACGTGATCGAAGCCGAGACGGTGCTCGACCGGGTCGCCGTCGTCGACGACGGCCGGGTCATCGCCTGCGACACCCCGGGCGGCCTGAAGGCCCTGGTCGACGGCGACGTCCGGCTCGACCTGGTGTGGCGCACCGACGCCCCGCTCGACGTCCCCGCCGTCGCCGAACTCGCCGCCCGGGCCGAGCGCACCGGCCGCCGCTGGACCGTCCGCACCACCCCCGAGCAGGCCCGCGAGCTGGTCGCCGCGGTCACCAGCGGCAGCGCCTTCGCCGCCCTCGACGACTTCACCCTGGCCACCCCCAGCCTGGAGGACGCCTACCTCAAGCTCGGCGGACGGCACAAAGGACTCGCCAAGTGACGCTCCTCGACACCCCGGCGCCCGCCGCCGTCGCAGCCCCCGCCGAGCTCGCCCCCGCCGCCCGGCTGCTGCCCTCGCTCGCCGCGGTCTACCGCGCCCAGCTGGCCCGCGCCAAGGTGGCCCGCATCCCGCTGCTCTTCGTGGCCACCTTCCAGTCGCTCGGCATCCTGGTGATGATGCGCGGCGTCGTCGACCCCGGCGACAACCCGGCCGCGCACGCCGTGGTGGCCGGCTCGGCCGTCCTGGTCGTCGCCTTCGTCGCGCTCAACCTGCTCGCCCAGTACTTCGGCCGGCTGCGCGCCACCGGCGGCCTCGACCACTACGCCACCCTGCCGGTGCCGCCGGCCGCCGTGGTGCTCGGCGCGGCCGGCGCCTACGCCTCCTTCACCCTCCCCGGCACCCTGGTCACCGCGGCGGCCGGCGCCTGGCTCTTCGACCTGCCCGTCGGCCACCTGTGGGTGCTGCTCGCGGTCGTCCCGCTCGCCGGGGCGGCCCTCTCCGGACTCGGCGCCGCCTGCGGCCTGCTCGCCAAGCGCCAGGAGATCGCCACCCTGCTCGGCCAGCTCGGCATGTCCGCCGCGCTGCTGCTCGGCGTGCTGCCGGCCGGCAACCTGCCGGAGCCCGTCCGCTGGCTGCGCGACCTGCTGCCCTCCACCTACGGCGTGGAGGCCTTCGCCCGCACCTTCGCCCCGTCGCCGGACTGGGCCGCCGTCCTCGGCGACCTCGCCGTCTGCGGCGCCGTCGGCCTCTGCTCGCTCACCGCGGCCACCTGGGCGTACCGGAGGGCCACCCGCTGACCGTGCGACGGCGCGCCCGACCCGACCGCTTCGCGCCCGGTCGTGAAACGATGGCCCGGTGACCGCACCGAACACACCTACGGGCCCGGGCGCCGAGCCGGCCGCCCCGCACGACCCGTTCGCCCCGCCGCCCCCACCCGCACCACGGGAGCGGCCGAAGCGCGCCCTGCTCCCCGAGCTGCGGATCGGTGCGCTGATCACGGTCGCCGGGGCGCTGCTCGGTGTGGTGCTCGGACTGCTCTGGCTCTGGCTGGCCCCGCGGGTGGGCCTGGTCGTCAAGGGCGAGCAACTGCTGTACGCGGACCCGGAGGGCGAGCAGCGGGCCGGCGCCGACAGCGTCTTCGCCCTGCTCGGCCTCGGCGCGGGCGTGGTCACCGCGCTGGCCGCCTTCCTGTCGACCCGCCGCCGCGGCGGCGGCATCGCGGTGGCTGTTGGCCTCGCGCTCGGCGGCCTGGCCGGCTCGGTGATCGCCTGGCAGCTCGGCACGCGCCTCGGCCCGACCTCCGACCTGGTCGCGCACGCCCGGCAGGCCGGCGACGGCGGCCGGTTCAGCGCCCCGCTGGAGCTCGGCGCACACGGCGCCCTGCTGGTGTGGCCGATGACGGCCATGGTGCTGCTGCTCGTCCTGTCCGCCGCCTTCGGCAAACGCGAGGAGGACCCGCCCCCGTACTGGGCCTCCCCGCAGCCCTGGGCCCACCACCCGCAGGAGCCGCCCGTCGGCGAGTGACCGGGCAACCGCATCAGGGGGCGCGGGAACTGCCCTGGGTGGTGCCCTCGCAGGGTGCGGGTCAGCGGCCGATCGGTGCGGTGTGCGCCTTCGTCAGGGCCACCAGGTCGGCCGGGGCGAGTTCGACCTCCAGGCCGCGGCGGCCGGCCGAGACGAACACCGTCGGGTGGCCGAGCGCGCTCTCGTCCAGCACCGTGCGCAGTGCCCGCCGCTGCCCGAGCGGGGAGATGCCGCCGCGTACGTAGCCGCTGCTGCGCTCGGCTGCCGCCGGGTCGGCCATCGCCGCCCGCTTGCCGCCGACCGCCGCCGCCAGGGCCTTGAGGTCGAGCTGCCCGGAGACCGGCACGATGCCCACGGTCAGGGCGCCGTCCACGTCGGCGACCAGCGTCTTGAACACCCGCCCGGCCGGGATGCCCAGGAGCTCGGCGGCCTCCCCGCCGTAGGAGGCCGCGGCCGGGTCGTGGTCGTAGGCGTGCACGGTGTACGCGACTCCGGCGGCCTCCAGGGCGACGGTGGCCGGGGTGCCCTGGCCGCCCTTCCTGGTCTTCTTCGCCATCGGCGGCCCTCCTGGGCTCGGTCGGTCGGCCGGGTCGGTCGGCCGGGTCAGGTCAGTTGGGGCTGAAGGCCTGGCGGGTGAGGTCCGCGGCCGGCAGGGAGGGCAGCCAGGTCAGCAGCGCGGTCTCCCGGCGGAGCAGTTCCAGCTCGACGGTGAGCCGCTGCGCGGTGTCCGGGGCGGCCAGCAGTTCCTGCTTGACCGGCGCGGGCAGCACGGTGGCGGCCGCCACCAGGTAGGACAGCACCTGCGGGTCGAGCGGCAGGTCGGAGTCGCCGGCGAGGCTCGCCTCCCGCGCCCCGGCGAGCCGCTTGCGGTACTCCCGGAAGGCCCGTTCCACCGCTGCGGCGAGCGCCCCCGAGCCCTCGCCGGGCGGCTCGTCCAGCGGCTCGGTCTCGCCCACCAGGTAGGCGCCGCCCGCGTCGATCGAGGTCAGGGTGAACCGGGTGGTGCCGGTGACCAGCAGCTCGTAGCCGCCGTCGGACTGCCGGCGGGCGGAGGTGACGTCCGCGACACAGCCGACCTTGTAGAGCGCCTCCAGCGGGTCGCCGGTGGCGGTGCCCAGCCCGTCCAGCGGACCGGCCGGGCCGTCGTTCTCCCGGACGGGGGCGACCTCGCGCCCGTCCCGGATGGCGATCACCCCGAAACGGCGCGGTTCCTCCTCGGGCCGGTCGAGCAGGTCGGCGACGAGTCGGCGGTAGCGCTCCTCGAAGACGTGCAGGGGCATCACCAGGCCCGGGTAGAGGACCGAGTTGAGCGGGAAGAGCGGCAGCCGTTCTGTCACGGCGCACAGCGTAGTTGCCGCAGGCCCCGGCGACCTCGCCCTTTTGCCGCAGAGCGCGTCCGGCCGCGGCCGCAGAGCGCGTCCCGGCCGCGCCGGGCGGGGACCCCGGCGCGCACCGCGGGCTCCGCGCCCCCGTGTCTCAGCCTTCGTATCACGGACTGAAATGCGCGGCCGCCGTTTCCGGCCACTCCTTACACTGGGCCGTGTGATCTCTCGAATCGACCTGCGCGGCTCCGTTTCGGACCCGCGCGACCTGCTGCCCCGTGCCGAGTTCGACGTGGAGGCCGCCCTGGAGAAGGTGCGGCCGATCTGCGAGGACGTACGCCATCGCGGGGTCGCGGCACTGGTCGAGATCACCGAGCGCTTCGACGGAGTGAAGCTCGAGTCCACCAAGGTGTCCGAGGAGCGGATCACCGCCGCCCTGGAGAGCCTCGACCCGAAGGTGCGCGCCGCGCTGGAGGAGTCGATCCGCCGCGCCCGCCTCGTCCACCGCGAGCAGCGCCGCACCGACCACACCACCGAGGTGGTGCCGGGCGGCACGGTCACCGAGCGCTGGGTGCCGGTCGACCGGGTCGGCCTGTACGTGCCGGGCGGCCTCGCGGTCTACCCGTCCTCCGTGGTGATGAACGTCGTCCCCGCGCAGGAGGCCGGGGTGCCCGGCATCGCCGTCTCCTCCCCGCCGCAGAAGGAGTTCGGCGGCAGCGTCCACCCGACGATCCTGGCCGCCTGCGCGCTGCTCGGCGTCACCGAGGTGTACGCGGTCGGCGGCGCCCAGGCGGTCGCCATGTTCGCCTACGGCACCGAGGAGTGCCGCCCGGTCAACCTGGTGACCGGCCCCGGCAACATCTACGTCGCCGCCGCCAAGCGCCTGCTCAAGGGCCGGATCGGCATCGACGCCGAGGCCGGCCCGACCGAGATCGCGGTCCTCGCGGACGAGACCGCCTCCCCGCGCGAGGTCGCCGCCGACCTGGTCAGCCAGGCCGAGCACGACCCGATGGCCGCCTCCGTGCTGGTCACCGACTCGCTCGCGCTCGCCGACGCGGTCGAGGCCGAGCTGGAGACCCAGGTCGCGAACACCAAGCACCGCGAGCGGGTCGCCACCGCCCTCGGCGGCAAGCAGTCCGGCATCGTCCTGGTCGACGACGTCGAGCAGGGCCTCGACGTGGTCAACGCCTACGCCGCCGAGCACCTGGAGATCCAGACCCGCGACGCCCGTGCGGTCGCCGCCCGGGTCCGCAACGCCGGCGCGGTTTTCATCGGCAGCTACGCCCCGGTCTCGCTCGGCGACTACGCGGCCGGCTCCAACCACGTGCTGCCCACCGGCGGCTGCGCCTGCCACTCCTCCGGCCTGTCCGTGCAGTCCTTCCTGCGCGGCATCCACGTCGTGGACTACTCCCGCGAGGCGCTGGCGGACGTCGCCGCGCACGTGGTGAACCTCGCGAACGCCGAGGACCTGCCCGGCCACGGTGACGCCATCCGGGCCCGCTTCGACTGGACGGTGCCCAACTCTTGAAGATCGACGACCTCCCCATCCGCGACGAACTTCGCGGACAGTCCCCGTACGGTGCGCCGCAGCTCGACGTCCCCGTCCAGCTGAACACCAACGAGAACCCGTACCCGCTGCCCGAGCCGCTGGTCGCCCGGATCGCCGAGCGGGTCGCCGAGGCAGCCCGCCACCTCAACCGCTACCCGGACCGGGACGCCGTCGAGCTGCGCGAGGGCCTCGCCGCCTACCTCACCCGCACCACCGGCCACGCCGTCACCCGGCAGCAGGTCTGGGCCGCCAACGGCTCCAACGAGGTCCTCCAGCAGCTGCTGCAGACCTTCGGCGGCCCCGGCCGCACCGCGCTCGGCTTCGAGCCCTCGTACTCGATGCACGCGCTGATCTCCCGCGGCACCGGCACCGGCTGGATCTCCGGCCCGCGCAACGAGGACTTCACCATCGACCTCGACGCGGCCCGCGCCGCGATCGCCGAGAAGCGGCCGAACGTCCTCTTCATCTGCTCGCCGAACAACCCGACCGGCACCGCCGTCGCCGCCGACACCGTCCTCGCCCTGTACGAGGCCGCACAGGCCGCCCGGCCCAGCCTGGTGATCGTCGACGAGGCGTACGTCGAGTTCTCGCACCGCGACTCGCTGCTGCCGCTGATCGAGGGCCGCCCCAACCTGGTGGTCTCCCGCACCATGTCGAAGGCGTTCGGCGCGGCGGGCCTGCGGCTCGGCTACCTGGCCGCCGACCCGGCCGTGGTCGACGCCGTGCAGCTCGTCCGGCTGCCCTACCACCTGTCGGCCGTCACCCAGGCCACCGCGCTCGCCTGCCTGGAGCACACCGACACCCTGCTCGGCTACGTCGAGCAGCTCAAGGCCGAGCGGGACCGCGTCGTCGACGCCCTGCGCGGCCTCGGCGTCGAAGTCACCGACTCCGACGCCAACTTCATCCAGTTCGGCCGCTTCGCCGACACCCACGCCGTGTGGCAGGCGATCCTCGACCGCGGCGTGCTCGTCCGCGACAACGGCGTCCCCGGGTGGCTGCGCGTCACCGCCGGCACCCCCGCCGAGAACGACGCCTTCCTGGACGCCGTCCGTCTCGTGATCAAGGAGCTGTAACCCCGCATGTCCCGTATCGGCCGCGTCGAACGCACCACCAAGGAGACCTCGGTCCTCGTCGAGATCGACCTCGACGGCACCGGGAAGACCGAGATCTCGACGGGCGTCGGGTTCTACGACCACATGCTCGACCAGCTCGGCCGCCACGGCCTCTTCGACCTCACGGTCAAGACCGACGGCGACCTGCACATCGACACCCACCACACCATCGAGGACACCGCCCTCGCGCTGGGCGCCGCCTTCAAGCAGGCGCTCGGCGACAAGGTGGGCATCTACCGCTTCGGCAACTGCACCGTTCCCCTGGACGAGTCGCTCGCCCAGGTCACCGTCGACCTCTCCGGCCGCCCCTACCTGGTGCACACCGAGCCGGAGAACATGGCGCCGATGATCGGCAGCTACGACACCACCATGACCCGGCACATCCTGGAGTCGTTCGTCGCGCAGGCGCAGATCGCCCTGCACGTCCACGTCCCGTACGGGCGCAACGCCCACCACATCGTCGAGTGCCAGTTCAAGGCGCTTGCCCGCGCGCTGCGCTACGCCTCCGAGCGCGACCCCCGCGCGGCCGGCATCCTCCCCTCGACCAAGGGCGCCCTGTGAGCAACATCGCGATCGCACTGATCTTCGTCGGCCTCTTCCTGACCGGCGGCGTGATCTCGTTCTGGAAGCAGAAGCTGCCCAAGGGCGTCATCGCGGTGCTCGCGATCGGCGCCGTGATGTGCCTGGCCGCCGGCATCATGCGCCTGTAGCCGGCCTCGAGAGACTGGACCTTTCCTCCATGGCCAAGAACGTCGTCGTCCTCGACTACGGCTCCGGCAACCTCCGTTCCGCGCAGCGCGCCGTCGAGCGCACCGGCGCGAACGTCACCGTCACCTCCGACTTCCAGGCCGCCCTGGACGCCGACGGGCTGCTCGTCCCCGGCGTCGGCGCCTTCGAGTCCTGCATGCGCGGCCTCAAGGCCGTCCGCGGCGAGCAGATCATCGGCCGCCGCCTCGCGGGCGGCCGGCCCGTCCTAGGCATCTGCGTCGGCATGCAGATCCTCTTCGCCCGCGGCGTCGAGCACGGCGTGGAGACGGAGGGCTGCGACGAGTGGCCCGGCACCGTCGAACCGCTGGACGCCCCGATCGTCCCGCACATGGGCTGGAACACCGTCGACGTCCCCGAGGGCAGCCGGATGTTCGCCGGCCTCGGCGCCGACACCCGGTTCTACTTCGTCCACTCCTACGGCGTCCGCCGGTGGGAGCTGGAGGTCCACAGCGCCCGGCTGCACGCCCCGCTGGTCACCTGGGCCACCCACGGCCACCCGTTCGTCGCCGCCGTGGAGAACGGCCCGCTCTGGGCCACCCAGTTCCACCCCGAGAAGTCCGGCGACGCCGGCGCCGCCCTGCTGACCAACTGGGTCACCACCCTCTGAAGCCGAAGGTCGAACACATGAGCCGCCTCGAACTGCTCCCCGCCGTCGACGTCCGCGACGGCCAGGCCGTCCGCCTGGTCAAGGGCGCCTCCGGCACCGAGACCTCCTTCGGCGAGCCCCTCGCCGCCGCTCTCGCCTGGCAGAACGCCGGCGCCGAGTGGCTGCACCTGGTCGACCTCGACGCCGCCTTCGGCACCGGCAGCAACCGCGAGCTGCTCGCCGAGGTCACCGGCCGCCTCGACATCAAGGTCGAGCTCTCCGGCGGCATCCGCGACGACGAGTCGCTCGCCGCCGCCCTCGCCACCGGCTGCACCCGGGTCAACCTCGGCACCGCCGCCCTGGAGACCCCCGAGTGGGTCGCCAAGGTCATCGCCGAGCACGGCGACAAGATCGCCGTCGGCCTGGACGTCGTCGGCACCACCCTGCGCGGCCGCGGCTGGACCCGCGACGGCGGCAACCTCTACGAGGTCCTCGCCCGCCTCGACTCCGAGGGCTGCGCCCGCTACGTCGTCACCGACGTCAACCGCGACGGCACCCTCACCGGCCCCAACCTGGAGCTGCTGCGCAACGTCTGCGCCGCCACCGACAAGCCCGTGGTCGCCTCCGGCGGCGTCTCCTCGCTGGACGACCTGCGCGCCATCGCCACCCTGACCGGCGAGGGTGTCGAGGGCGCCATTGTGGGCAAGGCCCTCTACGAGCAGAAGTTCACCCTCGAAGAGGCCCTGGAGGCTGTGTCCCGATGACCGAGAGCCAGGCCGCATCACGTCCGTACCGAGTGTCCGGCTTCTCCCCCTGGGAAGACCAGTTCGGCTACTCCCGGGCCATCGCGGTCGGGGACACCGTCCTCGTCGCCGGCACCACCGCGTTCGAGGGCGGCATGGTCCATCACGAGGGAGACCCGTACACGCAGACCCTCACGGCGTTCGAGGTCGCCTTCAAGGCCCTCGCCGAGTACGGGCTCTCCGCGGCCGACGTCGTCCGCACCCGGATGTTCATCACCCACATCCGGGACTGCGACGAGGTCGGCCGGGCGCACAAGAAACTCTTCGACACGATCCGCCCGGTGGCGACCATGGTCGTGGTCCAGGGCCTGATCGACTCCCGGATGATGGTCGAGGTCGAACTCGAGGCCTATCGGGCCGGGCTGGCAACCTCCTTGGAAGGCAAGCAGTGAGCCTCGCAGTACGTGTCATCCCCTGCCTGGACGTCGACGCCGGGCGGGTCGTCAAGGGCGTCAACTTCCAGAACCTGCGCGACGCCGGCGACCCGGTGGAGCTCGCCAAGGCCTACGACGCCCAGGGCGCCGACGAGTTGACCTTCCTGGACATCACCGCCTCCTCGGGCGACCGGGAGACCACCTACGACGTGGTGCGCCGCACCGCCGAACAGGTCTTCATCCCGCTCACCGTAGGCGGCGGCGTCCGCACCGCCGACGACGTCGACAAGCTGCTGCGGGCCGGCGCCGACAAGGTCGGCGTCAACACCGCCGCGATCGCCCGCCCCGAGCTGATCCGCGAGATCGCCGAGCGCTTCGGCCGCCAGGTGCTGGTGCTCTCCGTCGACGCCCGGCGCACCCCCGAAGGCACCGTGACGCCCTCCGGCTTCGAGGTCACCACCCACGGCGGCCGCCGCGGCACCGGCCTCGACGCCGTCGAATGGGCCGTCCGCGCCGCCGAGTTGGGCGCCGGCGAGATCCTGCTCAACTCCATGGACGCCGACGGCACCAAGGACGGCTACGACCTGGAGATGATCCGCGCCGTCCGCAGATGCGTCGCCGTCCCGGTGATCGCCTCCGGCGGAGCCGGCAAGCTCGCCGACTTCGCCCCCGCCGTCGACGCCGGGGCCGACGCGGTGCTCGCCGCCTCCGTCTTCCACTTCGGCGACCTGACCATCGGCCAGGTCAAGGACGCACTGCGCAGCAGCGGCCACCCCGTCCGCTGAGCCGCACCGACCACCGCCCGGGCCCGCCGACCACCGGCGGGCCCGGGCGCGTTGCGGCACCCCGAGGTCAGGACGGCATCCCGAGGTCGGGACGGCAACCCGTCAGGACGGCATCTCGCTCTTGATGATCGCGAACACCGCGCCGTGCGGGTCCGTCGCCCAGCCCATCCGGCCGACCCCCGGCACGTCCATGCCCGGCATCACGACCGCACCGCCGCTGTGCTCGGCCCGGCCCAGCACCGCATCCACATCGGTGACCTCGAAGTACGGCACCCAGCGGACCGGCTCCTGCTCGCTCTGCAGCGGCGCCACACCGCCCAGCGAGACCTCCCGCGCCTCGCCGCCCTCGGCCGTGGAGACCACCGTGTACGTCATCCCCGGCATCTCCACCGCCTCCGTGCGCCAGCCGAACAGCGCCTGGTAGAACGCCGTCGCCGCCGACGGGTCCGGAGTGTGGAGCTCCGCCCAGCAGAAGGTGTTGGGGTCGTTGACCACGTCCAGACCCTTGGTCTCACCGGGCTGCCAGATCGCGAACTGCACACCCGCCGGGTCCGACAGCTGCGCCATCCGGCCCGCGGTCATCACGTCCATCGGCTCGGCCCGCACCGTGCCGCCGTGCTGCTCCGCGGTCTTCGCGGTGGCGTCCGCGTCCGGCGTCTGGAAGTAGACCGTCCAGGCCGGGGCGGCCCCCTCCTCCGTCAGCGGCCCGACCGCCGCGACCGTCCTGCCCTCCTGCTGGAAGAAGCCGTAGTTGCCGGCCTCCTCGCCCAGCGACATGAACGACCAGCCGAACACGGTCTTGTAGAACTCGGCGGTCGCGGGGATGTCCGGGCTCCCGAGGTCGATCCAGCAGGGGGAGCCGGTCCGGAACTCCGTGGTGAGCATCGTGGTGCGCCCCTTCGAGGGTCGGTGGCCGGGCCGCTCCGCCGGGCGCGGAGGCATGAGGCCGCAGCCACCAGCCAGTGTGACCGGCGCCACTGACAATCGCGCGATGCTCGCCGAAAACCCGGCGTTTCCGCAGGTCAGCGCGGGTAGGCCGGTGCTGTCGGGTCAGCGCGGGCCGGGCAGCGGCAGCTTCTTCCGCAGGGCGGCCACCGCCGTCTCCGGCCCGCGCACCGACAGCGAGGCGCGCGCCCCGCGGCCGTACGCGAAGAGCACCAGCTCGCCCGACTCCCCGGTCAGGTGCACCGTCGGCGCCGTCCGGTGCGCCACCGTGACGCTCCGCCCGTCCGGGCGCTCCAGCACCAGCTGCACCGGCGACTTCCGGCCCGCCTCCAGCCGTGCCAGCATCGGCAGCCGCCGCCACAGCGCGTCCGCCAGCGGCGCCGCGACCTCCTCCTGCCGCCAGCCCTGCACCGCCCGCCGGACGTCCTCCGCATGCACGAAGTACTCGACCAGGTTGGCCGCCTCGTCCGCGCCCGGCAGCGCGAACGGCGACACCGCCGGCGGCCCCGACCGGAACAGCTCCACCAGCTCCCCGTACGGCCGCTGCGCGTAACCGCGCTGCACCCGCTCCGTCCACCCGGCGAGCGGCGTGATCCGGATGCCGGCCGCCGCGTCCGGCCGCCGCTCCCGCAGCACCAGGTGGGCCGCCAGGTCGGCCGTCGTCCACCCCGCGCACAGCGTCGGCGCCTGCGGCCCGGCCGCCACCAGCAGATCCGCCAGCCGCTCGCGTTCCCCCCGCGCAAACCTCGTCATAAGACTCACCCTAGGGCGTGCCCCGGGCCGTGCCTTGCCGGTGGGGCGGAGCGGGAGGATCGTAAGAACCCGAGGGTGCGGCGGTCGGCGGACGATCAAGGGGCCAGGGGGCGGAGCCACCCGGAGGTGCATCATGACGTTCGTCCAGCTCATCGAGTGCAGGACCGACAAGGTCGACGACCTCAACCGGCTGATGGACAGCTGGATCGAGCAGAGCAGGGGCCGTCGCACGGCCACCCACTCGATGGTCGGGGCCGACCGCGCCGACGCCCGGCACGTCGTCGAGATCGTCGAGTTCCCCTCCTACGAGGAGGCCATGCGGAACTCCCAGCTGCCCGAGACCGACCGGATCTTCCACGAGATGGTGGCGCTCTGCGACGAACCGCCCACCTTCACCGACCTGGACATCGTCCGCGACGAGCAGCTCAACAAGGCCGCCGTCCAGCAGCTGATGCAGCGCATGTCGGCCGGCGACCTCACCGTCTTCGACGAACTCGTCGCCACCGACTACCACGACCACGACATCGCCGACGAGAACGACCTCATGGGGCGGGACGCCATCCGCGCCAAGTGCGGCGAGTACCTGGAGGCCTTCGACTTCGCCTTCACCATCGACCGGCAGCTCGCCGAGGGCGACTGCGTCACCACCATGTGGAGCTTCAGCGGCATGCACAAGGGCGACTTCATGGGCCTGCCCGCCACCCACAAGCGCGTCGAACTGACCGGCTCCACGACCTTCCGCTTCAAGGACGGCATGATCTGCGAGGGCTGGTGGCACTGGGACAACATGTCCATGATGCGCCAACTCGGCCTCGTCCGAATGTGAAAGACGCACCCCCGGGGGCGCGGATCGCCCCTGGCGTGCCTTCCGTCCGTCAGTGGAAACGGCCCGTCAGTTTGCGGCCGTGCTGCACGTTGCTGACGGTCATGGTGCAGGTGGCGTCCCGCATGCCCTGCTTGTAGTACGGGAGGTAGGGGCCCAGCGGGAAGCCGTAGTACGGGCCGCCGCCGCCCTGGCGGCGGTCCCGTTCGGCGAGCGGCTCCTTGCAGAGGTCCCGCAGGGCCCGCCCGATCTGCACATCGCTGGTCAGCCCCTCGGGCAGCTTGACGTTGGCGATGGCCTCGCCGTCGTGCGGCTGCTCGCAGGGCCGCTCCTCGGCCCGGGTGATCACCTCGCTGAGCTGCGGGTGGTCGAAGCAGGTGCCCGGCTCGAAGAAGGGGTACGGCAGCGTCGGCGACGGGCTGGGGGAGGGGCTCGGTGCGCTGCTGCCGGGTGCGGGCGGGGGAGGGGCCGCCCTGCGTTCGCCGTCCGGCCAGAGCCAGACCGCGGCCGCCACCGCCAGCACCACCACGACGGCGACCACCACGACGGCCCGCCTGCGCCCCTGTTCCACCCCGACCCCCTCGGCTCCCCGCCATTCTGGCCCGGCGCCGCCGCCGCCGTCAGCGGATCACCGCTACTGCCCGCCGCCCTCCAGGGCGGCGAGGTGCCGCTCCACGCTCTCGACCTTCGCGGTCAGTCCGCCGCTCACCCCGGCCCGGTCGTCGATCTTGATCACGGTGCTGACCCGGTTCGCGTACTCCTTCACCGCCTCGATCGCCGCCCGCACGACGGGCATCACCTCGTCCCACTCGCCCTCGATGCTGGTGAACATGGCGTCCGTCCGGTTCGGCAGCCCGCTGTCGCGGACCACCTTCACGGCCGCCGCCACCGCCTCGCCCACGTCCTCGCCCACGCCCAGCGGCGTGACGGAGAAGGCCACGATCATCCCGTCCTCGCTTTCCGCCCGTTCCCGGGCTCCGGTCGTTCGCGCTCCGGCCGCCGCTCGGTACGCTGGGGCCGGCACGACCCGTACAAGGGGTCAACTTCTCATGCGAGTCGGAATCATCGGGCACGAAACCCTCTCGGACCTCACCGAGATGCTCGTCCGGGGCGAACTCTGGCAGCTGGTCACCGCGCACGGCGCCTACGACCTGGTCGGTGTCGGACGGCTCCGGCCCGGGCCGGAGACCTGGTTCGCGCAGTCCGTCCTCGACCACGGCGGCCGGATCGAGGCCGTCCTCTCCGCCGAGGAGACCCGGGCCGGCGCCTTCGCCGGGGACGGCTGCCGCGACACCCGCCGCCGGCTGCTCAACGCGGCCAGCGCCGTGCACCGGCTGGCCCCCGCCCGGGCCGGCGGGCCCGGTGACGACGCCGGCGTCCTGATCGGCATGGTCGACGAACTGGTCGCCGTCTGGGACGGCCGCCCCGGCAGCGAACCCGCCCGCGTCGTCGACGCCGCCCGCGCCGCCGGCCTGGAGGTCAGGGTCGTCTGGCCGGACGGCTGCGAGAGCCCCGAGGAGGCCCGCCCACTCCGCGAACACTGATCACCCCGCCGCGCGGGACCTGCGAGAATGGGCCGCATGTCCACCACGCCCGCAGCGCCCGGCAGCACCGCCCTCGACCCGGCGGTCGCCGCCCGTCTCAAGCGCACCGCCGACGGCCTGCTCCCCGCCATCGCCCAGCAGTACGACACCGGCGAGGTGCTGATGCTGGGTTGGATGGACGACGAGGCGCTGCACCGCACCCTCACCACCGGCCGCTGCACCTACTGGAGCCGCAGCCGCAGCGAGTACTGGGTGAAGGGCGACACCTCCGGCCACGTCCAGCAGGTCGTCGCCGTCGCCCTCGACTGCGACGGCGACACCCTGCTGGTGAAGGTCGACCAGACCGGCGCCGCCTGCCACACCGGCGACCGCACCTGCTTCGACGCCGACGTGCTGCCGGTCACTCGCTAACCTTTCGACCGGCTCCACGCCCGCACCAACGCCAGCCCCAGCACCACACGCCAGCCCGCCCCCTTCTCCGAACGGTGCCCGCTCCCATGGACCTCGAGGCCTTCCGCAAGCTCGCCGCAGACACCCGGGTCATCCCCGTCACCCGCAGGCTCCTCGCGGACGGCCTCACCCCGATCGGGCTCTACCGCAGCCTCGCCGGGGAGCGCCCCGGCACCTTCCTGCTGGAGTCCGCCGAGCACGGCCAGAGCTGGTCCCGCTACTCCTTCGTCGGCGTCCGCAGTGCCGCCACCCTCACCGCCGACCCCGAGGGCAACGCCCGCTGGCACGGCACCCCGCCCGTCGGCATCCCCACCACCGGCGACCCGCTGCAGGTGCTGCGCGCCGCCCTCGCCGCCCTGCACACCCCCCGGCACACCGACGACGGCCTGCCCCCGCTCACCGGCGGCATGGTCGGCTATCTCGGCTACGACGTCGTCCGCCGGCTGGAGAAGCTGCCGAACCTCACCCCCGACGACCTGAAGCTCCCCGAGCTCACCCTGCTGCTCGCCACCGACCTCGCCGTCCTCGACCACGTCGACGGCACCGTGCTGCTGATCGCCAACGCGGTCAACCACAACGACCTGGCCAGCGGCGTCGACGAGGCGTACGCGGACGCGGTGGCCCGTCTCGACGCCATGGAGGCCGACCTGCTCAAGCCGGTCGACCCGGGCCTGGCCACCTTCACCCCGACCGCGGCCGAGGCGCACTCCCCGTTCGGCGGCGCCCCCTACCGGGCGGCCGTCGAGACGATCAAGGAGCGCATCCGGGCCGGCGAGGCCTTCCAGGTGGTGCCCTCGCAGCGGTTCGAGGCGCCCTGCCCGGCCTCCGCCCTCGACGTGTACCGGGTGCTGCGCACCACCAACCCCAGCCCGTACATGTACCTCTTCCGCTTCCCCGGTCCGGACGGCACCGCCGAGGGCGGCTTCGACGTGGTCGGCTCCAGCCCGGAGGCGCTGGTCAAGGTCAGCGACGGCGAGGCGATGCTGCACCCGATCGCCGGCACCAGGCACCGCGGCGCCACCCCGCACGAGGACGCCGAACTCGCCGCCGAACTCCTCGCCGACCCCAAGGAGCGGGCCGAGCACCTGATGCTCGTCGACCTCGGCCGCAACGACCTCGGCCGGGTCTGCGAGCCGGGCAGCGTCGAGGTCGTCGACTTCATGGCGATCGAGCGCTACAGCCACGTCATGCACATCGTCTCCACCGTCACCGGCCGGGTCGTCGAGGGCCGCACGGCCTTCGACGTGCTGACCGCCTGCTTCCCCGCCGGCACCCTCTCCGGCGCACCCAAGCCGCGCGCCATGCAGATCATCGAGGAGCTCGAGCCCACCCGCCGCGGCCTGTACGGCGGCTGCGTCGGCTACCTCGACTTCGCCGGCGACTCCGACACCGCCATCGCCATCCGCACCGCCGTCCTGCGCGACGGCACCGCCTACGTGCAGGCCGGCGCCGGCGTGGTGGCCGACTCCGACCCGCACGCCGAGGACACCGAGTGCCGCAACAAGGCCGCCGCCGTGCTGCGTGCCGTCGCCACCGCCAACACGCTGCGCCCGCCGGTATCGTGAGGTAACCGATCCCGCGGAGGGAGGCGGCCGCCATGACCGCGACGAGGACGGGCAGCGCCCGGGGCGTGCGCGCGGCTGCGGGCCTCCCGTGCGGGCCGCCGCCACGGACGGGGGCACCGCGATGAGCCTCCGCGGAGCGGCCCGGCGGGCGATCGTCCTGGACACCGTCCGGCAGGTCGAGGACCAGCTGGCGGGCCACGGAGCCGCCGTACCCGACGCCGCGCTGGACCTTCCCGTTGCGGCCCCCGGCCGCGCCCCGGACCTCGTGGTGGTGCCGGCGGGCACCCGGCCCGACGCCCGGGGCCGCTGGGCCTGGCACGACCTGGAGGCCGTGCTGGAGGTCGTCCCCGCAGCGGGCCCCCGCGGCGGCTCCGTGGAACGGCTGCGCCGGTACGCCGGGCACGGTGTCCCGGTGTACGTGGTGGTCGACCCCGCCGAGGGCGTCTGCACCGTGCACTCCGACCCGCAGCCCGCGGGCGCCTACCACCTGGCCGAGCGGGTGCCGTTCGGCGAGGACGTGAACGTACAGCTGGGGGGCCGGACCCTGGTCGTCGCCACCGGAGCCTTCCCGCGCGACCGGGACTGACCCCGCGCGACGGGACCCCGGCCGACCGGTCCGTTCGTGCGGTCGGCGATAGTGGACGGGTGAGTTCTCCCGCACCCAAGACCGGCCGCCGTTCGCTCGCCCTGATGCTGCTGCTGACCGCCGTCGGAGCCCTGCTCGTCCTGACCTCCACCGGCCGCACCTGGGCCGAGGGCGTCGTCTCCGGCACCGCCGGGGGCCGTCTGGAGGTCAGCGCCACCGGCTCCAGGCTGACCGGGCTGCCCACCGGGCTCGCACTGGCGGCGCTGGCCGCCGCGGTGGCCGTCTTCGCCGTCCGCGGCGCCGCCCGCACCGCCGTCGGCGTGCTCACCGCCCTGGCCGGCCTCGGCGTGGTCGCGGGCGCGGTGATCGGCGCCACCGACACCGCGGGACTGAACGCCGAGGCCGCCGGACGGCTGGCGCTGGCCGGTGCCCGCGCCGAGGAGATCAGCCGGACGGGCTGGCCCTGGGTGGCCGCCGCAGGCGGCGTGCTGCTGGCGCTGGCGGGCCTGCTGACCGTCCTGGCCGGGCGGGCCTGGCCCGCGATGGGCGCCCGCTACGAGGCGCCGACCCGCAAGGCGGCCGCCAGACCGCGGCCCACCGACGGCGCGGCCGAGCTGTGGAAGGCCCTCGACCGTGGCGAAGATCCCACCGGCTGACCCGGGGCCCGCCTTGGGGACGGGCGTGAGGGCCCGGCACAATGGAGGGGTCAACCCCGTCGAGCGCCTCGTACCGCCCGGCCGGGAATCGGAGAACAAGGAGCACCAACAGATGTCGGCAGCAGCGCACGGCCACACTCCCGCCGCCTGGACCGGCGTGACCATCGCTTTCATCGGCTTCTCGGTCAGCGGCGTCGCCATGATCATCCCGAACGTGCTGCTCGTCGTCGCGGGCCTGGTGCTCGTGGTGCTGGCGCTCGTGGTCGGCAAGGCGATGTCGATGGCGGGCATGGGCAAGCAGCCGAGCCCGCACTTCGCCCCGGCCGCCGCCCCGGCCGTCGAGGAGCGCGCTCCCGTCAGCGCCGCCTGACCGTACGTCCGCCGACGCCCCCGATCACCGACGGTGACCGGGGGCGCGTGCGTTCCGCCCCGCGCCGCGCCTTCCGCGGGGCCTTCCGCGCGGGGCGGCGCCGGGGGAGGAGAATCGGCGCCGTGAGCGCTCCCGACCTCCCCGTCCCGCTCGGCCGCCGGCTGGTCCGCCCGCTGGCGGCCCTGGTGGCCGTCGCGCTGCCGACGGCGTACGTCGCCGCGGTCGACCCCAACGCGCCCGGCCACTACCCGACCTGCCCGGTGCTGCAGGCCACCGGCTGGTGGTGCCCCGGCTGCGGCGGTCTGCGCTGCGTGCACGCGCTGACCCACGGCGACCTGAACGCCGCGGGCCACGACAACCTGCTCGTCATGGTGCTGGCGGTGGCCGCCGCCGTGTTCTGGCTGCGCTGGCTGTGGGCCGCGCTCACCGGCGGCACCCCGCCGCGGTTCGCCGTCACCCTGCCGCAGACCGTCGTGCTGGCCGTGCTGCTGGTGGTCTTCACCGTGCTGCGCAACCTGCCGGCCGGGGCCGGGCTGGCACCGCCCCTGGTGTGAGCGCGGGAGGCACCCGCCGCGACCCGCCCCCACCCGGTCCGCTCCGCGAGACGCACGCCGGGCGGATGCGCCCCGCGCCCCCTGCTCCCGATACCATCGAAGAGCCAACGGGGGCGCGTACGCACGGGATCCTCACCGATCCGCGTGAAACGCCTCCGGCGGTTTGACCGCACAGCCAGGCCGGGGTGGGCACCGTTCCTCCCGGCACCTAGCCAGCAAATGATGGGGGCGCTCGCGTGAGTGTGCTCGACGAGATCATCGACGGGGTCCGTGAGGACCTCGCCGAGCGACAGGCCAGGGTGTCCCTCGACGAGCTCAAGGAGCTCGCCGCCAAGGCACCGGTGGCCAAGGACGGCGTGGCCGCGCTGCGCGGCGACGGCGTCCGGGTGATCTGCGAGGTCAAGCGCTCCAGCCCCTCCAAGGGCGCGCTGGCGGCGATCGCCGACCCGGCCGCCCTGGCGCTGGACTACGCGGCCGGCGGAGCCGCCGCGATCAGCGTGCTGACCGAGCAGCGCCGCTTCGGCGGCTCGCTCGCCGACCTCGACGCCGTCCGCGCCGCGGTCGACACCCCGGTCCTGCGCAAGGACTTCATCGTCACCGCGTACCAGCTGTGGGAGGCCCGCGCGCACGGCGCCGACCTCGCCCTGCTGATCGTCGCCGCCCTGGACCAGCCGGCCCTGGTCTCGCTCGTCGAGCGGGCCGAGTCGATCGGGCTGACCCCGCTGGTCGAGGTGCACGACGAGGAGGAGATCGCCCGCGCGGTGGACGCCGGCGCGAAGATCATCGGCGTCAACGCCCGCAACCTCAAGACCCTCGAGGTGGACCGCAACACCTTCGGCAACGTGGTCGACGCGATCCCGGCCGGGATCGTCAAGGTCGCCGAGTCCGGTGTCCGCGGCCCGCTCGACGTCATCCAGTACGCCAACCTCGGCGCCGACGCGGTGCTGGTCGGCGAGTCCCTGGTGACCGGCAAGGACCCGAAGGCCGCGGTGGCCGACCTGGTCGCCGCCGGCGCCCACCCGGCCCTCCGCCACAAGGGCTGACCGCTGCCGTGAAACTCGCCTCCCGCCTCGCCCCCGGCTGCCGCCCGCGCGGCTGCCGCGCGCCCGCACGCCGGGTGCTGGGGCGGCGGGTGCGCTACGTGATCGGCTGCGAGCCCGGCCAGGTGCCGGGCCGTCGATGGCGCAGGACGCACGGCCGCTGACCGGCCGTCCCTCCTGCCATCCCATCGACCCAGAAGGACGCTTCACCATGTCCGAGAAGGACTACCTGCCGGGCGCCCACGTCCCGGACGCACGCGGCTACTTCGGCGCGTACGGCGGCCGCTTCATCCCGGAGGCGCTGGTCGCCGCCGTCGAGCAGGTCGCCGAGGAGTACGAGAAGGCCAAGACCGACCCGGCCTTCGCCGCCGAACTCGACGGCCTGCTGAAGGACTACACCGGCCGGCCGAGCCCGCTGACCGACGTGCGGCGGTTCTCCGCCGAGGCCGGCGGCGCGCGCGTCCTGCTCAAGCGCGAGGACCTCAACCACACCGGCTCGCACAAGATCAACAACGTGCTGGGCCAGGCCCTGCTCACCAAGCGGATGGGCAAGACCCGGATCATCGCCGAGACCGGCGCCGGCCAGCACGGCGTGGCCACCGCCACCGCCTGTGCGCTGTTCGGCTTCGACTGCACCATCTACATGGGCGAGGTCGACACGCAGCGCCAGGCGCTGAACGTCGCCCGGATGCGCATGCTCGGCGCCGAGGTCGTCGCCGTGAAGTCCGGCAGCCGCACCCTCAAGGACGCCATCAACGAGGCGTTCCGCGACTGGGTCGCCAACGTCGACTCCACCCACTACCTCTTCGGCACCGTCGCCGGCCCGCACCCCTTCCCGATGATGGTCCGCGACTTCCACCGGGTCATCGGCGTGGAGGCCCGCGAGCAGGTCCTGGAGCGCACCGGCCGGCTGCCCGACGCGGTCGTCGCCTGCGTCGGCGGCGGCTCCAACGCCATGGGCATCTTCCACGAGTTCATCCCGGACGCCGGCGTCCGCCTGATCGGCTGCGAGGCCGCCGGCGAGGGCGCGGACACCCCGCGCCACGCCGCCACCCTCACCAAGGGCGACCCCGGCGTGCTGCACGGCTCGCGCACCTACGTCCTGCAGGACGAGGACGGCCAGACCATCGAGTCGCACTCCATCTCGGCCGGCCTGGACTACCCCGGCGTCGGCCCCGAGCACGCCTGGCTCAAGGACACCGGACGCGCCGAGTACCGCCCGGTCACCGACGACGCCGCCATGCAGGCGCTGCGCCTGCTGTCCCGCACCGAGGGCATCATCCCGGCCATCGAGAGCGCCCACGCGCTGGCCGGCGCCCTGGAGCTCGGCCGCGAGCTCGGCCCGGAGGCGACCATCCTGGTCAGCCTCTCCGGCCGCGGCGACAAGGACATGCACACCGCAGCCGAGTACTTCGGCCTCTACGACCAGGCGAACACCGAGAGCGGCGAGGGCAAGTGACCATGGCATCCAAGCTCACCACCGTCCTGGCCGCGGCCAAGGCGGAGAACCGCGCCGCACTGATCGGCTACCTCCCGGCCGGCTTCCCGACCGTCGAGGGCGGCATCGCCGCCGTCAACGCCCTGGTCGAGGGCGGCTGCGACGTCGTCGAGATCGGCCTGCCGCACTCCGACCCGGTGCTGGACGGCCCGACCATCCAGACCGCCGACGACATCGCGCTGCGCGGCGGCGTCCGGATCAAGGACGTGCTGCACACCGTCGCCGAGGTCGCCGCCGCGCACCCCGGGGCCGCGGTGCTGGTCATGACCTACTGGAACCCGGTCGACCGGTACGGCGTCGCCCGGTTCGCCGCCGACCTGGCGGCCGCCGGGGGAGCGGGCTGCATCCTGCCCGACCTCCCGGTGGAGGAGTCCGAGGAGTGGCGCAAGGCGGCGGGCGAGCACGGTCTGGACACCGTGTTCGTGGTCGCCCCCAGCAGCAAGGACGCCCGCCTCGCCGAGGTCACCGCGGCCGGCTCCGGCTTCGTCTACGCGGCCGCGGTGATGGGCGTCACCGGCACCCGGGCCCAGGTCGGCGACCTCGCCGAGGACCTGGTCGCCCGCACCCGGGCCGCCACCGACCTGCCGGTCTGCGTCGGCCTCGGCGTCTCCACCGCCGCCCAGGCCGCCGAGGTGGCGGGCTTCGCCGACGGCGTGATCGTCGGCTCCGCCTTCGTCCAGCGCATCCTGGACGCGGACGGCGACACCGAGGCGGCCCTCGGCGCAGTCCGCGCCCTCGCCGCCGACCTCGCGGCGGGCGTCCGCCGCCGGTAGCCCGGCCCGCTCCGACCGACGGCCCGCCGCATCGCACGAGGCGGCGGGCCGTCGTGGTTCCTCCGGCCCCGGAAATTCACCCGCACGAGTGGAGAGTGGACGGCCGGCGCATCGGGTGCGGTTGACCCGCGTTGAGCGGAGGGACGGGTTGACGGTGCCGTCCGCACTCCGTGGTTCGTGCACCGCTCCACCGCCCCGACCGTCGAGAGGTCCGCCCGTGCCGTTCCTGCACCGTGCCGTCCTGATCCGTGCGGCGGCCGCCGCCCTCGCCCTCGGCACGGCCCTCGGGGTGCAGACCGCGGCCGGCCAGGCGCTGGCCAGACGGGGTGCCGAACAGGCCGCCCGGGACGCCCGCGCCTGGGTCGGCCCGGCCGCCGCCCTCGCGGCGTTCGGCGAGCGGTCCCCGAGCCCGCACGGCCGCGAGCCCTCCGCCGCCGACGCGCCGGTCGGCCGCTGCGGCCGGACGGATCGTCAGGACCGTTAGAACAAGCCGGACATCACCCCCGAAAATCTCACCCTTTCGGCTTAATTCGCCAAAGCGGAGGAACCGTACTTCCTCCTCTACGGTTCATCCGTCAGGGGCCGCCGCCGCGGCGCCGCGCGCCGCAGCACACGGGCCGCACCGAGCCGTACCACGCCCAGGGGGAGACCGCATGGCCAGTCAGCAGACGATCCGGCCGCAGAGCGCCGGGGGGCTGCGCCGCGTCCTGACCGGCCCGGCCTCCGAGTGGATCGGCCTGGCCGCCCGCCTCGGCCTGGCGGTGGTCTGGGGCTGGGCCGGGCTCGCCAAGATCTCCGATCCGGCCGAGGCGGCCCAGGCCGTCCGGGCCTACGAGATCCTGCCCGAGTCCCTGGTCAAGCCGGCCGGGTACGGCCTGCCGTTCCTGGAGCTCGCCCTGGCACTGCTGCTGCTGATCGGGCTGGGCACCCGGCTGGTCGCCGCGGTCTCGGCGCTGCTGCTGCTGGCCTTCATCGCCGGCATCGCCTCGGCCTGGGCCCGCGGCATCTCCATCGACTGCGGCTGCTTCGGCGGAGGCGGCACGGTCGACGCCTCCAAGACCGAGTACCTCCAGGAGATCCTCCGCGACACCGGCTTCCTGCTGCTCGCCGTCTGGCTGGTCCTCCGGCCCAGGACGAAGTTCTCGGCCGACGCCTGGCTCGCCGCCTGACCGCCCGCCCACCGCACTCCGCGCCCCATCCCTCCCCGCGGACACCCCGCATCCCTCCGACGACCCGGACACGGCCTTGGACACAGCACCCATGAGCGAGAAGAACCGAGAAGGCAAGCGCACCGCCCGCGAGCGGTTGCAGCAGCAGCGGGCTGCCGACGAGGCCCGCGGCCGGCGCAAGAAGCAGTTCGTCGTCGGCGGCGTGGTGATCGGCGTGATCGCCGCCGCGGTGGTCACCGGCGTCGTGGTGCAGAACCAGCGCTCCAAGCCGGAGACCCCGACCGCCGCCCCGGCCGGCACCACCGGCGAGAAGAACCTCGTCATCCCCAGCGGCGCGGCCGACGCCCCCTCCGTCCTCACCGTCTACGAGGACCCGCGCTGCCCCGCCTGCGGCAGCTTCGAGCAGGCCTTCACACAGACCGTCAACGAGCTGGAGGACGCGGGCAAGATCACCGCGAACTACCACATCGTCTCGTTCATCGACCGCTCGCTCGGCGGCAAGGGCTCCAAGTACGGTGCCAACGCCCTGGCCTGCGCGCAGGAGGCGGGCAAGTTCCGCGCCTACCACGACGTGCTCTACAAGAACCAGCCCGCCGAGACCAGCGACACCTTCGGCGACAAGGAGGCCCTGATCGACCTCGCCAAGCAGGTCCCGGGCCTCGACACCCCCGCCTTCCGGGCCTGCGTCAACGACAACGAGTTCGGTGGCTGGGTCTCCGCCGTCCAGCAGGACTTCGACAAGTCCGGCTTCAAGTCCACGCCGACGGTGCTGCTCAACGGCACCCCGGTCTACCCGAAGAAGGGGGAGGAGCAGATCTCCCCGGAGAACCTCGTGAAGTGGGTCGACGAGGCCAACCAGGGCAAGAAGCTCGGCACCACCGGCTCGCAGGTGCCGAGCACCGCACCGTCCCCCTGACGCACCCGGCCGCACCCCGCGGCCGCCGGCCGGGCACCCGCCGGCCGGCCCGCGACCGTTCGGAAGCTGTGACCCGCGCCGGTGCCCGCACCGCGCGCGCGACAGGGTAGCGTCGACCCTGCCATGGATCTCGCATACATCCCGAGCCCGTCGCGGGGCGTCCTCTACCTCGGACCGGTCCCGCTGCGCGCCTACGCGTTCTGCATCATCATCGGCGTCGTCGTCGCGGTCTGGCTCGGCAGCAGGCGCTGGGTCGCCCGGGGCGGTGCCAAGCACACGGTCGGCGACATCGCCGTCTGGGCCGTGCCCTTCGGCCTGATCGGCGGCCGGCTCTACCACGTGATCACCGACCACCAGCTGTACTTCGGTGACGGCCGGAACCCGTGGAACGCCTTCAAGATCTGGGAGGGCGGCCTCGGCATCTGGGGTGCGATCGCGCTCGGCGCTGTCGGCGCCTGGATCGGCTGCCGCCGCCGCGGCGTCCCGCTCCCCGCCTACGCCGACGCCATCGCGCCGGGCATCGCGCTCGCCCAGGCCTTCGGCCGCTGGGGCAACTGGTTCAACCAGGAGCTGTACGGCAAGCCGACCACGCTCCCCTGGGGCCTGGAGATCCACAAGGTGGAGGCCGACGGCACGGTCGTCGACGGCGTCTTCCACCCGACCTTCCTCTACGAGTCGCTCTGGTGCGTCGGCGTCGCCCTGCTGGTGATCTGGGCCGACCGCCGCTTCACCCTCGGCCACGGCCGGGCCTTCGCCCTGTACGTCGCCGCCTACACCGTCGGCCGGTTCTGGACCGAGTGGCTGCGGATCGACGAGGCGCACCACATCCTGGGCCTGCGCCTCAACGACTGGACCGCGATCGTGCTCTTCGTGGCGGCGGTCGTCTACCTGGTGGTGTCCTCCAGGCTGCGCCCCGGCCGGGAGGCGCCGGATTCGATCGACCCGGCCGCCCGCACCGCGGACAAGGAGGACGGGGCTTCCCAGCCCTCGGACAGCTCGCCGGGCGCCCAGCGCACCGCCGCCCCGGCCGACGCCGCCCCGGAGCAACCCGCCTGACCTGCCCGAACGCCTGCCAGACGGCCGCCCGCCACCCCGTGTGGAGGGCGGCCGCCGGCATGTTCGGACAGCCTTACTTTGCTGGAAAGTCGCAGGTCAACGGGCTACGTTCGAACTCGTAGAGCCCTGCGGGCAGCCCAGCTCCACGGCAGAGCCGCCGTGCCCGGCTGCGCAGGGGGGACGTCCGACAGGAGGCCTGACAGCCATGAGCACCGCCATAGAACGGCCCGCCACCGGGGAGCCCAAGCCGCGCATCCCGGAGGACGGGCACCACCGCGACGTGAACGGCGGCTGGCTGCGGCCCGCCGTGTTCGGTGCGATGGACGGCCTGGTGTCCAACCTGGCGCTGGTGAGCGGTGTGGTAGGCGGCGACGTCGGCCGCAGCACGGTGATCCTCACCGGCCTGGCCGGACTGGCCGCCGGGGCCTTCTCGATGGCGGCGGGGGAGTACACCTCGGTCGCCTCGCAGCGCGAACTGGTCGAGGCCGAGATCGAGGCCGAGCGCCTGGAGCTGAGCCGCAACCCGCACGGCGAGCTGGCCGAGCTCGCCCAGCTGTACGTGGCCAAGGGCGTCGAGCCGGAGCTGGCCCACGAGGTGGCCCGGCAGCTGTCCCGCGACCCGGAGCGGACGCTGGCCGTGCACGCCCGCGAGGAGCTGGGCGTGGACCCGGACGACCTGCCGTCGCCGGTCGTCGCCGCAGCCTCCTCCTTCGCCTGCTTCGCGCTGGGCGCGCTGCTGCCGCTGCTGCCGTACCTGCTGGGTGCGGCCTCGCTGTGGCCGGCCCTGGTGGTGGCGGCCGGCGGCCTGTTCCTGTGCGGGGCCGTGGTGGCCCGGGTGACCGCCCGCAGCTGGTGGTTCAGCGGCCTGCGCCAGCTGGCCCTGGGCGGCGCCGCGGCCGGTCTGACCTTCCTGCTGGGCCACCTCATCGGCGGCGCGGTCGGTTGACCTCGTGCGATGCCACAGGGCATCGCATGGGTATGCCGGGGTGTGCGTGACGTTCCACACATGGGCCGGTGGTCCATGCCTGTTCTACGCTCTCCCCGGCAGCTTCCGGCCCTCGATTCCATCCCGGTGCTCGTCCGTACGGGATGGAATCGCAGGCGCCGCCACCACGGCCGTGTGGACGGGGCGTTTCGCCGCTGTTTCACCCGCGCGGCCGTTGGGCACACTGGTGGAAACACGCGCACCGTTGCGCGTTCTGCCGGGCCGGACCTACCAGCCGGTAACCGCCGCTGACCTGCAGGTTATGTCCGCCATGTGGACGCCCCGTTCCACTTCGCGGGATGTCCGGCATCATGTAACTTGCACGAAATCGCAGAGGGCCAACGTCGTCCCTTAATGCACCAAGCCCCTCCGGCTCCCGGCCGGGAGGTGCTCCCAAGCCAAAAGACGACGACGGGAGAGCCGATGCTGTCTGCATCCATGCACTCCGCCAACGAGCCCGCGCAGGCCAGCCGCCCGTACGCGCTCGTTCCGGATGCGCGACCTGCTGCTCAGGGCCTGTACGACCCGCGAAACGAGCACGACGCCTGCGGCGTCGGCTTCGTCGCCACGCTGACCGGCATCGCCGACCACACCGTTGTCGACCAGGCGCTCACCGTCCTGCGCAACCTGGAGCACCGCGGCGCCACCGGCGCCGAGCCGGACTCCGGTGACGGCGCGGGCATCCTGACCCAGATCCCGGACGCCTTCCTGCGTTCCAAGGTCTCCTTCGAGCTGCCGGCCGCCGGCTCCTACGCCGTCGGCATCGCCTTCCTCCCCGACGAGGACGCCGCCGACGCCGCCGCGGTTGCCGCCATCGAGGCCGTCGCCGCCGAGGAGGGCCTGACCGTCCTCGGCTGGCGCGACGTCCCGGTCACCCCGGACCTGCTCGGCGCCACCGCCCGCTCGGTCATGCCGCGCTTCCGCCAGCTCTTCGTCTCGCACGCCGAGAGGCGCGGCATCGAGCTCGACCGGGTCGCCTTCGTCGTCCGCAAGCGCGCCGAGCGCGAGGCCGGCGTCTACTTCCCGTCGCTGTCCGCCCGCACCATCGTCTACAAGGGCATGCTGACCACCGGCCAGCTGGAGCCCTTCTTCCCCGACCTGTCGGACCGGCTCTACGCCTCCGCCATCGGCCTGGTGCACTCGCGGTTCTCGACCAACACCTTCCCGAGCTGGCCGCTCGCCCACCCGTACCGCTTCGTCGCGCACAACGGCGAGATCAACACGGTCAAGGG
Source organism: Kitasatospora dryopteridis (assembly GCF_050749075.1). NCBI lineage: Bacteria > Bacillati > Actinomycetota > Actinomycetes > Kitasatosporales > Streptomycetaceae > Kitasatospora > Kitasatospora dryopteridis. The sequence continues at coordinate 2,139,795 of NZ_CP192749.1, read as the reverse complement.
CAACCGGAACTGGATGACCGCCCGCGAGTCCCAGCTCGCCACCGACCTCATCCCGGCCAACGCCAACGGGCAGGGTCTGGACCGGATCTTCCCGATCTGCACCCCGGACCACTCCGACTCCGCGTCCTTCGACGAGGTCCTGGAGCTGCTCCACCTCGGCGGCCGCTCGCTGCCGCACTCGGTGCTGATGATGATCCCGGAGGCGTGGGAGAACCACGCCACCATGGAGCCGGCCCGCCGCGCCTTCTACCAGTACCACTCCAACCTGATGGAGCCCTGGGACGGCCCGGCCTGCGTCACCTTCACCGACGGCACCCAGGTCGGCGCGGTCCTCGACCGCAACGGCCTGCGTCCCGCCCGCTACTGGGTCACCGAGGACGGCCTGGTCGTCCTCTCCTCCGAGGTCGGCGTGCTCGACATCGACCAGGAGCGGGTCGCCAAGAAGGGCCGCCTGCAGCCCGGCAAGATGTTCCTGGTCGACACGGCCGAGGGCCGCATCGTCGAGGACGAGGAGATCAAGTCCGCCCTCGCCGCCGAGCACCCCTACGAGGAGTGGATCGCCGCCGGGCAGATCCAGCTCGCCAAGCTCCCCGAGCGCGAGCACATCGCCCACACCCACGCCTCGGTGACCCGCCGTCAGCAGACCTTCGGCTACACCGAGGAGGAGCTGCGCGTCATCCTGGCGCCGATGGCCAAGACCGGCGCCGAGGCGCTCGGCTCGATGGGCACCGACTCGCCGATCGCCGCGCTCTCCGAGAAGCCGCGCCTGCTGTTCGACTACTTCGTGCAGCTCTTCGCGCAGGTCACCAACCCGCCGCTGGACGCCATCCGCGAGGAGCTCGTCACCTCGCTGCTGAGCAACCTCGGCCCCGAGGGCAACCTGCTCGACGCGCAGCCCTCGCACTGCCGCTCCGTCGGCATCACCTTCCCGGTGATCGACAACGACGAGCTGGCCAAGCTCATCCACATCAACGCCGACGGTGACCAGCCCGGCCTGAAGGCCGTCACGCTGTCCGGTCTGTACAAGGTCTCCACCGGCGGGTCCGGCCTGGCCGCCCGCCTGGCCGAGATCGCCGCCGAGGCCGACGCCGCGATCGCCGACGGCGCCCGCATCGTCGTCCTCTCCGACCGCCACTCGGACGCCGAGCACGCGCCGATCCCGTCGCTGCTGCTCACCTCCGCGATCCACCACCACCTGATCCGCACCAAGCAGCGCACCCAGGTGTCCCTGATCGTCGAGGCCGGCGACGTCCGCGAGGTGCACCACGTCGCGCTGCTGGTCGGCTACGGCGCCGGCGCGGTCAACCCCTACCTGGCGATGGAGTCCGTCGAGGACCTGGTCGCCCAGGGCGTCTTCATCCAGGGCGTCGAGCCCGAGAAGGCGATCAAGCACCTGATCAAGGCGCTCGGCAAGGGCGTGCTCAAGGTCATGTCGAAGATGGGCATCTCCACCGTGGCCTCGTACCGCGGCGCCCAGGTCTTCGAGGCGATCGGCCTCTCCCAGGAGCTGGTCGACGGCTACTTCGCCGGCACCACCACCAAGCTCGGCGGCATCGGCCTGGACGAGATCGCCAAGGAGACCGCCGCCCGCCACGCCAAGGCCTACCCGGCCTCCGGCATCCCGGCCGCGCACCGCGCGCTGGAGATCGGCGGCGAGTACCAGTGGCGCCGCGAGGGCGAGCCGCACCTGTTCGACCCGGACACCGTCTTCCGCCTGCAGCACTCCACCCGCAACAAGCGGTACGACATCTTCAAGCAGTACACCTCCCGGGTGAACGAGCAGTCCGAGCGCCTGATGACGCTGCGCGGCCTGTTCAAGCTGGACGCCAAGGACCGCACCCCGATCTCCATCGACGAGGTCGAGCCGGTCTCCGAGATCGTCAAGCGCTTCTCCACCGGCGCCATGTCGTACGGCTCCATCTCGCGCGAGGCGCACGAGACCCTCGCCATCGCGATGAACCGCCTCGGCGGCAAGTCCAACACCGGTGAGGGCGGCGAGGACCCGGACCGCCTGTACGACCCGGAGCGCCGCTCCGCGATCAAGCAGGTCGCCTCCGGCCGCTTCGGCGTCACCAGCGAGTACCTGGTCAACGCGGACGACATCCAGATCAAGATGGCCCAGGGCGCCAAGCCCGGCGAGGGCGGCCAGCTGCCCGGCCACAAGGTGTACCCGTGGGTCGCCAAGACCCGGCACTCCACCCCGGGTGTCGGCCTGATCTCCCCGCCGCCGCACCACGACATCTACTCCATCGAGGACCTGGCTCAGCTGATCCACGACCTCAAGAACGCCAACCCGCAGGCCCGCGTCCACGTGAAGCTGGTCTCCGAGGTCGGCGTCGGCACCGTCGCCGCGGGCGTCTCCAAGGCGCACGCCGACGTGGTGCTGGTCTCCGGCCACGACGGCGGCACCGGCGCCTCGCCGCTGACCTCGCTCAAGCACGCGGGCGGCCCCTGGGAGCTCGGCCTCGCCGAGACCCAGCAGACCCTGCTGCTGAACGGCCTGCGCGACCGCATCGTCGTGCAGACCGACGGCCAGCTGAAGACCGGCCGCGACGTCGTCATCGCCGCCCTGCTGGGCGCCGAGGAGTTCGGCTTCGCGACCGCCCCGCTGGTGGTCTCCGGCTGCATCATGATGCGCGTCTGCCACCTGGACACCTGCCCGGTCGGCGTCGCCACCCAGAACCCGGTGCTCCGCGACCGCTTCTCCGGCAAGCCGGAGTTCGTGGTGAACTTCTTCGAGTTCATCGCCGAGGAGGTCCGCGAGATCCTCGCCGAGCTGGGCTTCCGCTCGATCGAGGAGGCCGTCGGCCACGCCGAGCACATCGACGCGGCCGCCGCCGTCGACCACTGGAAGGCCGCCGGCCTCGACCTGGCGCCGCTCTTCCACGTGCCCGAGCTCCCCGAGGGCGCGGCCCTGCACAACACCACCGTGCAGGACCACTCGCTCGACAAGGCGCTCGACAACCAGCTCGTCGAGCTGGCCGAGGACGCCCTGGAGCGCGGCGAGGCCGTCCGCATCCAGCTGCCGATCCGCAACGTCAACCGCACCGTCGGCACCATGCTCGGCTACGAGGTGACCAAGCGGTACCGCGGCGAGGGCCTGCCCGAGGGGACCATCGACGTCACCTTCACCGGCTCCGCCGGCCAGTCGTTCGGCGCCTTCGTGCCGAAGGGCATCACGCTGCGGCTGGAGGGCGACGCCAACGACTACGTCGGCAAGGGCCTGTCCGGCGGCGTCGTGATCGTCCGCCCGGCCCGCGACGCCGCGGCCATCGGCGCCGACGCGCAGAACCACGTCATCGCCGGCAACACCATCGGGTACGGTGCCACCAGCGGCCGCATCCACCTCCGCGGCAAGGCCGGCGAGCGTTTCGCCGTCCGCAACTCCGGTGCCACACTGGTCGTCGAGGGCGTGGGCGACCACGGCCTCGAGTACATGACCGGCGGCCGGGTCGTCGTCCTCGGCGAGACCGGGCGCAACCTGGCAGCGGGCATGTCCGGCGGCATCGCGTACGTCCTCGACCTGCGCCCGGCCAATGTCAACGGCGGCATGGTCGGCATCGAGGCCCCGGACGCCAAGGACCGCGACTGGCTGCGCGAGACCGTGCAGCAGCACTACGAGGAGACCGGCTCCACCGTGGCCGCCGAGCTCCTCGCCGACTGGGGCGGCGGCGTCTCCCGCTTCTCCAAGATCATGCCCACCGACTACAAGGCTGTGCTCGCCGCCAAGGATGCCGCTGAGCGCGACGGGCTCTCCGAGTCCGAGACCACTCGCAAGATGATGGAGGCGGCACATGGCTGACCCGAAGGGCTTCCTGACCACCCCGAAGCAGCTGGCCGAGCGCCGTCCCGTCGACGTCCGTCTGCGGGACTGGAACGAGGTCTACGTCGAGCGCAGCCTCCTGCCGATCATCACCAAGCAGGCCGGCCGCTGCATGGACTGCGGCATCCCGTTCTGCCACAACGGCTGCCCGCTCGGGAACCTCATCCCCGAGTGGAACGACCTCGCCTACCGGGACGACTGGACGGGCGCCATCGAGCGCCTGCACGCCACCAACAACTTCCCGGAGTTCACCGGCCGCCTCTGCCCGGCGCCCTGTGAGTCGGCCTGCGTCCTCGGCATCAACCAGGACGCGGTGACCATCAAGAACGTCGAGGTCACCATCATCGACAAGGCCTGGGACCGCGGCGGCGTCACCCCGCAGATCCCGGAGCGCCTGTCCGGCAAGACCGTGGCCGTCGTCGGCTCCGGCCCGGCCGGCCTGGCCGCCGCCCAGCAGCTCACCCGGGCCGGCCACACCGTGGTCGTGTACGAGCGCGCCGACCGCATCGGCGGCCTGCTGCGCTACGGCATCCCCGAGTTCAAGATGGAGAAGCGCCACATCAACCGCCGCATCGAGCAGATGCGCGCGGAGGGCACCCGCTTCCGCACCGGCGTCCACGTCGGCGAGGACATCACCGGCCAGCAGCTGCGCGAGCGCTTCGACGCGGTCGTCATCGCGGCCGGCGCCACCACCGCCCGCGACCTGCCCGTCCCGGGCCGGGAGCTGGCCGGCATCCACCAGGCCATGGAGTACCTGCCGCTCGCCAACAAGGTGCAGGAGGGCGACTACGTCGACTCCCCGATCAGCGCCAAGGGCAAGCACGTGGTCGTCATCGGCGGCGGCGACACCGGCGCGGACTGCGTCGGCACCGCCCACCGCCAGGGCGCGGCCTCGGTCACCCAGCTGGAGATCATGCCGAGGCCCAGCGAGGAGCGCCCCGGCCACCAGCCCTGGCCGACCATGCCGATGAC